>NZ_FOVR01000021.1 GCF_900115225.1 Cohaesibacter marisflavi | reverse complement strand
CTGTGGTCAACTTTAAAGCCGCGCTCAAGGAACATTTCTTCCAGATCCCGATAGCTCAACGGGTAACGTAGATACCAGGACACCGCCTGAATGATCAGCCATGCCTCAAATTGTCTGCCCTTGAAGTCATCTCTCGATTTCCGTTTAAGCTTTTCGGCAATGGCATTGAGAATCATACGGTGCTCCTTCAACAAATCGAAGCATCTTCTCGCTGTTAAAATCTCAAGGCTGGGTTAACGACAAAAGTTTGCGACACGCCCCTCCAATGTCTCCGATGGTGAACAATCCTGCACCTTGATCTGGGTGTTATTGCCATTTGTATACACAAGAGACGTATTCCGGCTAACCTTCATATTGTCGATATCAACCGACACAGAACAGCCATTCTCAATCTCGGAGATTTTATAGGTTTTCTCGATATCTGGCTGACAGTCGGAGATCTCCTTGCGGGTCGCCTCAGCGTCAATATAGTAGGACAGATATTGAGGATTAGCGGTTTTACCATCCAGATCAACCACATCGCTACAAGTCGTATAGGACTTCTGGATGGTATAGGTCGTACCGTTATCGGTGCAGGCATCTTCCGAGGTCATCGTTCCATTGGTGAAGGTCTGGCTCTTGGATTGCACACGAACAAGCCCTTGGGTCTCGTCAATGACAACCGGACAGCCGACAGTCGTCACACGAACTTCAACAGTATCTTCAGGCTCTTCTTCTTCCGGCTCGATCCTCTCAGGGGTCTGGTAAGAACCGGCGATATCATTTGCACTCCCTCCACCGCTTGTGGAAGTGCCTCGATCAGTTCCGTTCTCCGTGCCCTTTTCTTCGGGCTCTTCCTCTTCTTCAGGTGGGGTTTTCTGGAGGGATTTGACAGCAGTGACAAACTCCTCTTCATTCCCGTTGACAGATATGGCCGTTGTTGGCTCCAATATGTCAGAGTCAATATTGAACTGACTGGTGAATTTATCGGCCGAAAGAGCGACTGACGCGTCATCCTCGTTGGATAGATTGGTAACAACAACCTGGGCGATCTTCTCGCCATCAACTGTCACGGTGCGCGTAACCCCCTTCGCAGAGATCCCGCTTAGATCAACTGGTGTCTCCGTATTGGGAGAGCCAGAGAAGGAAAGATTGACGGGAGATCCTTCTTCCGTCATTGCTGTTTCCAGCGTGGGCACAACGGTAAACAGGTTTTCCTTGATAACCGCTTCGGCGTCGCTTGGACCCGATATTGCCAAAGCGGGATCTGTCGTTGCTGCCTGCGCACCACTATCGGGTGACGATTGAGCCATAGCGAGATTTGGTGTGAGCAAAGCTGCTAACACAAATCCCAAGCTCAATTGCTTTCGCAATCTCATAGATTTGCTCCTTAGTTTGATTTGACCGGATCGGCCAGATACCAGTCTTTCTCTGGTCGGATTTGCACGCGGGTTCCCTGCGCAATTCGGATGATCGGGGTAAGATCAACTGTGTCTTCAAGAATGGCGGCGGTAATCTGCCCCACATTCTCGGAAACTCCGGATGCTCCATTACCGATGATATTGGAATCTGACTGATCAGCTGAAGATGCAGCCATAACGCCGGCTTCGACTGCCGACCCAAGCGCGGTCGTCAGGATGGCGCTGCCATATTTCTCCCAGAAGCGATTATCGACCTCGCCCGAGAGACCACCATAGCCTTGGCTATCACCAATATGAGAGGAGAGCTGGAAGATTTCAGCGCGGCTCTCAGCCAGAAGAATACGATTACATGTAAAGCCGACACGCGTCTGCCCGACCTTATCGACTTCATCATAGTGACAGATCATGCGTGAGCCCTTGGGAACCAGTTTGGTTCGTCCGTGAGCCCCGTAAACATCACGAGAGACTTGCACGATCACAGATCCATTGTCTGAAAGCTGCGAGTTCACGCCATTCTCAAGAATGCCGGTGATGACACGGTCAGCGGCCAGAATACGGGTATTGTCCACCGCAGTGGTGGAATAACTGCGCTGAGCGCTGTATTTGCTGTTCTCTTTGTCAATGCCATCAGGCGGCGGAAAATTCGGAAGGTTCGCATTGTAGCGCCCTTCCGGAGCCTGCGTACTGGTCAATTCTCCATCAAGATCCACCGCAACAAGCCTTTGTTGGGCAGCACGGCGCTCAAGCATTTCCTGTTGCAAGGCAATCTGCAAAGACGTAGGGCCGGGTTCCTCTTTCACTTCGGGTTGAAGATATTGCGTCACGTATTCAGTGACCTTTTTCTCCTTGACCACTTCCTTCTCAACCGGAACCTCGACCTGCTTATTGATAACAACAGGCGGCATTGTTATGACGTGTGGCTTGGGAGGGGGCGGCGGAGGCGTTGGTTTCTCATAGTCGAAAACCTGAGGATCACTTTCCCCAACACCACGCGGGATTGAAGGGGGTTGGTGGCATAGCCCCCCCAATGACATATTGAGAGCCAGGAACACAGTGCACAATCCCATGATCAGTCTCCCAAATACTGGATGCACATGTAGGACTGGCCGCTCTTGAGCGTGATCAACCGATGCGTTGACTCAACGACAAATGTCGTACCGATAACGCGCGTGTTGACCAGCTCGTCAATGTCATCGACCACCACATAAGCCGTTGGAAGCTCGATATCATTCCATTTGTCGCCATACTGAATGTAAGTGAAATTGTCGTCGCGATAGACCTGCTCGGGCTTCAGGCTCTTGTCACCCCACAATTTGTAGCTATCGAAACCACGAATTTTGGAAGGGTCGAAAGTCGCTGTTTTAAGGAAGTCTTTCGCTCCAGTTGCGGCCATCTGACCTTGCACAGAGGGGCTGGCAGTACCATTGGCACCATCAACAAAGTTGATGACCTCCAATCCACTTGCATCAATCCGGTCTTCAATCTTGAAGGTAAGGTCCGGAGTGTGCCTGGACCGCACCGATTCAGAGCGAAGATAGAAGGAAAGAACCTGACCTTCTTTTGTATAGACCTGCATGGAGCTATCAACCCCAGATCCAAGAGGTTTCACGACCAGAATATTCTTGGTACGGCGCTTGGCGTCAAACCGATTGGTATCCCCCAGATCAACGCTTTCAATCTCCATTCGCTCTGGCAAGACGATGGCCGTTGTCATGTACTCGCGCAAACGGACCTTATAGACGCACGTATCGCACAGCGCCTCGATATGAACGCCCTGCCCTTTGGTTTTGTATGACCATGCAGATTGGATCTGCCCGCCGATGGAAACATTGCGTTGCATAACACCGAAGTCACCAGAGGCTTGCAAGCGAGCCTGCTCCTCAGCAATTGCATCCAGCCCCAATGCGGCCTGCGCGGCCGCCTGATTGGCCCCATCGATCCGGCTTTTGGTATTATCGGCAACAGAGCGATTAGGGGGCTGCCGCACAATCGCGGTCTGAGCATGGGCGATTGGTGCACTCACGAGAACCGCAGCGGCCAGAATTGATGCGAATATGGACTTATTCATTTTTTGTAGGTTCCTCTTTGACTGCCATATTGAGGACGCGGATACCGAGGGGATTTTCGAATTTGTCGACTTCCTGAACGTCTTGCTGGCGAGGCTCTAGTTCGAGATAGGCGCGCAAATGGCGCTTCTTTGGCTTGTCTCGCCCGATCTTGTCTGTCTGGATGAATTCAACGACAAACTGGTAGATGTCGTCATACCGAACGATCTTGTTTGCGCCGACCACTGTGATTGATCGGTTCAAACCATCCCCTAGAGCGCGGGAGATAAGATCTTTGTTTGCTTTGAGATAGGCGTTGAAGAAGTCGCTATCGCTATAGCGACGAACGCGATTGAAGCGCTCATTCTGGGTAACATCATCAATTGCCAGAATATCGCGAACATAGCGGCGCGCAATTTTCTCGACCATCAGCTCATAGCCGGGAACTTTTACAGAAACCGGTTCGACCGAGTAGATCCGGTCATCATTGGGGTCCACCCGCAACAAAGCAAACTCGGTTGTTTTAAGCGGGAAAAGCTCACTTATGGTGCTGACAAGAACAATGATAGCCAAAGTCGCGGCTGTCGAATAGACGACGAAAAAACGCAAGAAAAAGGCGTTCCGACGCGCTGCCGTTTTGAAGGCAAACGGATCTGCAGTAAGTACGGCTCTGTGGTTGCCGATCCCTTCCTCAGCTTGTCGTACTGCTCCTTTTTCCCTGTCGTCAGACTTCGGCTTTCTGGTGCTTTGCTTCTTGCCAAAAGAGAGAATTCTTTTATGAAATGGCAGTTTCGAGCCGTAGTAGACAGCAGGGTCTTCCTGCTGCTCATACGCGCTCGTCCCCACGTCTCCTCCCACCTGCTTTTCGTCATTGGCGACCGTAAGCATCAATGATGAGGAAACAGCCTCCGGCTCTACGCGCTCAACTGGCTCGATGCGCACAACCTGATCAGGGGGCTTGCGCAGCCTTCTGAATAGTCGGGTTAGAAATCGCATAAGGAACCTCAACCCACCCATTCAAAACGGGGAGCCTGATACTGGATCTCAGTGCAAGCACAAGGAGATTTGCGCATTTCATCGACGCCATCCGGTTTGATAGGCATTTCCGTTTTCGAGAATGTGGAACAGCCTGTCATGGTGATGGATGAGGCAAAAATAAGCGCACTCAGGACTACTTTAATCATTTGAAATACCTTTCGACTTTCATTCTGTAGGGGTGGATATTTCGCCCGGCCTTTTGCGATTTTTGTATTTTTCGTAGCCTGACTTGGCTCCGTCTAGCGCTTTGCTGCCAGCATATTTCGTGACAGCCCCTCCAACGCCACCTGCGGCAGCTCCAACCCCAAGGGTTCTGCCTGCAAGAGTGCTTGCACCAACCGAGCCAAGCATCGCACCAGCGATAGATCCTGAAATCGAAATGGCTTCTGACATTAGAGCGCAACCAAGCCAGCCCATGATGAGCGCAAGCAGAAACGGTCCCGAGGTCAGCGTTGCAAAGTCATCAGGAGAGAGGGAGGCGTCGCCTCCAATATTAAGAACATCGAAGCATTTGGAGACGATGGAAAAAACCAGTGTTACGGCGAGCATGGTTGCAATCGCACTGATGAGCGTGCGGATGGCCTGAGCATAAAGCCCCGAACCAAAAGGGAAGCCGGATAGAGCAACGATGAAGGGGGAAAGGCCGCAAATCAGCGCGATCCGAAACAGGCAGGTTGCCGTTTGGGCAAGAAAGAGGATGAGCAGAAGACCATACGGAACTAAAAGGAAAAATCCATATATTGCCCTCATCACATATGATATCGATCCTGCCCAACTAGGCTCTCCAATAAATATGGAGACGATCGTGATGACTTTGGTAATCTGGGATTCAATTGCCATCAGCAGAGACGAGATCCCGTTGGTTCCCGCGCCACTATAGCCCGTAATGGAAGCAGACAAACCGCCAAGAACGGAAATGGTCGTATCAAAGACTGTCGAGACGATACTTTCAACGCCCAGAAAGGCCCCGAAGCCGAGAACCATAAAGACAACTTGTTTCACCGCATGAGGTACATCAAGCGAGCCTAAGACAACCTGAAGACCTATCCAGACGATCCAGACTGTTGCAATGGCAATAACAAGCCCGGTAAGAGGTCCTTCCACGTTGGAAACCATCTGATCAACAAAGCCGGACGAGTTATCGACGAAGGCCTCAAAAACTGTGCAGGTGGTGCAATCCATTATTCTTGCCCCTCTGCATCGGTCTCTTCAGCCCGATCATTCTCTACAGGGACTTGTTCATTGATGGTCGCAGCGGCCTGAACCTTGAGCATTTGGGCCATAAGCTGGTTCATATGGCTTTGTGCAACCAAGCGCGCGACATTGACTTCAATCAGCACCTGTAGACGGGCATTCATATCGGCGGCAGATTCTCCGGCCTTTTTGTAATCCTGAGCGGTTTCCAACGTCTCATCGGCTGTCTCAATGGCCTGATCGGCCTGCGCCAAACCTTTGACAGATGCATCCGTGATGGTGTTGACCCGGTTCGTCTGGATGCCCTTGAGCACTTCCTTCTTTTCTGCCCATGACCCGGTCTGGAGGCTCTCCTTCTTTGTGATCAGCCCGGAGCTGTAAGCCGAACTGCGGTCACAGATCGAGCTGAAGGACATGTTCTCAAGATCAACTGATGGCATCAGGTTCTTGTAATCAGGAACGAGACAACTTTTTGCACTCGCAATCGAGTTCGCCAAGCTCTTGAAGTTGATGGATGGGATCGTGATATGCCCCATCTCACCAATGGCGGAGAAGGTATCATCGGCAACCTTCTTGACTTCCTGAAGCTTCTTGAGCTGGTCAGTTGCCACCTCCAGGCTCTCTTTCAAAGTGTTGAGCTGGTTTTTAGCTGTTTCAAGCTGGCTCTTGAGCGCTGCAACTGACTTTTGCGCCTCTGCCAGATTGCTCGTATCGACAACCAGCATCGCAGCCTGTGATGTCGATGGAGCACCTACCAGAGCAACGAGGAGTGACGCCGCAAGCAAATGTGATCTCAGATATGGGATAGCCATTGATCCCCCCATTCTTGTTTGATTTCGTTGAGTTCGCGAATTGGGGCTGGACCGGAGCGGTAGAAACGGATTGCGTCTCCAAAAGGCGTAAGGTCAATGTCGATGATGGCGCTCTCATTGAAGGAGCTGGCTTCGAACCGCTTGACGATCATGACTTGTCGGCCACCACGCATATCCCCCTGCCCCTTGATGAATGCGATCTGTTCAGAGGATAGATTGAGCGGTTCGAGATTTTTGGTATCGACGTTGGAGTTGGGAAAGAAGAACATGGTCTGGGCATTCTCAATAATGCCCGAAGCTCCTTCTACCGAAAGCAAGGCTCCCGGTTCCTGAAAGGCCAACCCAACAAGCCCATCAAGCTTTCTGTATTCGCGATACATCTCAAGCGCGAGTTTGCGAAAGCCATCGTTGCGCAGAAGATTTGCGGCTTCATCGACGAAGATGGAAAAGCCACCATCAGTTTTGCGAGCGGCTTGAGAAATCGCGTTGGCAATGTGGGCGATGACCGGAGGGCCCAACAGAGGATCTTCCAACGCTTCGTTCATATTGATCCCTGCAAGGAATGACTTTTCCAGAAAACCGGAAATCTGATCCCGAGGCGCATTGAAGACATGGGCATATTGTCCCTCTTTCTCTTCAAGGGAGACCCACTTTTCAAAAAGCCTGTGCTCGGTCGATAAACGAGGGAAGGAAGCCGTAAAAATGTTGTTGAGTGTCCGTTCGCCAACTTCCAGATATTCGGACATATCAATGGCATTGCTAAGCAACGCCTCCATATTTTCCGTATATTAGTTCCCCGCGAGCAAGCGCATAATCTGAAGCGCCCTGAGTTTGGCGGTCTTGTCCGACAGGTCCGTATCCAGAGGATTGAGGGCAAGCTCGTCATATCCCTGATAGACGCCTCCCATGGCCTCGACCATGAAGCGCGCACCATCCTTGGAATCGAACACATAGTTCCGAACTTTTGGAAACTTCGACAGGCCTCCAAGCAAATGCATGATAAGGGTGGACTTACCTGAACCAGTCGGAGCAAAGACAAGGTAATTGCCGGGGCTCTGCGGTTTGTCCGATACGTGAAACTGGAACGCGTAGTTGGCGCCCGTTGGCGTCTTGAACAATCGGATCGGGCGATCCCCAAAAGGTGACTTCCACATACCGATAGGGGAGAACTGGAACGGCCATAGTGTTGCTATGTTGCTATCAAAAAGGCGCAATGGGCGCAGAAGCTTCTCTCGACCTGGCATGCGATTGAACCAAGCCACACACGTCCCTTTTGTCTCGATGGAATATAGGACACGCGCTTTGTCGAGAATTGCGGTGATCTTGTCGATCACCTCATCAAGCCTCGCTTCGCACTTTGATCTGACAGCAATTTGAAACTGCGTTTCCATGAGATGATGCTCATCATTGAGCAAGTCCTCAAGCGCTCCTTCAAACTCCGCAAGCTGAGTTCCAGTCCCGAAGAAATTGTGCTTTTGCTCTTGGACAGTCCGCGTGAAAAGCGCAACCTGCTGTGTCGTGTCCAGCGGCTTCACAATATGACAAATCTCTAGCTCGGCAGGCAGCGCGAGAATTTGAGAAATCAGAAGCCCATTCATGGTTTCTGGCCATGTACGAACCGCTATGATTTTGTTGAAATATGAAGCAGGAATGGTGGTTTTGATCACACCATCCGATGAGATATCCAGATCGCAAGCCGGAATATTGGCGCTCATATTTTGGGAAATACGCGGTAGGAAGGGCATGAACTGGCCGCATATCAAATAATTGACAAAACTACTCAGTTCACAGGGGGCATCAAGCTTTGATGCGGTGAAAACAGGTCGTAGGCCATAGCTTTCGAAGGATGAAGAAAATCCTCTGGTCGTTTTGTCCAACTCGCTCATAGTTGGGCAGGTAAGGACAAGGCACCAGATTTGCTCAAAAGCATTTTGATAAATGCACTGCTCTTTCTCTCCAATTTCTTTGAGCGTAACGGTCGGCCATTCCGCTTCAAAGCTGACATCTCTGGATCGCTTCACACCAAGAATGCGGATAGAGGAGCCGGGTTTGAGAAATTGATGGAATGCAGTTGATCGGGTTTTTGCAAGGATATCCTGCTCAGCCAGAGAACGCGTCTCATAGGCCACTCCGGACAAGGTAAAGATGCGGACATACTGCCCATCCTTCAATTGAAGGGTCTGATTGTCAGCAAGGATTTGATCAAATTCCAGCTCGTTAGCCAGCCAATCCTCATCAATGTCACCGAGCAAATAGCGCGATGTTTTAGGATGAAAGAGCGCACCAGCAAAAAGAGCTGTTGTTGTCATGAATAATGCTTGGGTTAGCATTGGTTATTTCTCCAAATTCTTCTTTTCACCAGCAACCAAATGGCGGCTTGGTTTGCCTCTCAGAAAAGTATTGGGCAGAAGGAAAAGAGTGTCGGAGTGAGGATCTTTGCGGCGCATATAAACGGCCCACGCAATCCCGAGCGGCATCGTCACGATGAAAAGCACAAAGGCAACAGATTGACCGCCCGCAACTCCGCCAAGCATGGAAAGGAGAACCACCCCAATGACGACAACGGAAAAGTGAAAAGGTGACATACCGAGGATTTTCATCGGCTCTTGCACATAGGTAGCAACGCTGCTTTGTGCTTTCATCGTGCTGCTCCCTTATGACGTTGCCGACAAGAGGGTCGTCAGAATACTAGGACCAACCATGATCAAAGCGCCGCCGAGCACATAGGTCAGTACCCGCCGAATATCGAAGTGCCCTGAAATTATGATATAGATGCCGTAAAGGATCAGCCCGAAGCCGATAATTGCAGTCGCAATGCTCACGGTGCCGCTCTGAAGGGATTCTGCCAGAGACGTGGCAGGAGAGGCCCAGTCAGAGCCAGCCAAGGCGCTGGAACTACCAAGGGCCATACCGGCAAGGGCCAAAGGCAGACGAGTTTTGGATTTTCGAATATAAATGCGCGACATTGTAATTTCCTATTGTTTGAGGATCACAAAGATGGCGATAACCGCCAGAATGTTGATGGAGGAAAAGAAGCCGTTCCAACGGGTCATGCGCTGCATGGACCGTTTGACAAGCGTTAGTTGTTCGGTGAAATGAGCGACGGCCTGAAGGTGAGTAGCGATATTCTCTTGTGTCACCGCATTGTTGATCTCGGAGACCGATCTGACCGCTTCATTCAGCTTGTCATCGACGGTGGCGACAACTTCACGCACGCCAGATTTGCTGCGCTCTCCAAAGAGATCCATGGCCTTTGAAAGATTGGCTTTAAGCGTGTCTGAAAAGGCATTGAGCAAGGGCACAAGCGCCATTATGGGATCATCTTCAGACAGAATGACGCCGGAATGTCGCATAATGGCTTCTCTGGCATCTTCATTCTTGAGAGTATCCCACTCCAGATCCAGTTGATCTGAAGAGTGATCGATCCCGCTCATTCTGCGGCCTCTTCGGCAACAAGCGCAGCAGAAAGCCTGGATTGGTCCAGTTGAGTCACATGCGACTTCCAGATCTGTCTCAACCTTTGGCGGCTCATGATCTTGAAGTCTGGAGACTGGATCGCAGCTTCAAAAGTGAGACTTTGCTCCATCATCGCTCTTATGTCAGCGCCAAAGGTTGCTTGTTGAACGCGAGGATGCAAAAGCAGCTCGAAAATCCTGTCTTTATAGGTCTGGAAGAATTTACTTTCGCTAAAGCTCTTCCCTTCCCGACCAACAGGCCCGAAAAATTCGTTTTCCCAGATGACAAATTGAGCCGTTTCAAACTGTGAAATCAGCTCTCCTAGACCGTCGAGCGTGCTCTGAAACGCAGGGCCACCACAAATGGGAGAATGGATCAAAACGCGCGTTCCACTGTCCTGCAGAAACGGAAGGGCCACATTCTGAATGAGGTATGATGTGAAGGGCACATAAGCACTCGTGCCAATATCGCAGATGATCCGTTCACCAGCCTCTGCTTCAACAATTGTCTCGATCATCTGATCAAAACAGCGAGGGTTGATGTCATCTTCCTCCATAATCTGAAGGGGAATAGCTTTCAGCCCGGGGATTGTCGAAAAAGTGGGTGTACTGGGATCGCAATCAACTGCTGTTACCGAAACAGCTCTATGGGAGTAGTACTGGGCAATGATGGAAGCAGTCAGGCTTTTGCCGATCCCGCCCTTTGCTTGCAATACAAGATGGAAGGTTTTTTCCATTAGAATTCAAACCTCTTTTTGCGATCAATTTTTCGGAAAGGGTTATCTTTGGAATTTCGGAAGCGTTCAGCCGCTGACCTTGATTGATCGACTGTTTTTGAATATGTTGGCAGGGTCGCAGCTTCAGAATTTTGGGATGTGTTTTGTGAAACCGAAGCGAGATTTTCTGTCGTCGGGACATTCCCTCCGGCATTGCCCCGACCAGACCCATCTTGTTCGTGAGAATTGGTGCGAGCCATAGAGCGCAGGTGCGAGAAATCTCGATAGCTCACTGCACTTTTGAGGCTGCGCATAAAGGAAGAATATGAGCTGGAAACACGCCCTCGGTTGTTGAGGTCCAACCAAACTTCCTTTAAATTTGGCTTCACAAGGCAAAGTTGTAGCGTTTCCGTCAGCACAGCATCAACCTCAAAGCGAGATTGACCATAGGGCTGACGGACTGAGGTCCGTTCAGACGGCATGGTATTGTTCGCGCCAAAAGGCGCGCCCTTACTATTTGTGGTAATTTTTGTGGAATTGGCGAATTGGTCGCTTCAATAACAAAGCGATTCAGCCATTAGTAGGCTTCAATGCACAAAGCGCGAAGCGCGAAAGTCAGCGACCAATTGCCAGACTTTGGGTAAGTTGGTTCTCCAATGCGAATGTTAAACTGGTACTTTAATGTTCGCTAGGTTCGGGTGGTCTTATGTGGAAGTGAGACCACTCGAACCGCTAGCGACTTACAAAACACACCATAGTGTCAAGGTGACTCCCTGTATACGGGAGGTTGACTCCTCTCCCATTCCTTTTCCACAATTTCAAAAATCATTACTAATGTTGAGTAAATTTGTCTTCACTGTGTGATGGGAAATTCAACCAATCGTTGAGCGTGAAACGCGAATAAGAATTCTCTCGTATGACGAACGGTACCGTCATACCTATCCTGCCGTCCCACCTATTGCAATTTGTTGCGATAGGTGGCGATGAATTACGAAAGATTGCGATTCCGTTGGGTGTAATTCGGAACATAAAAAGAACAAACTGCAATAAATTGCAATAGAATGCGAAACAAATTGAACTATTGCAATTATCCAAGATTTCCACGAGATATTGTCAGATTCTTCGAGATATTCGGAGAGGAATTGCGATAAACAGCGATTTCTTTTGTTAGATTGCGACCACTCGGGTTTCAAATCGAGTCAATAAGAAAACCTCAAAAATGAGAGACTTTACCCTCTGAAGCCAGCGCAAAAGCGCGTCTCACACTCCGCTTCCGGCCTGTCGCTCCGATGGAAGGGATGAGAAGAGCGCTTTGCGCCCTGCAAATGGGTCGTAGGACTCATGGGAGCGCGCCCCAATGCGGGGAAGGAAGAGTGTGTTTAGCCATGGCGGCGGTTGTGCCGATCAACTCGCGTCATGGACACCTTCACAGCCAAGCCTTTTGATGTCGTGGGCGAGACGACGAGGAGAAAAGGAAGTGACGGTGCGGAATCTTCCCCTACGAAAAAAAGGCCGAGGGTCATCTCCTCAGCCTTCAGACATCCGACAGCTTGTCTCAATACACTCACCTGATTTCAGCCAGAAGCCGTTTGAGGTCCTTATAGGTCTTCGTGTGATTGGTATTGTAAATATCCTTGTTCTTACCCTTCGGGTTGAGAATGAACCATGTGTCACCGGCCACTTTGGTTCGGTTTCCGTGTTTTGAAAACATCAGTTCAACCTAAGCGACCGGATTGCCCTTTATGCGGTTCCGCAACTCAACGATGTTTTTTCCGTCGCTCTCGGAAAAGGATTTGCTAAACAGCAAGGACGTTTTGGTTTCTTTCGTAACCGAATAGCCGAGAGTGGATCTCGTAAAGATCCGCTTCGCCTTCACTTTGGCCATAGGAATTGATTTCTGCGTCATATGTACCGCCAGACGACTGGATGCTTCGGCCGCGGGACTAACCAAAAATGCAGCCGCAATCAAACCCGCCAAAATTGCCTTTTTCATTATGTCCTTTTCTTCACAAAAGATAGGGAGAATTTAAGCATCTATTCTGCAAAACTCAATAAATACCGTGACTTAACAGGACGCTAAAGCTAAAATAGTGAAAAGACAAACACACTCTAAAGAATAGAGACTATGCGTAAGATACTTGCATCTGTGGCCGTCAATCTGGTGAGGATTGTCTCGCTCTTGCTTGCGACGGCAACCACAATGGCGCTATCATTGGTGTTGGTATTTCTTGTTCCGCTATTTCTGCAGTTTTTTTATCAAATTCCCAAGAGTTGGAATCACAATGGCCCTATCGCAACTGACCCTATTTTTTGGGCTTTTTGGCTGTCCATTTCTTTTGGCCCGGCTGTGCTAGCTTTTCTTGTTCCGCCAATTGGCAACTGGATTCAAGACCAAGGGTTTGGAGTGCGCAAACCTTCGGTCCGCGAAAATGCTGTCATTGCCCAGGTCAACGAAAAACTTACGGTCGCCGCCAAGCAAAATAAGAGACGCATATTCCAAGTGGTCTATCGTATGATGGACGATGATGACACCAATGCCTTTGCATATGGAAGCAACCGTATAGTGTTTACCACCGACATGCTTCGAAAGTACGCAGCATTTCCCAACCAGGTTGACATGCTAGCTGCGATCGCGGCTCACGAGTTGGGGCACCACAAAAACTTAGATACCTTTTTCGGGACAATTCAGAATTTTCTGTTCTACCCTCTGCATCTTGCGATCTTCATTTTAAATTTGCTGTTCAGCTGGATACCAGTTCTAAGCCAAATCAACTTCTTGTTTGTTGCTGTAGCGCAAATTCCACTTTTCTTGTCGCAATTTCTTTCAGATTTCACGCGGCAAATGGTCGAGTATCGAGCGGATGCCTTCGCAGCACGCCTTCTTGGCCCGAAGCACTTTGCAGATATTCTCGACGATTTTGGAAAAACCGAACGCTGGAAAGGTGGCGGTGTTCTCGTTTCGATGCAACGCTCACATCCCCCCTCCGAGCTGCGCCGAGACAGGATTTTGAAAGAATTCGGACATCTGGTTTCATCAGACAGGCTCCATGCGCAAACCGTGGAGTGATCGGACCAGGTTGAGGTTTCCTTCCTCGGCCCGGTCGATCATTGCCTTGAAATACGCTGCCGGATGAGAGATCAGCTCCGGATCTCTGAGCGCCTTTTCGACAATAACGGCCAAACAGACGAGCGCCATCAGGTTGCCTTGTCGTTCAACACCCCAACCAAAATCCCGGTCACTGAGGCCGATTGTGAGCTTCAGCATTTGCGCCGATCCCATCAGCTCCTGCCATGATGCGAAGGTGCAGCCAGTCACGGTTTGCACCTTTTTGCATGCAGTCTGCACCAAACCGATGGATACCTGATCCATGCAATCGATTTTGCCCAGTTCTGCCCCTTCGTCTTGGGAAAATGGTAATTGCTTTTGCTCGATCTCGCGTCTAGGCTTTCTTCGAAAAGCCCATTGAGCGGCTTGTCCGCTCTCTGAATTTGAGACTTGCTCGTTTGAGCAAGGCCGCAATTTCTTATTACTAATATTATCGGAATAGGATGTATTAGGTATAGTCACGACACCAGTGTCATGCGCGGGTGACATTTTTGTATTTTCTTCTGACTTATCTGCATCATATCCAAGCTTTGAGAGGGCCTCCTGATAGAGCGCCGTCATGGCATCTGCTCGGTCATGCCACATCGCTCCTGTATCATCCAAAACACGTTGAGCACTCTCAACCTGCTTGCCAAGATCCACATCATCCTGCATGGAAAGATCAAGGATCGCACGCGCCAACCGCGTCACGGATCGCTTGGCTTCCCTCTCAGCATTCAAAGCTTTCTGGAAGGCATCCGCCTTCTTCCGGAAAGCAGCAAGGTTGAAGCAGGCCGGAGTGAAATCAAGGCCATAGGCCTGAATAACCTGCCCTGCCCGATTGCGATCAATGAAGCGCCGACCAGTCGGGCTATCCTTGTAAGCCAGGATACCTGCTTCAACGAGCTGCTTAAGCCCTCTCGTCACGGTTCGGGTCGTATGCTGCGTATATTCGGCCAAGCGTTGATTGGAAATGGCAACGATGGGTGTGTTGCCTTCCTGAAAGTCGTCCGCATGAACCAGTCCAAGCAAGATATCAAGAATATGATAGGCCGTCCCCTTGATGCCCAAAGCTGGCGCTACGCGCTTGAGGGTCAAAGACAGCTCATGCTTTTCGATAATCGGGCGATTGTCTTGCTGGGCAAGGATCGCGCTTGCGATAATGCCATCCGAGAGAGATCGGAAATTGGCAATTGTGGTGTGTTTCTGTGACATGGTACCTCCCGCCAAACAGCGGTTTGAGATCCTGTATCCCAGACAAAAGCCATAGAAATCCCGTTTTTGGTCAAGAAGGAGTCTTGCCAAATGGGTCCATCACACCTATAGTCAAATTTGCTAACTATGGACTATAGCGCTTGTCGCTTTTGTCTATCTAATAAACCCGTCAATTTGCCGATTGACGGGTTTTTTCGTTTCCCGCAGATCAGGTCATTGTTTCTCTCCCTTCTCTGCTTCGTATTCAGAGATGAGTGTTTCCATTCTTTCTCTAAGGAATTCAGCGAAACCTTCCCCCTTCGAGCGATCAATCGAAAAGTCCAGAGATTTAACCTTCTCCGAAAATTTAACGATTTTGTCACCATTTCCCGATTGAAAGAACACAATGGTTCGCTTGTTCGTTGATGCTGATTTTTTATGCGCGGAGCGCTGTGCCACCTTGAGAGCGATTTCAAAACGCCCGTTGCTGTCTGCCTTTTGCCACGCAGCAGAAGCTGAAGCATTGACGATAGCGTCTTCAGCAGCTTGCTGCCTGTCCTCGAACACGATCGCGAGGGCAGACCACCGAGGCAGGCCAACGCCATTGGCGCTGCCGATCAAATGACAAATCTCGTTGGGAATTGCATCTGCAATACGAAGAAGTTTCCGTAGATTGGATTTGTCTTGAACTCCAATAGCCCTGCCAATCACGGAATGTGCATACCCAAAGGCTTGCAATGACCGAGCATAGAGAGCCTTCTCGATGAAAGACAAATCGGTACGATCATTATTTTCAATACCTTGAGCAACAACCAGTTCCTCGTCGGAAAGCTCTTGAACGAAAGCCTTCACCGTAATGCCTAGAAGGCGACAAGCATGCGCCCTCCTTGCACCATACGCGACTTGGAAATACTCAGACTTCTCCGGATGGGGACGCACAAGAATCGGAAGTTTCTGACCTTCCAGTTGGATAGACTGCTTGAGTGCTATAAACTCCTCAGTATCCTCGCTCCAAGGGAACCGGTCAGCTACCGCAGAATCTAAAATTTTCTTAGGATCTATTTTCCGGAACGCTGTTTCTTTCAACTGGTTCTGGAGTTCTACTACCCGCTGTTCAATTGCAGTCATTGAGGTCTTGAGCGCTTGTGTAGGGATGGAAGCAGACGAGCGGCGACCGGCATCTTTCTTTGCGCTCTCGAGAAGAGCTGCACGATCGGAGACATCATAAGCAGCACTTAGCTTCTGCTTCCTTTTATCGTTAGCACTCATTTCCGCCCCCATGCTTTTTCAATCAGATCGAAGATCTCACCATTTACTGCGTTCACAGAGTCAATCGCTCGAATATAGGTGTCACGGCTAACATCACTGCGGTTCAGTTCATACAACGATTTGTTCTCCAGACCGGCGTTTGCTATTGCAGTCGTATCAAGCACAGTAGTTCCAATGATCTTATCAAGAAACAGTGAGCGCATCATCGCAGCCAATGTGGTCTGGGGCACATCGTTGGGATTATGACGAGTTATTAGCAATCGGAAAAAATCATGTGCAAACGGCGTGCCAGCATCTTTGAAAGCTGCCAGCATCTCGACCAACATCGACAAGAACTGAGACATACTGGCAACATCGATCATTGCCGGTTGCACAGGAACGATTAAGCCAGTTGCAGCATAAATCGCGTTCAGCGTCATATAGGAGAGCTGAGGAGGCGCATCGAGGATGACAACATCATAGTCGTCTTCAACCGTCTCAAGCGCCGCCGCGATCCGACGAACAAAGTGCGACTTCCCAACAAATTCGGGGTTGCTGATCGCGCCTGGGGTTTCATGCTCAAAATAGTTTAGTTCTGCATGAGCTGGAATAAAGTCCAACCCGTGAAAATAGGATTTCCGTATTACATCCTTCATCACAGGCCGTTCTTCATCATAGCAAACCACCCCATAGATCGACTCCATCGATCCAACGTCAATTGCGGCTCTTATCCCAAATGTCTCGGTTAAACTTGCCTGCGGATCCAAGTCAATTGCGAGAACCCGCAATCCCTTCAGTGCGAGATATTGCGCTAAATGAATGCTCGTAGTCGTCTTGGCGCAGCCACCTTTGAAGTTAGCAACAGTTATGACCTGAAGCTTCTCCTCACCTTGTCTACGTGGCAGGAACTTTAATGCGTCAGAAACTTTTTTCGCGGCGTAATACTGACGAATATCATCAATATCGGAAAGGGTATAACGCCTAGCCGAATTGCCCAATCGTGCAACTGGCGGAATCTCACCATCAAGCTCAAGCTGCCGTAGTCTTGTGCTCGTTACACCGATCAGCGACGCAGCTTCCTTAGCCGTAAAAGATCTGAGTGTTTTTTTAGCTTCAGGCGGATAAGTTGCGGTCCATATGCGATTGATCTGTTGATTCAACAGCAACGACATTTCTGAAAGGAACTCTTCCGTGTCTGTTTCCTGGACGGACTGCATAACGTTATTTATCTCCTAGCGGCCCCCAAAATTACGGAATATGGATCAAGGCCGACGAAAAATTGTAAGCAGATCATGTTTGAGGAGTCTCATTCTGTCAAGCAAGATAGGGTTAATGGAAGATTAATGTCGACATAAACTTATGAAAACATAGAGAATATCTAGCGTTTCTAGCTAACGGGATAACAGTGGACTTTTACTCTGCTAGTGCAATCAGGTCCCAAACTGTCAGAATCGATTCTTCCGGTGTCCCTCCGAGTATATGCAGCATTGCTCTACCCCGTACAGGCCTCTAAAGAATTTCATTGCAACTGCTACGAATCACCAAGATCAGTAATTTCAATAAGTTAAGTAGGGGGTTAGTTAACCCCCTTGTGAGTTTCGTGCCTTCAATCAACGTTTGATCGAGAAACGCGACAGGAATTGTGCCGCGATATTGGACCCCTGCCCTTCTCTCTCGTCTGGTAGCGGCTGCCTCATCCTCTCATGAACTGCTTGGCACTTCGGAGATCCGACGCGATATCGACGCTTCGCCCATTCTCATAAAGGACGTAGATCGAGCGCTTGCGGGTTGCGCCTTCCATCGGAATGAAGCCACGGCGCTTTCGCGCCGTGTCCGTCTTGGCTGCCTCCGGCTTACGCTGCATCTTTGGCCTCTTCATTCTGCAAGCTGTCGGGGATCGGGTGGGTCTTGCTGTCACAGAGATAGACAGCAACCCATTGCGGATACTGGCCGGGCTGCCGCTTGCGCGGGTCCAGACAGGTCTTGAAGCGGAACGTCTTGCATTTGGAAAGACGAGTGCCGCGATAACAGGAGGGAATGGCGGAATACTCGGCCTTGGTGAGTTCGATCTGGGTGTAGGTTATCATGTCTCCAGGATGATACTGGTTCTCGAAATCAAGCGTCTCGGCTTTGAAGTTGAGGATAGAAGGCTTAACGGTTTTCTTGGCTGGCACCTGATAACCGGTATTCTGCATAAGGTCGCGCCAAGCATCATCAGACAGGGAAAGACATTTGGTAGACGTGCCGCCGACCAGATGAAGGGGCAACGGAACAGGGCTTTCGAGTTTAAAGCTCCCCTCCTCCGTCTTTGTTGCCTTCGGCTTCTCGGCTCCGTGCTCACGGGCAAAAGCCTGAAGGATGGTTGGGGTCAAGGCTTCTTCAAAGCGTGCCACGTCTCCGAGTAGCTCGCGCTCATAGGAAAGACGGTTCAACAGGTGACCGATCCAGCGATGGGCAATGCTGTCTTTTACAAGACGGGTGAGCTTCTCGATCATGTCCAGCCGATAGGCTTGCGGGTCAATCTCTCCATCGACCATTTTCTGCCATGCACCATGGGGGGCAATGCAGACTATCCCGATCTGCCCGACGCGGACCAGTTCCATAATGAGCGTATTCGATATGTTTGCTTGGAAAATTTCCAGCGCGTAGGCGTAGCCGTTGAGCGTGCGTTGATGGTCGCGCAGATCAGCGAGCAGGGTTTTGATGCGGCGAGCGCGTACATCGGGCCGCGCTTTGTAGTCTGCATGACACTGCACGCTCTCGGCTCGGTAGAGATAATGGGAGGCCGCACGGCTGCTCTCAACGGCTTTGCTCATATTGTCATGCATGCGCTCTTGGGTGCGGCGGGCTTTACGTTCGGAATGATGGCCGACAAGGATCGGCTGGCCGAACTCGAAAGCGTGCGACAACGTGTCGGCAGTGGCGGTGAATGCATTGGCCTTACGGGTCTTGTTGGTGGCGATGGCGTCCAGTCGCTCGGCTTTCATCTCGGCGCGTTCAGCAAGGGTTGTGGCTTCTGGCTCGATCTCGCCAGCAATCGCAAGGCAGAAGTCTTCGCGGGCAGGCGTCCATTTGGGCGCTACAAAAAGCTCCTGCTTGGGTGCCCATTTAAAGCCAGCATCCTTGACCAGCGCGTATGTGTCGCTGTCCAATCTGGTATCGGAATAGAGACGTAGTTTGTTGTCTTCAGGGGAATAGGTGGCTTCTACGCCTTCGATGCGTTCGATTTTGGCTTCGGTGTTCGACATTGATTTGCTCCTTGTTCGCTCGGCTTGATTGCCTTTCACTTTCTCTCGTCGTGCGACAGGCCGGAGCGGGGTCAAGATCACAAGCGCCGAACGCCAGTGAGGGGATCACCTGCACGCAATGACCGTAGGGAATGAAGGAAGGGGACGCGGTGCAGCGCAGCTGTTCAGCCTTGATCCCGATCTGGCCCTAGCCAGAGAACAGGGACAAAGCAGGGCGCAAGCGCCCTTCCCGATTAGCCTTTGGATGGTGAAATAAGAAAGACGAGGAAAGGAGGATCAGGAGGGTCGAATCTTCCGCCTCACCTTTACCGGCAGCCCGGCCGGAGGGGAGCTCGAGGGGCGGGTGTGGCCCCCTCGAGGCAAAGCCAGCCGTTCGATCCGGCTGGCTTTGCCCCAAGGCGATCTGCTCTGAAGGGGCTTTCACCCCTCCGAGCCAACCAGCCTATGCCACCATGTCAAACAGGCCTGTTTGAAGGGGGGTGGAAAATATAGGAGCGGGAAACTCACAAACCACGATTTCAACGCAAGGGGAAACCCCTCTCCAGTCGCCACGGTAGATTTCGGTATCAATGCCACAGCCAGGTTCGATGGTGATCCCCGTGTTCTCCGAGAAGCTTTTGAACTTGCGACTTTCGGAGCGCAGATAGTAGCGTTCGCCAGAGTAGCGGAACCCGGCTGAGGTCTGGGGCAGGATGAAGGCTCCGGCTTCGGCCATGCGGGATGCAATTTCGATCACTTGAAACTCAAAATCCATTCCTTTTTCTGAACGGGTCCGAACCTTGCCAAACGGCGGGTTACTGATGGCACAATCAAAGCGACGGGTAGGGGCAAAATCAAAGACAGATGCACAAATCCAATTGGCTTCGGGGACGATCTTCTTGCCAATCTCGACATAGGCGGGATTGATCTCGACGCACGTCAGGCTTTCAGCGCGTCCCGACCAAAGGGCATGAAGGGACAAAGCCCCGATGCCAGCGCAAAGGTCGATGACATGGCCATTCATGATCTCAAGGGAGAAGTCGCGAGCAAGGCCGCTGGGCGTGAAGAATGCACCGGCATAGGCATTGTTATGGCTTGCGCCTTCCTGCCAGTTATCGAGGACAAAGAGCTTTTCGTCATCAGACAGGCGGTCTTTGGTCAGGATGGCTTCGGCTTCATTGTGGGCTTTGGTCTGTGCTTTGGTGAGTTTCATGATGCATACCCCTATGCGTTCGAGTTGAAGCTGGCGGCTCGTTTGATCGCCTTTCACTTTCTCTCGTCGTGCGACAGGCCGTAGCGGGGTCAAGGCCACAAGCGCCGAACGCCAGTGAGGGGATCGCCTGCACGCAATGACCGAAGGGAATGAAGGAAGGCGGCGCGGTGCAGCGCAGCTGTTCAGCCTTGATCCCGCTACGGCCCAAGCCAGAGAAGCCGGAATAGAGCAGGGCGCCTAGCGCCCTTCTGTTTCCCGCTTCTGGTTTTCTGGTCCAAGACACAAAAAAGCCCCTCCCGAAACTGGTCGGAAAGGGCTTTCTGAAGCTCTCGCGGGGTATGCACTGCAAGAGCTTCAAAATATGCCGGACGTGTTAGGATGCCTCTCTGATGTCCGCAACGGCGTCTCCGGTATGCAGAGAATAGCCGAGGGCCTTCAGCACCTTGAACACGGTCCCAAATTCTGGATACCCTTTGTCACTGAGAGATTTGTAAAGGCTCTCACGAGAGAGACCGGCTTTCTCAGCAATTTTGGTCATTCCCTTCGCACGGGCAACGTCACCGAGCGCGGCGGCAACAAGGCGGCTATCACCAGAAGCCAAAGCCTCGTCGAGATATGCCTTTATGTCTTCTTCAGTCGTCAGATAGTCTGCAACATCAAACAACTTTGTCTTCAGTGGCATTTCAATCTCTCCATTGCTCTGCAAGGCGCTTGGCGCCCCTAAGCGCTTGGACCTGTCCACCAAAAGGAAAGCCTCGGCTCGCACACCAGTTTCAACCCCATTGCCTTCATAGCTGACAAAGTCATTGCCAGCGTTGGGTTGCCATGGTGACTAAACGACTGTTTCAATTGTTCGGGTGAGAGACCTGCATCCTCAGCAATCTTTGAAATACCTTTAGCGCGTGTGGCAATTCCAATGCGGTGAGCGATGTGCGCTGCATCATCTGTTTTGAAGGCGTCGTCAATAAAGGTCCCAACCGCCTCGCCGGTCTTGAGGTAGTCAGCCGGATCAAAGACCCTAAGCCCCCCTTTAATGTCGGTATCACCCTTCGCCATCGGCAGAACTCCCTTTGCGCTTCTCATGAGTTCTCAGCCAAATGACATGCAAGGTCTTCAAACAAGTGTCGCTCTTATGCTGCCTGCTTGGGCACCAAGCGAAACTCCAACGACAGGTCCAAGGCCGCAGCCGCTTTCATCAGCGTGTCCAACTGAATGCGATCATTATCAGGGTCAAACAGCCTTGATAGCTGGGAGGCACTGGTCTTCATGCGGCGGGCCATTTCTGATTTGGACATATCTTGCTCCAAACGCGCCTGCTCGATCTGCATTGCCAACGTTCTCTTTATGGCAATGGAGTAGGCCTCTTCTCGCAACCCTTCATCCTTCAGGAAATCGTCGAGCGAGCTGCCGATATATGTATTGGTCGCATTCGTCATTTCATAAACTCCTTCAGACGATTCTTCGCCAGATTCAGTTCCGATAGTGGCGTCTTCTGAGTCTTCTTGATAAAACCATGCAGCAGGACCATATTGCTTCCATCAATGATAAACAGAACTCTAGCTATTCTGCCACTCGTGATTTTCGACCGAACCTCGTACATGCCTTTGACATTGACGATCGGAGAACACTTCGGCTTTCCGATTGGCCAACAAAATTCGAGCGTCGCTATATCTGCTCCGATAATCTTCTTGTCAGCGCGATCTAACGACAATAACCAGTCCCGAACAGGCTCTGCGCCACTGGTTGACCGGAAGAACACGGCGTTAAGCACTTTGCTTGGTAGTGTCATAAACTCAATTTAACCTTTTACGGTATACCTTACAAGGGAAATTACCCGCCACGCCAGACTTTTGTGTCCGGTCGCGGCAGGCCTGCTGGTTTAGGCTGCGTGGTCTTGCTCGGCTTCCTCTTTTTGGTTGGAGGTCTGCTCTAGTGTCAAGGGCTGGTTGATCATGCAGTCCGGTACCCGAGATGCAATGCGGTCCTTTGCCTCTGGTGAAAGACCGTTGCGATCACTTTCATTGTTGAACAGGGCATGAAAGCCGCGCCACCTTGTTGCTCTTTTTCATATTGGCAAAGTTGGCAGAAACAGGCTTGCTATCAATGAAGCTCATGATCTCGTCCAATTGAGGCGACTTGAGGCGTTTAAAGAAGGTGCTGTTGGGTGTCCATGTGGTGGGCCCATCAAGCTTCACGGTGTCAGCTAACAGATCCTCGAAGGGGATGGGATTGCCGACATAGATGATAGCATGTTGAATGTCACAAAGCATCTAAAGCAGCGCATAGAAAGCAGACATTTCAGAGGGGGGGAAGTAGAACATGCTCTGGATCGTTGGTTTGCCAAACATTGGATCAGACGGCCAGTTTGGCCATAAGCGATATGAATCAAATCCAATCAATTGATTCCCAATATGAATTGGATTTTTTCGATGCCTATTCCTACCATCATAGCATAGTCAAGAATAGGGGAGGGGCCTTGTCTATCCGATCGGAAATCCATTTGCGAAAGCTGATCCCATCGCGCAATATGCACCGCTTTTATCGCTTTAAAATAGAGCCTGATTTACTGGGGGGTTTTCAGTTAATCCGCAATTGGGGCCGCATTGGTACGTTCGGGCAGGTCAAAATTGAGTATTTCTCAGATAACAGAGCTGCTCTAAAAAGGTGTCGCTGCCTTCAAGCGCAGAAGATCGCGAGAGGTTACGTGCCTGTCGCACCGGCAAAAGCGCTTTAGCGGATCGCTTGGCGCGGGATATGTATTTTCTTTCGGCCTCAAGCTGGCCTGCAATCACAATGATAGGGGACCCATTGTGGTCGCTATGCTCCTTCTTTTAGATGCCTCTAAGGCAAACCGGCGCTTATTCGGCGTGTTCTTCTTTCATGCGGTCCAGATCAAGAGTGCGCAAGGCGTCCCATTCGGCTCTTCCTTCTCTCAAAGTCCTGCGGCTTTGGTCAGGTTAACACGGAAACGGTCTCTTCGGCGCTGATACCGGCGCGTCATTTCAGCGCTCGCATGACCAAGCTGCTTTTGAACGTAGCGTTCGTCAACTTCAGCCGAAGAGGCCAGACCGGCGCGCAGGGAATGGCCGGCAAAGAGTTTCTCGCGTTCCTTCTCGGAGAGGTCTCCCCGGATTCCTGCGCGTGCTGCCGTTCGTTTGACAAGGCGGGACACTTCTTGCGCATTGAGGCGATCAGGGCCAACCCTCTTGCCCTTGCCTGTCACCCTGCGAAACAACGGGCCATGGGCGATCTTGCCAAATTTGATCCACTGTTGCACGGCGTCAACTGGACAACTGGCACTCGAAGAGCCTTTGCCAATTTCCACTTCCCGCCAGCCAGTCTTGCCGCGCAGGGTCACAAGCAAGCCATCCTTGAGGATCTCGATCCAACCGTTGCCATCCTCTGTCTGGTCCCGGCCGAGATCGAGGGCGACAATTTCCGAGCGGCGGAGACCGCCGGCAAATCCGATCAGTAGCATGGCCCGGTCCCTCATGCCTCTGAGGCTGCCCGGATCAAGGGTGTCGAGCATCATCAGAAGGTCTTCTGGCAGAATGGCTTCCTTTTGGCGTGGGGGGGCCGCATGGCGATTACGGATGCCAGCGAGAATGGTGGCGATGGTGCGATCCTTGCGATCCAGAGACAGGCCACGCTGGGTATGGTTCCAACAGATCGCCGACAGGCGCCGCTCGATGGTGGCAACGGCCGCAGGGCACCTGTTGGCGGTTGCCTCGCCGGATGCCAGGGCAGTGATATAGAGGCCAACCGTCTGGGGGTCACCAGAGGTGGCTGAGACCCCGTTGCGGCGGCACCAACTGGAAAAATGCTTCCAGTCGGACGCGTAGGCCCGTCGGGTATTGGTTGAAGAGGCCGCTTCGACATAGTCCCGGGCACGATCGATCAGGGGGGTGAGATGGGAGAGGGGAGGAGACGTGACGCCTGGTGACCCATGTGCCGGTTCTTCAGCTGGCACGACGAGGCCCTCTCTGCCACTCTCGTTGGTCGGCGGGTCGTTGTGGGTGATTTGGTTGGACTTTTCGCTGTCAGAAGCCATGATTTCATCATCTATCTTAAAAGGAATGATAATGCAACATTATCATTCTTTTATTATGTTAGACAAGCTGTGCGCTTTTATGCAATAATCTCCCCATAAACCGCTCATCCAATCGGCACCCAGGTCATGACTCTTCCGCTGTCTCAACCGCCAACAGCGATCATCCCGATCCCGTCCATGCCCCAATGGGCCCGCATGGATGAGAAAAATCTGTCGACTGCAGACGCGGCTTTCGTCGCAGGCATCGCGTTGAATTGCTTGGATAATTTCGTCAAAAGCGGCCCGGTCTGGGCCGGTTGCTGGCGGGCACGCCAAGCCCTTGATTGTGCGGTTGTAACCTCGCAAATGACGGGCCGCCGCCAGGACGCAGCCGCCTTGCGCGACATGCTCCTGCTCACCGCGCCGGGGGATGATCCGGGCCCGGCTGGCCGGATCGCCAAGGGCTACAGGAGTTGGAGCCGCTCAAGCGGGACAGTCAATAGCAAGACCGTTCGTCGGTTGGCGGACGCCTTCGGTCTGCCCTGGGATGACGCGCTTGCCGGAGTGATCACTCTCTTTGACGACGCGCTACAGGCACAAAAGGCGGTGCCCTTCGCGGTCGCGGATCTGTTGGCCGCCGTGATGGCCTTAAGACCCGATATCGAATGCCTCGCTTGGCTACTGGGAGACTGGCTGATTGCCTCAAGGCTTGGCTGGTACTCCCCCGTGCCGCTGCTGGTCACGGAACGCTATGCCAAGGCCTTTCGCCTGCCAGTCGATTCCCGGCGTGTGCAACCTGAAGAGAGCGGATTTGAGCGGGCCGTGTGTTTGTCCCTGACCCACGCGACAGACAGGGCCTTGCAATCGGCGCGATCCATCGCGCATCGGGCTGACTGTCTGATCGAGGTGGCGCCAAAGCTTCGCACGAAAGGCGCCGAGCCTGTTATCAAGGCATTGCTCGAAGAGGATGCCGTCCTGTCCTCAGCGCCCGGACTTGATCTATCCCGTTGGGCCAGTCGGCGTCTGTTCCAGCGGTTGCAGGATCTGGGGGCGGTCAGGGAATTATCCGGACGCGCATCCTTCAAGATATATGGATTGTGATGATGGGACCAGAGCATATAAAGGGCAGGGGAGGACAAGACGGTTCAGCATCAGACGATACCCTTCTCGATCGGGAATTGCTGGATTGGCCCGCTCCATTGCGCTGGCGCGAATGGATACTGCGCGTTGAAGCTGTGATTTTTGCCTCTACTCAGCCGGTTTCTCGCGAGCAGTTACAAAGAGTCGTCGGAAAGACCTGTAGCATCGATCTGCTGATTGAGGATCTCATTGAGGACTTGCGCGATCGCCCCTACGAGCTGGTCGCAGTCGCCGGAGGCTGGCAGCACAGAACCCGGGGGCGTTTCGCTGAGGTCATTCGCGCATCAAACGCGCCCACCCGCTCAACCGCTGCCAAACTATCCCAATTTGAGGCCGCAGTGTTGACGGCGATCAGCTATTTCCAGCCCATAACCCGCAATGAGTTGTCCAAACTGTTCGGCAAACAGGTGTCCCGTGATCTGATCGGCAATCTACGCGGAGCCGGGTTCATTGCCTCAGGGCCGAGAAGTCCGACGCCTGGTGCGCCCTATAGCTACATTACGACAAAGCATTTCTTGACCGTGTTCGGGCTTGAGACCCTTAGAGACTTGCCGGATATGGAAGCGCTCGAAGATGCCGGATTGCTCGGGCGCCACGCTGATTAACTGCAAAAGTAGCCCCGGCAGGTTTCTGCATCGTTCAACCCGTCAAATCCTCGTAGCGACGAAAACGAGGAAGCCCGGAATCTGAACAACCGTTTCGTCGCCGCAGGTGATCTCCTGTGTTTCTATTTGCTCAAGCGCGTGACGGTTTCGGCATAAGGACAAATGCAGGCGTCATCGGTCTGAAACGCAACAAGGCTTTTGGACTTTGATGGACCTATTGGCTTCCGTTCCAATGAGTAAAACGGGCGGATGGACTAAGCCGGTCTGCGGCAATGCCAGTATCCTACATCATGATGTCTTGAGATTTGCCCGCCTGGGTTGACGATAAGGATCGTATCGGTCGTGCCGCAACCTTTTGTTGTTAACCCAGCCTTGAGATTTTAACAGCGAGAAGATGCTTCGATTTGTTGAAGGAGCACCGTATGATTCTCAATGCCATTGCCGAAAAGCTGAAGCGAAAATCGAAATATGATTTTAAAGGCAGACAATTTGAGGCATGGCTGATCATTCAGGCGGTATCTTGGTATCTGCGGTATCCACTGAGCTATCGGGATCTGGAAGAAATGTTCCTTGAGCGCGGCTTTAAAGTTGACCACAGCACAATCAATCGTTGGGTTTTGGCCTATGCTCTGCTCATTGAGAAGCGATTACGTCGGTTTCGCCCCCCCCATTGCGGGTCTATTCGGGTAGATGAAACTTACATCAAGGTGCGGGGGAAGTGGAAATTCCTGTACCGGGCCATAGACAAGCATGGCAATCCCGTGGATTTCTTGCTTACAGCCAACCGCGATATTGAGGCAGCAAAACGTTTCTTCAACAAGATGCTCAAGGAAGAGCCACTCCTGTCGCCGGGCAAGATCGGCACTGACGGCGCCAATACATTCCCCTCAACGATCAAACAATCGGTCGACAAAGGCTACCTCAGACCAGCCCCTGTCCATTATGTCACCAAGCATTTACAGCAGCGCATAGAAAGCGATCATTTCAGGGTAAAGAAGAATATGCAAAAGGTTGGTGGTTTCCAATCATTCCATACAGCGCGGCGAACCATCGCAGGTTTCGAAGCAATGCTGTGGCTCAAGAAAGGTTTTGACTTCGCAGGCCAGAGGACCGTTCTTGAACAGAATGATCTCATTGCTCTCCTTTTCGGACTTCAAAAAGTTAACGAAGCATGACTTTGGCTTGACTTGGCCCATTACCGCTTTTGGACATCTTTAACCACAAGCGATCCGCTCGTAGTAAAGCTTTGATATCGGCTCAGCACTGTAAAGACTACCTATTTTTATTCGTTAGGTTAAAGTACCTACTAAATATCAAGAGAATGAACAAAACGCCGATCAGTCCCCAACCCAACCGAGAAAGGCCACAACAGAATACAATCACTGCAAATATCAAGATTACATAACTAATCCAAAACACACTACGAATATACATGGGCTTTTCTCCATACTGCTCTGCGTCAAATATACTTATAAAGCCTGTAAGATACTCAAGAAAAATGTTGATTCATAGTTAACTTCTGAGGTAGTTAAATATTCCCCATCAACGCCTAAGGATGTTAAATGTCACTGAGAACTTCTGTGGTTGCCGCCCTGAATGCAAGAGGCATCTGACATCAAAAGCATACAATCGAGAGCGAACTTCTGTCAGACCTCATTTTACGACAATCTCTTTCGCCGTGGGCCGGGATGGTGTTCGGTGGTATTGGGTCCAAATCTGGCTCTGACTCATATTTGCTGAAATTATTGGGCATGGTTTTGCTGGTTCATTGGAGGATCAGCTATGCTTCATCGATTTCAGCGTGCGAGCCTTGCGCCGGATGGCTTTTCAGTAGGTTCAGTGCAGATCGCAAACGGGAGAGTACAAATTCGGTTGCGTCCGCGTTCAATAGCGGGGCTTTGCCCGGATTGTGGACGACCAAGCCGACGTGTTCAAAGCCGATATCTGAGGAGGCCAGCGGACCTACCGCTGTGCGGTCGGCGTGTAGAGCTTATTATTGAGGCACGTCGTTTCTGGTGTGATACCGTTCTGTGTGGGCGGCGTATCTTCTGCGAACGGTTCGATGATGCTGTCCTAGCTAGCTATGGTCGACGAACCCAAAGGCTGGAAACAATCGTGCACCATCTTGGCTTGGCGCTTGGAGGCAGACCTGCAGCAGCCTTTTCTGAACGCCTCATGATACCCGTTAGCAACGATACACTCCTGCGAGTGGTGCGTAGACGGACTGTGGAACGAACCGATAAGCTCTCTGTCATCGGTATTGATGACTTTGCCTTTAGACGCGGCCAAACCTATGGAACAATCATTTGCGATCTTGAGCGACGGCAACCGATTACCTTGTTACCAGACCGTACGCCGGATACGTCTCGGGCATGGCTTACCAAGCATCCTTCTATCTCGATTGTCGCTCGTGACAGAGGTGGTGGATATGGTGAGGCCATAGCGAAAGCTTTGCCAGATGCCGATCAGGTGGCTGATCGCTGGCATCTCATGGAGAATTCGAGCCGCGCGTTTCTCGATGCGATTGGCAAGTCCATGCGCCAAATCAGACAGGCAGTCGGTAGCAAGGTCGTTGATCCCAAGCTTCTGACTTATGCGGGAAGATTGCAATATGAGGGGTATCTGCGCCGGCAGGAGACGAATGAGGCAA
The DNA here is from genome assembly GCF_900115225.1 of Cohaesibacter marisflavi. Taxonomy (GTDB): domain Bacteria; phylum Pseudomonadota; class Alphaproteobacteria; order Rhizobiales; family Cohaesibacteraceae; genus Cohaesibacter; species Cohaesibacter marisflavi. The sequence goes on along the minus strand of NZ_FOVR01000021.1, from coordinate 9,818 downwards.
TCTGGGAGCTCAAGAAGAAGGGAACTTCAATTTGGCAGATTGTCCGGCAAACTGGTCACAGTCGCAAGCTTGTTCGTGATGTCTTGCGTGGCCAGCGTCTTGATGTGTTTCGGACAAAGCCAAGCATAATGGATAGCTGGCTACCCTGGCTCAACAGCCGCTGGGACGAAGGGGCACGAAACGCCTCGGCACTTTGGCGCGAGATGAAAGCAAAAGGCTTTCCAGGGCAACGCGGTATCGTCTCACAATGGGCGCAACGCCGGCGTTTAGCAGAGAAAGCTGGTCAGAGTGGGATCGCGCGAACGCCATCTGCAAGGGTGATCGCTCGACTGATGACAGCTGCGCGCGATGACCTGGCAAAATCCGAAGCGATCCTGGTGGCTGCGATTGAAGTGAATGTTCCAGAATTGGCCTCCGCCCGCAAGATCATTGGCAACTTCCAATCCATGATCCGTTCAAAGTCAGCGCTAAATCTCAATAGCTGGCTGGAAACAGCGAAGAACAGCCTGGTTAGCTCTTTTGCCGGCGGCGTTGAAAAGGATGTAGATGCAGTCCGAAACGCCATCATCTCTCCATGGTCAAATGGACAAACCGAAGGGCAAATCACACGTCTGAAGCTCATCAAGCGCCAAATGTACGGACGCGCAAAGCTCGATCTGCTGCAAGCGCGGCTGATCGGTCCGACGTAGGCCCCAACTTCAGCAAATGTGCGTCAGAGCCAATCCTAGCTGACGAACGGAGATCAGGGAAGATTGTAGCGCATATAGATATCGATAGGCACCGAAGGCGGTACATAGCCGATATCGCCTGTGGCATAGGCTTTCATCGAGGCGATTGCCAGTTCAATTTCCGCTCTGGAATCCTGATTGATGAGGGCATCGATTGTTCCTGAAATCAACGCATTCCGCGTGTGCTTGGTCAACTCGTGCGCAACCACGATAATGTCCTTTTCCCGACCTCGTTCTTCCAGCGCCTCAATCAGGCCCCGGTTTCCTGCTCCGATATTGTAGATGCCAATGAGATCGGAACTTTGAGACAGAATATCCTGCACGACCTGTTTGGTGATGGCACTGTCGTCTCGTCCTTCCGGTACGGATACGATTTTGAGCGACGGATATTCCTGGGTCAAAACCTGCTCGAAGCCAAACCGCCGGTCGGCCTGATCGCAAAGCGTGCGAGAGCCAATGAGGGCCGCAACGGGCCCGGATCGTCCTGCGGCGAATTTGCCAATGAGAGAGGCAGCCGTGCGTCCGGTAGCGATGTTGTTCGGGCCAATGGAGAAATGCCGTTGCGAGGGCGTGACATCGGACACAAGCGTTGCCACGATGACCCCCTTGCGGACAAGGCGATCAATTGCCTCGCGCACATGAATGGAATCGATTGCGATGACGGCAACTCCCGTGCATGTGGCCGGACCGACTTGCGCAAGCGCTCGAGTCAACTCAACCTCGTCAAGCTCGGTATAATCGCTGAAAGACAGGAAAACACGCTGAGCCGCAAATTTCTGCGTCATTTCCTCGATGTCTTTTTTCATGTTGACCATGAAGGTGTTCTTTGGACCGCGAGGAACAATGAACTGAAAGTAGCAATCGCGCTCGACAATTTCTTCTTCGGCAGAATGCCCTGTATGGAAGTCGAGTTGTTCGATGACTTTTTGCACGCGCCATTTCGTATTGGCGCTGACATTGGGGCGATTGTTTACAATGCGATCAACTGTCGCCAGCGAAACGCCAGCCTTTTCTGCAATGACCCGTAAGTTAACTTTTTTTACCACTTTGAGTGTTCCTCAGGCATAGCTATCGCAATAGCCCTTTAAGGTCTTCAGATCGGAATTCCCGCATTTTCGTGCAAAAATCCACCATCCGACTTGGAGCAAAATGACGCTGCTTGGATTCCAATTGCATGCAGCATCAATTGAACTTGATCAGAATCGTACGTCACATAGCCCGGGTTCTTGTGTAAATTTTCGCATCAACCCCGCAGGACGGGGTCGATGCTTTGGGACCGTGAATCCCGGTCAGTTCTTTTTGCTGAGCGCAACTGCCAGAACAATAATCGCACCGCGTGCAACTAGTTGTTGACTATATTCGAGACCGTGAAGTGTCAATCCATTATTGATCATGCCGATCATGATGGCACCAATGATGGAGCCCACCACGGTTCCATGTCCTCCCGCAAGGCCGGTTCCCCCCAGAACGGCGGCTGCGATGACGGACATTTCATCGCCTTCGCCAAACTGGAAACGACCGGACTGAAGACGGCCTGCGTAGAGCATACCCGCCAGTCCGGCCGCCATGGAGGACATCAACATGACTCGCGCCTTGATGACTTTTGTATTGATCCCGCTATACTGTGCCGCAGTCTCATTCCCACCGGTCGCCAGGACACGACGACCGAATGTGTTGTGTTTGAGAGCTACATGCCCGGTCACGCCTATGATTGCCATCCAGAACAGCAGAATGGGGAATGGCCCGATATCACCACCACCGAAAAGGAAGGCATAAGTCTGGTTGAGAATGGGAATGGATGCGGTGTGGCTGATCCACATCGATGTCCCGGTGCAGATTCCCATCGCTGCCAGCGTCACCAGGAAAGACGGAATGCCGATCTTGGTGGTCAGAAAACCGTTGACCACGCCGGCCAGCGAGCCGATGCAAAGCCCCGCAAAAATCCCGGCAACAAGACCGTAATCACGCAGAACCATTGCAGTCACCACCGATGACAGTCCCGCAAGAGAGCCCACGGACAAGTCGATTTCCCCGGCCGCCAGAACGAATGTCATGGCCACCGCCATAATAGCGATGATAGCGGTCTGACGCACGATATTCAGCAGGTTGTTGATGTCGAGAAATCCCTGATCGCGCAGGGTGATCGAGAAAATGATGAAAAGGACCGCGAAGCCGAGATAGATAACGGCCTGGCGCCAGGACTCCCGAACGAATGCAAGAGGCGAGACGCTATTCTGTGATTTGGAGAGAGTGACATTAGACATTTGCATTGACCTCTTGAATGGCGACTTGCAGACGACGCTGGGCTTCCTGGAATGAAGAAGCATCATTCAATTGTTCAGGAAACAGATCTTTGTGGCTCAGTTCTCTTTTGATCCTGCCATCAGCCATCAGGAGGATCCTGTCCGATCCGGCGATTAGTTCTGCGGTTTCCGATGAGATGAGAATGACAGCCTTGTTCTGTGCTGCCATTTGACGAACAACACCAATAACCTCGGTCTTGCTGCCGATATCGATACCTGCTGTTGGTTCATCCAGAATAAGGATTTCAGGAAGGGTGGCCAGTCCCTTGGCCAGAACGACCTTTTGCTGATTGCCGCCGGACAGCTGTTTGGCCTTGGTGTTCGGGCTGTCGGTCTTAACATGGAGAAAGGCGATTTGCTCGTCCACTAGCTTGGCTACCTTCTTGCTCGAGACCCATGTCCAATAGCTCACCTTGTCCAGCACAGACAGGCAGATGTTTCGTGCCACGCTATGTTGCACCACCAGGCCCTGACGCAACCGGTCTTCTGGAATGAGCGCAATACCGCATTTCAGAGCCTGTTCGGGGCTTGAGAGCTTGACCGATCGGCCCTTTATGCGAATGTCTCCGGAGCGGATAGGATTGACGCCATAAAGCATGCGCGCCAACGAGCTGCGCCCGCTTCCGAGCAACCCGGCAATGCCAACGACTTCGCCCCGCCGGACCGAGAGACTGACATTATGTGGCGTGTGCCGCCCAGAAGCATCAACGAGTTCCAGAAGAGTATTTCCCAGCATGGTCTCGTCTACGATTTTCGGTACCGAAAGATTAGACCCGGCTTTGCCGACGACATGCCCGACAATGCTTTCAACCGACATGTTGCCGATTGGAGCGCTGAGCACAAGGCGTCCGTCCCTGAGGATCGTAGCATGATCTGCGATACGTAGGATTTCGTCCATCCTATGCGAGACATAAACAATGGCAACACCGGCCTCCTTAAGCCGATGCAACATATCAAACAGAAGATCTACCTCCGCATCACTCAATGCAGAAGTCGGCTCGTCTAGGATCAGAATGTCGCTGCGCTGGGACAGGGCCTTTATGATCTCTATGAGCTGACATTGCCCGGTGCTGAGTTGGGAAATCAGTTTGGTAGGATCAATATCGACGTTGAACTCTTCGAACAGGCGTCCGGCTTCTTCTTGGCAGAAGCGATCCTTAATCAGCCCGAAAGTGTCTTTGGGTTCGCGGTTGAGAAAAATATTCTGCGCAGCCGTCAAGCTCGGTATGAGGCTCATTTCCTGAAAGATCATCGCAATGCCTGCGCGGCGGGATGCTTCCGACGAATGCACAAGCATCGGTCTGCCATTTACCTCGATCGAGCCCTGATCAGGGCTGTGAATGCCGCGCAATATTTTTAGAAGCGTGGACTTTCCTGCGCCATTCCCGCCAAGAAGAGCATGAATCTGGCCTTGTTGTACCTCGAGATCAACATTTTTGAGAGCCAGAACCCCGCCAAAGGACTTGGTAATGCCGGTCATCTTGATGGCTGGGGGATCTGTCTGTCGCGCGGTCTCTATCCCGCAGGCACTGGTTCCATCGGATTTATTGGTGTCTGCCATCACCCTATCTCCTCCATTTTTCTCCTGATTGCGCTGTGATTCGTGACTGACGGGCCCTGCAATACATCGCGAAAGCGCATAAATGCGGACCTGCTCAATGTCAAAAAGGGTGCTCTTTCTGGAGAGCGAAGCGGGTCATCTTCCAGAAAGAGCATGTCAGGGGAAGTCAATCAGCGCATGCTGTCCTTGACGTCTTTGGGAAGATCTTGATGATAGACTTCTTGCCATGCCTGGGGGAGATTTTCATAGGTCACGGCAAGCGAAGGCAGAGCGACGTATTCAGGGGCCTTTTTGCCCAGAAGGCCATAACCTGCCAGTTTGGCTTCTGTCACACCCTGATCATAGGGTCGTTGGGAACCAAGGCCATGGACATAGGATTTTTGAGCCATATTAATGGCAACGTTGGCACCAAGGTCACAGGTCGTCAGCACGATGTCTTTGACACCGGCTGAACGGGCTGCCGCAATGACACCCTCAGCGGGAACGTCCCAAACAGCCCAAAGGCCATTGATCGATTTGCGGTTGGCGGTCAGCATGGCACTTGCCATTCTTTCTGCGCTACCGGCAAGGTTTGAGCCGTTAATGCCCTGTTCGGCAATGATCTTGATGTCTGGGAAGTATTTTTCGATGGTGTCTTTGAACCCGTCATAGCGCTGCTGGGTTACGAAGAAATCGACAGCATGATAGATCGCACCGACATTGCCTTTTCCGTTCAGGGCTTTTGCCATCAGAAGAGCAGAAGCAACTCCGTTACCATAGTTGTCGGCAGATACGACGCTGATATAGTCTTCCCCTGCTTTAAGGTCATTCGGAACATTGTCCATGAAGACAAGTTTTACGCCTTGATCGGCTGCCTTTTTGTAGATGCCAGCAGTCGCCATCGGATCCGTGGGAATAGAGACGATGATGTCCGGTTTTTTCGCCAGAATTGTTTCAATGTCAGCGACCTGTTTTTCTGGTTTGAAGCCGGCGTCAGTCACTGCGAGCACTTCGATGCCCATTTCAGCGAACTGGGCTTTGAGGCCATTGACCTGAGCTTGTGACCAGTCGTTGCCGGCATAGTGCAGAACGATAGCTGCGGTGGCTTTCATATCCTTGATTTTTGCCAATTCTTCATCACTGAGCTGAATGTCGGAGGCGGGAGATGGTGTTTCTCCGTTTGGCCCGAGGCTGTAAACCTTGGTTTTGAGCTCATCGAGCATAACGTCGGGATCGGCTGCCATGGCAGCGCCGACTCCCAAAGCTGAAGCGAGACCTACGGCTGCAATGAAGCCGGTTAATTTCTGAAAACGAGACATGCGTAACTCCTCCTGCTTAGTCTCTTAAATTTCCTCTATTCGAGGGTGATCCTCTCCTTGAGCGGAAGGAGAGGATTATTCTTTTCAATCTGTAAAATTCAGATATTTGCTAAGAGGCTGGATAGCTCCGGTGTTGCCGGATTAACCGAGAGCTTTTTCCGCTTCACCAACTCGAGCAAGGTGGGAACCTTGTTGGTGGATTTCAGGAACTCCCTGGCGCTGGGCAGATCGGCGAACAGGCCCAGAGAGATCGGATCGTATTTTTTTGCCGCCCACTCGAGCATGTCTTTGGCAATCTGATCCCGGCTTCCCTCAAAGCTCCGGTCCATGAGATCGACAGACGTAATGATGTCGATGCGCTTGTCCTCGTCGAACCGGAGGATGAGGCTGGCCCAAAGGCTTTCTTCTTCACAGATGCCGATGACAACTGTGCTTTCTGCGGGGACGAAGCTTTCAACGGCTCCCTTGATGGCGTCATAGGACGCACCCAGACGCCATTGCAGACCGAGCTGTTCCTTGGCCGGACCTGGATAGGTGACGATGTCCTGATCGTATTCGCCCATCAATCTGAAGGCACGATTGACATATTCGTCGATATCGTCATTGACGGTCCATGCATCCTGAATGCGTCTGAAATAGTCGTCAGAGGCACTCCGTTCCAGGATCATGACAAAGTCTACGCAGTCCTTGTTGGCTTCATAAACCGCGCGCGCATCTTCTTTGGCATTGCTGATTTGGGAGATCGGACGATTGATGTCTCTGCCATCATTATGGGCGAATTTTTCTATCACCCCTTTGTCATGCAGAATGATGATCTTGTTCTTGCCCTTGGCAGAATCAAGCATCAAGGCTTGCAGGTTTCTCCAGTGGGAAACCTCGATGTCAATCATTTCAACATATGCTTGTAGCATGTTCAGTTTCCTCCTGCTTTAAAGGCTGACGGCGTAGGTTTTGATGGTGTATGGAGCAAAGCTGTCGCTCCAGGTTTCGCCGCTGTTGCCAGGCGTTTCACCAGACCAGATTTCGGTGATCGACTTGACCGTCTGACCAACGCCTGCAACCACTTCGACAGGTTCGCTGGTCGGGTTGGCCACATAGACCAGAAGCTGATCGGGCTTGTCGCTGTTGCGATGGATTGCAACGTCGATGCGCGGGTCATTCTTGACGACCGGTGCGACACCGATTGCCTGCATCGACGCGTCAAGGGCCTCGGAAACCTTTGCAAGATCGGAAACCAGAACTACGCGCCCTTTGCCAACCGCATAGGATGTGGCCAGATCTGAGCCGTCTTTTCCTAGTGGGGTTGAAGCGGAAGCCAAAACCTTGGACTTGAGCAGATCGCAAGCTGTGAAAACTGTGTCCAGATGGGGCAGTTTCGGCCCGAGAATAACCGTGCCACCCTCTTCGACATAGTCCAAAAGTTTGGATTGAACCTCCGGAGCAAGGAACTCAAAGGACGACAGAAGAATAGCCTTGTAACCAACCATGCGCTCTTCGCCCAGCGCCGTATCCGAGAGCAGGTAGGTGTAACCTTTCTCGTTCAGCACCTCTGCAAAGCCGTTGAACCACTTAGTTTTGGAAAGCTGGATCGGTTCGTCAAAGCCAAAGGTTTTTCCCGAAACGGTCATGGCATTAGGGTATTCGGACATGCTGATCTGGGATTCCAGAAAGTCGCCCGGGAATGAGAGCAGTTCACAGGCAGCCTCAAGCCGGTCATAGTCCCTGTTGGCCATCAGCAGGATGTCGGCATGACGGTGGAAATCCTTGAAGTCATATTGGGTGGCAACCGCATTGGTTATCTCGAACACAACTGCATTTTCCTTGCGAATACGGCCATCGCGCCGAATGGGAGAGCCCATCCACTTGTCGCGTTCAACCAGCATATAGCGGCTGAAGCCCTTGATCCCGTGCATCAGCGCTGCCTTGGTGACAAAACCCTCGTCATTTTGGTCGCCTGGATTGAGATACCAGGGCCAGACACCGGCGATGAATTCGGGGATATAGGGGAAACGGCTCGTCCCGACCACATAGGAAACGACAGTCCGTACATGACTGTAAAGCTCCTTGCGGGAATAAATGTCGAAACCGACGAAATCGAGATGTTTCTCCAGCTCGGTCAGGTTATAGGGAGCCGTGATGCCACTGGCCGCGCCACCCGGTCCGAGCGGATGAGGATAGTTGTGGAACAGTGGCGTTTCGTTGAGGCCCCGTTCCTTCATCATGTCGCCCAGCCGTGCCAGGCAATCAACGAGATATTTTTCACGATATTCGATCCAGTCCACATGGCGCGGCAGATCCCGCTGTGCCTTGCCTTCGAACCGTCGCGGGGCATCCAGAGCTGCAAAGCTTGAAACTCTCTGGCCATAAGCTTTGCTGATGGCTTCGGTCGAGCCGTATTTTTCTTCAAGGAAGGTCTGGAAACGGGCAATCGAAGCAGGATGGAAATCGCAGGCATAGGGGTTGATGTGAAAGAAATAGGCCATTTCATTGTCAACCTGTGTCGCAACAAGCCCACCTTTGGGATATTGGTGCTTGACCAGAATTGGCATGATCGCATCGAACCAGAGCGCGGTTTCCTCAAAGAACTTGTCCGCCGCGTAGCTGACGGCTGGAATCGGGCGCGGAACCTGGGTCAGAACCGCCTTGCCTCCCTGCGCATTGAGGGCTTGAAGGTCGGGATCATCCAAAATGCGGCGTGGATAGCCGAACCACGTCATTTCCGAGTTGATCTGCGGTCCGGGTCTTGCGATCGTTTTCAGCCCGGCCTTGTCGATCAGGGTCAGGAAAGCATCCAGATCGGTGCGAGGGTCAACCTGACCAAAATCGAACTGCCCCCGTTCAATCTCATGTGCCTCCCAAGGCATGTAGATGGAAATCGTATTAAAGCCTAGAGACTTGACCTTGTTGATTATGTCTTCCCATTTATCTCTATCAAGACGCCAATAGTGAACAGCGCCGGAGTAAACGGTTGTTGCAGTTCCATCTATCACAAACTTCTTGTCCTCCAGCGTGATAGAAGGATAGGCGTTTCCTCTCGCGGTTTTAGACACCTCGTACTCCCTTTAGGTTACGGCTCTCCTGCGCAGTCATCAGCGATCTGCGTGTCAAAAAGCCTTCAATTTGCGTGCAAGACACTAGCGACGGATGGGAAAAATGGTCAAATCACCTCAAAAAAACTCAAATGTTTGAATTTTCCATCGAACAAGTAATTAGAATTATTCTTATAAACTTCTCAATGGGCTGATTTTGCATGAGTTATGCAAAATTACTCCTGCAATTGAGAAATGTGAAGAAAATGATGTACATATGGATAATAGTGTTGTCTATCCTCTAAATTCCACCGTTCTAAGACTTTTTTACTAGAAAATTGATGGTTTAATCGCAATGATTTGAGTTGTTTCTATTTGGAAATTAAATGAAATACGTCAATTTTCCCATCAATCCGTCAATAACCTCTGTCAGCCGCCTTCCCCTCTCGCTCCCCCTCATTGACCTCATGTATGGGCGGTCCGGTAAGGGGGAACAAGCCGCACCCCATTGGCACCCGTCGAGTGTCTTGCATGAAGCCAGTGAATTTGAGGGGATAGGGGCGATAAGGGCTCGTCGCAAAGTTTTATGCAGGCCTTGTTTGTGCCGGAAACGGCCTCGTCTTCATGCTTCGTTAACTTTTTGAAGTCCGAAGAGGAGAGCAATGAGATCATTCTGTTCACGAACGGTCCATTGCCCCGCGAAGTCAAAGCCCTTCTTGAGCCACAGCATGGCCTCGAAACCAGCGATGGTTCGCCGTGCTGTATGGAAGGATCGGAAACCACCGATCCTGGGCATATTCTTCTTTACCCTGAAATGATCGCTTTCTATGCGCTGCTGTAAATGCTTGGTGACATAATGGACAGGAGCTGGTCTGAGGTAGCCTTTGTCGACCGATTGT
>NZ_FOVR01000020.1 GCF_900115225.1 Cohaesibacter marisflavi | reverse complement strand
ACCGTCCACCGCCAGGTGAAGTATCTCAACAATGTTGTCGAGGCCGATCATGGCAAGTTGAAGCAATTGATCAGGCCTGTTCGTGGGTTCAAAACGATGAAAACAGCGTATGCGACCATCAAGGGATTTGAGGTTATGCGCGCCTTGAGAAAGGGGCAGGCCAATCATTTCAATCTCTCAAATGACATCCTTGGAGAAGCTCGGATTGTCGAGCGGGCCTTTGGTGTTGGTCCGGGAGCTATAGCAGAGGCTATCACTCTGCTCGAGAAAAGAGCATCGAGCTCTATGGCCTAAGTGGCAGCCGGGCTGAGCCTCTCGACTGCTCCTCAGAGTTTTTGCAACAGAGCCCTCCGGCAGCCCTTCGCACTGCAATAGATGCCGGTGCTGACACCGTCAATTGCGGATTTCGCAATGAGACTAACGCTCGTAACTTTCCTGGGCTCAACTTCTCGATCAAAGAAATGCGCCAGGGAATCGAATATGCCGTAGCTCGAGGGTCCAAGGTGTTGACGGCAGTAAACACCTTCGCACAGGCTGGCAATATAGTTTTATGGCAGAAGGCGATTGACGAAGTAGCGGTCTCCAATGCGCATGCCATAATTCTTGCCGATCTCGGCATGCTCGATTATGCAGCCAACAAACATCCTGATCTACGGCTGCACCTCTCGGTTCAAGCTGCAGCTGCCAATGCCGACATGATCAATTATTATGTCGATGAATTCGGTGTAAAGCGTGTTGTACTGCCCCGTGTTTGAACTGTTCAGGAAATCGCGGCAATCAATGCTAAGATCAATTGCGAGACCGAAGTCTTCATTTTCGGCGGCCTCTGCGTCATGGCCGAGGGACGCTGTTCCCTCTCCTCCTATTGCACCGGCAAATCTCCCAACATGAACGGCGTCTGCTCCCCTCCCGGATCGGTCAAATATGAAGATCGCGGCGCCCATTTGGAAAGCTCCCTCGAAGGCATCACTATCAATCAATATCCCAAAGGGGAACCTGCTGCTTATCCAACCCTCTGCAAGGGGCGCTTCGAATCCGATGGTAAGATTGGGTATGTTTTTGAAGATCCAGTCAGCCTCAATGCCGCTCATCTACTGCCCCAATTGCAGGAAGCGGGTGTCACAGCCCTCAAAATCGAAGGACGACAGCGTGGCAAGGCCTATATGGCGCAGGTGGTAAAAAGCTTCCGACAGGCAGTGGATGCTATGGCATCCGGCAGAAGTGTCGATCTAGACGCCATGCTTGCCCCGCTAACGGAGGGTCAGAAGAGCACCAAAGGCTCCTACCAGAAGACATGGCGCTAACAGCGCAAAAGGGAAATGATAATGAGTCCGCGCTGAACAATGCCTAAGCCATTGAAGTTTTGTATGTGCGAAGCAATGGTACAATATTCGTTTTGACTGTTTTCGGCGTGATTGTTCCCAGCCAGAGCAGCAAAAATATGATCGCATTGAGGATCAGACGCAGGTTATGCCCCGCTGCTGCCAAGAGGGCGTTGATGGCATCGCCATCTTTGCCATTGAGGAAGTTCCGGTCAAGTCGTCCATCTGTTTTCATGTGGCCGATGGTCGCCTCGATCGCTGATCGCCGTTTCAGCTCGCGCTTCATCTGTGCCGTCAACCCGCGCCTCTGGCCGGAGATCATGACCTTGGCTTCACCTTCATAATCATGGCCACGATACCCACGGTCCACATAAACCCGATCAGGCTCTACCCCGCAAATCTGTTTGGCCTGACTGATAGTGTCATTCAAGGTGTGCCCATCATAGGGATTGCCCCGAAACGCTCTGGCTGCAAGAACCAGTCCTTCCCGGTTGGTAGTGGCAATGCCGATCTTGGACCCAAATTCATAAGGCGTTCGCGCCTTGCCCTTGGCAATACAGGCCACTTCCGGCGCATGCATGGAATAGAGCTTGTCCTTATCCTTGGGCTTCTGGGCCAGAAGCCGCTCCACCAGGCCCAGAAGGCGAGCAAAGCGATGCTTGAGGCCATCATTGTCAGTAATCTTGCGGCAGATGTCGCGATAGACCCGACCCAGATAGGTCTTCAGCTTCTTGAGCTCCCGGCGCATGCGCTTGAACTGTCTGGCATGCGCATAGCGTCCTGCCATCAAGGCCGCTTTCTTGGCTACCCTGGTATGGCTGCGGCGTAAAATGATGCCTGCCCGTTTGGCCTGACGAACCAGGAGCAGCAAGGCCTTGTGATAAAGCCGGCTATCGGTGGGGTGTGCGATGGCTTTGGGCTGGACAGTTGTGTCAACCGAGATCCGCTCAAGGCTGCTTTTCTTGATGGTCCCACGCTCAATCGCCACCCCGACAGTAGCGGCCAATAGTTTTTCCATTCCTTCCGGACCAATCCGCTTGCGCCAACGGGTCATTGTTGAGGGGTCAATCGGCAACTGGTGCTGAAAGAACTCAAAACCGCAGAAATACTGCCAGTATGGGTTCTCGACCCAACGCTCCACCGTCTCTTCATCAGAAAGATCGTGCATGTGCTTGAGATAATGCAGGCCAGCCATCAGACGCGTAGGCTTGGCTGGCCGCCCCATAGGTCGATAATGCTTGCCAAAGTCCACGTCAAACACATCCCAAGGCACCAGGCCGGAAAGCCGTACCAATGAATGGTCCATGTCGATGATTGCATCAAGGCGTTCCTTGAAAAGATCGCCACTCCGTCTCTTGCGCTTCGAAGGTCTCATGAAAATATGCCAGAAAATGAATGCCCAACTTAAACTCCTTGGCATTTTCTCATATCCAAAACCACAAGGGAATCCATATCCTTCAATTACTTAAAGGGTTCTTCAGTGCGAACTAATGAAAAAACCAGAACTCACCCTTGGCCCTTGCCTGTTCAACTGGTCTGAGGATGATTGGCGAGATTTTTACTTCAAGATCGCCGATGAGGGAGATTTTGATCTCGTCTATATTGGCGAAGCAGTCTGTTCCAAACGGCTTCCCTTTCGCGACAAAATTCTGCCCGATGTGCTCGATCGCTTGGAAAGCGCTGGCAAAAAAGTGGTGCTCTCCACCCTTGCCCTTGTCACCACCAAGCGGGAACGCAAAATCCTCGCCGAGCAATGTGAGCAGGATATGTTGACGGTTGAAGCCAATGACCTCACCGCCCTCGCCTTCCTCAAGGGTCGCCAATATATTATCGGCCCCTATATCAACATCTATAACGAAGCGACTATTGAAACCCTGGCCAAACGCGGTGCCGTCCGCTTCGTTTTGCCGCCAGAAGTATCCGCCAAGACCGCAGCCAAACTGATTAAGGTAGCCCCGCAGCCGGATTATGAAATGCAGGTCTTTGGCCGTTTGCCGCTCGCCCTCTCAGCGCGCTGTTATCATGCCCGCCTGCATAATCTTTCAAAGGATAACTGCCAATTCATTTGTGACAAGGACCCCGATGGTCGCGACGTCAGAAGTCTCACCGGTCAGCCCTTCCTTGCCGTAAATGGCGTTCAAACCTTGTCTTATAGTTCTCAACTCATACTTGAAGAATTGCAGGGACTTCGAAACATAGGTATATCCGCCTTTCGACTCTCACCTCATACCGGAGATATGTTAGGATTGGCAAAGATGTTTCGATCTGTACTTCATGGCCTTATTGACACTACCGACGCACGCGCAAAAATCTCGCGACTTATGCCCGATCATCATTTCATCAACGGTTTTGTCTATGGCCAACCTGGCATGTATCAGATCGACCACGGTTTGGATATATGAAATACCAGCCAGAAGCGTATGCTCATCAAGCATATGATTTACTTAGACGTAATCTGTTTTTCATCGCTTATCAATACTTCTTGCCGCCAATTCTCGACGTAGGTTTTTCACTTCCTCAAATTTTTCAGATACATCACGCATAATAGCGACTATGCCTTCAACCCTCCCTTCGTCATTGCGAAGCATTGTGATCGTAAATTCAACAGAAATCTTGCTTCCATTTTCTTTAATAGCTGGGACAGCTAGAAGAGAGCCGCTCCCATATCGACTGGTACCCTTATTGATCGAATCCCACCAACCCGCCCAATGGCGTGCTCGTAAATTCTCAGGAATAATAATATCGAGCGTTTGCCCAATGGCTACGTTCGCCGCAAAACCAAAAATGCGCTCTGATCCAGGATTCCAAAAAGTGATAACACCTTCGCGATCGGTGCCAACAATCGCATCTGCCGAGTTATACAAAACTGCATTTGCGATTATTTCATCAGTCTTACTGCTGTACATGTTTTCATTCATCCATTCAAAATTATGCTATTTCTATCATTCGCTTTGCACGAAAATTGCCTAACCGTGACGCGCTATAAATCTATCAAATGTCAACTAGACGATCACAGCCATCGGTTCACCCGACTGGTTTGAAACTCTTGATTACATTTGGATCTGTTTCGATTTCGCCAGCTCCGATCAAGTGAAGACAATATGGGATGGCAGGAAAAACCGCATCCAGACACAACTGAATTGCGGCAGGTTTACCAGGTAGGTTGATGATCAAGGTTCGCCCTCGAGTGCCAGCAGTCTGGCGCGAGAGGATGGCGGTCGGTGTCTGGTCCAGACTGATGCGGCGCATAAGTTCTCCAAAGCCCAAAAGCTCTTTTATCAGAACGGCACGCATCGCTTCTGGAGTTTCATCGCGCGGGGCAGGCCCCGTTCCTCCTGTCGTGAGTACGAGATCCACTCTCTCCTGATCGCAAAGGTCAATTAGGGTGTCGCGAACGGATTCAAAACCATCAGGAATGATGCGTCTTGTTACATCAAAAGGGGATGTAATCGCTGTTGTAAGCCAATCTTCAATCAACGGCCCACTCAGATCCTCATATATGCCTTTGCTGGCGCGATCAGAAATGGTAACGACAACAATATGCATCTTAACCTCCCAAGACAGACATGTGGCGATCAATACCTTTGACCAAATGACTTTCGATTTTGAATGAGTGGCCTTTTGGTTTGTTTCGAACGGTATCCCGGATGAGCCTCTCCAAGGCAGCATCCCCCTCGCTCCCTCGTAATGCTGCGCGCAAATCAACCGAGCCTTCATTCCCCATGCATGTGTAAAGACCGCCCGTACAGCTCACTCGCACCCGGTTGCAGGCAGAACAGAAATCGCAGGACAGAGGTGTAATGAACCCAAGGCGGCCGCCTGTTTCCTTGACCCTTACATATTTTGCCGGTCCACCTGTTGTCTCGCTTAGCGTTTCAAGGGTCCAACGGCGCATCAGGTCAGCACGCAGTTTGACAAGCGACAGATGACTGTCGCTCCTTTGATGAGAGACTTCTCCCAAGGGCATCTCTTCAATCAGGGTAATATCCATGCCATCCCCATGCGCGAACCTGATCAGGTCATCAACCTCATTTTCAAAACTCCCCGCTGCGGCGACCACATTGATCTTGACCTTCAGCCCGGCACTACGTGCTGCTTCAAGACCTGACAAAACCTTTTCGATTCTGCCAAGACGGGTGATAGTCGCATAGCGTTCAGCATTGAGTGTATCGAGAGAAACATTGACCCGACGTACGCCTGCAGAAAAGAGATCTCGGGCATATCGTGAGAGTAATGTGCCATTGGTTGTTAATGTGAGCTCATCCAGATCGTTGTGTTTGACATGTGAACCAAGAAGCTCGAACAATTGCAAAATATCTTTGCGAACCAATGGTTCACCGCCAGTAATGCGTATCTTGCGCACACCATAGCGCATAAAAACAAGGCTTAGACGATAAAGCTCTTCGTGAGTAAGCACCTCTCTCCTCGGCACAAAGGTCATATGTTCGGCCATGCAATAGGTGCAGCGTAAATCACACCTATCTGTCACGGACAGCCGCAAATAGTCCGCCGTCCTACCGAAATTGTCACGTAAGAAGTAGTTTGGATATTGATCAGGCGGCATTTCGTAGCCTCCTCGCATATTTAATGGCTTGACGACACCAAACAAGCACTGCTTGTTCTTCTTGCTCAAGTGAAATTGAAAACCCGTCCGAAAACTCCACCCATGGTTCAATGTAAGATTGTTTGACTGGGGTCAGCAGAGGAATGTTGGCAATGGCAACGGTTTCAAACACTGACCTCAAGCCAGTTCCTTCACTTTCCCCTTTGCCGAAACGATTCAAAATGACTATATCTGGATGAAATTCCACCGCTTTAGATAGGCTTGCTGTTAAAGTCGTCATTGCATGAGGATCAAGCCTGCACCCCCTGGCGTGTAGGCCAAGTGTCTGCATAATCTGATGACGTTCGCCCGTTTCAATATTTTCCACTTCGATGGCTCTGCGACACTCTCCCACCTCATCTGTTGCAAACTGCAGAAAGCCAACTACCCTGTACCCTTCAGCGAGAAGTGTCTCCGTCACTCTTTTAAGAATGGAATCGACTGGGTCGTCCTGTACAAAAGGAACCGCTGCGACAAGCTTGGTGTTATTGATCATAAAAACTTGCTCCCAAGGCCTTGCTAGTGGTCGAGAGCGGAAACCAAGAAAACGTATCTCCAGCGTTGGTATGTCCAACCTCTGAAGATAAAACCACCATTCCATCAGCTTGCGCTAGAGGGAAAAGCGTGCCAGAACTGCCATGTCCTAAAATCTCAATAACCGGCAGACCCTCATCATACCCAACGATACGCGCTGGCAGAAATTCAGTCCTGCCGCTTTTTCTTTTGATTGGGTGCCTCAAGATGGCCCTTACCTTCGTTGTTCTTCTAGGATTAGCACCGGAAAGAATATCAATCTGCGCGCGCACGAAGATTTCAAACCCCACAAACACGGCCAACGGATTACCTGGCAAACCTGTATATAAAGACGCTCCCAGTTTGCCAAAAAAAACCGGCTTTCCAGGCTTGAGGGCAACACGATGCGCAACAATCTCTCCGTTTGCAACGCCGAGAGCTTCTCGCAAAAGATCTCGCGCACCCAATGAAGCAGCGCCAGTCGATATGATCAGATCGTACAGGCACGAGATCTCACACAATTTATCGGTCATCAATGCCAGATTGTCAGGCAAAATCCCTAGATCAGTGACGTCAGTCATGGAACTCTCGCACAAGGCCATCAACATTGGTGCGTTGGCATCAAATATATTGGCAGGTCCATCCAATTTGTCGTTACGTCTCAATTCATCGCCAGTTGACAAAATACCTATCCTAACTGGGCGTGTTACACTTACGTTGAGAATACCATTAGAAGCGAGCAAGCCAACATGATGTGGCTCCAACCTCGTCCCAGCAACCAGTAAAAGCTCGCCCTGAGCGATGTCTTCACCACGATAGCGTATGTTGTCACCATGAGAGGGTCTTGAACGCACTGATACCATCGAACCATTAGCCACACAGTTTTCCTGCATGACGACTGTATCAAATCCAGAAGGCACCGGAGCACCTGTAAAAATACGGTAAGCACCAGCTTGGGCTGGAACAGGTCTTGGAATGTTGCCAGCAGCAATAGTGCCTAAAACTGGGAAGGTCCACGGCCCATCTCCAAGCATGTCTTCTACTCGCAGGACATACCCGTCCATCGCTGAGTTATCGAAAAACGGCATAGACCGATCCGCGTAAAGACTTTTTGCCAGCACACGACCACAGGCATTACGAATTGAGATCGTTTGCTCAGTTACGAGCGGTTTTGCAAGCCCTTTCGCAACCTCGACCGCTTCCTCAACTGACATCAAGCCTTTTTGTAGATCAGATACTTCGCAGTTACAGGCTTTCTGTGTAACTTCAGGCATTGGTTCTATTCCTCTTTTCAAAAGCCGCCTTTACCTTTGACTTCTATCCCACGTCGAGCGGCCATACGGGCGCCTATCATGACCAGATCAGTTGCACTGAGGCACGCCCGTGCCAAGGGAATAATGATAGCGTTTTCAACGATAAGATGACGACGTTCAGCCACTGCAAAATCATGAAGCAACTCCAGAAATTCTATAGAAAATGGGGCTCCATCATTAAGACCTATCAATATAAGCCTCGCTCTTTCTCTATCGCGTGTGTGTTCGGAACTGAGTTTCCCAAGTAGGTGCTCAAGTTGACCGTCGTCGTCGACACGACGACGCAGGAGAGGAAACAAATCCTCTTCTTCATCGAGGGAATGAAGCGCAAAATCAGATTTCAGAAAGCTGATGGCTGCCTCTACATATGCTGCGCCCAGATGAGCGCCAACACTCAAATTGTCGAGAAGGCCAAATAAGGCCCGCTGGCGCATATGCTCATCAAGCAAGAACTCAAGCGGCGAAGCAAAGCAGTCTTTATTCTGCTTTTTACGAAGCAGATCCAAAGCAATACGATTGGCCTCATCATGCTTCTTCATCGCAATACCCTACTGCACCAGTGAGCTTTCAGCACCGGTCATGCTGATACCTTTGATTTCGGCATTAGAGGTCAGCAGAGCAATATATTGAGAAACTGCCCTAGACCATGCCGATGCTTCCAACCAACCGGCAACGCGCTCCTGAACCATATCAAAGGGCAATTGGCTTCCTTCGATCTTGCGATCCAGCCGAATGATGTGAAAACCGTAACGGCTTTCAACCGGTTCTTGCGTTATTTCCCCCTCCTGAAGCTCTTCAAGCGCATTTTCAAATTCATCGACAGTGCTGCCTCTGGAGAGTTGGCCAAGATTGCCACCTTGCGACGCTGAGGGACAAACGGAAAAATCTCCTGCAAGTGCAGAGAATTCAGCCGGCTTTTCCTTCAAGATAGCCAAGAGCTTTTGAATTGTGTCGAGGGCTGCTTGTCTGGAGCCTGATTGCTCGAAGCCAATTAGAATATGGCGCGCTTCCCACAGCGGCTCAGAGCTGAACCGCTCTTTGTTATTTTCGTAATATCTCAGACACTCATCTTCACTGGCTTGAGGAACGTCAATTTCTGTCTCAATCAGAAGGCGGATGGTTGCGTCTTCCTCGGTTTCAGTTCGGCTTTCGGTCTCATCGCGGAGCTCAGCCTTTACGCCCAGTTCTTTTGCGCGACAAAGAAGCAACTGCCTCACAACGAGCGCCTTTGCTGCAGCGAACAGCGCCTCGCTGGGATTGTCTGCCGGATGGTTCTGAGCTTCGCTCAGAATCGATTGCTCGGGAATTTCGTCCCCATTGACGCTAATCTGATCGAAACACGGCCTCGCTTTGGGCGGGACGGTTGTGTCTATTTCCTGATAAGTGCCATAGCTTTCAGATGCATCTTGCGCGGGCCTGGCACTCTTCTTTCTAATTGTGTTCAAAAGATTGGCCATTGTGATTTACTCCGCAGGTGCCCGATTGGCTTTGGAACCGTCCCCTTTTTGACGCACAACCTGATAGCCCGGGCGCCAGATATAACGAACCGGTACGCTCAGCATATGTACGAGGCGGGTAAAGGGAAACAGGAAGAGAATTGTCAGCCCCAGAAACAGGTGCAGTTTGAATATGATCGGCGCATCAGTAACATAGCTCGAAGCAGATAAGTCAAATGTGAAGATGCCTTGAGCCCAACTCATGAATTTCAGCATCTCGTGACCATCAATATGGGCAATCGAGACCGGTATTGTCGAAAGACCAAGAAAAAGCTGCACCCAAAGCAGCACGATAATGAGCGTATCTGTGCTGCTTGATTGAGCGCGCACGCGCGGATCGAAAAGCCGTCGGTGAACGAGCAATGTAGCACCCACAATTCCCATGGTACCTGCAATGCCTCCAGCTACCACAGCAAGCGTTTGCTTGGCCTGGTGACTGACACCTAAAGCATCCCATATCCAGATGGGTGTAAGCAAACCAACGAAATGACCCGCAAAAATGAAGAGGACACCCAGATGAAACAGCACTGAGCCCCACATGAGCTGTTTGCGACGAAGCAATTGGCTGGAACCGGATCGCCAGGAATAGGGTTCCCGGTCATAGCGGATAATCGAGCCGACCACCAATACCACCATTGCGATATATGGATAGATCCCGTAAAGAAGCGTGTTGAGATAGCTAAACATTGTCATTCCTCTCAGACCATTGGATTGGTTGCTGCCCCGTCTGGTCGCCGCTGGGCGGCGCGCATTTGGGTTCTCAAACGATCCGGGCCACAGGCTCCTTCACCCGCATTCCCGCCAAAGGTGACAACCTCCTCTTCCCAGATACGATCAAGTGCAGTGAGGTCGTCCGGGTCGTCTTCTTTCATCGACAACAATTCCGAAAGAAGCGCCTCGTCAGGTTTCACCCCCGAAAATAGGGACAGCGCTGCAAAAGCATGGGCATAAGCTGATCCCCGCTTTTTCAATCTTGCACCGACGACTGCAGTGATATGGGCGGTTTCGGCTAATAGCGCACAGGCTTCTTGCGATGGCAAGACGGAAAGAAACTCTAGAAAGAGCGGCAGATAATCCGGCATTTCTTTGGTGTCGAGTTCGAAACCATGATCCTCATACATCGCTTTCAAATCGACCATCGCCTGCCCCCTATCACGGCTTTCTCCATGCACATGTTCAAACAGATGCAGAGACAGGGATCGGCTGCGATCAAAGAGAGAAACATAGCGTTCCTGGGCTTCATAGAGATCCAGACTGGCGAGATCATCGATCAGCCTGGAAAGAAGCTCAGGAACGCCCTTGGGGGCCTCAGAATTACTAAGAGCCTGTTTCATCTCCGTAAGACCATCCAGCTGCGTTTGTTCTGGATAGCTCAAGAGCAGCGAAATAACCTTCAGTGCGATAGTCATTAGACCTGCTCCTTGAAAATGTCTGTCGGTGTCTGGACGACTTTGCGGCGATTTGCTCCGAATAGGTCCGCTTTGGAATTCCCACCAGAACAGCCATTTCCGAAAGAAAACCCACATGAACCACGTATGTCGTAGGCATCCTCTGAGGCCTCTCGGTGGGTCGTTGGAATGACGAAACGATCTTCGTAGTTGGCAATTGCCATGATCTGATACATGTCTTCGATCATCTGGCTGCTCATGCCGACCCTGGCGGCAATAGTCTCATCAATGACACCGTCAATCGTCTTGGCTCGCATATAGCTGCGCATGGCCAGCATGCGTTCGAGCGCCGAGACGACCGGCTCTTCTTTGCCTGCGGTCAGCAGATTGGCAAGATAGCGAACGGGAATACGCAAGGAACGTACATCCGGCATGTCTCCGTCCATACCCAGTTTTCCTTCCTGAGCGGCGGACTGAAGTGGAGAAAGCGGAGGGATGTACCAGACCATCGGCAATGTCCGATACTCAGGGTGCAGCGGGAAAGCAACCTTCCACTCCATCGCCATTTTATAGACAGGGGATGTTTTAGCAGATTCCAACCATGCTTCCGGCACCCCATCCTTGCGGGCTTGCTCGATAACAGCCGGGTCATTGGGGTCGAGAAACACCTTCAGTTGCTCCTCATAGAGATCTTTTTCGTTCCCTGTCGATGCGGCTTCAGAAATCTTGTCTGCGTCATACAGAACGACACCGAGATAGCGAATGCGGCCTACACAGGTCTCAGAACAAACTGTTGGTTGACCGGCCTCGATGCGCGGATAGCAGAAAATGCATTTTTCCGACTTGCCTGAGTTCCAGTTGTAATAAATCTTCTTGTAGGGGCAACCTGAAACACACATTCGCCAACCGCGGCATTTCTCTTGGTCAATCAGAACTATGCCATCGTCTTCGCGCTTGTAGATTGCTCCCGAAGGGCAGGCCGCGACGCAAGTGGGGTTGAGGCAATGCTCGCACAGGCGCGGCAGGTACATCATGAAGGTATCTTCGAACTGGCCGTAGATTTCCTTCTCAATACCTTCAAAGTTTACATCTTTCGATCGCTTCTCGAACTCACCACCAAGGATTTCTTCCCAGTTGGGGCCCCATTCGATCTTCTCCATCCGCTCACCCGTCAACTTCGATCGCGGACGCGCGGTTGGCATGGTTTTGCCTTCCTGCGCACTTTGAAGGTGGCCGTAGTCGAAATCAAAGGGTTCGTAATAGTCGTCGATTTCCGGCAGGTCCGGATTGGCGAAGATCTTGGCGAGGATGCGCCATTTGGGGCCCATTTTGGGTTCGATCTTGCCATTCTTCTTGCGGACCCAGCCACCGTTCCACTTTTTCTGGTTTTCCCACTCCTTGGGAAACCCGATGCCTGGTTTGGTCTCGACATTGTTGAACCAGGCATATTCAACGCCTTCACGATTTGTCCAAACATTCTTGCAAGTGACGGAACATGTATGGCACCCGATGCATTTGTCGAGGTTCAAAACCATACCGATTTGTGCGCGGACCTTCATTCTGCCACCTCCAGGGTTTGAGGGATTGTGTCGCTGTCTGGCTCGTCCATCCAATCGACCTGATCGAGCTTTCTGACCACGACAAATTCATCGCGGTTCGCTCCCACCGTCCCGTAATAGTTGAAGCCATAAGACTGATGGGCATAGCCACCAATCATGTGCGTTGGCTTGGTAATGGCCCTCGTAACGGAATTATGGATGCCACCGCGTTGCCCAGTTGTTGGAGAGCCCGGTGTATTCACGATCTTTTCCTGTGCGTGGTACATAAAGATCGTGCCGTCTTTCATGCGTTGGGAAACTACCGCGCGGGCAATGAGAGAACCATTGGAGTTATAGACTTCGACCCAGTCATTATCGATGATGCCAGCACGCTTGGCGTCAGGCTCCGAGATCCAGACAACCGGGCCACCCCGGTTGAGGGTCAGCATCATCAGGTTGTCTGTATAGGTTGAATGGATGCCCCATTTTTGATGCGGCGTAATGAAGTTCAGCACCAGATGCGGTTTGCCGTCGGCCTTATCGACAATGGTCGGCGTAACCGATTTGGTGTCGATTGGCGGCCGATAGACACAAAAGCCCTCACCAAAAGCACGCATCCACAAATGATCCTGATAGAGCTGCTGGCGGCCGGTAATCGTACGCCACGGTATCAGTTCATGCACGTTGGTATAGCCCGCGTTGTAACAGACCTTCTCCGACTCCAGGCCCGACCAGGTTGGTGAGGAAATGATCTTGCGCGGCTGCGCCACGACATCACGGAAGCGGATCTTTTCATCCTCCTTGGGGATAGCCAGATGGGCGTGATCGCGGCCTGTAAACTTTGAAAGCGCATCCCACGCCTTCACAGCCACTTCGCCATTGGTCTCTGGAGCGAGCGACAGGATGACTTCGGTCGCATCAATGTCAGTTTCAATTTTCGGGCGACCATTTGTGACACCCTCTTCTGTTACCGTGCCATTGAGGCGCCCCAGAAGCTCGACCTCGTGTTCCGTGTTCCACGAAATTCCCTTACCGCCATTGCCGAGTTTGTCCAGAAGCGGACCAAGTGCGGTGAAGCGCTTGTAAAGGTTCGGATAGTCACGTTCGACAACAGCGACGGTCGGCATGGTCTTGCCGGGCACCGGATCGATCTCGCCGGTCTTCCAGTCTTTCACATCAAACGGCTGGGCCAGTTCGCCAGGCGTATCATGCAAAGTGGGCACCAGCACAATATCCTTTTCAACGCCCAAAACCTCTGGGGCGACATCAGAGAATTTCCGCGCAATGCCCTTGAAGATCTCCCAGTCGCTGCGTGCATCCCATGCCGGATCCGCGGCACTTGAAAGAGGATGGATGAACGGGTGCATATCCGAGGTATTGAGATCATTCTTTTCGTACCAGGTCGCAGTAGGTAGAACGATGTCGGAATAGACACAGGTAGTCGACATGCGGAAGTCAAGTGTCACCAGCAGATCGAGCTTCCCTTCCGGCGCTTCATCGTGCCATACGGCCTCTTTGGCTTGTTGTCGACCTTCCTCACCCAGGTCCTTGCCAAGCACGCCATGCGATGTGCCAAGCAGGTGTTTGAGGAAATATTCATGCCCCTTACCAGACGAGCCGAGCAGGTTGGAACGCCAGACAAACAGATTGCGTGGCCAGTTTGCCTCCGCATCCGGGTCTTCGCAGGACATCGAAAGCGTGCCTGTCGTCAAGGCGTCAGCAACATAGTCCTTTGCCTCCTTACCTGCAGCCGCCGCATCTCTGGCAACCTGTAGCGGATTGGTTTTCAGCTGTGGTGCAGACGGCAACCAGCCCATGCGTTCCGCCCGGATATTGTAATCAATGAGCGAAGCATCCCAATCGCCGTCCGGCGCTGTTGGTGAGAGGATCTCATCCACTTTCAGTGTTTCGTAGCGCCATTGGTCTGTATGCGCGTAGAAGAAAGAGGTGGAATTCATGTGTCGTGGCGGACGGCTCCAATCAAGCCCGAATGCCAGTGGCAACCAACCGGTTTGCGGACGCAATTTTTCCTGACCGACATAGTGGCTCCACCCCCCTCCGGACTGTCCAATGCAACCGCACATCACCAGCATGTTGATGATGCCACGGTAGTTCATATCCATGTGATACCAGTGGTTCAGCCCCGCCCCGAGAATAACCATGGAACGGCCATTGGTCTTTTCGGCGTTGGATGCAAATTCTCGTGCGACCGCGATGATCTGGTTCTTCGGGACACCCGTGATTTTTTCCGCCCAAGCGGGTGTATAAGGTAGGTTTTCATCATAGGATTTGGCGCAATTCTTGTCTTTCAGGCCGCGTTCGAGACCATAATTGGCAACAAACAGATCGAAAACCGTAGCAACAAGCGCCTCACCATCAGCGAGTTTGATCTTTCTTGCAGGCACCTTGCGAACCAGAACGCTGTCATGGTCTGTCCCTTCAAAAAAATCATGTTCTTTGTTGCCGAAATATGGGAAGCCGACATTTGCGATCTCGCCATTGTCGCCATCGCGAATGAAGGACATTGTGAGGTCGACATCTTCACCCTTTCCATCTTTGGCCTCAAGGTTCCACTTACCCTGCTCACCCCAGCGAAAACCGATGGAACCAGAGGGCGTGACATAACTCTTCGATTTGCTGTCATAGGCCACTGTCTTCCATTCGGAATTGTTCTTTTCTTCCAAGTCGTTCTCAAAATCTGACGCGCGGATGAAACGGTCTGGAATATAGTGGCCATTTTTTTCGACGAGCCGCACCAGCATGGGCATGTCCGTGTATCTGCGGCAATAATCGTCAAAATAGTCCGTTTGGCGATCCAAATGAAATTCTCGCAGGATGACATGGCCCAACGCCATTGCAAGCGCCGCGTCCGTACCTTGCTTGGGGTGCAGCCAAAGATCCGAGAATTTTGCCGCTTCCGAGTAATCCGGAGAGACCACAACCGACTTTGTTCCCTTGTAGCGCGCCTCAGTGTAGAAATGCGCGTCCGGGGTTCGCGTTTGTGGAACGTTGGATCCCCAGAGCATAAGGAAGCCAGCATTGTACCAGTCAGCAGACTCTGGAACGTCCGTCTGCTCACCCCAGGTCATGGGAGATGCAGGAGGCAGGTCACAATACCAGTCATAAAATGACATGCAAACGCCGCCCAACAAGGACAGATAGCGCGAGCCTGCTGCATAAGAAACCATGGACATGGCCGGGATGGGAGAAAAGCCGATGACGCGATCCGGGCCCCATGTTTTCGCAGTATAGGCATTGGCTGCGGCGATGATCTCATTCACTTCATCCCACGTGGAACGAACGAAGCCTCCAAGACCACGCACTTTCACATAGTCTGCCCGCTTTTTAGGGTCTTCCTGGATGGCAGCCCAAGCCCCTACGGGTGTTTTCAGTGTTCGTTCTTTGCGCCACAGCTTCAACAAACGGGAGCGGATCAGGGGATATTTGACGCGATTTGCGGAATACATGTACCAGCTGTAGCTGGCGCCACGCGAGCATCCTCTCGGTTCATGGTTCGGTAGATCCGGACGTGTACGGGGATAGTCTGTCTGCTGTGTTTCCCACGTCACAATGCCGCCCTTGACATAAATCTTCCACGAGCAGGAGCCGGTACAGTTCACGCCGTGTGTCGAGCGCACAATCTTGTCATGCTGCCAACGCTTGCGATAGGAATCTTCCCAGTCGCGGTTTTCGCTGGTCGTAACACCGTGGCCCCTGGAAAAGGTGTCGACATTCTTTCGCGACAAAAAGTTGAGACGATCAAGGAGATGAGACATGTTGTTTTCCTTCTCTGTCGGCCGGGCTCAACAAGGAACCGAGGCGCCCTTGCGGGTGTAGAAGACATGCGTGATAAGAACACACAGCACATAAAAGGCACCAAAGCACCACAGAGCAGCCTCCGGGCCGCCGGTCATGCTGATGGATGTTCCATAGGCCTTTGGAATGAAGAATGCTCCGTAGGCAGCAATGGCGGACGTGAATGCAATGATAGCTGCGCTCTCACGCTCTGCCTGTTTCAATTCTGCAGCCTGATCCAATTCAGGCATAAGGCGGGCAACCTCTTTGCGCATGATTGTGGGGATCATCTGGAAGGTTGATGCGTTGCCCACACCAGTCAGGAAGAACAGGGCCATAAAGGCTGCAAAAAATCCCCAAAATGCCCCGGATTGATCCTTTGTTGCGAGAAAATAGAGAACGCCAGCAACAGCAAAAGTCATGCCGACAAACGTCCAGAAGGTGACACGGCCACCGCCAAATTTGTCGGAAATCCAACCGGTACCTGCACGGCTCAATGCTCCAACCAATGGCCCCAAGAACGCATAGGACAAGGCATCGACTTCAGGAAACTGCGTCTTCATCAGCAGCGGAAAACCAGCAGAATAACCGATAAATGATCCGAATGTGCCGGTGTAGAGAATGCACATGATCCAGTTATGCGCGCGTTTGAAAATAATCGACTGTTCTTTGAAAGAAGCTTTTGCGTCAGCAATGTCATTCATTCCGAACCAGGAGGCTAATGTTGAGATGACTAGAAAGGGCACCCAGACAAAGCCTGCATTCTGAAGCCATAGAGGGGTGCCATCTCTGGCTACTTGGGCATCACCCACAAACACCGTGAATGTAGCGGTTGAAATGACTAGAGGGACAAGGAACTGCATGACAGAGACGCCAAGGTTCCCAAGCCCTGCATTCAGCGCCAGGGCGTTGCCCTTTTCCTTTTTCGGGTAGAAAAAGGAAATATTGGCCATGGACGAGGCAAAGTTTCCGCCCCCAAAACCGCAAAGCAACGCCAGGATCAAGAATATGGAATACGGTGTCTCAGGATCTTGAACGGCGAAACCAATTCCGATTGCCGGCAGCAACAATGATGCGGTCGACAAGGTGGTCCACAAACGTCCCCCGAAAATCGGGACCATGAACGAATAAAAGATGCGGAGTGTTGCGCCTGAAAGCCCCGGCAAGGCCGCAAGCCAGAATAATTGGTCCGTTGTGTAATCAAACCCGATTGCGGGTAACTTGGCAACAACCACGCTCCAAACCATCCATACAGAAAAGGCTAACAGCAAGGCCGGAATAGAGATCCAGAGGTTTCGGGCTGCTATCTGTCGGCCTCTTTCTTCCCAGAACTGTTTGTCCTCTGGCCGCCAGTCATTGAGCGTGTGTCCTTGATCTTGATGTATCGATGAAATCGCCATGGGCCTCCCCTTACAGCGCATGTTTCAAATGGGTCGCCCGATTAGGGCGAACTACTGTATTTTCGAATTTGTTTAATCGGCAGACTGATGCTTGGTATCCAGGATCTTGAAAGGCTCAGCCTTGCCTTTCGGTGCGGCCAGCGGCTGATCTGGAGTATCTGAGAGATACAGCTCTTGCTCCAAGGCGGGATGGCGACGCTTCTCCATTTTACGGATTGCGACGTGCATCCAAACGGAGGAAATTGCGACCAAGAGAAACATCAGCATGAAAGGAGCTGTCCAAACGCCTGTTAAGTCGAGCAGGACGCCAAATGCGATTGGCAAAAAGAAACCACCAAGCCCACCAATCATTCCAACCAGCCCTCCAACAGCCCCAACATGGTGGGGATAGTATACCGGGATGTGTTTGTAGACAGCGGCTTTGCCAAGGCTCATCATGAAGCCGAGAACCACGGTTAACCCAACGAACACGGACACACTGATGCCAAAGTGAAAATTGATCGGTTCGTTGATACCCGATACCGTGTATGTTGTTTGGGGATAGCTCAGGATGAAAAGAGCGACCAGTGACACGATGAACGTTAAATACATGACAAAGCGTGCGCCCCACTTGTCTGACATCCAGCCACCAAGAGCGCGGAATACAGAACCAGGAAGCGAATAGAGACCCGCAAAAATACCCGCTGTTGTCAGCTCCAGATTATAAGCCCCCACATAATAGCGCGGAAGAAACGACGCCAACGCAACAAACCCTCCGAAGACGAAGAAGTAATAAGTCGCGAAGCGCCAAACCTGAATATTTTTGAGCGGAGCCAGCTGCGCAGCAGCTGAAACAGCTTTGGCTCCCGTCTTCTTGCGAGCAGATTGCGCCGGATCATCTTTACTCAGTAGAAAAAACAAAACCCCCGTAGCTGCCAATACGATGGCATAAACACGGGCTGTCCCTTCCCAACCGAGTGCAACAACAAGAAAAGGCGCTACGAAGTTCGTAACCGCCGCCCCAACATTGCCGGCTCCGAAAATGCCAAGAGCCGTCCCTTGATGCTCTTTCTCAAACCATTGCGAAACATATGCAACACCAACGATGAATGATCCCCCAGCCAACCCCAGTCCAAGCGCTGCGAGCAGAAAGATTTCAAATGTGTGAACAGAAGTGAGCAACCATACGGCTACCGCCGTCACCAGCATTTGCAAAGGAAATACAATTCGACCACCAAATTGCTCTGTCCAAACACCGAGGAAGATACGACTCACCGAGCCGGTTAGCACTGGGGTGGCCACAAGCAGGCCAAATTCCGTGTCGGAAAGCCCGAGTTCCCCTTTTATCTTAACACCAATAATTGAAAAAATGGTCCATACAGCAAAACATACCGTAAACGCAAATGTGCTGAGACCCAATGCTCGGTATTGGTCAGACTTAGTGACTCCATCAAGAGCATGCATGGGTCACCCCTCCCCTTGTTCACCATGTTTATGAAAGCGCAGTAGCTTCTATGTGAGAGCAAGTTAGGCGCGCCGGACCGCATAGAAGACTTGATGCAAATCAAACCATTCAGCTTTTGCTGAAGAAACAAGTTCCTTGCTTGCAGTTGGCAAGTGTTACTATTGGGATAATCAAGGTGCGAGGTTGTCAGCACTATCTGGCTGAGCTAAAAATGTTAATTAAGGACCAAACTTTCATCAAGAGACCACCAGATGAGATCAACAGATCTGCCGCAGGTCAGAGAGCTTCAATTGTTTGAAACCACCAGCGGCCCAAATTTTGAAGAGCTCATGCAAGCTGCCTACTTGCAAACCTTTCCAGCGCAGCTAACGCTTATCCATGAAGGGGACCCTGCAGATTTCCTTTATGTTGTGGTTGAAGGGAAAGTAGAATTGTTCGCCAGTTCGAATGGTCGTGAAGCAACCATGGCAGTAGTACAACCATTCGGCACTTTTATTTTGGCTGCCGTATTAAAGGATGCCGTCTATTTGATGTCGGCCCGCACCACAGAGAGATCAAAACTCCTACTAGTTCCCTCCGAAGATATTCGTAAAGCTTTCGAAAAGGATGATGCTTTCGCCAGAGCCATTGTCGGGGAACTTGCCAGCTGCTATCGCGGCGTTGTAAAAGACCAGAAGGACATCAAGCTTCGTACCTCTGTTGAAAGGCTAGCTAATCGTCTAATTCGTTACGACAAAGATCAGGGAAAAACAGGATCATTGGAATTACCCTATGACAAAAGAACCCTGGCTTCTTTATTAGGTATGACACCGGAAAATCTCTCGCGTGCTTTTAACACGCTCAAACCTTACGGTGTTGAAGTTGAAGGTAGCAAAGTTCATTTGAATGACATGAAAAGCTTACTGATACTGGCGAAGCCAAATCACTTGATTGATGACCGTAAGACCTGATATTGTATATGCCATTCTCCCGAGCTGATCTCTGCACGATAGCGTCAACAGTTATGTTGTCTAGCGCGAAGTGATAGCAATTACCTTAGAAGAGCTGTAAACATCTCGTAATCGGACGCCTCCCCTCCTGTCAGCAGGAAACCAAGAGGGCGCCCCAAACCGGGCATGGATCTTGCTCGTAAAACCGTCGTGCGATCGACCAAAGCCTTCCTTGAGACTCCCCTTTGCATCAGCTGCCTGCGAATGGCGCCGGATGATCGCGTTGTCTTCCATATGTCGCCAGTCATCGGTTAGACCGAGCTCGATGAGCGTCCCCAGCATGGCGTCCCAGACGCCTTATTTAGCCCAGCGCCAGAAACCCACATAGACCGAATGCTCATAAAGGTCTTGGTAAAAGCGCCCTTCATTCAGAAATCAACTGATTTGAAACCTCTTTTGTCAATACGGCCTAGTTTCCTTTCAAAATACTATTGAATCTTGGTTGTAAACCGCCCTGCTCTCAGTATTTCACTGTAAAAAGAATTTGCCAGTCGTACAGCTTGACTTTGGTTGTACCCGAGGCCACATTGGTCTTATGACCTACATTTGCTCCACCCTCTTTCTCAAACGGATGTGCCTTATCGCAGGCGGGTAGCCCCCGACTCGGACGCGTCGCGCCCGGTCGAGGGGTAGCGGCAACAAGCCATCCAGCGTTCATAGTATCGTTGGTCACGCGACATTTCACCTGAAAATTTACACTCAGATCCGCACCAACGGATTACATACTTGCCGTATTTGCGGCAGGCATGGAGCAATTGTAGCCATGAGCACAGATGCCTTCCTCAAACCAGATATTACGATCACACAAACTGACGCCAACCGGCTGATGCTGTTGGCCGAAAAGAATGAAAGCACCATATCTTCCGTGGTTGAGGTTCTATATGCCGAACTCGACCGAGCACGCGTCGTTCCCGACGAGGCCATCAGTAGCGACGTAATCCGAATGGGATCCTATGCGCGTTTTTCAGGAAACTCCGGCCCTTCCCGCCAGATAACACTGGTGTATCCGGGCAAAGCTGACATCGCTTTAGACCGGCTCTCCATTCTGACACCCATTGGAGTGGCACTGATAGGCCTATCCAAGGGTCAGTCAATGGATTGGCAAACACGGGATGGCCGCATCCAACGGTTGGTTGTTGAAGCAGTTACTCCTCCGGTCGAGAAAGCCTGAGCCTTTCGCACATCATGTGAAGGCATCTTCCTACCCCCCTAAAGAACTGAAGAAACATTTAATAAGCAAGGAACAGACGCTCATGAAAGTTACTGGACCGTCATTTGTCTCCAACGACGAGTTAGGCTTTGGCCGCGGACTAGTTTGGATGGCGCTCAGCATGATCTCCTTTATCGGCATGTCGATTGGCTCCCGCGAGCTGGCAAGCTCCCTTTCCATCCAGCAGGTGCTGTTTTTCCGAGCGCTCGTTGGCCTAATTATTATTCTTGTTCTGGCTCGAAAGCTGTTGCCGGAAGTGCGGGAAAAGAAAATGCTGCGCCTGCATTTCATTCGCAACATTGTGCATTTTACTGCTCAGTATTTCTGGACGATTGGCGTGGTATTTTTGCCTCTTGCATCGGTCTTCGCATTAGAATTCACAATGCCGATCTGGGTTGCTTTCTTCGCTTGGCTCATTCTTGGAGAAAGGCTTACGGGACCGCGACTTCTTGCCACGATCGGAGGCTTTGTCGGTGTTCTCGTTATTGTGCGGCCAGGAATCAGCATGGTTGATCCTGCGTCAGTGTTCGTGCTGTTGGCTGCGGCAGGCTATGGTCTATCGCTAATCTGCGTGAAACAGCTAACCCAACAGTGTTCCGCCGGAGCTATCGTTGTCTGGATGATCCTGATCCAATTGCCCTTGGGCTTTGTGCTCGCTCTAACTGACTGGGAGCCGGTTCACTGGCATACTTTGCCCTGGATGGTACTGGCAGGAGCCGGTGCGTTGAGTGCACATTTCTGTCAGGCTCAGGCCCTGAGAATACTGGATGCGTCGGTTGTCATCCCCATCGACTTCCTCCGAGTGCCAATGGCAGCCATTGTTGGCTACTACGCCTATGGCGAGTTCATCGATGTCTGGGTGCTGCTGGGCGGAGCTATTATTCTCTTCTCCAACTATCAGGCGGTAATGACAGATCGGCGCAATCGAGCTGCCTGATATCCGCTTTGCCCCCCCCCCAAAAAAAGCTTCACGGCCATCAGAAAACCTTTCTTCTAGCCGGATTAGGCCGCTCCACAAAACCGACAAAGGAACTTCACCATGTTTTATTGCCAACCTCACCCCTATGAGTTGGTGCCGATTGGCACGATCTGGACAACAGATTGTTGCCCGATGGACACCACTTCATGCTCTTATCGAGATTACGATCGCAACTATGTCCTTGAACTGGATGCAGTCTATTTTGATGGCTGCATTGGCCTCGAGACAATCAGCGAGCTGACAATTCTATACTGGCTTCGAGAGGCAAATCGCAGCGTTCTGAAAAGTAATCCGCCGGACGATGCAGAGGAACTCGGCGTTTTTGCAACTTGCACACTTGACCGTCCTAACCCGATTGGAATCGGGTTAGGACTTGTCCGAAAGATCGAAAAGAACCTCATTCACGTATCTGGAAGACTGAAGTGTCCAACGGGCACTCCCATTCTGGATTTGCGACCGGAGACCCTTTACTGCGGCAGAACGCAGCTACCCGCACATTTAACAGCAGTTTGATTACCAGTTATGCACATATTATGGATTGAACTGACCACAAAATGTGCAATGTGATTAAAGTGCGTGCAAATTTAATTATTCTCGGAGGCAAGATATCATGAAGAAACTTGAAGCGATCATTAAGCCGTTCAAGCTTGAGGAGGTCAAAGAAGCGCTGCAGGAAGTGGGCCTGCAAGGCATCACGGTGATTGACGCCAAGGGCTTCGGTCGTCAGAGAGGCCATACCGAAATGTACCGTGGCGCCGAGTATGTGGTGGACTTTTTGCCAAAAACAAAGGTGGAAGTTGTGCTCGATGAAGGTCAGGTCGACATGGCCATTGAAGCAATCCAAAAATGTGCCCGGACTGGACGCATCGGTGACGGCAAGATTTTTGTCTCAGATATCGATCAGGTGATCCGTATCCGCACCGGCGAAACAGGCAATGAAGCCGTTTGAAATATTAGCATATCTCTCGATCAGTGTGTTGAAAACAGAAAGCTTACCGAAACCCTGGTCGACCAATCCAAGCGCTCAAGAACAAAGGACACCGGAATGAACACACCAGCTGAAATTGTGAAGATGATCGCAGATGAAGAAATCAAGTATGTTGATATTCGCTTCACCGACCCGCGTGGCAAGCTGCAGCACGTCACCGTTATGGAAGACCAGGTAGATGAAGACTTCCTCGAAGAAGGCCTCATGTTTGACGGTTCCTCTATCGCGGGCTGGAAATCGATTGAATCTTCCGACATGAAACTGATGCCGGACTGCGACAGCGTTTACATTGATCCGTTCTATACAGAAAAAACCCTCTGCGTACATTGCTCCGTCGTTGAGCCAGGCACCGGCCTGCCTTATGAGCGCGACCCGCGCGGCACCGCAGAAAAAGCTGAAGCTTATCTGAAATCTTCCGGTGCCGGCGACGTCTCCTACTGGGGCCCAGAAGCAGAATTCTTCATCTTCGACGATGTTCGTTATGCCAACACCATGAACAAGGTTTCTTTTGAAGTCGACGCAATCGATGCCGCATGGAACAGCGACACCGAATACGAAACCGGCAACACCGGCCATCGTCCGGGTGTTAAAGGCGGCTATTTCCCCGTCAACCCTACCGACTATGCGCAGGACATCCGTTCTGAAATGCTCTCCACCATGAAGAGCATCGGCATGAAAGTTGATAAACATCATCACGAAGTGGCGTCCTGCCAGCACGAACTCGGTATGATCTTCGGCCCCCTGACCAAACAGGCTGACGAACAACAGAAATACAAATACGTCATCCACAACGTAGCTCAGGCATACGGTAAAACCGCCACTTTCATGCCTAAACCAATCTATGGGGACAGTGGTTCCGGCATGCACTGCAACATGTCCATTTGGAAAGACGGCAAACCCCTCTTCGCTGGCGACAAATATGCTGACCTGTCTCAGGAAGCCCTTCACTTCATCGGAGGTATCCTGAAGCACGCCAAGACCCTGAACGCCTTCACCAACCCGTCCACCAACTCCTACAAGCGTCTGATCCCTGGCTTCGAGGCCCCTGTTTTACGCGCATATTCTGCTAGCAACCGTTCCGGCTGCATCCGTATTCCTTGGACCGAATCTCCAAAGGCAAAACGCGTTGAAGCTCGCTTCCCGGATCCGTCCGCTAATCCGTACCTCTGCTTCTCTGCTCTGCTGATGGCTGGCCTTGACGGCATCAGGAACAAGATCCATCCGGGCGATGCAATGGACAAGAACCTCTACGATCTGCCTGCTGAAGAACTCGAAGGCATTCCGACCGTTTGTGGTTCCCTGCGTGAAGCCATCGATTGCCTGAAAGCTGACCACGAGTTCCTGCTTGCTGGCGACGTCTTCACCAAAGGTCAGATCGAAGGCTACATCGAGCTGAAAATGGAAGAAATCGAGCTGTTCGAACACACACCGCACCCAGTTGAATTCGCTATGTATTACAGCTGCTAATCTAACATTCCTTATGTTGATATTAGTCGAGAGGGCGGCAGGTGGTTGCCCTCTTTTTGAGGTTCCTTTTCTCCACTAAACTCTTTTATTCCACACCACTGGTCGCGCTCATTTATCACTATACTCACCCTTATTTTCCACATTCAGAACAATCTCAGACAACTAAAGCGTTCATACAATTCAAACTTTTCAAATTGCTTCTCTGTCAACAAGGAACAATGAGTCAGTCCACTCAAAGTTTTTTGGATGGTGCTTGACGATCGTCAAAAGATGAGAACCATATTCAAGATATAGTTACCCAACGATCCGCGCTGGACCATTCGTGGATTCAAAGATTCAGGACCATAAAGCAAGTCAGATTCATCAAAGAATGGATAGCTATGGTCCGTCGTATTTTCCCCCAACAACAAATCGAAAATGCAAACCGCCTTCAGCTTACCTGCGGACGGGGCACAGACGCATGATACGGCACCTGTTTGCATTTGTGGGAAGCTTGTGGTCGGGCTGGACAACTCTGTCCGTGATCTGTTTGGTCTTTGCCTTTTGGCAAATCGGTTTTGAGACCTTTGGCCCCTTGGTATTGCCAGAACCGCTAGAAACGATCAAAACGGTTGGTACACTGATTTCGGAGTCGCACGGGTTAAACTACATACTCATCACCTCGGAACGGGCCTTGCTTGGATTCCTGACCGCGAGCTGTGTAGGCATCATTCTCGGACTAATGGCAGGTTGGTCCAACACGCTGTCTGTCTTGAGCAGACCTTTGGTCACCATGATGCAAGGAATGCCGCCAATTGCGTGGATTGTCATCGCGCTGCTCTGGTTTGGCGGTGAAGGCACTCCGATCTTTACCGTCTTTGTCACAACCTTGCCTCTCATCTTCGCCGGAACCATGCAAGGCGTTCGCATGCGGGACGGTAATCTGGACGAAATGGCCGACAGTTTCCGTATCTCTCGTGCGGAAAAATTCATCCATGTCCAGGCACCGCAAATCGTCTCCTATCTTTTCCCTGCCTGGGCCACATCCTTTGCGATGAGCTGGAAAGTCGTAATGACAGCAGAGCTGCTCGCATCTGGTGATGGCGTTGGCGCCGGCCTTGCAGAAGCGCGTGTCAACATCGACACCGTCGCCACCATGGCGTGGATTGTCGCGGTGGTCGGTTTATTGCTGCTCTTTGAGGGATTTGTTCTGAACCCCGTGAAATCTCATGTCGAGGGATGGAAGAACGATGTTTAAACCGTCCCAGAGAGATAACGAAATACGCAGCGGCACTTCGTCTTCACAAAGGCCGAGAAAAAAGACGATCCTGCATCTCCGGTTGAAGGAACACCGTTATCTTCCCATTGAGCAGGTTCTTGATGCGTGTGAGCTCAAAATGGCGCCTGGTGAGATTGTAAGCCTGATCGGCCCGTCTGGCTGCGGGAAAACCACCCTAGTCAAAATTGCAGCGGGGCTTATTTCCCCCAGCGATGGCTCTGTCGAAAGAAACACGGACTCCGGCGCTGTTCTTTTTCAAGATCATCGTTTACTGCCCTGGAAGCGTCTTTACGACAACATGGCCTTTGGCCTCAAAGCCGCAAAACTGACCCGGCAAGAGCAATTTGAGCGCGTATCCGTGGCAGCAAAAGCCATGGGATTTTCTCAAGCTGATCTAAAGAAATTTCCTGCTGAGCTATCCGGTGGCATGAAGCAACGGGCGGCCATTGCCCGGGCCATGGTGACGGAACCAGATTTGCTATTTCTTGATGAGCCATTCAGCGCGCTGGATGTGGGACGTCGACGCGAGATGTACCGCGCATTGCTGACAGAGATAGAAAGCCGTGCCTGCACAGTTCTCATGGTGACCCATGACATTTTTGAAGCGCTCTCTCTTAGTGATCGGGTTCTTGTCATGGCACCCGATCCGGGCCGAGTTATCAAAGAAGTCACGATCAAGATGCCGCTTCATCTCAGAACGCGACAGCTGGCCCACGAACTTGAGGCTGAGCTGCTGTCTGATGATATGATCGCCGATTTGTTCCGAATGAAGAACTGGGAGAAAGTGCTGTGAGTGAAAGTATCTTCAAACCCAATGGCGATAGTTCGCTCTCTTCCAGCTTTCAAAACTGGCCGATTTTTCAGGAGGGCTTCAGGACTTTTTTCCCCCTCGCGGCCCTATTTGCCCTTCTTTATGTTGTCTATTGGGGTATTTCCCTGTCCGCAGGAATAGAAGTAGCCGGGCTGGTAGATCCAGTGCTGCTCCATCAGTATGACATGATTTTTGGCTACCTCATGGCCGCGATGGCTGGGTTTCTGACCACCGCTGTGCCAGCCTGGAGCGGCACACCAAAGGTGCAGGGGCGCGAACTATTCGGCCTAACATGTCTGTGGCTCTTTGGACGTCTGGCTTTTTGGTTTATCGACAATTTGCCCGCTTGGCTGGTTTTCGGGTCGCATTTACTTTTCATGTTTTTCCTTATTCTGCGCCTTGCGAAGCCAATTCTGAGTGTGCGCATGCGCCATTTAATATGGCCAGTCTTGCTGCTGGGCTGTGCGCAGATGATTGCATCCATTGGGTACATCTTCGGAGAGATACCACTTAGCAAAACATTAAGTCTGACATTTGAAACCGGCGTGATACTAGCTGAAGGCTCTTTCATGGTCATGATCCTAGTTGCCCTGTCAGCGATCAGCACGGCGATCGTCAATCTGACCCTGACAGATAACGGCGAGAAGGATATCAAGTTTCTGCCGCGTCCGCCGGTCCGCCGGGTGGCGATAACCTGTGTCAGCCTTTTCACTACTGCCCGCATTCTACCGACCAGCGAAGCCCTTCAAGGTTGGCTCGCCTTAGCATCAGCTTGTGCGGTGCTGGCGATCCTGCAGGATTGGCATATCCGCAAAGCTCTATCGTCAATCTACACAAAGGGGCTCTATGCGACCTACTGGTTGATGACGGCAGGTCTGGCTCTTCAAGCGGCGGGGTTGCTGGGGATTGCGGATTACGCAGCGGTGATCAATGGGCGCCATGCGATTTACATTGGCAGTTTTTCCTTCACAACTCTGATGGTTCTGATCATCGCTGGCAGTCGCCATTCTGGTCATCAACTCATATTCCGTCCGCTGTTCGCTCTGGCCATGGGTTTCATGATCGCCGCCTGTTTCCTGCGCGCCATCGCGCCCCTCTTCTGGGACGAGATCGATTGGATGGTGGCGGCCTGGATGTGTTTCGCACTCAGTTACGGATGTTATCTGGTTCAATTTGTTCCATGGGCTTTTAGCAGGAGCTCCTAGAAAGTTGCAATCACCGTACTGGAATTGATCGCGCCATAGACAAGACCCGAGATGGTTCAAAGAAAGCTTCCGGTATCGAAATTACCGATGCCGCAAAGGCCGACCACCGAATTCAAACACAAATAACTCATGAAGAATGTGAGAAAGACAATGTTGGGTAAGAAAAAACTATTCATGTCAGGCATCAGTCTGATTGTCGTCGCAACAGGAGGCTTTGGAGCTCAGGCCGAAGACTTCATAGACACACTGTCAATGGAGCGCCATGCGTTAGCAGGCCCGCCTTCTGTACCATCACCGCTTGAGCTGTTGCTTGCAGATCCCTACCAGCAGTTTGATGATGATAGCAGCTTGTCGACGACTATTGGCGTTGAATCGGATGTCGCAAACGCGAACAAGACAGTAAAAGTCATGGGGGGCTACGATGGTAAGAGCAACGCCTTCTATACTGGCGCACAAGCAAAGCTCATGGCACCTGGTGTCGTCATGCTGTTTGGCAACCGGTTTGTGAAAGCGAACGACTATAAAGATGCCAATGGCGACGATGTCACCTTCGGGTATACGCGAAGTACACAACAGGTGATGATCCAGTGGAAACCAACCCCTGTCGGAACATTCCGCTTTGTGGGCGTGCGGGATGTCATCGAAGATGAACTGCAACCCCATCACAGTATGGATGTAAAAAACACAGAACGACTGGTTGGTAAGCTCAGCTACGATCAGGTTCTGGAGGGCGACCGTTTGACCGGTTTCTCTGTCGACCTGTCTTCAAGAAATGTCGAACGCGAACCGGATAATTACAGCAACCGAGATAATTCCTCGGTCAAGATGCGTGCCCACACAGAACGCCATATTCTCGATGGTAAGGTGAACACACGATGGGACTTGGGAAGTTGGTCCACAAATGCAGCAGTTTTTGGTGGTTGGGACAATCAGGATGCGCGTCGGTATAACGATACGCTTGGTGTGGTAAACACAATCAAGGTGCCCGACGTGACCCGGAAAACCGTTGGAGCATCCCTTGATGGCAAACGTTCCTTTGGCGAGGGGTGGGGAATGCAGCTTGGAATGCGTTATGACCTCATCCATGCCGATCCTGCGGACGCCAATGAGACCGGCGATGTTCCATCTGGAGCCACGGGGGCTGCTGCTTGGAATATGTCTCCAGCTTCCCTTTATCGATCCTACTATGGAGCGACCGGTGATTTGTCTCGCACTGACAACAATATTTCTGCTCGCATGCGTGTAACCAAAGCATTCATGGATGAACGCTTCTCGGTGTTTGGGGATCTCAGCCGCAAGGTCCGCTCACCTGATAATATTGAAGCCTATCATGCAGTCACACATCCTCAAGCCATAAACCGCTGGATCGGCAATCCTGATCTAGATCCAGAAGCCCACCATAAGGCAGAGCTTGGCATGGCCTGGAAAGGGAATAACTATGTTGACTATGGCGTGATGGGGCCGAATGCAGATGGTCCGTTCAGCTCAGAAAATATCGAAGTCAAACTCTCGGGATATGTTGACTGGGTGAATAATTTCATCACCTGGGATCGAGCCTATGGGCAGAGTGGAGTGAACCTATCAGATGGTGCTCTAATCTATCGTAACGTAGATGCGCTGTTTGCTGGAGCAAACTTTGAAGCGCGATGGAATCTGACAAATCATTGGTCCGCAACCGCCAAGGTCGCTTACCTGTGGGGGAACAACGACAGCGATGATCGTGCTCTTTACCAAATAGCGCCACTAGAAGCCAACTTTCTTCTCGATTATCAAGGCATGCTTGCGAGTTCGGGCACATGGAATGTTGGGGCGAAGCTACGCCTTGTTTCAGACCAGACCCGCGTGGATGAAGACATGACCACAGCGTTAGGACTTGATGATGGAGAAGGCAAAGGCTTCGCTACCGTTGATCTCTATGGTGGATTGCAGTTGAGCAATCGCTGGTCTCTCTCGGCTGGTATCAACAATCTGTTTAACACCGATTATCAAGAACACATCACCGGGACCAGTGTTGCTTCCGCAACGAGAACAAAAGTCAACGCACCTGGACGTACATTCTTTGTCCGCTCTCAAATGAATTTCTAAAGATCAGGAGACAACAATGTTATCTCGACGTAAATTCCTTGGTCATTCCGCATTCGGCATCGGGTCTCTCGCAGTGAGTGGGCTTTCCACATCAATGCTCTCGACGCCGGCCCTCGCGAAGATCAAAGACGAATTGACCATCTATGGCCCTCCAGCAGGACCATCTATAGCCCTGGCCCATCTGGCTCAGTCCGGCGCATTGCAGGATCATGTTGGAAAAGTGCAGTTCAAGGTTTGGAGAACGCCGGATCAATTACGGGCTGGAGTTCTTGATGGCAGTATGAGCATCACCGGGACACCGACATATGTAGCAGCAAACCTGTACAACCGCGGAATTAATGTAAGATTATCCAGCGTAGTGACGTGGGGACTATTATATTTGATGTCACGCGAAGGCAAGGTTGCCTCTCTTGCAGCTGTTCGCGGCAAAACGATTGTCATGCCCTACAAGAATGATATGCCCGACCTTGTCTTTCGTGCCATGGCATCGAAGATTGGACTAAAGCAGGGACGGGATTACAAACTGCAATATGTCGGCACACCCATGCAGGCGATGAAAATGATGATTGCAGGCGATGCCAAGATGGCTGTTTTGCCTGAACCCGCTGCGACCGGGGCCCAGATGCAGGGCATGAAAAACGGCATTGAAGTAACGCGTGCGTTGGATTTGCAAAAGGCCTGGGGTAGTGTTTTTGGTGGGCGCTCTGCCATTCCTCAAGCAGGCATGATGATTTCAGGTAAATTGCTCACAGAGCAACCAGAACTCGTTTCAGCCTTCAACAACGCTCTAGTTGAATCAGGCCGCTGGGTGAGCAATAACCCAACTAGTGCAGCCAAGATCGGCGCCGCCTATTTGGGTCTGAAAGCTCCCATCATTGAGCGTTCAATCCCATTCAGCCATATCGACGTAAAATCTGGCAAACAGTCAAAGGCGGAGTTGGAAAAATTCTTTGTCGTCTTGAAGGGCATGTCTCCTGCAATCATTGGAGGAAAACTTCCAGCTGGTACATTCTATCAATAGCGGGACCCGCGTGACAATTCATCAACCATAGAGCATCTGATACTTGTATCTACAAATGCAGAGGCAGATGCTTTTTATCGCATCTTTTCATTAAATACGTCAATGAAGTCGTTGATAGACTCTTCCACAGATGCGGACGGAAGAACTATTGTGACGATCCCAATCAGGAACCGAACATTTTAGCTGTTGATCTGTTACCCACAGATTGAGATTTATTCGAGCTCCGCGCGACGATGGGGGCTTGGATTCGGGGTGCTCCAACTGCATTAAAGTTCAGAATCCGCCTATTCTCCCCATTGGGAGAAGTCGTATCAGCGGTGGGTAATTGACAGCGCAGCTTGAGAATGTTAAATATGAGTTATGAACTCAAGTTATTTCATTACGTAACTATTAATTTGGGTTTGTCTCGATTACCTGAAGATTTTGAATCGAGTCGCCTCAATAGCTGGTCACTTTGAGATGACGTAGGATTCGAGAAATCAGATCGTACATAGAAAATATGTCTCATAGGCAAATGATGCGGCTCGCCTGCGGAGACACATTGGAAATGTGCAAAACGTCCGAGTAACATGACTGGTCCTCGTGTCTTGCTCTTGACGTCCTGCAAGTCCAGTTTGCCTTAGGCAAAGTGTGGACACGAACTCCGCGAAGATTTGGTCCTCTTCCCGGAAGGCGTGAGCATCATATGGGCTTGTTGAAAAGGTAGGGATTGGTCCTCAATCCTTTTTTGTAGCGTCACAATTCTTTTGAGTTGTGGCGCTTCTTTATGTCAGAAGGACTGATGCACTGATGCAGCAAAGGCGACCCAAGGTCGCCTTTGCGTTGTTCCCGAACCGGCCCGCGTTTCAGCGATAAGGACATTTATGTCCCGATCAACTCAATGGTCCTCGCGCGCTCAGCTCGTTTTCAGATTGTTCGTTCATCGCTATTCATGCGCTTTAACACCGGGAAAAAACGCCCAGAAAGCTGTAACGACCAGCAAGCCGGATATTTAAGCCGATTTGCGATCCCCTTCGAAATGGCCGCACCAGTCGTTGTTTGCAACGATGGGCCATTTCGCTTTGGTTTCCTCCTCAGTGAGAAAGACCGGAGGATTGAAATGGCAAACGCCCGTGTCAGCAGCTTTGGTTTCAGATGCGGCGTAGAACGTGCATTCACCACAAGAAGATTTGGTAGCCATACGTAGTCCTTTCTTGAGTTGCTGAGTTAAGTTATTATTGTTGAATGTAAAATTCAACAATTTAGAATTAGTCTAATAATATCATTGTCGCCTAAAATGAACAAGAAATATCTTTGCAAGTGA
Organism: Cohaesibacter marisflavi; assembly: GCF_900115225.1. Classification (GTDB taxonomy): domain Bacteria; phylum Pseudomonadota; class Alphaproteobacteria; order Rhizobiales; family Cohaesibacteraceae; genus Cohaesibacter; species Cohaesibacter marisflavi. The sequence goes on along the minus strand of NZ_FOVR01000020.1, from coordinate 8,749 downwards.
TTGTTAGAAGCATTTCCGAAGGGGCGTTGAAGTAGATCAGCCGTTACACTTGTATTTAATCTTTCGTTTTCTGCGGATGCTTCGGTATGGGGCGAATTTTATCCAGAATATGATACATCGCGAGCCAGGGATGCCAAACCATCATCCGTGGTCCTGACCAACGCATAACGTCTTTTATGCGCTTACGCATTTCGCGTTTGTAACAATGGACCACACAGAGTGAGCAAGCAGGTTTTGCATCACCAAAAATGCAACGCTCCAGCCTCCGTGTTGCATAGGTTAACAGGATCGCACATTCTTCACATATGATCCCGTTTTTCCTATCATGATGATGTCGGCAATATAGGTGGATCATTATTTTTATTGTTTTCAATTCTCGCTTTCTGCGCACAAAGCGTTTGTCTGTTGTGAAATCAATATAGTTTTTTGCCATCTAAAGGTTCCCCCAAGGCGCTAGTCAGGGAATCCCTCCTTTCGAACGGTTTTGGATGAAGTCTCCTTTATTTCCTGGCGATGATTGCGATTCCTTCCAGATTTGATTGATAGCGTCTAAATGTTCGTCTCATCATCAAAACACGGCGACGAGCTTCTGGGCTCTTGACAACATTTAGCGAGAAACGAATTGTGCGAAGTAATCCCTCGTCTGCAAGGATGCGTTTGGGTTCCAAGAGGGCCATGGGAGCGGTGTGGACCTTCTCGATAACGAAGCCTGCCTCTTCAAGACAGGTACACCATTGATTGCGAGTTAAGGGACGCGCTCCGACGTGTATCGCTTCGGAAAGACTTTTCGAGATTATTGCTTGGATGTCGGCTGCCGCATCTTCAGGGCAAATCGCCAATTCATGGATGGCGTATTGACCTCCTCTGCGCAATATTCGGTAAGCTTCCTTTGCAATTCTGATTTTGTGTTCTTGGTTATTCATCGTCAGCATTGCTTCGGCAAGCACGATATCAGTGCACGCATCATTAAGGCCTGTTTCCTCCGCGTTGCTAATATGAATATTGATCGGAGAGAATTGTGCTAGCCGTCTTTTGACAATTGCAGCGGCATCGCTGTCGCGTTCAACGGCGTTGTAACTGCGCGGCTTGCGTTCAAGCAACAGACGTGCTGTCAGGCCAAGTCCAGGGGCGAGTTCGACGATATCGGTTTTATCGTCAATTTTGAGATCATCAACCATTTGCTGCGTTAGTTCGCGGCCTCCAGGGCGCAGGACACGCTTTCCCATGCGGGCTAGTAACCAATGCCCGGGCATTTTAGCTTCATTAAGATCTGCACCAGGTAACCTCTCGGCAGGCTGCCGGGGCTGCTCCTCGAGTTGTGCTTTGGATTGCGACATTTATAGCCTCCTTCTCCCAGCACCCAATCAACGGCATGTTTGCTTTAGATTCGTTGTATACCCGTTAAGTGAGTGCTTAAAAGCTCATGATAACTTGAGTAGCTCATTCATCTTTTGACGATCATCAAGAAAAAATGGCGATAGTTTTCCGGTCAATTTAGTTAGCTGGGTAGAAGGCGGGCTCAATTTTTTTTGCATGACAACAGCACGTTCCAGCTGCACCATCTCATCCAGAATTTGCAGATCTTCGATGATAGCGAGATTTCGCTTTACCGAAACTCCGTAGCCCCGCAATTTCTGGAATGCCCTAGAGAGGCTTTCTGGCTTGATACCAAGGCGGGATGCTATCAGCGCTTTGTCGTAAGGGAGCTCCAACGTACAAGAACCTGATCGCGCCTCCGTAAGGGACAGCAGAAACGAGGCGAGTCGCTGGGCACCTGTGTGCGCTTTAAGCTGTTCTATTTGCTGTACCAGCATATGAATGCGCTGTGAGCTGGCACCTAGCATCGCAAGGCCGACCTCAGGTGTGCGTTTTATCACTGCAATAAGATGGCGAGCTGAAATCCTGAGCAACCGACAATCGGTTACCGTCGTTCCGGAAGCTGGATATTCACCTTTTATGAAAGCAGCGGCTTCGGCAAAACTTTCCCCGCGTGCAAAGACATTTACCAGCGCCTCGTCTCCGGCTGGAGTAATACGATAAATTTTCACCCAGCCTTTGAGTATGATGTAGATCGCTTCCGCCGGATCACCCTGTACGAAAAGGTTTGTATCGCGCTCATAGACTTTTACTTGTGCGGCTTGAAGAATTTCCCCAATCACTTCATCTTTCAGCCCTTGAAAGATCGGAGCATGGCGCAGGGCTGAAATTTCATTGTCGTCTATGAGAGAATAAAGCATCCAAACATCCATAGTTTAGTTATGCCCGGCAGTGATAGATCTATGCCCTAAGACCTGACCGCCACTAATGGGGGGACGGAAAGATCGCGTTCGCACAGCTTCGCGGTGTGTCTTTCTCATCATAAGACGCTTTATCCGGGATATGTGCCAAATAATCGTGTTTCACTTGACTTTCAACAATTTTTTCTTGAGTTCCATATACCACAATTAGGCCGTCTGATTTCAGCTTTAAGTGTCTCCAAGACATTCATGAGCTTAAGTTTCGACGTTTTCATATTCTGTGAACGAGAAAAATGTTATGAAGTACCGCTACTTATCGGCCATGATTGTTTCTATTCTGATATCTTTCAGCAATCAGGCGCAAGCTCGCGCTGACAAAATCGTTCTGGCTAGCCCCTTCGCGCCGCTTGTTATGCCGATGGCCTATATTCTGGATAATGGCTTGCTCAGTGAGATTGCCGAAAAAACCGAACTAAAAATATGGAATAACCCCGATCAATTACGGGCGATGATGACCACGGGAGAAGTTGATTTTGCTTCCGTTCCTTCGAACGTGGCCTCTCTTTTCTATAACAAGGGCGTGAAGCTGAAGTTGGTGGATGTTTCCATCTGGGGCGTTATGTATATCGTCAGTCAGGATGTGAAGGTCTCCAGCCTTTCAGACCTGAAGGGTCAACAGATTTATGTACCGTTCCGTGGAGATCAACCTGATTTAGTCTTTCAGACAATTGCCAAGCATCAAGGCCTCGATCCAATGACGGATTTTGATGTGCAGTATGTTGCCTCACCTCTTGATATCGTTATGGGTCTGCTGGCGGGGCAGGTCAAGAATGCGCTGTTGATTGAGCCTGTTTCCTCCATGGTCATTATGAAAGGCAAAAGCAAAGGAAAAGAGTTCAGACGCGTTATCGATATCCAGAAAGAACTCGGCAAGATCGATGGTTGGCAGGATCGTTTCCCTAATGCAGGCGTCGTGGCTTTACCCTCTATACTCCAGAATCCTAATGCAGTTGAAGTTTTTTCCAAAGCATATGAAGAAGCGGTGAAATGGACAGTGTCTCATCCTAAGGAAGCCTCTGAACTAGCTGTCAAATATGTTGAAGGCATCAATGCTGAGTCCTTTGAGGAAAGCCTCAAATATACCCAATTCGAAGCCATCAAATCCGGCAAAGTCAAGGAAGAAATAGAGAATATGTTCGACGCTTTCAAGGCTCTTAATCCTAAATCCATCGGCGGCGAACTTCCTGATGCCGGCTTCTATTATCCCTGACGCGGCACCAACAATTGTGGACATACTTAAATCATGTTTTTACAAACAAATGGCGTTCGCGTCATGACATCCCGGAAAATCTGGGGCTGTATTGGCGTAGTCATTCTGATTATAGTTTGGTGGCTGTTTTCTTTACTCTTTAGCGATCTTGTCATCGCCTCTCCCCTGCAGACCGGGGTCGGGCTTTTGCGGCTCCTGAATGAGAACGAATTCTGGGGTCATTTTGGGATCACCTTGTATCGTTTCGTTGTCAGCCTGTTTTTGGGAGCTTTGATGGGATTGGTTCTAGGAATTTGGGCTGGTTTTGAAGAGCGGGTGAAATGGCTGCTCGAACCGCTCAACTGGATTTTGATGACCTTGCCTCCTGTGGTGCTGGTAATGGTAAGCATGATCTGGTTTGGCATGGGCAGTTTACAGACAATCTTCGTCACAAGCTTGCTCATTTTTCCATTGATCTATGCCAACACGATTGCAGGCATTAAGGCTATTGATGAAGGCTTGATCGAAATGGCTCAGGTCTATCATGCAAGTCACAGCCAGATGATCCGGCAAGTATATCTCCCGGGCGTGTATGGTCCACTTTTCGCAGCGATGGGCCTATCTGCGGGAATGGGAATTCGCATTGTTGTGTTGGCTGAAGTGTTGGGTGCTAGCAAGGGCATTGGCCATGCCTTTTCACTAGCGCGCGCTAATATTGACACACCAGCCTTGTTTGCATGGATTCTTGTCTGCCTTTTCCTTGGTGGAGGCATAAATGGACTATTGTTCGCTCCATTAAAAAGGCATCTGCAGCATTGGAGAGAACAAGAATGATCCAACTGAACCATGCTAGCAAATCCTATGGAAGCAAAGTGGTATTGCAGGATATCTGTCTTAACCTGAATAAGGGTGATGTGGTGGGTTTGCTTGGCCCTTCAGGATCCGGAAAGTCGACGATCCTTGGTTTGATTGCAAAAGTCATACAACCCGATAGGGGGGGCTGTGGAACAGCAAGCGATCACATCGGCTATGTGTTTCAAGATCATCGATTGCTGCCATGGAAAACGGCTCTGGAAAATGTTCTTTTCGCATTGGAGGCAACATCCGATAAATCTTCGCAATCGAACATGAAACAGCGAGCACGAAAGGCATTAACCGACGTGGGCTTGGAAAAGGCTACACATTACTTTCCTAAACAATTGAGTGGGGGCATGTGCCAGCGTGTATCTATCGCTAGAGCCTTCGCCATCGAACCGGACATCTTACTGCTGGACGAGCCTCTGAGCGCGCTGGATAGCTCACGCCGCTCAAGTATATTGGCAGACTTAAAACGGATGATCCGGCAGCGCCCTGACATGGCCGTTATATATGTGACACATAATCGCAATGAACTGGCCGACATCGTAAAATACACCTATGAAATTAGCGGCGGCCAACTCCTTCTAGCAGACAAGAGTATATGATGAAGCTTTTAAAAAATCTCCCGTCCCAAAATCCTGAAAGCATCACTTCCTTGATTGAATGTGAGCCCAATCAGGTGGTTAGCATGGCGCTTTCGAATTCAGATCACGTCGATATCTCCCTTTTCACCTTCGCGGATGGAGAAATAGTCAGCGAGGAATCTTATCTGGGCGACACCTTTTATCTGCTTCTCAAAGGAGAAACCAATATCTCCATTGATGGCAAGGACGTGTCTTTAAAGGCTGGAGATATCTTCGCTGTCGCCGCCCACAAGGGGCATTCTATTGGAGGTGGAAAAGCTTTCAAAATGCTGAAACTTACCCTCAACGATTAAGGAAAAACAATGAGCGAGCACCTCATCAAGAATATAGAGCATTCCCAAATACATGTCCTTGCTGACTTGATTGACTACAAACCCAGCAAGGTCGCTAGCATAACACTGACGCAGAAACAGTCTGTTGGTATGACTCTTTTTGCAATCGACAAAGGTGAAGGTCTGAGCACGCACTCAGCAACGGGAGATGCAATGGCGCAGATTCTAGAAGGTTCAGTAGAGATTACCATTGATGGCGTTGCGCAGATCGTCAAAGCCGGGGAGACCATTATTATGCCAGCAGAAATACCCCATGGGTTGAAAGCTGTCGAAGCATTCAAGTTTCTACTCACCGTGGTGAAGATGGAAGACAAAAAATATCAATGGAAGCCAGAATAGGCGCTAAAGGGCACCTCGATGAATAATCATAAAAAACCCAACTCACCAGGTTTATGTGGCTCTGTTGCCGTTGATGTTACTGAGGATAAGAATCAAGCGCTGTTAGATCAAGCTCTGATGCAATTGCGTGGCTTTGGCTGGCGGATTGGCGGCAGGCAGGCACAAATAGTGATTGTCGGGCCTTATTCTAAGCCTTCTATGGGGCAGGCAGCAATCATTCTATGCAAAAGCAAAGAAGAATGCCTGCAGCATAACGCAATTAGCCCAGATGGTTATGCTATTCTGGCCTCCCTTGGTGGCGGCAGAATGGAGCGGATGCTGGCAGACAGTGTTACCGGTGAGCATATCGTCGACAAGGTGATTGTCGGTTTCAACTGGACCATGGTGCGCGCAGGAGGTCTCTGCGGCATCGCGCGCAGTCCGATGCGAGGCACAGAAGGGGCGCGAACCATCCGCCCAAGAGAAGGATTTGGAGGTAAAAGCCTCTCGGAACTCGCCGCCGATCTATGCTCAAGTGACACGCTGCGCCGCTCTGTTGGGTTGGCTGCGGTGAATGCCTTCTGGAACCGCGAGGAAGCGATGGAGATCCAGTCGGGCATATTTTTAGAGAGCGGTGGTCTTTCAGCAATCGAAGCGCCTGGGGATGGGGTGATCATAATCGGCGGCTTCAGAGGTGCCGCTAAGAGATTGCCTGCTGCTAAAATTGTCGAACGCGAACCAAAGCCGGGGGATATCTCGGTTGAAGAAGCCCCTCAAGCTTACAAGACAGCACAGAAACTGGCGATAACCGCCCAGACCATGATGAATGGCAGTCTGGAACCAATCCTGCAGTCAAGCCACATGGTGCCACACCGAATGCTTGTAGGACCCAGCGCTCCTCTTTGCCCGTTTCTCCTTGGTGATGATATCAATGAAATCAGCGGAGCTGTTATTGTCAACGCCGATGCCGCGGAGCAATTTATCGTCGAAACCGGCACAATGATCATGCTCGATCATATTGCCCACGACCGGTATCTACGTGGATATGAACAAAACCGGGACCACCAATCCGCTAACGCTTTCTAGATGTCATCAAATTCGGTGGAGATCTCTTCGCCAGAATGTCAGAATTTCTCAGGCTTGCCTGTCTTTCGTATGCGGTCGGTTTGCAGCTTCGCTTAGGCCTGCCTCCACTCAATCGGTTTGACCCGACGGCCATAATTCAGAGGGTTTTATTCCGAATTGGCGTTTAAAGAGCTCAGAAAAGCGGCTTGGATTGGAATAGCCGACCCGGAATGCGGATTCGGTAACACTTAGTCCACGCTCCGTGATTAGCATATGTGCTTCTTCAAGACGTGTTTTTTGCAAATAGCGATAAACGGACAACCCCGAAAGGCGCTTAAATTCCTGTTGCAGTTTCTTTTCACTGAGCCCAACTTCCCTTGCCAGCGTTTTGATTGCCCACGGGCGTGTCAGATCCGTTTGCAGGAGATGCTTGACCTCTTCGACCTTTTGTTTCAGGGATTGTGATTTTATCTGCGCCCGCGTGCTCGATGGCCCATTCGGTTTGAGGGCTCCTAGTGTCAGGCGCAACATATCGAGCGCTCTGGCTTCAATGACAAAATCATCTTGTACAGATGACCCCGCGCTTGCTAGAACAAGTTGAACAAACTCGTCAATCTGTCCTGGTGTCTCGCGCTCGCCGATCCATATCCCCTCACCAGACAATAGTGACCATGGATGCGTTTCATCAAGGTCGTCGAGCATCGCCTCTATGCCGCTGCGTTGAAGAAATGCTCCGTCGAGCCGAATTTCAACTCCACAAAATCGTATGGAAGGTCGAATGGACGAATGTGCCTCCATCGGCTCTCTCGATTTGGCGATGATCGACAGATCCTTTCGGTAGGTGATGGCTTTGGGATGTTCCGAGCCTCGGGGCCAGAGTGCGATTTGTCCATCGCCCTTGACAACATATGCCAGCAGCAAGCCACCTGGTGCGATAACTCTCTCCTCGACCTGTTTCTCGACCGTAAAATCAAACACCAGCAGTTCCATGCCGTCTCGAATGCCATAGCGGTTCAGGAAACCGTTGGACATAGTGTATTTTTGCAGCAGCCGAATCTCTGAATGTCCTTCAGGAAGCTGGTAGTCAAGCGCTTGAACTAACGAGCGCTGGCGAATCTGAATTGCCATATTTCATCCTGATTTATGAAATGTTGAACTTCAAAAGCATGCTTGGAGGCAGGCTTTTCGTTGCCAGAAAACAGGCTGGCAATCACATTGTATGAAAATATGTATTACTAACTCAAGTTTTTCCGGATCAGGGTGGCTAAAATCTGTATTGAGGTGGCTGGAAAGACCGAAAACTCATATGCATAGAGCCATGCTTCTGCCCCTCTCAAGGAAGGACAGGCTTTCTACGATTAGTAACACGGACCGGAATGGGCAATAAAATGGTATGTCACTTTCTCAAAACCAGCACTTCTCTGTTCGCACTTGGATGCGTTTGCATGGGCGCTTCTCTGGCCCCTACGATGGGAGAGGCTGCCTTCGCGCAAGAAATAGAAGACGTGGATGACGATGCGATATATCATCTTGAGAGGATTGTCGTTGCCGCAACCAAACGCGTCGAGAACGCATTTGATGTGGTTGCCGATATCGCTGTTGCCAATAGCGAAGAATTGCAAGAGCAGGATATTACAAGCGTCGATGAGCTGGACACGATATTCTCCGACCTGCATATCCGCAGGCTCTGTTGCAAAAACTCTGAGGAGCAGTCGAGAGGCTCAGCCCGGCTGCCACTTAGGCCATAGAGCTCGATGCTCTTTTCTCGAGCAGAGTGATAGCCTCTGCTATAGCTCCCGGACCAACACCAAAGGCCCGCTCGACAATCCGAGCTTCTCCAAGGATGTCATTTGAGAGATTGAAATGATTGGCCTGCCCCTTTCTCAAGGCGCGCATAACCTCAAATCCCTTGATGGTCGCATACGCTGTTTTCATCGTTTTGAACCCACGAACAGGCCTGATCAATTGCTTCAACTTGCCATGATCGGCCTCGACAACATTGTTGAGATACTTCACCTGGCGGTGGACGGTATCTTTCGGGCACTT
>NZ_FOVR01000024.1:14618-33702 GCF_900115225.1 Cohaesibacter marisflavi | reverse complement strand
TGCTCTCCTCTTCGGACTTCAAAAAGTTAACGAAGCATGAAGACGAGGCCGTTTCCGGCACAAACAAGGCCTGCATAAAACTTTGCGACGAGCCCCATTGGAGCCTTACAAGCTTGTTGCTGATAGCTACAGCTGCACGATGAAGCATGACTTTTCAAAGGGCGTTTCATCGGAAATGGTGATGTATGCTTATGAAGGTGAGGATGGCAATTACTATCAGGTGACGCCTTGCACGGAAACCGGCAATAAATATCAGCATTCCAAGGTTTTCTATGAAGGGGGTATTCGCCTTTGTCCGGTTCTCGTCGATAAGGCCGCAGGGACCGCTACCGAGCAGTATCGCACACAGATCATGGTCGATGGAAAGCCGCAATATATCAGCGCCTGTGTGCCTGATGCCGCAAATTCCACCACCACGATCGAAGAGACGACCAACGGCTGTGACGATCCGGGTAACTGGACCCATGATTTGAGTGCCGGTGTCTCATACAGTCAATCCCGTTTTTACTATGATACCAAGCTTGGCCGCGAATATGTCACTGGCTGCATGAGCAATAGCACGACCTATCCGCACGATGTGACCGTTACCGGCTGGAAGAACAATGATGACGAGCTTTATGCTCAGCAGCTTGTTTCAATTTCCATCAATGTGAATGGAACCGAATATCCGATCGCTTCCAACTATTTGATGGATGGGACCGCCCAGATTTCCTATGCCTATAACGGGTTTGAGGATACCGAAGACCCCAAGCGGGCATATTATGAAACCTGCAATCTTTTCTATCCAAGCGATCGAAGTGACGTTTACACCCGCCCTGATGGCACCAAATATTCAGTTCCTGTTGGTGATGGAGCTGCCAAAGATCAGGGTGATAAGTGCGCTCGGATGTTTGATGGTTGGAAGAATAATGATGAGGAGCTTTATGCTCAAAAGCTTATCTCAATCACTCTGAATGTCGACGGGGTCGAAAAGCAGATTGAGTCTGCTTATCTGGCGGATGGAGCTGAAAAGATCCCATACACCCATGATGGTATCGAGGAAGTGGAAGATTCTTCACGGGCCTACTATGATGTCTGCAATCTTCTTTATCCGAGCAATAAAAGTGACATCTACACCCGACCTGACGGCACCATATATGCAATTCCTATCGGTGATGGAGAAGTCGTAGACAAGGGCGATAAGTGTGTTCGGATGTTTGATGGTTGGAAGAACAATGACGAGGAGCTTTATGCTCAAAAGCTTATCTCAATCACTCTGAATGCCGACGGGGTCGAAAAGCAGATTGAGTCTGCCTATCTGGCGGATGGAGCTGAAAAGATCCCATACACCCACGATGGTATCGAGGAAGTGGAAGATTCTTCACGGGCCTACTATGACGGCTGCAATCTTCTTTATCCGAGCAATAAAAGGGACATCTACACCCGACCTGACGGTACCGAATATGCAATTCCTCTCGGTGATGGAGCAGTCGTAGACAAGGGTGACAAATGTGTACGAACGGTCGAGACTGCTGAAGTTTACGTTAAGGACGTAATCACGTCTCAGAAAGTGCGTACCGATACCCCTCTAAGAGGTGTTCATGTGGTGGACTCTACGGGACAGGATATTGCTATTGGTACCTTAGCGGTTATTGAGACTAATCTGCCGACCCGGATCTCTTCTACTGGTTCGCCACATTGCCCTCCGGTTCGATACAATACCACCTATGTCGATATGACTGTAACCCTTGAGCATTACAAGGCGGTTCTGACGAGGCATCGTATTCAATATCCTGATGGCACTTCAGACTACACCAGCGAAGAGCGTGGCAGGCCATATGTCGCTGATGTTGATCATAGGCAGACACAAGGTGTTTGTCGCCCCAATCGGAATGATTGACCTCTTAGCTAGTACGGCGCGTTCATGCGCCGTACCTCTCTTCTGACAATTGACTATTTTTGGGGGGCACCTATGTCCGATCTGCTGCTTCAACGGCTGCTCAAACCCCTTTCCCGCCACTATGACAATCCCGAAGTGGTTGAGTTGCGATCAAAGAAAGTTGGCGAAATCATCCTTGAAATGAGAAGTGAGGGTGAACGTTATAAACGGGTGGCCGAGCCCGAGCTAACCCGAAAGCGGATTATAGAAATCTGCATGGGATTGGCACATGTTTCCGGGATTGAATATAATCCCGATACCGCGCCCAAACTCTCGGCACGTCTTCCCGGAAATCATCGGTTTGAATGTCTGATTGGCAACTCCGTTGCCTCTGATATGTCCTTGGCTATTCGCTTGAAACACCCTTACGACGTGTCTCTGGAAATGATGGGCCTTGATAGTCACCATATTGCCTATCTCGCGAATGCACTTAGAAACCAATGGAACATAGCTATATCCGGATCAACAAATACCGGTAAGACAACGCTGCTGAACAAGTTCCTGTCTTTCTTGCCTGATGACCGGCGCGTGGTCAGCGCTGAAGATACCCTGGAGCTGGAAACTGACCGCTTTTACAACGGGGTTTCCCTGATTGCTGCGCGTGATAAGGCAGCCGGTGCTGGTTTCATGGACTGGCAACAGCTCTTTGACCATCAAATGCGTATCTCGCCGGACAATCTCATCTTCGGGGAAATATCAACCCAGAATGCATTTGCTGCTTTGAACGTGCTCAACACGGGCGCGCGCGGCTGGCTCTGTACGGTTCACGCCGAAAGCGCCGCTCTGGTGCCTTCAAGGTTTCAGGAGAACATCAATGCATCCGGACAGATCCTTCCTGATGCTGCTGGCTTCATGTCCCGATTGATTGATCTGGTGGTCCATATTCGCCGCACCAATGATGGCCGTCGCTTTGTCTCTGAAATCTACGAGATGAAGAATGACCGCTATATTCTGCGACGCTTGACGCCTGATGGCGAAAACCTTGCAGCGTGAGGAGATATCATGGGTCCGATCATTCGTGTCATTGGTTTTGTCCTCCTTGTCGTCACCATCATTGGAAGCTGGCGCTATTCCTTTGGCTTTGACTTTGCCAATCCTCAGTGGTGGTTATGGCTGCTTGACCAGTTCAAGCATCCTCTAGTGAAAGTGCCGAACGAAATTCTCTATCCGGTTTATTATGGACTGGGGGTATTTGCTGTCGTGATGGGCATATCTGCATGGGCAGACAGACGCGCCAGCTCGTCTCTTATTAGCAGTGATCGCAATACCAAGGATCTGCATGGGTCCGCGAAATGGGCGACGGCAAAAGATGTCAAACGTTCCGGCCTGATGTCCGATCAGGGTGTTGTTGTCGGAGGATGGCCCAAGCGAGGATCGGTCAGGGCGCTTCGCCATGACGGTCCGGAACATGTTTTCTGCTTTGCACCGACCCGATCTGGTAAAGGTGTGGGGCTTGTCATCCCAACCCTTCTTTCATGGCCGGAATCCGCTCTTGTTCTTGATATCAAGGGAGAAAACTATGCCTTGTCTGCGGGCTGGCGGGCCGCGCAAGGCCAGAGGGTCTTTCGGTTTGATCCGGCTGCTGTTTCAGGATCAGCCAAATACAACCCTCTTGAAGAAGTGCGCATTGGCACCGACTACGAGATTGCCGACTGCCAGAATATCGCAATCATGATCATTGACCCTGATGGAGCCGGGCTTAAGGACTTCTGGCAGGAAGAGGGTTATGCATGGCTTTCAACCGCAATTCTCCATGTTTTGTATCGCATCAAGATCCAGGAAAGGCGCTCCGCCACACTGGCCGATGTCCGTCAGTTCATGTCTATCGGTGATGATGAGAGTATTGGACAGACGGTTGGTGAATTGGCCGCAAAGCCATCAAATGCTGAAGAGGATGATAGCTTCGACCGGTTGTTGCGCGATATGGAAGCCTTTGATCATGAAGGGCGCAAGATCGTCAATGATGAGGTCCGCATTGGTGCCGCACGGATGCGCAAGCGCTCATCGAACGAACGCTCTGGCGTTCACTCAACCGGAACGTCCCAGCTCGCCCTTTATTCCGATCCCATTGTCTCGAACAATATCTCAGCCTCGGATTTCAGGATTGCGGATCTGATGAATGCGGAGAAACCAACGACCCTCTACATCGTCATTCCGCCCTCGGATATTGCCCGGCTGCGCCCGTTGGTGCGGATTTTGCTCAACCAGTTTCTAACCCGCCTCACATCGCACATGGCTTTTGAAGAGGGACGATCTATCAAGCATTACAAGCACCGGATGCTCTTGATGCTTGATGAGTTCACCTCTGTTGGCAAGTTGGAGATCTTTGAGAAATCTATTGCCTTCATGGGCGGTTATGGCCTTAAGGCCTTCATTATCGTGCAGGATTTGACCCAGTTGCAAAAGGCCTATGGTCGGGAGCAATCCATCGTGTCGAACTGCCATGTTCGCATTGCCTATGCTCCGAATACCTTGGAAACCGCACGGCTTCTATCCGACATGGCAGGAAAGACGACCATTATCCAGAAACGCACGTCAGCCAGTTGGCGTACCGACAAACTGGGAGCCTCCCATTCGGAAAGCCTTGCTGAGATTTCCCGCCCATTGCTGACATCGGATGAATGTATGGCGCTGCCAGGTCTACAGAAGAAGGCAAATGGCTCCATTTCGAAAGCCGGCGATATGCTGATTTTCCAAGCTGGCTATTCGCCGATCTATGGTCGTCAGCTTCTGTATTTTCAAGACAAGGATCTACTTGCGCGAGCCCAAATGGTTCCTCCCAAAGCCGCGTAGACCTTGCCTTTTTCAATTTGAAAGATTTTCGAAATGCCAAACGAACGAACTTACCTTGCAGTTCCCTATGCCGAGCGAAAAGCTGCTGACAAAGCAGGGGCAATCTTCGATAATTCAAGGAAGCTTTGGTATGCCCCTTCAGAAAAACTATCTGATGCCTTGCAACAATGGTTGCCGAACAATACGCGCAGCACGCAGGATCTACGTGCTCAGTTTGCCAGCTTTTTGCGCAGTCATGATGTTGACCTTAGAGGTGAACCAGAGATGGACGGCTCGTGGCACCGTGTGACCATCAATGGCGAGCGAAAAAGCAATGCCTCCTATCGCGGCTTTGATGATGGCGGTGTTCCCAATGGGCAATTAAAGCTCTTCAAGGGAGATGAAACCCTGCAATGGCGTGGGGAGGCCGTTGAAATGAGCCGGGAGCAGCGCGAAGCTGTCATGGCTCAGGCCGAGCATAATCGGGAAAAGAAAGCAGAAGATCTCGCGAAAGAGCGGGATGCTGCTGCAAAAAACGCCTTTGGGATCTGGAAGAATGCCCCCCACTGGGCAACTCAGAAGAGGTGCGACTATCTCAAGCGCAAAGGCGTTGACGGATATGGTGTCAAAGCACTTGACGATGGCCGCTTGCTTATTCCGCTTCGTGACACAAACGGGCGTCTGCATAACGTTCAGTTCGTTGGGAAAGACAAGTTCTTCCTTGAGAACGGTCGCAAGGAAGGGCTGTTCCATGTGATTGATCCCAAGCGTCAGCTTGAAAGTGACGTTGCCAAAGCGTTGTTCATTGCGGAAGGCTATGCAACGGCGGCCTCGGTTCACAAAGCAACCGGCCTTCCTACGCTTGTCGCCTTTGATGGTGGCAATCTGGTCAAGGTCGCCAAGGAAATTCGGGAAAAATATCCCGATCTTCAGATCTGTATAGCAGCTGATAATGACCACCAGTTACCACTGCGAGGCCTTCCCAATGTTGGCCTCGAAAAGGGTCGGGAAGCGGCAAAGGCGGTCAATGGTAAGTTGATCGCTCCTCCTTTGACCCGCAAAGAAAAGGCCAAAGGCCTTACAGACTGGAACGACATTCATGCAGAGCGGGGCCTTAAAGGACTGGAAGAGGCGCTGCGGCAGGTTTTTTTGTCTCTCTCTCGAAACCGTAGCCAAGATAAGAATCTAGGGCGAACTAGGGAGATGGCTCGATGAGAAACTTGCCCGAGAAGGAGCCGCGAAAATTCATAAAGGTCTTTGCTACCCGAGACGAGAAAGAAAAGATTGCAGCCTTGGCGAAAAAAGCCAATGTTTCGCAATCCAAGCTACTCCTAACTGTTTTCATGAGGGGCAGGCTACCGGATACGTCGGCTAAAGAGCTAACTCGAGAATTGGTGAAGCTGCGGGCCGATTTAGCGCGGTTGGGCAATTTACAGCTCAAGGGAATGAATGAGATCCAGAACGGCCTTCTTGTTGCCGAAATGCAGGAAATTTTCAAAGAGACCCGCCAACTTACAGAACAGATAGAACGCAAGATACGGTTGGTTGGAAAATGATTGCAAAACGGACGGCCCTGAAAAATACCCGTGGCGCTAGCAGACTCATTCGCTATATCGCCGATGCAAAAGAGAAGGGCGAAAAGCTCGAAAGCTTTTGGATGTCAAATTGTGATGCAGGCACAGAGCTGGAGGATATCGATTTTGCAATTATCGAAATTAATGCCACCCAGGGCATGAACCATACCAGCAAGGCAGATCCCAATTATCACCTTGTCGTCTCTTTTGCTGAAGGTGAAAAGCCGGACATTGATGTTCTCAAAGATATCGAGAAGGAATTTGCCGATGCTCTCGGGTTCTCTGACCATCAGCGGGTAGTTGGTACGCACAAGAATACCGACAATTTCCATATGCATATCATGTTCAACAAAGTGCATCCGGAAACCTTCAAAATGCATACCCCTTATCGCGATTTTAAAATCTTGCAGGAAACCTGCATGGTTCTAGAGAAGAGGTATGGTCTCAGGCCGGAAAAGGGCCGTGAAGAAAAGAAAGAGCGGACCAACACCAAAGCGCAGGATATGGAGGGGTTCACTTGGGAAAAATCCTTCTCCTCCTTCCTCAGGGAGAACAAGGATCTTCTCAAGATCCTGCGCGATGCGTCTTCTTCCTGGGCAGAGTTCCACGAAAAGCTCGACGTGCTTGGTGTGGTCATCAAGAAGCGCGGAAATGGTCTTGTTTTTGTCGATCAAGGAACAGGTGTACATGACAAGGCAAGCAATGTGGACCGGTCCTTCTCGAAAGCGGAACTTGAAAAGCGCTTTGGCTCCTATGTCGCCATCGACAATAGCCGGATCGGCCTGAACACCGATAAGGATCGGACTTACAAAAGGGAACCGCTCGATCCATCCCTGAAAAAGCATCGTGCTTGGAAGAGATTCAGGAAACAAAAAAAGCATCGTCGATGGAGGAAGTTTCTGGAATCCTTTGCAGGGGAAAATGCCGAGGTTCACGAGGCACTAGCCATCCAGCAAGCCTATCTTTCTATCTTCTTTGGTGGCAAGGCGCCGAAGACCAAAGAGCGGGTTCAACGCCCGAAAAGCAAGGGGCGCTCGCGATAAAGCAGGAAGCCCTAATGCTTTTACCCGAGTGCGGAAAAGGCGGGAATCCCTCGCCTTTTTGTTTTCCTTCTTTGAAGGCAAATAAGTGTTAAGCAACAGTCAACTTGGCCGAGACCAAGCGGTTAATGCTAACTCCTTGCTCTGCCGCCTGAATGGCAAGGGCTCGATGCTGAGCTGGTGGTATACGAACCTGAAACTTACCACTGAATCTGCGCTCAGCAATTGGCTCGGGGACCTGTTCTCCATTGGCCTGCATATCTTCAATAATCTCGCCAACAAGATCTATCATACCTTTAAGCGCTGCAGTTTGTTTTGGGGCCAAATATGACAAGCTTGGGAACTCGGCGCAAAGAGCCACATACTCTTCATCGTCGTCAGACCATGTAACGCGATAGGTGTAGTGTTTATGGTCAACCATCGTCCTTTCCCTCCAATCTTCTAATCGCTGTTAGCACCTGTTTCACTTGGTAAGGCTTCGCCTTTCCGCCTTTGCCTTTTTGAATGTTCACCCGCGGATCACCCAACCAAGGTGTTTTGTATACATGATGACTCGTTCCCTGATTGCGGGGCGCGCCAAAATAGTGCTCGCACGCAGCTGCCAAATCTGAGAACCGCACATTTTGTGGCGAGTTCTCCATTTCCTTGAGGGTTTTGTCTATCTGTTTCACATGCCCAATATAGTATCATTAATGGTACTATTCAAGAGAAAGTTGGATGGGGCATGGTCGTGCCAAGGCGTTACTCCATTCCGGGCATTCGTGCGAACTGCAGCATATTCACGAACCTGCTGTCAGGTTGGCGGACAAAGCCGGTATTAGACGAGGATCTTTGCAGGCGATGAACTCGTC
Organism: Cohaesibacter marisflavi; assembly: GCF_900115225.1. GTDB lineage: Bacteria > Pseudomonadota > Alphaproteobacteria > Rhizobiales > Cohaesibacteraceae > Cohaesibacter > Cohaesibacter marisflavi. The sequence continues at coordinate 25,547 of NZ_FOVR01000024.1, read as the reverse complement.
TTCACCAGATGGCCGGATCATTCAGCGCGCTGACGCAAGTGCATTTGCCTTTGAGAGGGAGCAATGGCTTATCCGTTAGCGACTGGCCGACCCATCCCACCGGAACACTAAGTGGTAAGGGCGACGCGGCAGTGTCTTCGTCGAGCGGCAGGAACCCTACCTTGCCATAGAAAGTTGGGTCACCGTAGGTGATCGCCACCGCGACGCCGTCATCACGCAACACAGCCAATGCATGGTTTAGGAGAGCTTGCCCAACCCCTTCCCCTTGCCTGTTGGTCGCAACGGCCATCGGAGAAAGTATATACACAGAACGGGCATCGTCTGCATAGAGCAACCGAGTGAAGATGGCCCCGCCGACTATCTCCCCATCATCGATTGCAGTGAAAACATAAATATCATGTGGTTGCGTGCTGCCCAACAGGTTGCTCACAAGAGTTCCGATCAAGTCCCCCTCGTCGGCTCCCTCAGATGCGGTGAACGTTGCAGAAAACAGATTGACAATTTGCTCATTCGCACCGTCTGCATTGACAGAAAAATCCATCCAATTTCCTTTTCCAATTAGTTTCCTCTGCCCTCCAGCATGTCGTGCACGTCTTTCAGGTGTCAAGTATGTGGTGCTGATTACGGTTTCTTTGGACTCATAACGGTCTGGTGCAGCGCACTATCAATCGGAAAAATCCTACAGGCTCAGTTTTGCAATCTTATCCTTCGATCGACGATCAGCAGCAAGTCGACGTGCTGCAGCACCCCCATACATCCGGCTATTCTCCGCGGTTGAACAACCGAAGGAGATATGCATTTACACCATGCAAACATCATGGAACTGCAACTCGGTATGTGGCAGTATCTTGGTATGATCAAATTCAGCACCCTTTCTGATGACCATCCCGATCTCGCGCATTCTCCTCTGCTGCGGGGCGCTCTCCTGACTCTGCAATATGCCCAGACGAATGGATCAATCGGTCTAACCCAAACCAAAGCCTTCAAGCGGGTTTTCGTGCATTGGGCCGTCCAGAATTTCGATTGGCCAGGGAAAAGCGCAGAAGAGATGTTCCGCTATAACAAGGTAATCAATGAATATGAGTTTCCCCCGCTCGAGATTATCCATTTCCTGCTCATTTCCCTGCGTCTGGGACGCCACTTCAAGGGTGAGTTTCGACCGACCAAGCGGGGCATAAAGCTGGCGCAATCTCCTGGCCATCTGTTTGCCGAGTTGATCCCATACTTTGTGCTTCAGATGGATCACTCTTCTTATGCACGCTTTGAAAACCGTCCCTTCGGGAAGTGGGAGGTCTGGATGAATGTGATTAACGTCGAAGCCGATCAAGGCACGACCGAGGCTGCCTTGTTCGAAATCTTCTACGGTGAGCCGCAAGATTGGCACACTGCAGGGTGGAGAGAGATGGCTGTGTTTTCAGCCTGTGTACTTCGTCCGCTCGAATGGGCTGGGTTGCTGGTGGAGACACGTGAAGAAGGAGGCAGCAAGCAAATATGTCATGTATTCAAAACCCCGCTCTGGCGCAGCGCGATCAACCTTGATACCGACAACATGCTGCGGCCAATATCCGTTCAATGAGAGATGCTTTTTCGGCTACCAAGATGTGGCGCTTTTAGCGTTTGCGGCCCCAAGCGGTCGAGTGCGATGCGTAATGATGAAAGCCGCTCATCTAGGCTTGCGTTTTGCATTCGCGGCCCTATTCAGACTTTCGCCAGTTAGCTATGTTCGAGAAACACTTTCTCATTCCTGCCATTTGAATCAAGTGCAACATTTTCAACGAACAGATGACAGGAGAGCATCAAAAATGCGGAGCTGAGGATCAAGCACGATTTGCAGTTACATTTTAGCGACAAATTAACTTGTCGATTGACAATTTAATTTTCTGGAGTATATTTGGTGCCGAGGAAAAAGCACACGTCGAAGGAAATCGAGGCCGTCATCCAAGAGCTCGAAAAGTTGGGATGGGCCATGATCGAAGGCAAAGGACATGCATGGGGGATTCTCCGCTGCCCTACTAATGATAAGGAATGCCGCTGCGGTGAGTATTGCCAGATGTCAGTCTGGTCGACACCGAAGAATCCGCAGCAGTTTGCGAAAAAGATCCGACAGAAGGCTCTGGCCTGTGTGAATCTTGAAAAGAAGGACGAAGGAAAAACCGATGGCTGAGGAATTCGAATTCGAGTTGGTCTTTGCCCTCCCCGAAGGTGAGCACGATGCGTTTGCGCTGTCCGATGCTGTGTTCGAAGCGGGCTTTGAGGATGCTCTCGTAGGTACCGGTCATGCCGGCGTGCTTGGGGTCGAACTGGAAACCGAAGGGGATGATGCTGAGAGCGCAATCCTTGAAGCGGCTCGGACGCTGATCAGAGCGCTTCCGGCAGGCACGATCCTACGCGAGGTCCGTCCTGACCTAGTGAGTCTCGTGGATGTTGCGGAGAAACTTGAGGTGAAGCGTCAAGCGCTCCAACAGCGTAAGATGCCCCCTCCCGTCGCAGGCGGCCTTTACCGGATTGATGAGGTGATGGAGGTATTGATCGAGGCATCAAAACCGAAGATGGGTCAGCGTCGCCCGCGCTTCAACTTAGCTTCGGCCTTAAAGTGGTTTCGGGCAGGCCCTGCTGCTCGCAGAGTGAACGCTCAGCTGACGATGCGTGAAATCGACCCTGTCACGATCGAGCGAACAAATCCACTTGAGCGCGATAAAGCTGCGCTCCTTCATATATGAGACAGGTTTCCTCACTAGTAATCGCGGCCCATTCCGGACAGCCGTGAACCAACAGATACTGCATTGCAACATCTCATTAGCAGACAATCAAGCAAAGGTAGTAGGTGCGGTGCACAGCGTAAATTCTATGCCGATATCTCCGCCCCCTTACGGCAAATCGGGCAATCTGAGTTGCCGAAGAAATACATTGTGGGCCGCTTTCGCCGTCGAAATTTTTTCCTCCAGATCTTTTAACCGTTGATTGGTCTGAGCCAGGTCAATTTCTTTCTCGGCTTCAGCTAAGCTGACATACCTTGCAATATTGAGATTGAAACCTTTTTCTTCAATCTCAACCATATCAACCCGTCGAGAGAAGCGATCCTCTTCTTTTCGGAACTGATATGTTTCGATTATGTCGCGAATATGCTTAGGCTCTAGTTTGTTTTGGCGCTTGCCCTTCTTGAAACGATCCGCTCCAGCGGCATTGATGAACAAGACGTCATCAAATTTCTTGCACTTCTTCAACACCAGAATGCAGACGGGGATACCTGTAGAGAAGAACAAGTTCGAGGGCAAACCAATAACGGCGTCAATATGGCCGTTCTTTAGGAGCTTTGTTCTGATCCTTTCCTCGGCACCGCCTCTGAACAACACACCATGCGGCAAGATGATTGCCATAGTGCCTTCTTCTTTCAGATAGTGAAAACCATGTAAGAGGAAAGCAAAGTCGGCGGCAGATTTTGGTGCAAGACCATAGTTCTTGAAGCGAGCATCTTCACCAAGAGCCTCCGCAGGATTCCAACGATAGCTAAAGGGTGGATTTGCAACCGCCGCATCGAAGCGTGGCATCTTAGCGGGATTTGCCTCCCTCAGCATGTCCCCGTCATTGGTCAGGGTGTCGCCATGGAAAATCTCAAACTCGGTATCCTTGACCCCATGAAGCAGCATGTTCATCCGGGCCAGGTTGTAGGTCGTGATGTTACGTTCTTGGCCATAGATCTTGCCGATACCGCGTGGCCCGAGCTGGTTACGCACGTTCAGCAACAGAGAACCGGAGCCACAGGCGAAATCGAACACGCTGTCGATGTGATCCTTCTTGCCAAGTGCGGGGTCTTGACTATCCAGGGTAACGATCTCTGAAAGGATGCTGGAGACCTGCTGAGGAGTATAGAACTCGCCCGCCTTCTTGCCCGACCCAGCTGCAAATTCGCCGATCAGGTACTCGTATGCATCGCCAAGCGTGTCGTTGTCGGTTGAGAACCCCACAAGCCCCTTCGCGATCTCTTTGATAATGCTGCACAGCTTACTGTTGGGCTCTGTTGCAAAAACTCTGAGGAGCAGTCGAGAGGCTCAGTCCGGCTGCCACTTAGGCCATAGAGCTCGATGCTCTTTTCTCGAGCAGAGTGATAGCCTCTGCTATAGCTCCCGGACCAACACCAAAGGCCCGCTCGACAATCCGAGCTTCTCCAAGGATGTCATTTGAGAGATTGAAATGATTGGCCTGCCCCTTTCTCAAGGCGCGCATAACCTCAAATCCCTTGATGGTCGCATACGCTGTTTTCATCGTTTTGAACGGCCCTGTCGCAAACTTTTGTCGTTAACCAGGATTTGAGATTTGTGCGGTGAGAAGGTGCTCCGATTTATTGAAGGAGCGTCGTATGATTCTCAATGCCATTGCCGAAAAGCTGAAACGAAAATCGAAAGATGACTTCAAAGGCAGACAATTTGAGGCGTGGCTGATCATTCAGGCGGTATCTTGGTATCTGCGTTACCCGTTGAGCTATCGGGATCTCGAAGAAATGTTCCTTGAGCGCGGCTTTGAAGTTGACCATAGCACAATCAACCGATGGGTTCTGACCTACGCTCCCTTGATCGAGAAACGGTTGCGTCGGTTTCGCAAACCCCATTGCGGGTCTATTCGGGTGGATGAAACTTACATCAAGGTGCGGGGGAAGTGGAAATATCTGTACCGAGCCATAGATAAGCACGGCAATCCCGTGGATTTTCTGCTCACCGCCAATAGAGATCTTGATGCAGCAAAGCGTTTCTTCAACAAAATGCTCAAGGATGAGCCGCTCCTGTCGCCGGGCAAGATCGGCACTGACGGTGCCAACACATTCCCGTCAACGATCAAACAATCGGTCGACAAAGGCCACCTGCGGCCGGACCCAGTCCATTATGTTACCAAGCATCTGCAGCAGCGTATTGAGAGTGATCATTTCAGGGTAAAGAAGAATATGCCCAGGATTGGTGGTTTCCGATCCTTCCATGCTGCGAGACGAACCATCGCTGGTTTCGAAGCCATGCTGTGGCTTAAGAAGGGCTTCGACTTCGCGGAGACATGGACCGTTCGCGAACAGAATGATCTCATTGCTCTCCTCTTTGGACTTCAAAAAGTTAACGAAGCATGAAAATGACGCTGATCACAGCACAAACAGGGCCTGATTGAAACTTTGCGACGCGCCCCTCGACGCTCATCACCAGCCAACTCCCCATCAGCACATGGCATGATGTCATTGGTGAGCCGACCTTCGCTGATGCCATCCTCGACAGGTTCGTTCACAACGCCTATCGCATCGAACTAGAGGGCCAATCCTTCCGAAAAACTCACGCCAATATGGGTGACGAAACCGGCCAAAACTGATAACAAAAATCAACCGCCTCACGGCAATGCATCAGAGCCGCGCGGATAGCCCGGAATGGGTGCGCGGATGTTGTTGGAATGACTGCGCGGATACGTCGGAATCCGCAGCGCCCATTAGGTCCGTGGTTGGCAGGCACCTGGCATCTTGCCCAAGTGCACTAGAAGCCGTTCAGAGACTGGTTAGATGATTAAGAAGTTGAGTATTGTTTGGTCTTACCAAATGTTCCTTAGACTACCATTGACTAGCTGCCCCGGTAGGATCAGTATGAACCTATAGGTTGAGTACAATTCGGTTTGTACTAGCAGAGCTAGGCATTCGTTAGAAATTAGGCTGCGTAAATTGTATCAAATCAAATGAAGGTTGGCTGCCATGGCAAGAGTCGAGCTGGAAAAGGTATTTAAACGCTACGGCAGTTTTGAAACAGTTCACGGTATAGATCTTGCCATTAAGGACAACGAGTTTGTTGTCCTGGTCGGCCCTTCCGGATGCGGTAAATCGACCATTCTGAGAATGATTGCCGGGCTCGAAGAAATTTCAGATGGAACAATGCGTATTGGTGATCGGGTCGTAAATGATATAGATCCCAAATCGCGGAATGTTGCGATGGTATTCCAGAATTACGCTTTGTACCCTCATAAAAACGTATTCGACAATATGGGCTTCAGTCTGAAAATGGCAGGGCTAAGCCGTAATGAGATCAAAGAGAAAGTGGAACAGGCCGCCAAGGTTCTGGAATTAACGCCATATCTTGATCGAAAGCCGGCTGCGCTTTCAGGTGGTCAACGACAGCGCGTGGCCATGGGACGCGCAATCGTTCGAGACCCCGATGTGTTCCTGTTTGATGAACCATTATCAAATCTTGATGCGCAGCTACGTACACAAATGCGCATGGAGCTGAAAAAGCTCCATATCAAAATGAAGACAACCACCATCTATGTCACGCATGATCAAGTTGAAGCGATGACCTTGGCAGACAGAATTGTCGTTATCAAGGATGGCACAATTCATCAGGTTGGAACGCCAATTGAGGTTTTTGAAAAACCCAAAACCGTATTTGTTGCAAAATTTATCGGAAATCCCCCGACCAATATCATGGCAGGGCAGGTCGCCGAACAGGGCGGAGCCAAAGGCATTCTCTGTGAGAACGGAATGTTCCTGCCGTTTCCTCATGAAACAGCACTGGAGATCGGGAGAAAAGTACTGGCAGGGATCAGACCGGACGCCATTGCCGCAGAAGAAGCCGTAAATAAATTTTCCCCTGCCTGGCAATATGATGTGCAGGTCTTGTTTTCAGAAATTGTTGGAGGGCAATCGCTTCTGGAATTTGACATCAATGGTACTTCGATGGTTGCCGAACTGGATGGCAGACATAAAGTCGATCCAGGTACGACACTGAAACTGGGGTTTGATCTGGACCGGTTGTTTGTTTTCGATCCAGAGACAAATTTGGCATTGGATTGGTGATGCCATGATTGAAATGACCTCAAAGGTCATTTCAGATCGAATATGACTCTATCTGGGAGGATAAGATGAAAAAGCTAACTCTATTACTTACAAGTGCTTTAGCAGCTTTAGGCTTGACATTGGGTGCAAGCGCTTATGCAGCAGATCAGAAAAATGAACTGGAAATTTTTTCTTGGTGGGCAGGAGATGAAGGGCCTGCGCTGGAAGCGCTGATCAAGCTGTATAATGAGAAATATCCTGATACTAAACTCATCAACGCCACTGTAACCGGTGGGTCGGGGGTCAATGCAAAGGCTGTTCTCAAAACCAGAATGCTGGGTGGAGAACCACCAGATTCTTTTCAGGTTCATGCCGGACAGGAACTGATCGGAACATGGGTCAAATCAGATCGGATGGAAGATTTGACTCCGTTGTTTGACGAACAGGGTTGGAAAGACATCTTCCCAGAAGGTCTGGTCAGCTTGATTGGTACCGACAAGGGCATCTGGTCTGTACCCGTCAATATCCATCGGTCAAACGATATTTGGTTTATCCCGAAAAATCTGGAAAAATGGGGTATTGAGGCACCGAAGACCTGGGACGAGTTCCTTGCTGTTGCACCAAAACTGAAAGAACAGGGTGTAGTTCCTCTTTCCATGGGTCAAAATTGGACAGCCAATCACCTATGGGAATCTGTCGCGTTGGCTTCATTGGGCGCAGAAAAGTGGGAAAGCCTTTGGTCTGGCGATCTGAAGTTCAATAGTCCCGAAGGTGTAGCAGCCTGGGATCTCTTTGGAAAAATCCTGCAATATACCAATGATGATTTTTCTTCCCTCTCGTGGCAGCAGGCAACCGATATGGTCGTAGATGGCCGTGCTGCATTTAACATTATGGGTGACTGGGCTGCAGGCTATCTGAATACAACCAAGAAACTGGAACCGAATACCGGTTTCGGTTGGCTGCCATCACCGGGAACAAGCGGTAATTTCATATTCCTTGCAGACAGTTTTGGACTTCCAAAGGGCGCCGTCCATCGGGAGAATGCTCTGAACTGGTTGGCATTGCTTGGCTCGAAAGAAGGCTCTGATGCGTTTAACCCACTAAAGGGATCCATTTCACCGCGCAAGGATAGTGATCTGTCTAAATATAACAAATACGCTGAGTCAGCTGCTGCTGATTTTGCCAGAGACACAATCGTTGGCTCTTTGGCACACGGCGTTGTTGCGAATGAAGGCTTCATGAATGATTTTGCTTCAGTCATGGAAACATTCCTGAAAACACGCGACTCCAAGGTTGCTGCTGAGTTGGCGCAACAAATTGCGACCAAAAATAAAATTGGCCAATAATTGAATAAAAAGTTCTGCGTGCCGAAGGGTACGCAGAACCCAATGTCAGGCGTGCGAAAAATGCGAACAGTATCAAAAGACAGAATATTGGCTGGCGTCACTTTACTGCCATCGATCTTGTTGGTTGGCATTTTTGTCTATGGATTTATAGGAAATACCTTTTGGACCTCCCTGACCGATTGGGGCGGAGTTGGCGCATTATCCGAAAATCCGGAGAAAAATTATGTCGGCTTTTACAATTACAAGGATTTGTTTGTCGGGTTTCTGAGTTCAGGCTTCAGGCAGGATTTGGTCAATGCCATATTCTATTCGGTATTCCTGCTCATCGGAGCCATAGGCGTTGGCCTGTTCATTGCGATCTTGCTGGATAACAAGCCCAAAGCCGAAGGTTTTTTTCGCACTGTTTTCTTATATCCAATGTCGTTGAGTTTCATTGTTACCGGTACAATCTGGCGCTGGCTGTTGGCGCCAAGTGGCGGGGTCAATGTGCTCCCAACCTATGTCGGAGCCGAGCCGTTCAATTTCAGATGGCTCTCCAGTACACAGTCAATCCTTCAGTTTGACTGGCAAAACATTTTGTCATTCGCATTTAATGTTATCAGTATTGTACTTATTGTGATCGGTTTGTGGCTACTGGGAAAGCGAAGCAAACATGCGGCAAAATGGCTGGTCGCTGGTATTGTCATCGGGATTCTGGTTTATCTATTTGGCGATATGTTGCCAAAAGCGCTGATTATGGAAGAAAAGCACGGATTCAATCTGGCGACGACCGGTATTATTCTGGCTACAATCTGGCAGTATTCCGGATATACAATGGCGCTTTATCTCGCCGGTTTTACAGGTATTTCTCAGGATCTGCGTGATGCAGCGATGTTGGATGGTGCAAGTACCTTCAACTATTATCGGCATATTGCCATTCCACTGATCCAGCCGATTACGATCTCGGCTATCATTATTCTAAGTCATATTTCATTGAAGATGTTCGATCTGATCTTCGCCATGACTGGGCCTGATAATGGTCAAACCGGCCATCCGGCCCTGAATATGTATTTGACCACATTCAGAGCCAATGATTTTGCTCGAGGGGCCGCAATTGCAATGCTTCTATTTTTCCTTGCTGCCCTGTTTATCATTCCATATCTGATAAGCAGCTATCGCAATAAGGACGAAAGAGCATGAAAAAGAAAACGGTCAAACCGTCTCGAGTAGCCCTGTATGTGGTTCTATTGCTTCTGGTTGTGGTCTATTTGCTGCCTGCATATCTGACATTGATCACAGCTCTGAAAGATCCATCGGAAATCAGTTTGCCCCATTCATGGGATTTCCCTGCAGTATTAAACTGGAAAAGCTTCAGTGAAGCTTTCGCCTTGTTGAAACCGAACATAATCAATTCCTTTATCCTGACGATTTGCGCAACAGCGATTTCAATCGCTCTGGGGAGCATCAACGGCTACGTATTCTCAAAATGGAAATTCAAGGGTAGCGAGTTGATATTCACGCTATTGCTATTCGGGATGTTCATTCCTTATCAGGTCATTCTTATCCCGCTGTTTCAGACATTGAGAGCAATGAACCTCTATGGCGGTTTGCCGGGGCTGATATTGGCGCATGTTGTCTATGGCCTGCCGATCACCTCTCTCATTTTCCGAAATTTCTACATGCAGATACCTGACTCATTGGTCGAATCCGCGACCTTGGACGGTGCTGGCTTTTTCTCTATCTACACTCAGGTTATCTTCCCACTTTCCATTCCCGGATTTGTCGTTACGTCCATCTGGCAATCGACACAGATTTGGAATGAGTTCCTGTGGGGAATCACATTGACGAGACACTCGGCAAATCCGATCACAGTCGGTCTTGCCCAGTTGGCAGGCGGACAGGCCGTCAGCTGGAATTTGCCGATGGCAGGTTCAATCTTGGCGGCTCTTCCCGTCTTGTTCATTTATATCGTAATGGGGCGATATTTCATAAGAGGGCTTCTTGCTGGTTCAGTTAAAGGGTAATCCTAGCAACTGTGTTTATCTACAGTGTTGCGTCTACCAAGAGAAACCTGTTCTGATGATTGCATCGGAAATGATAAACCGTGTGCAGGTGCTGAGGGGAAGAAGCCTCTTGAATGACTAGTTCTGCCTTTATCACCGGAATCATGCACCCTCTGCGAAAAGGCCGCTATCCTCCGAGACTGTCAGTAACGCGTTCAGACGCCATGAAATAGTAACACTGAAGTTAACGTCCGAATGGCCCGCTTAAGCGTGAAGGTGAAATCAGTCACACACCCTCATCGTTGCAACTAAAATTGACAATAGTTGGGGTGTAAATATAAATACTAAAATGGAACGAAATAAACAATACAAAAAGAGAGCAAACATCTGTCAGCCCTCTTAAACAGTTATACTATAAGAATGCCAAGTTAGCAGCTGTAGTACATTTCGAATTCAACTGGGTGCGGTGTGTGTTCGAACAGTTGGACTTCCTCTTCCTTGAGTTCGATGTAGCCTTCGATTTGACTTTTGGTGAAAACGTCGCCAGCAAGCAGGAACTCGTGGTCAGCTTTCAGGCAATCGATGGCTTCACGCAGGGAACCACAAACCGTTGGAATGCCTTCGAGTTCTTCAGCAGGCAGATCGTAGAGGTTCTTGTCCATTGCATCGCCCGGATGGATCTTGTTCCTGATGCCGTCAAGGCCAGCCATCAGCAGAGCAGAGAAGCAGAGGTACGGATTAGCGGACGGATCCGGGAAGCGAGCTTCAACGCGTTTTGCCTTTGGAGATTCGGTCCAAGGAATACGGATGCAGC
>NZ_FOVR01000024.1:0-14608 GCF_900115225.1 Cohaesibacter marisflavi | reverse complement strand
TTCGCGAACAGAATGATCTCATTGCTCTCCTCTTCGGACTTCAAAAAGTTAACGAAGCATGAAAATGACGCTGATCACAGCACAAACAGGGCCTGCTTAAAACTTTGCGAAGCGCCCCATCAGACCCTTCCGATCTTTTAACGCCAGAATATTGGCCCTCCCTTCATATCCATAGCTATCTCGCTTACATGTCATCAACATGAAAATTTATTTCATATAGCGCAAAATATTTTCATGTTGCATAATCCATTCAAAGTTCATGCGTAAGCTTAAATCAGCAAATGCCATGCAACAGAACTGGATCGCTCGATCGGATCGGGTGATGGGAGACACCAATTAGGGAGTTCAAACGTGAAAAAACTCGTAGTCAGTGCTATCGCTCTTGCAGCCGTGGCTTTTTCCGCAGTGAGCGCGAATGCCGGAACCATCCGGTTGAAGATGGGCGATGCACTCGCCGGAGACCATCCGACCAGCTTGGCTCTTCAGCATTTCATCAAGGAAGTTGAAGAGAAAACAAACAAAAGCGTGCGGATCAAACTGTTCCCAAATGCTGTACTTGGTTCAGAGCGTGAAGTGCTTGAACAAATTCAAAACGATGCTGTTGATATTGCGCGCATCAGCGCCTCGAACCTTGAAAACTTCAACTCGATCTATTCGGCCTTTACGTTGCCATACCTTTTCGAGAGTGAAGATCACTTCTACAACGTTCTGAGCGGCCCTATCGGCGAAAAAATCTATGGCGCAACGCTTGATAGTGGTTTCCGTGGGCTTACCTTCTTCGATTCAGGAGCGCGTAGCTTCTACACCAAAGACAAAGCGGTCAATACGCCTGATGACCTTAAAGGCCAAAAGGTCCGTGTGATCAACAGTCACACTTCCATCCGCATGGTGGAGATGATGGGCGGCACCCCAACGCCTTTGGCTTATGGTGAAATCTACACGGCTCTTCAGCAGGGCGTGATCGATGGAGCCGAAAACAACCCGACAGCCCTGACGCTGGGTCGGCATGGCGAAGTTGTCAAATACTACGCCCTTGACGAACATACCCGCATCCCTGACTTCATGATCATTTCCAACAAGGCATGGGACAAGCTGGACGATAACCAGAAGAAAATCGTCAAGGAAGCTGCTCGGAACGCGACCAAATATCATCGTGAAATCTGGGGCAAAGCCATTCAGGACGCTTTGGTCGAGGCACACGACAAGATGGGCGTCACGATCTCTCATCCTGACAAAGCGCCATTCCTTGCGAAAGTCATGCCGATCATCGAAGAATATCGTCAGGATCCGGCCATTGATGAACTCGTTGGCGCAATTCTCAACGACAAATAAATCATAAACTACAGAGGTGCGGAGCCATCCGCACCTTACTTACCGAGCGAGATATCATGAAAGAACAATTTGATCTTACAGGGAAAATTGCTGTTGTCACTGGCTGCGATACCGGTCTTGGACAGGGCATGGCTGTAGGCCTTGCCAAAGCGGGCTGTAATATCGCTGGCGTCAACATCGTTGAGCCGACCGAAACCAAGGACATGATCGAAGGTCTTGGCCGGAAATTCCTCGATATCCGCGCCAATCTGATGAAAATGGATGATATTCCCGATATCGTTGCCAAGGCTGTCGCCGAATATGGCCGCATTGATATTCTGGTGAACAATGCTGGTGTCATCCGTCGCGAAGATGCCATCGAGTTCTCCGAGAAGGACTGGGACGATGTGATGAACATCAACATCAAGTCTGTCTTCTTCCTGTCTCAAGCTGTTGCCAAACAGTTCCTGGCGCAGGGTGAGGGCGGCAAGATCGTCAACGTCGCTTCGATGCTCTCCTTCCAGGGTGGCATTCGTGTGCCGTCTTACACCGCTTCCAAATCCGGTGTCATGGGCATCACCCGTCTGCTGGCCAATGAGTGGGCAAAGCACAACATCAATGTGAACGCGATCGCTCCGGGCTACATGGCCACAAACAACACGCAGGCCCTGCGTGAAGATGCGGCACGCAGCAAGGAAATCCTTGATCGTATTCCGGCTGGCCGTTGGGGACTGCCCGAAGACCTGTCCGGCCCTGTGGTCTTCCTTTGCTCTCCTGCTTCTTCCTACATCAGCGGCTATACGATTGCCGTTGATGGTGGTTGGCTGGCGCGCTAGTCCTTGCAGACTTGCATTTAAACAAGTGCGAAAGGGTCTTTCTTTCGCGTCAACTGGATGGCTTGCCCCCTCCCAGCGCATATTCAGTTGTTTAGCAGCGGCTCTAACCAGATTTTACAGTTCCGGTCGGAGCCGCTGCTTTATTTTCAAGACATTTCAGATAGTTAGAAAGAGCACTAATCAACAGGCGTTGAATGAAAATTTCTTTCATATAGCGCAATTTATTTTCGTATTGCATACTATTTTCAAAAATCAGCTTAATTTAGGAGTAACACTGTGCTTTCAGACCAGTTGCTAAAAGAAAAAATATCGGCTGTCGTCTCAGGATTGGCGGCGCTACGCGACGAGGGAAAGTTCAACGAGCCCAACCTCGATGGGTCTACTGGCGATTATGTGAGCTTTGACTCATGGGAATGGCCTCAAGGTGTGGGACTCTATGGCCTGGCCCAGCTATGGCTGCGCACTGGAGACGAAGAGTCCAAGACATTGCTGGAAGACTGGTACACCAAGCAGCTGGATCAGGGGTTGCCAAAGCTTAATGTCAACACCACCGCTCCGATGCTCGCTCTTTCTCTTTTGTGGGGTAAAACCAAGGAAGAGAAATGGTTCAAGCCAATGGACGACTGGGCCAATGCCGTTCTGTCCATGCCGCGAACGAAAATAGGCGGTTTCCAGCATAATGTTTCTGACAAGATCAACGATAATGAGCTTTGGGATGACACCCTGTTCATGGTTGCCTTGTTTCTTGCCAGTTATGGCGAGCAATCCGGTCGGCGAGAATTGGTCGATGAGGCCGTTTTCCAGTTTCTGGTTCACACCCACTATCTTTGCGAGCCGGAAACCGGGCTTTGGTTCCATGGCTGGTCTTTCGATGGGAACCACAATTTTGCGCGCGCCAGATGGGCACGCGGCAACGCCTGGATCTCTGCAGGTGTTCTGGATCTCCTCGAGCTGGCTGATATTGGTGAAGGCAACAAGCGCTTTTTGATCGCTGTCGTGACGGCCCAGATCAACACGCTTATGAAGTATCAGGCTGAAACCGGCGCATGGCACACATTGATTGACGATGACAGTTCCTATGAAGAAATCTCGGCAACCGCAGCATTCGGCTATGCCATGATGAAGGGGGCTCGCCTTGGGATCGGTCCTGAAAGCTGGCGCGAAGCGGGCTTGAGGGCTCTTGACGCGGTGCTTGCCAATATCGATGAGAATGGCACCGTGCAGAATGTGTCATATGGCACACGCATGGGGCATGATCTTCAATTCTACAAAGACATTCCGCTTGAACCGACAGCCTATGGCCAATCAATGGCATTGCTCTGCCTTGTTGAAGCTCTCAACCATGTGAAATAAACAATCGGTAGGAAATCATGTTTGTAAACACGCTTTATGGTGCCTCACCCCGCGACATCAAGCATTACGACAATCAGCGCCTTCGTGAAGAATTTGTCATTCCTGACATGTTCGTCGCGGATGAGGTGCGCGTGACATACACTCATGTTGATCGCATGATCGTCGGCGGCGCCCAGCCTGTTGCTAAGGAACTCGAACTGTCCAGCGGAGAGGCTCTTGGTACGGACAGCTTCTTCTCTGCGCGTGAAATGGGCATCGCCAACCTTGGCGGGACCGGCACGATTGAGGTGGATGGCACCAGCTACACGCTTGAGCATCGCGATGTGCTTTATGTCGGTCGGGGAACGAAGGGCATTAAGTTTGCCTCCGAGAACCCGGAAGCTCCCGCTAACTTTTATATGAACTCGGTGCCTGCTGGTGAAGAGTTCCCCGCTGCACTCATCAAACAGGAAGACTCCAAGCCCATCACAATGGGGGAAGAAGCCCTTTCGAACAAGCGGACCTTGCGGATGTATATCCATCCAGAAGTCTCGCCTTCCTGCCTCTTGCTGATGGGCATTACCGAGCCAGAATCGGGCAGTGTTTGGAACACCGAGCCACCGCATCTGCATGAGCGACGCATGGAAGCCTATTGCTATTTCAATATGGCTCCCGAGCACCGCGTCATGCATTTCATGGGTGAACCAACCGAAATTCGGGCGATGCCAATTGCCAATCTGGAAGGGCTTGTCTCTCCGGCCTGGTCCATTCATATGGGCGCGGGCACCGGACCTTATTGCTTCGTCTGGGGCATGACCGGTGAAAACAAGGCCTATTGGGATTCAAACCCCGTTGCAGTGAGTGAGCTACGCTAATGAGCACTCAGGCACCAAATGCAAACCCTGATTTCCTGCGTCGTCCTTTGGACGCAGGAAACCCGATCACCTACTGGAATGTCAGCGCTATTTCTGAAGAGCAGTGTGATGTTGCTGACAAGACCATGACTGGCAACATGGATGCGCAGTTTTTCCTGACCAAGGAAAAGAACTTCATTCCACATGAATATCCCTGCCGCACCCAATTTGTTGCTGATTTTCGCGGCAAGAAACCTGCCGTAAGAGACGAGCAGCCAACCGATCATGTATGGCTACCATTCGGTTCGCCCCGCATGGATTTTTCCGGTTTTTGGTTTCGGGCCACACGTCTTTCTGCGTGGGCACAGACTTGCATCGAGGCTGACGCTGCGGGAAAAGCAAAGTTGAAGCTGATCACCTGCGGTGGCGCGGTGCTCTGGGTCAACGGCAAGCAAGTTTGCGAGAGTGCGACCTATATTCGCAACTATGAGCAGCCTGTCGAGTGTGAGGTTGAGCTTGACGCAGGCATCAACGAGTTCAAGATCTTCTTTGATGATCTTGCAGAGCGCGATACCCGCTATTTTTTCCAGCTTGATTATCTTTCGGGTCCACATGCTCAGATTGCTTTGCCGGTTGTCTCTCGGGCGGGCGTAGCGGATCAGATTGAGCAGGCGCTTGACCGGATGCATTTTGACAAACCCGCCTATTCCACGGGTGATGTGGTTATGCTCCTGCCTGCCACGGTTGATTGCGACGTGGATGTCACCATCACGGTAGAAGGGGATTTCCTAAGCCAGGAAAAACTGGTCGTGAACCGGCATTTGAAAGCGGGTGCGAAGAGTATTGTTGTCGGGCATGTTTCCGATTTTCATAGTGATTTCCGCCATTTCGAAGTGTCCCTTTCTGCGGAAGGCTTTTCCGCTGAGCGTCCCTTCACAGTGGAAATTGCTCATAGTGAAGAGCAGGGCGAAGCACCGGCAACATTGGACGCGCGGGTTGATGAGGCGCTGAGCCACGTTGCGCACAAGGGCTATGACGATTCCATCTCCGCTCTCGCGCGCCTGTCGCTTGGGTTGGGAGACGCTGTTACCGAGCGCATGATCAACAATTCGTTGCCCAAAATCGAAGCCTGTCACGATTGCGCCGATTTCCATCTGGTACCGCTGCTGTTCGGGCGTATCCAATATGCCCATTTGCTCAGCAAGGACATGCTCAGCCGCATAGACCGGGCAACGCTCGATTTCCGTTTCTGGCTCGATGAGCCGGGCAACGATGTACAGTGGTACTATTCGGAAAATCATGCCTTGCTGTTCCATACGGCGGCCTATCTCGCCGGACATCTGCATGCAGATAAAGTCTTCACCCGATCTGGAAATATCGGTAAAGACCAGTCTCTGGCAGCCGCCGGGCGATTGCGTGCATGGTTCGATCATTTCGAGCAATGGGAAATGGCCGAATTCAACTCGGTGCCCTATTTCCCGATCGATCTGAAGGGGCTTGCAACGCTTGCAGCCTTGGCCCACGACGAAGACATCAAGGCGCGTGCCAAACGGGCGGTTCTGCGCCTCATCAAGGTTGTTGCCAGTTCTGCCCATCACGGCATCATGACAGGCGCTCAAGGGCGCTCTTACGAGCATACGCTTATGGCAGCCCGTACCTCGGAGCTCTCGGCTATTTCCAGAGTTCTGTGGGGGAGGGGCTGGTTTGGCCGCTGCTTCCACTGCCTGCCTCAGTTGCTTCTCTGCATGCGTGACTTCGGCCTTGAAGTGCCGCAGGACTATCGGGATATGGCAATCCTCGCCGGCGACGAACAGCGCGAGTGGGTCTTTGCGCAAGGTGAAAACAAATTCACCAAGCTCTATCACTACAAGACATCCAGTACGGCAATGGGAAGTGCTGCTCGCTATCGTTGGGGTGAGTGGGGGTATCAGGAAACTGTGCTGCAATTGCGCCTTGGAATGAACCCTGATGCCCAGATCTGGGTGAACCATCCCGGGGAAGTCATTCATTGCGGCTTTGGACGTCCGTCCTATTGGGGCGGCTGTGGCACAATGCCCCGCGTGCATCAGTACAGGGATCTTGCCATTGTTCTGTTCGAAACCCATGAAGAGCAACCGGATTTCACCCATATATGGTTCCCGCAGATTGCCTTTGATGAGGCCGAGATCGGAGACACTATTGCAACCGCACGATCCGGCGATGGGTTTGTTCAGGTGTTGTCCGACAAGCCTTTGGAAATGCTCTCCTACGGTCCGACAGCCAACAATGAGTTGCGCCAGATGGGCCGGAAAACAGCTTGGCTGATCCGTTTGGGTAATGCTGGAACGAACGGCACATTTGCCTCCTTCAAGGACCGGTTTGCGTCTCTTTCTTACAAACAGGAAGAGGGTACCATCGTGATTGAAGATCCTGACTATGGAGTGGTGTCGTTCCAAGAGGACGGAACCATCAAGGCAGAAGGCCGCACTCTTGATCCCGCCACGTGGAGCGTAGAGGGCACTTTGGCTGACCTTAGCTGATCCAATCTAGCTTGATAATGAAAACCCCGCATATCGAATGCTACGCGGGGTTTTTTATAGAACGAAAAAAGCTAGGCAACCATATCATCTGCGCGGGGGCAGTTCAGGATCAAGCCTTTTTGCAAGGGGCATGTGAAGCGCGCGGAACCAGCTTGCAATAGAGCTCAACACGCTTGGACAAACGGTCCGGTTCGGCCAGTTGGTCGCGCAACATGTCGATTGCGTGCATGCCGATTTCCTTCATGGGAATATGAACCGAAGTGAGAGGAGGGCTGACAAATTCCCCTTGTGGTAGTCCGTCCATGCCAATGACCGAGATATCTTCAGGGACTTTCAATCCCTTTTCCAATAGTCCCATAATTGCGCCAAAGGCCAAACTGTCACCAGCACAGAGAACGGCAGAAAAATTCTGTCCGCTTCTTTCCATGTGATCCAGGATCGCCTTGCGCGCCGCTTCCGGTGTCCAATCATCCACATCAACGAAAAGCGCTTTCCAGTCTGTGTGTCCCATCTCGGTGATGCGATCACGCCAACCTTCCAGGCGTCTTTCAATGGTCCGACGCCCTCGGTGCGCCATAAACAGGATCTTGTTGTGGCCTTCTTGGTTCAAATAGGACGTTGCGCTGGCCGCTGCGGCTCTATTGCAGGGCGCAATGCTTGAAAGCTCCATTGAGGGGTCATCACCATTGACCAGAATAACGGGTTTCGAAAAGCCTCTCGTTTGCGCCAGCATGGTCTCATCATCCATGGTAATAAACAGCAAACCGGCAATCTCGTCATCTTGCAAGGCTTGTTCCAGAACAGTCTGTTCTTCGTTCAGATTTGCAATCGGTCGCGTCACAATTTCCGCACCAAGAATCTCTGCGCGTGCTCTTATGCCCTCCAGCACGAAGGTTGTAAACTGTTGGCGTTGGTGGTCCAGCATGGCAACTGCACTGGCCGCTACGATAACCTTGGCACCGGCTATCGATGTCGGTGTGTAATAGTTCAGCGTCTTGGCTGCGGCCATGACCTTCTCGCGCAGTTCGGTCCGAACTCCGGGGGTCCCAGAAAGCGCCCGAGAGGCCGTGCTCATCGACACACCACAATAAGCAGCGAGATCAACAAGGCGCACTTTCTGCTGTTTCTTTTTATCCATTCACATTACCTCTGGAAAGAGAATATGAAAATTTCTTTCATATAGCAAATATTTTGTCTTTACGGCATAATTATACCAACATGAAAACAGTTTCGGTCAAATTGCAAGTTCTGGTAAGCAATTTATGTGTCTATCAACGCAAAAATGATCGACGATACCCATAATAACAGGAGGAATAAGGGTGCTTACAAAGCTCAAAACCAGCTTGGAGAGAGCCCTTGCGGCGCTGACATCCTTCATGCTGGCTGTGATGGTCTGCCTGATGCTTTGGCAGGTTTTCACACGCTATGTTCTTCAAACTCCGGCGCTATTCACTGAAGAAATGCTCCGCTTCACAATGATCTGGATGGCTTTGCTCGGCTCAGCCTATTGCTTCGGTCGCCGCAAACACTTGTCATTGGTTTTTGTCCTGGAGGCGCTTCCCCCCGCAAAACGGCGCCTGTTCTTCATTATCAATGATGTCATCGTGCTATGCTTTGCATTCTTCATTCTCTTCCTTGGTGGCATTCGGGCCGTTGAATCCACCATGCAGCAATTCTCACCGATCCTGCGGATCCCTATGGGCTATGTCTATCTGATCCTGCCAATAACCGCAGTTCTGATCTTTATTCTGCAGAGTCTGAACACCATCGAATTCATTCGTCACGGTGATAAGCCCCAAGCTCCCCAAAAGACTTCATAAGAAGAGCGCAAAGCTATGGATTTCATTTTCAACTATTTCGACGAGTCGCTCTTTGCAGCAGTTTCGTTGTTCGTTCTATTCTTCTGGATGCTGGCACAAGGGGTGGCCATCTCTGTGGCGATCGCCGTCTCATCCATTTTAACCGGCCTGTTCTTCCTGCCATTTGACACAGCCTTTTTCATCGCCACACAAAAGATGTTTGCTGGTATAGACAGCTTCACTCTGCTGGCTATTCCCTTCTTCATTTTGGCGGGCAACATCATGAACAAGGGCGGCATCGCAATGCGCCTTGTCAACTTGGCCAAGCTATTCGGTGGTCGTTTGCCCGGTGCGCTTGCTCATACCAACGTGATTGCGAATATGCTCTTTGGCTCTATCTCCGGCTCGGCGATTGCCGCTGCGGCAGCCGTCGGCGGAACGATGGCGCCTTTGCAAAAAAAGGAAGGCTATGATCCTGAGTTTTCTGCTGCCGTCAATATTGCGTCAGCACCGTCGGGTATCCTGATCCCACCCAGCGGTCCGCTCATTCTCTATTCACTGGTTTCTGGCGGTACATCCATTTCCGCGCTGTTTCTTGGCGGATATGTGCCCGGCATCCTGATGGGGCTGTCCATTATGATCGTTGCATCGATCATTGCCTACAAGCGGGGCTATCCCATTGCAGCGAAGGTACCCTGCAAGCAGGCATTCTTTATTATTCTGGACGCCTTGCCATCCCTTCTCATGGTGATCGTGGTGATCGGGGGTATTGTTGCCGGCATCTTCACAGCAACAGAAGGAGCCGCAGTCGCTGTTCTTTATTCTTTCCTGCTATCTCTGATCTATCGTATGGCTTCGCCAAAGGAATATCTGGAAGTTTTGCGCTCCTCGATGGAAATGAGCGCTTCGATCCTGTTCCTGATCGCAGCATCAGGCATCATGTCTTACGTGATGACAATTACCTCCATCCCTGATGTGATTGCTGACGCATTGTTGATGTTTGACAGCCCCATCGTGATCTTCCTGATCATGAACTTCTGCCTGCTGATCATCGGCTTCTTTATGGACCTGACACCCGCAGTGCTGATCTTTACCCCAATTTTCTTGCCCATCGCGCAAGAGTTGGGTATGGACCCGGTTCATTTCGGCCTCATGTTGATTTTCAACCTTGGCATTGGTTCCATGACGCCTCCTGTCGGCAGTGTTCTGTTCGTTGGCTGCGCTATTGGTGGTGTCACGATTGAAAAAGTTGCAAAACCACTCATGCCATTCTTCATAGTCTTGATCGTTGCTTTGTTGCTGATCACCTATTTCCCGATTTTGACAACAGGCCTGCCGAGGTTGTTGGGCTTGATGTAAACTCCTATGCTTTTTGCATGAATAAAAGTGTCCCCGCTCGGGCTGCCTGGGCGGGGACATTTGTTTTGATATACAAGAGTGAGCAAATGCTCCGATTTGTTGAAGGAGCACCGTATTCTTAATGCTATTGCCGAAAAGCTAAAGCGGAAATCGAAAGATGATTTCAAAGGCAGACAATTTGAGGCATAGCTGATCATTCAGGCGGTATCCTGGTATCTGCGTTACCCGTTGAGCTATCGGGATCTGGAAGAAATGTTCCTTGAGCGAGGCTTTGAAGTTGACCATAGCACAATCAACCGATGGGTCCTGACCTACGCGCCCCAGATCGAGAAACGGTTACGCCGATTTCGCAAACCCCATTGTGGATCAATCCGGGTAGAAGAAACCTATATCAAGGTGCGGGGGAAGAGGAAATATCTGTACCGGGCCATAGATAAGCACGGCAATCCCGTGGATTTCTTGCTTACAGCCAACCGCGATATTGAGGCAGCAAAACGTTTCTTCAACAAGATGCTCAAGGAAGAGCCGCTCATGTCGCCGGGCAGGAGCGGCACTGACGGTGCCAATACATTCCCGTCAATGATCAAACAGTCGGTCGACAAAGGCCACCTGAGGCCGGACCCTGTCCATTATGTCACCAAGCATTTGCAGCAACGCATAGAAAGCGATCATTTCAGGGTAAAGAAGAATATGCCAAAGGTTGGTGGTTTCCAATCCTTCCACACAGCGAGACGAACCATCGCAGGTTTCGAGGCAATGCTGTGGCTCAAGAAAGGTTTTGACTTCGCAGGCAAGTGGACCGTTCGCCAACAGAATGACCTCATTGCCCTCCTCTTCGGACTTCAAAAAGTTAACAAAGCATGAAAATGACGCCGATCACAGGATAAATAGGACCTGCTTAAAACTTTGCGACAGGCCCATATTCAAACAGAATAACAAGGATGTCTCGCAGTTTCCTACATTCCTACAGGGCAACACGAAAACTCCACAAACCCTCACTTTCTCTTTTCTGAACGACATCAGATAAAATTGGTTTCAGCCAAATAAAACGGCGAAAAGCAGCAGTATGAAAACAGTCTGGATCCAGCTTGTAAAGCTGATCCAGACTGTTCAGACAAACCGAGTTTTTCTAGGAAGCTCTCCGCTTATCAATTAGATACGAGGGTTTCCGAGTGGTTTGCCCAATTTCGGTTTCCCGGCAAAGTAGGTGGGAATGTGCGGTTGATAGACACCATCCAGCTTAAGTGTCAGATAGTTATACGCTTCGGTTAGATAACCATCTTTCACCGCAGGGATTGTTTCGACAGCATTCCTTGCACCCTTTGCATACTGCACTGGAATATAAGTCAGGCTTTCAAGAGCTAAGAGTTTTACCCATTTGGATGGTTCGTCCAAGAGAATATCGGTCAGAATCTTGACCGCCTCAGGCGCATCAGATGTACCACCAATCGCTTCTGCTAGAACACAACGAACATGCGCGCATTTGTCTGATTTCATTTGCTCCTTCACCGCAACTTTCACATCTGAAGGAACAAAGCCAAGCATCAGGATACCTTGCGCAGCCCAGAAGCGAACAATCTCATTGTCACTCTTGAGGGCCTTCATGAGTTCGGGCACATTCTCCGGATTTTGCTCGATGCCTTTGCCTGCAACCTTCATGACATCGTTAATCGGGTAGGCGCCTTTCTTTCGGCTTGGCCAATAGCCTTCGGCTTCTGTGCCCTCCGGGATAAGGCCATTGTCCATTACTTCCATCATATGCTCATCAAGCGCCTTGCTTAACGAGACCATGCGGTCTTTGTAAACGGGATCTTTAGCCAGATTGACCAACTGATGCGGGTCATTTTTGAGGTCATAGAATTTTTCAGCCTGTTTGGACTGCCAGAAACGGTCCTGAGCATCGGTCAGCGTTCCATTCAGATGCTGACGCTCCCATGCCTGATAGCCAATCATTTGCCACTCATAGGCATTGTGAAGGCCATAAATGCGATGCGGGGAATAATTCCGTATATAGCGGAACTGCTCATCACGAGCTGTGCGGACCATGTCATAGCGTTCGTCCATTCGGTTGCGCATGGAAAAGGCGATGGAGCGGTCGGAGGCGGCGTCTCCAACAATCGCTTTACCAGCCATATGGTCAGGGATTGTGAGGCCGGCAATGGACAAGGTTGTCGGAGCCATGTCGACACTGCTGACAACCCGCTGGCTCGCTTTGCCTGTTTCCAGTTTGCCTTTGAGATAAGACAGGGCGTCAGGAATACGCATGATGAATGGAACATGCAGCCCCTCATCATAGCAATAGCGTTTACTACGCGGTGTAACCCCGCCATGATCGGCCATGAACATGACGACGGTGTTTTCTGCCAAACCATCTTCTTCCAACTGATCAAGCAAAATCTTAAGGGCTTCGTCTTGTCTGTTCACCAACTCAATATTTTGCGCAATGGTGTTTCTGATTTCTGGGATATCTGGCAGATATGGCGGAACACTGACCGTTGCAGGATTTGTTTTCAAATCGCCAGCGAAGTGAATGACCCGAGATTCGTGCGTAATTAGATAGTTATAGACACAGAAGAATGGTTTGCCTGCAGGGCGGTTGCGCCAATGTGCTGTAATCGAGCATTCATCCCAGATCTTGTCAGGATCCAGATCGCAATTATAGTCTGTGAAAACATTGTTCGTACAGTAATATCCTGCTTCACGCATCACAACCGGCAGGGATTTAAACGTATCTGGTACGTGCGCAATGCCTCGCATTTGATCCGCAGGGCCACAGCTATCTGGATACATGCCCGTCACCAATGCAAAGCGGGAGGGAGAGCAAACCGGCGCAACAGAGAAGGCACTATCAAACCGAACACCATCCTCAGCCAATTGGTCGATAACGGGCGTATTGGCTAGGTCATTGCCATATGTGCCGAGAAGTTTTGCATGAATATCGTGGCAGACGACCCAGATTATGTTGGGCCGTGTTGGCATGGATTTGCTCAACGCAAACTTGGGCAACATGGCTGTGCCTGCTGCAGCTGCGGAAGCCATTAGCAGGCTCCTGCGGGAAAGTTTGTTGGATGCAGACATGGTTTCCTCCTAATTGTTCTGCTGGTTAAAGCGATGCGGAGGCATTCCCTTTGGTAAGCGCTCATGCGTCTGGAATAAGCTCCTCTTCGTTGTCTAAAATTACGTGCCTTTCACCTCATTCAAACGCTGGCCGTGTTAAACGGTAAGGCGTTTTACAACTGCGTCACCATGCGCTCTATTTCTTGGGTAATCGGTTCTCTTGCGCGATCATTTTGGCAACGCTCATAACACCACTTGGTGGGCGATGGGCTTGAACCTGCTTTGCCATATAGGCCATGTAGGGTGCCATATGGCTGAACATGGCTTTGTAGCCGTCACACAGATGGTTGTGCCATTGAGAGCCTTGCCGATGAATGCGGTGCTTGGGACATCCTCCTTGACAGATAAAACGCCATTCACAGGTCGCACAGGCGTTAGGCAAGTTGGCCTTTGCTGTGGCAAAAGACCGTTGTGCTTTGCTGTCAATCATCGCAGCAAGATCGTGGCTTATGACATTGCCGAGCCGGTGCGCGGGATAGACATAGTGATCACAGGAATAGATATCTCCATTCATTTCGATTACCAGACTCTGCCCGCAAGTCGGCTGCATAACGCAAATGGCCGGAGTTTGTCCAAGCCATGCAGCAAGGCTGTTATCGAACAGTTGGACGAACACTTTGCCCACATCAGAGCGAACCCAGATATCAAACACCCCTTTAATGAACGCGCCATAGGCTTGGCCGGAGACAGACCACTGTGTCACTTCTGCGGTAAGCTCTTCGCTCTGCGGATGTGATAATTCACCTGATGGATTGGACTGGCTTCGCTGTTCAACCGCCGGAATGAACTGAATGAAGCTTATGCTGAGATCTCGCGTGAAATAGGTATAGATTTCTTCCGGATGTTGGGCTGTTGTCTCGTTGACGACGCAAAGAATGTTGGTGTCGACCTTATGCGCTTTGAGATGTTCAAGAGCCCGCACGACGAGATGCTGCACGCCTTTGCCATTGTTTGTAACTCGGTGGGCGTCATGGAGTGGGGCAGGGCCATCCAATGACAATCCGACCAAAAAGTGGTTTGCGGCAAGAAAACGCGCCCATTCATCGTCGATCAGCAGCCCATTGGTCTGGATTGAGTTTGAAATCTGTTTGCCTGCAGCATATTTACGCTGAAGCTCTAAGGCCTTCTGGAAAAACGGAATTCCTGCGAGGGTGGGTTCTGCGCATTCCGGGCACATCCGCGCATGGATTCCAATTTTATCCGCGCACCGATTCCGATCGGATCCGCGCAGTGATTCCGGGGCATCCGCGCACCCCCTGATGTAATGCTGCGAGGCAATCAGCAGCAGGCTACCTTTCCGTTTTTATGGACTGGAAGGTTGCCCAATGAAGAGATTGCCAATGCGAAAAATTAGAGAAGCTCTCCGCCTGTCTTGTGAGGGTATGTCAACCCGTCAGGCCGCTGCTAGTCTGTCGATAGGTGGCACGACATTGCGGGAGTATCTGTATCGCGCGAAAGAGGCCGGACTGTCCTGGCCGTTG
>NZ_FOVR01000016.1 GCF_900115225.1 Cohaesibacter marisflavi | reverse complement strand
TTGAGCAGGAAATCATCCCATATCTGTCGCTGCCGCGCGAAGAACTGAACGAGTTCAGTGCCGAGGTCCTGCGTCGTTTTGCCAACCCGTTCATCGTGCATCGCTGGTACGATATCTCGCTGAATGGTCTGGCCAAGTTCCATACCCGCAACTTGCCACGCTTTGAAAGCGCCATGGCAGCAACCGGCAAGGCGCCGCGTTGCATGAGCCTGTCGCTGGCAGCCTGGCTTGCTTTCTATACCGGTGCCTTTGAAGGCAGTGCCGAATTGCCACCACGCGATGCAGAAGACGTGATCGCCAAGATGGCTGAAATCGGTGCGCTGAAAGAGGCGCAAGGTGTTGAGGCAATGGTCAAGGCTTACCTCGGCGAAGAAAGTATCTGGGGGAAATCTCTGGCAAGTGACACCCTCGTCGCTGCCGTCTCAGAAGCTTATGCATTCCTGACCAACGAGCCATTTACTCTGGATCGTCTGGTGCAGTGGATTGACGCATAACGAATAGTAAATGGAGTCAATATGATGAAAGAACAATTTGATCTCTCTGGTAAAATTGCCATTGTAACCGGCTGTGATACCGGCCTGGGTCAGGGTATGGCTGTTGGTCTTGCCAAAGCGGGCTGCGACATTGCTGGTGTCAATATCGTTGAGCCATCCGATACCAAGGACATGATCAAAGGTCTTGGTCGCAAATTCCTCGATATCCGCGCCAACCTCATGAAAATGGATGATATCCCTGATATTGTTGCCAAAACGGTTGCCGAATATGGTCGTATCGACATTCTGGTCAATAATGCAGGCATCATTCGTCGTGAAGACGCCATCGAGTTCACCGAGAAGGACTGGGATGATGTGATGAATATCAACATCAAATCAGTATTCTTCCTGTCGCAGGCTGTTGCCAAGCAGTTTGTGGCTCAGGGTGAAGGCGGCAACATCGTCAATGTCGCTTCCATGCTGTCCTTCCAGGGTGGTATCCGCGTGCCTTCCTATACGGCATCCAAGTCCGGTGTCATGGGCGTCACCCGTCTGCTGGCCAACGAATGGGCAAAGCACGACATCAATGTGAATGCCATCGCTCCGGGCTACATGGCCACCAACAACACGCAGGCTCTGCGCGAAGATGCTGCTCGCAGCAAGGAAATTCTTGATCGTATCCCTGCTGGCCGCTGGGGCCTGCCATCCGATCTGGCCGGTCCGGTCGTGTTCCTGTCGTCGCCTGCTTCTTCCTATATCAATGGCTATACCATTGCAGTTGATGGCGGCTGGCTAGCGCGCTAGGGCTTTTTTGATGAAAAGTTATCGACTTTTCTGAAGAAAAGAGTCGCGATTGAGTAAACTTTAGTCTAGTTCTTCTTTTGCAAGAACTGGACTTGGTCTTGGAGGCCGCGCGTTCAGCGCGGCCTTGTTTGGCTTGGGCATTTTGTGGGATGCTTGCGTTGCACAAGATGGTATAATCACTGAAACAAGGCGTGCCCGCCTGCTTGATGAGAGGCGAAGGACACGCTCGAGGAGGCCCGGAGTTCCTCCGGCGCTTGTATATGACGAAAGCTGTCAGAATCGCCTGTATCGGCGAATGTATGATTGAATTGGCTCCCGCCGGTGATGGTCTGTTCAAACAGGGTTTTGCTGGTGACACCTTCAATACCGCCGCCTACCTGACCCGGCAATTCGCACCCGAGATCGAGGTTTCCTATATTACCGGGCTTGGTGTCGATCCAATGAGCGAAGGCATCCGCAAGGCGCTGGAAGCAGAGAGCATCCTGACGGATTCGGTCTCCGTGGTGGAAGACAAGAATCCCGGTCTCTACATGATCGAGAATGATGATACGGGCGAACGCTTTTTTACCTATTGGCGCAATGACGCTGCTGCCAAGAAGATGTTTGCCGGTTGGTCTGTCGACAAGATTGCGGCACTGCTGGAACAGTTTGATGTCATCTATTTCTCTGGCATCACTCTGGCTATTCTTGATGAAGCGCAGCGGGCAGCTCTGTTCGATGCGATCAGCAAGGTCAAGGACAAGGTCAAAGTGGGCTTCGACCCCAACTATCGCCCAAAATTGTGGCCGGATTCGGCTGTTTGCTGCGCCGCTTTCGAGCGCGCTGCCTCGGTGAGCGATTTTGCTCTGGTAACTGCGGACGATCATGTGGCGCTTTGGGGCGAGGCTGACGGTCTGGATATTGCCAAGCAGTGGAAGGACTACGGCGCTGGTGAAGTGGTGGTCAAGGAAGGCGCTTCAAGCTGCCTTCTGTTCACCGGTGAAGAGGTTAAGAATGTTCCGCCAGCTGCTAAGCTGAAGCCGAAGGATACAACGGGCGCAGGGGATTCCTTTGCTGCGGGGTATCTGGGCCAGCGTGCTCTGGGGGGATCGCAAGAAGAAGCCGCAAAAACGGCTCACGGTGTTGCGGGGCAGGTCATCATGCACCCGGGCGCCATCATCGATAAATCAGTTTGGACCCGCGTTAAGTAAAGGATCGATCATGCGTGATCTGGTTTCCAGCATCTGTAAAGGTGCCAAAGTCATCCCTGTTGTTGTCATCGAGAATGTCGAGGATGCTGTTCCTCTGGCTCGCTGCCTTGTCGACAATGGCCTGCCTGCCGTTGAAGTGACCCTGCGCACGCCGGCAGCTCTTGATGCCATCAAGGCAATCGTCAACGAAGTGAAGGATTGCATCGTTGGTGTTGGCTCCATCCTGTCTGAAGAGCAGCTCAAGGCTTCCATCGATGCCGGCGCACATTTCGGTGTGTCTCCGGGCACGTCAGAAACCCTGCTCAACGCTCTCAAGGCAACTGACTGGCCATTCCTGCCAGGGTCTGGCACCGTGAGCGAAATGATGACCCTGCGCGAAGCAGGCTTTCAGGAACTGAAAATGTTCCCGGCCAGCATCGTTGGTGGCGTTGGCATGCTCAAGGCAGTTTCCGGCCCGGTTGGCGATATCAGCTTCTGCCCGACCGGAGGTGTGAAGCCTGAGAATGCTGAAGAATATCTCTCCCAGAAGAACTGCTTCGCTGTGGGTGGCACCTGGATTGCCCCTCTGGCCGATGTGAATGCCAAGAACTGGGATGCCATTGCTGAACGCGCTAAAGCGGCGAGCAAGCTTGGTCAGGCCTAAAAGCCTTTTAAATTTAAGCTCTTTCTATTTTAGCCACTCGGATACAATTATTCCGAGTGGCTTTTTTTGTTGCATTTTGTAACATCGTCGGGGCTGCAACTTGTCTTGATATTTAATTCATGTTACGAAAAAAATATATTCTCTGAGCCTGTTTGTCAGGGCTATCTATTGTGCATGTCTGCTATGTGCGCCCTTTTTGTGCATATATCAGGCAGGCTTTCTTGTCGCTAAGCGGCATATTGCATGTCTTGTTGGTGCGAAAAGCGATATTTTTGCTGCGAGTATTATGATGTTCTGTTGTGATTGTATTGGTCATAAGGGCGTCTGACGTTGGTATTGTCGCCTTTATGTAAAATCATGACGATGCTTATAGTATCTATTGGGCGCTTGGATCCTGTTCTTATATTTGAATTATTTTCTCAAATCCGCGATTTATCGCAGAATTTGCGATTATCTTTGCATTGCGCCCTCTTAAACATGCTCTCTACCATCATACTATTGGCTGCTTGACTTTGTGATGAGGTGAGACCTGTAACATTGTAAAATGATGCTGCGGGCTGGTAATCGATCAAAAAAGCTAAATCATCCATGTTTTTGACCAAATGCCTCCTTTCCAAAGTTGGCTTTTCATTGAAATATAGGTCTCGGAGGATTGAAGGATTTTAGGTTGCCGGAATGGTGCCTGAATTGGGAGGTGATCTGGCGCGCTTGTGCTGGATGCGGGTTTTTATGCCCGAAATTTGCTTAAGCAACTCTAGGCTGCTTTTCCCAGTACTATCCGTATACGCTTTGCTTCCCTCGATCCGCTCGATTTGCGCCTCGCTCCGTGTGGCGCGGATTTGCACCTTACGTGTTTTCAAGCAAGGGAGGACAACATGCTTGGACTTGGAAAACTCTTCAACACAGTGACGATGGGGGCCATGGCGTTGGCTCTGGGCGCTTCATTCGCCTCTTCCCCATCTGTAGCTGCAGATAAGGGATATGTTGGTATCGCAATGCCTACTCAGTCATCCGCACGCTGGATTACTGACGGCAACAGCATGAAACAGCAATTTGAAGATGCTGGCTATGAGACTGACCTGCAATATGCAGAAGACGACATCGCTAACCAGCTGCGTCAGATCGAAACCATGATCCTGAAGGGCGTCAACGTTCTCGTTATCGCTTCTATCGATGGTACGACCCTGTCCGGCGCTCTTGAGTTGGCAGCAGACTCCGGCATCAAAGTGATCGCTTATGATCGCCTGATCCGTGACTCTGGCAACGTTGACTATTACGCAACCTTCGATAACTTCCAGGTTGGCGTACAGCAGGCTTCCAGCTTGGTGAAAGGTCTTAAAGAACGCTTCCCGGATGCAAAACCTTGGAATGTAGAGCTCTTTGGTGGGTCTCCGGACGACAACAACGCTTACTTCTTCTATGACGGCGCAATGTCTGTGCTGCAGCCACTGATCGACGATGGCAGCATTGCTGTTCCTTCCGAACAGTTCGGCATGGACAAGGTTGGTACCCTGCGTTGGGACGGTGCTGTTGCGCAGGCTCGCATGGATAACCTGCTTTCCGCCTTCTACACTGACAAAACCGTACACGGCGTATTGGCTCCGTATGATGGTCTGTCCATTGGTATCCTGTCCTCGCTCAAGGGCGTTGGTTACGGTTCTGGCGACATGAAAATGCCAATCGTATCCGGTCAGGACGCAGAAGTTCAGTCAATCAAATCCATTTTGGCTGGCGAACAGTATTCCACCATCTTTAAAGACACCCGTGAGCTGGCTCGCGTGACTGTCGGCATGGTGAATGCTCTGCTCGAAGGTGGCGAACCAGAAATCAATGACACCGAAACCTATGATAACGGCGTCAAAGTGGTTCCTTCCTACCTTCTGAAACCAGTTCCTGTCGATGCTTCCAACTGGGAAAAAATCGTGATCGACAGCGGTTACTACACCATGGATCAGATCAAGTAAGGGTCCTCCCGGGGGAGGGAGGTGGAAAGTCTCACCCCCTCCATCCGTTCTTCAAGAACAATAAAGAGACTGTTTGCTTGAGGCTGACATGAACACCATCTTAGAAATGCGAGGAATCACCAAGACCTTTCCGGGTGTAAAGGCCTTGAGTGATGTGAACCTGACGGTCGGCGAAGGTGAAATTCATGCCTTGGTCGGTGAGAATGGCGCAGGCAAGTCAACCCTGATGAAGGTTCTCTCTGGCGTTTATCCCTATGGCACATATGAAGGGGATATCGTCTATAACGGAGAAACCCAGAAATTCGCCACCATCTCCGACAGTGAAGAAAAGGGCATCATCATCATTCACCAGGAACTGGCTCTGGTTCCTCTTCTGTCAATCGCCGAGAATATCTTCCTGGGCAACGAGCGGGCTACCAAAGGGGTCATCAATTGGCCTGTAGCGCACTCTGAAGCAGAGATGCTGCTCAAGATTGTCGGGCTGGACAAACCAACAGGCACGCTGGTTACGAACCTGGGGACGGGTCAGCAGCAGTTGGTTGAGATTGCCAAGGCTCTCTCCAAGGAAGTGAAGCTACTTATTCTCGACGAGCCAACGTCTTCTCTGAACGAGCGGGATAGTGAAGCGCTGCTGCAGCTTCTGCTCGAATTCAAAAGCAAAGGCATTTCCTCAATCCTGATCTCGCACAAGCTCAATGAGGTTGTGAAGGTTGCGGACAAGATCACAGTGTTGCGCGACGGTCAGACCGTCAGTACGCTGGACTGTGACAAAACCGAGGAAATGGAAAATAAAATTATCAAGGACATGGTCGGGCGTGAACTGACCAACCGCTTCCCCCAGCGGACTCCTGAAATCGGCAACATGCTGCTCGAGGTGAAGGGCTGGAATGTCTACCACCAGGTGCATGCTGACCGTCACTTGATCCGCGATGTCAATTTCAATGTTCGTGCAGGCGAGATCGTCGGGATTTCCGGCTTGATGGGTGCAGGTCGAACAGAACTTGCGATGAGTCTTTTTGGTCGTGCCTATGGCCAGAAAATTTCAGGACAAGTTGAATTGCGTGGCGAACCGATCGACGTCAGTACGATCAACAAGGCTGTTGCAAATGGTTTGGCTTATGTGACCGAGGACCGCAAGGAATATGGTCTGGTTCTTGAGAACAGCATCAAAATCAACACAACGCTCTCCAATCTGGAAGGTGTTTCCAAGGGCATCGTCATCGATGACAATGCGGAAACCCGTGTTGGTCTTGAATATAAGAAGAAGCTGAACACCAAATGCTCCAGTTTGATGCAGCAGGTGGTCAACTTGTCTGGTGGGAACCAGCAGAAGGTCGTTTTGAGTAAATGGCTGTTTGCGAACCCGGATGTGCTCATTCTGGATGAGCCCACGCGCGGTATCGACGTGAATGCCAAATACGAAATTTACGCGATCATCAACCAGCTCGCTCAAGAGGGCAAGGGTATCATTTTCATTTCTTCGGAATTGCCAGAACTGCTGGGCATGACAGACAGGATCTACGTCATGAACGAGGGCAGAATGGTTGGCGAAATGCCTACGAAGGAAGCTTCGCAAGAAAAAATCATGCGGATGATCATCAAGGACAAAGGCTGAAACAATGTCACAGGTGGAAAACCCGTCTCCGGCAAACTCTGACGCAGGTGAAACTGTCAGCGTCGCCAGTTATCTGAAGTCAAACGTACGCGAATACGGCCTTTTGATTGCCCTGATCGCTGTTATGATCTTCTTCCAGGTTGTTACCAACGGTATTCTCATGAAGCCGCTCAACCTGACCAACCTCATTCTCCAGAACAGCTACATCGTCATCATGGCGATTGGTATGCTGCTCATTATTGTTGCTGGTCATATTGACCTCTCGGTCGGATCGGTCATGGGCTTTATCGGCGCTCTCGCTGCCGTGATGATCGTCAATTACGAGATCAACTATGTGGTCACGATCATCGTGTGCCTGATTGTCGGTACCGCGATTGGGGCTCTGCAGGGCTTCTGGGTGGCTTATTACAAGATCCCAGCCTTCATCGTGACGCTGGCTGGTATGCTCAGTTTCCGCGGTCTTACGCTGGCGCTGCTCAATGGTCAGTCCATCGGCCCGTTCCCGACCGGCTTTCAGAAACTGAGCTCGGGTTTCATTCCTGACCTGTTCGGTGTTGGTCGTCCGCACATGCTGACGGTTGTTCTCGGGATCGTCCTGAGTGTCTTCCTGATTTATTCTGCTTGGAAAGATCGTAAGGAGCGTGCCAAGTTCGGTAATCTGGAAGAGCCATTTGCCTTCTTTGTGCTGAAGAATCTTCTTATCGTCTTCGCCATCAACTATCTCTCCTACGTCATGGCTGGCTACAGAGGCTATCCAAACGTTCTGATCGTTATCGCTGTGCTGGTTGCTGCTTATGGCTTCCTGACCTCATCCTCTACGGTTGGTCGTCGGATCTATGCTCTGGGTGGTAACGTGAAAGCTGCCAAGCTCTCCGGTGTGAATACTGAACGGTTGACCTTCCTGACCTTTGCCAATATGGGGCTTCTGGCTGCCTTCGCTGGCATGGTGTTTGCCGCCCGCCTCAACACGGCAACCCCGAAAGCCGGTTACGGCTACGAGCTTGACGTTATCGCGGCTGTCTTTATTGGTGGAGCATCCACGACGGGTGGTGTTGGTACGGTTACCGGCGCAATCATCGGTGCCTTCCTGATGGGGGTGATGAACAACGGCATGTCCATTCTGTCCATCGGTATCGATTGGCAGCAGGTCATTAAGGGTGTTGTTCTTCTCGCGGCCGTTATCTTCGACGTCTACAACAAGAAGAAGGCTGGCTAAGTCTTCAAGTGAACCAATGGGTGGGCTGGCCTGCAGCCCACCTCTTTTCCAGAATGTCGGGACATTCGGGATCGCTGATCGGATCATCTATAGGACATTTCTGGTTCGGCCCTTTTCGCAAGCATTTTTGCCATATCCGGCGTGCAGTCGAAAAATGCTTGTTTTATAGCAATCGCCTCATTGGTGCGGATAGCAAGATAATCCATAAGTATAACCTTATAGCCTCTAACCGCCTGGCGGGGATCTGTCCATATTTTCAAGGTGGACTGGTCGAGGGGTGTGGTCAGATGAATGGCCAGAATGGTGCTCCGGTTGCTGTAACATTTCGAAAATAAGCCCTGGCTCGCATGAAGCCACGTGACGAATAGGGCGGTTTGAGGAGGACATTCAAATGCTGAAAGAACTGAGGGAAGAGGTTTTTCGCGCGAATATCGAACTGAATGACCGCGGTGTCGTGATCTACACATGGGGTAATGTCAGTGCGATCGATCGTGAGAAGGGGCTGGTTGTCATCAAGCCGTCGGGCGTCCCTTACGAAACGATGACTGCTGACGATATGGTGGTTGTTGACCTCGACAATAATGTTGTCTGGGGCAGCAAGAAGCCGTCTTCTGACACGAAAACCCATACCACGCTTTACAAGGCCTTTCCGCAGATTGGTGGTGTGGTGCATACCCATTCCCGCCATGCTGTCGCCTGGGCTCAGGCGCGTCGGGAGATCCCGTGCCTCGGTACCACGCAAGCGGATTATTGCGCCGGTCCGGTGCCCTGCACCAAGCCTCTCACTGAAGAACAGGTCAATCGAGATTATGAAACGACGACCGGCGAGGCCATTGTTGAACGCTTTGAAGGGCTTGATCCCGCAGCTGTTCCGATGGTTCTAGTGGCCGGCCATGGGCCTTTTGCCTGGGGCAAGGATGCTGATGACGCCGTGCACAATGCAGTTGTGCTCGAAGAGGTTGCCCACATGGCAACTATCACCGCAACGATTACCAATCCCATACCGCCATTGGAGCAGTATGTGCTCGATTATCACTATGAGCGCAAACATGGAAAAAATGCCTGGTATGGGCAGAAATAGGTACCGTCTTGCGGTTCCGAGGGGGGAAATGCCTAAGCATCTCGGAACCGCTTTTTTGCGCAAAGGGGAGGGATTTAGGCTTTGCATCCTTCGCGCAAACATATCCAGACCATCGCGCAACTAACGCCGGTCGAAAATTGAAAGGGCATGGAAATGTTTGGTTTGAAACCTTTGAAATTCTGGTTTGTGTGCGGCTCGCAGCACCTTTATGGTCCGGAAACATTGGCCGAGGTGGCTGATGGTGCCCGTAAGGTTGTTGAGGGGCTGTCCAAAGACGGGCGTCTGGTGTTGCCGCTCGAATTTGCGACAGTGGCGACGACCGGGGAGGAAATTGCGGATGTTTGCCGTCGGGCGTCGGCTGACCCTGAATGTGGCGGTATCATCTTGTGGATGCATACTTTTTCGCCTTCCAAAATGTGGATACGCGGCCTTAACGCGCTGACTAAGCCGATGCTGCATCTGCATACGCAGCTCAATGCAGCGTTGCCTTGGGATTCCATTGATATGGACTATATGAACCTGCATCAGTCTGCCCATGGAGACCGGGAAGCGGGCTTCCTGCATACGCGCATGCGCATTGGCCGCAAGGTGGTTGTTGGTCACTGGAGCGATCCTGCGGTTCAGGATCGGATTGACAGCTGGATGCGCGCTGCGCGCGCCTGGGACGATTGGCAGGGCTCTGGCGTTTGCCGCTTTGGCGACAATATGCGCAATGTTGCCGTGACCGATGGCGACAAGGTGTCTGCCGAAATGGCCTTCGGCTTCAAGGTGGATTACTGGCCGGTTGGTGATCTGGTCGCCAAAATGGCTGACTTCTCCGATGCCGATGTGGAAGCGCTTGTTGCCGAATATGACAAGACCTATGAGCTGGTTCCCGAGCTTCAGGCTGGTGGTGCCAAGCGGTCTTCCCTGCTTGATGCAGCGCGGCAGGAACTGGCCATTTCCTACTTCCTGAAAGAGGGGAATTACAAGGGCTTTACCCATACATTTGAAGATTTGCATGGCCTCAATCAGCTGCCCGGTCTTGCGCCTCAGCGCATGATGGAGCAGGGCTTCGGCTTTGCAGGTGAAGGCGACTGGAAGACGCCTGCGCTGGTGCGTGCCATGAAGGTCATGGGGCATGGCAAGAGCGGTGCTTGCTCCTTTATGGAAGATTACACCTATGATGTTTCCAAGCCGGGTGAAGAACTGGTTCTTGGGGCGCATATGCTTGAGGTCTGCCCGACCATCGCAGAAAGCAAGCCGCGCCTCGAGATCCATGAACTGGGTATTGGTGGCAAGCCAGACCCTGTGCGTATGGTCTTTGACTCTGTTAAGGGCGGCGCAATCAATGCCTGCCTCATTGACATGGGTAACCGATTCCGCCTGATTGCCAACGAGGTGACCTCTGTTGAGCATCCGGACCTGCCAAAGCTTCCTGTGGCACGCGCAGTGTGGCAATGTAAGCCAGACTTCAAAACCGCCTGTGAGGCCTGGATTTTGGCCGGTGGTGCCCATCACACCGCTTACAGCTATGATGTGACAGCGGAAATGTTGGAAGACTTTGCGACCATCGCCGGAATCGAACTGGCCTTGATTGACGACGATACCAAAATCTCCGATTTCAAGCAGACGCTGCGCAATAATGAAATCTATTGGCATCTGGCCAAGGGCATTCGCGTATAATCGCTGAAGGCTCAATGCAATCAGAAAAGCCCGGCCAAGTGATTGGTCGGGCTTTTCGTTTCTCAATTTCTATCGCCCTTTGTTGTCTGGAATAAGAGGGCGGCTTGCTTTGGCTCGCGAACGTTAGCTGCTATGTTTGGGTAGTGGCACTTCGGCGGCGAAAACAGCGGTTGCCTTGTCCAAAGCGTTATCGATCTGCTCTCCTTCGGAGCGGACAATCATGGAAAGGCTGCGCTCTCGGAATGTGCGCGGGCTCATGTTGGTGTGACGACGGAAAACACGTGAGAAATAAAGCGGATCCTCATAGCCGACCATCTGCGAGAGGGCTTTGATGGGAACGTTGGAAACGCGCAGGACCTGCATGGCATATTGAATGCGCTGACCATCGCGCCATTGCACGATGCCGGTGCCGATATATTTGCGGAACAGGTGAGAGAGGCGTGACGGAGACAGGCAGACATGGCTGGCGATCTCGTTGACCGTCAGGGGCTTGTCCAGATTGTTGGATATAAGCGTGCAGGCGGCCAGAACGCGCTCGTCAATTTCGATGTTGGACTTCTTCTCCGCTCTGTTCATTCTTGCGCAAAATAGCAGGATATGTTCCAGTCTGTTGAATGCAAGGTCAGCAGAAAGGCTGTCGGAAAGTCCTGCCCATTTTTCCACTTCCACAAACAGGCGGAACAATTCGCTGAAGCGGCTTTCCTCTCTATGGCGCATGATATAGACACCGTTGACCTCTTCGTCCCATTGCAGCCATGGCTTCCAGAAAGCGCGAGGCTGGAAATAGATCCAGCGATGCCACCATTTGTCTGCATCCGGGTCTCGGCCATAGAAATGTTGTGCGTCAGGGGGAAAGAGAACGAGGTCTCCGGGCTTCACAATCGTTGTGTTCTTGCCATCGAAGAGCTTTCCCTGTCCATCCACGGTCAGGTTGATGATCCATCCATGCATGCCGTTGGGACGATCAATGTGGAAGTCGAGCGGTCCGCCTTTTTCGATGGGTGTGATGCCGGCGACAAGCCGGATTCCAAACTCGAAACCCGGAAAAAGAGCAGCCACTTCCTTGTCGTAGTTCTTGGGAGAACTGCGAAAGGAAAGCTTGTTAAAGATTCTCTGTACCTGCGGATCTTGGGCAGGGTCGAAATAAGAATGATCGTCCATGTCTCTAGCCTGATGCTGCATTGTGGAATATCAGGATCGTCCATATTGTAAACTAAGTCTATCGAAATTGAAAGCCGTGTTATGGATGAGTTTGAGGAGAATTATCCATAGAAGCGGCAAAAGAAAACCTGTTGGCGTTTCAACGGTAGGGAGGAATATCGAATGAGTTCAACCAATGACAGCTGTGCTCTCGGTCTCGACTTTGGATCGGATAGTGTGCGGGCCGTTGTTGTCCGGGTAGCAGACGGGGAGGAGCTTTCCTCGGCAGTTGCGAACTATCCCCGCTGGGCCGAGGGGAAATTCTGTGATGCGGCGCGTCAGCAGTTTCGCCAGCATCCGTCAGACTATCTCGAAGCGATGGGCTCAGCCGTGCGCGAAGCGATCGCCGGGCTCGAAGCGCATCCAGACATTATCGGTATTGGCGTAGACACCACCGGGTCGTCTCCCATGCCAGTCACGGCCGACGGCACTGCGCTGGCGCTGAAGGACGGTTTCTCGTCTGATCCGGATGCCATGTGCATTCTCTGGAAAGACCACACTTCTGTTGCCGAAGCGCAGGAGATCAATGATCTGTGCCATTCGGGCCAGTTTCCTGATTATACCAAATATGTCGGCGGCATTTATTCCTCGGAATGGTACTGGGCCAAGATCCTGAATGTCGGTCGTCGCAATCCGACCGTTTTCCGCGCAGCGGCCAACTGGGTTGAGCTGTGCGACTGGATCCCTGCTGTGCTGGCAGGTGTGACCGATGCGTCAAAGATCGTGCGGTCTCGTTGCGCCGCCGGTCACAAGGCTTTGTGGCATCCTGAATTCGGCGGCTTGCCGAGCCGGGAATGGCTGCAGGCGCTTGATCCTCTGCTGGGCAATCTGACCACGCCGCTGTTCGGGGAAACCAAGACCAGTGATCAGGTTGCTGGCAATCTGTCTTCAGACTGGGCGGGGCGCTTTGGCCTCAAGGCCGGGATCCCGATTGCTGTTGGTGCTTTCGATTGTCATATGGGCGCCGTTGGGGCCGGTATCGAGCCTTATTCTCTGGTTCGTGCCATGGGCACCTCCACCTGCGACATCCTTGTTGCGCCGCCTGAAGAGGTGAGCGACACGTTGGTTAGCGGTATTTGCGGTCAGGTTCCAGGTAGCGTTCTGCCTGATCTGGTTGGCTTTGAAGCCGGTCAGTCTTCTTTCGGCGATGTGTTCGCATGGTTTGAACGTTTGCTGCAGTGGGGCCGGAATGGTCGTGGCAAGGCTGGTTCCCTGTTGCCAGAGCTTGAAAAGGAAGCTGCCGAGTTGCCGCCGGGTGGTTATGGTGAACGCGCCCTGGATTGGCTCAATGGACGTCGTACGCCTGATGCTGACCAAACAGTGAAGTCTATCATTGCCGGATTGCATCTAGGATCGACGGCGCCGTCTATCTATCGTGCCCTGATTGAAGCAACGGCTTATGGCTCGCGCGCAATCGTGGAGCGCTTTGAAGAGCAGGGTGTCAAGGTCAACAGCATTGTTGCCATTGGCGGTATTGCCCGCAAGTCTGACTTTATCTCTCAGGTTTGCGCCGATGTGATGAACCGTAAGGTGGATGTGGCTTTGTCCGATCAGGCCTGTGCGCGTGGGGCTGCCATTTTTGCTGCGACCGCCGCCGGGGCCTATGAGGATATCTATAAAGCCAAGGATGCGATGCTGAGCCCGATCGAGAAAAGCTTCGAGCCGAATCCCGAAATGCATAAGCTCTATAACGCAATCTATGAAGATTATAAGCGCGTCGGCGCCTTTGCCGGAGATCTGGCCAAGAGCTGAAGTGCACCTCCACGCAAAGTGGACTAGACCTGGCCCGGGCAGCTTGCTGTTCGGGCTTTTTCTATTCTGGGTGGGTATTGGCAGGGGAAAGCAGATCAGGCTTCCACAGATCAAACGAAGGGCTAGGCATTTCCGGCAAAATGCTGTTAAAGATAGCGCAATTTGCATTTGCGTGGCGATGCCCCCCGCGAGATGCTCTCAGGAGATGCCCCATGAGCCTACCCGACAATCAAACCGATTTTATTGTTCGCCGTCCTGATGACTGGCATTTGCATTTACGTGATGGTGAAATGCTCAAGGCGGTGTTGCCGCACAGCAGCGCGCATTTCGGCCGGGCCATCATTATGCCCAATCTGGTGCCTCCTGTTGTAAAGACCTCTGATGCTGAGGCTTATCTGGGGCGTATTCAGACGGCTCTTCCGGAAGGCCATCACTTCGAGCCGCTGATGACCTTGTATCTGACAGAGCGCACCGAGCCGGCGGATGTCGAATTGGGCGTTAAATCAGGGCTCATCAAGGCATTGAAGCTATATCCCGCGGGTGCAACCACCAACTCGGACAGCGGTGTGCGCAACATCGAGGCCGTTTATCCGGTGCTTGAGAAGATGGCCGAGATTGATGTGCCGCTTCTGGTGCATGGTGAAGTGACCGACGCCGATATCGATATCTTCGATCGTGAGGCTGTTTTCATTGATCGCGTGTTGACCCCGATACGTGAGCGTTTCCCTTCTTTGCGCATTGTGATGGAACATGTAACCACGGAAGACGGGGTGAATTTCGTCAAGGGAGCGGGGGATAAAACCGCTGCGACCATCACGACTCATCATCTGATTATCAACCGCAATGCCATTCTGGTTGGTGGCATCAAGCCGCATTATTACTGTCTGCCGGTTGCCAAGCGCGAGAAGCATCGTCTTGCCCTGCGCGCAGCTGCCTCATCCGGCGATGGCCGCTTCTTCCTTGGAACGGACTCGGCACCGCATTCCAAGTCTGCCAAGGAATGTGCCTGCGGCTGTGCCGGCGTGTTCAATGCCCCCAATACGGTCAACTGTCTGGCCCATGTGTTTGAGGAAGATGGCGCGCTAGACAAGCTTGAAGCCTTCATGTCTCTTAATGGCCCTGCCTTCTACGGTCTTCCGGCCAACGAAGAGCGCATTCGTCTGTTCAAGACCGATGCGCCGCTGGTTCTGGAAGACAAGATCACCGTTGATGGTGATGAAGTCGTTGTTTTTGATCCCGGTTTCCCGTTGTTTTGGCGATACGAAACCGCTAACGCTTGAGCCGTTTGTTCGGCTCGCACCTTCCAAAGGATGCCCTGATGATTACTTCTTCTTTCCCCGATCGCGCGCTAATGGCCGAGTTGACCGCACAAATGCTGCTTGAGGTCAATGCGGTGCACTTCCGTCCCGAAGAGCCCTTCATGCTGGCGTCCGGTTTGGCGAGCGCCACCTATATCGATTGCCGCAAGCTTATCTCCTACCCGCGCATTCGCAATTCTCTGATGGAATTTTGTGCCGCGACGATCATGCGTGATATCGGCTTTGAGAAGATTGATGCTGTTGTTGGTGGTGAAACAGCTGGCATTCCTTTCGCCGCATGGATTGCGGATAAGCTGGCTCTGCCAATGAACTATGTGCGCAAGAAACCAAAGGGCTATGGTCGGGATGCACAGATCGAAGGCGCTCCAATCGCAGGCAAGCGCGCTCTTCTGGTGGAAGATCTGACCACGGATGGCGGCAGCAAGATCAACTTCGTGGAAGCCATGCGCAAAGCTGAGGCCGAGGTGCATGACACGATCGTTCTCTTCTATTACGATATCTTCCCTGAAGCGCTGGAAAATATGAAGAAAATCGATCTCAATCTGCATTATCTGGCCACATGGCACGACGTTTTGGCGGTCGCCAAGAAGCAGAATTATTTCGACACCAAGACACTGGACAGTGTTGAGAGCTTCCTGAATGAGCCTCTGAAATGGTCTGGTGAACATGGTGGCGCTACCGAGATTACGGCTGTGCCTGAAAAAAGCTAAGTCGCGCTGATATATTTCGATTTCAAGGCAGGGGCAGGCTTCGGTTTGCTCCTGCTTTTTTTATGCGCAAGAGACAGGCTGTGCCGGATCAGCAGCTTTCGCGCCAGCGGATCTTTGTGCCCAGAATGATCTTCTTGGAAAAGCTGCGGCCTGAAAGGCGCTCAAGCAAAAGGTCAACCGCTGCCTGACCGATGTCTTCTGCGGGAATGGCAACGGTCGTCAGGCCCGGAGAGATCAGTCCGGCGGCGGGGATATCGTTGAAGCCGACGATGCGCACATCTTTGGGCACATGCAGGTTAAGGCTGCTGGCGGCCTGAAGAGCGCCAATGGCCATGGTATCGTTGGCTGCGATGATGATTTCCGGGCGATCTTCAGTATCGAGCAATTGGCGCGCGAGTTCGAAACCGCTCATCGGGGTGAGGCGTT
The DNA here is from genome assembly GCF_900115225.1 of Cohaesibacter marisflavi. Lineage (GTDB taxonomy): Bacteria > Pseudomonadota > Alphaproteobacteria > Rhizobiales > Cohaesibacteraceae > Cohaesibacter > Cohaesibacter marisflavi. The sequence continues at coordinate 92,629 of NZ_FOVR01000016.1, read as the reverse complement.
CAAAGCGCACATTGGCCGGAGCTTCCAGCCCGCGCGCCTTGAACCACTGCATGAAGGTGCGGCTGCGCAAGTCCGGATAGGGGCGGCGCGGGTTTTCTGCGCCAGAGAGGGCCCCAATGAAGCCATATTTGCGAAAGCCCTTTTGCCAAAGCGCGTCGAGCAGATTGGCGGTGGCCTGTTCCAGATCCGGGAATACGCAATCAACATCTGTCCTGTCTGGCGGAAAATCGACGCAGACAAGTGGAACGCCCGTTTCCGCCAGATGATCGATTGTCTTGTGTCCGTGGGGACCGACCACCAGAATGGCATCGCTTTTCTTGGGGAAGCCTTTGGGCAGATCGTCAAGCTGGTTGCTGCGGTGATCAATTTTGAGATCAGCTTGTGAGAGATGCTTTTCGATGCTGTGGCGGATGGTGATGAAATAAGGATCTGCCAGCTCTTCGGTGGCATCAAGGGTATGGAGCAATGATATCCGTGCGCTGTTGGTGACACTGCTCATCTGCTTCTTCTTTGCCCGCATGCGCGGAGTGGCATAGTCGAGGTCTTGCGCCGTCTCGATGATCTGTCGGCGCTTTTCTTCTGAGACCGAAAGGCTGGCGTCATAATTGAGGACGCGGGAAACCGTCGTTGGCGATACGCCCACGCGGTCTGCGATGTCCTTGATGGTTGCCATGCCGTCGCTCCTTGTTGTCTTGCCCTTAGCTGTTTTGAACCACACTATGCCCTGCAAGGGAAGGGGTGATCGATCAATCCGTTTCGATTGAAATCCACTTCAATTTTTGTGTGAGATAATTATCTAGTAAATATTTACTTGTGTCAATTTGTGGGCTACACTTCAGTAACTGCCGAAAATGTGTTTTAACGCTCGGTGTTATAACCATTGAATTGCGATGCAGCCCTTGGGCGAGTTTGCTACTGGGAGTGGAAATATGAAGCGAAATATTTTGGTGTGCGGTGGGGCTGGCTATATTGGCTCCCATATGGTTCAGCTTTTGCTGGAAGCCGGACATGATGTCGTTGTTTTTGATAATTTGTCCTCAGGCCATGTTGAGGCTATTCTTGGCGTTCCTTTGGAGCGCGGTGATCTTCTGAACCCTCAGGATCTCGATGCTGTTTTCAAGAAGCATAAGGTGGATGCTGTTATCCATTTTGCAGCGCTGATTGCCGTGGGGGAATCGGTCGAAAAGCCTGATCTTTACTACCGCAACAACGTTACTGGTACGCTCAATCTGCTCGACGCCATGCGCAAGGCGGGTGTTGATCGCATTGTCTTCTCTTCTACGGCCGCCGTGTTTGGCAATCCGCAACGTGATTTGATTGACGAAACCCACCCGCTGGGGCCGATCAACCCTTATGGCTGGTCCAAGCGCATGGTTGAGCAGGTGCTCTCCGATATGGCAACCGCCTACGGCTTGCGCTCTGTGGCTTTGCGTTATTTCAATGCTGCTGGTGCGCATCCCAATGGCCTGATCGGAGAAGCGCATAGTCCGGAAACGCATCTAGTGCCGCTGGTTCTGCTGACAGCGCTTGGTATCCGTGAGAAGCTTTCTGTCTTTGGCAGTGACTATGAAACGCGGGACGGAACCTGCATCCGCGACTATATCCATGTGCTTGATCTTGCCTCGGCCCATCTGTTGGCGCTCGATTATATGGATACTCACGAGGGTGCCCATCGCTTCAATCTTGGCAATGGCAACGGCTTTACCAACCTTGAGGTCATCCAGACCGCCAAGCGGCTGACCAATCGCCCCATTCCTTATGACATGGCTCCGCGTAGAGCCGGGGATTCGGCAACATTGGTAGCTGACAGCACGCGTGCCAAAACGGAACTGGGCTGGAAGCCCAAATTTGATGCGCTTGAAACAATCATTGAAACCGCCTGGCGTTGGCACCATGAGCCCAAATATGGTCCCTTTGCCGGCAAATAGTGAGGAGGCCCTCGATGGCTGAAGAAACTGTGCCCACAGATGCTCCGCATCGTCGATTTAACCCGCTCAAGGGAGAGTGGGTGCTTGTTTCACCTCATCGCAACAAACGGCCCTGGCAGGGGCAGCAGGAAGAGGTCGTGATCGTGGAAAAACCCCGTCACGACCCCAATTGCTATCTCTGCGCGGGCAATGAGCGGAACTCGGGTGCGGTGAATCCCGATTATAAGGGGCCGTTCGTTTTTCCAAACGACTTTCCCGCTTTGCTGGAAGATACGCCAGCGGGAGGAACCTCAGGCGATCCGCTGTTTCGCGCCGATACGGTGCGTGGCACTGCGCGCGTGATGTGCTTTTCCGAGCGGCATGATCTTACCTTGCCCGAGCTTGAAGTTACCGACATCCGCAAGGTGGTGGATACATGGGCTGACCAGATCGTTGATCTGGGGGCGCAGTATGACTGGGTTGCCGTTTTTGAAAATAAGGGTGCCGTTATGGGCTGTTCGCAGCCCCATCCTCATGGCCAGATCTGGGCTTCGGATTTCCTGCCTAACGAAGTTGCCGTCGAGGACAGCAATCAAGCGCGATTTCTGGCCGAGAATGGTGAGGTTCTTCTGGTTCGCTATGCGGCGGATGAGGCGCGCAAAGGCGAGCGGGTGGTTGTCGAGAATGAGGACTGGATTGCAGTGGTGCCCTGGTGGGCGACATGGCCTTTCGAGACGTTGCTCATGCCAAAGCGCCACATATTGCGCCTGCCGGATCTGACAGACACGGAACGGAACAGCTTGGCCGATGCGCTCAAGGGTCTATGCACCAGATATGACAATCTGTTCGAGACCGAATTCCCCTATACGATGGGGTGGCATGGGGCGCCGACGCGACAGGGTAAGTTCGATCACTGGCAATTGCATGCGCATTTCTATCCGCCGCTGCTGCGCTCTGCCACAGTACGCAAATTCATGGTTGGCTATGAAATGCTCTCGGAAGCCCAACGTGATTTGACCGCTGAAAGTGCGGCGGAGCGTTTGCGGTCCTTGTCCGATATTCATTACAAGTCAGTAAAGTAAGGGGGGGGGATGTATGACGCAAGAAAAAGAGACGGCATCAGTCAAGGCGGCGTTTGAAAAACACTTCGGACAGACACCTGGCGTGGTGGCCTATTCGCCAGGTCGGGTCAATCTGCTTGGGGAACATACCGATTATAATGGCGGTTTTGTCTTGCCCATGGCCTTGCGTGGCCTGGGCGTGTCCATCGCACTTGGCAAGGGCGATAAGCCCGGTGTGATCGAGGCCTATTCGGATACGTTCGATCAGACCGAGCTGCGGACCATAGAGGATGGCCGCGAAGGGCGCTGGTCTGACTATCTGTTGGGGTGTCTGAAGGCTGTGGCCTATGAGGATGTGGCTGTGACGGGACTGCGTGTGGCACTTGAAACCACCCTTCCCATGGGGGCAGGACTTTCCAGCTCGGCCGCACTTGAGGTGGCGTCGATCAAGGCAGCGTTGGCACTCTTCGGGCGCACGATGAGTTCGGTCGATGTGGCTGTCAAGGCGCGGGCGGTGGAGAATGAATTTGTCGGCATGCCATGTGGCATCATGGACCAGTTCGCCTCTTCCGTCGGTGATCCGGGTGTGGCGATGTTTCTCAATACCCGTACACTTGATTATGAGCTGGTGGAGACATCGCCGGACTTTGCTTTCGTCATCATTGCATCCGGTGTCAGCCACCAGCTGGTTGATGGCGGAGAAGACGGCTATGCAACTCGTGTGGCAGAATGTCAGGCGGCGTGCAAGGCGCTCAATGTGGAAATGCTCAGCGATCTGGGCGTTGGCGATCTGGACCGCATCAACGGGATTTCCGAGCCGCTGAACCGCAGGGCGCGGCATATTGTCAATGATAACAAGCATGTGCTGGATGGCGTTGTGGCGCTGCGCAATCACGATATGGCTTTCTTTGGCAAGCTTATGGTGGCAAGTCATCTCTCCCAGAAAGATGATTACCAGATCACGGTTGATGAGACCGATGCGATTGTTGAGGCGGCGCTCTCCTTCGGCGCGCTTGGTGCGCGGCAGACCGGTGGTGGCTGGGGTGGCTCTGTGGTGGCTCTGGTGGAGAAGGATCAGGTTGATGCCTTCAGTCAGCGCATTCTGGATCGCTTTGAAAAGACGTCCATTCTTGCCGTGACCTGAACGGGGTGGATTTTTCGTCGAACCGGTGATTCTGGTGGGCAACGGTTCACCATCCGAATAGTGATGACACCCGGCGGTTTTGTCGGGTGTTTTTTTATCTGTCGACTAAGGTCGACGGGTGGGTGCACTATTTTGTGTGCACGTGTAGGTTTCTGAGGAAATGCACATTGTGCGCTTGTCTGTCGCCTTGCGCCAGTTGTTGTTCCGTGAAACTATATATGCCATGGCTGAGACAGATGAACATTTACTCCTTATTCCAAACCATTCCCTGGATTGTCTGATTGACGAAGATTTTGGCAAATTGCGCCCGGTCTTGTCAGAGCAGACGGATCCGGTGGATGCCACCCTGCTTGATATGTTTCCCCTGCCGCTGACGCGCTCGGGGCGCTTGCTGCTTGCGAGTGAAGGGCGCTTGCAATTGCTCGACAGGGATGGAGCCCTGATAACGCAAAAGGGCTCGGCTGACGGGGGCTTTATAAGCGATCTGCGCAAGGGGCCGGTACGTACGGCCCTGAAGGGGTTGCCGCATCTGCGTGCGCTCATGCCCATCTGTCGTCTGCAATGCTGTTTCTCGCAAATGGCGCTGGTGGATGACGAAGGCAAGATCCACATCAAGGTGCAGTTTATCGAGACGCGCATGGTCGGTGGCGCCAATGGACTGATCGCCTTTTTGCGTCCGGTGCGAGGCTATGAAAAGGCCCTTGTGCGGCTGCGTGAAAAGCTCATTGATCTGGGGGGCGGTGAAGAGGGACTGGAAACGTTCCTCTCGGGCCTCTGTATGGGCTTTCCCTCCGGTGTACTCAAGCCCGAGATCACGATCAGAGAGGATGAACCCGCTTTTGACGTGGCGACCGACATCATGGCCGCTTACCTGCCTGCTGCACGGGTGAACGAGAAGGGTATCGTCAACGATATCGACACCGAATTCCTGCATGATTACCGCATTGCCCTGCGCAAGATCCGCTCCGTGCTCAGTCTGTTCAAAGGTGTCTATTCCCAAGAGCAGACGCGAGATCTGAAAAGGCGTTTTTCCGCTCTTATGGCAAAGACCGGTACACTGAGGGATCTGGATGTCTATCTGCTGGAAAAGCAGGATTTTTTTGCGCTCATCCCTGAAGCCTTGCATGGTGGTCTCAAGGAGATGTTTGCGCTGTTTCTGCGGGATCGGGAAGAGGCCGCTGTCGAGCTGGCCGATCACCTGATCAGCGACGCCTATCAGGCGGAAATGCAGGCGCTTTCGGATTTGCTTGCTGCGCCTGCGCGATTGGAACGAGGGCCAAAAAGCGATTTGGGGGCACATGAGTATGCCCGTCAGCTCATCTGGAAGCGTTATCGCAAGATTTGCAAGATTGCCAAGGGCATAACTGCCCAAAGTGACGATGAAGATGTGCATGAGCTGCGCATTCATTGTAAGAAGTTGCGTTATCTGATGGAGTTTTTCGCTCCCTTGTTTCCGCGCAAGGATATCAAGCAGTTGATCAAGCCGATGAAACGCTTGCAGGACAATCTGGGGGCGTTTAACGACTGTTCTGTGCAGATCGAGTCCTTATCCGGATTTCTTGAAAGCCACAAGTTCCGCAATAAGGCAACGCAGATGAAAGTGGCCAAGAGCGTGGGGGCTCTGATTGCCATTCTGCATCATCGGCAGGCCGAAGAAAGAGCGCATGTGGTTGAGAATTTTGCGCGATTTGACAGCGAAGTGACTCAGCAAACCTTCAGGGCGCTGTTCAAAATGCGGGAGGGGGAAGAATGAAGATCATTGCCTGCTATTCAAACAAGGGTGGGGTTGGCAAAACGGCAACATCGGTCAATCTGGCTTACGCTTTGGCTGATGCAGGCAAAAAAGTGCTGCTTTGTGATCTGGACCCTCAGGGAGCCTCAAGCTTTTATTTTCGCGTCAAACCATCCAAGAAGCTGACCGATGAGCGCTTCTTTCAGGATGTGGAGCGGTTCACCAAGTCAATTCGGGGCAGCAACTACGACAATCTCGATATTTTGCCGGCGAATATGACCTTTCGGAATTTCGATGTGTTTTTGGCGCGTATGAGAAACAGCCGGTCGCGATTGAAGAAGGCGCTAAAGACGGTGAAAAAAGACTATGACGTCATTTTGCTTGATTGCCCGCCCAATATCTCGACGCTTTCGGAAAGCGTATTCAAGGCTTCCGATGTCATTCTGGTGCCGGTCATTCCTACGACCTTGTCTCAACGCACCTTTGAGCAGTTGGTCGACTTCTTCCATGTCAACAAGATTCCGCTCAAGAAGCTCTCTGCCTTCTTTTCCATGGTGCAGTCAGTCAAGTCGCTGCATGGAGAGCTGATGGACGAATTGTCCGGTCAGTATAAGAAGCAGTTTCTATCGGCTCAGGTGCCCTTTGCTTCGGATATCGAGCGTATGGGTATTCATCGGGCTCCGGTTCTGGCGAGCGCGCCCAAGAGTTCTGCATCCAAGGCCTATAAGGCTCTCTATCGCGATGTGAAAAAGAAGGTGGATTTGTAATGAGCAAGGCTGTCGCTGAAGAGGCCCCTACGGCTGTGGAGATCGAGCGTAAGTTTCTGGTGGCCGAGCTGCCCGATCTGGCTGGTCTTGAGAGTGTGGATGTTGCGCAAGGATATCTGACCCATTCGGACGATTCCGTTGAAATCAGGCTGCGCAAGAAGGCAGCCGGTGCAACTGCGAACTATTTCATGACGCTGAAATCTGATGGTGCTCTGGAGCGCAAGGAAATCGAAGTGGCAGTGAGTGCGGAGCAGTTTGAAAGCTTCTGGCTGGCAACGATGGGGCGTCAAGTCGAGAAAACGCGCTATGTTGGCGCGCTGGGGGATGGCCTTCACTATGAGCTGGATGTCTTCCATGGTGGCCTGAAAGGGCTTCTGCTGGTGGAAGTGGAATTCCCGTCCGTTGAGGCGGCCAACGACTTTGTGGCTCCTGACTGGTTCGGTGCAGATGTGACCAGCAACAAGGGATACAAGAACAAGGCGCTGGCTGTGAAGGGTATGCCGCAGCCATGACGCCTCCCTGAGGGAGGAGGCTCTCCTCTCTGATGCCGATTGATAAACGGGTTAGAAACCGCCTGATGCGCAAGACGCATTGGGCGGTTTTTGTTTTGCGCAGAAGTTATGTAAAAGTGCGTAAGTTTAAGTTGTTATATATTCTTGTTGGCCGGCTAGTAAATGCCGATTGAAGGGATTTTCTTATTTCTAACTTTGAGATTTTTTCTGGGTGTCTTAGTAAAAATCGGTGAATTGGCTGCATTTTTGGGCAATTTGTTATGTGGGTTGCCATTATTACTGGTTGACCGAATGGTGGTTCGTTTGTACCGTAATGTGGATTTTGATTGCCGGCACATTGAAAAGAATAGGTCGACTGTATGCAGTCAGAATGATGGCCAGTCCGATATCCTTTTGGAATAGGACTTTATGGGGCCTGAGGTGCTACAGCGGAGGAAACAGGAGTAGCCGATGAAGACAGCAACAAAACTGGAAGATGCTGCTGCGCTGATCCCCGAAGGAGCGGTTTTGCTCATCGGTGGATTCATGGCGGTTGGAACGCCCGAGCGCATGATTGATGCATTGGTTGAGCGGGGGGTAGGCGGCTTTACCGTCGTGGCAAATGATACGGCCCTGGTCGGAAAAGGGATCGGGAAATTGGTAACCGCCGGTTTGGTCAAGAAGGTGATCGCCAGCCATATCGGTCTCAATCCGGAAACCCAACAGAAGATGATTGCAGGAGAAATCGAGGTGGAACTTGTACCTCAGGGGACGCTGATCGAGCGCATTCGCGCGGGTGGTGTCGGCCTTGGAGGTGTGCTGACCCAGACCGGTCTGGGCACGCCCGTGGAAGAGGGCAAACAGATTGTTGAAGTGCAGGGCGAAAGATATCTGCTGGAAGAGCCGATTCGGGGAGACTTTGCGCTGATCAAGGCCAAGCAGGCTGACTATAAGGGCAATCTTGATTATGCCCTGACGGCGCATAACTTCAATCCGGTCATGGCCATGGCTGCCGAAACAGTGATTGCAGAAGCCGAAGTGATTGTGCCGATTGGTGCTATTCACCCTGATGCGGTGAAGACGCCGGGTATTCTGGTCGATCACATTCTGGAAGGGGAGCTTTGATATGAACGCCAAAGAGATCATTGCCCGCCGCGTTGCTATGGAAGTGAAAGACGGGATGCTGGTTAATCTGGGTATCGGACTGCCCAGCATGGTAACCAACTATCTGCCTGATGATGTGGATGTGATGTTTCAGGCCGAGAATGGTGTTGTCGGCCTTGGTGGCAGTGCTATGCCGGGCTTTGAAAACAAGGATCTGACCGATGCTGGTGGCGGATTGGTGATGGCAGTGCCGGGCGCTGCTTCGATTGATTCTGCCGTTTCCTTCGGCCTCATCCGGGGCGGTCATCTGGACATGACAGTGTTGGGTGGTCTGCAGGTGGATGAACGTGGCTATCTGGCCAACTGGATGGTTCCGGGCAAGATGGTGCCGGGGATGGGCGGCGCGATGGATCTGGTCGCTGGTGCTAAACAGGTTATCGTTTCCATGGTGCACACCGCCAAGGGAAGCCCCAAGATTGTGCCAGAATGCACGTTGCCTCTCACTGCCGAACGCCGTGTTTCGCTGATTGTTACAGAGATGGCTGTTATCGAGCCGACCGATGAAGGACTGGTTCTGCGCGAGCTTGGTCCGGAGGCAACGGTTGAACAGGTTGTTCAAGCAACAACGGCCAAACTGATCATACCGGAAACGGTGCCGCGAATGGCGCTTTAGGTCAGCGGTTGCTGCGCGGGATTGAACGCTTTGTCGCTCCGTTCCATTTACACAAACAGGCGTGAATCAGACATCCCGGATCTTAAGAGGTCCGGGTTTTTTGCATGTAAACCAAAAGGTTGCAAAGTGGTATGAGTTCGCGTTTAGCGGTATCGCATTGTGGTACATCGATTATACATGTAATAACATAAGTAAAAACAGTTATCTTGTATTGGTTTGTGAGCATATGTCTGCGGACAAAATAATTCTAGTGAATTTTTCTCCTGTAATGCAGTATTAGTGTATCGATATACGGGACATTTGCTTGTGTTTTTGGATGGGCGTTTGTACCGTAATATGGAACAGGAGGAGGAACTATCCTGATGAAATTGAGGGAGTTGACACATCGGCAGTGCTGATGACGGGAGGAGTTTGTGCGTTTGATCCGGTTTCGTGAAGGAGGAAGTTGGATCTCATTAGCGCATTGAAGAAAATAGATTTCTCGCTTTTCACCCCCATATTTGATGGTTTCTTTTCGCCAGGTTTGGGTCGCTGCGTGCTGCATCGAATTGATTGCTGCGACCGAAATATCGGAAGCTTTCGTCCTGGTGCAGAGGGGGGGGGCTTCGCAAGGCAATCGGGCGAGCCAGGAAATGAGTTTGACCCGCAGAATGAAACGAATGGAGGAAGGTAATGCATCTAAAACGTTTTGCAGATGCTCCTGCCTATGAAGCGCCCAACCATTTCGGTTGTTATGGCTTACGGCTTCAGGGCTTTGAGGAAAACGGTCCCAAAAATCAATGGATTGGCTTTAGCCAGTTTTTCCCAGGTGGTGGCGCCGGGCCTGACTCTACGCCGTTTGAGAAAGTCTACATCATGATCGAAGGGGAAATGACCCTGATCATTGATGGTGAGGAATCGGTTCTAAAACCTCTGGACTCGTGCGTCATTCAGCCCGGGGAGGTTCGTGTGCTCGAAAACCGTACCAACATGACCGCTAAGATGATGGTCGTCATTCCTTATCCTCCGGAGGCTTGAATTATGAATGTAATGGCTAACCCCCTTTCCATGTTTGATGTGAAGGACAATGTTGCTTTGATTACCGGTGCGTCCGGTGCCTTTGGTATGGTGGCTGCGCGTATTCTGGCTGGTGCAGGCTGCAAGCTGGTGCTGGTTGCTGGCAACCAGACCGCGTTGGATGAAATTTCCAAGGAATGCACCGATATGGGAGCTGATGTCACCTGCATCAATGCGCGTCCGGCGACGGAAGAGATCTGCAGTGATTTGGTCGCAAAAGCGGTAGATGCCTATGGCCGTCTGGACATTCTCGTTGTCGCGTCCGGCATGAACAAGGTTGCTCCGATTACCGAAATGGAACCAGCTACCTTTGAAGCCGTGATGGATGCCAACGTCAACCAGAGCTGGCTGCTCTCGCGTGCAGCTGCTCGGCAGATGAAAAAGCAGGGCGACGGAGGCAAGATCGTACTCATGTCTTCGGCTCGTGGTCTCCTTGGTCATCCGGCTGGTTACTCTGCTTATTGCGCTTCCAAGTCTGCGGTTGATGGCATCGTCAAGGCGCTTGGCTGCGAGCTTGGCAAGGATGGCATCACAGTCAATGCGATTGCGCCGACCGTATTCCGGTCTCCGCTGACGGCGTGGATGTTTGAAGACAACGACAATGCCAATGCCGTGCGTGCAGGTTTTCTGTCTCGCGTGCCAATCGGGCGTCTGGGCGAGCCGGAAGATCTGGCCGGTCCTTTGCTGTTCCTGGCCTCGAAGGCCTGCGACTTCTACACCGGTCACATCTTGTATGCTGACGGTGGCTATACGGCGGGCTAAATGATGAGCAGCAATATCCGTACTATCGCCGTTATTGGTGCTGGCCTGATGGGGCATGGCATTGCCCTCACCATGGCGCGTGCCGGCTATGATGTGACGATCACGGATCCGGTGGCTGAAGCGCGTGCTTCAGTCATCGAGCGGATCAGACAGAGCATGAAGGCCATGGGCGTTGCTGATGGTGAAATCGATGCTGCTGCTGCGCGTGTATCGGTCGCAGATACCATGGCCGAGGCTGTGGGCAATGCCGATGCCGTGTTTGAAGCGGCGCCGGAAAAGCTCCCACTCAAGCAATCGATTTTTGCTGAAGTGGAAGCCAATGCGCCCGAGCATTGCATTCTGGCCTCGAACACGTCGGTCATTCCCATCACCGAAATCATGAAGGATCTCAAGCTGAAGGGGCGTGCGCTGGGCACCCACTGGTGGAACCCGCCGCACATGATTCCTTTGGTCGAAGTGATCAAAACCGAATGGACCGAGCATGAAAAAGCTCAGGACATGATGGATATCCTGCAAAATGCCAGGAAGACGCCGGTTCTCGTCGAAAAGGATGTGCCGGGCTTTATCGGTAACCGCTTGCAACATGCGCTCTGGCGCGAGGCAATCAGTCTCGTGGAGAAGGGTATTTGCGACGCGGAAGGCGTGGATACAGTCATCAAGTCCTGTTTTGGGCGACGGCTGTCCGTTCTGGGACCACTGGAAAATGCCGATCTGGTCGGCACGGATCTGACGCTTGATATTCACAATACAGTTCTGGCCGATCTGGAGGATCGCAAAGGGCCGTCACCTTATCTCGAAAAGCTCGTTGCCGAGGGCAAGCTGGGCATGAAGTCGGGAGAGGGATTCCGCAAGTGGACGCCGGAGGAAGCGGACGCTGTACGCAATAGGGTAGCGACCCATTTGCGCAAACTTGAGGGAATTTTGGAGGAATAAGGGGTCCAGACAAGACCTCGGGCAGGAGATGCTGTCTCCTGCCACACAAACTGAGGTGAGATGGCTTGCACCACCTCGCTTCACGTCAAATGCCGATGCTGAGCGGGTGTGTCTCGTGCGGTATGTCTACAGGCAAGACTTCAGGGAACAGGAGGATGTAAAGTGAACTGGGGAATCATTGTTGCCGTTTTGGCCTATGAGATCATATTGATCTTTGGCCTGGGTCTCTATTTTAATATGCAGATGAAGCGCAAGGAAGGAGAGGGGAGTTTCCTTCTGTCCAACCGCGATTTGCCGGTCGCTGTTGTGGCTGTAACGATGGCTTTGACCGTGCTCGGGACGCCTCATATTTTTGGCATCTTCGAGATGAGTTGGTTCATCGGTGCCACCAGCATCTGGTTCGGTCTTGCTCACGCTGTGCTGCTTGTTGTGACCATCACGACAACGGCTCTTTGGGCGCGTCGCACGAACGTGACGTCCATGCCTGAGTTTGTCGCTCTCATTTTTGGCGAAGGGCCTCGCCTCATGGTCGCTGCAATTATGGCCGGACTGATCTGGGGTCTGCTTACCCTTGAAGGTCAGGGCATGGGCATTGTGTTTGCTACCATGACGGATCTTTCCATTCAGGAAGGGGCTGTTGTTGGTGGTATTCTTGGCATCCTCTATGTGGTTTTTGCCGGCATGAAGGAAATTGGCTGGGTCAATCTGGTCAACTGCATCATCATGTATGTCGGACTGGTCGTTACGATGTTCTACATCACTGCAGGCATGCCTGAGGGTGGATGGCAGACTGTCGCCGACTATTATGTCAATCAGGATCAGGCCGAAATGCTCTCGATTTTCGGCACGCCCGATCTGCTGATCACTTTCGGTCTGGCAACAGTTCTCTCGACCACATTCTGCCAGTCAATCAACCAGCAGCTTCTGCAACCAGCCATGGCTGCCAAGAATGAGAAAACCATTCGCCGCACCATCTGGATTGCAGTTCCTTTGAACGGCTTGTTTTGCGTCTTCATGGCCGCCATTGGCCTTGCTGCAAAAGCCAATCCGGAATTTTTTGAACTTGGTCCGAAAATGGCTGCTCCTGCCATGCTGGTGAATATTCTCCCAGGCTGGCTCGTCGCGTGGCTTGTTGCTTCGTTGCTGGCTGCAATGCTGTCGACCTTTGCAATGTCGTCGATGGCTCCCGCAACCATCTTTGCCAACGATGTATACAAAAACTTCTTCAACCCTGATGCGACCGAAGAGCAAATGCGGAAGGTAACCCGAATCCTGATTGTGATTTTGGGTGTTGCGGCCTTCCTGGTTGCCGGCTATCTGCCTGCGATCGTCTCGGCTATCAACTGGGTGTTTGCTTGGCTGACGCCAGTGTTCTGGTTGGTCATTATCGGCCTGTTCTGGAAACGGAACTCCGCTGCCGCGATGATTACGATGGCTGCAACATGGGTCGTCAACTCTCTTTGGAGCTTCACTGCGCTTCCCGAGATGGTCGGCTTTGCTGGCATGCCAAACGTTTACCCGAGCCTGATCGTTGGTCTCGTCCTTGGTATCGGTCTTCATGCAATCCTGCCAGGTAAACCCGGTCTGTTCCGCGGAGGAAATGACATTGCGGACTTGGCCACGGCAGAAGCTGCAACGGCATAATTGAGGGAGAGATCATCATGTTGTTCTGGAATTTGTTTATCCAAGCGGCCGTTATTGTTTACGCGATCATGTTTATCGGTGTCGGCCTGTCCTGGCTGGCTCGCAGAAACAAGAAAGATCAAGGCATGGCAAACGAGGGAGAAGTCTGATGGGTGTTGAAGCTGGATGGATGTATATGGTCATGGGTGTAATGGGCGTATATGGCGTCGCCATGATCGTCGGGCTGATCTTCAAAGCGCAGCGGAATGCAGCGAAGCGCTAGCTGAAAAGCGCTGCAAACTCGAACAGAGTGCGGTTAAGCAGCGTAACGGACGTTTTCGTCTTCCCCGGCTTTGCAGCCCCCCTCCTACCTCTTAAGCGGCTGTAAAGTCTCTTTCCCCCGGAGCTTAGGCTTCGGGGGATCACAAAATACAGGGCCGACACGGCAATCTGAGCGCAATGCTTCGCGGCGCCGGTCCTGTCAACGAAATGAAAATCCGAACCGTTTCCGCATTGCATAAGACAGAAGCCGGAAACTGAAAGTAAGGGAGCCCGATAATGGCACGTCAAAAGAAAACCGTGATTACCTGTGCGATCACCGGCGGCATTCACACGCCAACCATGTCCGATGCTTTGCCGTATACGCCAGATGATCTGGCTACCCAAGCGATTGCAGCCTCAGAAGCTGGTGCCGCTATTCTGCACTGCCACGCTCGCAAGGCTGAAAATGGCTTTATCTCTATCGATCCAAAAGATTTTTCGACCTATCTGCCTCGCATCAAGCAGGCCACGGACGCTGTGATCAACATTTCCACTGGCGGTAGTGTTCTCAATACGATTGACGAGCGCATTGCTCCTGCTCTGGCTCATTCCCCCGAAATGTGCTCCATGAATATGGGCTCCATGAACTTCTCTTTCCATCCGTTGGCCAAGCGTTATGACGAGTTCAAGTTCGACTGGGAAAAAGACTATATCAAGAATTCAGACGGCTATATCTTCCGCAATACTTTTGCCGATATCGAGAATGCCGCTACCCAGCTGGCGCCGCATAAGATCAAGTTCGAGCATGAATGTTATGATGTCGGCCATCTTTACAACCTGAAATTCTGCATGGATATCGGTCTGTTCAAAGCCCCGATTTTTATCCAGTTTATCTTCGGCATTCTGGGTGGCATCGGCTCTGATGTCGACAATCTGATCTTCATGAAGCGCACGGCTGATCGCCTGTTTGGCGATGATTATCGCTGGTCTGTGCTTGGGGCAGGTAACGCGCAGATGTCTCTTGGCACGACTGCAACGCAGATGGGTGGCAACGTCCGTGTCGGTCTGGAAGACAGCCTGTTTATTTCCCGCGGCAAGCTGGCAGAAAACAACGCCCAGCAGGTCGCCAAGATCCGCCGCATCATCGAGGATCTGGGCTGCGAAGTGGCGACACCGGATGAAGCGCGCGAAATGCTGGATCTCAAAGGTGGCGATCAGGTCGGCTTTTAGGAGCCGATCTCCGATTTCTGCGTGGTGAGCGGAAGGGGATGTAGGGGAGACCGATTGTGCATTTGATCGGTCTCCCCACGACGGGACGTTTACCACGCGCCAATTGAAAACCCTCCCGCCATGGTTGGCGGGAGGGTTTTTGCATGCGTCTATCCCTATCCCCGTCTCTGGGGGAGCAGTTGTGGCTGGTCGCTTATGAAATCTTGCCGATGCGGGCGTGATGCAGGGATGCGATGGCACAGGACGCCAGGCGGGCCAGATCGCCATCGGAGCGGGAATTGAGCACGATGGGTACCTTGGCGCCCAGAACGAGCCCTGCTGGCTCCGCATGGGAAATATAGGCCAACTGCTTGGCGAGCATATTGCCTGCATCAAGATTGGGAACGACAAGAATATCCGCTTGTCCGGCAACCTCGGAGGTAATGCCCTTGGTGCGCGCTGCAGCCAGATCGATGGCATTGTCCATGGCCAGCGGTCCATCAACGATGCCACCGGTGATCTGTCCTCTCTCCGCCATCTTGGAAAGAAGGGCTGCATCCATCGAGGAAGGGATATCCGGATTGACCGTTTCAACGGCAGAGAGTACGCCAGCTTTTGGCACCTCGATGCCGATGGAAATGGCGACCTCTATGGCGTTGCGGACAATATCGGCCTTGGTTTTCAAGTCTGGCTGGATGTTGATGGCGGCGTCTGTGACCAGCAAAGGGTGGGAAAGGCCGGGGACATCCAACACAAAGACATGGGTGAAGCGGCGGCCGGCTCTGAGACCCCGTTCCTTACGCAAGGCTGCTCGCAACAAGTCGTCGGTATGCAGATGTCCCTTCATAAGGGCACCGGCGGTGCCATCGGCGATATAATCGACAGCTTTGCTGGCAGCTCGGGCATGGTCTATCTCGTCGATAATTTCGATGCCCTCAAGAGATTGGTCCAGCTCTTTGGCCACAGCATGAATGCGCTCCTTGCTGCCAAACAGGATCGGTTCGATGATGCCCTTTTTGCGGGCAAGCAGGGCGCCACCAAGAGACCGCTCTTCCTCTGGGGCAACAACTGCCGTTGTCAACGGATCAAGCGCCTGTGTCCGTTCAATAATGGCTTCAAAATGGGGGTGGTGATCGAGGATCAATTCCGGTGCGGGCAGGGCATTGAAGCGCATTTTCGTTTTCGGTGCATAGAGATCGGCTTCACCAGAGACCAAAAGTCTGTTGTCTGCAGTTCGCGTTACCCTGTTTTCAAAGCGGATGACATTATCAGGCAGTTTCGCGATGACCTTGACCTCGACAAGGAGTTCGTCACCGGCGTAGCAGACTTCATGGAAATCCAGCGTCTGCTTTTTATAGACCGAGCCGGGGCCCGGGATCTGGTTGCCCATCACGGCAGAGATCAGGGAGCCGATCCAGAGACCGGGAGCAAAGGTTTCCGGCAATCCTTCCTGTTCCTGGGCGTAAGCGGCGAGATGATAATGGTTCAGATTGCCGGAGACATTGGCAAATATCAGAAAATCCTGTTCCCTGGCGAGGCGGGTCAGGCTGGCGCTGTCGCCTATTTCAATTTCGTCGTAGGTCTTGTTCTCGGATATGAAGCGATCGGACATCGGCGGCTCCGTCTGGGGCTGAAATGTTTTTGTCTTCAGGTCTATGATAGCAAGGCAAAGGTATCCTGATATCTGAAAAAAGGCGGCTTTGAACGTGAATTCAAATCCGCCTTTTTGCTCTTTATACCTTAAAAGAAGCGACCCTGCAGGATTATCCGCTTATGGACGTTCCACGCAAAGGGCAACGCCCATGCCGCCGCCGATGCAAAGGGTTGCAAGACCCTTCTTGGCGTTGCGGCGTTTCATTTCAAACAGCAGGGTGTTGAGGATACGGCAGCCGGATGCGCCGATTGGGTGGCCGATGGCAATTGCACCGCCATTGACATTGACGATCTCCGGATCCCAGCCCATTTCCTTGTTAACGGCGCAAGCCTGCGCTGCGAAGGCTTCATTGGCTTCCACCAGATCAAGATCTTCTGCCTTCCAGCCCGCTTTTTCCAGAGCCAGACGAGAGGCATAGACCGGCCCCATGCCCATGATTTTCGGATCAAGGCCAGCAGTTGCGTAGGAAACAATGCGTGCCAGTGGTTCGATGCCGCGCCTTTCGGCGTCTTCAGCGGTCATGCAAAGGGTGACGGCCGCACCGTCATTGATGCCTGACGCGTTGCCTGCGGTAACGGTGCCTTCCTTGATGAAGGCTGGGCGCAGTTTTTGCAGGTTTTCGATTGTGGTGCCGGGACGAATGAATTCATCCTTGTCGACAATGATGTCGCCTTTGCGGTTCTTGACTGTGAAAGGAACGATCTCGTCATCAAAGCGACCGGCTTTCTGAGCGGCTTCCGCGTTATTCTGCGAGCGCAGCGCCATTGCATCCTGCATCTCGCGGGAAATTTCCCACTGATCAGCCACATTCTCGGCGGTCTGCCCCATGTGATAGCCGTTGAATGCCTCCCACAGGCCGTCCTTGATCATGGTGTCGATCATTTTCAGATCGCCCATTTTCTGGCCCTGACGGATATAGGCAACATGAGGAGCCTGAGACATGCTCTCCTGACCGCCAGCAACGACAATCTTGGCATCGCCGAGCATCACATGCTGTGCAGCAAGGGCTACGGCGCGCAAACCTGATCCACAAACCTGGTTGATGCCCCAGGCGGCGCTTTCAATCGGGAAGCCAGCATTGAGATGGGCCTGACGGGCCGGGTTCTGTCCCTGGCCTGCATTGAGCACCTGACCCAAAATGGTTTCAGACACTTCTGAGGGATCAACGCCAGCGCGCTCGACAACGGCTTGCAATACAGCAGCGCCCAGCTCATGGGCTGGAACCTTGGCAAAAGATCCTAGAAAACTGCCCACAGCGGTACGCGCTGCAGACGCAATTACGACATTGGTCATGATGGAAGCTCCTCCGACTTATTACGACTGCGGCGTCACAGGACCTGTCGCAGCGTATGATATTTGCACCAAATAACGGTACATGAGAACCGCTATGCGGTCAACGTGAATTGGCTCAATTCCACGGCCAAATTGTCTTCTTACATACGTGTTTGCACGTTAAGCGGGGAGTGTAGTGGGACTTCGAAAGTGTTTGTATTAGGAATTCTGATATTAGGCCTTTTGGTATTATGGATTCGTTGGCATAGACTTAGGCATTAAAAAAGCCCTCGCAGGGGAGGGCTTTCAGGTCATTTCGTGCTTTTGGAATGCGCTCGGCTGATTAGTTGCTGCGGCGTGTCATGCGCTTCTTGACATGGGCTGCCGTCTTTTTAAGCGCCTCTTCTATCTCTGTTTTCTTGTCCGCATAGCGGCTAGAGGGTACCGGAACAGAAATGGCGTGCAGATCACCGAACCAGTCTCTGAAGGCAAAGCCGATCGCCGAGATGCCTGGCGTATGGTGGTCTTCATCAAATGCCATGCCAACAGCCCGGATCTTGCGCAGGTCGGCCAGCACGGCATCCATGTCGCCCTTGACGCCCCACCGTTCCCATTCACTCTGAACCAGCTGTTGGGCCTTGTATTCTTCCATCAGGCTCAGGCAGGCTCGGCCATTGGCTGTGCTTGAGAGCGGAAAGGCTTCGCCAACCGCTGATACTGTACGCAAACGATGGGTGCCGGGCACCTGATCAAGAAAGATCATCGCGTCACGTCGGAAGACCGACAGGTCGGATGTCTCGCCGGTAGACTGGGTCAGCTCCGTGAGCAGCAGGCGACAATATTCCACGATATTGTAGCGGGTCGCTTCTGCCAGAGCGTTGAGCTCCGGCCCAAGGCGCAAACCGCCTCCTTGAGAATCTGTGATGATGAAATTCTCTTGCTGTAAAGCGTTCACAATGCGCTGCACAGTAGAGCGAGGCAGGTCGACGCGCTGGGCAATCTGCCCGAGGCTCATGCCCGACTGACTTGTTTTAAGGGCGCGCAGAATGTCTGCCGCTCTTGCTATGACCTGAATTCCGCCACGTGAATTCTTTTCTTTTTCATTGGTGGACATGACGTTTCCGTTAGACTCGTTGCGTTCGATTATAAGTGAATATTAAGATGCAGAAAATAGCAACCCATAATACGATACAAGCTGTATCATTTGGCGGAATTCTGGGGGTATTGGGGCAAGATTTTCGCGGTGGTACGAAAATGTACGGATATTTTCGGCGTTTCTGAAGGGATATTGCGCATCCCGAAACCAGACAAATCAGGTTGATAACGGTTCCGGGAAACGACTCTTTTTCACCAAAGACATTCTAAAGGATGAATGCAATATCAGTCTACCGTTTCCTCGCCTTCCAGCTGATCAATTATATCCAGCAGTTCGATCGGGCGGGTAATCCTGTAATCCGGTGTTTCCAGATCGTCCTTGGGCGTCTTGTCATGGCGCGGTGCCCCATCCAACCAGACAGTCTTGATGCCCAGCGCTTTGGCGCCGCGAATGTCGCGGGATAGATTGTCACCCAGCATGACGATATGCTCGGTGTCCTCGCGCCTTAGGCCCAATTGCATCAGGGCTTCGATGAAGATGCGTGGGCTTGGCTTGGTGATGCCACAATTCTCGGAAATGGAAATTGCGTCAAACTTTTCCCAGAAGCCGTTTTTCTTGAGCACATTGTGAAAACTCTGCTCCAGCCCGTCGGCGACCAGAGCGATCAGATAGCCTCTCTCCTTGAGGCCCTCAAGCAGCTGGCGACTGGTTTCGATGGACTTGGCCGAGAGGACCAGATTTTCCCTGTCTTCGCTGTAGATCCGGGTGCCTTCATCGATCAGCGTGTCGCCACTATCAAGCAGAACCGCCTTGATGCCTTTCTTGTTCTTGCGCAACTGCTCGGTTTGATCGCGCAACAGGCGCGGAATGAGAATCTCCAGTTCCCCCCAGCTCACAAAGGGAACTTTTGAAAGATCAAAGCTCTTTTCGAAGCTGTAGCTTGGTGTGAAGCATTTCTTGCGCAAATAGTCATGGGCCAGAAAGTCGTCATAAGGGGAGAGGAAACTCATATGATCGGCGAATTCGGTCGGAATTTCGAAGCCGATGATCTTGTCGGGATTGGTGCAGACATCATTCAGCCAGTCCCGCTTTTCAATGATTTCTGCCGAAGTGGGCGCCAATGCATGCTTGCCCGGCTCGCAGAAAAGCCGGATTTGGCGATCCTGCCAGTTGCTCTGGCTGATGTCGATCATCTCGCCATGGGCGCTGGCGGTGATATGGATCGGTGTGTTGTTCTCATTGAGATAGATCCAAACATGGTCCAGCTCATACAAATGCTGAATGTCGCCATTCCACCAGATGGCATATTCCAAAATGCTGAAGGTTCGGTTGGGCGCCCGCGTAAACGGGTTCATGTGTTTAAAGCTCGGCGAGGTCTCCCCGCGCTTGAGGTGAGAGATGCCGACGACTGCGGGTTCGAAAGGCTCAAGCTTGTCACATAGCAAGATGGGCGCCAACTGACGCGCCAACAGTGCGGTGGCGGCGTCGATCCTTTCAGGAAGCTGAGCGGGCCTAAAGGATCTTTCTTTATCTGCGGTGCTGTCCTGATGCATCATACTGTCTTTCTATTATGGTTCGTTCTGGTTTTTCGAGCGCTCTTTGCGACGGCGAAGAACGCTTGCTGCGGCCCGCATTCGTTATTGTGTGCTTGGTGCGATCTACTGCGTCTGATCCGATCTAATTTATCGATAGCGATGGGCCTCCCTTGTGCGCCATGGCAAAAGAGGGAAAAGGGTATCTGACTGATCTGGCTTTCTGGCGCAGCATCGGTGACGCACGGTGCTTATTGGATCACATGCGTGGAATGCTCCTTCACAAGGCATTGGCCGCAATTGCCCGGCTGGGTTTCCAGCCCCCTATTAAACGCCCAAGTAAAGGACTTTGAAAGCGCATAGTTTTCTTTTTTTGTCAGGATTGTTTCATTTTGTGGATTCTTGTCCAGAATTTGTTTTCTTTTTTCCCTTTCAATAAGCACGCTGTGCTGTGATGCAGCCGGGCAGCGTTGAGTGTCTGATGGAGGGAAAGCTACAACGGGTTTGCCGCCTGACGGTTTCGTGCATTTGTTATTCGCGAATGATCCGATTATTATGCATGGTTTATCCGTTTGCCTTCTGCCCGAAGAGAGGCTTGGTCGCCGCTCAGTCCAGCTATGGATTTCCATGCTGGCACGGGGGCCGTGGGCCGCTGGAATATGAAAAAGGGCACCGGTTCAGGCCATTGGGGGAATGGGGCTGGTGCCATAAAGAGGACTGGGGATGGGAGGAGAAACATGTTCGATATAACACGTGTCTATGGGGTTGAATCCCTTGTCACATTCGCTGCTGAGGCGTTGGAGGCCGTAGGGCTTTGCGCAAGCATGAGCAAGACTGTGGCGTCGGTTTTGGTTGAGGGTGATTTGCTGGGCCATGATACGCACGGCTTGGCGCTTTTGCCGGGTTATCTGGCGTCGGCGCGCGATGGCGGGATGGCCCTTGATGGGGCGCCGGACATTCTGAATGAGCGGCCAGTCGCAGCGCTCTGGGACGGACGCAAGCTGCCCGGGCCGTGGTTGATCACCCAAGGTCTGCAAATTGCCATGGAGAAAGCCGAGTATTTCGGCACCTTCACCTTGTCCATCAGGAATAGCCATCATACTGCAGGCCTGGTCTCTTACCTCAAGCCTGTTACTGATCGAGGTCTGATTGGGCTTGTGATGGCATCTGACCCCACCGAGCAATGCGTTGCGCCGTTTGGATCTTGCCAGCCGGTGCTTTCCACCAATCCTTTTGCCATTGGCTATCCTGCGCGCGGGGGCGCGGTGATGCTGGATATGAGCACTTCGGTGACAACCAATGGCATGGTCAAACGTCTTCATAATGAGAAAGCCCAGTTTGCGCATGACTGGCTGATTGACGCGGAGGGAAATCCGAGCCGCGATCCGGCCATTCGCTATGCAAGGATACCCGGTGCCATTATGCCGCTTGGCGGCTTTGATGCGGGGCACAAGGGTACGGGGCTTGGTATGACGGTGGAAGCGCTAACGCACGGCCTCTCGGGCAACGGGCGCCACCGCAATCCGCAAGGCTGGCAAAATAATGTCTTCATTCAGGTGATCGATCCGGCTGCCTTTGGCGGCGGCGACAGCTTTGCCATGGAGGCCGGGTTTCTGGGAGATGCTATTCGGCACAGCAAGGCCGCTACGGCCAATGGCCCCGCACCAAGGGTTGCCGGTGAGCGTGCTCAGGCCTTAAGGGCAGATCGCCTCTTGCAGGGGATTCCGCTCTCGGAAGGCATTCTTGCCGGGCTTGCCGAATGGGCCGAGACGCTCGGCCTTCAAATGCCCCAGAATAGTTGACCATATGCCCAAACAGGCTCGACTTTCTTGATTGATCGTGGGCGTTTAAAAAAGAAATGCAGCAATCGCAGGGAGGCGAATTGCTGCATGAAAGTCGTTTATTCTATTGGACCGAAATAGTGATCACCATGAATTGGGTGATGTGTCATCCTTCAACGATCTGGACGTTGAGGATGGCGTTGCCTTTGGGACTGGGCATGAAAAGGGAATAGCGTGAGCCTGCCCCATTGGTGCTTCATGATCAGGGGAGCCCGTTGGGCGGCTCAGGGCCTGATCAGGAGACTGATGACCACGCCCGTGGCCATCAGATTGCTTTGCTGAATGCAAGAGCGTCCTTGCATTCTGTTTATGGCTTACATGGCACCATATTTGTAGACGCGTGGTTCTGCTTCCAGGACTTCATCTTCGTCGATTTCAGCAACGCAGCGTACCATGGAGCCGTCGCCCATATGCCAGCGGATTGGCAGGGCGAAGAAGCGGAATTTCTTACCCTTCACCTTGTCTAGGTCGCCGCCCAGGTTTTCAACGCCTACAATGCCGTTACCTAACAGATATTTGTGGCAAGGTTCCCAGGTGCCGCAGTTGCCGGTTGCTTCCAGCTCACCGAATTTTTCGTCGTATTTTTCCTTGCCATGTACCTTGATGTAGGTTTCACGGTCGAACTCTGCATAGGCTTCTTCGCCAAACTCGTCGATGAATTCTTCCACGATGGTGCGTCCGGAATAGCCCGGCAGGTTCATGCAGGTGCCGTTGTTGCCCATTGAGGTGTGCAGTGGATGGTCTAGGGCCTGCTGGTCAAGAGCGACCACTTTGACCTTGTGCTTGACGAACCATTTGCCAGCGTCGATGCCGGTGCCCAGAGAATAGTGATAATAGTCTTTGGAATCGTCGAATTTGCGATGCATGCCGGTGTTGAGGCAGACAACCATGCCTTCCAAATCTTCCGGCTTCATGCCAGCGCGCTCAACAGCGGCTTCAAGGTCTTCCGGCATGATCAGTTTCCAGCGATCAACGCGCACGTCAAGGCAAACAGCATCGCCGCAATAGGCATCAACCGGCAGTTCGTGGGTGTATAGAGCGCGACTGCCGTCGAACATGCGTTCCATGACGTGGCGCGGTGCATCGCAGTGGGTGCCGGTGTGCATGGTGCATTTGATCGACTGGGTCAGAACGCCAGCTTTAGCCATGCTGTGCATGGGGGCAATTTCCGGTTTGGAGAAATATGGCCACAGGGGCATATCACCAAAAAACGGATGGCTCAGATCTACGAAGACTTTTTTTCCCATTTTTAACTCCATCATTATCGCTCTTTTCCTAAGAGCATTCTTGACGTTACCGCGCTCTCAGATCTGCCTCTGATTGCTCGAAGAAGCGCGGGCACAAGTTTTGGGGACGCAAGCAAAAGCCAAAGAGACACTGCAAGATGCCTCATCAACAGTCCGCACCATGTGTCGATATGAAGACACAGGATTACGTTTGTGACAGGTGACAGTGATCGTCCGGATAGAAGCTGAATCTGATTGGAAAATCGCGTCGCGAACGACTTCAGTCACCTTGGGTTCCTCCACTTCGGCTGGTTGACAAAACCGACCTATCCCGCTTTGTGAGATAGTCGTATCGTATCGTGGTTTAACTTGCAATAGTGAAACCCCTTACCCTACTCGCATGGCGATACACTTCTTGTAATTGTGCGTATTTTCTTCTGATTGGCGGATTTACCCTGCGCGCGAATATTTGCCTTGAGGGGGCATGAATGCCGCGTTTCTGCGGCTTATAAAGCGAGCTAGTCGCAAGGAATGGCGCTGAAACAGGTGTTGAAAATTGCGCTGGAACTAGCTGAGACAGGCGCAGAAAGGCATGTACGGCAGGAATTCGGGGACGCAAAAGGGGTCAGTTGTACCGCAGGGAGCCGGGACGGCATGGCCGGAGCCTTCGGGCTCAACGGCGATGTCTATCGATGAATGCAAATGGGAAGAGGCGACAACCGGATTGGATGTCGCCTCTCAAGATTTGTCAATCAACAAAGGCGGAGTAGTCGCGCTTGAGGAACTGGCCATCACCGACCGAGCCGGTGATCTTGCCCTCTTCACAAGCGACTTTGCCGCGCACCAGTGTCATGACCGGCCAGCCCTTGACCTTGTGGCCCTCGTAGGGGGTATAGTCGGCGGCGTGGTGCATGCCAGCTTGCGTAATGGTTTCCTCACGGTTCGGGTCCCACAAAATGATGTCAGCATCAAAGCCCGGAGCGATGGAGCCCTTCTTGGGGTAGAGGCCATACATCTTGGCGTGGTTGGTCGAGGTGAGGGCGACGAACTCATTGAGCGTGATACGGCCCTTGCCAACGCCTTCGGAATAGAAGATCTGCATGCGGTTTTCCACGCCCGGCAAACCGTTTGGCACCCAGCGGAAGGATGTCTTGGCCTTGCCGGTCATCTTGCCTTGCGGTCCTTCATAGAAGAAGGGGCAGTGATCGGACGAGAAAGTCTGGAAGACGCCGCCGCGGATGCCTTCCCAGATGGCGTCCCAGCTGTCGTGATCACGCGGTGGTGGCGAGCAAACATATTTGCTGCCGCTGTCATCCATGTTGAAACCCTTCATATCGTCTTGCGTGAGAGCGATATATTGGGTGCAGGTTTCACCATAGATCTTGATGCCCTTTTGCTGCGCCCATCTGATTTGTTCCATGGCTTCGCGACCGGAAACATGCACGATCATGATGGGAACATCGAGAAGCTGGGCGTGGCTGATGGCCCGATGGGCCGCTTCCCGCTCAACGATCTGCGGGCGGGAGACTCCGTGATAGTAGGGTGCTGTCTTGCCTTCGCGTTCCAGCTTTTCGGTCATGTAGCGGATGGCGTCGTAGCCTTCGGCATGGACCATGACCAGCGCCTTGCAATCCTTGGCGCAGTCGAAGACTTCCAGCAATTCGCGGTCATTGAGCACCATGTCATCATAGGTCATGAAGACCTTGAAGGAGGTGTAACCGTCAGCCACGAGGGCGGGCAGTTCCTGACCCAGAACTTGCGCGGTCGGATCGGTGATGATCAGGTGGAAGCCGTAATCGCAATAGGCCTGCCCTCGGGCGCGGGAATGATAGTCCTCTACGGTTTCTCTCAGGCCCGCACCGCGTGGCTGTTGGGCAAACGGAATGACGGTGGTGGTGCCGCCAGCGATGGCAGAGCGGGTGCCGGTTTCAAAACCATCCACCATTTGCGGGGTGCCGGGCGCAGAGGGCTGGGCGAGGTGAACATGGCTGTCGATGCCGCCGGGCATGACCAGCAGACCGGAGGCGTCGATTTCCTTGTCGGCGGAGCCAAGATCCTTGCCGGTTGCAACGATCACACCATCCTTGATGGCGATATCGGAGGAAAAGGTGTCTGCCGCCGTAACGCATGTGCCGCCACGGATCAGCAGGTCAAAATCAGCCATGAGCGTGTCCTTTCCAGGTTATTTCTGAGATCTCCGGCGGATGAATTCGCCAAACCCGATGAGTGCGATGTTGGCAAGCACCAGCATCAGCGCGATGGAATCCAGCGCTGGAGAGACATTGAAGCGAAAATCCGATGCCACCAGAATGGACAGCGGCTGCTCGCGTCCGCTGAGGAAGGAGGTGAGCACATATTCCGCCGACGATAGCACGAAGGCGATGAACCATGAGGCCATTAGGCCGTTTTTCATCAGCGGCAGGGTTACCCGCTTGAAGGCCGAGAAATGGCTCGCACCAAGGTCAAAAGCGGCTTCTTCCAGTCGGTTGTCGATGCGCATCAGAACCGACGCATTGACCAGCGTGGTAAAGGGCAGGATAACGATGGTCTGGCCTGCGATGATCGTCCAGAGGCTGCGCCCGATGCCAAGGTCTGCCAGCAGGATCAATTGCGCGACCGCAAGAATGACCTTCGGGATGAGGAAGGGCATCAACACGAAGACGAGCAGCAAGAAGCGATAGCGCATCGGGTAGCGGGTCAGCGCAAGGGCTGCCATGGCACCAAGGATAGTGGAAAAGAGGGCCGTAGGGATGGCTACGAGGAATGTCAGTTTCAAGCCGCCGAGCAGGCGTCCGTCTGTGAGGGCCTGTGCATACCAATCGGTGGTGAAGCCTTGCAGCGGAAAGGCGATGATCTCCGATGAGTTGAAAGAGAAAATCGCGATTACGGCGATGGGCAGATACATCAGGATATAGACAATCCAGATCCAGCTATAGGCGAGAATATTTTGTTGTCGAGAGATCATGCTTCTCCTCCTGCCATTGCCTTGCCCAGGGTGGAGCGGCTGATCACGATGGCGGCGAGTGCAAAGAAGAGAGCCAGAATCGCCAGCATGGTCCATGCGATGGCCGAGCCAAGCGGCCAGTCAAAGGCGGTGCCGAACAGATCGTTGATGGCGCTGATGATGGTAATGCCGGAGGCGCCGCCAACCAGCTGAGGCGTCAGATAATCGCCCACCACCATGACAAAAACCATGAGCGCGCCAGCGATGAGGCCGGGCATGGTGAGCGGCAAGGTGACCCGTACAAAGGCGCTGCGCGATCCGGCACCCAGATCCTGAGCCGCCTCCAGCAGGCGGTCATCCAGCGCTTCAAAGGCAAGCCAGAGGCCGATGACCATGAAGGGCAGATAATTGTAGGCCAAGACAATATGGGTGGCGAGTGGCGAGAAGAGCAGGGCGTCAATCGGTTTGTCGACCAGCCCAATCCACATCAGGAGGCTGTTGAGCACGCCTTCTGCCCCGAGCAGAACGCGCCAGGCAAAGATGCGCACCAGATCTCCGGTATAAAGCGGAACCAGCAACAGCGTCAGCAGGGCGGACTTGTAGATGGTGACGCGCTTGGCGATGAACCATGCCACCGGATATCCGATGATGGCGGTGATGGCGGCAATGCCAGCGCCGGAGAGGAATGCCTTGAAGATCAGCCAGCGATAGGTGCTGCTGCCAGCGATGCGGGCGTAATTCTTGAAGGTCGGATCCTTTATGATGGCCACAAAGCTGACAGAAAAGAAGGAATAGGCAAAGAGGATCGCCAACGGTGCGATGCATAGCGCTGCAACTGCGGCAAATACCGGAACCGAGAGCGCGTTGCCGATAGTGATGCGTTTCATGGCTATTCCGTTCCTTTTGAAGCGGTGATCCATGCGCGGTCGAGATCAAAGGCGAGGGCAACATCACTGCCGGTTTCCGGCGGAGTGATATCCTGAAGCATCATGTCCAACGCTGTGCCATCGGCAAGGCGGGTTTCCACCAGCCATTCAGCGCCACGGAATACGGTGTGGGTCACCTTTGCCGGAATGCCGTCGCCAGAGGAAAGCGTCATGAGCTCGGGACGCAACACGAGGGCGGCTTTGTCGCCCGCCTTCAAATGCGGGGCGGCCGGAGCGATAAAGGAGCCGACGGCGGTTTCTATGGTTGCTGTCTGGCCCGGCTTGATGGCGGTGATCTTGCCTTCGATCAGATTGGCGCCGCCGATGAAGTCAGCCACATAGGCGCTTGCAGGATGACGATAGATTTCCGTTGGCGTGCCCTGCTGCTCAATGGCGCCATCATTCATGACGATGATATGATCGGAGAGCGCAAAGGCTTCTTCCTGATCGTGTGTTACATGCAGGAAGGTGGTGCCCAGTCGCCGCTGCAGGTCCTTCAGTTCGATCTGCATGTCCTTGCGCATACGCCGGTCAAGGGCCGAGAGAGGTTCGTCCAACAACAGGATACGCGGTTCATTGGCGATCGCGCGTGCCAGTGCCACGCGTTGCTGCTGACCGCCGGAGAGCTGGCGCGGGCGACGGTCTGCCATTTCGCCCATCTGGACCATGGCGAGCGCCGCTTCAGCTTTCTCATTCATCTCGCTCTTTGGCATGGCGCGATAGGCAAGGCCGAAGGCGACATTTTCCTTGACCGAAAGGTGCGGGAAGAGAGCGTAACTTTGAAAAACGGTGTTGATGGGCCGTTGGTTGGCCGGGGTTCCGGCCAGCGATTGCCCATCCAGTTCGATGACGCCGGAGGAGATGTCTTCAAATCCTCCGATCATGCGCAGAAGGGATGTCTTTCCGCATCCCGAAGGCCCTAGAAGTGTCACGTAGGTGTTTGATTCAATAGTGAAATCTACGCCGCGAACAGCGTTTACGGAACCATATTCCTTGTGAACCGCGATCCCCGTTAAAAGAGGAGGGGTTTTCTTATTCATTTCAGATGCCTTGCAGGATGCGGACAGAGAGAGTTTTAGCTGGCTTTGACTTCGTTCCAAAGGGCAACCCACTCATTGTAACGAGGTGGATTCTGCTTCCAGACGAAAGAGTCCATGATGCTGAGATCGCTGATGAAGATCTTGTCTTTCTGCTCATCAGAGATCAGGTCACGGGCAGAGGATGTGCTCTGTGCGTAAGGACCGCCAACGGCCAATTCCTTACCATAATCCGGGCCGAGCAGATAGTTGACCAGCTTGAAGACAGCGTCAAGTTTTTCGCCCTCAACACCAGCAGGAACTGCCAGCGTATCGCACCAGCCAATGACACCCTGTTTCGGCTTAGCCATGCCCATGTCGAGGCCACGGGCCTTCAGGTCATAGTAAGGCGGTACCCAGGAGAAAGCGCAGACGACTTCGCCGGAAGCAAACAGGTTGGTCAGATCGGAAATGGAATTCCAGTAGGTGCGAAGCAGTTTCTTCTGCGCCATCAGAGCTTTCTTGATTTCAGCCAGCTGCTTGTCGTCCATGACGAACATTTCTTCGCGCGGAATGCCTAGATACATGGCGGCAATCATGATGCCTTCCAGCGCATAGTCGCGCATGGCCAGCTTGCCTTTGTATTTGTCGCCTTCAAAGAAGACGGACCAATCGGGTTCTTCATCCATCAGGTCGGCGCGGTAAACCACCGGGTTGATGCCCCAGTAGAATGGAATGCCGTAGGTTTTGCCATCTTTCTTGCCCAGCGGAGAAGATTTGAAGGCGTCATAAAGAAGCTTGCCGTTGGTGACCTTGTCGAAATCGATCGGCTGCAGCAGGTCGGATTCAACGTAATATTCGACCTTGTCGAGGCCTGGAGTGATCAGGTCAACGGAATCTGCACCGCCAGCGCGCAGCTTGGCGAATTGTTCATCGTCGGTGCCAATGAAGGTTTTTGCAATGTCGATGCCTGCGTTG
The DNA here is from genome assembly GCF_900115225.1 of Cohaesibacter marisflavi. Lineage (GTDB taxonomy): Bacteria > Pseudomonadota > Alphaproteobacteria > Rhizobiales > Cohaesibacteraceae > Cohaesibacter > Cohaesibacter marisflavi. The sequence continues at coordinate 63,421 of NZ_FOVR01000016.1, read as the reverse complement.
GCGTCGAGGAAGGCCTGGAGATATTCCGGCTTGGCCAGATTTTCCCAGGTCATCCATGAAACTTCGGTTGCAGCCATGGCGCGATTGATTGGAGACAGCGCACCCAATGCAGCGCCCGCTGCCACGGTCTTCAACAGATCGCGGCGATTGATGTGAAAAGCCATAAAATGTTCCCTTTCAAGTCGCTCCATGAGGGAGCGTTGCTTGCTCTGGTGAGGTCGATCGTCGTTGTTTGCGATCGCTCTGATTAAAATACTTTTTCATAAAAAGATCAATATGAAAATATTGTTTCATTTTTGAGCAATTGACTAACTTTTATGCACTGTCTTTTCCGATCAGCGGCGCGCCTAGCTGATCCAATTTGCTATGCAGGGCTTCAATTTCAGTGAGGCGCTCAACAGACTCTTCACCAAGGGATTGGCTGACACCTGAGCAGATATAATTGATCAGGCTCATGGGGGTGGCGTAGCTGTCAAACATGGTGTGCCCGCGGCAGTGACAGCGCAAGGTGAGGGTGGCCAGTTGCGAGGTGCGACCGGCGGTCATGTCGGTGATCAGAATGCTTGGTGCTCCTGCATCATGAATCGCTTCCATCACGTCGCGCAGTTGCGCCGGACGGCGGCGAAAACCGAAAATGAGGAAGGTGTCCTCCGCCTTGTTCATGCCAGCCAGTTCTTCACCAAAGGACATGCCCGCACTGGGAATGAGGCGCACGTCGGGTTTGATGTTGATAAGCAAAGCCCGGGCATAAGTGGCCAAAGCCATGGAGTTGCGGAAGCCAAGAGACCAGATGCGTTTGGCGTTGGTCAGCATGCTGATGGCTTGTGCCAGGGCGTCTGTGTCAAGCATCTCGGCAGTTCGGGTAAGGTTTTGCAAATCCTGCGCAATATGCAGGCCGAAGTCGCCCTGAGAGAGGCGTTTGGTGCCGATGCCCGTGAGCTCATAGAGAGGGGAACCCCAGTCCTCCGCTTGGCGATTCATAACGCGGGCTTCGTTGTAATTGGCGTAGCCAAGGCGTTTGAAGAATCGCGCTGCGGTGGCCTTGGATATGCGTGCCCGATCGGCCAATTCGCCGGCGGTGAAGCTTGCCAGATTGCTTTGCGACTCGATTACAACGTCAGCCAATCGACGCTCCGAGCTGGTTAGCTGGTCGTAGATTTCCGAAATTCTGACGTCAATTGCTTTTGGCTTATCTTGCTCGCTCATATGGCATCATCACCCGATAATGAAAATTAATTTTCAAAATTTCATTTTAACGCTTCATTTCTACCACTTTTTGGGTTGGTAATGAAAGCGCCAATTTCGGGAATATCGGAGGGACTGAAAAGGGCAGGCTGGCGAGGAAGCACTGGTTATGGTTTGGCTATTCGAATTCTCCCAATGCTTCATGCTCGCGTTCGATGCGCTCCAGATGAGCCCGTCCGCGCGTTCCTGCCCGGTTGAGCGAAGATATTGCAATGTAACGGGCAACCGAGAGGGCCGCTGACAGGCTGTCGAATGTGGTGCTGGTTTCCACATGGGTTGTGAATGTCCAGTCGGCCAATCCGGGTTGGCCGCGTGCGGTGGGGTCGATGAACAGCAGGATGGGGATCTGCTTTTCCTTGCTGGCCTTCATGATGGCTTCCAAGCGGACCGGTCGGCGTCGCAGGGCAAATACGATGAGCAGATCATCGGGCAGGAAATCACCGATATATTCGCCAACCGTTTCCCCGCCCGTGGGCATCAGCTGCACGTCGCCACGGAATTGCAACAGCTGCCATCGCAGATAGTTGGCGAGCATGTTGCTGTTTCTGTAGCCGAGCAGATAAATGCGCCGCGCTGCGAGGATTTTTTCACAGACCGCATCAATGTCTTCCGGGTTGAGGCGCATGAGGCTTTTCTCCAGAACGCTGACCTCCTCCTTCAGGTAGTCGGAAAGCGGAATGACATTCTTCCGACTCTTGCGCTCCAGATAGAGCGGCGACCCCCAATGGGTGCGGTCGCGGGCGAGCAGTTTGGCTTCTTCGAAATTGGCAAAGCCGAGGCGACGAAACAGGCGGGTTCCTGCGGCTTTCGAGACGCCAGCAAGGGAGGTCAACTCTGTTGCCGTATAGGAGCTAAGGTCACCCGGAGAGTCGAGGATGACGTCTGCGAGTTTGCGCTCGGATTCGGGGAGTTGATCATATTCCGCGTGAATGCGGACTTCGATCGATTTGGCTCTGCTGTCGTTCATTTTTGCCTCGGCTTTTTTGCTTCTGCCTACAATATTTGAAACTTGAGTATCAATCAATATTGACTTTCTGTTACATCTGTTTCAGTCTCGGTCTGTTGGCAGGCTATCTGGAGTGGATGCATGGACCTTCTCGCTAAACGAGCATCTCTGATGAGTAGGCGTATTAACTGGTTTGTTGAGCGCCTTTGTGTTGCCTTGATGGTTTTGCTGGTGCTCGATGTGTGGCTGGGTGTGCTTGTTCGCTATGTGCTTCCGCTGGATTGGACCTTTACCGAGGAGCTGGCGCGCTATCTGATGATCTGGATGGCGCTTTTGGCGGTTTCCTGCGGTGTGGCGCACCGTGAGCATATCGGGGTGCTGGTCTTTTTCGAGCGCTTCCCGCCTTCCATGCGGAAATGGCTTGCGGTGCTGTTTGATGTCATTGCCTTCGCTTTCTTCGCGCTGATTTTCTTTTATGGCATCGGCTTTGTCGAGCGTGGTTTCGGTCGATACACGATGATTGCGCAAATCCCGAAGGGCTGGCCCTTCATGGGCGTGCCGATTGCTGCTGTTTTTGCCTGTTGCCAGTTGGCTCTGGTGGCTGTCCATGACTTTTTTGCCGGTGACGGTGTCGCCGCTGCCGACCGAGTGGAGATTTAAGCATGATTTGGGTTGCTGTTACCTTCTTCGGGCTGTTGGCGATTGGCATGCCGGTCGGCTTTGTGCTGGGTGTGGCCGGTATGGTTGGCATCATGGATATGGGGGGCGGCAAGTTCCTCTCCATGGCGCCAGACCGGATGTTCGCCGGGCTGGATCTGTTTCCGTTTCTGGCCATGCCTTTCTTTATTCTGGCCGGTGAGATCATGAACCGTTCGGGCATTACCAACAATCTGGTCAAGTTCGCTGATGCGCTGGTGGGCTGGATGCGCGGCGGTATGGCTCATTCCAATATGGTGGCCTCGGTGATGTTTGCCGGTTTGACGGGCGCTGCCACGGCTGACGCTGCCGCCTTTGGCAATACGCTGGTGCCTGCCATGGTCAAGCAGGGCTATTCCAAACCCTTTGCCTGTGCGGTTACGGCGGCAGGGTCCATCATTGGCCCGACGATTCCGCCTTCGACGCTTGCGGTGATCTATGGCTCGATAATGGGCGTTTCCATCGCAGGGCTGTTTGCGGCAGGCATTTTGCCGGGACTGCTCATTTGCCTGATCTGCATGGCGGTGATTGCGGCCATGGGCGAGAAGCTCAATCTGCCCAAGTCGAAGAAGCGCCCCAGCCTTCTGGCGATCTTCAGCGCCTTCCGCGAGAGCATTCTGGCTCTGGTGCTGCCGGTTTTCATTCTTGGCTCCATTCTGGGAGGCATCGCCACGCCGACCGAGGCAGCCTCCATTGCGGTTGCCTATGCCTTGTTCGTTGGCGGGGTGATCTATCGGGCTCTTACCTTTAAAGATCTTTACGAGATGATCGTCAGAACGACCCGTATCACAGGGATTATCTTTCTGATCATCGCGTCGGCCTCCATTCTGGGGTGGTGGCTCACCTTCAACCAGATTCCGCAGGCAATCGCCACTTTCTTCCTTTCGGTCAGCGATAATCCGCAGGTGATTGTCGGCATGATCCTTCTGTTGCTGCTGTTCATCGGCCTGTTCATGGACATCAACGCAACACTCATTATCCTGGCGCCGGTTTTGGTGCCTCTTACTCAGAGCATCGGGATGAACCCGGTTCATGCAGGGATCATGATCATTTTGGCTCTGAATATCTCACTCATGACGCCTCCAGTCGGTGCGTGCCTGTTTGTGCTCGCATCGGTTACCAAAGAAAAAATAGAAAATATCACCAAATCCCTTTGGCCTTTTCTCCTGGCAGAGATTGCGATCCTGATGTTGGTCGCATTTTGGGAGGACATGACCCTGTTCGTGCCAAGGCTATTGGGGCTGTAATCCAGAGCACTGATACAATTCAAATGGAGCAATAACATGAAACTCATGAATTCCGTTAAGTCTGTGGTGTTGGGAACCATCGCAGCAACTGTTTTGGCTGGAACGGCCTTGGCCGCTGATGTGACGATTCGCATAGGGCATCTGAACCCGGCAGACCCGACCGAAAGCCATTCTGGTGCGATGACGGCTGTCTTCAAGTCGTTGGTTGAAACCGCGTCAAACGGCGAAATCGAAGTGAAACTCTTCCCCAATGGCCAGCTTGGCAAGGATAACGAAGTGATCCAGCAGGTGCGTGATGGCATCGTGGAATCCAGCATTTCGTCTGCTGGTGGTGTTGCCCAGCATTATCCGCTGGTTGGTGTGTTCGATATTCCGTTCGCCTTCCCCAATATCTATGTTTCCGACAAGGTGATGTCGCTGGAGAGCGATTTCGGCAAGAAATTCGCAGCCGATATGGATGCCAAAACCGGTCTACATACGCTTGCGATTCTGGATAGTGGTGGCTTCTTTGCCTTCACCAACTCCAAGCGTCCGATCAAGACCGTGGAAGACATGGATGGCTTGCGCATCCGCACCATGACCCTGCCGACACATCAAGCCATGGTCAATTCGCTTGGTGCACAGGCAACGCCTCTGCCTTGGGCCGAGGTTTACACTGCGCTCCAGACCGGTGTTGCCGATGGCGAAATGAACCCGATCCCCATCATCGCCTTTGCCAAATTCGACGAAGTGCAAAAATATCTCTCCATCACCAACCATGTCATCACCCCATATGTCTGGTTCATGAATGGCGAGTTCTATGAGGGCCTCAAGCCTGAGCATAAAGCTATTGTTGATTGGGCGTCTGAAGTGGCCACCAATGCCGGTCGCGGTATTTCCCGTATCATCGAAGCATCTGACAAGGGTCTGCCGAAATTGGCTGAGAAAATGGAAATCAATGCGGTTAGCCCGGCAGAAGCCGAGAAGTTCGCAGCCATTGCGCAGCCAGCTGTTCGCAAGTTGATTGAAGAGAAATTCGGTGCCGAAGGCACGGACATGCTCAATGCCCTGATGGCCGATATCGACAAATATAAATAATGGCACGATTACACCTTGGCGGCGGGCATTCATGTTCGCCGCCCTTTCCGTCCTTGTGAGCGGTTTTTCTGTTCCTTGCCTTGGATGATGCGCATCAATGGCACGGCGAGGATCAAAAGAGCCGATCAAACCAGAATAAGAAAAGACAATGATGAAGATTTCTCTTGAACGAGCGGCGCGGAATCCTCTTGCGTCCCGGACGCTTCCTTCTCTTCCTTTCGAAAAGGATGGCATGGATATCGCACGCCGCACGATTGGCTGCTGGCCGGGCTATTCGCCGTCGCCAATCCGCGAACTGTCCGATCTGGCCTCAGAGCTCAATGTTGGCAAAATCTATTTCAAGGATGAATCCGTCCGCTTCGGGTTGGGCAGCTTCAAGCCTTTGGGAGGTGCCTTTGCCGTCAGTCGTGCCTTGAGCCGCCATCTGACCGAAGAAGCGGGCGAGGTGGCTCCCGATCTTACTTCTCCAGACATGAAGGCGCGGGTTGCAGGGCTGACGGTTACCGCCGCGACAGATGGCAATCACGGCCGCTCGGTGGCTTGGGGGGCGCAGATGTTTGGTTGTCGTTGTGTGATTTTTGTCTGCTCATCGGTCACCCAGCAGCGCAAGGATGCCATTGCCGCCTATGGGGCGGAGATCCGCGAAGTGGATGGCTCGTTTGATGATGCCGTGCGTCTGGCTGGCGTGACGGCCAAGGAACAAGGCTGGTTCGTTATTCCCGATACATCGGATGGCGAGACGGTGACGGCGCCGCGTGATGTAACTCAAGGCTATATGATGATGGTTGATGAGGCGCTGGAACAGCTCAAGGATGAGCCACCCGTCACGCATATTTTTCTGCAGGCTGGTGTTGGCGGCATGGCATCGGCCAGCGCGGCCCGTTTCTGGCAGGCTTATGGCGACAAGCGTCCGGTGACCACGCTGGTGGAGCCGGAACAATGCGCCTGTTGGTATGAGAGTCTTGTTGCAGGTAAGCCGGTGCCCGTAACCGGTGATATCGACTCGGCCATGGCCGGACTTTCCTGCGGTGAGGTATCGCTCATTGCCTGGCCAGTGCTCAAGACCGGCGCCGATTTCATGGTGACGCTCAATGATGGCGCCGTGCCGGTGATGATGCGTTATCTGGCCGAACGCGGTGGTGATGATCGCCCCGTTGTGGCTGGTGAAACGGGCATCTCCGGTCTGGCTGGCCTTGTTGCCGCCGCGCAGGACGATGCGTTACGCAAACAAATGGGGCTCGGACCTGATAGCCGCATCTTCGTAGTCAACAGCGAAGGGGACACGGATCCGGAAGCCTACAAGACAATTGTTGGCAAATCAGCAAGTGAGGTACTTGAACAATGACACACCCGACTTTCAGCAATCTGCGGATCGATATCGACCGCTTGCTCGGGCGCCTTATGGCTTTGGGGCAAGATGGCGCACTTGAGGGCGGCGGCGTGTGTCGGTTGGCGCTCAGCGACACGGACAAACTCGGCCGCGACCGGGTTGTCGGCTGGATGAAAGAGCTGGGGCTTACAGTTACCGTCGACAAGGTCGGGAACCTCAAGGGCGTTTTGCCCGGTCGTGAAGATCTGCCGCCGGTCATGATTGGTTCCCATATCGATACGGTGGCCACCGGTGGTCTTTATGACGGCAACCTTGGTGTGCTGGCCGGGCTGGAAGTGGTTTCTGTGCTCAAGGATAGTGGCTATGTGCCGCTGCGTCCGATTGTGGTTGCTGCCTTCACCAACGAGGAAGGCTCGCGCTTTGCGCCTGATATGATGGGCAGCGCGGTGGATCGCGGCTCTTTGCCGCTCGATGAAGCCTTGGCTATCAAGGATGCGGAGGGCTTTGTTGTTGGCGAGGAACTGGCGCGCATTGGCTATGCCGGTGAAACCGATCCGGGCCATATCGATCCTTATTGCTTCTTTGAAATCCATGTGGAGCAGGGGCCAGTTCTGGAAGAGGAAGGCGATCTCATCGGGGCTGTCACCGGTGTTCAGGGTATTTCTTGGACCGAATATGTCATCGAGGGTGAATCCAACCATGCCGGCACAACGCCGATGCGTTTGCGCCACGACGCCGGGTTTGCTGCCGCGGCAGTTGCTGTTGCCGCCCGCAAGGTGGCTGGCGCAATTGGCGATAGCCAGGTCGCGACTGTTGGTGTCAATGAGCTTGACCCCAATCTGGTCAATGTGATCGCGCGCAAGGCTCGCATGACAGTGGATCTGCGCAATATCGATGAAGTCAAGCTGCAGCAAGCCGAAAGCATGCTGGCCGCTGAAATCGAAGCCATCTGCAAGGCTGAAGGCGTGAGCTATATCGCGCGCAAACTCGCTCGCTTCGAGCCGGTGATGTTTGATAGCTCCATGGTTGATCTAATTGCTGGTACGGCCAAAGAGCAGGGCTATGCCGTGCGCCGGATGCCTTCTGGCGCCGGTCATGATGCTCAGATGTTTGCACCCAACTGTCCAACCGCAATGGTCTTCGTGCCCTCAAAGGGTGGCATCAGCCACAATATTGAAGAATACACCGCCCCCGAAGAGCTGCAGGCAGGCGCCAACGTGCTGCTGCAAGCTGCATTGACTAAAGCTGAAGAAAAATAAGGATAAGGCTATGTCCCGTCCATTGAAAATTGCTGCGGCCCAGCTTGGGCCTATCGCGCGTGAAGAAACGCGTACGGAAGTTGTTGCCCGTTGCCTCAAGCTGATGGAAGAGGCGCATGCGCTGGGCGTTGAGCTGATCGCTTTCCCGGAGCTGGCGCTGACCACCTTCTTCCCGCGCTGGTATTTTGAAGATCAGGCCGATATCGATTCCTTCTTCGAAACGGAGATGCCAAGCGCTGAAACCCAGTCGCTGTTTGATGCTGCCAAGAAATACCAGATGGGCTTCTATCTCGGCTATGCAGAACTGGTCAAGGAAGGCGACACCACGCGCCATTTCAACACCACCATCATCGTCGACAAGACCGGTGAGATTGTCGGGAAATATCGCAAGGTCCATCTGCCCGGTCATAGTGAATATGAAGATTGGCGTCCTTTCCAGCATCTGGAACGGCGTTATTTTGAAAGCGGCGATCTGGGCTTCCAGACCTTTGATGCCTTTGGTGGCAAGATGGGCATGTGCATCTGCAATGACCGTCGCTGGCCAGAAACCTATCGCGTGCTGGGCCTGCGCGATGCGGAGCTGGTGATGATCGGCTACAACACCCCGGTGCATTATCCGCAAGCGCCTGAACATGATCATCTGCAGGACTTCCATAATGAACTCGTCATGCAGGCGGGGGCCTATCAGAACGGCATGTGGATCGTCGGCGTGGCCAAAGCTGGCAAGGAAGAAGGCTGCGATTTGATCGGTGGCTCCTGCATCATCGATCCGACCGGCCAGATCGTGGCGCAGGCCAAGACGCTGGAAGACGAGCTCGTCTTCTTTGAAGCTGATCTGGATCGCTGCGACGAGATCCGCAAGAACGTGTTCAATTTCCAGCGTTACCGTGAACCCGAAAACTACACCCCGATTACCGAACCGAAAAAATCATGACATTTGTGTTCAAACCTGAAATCGCCGACGAGAAAGCCCTCAAGAAGGTTGCTGAGTCTTTTCGCCGATACGATATTCGCCTGCCACTGTTTGCCGAGCTGATAGACCCGGTTGCGCATCTGGGAGATATGGCGGCGGATCTGAAGAGCGTTGATCCCGATGCAGCGGATTCACGCAACCTGTTCCGCGTTCATTGGCACAATGATGCCGAGCGCAAGGGACTGGTCGATGTGCCTGATCACATTGTGCTGCCCAAGGAACTGACAGGCGTTGATGCCAAGATCGTCATCGCCCTTGGCAACCGCTTCCCCATGATCAAGGCACATAAGGTGTTGCCCGCCTATGCGTGCCTCGTGCAGCGATTGGTGTCGGGCAATTTCGACCCCTATTCCCAGCGTGCCGTATGGCCTTCCACGGGCAACTATTGCCGCGGCGGGGTCGCCATTTCGCGTATTCTGGAATGCCACGGGGTGGCTGTTCTGCCCGAGGGGATGAGTCAGGAGCGCTTCAACTGGCTGGAAAGCTGGACGCTCAGCAATGACGACATCATCCGCACACCGGGCTGCGAGAGCAACGTCAAGGAGATCTATGACGCCTGCAACCAGCTCAGTCAGGATCCTGACAATGTGATCCTCAACCAGTTTGCCGAATTTGCCAACTATGCAGCGCATCGCGCGGTAACCGGTGCGGCTCTGGGGCGTATTTTCGATGCTCTCAACGGGGACGGCACACTCAATATGGCTGGTTTCGTTTCAGCCTCCGGCTCTTCGGGGACGCTGGCCGCCGGGGATCACCTCAAGCAGCATTATGGTGCTGACATCGCCGTGGTCGAAGCGCTTGAATGCCCAACCCTGCTTTATAATGGCTATGGTGACCATAATATTCAGGGCATCGGCGACAAGCATGTGCCGCTCATCCATAATGTGATGAATTCCGACTATGTCATCGGTCTTTCCGAAGCCGGGTCGGACATGCTCAATCTGGTGTTCAACCGTCCGGACGGGCAGGATTATCTGAAAGACTATCGTGGCGTTGAGCCGGAGCTGATCGAACAACTGTCCGCGTTGGGACTGTCTTCCATTGCCAACGTGCTTGGCGCCATCAAGCTGGCCAAATATCAGAAGCTGGGGGCCGATGATGTCATCATGACAATCGCGACCGACGGGGCTGATATGTATAGCACCGAGCAGCCGAAAGCCTTGCAGAAATATTTCGGCAATCGCTTCGACAAGACCGTTGCAGCGCAGGCCTTCGGCGCACAGATCATCGGTGCTTCGGTGGATCATGTGTCAGAGCTTACCCGCATTGATCGCGAGCGCATCTTCAATCTGGGTTACTACACCTGGGTCGAGCAGCAGGGCGTTGAGCTGAAAGATTTTGACAGCCGTCGGGATCAGGCTTTCTGGGATCAGCTGGTAGATGATCTGCCCCAGTGGGACAAGCTCATCACCTCCTTCATGGGCTGATAGCGTCAGGCCAGCCTTGACTTGAAAATCAAAGCGCGAGGCAGGCTCCTGTCTCGCGCTTTTTTATACAGCAAGGAGACCGGTTTTTAGCGCTCTGATCTTGTCAGGATCGGTTTGCCGCTCGGAGGGCAGAGAGAAGCCAAGGTCTGCAACCTTGCCCGTCGGGCCTTGCGGGCTTGAGCAGGAGGCGTGGATTTCTCTGGCGCCCATCTTGATGAATGGCTGGACTGTGTCAGCGTTGATACCGCCGCCGGGCATGATGGTTATGGTATCGCCGCCTTGCCGGATCAACTCTTGCAAGTGATCGATTGCCTCAGGGGCCGAAGCGGCCCCGCCCGAGGTGAGAATGCGCTTGATGCCAAGGCTGGCCGCCTGATCCAGTGCTTCGGTAAAATCCGACACCATGTCAAAAGCGCGGTGCAAGGTGATGTCCAATGGCCCTGCTGCCTTGATCAGGGTTTCAAGCGTACCGAGGTCCAGTCGCCCATCCTCTTTTGAGGCCCCGATAACAACACCGGCAAGGCCTGCGCTTCTCGCCGCCACGATATCATGCGCCATGATGGCGATATCCTGCGCATTGAAACAGAAGTCACCGCTGCGCGGGCGAATGAGAGCATGAACTGGAAGCGGGCTTGTTTTTGCCGCGAGGGCCATGAAGCCGATGGATGGAGTGAGTCCGCCGGAGGCAAGGGAAGAGCAAAGTTCGATGCGGTCGGCGCCCGAGCTGATCGCGGTTTGAAGGCCGTCCCTATTGTCCACGCAGATTTCCAGCAGTGTTGAGCCTTTGCCGTCGTGCTTGCTGGAAGTCATTGCGGAGTGCCTCCGTTCATCTGTTGCAAAATGGGGTTATGTGCTTTGCCTCATGCCCAGAATGGCCGCACCGATGAGGCCCGGTTCCACCTTGTTTTGGGCAGGAACAACCAACGGGGTCTCCGGGTCAACCAGCATCCGGCTTCTGACCGCCCGGTCGATGGCGGTGATCAGTTTCGGCTCGTTGGAAAGGCCGCCGCCCACAGGGACGACCGACGCTCCGACGGTATTGATGATCAAGGCCAGAGGAGCGGAGAGAATATCGAGATAGATATCGATGGTCCGGCAGGCCGCAGGTGCGCGATCGTGCCAGCTTTTCAGGATTTCTTCCGAGGTGGCATCGATACCATGGATGTGGCGATGGATCTTTTCAAGGCCACGGGCGCCGCATGTGGCGTCGATGCAGCCTTCCAGTCCGCAACCACAGGCGAAGCGGGGTAGGGTTGCTGGTGGTGAGCCTGCCATGGTGGCGGCAACAGGTCCGTGACCCCATTCGCCAGCATAACCGCCGTTTTTGTTGATCAATTGCCCGTCAATGACGAGGCCACCGCCAACGCCCGTGCCAAGAATAACGCCGAAGACCACGCGATGGCCAGCGCCTGCACCGAATTCGGCTTCCGCAATGGCAAAGCAGTCGGCGTCATTGGCTATAGTCACCGGAAGGCCAAGGGCCTTTTCCAGATCAGCGGCAATCGGGCGACCATGCAGGCAAGGGATGTTGGCAACTATGCCAAGGCCGGTTTTCGGATTCTGGAAACCGGCAATGGAAATGGAAACCCGCTGCGGTGGCTTTTTTGCCCTATCAATGACGCTCAGTAGTGCCGAGACAAAGGCCTCGAAATCAGTGCCCGGCGTTGGAATGCGCGGCTCGGGGCTGATCTTTTGAGGATCGTCCACCAGAGCACCCTTGATTGTGGAGCCGCCAATATCAAAGCATACGATCATTCAGCAGGCCCCTAGTTGTTATTATTGTTGCTATGGGCGCAGGTGCCGCCGATCCATGTGGATTGCAAGCAAAGCGTTTCATCCAGCAGGAGGAAATCAGCATCAGAGCCGGGTTTGAGCCTGCCCTTGCTCTGCGCTCCAATGGCTTCGCTCGGATAGCGTGAGGCCATCTTCAGGGCTTCTTCCAGTGATAGTGGTAGCGTTGCGAGCGCTTTGCGGACCATGGAGATCATGTCGATATCGGCGCCAGCCAGCGTGCCATCAGCAAGGGCGAGACGCCCGTCGCGGCGGAAGGTCTGGCGGCCGCTAAGGATGAATTCCGTTACGTCTGTGCCCGTGGGTGACATGGCGTCGGTAACAAAGAAAATGCGTCCCGGCCCCTGTTTGGCATGAAGGGCAACGCGCATGTTGGCGTTGGCGATATGGTAGCCATCGGCGATCATGCCGCAATAGGCCTTGTCGGTGGTCAGTACAGCGCCCACCAGACCGGGCTCGCGGTTGCGCATCTGGCTCATGGCGTTGAAGAGGTGGGTTGCCATGCTGGCCCCTGCCTCAAAATAGGCAAAGGCGGTTTCGGCATCGCAATCGGTGTGTCCGAGGCTGACATGCCAACCCGCCTCCACTAGGGCTTTGACCTGATCAATGGTGACATTTTCCGGTGCGATGGTGATCATGCTCTTGCCGAAAGTGCCTTGCGCGGCAAGGAGAACGGAGAGATCCTGCTCTTCCATCGGGCGGATGAAATCGGCCACATGCACGCCTTTGCGTGGCACGGATAGATGTGGGCCTTCCAGATGAAGGCCGAGGAAACCGGCGGTCTTTGCTTTTGCTGCCTGTTTGCCTGCCTCCAGCGCCCGGTCGCGCACGTCTGGCCCGTCGGTGATGAGCGTTGGCATCAAGGCCGTGGTGCCAAAGCGAGCGTGTGCCTCACAAATGGTTGCGATGCCCTCTTGCGTGGGTGTCTCGTTGAGCAGAGCGCCACCGCCGCCATTGACCTGCAAATCGACAAAACCCGGCACGATCATTGGTGCCTTGTTGGCGTGCTGCGCATAATGGGAGGGGATTGAATCCTGCTTCACGATGCCTGTAACCGTGTCTCCATCAACAAGCAATGCCGCTTTTCCCGTGAAGCGATTGCCATCGAAAATGCGGTCGGCGCAAAAGGCTGTCGGCTTGGTCATCGCGTCACCGTCACTTTCTTGAGCGCAGCCGGATTGTCCGGGTCCAGTCCGCGCTTGAGAGAGAGCTGCTCCACGAAGCGATAGAATGGCACGATCAGGGCCAGCGCATCGGTCAGCGGATGACCCGTGGCGACAAAGGGCAGCTGGATGGCATCGGCTGATTGGTCGGATGAAATATAGCAATGCGGGTTCTTGGCAACAACGCCCTTGACGATGTCAACGATAGAGCTTTCAGCGGCGTCGCGTGCGGCAAAGGCAATGACGGGGAAGTCCCGATCCACCAGCGACACCGGTCCGTGCAGCATTTCAGCCGAGGAATAGGCTTCAGCATGCAGCTCGCTGGTTTCCTTGCATTTGAGGGCGGCTTCGGCCGCGATCGCCATAGTCGGGCCGCGCCCGAGCATATATAGCGACTGGGCCTTTGCCACAGGTTCCAACATATGAGACCAGTCGAGGCTTTCGGCCTTTTCGAGTTGTTCGGGCAGACGCTCAAGCGCTGTTTTCAAGGCGTCGTCTTCAGCCCAATAAGCGATGAGGGCGAGGCCGGCGACAATCGAGTTGACGTAGGATTTGGTCGCTGCAACGGCATATTCCGTGCCAGCCCTGATGTCTAATGCATGCTCACAGGCCTGCGAGAGCGGCGAGGGAAGGGTGTTGACCAGGGCGGCGGTGAGGGCTCCTCCCTTGCGCGCTGTTTCGGCCATGGCAACAATGTCGGAGCTGGCACCGGACTGGGAAATGGCAATCGTCGCTGCTCCTCCCATTTTCATCGGAGCGCCATAGATGGAGGCGATGGAAGGACCTTGCGAGGCGACGGGCAGGCCGAGCACCAGTTCGATGGCATATTTGAGGAAATAGGCAGCATGGTCTGAAGACCCACGGGCGATGGTGACGACGACCCGAGGGTCAAAGGTCTTGAAGGCCTTGGCGATGGGGGCGATGGTTTCAGGTGCGGTTTCGAGCAACCGGGCGACGGCTACCGGAATCTCTTCGGTTTCTTGTCGCATTTTGGTCATGACAAACAGCTTTCTTTTTATCGCAAACCCGATTGGGGCTTATCTGGGAAAACTCATTTCCGCGACGAAATCATAGGTGTCGCCACGGTATAAAGATTTGGTGTATTCGATGGCTCTGCCGCTCTGCAGGTAGGAAATGCGCTGGATGCTGAGCCCGGCGATGCCCGGGGTGACCCCGAGCAACTCTGCCTGAGGGGCTTCCAGATTGACTGCGGAGATCTTCTGAACCGCGCGCACGGGGCGATTGCCATTGCGCTCCAGAATGTCATAGAGCGAGCTTTTGACTTCTTCCGGATCGGGTAGAATATCGACGGGCAAAACGGCCCGTTCCAGCGCCATGGGCTGGCCATTGGCCTCACGCAGGCGATGCAGGCAGGCAACATGACCGCTTGCGGAAAGGCCTAGGGTCAGGATTTCATCCGGCGAAGGGTGCCGAATTTCACGCTCCAACCAGTTGGAGGATGTTTTGAGGCCGCGCGCCAGCATGTCCTCTGTGAAGGAGGTGAGATGGGAAAGCGACTGTTCCACCTTGCTGGCTGGTTCGCGCACAAAGGAGCCGGAGCCCTGACGTTGCTCGACGACGCCCTTTTTCACCAGCTCCTGAATGGCCTTGCGCACGGTAACGCGGGAAAGTTCGGCCAACTCGGCGATTTCCCGCTCGGCAGGCAGCGAATGGCCCGGCAGCAGAAGCCCCTGTTCAATGCCCTTTTCAATGCGGCGGCTCAGGACAGCATAGAGCGGTCCTGTCTTTTTGCTGAGCCACTCTCCGGGCCGAAGGAAGTCTTCTACAGTCATTCGGGGTGTCCCCATGTCGCTATGAATGCCTCGCCAGATCTGTCTTCCCAAGCGCTGGCAGACCGGGCGTATGCTTTGATTATGAGGTCAGCCCCGGTTGCGCGTTGGTCTATTTATTTCATACCGCAATGATGCAATTAAAGGAAGACCAAAACAATACCAAAATTGCATATGCATAAAATTTTTGCCCACA
This sequence comes from Cohaesibacter marisflavi, assembly GCF_900115225.1. Classification (GTDB taxonomy): domain Bacteria; phylum Pseudomonadota; class Alphaproteobacteria; order Rhizobiales; family Cohaesibacteraceae; genus Cohaesibacter; species Cohaesibacter marisflavi. The sequence continues at coordinate 48,281 of NZ_FOVR01000016.1, read as the reverse complement.
ATGCATGAAATTGCGCCATATTTTGCGATAGACATTTGGTACCTAATAGGTATTATATTGAGATGTAAAAAACAGGGAGATGGCCGTGGTCAGTATGACTGAAAAGCTGCATGCCGATGCTGTTGGTCTGGATGCGCGGGCGCCGCTGGAGGTTGCGGCTCTGCTCGTTGAGAGCCAGGTTGAGGCTGCGACAGTCGTTGCTGATGTGCTTCCTGATCTTTGCGTTGGGGCGGATCATATGGCCGCTTCGCTCGCCAGCGGTGGATCCCTGATTTATGCCGCTGCAGGCTCGTCTGCCCTGATGATGCTGGCCGATGCTCTCGAACTTGGTGGTACATTCGGAATTGAAGCCGGTGCGGTGCGGGTTCTTATGGCGGGTGGTATCCCGACCAATTTCCAGATGCCTGGCGATACCGAAGATGAGACGGATAGTCTGTCCATTGCTCTTGCCGATATTGGGGCTAGTGACACGCTTGTGGCCGTGTCTGCCAGTGGTTCCACTCCCTATACGCTGGAAGCAGCTCGGATTGCGAAGCAAAAAGGGGCGCGCATTATTGCGATAGCCCATAACCCGAATACGCCGCTGCTCGCGCTAGGGGATTGCTCTATTCTCTTGCAGACTGCCCCGGAGGTGATCTCCGGATCGACCCGCATGGGGGCCGCAACAGCGCAGAAAATAGCCATGAATACTCTATCCACCTTGATGGCGATCCAGTTGGGTCATGTGCATGATGGCATGATGGTCAATCTCAAGGCGGATAATCTCAAGCTTAAGAAACGGGCGAGCCAAATCGTGCAAGTCATTGCCGATGTGCCCGTCGAACAGGCAGAAAATGCAATGTCGCTTGCCAGCGGCAATGTGAAACTTGCCAGTCTCATTGCGGCTGGCAATCTTTGCGTCGAGGAGGCGCAAGCCCTGCTTGATAAGGCAAAAGGCAACTTGCGAGGCGCTCTGGGGCGGCTCGCAAAACCAGACCAGATTCAAGAATAACAATTCGGAATAACCGAGGATCGGGCAACCCTAAACAGAGAGGTTCAACCTAGTTATGAAGTTCACTCCAATTGCTATACTGGCTGCAACATTGCTCAGCAGCGCCGCTTATGCGGAAGACGTTACCCTGACCATCGAAAGCTGGCGGAACGACGATCTGAAACTCTGGCAGGACAAGATCATTCCTGCGTTTGAAGCCAGCAATCCTGGCATCAAGTTGAAATTCACCCCAATGGCTCCGACCGAATATAACTCGGCCATCAACTCCAAGCTCGGTGCGGGCACGGCTGGCGATCTGATCAGCTGCCGTCCGTTTGATGCCTCTCTTGCGCTTTACAAGGCTGGCTATCTGGAAGATCTGACCTCAATGGATGCCATGAGCAACTTCTCCGATGTTGCCAAGGCTGCCTGGCAGACCGATGACGCCGCGCATACTTTCTGTGTGCCGATGGCATCTGTTATTCATGGCTTCATCTACAACAAGGATGCCTTTGACGAGCTTGGCCTTACCGCTCCGGAAACCGAAGAGGAATTCTTTGCTGTTCTGGACAAGATCAAGGAAGACGGCAGTTATATTCCAATGGCCATGGGCACCAACGACCAGTGGGAAGCTGCCACCATGGGCTATCAGAATATCGGCCCAACCTACTGGAAAGGTGAAGAAGGCCGTCTGGCTCTGATCAAGGGCGAACAGAAGCTGACTGACCCGCAGTGGGTCGAGCCTTATGAAGTGCTCCACAAATGGGCGCCTTATTTGGGCGACGGCTTTGAAGCCCAGACCTATCCGGACAGCCAGAACCTGTTTACCCTTGGTCGTGCTGCCATCTATCCTGCCGGTTCTTGGGAAATTGCCATGTTCAACGAACAGGCTGATTTCAAGATGGGTGCCTTCAAGCCCCCTGTCAAAGCCAAGAGTGACACCTGCTATATCTCCGATCATGTTGATATCGGCATTGGCATGAACGCCAAGACTGAAAATCCGGAAGCGGCAAAGACTTTCCTTGCATGGGTTGCTTCGCCGGAATTCGCGGAAATCTTCGGCAACGCTCTTCCCGGTTTCTTCCCGCTCTCCAGTGCGCCGGTTGAAATCAGCGATCCGCTTGCAGAAGAATTTGTCAGCTGGCGCGGTGATTGCGAAACCACCATTCGCTCCACCTATCAGATCCTGTCGCGTGGCACGCCAAACCTTGAAAACGAAACATGGGGCGCTTCTGCTGCCGCCATCAAGGGAACGGCTACGCCAGAAGAGCTCGGCAAGAAACTTCAGGATGGTCTGGATAGCTGGTATAAACCCCAGAAATAATCCATCCCGACTGTGAAAATGCGGTCAGGCAGAGATTTCTGTCTGGCCGACTTCGACGATGAGTCGGCCTCTGAGCCTTCTCTTCCCCTTTGGGGAGAGTGCCCTCATCGACACCCTTCAGAGCCCTCGCGCCAATGGCCTGCTGCCGTATCGGCGTTCTGGAAACCGGGTTTTCGCTACTGGAGATCGTGATGCAAGCTTCCCGCTTCCGATGGCATATTGTCATTTTTCTGGCACCAGCGGTTATTGTTTATACGGCGGTTATGATTTTCCCGCTGTTTAATACCCTACGCCTGGCCCTTTATACCGATGTCGATCAGGTGCGCACCTTTGTCGGACTGGACAATTTCAACATGCTGTTCGGCGATCCGCGTTGGTCCGAGCAATTCTGGAATGCGCTGGGCAACAACTTCAAATTCTTCTTCATCCATATGCTGGTGCAGAACCCGATCGGGGTCGCGCTGGCGGCGCTGCTCAGCCATCCGCGTTTGCGCTTTGCTGCGCTTTATCGCTCGGCCATTTTTATTCCTACGATCCTCAGCTTCGTGATTGTGGGGTTTGCCTGGAAGCTGATCCTGTCGCCGATCTGGGGCATTGCACCTTCCATGCTGGATGCGGTGGGGCTTAAATCCCTGTTCGCTCCATGGCTTGGCAAGGAAGCCTATGCGCTGATAACGCTATCGCTGATTTCTGTCTGGCAGTTTGTTGGTATTCCGATGATGCTGATCTATGCGGCGCTGCTCTCAATTCCTGAAGAAATTCTTGAAGCAGGGGAGATTGATGGCATTACGGGCATCAACGCTTTCTGGAAGATCAAGTTGCCACTGATCCTGCCTTCCATTGGCATCATCTCGATCCTCACTTTCGTGGGCAACTTCAATGCCTTCGACCTGATCTACGCCGCCCAAGGGGCATTGGCCGGACCTGATTTCTCGACAGACATTCTGGGCACCTTCCTTTATCGCACCTTCTTCGGGTTCCAGCTTCAACTGGGGGATCCCTATATGGGGTCGGCCGTGGCGGGGACCATGTTTGCGATCATTCTGGTCGGGGTGTGCATCTATCTGTTTGGCATCCAGACGCGCCTGCGGCGCTACCAGCTTTAGGAGGGCATCATGAACAAGGCACGATCCAATCCTGTCAGCGCTGCCGCCATGCATGGTGCGCTCATCATTTACACGCTGATTGCGCTGTTTCCGGTGTTCGTCATCCTGATCAACAGTTTCAAGTCCCGTCGGGCGATTTTTCGCGAGCCGTTATCCATGCCCAATAGCGACAGCTTTTCGCTGATCGGCTATGAAACGGTGATGAAGCAGGGGGACTTCTTTCTCTATTTCCAGAACTCGATGATCGTCACGGTTGGCTCTCTGTTTCTCATTCTGCTGTTTGGCTCCATGGCGGCCTTTGCGCTTAGCGAATATCGCTTCAAGGGTAACATGATCATGGGGCTCTATCTGGCTCTTGGCATCATGATCCCAATCCGCATTGGCACGGTGGCCATTCTGGAAATGATGGTTGCCACGGGGCTGGTCAATACGCTCTGGTCTCTGATCCTCGTTTATACGGCACAAGGGTTGCCGCTGGCGGTGTTCATCCTGAGTGAATTCATGCGGCAGGTGTCTGATGATCTGAAAGATGCCGGACGGGTAGACGGGCTTAGCGAATATACCATTTTTGCCCGTATCGTCGTGCCGCTGGTGCGGCCAGCCATGGCGACCGTTGCGGTGTTCAACATGATCCCGATCTGGAATGATCTGTGGTTCCCGCTCATCCTTGCGCCTGCGGAAGAAACCAAAACACTGACGCTGGGCAGCCAGGTCTTTATCGGCCAGTTTGTCACGGATTGGAATGCGGTGCTCTCCGCTCTGTCCATGGCGATTCTGCCGGTTCTCATTCTCTATATCATTTTCTCGCGGCAATTGATCCGCGGCATCACGTCAGGGGCAGTCAAATGATCCGGACACTTATTGCAGGGTTGGGCAACATGGGCTACGCCCATGCGCTCGCCCATCACAATCATCCAGACTCTGAAATCGTCGCGCTGGTCAATCGTACAAGCGAAGTGCCGGAAGGGCCCTTGTCTAGCTATCCGGTAAATGATGACTTCTACAAGGCTCTGGCCGCGAGCAAGCCCGATCTGGTGGTCATCGCAACCTATACCGATACCCATGTGGATTTCGCCTGCGCGGCCATGGAAGCCGGGGCCCATGTGTTTGTCGAAAAGCCACTGTCCATGACCGTGGATGGCGCCAAACGGGTGGTCGAGACCGCCAAGCGGACAGGCAAAAAGCTGGTGGTGGGCTATATCCTGCGCCATCACCCCTCATGGGTGCGTTTTGTTGCCGAAGCGCGCAATCTCGGCGGGCCTTATGTCTTCCGGCTTAATCTCAATCAGCAATCAAGCGGCCATGAATGGGAAACCCACAAGGCTCTGATGCAGACCACCAGCCCGATCGTGGATTGCGGGGTGCATTATGTGGATGTGATGTGTCAGATCACCGATGCCAAGCCGGTCAAGGTCAACGGGATCGGTCTGCGCCTCTCCGATGAAATCGGACCGGACATGTATAATTATGGCCAGCTCCAGGTGACTTTCTCAGACGGCTCGGTTGGCTGGTATGAGGCGGGCTGGGGGCCGATGATGTCGGAGACAGCCTTTTTCGTCAAAGACATTGTTTCTCCGAATGGGGCTGTCTCCATTGTGGATGGCAACAAGGGGGCGAGTGCCGATGTGGATGGTCACACCAAGGTCGGTGGCATTCTGGTGCATAGGCCAGAAGGGGATCAGCATATCGATCTGACGGGTGAGCCGGGGCACAATGAGCTGTGTGCTGCCGAGCAGGCTTATATCCTGAAGGCCATACGCGAAGACATCGATTTGACCCGCCATATGGAGGACGCTGTTCAGTCGCTGGCCGTTTGCCTTGCTGCTGATGAAAGCATCCGAACCGGCAAGACTGTACTTCTTGAGGACAATACGCAATGAGCGCGCTAACTCTGAAAAATGTTTACAAGGCCTTTGGGGATACCGAGGTGCTCAAGGATATCAGCATCGAGGTGGAGCAGGGGGAGTTCGTGGTTTTTGTCGGACCTTCCGGCTGCGGTAAATCCACCTTGTTGCGTGTGATTGCCGGCCTTGAGGAGGCTACGGCGGGCGAGGTGCATATCGACGGCAAGCTGGTCAATACGGTGCCGCCCTCCAAGCGCGGCATTGCCATGGTGTTTCAATCCTACGCGCTTTATCCGCATCTCAATGTGGCCAACAATATGTCGTTGGCCTTGAAGCAGGAAGGGGTCAGTAAGGCCGAGATTGCCGAGCGCGTGCAGGAAGCCAGCCGCATGCTGCAGCTTGATGACTATCTCAAGCGCTTCCCTTCCGAGCTGTCCGGCGGACAGCGTCAGCGCGTGGCCATCGGTCGGGCCGTAGTGCGGCAGCCAAAGCTGTTCTTGCTCGATGAGCCGCTGTCCAACCTTGATGCCGCCTTGCGGGTCAGTACGCGGCTGGAAATTGCAAGCCTGCACAAGCAGCTCGATGCGACCATGATCTATGTGACCCATGATCAGACCGAAGCCATGACGCTTGCGGACAAGATTGTGGTCTTGCGCGATGGACGCGTGGAGCAGGTGGGCAGCCCGATGGAGCTTTACAACAAGCCCGCGAACAAGTTCGTGGCCGGGTTCCTTGGCTCCCCAGCCATGAATTTCCTGCCAGCTTCCCTGCTGAAAGACGGGGACACGCGTGTCATCGGTTTGCGCCCGGAATATATCTATCTCGATGAGAATGGACCGCTTTCGGCCAAGGTGCAGCATGTGGAACAGCTTGGCGGGGATACGAATGTGATCGCGATGGTTGGCGAGCATATGGTGACGGTGCGCCTGTTCGGCCAGCATGCCATTGCGCCCAATCAGCAACTTACGCTCGGTTTTGACCCTGCGACCCTGCATTATTTTGATGAATAGGCATTGCACTGCGCTTGGCTGATTTTGAGCCGTAAGATAAGACCAAATAGGCACATTCAAGAGAAAAGGGCTGTCTTCATGAGAAGGCGGCCCTTTCTTTGCGTGAGGGGGAAGGGAACCAAAGCCCGGCTTTGTCCGTTTATTTGATAGACCGATCTCTGGCAGCTCATGCTGTTTTGTTGAGGAAAGGAACGGGAATGACAAAATGGCAGTGGCTTTTGCTGCAATTGACACGTCGGCTATGGGTGCGCGCAGCGCTTATTGGCCTACTGGGAATTGGCGCTGCCATAGTGGCGACATTGGCCGAAACGCTTGTGCCGTGGAATCCGGGTGTTGATATCAGTGCAGATGCGGTGAACAGCATTCTGACCATCATTGCGTCGAGCATGCTGACGGTCACCACATTCTCTCTCAGTGTCATGACGTCGGCCTATCGCTCCGCCACGAGCAATGCGACGCCGCGCGCGACCCGATTGCTCATTCAGGATCATATGTCTCAGAATGTCCTGTCGACCTTTATCGGGTCTTTCCTGTTCAGTATCGTTGGCATTGTTGTGCTCAAGACGGGGGCCTATGGTCCGCAGGGACGGGCCGTGCTGTTTGGGGTGACGATCCTTGTTATCGCGCTGATCGTTGTCTCTTTGCTGAAATGGATTGATTATCTCACCCAGTTGGGGCGCGTGGAAAAGGCGGCAGATCGGGTTGAGCAGGCAACACGTCAGGCGATATCGTTGCGCCTTTCCCAGCCATTTCTAGGAGGCCAGCCGCTCAGACGCGAAGAACGCGTGCCGGAAACTGCCAAGACTATCTGCTCCAATCAATCTGGCTATGTGCAGCATATCGACATGCAGCATTTGCATGATTGCGTGAAAGAGGCTGGCGCGCGCGTCTATCTTGGTGTTGTTCCCGGCCATTTCATCTTCGATCATGCCCCGTTGGCGCGCATTGTGCTGGAGCCCGAGCATCCGGATGGTGAGGAGGCGGATGAAAAGGCCATGGAAGCTGTCGGCAAGGCCTTAGAAGAGGCAATCACCATAGGGCAGGAGCGCAGCTTTGATCAGGATCCGCGCTTTGGCTTCTGTGTGCTTGGCGAAATCGCTACACGCGCGCTTTCGCCGGGTATCAATGATTCCGGCACCGCCATCGATATCATAGGGCGCCTGACGCGGTTGCTTGGCCTCTGGTCAGATGAGCAGAGCGAGGCCGTAACGGATGTGGAATTTCCGGACATCTATGTGCCGCCCATTGAAGAGACAGATCTGTTTGAGGATGCCTTCATGCAGATCGCGCGGGATGGGGCCAGCCACATCGAAATACAATTGCGTTTACGCAAGGCGCTTCAGGCTCTTGGTCAAACTGGGAGCGTGGCTTTCCGGCAGGCTGCCAAAGAACAGGCCGCTCTGGCGCTCAAAAGAGCCAATGCAGCCTTGGGAATGGAAGAGGATAAAGCGCGTCTTGGCGCTGTGACCATCGAATAAGGAAAGCGAGCGGAGGCTTCTAGCCCTCGACCTTGTAGGGATGGCCAAAGGCGCCGAACACCGTGCAGGTTTTGGCAGCGAAGGTGGCCGCCTGATCAAGGGCTTCTTCGACTGCATTGCCCATCAGGGTGCTGGAGATATAGCCCGCGATGAAAGAGTCGCCCGCGCCAAGAGTATCAATCACTCTGGTTGGCTTGATGCCCTGACGGTAACGTTTGCCATCAACCATCCAGAAAGCTCCATCGGAGCCGCGTGTGACGCCAACGGTGGAAACGCCCAATTTGTGAACCGTGTCGATCAGATCGTCGATCTCTCCATCATTGAGGGCCGAGCCAGAGAAGAAGGCTGTCGTGATATGGGGGGCGATGCTTTTGACGTAATCCAATTCATGGCGCCATGAGAAATCGAAGGAGACGCTTTGAGCTCTTTCGCGGATGTTTGGCAACTCATGGTCGAGGTTGCTGAAAAGCGAGCTGTGTACATGGCCATAGCGTTCAACGGCGTCGAGATCGGCTTCTTCCATACGCAGGCCCAAACGTTTCTGGATGCCACCCTTGTTGGATCTGAGGAAAACGCGGTCGCCCTTTTCGTCAAGATGCACGATGGCCTTGCCATTTTCCCCATAGGCCTGTCTGACGCGCTCAAACCAGACATTTTCTGCCGCGAGCGAAGCCAGAACATGGCCACCTTCCACATCATTGCCGACGATGCCGATATAGCCTGCATCATCAAGGCCGAAACGTTTGGCCAGAACAGCGACATTGAGTGCATTCCCGCCGGGAAAAAATTCGTTTCTGTCGAGATAGAAGTCGACGACATTATCTCCGATGCCAAGCAGGGTTGCACGGTTTGGGGAAGGGGTCATATCGCAGCCTCTCGATTATTCTTGCTGTTCCGACGCGATTATTCTTGATGATCTTTATATTGAAAAGCAGGTGGCGAAGGCCGCCACCTGCGTAAACAGATTAGTATTCCATGCGCCACATGTAGCGACGAACGGTCAGCGGATGACCGCGGGAGTCGCTGAGTGCAACGGCATAGGTGCGCAGCAGGGCGGTGAACATGATTGGAACCAGATATTCCGCTGCATCACCGGCAACCTCTTCAACGCCGAATTCTTCAGCATCGAGAACCAGCAGGCGTTTGGAATATTTCTCGGCAAATGCCAGAGCGCGTTCGTCCATCTTGCGGGAATTGGCAAGGGTTTTCAAAACGATGAACGGAGTGTCGAAATCGGTGATTTCGAAAGGACCGTGGAAATATTCGCCAGAATGGATCGCTGCGGAGTTAACCCACTGCATTTCCTGGAGAAGGCAGATAGCAAAGGAATAGGCAATGGAGTAGCAGGAACCGGAGCTCATCGTGTAGATGACTGGTTCGCGCTTGTAGGATTCAGCCCAGGCTTTAGCATTGTCTGCGTGAGCAGCTTTGACTTTTTCTGCCTTGTCATGAAGCGTTGGCAGTGCGGCTTTGACCTGATCGATCTTGGTGTTGCCTTCCAGCTCTTTCAGGGAGCCCAGAACCAGCTGCACCAGAAGCAGAGCGTTGTGCTTTTCACCAACGGTCAGCGGATCGAATTCATAATAGATGGACTTTTCAGCAGCTTCATCAAGCTCGGATTCCGGCTTGTGGGTGAAGGCGATGGTCAGGGCACCAGCTTCGCGTGCATAGCGGGTTGCAGCGATGGTTTCTGGGGTGTTGCCCGAATGGGAGCAGGTAACAACAACGGAATTCTTGCCGAGACGGACAGGCGCACGAGCAAGGAATTCAGCGGAGCTGTAGGAATAGGCTGCGACGCCTTTGGCCTCGCGGTCCATGATGTACTGGCCCTGCATGAGAAGGGCGTTGGATCCCCCACATGCGACAAAATAGAATTCCGTGACTGACTCGCGTGCTGCAACCGCAGCAATAGCCTCATCAAGGCCGGTATTTTTTACTTGATCATTCATGATGAGATCCTTATGACGTTATATGACGTCCTATTATTTATTCCCTCGTTGGAGCCGGAGTCAACACAGCTTTTGCAGTTGTTGGCTAAAAAAGCTGGAAAATGGCAAAGGCGCTTTCGTCTTTGCGCTCCATTCGGTTAGTCTGGCGGGGAATCGGGCCGCAGATTGGAGCGCGCAAGAGGCATAACTTGATTTTATGCGCCGCGCGATTTTAAGGTGCGAGGGCCGAATAGGGGACGTGGGGTGTGGGCGTTCCGCATCCGGAAGCCGAAACTGAAAGTTAAGCGATTGTCTGAGAATTCGAATCCACTTGCCAAGAATGCAGCGGCCCCACTCTATGAGCAGCTCAAATTTGCGCTCAAGGAAATGATTTCGTCCTGCGCACTCGGGCCCGGCGATGCGATTCCGACGGAGACCGAATTGTGCAAGCGCTACGACGTCTCTCGCATCACCGTGCGCCGCGCGATTACGGAGCTTGAGGATGAAGGGGTTCTGGAAAAGCGGCATGGCAAGGGCACCTTTGTCACCCTGCCAAAGATGGAAACCAGCCTGCTGAATCTTGGCGGTTTCTCTGAAAGCTTTGCCTTGCGCCGCTATCGGGTGGAAAAAGAAATTCTTGAGATGGGAGAGCAGGACGCCGACGAGGATCTTGGCGACAAGCTGGCTATCGCGCCGGGGAGCAAACTGCTTCACATCAGTCGCCTGATCACAGCCGACAGCACGCCCATCACGATTGAAAGCTCTTACTTCTCGTTGGATCTTTTTCCCGGATTGCTGGATGAGATTCATGATGACACGTCGCTCTATAGCCTGATGCAGACCAAATATGGTCGCGAGGTGAAACATGCCAAACGGGTCATCAATTGCCGGGTTTCAACGCCGAAAGAATGTGAGATTTTCCACTGCAACAGCGGGGACATCATGTTCGAGGTGGAGAAGACGGTGTATGGCGACGAGCGGGAAACGCCGCTGCAATATTCCATGCTGCTTACCCCGAGCGCGCGCATGAATCTCGTCATCGAAATCTGAGATAGCCTTTCCTTGCCAAGAGAAATCACATGGCTGAACTGGGTTTTTTCTATCCGGTCAGGTGTCGCGAGTTTGCCGAATTGCTGCGTCATGCGTTTTTGTCATCTAAGGGGCTGAAAGGACTTGCGGCCAAAGCCATGTGGGTGGGCAGCGGGCGGCTGGTGGTCCGCTGCATCTGTTTTTTGAAAAAGCAAAAAGGGTGGGATCTCCAGCTGGTGCCAGAGATCCCGAGGTTGCTGCTTATTGCGTGTAACCGTAAACCTGTTTTGCATAATCCTTGGAGATGCGGTCTTCTGCGAGATCGCGCTCGATGGCTTCCTCGGACCGCTTGGCCGGATCGCCATAGCCACCGCCGCCGGGGGTGACGATTTCGACGACTTGGCCGGGTTTGAGATCGGCCATGCCCTTGAACTCGGTGCGTCCGTCGCCAAAGTCCAGATGGGTCATCTCACCTGGCTTGCCGCCTTCCAGTCCCCATGCGCAGGAACTGACGCGGGAGGCTTCGACCGAGAAACGGCAGGGCTGTTCCACGCGATAAACGCGCCGAATGCCCATGCCGCCCCGATATTGCCCACCACCGGCAGATCCATCCACCAGCTCGTAGCGCAGCAGCGTGAGCGGATATTCCAGCTCAAGTGCTTCAACGGGCAGGTTGGATGTGTTGGTCAGGTGTACCTGAATACCGGACAGACCGTCCTTGGTCGGGCGAGCACCACCGCCGCCGCCAATGGTTTCCAGATACACCCAGATGGACCCGTCTTCGCGGGTGCCATTGAAAATGGCGCCTGTGCAGCAGCCGTTACCCGCAGCAGGAACCTTGCTCGGGATGGCCTTGGCAAGAGCGCCTTCGATAATGTCGGCAACGCGCTGGCAAGCCGCGATGCGGCCTTCAACGGCAGCGGGATGCTTGCAGTTGAGGATTGAGCCTTCAGGCGCGGTGACCGTCAATGGACGGGCCAGACCTGCATTTGGCAGGATGGTCGGATCAACCACCGCCTTGACCGCATAGTAGCAAGAGGCCAGAAGCGAGGTATAGATCATGTTGAGGCCTGAGCGCACCTGCGGTGGGCCGTCAAATGCGAGCGTCATTTCATCTCCGGCGACTGTGATGTCAACCGAGAATTCCATGCGTTCCTTCCACTGGTTGCTGTCAAAAATATCAGAGAAGGAATAGGTGCCATCGGGAATGGCTGCGATACCGGCGCGCATCTTGCGTTCGGCATAATCCTGCAACTCTTCACCGGCGGCGAGCACTTTCTCCGTGCCATATTTGGCGCAGAGATCCTGCATGCGCTGAACGCAGAGGCGGTTAGCCGACATCTGGGCGCGCAAGTCGGAGATGCGCTCGTGCGGCACCTGACAGTTCAGCAGGAACAGGTTCTGGATGTCTTCCTGCAGCTCGCCAGCCTTATAGAGACGAACCGGCGGAATGCGGATGCCTTCCTGGAAGATATGTTCATGGCCGAGGTCGGCGAAGTCGGAATGGTGGGCGGTGTTCACGGCCCAGCCAACCAGCATTTCTTCGACATAGATCGGTTCTGCCATCACGATATCAGGCAGGTGGGTTGCGCCGCCTTCGTAGGCATCGTTGCCGATGAAGACGTCACCGGGCTTGATGTCGGCGATATCGAAGCGCTTCATGATATGAGGCAGAATGCCGATGAAGCTGCCAAGATGCATCGGGATATGCTCTGCCTGACACAGGGTGTTGCCCTTGTTGTCGAACAGGGCCGTGGAGCAGTCGCGGCGTTCCTTGATATTGGTGGAATATGACGCGCGCACCAGTGCTTCGCCCATTTCTTCCACGATGGAAGACAGGGCGGAGCCGATGACTTCTACGGTGATTGGATCGATCGTGCTCATTGGGCGATCTCCACAATAAGATTGAGGTTGGCGTCCACGGTGGCGGTCATTTCAGGCAGGATGACGCTGGTTGTGTCCATCTGCTCGATGATGGCCGGTCCGGAGATCTGGTTGCCATGTTTGAGAAGCTTGCGGTCATAGACCGGGCTGGTTACGAAGTCGCCTGCAGAGGCCAGCCATACGTCGCGTTCGCCGATCTTGGCGACATCTGCCGAGGGACCGTCGAACGGATAGGACTGGAGCTGGGCTTTCTTGACTTCGCCGATGGCCTCGAGCCTCAAGGTGACCAGCTGGATTTTTTCGCCTTTGGCGATGAAGCCAAAGCGCTGTTTATGGACGGCTTCGAAGCCTTCTTCCAGCTGCTTGAAGGTATCAAGGGTGATCGGACCTGCGGGGACAGGAACGGAGAGTTCGTAATTCTGGCCGGCGTAGCGCATGTCCACTGTGCGGACTTCCTTGCGGCGCTCTTCAGGAATGTTGTCGCTGACAAACCATTCCTGAGCCTGAGCGGACAATTCTGCAAAACCGCCTTCGACGGCGTCCAGAGAGTTGGCGTTCAGTTCTGTGAGGCGAGAGATGGCAAAGTCGGCACGCAGATCAGTGAGCAGCAGACCAAGTGCACAAAGAGCCCCCGGCGTCAGCGGGATGATCATGCGTGAAATATCAAGCTCCTGCGCGAGGCGAGCCGCATGCAGTGGACCGGCGCCGCCAAAGGCCATCAGGGTATAATCACGCGGGTCATGGCCACGCTGCACGGAGATCACGCGGATGGCTTTTGCCATGTTGGCAATAACAACCTGCAAGATGCCGTCTGCGGTTTCCATGACGCCCAGACCAAGCTGGTCTGCAAGGCGCTGAACCGCTTCCAGAGCCAGATCACGGCGCACTTTCATGCGGCCACCAAGGATCTCAACCGGGTTGAGGGTCTGCAAAACGATATTGGCGTCGGTCACGGTTGGTTCTTCGTTGCCATTGCCATAGCAGACCGGGCCCGGATAGGCGCCAGCCGAGCGTGGGCCAACCTTCAACAGGCCGCCGCTATCGACATGGGCGATGGACCCACCACCAGCCCCGACGGTATGGATGTCGAGCATCGGTGCCTTGATTGGATAGCCATGCACGTCGGCTTCACCGGTCAGATTGCAGGTGCCGTTCTGCAGGAGGGCAACGTCAGAGGATGTGCCGCCGACATCAAAGGTAATGATGTTGGGGAAGCCTGCCATTTTGCCGATTTCCTGCGCGGCGACAACGCCGGTGGACGGACCGGAGAGCACGGTGCGTACAGGCAGGTCTGCGGCTGCGTCAAAACCGATCACGCCACCGTTGGACTGGGTGAGCTGTGGGGCAACCTTGAGGCCCACTTCTTCGAGACGTTTGCGCAGTCTTTCGATATAGCGCTTCATCACTGGGCCGAGATAGGCGTTGACCACTGTGGTGGAGAGCCGTTCGAATTCACGGAATTCAGGTGCGACCTCGTGGCTGGTGGAGACGAAGACGTCTGGCAGCATTTCTGCGACGATCTTCTTGGCCAGTGCTTCATGCTCGGTGTTGAGGAAGCCATATAGGAAGCAAATGGCAACGGCCTTCACATCCTGCTCGGCAAGCAGTTGCACTTCTTTCTTGAGGGCGTCCACATCCAGAGGCAGGTCGACGGTGCCATCGGACTTGAGACGCTCCGGTACCTGACGGCGCAGGTCGCGGGAGACCAGCTGCTCGGGTTTGTCGACATTCATGTCATACAGGCTTGGACGTTTCTGGCGGCCCAGTTCGAGAAGATCGCGGAAACCATCGGAAATCAGCAGGCCGGTCTTGACGCCGCGCAGCTCGATAAGAGCGTTGGTGGCAACCGTCGTTCCATGGCCCAGAAAGCCCAATTCACTTGCGGTCGTATCAACCTGCTCCAGGCCTTCAACAACGCCCTGTGCGATGGCACGGGACGGATCGTCGGGAGAGGATGACAGTTTCCAGATTTCCAGGCGTCCGGTTTCCTCTTCAAACAAGCAGATGTCGGTGAAGGTGCCACCAGAATCTACTCCAATTCTCCAAACCATTGTATTCTCTCTCTTATATGGAACTATACTGACTAACTCAGCTTCGGTGATTGGGTTTTGCCAAACCGGTCAAAGCGAAACGGTTTTGGATCCACCGCTGGTTTTACGCCCCTTACGATCTCTGCGATGAGTTCGCCCGCGCCCGGTCCGATGCCAAATCCATGTCCAGAAAAGCCGGAGGCGATATGTAGGCCGGGGATCTGCTCGATCGGGCCGATCGCCGGCACCGCGTCGGGGGTGGTGTCGATAATGCCTGCCCAATTATGCGTGATGTGCGCAGAGACAAACTTCGGGAATGCCGTCTTCAGGGTTTTCAAGGCCCTGATGTTGAAAGGCATGTGCGGAGCCGGATCAAGAATGCGCACCTTCTCAAAAGGCGTTTCTTCATTGAGGGACCAGGTGCGGGGAACCCGGAGCTCGGAAAAGAACATTTTGGTCAGGCGCACATTCAACTCGCGCCAGCTCTTCATGAGAACCGGTAGGTAGTCAAAGAAGAGCCGGAAATGATCGGGGGTGAGGGGGGCAATATTATAGTTTCTGAGTGCCACGAAATGCGCACCATCTACTGTTTCCCTGAAGGCAAAATCGCCACCACCCACTGCCATGGTCGGCACATCGGACACGCCTTCCACGCGGGCAGCGGTGCCCAGAACCTTCAATTGCGGGAAATTGAGCCCCAGATTGCCAAGGAACAATCGGCTCCATGCGCCAGCGGCAAGGATGGCGGTTGGCGTCTTGATGGGGCCATGTTCTGTCACGATGGCTGAAAGCTTGCCCGCTTCGGTTTCAATGCCGCGCACCGCGCAATGCTCAAGGAATGTTGCGCCCAGCTTCTGGGCGGCTCCGGCAATGGCTGGCGCTGCCTTGCCCGGTTCGGCACGGCCATCGTCGGCGGTATAAAGGCCCATGCGAAAGCGGGGAGCGATGCCGGGCAGGAGCTCTTCCAGCTCCTTGGGGGCAAGCACTCGACTGTTGAGATTGGCGGCCTGGCCGATCTTGCTCCAGTCTGTCAGTTCCTTTTCTTCGGCGCGGGTGCGGGCGACATAAGTGATACCGGTCTCACGAAAGCCCGTTTCAATGCCGTATGTTTCGTCCAATTTCCGCCACAGGCTGAGAGATCGCATGGTCAGCGGCAGCTCGGCTGCATCGCGGCCCATCTGACGGACCCAACCCCAGTTGCGGCTTGATTGTTCTGCGCCCACGAGGCCCTTTTCGCACACGACCACCTTGAGGCCCGCTTCGGCAAAAAAAAGCGCCGCCGAGGTACCTGCAATGCCTGCGCCGATGATGACCACGTCGGCACTCTGGGGCTGGTGGGTTTGCGGTGTGATGCGTTCTAGAAGTGGTACAGGCATGGTTTTTGTCCTCTAGAGCATGTCTTCGAGGCGACAATTGACCAGCATCTCTGCCATGGCCGCATTGTTGGGAAGTTCGATTGCGGTGCGGACCAGATGGGCGATGGTTTCCGGCTGTGTCATGTCTTCCGGAGAGACCTTGGCGGTGTAGGAGCTCATGTCCGAACGGACAAAACCGGGGCAAATTGCAGTCGCTCGTATACCTTGTTCCCAGGTGACATGTCTGGTTGTGTGCGTAAGCCCCATGGCTGCGAACTTTGACATATTGTAACCGACAAATTCGTTACGTACCCGCTTGCCAGACAGGGAAACGATATTGATAATACGTCCGTGTCCTGTCTTTGCCAGGTGGGGCAGACACAGCCTTGTCATGCGTAGGGGCGCCTTGACATTCACTTCCAGAAGTTCATCTAGCGCATCTTCATCGTCGTCCAGCAGACTGAGTCGATTTCCGTTGCCAGCATTGTTTACCAGCGCATCAATGCGGCCGAAGTGGTTCACTGCTGATTCAACCCATTCCTTGGCGCTGACTTTGTCATAAGCATCAAATCTACCAAAATGCATCGTTGAATCTTGCTTGCCGTGCACCTTTTCTAGCATAGATACATCACGGGCCCCAAGAGAAACTCCATACCCATTTGCGCGCAGATGGCACGCAATTGCGGCTCCAATGCCCCGATTTGCCCCGCTAATGAGAGCAATTCTTGTATTTTGCGTCTTGCTCATCGTGCTTTCGTCCCGTGATGGAATTGGTGGATGGTGAGAGGATATATCCATAATCGATGCGCAGTAAACCGAAATTCTATCATTTTCTTTCGTAACCCACCGGGAAAACGAGCATGAAGCGCTCAATTTTTGAGCATTTGAGCTTATTTTTAGCAATTAGTCGGTTTTTGGTACCGGTGTCTATTAGGTATCTTGACAATATTTGGAATTTTGTGGCTGCATATGGGAGAAATGGGGACACACCTTTCATTTCGCTCTTAACAAAGAGCCGGAAGCGGAACCACTGGGTCGAATGCCGACTGGAGGATTAAATGACGATTTCAAGACGTGACCTTCTTAAATACTCAACCATTCTGGGCGCAGCCACCTTGGTTGGAACACCTGCCTTTTCTGCTGGCGTGAAATGGGATCTGGCTGACGAATATGGCAGTCAGTCTCTGACCGGTCAGGCCTGCAAATTCTTTATTGATGAACTCAAGAAAAAAGTGGGCGATGCTCTGCAGATCACCTACCAGGGCGGTGGCGCTCTGGGGTACAAGTCTGCTGACCATTTCGACGCTGTCGAAGATGGCGCGGTTCAGATCGCCATTACCCTGATGACGCAGTTGGGCGGCATCGATCCTTTGTTCAACCTTACTTCCCTGCCTTTCATGGCGCGGTCTCCTGAAGAAGCCATGCTGCTTTGGAAAACTGCCAAGCCCGAATATTCCAAGATCTTTGAAGATCATGACATGAAGCTGCTTTGGGCTATGCCAAACGCGCCGTCCGGTATCCATGCCAAGATGCCGATCACCTCGGTTGATGCCATCGAAGGTCTTCGTATCCGCACCTATGATGTGAACGGCACCCAGACGCTGGTCAATGCTGGCGCGTCTCCGCTGCAAATCGCCTGGGGGGACCTTATCCCTCAGCTTTCCACCGGTGGTATTGATGCGGTTCTGACCTCGGCTGATGGTGGCATGCAGCTTTCCATCTGGGATTATGTCTCCGACTTTACCGAGATCAACTATGCCATGGGGCTGTTTGTCTGCCACGTCAACAAACCCGCCTTCGATGCGCTGCCTGCTGACGTCCAGACTGCGATCATGGAAATCTGTGATGCTTGTGATGCCTACGCCTGGAAGATTGTCGTCGATTCCATCGAGAAGTCCTACAAGGTCATGGCTGATCATGGCATGACAATCACCCATGACGAAGATGTGCCTGATGAAGTCTTTGAGCTGCTGCAGAATGCGGGCAAAAAGGTCAGAGACGAATGGCTCTCTGAAGCAGGCGAAAAAGGTGCCACTGTGCTTGAAGCCTTTGAAGCCCAGAAATCCAGCTAATATTACGCCGGTGCCTGCCTCATGCAGGCACCGGTTTCTATTTCAAGTCACGCCTCCCTTTTCTTAAGGTCACGACTAGATGTCCACGAATCCAGGATTTGAAGCACCAGAAGACGAAGTGGCTTCTGATGTTTCTCCATTTACATTCCCATCTCACCCGAATGATCCGGTCTGGCTGGCAGTTCTAAGCCGAATTTCCAGCAGCCTGAATCTCTTTTGCGCTGTGATTTCGGCCGTCATAATCGCCCTGATGACGCTTTTGATCATCCTTGAAATCTGTCTGCGCTTCTTCTCCCTTTCCACCTTCATGGCGGACACGCTTGTTGGCTATGGCGTTGCAGCAACCACATTTCTTGCTGCCGCTTGGGCTCTGGAACATGGGGCAATGATCCGGGTGACAGCGCTGACCAATCTTTTGCCGACTTATGGTAAGTGGATTGCCGAGGTGTTCTGTCTGATTTCGGTCGAAGCCATTCTCTGGTTCCTGATTAGCTACCAGTGGCACTCCGTTTACAAATACTGGGCGCGCGGCACGGTCGGGCAACACTATATCAAGATCCCGCTCTGGATACCTGAGAGCTTCTTCCTCATCGGGCTCGTGCTGTTGAGCCTACAGGTTCTTGTCAGAGTGCTCCGGCTTTTCGCCGTTGGGCATACATCAGAGCGTTCGCTCACCATTTGAGTGTTGAAAGGGTATAATAATGTCTGTTGCTGTTGCTTCAGTTCTTCTTTTGGCGCTTCTCGCCTTGTTCCTGGGCGCTGGAACCTGGATTTTTGCCGGCCTGCTGCTTTCTGGCGCCGGGGCCATGTGGCTTATTCTTGATTTTCCGTGGGTGCGCATCGGGGCCATTGCCACCAAGGTGATTTCCTCCTCCGCTGTTTCCTGGGAACTGGCGGCCATTCCCATCTTTATCTGGATGGGGGATATCATTTTCCGGACTGATATTTCCGAACGCCTGTTCCGCGGTCTGGCGCCTCTGGTTGCCAAGATACCGGGCGGGTTGCTCCACACCAACGTATTCGGTTGCACCCTGTTTGCAGCAATCTCCGGCTCTTCGACAGCCACCACGGCCACCGTGGGCAAGATTACCGTGCCGGAATTGAGAAAGCGCGACTATAGCATGTCGCTTGCTGCCGGCTCTCTGGCCGGGGCAGGGAGCTTTGGCTTGCTGATTCCGCCCTCGATTGCCATGATCATTTATGGTGTGCTGGCAGAGGTTTCCATTGCCAAGCTGTTCATCGCCGGTATCGTTCCGGGCATGATGATGGCAGCCCTCTATTCAGGGTATATTGCTATCATGTCGATTGCCTTTCCGCATATGGCACCGAAATATGATGGTGATGTCTCTGGTCGGGCCATGCTCAAGGGACTCGGCGAATTGGTGCCGATTGCCACATTGATGTTTGTTGTGCTCGGTTCGATCTATTCCGGTCTTGCGACGCCATCTGAAGCGGCGGCTGTCGGCGTGTTCTGCGCTATTGTGATCACCTTCGTGACCGGCCAGTTCAGCGTCAAGCTGCTCGTGGAAAGTCTGATGAATACGCTGCGCATCTCCTCCATGATCTGCATGCTGATTGCTTCCTCGGCCTTTCTGTCGGCGGCCATTGCCTATATGCATCTGCCGACCATGATCACCGAGATGATCGCGGGGCTTAATCTGTCGCCATACGGTGTGCTGTTGATCCTTGCTGTTCTGTATATCGTGCTGGGCATGTTTCTTGACGGCACCTCGATGACGGTGATGACCGTTCCGATTGCTGTGCCTTTGATCATGCAGGCTGGCTATGATCCGCTCTGGTTCGGGGTCTATCTGGTGATCATGATTGAAATGAGCACGATCACTCCGCCTATCGGGCTCAATCTCTACATTCTCCAGGCTCTGACAGAGCGAAGTCTTGGCGCCACGATTCTTGCTGCGGCTCCTTTCTTCTTCCTGCTGTGTCTGGGGACTGCGTTGTTGGCCGTTTTTCCGCAAATCGTCCTTTGGCTGCCGTCTGCACTATAGTTGGATTAGGTCTGGATTGGATAAAATCGTCCATTTCCCCAATCTCGATTTTCGGTATAGGTTCAAGTCAGGGTTGAATGAAGTATTTTTCCTAGTTAAATACTCCGTCAGCCCTGACGATCCTGAAACAACTGGAGTTTATCTTGGTCGAAACACCTGTATCTCTGTCTGAAGAACTGTTGCCTGCTGAGCGACGACAACAATTGATTCAGTGGTTTCAAACCAATGTGTCCGGTACGAACCAGGAATTGGCACGTATGTTCAATATTTCCGTCTCCACCGTGAGGCGGGATCTGGATTCGCTGGCGGCCGAGGGCATTGTGCGCCGAACCCATGGCGGGGCGGTACGTATTCGTTCCAGAACCAATTTCGAACCCTCGACCGATCTGGCGCGCCGGACCGCGATTGAGGAGAAGAACTCGATTGTGCGTCACACGCTGCAGATGATCGAGCCCAAGCAGAGCATCATTATCGATTCGGGCGCCGTGATTGCGCATATGTTGGCCGAGGAACTCTCGGTCCAGTCCATCCCGCTCACCGTCATCACCAACGACCTCTATGTTGCAACGACCCTTGCCTACAAGGAGCATATCAAACTGATTGTTCCCGGGGGCTCCTGTCGCTTCGGTTCTTACGGATTGCTCGGACAGCCGGGACTGGATTTTCTGGTTGATATCCGCTGCGATTGCTTCTTCATGTCTGCACAGGCGCTGGATCTGGAATGCGCATCGGAAACTCTGCTTGATGTAATGCTGATGAAAAGGGCGATGATCGAGGCGGCTGAAAGAACGGTTCTGATGCTCGATAGTAGTCGTTTCTTTGATCGTGCGCTTTATCGCACAGTGCCGACCGAGACATTTGATACCATCATCACAGATGAAGGGTTGTCTGAAGAGGCGATTGAAAAGCTGCGTCTGCGCGGGATCAATCTGGAAATTGCCAAGCTATAAGGTGGGTTCCCCCTTGGGGCATGCGTTCATGCTATGCTGAAGAGCTGAAAGAGAGTTTTCTCTTTTGAGCGATAAAATGGGTGTGTTGGACGCGCTTAGAAGATTTGTCGATCCAAATCGTCACAGCAGAAATTTCTCTCCTTTTTCATCTTGAGCAAATGCGCGTCATTTCAAGCTTTTACGCGTTTGTTGACTTGCTTTGCTCTCGGTTCCTATACCAAGGATGGTTGGGTATTGCCTTGACACTCACTCTTTTTGACTTTATGACATCGATGTCAGACACCGATGTCATTTTATGATTTCGGTTCGTCATCAAGAGAAAGACGAGAGCAAAGTGGCAACCATTTACGATGTAGCCAAGCTGGCAGGTGTATCACCCAAGACCGTTTCGCGGGTGTTGAACGGGGATGCGCCGGTCAAGAAACAGACCCGTGATGCCGTGGATGCCGCCATGGCAGAGTTGGGCTATGTGCCCTCCAATGCGGCGCGCATGATGCGCTCGAACAAGTCAGGGCTGGTTGGCTTGATCACTGGTGCTATTTCGCATGGCATCGAACCCATCGAGCCGGAAGGCTTGCCTGATCTTTTCATCGTGCAGGGTATTCAGCATGTCATGGGCTCCAGCGGCAAGACATTGATGATCTCCGATACCGATGGTGTTTCCGATCAGGTGCCGCATCTGATCCGTACCTTTCTGCAGCATCGGGTCGAAGGCATCATCTATGTGGCCGATCACCACAAACGGGTGACTTTGCCCAAGGTGCCGGATGATTTTCCTATTGTGCTCGCCAACTGCTTTGATCCTGAAGGGCATCCGAGCGTGTTGCCTGATGACAAGCAGGGGCAGAAGGATCTTGTGGCCAAACTCATCCAGAGCGGTCATCGGCGGATCGGCTATCTGACGCTGGACCGTACACTCGTTGCAACGGGATTGCGCTATCGCGGTTATCGCGAGGCGTTGGCCGAGGCTGATATTCCTTATGCCGATGAGCTGGTGAGCATGGGCTATGAGGAAGGGCAGGAGCGTGAAAGCCAGATATTGATGCAGGCGCTTGATCGCCTGCTTTCTCTTGAAGAACCGCCAACCGTCATCTGCTGCGGCAATGATGAAATGGCGCTGCGTCTGTATGGCCTGTTGCGCTCGCGCGGCATCCGGGTGCCGGAGGATATCTCGGTTGCTGGCTATGACAATTATCGCGTGATTGCCGAAACTCTGTTTCCGCCACTCACCACGGTTGAGTTGCCCTATTTCACCATGGGGCAGATTGCCGCCCGGCATTTGCTGGCTTTGATGTCAGAGCAGGAGGAAAAGCCGGAGCTTCCGGGGCTGGTGGGTAGCCCTGTGTGCTGGCGGTCATCGGTGACAGCGCTCAATACAGTCAGTGTTTTGAATTCTAAAGGGAGGAATAACCAATGAAACTCACGAAGATACTTGTTGCTTCATTCTGCGCGTCGACACTCATGTCTGGTGCAGCCTTGGCGCAAACCGATCTGACCATGTGGTATCATGGTGCGGGTAATGATGTTGAAAGCAAGATCATTAACCAGATCGTTGATGACTTCAACACCAGCCAGAGTGACTGGAAAGTCAACATCGAAAGCTTCCCGCAGACAAGCTACAACGATTCCGTTGTGGCGGCTGCGCTGGCTGGCAACCTGCCTGATATCATCGATGTTGATGGCCCTATCATGCCGAACTGGGCATGGTCTGGCTATATGCAGCCCTTGCAGATTGATGAATCCAAGATCGAGAATTTCCTGCCCGGTACAAAGGGCGTGTGGGATGGCAAGCTCTATTCCATCGGTCTTTGGGATGCCGCTGTTGCGCTTTACGCCCGCACCTCCACTCTGGAAGAGTTGGGCCTGCGCACACCAACGCTGGATAAACCATGGACAAAAGACGAGTTCATGGATGCCCTCAAGAAGGCCAAGGCTTCAGGCAATTATAAATATGCGCTGGATCTGGGTATGAATGATCAGGGCGAGTGGTATCCTTACGCCTATTCTCCATTCCTGCAAAGCTTTGGCGGCGATATCGTGGACCGCTCCACCTACAAGACCGCTGAAGGTGCCTTGAACGGCGACGCCGGGCTGGCCTTTGGCGAATGGTGGCAGAGCCTGTTTACGGAAGGCTACGCACCGGGAACCTCTGAAAGTCCGGCTGATCAGCAGACCGGCTTCATTGATGGCAGCTTTGCTTTCCAGTGGAACGGCAATTGGCGCGCAGTGGCCACAATGGCCGAAGTGGATGATGTCGTTTTCCTGCCTGCTCCTGACATGGGCAATGGTCCGATGATCGGGGCCGGTTCCTGGCAATTTGGTGTTGCCAAAACATCCGAGCATCCGGATGGAGCTTCTGCCTTTATCGAATTTGCCTTGCAGGATAAATATCTGGCGGCCTTCTCCGATGGTATCGGCCTCATTCCGTCCACGGCCTCTGCGGCTCAGATGACGGAAAACTACAAGGATGGCGGGCCGTTGGCTGTCTTCTATGATCTCTCCAACGCACAAGCAAAGGTACGTCCGGTGACGCCGGGTTATGTGGTCCAGTCCAAGGTCTTCACCAAGGCCATGGCAGATCTGGCCAATGGCGCCGATGTTGCCGACACTCTTGATGCGGCCGTTGACGAGATCAATGCCGACATCGAGAAAAACAGCGGTTACGGACACTGATCCTGTTTCGGGCCCGCTTAGCTGCGGGCCCTTGCTCTTTTCGTTGAGCACTGAACCACCGTGTGGCTTGCTTCCTTATGGGAATGAGCCCCTATCCGGGTGGCCCTGTCGGAAGATGTCTTCCGGCGGATGCCTGCTCTTACCCAGCTGAGCCGGAGATTATGATGGCTTCGAAGCTTACACGCTCGAATGGGGCAGGATGGGCTTTTGCCTTGCCTGGCTTTATCTTGCTGTTTCTCTTCATTATTTTGCCCTTCTTTTTCGCCTTCTGGTTTTCCCTGACCAACCAGCGGCTGATCTCGCCGAATCCGACCGAATTTGTCGGATTGTCGAATTACGAGAATCTGCTTGGTGTCTCGATCCTGACGCTGGAGCCTGAGCGCGATGAGGCCGGACAAGTCGTGCGGGATGCCGATGGGGCAATTTCCTATCCCCGCGTGCGCACGATCACGCGCAATCCAGACTTCCCGCAATATAAGGGCATGCGGGAGTGGTTCCGCTGGCAAAGTGGCGAGAATGCCCGCGTTGTGGTGGCCAAGGATGTGGTCTTCATGAAGGCGCTCACCAACACCATGCTGTTTGTGCTGATCATCGTTCCGTTGCAAGGGGGCGGAGCGCTGGGGCTTGCTTTGCTGATCAACCAGAAATTACGGGGGATCAACGCTTTCAGGGCCATCTATTTCACGCCGGTGGTCATTTCCATTGTCGTGATTTCGCTGCTCTGGCGCTTCATCTATGACGGGGATGACGGGCTGCTCAACAATGTTCTGGCGGCGCTCACCTTTGGGGCATTCGAGCCGGTAGACTGGCTGGGCAATACGGATACGGCGCTGGGGTCCATTATCGTCATGTCGGCCTGGCAGGCCATGGGCTTTCATATGGTGATCTGGCTATCGGGGCTGCAAACCATTCCGGCAACGCTTTATGAAGTGGCCGCTATCGAGGGTTCCTCAAGCTGGCAGACCTTCCGCTATGTGACATGGCCGGGACTGCGCAACACGGCGGTTCTGGTGTTGATCGTGATCACCATGCAGGCCTTCGCGCTGTTTGCCCAGATTGATGTCATGACCAATGGCGGACCGCTGGATTCAACCCAGACGCTGGTATTTCAGGCGGTTGAGCGCGGCTATGGCAAGCAGGATATTTCCGGCGGGTCGACCATTTCGGTCATCCTCTTTTTCATCGTTCTGCTGATTTCGCTGGTGCAGCGCTATCTGACGAGGGAGAAACGCTAATGGCACAGGTATCTCCAAAGAATGAAGGTTTGCTGCTGGTGTCCCGCTATCTGGTGCTGGGGCTGGTGGCGGCGATCTTCCTCTTCCCGCTTATCTTCATGATGGTGTCATCCCTCAAACCGGATGCGCAGTTGCTGGCTGATACCAGCTCTCTCAGAGCATTTCTGCCGGTGGGAGACGTGAGTCTTGATAACTATTTCGCGGCGTTTGATCGGGCGCCGATCGGGCGCTTCATGCTCAACTCGGTACTGATCACCGTAACGACCGTCATCCTGTCGATCATTATCTGCTCTGTTGCGGCCTTTTCCTTTGTCTATCTGGAATGGACGGGACGCAATGTGTTGTTGTCGATCATTCTGGCAACGCTCATCATTCCGTTCGAGACCATTGCCGTGCCTCTTCTGCTGCTGGTCTCGCGCCTGCCATGGCTGGGGCTTGAAGGCATGGAGTGGGGGTGGCTCAACACCTATCGGGTACAGATCATTCCTTGGATTGTCGATGCGCTGACGGTCTTCCTGTTCGTGCAATATTTCAAGGATCTGCCGCGCGAGCTGATCGAAGCGGCACGAGCGGAAGGAGCCAGTTGGCTGGCAGTCTACCGGCGGGTCGTGATGCCCCTGTCCGGGCCAGTGCTGGCGACAGCAGCCATTCTTAAGGCACTCAAGATGTATAACGAGCAATATCTCTGGCCGCTGATCGTTGTTCAGGATGAAGCGCACAGACCGATCATGGTGGGGCTTGGCTATTTCTTCCAACTGGATGTCGCGTGGGGTGAACTGATGGCCTATCTGACGCTCATCTCCATCCCCGTTCTGCTCTTCTATCTGATCATGCAGCGGGCGTTTATCGCCTCCATCGCGTCCACCGGGGTCAAAGGTTAAAAGAACAATGGTAATAGAACTTGAAAAGCAATGGATCTGGGACAGTTGGTACGCCCATGACGGCACCTGCTGGCATGGATATTTCCTCAAGGCTGACAAGGCACTGGGGGATTCCGATCTCAGACACCTGAATGTATCCCAAGGGCATGCGATCAGTTCCGATCTGGTCAATTGGACCCATCTGGGCACCTGCTTTGCTCCGTCTGAAGGCCCTGCCTTTGATGACAAGACGACATGGACCGGCTCTGTGTTGCAAGGGCCGGACGGCACATGGCATCTCTTTTATACCGGCACCTGCAAGGCTGAGAATGCGCTTTATCAACGGATCGGGCATGCCACATCAAAAGATATGCATAACTGGACGCGGGTTGGTGACCAGCCCTGTCTAGATCTCGTTGGCCCTGTCGCCAGCGCGTATGAAACCGAGCATATGGTTGGTCATTGGCATGATCGGGCCATGCGCGATCCGTGGGTCATGAAAGATCCTGATGGCCATGGCTGGTTGATGTATTTCACCGCCCGGGCACCGGATATTGCCGAGGCCAATGCGGCGGGAGCCATTGGTTTTGCGACCTCGCCAGATCTTTATAACTGGACACTTCAGCCCCCTGTTTTCGTTGGCGGGTTCGGCCAGTTGGAAGTGCCGCAAGTCTTCAATGTCGGGGAGCGTTGGTATTGCCTCTTTTGCACATCGGCAGAGCATTGGTCTGAAGAGCAAAAGGCCACGGCGGGCACGCCACCCGTTACCGGCAACCATTATCTCATCGCCGACAATCCGCGTGGGCCGTGGACCGTGGCGCCGGGCTTTCTGGATGGCGGGCTACCATGCCGCCGTTATGCTGCGCGGATTCTCAAAACAGATGAAGGGCTGGTCATCCTTGGTTTTGATGACAATGGACGAGAGACTTTCATCGGCAAGGTAAGAGATCCTGAGCCGGTGAGTGTTGATGAACAGGGCTATCTGCATGTGGCCGGAGAGAGCCAGCAAGGGGGGAACCATGGCTGACGTCATTCTCAAGGATATTCGCAAGAGCTTTGGGCGGGTTGAAGTGATCAAAGGCGTCGATATTACCATCGAGGATGGGGAATTTGTCGTCTTTGTCGGCCCTTCTGGCTGCGGTAAGTCAACTCTGTTGCGCATGATTGCCGGGCTTGAGGACATCACCTCCGGTACGCTGGAAATCGGTGGCTCTGTGGTCAATGACGTGCAGCCCAAGGAGCGCGGCATCGCGATGGTTTTCCAGAGCTATGCCATTTTCCCCCACATGACGGTGCGGGAAAATATGGCCTTCGGCCTTACCATCGCCAAGGCGTCCAAGGAGGAGAAGGAGAGCAAGGTGCAGGAGGCGGCGCGTATTCTGCAAATGGAAGATCTTCTGGATCGCAAGCCAAGCCAGCTGTCCGGCGGACAGCGTCAGCGGGTTGCCATCGGGCGGGCCATCACGCGCAAGCCTTCGGTCTTCCTGTTCGATGAACCGCTCTCCAACCTTGACGCCGCCTTGCGCATGGATATGCGCATGGAAATCGGTCGTCTGCATGAACAACTCGCCGCGACCATGATCTATGTGACTCATGATCAGGTGGAAGCCATGACCCTTGCCGACAAGATTGTCGTGCTCAAGGATGGCAAGGTGATGCAGGTTGGCAAACCCATGGAGCTATATCACGAGCCCGCGAACAAGTTCGTTGCTGGATTTCTGGGGGCTCCGTCCATGAACTTTCTGGAGGTCGATGTTCAGGAGCTCGGTGAAGGCAGTGCCGTCGTCAGCAATGGCGCTCTTGAACCGACCACCGTTAAAACGCGCGGGCGCACCTTCACCAAGGGCGGCAAGGCCACGATGGGCATTCGGCCACAATATCTGAAGTTGGCAAAGGCTGGTGAAGGCATGTTGCATGGCGCGGTTACTCTCACCGAACGCCTCGGTACGGAAACCGTTGTTGATGTGTCTCTGCTAAGCGGCGGCAAGGTGATTGCATCCTTTGATGAGGATTTGATCCTGACAGCAGGTGAGCGGCTTGATCTGACGTTTGATGCCGATCAGGCACATTTGTTCCATGCGGATGAATAGTCGGCATTTCTTTCTGCTCTAAATGAAAAGCCCGCTGGTGTCATCCGGCGGGCTTTTCCATATGGCGTCTCTGCGCTCTTGTCATTGCATCTTGCCTCGATGATGGTTATGTGAAATGGCTGCGCCTCTTTTCAAAACGCACTCGTGAGAGATCCGCCATGCCTGCAATACCCGTTCCTTTTCTCGCTACAGCGTTGCTTTTGGCTCTGCTGATTATTCTGTTGAGGCGGCAAACATCCAGCCAAACTTTTCTGATTTTTCTTGCCGCTGCTGCGTTTCAAACTGCGATTGTCGGCTTGCGATGGAGCTGGGAAAGCGACTGGCTTCGAACCTTGCAGCCGATCTCTGCATCGCTGGTGCCGATCTTTGCCTATTTCGCCATCGCTGATCTTGATAATCGGCCTGTTGTCTGGTGGAAGCATGCTGTGGGGCCCGTCGCAGTCATTCTGGCTGTGTTCTTGCTGCCTTTTGCCATCGATCCTTTGCTCAGCCTGATCTTTCTTGTTTATGCATGGCTTGTTTATGCAAGCCAGCCGGAAAGCGGGATCTCGCCCAATGCCAGGTTTGGCAGCGAGATGACCATATCGCGCATGCGCAAGGGGCTGGCATTTGTATTGGCCATGAGCGCTGTTTCGGATCTGATTGTCTCTGCGCTTTTAAGCTCGGGATATACCGTTTTCGCCGCGCCTGTCGTTGCTGTGACGGTAAGTGTGGTGCTTTTGGTCATCATGGTTGCGCTTCTGGGGCGGACGGGCATGGAGATGCCGCCAGATCTTGATCCCAACACCGCTGAGGACGCACCCGTTGCGGAAGTCGCTTCGTATAAAGAGCAAGATGATGTGCAAGTGGTTGAAACGCTGGCTATTGTTGAGGCGCTGTTCAATCAAGGGCTCTATAAGGATTACGACCTGACGCTGGCGCGTTTGGCGCGACGGGCTCATGTGCCAGCCCGGACCATCTCCCGGGCCGTGAATGATATTTACGGTGTTACGATAACGGATCTGGTCAATCGCTATCGTGTTGAGGAAGCCATGCGTCTCTTGAGGGAAACCGACATGTCAGTGACGGAGATCATGCTGGAGGCCGGCTTCCAGACCAAGTCCAATTTCAACCGCGTTTTCAAGGCGCTTGCAGGGCAGACACCAAGTGCTTACCGGACCTCAGAAAGGTGAGGATGGTTTGGGCAATCTGTTGGTGCAGTTGCTCTCTTGGTGCGGTTTCTCCTTCACAGACATAGGCATCCTGTTCCAATAGGGCGCTGGCACCGGGTTTGCAGCGGCTCATGAAGGAGAAATGGGTTGCTCCGATGACCTCTGCATAGCGACTGACCGAAGTTGGCAGCAAGGCGGCCTGCTGTCGGCTCTCCCAATCGATAGGCAGTGCCGGATCTTCCACGCCGGAGGCGAGGGCCAGTAGCGGAATCTCGATGGAGGCAAGGCTATCGGGTGTGAAAGCGTGAATGCCCTCCATATCCAGCAATACAACAGAAGAGACGCGCTCATCTCTGGCTGAGACTGGGGCCATGCTCTGCGTCAGCCCGCCCTTGCGATAAACGGTGCAGACCATTTTGCTGGTATCATCTCCGCAGGCATCGAGAAGACGCGACGGGCTAAATGTTCCTCCCGCAAGAAGGAGTGCGGTTGAGCCTCCCAGCGAGTGGCCTATGACAGAGATGCGGGATTGATCGATTGTCGAGCCGAAAAAGGGATCTTGCAGCAGGGCTGAGAGAATGCGTGAAACCTGATGGGGACGCTCTGTAAGATCCTTGGCCCAAGACGGGTTCATATCAGGAAAACTGGTGCCGGAGTGATTAAAGGACGCAACGACATATCCCGCCCTTGCCAGATGGCCAGCCAACCAGGCCTGATTGCGCCAGAGGCCGCTATAACCATGAGACAGGATCACCAGCGGATGTGGCGCGTCAGCGATGGGAGCCTGTTTGATGACATCAACGCCGAAGAAGACCTTGTTCTCGGCAACCTTGGTGATAGGGGCTGTTTGATCGGTCGGGTACCACATCATGACATCGCTGCCTGCCAGTGAGATTTGTCGGAAGCCGGTCATATGGTCGGTCGGTGCTGCAGTGCCTGAATGGCTGAAAAAGAGAATCGCTAGAAGGGAAAGAATCAGACGCATTGTGCCTCCAGTAGGTTTGAGAATATCGATGAAGGCATCATGGGTCGGGTATATTTTTCGCGAGACCTCAAACGCGATTGAGGACCTGAGAAAATAATAAAGATATGATTTGAAAAGGGTTTTATTGCCTATTTTCGTGCGGGATATGTCTGGTCTGGCCAGATGCATTCGGGCAAAAAAATAGCTGAACCGAAGTTCAGCTATAAAGTTTTTTCTGCGCTAGTGCGCAGAGCAATCACCTTCCAGAGGGGAACAGCTGGCTACAATCTCAAAGAGGGTCAATACCCAAAAGTGATAATTGCCTACAGCTTGTGCAAAGCATGCATAATATTTATGCAAACTGCAATGAGTATTAGCACATAGCTGATGCCCATTTCCGGTATAAGACGCTAATCGTTTTTAATAAGCTTCCAGAAACCGCGGCTTTTTGCGCTTCCTGGGGTGTTCAGGTTCCCGGTCGTTGTTAGAGCCTGCGAATTATCATCTGCAAAAATATGGTGGATCAATATTCCCTATGCCAGTTGAAAGAGCAGACGTCTATTGATTATCGGGAATCATGCGCCGACGGGATGGCGACTGGAGTTCAAAAAAACCAAACTCTGGAGAAATAGGCAAGTATTCTGCAATATTGATCTACCGATCGAGCACATGATGGCGATATACAACAATAATCCGACAATGCGTCGATGAATGAATGTTGAAAGGACAGGTTATGGAACTCACTCAGGATTGGGATAAGACCTTCCCCAAAAGTGACAAGGTCGATCATCGCAAGGTTACCTTCACCAACCGCTATGGAATCACGCTAGCCGGGGATCTCTACACGCCCAAGAATGGCAAGGCTCCGTTTGCTGCTCTTGCCGTTAGCGGCCCGTTCGGTGCTGTGAAAGAACAGTCATCTGGCCTTTATGCCCAGACCATGGCCGAACGCGGATTTGTTACTCTGGCTTTTGACCCGTCCTATACGGGCGAGAGCACTGGCGAGCCGCGCAATGTTGCCTCTCCAGATATCAATAGCGAAGATTTCAGCGCTGCGGTGGATTGTCTTGGTCTACTGGATAATGTGAATCGCGATCGTATCGGCATTATTGGTATTTGCGGGTTCGGTGGCATGGCTTTGAACGCCGCAGCCGTGGATAAGCGCATCAAGGCTGTGGTCGCAAGCACGATGTATGACATGTCCCGTGTCATGTCTAAAGGCTACTTCGATAGCACCACGGCCCAAGAGCGTACTGAAGCTCTTGAGCAGTTGGGGCGTCAGCGCTGGGAAGATGCCGAGAAAGGCAGCCCGGCCTATGGTCCCGTTTCCCTTGAGCTTCAGGGTGGTGAGCCAGAATTCGTCGTGCAATATGCCGCTTACTACAAATCCAAGGACCGTGGCTTCCATCCTCGTGCAATCAACTCGAATGCTGCGTGGACGGTGACCAATCCGCTGTCCTTCATGAATATGCCGCTGTTGAGCTATATTGACGAGATTTCCCCGCGGCCCATGCTTTTGATCCACGGTGAGAAGGCCCATTCGCGCTATTTCAGTGAAAGCGCCTATGAAGCGGCTGCCGAGCCAAAGGAACTGGTGATTGTTGAAGGAGCCACCCATACCGATCTCTACGATCAGATGGACAAGATTCCTTTCGACAAGATCACGGGATTCTTTAACGACAATTTGTAATGCACCCTCCCAAGCCGCTCTCGGGCGGCTTGGGTTTTGAGCCGAAGGATGGATTGATGCCAAACCATCATGTACCAAGCGCAAGCATGCAGCCTCTCGCACAGATCATCGATCTTTGGACGGCAGAGGCGGAGAATGTTGACACCCCCATTCCCGGGCTTGGTTTTTTTCGGCGTCCTCTTCCAACGGAGCCTGATCTCTGTCTGGTGGAACCTGCTCTTCTGGTTGTCGTGCAGGGAGCCAAGCAGATGCTGGTTGGTGGGGTGCCCTATCGTTATGACCCTTCGCGCTTTCTGATCACGTCGCTCGAGATTCCGGGCCGTACCCAGATTATCGAAGCAAGTCCGGAGGCTCCTTGCCTCGGGTTGATCCTGACGCTTGATTTGCGTTTGCTGGCAGAAATGGTTGCGCAGAATATGATTGCGCCCTCGCAACGGCTCAAGGATCGCAGCAGTGTTGCTGTCGGAGAGTTGACGCCCAGGATCTTTGATCCTGTTGAGCGGCTGGTAGCATTGCTTGATGAGCCAGATGCAATTCCGGTTCTGGCACCTTTGATCAAGCAGGAACTCCATTACAGACTTCTGATGAGCGATCAGGGCATGCGCCTCTGGTCCTTTGCCGCTTCTGGCAGCCCAAATCATCGTATCATGACAGTTCTTAACTGGATGAAGCTGAATTACGCTGCGTCCATGCGGGTAGATGACCTCGCAGCCCGTGCGCAAATGAGCGGCTCGGCCTTTCACCAGCACTTTCGTGATCTGACCACGATGAGCCCGCTGCAATATCAAAAATGGCTGCGGCTGAATGAAGCGCGACAGCTGATGCTCAATAGTCGCCTTGATGCCGCGAGCGCCTCATTTGAGGTGGGCTATGAAAGCCCCTCCCAGTTCAGTCGCGAATATGCCCGCCTGTTCGGCCTGCCTCCCAAAAGCGATATCGAGCAGCTAAGGACGCATGGGGCTGTTTAGTCGATAAAATTCAGATCTTTGTGAGGCAGAGTATGATGGCCTATTGGTTCCAATAGGCCATCAATGCTGTTATTCAGCCGGTTGAGTGGCTGCTTCGGATGGTGTCTCCGTTTTCGGGCCAAGACGCTTGTAGGTTCCGGTCAGCTTCATCACGAAGACAAAAAAGACCGGAGCGAACAGCACGCCAAGGATCGTTGCCGAGATCATGCCTCCCACCACATTGATGCCGATGGCATTCTGGCTGGCGGCCGAGGGGCCGGTTGCCGTGGCCATGGGAACAACACCCATGGTGAAGGCCAGAGACGTCATCAGGATCGGACGGAAGCGGAGGCGACAGGCTTCGACGGTTGCCTCCAGCAGTCCTTTCCCTTCGCTGATGAGATCCTTTGCCACTTCGACAATCAGAATCGCGTTCTTTGCCGACAAGCCGACGATGGTGATCAGCCCCACGGTGAAGAAGACGTCGTTGGAAAGCCCTGTCAGAGTGACCGCAGCCACGGCGCCAATGGCGCCCATAGGCACGATCAGCATGACCGAGAAGGGGATCGACCAGCTTCCGTAAAGGCCTGCAAGGCAGAGGAAAACGAAGAGGATCGACAAGCCGAT
Organism: Cohaesibacter marisflavi; assembly: GCF_900115225.1. Lineage (GTDB taxonomy): Bacteria > Pseudomonadota > Alphaproteobacteria > Rhizobiales > Cohaesibacteraceae > Cohaesibacter > Cohaesibacter marisflavi. The sequence goes on along the minus strand of NZ_FOVR01000016.1, from coordinate 15,058 downwards.
CAGGATTGGTGCCTGATTGCCGCTTTCAATTTCCTGCAGCGACTGGCCGGTCCACTGATAGCCAAAGCCGGACGGCAATTCAGAAGCCAGCCGTTGCATCTCTTCCAGAGCCTCACCGGAGGAATAACCCGGAGCGGCTTCGCCATTGATGCGGATGGTCGGGTATCCGTTATAGCCAACGATCTGAGACGGTCCAAACCCCCAATCCATTGATGCGAAAGAGGAGAGTGGGACCATACCACCCTGCACATTGCGCACATTGAGTTTCATGACTTCATCAATGCTGGCTCGGGTGGATGGCTCGGCCTGTACGATGACGCTTTGCATTCTTCCCTCGTTAGGGAAGTCGTTGACATAGCCAGAGCCAAGGGCAACCGAAATGGTGCGGTTGATCTCGCCAAAGGTGACACCGAAAGCGTTGGCCTTTTCGCGATCCACCTTGAGGTGTAGCTGCGGTCCGGGGGAGAGACCTTCAATATACATCTGACCAAGGATCGGGCTTTTTGCTCCAGCTGCCATGATCTGCCCGGCAGCTTCCTGAAGCGCGGCGTTGCCCTGGTTGGTTCGATCCTGAAGGCGGAAGGCAAAACCGGAGCCGGTGCCGAGCCCGGGGATTGGCGGTGGCGAAATGGCAAAGGCGAAGCTGTCTCTGAGCGAGAAGAGCATACCGGAAAACTGCCCAGCAAGCGCTCCAGCACTGAGATCGGGCCTTTCCCGCTCGGCCCAGTCCTTGAGGGTAATGAAGCTGATGGCCGAATTTGGCCCCTGTCCCGAGAAGGAAAAGCCCTGAACGGTCACGATATTGTCGACCGCTTCATGAGACAGGGCAAAACCCTCTGCGGCCTTGGTGATCTGCCGCATACGGAAGGAGGTGGCTTCAGGCGGTGATTGCATGCTTGCAATCAGATAGCCCTGATCTTCCTGAGGCAGGAAGGCGGATGGGATCTGGACATAGAACCAGCCAAGCCCCGCAACAAGAGCCGCATAGATGACCATCATTCGGCCTGCACGTCGGATTAAACCGCCCACCAGCCGTGAATATCCCTTAGATGCGCGGTCAAAGGTCCGGTTGAACCAGCCCGCAGGGCCTTTTCTGGCATGGCTGTGGCCCTTGGCAATCGGCTTGAGGAAGGTTGCACAGAGCGCCGGTGTCAGGGACAAGGCGAGGAACGCGGAAAAGAAGATCGATACCACCATGGTCAACGAGAATTGCTGATAGATGATGCCGACCGAGCCGGGAAAGAAGGCCAACGGCACAAAGACAGCCATAAGAGCCAGCGTGATGCCAATGATCGCACCGGAAATCTGGCCCATGGCCTTTTTCGCAGCTTCCTTGGGGGGGAGCCCTTCCTCTGACATGATGCGTTCCACATTCTCCACCACCACAATGGCGTCATCCACGAGAATGCCGATGGCAAGAATCATGGCGAACATGGTCAGCACGTTGATCGAATAGCCCGCTCCGAGCATTACCGCCAGCGTTCCGGCCAATGCGATGGGGACGACCAACATGGGGATCAGCGTGTAGCGAAAGCTTTGCAAGAAGACCAGCATGACGATGAAGACCAGCACGATAGCCTCAAGCAACGTATGCACCACCTTCTCGATGGAGGCGGAAACAAAGGGCGTCGTGTCATATGGCACTTCATAGCTGATGCCTTCCGGGAAACTTGGTTCCAGCTCCGCAAGCAATGTGCGCACCTGTTGCGCCGTCTCAAGAGCGTTGCCCGTGGGAGAAAGCTGAATGCCGATTTGGGCGGCGTCCTTGCCGTTGAGGAATGATTTGAAGGAGTAGAATTCCGCGTCGACTTCAACCCGGGCAACGTCGGAGAGGCGCACGAGTGCTCCGTCATCATGGGCACGCAGAACAATCTGCCCGAATTCCTCCGGTGTGCGTAACTGGCCTGTTACCAGAATGGTTGCCTGTGTCTGTTGTCCGTCCGGGGCCGGATCAACGCCGACGGAACCTGCGGCGACCTGAGCATTTTGCTCCGAGATAGCGGCCGTGATGTCCGTTACCGACAGATCGAGACCCACGAGCTTGGCCGGATCGATCCAGATCCGCATGGCGCGCTCTGCAGAGAAAAGCCGTGCCTTGCCTACGCCGGGCACCCGGCGGATTTCGTTGAGCACATTGCGAGTTGCATAATCCGCAATCGAAACGGCGTCATATCCGGATCCTTCCGCACCCACCATGGAAATGAACATCAGATAGCTAGAGCCGGCTTCCTCAACGAGCAAGCCTTCTTGCTGCACCCGAGGAGGGAGGGAAGACTCGACCCGTCTCAGGCGGTTCTGTGTGTCCACCACGGCTTGCGCCACGCTTGTTCCCGACGCGAAGGTTACCGTGATGGTGACTGCGCCGGTGGATTCAGAGGTCGATTCAAAGTAGATCATCCCGGGGACGCCGTTCAGCTCCTGCTCAATCGGCTGGGTGACCTGCAGATACAGATCTTCCGAGGATGCCCCTGCAAAGCGCGTGGAAATGGTCACCTGTGGCGGGGCCACATCCGGATATTGCGAAATCGGCAAGGAGGGAAGCGACAGCAATCCGGCGATGGTGATGAAGATGGCGATCACCCAGGCGAGAACCGGGTTATCAATAAAAAATCTGGCCATGTCGGGTCTCACTTCATCCGTTGTTGGGCAACGCATCAACGCGCTGTGTACAGGCTTCGGGCGGGGTGGCGTCCTGCTTTGCCGGATCAGTCCAGCAGACCGGAGCGACAGGCGCACCCGGGCCGATCTTCTGGAATCCGTCCACGATCACCATTTCGCCGCCTTGCAGACCACTGTCGATGAGGATGGAATTGCCCGTGGTACGTCCCGGCTTGACCGGGCGTGTTTCAACAATCCCGCTGTCATTGACCACCAGCACCTGCGCGTCTCCGGAAGCGGTGCGGCGCACTGCCTGTTGGGGCAGAAGGAGTGCGTCGTCCTGCGTTGCCTGTTCGACAGAAACGCGGACATACATGCCCGGCAGCAAGGTGCCTTCGGGATTGGGGAATTGTGCACGCAAGGTTACCTGACCACTTGAACGCTGAACGGTTGACTCGGCAAACAGCAGCTGGCCGGAATGGGGATAAAGAGACCCGTCGTCGAGATAGAGATCTACCTCGGCCGTTGCCGGAGCAACCTCATTGAGGGCCCCATCAGCAAGGGCTCTGCGCAAGCGGAGCAGCTCGGAAACGGGCTGCTGCATATCCGCGTAGACTACGTCGAGCTGCTGAATGGTTGTCAGGACCGCGCCTTGGGCCGCGACCAGAGCCCCTTCTGTTACCTGCGTACGTCCTGTACGCCCGGCGATTGGGGCGCGAATTTCCGTATAGCTGAGATTGACTTCAGCGGCGCGCAGCTGGGCCTGCGCCTCGGCCAGGCTGGCTTCGGCTTGCAGACGGTTTGTCTGGGCGGTTTCCAGATCAGCCGTGCTGGCGACATTGCGTTCCTTTAGCTGGACAAGTCGCTTTTCGGTCTGGCGGGTGTCTGCCAGAACGGCTTCCGCCCGGGCAACCGAAGCCTTGGCGGCTTCCACCGCGATTTCATAAGGCGCGGCATCGAGCCGGAAAAGCAGGTCTCCCGCTTCCACAAGGCTGCCCTGTTCGAAAATACGCTCTTCGACGATGCCGCCCGCACGGGCGCGCACTTCTGCAATGCGGGTTGCGCTGACACGGCCGGGCAGTTCGGAGGAGATAGCAACCTGATCGGGTTGCACCACCACGATACCAACGGGCATGGGAGGTCTGCCCTGCGCCTGTGCAGGGATCACCAGCATATGAAGGAGGGAAAACGCGCCCAGTACTGAGAGGATACCGCGTTTGAAAGCAGCGGCTGGAGACGAGACGTCGGGGGTCCGATATCGGATTGGAACTGTTGGCATGGTCAGCCTTCTCTGGGAAAGGCCGGTCATTCGGGCCAGTCCGTTTCAGGTTTTAAGGTGCAAAAAGAGTGAGATCCCATCATCATCAACAATGGACAATGGGGGGATGGCGTTCGCGCGAAATGCCGCGATCAGCCAAGAAAGACGGATGTATAGTGCCGTTTATGCCAGATGAGCGGGGGCAGGCTATTGTCCAGAATCATGCTACGGATGCGTCCGGCAAAGAGGCGATGGCCCGAGAGTTCGACTTCTGCGGTGACCTCACAATCGAATGCGGCAACTGCATCGAACAGGCAGGGCATGCCGCTGGACCATTGCGACCAGTTGCCATGATCAAAGCGCTTTTCTGGCACTTCCTTACCCGCAAAGGCATCCGCTGTTGCCTGCTGCTTTTCAGAAAGTTGCGCAAAGGAGAATTCCTTTTCTGCACTCATGATGTGGGCAAGAGACGCGTTTGAATCAATGGACACGAGGATCGTGGGAGGATCGATCGACAGAGAAAAGGCTGCCGTCACTGTGCGCCCTTGTCGGGCTTGCTCCTTGCCAGCGGTGACAACACAGACGGACGCGGCCAGTGCCGCCATGGCGCCACGGAACTCAGTGCTGGATATGCCGTCCCTCTGCTCGGTGTCGGGCAGCGGTGCATGGTGGGCGGTGTTTTCGCGGGAGAGAAAAGTCATTGTTTGTCTGCACCCTGTCTCGGTTCATTTAATTTGGAAGGAGGAGGAAATTGGGGCATCAGGCAAGGAAAAAGAGACCACGCCGCCTTGCAGCTGGCGTGGCTCATCTTGAATCTGGAAAAGCGGGTCAGTTGCTGTTTCCATTGCCCTCACGCCCCGAGCTGCGAGACGTGAAGGCAAATCATCACCTTAGCCAAGGTTTGCTTCGGCAAATTCGTAGTTTGCGAGTTTGTCGAGGAAGTTGGTTACATAGTCAGGGCGACGGTTGCGGAAGTCCACATAGTAGCTGTGCTCCCAAACGTCGAGGCTGAGAAGGGCTTTGCCTTCGCCGGTAGCCAGCGGGTTGACGCCGTTCGGGGTCTTGGTGACTGCGAGCGTGCCGTCTGCCTTCTGAACCAGCCATGCCCAACCGGACCCGAACTGGGTGGTTGCTGCGGTCTTGAAGTCTGCCTTGAACTGGTCAACGGAGCCGAATGCTTCGATCAGTTTGGCTTCCAGTTTGCCCGGAATGCCGCCACCATTCGGGGACAGGGCGTTCCAGAAGTGGATGTGGTTCCAGTGCTGACCAGCCTGGTTGAAGATGCCCTGGCGGGCGTCATTGCCATAGGTCAGAGCAATAATTTCTTCCAGAGATTTGCCCTGAAGATCTGCATTGGCGTCAACGAAGCCGTTGAGGGCCGTTACATAAGCCTGATGATGTTTGTCATGATGCAGCTCGAGGGTTTCCTGGCTCATGCCAGCTGCTGCGAGTGCGGAATGGGAATAAGGAAGAGCTGGAAGTTCAAATGCCATTGGTTTTCTCCTTTGGTCGGCCCGAGCTTGCGTTTTCGAGCGCGTTCTGATATTAAAACAAGTAACTACTTTGAAAAACAAATGGCCGAATATGTCAAGTAAAAACTTGGAAAAAAGAAAAAACTCCTCAGGATTAGCCGGTGAAAGGGTGTTGATGACCCTTAAGATGAACGGTGCCATGACGTCTGCCCAGATGGGGAAACGCCTGAAGACCACGGGAGAAGGGGCTCGGCAACATCTGATCAGATTGTCTGAAGAGGGGCTTGTTGCCGAAGAACGCCGCGTCGAGGGTCGCGGGCGCCCGTCGGTCTATTGGTCCCTAACGCAAAAAGGGCATGATCATTTCCCGGATTCGCATTCCGATTTGGCGGTTGATCTGCTGGATTCAATACAGACAACGCTGGGGCCAGAAGCGCTGGACAAGATTGTCTCCTTGCGCGGGGCTCGGGCTCAAGAGCGCTATCGCGCGGAGCTGGATCGGTGTTCTTCGCTGGCCGAGCGGGTTGAGCGGCTGGCTGAATTGCGTACGGCCGAAGGCTATATGTCGACGATGGAGGAGAGGGCGGACGGCAGCTTGCTGCTATATGAAAATCACTGCCCCATTTGTGCAGCTGCGCGTTTGTGTCGGGGCTTTTGCCGTTCCGAGCTGGAGGTGTTTCGCGCCTTGCTCGGGCCGGGCGTGGCTATCGAGCGCGTCGAGCATATCCTGAGTGATGCCCGCCGATGTGCCTATCATATCACCGAGCAGAAGCTTGAGGCATGAGGGTCGTTTTTGGCTGCGATATGTCCAGCCTGTTCTTGAGGCTAAAGGTACATTTTAAAAGGCCGGTTTGTTTGAAACCGGCCTCTTTTTTTGTTTGATGCCATCAGAATGGCAGGAAAACAGGAATAATAAACGCCGACAGAATGATGGACAGGATCTGCAAAGGCACGCCAATGCGGACATAATCCATAAAGCGATAATTTCCGGGCCCCATCACAAGTGTGTTGATGGGGGAGGCGACCGGAGTACAAAAGGCTGTTGAAGCGGCAATGGCCACACTCATCAGCATCGGTTCTGGCCGTACGCCCATGATACCGGCAACCTGAAAGGCGACTGGTGCAATCAGCACGGCGGTGGCTGTGTTGGAGGTGAACTGACTGAAGATTGAAGTGAGCAGGAAGAGGGCGATCAGCATAATATAGGGGGAACGATCACCCGTGAGCGCCACGATGCTATCCACAATCAGCGCCAATCCGCCCGTCTTGTCCAAGGCGGCCGCCATGGGGATCATGCCCGCAATGAGCACCAGACTGGGCCAATTGATGGACTCATAGGCACGCTTTGGCGAAAGGCAGCCGGAGCAGACCATGGCGGTTGCTGCCAGAACCACAGCTGTCACGCTCGGCACGATACGGAAAATGATGAGCGCAAGCATGATGGCCAGAATACCAAGCGCCATCGGCGCGAATTTTCGCCGTGGCAGGTAGCTTTCCATTTCCTCGGGAAAAGACAGGAGCAGAAAGTTTTCCCGATAGGTCCGCATTTCCCTGATCCGCCCCCAGTCACCCACGACGAGTAACTGGTCGCCAAATTCCAGCTCCGTTTTGCCGAAACTGTCATGTAGGGGTTTGCCTCGGCGCATGGCTCCAACAACACTCAAGCCGTGTTTCAAGCGAAAGCCAGCTTCCAGAATGGTTTGACCGACAAGGTTGGATTCCTGCGGAATGACCAAATCGGCCATGCCGAGTTCGCGCGCTGAAAGGTGATAGTCATGTTCCCCCAGGGGCGTTATTTTTACTCCCAGAAAGGCGGCCTCTTCCTCGGATAGTGGCGCATCGACAACGCCGAACAGGACATCGTCTGCCTCAAAGGTCGTTTCCGTATCCACCGAGATCACTTCAGGCTTGTCGCCTTTTTCGCCTCTGCGCTCCAGTGCAAATAGTGTGATGCCAACGGCGCTGCGCAGTCTGGCACTGACCACGGTTTCTCCCACCAGCTTTGACTCGGCATTGACGGTGAGGCGAACAATCTTGTCCTCGATATCGTAAGTCCTCAGCAGGCTTTGCAGTGTCCGTCGACCCTTGTTGGTCACATGTTCGCCACTGGCTTTTCTGGGAAGCAGAAACCGGCCGTAGATGAGCATATGTATGATGGCCATTGCCAGCATGATGAGGCCGATGGGGGTGAAGATGAAGAAGTTGAACGGCTCCATACCAGCCTTTTGCAACTCCGCATTGGCCACAAGGTTGGGAGGCGTGCCGATCAGCGTTAGCATACCGCCGATGAGGGCGCCATAGGCCAGTGGCAAAAGCAGGCGGGAAGGCGAGATGGCTGCCCGGTTGGCCAGACGAATGGCAATCGGAATGAAGATAGCGCCCGAGCCGGTAACGCTCATGACCGACGCCAGCGCAGCAACAGCCAGCATGAGCAGTGTGATCAGTTTCCATTCCTTGTCGCCGGCAATCTGAACGATCTTGTCGCCCACGGCATAGGAGATGCCGGTTTGGGCCAACGCCTCGCCGACAATGAACAAGCCGGCGATCAGAATGACCACGGTGGAGCCGAAGCCGGAAAGCATTTCCGAAGGGGTAAGAACGCCGCTCAGGCCAAGAGACAGCATGACGATGATGGCGACAAGATCCAGTCGTAGCTTGTCGGCAAGGAAAAGAACCACCGCGACGCCGAGCACGATGAAGGTGAAAATCATATCCCAGGGCATAAATTACTTCCTGTTGGATGAGGCAAAGAACTGACAAGGACAGCGCATTTAAGGGAGCAAAGGGACAAAATGTCTGCTCCCTGCAATGGCAAATACCTGCAAGTCGGCCCGCTTTCTAAAAATGGGTTACAGGTGGGTGCTCACGCGCAGCTCTGGAAATGGACCAACGAAACGGTCTGAATGATCGGTTTTCAATTGGTGGTACCACTTTCGGCCTGGGGTCTTTGGGGGAGAGTTTGTGGCATCAAGCATAATCCCGTGCTCCTTTTGCGACAGGGCTCAAGGAGGTGGGAATGGAACGGTCAATGTGGCTCGCCTTCTCAGCAAGCGGAAGCAACAGATCTGCCATGCTACCCTCTACCAGGACGCCCCGCCCGGGTTGGTTGAAACAGTGATCGGCAGGTCTCCTGGCTCGCGGGTCGTCATACTCTCCCACCTTCCCGGATCCTTCCTGATCCAGTGGTATCATGGGGAATACTCGTCGCTTACAGTTGCGGGGACAGCTCCGGATTTATGGCCGATGAAAACCGGTCACGCACCGGATTCCCTTTTCATTCCATAAGGAAACCGATAAGTGCCATTCTCTCCATCTAAAGTCTAATGTCAACGGAAGTTCGTTCACGTGTGCGAGAGGCGCACAGATTTAGAGCGCCTTTCCTGAGTTTTCAGCGCATCAAGTGCCACTGGTCTTGATGTTCGGTGCGTGCCTTCTGGCTGGTCGCTTAAGGGCACAGCGTTTTGATTGCGTCGGCAAGTTGCTCAAGATCGCTTTCTGTGACATGCAGATGCGGAGCGAAGCGCAAGGCATTGCCCCGACGACTGATATAGATCTTTCTGGCGGCCAAATCTGCGGTGATGCTGGGCGAGAGGGCTTTTTCTGAGGAGGCGCCCAGAATATGCGGGCTACGGAAGGCTTCCGGCACGGGCTGAAACCCGACCGGTTCCAGCAATTGGGCAATGCGCTCATTGATACTGCGAAGAGAGGTGGCGATCGTCTCTATGCCCCAATCTCCCAATTGGCGCAGGCCGATAAGGCCCGCCGGCAGTAGGGTCGGAATGGATTTCTGTCCCATGTCAAAGCGACGGGCGCCCGGTTGGTACTGATCGGTGTAGTTGACCAGATTCTCGAATGCCTCGGCCCCATCACGTCCCAGCCATGTTTCCTCCAAAGGGCGTGCGTGGTGCCATTGGGGAGCGGCGTAAAACAGGCTGAGGCCATAGGGAAAGAGCAACCATTTGTAGCCCGCGGCGATCATGAAATCCGGTCGGACCCTGTCAAGATCCAACGGCACGGCACCTAAAGACTGGGTAACCTCGAGAACGAGGGAGGCGCCAACTGACCGGGTGGCATCGGCGATGGCTTCCAGATCCAGAATGGCACCATTGGTCCAGTGGCAATTGGGCACAGCGACCAGCTTTGTCTTGGTGGTGATCCTGTCAAGAACCGTGCGGGTCCAGTCCAGATCTTGTGGCGTTGGGGCAATGATCAGTTTTGCCCCGGTTGTCTCGCTTGCGCGCAACCATGGCAGATAGTTGGAAGGAAATGCTTCGTCGAGACCTAGAATTTCGTCGCCTTTGGACAGAATGGTTTCAAAAATCCGCCCAACGGCTGATGTGCCATAGCTAGCGGAAGGGATTACGGCGTAACAATCAGCATCTCCACCAAAGGCTTGCGCGGCCAGTCGCCGGAATTCCTCTGCCGGCTCGAAAAAGTCAGACGGCGTGCGGTTCCAGGGATGGCATTTTGATAAGGCGCCCTCAGTGAGCGCGGCGCCAGCTTCGCGCAGAAGCGGCGCGTTGTAGGCGCAATTGAAATAGGCAATGTCTTGCGGAATATCGAAAAGATGTCTTTGGGTCGGAAGGAGTTTCATGGTGGTTGCCTCATGCAGAAATGGCAGACATGGATCAGTCTGATTTGCTACAATTTGTAAATTGTCATGAGATGGTCGAGCAACGGACAGAATGTATATAAGACAATTATTAGTATAACTTACCAGTGCAGTTCGTCTGGGACTTCCAGGCTAAATTATAATTGTGATACAATGTGAAATTGTATCAAGTGATTAGCTGAGAATGCTTCCGGACGGGTGCCATGCGAACCAAGTTTCGAAAAGTTGTTGCTGAATTGGCTCAGGATATACAGACAGGCAAACTGGTGCCGGGCGATAGGTTGCCCACCCATCGAGAGCTTGCCTACCGCTTTGGCTTGTCTCAGGGTACGGCAACACGTGTGTTTGCCAAATTGGAAGCGATGGGGCTGACCGTGGGGGAAGTCGGGCGTGGCACATTCGTGCGCATGAAGGGCGAAGGGCGGGCGGTAGATTTCGCCTTGGCCGATCCGGATCAATCTATCGTGGATTTTAGTCTTAACCGCTTCATCCTACCCGAGCAGGACGCGCTATTCGCTGACTCTGTTGCCAGAGTGCTGGCCGACAAGGGCTGTGATAGTCTTGATTATCGAAACAGCGTTGGAGCGGAATATGATCGCTGCCGGATCGCTGATTGGCTTAATGATGATCGGGAGGGAGCTCCGTTTGATCTTGCGCAGTTGACCATCTGTTCCGGGGGACAGCATGCGCTGATGCTGGCGCTGATGAGTGCCTGTCACGCGGGGCAGGCGGTCGCCGTGGAAGACTATACCTATCCGGTCGTTCGGCTTGCGTGCGAAATGCTTCACCTCGATGTGGTCACTGTCGAGAGTGACGAAGATGGCATTTGCCCCGCATCGCTTGATGCGGTTTGTGACGACGAAAGCGTGCGGATGCTGTTCACCATGCCGAATGTTCAGAACCCGACGTCGGTTACGATGTCCGTCAAACGGCGCCATGCGATTGCGGACGTCCTGAAAAGACGCAATATTCTGGCTCTGGAAGATGATGCCTATGGGTTCCTGCTGGAGCAGCCGCCAGTGTCTCTCAGCGACCTCGCGCCTGATCATGTCTTTTATAGCCGGACATTGTCAAAGAGCTGGGCTCCGGGATTGCGCATCTGTTATCTGGTGGCACCAACAGCCTTTTCAAGGCAGATCGACAAAGCGCAGAGGGCAACTGTCTGGATGAGCACACCCTTGATGGTTTCCGTTGCGACCGATCTGGTCGCAACAGGCCATTATGAAGCGGTTGTCAGTCTGAAGCGGCGCGAGATTGCCAAGCGGCAAAAAATCGTCCGACGTGTGTTGGGTGGATTTGACCTGATAACGGACCCTTGCAGCATGCATGTGATGCTCAATTTGCCCTCGGGCATTCGCACGGGCGAATTTCTGGCTGCGTTGAAAGAGAGGAATGTGGTTGCTTCGCCCCTCAGGCAGTTTGTCGCCAGCCGAGATTTTGTAAAAGTCCCTGAAGGCATTCGCCTTTGCATAGGCTCGCCATCCAACCGCAAGAGTCTGGAAGAGGCACTCGTTTGCGTTCAGAAGGCGCTCAAGTCTTTTAACGCTGGGCCCTGATGCAATGGTTTATTCGCTCTGGACGTGGGGATGACGTGGTTTCATTCAGGGTATTTATGTTTTTCAATGCATGAAAGAGGCCCTTGGTTTTCCTCCCGAGAGGGCCTCTTTCGTTGCCTTTTAATCGTCCAGGAAGTCGGGTTTCTGGACGAGCAGTTTTTCGAAATAGTCGGTGAGTTGGCCGAGCAGTTCTTTCGAGATTGTTTGTTTTTCGCCACCGGCGGACAGCACCTTGCGGTGGATGCCTGCGGCTTTCTCGATGGTTTCGATCAGCCCGAAGACGGAATCCGGTGTGGCTTCGGAGGCGAAAATGCCGTGGTGCGACCAGGAAATGATGCGCCCCTTTTCCATTTCCTTGATGGAGGCATCTGCGATCTGTGTGGTGCCGGGCAGCATGGGGGGAACGATGCGCACGCCATCGGGGAAGATCACGATGCATTCGGGCATCTTGGTCCAGAGCGCCATCGTCAACTCCTTGCTATCAAGGGGCAGGATGTAGCTGAGGGCAATGAATTCGGGGGCATGGCAATGCATGATGATCCGCTCGCGGCCTTCAGAGACGCGCTTGCGGACCGCATGGCCAGCCAGATGGGTGGCAAATTCCGAGGTTGGGCGTCCGCCATTGCTAAAGCCCCAGACGGTCTGATAGGCAGAGCCGCCCTCAACGATGCGGACGATGCCGAAGACCTGATCGGGAAACTCCGTGGCGTGGCGGAAATATTGCCCCGTGCCTGTGACGATGAAATAGTCCCCATCGAGGGTCGGCTGCGGCTGGGGCAGTGTGACGGGGGCAGCGGGTGTCACGTTCGGGTAGCGGCGTGCGAGCACGCTTTCCACTTCATCGGTTGGCAGACGCCATGAAATATTGCCACCGTTGGCTTCATTCCATCCCATTTCCCAGCAAAGGCGCGCCAGAGAGGCGACCTGTTGCACAAAGGGGATCGGGTGCGAAAATACTGTCATGCTTTTAATCCTTATCCGCGGGGGGCCACACTGGCCTGATAGCTGTTGAGGTCGGCGATGAGCGCCTTGCCAGTTGGAACATTGTTGCGCGCGCAGAATTCATCCCAGATCACGCCATAAGGCAGATCCTTGAGTTCTTCGGTCATCAGGAAGCGTTGGGTGAAGTCGAGTTTTTCCTCGATCGACTTCAGCTCGGCCTGTGGCATGAGCAGGGCACGCAGCAGAGCTTTCTGCATGTTGCGTGTGCCGATCACCCATGAGGATGTGCGGGCGATGGTCGCATCGAAGAAATCCAGCCCGATATGGGTGCGTGGCAGCAGGTTGCCGAAGACCAGTTCCTGCGCCATGGCCAGAATATCGTCGTTGAGCAGGATCACATGGTCGCTATCCCAGCGCATCGGGCGGCTGACATGCAGCAGGATTTCCTTGACCGACTGGGAGACGGAGGACAGCTTGTCTGCCACATTCTCGGTCGGGTGGAAATGGCCCATATCAAGGCACAGGAGTGTGCCCTTGCGGATGGCATAGCCCATGTAGAATTCATGGCTGCCCACGGTGCAGGCTTCCACCCCGATGCCGAACAGTTTGGCTTCCACGGCATCGAGCATATGGGCGGCATCATAGGGCTGTGCGATCATCTCGTCGATGGCGCTTTCCAGACGTTCGCGGGCGGCCAGCCGGTCAATCGGTGTATCTTTGTAGCCATCGGGCACCCAGATATTGTTGACGCAAGGGCTGCCCAGCTCTTCGCCGAATTTGGCAGCAATGGCACGGCAGCATTGACCATGGCGAATCCAGAAGTTGCGGATGTCCTTGTCCGGATGCGAAAGGGTCAGATTCTCATCCACCTTGGGGTGGCCAAAGAAGGTCGGGTTGAAGTCGAGCCCGAGGCCGTTGTCCTTTGCCCAATCGACCCAACTGGCAAAATGGTGATAGTCCAGTTCGTCCCGGGCCGGCGTCTCGTCTGTGTCGAGATAGCTTGCATGCAGATTGAGGCGATGCTTGCCCGGGATCTTGCCATAGGCAAATTCGAGATCGGCGCGCAGCTCTGCTGCTGTGCGGGCGCGTCCGGGATAGTTGCCGGTGATCTGGATGCCACCGGCGCTGCCGCCTTCGCTTTGCTCAAAGCCGACAACATCATCGCCCTGCCAGCAATGCATGGAGATGGGAATATCGGCCAGCTGTTTGATGGCAGCATCGGCATCTACGCCCCATTCCGCAAAAGCGTCGCGGGCGGCATCATAATTTAGGCGGGTCATTTGGCCAGTTCCTTTTCTTTGTGAAATAGCATGTGATAACGCTGGCGAATGCATGTCTGCTTGCGGGAGGTATGCGGCTGATATTGGGGCAGGTCTTCGCTGTTGCGAATGATCCGCCGCCCTTCATCAAGATCCGCAATCCAGCCAAGGCCGATCATCTGCACCACGGCGTTGCCCAGAGCGGATGCCTCAAACGGCCCGGCGATCACCGGACTGCCGAGGAAATCGGCGGTCAGCTGGCAAAGCAGGCCATTGCGGGCACCGCCGCCAACGATATGCAGCTCTGAGATCGTTTTCCCCTTGGAGAAGTCCATGAGTACGTCGGCGAAATTGAGCGCCAGGCTTTCGAAAATGCAGCGGGCCAGCTCGCCCCGGCTCTGCGGCACGGGTTGGCCCGTCTCCCGGCAGGCTGTCTGTATGGTCTGGACCATGGAGGCTGCGCGGAAATAGCGATCGGCCATGGGATCGATGAGGGATCGTCCCGGTTCGGCTTGTTCGGCGTCGGCGACCCAGTCGGCAAAATCGCTGTCAGGGGCCAGTTCTTCGCGCACCCGCTGGATCAGCCAAAGGCCGGACACATTGCGCAGCTGGCGATAGGTGTCAAACACGCCGCCCTCATTGGAGAGGCCATGGCGGAAGGCATAGTCGGAGAGATCGGGCACCTGCGCCTCGCGGCCCACCAGCGCCCATGTGCCCATGGATATAAAATAGGGCTCTGGCGTCAGGGAGGGCAGGGCGGCAACGGCGGAGGCCGTGTCATGGGTGCCGCACAGAACGACGTTCGGGGCCTGGTCTGCGCCCTCGCCAAGGCCCCATTCAGAGCACCAGTCCGGTTTGAGCGGTCCGAGGATATCGCCAGCATTGCGAATGCGCGGCATCACTTTGGGGGGCATGGCGACTTGCTGAAGGAGATCCGGATCCCAGCTTTTGTCATGCACGCTGAGCATCTGGGTGGTGGTGGCATTGGTATATTCGCTGGACCAGATGCCGCTCAGCTGGAAATGGATCCAGTCGGGCAGCAGCATGAAGCGGTCGAGCCGGCTGTAGCTTTCCAGCGGATGATCCTTGAGGGCATAAAGCTGATAGAGACTGTTGAGTTCCAGCGACTGGATGCCGGTCTTCTCGAACAGCTCATGGGCGCTGATCCTGCTTCTGCGATAGAAATCGGGCATGATGCCTTCGGTGCGGGCATCTCGATAGCTTACAAAGGGCAACAAGGCCGCTCCATCCTCATCCACGGGCACGAAGTCCACGGCCCAGCTATCGACGCCGATGGAGGCGATGGTCGGATCTGAGGCGAAGGCCTTACCAATGCCTTGCCGGATGCCACCCCAGAGATA
>NZ_FOVR01000040.1 GCF_900115225.1 Cohaesibacter marisflavi | reverse complement strand
AACGAACCTGTCGAGGATGGCATCAGCGAAGGTCGGCTCACCAATGACATCATGCCATGTGCTGATGGGGAGTTGGCTGGTGATGAGCGTCGAGGCATTGCCATATCTTTCTTCGAAGATTTCAAGCAAGTCGCGCCGCTGGCTGGCATTGAGGCGATCCGGTCCCCAATCATCAAGAATGAGCAACTGTGCTTTCGTAAGAGTCCTGAACAGACGTTGGAAGCGTCCATCGCCATGAGCCAGTTCAAGCTCATCGAACAGGCGCGAGGTGCGCTTGTACAGAACCGTAATGCCATCCCGGCAAGCCGCCTGTGCAAGGGCGCATGCAAGCCAGGTCTTGCCAACCCCGCATGGACCGACGATACTTAAGTTCCTTTTGTCGCCGATCCATTGGGACGTCAGCAAGGTCTGGAACAGGGCTTTGTCGAGGCCGCGGCAGGCACCGTAATTGACGTCTTCCGGAGAGGCTCCGACATGACGTAACCGCGCGGCCCGCATTCTGCTTTCAAAGCGCTTGGTCTCGCGATTGACGCTTTCCCGCTCGACCAAAAGAGCCAACCATTCGGCATGGGTTAGGTTGGCGGAGCCATCTTGCCCCTCAAGCTCGGCAAAGGCCGCGGCCATACCATCGAGTTTGAGGGCCTTCAGTTTGTCCAGAGTTGGATGTGTCAGCATTGTTTCTCCTTAATGGAAGTATTGGGATCCACGGATATTGGGGTGAGTGATCGTGGGGCCGTCCGTGGGATTTTCTCGGCGTTGGCGATCCAGTCCGGTTCTGAGAATGGAGTGAACGGATGTGTAGGAATGAGCGTTGATGGCGAGGGCCCGTTCACAGGCAGCATCCAGCCGATCGGCCCCAAAACTCTTGGCTAACCGGAGGACCCCCATACAGGTGCGATAGCCTTGTTCGGGATGCGTTCGTTTGCGCATGACGACATCCACGAAGACTTCAACATGGGGACCAATCCTGGCAGCTTTCTCGCGAAGGGCTTCTGGTGTCCAGCCCGAACGGAAGCGATGATTGGGCGGCATATGCTCATGCAGGGTCGTATGTTGGCGGTTACCCGAAGAGCGGGTATGTGCCGCAACTCTCTGACCTTTATGGAAGATCTCTATCGTGCGGACTGTAATCCGAACCCAGAGATCCTGACGCAGCAATTGGTGCGGCACCGAGTAATAGTGGTGATCAATGTCGATGTGATAATCGAGCCCGGCCCGGCACTTCTTCCATTCAGCATAAACATAGGGCTCCTTGGGCAATGGCTTGAGAGCTGGTTTGTCCAGTCTCTCAAACAAGGACCGGCGGCTGGCACCCAGATGCCGGGTCACTTTGCTATTCAACTGATCCTGTAATGGCCGGATGGCGGCATTCAGTTCATCAAGGCTAAAGAATTGGTGATTGCGAAGCTTGGCCAGGATCCAACGTTCCGCCAATTGCACCGCCGTCTCAACCTTGGCCTTGTCACGCGGCTTGCGGGGCCGGGCTGGTACCACAGCAGTATCGTAATGGGCTGCCATGTCGCCATAGGTGCGGTTAATCACCGGGTCGTAGAAGCAGGCTTTCGTTACCCCAGACTTCAAATTGTCAGGCACGATCATGCCTGGCACGCCGCCCAAGAAAGCCAGTGCCCGAGTGTGGCTGCCAATCCAATCGGGAAGGCTCTGGGTCCAGGTTGCCTCCACAAAGCTGTAGCTTGATGCGCCCAGAGTGGCCACGAAGATTTGGGCCTCCCGGAGCGCGCCTGTCTCGGGGCAGGCCACATCAACGGTCTTGCCAGCATAGTCGACGAACAATGTCTCGCCGCCTGCATAGCGCTGGCGCATCACAGGCCTGAGCTTGCCTTCCCAGCGGCTATAGAGTTCGCAGTACCGGCTATAGCCGTAACCATCAGGATGGGCTTCACGGTATTCCTGCCACAGCAACATCAGCGTCACGCCCTTGCGACGCAGCTCGGTATGGACATAGGGCCAGTCAGGCAACGGAATCGGCTTGGTGTCATCCTTGTCCCGGATGGGATAAAGCAATTTCTCGAGATCGGAATCGCTCAGATCTGCAGGCAACGGCCAGGACAGTCCGGCCTCTTTCGCGCGATACAGATACTCCCGCAATGTCGTGCCACCTATCGACAGACTAGCAGCGGCCTGACGGGTTGACATACCCTCACAAGACAGGCGGAGAGCTTCTCTAATTTTTCGCATTGGCAATCTCTTCATTGGGCAACCTTCCAGTCCATAAAAACGGAAAGGTAGCCTGCTGCTGATTGCCTCGCAGCATTACATCAGGGGGTGCGCGGATGCCCCGGAATCACTGCGCGGATCCGATCGGAATCGGTGCGCGGATAAAATTGGAATCCATGCGCGGATGTGCCCGGAATGCGCA
>NZ_FOVR01000018.1 GCF_900115225.1 Cohaesibacter marisflavi | reverse complement strand
TATCTCTGGGGTGGCATCCGGCAAGGCATTGGTAAGGCCTTCGCCTCAGATCCGACCATCGCCTCCATCGGCGTCGATAGCTGGGCCGTGGACTTCGTGCCCGTGGATGAGGATGGAGCGGCCTTGTTGCCCTTTGTAAGCTATCGAGATGCCCGCACCGAAGGCATCATGCCCGATTTCTATCGCAGAAGCGGGATCAGCGCCCATGAGCTGTTCGAGAAGACCGGCATCCAGTCGCTGGAACTCAACAGTCTCTATCAGCTTTATGCCCTCAAGGATCATCCGCTGGAAAGCTACAGCCGGCTCGACCGCTTCATGCTGCTGCCCGACTGGATCCATTTCCAGCTGAGCGGCATCTGGTCCAGCGAATATACCAATGCCACCACCACCCAGATGCTCAGCGTGCATGACAAAAGCTGGGATCCGGATCTCCTTCAGCAAGTCGCCATGCCCCCCAAAGTGATGCCGCGCATTCGCAATGCTGGCGATATCCTCGGACCGCTCAAACCGGACTGGTGCTCTGAATGGGGCCTTGGCGAGGGCGCAGACCAGGCCCCGAACGTCGTTCTGTGCGGCACCCATGACACGGCCTCCGCCGTTGCCGCCCTGCCCTCCCTGACGCCAGAGCCCTATTTTATATCCATGGGCACATGGGCGCTGGTGGGCCGCGAGGCGCAGGTGCCCGATCTCTCCGACTATGCCTTCCGCCATGGCCTCTCCAATGAGGGCGGCGTGTTTGACACCTATCGCCAGCTGCGCAATGTGTCCGGCCTTTGGCTGATCCAGCGGGTGCGCGAAGAACTGGCCCCTGACAGCGATTTTGCCGACTGGGTCGCCGACGCCGAACAAGCCGAACCGGGACGATCCCTCATCGATCCCATGGCCGATCGCTATTTCCGCGCAGCCTCCATGGTCCAGACCATACAGACAGCCTGCCGGGAGACGGGCCAACCCGTGCCGCAGAGCCGGGGCGAGCTGGCCCGCTGCATTTTCGAAAGCCTGGCGCTCAATTTCGCCGACGTACTCATGGACTTCTCCAAGGGGAAAACGATCTCAGAGCTGCATATCGTTGGCGGCGGTGCCCGCAATGGCCTGCTTTGCCAGCTGACCGCCGATTTCCTCGGCAGTCCGGTGATCGCCGGGCCGTTTGAGGCATCCGCTCTGGGCAACGCCGTGGTGCAGATGATCGGCCTTGGCTGGATTGCGGATCTTGATGAAGGGCGGCGGATCATTCGCAACAGCGAAGACCTGCCCCAATATCAGCCGCATACCTCCCGCAAGCAGACATGCATTCGCCAGCGTTATCACATGCTATTTCACAAAGAAAAGGAACTGGCCAAATGACCCGCCTAAATTATGATGCCGCCCGCGACGCTTTTGCGGAATGGGGCGTAGATGCCGATGCTGCCATCAAACAGCTGGCCGATATTCCCATCTCCATGCATTGCTGGCAGGGCGATGATGTTGTCGGCTTTGAGCAAAGCGAAGGCGGCAGCGCCGGTGGCATCCAGATCACCGGCAACTATCCCGGACGCGCCCGCACAGCAGCAGAGCTGCGCGCCGATCTCGAATTTGCCTATGGCAAGATCCCGGGCAAGCATCGCCTCAATCTGCATGCAAGCTATCTCGACACAGACGAGACGCCGGCCCGGGACGAACTGGACTATCACCATTTTGCCAGTTGGGTCGATTGGGCAAAGGACAACGGCCTCGGGCTCGACTTCAACCCGACCTTCTTTGGCCACCCCAAGGTGGATGAGAATCTGACCCTTTCGCATCCGGACAAGGACATCCGCAACTTCTGGATTCGCCATGGTCAATGCTGCCGTGCCATTGCTGCCAAATTCGGCGAAGAGCTGGGCAGCCCTTGCGTCAACAATATCTGGGTGCCCGATGGCTACAAAGATACACCGATTGACCGGCTGGCCGCCCGCGAACGTCTGGAAAGCGCCATCGACGAGATGATCGCACAGCCCTATGATGCCGCCCATATGCTCGATGCCGTGGAAGCCAAACTGTTCGGCATCGGGGTGGAAGCCTGCACCGTGGGCAGCCATGAATTCTACATGGGCTATGCCATCCGCAAGGGCACACTCCTGTGCCTTGATATGGGCCATTTCCACCCGACCGAGAATGTGGCAGACAAGCTGTCCTCCGTCTCCCAGTCGGTCAAGGAAATCCTGCTGCATGTCAGCCGCCCGATGCGCTGGGATAGCGACCATGTGATCCTGCTCAACGACGATATTCTGGCCATGGCGCAGGAACTGGTCTTCGGCAACCTGCTGCCACGCACCCATATCGGGCTGGATTTCTTCGATGCGACCATCGCCCGCACATCCTCATGGGTGATCGGCACACGCAACATGCAGAAAGCTCTGCTGCGTGCCCTGCTCATGCCACAGGCCGAGCTGAAGTCGATCGAGGAAAAACTCGACTTCACCCAACGCTTCCTGATGACCGAAGAACTCAAGGATCTGCCTTATGGCGTGATCTGGGATGAATTCTGCGCGCGCAACAATGTTCCAACTGGCAAGGCGCTCATCGCCGACCTCAACAGCTATCAGGCCAGTGTGGCCCCCCGCGGATAAGGATTAAAAGCATGACAGTATTTTCGCACCCGATCCCCTTTGTGCAACAGGTCGCCTCTCTGGCGCGCCTTTGCTGGGAAATGGGATGGAATGAAGCCAACGGTGGCAATATTTCATGGCGTCTGCCAACCGATGAAGTGGAAAGCGTGCTCGCACGCCGCTACCCGAACGTGACACCCGCTGCCCCCGTCACACTGCCCCAGCCGCAGCCGACCCTCGATGGGGACTATTTCATCGTCACAGGCACGGGGCAATATTTCCGCCACGCCACGGAGTTTCCCGATCAGGTCTTCGGCATCGTCCGCATCGTTGAGGGCGGCTCTGCCTATCAGACCGTCTGGGGCTTTAGCAATGGCGGACGCCCAACCTCGGAATTTGCCACCCATCTGGCTGGCCATGCGGTCCGCAAGCGCGTCTCTGAAGGCCGCGAGCGGATCATCATGCATTGCCATGCCCCCGAATTCATTGCCCTCAGCTACATCCTGCCCCTTGATAGCAAGGAGTTGACGATGGCGCTCTGGACCAAGATGCCCGAATGCATCGTGATCTTCCCTGATGGGGTGCGCATCGTTCCCCCCATGCTGCCCGGCACCACGCAGATCGCCGATGCCTCCATCAAGGAAATGGAAAAGGGGCGCATCATTTCCTGGTCGCACCACGGCATTTTCGCCTCCGAAGCCACACCGGATTCCGTCTTCGGGCTGATCGAAACCATCGAGAAAGCCGCAGGCATCCACCGCAAGGTGCTGTCCGCCGGTGGCGAAAAACAAACCATCTCGAAAGAACTGCTCGGCCAACTCACCGACTATTTCGAAAAACTGCTCGTCCAGAAACCCGACTTCCTGGACGACTAAAAGGCAACGAAAGAGGCCCTCTCGGGAGGAAAACCAAGGGCCTCTTTCATGCATTGAAAAATCCATAGTAGATAGGGAGAGAGACTATGAAACTGAAACACCTGCTATCAATGGCCGCGATTGCCGGCCTTATGGCAACATCTGCGGCTATGGCTGCAGATGTCCGCATCGCCATGGTGCCCAAAAGCCTTGGCAATGCCTTCTTTGAAGCAGCACGAGACGGGGGCAACGAAGCCGCCAAGGAAATTGGTGGGGTTGAACTCATCTTCAACGCTCCGGCCGTCGTTACCGCTGAAGGCCAGATTGAGGTGATCAACGCCCTGATCGCGCAACGCGTCGATGCCATCGCAATTTCCTCAAATGATCCTGACGCTCTTGTTCCGGTTGCCAAAAAGGCGATGAAACGCGGCATCAAGGTCTTGTCCTTCGATTCCGCAATCGCACCGGAAGGTCGCATGCTGCATATGCATCCGGCAACCGCAGCCGGAGCAGCCAAGGCACAGCTGGAAATGGCGGTTGACGCCATCGGCCCGGAAGGCGAAATCGCCATCCTGTCAGAAACCCCACAATCCACCAACCAGAATGAGTGGATTGAAGAAATGAAAAAGCTGCTCCCATCCGACGAATTCTCCAAGCTGAAGCTCGTGGATGTCGCCTATGGCATGGGACAATCGGACAAGTCCTATCGCGAAACCATCGCCCTGCTGCGTCGCTATCCAGACCTCAAAGTCATTATCGCTCCGTCAACGGTCGCGATTTCTGCCGCTGCCAAGGCGGTTGAAGATCAGGACATGGTTGGCAAGGTTTATGTAACCGGTCTGGGCCTGCCTTCTGAATTGGCTGGCTATGTGCATACCGGTTCTATCAAGTCCTTTGCCATCTGGAACCCAATCGATCTGGGTTACTCAGCCACCTACCTCGCCTACGACTTGATCCAGAAAGAGGAAGTGCAAGCAGGTGACGAGCTTGAAGCTGGCCGGATGGGCTCCTTCAAGCTTGATGACAAGCTGGAAACCTCGCTGCCTCAGCCATTTGTTTATGACGCAAGCAACGTCGACAAATACTCCAAAATTTTCTGAGTGAATTGCTTGATGTGTAGAGCCACTATCAGGCAGGTCGGACATTCCGACCTGCCTCCCAACGGAGGAAATTATGGCTGATCATGCGAACACCACTCCCCTTGTCGAGCTCAAGGGGATCACCAAGACATTTGGTGGCATTCATGCTCTCAAGAACGCCGAATGCCGGATCTATCCCGGAGAAGTCGTTGCGCTGATTGGCGAAAATGGAGCTGGGAAGTCAACGCTCGTAAAGTCCATGACGGGGCTTTATCACCCTGACAGCGGAACAATCAAAATCAAGGGAATTCCGGTCAAGTTGGCAACCGCCAAGGCAGCGGCCGTGATGGGAATTACCGCCATCCATCAGGAAACGACACTGTTTGAAGAACTATCGGTTGTCGAGAATATCTTCATGGGGCATCCGTGCCTGAAAAGCGGTGGCTTGCTGGACTGGAAGCAGATGCATGAAAAAGCAGCTGCATTGCTCAAGGAAGTGGATCTTGACATTGATCCGGCCATCCTGCTCAAACAACTCAGCCTCGGCCAGCAGCATATGGTGGCCATTGCCAGAGCGCTCGCAGAAGAGGCAGATGTCGTCATCATGGATGAGCCGACATCTTCGCTTTCTTCCAACGAGATCGAAAAGCTCTATGTGATTATCGAGCGCTTGAGGCAGCTTGGAAAAGGCATTCTGTTCATCTCGCACAAGTTCGACGAGATCTTTCACATCGCTGATCGCTATGTTGTTTTTCGCGACGGCTCCTTTGTGGGAGAAGGCAATATTGCCGATGTGCGGGAGGATGATCTTGTCAAGATGATGGTCGGCCGCGAGGTTGCGACAGTCTTTCCCAAACGCACAGTCGAAGTGGGAGAGCCGTTGCTTGAGGTCAAGAATCTGGGCAACAATATCGAGTTCAAGAACATCTCTTTCTCGCTGCACAAGCGCGAAATTCTGGGCTTTTACGGGCTGGTTGGCGCGGGGCGTTCCGAGATCATGCGCTCCATCATGGCGTTAAGCCCTTATGCCTTTACCGGTGAGATCACCCTTGATGGCAAGGCAATCCATTGGACGGACTGCTCGCAAGCCATTGATGCTGGGGTTGTCTATGTGCCGGAAGACCGGCGCAATCAGGGGGCGATTCTGCCTCTCTCAATCCGGGATAACATCGCCCTGCCCTCACTCAAAAAGCTTTCAAACGGCATCTGGCCCAATCGGGACGCAGAAAAAAAGCTTGCTCAGGACTATGGTCAGATCTTTGCCATCCGTGCTGCCAACATTGAACAGCCAGTTGAGGATCTATCGGGCGGCAATCAGCAAAAGGTCGTGCTTTCTCGCTGGCTGGCAACCAACCCCAATGTTGTGATTGTCGATGAACCCACGCGCGGCATCGACGTCGGAGCCAAGTCTTCGGTGCACGATGCGCTGGGCGGCATGGTGGAGAAGGATCTCTCCGTGCTGCTGGTCTCATCAGAACTGCCCGAACTGATGGGCATGGCTGACCGCATCATCGTCATGCGGCTGGGCGAAATCGTGGCAGAATTCGACCGCAAGGATTTCGATGCAGAAGTGATCGCCGCCTACGCAACAGGCGCGAAAAAGCCTCAAACACAGTCTCATGACCGGGAGGTTGCATAATGGTCAAGGCACTCAAGAGCCGTGAGGCGTTGCTGGCAGCCAGCTGGATAGCGCTGATCGTCATCGCGGGCATTGTCACGCCCAACTTCGTCACCGTTCAGGCCTTGCGCGATCTGCTGACGGACCTTTCCATCTTGATGGTGCTCGCACTAGCCCAGATGATCGTCATCCTGATCCGGGGCATCGATTTGTCGGTTGCGGCCAACCTTGCCTTTACGGGCATGATGGTCGCCCTCATCGCGGTCGCCAACCCGGGATTACCAACCATCGTCTGGCCCGTGCTCTGCATTATCATCGGCACATTCATCGGCATGTTCAATGGGTTGCTCGTGGCCGAACTCAAGATCCCGCCGATTGTCGTGACACTCGGAACCATGAGCGTCTGGCGCGGCATGATCTTTGTCGTCTCCGGCGGGGCATGGGTTGTACAACATCAGTTCCCGGAGGGATATCTATCGGTCCCCCGCACCCCCATTCTCGGTTTGACCCTGTTTTTCTGGATCGGTCTGATCGTCACATTCGGCATGTGGCTCATGACCACCCAGACCCGATTTGGCCGCGAGCTATATGGCATGGGCGGCAATCCCCGAGCTGCAGAATATGCAGGCGTTCGTGTCAAGCATCACGAATTCTGGGTCTATACCATCACGGGCGCCCTGTCGGGTCTGTGCGGATGGCTATGGACCTCCCGCTATGCAATGGCCAATACCGACGTTGCCCTTGGCTTCGAGCTGCAAACAGTCGCGGCCTGCGTCATCGGCGGGGTTGCCATTTCCGGCGGAGCAGGAACGATTATCGGGGCAGTCTTTGGCGCTCTGTTCCTTGGAACGCTCTACAATATTCTGCCCGTTATCGGCGTGAGCCAGTTCTGGCAACAGGCATTGTCCGGGGCAATCATCCTGATTGCAGTCTATTTCAACATGATCAGCCGAAAACCTCCGGTCAGGCGGATTCTTCCGCAGGCTGCAAGTCAGGGAGTACAGGAATGACCATGACAGTTTCCTCAAACAACCGTCCCTCACTCGATGCCCCCTCAACGATATCGGCAGGCTCTATGCTGAAATCGAGGGAGATCGTGCTCATCGGCCTGCTGATTCTGGTTTTCGTTGGCGGCGACCTATCAAGCCCGTGGTTCCTCGACATCTACAACCTGCTCGATTCAACGGCCATTTTCTCTGAAATCGCAATGATGGCCCTGTCAACAGCCCTTGTCATTATCTGTCGGGACATTGATATTTCGATGGCTTCGGTGATGGCCCTTTCATCCTTGATGATGGGGCTGGCGAGCCAGAGCCTCGGGCTGGGAGCCCTGCCCCTGTGTCTGGTTGGCTTACTGACAGGGGCTGCCTGTGGCTTCTTCAACGGCTTTCTGGTAACCCGCCTGAAAATGCCGGCAATCGTGGTCACAATCGGCACCATGTCGCTGTTTCGTGGCGTTGCCGCCGGTGTGCTTGGCAATGAGAAAATTGCCCATTATCCGGATGCATTTGCGGCGATTGGCCAGTCCTACTTCATGGATATGGTGCCCTATTCCTTCATCACCTTCGTTCTGCTCTCTATCGTCTTCATCATTGTCATTCACTACACGACGATTGGCCGTTCGATATTTGCCCTGGGCAACAATCCGGAAGGGGCGCTATTCTCGGGCATTCGCACCGACCGCCTGCGCTTCATCCTGTTCACGCTCAACGGCCTGATGGCAGGCCTGGCTGCGGTTTTCCTGACGTCCCGATTGGGCAGCACGAGACCTGATATCGCCAACGGCCTCGAGATGGAAGTGATCACCATTGTTGTTCTGGGTGGGGTTTCGCTCAACGGTGGCAAAGGCACCATATCCGGTGTCTTCATCGCTGCTCTTGTCATCGGCTTCCTGCGGTTGGCCATCACGCTCAACAATGTGCCGGGCAATATCCTGATCGTGTTCACGGGCACCCTGCTGGTCGTGTCCGTGGCTCTGCCAATCATCGGGCAGAAATATCTACCACGCCTTAGCAAAAAGAAAAGCGAATGACGCCTTGTGATGGCGCGGCCCCTTCGACCAATCGATGATCGTGGGCTGCGCCATCACCCGCAAGCACAAAGAAAACCGGAGAGCTGACCTTGGAACAGCTTTCCAATAGGGGGAGATCAAGGCCTTGGAACGTTATGCCTTCAAGATGCAATTAAAGCCGGGTGTCGAGGATGAATACAAAAAACGCCACGATGAAATCTGGCCCGAGATGATTTCGGTTCTCAAGGAAGCGGGCGTTTCGGACTATTCGATTTTTCTGGATGAAGAAACAGGCCAGCTCTTTGCTTTTCTCCGCCGGGATGAAAAGCATCTGATGGATGCACTACCCGACAAGGCAATTGTCAGAAAGTGGTGGGACTGGAATGCACCCCTCATGGAGGTGCTGCCCGATAATGAGCCGGTGAGCGTCCCTCTTAAAGAGATGTTCCATCTTGAATAGATCCCCTATTCCCTAATCCCTTTGAACCGATCCGACTGCATTTCGCCGATCTGACGACTCCCAAAAGCCGCCTTCCGACCTCCGACATGTTCGCCGCGATAGGGCTCAAGAACACATCAAACAACCAAGACGCACAAAATATTCTACACGGAGGACAAATTGATATGCATCGCATGATCTTAAATGAAACATCCTATTTCGGAGCTGGCTGTCGGTCAGAACTGGTTGGCGAAGTGAAAAGCCGCGGCTTCGACAAAGCCCTGATCGTTACAGACAGCGTTCTGAGCAAGGCAGGTGTCGTCAGCAAAGTTACCGACATGCTCGATCAGGCCGGGCTGGCCTATGAGATATTCGACAAGGTGATGCCCAATCCAACCATCGATGTGGTCAAAGATGGCATTGCAGCTTTCAAGGCCTGTGGCGCCGACTATCTCATCGCCATTGGCGGCGGCTCTCCGCAAGATACCAGCAAGGCCATTGGCATTGTCATCAACAACCCTGAATTCGAAGACATTCGCAGTCTTGAAGGCGTGGCCCCGACCAAAAAGCCCTGCGTTCCGATCATTGCGCTGGCCACCACGGCAGGAACCGCCGCTGAAGTGACCATCAACTATGTCATCACGGATGTCGAAAACCGCCGCAAATTCGTCTGCGTTGATCCCCATGACATTCCGATTGTCGCAATCATCGATAGCGAGCTGATGGAAAGCATGCCCGTCTCGCTGAAAGCGGCAACAGGTATGGATGCGCTTACCCATGCGATTGAAGGCTATATCACGCTCGGCGCTTGGGAATTGACAGATGCCCTGCATCTCAAAGCCATCGAAATCATAGCCAAATCCTTGCGGGCCTCGTGCGCTGGCGAACCCGAAGGCGTGGAAGGCATGGCCCTTGGGCAATATGTTGCGGGCATGGGCTTCTCGAATGTCGGTCTGGGGCTTGTTCATGGCATGGCCCACCCGCTGGGCGCTTTTTATGACACGCCCCATGGCGTGGCAAACGCCATTCTGCTGCCAACCCTGATGGCCTACAATGCAGACTATACAGGCGAAAAATATCGCGCCATCGCAACGGCCATGGGCGTAAGCGACGTAGAGAGCATGTCTCTTGAGGATGCTCGAAAAGCGGCCATTGATGCCGTTCAGCAGTTGTCCATCGATGTAAAAATCCCAACCAAGCTCACTGAGGTGGGTGCCAAGGCGGACGATATCGATGCACTGGCCGATGCGGCCATGGCTGATGTTTGCACGGGCGGCAATCCGCGCGAAGCCAAACTTGAAGAGGTCAAGGAACTCTATCGCTCCTTGATGTAGGCTCTTCAATCGAATGACGAGATTGCTGGTTCGATCCCTTTTCCAACATTTGGGTTGTCCCCCCCTTTCAGTTGGATTGTTCGAACCAGCAAGCATCCGGCCTAAAGAGCGGCCCTTCACGCCAACTTCCCATAACCTGCAATCAGAGGATCACAACATGCAGGACTGAGGCAGGATAAAGGGATGATGGTGTGTAAGGGGCGTTTGGCTGACACGGATGGGAACAGAAAAGACCTCACTCATGAGCTGATCTGTCAGAATTTCGCGGGGCAGACCGTCGGCAACGATATGCCCTTGGCTAACCACCAGCAGGCGATCCGCAAACATTGAGGCGAGGTTGAGATCATGCAGAATGGCAAAACACCCCCCACCTTTGGACACAAAATCGCGCGCCAGCGATAGGATACCCAATTGATGCCGGATATCGAGACTTGCGGTCGGTTCATCAAGAAAGAGGTAGCGCGGAATTCTGTCAGCCACAGGATTCCAGACCTGACACAAGATCCGGGCCAATTGCACCCGTTGCTGCTCGCCGCCAGACAGTTCCTGATAAAATCGCCCCTCGTAACCGGCCAGATTTACCTTCATTAATGCCTTGAGCGCCCGTTGCTTGGCCTCCTCTTGGCTCGCGGAGGATAAACGGGCACCCAGTTGGACAACTTCAAACACCGTGAAGGGGAAGGCAAGCGGATCTGATTGGGGCATCACGGCGCGTCTTGCTGCCATTTCTCCAGCAGACCAGGACCCTAGCGTCTCGCCATCATAGAACACTTGGCCGCATGCGGGCGTGTAATCCCCCGTCAGCAGTTTCATGAGTGTCGATTTACCAGCACCATTCGGCCCCACAATGACGACCAGTTCACCAGCCTTGATCGTGAGATCGGCAGGATGCAGCAGGGTTTTGGTGCCGACCTGCACTGATGCGCCCTTCATTTCAAACGCATAGCTCACAGCATCATATCCCTTTTCGACCGCAGCAAGAGAAAGAGGAAGAAGGGACCGCCGATGGCCGACATGACGATACCAATAGGCAAGGAAGCGGGGGCCGCCACCGTTCGGGCGACCATGTCAGCCAACAGGAGCAAAACAGCCCCGAGCAAGGCCGAGGCAGGAAGCAGATAGCGATGATCCGGCCCAATGAGCAGGCGCAACAAGTGGGGAACCACAAGGCCGATAAAACCGATGCCCCCCGTTACGGCAACAGAAGCGCCAACAGCCAAAGCAATGGATGCGATGGTCAGGCGTTTGAGCTTTTGTATCGGCACGCCCATATGGCGGGCCTGATGATCGCCCAGCATGAGGGCATTGAGACCATGCGCGGTGAAGGGCAAGACGGACAGTGCAAGAAAGACAAATGGCAAGATAGACTGTATTTTCACCCAGTTTGCGCCTGCCAGCGATCCCATGCTCCAGAAGGTGAGATCGCGCAACTGCTGATCATTGGAGATAAAGATAAGATAGCCAGAGACAGCGCCCATCAAGGCCCCGATAGCGATGCCAGCAAGAAGCATGGTGGCAACCGATGTCTGCCCTCGTCTGGTGGCAATGATATACAGCAGCAACGTATTGAAGACCCCGCCAAAGAAGGCGAACAGAGGCAACATATAGATGCCAAGCAGGGATTGAAGCGGAGAAAGGAGCGTGTCGCCAAGGATAATGGCGATGATTGCAAAGAGAGCGGCACCAGCCGATACACCGACGATACCGGGATCTGCCAGAGGATTGCGAAAAAGCCCCTGCATACTGGCTCCAGCCGATGCCAGTGATGCGCCGACCATTATGCCCAGTACCATTCTGGGCATTCGGATATCCCACAAAATGACAGTGTGACGCAAAGGCATATCTTCTCCGCCCAGCCAGTAGCTCCACAATTGTACGAAATTCAAATCCGAGGCCCCCACGGTCAGGGACAGCCCTGCGGTTCCGGTCAGCAAAAGCACGAGCGCAAAAAAGGCCAGACGGCCAAAGGCGGAGCGGTCGCCACCTTTAACCTTGATATAGCCTGACAAGCTCAATTTGCCTGTGTCAGCAGCTTCGGATAGGCCTGCTACGCTCATTGTCTTTCACCGAGTGACAAATTGCGAATAGCTTCGCTGTCGGGATAGAGTTGCTTGGCCAAATCCTTAACTGCTTGGGCGGTGCGAGGGCCAAAACCGAGAAGATACATACCATCCATGCGAATAATCCGGTTATTCTTGATGGCTGGCGAATGCGCCAAAGCCGGAAGAGCGGCCAGATCTTCATTGCTGATGGCGTCCCCATGGGACTTCATCATGAGGATCACATCGGGAGGGTTGGAGAGCAGCGCTTCGTCATCTACCATCTTGTAGCCTTCAATGGACTGCATGAGGTTGGTGCCGCCGGCCATTTTTATAATGGCTGCCGCGTGACTGTTTTTGCCCCCCACCATCAACCGACCATCGCGAACGGAGAAGAGAAATAGCACTTTTTTCCTTTCCTTTTCCGGTATCCGGGAAATGACATGGGCGGTAAGATCAAGATCCGCTTTTACATTTGCCGCCAATTTTTCAGCTGCTTTTTCAGCCTTGACTGCAGCGCCAACAGCCTCAATCTTTTCAACAATTCCTTCTGGGCTGTACAAGGTGGGAATAAAGATTATGGGAATGCCTGCCGCTTTCAGGCTATCAACTGCCTCAACGGGACCAGCTCCGGCCTCTGAAATAATCATGCCGGGCTCCACTGCGAGTACGCCTTCGGCATTCAACCGCCGAATATAGCCTATGCTGGGTTTTTCCTTGAGTGCTTGAGGGGGGAAGGTACTGGTATCATCTACCGCCACAATTTGATCCTGCAAGCCAAGCGCATACAAAATCTCGGTAACAGAGCCTCCAATCGAGACAATGCGCAGACTGTCTGGCGCCATAGCCTGAGCCAGAGCCGCATGGCTGGAGCAAAGGACAGTAAAAAACAGAGAAAGGGCTATTGCTCCTTGTGAAAGAGAGGAAAACCGCGTCTTGGTCATCAGGCTGTCTCCGTTATCAAGTCTGAGGTTGCTTCTATTTTGGGGAGTTGCTCAGCCAGAGCGCGCCATTGGGGATTCTCATCTTCCTTTTCGTCCCGAACCCCGTAGAATTGAACAATCATGTCTCCATTGCTGTCATACACTTCAATGGACGTCACATGGCCAAAGCTGTTGGGCTTGCGCACAAGCCAGACCGCATGGACATGATCTTCTCGCAAATGCAGATTGAAGCCCGGATCGAGAATGTTGAACCATGGGCCGACCGTCTTGAGTTGCGCAATGGGGCCGGAATGAATCTGGACACAGCCCTTGTTGTGAACAAAAACCATAATGGGGAGTTGCATGTCGGCCGCCGCGGTGAGCGCGGCGCGAACGCTGCCAATATCGAGTTGGCAAGCAAACGCATTGCCAGCCAGACGAAACGCTTGCTGACGATCAAGTTTGTGCTTTTTAAGCAGTCCGAAAAACTGATGCACGTCAGTCATGCCGCTCCAGTCTTCCCGAAGGGCAGCAACATCAACAGTTGTATCTGCGCGGGGCGGAAAGGCTTCTTCCTTCTCGCTCTGCTTCGTTTGAAACAGCGCAAGCTGGGTGTCATGAACAAACTCAGATTTCAGTTTCTCAAAGCCATCAAGATTGGAAGCAGGGCGCAGGTAGATCTTATGAACGGCCAGCCCTTCGGCATCAAAGATTTGGATGGAGCGCTTCATCCCTTTTGGTGTCTCTTCTTCAACAGCAAAGACATGAAGCCAATGATTGAGGAACACCCGCAAATCCACTTCTTTATTCAGAACGATCGCTACAGCGTCTCCGCCACCAACCCGCCCAAAGTGGCCGACCTTTTCATGAACACAAGATTCATTGCGCGTCAAAACCATCACTTCGCCCAGATCAATGAAAGCCTTGAGCATTTGTTTGCTTGCAGGTTTGAGGCGTGTGACATCCTTGCCAACGCGCGCTGACAACAACAGGCCTTCTGCAATTCCCATAGCAGCGGCGGCATCTCGCGCTCTCTTGCCATCCATTTCTGGCAACAGTTCTTCAATGGTCGTGGCAATTTTCTCCGCATCAGGATGCGGCTGTATATCAAGATTCATAAATTTATTTCCTCAATTGCCCGGACACTGCAGAGAGAACTTCCTGTGTGCCGGTTTGGGGATCTCACTTTCCCAATGGCAACGCCTCGGGAAGCGGATTGGATTATTTTGTCAGGATGAGTTTCTGCTGCGAGGTTATGCGCAAGCGGTAGATTTCTCCGCGATGGGAGAGATGTATCTCACGCGCATTGCCGAACAGTCTTTCTGTGTCGAGGATTAGGGGCAAAGCGGGTTGGCCTTCCTCGGCAGAAGGTTTGGCGAGAGGACCTTTGTTTTGTTCAGGCATCATCGTCTTTTTTCTTTCCGTTACGTTGAAAAAAGCGGTCGATTTCATATGTCTCGGACGGTCCAATCCGATGTGATTTGTTTTAATTCATGAGTCGTGAACTCATAAATTAATTGTTGACTCATTTACTCAGGTTTAATACTTAGCGCAAGAGCCTTCTCAAAATAGTGCACATTGTTCTGGTACATATTTGAGAAGCAAAACGACAGCCAGCCCGTTCGTTTGCCTATTGAGCAGTTCGCGACAGCCAGCCAAAAAATCATAAAATTCAAGAGGCTATCATGCGAGAAGCTGTTTGCCGCTTTAGCGGCATCTACAGTTTGACTGCTTGGCTTACTGCGCCAAAGTGTGGGTGTGAAAACTTTCACGTCCCGAAGCGGATGGGCCTATCCGGCAAGACCGGACCATCTGCAATCAGGCTTTGGACACCCCTTCCCTCAAATTTTGTTAACAATTTTTCGCTCGGACCGTTTAAGCAAACGTGGTCCCGGGCTGGAAAATCCAGGAGAGTATCATGAACACCCATGCCATCCGGTTAGCGATGTTCCGTGCCGGAACTGCAATGACTGCAGTTTGTCTGTTTACAGCTGCGCACGCACAGGAGTCCCTGCAAAAGCCCATTGTTACCACGCTTGATGAAATTACGGTAACCGCCTCCAAGGGAGAAGGTGCGGCGATCAACGAGATGGCTTCCATCAGCGTTGTCGGGGAGCAGACCAAGGAGGAAACGGGGGCCAATACGGTTCGAGACCTCCTGAGAGGGGTTCCTGGAGCAAGCGTGGCGATGACACCTGGAGACACCGCTGCTTCTATCAATCTACGCGGACTGGAAGGCTTTGGCCGCGTCGTGGTTACTGTCGATGGCGCACGGCAGAACTATCAACAATCCAGTCACGGTTTAACAAGCGGTTCCTTCATTTTCGAGCCGGAATTCCTGCAAGATGTGACGGTCATCAAAGGCCCGTCTGCCAATGCCTATGGCTCAGGTGCCATCGGCGGGGTTGTTGGCTTCAGAACGAAAAGTCCGGGCCATTTTCTCGAAGCGGATGAAACCTGGGCTGCAGAAACCATGCTGCGCTATAACACCAACAAAGGGTGGGCCGCTGGCGAGACAGCAGCAGTGCGTGTCAATGATGCATTCTCTGTTCTTGGGTCTCTGGTCTTTCGAGATAATGACGATTATCAAGACGGCGACGGAAACAGGATTGAGAATTCTGATAGCCAGGTTGTGCGTGGCATGGCCAAGGCCGACATTCAACTGAGTGAAGAACAAAGACTGGTGCTTGGTTATATCCATAACCACGACGAAACCACCACCTCTTCGGGTAGCTATGGCAATGTAGTCGACACGAACAATCTGACGGCAGACTATAGCTATGTCAGTCTGGATAATGACTTGGTGGATCTTCGGATCACTGGCTATTGGACAAGCACCGATCTGGATCAGGAGTATCTGAGCAGCTCAAGCAGTTGGTATGGGCAGACGCGCACTTTCCAAATTGACACAATCGGTGCCGACATCGTCAACAGCAGCCTGTTTTCGACCGGCGCGTTTGCTCATAAACTGACATATGGTGTTGATGGATATAGAGACGAGGTCGACAATAGTGACCCTGCTCATTCTGGTGGAGATGGCGCAACCCCATCGGGCCAACGCACTGTTTATGGTGGCTTTGTTCAGGATTCGGTCGGTTTCGGAGACTGGCTGGAAGTAAATGGTGGCTTGCGGTATGACGCGTTCAACCTGGAGGGCAACGGCGTAGACAATTCTGGCTCGCACCTGTCCCCGAAAGTGACGGTTGGCGTCTCACCATTTTCTGGCAACGCCCTGGGTGGACTACAGGTTTATGGCTCTTATGCCGAGGCCTATAGAGCACCTGCGCTCACCGAAACACTCGTAAGCTGGTCGCATATGGGCCTGTTCGAGATGATACCCAATGCGAATTTGAAACCGGAAACCTCGCGCAACTATGAAGCTGGCATCAACTATTCGGCTGACAGCGTCTTCACGGACAGCGACGGGCTACGCCTGAAAGCTGCAATATTCCAGAATAACGTGTCTGACTATATTGAGCAGATCGGTATCGGGATACCTGCCGCGCCCTATTATACATATCCTGAATATCAGTATCAGAACATCAAAAGCGCTCGTATTGAAGGCGTCGAGCTTGAAGCCACATATGATGCCGGCTGGTTTTATGCCGGATTATCCGGTTCTATCCAGAAGGGCTACAATGAAACGGATGGAGGCCTTCTGGATTCCGTCCCTGCGAACAAGTTCGTAACCAACATCGGATTTAGAGCATTGGATGACAAGGCCAATTTCGGTGCTCAGTGGGAGACTTACAAGGCGCAGGACGATACGTCTGCCGAAGACTATGATGTTGTCAATCTCTTCGCTTCTTATGAGCCAAGAGAAGGAACAAGCTTGTCAGTGAATGTCGACAACCTATTTGACGAAACCTACAAACCCTACGGGTTCACAGACAATTCGAGCGGACGCGCCATCATGTTTACCTTCAAACAGCGTTTTGGTGGCTAAGGCCTTGCAAAAAGTGCGGGAGGGCACTGCGTCCCTCCCAACAACGGCTCTAAACCGATTGGGTCTTGTTGGGCTGCACAAAACGCTTGGGCACGAACGCTATCAGACAAAGCGCCGCGATTACACACTCGAAGACGAGAGCCATAAGAATGCCTTTCGAGGGCATCCCGTCCAATATCAGACTGACAAGGCGACCGGCCGGAAAGGACAGAAAGACCGTCAGAGAAGCAAGAATGGCAACAGCTGCAAACCTTTGTCTTGCGATGCCAAGCAGCATGATGACACCAAGAGCAGCAAGCCCTGCCCCGGGAGCGCGAAGCTCACTCAAAAGACTTGCCTCAGAGCCAAGAGTGATGCCGTAGCTGGCGTAGAACATATGTGGCATGGTGGTGATGGTGGCGCCGATGCCAAATGCGGTGAGGCCAGCGATGCCAAGAACAAGCTTTTGAAAGAAATTAAGCGTCATGGTTTTGTCCTTCTGTATGAAGTGGCAAGTTACGCTGCAGCGCTCCACGCCCCATTGAGCGCTGTTTTATGCGCGAATTGGGCAAAGCTGGTCGGAGCGCGTCCCAAAGCGCGCTCAACCCCGTTGCAGACATTGGCATTGCGTCCGTCCAACGTCTCGCGGGCAATCGCGGTAAAGACATCTGCGACGAAATCCTCTCCTGCTTCTGCCACATTGGCGTGGAAGTCCTCAAAGGTGATGGGAATGTGCCGAATGGGCCGTCCAGTCGCATTGGACAGAATCTCTGCCATGTCCGCAAAACCAAGGAGATCAGGGCCAGTGACTTCGTAGAACTTGCGCGCGTGGCCCTCCTCAGTGAGGGCGGCGACCGCTACTTCTGCGATATCGTCGATATCAATGATGGGCTCCAGAATGTCCCCCCCGGGCATCGGTAGCACGCCAGCAAGAATCGGGTCGCGCAGGTAGCCTTCGCTGAAATTCTGTGCGAACCATGATGAGCGAACAAGCGTATAGTCCAACCCCGATGCCTCGACGACCTTTTCGCCTTCTCGTGCATGGTGCTCTCCCCGACCGGACAGAAGTACCAGACGCTTGAGACCAGAAGACTTTGCCATAGCGCACAGCGCCTCAACCTTTTCGACCGCACCGGGAAAAGCCAGATCAGGGAAATAGGTGACATAGGCAGCCTCTATGCCGTCAAGGGAAGCAGCCCATGTATTGGAATCTTCCCAGTCAAATGGGACTGGTGCGCGGCGGGAGCCATAACGAACAGCTTTTCCCAGCTTTTCGAGACGACTGACAACGCGGGAGCCGGTCTTGCCGGACGCGCCAATGACGAGAATAGGGTGATCGGACATGTGAAGTCTCCTTTGCAATCGGTTGATGGCCGGAGACTAAGGTGGGAGGCGGATCCAGATATTGACCGTAGGCGCCATCTTTTTGACAGTCGATGCCAACAAGCCCATTGAAAACTATGGCTGAGACTTGCGATAGCTCGACGGCGTGTGGCCGGTCCATCTTTTGAAGGCACGGTTGAATGCACTTTGCTCGGAATAGCCTGTCAGGAAGGCGATTTCGGAGAGCGCATAGCGTTCTTCTTTCAACATGCCAATCGCGATGTCCCTGCGTGTTTCTTCCGTTAGCGCCTGAAAGCTGACGCCTTGCTCTGCGAGCCGACGGTGAAAGGAGCGAACGCTTAATCCAAGTTGGCGCGCAATGTCCGCCATTTTTGGCAATCCGTTGCTAAGCGCGCGGGCGATTTCGTCTTTGGTCCGTGCCCCCAATGTGGGGGTGTCGTCAATCTTGGATAGCTCGTCATCCAGATGCGATACCAAAAAGCGTGTGATGCCCTCATCTCCCAGAAGGTTGGGAGCCGACAGAGACTCTGGCGCCATCAACAATGCGTCCATATGCGCATCGAAATGCACCGGACAGCCAAAATAGGCTTCATGACGCGCGACCGACTTGGGGGCAGGATGCTTGAAATAGACAGCAAGCGGAGCAAAGGCGTCGGATGTAACCTGTCGGCTAAGCGAAACAGCACTGGCAAGATCGGCTTCGATGGAAAGACGCATTCCCAAACGTCTTTCCCCTTCGCGGTGCTCGATAAACAATAGGCCTTCTTCACCCTGCTTCAGTTCGTATCGCACGAAACTGGTCCAAAGACGAGCGTAGCGCTCCACACGGGAGAAAGACCCCAATAAGGTTGGTGCGGCCTTCCAGGCCAGTCCGAGCGCTCCATATTCATCCGGGCGCATTGCATCGCCCACAATGAGCGGCAAGGCTGTGATGTCAAACTGCCGGGCCATCAGTTCGAGCATGCCGTAATAGTCTTCTTCGTCCAGCATCAGCTTGGGGTCAAATGGCCCATCAACGTCAAGGCCGACCGCCCCCAACACCACCTTGGCGTCGATGCTATCCCCTGCCGCTGCAACAACTTTCCGCGCAAATAGTGATGTAACCTGCCCCATAACGGGAAATTACTTAGAAAAACGACCTAATACAAGCAGTGCTTTTCATCAGTCCGTCTGCTTCAGGCGCCAAATCTCGGGTGATCGCCCTTTTCAATCATCCTGATGAGGACCAGCTCCCTTAAGTAGCAGTCCTCATCAGAATATGATGTCATGCCGCTTTCTTCAGATGGTTCGCTTTGGCGCCCCCAATCAGCGCCTTGTGAAGGGAAACCACGGTGCTGTCAGCAGCATCTTGCGGAACGACAAACTGAATATCCACGTTGCGCGGCGACTGTTGTGCTGCCAGCACATCGATGCCGGCTTTCTCCAGTGCCACCAAGCCTTTGGAGAAGGCATTAAGTCCGGTAAGATCGCGACCGATCACTGAGACAATCGAAACATTGCGGATGCTCACCTGAGCGGAGGGAAAGATTGCTTCCAGATCCGACACCACCCGCCGCACAGTCTTCAAAGGGGCTTCAACATAGTGGGTAATGGCATTGGCATTCGACGTTTTCGACGCAATGCGCACCTTGTGGCGCTTCAGGGATGCCAAAACCTCGGCGTCATAGCCTTTAACCCCCACCATGTCAGGCTCAAACAGTTCGAGAGCCACGACATTGAGGCCGGTAATGATCTCCACCGCAGAGGAATCTGCGGGCTGTTCGTCAATGAGCGTGCCAGGATCGGACGGATCGAAGGCATTCGTAACCCGCAGGGCGACCTGCGATTGGCGCAAGGTCTTTGCCGCATTGGGGTGAATGGCTTCCATCCCCATATTGGAAAGCTGATCTGCCACATCGTAATTTGTGTGGCCAAGCTTGCGAACCGAATCTATTCCAACCAACGCTGGGTCGGCAGAAGAGAGATGAAATTCCTTGTGAATGATCGCTTCTTCTGCGCCAGTATAGGCGGCGATGTTGGAAAAAGTGACTTCAGAATAGCCGCGATCATATTCGCGCATCAAGCCCTCGCGGCATTGCGCATAGCCTGTCACGATGGGCAGTTCCGACGTCAGATCCACATCCTTGAAAGCGCCAGCAATGCGCTCCTGCAAACTGCATTCGGTTTCGTCACGCCAGCCGCTGAGATCGATAAAGCGCGCATTGACCCCGGCGCGTTTGAGCATCAGCGTTGTCACATAAGCGGAATGGGCTTCCCCCAGACCGGAGAGCAGCTCACGCACGATCATCATCTGGTTGGAAAGCCTGAAATGCCCGTAAGAGCAAAGGCGTCTTAGATCGAACAGGCAATTGCGCGCGCCCTCGATCCGATCTCGCACGAAATTCTCGGCCAGAGTGCGATCTGCGGAATTGTGCAAGACCGCATTGTGCCGTTCTGCCATGGCTGCGCCGACGCGGGTTAAGGCATCCAGCCAGCTGTGATCATTGTCGTCATTTGCAAAGAGCGCGTAAACACCCGGATCGCCGGTTTTCTTGTGCTCCAGCAGCAGGTTTGTGATCCCACCAAAGGCGGAAACGACAAAGATCCGGTGAAACAGCTCTTCCGCTGTGCGATCACCTATGATCAGTGTATCGCGCAATTCATTGATGCGCGACATGGAGGTTCCGCCGATTTTCTCGACGGTGTGTTTTGGGAAGGTCAAATGATGTCATCCGACAGATGTCGGAGCCTTTCAAGCTGATTCCAGATCTTCTGCGGCGGCGTAGGAGCCATCTTCGCGATGCACTTCCTTGCCGGTCACAGGCGGGTTGAAGCAACAGGCCATGACCAGTTGTTCCTCTGCCCGCAGAATATGGCGGTCGTGTTGGTCCAGCGCATACATCACACCGGGTTTGATGGGGTGGGTTTCGCCGGTCGCAAGATCGGTGATCGAGCCGCTCCCCTGCATGCAAAAAACGCTCTCGAAATGGTTCTTATATTCGAACGTGTGCTCGGAGCCTGGTTCCAGAAAGGTGATATGGAAGGAAAAACCCATTCTGTCATTCGCCAAGAGCATGCGGATGCTGCTCCATTGGGCGTCTGATACCACGCGATCTGGTTGGCTTTTCAAAATCTCGTTGAGGTCGCGCACAATCATGCTGTTACTCCGCTGCGTATTTGTAAGTGCCCAGCACATTCTGTGCTGCGTCGATGAGAATATCCAAACCGGACAGAAGCATGTCGTCCGGTGTTGTCAGAGGAGCAAGGATCTTGACCACTTCATCCTCTGACCCTGAAGTTTCGATGATGAGCCCGTTTTGGAAGGCGCGGGCACAGATCTCTCCAGCCAGGTCACCACTCCCCACGTCAACGCCGCGCATCATGCCGCGTCCTTTAAGGCGTGCGCCCGGGATCATGTCGGCAATGGCCTGCAAACCCTGCTCGATCAGTTTTGCCCGGCGCGCAATATCCTGTTCAAAGCGATTGTCGGACCAGAATTTTTCAATCGCGGCCCGCGCCGTGACAAAGGCATGTGTGTTGCCGCGGAAGGTGCCGTTATGCTCCGCTGGTCCCATGACATCATGCTCCGGTTTTACCAAAACAAGCCCCATTGGCAGGCCAAAACCGGAGATCGACTTGGCCAAGGTGATGATGTCTGGAGAAATGCCGCTTTCTTCAAAGGAGAAAAAGCGCCCGGTGCGACCGCATCCGGCTTGCACGTCATCAACGATCAACAATGCACCCGCCTTTTTGGCCATCTGCGCAATGCTGCGTAGCCACTCAGCGGAGGCCGCATTTAACCCGCCCTCGCCCTGAACCGTTTCAAGAATGATGGCTGCTGGCGCATCCATTCCCGAAGACTGATCAACAAGCATCGCTTCGATGAAGGCCGTTGTATCATTATGCTCCCCCACGAAACCATCAAAGGGCATGCGGGTGACGTTGTTTAACGGTACTCCGGATCCTTCGCGGTGATAGCCGTTGCCGGTTGCCGCCAGCGCGCCTTGAGTTACACCGTGGAACCCGTTGGTAAAGGCGATAATGTTGGAGCGCCCCGTGACCTTGCGCGCAATCTTCATCGCAGCTTCCACGGTGTTGGCACCTGTCGGCCCGGTGAACATGATTTTGTGCGCCATCTTGCGCGGGGTGAGAATATGCTTCTCGAACGTCTCAATGAAAGCGGCTTTGGTGTCCGTATGCATATCCAGACCATGGGCAATGCCATCAGCTTGAATATGGTCAATAAGGGCCTGTTTGAGGTCGGGGTCATTGTGACCGTAGTTCAGCGAAGAGCAGCCTGCGAGAAAGTCGATATAGCGTGTCCCGTCTTGATCGATCATCTCTGATCCGTTTGCAGAGGTGAAGACAGTGTCAAAGCCACGACAATAACTGCGCGCATCGGATTCGCGACGTGTAAAAATGTCCGTGTTAGCGGGTGTTGTAGACATAAGGTTTCCTTGGGGTTTCCTTGGCGTTCGAAAAATGAAAAGGGTGCGGTGATCAGGTTTGGCGAGCAGAAGGCTCAAGCCGCCAGCGCCGCACGTTCCGCCAGCCGGATCGTGACCAGATTTTCGGTATCGTGGCGATCCTGAAAATGCTGCGACTGGGTGTAATAGGGCTGGGAGTCCAGCTCGCAGCTCTGGTTTTTCGCGAATTTGCCAAACAAAGCCCAGGACGCTTCGTTGTCTTCTGTGATTGTTGTTTGCAGCTTGGTCACAGCCTCGCATTGCGGTCTGTCGATGATCGTCTGCAGCATCTTGCTCCCGAGTCCGAGACCGCGGGCCTTTTGCGCAACGGCGACCTGCCAGATAAACAACGTGTCCGGCTCATTGGGTAAGATATAAGCAGAGATCCAGCCAACGACCTCCCCGGACAACTCCGCCAACACACAGGTGTCCGCGAAATGATCACATTGCAGAAGATTGCAATACATCGAGTTTTCATCGAGTGGTCGGCAATTGCGAATGAGTTCCCAGATCTCGGCGCCATCCTCGGCGCAGGGAATGCGCAACAGGGGACGGGCGGGGTGAATCTGTTTAGCGGTATATTGCATGTGTAGTGAGCTCCTTTTCGCTTCGCATATCGAACTAACATAGCGGTCAATAAATTTCAACAATCAAAGCAATATAATTTCAAACTCGACCCAAAATGACAGAAATCAGCCAGAAATAAAGAGTTTCTGCACGAGAATTATAAATTATAGCTTTGATAATCAAATTAAATAAAATTTTGCTTTATCGAAGTAATCTGGCTATTATTCTCGCATTGAAACACCTTTGTGTTCTTCACCAATCATCAAATGGAGGCCACTTGGACCGCATCGACTCTAGCTTGATTGCCCTGAGACGGATTGTGCGCGCGACTGAATTGTTTGGTCGCGAAATCCGCCAGACCAGCGGCGTCACTCCCACCCAGTTTCGCGTTTTGCAAATTGTCTCCGAGCAAGGATATGCCACGGCCAAAGCTATTTCAGTGCGGATGCGTGTCTCGCAAGGCACGGTCACCTCTTTGGTTGACAAGCTGGTGCGTGACGGTGTGGCGGTGCGCGAGAAATCCACTCAGGATCGCCGACAGACCAACATCCTTCTCACAGATGCTGGACGCGCTGTGCTTCGCGATGCGCCGGACCCTTTGCAGCAAACATTTGTGCGCAAGTTCGCTGCCATGGAGAATTGGGAGCAAGCCATGCTTGTGGCCAGTCTTGAGAGAGTGGCGGCTATGCTGAATGCTGAAGATATGGACGCATCACCAGTGTTGGATACCGGCGAGATAAGACCCACAGAATAAAACCAAGCAGCTTGGCTCGTGGCCGAGTTGCCATTGGCCACCACAACGTTGGCTAGACACGCACTTTCCTGAGTTGCCGAACCAAGACAGCAAGATGCATCTGCACTGTCCTTGCGGAATCAGGAGCGGTTGTTGCTCATGCTTGCCATGATCCGCGACACGTCTATCATGCGGTCGCGTGCCCGCTGCCGATCCTCACTCGCTGGCAGACGTGCGTCGAGCACCGCATCGAGCTGGTCCCGTGCGGCGTCCTGACTTAGTCCATCGAGGCTCAGGCCACACCGAAGCCATAGGCCATCGACGGCAGTCGTTAACACATCAGACATCAAATTTGCGTCCTGCTCTGGCAGAAGGCTGCGCAAGGGGCCTATAAGGTTCGAGCGCATTCTGGCATAGATCACCGTCTGGATGCGCTGGTACGACGTGATGTGAGGCACACCGGCGCAAAGCGAAATCCATGCATGAGCCACATCGGTCCGAAAGGACGTAGGGGAAAGATTGGTTTCCAGAACCGCATAGATGCGCTCCCATGGCGTTTTCGCTTCCCGCAGCAGAATGATCGCTTCCTTGCACAAGACCGCATTGGCATAGCGCAGCGCGGCAGACAATAGAGCTTCCTTGCTTTGGTAATAGTGCAGAACATTGGCTTTCGAAGCGCCAGCTTCTTCTGCTACGCGCGACAGCGACGTTCCCTGAAGGCCATGCTTCATCAAGGTGCGATAAGCGGCGGCTGCATATTCTGCCCGCCTTATCTGAGAAATGTTCCTTCGCCCCATTGCCCCCCTCCAGTTAGCCCGACCTGATACGGCTTTTCTTCTAGAATAGGTTGACTCTATGGTCAATCTATTAGATTTTAGATCGTAAATTGACCAAATGGTTTATTTATAACCCAAGAGGATCATAAATTATGAAATCGCTTCTTTCCACCACATGTGCCCTTCTTTTTTCCGCAGCACTTCCCGCTCAAGCCGATTGCAATCTGGTGCGTCTTGCCGAACCGGGCTGGACCGATCTGGCGCTCACATCCGCAATCACGCAGGTTCTGATCGAAGGAATGGGTCACAAGACAGAGAGCAAGATCCTCGGCATTCCCGTGATCTATGAATCCATGAAGCGCAAGGATCTGGATGTCTTCATGGGATATTGGGATCCGGCGATGGAAACCTATTTCAATGCCTATCGTGATAGCGGAGAAATCGAAACCATCCATACCAATCTGGAAGGCGCCAAATTTACATGGGCCGTTCCCTCCTACGTATATGACGCGGGGGTTCACTCTTTTGCAGACCTTGCCAAACACGCGGATGAATTCGACGAAAAAGTTTATGGCATTGAGCCGGGCTCGAACGATATCATGCTCGACATTGTCGCCAAGAACGAATTTGGGCTGGGAGACTGGAAGGTTGTCGAAAGCTCGGAACAGGGCATGCTGTCTCAGGTTGCGCGTGAGATAAAGCGCAAAAAGTGGATCGCTTTTCTTGGCTGGGCACCGCATCCCATGAACACGGCCTTTGATCTGAAATATCTTGAAGGGGGCGATGCCTATTACGGCCCGAACTTTGGCGGAGCGACCGTCCATACGCAAGTGCGCAAAGGCTATCAGAAAGAATGCCCACAGATTGGCAAACTGCTTGATCAACTCACCTTCACTGTGTCCATGGAAAGCGAGGGCATGGGCTATATTCTGGACGACAAGATGAGCGCTATGGATGCCGCACGCAAAGTCATCGCCAACCACCCTGATATGCTTGATACATGGTTGGAAGGGATTTCCACGACGGATGGTAGCTCGGCTCTCGCTGCGGTTAACAAAGATCTCGGACTCGCACCCAAACCATGACGAGCCAGGATCTTTACGCCAAGTTGGGCGACATCCGAATGTGCTACAGGCAAGACGGGTCTTCGGATGCGCCCGCCCTCATCTTGATACCCGGCCTCGGCATGCAGTTGATCGAATGGCCCCCGGCCCTTGTGAAGGTGCTTTCACAAGACCATAGAGTCATTCGCTTGGACAATCGGGATTGCGGCCTTTCAAGCCGATGTGGCGGGCCATTTTCGGTGATTCCGTCCGGCTTCTCCTGGAAAGGAAGTGCGTTAGAACAGGCTTCCTATGACCTCACGGATATGGCGGATGACGTCATTGCATTGGCCAATCATCTGCAACTGAAACAATTTGGCTGTATCGGCTTTTCCATGGGAGGCATGATCGCGCAGATTGTCGCAACGAAGGCTGACGATCGGGTGCGGTCTCTTGTGTCAATCAGCAGCACGGGAGGTGAAAGTGTGATTTCCGCCGAGCCTGAAGCCTTGAGGCAGATGGAAAGCTTTTTCTTTCCTTTCGCCACGGCGATGGAAGCATCGGAGGTGATCCGATCGAGCAACGACTATTTTTCGCGCGGCGCATTGCCCCGCGATAGCGCGCAGAGTATCAGGCTGGCCCATGCGCTTGTTGAGCGCGCCCAAGATGAAGGCGGCTACCTGCGACAGGCCTGGGCCATGACGGCCACTGCGGCTTGGAGGGACGGATTGGCAAAGCTATTGGTTCGGGCTCTCTTTCTTCACGGAGACAAAGATCCATGTATCAAGGCAACATCTGCCCAACAGATGGCAGGCGATATGCCTCAGGCCAGTTGCACGATCTGTACTGAGCTCGGGCATTGGATTGATGACCAGATTTGCGCGCAAATTGTGAGCTGGATAAAAGAGACTGACCTCGCAATATCTCGATGTAGCGCCTGATCCATCATTGCGAGAATACTTCCTGCACCGGGCCAAGAAGATGGTTCGCAATCTTTTTGCAT
The DNA here is from genome assembly GCF_900115225.1 of Cohaesibacter marisflavi. Lineage (GTDB taxonomy): Bacteria > Pseudomonadota > Alphaproteobacteria > Rhizobiales > Cohaesibacteraceae > Cohaesibacter > Cohaesibacter marisflavi. Next base: position 60,723 of record NZ_FOVR01000018.1, on the reverse strand, counting down.
TATTATGCTAAGAGAGTTGTCAGGTGGCATGAAACCCTAAAATTGGGGCCATCAATGAATTCATGAAAAATCTTGGCACCCAATATGGCCCCACTCGGGTCGCATATGGTGAAATCGCCTGACACACTCCGAGAAACCTGAGACCTAAAAACCCCATAATTCCAAAGACTTGTTGACATAAGTGGGACGGGCTGGGAAAAATGATGGTGCCCCGAGGCGGATGTCATTTTCAGAACTGTAACCCATTGAAATTTCGATATAAAAATTTTGCAACCAAAAATTTTATGCCTGTGGATGGCACCGTTTTGGGCACTAGACCTTAGGCTAGGTCAGGCTCGCTTCCAGCTCAACCTGAAAATTTCGGCTCAACGTCTTCCGATCGGCGGATTCGGAATGCGAACGTCTTTCTCCATTCTATCCGATAGCCCGAGATAGGAACAAATCACATTTTTCTTGCATCATCCCGTTCGGGATGTTTTCTGTCGCATCAACACTCTGATGGCACCTTTCATCCCGTTCGGGTCTTTTTCGTGCATTTTTAACTGAGTTGTGCTAGATTCGTCCCGAAAGGGATGATCATGGCCAACATCGATAATTCTCAAGATCTTGGAGCGCTCATTCGAGAAGAGCGCAAACGGCAGGCGCTGACACAGGAACAACTGGCAGCCCTATCGGGGGTCGGCGTGCGCTTTGTGCGTGAGCTGGAGCATGGCAAGGAGAGTTGCCAAGTGGGACTGGCTCTAACAGTCATGCAGACCCTTGGCCTCACCTTCACGGTCAACAACCGGGAGGATGACGCATGAGCCGCACTCTTGATGTCTATTTGCGCGAGAGTTTGGCAGGCTCCCTAATTCAGATGGATGATGGGCAACTCTGCTTCTTCTATGGTCCTGACTATCTGTCTTCCAACGGAGCCGCCCTTTCAGTCTCAATGCCCCTACAAGAGGCCCCCTACCCTGATGCGGCAGCTCGGCCTATCTTTTCCGGACTGCTACCAGATGAGCGCGCGCGCAAAAGGCTGGCCGCCGCCCTTGGCGTCTCGCAGCAAAATGCCTTTGGGCTTCTGGAAATCATCGGTGGTGAATGCGCAGGTGCCCTCTCGCTCTTGCCACAAGGATCAGATCTTCCAGACTTCAGCTCTCAGGATACTGAGCCGCTGGACGAGAAGCGCCTGAGCCAGATCCTTGATCTGTTGCGAGATCGCCCTTTGCTCGGAGGAGAGGAAGGTGTACGTCTGTCTCTTGCCGGTGCACAAGACAAGCTGGCGGTATGCGTGACCGGAGGTCAAATCTCGCTCCCCAAAGCCGGCAAGCCGACGACCCATATCCTCAAGCCCTTCATTGAAGGGCTGGATGGCACGGTTGAGAATGAGCTCTTCTGCATGCGTCTCGCAAACCGCGTCGGGCTTCAGGCTCCGCATGTCATCAAATCGTCAGCAGGAGACACCGACTTCATTCTGGTGGAACGCTATGACCGCGTTCAGGAAGCCGACGGCTCCATTGCCAAGCTGCATCAGGAAGACTTCTGTCAGGCTCTCAGCGTGCCGCCCGAACTCAAATATGAAGAAGAAGGTGGACCGGGGATCGCACAGTCGGCTGGTTTGATCCAGAAACACACGCGTCGCCCTGCCGCTGAAAGGCTCGCCTTCCAGCGCATGGTGATGTTTCATTATATGGTCGGCAACGCAGATGCTCATGCCAAGAATTTCTCTTTGCTCTATCACGCCAGCACACCGGATCTAGCCCCCCTCTATGATGTGGTTTGCACCGCGGCCTATCCACGTCTCACAAAGAAACTAGCCATGCAGATCGGCGGGCGAGGTCTTGCCGACACGATCACACTTGAACAATGGTACACACTTGCTGCTCCAACCAAGGCCGCCCAAAGAGTGCTCCGCACCGAGTTGGCCACAATGGCCAGCAGGATCGAAGCAGAAGCCGATGCTCTGCTCGACGAGTTGCACGCTGAAGACCTGTTTCACCCGATCCTGAAGACCGTCAGGACAATCATTGGCACCCGTGTCAAACTTGTGAGAGACCAACTCGAGAAGGCATGAGAAAGGCCCCGGCGATTGCCACCGCATCCTTGCGACTGAAGTAACGCGGAGGATGGAAAGGAGTGGCTTTGTTGCTTCGCGAGGAATGTCGGCTCGCCGACATGGGAAGAAAGCCCATCCGAACCATTGCGGCCTAGACGACCGAGGCATAAGCCGATCTTCGGCCAGATCGGGCTGATCCTCCCCCACTGAGTTGGTCCACCGTTATAGTTCGGGAAACGGAGGATTCGCTATGGCGAACAAACGCCCCAAACCAGAAGAAATTGTCACGAAGTTACGGCAGGTTGAGATCTTGACGGATTAGGGGGAACCTTAAAGTTGATTCCATCTAAAGCCCAAAAGAGGCGAGAAACTCCTCCAAAAGCGTCAATTCTTCTTAGATTACCTCAAGCGCAACCTTGGCTTTGAAATCAGCAAGGTATCGTTTTCTCTTCGTCATTTCGGATTTTCTTTCTCATCAGAAAATCCACCTTAACACTTGGTCCGAATTTCTAGGACCAGCTCTCCGTTCTCTAGGGAAGCCACATCGTCAATTATGAAGATATGATCTTCCCGGATACAAACTAAGAAGCCTTTCCCACTTTGAGCCACGGGTGGAAATGCCAAGTAATGGCAAGCCTGAACAAGTAGGATTGCCCATAAGTGGCGCTATTTTCTATTTGGCGATGAACAGACAAGCAGCTTAACCCCGTTCAACTCCAACTGCATGCGAATGTCTGCCGGAGGCTGGGAATCTGTAAACAGAGCAGAAATATTCTTGATATGGCCCATTTCAACAGTCGCTGTTGTGCTGAATTTGGTCGAATCCGCAGCAATGAAAACCTTACGTGCGGTTTTCATCATGCTTTGCACCATGATCACTTCATTGAATTCATAATCAAGCAAGGTACCATCGCTATCGATCGAGCCGCAGCTGGTGATCAGGTAATCAACGCGGAAATGGTTGATAAAATCAAGAGCCGTCGAGCCCAGTATGCCGCCGTTGGTACTGCGCAGCTTACCGCAAGGAACCATGACATTAAAGTCAGGGTTTTGATAGAGTACGTTTGCAACACGCAGGCTATTGGTGATCACCTGTAACCCACGCTTCTGCAACAGATGCTTCGCAATGGTCTCAGTAGTGGTGCCAATGGAAACGAAGATGGAACTGTTATCAGGAATCTGGGCCGCAATAGCTTCTCCAATGGCTTCTTTTTCTTCGGTTTCGGAAGTCTGCCGGACGGAATAGTCCAAGTTGACAACGCTGGAATTGCGCGCGGCCCCCCCATGGTGCCGGATGAGAAGCTTTTGATCGCTGAGTTTCTTAATATCGCGCCGGATTGTTTGCGCAGAAACGTCGAGCAGCTCCGTCAATTCCTCTACGCTGATATAACCCCGTTCATTGACTTCCCTTAGAAGCTTGTCCTGGCGGGGGGTCCCAACAATGACGGCGTCTGACATGTGGCTTTATTCCTGTTCTTGCAAATCAGATTCATTCCCGACCCTTCGCTTCATCGGAAATGACCTCTTAATATGTTCATTGTTATAGGGCGGCGTCCCTATTGGCTGGCAGCCAGAAAGGCATTCACGGTTTCCAGATCAGGAATGCCTTCTCGCCCTCCATATTTTGTACATTTCAGCGCAGCAACGGCGCTGGCAAACCGCACGGTTTGCGACGTTTCCATACTCTTGGCCAGAGCGAATGCAAAGGCCCCGTGGAAAACATCTCCGGCCCCGGTTGTATCCAATACATCCACTTTGAAGCCGGAAGCATGCCGGATATCCCCATCTTCCAACCAGTAGCAGCCATTCGCTCCTGCTGTCACATAGACTTTACCATCGGTTCTAGTCTGAGCAAGGCGCAATCCACTCAAAAGATCATCTGTTTGTGCGAATTTCGCCAATCCCGGTTCGGAAAACGCCACATGATCGGCCAAACCGACCAGATCTGAAATGTCCTGCGGCGTGACGTCGGCATCCAGCACACTGGGAACAGAAGCATTTTTAGCCATTTTCAGAGCATATGCAGCCCCGTCGTGCCAGCGCACATCGCACAGAACGGCTTGGAACTTTGCGAAATCAACAGTCTGCATCCATGTTGGATCTGTGCTCAGGGTTTCATCCTGGTAGTTAATGATCATCCTCTCCCCCTCATCATCAACAAGGATGGCAGAGAAGGATGAGGTGGCATCTTGTACTTCACGGGTGAAGCGATGCCCGACACCATAATGATCGAATTCACGTATGATTGCCTGCGCCACATCGTCAGAACCAACCCGGCCAAGAAATTCAACCGGAAGTCCAAGTCGAGCCACGGCAACTGCGGCTGTTGCCGCCGGTCCACCTCCAATTTCGAAGTAATCCTTAGCAACAAACTTGCCACCATTGGAGGGGAGTTTTTCAACGCGGAATACGCGGTCGAGAACGGTAATACCGACGCATGCAACGGTCATGCTTTTTTCCTTGTGTTTGCAACGCGCTGAAGGCGCTTGTCTTCTGAGCTTGGCGTTCTATCTCCAAAATATCACCAAAAACGACCACAAAACAACTAATATGTGTTGTAATTTGTCTATTTTTATTGCAAATGTTGTATTGCGATCAAATTCGCTCAAATGGGAGGTCTGAATGACGACAGTCGGTTTTATCGGTCTGGGGCAGATGGGCGCCGCAATGGCAGCCAATCTGATCAAGGGGGGCAATCAGCTCAAGGTTTTCGACATCAACAAGGATGCAGTAGACAATTTGGCCGCGCAAGGGGCTATTGCATGCTCTTCTGCCGCAGAGGCTGTCAGCGATGTAGGATTTGTCATCACCATGCTGCCCAATGGCGCACTGGTGCGTGATGTATTGTTGGGAGGCGGAGGCGTTGCGGCAGCCATGCCCAAGGATGCATTGGTTATTGATATGTCGACCATTCATCCACTGGAGACAGATGCCCTTATCAAAGACCTCGCCGTCCAAGACATTGAAATGATGGAAGCGCCGGTGGGGCGCACGTCCGATCATGCCGTTGCAGGCACCCTGCTTATTCTGGCTGGCGGCACAAAGGACCAGATCGCGCGCGCGCAACCTCTGTTCGACTTGATGGGCTCGGAAACCGTGGATGCTGGCGGGCCGGGCAAAGGCATTCGCGTCAAGATCATCAATAACTATATGAGCATTGCGCTCAATGCCCTTTCGGCTGAAGCAATTACCCTCTCCGAGAAGATCGGCCTCGAGTTCGACACGGCCATGTCTGTCATGAGCGGCACACCAGCTGGCAAAGGTCATTTTACAACAACATGGCCCAACAAGGTGCTGGCTGGCGACCTTTCCCCTGCCTTCATGATCGATCTGGCACACAAGGATCTAGGCATCGCACTTGATTTGGCCAATCAGGTGGGCGTGCCCATGCCGATGGGAGCTGCTTCACGAGAGCTCTACAATATCAGCCGCGTTTCCGGACGTGGGCGTCAGGACTGGACCGCGGTTCTGGAACAAGTGCGCGATCTGTCCGGCCTTGAAACCAAGGCATAACAGGACAGGCACGGGAGGATTATCATGAAAAAGACTATAGAAACCTACGGCGCGGTGGACGGCAAACGGGTCGATCTCATCACACTGAGCAACAAGGGTGGCATGACCGTTCGTGTCACCAACTATGGCTGCATCGTTACCAGCATCGAGGTCCCGGATAAAAATGGCACCTTGGCAGATGTGGTGCTTGGCTACGAATCTCTTGAGCGCTATCTAAGTGGTCACCCCTTCTTTGGTGCGATCGCCGGACGCTTTGCCAACCGCATCAAGGATGGCCAATTCGCAATCGACGGCCAAAGCTATGAACTTGAAACCAACGAAGCCCCTACGGGCCAGCATTTGCATGGCGGTTCCAAGGGCTTTGACAAATATGTCTGGGGCTATGACCTTGAGGAAAGCGAAGACGCGATCCTCATTCACTTCCATCGGGTCTCGCCCGACGGTGAATCCGGCTATCCGGGCACCATGCAGGTCACCCACACCATAGGCCTTAGCGAAGACAATGCCCTTTGCTATGATTTCACGGCAAGTTGTGATCAGCCAACCATCGTCAATCTGGTCAATCACAGTTATTACAATCTGGCAGGCCATGATAGCGGCAGCGTCGCGGATCATGAATTGACGCTCTATTCCGATTTCTACACACCTGTTTCAGACACCATGATCCCCACCGGCGAAATCCGATTGGTTGAGGGCACTGGACTTGATTTCCGCAATCCGACGGTGATTGGCACCAACATGAAGAAAGTGGATGCAGGCGGAATTGACAATAATTTCATCCTCAGTGACAAACAAACCGAAGGCCCCTACACGCTCGCCGCTGATCTCTACGAACCCAAGTCTGGTCGCTCTATGACTGTGCTCACCACGCAGCCTGCGATTCAGTTCTACAATGCCTTCAAGCTTTCCAACAAGGAATGGATCGGGCGCAACGGGTTCAAATATGAAGCATTTGGGGGCCTTTGCCTTGAGACCCAAGGTTTCCCCGACGCTCCGAACCAGCCGCACTTCCCCAGTGCGGTTCTCAAACCCGGTGAAGTTTATCATCATCGCACCCTTCACCGGTTCGGCACCCGCTAAGCCACCTATCCCCCGAGAGGCCAGAGGTCATTTTGCAGCAGCATGATCTCTGGTCACCTTTTGGCAGGACCCTCCCCATGATCATGGAAATTATCGTCGTATCGGCTATCATCGCGCTGGGTAGCTTTACGCAAGGTCTGACCGGCTTCGGATTGGCACTCGTCAGCGTGCCACTTCTCTCCATGGCGGTCGATGTCAAGGCGGCGGTGCCAATCGCAGGCATCTTCGGCTGGCTGGTTACTTTTCCGCTGGTTTGGAAAATGCGCAAGAATGTGCAATGGAAAAGTGGTTTGATTCTGTTTGTCGGATCGCTTCCAGGCTCCTTCCTTGGTGCGGATTTGCTCAAGCGGTTGCCGGGAGAGGCAATTCTGATCACGATGGGCGTCGTGCTGATCCTCTCCAGCCTTTATTCCCTCTTCTCCCGTGCGCCCCTTTTCAAAAAGACGTCGCCCCCCATCACACTGGGAACCGGATTCTTCTCCGGTGCCTTGGGCGCCAGTGTTGGAGAACCCGGCCCACCTGTGATTGCCTACACATCAATGCAGCCATGGAGTGCCCATGAGGTTAAATCGACTCTGGTGTTCTTCTTCATGCTGCAGATGGTCGGGGCCATCGCTGGTTTCTGGACCAAGGGGCTTCTGGATGCCTATGTACTAGAGCGTGTGGCCTATGCCTTTCCTGCCTTTATCGTGGGCATGAGCCTTGGCATGTTCGCCTATCACCTGCTGCACACATACAAGATCAACTATCACGGCATCATCCATTCGTTGCTTTTGATCATTGGGGTCATGCTCGTGGTGAAAAATTTCCATATTTTGTAGGTTTCATGCAGTAATTTGTGTAATAGTGTTGCTTTTCACCCAATTATCCGTCAGAACACTTTCGGAAACGATCAAAACTTGGTAACCTGCACATAGAGAAACATGAAATATGACATTGGCAGCCAATAAGATCCCAGACAGCTGTCGCGGCGCATTTTTTCGAAGAGATGCGTAACAAGAGGTAACAGAATGGCCTATATTTCCGGTACAAAACTGATCGAACGCGCCTGGAAAGACGGATATGCGATCGGCGCCTTCAGTGTACACAACGCCGAGACAACACGAGCGATTCTCAAGGCGGCCGAAGAAGAGCAGGCCCCCATCATGGTGATGATCGGACAAAAAGTGATCAACACCATGGGGCTGGATGAAATGAAGGCCATTGTGGATGCCTTCATGACAAACATCACGGCTCCAGTAGCTATCCATCTCGATCATAGCCGCCAGTTTCCGCAAACCATGGCTGCGGCGCGCGTCGGTTTCCATTCCCTCATGTTTGATGGGTCCGGCCTTGAATTTGACGAAAACTGCCGCATCACCAAAATAGTGACAGAAGTTGCGCATGCTCTGAATATTGGCTGTGAAGGTGAAATCGGCAAGATTGGCGGTGTGGAAGATGACATCGCCGTGGATGAAGCAGATGCAATGATCACCACGGTTGCCGAGGCACAGGAATTTGTTGACCGCACCAACCTCGACTATTTGGCCATTTCCATTGGCACTGCGCATGGTATGTACAAAGCAGAACCCAAGTTGGCCTTTGACCGTATCAGGGAAATCAAGGAAATCGTGCAGAAACCCTTGGTGATGCATGGCGGTTCGGGTGTGCCGGACGAGCAGGTCGAGCGCGCAATAAAACTGGGTATCGCCAAGGTCAATGTAGACACTGAGCTGCGCCAGGCCTTCACTTATGGCGCTCAGGCCTATTGGAAAGAGAGTCCAGAAGACTTTGTTCTGGCCGACTCTCTTGGGGCTGCTGAAACCATCATGAAAGAAAAGGTGAAAGAGAAAATTCGCCTGTTTGGTTCCAGTGGAAAAGCTTCTGATTTTTAAATTGGACCTCGTTCTCCCGCGAGTTTTTTCCTCCACTATAGCTGGACCATACCTCGCCCTGACCCATTTACGGGTCAGGGTTTTTGTTGTTGGGCGTTCTTGCTTCTCCCGCACGTCCTCCGTTTGATACCAATAATGTCGATTACTTTTGCCAACGTTGGATGAGTTCAGGATAGGCATTGCAAGCAAAAGGCCCAGGCAAACAAACCCCTCTGCGCACCAAGAGCGCAGAGGGGTTTAACATTTGGCTCACCATGCAGCCGGTGAGAATTGCCCGAACGCCGCTCAACCGTGAGGGTACCGACTCCTGCTAAAGCAGATCTTCAGCTGCATCCTGGATCTTGGCAAACAGCACTGTGTCTGCGCTTGACGCTCTATAGAAAACTGCGGGCTTCCCGATGGGAGCCTCCACTTCAACCCAGCCACCCTGATAATGCTCACCGCTCCAGATATGAATCCACTGATCAGGAGGCAAATAGAGTTTGCGCTGCCTTGCGCCCTGCTCATAAACCGGTGCGACAAGCAGATCGCGGCCAAACAGATATTCATACATGATCTCATAAGACAGGGCATCACCTTCATAATGCATGAAGAGCGGGCGCTGAACCGGCATACCCGTTAAGGCATTCTCTTTAACTGCGGCCTTTATGTAGGGCTTCAGATGAGTGAAAATCCGCGTCATGCGGGCCAGATGGCAAAGGGTTTCGGTGTCCGTATCAAACTGGTGATTGTCTGCAGGTCGGTTGCCTTCATGGGTGCGCATCATAGGCGTGAAGGCGGCCATTTCCGCCCAGCGCATGAACAATTCCCGATCCCGCTTCATGCCGTGCAAAGTGGTATAGCCGCCAATGTCCGAATGATGGATGCCATTGCCCAGAAGACCTGAAGAGAGCGCTCCATTGATCACTGAGGGCATACCGTCGTCGATATTCCAGTTTACGCATTGATCGCCCGCCCATAGGGTGTGGCAATAGCGCTGAATACCTGTGTAGCCTGCGCGCATAAAAAACAGGATATCATCGGTCTTGCCGGCTTCCTCAATGGCTTCATGGTTGATCTTGGCCCAGCGACGTGGCCAGTCATTATGTTCGATCTCGGCGGATTTGCCATTGGCAAGAGTGCAGTCGGTGGGCAGATATTCCCCGAAATCCGCCATCCAGCCATCAAGGCCGAAATCGATCATGTTGGTCTTGATAACGCCTTTATACCATTCACAGGCCGCAGGATTGGTGAAATCCACCACGCCACAATAGAATTCGCCAAAGTCGACCACATATTTGGAGCCGTCCTGGCGGGTTGCCAGATAGCCCTTGCTGGCAGCCTCTTGATAAAGCGGAAAGTCTTCGAGCACATAGGGATTGATATAGCCAAGAAAGCGAATGCCCTCGCGCTTCAACGCATGGATCTTGCTGTCTAGCTCAGGGTATAGATCCGGGTTCCACTGCCAGTCCCATTGCAGGCGTTTGCCAAAGGACGTGATCTTGATGCCCTGCCAATCCTGACACCATGCGCCAGCCACCTTGATGCCAGCGGCCTTGGCCTTGTGCAATTTCTCTAGAGTGGTTTCGGTGCCTCCCTGAATGCCCAGAATGACCCCGTCATGAACCCAGTCAGGCATCTCGGGCTGGGTGCCGAATAGACCGTAAATATTATGCACCAGAGCCGGAAAGCTCTGCTCGCAATCAAAGAGCAGATAGTCGGGAATGGCCCAGCACTGCAATTCATGAAAGTCTGAGTGACGGAAGTCGAAATCGGCATAGGCCGTGGTTTGCAGATGCACGAAATAGCGGTCGCTTGAAACAAAGGTCGGCTGCGGATAGTTGGTGTTGTAGTAATCGCCCCCTGCCCGGTCTTTGACATCAGCCTGCCAGGTGATGTAACTGGCCTTATTGCGCCCCACGCCGGGCTCGGACGTCCAGAGCGGAAAGTTGTGACCTCTGAGATTGAAATAGGTGAGCTGTTCGCCGCAGCCGTAAATCTTTTCATCTTTGCTGGCGTCAAGCCTGATCCAAACCCTGTTAAGGCTTTCCTTGGCATCATGGAATCCTATCTTGAGGCGGCCTTCCGGGGTTTCCTCGGCACAGAGCGTGATTTGGAGTTCTCCTTCATAGTGGAACTCAATACGAACAGCCTGTCCATCACCCTTGATTGTGAAGCAGCGCAAAGCAATACGTTCGTTCACATAGTCCTTGATGTCGAAATTGCCGCGATACATATCGTAAGTGGCGTTACCAGTGCCGACAAACAGGATGGGTGAGCTATGAGAGTGCTGCAGCACGATCTGGTCTTTGTGCGAGAGTATAAAACCGGTCTCGGATCTTTCGAATTTCATATGATTGTCCCTCGATCTACTCTTGTGAATGCTGACGGCAATCAGAATTCAGAAGGGGAGGCCGCTTTGAGCTGTTGAAATATTGACGGTTTTCGGATTGTGAGAGATGAAGGGGGCGCGCCCCCTTCACTATCCTCAAAGACGATTACTCGGATGCCTTGATGAAATCTGCATCCAGCTTGGCTTCGCACGATTTTATTTCACTCTCAAAGCGGTCCAGCCATTCCTTGCCCGGTTCACCGACTTGATCGATGAAGAAATCTCTGACCGGTGCGGTTGCTTCCTGGAAGGCCTTCTTTTCTTCAGGAGTTGGCGTATAAACCGTGCCGCCAGCCTTGCGGAAGGTTTCGTACGCATCATATTCCTTCCATTTGGGATAAACGCGCAGGAACTGGTTCTGGGCGGCAACACCATCGATGATGACCCGTTTGAGATCATCGGGGAAGGCTTCAAAGCGATCATTATTCATGACCCAAACACCGCCCATATAGGCGTGGCCGTCCAAAATAATGTAGTTCAGACTTTCCTCGAATTTCATGGTGGTTATATCGACGATGCCATTCTTGGTGCCGTCAACAACGCCGGTCGAGAGAGCGGTATAAACTTCCGGCCATGAGATCGGCGTCGGAGCACCTCCAAGGGATTTGACCAATTCCTGCTGGGTTGGCGCAGGAACTGTACGGATTTTCAGTCCTTTGACATCTTCAGGGGATTTGATCTGCTTGTTGGTGGTGGCAAAATTACGCCATCCGCCCGAGTTGGAAACCATCATCAGGCGCAAATTGTCGGTTTCCTCAAGCAAATTGTCGCGCACATCAGAGAGGAAATCTTCGTTATCATAAACGCACTCGGCCACTCGGTCGTTGGGTAGCATGTAGGGCAGATCAAACGCCCCAACAGGTGCCCAATAGTTGGCCAGTTCCGGAATGGTGGTCTGGAAATAATCAAAGATGCCAGACTGCACGCCAGAGAGGCATTCACGAGCAGTGCCGCAAAGCTGTCCACTTGGATAGATGTCGACTTCGATCGCACCGTTGGAATGGTTTTCGACGAAGTTCTTGAACACCAGAAGCGATTGATGATTGTAGCTATCGATATTGGTCACATGTGGGACCGTCAGTTTGTAGTCTGCGGCCTGCGCTGTGGCAGAAAGCAGACCGGCGGTCAGCAGGGACAGACCAAGTGCTTTGATATTCATATGTTACCTCCACTGGTAAACGTTTCGCCGACAGAGCTTCCTCTTTTCACTGCCGGCCTCCTCCATAAGCCCGCTCACATCATTCCAAGCAGTTTCGGCAAGCCAATAACGAGTGACGGGAAGAACGAAATCATGAAAATCACCACAGCTTCCGCTAAAAGGAACGGGATGATCGCTTTTGAAATTTTCTGCAATGGCACACCGGATACGCCGGAGGCCACGAAGAGCACCAGCCCCATCGGCGGTGTTGCCAGCCCGATGGACAGATTGACCACCATGACAACGCCGAAATGGATCGGGTCAATGCCCACATTGGTCATGATAGGAGCCAGAATAGGCGCAAAGATCAGGATCGCAGGTCCTGCATCCAGGAACATGCCAACAAAGAACAAGAAGATATTCATGATGAAGAACAACAGGTAGGGGTTGTCCGTCACCGAATAAAAGAATTTCGTGATATGTTCCGCCACACCGGACAGAGAAATCGCGGATGCAAAGCCGCTTGCCGCAGCCACGATGATCAGAATTGCGCCTGCATTGATACCGATGCGCACGAACATCGGGAATACATCCTTGAGCTTTAGGATGCGCATGATGAAGACCGACAGAATGAAGGCATAGAAGACAGCTACAGCTGCGGCTTCGGTTGGCGTGAAGATACCGCCATAAATACCACCTAAAATGATAACCGGGGTCAGCAATGGCAGGATTGCCGCCTTGAATGCAGCGCTGCGCTCGGCGCGCGGAGCGCGTTCGAACTGTTCAACGGCGGGATATTTCTGGATCTGCCAGCGATTGATGAGCATCAATGCAAAACAAAGGATCAAGCCGGGCACAATACCAGACATGAACATGGCAGCAACCGAAGTGTTCATCACAAAGGCATAGATCAACATGATGCCACTGGGGGGGATGATAGTCCCCAGCACGGTCGCCGCTGCGGTAATGGCTGCGGCATAAGTCCGGTCGTACTTAAAGCGCTCCATTTCCGGAATCATCATGTTGCCGATAGCGGAAGTGGCGGCCACGGAAGAGCCCGTAAGAGCACCAAACAGGGTCGCGGAGATGATCACCACATGGCCGAGCCCCCCACGCATATGCTGCACCATCTTCTGCGAAAAACTAATGATGCGCGTGGTGATGCCACCATTGACCATGAACTCGCCTGCCAGCATGAAGAAGGGTAGCGCGAGAAGTAGGAAATTGTCCAAACCAGCATAGAGCCGCTGATAGAGTAGGTTCATGAACAGCACCTTGTCGGCTTGCAACAAGGCGATGGCCGGGGAGAGCCCGAGCGCAAAGAGAACTGGAACGCCGATAACCAGAAGGATCAGGAAATAAACGGCAAAGATCGGAGAAACCATAACTATTTTCCTCGTTTACGTCCTCGCCCGTCAGGCTTTGGGCGCATCATCGACTGGTATGAAGTGAAAAAACTGGCGCAGCTCGGAAACGATTTTCTGCAATGCCGAAAGCAGCGTGATAGCCATGAGAAGAGGCGGCGCGATATAGATGACATTCATCTTTATCGGCAAGCTGTCTGCATGACTGGTGCCGCGCAGGAAGAAGTCGTAGCCAAACTTGATCCAGACCAGAAATGTGAGGATGGCGAGAATATGGATCACGACCATCAACAGATGCCGAATCCGCGTGCCATGCAAAGCATCGAGCAGGAAAGTCATGGCAATATTCTTGTCCTGCAGATAGATTAGCGGCAGGCACAGATAGGTCATGTAGATCATCAGAAAGCGCGAGGCTTCATCGGTCCAGCTCAATGGCATATTCAGGATATAGCGGAAAAGCACCTGTAGCAGCACAATGACGGTCATGATGACCAGCATGATGCCCCCGACCCAACTGCCGAACTTACCCAAAGGCGCATTGATGGCATTGAGGCCCTTTTCAATTGTTGCCAACATTATTTTCATTCCTGTTTGAAAAAATCCGTTCTGAAACGCATGCCGACAGGGTTTGCCAGCATGCATTGGCAGTGTCAGGTCAGTTCAACCACTTCAATTCCAAGGCGTTTGGCAATCGCACGCAAAACCGGACGATGGTCGCCATAGGTCAGCGCAGTGTGGTGCTCAAGCCCTTCAGAGATCATACGATCAAGGAACTCCGCCACCGGAATATCCGGTTTGGCTGTTCCCGCTGTGCCTGAGAAGGCAAGCGGCGCTTTGATCATTTCGGCTCCGGCCAGAATGAGGCGCAGTTTTTCATGTCCCTGAGAGAAGCGGGCGACAGTGATGCGCCCGGGTTTGAGAGCGAATTCAGACAATAATGGCAATTTTCGGTTGGAATGGATCGTGCCCTGTATGGTCTGTTCTCTGTCGGCCATGTCGATCGGTGCCTGCCCGCAATGCCAGAAGACAATCGTGTCGTCTTCAAGATTGACATCGACGAGGTCGGTATTGAAAACGCTTCCGCCAGAGGCATTCTGCAACACAACGGAAGTCAACACGCCAAGCATGTCGGCTTCACAGCCTCCCGGTGTATGGTCTTCGTTGAGCAGAGCCAGCGCACCGCAGGCCGCGCAGCCATATTCGGTAAAGAAGTCAGGCCAGCAGCGCACGGCCACCCCCTTGTAGCCCTTGTCATCAGCCTCTTGGCGCAGCTTGGAATAGACCTTAAGGGTCTTGCGGGTTGCGTCCTGATCCAGCTCGGCAAGATTGGGGAAGTCCTTGGCGCGACGCTCATAGGGGGCATCAGCGACAGAATCTGGCAGCTCTTTGACTTCCTTGATAAAATCAAGGATCGGGATTTGATCCACGTCGACGCCGAATGTCGTCTTGAGCTGTTCTGCTTTGAAATTGCAGGCATCAAATCCATCTGGATGATGCCCGACCAGCTTCATGCGTGCTCCCTGAAGATCATTGACCACTGCACCGGCACGCGCCAGCACCATGAGGCGGTCTCTTGCAGCGGCGCTATCGGGCGCATCATGGATATAATCGATGCTGAGATTGTTGCGACTCAATGCATGACTGGCCAGATTGACACCACAGAAAGAATTGAGGCGCAGACGACCACCGGTTCTCGCCTCAGGGAAGGACCACATGACCAGAAGCCCATCAACCTCCTTGCCCAGCTCAACCGTCATTGTAGCATCGGTGAATGTCACCTGTAGCAACAGCAGCATATCAAGCTTACGCTCTTTGAGGGCAGGCAGAGCAGCGAGTACAGCATCGGCATCAAATAGCAGTTCGGGCTTGCCAATCAGCTCAACATCCAGTTTTTCGAGATTTTTCCAAGCCTTGGCCAGAATTTCTTCTGCATAGGGAACATCAAAAGTCGGCCTGCCAAGAGCGACGACTCCGACGCATGGTCTTTCAACGGACATCTTATTCCTCCACAATTCTGATTTCCTCTCAGCAAGCGAAGCCTGGTCTTGACTTCGTCCTGCCGGATACCTCCATATCTGGAAATCAGAAATTTCGTTATCGATCACAATAAGGCGACAAACGATCATATACCATAGGTTATTATACGTATAAACGGCTATTTCACACAAAATAGATCAAATTTTGAAACATAAATGTTTATTATATTCCAATTATGATCAACTTTACCCTCTAAAAGGCAACCCAAAATACTCTCCGACTTGAAAGCCGGCAGAGTATCGGGGCGCAGGAATATAATCCTGTGCTTGAGCGCCTGAACCGACAATGAATTCAGAAAAACTCAAAGCCTAACCGTAAATCAGGGGGGAGGAAGAGGGGAAGAGAAATCATCGGTGGTGAGGAAGGTGTGCGCCTGTCCCTCGCCGGTGCGCAGGATAAGTTGGCGGTATGCGTGATGGACGGTCAAATCTCGCTCCCCAGAGCCGGCAAGCCGACGACCCATATCCTCAAGCCCTTTATTGAAGGGCTGGATGGCACGGTTGAGAATGAACTCTTCTGCATGCGTCTTGCAAACCGCGTCGGGCTACAGGCTCCACATGTCATCAAATCGTCAGCAGGAGACACCGACTTCATTCTGGTGGAACGCTATGACCGCGTTCAGGAAGCCGACGGCTCCATTGCCAAGCTGCATCAGGAAGACTTCTGTCAGGCTCTCAGCATGCCGCCCGAACTCAAATATGAAGAAGAAGGTGGACCGGGGATCGCACAGTCGGCTGGTTTGATCCAGAAACACACGCGTCGCCCTGCCGCTGACAGGCTCGCCTTCCAGCGCATGGTGATGTTTCACTATATGGTCGGAAACGCAGATGCACATGGCAAGAATTTCTCTTTGCTCTATCACGCCAGCACACCGGATCTGGCGCCCCTCTATGACGTGGTTTGCACTGCGGCCTATCCCCGTCTCACCAAGAAACTGGCCATGCAGATAGGCGGGCGGGGTCTTGTTGACACGATCATGCTTGAACAATGGTACGCGCTTGCTGCTCCAACCAAGGCCGCACAGAGAGTGCTCCGCACCGAGCTGGCCACAATGGCCAACAGGATCGAAGAAGAAGCCGATGCTCTGCTCGTCGAGCTGCAAGCCGAAGACCTGTTTCATCCGATGCTGAAGACCGTCAGGACAATCATTGGCACGCGCGTCAAGCTTGTGAGAGACCAACTCGAGAAGGCATGAAGAAGGCTCCGGCGGTTGCCGGAGCCTTCGTGATTTCATTCGCCACGGTGCCCATTGGGACGAGACCAGATCAGGATGCAGCTCTCACCATCTTCATCGTCGAAGAGGTTGGCATAGATGGGAGCTGTAAAGCTGGGATCATCCAGTTTGAGGCCAAGATAGTCGCGACCTTCGCTGGATTGCTTGGACCAGGCAGCCTCAATTTCTGCACGGCCTACTAGGACACGGTGGCTGGGAGCGTTTTCACCAGTTGCGCGAATGTCGGGAATGATGCGGACGCCTTTTGCCTGGACGCTGAGAGTGACGATTTCGCCAGTGTATTCGTTGGTGCCGTTCTTCTTGAAGGTGCCGATGGTAGCCATTTTAAATCTCCATTTTGTTTCCGATCCCGCACCATGCGGTCTCGATGGCGATCAAAGGGCCGAAGACGATTGCCGCCGCATCCTTGCGACCGAAGCACAGCGGAGGATGGAAAGGAGTGGCTTTGTTGTTTCGCGAGGAATGTCGGCTCGACGAAGGGGAAGAAAGCCAATCAGAACCATTGCGGCCTAGGCAATCGAGGCGGCAGCCGATCTTCGGCCAGATCAGGCCAGGTCAAGAGACCGTTTGAGGCGATCGGGAAATGTTGGGGTTTCGAGAAAGCGCGAAGCGAGGGCTCAATGAAAACTGTACAAAAGAAAGAAGGCTTTTACAGTTACAAAAACAGCAAACGTAAGGCCAATGACGGCATCGTACAATGCAACGCCTGTGCCGCATCAAATGAGCGGCCACTGGTAAGCTTATTCGTCATCAAAGATATTGGAACCAAGCGGGTTCAAACATAAGAGAGAGTTCTCCTCATCTGGTTGCGGATATTATGCGGCTGTTTTGCGGTGAAGCAAGCGCCTTGTTGTGAGCGTTTTTGTTTGATGATTTCTCTTTGGTTCAGAATGGCTTAGTCTCGGCCAAAGTAGACGTCAGCAGGTGTGATATTTTCAAGAAAAAACCGGTTTCTCAAGGTTTTATGCCACCATTCAGTTTTGCCCTGTGTCTCCTGTTTGATATGTAATACCACGAGAATGCTTCATGTCTTTGACGATCTTCCCTCAAGAACTGAGTCCATTACCTGATGTTCACCTCATGCCTTCCCTATTGGGTTACAATGAGACAAAATCTATCTCTTAGAAAATCAACCTATTTGGCCCAATACGCGCTAACGGAGAGCACATTCCATAAACTAATCGTGCTTCCCCTGCCGAAGCATTTGGAATGACGATTGGTTTTATCCGCATCTACAGTTAACAGTTATTCTATGGAGCAAATCTGGTATATAGCCTCAACAAATGCGTGGTAGTTGTTCTCCGACCAGCATATCAACAATCCGCCTGCCCCCAAACAACGTTTGCATGATGACGCGTTTCGGATGGTCCTTCACGGCACGTCCTATGATCGCCGATTGATGTCCCGCAGATGTAGCTTTCATGGCACTGAGCGCGGCTTCGGCTTCAGCTTCAGGCACAAACAGAACCAAGGTGCCCTCGTTAGCCAGATAGAGAGGGTCAAGCCCGAGAATTTCGGAAACACCACGCACCTCAGAATGAATCGGCAAAAGCTTTTCCTCGATCTCGATCCCGACACCAGCCTCTTGAGCGATTTCATTAAGAGATGAAGCAAGCCCACCTCTGGTCGCGTCTCGCGCCGCCCTAACATGGGGAGCAACCCGTAGCACCGCTTCCATGAGGCCATTGAGCGGTTGGCAATCACTGGCAATGGAAGCCGATAGGGCAAGATCGCCCCGCGCTGCCAAAATCGCAGCGCCATGGTCGCCAAGCCGATGATTGACAATGGCCACGTCACCCGCCTTGACTGAAGAAGCAAGCAATTCCCTTCCCGGAGGGATCACTCCAACCCCTGACGTATTGATAAAAACACCATCCCCCTTGCCTTTGTCGACCACCTTGGTATCACCCGTAACGATTGATACCCCGGCTTCTTCAGCGGTGCAGACCATGCTCTCAACGATGCGCACCAAGGTCGCAATATCAAAGCCTTCCTCAAGGATAAAGCCAGCCGATAACCAGAGAGGCAGAGCTCCGCCCACGGCTAGATCGTTGACCGTGCCGCACACCGAGATCTTACCGATATCACCACCGGGAAATTCCAACGGAGAAACAACAAAGCTGTCAGTGGTAAAGGCCAGTTGCGCGCCCGGCTCTAACAATGCAGGATGCTTAAGGCGGGCCTGATCCTCTCGGCTTTGCGGCTTGAAGCGTGCAGCAAAAATCTGGTCGATCAGATCATGCATGGCCTTGCCGCCACCACCATGCGCAAGAGATATCCGCCCCGCAGCAAGTTTACTCATCTCATTCATTCTGCACCCTCCGGCCTCATATCGGCATATTGATAATAGGCTGCACAAGCCCCTTCAGATGAAACCATCAGCGCCCCAAGAGGATGCTCCGGCGTACAGCCTTTGCCAAATTCCGGACAAACGAAAGGCTTCATTCGCCCCGTCATCACCGCACCACAGGCAAAGCTCTCAATATCCGGTTGATGCGGTTTGGACGATCCATAGCCGATGTCGAATTTACGCTCTGCGTCATAGGAGGCATAAGCTTTGCGAATGCGCAGGCCGGACTTGTCAATTTCGCCAAGACCGCGCCACTCAAAGGTCGGACGCGGTTCATAGACTTGTGAAATCGCAGCCAAAGAGGCCGGATTGCCTTCTGCAGGCACGATCCGTGCGTATTGGTTTTCGATTTCGGCACGCCCTTCGGCCAGCTGCCTGAGCACCATAAGTATCGACTGCAAGAGATCAAGCGGCTCGAACCCGGCCACCACCAGCGGCTTGCAATAATCACGCGCAATGAAATCATACGGACGTGTGCCAATAACCATGGAAACATGCCCCGGCCCTATAAAACCATCAAGCTTCATTTCCGGATCTTCCAGCAACAGCCTGAGAGGCGGGGTCACTGTTATATGATTGCAAAAAAGTGAAAAATTGGAGATCCCTTCCTCAGCCGCCTGCAAAATTGTCAAGGCCGTAGACGGCGTCGTCGTCTCAAAACCGAGACCGAAAAACACAACTTCCCGATCCGGATTGGTCCGCGCCAACTCCAGCGCATCGAGAGGGGAATAGACCATGCGCACATCTGCCCCTTCAGATTTCGCATCAAGAAGCGATTTCTTGCGTCCGGGCACCCGCATGGCATCACCAAAGCTGGTGAAGATCACTTCCGGCTTCATGGCGATCTCCACGCATTCATCCACCCTCTTCATGGGCAGCACACAGACAGGGCAGCCCGGCCCGTGAATGAATTCCAGCCCTTGAGGGGTGAGACGATCCAGCCCATAGCGGAAAATTGCATGGGTGTGTCCGCCACAGATTTCCATCAGGCGCACAGGTTCTTCTGCCGTAGCCCCAATCTCGTCAATGGTTTTGCAGATCGCGCCAAGAAGGCTCTTTGCTGCTGTTGGATCGCGAAATTCAGTCACATATTTCATTACGAAGGTCCCTGCCCCGACTGAGTTTCCGCCCCCAGCATGGTCTTTGTTTCTTCGATGCTTTCCAGCGTGTCGGATACCTCATCCAGCTCATGCAGAGCCTTGAGGGTCAGGGCGGCCTCTGCTTCGTCAATCAGGCTCATGGCGAACCCCACATGGATGAGCGTCCATTGACCAACAAGATCTTCCAGAGCGTTGTTTATCGCTACGCAAGTGACATTGACCTCGCGGCGTACGCCGGAAATATCCACCATCGCCAGTTTTCGTTCTGGATCAGTGATCCCAACGATCTGTCCAGGAATTCCCAAACACATCTCGCACCCTTTCTTCTCTCAAGTCAGCCTCGCCAGATCAGCGCAAGACTGAAGCCAAATTTCACCCACCCATCACGTTCAGGCTACGCGCCACACCAATAGCGGCCTGCCCCAAAGACAATCCCCCATCATTACAAGGCACCTTGCTGTGACTCAGAATATGAAGCCCCGCATTTGCCAGACGATCATGCAAGAGAGCAAACAGTGACGCATTCTGGAAGCAGCCTCCGGACAAAGCGACGATATTGATCCTCTGCTGATGCGCCAATATCAATGTCAGCCTTGCCAAAGCTTCTGCCAACCCAAGATGGAAACGCGCAGACAGCAATCCCGAAGAAGCGCCTTTCAGTCTGTCTTCAAGCATGGCCTCTAGCGCCGGAGCAGGATCAAGCTGCAGCGGAGT
This sequence comes from Cohaesibacter marisflavi, assembly GCF_900115225.1. GTDB lineage: Bacteria > Pseudomonadota > Alphaproteobacteria > Rhizobiales > Cohaesibacteraceae > Cohaesibacter > Cohaesibacter marisflavi. The sequence continues at coordinate 39,910 of NZ_FOVR01000018.1, read as the reverse complement.
TCCGGCCCGGATTACAAAAGGATAGGCAGCCCTCTCCTCAACTTTAAGACATTGGCGATCGATTGCCGCTTCGAACAGCATGGCCGCCTCGCCCTCAAAGCTCTGCCGCCCCCATGCAACGCCGCAAAGAGCAGCTGCAGCATCAAACAGGCGCCCACAGGAGGAACTCAATGGTGCGTTGATGCCCTTGCGCATCATTGCATCCAAGGTGGCCAAAGGTTGCGCACCGAAACGCTCTTCTAGGTCAAGGCCAGCAAAACGATCAGCAAATTGTGGCCACCCCATGCTGGAAACCACATGCGCATACGCATTACGCCAAGGTTCGCGCACGGCCGCTGCCCCGCCGGGCAATGGCACTGGTTTGAGATGAGCCAGACGCTGATAGCCCTGGTAATCAGCAAGGAGAACTTCACCACCCCATATGGTGCCATCATCTCCCAAGCCTGAACCATCCAGAGCCAGCCCCAGAACCGCACCATCTGCGAGCCTTACCCCATTCTCGGCCATACAGGCCGCAATGTGCGCATGGTGATGCTGCACCTCCGTAACGGGCCGCCCTTGAGCAATCTCATAACCAAATTGAGTGGGAAGATAATCAGGATGCGCATCTACGATGAGTTGCTCAGCCTGATGATGAAAAAGAGAACTGAACAGAGCCAGATTGTGCCGTTGCTCTTCGTTGGTAGCCGCATCTTCCAGATCGCCCATATGCTGACTGAGGATTGCCTGTCCTTTTTGTGTAAGACAGAAAGTGTTTTTCAGTTCCGACCCCATCGCCAAGATGCAAGGATCCTGAGGAAAATCATCTGGCAGAGTTATGGCCTGTGGCGCATAACCCCGCGCCCTGCGCAGAATGCGCGCCTCACCCAAGTCGACCGCCACCACGCTATCGTCAATCCGGTTCGCGATTTCCCGATCATGCATCAGTGCGAAGTCGACAATGCCCGAAAGCTTGTCGCGGATCTCCTGGTTGGTTGTGCATTGGGGATGCCCCGATATATTGCCAGAAGTCATGATAAGTGGCCGATCCAGATGCTCGAACATCAGATGATGCAGGGGCGTATGGGGCAACATGAAACCAAGGCGTGAAAGACCGGGAGCCACGGCCTCCGGCAATGTTTCCCCTTGTCCGTAGAGCAACAAAATAGGCGCAGCCGGGCTGGTGAGCACGGCTGCTTCCACAGTGGAAATAGCCACATATCGCCCAATGACCTTCAGATCCCGTGCCATCATCGCAAAGGCCTTGGCCTTGCGTCTTTTGCGTATACGCAGCGCTCCGACCGTTTTGGTGTTGGTCGCGTCACAGGCCAGATGCACGCCACCAAGTCCTCGGATGGCTACAATATGACCAGCAAGAATCAGGTCAGCCAGCAACCGGGGGCTATCATCGGCTTCGACCCGCGCTCCGCTTTTCAGATCTTCAATCCAGACCGTCGGGCCACAGTGTGGGCAGGCTACAGGCTGGGCATGAAAGCGTCGGTCGGCGGGGGTTTCGAATTCGTCCGCACAATCCTCGCACATGGCAAAGGGCGCCATGGTGGTTCTGGCCCGATCATAGGGGCCGGATTGAACAATGGTGAAACGTGGTCCGCAGTTGGTGCAATTGTTGAAAGGATAGCGATAGCGACGATCAAAGGGATCCCGGATTTCATCGAGGCAATCCGGACAGGTTGCCATGTCTGGCGTAACCGCCAACTGCGTTACGCTTCCCTCCTGACTGTTCACGATTTCAAAGCTTTGAGGAGCGGCTCCCGACAGGGAATGCCGAGCAATGCTGTCGATCCGTGCAAGCCCGGGCAGATTGGCCTTGAGAATGGCCTCGAACCTTTCAGCCATCTCCCCCCAAATCCGAACCTCTACGCCTTCGCCTGTATTCTTAACATCGCCCGTCAAGCCACACTCACGCGCCAAGCGCCAGACAGTGGGCCGAAACCCCACCCCCTGCACCTGACCGCGAATGATGAGCGATAGTGCCAACATAACCAGCCTTCCTCCAACACCTCATAGCAAGGGCTCTAGGGCCCAAGCCTAACCAGCTACAGACATGTCCCTTTTCAATTCTTTGAGAAAATCGATCCACTCAGCCATTCCCTCTCCTGTGCGCGCCGACAGCATAAAGATACGGGCCTGCGGATTGACTTGGCGGATATTTGCGGAAATCCGCTCTTCATCAAAATCCACGTAAGGCGCAAGATCGATCTTGTTGACAATCACCACTTCTGAGGCACTGAACATGTAGGGATATTTCACCGGTTTATCGTCGCCCTCGGTTGTTGAAACAATCGCGATCTTCATATGCTCCCCCAGATCGAACATGGCAGGGCATACCAGATTGCCGACATTTTCGATCATCACGATCGAACCCGGTGCAGGATTTAGTTTTTTCGTCGCGGCGGCTATCATGTCTGCCTCCAGATGACAGCCGGCCCCTGTATTGATTTGCAGGGCGCTGGCTCCGGCAGCGCGTATCCTGTCAGCGTCATTGGTTGTCATCTGGTCGCCTTCGATCACTGTGAGTTCCACAGTGGGAGATAAGGCCTCGATGGTCTTTTCTAGCAATGTCGTCTTTCCCGCTCCTGGTGAACTAACCAGATTGAGCGCAAGCACACCGCGCCCTTCAAACCAGCCGCGATTGCGCTGGGCCAGACGATCATTTTCCATCAGAATTGCCTGCTCCACAGAGATGATACGTCCGCTGTGTTCATGACTATGGTCGTGGTCATGATGATGACTGAGACCATGAGCATTGTGCACATGATGATGGTGGTGATGGGTATGGTCGTGATGATGGTGATCATGATCTGACCGCAAAAGGGACGCTTCACCAGTTTCAGGATCAATCATTGAAACCGCAGAGTTCGGATCGGAACAGCCACAGGTGCCACACATATTCATATCCTTTCAAAGCTGAACCTGCGCCGCGAGCGAAAGGGCGCACGGAGGCAGTTTCGTCATGTCGCATGCCCTGCCTTAACAGATCGGTCAACAATCAAGGCCGATGTCACAACAGGCTTTCAGGTCTTGCCAGAAGTCTTTTCGAGATTTTTCGAGAAGGCTTGAGAAAGAGGTATCTATTTCTTGTCCAGAAGGGCTTTGAGCTTGCCAAGATCCCTGACGAGGAACTCTTTTGAGCCAAGCCTTTCAACATAACCATCGCGGATCAGTCCTGCGATGGCGGTTGAAACCGTTTGTCGGGTCACACCAAGGCGCATCGCGATTTCTTCACCATTCGACTGCATCTGAACCGAAATTCCGCGCGCGGTCGGGCGCCCGGATTTCTCGACGCGATCGACCACCATCCGCACAAGCCTGAACTTGACGCTGTGAAAGACCATGTCCTCTATCAGTTCGATGGACTTTCTGAGCAGATGCTCAACAACAGGAATGACGGACAGGGCAAACTCGGTACTCATGCCAAGCGCTGTTTCAAATTCCTTGTGGCGCAAAATATAAACTTCGCCTTCCGTCCTCATTTCCATTTGCAGGTGATCGCGCAAGATCATGGCGTCGCCCGGTCCAAGCGAAAAAAGGGTCAGTTCCTTGCCCTCAAAGGAAGTGAAACAACGCACTTCGCCCTTGACCACAATGAGCACTGCTTCCCCGCTATCATCCCGCTCGTCAGAAGCTGTGAGCAGCGCTCCGGCATGAGGTTTGCGTCGTGAAATAGGGCCGACAATATTATCCTTCTGCAAATCATCCAGAATTTCATGAGGATGGCGCGGAAGATCTTTTACGTTTCTTTGTTGGCTAAGAGGTGCAGGACTAACGACTTGACGGCGCCGCTCCGACGTAGCCTGCACCATGCGGGCGAAGAAAGTCTGACCATTCAACGTCTGCACGATGCATTCGTCTGCAGAAGCAGTTCGGTTGACACTGCCATGCTGCACCGAGAAAAGATCATTGAAGCGCAAACCACCAATAGCGCTCCATGGCAAACCGAGCAGGGTCATCGCAATCCGGTTGGCCCCCACAAGCTTGTCTCCCTCAAAGGCCAGTACGCCTTCATGCGGACTGCCCAGAAGACTGGGATTGTTGTGAATAATCATTCGTTCCCAGCTATCGCTGTTATACTGGAAAACATTACGTTCAATATGCGTGACGGCGCGCCCGAGCAAGGCCAGCAAATGATCATGGGGAACATTGGCCGGTGTACTGAGATCAAGAGTGCCGAGGATGCTGCCTTGCGGATTGAGTATAGGAATTGCAGAACAGCTCAGGACACCATTGGGATCAAGAAAATGCTCGGTCCCACAAATAGTCAAAGGACTTTCTTCCTGAATGGCTGTACCGATGGCATTGGTCCCCATCAAACGCTCGTTCCAGGACGCCCCCGGCATCAGGGCGAGACGATTGGCCGCCTGCATGAAAGTATCATTACCGACCCGCATGAGGATCTGACCCTCGGGATCCGTCAGGATCACCACCCCTTCCGACTGCCCGATGTCGCGGCGCAAGGCCTCCACTTCCCCCCAAGATGCTTGCACAAGGGACTCATTGCGCTCGATCAGGGCGCTAAGCTCCGCCCGCGTGGGGATTTCAACCTTGGCGGGCGTTTCCATGGCAACGCCATAGTCTGCACTGCGCCGCCAAGATTGAAGAATGGTTACGGGTATATTGCCCTCAACATTCCCGGTATCAAGAAAAAAGCGGCGCGCACGAGCCATTGCGACATCATAGGATCCCGCAATCGAGTTCATTTGAGCCAGGTTGAATTTTTGCGTGGACGAGGACGCGCGATAGTCATCGCCGTCCTTGTCGTCATTCCCGGTTGTCATCATTGAACAAATTCTATGCCTCCAGCAGAACCCTGGTCCGGTTCTGTCCTCCCATTAAAGTAAATTGTCTCTCAGCCGTCCCCGAGCGCTTTGATGTAAAACAATTGATGGCGTTCCTCTGCCTCTTAAGGGCCGTTTCACTTTATTTCTTTAGATAAGCCATCAGATCATTCAGACTTTTGATTACCCTCCCTTCCGTTATTTCTTCGACAACACAGGGAACCGGCAGAATCTCCCTCTCGATTTTACTGCGCTTGATCAGAAGTGCGGGCATAGTGAGCCTTTGAGCCGCACTCCAATCTTCCGGTCCATCCCCAACGAAAAGACACTCCCCGACAACAAGCGACACATGGCGACAAGCCATCAGCAACAGGTCTGGTCTTGGCTTTGATGACAGCGAGGGTGTCTTTCCAACAATCGCGTCCAGAAACGCAGACAACCCAAGCCTTTTGACAAGCGCTTCCGCATCCCGCTGGCATTTGTTGGTCACAACCACGACGCGATAGGCCTCCTCGGTGAGCCTTTGCAAAACCGGCACCACATCAGGATAAAGCCGAGCCATCTGCTCTTCCATCATGGGATAGTAAGCCAGATAGTGGTCAAGCTGGACCTTTTGCTCCTCTTCTTTGATCTTTTCTCCCAAATGCTCCGCAATGGTGCCGATAAGCCGGAATGCTCCCTCGCCCAGAAGCCTTGCTACCAGATCCTCCGACACTGGAGGGCGCCCAACAGAAGCGCGAGCACAATTCACCGCCGCATGCACAGCAGGCAATGTATGAGCCAGGGTACCATCCAGATCGAACAGCACCGCCCTCGTTCTTGACCCGCCATTCTGCCGGACCGGAACTCTTTTGCTTTTGTGAGGGAGCAAAACTGCATCTGCCTGTTTCAGGTCGAGAGACAGGTGACCAAGACCAGCCGCCTGCTTGAAAGCAGGTAGCCTCTGCAATTCATTCAAAATACTTTGTTCCAAGCCATCCTTTTGCACAGTCGCAATGGAAGCGACATTCAGTTGCAATATCGCCTGCCCTTTACCATCGCTTGCCAAAGAGGCGGCGTAGTCGGTGACACCATCTGTCGCGAAAAGCGCTTCATCCAATGCACCACGCGTCAGCCTTTCGCTCCCGGGAAGTTCAAAGGCCGTGAGCAACCGGTCATCGGGGCCATAAAGACGTCGGGTGACATTGCCGCACGTGCACGGCTCGTCAACCAATCGCCCCAGATCTCCAGTCCTGTAGCGGATCAGTGGCAGCACTTCTCGGCGGAGCGTGGTAATCGTTATTTCGCCATAGCCCCCTTCAGGCAGAACAGTGCCGGTAAGAGGATCCACGATTTCCAGATAAAGATCCGTTTCCCTCACATGCAATCCATCATGGCAAACACACTCCAGCGCCCCGCCATAGCCGGTTTCCGTCATGCCCCAATGATTGAAGACAGATGTGCCCCACATGGTTTCAAGACCGCGAATTATTGCTTCGCAGGCATGGTCAGCACTGATAAGGATCGCACGAGGATGGGGCACCAGACCACCATCAGATAGAGAAAGACGAGCAACGGCAAAGAAGGGGACCGGAAGACCGAACAGCACATCAGGCTGTTCGGCACGAAGCCAATCAAGCAAGGCGTCCGCAGAAGAAACATCGGGCGCCGTCAGCGGTGTGGCGTTGAGGCGTCGCGTCGCTTCGTATAGTCCCTGACCGATACTACCAGACCGGGTCGCAGGAAAGGCGATTCCGACACGATCTCCGGCGTGGGTAAACTGGCTCATGCCACGGTGGAAATAGTTAATGGTGTTTTCCAAATCCGCATCCGAGAAGGCTATGCGCTTGGGAGCCCCCGTAGTGCCCGAGCTTTCCAGCGTTACCATACGCGCAACCAGATTGCGGGGCGCAGCGATGAGGGGTGGATCATTGCGCGCTAGATCTTCCGGCCATGTAAAGGGCAGACCTTGAACATCTGCAAGGCTCTGCGGCAGCCCTTCCGGCCAGCGGGGAAACTGGCGATAGAAACCACTGTTGGCGCGAGCATGCTCGATCGTATCGCGAATATGGGCAAGTTGATAGGCATCGCGCTCTTCTCGGGTTTCAAAAGGACAGAAGCCACGCTCGCATTGCCCAAAAACCTCACTCTGCATGAAAGTCTTCAGCATCCCTCCTCCTTCCGGTAGAGCGAACGCCCTTCCCGATCCGTAAGATTGAATGCACAAAAAGGCACAGCCTTCTGGTCAGGCATCATGACATGAATGTAGCATTGGCGCAGACGCTCCAGATCTAGCGTCCATGCATCCTGAAAAACCATCGCCGACAGTCCCAACGTGCGGGCACGCCGCTTCAGCACGGCATCAAAAGCAGCAAAAGAGGGATCGTCGGTATCATCCTCCTCATCTGCACAGCTCCACTGGTCAGCAACATAGCGACGCGCGCGCGCCACATCGGCACCAGGCACAGCTTCTTTCTGAGCATCAGGGCCAGGACAACAACTGGACTTGGCAGGCTCCGGCTCGTTCCCGGACGAACAGCGACATCCTTCTTGCTCATGCTCGATTTCTGTTTCCGGCGGCCGGACGAGCAGATCCTCTCCCGGCACACCACACCCACAGGACTGGCTGGCTGCCCCACCCGTATCTTCACCTGCCGAACAGCAGGATGACTGAGCAACCTGATCAGGGACCAAGCGCCCATCCTCCTCAACGACAAAGCGACCACTGAAGGAACAGAAAGGATTTTCCGCAGATCCCGGATGGAAATCATAAAGAGAAATTCCTCCCTTCTCATGAGAGATCAGTGCATCCATGACTTCCGGCAGCGTGAAACGGGTCTCCGGACGGGGAGGCTCCGGTGTCCGGCCAAAATAGCTCACAGGTTGAAAATGCACTGCGCGAACAGTCGGCATATGGGCTTTGGCATAGTCAACGATTGCGCCAATTTGATCGGTATTGACACCCGGCACGAGTGTCGGCACCAACACCACGCCAATATGCGCCTTTTCACAAGCAGCAATGGCATCTTCCTTGATGCGTGCCAACTTTGCACCGCGCATGGCTTTGTGAACAGCATCAGACACGCCATCAAATTGTAGGAAGACACAGTCTAAACCCGCATCAGCCAATGCTCGGACATAATCAGGATCCTTTGAAAGCCTTAAACCGTTGGTGTTGAGCTGAACAAAAGAAAAGCCCTTTGAGCGGACAAGCGCTATGATTTCGGGCAAATCGTCACGCACCGTCGGCTCTCCTCCGGAAAGCTGGATATGCACTCTACCTCCGGCCCGTTCCATCAGTGTGTCAAGCCACTTGTTTATGGTATGCATAGACACATCTTTGCCTTCCCGCTCTGCCGAAGCAAAGCAGAAGGGGCAAGCGATATTGCAGCGAGACGTCACTTCGAGCAAAACACAACAGCTTTGCTGCTGATGGTCGGAGCATATGCCGCAATCATGGGGACACCCCTTATCGACCGACGTCGCCGGATTGAGAATCTGCGACTGGTTCCGCGGAGCTTTGTCCCAAAGGAAGTAGCTTTTGAGACCACGCCAGATAGGCGTGCTTACCGTTCCATGTTCTGGGCAGCTTTTCTCAAGATAGACGGTGTCGCCCTCGGCATAGCGGATCGCAGAAACGGTTTTGAGACAATCCGGGCAAACGCTTTCTGTTGTGCCGAGAACCATACGACTGTCGGAATAGGTCATGATGCAGCCTCCAACATATTCCTGATTTCAATCGGCACACCGGGAACATCGCCCCCCAAAGTATTGATGGCAGCCACAATGGCAAGGGCATCGCTGAGCCGCTTGCGCACACCAGCCAACGCGTCCGGTTGATCGGCAAATCGCACAAATGCCGGAGCGAAGCGCTGTTCAAGGCCAACGATTTCCTCCCCGGAGACAAGCTTGTCAGCGAGATAGACCAGTGCGATTTCATCAAGACGCTGATATCCATTTGCCAAGGCCATGTGTTGCCCAACTATATTATGGAGCGCGGGAAATCCCCATTCGGCGAGCAATTCCGCTCCTAGAGAAGCGTGTTGAGGTCGGCCCTTTGCGATATCATGCAACAGGGCTCCAGCCGTGATCTGTCCCATGTCCAGATCCTGCTTATGTTCGAGAAGTCCGCTTGCCAGTAAATTGGCCAATTTGGCGACAGCTTGCCCATGACGACGGACGGATTGTGGCGTTCCAGCCGCATCAAACAGGGCTTCACATTCACGCTCATCGGGCAAATGGTGGTTTTGGAGAACCGCCAGCTGTTCTGCATGCTCTTCGGGATAGTCCATGTCCCTGAGGCAACCACTATCAAATACGGCGATTGTTTCCGACGCATGGCGCGACAGGATCGAGGCTGCCCCCCCCTCTTGTCCATCCCCTGCCAGCAGACCTTCAAAGAGGCCCCTAGCGATGAAAGGCGGGTGACCGATTAGGCCATCAAAAACCGGATGAACCAATAAAGCATCAGCATGGCGGGCTTTTGCCATAACCCGCTTCAGAGTGGTCGGCCTGACCAGCGGAATATCAACTGGCATCAACAGACAGCCAGCAACCATTTGGGGCAAGGACGCAATGCCAGCCTTGATAGAACTGAACATGCCGCTCTCATAATCCCGATTATACACCGCTACCGCCCCGATACTCTCGACATGGGAACGGAGTTCCTTGGCTTTATGCCCGATCACGACATGAACAGGTTCGGCACCAGCTTGGCGCGCCACCTGCACAACATGTCTGAGCACAGTGCCATCACCAAAGGGCAACAGCGGTTTGAAAGCACCCATGCGCGACGAAAGCCCGGCAGACAGAATGACAGCCGCAATTGGTGCCTCATGTTTGTTTCTCGATGCTGGCCTTTCAAGGGTATCGGTTTGCGCAAGATCCATCATGACAGGAACTCCAATGCGCCAGTATCCTCGCAGGTCTCACTTCCGCGTGGCGGGTGAGCGATATCGACGTCATAGCGGTTGAGTATTTCGTTGAGTTTCTGCCAGCTTTCAGCGATCAGAGCGGGGCAACGCCGGGCTTTCAAATTCATGTCAAACTGCATGATGTCGCTGCAATTACAACCGCCATACTCCTCTGTGCATCGATGCTTGAACCAACCACCGAACTCTTCAAGAATATCGACAAAGCGACTGTCTTCACTTTCATCCTCACCGGCCTTACCCACCAGCATGCCAACAACGCAAGAACCGGCAGAAAGAATGCCGCACGTCATGCCCTGCCCCATGCCAACAGCAAGGCCAGACATGGCGCGAACGAGATCTGGATCCTGTCGACCTGCGGCTTCCAACGCCAGTATCATCATGATGTGACTGCATTTGAGATCGGCGAGCAGCAACTCAGCTACGCGAAAGGAGTCTTCTGTCATGTTATTGCCTCCTGACTGTTGGCCCGATTGGTATTCGCAGGACGATCAATGGGCTTGACCGCAATGGCCATATAGTATCCGGGCTTCAAGGCATGCATCTGGGCACTGGTTCGAGCATCTCCCCACAAGGCGTCAAGGGAACCAAACCGGAAAATGAAACGGGCCACAAAGTTGCGCAGACATTCAGATCTATCCTCAAAATACAGCAGCTGAAAGCCTGCCGTTCCGATGGCCTTTCTCACTCTATCCGCCGATAAAAGGCGGATCGCCCTTTCATCCCATAGGGACATGTCCGGATTTCGGGCATATACATCGCACAAGGCTAGTTTGCCCCCTGCTCGTAAAACCCTGAACCATTCAGCCAGCGCGGCCCGGTGATCCGGCATGACTGTCAACACGCATTCAGATAGCACCCCATCCATGGCTTCGTTATCAATCGGCATGGCTGCACCACTGCAGCAGAACAGATCCACGTTGGGGAACAGATTGCGGGCCATCGCGAGCGGGGCCGCATCCGTGTCGACACCCACCACATTCAATCCGCGGCGGATCATGACTCCCAGACTGCGCCCCTGCCCGCATCCCACATCGACCACATGATCTGCGATAGCAAAGCCAGCCCGATCAAGAAGCTCACCAGTCATCCGCAGCCCACCAGGGCTTATTGGATCGCCATTTCTGTCCGTGACAAGACCATAGCCAAAGAGGCCCGCGCACCCACTGGCATGCTGACCCGCAGCCTGTCTGGTGACAGAATCCATTACGCCATGAGGGCCGTTGATCTTCATTTGTCCTCCAAAGCCTGTTCGACTTTCAACATGCGGCCATAAGCCAGATCTTCAGAAATATAGACAAAGCCGCATGTTGGGCAGACGGGAAGATCCACCGGAAAGGTCTGCCCCATATAGCTGGCAATGACCTTTCCCTGCTGGAGCGGAGTTTCGCATCTCGCACAGAGTAGATCGTCCAAATGCGGGGTCTCTTGTTCCTTGGGAGAAGTCATTTTTGCACCTCCACATCCATACGATGCCCATAGGCGCGGTGGATGAGCGCCCCCTCATCTGTGAGTTCATATTCCACCCAAGTGCTTACCGGCCCTGTGCGCAGAGTCGCGATCATATGCCCGCTTTTCCTGTCCTTCAGTTTCTGTCCTGATGTTTCCGCATGAGCCACGACCTCGCGCACTTCGTCATCGAGGATCAGCTTGCGCTCCATATCAACCCGGACGTCATCTGAAATTAGAATAGTCCACTCAGGATCTTGCTCTTGCATGCTTTCCCCCCATAGTTCACGCAGCAATCTGGCCTTCAAGCGGGCTCTATTGTCCCGGCGATTGGAGAAGCCCGGGTCTGGACGGGCCGCCGGATCGGCTCCATCTTCAGATGGAAACAGGAAATCGAGCAGGTGTGCAGATCTCTTCCCCCGTCGGGCAAAATTGTCCCGACACATGGCACAATAGGCCAAATAATCCTCGGAAAGCTCTGCAGCTCTTTGATCAACAATGGCGTCCGCTACCTCACGATTGGCAAAGGATACCAAACCGCCATAACCGCAGCAGGTCGTCTTTTCCGGACCAGAAATCTCTCGTATCGTCAGCCCGGTATCTGCAGCTAGGGAGCGCACAGCAGCATGGATTTCTGTCTCGTGACGCCCAGTGCAGGGATCATGAATGGCAAACACGGTGCCATCCGGCACAGCCCTTGCCTTTGTTGGCAACGGGCTTTTCGCGAGCAAAGGCCAGAGCGACCGCACAGGAAGGTCTGGCATGGCCTTCTTGAACATGGACAGACAGGTCGAGCAAGCCGTGATGATCTCCGGCTTGCCACAGCTTTCCCAGCTTGCACGCAGATGTGCCAAAACTTCATCATGCAGTGCTGTGCGTCCGGCCCAGTAGGCAGGCGCACCACAGCAATCCATCATCAATCCAACCCCTCCGGATACTATTGCACCAAGATGCAGATAGAGCCCTTGCACCTGATAAGGAGCGGAAGCGGCCAACTGGCAACCGGGGAAGAAAAGATAAGCACTTTTGTCATGGCCGGGTTGATGGCGCATGAAGGCAGAGCGATGTGACCGGCTGTCCGCCATGTCACGCAAGGCGAAGTCGTGATGAGAAGCGGGCATGTGGCCGCTATCAACCATCTCACGACGTGCTTCAAGACAGACATCCCCCATAGCCAGATCCGTGGGGCACACCGTCTCACACAAACCGCAGAGCGTGCAGCTGTCAATCATCCGGTTGGCCTTACGGTTGCCCATGACGATGCTGAGATTGTTATGAATCTCGCGCACCGCGCGTTTGGGATAGGTCTTGTAGTGGGCAAGATAAGCGCAGGCTTTTGTGCATTCCAGGCAATTACACGGAAAACACCGTTCCGCCTCTGCTATGGCTTCATCAGGGGTGTATCCAATTATGCTGTTTGCGGCCTCGACGGGAGGAACGGGCGGATGTGCATCGACATTGACATAAAGGCAAGAGGTTGCCGCAGCCGTGCTATCTCGATTTGCCGTCAAGGAAGCCCCTTGCAGGAACCTGTCTATGGAACCAGCGGCCCGCCTTCCATCATAGATGGACCGAACAGGTGAATAGACCTCGCCCAACGCGCCATGATAGCCGCCACCGAAGACTTTCGGATGGCTGGTCGCACGGCTTTCGGGATCGATCTCGATGCGCCCATTGTCACTCAGTCGGATGGTCGGAGCAAAGGCCGTTGCGACTCCGGGTCCAAGAGCAAGCAGAACGGCGTCATGGTCTTCGATCAGGCTTGCAAGACCCATCGGGCCCTCTCCGCCAGTCACCCTGCATTGGCAACGGATATCAACCCCGAGCGAAGTGAGACTGCCCAGATCAAGAGCAATGGCAGAAGGCGGGAGAATGGCGGGGTCATATTCATGATGCAACCGTTCGAGCGGATGGGCGTCCGCTTCCAGAACGGTGATCCTGTGCCCCTTCATAGCCAGATCGAAGGCAGCCGTCAGCCCCGACAACCCTGCCCCCACGATGGCAATCTTTTTGGGTTTGGCGATTCTTTGTGCCTGCCGACGCAAAGTGGAACAGCTTTCCTCGACAAGGGTCCGCTCAATCTGGGAAATGCGCACCGCCCCACCGGCTTCTGCCCGACGGCACCCTTCTTCACATGGATGATCGCATATATGTCCGAGAATGGCAGGAAAAGGCACATAAAGGCAATAAAGCGCAAATGCTGCGGGGAAATCCCCTTCCTTAACCTTGGCCAACATTGACCTCACATCGACGCGTAGGGGACAAGTCACCTCGCAAGCAGGAGGTTGTTCCTCAATGCATCTTGCTTCCAGAAGCTTTACCTGATCGCTATCCATTTTGATGCCCCGTTCATCTGTCTCTATTGCCGGGCCTGAAGAATCCGGTCCAGCCAGTTTGATGTCAGAGGTGCAGGGCCGGATAAGAGGCATACCCGGTCCCGCGCCCACCAGAAGCATGCATGGCATTGTAAGAGGAAATGCCATGCTGCTTCGTTTCAGGCTCAGGCCAGCTCTTTAGGGGCTTTTTCCCTTGCTGCCTTTGCTTCGAGTTCGGTTCTGATAATTTCTGGCAGAGCCGGAACACGGAAGATGCGAACACCACAAGCATTGTAGATGGCGTTCAGGATCGCCGGATGAGCAGCAGTCAAAGGCGCTTCCCCGACACCTGCTGCGCCGAATGGTCCATCAGGACGCGGCGTTTCCAGATACAGGATCTCGATGTCGTCAGGGATATCCTTCGGATACGGAATACCGCAATCCATCAGATTGGTATGAAGCTCCAGATCCTCGAAATCTTCGGATAGGGCCAGCCCGATCCCCTGCGCTAGGCCACCATAGATCTGGCCGTCAACGGTTGCCTTGTTGATGATTGTGCCGACATCTACCGAGGTGGTGAATTTGACCACCTTGACTTCACCGGTTTCGACTTCGACCTCGACCTCAGGCATGAAGACTTCATACATGTAGACCGGGAAAGGATCGCCCTGACCGGTTTCAGACGAACAGTCTGTACAGGCCGCAGCCACCCAGTTGCCGTCATAGACAAGCGGAATGCCATCGGCGACCATTTCTTCATAGGTGCGATAGCTACCATCCTCTTTTCTCATTGCATTGAGTAGCATTTCTGCTGCAACGCGGGTTGCATTGCCAGTAAAGACATTGGAGCGGCTACCGCCAGCAGGACCTGAATTCGGACCATTGGTATCATTCATCACCAGAGAAATCTGTTCCGGTGTAATACCGGTAGGACGCAGCACTTCATGCGCCATGGTCAGCGTACCAAGGTCAGCCCCCTGTCCGTGATCTTCCCAGGCATTGTAGATAGTGACGCCATCCTTGGTCAGTTCCGCGCGGGCATTGGAGCTGTCCGGACCATCCAGACCGCAGCCATAGATACCCAGAGCAATACCGACACCACGTTTTACCTCATCGGTAGAGAGCTCTGCGCAGCGTTTCTTGGCTTCTTCATATTTCGGCCGCAGCATGTCAAACAACTGAGGCAGAACCAGAACCTCGGGTTTCTGGCCGGTTGGTGTGGTCGAATTTTCGCTGTAGAGGTTTTTATAGCGAAACTCGAACGGATCCTCGCCCATCTTTTCAGCCAGAATATCAATGGCGGTTTCAGATGCCAGGAAGGCCTGTGGAGACCCATAGCCACGGAAGGCCGATCCCCATGCATGGTTAGTTGCCACGGTAAGCCCCTTGCCGCGGATATTCTCCAGATGATAGCCCGCCCCGGTAAACTGGGCCTGACGCAGGGTAACCAGATCGCCAAACTCGGAATAAGGACCATGATCAAGCCACCAGTCGGTTTCCATGGCTGTTAGCTTGCCATTGTCGTCACAACCCAATTTGATATTGATGTTAACCGGGCTGCGTTTCCCTGTATATGTGATGTTCTGGTACTGGTCATACACCAAAGATACAGGCTTGCCGGTAGCTAGAGCTGCCGCTCCCAGAAGGGCCTCCATGGTGGGAGAGAATTTATATCCGAAGGTACCCCCGGTCGGGTTCTGGATCAGGCGCAGTTTGTCAGGCTCAAGACCAAGCCCCGGACAGATCATGGCATGATGCAGATGCACGCCGATGGATTTTGACAGGATGGTCAGAACGCCATCTTCATCTACATAGGCTTCACCGCAATCCGGCTCCAGATGCAGATGCGGCTGGCGGCTGCAATAGGTGGTAATATCGACAAGAGCGGAAGAGCTAGCCAACAGCGGTTTGGTATCTTCGCCTTTGACAACCCCCTGCTCATAATAGGCGTTTGGTGTGCCCGGATGGATTTCAATGGCATCCGGAGCCAAAGCAGCAAAGCCAGACATATAGGCTGGCAGGGCCTCGACATCGACTTTCACCTTTTTGGCCGCTGCCCGTGCATGGTCTTCGGTATCAGCCGCCACGATGGCGATAGCGTCACCGAACTGGAAGATTTTATCCTTGCAAAGGATCGGACGATCCCATCCGTCACCCTTGTTATCGGGGAAGGTGATAAGCCCTGTGATGGCGTTACGCCCCTTGACGTCTTTCCAAGTAATGACCTTTTCGACACCCGGCATGGCTTCTGCTTCAGCAGTGTTGATGCCTTTGATCAAGCCATGAGGAATTTCGGCCTGAACAAGAGCCAGACGCAACGTACCTTCAGGCATACGCAGGGCAATATCCGCACCGAAATCCCATGTACCGGTTACCTTGGCTTCTGCCGATGGGCGGATATGGGAGGTCCCCAGAATGGAGCCGTCTTCCTTGGGCTTCGGCATGATCTGGGCAACGGTCTTTTCGCCGCGCATGACGGCTGCAGCATCCATGACTGCATCAACAAGTGGCTTGTAGCCTGTGCAACGACAAAGATTACGGTTGCGGTTGAACCATTTGCGCACTTCTTCCCGCGTCGGATTGATGTTCTTTTCCAACAAGGCCTTTGACGACATGATAAAGCCAGACGTGCAGATACCACACTGGGCGCCACCATGGGTCATCCATGCAATCTGGATCGGATGCAGGTTCCCCGGAGTGCCAACGCCTTCGATGGTCGTAATTCTGGCACCTTCGCGCACATCGCCGATTTTCTTGTTACAAGACCGGATTGGCTTGTCATCAATGATAACGGTACACGAACCGCATTGCCCATCATCACAGCAGACCTTGCAGCCGGTCAGCATCATCTGCTTGCGCAATACATCAGCAAGAGAGGCCTGTGGTTCGGCAACGACCCAGCGGTCCACTCCGTTGACGTTCAGTTGTATTCTTTTCATCACTCTTCTCCTAATCCTGCGGCTGGAAGCCTCCATCCGCCTGCTGATTCCCGAGTCCTAGGCACTGGCGTGCGCTAGCTCCTCCCCATCTTCGGTCCCTGAATTGGCTGTTAGGTACAAATCACCTATGGTCCTCGGTTGTCCGACCAATCCTTCAGCGCCCCGGACATGAGCAATCATTTGGGCAACCACCGAAACGGCGATTTCCTCGGGGTTGTCGGCACCGATATCCAATCCCACCGGTGCGCGAACTCGACTAAGCTGTTCGGCTGAGATTCCGGCCTCCAGCAATTTGCTATTGATCGTGCGGATCTTGCGCTTGGAGCCAATCATGCCGATGTAGCTCGCTGGCGTTTTGACCGCCCAGGCCAGTACGTCCTTGTCGCAAATATGTCCCCGCGTCGCGATGAAGATTATCGAGCTTGCATTCGGCTCAAGCTCCTCCATCCTTTCTTGCCATGATCCCGCCAGCGTTCGCTCAGCAAAGGGGAACCGTTTTTCATTGGCAAATTCAGCCCGGTCATCGATCACGACAACCTTGTAGCCGACGCGATGAGCCAGCTCGGCTGTTACCAGCCCCACATGTCCGCCTCCGAACATGTAGAGCGTTACTGCGGGCAGAAAGGGTTCGACGAAAATGTCAAGGCTCCCCCCGCAAACCATGCCGCTGTCCATCAGTGGATTGTCATGCAGGTTGAAAGAAATCATTTCCGACTTCCCATCCTCCATGGCCTTTATGGCCGCTTCGATGATCTTTCCTTCTGCCAGCCCCCCCCCAACGGTTCCCACGATCGTGCGATCGGCGCAAACAAGCATTTTTGCTTTGTCCGACGCGGGAATGGATCCGTTTGTAGTGACGATCGACGCCAGGGCACATGGACGCCCAGCCTCATTCTCCCTGATCAATTCCTTGAACACCTTCATTGTTTTTGCCTTTCAAAATGGCCAGATGCTTCCCTCTAGGCCTGCCTCCAACTGGTTTTTCTGAGCCAACCACCAGAAGAAAGAAAACACACGGTTTCTCCTCCTTGACAGCCAGTCCAGCGAAGGCAGGTCTTCAGGAGACATCAAACGTGATAGACGGCACCCGACTGGCAGACTTCGACGCATTGCGGCTCATCGAAATCGCCTTCGCATTCCTTGCATTTGCTGGCGTTTATGGAATAGAGCTTGCCTTTGCGGGTGATGGCCTTGTTCGGGCATTCATCGATGCATGCACCACAGGCTTCACAGATGTCCTGATCGATTGCATAAGCCATTTTTTTCTCCTCTCAGTTATCTTTGGCTGAACCGACCTGCCGGTCCGCCGCTATGGGGGACACCCCGACCAAAATTTGGGCCGGAATGTGCCTGATCACTATTTCCCGCCGTGTCCTCCCTTGCTGTTGCAAGATGTAGCGGGGCATGCCTCAACGTTCCGTGCAGGAAATGCACGGGTCGATGCTATTCACGATGATTGCGATGTCGGCGACTTTGGCTTCCTTCAACATGAAGGTCAGAGCATCCCAGTTGGGATAGCTCGGAACGCGCCATTTCAGCCGCTCCGGTTCCGGTTCGTCATTTGTTTTCAGGTAGTAAACCAACTCGCCCCGAGGAGCCTCGGTGCGGGCGATCGCCTGCCCAGGCGGAATATAGGGATCGCCGCCATCGTTGATCGGTCCATCGGGCAGATGATCAAGGCATACCCACAGGATCTCTATGGAATTGACAGCTTCCTGAAGGCGGATCATGGCCCGAGACCAGACATCACAACCGTCCAGCACAGGAACCTCAACCGGCAGACGATCATAGACATGATAGGGCGCAGCCGTTCGTACGTCATACTGGATGTCGCTGGCCCGGGCCACCGGACCGACAACGCCGCAAGCAATCGCATCTTCGTGGGTGAGAATGCCAATCCCTCTGGTCCTGCGCAAAATGGAACCGTTGGTGCGGTAGGTCTTCTCCAGTTCACGGACATCGGGTTCGATCTTGTCCAATGCAGTCCGCATGAAGGCAATGGCCTCATCATCCATGTCGCATCGGGTGCCTCCAAGGCAGTGAGCCCCAAGATCCATGCGATTGCCGTAAACGGCTTCCTTGAGGTCCTGAGCCACTTCGCGCACCTGCATGGCATGCATGAACAGGGCTTCGAAGCCGACAAGATGAGCCAGAATGCCAACATTAAACAAGTGAGAGGCAACACGTTTGACCTCACCGGCGATAACACGCAAATATTGCGCCCGTTCCGGCACTTCCACCGCACCGATGGTCTCAGCCGCCATCGCAAGAGCCTCGGGGTGGCTGTTTGAACAGAGCGAGCAGATGCGCTCCGTCAGGATCATGTTCTGAAGAAGAGTACGTTTGGTCGCAAGATACTCCACGCCGCGATGAACATGACCGGCGTTGAGTTCCACATTTTCAATCGTCTCTCCCTTGACCGAAACACGAAAATACATAGGTTCTTCAAGCGCCACATGCAGGGGCCCAACGGGGATTTTATAGCTGCTGGCAACAGTATGCTCTGTCATGCTCATGCCTCCTTGGCTGCGGCCATGACCCGTGCCCATAACTCATCGGACGTGGACGCATTTGCCATCTGGGAGAAAGGGATCAACCGGTCGAGGACAGCCCCTTCGATGCTTTCGTCAAGGAACAGCCGTCTCGGATCGGGATGATTGGTAATGGTGACGGAATAGATCTCCATAATCTCCCGTTCTGGCCAATCGGCCGAGCGGAACAAGGGCGTGAGGGAGGCTATGGAACCGCCAGCGGGGAGAAAAGCGACGACATTCACATAGTCTCCACCCACGTCGAAGTGATAGACCAGCTCGTAGGAGGTGCCGTCTTGTGGCGTGCCCCCAAAACTCATGGGCTGCTCAGGCTCATTGGTTTCACCCGCAGCTGATTCATCCTCTTCGTCATCATTGTCGTCCTCCTCTTCTTCTGGAGCAGGAGGTTTGTTTGCCGAAACCATGGCCAGCCGGGCATGATAGCGTCGCAGGCATTCGCCCACGGATGTGAGATCATTCCTGTCGGCAAGTTCGCACCACATCACCGAAACGCCATGGGCGTCGGTCGTGGTGGTCAGGTTCACACCCTTTGGCGCGGCAGCGCTCAGACTGGTTTCAAAATTTTCAGGAAAACGTGTCATGACCGGCTCTTTCTTTCTCTGAGATATTTGCCTCGGCATTTCGGACAGAGCGAACGGAACTCGGCGACTTCTGCTTCGCTGAAGCCTTTGATCTTGTTAGCCGGAGCGGCGGTATAAAGAGCTGGCTTGCCACAGCTTGGGCATTCGTGACTTGGAATGACTCCATGTTCGACCATGCTGAATTTGTCTTGCTGGACATGAGCCAGATGCCAGTCCTGTGTTTGGTGAATGGCATTCGTCGGGCAGTGAAACTCGCAGTTGCCACAGAAAACGCAGCTGTCATGCCAGCAATCGAATTCCAGACCATTGGCGGTCTTGGTGAAGCGAATGGCGCCTGCCGGGCAGACCTTTTCGCATTTACGGCAACCTTCACAGGTTTCAGGATCAAACTCGATCTTGCCACGGAAACGTTTGGCCGTTGGCGCAGGCTCAAAGGGGAACGGGTCTGTGAAGGGCCCCTTTGTCAGATTATGCGCAAATAATTGCAGAAAATTCATATCTCTAGCCCTCCTCACATCCGCTCACGCCATATCTCGATTGCCTTGGCGACACCTTCAATGATGGCTTGAGGGCGTGGCGGACAGCCGGGAACATTGACGTCGACGGGGAAATACTGGTCGATCGGAGCTTTGACCGAATAGCTCTCGCGGAAGATGCCACCCGAGATCGGGCACACACCAACCGCCACCGTGACCTTGGGATCAGGGATCTCGTTGAACACCACCATCGCGGCGTCCATCACCTTGGTTGTCAGCGGTCCGGAAATCAGCACGATGTCAGCATGGCGTGGAGAGCCACAATATTGGCATCCTAGCCGTTCGATATCGTAACGCGGAATAAGTGCCGTCGTGGCCATCTCCACATCACAGCCGTTGCAGGAGCCAGCATTGATCCGATAGATCCATGGGGACTTTGTTGCAATCGACTTGAAGTCTGGGATCATATTCATCTTGTCTATCTCCTAGTCTCAGGCCACGACCGTGACGGTGACAACACTCGCGACAGCAAGCAGCAGAGGCCATTTCACGAAGAAACTGAACGCCTGATCAATCCGCATGCGCCCCATGGACAGACGCACGATGGTGACGCCGATTTCCATAAGCACGGCCAGTTGCACCAGCCAGCCAATAAGGCCCCAGATGCCGTCGAAGGGCAGCGGCATGAAGAGAGCGATGCCGAGGCTGAGAACGACCACCGCTTTAAGCGCAGACATGACCTTGAACAGCCCCAGCGCCGGCCCCGAATATTCAAGCAGCGGCCCTTCGAGTACTTCAGTTTCAGCTTCGGGGATGTCGAAGGGGATGATCCCCAGGTTAGCCGGAAAAAACAGGGCAAAGGCTGCAAGCGCTGGCCACATCACCGGGTCAAGCAGGAACATGCCATGGCTGCGCTGATAGGCAATGATGTCAACAAGCGAGAAGGTGATGACACCGCCCTGTCCCATGCCCGTGCGCAGGGCAACGGCCAACACCGCCAGCACAATCGGAGCCTCATAGGCGAGCATCAGCGTCATCTCTCGCGAGAAGCCAAGCGCCCCGTAGGGAGAAGTTGAAGCCGACCCTGCAATCATCAGCACGATGGCAGGAACCATCAGCAGGTAGAGCAGCACGATCAGGTTGCCCAGCATCGGATCAGGACTATAGAGCCCGGAAACCGGCACCAGAGCCACTGCTACCAGCATGGAGACGACACCGGCGAGCGGAGCTCCCAGAAAAACTGGCTGGCTTGCTGTGGCAGGCACCATCGTCCGTTTGAAGCTGAGCTTGACCAGATCAAAAAAGGGTTGTGCGAGAGGCGGCCCAATCCGCCCCTGAAGCCGGGCTGCGACACGCCGATCGAGGCCCTTGAGCGACAATCCCAATACCAGAGCGAACAGGCCGCCGGGGAACAGGAATACCGCAAGAAGAATACCGAGTTGCGTAGACATGGTTGTTCCCTTCCTTACGCTTGAGGTTCTGAGCCAAGGCCCTTGGGCATCAGCCCATGGATGGCGTTGTCCGGAGTTTCAAAGAGGCTGATGGCACCAAGGCGCGTCTGACCACCCGACAGATCGCCAACGCCGCAGACATGGGCGTTGGAGCGGACCACGCCACTCTTGCGCCCAAGCCGCAACCAAGGCAGCAGAATGAGGCCAAAGACCAGAACCAAGATGGAAAGCAGCACAGGGCTCCAGCCATCCGTTCCCGGCAGAGGACCCGTCAACGTGGCGGCAATCGGGGTCATGCCAAGGTCGTCCATGATCGCGGCAATCGGCACCAGAGCGAGGCCGGGAAAGAGACCGAGAGCCAGACTACCAAGGGTCAGAACACCCATTGGAACAAGCATGGCAACGGGAGCTTCCTCAGCGTCTTCAGCCCGCGGGTTTGGTGTTCCCATGAAGGCGGCATGGGCGAATTTGAGCACAGCAGCCAGTGTGAACAGACTGCCGATCATTGCCATGACACCAAGCAGCCAATGGCCAGACTGGAAGGATGCTTCAAAGATCATCCATTTCGAGCTGAAGCCATTAAGAGGCGGCACCCCGGCAAGAGACAAACCGGCAAAGAGGAACATACCGAAGGTCATGGGCATCTTGCGGCCAAGCCCACCCAGCTCATCCAGCATGGTGGCGTGACTGCGCACCATGATCGCACCAGCGACAAGGAACAGTGTATCCTTGAGCAGCATGTGATTGACGAAATGCAGCAACCCGCCAGCAACTCCGAGCGTTGTACCAAGGGAAAGCGCCAGTAGCACATAGCCAAGCTGAGAGACGGTGGAATAGATCAGCACCATCTTGATACTGTTCTGGATAACCGCCATCACACCCGCATAGACAATGGTGATGCCTGCAATGATCGAGATGGCATAAAGCAGGACCGGCTGCCCGGCGACCGTTCCACCGAGTTTGGCAAAGACGGCTACACCTCCGAAAGCGACAAACAGCTTCAGCACACCCCACGGACCGCTTTTCAGCAGAACCGCCGAAATGTAGCCTGATACAGGGGTCGGAGCTGCGGCCGGATGCATCTGATAGTCAATGCGCACCGGCAACTGAGCTGCTTTCATAACCATGCCGAGGAAGACCAACACGATAGCTGGCGCAATCGTGGCGACCGGCAGGGCAGCAAGCGCGTTACCCAAAGCGGCCAGGAGGAAAGTGCCGCTTTGGGCAGCGACCATCGTGACGCCAAGGAACAGGAGGGACGCGCCGATGGTGTTGAACAGGAAGTATTTGAACCCTTCTCTACGAGCGACTGCCGTTTCCTCATGGACGATTGCGGCCCAAAGAGCCCAGGCACTCATCAACTCCCAGAAAGCGAAGAAATTAAATAGATCAGCAGCTGCGGTCATGCCCAACAAACCAGCGATCATCACCAGAAAGGCGGCATAGAAGCGCGGCTGGGCATGACTGTGAGCGAGATAGACTGTGGTATGGAGCATGTTGAGTGCCCCGACCCCTGCGATAAGAAGCGCAAAGTAGAAAGAAAGCAGGTCATAACGATCCGCCTCATATTGGATGGCGGCAATGGCCAGCAGCAGCGTGACGACTGCCAGACGACCAGCCCATACCACCGAGAAACGCCCGGTGAACAGCACCAGAATGGCACCAATCATGACCAACCCTGCCGAAAGCGGCCATTGCATGACCAGATCAGGCACCATGGCCGGAACGAGACCAGCATTCGCCGCCAGTTGATTGCCAATCGGCATAATCAGATTGAGCTGATAGGTCGGCATCAGACCGCCAAAGAGGATGGCAGCAGCCAAAAGCCCCATGGCCAACAACATGGTGGCAGGCGCTTCTTTAACCTCGCAGATCGCTGCGGATGCAGGATGATAAAACAGAACGCTGATGACACGGGTATAGTAAACTACGCCGATGATACCACCTAAGAGAAGGATCACAGCAACCGCATACTGTCCGGCTTCCGCCGCAGCGTAGATCATTAGGAATTTCGATATGAAACCGGAGAAAGGCGGCAGCCCCATGAGGGCAACGCTACCAAGCGCATAAACTCCGGCGGTGATCGGCATCTTCTTGCCCAGCCCTGCCAAATCACTGATCTGGCGTAGTCCGGTGCGCATCATGAAAGCGCCCGCCGAATAGAAGAGAAGGGTTTTCATGACCGCATGATTGAGGACATGGAGCAGAGCGGCGTCCGTTGCCAGCGCTGTGCCGATTCCCAAAATTGCCGTGATTTCCCCCACCTGCGCCAATGTCGAAAAGGCAAGCATCCGCTTGAGTTCTTTCTCGAACAAAGCGCGGATCTCACCATAGAGCAAAGTGAAGCAACCAAGCACAATGAGCACGGTTTGCAGATCGATGCCATTGCCTGCAGCGCGAGCAATGCTTGATACACCAAACACACCGAACAGGATTTTGACAATTCCGAACAGACCGGCCTTGGTCAGGATGCCCGACAATGGACCGGAGACCGATGAAGGGGCTTGAGGATGCGCCAGGGGCAACCAGGCATGGAAAGGAACCATACCGGCTTTCACCGCAAAGCCGAGGAAAACTGCACCCGTAATGACCAGAGCGGCGACAGGGGCAACACCAGCGAAGCCTTCAGCTAGAGCGCTGAATTCAAATGAACCTATTTCTGCGTGGGCAACCAGCATACCGTAATGCATGAGATAAGCACCACCGGCACACATCACAAAATAGACCAAACCGGCTTTCAGCGCCTTCTGCGTTTGTTCGTGAATGACGAGGAAGTAGGACGTCCAGGTCATCAGTTCCCAATAGACATAGAAGTTGCCGAACTCATGCGCCGTGGTTAGCCCCAACATCGACCCGAGCATCAAGAAGGTGAAGAAGTAGTAACGGTTGACCCATTCCTGCTTTGCCAGATAGCCAATCGAATAGATAACCATGACTGCGATGATTCCGGCAAACAGCAGTGCAAACAATTTTGAGGTCGGATCAAGCGTTACATCCAGAGCAACCATGGCCACGCTGGCAATCGCAAGTGCCACGGCGGACAAATCGCGCAATCGGGCGGAAACACGCCCCAGCAGGAAAATTACGAAACCACCGATATAGGGTACCAGCACAAGCAACGCCCAAGGTGATTCAAACTCCGGTAGTCCCTCCAGACCTGCATAGCCAGCAAGGCTGGCTGCCCAATGTTCAACCGGGGCAGGAAAGACGCTGATCAGCGCAGCAGCAACGCTCAGCAGGCTTGCCAAAGGCATCGCCAGCGAGGGCGCTGGACGTAGCAGGATGCGGTGTCCTGATTTCTCAAAACAGATTTTTTGAATGAGGATCAGATAATAAACCGCAGCAATGATCGAAGCGAGAGTTCCAACTGCCGCAATGGCCCACTGCCCCTGCTCGATCGCCGCATAAAGAATGAGAAATTTGGAAAAGGATCCCTTGAACGGCGACAACCCCATGACTGAGAACATGCCAAAACCAAACAGGGTAGCAGCGAAAGGCATCCGTCGACCACTGCCTGCCAGATCTCTCAGCCAGATCGAAGCCGTCCGGCGGATAAGGTACCAGCCACTCACCAATACCAGCCCACGCATGACGAGTTGATAGGTAATATGCATATAGGCTCCGGTCTCACCGGCAGCACCACCGATACCGAATCCGATCAGAACATAACCGATTTCTGCGATTGTCGAGACGATGAAAACACGGACAGGATTCTTAAGGCTCAGCAGAGCCCCTATCTCGCCGCACAATAGAAAAATGGCCCCCATCCAGGCCAGACTCATCGGGTCCAGGGTCATCATTATTTTGGTCCTCCACTCAGGAGACCGGCTTTTCGGCGCGGGTCAGCAGCCATACCGGTTCCCCTTTTGGAGACCAATGTGCGCGTGCCAAACCAAGCGGTCTGTCACACGGACGACAAAGCAAAAAAAATATTTTGTAAGGTACCCGACAGTCAGTTTTTAAGCTACGGGCGCCAAACATATATTCAATAAAAAACTACTTTTTACTGTTCTTCACCGCATCTGTATATCATTGAATACGCTTTGACTTTCAGTCTAAAACGCAACTATCTTCAACCAACATTCAAAATGAATCAAAGTATGCTTTGCTAAACTAAAGGACTATTTTATGCACGAGCTATCTCTCTGCCAAAGCCTCATTCAACTTACAGAACGGATAGCGAATTCTTATAACGCCTCCAAAGTTATTGGCGTTACTGTGGAAATGGGAACCGCCGTAGCCATCGAGGAGGATACATTCCGGTTTTGCTTTGATGCGGTTGCGAACGACACGATTGCAGATGGCTCGAAGCTGACAATTGAATGGATAAGGCTGAAGTTGCAATGCCAGCTTTGTGGCAACAGCTACCATCCCACGTCACCGGTCATACCTGAACCCTGCCCCCAGTGTGGGTCGTTTGATACGAAATGCCTGTCTGGCCGCGAATTTACCGTCAAGCATATTGAAGTGGAGGAGAAAGCAAAGGAAATCGAGCTTCATTAATGCAAACCGGCAGGCGCCAGGCCCTCAGGTGTCAACTTTAAAGACAAAACGGTGTTGGGAGGCATCGAAATGAAGTCGACAAAGAAACCACCCCGCTCTCGTGATCTGAACGATTCCTTCGGACGCACGATCGATTATCTCCGCCTTTCTGTAACGGATCGATGCGATTTCCGCTGCTTTTACTGCATCGGAGACAAAGTCACCTTTCTGCCCAAACCAGATGTACTCAGCCTTGAAGAGTTGGACAGACTCTGCAGCCTGTTTATCGATCAAGGTGTCAGAAAGCTGAGATTAACCGGCGGAGAACCTCTTGTACGCAGAGGCATCCTGACGCTCATCAGCGACCTCTCACGTCATCTCGAAAGCGGACGCCTTAGAGAAATAACACTAACAACCAATGGCTCCCAACTTGCCAAGATGGCCACGGCATTGGCCAACCTTGGAGTAATGCGCATCAACATATCGCTTGATACCTTGAGGGCTGAGCGCTTCACGCGGATCACAGGCAAGCCCCGCTTTGCACAAGTGCTCGATGGCATCGAAACTGCTTTGAAAGCCGGGATAAAACTCAAGGTCAACACCGTAGCCCTCAAAGGTGTCAATGATGATGAATTTGATGACCTCATCCGCTTTTGCCACGAGCGAGAAATGGATCTTACAATCATTGAGACCATGCCCATGGGGGGGCTGCTCTTGGAACGGCCAGATGTCTATCTGCCTCTCAGTGAAGTACAGGAACAGCTCACGGACAGATGGTCGCTGATAAAAACCGATCACCGCTCTAGCGGACCGGCCAGCTACTTTACCGTGGGAGAAACCGGTGGGCGGGTCGGTTTCATCGCCCCCATGACACATAATTTCTGCGACAGCTGCAACCGGGTACGCCTGAGTTGCACAGGCATTCTCTATACATGCCTCGGCCGCAATAATGCCACCAACCTGCGCACGCCCCTACGCACATCCCAAGACGATGCCCCCATTATCAAGACTATCCGCAAAGCCATCGCCAATAAGCCCGAGGGACACGATTTCAACATCAAAAAAGACCGGAATTATCCCGTGCTAGAGCGCCAGATGTCAGTCACGGGGGGCTAGGCCTGTCCATGCCAGTTTCCCTGACCGAGAAATAATCCCAATCGCCAGCCACGCAACCCAGCTCCGCAGGACATACCACAATGAACGAAACAGTCGCCTCTCTATTCGAACAAAGCCAGTTCCATATGGCGGATATCACCAGAAAAGCCCCCAGCTTCCGACGCGCGATAGCCACAGGGCGCATTTTTGTGGGGTCCGTCGGCTTCGCCCGCATCAAGGATCGGACATTGCCCAAGGGCGATGCCTTGAAACTGGCAGAGATTGCTGGCGTGCAAGGGGCGAAGCTGGCTTGGCAACAAATCCCTATGTGCCACCCACTCCTTCTGGATCATGTTGCCGTGCTTCCCGAATTGGATAAAGAGAGTCAAAGCATTATCGTCTATGCCAGCGTAGCAACCACAGCCAAGACCGGCGTTGAAATGGAAGCCATGGCAGCCGTCAATGCGGCATTGCTGACAATCTATGACTTGACAAAACCCGTTAACCCGGCTCTTACGATCACCCAAGCCCGCCTTGTCATGAAAGAAGGCGGCAAGCGCGGCGTTTGGATACACCCCGATGGTGTGCCCCCGGCGCTTCAGTCGCTAATACCGAAGGAAGGGTCCCTACCGCTTGAGGGCCGAACAGCCGCAGTCATAACCCTGAGCGACAGGGCCTATGCGGGAAGCTATGAAGACTATTCCGGCCCAGCCCTTGCATCCCGACTGGAACAGGCCGGATGCCAGGTATCATCCCGCAGCATCTTGCCTGATGACGCAGACCTGCTTGAAAAGGCAATCAAGGCCTTGGTCGGAACGGTCCATCTCATCATGACAACAGGCGGCACCGGCGTCGCACCGAGAGATGTTACCCCGCAAGTCATATCAAGGATTGGCGGCATTGCTGTCCCCGGTCTCGGCGAGGTATTGCGCAGCAGTGCGGCTGCTCATGTCCCAACCTCTTGGCTCAGCCGATCGACGGCCATAATCCTTGAAAAAACACTGATCATAGCCCTGCCCGGCAGCCTTGGCGGCGTAAATGACGGCATGAAGGCGCTCTCCCCTCTTCTGCCCCACGCGCTTGATCTGATTGACAATAAAAAGCCAGCCCATACCCATGATCACTCTCATGAGTACGGTCATAATATTATGGAGGAAAGCAAATGATTTCCTATAGCGAAGCCCTCAAGCGGCTTTTGCATTGCGCCCCGCTCCCCACCACAAGCCTGCCCATTCAGCAAGCATGTGGCTTTGTTACTGCTGATCGCATTACCAGTCCCCAGAGCGTTCCGCCTTTCACAAATTCCAGTATGGACGGTTTCGCCATCCGCTCCGAGGAATTGGCCACAGCAACCCCAAATGCTCCTGTCATTCTGACAATTGTCGGATCGACAGCAGCAGGAGAAAGCCCGGCAAACGCCAAAGGGGGCACATGGGAGATCATGACCGGCGCAGCTCTACCGCAAGGGTATGATGCCGTCGTCAAGATCGAGGATGTGGAATGTGTCGGAGACCGGGTGCGGTTCACCGCACCGATTGGCAAGGGCGAGAATGTCCGCCTTGCCGGCCAGGATTTCAATTTGGGCGATGTCGTTGTCTCTCCGGGCGACATCATCGGTCCTGCACAGATCATGGCGCTTGCTGCCGTAGGGCAAAAAAATGTGACAGTCCATCGTAAACCTTCCATCACCCTTCTCAATACAGGCAAGGAGCTGGTTCAGAATACGGACATACCACTGAAGCCGGGACAGATCCGCGATGCAAGCGGCCCTTATCTGATGACAATGCTCGAAGCGCTCAGATATGGCGCCAACTATGGCGGGCTAGTTCCTGACGATGACAAGCTCTTCCGCGCCCGTTTGGAAGACATATTGGCAGAAGGTGCTGCGGATGTAGTCATTTCCACCGGAGCAGTTTCTGCTGGCAAATTTGATTTCATCCCCGACATTTTACGTACCCTTGGAGCCGAGATCGTTTTTCATAAGGTCACCAATCGCCCCGGCAAACCAGTACTCTACGCGCGCTTTGCCAACGGCATTCATTATCTCGGCCTTCCGGGTAATCCGGTTTCCACCGCCGTCGGGTCGCGATTCTTCGCCCTGCCGCTCTTTCGTCACTTGCAGGCTTTGCCCGAAGAAAAGCCCTTGATGGCCAGACTCCTGACGCAGACGCGCAAAGTTCAGGGTCTGCGTTTCTTTTGCAAAGCCCACGCTTCTGTATCCGAGGACCAATCCTTGCAAGTGGAAGTATTCGATGGTCAGGAATCTTTCAGAATCAAACCGATGCTTCAGGCCAACTGCTGGGCAGTCTTTGACGAAGACAGAAGCGAGATTGCTCCTGGAGAAACAGTCGCCATCTATCCGCTCATGCCAGACAGATGGATGCTGCGCCCCCTTTACGCATGAGGACACAATCTATGAACATTACCATCCAATGCTTCGGTGCCTTTCGCCCCTTCGGTGAGGCGCTTTTAATTTCCGTTTCCCATGGAGCAACCGTTGCTGACTTACACGGCTTGTTCCTCAAAAAGCTGAAAGAAATCGATCCCTCCTTCGACAATCCAATATTGATAGACAATAGCCGCTTCGCAACGGAAACCACGCTTCTGGCCTCCTCGACCCTACTTGAAGAGGGTATGCAGCTAGCCGTCATTCCCCCTGTATCCGGAGGTTAGAAATGAACAACATTCTCGTAGATATCTGCTCCATAGACCAGCAACCGCCCGATGCTTTGCAAGCTCTCACCTTTGTAGCCCGCGCCCCGAATGGAGCCGAAAGCCTGTTCGTCGGTTCCGTACGCGAGACCAACAAAGGAAAAGAGGTTCTTGGTATCAGTTATGACGTCTTCGACCCGCTGGCCAAACAATCCTTCCTCGAAATTTGCAAGGAAGCCCAGTCGCATTGGGGAACGGACCTTTGCCTTTATGTGGCCCATGCCAAAGGCCGTGTGGATGTCTGCGGGACCAGCATCGTTATCGCAGTAGGTTCTCCCCATCGCGATGCCGCCTTTGAAGCCTGCCGCTATGTCATTGACCAGATCAAGCATCGCTCTCCAGTCTGGAAACTGGAGCATTATGCCGATGGTGACAGTGACTGGGTTCAAGGCAATGCGATCAGTGCCAATGCACATAGTGGGAAAGACGATTGCGACTCAACCACCAAGGGAGGAGCCCGTGAAGCTGCGCATTGATGGCCAGCAGGTCCATTTCAGGATCGACAAGAGCGAGCTGACACGCCTTTGTCTGGGCGCATCCCTAAACCAGTGCATCCACTTTCCGAATGGGCGAGGTTTGACGGTCAGTGTCCTGACAGGACGTTCGACATCCCCGATGCAACTGATTTTCGACAATGACGTCATGCAACTGCTCGTCGACAGGGGCTCTGCCTATGACTTGCTCAAGGCTTTGCCCCGTAAGGAAGGAATAGCGACCCATCAACCCTTCAATTCAGATCAGCGCATGGAGATCATCCTGGATGTTGACTTGAGGTTTCAGAACTATCCGGGAAAAGACCATGAATGGGCTTGAAAGACAGCGCTACAATAGAAATATCCTGCTCCCAGAGATCGGAACAGCGGGACAGGAAACACTCTTGGCCTCTCGCGTGCTCGTTGTTGGAGCTGGCGGTCTAGGGTCACCTCTCCTCTTGTATCTTGCTGCAGCTGGAGTTGGACATCTGGGTATTATCGATGATGATCTGGTAAGCCTGTCCAATCTGCAAAGACAAATCTTGCACGCAACGGAAGACCTCGACAGGCCTAAGGTGACCAGCGCTCTGGAAACACTGTCATCGCTGAACCCGGGCATCCATGTCACGCCTTACAATGAACGACTGACAGAACAGAACGTCCACCCATTGGCACATCAATATGATCTGGTTGTTGTCGCTTGCGACAATTTCGAAACGCGAACCATCGTTAATGCCGCCTGCATGCACCAGAAAAAGCCGATGCTCACTGCCGCCGTTTCAGGATTCTCTGGTCAAATTTATACCTTCAAGCCCTATCTTGGCAGCGCATGCTATCGATGTATCTATCCCAACCTTCCCACATCAAACCTCGTACCCCCATTAGCCTCCAATGCCTTTGAAGATGGCATTCTCGGCAGCGTAGCAGGCGTATTGGGAAGCTGGCTTTCAACGGAAGTCGTAAAGGAATTGCTGAATATAGGAGAGAGCCTAGCTGGCCAGATTCTTATTTTGGATGTATTGCGCAATAACTTCCGCAAATTGCACATTCCGAGAGATCCTGTATGCTCTTTCTGCAGGAAATCACAAACGGACTGAATGCCCAGCAATATCCAAAACTGGGCCCAACGAATACCATCGAGAATTGGAAGGCTTTTGCTATTGTCAAATCAGCAAACTCAATTCTCCGCAACCACAAGAAGAGCCTGTCGTACAAATTATATTCTTTTTTGAGAGCAGTTGGTGCGATCGCTATATCACTTCGAAATCCTATTCTAAAATAATCGCAAAGTAATAATCAGTGCATGAAGAAATATGAAGTCCCACCGTATTCCCTTTTAGCTGACGAGATCAGCTAATCTGAAACCATTTGCTAACGCCCACATATCACAAAGACGACCTAAAACTGCCGTTCGTCGGGCTCCATCCCAGAAGCCTACTTCCCCATTCCGAACATTCGATTGAAGCGCAAATATTTTTAACCGGTCGAGGTCAGCAGAGCGAACCTTTAAGACCTTCGTTGCGGTATCGAAATTTTATGGTGGCAGGGTGATCTTCGGGCAAAACTGGCGGATTGCTGACATTTCCGGCTGATGCGAGATCTGTGGTGCCTCCGGTCAAAGCTGCCATTCATGGGGGTTGCAATTGGATAGCGCAGCATGAAATCAGGCCAAACCCACTTATAAAAAAGATATAATCTGTTCAGATGAACCGAGCCACTTCTGCACACCCTATACGAGGATCTCCCAACCACGGATAACAACAAATCCCCTGTTCGGCTGATCTGATTGGAGCGTGCCGACAAAGAGCCTGCGATTCATCCATGCCCAACGACCCTCTGGAGCCAGCACATGAATTCTGGAGGCGGCATAGCGTTTAGGTTGCGCCTCAGTGTCCATCACGACCTCGTTCTCGATCCCCAGAACCGTTCCGTCTTCAACCTGCATTTCGTATGTCGCACTGAGCTGCTTGACACCATCGGCACGCAACAATTGCCGGTCTGCACCGCGCGGTAACACGATGCCTTTGAGATCAGGATGCTCTGCCCCTCCTCGAAACAAGCCACCAGTGATCGGAATGATGAAGCGTTGCCCAAGAGGCGTAGTCCCCAAGTTCTCGCGGGGTGCGACAGTAACGACAGCTTCCCAGGTGAGCCTCATATCAGGTTTTTGAACGCCATGCTCTGAGA
This sequence comes from Cohaesibacter marisflavi, assembly GCF_900115225.1. Classification (GTDB taxonomy): domain Bacteria; phylum Pseudomonadota; class Alphaproteobacteria; order Rhizobiales; family Cohaesibacteraceae; genus Cohaesibacter; species Cohaesibacter marisflavi. Next base: position 7,513 of record NZ_FOVR01000018.1, on the reverse strand, counting down.
GAGCCCCCAAAAGAGTTTCATCTGACAGCATCTTAGTCTCTCGCTTATTCGTTCGTGGCTTTCCTCTCACGCCAGAGGGGCAAGGCAGGTAAGGATGTCTTTGCTGCTTTCCAGCGCACTGCAGGCTGAAGAGATTTCCGCCTGCCGAGCAGATAGCTTCGCCCAAGTCAGACAATCGGAAAGCTTTGCCTCTTTTTGACCGGCGTTAAGCGCTTTGGAGCCGTTGCCGACAAGATCGTGTTGAACGTGCTGCAAGATCTTGCCATCTGCAAGCGTGACCGTAATTTTGTTGGGCATGTTAGGGCCTTCAGGCCCCATTGGCACTGCTACTCGCCGGACTTTTTCAAAATGAGTTCTGAGGGGCGTTGAAGCCAGCGCCTCCGCCGTGAAGTCGAACAGGGAGAGTGACCCTTTTTGTACCATCAGCAGAACGGGATAGCTCAGACTGAAGCGCGCTTCTGCTTCTGTTTTGGGCGCATCATAGCGTAGATTACGTGCCAGCATATCCGGCAGTTCGACTGATATTTCGGCGATATCTTCCAGTCCAAAGCCATGGGCATTGATCATGGTTTCAATACCGTCAAGCGCTCGATGAGAGGCCGCGCAACACGGAAATCGTTTGACCATCAGGCCGGTATCCAACAGTGCCCACCGCATGCCCAAACCGTCGATATCGAAGTCTTTGCCATTGCCATTGTAAAGCTCGGCAAAGCTCCATGGACCCGTTGCGAATGCCTCTTTTGCGCCGAGCCCGGATTTGGCAAGCATGGCTGCGGTCACAGCAGCGCGAGCGGCCAGACCAGCATGGGTTGGTTTGGCCTGACTGCCGAATTGAAGTTTGGACCCCGCCGCCTGCGAAAAGGCAAGGCTCATGGCATGTGCGATGCCTTCGGATCCGGCTCCCATAAGCCAGGCACATGCACCAGCTGCACCAATTGTGCCCAGAGTTGACGTTGCGTGCCAGCCTGCTCGATAGTGATCGGGATGCATGACGTGACCGATGCGTGCCTGCAGCTCGATGCCAATGATGTAGGCGGTAAGCAGATGCTTTCCGGCAACAGGCTCAAGACCGGAGGCCATTGCCAGAAGGGAAGGAACCAGTACCGCGCTGGCATGCGCCATAGAGGGCGCAAAATTATCATCAAAATCAAGAGCATGCGCCGCAGTTCCATTGACGAGCGCGGCGCCTGCCATGCTGAGCGAACGCCCCATGCCCCAAAGGGCTGCATGTCCTGCACCATGAGAAAGCTCGGCAGCTTTTGCGACCGCGCGGGTTGCTTCATCTTCACGCCCGGCCAAAGCGCAAGCCAACGTGTCAGCCATAGCGTCAGACGCCCGTTCCATAAGAGCGGAGTCGTCGATTGCCTCAATCCCTGCAGCCCAAACAGAGAGGGCAACGATCCCATTCAATTCACTTTGATCCGTTGACATCTCAGCCCAACTCCACTTGCACGAGGTTCAGCCAATAGGAAACACCAAACGGAATGATTTCATCATTGAAATCGAATTTGGGCGTATGAACAAAGGCGGATTCTTCGCCGTTGCCCAGACAAATATAAGCGCCTGCGCATTTCTCAAGCATGAAGGCGAAATCCTCGCTCGCTCCTACGCGCTCGGCCTCGGGGTTTACGCTGTCAGCTCCCACAGAGGCCGTGGCAGCTGCAACCGCCTTGATCGTTTCCGCCTTGTGATTGACCAGAGAGGGATAACGACGGATGAAATTATAGTCCGCAGCGCAATTATGCATTTGAGCCGCACTCTGCGCCAATTCGCCAATGCGCAACTCAACCAGATCGCGGGTTTCAGGTTTGAAGGTACGAGCCGTTCCGCGAACAAATACATCGGCGGGAATAATGTTCGGACTCATGGCATCGCCTGCACTGATGTGTCCGACACTGATGACAGCAGAATCAAAGCTTTCGACATTTCGGGCTGCAATTGTCGAGAGAGAAGTCAAAAAGGTTCCCAGTGCCATGGTCGGATCGGTACCTTTGTGTGGCATGGCACCATGTCCACCCGTGCCGCGCAAATGCAATTCCCAAGTGTCACCGGCTGACATCATCGGACCAGAGCGGATGAAAAATTCACCAGACTTGGTCTTGGGCATATTGTGCATCCCGTAGACTGCATCACATGGGAACAGGTCGAACAGGCCTTCCTCGATCATCACGCGACCGCCGCCGACGCCTTCTTCTCCGGGCTGGAAGATGAAATGCACAGTTCCTGCGAAATCCGGATTTTGCGCAAGCTTCTCGGCTGCTCCCAGAAGCATTGCCGTGTGACCATCATGTCCGCACGCATGCATCTTGCCAGGAACGTTTGAGCTGTAGCTTTTGTCGGTTTCTTCAGTGATAAACAACGCGTCCATATCAGCGCGCAAGCCGATCGTCCGTTCACCAGCAAGACGCCCCTTAAGGGTGCCTACAACACCAGTTTTGGCAAGACCGCGATGAATCTGAAGGCCGAGATTCTCAAGAAATTCAGCGACCAGATCGGAAGTTTTGACTTCCTCGAAGGCAGTTTCAGGGTGGCTGTGAATCTGTTGACGAATGGACGTAATGCGAGAAAGGAAATCTTTGTCGGCAGCAAGAGTCGTTGCTTCAATCTGTTTCATGGGGAGTGCTTTTGTCATTCAGATCAGTTCGTATTGGAAGCTCTGCGAGCGTGGAGAAGGTGCGTGCCAAGCCGTGAAACAGGGTGACCACTATGAAGATGGGCACACTGATAGCCACGAAAATCAAAGGCATCGGAATAGTTTCTGCCACCATCGTTGTGTTACGCGAAAGAAAGCCACGCGTGAAATTGGCTCCGGGTCCGAAAAAGCAGTACCAGAGAATGGGTGTCAGAAAGACAAGAACCGCGATTGCACGGACAAGTGCAGTTGCAAGCCGTAGCCAGCGAGGAAATGTCTCGGGAATTTTGGACAAAGACGGGTCAAAATTCTCATGAAACGAAGCACTGGCACCAAGCAGTCCCACCCACACCATTGCATAGCGTGCCATTTCTTCCGTCCATGCTGGCGGAGAGGCAAAGCCATAGCGTGCAATGACCTGCAAGCAGATCATTGCAACCATGAGGACAAGGAACAGGCAAGCGAAGGCCATCGTTATGCGGTTTATACGCAGACTGATGCCATTCAATCTTTTAGAGAGTGACACTAGCATGGTTTTACCCTTTCCGAGTTAGGCTGCCTGTTCATCATATTTTATTTGAGGGCTGTCTGGATCTTTTCGATGACGTCTTTGTCACCAACTTCTGTCCAGATCGCTGTTGCGGCCTTCACGAACTTCTCGCGTTCGCCTGGTTCCAACGGATTGACGCTTACGCCAAGATCCGCCAGCTGATTGATTGCAGCGGCTCCATATTCGGCCGACCATGCGCGGTTGGCAGCAAGGGCTTTATCATACGCCTCATCTACCCAGCCGCGCTCTTCGTCGGTCAATGCATCATACCAATCTTTTGACATCAGGATTACACGAGCGACCGGCATAGCATCAAGCGGAGTGAACTGCTTTAGCATGTCCGTATGACGCGCCTTGATCGCGGAAGAGGGTGGGTTGAAATAACCTTGTGCTACTCCGGTCTGAAGGGCGTTTGGCACTTCTGCAAAGCTCACAATTGTGCCTTTGGCTCCCCAGCTTTCAAAAAACTTGATCTGATCGCCGTTCTGGGCACGCAGACGCACGCCTTTCAGGTCAGACATCTTGGTGGCCGGAATGTCAGTCGTGAAGATGCCAACAAGACCGCCGCGCATATTGAAGCCCGGGACGCGAACGCCATATTTGGCAGCATCTTCATTGATTGATTCAAGAATGCTCGATTTTGCAATGACATCATCCCATTGCTTTTCACTCTGGAATAGGAAAGGCAGATAAAGCGAAGGGGCGCTCTTTGACATCTTGAACAGCACTGCCGGGCTACCCAGATCGATTTCAATGAGGCCCTGGCTTGTCTGGTCGAGGCGCTCGTCTTCCTTACCAAGAGTTCCGTTTGGATGGATTGTTACGTCCACGCCGTGTTCTGCGATCGTATCCTTGAAAGTCTTGGCAAAGACATATTCGCCGTCGACGCTGGCGTCTTCAGGGCCTGCAAAAGCTATATTGATCGGATCCATAGCAAGTGATGGACCGGCAAGGAAGACTGACAGGGCAACAGAGGCCAAAAGTGTTTTGAATTTCATGGATTGGTTCCTTAGTCTGGACAGGTTTTTTGTTTGGATTTTTCTGGGAAATTAGGTCAGCAACCCAAGGTAACGCGGGAGCGCGAGGGTCAGCTCTGGTATAAAGATCAGTGCTCCAAGCAAAATCAGTTCTGCGACCAGGAATGGGAAGACGCCTCGTACAAGACGCCAATAGTCCATCTTCAGAACCGTTGCGAGAATAAGCAGCACGCCGCCCAATGGAGGCGTCAACAGGCCAACGGTGAGATTGAAGCCGATCAGGATGCCCATGTGGGTAGGATCAACACCGAGCAGAATCGCTGGTGGAATGAGCAAGGGGCCCAAAAGAGCGAGCGCAGCCTTCACATCCATCAACATACCGGCAAAAAGAAAGATCACGTTGAGCATGAGCAGATATTGGGTCTTGCTGAGGTCCATCTCCTTGATGAGAGCGACCAACGCCTGAGGCAGTTGTTCAATGGACATGAGATACCCAAAGGTGGCGATAGCAACCAGAATAATGAAGACAGCACCGGTCAGCACTGCGGTACGTTCAAGAGCGATGAGAATATCATGGGGTTTTAGGCGACCATAATACCAGCCAACGAGAATGGCCGTTACTGATGCCAGACCGGCAGCTTCTGCCGGCGTCATAAAACCCATCAGAATCCCACTCATGATAATTACCGGCAAAGACAGTGCGGGAAGTGCGTCTAACAGCGCAGGAAAGAAGCGCGGAATTTCAGCTCCTCGTCCACCCGGATGGTCGTAACGATGGGCGAGAATAGCGTTGATGACCATAAGAACGGCAGCAAGCAGCAACCCCGGAACGATGCCGCCTGCAAACAGAGCAACAACCGAAGTATTCATCAGTGCGCCATAAAAAATGAGAATCACAGATGGAGGAATGATCGGGCCAATGATTGATGAGGCCGCAGTGACTGCGGCGGCATAATCCTTATCATACCCCTGCTTTTCCATTTCCGGGACCAGAGTATTGCCTAAAGCTGCGGCATCTGCCGTCGCAGAACCAGAGACTCCAGCAAAGAACACGGATGTCATGATATTTACATGTCCTAGACCGCCCTTGAAGCGCCCCATAATCGACATTGAAAATTTGATCAGGGCTTCGGTTACGCCACCTCTGTTCATCAATTCACCTGTCAGAATGAACAGTGGCATCGCTAGAAAAGCGAAGACATTGAGCTGCCCCATCACACGCTGTGGCAACGCGGCGAGAAAGCGCGCGTGATCTTCCGTTACGAAAGCAATGACCGATGCACTTCCCACGAAATAGGCAATGCCCGCGCCTGACATGATGGCGGCGAATAAAAACAACAGAGGAATGATTGGCATGCTGCTTGTCTCCTTTACACCATCTAAAGAAGCAAGCGGAATGTGAAGTCAAACTTAAAATTTGCTGCATGTGATAGCAATTTGCTATATAGTAAATTGTAATGGTAAGCCTTTTTTCGCTTTCGATGTCAGTGGATTTGAATAATTTTTGAGCAAATACAACTTTGCACAATGTTTGACCAAATTATGTCTCTCTCAAAATCGGGATGTGCCTTCAGTGAAACGCTCTCTAAACTATCAACGCATCAAGATCTTTCGCGTCATTTATGAGGTTGGAAGCATCCGTCAGGCCGCCCGAAGACTTGGACTATCTCAGCCGACGGTGAGCCGACATATCGCTGTGCTTGAAGACGAGTTGGGCTTTGCACTGTTTGCAAGGGAGAAGGGACGAACGGAACCTACATGGGAAGCTCAGCGCTTTTATTCAGAAACCACCGGCCTCATTGAGGGCATAGAAAGAGTAGAGAATAATGTCGAGGCTATCCGTGTCGGTGAAGGGGAGGCTTTGCGCATCATGTCGGCGACTTCAGTGGCCTTTGAACTTCTACCGAAGGCGCTTGAAATTTGGCGGCGAAAGGTTCCAAGAACGGAAGTTACAGTTGATAGCGGTCGGGCCATCGAGCAAATCAGAGCCATCCGCTCGGGGTTTATTGATGTGGGGTTGGCCGGCTCAGTTCAGCCACAAGCAGGACTGCGCATTACCACACTGCGAGAAGAAAAACTGGTTGCGATTATGCCATCTACGCACCCCTTGGCGAGTAGAGAGTTCGTCGATCTTGAAGATTTCGCTATCTATCCAAGTGTTTTGCTCAGCCCGCATGCCCCTATTGGTCACACAGTCATGCAAGCGTTCGAGCGGGCCAATGTGACGCCAAACAAGATCATGACTTCCTTTGCCCCATCCTTTGCCATCGGTTTGGTCAAAGCACTTAAGTGCATCAGTATTGTCGATTCCTTGGTTTACAGGGCATTGGCCAATGAACACGTTACGGCCCGTCCGGTTTCAACCAAGCTGTGCTTCGATATGGTTTTTATCGAAAATGAAAATACCCCCCAACGGAGAATTGTAGAAGCGTTCAAAGATGCAATGAAAGAAGCGATGGGATAAGTCTCTCCAAATCTCACTTCCGTACTATCGGATGCCTTCTGGGTTTACTATGTACATCATAGCTTGAAAGATTCGGGTCTGCATTCGCAATGGTGCCCGCGGCACGCTTCTTCAATGTCGTCGATCTGGTCAATAAACTGGATAATGAAGCAAGGGCTGATCGACAAGGGCGTACCGCCGATTTGATCTCTCGTCTCGACTTCCTGATCCTGGATGAGCTGGGCTATCTGAATTGCCCCTAGAATTGTAGACACCTTGTCCCCTAAAAGAGCTATTGTCAATTCTGGTGTTTGAAGCTTTTCAAGCAGCGGCCTTTTGTTGGTTTGACGGCTTGATGCCGTTGACGAAGTCGACGCCTTCAATGACGTCAGCGAGATGAGCGAAGCCACGAAGCTTTCGCCAGTTTTTCTCGGCGCATTGGCCGAGTTTGAACATCATATGCAGCATACCTTCTCTGCTCAGGCTTCCCTTTGTTCGCTTGGTGCGATGGCGGATGGTGGCAAAAGCGCTCTCAATCGGATTTGATGTGCGGATACTCTGCCAATGCTGAGCGGGAAAGTCGAAGAATGTCAGGAGTTCTGAGCGATCCTTGATCAAGCATTCAACTGCCCTGGGGTATTTGGCCTCATAGCTTTCGATGAACAGGTCAAAAGAGAGATTGGCATCCTCACGGGTCTCTGCCTGCCAAATATCATGCAGCATTTTCTTGGCCTTGGGCTGGGATCGCTTGGGCAGATAATTGAGCACGTTTGCCGTTTTATGGACCCAACAGCGTTGCTGACGGGTGGATGGAAATATCTCTTCCAGCGCCGCCCAGAATCCCATGGCTCCGTCGTGGCCAATTTCGGTGCCTTGAGGCCATGCTTTTGAAGGCCCAGCAGAACCTCTCG
>NZ_FOVR01000015.1 GCF_900115225.1 Cohaesibacter marisflavi | reverse complement strand
GTGGAAGCGCGGTAACGTGCGAAGCTTACTGATACTAATAGCTCGATAGGCTTGATTACTCTCATTTGTCTATATTCATTCAAGGCTACTTTTGCTCCGCAAAAGTGCTAAAACTAAGCGATAGGCGCTTTTTGCTCTAGCAAAACGCCGGTAGCTCAACCAGCTTCTCTGTTTGTTATTCGCCGGCCCGGTGGTTATGGCGAGGACACCAAACCCGATCCCATCCCGAACTCGGCCGTTAATATCCTCTGCGCCAATGGTACTCCGTCTTAAGACGTGGGAGAGTAGGTCGCTGCCGGGCCTGCTAATAACAAACATTCAAAAACCCCCCGTGCTCCATAAGCCGGGGGGGTTTTGCGTATATGGACAATATATATAGGCTCAGGAATCCGTGTTGCCCCAAGCATGAGAAAAGCCCACACGAAACAATCCTGTGGGCTTTCCTTTGGTGTCAAGAGTTCTGCGGGGACTCTTCACGAAGTTGAATTGAAAATGAAGTCGGGCATCAGAAGCCCATGGCCTTAAGCTCTTGCAACGGTGGGATGGTTTCATACATGACTGGATCAAGACGATCCCAAAGAATACCGCAAGTCGGTTTGTGCGGTCCGTCTACCGTAATTGTGCGCGTTGGGGTGAAAATGGCATCAGCGACGGTGTCATAGACATCCGGTGTCAGCTCTTCTTCAAGCAATTGGCAATCATGGACGACTGCAGCCGAGGGGGTATCGGTCGAGATCCGCCCGATCTGGTAAAGCATACCCCATTCGCTATCAAAGAAGCCATGCCCCTTGCCAAAGCGGATGCCCTTGGTGTTGATGGCGCCTGTGCCGGTGACCATATAGTCCACCTTCGGCATGTCTGCGAGATCCTTGAGGCTTACTGGCTGTCCAACCCGCTCCATGCCATCAAGTGTAGAAGCATAGAGATAGAGCTCGGTTGCGATTTTTGCTGGATCCAGCAGCCAGAAGCCGCGCTTGATCGAATAGGTCGTCATCAGAACTTTCTTGCCATCTTCGAGCGCTTTTAGGCGCAGGCGATCGAGGCAATTGTCCGGCGTGATGAAGATGTAATTCGAATTCTGATAGAATTCATGGTCCACGAGCCGCTGTACAGCCTCTTCACCACCCTCAAAATCGGCGATGAACTCACCAAAATCGAAATGAAATCGGCTATCGGGGACGGCAACTTTGCGCAATTCGCGCCAAACGCGTTCGCGGACTTTGATTTTGTGATCAACAATATCCACCATGTTGAAGCTCCGTGATGTCTTATTGGGCAGGTGCCATGCCGCGCTTTGAAAGTACGCGCTGTTCTATGGCGACTACGATTTGATAGAAAAGAACGGATATGAGAACTGAAACCACGGAAACCGACCAGATCATGCCATAGTCCAGATATCCGCGGGATTGGTTGAGCAGATTGCCAAGGCCTTTGCCGGTGGCGAGCCATTCGGCAATCATTACGCCCAAAAGAGCGCGGGGAACGGCCAGTCTCGTTGCAGCGAAGAGATAGGGCAGGGAGGCAGGAATCGAAACCAGCCAGAGTTGTCTGAACGGTCCGGCGCCATATGCCTTGGGCACCTCAATAGCAGCCCGCGACACCATGGACAGACCTTGTGCCATGGTAACAAAGGCCGGAAAGAAGGTCACTGACACGGTGATCCAGAGGATTAGCGAAGGGCCGCGCCCCAGAATGAGGACCAGCAATGGTGTCAGTGCGACCAAAGGCATGGTCTGGGTGACAAGCGCAACGGGCATGAAGCCGCGGATGATGGCCGTATAAAGCACTGAGCAGAGCGCCAGCGCAAAGGCGAAGGACAGGCCAACCGCCATGCCGACCATGGTCATGGGCAGCGTCTGGCCGAGCGCTGTAGCCAGCTTGCCAAGACTAACAAGACTGCTGGGCATCATGAAGAGATAGTCAAACAGACCAACCGGTGTCTTGGCGATCATGGCGGGGGTGCCCATGATGGCGAGCATAAGCCACCATAAAAGGAACGGCAGGGCAAAAGAAACGGTGCCGAGCGCTAACGTGAGTACCATACTCTTCTCCGCTTTGGGCGCCGGAGGGCTTGCAGGCACGGTAACAGCCTTCGAGGTGCCAGTCAGGCGCGTGGCGATGAGAGAGAAAAGAAGGTAGGCGAGCCCGGCAATCACTGTTGCCGAAAGACCGATACCCCACAGTCGATCGGGCTCGCCCCGGCCGAGTGATCCGATCAGATAGACTCCAAGTCCAAACCGACCACCTCCGCCGAATTCTGCAAGAATAGATCCCAGAACCGCATTCGGGGCTGCGACTCTGAGCCCGGATAGAATGGCTGGAATGGCGCTGCGCATCTGGGCATAGATAAGGGTTTTCCATTGCCGCCCACCATAAGCATGCACGACATCGACAATACGTCGGTCTGTCTGCTGGATGCCGGTAACAGTGGCGCTCATGGTTACGAAATAACAGCCGATCGCCGCCAGAATGATACGCGGTGTCATGTCAGAAAAGGTAATGACGAGGATCGGTGAAACGGCAATAGGGGGCAGCGCAAACAGCGCCACATTAACCCCGCGTGCCAGCCGCTGTGTAAGGGGGAAGGTGGCAAACAGCACACCCGCCGCTATTGCCACAGCGTTGCCGATGAGGAAACCTGCTCCTGCACCTTCCAGAGTGGCCCAGATATGTGGCGGATAGTCGGCCCAATCAACCCACATGCGGGCCAGAATTGCAGACGGTGCTGGCAATGCTCCATCAGCAACCAGCCGCAATTGTCCGATGATCTCCCAGAAGACAAGCAGCAACAGCCAGTTGCGCACGGTCGAATAGCGGGCCAGCTTCTGCCGCAAAGAGAGAACACTTTCGGTCTTGGCGGCGGGCGTCTTAGTGGCCATCCAGTGCCTCCGCGATTTCCTTTTCCAAGGCGTGGAAGGTTGGATGTGCAAATAGATCCGGCGTACGCGGACGATCAAACGGCACATCGATAATGCGGCTGATCCGACCGGGTTTGCTCTGCATGACAACCACGCGGTCTGCAAGGAAAATGGCTTCATCAATGCCGTGGGTTACCAACAGGGTGGTGGCGTTGCTTTCCATCCAGATGCGTTGCAGCTCTACATTCATCTGTCGGCGCAGGATCTGGTCAAGAGCCCCAAAGGGCTCATCAAGAAACAGGATTTCGGGGCGGGTGACGAGGGCGCGGGCAATCGCTGCGCGCTGGCGCATGCCTCCAGACAATTCACCAGGCAGGGCCTTTTCAAAGCCATCTAGCCCGACCAGCTTGACCAGCTTGGCCACTTCGTCGTGATAAGCGCTCCGTTTGCGCCCGAGGACGTCCAGAGGCAACAGGATATTGTCTTCCACGGTGCGCCAGGGCATCAGCGCGGCATCCTGAAAGGCGACGCCGGTCTTGCCGCTCTTGGCAGCGGCCTGCGGTGTCATGCCGGAAATAAGCACTTGGCCAGAATCAGGTGCGTCAAGCCCCAGAGCCAGCCGCAACAAGGTAGACTTGCCACAGCCCGACGGCCCGATCAGCGCCGTAAAGGAGCCTTCCGGACAGTCAAGGGACACATCGCTCAGCGCCTGAACGAGTGTGCCGCGGCCCGTAAAGGACCGCGACACCTGATTGATTGTTATACCGTGCTCGGCATTCATTAGATTTCTTCCAGCAGAGAGGTATCGAAATACTCGCGTTTGGCCGCGATGCCCACTTCTGCCAGCGCCTTGATGTTGGCTTCGATGGCTTCTTCGCTCATGGAGAAGATGCCGCCTTCCGCTTCGATCAGAGACTTCTGAGCTTCGTTGAAGAAGAGTTCATTCTCGATGGAACGGCCCGTGCCCTTGAACCAGCTGTCCGCAAATTTCGGTGGATAGACAGTGGTGTCCTTGAGATTTTCTTCCCAGCCTTTGCGAGAGGCACGCAGGAAGGAAACCAGTTCCTTGCGCTTGCTCTTGAGGGTTTCTTCGGTGACCACGACCGTGTCGTTAAAGATGGTGAAGCCGAAATCATAGAGCAGGAAGGAGGTCGCATCAGCACCGGCCTGCTTGATGGTGAAAGGCACGTTGGTGGTGAAATCGAGAGACGCGTCGATTTCGCCCTTGATCAGCGGTGTTGGATCATAGGCATAAGGCACGATGTTGATCTTGGAGCGATCCACACCGGAAATTTTCAGCATGGCTTCAACGGAAATCACGTTGACCGGCGGCACGGCAAGGGTTTTGCCGATGAGATCTTCAGGGCTCTTGATCGGGTTGGACGCAAGCGACACGATACCGATCGGGTTCTTTTGATACTGGGTACCGATGATCTTGAACGGTGCGCCCTGCTCGGCAATCGCCTTGATGGTGGTGTCCGGCGTCGTCAGCGTCAGATCAGCCTTGCCTGCGATGATGGTGCTTTCAGGGATGACATCCGGTCCGCCGGAAGCATAGGAAAGGTCCAGGCCTTCCTCAGCATAATAGCCTTTGTCCATGGCAACGAAATAGCCGGTGAATTCGGCATCGTTGATCCAGGAAGCCTGAAAGGCGAAAGGGCTTGCAGCGCTGGCAAAGCGGCCCATGGTTGGCAGGGCTGCGCCTGCGGCCATCAGGGAAAGAAATCGGCGTCTGTCCAGAGCAAGTCTCATGATCAGTGTCTCCATTTGTCTCGGGAAGGATAGCGGTCTTTTTAAAAAACACCCCTGATCCGAGCCAACTCGGCCAGAGGCGGAATGTCCATTATTTGCTCTTTGCTCAAGAGATCCCAGCGGATGCCGCGCGGCCGGCGCTCGTTTCTCTCAACCCGGATCAGCTTCTCCGGTGTGGCGATCATATCGATGGCGATGTCGAGATCGCTGGCGATGACGGTTTCGTCTGTCACTTGCACATCATGCACGATGGAAGCGACAGGCGTTGTTTCTTCCATCAGGCCGAGATCTGTGAACATGCCCCATTCCAGATCGAAATAGGCGTGCCCCTTGCCAAAGCGGATGCCTTTGGAAGAAACAGCAGATGCGCCGGTGGCGGCAAAATCGAAACTCCCCTTTTGCGCAATGCCTTCCAGCGAAATGGGGGTGGCGAAATGCTCCATGCCCTCAAGCCATGAAGCATAAAGCTCGGCTCCCTTGGGCACGACGCCCGGCGCGAGATAGAGAAATCCACGCCGGATATTGAAAGTGGACATGACCAGCGGTATGCCCGCTTCGATCATGCGTTGGCGCAAAAGCGTAAGGGAATTGTCAGGTGTCACGAATGCGAAGCGACAGGCCTTGAAGGCGTCATTTTGCAGAACCCGTTCGGTTGCCTGCTCAGAGCCGTCGAAATCGGGGATCACTTCGGAAAAATCGAGATGAAAGCGCGCGTCAGCCCGTGCGACATCTTTCAGTCGCTGCCATATGCCTTTGCGTATGAGACGGGATTGACTCATTCTGCCTCCTTGTTTCTCGGTTTCATAATCATGAAACTGTTGTTTCATTATTGCAAGAGGGCTGCTAATCTTTTTTTATGAGACGAACAAGAATCGGAGGGTTTCATGGCATCACGCCTCGTGCTGAGAATTCAGGAAAGATACTCAAGGCTGACTGCCGGAGAGAAAAAGCTCGCGAGCCTCATCCTGGATCGGCAAGATGACATCCTCACGCACTCGGCGACCGAAATTGCTGAAATGGCAGGGGTTTCCAAGGCCACCGCTGCGCGTTTCTTCCAGCATCTGGGCTATGCCGATTTCAACGAAGTTAAATTGCAAGCCCGTGAAGAGCGGAACCAGTCCGAGCCTTACGAATTGTCTGTAACCAATTCTGAACAAGTGGCCATGGGTCGTGCCATTGGCGCCCATCTGGAGCTTGAATTGAAGAATCTGACACGCACTTTTGAAGAATTGCGTTCTGACAAGGTGCGCGAAGCGGCCGAACTGATCGACAACGCTCCGCGCATTTGGGTGCTCGGGTTGGGTACAGAGGAAGGCATTGCTCGCTATGCGCGCCTGATCTTCTCCCGCTTGCGGCACGGCGTCATGATTCTGGGCATCAATCAGGGGTCATGGGCTGAAGATCTGGCCATGACTGGCCCCAAGGACGTGTTGTTGTTGATCACCCTGCCACCACGGTCGACGCTGCTCAAATCGATCTTGAACTATGCCAAGACCAGCAGGCTAAATGTTGTCACCATCACGGACCGGACATCCCTGTTTGAAATGCAGCGGGTTTCCAAGGTGGTGTTGCCCTGCCATGTATCAAGCTTTGCTCTTGGCGCGTCGCATACCGCTGTCAGCAGCGCGATCCGCCTTCTGGCTCTGACCTATGCAGCCCATGCCGGAAAGACAGCGCAGCAGCGGGCCGAAATCGTCGATAGCATCAAGGAAGATCTCGGCGGGTTGTGAGGGGGGTGAGTTCAGTCGGAGCTGATGACGGCTTCGACATCGTCCCTGTGGCAAATGCGAGCGAAGGCGCTACGCTCGAACTTGCCTGCCGTGGCCAGCAGATAGCTGTGCCTTGCCACCCCGAGAGCCGCCTGCTTGATGGCGATCTTGCGCTGATCGAAATCCATGACACTGCCACTTGTCTCAATACCTGAGCAGCCAATCAGGGCGTAATCAAGCCGCACATCGCGCAAATTTAGAACCGCCTGTTCCCCTACAAGAGAGCCATCCTGACCAGCCACGACCCCGCCAAGCACATGCACCGCATGCCGTGTATGATCGAAATTGGCAGCAACCCGCATGCTGTTGGTGAGAATGGTCAGGGACGCAAGCTTGTTGAGCCGTATGGCTGCGGCCTCCATGGTTGTGCCCACATCAATATAGAGTGATGACCCCGGTGCAACGAGATCTGCAACTTTCTGCGCGATCAGGTCTTTTTCCTCGCGATTCTGATGGGCCTTGTAATTGTGACCCAGCCGCAAGGTGCTGGTGCCTTCTGCCCGGCCAGCCCCCCCATGGAAGCGCTGTAACAGACCGGCATTGTCCATGGCGATGATCTCGCGGCGAATTGTCTGGGCCGAAACGCCGAAGCTGTCGGCGAGCGCTTCAATGGTGACAAAGCCGCTTTCTCCCACAAGGGTGAGAATGTCCTGCTGTCTTTTTGAAAGGGTGTCCATGGCTTTCGCCCCGAATTTTCAAACTGTCGTCATTCTGACATCAAAGAAATTGTAAATTATCTTCCAAATTAATTATTGTGTAAGATAACCTACACAACCTATTGCGGGAAAGGCAAGCGGAATGATCAATTTGCAAATCGATGATCAGGGCACAATATGGCAGTCTGACGAAACCTGGCTTGATAGTTGGCACTGGCGTTGGATGCCTTCGGACGCGCAAGGGGTATCAGGCTCTAAGGGGGCTCGGCAGACCATCGATGGGCTTGAAGCTGTGCGACACGTCTATGCGCAGAAGAATACGAGAAAGATTCCCATTGGCATTATCGGCCCCAACGAGCCTGACGCGGACATGTTGAAAGCTGCCGAATTGTTGGGTGCAAAACTGGCCGAACTGAATGTGCCAATTCTGTGCGGCGGGCGCGGTGGCGTCATGGAAGCGGCCAGCCGCGGCGCATTTCTGCAAGGCGGGCTGACCATGGGCTTTTTGCGTGGTGACGATTGGCGCGACGCCAACGATTACATAACCATTCCGCTTGCAACGGGGATTGGCCATGCGCGCAATGCCCTGATCGCGCAAGGCTCACAGGCGCTGGTCGCGGTTGGCGGACAATATGGCACCCACAGTGAGGCCGCCTTCGGACTGGTGTTTGGCAAGCAGGTTTTCGGGCTGTGTCATGCTCCCGACATTGACGGGGTGCAGCATAAGGAAAGTGTAGAGGCCGTTCTGGAGGCTCTTGTTCCCGTGCTTCTCCACCTGCCAGCATCAACAAAGAGCGATGCGTCATAAAACTTACATCTATCTCCGATATCTGTAAATTAATTTACATTTATCGGAGATAAACCGTGATCCAGCTCAAGTCGCTGACGCGCATATTTGATGACAAGCCGGTTCTGGATGCCATCAATCTGGAAATTCCGGAAGGGAGTTTTACCTCCCTTTTGGGGCCATCCGGATGCGGCAAATCCACCTTGTTGCGCATTCTGGCCGGTCTTGATCAACCTTCCGCTGGTACGCTGTTGTTTGATGGCGAAGATGTGCGGGAGAAAAGCGCGACCCTCCGCAATATCGCGATGGTGTTTCAGTCCTATGCGCTTTATCCTCATATGACGGTGCGGGCCAATATCGGGTTGCCGCTGGCGATGCGGTCCATGAGCCGCCTGGAACGGCTCCCGCTCGTGACGGCCCTGTTGCCTTCTGCGCGACGCAAACGGGCAGCCAACGGGCGTGAAGTGGAGCGGATTGCGGCCATGCTTGGCCTCACCGAGTTGCTTGAACGCAAGCCTTCAGAGCTTTCCGGTGGGCAGAAGCAGCGTGTTGCTGTCGGGCGTGCCTTGGTGCGAGACCCGAAGGCCTTTCTCTTTGATGAGCCTCTCTCCAATCTTGATACCAAGCTGCGCGGCCAGATGCGCGAAGAAATCAGCCTGTTGCATAAGCAGACCGGTAAGACCTTCATTTATGTCACCCACGACCAGACGGAGGCTATGAGCCTGTCCGATCAGGTAGCGGTGATGATGGAAGGACATATTTTGCAGGTCGCACCGCCGCGCATTCTCTATTCGAGACCCGCGAACACCAAGGTCGCGGCCTTCGTCGGTGAGCATCCGATCAATCTGCTGACAGTCAAACCGGTAGGCACAGCACTTCAGTCCCCCTTTGGGGCCTTTGTTCTATCTGAAGCTTGGGATGGAGACATCATTCTTGGCTTGAGGCCAGAGAATATCGCGCTCGTCGAAAACGGCCCTCTTCAGGGCCGGGTGACGCGGGTAGATTATCTGGGCGGCCACACATTGCTTGATGTGGAGCTGTCCGAAGGCATTTGCTTGCGGGTTGCTGATGAGGAGGGGCCGCTTGTGCCTGCGGTGGGCAATGTTGTGCAGTTATCCATCGCACCGCAGAAGATCCATCTGTTCA
The DNA here is from genome assembly GCF_900115225.1 of Cohaesibacter marisflavi. GTDB lineage: Bacteria > Pseudomonadota > Alphaproteobacteria > Rhizobiales > Cohaesibacteraceae > Cohaesibacter > Cohaesibacter marisflavi. The sequence continues at coordinate 114,063 of NZ_FOVR01000015.1, read as the reverse complement.
AGGCTGAAAGTGGTGAGCGGCTGCCCCTTGAGGTCAGACAAAGAGGGGAGGCCGTATGATGGCTTTGTCCCCCCGTCAGCTCTCCGCGCCGCACCTCAAGGAAGCCGCGACAACCCTGTCGCTGGCAGGGCCCGCGACCCTTGCCATGCTGGTACTCATTTTCATTCCCTCGCTTCTCGTGGCGGTCTTCTCTTTCACCGATTACCAGTTTGGCGCCCGTTCCTTTCACTGGGTTGGGCTTGATAATTACGTGACCCTCTTTACCGACCGGACGGGCCGTCGTGCGGTCACCAATACGCTTCTCTATGTTGCGGTCGTGATGCCGCTGTCCATGATTTTCTCGCTGGTTGTTGCCCTTGGGGTGCAGTCGGTTTCAACCTGGAGCCCGAGGCTGGCGACCATGTTGCGCACGGCTTATTTCATGCCTGTCGCCGCGACATTGGTCGCCATGGCGACGGTGTTCCAGATGTTGCTTCACCCCAGCCTCGGCTTGATCAATCAGTTGATCGGGCTGGTGGGCATTCCGGGCCAGTCATGGCTCTCCGATCGCGGGCTGGTGCTCTATACGTTGGCCGCCATCGGCATATGGGAGACCATCGGCTATAATATGGTGCTGTTTCTGGCCGGGCTCACGGCCATTCCCTCCCAGCTTTATGACGCCGCAGAAATCGACGGTGCCAACAATTGGTGGGATCGTTTCTGGACCGTCACATGGCCCATGTTGGGCCCCACCACCCTGTTCGTTCTGGTGGTAACGGCGACCCGTTCCTTCCGCGTCTTTGAAACCGTCGCAACGCTCACGCAGGGCGGACCGGCCTATGCCTCCGACACGCTGGTCTATGCGATGTATCGTGAGGGTTTTGTCTATTTCAAGGCGGGCTATTCCAGCGCCATCACAGTGGTCTTCTTTGTGGCCGTGCTCATCCTGACTCTGACTCAGGTAAGGATCGTTGAAAAGAAGGTGCATTACCGATGATCGCTGCCCGATACCTTTCCCGCGCCGTAAGCCTTGGTCTTTTGCTCCTGGGGGCAGCCATCATCCTGTTGCCTTTCTTCTGGATGATCTCCCTTTCCCTAAAGCCAGCCGACGAAATTTTTCAGGACAGCATCCAGCTGCTGCCCAGCCATTTTGAATGGAACAACTATGTGGTGGCCTTTACCAAGATGCCCCTCTGGCGCTTTCTCATCAATGGCATCATCGTCTGCTGCGGCATTCTCATCCTGCAAATTCTGATTGCCGTGCCGTGCGCCTATGCGCTCACCCAGCGGGACTTTCGCGGCAAGGCGATTGTCATGGGGATGGTGTTGGCCGGATTGCTGGTGCCCTATCATGTAACAGCCATTCCCCTGTTTCTGGGCCTGTCACAATTGCGCCTGCTGGATAGCTATGCAGCCCTGATTCTGCCTTTTATCGCCTCGGTGTTTGGCATTTTCCTGTTCCGGCAGTTCTTTGCCACCATCCCCAAGGATCTCATCGACGCCGCACGGGTGGATGGCTTGAGCGAAATGTCCATCGTCTGGCGCATTGCCTTTCCGCTCGCATGGCCTGCGGCCACGGCTTTTGCTGTCTTCTCAGTGGTCGCCCATTGGAATGATCTCTTTTGGCCGCTTATCGCTGTATCCAGTCCGGAATTGGCGACGCCGCCGCGCGGCATTCTGTTTTTCCGTGATGTGGAAGCGGGCTCAAGCTTCGGGCCGCTGATGGCGGCCACTGCCATTGTCACCGCGCCGCTGGTGCTCGTCTTCCTTATGGCTCAGCGCGCCTTCATTCAGGGGCTCACCATGACCGGCCTTAAAGGATAGGGCGGCGGGCTCTGCACCCTTGCTTTCTTTGTGGGCCGGTTCTTGGCGTGCGAAGGAGCCGAACAAGAAAGAAAAACGGCGTAAAGGCAAACAAACGCCAGACAAGCATGACTTGAGGGCAACCAGCTTTTTCCCTCAACCCGAAAAATTATTGCGTATCTTGGATAGGAAACGTCACTATGAAAAAACTACTCATTGCCTCTCTTGCTGCTGGCCTGTTTGCCACGGCTGCGGCAAAAGCTGAAGACATCACCCTGCGTGTGCATTATGCCAACCCGACATTGTGGACCGAAGTTCAGCAGAAGCTGGCCGATGGTTTCATGGCAAAGAATCCGGACATCAAGATCCAGTATGACAGCCCGGCAGAAACCTATGCCGATGGCGTCCAGCGTCTGCTGCGCGAATCCGTTGCTGGTAACCTGCCGGACGTGGCCTTTGTGGGCCTTAATCGCTGGCGTATTCTGGAATCCCGTGAACTGGCCCAGCCATTTGATGGGTTGATTGGTGATGAAGCTGCTTTTGAGAAAGATGGCTACACCCGCGCTCTGCGTTCTCTGGGGCAATATAAAGGCAAGCAGTGGGCTCTGGCGGCCTCTGCCTCCACGCTGGTCATGTATGTGAATCCCGATCTGGTCGAAAAGGCCGGTGTGTCTCTGGATGCATTCCCGCAGGATTTTGACGGCCTGATCGATCTGGCTGGCAAGATCAATGCTCTGGGCGACACGATTGACGGTGCTTGGATTGCTGCGCATGACTGGCGTTTTCAGTCGGTGCTGGGCTCCTATGGTGGACGCCCGATGAATGAAGACGAAACCAAAATCACCTTCGACAGCGAAGCAGGCGTCAAGGCTGCTGAATTCTATGGTCGTCTCGCCAAGGAAGCCGGCATGAAAAGCTATTCCGGCAATGATGCCCGTCAGGCTTTCGTTGCTGGCACGCTGGGCATCTATATCGATAGCTCCTCTTACCTTACGCGCATGGTTGAAGGGGCCGGTGATCGCTTTGATGTTACGCTTCTGCCTTTCATTACGGCGGCCAAGGACAAAAGCTCCATCTACTTCCCGACCGGTGGCTCTGCAGTTGTCATGCTGACCGATGATGAAAAACGCCAGCAGGCAGCCTGGAAATATATGCGCTATGTAACGGGTCCGGATGCGGCCAAGATCATCGTTGAAAATACCGGCTATGCACCCACCAATGCCATCGTTCTGCAGGACGACACCTATCTTGGCGACTTCTATGCAAAGAACCAGAATGCCAAACGGGCGCACGCTCAGGTGTCTGCCTTTGCGGGTCCCTGGTATTCCTATCCGGGGTCTGAAGGTGTGGCCGTGACAGATATGATCGCCGCAGGCCTTGTGGATGTGATCGACGGGGCGGACGCGGAAAAGACCATCAAACAGGTCGCCAGTGATGTGAGTGCAAAGCTCGGATTCGAATAAGCGGTCTTTGTCGTCTTTCGATTTGGAACGCGATTTCCAGATCTGGCGTTTTCACTCGCCCTCTCCATCGCAAAGGCGCGTTCCTTTAAAGTGAACCCTTCCCGTAAGCCGCCCCGCTTATGGGAGGGGTTTTTGTTGTTTGGATGGCCAGTGGCCAGAGCGGAGCTTTCCGTCCGAACGTTTGGTTGTCCGGGACTTTCCGCATCTATCAGAAATACATGCCTTCTTTGTTTCGACTGCGATTTGATTGAGCGAAGCCCTTGGTAAAATTACTTTAGTTGTATGGAAAACAATATTTCATTTGCGCTTCACAAACTTGTGTGCGTAAAATTTGAGCAAGTCTAATTTTAAGGCATTTTCGTCCGTATGGGCGGGCGTAGCATGAAAATATTCATAGAACGCTGTTGCAATTTGCTCTTGCAAACTGTTCTTAGTAAAAATCAAAACAGAGGCGCAAGCCTCCGTCATTTGCGCGGACAACCGCTTTGATTTTAAAGCGTTGTTGCTAAAAGAAGAGACGGTCGAGCCTTAGCTCCCGCCTGATATATGCTTGTTTCGCCTTTGGCGGACCGCTAGAGGGCCATGTGAATGGCCGTCAACGTCAGGCCATAAGGTGTCAACCACAAGACCACAATTGGAGAGACCAATGTCAGAAGAGACCACAACCCCCGAGATCACACTTGAGCAGCTTTCCGGCGCCTATGCCATGCGTGCCAAATTCTACATGTTCATGTTTGATGTTCTGGTTGAAAATTTTGGCAACGACAAAGCTGTCGAACTGATGAGCGATGCCACCTATCGTCTCGGAGAAGAAATGGGTGAAAAGTTGCAAGCCCATGGCCCGGCCAATATCGAAGGCCTCACTGAGCAGTTCCTGCAGGGCATTCCGTGCCGTGACCATCTGTTTGGCCCAGAACTGCGCAAATGCGACCATGAAGGCATGGAAATCAAATTCCATAAATGCCCGTTGAAAGACAACTGGGTTGCTGCCGGTCGCAAGGGCGAAGCGCTCGAGCTGCTGTGCAAGGCCGCTGGTGCCATTGATGCAGGCATGTTCTCCAAGGCCGGCTTCACCTTTGAAGGCGAGACCTGGAAGATTGGCGACACCGGCTGCTGCCGTCTGGTTGTGAAACCAGGTTCTGAAGCAGAAGCAGTTTGAAGAAGATCTTTTTATAATACAGACAGATCCGGCAAATCGGACGTCGAAATGCATGATCCGGAATACCGGACATAAAACAGACCCGTTAAAACGGGCTTCACCTCCCTTTGCCTGATGAAAGTCAGGCGCTTAGTACACCGATTACCAACCCATTGGGGAACATTAGCTATGAAATTTTCTCGCAGAACGCTTTTGGCACTCACTGTCGCTTCGGTTATGCTTCCAGCCGCTTCCCAGGCTGCCGACAGCATCAAGATCGGCTACCAGTTGCCCCTTACCGGCAACACCGCACAGTATGGCCAGAACTTCAAGGACGCAGCAGAAATCGCGCTTGCCAAATTCAACGCCTCCGGCCAGATCGATGTGCCGGTTGAAATCATTTATGAAGACTCCCGCTCTGATGCCAAGGAAGGCGTAACCATCGCCCGTAAATTTGTCGATGACGACGAAATCGTCGGCGTACTGGGCGACTTCACCTCAACCGTTTCCATGGCTGCTGCACAGGTCTACAAGCGCTCCGGCATGGTTCAGCTTTCCCAGACAGCCTCCCATCCGGATTTTGCAAAAATCTCCAAATGGCAGTTCCGCAACATCACCACCCAGAATCAGGAAGGCGCCGTCAACGCCCAGTGGATGATTGATCAGGGTATCACCAAGGTGGCCGTGATTGCTGAACAGACCGACTGGGGTCAGTCTGTGGTCAAGGGCTTCGTTGATCCCTTCAAGGAACTGGGTGGCGAAGTCGTCTACACCGAATTCTTCAACCGTGGTCTGGCTGACTTCCGCTCTATTATCACCAAGATCGAAGAGCAGAAGCCTGAGGCTGTTTACACCGGCTTCTTCTATGAAGATGGTGCCCAGTTCCTCAAACAGGTTGCCCAGCTCAATGCGGACATTCCGGTTTACTCCACCTCAGCTGCCTATAACGACAAGCTGATCGAGCTTGCCGGCGAAGCAGCCGAAGGCCTCAAGCTGACTGCCACTTTCTTGCCGACCCGTACGGATGCCAACGTAACCGAATTCGTCTCCGAATGGAAAAAAGGCCATGACAATGCGCCGGGGCAGTTCCCAGCACAGGCTTATGACGCTGTCAACATCATGCTTGCTGCGGTTGCCAAGGCCTATCCGGACGTTACCCGTGAGAGCCTGCGTGACGCAGTCGCCGCCACCAAAGACTTCCCCGGTGTAACCGGCAACACGTCCTTTGACGAAAATGGTGAACCCCTCAAGGAACTCACCAAAGCCACCGTCACAGGCGGCGTGTTCGTAGAAGTCAAGTAACCCTATCCCCCATCCCGCCCGGAGCCGAGCCTTCGGGCGGGTGGCAATAAGAGAAAAGGGGGACCGAGTGTTCGATCCTTATTTTTTGCAGCAGCTCGCCATTGGCGTCTCGCTGGGTATGATTTATGCGTTGATGGCGATCGGTTTCACGCTTATTTTCGGCGTGCTCAATGTGGTGAACTTTGCTCATGGTGAAGTCTACACGATTGGAGCCTTTGCCGGTCTTATGGCCATTACCGCATTCGCTCCGCCGCTTCTGGTGGTGCTTTTCATTGCTCTTGCTGCAGGGGCTTTTGCCGGTTTCGGTCTTGAGCGCCTTGCTTTCCGGCCATTTCGCCGGTTTTCCGATGAAGCGTCGCTAAAATCCCGCGCCATGCGTGAAGCCACCCTGATGTCTTCCCTAGCCATGTCCATCATTGCCCGTGAAGCGATGGAATTGATTTTCGGCTCGCAGTTCCAGTCTGTCGATCTGGCCTACCTGATCAACAAACCGATCGAGATCGGCCCGATCACCATCGTCAATGGTGACCTGATCATTCTGGGCATCACGCTCCTGATGCTGGCCGGATTGCAATGGCTGCTCAAGAAGAGCCCCATCGGCATGTCCATTCGCGCGGTTTCCAACAATGCGCTCGGTGCCAAATATTGTGGCATCAATACCGACCGGACGATCATTTTTACCTTCATCATCGGTTCGGGCATGGGCGCACTGGCTGGTATTCTCGTCGGGCTCTATTATGGCGCCATCTTCCCCGCCATGGGCTTCACACCGGGTATCAAGGCGTTTGTTGCCATGGTCATGGGCGGCCTTAGCTCCATTCCGGGCGCTGTGGTCTCTGCCATGATCCTTGGCCTGGCCGAGAGCATTTCAACCAGCTTCATGCCATCTGTCTGGTCTGACATGGTTGCCTATGCCTTCTTGCTGGCTACGCTGATCTTCTTCCCGCAGGGGCTCTTCGGAGCAAGGAGGGAACGTGTCTAAGCCGCTTCTCATCAAACTCCTGCTTCTGGTTATTGTCTTCGCCGTGGTGCCTTTAGCGCTCGAAGGCTTTGGCAAGGGCTATTATTACCAGATCGCCACACTGGCTTTCGTCTTCATGCTGCTGGCCGCGTCTCTGCATCTGGTTACCGGCGTTGCGGGCCTGCTGCATCTGGGCCATGCCTCCCTTTATGGTGTGGGGGCCTATGTGGCCGCGCTGCTTGGCTCCAAATATGGCATCGGCTTTACGATCGGCTTGCCTCTGGCCGGACTTGGGGCGGCATTCGTTGCCTTTCTGGTTGCGCTGCCGACCATGCGCCTGATGTCGATCTATTTTGCCGTGGCGACGCTTGGTATCGGTCAGATGCTGTTTCTGGTCTTCCAGAACTGGGTTGGACTGACCAACGGCCCCAACGGCGTGATGCTGTTTGACGGTATTGATCTGTTCGGGGTTGCCATCAACAGTGAGCTGGGGATCTATTATGTGGTCGCGGCCGTTTCTGCGGTGTCGATCCTCATTCTCAACCGCCTTAGCCATTCCTATTATGGCAATGCCCTTCGCTCGCTGCGTGAGGATGACCAGTGCACGGCGGCAATGGGTATCAATGTCACCGTGATGAAGATTCAGGCCTTCGTGATCTCTGCCTTCTTTGCAGGCATCGCCGGGGCGCTCTGGGCCTACACCACGGGTTATATCTCCCCCAACGACTTCAACTTTTCCCAGTCGATCCTGATCCTGACCATGGTTGTGGTGGGTGGCTTGGGGTCTCTGCCGGGCGTGCTGATTGGTGCCCTGCTGCTGATCCTCTTGCCCGAAGTGCTGCGCTATTTTGGCGATATCCGCAACATCATCGTTGGTCTCTTGATGTTTGGCGCGATCCTGTTCCTGCCCAAGGGCCTGTTCGGCGAAGTGAATGCGCTCAACTTTGCGCGTAGGTTGCTTGGCTCGGCATGGTCGGAAGACAATTCTGAGAAAGGGATCGGTTGGAAATGACGGCAATACTTGAACTTGATTCCCTGACCCGCGTCTTCGGTGGCCTGAAAGCCGTGGACAATGTCTCCACCAAGGTGTCTGAGGGAGAACTGTGCGGTTTGATCGGGCCGAACGGGGCGGGTAAGACCACCTTGTTCAACCTGATTTCCGGTTTTACACCACCTTCCTCGGGCGATGTCCGCTTCAAGGGTGAGAGCATCACGGGCCTGCCAGTGCACAAGATTGCGCACAAGGGCATGTCGCGAACCTTCCAGAACCTGCGTGTGTTCCCCAACATGACCGTCTTTGACAATATCTCCGTCGGGGCATTGGGCATGATCGGGGTCAGCCCCTTTTCCTCCATCTGGGGCGGCAAGGCCAAGGCAAAGGAAATCTCCGAGCGCAGCTGGGAGATGCTCGAAAAGGTGGGCCTTACGGCTCATGCCGATGATCTGGCGGCGAACCTGTCTTACGGCAAGCGCAAATATCTCGAAATCGCACGCGCTTTGGCGATGAATCCGGATCTGTTGATACTGGATGAACCGGCAGCAGGCATGAACGATTCCGAAACGGCAGAACTGGCCCAGTTCATCACCGATCTCAACAAGACGGGCCTCACGATCATGCTTGTTGAGCATGACATGGGGCTGGTGATGGGCATCTGTCAGCGCTTGGTGGTGTTGGCGTCCGGCCAGAAGATCGCCGATGACGTGCCTTCCAAGGTGCGTCAGGATCCCGCCGTTCTGGAAGCCTATCTGGGAGGTGACGACTGATGAGCAATATTCTTGAAATCAACAATCTGTCGCTCAAGATCGGCGTTCAGGATATCCTGCATGACGTGACGGTCAAGGTGCCGCAAAAGGGCATTGTCTCAGTTCTGGGCGCCAACGGTGTTGGCAAAACCTCGCTGATGCGCTGCGTCTCGGGCATCTACCATGCCACAGGCGGCGAGATTCTGCTCGACGGTCAGGATATCTCAAAGCTCAAAAGCCATGATATCGTTGAGCGAGGTGTGATGCAGGCGCCCGAAGGGCGACAGATCTTCTCAACCATGACCGTGTTGGAAAATCTGTTGCTTGGTGCGGGGGCGCTTGGTCGACAGGAATTGGATCATGTTTTGACCCTGTTCCCGGTTCTCAAGGAACGCCTCAAACAGCAGGCCGGCTCCATGTCCGGTGGTGAACAGCAGATGCTCTGCATCGGGCGCGCATTGATGCATAAGCCCAAGGTTCTGCTGCTTGATGAGCCGTCCCTGGGTCTTGCTCCACGATTGGTGGGCTTCATCTGCGAGCTTGTGACCAGAATTCGCGATGAAGGCTATTCTGTTCTTCTGGTCGAGCAGAATGTGAAGGCTGCTCTGCGCATTTCCGACAAGGCATATGTCATCGAGCATGGCAAGATCGTCATCGAGGGCGATGCCCACGAGCTGATGAGTGACAAGCGTGTGGCCGATGCCTATCTGGGCGGACATGTGCACGAAGGGTCGTAAGACACATGAGTGATCATCCCGGCGTGCGCACCATGCCGGGATTTTTCTTCTTCCCGCACCTCCTTCAGAGGGGCCAAACCCTCTGATCTATTGAATTTAACAGATAAACGACGCCGTTTGGTCAGTCTAAACAATGAAAGAAAAGACATGAGCAACCCAGTCACTTTTCCTCCTTCCATCTGGGCCGTCACTGCGCCAGCCCGTACACAGGCTGCCCCCCTTACCGAGACGATTGAAACCGACACTGTGGTGATCGGTGGCGGCTTCACGGGGCTGGGCGCTGCCCTGCATCTGGCCAAGGCTGGCAGCGACGTGGTTCTGCTGGAAGGCAAAGCCATCGGCTGGGGCGCATCTGGTCGCAACAACGGGCAGGTCATCCCGACCCTTACAGCAGCCGAACCCGATATGTGGGTGCAGCGCTATGGTGAAACAGGGCGTCTGTTTGCCCAGATGATCGGTGCCTCCGCCAACGTGCTGTTTGATGCTATTCGCGAGGAGGACATCACCTCCCATGCCGATGCTGAACAGACCGGCTGGTTCCAGCCTGCTCACACGCCGGGCCGCACCAAGCTGAGTCAGAAACGCGTTGATGCATGGCAGCGTTTCGGCCTTGATGCCCGCTATCTCGACCACAAGGCTACCTCCGATCTGCTCGGCACCGAGCATTGGTATGGTGGCATGCTTGCCCCATCAGGTGGTCATATCAACCCGCTCGGCCTTTCGCGCGGATTGGCTTTGGCCGTGGAGCGGGCTGGTGGCACCATTTATGAAGCCACGCCGGTCTTGTTCTATGAGCATGACGGCACCCAATGGGTCGTCAAGACCGATCAGGGTACTGTGAAGGCACGTGCGCTGATCTTGGCGACCAACGCCTATACCGGCGAAGTGGTGCCAAAGCTCAACCGCCGTCTGGCTCATTCCATTGTGCCGGTTTCTTCCTGGCAGATGTCCACCGAACCTCTCAGCGATGAATTGCGCGCTTCGATCTTGCCGGGACGTCAGGCGGTGTCTGATACCCGCGGCGACTTGCGCTTCTTCCATTATGACCGCGACAACCGGCTGATCACTGGCGGCGCCATCATGGGCTTTGGCGATCTCGCTGCCCGCATGGCCCGCAAGGCGGCCAACAATCTGGCAGACAGCTTCCCTCAGCTTGCGCCACCCAAGATGACCCATGTCTGGGAAGGCTATCTCTCCATGAACTGGGATCGCTTCCCACGCGTGCATAGCCTTGGCCCGAATGGCTGGACCTGGATCGGCTGCAATGGTCGTGGTGTTGCGCTTGGCTATTCGCTAGGTCGCGAAATGGCTCGTGCAACCAGCGGCGAAGATCTCGCCTCGCTGGCCCTGCCGACCACCACGCCGCATGCGCTGCCGTTCCACGCCATCGGCCGCGCCATCGCCCCATACTATCTCTTCTGGTATAGATTCAAGGACCACCGAGAATATAAAAGCTAACAGGACCTGACCATGAACGATATCCCTATTCTGGAACGCCGCCGCATCGAGGCAATGATCTTGAAGCATGTTTTGGATGTGATCACCGAACGCAGCGGCCGCGAAGAAGCGGAAGCTGTGATCGGCGAAACCTGCTCGCGCTCGGCTATCGAGCAGGGCAAGGCCATGGCTGAAGGGCTCGACCACGCCCCGACCCTTTCCGATTTTGCCGACATCCTTCCCAACTGGACCAAGGAAGATGCGCTCCAGATCGAAACGCTGGTAACCGAACCCGAGCAGATGGACTTTAACGTCACCCGTTGTCGCTATGCTGAAATGTATAAAGAAATGGGCCTTGGCGACATCGGCCATCTTTTGTCATGCAACCGTGACGGCGACTTCTGCGTAGGCTATAACCCGGAAATCAAGCTGGATCGCACCCAGACCATCATGAAGGGCGCGTCTCACTGCGATTTCCGTTACAAAATGAAATGAGAAGAGGAAGAGAAGAATATGGCAGTTGATAATTGGGTTTCGCGCGAAATCGAAGATCTGACCGCTTTTCGGCGGGATTTGCACGAAAATCCCGAACTGCTTTACGACCTTGAACGCACCTCGAATAAAGTGGCTGAAGCGCTGCGCGCCGCTGGCGTGGACGAGGTGGTTGAAGGGCTGGGCAAAACCGGCGTCGTTGGTGTCATCCGTGGCCAGAGCAACAAGTCCGGCCGCACCATAGCTCTGCGGGCTGATATGGATGCTCTGCCCATCGTGGAAGCCACGGGCCTGCCTCACGCTTCCAAGGTTCCGGGCAAGATGCATGCCTGCGGTCATGATGGACACACCACCATGCTGCTGGGCGCTGCCAGACATTTCGTTGAAAGCCGCGCCTTTGATGGCACGGTGCTGGTTATCTTCCAGCCAGCCGAAGAGGGCGGTGCGGGCGCGCAGGCCATGATCGATGATGGCCTGTTCGAGCGCTGGCCTTGTGATGAAGTCTATGGCATGCACAATATTCCCGATGTCCCGGTCGGCCATTTCGTCACCGGCAAGGGCCCGAGCATGGCAGCGGTCGACATGTTCGACATCAAGGTGACCGGTCGCGGTGGCCATGCCGCTCAGCCTCACAATGCCATCGATCCGTTCCCGGCTGTGGCTGCCATTATCCAGTCTATCAACGGCATGAGCGCACGCACGGTCAACCCGCTGGATTCCCACGTGGTTTCCCTGTGCGGCATCACCAGCAACGACACCTACAATGTGATCCCCGAAGAGATCAACATCAAGGGCACCGTGCGCACGCTGAATGAAGCCGTACGCGACCATGTTGAAGAGTGCCTTGGCAAGATCGTGTCGCAGATTGCCGAAGGCAACAATTGCGTCGGCGTGCTTGATTATCGCCGCCTCTATCCGGTGATGGTCAACCATGATGAAGCAACCGAGCATGCCGCAAAGGCCGCCCGCGCGGTTTCCGGTGACGATGCCGTCAGCATCGAAATGCCGCCAACCCTCGGTGGTGAGGACTTTGCCTTCATGCTCAACGCCGTGCCGGGTTCTATGATCCATGTGGGCAATGGCCCGTCAGCCCAGTTGCATCACCCGAAATTCGATTTCAATGATGATGTGATCAAATGGGGGTGCTCCTACTGGGCACAGCTGGTGCGTGATCGCCTACCGCTCTAGCCTCTCGGCGTGCCTCTCAATGAGGGGCGAGATCTAACAACAAAGCCGACCGGAATGGACATGCCTCCGGTCGGCTTTCCTATGTCAGCCCAAACTGAAGGCTATAGCGACTTCAAAACACCTCCAAAAGCTTCACGGCCCTACAAGCCAAACCGACTTGGATTTTTCCCCGTCATCCTGGCAAACATCTTCTTTGCTTGCGGTTTGGGAACTTGGTCGCTGTTTAAAACTTTTGCCAGATTTTTTGAAAGGGTCTTCGTTCTCATTGGAGTACGGTGCAGGCTTTCATTCGAGAAAATACCTTGATAATAGCCAAGATAGTCACGCCGATTGCGAACCGCTGCAGAGAAGGCGACCTTGTCTGGAATATTCCCTTTGAGAATATCCAGCACAAAGGGCTTTAAAACGCCGAGAGAATGCATGTGCCGTGGCATACCATGCCCAACTCCGGGAATACGATAAAACTCGCATCTGGGCGAAGCTTGAAAAAAACGATGAATATGTTTGCGATCCGGGGCAAGAAGAGGGTCAGCAACCAGAAAAACCTTGGAAACGCCGATTATGCCTTCACTCGCATCGTGGAAGGAGCTTTCCCAGTTTTCCTTTTTCGCCTTGGGATATCGCGGTTCCCATGGCGCTAACTGTTTGTTTAGCGTTGAAATCGGGTTGAGCAAAATTGCGGAATCGCAGTTAAGGCGCGACGCAAATGCACCAGCGGCGTATCCCCCCATTGATCCTCCATAGCTGATCCTCGAAGAAAATTGATTGAAATTAAAGGCTCTATCAATTTCGTCCAGAAAGTGAAAAAAGCTGGTCCTGCGATACCATGCTGTTGATCTGGTTTCGAGAAAGGAGATAACGTTGATATCCTTGGAGCGAATGAAATCAAAGCCCCAACCTACGCGGTTTTCTATCGGGCCTGCCGAATTCATATTGTCAAATGCGAAGACGATCGGGCCATCATTCTGAATGAAGATATCTGCGGCATAAAGGCCATCGTTACTTAATAAGCGCATAATAAATGTCTCAATTTAGGGCTTGTCATCAATCCGCCACTGTTATCTGACTTCTTGCTGAAAATGATTGCAATAAAATTCACCGCTCAGTTCTTGCTTCAATACACGGTAAGCCAATGATGAGACGATGAAAAGGAATCACAGTTTTGCGTTGTGTATTAACCGATAAAACGAAACAAGATGCGCCGCTATTTTCTGCTTTGTTCCCAACAGGCGCATCCCTTCTCTTATCGGATTACCGAATAGGCGGCTTTCGATGATACGTAAAATTATGACTTTTGCTCTTTGCGTGGCTTTTCTTGGCTTTTCAGCGGGGGCCAATGCTTCTGGGCGCATAAAGCCAAGATCTTCCCTGTTTCTTGAATTCAGCCCGCATGTTGATGTGGTCATGATTGGCGATAGCATCACAAAGCAGGGGCTTTGGAGCGAGTTTGTTCCCGAAATCAAAATCGCCAACCGAGGTGTCGGTGGAGACAAAGCCGATCAGATCCTGCAGCGGATGGACACCATCCTGAAAACCCAGCCAAAAGTCGCCTACCTCATGGTGGGGATCAATGATTTGACCCATGGCCGATCGGTTAAGAAGACCTTCGACAACATTGTCGCCATAACCGAGCAATTGCAGCAAAATGATATCAAGGTCGTGCTTCAGTCCACGTTGGAGTGCGCGCGGGAGAAATGCCAGCGCATATTCAACAATAAGGTCAAAAGATTGAATGCGGCTCTGGTGAAATATGCCAACAGGAACAACATCAAATTCATCGACTTGAACCCGTATCTGAGCATTGAAACGGGTTTGAACCCCAAATACACCTTTGATGGGTTGCATCTCAATGGCAAGGGATATCGCGTTTGGGTGGACCGACTCTATGCCGAGGGGATCACAGATTTTTAATATCGGTCACAGACTACAGATCTTGAGTTTGCAGAAAAAAGCCCGCTCCTTTCATCGTTGATGGGAGCGGGCTTTTGTGTGTGCGTCAAGATTCAGCGTGGCAGAAAAGATTAGAGTGCGCCCCATCCGCCTGGTGTCGGGGTCACCACCGTGATGGTGTCGCCAGCATCCAGTATGGTCTGATCGCAACCCTTCAGCTCTTGCACCGACCCATCAAGCCTTTTAACCCAGGTGTGGCCGAGCTCTCCATTTTCACCCCCTTCAAGCCCGCGAGGCTTGACACTTCTATGCGAGGAAAGAATGGCGCAATCCATTTTTTCAAGGAAGCGCAAGCTACGCTCAGTGCCATCGCCCGCAGACCATTTGCCCTTGCCGCCGGACCCTTTGCGGATATGGAAATCTTCCAGAAGAACAGGGAAGCGGAATTCCAGAACCTCAGGATCCGTAAGACGGGAGTTGGTCATGTGGGTATGCACACCATCCGTGCCATGAAAGCCCGGTCCGGCTGCAGAGCCCGAGCAGATGGTTTCATAATACTGATAGATGTCATTGCCAAAGGTGAGATTGTTCATTGTGCCTTGCGAATTAGACATGGCGCCCAATGCGGCGAACACGGCGTTGGTCACATGTTGCGAGGTCTCCACATTGCCTGCCACCACCGCTGCCGGATAGCTCGGGCGCAACATGCAGCCTTCCGGAACAATGATGTTTATCGGCTTGAGACATCCGGCATTCATGGGAATGTCGCCTTCGACCATCACGCGGAAGCAATATAGGATTGCTGCCCGTGTCACGGGTTCCGGCGCATTGAAATTGTTGGCCTTGACGCCGGTTGTGCCGGTAAAGTCCACGGTTGCTTCCCGCTTTTCCTTATTGACCGTGATCCTCACATGAATGACGGAGCCCTGATCCGTATGATACTCACATTCGGAATCCTTGAGCGCCTCGATGACACGCCGCACGCTTTCCTCGGCATTGTCCTGAACATAGCCCATATAGGCTTCCACCACATCCAGCCCGAAGTTGGCGACCATCTTCCGCACTTCCTGAATGCCCTTCTCGTTGGCCGCGATCTGGGCGGAAAGGTCTGCGATATTCTGGTGCGGATTTCTGGCTGGATAGGCGTGATCTGTCAGCAAGTCCCTTAGAGCTGCCTCGCGAAAATGGCCCTGATCGACAATCTTGAAATTGTCAAACAGCACGCCTTCTTCGTCCACGGTGGTGGCAAGCGGTGTCATGGAGCCGGGAGCGGTGCCGCCGACATCGGCATGGTGACCGCGCGAAGCAGCCCAGAACAGAATGCTCTCGCCCTCGTCATCAAACACCGGCGTGACGACGGTAATATCGGGCAAATGCGTACCGCCATTATAAGGCGCATTGAGGGCGAACGCATCGCCGGGCTTGATGTTGCCTTCGTTGAGCTTGATGACGGTTTCCACGGACCGGCCCATTGAGCCCAGATGCACCGGCATGTGCGGTGCGTTGGCAACCAGGGCTCCTTTGGCGTCAAAGATGGCGCAGGAGAAGTCGAGCCGTTCCTTGATGTTGACCGAATAAGCCGTCTTTTGCAGGGTTACCCCCATCTGTTCCGCTATCGACATGAACAGATTGTTGAAGACTTCCAGCATCACCGGATCGGCTTGGGTACCGATGGCCTTGTCTCTTTGCAGAGGCACGATGCGGCTGAGCACCACATGATCCTTGGCATTGAGCTTGGCCTGCCAGCCATCTTCCACGACGATCGTTGCGTGGGATTCCACAAGGATGGCTGGGCCAGTAACGGTCATGCCGGGTTTCAGCCTATCGCGCTTGTAGATGGAGGTGTCGTGCCATTCGCCTTCTGCGTAGATGCGTGTTGCAGCGGCAGCCTCCGGGGTCTCGCTGGAAAGCGTCAGATCCGGCTCGATGAGGCCTGCTCCGCCACCGGTGGTTTCCACATCCAGTGTTTCGGCGACAATCTCCTTGTCGGAATAGGCAAAGCCGAATTGGGCCTTATGTGCCTGCTCGAAGGCCGCTTTCATTTCCGATACAGCTCCGAAATGAACCGGCAAGGAGGTGTCTGATCCTTCATAGCGCAGATGCACAATGGTGCGCGTCTGCCGCTTGTCTGCCGGAACAGCCTGCCGTTCCAGTTCTTCTTCGGTCTGCAGGGCGAGACCGTCTCTTAGCGCTTCAAGGTCAGGAATGAGGCTCTCCTCCAACCGCTTGACCACGGATTGCTGCCGGTCGGCGCGGATATCGGCAAGCCCCATGCCATAGGCTGAAAGGATGCCCGAGAAGGGGTGCAGCACCACGGTCTTCATGCCAAGGCTATCGGCCACGCGGCAGCCTGTCTGACCGCCCGCACCACCAAAGCAGACAAGGGCATAGGAGGTGACGTCATAGCCGCGCTGAACCGAAATTTTCTTGATGGCATTGGCCATATTCTCAACGGCGATCTTGAGAAAGCCATCCGCGACATCTTCGGGGCTGCGATTATCACCGACCTTTTGAGCCAGAGCGGCGAATTTCTCCCGCACGACGGTTTTATCAAGAGGCTGATCCTGATTGGGGCCGAAAATCTGGGGGAAGAAGTCCGTTGCCAGTTTGCCTGTCATCAGGTTGGCATCGGTAACCGTCAGCGGCCCTCCGCGTCGATAGCAGGCCGGGCCGGGATTGGCGCCCGCAGAATCGGGGCCGACCTGAAAGCGTTCGTCCTTGTAATGAAGGATGGAGCCACCACCGGCAGCCACCGTATGGATCATCATCATTGGGGCGCGCATGCGAACACCGGCGACCTCGGTTTCAAAGGCGCGTTCATATTCGCCGTCAAAATGGCAGACATCGGTGGATGTCCCACCCATGTCAAACCCGATGATCTTTTCAAAGCCTGCCATGCGGGCGGTCTCGACCGCGCCGACAACCCCGCCAGCAGGACCGGAAAGAATAGCATCCTTGCCCTGAAACAGATTGGCTGCGGTCAATCCGCCGGAAGACTGCATGAACATCAGGCGCGGGCCTTCGCCCAGTTCTTCTTGCACCTGTTCCACATAGCGGCGCAGAATGGGCGAGAGATAGGCATCCACGACAGTGGTGTCGCCTCGGCCCACCAGTTTCATCAGCGGGGATACCTGATGGGAAACGGAGATTTGTGTAAAGCCGATTTCTCTGGCCAGTGTTTCCAGCAGCAATTCATGCTGAGGATAGGCATAGGCGTGCATAAGAACAATGGCGATGCTGCGGATGCCCGCATCCCACGCCGATTGCATGCTGGTCCGAGCGCACGCTTCGTCAAGTGGCGTCTCCACCGAGCCATCCGCCCGAATGCGCTCATCTATTTCATAGACATCGTGATACAGCAGCTCGGGTTTGATGATCTCCTTGGCAAAGATCTCCGGGCGCGCCTGATAGCCGATTTCTAGCGCATCGCGAAAGCCCTTCGTGATAAACAGGGCGGTCGGCTCGCCTTTGCGTTCAAGAAGCGCGTTGGTGGCAACTGTTGTGCCCATTTTCACCGAGTCGATCTGATCGGAAGGGATCGGATCTCCGGTTTTCACGCCCAGTAGATCGCGAATGCCCTGAATGGCGGCGTCGCGGTAGGCTTCCGGATTTTCGGACAAAAGCTTGTGCGGATGCAAAGTGCCCTCTGGCGACCGACCGACAACATCCGTGAAGGTGCCACCACGGTCGATCCAAAAATCCCACTTTCCTGACATATCAATACCTCTGGCTTATGGCAGACCACTTTTGTTAGGGTTGGAAGGCGTGGTCTGTGATTGCTTTATTTTGACATTTTGTCTATATTTTATCGATAAAATCTATATACAAAAGTTTAAGGTGGTCAAGCAGTTTGCATGATCCCAATCGCCAGATCGATGCAATGCAGGTATCTCTGGTGCAAAATGACGGGAAAATTGCAACGGGATAAGAGGGGAAAACTCATGAGCATGGATAGCACGGAGAAACAAATCGGCCCGGTCGTTGCCGCTTCGCATCTGGCATCAGGGGCCATGCCTGCGCTTTCGGAGGTGGAATTTGCGCTCACCATGATGGTCAATGCCTATCATCGCTGGATCGAGCGCTGCATGGCGGCCAGTGGCACTGAAGGCCTTGGTCCACTTGATGTCATCGTGCTGCACAGTGTCAACCATCGGGGGCGCTCCAAAACCCTGTCCGATATCTGTCTGGTGCTGAATGTGGAAGACACGCACACCGTTGCTTATGCCTTGAAAAAACTCGAAAAAGCCGGATTGGTTGCCTCGGGCAAGAGAGGCAAGGAAAAGATCGCCGAAATCACCCCCGCCGGAGAAGACGCCTGTCTGGAATATAAAAGGCTGCGCGAAGCTCTGCTGATCAAGCCAATGAAGGCGCTCGGGCTGGATGAAAAAGAATTGTCTCAGGTTGCCTCCACCTTGCGCATGGTCTCGGGCAATTATGATCAGGCCGCAAGAGCCGCCGCCGCTATGTAGCGTCAACCTCCGGTAAGTGGCCTCGGATTATTCGCCAAGCGGCTGATTTTACGCCTATTAAGTCTCATACAAGCCTATCCGGATTGCTGGTAGAATGGGGCCGTGATGAGTATCCATAAGGAGGTTATCATGGCTATCAGAACGATACTGAGTATTTGCACGGCCAACACTCCGGACTCCGAGATCAAACTGGTCGCGGGCTTGTGTGCTGAAGTCGACGCCCACCTGTCTCTCATCGTAATGGGGCTGTCCACCTACCCGCCCGTGGGTGAATATGCCGACGCAGGCTTCCTGCTCTGGGCCAAGGAAAGAGACAGCGAAGCTGAAGCCCTCTCTGTGCGCGTCTCAAGTGCGCGGGATATTCTTGAGTCTCAAGGGATATCCTATAATGTCGAGCACGAATATCTACTAGAGGCGATGCTTGAAGACGAAATCGCCTTGCGTGCCCACTTTAGCGATCTGCTTGTGTTGAGCAATTCCATCATGAAAAACCGGATCGCCCTTCAGCCGGTAATCGAAGGGGCGATTTTCCGCTCAACCCGACCGGTTCTGATTGTTCCCAAAGATGGCAAAGCCACTCTCAAGCCAGAAAGGATGATGATCGCCTGGAACTCCGGCGATGAAGCATCCCGCGCCATTTATAGTGCGCTGGGCCTGATGAAAAAGGGAACCAACGTGACCATTCTGATGGTTGATCCTGTTGCGCGCGTAGAAGAAAGCGGCGAAGAACCCGGAGCGGATCTCGCCACCTATCTGGCCCGTCATGATGTCAATGTCAGCGTTGATGTGCTCTCGAGCGATGGGCAGGATCAGGACAAGCTCGTCAAGCAGCATGCGCAGGCCGTGCAGGCCGACATGATTGTTATGGGCGCTTACGGGCATTCGCGCCTGAGGGAGCGGATCTTTGGCGGTGTCACAGAAGCCTTCATGAAAGATCCGACCCTGCCAGTCTTGATGGCTCACTAGGACGAGGGCGCCTGCCATCAGGTTTTTGATGGTGTGACGGGTAAAGCATCCCGGCATCCTTGCCAAAGCAAAGCAAAGCAAAGCAAAGCAAAGCAAAGCGATGCCGGGCCGCCTTGATCCTTAATGCTCTCTTGGGCTGTCTTCTCGTCCCTCACTGATGAAGGCCCGCTCACCCCCAAGGTCCGAGAAGGCCCGGGTGCGGCAACTCAGAACAATGATCTGCTGATCCTTGGCCATCTGGGCCAGCATGTTGAACATGGTGGAAATGCGCTCATCGTCCGTATGCACCAATGCATCATCGAGAATAATCGGAACATGACTGCCACGCTTGGCAAACAGCTTGGCAAAGGCCAGACGGGTTAGAATGGCAATCTGCTCATAGGCCCCGCCGGAAAGCACATCAACCTTGTCGGTGATGCCGTTGCGCGTGATGGTGTCGATCAGCAGCTTGTCGGCATCAATCTGGAAGTCAGCACCTGCATGCAATTGGCGCAACAGGGGCAACAATTCCTGTCGGATCGGCTCGAAATAGGTTTCCTGCGCTTGTGCCCGGGCGGCTTCGAGATGGGTGATCAACAAGTCGATGGCCTTGGCGTGGCTGGCAAACTGCGCCGCCCTCTCTAAAGCGCGGGTTAGCCTGCCGCTGACCTCTGCGAGCTTTTCTTCAACGGCTCCTTCAGATTGGGTCTGAATGGCACCATTGAGCCGCGCCAGTTCCGTCTCCTGCAGGTGAATTTCCTTCCGGTCCTGTTCGTCAGCCTGAAGCGCCCGTTGATGGGCGGCATCGGCGGCGGCAAGATCGGGCGCCTGCTGCTGAAGCTGGTTGACTTGCGCACGGGCTGTGGCGAGTTTTGGCGCCAGTTCGTTTCTTGCCCGAATGCTCTGGTCAAGCTGTGCTTCTTCATCGGCAGGGGGGGCGAGATCAGCCAGTGCCTTGCGCCTTTCTCCCAACAGAACCTCCGCTTCGGTCAAGGCATTGGCCGCATGGGTGAAACGGTCTTGAAGCTTGGGCAGAGACCCACGAAGTGCGGACAGTGCCTCGTCCAAATCACGTAGGCCATGTTCCATTGTTTCTAAGGTGCGCGGCGCGTTGGCATTGTCATCAACCAACAAGGACGCAGCCTGTTCAATGCTGCATCCAAGCTCGGTGCATAGCTGGTCTTGCTCGCGTCTTAATGCTTCCCGCCCGTCTGGCGCACTGGCCCGGATCTGTGCCTGCGCCAGCTGTTTGGCATCCTGCGCCTTGCGATGGACGTCATGGGCAGCTCTTGCAGCTGTTACCGTTTCAAACCCGAGCGCGCCGAGCGTGGCATTGATCTCCGCTTGCAAGGCGTCTGGGTCTTCGATGGCTTGTGCCGCTCCTTCTGCCGGTCGCAACTGGATCCCGCCAAAGCCCGGCAGCGTAATATCGAGCGGGCGATCAATGAGCTGGGCTTCGCCATCTGGCAGGATTGCGCTTGCGCACTTTGCTTGCTCGCCCTGCGAGGAAAGCAAAAAGCTGGAAAAATGGATCTTGCGCTTTTCTCGGGCGATGTCCCGCCGATGCTCAAGGTTGGCAAGGCGTTCCAGATCTGCTGGCGAAGCGGTGGGCATCTTGAGAATGCGCTCCGCCTCGGCCAGACGGGAGAGCGGTTCCTGAAGGCTGGCAAGGAGAGTCCCAAGCGCGATCAGGCGTCGCCGTTTCTCACGAGAGCGTTCCTGCTGGCGGGCACGGGTTAAGGCGTCACTCAAAGAGCATCTTTCGGCTTCTTTTTCGCTGATGGTTGCCTGTTGCTGCGCCATGGCCGCCTGCACTTGCGCCTTGGCCTGTTTGATTTTTGCCAGTGTGGCTTCGCGCTCGCTGATGGCTTGGCGCAAGGCTTCACGTCTGTCGCGCAGGGAGCCAATCTCCTTAATGGTGCGCTCGATATCCTGCTCCTGAGCCATCAGAAGCTTGAGACCCTGCTCGGCTTCCTTGATGCGACGGTCATGATCCCGCGCGGCGGCAAGCTCAGCCTGGCTTGCCTTGATCGCATCACCGCGCCTTGCGCGAAGGGCAGGGTCATTGAGCTCACGCAGGCGCTTGGTAAGCCGCTTCTTCATCTCCAGATCGTGGCTGAGGGCATCGACGGATTTTTGCAGTTTGGCCTGTTGCTCTCGCAGGCTTTCGGCCAGATCTTCGGCTTCCTTCCATTGGCTGCCAGCCTTTGGCTTGCCGCCCTTGGTGGCTATTGCGTCCAGTTCGCTGCGGCAGCGCTGCAATATCGTGTCCATGCGCCGCCCGCCGGTTACGGCATCGATCTGGCCACGAACGCTGGACATGACATCGCGGCGGGCATCAACCCCTTCGGCTTCAGCCTTTGCCGCATCGACACCGACGGTTCCCTGCCGAACCCAGAGCAGACCCACCGGTCCCTTGCTGCTGCTCAGAATGGTATCGTGAATCCACTGCTCGGCATCGTCGGCCTGCTTGAGAATGGCGCCGGTTGCAAGACTGATGATCCGCGCAGACGAGCCTGCCTTCTTCAGATTGAAGAGTTTTTCGATGCGATAGGCCTCACTGCCAAGCTCGATTTCCGCCGCAATCTGAACCGCTCCGCCCGAATAGGGCTGCAAGTCCCGGATTTCTTTGCGGGCTGACCCATAGTCATGAAAAATCAGGGCATGAAGGGCATCAAAAAAGGTGCTCTTGCCGCGTTCATTTTCTTCGGTGATGGTGGTGAGCCCATCGCCAAAGGGGCCGAGAGTGACGGTCTTGTCGGCAAAGCGGCGAACATTATGCAGGATCAGTTTGCGTAATCTCATTGGTCCACCTCCTGCGCCAGATGGAACAGGTGCGACAGTGCCTGCTGAGCGATGTGCGCATCCTCCTCTGTCCGCCCGTCGGTCGAGGTTTCGGCCAAAAGGCTTTCTGCGGCTACCCTGAGGGCGCCACTTTCTGCGATAAGGTCGAGATCATCCTCATTCTGCTTGATGCCGATTTTCATCAAGTCGGCATCGAAATAGTGGAAGGCGTCCGCGATCCCGTCGCAGGCTTCCTTGAGGCGGGCCAATTCACTAAGCGTCAGGCGACCCGAGCCGATGAGCTTGATGAGGGCGTGGGCGCGGTCTGCTTCAGGCAGAGCCATCATCATGCTTTCCACCGGATCGCTACCCGCAAAAAAGCTGACCTCCAGCCGATGCCACTTGTAGCGCCCCAAAGGAATGGGCTCGACGCGCGGCGCCGTTCCACGCGCATCAATGCTGACCAACAGCACACCGGCCTCACTATGCCCTTTGAAGCCGTCTGCCTCGGGGGAGCCCGCATACCATGTCTTCTGCCCGATGGCCATTTGGCCATGCCAATCGCCAAGTGCCAGATAGTCAAGATCTGATTGCTCGGCCCTGTCCGGCGGAATGGTTGCCAGCCCGCCATCTTCCGAGCCGAAATCGGTCACCCCGCCATGGGCAAGGCCAATCCGGATGCGATCGCCCGTCTCAGCGCGCGTCATCCAGTCTGTGAGGTCAAAGCCGGGGCTTCTGACAGCGGGCGGCGCAGGCAAAATGGCCACATCCTGCCCGATTTCGATCACCTCGGCCTTTGTGGCGAGAATGACATTTTCCGGCCTGTCCCGTTCGATCCGCTCCCACAGATCAACCGCGGCAAGGGAATCGTGATTGCCCGGCATCCAGATCCATGTGATGGACGAAAAGTCTGCCATGATATCAATGGCACGCCGGACCAGCCGTGAGGGCGGTGCCTCCGCATCAAAGGTGTCGCCAGCAATCAGCACCAGCTCTGCTCCCCGTTCCATCGCCAGATTGCCCGTGGCGCGCAAGGCGTCCAGGCGTGCCGTCTTCAGCGCTGCGCGGGTGTCCTCGTCGAACGTTCCGAAAGGTTTGCCGAGATGGAAGTCGGCGCAATGAATAAAGCGCATGATGAGGCTCTTGAGGTTGGCAGAACGGGTGAATGGAGTCAGACCGGCTGTCCCCAGACTATGCGAACAAATCACCCTGTTGCTCAACCATATTTAAGCGCCCACCATTGCGCAACTTTCAGATGCGCCAACTGTGTGTCATTTCTCTTCCGCGGCATGCGGGGTGGCCTCTCGTCCCAACCGCTTTGAGGCAAATCCAGAACCGATGAGCAATCTGATGCAAAACAGGCTTTCCGCCAGTATCGGGATGCCATAGGCCGGTTCGAAATTGTCGGCCAAATCGGGCACCAGAAAGCGCAGTCCGCTGCCGGTAAGATAGACGACACCGGCCACCCCCAGCCCGACAGCGAAAACCCGGCTGAAAAGGCGCGATTGCCAGATGAGCGCAGCCATCAGCAGCCCATTCACGCCAAAAAATAACAGGCCCAGATCGTAGCCATAGCCATGAAGGAGGAGAAACTGCATCGCCATGGTTGCCTGAGAGCCGGAAAACCCGTTTATCAGCAGCCAGGCGGCCTGCAGATTGAGCAGGTTGACCGCGATTACCCCGGTTTGCAGCAGGCGGAACACCATAGCTGATAAAGCCAGAGCGGGCGCGGTTGCCCGAAACATGAAGAAGAACAGCAGCGCCAACCCGGCATCGCTAAGAGCCATGACGAGGTCGGCAGCAAGACCGAGACGAAACAGGCCACCATGAGCGAGGATGGCACTCACTGTCGCAGCAGTATCATCAGGCTGGATGAGCTGCGACCGGATGCCAAGTTCTGCGGATAGTCCCAGAAGGATAATTGCGACATAGAGGCATCCGGCGGCCCTCGCCATACGCCAGATCTGTGTTTGATGTGGTGGCGAACTCATGGATCCGTTCTCTCTTTCAGGATGAGAGGGCCTGACGCTTGTTCCTGCCGAGCCGAGGGCTTGTTGAAACGTTGCCCCGCCCAGACCGATGCAATCACAAGCGCAGCACCGGCAAATTGAAGGCCCGTGAGTGATTGTCCCAACCAGAGCCAACCCAAAGCAACGGCCGTGATCGGGCTCATCATGCCCAGCATGGAAACCGCGCCCGGCTCCAGCCGTGCAACGCCGCGGAACCAGAGCCAATAGGTCAAGGCCGCGCCAATCAGGCCTAGCCATGCAAGCCCTACCAGATTGGTGGCGCTCAAGGCGGGTAAGGCTGGCTCGAAGAAGAGCGCGATTGGCAGAAGGATCAAGCCACCGGCGGTCAATTGCCAAGCGGTGAAGGTAAGCGGGGAGACGTTGGCCTGCCATTTCCGACTGAGTACAGTGCCCGCCGCCATGGAGGCTGCCCCTCCAAGCCCCGCCGCGATGCCGATGGTATCAAGCTTTGCCTCGGGCCCGATCAGCAACATGGCTACGCCGAGAATGCCGCAAAGAGCCGCAAGCACCGAAGCGGTGCGCAAGGGTATGCTCAGGGCAAAGCGGGCCAACAACAACACCATCAGCGGCTGTGTTGCTCCCAATGTTGCTGCCACTCCGCCGGGGAGCCGATAGGCCGACACGAAAAGCAGGCTCCAGAAGAGCGCAAAATTCAGTGTTCCGAGCAAAAAGAGGCGGCCAAGCATGGCTCTCGGTGGCAAAGCGCGGATCAGCAGCATGAGCAGCAGCCCCGCCGGCAGGGCACGCAACACCGCAAGCGTCAGCGGGTAGCCAGCGGGCAGGAATTCTGTGGTGACGAGATAGGTGCTGCCCCAGATAGCGGGAGCAAGCGCCGTTAGAAAGGTGTCATAGGAGCGGGATAGAGACTTGATCATTACAGGAGCCTTTGTGGGCCTTTTATGGCTAACGGATCAGATGAAGCGAAACGGGCAGACGCTCATGGAATGGCTCAAGGCCGATATCACGCATCAAATAGGGCGGAAGGTTACAAGCAACGCGATGCGTTTTTAAAGCGCACCGCTGTTCCTGAGACGATTTGGTCCAGCGTTTCATGAGGCAGATCCTCCGATCAAATGTCAATAGCTGGTAAAAGGGCACGCATCAGGCGACATCGCGGTTCGTTGCGCTGGCCGCAAGACGAGATGCAATCCGGGCCACATGCTGACCCTGAAAGTGAGCACCTGCGAGGTCTGTTTCGGTGGGCTGTAAAGCACCGTCCGCACCGGCGATGGTGCCAGCGCCATAGGGAGCACCGCCGATAATGCCGTCTCGCGCTGTCTGGCCAGCGAAGCTGTAAGGCAGCCCGGCGATCAACATGCCAAAATGCATCAGTGGAATCTGTGTGGAGAGCAGGGTTGCTTCATGTCCGCCATGCTGGGAGCCGGTAGAAGCAAAAACGGCCGCAACCTTGCCGACCAGCGCATTCTGCGCCCAGAGACCACCAGCCTGATCCAGAAATTGCTTCATCTGGCCAGCCATCATGCCAAAGCGGGTCGGCGTGCCGAAAATGATGCCGTCATAATGGGCCAGATCGGCTGGGGAGGCCTCAGGGGTTTCATCTTCGATAAAACCGGCATTGCGGCGGGCCTCTTCAGCCATGGTTTCAGGAATGCGGCGGAGCTCGACGATGGTGCCGGGAACGCTGCGTGCGCCTTCCGCCTCTGCCTGAGCGAGATCGCGGACATGGCCATAGCTTGAATAGTAAAGAACGAGAATGCGGGTCATGGTGAGCCTTTTCAGTTTCGATTTCAGTCTTGGTTTCGATGCTGAAAAGGTAGCTCTGGCTGCGTGGATGAATAAGCGGCTCGTTTTTAAATCATTCTTTACAGGGCGTTATGAATGCAGTCCTTCATGGCCCTTTGCAAATGATCTAGAAAGGCCGAAACCTTGGCTTGCATGCCAAAGCGGGAGGCGCTGACGGCAAAGACCTCGCGCGGTTGCAACGAGAAGGCGGGCAAAATGCGCACCAGTTTTCCTTCGCGGACCGGGGCTTGCGAAATGAAATCGGGCAATGTTCCAATGCCATGACCGGCAATCAGCAGATCGCGAAGCACAAAGCTGCTCCCCACCTTGACATGGGGCTTGAAAGAAAAGGTATGCGGCCCGCCCGGCCCTAGAAGGCTCCATTCACTGACATGATCGGCCAGCAGAAAGCCTATGACCGGATGAGCCTTGATGTCATCTGGCTGGTTGAGGGCAGGGGCCGTCTCCAGATAGTCGGGCGAAGCAAACAGACATTGCTGCACCCGGCCCAGACGGCGGGCTATCAGAGAGGAATCGGGCAGACTGGAGCGCACCCGGATTGAAAGATCGAACCCGCCTTCGATCATGTCAACCACGCGATCATCAAGCGACAAGGTGAGCCTTAGATCGGGGTGCTTTTCCAGAAAGGCAGGCAGCATCGGCGAAATCACGGCCTGACCGAAAGAATTGGGCGCGTTGATCCGCAATTGCCCTTTCACGGAGCCGGAAACCTCACGGATGCGTCCATCCAGTTTGCTAACAGCTTCGAGAATGGACAGGGCTTCCTCATAATATTGCTGGCCCGCATCCGTAACCGACATGCTGCGAGTGGTCCGGCTGAGCAGGATCGATCCGAGGCTTTCTTCCAGCAGTTTGATTTCCTTGCTGAGCAAGGCGGCAGAAACGCCGAGATCTTCCGCCGCACGGGCAAAGCTGCCGCGTTCGACAATGCGGCAATAGGCAGTCATGACGGAAAATTTATCCATTTGGCAGCACCCCGGAGTCTGATGATCTGTCGTTGCTTACCATGCCGGGATTGTGGGAGCGGTGCAACTTTTCAATAAGGGAGCAAGGACGCCGACCAGCTAGCGTGTTGGGCATACCGGCATCTCGCAGCTCTTAAACAAAACAGGACCTGTGATCTTTTAAAAGGTCACAGATCCTGCGATTCCTTGATTAGTCGCCAGTTGCGCTTGTTGCTTTGCGGCCGTTATGCCGCTGTTGCCACCTTTCGGCTCCAAAGCATAGCGGCTGCTGCGGTCAGGGCAACGCCTGCTAGCTTCACCGCCACCAGCGGCCACAGGCACAGGATGGCAGCAGCACCAAAGACGTAACGTTGCCACATGGGGATTGGCGTTTTGATAAAGCCCAGCATGGCAAAGGCCATGGCAAACAGAGCCCCGATGCCGCCAAAGACGGCGAAGCTGTTGCCTACCCAGCCAGCATTTGAGAGCAAGCCGAGATCATAACAGAAGGCAAAAGGCACCATGAAGGCCAGAATGCCAAGCTTGAGCGCCTGAATGGCGGTTTCGGTCGGTTTGGACTGGGCTAGAGAACTGGCCGCATAGGCCGCCAAGGCAACCGGCGGTGTGATGTTAGAGACAATGGCGAAATAGAATACGAACATATGAGCGGCCAGAGGATCAAAGCCCAATTGCGCCAGAGCCGGAACGCCAAGTGCCGCTCCCAGAATATAGGCGCTGGTGGTTGGCAGCCCCATGCCCAGAATGAGGGATACCAGAGCAATCAGAACCAGCGCGATAAAGGGGATGCCCTGCGCCAGAGAAAAGACCAGACCGACAAACTTGAAGCCGAAACCGGTGAGTGAAACCGAACCAACCACGATGCCAGCCGCTGCACATGCGATGCAGACAACCGGTACGTTGCGAGACCCGGCAACAATGGCGTCGAGGATCTTTCTGGGGCCCATGCGATGTTCTGGATCTGGCAGGGAGACCAGCCATGCACCCAGAATGCCCACGGCTGCAGCCAGCATGGGCGAATAGCCTGATAGCAGCATATAGACCAGCGCCACGATCGGTAGCAGCTTGTAGGATTGCAGCAGTACTTTTCTCTTGTCGGGCAGATCTTCTTCGCTCAGACCCTGAAGATTATTCTTGAGCGCGCCCAGATGCACCATCAGCAGTACGGCACCATAATAGAGAACCGCAGGAACAACGGCCGCGATAATGACGTCGCTGAAAGGCACGCCAAGGAAAGAGGCCATGATGAAGGCGCCCGCACCCATGATCGGGGGCATGATCTGCCCGCCTGTGCTGGCGACCGATTCAACCGCTGCAGCGAAGAAAGGCGGATAGCCAATGCGTTTCATCAAGGGAATGGTGAAGGTGCCGGTGCCATAGACGTTGGCAACTGCGGCACCCGAGATGGAGCCGAAGAGAGCCGAGCTGACCACGGAGATCTTGGCCGGGCCGCCCGGAGAGGTCCCGGTGAAGGCCTGCGCGAAATCCATGAAATATTGCCCCACGCCGCTCTTTTCCAGAAAACCGCCGAAAATGAGGAAGACCATCACGAAGGTCGCCGAGACACCAAGCGGAATGGAGAAGATGCCTTCATCGGTAAGGTAGATTTGCTCGATGACTTCAGGGAAGGTGAAGGGGAGGCCCTGCATGACGCCGGGCATCCAGTTGCCAAACCACATATAGCCAGCAAAGAAGGCGACAATGATTGCCAGCGGCATGCCAACCACGCGGCGGGTCGCTTCCAGAAGGAAGAAGATAAGCGCGGTGCCGAGCACCTGCTGAGCCATGGTGACGTCGTCCACCTGCACCATGCGGAAGGTGATCGACTCATAATTGAGGACGATATAAATGCCGGGCAACGTAGAGGCTATGGCCAAAATCCAGTCATACCACGGGACATTCGGACTGTCCTTGTCGGCCGCGCGCATGGGGTAGAGAATGAAGGCCATCGGAAACACCATGCTCAGATGCAAACTGCGCTGCAAATAAGCCTCAAAGCTGCCGAACACCGATGTATACAGATGGAATAACCCGACCCCCAAAATGTAGACATAGACAATTCTCTTTACGAGTGAACCTGTCGCGCGCATACCGCTGCCCTTCTTCTTTCTCGAACGAGGAATTCAATACAAAGTGATCATGGCCCGGAATTTCGGCTCCGGGCCATGATGCTGATGAATTGGAATTACTGAACCGATTTCCAGTATTTCACTGCGCCCGGATGGGCCGGAGCAAGAGCCGGAACGGCTTCCTCCGGGTTCAACTCGGCAACGGCTTTCACGCCTTTTTGCAGGGTGTCTTTATTTTCCCAAAGAGCCTTGGTCATGTTGTAGACCGTGTCTTCATCCAGATCCTTGCGGACGATGATGCTGGTGTAATCACCAATCGTCGGAACAGGGTCTGTGACCGACTTGTAGATTTCCGGAGAAATCTCGAAGCTGACCGTGCCGAGGGCTTCGGTCATCGCGTCGAGAATTTTCTTGTCTACCGGCAGAATGACCACATCCAGCTGGCTTTCGATCTTCAGAACAACAGAGGCCGCACGGCCAACGGAGAAGGCAAAGCAATCCAGATGATTATCGGCCAGCTGGTTGGAACCGTCAGAATAGGAGGCAAAGGAAACCGAGCCGCCCCAATCCTGAATGTCTTTCCAGCCAACGCCCAGTCCTTTTTCAAAAGCGGAGCGGATCACGAATTCTGAAGAGGTGCCCGGTTTCAAGGTTGCCAGACGGATAGGAAGCTTCTTGTCAACGATGTCGGCAACGGATTTGATGCCGTTTTCGTCTGCATAATCCTTGCGCATCACGAAATAGGTATATTGGCGATAAACGTTTGCCAGAACCGAGACGTTATCAAGTGGCTTTTTGAAAGGTGCTGCGCCTTTGGAAGCTGCTCCCACAAGGGCCGTTACCGAGAAGCCTAGGTCGGTTTTGCCTCTGTCTGTATTGACCACGTTGGAAACACCACCGCCGGTGCTGCTTGAGGTTGTGATGCCCTCTTTGGACCAGGTCTCTGCCAAAGCACCACCAAGTGCAAACCAGTTTCCTCCCGGAGGGCCTGCAGAAAAGCGAAGCTGATCCTGCGCACTGGCAGGAATAGCGACAAGAGTTGCACACGCCAGAGAGACTGCCAGCGCCATTTTCTTAAACATTAATCGTCCTCCATGTTAAATCCAGGGCACTTAAACATCGTAATAAATTTAATAGTTGCGACATTCTGTCGACGAACAATAGTGAGACACATAAATTGCCCCGCCCCGTCCAATAGTATTTCAGCAAGTATGGTCGAAACATACCCTCCATAAGTTGTATGAAGTTTGCATTACATAGACTATTCTGTTGAAACTACGGGCATTATTCGGATTGCGTACTTCCGAGTGAGATAACTGACTGTTGGGTAACTTTAAGGGCGCAATTATCAAAAAATATAATGAGAATTTCGGTACGATTATTATTGATGGAAGAGATGATCTTTTCTCTTTCGCTTGAATAGTTAAAAAATAGGCATAACCGCTCGATCGTAGGAGGCGCAAAAAGGGGCACATGGGAGGCTTGTAAGTTGGGCGGAATAAGTGATGCTCTTATCAACACGGTCAAAAGGCACGATTAGATAACGCTTTGTTCGGGGAGGCTTGATTAGAAGACTTCTCATTTGACGATAAATGTGCAAAATTTCTTCATGTTCATTTTCGACCCGTTTCTCTCAAGATAGGTAGCAAAGGCGCAAGCATGGCGTTCAAAACCATAATGTCCCCCGCAGTTGCTGCGCATTATCCGCTTTGTGTCAAAGAGGTTTTCGTTGCACCCGGTGAGTTGGTGAAACCGGATACGAGAGCTCTATTGGCCGAAACGGCAGAAGGGCGCCGCATTGCCATCAAATGCGGCCATGAGGGGCGGGTCATTCAAGCGCCGCCAGCCGATGCCATTCTGGACGAACGCAAAATGCTATTGGTAATCGAGACCTTTGCTGATGAGCCCGCATCTGCCCCAGAGGACGATGGTCCGGCGGGCAAAGCCGAGGCAGAGGAACAGGAACGGGCGCAACAGGAGCAGGCCCGAAAAGAGCGCGCTGCAAGGGAAGCGCAACAAGCCCATCAGGCCGCATATGCGCAAGCTTCGGGGCAAAAGGAATCCATCCGCCCAGCCCAAACGGAGCCTTCAGCAGCACAAGAAGCCGAAACAGCCACAGCAAGCGCATCGTCGGATGGGCCGCCTGATGAGCAACCGCAAGAACCGTCCGAAGGTGCGCAACCGCTCCACGGAGCGGGGGACGGCACAAAAGAGGAAGAGGCGGGTAAAGCCAGCAATGCCCCTTCAGGCAAAAAAATCGCTTTGGTGGCCGCAGGTTTTGTCGTGGTGCTCTTGGGTGGCGCTGTTGCGATGCAGTTTCTGGAAGAGAAGCCGACGTCTCCCTCGCGGACGCCTTCCGCGTCCACCGTATCGACAAAATCGGCGCCTGTTCCCGCTTCGACAAAGCCAACGGCTCCCAAACCATTGCCAACGCGTCCCTACCCCGCAGAGCAGGACAGGGATTGGAAAAAAATTCCGAATATTAACTCTCAAAACTTTGTGCGTTATGTAAGTAAAAATAGCAAAGCCCGCGATATCGAATTCTTGTCACTGGATGCGGGCAGAAGGCGGGTACAGCTTGTTGGCCGCGCCGACAAACGTTCCATCGTGACCAGCTATTCCTTCAGTGGGAATGGCCCCTTTCGAAATGTTCGCTATTTGAATACGGACCCTGAAAAGGCTTTCATCTTTGCAGACTATCCTCAGCGAGATGTATCGACCGTCCTGATTTCTCCCAAGAACAAGAAAAGCGAAGTGAGCGCCTATCACTATTTCGGCAACAGGAAACCGGATAAGAAAACGGGAGCTTTCAAGAAGGGTTAC
Organism: Cohaesibacter marisflavi; assembly: GCF_900115225.1. Taxonomy (GTDB): domain Bacteria; phylum Pseudomonadota; class Alphaproteobacteria; order Rhizobiales; family Cohaesibacteraceae; genus Cohaesibacter; species Cohaesibacter marisflavi. The sequence goes on along the minus strand of NZ_FOVR01000015.1, from coordinate 82,084 downwards.
TCTTTGGAGTATGCGGTCAAAGACGGTGGTTTGATGGCCCTACTATTGCAAAACACAGAGAGTTATTCGCAAAATATGCTTGTCTCGAACGAGAAGGGCAAAACTGAGGCTTACAGGATATGGAGCGATCCCTACGACCTGTCAAATTATTCCGATTATGGATCGCATATTGCTCTTGATGTTCATTCCAAGGACGGTATCAAGCAAGGGACGGCCCTCGTTTCCGGGAGCAGGAGCACGCTTTTCGCCCCCAGCAATGGTTATTTGAATGGGATCCGGATTAAGGCCCAATCCTCCAGCGTGACACTTGAAGGCACGAAGGCGCAGATATTCAAACCGCAAGACATTCTGCCCAAAGGCGTATTCCAGAAATATACGAGTTTGGGTGGCGGCATCAGGATGACAGCCGCAGCCGTCGATACCTACCGGAAGTCCTTTGCCATGGGCGGAGTAGTCTGGGGCATGGGTAACCAGAAAAATGAGGATGGCAGTTCTCGTGTTGATGCCTATTTGGTCTGGACTGTCGATGGCAAAGCGGACTTGCAGCGCATGTTTGTACGCAATGACTCCAATTGGCACGAGGGGTTGACCATCCGGGATCTGGAGTTTTATGGCACTGGCCAACTCGCGGTCCTGCTGCGTGAAGCCGAGGGCAAGCCTTATTCTGCGGTTGTGTTTTTTGATCAATATGGCAACCTGAAAAATCGCTACTCCTACAGCAACGCCATCGTGAATGATATTGATAGCTACGGAGACACTCTGTATGGCGCTGGCTTCGCAACAGACAAGGGGCGGCGCTATGGTGCAATCTGGAAATTCTGACGCGATTGTGCCGACCTCAAGAGGCGCTTGGTTCTGTTTTGAATAGCCCAATAATCATAACGTCTTAGATTGTATCTTACAGGTCTTTTAAACTAAGACCTTTGCCTCATAGGTTGCCAAGCCCGGCTTTTGCTAAACTGGTGCTCTCACAAACAAAAAGAGAGCGCCATGCTTGCCTATAACGAGAATAGCCAACCAGCTCAGTTTCGGTCTGCACTGATCGTTGATGACCATCCGTTATTTTGTGACGCCCTTTGCATGACGCTGCAGGCGGTGTCTTCGATCCGATCCGTTCATACGGTCAACAGCCTGCAAGACGCGCTGGACATTATCATCGAACATGATAGCCCCGACCTGATCATGCTTGACCTGAATCTGCCCGATGTGCAGGGGCTTGATGGCCTCTTGCGCTTGCGCAACACGACGCGTTCCCCGATCGTGGTCATCTCTTCCATGGCGGACAACAAGATCATCAGTTCAGTCATTCATACCGGCGCGTCCGGCTTCATTCCCAAGCATTCCAACCGGGCAATCTTTCAAAAGGCCATCGAGACATTGGCGCAGGGGCAAAAATTCATTCCCGCAGGCTATGAGCTGCTGGAAAACAGCCCGGCCCTCAGCGAAGACGAAACCGTCAAACGTCTGGCATCGCTGACCAACCAGCAAGGCCGCATTCTGCAATTGATCTGCGAGGGCAAATTGAACAAGCAGATCGCGTTCGAACTCTCCATCGCCGAGACCACCGTAAAAGCCCATGTCACCGCCATCATGCGCAAGTTGGGCGTGAAAAGCCGCACCCAGGCCGCCCTCGTGGCCAGAAAAACCAGCTTTGAGCATGTGTTTGATGACGGGCGCGAGCCCAGCTAGCGCGCTGGATGCCTTCAGCGGGTAATGGGGAGGAGCGATGACAAGCTGTTCAGCACAGATGGGCCTTGAGGGCGGGAGAGCGGATGCAATTCTGCGCACCGGCTGCGTGGATTGTCAGGCTGTCGACGCGGTGGAGACGCTACGATTGGCGCTTCAGCCGGATGATCTGGATCTTGTTATCCTGTTCTTTTCGCCCCGCACCGACATTGCCGCCTTTGTCGCGCGCCTTGGCAAGAGTTTTGGCAAAACCAAACTGGTGGGATGCTCGACGGCAGGAGAAATAACGCGGGACGGGTATGCCGAGGGCACAATTGTGGCGCTGGGCTTTCCCGAAAGCCACTTTGCGACCCGCAATGTGCTGATTGAAGATCTCGACACACTTGACGGCCAGCAGATGGTGGCCAGTATTATCCGCAATCGTAATGCGCTCGCTGTGCAAGCCCCGTCATGGCAGTCGGAATGCTCGCTTTTGCTGGTCGATGGTCTCTCAACCTGCGAGGACCAACTAACGGCGGAAATCTCCTTCGGGCTTGGTCCGGTGCCGCTATCGGGTGGCTCGGCGGGGGATGGCACCGACTTTACCCGCACTTTCGTTTTGCATGATGGCAAGGTGGTCTCCAACGCTGCTGTGTTGGTGCAGATGATCAGCCGATGTCCGATCCGGGTCTTCAAGACCGACCATTTGCTGCCCGCCCAGACACGCATGGTCGTCACCGGAGCCGATCCTTCTCGGCGCGTGGTCTCCGAGATCAATGCCGAACCGGCAGCACGGGAATATGCCCGTATCCTTGGCAAGGACCCGGAACAGTTGACACCATTCATCTTTGCGGCCCATCCGGTGGTGGTCCAGTTCGGTGGCCAGCACCATGTGCGGGCCATTCAGCGAGTGGCAGACAATGGCGATCTGGTGTTCTTTTCCGCCATCGATGAAGGCGTCGTGCTGACATTGGCCGAGCCTCAGAATATGGCCGATCACCTCAACAGGGAGCTGCATGCTTTGGCTGACCCAAAAGAACCGGATGCGATTATCGCGTTCGATTGCATCCTGCGGCGTCTGGAAGCCGAGCAGAAGCAGCAGCTTGGCCAACTCTCACAGATTTTGGCCAACAATCGAGTGGTGGGCTTTTCCACCTATGGCGAGCAATATAACTCCATGCATGTCAACCAGACGCTCACCGGTGTTGCCATCTACCCACCCGATGAGGTGTGACTTTGGATCACGGTCTCATCAATCCCAATGACACGTTGGAGCGGCAGAATGAGAAGCTGCTCAAGATCGTCACGACCCTGATGCGGCGGGTGGAGAAGGGCGTCGACGCCTCCGGCGTGGCCTATGCCCAGTTCCAGCGCGCAGTCTTGCTGGAAGATGAGGTGCGCGCACGCACTCATGATCTGGAACGGGCGCTGGATCTGCTCAATGAATCCAACGCCCGCCTCGCCAAGGCCAATGCGGAAACCGAAACGGCACGGGTCAATCTGGCCAACGCGCTCGAAACAGTGCAGGAGGGCTTTGCCCTTTTTGATGCTCACGATGTGCTGGTCATGTGCAACAGCCGGTTTGGCTTGCCCATGCTTGACATCCATCCTCACCTCAAGCCCGGGCTGCATTTCGAGGACTATGTCCGGATGGTCAGCACCAGTGCCTATTTTGATCTGCCCGAGGCGCAAACGGCGAAAATCTGGGCGGCCAACCGGATGGAACGACATAAGGACAGCCACGTTGCCTTCAATGTGCGCATGGCCGGGGATTGCTGGCTACAGGTGAGCGAACATCGCACCCCGGACGGGGGCACCGTCATTCTGCAAACCGACATCACCGACATGGTGTTGCTCGAACGGCAGGAGCGAGAGCGACTGCTCGATGGTCAGGCCCGTCTCATCCGCGCCACGCTGGAGCATCTTAATCAGGGTATCTGCATTTTTGATAATCAGAACAGGCTCATAGGCTGGAACCAGCGGGCCGGTGAACTGCTCAGCATTCCCGCAAGGCAGTTTCAGTTGGGCAATAGCTTTGCTGCACTTTACAAGCAGATCTGCACCAAGGTGAGCGTTTCCAACAAGACCGATGTTGGCCTGATCGAAAAATGGGTGCGGGATGGGGTCTGCCGCGCGCCGCTCTCCTTCGAGATTGTTATCGGCAAAGAGCGGACATTGGCGGTCTTTGCCCAGCAGATGCCCGATGCGGGCTTCGTGATCAGCTTTACCGATGTGTCCGCCGAGCGGGCAGCTGTGCGGGCCATATCAGAAGTGAATGAAACACTGGAACAACGGGTCACCGAGCGCACGCTGGAGCTGGAAGACGCGCTCTGGGAGGCTGAACGAGCCAATGCCTCCAAGTCCCGTTTCGTGGCCGCCGCCAGCCACGATCTGTTGCAACCTCTCTCCGCGGCCAAGTTGTTTGTAGCCTCCCTGGAAAGCGAAATCGAAGAGCCGGAGCTGGCCGAGCGCATTTCCAAGGCCAGCAATGCCTTAATGAGCGCGGAGAATATCCTCAATGCGCTCCTTGATATTTCAAAGCTGGATTCCGGCCGGGCGGCACTGCATGTGGGTCCGGTGTCCCTGCACCAGATTCTGGATCAGTTGCGCGATGAATTGGGGCCGCTCGCTGAAAAGAAGGGCCTGCAATTCCGCATGATCGCGCCTCCGGCCGTTGTCGATAGCGACGCGTCCTATTTGCGCCGTATCCTGCAGAACCTGATCAGCAATGCCATTCGCTATACCCGGCAGGGCAAGGTTCTGGTCGGGGTGCGCAAACGGCAGGGACGCCTGTTCGTTGAAGTGAGGGATACGGGGTCCGGCATTCCAGAACATGAGCGCGGCCGGATCTTTGATGAATTCCAGCGCCTTAATGCCAGCGTCAGCGCAGCAGACGGCATGGGGCTTGGGCTCGCCATCGTGGAGCGCGCCTGCCGCCTGCTCAAACATCCCCTGCATCTTCAGTCTCAGGTGGGCAAGGGCACTTGCTTCTCGGTTGAGCTGCCGATCTCGTCGGTGGCGCCAAAATGCGACCTGCCCGATGATCTGATCCTTCTGGGCAAGGAAAAGCGCCTGAGCCTAGAGCATCACATCGTGCTGCTGCTTGAAAATGACGATAGCCTCAGGAGCGCCATCACGATCACACTGGAAAAATGGGGTGTGGACGTGTTGCCCTGCGCCAGAGAAGAGGAAGCGGTTTCGGTCTTGCAAGAGCTCGATATCGCACCCGATGCCATCATCGCGGATTACCAGCTAGATGATGGCAAGCTGGGCACCGATGTGGTGGAGCGTTTGCGCGAGCGTTATGGCAAGGTGCCCACTTGCATCATCTCGGCCAACCGTTCGCCTTTATTGGCCGACCACTGCCGACGGATGGGGGCATCATTGCATCATAAACCATTGAACCCGTTGGAATTGAGGGAATTTCTGGAAGATGCGGTGAGCCGATAGGCTTGCTTTCAGGCCTATTGGCTCACCGTGAACAGCTGGGGGACTGTAACATCTTGATGGTCTTCGTCTTCGTTGTGGGTGTTGGCTTTTGCAAGCCCGTCCTTCCGGGAAATATCTAAACCCACGCATCCCCGGAAGGGGGGCAGGGCCGGAGCCCTGCGGGAGTATCAGAAGAAACCGAGAGCATCGGTTGAATAGCTCACCAGCATATTCTTGGTCTGGCGATAATGCTCAAGCATCATCTTGTGGTTTTCACGCCCGATGCCAGATTGCTTGTAGCCGCCAAAGGCCGCATGAGCCGGATAGGCATGGTAGCAGTTGGTCCAGACACGACCGGCCTGAATCTCACGACCGAAGCGGAAGGCACGGTTGCCGTTGCGGGTCCAGATCCCTGCGCCAAGGCCATAGTCGGTATCGTTGGCGATGGCCAATGCTTCCTCGTCATCCTTGAAGGTACAAACGGACAATACTGGCCCGAAAATTTCCTCCTGGAAGATGCGCATCTTGTTGTCACCCTTGAAGACCGTCGGATTGATATAGTTGCCCCCTTCTAGGCCGGGCAAATTGGCAACCGTGCCACCCATCAGGCAGGTGGCGCCTTCCTGTTCACCGATTGTCAGATAGGACGAGATCTTTTCCTTCTGTTCTCCGGAAGCCTGTGCACCGATCATTGTTTCCATGTCGAGCGGATTACCCTGCTTGACCTTCTTCACGCGCTCCAATGCACGGGCCATGAAGTCGTCATAGATGGATTCTTGAATCAGGGCACGAGACGGGCAGGTGCAGACCTCACCAGAGTTGAGGGCGAACATCGAGAAGCCTTCAAGACATTTGTCAAAATAGGCATCGTCTGCATCCATGATGTCTTCAAAGAAGATATTGGGCGATTTACCACCAAGCTCCAGCGTCACGGGAATGAGATTCTGCGAGGCATATTGCATGATCAGACGACCCGTGGTCGTCTCGCCCGTAAAGGCGATCTTGGCAATGCGGTTGGACGAGGCGAGCGGTTTGCCTGCTTCCAGACCGAAGCCATTGACGACGTTGAGCACGCCGGGCGGCAGCAGATGACCGACCAGATCCAGAAAGACCATGATAGAAGCCGGAGTCTGCTCGGCAGGCTTGAGCACCACGCAGTTGCCTGCAGCAAGCGCCGGAGCCATCTTCCAGACCGCCATCAGAAGCGGGAAGTTCCACGGGATGATCTGCCCAACCACGCCCAATGGCTCAGGAATGTGATAGGCATAGGTGTTGTGATCAATCTCCGAGATATGCCCCTCTTCTGCACGGATGCAGCCAGCGAAATAGCGGAAATGATCGATCGCCAGTGCCACGTCGGCCGCGATGGATTCGCGGATCGGCTTGCCATTGTCGATGGTTTCGGCCACGGCCAGCATCTGGGTGTTGGCTTCCATCAGATCCGCGATCTTGAGCAGCATGTTGGAACGCTCTGTCAGCGAGGTCTTGCCCCAGGTCGGGAAGGCCGCATGAGCTGCATCCAGCGCGGCTTCGATGTCATCGGCGTTGGAACGGGCGCATTCGCAGATGACTTCGCCGGTGATGGGCGTCACATTCTCGAAATACTGCCCGGACTTCGGTTCGACGAATGCGCCATTGATGAAGTTGCCATAGCGGGGCTTGAACGGGAATTCCACATTAAGATGCGTCGTATCAAGCGCCGCACTGCGGCTGATCGGTGTATTGATATCCATGATTTTCCTCCCAAAAATACTGCGTGCCGCCCAGATCCTGTCGGACCTCTTGCTCGTGGGTCTGCTTATTTCTGACGGTCCGCAAACTGTAACTATTCCAGATTAAAACCGACCCGCTCGCGCGCCTATGAGACCAAGGTGCCTATCTTAAGTATTAGTGTATTTACGTAGAAAATTGCGATGACTCACTTGTCGGGAAAACAATGACTTACCGCAGTGCGACAAGCGGGTTCGAAACGACAAATGCCGACTTTGGCACGGGGCTAATGGTCCGGTAGGTCAGCTCGTTGTTGAAGAGGCCGAAGGCAAGGCTCGCTGCGTTCATTTGTCTCACTGATCATGGCTGCGCGCTGGGTTTGCAAGCAAAGCAGGTTCAGTCCGGGGATTCTGTCTTGGAATCGAGACAGATAGCCAATGGCCCCAAAATGGTCCTGCAATCAGGGGTGGTCCAAGATCTTTCGTGCATGCACCGATTTGATCAAGCTGTTGGTGCAACAATAATTTTTACAGTTGATTTTTCTTTTCATTTCGACATATTTGTCGACATATGTAATACAAGTTTTTGGCATTGTTTGAGTGTGTCCCCCGCGTTGACAGAACGCACGGGAATTCATGTTTCCCCCGCTGAATTTCCCCTCAAAACATAGATCATCGCCCGCTAGCCGGCGTCCCTGTCCTAGGGAAAATGTTTTAGTTGCCTCTCCTGCCAGCGCTGCTCGGCTGAAGAATTTTGAAAGGTTGAACAGTGAAAGAGAGTTCCTCCGATGCATCCTCTCTCATCAGGGTAGAAAACCTCACCGTGGCATTCGGTGCCGAAAAGGTGGTTGAAGATCTCAGCTTCTCGGTGCGCTCCGGCCAGACCTTGGCCATCGTCGGCGAGAGCGGTTCGGGCAAGTCGGTCACGTCCCTGTCGATCCTGCGGCTCGCAGATATTTCCGGGGCGCACTATCTGGGCGGACGCATTCTGTTTGAATCGACTAAGGGAGAGCAGGATTTGCTTGCCCTGTCGCAGCAGGAAATGCGCGCCATCCGTGGCAAGGAAATTGCCATGATCTTTCAGGAACCGATGACCTCGCTCAATCCTGTCTTCACAATCGGTGACCAGATTGCCGAGGTCCTGCAGCTGCATGAGGGTATGGCACGCAAGGAGGCTTTGGCCGAAGGGGTGAAACTGCTTAAGATGGTGCGTCTGGCTGACGCAGAAAGCATCATTGGCCGCTATCCGCACCAACTGTCCGGCGGCATGCGTCAGCGCGTTATGATCGCCATGGCACTGGCCTGTCGTCCCAAGCTGTTGATTGCAGATGAGCCGACCACCGCGCTGGATGTAACCATTCAGGCCCAGATTTTGGCAATTTTGCGGGATCTGAAAGACAGCCTCGACATGGGAATCATCTTCATCACACACGACATGGGCGTTGTGGCGGAAATGGCCGACGATGTGGTCGTCATGCGCAAGGGTCACAAGGTGGAAGAGCAGCCCGTGGAGGCCATTTTCACCAATCCGCAGCATCTCTACACCCAGACGCTGCTTTCGGCTGTGCCCAAGCTGGGTGCCATGAATGGTGAGGATTTCCCGAAACGCCTGCCGGTTTCGGTCTATGATGAGGCAGGAGCTCACACAGAAGGGGAGTTGCGAGTTCAGAATACCGCCAATTATGAAGCTGCCCCGCTGGTGCGTGTGGAAGATCTTGTCGTGCGCTTCAATGTGAAGAAGAATTTTCTGGGCCGTCCAACCCATCGGGTGCATGCGGTCGAGGAAATCAGCCTTGATATCTACCCGGGAGAAACGCTGGCTCTGGTAGGCGAAAGTGGCTCGGGCAAATCGACCATCGGCCGTACCATTCAACAGCTGCAGGAAAGCCAGGCAGGCAATATCACCTTCAATGGCAAGCGGTTTGCAGATATGGGCCGGGGCGAGAAGCGCGCCCTGCGGCAGAAGATCCAGTATATTTTCCAAGACCCTTACGCCTCTCTTGATCCGCGCAAGACGGTGGGCTTCTCCATTGCGGAACCGATCCGCACCCACGGCATTCTGCATGATCAAGAGCTGATCGAAAAACGCGTCAGCGAATTGCTGGACCGTGTCGGCCTGTCGGCATCCCATGGGCGGCGTTATCCGCACGAATTCTCGGGCGGGCAACGCCAACGTATCTGCATCGCTCGCGCCCTTGCGTCCGATCCCGAATTGATCATCGCGGACGAAGCCCTTTCGGCGCTGGATGTGTCTGTACAGGCCCAGATTATCAATCTGTTCATGGATTTGCAGGAGGAGCGGGGGCTCTCCTACCTCTTTATCAGCCATGATATGGCGGTGGTGGAGCAGATCAGCCATCGGGTGGCCGTGCTCTATCTGGGGCAGATTGTCGAATTTGGCAGTCGCCGTCAGGTGTTTGAAAACCCGACCCACTCCTACACGCAGAATCTGCTCGCTGCCGTGCCGATTGCCGATCCGCACCAGCGTATCATGATGGCCATCAATGAAGCCGACATCCCCAGCCCCATTCGGGCCGTGGGCAATGAACCGGCTCGCCTTTCCCATCGGGAAGTCGCACCCGGTCACCTTGTCGCCAATCAATAAATCACTTCATCAAAAAGTTCGTCAAAAGAGGGAACATCAAAATGAATAAATTTCTGAAAACGACTGCTGCCGTGGCTGTCATGGCCATTGCCAGCATGGGCATGGCAACCAGCCAGTCCATGGCAGAAGGCAAGCTTTCTGTCTCCGTCGCTCTTGATCCAGGCAGTTGGGACCCAATCGATACATTTCTTGTCGCATGGGGTGCTGTCGGCTCGAACATCTTTGACGGACTGACCGAACGCGACACCAATGCCAAACTGCATCCGGGCCTTGCCACCAGTTGGGAAGTGCTTGATGAGGGCGTGCGCATTCGCTTCAAGCTGCGCGAAGGTGTGAAATTCCATAATGGCGAGCCATTCAACGCCGAAGCCGTCAAATTTACCTTCGATCGTCTGCTGGGTGAAATCGGGGCAAAAGGTCCGCAGCGCGCCAACTACACCTCGGTTGAAAGCGTTGAAATCATTGATGACTATACCGTTGATTTCCATCTCACCCAGCCAGATCCGGTTCTGCTGACCAAGCTGGCAGGGTATGGCGCCATGATCGTGCCGCCTAAATATATCACGGAAAAAGGCGAAGACTATTTCAATACCCATCCGGTCGGCACCGGCCCTTTCAGCTTCGTTTCCTACGAGCCGAAGGTTGATCTGGAGCTGAAGGCAAATCCGGACTATTGGGGCGATGTCGCCAAGGTATCCGAGCTGGAATATCGCTTCATTTCCGAGCTGACCACAGCTGTCGCCGAGCTGCAGGCCGGGCGCCTCGACATTGTCGAAGATCTGCCGATTTCAATGCTTTCTGTCGTCAAGGACGATGCCAAGCTCGATGTTGTTTCTACCGCTGGTCCAACCGTTTATGGTTTGCGCTTCAACACCCGCGACGGCATCACTGCCAATAAGGATGTGCGCAAGGCCATTGTCATGGCCGTTGACCGCTCCACCATCATCAAATCTCTCTTGGCAGGTGAAGCCGAAGAAATCGCAAGCTTCCAGAGCTCGCTCTCCTTTGGCTATGATCCCGAGCTGAAGCCGCTGCCTTACAATCCTGAAGAAGCCAAGAAGCTGCTGAAAGCGGCTGGCGTTGCTCCGGGCACGGAAATCCAGATCGATATCCGCGCAGGCAAGCCGACCTTCAACGAAGTGGTGCAGGCTGTTGGTGCCTATTTGCAGACCGTCGGGTTGAAAGCTGTCATCAAGCCATACGAGAACAGCGTGTTCCTGAACGATATCGTGCCGCAAGGCAAGACCGGTGCCCTGTTCCAGCAGAGCTGGGGTGGCTGGACCCTCGACTATGATAACACCGCCTATCTGCTCTATCATACGGGCCAGAAATGGAACCCATATGGCACCGATGCCAAACTCGACGCCATGCTTGAAGAACAGCGTCCTATGACCGATGTGGCAAAGCGTGAAGAGCTGCTCAAGAACATCGCCGCCTATGTCGCTGATGAAGCTCTGGAAATGCCGCTCTATGGCCTCAAAGCCATCTATGGCGTCAACAAGCGCCTTGAAGGCTTCGTGCCGGCTCCGGATAACCGCGTCAAGCTGAACACGGTCAGCATCAAGCAGTAACGAAGTCCTTATGGACTATGGCTCGGGGCGGCGGTCGCTGCCGCCCTCTCCCCTTCCTTGCCCCGGGCAAGGCTCTTGAAGAAGAAACGGAGATCGGATTGATGGCCGGATTTATCGTCAAACGCATGCTTCAGGCGATTTTCGCAACGCTTATCGTCACATTGCTGGTGTCATATGCCATTCGCCTGACCGGCGATCCGGCCCTGATGCTGACGCAAGGGGCAGGCAGTATCACGGAAGCCGATCTGGCCCGCATCCGCGAGGCCCTCGGGGTTAACCGGCCGTTCCTGGTGCAATATTTCGAATTTCTACGAGGCATGGTGACCTTCGATTTCGGCAAAAGCTTTCTGGGCGGAACCTCGGTTGGCCTGCTGATCAAGGGGGCGTTGCCCTCCACGCTGGTGCTGGCTTTCTGGTCCATGCTGGTCTCCATCATGATTTCCATTCCGCTGGGCATCACCGCAGCGGTGCATCGCAACAAGATGGTGGATCAGGTCATTCGCGTGTTCTCGCTGGTTGGTCTTTCCTTCCCGAACTTCTGGCTGGCGATCATGCTGGTGCTGGTCTTTTCCATCACATGGAACCTGTTGCCGCCAAGCGGCATGGTCGGATCCCTGTCTTACATCATGCCTAGCGTAACCATGGGCATCATCCTGACTGCGACGAATGTGCGGCTGGTGCGCACCACCATGCTGGAAACGCTCAATGCGCAATATATTATGGTCGCTCGCGCCAAGGGGCTTTCCGAACGCAAAGTGCTTTATAAGCATGCCCTGCGCAACTGCGCCATTCCGCTCATCACCTATCTAGGCCTTCAGTTTGGCGGCCTGCTGGGCGGCATCGTGGTCATCGAGCGTGTCTTCAACTGGCCCGGCATGGGCACGTTGGCATTTGATGCGGTCGGCGCTCGTGACTATCCGGTATTGCAGGCCACCATCATGGTCCTGTCCCTGATGATCATTCTCGTCAATCTGGCTGTCGACATCATTTACGGACTTGTCGACCCACGCATTCGGACGGAGTAGAAGAGATGGCTGAAAGCATGAAAAAGAAACGATCCTTCGATCTCAGCATGGAACTCATCGTGGGGGCTACGCTGCTGATTGTCATTCTGCTGTCGGCTCTCTTTGCCCATCAGCTGTTTCCCGATGGCGTGGACAAGATCGATTTGCTCTCCCGCCTGACCCCGCCCTTTGCCAAGCCCGAGCATCCGCTAGGATCTGATCCGCTGGGGCGTGATGTGTTGGCTCGCGTGGTTGCCGGTGGGCGCATATCGCTGTTGATTGGTGTAACGTCCGTCATCGGCGCAGTAACGCTCGGGGTGACCATCGGCCTGATTGCCGGCTTTTATCGCGGCATCACTGACATGCTGATGATGCGCTTTGTCGATATCCAGCTGGCCTTGCCCTTCATTTTGCTCGCCATCACCTTCATCGCCATTCTAGGCGGCAGCCTCATAAACACGATCATACTGCTGATCGTGTCCCAGTGGGTGCAATATGCCCGTCTTGTGCGCGGACAGGTTCTGGCTCTGCGCGACCGGGAGTTCATCCTTGCGGCGCGCGCTATCGGGGTCAAGGATTGGCGCATCATCGTGCAGCATCTTCTGCCCAATCTCACCGGCCCGGTCATTGTCTTGATGACCCTTAACGTGGCCAACAATATCCTGCTGGAAAGCAGCCTGACCTTCCTGGGCATGGGTGTCGATCCGACGATCCCGACCTGGGGTGGTATGCTTGCTGAAGGCCGCTCTTATCTGCAAACTGCCTGGTGGGTTAGCGTGTTCCCCGGTCTGGCCATCATGCTGACCGTGCTCGGCCTCAACCTTCTGGGCGACTGGATGCGTGATCAGCTCGATCCCACCGGAAAGACATCTCTATGACACTTCTGTTCGAATCCTCCTTCCCTCGCAGCACCGATCTTGTTGCGGAGCTTTTGGCCTCCCGCAAGAGCAAACAGGCCGATATCTGGTTGTTTGATGATACGGCCACCCGCCGTGCGCTGGAAACAACGCTCAAGGCGCAAGGGATCGCCGCGCGGGTGCATAGCGCCTACAAGCCGCTTGTCCATTATTTCCGCGAAGATGTGGCCTGTGAAGGACTGGCGCTGGTGGAGATCAGCTATCCGGTTCATGCTGCCGCGCCTGAAAACCGCTTCCTGCTGGAAGCATATCCTCTAGCGGCCCTGCTTGCTCCGGCTGACGTGCGTTTCTCTCCCGCGCCTTTAGGGGATGACCTGAAATATGGCATCCATATGAAGTGGCAGGACGGACGCGAGGAAACCGTGCAGCTGTTTGCGCCGAACCGGGTGCATGATGATTCCATCGGGGAGAAAGCGCTGTCCCCGACCGGCTGGATTCGCACCGGTGACGGCCTGGATGAAGCTTTCAAGACCGACTATGAGCTGCTGTTTGAAGCGGCGATGCAAAGCATGATTGATCATGACTGGGGCCCGGATGAACCCTATTTTGGCGAACTGAACATCACGGTCACCCATCCGGCGGAAGATGAATGGCTGCCCATGGCGCCGGTTGATGCCCTGATCAGCCTCAGGGAAGCGCTGCATGAAGAGTTCTACTTCTCCCTGCTTGAGTTGTTTCAGAAGAAATCTGGTCGTCCCGTTGGCGACCGCGGCCTGATGCCCGGCCAGATTGTGCCCGAAATCCTCAAAGGGGAAGCCGGGAAAGCCCTGACGGTCAAGGCTTCGCTGCGTCCGCTCACCGATGACGAGACAGAAGTGAAGCAAGCTGAAACTGTTGAGAAGCTCACTACGCCTTTCACCGCGGCCCGTATTCGCAAAGAGCTGGCAAGCATCAAGGGGGCGCCCTTTTCAGCCCGCTCCCGTGCCGGACGATTGGTTTCCGCATGCTATCATGAAGGACCGGAGCGCCCGATCATCATCAGCGGAGGTCAGCATGCCAATGAAGTGACCGGCGCTGCTGGTGCCATGCGTTCGGGCCTTGAATTAGCCAAGCGACCGGATGCGCATTTCGTCGTGTCTCCTCTGGAGAATCCGGATGGCTACCAGATGGGGTGGCGTCTGAGAGCGGATAACCCCCACCATATGCATCATGCGGCACGCTACACTGCCTTTGGCTGCGATCTGGAATATCGTTCTTCTGACGATCCTTATGAAACGGCGATCCGCTTTGAAGCCGAACGACTGACGGGCGCGAAGCTGCATGTCAATCTGCATGGTTATCCAGCCCATGAATGGACCCGCCCCTTGACCGGGTATGTGCCACGTGGCTTTGAGATGTGGACTCTACCCAAGGGCTTTTTCCTGATTGTCCGCTATCATGAGAACTGGAAGCAACAAGCCTACTCGCTGATCGAACAGGTGACCGAACGGCTTGCTGCCAATAAGGTGCTCGTGGATTACAACGCCCAGGAGATTGACCTTTACACCACCCATGCAGGCAAGCCTGAATGGCCTGTTGTGAATGGCTTTCCTGTCATGCTGTCGGTTGATGATCGCCACCGGGTTCCGATCACGCTCATCACCGAATATCCCGACGAGTCTATCTATGGCGATGACTTCATTCAGGGGCACACCGCGCAGATGAATACCGCAGTTGCCGCCTATGATGTTTGGCAGTCCATGGTCTTCCCGAACGCGGATGAATAAGGGGAAGGTGGCGTGTTTTTGCTTGGATTGAACAGGGCTTTTTGCCGTCTGTAAAAGGCTTCCGGCCCATATCGTGGTGCAAGGCTGATGCTGCAAAAAAGCAAGCCTGCGCCGATAGGAAGATATCCAGATTTTGTTCACTAGAAATCGGCCCACGGTAGCAAAAAATTGATCGCGACATTTTGTCTTCGTAATAGTCGTTATGCAAAATTGGGAGGGCTAAAATATGAGTTTTAAAGGAAAATTCGGTTTGAAGCCTCCTTCTTCTGTCATCAGGAGCTGCACATTTTTGTCCAGTGAGGCGACATTCTTGCGCTTTCTCCAGCCATAAACAAAATAACCCGATGATTTTTCTGGCTTCTTTCCTCTGGAGAGAAGCCCTTGATTGGCAAGTCAATACGCCAATCTTGCCCCTGCCAGCTCGATGGTCACCTGTCTTATCCGGAAAATCTGTACCGCAATGCGATGCTGATATGAGATCTCGAAACGGGAAAAAAATGCCTGTGCTTTCCATAGCTTGTCTCAAAAGCCGAACGGGGGTGCGGGTGACGCCAAATCGGGTGCTTTGGGCCGGGACAAGGCACTTGACGCGTGTGACGTCTTAGCCTATCGCCTTAGTCCGTACGAACAATTTTTTGACTCTCGCTATGCCTTCGTCGTGACCCGTTGGCACCGGTGAGATCTTAGTCAACGTGCATGCCAATGGAATAATGCGATGATGCCCGCTTACCGGCATCAAGCATGATGCCGGATTAAGACGAGCCCGTCTCAGGGACGGTCTGGCGTCATCTTAAAATTCATAACCGCCGAGGATCGGCAGCTCTCATCATTCCTCCAGATGCTGAGCGCTGGCCCCAGAGTGACATTGCGTTCATCGCTTTTGATGATGGCAAGGCCACCACCAACAAAAGGACAGTAGCCTTCATGACCGCTCCTGCTAAACCCCGCACGCTCTTTTTGACGCCGACGACGGATGCGTTCCGTCTCGCCACGCCGGCGCTTGGCCTTGTTCGCGCTCTGCAGCGCGCAGGCCACACGGTGGCTTTTGCCAAGCCTGTTGCCGATTCCACCTTTGAGGATGGCGAAGAGGATATTTCGGTTCATTTCGCACGCTCCTTGTGCAACCTGACCGTTCCCGAACCGATCTCTCTGGCCCATGCGGAAGATCAGATCCGCTCTGGTAATATCAGCACCCTGCTCGAAGATATCGTGGCGCTGGTTGAAGAAGCCCGAGGCGATGCCGAAATCGTTGTGGTCGAAGGCGTCGTTCCTGCCGAGGATCACAATCTGATCAGCGATTTGGACGTGGCCATGGGGCGCAGCCTTGCCGCAGAAGTCATTGCGGTTCTCTCCGGTAAATCCGGCGATGTTGATGCCATCGTGGATGCTGCGCGCGACGTTGCTCTGCGTGTCAACACGGCCGTTCGCCCGCTGGCTGGTGTTATGATCGGTCGCCTGCCGGATGTTTCGCTCGCCAGCGACATCAAAGTGGCGCTCGAACAAGCCAATCTCAACTTCCCGGTGATTGCTGCCTATCCGGTAACCCAGACTCTCAACGCACCGCGTCTAAAGGATGTCGTGGCTGAAATGGGCTGCAACATCCGCTACAAGGGTGGTCTTGATGCGGCACGCATGGAAGATGTGGTTGTTGCTGCACGCCCACCAGAGCATCTGGTCAAGCTCTTCAAACCGGGCACCCTCGTTGTCACGCCGGGCGACCGCTCCGACGTCATCATGACAACCGCTCTGGCTCAAAGCTCAGGCATGCCGATTGCCGGCCTGATGCTGACCTGCGGCGTTCCGCTTTCGCCTTCCCTTGATGAGTTCCTCAGCGCTCGCTTTTCCGATCTCACCATTCTGGAAATCGAAGAACAGACTTTTGATGCGGCAACCCGTTTGGCTGCCATGGACCGTCGTGTCCGTCTGGGCGATGACCCACGCATGGAAGTACTGATGGATCACACCGCCGACCACACGGATCTGGCGGCTCTGCGCCTGGATGACAGTGGAGATGCGACCGTTCACATGCCTCCTCCAATGTTCCGCCATCGCCTGATCAAGGATGCAAGCCGCGCTGGCGCAACCATTGTTCTGCCGGAAGGCGACGAGCCACGCACACTGCGTGCTGCGGCCATCTGCGTTGAAAAGAATATCGCCCGGTGCCAGCTGTTGGCCAAACCTGCCGATGTGGAAGCTGTTGCCAAAAGCCATGGCATTACCCTGCCTGCCGGACTTGAAATTGTCGATCCTGACGAAATCCGCGGCAAATATATCGAACCGATGTGCGAGCTGCGCAAAAAGAAAGGCCTGACCCCCGATCAGGCTGAAGCACAGTTGGAAGACAATGTGGTTCTGGGCACCATGATGCTGGCAACCGGCGACGTTGAAGGTCTGGTTTCCGGCGCTGTTCACACCACGGCTTCCACCGTGCGTCCTGCTCTGCAGCTGATCAAGACCGCTCCGGGCAACTCCATCGTGTCTTCGGTCTTCTTCATGCTGATGCCGGATCAGGTTCTGGTTTATGGCGACTGCGCCATCAACCCGGACCCGGATGCAGCCCAGCTGGCTGAAGTGGCCATGCAGTCTGCCGATTCCGCCAAGGCCTTCGGTATCCTGCCAAAAGTGGCCATGATCTCCTACTCCACCGGCACCTCCGGTGTTGGCGCTGATGTTGACAAGGTGCGCGAGGCAACAGCCATCGTGAAGGAAAAACGCCCTGACATCATTATCGATGGCCCGATCCAATATGATGCGGCTTCCGTTGAGAGCGTCAACCGCCAGAAAGCGCCGGGCAGCCCGCTCGATGGTCATGCCAACGTGTTCATCTTCCCGGATCTGAACACCGGTAACACCACCTACAAGGCTGTTCAGCGGTCTGCTGATGTCGTCTCCGTCGGCCCGATGCTTCAGGGTCTGCGCAAGCCAGTGAACGACCTGTCTCGCGGTGCTCTGGTTGACGATATCGTCTATACCATCGCTCTGACGGCCATTCAGGCTGGTGCTGAAAAGGCCTAAGCTAACCGCAGCGAGGCCTATGAATTGAAAAGAGGCTCCCGGACAAAACGTCCGGGAGCCTCTTTTTGTATCTTTTTTCTGGCGACAGACGATGCTCTGGCATGCCTGCACATCAAGGTCCTAAGCTTTAGTCCGTCAAGCCAATATGAGAGGCCACTTCCTGATCCAGCCGATGGCTGGCCGCGCCCGGTTCTCCGCCCAAGGGGGCAATCCAGCGATAGAGAACAGGAATAAGGAAAAGGGTGAACAGGGTGGCAAAGCCCAAACCGCCCACCACGACCCAGCCGACCGCGATGCGTGCCTCTGCTCCGGCGCCCGAGGTCAGGATCAGAGGCAAGCCGCCAAAGACGGTGGACACCATGGTCATCATCACCGGACGAATACGCAGGCTGACGGCATCGCGGATGGCGCTGTCGATATCCTGTCCCCGCTCGCGCAGCTGGTTTGCAAATTCCACGATCAGAATGCCGTTTTTGGCCATCACACCGATCAACATCACAAGGCCGATCTGGCTGTAATAGTTGAGCGTTCCGCCCGTGATCAGGATCGCCAGCATGGCGGCCGCAAGGCCAAACGGCACTGTGATCATGATGATCAGCGCCGAGACGAAGCTTTCAAACTGGGCGGCAAGAACAAGGAACACGATGATCGCGGCAATGCCGAAGATCAGCAGGGTTCCGGCCCGTCCCGAATCCAGCTCGGCGGCTTCGCCAAGCAGGGTTACGCTGGTGCCTTGGGGCAGGACATCTTGCGCGATGGCACGCATGCGCTCAACCGCCTGTCCCAGATCTACCCCTTGGGGCAGATTGGCGTTGATGGAAATCGCCAATGAGCCGCCTTCTCGCGCATAAGATGCCTGACTGAGCACCTGCTGGAAGGTGGCAACCGAGGAAAGCGGAATGATGTTGCCCTCGCTGGTACGGGCAAACATGCGCTCCAGATCGCTGGCATCATTGACCGGCCAGCCCCCATCGGGATTGACAGTGAGATCAACCTCTTCCCCGTCGATGAAAACCGAGGTCGGGGTCAATCCCTGCGTTACCGCCGAAATGGTGTCGGCGACTGTGTCCGGTGTGATGCCCAGCTCAAGCGCCCGGTCTCTGTCAATGTCTACGCTGATCTGTAGGGAGGTATCATTGGAGCGCAGTTGCGGGTTGGTGAAGGTGGGATCTTGTTCCATGGCGGCAATCAGCGTGTCCGCGCCTTCTACCAACCTTGGATAATCGTTCCCTGTAACCGCGAAACTGAGCCCAGAGCCACCGCCGCGAATGCCGAGCGAGTTGCCCGAGCGGGCGATGACGCGAATGCCTGGAATCTGGGTGAATTTGCGGTTCAATTCAGCCAGAATCGCCTGCTGGTCGCGTTCTCGATCCGCCCAGTTGGCCAGACGGACAATTACGAAGGCGCGGGTACCGCCGCCGCGGCCAATCAGGCTCAATACGGATGTGATCTCGCCGCTGTCGCGATAGGGAGCGAGAATCTCTTCCACCTGTTCTGTCTGCTCGTTCATATAGTCATTGGCCCCACCAACCGGTCCGGAGACAATCATGAAGAACATGCCCCGGTCTTCGGATGGCGTCAGGGTGCTGGTGAGATTCTGCGCAGCCCCGATGGCAAAGACGGCAAAGGCAATGGCGATACCGATGGTCAGCAGCGGGAAGCGTATGGCCTTGTCGATGACCTTCAGGAACAGCTTCTTGGGCAGGCTGTCCTCGAAATAGTCGTCCTTTTCGCTGGCTGCCAGCATCTTTCGGGATGGCTTGCCCGGATCGAGAATGGACGCCAGCATTGGCGCCATGGTGAGGGCCACAAGAGAAGACAGGGTGACGCAGAAGGCGAGCACGAAGCCGAACTCGGAAAACACGCCGCCCGCCTGTCCGGGCAGGAAGGAAATGGGAATGAACACGGCGGCCAGCGTTGCCGTGGTGGAGATCACCGCGAAAAACACCTCGTTGGTGCCCGTTACGGCAGCAAAACGCGCGCCTTCGCCCTCATGGCGGCGACGTACGATATTCTCCACCACCACAATGGCATCGTCCACCACCATGCCGGTGGCAAGCACGAGAGCCAACAGGCTGATGGTGTTGACCGAAAATCCGACGATCCAGATGGCCGCAAGCGTCCCGATCAGGGCAACCGGAATGGCAATGGCCGGAATGATGGTGGCCCGCCAGGAGCGCAAGAACAGGAAGATCACGACAATCACGATGGCCACGGCCAGCAGGATGGATTTGGTTACCTCCTGAATGGAGCCCTCGATGAAGATACCGTCATCGGTGGTGGTTGTCAGGGCAACGCCTTCAGGCAACTGCCCCTGTAGTTCTTCGACTGCCTGCCGCACATCCTGCGAGATTGTCAGCGTGTTGCCGACAGACTGGCGCACGATATCGAGGCCGATAGATGGGCGGCCATTGACGCGCGCGGCCTGTGTTGTGTCTTCGCCTGTCAACTGCACATTGGCGATGTCGGACACATAGGTGGTTGCGTTGATACGCAGTTTGCCGATCATTTCAGCCGTGACGTCCGGATTGACAGAACGGAGCGTCGTCGTGCTCGTGTCGCTATCAACCGAGCCCAGCGAATAGTCATTGCGCAGGGTTCTGAGTGTGGTGCTGATGTCATTGAGCGTCAATCCACGGGCCAGCAGCGCGGGCATGGAGACATTGATGCGGAACTCATTGGCCTTGGCACCGGTCACCGTGATTTCGGCAATGCCTTCCACCAGATTAAGCCTGTCGGTGATCTGGCCCTCGGCGAGGGTCGTCAGCTCGGCAAGGCTCTTGTTGCCCGAAAGCGCAAGGCGAATGATCGGATCGGCATCTGCATTGCTTTTGCGCACGGTCGGATCTTCCACATCATCAGGCAACTGGCGCATGGTCTGGGAGACGATCTCGCGCGCTTCGTTGGCGGCAATATCCACGTCGCTATCGCTGTTCAGGTCCAGCGTGATGCGGCTGCGGCCATAGCTAGAGGTGGAAGAAATACCCTTGACGCCATCCAGCGCCCCGAAGGCATCTTCCAGCACCGATGTGATTTCCCTGTCGACCACTTCGGCCGAAGCGCCGTCATAATTGGTGCGAATGGACAAAGACGGTTTGTCAACGTCAGGCATTTCGCGCACTTCGACACCCGAGAGCGCCGCAATACCGGCAATGATGATCAACAGGTTGAGTACGAAGGCCAGAATGGGACGGGCAACAAAGATGCGCGTCATGCCTTCAACATGCTTGTTCGACATCTAGGTTACTCCGCAGATGGGGATGGGGCGTCGGAGGAAGGGGGCGAGGTCTCTTCAGCCACAATGGACGCGCCCGGGCGCAGCTTCTGCACGCCTTCCACGACCACTTTCGTGCCTTGCTTGAGGTCATCGCTCTCGATCCAGATGGTATCATCCTGCCGATAGCGGAAAATGACGGGAACAGCCCGCACCTTGCCTTCTTCAGCCAGCCAGACCTGCGTGCCATCACGCGTCCATGTCAGCGCCATGGCGGGCACGGCTGCCAGCGGTTCGGTTGCTTGGCGCAGCATCACTTCAAAGGTCATGCCGGGCCAGAGGCGCCCTTCATGATTGTCGATTTCTGCCTTGACTGTGATCGTACGGGTGGTTTCGTCGATGGTGCTGTCAAAGGCGATGATCTTGCCGTTGAATATCTTGCCATTGATGGCCGGTGTCGTTGCGAATACGTCTTTGTCCAACTCCAACAAATTCATGGCGCGCTCTGGCAGTTCGAACGTGACGAGAATGGTTTCCGTATTGTTGATGTCGACAATTTCAGCCCCATTGGAGAGAAAATCACCAACCTCCCATTCCACCAGCCCGAGGCGACCATCAATCGGGCTCTTGATCGTGCGGTCTTCAAGCTCTTTCTGGGCGAGAGCCAGATTGCCGCGCGTAACGGCCACTGCCGATTCGGACTCCTTCATGCTCGTGGCTGTCACGATGCCGCTATTGCGCGATTGCAGCAGATTATAGCGCTCTAGGGTGTCTTCTGCCTGAGACAGGTTCGCCTGGGCGATTTCAACATTGATGCGTTGGCTGGTATTTTCCAGCTGCAACAGAACATCACCGGCGGACACTTGCGGGGTGCCTTCAAACATGACCTGTTTGATTTGGCCGGACACTTCAGAGACCAGCGTGACACTCTGCTTGGCGACACCCGTGCCGATGGAGCTGAATGTATCTTCATAGGGCCGGAAAGCCACGTCAGCCAGCGTAACATAGGTGGCGCTGGAGCCTCTGGCGCGTCGGCCACTATTGGCTTGTGGCGCTCCGCCCTGTTGCCCGGACGCGGTCTGGTCGGTTTTATCTGAAAAGAGGGCAGAGATGCCCGCGGGCATTCCAAATTGATAAATATAGGCAGCAAATATGAGAATCGCCGCAGCGATCAGGCTTAAAATATGTTTCATCTGGTTTGTCCGTATGGGGCAAATATGTACAAAGTTATACTTTTATCTTATCGGTTTGTGGCCGTTTCAAGTAACATTTAGCCCATTATTGTAACCGATTGTATCCGCTTTCTTCTGGGCGGACATACGAATTCCGGTATCATCTGCCGTTTGCGGAAAGCAAAAAGCCCCGCCAGATGGCGGGGCTTCATAGCCGTTTCCTTTTAGGCTGTATCTAGCTCACCAGCTGTTTAGCCTCTCTGCGGCGGGAGTGTAGCAGCGGCTCGGTATAGCCGCTCGGTTGCTCTCTGCCCTTGAAGACCAGATCACATGCCGCCTGAAAGGCAACAGAGCCATCGAAATTGCCACCCATCGGGGTGTAGGCAGGATCCCCTGCATTCTGCCCGTCCACAATCAACGCCATGCGCTTCATGGTTTCCAGAACCTGATCGGCGTCGACCAA
Organism: Cohaesibacter marisflavi; assembly: GCF_900115225.1. Classification (GTDB taxonomy): domain Bacteria; phylum Pseudomonadota; class Alphaproteobacteria; order Rhizobiales; family Cohaesibacteraceae; genus Cohaesibacter; species Cohaesibacter marisflavi. The sequence continues at coordinate 59,614 of NZ_FOVR01000015.1, read as the reverse complement.
CTCATGATAGAGCCAGTTGGCGACATGCTGGCTGGAAATGCGCAAGGTGGCGCGGTCTTCCATCAGGCCCACATTGTTGATGTCAGGTACTTTGGAGCAGCCTATGCCCTGATCAATCCAGCGTACCACATAGCCCAGAATACCCTGCAGGTTGTTATCCAGCTCTTTCTGGATGGTCTCGGCATCCAGCTCGCGCAGGCCCAGCAGAGGCACTGTGAGAATTTTGTCCAGATCCGCACGAGGACGGGAATTGAGACTGTCCTGAACCGAAGCCACATTGACCTGATGATAATGAGTGGCGTGCAAAGTGGCTGCTGTGGGCGAGGGCACCCAGGCGCAGCTTGCACCGGCTTTCGGATGGCCAATCTTACTGTCCATCATGTCCGCCATTTCGTCGGGCTTGGCCCACATACCCTTGCCGATCTGCGCCTTGCCCTTGAGGCCGGTTTCCAGACCAATATCGACGTTCCAGTCCTCATAGGCCGCGATCCATGGCTGGGCCTTGATTTCGTCCTTGGGAAGGAAGGGCCCCAACTCCATCGAAGTGTGGATTTCATCGCCGGTGCGATCCAGAAAACCGGTATTGATGAAGACGATGCGATCCTTCACAGCGCGGATGCATTCCTTGAGGTTGATCGTCGTGCGGCGTTCTTCATCCATGACGCCGATCTTGAGTGTGTTGCGCGGCAGCGAGAAGGCATCTTCCACCTGACAGAAGAGATCCTCTGCAAAGGCAACCTCTTCAGGACCGTGCATCTTGGGTTTGACGATATAAATGCTGCCGGTGCGGCTGTTGCCCTTGCGCTTGAGATCATGCAGCGCACAGGCGGTCGTGATGAAGGCATCCATGATGCCTTCGAAGATAGCCTTGCCCGAGCAGTCCAGAATGGCGTCATTGGTCATCAGATGGCCGACATTGCGCACCAACAAAAGGCTGCGACCATGCAGGGTCAGTGGTTTGCCATCAGGGGCAACGTAGGTGCGGTCCGGATTGAGGGTTCGGGTCATCATGTGCCCGTTCTTCTCAAAACTGTCCTTGAGGTCACCTTTCATCAGGCCAAGCCAGTTGCGGTAGGCCAGACATTTATCCTCGGCATCAACCGCAGCAACGGAATCCTCACAATCCTGAATGGTACTGATTGCGGATTCGATAATGATGTCTTTCACGCCAGCAGAGGAGAGCTTGCCGATCGGGTGCCCCTTGTCGATATGCAATTCGATATGCAGGCCATTGTTTTTCAGCAGAAACAATCTATCGTCAACATGGCCGGCATATTGGGATGCATCGCCAAGAGTTGTAACGTTGCCATCGGCAAAACTGGCAGACAGAGTGCTTTTATCTGCGCTAAGGGCATAAACGACTACATCGGCATGCGACCCCGTTGCCAGAGGTACGGCTTCGTCCAGAAAGGTACAAGCCTTTGCAATGACGGCGCGTCCGCGGGCTTCATTGAGGCTTTTTCCCGGCGCGAGATCGCCTGATTGATCAAGGGCGTTGGTGCCATAAAGGGCATCATACAGGCTACCCCAACGGGCGTTGGCAGCATTGAGTGCAAAGCGGGCATTCATCACTGGCACAACCAACTGCGGCCCGGCCAGCGTGGCGATCTCTTCATCCACATTAGCTGTTGTGATTTCAAAATCCTCGCCTTCAGGGAGCAAATAGCCGATATCTTCAAGAAAATCGCGATAGAAGCCCTGATTGAAGGCATGTCCGCTGTTGCCCTTGCACCAGGTGTCAATCTGTTGCTGCATCGCATCGCGCTTGGCCAGAAGCTCGATATTTCTCGGCGTCAGCAAACGGACCGTATCGGAAAGACTTTTCCAGAAGATGCCGGAATCCACACCGGTGCCGGGTAGAATTTCCTTTTCCACCAGAGCGCAAAGCGCCGGATCTACCCGTAATCCAAATTTATCCAATCTACTGGTCATTTTCTTGGTCCTGCTGCAATCGAGAGTATGAGTTGGCGTGACGCGAACCGCCCGGTTCTGCGGTGCGCGATTATGAACGGAACTGTTCTCTTCTGAAAAGGCGAAAATTTCATTTATTTTATCAAATTTCAAGAAGATGCTTCTTTCCAAAGCAGCGATCATCGTGGTTGGCAAAAAGAGGTTGAGACTGTTTGATGAAGGCAGCTTTGAACCGCGATCTATGATGGCCTATTCGGGCATAGATGTGAAGGAAGGGACCGCATGTCCTTGCAAAAATACCACATTCCAAAGGGTGGATTGCCACCTCAGTCACAGCTTTTAACCGACAAGGCTGTCTTTACCCCAAGCTATGCGGTTATTCCGCATGGGACCATGCGGGATATCGTCTGCAGCCAACTGCCCTTCTGGCGCGGTATGCGCATGTGGGTGTTGGCCCGCCCCATGTCCGGTTTTGCCGAGAGCTTTTCCCATTATATTGTCGAGCTGGAAGAAGGGGGCGGTTCAGACCGACCCGAAACCGATGCCAGCGCCGAAGCGGCACTGTTTGTGGTTGGTGGCGCCATTGTTCTGAATGTTGCAGGAGAAGAGCAGACGCTAGAAGAGGGCGGCTTTGGTTTTATCCCCGCAGGCACAGACTGGACGATCAGGAATGCGGGCAAGGCACCCGCCGTCTTTCACTGGTTCCGCAAGGCCTATGTGGCGGTAGACGGGCTATCAGCGCCAGACCCCATTTTCGCCAACGAGAAAGACATTGCCCCTATCCCCATGCCCAAGACCGAGGGCAAATGGGCGACAACCCGTTTCATGGATCCTGAGGATATGAGCCATGACATGCATATCACCATCGTGACCTTCGAGCCCGGCGCGGTCATTCCTTTCATGGAGACCCATGTCATGGAACATGGCCTTTATGTGCTGGAGGGCAAGGCGGTCTACAAACTCAATCAGGATTGGGTGGAAGTCGAGGCCGGGGACTATATGTGGCTGAGAGCTTTCTGCCCGCAGGCCTGCTATGCGGGGGGGCCGGGCAAGTTCCGCTATCTGCTTTATAAGGATGTAAACCGGCACATGCCTTTTAAATGATGCCAATAAGGCATCAGTTGCATGGTGTTTGTTCCATATTTTTTGTAAAATCCTGAAACTGTCGTAGCTTTTTCGGCATTCACGAAAGAATGTCGGTAGACTAGAGTTGTTATTGCCCAATTGCTGATCATTAGATTGTTTTGCGTAGATTCTGGGCATTCCATCTTGTCTGGAGGTTCAGGTTATGCCGTCAATTCGCAAAGACATCCGCTTCTGGCTCAATGATGAGCTGATCACCCTTGATCAGTGCTCGCCAACGGAGACATTGCTCGATTATTTGCGGCTTGAAAGACGTCTGATCGGAGCCAAGGAAGGATGCGCAGAAGGCGATTGCGGCGCATGCACCATTCTTGTGGGGCGGCTTTTTCAAGGCACTCTCATGTATGAGGCCGTCAATGCCTGCATTCGCTTTCTGCCCAGCCTTGATGGATGCCATGTGGTAACCGTTGAAGCACTGAAGGATGAAGACGGTGGACTGCATCCCGTGCAGCAGGCCATGGTGGATCATCACGGCAGCCAGTGTGGCTTCTGCACGCCGGGCATCGTGATGTCCCTTTATGCACTCTGGATGACCAACCCCGAACCGGGGCGATGCCAGATCGAAGAGGCGCTGCAGGGCAATCTCTGCCGCTGCACCGGCTACGCCCCCATTATCAGGGCTGCCGTTGCTATCAGCGATTACGGCTCTCCGCTCTCCGATTGGCTGGAGCGGGAAAGAAAGACCAATTTCAAACGGCTCATCGATTTGCATGACGGCGCCCGCGTGGTGTTGGAGGCAGAAGGAAAACGCGCCATCCTGCCCGCCAATCTGGATGATTTCTCCCATGTGCGTCTTGAAGAACCTCATGCCACAATCGTGGCAGGCAGCACGGATGTTGGCCTATGGGTGACCAAAGAGATACGGGATCTGCATACGCTGATCTTCATTGCCCATCTGGAAGATATGAAGGCGGTCATCTGCTCGCAATCGCACATCACCATCGGAGCGGGAGTGACTTATAGCGAGGCAAAGCAGGCCATGAGCGGATATTTCCCGCATCTGGATGCCTTCTGGACCCGGATCGCCGGTCCGCAGATCCGCAATATGGGCACGATCGGTGGCAACATCGCCAATGGCTCGCCCATAGGAGACATGCCGCCTGTGCTGATTGCGCTCGGGGCAGATCTTGTTCTGCGCAAAAGCTGGGAGCAACGCATCATCCGGCTCGAGGACTTCTTTATCGATTATGGTAAACAGGATCGCTGGGAGGGGGATTTTGTTGAAGCCATTCGTATTCCCATCCCCGCACCAGATAGCCTGCACGGGGTCTACAAGGTTTCCAAGCGGCGCGATGAGGACATTTCCTCGTTGTGTGCGGCCTTTTATCTTGGCATTACGGATGGCCTGATCACCAAGGCCCGTATCGCCTTTGGCGGCATGGCTGCAACACCCAAACGGGCAGCCGAAGCGGAACGCACCCTCAAGGGCAAGCCCTTCACGCGCGAAACCATGTTGGCAGCCGCTGACTGCCTGCCTCTGGATTTCCAGCCCATCAGCGATATGAGGGCGAGCGCGGACTATCGCATGCGCGTTGCCAAGAATCTGTTCGAACAATTCTGGCATGACAAACAGGGGACGATGCCTCTGGAGGCCGCTGAATGAAACAGGATATCAAGACCGAAGACGCAATCCGCGGACAAGTGCATAAGAATCTCCCCCATGAATCGGCGCAAAAGCATGTCAGCGGACAGGCCGACTATACCGATGACACCCGTGAACCCATTGGCACATTGCATGCCTATCTGGGCTTGAGCGATGTAGCGCACGCCAAGCTTGTCGATATCGATTTGAACGCCTGTCTAGCCATGGAAGGTGTGGTTGGAGTAATCACCGCCAAGGATATCATTGCTCCGGGCTATAATGACATCAGCGCCAACCATCTGGATGATGAACCGGTGTTCCCCACCGATGAGATCGAGTTTCTCGGTCAGCCCCTGTTTGCCGTGGTCGCCCGCTCACGAGCTGAAGCACGCAGGGCTGCGAGGGAAGCCAAGATAACCTGTGAGCCCCTACCTGCACAGATAGACGCGCTTGAGGCCAAAGAAGCCGGATATCCCTATGTTGCCAAGCCGCTCAAGCTGGAGCGGGGCGATGTGATCAAGGGGTTTGCCGGAGCTACCAACCGGATCAAGGGCCAGATGCGGATCGGTGGGCAGGATCATATGTATCTGGAAGGCCAGATTGCCTTTGCCCTTCCCGGGGAAGATGAGGATATGCTCATCCGCACCTCTACCCAGCATCCAAGCGAAGCCCAGCATATGGTTGCGCAGGTGCTCGGTATCCCGTCCCATTCCGTGACGGTTGAGGTGCGACGCCTTGGCGGTGGCTTTGGCGGCAAAGAATCGCAGATGAATATCTTCTGTGTTGTCGCTGCCCTTGCCGCACGCAAATTTGGCCAACCGGTCAAGATCCGCCCGGATCGGGATGATGACATGACGGCCACCGGCAAGCGCCATGATTTTGTCGTCGACTATGATGTTGCCTTTGATGAGGACGGAGTGATTGCTGCCGTGGAGGGCGATTTTATGGCGCGCTGTGGATATGCCGCCGACCTGTCCGGTCCGGTGACGGATCGTGCGCTGTTCCACGCCGACAACGCCTATTTCTACCCCAATGTGCTGCTGCGCTCTCATCCGATGAAAACCAACACCGTGTCCAACACCGCCTTTCGTGGCTTTGGGGGGCCGCAAGGGGTGGTCGTTGCCGAGCGGATGATCGAGGAAATCGCCTTCGCACTGGGCAAGGATCCGCTGGAAGTGCGCAAGGCCAATTTCTATGGCGATGCCGGTCGGGATCTGACGCCCTACCATCAGCAGGTGGAAGACAATATCCTGCCGCGCCTCATCGAGGAGATGGAGGCCAAGTCCGACTATCAGGCCCGCCGCGTCGATATTCTGACCTATAACGCCAAGGCCAACGCCAGCCACGGGCTTTGTCGCAAGGGGCTGGCGCTGACACCGGTCAAATTCGGCATTTCTTTTACCGCCACCCACTTCAATCAGGCCGGCAGCCTCATTCACGTCTATTCCGACGGCTCGATCCAGCTCAACCATGGCGGCACGGAGATGGGGCAGGGGCTCAACACCAAGGTGGCACAGGTGGTGGCCGATGCCTTTCAGGTTGACATCGAGCGGATCAAGATCACCAGCACGACCACCGAAAAGGTGCCCAACACATCCGCCACGGCGGCCTCGTCCGGCTCAGATCTCAATGGTATGGCCGCGCTTGATGCGGTCAATCAGATCAAGGGGCGGCTGGTGGCCTTTCTCTGCGAGAAATGGGATGTGGCAGAGGATGAGATTGCCTTTCTGCCCAACCGGGTGAAGATCGGTGAAAAGCTTCTCTCGTTTGATGAAGTCATCAAGCAGGCCTATCTGGCGCGCGTGCATCTTTCCGCCGCCGGTTTTTACAAGACTCCCAAGATCCATTGGGATCGGGACAAGGGGCAGGGACGGCCTTTCTTCTATTTCGCCTATGGTGCAGCGGTTTCGGAAGTGACCGTCAATCGCCTGACGGGGGAATATGTCATTGATCGCACCGATATCATCCATGATGTGGGCAAGTCGCTTAACCCGATACTGGATCAGGGACAGGTGGAAGGCGCCTTCGTGCAAGGCATGGGCTGGCTGACCACCGAGGAGCTTTGGTGGGACAAGGACGGGCGGCTCAGAACCCATGCGCCCAGCACCTACAAGATCCCGTTGGCCAGCGATATTCCTCGTATTTTCAATGTTGAACTGGCCGAGTGGTCCCAGAATGCCGAACGCACAATCAAACGCTCCAAGGCGGTAGGCGAACCGCCCTTCATGTTAGCGATTTCCGTGCTGGAAGCTCTTTCCATGGCTGTGGCCAGCGTGGCCGATTATAAAATCTGTCCAAGGCTGGATACGCCCGCAACGCCGGAGCGTGTTTTGTTGGCCATCGACAAGCTGATGGAAAAGGGGCGCTGCGATGGCTAAGGGGCTGGCGCATTTCCTTGAGGCTGCGAGAGTGGTGAAAGTTTCCCTTGGCGCGATCAAGGGCTCCACGCCGCGCGAAGCCGGTGCATCGCTTTATGTGTCTGCGGGTGGTTTGCATGGCACCATCGGTGGCGGTCAGCTGGAATATATCGCCATTGATGAAGCCCGGCGTATGCTGACCCGTGGTGAAGCGAACAAACAGATGGATGTGCCGCTTGGCCCCGAAATCGGTCAATGCTGCGGAGGGGCGGTGTCGCTCCATTTCACGCAGATGGATGAGGCGCTGAAAGCGGACGAAATCGCTTCCGAACAACGGCAACGGGAAGCCCAGCCCCATGTCTATATCTTTGGTGCCGGGCATGTGGGGCGCGCGCTTGCAAGGGCGCTGCACCTTATCCCCGTAAAGCCAATCCTCATCGATAGCCGCGCAGAGGAATTGGCGTTGGTGGATGTGCCCGTAGAGCAACGCCTCGCGGCCCTGCCCGAAGCAGAGATTCGCACGGCTCCGCCGGCGAGCGCCTATCTGATCCTGACCCATGATCATGCCCTTGATTTCCTGCTGGCTCGTGAAGCGCTTGGGCGCAAGGACGCGGCCTATGTCGGCATGATCGGGTCCAAGAGCAAGCGGGCCACCTTCAGCCATTGGCTGAAGCGCGAAGAGCCAACTCTTGCTGCAAACCGGCTTGCCGCACTGATCTGCCCCATCGGGGCGCATGAGATGGTCCGCGACAAGAGGCCAGAGGTGATTGCGGCCATGGTCGCCGCCGAACTGCTCACCGTTCTGTTGCCCGCAAAGCTGAGTGAAGAGTCTCAGTCCGAGCAGCCCTGAAATTCCCACGGCATCATCAAGGCAATAAAAAAGCCCACCGAGATCTCGGCGGGCTTTTGATTTTCAATATTCAAATGTTGCGATCACTCGCCGGGCTGAACTTCCGGATTGTGACCGGCCATGCCACCGGAGACCTCTTCGGTGGATTCCGCAGCCAGCTCTTCTGGCAGGATCAGATTGAGCACGACAGCAATCAGAGCCGCAGGCAACAGACCAGAGGTCAGCAGCACCTTCAGGGTGCCTGGAACATATTGCAAGGCGCTTGGCTCCAACTGCAGACCCAGACCAACAGACAAGGCAATGGCGAAGATCACCATGTTGCGGCGGTTCCAGTTGACGTCAGCCAGCATGGAGATACCGGACGCCACGACCATGCCGAACATCACGACAACGCCGCCGCCGAGCACTTCAATCGGAATGGTGCGGATGAGGCTGCCCACTTTCGGGACGAGGCCGCAGATGATCAGGAAGATCGCACCGAAGGTGACCACATGGCGGCTCATGACGCCGGTGATGGCAACCAGACCCACATTCTGTGAGAAGGAGGTGTTTGGCAGTCCACCGAAGATACCGGCCACAGCTGTGCCCAGACCGTCGGCATAAGTTGCACCGGCGATTTCCTTGTCGGTTGCTTCACGGCCAGCACCACCCTTGGTAATGCCGGAGACATCGCCCACGGTTTCAATGGCGGAAACAACAGCCATCAGACAGAAACCGATGATGGCAGCAAAGGACATTTCAAAGCCATATTTGAACGGCATCGGCAGAGCGAAGGCGGAAGCATTGTTCCAGGAGCCGGCAATGGCGGCTGGAGACAGTTTGCCAATGCCGATGGCAAAGACATAACCGGCAATGAGGCCGAGAAGAACGGCCGAAATGGCCCACATGCCACGCGCATAGAATTTAAGGCCGAGCGTGACGAGGATCACAACCGCAGCACAGGCCCAGCTGGTGAGCGTGCCGAATTCAGGCTTGCCAACCATATGGGCGCCACCTGCAGAATATTGAATGCCGACCTTGATCAGTGCCAGACCGATCATCATGACCACAAGGCCCGTGACCAATGGCGGCAGGGCAAAGCGGATCTTGCCGATGAACAGGCCAAGGAAGGCATGAAACAGGCCGCCGACGAAAATGCCCGTATAGAGCGCCGCCATGCCATCAATGCCCTTGCCAGCAACCAGTGGAATCATCACGGGCAGGAAGGCAAAGCTGGTGCCCTGAACTACAGGCAGCGCCGCGCCCACAGGCCCAAGCGTGATGGTTTGCAGCAGGGTTGCCACGCCAGCAATCAGCATGGACATCTGGATCATGTAAAGCAGCTCTGGAAAGTCCGGGCTGTTTGAGCCAAAGCCAAAGCCGGCAGCCCCTGCGACGATGATCGCGGGCGTCACGTTGGCGATGAACATCGCCAGAACATGCTGGATGCCCAAAGGAATGGCCTTGAGCAATGGTGGTGTGTAATTTGGATCCCGGAGCTGCTCCGGAGTGCCGATTGAACTGTTCTTCATCATGTTACCCCTCAACGGATGTTGTCTTTCCTCCGGTGACTTCTTGTCTTATTATTTTGATTGCTTCTGTTTTTTTGTCTTTGGGCTCGTGGCCACCCAATAGGGTTCCTCGAACCAGTATTCTTCAAGATTGTCCGCGTTACCGATCCGGTCGACCACGGCAAAGAGCCCCGGTGCCTTGAGCGGCGTCAGCACGCCATGCCAGACATTGCGGTAAAAATTAATGCCCTGTCCGGGGTTTGTTTCAAAGGCCAGTGGCCTGCCGGGCTTGCCCCCTTCATCAGGCGCCACGATCACCAGAAAGGCATTCATGCTCATGGGCAGGAAGGCTTGTGAGCCGAGCGGATGGCGCTCGACCATCTCGAGGCAATAGGGAAGGGACCGCGGCTGGGCATCAAACAGCGAAATACCAGCGCGACCGTCCTCATCTCCGCTGGCAACAAAATCCAGCTCGGCCAGATCATGATAGCGCCCGCAAAAACCCTGATTGATGATCTTCGTGGGGGCGCCGTTCGCCTCCAGAATATCACCAAAGGGTGCGAAGGCTTCCGCGCTCAGCGGAGCAATCATGATGGCCTCATCGCTCATCGCGCGCCTCCTGTAAGGCTATCGCTCACGCGATAGAAGGCGATGCGCTCGACCTGTTTGCAAGCGGTGGCAAATTCGGTGTCGCTGTCATTCTCGATGCGCTGGGTAAAGGCCTCAAGGATGCTGGCCTTGTCATGGTCGCGCACGGCGATGATGAAAGGAAAGCCATGTTTGTCCATATAGGTCTTGTTCATGGCCATGAACTGGGCACGCTCTTCGTCGGAAAGCACATCAAGCCCGGCGCTGGCCTGTTCAGAGGTGGAGTCTGCTGTCAATTGCTTGGCTGCGGCCAGTTTGCCTGCCAGATCCGGATGAGCCTTGAGAACCGACAGCTTTTCTTCTTTCGAAGACGCGCGGAAGGCGCGGCAGAGCGCGCTGTGCAGGCCGACGGCCGTATCATGACTAGGGCCAAGCTCAAGGGCAAAGGCGCGCTCGGCGATCCATGGGCTATGCTCAAAGATGCCGCCGTAAAGAGAGACAAAGCGGGTTTCGTCCATCTGGCTGGGGCGTTCGAAGCGAACGGGTGGATGGGCCTCTTGCCAATGGCGGGCAATATCGATGCGGCGGGCAAACCAGACATCGCCTTTCGACTGCGCATACTCCATGAAACGCTTGAGCGCCATGACCCGTCCTGGCCGCCCCACGAGGCGACAATGCAGGCCGATATTCATCATCTTGGGTGTTCCGGCCTCGCCTTCCTCATAAAGGCAATCGAACGTGTCCTTGAGATAGGCAAAATACTGGTCGCCGGAGTTGAAGCCTTGCGCCGTTGCAAAGCGCATGTCGTTGCAGTCGAGCGTATAGGGGATCAAAAGCTGGTCCCGCTCTCCCGCCTCAATCCAGTAAGGCAGATCATCGTCATAGATATCGGAGATATAATCGAAGATGCCAATCTCGCTGGCGAGCGTCACGGTGTTGTCCGAGCAACGGCCCGTATACCAACCGAGAGGTTTGGCGCCCGTGACCTCCTCATGCAGACGAATGGCCTCCAGCATGTCGGCTTTTTCGTTTTCCGGGTCGGCGTCTTTATACTCGATCCACTTCAGGCCGTGGCTGGCAATTTCCCAGTCGGCTTCCTGCATGGCTGCGACTTGCTCGGGGCTGCGTGCCAAAGCTGAAGCCACACCATAAACTGTGGCTGGAATGCCCATGGAGGTGAACAGGCGATGAAGGCGCCAGAAGCCAGCGCGCGCGCCATATTCATAGATGGATTCCATGTTCCAATGACGCTGGCCGGGCCATTGGGCTGCACCCACGATTTCAGATAGGAATGCTTCGGAAGCTGCATCGCCATGAAGAATGCAGTTTTCACCGCCTTCTTCATAGTTGATCACAAATTGCACGGCAATCTTTGCGCCGCTGGGCCAGCGGGCTGCGGGTGGGGTTGGTCCGTAGCCGGACATATTGCGCAAATATCGTGTCGACGTCTTATTCATTTTGGTTCCTTGCGGCTCCTTAATTCCATTTCCTTCTATAGCATTAAAATATGATCACATTTTCTTGAAATTCCGATAGGTATTTATGCATAATGAAGGAGTGTATTCAAAATGGATGCTATTATGATGCAATTCCATATGCTTGCGCGCAATGCGTGAGGGGCGCAAACCGGCGCTCGTGTAAACGAAAAGATGAAGCAAGGATGGTGATAAATGGCGGGATATCTAACAACCCACATATTGGATACGGCGCGCGGGTGCCCTGCAGTGGGCATGGCCATTGAGCTTTATCGGCTTGAGGGAGAGACTCGCACGTTGCTGGCAACCAAAATCACCAATGAAGATGGTCGTACAGATGGGGCCATCCTGCCGAGAGAAGAGTTCTCACCCGGCATCTATGAGCTTGTTTTCTATGCAGGAGCCTATCTTGATGAGGCAGAGGGGATGCAGAAGGAGCCGCGCTTTCTGGACACTATTCCCATCCGCTTCGGTATGAGCGAAGAAAGCCACTATCATGTGCCGCTGCTGCTTTCCCCCTATGGCTATTCCACCTATCGGGGCAGTTAGCCAGTACGGAATGCGCAGGCAGAAGGCGTCTCACGCTAGTCGGTCTGTTGTTCTTTTTCCTGCTCGGCCAGCACTGTGCGAATATGGCCTGCGATGAAGTCGATAAACAGGCGAATCTTGGGGTCCTGCCGCCGACGATGAGAATAAAGGCAGGCCATCTGGATCGGGATTGGCGGCGTCTGGGTCAGGATCGGTACCAGCTGACCGGTGCGTAAATAGTGCAAAACTTCAAATTCCGGCTTCAGAATGATGCCATGACCATGCAGCGCCCAGTCCGTCAGCACGTCGCCGTCGTCTGATTCGAACGGGCCGGATACGGCAAAGCGCTTTACGCCATCTTCGGTCTGCAAGGGCCATTGAAACTCCGGCGCACCGGGATAGCGCAGATTGAGGCAGGCATGATCCGGTCCGGCCAGCGCTTCACCATTCTCTGGTTCACCATGGGTTTCGATATAGGAGGGAGAGGCACAGAGCACACGGCGGCAATCGGCGATCTTGCGAATCCGCAGGTTGGAATCCTCAGGCACACCAAGGAAGAAGGCCACGTCCAGTCCCTCGGCAGCCACATCCAGCTTGCGATCTGAAAGGCGCATGCGCACATCGATGAGCGGGAATTGTTTCTTGAAGTCCGGCACGGCAGGGGCCACCAGCCGTCGCCCGATGCCAAGGGGGGCAGACACATGAATGGAGCCGCGCGGTTTGAGTGTAACACTGGAAACGAGCGCTTCGGCTTCCTCGATGGTTTCAAGGATGCGGCAGGCGCCAGGATAGAACAGTTTGCCCTGCTCGGTCGGGGTCAACATGCGGGTTGTGCGCTGGAACAGACGCACATTGAGATGGTCTTCCAGCTGTGAAATGCGGGCCGAAGCCACGGCGGGCGAAATCCGCTGGTCGCGGGCGGCAGCCGACATGGAGCCAAGTTCAAAAACACGAACGAAGGTTTTAATATTATCAAAATAGGACATGGCGTATGGCCATCGCTTTTTCTTGTTTTTTTTGAATCTGATCAGTCTTTTTCTTCATACCAGAAAATACGACGCTGCAATAGAGTGACAAAAAGGCCTTATAGAGGTCGCCAGAGGGGGAGCAAAAGATTGAATTTGGAGTTTTGGGATGCTTGATTTTGACTTGTTGCAACCGCTCATCTGGTCCTGGCTGGAATTTGCCGTCCGCTGGACCCATGTGATCACCGCGATCGCCTGGATTGGATCGAGCTTTTATTTTATCGCGCTGGATCTGGGCTTGCGCAAGGCCCCCAATCTGCCGGTCGGCGCCCATGGCGAAGAATGGCAGGTGCATGGCGGCGGCTTCTACCATATCCGCAAGTTCCTCGTTGCGCCCGAGCATATGCCCGAGCATCTGACTTGGTTCAAATGGGAGAGCTATTCCACCTGGCTGTCCGGTGCGGCGCTGCTCATGGTGACCTATTGGGCCGGAGCCAATCTGTTTCTGATCGACCAGTCCAAAATGGAGCTGGAGGTCTGGCAGGCCGTTCTCATTTCCGCCGGTTCCCTGACCATCGGCTGGCTGGTTTATGATTTCCTCTGCAAATCAAGCCTTGATGCAAAGCCGACGCTTTTGATGGTTTTGCTGTTTGTGCTGCTGGTGGCCATGGGCTGGGGCTATAATCATGTCTTCACCGGACGCGCCGTGCTGCTGCATCTGGGGGCCTTCACCGCGACCATCATGACGGCGAATGTGTTCTTCATCATCATTCCCAATCAGAAGATCGTGGTGGCCGACCTCAAGGCAGGCCGCACGCCGGACCCCAAATATGGCAAGATCGCCAAGCTGCGCTCGACCCATAACAACTATCTCACCCTGCCGGTGATCTTCCTGATGCTATCCAATCACTATCCGCTGGCCTTTGCCTCGCCCTATAACTGGGTGATCGCGGCGCTGGTGTTCCTGATGGGTGTCACCATCCGGCATTGGTTCAACACCCGCCATGCCCGCAAGGGCAACCCTTACTGGACCATACCGGCAACCATTGTTCTGTTCCTTGCGATTGTCTGGATTTCGCTCATTCCGACCATCTATGAAAGCGATGAGGACTATATGGATGAGGAGCAAGAACTCAGCCAAACGCTCTCTGATTATGAAATGAAATATGCCAATGCGGCAGGCTTTGAAGAGGTGACCGATATCGTCATTAGCCGCTGCTCCATGTGCCATGCAGACGAAGTGGCGTGGGAAGGCATCGGCACTGCGCCCCGCGGCATTCACCTCGACAATGAGACACGCATTATTCGAGCTGCGCGGGAAATCTATATCAATGCGGGCGCAACCAACGCCATGCCGCCGGCTAATGTGACCTTCATGGAGCCGGAAGAGCGCCGGACGATCATCAACTGGTACAAGGCTGCGCAAAAAGGCTAAGCCCAAGATCAGATGATATGATCAAGCATCGCTCCAAATGGAAAAGGCCCGCATCCTGTGCGAGCCTTTTTTCATGCCTGCTGCGCTGATCGGCCTATTCCAGCTCTAGTCCGGATTTCTTGCAAAGGAACGCAACCACATCGTCCACGCCGACCCCGCGCGAGAGATCGGTAAAGAGATGAGCCTTGCCCCCTCTTACGGTCTTTGCGTCTTCCTTCATGCGGTCAAGATCCGCTCCGACATAGGGGGCCAGATCGGACTTGTTGATCAGAAGCAGGTCCGAGCGTGAAATGGCTGGTCCGCCCTTGCGCGGGATGTCGTCGCCCTGCGCGACCGAAATGAGATACACCGTCAGGTCGGCAAGGTCGGGTGAGAAGGTCGCCGCCAGATTGTCGCCACCCGATTCGATGAAGATGAAATCGAGATCCTTATGCCGGGCGCAGAGTTCATCGACGGCCGCCAGATTGATCGAGGCATCTTCGCGAATGGCCGTATGGGGGCAGCCGCCGGTCTCGATACCTATGATGCGATCCTCTGACAGGGCCTGTTTGCGCACCAGCGCTTCGGCATCTTCCTTGGTGTAGATGTCATTGGTGACAACACCAATGGAAAAGCGGTCACGCATGGCAAGGCAGAGCTTTTCGGTAAGCGTCGTCTTGCCCGAGCCGACCGGTCCGCCGATGCCAATGCGCATCGGTCCTGCGTAGCTGTCTGGGGTGCTGTGTGAAGTCATGACCGGAAAATCCTTGTATAAAGCGTCTCGTGCCGCATGGCGGCAATATCGGAATGAAAGCAGCTCGACCCCAGATCCTCAAGGTCAGCTGCAGCAGCGTCGTCGGCGCTGGCAAGGATTGCCGCTTCCAGACGCGCCTGCAATTTCAGCCCGTCGGACTGGCCGAGTGGAACCAGCCGCATGGCAACGGAAATAAGATTCGAGGCGAAGGCATGCAGGCTCGCAGGCAGAATGGTGCCAAGATCGATGCCATGTTCTTTGGCTGTGGCGCCCATGATGATGGGGAGAGCGATGGCGTCCGGCTCGGCCTGTCTGATCTGTTCTTGCAATCTGGTCGGCCATGCCGCACTTGCCTTGAAGAAGGCCATGCCCTGCTGGCTGATCTCCACATGGCGTTCCTTGCTGGCCGATAAGGCCAAAGCCAGATCATTCAGCTCAATCAGGGCATTCATGTCGCTCGACCCAATGCGCCAGGCATGAGCCAGTAATATGGCGTCGCTCTTTGCGCTGCCCATGGTGACGAGATGTTCAATCCAGTCGCCAACGCTGCCCATGTCATGGCAAATCCCCTCACTGATCGCGGTTTCCAGCCCATGGCTGTAGCTGAAGGTGCCAAGGGGAAAGGCAGGGGAGAGCCAAGTCAACAGGCGCAACAGGACCGTTCCCTGCTGATGGGCAGAGTTGGCAAGCACGCAAGGCTCAGCGATGGTCTCGGGATCAATGCTCATGGGGCTCCTGATCATGGGAGTGATCATGAGAATGGCCATAGGAATGCGCAGTGTCGTGGCTGTGCCCATGGTCATGTCCATGCCCATGTCCATGATGATGACTGTGAGCTCCCGCTGATTTGCTGACATAGGCACCGCTCATGGGCGAGAAGGGAGCCGTCACGGCACCCAGATTGCCACCCAGACCTTCCAGCATGTCAGCGATTACGGCATCCTTGCGAATACGCAAGTGGTCTTCATAAATCTCCACCGGCTGATGACGGTTGCCTAGATGCCATGCCAGTTGCAACAGCGCCAGCGGGCTTTCCGCGCGCACCTCATATAGCTCTTCAGGTCTTGCCAACACCTTGATGACACGCCCGTCTTCCAGCAGCAGGCCATCACCATGGTCCATGCGCGTGGCTTTGGCCAGCGATAGCATGAAATCAAGGCCATTGTCGCTGGTCAGCTGAATGCGGCGACGGTAGCGGTCTTCTTCATCCAGCGTGATGGTGTCAAAGGCGTCCTGAGAGTAGCTACACTTTGGCAGAATGCTGCCCGCTTTTAATATCGGCATGTCCTATCCTTTCAAGACATATCCCTGCATGGGCTGGCCCGGGCAGGGATATGATGGCGTATGTGTCTGTCGGGCAAGAGCCGGATCAGAACAGGAAGTAGCGCTGGGCCATAGGCAATTCGCTGGCTGGCTCGCAGGTGAGAATCTCACCATCGGCGCGTACTTCATAAGTTTCCGGATCGACAGAGATTTCCGGCGTGGCATCATTGAGCTTCATGGACGCCTTGGAAATGCCGCTGCGGGTATTCTCGACCGCAACCATCTGCTTGGCTGTGCCCAGCTTGTCCGGAAGCCCATTATCCAGCGCAGCCTGTGATACGAAGGTCACCGAGCTGTTGGTCAGGGCCTTGCCGAAGGCACCGAACATCGGGCGGTAATGCACCGGCTGTGGTGTCGGGATGGAGGCATTCGGATCACCCATCGGCGCGGCAGCAATCGAACCGCCGATCAGCACCATATTTGGCTTGGCGCCGAAGAAGGCCGGATCCCACATCACGAGGTCGGCGCGTTTGCCCACTTCGATGGAGCCGATATGCTTGCTCATGCCCTGCGCGATGGCCGGGTTGATGGTGTATTTGGCGATGTAGCGCTTGACGCGCTCATTGTCATTGTCACCGGTCTCGACATTCAGCTTGCCGCGCTGCTTCTTCATCTTGTCCGCTGTCTGCCAGGTGCGGATGATCACCTCGCCAACACGGCCCATGGCCTGACTGTCCGATGAGATGATCGAAAAGGCGCCCATGTCATGCAGGATGTCTTCCGCCGCGATGGTTTCCTTGCGGATACGGCTTTCAGCGAAGGCCACGTCTTCCGGGATGTTGGCATCCAGATGGTGGCAGACCATCAGCATGTCGAGATGCTCGGCGATGGTGTTGGCAGTGTAGGGACGGGTCGGGTTGGTGGACGATGGCAGCACATTGTCCATGCCGCATATCTTGATGATGTCCGGAGCATGGCCGCCGCCTGCACCTTCGGTATGGAAGGCATGGATGGTACGGCCCTTGAAGGCATCAACAGTGCTTTCCACAAAACCGGATTCATTGAGCGTGTCGGTGTGGATCATTACCTGCACGTCGAATGCATCGGCTGCCGACAGGCAGGTGTCGATGGCCGAAGGCGTGGTCCCCCAGTCTTCATGCAGCTTCAGGGCCGCTGCGCCACCCAGCAGCATTTCTTCCAGCGCCTTGGTCTTGGAGGCATTACCCTTGCCCGCATAGGCAAGGTTCATAGGGAAGGCGTCGGAGGCTTCGATCATGCGGGCAATGTGCCATGGCCCCGGCGTGCAGGTGGTTGCCAGCGTGCCATGGGCCGGACCGGTGCCGCCGCCAAGCATGGTGGTGATGCCGGACATCAGCGCTTCTTCGATCTGCTGAGGGCAAATGAAGTGGATATGGGCATCCATGCCGCCTGCGGTGATGATCTTGCCTTCGCCTGCAATGGCTTCGGTGCCCGGGCCGATGATGATGTCCACGCCGGACTGGGTGTCCGGGTTGCCTGCCTTGCCGATACCACAGATCGTGCCGTCTTTCAGGCCGATATCAGCTTTATAGATGCCGGTATAATCAACGATCAGGGCGTTGGTGATGACTGTATCCACGGCGCCGTCAGCACGGGCGACCTGAGACTGGCCCATCCCATCACGGATGACCTTACCGCCGCCGAATTTCACTTCAGAGCCGTAGGTCGTGAAGTCCTTCTCGACTTCAATGAAAAGCTCGGTGTCGGCCAGACGCACCTTGTCGCCGGTGGTGGGGCCGAACATGTCTGCATAGGCAGCGCGGGAAATTGTATATGCCATTAGAGTGCCCCTCCGATTTCTGCACGGAAGCCATGGACCTCGCGGTTGCCCTCAAGCGGGATCAGCTTGACCTTGCGGGTCTGGCCCGGCTCAAAGCGAACCGCTGTGCCCGAAGCGATGTCGAGGCGCTTGCCACGCGCGGCGTCGCGATCAAAGGACAGGGATGGGTTGGTTTCATAGAAATGATAGTGGGAGCCAACCTGCACCGGACGGTCGCCCGTGTTGGAGACGTCCAGTTCGGTGACCTCCAGACCGGCATTGAGTTCAATGTCGCCTGCAGCTGTGATGATTTCACCCGGAATCATGGTGTCCTCCTTAGCGGATCGGTTCGTGGACGGTAACCAGCTTCACCCCGTCGGGGAAAGTGGCTTCCACCTGAATGTCATGGATCATTTCGGCAATGCCTTCCATCACCTCAGCCCGGCTGATTATGTGGGCTCCCGCTTCCATCAGGTCGGCAACGGTGCGCCCGTCGCGCGCGCCTTCCACGATAAAGTCGGTGATGAGCGCTACCGCTTCGGGATGGTTGAGCTTAACGCCCCTTTCAAGGCGTCGGCGGGCCACCATTGCAGCCATGGCGATGAGAAGTTTGTCCTTCTCTCTCGGGGTCAAATTCATGACGCTTCCTCTCCTGTTCAGGTCGTCCAGACACGCGGGAGAGGTTCCCCGGTCCGGAAATGTGAAATCAATGGGATGAGCGCTGCGCGCAGCGCCATGCCGTTTATTGCCGTAAGGCGTGCAAGAATTTTGCCGTTAAAGCTCGAAAGCCCAACGGAACAGCCCTCAAAGGGCGCCATAAGGGTGCGGCCACTTTCCATCAGCGCGGTCATCGCATCGCTCTCCTCGGGCCCGATATAACAAAGGGTGGCGAGCGCCAGATGACCAGACAAGACAGCATCCGCTGCACCGATATGCGCCACGTCGCCTTCAAGGCGCTGGGCTTCAGCGTGGATCAGTTTACCGTCCCTGTGAATGCGCCAATTGTCGCTGAAGGCAAGGCTGTGAAGGGCTTCTCCCATGGCGATGCGCCCCAGCAGCAGGCTTTCCACGGCCAGAAACCGGGCGCTGCCTTCCAGATGCACATCAAGGGAGCGCGCAAGGCCTGCGCGGTCATAAAGAATGGTTTCCTGTGGCAGCCAGTCGAGGCGGGCGCCATCGGCCACGCTCAGATGGTTGCCAACGCGAGCGACATCGCTGTCGGCCTTGTAGATTTTCTCGCAGGCCTGTGTGGTCAGCACCGCATAGGTATCGCTTGCAGCGGTGGCATGCCAGTTGACCACATCGCCGCCGGTAAGCCCCCCAGCGCTGTTGATCAGAACGGCCTCGGCTGCCTTGCCACCATAAACCTTGGGCAAACGAATCTTGGCGCACCCCTGCTGGTAGAGGCGATCCAGTTTGGTCTGCCCCTCGTCATTGGCTTTGAAACTGACACGACCGGTGCCGCTCGTCCTTTGCGCAGACACTGCGCCAGAACTAGCCTCAGAAGGAGCATTAGACGGTGAGATGGTTGCGTACATGTTCCTTGTCCAAATCTTCGGCAGGACCTGAATGCACGATCTCGCCCCGGTCCATGATATGGACAACATCCGCCAGCTCACGACAGAAATCAAGATATTGTTCGACCAATAGAATTGCGATTCCCTTTTCCTCTTTGAGGTAGGTGATGGCGCGGCCGATATCCTTGATGATGGAGGGCTGGATGCCCTCGGTCGGTTCATCCAATACCAGAATGTTAGGGCGGGTGACCAATGCCCTGCCAATGGCCAATTGCTGCTGTTGTCCGCCCGAAAGATCGCCGCCCCGACGCGAGAGCATGTCTTTGAGAATCGGGAAAAGGTCAAAGATTTCTTCTTCAACAAACCTTTGCTTGCGCGGCAGACGGGCATAGCCCACTTCGAGATTTTCCCGCACCGTCAGCTGGGGAAAGATTTCGCGCCCCTGAGGCACATAGGCGATGCCGCGACCAGCGCGGGCATAGGGCGGGGCCTTGGTGACATCATGCCCACCCAGAATGATCTTGCCCTTGCTCACCGGATGTTGCCCGACAATGGCGCGCAACATGGAGGTTTTACCAACCCCGTTGCGTCCCAGAACGCAGGTAATTCTCGCAGTTTCCACCTCCAGAGAAATGTTTCTGAGAGCCTGTGCCGCGCCATAATGCAAGTCGATCCCGTCGATGGAAAGGGCGACGGGATTGCCCGTAGCCGTATCCGGGGATGTCTGTTCCATTGCTTCACTCATGATTATCGCCCCAGATAGCTTTCAATAACGTCCGGATGGGCGCTGACATGGTCAAGCGACCCTTCCGCCAAAACCGATCCTTCGGCCAGAACCGTGACCTTGACATCAAGATCACGGATAAAGCCCATGTCATGCTCGACGACGATGACCGAATGGGTTTTGGAAATTTCGCGCAACAGCTTGGCGGTTTCCACTGTTTCGGCATCCGTCATGCCAGCGACCGGCTCATCGACCAGAAGGAGCTTGGGGTCCTGCGCCAGCAGCATGCCGATTTCGAGCCATTGCTTCTGTCCGTGCGAAAGATCCGAGGCCAACTCATTGGCGCGTTGTTGAAGGCGCACCGTTTGCAGGATCTCCTCGATGCGGGCGGCATCCGCTTCACTTTCCCGATAGAAGAGCGAAGCCCAGACGCCACGGTTGCCACTAAGCGCCAGCTCGAGATTCTCACGCACGGTCTGGCTTTCGAATACGGTCGGCTTTTGGAATTTCCGGCCAATACCAGCCTGAGCGATCTCGGTCTCGTCATGCTGCGTGAGGTCCATCTGGCCTTCAAACAGCACATCTCCGGTATCAGGGCGGGTTTTACCGGTGATGATGTCCATCATGGTGGTTTTGCCTGCGCCGTTAGGACCGATAATGGCCCGCATTTCGCCCGGTTCGATAGCAAGGGACAAGCCGTTTATGGCCTTGAAGCCATCAAAGGAAACTGACACATCATCCAGATAGAGGAGAGTGGAGGTGACCTGAGTGTTGGAGTCTATCATGATGCTTCCCCTTCCTTGCGCATTTCGCCTGCTTCAGTCTGAGAAGGTTTGGGGGCGGGCTTGAGAGACTTCACCTTGTCTGAAAAGCTCGACAGGGTGCCAAGCATGCCCTTGGGCATGAAGACCGTTACCGCAACAAACAGCCCCCCCAGCACAAACAACCAATATTCCGGGAACTGGGCCGTGAACCAGCTTTTGCCGAGATTGACCGTTATGGCGCCAATGATCGGCCCGATCAGGGTACCGCGTCCGCCGACAGCAGCCCAGATGACCACTTCGATGGAGTTGGCCGGAGCAAATTCACCCGGATTGATAATACCGACGAGCGGCACATAGAGGGCTCCGGCGATGCCGGCCATCATGGCCGATAGGGTAAAGACAAACAGCTTCACATGCTCGACGCGATAGCCAAGAAAGCGGGCGCGGCTTTCTGCATCACGGGTTGCGAGAAGCACCTTGCCGAATTTCGAGCGCACGATGGCCGAACTGATGACCAAAGCAAGGGAGAGCGCAAAGGCTGCCGCCGCGAACAGGCCGGCACGTGTCGCCGGATTCTGAAGTGTGTAGCCCAGAATATCTTTGAAGTCGGTGAGGCCATTGTTGCCACCAAAGCCCATATCGTTGCGGAAGAAGGCCAGCAACAGCGCATAGGTCATGGCTTGGGTGATAATGGAGAGATAAACGCCGGTAACCCGCGAACGGAAGGCAAACCAGCCAAAAACAAAGGCCAAAAGGCCCGGGATGGCGAGCACCATGATGGCCGCAAACCAGAATTGATCAAAGCCATACCAGTACCATGGCAGTTCCTTCCAGTTGAGGAAGACCATGAAGTCCGGCAGGATCGGGTCGCCATAGACGCCACGGGAACCGATCTGACGCATCAGATACATGCCCATGGCATAGCCACCAAGGGCAAAGAAGGCGCCATGGCCCAGAGAAAGAATACCGCAATAGCCCCACACCAGATCCAGCGCCATTGCCAGCAGGGCATAGGTGAGATATTTGCCGAACAGCGACACGATATAATCGGGTACATAAAGAGCATGATCGGATGGCAGCATCAAATTGCTGAGGGGCACGAGAATGCCAAGCAGTGCGATGAAGGCTGCGACCCACGCAATGCGCCCAGCAAGGCCACGAAACAGAAACGCTGAAATCATTATTCCACGGCCCTTCCTTTAAGAGCGAACAGACCGCGTGGCCTTTTCTGGATGAAGAGAATGATGAAGACCAGCACAAGGATCTTGCCCAGAACCGCTCCGGCAAAGGGTTCAAGAAACTTGTTGGCGACCCCTAGCGTCAGGGCGCCGATCAGCGTGCCCCAAAGGTTGCCCACCCCGCCAAACACCACGACCATAAAACTATCGATGATGTAACTCTGACCGAGATTGGGCGATACGTTGCCGATCTGGCTGAGTGCCACCCCGGCGATGCCTGCAATGCCGGAACCAAGCGCAAAGGTAAAGGCATCCACCCACGGGGTTTTGACCCCGAGCGAAGAAGCCATGTTGCGGTTTTGTGTGACCGCACGCATCTGCAAGCCCATCGGTGTGCGTTTGAGCAGTGCAAACAGCAGCCCGAACATGGCAAGGGCAAAGAAGAAGATCCAGATGCGGTTCCATGTCAAAGACAGGCCAGCCAGTTCGACGGCGCCGGACATCCAGCCCGGATTGCTGACCTCCTGATTGGTTGGACCAAAGATGGTGCGCACGGCTTGCTGCAGAATGAGCGAAACACCCCATGTCGCCAGCAGGGTTTCCAACGGTCGGCCATAGAGAAAGCGAATGATACCGCGTTCAAGCACAAAGCCGATGGCTCCGGCCACCAGAAATGCGGCGGGGATGGCAAAAAGGAGCGAATAGTCGATCAGGCCTGGCGCCGCCGTCTGGACCGCCTGCTGTACGGCAAACGTCGTGTAAGCACCGAGCATCACCATTTCCCCGTGGGCCATGTTGATCACGCCCATCACGCCAAAGGTGATGGCAAGGCCGATGGATGCCAGCAGCAGAACGGAGCCCAGAGAGAGTCCATACCAGATATTCTGCACCCCGTTCCAGATAGCCAACATCCGCTCAATGGCAACAATGGCGCGGGATGCGGCATCCTTGACGGCCCCTTCGCTTGTCTCTGCCGCTTCATTGAGAATGGAAAGCGCTTGTCGTCCGCCTTTGTCTCTGAGGATTTCGATGGCCGAAAGCTTGGCCTCTTCTGGCGCATCCGAGGTCAGCGTCAATCCGGCGCGGGCTTCCTGCAGAAAGGCGATGACCTGTGCGTCCTGTTCCTTGGCAAGGCGCGCTTCAATGGCGGGCAGGGCGCTGGCGTCTTGCGCCTTGTAGATGGTCTCTGCCGCGGCAAGGCGTTTGGCCGAGTCGCGGCTGTTGAGCGCAAAGAGGCTCAGGCCGTCCCGGATCTGGCGCCGTAAATTGTTGTTGACGCGCACCTTCTTGATATCTCTTTTGGAAATATCAGGGATCACATCGCCGCTGATCGGATCCGTCAGGCTAAAGGTCCGACCGGTTTTATCGGCCAGAAACACCTGTTTATCGGATTTGCGGAAATAGAGGTCTCCCTCCGCCAGATAGGTGAGCACTGGTACGACGGTGTCGTCTCCGGTCTCCAACAGGGCGTCTACCTTGGCTTCTCTATCCTTGAGGCTTCCTTCGGCCAGCGCATTGATCGCATCTTTGAGATCATCGGCCATGGCAGCAGGTATGGTGGAATAGGAAGCCAGGAGAGTGACAAGACAAACAAGCAGGGCACGCAGGACTGTCATAAAAATCTCTCTTGCTAAACATGTCTTCCCCGGCAGACGGACAAACCGCCACCGGGGACATGTCGGGTGTTAGAGTGCATCGGAAGCGTTATTCAGCGCCCTTGCCGCCGCATTCATTGGTCTCGGTGTTGAAGTTGCCGCAAGAGAGAGGCGCGCGCCAATCGGAGATCAGCTTGGCAGAATCGGGCAAATAGTCCGACCATGCATCACCCGGCACCAGACCCGGAGTTTCGTATACGATGTCAAACTGGCCATCATCTTGAATTTCGCCGATAAGCACCGGCTTGGTGATGTGATGGTTCGGCATCATGGCGCTGTAGCCGCCAGAAAGGTTGGGCACGGAAATACCCGGCAGCGCATCGATGACGGCATCCGGATCTGTGCTTCCTGCTTTTTCAACCGCTTTGACCCACATGTTAAAGCCGATATAGTGGGCTTCCATCGGGTCATTGGTGACGCGGTTTTCGTCTTTAGTGAAGGCGTGCCAGGCGTCGATAAATTCATAGTTGGCATCGGAATCGACTGACTGGAAATAGTTCCATGCGGCCAGATGGCCTACGAGCGGCTCGGTGTCCAGACCAGCGAGTTCTTCCTCACCCACAGAGAAGGCGACCACGGGAATGTCTTCCGCCTTGATGCCCTGGTTGGCCAGCTCTTTATAGAATGGCACATTGGCATCGCCATTGACGGTAGAGACAACGGCGGTCTTCTTCCCAGCTTCGCCAAAGGCCTTGATGTCGGAAACGATGGTCTGCCAATCGGAATGCCCGAATGGGGTATAGTTGATCATGATGTCTTCGGCGGCGACACCCTTTGCCTTGAGATAAGCTTCAAGGATCTTGTTGGTTGTGCGCGGATAGACATAGTCGGTGCCAGCCAGAACCCAGCGTTCCACCCCTTCCTGTTCCATCAGATAGTCAACCGCAGGAATGGCCTGCTGGTTCGGGGCGGCACCGGTGTAGAACACATTGCGCTGGGATTCCTCGCCCTCATATTGCACCGGGTAAAACAGGATTGAGTTCAATTCTTCGAAAACGGGCAGGACAGACTTGCGGGAAACCGAGGTCCAGCAGCCAAACACGGCGGAGACGTCGTTGACGTCGATCAGCTCGCGGGCCTTTTCAGCAAAGAGCGGCCAGTCGGATGCGGGATCGACAACAACCGGCTCTAGCTTCTTGCCCAAAAGGCCGCCTTTTTCATTCTGCTCTTCAATGAGCATCAGCATGGCGTCTTTAAGGGTGGTTTCGGAAATGGCCATGGTGCCGGAAAGAGAATGCAGGACACCGACCTTGATGGTCTCTTCTGCAAAGGCTGCAGAAGCAGAGATCAAGGATGTGGTCAGAGCAAGGGCAGCAGCAAAATGTGAAATTCTGGAAGACACTTTTTATAACTCCATCTGGTGGTGATGGAAGGTGTTTTGCAATGGTTGTGCCAAAATGTACCTATCGTTCCATTTTGTTTTAGTAATTTGGTAAGACTTTGAAAAAATGTCGTTTAAAATCGAAACATGGAAGCTGTCGCTGCCAGTCCGTTGGGTAAGTGTCTGAGTATAAGTAAAACCAACTAGTAAAAGCCCGATATGGCGGCTATGGCCGCAAGCATATGCACAAAAATTGGGCATTTCTTGGATTTGGCGATTGCATCAAGAACCAACTTATTCCGCAAGTGGTAGAGGCCGTCATCTTTTCGGCTTTTGCTGGCTTCCTTCCTTCCTTCCTTCCATTGCGCGCATGGATCGCAGCAGGTTAGACAGTTTGACGAGGCCACCCAATTGGATGAACGGTGATCGAATTAAATTTTGAGAAAAAAATATTAGCGGGCGACAAAGTATTTGAATTTACAATAATTGCAAGAAAAAGAAATAATATTACGTATGGAAGGCATATTCTCAATTATGCCGGTGGATACCATACGAATTCCCTTGAATTAATTTAAGATATAAAAATAATAAGAGGCGCTCACTCGCAGGAGGACTTGAGTGGGCAATATGGACAGGCAGCTTTCTGGGGTTGGGGAATTCTGGAAAAAAATGTCGTCTGTAAAGTCATATACAAGTTTTTCTGGCAAGGGAGGTATCTATGCTGGGACTTAGTAAGCTGATCAAATCAGCGACTGTTGGCGCCATGGCCTTGGCGCTCGGTCTTTCATTTTCTTCTTCATTGACACAAGCAGCAAGCAAGGGATCCGTCGGAATCGCCATGCCGACCAAGTCGCTGGCGCGCTGGGTTGATGATGGCGACAACATGGTCAAACAGTTCGAAGCTGCTGGCTATGACGCCGAACTGCAATATGCAAGCGATGATGTCGCCACGCAGCTGCGTCAGATCGAAACCATGATCCTCAAGGGTGTGGATGTGCTGGTTATCGCATCGATCGATGGCACAGCACTTTCAAGTGCTCTGGATCTGGCTGCGGAATCCGGTATCAAGGTCATTTCTTACGACCGTTTGATCCGTGAGTCCCCCAATGTTGACTATTATGCCACCTTCGACAACTATCAGGTTGGTGTCATTCAGGCTGAATCCCTGCTCAAGGGTCTCGACATCGAAAACGCAGAAGGCCCTCTGAATATTGAAGTCTTCGGTGGTTCCCCAGACGATAACAATGCCTATTTCTTCTATAATGGCGCCATGTCTGTTCTGCAGCCATATCTGGATAGCGGCAAACTCGTAGTGGTTTCCGGCCAGATGGGTATGGACAAGGTTGGCACGCTCTTCTGGGATGGAGCAACCGCTCAGGCCCGCATGGACAACCTGCTGTCAGCCTTCTACACCGATAAGAAAATCGACGGTGTTCTTTCTCCGAACGATAGCCTTGCAATCGGCGTGATCTCCTCGCTGAAGGGCGTTGGCTATGGCACCAAAGACATGCCAATGCCGATCATTACCGGTCAGGACGCCGAAGTTGCCAACATCAAGGCAATGCTCAAGGGCGAACAATACTCAACCGTCTTCAAGGATACGCGTGCTTTGGCCGGTGTAACCGTAGGCATGGTTGATGCGATCCTGAATGGTGGAGAGCCAGAAATCAACGACACCAAAACCTACGACAACGGCGAAAAGATCGTCCCATCCTATCTTCTCAAGCCAGTCGCAGTGACCAAAGACAACTGGAAAGAAATCCTGATCGACAGCGGATATTATTCCGAAGATCAGTTTCAGGAGTAAAACCTGGTAGATATTATCCAGCTTCGGGGCGGCGGTGTTTCATCTGCCGCCCTTTCTGTATCTGGATGGATGGCGCATATTCACGCAAAATGACCAATTTCCCTTTCACAACGCAAGGAAACACGATAAGTAGGGCCTAGTTACAAACATGTTCGATGACATTGGCTTCCTGTGCTGTTTGGTGAAATACCACTGGAAGAATGAAGGAATGGCATGATAGCCGAAACCATCCGGACCCTTAGGGATCGCCTCTTCTCAGATCAAAGCAATTCCCGGTATCTCATTTACCGGCTCCTGTCTGAAAATTTTCATATCTATTACAAGCGCTATATCCTCGCCTTTATTCTGATGGCGGTGGTTGCCGGAACGACGGCATTGAGCGCATGGATCATGAAGGACATTGTCAACGGCATCTTTGTCTCCAAGGATTTCAATCAGGTCTGGCTGATCTCTGGCGCGGTCATCGTGATCTTCGTCGCCAAGGGGCTGGCAACCTATTGGCAGACGACCATTCTGGCCCATATCGGCAACGCGATCGTGGCGGATCAGCAGCGCAAGATGTATCGCCATTTCCTTTCGCAAGGGGCTGATTTCTTCCATGATTTCCCTTCAAGCGAACTGATCACCCGCATCTCCCACAACGCGACCGCAGCGCGTGCGGTGATGGATGTTCTCATCACCAGCATCGGGCGCGACGCTCTTTCGTTGATTGGCCTTGTCTGCGTGATGGTGTTTCAGGATCCACTGCTTTCGCTCATCGCCCTTGTTGTGGCACCGCCTGCCGTCATCATGATTTCCATGCTGGTGCGCCGTGTGAAGCGCATTGCCAAGGAGCAGTTCATCTCGCTGACCCAGACCACCCAGACCATGCAGGAAAGTGCGCTGGGCTTCCGCATTATCCGTACCTTCGGGATGGAAGGCATCATGACTGCCAAAATGGATGATGCCATCGAAGGGGTTGAAAAGCGGGCCAACAAGATTGCGACGCTGACTGCCCGCACCAACCCGATGACCGAGACGCTGGGTGGCTTTGCCATCGCACTGGTGATCCTCTATAGCGGCTGGCGCACCATCATTGGTGGTCAGAGCCCCGGGGAATTCATCTCTTTCCTCACCGCTCTGCTTCTGGCAGCAGACCCGGCGCGTCGCCTCAGTCGCCTCAAGGTGAATATGGAAAGTGGGCTTGTTGGCGTGCGCCTGATGTTTGAAATCTTGGACAGGCCAACTCGCCTTATCGAGCGTGCCGGTGCCGGAGAACTCAATGTCACCAACGGCGATATTGCATTTGAAGCCGTTTCCTTCTCCTATGGGGACGATGAACCGGTCCTAAAGGACCTCTCCCTTGTCATTCCAGGCGGCAAGACAACCGCGCTTGTGGGGCCTTCAGGTGGCGGCAAATCCACGATCATGGGGCTCGTGCAGCGCTTTAATGACGTGAGCGAAGGGCGCATCGTGATCGACGGTGTCGATATCCGCGATTGCACCATCGCTTCTCTGAACCAGCATATCGCGCTGGTCACGCAGGATACGGTTCTTTTCTCCGGCTCGATCCGTGAGAATATCCGCTTCGGGCGTATGGATGCGACGGATGATGAGGTGGAAGCGGCGGCCAAGAACGCCTTTGCGCATGACTTCATCATGGCGCAACCTCAGGGTTATGACACTCAGATCGGCGAAAACGGCACCTCCCTGTCCGGAGGGCAGAAGCAGCGTGTGGCCATTGCGCGCGCCATGCTCAAGAATGCCCCCATCGTGTTGCTGGACGAGGCGACATCGGCGCTGGATAGTCAATCGGAAGCCAAGGTGCAGGCCGCGTTTGAGCGCCTGAGCGAAAACCGCACCTCCTTGGTGATTGCCCATCGCCTGTCGACCATCCGCAATGCGGACAAGATCTGCGTTATCGAAGATGGTCAACTGATCGAAGAAGGCAGCCATGACGAGCTTTTGGGCAAAGACGGCTTCTACGCCAGCCTCGTCAATCTGCAATATAAGAAATAGGCGTTTCGCGGCGCAAAGGACGCGCATTGCTGGGCAGCCGGGTTCCGGCTGCTACCAGCGCTATAGGGAGATGATGCTCTTTTGAGAAAACTGCTTTCGACCGGACGCCGTGCGCGCTTGCCCGAAACGGTCTATCTGCATCATGAAGGCCGCAAGATAGAGGTGCGCCTGAAGCCCAACGCGCGCGCCAAGCGCTTGATCCTGCGTCTTGATAGCAAGACGGGCGAGCCGGTGGCGACCTGTCCGCCGGGCCTTGGCGAAAGCAAGATCCTCCATTTTCTGCAGAAGAACGTTAATTGGTTGGTCGACAGACAACAGGCCCGAGCACCCAATGTGCCCTTCGAGCATGGGGCGGTCATCCCTGTGCGCGGTTTGTCCCACACCCTTGAGCATAATGATGTCGCCCGCGGCACCGTGCGTCTTCTCGAGCTGGAAGAGGGCCGCATCCTGCTGGTCTCGGGCAATGAATCTCACATGGCCCGCCGCGTGACGGACTGGCTGAAGAAGCAGGCACGCAAGGATCTGGAAGAAGCGGTTGCCCGTCATGCGGCCGCACTGGATGTCAAACCCGCATCGATCCGTATCAAGGATACCACCAGCCGTTGGGGCTCGTGCAGCGCCAACCGTACCCTGTCTTTTTCCTGGCGGGTGATTATGGCGCCATCCTTCGTTTTGAACTATCTGGCAGCCCATGAGGTGGCCCATCTGCGCGAGATGAACCATTCCGATCGTTTCTGGCGCCACGTCGAGACCATTTGCCCCAATTATGAAGACGGGCAGGCATGGTTGCGCGATCAGGGGCGCAGGTTGCATTCCTATGGGGTCGAGGCTGACGACTGACCTCTCATGCTCCGCATTGTGCGAAGGAGAGGCCAGCCTTCTCATCTTTCACTTAATCAGATAACCGATCCCGCTAGTTGCCGAACAGGCGTTCCAGAAGGCCCTTGCGCTCTTTGGGCAGAGGCATGGAATTCTGTCCTTCAGGCAGAAGATCTGGGTTGATCCATGGATTTTTCTCGCCACCAGCTCTGCGACGGGTTTCTGCGATCTGCTCCATGCTGACCCCCGGCAAACCAGCAACCGTCATGCCATTATGCGCGCCAACCATATATTTCTTCCAGGTTTCTGCAGGCAGGTTCCCACCTGATGCGCGTTTGGTCGGGGAGCCATCGTCATTGCCAAACCACAGCCCGGTTACAAGATTGGCGGTATAGCCCACAAACCAGGCGTCGCGATAATTCTGGCTGGTGCCGGTCTTGCCGCCTGCCGGACGGCCCGAAAGCATGGCCTTTTTACCCGTGCCGGTAATCAGGGTCTCCTGCATCATCTGGTTCATCATGGAAAGGATTTCAGGCTTGATAACCTGCGGTCCCGGAATATTGGGGTTGATATAGAGCACCTTGCCTTCTTTGGTGACAACCCGCTGGATGACATAAGGAGTGGCGCGTGAGCCGCCATTGGCGAAGGGAATATAAGCCCCGACCAGTTCCAAAGGCGTCACTTCGCTTGTGCCCAGCGCAATCGAAAGGTTGTTCGCCAGTTTCGACTGAATGCCCATCTTGTGGGCCGTTTCCACCACTTGCGCAGGTCCGACCTCAAAGGTCAGCTGTGCGGAAATGGTGTTGATCGAAAGCGCCAGCGCTTTGCGCAGGGAAATCTGGCCCATATATTTCTTGGAATAGTTTTGCGGCGTCCAGCCATCATAGGAAACCGGACCATCCACGCGCATGCTGTCTGGCCGGTTGCCCAGTTCCAGAGATGTCAGATAGACAAAGGGCTTAAAAGCACTGCCCGGTTGACGTTTGGCATTGACCGCACGGTTAAACTGGCTCTCGCGATAGGACTTGCCGCCAACCAGCGCCCGAACGGCCCCTTGCGGCGTGGCACTGACAAGGGCGCCCTGTTCTACGCCATATTTCTTGCCCTTTTCATCAAGGGCATCGACAATGGCATTCTCGGCCAGCGTTTGCATGCGCAAGTCGATGGTCGTCTCGACAATCACATCCTCGTTGACCTCTCCGATCAGATCGGGCAGCTGCTCCATCACCCAGTCGCCAATATAATTGAGCGAGCTGGAGCGGTGGCGTGCAACCGTATCAATGCTTTGGGTGAGAGCCAGTTTGCGCTCTTCCGGCGTGATGAAACCTTCCCGCTCCATGGCCGCCAAAACAAGCTTGGCGCGCGCCCGGGCGGCCTTCGGGTGTTTGTTGGGTGCAAGGCGAGACGGCGCCTTGAGCAGGCCCGCAATGGTGGCTGCTTCAGACAGAGTCAGCATGGAAGCCGGTTTGTTGTAATAGGTCCGTGCAGCCGCATCCACGCCAATGGCTCCCGAGCCCAGATAGACCCGGTTGAGATACATTTCCAGTATCTCCTGCTTGGAATATTTGGTTTCCAGCCAGATGGCCAGAATAAGCTCCTGCACTTTTCGCTCGATGGTGCGCTTATGCTCGAGGAACAGGTTCTTGGCCAGCTGCTGGGTCAGCGTCGAGCCCCCTTGCGACACGCGACCGCGAATGATGTTTGTCACCATCGCGCGCGTAAAGCCAATGGGGTCAAAGCCGAAATGATGGAAAAAGCGGTGATCCTCAATCGCCACCACGGCATCAACCAGATAGGGCGGCATCGTTGAAATGCTCACCTTTTGCCCTCCGGTCTTGCCCCGGTTGGCAATCAGGCCGCCATCCAGCGAGACAATCTGCACATTGGGCGGACGATCCGGAATCTTCCAGTCGGTCGATTGCGGTAGCTTGGCGCCATAATAGAGAATGATGCCACCGGCAACGATCGAGCCCCAGATGCCGGCAATCACCAGCCAATAGGCGACGCGTCGACCAAAGCGAAACAGTTTGCCCAGCAGCGACGAGCGTCGCGCCGACCGACTACCGGAGGATTTTTTGCCTGAAGGCTTGCGGCCACCTCCTGATGGGCGACGTCCTCCGCCAGCCCCACCGCCGGAACCGCCTCCAGAGTTTCCTCCACCTGATCCGCCGCCTCTGCCCGCAGCTCCTCGTGCTCCTTGCGCCTTGGCTTTGCGCGGTCCGGGCTTTCCGTCGGTGCGCTTTTTTCGTCTCGCTGCTCGTTTTGAAGAAGAGCCGGGGTGGCTTTTGTCTTCATCGCTCAGGCGAATGTCACTCAGGGAGCCCGGATGGGAAGAACTGCGTTGCGACGTCATGATGTTCGGCAAAGTCTCTATTCATAGTCCTCGCAAGAATGGCTTGCGACAGACGTTTCTTGTTGGATCGATCAGCTCAGAAGAGCCTATGAAAGTCAGCATGGGACTATGGTCACATATTGAGGCAAATTCATGAATGGGGCGGCCCACTGGCATAGATTTTGTGCCTCGCGTGTACCATCCTAGCGCGGCGATCCCAAAGGTCTTGTTAACAATAATTCTGTCTTGGCGTCATTCACAAGCACTTTAGACAAGCAAGAGTAGGCGACCAGACAAGGGCCCTGTCTCAAAAATTGTAAAAATTATGGTTAATGAAATATTAATGAAATTGGATCAAATAGTTGTGAACCGAAAATTATCTATATGTTTCAGTCGTTTATTAAATTTGTTAAGGTTAAGGTAATAATTAGGGAGATTTTTAAGTAAAAACCCGTCATTTATTTAAAATAATTTTCAAAGAATTGAACATTAGAGCCATTTCATTAAGTGGCGCATGAGGCTAGTTTTGACAAACCGGGATCTAAACACAAAGCAACATGTAGACTGGGTTGATTTGACCAAAGGGTTGACGATCCTCCTTGTTGTCGTCATGCATTCCATCAATGGCGTTGAGAAATATCTGGGCAGCGAAGGCTGGATGCATCCGATATTGACCTATGCCACTCCATTTCGGATGCCGGTCTTTTTTGCCGTTGCCGGGCTTTTTGCGGCTCGCGCCATCGTCAAGGAATGGCCTGTCTTTCTGGATAAGAAATTCTTCCATTTCGGCTATTTCTATTTCCTCTGGATGAGCATCGAGTTTATTTTCAAGGCACCTTTCTTCGTGCAGGAGTTTGGCGCGCATGAAACGGGCCTCTATTATCTACTGTCTTTCGTGCAGCCGTTTGGTCCGCTGTGGTTCATCTATCTGCTGCCTTTCTATTTCCTTGCCCTGCGGCTGATGCGTCCACTGCCGATGCTGCTGCAGTTTGCCATTGCGATTGCCTGCAAATTCATGCTGACGGCGACCGGCATCGAACTCATTGACTTCTTCTCGAAATATTATGTCTTCTTCCTTGCGGGCCATTTCGGGCGAGACATCTGGTTCGCGCTTGCGCATTCGGCGCGTGAACAGAAGCTTGCTTCCGTGCTCGGGCTCGTCGTCTGGGCCGTGGCAAATGGGCTTGTTGTCTGGTTCGGCTATGGCGAGATCGTTCCGGTCGCCATCATCATGGGCGTGCTTGGCTTCATGGCGGTTGTCGACTTCATGGGCATCATCACCGAATTTGCCCCCGGTCGTGCGTTGGCAAAGGTCTTCCGCTATCTGGGTAGCCACTCGCTGCCCATCTATCTGGGCTTCTTCCTGCCTATGGGTGTGACGCGCATACTCGTGATGAAATTCGGCAATGGCGATCCTGGATTGTCCGCGCTGATCGTCTCCATGGCCGCCGTGATCGGCGCGATCCTGATGTATGAAGTGGTCATGCGCGTGAAAATCGGCACCTTCCTCTATGTGCGTCCTCAATGGGCAAAGCTGACAAAAGAGAAGAAACAGATCACCGTTCCCGCTGAATAGGCAAAGAACCGCGCAGCAAATCTTCTTAACAAAAGCTCCCGGACAGATGATCTGTTCGGGAGCTTTTTCTTTTGCCCTTTTCATTGCCCTCATGCATGCGCTAAGGTCTCATGACATTATGATCATGGTTTGTTCGCACAGCGCGTGGCATCCAGCAGAGGCAATAAAGGGAAATTCCAATGTCCGAAAAACCACATCTCTTTTTGATTGACGGATCTTCCTATATTTTTCGAGCCTATCACGCCCTGCCGCCATTAACGCGCAAGAGCGATGGGCTGCCCGTGGGCGCGGTTTCCGGCTTCTGTAACATGCTTTGGAAGCTGATTGCCGATGGAGACAAGGGCATTGTTGGCGTGATGCCCACCCATGTCGCCGTGATTTTCGATGCCAAGGGCGATACCTTCCGCAACGCGATCTATGATCAATACAAGGCCCAGCGTCCTCCGGCGCCGGAAGATCTCGTCCCCCAGTTTGGTCTTATTCGCGACGCCGTGCGGGCTTTCAACATCGCCTGCATCGAGTTGGAAGGCTATGAAGCGGATGACATCATCGCCACTTATTCCGAACAGGCGCTGGCCGAAGGGGCCGATGTAACCATCATCGGCTCTGACAAGGATCTGATGCAGCTTGTCCGCCCCGGTGTCATGATGGTCGACACCATGAAGAACAAGCGTATCGGCGAAGAAGAGGTCGCCGAGAAGTTTGGCGTTTCTCCCGACAAGGTGGTCGAGGTGCAGGCGCTGGCGGGCGATTCTGTCGACAACGTGCCCGGCGTACCCGGTATCGGTATAAAGACAGCCGCCCAACTCATCAACGAATATGGCGATCTGGAAACTCTGCTGGAGAAGGCGGACGGCATCAAGCAGAAGAAACGCCGCGAGAATCTCATCGAATTTGCCGAGCAGGCCCGTATTTCCAAAGAGCTGGTCTATCTCAAGCGCGATGTGCCGTTGCCGCTCGGCCTTGATGCGCTGGCCTGCTGCGATCTGGAAGGGCCCAAGCTGGTCTCCTTCCTCAAGGCGCTCGAATTCACCACGCTCACACGACGCGTTGCCGAAGCGACAGAAACCGAAGCTGCTGAAGTGGAAGCGACGAGCCTTGAGGTGGCAGGATGGGAGGCCGCAGATCCGGCTGCGGCTAGCGAAAGTGCAGACGCTGTTGATGGCGACAAGACCCCCGGGCCGCTGGATCTTGCAGCCAAGATGGCCGCCGATATCGGCGCGCTGCCGATTGACAATCAGAGCTACCAGACCGTGCGCTCCATGGAAGAATTGCAAGTCTGGCTCGATGAAGCCAAACGCATCGGCTATGTCGCGGTAGACACCGAAACCGACAGCCTTGATGCCATGCAGGCCAATCTGGTCGGCGTGTCGCTGGCAACCGAACCGGGCAAGGCCTGCTATATCCCACTCGCTCATGTTTCGGGCGATGGAGACATGTTTGGCGGTGGACTGGTGGAAGGTCAGATCCCACTTACCGAAGCCGTCACCGCTCTCAAGGGCATGCTGGAAGACCCTTCCATCCTCAAGATCGGCCAGAATCTCAAATATGACACGCTGCTACTCTCGCGCTATGACATCGAGATCGCGCCGTTTGATGACACGCTGCTGCTCTCCTATGTGCTTGATGCTGGCAAGCATGGCCATGGCATGGACGAACTTTCCGAGCTGTGGCTCGGCCATAAGCCTATTCCTTTCAAGGAAGTGGCTGGCAGTGGCAAAAGCCAGATCACCTTCGACAAGGTGGAGCTGGAAAAGGCCACCCCTTATGCCGCTGAAGACGCCGACGTGACCCTGCGCCTCTGGATGATCCTCAAGCCTCGCCTTGCGGCCGATGGCATGACTTCGGTCTATGAGAGGCTGGAGCGCCCGCTGCTGCCAGTGTTGCGCCGCATGGAAAAGCGCGGCGTCTCCGTTGATCGTCAGATCCTGTCTCAGCTATCGGGCACTTTCGCCCAAGGCATGGCCGGATTGGAAGAGGAAATCCACGGCTTGGCTGGTTCGCCCTTCAATATCGGCAGCCCCAAGCAGCTGGGCGATATTCTGTTTGGCGAAATGGGCCTGCCCGGTGGCAAGAAGACCAAGACCGGTGCCTGGTCCACCTCGGCCAGTGTGCTTGAGGATCTTGCAGCCGAAGGCCATGAATTGCCTAAAAAGGTGGTGGAATGGCGCCAGCTCTCCAAGCTCAAGAGCACCTATACCGACGCGCTGCCCCATTTCATCAATCCCGAAACCAAGCGCGTCCATACCTCTTATTCACTCGCCGCGACCAGCACGGGCCGTTTGGCCTCGTCTGATCCAAACCTTCAGAATATTCCGGTGCGCACCGAAGCGGGCCGCAAGATCCGTACTGCTTTCGTGGCTGAAAATGGCAACAAGTTGATCTCTGCCGACTATAGCCAGATCGAGCTGCGCGTGCTCGCACATATGGCCGACATTCCGCAGCTGAAGAAAGCCTTCGAGGATGGCCTGGACATTCACGCCATGACGGCGTCTGAAATGTTCCATGTGCCGCTCGATGAGATGGACGCCGCCACCCGTCGCCGCGCCAAGGCCATCAATTTCGGCATCATCTATGGCATTTCCGCCTTCGGGCTGGCCAACCAGCTTGGCATTTCCCGCGGCGAGGCCAAGACCTATATCGACACCTATTTCGAGCGCTTCCCCGGCATCCGCGACTATATGGAAGCCACCAAGAAGGCCGCTCGCGAGCAGGGCTATGTGGAGACCATCTTCGGCCGCAAGATCCATTATCCGGAGATCAATTCCAAGAATCCCAACATGCGCAATTTTCAGGAACGCGCCGCCATCAACGCCCCCATTCAGGGCTCGGCCGCCGACATCCTGCGCCGTGCCATGGTCCGTATGGAAGATGCTCTGAGTGATGCTTCGCTCTCGGCCCGTATGCTGCTGCAAGTCCATGACGAATTGATCTTTGAGGTGCCGGAAGGCGAGGTCGACGACACCATCAAGGTCGTGCGCACCATCATGGAAAACGCCCCGATGCCCGCTCTGCAACTCAGCGTGCCCTTGAAGGTCGACGCCGAAGCCGCCGACAACTGGGACGAAGCGCATTGAGGGGAGGGAGGAGGAATTGAGCGAATTTGCTGAACTTTCTTATTGTGTGGCAATAGAAATTCTATCGTCGTTTTATTTTGAGGGAGGCCCAGAGAGACGAATTGTTAAAATCAAAAATGAAGATGTGCCCCAAAGTGTTGAACTTTTATACCAGGATACTTTATTTTTAAGCGATGTAGATCTCTTTCAAGCTGCCTTAAAGTTTCGTAAGTTTGGTCCAAAAGCTTGGATTTCGCTTCCTATTTCGAAAGTCCAAAATTTACTCTTTTCTGTTTTTGAAAATTACTATTTTAACATCTGTAAAGAAATAAGGTTATGCAAAAAGAATTGTTTGATAGATGTCGTTAGTGATGACGTAATAAAGAAATTTGGAAAATTTCTTTTAAATTCTGAACTATTTAGCCCATTAGTGAACGAATTCTATTTTCCTTTGACGATTTTACAAGTCTGTCGAGAAATGAAATTTTCTAAATTTGAAATAATGGAAGGGCAGAAGATTTTTGAGTTATTAGAGACGGAATTTGTGTCAAAGTATTTTCCTAAAGATAAAATCTCTTCTTGGATTCTTGTTAAATCTTACAATTATTCTGAAGCGAATAAAATAAAAAGGATCATATTAGGTGCCATTGCCTTGAGTATGCCGCGCTTACAACGAACTCAAACAAACTTAAGAAAAGTGATTTCTGGGCATATTGAAATCGTTGTTGAGCCAACGTTATATACAGGAGAATGTCATACTCCTCAGGTATCTGATATTTTATTGAAGGATAGTGACCAAAGTTGGTTAGAAGAACTAAATCGCTTGTTAGTAAGCAATTCAAAAATTGATAAAAGAAAAAGAAAATCTTTAGAATACTATTGTCGTTCTTGGAGTATGGATGACGTAACTCGTTGCTCCTTTTTGTTTATGGCCCTTGATGCGCTATATGGTCAAGGTGTTAGTTCTAACAAAGAAGCATTTGTGAGCGGAGTGCAAAGTGTTGCACCAAAAGAAATTCCGGAGCAAAGATTAAAAGATATTTGGGATCTTAGGAGCCAATTTTTGCACGGTGGAGCCCCAGATGTTTTTTCAGCAACAAAATACTATGATTACTGCAAGCGATATAAAGTTGATGCTCTTTTGGATGTTGAGCTTATTGCGGAAAAATGTCTTCGTAAGGATATTTTTGATGGGTACGAAATTGAAAGAGAAGACCAGTTTTCAACGATATTTGATGAAATGCGATCTCAAGGAATTGTGCCTGAGGTAGATCCTTACAGAACAATTTTTGACTAAAGCCTTCCCGCAGCTTGCTGCGGGTACGCGTCCGCCCGCCCCACAGCGGGCGCGTATTGCGCCCACTCGGTCGGACGCTTGGTGCCATCTTGAGAGTTCGGCTTTAGACCTTTTTCACCCCAGCACCAGAATCAGCACACCGCAGATGATCAGCCCACAACCCATCAGCTCCAGCCGGTTGATCTTTTCCTTGAAGATGAAAACCGAAGAGGCGAAGGTGAAGAGCATTTCCACCTGCGCCAGAGCCTTGACGAGGGCGGCCTTTTGCAGGGTCATAGCCATGAACCAGCCAAAGCTGGCCGATGCGCCGACAAAGCCGGTGGCAAGGGATGGTTTCCACGCCCGCGCCACACATCCCCATTGTTCCCGCTCACGAAAGGTGATCCAGATTCCCATCAAGACGGTCTGGATGAGAATGGCGGTTGCCAGCGTGAAGCTGGCTTGCAGGATATAGTCCGGCGCGACCATCGTCGGCTCAAGCGACAGAGAGGCCTTGCGATAGCTCGCCGCTGTTACACCGAAGAGAAAACCCGAAGCAAGGCCAATGAGGGCCGTGCGCGAAAAGGTGGAGGTGATCAGGGTGCGAATGGACAAGGTCGTGCGCGCAACCGAAATCAGCATGACCCCGAGCACGGCGACCCCGATGGCAACCAATGCGGATATCTTCAGCGTTTCGGAAAAGAACAGAAAGGCGAACAGCGCCGCCTGCGCCGG
This sequence comes from Cohaesibacter marisflavi, assembly GCF_900115225.1. Taxonomy (GTDB): domain Bacteria; phylum Pseudomonadota; class Alphaproteobacteria; order Rhizobiales; family Cohaesibacteraceae; genus Cohaesibacter; species Cohaesibacter marisflavi. The sequence continues at coordinate 20,738 of NZ_FOVR01000015.1, read as the reverse complement.
TTCGGTGCGGCTATAGGCCGTGCCTACCGTGAAATTGCGGAAGGAAAACAGATGCACCAGCAGAAACTGCGCCCCGATTTGTCCCACCGCTGCCATCATGACCCAGAAGAGGAACGGCCCGTTGAACACCGGCAAATCTTTGCCCGATAGCCACACATAGCCGAACAGATAGAGAAGGGCGAAAGGCACTCCGAAGGCAAAACGCACGAAGGTCGCCCCGGTCGTGCTCAGCGCACCCTTGAGGTGCTTTTGCAGGACAGAGCGGATATTTTGCAGAAAGGCTGCAGAGATGGTGATCAGAATCCAGGTTGGCATGCAGAGCCTTTAGCATGAAGGGGAGGGCGGACCAACTAAAAAGCCTGCGTGAGCCAACAGGGTCTGACGAAAAGAAAAGAGGCAACCTGTTCGGTAGGCGTCCTCAGCTGTAAAAAGGAAGCGCTTATCAAGACTTGCGAGTGATGGACGCGTTATTCTCAGGTTGTAAAAATAAGGAAAAGTGCGAGTTCACAAATCTAAAAAAACAATGAATTGTAAAGGTAAACAAAATTTTAACCACTAGCCTTGATGCTCTAGCGGTATCGACCGGAACTGACAAACTTTGACCTCATTTAAGAGGCACACCAGCAGGCGTAGCCTTGGTGTTTCGAATGGTTGGCAAAAGCCAGCTAACCCATTCAACTATCAGTCGATATAAGCCGGGGCGCTCCCGTCAAGATGATAAGAACCAAAAAGGTCAAGGGCATGATATCCCACACCGGTAAACTTTCGCTTGTGTTGCTTCTGGCAATGGCAAGTGCCTACCCGCAAGCAGCCTTAGCAATGAGCAACAAGATGCGCGCCTGGCTCAAGGATATGGTCCCCCAAGAGCGCATGCTTCAGGTTTGCAACATGGAAGCCATGGGCAAGCTCGATGCGGACCGGTTGGTTGATTACACCTTCTCTAGCCCGCAGATCGGCGACCAGACGGTCAAGGCCGGCGGTGCTGCTTATCGCCGCAATGGGCATTGGTACAAGGTGAGCTATTCATGCGACACCAGCAAAGACCAGATGCAGGTGCTCAAGCTCACTTACAAAAAGGGCGATGAAATCCCCAAGGATAAATGGACCCAGTTCAATCTCTTCAATTGATTGCGCTGCAAAAATGAATGTCAGGCTGTTAGCTGCCTGATCGTCAATGTAGCGGCATTTCCGTTTGCACCATATCGCCATTTTCCTTGAAGCAAACGGCATGATCCTGCGGCACTTCGATCCAGCACTCCGATTGCCGGTCGATCGGCTCGGACACCAGCACCACATCGCCATTCTCATAGCGACGATAATAGAGCGAAGGGGCATGATGGTCGCTCGAGCAGCGGAAACCGCACAGGCGCTTGCCATCCGACAGGCAGGAAGTGAAGCGCAAAGGCGTGCGGATGCCCTTGTCAATCATGGCTTCACGCACCCTGTGCAGCACATTGCGCATGGCTGTGACCGGGCACTTCTGCAGATTCTCCTGAACCGCAAGCAAGAACAGCAGCTCTGAATCGGTGCTGCCGAACCGGTGCTCATAATAATCATCGCTCAATTGCAATTCCAGTCCGCGCCGCACCCGGTGATAGTCTCCGATTTGGCCATTATGCATGAACAGCCATTTGTCATAGGCAAAGGGGTGACAGTTGCAGCGATTGGTTGCCGTGCCGGTGGAGGCCCTTACATGGGCAAAGAAGAGGGAAGACTGGATCTGGGACGCCAGACTTTTGAGGTTGGTGTCATTCCAGGCGGGCAGGATCTCCCTGTAAAGGCCCGGATTGTCTCTAGCCCCATACCAGCCGATGCCGAAGCCATCCCCGTTGGTGACGGTTTTACCCTTCTCCGCATGCAGGCTCTGATGAATCAGAGAGTGGTCGGCTGTTGTTACATAATGTTCAAGGAAAACAGGCTGTCCCTTGTAAGCGACCCAGCGGCACATTTCAGTCTCCAAAGATGAATTTGATCGACTCCTTTTTATATCCGGATGACGCCGAGTAAAAGCGACCTTTTCCCTAATTCTTGTTTGGCGAACAATAAGATGAACGCGGTGAGCAAAGAGAGGCCTCCGGCACCCAAAAATGCGTTTGGGAAGGCAGTCACGCGCCTGTCATCTGCCTTCGCTAAAGCAGCAGAAGATTTTATGCGCTATCCAAGAGGGTCTCATGTTTAAATCCATTTCCAAGGCTTTGCTTCTGGCGAGCTGTCTTGCCGCACCATTCGGGTCTCAGGCCTATGCACTCACACTTGAGCCGATTGCTAAGCACTCCGCCAATGTGTTTGATGAAGGGGCTGCCGAGATCGTCTCTTATGATAAGGCTGGCAAGAAACTCTTTGTCGTCGACGGCCATGACAAGGCCATCGATATTTTCGATATTTCAAACCCGTCCACCATCAAGGAAGCGGGCACGCTGAATGTCACAGATTTTGGCAAAGGTGCCAACTCCGTGGACGTGCATGGCGACTATGTGGCCATCGCCGTTGAGAACAAGGACAAGCAGGCCAATGGCAAGCTGGTTCTTTACAAGACCGACGGCACGCTGGTGGGGGATGTGGAACTTGGCGCGCTGCCCGATTGCGTGGTCTTTGCGCCCAATGGCAAATTCGTGATGGTCGCCAACGAGGGCGAGCCGTCCGACGATTTCAAGACCGATCCTGTGGGCACGGTATCCATCGTCTCCATTCCCTCCCTTGAGGTCAAAACTGTCGGCTTTGGCGATCTCAAGGCGGAAGATTTTGGCGATGACTTCCACACCGCAGCGCCAGAAGGCATCTCCTTCGAGCAGCAGATTGAACCGGAATATATTGCCATCACCCCGGATAGCAAAACGGCTTTTGTCTCCCTTCAGGAAAGCAACGCTATCGCCGTTATCGATACGGAAACAGCCAAGCTGAAAACCACCTTCGCGCTGGGCTTTCAGGATTACTCCAAGGTCAAGGCCGACCTTTCCGACAAGGATGGCAAGATCAACCGTCAGAACTGGCCGGTGCTTTCCTTCCGCATGCCGGATACCGTGAAGGCCTTCGCCAAGGATGGCGTCAATTATGTGGTCATGGCCAATGAAGGTGACAGCCGCGACTATGATGGCTATTCCGAAGAAGAACGTCTGGGTAAGGTCAAGCTCGACCCGATCGCTTTCCCGAATGCTAAAGAGCTGCAGAAGAAGGAAAATCTCGGCCGCTTGAAGATCACCACCGCACAGGGGGATACCGATGGCGACGGCGATTTCGACGTGATCTATGGCTATGGTGGCCGTTCTTTCTCCATCTTCAATGAAACCGGCGAAATGGTGTTCGATTCCGCTGATGAAATTGAAGCCAAGCTGGCCGAGCTGGTGCCTAGCGCCTTTAACAGTCAGGGCGCGAATGAAAGCTTTGACAATCGCTCCGACGACAAAGGCGCAGAGCCCGAAGCACTCGAACTGGCCGAGATTGGCAGCAAACTCTATGCCTTTATCGGATTGGAACGCATGAGCGGTATTGTGGTCTATGACATCACGGACCCGGCCAAGGCGACCTTTGTGACGTATGCAAGCAACACCAAGCTTGATGGCGAGTCTGAAAAATTGACCGCTGGCGACATTGCACCGGAAGGGATCAAGTTCATCGCTGGCAAGGATAGCCCGAACGGCGAGCCGATGATTGCGGTTGCCAATGAGGTTTCCGGCACGGTGACCCTATGGGCCGTCAAATAGCCACGCGGTTCGCTTTCTGAACAAGAAAAGCTCGCCTTTCATGCAGAGGCGGGCTTTTTTGTTGGCGGGTTGACGCATTGGTTTCTGGTCCGAACCGGTGGTTTGCCTATGGGCCTTTGGGGCTAAACAGAAGGCTTGCAGTCACTAAAGCAAATGCGCTACTGATGGCGGCAGTTCCAATCCGCACTTCAGATAGGCATCCATCCATGATCGTAAAAACCGAAGAACAGCTTCAGGGCCTCAAGGCCTGTGGCAAAGCCGTGGCGCGTGCCATTCGTGAAATGGGTGCTGCGTTGGAGCCGGGCATGACCTCACAGGAGCTGGATGATCTTGGACGGCGCATTCTGGAAGAAGAGGGTGCAGAATCAGCCCCTGAATCGGTCTATGACTTTCCCGGAGCTACTTGTATTTCCATCGAACCCGTGATTGCCCATGGGTGGGCCGACAGCCAGACGGTGAAGCCGGGCGATATGGTCAATATCGACGTATCAGCCAGCAAGGATGGCTTTTTCACGGATTCCGGAGCGACCTTTATTGTGCCGCCCGTGACGCCGGAAAAGCGGATATTGGTGGAGGCCGCAAAACGTGCCCGAGACAATGCGATTGCTCAGGCCCGTGCAGGGCAACCAATGCAGGTCATCCCGAAAGCCTTCGACAAGGAAGCCAAGGCCGGTGGTTACACCATCATCCAGAATCTGCTCGGATGTCATGGGGTTGGTACAACCTTGCACGACAGGCCGGAAATTCTCGCTGTGCCGGACCGCCGGGATCGTCGCAAACTGCAGGAAGGCATGGTGATCGCCGTTGAGCCATTTCTCTCGACCGGCGCGACCTATGCCAGCGACGGAGCGCGAGAGTGGGAGCTGTTCACTCCCGGATGTCTCACCGCCCAGTTCGAGCATACGATTGTGATCGGGAAAAAAAGTCCGATCATCGTAACACTCTGATTACGCTGACATTTCTTTAAATGCCTGTTCGAAGGCATCGGCATGCGTCAATGCGCCCTTCGGGGCTGGGCCCTGAAAAGTCATGTACTGAATCAGGGAAGCATCCAGTCCGCCGTAGCGCAATTGGCCATTACACTTGAAACCGAGCCGGTCATAATAGGCCGGGTTTCCGATAAGGATGCAGCCATTGGCACCGAGAGCCCGCAGGCGCCTCATGCCTTCACCAACCAACGCTTTGCCAATGCCCTGGCTTTGCTTGTCCGGCGTGACCGATATCGGGCCGAGACAATACCATTTGTCCCATTTGCCATCGATCTTGATTTTTGAAAATGCCACATGGCCGGCAATCGAGCCGTCGTCATCCATCACCAGTGACAGCACAAGATCGCCATCGCGGCGCAATTGATCGATGATCGGGCCCTCGTTGCCAGAACTGTAAGGCATGGGCGCAAAGGCTTTTTGTGTCAAAATATGAATGGCATCCGCGTCAGCGGACGTTTCCTCGCGAATATACATGGTAAATCCTCCCCCGCAGGCACGCGACGAATATGTGCGCCCTCATGATGGGGTCTTTAGAAGGGTGTGGCGGGACAATACTACCATATGGGGTCCGGGAAAATACGACACAGGGCGTATGCAATTCTGACCCCTGAGATGTCAATGATGCAATTATGCTGGGCGTTTGAAACGCAAAAGGCCCGCCAAGAGGCGGGCCTTTCTTAATTATTCAATACTGATCTATCAGCTTAGGCTTTTGGGCCTGCAGCTTTCACAGCGTCGTCGACGTGTGGCAGATAGTATTCGAAGTTTTTGACGAACATGCCAGCCAGTTTAGCTGCCATTGCGTCGAATGCAGCTTTGTCTGCCCAGGTGTCGCGTGGCGTCAGCAGGGTGGTGTCAACGCCAGGAACTGCTACAGGAACTTCAACACCGAAGACTTCGTCGGTGCGGAATTCTGCAGATGCCAGAGAACCGTTGAGAGCTGCGGTCAGCAGAGCGCGGGTTGCTTTAATTGGCATACGGGAACCGACGCCATAAACACCACCGGTCCAACCGGTGTTAACCAGCCAGCATTTAACCTGATGTTTTTCCATCATTTCACGCAGCAGGTTGCCATATTCGGAAGGATGGCGAGGCATGAAAGGAGCACCGAAGCAGGTAGAGAAGGTTGCTTCTGGCTCGGTAACGCCTTTTTCCGTACCAGCCACTTTAGCGGTGTAACCAGACAGGAAGTGATACATTGCCTGTTCCGGGGTCAGCTTAGCGATTGGAGGCAGAACACCGAATGCGTCAGCCGTCAGCATGATGATGTTTTTAGGCTGAGGAGCGCGACCGGTAGCCGATGCGTTCGGGATGAAGTAGGTCGGATAGGAAACACGGGTGTTTTCCGTTTTGGACCCATCAGCGAAGTCTGGTTTATCGGTGATTGGATCGATAACCATGTTTTCGACGATTGCACCAAAGGTGTGCGTGGTCGCATAAATTTCCGGCTCAGCTTCAGCGGACAGGTTGATGGTTTTAGCGTAGCAGCCGCCTTCGAAGTTGAAGACACCGTTTTCGCCCCAGCCATGCTCGTCATCGCCGATAAGGGTACGGCTTGGATCAGCAGACAGGGTGGTTTTACCGGTGCCGGACAGGCCGAAGAAGATAGCCGTGTCGTCATCATCGCCAACGTTTGCAGAGCAGTGCATCGGCATGATGTTCTTTTCAGGCAGCAGGTAGTTAAGCGTGGTGAAGACAGATTTCTTGATTTCACCAGCGTAGGAAGAACCAGCAACCAGAATGATCTTTTTGGTCAGGTTAAGAGCGATGCAGGTTTCAGAGCGAACGCCATATTTTTCTGGGTCGCAGAGGAAGCCTGGGAAGTCGATCACAGTCAGTTCCTGAACGAAATCTGCCAGTTCGGCATGTTCCGGACGGATCAGCATGTTGCGGATGAAGTGAGACTGCCAGCAAAGCTCGGTAACAACGCGGGTTGGCAGGCGGTGGTCAATGTCAGCGCCGCCGTACAGGTCCTGTACAAACAGTTCTTTGCCTTCTGCATAAGCCATCATGTCTTCATAAAGAAGATCGAAAGCTTCTGGCGTCATGGCCTTGTTGTTGTCCCACCAGATGGTGTTTTCGGTGGTAGCGTCGCGAACGGTATGTTTATCCTTTGGGGAACGGCCGGTATGTTTGCCGGTATCCACTGCAAAAGCACCGCCTTCGATCAGACGACCTTCCTTGCGAGCCAGCGATTCTTCTACCAGCTTAGGAAAACGATAGTTGTAATGTACGCTATCGAGGTTGCGAAGACCGAGTTTGTCAACGCCATTGGATTCGTTCCACGTGCCGAATTGTTTCACTTTTCAAGCCCCTTGAGACACACTTAGGTTGTGGGAAACTGACAGGATCTGTCAGTCCGGCCAACGCCTGAATGGCTTTGACCGGGGGTTCGTTTCAAGTCCTGCGGAAGTCGATATAACCTGTCGGATTACTCCGCTCTTCTGTTTGACCTAACCTCCTGAGGAGCTGCTTTGCCTTGTCCTCTACTCCCGGCAGCAGCCCTGCAACAGTCCTTTCGTCGAACTCGCGCATTTCATAACGATCCTACAAAAGAGTGTCGTTGATATTTCGCAAAGTCCGAGCGGAACCCAGTCCCGTGACAATTTTCTCATAAAGCACCACCCACTCATTTGATAGCTGGTCTTTTGTGGGGTTGCGCCCCTTTTTGCGCATCGAAAATTCTTGCCTGCTTTCTACCACTAAAGTCGGAAACGGCAGAAAACGGCGCTTTATTCAGAAATGTTAAATTTGCTCCTCAATCTGTGAACAAAATTGCGCTGCCACAATTTCGCAGCTTTCAGAAACTAGGTCTGCATTAAATAGTAGGAATGCGTTTTTTGCATGCCAGATAGGGCGAAATTGCAAGGCAGGAATCGGACTCTTTTTGGACAATTCAGGGCGAATATCCTGTGAGTTTTGCCAAAATGTGAATGGGATTTCGCAGAAAACCCGGCCTTGGCGAACGCAACAAGCATTCCTAAATAAGAGAATAGTGCAGCGGATGCCGCTGATAAGGAGGGGCTGTGGTTCTGGTTCGCCGAAGCGTGTACACTCCCTTCGTTGTCTTTTCAGATACCATCTTGGATGGCGTCGTAGCTGCGGAGCAAAAGCTCTGAAATATAAAAGAGTGTTTTCGCCAGCCTGAGAAGAGAGCTCGCGGGGATGGAGAGAAGGAAGGGAAAGACATGGCAACGATTGCCCTTGTCGATGACGATCGCAATATTCTGACCTCGGTTTCAATCGCATTGGAAGCTGAAGGCTATAAAGTGGATACCTACACGGATGGAGCATCCGGGCTTGATGGTTTGCTCCACGCCTTGCCTGATCTTGCTATCCTCGATATCAAGATGCCACGCATGGATGGCATGGAGCTGCTGCGACGCCTGCGCCAGAAGACCGATCTGCCGGTGATCTTTCTGACGTCCAAGGACGATGAGATTGATGAATTGTTCGGCCTGAAAATGGGGGCGGATGATTTCATTCACAAACCATTTTCCCAGCGTTTGCTGGTCGAACGCGTCAAGGCCGTGCTGCGCCGGGCGCAGGCACGCGAAACGGCAGTCAAAACGGGTGGCACTGTTGCCAAGAGCGATCTGCTTGAGCGTGGGCTTCTTTCCATGGATCGCGAACGCCACACCTGCAACTGGGATGGAAAGCCGGTGACCCTGACGGTAACCGAGTTCCTCATTCTCTATTCTCTGGCCCAGCGTCCCGGAGTAGTTAAAAGCCGCAATGCGTTGATGGATGCCGCCTATGAAGATCAGGTCTATGTGGATGATCGCACCATCGACAGCCACATCAAGCGCCTGCGCAAGAAATTCAAGGCAGTGGACGACAGCTTTGATATGATTGAGACCCTTTATGGTGTCGGATATCGTTTTCGCGAAGAATAGGGCGTGTTGGTCCTTCACGGATGGCTGGCAAGAATTGCTATTGAATGCGTGCTCTATAGAGTGTGATAAATCGTGATATATAAAGAGCGCGGCCGAAAGGGGCAGCGTTTCGGGTAGACCGGACGGAGTGGCTATCGCGAGATCGTGGCCGCTCCGATTTGTTGAAAGACATATAGTGTTGCAGCGAATGCAAAAAGAAAAGCGCACAAAGCAGGATGGTCAGAAGGGGCGGCGCAAGTCAGTCTCTCTGAGACGCTTGCGTGTTTTTCTGGGGCGTCTTTCCAATACGGTCGCCTTTTCGTCTCTGACACGCCGCATTGTCTTTCTCAACGTTGCCGCACTGGCGGTTCTGGTGCTGGGCATTCTCTATCTCAACCAGTTCCGCGAAGGGCTGATTGACGCGCGCGTCTCTTCGATGCTGACACAGGGCAAAATCATTGCCGGCGCAGTGGCCGCGTCGGCAGCTTCCGACACCGACGCCATTACCATCAATCCTGAGCGGCTTCTGGAACTACAGGCTGGGGAGAGCTTTTCTCCTGCAGATGACACCTTCAGCTATTTCGAGTTTCCCATCGATCCGGAAAAAGCCGCCCCGATTCTGCGGGCGGCCATTTCGCCAACAGACACGCGCGCCCGCATCTATGATCTGGCGGGCAATATGGTTGTCGATTCCAACCAGCTGCATTCGGATGGTGTGCTCCGGTTTAATCTGCCGGAGCCGGAAATGGAGACGTCCGACAGCTGGGCCGATCGCTGGGATCGCTTTGTCAGCTGGCTTCGTCAGGCTGATCTGCCCCTCTATAAGGAAATGGCCAACACCGACGGCCGCAACTATCCAGAGGTTGCCAAGGCGCTGGACGGGTCTGAGGCCTCCATTGTGCGCGTGAATACGAAGGGACGGTTGATTGTCTCCGTGGCGGTGCCAATCCAGCGTTCGCGAATCATCACCGGCGCGCTACTTTTGTCCACCCGCGATGGTGATATCGACAAGATTGTGGAGGCGGAACGCTGGGGTATCCTGCGCGTCTTCCTGATCGCGGCGCTGGTGACCGGTTCCATGTCCATTCTTCTGGCCGGAACCATTGCTGGACCGGTGCGCAAATTGTCCGAAGCGGCCGAACGGGTTCGGCGTGGGGTCAAGGCGCGTGAGGAAATTCCCGATTTTTCCGAGCGAAAAGATGAAATCGGCCAGCTCAGTCAGTCCCTGAGGGACATGACCAACACGCTCTACAAGCGCATGGATGCCATTGAGGCCTTTGCGGCAGATGTGGCGCACGAGCTGAAGAATCCGCTCACCTCCCTGCGCTCGGCGGTGGAAACGCTGCCTTTGGCCAGAAAGCCTGAAGCACGCGAGAGGCTTGTCAGCATCATCTTGCATGATGTGCGCCGACTGGATCGGCTGATCTCGGATATTTCCGATGCGTCACGGCTTGATGCAGAATTGGCGCGTCAGGAATCTGACGAGATCAATCTGCGGGCGCTGTTGGAAACCATCGTGTCCATTCAGGATGAAATCGGCTCCAAATCCAACATTCGCGTCATTATGGAAGAAGACGAGAACGCCGCTGACAAGGACAAGGCCTTCTGTGTCCGGGGCAACGACAGCCGTCTTGGTCAGGTGTTCGTCAATCTGGTGGACAATGCGCGCTCCTTCACGCCGGAGGGAGGCGAGGTGCGTGTCTGCCTCAAGCATGATGGGCCTTGGGTTGAGATTACGGTGGATGACGACGGTCCGGGCATTCAGGCTGAAGATGTATCCCGTGTGTTTGAACGCTTTTACACAGACCGGCCGCAAGGGGAAGCGTTCGGTCAGAATTCCGGACTTGGCCTGTCGATCTCCAAACAGATCGTTGAAGCCTATAATGGGGAAATCGCAGCTTCCAACCGGCTTGATCCGGCCTCTGATGAGGATGCTCCGACAATATTGGGCGCCCGTTTCTCCGTGCGTTTCCCCGCCATCGCCCATAGTGCGACGAAAAAGCCCGAGCCAAAAGCGGATCCGACTGGCTAGACTGGTCGGCGACTGCAGTCGAGCGAGAGGATTGGAGACATATGTCCCTGTATTTTGATCCAGACCACGATCAGGCAAATGATGGACCGATTTTCGACGTGCCAGACGCCATTGCATCAAGCTGCCCCAGCGAGATCATGCATGCCGCTGCCATTGTCATTGGCCCTTATGGGGTGTTGCTAAGGGGAGGGAGCGGGTCTGGAAAATCCCTTCTGCAACGCACGATACGCCGCGAAGCTGCTGCGCTTTCCATGCCCTCAGCCCTTGTCAGTGATGACTATGTCAAGCTTGTGCGCCTGCCAGAGCCCCAGCCCCAGCCCCAGCCCCAGCCCCAGGCAGTGCCGCAGTCCGGAACATCAGAACAACCCGAACTGAGGGCCTATGGCCCGGTCGCCACCCGCGGATTGCAGGAAGTCCGCGGTCTTGGGATTATCTCAGTCGGGGAGAACAATTTCGCTTTTGATGCGCCGATGCATTTGCTGGTTGATTTATGCCCTGCGGATGACATACACCGGATGCCTTCAAGTGAAGAAACGGTCCGTACCTGTCTGGGCTATCCTGTTGCTCATTTGTCAGTGCCGGAGCGCTCTGTCGTGGAAGCGTGCGACCTGATATTTGCCCTTCTATCCACATGGAAGGAGCCGCTTTAGCGGTCGGTGCTCGACTTTTGGGCTTGCGTTCGGCAATCGAGTGGTCATGATAGACGATACTTCAGGCTCCGGATGGAAGTGACCGTCTCGATAAGCCGGAGCTGAGAGTAAGAGGAGCCAGAGGGCTCCAAAAAGTAGGAGAGCAGAGACATCATGATTGGTCTTGTCCTTGTAACACATGGTCATCTGGCCGAAGAGTTCCGTGCCGCGCTTGAGCATGTGGTCGGGCCTCAACAGCAGATCGAAACCATTTGCATTGGCCCCGATGACGACATGGAACAGCGCCGTCAGGATATTCTGGATGCGGTTGAGGCCGTGGATAAGGATAAGGGTGTGGTTCTTCTGACCGACATGTTCGGGGGAACGCCTTCCAATATGGCGATTTCGGTCATGGATGAAAACAAGATCGAAGTGCTGGCCGGAGTCAATCTGCCCATGCTGATCAAGCTGGCGAGTGTCAGGGCAGACAGAAGCCTGTCAGACGCCGTGAGCGAAGCCTGTGAAGCCGGGCGCAAATATATCAACATTGCAAGCAAGCTGCTTTCCGGCGAATGATGCCGCAAGCAGACTGAGCCATGCACTCGGGTGAATGCATGAGCAGAAGCAGATAGAAAGAACGCACTTTCCGTGACCAATATTTCAGTTTCAGACCGACTGATCATCCAGAATAAACGTGGTTTGCATGCACGTGCTTCGGCAAAATTCGTGCAATTGGTGGAACGATTTGATGCTCTGGTCAGGGTCTCCAAGGATGGGCAGACCGTCTGCGGCAATTCCATCATGGGGTTGATGATGCTGGCTGCCGCTCCGGGCTGCGCAATAGACGTCGTTGCCGAAGGCAATGAAGCTGAGGCCGTGATGGACGCGCTGAACAAATTGATTTCAGATCGCTTCGGCGAAGGCGAATAGCGTCTTTCAATATCCCGTTTTTCAAAATATGTGAAGGCATGGCCGCCCAAATGTGGCGGAAATGTGTTTTGGCGCGTCACCTTCCTGCCGCATTGCGCACCCTATCCCCATTCCGAACCAAGAAATTACCAATCCATTCCAAAGGCAGGGCCCTGTCCGGGGACTGTTGGACGGGTTAGTAAAGTCTGTTTGAAGTCTTGAAAATGGCGCCGCCAATCTTCCGAAAATTGTTAATTACACAAGATCCTTACGCGAGGATTTTATAAAAATTCCAATATTCTTGATCACATTGAAAGAATAGATATAATAAAAAAAGTTAACACGGAGATGTGAGGGGATGGGGTAAAAATATTAAAAAAGAAAATTGTCATTCCTCGGATTGTCGAAGGTTCAAACTACCATTTTCCTAGGAGCTATTCATTGACGCCATCCTGTGAGACTTGTTAGATTTCAGTGTGTTAAAAAATCTCGACCATCTGTCGGGTTGTTTAGACTGTTGGGTGGGTGTGCGAGATAATTTTTTTTCTTTTTTGCATCGCGTGTTTGACCGCATGCGATGTTTGGATGGTGGTTGGCCAAAGCGAAGGATCCGCCACCAAAATTTGTTGTTTGGAGATGGTCCGCTTTGCGCGTTCTTTCTCCCTACCAGACACATTGATCGACTACTCCCGGAGGTAGAATATGAAACGCCTATTGATCGCTGCCCTGATGATATCTGGCTCGGCCCTATCCGCTCAGGCAGCTGATGACTGCGGCAAAGTCACCATCGCTGACATGAACTGGAACTCGGCCACGCTGATTGGCAACATTGATCGCTTCGTTCTGGAATATGGCTTTGGCTGCGATGCCGAGATGGTTCCTGGCGATACCATGCCAACCGGCGCATCCATGACCGAAAAGGGCGAACCTGACATCGCCCCGGAATTCTGGGCCAACTCCATGCGAGAGGCCGTTGACAAGGGTGTCGAAGAGGGACGTCTGGCCATTGCCGGCAAGTCCCTGTCCGATGGTGGTGAAGAAGGCTTCTGGGTTCCTGACTATATGGTCGAGAAAGACTCAAGCCTTGCAACCATTGAAGGCATCAAGGCAAATGCGGAGCTGTTCGAGCATCCTGAAGATCCCGAGAAGAGCGCCTTTTATGGCTGTCCGGCTGGCTGGAACTGCCAGATCACATCCGGCAACCTCTTCCGTGCCCTGAAACTGGAAGATGCCGGTTTTGAAATCGTGGATCCGGGTTCAGGCGCAGGCCTTGCCAGCTCCATTGCCAAGGCTTATGAGCGCGGCGAACCATGGTTCGGCTATTATTGGGCACCAACCGCCATTCTCGGCAAATACAAGATGACCAAGGTTGACTTCGGTTCCGGCGTTGATGAAGAGCATTACAAGGCCTGTACCTCTCAGGCAGATTGCCTTGAGCCGAAAGTGACCATGTATCCGCCGTCTCCTGTGCGTGCTGTTACCACGGGCGAATTTGCCAAGGCTCATCCTGACATCATGGATTTCCTCGGCAAGCTCTCTTTCAAGAACAGCGAAATGAACGAACTGCTCGCCTGGATGGAAGACAATCAGGCTGATGGTGAGTTCGCCGCTATCTACTTCCTGCAAAATTATGAAGACATGTGGAGCAAGTGGCTGCCAGAAGACGTGGCTGCCAAGGTGAAAGAAGCCGTCGCAGGCATGTAACTGACATCACCTGAAAAGGTGCGATTCCCCCGGGCGATGTATGTCGTCCGGGTTTCTTCGTGGGAGGTCTGCTTTTCTGCCCTCAGCTGGTTGCCAATGGTGAACCAGAGCTGGCCGCAGACAAGGAGATTGGTGAATCGATTGAGGCGGCATCGATTTGAAAATCGAGACAAGACGAGGACCAACTGCCGCTTCATGGTAACAATTGGAGAGTCTATATGGCGGATGCGTCATGGTTAACCTCATTCCCCCAGCTGAGCCGAATGGAGCTGCTGACTATCCGTAAGACGCTTGATGGCGCTTACAAGGCATTCTCTCGAGAATATGGCGATGCGATTGAAAGCATCTTTCATCCCATTCTGGCTTTTCTCGTATGGTTTGAAAAACTGCTGATCAATACACCTTGGCCCATCATCATCCTGGTGATTGGGGCGATCGTCTATTTCGCCAGCAGATCCTGGAAGCTTTTGACAGGTGTCGTGATTGCCCTTCTGCTGGTCGGCTTTTTCGGCATGTGGGAAGACACCATGTCGACCCTCTCGATGATCACGGTTTGCACGCTGATTTCCATTGTTCTGGGTATTCCCATCGGCATCGGCATGGCTAGGTCTGACCGATTCCAGAAGGTCATGATGCCGATCCTCGATGTCATGCAGACAATGCCGGCCTTTGTCTATCTCATTCCGGTGGTCATGCTGTTGGGCATCGGCAAGATTCCGGGGCTGATTTCGGTTGTCATCTACGCCATTCCGCCGGTGATCCGTCTGACCAATCTGGGCATCAGGCTGGTGGATTCCGAAGTGCTGGAAGCGGCCACCGCCTTTGGTGCCAATGGGCGACAGCGTCTGTTCAACGTACAGATCCCGCTTGCCATGCCCAACATCATGGCGGGTATCAACCAGACCATCATGATGGCACTGGCCATGGTTGTCGTGGCGTCGATGATCGGCGTGAAGGGCCTCGGTCAGCCGGTGTTGAAATCCATTCAGAACCAGTATTTCACGCTTGGTCTGTTTAACGGTCTGGCCATTGTAGCATTGGCCATCATTTTTGACCGCGTGTCTCAGGCATACGCCAAGCGAAGCCAGAAGCACATGAAAGGAGCCCATTCATGAGCAACACTCTTATTGAAGTTAAAGGGCTCTATAAACTGTTCGGTTCAAACCCCAAGGCGCATATGCCGCTGGTGCATCAGGGATTGGGCAAAGACGAGATTCTGGCCCAAACAGGCCACACACTGGGCCTCAAGGACATCAACCTGTCCATCAAGGAAGGCGATATCTCCGTTATCATGGGCCTGTCCGGTTCGGGCAAGTCCACACTCATTCGCCATTTCAACCGGCTGATCGAACCCACCGAGGGGCAGATATTGGTGGGTGGAACCGATGTGATGAGCCTGGCGGAGAAAGATCTCGAGCAATTCCGCCGCCACAGAATGTCCATGGTGTTCCAGCGCTTCGGCCTGTTGCCGCATCGCACGGTGCTCGACAATGTGTCCTTCGGCCTGACCATTCAGGGCATCAAGAAAAAGGAAGCCAACGAGCGTGCGATTGAGTGGCTCGAAACGGTTGGGCTGGGAGGCTATGAGAACCAGTATCCGGCACAGCTATCCGGTGGTCAGCAGCAGCGCGTCGGGCTGGCCCGTGCTCTAGCGACAAATGCCGATATCCTGCTCATGGATGAAGCCTTTTCCGCGCTTGACCCGCTGATCCGCTCCGAAATGCAGGACCAGCTGGTGGAACTGCAGGAAAAATTGCAGAAAACCATTATCTTCATCACCCACGATCTGGATGAAGCACTGCGTCTTGGCAACAATATTGCCATTCTAAAAGATGGCGAACTGGTGCAGGACGACAAGCCTGAGGAAATTCTCCTCAATCCGGCGACGGACTATGTGGAAGCCTTTGTGCGTGACGTAAACCGGGCGCGCGCCCTGACTGTTGAAACCGTGATGCAGCCGCAGGAATTCCGCATCACCGCAACGACCATCGAAGAGGCTCTCAAGCAGATGCGTGCGCACAAGGATGATTACGCCTATCACGTCACCGATGATGGTTATCAGGGGATGCTGTCGCAGGAAAGCCTCGAGGAATATTATCAGGAAGACAAGACGGCCAAGCTGACCGAGGAGCATTATGAAGATCTTGAGCCAATTGCTCCGGATGCTGCGCTAGAAGAAATCCTGCCCGAAACTCTGGCGTCGGACTATCCCGTTCCGGTCGTGGATGAAGAAGGCGAATTCATGGGCAGTCTGTCTCGGGATGCTCTGGCCGAAGTGCTCAGCCCCGAAGCCTCATCTGAAGAGGCAAATACTGACAAGAGCGCTCCTTCTGAAGAGGGCAGCGAGACGCCTGCTGAAAAAGACGAGAGCAAGGTCAAGCAGCCGACAACCTCAGCCTGAGGCAAAAGAGCGCGCTTGCCAAGCTTATGACATGAAAAAGGGTGACCATTCGCTGGCCACCCTTTTTATATGCAGTCAAAGAAGATGCATACAAAAGCGATTGGCGATAATCAGCCCGCTTTCGTTGTGCCCATATTCTTGCGCATGGAAACAAACCGCATGGCGCGCTGAGCTGATGAGACATCAAGATCTTTATAGAAGGCGACTGTCCGTCCGGTTTCTGCGAGGCTCTTGTTGAGCTTGTCTGCCTTCAGGCCCATTAGTTTGCCAAATGCCCCACTGGTGATGCCAATGGATTTGCACAACAGACTGATCGGCTCGTCGTTGGTCTGATAGAGGGCGTTGGATACGATCGGCTCATCCAGATCAGCCATGGCCGCCAGGAACATCACGATATCCGGCCCGCGGTTGGTCTCAACCAGCATGCAAAGAGCATCGGATTTATCCAGTTTGCCATCCCTGACATCCGCAATTACGATCTTGGCTTCGAGCCGCTTCTGACGGCCAACGATCTTTTGATCTGCAGCCGCTTTTTTGGCCCGGTCCACCAGAGCGTTCGCAGCCTTCTCATCGTCCTGGAACAATTGGGCGAGTTGCGCCTTTCCTTCCGGCGGAAGCAATGGCAGCAGACGCTTGGCCGCATCTTCCGTAATGTCCGGTCGCGAGCAGAGGTTGGCTTGCAATACTGCGTCGCCATCAGCCTTGTTTACCAGGGTGTTAAAGCCCTTGGGTGTGATCTCCGCACTCTTGTTCTGTGTGACCTTGTGCCAGACAGCGCGCGTTCCATTCTCGATGAGAGCATCAGTCACGGTGCCACTGAGATGTTCGCGCTGGGCGATGCTTTCCAGATGGGTTTCTGGCAGGGTCTGGCTCAGTTGCACAAAGTCATCGTCGGTAAGAACGGGACTATGCTGGAGCATCGGTCCTGCGACGGACACATCATCCTGAGCCATCTTGAGAGCGACCTCATTGGGCAGCCTTTGTTCCGTGGCTACCCGATCCGCAAACTCGGCTCGTCCTTCGACGCTGACGTCATTGAGCATCTTCAGAACGATATCTCTAAAGATCAGCGTTCCCTGCTCGGTGTGGTTTTCGGCACCATCGAAGAACAGATCCGCCACTCGACCGAGCAGTTCACGTCTTTTGTCGCTCGATTTCTCTCTGGCGAGGTCTGTAATATTATCCAACATGGTTGCCTCTTTGCTTTGCATTTTTAAAAGACTATATCTCTTCGTTTCTAAGATTGAGTTAATCGATTGTGGACACGAATGATCAAATAACCCTTTAAAATTGCAGGGTTATTTGATTTAAACCGAAGGTCATTTACCAGGACACATTGTCGATATTTTCTAGCTCGATCTGGCTGCCGTCGCTGAAGTCTATGGTGCCGGTCGCGTCATCGGACAATAGCATCTGGTCGCTGCCATCAACCATTGTCACGGTGCCGGTATTAAGCGAGATCGTCCAGTCGGTGCCATAGGTTGTCGAGTCGGTGCCATCGGCGCCAAGGATCTCCAGAGAGTCCGTCCAGTCTCCAACCGAGCCCCCATCGATGATGTCATTGCCATCTCCCACCATATAGATGAAAGTGTCATCCCCTTCGCCACCCGAGAGATAGTCGTTGCCATCTCCGCCGATGATGGTGTCATTGCCTGCTCCGCCATACAGGGAATCATCTCCAGAGCCCGAAATATCCGTAAAGGTGGAATAGCTGTTGCCTTCCAGATACTGGATCGTGCCATGAATATCACCGGAGACAACATCCTGAACGCCATCGCCATTGATATCGGCAAAGACTGGAGCGGTTTCGGAATCGCTATTGACAAGGCCGGTCGAGGACGCATCGACTGCCGTAGCGAAGGACGGATTGTTGGCATCCCCCACATTCTCCTGAATATAGAAGGTGCCATCGTCTGTGCCCAACAGCGCGTCCATATCGCCATCACCATCCAGATCGGAGAAGGTGACCGATGTATCTAGATCATCAACTCCTAGCCCATAAGGATCCGAGACGACAGCTGAGTAGTTCGGATTATAGGCGTTGCCGGTATTTTCGAAATAGATGAAGGTACCGTCATGTGAACCACTGAACATATCCAGATCGCCATCATTGTCGATGTCGACAAAGGTGGGTGTCATATCCGACCCGTAGTCACCAAGGTTATAGGCCCCGGACCAGTTGGCGTTATAGGCAGTGCCGTTATTCTGATAATACAGAAAATCTCCACTTCCGTTGCCAACCATCATGTCCATGTCGCCATCGCCATCCAGATCCGCAAATGTCGGGGCGGCATCAGTGCCCACGTCAATGCCTGCATAGTTGGATGTTACGAGATTGTAGACGGGGTTGGTCGCCGAGCCGGTATTCTGATAATAGGCGAGGTGCCCGTCATTCTGGCCCACAAACAGGTCAAGATCTCCATCATTGTCGATATCGACGAGCGTTGGTCTTGCATAGGAGCCGGTATCAATTCCGTTGAAGGGATTGGTAGAGCCGGTTTGATCTGTGAAGGTGGTAACTGTCGAGACCGACCCTTCACCACCGAAGAGAATATCGTCGCCTGTGCCGCCATAAGCCGTATCGTTGCCTGCCCCGCCATAAAGCGCATCGTTGCCCGCTTCGCCGTGAAGTGCATCAGCCCCGGCGTTGCCGTAAAGCACGTCCGACCCGTCTTCACCATTGATGAAGTCGTTGCCGTCTCCACCGGAGATCGTGTCTGAATCGGCTCCGCCATAAATGTCATCATTGCCGGTGCCACCATCGATAGTATCCTGGCCAACATCGCCATAGATAACATCTTCGCCGCCGTATCCGGCAATCACGTCATTGCCGCTATAGGCGGTGATCATGTCATCGCCACTTGTGCCGTTGAGCGTATCGTTGTAGCTGCTGCCGTGAATCGGATTTAGGCTACTCAGGTCGTCCACATCACCGACAACAACTGTGAGGGTCTGGCTGGTTGAAAGATCGCCGCTGTCGGTCGCCGTGACAGTTACATCGACGGAGCTTTCGGTTTCATAGTCCAACGAAACGCCATCCTTGAGTTTCAGTATGACCGCGCCATCCTGAGTAACCACCTCGAAGCGATTGTCATCAACGCTGTAGGAAACGCTGTCGCCATCATCGACGTCACTCACGCTGAGTGTCGCGATTTCAGCCCCAGCTTCATTTTCCAGCACGCCGAAACCATCGGAATCGTTGATCCGGAAATTATCAAGCAGTGTGCCGTAGGAGTTTTCCGACCCCATCTCAATGAAGGTGATTGTGTTGGACCCATCGCCCGACCCTGCGGTCAGGTCTAGCGTGTATGTGTTCCAGCCGAGGCCTTCATTGGCCGGATCGATGGTCGCGATAATCTCACCGTTCCAAACCACCTGAACCACACTCTGGCCCAGTGCTTGTTCGGCGGTACCCGTTACGCCATCTCCATAGATCCCGCGGGATTTCAGATCCATGGAAAGGCTGTAGGTCTCGCCATCTTCGAGGCCTTCCAGCTCACGCGTCAGCGTGCCGTTGGATTGGGCCGCCAGGTCGACATGGTAGTCGCCATCGGTGGCGCCCAGTCCCATATGTCCTGCCTCATGCACATCGATGCTGCTCTGCGTCCAGCCGTCGATATAAGCATCTTCGAACCAGCCGGTTCCATCGCCGCCACCATGAACGCCGCCGTTGAACACTTCGAAGCTTCCGTTATACAGGAAGTTATAAGAGCCGGACGCTGTAAGGGTCGGAGCTTCGTTGACATCACCTACCGTTACCTGAACCGGCAGATCAAAAGTGCCTCCATGGCCATCATCAGAGGTGACCGTGAAGGAAACAGTGCCGTTGGTTTCCGCTTCATGATCAAGGGAGACGCCTTCCTTGAGCTTGAGGACATAGGCGCCATCCTGCTCGACAACCTCGAAGCGGGCATCATCGACGCTGTAGCTATGGGTATCAGACGCATCCACATCGGTGGTGGACAGGGTGCCGATAACCGCACCGGAGGCATTCTCATCCACGGAGCTGGATGACAGATCCACAGCGGTCGGCGCATCATTGGTGCCGGTGACTTCAATGGTGACGGTGCCCTGATCGGTGGAGCCATTGCCATCATCTGCGGTATAGGTAAAGGAGACCTCACGGCTCTCCCCCACAGCCAGATCATCAAAGGCCGTGCCCGGATCAAAGCTGTAGGAGCCGTCGTCATTCAGCGTAACGATGCCCTCGGAGGGCTGGCCATCAAGGCTATAGCTGATCGTATCCCCATCCAGATCGGTCGCGGTGACAGAACTGGAAAGAACATTATTCTCGCCCGTGGTCTCTGAGGCATCACTGGCAGTGACGGCCTCATTGAGATCGCCCACATCAATGGTGAAGTCTTCACTGAAGCTGCCGCCATTATTGTCGTCGGTGGTCACTGTGAGGGTGACGGTCGGCTCGGTCTCATGATCAAGGGAGACGCCTTCCTTGAGCTTGAGGACATAGGCGCCATCCTGCTCGACAACCTCGAAGCGG
>NZ_FOVR01000014.1 GCF_900115225.1 Cohaesibacter marisflavi | reverse complement strand
TAACGTGCGAAGCTTACTGATACTAATAGCTCGATAGGCTTGATTACTCTCATTTGTCTATATTCATTCAAGGCTACTTTTGCTCCGCAAAAGTGCTAAAACTAAGCGATAGGCGCTTTTTGCTCTAGCAAAACGCCGGTAGCTCAACCAGCTTCTCTGTTTGTTATTCGCCGGCCCGGTGGTTATGGCGAGGACACCAAACCCGATCCCATCCCGAACTCGGCCGTTAATATCCTCTGCGCCAATGGTACTCCGTCTTAAGACGTGGGAGAGTAGGTCGCTGCCGGGCCTGCTAATAACAAACATTCAAAAACCCCCCGTGCTCCATAAGCCGGGGGGTTTTTGCGTCTGAATGAGGACAGTGTCACACACTTGATACTGCCTTCTGAAATATATCCAGCCAGTTCAATAGCAGTCTTGCTCCATTTGAAAATACAAACGAGTACAAATCTATGCTCCCCACTTTGACTTCAGAACAGGCTTTTGAGCGCTATGAAGCCGTTAGACATCGCTTCCCAAATCTTTCCAGAAACAAACTAGTTATAGAGCCGATCAAAGACCTTTCTGAAATTGTGGATCGCTTTGATGCTTTTGTGTTTGATGCTTTTGGGGTTCTGAATGTGGGTGAAACACCCATCAAAGGGGCACGTGAACGAATAGAAGCTCTGAGGGCCGCAGATAAACATGTGTTCGTTCTGACCAACGCCGCTTCCTATTGTTTCAACCAGGTTGTTGCCAAATTTAAACGTTTGGGCTTCGATTTCCGCGATTGTGAGTTGGTATCTTCGCGCGCCGTGTGTGAAATGCATCTACCATCTGTCCCTCCCTCTTTCGTTTGGGGCGTTGCCGCGCCGTCGTCTTTCCAATCTGAAGAACTTTCCGTTAAAGCACGGCCCCTGCTGGATGATCCTGACGTATATGATGAAGTTGACGGCTTTCTAATTCTTTCCAGTGAGAGTTGGACTCTTGAGCGGCAGGCTTTGTTGTTTGAAAGCCTTATTCATAATAATCGTCCTGTGTTTGTAGCCAATCCCGATATCGTTGCGCCACGTGAAGAGGATATGTCTGTTGAACCGGGCTATTATGCTCATAATCTCTTGGATCGGTTACCAGATTTGAGTGTGACATTTCATGGTAAGCCCTTTGGGTCTGTTTATGATGAAATCGAAGCGCGGCTCGGTAACTCTATTCCTAGGCATCGGATTGCCATGATGGGGGATAGTCTTCACACAGATATCTTGGGCGCACGAGTGCGTGGCTGGGGGTCGGTGCTGGTAACCGTGCATGGGTTTCTCAGGGGGCAGAACCCCATGGATGCTATCCACAAGAGTGGCATTTATCCTGATTTTATGACGCCATCTATTTAATGTTTTTCGGATGTTTTTTCGTGCTCGTAGGATTTTTGCGGGCTTTGTTTGGTCAAAGCTATTTGCTACCGTCTCTATCCGAGCATCTGATTTGCCATGAGCATGAGAGTTGTCATTTCCATGCATATCATTTGTGGATTTGATGCAATGATTAGGCAAAGGCAGCAAAGTAATGGCTGGTTATGGTGACAATCAGGTCTTTGATAGTCTTTCACGTATGAGGTCAGCACCTGAAGACGCCGGCTTTATGTGGCGGTTTTTACAGGCGCGTCACTTCGTTGCAAGTTTTGGATGGCCTGTCGTTGCTGGAAGCAATGTCTCAGGCCTGCTGCTTGTTGGTTATGCATTGTTGCCCCAAGAGGGAACTTACCTATTCATCGTGGCTTCGACGCTCCTAGCAGTAGGTTCGTTTCTATTTGTCCTATCTCAGATCAAAAGGCATAAAGCGACCAAGCTTTATCAGACTGGCGCGTTCCAAAGAGCTGCGGCCCTCTACAAAATTTCTGCATCACGAAAGCTGTTCATGATCGCACATGGGGTCGTCTGGGGCGGGGCTGCATTTTTGTGTGCCTCAGGGATTCTTGTGGGATTAGGGGCAACGCTGTTGTCCTATATCTTCGTTGGCGGGTTTATTGCAGTTGGATGCGGCCATCTCTTTGGTGTATTGCGGGTAAAAAGTTCGGTCTTTTGCTTGATATGTTGCAAGCGAAAAGAACTTCCTCCAGCGTCTCTTCCTCAGATGACACGCTATGCTCTGCAGCCGGATGTCCGCTTGGCGATGGATCAGGCAAGTGATGCGGGTGCGTTGAGCTCTTTGTTGGCGATTATTGCGCAAGACGATGCGCAGGCTAACGGGGTTGCGTTGCGCATTCCGGATTTTGGAGACTGGCCTGGGCTTTCGCTTGCGCGTGAAAGCAAGTTGCGTATGAAGGGGAGCCTGGCTCCTTTCGCTTCTGGTTGCGCTATAGGGCTGATAGCGGGGGGGCTTTTGCTGCTTCTAGTCGGTCTTCCTACTCATTCCATTTCCAATCCTCATGTGTTTGCTCCGCCATTTTTGGCTCAACAGCATACTGATATGCGGAGTGCAGAGAACGGCAAACCTCGAAGTGAATCAGGCTCTGTTTTTCAAAAGCAACAGCGGGGTCTCTCTGCTTCCGGTGCTTCTGGCAGAGAGGGTCTATCTGATCGCAATGGTGGCCGCATGGCGCAACATCCTCTGGAGTCTTCTCTAAATGCAGAGGACGTGGATGGTGCATCGTCCCGCGACTTGGCAAATTCTTCCAATGATAGTGTTCCGTCTCAATCTTTCGAGCAACCTCAAGGGCAGGACGGTTTGCCGCCGGATCTTTTAGGCGAGGATGCTTCGGCTCAAGCGGCGATGCAATCTGGCGATGCCTCACCTCATTCAGGTGCCACTGGGGGCGGGCTTGAAACTGCGCTGCAGGGGCTTGCTGATCGGGCAGAAGTTTTTCCAGATGGGAGTCTTGCGAAGGATCGGATCAAGATCGAACAACCTGAGCAGGATGGTGGATCTGTCGATAGGTCAAGCGCAAATACGCGCGATGACACTCGGCGTGATGGCACGCAAAGGGAAAAGGCTCAAGCTCAAACAGGCTCTCTTGTTGGAGGCAATGCTGACGCGCGTGGGGGAGGCGAACAAAGTACTGGGCAAGAAAAGAATCTGGCCGTTGCGGACAGGGAAGCAAAGGCGGTGCAGGTCGAGGAAATTCACGCAAAGGGCGCGAATCGTGAGACAAATGAAACGCCCCATCCCCATATTCCGGTGCAACAGATGCCCCACTGGATGAGATCCCTTCTCAAGCCGCAATCACAATGAGGAAGTCATGAACCAATTACCAGCGGAACAAGCAGCCCATTTCATGCTGCAGGTCAAGCGGAGCGTGCAGCGGGATATAATCGGGCAGGATGCTGTGATCGATGGGATGATTGCGGCGCTGTTTACCGGTGGGCATGTGCTGTTGGAGAGCAATCCCGGGCTTGGAAAGACATCTCTGGCGGTTTCGTTTGCCAAGAGCCTCAAGATGAAGGATGGCGCGGGCTATGGACGCATCCAGTTCACACCGGACCTGTTGCCCTCGGATATCACGGGCACCTTTATGCCCAATATGAGCGGGTCTGGGGAGCCTTTTGTTTTCCAGCCCGGCCCCATTTTCCGGCAGATTCTGCTGGCGGACGAGATCAACCGTGCCACGCCCAAAACACAGGCTGCCATGCTGGAAGCCATGGCTGAGCGGAAGGTAACTGTTCTGGGCGAAACGCGGTCCTTGGTAGAAAGCCGAGTTATTTCGCAAAATATGCAGCAGGCCAGATTTGAAACGCCTTTCATGGTGATTGGCACGCAGAACCCCATTGATCAGGAAGGCACTTACGATTTGCCCGAAGCGCAACTGGACCGCTTCCAACTCAAGCTCCTGATGGCGCCGTCCGATAGCGCGGCACTGGTTGAGATTGTCGAGCGGGTCTCCGGTGGTCACACGGGCATTGAGGGCGAAGAGCAGACGCCTCTGGATATTGATGCTTATTCCGCTGACCAGTGCGGCTGGCTGATTGATCAGACAAGGGCTTTGCTTTCGGAGACCAAGATGCCGCGCAAGATGGTAGAGCATGCCGTCAATCTGGTGCAGGCAACCCATGGCGCAGCCAAAGCCGCAGAGCTGGTTGATATTCCGGAGCGCTCCGGCGAGCAGATTGTGCAGTTTGTCGAGCGTTATTGTGAATGGCCGCTTGGCCCGCGCGCGGCGATTGCTCTCATTCAGGCAAGCAAGGCGAAAGCGTTCCTGCTGTCGGCGGAAAGCGCCACCACGCAAATGCAGGCCATGGCGGCGAGAGCCCTGCTGGAGATGGCGCCTGGCGCCTTGCGGCATCGTGTGAAATTCAAATATAGCTGGCAGCGGATGGCGCTGGAGGATTTCCCGGCGCTGCGTTCCATGAGAGATATGGAGAAAGTGCGTGATGCGCTGTTGCTGCATTTGCTTGCTCTCACCGCACCACAGGCCGCCAGCTATAGTGAATTCTTCAAGCCATATCAGCTGGACCAATGATCTCTTTGCGCCCCAATCCGTTTGATCCGGCTACGCTGGACGACATCTGCGTCAAGGCTCGCAAGGCGTTTGCCACGTCTGGCAGCGGAGCCTTCTTGCGGCGCAAGTTGGGGCAGTCTTTGGAATATCGGGAGCATCGCTCTTATGTGTTCGGCGATGATGTGCGTCACATCGACTGGCGGGCGTCGTTGCGCCATGGTCGGCCGGATGAGTTTCTGGTGCGCTCATTTGAAGCCGAAGAACAATTCCAGCTTCTCGTGATTGTAGATGGCAGTGCCACCATGCGCGCCGGTATGGAAGACCCGCATCGGGTGAGCAAGTTGGAGGCTGCGCTCTGGATATGTGAGGCGCTGGGGCATATTGCAGGCAACGAAGCCATTGGTATCGGCTTTGCGTCGCTCGGGGAGTTATCGTCTCGAGATCGTGTGAGCTTTGTGCAAGGCGGGCAGATCGGTGAGGCGTTTGCCCACTTCTCTCAAGGCTTGTGGTCTTCCAAAGCCCCTAAAGGCCGCGAAGAAGTGTCGATCGGGGCTGAGCTGTCTCGGCTTAAACAATCATCGGTCACCATTTTCATAACGGACTTCTATCGCACTAATACAGCGCAAGCAGCCCTTGAGGAAGCCGTACAGCTGGCTTCGCGCGGCTATCGGCAGGCCGTGGTGTGCGAGCTCAACAGTTGGCCAACGGAGCGCGCCATTCTTCGGGACGATATTGTTTCGCTGGGCGCTGTCGGGGCCGCAGCTGAGCGTAGCGGCGCGTTTCAGGCGTCGGGCCCTGATCTGACGGCCGCTGAAGATGCCATTCAGGCGCAGCGGGATGGATATGCTCAAGCCCTTAATCGCGGCGGCGTGGTGCATTTCGCATGGGATTTTCCCGATCGGCCGGGCTTTGATGCCATGGCAGAAGGTTTTCGCCTGCGCTTTCATGATTTCCTTCTTGCAAGCGAATTGTTCGGGAGGGTCGGCTAATGCTTCTTGGCCTTCTCGCCTTTGCAACTGTCGGTCTCTTCCTCGTGGTGCTGCTGGTCAAATATATGCGGCGCTCGAAAGTGCGGCATGTGGAGATATCTGCTCTGCAGTTTCTGCCTGAGCTTTCTGAGGCAAGACAATCGCGTGTACGCTGGCAGGTGAGTACACCCTTGCGCAGCCCTTTATTCTGGTTGCGCTTTCTCATTCTGCTGACGCTTCTGGCCATCCTGTTGCTGGATGGGGTGTTGGTGCCAACCAAAAACGCGCCTGCTTTTGGCGTGCTTGTTGCCGTGGATCATTCTCCCAGCATGGCGGTGGGTCGTCCGACGCGGCTGCAGTTGGCCAATGAAATGGCGGATAAAATCGTCCAGCATGTTACCGCCCAAGGGGGCTGTTCGCGTGTGGTGGCGGTGCCACATACTACGCCTAGCAATGGGGTTGGCGATGCTGGTGTGTCTCCCATTGCGATGATGCATGCTCTTTCTGCTGCACTTGAAGATGGTTCTTGCCATTGGACCCATCTGGCCGTCGTATCAGACTTGCCAAAGCCTCCGTTCTTTGCGCTGTCAGATGCGAGGGGGCAGGAGGTTGTGGCTGAAGGCGAGGCGCTGGCGGCTGATCCTCTATGGTTTCAGGTTGGTGAGCCTGAGGCTAATAGCGCTCTGACAGGAGCCGATTTCAAGGCTGCCGGACTTGGCGGAGACGGTGCGCGCTTGTCTTTGAATATTGCTCGCTTCGGGGATGCCAATTCGGACCTATCCCTTGTTGTTACAGGGCCAAAAGGCCAGATTCTCAGTCCCGATGCGCCGGTTGATTTGGGCAAGGGGCAGGAGGCCTCGGTCTCTTATGCTGTCTCTGAGCCAGGCACTTATCAAGCAGAGCTTGAAGAGACCGGCGAGTTTGCTCTCGACAATCGCCTTGCTCTTTCTATCGGCGCAATGTCGGTGTTGCCGATTGCTCTGGATTCTGATGTGAGCGCGGGGCCTCTAGCCAACCTTGCGCGGCAAATGGCGCCCGTTGTCGGGGCCGAGCGGGATGATGCGGTGCGCATCGGGCTTTATTCCGATCAAGACGGGCTCGGCGAGCGCGGGATTTATCTCGTTCGTGGAGAAGCGCAAGGCGTCAATGCCCTTGGTTATTTCCAAAAGGATAGCCCCTTGCTGGAAGCGGTGGATCTGGATCTATTGGAAGCTCTCAAGCCCAGAGGGCTTGAGCGATTGCCTGAGGGCTTTCGCTCTGTTGCAGCCGGTGCTGATGGTAAGGTCTGGATTGCGGTGCGTGCAGGGGCGCATCCGGCGGTGTTGATGCCAGAGCCTGCTGGCGGGCTGGTCAATGCCAATCTTGCAGACGCGCAGCATCTGACGTGGCTGGTGGCTTTCATCAATGCCTATCGCTTTGTCAATCAGGATCGGCAGCCGTTACTGGATGTGTCCCATGTGGATGCATCGGGCGCAAGGCTTGAAAATCTGGCCTATGAGAGCGATACGGCCAAGCCTTTGGGGAGCAACCCTGAGCTTGATGATATTCAGCCCGTTTCTATGATAGGGGAAGCGCAAAGCCCGCTTTGGCCGTGGCTTGCGCTGGTTGCCATCATTCTGCTCGTGGCTGAGCGTTTTGTTGCCCTGAGGCTGAGCGGTGGGAGGACGGCATGACGGCGTGTGAGCTGATATTTCCGCTTTTCTCGCGCTCTGGCTGGGTGGCCACCTGTCAGGAAACCGGTTGGGTCGCTTTGCTTGCAAGCTGGGGCGCTGTCGCTTTGCTGGCCGGTATCGTTCTGATCGGGGGCTATCATCTGGTCAGGCGAATTCAGATGGAGCGCTCAACGCGCCTGTGGCGCTTGGTAGCATCCTTTTCGGCTTTGATCGCTGCGCTTTTGCTGGCTGTGGCAGCAGGACGTCCGGCCTATTTGCATGCGCCTTCCGAGCGGCAGCAGCATTTCATCCTATTGGTGGATCAATCTGAAAGCGCGCATCGGCAACCGACCATGCGGCGTGATCAGATTGGGGCTCTTGCCAAAAAACTCGCGACCTTGGCGAGCGATGACGCCAATGCGAGAACACGGGTGTCTCTTATCGATTTTGCCGCCTCTGTTGATGTCAAACTCAATCGGGGCAGCCTTTCCGATGGATTGGCACTGCTACAAGAGGATGACGTTTCGAACGGGCTGTCTCACGATGGCAGTGACCTTGCGAGTGCACTTGATGCCGCCAAGGCTCTCGCCGACCAACAACGGGATGATGACGTTCTGTTTCTGCTCAGTGATGGCAATGCCACGACAGCGCCGCTTGCCAAGCTGGCGTCCCGCTTAAAGGGGCGATTAGGACCGGTTTTCATTTCATCGCTGGATGCTGGCGCTGCATCGGAGGGGATCATTTCCTCCTATCTTCCGGCCAAAATCCGTTCTGGCAGCAAGCCGACCTTGCGACTTGTCTTCGATCCGGGGGCAGCTGAAGCCAAAGACGTCAATGAAGAACGTTGGACTGTTACTCTCAGGCGGGATGGAGCGCCTGAGGCCCTTGAAAATGATCGGCTTGATGGCGGACACGCTCTTCAAGCCTTGCGTATACCCATGCGGTTTGAGGGCCGTGGGCTGCAATTTGCCTCAGTGGATGTGAAAAGGCGCGAGCAGACTTTTTCCGAGCGGGTTTTCACGCTGGTAGACGCTCCTATTCGGGTTTTGGGGCTCGGTGCTACCGGGTTCCTCAACGCGTTGCCGCAAGACAAGTTCGAGCTTGAGCAGCGGCGCGCTGCGGATTTATCGCGGCTTGATGATTTCGACATCGTGGTTCTGGGTGGCATGGACGCCGCACAGTTTCAAACCGGTGATCTGGTGCGGTTGGCCGATGCCGTGAAGAGCCGCGTGCTCGGTCTGTTTCTGGTGAATGGGCCCTTGGGAGGCAGCGCAGAAGACCCGACCGTGGTGCAAAGCTACGCTCATACAGCGCTTGATCCGCTGTTGCCGGTCTCACCCGATCCGAAATATCTGCAAGATGATCCGCCGCCGCGCGATACCATCGTGTTGGTGGATACCTCCGGCTCCATGGCAGGGGGAGGGCTTGCGGCTGCGCGGCTGGCCGTTGCCGATATTCTGGATTATCTGCGCCCTCAGGACAGTCTGGAGCTGATTACTTTTGGTGGCCTGACGACAGGGCGCCAGATGGGGGACGCGCGGGGCAAAAAGGTGATTCGAAATTTCGCCAGCCGCTTTCCGACCGGTGACAGTTCTAATGTTTCACGCGCTTTTGAGCGCGCTTTGGCCTCGACCGGCAATTATACATCGGTTTTTCTGATTACAGACGGCATGGTTGACCCTTACGACTATGCGAAGGCGGGGTTATCCTTTTATTATCTTCAATATGGCAGCGGCGCTACGCCGCTCAATGAGGAGATCGCCCAAGCGGCGCGGCAGTCTCAGATCTTGCAATCGGGGCAGGGGCTCTCGTTCAAGCCGGATTCCTACGACCCCGAAGAGCGAGCGGAATTCTTTACGCCGGATCTGGTGCGCCCGCGTATCGTTACGCCGATTGATGGCATTTCTGGCGGACTGGCAACCCCCGGCGTGGCCTTCACCTATGCCAAGGCCGATGCCGTTCGGGCGCTTGTCAGCGATGGACTTGAAGGAGAACCCGTGCTCGCGTTTCACAAAGCGGACCAGTTGGAAAAGGGCAATACGGGCGTCTTTCTCTCCGCTCTTGATGGCGCGTGGACTGATAGCGCGGCGGGGCGCCGCACGATTGAAACAAGCCTTACGCAGCTGGTCAAATGGTCAAATCGCAATCGCTACAGCTTCCGGCTTCAGGATTTCGGCGATGAGATTACGCTTCGGGTGTCGGTTGTCGGTGAGGCCGCAGATGCGCCTTTGCCGCAGACCCTTTCGGCGACCTTGTTGCTTGCGGGGCAATCCATCGGCGTTCCCATGACAATGGTCAAGGGGGAGCAGGGGGTGTTCGAAGGTCGCTTTGCCTTGCCAAGCCATGATGCTGCATCTGAAGGTGAGGGCGCAGTGAATAAGGGACTGCTCTATTTGCAAGAAGGCGGTGCGGGCGCATTGGAACAGCCGCAGGCCATTCCCGTTACGCTGCCTTATGCTGTCCCACGGGCAGGAAACCGCTCGGAAGCGGCAAGCTACGGGGTCGACCTCTCGGGTCTGCAAGCCTTGGCTGATGCAACGGGCGGTACGCTTGATCATTTGCCAAATCACAGCGGACAGGCACGTCAATTTTCCGTGCCGCCAAAGCCGGTGCACAGGCTGTTGTTGCTTTTGGCGACCGTCTTTTTCGGTCTGTCCTTCCTGATGCGAGGCAGCCGATTATGATGGACTCCCTTGGCAAAGCGGGGCCATTTTCCAATCGGTCCCAATGGTTCGCGCCGCTCAATGACACGGCCTATCATGCCGAGCCAGTGGTCGCGATCTTGCGTGATCTGGCGCATAAGGCGGTGCGTTATCATTTCGAAGATGGTGTACGCCCTTCTCTGTCGCGGGCAGACGCGAAAGCCTTGCAGCCTCTGTTTGGCGGGGCGCACTGGGCGGAAACGCGCCCCAATGCCTATCTCGGATTTCTCAATTCCGTGCTCTATTTTACCGGCAAGGATGCCGATTTTCGAACCAACGAGATGGTCTTGGCCGTGGGCGCTACGACGCGAACGCGCTTCTGGCAGCGTTGGGCCTTGCGCAAAAGGGTAAAAGGGGCAGCCCTTGTTGGTGGCGAGGCTCTGGTTCCAGTGTTGCTGGAAGGGGCCTGGAGTGCGCCTTCGGTGCAAATGCATCTGCTAGAGGCACTGCGCAAAAATTGGCATGCACGCACCCTTCTTTATCCTGACGACATAGACTGGCCTGATCGTGTATCTATTGAAGTGGTACTGATTCTCGTTCTGCTTGCTCTTGCGCGGCAAGGGGAAGAGGAGGCTGGCTCCTCATGGGCTCTTGTCCGGGCCTTGCAAGCGGTGCAGATGCGTCCGGTGCGGCGTATGGAAGGGTTGCTGCTTGGTTGGCTGACGCCTGCGCTGGCAGCTCTTGGAGACGGCGTCGATATCGAGCATTTGGTCGTGACGGATGCCATCGCCCGGATGCCCAATAGCGGCGCACTGGAGTCTGTGAACAACTTTTGCAACCGGACTGGTTTGGCCGAGCTGTATGGTTGGCTCCCTTTGTCCGAGGGGGAAGCGGACGAAAAAGACGGGGATGAGCAGGGCGAGCCGGCTGACATGGCGGACAGTGGGTTGAAGGCTTTTGCTGTGTCGCCTGTAAGCGAAGAAGAACAGGCTGTTCTTGCGTTGGGGCAGCGGCTTGCAACTGGTTTGTTGTAAGCGATGGCAATGCGGTTTTATGGAGTGAGTTGATGTTTTCGCAAAAAGTCATGGCCGAATTGCTGGAGCGCCATAGTGATCTGTTTTCAGATCTGGTCACCATCAAGAAAACACTCAACGATCGCTTCTACGGTCTGTCCGATCAGATCCATTGTCAGATGCTGGCCGTCGCGTCGGGAGAATCCATGCTTTTGATCGGGCCTCCGGGCACGGCAAAATCGCGGCTCATTCGGGCCTTTGCTCACATTTGCGGGCTGCTGGGGGACGATGAATTCTCCGGCTCGGACGACCGAGCCTATGATGGCGTCTTGCGGGAATTCCAGCAGGAACCGCGCTATTTTGAATATCTTCTAACTCCCTTCACCGAACCGGGGGAATTGTTCGGCTTTTTCGATATCGGCAAACTGTTCGACGCGCATGGGCGCAGCGTGGGGCTTGAGCGGTTGCATGAAGGCATGATGCAGCATGCGGAGATCATCTTTCTGGATGAGGTCTTCAATGCTTCGAGCGCGATCCTCAATTCGCTGCTCACCTTCATCAACGAACGCAAATTCCATGATCGGGGCAAGTCTTATGAGGTTAAGCTTTCCTGCCTGTTCGGCGCGACCAACTTTCCGCCCAAGCGGCCCGAGCTGCTGGCGATTTATGACCGCTTCCTGCTGCGCAGCTGGGTGGACAATGTGCCTTCCGAGCCTCATGCCATTGGCGCTTTGATGCAGACCGGCTGGCAGGAGAGCCACGCGAAGGATCTGGGTCGAACCTTCCCGCAGCTTCTTGAAAGGGCCAGTCATTTTCGTGCTGACCTCAGGGCGATGAGCCAATCAGGTGCGCTTTTGGTCGATCTACAGGACGAGCAGGTCAATGACATGCTGGTGCGCCTTACCTGTGTGGCCGACTATGCCCGCGGACGGCGCCTTTCGCAGCTGTCCAACCGGCGCATGGTGCGCTTTTCAAGGATCTTTTTGGTCAATGCCCTGATGCGGGCTGCCGAGCAGGGATCGGCGCAGCCAGTGATGGATATCGAGCAGGAATTGATGCTGCTGGCCCGGCATGGGCTCGATCGGTTGCCCGATCCATTTCAGGAAAATGATCTCCAATCGCTGCTGGTCAAGGGCCAATTGTAATGCAGGTTCATCTGGTTGGGGCGGTACAGTCAGAGCATTTTCTTCATGCTGGCACGGGGCAAGATGATCCTGCGCTGCTGGCACAAACACGCGCAGTTATCCGCCTGTTTCATGACCGGCATATCGGTGTGCCGCCGCACTTTGCCGGGGATGTGGCACAGGGCTTTTCAACCCATCATCCGGAAGTATCCAATCCGGTGCGGCTTGCGGTCTATCGGCGGCTTCTGGATGCCATGGATGCGACCCGCAGCATGAAACAGGATCCGCGCCAGTTCGATCATGTCTCGCGGGCGCTGTTTTATGATGTCTGTCTTTTGCCCCTTGGCGCGATGATCATGGAGGAGATGGAGGAGACTTATCTCTTCAGTCTTGATGCCGAGCTTGAGCCTGTATCCGAGGTGGACTATCAGGCCTTTTGCGCGCGTTTTTCCGAGCTGTTTCAAACGGTCTGTGATCCTGATATGCCTCTGGTAGATGGTGCTTCTGGTGAGGATCAAGCTGCGGACAAAGCGGATAAATGGCATCTTTTCTGGGAGCGGGCCGCACATCAGCTTTGGGGCGAATTGCAGCGCGTGCGCCATGGTAGCGGCGTGGTGTCCGGGGCTGCCTATTCAAGTGTCGTCTATGATGATGTCTTGCTCAGGTTGATCTATGGTCTGGACCCCAGACCCAAGCTGAAATTTGATCCCGGGCGTGACAGCTTCGATTTGACCGATGAGCAGAATGCGCATCTGGCCCACCCCAAGCAGGGAGGGGTGGTGGGCATTCACACCAGTTCGCGGGTTGAGGATATCGAGGATATGCTGCTCTCGGAGATGGTTTTGCCGCCACCGCTCCTGGCGGACAAGCTGCTTAATTCCTCCTTCTTTGCGCGTCACCGTCCTCCGCCACTGGATCAGAAGAAACAGGTTGTGCTGATCGGAGCCAGTATTGATGACGGAAGTGATCCGGTGATAGCGCTGGCCAAGGCTTGTTGGCTGGAGGCGGTGTTCCGCATGGGGATCGTCTTTTACCAGAGTGAGCTGCTGCAAAGCGAAATCCGCTTCGGGCAATGGCACGGACAGATGGGCCTTGTTTCTTCTCGCATGCGGGTGGGGGACTATTCCCACTTGCAAGGGCTCAATCCGCTGACGGCGAACCGCGCGCAGCTGCATCGCTTTTTTTGCGATGCGGGCTGGCTGCCGGGCTTCCTCTCGATGATGCCCGGGGTTGAAGGGCACCAGACAGGGGAGGCCGCGCGGCGCCAAGCGCTTGGATCGCAGGATTTGCAACTCTACGACATTCTGGATGCGCTATTGCCTGAAGCCAGCGATCTGGATAGCGATATGCTGCCTGATTTCAGTGCCGCTCTGATGGTGGTTATCCGGCGCGCCCATGTGGCCAATGCTCCCCTTTTGCAAGGGCGACGGCAGGCAGCACTGGAAACCTTCAACCTGACCATCGGGTGCCCTGCCCAATTGCGCGGTGGGGCGATTTTCCAGCTCGAAGATGGCCAGAAGGCACCTCTTTCTCTTTCCATTCCGGGAGATGAAGGGCAGCCGATTGGCATGGATGCCCTTAACAAGCTGGCCGCTGATCTGGTCGTGGCGATCTTTCAATTTTATTGGGAGCAGGTGCATGGCTGAAACTGCAATCTATACCTTGCCGCGGCTTCCGGCTCCTGTGGCGCTGGACATATTGGCCCATCTGTTTGGAAAGACCGGAACCGCCATGGTGGACCGGTTTGACATCAGCGCCGAGCGCGATGGCTCGATCACACTTGCCTTTCGGTCTGATCATCGAAGCGTTGGGGCTGAAGAAGATCCGCGTTGGGAGGGGATGCTCTATCAGAGCTATAATCGTCACCCCTATATCGCGCAGAGGGGCGGGCGGTTGCCTGATGACCTTTCCAATGTGGCGCTTGAAGAGCGATCCACTGGCGATATTGCGCAACACTATGCCGGTTTGATCGGCATGGCGATCGCAGCCAGCCAAAGCAGCTTTCTTATTCAGACCGATGCCAGCACCACGGAACTGGCTGCCCCTGAGGAAGAAACCGCCTATGTGCTCGGTGTCGTCGGGGAATTCACCTCGGTTGCCAAGGCCTTTGCGCGCATCGAATGGCGGGCCAATGGCATGACGCTCTCCTGCCTTGGTGTGGAAAGAGCTGTGCCGGAAAGTGCCGGGGAGATTGACGGGCATCTGGCGATTGCGAAAATCGGCATCAGCCCGGATTGGGGCGGTGCGCAGGATATCGTTGCAAGGCATCAGGAACTGTTCGAGAGCAATGTCGATGTCCGTCTGGCCTATACGCTCGCAGAAGGCAATCTGTTGCTGCTCAAGCCGACGGTTCTGTTGGAAGAAAGGCTGCGCAAGGCCGCCAGCATGATCGTGGCCAGTGTTGCACGCTATCTGCAAAGCCAGACGCCCGTCGGGCTTGCTCTTGACTGGATGCGTGATGACAGTGGCTTTGCCTCTCTGGATGCCCTTGAGGTCGGCTTGCCGAAGCTGGATATTCTATCCTCCGCTCAAGCCACTATGTCCGATCCTCTTGCCGTTGTTCAGGAGAGGGATGGCGTAGCGCGCGGCCCGGTGCGCATTGAGTTTGTCAAGCTCACCCATCTTGATGATGCAACGGCGCATTTGCGCTCTCTGCTGGAAGAGCATGCCAGCACATTGGGGCATCGTCTTAGTCTTCAGAGGTTGCCCAACTATCAGGACAGCTCGGACCTCTTGTTGGAAATTGATCAGCAGATTGATGAACTGTCTATCCGGCGGGATCTTATTCTGGGTGAAGGGGCGGGAGACTGGCGCCTGCTGCGCTTTCCCGCTGATGGCCTCAGCGCCTTTATTGATTATCTCAGGCGGTTTAGCTTGGAGATCATCGATTCAGGGCATTTGCGTTATGCCTTCCGTGGCAGCCAGAACGACGTGCGCGGGGTGCATTTCCTGCTCTATCGGTTGCGCGATGTGGGCGTGGAGCCGGCCTATCCGGTTGCGCTTTGGGAAAGTCGTCTCAAATCGGGCACCATAAGCCATCGGGTTGATCCGATGTTCGCCCAGTTTGCCGTGTCGCAAAAGGCAAGGAGCCTTGTTTTTACGCCACCGGCGCATGTGGTGGTGCCAAACTTCCGCGCCACGCAAAGCGACATTGATGCTTATCTCAAGCAGGGCTTTGGTGGCCTGTTTGATCAGCAGACGCTGGAAGAAACGAAAGCCTTCGAGAGCCCGATCTATTGCTTCGGGGAAACTGAGCACGGTGCCATGCGCATCGAGATCCTTGATGGTGGCGCATTCCAGCCTATCCGGCGGGTCATTCCGTTCCTCAATGATGCTTTGCAGATCGGGCACTATGTCGACGCAGAGAGTTTCGCTTCCGAGGTGACCGAACAGAGCTGGCGGCAGGAGCGGTTGCACAGGCTGGAGGCGGCCAACGCGGATCTGTCCGCCCGGTTGGATGCCGACATCGCCACCGTGGACAGACAACTGGCGGCCCAGAGCGAACAGCTGCTTGGGGCCATGGCTGAGGAGGTCAATGCGCTAAGGGCCTATCTGTCCAAGATTACGGGCCTCATGGAAGATCTCAGTGATCGCTCAGTGGCGCTTGAGACGCTGGTTGGCGAGAGCATTCGCAATGCGGCCTCTTATGAAGATATGGTCAAGAAGGTACCGGAGAAATTCTCCGAGCTGGAACAAGCAAGGCGGAGCATTCAGGATGCCATCTGGACAGAGCATCAGAATTCTGACGCCTTCATGCAAACGGCAAAGCGCAATATCGCGGCAATCCACGATATGATCGACGATCTGCGGCAGGAGCTTGAGCCTGATGACTGAGCCTTCCGCACCTCGATCCCTTGGTGACTATAAGAAGCTGCTGGAGCCGTTCGATCACTCCTTCGAGCAGGGGCTGGCCGAGATTCCGGACAATATCATGCGGTCACGCAAGACCATTGCTCGCATCAAGGCCGCATCCAAAACGGGTAAAGGTGATATCAAAGGGTTTCTCGCCCAGCGAGCGGGGCAAACAAGGGAGGTGCGAAAGCGCTTCCGGCGGCAGAAATGGGCGCTGCGATTGAGCAAACTGCGCTATGGATGGGCGCGGCTTGGCAAGCGGATTTTCTACACGCTGCTGCATCTGCGTCTGTTTTGGTCTCGCTACAAGTGGGCGTTCATCATGCTCTTTGCTATCTGCGCTCTCTTTTACGGGGTCATGGCTTATTCCTCTGATGTGATCGATTTCGTGCGAACCCTTCTGGCATCCTTCTCTGATCGAGCGGGTGCGCAGTCAGCCTCTCTTCTCTTTCGGGGAGGGCTGGGATGATCTCCTCTCTTGTGCAGCGTCTGCGCCAGTTGATTGGAAGGCATGATGATAAAATCTTGCCTCCTTTTGATGAACGCCGCTCAGCTTCCTTGTCGCCGCTGTTGCAAGACGGGGCGCAAAGCCCCTATATGCGCGTGCATTCCAAGCGGCTCTTTTGGGTTGGTGGCGTGCTGTTTGCGCTCTGCCTGTTCGGTGCCGCTACCCTGTTGAAGCTTTGGCCGGATGTTGCGCCTTTTGACAGCATTTACCGTTTTCATGATGATGTCTGGCTGCCGCTGAAAGGGCGGCTCTGGACGGCGTGGTTCCCATGGAGCCTCATCCTGTGGGTGCCGTTGGGGGCGCTTGTCGGGCTCGGGGTCGGCATGTGGACGAGCGGCAAGGACCCTAGCCGTCCTCTGCATCGATTGATCATTTTGTTCTTGAGCGGCTTGCTGCGCTTACGTCTTGCTGGCAAGGCTGAACCGTCTGCCGGGCTGCTGCAGACAGTCGCTCATTGGAGCCAGAAGCCGGGATTGCGCTTTGACTATATGGAGCTTGTCATCAGGCATTCTCTTGATCATCAGTTTGAACAGATGGAAGCGGCTGTGCTCGCGGGGCGGCAGGTGGATGTGGCATGGCTGCGCCGGGCAGATCGCCTGATGCGGGCGCGTGCCTTGTTTCCGGCAAAAGAGGTCAATGCGGGTGAGGGGAACCTTGGTGAAGCCGAGGCGCGGTGGCTGGAAGCCTTTTTCGATCTGGCCTTTCTCAGTCACATCGACACAGATCAGGATGTGGCCGTTGCGGATTATCTCGCCGATCTGATGAAGGCACTCGGTCCGGAAGAAAGACAGAAATTCGCGCTGCTTGACGCCTTTGTTGCGGCTCGTCCTCTATCGAGCTGTCAATATGCGCTCTGGCAGGCTCTTGCGGGGTTTGATCAACTCTCCGCTTCAGCCAGTGCCCAGATCGAACAGATGCGGCGGGTGCCACCAGCGAGCGGACGCATTCCCGAATTTCTGGCCCCTTGTACCTTTGCCTTTTTGGCAGTTGCTGACCGGAATTGGGCCTTGGCTTCCCTCACTGCGCTTTCGAGCATCGAGCGGGCCTATAACGCCTTGCGTCTCTCTGGCGACTATCAGCAGGATGCGGATGCATTGGCCTGGTGGATTGGTCGCTCGCGGCTGGCGACCATTCGGTTGCTGCACCAGAGGAGCCATCAGACTTCCCTTTCTGCTGACGATCTGGCGCTTTGGCCTGATGAGCGTCCTGTTTATCACCCTCTGACGGGCAGCCGGTTGGCTGCGGGAGGGGTATAAGATGTTTTCCCAGTGGCGAAGTCGGACCTTGCAAAGGATTGAGGCCAAGAGGCGGGCGATTGAGCGTCTTGTGCCGTTGCGTCGGCGGATGGATGCGATTTTGCTGTCTCTCTATGGGCTTTTCCTTGTTTGCCTGGTGGCCTTCGGGGTCTTGCTTGCCAACGGTCATATGCGCTTTGGCTGGTTCGATCCTGATCCGATCCAGCCACTTGCCGATGATCGGCTGGCGAGCAATGTGCGCGATGAAGGGGCGCAGAGCGCCGGTGCTTTTGTTGCTGCCTCCTATCAGCAAGGCGACAACCGGCTGTCGCTGTTAAGAGAAAAGGGGCTATTGCATAGCGTCAATCTGAGTACGGGCGTCTGGGCCGAAGAGGAAGGCCTTGAGGGCGTAGAAGGGATCGAGAGCACGTTTGTTGATATGTCTTCGGCCTGCCCGACCCAGACCAAAGAGGCGCTTTCCCATTGTGCCGACGAGGCGGGCCTGTTTGCCTATTCCGCTGATGGTGGGCTGGTGGTACGCGACAAGACCGGCTGGCGGACGGTGCTGCCGGACACACGGTTTACCGGCGCATCTGGCGACGCCGTCCAGCAGGATGATCTGGTGGATGCGGCGGTTTCTGCAGACAAGCGCTGGCTGCTGCTGGCCACAAAGGCCGATGGTTTGGGGCTGTTTGATCTTGTGCGGCGTATCTGGGTGCCCATCTCCCATGCTGACCAACAGGCGATATTGGGGGATGAGACGCTCCAAGCGCCTGATCATATGGTCGCCTTTGGAGGCGATTTCCTGCTAGGCACGCAAAAAGGGCTTATGGCCCTGTCCTTGGGAGCTGATGGGCAGCTGGTCTCTTCCGGTCTTGTAAGTG
The DNA here is from genome assembly GCF_900115225.1 of Cohaesibacter marisflavi. Classification (GTDB taxonomy): domain Bacteria; phylum Pseudomonadota; class Alphaproteobacteria; order Rhizobiales; family Cohaesibacteraceae; genus Cohaesibacter; species Cohaesibacter marisflavi. The sequence continues at coordinate 109,066 of NZ_FOVR01000014.1, read as the reverse complement.
ACGGGCTCGGAACCATTCTCGATATGACCGTCTTTGACAAGGATGCGCTGATCCTTGCGAGCAATCCATGTGAGGGCGGTGCCTGTCTGTCGCTCTATCGCTATGAAGCCAGCGGGGATTTGCAGCGTTTGTTCGGGGAAACGCAGCTCTATCCGGCGCTGTCGCAGGCCCGGCTTTCGCGGGCGCTGGTGGCTGAAGATGGCAAAAGCATTCTCATGCTGGGAGAAGCGGGCATCTATCGCTATGACCGGGTGGGGCGGAACTGGCAACAGTTGCTTGATGAAGCCGTGTCGACCTATCTGGAAGTGCCCTCTGTGAATGGCATCTATTTTGCTGCTACTGGCAAGGTAGGCCTGCTTGAAAGATCGGGCGAGATGACCTTCTGGTCGATTGCCGGAGAGAAGGTGACCTCTCTTGCGCGCGATGAAACAGGCGCACTTCTGGTGCTAACGGCCAGCAACCAGACCTGGCGCATTGCTGACGATGCGGTCGCCATGATCAATGATGGTGTTGCGGCGCGCGAACCGCTTGCCAACATGAAGCGGGCTGTATCGGCCTTTGATCGTCTCGTGATGATCGGCAATTCCTATCTGGTTCTGCATGATATCAAAACGCGTTCCTATCGTTCCATTCCGCGGGCGCGCCTGTCTCCGGGGTTGCTGTTCGGGGCGGACACACAGCTTTATGGCGGTAAGGACGTCCTGTGGGGGCTTGCGGGTGATGAGCTTGAGGCGTGGCGCTTGACGGGCTCTGATGCTGAGCCTTCGCTTGAGCGTCTTGCGCACTCTTGGCTAACCTCCAAACCACGCGCCATACATAGGGACGGTGATGCTCTGTTGTTCGTTGATGCCGAAGGGCGCCCATTCCGGGCAAAGGCAGTTGGGCATTCCATTCAGCTTACGGCGCTTTTGGGCGAGGCTGATGACGAGCGAGGGCCGGTGCGGGATGTGATCAATGAGGGAGATCTCACCTATCTGGCGCGGGACCGCAGGGTTAGCGTCTATTCTCTTGCCGAGCGCGGCTTTATAGACACCCTCTCCATGCCCATCAGTGAAGATATTCGCGAAATTGCCCGTGTGGATGATGCGCTCTATTTTCTGGGATCGAACGGCAGCATTGTTGAAGAGGGACGCGGCAGGCGCTTGACAGGCAGCGATAAGCCCTTCTCCTTTCCGTCCGCTCGGATTTCTGATGCCATGAGCAATGGTACTGCGCTGTTTTTTGCCTCTGGAAATGGCGTCACCACCTATTCTTCAGCCGAGCGAAGCATCACGCAGAGCCTTCGGGTCGATGCCTCTGGCCCGTTGCGGTTTGCCGGTTTGGCCGGTTCTGTTCCCATTGTCTATGATGGGCGCAACGCCTGGTTCGGCAATGAAAGCCTGTCCATTGATGGGGCGCGGGTTCTCTCTGCCAGCAAGGTGGGCGCGGATATTGCATCCGTACAATATGATGGCGAGGTGACCTTTCTGGCGCGCCACACCATCAAGGATGGCGGCCTAGCTAAACCTTCCTGTTACTATCGCAATCCCGGCCCGGCCGGTGACAACATCATCGATGTGGCTGCTGTGCCTGATGTCGGGGTGGTGTCTCTGGTGGGGGGTGCCTTGTGGCTGAGAGATCAAGCCCATCGTCGCTTTGCAGGCTTCACGCTGTCTGCCAGCAGCTTGCCGCGCAATGCCCGCATTTCAGTGATCGACGATTATCTGGTGGTGCATAATGAACAGGACGCCTGGATTGTTCCTCTGGCGCGGCTGAGGATCTCAGATAGCTGTTCGCGATTGAATGAAGATCTGACCAACGAGACGACGCGGCTGAGCGCGGATCAACTGGCCGTCTCAAAATCTGACAATCTGGTTGGGCTGCTCTATACGGACGGGGAATATCGCATCTGGAAGGATGGCACACTCTCCGTGCAGATTCCTGCCGTTGAAGGGCCGCAACCAGCCCCGCAGAGTTTTCAGTCTGTTTCGCAGATGGGCAATGCGCTTTATTTCGCAGATGATCAGGGCATCTGGCGCTATGAGGGCATTCGGCGGCAATGGGCGAGAGCGGTGCTTCCGACGATAGAAGGCAGCCGCACCAGCGTTGATGTCTGGGCGCAAGAAGATGGTCTGGTTGTAACCGAAACTTATCAGGACGGACGTGCTTTGGGGGCTGTTGCAGACCCTGAGCTAACCTCCATTCCGCTTATGCCGCTTGATCAGTGGAGCATGGATGCGCTGCCCATTGCACCAGAGGCCATAAAGGACGTTGTGCGTCTTTCCAATGGCAATTGGCTTTATCTGACAGCGCAGGCGGCGGTTATTGCCGAAGCGCCGGATCGGCCAAATGCACGGGTTTCCTCGCCGATTGCGCTGCCTTTCGCTCAAGGGGCGCGATCTGTCTCAGAGCAGAATGGGCAGATTGTGATTGCCGATGGCGAAGAAGGATCGCTTCCTGTTTCGCTGTTGATCATCGCCCCTGAGACGGCCTTTGGGCAAGAAGGGCGCGCACCGGTGCATCTCGCCTATCAGCCCGAGCGTGGGGAACGGGTCACCGTCCTTGCCGATCACCAACTGCTCAGACAATCAGCCGATGGTGCGGTCAGTCTTTGTTATTGGGGTGGCGGGCAAACCGGCCTCACATCATGCACGCCTCTTGAGGCTTCATCCGGGGATGCGGACGCGATCACGTTGCGTGAGCAAGAGGGGCAGATTGTTGTGTCTGCTGGCGCGCGCGAGATCGAACGCTTTGACGGTCAATTGAGCATGATGAAGGCGCCTGCTGCGGCAACGGCCTCAGTGCGTTGGGATCGCGAAAAGGCAGTCTTCTCCTTCCTTGATGTGGATGGCACCCGTTTCTCACTGCCCGCCTCAGAGGCCATGCCCGATGGGCGGTTTGCTTTTGCCGCGCCGGGGCGTGCCGTGATGCTGGATGCTGAGCGCTATATGGTTGCGAACCGTTATGGTGTGTGGATCTATCAGACAGGCGCTGAGCCCACGGTGCGCTGGCGCCGCATGACACTGCCGGATAATATTCGCGCGGTTGGCAAGGGGCGGATTTATTTCACTGATGGGCGTTCCGTCGGGCCAGAGGATTCTTATCCGGTTGAGGCCAATGGCACGTATGAGGTCTCGCTTGGTGCATTGCAGGTAAAGGCCGAAGTCGGAGGAGGGATCACTTCTGCACACTGGTCGGATGGGCTCCAGATTTACAATGCCTTCTCGGACAGCGGGTTTTTCTTTGATGTGAAGCGCGATGTGGCTTTTGCCGATGGGGAGGCCTGGTTCCTGACGCCCGTCGGGCTGGTGTCTGCGCATGATCTTGGCCGCACCATGCCGCTGCCATCGGGGCAATCGATCTTGTTGACCAGCGTTGGGGACAGGTTATTTGCGCTTGAAGGGCGTAACCAGTGGCTTGTTCTGGATGTAATGGGTTGGCAACGGGCTGACAATCCCTTTGCCGATCGTCAGATAGCCTATGATCAGGATCTCATCTGGCTTTATCAGAATGGCCGGCTGATCACGCGCTCCACCACCCGAACCATGAGTGCGGAACGGCGGCTGGGTTTGCGCTTTGAAAGCGACATCCTGTTTGACGCAGCTTATTCCCCGCAGGGGCTTGTGGTGCGGCTGGGGGATGGGGTGCGCCAATATTCCGGATTTGATGGGCTTTCGGCCAGCGTGGATGCCAGTGCCGAGCTGCCTTCGGGGTTGCGGCTGGCGGTGCAGCCCATGCGGGATGGAGAACGGCAGGTTGTTGCCATTAACCGGCGAGGGGCAGTTAGCCGCCGCTGGAACGGGCAGGCCTTTGAGCGCGTCGCCTATGAAGACAATCCCGATATTGAACGGATCGCAACATCGCTGGATTGGTTGCGCGTGCGCTTTGTGGCGGGCAAGCCGTCTGTTGAGCTGAAAACCGAGATAGCCGGTTTTGAAGATGGCTGGACACCTGTGGCGTGGGATCAGGGCGAACCGATGCCGATGGATCGCTTCTTGTCACTCTATGGCCGCGATGGCGTTCTTTATGCCGGGTCACCCGTCGGGTTGCAGATTTTGAAGGTGGATCGCGGCAGGATCAGCAGTCAGCGTTTTGTCGAGCTGGGGCGAGGGTCGGCTGCGCGTAACGGGCGTGAAGCGGTGGTGCATATCGGCGCCTATCGCAATGGGCGCGCGCCTATCTATGCGCTCGGGTCTGAGCAATGTCTGGCGATTGATGAAGGCTCTGTTCTTCCTTGTGGGCGGGGTGCTGATTTCTCGGTTGAGGATTTGGGTGGCAATGATTTTTGGCACTGGGAGCGGCAGCAGGGGCGCATTTTGTTGCGCTATTCCGATGGGGATGGCCAGCCGTTGGGGGCTCCGTCTGTGCTGTCGTCATCGGGGCGCTTTCCGCATGATCAGCTTGATGACATTATCCGCTGCAATGGGAATCTGGCGCAAAGCTGGCATGGTAATTTCACCGCACTTGATGAGGCTTTCGGGCTTGCGCCTGCTGGTCCTGCCACGAGCGAAGGTAAAGGGAAGCGGGGGCGCAGTTTCCGTTTTCTGGAAGACGGGGCGGTGACGCTTTTCTGCCAGTCTGAAACGGTGGCTCCTTCGGTCAGTGAGCCACAGGGATTGCCTGAAGGGCTCTATATCGAGGCTGGCAATCTATGGCGCTGGGATGGCAATGGGCTGGTGGCTGCAAACGAGTTCTCCGAGGCCTTTGAGGCACATGAAGACGACCACATTGCCTATCAAGCGGGGCAGATGCGTGTGCGCAATGGCGATGGTGGTGTTTCGTTTGACTATCGCGATGGCAACCAGTGGAAGCGGCTTGCCTTTGCCGGAGGGCGACTGGCCATCGATGAGCGGCAAGGGCTGGTTTCTGCCGAAGGGCAGATCTGGGCTTATTCGCCGGAAGGCTTTTCGTCTGTTGTTGCCGAAGGGGGAGCAATCGATCCGGATCATTTTGCACTTTATGCTCTCACAGGCAAAGAAGATCAGGCGGCTTGCCGTTTTGATCGGGCCCAAACGGCCAATGACGGGTCGTCTCTGCTGAGCCTGGGGGGCGAGGGGGACGATGGACCGGTAACGCTGTTGCGCTGTCAGGATGGGCGCCTGTGGCAAGGGCGTTTGGCGCGTTCAGAAGCCGGTGAGCCTTTCGCTTTGCGACAGGATCAGGCTGACCCCTTCGAGACACGGCGTATTGTCGGCGATGAAGAGACAGGCGTCTGGCTGATTGGGCGCACTGCCGGGCGCGAGGGCATGTTGCAGTTTCGCTGGCATGGGGAAGAGAACAGCCTTTCAGCTGGGCGTTTTGCTCTGGATGCCATTCGGCAGATCGCCAAGATCGAACCCAAACACATCGACTTGATGACGGGGCTCGGATGGGTTCGGCAACCTGTTGGCCAGTGGGAAACGGAAAATGGAGCGCGAGCGGCCAATGAGGCGGGGCTCGCTGCCAGCATTCGCGCATTTGGCGCCGATGCCGATGTTGATCGCGTGCTGGACAGGGGACGAGCCGCTGTCCGTTCGCTTTGCCTTGAAGATGGCGATGGCCGTTTTTATCGCTGGCGCACCAACGGCCAGCTTGATCAGGTGGAAGCCTGTGACGCATTGTTGGCTGACGATGGAGACTTTGCCTATCGCCGCGGCGAAGGGGATGGTGATGATGCCATCCGTATTTCGGCGGCAAGCTTGAATGGCAGCAAGATGACACGCCGTCTGGTTGGTGGCCGATTTAGCGATCTGGTCGCTCGCGGGCATGCTGTCTTGTCTCATTTTGAAGGGGCTCCTGTCATCGCCATTGGCAGCGAGAAACGGGTGAACCTGTTTGATCCGGATACGTTGGCGTGGAAGGGCGCATGGGCGTTAACGCGCGATCCGCAAACGCTGTACCTAGATGAGGCGGGTGACATAGGCGCTGTCTTTGACAATGGGCGCTCTGATCTGCGCGGACAGGCCGCCTCATTCTGCGCAGGCTTTGATGGCTTGCGTGCGCGCTTGGGTAGCCAAATGGTTGGAAAACTACGCGAATTTGAGGTGATGGGCGGGCGTGGTTATGTAGATTTTGTGAGCGACAATGGGTCGTCTCAGGTCTTGGCCTTTGACTGCGAAGATGCGGACAATGTTGTTGCGGGAGATATCGCCGAACTGGAAGACCGCACGCGCTATCTGAGCAATTTCGAGCTGTGGGGGCGCCCTGCGGCCATGCTCTTGCTCGTTGCGCGGCCTGATCAGGTGCTTGAGGCTCGTGTCGGCGACAAGCAAGTGTCTGTTGCAACGCTTGCTTCCCGGCCTCTCTTCTTGAGACGGATTGGCGAGCGCTTTGTCATATTGGATTCATCCGAGATCTATGCCGCGGATCTGGATGCCCTGCTATCTGTCACCATTGAGCAAGGAGCCCGTCATGAATGAAGCCCCTGCCAGCACCTTGACTGTCGGTGATGCCTTCTTTTCCTTCAGCGAGATAGATCGCAAGGTCAAGGCGGGTTTGTTGCAAGGCCAAGGCATTGATGACAGTTCGCTGCTTGCGGGGCGCGAAGAGCGGCTTGAGTGGCTCTGGCAATGGTCTTTTTGGCTCGACAGGGAAAGAGACCCTTTGCAGGCTGTGCCTGATGCGCTTGATGCAGACAGTATCTTGCGTGATCTGTTTGACTATTCCGCCAAGCAGGAAGGAAATCGCCAAAGCTGGGTTCAGGTCGGGGACATGCCGCTGCTGCCCAGATGGGCCGCCTTTGTTGCCGGACAGACCTGGTTACCGCGCCGCCTGCGTGCTTCGCAAGGCAGGCGCATTCATGCTCACAGGCAAGTCATGGCGCAATGGCTGGATGGCGAGCAGGACCGATGGGAAGGCATGCGAGCGGTTGCTTCTGATGAACAGCAGACCGAGGGCCCCTATGAGGCTTATCTGGGCCATCTACGTCGACAAATCGAGGCCGGGCGCTTTTCCCTTGAGGTGAAAACTGCTTTTCAGGCCCTGCTTCAGCGCATTTGCCCGTTGATCGAGCTTGTCGAGCTCAAGAGCGCAGATAGCGACAATCTTATTTTGATGTTGAAGGTTGCCGATAAATACGGGCAATTTTCCAAGCCCCGCCATCAACCCTCTGATGCGCTGGATCGTCTTGATCGCGTGCGGGGAGATGCGGTTGCCGAGCAACGGCTCAAGGAAGTCGGCTATCGGGTTGCCATTCTGGTGAGCGAGATGCTGCAAATCATGCATTGTCGCAGAAATCAGGTTGCCATGGCTTTCATTATGACGCACCATGGCGCGAGTAAACCCGTGTTTGCAATCACTTTTAAAGCACCTTTGTTATTGACCTATCGATCCTTTATTCTTTCCGCCATCGGCAGGCGGTTCATCCCCGATCTGCCGGTCTGTAAGACTCTTAAACTGCATGAACTCTTATAATCCATCGCGCCAGACTATTCGCGCTCCGCTATATCCGAACATCCGTTCCTTTGTTCTTTCCGGTGTGCGGCTCTGGAGCATGGTTGCCTTTCTACTGCTGGGTGGTGCGGCCTTTATTGCGCTTTGCTTATCGATGCTGTGGGCGCTCGATATGGTCCGAGGGGCTGGCTCTCTCTATGCGCAGTTCAGCTTTTTGATCAATGGGGCCAATCCACTGTTGCTGCTGCCATGGCTTGGCAAGGCGGTGGATGCCTTCAATCAGGCAAGAGGCAATTCCGCTTTTGATCTTGCCGCATGGCATCTTCTTTTCTTCCTTTGCCTGTTGCTGTTTGCCGCTCATATCTGCCGGTTTGACAAGCCTTCCGGCGAAAGCCTGTTGCTTTATCCTGCTGCGCGGGGCGTGGCTGAGCGATTGCTGCGTCGGGTGGGGTATTTCGTTGATATTCGCATGCCCGTCGGCAAGGGCGGGGAGGCGGGTACTGACTTTTTTGGAGCCGACCAGCTGTTTTATGCGCCGAGGGGGCATCTCTCCCGCATCCTCAAGGGCAAGCGCTCTGACGCCGTTCAGGAGCGTCTGGCCTTTTTCATGGTGCATGAATGCGCCCATGCGGTCAGCAAGGACAATCTGGCGAATTCGGCATTCGTGGTGATTGTCGCGTTGCTCACCTTCATGTTCCTCATGGTGTTTGGGCCTCTTCTGCTTATAGGATCGACGGTGCTCTCGATGACACCTATGGGGCCTTCCCTTACGCTTCCGCTTTCCATTGTGATTTTTCTAAGCTTCAGTGCCGGGGTCTATCTTTCCTTTAGAGGCATGATTGTTTCCTATATTAAGGCGCGTGAATATTTTGCCGATGCTGCCGGATTTCATTTTGTCTCAGAGGTCGAAGCGCCCTACGGGTTTGATGGCCTGCCTGCTACACCAGACATCTTTTCTGCACTTAGAACCGGGATTTCGCCTTTCGAGCGGGCGTTGCATCAACGGGGGCTGAGCCTTCACGCGCGGGATATGCTGACCTATTTCTGGGGCTTCTTTTTCAGCATCCGCACCTTGTATGTGCTGGTTGCCCCGAAGGATTTATGCTGGACGGTGTTGGGCTTTGATGCAGTGGCGCTCGGGGCTTTTGCCTGCCTCTATGTCACGCTGCCCAAGCGTCCCGCCAAGCCTTTGCGGCGGAGTGGTTTGGCCTGGTTTTTGACCTTTCTTGCCGTAACCGCCGTGGAAGTGTGCGGGCCGGGGCTGATCGGTTCGGTGATGATGCTGTATCGGGGGATTTTCTCCAACTTCAATGCGCAATTGATCGGTCTGCCCGGAGCTATACTCTTCCTTGTTTTTGCCATTGGCGGGGCTGTGAAGGGTATCCGACATCTGGCTTCGGGGCAGGTGTCGTTTTCAAGGCTGAAGGGAGACACGGGGCACAAGGGGCATAGAGGGCGTGTGCTACGACGGCTTGGCCTGTTTTCCCTCTCATTGCCGGGGGTAGTGGTGGGCTTTTTCATGCTCGTTGTGTGCGGGGTGATCTTTTGCGTTATTCCGCTCAACTATTTTCTGCGCTTCGGGCTGTTTCATGCAAGGATACTGGAAAGCGGTTTGCTGTTACTGATCGTAATGGGCGGATTAACGCTGCTCTTTCATCAGTATCTGCTGCTGTTCATGCGCAAGCTGAAGGTGGTCGCGGCTGTTTCCCTGATTGAAGCTTTCCTCTTTTTCCTGTTTTCCTGCACATTTTATCTGGCTCAGGCCGATGTCATGCAAGGGGTGCGGCAGGGAGTGGTTCATGCCACGCCGAGCCTTGATCGCTTCCCCCAGCTTTTTTCTCAGGCGCATTGGGCTTCTGTTTTGCCCACTGCGATTATTTCGACCGCTTGCTACCTCCTGTTGCGCTTGCTTGCATTTTGGGCACAGGATACCATAAAGCGAATGGATACAAGATGGGCACAGGAGAGTGGCCGATGATGATTGATGCTAAACAGCTCCAAATGGAGCTCACCAGAGCCATGGCCGAAGCTGTCGATGAAGCCGATAGCTATGATGATTATTTCGGCGAGGGAGCCGATAGTGCAGATTATGGTGTTGCGCGCGCTGATGGCGTCATGCCCGCCGATTTGCTGTTCTTGTGGAATTATGCCGGTCAGCTGGTCGACTATATGGTTCAGCATGGTCTGGATGCTCTGGATCTGGCCGAGCAAGCCGGCAATCTTTTTATGGCCTTCCAGGCCGTGAAGAGTGTTAAGAGCGATTTTGACAATAGCGAGAAGAAAAAGATACAAAAGGCCGCAGAAGACAAGCTGCATGATCTGGTGGATAAAGAGTAGCTTTTGAAATCGGATCGGGCTTTTGTTGCCTTGCGGGCTGTTCGTGCTTCTCACTGCTCGTGTTTCTGGCCTCTATGGGGGATGGTGGCCTTTGCGAATTGATATGCCGAGGGGAGGCATGGAGCTGTGATCCACAGCTGTCATATCTTTGCGTTTTTTCCTCCTTATGCAAGACCGGACAGATTGAAATGCCAGAGCGTGGCAGAGGGTTTAGCCTTGCTCTGACGCTTTCAATACCACTTTGATCATCAAGGGAAGCGTGTCTCATGTTGGCGTCATTGGAAAAGGGGCTGAGCAGGGTGAATGCACCACTGGCGCGGCTGGGAAGCTGGATTGGTGGCGCGATGCTTGTCGCGATGACAGTGATCGTGCTGTTGCAGGTGGTGTTTCGCTATTTGCTCGGCATGCCGCTCAGCTGGACTGATGAGCTCTCGCGGTTCCTGATGATCTATATGGCTTATCTCTGCCTGCCGCTGATCTATCTGCAGGACAAGAATATTGCGATGACCTTTCTGCTCGAAGCCCTTAAGCAGCGGCGAGGGCGGCATCTGCTGATGGTCGTCATCCATATTCTGGCAATCCTGACATTCTGTGTGTGGATCAAGTTCGGCTATGACTTTTTCCTGCGTGGGGGCAGCAGGGCCGACAGCCTGCCTATTTCCATGCGTTTCATCTACGCTGCGCCTCCCATTCTGATGACAATCACGCTTTTGAGCGCCTTTCAGAAGATCGTTGCGGAATTGCGTCTTTTCATGGCTGATGCACCCGGCGAGCAGACGCCCGCCCTTTGAGTGCAGAGAGCTGCGCAAGGATTTTACACATGGTTTCGCCGATTTTTGCCCTATATTTTCTGCTGTTGCTGCTGATCGGCCTGCCGGTTCTTTTTGCGCTGGGGCTGTCCCCTGTCATTGCCCTGTTTCAGGCTGATAAATTGTTGTTTCTCAACATGCTGTATCAGCGTCTGTATGCGGGCATGGACAATTTTCTGCTGCTTGCCTTGCCCTTCTTCATGCTGGCAGGCGAGTTCATGGTCAATGGCGGTATTACCACGCGCATCATCTCCTTTTCCCAGACCATGGTGCGCCACTATCGTGGTGGATTGGGGCATGTGGTCATTCTGTCTGCAACCATCTTCGGTGCGTTGACCGGCTCGTCGGTGGCGGCAACCTCTGCCATAGGCAACATGATGATACCGGAGATGGAGCGCTTCAAATATGACCGGACCTATGCGGCTGCCATCACGGCGGCGGCGACCGTTCTGGGCACCATCATTCCGCCAAGCGGCATCATGCTGATTTATGCTTTTGTGATGAATACCTCTGTGGCGGCGATGTTCATGGCGGGCATCGTGCCGGGGCTCATGTTGTGCGGAGCGCTGATGCTGGTCAATCGCTGGCAGATCAAGAAATATCCGCAGGTGCAGCAGTTCGACAAGGCCTTGCCCGCCGAACGGTCGGCAGCGCTCAAGGCGGCGGTGCTGCCTCTTTTGACGCCGGTGATCATTCTGGGTGGCATCTATGGTGGCATCTTCACGCCCACGGAAGCGGCGGCCGTGGCGGTCTTCTACGCCTTCATCCTGTCGGTTTTCATCATGCGCATTCTGAAATTGAGGGATGTCTTTCCGATGTTTGTGCGCATTGCGGTGAATGCGGGAGCCATTCTCATTATCGTAGCTGCGGCGAGTGGCTTTGCATCGGTGGTGTCCCTGTCGGGGATCGCGGATACGATCTCGCGCTTTTTCTATTCGGTCACCGATAATCCCTATCTCTTGTTCTTCATCATGAATATCTTCCTGTTTTTCGTGGGGATGTTTCTCGATGCAGGGCCAGCCATCCTTATTTTTGCACCGATCCTAGCTCCCATCATGACCCATGTGGGGATTGATCCTGTCCATTTCGGCGTTGTCATGGTGGTCAATCTTTCCATCGGTTTGGCGACACCACCAATGGGGCTGGTTCTGTTTGTCGCCTCTGCGGTTTCCGGAGTGCCGCTGCAAAAGATATCCCGTGTTATCATTCCGTTTCTGGCCATTGAGGCCTTGGTTATTTTCGTGATTTCATTTTTCCCAACGCTTGTCATAGGGCTTCCGAAATTGTTGGGCATGATGTGAAAGGAAGATTTTAAGGGGGCAATCGGCTTTTCGTTGAGACGGGCCGGTTGGTGTATTTGTCACAAGGAGGATTTTATGAAATTGAAGACTTTGGGTCTGTCACTGCTTTCGGCGATGGTGATGTCTGCTGGTGCTCACGCAGCGGATTACGAGCTGACCGTCCCGCATGTGACGAACATTGAAAGCTACAATCATCAATCTTTGCTGGTGTTCAAGAATTTCGTCGAAAACCACTCCAACGGGGCCATCAAGGTCAATATCTATCCAAGCGGTCAGCTTTGCAGCACGGCAAGGGAATGCCTTTCCGGTGTGCAGGCGGGCACATTCGACTATTTCCAGACGACCATTCCGGAACTGGCCAATTATTGGGGGCCGGTTGGCGCCTTCGATCTACCTTATATGCTGCGCGATGACCGGGTGGCCGAATGCGTCTATGACAATCAGGATTTTCTCTCTGATGTACGCGCCAACGTGCTTGAGCAGACCGGTAATCTGCGCCTGATGATGGTGTCCAACTCCGGTGGCTGGCGCAATTTTGCCACCACGGACAAGCAGATCAAGTCACCAGACGATATCAAGGGGCTGAAAATCCGTACGGTTCCGGCGCCGATCCAGCAGGAGCTGGTCAAGGCTCTGGGCGGAGCGCCGACGCCGATTGCTTGGCCTGAGGTCTATACCGCCCTTTCAACCGGCGTTGTCGATGGTACCAAGAATGGCATTGTCGATATCACGATGATGAAGTTCGAGGAGAGCCTCAAATATCTCATTCTTGACGGACATGCCTATATGGGCGGTGTCTGGATCATGAATAATGATCGGTTCAACAGTTTCCCCGATGCACTGAAACGGGTCGTTCTGGATGGTGTTGCTGCGCAGAACCAGTTCTTGCGGGTCTATCCGAAGTGGAAGGAATATGATGCTTATGAAACCTTCCGTAAGGCCGGAGGAACGATCTACACACCGACTGCCGAAGAGAAAAAGGCCTTCCAGGCAGCAACCGCGCCTGTGAAAGACTATTTCATCGAACAGGCTGGTGAAGATGGCAAGGCTTGGCTTGAGCGCTTTGAAAAGGAAATCAAGGCATGCGAAGCTTCCATTGATGCGGATTTTGCCACTGCATCCAAATAGGTCTGGTTAGCGTTGGAGCTTGAATGTAGCGCATAGAGGAAAGGGACCGGCTTTGCGCGGCCCCTTTTTCTTCTTTGTCGCAAAATGCCATATTGCAGAGAGCGGATTTCTCGCGCTTATCCTTGCGACGAGGCCTGCTGCCTTGCTTCATTCAGGCTGCGGATGGCATCCCGATTGCCGGTTGCGGCCAGTGCGTCAAATATATGGATCGCCTGTGCCATATGCTTGAGCTTGAGATAGGCATGGCCGCGCATCAGCATCAGATCCACCGGTTCCGGGCCAAGCTGGGCTCGCTGGTCCAGATAGAGGATCGCTTCCCTGTAATGACCGAGCTTGAAGGCTGACGTGGCTCTCTGTGTCAGGATGGAAACCTGTAACTCGTGCGCACGTTTTTGGCTGAGCGTAGCGCGGGTGGCGGTGAGGGCAGCATCATCGACAAGACCGAGGCGCAGATAGGCCAGCGATTTGCCATAGGCGGCTTCACTGCGTGCGCTGGAGACGCCTTTGTTTAAGGCGATCTCGAAGCTGTTGGCCGCCTCCAGTGCGCGCTCCATGCGCATGAAACACCAGCCATAACTGATGGCTGTTCTGGCTGAGGATGCTGCCGAGGGCCTGTTGTTGCGGCAATTGACGGCAACGGCGCCGCTGCCGGACGCGGTGGGCTGTTTGAGCGCTGCGATGCGTTCGGATGTTTCTTGCCAACTCTCGCGGATGGATGCCAGACGCTTCCATTGCTTGAGATCAACCAATGTAACCGCAAGACCATAGGCGGTGGGTTCGCTTTCTTCATCCCAGGAAAGCGCGGTTTCAAACCATCGCAGGGCTGTCTTCTGCTGCTTGAAATGGCGTGCATACCAACCAAATTGCTGGGCTATCTTGGCGCTCTTCTCTTCAACCGTAACGGTTGCGATACGGGTCAGCTTGTCTTGCTCAAGCGCCTTTGGCGGGTCCTGTGATAACAGCTCGGTGGCCGCCGCCAAATAGGTCTGCATGGCGTCCGGGCTCTCAGAGCGCCATGGATACATGACCTCTTCGGCTTCTTCGGGCTTTTCTTGCGATAGCAAGACCAGAGCCAGACCCTGAGATATTTCTGCCGTGTCTTCTTTCTCCCGAGCTGCACGGAAATAGGGCTCGGCCTTGTCTTTGCTGTCATGCAGCCAGAGATACCAACCCATCAGTGCGATATCGGACGCTTTCTTGCCGCCATCGGCAATCTGACGCATGGCGTTGACATAGCGATCATCAATCTGCAAGTCAGGGTCTTCGTTGGCCTCGGCCACAAAGCGCCTTGCCAGATTGTCGATCAGGGTTTGATAGTCAGCCACGTTGAAAGCATTCGGATCGGTGGATTCCAAGAGGCTTTGCATGGGCGCGTAAGGCAGCAACTCGGCAGCCTTTTGCAAGGTGGCCAGACGCTCCTGTTGATTGCTACAGGTGTTGAGAATGTAGTTATAGGCATCAAGGCCGCGCTGTTGGCGGTCTGTCTTGAGAAAGGCCTCGGAGACGCGCCAGAGGATGTCGACGTCACTGCAGGTCAGCAGGTTGGGTTCGGCAGCGGCAATCTTGATGACCTGGTCATATTGTTTGAGTTCGGAGCTGTTGACGATCCGGTTGCGCTTCTCAGCCAGATCCAGCAGACCGATCAGCTCCTCGGGGGGCTGCCAGCCGGGTTCCTGCTCCTGCCGCGTCTTGATCTCAGCGCGCAATTCAGCGAATTTTCCCTCGGCATAGAGAGACCAGAAGGCATCTGACTCACCGCCGGGTTCGTTCGCCATGGCCAGGGGATTTTCCGGTGGTACCCAGTTGGGATAAAGCAACTGCAAGCGGGAAATCTCCGCCTTCAAGCGCTTGGTGTCTCCCTTGCTGGCAAAATAGCGCAGGGCGCTTTCATCCACCTCGGTCTGTTGGCTGCGTGCGCCCCCTGCTGCCTCTTGTTCGCTGGTTTCAGCTTGCGTGACCGTCAGGGACGGTTTGGGGCTGGCTTGGGCCGGAATGGCATTGCTGATTGCGTTCAGGCGGGTTTTTACCGGATTGGCAGAAGCCGCTGGCCGGTCTCTTTCAGATGCTTCGCTTTCAGATGGCGCGCTCTGCGGCGAAAGCTCCGGCTGCACTTGCATTTGTGCATTTGACAGCACAAAAGGAGCGTTGGCATCCTTGGGGGTTGATGCATCCTGCTTGAAGGCAGCAAGAGCAGGCGAGAGTTTGGGAATCTCCAACTCTGTCGCAATGGCTGCAATCGCTGCTAGCGAGGCGATGATGATGATCGGCTTACGAGACACTCTGAACGCTTCTCTTTCACATAGGCCAGGCCAAGTAACTGGAGTGTAGAAGGATAATAGAACTCTGGGTGGAAATCCCTCGACACGGTCGGATTGGTGTTGTCCATATTCGAACATGCCATGATATGGTTAATGATTTGATATCCGGGGTCTTTCAGGTTTTCGAGCTGAACACCTGTTTCGACATTGACGAGTGCAGGGATATGGTCTTGAAACGTCATGCCTTTTTTGATGCGCTCAAGCAACTCCGGCGCCTTGATGCCAGCGCGAATGAGATAGAGCGGTATGCGGATGCTGTTATAGCCGAATTGCGGGTCAAACCCTGCCGCCGGAACCGGCTCTTTTCCGCCAAGACTGATCCAGTCGGAAGGCAGTTTTCGGGGTCCGAATTGTGTCGCTTCCAGCAGTTGCAGGCCACTGTTATAGACTCTCTGCCATTTCTCTGATGGCGCGAGCGCATTCATAACCGGTAGGGCTTCAAATACCCAATATGATAGATTCACAACCGGACCGTCCTTGCGATCCTTGGCAGAGAATCCCTCAACGCCCGGCAAAAGCAGGCTCTGCTTGCCATGCTCTATCACCGTGCGTTCCAGAAGGGTTTTGGCGATACGGGTTGCCGCATCCATATAGGCTTCGCTCTGCCATGAGAAACCGGCCAGCGCCAGAGCATAAGCGATCAACAGATCTCCATCTGTGGCATTGTTGATGTCGGTGACATGGGGGCGTACGGCCGGATCCCATCGCCATGCGGCCAATCCGTCGTTGCGCACCATCAGTTCTGATTGTGTGAACGACCAGATGCGCTCGAAGTCTGCCGGTTCATTGGCGAGATAGGCCAGAAGCAGGCCGTATCCCTGCCCCTCGCTATGGCTGATATTGCCGTTTGCATTGTCTATGATGCGACCGTTCGGTGCCAGAAACCGGGCCTTGTAAAGCGTCCAATTCGCGCTGGAAACGCCCCGGTCCTGTGCGAACCCGGTCGTCATCGCGGTGCAAAGAACGATGGCTGCCAAAAGAACGGTCATCAGGGGTTTCATTCCCGTCTCCCAGAGCGTTTGAGCAACGCACCCCATGAAAGGGCAAGGAAGATGGCGGCGAGAATGAGGAGGCCGACATAGACAAGACTGTTATGTGAAAGCCAATCGGTTATGACCAACCTGAGATTGCGAATATCCCAAGGGTCTGACAGGTGTAAGGTCGGGTTGGGATCAAGGCGGGAAACCATCCGGTCCGGTGTCAGTGCTGTCAGGTAGCCTTGGAGATTTTCCCAACGAGACTGGCTTGCGATGAGGGCATTGCCCAAGGCGAGATTCTGCACTGTGGGGCCGGTTATCAGGGTCCAGTTGCCCTTGCCCTCGAAGCTTGTATTCTGCGCCAGTAGCAGGATGTCGCTGGGGGTGGGCATGAAAGATTCCTTGATATCCTTGAAGAGCTCCAACTCGTCTGTCGTCAGGCCAAAGCGGTCATGCAGCCAAGAACCGGCCCTTTCCAGATAACCCAATAGTCCCTCGCTGGAGATGCGATCTTGCCATTCGCTGAACTGTTTGGTGGTATCGGCTTCTTCTGTTCCTGTGACTGCAATCTGGTTCCAGGTTTCGCTGGCATCCGGCGCTATGTGGAAGCGATCAAGAAAACTGCGCGGAATCTGGGAAATCGGAGCCACGAAAATTGTGTCTTCTTCACCGATGGCCCGAAGAGACGTCTTGGGCTTTACGCCCAGCGCATGGCCAGAGGAAAGCGCCATTTTTCCCAATACCGTTGCTGCGGACGACATGGTTTCCGGTCCGACAGGCTCGAGAAAGAGAGAAATGCTCTTCTCGTCTTTGGTATAGGGGAAGCCGGTGCGCGCGGTTGCTGCGAGATTTGGAAACTGGCCAGCCCGGGCGAATTTCTCGATCTGTATTTCCGTTGTGTTGAATAGGGCGAACCGGGGTTCGCGCGTATTATTTTCACCGGGCGCGCAAACCGCATCCTGGTTGGTCGAGAGCTCTGCGCTCAGGGTAATGGTGTTTCGCCCCGGCTTGAAGTGACGCATGGTCACGCTGACCGGAAAATGCTTGAAGATGCCGCCATGGCGATTGTTGATCTGCACCACGGAAGCCACTTCGCCATTGACGAAAACAGTGATGTGGTTGCCCGGCAGAACATCCGGCGCATAGGCTGCGTCCAGCAGGATCGTGAATTCGCTTGAGGCCCGGCCGTAGAAGTCACCCGGCAGCATGATCGAGAAGGTTGTCTGGAAGCGACGGCCGCTAAAT
The DNA here is from genome assembly GCF_900115225.1 of Cohaesibacter marisflavi. Lineage (GTDB taxonomy): Bacteria > Pseudomonadota > Alphaproteobacteria > Rhizobiales > Cohaesibacteraceae > Cohaesibacter > Cohaesibacter marisflavi. The sequence goes on along the minus strand of NZ_FOVR01000014.1, from coordinate 91,601 downwards.
TCCTGCGTTTTTAGACCCAGATCGGAAAGGCTGAACTGGCTGTCCGACAAGATGACCGGCAGGTCCGGTCCGGTCCAGCCACTATTTTGCAAACCGGCGCGCTGATCAACGGATGCCTCGCTTAGGGGGGCGACAATCTTGCCGATGGCGGAGCTGATGCTGGCCCAGTCTGGGCCGCTTATGACCAGAATGGGCGCGCTATCTGGGGTGACGCGCAGCATGGATGCCAGCTGACCGACGCGGGCTGCCTGCGGCAGATTGGGTACGATGGGAGCCAGCTCGGAGGCGGTTCCCACCAGAACACCAAGGCGTCCCGGCCCGGAAACCGGCAGGGCATCGCGGTTGAAGGCGAAGTCTTGATTGGGCATGCCTGCCAGCAAGGCCAGCCCCTGACCAAGAGAGAGTAGATCCTCTACAGCCGTTGATTGCTTGATAGACGGAGAGCTGATTTCAAAATGGGTATCGCCATTTCCGTCGACCCCGATGGCGCGGATCGCCTCCAGATCGGATATGCGCTCGGATGCAGGCAAGGTGAGATAGCTGCCTTGTGCATTGAGGGTCGTTACCAGCTCATAGGTCGAATCGATCGTGCAATCCGTTCTATGGCGCTGTGCCACCCGAACCGAAATGGTGTTCGCGCCATAGCGCAGCAGGCCCTCGGGCAGCGGCACTGTGAGCTTGGTGAAGCTGGCTGGAGACCTTAAGGGTTCCTCTATGACGACATGGTCGTTGATGCTCACGATCATGCGGGAACTCTCCGGCGCGATCACCACCGTGTTTCGGTAAGACAGTGAGAGACTCTCTGCATTGGTGGCCTGCCATGAGGTGAGAAACAGGCTCCAGTCCTTCTGGTCAATTTCTCCGTTAAGGGTCAACTGGTTTGCGGGAATCAAATAGCGGCGGTTTATCTGTCCCGGTGATGCCAAGCCGGTCATGGTTGCCGACGGTTCTGAAGCTGAGGAGACCGGAGAGGAGGCATCAGGGGCGGCTAAAGCCGGTGCCGAGGACTTTGCCGGTGCGTCGGGGGTGAGAACCTCACCCAGTTGGCGGGATTGTTCTTCGCTCGTTTCTGGTCTTGCAGCCAATGGCGCAGCGGGAGAGGATTGCACGCGCGGATCGGCATTCTCGGTGGACATATCGAAGGGCAGGGGATCAGCCAAGCTGTTAGCCGCAGGCAGGGCAAACAGCATCAGGGCGAGCAGAATGGATTTCATCATGCTTTCCTCCCTTCATTTTCGGCCAGATTTTTCTCTTTTGAGCCTGAGATCGAGCCCTTGATGAGATACTCAAATCCGCGCAATGTCTGCCGGAGCGAAAGAGCAAGGAACCACACTGTTCCGCTTACGATACCCGGATTTTTTCGGCGGCTGCGCATGAAATCTGTCCACTGTCTGGAATTGGCGAACACAAGGTCAGCAATGGCGGAATAGTCCTTGGGGCTTTCTGGCTTGAAAGCACTGCCAAGAATGAGCCTGTCTCCGCTTTGTCTGACGTTACGCACCTTGATGCTCAGAGATGCTTTATTCTCACCGTCATGCTTGGTGAAGCGGATCTTGCCAATGGCATCGCGTTTGATTTCCGGGAAGTCCGGTTCATAGATATGCAGTGCAGCGCCGTGAATGGAGACATTGTCGATGGAGCATTCGTGCCAACTGTCGCCATAAAGAAACTCGCAGCTTCTGGACACCGAAATGCGTCTTGCGCCCTGCCTTTCGCCGCGCTCGGAAACCACACCCAGAGCGCATCCCGCAAGGATGAGGTTGAAAATGTTCCAGCCTCCAACGACGAGGGTCACGTCTGCCTTGTAGGGCTCGGCGTAAATCTTGTAGATGGAAAAGGCAACCGCTAGCAAAATGGCAAAAAAGACAACGAAAAACGGCCGGTTGATCTCGGAAAGCCGGTTGGATGTGATGCTCTCATCCTTTGCTGTCACGTTGAAGCTGGGTTTGGACGGGTTGATGATCGCGGACAAGACCGCGGGCAGCAGATGGATCGTCTGTGAATATTCATACAGTTCGGAAATCCAAGGCCAGCGGAAAGACCCGTAGAGATAGTTCTGCATCATCAGGTTCACCAGCATATAGGCCAGTGTATAGGCCATGAAGTCGCCGCCGGAGGCCTCGAAAATCTTGAGATCAAAGAAGATGTAGCAGAAGGGGGCAAACAGGAAGATGGTCCGTGAGATCGGGAAGAACCAGAACATCATCGATGAGAGATAACATAGCCTTTGTGGCAGCGAGAGCCCCGATTTGAAGAGCGGAAAGTTATAGCGCATGAGCTGGATCATGCCCTGCGCCCAGCGGCTGCGCTGGCCGATGAAGCTGGCAAAGGTTGCTGGCTGCAATCCTGCGATCAGAGGCTTGTCGATATAGACACTGTTCCAGCCCTTGGCGTGTAGCGAGAGCGCGCTTTCGCAGTCTTCGGTGATTGTTTTGCCCGAAAAGCCGCCGGTTTCTTCCAGGGCCTCGCGGCGCAGAACGGCAGCAGAGCCGCAGAAAAAAGATGCATTCCACTTGTCCAGCCCACGTTGGATGATGCCGTAGAACATCTCGTTTTCACTGGGCATGAAGGAGAAGGTCTTCAGATTGCGCTCAAGCGGATCCGGGTTGATGAAGAAATGCGGTGTCTGTACCAGAAACAGCTTGGAATCCTTGGAGAAATGACCCACGGTTTCAGTGAGGAATTCGCGTGCCGGTGCGTGGTCGGCATCAAAGATCGCGACGAGATCACCCGTGGAATGCTCCAATCCATAGTTAAGGTTGCCTGCCTTGGCATGTTCGTTGCGCTCGCGTGTCAGGTAGCGCACGTCCAGTTCGGCACAGAGCTTTTGCAAGTCCTCGTGACGCTTCCTGGCGGCATTGGCCTTGAGAATATCGCTTGAATTGCGCTTTTCGAGCGTGCCGCCATCATCGAGCAACCAGACGGTGACTTTTTCCGCCGGATAATCCATGGCCTTGGCTGCTGCCAGCGTGTTGCCGAGAATATCGGCTGGTTCATTGTAACTGGGGACAAACACGTCAACCGTCGGCAAGCGGTTGTGGCTAGGCAATTCGCAGGACGGACGGGAAGGCAAAGGACGGCTGACCACAAACAGACTGAGGAGCAGCGTCAGCACATTGTACATTTCCGCGATATAGAGCAGCAAGCCTGGAATGAAGTTCTCGATCTGGTTCGGAGAGGGAATGGTCTCCGTTGTGCGCCAGAAGACATAGCGCGCAATGATGGAGAGGCCGAATGTCAGCGAGATGATGCGCAGAGAGCCGTTCTTCTTGAGCAGCTTCAAAATAGCCATGAGCGTAAAGACGACAAGGCTGCAGATGAGCTGTGTCTGCAGGTTGATCGGCATCGTTGTGATGATCAGAAATGCAACAACTGACAACACCCAAACGAAGAAGACCTGGATTTTATACAGGGACATATGCGGCTCCTTTTGAGGAAAGCCTTAACGCGCAGAGGTAAATTTAAATTGAACTTTCGTCGATTCCTGATGCTGCCCACCATTGGAGCTGTTCTACATTTGGTGGATAACTAACTGAAATCACGAATTTATGATGTCTAAATGTTTCTGCGATGAGATCCGAAGCGCCGCAGAATCGCGACACTTTACCCTTCCCAGTCTATACCAGACGGCTTGCGTGTGGCAGGCGTGAATTCAAGCCAGTCAATTGTCTGTTGATTGCTGGATAACCGACGTCAAGGGAGGCAACGGAACGATTGGCGCGTTCTCTTGTGCTGACTCGCTGCTACCAGAGGGCTGCGGAGTAACAGGTGGGTCCAGAATCAATGGACGGTCTTCCGGGGTCTTGGCGACGGGCGTAGTTCTCGGGGCTTTGGTTCTTCTGGGAGCGGGCGCCGAAGCCAGCGAGAAGCTACCAACACCGTCTGGTGGATAAATCGGGCTGCCGGTTTCTCCCAGTGCACTGTCTGGTGTCTGTGGTTCGCCATAGGGGTTCCAAAAGCGTCCGGAATAGCTTGTTGCGATTGTGTAACCATACATCAGCGAAAGAAGCTGTTTCTCGGTTGCCTTGCTGTCGCACATGCGCAAGCGGATCTGCACTATGCCATTGTTGCGGAACAGGGCGCGATCTTCCGTGCGGCTGCGGATCTGCTGCCAGCCGTAAAGGCAGGTATCGCCCGTGGCGGCTTGGCCAACTGCGTAACTGAAGGGGCCGTAATTGTTTTGCAGGAACAGCGAGGATGGCGTCATCCGCATGGACGGGAACTCCGCGCGCAGCTCTCTTTGAATGCTGCGGGTGTCGGAGTAGGCGGTTGATGCGTTGGGCAGCGAAGCCTGATTGACGCCGGAAGCGATCACCAGCTTGACGTTGGCATAGTTTTCGCCCGGAACACCTGAACTGGTCGCCAGAGTGATCTGCTGTTCGGTGCCGTTGGAATAGTCTGTCTGCAAAACCCCGACAATGGCAGGGCCACCGGGTGGGGTAAACAGGAACGCTTCGCTTGATGGCACCATCTTTGTTGCCTGGATGCGGTTGAGTTTACTGGATGTTCCGCAGCCGGCAAGCAGGGCAAGCGTCGAGAGGAGTGCTGTGATTTTTGCGCTTGTGTGCATGGTCCTGCAGGTCCTGGCGATGGCTTGTCGAGGGCAAATTTCGATTCAGACTTTTGTCTGGCTTTGCCGCTCAGTAAACACTGCAGAATTTAATAAGCTATTAACTATGTTTGTTAACAGAAGAAAAAGCTTTGATGTTTTGCTGCTGGATCAAACAAGTGAGCGGAATAAGGCGCGATTGGGACGAGATGAAAGCCTTTGGAAATAGCTGAGGGTATATGCGCGGGATGGCCCCTTCAGGGAACCAACTCGACATTGGCATCCATGAGCAGAGACCGTTGCTCGGTACTGATGTCATCATCGGTTGCCAGAAAGTCAATGGCGTTTGATGGCGCAAAGGGCGCGGCCTTCACCTTGCCTATCTTGCTGGAATCCATCACCAGAATGTTGGTCACAGCGCGGCTCATGGCCATCTGCTTGATACGGACCTCATGGAAATTGGAACAACTCAGCCCATGTTGGGCATGCAGGCCGCCTGCTGAAAGGAAGGCTTTGTTGATGCCTAGATTGGAGAGCATCACCAGCGCTTCTTCGCTGGCGAAGGATGCCGAGGAGGGGTGATATTCTCCGCCCAGCAGGATGACTTTCAGATTGGGCTGCTTGCAGACGATTTCGGCGATATTGACCGAGTAGCAAATGACGGTCAAAGGCCCTCTGTCGCCGAGGGATTCGGCGATATAGGGCAAGGTGGTGCCGCAATCGAGAAAGACAACATCGCCGGGCTGAATGAGATCGATTGCCTTCTGGCAGGATGCCTTTTTGGCTTGAACATTGGTGGCATTCTCCCGGTGCAGAAAATAACCCTTGCCTGAGGGTTGTTCGCCGGAAATGACAATATGCCCACCCAGAAAAGAGAAGCGCTCATCACTTGAAGCGATGTCGCGTCGGACGGTCATTTCAGAAACACCGAGCATCGAGGCTGCATCACGCAAGTGAAGCGCGCGCCCTTCATCGAGCGTTTTTTCCAGTTTATCAAGCCTCGTTTTTCTGCGGCTCTGCATCGTCATAAGCCTTGCAATCTGCGTACTGAATCGTTTCGGTTTTGTGAGGTGACCCTCTTATAACGAAATTTTCGTGTTACGCCATCCTGTGATTATGAAAAACTTGTCACAACTATCTTTTACAATTTGACAGAAAGGGCGTCAATATGTGAATATGCTTTCAACAAATGTTACAATAGTCACATTGATTAACAAAACCTTGTTTTCATATGTTGAATAACAGGAGCAGATTCCATGACTACCCTTGCCTCTGATTTAACCTCCGAGACCCTGGCCAAATATATCGATCACACCATTCTGGCGCCACAGGCAACGCCTGAAGAGGTTGAGAAGATCTGCAAGGAAGCTCTGGAATTCGGCTTTTGCTCGGTTTGTGTTAATCCGGTCAATATTCCTCAGGTCGCCAAATTATTGGCGGGCAGTGATGTGGTGACATGTTCGGTTATCGGCTTTCCACTTGGTGCGATCCCGACTGTGCTCAAATGCGCCGAGGCCCGTTGGGTGGTTGCCGAAGGAGCCGGAGAGGTTGATATGGTGATCCCGGTCGGCCAGCTGAAGGCCGGGGATGTCGACTATGTGAGGAACGATATTGCCGAGGTCAAAAAAGCCTGTGGCGAAGCAAAGCTCAAGGTGATCATAGAGACCTGCCTTCTGAGTGATGAAGAAAAGAGATTGGCCTGCCAGCTTTCTAAACAAGCTGGCGCTGATTTCGTCAAGACCTCCACCGGTTTCATGAGCGGAGGGGCCACGGCCGAGGATGTGGCCCTGATGCGCGCTGAAGTCGGGGAAGAAATGGGCGTGAAAGCGTCCGGGGGTGTTCGCACACATGCCGATGCCCTGAAAATGATTGAGGCGGGCGCCTCTCGGCTGGGAGCCAGTGCTAGCGTCGCAATCGTTACCGGCTGAGGCCGGGACCGGATAGCCGCGACTGTTTGGAGGAACGCGCGGTTATTCTCTCACTTATCTGAATAGATGACATGGACAATCCAAGGGAGGATTCAATGAAGTCTTTGTTCTCATCAATTCTTGTAGCGGCAGCGCTTGTTGCCGCTCCTGCTCTTGCAGAGGGGCCTGTCGACACCTCACAGGTGCGCAAGGATATTTACAAGAGCGAAACGGGGAAAGAATATTCCATTGCCACGGTCGTCAAGGTTGACGGCATTGCCTGGTTCGATCGCATGCGCGACGGGGTCAAGCAGTTTGGTGATGAAACGGGCCATGACACATGGATGCTTGGCCCAAGTCAGGCTGATGCGGCCGCTCAGGTGCAAATCGTCGAAAACCTGATTGCTCAGGGCGTGGACGCCATTGCCATCGTGCCATTTTCCGTGGAAGCCGTTGAGCCTGTTTTGAAAAAAGCGCGTGATCGCGGCATTGTTGTTGTGGCCCATGAAGCTTCCAACATCAAGAATGCGGACTATGTTCTGGAAGCCTTCGATAACCACGCTTATGGCGCCAAGCTGATGGAAGTGCTTGGTGGTTATATGGGCGGTGAAGGCAAATATGCCGCAACCGTTGGCAGCCTCACGTCCAAATCCCAGAATGAATGGATTGACGGGGCGATCGATTATCAGAAAGCCAATTTCCCGAAAATGGAACTGGTCACCAAGCGTCTGGAAACCTATGACGACGCCAATACTGACTATAACAAGCTGAAAGAAACGCTTACCACCTATCCAGATCTCAAAGGGATCGTCGGTGGCCCGATGCCTACATCTGCCGGCGCTGGCCGTCTGATCGCAGAACGTGGCCTCAAAGACAAACTCTTCTTTGCCGGCACGGGCCTCGTGTCTGTGGCTGGTGAATATCTGGCTAACGACGATATCCAGTATATCCAGTTCTGGGATCCTGCCGTTGCTGGCTATGCAATGAACATCGTTGCTGTCATGGCGCTTGAGAAAAAAGATGCGGAAATCAAGGCTGGCCTCAATCTTGGTCTGCCGGGTTATACCGATCTGATTACTCCGGTGGCAGACCAGCCAAACCTGCTCTATGGCGCAGGCTGGGTCGGTGTGACCAAGGACAACATGGACAAATATAACTTCTGATCATGTCGCCTTCGGGGCAGCGCCTGGCGCTGCCCTTCTCACACCAATTGTTAAATTCTCAAACGCCTGGTTCGAGCATGTCTGAAGCGTTCATTGAACTGCGCAGTATCGGGAAGCAATTTCTCGGTTTGCGTGCACTGGATGACGTCTCCCTAACCATCAACAAAGGCGAAATCCATTGCCTTGCTGGTGAGAATGGGTCGGGGAAATCCACTCTTATCAAAATTATATCCGGGGTCTATCAGCCAACCGAAGGTGAGATCATCATCGAGGGGGAGAAGGTAGAAAACCTGTCGCCGATCGAGTCGGTGAACCGAGCCATTCAGGTCATCTATCAGGATTTCTCCCTGTTCGGAAATCTGACCGTGGCAGAAAATCTGGCCCTCAACACCGAGCTACGGGCCAAGACCAAGCTTGTCAATTGGCGTCGTGTGCGCAAACTGGCCCATGAGGCGCTGGAGCGTCTTGGCGTGGATATCGATCTGGATGCCGAGGTGGAAAGCCTGCCCACATCCAGCAAGCAGCTGGTGGCCATTGCCCGTGCGCTGATGTCTGATGCCAAGCTGATCATCATGGACGAGCCGACGACCGCGCTGACAGGCAAGGAAGTGGAGACGCTCTTCCGTATTGTGCGCGATATTCAGAGCCGCGGCATCGCCATTCTGTTCGTCAGCCACAAGATGCGCGAGATGCTGGATATTTCCGAGCGCCTGACGGTTATCCGGAATGGCGCGAAAGTGGCCGAAGGGCCAACCAGCGAATTTGATGAAGCCTCTGTGATCCGCCATATGACGGGCCTGGATATCCAGATTGAGCCTTTCCGTCGGGCCCGCCCGGATGCAAGCGAAATGCCGCGCCTCAAGGTGCAGGGGCTTTGCCTTGCTGGCGACTATCAGGACATCGACATGACCCTTCATTCGGGTGAGATTGTCGGGCTTTCAGGGCTTTTGGGGTCAGGCCGCACAGAGCTGGCGCTCAGCCTGTTTGGCATGCTGCCACCAGAGAGTGGCACTGTAGAGGTTGATGGCAAGCCGATTGCGCTTCAGAGTGTGCAGGATGCGATTGCCGAGGGCATTGCCTATGTGCCCGAAGACAGGCTTTCTGAAGGTCTGTTCATGACGCAATCGATCAAGCGCAACATTATCGCGACGTCGCTGGAGACGCTGGCAAAGGGCGGGATCATTGATATTCAGCGAGTGGATCGGGTGGCCGATGAGACGATTGCGTCCATGCAGATCGCCACTCCCAGTGCCGAAAAGCAGGTGGGTGAATTGTCCGGTGGCAATGCACAGCGCGTGGTGCTCGGTCGCTGGCTGTTGACCGATGCCAAGGTGCTCATCCTCAACGGGCCGACGGTTGGCGTCGATGTGGGGTCCAAGGCCGAGATACACAAGAAGATCCGCGAACTGGTCGATAATCACGGCCTCGCCGTTCTGATGATCTCGGACGATGTTCTGGAACTGGCCCAGAATTGCAGCCGCGTCATTCTCATGCATCGTGGGCGTTTCGTCGACGAGCTTGAAGGCGATGCCATCATCGAAGATGTGATCAGCGATCAGCTGAAGTCGTTCACGTAAGGACAAGGCCATGAAACTCTTCAAAAGATCAGAATTTGTCATAGCGGCCATCCTTTTGTTTGCCATGATCGTGATCGGACTGATCAACCCTGCCTTCTGGCAGCTGGATAATATTTTCTCGCTTTTGCGCAGCAATGTCATCGTTGGCATCATGGCGCTCGGGGTGTTGATCATCATGATCTCGGGTGGCATTGACGTGTCCTTCCCGGCCTTTGCCGTGGCGGCGATGTATCTTACCGTCAAGGGGATGATCTATCTGGGCTATGACGGGGTAATCCTGCCTTTCATTGCAGCGGCTACGATGGGCATGCTGTTTGGCTGCCTCAATGCCTTCTTTGTCTACAAGTTCCGCATGATCCCGCTGATCGTGACGCTGGGCACCGGCAGCATGGTGCGTGGTTTCCTGCTCGGGATTGTCGGCACCAGTATGATCAACATCAACAAGATGCCGGACGCGCTGATTGATTTCGCCAAGACCGAAGTCATCTCCATGACCAAACCTGATGGCACCCATTTCGGTCTAACGGCCATGGTGCTGATCTATGTGGGGCTGGCGATCATCGTGCATCTGGTGCTGCGCTATACGATGATCGGACGCAGCGTCTATGCGCTGGGGGGCGACGAGGAAGCGGCCAAACGCGTTGGCTTTGATGTGCGCAAGACAATCTTCTTCATCTATTGCTTTGCCGGCATGCTGGCTGGTTTCGGCGGTCTGTTGCATAGCGGCATGATCTGGCTGGCCAACCCGCGCGATTTCGTCGGTCTTGAGCTGGATGTGATTGCCGCCGTCGTGCTGGGCGGGGCGAGTATCTTCGGCGGACGCGGCTCGGTGCTGGGCACCATGCTTGGCGTGTTCATGCTGGTCATGGTCAAGAACAGCCTGATCATCATGAAGGTGGAAACGACCTGGCAGCGTGTTGTGGTCGGTATCGTCATCGTTATTGCGACAGCCATGACTGCATGGCGTGATCGCAAACGGAATGTATGAGGAAATAGAACATGAAATTCTCCCTCGATTTTCGCAACATGGTCAATCGCGACAATAATATTCTGCAATTGATCATGATGACCGTTCTGATCTTCATCATCATGACGGCTCTTAGCCCGGACAAGTTCCTGCGCTATTATAACTTTGAATCCATCACCTATCTGTTCCCCGAGTTGGGCCTGTTGTCCATCGCGATGATGATTGCGATGCTGACCGGCGGGATCGATCTCTCGGTTGTCGGGATTGCCAACCTGTCCGGCATTCTCTCAGGTGTGCTGTTTCACTATCTCACCCGGGATCTGGGCATGGAACAGAGCGTGCCGATGGTGATGTTGGGTGTTTGCCTCTCGCTGGGGGTAGGGCTTGTGGCCGGGGCCATCAACGGGTTTCTCATAACCAAGCTCAATATCATTCCCATTCTGGCGACACTTGGCACGGGGCAGGTCTTTATCGGCTTGTGTCTGGTGCTGACCGGCGGTCCTGCCATCGTTGGTTTTCCTGATGCATGGGCCTTCCTTGGCAATGGCAAGCTGTTTGGAATTGCGGTGCCGTTCCTGTTGTTCCTGCTGGTGGCTGGCATGGTTGCCTTCTTGCTGACGCGGACGACGTTGGGCGTCAACCTGATGTTGATCGGCTCCAACCCGCGGGCGGCCGTCTTTGCTGGTTTGAAGAAGTCGCGCATGATCCTTTACAGCTACATGTTGTCTGGCGTGCTGGCCAGCATGGCGGGCATCATCCTGTCGGGACGGACCAATGCGGCCAAGTCGGATTATGGCACATCCTATTTGCTGCAAGCGGTGCTGATTTCCGTGCTCGGCGGTACAAACCCTGCCGGTGGCAAGGGAACGGTGGCCGGTGTGTCGATTGCCGTGGTGGCCTTGATGCTGCTTTCCAGTGGGTTCCAGATCCTGCGCTTCAGTAACCATCTGATCGACTTCATCTGGGGGGCCTTCCTGCTGCTGGTCATTGCCATCAATGCCTGGAAGAACCGCGCCCGGTAGAGCAATCTATGACCGTCGCAGCCTCTGGCGCGGCGGTCTTTTGGATCACAATCAAGCCGGGGCCTGTTCTTCAGAACAAAGAGCTTCGGACAAGACGGAGGAAATACCATGGAACCGGTAAAGATCACCCTTCGCAAAGTCGACTTCGCCGCCCATGAGCAGACGGTAGCCAACTGCGATGAATTGAGCGCGTCCACCTTCCGCTATGACAGCGGCATCGAGGGATTGCGTATCAGCAACGCCAGAGGCCATCTGGTCATCCTGCCTTTCTATGGGCAAATGATCTGGGACGCGGTGTTTGACGGCGTCGACTTGACCATGAAAAACATGTTCTCCATGCCGCGTCCGGCCCATGACATTGCGGGCACCTATGGGTGCTTTGCCTTTCATTCTGGCCTGTTGCGCAATGGCTGCCCATCGCCCGATGATACTCACGCGCTGCATGGCGAAATGCCTGTGGCTGCGCTCGATTGTGCGGGGCTGGAAATCGGCGAAGATGACGAGGGGCTCTATATGGCAGTGACGGGCACTGCTGAATATGTCATGGGCTTCGGGGATCATTATATCGCTCACCCCAAGGTGATCTTGCGTCCCGGCAAGACCCTGTTTGACATGTGCATGGATGTGCAGAATGTCGGTGGGGCGCCGATGGATCTCATGTATATGTGTCATGTCAACTTCGCTTATTGCGAAGGGGCCAAGATCATTCAGCCCGCTCCCTTTACGCCTGATCGGACGGTGGTTCGCACCGCCGTGCCGGGCCATGTGCAGACCACGCCGGACTATCTGGCCTTTATCGATTCACTTGCCAAGGATCCGACGGGGCTGGAAGTGCTGGATGAACCGGAGCGCTACAATCCCGAGCAGGTGCTCTATGTGCGTGGCGTGGGAGCCGATGGTTATGGCAACACGGCATCGCTGATGCGTCGGCGCGAGGGCGACGGCTTTAAGATTGCCTATAACCGGAATGATTTTCCCAAGACCGTACGCTGGATTTTGGTGAATGCGGACCAGCAGGTGGCTGCCTTCGCGCTGCCATCTACCTGTGAGCCAGAGGGCTATCTGGCCGAGAAGGCAAAGGGCAATGTGCGCCAGCTCGCCAGCGGTGAGGCGGCCAGCTTCAAGGTTCGTCTGGGGTATGTAACAGGAGAGGAAGCCGAGGCGGCAGAAGCGCATATTCACGCGCTCTGATCTCGCATACGGTGGCCATAACAAAGGCTAATCAAGGGAAGAGAACCATGTCAGGAAAAGTCGCTGTCGTTGGCAGCAATATGGTCGATCTGATCACCTATGTCACCCGCATGCCCGGGCCGGGCGAAACGCTGGAAGCGCCATCCTTCAGTCTCGGATGTGGTGGCAAGGGAGCCAATCAGGCTGTGGCCGCCGCCAAACTGGGGGCCGACGTGATGATGGTCACGCGGGTGGGGGATGATATCTTTGCCGACAATACCATCAACAATCTTGAGACACTGGGCGTCGATACGCGCCATGTGGTGCGCGTGCCGGGCACCTCTTCAGGTGTTGCGCCAATCTTCGTGGAGGAATCGGGCGAAAACAGCATCCTGATCGTGAAAGGGGCCAATGAGCATTTGACCCCCGAGGAAGTTGACAAGGCGGCAGAAGAACTTAAGCAGTGTGATCTCATCGTCATGCAGCTGGAAGTGCCGCTGGAGACGATCTATCACACCATCGCCTTTGGTGCGAAGCACGGCATTCCAACCCTGCTGAACCCTGCTCCGGCACAACCGGATCTTGATGCCTCCCGTATCACCGATGTGACCTATCTGGTACCCAATGAAAGCGAGCTTGAATTGCTGACGGGTATGACGGTGAGTGATGAGGACAGTGCGGAAGCAGCCGCCCGCAGCCTCATGGCCAAGGGGATCAAGACGGTGATTGTCACGCTCGGGTCAAAGGGTGCACTGCTGGTCACCAAAGAAGGGCGCAAGCATTTTGCTCCCATTACCGTGACACCGAAGGATACGACGGGAGCTGGCGACGCCTTCATTGGCTGTTTTGCGCATTTCTATACCCGCGACAAGGATCTCGAAGCGGCGCTTTCCATGTCCGTGCGCTATGCAGCAGATTCCATTACGCGACAGGGCACGCAGAAATCCTATGCAACGGGGGCAGAATTCGAAGCCTTTTGCGCGTCTCTCGAGAAATAGGGGTATCGCCCTTGGTGAAAGCCTCTAAGCCGGAGTGGATTGCCATTCCGGCTTTTATTGTATCAAGAGAGAGCAGGATTGGATGACATCAACCCTTCTGCACGGCCTTATACTGGATGGGCGAGCAATTGTGTATCAGGCGGAAGCGTCGCGAAAAATAGAGTGAGTCATCAAAGCCAAGCTGCATGGCTATGACTTTGACCGGAAGGTCTGTTGTATCGAGCAGATAGCAGGCCCTCTGCATCTTCAGGCGCAGGAAATAGTCAAGCGGGGCGAAGCCCGTACGCTTCTTGAAAATGTAGGTGAAATGCGACTTGGACATGCTGGCATGGGCGGCCAGTTCTTCCAACGTCAATTTTTTGTCCAGTGCCTTGTTCATGAAGTCGATGACGCTTTTGATGTTGGCGCGGTGGCTATCTTCGCCGTGTGGCTGTCTGTGGCGTATGGAAACCAGATGCGTTGCCATCTGATGCGTCGCCATTGAGGCGAGACGCAAGCTTTCGTCGGAATAGCCGCTATCGAGGAGATAGAGAATGCGTTCGAAAAGCGAGGGCAAGGCAGGGTCATGACCAGGATAGAGCATCAGGGATGCCGGATCCAGATCGAGAAGCTGTAAGAGGCTGCGTGTTTTTCTGCCCGCAAGGTGAATCCAGTAGATGGTCCATGGATTATGCTGGTCCGCGCCATAAAGATGGGGTGTGTCGGGGGGAACAAGCAGGGCTTGCCCGGCATGGATGCGGAAGGTGTGGTCCGCGATGGTTGCCCATCCTTCGCCCGATACGCAATAGATGAGGATCAACTGGGTCGAGCCTTTGGGGCGGTCGACATAGTGCCATTGTGCTTCAGGGAAAAGGCCGACATCGCTGGGGACCATATCAAACAGTGGGTCATTGGCGAGCCAGGTTGCCACAACCGAGCGAGGCAAAACGGCGGATCGTTGCCCTGCAAATCCTTCCCGTATTTGGTGCTGATCTGGTGTCATAGATGCAGGCCTCTTGCGAACGGTGGGCTGGCTGTTGGCCCTTTCGATATAGAGACTATATCAGGATCGGGTATCTTTGTGATGCGCGAATAGAATGGTTTTGTTCTAATTCAAAAGAGATATTCCGGTAAATAATCCATATCCCGTATTCTGAAAAGGTCTTTTAGGGCGGTGCGAGGTTGTCACTCTCGATTATCGCGCGCGGAGCGTTCCCAAGCGATCCCTTCCTTGTTTCAGAGCCTGTTTTTTTGCCAATGAGCGATTATGTTCAATATCTATCGAATAAAAGGATGATTTTCTTCGAAACAGGGACAAATGAAGCGGTGCGTCGATGGCGTGTGTGAGCCTCCAGATTTTTACGGAGATTGATCAAAGCTAATACTTTCGTTTCAGATTGAATTGTTGGAGCCGGATTTTCAGATATGCGTTTTACGCATGTCTGTTTCACATTTCGGAATATCTTCCATACTATTCAGTAAATTTGCCATTCTGGTTTTTAATTCCAAGGCTCACCATGAGGGCCGGAGGATGTCTTCAGGGATTAAATTGTCAGCAGCTGAAGACAAAATGCACACATGACTTGCCATACCCTTTTTGCTGAGGCACCCGCATCCCAGAAGGGCCGCCCTGTGAAGGCCTGGAGCCAACCACTGGCGTTACCGACCTATGAACCTGCGCAGGCCGAACGCAATCCGATGTTTCTTGAGAAGCGCGTATTTCAGGGGTCCAGTGGACGTGTTTACCCCCTGCCTTTCATTGACCGGATCGAGAGCGAACCGGTGGAGCATGAATGGACGGCTGTTTTCATCGAGAATGACCATCTTTTGGTGATTGTTCTGCCAGAGCTGGGCGGGCGCGTTTATGCGGCGATCGACAAGGCCAACGGGTATGACATCATCTATCGCAATCATGTGATCAAGCCTGCACTGGTCGGGCTGGCCGGGCCGTGGATTTCCGGTGGCATAGAGTTTAACTGGCCACAGCATCACCGCCCGAGCACCTATATGCCGACCGACTGGATGATCGAAGAGGGCGATGATGGCGCCCAGACGGTCTGGATGAGTGAGCATGAACCCATGAACCGCATGAAGGGCATGCATGGGGTGCGTCTTTATCCGGACATTGCCCGTTTCGACATTTTGGTGCGGTTGCATAACCGTACAGCGATGACGCAGACCGTCATGTGGTGGGCCAATGCGGCAACCGAGGTGCATGAGCATTATCAGAGTTTCTTCCCTGAAGATGTGACCCGTGTTGCTGACCATGCCAAGCGAGCCATGATCGATTTTCCGCGTTGTCAGGGGCACTATTACGGTGTTGACTATGGCGAAAGGGCGCGCTCCGGTGTGCCAGAGATCGAAGCGCCCAGCCAGTTTGTTCCCGAGAGCAACTATGCGCCGAATGATTTGCGTTGGTACGCCAATATTCCTGTGCCCACATCCTATATGTGCGTGGATACGTTGGGGTCCTTCTGCGGCGGCTATGATCATGCGGCTGGTGCTGGCCTTGTACATGTGGCCGATCGCCATGTCTCACCGGGCAAGAAACAATGGACCTGGGGCAATCATGATTTCGGCTATGCATGGGACCGCAATCTGACGGATCCTGACGATAATGGCATCTATCGGCCCTATATCGAGCTGATGGCGGGAGTCTATACCGACAACCAACCGGATTTCGCTTTCATTGCACCGGGGGAAACAAAGATTTTCACCCAGCATTGGTATGGCATTCGCGATATTGGACCGGCACATCAGGCCACGCCTGAACTGGCAGTCAATGTGTCCCTTGAAGGCACGCGTCTGCAAATCGGTCTTCATACCGTGGTGCCTTTGTCCGGAGCCTTGATGCGGGTGCGCAAAGGCCAGCAGGAGATCGCCTGTTGGGGCGTTGAGGCAAAACCGCAAAAGCCGCTATTGCTTGAGGCTGAGGTGCCGGAGGGCACTTACCGCGATGAGTTGGCGCTGGTTATTCTGGATGCGGACGGGACTATGCTGCTCGATTGGGGCATTGATCGCGTCCGCGATGACGAACCCACCCAATCGGCCACGGAGCCGATGTTGCCCGAAGATATCGAGAGTCTTGATGAACTTTACATCACGGGGCTGCATCTTAGTCAGTATCGGCATGCGACGCGGGCACCCGAGATTTATTGGCGCGAAGCTCTCAAGCGCGATCCGCAGGATAGTCGTTGCAACAACGCCATGGGGGTATGGCATCTGCGGCGCGGCGCATTTGAAGCCGCTGAAGCGCATTTCCGCGCCGCCCTTGGCAGGCTTCGCCTGCGCAATCCCAACCCGCAGGATGGCGAGGCGTTCTACAACCTCGGACTCACCTTGCGTCATATGGGGCGCACGGAAGCGGCCTATGATTATTTTGGCAAGGCTGGCTGGACCGTTGCATGGGGGGCGCCAAGCCAATTGGCCATGGCTGAAATAGACGCAGCCAAGGGGCGTTGGGCCGAAGCATTGCGCCGGTCCAATGAAGCCCTGCGTGTTGGGGTCGACAATTTGAAAGCGCGTAATCTCAAGGCTTTCTGTCTTCGTGCGCTGGGGCGCAGTGACGAGGCGGATGATCTGTTTGCGGAAACGCTGGCGCTGGACCCGCTGGACTATATGGCGCGGGATGCGCTGCGGCTTCCTTTGAGTGTTGATCCGCAGGTGCTGCTGGATTTGTCTCTGGATTATGCCAGCATGGGCGACTTCAACCGGGCGTTCGAGTTGACGTCACGCGGTACTTCGCCGGGCTCTTCGGGCACGGAACCCCTCATGCACTATTACGCGGCCTATTTTGCCGATCAGTTGGGGCTGCATGATGAAGCCGACAGACAGCGCCAATGCGCTCGCAAAGCCAACAGCGACTATTGTTTCCCCAACCGTCTCGAAGAGATCGCCATTCTGAAGGCGGCGATTGCCGCGGATGCTACGGATGCCATGGCTCCTTACTATCTGGGCAACCTCCTTTACGACAAAAAACGGCATGAAGAAGCCATCGTGCTTTGGGAGCAATCCGTTGAAAACCAGCCCAAATTTTCCATTCCCTGGCGGAATCTGGGTATTGGCTATCACAATATTCTCAAGGATGCACAAAAGGCGCTTGCCGCTTATGACAGGGCCTTTGCCTGTGATCGTGCTGATGCCCGCATCTTCTATGAGCGCGACCAGCTCTGGAAACGCCTTGGCAAGCAGCCCGATGAGCGGCTCAAGGAGCTGGAAGCTCATGGCGGTCTGGTCATGAAACGCGATGATCTGACAATCGAACTGGTTGCTCTCTTCAACCAGACCGGAGCCCCAGACAAGGCATTGGCGACACTGATGCAGCGGCAGTTCCAGCCATGGGAAGGCGGGGAAGGAATGGCTCTTGAGCAATTCACCCGAACCTGTCTGAATCTGGGCAGGAATGCGCTGGAGCGCGGTGATCTTGTGGCGGCGTGCGAGGCCTTTGAGAAGGCCATGACCAGCCCGCACAATCTTGGCGAGGCGCGGCACCTGCTCGCCAACCAGTCCGATGCCCATTACTGGGCCGGCGTGGCTCATGCCCAAGCGGGAAATCAGGAACAAGCTTTGAAAAACTGGACTTTGGCCGCTGATTTCAAAGGGGATTTCCTTGATATGGAGGTCAGGGCCTTTTCCGAGAAGACATATTATTCAATATTGTCCATGAAAGCTCTGGGGCGCAACCGGAAGGCTGACATGTTGTGTGATGCCCTTGAAGGTTACGCCAAGGACCTTCTGGGCACGACGGCCAAGATTGACTATTTCGCAACCTCGTTGCCGACGATGCTGATCTTTGACGATGACATACAGCTTAGACAGTCCATTTCTGCCTATGTCATGCTCGGGCAGGTGGCGCTCGTGCGCAAGCAGGAGGATGTTGCAAAAGACTGGCTCTATCGAGCCCTCAAGGACGATCCTAATCATGCTCTGGCTTCAGAGCTTCTGGTTGAAGCCGAAAGAGGGGACGCCGCGCATGCGCCCGTTCTGGCGGTCTGACGCCAACGCCCATAACTGTGGAGGAGAAAAATGGGTAATTCACTAAAATGGATAGGCGCTGCTGTCGCATTTTGCAGCGTTTCATCTCTGGCCAATGCCGATGACATTAAAATCGGCTATGTGAACAAGATGGGTGACCATCCATGGTTCGTAGCCGAAGTGGTCGGGGCGCAAAAGGCCGCAGAAGCACGTGGCGCCTCGCTTATCGCGCAGGATGTGCAATTCAATGCCGATCTGGCAATCACCGCTGTTGATACCATGATTGGTGACGGTGTGAAGGGCATCGCCATTGTCGTGCCAGATCGCGGCATCGGCCCGGTTGTTGCTGCGCGCGCCAAGGAGGCTGGCGTCAAGCTGGTGGCGGTCGATGACGACATCTATCATGAAGATGGCACCAAGGTACCGTTCGTCGGGCTTGATTCCTATAATATCGGCCTGGCCGTTGGCGAAGAATTGTCAAACCTTTACAAGGCTTCCGGCTGGGATCCTGAAACTGTCAAGATTGCCTCGATTGAAGACCGCAAGGCTGATACCTGCATGCTGCGCAACAAGGGTGCCGAGGATGCTTTCCTGAAGGCCAATCCGGAATTCGAACGCGATGATATTGCCCGCGTTGCCTATGACAACACGATGGTCAACTCCATTGACGTGATGACCACCACACTGACCGCCAATCCCCAGATCACCAACTGGATTTTCTATTCCTGCAATGATGACGGCGTTCTGGGGGCTGCACGCGCCATGGAAAATTCCGGCTATGCGGCAGAAAATGGCATCGGCGTTGGCATCGATGGCAGTCGCGCCTGTGACGCCTTCGGCAATGGACGCGCATCCGCCTTCAAAGGCACGATGTGGTTCAACCCTGAAAACCAGGGCAAGGTTGCTGTCAATCTACTAATGGACGCAATCGAGAATGGCAAAGACCTGCCCGAGAACACCTATTCTTCGCCTGAACTGGTCAATATGGGCAATTTCGACGCGTATAAAGGGCGTCTGTGCAAGTAATATAGTTTTAAAATGCGAGGCCCCGTGCTGCACGGGGCCTATTCCGGTCCAAACTGCCCCTCGTCGGGCTTTGGAATATGGCTGCCGTCAATGGCAGGGAGGGGCAGATGCCTGCCCGGTCTTCGCATCTGAAAAGGAGGCGAGATGCAGAACACAATTAGTATGACCAACATTTCCAAGCGCTTCGGGGTTGTTCAGGCCCTTGCCGATGTGGAGGTGACCTTCACACCCGGAGAGGTTTTGGCGTTGGTGGGGGAAAACGGGGCCGGAAAATCGACCTTGATGCGCATTCTTGAGGGCGTGTTTCCGCCCGACACCGGATCTGTGCTGATCGACGGGCAGCCGGTTGTCTTTGGGCAGACGAGAGAAGCTCATGCCAGGGGCATAAGGGTGATCCACCAGGAACCGGAAATCGTGCCCGATATGAGCGTGGCGGAGAATATCTATATCGGCGAGCTGCCGCGTGTTGGACGCGCCTTTCTGGATCGTTCGCGGCTCAAGCGTGATACGTTGGCGCTGCTCAAGGATTTCGGCATGGCCGATGAACTGGATCCGGACCAGAGTTGCGAGCGGATCGGACCAGCCCAGCGCCAGATGATCGAGATTATCCGGGCCGTGCGCGCAGGCGGGCAGTTTATCGCATTCGATGAGCCAACATCTTCCCTTACCGATGACGAGGCGCGACGCCTGTTCCGCATCATTCGCCGCCTGCGCGAAGAGGGTAAAGCCATCGTTTATATTTCACACCGCCTCAATGAGGTGGTTGATCTGGCCGATCAGGTTGCCGTGTTGCGTGATGGTCGTATCGTGTCCCAGACACAGGTTGCTGAGGAGACGACCGAATCCATTGCTCGCAAGATGGTTGGTCGAGAGCTGAGCACGCTCTTCTCGCGGCGCCCGAGCAAGCAGAATCGCGCGGTCCTGGAGGTCAGGGACCTGTCCTCGGCCGCGATTGAAAATATCTCCCTGACAATCAATGCCGGTGAAGTGGTTGGGCTTGGCGGCTTGATGGGGGCGGGGCGGTCCGAGTTGGCCAAGGCCATATTTGGCTATGACAAGATCACCGGCGGCACGGTTCATATGGAAGGCAAAGCGCTTGCTGCCAACAATACGGCGGCTGCCATTCAGGCGGGGATCGGCTTTGCGCCGGAAGATCGCAAGCATGAGGCCCTGTTGCTGATGCGCTCCATTCTGGACAATGGCGCGATTGTCATTCCCGATCTGGTCTCGCGTTATGGCCTGTTTGATCGCCAGTCGGCGAAAAATCTGGTTGGCGAGGCAGCAAGAGCTATGAAGATCAAGGCGCCGAGCCTGGATACGCAGGTGTCGGATCTTTCCGGTGGCAACCAGCAGAAAGTGGTTCTGGCCCGCTGGCTGGCGCGGTCGCCCAAGGTTCTCATTCTTGATGAACCCACCCGCGGGATTGATGTCGGTGCCAAATCCGAAATTTACAAACTGATTGATGACCTTGCCGCCAGCGGTATTGCGATTTTGCTGATTTCTTCGGAAATGCCCGAGCTGATGGGGCTGGCTGATCGCGTTCTGGTCATGGCCGATGGTAAAATCACCGCCGAACTGGAGGGGGATGCCATCAATGAAGAGGAAATTCTGCTGCACGCGATGCCTTCCGCATCGATGGTTGCTTGAAGGGGACCCTGACTATGTCTGATGAAACACTAAATACAAGCAGTGCCAATGCGCGCGAGACCTTCTATGAAGCAACCGCCGGCCGCATCGGCATTCACAATATGAGCCTTATTCTGGCTCTGCTCGTTCTTCTCGTACTGTTTGGTACGTTGCGCGGGGATGTCTTCTTCTCCATGCGGAATTTCCTGAATATGGGGATGGGGATTGCCATTCTGGGCGTGCTGGCCATATCCCAGACCGCTGTAGTGATCTCCGGACGCATGGATATTTCGGTAGGCTCCATCGTCGGACTGACGACGGTGGCGACTGCAACGGCCATTCAGGCGACGGACTCGGCCACTCTGGGCATCTTTTTCGGCATTCTTGTTGGTGCGTTGGCCGGTCTTTTCAACGGAACGATCATTACCTACGGCCGCGTCAATCATATCATCGTCACGTTGGGCACCATGGCTATTTTCCGCGGGGTTGCCTTCATCATCTCCGATGGCCAGTCGATTTCGATCTTCAATGATACCTTCCGCCTGATCGGTATTGGCCGTTTTCTGGGTATTCCAATGCCGATATGGATTCTGATCCTGACTGCGATTGTTTTCCATATCTTCCTGTCGAAATCCATCGTGGGTCGAAACTTCTATGCCATTGGCGGCAATCCGATTGTAGCGCGCTTCGCGGGCATCAATCTCAGCCGTTACAGCATCGGTACTTTCGTGATGAGTGGTGCGGTTGCTGGCATCGGAGGTATTCTGCTTGCCGCCCGTACCGGGTCCGGTCAGCCGATTTCCGGGTCGCAAGGATTGGAGCTTGAGGCCATTACGGCTGCATTCCTGGGGGGATGTGCCATGCAGGGCGGCAAAGGCAGTGTCATCGGCGCTTTGCTTGGTGTTGCCGTTATCGGCATCCTCAACAACGGCATGATCCTAACCTCGGTACCCACCTTCTATCAGTTGCTGGCCAAGGGATCGCTGCTGATCCTTGCTGTGGTCTTTGCCGAGTTCCAGCAGAACAGACAATAAAAACTATTACAAGCGGGCGCTTTGAGCCCCCGCTTGTCTTTCATTAAGGAATGGATGAAGCGGCATGTCCCTGATTGCTCTGGACCATGGAGACTTTTCCGCAACGCTCTCACCGCGGGGCGGGGCGCTCTGGTCCTTTGAGATGCGGCATCAGGGCCGGACTTTTCCGTTGCTTCAGACAAGGGGCGATGGTGCAAGCGACGGGGCAGACCTGTCGGGCTGCTTTCCTCTTGTGCCGTTTGGCAATCGCGTCAGAGGCAATGGCTTCTCGCTCGCGGGGAAGCATCATGTCTTTCTTGCCAACACGGATGATGACCCATTCTACCTGCACGGGGATGGCTGGTTGGGGGAGTGGCAAATTGTCGAGCACGCGCAAAGTCGCTGCCGGCTCTCTTTCGAAAAGCAACAGGACGCAGAGGGCACTTCGTCTCCTTATGTGTATCGGGCGACCGAGGATATTACGCTTGATGATGAGGGATTGATCCTCACACTCACTGTGACCAATCTGGGGGATGAGACCCTTCCCTTTGGGCTCGGCTGGCACCCCTTCTTTCCTTTGACTTCCCGGACCAGATTGACCGCTGGCGCCTCTCACTATTGGACTGAAGAGAGTGACCGGCTACCGGGGTCTAGAGAGGCTCTTCCTCGTGCGCTGGATTTCAATGAGGCCCAGTCTCTGCCGGATCATTGGGTGAATAACGGCTTTGAAGGATGGGATGGGTTGGCCGAAATTGCATGGCCTGACGACAATCTGATGTTGGAGATCAGGGCGAGCGATCTGTTTACGCGCTATCAGATTTTTGTGTCTGATATCTCCTTTGATCCAACCTACCAAAAGGATTTTTTCTGTTTCGAACCGATGTCCCATGCGGTGGATGCGCATAATCAGGAGGGACTGGCTGGCTTGCGTCTGCTTGAATCCGGTGAGATTCTCAGCGGATCGATGCGCCTACAGCCTCGGATGGGCTGAGGGGCTTATGGGAAGCGCGAGGGTGGACTTGGGCCTCCTAGAAAGGGATCTTGTCCATGAGGAGAATACCGAGCGCCAACGCCATGAGAATGGAGCCGGAAAACCAATCCATTGGTTTTGGCGCGCTCAATTCGGCATAGGGGTAACGGCCATTATAGCCTCTACAGAGCATGGCATTTTCCACTCTGTGCGCCCGATCAAGGGAGCGGACCAGAAGCATGCCGATCAGGTTGCCATAGCTGGTGTAAGTGTGACGGTTTGTGCCCGGTTGAAAGGCCCTTGCCCTCATGGCCTTGTGCAGACGTGTTGCCTCCATGCGGATAACCGACACATAGCGCACTGTCATGACAAACAGGCGCACCAGACTTTCCGGCAGTTTCAGAGCATAGAGTGCTGCGCCAAGGCGGATTGGCTCTATGGGGCCAAGAAAGACCATCAAAAGCAGAACCGACGCCGAGACCTTGCAGCCGATCAATGCAGCTCTCGCCACGCCTTCCAGAGAGGCTTGCAAGGGGCCGATGCTGAAAAGGGAGGGGCCGGGTATGAGGAAGGGCATCGTGATGAAAATCAGCAACACGAAGCCTTCGACATGCATCAGCCGTCGCCATAGGCTGCGCTCGATTCTTTCGGTCGCGCCAAGAATGAGGCTCCCGATAAAGGCGAAGAAGGCCGTCTCAAGGCTCTGTAATTGGGAAAAGATACAAACCGCCAGAAAGACGACAATCAACCGAATCCGCAGGTCTTCTGGCAGCAGACTTGGTCTCATCGGCGAGACCGTGCCCATAGACCAATTCCCGCAAGCCCGATGATGAGAAAGATGCCCGAAATGATATCGGTAAAGCGCATATGGCTGTCCATTTGCT
Organism: Cohaesibacter marisflavi; assembly: GCF_900115225.1. Classification (GTDB taxonomy): domain Bacteria; phylum Pseudomonadota; class Alphaproteobacteria; order Rhizobiales; family Cohaesibacteraceae; genus Cohaesibacter; species Cohaesibacter marisflavi. The sequence goes on along the minus strand of NZ_FOVR01000014.1, from coordinate 67,776 downwards.
CGATGCGCTCCAGAAGCGGCTCGACCTGTCGCTGAACCGCCGCTTCGATCATCGGCTCCAGTTGAGATGTAGACGGGAGTTGGGGTTTTGCCTCTGCCGGGTTGGCAGGGGATGTTTGAAGGACGTTGTCTTGCGAGCCGGTTTGAGGGGTATGCATGCTTGTGCCACCCAAGCGGTCTGCCGCAACATGAGCGGAGGCGATATGGCCTTCCTGTGTGTTGACCGTGATGGTGATGTCAGACGAAGCGGGATTGGGAGGGGCGAAATCATAGGTCCCTTCCATGTCCGTGGTGCCTTCGGCCACTATGGCGCCGGAGGCATCTTTGGCTATCCATTTGGTCCCTTGCGCACGGCCACCGCCTATGAAAAAGGCATATCCGGCGATATGATCGCCCTTGACGGTGGCAAAGACTTTCAGTTTGTGCGCGTTGGCCGGGCTTGCGAAGAGCGCAAGGGATGCAAGGGCAATGAATAGAAACCGCATCATGAAGCCGCAGCTCCGGTTGCAAGACTCAATGCGTCGGGCTGAACGCGAGAGAGAAAGCCTACCACTGCCGCCGTGACGAAAGCTTCAGCCAGCGCCAGCGGCAGATAGGTGGCCAACAAGACGCTGGCGACGGGTGTATATTCCGGTGCCGAGAGCGCCAGCGAGAGGGCGACAAGACCTCCGGTTCCCAAGACAGACAAGGCCCCGATAAGAGCAGACAGGCCTGCCCGCATGGCGCTGGAGTGGGACGAGCGGATGATCGGGCCGATGGCCATGGCAAGGATAAAGCCGGGCAGGGCGATATTGACGGTGTTGACGCCCAATGTCGTCAGGCCGCCAAAGCCGAACAGCAAAGCCTGCAAAATGAGGGCAACCCCGACGGCGGGGAAAATGGCAATGCCAAGCATGATGCCCATAAGCCCTGACAATAAAAGATGCACACTCGACGGGCCGACGGGCACGGAAATCAGCGATGCTGTAAAAAAGGCTGCCGACAGAATGGCCGCGCGGGGAATGGCCCGATCACTCAAGCTGCGCAGCCCCAGCGTTACGCCGCCAAGGGCCACAGCAGCGCCGCCAATCAGGACCGGTGCACTGAGTATGCCGTCAGGGATATGTGCCATGGCGCTTATTTCCCGCTCATATCTGTCGTTTTTACCCACATCAGGGCGCCCAGTTCTACCGGCACGTCCTTGCCCTCTGGCGAGGACATTGGCTCATCGCCTTCGACCAGCGCGGCAAATCCCCACCAGCCTGCGCGTGGCATGGCATAGGTAAAGGTGCCGTTGGCATCGGCTTTGATCACTTGCGTAATGAAGGCATCGTTAGGGGCTGTTATAGAGGCGTCATTGATAAACTCAACCTCGATTTCGGCGAACGGTACAGGATTTCCCTCCTTTAGCACCACGCCGGAAAAGACATTGCCTGCCCACAGGCCGGTTGGACGCGTGAGCGGCTGGATTTCTACCGGCAAGCCGACGAGTTCATCCCAGCCTTCTCCGGATGCATAATTGTCCACGACGACCTTGGCGTAATGAATGATATATTTGCCTTCAGCAGGTTCCCAATAGGGCTGCGGTTCGACGTAGAAAATCGATGCCCCCGGCTCAACAAGCTCTGTTTCAAGGCTCCATGTGGTCTTTCCATCGATTTCGGATTGCTTGATCCGGGGCAACAGGTCGGTTGTTGTGCCAGCTTTGAAAACACCCATTTTGACGGGTTTTTTCATTTCCATAACCGGTCCGCCTTCAAAGGGGTGGGTGAAGACCATATCGATGTTCACTTCACCGCCTTCGGGCAGGACATCTGCGGAGGGAATGACTTCCTGAAAATGGGCCAAGGCCGGAGCGGAAAAAAGGGCAAGACAAGCGAGCGCAGCGAAGGAAGGGGCAAGAGGACGCATGGGAAAACCTTTGAGTATGAAATTTTGGATAATTGATCATACTATTGACCCTTGTTCAAGCACTTCCTGCTGCTTTTGGACAAGAGAGATAAAATCACATGCCGTATCCGCCATGATCTCCGCTCTGCAGCTGTGCCTCTAGGTCGAATAGCGGTTTTACAAACGGATCTGAATGTGTATTTATCAAATGGTTACAGCCCTGCTTGAAGCCCTTCGAGCCACGCGTGAGAAGAAACGAGATTGACATGAACAGCATGACGCGGACAACCATCACTCTGGACGCAGAATTGACAGAGGTTCTGGATCGTTTCATTGCCCGCTCGGGTGCTTCCAATCGCTCAGAGGCCATAAGAGACCTGATCCGGCGAGGGCTTGCTGCCATGCCGGCAGAAGAGCAGACAGCCAATTGTATCGCCGTTGTGTCCTGCACCGTGGATCATTCCGTTGTCGGGCTGGAGAAGAAGTTACAACGGGGGCGGCACGACAGGCACGGGCAGATTCTGTATTCCACGAGCCTGCCCATCGACCATGATCATGCCTTTGATGTGACTGTATTGCGGGGGTCTGTCGAGCAGGTGAATGATTACGCACAAGCCTTGTTTCTGGAGCGCGGGATCAAGCACGGGGCTGCCTCTCTCACTCCGGTGGATGAGGATGTGCAGCAGCATTCGCATGCCGAATCGGACCCCAAGGAGCATGTGCATCTCAAGGTGCGCGAGAGCTTCTAAATAGGCCTTTGGGTTTTTCTTTCTAGGGTTTGTTCCATTTTGATGCGGGCTAATGCGTAGGGTTTAGCACGCCTTTTCTTGCACACATGATGATGAGGGTAAGGATATTTTCACGGACTGTGGATATGGACCGCTCTGTATATATGTTCTTTTAGCTATTTGATGGAATAGTTGATAGAGAAACATAAAAACAAAGCGCCAATATTGAGGCTAAACGCATGAAATGTCTAAATATACTATATAGAAGTAGTGATGATTTGGACGTTTTACTACAAATGGTTGCAGATGTGCCTCGTGACCAGATACTCATCCAGGTTTACGCCGGTGGATGCGGGCGCGACTCTCTGCAGAGCCTGCAGGCTGTTCTGGTGAATGCCTTTCCCGGCGTGGCCATTCTGGGGGCGACGACCGAAGGCGAGATACTGGGAAAGACCACCTCGCAAAATACGATTGTCCTCAGTCTGTCTGTTTTTGAAGACACCAAGGTCAAGACACTTTATGCCGATGATAGCAAGCCAGAGGCGACGCACCGATTTGCCAAGGAGATCAGCGCTCAGGGGGCAACTGCTGCCATTCTGTTTCGCTGTGGTGCTACGGATGGCCATTTGCAGCGCAGCCTTGATTTTATTCAGGCCATCGGAGTTGAGAATCCCGGTCTTGTGCTTGCCGGAGGGCAGGCTGGCGTCGGGGATGAATATATTGATACCTTTGTCTTTACCGAGCATTTTCTTTCCAGCCATGGCTCTGTGATTGCAACCCTGGCAGGCCCCGATCTACACGCGGAAAGCCTGCGGATAGATGGTTGGGAGCAGATCGGCAGAGAAATGCAGATCACCAGAGCTGAAGGGGAGCGGGTTTATGAAATTGATGAACGCAGTGTCATCGATACCTACAAGCATTATCTCGGGGTCGATATCGATCTGGCAAAATTGCAAAATCCGACGCTGGAATTTCCCCTGACCTGTGTTCGGGACGGCATCTTGATGAAAAATGTGCCGGTTACCTATCATCCAGATGGTGCGATCGAGTTTCTGTTTCCCTTCAAGGAAGGTGAAAAGATCAAGTTCAGCTTTTGCGACATTTCCAAACTGCATCAGGATCTCAAGCAGATGCAGAGCCGCGTTGCGACCCTGAAGCCGGACGCCATCTTCTTTTTTTCCTGCTCCGGACGAAAAATGATCCTTGGCAACAAGATTTCCGATGAGACGCAGGGCTTTAGTCATCTATGCGACAGCACGGGCTTTTTTACCTCATCGGAATTCTACTCCGGAGGCAACCATTCCAGTGTTTCGCTGATCCAGAATATGACCATGCTGGTCTTGTCGGAAGGCAGTAAAAAGGAAAAACCGGTGCAATGGGGCGTGCCTGCCCAACAGCATTCCGAAGAAGAGCTGCAGTCCATCAAGACACTCAAGATTCTGACCAACCTGATCTCTGCCACGTCGCGCGAACTGGAGGAATCCAATCGGGCCTTGTATGAAATGGCGGTTCTGGACAGCATGACTGGGTTGCTCAACCGCCGTTCCTTTGATGTGATGATGAAAAGCGAGCTGCGCCGCCATGTGCGCTCTTTGGAGCCGATGTCGCTGCTTCTGATCGATATCGACTATTTCAAGCAATATAACGATCTTTATGGCCATGTGGCGGGGGACGATTGTCTTGAAAAGGTTGGCGCCATTGTCCGGGATACCCTTCTGCGCACGTCAGACATGGCTTTCCGCTATGGTGGAGAGGAAATGTGTTGTCTGCTGCCCGCCACTGATTTCAGCGGTGCACGCCATCTGGTTGGTCGCTTGCAAGAGAATGTGAAAGCGGCTGGAATTGCGCATGAACGCTCAGATATTTCTTCCCAACTGACCGTCAGCATTGGTTTCATGACCTATCATTTCAGGGGCAAAAGCCTGCCTGATGAAGATACGGTCATTCAGGCCTGTGACAAGATGCTTTATGCGGCAAAGCAGGGAGGCAGGAACAAGGCTGTTGGTGGAGAGCTGACCCTTTGAGTCACGCTTGACGAGGCCTGCTCCTGCTCTCTTGGTGAATATTTTTTCTTATTTCGGATTGATCGGTTCAGGCTTCTTCCTGCAGCCAGACCATCATGCCCCCTTTTTGCCTGTTGGCCCACAGATGATAGGGAATGGCTGTCAATGTGGTCTCCATCATGCGCGCCTTGCTTTTTGAATAAAGCCCGTTGCCCCAGTTTGTTTCGTCTGCTGCCAAGGCATCGCATGTCAGAACTATTGCGCCGCCCAGAAGGTCTTCTGCGAATGAGGCCTTGAAAGCAGCTTCGGCGGGCAAACGCAGGCGCTGGGGTGGAAAGCCCAGATCAGCTTCTTCGGCGCAATAGACAAGTGGTCCGCGCTTGATGGCAACGCGGCCAAAATCTTCCGAAACATCGGGATGGGCATAGAGCCGTACGGTGGGCATGGGCAAAATCAGTCGGATTTCATCGCCTCTCTGCCACCGGCGGGTCAGGTTGGCATAGCCCTTGATTGTGACATCTGAAAGATTGATGGCCTCTCCATTTACTTCGATGCTTGCCTTGTCGCACCAGCCGGGGATGCGCAGATGCACCGTAAAGTCCAAGGATTCGTCGAGATCAAGGCTGAGGCGGATATCGCCATCCCAGGGGTAGGCGGTTTTCTGCGTGATGCGCACAGGCCGCTCACTCAGCATAATGTCGGCTTTACTGGCGGCGTAGAGATGAACGGCCACTGCGTCGTCGGTGCTGCTATAGACATACCCTCCCAGCGAGGCGATGAAGCGGGCGATATTGGTGGGACAACAGGGGCAGTAGTGCCATTTCCAGCGCCGGTGCTGGCCATGGCTTTCGAGCACATTCTCGTAGAAATAATGCTCCCCATCCCGCGCGATGCCAGATAGGGCGCCATTATAGGCGATCAGCTCGAGGATATCGGTATAGCGGGAATCAAGATCAATCTGGGCCATGCGGCTCACCCAGAAACCTAGGGCGATGGCCGCGCATGTTTCCGCATAGGCGGTTTCGTTGGGTAGATCAAAATCCCGCGTAAAGCCTTCATTGTCGCCCGAAGAGCCGATGCCACCTGTGACATAGAGCAGCTTGGATGTCATGTGCGCAAACAACTTTTCCAGCGCGATCCAGAGTGTGGGGTCTTTGGTTTCGAAGGCCAGATCAGCCATGGCGCTGAAGAGATAGGTGGCACGCACAGCGTGACCTTCCACTTCTTCCTGCGCGCGCACGGGTTTGTGCGCCTGAGAATAGGCATAGGTCTTGTAGACATAGTCATCGGGATTTTCGCCGCGTTTACGGGCTTCTTCATCAAAATAGGATGGCATCTGCCCGCGCTCATCGACGAAATAACGGGCCAGTTGCAGATGTCTGTCCTCTCCGGTCAGCCGATAAAGTTTCATCAATGCCAATTCCACTTCGGCATGGGCGTCATAGCCCTTGAGCTTGCCATCTTCGGTGCCAAATTGGGTGATGATGTGATCCACGGCCTTGAGCATGATGTCCAGAAAGGCCCGTTTGTCGGTGGCCTCAAAATAGGCGATCGCTCCCTCAAGCAGATGTCCCATCGAATACATTTCATGCAGGTCGCGCAGGTTGGTCCAGCGCTTTTCCGGCTCGCGGCGGATAAACCATGAATTGAGATAGCCATCGGGCATCTGGCCTTCGCTTAGCTTTGCGACAATATCATCTATTTTGGCTTCGATGTCGGGATTGCGCTGATATTTGAGCATGTAGCTGGCCGCTTCGATCCATTTGCCAAAGTCGCTATCGAAAAAATGCTGCATCGACAGGCCTGAAGGCTGGATGGGGCGGGCGAGGGGCGCTGGAGGGCTCTTGAAGTCGAGAACCTCGAGGAATTTCTCTTCTTCAAGACGCTTATATTGGGTCGGGATGGTGATATCACGCACTATATCTTGCCAGCTCTTCCAGAAGCCTTCGGTGAAATGCACATGAGCATGATCTATCGGTTGGAAGCGTTTGGCCTGGCGGGAGAAAGGGGCGTCCATATCCGGGCTGTCTTGTTTCATGAGAACATTCCTTCGCAGTCATCTGGTTCCTGTGCATCGTGCCGTTCAGCTTAGCGCAGAACAGAATTATGTCTACACGCTGTCGACAATTAGTATTCAATGCGTTGTAATTGGAGAGAAGAGGGCGGCTGGTGGTCTCTGCCAGATCCGCGAAAAGCTTTGAAACAGTCGCGTTAACCTGATGAAATTTAGACCTAAATGAGGGCTGGAAAACTCTCTGAGATCTGACATCAAGAGCTGGGACAACCAGTGCCAGACACAGCATTTCAGGGCGTGGTTGGTCGTAAAAGTCACAAAATACTGCATTTGAGAGGGTTAAAGAGGACAAGTTATCCCCAGTTTCCTTCTCTTCAAATTGGTCAGACCTATTACCAAAGAGAATTGCATTGAAAGACAGGAAAAAGCGCGTCGCGGGGTTGAAGCCGCTTCCCCAGCAGGGGCGTAGCGAGCAGGTGATCAAGGCTTTGGCCAAGTTCATCACACGGCAAAAGATGGTGCCGGGTGATCGCTTGCCGCCTGAGCGGGATCTGGCCGAGGCGTTGGGCGTGGCGCGAACCAGCGTGCGGGAAGCGGTCAGCCAATTGGCAGCTTTGGGCATCTTGGAACCACGTATCGGCTCGGGCACGTTTTTACTGCGTAAGATTACATCCGATACCGTTTATATGCCGCTTTCTCTGGATACTGATGGGCTTGAAGACCTGCTGCTGAAGGCGCTGGAAGTGCGACGCGGTATCGAGGTGGAAGCGTCGATCGCGGCCGCCAAGCGGCGCACCGAAGAAGACATCGAGCGGATGGAAGCCGCGCTTATCCATATGGAAAGCCTGTTCAAGCCCGAAGGGGGCAGCGGCCCGGCGGATCTTGCATTTCACCTGTCCATTTATGATGCCGCTCATAACCCGCTGTTTCGCCAGCTTCTGGAGCAATTTCGCGATCTGTTCGAGCGCTTCTGGACACGTCCCTATGGGCGGCCGGACTTTGCCTCCAATTCCTTTCCCTATCACCGGACCCTTTTTGAAGCGATCCGTGATCAAGATCCTCACAGAGCCGAACAGGAGACCCGAAAGCTCCTCAATTCGGTAGAAGATGACATCAGGATGATGAAACCATGACCTCATGCGTGGAACGGGCACAGTTGATCCTTGCCCATGACGAGCATAATCCGCAGGACGCTGTTGTTCCGCCCATTGTGCAGACTTCTCTCTTCACCTTTAGCAGCTATGAAGAGATGGTGGCCACCTACAGGGGAGATCTTGAGCGACCGGTCTATAGTCGCGGTCTCAATCCCACGGTTCGGGCGCTTGAAGAGAAGATTGCCTCTCTGGAAATGGCCGATGATGCGATTGCCTTTGCCTCAGGCATGGCTGCCATTTCGGCATCCATTCTCTCGAATGTGGCTCCGGGGGACAGAATCGTGGTGGTGCGTAATGTCTATCCGGATGCTTTCCGCCTGTTCGGAACCTATATCAAGCGCATGCAAATCGAAGTGACCTATGTTGATGGCACAGATCATGCTGCCGTGGAGGCAGCTCTTGTTGGTGCGCGGCTGTTCTATATAGAAAGCCCAACAAGCTGGGTTATGGAAGCGCTGGATGTGGGTGCTCTTGCGGCTATGGCCAAAAAGCAAGGCGTGTTCAGCGTGATTGACAATAGCTGGGCCACGCCGATCTTTCAGAACCCGCTCGAGCTGGGCGTTGATCTGGTGGTGCATTCCGCTTCGAAATATATCGGCGGGCACAGCGATGTGGTTGCTGGTGTCGTTGCTGGATCGAAAGAGACTATCGCTCGCATTCGGGGTGAGATCTATCCCTATCTGGGCGGGCGCATTGCGCCCATGGATGCGTGGTTGCTGCTTCGCGGTCTGCGCACTTTGCCGCAACGCGTAATGGCCCATCAGGAAAGTGCGCTAGAGCTCGCTCGCCGCCTGTGTGAGCGGGATGAGGTGGTCAAGGTCTATCATCCCGGCCTTGCGCCTCTGCCTTACGGGCTGAAGGGAACAACGGGCCTCTTTTCCATTTTGCTGGCGGATCATGTCGACATGCGTAGCTTCTGCAACGCACTCGAGCTGTTCAAGCTTGGTGTCAGCTGGGGTGGGCATGAAAGCCTCATTGTGCCGGGTGATGTCGGGCTGCAACAGAAATCGGAACCCAATTCGGCGCGCGCCTTCGGGCAATCGCCACAATCGGTGCGTCTGCATGTCGGTCTGGAAGGAACCGAGGCTCTCTGGCGCGACCTTTCGGAGGCACTGGGGACTGCTTCCAAATCCTAAATCTATCTCCCTTGGTAAAAATGCCGAGAGAAACGGCGGGATTTCAACTTTGCCTCTATCATATGTCGACAATTATAATACAAAATATTGACGTATGATTATTCAATGATAATACTATGAAAATACAAACTATAAAAACACACCTTTCCATCGATCATCTTCAGAGGAGAAACTGATGTCTCAGTTCAAAATGAAGACTTGTGGCCTGTCGGGCACCATCGCCCGGACACTGCTCTGTGGTGTTGCTGCCGCAGCTACGCTTTCTATTGGTCTTGACGCCAATGCTGCCCCTCAAAAGGGCGGCACGCTCAAGGTTGTCGGCACTGCCGACATTGACCGGTTTGATCCCACCAGCGCCGGTCTGGTTACCACCAACAACTTTCTGCGCCCGACCCAGCGTACGCTGATCAGCTATGACTCTTCAACGGACGAAACGGTGCGAATCACGCCGGTTGGCGATCTGGCAACCGAAGTGCCTCAACCAAGCGCAGACGGCCTTTCCTACACGTTCACAATCCGTGATGGAGCCACCTGGAACACACCTGATGGTGCCCGTCAGATCTCGTCGGAAGATGTCGAGCGCGGTATCAAACGCATGTGCAATCCGGCGCTTGGGTCTTTTGCCCTGACCTATTACACCTCGCTCATCGAGGGGATGGACAGCTTCTGCGAAGGCTTCTCCAAGGTCGACCCGACTGTCGACGCCATGAAGGCCTATATTCAGGAAAATGATATCTCCGGCATCACCGAAGAAGATGACAAGACCGTCACCTTCAAGTTGAAGGAAGAAGCGGGCGATTTCATTTATATGCTGTCTCTGCCAAGCGCCACACCGGCGCCGGTGGAAGTGCTCGACTATATGCCGGATAGCCCGGATTATCGCGACAATTATATTGCGTCCGGCCCTTACACCCCGACCGATTATGTGCCCGATAGCAAGCTGGTGCTGGAGCGCAATCCGTCATGGAATGCTGAAAGCGATCCGCTGCGCGCAGCCTATGTCGACAAGATTGACATCACCTTCGGTTTGCAGGCCGATGCTGCTATTCAGCAGCTTCAGGCAGGTGACGCCGATGTGGTTTGGGACATCATTATTCCACCAGCTATTCTGCAGATGCTGACGATGACCGGCGATGAAAAGCTCTCCACCATGGGGGTTGGCCGTACGTCCTTCATCTTCATCAATACGGTATCCGGCAATAATGATGGAGCCCTCAAGGACCTCAAGGTCCGTCAGGCTCTCAACTATGCTGTCGACAGGGCCGCCATTGTCCAGCAGATGGGCGGACCGGCTGTGGCTGCTCCTCAGCATGGTATCTTCGGCCCGGGTGTGTTGGGCTATCATGACTTTGATCTCTATCCTTCTGAAGAGTCCAAGGGCGATCCGGAAAAGGCCAAAGCCCTGCTCGCTGAAGCCGGATATCCCGATGGCATCACCCTCAAGATGCCCTACCGCAACTCGGGCATTCTACCTGCTGTCGCCCAGACCGTTCAGGCTGCCATGGCGAAAGCCGGTATCACATTGGAACTGACGCCTGTCGCTCCGGCTGACTATTATTCCAAATTCATGACCAACCAGCGCAACACCGAGGAAGGCACCTGGGATATTGCTCCGGTTGGCTGGTCTCCGGACTGGGTTGGCGGGGCTGCCCGTTCTGTCTTCCAGCCACAATTCACCTATGACGGCAACCACCAGACCTACAATTACACCGACTATAACAATGCGGATGCAACGGCTCTGGCGAAAAAGGCCATCAATGCGACCACGCCGGAAGAGACGGCCAAATTGTGGGGTGAAGTGGACGAAATGGTCATGAAGGACGCTCCGGTCGTTCCCATGGTTAGCGAAAATATCGTCCTGTATCACGGCGAAGCGGTTCAGAATTTCCAGCCATATGCGCTGAGTGCGCAGGGTGACTACACCAACGTGTGGCTGGATCGCTAAGGCGTTTCCTTTCTTCATCAAGGATGATCCGGCTGCTGTCCTTGCTGCCGGATCATCCGCGCTGTTCAAGTCTGCCGTCTGTTGCTGGCGGTAGGCCTTGATGCCTTGCTTCAGGATCAATCCAACAGACGAACGGAAAGCTGCCGGTCATGCCGTTAATCGAAGCGCACAATGTTACGATCCGAATTCCCACCGAGGACGGGGTCATCTATGCTGCCAATTCCATTTCCTTCTCGGTGGAAGCCGGAGAGGTTTTTGGCATTGCGGGGGAATCCGGCTCTGGCAAGAGCGTGCTGATGCAGGCAATTACGGGTCTGTTGCCCGGAGCCGAAATTACGGGGGAGGTGCTGTTTCAGGGGCAGGATCTTTTGAAAATGTCGCAAAAGGAGCTGCAGGACCTGAGAGGCTCCCATATCGGCATGGTCTTTCAGGATCCCCTCTCCAGCTTGCACCCCTATTTCACCATCGGGTCGCAGATCACCGAGATGATCCATACCCACCGCAAGATCAGCGCCGAAGAAGCGCGCGCACTTACGGTGGACATGCTCGAAAAGGTTGGCATTGAGGATGCAGAGAGCCGGTTTGATGATTATCCGCACCAGTTTTCCGGTGGTATGCGCCAGCGCGTGATGATTGCCATGGCGCTTGTGTTGCATCCGCCGTTGATCATCGCAGATGAACCCACGACCGCCCTCGATGTGACGGTTCAGGTGCAGATCATGGATCTGCTTGATGAGATGCGCCGCACCTTTGGCACAACGGTCATCATGATTACCCATGATTTGGGGCTGCTCGCCAATATCGCCGATCATGCCATGGTGATGTATGCGGGTACGCGCCTTGAAATTGGCGCAACTGAAAGTCTGTTTTCCAATCCGGCCCACCCCTATACGCTGGGTCTGCTCAAATCATCGCCCTCATCGCAGGAGACCGGCGGCAAAAGTCTGGAGCCGATCCAGGGCAACCCGCCAAGCCTGCTTGATCGGCCCAGAGCCTGCATTTTCGCCGAGCGCTGCCCTCAGGTTCAGAACCAATGCCGCAGCGCGCGCCCGCCTCTGCAAAAATATGATGACGGGGCCGAAGCGCTTTGCCATTTCAGCGCTCACGATACGCAGGCCATGACCGTAGACACAGGCCTGCAAAAGTCAGCCAGCAAGCGGCCGATTGTTGTGGATGTGCAGGATGTGAGGCTCACCTTCCATGCCAAGAGCATGTTTGGCAAAAAGCGTAGCACCGAGGTGCTCAAGGGCATCAATCTGCAGATTCACAAGGGGGAAACCTTTGGCCTTGTTGGAGAATCCGGCTGTGGTAAATCCACCCTTGCCCGCGTGATTGCGGGCCTCATTCCGGCCAGTGCTGGCGAAGTGACACTGGACGGGGTGCCCATTCTATCTGTCACCGGACAACGTTGGCGGCAAATGCGGCGCCATGTGCAGCTGGTGTTTCAGGATCCGGTCGGCTCGCTCAATCCGCGGCGGCGCATTGGCGCGATCATTGGCGATCCGTTTCGCATTCACGATGTTGCCCATGGGGCCGAGCAGAAAAAGAAGGTTCAGGAGCTGATGGAAATGGTCGGGCTGAACCCCGAGCATTATAACCGCTTCCCTTCGGAATTTTCCGGCGGTCAGCGCCAGCGCATCGGCATTGCACGGGCTTTGGCCCTCAAGCCGTCTCTCATCATCTTTGATGAGCCTGTCTCGGCGCTTGATGTTTCCATTCAGGCCCAGATTCTCAATCTCATGCAAGAGCTGCAAAGAGACCTCAACCTGACCTATCTCTTTATCAGCCACGACTTGTCTGTCGTGCGCCATGTCTGTGACAAGATCGCAGTGATGGATGCGGGCCAGATTGTGGAGTTGAACCAGTCCGACAAGCTTTTTGCCGAGCCGACCCATCCCTTCACCCGAAAATTGCTGGACGCCATTCAGGATCCGCCACCCTTGCAGGAGAGTAGCGCCAGAAAACTGGTTGAGACCGAGCCGGCGGCGGCAGTGTTCGATGGTGCCGTGATGGAGGCCTCCCTATGACGCAGATCAATGAGACCAAGCCAGTTGAAACCAACGCTTCCAAAGCCTCTGAAAAGGTGGTGCAGCGGAGCTCCTTTGCTCTGACAATGCGCAGGATCCTCAAAGATCCAGCCCTGCTGACAGCCGTTGTCTTCATTGTCATTCTGTCCCTTATTGCCATTTTCTCCCCTCTGGTTGCTTATTGGACCGGCCATGACCCAAATGCCCAGTTCCGCGAAACGGGCATGTCGCCCTTCGGCTTGCCGGTTGGTCCCAACGGGGAATTCTTGCTGGGGGCGGATCAATTGGGGCGCGATGTTCTGGTTCGCCTGGCCTATGGTGCGCGTATTTCTCTCGCGGTCGGGGTTCTAGCCGCCTTTGCGTCGGCGGTGATCGGGATCACAATCGGGATGATTTCAGGCTTTTTCGGCGGCTGGGTCGATGTTGTGCTTGGCCGTGTGATGGATCTGGTGATGAGCGTACCGTTCCTGCTCTGCGCTCTTGCGCTGGTGTCGGTCTTCGGGCCCTCGCTGACCCTGTCTATCGGCGTGATCGTCTTTTTCAGTTGGACAACAATGGGGCGTGTGATCCGGGCCGAAACTGCTTCGCTCACCAAACGGGAGTTCATCGAGGCTAGTCGTAGTCTGGGCGCCAGCCCGCTGTCGATCCTCTTGCGCGATATCCTGCCCAATCTGTCGGTGCCGATTATTGTCTATACCACCATGATGATCCCCAGCTCGATCGTTTTTGAAGCAACGTTGAGCTTTTTGGGGCTTGGTATCACGCCGCCCACAGCGAGCTGGGGCGGCATGCTTGCCGACGCCGGGGCCAACTCGGTTTATCTGGTTGCCTGGTGGCTTGTTGTGTTCCCCGGTCTGGCGCTGCTCATGTCGACGCTGGCCTTCAATATTCTGGGTGATGGGCTGCGCGATGCGCTTGATCCAAAGGGGCGTCGCATCAAACCACGCAAGAAAAAGGGAAATACCCTGTTTGGCTGGTTGGCCAAGGGGAAGGCGTCTGAGGGAGGCACGCACCAATGATCCGATATTTTATGCAACGCTTGCTGTTTGCCTGTCTGGTGCTGGTTTCCTTGTCCGTGTTTGTCTTCTTCCTGTTTTTTGTCGCGCCGGGCGATCCGGCCCGAGTGGTGGCAGGCGACAAGGCAACAGAAGCCCAGCTTGAGCAGATCCGAGAAAATCTGGGTCTGGACCGACCGATCATCGTGCAATATGGCAGCTTCGTCAGCAAAGCCATTCAAGGGGATCTTGGCTATTCCTATCGCAATCAGCAGCCGGTTCTGGATCTCATCACCCGCCGTATTCCGGCGACCGTGTCCCTTGTGATCGGCGGGGTGATTGTCTGGCTGGCTATCGGCATTCCCATAGGGGTCATGTCGGCGCGCAATGCAGGCAGCAAAAAGGACAGGCTCGGGCAGACTTTCATTCTGATCGGGCTCAGTTTTCCCACCTTCGTGCTCGGCATGTTGTCGCTTTACTGTCTCTATTTTCTGCCGCGAAAAGCGGGCTTCATGCTCTTCCCTGCGGGCGGCTACAAGCCTTTTCTTGATAACCCTGCCGACTGGGCCTGGCACTTGGTGTTGCCCTGGACCACGCTGGCGCTGGTAACGGCTGCCATCTATGCGCGTCTGACGCGCGGCCAGCTTTTGCAGGTTTTGGGCGAGGACTATATTCGCACCGCCCGCGCCAAGGGGATCTCTGAAGGCAAGGTCATCTACAAACATGCCATGCGGGCCACTCTCACACCGCTGATTACCCAGTTGGGAGCAGATATCGCCTTTCTGCTTGGTGGTTCCATCGTCATTGAACAGGTTTACGGCTTGCAAGGCGTGGGGGCGTTGGCTGTGCAGGCGGTGGCTAATCAGGACCGGCCCATCATCATCGGTGTGGTGATGCTGGGTGGTTTGTTCATCGTGATGGCCAATATCATCGTTGACCTTCTCTACACCCTGCTGGACCCGCGCATGCGGTAGCCCTTCGGGGGGGGCTATGCGCCCAATACCAGACTTGTAACAGGAGGCTATCCATGAGCTCTGATAAAACCGTTTATCTGCCTGCCGATCGTCTTGGCGCGTTGCGTCTATGGATGGTTGACCAGAAGGTGGATGCCTATCTCGTGACCAGCGCAGATGCGCACCAGAGCGAGGATTGCCCGGAGCATGATCGTTGCCTTTTTTGGCTCAGCGGCTTTTCCGGATCACTCGGGCGGGCTTTGGTGTTGCAGCAAGAGGCCGTTCTGTTTGTTGACGGGCGTTATCAGGTGCAGGCGAGCAAGCAGATTGATCCGGCCTTATGGCATATTGCCCATCTGCATCAGACCCCGCCGGAAAAATGGATTGCGACACAGGGTGAGCATTCCGCCTTGCGGATCGGATATGATCCGATGCTCTGGTCTGTTGATCAGGCTGATGCACTGCGGGCCTCCTTGAAGACTTGTGGCCCGGAGCTGATCCCGCTCGATGATCCCTTCAGTGCCATTTGGGTTGATCGGCCTGCCTCTCCCGTGGGGAAGGTGCGGGCAATGCCGGAGAGGCTGAGTGGGCTTTCATTTGGCGAAAAGCTTGCCCAGATTCGCGAAGAGCTCCATGCCGATCAGATCGAGCTTTGGGTCGAAAGTCGCCCGGATGAAATCGCCTGGCTGCTTAACCGTCGCGGCAGCGATGTTCCCATGCATCCGGTTCCCTTGTCTTTTGCAATCATTCCGTCAAAAGGTGCGGTGAGCTGGTTCATTGAGCCGCAAAAAATAGCCGGTGATGGCATGGAGGGTCTTGACGTCAAACCGTTCGCCCCGGCGGAGTTTCTTTCTCGCCTCAGTAAGGAGGCTGAAGGCAAACGGGTCGGCTTTGATCCCATGTTTGCGCCCGATGCCGTGAAGGCCTCTGCGGAAAGTGCTGGCGCCACGCTCGTTCCGCGTAGCAACCCCATCATGATCCGCAAGGCCCGCAAAACCGAAGCCGAACTGAAAGGGTATCGCGATGCACATCATGCCGATGGCATCGCTTGGGTGGAATATTGCCATTGGCTCAGTGTTGAAGTGCCAAAGCGTGCTGCCGCAGGCAATCCTGTCACCGAATGTGAGGCGGGCGATAAAATCAACCAGTTCCGACAGGCTGTTTCAGGCTACCTAGAACCCAGCTTCAAGCCGATTTCTGCGGTCGGCCCGAATGCCGCCATGTGCCATTACAATCCCACGCCGGGCCGGGATGCGCCGCTTTTGCCGGGGTCCCTCTATTTGCTTGATTGCGGCGGACAATATGAAAGCGGCACCACGGATGCGACCCGCACCTTTGCCTTCGGGGGCTGTCCTGAAGCATTGAAACCGGCTGCAACGGCGGTGTTGCGTGGCTTCCTCTCTCTGTCCATGGCGACGTTTCCCGAGGGCACCTTTCCGCACCAGCTTGATGCGCTGGCCCGTATGCATCTCTGGCAGCTCGGGCTTGATTATGATCACGGCACGGGACACGGGGTTGGCCATAATTTGCTGGTGCATGAATATCCTCATCGCCTTGGTAAATTGCCGAACTGTTTCGGGCTTGAGCCAGGCAACATCATGACGATTGAGCCGGGTTATTATCTTGAGGATGGTTTTGGCTTGAGGGTCGAAAATCAGGTCGAAGTCATCGCCGAAGAGAGCGGCTTTTGCTCGTTCCGCCCTCTGACACTTGTGCCCATTGATCTGGCGCTTTTCTCTCTGGATAGGCTGACACAAGAAGAGGTGATCTGGCTGGATGCCTATCATGTCCGCGTGAGGGAGGCTCTGATGGACGGCCTTAGCCCTCAATGTCGCCGCTGGCTTGACCATGCGACAAAGGCAATTGCGGCCCGAGGCCGGGAGTAACCCGCAAGGGGGTGGCCAATTCAATGGGAGACCAACCGCATTCTCTAGCCAATTTGAGGCGAGAGGCCCCAAAAGCCATGCTGTAGACCGATTGCTGCGTGTCGAGCGAACCTTTTGCTCCGCTAAAGGAACCAACATGTAAATAAACCTTGTTGGCTTGATCTTTTGCCGCATGAATGCGGGAGGCGGAATTGCAGGATACGGACACAGAAACGCATTTGCTTTTGCAAAGCATGCAACCAGTTCACAAGCAGGTAAAGACTGAATGCTACCCGGCGACTTCGCGCCTTTTGCATTGGGGTGTCGCACTATTGGTGTTGGCTACGTGGCCACTCGGATTTGTCATTCACCTTATCAAGAATGAAGCTGCCATGACCTTCTACATGCTGCATGAAGGCTTCGGTTTTCTGGTGTTGTGGCTGATGCTTTTGCGCGTTGGCAACAAGTTGCTCACGCGCAGTCCTCAAACGGAAGGACATCGTCTCGAACAGATCGCCGCCCAGACGGTGCATGGCCTGCTTTATCTGCTTTTGATCGTGATGCCCGTCAGCGGCTTTTTGGCAACCAATGCGCATGGCTTTCCATTGCAATGGTTCGGTGTGATCGAGATCTGGAGCCCGATTGGCAAATCTCCCGATATCGCCGGATTTCTATCCGGAATCCACTTCTGGAGTGCATGGTTACTGCTTGGGTTGTTTGCTCTGCATATGGGGGCAGTGCTGATGCATCATGTCATCAAAAGGGACTTTACGCTGTACAAGATACTCTGACAAAGGGGGCTTTTGTTTTGGCTATTCAATCGATCGAGATGACAAGCAAAGCATGGGACGGCGTTTTGGCCTTGCGACAAGGTCGGATCGACGAAACCAAGCCCTGCGGCGCCGTTTTCGAGCTTTACGGAACCCTTGCTCAAAAGACAGGGCCATTTGTTCTTGCGCAAGTGGGACAATCTCTGGATGGACGGGTTGCAACGCCAACAGGGGATGCGCGGGACATATCCGGACCAGATGGCCTTGCTCATTTGCACCGGTGCCGGGCTCTGGTCGATGCCGTCATCGTGGGTGAGAACACCGTCACGACCGACAATCCGCGCCTCTCTGTGCGCATCGTCAAGGGGGGCGATCCGGTCCGCGTCGTCATTGACTGCCATGCAAGGCTTTCCGGAGAGGAAGGCATTTTTCATGATGGGGGAACACCTGTGATCTTGTTCCAGTCCGTGGCGGCCAGACCCAGACATTTGCCTAACACGGAAGTGATCAGCCTTGTGCCTGAAGCTGGCACAGGGCTTCGGCCAGAGGAGATATTAAAGGAGCTGGCTGCACGTGGCTATGCGCGTATTCTGGTGGAAGGCGGAGCCAAAACCATTGCCCGCTTTGTTGATGCCGGTCTGGTCGATCACCTTCACGTGGCTGTTTCTCCGATCATCATCGGGTCTGGCCCAACGGGCATAAGTCTTCCGCCGATCGAAAAGCTCTCAGCTGCTCATCGACCCGATACGAAGGTCTTCAATCTGGGAAGCGATATCCTGTTTGATTGCCGGTTTTCGCCTCAAAGCCTTTCAGATAGGCAGAGCGATGAGATCAGTGTGCCCCACGGTGCAAAGGCTTCCCGCCTTTTCAATGGCATCAAGACGGTATGACAGCCAGTCTTTGACTGAACCCGCCTCTAGTGTGCCCATCTGCCTGATGGGCTCCGGAAACCCCTGCAGAAATGCTCTCTGCAAGTCTTTATGCTGCGCAGAAATGTGCCATGGGCTCGGCTTTGTCTTTACAAGATAATTATTCTCGCGCAACAGTTCTGCGAGATAGACGCTTGCCTCAGGCCCCAAAGCGTCACCAAATCCCTTATCTGTGCGCTGATGGCGATTGAACAGCGCGATAATCTCGCTATCAAGCGGATGGGAATGCGACCAGTGCGTGGTCCCAACATAATTAAGCGCCGCATATAGACCACAGCGTTTGCGCTTCAACATGTCGGTCAATTTCTCGCAGAAGGCTGGTGACGCCAGGTCAAAGAAAGCGGATGCAGTGATAATCGTACTTTCTTTCATTGGTAGTTGGTCCAGATCACCGAGGTCGAACTGATGGAAAGAAACGGATTTTGATGAGCCAATCTGCTCTTTTGCAGTAGCCAACAATTCTGCATCATAATCCAGCAGCAACCAATCCATCTCGCTGGGCAAATGCGGCGCAAGCGCGCGCCAGGTGGATCCCGTTCCGCAGCCGATATCTATGATAGTGGAGAGATGCTTCTGGCTGATATGGTTCGATAAATCCGTTATCAAGGATCGATCGCGGGCGGCCCTGTCGGCCGGTTCGCGCAGGGCAAGCCATTCCTTGTCAAATCCGCTCATCGAAGGGTCTCCAGTCTTTTCGAGATGATTTGGGCGCTGTCTGCCCAACCGGGAAGCCCTCTACTTGCTTCTCTAGCGGCGGCTGCCATTTTCTTTCGTAAGGTAGGGCTTTCAAGCAAGGCGCGCAGAGCGGATGCAAAGGCTTCCGTGTCATCAATGGGCACGAGATGACCTGCTCCTGCTGGCACGACTTCGGGAATGGCGCCTGCCTTGCACGCAACAATGGGTAGGCCATATGAAAGGGCTTCCGCAAAGACCATTCCATAGCCCTCATACCGGCTGGCAAGGGCAAAGATATGCGCTTTTGAAAGGATTTTGCTGGTATCCTCTATTTCTCCTACAAGCCTGATCCTGTCACCGAGGTTGGAGGTGTGGATCAGGTCTTCGAGCGCCATTGCTGTTTGCGGCGCCAATCTTTTGCTGCCAACAATGGTTGCCTGCCATGGGAGATCTCCCACCTCTTTTAGAGAGGCAATGAGGATGTCGTGTCCCTTGCGTGGTATCAGCGATCCGATCGAGACGATGTGGGCAAGAGTGCCGTTGCCAGTAGCACATGGGGCCGGATCTGTGCCGGGCAGGGCGATGGTGATTTTATCTTCGGCTACAGTATAGTGCGCGATCAGTTCGCGCCTCGTGTTGGGGGATGTCACGATGACATGGCGGCAGAAAGCGAGGGCTCTTTTCTCCAGCCGTAATAACCTGTCATGCTCGTCTGCATTCAGCCCTGTCTCCAGCGCCAACGGGTGGTGGACCAGTGCAACGATTGTGAGGCGGTCGGCCTCTTTTGACGCCCAGTCGCCCATTATGCCGAAGGCCAGTCCATCGATGATAACGAGCGCATCATCGGGCAAGGCCGAAAGCTTGTCTTCCGCTTCTCTTCTGGTTTGAAGTAAGGGCGCGGGAAAGCCTTCCCCCAGCGCCAAACGGTTGATCGTCCAGCCGGATGCGTCAAGCTCTGCAAGGATCCGGCGATCATAGCCATAGCCGCCGGTCTTGAGGTCAAGATTGCCGGGGTAGGCAAAGGTTAGCGTGCCGATGATGGACTGGTTCAAAGATCCGCCTCATACCAGCCTTTGGCCACATGGGATTCGTGCAAGGTGACCCTGATCTTGCAAATTCTGCGGCTGCCGGGGCCAAATCTTTCTTCATGCACGGCAGTGGCGAGCTGGTCGAAGATATATTTGGCGATCACTTCAGTCGTCGAGATTTTATGTCTGAAAACTTCAATCTCATCCAGATTTTGGTAATTGAGAGGATTGAGCACATCGTTGAGAGCTGTGGTTGCTTCGCCGATGTCGACGGCAAGGCCGTCACTATCAACATCGCGCGTAAAGAAGGTCGCATCAACAACAAAGGTGGCTCCATGTATGCCTTGTGCGGGCCCGAATACTGGGCGGGGCAAACTGTGGGCGATCATGATGTGATCGCGAACTTCAACGGCAAACATAGGCGAGCTCCTTTAATAACGAATGCGGTGGCAAAGGGTTGAGTGATTGGCAAGAATAGCTGGATAATCTTCAGCGATGGAAGCAAAGGGTGTTTCGCCTGAAATAAGGGCGTCCAGTCGGGCGTCGACCAGCAGGTCCATTGCTTTGGAGAGGCGGCGCGAAAATGACCAGCGAGAACGCCTGTCAGTTGGCACTGCACCGACCTGTGAGCTGATAAGTGACAGCCTTTTTGAATGGAAGGCCCCGCCAAGGGGTACCGTCACGGGCGCCGTTCCATACCAGCTTGCTTCCACGATGACCGCTTCAAACGAGGCATGGTCCAGTGCGTTAGCGAGGGCTTCCTGTGAGGCGGAGGCATTGATCAGGATGTCATAGTCGTTGGTAATCGCATCGCTATGCAGAAAGGAAAGCCCGAGCGCTTCTGCAATGGATCTGCGCTCCCTGTTACTGTCTATGAGCTCCACTTCGGTGCCGATGATGCGCGATGCAAGATAGGCGACCAACGACCCTACCACCCCGGCACCAAACACGGCGACCCTGTCTCCGGGCTGAATATGCGCGTCCCAGACGATATTAAGGGCGGTCTCCATGTTGGCTGCGAGAATGGCTCGGTCTGGTGAAACTCTATCGGGCAGTATGGTCACCATGTCTTTGTTGATGATGCATGCCGTTTGGTGGGGGTGCAGGCAAAAGACAGCTTTGCCGAGCAAGTCCTGCGTGCCCTCTTCAACCACCCCAACAAGGCAGTAGCCATATTTGACCGGAAAGCAGAAGTCTCCAGCCATGTGCGGACCACGCATTCGTTCTGTTTCTGTGTGCGGAACCTTGCCTTGAAAAACGAGCGCTTCTGTGCCGCGGCTGATACCGCTGAAAAGCGTTCTGATAAGAACCTGATCCTGTTCAGGCCTGCTCAGAGGGTCCTTGCGTATTTCGCAGGTTTGTTTTGCAGAGAGCCAAAGCGCAAGAGCATGAGTAGCGTCTTTGTTGTCTGCATAAATCGGCTTGCTCAACAGGCATCCTCCCCAAGAGCGCGAGAGTCAGGTCATTAGTAAGTGCCTTCATGCAGCGAAAGGGTTTGGCATCGAGAAGATTTTTATTTGCACGACAGCTTTGCCTCTTTGAGAGGTTAAAGCATCAACTGTCGCGGGCCATGAACCTTCCGGGCTCTGACGGGAACTAACCAAATATCATTCAAGATGGTGCATCCAGACAGTCGGGAACCAATCCATGCTCAAGTCGGCTCATTTTACCTTTCAACATACAACAGCTCAGATGGACGTTGAACGCGCTGTCGCGGAATTGAGGTTCGGTCGTCCGGTTATTTTGAAAGATAACAAACGACAGCTTGCCGTGCTTGCCCTCGACTGCGTGACACCTGCAATCTACGATTTGTTTTCTCAGGCAGTCGATGACCAGCATCGGCTCTTTCTCTCCGCTCCCCGTGCTGCGCGTCTGGGTGTCTCGTCTGGAGCAGGCATTGCCGTGCCGCTCTCTGGGGTGGGATTTGAAGACGCATCGCGGCTCTCTTACGCTCTTGATGTCGAGCCTCCGCAAGAGTGGTGCCAACCGGATCAGATTATGGCGTCGGCAGCAGAGCTGGCCCGCAACGCGCTTCTGCTGCCAGCCATGATCTATGCCGAAATCGAGCCAGACGAGCCGCGTTTTGGTGCCTGCCTGAGGCTTGATGCCGATGCGCTCGGTCAAGCCAGTGAGGCGCGCCAGATCTTTGAGATCATAGCGCGTACGCAGGTTCCTTTGAAGGAAATCGGAGATGCGGAATTTGTCGTTTTCCGCGGAGGGCTCGCGCAGAGAGACCAGATTGCCATCGTGGTGGGTAAGCCCGACACAAATAGTCCGGTTCCTGTGCGCATTCATTCATCCTGTATCACCGGTGACCTGTTCGGGTCTCTCAAATGTGATTGTGGTGACCAGCTTTGCAATGGCCTGGCTCATCTGAAAGAGGCTGGCGGAGGCGTTCTTCTCTATCTCGATCAGGAAGGGCGCGGTACTGGAATTGGCTCGAAAATGCGCGCCTATGGCTATCAGCATCTGGGCATCGATACGATTGATGCGGATGCAGAACTCGGCTTTGAGGCCGATCATCGTCGCTATGAAGCGGCCGTTGCCATGCTCGGGTTGCTATCGATTTCCCGTACGGTGCTCTTTACCAACAATCCAACCAAGATCTCGGCGTTGCGAGCTGGTGGAATTCATGTCGAAGAGAGAAAGCCGGTATTTGGCGATATCACAGCTGAAAATATGAACTATCTGCGCACAAAAATGCTGCGTGCCGATCATATGCTGGATATCGAGACGCTGACGAGGCCGTGCTAGATGGGGAACGTCATGAAGCATTTTGTTATTGAGGCATCCGGGGCAGGTCGGCATGCGCTTGATCCGGTGCTCTTCAGACGTTTGAAAATCAATGCACTGGCGATATTGGCTGTGCTCTTCGGCTTGGCGCTTGGCGCCTATTATATTGCAGCCCCACATCTTGCTCTTACTGAGGAAGCAATCATTCCCGCGGCTTTCTTGTTGCTTGTCATCTTTTCTCTCGTACTCAGAGGGCTTCCCAATCATCCTCATCAACGGTTTGGTGTTGCCAATGTCGTCACGTCCTTTCGGGCGGTCATTGTATGTCTTGTTGCGGCAACGGTCTTTTGCGCAAGGGATTTGTCCGATGCTTCTTCGCCGCTATGGTTGCTTGTCGGCCTTGTCGGCTTTGCTCTGCTGCTGGATGGTGTAGATGGCTACTTGGCTCGCACGCTGAACCTGGTCTCTGAATTGGGGGCCCGTTTCGATATGGAGGTGGATGCGCTCCTTCTTCTCGTCCTTTCAATCGCGGTTTATATGCTCGATAAGGCGGGTGTTTGGGTCATTGCCATTGGCATGATGCGCTATTGCTTTGTGTTTGCTCAGATTTTCTTCCCGTCCCTCAAGCAAGATCTATCGGCATCGTTTCGCAGGAAGCTGGTCTGTGTCATTCAGGGGGGCGTCTTGTGTTTCTGTCTTATGCCTGTTGTTTCCCCTCATCTTTCCGGCTCTCTGGCTTTCATGGCTTTGGCCCTGCTGAGCTATTCCTTCGGGGTGGACACGCTCCATCTGCTGCGCAAGGACGAGATGGAGCGGGTCCGATGAACACCCACCTCAAAACCGCGTTCGGTATAGGGCGCTCTCTGCTTGTCTATTATGGGCAACCGTGGCGCCGAAGAGCCTTGAAGCGCTTTTACAGCGCACTCATCCAGCCGGGTGATCTTGTTTTCGATATCGGAGCTCATGTTGGCAACCGAAGCAAAAGCATGCTGTCTTTAGGGGCTCAGGTTGTTGCCGTTGAGCCGCAACCGGCCTTCGCCGATTTGCTGAACAGGATACTCGCATCAAGGCTGAGGGGGCTTGAACAGTGTGCTCTGGGGGCTGCCGAAGGGCAGGTGACGCTCAGGATTTCCAGCCAGCATCCAACCGTCAGCAGCATATCGAGCGCCTTCGTTGATGGAGTAAGTGGCAGTGACGGATTTCACCAGGTTGTCTGGGATCGCGAAATGTCCGTGCCGATGACCACGCTTGATGCGCTGATCGATCGATATGGCATACCCTCTTTTTGCAAAATTGATTGCGAGGGCGCTGAAGCCGAGATTCTGAGAGGGCTTTCACAACCGATCAGGCTCGTTGCCTTTGAATATACCCCAGCCATGCCATCGCTGGCTCAAGAGGCCATCGCGCGGCTTGGGGAACTTGGGCGTTATAGGTTCAATCGTGTGATTGGTGAGAGCCATCGCTTTGTTCAAACGGACTGGAAAGACGAGGCCGCAATGCTTGAGGATCTGGCCTTGCTATCTCCGTCAAGTCCGTTTGGCGATATATATGCCCGCCTTGAAAGCTGATGCCAGTGTTTGTAACGCCAACGGACCTTTTATGCTCTGACGAGACGTCCTTTGACAAGAGCGATAACAATGGCCAGCGCGCTCGGAATAGCCGCTCCTGCGAGGGAAAGCACCCCATAAAGCAGGCTTGCAGCCAGCCCCTGGGTGCTGGCGAAGCCCAAAAGCGGCCAGAGGGCAGCCGCTGCGGCTTCCCGTGTTCCCCATCCGCCAATACCCGCTGGGATCAACATCGTCAGAAGGCAAAGTGGAAGGATGGTGAAGGCCGCGATTGGAGGCAGGGGAGCGCCCACAGCATCCGAGGCGATGAGAAATGTTGCGATATAGCCGCTCACGATGATGAGGTTCAGCCCCGCCTGCACGATCCATGCTCCATCGTGCCAAAAGACTTTGGCAAGGGCTGGCTTGAGATTGCGAAACCGTGCAGGAAGGTGACTTTGCTTCACGCCCAGTGCCAAGCCGAGGAAAGCAAGCAGCAATGCAGCCGCCGCCCAAAGAGCAAGGCTGATGCCTTGGGGCAGTTGATCCTTCAACAGAAATGGCCAAGCCCAAAGCCCCATTGCGCAAAGGACGAAAAAGGCAATCTGCCCGGACAGCCTTTCAAGAAAAACTGCGGTCGCGGGCCTTTTCCAGCCGCCTTTCCCTTCGGTTCTGTTGCGATAGGCCCTGATCGCGTCGCCTGCCATGCCTCCTGGCAGAACAAGGTTGAGCGCGCTGCTCACATAATATTCGCGAATGGCGAGCCCTGCCTCTATCTCGTGTCCCAGCCGCCCAGCCGTAAACTGCCATCGATAGGCAGAGGCAAGGATCTGGATCTGAACCACCACAAAGGCCGCAACCATATGGCTCGCCGGTACGCGCTTGAGCATGTCTCCAAGCAGAATGGGCTCCGTCGCCGTGACAAGGAGCGCCAGCAAAGCAAGGCTGGCGAGGGCAGAGAATGTGGCAAATTTTCGCAAATCCATTTCTTTCTTTGGTGACGGGAGAAGGTGACCTTGTTTCGTGATTTTCAAAATACCCCGCAAGCCTCAGGAGCAAGCCTTGGTGCAAAAAGGGCCAAATCAGGAAGGCGTAGCCTCCTTATGCGGCTTTTGCCTTTCCTGTTAGTGCTCATAATCAGCTTTGTGGTTCTCTCGCTGCCAGATCATCGCGGTGCTTTTTATTGGAATAGTTTCTTGCGTCTGCCGCTTGAGATGCCGCTCATCATCCTTGTTCTTTGCCTTTTGCCGAGAAAACTGGCGGCTGCCAGCGCCTTCGCTATCGCTTTGACATTGTTTCTGCTGCTCTTTCTCAAAGCCGCTGACATCGGTGTTCAGTCTGCCTTTCAAAGGCAATTCAATCCGTATCTGGATCTGAAAATGCTGAAAGATGGGTGGAATCTTCTTTCCGGTACCATCGGCAAGGGCCAAGGCGGACTAATATTGGTGAGCTTGGGTATCATCTATCTGGCTCTTTTTGTGGTGTTCCTTAAGGCAGAAAACCGCCTGATCAACGCTGAATTGGTAGCGAAGAGAGCCTATGTGCGGCTAAGTTTGGGTCTTCTTGCGGTAGGAGCAGGGCTTCTTTTTGTTGGGCCCTTTCCCTTCGCGCGGTCTGACCTTCAGGCTCTGCCTTATCTGGGTAAAAGGCTGGTATTGGTCAGGCAGTCCATTCTCGACATGCAGACTTTTGAGCGCGAGATCACAAGTTTCGATGGGGTCGCCTCAAAAAACAACCTCTTTGCGGGGATCAAGGGGCGAGATGTCATTCTGGTGTTCGTTGAATCCTATGGACGTAGCGTCATTGAAGACCCTCTTTATAGCCCTCTGATCGGTCCAAGGCTCGAAAAAGTGGAACGTCGGTTGGATGAGGCCGGGTTTGCGTCTGCCAGCGGATGGCTCAAATCTCCAACTGTGGGTGGGGTGAGCTGGCTGGCACATGGCACTTTTCTCTCGGGTCTTTGGGTGGATAATCAGGCGAGGTATGACCGGCTTATGATCAGTCAGCGCAAGAGCCTCAACCGGCTTTTTCAAAAGGCAGGGTGGCAAACGGCGGCCATCATGCCCGCCATAACAATGGATTGGCCTGAAGCTGATTATTTTGGCTATGATCAGGTGTTCGCCGCCAAGGATCTTGGCTATAAGGGCAAACCGTTCAACTGGATCACGATGCCAGACCAGTATAGCTTGGCAGCCTTTGAGCGTCTGGTTCGGCAGCCCGCTCGAAAAGAGGGGAATCCTGTGATGGCAGAGATAGCGCTTGTATCCAGCCATGCCCCCTGGACGCCGGTTGCAAGGCTGATTGACTGGAAGTCTGTCGGCAATGGTACCGTCTTCAACGAGCAGGCCACAAGCGATCAGTCCCCAAAGGTTGTCTGGGCGGACCGGGATAACATCCGCGATCACTATATCCGCACGATAGACTATTCAATCCAGACGCTTGGAGACTATGTTTCCCGCTTTGGTGACGATGCCATATTCATCATTCTGGGTGACCATCAACCGGCTCCACTGATAACCGGCGAAAAGGCCTCTCGTGCCGTGCCGGTCCATATCATCAGTCGGGATCAGACGCTGGTGGGCAGGTTTGAGGGCGAAGGCTTCTCGCGAGGCATGACGCCGGCAAAGGCTGCGCCCGTGTTGCCTATGGACAGCATGCGAGAGCGTCTTGTTCGTCTCTTCAGTCAATCAGAATAGACTGCCAATTCTCATGCATTTGATCTTGTTAGGGTGAACCATAAGTCACCCAATGAGAACTCACTCGTAAATGCCTGCAGTCGCAGGACTGTCGGAAATAGAGAGAGGCTCTCATGAATAAGGCAATTGATACCAATCATTTAGACCATGCTGCAATGCTGCTCTGCAGGGCGGCCTTTGCTGGCGAGGGGCTGGCCTCATGATCCGTATCCTTTCCGCTTTGCTGATTGCTGTCGCCATCGCCATTACGCCTCTCACTTGGCATTATGGGCAAAAATATTTTCAATCGCCGCAGCCCGCACCGGTCACGCCTCGCGATGATACCGCACTAAGGGCAGAGATCGAGGCTCTGCGCAATCATGTCAGCGAATTGCAAACCCGGATTGATGGGCTTGATGCGCGTCTTTCGCTTGGTCTTCTGGGCAGCGCAAGAGACGCTGCTCCAGAAAGCGAGGGCATTGCGCCAGCATCGGATAGCCTCAAGGATTCTTTCGCTCAAGTCGTGCTGATTGCAGATCGGCGCAACGCCAACAATGGGCTGACTGTCGCTTCGCCATCCTTTCTGTCAAACCTGCTTGGGCTTCCGCGCGAAAACTTGACCGATGATTGCCAACAGATGACCAATCCCAAATTGGCGAAGCTGCTCAAAACAGAGGATGTCGGCCCGATCACGGTGCGCATGCTGGAACCAGCTCTCATTTCACTTCGTCAGGTTTTCGCCAATGTCCAGGTTTTTGAGCCAGAGCTCTATGCGCGCGTCAAGAGCGCCGGATCCCTATGTGTGCGGCGTATTAGAGGATCCACCACTTCGGCCTCCGCGCATGCTTATGGGTTGGCTCTGGATATAAATATTGATGGAGTGCTCGACAGTTTGGCGGATGGCAAAACCCAGCTCGGTCTCATTCTGCTGGCTGATTTCTTCAAGAAAGAAGGTTGGATTTGGGGGGCTGGCTTCGGCCGCGAGGATTCCATGCATTTTGAAGTCAGCCGTGAAAAGCTGCAACAGTGGCGGCGGTTGGGCGAAATCTAGCGAGCCCTTGGCGCAGGAGCGTTCTGTCCAATAAGCAAGATCATTGACGAGCTTATGCGAAGGGGCAGTGACTGCACATGTCGAAAGGGGCTATCTCCAGCACTTTCTGAAAAGATCCGCTGAGTGCCTGTGTCAGATTGAGAAACGGGGTTATTGCCAACTCCGGCGGAGAGAAACTGGAGTCAAGGGTCACCATGGCCATGGCGGCCTCCTGAGCTGCTTCCTGTCCCAATTCAATGGCTTCCAGTGGAGGTAAGCTATCGAGTTTTGCGTTGAGCGCCAAAGGCTCTAGCGGCGGCAGCGGCATGGAGAAGCCGTTCCAAACCGCCAGCATGGTCTCGATCCGATCCAACATCCATGGCCCGAATGCCTCCGGGCCAAAGGCTTCCTCGATGGTATCCAGAGACTGGATGACCAATGCGAGCTTTTGCAGCTCCGGGAACTGGATCGCCAGATTGGGCGGGGTCACCGCTGCAAGGTTTGACATATAGCCATACATCAACTCAAGGCTGCCCGGTTCACTCAGAGGCGGCAGGCTCAGTGTTTTATCCAGCGACATGATGTTGGGTATGCCCGCAACAATCCGCGCCATGGATACTTGCGGTGCGGTCAGAGCAAAGTCGAAATGCGGAAAGGACGCCTGCGGGTAAGACGGGAATGAGTCCACGGCGAATGGATCAATGCCCATGGATTGGAGATCGAGCGTCAGCTGCGCGATGTTCGCGAAATTGAGGAGCGGTTCCATTCTGAAAGAGGTCAGTCGACCCAACTGCGGCCAGACATTGCTTTCTATGCTCTGGGCAGCCTCGGCCATTTCCATTTCCAGCGTAGGCAGATCATCCAGCGTAAAAGTGTCTGATAGCATCGAGAGGGTCTGCGCCAGCAGGAGCATGGGCATGCTGCCAAGGTTGAGGGGCGGCAAGCCAGATCTATTCAATGCCATGCCAAAGATCGGCTTTTCGCCGAAATATAAGGGAGGCAGAACTGAAGGATCAAAGCCCGCTGCGATTTGCATATCGAGCCGGTTCTCTGGCGTAAGAGAGGGGAGAGCCGCCCCCAAAGCCATGGAAAGAGGAGGCGGAGGAAGGATCGGTAAGACCCCCATATCGAGGCTCTTTTGCATTTCTGTGACTGAGGATTCGCAGAAACAGGGCATAGTTAAACCTCGACAACGATGATGGAGACATTGTCAGCGGCACCCGCATCGAGCGCGAATTGCAGTAGATCATCGCTCACAGTGTCAATCGGCTTTTCATCAAGATAATGAAGCAGGGTATCCTCGCTTGCATATTTTGAAAGACCATCCGAACAGAGCAGAAAGCGATCGCCGGGCCGGATTTCACCGCGTCGCTTGTCGATTTCCAGAACATCACTCACGCCAACCGCACGCGTGATCTGGTTGGACTGCGGATGGTTTTCCGCTTCTTCCCACGTCAAATAGCCTTGCTCGACAAGCTCGCCCACGACCGAGTGATCCGAGCTGATAATCTCGATTGCACCATCACGATATCGATAAAGACGGCTGTCTCCCACCCAGAGGCACAGGAAGTTGGTCTCTGACAAGGCTAGAATAACAGCGGTTGCCCCAATCGTGCCAATGGAGCGGCGCGTGGCCTCGGCTTTGATCTCGCTATGGGCGCGATGAAGCGCTTGTCGCGCCTTGCACATCACCTCTGTCGGCTCGAGATTATCGGCAAGAGACTGGAGAGACTGAACCACAGTCTGACTGGCAAAGTCGCCCGCAACATGCCCTCCCATTCCATCGGAAATGGCCCACAGATCCAGCTCCGGGCGAGAAAGAATTGCGTCTTCATTGACCTTTCTTACCAAGCCGGTATGGGTTATGGCGCTGCTCTTTCTTGTTGTCTGTTCAGGCGGTGAGTATGTATCTGTCATCGTTTTCCTGTCAGGCTCGTTTGTTCCATATAGGAGCATTCAGGTCGAATATGGCGTGCGCCATTTCAGAGCCACTGGGCATCTGAGGCGTCAGAAGAATGCGGTTGTCTTCGTCAACCGACGAGATCCAGAGAGTTGCCTGGTCATGCTGCGCCATTGCCGCAAGGGCTTCTTCTTCACTGCCCGTAAAATGGCAAGGCAAGCGGCTCTTTTGCAGGCTCGGCTCAGGAATAGAAAAGGCACTCTCTTCTGATGGCAGTCGTTGAGGAATTTGCTGCAACAGATCCAACTTTGCCGTCTCTTCCAACATGGCCAATGCGACATCCTCCAGCATGGGCATGGCAGGCAAGAGGCGCTTGTAGAGGTCTCCGGCGGGGTCATCGGCTTCCTCGGCAAGGCAGAGCGGGAATTGTCGCCCAACCCGATCCACACTCGGCATGACAAGCCCTGCGACGGAATGGCTTCCACATATGCCGGCAGGCAGGGCAAACCGCCAGATGGGCGCGCTCATGTAGCAGGCCTGCCATTGGTTCTGCAGAGTTTCCCGTCCGGTGATCATCAGGCCTTGCAGCCAGTGGTCCCAGCTCTGGACGAAACCGGGTGACAGACCTGAGCGGACAAAATCACCAACGCAAGGGACTTTGCCATACCAGCCGACAGCAGCTTTGGTCGTCACAGAGAACTCGGGCATGAGAAGTCCTTGAGAGCTGAGATGGTGAACGGGTTCAGCGCCGAGCCCGCGCGGATCTGAAAAATGGCTATCCTGCCTCCAAGGTTGAAGATCACACTATTCCGGTCGGTGACATTGGTCCGTCTGATCTCTGCTGCATCAAGCAGGCGGAACCAGCCCCAAGGGCCATCACGCTGGATGTCATTCTTGAGACCGGCCTGCGATGGGGTGAAGGCAACACGGTTGCGGCGTGGTCCATTCTGTCCCGGCCAGGTGATCGGGGTGACCTCGGGTGGGCCGTGGGCATAGATGACCGGTTGGCCATCAATCTCGACAGTCACCTGCTCGACATTGGGATCAAGGGCCACAGGGGTCATATCGAAGGTGATGGCTGGCAGGCCGGAGGATAGGAAGAAGCTGTCGCGGATTTCATTTGCCTTCTGGAACTGGGCGATAACGGAATTCGAGATACCGATATCAACACCATTGACCCGCTTGAGACGCCATGGATTGGCAGCGGTATCGACAAACTGGGCGAGATTCTCATTGAAGAACTTGTCTATGAGACCGCTTGGACCAAATAACCGGCCAAAATCCTGCAAGGCAACATCCGCCTTGGCTTGTCGGTTGAACGGATAGCGCCCCTCGATCGCCCGGGTGCAGAAAGGGAGAACCTGTGCCTGCCATTTGGCGTTGATATCGGCGCGCGCCCCCCCAACAGCCGCCCCCGATGAGGCCGCAACAATCTGCGTTGCCCACCGTTGCAACGGGTTCGGCAGGCGCGTCGTCGCAGCCTGCAATTCTGCTGCTGCATTGCCATTCTTGCCGACAATGGCTGCGCCCGTATTTTGGCCTAGAGAAAGACGGTTCAACTCGTTGAAAATGTCACCAAATCGTGTGATTACCTCATCGAGTTGTGAGGGAACCCCTTCGGGGCTGTCGACCAGCGTGTGCAAATCGGCGAACCTTTGTTCGACAAATTGCCCTGGCAGTTGCTCAGAGGCAGCATCCGAGCTATTGGCTGCGGCCGACCCAAGAGCATTGAAAATGGCCTGACCGTCAGAATCAAGATTCTCTAGGATCGTTTCTTTTGCGATGCTCGAAGCCTCGGCACCGACCTTGTTTGCAGCAACCTGACCTTGGGTTGCTTTGGTGAGCTTGGTTTCTGCCGAGACCGCTTCAAGGATGTTGCGGATCGGAGAAGCCGGGCCTGAAAGAATATTGATGACCTGAGTTGCCTGCCCGATGCTTTCCATCGGTATGATGTCGATATCGCCAAGCAATTGGTCATATCGGGTGACATAGTCGCTTTCATACAGGGCAAGGACATCGCGCCCCAACGTTTTAAGGGCTTGCGGTGTCACCTCTTCGGCACGAGAGCCTAGAACCAGATTTTCGAATTTTGCTCTCTCTCCAACACTCGCCAACTGCGGTACAAAATAGGTCAGAAACCCTTTGCGCGTATAGACGCCACCAACGCCGGAGCTCAAGGGTTTGCCAGATGGGCGAAGCATTACGCGCGAAACGGCTGGGCCTCCCACGTCAGTTATCCGCAAAGGCGCGAGCTGTTTGGCAACTGGTGCGTTGATAATGCCCTTGTAGATGCGCTCGGCCAGAGGGGTCTCGGCAAGCAATGCCTGAATCTGATCGACCAGAGGGCCGTTGAGCGCAATCTGTTGCATGGGTTGATTGATCATTGCATCCAGATGCCCCAGCAAATCATTCTGGAGCTGCTCGTCGCCAGAAAAAGCCACGGCCCAGTCTGCCTTCATCCACTGCTCGACCGTTTGCGCATCCATGGGGCCCTGAAGACCGAGCATGAGATAAACCTTGAGAGCCTCAAACAGCAGATCCTGGTTGTTCAAGTTGGCTTGCATCTGGTCTTCCAGCCGGAAGAGCAGGCGGGGAAGAAGCATCGTGTTCAGGGCACCCCGATAGGTTTGGGCTGTCTCTGTCCCGATCGCGTCGCCCTGATAGAGACCGAATGTGAGGTCGATCGGTGGCTCGGCGTCATTGGCGGCAGGGTTGCCCGGCAGGTCACGCAATATGTTGAGCGCCGGTATTGTGGCGGCGATATCCGCGTCGGCAATCGGACTGCGCGGGATTTGGTCGGAAATCTTGCTGAAAGTCTCCACCTGAGCGCTTGCTGAGGAGATCAAAGCCTTGTTGCCAAAGAAGCTGTTGCCGAGGGCTGCACCGGTTGCTCCAAGGGCAATGATGCTGGCCGTTATGGCTGCACCCTTGATCCAGCGATAGCGCCGTTCAACCTTGTCATTGTTCGAGACGAGGCCGGATTCCTTGAAAATGACGCCGGTCAACAGCCGGGTGAGGAAATAGCTGCGGCCTTGTCCTTTGCCTGTCCCAATCGCCTGACGCCCGATGCCAAATTCGCGCGCCATACCCATCATGAGACGGTCTATGGGCGTGCCTTCCTGCGTCCCGGATGAGAAATAGACCCCGCGCAGGAACTGGTTGTGTTCGTAGCGGCTTTCCTGAAAGATATCGCCAAGGAAGGACTTGGCTACCGAGCGTAAGGAGGCAATCTGGTTTGGAAAACCGGAGATCAGGCTGCGCCGCTGATAGTCTGTTTCCGCCTGCATTCGCTCAAGGCTTCTGTTAGAAAGCTGTGCCAGCAAGCTGTCGAATTCCTGCTCGAAGCCGGCCAGAAGATCACTGGAAGGGGTGGCCTCTTCATAGGGCAGGGTAAAGCCCCAGACCTGCGCCCGTTCTTCTGAGCCAAGATTGTCGAAAAACTCCTGAAATCCGGCGATCAGGTCTGCCTTGGTGAACATGATATAGATCGGGAAACGGACCCCAAGCCGTTGACGCAGCTCGTGTAAACGCGTGCGAATGGCACGCGCATGAGCACGACGGGTTTCTTCATCCTGCATGGATAGATCAGAAAGGCTGATGGAGACGATAGCCCCATTGATCGGCTGCCTCTTGCGGTATTTCTTGAGCATGTCGAGGAAGCCGGTCCACGCCTTGGCATCGGCATCCTGATTGCTGTCCTGAGTGGTGTAGCGACCAGCGGTATCCAGCAAAACCGCTTCGTTGGTGAACCACCAGTCGCAGTTACGCGTGCCACCAACACCGCCAATTGCCTTCTTGCCCATGCTCTCGGCCA
Organism: Cohaesibacter marisflavi; assembly: GCF_900115225.1. Taxonomy (GTDB): domain Bacteria; phylum Pseudomonadota; class Alphaproteobacteria; order Rhizobiales; family Cohaesibacteraceae; genus Cohaesibacter; species Cohaesibacter marisflavi. The sequence continues at coordinate 33,990 of NZ_FOVR01000014.1, read as the reverse complement.
GCGGAAAGTTGAGGCCTGAGTTGACAATCGCGGTGGTTTTCCCTGCCCCGGGCGGTCCGATGATGACATACCAGGGAAGCTGGTAGAGGGGAACCGAGCCAAAGCGCCCACCCAGTTTTGACTTGCGCAGAAACACGAGGGCTTCATTCATGCGGTCTCGGAGTTCGGCGAGCTCTGCTTTTACGGTCTCATCTTCTTTTGACGCATCATTGACGCTGCTGCGCGTCATCTCATGCGCCATTTCTTGATCTTTACTGCGGCGGCGCAAAAGAATGGCCAATATGGCAATGATGAGCCCGGCCAGAATGCAGCCTATGGCGATAAGGCGCGAACTGATCAGATCAAACGGGCGAAAAGACCCAATTGCCAGCAGCGGGCCCAGATACCAGACAGCAAGGGCCAGAATGACGCTGAACACGGCCAAAATAGTGAAAATGTTGAACAGATAGGGGCGTATGGTCTTGAACATGGCTCAGCTCGCCTTCACTAGAATAACTTCGATGCGACGGTTCTTGGCGCGCCCTTCTGCGGTTTCGTTTGACGCGATGGGTTCCTTGTCGGCACGCCCTTCCGCAGAGATACGGTCTTTGTCGGATAGCTTTTCCGAAATGCGGTTCATGACCGATTTAGCTCTGGCCAAAGACAAGGCCAGATTGGAGGGAAAGCGCGCCGTGCTGATGGGAATATTGTCTGAATGACCGGCGACAATGATTTTCCCGTCTTCGTCATCAAGGGCTTCGGCGACACGATCAACAACGGTTTCAAAGCGTGTCTCAAGGCTATCGGAGGCAGACGGGAACATGCCTTTGCCTGCCAGCCGGACAACCAGTGTGTTGCCAATCTTTTCGACGGAAACGAGCCCTTCCTTGATTTCCGGTTCAAGGAAGGCCGAGACGGTTTCGATCGCTTCGACTTCCTTTGGGGCTGGCGGCGGAGGTGGTGGTGGCGGTGCAGGACGCTCCAGAACAACCGGCCCGCTGACATTGAGCGCCGTGATCTTGCCGCGCAGAAGATCTGTGTCCTGGCTCAATGCAAAAGAAAAACCGAAGAACAAAAGGCACATGCCCGCGAGCACAACAGCTCCGGTGCTCCATACCGGTACCCAGTTGGACAGGATCCTGTGAGCCACGTTGGCCCCTCGCCAATGTGGCGAGAGATCGCGATCCGTGTCACCTCTGTGCGTTCGGATGAGGCGAGCCAGTCCGTCTCGAATGGAGAGGTGCTTTTCCGAGCCGCGCGGCTCCACGCGCAAGCGTCCTTCAAAGCCCAGGCTAAGGCACATATAGAGGAATTCGAGCAAGTCGAGATTCTGAGAGGGCGCTTTTTCTAGACTGGAGAGCAATTCGTAGAAGCGGTCGCCGCCATGGGTCTCCTTGTGGAAGGTGCCAACCATGCTTTGTTGCGCCCAAATGCTCTGGCCGCCCCAAGGGGTGTTGAGCACGACATCGTCAATCGTTGCGCATATGGCATAACGTGCAGCGCGAATTGACTGGACAGGGACACCATTCTGCTGGGCGGTATTTCCGAATGTCCGGATTTCATTGACAACGCTTTGGCGCAGCGCAGCCGGGTCGGAATGCTGGGCCCGGTTCCTGATGCGCGCCACAAGGGAAAACAGTGTCGAGGCCGCTGCGTTGAGCGGGTTCATCCCGGTTGTCGCCGCGCTGGTGGGCACAACAGGTATGGTGCCCCCGGCGCCAACTGGTGGAGCGGCGGATGGGGTGGGCGCAGAGTGTGCCGGTTGCGGCTTCGGGGTTGGCTGCTTGGCCGTCGTTTGCCGGCGCCCTCCGGGATTGGGCCGGATCACGGTCTTGTCAGTATCGAACGGCTCTGCAAAAGGATCATCGGACGTCATCATGCGCTCCTTGGGGGCTATCGAATGGCCCAGAGTTCCATTTCAAGGTCGGGGAATTCACCAGATACATGCACAGCAAGTCCGCCAGACGTCGTGATCTGCTTCCAGTAGGTGCTCGTGTTATCGAGCTCGAAATACACAACACCCGAATGATAGGGCACCTGACGAGGCGCAACAGGAAGCGGTCTGAGGTCAATACCGGGCAGAGCCGAGTTGACCAGCTGGCGAATGTCTTCCACCGGGCCCAGTTTCGCCTGTGTCGGGAAGTGCCGCCTGATGCTTTCAAGCGGTACGCTGGCTTTGGCGGCGAGTATGAAGGTGGCGGAGGTAACAAGGCGCTTGTCCGAAATCATCGCAACAGAGACGCCGTATTTTCTTGCTTCGATCGGAATGGAAACCGCATTTTGCTCAAGGACAGCGCTCAAATGCCTGCGCAATGTCTGGAATAGAGGTTGGAAAATGTTGGTCAGATCATCATGGCGATAGGGGGCAAACTGAGGCGCAAGCTTTTGTGCCGCCATAAAGGTTGATAGCTCACCGGCAAGGCTCGCCAGCGTCTGATAAACAATATGCGGATGGATATTCTCAATCGACAAAAGGTGCCGGATGGATGGCAAGGCCCTATTGATGGAAATGAGCAGGAGGAAATCGGAGATTTCAGAGACGCCTTTGGCACTGCCGTCCTGATTCAACCGTCCGGCCAACGCCTCTGCGCGATGGCTCAGAAGGCCCTCCAGTTCATGCAGAAAGCCATGCAACGGACGTGCCGCCCGTATGTCTGTGCAAGTGGGGATGAAGGCGTTGTCCAGAATGATTTCCTTGTCCTGCCGTACCTCTATGATGCGTGCTACGGGAATAACGATCTGGTCTGTCAGTTCATCAAGGTCCAGAGCAAATTGCAGACGCAACTTGCAAATCGCCATTTGCACGGCTCGACCATCGCGGCCCATGCTATCGGTAATCTCTATTTCTTCTGGACGGTAGCGAGATGCCGATTGGGGCGCGTCGCTCATGTCGACCTCGACGGCACCATGGCGCCGAATAGGCACAGCCAGATAGACAATGGAATTCTTGACTGTGGTCGGCACGTCCAGAGCAGGCGGATGGTCTTCTGTTTGGGGAATCTTGAAGGTAACCCCGTCCGGGGTCAGGCCGGTGCAGCTCTTCACCGCGATCTTGCCCAGTTTGAGGAGATCTTCATCCAGCGTCAGTTCGCGCAAGCCCCAGACATAGGGGGAGACGGCTGATGTTACCCCGTCGACCAGCGCCTCGACATAGCGATCATGCTGCTGGAAGTGATGCGGTTGGAGGAAAAGTCCTTCCTGCCATACAACCTTGTTTTCCCAGGACACGCGTACTCTTCTCCTCTGGCAATTCAGTTTCAGCCCTTCTGCCTGCAAAGACATAAGCTGACTGTAAGTGCCGGAGAGCATCGACAGGGTTCATTGGATCTGATCTGAAATTGCCCTTTTTTGGTAAAAATAAACCCGCTCGGCTTTTCTGCTTGAGCGGGCTTTAAGCTTTTTGGGTGACGACTTGTCTATCGGATCGAAACGCTGTTTCCGGAGACGATGACCTTGAGGTTGTTCTCCTGACCGGGGGAGATCCGGCGCACTGCCAAGAATTTTGCGCCGCCAATATCGCGAAAGGCGGCCACGATCCCCACTGCTGTCGGTTCGGTTGCAAGGCTGCGGCTTTTGTTGGCAGTTCTTCCCGGCACCATCTGGATGTCGTCCGTGCCAAGGAGATTATCTCCAAGCGTTTCGCTGCCCTTGTTGAACAGGGCAAAAAAGTCTGCCGATGCAAAATTGCCAGCTGACTTGAGGTAAAAGACCTTGAGTTTTACAGGTGCGCCGCCGTTCATGTTGGCACTCCCTGCTGCCGAGATATTGACCGTGGTGGCCGAGGGGCCGTTGCAGCCAGCCAAGGCAAACAAAAGGGCGGCTGCGAGTAACATAAGTCTGGTACGCATGGTTTATCCTTTCAGAGTTTTTTCAGCTGTTCTTCATAGGCCCGTGCAAATTCCCTCCCGAATGCAGACTGGAAGTCATCTTCGGTTTCGCGGGCTATCTGGGCGTACATTTTTTCGTAGGCTTCCCAATATTTGGCTTTTCTGCCGCCAAGGAGACCGCCAAGGGTCGAGCCGGATTCGATCCTCTGGGAGAGCTGATCGGGGCCAAGGCGAAACAGCAAATCTTTGAGAGCGGCGTCCATGCCGGACATCATCGCCACTTCGTGGGCCTTGATATCATTCAGCGCTTCTGTGGTTGCCGTTTCCGCATCCTGATAGCCGTGCACGGTTGGCCGGATCATGGCTTCTACGGCTTGCTCGGCACTGATTGAGAATTTAAGAGGATTGTTGCCTCCCTGGTTGACCATAGTGCGCTCCATGCGCAATTCGCTCTTGATCGAGGCCCGTGTCATCAGGATTTCGCGCATGCCACTCACCATTGCTGCAAAGACACGTCCCATGCGCGCCATGGTTTGTTCCATTTCGTGCGGAGGGATATCGAGATGCTTCATGCCAGCTCCTCCGAGAAAAGCGCGAGCCGCATCGCCGGTGTCACCTTGTGGGCGCTTCGGTTGTCTTGGTGCCTCAGCTGTTGGCTGTGAGACCTGTACCGGCGGGGCGTCTGGCATCGGCGCGGCAGGGGTATCGTGCTCTGCCATGGAAGGGGATGGCTCCGTCTTCGGAGCAAACATCTCATCCCAATCGTCCGGGATAATCGGGGCTTGCACGGCCGGGCGCGTGAAGTGATCCTGTGAAGAGGGGGAGTGATCCTTGAGGCTTTCTCCTGCATCTATCGGTAGCAAGGGGGGGGCGTCGAATGAAAAGTCTTCCGGTGCAGGGGCTTGGGCAAATGGATCATCAGAGACCGAGATGTCTTCAAAAGGGTCGAGTGGCTCTGAAATCGGATCGCCGGAGAAGGGATCATCTGGAATGGCTTGCCGCTTCCAAACCGGCGCATTTTCTGGCTGGGATTGTTCGGTGGCGATAGGGGCGCTGATGATGTCGTCCCACGGAGCGTCAATATCATCAAGGGAATCCTGAATATCCGAAGGAGCCCGCCCGCTTCTTGCTGCTTGCGGAATGATCTCGCTGGCATCGGCTGGAGGCATCGGCATGGCGTCATTGGCATCGGGCTGGTTCTTACCGATCGTGACGACCAGTTCATAGGCCCCCAACTGGATGACATCGCCATTGTTGAGTGGTGTCGGGATATCGCCTATTCGCTCTGAGCCATAGTTGAGATATGTGCCGTTGGTGCTGATGTCGACGATGAGATAGTCACCATTCCTTTCTTCGACCACACAATGGCGTTTGGACAGGGCGCGTTCCGGATCAGGCAGGGAAAGATCATTGTCTTCACCGCGTCCGATCGTTACGGTGCCATCCACCATATCAACCATGGCTTTGTCGCCCGGCATCGCGCCTGAATTCATCAATTTGAGGGTCAAACCCATGCCGCTATCCTCCTACCAAAACGGTTGGGCAGCCCATGACGATGACGCCTCCATGGGCGCATGTGTCCCCCAATCGCGCCTGCGGCTTCTTGCCTGTCAGCACTTTGGTGGAGCCTTTGGCCACCATGTCAGGCGGACCGACACAGACCGCCATGGAGGTTGCTGTTGCGGCAGGCATTTTGCCTATGAGCACCGTCGGGCAGGGAACGACGATGGGGCCTCCGATATGAGGAATGATGCCAGTCACCATAGGGCAAACGTGATTGTCTCCGATGCGGGCGGCAGGGAGTGTCATGATCTGGTCTCCTTCTCGGATGGAATTGGCGCAGGCTCAGCAACATTGCCGTTGCCGCCGCGCGCAATATTGAGTGCGCGTTCCAAGAGCAATGGACCATTGGTTTCCACCTGATCCTCGTCATGAAAGAGTGCGTCCAGCACCATTCCGAATACGGCAAAACCGACGGCCCCCGGTGGTGCGTCATAGTCATTCAAATGGCCAGGGCCCAGAGTGCCTGCTGCAAAACTCGCCGCCATTGCGCAAAAGGCTGTATTGTCTTCGTTGCCCGCCCGATCGAGGGCTGCACGGGCTTGGGTTCTGGTTGCTACGCCGGGTTGACGCACCCATGCCTCGGCCGCCTGAACCGAGGCAGGAACAAGGGCGTCCGAAGCGAGGGTTTCCCGCGCCGCAAGGCACGACCACCATGTTGCCTCTCTGGCGGGCAATGCGTGGGCCAACAGTTGCAGCATATCGACAAGGGCGCCCTTTGCTTCCAATTCGGTGAGAACTTCGGGTATGGAGGCACTCGCGTGGGCCTCAAGCGATGTTTGCAAAACGACGTTTCCAGTTGCCAGCGCCTTTGCAGCAGGAATTTCTGGCAGTTTTTTCAAATCTGAAAATCGTGTGCTGATCGTCATGTTGCCTCCTGCTAATTGATCATCGTCAAAGCGCCTTTGACGAGCAGCATTCCGGAAGATTTCACCTGCGTCATGCCTCCGCCTTCGAGCTTCAACATACCGCCGCCCTTGAGGGAGGCTTGGCCTTTGCCTTCCATCTTCAACTGGGCTCCGGCGGTGAATTTGGCAGTGGCCTTTGCCTTGAATTCGATCTGGGTGGTAGAAATGGTGACCTTCGTCGGGGTCATCTCGATGGTTGAGCCACCGCATTTGAGCGTGATCCGGGATTTGGCCGTGATCGTCAGCGCATCGCCCACGTCGATATCGTAGTTGTCGGCAATATCGTCGGATTTGGCGCCAAGAATGTGGACGGATTGATCCTTGTCGACACGCAAATGATCTTCCCCGCCGATGCCGGTCTTACGCGTCTGGGCAACCGAGATATCTTCCTTGCCCTTGGTCACAGTGAAGCTGTGATCTCCCTCGCGGATGGTCTCGGTTTTTGTGCCATGGATCGTCTGGGTGAAGGTGCCGCCCTTCTTGTGTTCGAGCCCTATGGTCACCTCGGCATTGTTCTTGATGATCTGCTTATAGTCGCGCTCGGACTGGAAACGGACAAACTCCGCGTTTTTCTTGTCTTCAAACACCAGCTCATTGAAGCCGCCACCGCCCTTGGAGGAGTTTGTCTTCAATCCGCTTTGTGTCTGATTGGCTGGTAGTTTGTAGGGCAGCTTGGTGTCGCCATTATAGACCATGCCTGTTACGATCGGGCGATCCGGATCGCCATCCTCGAACTGAACAACCACTTCCTGTCCCATACGCGGCACGCCCACCATGCCCCAGCCCTTGCCGCTCCATGGAACCGTGGTTCGAATCCAGCAGGAGGATTTGTCGTCTCTCTTGCCCTCGCGATCCCAATGGAACTGAACCTTGATCCGGCCATATTCATCGGTCCAGATTTCTTCGCCCTTCTTGCCGACTACGACCGCAGTCTGGATGCCCGGATGAGGCGGGCGAGGCGTGATCTGGGGCGCGCGAAAAGCGACGCTGATAGGCTGAACTTCAAAGGAACATCTGTAGATATCGATGGTGTTCGTATGATCGAAGGTGAGGGTCGGGCCCAGTATCGCATCAATGATTTCCCTGTCATCGATATCGGCGTCGATCTGTAGTTGGTGGCAGGCGGAAAGAACGAGATATTCCGCATTTTCGGCCTTGCGAGGATGCTTTTTGAGCTTGAATTTCCCTCCAGCCATCATCTGTTGCACATTGCACACGCCCATGGCCCGTTGCGCCTGAGCCGCGATGCCTTCAATCTTGACACGGGCATGATGCTCGCCAAGACGAAGTTCTCTGTGGCGTCCCGGATATTGATAGACTTCGTAAGATTTATATGAGTGCTTGCCGCGCGGCAGAGCTTTTACCGTTCTAAGGTCTGATTTCGGTTTCTCGAAATCATAGTCTTGTAGCGTAACCTTGCCGGACTGGATGCTCTCTCCACCGCGCCACTCAAAGATATGGTCATCGGCGCGACGATAGTGTGGTTCACGAAAATAGAACTCTATCTCTGCATTGTCCTCAACTGCTTTATGCGTGCTTGCATCGTCGGCCAGAACGAGGGTCTCTTTCGACTTTTCGTGCGTGATGTAATAATAGATGCCTTCCTCTTCCATAAGGCGCGAGACGAAGGCAAAGTCCGTTTCCTGATATTGAACGCAATAGTCGCGCGGTTTGTAACTCTGCTTGGTTGAATCCTTGAAATCAGAGAAACCGTGCTGATTGAAGATCTCCTTGATGACATCAATCACGGACTTGTCCTGAAAGACACGGCAGTCTGTCGTGCGTGTCAGGAACCATAGCCACGGGCGCACCTCGGCTCGAAAATACCCTCGGCCAGCGTGGGAGCCAAGATATTCCGCGGCGACACAGTGGCCCTGAAAATAGCGGATCTTGTTTTTCGGGGCATCGACTTCAAGGCGCATCCGCTCTCCAACAACCTTTTGCAGGTCCAGATCGATATCTGGAGACATGAACTCGATTGTCGTCTCGGTTATCCGGCTCAGTCCTTCATCGATCTGGGCGCGCATCAAAAAACCCTTCAGGTTATTGGGCAATTCAAGGCGGACCTGACGGCCTTCCAGAATAGATTGACTTGCCATTATTTTACCTTTCACCGTTTGAAAGAAGGGTCATGCGCTTTGCGAATAGTCGACAAGGACGAGTTGGTTCTCGCGCTTCAGGCGATCGATAATGCCGGTGTGAATGGCCCACAGATCGGCAGTGTCTATGCCGCCTGAGGGCAGGGAGGCCATCTCGAACTTGCTTGCAAACCGGACACAATAAACAGGCGTTGGGTAAGGCTCTTCCGCTGATAGCAATGCAGCGAGATGCTGGTCACCCTCGATAAGCCAATAGCCCTCATCAAGCTGCGCTATGAGGATGGAGGCGGCGGTTCCATTTTCGCTGACGGTCTCGTCCGGGGTGGTGTTATCTCCATCAAGCATCATAGCCCCTCCAGAAGTGCTGCCAGCTCGGCATCGAGATCGTCTTCGTCTTCGTCGTCGTCCGAAGACGGCGTGTCATCTGTTTCATCATCGAACTCAGCCAACAGGCTATCCAGATCCACATCACCGTTGCTGTCAGCGTCATCGTCGGTAAGCGCGTCACTATCGCTATCGTCAGCGGTCAGATCGAGGTCTAGTCCGAGATCATCGTCGCCAGTGCCTGAGATTTCTGACGCCAAATCTTCATTTTCAATTTCGGTGTCTTCATCGGATTTCGATAGCGCGGCCGAAAAACTGAGGGTCGTATCACCTGTTGCATTGGCAGGCGTCGTGATGGAAGCCCAAGGGCCTGCGAGCATCGAGCCGCTCAATGCCTGAAAGGAGCCTTGCCGCACTTCGTTGCGCCCCTTGACGGACAGCAGCGGGATGAAGCCGCGTGTCACGACATCGGCCATTGTACGCGTGTTCAGAAGGCGCTCGGTGCAGGGCAAGGCGATCTGGTCGCCAAACTGATCATTCATGGTGTGGACTGGCATGTCATCCAGAGACATGATCTTGCCCAACTCCATCGATTTGCCCATGCTGCTCACGGTTTTTGCCATCAGGATTGCTGATAGAATGACGGGATTGGCCCAGAGCATGCCTTTCAAACCACTGCGAAGGGTGAATTCTTCAAAATCGAAAGGGTCTACCGGTTCGGTTTTGCGTCCATATGGCAACCGCAATAAAAAGCGCGGCGAGGCAAGGCCGACATAGGCCGCTTCCGGTAGCGCGCGCATGGCGTCCCATGATTTGGCTGTTGCCGGATGACGATCCTCTTTAGATATTTCAAGAAACTTCGGAGAGATGGCCGAAACAAACGGCGCTTTCATCCATGCAGAAATCTTTGCCATACGGGCGAGAAGCTCCGCGTGGGGTGGGGTTTCCTCCAAGCTGTACAGCCCGAAAATAGCAGACAGGGGGCCTTGAGCCTCATCAAGGCGCGGCTCTTCGGCCAGCATCCGGAAGAGACCACTTTCAGACAACTCATCCTGAGCGGACAGATCCGCAGCCCATTCTTCGGCTGAGACATCATAGAGAACAATCTCGAGCGAAGCGTCGGTCTCGACCCGTCTGGCAAGCAAGTCAAGCGAACGCCAGGTTGACTCGACGGCCTGAAAATCCGGATGATGCAAAATGGCTCTCATGACACCTGACAAGGCGTTGTCGATGGCCGCAAGATAGCTTTGTTGATCGGGGTCCGCGGCTGCCTTCACATAAGGGGCAACCACTCGATTGATAAGGTCTTCTGCTGGTGTTGCTGTGACTGTGATGCCTTCTTCATCACCGATCAAACGCTGGAAATCGCCGAGTTTTCGGTTGGCCGGCACGGAACTGCCCTTGGCTCTGGTTCGTGGCAAATGTTCGATATCGATTGGTTCGACAGTGAGGTCTCTCAGTTTGGAAAGAGACGAGGCGGTGCCAGCGGCGACGCTTTGGCGGAGGGAAGACAGCTCTTCGAAAATTGACACATTTTCATAGAGTTCATCGGGATGAAGGTCATCAAGACTGTTTAACTTGACTTCGATGCCAGCACCATCCTTGCCCAAAGGCAGAAGCAAGGTAGTCGCAAATCTGGCTATGATGGTGTCTAGATTGTCGACATCGAGTTTGATCGGCTTGCGATTGGCGAGATCATCGCCCGTTGCCAGATCCCCACGGTTGGCACGCCCTGTAAAATCGCCCAAAAGCGCTATGCGGAATTTGGGCCGCGATGCGTCAATATCTTGGGGTTGGTCAAGGGAAAGAATGCCAAAAGGCTCCGTGATCGTTGGTTCGTCTTCGCTCTCTTCCTCTTCATCATCATCACGATCTAGTAGGAGCGCTTCCAGCTCGTCAGGCTGATCATCGTCCTCTGCGTCTTGCTCTTCAAACAGCCCATCGAGAGGCAACTCACTGTCCTGAGAGCCGGCCTCATCCAAGTCGAATGAGGGGCTTTCTATCGTTGTATCACCATCTGCTTCCAGATCAGAAAAGCTTGCCTTTGTATCGTCGGCGTCAGGCGCGTCTTCGTCAGCAAGCAATAAATCAAGATCCTGTTCTCCATCGGAAATCAGGCCAAGATCTTGCTGTTCTCCGCTCTCGCCTTCGTCGCGCCCTGCCAGAAGACTGTTGAAGGCGATGTCCCTTTCGTCGTCATCTACTTCTGGCTCGGTCTGATGTGACCGCAACGCATCGAACACAGCCTCGGTCGGGTCTTCTTCTTCCATGGATGGGGCGGCCGATGAGGATAGCAGGCTTTCAAACGCCGCGTGTCTCTCGTCTGGCTTTTCCTGAAGGTCGCGGCTAGGGATATCGCGCAGGCTATTAAGGGCGGCCCCAGTTGTATCTTCTTCTGCCGCCATTTCTGTATTGGATGCCGCTTGCCTCAAACTTTCAATGGCTTCTGCATGGTTTTGAGGCGTGGCGGAAGAATCTCCCGCTGACGCGAGAATAGCGGTGAGCGCCTGAGGATCGGCTATCAGCTTGGCAATAAGATCTTCAGCTCCCGTCTTGCCGTCCATATAAGTGGCGAGATGAGAAAGCCGGGTTCTTGCTTCAAGCAGCTTGTTCAGGGGAGATACCTTTTTTGCGATTGCGGCCGGAGAAAAATCCTCCATGCTTTCGAACGAAAGATCGATGTTCAGATTGCCGTCACCAGTCAGGGTGTTTGGCACCGAGAAGGCCGCTCTCGGGCGAAGCGCTTTCATGCGCTCATCGAAATTATCGATATCAATTTCCAGAAATTTTCGATCAGCAACGCTTGGGAGGGAAGCATCGGATTTTCCGGAAAGATCTGACATGACTCCCATGACAAACGGAAGCTGGACTTTCTTCTCGGCTCCATAGAGCTCCACGTCATATTCGATCTGTACCCGAGGCGCCCTGTTGCGCGCGACGAACTTCTGTCCGCTTTTTGACATTGAACCGTCCCTAACTTGGCTGATGGCGTACCGGCTTGTCTGCCGAGCACGCCCTGTTGCCTTGTTAGTGCAGGGGAGGCCCCTTAAGGTTTGCGCCATAATGAAAAAAATTACGGGGAGATGCCCCAAGCGGGGCAGCAAAAACCATCAAGTGGCAAATTCCTCAACCGCTGACGTGATCGACTTCAGAATGCCTTTGACATTCTTGGCCTCGGTCTGAATGGTCTTCCGGTCGAGAGCCTTAATCCGCTCCAATAGTGTTTTGTCGTCAACCTTGGCGCCCAAATCCTTCAGCGCGTCCTCGATATAGTCCAGAAAGGTTTCCTGCTTGTCGAGACGCGTTGCCAGAACGCGCACCTGCCCCTTGAGCTTCATGCATTCCGCTCCAATCTTGACCCCTTCTTTGATCGTTGCGGCAGCCTTCATCTTGGCCTGGATTTTACCTGCGGCTTTGGACAGATTGTCTGTTGAATGCCGGGTTTTCGTTACATTGTTGCGGTAGTCCTTCCTAGCTTTCTCGGCCTTGCTGGCAAAGCTGGCCAGCTTTTTGTCAGCCTCTTGTTTCTTTTTGGTCAATTCGCCCTTGTGTTTGGCAAAATCGGTCAGGGCGGAGTCGAGGACCTTCCTCAGTTTCTCCTCGTCGCGCATTTGCTCTTTGAAATCGGCATACAGGACCTTCAGTGCTTTGGCGATCGCGATATAAGCCGAGACATCGGCTCCGGAAGTTGCGACCAGTCTGCCAACACTGGTGGAAATCTTTAGGAGGGATTTTCCCCATTTTACTACGGTCTTGACCCTTGCTTCAGTAAGGTTGGAATCGTTGCGGGCTTCTTTCTTCAGGCGGTCTTGCGCTACCTTCTTGGCTTCCGCTTCGGCCGAAGCCATCAGCGCGCGGATCGCCTTGTTGGTGATTGCCGTTATTATCTGGACCTTCCGGGCGGTATCCTGCGTGACAGGGCGCACCTTCATCAGGCCATCGATTTCTTCAGCTGCGTCGAAGGCAAGCTTCTTGATCTTTGCTTCCTTGCCTTCCAGCACCTCGCGGGCGTCTTCCTCCAGACGCTTTAGCAGGGATTCAGGAGCAGGGGTCTTGCCTTTCGTCGTCACCTCGAACTCGATATCAACGCGGAAGGCAGGTACTTCGATGAACTCGCTCTTGGGCTTATTGCGCACGAGATCGACAATATAAAACTTGTGTTTGGTAGTGGTGGCCATCGGTAAAATCCTTTTATTTCAAGATTCTGAAAACTCAGTCGAATGCGTAGGAGAAGTCGCCATCAGCCAAATCAATGGCAATGCGCTCGATTTGCTCGCCCTCAAGTTGGCGTGTCAGAAACTCTGTCGAGATAGCAGGGAGCATCGTGTTGGTGATGATGGCATCAATCATGCGGCCTCCGCTTTCCAGCTCCTGACAGCGCGAAACAATCGTCTCGATCACAGCGTCGGAATAAGTGAACGGTACCCCATAGGTGTCCTGCACCCGCTTGCGAATGCGTTCCAGTTGAAGGTCGGTGATCTTGCCAATCATCTCGGGGCTAAGCGGGTAGTAGGGAATGGTGACCATGCGTCCCAGAAGGGCTGGTGGGAATACCTTGAGAAGAGGATCGCGCAAGGCCTTGCTCATGCCATCAGGGTCTGGCATCAACTCAGGATCGGCGCAAAGATCCATGATCACTTCGGAACCGACATTGGACGTGAGCAAGATGAGCGTGTTTCTGAAATCGATCATCCGGCCTTCACCATCTTCCATGAAGCCTTTGTCGAAGACTTGAAAGAAGATTTCGTGGACGTCCGGATGGGCCTTTTCGACCTCGTCCAGCAAAATGACAGAGTAAGGCTTGCGACGCACGGCTTCTGTTAGTACGCCACCTTCGCCATAGCCGACATAGCCCGGAGGCGCACCTTTTAGGCTTGAGACAGTGTGGGCTTCCTGAAATTCTGACATGTTGATGGTGATGACATTCTGCTCTCCGCCATAAAGCACGTCGGCCAGTGCCAGCGCTGTTTCGGTTTTACCAACGCCGGAGGTTCCCGCCAGCATGAAGACACCGATCGGTTTTGAGGGATTGTCAAGACCGGCTCTGGAGGCTTTGACACGGGATGTAATCATCTCCATGGCATGGTCCTGACCGATCACCCGTTTGGATAGATGTGTTGCAAGATCAAGAACCGTGCGGATTTCATCCTTCACCATCCGCCCGACCGGTATTCCGGTCCAGTCGGCAACCACGGACCCCACGGCCTGTGCATCAACGATAGGCAGGATGAGGGGAGCCTCTCCCTGCAATTCTGAGAGCGCAATTTGTTTTTCCAGCAGCAATGCGCGTGTTTCCTCACGCGTTGCAGCATCGTCTACAGAGGGCTCCGTCTCGTCTTGTGCGTCGTCGATGGTGTCGACAGGCAGGCCGGATGTCCTTAATTTTGCCCGCAACGCGAGGATTTCTTCAACGAGCGCTTTTTCAGCGTCCCAACGCTCCGTCAGGGTTTGAAGGCGTTCCGTTTCTTCCTCCAAGATTTTGGTTGTACGCTGTCGCCTTTCGTCAACGGGCAAACCGGCAGCCTCGTCGCGGCCAATGATGTCCAACTCGGTCTGGAGGGCTTCGATGTACCGTTGGCAATTATCAACGGGTGCGGGCACGGCATGAAGACTGATGGCTACACGGGCACAAGCCGTATCGAGCACACTGACGGATTTGTCAGGCAACTGCCTTGCCGGGATATAGCGAGCGGACAATTTAACGGCTGCTTCCAGGGCTTCGTCCAGAATTTGCACCTGATGATGTTTCTCCAACATCGCTGCCGTACAACGCATCATGAGAACGGCGCGCGCCTCATTCGGCTCATCAACCTGCACCACCTGAAAGCGGCGGGTTAAAGCTGGGTCTTTCTCGATATGCTTCTTATATTCCGCCCATGTGGTGGCGCCTATCGTTCGCAAGGTGCCGCGCGCCAGAGCAGGCTTGAGCAAATTGGCTGCATCGCCCGTTCCTGCCGCGCCTCCCGCGCCAACAAGCGTATGTGTTTCATCAACGAACATGATGATCGGTTTGGGGCTGGCCTGAACCTCTTCAATCACGCTTTTGAGGCGATTTTCAAACTCCCCCTTCATGGATGCGCCTGCCTGAAGAAGCCCGACATCAAGCGAGAGCACGCGTGCATCACGAAGAGAGGCGGGCACATCACCGCGCGCAATGCGCAGGGCAAATCCCTCGACAACCGCCGTTTTGCCGACGCCCGCTTCGCCGGTCAGAATTGGGTTGTTCTGCCTCCGACGCATCAGCACGTCGATAACCTGCCGGATTTCTTCATCCCGCCCGACGATCGGATCGATTTCGCCTTGGCGCGCTTTCTCGGTCAAATCGCTACAGAATTGGGAGAGGGCATTGCCGCCACCAAGTTGGGCTGGGACGGCATTGGATGCCTCGCCGGGATCACCTGATAGTGCAACGCTTTTGTCATTTGCGGATAGCTTCTCTTCGGGAGATCCTGCCAGAAGGTCTTGATAATTTTTGCTGAAGTGATCCGCATCGATTTTGGCGAATTGTGGGGAGATCGTCTCGATGAGACGTTTGAGACTGGATGTCTTCAGAATCCCGAATAGCAGATAGCCGGTGCGCACCTGAGATTCTCCAAACAGTAGGGAAGCATAGACCCACGCGCGCTCGACGGCTTCTTCCAGATGAGGTGAGAGGTCGGAAATCGCCGTCGCACCTCTCGGCAGACTATCCAGATTCCGCACGACATCGGAAGCAAGACGCGATGCATCAAGGTCATAGTGTTTGATCAGGTGATGGAAATCGCTATCTTGCAATTGCAGGATCTGGTGGATCCAGTGAACGAGCTCGACATAGGGGTTGCCGCGCATCTTACAAAAAACCGTGGCGCTTTCGATGGTTTGAAACCCCAATTGGTTTAACTTGCCAAATAGGGCCACTCGGCTGATTTCTGACATGGATTCTTCCCTGTAAAGTCGTGCTCACAGCGCGTGATGCGTCGGAGCCGTAATATGTAGATCGTCGGCATCCTCATCATCCCGAGTGCCAATCCAGCTTGTCTGTCCCAGAGCACTGTTCGCGCCAAGAATGGTTGGTGGCACCTCTTCCTTTTTGAGGATGAGATTGACGTCCCACTCCAGAGTGTCTCCTGCATAAGTGCGGACGATGGCGCCAAGGCGCTTGATGCTTCGGCCCCCCGGGAGCAGACGCTCATAGTCTGCAAGAGATAGCGGACCGATCCGAATGCGGAATTTGGCTTCTCGGGACCAGACTTTCTCGCCAAGGTTGGCGCCTTGTCCAAGGGCCACAGCGCCCAGACGTCCGCGATCATGGGGTTCCAGATGAAGCCAGCTACCAACGAAGCTTTCAATGGTTATGGGCGCATTGAAAAACCGCTTCAGGATGGCAACCAGGCCGGATTCGTTGCGAGGACTTGCCGACAGAAGGCCCGAAAAATGCCGACGAGCCAGATCCGGCATGGCGTCACGGCAATTGAAGGCCTCGCCAGCGACGCCCGCGATGGCGTCAAGCTTTTCTCCGAAGGGATCATCGTCAACGCGATCAAAGGACGGAGCCGGTTCGCCTGTTGTCCACGCGCGATAAAACAGGGAGATCATGCGATGGTGGAACATGTCAGCAAAGGCCACAAAGGTCGGGTCATGCTGGTTGCGCAGGCGATCTCTGGCATATTCCGTCAAATGCAGAGGCAAGGCTCCGTTGGGGCCAAACAGACCGAACGCATGTTGCGTTAAACGGGGGGAGCCCGTCTCCGGATTGCTTTTAAAAGCTGCAATGGTCGAACTTGGAAAAGCAAGCTCTGGTTCCTGACCGAAGCGCACCGCATCCTCAGAGGGCCTGCGGGAGCGACCAAGGCGTGGATTGTTGGCATAAACGGTCTCGATCAGACGTAAGGCCTGAAACAGATGATGTGTTTGTGGGGAGTCCTTGAGGCCTTCCAGACGGCTCAGATCAGGACCCGCCTCCCGCTCCTGGCTGGCCATCGTCGGATGTCCCCTCTTTGTTGTGAATGGATGACGGTCTCGGTGAAGCTGTTGAGCGTGACATATTTGGCGAAAAAGGAGTCAAGAACTGCGCCGAGCAGATAGCAGCCCGTGCCTTCAAAGAAGCTGTCGTCAAATCCCAATCGAATCTCCAATCCGCGGACTGCTGTGGAAAGCGGTCCGTCAGCCATGCGGCGGACAATTGGACGGGAGGAAACACTGATCAGTCCCTCCATTTGCTTGGCTATGGTGGCATCGCCCGAGGGCGTGTAAATGCCGAGAAGTTCGCGAAGAGCTGCCGCTCCGGTTCCCCGATCCGCGTCGGATAGAGAAAGATAGTTGAGGCTTAAATGGCTGATCAACTGCCAGGCACGATTTCCCTCGGCCAACCCCTGATGTGGACGGGTTGGTGGCACAATGGCGCGGATTTCCGCGACCGGCCCGCCATCCGGTAATGTGAAGTCGGTGTCGCCTGAGCCAACAGGGGTTAGGAGTGGCAAATCCCTGTTTGTGCAAAGAGCTGTCACTGCCAGTTGCTTGATCTGTCCGGGATATGGCGCCTGAGTGCGATCACACAACGAGACGTAAAGCTCGGACCCGAGATAAGAGGTGCGAATGCCCTTCAAGCGTTGCTTCTCAGACCGCTGGCGCATTCGTCTGCGGACATTGAAGTAGGCCGTATGCGTTTCCCCAAACGGAGTGAAGTCTTCTGCGCTGTAAAAGGGGCGGAATGGAACGTCGTCAGCGCCTTCGCTCGCTATGCCTGTGACACTTTCCAACTGGAAGATTTCAAAGTCCAATGGTGCGGTACGATCCACCTGAATATGATGATCAATTTCAGTGCCGGCTATACGGGTGCGATCGCAGCGTTTGGAAAACAGATTGATCGCTGGAACCGCATGCAAGTCGAAGCTCTCCTTGCTCACTGACTTGAGCTCGGGATTTTCATCTTCCAGCAGAATGTACAAGTCGAGTTCATTGTCGCCGCACCGGTGGACTGCCTTTTGTATGCCTCCCAGGTCAATGAAGAAAAACCGCTCGGGCATGGCGAAATATTCCTGAAGCAGGCGATATCCCTCAAACGACTGACCCGGCGTTGGCAGAAGACTCTCTTCCGCTTCAAAACCGCGGGGGGAGATGTCCTTGCCAAGAAGCTCTGTCCAGTCGGCCCGTCTGTCCGTCGAGCGACCGGCTATTGCAACAGCCCGGCTGAGGATCGCCTCATATAGTCGCCATGGCTCGGCACCGGAGCCGGAAAGAAACAGGGTCAGTTTTTCAAGCGGAAGCGTGTTGATCGGAAGCCCTCCGGCATGTCTGAGGCGTATACGCACCGCAGATTTTGCCTGATTGCCTTTTCCCAGCCCTGCCGCGACGAGTTCGCCTCGCCCCATCACAAACTCAGCCTCGGA
Source organism: Cohaesibacter marisflavi (assembly GCF_900115225.1). Lineage (GTDB taxonomy): Bacteria > Pseudomonadota > Alphaproteobacteria > Rhizobiales > Cohaesibacteraceae > Cohaesibacter > Cohaesibacter marisflavi. Next base: position 15,925 of record NZ_FOVR01000014.1, on the reverse strand, counting down.
AATCTCCAAAGGCCATAAGGTCGTGTTCTGAGCGGTACTGAACTGGCAAGCGGTCTGCTCTCCGTCAACAATTCTTCCGCGCAGGATTGTGCCGCGCTTGACCGTATATCCTTCTTCAAGGCCGCCTTGTGAAATATCCGGTTTGAGGTGTGCAATCATCATCGAAGGCGTCGGCGCGAGGACATGCGGATATACGATTTCCAACAGATTTTGCGTGAAAACAGGATACTGCAAATCCAGTTCCAACTGAACGCGGGCAGAAAGAAAGGCAAAACCCTCAAGCAGGCGTTCCACATAAGGATCAAGCACTTCTGTTTGCTTCATGCCCAGCCGTGCAGCAATCTTCGGGTAGGCTTCAGCAAACTCTCCACCCATTTCGCGGATATAATCGAGTTCGCTTTCGTAATGTTTGAGCAGTCGGGTGTCCATGTTGCTAAACCTGCTTGATTGTCAAATCGCCGTTGGTGACATCCAGAGCGGTGCGTAAATAAAGATCAACCGGAACCGGTTTGGCCCACAGTTCCCCTCGGATGTCGAAGGCAATGACGGCATCGCTATCGGTTTTTTTTCGAAAAGGGGTAACCTCGATGGTTTCCCGCAGAATTCTGGGCTCGAAAACTTCAATTGCCTTGCGGATCGTTTGCTGGATCGAGGCAATTCGTCCCTGTGTGTTCCCCGTCCCGGAGAGATTTGAAATGCCGAAATTCACAACCGATGCGGCAGTATTGGGGAATAGATCGAGATCATGCATCGCCTCGATATTCGAACAGTTGAGAAGCCAGGTGAGATCTCTGTGAATGATTTTTCTCAACCTGTTTATGTCGATAAATTGTTCCGCTTCGCTGTCGATGTCTCGCCCGGGCGCTTCATCGGTCAAACGGTCGAGCAGGGAAGGCTGCAATCGTTCTGCTAGCAGAAGATCAGCCATGGTCACCTCCTGATCGTTCAGGTGGACTTGTTCGGTCCGCTGTTTCGTCAAGCACAAGCTCACGAACATCCATCAAGGCAAAGTCTGATTGATCGGTGGCAAAGAGGCGTTGCCCGAGCCCGGATGCTGTCAGGTTGCCATTGCCTTCCTGCCATGAAGTCGATGCCGAGAGCAGAAGCTGATTGTCTTTGGACCCTGTCGTTCCGACATAACGGGTCGGGATCAGACCAACAGCATCTCCTCCGTTTGACCATGTAATGGTCGCAGGCATCCAGACACGATCTCGCAGATCGCTTGGTGCCTCTATATGCACCTGTCTCATCACTGAAAAGGGCGCCCAGAAATAACGGCCGTTGACAATGACTTCCAGTATCGGCCCCAATCGAGGATCCGCATCGGCAATCCACCCGAAGGGTTGGCCGTCCAACTGCCCTCCAATGGCGGGCGCCACTTCGAAGGCATGTGCACGCAAGTCCTCGGCGGCAGCCATGTCACCGGATGCTTGATATTTGAGAGCCTCAATCATCGACGCGATCCAGTCCTCTGGTTCGCCAAAGATCAGTGGTTGTTTTGCCCCTTGGAAAACCTCGTTCCGATAAAGCTCACTAATGATTGCGGTCCGGTACATCTGCGCCATGGCATTGGCTTGAGGATCGAGAGTGGCACAGGTTTTCAACTGTTGAACAGCACGTTGCCATGCTCCCATGACGCAAAGCAGCTGGAACAGGAATATGCGTAAACTGGCATCTTGAGGCGCCTTGCGGATGTCATCCTGCAAGGCGCTCAAAGCACCTTCCAGATCGCCTTCCTTGAGCCTTTGCTCTGCTATCATGACGTTGCCACCTTTGGTTCGGGGTAGCCCGGCGCCATAGCGCCGGGGCATTCGTTTCTGACTGACGAATTAGATACCGGCTGCGTATTTGTTCGTGTTGAGAACGCGGCTCCAGACGGCTTCGGCACCGCCGGAGACAGTCGGCTTTTTCACCTTGCCGTCTTTGCCTTGCTGGAAATATTCGATCTTGATGGCGCCATATTCGAAGGTGAGATCCTCTTCGAGAATGTCGTCGCCATCCGAGCCGTTCCACCCCATGTCTGTGACATAGACCATCATGAAACTGATTTTGAGGACCGTGGCTCCAGACGATTTTTCCGAACCGCCCGAGCGGCGCAATTCCAGGATGGCTTCGTCATAGTGGGTGCCCCGGCACATCTGCTGGAACAGGGCGCAGGATGCTGTATCGGTCCGTTTCTTGATTGTGAAGGGCTTGAAGGTTGCCTTGCCAGAGCCACCGCCGCCGGTCGCGGACCCGATATTGGCTGTGTTTTCAGCGCCGAAACCAAATTCGGACAGCTCGAACGCGTCGTGTTTGCCCATAAACGAGTCGAGCGTTTCACCGTGTGGTTTGTCTTTGTCTTTGAAGTAAAGGAAGGCGTCATAGGCCATGATAGGTTCCTCTTGAAAAAGTGCGAATTGTCATGAAGTTGAGGGGTGGAGCCGTCGGTTCCGGCTCCATCGATGCTTACTGTCCCCGCTGAGACGGCAGTTTTGAAACCAGCCGAAGCGAGACAGACAGGCCTTCCAGCTGATAGTGCGGTCTCAGGAAGAATTTGGAGCTGTAATAGCCCGGGTTGCCTTCCACCTCATCGACCACGACTTCGGCTGCTGCCAGAGGATGTCGCGCTTTTTCGTCTTCGTGAGACGTCTCTGCATTGAAGTCGACATATTTGTTGATCCAATCCTGCAACCATTCCTGCATGTCGTTGCGTTCCCGGAAGGACCCCACCTTGTCGCGCACGATGCATTTCAGATAATGGGCAAAGCGACAGGTCGCGAAGAGATAGGGCAGGCGCGCCGCAAGATTGGCGTTTGCCGTGGCATCGGGATCGTCATATTCTGCCGGCTTTTGAAGGCTCTGTGCCCCGATAAAGGCTGCCAGATCGGTGTTCTTGCGATGGATGAGAGGCATCATGCCATTCTTGGCAAGTTCCGCTTCCCGACGATCCGAGATGGCGATCTCGGTTGGACATTTCATGTCCACGCCACCGTCGTCTGTCGGGAAGGTATGCGTTGGCAGCTCATCAACCGTTCCGCCGGACTCAACGCCGCGAATGCGTGTACACCAGCCATATTCCTTGAAGGAGCGGGTTACGTTGCGTGCCATGCCATAGGCGGCATTGACCCAACAATATTTGTCGGAACTGGCCCCTTCTGTGTCTTCCTCAAATGAAAATTCATCAACCGGGTCTGTCTTCTCGCCATAAGGATGGCGCCCGAGGAAGCGGGGCATAGCAAGGCCCAGATAGCGGCTGTCTTCGCTTTCTCTCAGAGACCGCCATGCGGCATATTCAGGGGTCTGGAAAATCTTGGTCAGATCGCGCGGGTTCGCCAATTCGGACCAGGAATCCATCTGGAACAGGGAGGGCTCGGCCGCTGTCAAGAAGGGAGCGTGCGCAGCCGCTGCAACCTTTGATATCTCGCCAAGAAGCTCGACATCGGGAGGGCTGTGATCGAAATAATAGTCGCCGACAAGACAGCCGTAAGGCTCACCGCCAAATTGACCATATTCCTCTTCGTAGAGCTTTTTGAAGATGGGAGACTGATCCCAAGCCGTGCCTTTGAATTTGCGCAAGGTCTTGGAGAGGTCCTTTTTAGAGATGTTGAGGACGCGGATCTTCAGCATCTCGTCGGTTTCAGTGTTGTTGACCAGGAAATGCAGGCCGCGCCAGGCACTCTCCAGCTTCTGGAAATCCTGATGATGCAAAATGAGATTGACCTGCTCGGTGAGCTTTTTGTCGATCTCGGCGATGATACCTTCGATAGAGCGCAAGGCGTCGTCAGAGACCAGTGCTTCATTCTGCAATACCTGCTCGGCAAGAGTGCGCACCGCTTCTTCCACGGCCGTCTTGGCCTGATCAGATTTGGGACGGAATTCTTTCTGCAAAAGAGAAGCGAATTCTGAAGAGCCGAAGGCGCTTTGCGTATCAACTGAGGCCCCGGCGGTCTGGTTCATTGTTTCACTCATCACTCATTCCTCGCTCTGTGCGCTGTCGCTGCTAGAAGCCGGGGTCGAAGCCAATGCCCGCAAAAGGCTGGGGTCCTGAATAATCTGTGCCATCAGATTTTCAGCGCCTGTCTTGCCATCCATGTAGGTGGTCAGGTTGGAAAGCTGGGTTCGTGCATCGAGCAGTTTCTTCAAGGGCTCAACTTTCTGTGCTATTGCAGCAGGTGAAAAATCGTCCAAGCTCTCGAAGGTGATATCGACTGCCAGATTGCCTTCACCGGTCAGTGTGTTGGGAACAGTGAAGGCGGCTCTGGGCTTCATCGACTTCATGCGCTCGTCGAAATTGTCGACGTCAATCTCAAGGAATTTGCGATCAGCGACTGCTGGCAGTGGCTCTTCGGATTTGCCCGAAAGATCGGACATGACACCCATCACGAAAGGCAATTGAACGGACTTTTCTGCTCCATAGAGCTCCACGTCATATTCAATCTGTACGCGTGGGGCGCGATTGCGCGCTATAAATTTCTGGCTGCTGTCGGCCATATCAAGGCTCCCCTGTCTAACTGGCTATGTGTGGTCCCTGACGCACGAAAAGGTTCATGCGAAACGTGATTTATTCGTCATTTTCTTCAATGCCGCCGATCAGCGAGACATTCTCCACGCCTTGAGGAGCCATGTCTTGCATGATGGTAAAGAAGTCCGCAGAGATGAGACGGCGGGCACGCGAAAGTAGAAGCGGCACGGGACTGGACGGTTCATGGCGGGCGTAATAGTCAATGATCCGGTCTATCGCCCGTCTGACATCTTCAGGGGAGTGGATTGCTCCTGAAGCCGAAGTTGAAGCCGCAGATGCGGCAGACGCCGGGGCGTCTGAGGAGATTTCGTGTCCATTCAGATCGCCTTCATCGCCCATTTCTGCATTGTTTGGGGAAAGGACTGTACCGGTATAGGCCTCGATCTGCTTTTTCATCAAGCTGAGGATCTCTTTTAGAGGATCGAGGTCTGGGCCCAGCGTGCCGATCTGTTCATCAAATTCCGAAGAGATCGCCGTCACATGCTCAAGGCATGCGGTAACTGCGGCAACGAGTGCTTCGATATGGGAGGCATCGGTATCCTGAAAGGCTGCGGAAATGGTCTGCGGTGTCGGTACACTATCCATATCCGACGGAGCGGATATTTCACCTTGCGCTATTTGAAGATCCCTTAGGCTGAAAAGGCCGAAGGTGCGGCTTTCCGCGAGTGGCACCATGCGTAGGGAGGCCAAGAGGCCTTCTCGATCTGTCAGCCCCATCACAGCATTGACGCGCATGGTTGGGTCGTTGTCATCCTCCTCATCGAGTTGCGGATGGACACTGTCCCAATAGTCGCTAAGACTTCTGCGGATATACTCCAGAACCGGTTCGAAGGAGAGAAGGCCGCCGGTGCGCAATGACGCATTGGCCAGCATCACGGCAACACGTAAATCCCTTGTTCTTGCAAGGAGTTCTTTCGCAGCCTTCTCGACCTCGGAAAAATCAGGGTCTTCTGCAGGAATGAACGCGTCCCCCACGACCCGCTCCTCGCCCGGTTCGTTGGCCAGTGTCAGAGCTATATAGTCTGGGTTATATTCAAGGTCCATCCCGCTCGGAGCATCGTCTCCGAAACTGCGCAGCAATTCATCCAGATCGAGCATGTGGGCTCCTTACGATTGATGGCTCTGCTATCCGGGAGCCAGGTTGCGAGGAATTAGCGCAGCAGCTTTTCTGCGGCATTGACGAAATTCTGTCGTTCGGCATCATCATCGATATGCTCGGAAAGCTGTCTGATCAGTTCTTGCGAAGAGCCAGCCGTTTGAGCTGATTTTTTAACGACTACGCGCGCGATCGGTCCAAGCTCGGTTGTCATGAGACTTGTCAGTGTCTGCAAATATTCGCTCGAGAATGCGTCTGTTGCCGCTGTTTGGTTCTGTGTGTCTGCCAATGCCTTGCGCATGATGCGGCGCAGATCGTCACGTTCCTTTTCATCGTCGAACTCCCGTAACACTGTCTCGATCATCTCTTCGGTGCTGGTGGCATTCGCCGCTGCCCGGCGGGCAATCACTTTGCCGATTGGTCCGATGTTGGAGGTGAGGTGATGCTCGACCTTGCGCATGCTTTGTTCGCTCATCCGGTCGAGCAGGGTATCAGGTGAAGCGCCGGCCTTGCGCTTGGTCGGGTGAGGCGGCGGTGCTATGTCGATAAGGCCTGTGCGGTCTGCTGTGGGCATGATGCGGGACAGCGCTTCGCGCATTTGCACCGCGCCTTCAAAGCGTTCCTCGGGATCAACGCTCATGGCCTTGAGCACGACGGCGTCAAGCTCCGGGCTGATCGAGGGAATATGGGTGCTCGGTGGTGTGATCTGTCCGTTGCGCATTGCTGCGAACAAGGCTTCTGCGCCACCTCCCTTGTAGGGCTTGCGACCTGTCAGCAACTCATACAGCAGAATGCCGCAGGCGTAGATATCAGCCCGTGCATCGACTTCGCTTCCGGTGAGCTGTTCAGGCGCCATGTATGCTGGTGTGCCGACCATGCCTGCTCCGGTGGCCTCCATGGCAGTGAGCCGGGCAATTCCGAAATCGGTCAGTTTGACGACGCCATCATCAGCCAGCATCACATTGGCTGGCTTAAGGTCGCGATGCACGATACCGGCCGCATGGATGCAGGCAAGGCCGGAGAGAATTTGCGATATGATCGCGTGGATCTCTTCGAGCGGCAGCGCTTCGGGCGCATCACGTCTATCCTCCAGCGTGATAGAACGAACGCGCTCCATCACGAGATAGGGCACACCATCTTCTTGCAGATAGTCGAAAATTGTCACCAGATTGGGGTGCAAAACGCGGCCGCCAGCCCGTGCTTCGCGGGCAAAGCGCTCCAGCCAATCCTGACCACCAGATTCGTTGATCAGGTGTTTATGGATCGTTTTGATGGCAACCGGCCGACCAATGTCAGGATCCTGACCGGCATAGACCATGCCCATCGCGCCCTCTCCAAGAATACCCTCTATGCGATATTTGCCGATGAACCGACGTGCGCCGGCCCCTGGTGCGATGATAGTGGAATCAGTCATCGATCATGCTCATGGCTCGTTCGAGACTGCGTCTCACACGATTGAATGAAAGGGAAAGGGAACTGATTTCGTCATTGCCCGGCTTTTTATATTCCGGCACTGAGAAGTCGCCCATGCTCACTTTTTCCGCCGCTGATGACATCAGACGGACAGGACGCAGCACAATGCGGCCGAGCATGAAGTTGGTGATGGCGAAGACCAGAATGAACACGACAGTAAAGCCCGCGATCAGAATGATGCCGGTTTCTCTTGCGCGTTTGTCTGCAATGGCCATGGGGGCCGTGATGATCTGCGCGCCGACGGTCTCTCCAAGTTTCCAGCCAAATCCGTGATCCGGTCCATATAGATCGATCATTGCAGGGGGGGCCGCATCCGGGGTCGAATGGCAGGCAAGACACCCCTTTTGCTTGATGGTCAGAGGGAAGGCTATGGTCAGGAACTTGTTGCCTTCCTTCTCGACGATTGTCGAAATCTGTTCAAGATCAGGATCGTCTCTCAACTGATTGATGAGCGACTTTTCCAATTCATTTGGCAGATCAGCCAAATTGGTCGGATCAAGCGCGGCTTCCTTGTAGTCAAACTCGGGAAACTGCTTTTGCAGGGTTGCAAACACGGTTTGTGCCGAGAAGGCGGCAACCGTTTCTGGCAGAAAGAGAACGTCGTTATTGTCAGACAGGAGCGGATCGATATTGTTGACCGTATAAGACCGGACCGCCAGCGCGTTGGCTCGCACCAGATTAGCCGACCTTTTGACTTCTTCAACGGCTGATTTCTGCACAATCGAATAGGAAATCGCGGCAGCTGCCAGCAGGCCGATAAGGCAAGCCAGGAACAGGGCGATGTTATATTTGAGGCGCAAGCCCATGGGTCGTTATCCTCTATTTCTCTTCCGAGTAGCTAGTGATGAGTTGCGATAAATGGTGCTGTTGCACCTATGAACTCAGGTCCAGCAACTGCCTTCGTGTGAGTATTCCGGTCTGTTTCTCGGAGCGGCTTTTTTGAAAAGCCTCGATTGCCTCTCTGGTTTGAGGGCCGAAGATGCCGTCGACCAATCCCTTGTAGAGTTGCTGGTTTCGCAGCGCGCGCTGAACCGTCCGTTTGGCAGCGCGCGAAAGGGTTTGCTCTAGAAGCTCAAGCTCTTCCAATGTCTCGTCAGAGGCTGCAGGTGCGGTCGTTTCTGCTGTGAGTGAGAGGCCTGATGCTTGGGGTTGTTCGCTTTGGTTGGCAGTATCTGCGGATAAGCCATCCTGCTTTGGATTGTCGCTGTCCGGGGAAACCGAGCTGGTATTCAAGCTGCCTGAGGTGCCTGAACTTTCTGTGGCGTTTGTTGTCTGAGACACCGGAGCTGGCAAAGCCACCGGTTCCGGTTCGGCTTTCGGGGGGAGGCGAAGAAAGATCCGGTTGCGTGGCAAGTCCGAGATGGAGATGCCGTCCTTTACAAGCATGTCGCTCAGCAGGGTTCCGATCTCGACCTCGCTTTTTTCAGAGCTTTTTTCCATGGCCGCCAGAACGGGGGCAAAGGTCTCTGGCGTTGAAATCAGGACCGGACTTGCCCCCAGCACCGCTTCGGGGGCATTGGTCACGTTGCTCAGGCCGTCAAGCAAGCGGTCTTGTGGCACAATCGTAATGACAACTGCTCCGCCCTGTTCGGCTTGCACGGCAGAACGGGAAAAGGCTTGTATGGGGATGGCTTGGGTGAAGAGGTCTGTCGGCCGTTTAAGCGTGGCTCCTTTGGGAAGAATGAAAGGCCGTCCCTCGAAATTGACCGCTGGCACATCAAGATAGATGAAGGTGGCTCGTGCGTTGGAAGCTTCCCGCGCAAAACGCATCAAAATCGATCGCAGTTGGGCGTTGTTCGGGTCGTGGGCCCTTAGTGTTTCCGCCCCCATCAACTGCAACTGGGTTTGCATATCATCTGCGCGTTGCGCCCCGCCGCCGACCGAAACAACCAACGCGACGACACGGTCAGTTTGGGCTGCTGCCGGCATAGCCCAGAGGGCCATTGCCAAAATCATCGGAACGATGCGCGCTTTCATGGAAACTCCCCTTGAGCCATTGTGCTGTCAGTCTATGAGTGCTGAAAGAAACTGATCTGGTTCACGGCAAGGGTAAAAAAACAGCGTGAGGCGGACGAGAATGACTTTCCCATCTCGATCAAAGCAAGCATCGCGCTTTGGAACGCACAAAGGTTAGGCAGAGTGGGGACTACTTGCAGGATAACGGGCTTTTCGCCTCGCGGAGCAAGACCGCACATGCATCGATCATCGGTGCACCATCCTGCTGTCGGATCGAGGCATGCAGGGCATTGGCAAGAGAGTCTGTAGTCAGCTCCGGGTGCATGGCCAGCAAAAGTGCCAATATTCCGGATATATGAGCCGCAGCAACCGATGAACCGGAAACATAGCGATAATCGTTGTGCGGCGCGGTGCTGATGACATCAACAGATGGGGCTGGGATGCTGGTTTTTGTTGGGCCACCAGCTGCGATGACGCCGGGGACCGACGCAGGAAAAGATGCTTCTTCCTTTTCACCCCAGGCCGCGACCACCACGATGTTCTTTTGAATGGCGGCCTTTATGATCTCTTCAAGAAGCGGGTCCGATGGCCCGCCCAAACTCAAATTTATAACATCATAGCCATTCAGAAGAGCGAAGTTGAGCGCTCTGGCGAGAGAAAAGCTGTTGCATTCTCCCTGCTCGTTCGGGGCCTGCCAGCAGGCCCGTAAGCTCGTCAATTGCGCCTTCGGTGCTATGCCGACAATACCCGTCGCGTTGGCGACATCAGCTGCAATAATGCCTGCTATTGCCGTGCCATGGTCTTCAGCAACGCTCGTTTGGCCAACGCCGACAAAATCTTTGGCTGGTGTCAGACGACCCAGAAGATCCGGGTGGCTTGCATCAATGGCAGAATCCACCACAGCAATGTGAACGCCTGATCCTGTCGAATAGCGTTGCGCTGCGACGGCGTTGATTTGTTTCAGCGCCGTCTGGATGGGGAAGAGAGGGTCTGAATAGCGGCTTTCAAGTGTTTTGAATTCCTGCATCTTCTGCGCGGTGCGGATCTGCTTGTCTGCCAGCATCCGGGCAATCAGGGCATTCATGTCGGTTTTTGGATCTGCCTCCACCACGAAGCAATGGACATCGATGGATTTGAGCGGCCACTCGGCGGTCAACGTCACGCCAAACCGTGACATGATCTCGCGTGCAATTTTATCGAGCGCCTTCTTGTCAGTCAGAGGCACTGTCAGGATCAGATGGGTCTTGGTTGCGATTGTGTTGGCCGGTTTCAGCAAGAAAGGCTGAGACTGGGCAACGGCGGGATATGCCAGGCCAATTGCGAGCAGCATAATCGCGGTGAGGGTTGAGCACCGCATGGTCAGTCAGCCGGAGAAGCGAAGATGATTTCAGGCGCGCTCATCAAGGCCTTTGAGAGCGCGGCGAGATCTTCGCCCTGTTTGGGCTTGGTTGTGTAGACGCCGGTCTCGGTTGGACCGCTCTGAAGCTCAAGCCCATATCTGGACAGGATAGATGGCAAAGAGTCTGTATCGACGTCTGGGCCAATCTGAAACTTAATCGTTGCTTGCGAATTGGTATCGGTGCTTGTCAGTGTTTGGAAAGTGTTATTGCTTGTCGTTGGAACGAAGACCGCGATTGCCAGAAGGCATGCAACCGCCCCAGCGCCACCAATAAGGAATCCCGTCTTGAATTTACCAAGCCAGCTCCAAAGATTGAATGCCGGTTTGCTGCGAGGCTTTTCAGCTTCGATTTGAGCGCGCAACATTTCCCAACTGCGCGAGACGGGTGCTTCAAAAGGGTCGGCGGTGGCGACATGCTTGGCGAGCTGCTGTTGGCGGGCAACTTCGAGCGCAAAGTCATGGTTGTTGACCATGCGGCTTTTGACAGCATTATGCTGCTCGGAGGACAAGGTTCCGTTCACATACCATGGAATAAGTTCCCACAGATCATCATGATTGTCGTCCGACGAAGAATTCCTGGTCTTAAGCAACTTCGTTCTCCGAATAATTTGGCGCATCTTCAGACAAAAAACCTCTAAGACGTTTTCTTGCCGTCATCATGCGCGTTTTCACTGTTCCCACCGGACAGTCCAGAATTTCCGCAATCTCCGTATAAAGATAGCCGTTGTAATAGGTCAATTCAACAACAGCACGGAGTTCAGGTGTCAACTGCTGCAGAGCGCTGGTCAGGTCCTTCCTGTTCATGACCGTCTCAGCGACATTCTGGCCGTCATCTATGAGCGTTTCCTCTAGCAGAACATGGCCTTTATGCCGACTGAGCTTCTGCCTTTGCTTGAGTGATAGTCGATAGGCAATGCCGAATATCCAGGAGGACGCCTTAGATCGTCCTTCGAACCGGCTTCCTGTGCGCCATACGACCATCAAGGTTTCATTGGCCACTTCTTCTGCGGCCTCAGTACTGTCCGTGATGCGCCGTGCGAAATGCATCAGTTTCGGAAAGTATTTTCCATGCAATTGTTCAAAGGCTTTTATGTCGCCAGTTGCAACGGCAGCCAAGAGTGCTTCATCAGTTTGTGGTGCCGCTCCCCTGGGGAGGGACTTTGTTGATTTGGGTCTATGCATACTGAACGTTCACTTTGCTGTCTTCAGTGATAAGTGTCTTCAAGTCTTCGAAAGGTTCATCTCTTTGCGAAAAATGGATGCAAAACACGGAATGTGAATTTGAAGAGCTCGTCGGGGCTTAGGACCGGCGATGCATTTGGGCAAAGTGAAGGTTCTTGGTGTTTGCTCGCTTCACTGTTTCAGTCGCATTTTTATTATTGATTTTATGTTTGTTCATTGTCGTTCCCCTGATTGTCTCAACGTGACTATTTTTGAGAACGCTATGCTTGAGAGCTAGACGAAGAGTCCCGTTTGTTGCCCAAATATTTATCGCTACGCCAAATATCCCTGCTCATGCAAAGAGAGCTGATGTGATCAGCCCTTAAAGCCGCAAACTTATCAAACATACCGTTGCTACTTGTTTTTTGAGTTGCCATTTTCTGGCGAGAAATCTCAAAATATTAGTATTGATACTGCTTGGAATGGTATTGAAGAATAACAGTTGCGAGGTTCTTTGGGAGCCACCAGGAATTTACAGCGCGTGCAAATATCATTGCCGTTTGTGCAAAGCAGGGCTGTTTTTGGTGTTCTTGGAAAGTGAACGGTGGCGCTTGCTTTGTTCTTAAACCGGAGTGATTTGGCGGGGAATTACTAAAAGAAGAGAATGAGATAGCTCTTTTAGCCGGTGTGATGGGTGGAAATAGAGGGCCGGTAGCAATCCAGCCAGTGTCTCCTGTTCACATGCTTTTTACCAAAGCCTTATGCGAAGCGTCTTGAGAATGGATTTCACTTGATTGTATGTGAAGGTGCCTACAAAATTGACGTGTAAGTTTCAATGTCTCACGCAATTAGTGAATTTAAGATATTTTGGATTTGTTGAGCGGCTGTCAGCATTATTGATATTCAGGAGTAACTGCAATGGAAACAAGCGAAGCCCAGTTACACGAACAATTGCAGGGCAAGAAACCTGTTCCCAGTTTGAAATTCTCCACTGAGCCTTTTCAGAAAAAGGAGCAATTTGATGCCTGGTGTGATTTCACGACAACAATGAGTGATCTGAAATCTGTCGCTCCTGTGACGGAAGGATTTAGAGGGCGCGTCACCTCTTATCATCTTGATCGGTTGTTATTGACCAACTTTGAACTTTCTCCGATGAGTTTCACCTTCACAAAAGAGATTGTACGCAAATCCAACTTTGATCACTGGTGTTTGAGCATCGCGACGAAGGGGTCAGCTCTTTCTCAAAGCGATACAGGCAGTTTCAGAGCAACTCCCGGAAAGTTGGTTCTTCACTCTTACGCAAAGCCGTTTGTTGGTGCGATGGATGACATCAGCTATGCCGGACTGTTTTTCAGTCGAGATGATTTTTGGGATATTGCGGATGCCCTTGATCAAAACGAGCATCAAGAGGTTAGCGGGCCTATGTCTAGTATCGTCGGTGACTTTATTCTTTCCTTGAATAACCGGATAGACAGTTTGACCCGCACTGAATCTATTGCTGTCAGTGAGGCTTTTGGTCATCTCGTAAGAGCGATGGTGCGTCAAACACCAGATGCATTAGAAGAAGCAAAAGCACCAATCGCGGCTGCGCAATTTGATCGCGCCCGCCGCTTTATCGCCAATAATCTGAAATCACCAAACCTCTCGCCAGAAATGATCTGTGCCGGTTTGGGAATCTCCCGACGTCAGCTTTACTATCTTTTTGGAAGACATGGTGGAGTGGTCAATTTCATAAGAAACCGACGTCTGGCCGCCTGTTACAATGCGCTCACAAGAGGCGACGAAAAGAAACTTGTCAGCTCTGTTGCTTATGAATTTGGTTTCACAAACAGCTCAACTTTTTGTCGGCAGTTTCAATCGCGTTACGGATTTAGCCCAACGGAGGCGCGCTCCGCATGGTTGAGCCGCCAGAAACTTCCTGGCGAAGAAAACGGTACTCTGAGTGACTGGCTTGGATGGCTGAGTGACGCGTAACTGCTGAATCCTCCTTTGTCAAATCAACCCAATCTGTCCCATAGGCGCTGAGACGGAACACACGGTCGTGTATCCACCGTCATAGCCCATTTCGGAGATTTCTCTCATGAGACGCCGCCCTGACAAATCTGGATACTGGGTAACGCGCTCACGCAAGTAGTTGTGATAGCCATCAAGCTTGCTGCCACGAGGCAACCGGGGGCCATAAACTGTCAATAATCATTCAAAACTGACCCGCCTTCAGCATTTAAAATTGCCCCACCCTTTAGCTGTTTAACGCGGCCTTTTCAGACCGCGTTGTTGTTGCGAAGGCTTGTCCATAGCCCCGCGTAGTGCAGTGGCCCCACTAGCCAAACGAAGCGAAGCGGGGTTGTGGTCAAGCCGGGGGCTTAGCTCTGGGATTTTTACTTCTGCTTTGAGCAAACCGATAAGACTTGTTGCCGGTCTCAACGATTGCGCAGTGATGGGTGACGCGATCCAACAGCGCGGTTGTCATTTTTGCGTCGCCAAAGACCGAGACCCATTCCCCGAACTCCAGATTTGTCGTGATGATGACGCTTGTCCTCTCGTAGAGCTTGCTGATCAGGTGGAACAGAAGCGCCCCGCCGGATTTGGGGAATGGAATATACCCCAGTTCATCGATGATGACGCAGTCCAGAGCTGTCAGTTGCCGGATGAGCTTGCCGGTATTGCCATCGGCCTGTTCCTTGATGAGGGCGTTGATCAGATCGACGGCGTTATAGAAGCGCGCCTTCTTGCCATTGTTGATCAAGGTCGTTCCCAACGCGATGGCAATATGTGTCTTGCCCGTCCCGGTTCCGCCGACCAAAATCAGATTATGAGCTTCTTCGGTAAACTGTCCCGTGCAGAAGGTCTCTATCTGGGTCTGGACAACGGCGGCAGCGCTGTAATCGAAGGTGGCGAAGTCCTTGTGGTGGGGGAACTTCGCGATCCTCATTTGATACTGGATCGATCGCACGCGCCGTTCTACAGTCTCGGCGTCGATCAGTTGCTTTATCGCTGTGGTCAGACCTCCCTCTCATGCATGTAAACATGCACTGCCGGGCAATGGGTGGCTTGCGCGCGGACAGCAAATCATGGGCGCAAGCTGCCATACCATGCAGCCTCAGTGCGGTCAGTTGGTCGATCAGAGCATTCATGCGGCAACCCCCTTATCCGAGCACAATGTCTCATAGCGTTTACAGTCCGCTTCGGGCGGCAAGGCCAATTGCGGATAGGCGTAGGCCTCACTCAGAGGCGTGATGACCGGTTCTGCCAGATGGTTGATCAGGTTGATGATGGCAGGAAGGCGCAGGGTGTTTTGTTCCACCGCCAGCTCGCAAGCCATCTCGACAGCTTCAATGCCGTGATCCTGAGCCAGCAAAAGCAGGTCGACAAATTCCCGATCCCCGCCTTTCCCGGCCATATAATGCTCTCTGATCCAATGCATAGCCTGGGGGAGTTGCCAGCCTACAAAGGGAGCCCCATTGCGCAGGGCACCGGGCTTGCGATCCAGAAGAGGAACATAGTGCCAAGGTTCAAAATAGCTGATATTCCGGGTGAAGTGTCGCTTGTGTTCGGCAATGATATCCTGGCCAGATACGACCACGATCCGGTTGGCATAGGCACGCAGCGAGACATGCTGCCCTGCGAACTGCGACGGCACGCTATAGCGATTGCTGTCATATTGAACCAGACAGGTGGAGCGGACGCGGACGGTCTTTTCCACGTATCCGTCAAATGCCCGCCCCAGTGGGCGTAGCTTGGCGAGATCATCTTCGAACATCTGGGCAATCATGCAGTCCTGACGCTCTGGATGGGGGCGACCTGCCAAATCTTCACACCGTAAGCGCAACTACTCGTTCAGCGCATCAAGGTCATCAAAGACAGGTTTGGGAGTGAACAGCCGACCCCGCAAGAACTGGACCTGATTCTCAACCTGTCCCTTCTCCCAGCCCGAAGCTGGAGTGCAGGCAACTGGCTCCATCACATAATGGTTCATCAGTGCCAGAAACCGGGGGTGGAATATCCGATCTTTTGAACGTGACACGTAGACCTCCATGGTCTTGGGATTGTCGATGATCACGCGGCGTGGAACACCGCCGAAGAAAGACAATGCCTGCACAAAGGCATCCAGAACCATCTCCTGGGCTTCACCGTGATAGGCAATCACAAAGGGCTTGCGGCTGTAGCACATACGGAAATGGGCGAGCTTGATCTTCTGCTCAACGCCGCCAAGGACACCCCGCTCTTCGCTCCAATCAAATTGCAGAGCATCGCCAGCTGGAAAATGAAGCGGGATAAAAGCCTCACCAGAACCGGTACCGGCCCGCTTCAGATCGCGGATAAAGCGCTGAACAGG
>NZ_FOVR01000034.1:2500-5635 GCF_900115225.1 Cohaesibacter marisflavi | reverse complement strand
CCCCCCGGCTTATGGAGCACGGGGGGTTTTTGAATGTTTGTTATTAGCAGGCCCGGCAGCGACCTACTCTCCCACGTCTTAAGACGGAGTACCATTGGCGCAGAGGATATTAACGGCCGAGTTCGGGATGGGATCGGGTTTGGTGTCCTCGCCATAACCACCGGGCCGGCGAATAACAAACAGAGAAGCTGGTTGAGCTACCGGCGTTTTGCTAGAGCAAAAAGCGCCTATCGCTTAGTTTTAGCACTTTTGCGGAGCAAAAGTAGCCTTGAATGAATATAGACAAATGAGAGTAATCAAGCCTATCGAGCTATTAGTATCAGTAAGCTTCGCACGTTACCGCGCTTCCACACCTGACCTATCAACGTGGTGGTCTTCCACGGCTCTCAGGGAGAACTCGTCTCAAGGTGGGCTTCCCGCTTAGATGCTTTCAGCGGTTATCCCTTCCGCACATAGCTACCCTGCAATGCGGCTGGCGCCACAACAGGTCCACCAGAGGTGCGTCCAACCCGGTCCTCTCGTACTAGGGTCAGCTCCTTTCAATTCTCCTGCGCCCACGGCAGATAGGGACCGAACTGTCTCACGACGTTCTGAACCCAGCTCACGTACCGCTTTAATTGGCGAACAGCCAAACCCTTGGGACCTGCTCCAGCCCCAGGATGCGATGAGCCGACATCGAGGTGCCAAACAATGCCGTCGATATGGACTCTTGGGCATCATCAGCCTGTTATCCCCGGAGTACCTT
Organism: Cohaesibacter marisflavi; assembly: GCF_900115225.1. Lineage (GTDB taxonomy): Bacteria > Pseudomonadota > Alphaproteobacteria > Rhizobiales > Cohaesibacteraceae > Cohaesibacter > Cohaesibacter marisflavi. The sequence continues at coordinate 4,890 of NZ_FOVR01000034.1, read as the reverse complement.
TTATCCGTTGAGCGATGGCCCTTCCACACGGGACCACCGGATCACTATGACCGACTTTCGTCTCTGCTCGACTTGTCAGTCTCGCAGTCAGGCTGGCTTATGCCATTGCACTCAACGACCGATTTCCGACCGGTCTGAGCCAACCATCGCGCGCCTCCGTTACTCTTTGGGAGGCGACCGCCCCAGTCAAACTACCCACCATGCGCTGTCCCGGATCCGGATAACGGACCGCGGTTAGACAGCCATGACAACAAGGGTGGTATTTCAAGGATGGCTCCATCTGAGCTGGCGCCCAAACTTCAAAGCCTACCACCTATCCTACACATGCCAACACAACTGTCAGCGCAAAGCTATAGTAAAGGTTCACGGGGTCTTTCCGTCTGACCGCAGGAACCCCGCATCTTCACGGGGAATTCAATTTCACTGAGTCTATGCTGGAGACAGCGGGGAAGTCGTTACGCCATTCGTGCAGGTCGGAACTTACCCGACAAGGAATTTCGCTACCTTAGGACCGTTATAGTTACGGCCGCCGTTTACCGGGGCTTCAATTCGATGCTCTCACATCTCCTCTTAACCTTCCGGCACCGGGCAGGCGTCAGACCCTATACGTCGCCTTGCGGCTTCGCAGAGCCCTGTGTTTTTGATAAACAGTCGCAACCCCCTGGTCTGTGCCACCCGCTAAAAGTTGCCTTCTAACGGGTCTCCCTTCTCGCGAACTTACGGGAGCAATTTGCCGAGTTCCTTCAGCATAGTTCTCTCAAGCGCCTTGGTATACTCTACCTGTCCACCTGTGTCGGTTTAGGGTACGGTCTAATGTGGGTGCTATTTCCTGGAACTCCTACGCTGCATCATCAATCCAATAAGACAATACAACTACCGGAATTCGTCACATCCCACTGGTTGAGGAATATTAACCTCATTCCCATCGACTACGCATTTCTGCCTCGCCTTAGGGGCCGACTAACCCTGCGCTGATTAGCATTGCACAGGAACCCTTGGACTTTCGGCGAGAGTGTCTCTCACACTCTTTATCGTTACTCATGTCAGCATTCGCACTTCTGATACTTCCAGGTGCCCTCACAGGTCACCCTTCATCAGCCTACAGAACGCTCCGCTACCGCGTAGCATAAGCTACACCCGCAGCTTCGGTGCATGGCTTTAGCCCCGTTACATTTTCGGCGCAAAGACCCTTATTTAGACCAGTGAGCTGTTACGCTTTCTTTAAATGATGGCTGCTTCTAAGCCAACATCCTGGTTGTTTTGGGATCCTCACATCCTTTCCCACTTAGCCATGACTTAGGGACCTTAACTGGCGGTCAGGGTTGTTGCCCTCTCCACGACGGACGTTAGCACCCGCCGTGTGTCTGCAGGATAGTACTCTTGGGTATTCGGAGTTTGGTTAGGTTTGGTAAGTCGGTGAGACCCCCTAGCCCATCCAGTGCTCTACCCCCCAAGGTATTCATCCCACGCTCTACCTAAATAGATTTCGCGGAGAACCAGCTATCTCCGGGTTTGATTGGCCTTTCACCCCTAGCAACAAGTCATCCCCGCCTTTTTCAACAGGCGTGGGTTCGGCCCTCCAGTGCGTGTTACCGCACCTTCAGCCTGCTCATAGCTAGATCACCCGGTTTCGGGTCTAATCCATCGAACTAACGCCCTATTAAGACTCGCTTTCGCTGCGCATACACCTAACGGCTTAAGCTTGCTCGATAAATTAAGTCGCTGACCCATTATACAAAAGGTACGCCGTCACCCTTGCGGGCTCCGACTGCTTGTAGGCGTTCGGTTTCAGGATCTCTTTCACCCCCCTCGTCGGGGTGCTTTTCACCTTTCCCTCACGGTACTTGTTCACTATCGGTCGACAAGGAGTACTTAGGCTTTGAGGGTGGTCCCCCAATGTTCAGACAAGGTTTCACGTGCCCCGCCCTACTCAAGTCTTCATATCTTTAACACCCCTACAGGACTGTCACCCTCTTCGGTTAGCCTTTCCAGACTATTCAGGTTAAAAAATATGAAGCACTGGCCTGGTCCGCGTTCGCTCGCCACTACTAACGGAGTCTCTGTTGATGTCCTTTCCTACAGGTACTTAGATGTTTCAGTTCCCTGCGTTCGCCTCTTGACCCTATATATTCAGGCCAAGATACCCTTGCGGGTGGGTTTCCCCATTCAGATATCCACGGATCAAAGCTTGTTCGCAGCTCCCCATGGCTTTTCGCAGCGTACCACGTCTTTCATCGCCTCTTGTCGCCAAGGCATCCACCAAACGCCCTTAAGACACTTGATCACTCTCATTTTCTATACTCATTCAATCGAATGAGACTTCAAATGAAGTCATTCAAATCAGTAACCATCCACTCGGCACAAGCAGGCCAAGCAGTCTATAGATCACT
>NZ_FOVR01000017.1 GCF_900115225.1 Cohaesibacter marisflavi | reverse complement strand
TAAGAGAATTTAATCAAACTCAAATCACGTTCATTGACAAGAGCTGATCAATGATCATCCGACCACCAATCAAGCTTCTAAAAACGTAACGAGCTCTTTGTCTCATTCGGTCCATAAGGACCTCAAGACCAAGCCGTCCACGTTTCTCTTTAGTCATTCCATATTGTCAAAGATCAAAAAGCAAAATGCCTTTTCTTAGAACTCAAAGCCAACATTCTTAATCAGCCAAGTCCCAAATTTTGGGGCGAACCGCCCCGCCGCCAGCAGCGCCGCCGCTGTCGATGGATCGGTTTATAGACCCCACCCCAATCAGAGTCAAACACTAAAATACATTTTTATGACAAATTGTTCCGGAAAAAATTATAGCCTTCTGAAAGAGGCGGAAATCCGCGGTTTTTCATCTGTATAAATTTCCAACAAATGCCCATTTAATAAACAGGCCCAATAAATTTCATCGCGATTTGAAGGGGTCAGCAGCCTGATTGCACAATTTAGAAGCTCAAATTTGTGTCAGTTACGTAAAACTGACTAAGATTGCAGGGGCAATTTCATTCTGATTTTTCTCTCAATTGGCGATAAAAAACTTGTCCACAGCGGACCGCTTCTACGCCCCTTTCCTCAACACTGTGCTAACGCATTTGCGCGCCTTACAGCTCGACCTCAATCAGCCCTATTCTACCGCGCTCAACATCACATCAGCCTACACAAACAAGAAACGGCATCGCGCATGCGCGACGCCGCCTCCCATTCAGTCTATATGCTGGGATGGCTAAAAGCCCTTTTGATAGAGCTATGCTTTCAGATCAAAACGATCAGCATTCATCACCTTGGTCCATGCGGCGACAAAATCCTTCACGAATTTCTCCTTATTATCGTCCTGCGCATACACTTCAGCGTAAGAACGAAGAATGGAGTTTGACCCGAAGACAAGATCCACGCGGGTTGCAGTCCATTTCACAGCACCGGTTTTGCGGTCCTGTATTTCGTAGGTGTTCTTGCCAGTCGGCACCCATTTGAAGGCCATATCCGTCAGATTGACGAAGAAGTCGTTGGTCAGAGCACCTTCATGCTCGGTGAATACACCATGCTTGGTGTCTCCATAGTTGGTGCCAAGCATACGCATACCGCCAACCAACACAGCCATTTCTCTTGCAGTCAGACCCAACAGCTGCGTGCGATCGAGCAACATCTCTTCTGGGCTAACCACATAATCTTTCTTGGCCCAGTTGCGATAGCCATCGGCCAAAGGTTCCAAAGGATCGAAGGAAGGCGCATCAGTCATTGCGTCAGTTGCATCCCCCCGCCCCGGAGCGAACGGCACGGCAACATCAAGGCCGGCTGCCTTGATGGCCTTTTCCAGACTGACATTACCGGCAAGTACGATAGCATCAGCGACGCTAATACCAAATTCTGCGGCAATCGGCTCCAGAACAGCAAGAACCTTGGCCAGACGATCCGGCTCGTTGCCTTCCCAATCTTTCTGCGGAGCCAGACGAATGCGCGCGCCATTGGCACCCCCTCGCATGTCCGATCCACGATAGGTGCGGGCGCTGTCCCAAGCGGTGGCAACCATTTCGCCAATAGACAGTCCGCTATCTGCGATCTTGGCCTTCACAGCCTCGACATTGTAATCAGACGGGCCAGTTGGCACAGGATCCTGCCAGATGAGCTCTTCATCTGGAACCCATGGGCCGATATAGCGCGCCTTAGGCCCCATATCGCGGTGAGTCAGCTTGAACCATGCACGCGCAAAAGTGTCGGAGAAATAGTCGGGATCCTTGATGAAGCGCTGGCAGATTTCATTGTAAACCGGATCCATTTTCATGGCCATGTCGGCATCCGTCATGATCGGTGCGCAGCGGATAGAGGGATCTTCCACATCAGCCGGCATGTCTTCTTCCTTCATGTCGATCGGCATCCACTGCCAAGCGCCCGCTGGGCTCTTCTTAAGCTCCCACTCATAGCCGAACAGATAATCGAAATAGCCCATATCCCATTTGGTCGGTTCATAGGTCCATGCACCTTCGATACCGCTGACGACCGTGTCACGCCCAATGCCACGCCCCTTGGTATTCATCCAGCCGATGCCCTGATATTCAGGACCAGAGGCTTCCGGATCCGGGCTCAAATCTTCAGCCCGCCCATTCCCGTGGCATTTGCCTATGGTGTGGCCACCGGCGGTGAGCGCAACGGTTTCCTCATCATCCATCGCCATTCGGGCAAAGGTTTCGCGGATCTGCGCCGCTGTTTTGATCGGATCGGGCTCGCCATTAACGCCTTCCGGATTCACATAGATGAGACCCATCTGCACTGCGGCCAGAGGGTTTTCCATGGTCTCGGGCTTGTCTACATCGCTATAGCGGCCATCACTTGGTGCGAGCCATTCTTTTTCAGCCCCCCAATAGGTATCTTTTTCCGGATGCCAGATGTCTTTGCGGCCAAAACCGAAACCGAAGGTCTTCAATCCGGCTTCTTCATAAGCGACCGTACCAGACAGAATGATCAGGTCAGCCCAAGAGAGCTTGTTGCCATATTTCTTCTTGATCGGCCAAAGCAGACGGCGGCCCTTGTCGGTATTGACGTTATCGGGCCATGAATTGAGCGGCGCAAAACGTTGGTTGCCCGTGCCACCGCCGCCGCGGCCGTCAGCCAAGCGATAAGACCCTGCAGCGTGCCAGGCCACACGCGCAAACATGCCCACATAGCTGCCCCAATCGGCAGGCCACCAATCCTGGCTGTCATGCATCAGATCCCGAAGATCCTGTTTGACCGCCGCATAGTCGAGTGTCTTGACTTCCTCGGTATAATCGAAATCTTCGCTAAAAGGGCTGGTCTTGGTGTCATGCTGATGCAGAATATCCAAATTAAGGGCATTCGGCCACCAGTCCATGACGCCAGTCCCCATAGCCGTATTACTACCGTGCATGACGGGGCACTTACCGGTCGATTTGGTGTCGCTGTGATCCATTTGGTCCTCCAAAAAATCAATCAATCGTTCTTGTTTGAACAAGACAGATCTTGTCATTTAATATGGTTTGGCAGCCCTTTTCGCGAGGCCGACCCTTTCGCGCACTTCTCTTTTGACAATGCTATTTTTATCAGATGAGTTCCATAAACGGAAATTGCATTTTCTAAGATAAGTGATAAGATTTTCTAATGACAAACCTATCCATGAAACACCTGCGCTATTTCGATGCTCTGGCCCGCCACCATCACTTCGGACGAGCAGCAGAAGAATGCAATGTGACCCAACCGGCCCTCTCGGTTCAGATCAAGGAGTTGGAAGCGCTGATCGGCGCGTCTCTCGTTGAACGCGGATCACGTCAGATCCATCTGACGACGCTAGGAGGCGCCTTTGCAGAGCGCGCCCAGCATATCCTGCATTCCGTCAAGGAGCTGGAAGATCTGACACGCAGCACGCAAGGCCCTTTGGGAGGCCAGTTCCGCTTTGGCATCATCCCTACGGTGGCTCCTTATCTCTTGTCTGACTTTATAAAGGTCATGGGGCAACGCTTTCCGGGGCTGGATTTGCGACCACGAGAAGCCAAAACAAAGAAACTGATCACCGATTTGCTGGAAGCCCGACTGGATGCGGCGATTGTCGCCTTGCCCATCTCCGAACCATCTTTAGAGGAGTTGGCCTTGTTGGACGAAGAATTTGTCCTGTTACGAGCGCAACAGGATGCAAACAAACCGGTACCCAATCCGGAAATGCTTCAGACGATGCGCCTGCTATTGCTGGAAGAAGGCCATTGCTTCAGGGATCAGGCGATTTCCTATTGCAACAACAGCGCGGCCCCACCCCGCAATCTCATGGAGGGCAGCTCTCTGGCAACATTGGTGCAGATGGTAGGAGCCGGGATCGGCGTGACTCTGATACCGGAAATGGCGGTCGGCGTGGAAACACGATCTGCGCCGGTTTCCATTGCGCATTTGCCGACCCCGGCCCCGAAACGCACCATTGGTATGGTCTGGCGGCGCAGCAACCCCTTGCGAGACGAATTCCTTCAGATCGCGGACATTCTAAAGTCCATAACCAGCAAGATGAAATCGGAAGACTGAAACATGGTCCAGCCGGTGAAGCAAAGCAATGAAAGGGGAACGACAAGAAGGGAGGAGCAGAGGAAAGGGGATTTAAGAGATATTGGCTTTGAAAAGCGCGATGGCATCCGCCATGGTCGTCTCAGCACGCTTGGCGTCCTTGGCTCTGATCGCCTCGACGATCTGCCAATAGGTATCAATGGACGCCTGCTGCACATTTCCATCCGGATTGATGCGCGCATTGTCATAGCCCAACCGATAGACAGAAAAGAGCGCAGCCTGCACCATATCGCCCAGAGATGATAGAAATCGATTGCCCGACATATGCAGAATGGAGGTGTGAAACTCGATATTGGCAACGGCATAAGAGACATAGTCCTCAGCCGCAGCCATATGCTCACACTCGGCAGTGAGAGCGGCGCATTCTTCCCCGAGACCACGCCGGGCAACAAGAGCGGCTGCCGCAGGCTCAAAAATCAGGCGGATTTCATGCAGTTCATTCATGAAAGGCCCTGGCTTTCTCAAAGACGCATGCCAGCGCAGAACGTCGGGGTCGAACATGCTCCAGTCCGAGGAGGGGCGCACCCGCGTCCCCACCTTGGCTTTTGATTGCAACAGCCCCTTGCCCACAAGGGTCTTTTTCGCTTCGCGAATGACCGTCCGAGACACCCCGAACATTTCTTCAAGATCCGGATCAAGCGGGATCATCGTCTGTTCGGCATAGTCGCCCGAGACAATGGCCATACCCAGTTGATCAACAACTTTGGAAGTGTTGTTGAAGGCCTGCTGAGAGGTACCTCCAGCGGTCGTCAGGCTCATGATCGCATCGCGAATTCTGTTGCTGGTTTTCTTCTCGCCGTCGTCGCCCAAGCCAATACCTTCTGCAGCATGATAAAGGTGAACAGCAGAACGCCGATAACGATTTTGGTCCACCAACTCGAAAGGGTGCCATCAAAAACGATATAGGTCTGGATCAATCCCATAATCAGAATACCGAAAAAGGTTCCAGCCACAAATCCCGTGCCACCACTTAACAATGTGCCACCAATCACCACCGCAGCGATGGCGTCCAGTTCCACGCCCACCGTCGACAATGAATAGCCGGCTGATGTGTAGAGGGAATAGACGATTCCTGCAAGTCCTGCCAGACCGCCCGATGTCGCATAAATGAGAATGGTCGTTCGTGCGATGGGAACCCCCATCAGCTGGGCCGTTTGCACACCTCCTCCGAGGGCGTAGACATTCTTGCCGAACTTTGTCCGGTGCAAGACGATCATCGCCCCGATGAAAACCAGCAACATCACGCCACCGATCAGCCTGAACCGTCCGCCACCTGGCGCCTTCCAGTAGATCGATTGCAGCACATCATAGAATTCATGCGTGATGGGCACAGAATCCGTCGACAGCACATAGGCAAGCCCTCGCATGAGGAACATCCCCGCCAATGTCACAATGAAGGCAGGCATCTCCAGATAATGGACGATGGCCCCTTCTGCTGCCCCGAAAGCGATGGTAATGGCGAGCACCATGCCAAAGGCAACAAGCGGATGAATGGACGTATCCCGCAGAATGACGGCGAGAAAGACGCCCGTAAAGGCGATCACGGAGCCAACCGAAAGGTCGATACCACCGGTAAGGATGACGAAGGTCATGCCAACAGCTGTTATGCCGAGAAAGGCGTTGTCAGTCAGCAAGTTGGCCACAACCCGGCTGGAAAACATACTCGGGAATTCCCAGATGCACAGCATATAGGCGAGAACAAAGGTCGCCATGGTCATATAAAGCGGAAGCCTTGGCGATTTCATCATGACAGACTCTCCTTGGCGGTCTGATTATTCTTGGCCCCATTTTCATTGGGCGCATGAGGCGGTGTCGATGCACGGAAGAGATAGATCGCGTGCTGAACCGCAGGAGACTGGATGAACAGGATCACGATGATCAGCAGCGCCTTGATCACCAGGTTGAATTCAGGCGGCATGCCCGAAAGCAGAATGACAGAGTTCACTGACTGAATAATGAGTGCCCCCAAAAGGGACGCGATGATCGAGAAGCGGCCACCGAGCAAAGAGTTGCCGCCGATAACGACAGCCAGAATGGCATCAAGCTCCATCCATAAGCCTGCATTGTTGGCATCAGCCCCCTTGATGTCGGCAGCGACGACCACACCAGCCAGCGCGGCGCAGAAACCGGTGACCAGATAAACCGCAACAAGCAGAACCCGAGAGTTGATACCGGCCAACCGTGAAGATGTCTCGTTGATACCGATCGATTCAATCAGCATTCCCAGAGCCGTGCGGCGGACCACATAGGTTATCAACCCGCCCATGATCACCCAGATATAAACCGGCGTCGGTAGCCCCAGAATGGTACCAGCCCCCAGATGGATAAGACCTGGATCATTGAAGGTCATGATCTTGCCTTCGGTGATCAACTGCCCGATCCCGCGCCCGGCAACCATAAGAACCAGCGTGGCAACAATTGGTTGCACGCGGAAAACGGCAACCAGAATGCCGTTCCATGAGCCACAGGCCAAACCGGCAGCCAAAGCCGCCAATAGAGCAAGGAACCATCCGCCCCCAGCCGTAACGACCGAAGCGGCAACAGCTCCAGCAATCGCCATTACGGCACCCACGGAAAGATCAATCCCCTTGGTGGCAATCACCAAGGTCATGCCCGTCGCCAGTAGAGCCACCGGCGCGCCCCTATTCAGCACATCGATAATGTTGCCAAACAAGCGACCATTCTGGAATTCAATGGAGAAAAAGCCCGGAAAGACGATGAAGTTGAGCAGGATCACCACTCCGAGAATTATAAGCTGCGGCGCAATGCGCCGGAGAGTACCGCCCATCATAGCTGCGCCCCTCCTTCTTCAGCGATGGATCGAACGATCGCACCAATGGAAATTTCGTCGCCCTGAAGCTCTTTGACTTGCCGACGATCTCGCAGAACCACAATCCGGCTGGAATAGGTAATCAATTCCTCCAGCTCGGATGAGGCCACGATCAAAGCCATGCCCTGCTCGCGAAGGGTCTGGATAAGCTCGATGATTTCAGCATGCGCACCAACATCGATCCCGCGAGTCGGTTCATCAAGGATCAGGATATCAGGTTCGGTTGCCAGCCAGCGAGCAAGCAATGCCTTTTGCTGATTGCCACCGGAGAGAAGCCGGATCGGCATATCCAGACTGGCCAGACGGATATCAAGTTTTTTGACATAATCCTCAGCGATCTTCTCTGCCTTCGCCCGAGAGATAGGCCGTGTCCAGCCGCGCCGAGCCTGCAACGATAGAATGATATTCTCTCTTACCGAAAGATCGCCAACGATGCCGTCTGTTTTCCGATCTTCAGGACAGAGACCGAACCCCAGATGAATGGAGGATCTAGGGCTGTCGATCTTGATGGCCTCACCATTGAGTGTGGCCGTGCCCTGATCGGCAGGCGTGGAGCCAAAAATCACACCAGCAGTCTCACTGCGTCCCGATCCAAGCAGTCCGGCCAGACCGATGACTTCTCCCTTGTGCAGGATCATGTCGAACGGCTCGATGGTCCCGCGGCGCCCGTAGTTTTTCAGCTCGAGAATGGTTTCGCCGATCACGGCCTTGCCGCGCTCTTTCTTGGCTTCTTCAAGCTGACGCCCGAGCATCATGGTCACGATTTCGGTTTGCGTGGCATTGGCCAGCTCGCGCGTACCGACAATGCGCCCGTTGCGCAGGATCGTAGCCCGATCGGAGATCTCGAAAACCTGATCAAGGAAATGGGTGATGAAAACCACCGCGAGACCCCGTTCAGTCAGTTTGCGCACAACGGAGAAGAGCAGATCGATCTCCTCGCGGTCCAAACTGGCGGTTGGCTCATCCAGAATGAGCACCTTACCGGCCAGCTCCACAGCACGCGCAATGGCAACCACCTGCTGGATGGCAATCGAATAACTAGAAAGCAGCTGAGAGGGGTCGATATCCAGGCCAAAGCCGGACAGGACCTCTTTGGAGCGCTTGACCATTTCACGATTGTTGATCATGCCATGGCGCATGGGTTGCCAGCCAAGAAACAGATTCTCGGCGACCGTCATGTTCGAAAGGAGGTTTACCTCCTGATAGACAGTACCGATACCCAGCGCGAGGCTTCCTTGCGGATCGCGCGGATCGATTTCTTTACCGTCGAGCAGAATGGTGCCAGCATCGCGTTTGTAGGCACCTGTCAAACATTTGATAAGAGTGGATTTTCCCGCTCCGTTCTCTCCCAGAAGGGCATGCACTTCACCGGGATACAGAGAAAGGGAAACATCATCCAGCGCGATGGCGCCGGGAAAGAATTTGGAAACGCCAGTCGCCTGTAGGACCGGCTCGGGGGTCGTAGACATGGTGTGATCCTGAAGGCTACCAGAATTGGGTGAAAAGCCGAATGAGCGTGGTGGCAGACAGAGTGTCTGCCCACCACCAACGATTGTCAGAGATCAGTAGCCAAGGCTCTTCTTCATTTCATAGATGGCGTTGTTGTCGTCATCCTGAGTGTAGAGCTTGGATTCAGTCTGGACCCATTTTTCAGGCATGGTGCCGTCTTTCCAATAGGCGTCCAGAATATCAAAAGCAGGACCAGCCATATTCGGGGTCAACTCAACGGTTGCGTTTGCTTCGCCATTGGCGATGGCCAGATGCATGTCAGGCACAGCGTCGATGGCAACAACGAGAATGTCTTCACCCGGCTTTGCGCCAGCTTCCTTGATGGCCTGAATGGCACCAACGGCCATGTCATCATTGTGGGCATAAAGAGCGCAGATATTTTCAGCGCCTTCAGCTTTCAGGAAGCTTTCCATAACGACCTTACCCTGAGCGCGGGTGAAGTCGCCGGTCTGGCTGCGTACGATTTCCAGATTGGATGCGTCCGCGATGGCTTTCTCGAAGCCTTTTTTGCGGTCGATCGCCGGAGAAGACCCGGTCGTGCCTTGCAGCTCGACAATACGGCAGTCTTTGCCAGCCATTTTGTCTTTGAGCCAGTTGCCAGCCACTTCGCCTTCATAAACGGTGTCAGACGTGACAGCCGTCATGTAGAGGCTTGGGTCGGCATCGACCTTACGGTCGAGCAGAATAACAGGAATTTCAGCGTCTTGAGCTTCTTCAAGAACGGAGTCCCAGCCGGTTGCAACTACCGGGGCCAGGAAGATGGCATCAACACCTTGGGCAATGAAGCCGCGCAGAGCCTTGATCTGGTTTTCCTGTTTCTGCTGAGCATCAGCAAATTTCAGGGTAACACCGCGTTCCTCAGCCTGCTGTTTGGTAACTGTGGTTTCAGCAGCACGCCAACCGGATTCAGAACCGATCTGCGAAAAACCAACCGTTTTGCCCGCAGCCATTGCGGTCATTGGAGCCAGAACAAGCGCACTAGCGAGCAGAATGGAGCTAAGTTTCATAGTTTCCTCCCTATCGAAAATATCTCCCACCACTCATTAAGTAATACTTATTAAAACTCGTAAATGGATGATCCGGCTACTTTCATGGGCAATCACACCACAGCGTGCCTACAAAAGTCTCAGCAATCAAAAGATGAGTAAGCAAAGCCCGCCATGGTGTCGAAAGAATTTGCTAACCGAGAAAAAACGCCTCAATCGAGCACACGAACGAGAGCCTCTCACCCTTGTAAAAAGTGAGTATAAATATTCATTTCTTCGCAAAAAGCCGCACATCTCCTAGTCCTTGAACACCATCACCGGCTCGAATTGGAGCATGGTCTCATAGTTACAAAATTCAACGGCGGCCATGCTGATATCAGAGAGATCCTTTTCGTATCTGGCGAACAGTCTGGCACTCTCTTTATGGATCGCTGTTGCCGTATCCTTGTCGGTAAAGGTCAACGGATAGGCAAGTGTGACATGGAATATATAGGAGTCGTGTGCATGATAGCGGATTGATGTCAGTTGAGACAGGATCTCACGCACCTGCCTGAGCATTTGCTCATCCTGCGGCGTGGCGCCGCTCACCGTTACCGAGTGAAGAGCGAAAAGGTCCAAGGCTGTGACGTTCATGCCTGTTGGCAAATACCGACCGGTCAGACGCTGAACAAAGGCCTGTGTCACGCTATCCCGACTATTCCTCAGAGGGATATCTTTTGGCCAGCCTTCCGAGGAGCTGATGCATCCCGGCGACACACCCTGAAAAAGCGTCATATGCAGGCTATCAGCTGGCAGAAAAGCGAAGAGATGCGCAAAAGGACCGGCCTTGATCTCTTGCTGCATGGAGACAAGGGCGCGATAGGCCCGTGATGATGGATCGATATGGCAAAGAAAGGTATTGCCCGCAAAGGGCAAGGCTTTTCCATCGGGCGTGAATTTGCCCCCGCCCCCTTCTTCAGTGATAGAAGCGGGGCGCTCGCCATCTGAAAGCGTGCCCGCCATATAGGCTATCGGGTCTCTTCGCGTGATCGTCATAGGATATGTCTCCCTTTGTGTTCCCCCAAGCAGGGTCTGCCCATTGATTCTCAGAACACAACGCATATAAACCCTAGACTATGATAATCTGATTGAAAGTCTCCAGCGAATGGATGAGCCTATGTTCAATGTCCTGCACGATACCCTCTCGATAAAGACATCAGGAAAGCGCATGCACACCATTACGCGCGAGGTTGCGCATTGGTTGGCACATTCCGGCGCCCAATCAGGTACCCTGACGCTCTTTTGCAAGCACACATCCGCCTCCCTTACAATACAGGAGAATTTTGATCCCACCGTTCAGGAAGACCTCCTCTCCTTTCTGGAAGATCTCGCCCCCGAAGACCGCTATTATGAGCATTCACTGGAAGGGCCGGATGATATGCCCGCCCATATCAAGACCATGGTGACGTCGGTCAGCCTGACCATTCCGGTTCAAAATGCCTCCATGTTACTGGGCCAATGGCAGGGCCTGTATCTTCTTGAACATAGAGCCCACGCCCATCACCGGCAGCTTCATCTCTGTTTCACAGGCCTATGCAAAAACTAATAGGCTACATACATAGCCACAACATTGACGCAGACAACAAAGGTTGCTAAGTCACTCCCGCCTGAAAAGCGCTGCTTTTCGGGCAAAGTCTGCCCATGCAGTTGCGCAACGTCGATAGTCGAAAGAGACAACTCTTTCATTGCAGACAAGGCAATTTACGGGCAGCTTAAGGTGAGAACCGAACCAATTCGTCTCGAAAGCGATTCGAACTTGTTAGAAAGTTGTGAGCCAACGGGGCTGAAATCGTTTTGGATGCAGCAAAGTGCGCTTCCGAATATGGATTGAGGGAAATGCTGAGTGAGCTACTCACCTGAGAACATACCGAATACCATGCCGAAAGTCCGCTTCACGAAAAGAGCACGCAAAGCCCTGTTCAGGCAGCTTGTTCGTCTCAGAAATACCATTGCAGACATCTCTCCGGTATGGCTGCGCCGCTTCTTTGCGCCGATCTATGATTATTTAGAAATGATCTTCATTGATCACGGCATGTTCAGAACGCCCTATGCCAACCGGCATAAAGTCTCTCCCAATGCCTGGCGCTCTTCCCAGCCATGGCCACATCAGGTCCGCTATTATGCAAAGGATCTGGGCATCCGGACCATTCTCAACCTGCGTGGCCCAAGGGATTGCGGCAGTGATCGTCTGGAACGCAAGGCCTGCGAGGCCTATGGCATTGATCTGCGCGATGATCTGCAGGTCCGCTCGCGTGGTGCCCCTTCGCGGGAGACGATCCTTGGCCTTAAAAGCTATTTCGAGTCCCTGTCCTACCCGATCCTGCTTCACTGCAAGGCGGGGGCAGACCGGGCAAGCCTTGTCTCCGCGCTCTATCTCATCCTCAAGGAAGATGTGCCCGTCGATGAGGCCCGCGCTCAATTATCCATGCGCTATGGCCATTTCAAACAGGCCAAAACCGGTATCCTCGATTATTTCTTTGAAGAATATCTCAGCTACAGCGCCACCCACGACATTTCATTTCTTGAGTGGGTAGACACCGTCTATGACGAAGATGCGCTTGAAGCATCATTCAAGTCGGATCGCTGGAGCAACCTGATTGTCGACAAGCTGCTGAGACGCGAATAGAGGAGCGGGTGTTCCCTACTCCTCGGCTTCCAGCGTCTGGCGCATGACGCGATATTCGCGGCGCTCGTCTTTCAGGCCCTCGATTTTCCATTTCAGATCGGCGATCTTCTTCTCATAGGCGTCTATCTCCGCCTTGGCCTTTTCAATGTCCTGATCAGCCGCCTGTTCCTTGCTCTGTACCGCCTCCAAGGCTGCTTGATAGAGCGCATCCATCTTGTCCAGATAATCATCATTCAAAATGGTCTGCGTTTGAGGGAAGCGTGTGCGCACATGCGAGACAAAGCGCTTGATACTGATGCTTTCCCAGTCATCGCCCTCTTCGCGAATGCGTGCATTCTTGGCCACCCAGGCAACATTCTCAGAAATATCCGGCACCATGATCGCCATGCGCAAAAGCGTGAACTGATCCTCGGGCGTTTCCTGCTTCTGAGCACTGCCAAAGATCTCGATGGCCAGCGTGCGATCCTCTGTATCGAGCTCGCAAAAGCGCGTTACAAAATTGTCCATGCCCATCTCTTCAAGATCCGCAAGGAATAGCGCATAGAGCGCATCATCCACACGATCCGGTGCCGGATTGCCCTCATCCAGACAGGCAAAAGCCGAAACGGTCAGAGACAGGAAGAAGAACAGGCTTGCAACAAGGCTTCGCATAATAAAGAGCATAATCTGACTGGAATCCGGCGTTGGGTTTTCAACAGGACGAGTGCACCATGTGCACCCCTTCGTGGGCGTCTTCTTTCTTTTAATGCACGGGGTGCGCTTTGGAAATTTTATTTGTCGATTTTTCTGGAAATATCGACAAATTTCCGCCACTCCCTTTGTGGCTGGCGCCACCAGCAGCCAACTCACTAGCAGAAATTCATCTATGCAAAAAGAACGGTGCTCTTCTTTGAAGTCGATTTGAACAAAGAAACATAACCGTCAAGGATGCGAAGAGCTAAAGGCAAGCAGTATGAAGGTTGGAGACTATCTCAAGATAGAAAACGCAACTGATATAAGCAGATCTGAAGTTGGGCGGCTGGGTACTGCCATTCTTTTCATGGTCGGCGTCATGATCTACGCAGGCACCCAGTTTGCCCATGTAGACCAATCCTTTCTCCTGATCGCAGCGGCCGTAATCGGCGCCTATATGTCCCTGAACATTGGCGCCAACGATGTGGCCAACAATGTCGGCCCCGCAGTCGGCTCCTTTGCCATGACTATGACAATGGCCATTGTCATAGCGGCGGTGTTTGAGGCGGGCGGCGCCATCATCGCAGGCGGCGAAGTTGTCCATACCGTCAAGAAGGGCATCATTGATCCGGCCGATATTGCCAACACGGATGTTTTCATCTGGGTTATGATGGGAGCCCTCATGGGCGCAGCCATCTGGCTGAATGCCGCCACATGGCTTGGCGCTCCGGTTTCCACCACGCACTCGATTGTGGGTGGCGTCATGGGCGCCGGGATCGCCAGCGCTGGTTGGGACATCGTCAACTGGGATTCCATGATCAAGATCGCGGCCAGCTGGGTCATCTCGCCCCTCACGGGCGGCATCATCGCTGCCCTGACGCTTTTCACGCTGAAAAAGCTGATTTTCTTCAAGGATGATCCGGTTACCGCGGCCCGCAAGGTGATGCCTTACGTCGTCTCAATCATGGCTTGGGCCTTCACCACCTATCTCTGCCTTAAAGGCATCAAGAAACTCATCAAGATCGAGTTTCCTGCCGCTCTGGCCATTGGCGCTGCCGTGGCTGTCCTTTGCTATTTCATCGTCCGCCCGTTGATCGCCCGGGCAACCGATCGCATCGGAGACGGCACGGATGGCGTCAACAAGCTTTTCACCATCCCGTTGATCTTTGCTGCAGCCCTTTTGAGCTTCGCCCATGGCGCCAACGATGTGGCCAACGCCGTTGGCCCGCTCGCCGGTATCGTGGAAGTGCTGACGGTTTCGGGTGGGGATCATTCTCAGGTTGCCATTCCGCTTTGGGTCATGGTGATCGGCGCTCTGGGCATTTCTTTTGGTCTGGCGCTGTTTGGCCCCAAACTCATTCACACCGTCGGCTCTGAAATCACCGAACTGGACCGGTCCCGCGCCTTCTGTATTGCGCTGGCTGCAGCCATCACGGTTATCTTCGCCAGCCAGCTAGGTATGCCGATCAGCTCCACCCATGTAGCACTTGGCGCAGTCTTTGGCGTCGGCTTCTTGCGTGAATTCCTGGAACAGCGCATGGGCAAGGTCGTCGAAAATGTGCTCGCCAAGCATGTGGGCAGCCCTGATCTAAGCAAGGTGGAACAGGTTCTGGCCGAATTCCGCAATGCGCCTGCCGAAGAAAAGAAGATCATGCTCGATTCCCTCAAGGCCATGGGCCCCGAGGCAGTGATCTCCGCAGCACAGCGCAAGAAATTGCGCAAGGCCCTCAAGCGTCAGTTGGTCAAACGCTCGACCTTGCTGAAAATCGCCTCGGCATGGATCATCACCGTGCCCGTTTCCGGCGTGCTTGCTGCCTTGTTCTATTTCGCACTCAGAGGCATGATGCTTCCTTAACAATTAAGGTGTACTATGTGCGCTTAAAGAGACTTCATTTTTCTGCTGTAGCATGAGATATGAAGTCCCACTTTCAAGCCACACGAGGTCACCCGTGCTCAAGAAAATACTGCTGCCCCTCATCCTTTCCCTGCTGCTGATCGCCTTCTGGTTCAGTTCAGACTTTCAGGAAATCGCTGCCGGGGTGGCAGTTTTTCTATTTGGCATGCTGATGCTGGAAGATGGCTTCAAGCTCTTCTCCGGCGGTTTTCTCGAAAAGATACTGGCCAGAGCCACCGGCTCGACCTCGCGCTCCATCAGCTTCGGCATCCTCACCACGACATTGATGCAATCAAGTTCTCTGGTCTCGGTCATCACCATTTCCTTTCTCTCCGCCGGGCTCATTTCCCTCATCGCGGGCGTGGGCATCATATTCGGAGCCAATATCGGCACGACCACCGGCGCCTGGCTGGTTGCCGGTTTCGGTCTCAAGGTCAAGATTTCCGCCTATGCCATGCCCATGCTGGCTGTTGCCATTGTGCTGGTTTTCCAGCGCAACAAATATTGGCGTGGGGCAGGCTATGTGCTGGCCGGTCTGGGCTTCCTGTTTCTGGGCATCCATTTCATGAAAGAGGGCTTTGAGGCCTTCAAGGACCAGTTCGACCTCACCCGCTTTGCCATGTCCGGCATTCTTGGCCTCATCGTCTACACGCTGGTGGGCTCAGCTGCGACAGTGGTTATGCAATCCAGCCACGCAACCATGGTGCTCATCCTGACGGGTCTGTCAGCTGGTCAGATTTCATATGCCAATGCGCTGGCGCTAGCCATCGGCGCCAATATCGGCACGACCATCACGGCAATCATCGGCTCTTTGACGGCCAATTATCAAGGCAAGCGTCTGGCCCTCGCCCATCTGATCTTCAATCTGGTGACCGCCAGCGTGGCGCTGGTCTTCATCAATCAGCTCAGGCAGGCAGTCGATTTTGTCAGCCTGCATATGGGCATCGCAGATACGGATTATGCCCTCAAGCTTGCCGTCTTTCACACAATCTTCAATGTGCTGGGGGTAGCCATCATGCTACCGCTTATGAACTGGTTGATCGCTTTTCTCACCCAGCGGATCGCCGAACCCAAGCTTGATATTTCCAAACCCAAATATCTCAATGAAGCGGTCGACGCCTTCCCCGCAACCATCGAACTGGCTTTACGTAAGGAAGTGCTTCATTTGCAGGAAAATGCTGTCGAGCTGATCGCCCATGGCCTCAACATCCACCGTCACCAGCTTTATTCTAGCAACGACATCGCCCGCACAGTGCAATCCAGTCGCTCCACCTTCGAGCTGGATATTGGCGCCCGCTACGAGGCGCGGGTGAAAACACTCTACTCAGCTATCGTCGATTTCACCTCGCGGGTTGGCGACAAGGATATCCCCCACACGGTGCTGGAACGCGCCTACCGGCTGCGCAATGCAGCAACAGCCATGGTGCGTGCCGTCAAAGCCATCAAGCATATGCGACGCAACGCCAATCTCTTTACCAGCAAGCCAATGGGAGCCGCGACAGATCTCTATAATACATTGCGCACGGAAATCGCCCGCATTCTTGCTCAATTGCACGCTCTCAACCAGATGGATGAAGACAGCCGGGATAGCGCGTGGCTTGAGGAAGAGCTAGCCAAGATCAAGAAGGCCAAGAATGCCAGCACCCAGCTGGTAGAAGCCCATATCCGTGCAGGAGACCTGGAGATGCAGTCGGCAACGTCCTTCCTCAACGATTCCGACTATGCTTATAACGCCATGAAGGATCTGCTCAAAGCAGCCAAGGCCATCTATTCCGAGCCTGAAAGCACCGAGGAGCAAGTCGAACGTATCCTCAAATCCGATGAATCAGGCCCTCAGCTTGGAAAGATCATGGCAGAGCAGGAACGAGATGGCGCATTTGACGTCCACCCCGTTTGATCCACTCTCACCGGCCCCAAAGCAAAAGCCCCGCGCAGATAGGCACGGGGCTTCCATTGATATGCTTTACTGAGCCTTGGCGGCAGGAAGAATCAGCCTGATCGGAAGATCAGGCTTTCAGAGCCTTGGCATGATGGGCGATATGATCGCCGATGAAGCTGGCAATAAAATAGTAGCTGTGATCATGTCCTTCCTGCATGCGCAGGGTCAGCGGATGGCCAACACGCTTGGCTTCTGCCTCAAAAATCTCCGGCTTCAGCTGGCCGGCAAGAAAATCATCGGCATCTCCCTGATCAATCAGGATCGGCAGACGCTCCTCAGCCGAAGCCAGAAGCGCGGTTGCGTCATGCGCCTTCCATGCCTCGCGATCATCGCCAAGATAGGCTGAAAAAGCTTTCTCACCCCATGGCACCTGCGTCGGCGCCACAATGGGAGAAAAGGCAGAAACCGCCAGATAAAACCCCGGATGGCGCAAGGCCAAGGTCAGCGCACCGTGGCCGCCCATGGAATGGCCCATGATGGAGCGTTTATCACTGGCCGGAAAAGTGGCTTCGATCAGGGCTGGCAATTCCTTGGTGATATAGTCTTCCATCTGGAAATGCTGTGCCCATGGTTTCTGCGTCGCATTGAGATAGAAGCCGGCGCCCTGCCCCAGATCATAGGCCTCGTCATCTGCCACACCTTCGCCGCGCGGGCTGGTGTCTGGCGCCACAAGGATCACGCCATGCTCTGCGGCATAACGCTGTGCACCGGCCTTGGTGATGAAATTCTGTTCTGTGCAGGTGAGGCCCGAAAGCCAGTAGAGTACCGGTAGCCGAGCACCCTCTTCATGATCAGGCACAAAGACGGCCACCTTCATATCACAGCCGAGCACTTGAGAGGCATGCTGATAAACGCTCTGGGTTCCTCCGAAGGAGGCATGATGTTCGATACGGTCCATGATTTCCCCGATGCTTTGTCAAAAAGAGGCGCGGCAGAAGACCGCCGCGCCGGATAGGATGCACTATGTCTGCGATCAGTATTTGATCACGGAGCGTATGGACTTGCCTTCATGCATGAGATCAAAGGCATTGTTGATGTCATCCAGTGGCATGACGTGGGTCACGAACGGTTCCAGATCGATATCGCCTTTCATGGCGTCCTCAACCATACCCGGCAGCTGGGTGCGACCCTTGACCCCACCAAAGGCAGACCCCATCCAGTGACGACCGGTAACAAGCTGGAACGGACGGGTAGAGATTTCCTGCCCTGCTCCGGCAACACCGATAACAACAGACTGCCCCCAACCGCGATGGGCACATTCCAGAGCCGCACGCATGACATCCACGTTGCCGATGCATTCGAAGGAATGATCCACACCCCAACCGGTCATCTCGATGATCACCTGCTGGATCGGCTTGTCATAGTCTTTTGGATTGACGAAGTCAGTTGCACCAAACTCACGGGCCAGCTCGAACTTGTCCGGATTGGTGTCAATGGCAATAATGCGGCCAGCCTTGGCCTGACGGGCACCCTGAATAACCGCAAGACCGATGCCCCCCAGACCGAAGACAGCGACCGAGTCGCCTTCCTGAACCTTAGCGGTGTTATGCACGGCGCCAATGCCGGTGGTCACACCACAGCCCAGCAGACAGACATGCTCATGGTTGGCTTCCGGATTGATCTTGGCAAGGGAAACCTCGGCCACAACCGTATATTCGGAGAAGGTGGAGCAGCCCATATAGTGGAAGATCGGCTCGCCATTGTAAGAGAAACGGGTGGTGCCATCCGGCATCAGACCCTTGCCCTGCGTTTCGCGCACGGCCACACAGAGGTTGGTCTTGCCCGATTTGCAGAATTCGCATTCGCCGCATTCAGCAGTGTAAAGCGGAATGACATGGTCACCCGGAGCAACAGACGTTACACCTTCGCCAACTTCGACAACAACACCGGCGCCTTCATGGCCCAGAACAACCGGGAATATACCCTCAGGGTCCGCACCGGAAAGGGTGAAGGCATCGGTATGACATACGCCAGTGTCAGAAATCTTGATCAGCACTTCGCCATGTTTGGGCGGAGCGACATCGATTTCAACGATTTCAAGAGGTTTGTTGGGCGCAAATGCGACTGCAGCACGTGATTTCATAGTGTTATCCTTGGTCAACGGATTTGACGAACGCGCCTTGCCAACCGGCTCGGCGCCTCCCCTCTCCCTACCAAGGCATCCACCTATCCAGCCGGGAGTGGTTTCGGCGCCGAAAGCATCCCTTTCCCAAGAGATGCCTTCAAGCTGACAAACCGCGATGTTTCTTTTGCTTTTTTGAGTTTCTGGTCCAGCCGCTTCTAAAACGCCAAGACCGGCCTTCCACACCCTTTGGGTGCCGCTATTTCAGATAGTTCCGAACAAGATGAAGCAGTTCCTGCGTTTTCTTGCCGCCGGGATCATCGGGAAAAACGAATTCTTCCCGAATATGGCTGTCCATGACTTCAACCATCAGCCCATTGACGGCGCCCCGTACCGCTGCGATCTGTTGCAGTATAGGCGTACAGTCCGCGCCAGCTTCGATTGCGCGTTCCAATGCTTCGCATTGGCCTTTGATCTTGCGGACGCGCGTCAGAGCACGTTTTTTATCTTCGGGACTTTTGGGCATGTTGCATCACCTATTCTATACTGGGGTATAGTATAAAAGGATACGTAATCCTACAACCCCCTTTGCAAGGATTTTTTCTGCCTGCCCAAAATAGACCAGACTACAAGCAACAAAAACGGGAGAAACGCGCCAGCGTTCCTCCCGCAAACCCGGAAAGTAACTATCCCGGAAAATCAAATTTTCTCAACAGGGCCCCTCTTAGCATCTGACTGCAAGACCAAATCTAGAAGCGCCCGTCGCCATCCAGTTGCCTATTTCTTCTCTTTGAGTGACACCCAGACACCACCCTTGGCCGAAGATTCAAGGCTGGCTTCAACAAATGCCAGACCGCTGACACCGTCATCGGCATTTGGTACAAGCACAGCTGCTTCGTTTGCCTCGATTGCATCGGCGGCATCGCGATAGATATTGGCAAAAGCCTCCAGATAACCCTCCGGATGCGCTGCCGGAATACGACTACCAGCCACTGCAGCAGGGGTGTTCTCAACCCCATTGCGGCGCAAGAGGCGACGCGGCTCACCAAGCGGCGTGTACCACAGCTCTTCTGGCTTTTCCTGCCACCATTCCAGGCCACCGGTAGAGCCATATATGCGCAGCGAAAGATTGTTACCATTGCCAGCAACCACCTGACTGGCCCAAATGGACCCCTTGGCCCCGTTGGCATAGCGCAGCAGAATGCTGGCATCATCATCCACCTGTCGGCCCGGCACCAGTGCGGTCAGCTCGGCCAAAATCTCGGTTGGCTCCACCCCGGCCACGAAAGCGGCCAGATTGTAGGAATGGGTGCCGATATCGCCGATGGCTCCGCCTTGCCCGGCCTTCTTGGGATCATTGCGCCAGTTTGCGCTTGCCGCTTCGGGGTCTTCATCCGGCGCAGCAAGCCAATCCTGGGCATATTCCACCTGCACCCGGCGCAACTCGCCAATAGCGCCATTGGCGACCATTTCACGCGCCTGACGCACCATCGGATATCCTGTGTAGGTGTGGGTCAGAAACAGCGTCTTACCGGTTTTCTTTACGGTCTCGGCCAACACCTTGGCATCGTCCAGCGATGTGGTCATCGGCTTTTCGCAGATAACATGGAAACCCGCTTCCAGTGCCGCTTTGGCAACCGGATAATGCAGAAAATTCGGTGTGACAATGGCAATCACATCAGGCTTGTCTTCACGGCTTGCTTCCGCCTTGATCATGTCCTCATAATTGTCATAAGCCCGATCCGGCGCAATGCCGATGGCAACAGCAAAAGCCTTGCCTCGTTCGGGATCGTTATCCAGCGCACCGGCGACCAGCTCATATCGATCATCAATGCGCGATGCGATGCGATGCACGCCGCCGATAAAGGCAGTAACCCCGCCCCCAACCATGCCCAGCTTCAGCTTGCGGTGACTTTGGATTTGCATATTGGTATCATTCAAGGCCATGGTTCAGTCCTCATTCAGTCCCAGCAGTCGACGATTCGTTGCCGCATCCACACCGGAGCTGGCAAAATCATCAAACGCATGTTCGGTTACACGGATAATGTGATCGGCAATGAAAGTGGCTCCTTCGCGGGCGCCATCCTCTGGATGCTTAAGTGCGCATTCCCACTCGAGAACGGCCCAGCCTTCAAAGTCATATTGCGCCATTTTCGAGAAAATGCCCTTGAAGTCGACCCCGCCATCACCCAGCGAGCGGAAACGACCAGGGCGATCCACCCATGACTGATATCCGCCATAGACGCCGGACCGACCGCTATATTGCAGCTCGGCATCCTTGACATGGAAAGCCTTGATCCGGTCGTGGTAGATATCGATGAAGGCGAGATAATCCAGCGCCTGAAGCACGAAGTGGGATGGGTCATAAAGGATATTGGCGCGGCTGTGACCGTTCAGCTCTTCAAGGAAGCGCTCGAAGGTAACTCCGTCATGCAGGTCTTCGCCCGGATGCAGCTCATAGGCCACGTCAACGCCCAGCTCTTCATGATAGTCCAGAATCGGCTTCCAGCGTTTGGCCAGCTCGGAAAAGGCCTCTTCTACCAGCCCACCCGGACGCTGTGGCCATGGATAGACATAGGGCCATGCCAGCGCGCCCGAAAAGCTCACATGCGTATCAAGGCCAAGATTCTTTGATACAAGGCCCACTTTCTTGACATGCTCGACCGCCCATTCCTGGCGGGCTTTCGGATTCCCGCGCACAGCTTCCGGTGCAAAATTATCAAACAACGCATCATAGGCCGGATGCACGGCAACCAGCTGCCCCTGAATATGCGTCGAGAGTTCTGTGATTTCCACGCCAAGCTCTGCCAGCTTGCCTTTCAACTCATCACAATAGTCCTTGGATGTCGCTGCCAGATCCAGATCGAACAGATTGTCACCGGTCGGGATCTGCAAACCCTTGTAGCCGAGATCTGCAGCCCATTTGGCGATGGCAAACAGATCATTGAACGGGGGCTTGTCTCCGACGAACTGGGCCAGAAACAGCCCGGGGCCTTTAAGTGTCTTCATGGGTTCAATCTCCTTGTTACGTCCCCGGTCTTGCGTCGTCGAAAGGCGCAACCGAATTTCGAGTAATCAGTTCGGTTAAAAACTGTTGATCCTCTAGGGGTTCCTCCACCGCTACCGGATCACCGGCGTGGGCGGAAAGCTTGCGGATCATCATTGCCATGGCAGCACGACCAATCTCGCGCCTTGGCTGATAGACAGTGGTCAAAGGGGGATAAAAGATGGAGGCAATGAGCGTATCATCGAAGCCGACGAGCGAAACGTCATCCGGTATCGCCAGCCCCTTTTCACGCAGGGCACTGGCCGCACCAATCGCCATCTGGTCGCTGGAAGCGAATATAGCACTGAAATGCGCGCCCTTTTCCAGCAACTTTGCCGTCTGGTCATAGCCGGCATTGAGACTGAAGTCGCCCGGCATGATCAACGCTTCGTCAATGGGCAATCCGGCTTTTTTCAACGCTCGCCGATAGCCTTCCAGACGAGTCTTGCCGAGATGCTCGTCAAGCGGTCCAGTCAAGTGAACAATCCGCTTGTGCCCCTGCGCGATGAGATGCGCAACGGCCCCTTCAGCCGCCGCTACATTATCCACCCGAACGGTGGGCGCCTCCAGTCCGTCGATCTCTTCCAGAGCCACCACGAAGGGCGGCAGCCTATCCGTCTGCTCCAACAGCTTTTTGGGGAAGCTGCCGATCATCAGGATGAGACCATCAGCATGGCATTCACGCACCGCCTCGATATAGTGGGTGATGCGCTCGTCATCTTCGCGCGCATCACCCATGAGCACTTTGTAGCCCGCCGCGAAGGCAGCCTCCTCTACCCCTTTATAGATATCCAGATAGAAGGGGTTGGAGATATCCCGCACGAGAAGAATAACGGTGTTGCTCTTGCGCGAGCGGAACATGCTCGCCTGACGATTGGGAACAAAACCGATTTTCTCAACCGCATCCATCACCTTCTTGAGGGTCGCCTCACGCACCTTGCCCGGCTGGGCAAGCGCGCGAGACACCGTGGCCGTGGAAACTCCTGCGGCCTTGGCAACATCGCGGATATTGGGCTGGTCAACCATCTTGATTAGATCCGTGCACTTTTCTGGCGTCCGTAGAACATGAGCAGCAGGAGCAATGTGCCACCAAAGATCAGCTGACGGCCCCAGAACTCCAGATGCAGCGTGGTCAGAACGCTTTGCAGCAGAATCAAGGCAATCGCACCTGCGACAGTCCCAATATAACCACCAGAACCACCTGCAAGGGAAGTGCCACCGATGACAACCGCGATAATGGAGGGCAACATATATTGATCCCCTACACTAATGAATGAGTTGCCTGTGTAACCGATGACAAAAACCCCGGTGAGGCCAGCCAAAGCACCGGACAAACCGAACACCGTTGTGCGGATGACTTTGACTGGCAGCCCCACCAGACGAGCAGCTTGCGGATTTGCACCGACGGCATAGATGGAAAGACCAAAAGACGTTGCCCGCAGAATGAAGACCATGCCGATAATCAGCAGCAGCCAGATAAACAGGACACCGGGAATACCGAAGACCACAGGCTGATTGATGAAATTCATCAGGGCGGGCGCAGCATTGCCCGAAGGGATACCGCGCGAGAAAACCACGAGCCCACCCTGAATGACCGAGGTCATACCGAGCGTCATGACAAGCGGCGGAATGCGAATGAGGTTGACCCCGAGCCCGTTGACCATGCCAATGATGAAGGTCACACCCATGGCGGCAATCAAGGCTGGCAAAATCCCGCCATTGGCACCATCCATAACATTACCCGCGATCACGGCACCAAGGGAAATCATGGCTCCGACAGACAGGTCAATGCCTTCGCCACCGGCCAGAACCACCAGATTCTGTCCCGCAGCCGCAAAGCCGAGCAGTGCTGCGACCGTCAGCAGCTTTATGATCTGGTCACCCCGTGCAAAGCCGGGAGAAACCGCTTCCCCGATGCCCAACAGAATAATGATGGCAAACAGGGCAAGAACCACAGGCTCGCGCAGAATGGCACCAAGGCTAAAGCCCGCATTTTCAGAGTGCATGTTGCTTGAAGCGTCAGACATTTCTATCTCCTCACTTACGCGCCACGAGTACGCCACCAGCCAGAGCAGCCAGTACGATCAGACCCTGCACGAGCGTCTGGAATTCAAAGGGCAATCCGGCAAAGAAGATCACGTTGCCGATCATGCCAAGCAGAAGAGCACCGAAGATGGACCCGATGGCTCCACCGACACCACCCGACAGCATGGTTCCGCCGAGCACCACAGCCGAGATCGACCCCATGGCCAAGCTCTGGCCTATTAGCGGATCACCACTGGCGGTTTCGCCCGTTAGACAAAGCGCTGCAAAGCCGGAAAAAAGACCACAAAGCGCAAAGGACAAGAGCCGCACGAAGCTCATGTTGATCCCGCTCTGGAAGGCCCCCGCACGGTTGCCCCCGACAGCCTTGAGGTGGCTCTCGAACGGGCGACGCTGCATGAAGAGGACAAACAGGAAACCGGCAATCAGAATCCAGAGCACGGTTGGCACACCGAGCACAAAGTCACTGTAGGTCATCCAGTAGACTTCCGGCACCGAGAGCCCCGCCTGCGGCATGACCCAAAGCGCCAGCGCCGAGAATATGATGCCTGTACCGAAGGTCGCCACCATGGGCTGCAAGCGCAGATAACTGATCAGCAGGCCATTGAAGACCCCGCAGAGAACCCCGACGACCAAGCCAGTCAGCAGACCAATCGGTACACTGGCAGCATCTCCACCAGCCATGGCGATAACCGTCACGGTTACCACATTGACTAGCGCGGCAATAGACCCGACAGACAAATCGATATCTCCACCCATGATCACGAAGGTCTGGCCAATGGCCACCAGCGTAAGCGGCAGGAAGGTGGTCAGGTTGGAATGCATCACCATGCCGTCAAAGAAAGACGGCTGCAGGAACCAGTTGATCAGAACCAGCGCGACAAGCGAGCCGAAGGCAACCAGCCATACGGGTCTTTTTGATACGGTCGAGCCCGATTTGGGGGCGGACAGAATGCTCTTCATCAGGCCTCTCCATAGGCTGCGCGGGTAAGATGGAACGAGTCCATCTCGGCCCCGGAAAGTTCGGTAACGACCGCGCCGTCATTGAACACGGCGATACGGTCACAATTGTCCAGAAGCTCGGATTCTTCACTGGAATAGAGCAAGACGGCAACGCCGGACTCAGCCAGCTTGCGAATAAGCGCAAACAGATCCGCCTTGGCCGCAAGATCGATGCCCTTGGTCGGGTCATCAAGCAGGATCACTTTCGGATTGGTTGCTAACCAGCGCGCAATGAAGATCTTTTGCTGGTTGCCACCAGAGAGCGTACCGATGGCATCGGTCATGCGCGCATATTTGGTCTTGAAGGCCGAGGCGACTTCAGCCAATTGCGGCCGCAATTCCTTAGCGCGGACGAGCTTGCGCTTTTCACTGACGAGAATGGCCGCTGCCAAGTTCTCGAAAATCGAGCGTCCGGGAAGCGCGGCATCAGGGCCGCGGTCGCCGGAAACATAGGCAACCTTACGCCGCACCGCGTCCGCCGGCTTGCGGATGGCCACCTGTTCATTGTTCAACCAAACCGTACCGGATGTGATCGGCAGCGCGCCAAACAGGCTGCGCAACAGGGTCGACTGCCCCTGCCCCTGCAATCCGCCAAGCCCGACAATTTCGCCCGGAGCAACAGAGAGGGAAACATCATTGAGCAAATTGCTGCCAACACCTTCCAGCTTGAGCAACGGCTTTTTGCCCTCGTCATCCAGCGCCTGACGCTTGGGGGCCTTCTTCACATCCCCCACCATCATGTGCACCACATCTTCAGTTGTGGTTTCGGCGATGGCGGTTTCGGCCACCACTGCGCCGTTGCGCATAATGGTCGCGTGATCACAGATTTCAAACACCTCGTCGAGGCGGTGAGAAATGAAGATGGTTGAAACACCCTCTTCGCGTTTCTTGCGCAGAATATCAAAGAAAACCTTCACCTGCCGACCATCAAGGGCCGCAGTTGCCTCGTCCATGATGACGATGCTGGGGTTTTTCGCATAGACCTTGCAAATCTCGACAATCTGCCGCTGACCTGGCGTCAGGTCTGCCACAAGGGCATCGGGCTGAATATCATCCCCAATCGCATCCTTGAACATTGCCAGCAAGTTGAGGGTCTCGGTGCGCATTTTGGCATAGTCGATGAAGCCGACGCCATTGCGTGGCTCACGCCGCAAAAAGATGTTGGCCTCAACACTCATTTTCGGAATGAGGCTCAGCTCCTGATAAAACAGGGCAATCCCCATCTCTTCGGCATCACGCGGGCTGCGAAAGGAAACTTCCTTGCCGTCGATGAGAACAGTTCCGGAGGTGGGCGCATAGGCCCCGGCGACAATTTTGGACAGGGTGCTTTTGCCGCATCCGTTCGCGCCAAGCAGCGCATGGATTTCTCCCCGTTCAACAGTCAGCCGACCATCGGTCAGCGCATGTACCTTGTCGAACCGTTTGGTGAGATCGCGCACCGTAATTGCTGAAGACATGACAATCCTCGGTTTTTGCAAAGTCGGAGCGCCCGCCCGCGATCATGGATCGCAGGACGTTGCATGTCCCGAATCATGGGAGCAGGCGGGCGCCTGATTCATTTATTTGAAGAATTCTTCGGCTTCTTCCGGAGTAACAACGTCCGTCACAGACCAGTAACCGGGTTTGTCTTTGGCTTCTTCAAGTTTTTCATCAAGGTTGGAGTTGTCGATGAACGGGATCGGGATATAGATCGCGTTGCCATAAACACCTCCAAAGATGCCATCCTTGAATTCTTTGCCCTGCATTTTCATAACAGCAACGTTAAGAGCAGAAGCCATAACCCCTGGAGGGTTGACCGATGCTGCAGAGTTCAGACCATTTTCTTTCCAGGTCACCATGAAGTCCTTGCGGATTTCACCAGTTGCTGCAATCTGGCTTGCCTTGTCGGCAGCCATGATGGAGCGCCATGCACCGGCCGCCATGCCGTCCTGCACCCATACGCCCTGAATGTCCGGATAGGTCGCGAGCAGGTTCTGCATGGCCTGCTGGCCCTGCGCCTGATCCCAGTTGGCGTTGGCTTCGTTCAGCACCTTGATGTCTGGATGTGCTTCAAAGGCTTCCTTGTAACCAGCAACGCGCATTTCGTTGGCCGGGTTGCCTGCAACACCGTTGATGGTAACAACATTGCCCTTGCCATCAAGGGTTTCAGCCAGCCATTTGGCAGACTGGTAAGCCCACTGCTTCTGATCGATACCAACATAGATGGCGTCCTTGGAAGAGACTTCGGCATCAGTTGCAACAACCATGATACCACGCCGTTTTGCCTGTGCGAAAACAGGGTTGAAAGCGGACGGGCTGTTCGGGTCGATGATAATTGCATCAACGCCCTGGTTGATGAAGTTGCGCACCTGGCCAACCTGGCCCTGAGCATCCACGTTGCCGCTCTGGACAACAACTTCGACATCGACGCCCTTGTCTTTCCAGGCCTCGGCTGCAGCCTGAGCTTCTTCAATCATCTGGGTGCGCCACTCGCTGCCGACCCAGCCATTGGACAGGCCGATCTTGAAACTTTCAGCGTTTGCTACGGACGCAGAGACCCCTGCCGCAACCAACATGGTTGCAGCCAAAAACCACTTTTTCATCATAAAGATTTCCTCCAACACGAACCAAAATGTAACCGATTACATTTTACTTCCTTCTCCAAGGCACTTAGGCCATGGTTCCCTATTATCAATAATGTAATCGGTTACATTTGTCAATCAATTCCATTGAGATTGTGAATCAATCGCAACAATGTGAAGAGCCTGTCCGACCGAAATGCGCAAGCTCAATTGACCGAGCAAAAGTGTGGAAGCCCCACCCAAAACCAGTTGAAATCCTGAAAATTAAATGATTTCCGCATGATACTTACGCAAAGCCTGCATATGGAAAGCGGCCTGCTCGGGCAGCAGTTGATAGTCCCGGCCAACAGGACAGGCGCGACGGGCAAGGCAGCCATTGGTCATGCAGTCTTCCGAATCCGGCCCGGCCAGATGCGTTGCACACAGAGCGATATCCAGTCCCTTGGCCGAAAAGGCCCCGACCGGACAGACATGAAGACAAGGGGTGCCGACACATGCCTTGCAGGGATGCTGCGCCTTTTCTGCCTTGGGTAACGCTAGACGTTCAGAAAAAAGCAACGCCCCGCGAGTTGCATGCCAAAGCCCGTAAACAGGATGTATCTCGATACGCAAAGGCGATTGGAAGCAGTTGCCAGCTTTCTTCACCCAGCGCTGAAACGGATAGTATGGCCGATCAAATGGGAAAACAGCATGGGCTCCGATCTGTTTGGCCATCGCAGCCAATTTGCGTGCTGTCCAGTCATCCAGCGGATCGGGACTGGCACGCCGATCTTTTTGAAACGCGCGCCACATATGCGGGCCGACACTGCCGATCAAGAGGATGGTTCTAGTTGACTGCCCGTCGGGCAAAGGAGGCACATCGTCAGCAGGGGCTGGATGAAAGCCACCACGCAGAAAAAATCCGCACTGGTCCAGTTCGTCCCTTAGCTGTTGCATCATGCCTATGCTCCTTTTTCGTCAACGCCCCGACATTAATCCCTCCCGCAGCATCGGAGCAAGCGCAACGGACACAGAACACATTGAAAGGCCAAGTCTCAACACCTCTCCCTCACAAGGTTTGTTTGTCCTTGCGAGATTGAAAATATGCAATATGCTCGGTATCCGGGATATGACAGTATCTCCACACAGATCCGATCGCACCTCACATGAAGATCAGGGATTTGGCACAAGCCCAAACCATTCATCCCAGCGAACCAACAGACGTAAACCGGGGTCTGCAGCAGGCGCTTCGCTTATTGGGCATTTCACGCCAACATCCATTCCGGGGGAGGGGCAAAGGCACGATCACATGAGGAAAGCACCATGAAATACAACTATCTGGGACATTCAGGGCTCAAGGTTTCCGCTTTACAGCTGGGCACCATGACATTTGGCGGCGAAGGCTTTTTCGCCAAGGCTGGCAATATTGATGTCAAAGGAGCCAAACGGCAGCTCGACATGATCGTTGAAGCCGGCGTCAACATGCTGGATACGTCCAACGTCTACTCCAAAGGCACCTCCGAGGAGGTTATCGGCCAAGCCATTGAAGGCCATCGCAACGACCTTCTGATTGCCACAAAGGTTCGCTTCCCAATGGGCGAAGGCCCAAACGACCGAGGCCTGTCGCGCCATCATATCATTGAGGCTTGCGAAGCAAGTCTGAAGCGCCTCAAGACCGATCACATCGATCTTTACTGGTGCCATGAATGGGACGGTATGACACCGGTGGAAGAAACCCTGCGTGCCATGGATGATCTGATGCAAGCAGGAAAAATACGTTATCTGGGCGTGTCCAACTTCTCCGGCTGGCACATCATGAAATATCTCAGCGCCGCAGAGAAGGAGCATTTGATCCGCCCCGTCGCACAGCAAATCCACTATACGCTTCAGGCCCGAGAGGCCGAGCAGGAGCTCCTGCCAGTGGGCATCGATCAGGGATTGGGAGCGGTCATCTGGTCACCGCTGGCTTGCGGCCTGCTGACGGGCAAATATCGCCGTGGCAAACCCGATCCGGAAGGCACGCGCCGCGTTCAGGGTTGGACAGAGCCTCCCGTTCACGACATCGAAGCATTGTATGATATCGTCGAGGTGCTCATCGAAGTCGCTGATGGCTATGAAGGCGTCACCCCGGCGCAGGTGGCTCTGGCCTGGCTAACGAGCCGCCCCGGCGTCGCCAGCGCCATTGTCGGCGCCCGCAATGATGAACAGCTCGCAGACAACCTAAAGGCAGCAGAGTTGACGCTCTCCCAAGAGGCCATTGAAAAGCTGGAGAAGGTCAGCCGCAAGCCCCTCGCCTATCCTTACTGGCACCAGAAAGCCACGGCGTCGGATCGCCTGTCTCCAGCAGATTTGTCTCTCATCGGCCCGCATCTGGAAGACTAGACCGTCAGACAGAAAGCGCAAACTGCATGGCATAAAACAAACAAAAACCGGACAGCGAATTTTCACCCGCTGTCCGGTTTTTATATCTTATAGGGAGAACGAAGCTACCTTTAAAACTGGGTTGCTCCGGTTTCCACCGAACTGACCGAAGCGCGGAAAGTGGCAAAGAGTTCACGCCCCATGCCGATTTGCTGGCCGGAGAGATCTGCAGTCACCGGCCCCCGCTCCAGCACGGCCGGATCAACAATGTCCAACACCCCGGTCTTGGCATCCACGCGCACGATATCGCCATCGCGCAACTTGGCGATCGGGCCGCCATCCAGCGCTTCAGGGCAGACATGGATCGCAGCAGGCACCTTGCCCGATGCACCGGACATACGCCCGTCAGTCACAAGCGCCACCTTGAGACCCCGCTCCTGCAAAATGCCAAGCACAGGCGTCAGACTGTGCAACTCGGGCATGCCGTTGGCCTTGGGGCCCTGAAAGCGCACCACAACAATGGTGTCTGAAGTGAATTCATTCTGCTTGAAGGCCTGCTTGACGGCGTCCTGATCCTGAAAGATCCGGACCGGAGCTTCGATCACATGCCGTTCTGGCGCTACGGCAGAGACCTTCATCACCGCTGTACCCAAAGAGCCGGTCAGCTTTTTCAACCCGCCCTGACTTTGGAACGGATTGCTGATGGCTCGCACGATCTTGTCATCAAGAGAGCCCGCAGCGCCCTTCACCCACTCCGCTTCGCCGTTGGCATCTAGGCGAGGCTCCGTGGTATAAGCCTCCATGCTGTCACCAACCACGCTCTTGGCGTCTTCGTGCAGCATGCCTTCGCTCAGCAATTCGGCAACAACCACGCCCAGCCCACCAGCAGCATGGAACATGTTCACATCAGCAAGTCCGTTCGGATAAGCCCGCGCCAGCAGCGGCGTAACTTCCGAGATATCTTCGAAATCCTCGAGCGTGACAATCAGGCCTGCCGCTTTGGCCATGGCCACCAGATGTATAAGAAGATTGGTAGAGCCGCCCGTCGCATTGAGCCCGACCATGCCATTCACAAAGGCCTTGGCATCCAGAATATCGGCAACGGGCCGGAAATCATTGCCCTTGGCCGTAATCGACAGCGCTTGCCTGACGGCAGCCCGTGTTACAGCATCCCTCAATTCGGTGCCCGGATTGATAAAGCTGGTACCCGGCATGTGAAGGCCCATGAATTCCATCAGCATCTGGTTGGAATTGGCCGTACCATAAAAGGTGCAGGTGCCCGCGCTGTGATAGGAGGCCATTTCCGAGGCGAGCAGCGCTTCGCGTCCCACCAGCCCCTTGGCATAGTCTTGCCGCACCTTGGTCTTTTCCTCGTTGCCCTGCCCTGAAGGCATCGGACCGGCAGGCAGGAACACAGCAGGCAAATGCCCGAAGGTCGCAGCCCCAATCACGAG
The DNA here is from genome assembly GCF_900115225.1 of Cohaesibacter marisflavi. GTDB lineage: Bacteria > Pseudomonadota > Alphaproteobacteria > Rhizobiales > Cohaesibacteraceae > Cohaesibacter > Cohaesibacter marisflavi. The sequence continues at coordinate 64,142 of NZ_FOVR01000017.1, read as the reverse complement.
ACCGGGAACGATCTTGTCGCACACGCCAAGAAACACCGCACTGTCAAAGACGTCATGAGACAGCGCCACACCAGTGGCCATGGCAATCAAATCACGTGAAAAGAGCGAGATATCCATGCCATCCTGCCCCTGTGTCACCCCGTCACACATGGCCGGAACACCTCCGGCAACCTGCGCCGTGCCGCCAAAGCTGCGCGCGGTTTCACGGATGAGCTGAGGATAGTGCTCATAGGGCTGATGCGCCGAGAGCATGTCGTTATAGGCGGTCACGATGCCCACATTGGGAACGCGAGCACTCGCCAGATCAGGCTTGTCCACCTCGGGGGAAGCGGCGAAGGCATGGGCGAGATTGCCACAGGTCAGATGCGCACGCCCCGGACCTTTCGCCTTGGCGGCCTCAACCTTGGCAAGATAGGCCGCGCGACTATCGCGGCTGCGGTCCATAATGCGGTCTGTGACGCGTTTCAATGTATCATGAAGCGGTTTGCTCATGCTCGTCTCCTGGTCCTTTGGCAGCCCTCTTCGCAGGGCCATGATATGCGGGCGAAAATGCGCGCGAGCAGAAAGAGGACCGACGATTGCGTCGGCCCGATCTCTTTGGATTTCTCAAAAATCAGAGAAGCGGGTTCACCTTGCCAAGCAACTCCTCGGCCATGGCTTCAGGGTCTCGGGAAATATCGATGCGGATAACATCCTCTTCCCCATCGGGCACTTCCAGAGCGGCAATCTGGCTTTCGATCAGCTGCACTGGCATGAAATGGCTTTGCCGTTCGGCCATGCGGGCCCGCACCAGTTCCTTGGCCCCATCCAGAAAGATGAAGCGCAAGTTATCCGTAGCCTCTCTGAAAATATCGCGATAGGATTTACGCAGGGATGAGCAACTTACCACCCGCGTTTCTCCGTTGGCATCCCAAGTGCGCATTGCATCTGCCAGAGTGGCAAGCCACGGCTTGCGATCCTCATCGCTGAGAGGAATGCCAGCGGCCATCTTCTTGACATTCTCGTCGGAATGATAGGCATCGCCTTCTTCAAACGGAACATTCAGACGATCAGCCAACAGCTGCCCGAGCGTTGATTTTCCGCTTCCCGAAATTCCCATGACGACAATAATCATGTCTCTGGCCTCACAGTTTCATGTCGTTGCGTTGTAGACGACAGGCGTCTTGTTCGTTTCTTCTTGTTCTTGGGTCCAGCCGCAAACGCCTCAAGCTCACTCCGCTTGTGCGTTCCAATCGAAGTGGAAGTGACCGGATTTGTCGGTGCGCTCAAATGTATGGGCACCAAAATAATCTCGTTGCCCCTGAATGAGGTTTGCGCCAACACAGGCGCTGCGCCGTCCATCCAGCCATGAAAGAGCCGAATAGAAGCAAGGCACCGGGGTGCCCGATACGGCAGCCATTCCAGCCACAGCCCGCATGGCGGTCTCGGATCCATTCAACAGACCGCCGGCATAGTCGCTTGCGAGCATGTCCGTGTCTTGCGGCATGGCGGCAATCGGGTCCAGCATGACCGAGCGAATGATGCAGCCTGCGCGCCAGCCGCGCGCGACAGCCGCAAGATCCGTATTCCAGCCGTTGGCGTCGGACGCCGCAGCAATCAGCTCAAGCCCCTGAATATAGCAGGCGAGCATGGCCGCTGGCAGCGCCGCGCCAATCTCTTCGGCGAGCGCCTCACCATTGATGTCCGCGCTCGGAGAGAGGCGTTTTTCAAGCGCCAGACGCTCCCGACCGGAAAGAGCTCGCGCCAAAAAGGCCGCAGCAATTGTCGGAATGGCAACGCCATATTCAAGCCCCGCTTCCGTCGTCCAGCGACCGGTGCCCTTGTGCCCAGCCGCATCCTTGATGACTTCAAGAATGGGGCGATCCGTCTCAGGATCGATGGTGCCTGCAATGGCTGCGGAAATTTCCAATAGATAGGAGGCTGCCGGACCGCGATTCCAACTGGAAAAGAGGGAGGAGATTTGTCCGTGGTCGCGTCCGGCAGGCCCAGACAGCAGCAAATAAGCTTCTGCGATGAGCTGCATCTGGGCATATTCAATGCCATTGTGAACGGTTTTAACGAAATGCCCTGCCCCGCCTGCGCCATGAGCCGCATAGCAGGCTCCGCCATCCGGCGCCTTGGCGGCAATGGCCGAGAAAAGATCATCGACATGAGCCAGCGCCGCACTGTCACCACCGGCCATCAAGGCAGGTCCGAAGCGCGCGCCGGTCTCTCCGCCAGAGACCCCAAGACCAACGAAAACAAGATTCTGGGCTTCGAGCAACGCGGCGCGACGCTCCGTATCCCGATAAAAGGAGTTGCCCCCGTCCATTACGATATCCCCTGCCACAAGCAGAGGCGCAAGGCGGGCGATCATCTCGTCCACCGGATCTCCGGCCTTGATCATCATCAGGATGCGGGCCGGCTTTTTCAAAGAGGCCACAAGGCCTTCAAGGCTATCGTGCAACCCGACGCTCGCACCCAGTGCCTCACGTGCCCCTTCCAACGCCTCTGGAAAGGCATCGTAAGCGGCAACGCTGAACCCGTGGTCGACAAAGTTGAGCGCCAGATTGCGCCCCATGACCCCGAGTCCGATAATGGCAATGTCTGCGAGTGTGCGGGTTTGCATCGAATTTCACCTTTATTTGCTGTTTACGCCATGCAGGGCTGCCAGAGCGCGAACCCCGGCGAGCGTTGCATCCTTGGAGGAAATGTGTCGGCTGGACAAACCCAGGTGGGACAGCGCATGGCTGTAGGGTTTTGCAAGCCGGTCGGCACAAACAAGCAGAATTTCTCTGCCTTCGCATTCATAAATGTCACGCATTGCCCTGATTTCCGCACCAATCAACATGCCAGAAAGGAAACTTGCGGTCTGGGATTGCTCCAGATCGCCATAAAGCACACGCGCACGCGCCTTAAAGAGATGATTGAGCAGACCGCCCTCGCCTTCCACCTGACCGAGGCCTTTTTCAAAGCCATCGGAATCAAAGTCCGCTGACGGATCTGCCATCAGACCGAGGATCGAGTGTTTGCTCATCACCTCGTAGACTTCGCCCGTCATGGAGGTATGGAAGCGGGTGAAGACACCCTCCTGCATTTCGCACCATTTGCTATGGGTGCCCGGCAGGCAGACCAGACCACTTTGGCGACCAAGACTTGCCATGGCGCCGAAAATCTGCACCTCTTCACCGCGAATAACATCGGCATCCTGCGGTTGTCCGGACTGACGCACGCCGGGAATGATGTAGGTGTCGGCCATATCGGCCACCGGCACGATATCACGCACCAGCTCTTCCCCGCGCATGGGCAACGGTGGTTGCGGGGCTTGCTGCCAGCCTTGTGGCGCACCAACCATGCCAGCCAGATAAACCGGAATGGTCTCTTCGCTATCGGCCCGCCAGCCATCCAGCTGGCTCTTGGCGTAGGCGGAAAATTCACTACGATGCAGCGCCCGCATGCCTTTGCCTTCGGTGATCTCGGACAGGATGGTGCCGGTTTCCGCTTCCAGCAGCCACGCCCTAAAGGAGGTCGTCCCCCAATCGACAATGATCAGCTTCTTGGTCATTGCATATCCTTCCACTGGCCCACCAGCGCACGGGCAGAGCTTCTGACCTCTTCGTCAGACCGGCCAACTTTCCAGAGGTCCGAGCCAATACCGAAGCCGGCAGCACCTGCCGCTACATATTCTTCAAACTCGGCAGGGCCAACCCCGCCCACCGCCAGCACCCGCATCTGAGGTGGCAGCACGACCTTGACGTCCTTGATATATTGCCCACCCAAACGGGCTGCAGGGAAGAATTTCAACACCGTTGCACCCGAACGCGTCGCCAACAACGCTTCCGTTGGCGTCAGGCAACCGATGCAGGACGGCATGCCCAGTTCGTTGGCCTTCTTGATGACATCCGGATCGGTGTTGGGCGTAACGATAAAGCGTGCGCCCGCATCATAGACTGCCTGGACGTCTTCAGGGCTCAGCACAGTCCCCGCCCCGATCATAATGCCATCAGGAGCGGCCTCAACCATCTCTTGGATTGCATCGGTCGCATCCGCAGAGGTCAGTGGCACTTCGATGAGGGTGAAGCCTTCCTCCACAAGGATGGTAAGAAGAGTTTTGGCCCGCTCTGCCGGAACACCGCGCAAGATAGCCACAAGAGGCATCTTGGCAAAAGCGGTTTCGAACTGTTCGCTGAATGCACTTACCATTCTGCCACACTCCCGTCTTCATGACGCCAGATCGGGTTGTGCCAGTTGTGCCCTTCCTTGGAGCGTTCAATGACGAAGTCTTCATTGATTTCCACGCCCAGCCCTGGACCAGTCAGCGCATGCACATAGCCATCCTTGATGGTCAGCGGGCTCGGATCGACCATATAGTCGAGCACATCATTGCCCACATTGTAATGGATGCCCATGGACTGTTCCTGAATGAAGGCATTGTAGGACACAAAGTCCAGATGCAGCGAGGCTGCCAGCGTGCAAGGCCCGAGCGGACAATGCGGTGCGATGGCCACATCATAGGCTTCGGCCATGGCCGCAACCTTGAACACTTCGGTGATGCCGCCGCAATGGCTAAGGTCCGGCTGGATGATATCCACCATGCGCTGTTCCAGCACATCGCGGAAGCCATAACGCGAGAAAATACGCTCGCCAGAAGCGATGGGGTAGCCAAGCCCGCCGCCGATTTCCTTAAGGCAGGAGAGATGCTCGGTCAGCACCGGCTCTTCAACAAACATCGGGTGATATTGTTCCAGCTCGCGCAACAACGCCTTGGCCATGGGGCGATGCACCCGGCCATGGAAGTCGATGGCGATACCGACATCCGGCCCCACCGCTTGGCGCGCTTCGGCCACGCGGGCCACCGCATCATCAATCTTGGCGTGGCTATCGACAAAGGCCATTTCCGGTGTGCCGTTCATCTTGAAGGCGGTAAAGCCACTGGCAACCACTTCCTTGGCCTGTCGTCCCACATCGTTGGGCCGATCGCCACCAATCCAGCAATACATACGCATCTTGTCGCGCAGCTTGCCACCAAGCAATTCATGCACTGGCACACCCAGCGCCTTGCCCTTGATATCCCAAAGCGCCTGATCGATACCGGCAATGGCTGACATCAGAATCGGACCACCGCGATAGAAACCGGTTCTATACAGCATCTGCCAGATATCCTGGATATGGCGCGGATCGCGGCCCACCAGAATTTCAGCCATTTCTTCAACGGCCGCCTGAACCGTGCGGGCTCGTCCTTCGATGACCGGCTCACCCCAGCCGCTGATACCTTCATCAGTTTCGATTTTGACAAACATCCAGCGGGGGGGAACCAGCCATGTTGTGAGCTTTGTAATTTTCATTTTCAGCATCCGCTCTTTGGAATTTTCGGGAGAGATCCGACGGCCGGCTCTCAAACTTGTCGCCGCCGGATCCTGTCTTGTTAGGCCGTTAGTTCACCATCCACAATACGATGTCCGGGAAAGCAAGCATGATGGCCAGAACAGTCAACTGCATCAGGATGAATGGCCACAGGGAGGAGAAGATATCTCCCAGAGAGATCTCGGGTGGCGCAACCCCCTTCAGATAGAAGGCTGCCGGTCCAAACGGCGGACTGAGGAAGGAGACCTGCATGTTGATCGCAAACAACACACCGAACCAGATCGGGTCATAGCCCAGCTGGGTGATGATTGGTACGAAGATTGGCAGGGTCAGCATTGCAATCCCGATCCAGTCGAGGAACAGGCCCAGCACCAGAAGGATCAGCATCATGACCATAATGATGACGACAGGGGCTGCATCCAGTCCAAGGATCGTGTTGGAAACGAAGCGGTTACCACCCATCAGGTTGTAGACACCAACCAGCGTGGCCGCACCGACACCAATCCAGACAATCATACCGCAGGTGGTAAGGGTCTGCATCACGCTCTGATGAATGAGCTTGAAGGAAAACTCGCGACGGATGGCCGTTGCAGCCAGCACGCCGAACACACCCATTGCAGCCGCTTCCGTCACAGAAGCAATACCGGCATAGATGGTACCAAGCACCATGAAGGCAATCGCAGCAGGCAGCAGGATCGATTTGATCGCCTGACGCCGAGCAACCTTGCGCTCTTCTGGTTCCATCGGAGGCATTGGCGGTGCCAGTTCCGGATTGATCAGGCAGCGGCTCAGAACATAGGTCATGTAAAGGCCGGCGAGCATGACACCCGGCACGACAGCTGCGACGAACAGGTCAGCAATGGAAACCGAAGCGATCAGGCCGTAGATGATCAGCACGATGGATGGTGGGATCATGGTACCCAGAGACCCACCACCGCAGACCACGCCGATGGCGATCTTGCGATCATAGCCAAGACGAAGCATCTGAGGCAGGGCAAGGATACCCAGGAGAACGATCTCACCGCCGATAATGCCGGACATGGCAGCCAAGAAAACGGATACAATCAGGGTCTGAATGGCAACACCACCGGGCAATCGTCCGGCGAGCACCCTCATGCCCGAGAATAAGTCCTTGGCTATCCCCGATCGGTCTAACAAGGATGCCATAAAGACAAACATGGGCACCGCGACAAGGGAATATTCGGTGATAAAGCCATAAACACGGCTGATGACAAGAGGAATAGCGTTGGGACCGAACCAGCCGACGGTAAAGACCATGGCGACCAGACCGGTAACGAAAGCAAGAGGAAGTCCTGTGAGCAGCAGCAAGAAGATACTGCCGACAAGAACATAAGTGCCCCATTCAATGCCCAGGGCTTGCAGGCCAAGTCCACCCATGGTCACTTCTCCTCGCTTTTGTTGTTTTCATTGACCGCGCGGATGGCTTTGATGACATGCAGAATGGACTGCACGGTCATGATCGCCATGGCGGTGAGGATAATGCCCTTGGTGAGGGCCGGGAACGGCGGGTTCCAGCTGGTACCGGAGCGTTCCAGTTGCCATGCACCACTTGGATTGTGCGAAGAGCGCCAGAACAGAACAAAGGCTGCATAGGACATGGCGATGGAAAACAGGAAGGTCACGATCGTGTTGAACACATCCAGAATTTTGCGGGTCTTGGTAGACACCGTATCGTAGATGATACGAACACGGATATGCTTGTCGCGCGCAAGGGCGATCGGGCCGCCCAGAGCGAAGATGATCGCGATCATGAAGACCGTGGTCTCGTGCACCCAGGATGTAGGGCTATCGAAGACATACCGGCTGATAACTTCTGTGACGCTGATGGCCATGGCGATAAAGACCAGCCAGGCCAGGCCGCGTCCGCACCAGTCGATGGCAGCGTCAAGCGGCGTGCGGATCTCCCCATCCACGCCAGCCGGTTCCGGCGAGGCGGGAGTGTTGGAATCAATTGACATTTGAGAAACTTTCGCAGGATCGGCCATGCGACGCATCCGGATTAGACGCGCCAGACGTGACACCAGAAATCGAGCAAGCGCCCGGCGGGACAAACCCGCCGGACATTGGGGTATTTTACATGAGGTTCCGTTTCGTCAGGAAGGCGACGACCGAGTCATAGACTTTCTGGGTCAGCTCGTTCTTCTTGGCCCAGTTGGCCCATTCTTCCTTGGCGATGTTACGGAATTTTTTGCGTTCTTCCGGAGCCATATCGATGATTTCGATATTCGGATCAGCGCGCGCTTCTTCAACGGCATCCAGATCGCGAGCCTTCAGTTTGAAGACAAGATCATAAGCCAGATCGTCGGTAGCGACTTCCATGGCAGTCTTGATGTCTTCAGGCAGGCCGTCCCAGATTTCCTTGTTCATGGAAACGGCAACCATTGGCAGGGAGTGGAAGCCCGGATAGTTCGGATAACGGGCGAACTGATGCAGGCCCTGAGCCTGGTTGGTTGAGAACACGGTGTAGTCGGCCGCGTCGATCACACCTTTTTCAAGACCGGTGTAAACTTCAGACCCCGGCAGGTTCACCGGCGAAGCGCCAGCTTTGGAGAAAATCTCGTAAACCATGCCTTCTGGTGCACGAACCTTAAGGCCTTTAAGATCGGCAACAGTGCGGATCGGCTTCTTAGTTACGAAGGCTTCAAGACCGGTTGCAGCAGCACCGATGAGATGCACATTGTAAGGTTCGACCAGCTCGTTATAAAGCTGTTCACCGCCACCATATTTCATATATTCAAGGAATTCGAGCGGATCGCCCCATGCGCCAACAAGGTTGCCGAGCATGGAGAAAGCCGGATCGATACCGGAGAAATAGCTTGGATCGGTGAGATGACCCTGCAGAATGCCGGAGCGGACTGCATCAAGGGTCTGGTTGTGAGGAACAACAGCGCCGGTTGGCAAAATCTCAATATTGACGCGTCCTTGCGTCATCTTCTCGATATTGTCAGCCCATTGTTTCTTGATTTCAAACTGTGGCTCGCCGGTATTTTCGGACGTCTGGAAGGTCCATTCGTAATCAGCAGCAACTGCCTGATTGGCCATGATCAGACCAAGAGCAGCACCAACGAACAAACCTCCGCTTGCACGAAGCAGTTTCGACAGAGTCATATGAGTCCTCCTTGCTCATTTGCCGGCTCCCATGCCGGCATTAAAAAAACTAGTCGGAACTTGAGCCCCTTCCGGGATCCTCCCGCAATTGCGGATTAGGTTTCTTTTTCCCCCGGGGTTTCCTCAAATCCCAAATCGTAGCCGGTCTGAGACAAAATACGCGTAGCGGCTACATGCGCAGCGTCGGAATCCCGCATCCGGATTGCTTCCATCAAACGACGGTGGCGCTCCAGACTTTCGCGAAGCTCTTCGGCTGTCTCGTTACTGGTTTTGATCACCAGCAAGATCGCGGGGCGCAGAATGTGAACAATCTGAGCCCAAACCAAGTTATGTGTCGCGCGATAGATCGCTTCGTGAAAAGCGATATCGGCTTGAGAAAAACTCACCCGCTCTCCCAGCGAGGCCCGTCTCTCCCAGTTTGCCTCCATCACATTGAAGGCTTCCTCCATTGCCAGCAGATCACGCGCCGTGGCCCGCTTAGCCGCCAAAGTGGCGATGAGTGGTTCGGTTGTTACGCGGAACTCGAAAACGTCATGCAGAACCCCAAGGTTCGGCGCAGCATAATCGGCGATCCACTGGCTGACCTGGCTATCAAGGAAGTTCCATTCGCGAAATTCCTGAACCGTAGTCCCCCGTCCGGCACGACGCGCAACAATACCCAGCGTTTCCAGCAACTGCAGCGCCGAGCGCACGGATGCTCGGCTGATCTGGTGCGTTGCCGCCAGTTCGGTTTCTGGAGGCAGCGTATCCCCAGGAACCAGAGACCCATCGAAAACGAGTTTCGCCAGCTCGTCGGCCAGTAAGCCTCCAACCGCTTTCGAATTGCCTGTTTTCGATATTTCCGCCGTATTGGTCATCGTGTCTTTCCACTCTCTGTCTGAACAAGCTATTCCAATTGTCTGACATTTGCAACACAAAAATCTGACAAAATGCACAAGGTGTCAGTCCATAGACACCCAAAAGTATAACTATGCCGAATATTGCTCTTTTAACAATTGGCATAAATCAACGTCCGCCAACCTTTACAGCATTGGCAGGCTTATTGGTTCCAAGAGTTCGGTTTTTATAAACGGGAAACAAGATACATATTCTTTTTCCATTATCGCTACAAATGGAAGCGTTTGGGACAACTACTGATTGACACCCATGACGATCAGAGCAACAGAAATGAATATGTTTTCCGAGAGACGGGTTTGTCCGCAAGGAGCATCGCAGATCGGGCCTTCAGTCCGATAACCACGCCCCTTTGATATTGTTTTTTCGAAGAGGCTTATCGCCCAATATTGTCTTCGTTTTTCAGCATACGCATACAGGAATAAAATATGGCTCAGGTAACCTATTATCAGGCAGCATCAGGTGTAGATTTTAACGTTGACGGGATGGAAGACGGCTCACTCTTTAATGTAAGCAGCACCCAATTTTCGATCTCCAATACTGACGGCACTCGGATCACCCTGTTTGGCAACAACATCACGTCAATTGGCTTTGGTGATGATCTCGAAGTGACAGGTGGCACCATAACCCGCGCCCTGCTCATTGATGCCAATGGTAACACGATGGTTGAAGCAACCGATTTCAGCATATCTCTAGAGTCCTTTATTGCCACATTGGATGCGGTTGACTGGAACGCATCCGCTCTGGATTCAAGTTTCGAGACCGCGTTCGAATATTTCTATTCTCTTGCCGTGACAGGTGGCAGCTCAATCGACGCGAGCGCTACCCAAGGCACAGAAGCCACGCCCATCGAACTGAATGGTGACAGGGGCGATGACACCATTACCGGTGGCGATGGTGCTGATCTAATCTTCGCATATAAGGGCGACGATACCATCAACGGCAACGCTGGAAATGACATCATCTATGGTATGGATAATGATGATACGATCCATGGCGGTGATGGCGACGATCAACTTTACGGTGGCTACGGCAACGACGTGCTTTATGCTGGCGCTGGCGAAGACTATCTTGATGGCGGACCGGGCAATGACACTATTTATGTCACAAAGGCCGCAACCGATGACGATGACAACACCATCGTGACCGGTGAGGGAAACGATACTGTCATCCTGACAAACGACCTTGCCTATATATGCATGAACTACAGCTTCGTGAACGAGGGGATCGTTGCCAATCTGTCAACCGGTCTGATTCAATCCAGCACCAAGACAGACCGCGTCCTGCTCAATGGGGGTGATGTTGACCGGTTCATTGGCACAGCATTTGACGACACCATCACGACGGATGCCCAAGGCACATTGCTGATCTCGCTTGGGGGCAATGATACCCTGATCGGTGGAGCAGGCAACGATACCGTCTCCTATTATTATGACTATTCCAATGGTGGCACGAATGCCGTAACGGTCAATCTGGCAACCGGTATTGCCACCGATGGCTTTGGCGATACGGACAGCCTGTCCGGGATCGAGAGGGTTCGAGGGACCTTCCTTCCTGATACCTTCATCGGCTCGGACGCCGATGAAATCTTCCTTGGCCTGGGCGGAAATGACAAGATTTCCGGCGGTGGTGGCTTCGATATGGTCGACTATCACAAGGATGACAACAAACTTGGGCTTTACAACAATTTCGGCACAGCTGGCGTAATTGTGAATCTGGCAAGAGGAACAGCGACAGACGGCTATGGCGACACAGACATCTTGTCAGGCATAGAAGGCGCCAAAGGCACAGACCAGGACGACACCCTCATCGGCTCCGCAGTTCATAACGAGCTCTCGGGCAAAGAGGGCAATGACACCCTCAAAGGTCTGGCGGGCGCTGACCTGCTCAATGGCAGCGATGGCAACGACACCCTCTACGGGGGCGCAGGGGTAGACACGATGATCGGCGGCGCCGGCAACGACACATTCTATGTCGACAACAGCAGTGATATCGTCACAGAAACCGCAGGCGAAGGCATGGACAGAGTGTTCAGTTCAGCCAGCTATAACCTCAAAAACTCCAGCCAATATATCGAAAACATCACTCTGACCGGCAAGGCAGACCTTAACGCCACAGGCAATATGCAAGCCAACAACATGAGCGGCAACATCGGAGACAATCATCTCTATGGTCTTATTGGGAATGATACCCTGTCGGGCCTTGCTGGCGACGATACCCTCAACGGCGGCGATGGCAATGACAGGCTGTTCGGCAACCTTGGCAACGACACTCTGAACGGTGGCAACGGCGACGACAGGCTTTTTGGTCATGCAGGAGCCGATACGCTCTTCGGCAATGTGGGCAAGGATACCCTCAGCGGTGGCGCGGGTAATGACAAGCTCTTTGGCGGCATCGGAAATGACATTCTCAACGGCAATGATGGCGCCGATGTGCTCCATGGCAACCAGCATAGCGACACCCTCAATGGCGGCAACGGCAACGACACACTCTTTGGCGATCTGGGCAACGACAAACTCTTTGGCGGCGCCGGAGATGACATCCTCAATGGTAATGATGGAGTTGACACGCTTCACGGCAACCAGAACAACGACACCCTCAACGGCGGCAACGGCAACGACATCCTCTTTGGCGACCTAGGCAATGACAAGCTCTTTGGTGGTGCCGGAGATGATAAGCTCAACGGCAACGCCGGTGCTGATACGCTCCACGGCAACCAACATAACGACACTCTTAACGGTGGTCTCGGTGATGACAAGTTGTTCGGTGATCTCGGCAACGACCATTTGTTCGGCAATCAGGGCAACGACTCACTCACCGGCGGTGCGGGCAATGACAGCCTGAACGGCGGCATCGGAAATGACATTCTGGGAGCAGGTTCAGGCGCCGACACCCTGATTGGCAGCCTCGGTGCAGACGTCATGTTTGCTGGCAACGACAATGCTCAGGACACATTCGTGTTCTCTAGTGTCAATGACAGCTTGACCGGAGCCAATCATGACAAGCTTCACATGTTTGACAGTGGCGAGGATATCATCGATCTTTCCGCTATCGACGCCAATAGCGCCACCTCGGTAGACGACAGCTTTACCTTCAGCGGCACAACAGCGGATGCTCACGCTGTTTGGTATCAAGCCAGCGGCTCTGACCTGTTTGTCTTTGCTGATACGGACGGCGATGCCTCGGCAGATTTTGAAATCCAACTCATGGACACCCAGACTCTGGTCGATACAGATTTCATCCTTTAAAGGCGTAGCCAACATAAGTCCTTAAAAATTAAGCTTTACAAGCGAATCCACTTTAAACGGTGGACTCGCTTTATTTGTTTCGTTTTATTACAATTTGGAAATACCCGCCGTGTTAAGTGGTTAAACAATGCTAATAGCATTGTAGCAATTGACATTTCTTTCGTCATTGCGCATGCAACATGGTAAGAAAAACCGTCTTTTTATTTCTATTTTTTCCTCGCAACGGAGGTATAGCGTGCCAAGACCCCCTGCGAAAGCAAACAGTAAATTGGTTAGTTTTTTCAAGAATACAGGTTGGGTCTGGGTTGGCGTTGGCTTACTGAGCGCCATCATTAATATTCTGATGCTGACAGGCCCGCTTTTTATGCTGCAAGTCTATGACCGCGTGCTATCGAGCAACTCTGTACCAACTCTCGTCGTCTTGGGCATCATCGCGATCACGCTTTATACCTTTTATGGCATTCTGGATATTCTGCGCAGTCGGATATTGTTGCGGATCGGCCAATATGTTGACGCGCGCATGTCCGAAAGCGTCTATCGAGCCTCGTCGACAGCCCCGATTATCACCGGCTCCAACGCATCAGCCGTTCGCCCGGTAAGTGACCTTGACAGAATCCGTCAGTTTCTCTCTAGCCCCGGCCCTGCCGCTCTGTTCGACAGCCCATGGATGCCGTTTTACCTGTTTATCGTCTATCTTTTCCATCCCATTCTGGGGCTTATCGGCCTGTTGGGGGCCATTGTCATCGGCATTCTGATCGCCCTTAACGAGTGGCTCTCCAGAACCCCCATCAAGGACGCAACACAGGAAGCTGCCGTGCGCAACGAGCTGGTGGAATCCTCACGTGCCAATGCCGAAGTGTCCAAGGCGATGGGCATGTTTGGCGACCTGCAACAGCGTTGGACCCGAAACAACGAAAGCTATCTGCGCAAACAGAAAACAGCCGCTGACCGCAATGGTTTTTTCACGTCGGTCACCAAGACCATCCGCCTGATGCTGCAATCCACCATTCTTGGCGTGGGGGCATGGCTTGCCATTCAACATGAAATCACGGCTGGCACAATGGTCGCAGGCTCTATCATGGTATCGCGCGCCCTTTCTCCCATCGAGCTTGCCATCAGCCAGTGGCGAGCCTTTGTCGGAGCCCGACAGTCCCATGCGCGCCTGATTGAGCTCATGAACAGGATGCCGGATCATGATGTCGATCTTGAATTACCCATTCCGCAAAACAATCTCTCCATTGAGCAGGCAAGCTGCGCCCCGATCGGCAGCCGAAAGGCCTTCATTGCACCGATGTCTCTCAAATTGAAGGCAGGGCAGGCTCTGGGCATCATCGGCCCTTCCGGATCGGGCAAGTCGACATTGGCAAAATGCATGGTCGGCATTCTGCCAGCCCTGAGCGGTGCGGTTCGCTTTGACGGGTCAGAACTCAATCATTGGTCAGAAGACAAACACAAGCATATCATCGGCTATCTGCCACAGGACTTACAGCTATTTCAGGGAACGGTGGCCCAGAATATCGCGCGCTTTGACGCCGCAGCCTCTTCAGAGGCGGTTATCGAAGCGGCTCGATTGGCTGATCTGCACGACATGATTTCCCGCCTGCCTGATGGCTATGACACTGTTATCGGGCCTGCTGGCTTTGCTCTTTCAGGGGGACAAATGCAGCGTATCGCGCTTGCAAGAGCGCTTTATGGCGATCCGTTCCTGATCGTATTGGACGAGCCCAATTCCAGCCTCGACAGTCAGGGCGAAGGCGCATTGACCAAAGCCCTGTTTGCCATGAAAGAAAAGGGATCGATCATTGTGGTCATCGCCCATCGCCCCAGCGCCCTTGCCGCAGTCGACTATGTTCTTTGTCTTAACGAAGGGCAGGTTCAGGCAATCGGCCCGAAAAATGAAGTTCTTGCCAAGGTCCTTTCACCTGTTTCCTCGCAAGGGGCTGCTTGATCCGCCATGAATAAGTCACTCGTAAAATCGATCACAAAAGAACTTCGCGTTCATCTCGTCATCGCCCTCATCCTGACGATCATCATTGTTGGCGGTCTGGGCGTTTCCAGTGCCTATTCAAACATTTCAAGCGCTGTCATCGCTTCCGGCTCGGTGGTTGTTGAAGGCAACCGCAAGAGAGTACAGCACCGCGAAGGGGGAACGGTTAAGGAGATTAACGTCAAGGAGGGCGACCCGGTCGCCGCTGGTGACATTCTCATTCGCCTTGACGACACATCCACCCGTGCCAATCTCGCCATCGTCACCAAACATCTTGCGCAATTGCGCGCCGCAGAGGCACGCTTGATCGCCGAACGCGATGGCCTTGAGGACATCGACTTTCCCGAAATTGACCCATCCGTTATGAGCAACAGCGAGAGGGAAGATCTGTATAAAAGCCACAGACAACTGTTGCTCTCCAAACGCAACGCCCTTGCTGGCAACAAGAGCCAGCTGCAAGAACAGATCAATCAGATCCGGACACAGATTGACGGTTTGCAAGTCCAGCGCGATGCCAAGAATGACGAAATTTCCCTTATCCAGAGCGACATCACGGCCAATGTGTCCCTTCTGGAAAAGCAGCTGGTCACAAAATCAAGGGTCAACACCCTAAAGCGCGAAAAAGCCGAGCTGGAAGGAGAATATGGGGCCTTTGTCTCGGATATCGCCCAGCTCAAGCAGGCCATCAGCGAGAAAAAGTTCCAGATCGTCCAGTTGGACGAGAATTATCAATCGTCGGTTCTGGAACAATATCACGAGACCGAAACAAAGATCGGACAACTGGAACAACAGGAAATCGCCGCACGGGAACAGCTCAGGCACATGGAAATCAAGGCTCCTCAGGACGGACGCGTCTTGCAGCTGGCCGTGCACACCATCGGGGCCGTTATTTCTCCGGGCGAAACTGTGATGATCATCGTTCCTTCCGCAGACAATCTGGTGATTGACGCCCAAGTCAGCCCAGCCCAGATCGATCGTTTGTCACCCGAACAGCAAGCCCGCCTACGCTTTCCTGCCTTCGATCGCCGCACCACCCCAGAGCTTGCTGGCACGTTGCGGCTCATCTCTGCGGACCGCATCGTCGATAGCTCGACAGGCACAGCCTATTATCTGGTGCGCGTCACCATAAATGACGGAGAACTCAGTCGGCTGGGCGGCAAACTTCTGGTGCCCGGCATGCCGGTAGAGGTCTATCTGCAAACCGGATATAGAAGCATCATGTCCTACTTGATCAAACCCATGGTCGACCAGATCACCCATGCCTTCAAGGAACGCTAGCCCAAATAAAGTGACGGACCGGCAAGCGGCTAACCCCCGGCGAGGAACCCAATCGATCCATAGCGCCGCGGTTCAAATGCCCACCCCAAAAGCATGAAAAAATGAAAAAAGCAGCATCCTATAATGGGATGCTGCTTTTAGTTTATGCCTCAAGCTTCAGCCCAGAAGCAGTCAGCGATGCATCACAGAATGACATCACCCGCATTCAGCCCACCGATGTCGTTGATCTGAATTTCAAAATCAGCAACATTGTTACCGTTGTTATCTCCTCGAAGAACAACATCAGTGCCTGTATCGACCCACCAGACCGAATGCGCTTTGGCGACATGGCCCGTAAAAGCAAAGGCCTGATTGCCCGCAGCCGATGTGTTGGCATCAATCCCGGAAAGATCAATCTTGTCTTCCCCACGATCGAACTGGAAGATCTTGTCGCGGACAGCGGCCCCGACACGGCTTTCCAGAACCGTGTTGAAGTCGAACACGTCACGAACATTATCAACACCGGCATACATCCGGTCCATGCCATTGCCACCATTCAGGCGGTCAGCCCCGAGGTTACCTTGCAGGATATCGTTGCCGCTATTTCCAAACAGGCTGTCGGCACCATTTCTGCCATAAAGGGTATCATTGCCGTTGCCACCAAATAGGACATCATTATGATTGCCCCCATCCAGAATGTCATTGCCGTTGGCACCATCAAGCCGATCAGCGCCATCACCACCATTGAGGCGATCATTGCCTTTATAACCAAAGAGCTTGTCATTCCCTAACAGACCATTCAGGATATTATTTCCCAAATTGCCTTCAATCTTGTTGGCCAACCCGTTGCCAATCCCGTTGATGTTTGCCTTGCCCGTAAGGTTCAAATTTTCGACAAAAGCGCCATTCAGATTGAGAGAGAAGCTTGAAGTGCTATTGACGCTATCAATGCCCCCTTTGGCCACTTCGACGACTTTGTCGCCCCAACTTTCGACAAAATAGATGTCATTGCCAGCGCCACCCCGCATGGTATCAAGTCCATTGCCACCATAAAGGCTATCATTGCCATCACCACCGATCAGGGTATCCCGGCCATTGTTGCCATAAATTTTGTCATTTCCCGCAAAGCCATAGAGGACATTGTTGCCCGCATTCCCGGAAATAACATTATTGGCAGCGTTACCATAGCCTTTGAGATTGGCGTCACCCAAGAGGTTCAAGCTCTCGACATTCTGACCATCCTGCATCAAGCTAAACGAAATGTGCGAGTTGATCTTGTCGAACCCACCACGCGCATATTCGGTGACGGTATCGCGGGCCATATTGACATAATAGACGTCGTTGCCGCTACCACCCGACATTTTGTCAGCACCGGCACCGCCAAAGAGTACGTCATTCCCAGACATGCCTGACAAGACGTCATCGCCATGGCCACCATGAATAGTATCATTGCCGCCATTGCCCATGATGGTGTCACTGCCATCATTGCCGAACAAGATATCATCACCATCGCCAGTGCCTGCATTCTTCAATGTCACTCCCACTCTCGCTGTTGTATGAGCGGGATCAGACGCAACCATCCGGACTACGATCTGGTCATTGGCCGAAGTCGACAGGCCATTGACAGTGGCCGAGTATCTCAGGCCGAGAGGTGTACTGGTGAATTCGGCTGGCCTGATTGTTTCCACGACCTTGCCATTGACCAGAATTTCGATACGCGCAACTTCGCTTGCCTGCACAGGCGCACCGGTCAAACTGGAGGTCAGGGCAGACGGTGTCAGCACGCGTTCAGCGGTGTCGTTGTCCAGACCATCATCGACCAGATCCAGTACATCAATATTGGCACCGGTTCCCAAACCAATCGCCCGAATGGTTGCATTCAGCCCATTGGCCGCCAGCAAGGTCGAGACTTCATCTGAATAGGCTCCCTGATCGCCAGGTGCACCATCAGACATGAAGAAGACATGATTTTCGCCTGTCCCCATGCCATTAAGAGCCGTAATTGTCTGGTCGAGCGCAGCTTCAAAATAGGTACTTCCGCTAGCATTCAACGTTTCCAGAACACTGTCGACATTGCCCCCAACGGTCCCGTTATAAATGGTCGTGGCAGAACCCGAGAAGGCAACAACAGCCAGGTTGGAACCAGACAGTCCTGCACTCACCAGAGAATCTGTCACCGATTCATAAGCGGTAATGGCGCCATCGATGAGTTCGTTTGCATAGCCATCTCCGTTCATGTCCGGAACGGTTTCATTGCCGGAGAAGCTTGACCCCATCGAGCCGGAAACATCGATGACATAAACGATATTGAAATCGGATGTCTTCATCGCATCACGGCTAATGAAGCCGGACACATCAATGGAATTCGTATTCGATGTTGCAGGCAGAGTTGCAGAAATGGAGAGCTGCTGCTGCGTACTCGGTACGGTGACTGTATTGGACAGTGTCTGCAGATTATCATCATCGCCATAGATGATATCGTCACCATCTCCGCCCAAAATGACGTCAGCTCCGTTACCACCATGGACCGTGTCATTGCCACCATAGGCGCTTATGATGTCATTGCCATTTCTGCCATCCATCGTATCGGCAAGGTCTGTGCCTTCAAGAAAGTCTGGCCCGGCCGTCCCGACAATCGGGTTCTCAACGCCCAGCTCGAAAACCGATACGCCGCTTTCGCTGCTGCCCGTGGCAATAACATAGCTATGCCCATCAATGGTCACGATGTCTGAATAATCCGTCCCATAGAGATTGACGGTTTCATCGTCACTCACGGTATCCACCAACGTCAAAGACCCATCATTGCCCACGCTGAAGTAACTCAGACTACTATAGTTTGCACCATTGGTCATGAGATAGGTTTGGCCATTGAGCGTAAAGGTCTCTAGCCCCAAGACGCCACTAAGCTCTGTAGAATTGTCACTTGGAGTATTGAAGACGTTGGTCAGGGTTCCGTTAGCGGCCACAGAAAACACACTGACACCAGCAGAAGAGGAGCCACCAACAAACAAATATGTGGTTCCATTCACGACAGCAGTTGTCAGCTCCGTGGCGTAAGACAGATTTAGATCGCCGGTATTCTCAACAGTATTGATAAAGGTCATCGTCCCGTTGGGATTCAACCGCATAACGGTGACGGCGCTGTCATAGTAACCGGCAACAAAAACATAAGTGCTCGTCCCGACCTTGGCGGTCGTTACGCCCATGGCGCCATTCAAGCCATAGTTCACGTTGGACGCGTCATCATAATCAGACGTATTGACCAACGTACCATCGGTCCCGATTCTGAAAACGCTCACGCCATCATCATCTCGCCCGCTGGCGATCAAGAACTGGGTTGTTCCCACCGTTGTGACACTCATGCTACCGATCGTACCATCCAGTTCAACGGTGGAGCTTTCAGCCACGGTATCAACAGGTGTTAGCGTGCCATCATTATTGACCTTGAAGGAGGTGATGCCTTCCCCATAATAGCCATTTGAATTGGCAAACAGATAGGTGGAGCCTCCAATGGTGGTCGATGTTAGTGTTGAAACACTATCCAGCAGCGCGCTTGTCGTATCATTGTAGGATTCAACAGGCGTCAGGCTCCCGTCGGCCTCCAACTCGAAGACTGTGATTGCATCGTTGTATTGAGCGGCCACATACACATAGGTGTGGTCGCCGATGGTCAGGCTGTGCACCCCATATGCTGAGGACAGCCCGTTGTTTGAACCTGAAACATTATATCGGTTGACGAGTTCGGTGCGAATACCTGAAGCCATTTTTACTCTCCCCTTGAGAACGCGTAAGGCGCGAGTTAAGTTTTGTAATTATTGTATTTTCTGCTCTGGACACATTTATATCTAAATATTTCATTAAAGGGCTTTTGTGTCAATTTGACAATATTGATACCGATTCTCGCCGCCCATTTAACAGTTTGTTTACATTGAGACATCCCAAATAAACGGCGAAATACTGCTACATCTGCCCTATGGGGATTGCGGTAGAGAAGATTATTTTGGACACATTTAAACAGAAATATTTTTATATAAAAACAACATCAGGCATCCAACACCAACATTCACAAGACTTCCAAAAGCGATCTAAACAGAAGAAATTCCAAAGTTTTGGAATGTAAAACCGGGGACTGCGAGGCACAAAATCAGAGCCGCAAATGGATCCGAGCAATCTGAGCGTAATTCCGAAACAAAGATGCATGCTCTATATTGACCGGCAGGCTCAGCGACAGGGTTTCAAGGGTCTCGGCAAGGGCCTCGCGAGGCGTGACATGAAACGTCGCCAGCCATGCCAACAACAGCAGCCTGAACCCCTTTGGCAACCGGGCCTGATCGCCAAAGTCAACAATATGCAGAGTGCCTCCCGGAGCAAGATGTCTGAGCGCTTCCCGGAGTGCACCTTGCCAATCCGGGATCATGGAAAGACTGTAGGACATGACGATATGATCGAACCCGTCCCGACCAAAAAGGCTCGTGGCATCAAAGGCACAGGCGTCGCCCTGCGCCAACTCAGTCCGTACGCCCAACTTGCCGCGCGCCGTGGCAAGCATCTGTTCTGATATATCCAGCCCATACAGAGAGCGTCCGGGATAACGCCTGCTGATGCAATCCAGATTCCGCCCGGTACCGCATGCGATCTCGAGAATATGAGCCCCTTCGGCGGGCTCCATCTGCATGATCAGCCGATCCCGTCCCAGCAGATAATATTTACGCGAGATATCATAGATCCGGCGTTGATAGCGGTAGATGTCATCCATCAATCCGGCATGGTTGCCTTGTGTCTCACCGGAACAAGCCATTCTCTCACCTGCCCATACGATATAGATGCACGCCACCATAAATCGCTGAGCGATCCTCAGCCGTTGCCTTGCGGGATGCTTCGTCGTCGTAGATCCATTGATCCAGCAGATGAGCAGACACGCGACCGGGCAAAATATCCTCAACACCACCTGTGCGGAACAGTACCCGCGCGCCCGACCGTGCGGTGCGGGTGATTTCAGTCCAGAGCTCGTTCAGCTGCCTGTCATTCATCCAGTCTTGCGCATCCAAAAGCACATAGACGCTCTTGCTGCCATTGGGCTGGCTCGCCAGCATCTCGGTAATGGATTGATTGGCAACCGTCACCCTGTCTGCGTTGGCACGCAGGATTTCGAAATACTGCGCCTCCAGATAGGGCGGAACAGGCCCCTTGCCATCCGGCGCATAGCTGCGATTGGCCGCCTGCCAGGCGAAGTAATTGTCCCCGATTTGAAAATCGCAAAAGAGCTTTCGCGTCCTTTCGCGCAGCACCGACACGATATCGCCATCCCGATCTGCTGCGAGCTTGTCATATTGCGCTGGCGGAATGCCAAGACCAAAGAGCAAGGAACGCCGTCTGGCAAGAAATCTCACAAAGCTTGTTTCAAAGAGCGGCGCAATCTGCTGCTCGAAAAACAAGGCCTGCTCCTCAAGTGTCTTGGCCTGCAACAGACTTTTAAACCGCACGCGACCAATGCGCGTTGCAAGATGAACCAGCCCGATAAAGCGCCCCAACAGCCCATGTCTGTATAGTCCCTTGCGAAACATGCTCTTGCGCTTGCCCACAAGAGAGGCTTTGTCCCAATAGCGCAGCGTATCCGCGTCAAGATGGGGTGCAAGATATTGATCAAAATGCGTGATGTTGTGAGGCCGGTTCGCATGGCCGAAAAAGTCATAGAAGCTCGCCTGATCTGGCAGGTGACGCGCAGCTGCGAGCTTGAGCCGGTTGAGCGCCACATGCGCAGGAGAGAGGTCCACCGCGGAGATTGAAGTTGGCTGGGCGCAGAGATAGGACATCACATTGCAACCACCCGAAGCAATGCAAACGATATCGTCATCGGAGCCAAGCTGCAGCGCAGTCATGTCCGCAACGGGGTCTTCCCAGATCTGGGCATAGACCAAGCCGCGAAAGAAGCGCCCGAATATATGCTCCAGCAAACCTTCCTGAGAGAATACGGCATCTGGATTGACCACCAGAGAAATGCGTTTCTTCACCGACAGAGATTGGTTCATATCACTTCCTAATATCAAGGGAACCTGCATGCACCGACCGCGATTCGGCAGGACAGATGCAGCGCGAACTCCAGTTCCGTTCGAATATTTCGCCAATGTTACAGCTGAATGACCTTTTGCCCGCTATTGCGGCAGCCGGCTTCAATGCCCTCCAAATCCCCTCTCATCAGGCTTGCCAAAGGACCAAACTCCGACAGACCCCTCAAAAATAAATAATTGACATACTAATAGTTAGCATACTATCTATTTTCTCATGAATGATCTTGAAGACCATCTGACAAAAGAATTTCTGGAATCCCTGACCAAGCTGAGCCGAAAGCTGAAAACGCTGTTCGATGCCCGCGTCACCGCTCATGGCCTAACTTACACCCGTGGCCGGGCCCTCATGCTTTTAGTCCGCTCGCCAGACATGACCCAACGGGAACTGGCGTGCCAACTAGGGCTTGAACAAGCCACTGTCGTGCGGCTACTCGACAGAATGGAAGATCATGATCTGATCCGCAGGCTTCCAGATGAACGAGACAGACGCGTCAAGAAGATCCATCTGACCGAGCAGGGAGAAGCAAGCGGCCAGTTGGTTAAATCAATTGGGGAGGCCATTCGCCAGGAGGTATTTGGCGATATACCAACAAGGGATCTGGAGGTCGCAATTTCCGTATTGCAATCAGCCTCGGCCTGCGTTGGCGAAAAAAGCGACTGAGCCTACATGTCAAATCTATCAGCAAAGCTGGTTGAGAAGCAGCCCACGGCTTCTCAAAAGGGCACAGCCAGCCCTGCCCCAACCGCGCCACCACCAAGGCCTAAAATCGCCAACCTGCCAAGACGCATGCCGCTGGGCCCTCGCCCCTTGCCGGTCAAGGCTGCCTATGTGCTGGTTGCCGTGATTGTCGGGCTCGCCTATGGCTTTGGCTTCAGCTCACTATCGGTCAATCTCTATCAGATTGCCGGCCCCATCGGCGCAACTCCGGCGGAAGCTTCCTGGCTGACGGCAGCCTATCTGGCACCCAATGTCAGCCTCACCTTGTTCCTTTTCAAGATCCGGCTGCAATATGGAATCCGCAAGTTTGCCGAGATCGCCATCATCGTGCATCTGCTGGTCTCACTTCTGGGACTGACGGTACACACTCTGCAAATGGCGCTCATAGTGGAATTTTTCTCAGGCATTGCGGGCGCGTCCCTCACGTCGCTAACCATGATCTACATGATGGAGACCCTGCCGCCCGCCAGAAAAATGACAATCGGCATCAGCCTTGGCGCCACCATGGTGACCCTCGGTCGTCCAATGGCCGGCATGGTTTCGCCTTATCTGCTCGATGTCTGGGGCGTGAAGGGCCTGTTCATGCTGGAATTCGGGCTGACCTTGATGGCTATTGCCGCGATCTATGTCTGCCCTCTGCAATCTCCCGCCCGGCGCAAGGTAATCGAGAAGGCCGATTTCATCAGTTTTCCTGCGCTTGCCATCGCAATGGGCGGCTTTTGCATTCTCTGGACGGTCGGCACGACCTATTGGTGGACAGAGGCCCGTTGGCTTGGCTGGATCGTCGTGACCAGCCTTCTGGCTGCCACCCTGTTTGCTACCGTTGAGGTCAACCGCAAAACGCCCTTTATCGACATCCGCTGGCTGACATCGCGGGAGATCCTGCAATTCATCGTCGCCTTGTTCCTCTATCGAATTATCTGTTCGGAACAGACCACCGGTGCGGTGGGGTTCTTCAGGCAAATGGGTGCTGTCGGCGATCAGTTGATCCCCTTCTACGCAATGATCTTCGCCGTCTCCATTACGGCTGGCATCACTTGCTGCTTCGTGCTGAAAATCGGCAAGCAGATCTATCTGAAGATGTTTGCCCTTTTGCTTCTATGCATCGGCTCATGGATGAACAGTCATCTGACAATTCAGACGAGACCGGAACAGATGTATGTCTCGCAAGCCCTGATTGCCTTTGCCAGCGGCCTGTTCATGCCAGCAGCCATGTCCTTTGGCATGATTGCCGCCTTCCGCAAGGGTTTTGACTATATCATGTCCTTCATCTGCCTTTTCATCACGACGCAGAAGATTGGCGCCATGATGGGCTCGGCCTTCTTCAGAAGCTTTGTCATCATCAGAGAGAAATTCCATTCCCACGCCATTACCCAGTCGCTGGTCATGACAGACCCCGATGTGGCGCACCGCATCCAGCTTTATGGCCACAGCGTAGCTTCCGCGATCACTGATCCGGTCCAGCGCAGTGCGCAAGGGGTCGCCATGCTTGCCAGTGCCGCATCCCGTCAGGCTTATGTGCTGGCGTATAATGATGCCTTTTTGCTCATGGCCTTTCTCTCTGCTCTCACCTTTTGCCTGCTTGGTGTGGAACGCCTCATCCAGCTCCATCGGGCCAGAAAACAAACCATGGCTGCCGCTGCGGCCTGACCATTACAAGATTGCTTTTTATCATGCCCAAATTTCTACGAACCATCGCAACCTATGTGGCCATCGCCCTTGGTCTGTGTGGCATCTTCGTGGTGCTCTATGTCTGGGGGTTGCCGCCCTTCAACGCAACGAACCTGCAACGCACCGAGGACGCCTATATCAAGGGGCGCGTCACAACGATCAGTCCGCAACTGGCCGGATATATCGTGGCTGTGCCTGTACAGGATTATCAGCATGTCACCAAGGGGCAAACACTGATCCGCATAGATGACCGCATCTATGTCCAACAGTTAGCTCAAGCCAAGGCAGCCTTGCAGGAAGCCGAAGTAACCCTGCAAAATGCCGATAGCAACGAAGAAACCGCCAAGGCTCAGGTCGATCAGGCCAAGGCTCAACTGGCCAGTACCAAGGCCGCTCTAGAAATCGCCCGCCTTAATCTCAACCGGACCAGCAAACTGCATGAAAAGGGATTTGCCGCCACCAGTCAGGCTGATCAATATCGCGCCACATTCAATCAGGCGCAGGCATCTCTTGATGCCCAGAAAGCCGCGCTCATTGTGGCTCAGCAGCACGTGCGCACCACCCACATCAACCGCGATGCTTTAACAGCTGCCGTTGCCAGCGCCAAAGCGCAGGTTGAGTTGGCCGAAATCAACCTTGAGCATACGCGCATCACCGCCCCGCGCGATGGGGTTCTGGGCACGGTCGGCGTCCATGTAGGGCAATATGTTACGGCAGGCACTGCCGCCACCCATCTGGTTCCCAAAGAGGTCTGGGTGGTAGCCAACTACAAGGAGACCCAGCTGGCAAAAATGCGCATTGGCCAGCCGGTGAGCTTCACCGTGGATGCGCAGAATGACAGGCGCTTCACGGGCCATGTGGAACGCTTTTCTCCGGCGACGGGGTCTGAGTTCAGCGTGCTCAAATCAGACAATGCCACCGGCAACTTCACCAAGGTAGCCCAGCGGGTTCCTGTCCGAATTTCCATTGATAGCAATCAGGAAAATTCCAACCGACTTGTGCCCGGCATGTCTGTCATCACCATCGTCGACATATCTGTGCAGACCGACGAGGACAGCGCCAAAGGCGTAGGCGGCCTGTCATTGCCTGATGCGAAGATATTCAGGACGGCCCTCGCTCGGCGCTAGATTTCATATGCCAGCCGATCACGGCCACATATCAAATCATCAAACAAAAAGGGTGCCATACAAAACCGTATGGCACCCTTTTCATATTATCGGCATGGACTGTGAAACGTCTTACTTGGCCGTTCCATTGGCCAAAGCACCTTCTCCATCCGCGGCCAACTGCGCGCGGCCAGCCTTCTGCGAGACATAGGCGCAAACGAGCAACTGGCTCATATGGTAGATCATGATCGGCAGCACGATGGCGCCAACCCTGTCAGCCGCAAACAGCGCGCTGGCAATGGGCAACCCGCTGGCAAGGCTCTTGGTTGAACCGCAATAGAACAGCACCGCCCGGTCCGGATAATCAAGCTTGAACAGCCGACCGCCAAACACCATGGCTGCCATGGTCAAAGCCAGAAAAATAAGGATGACGACAAACAGCATCGCCAGACTGGTCATCGGAATTGCACTCCACAAGCCCGATGTCGTGCCCGAACTGAACGCCTTGTAGACAATCAGCAAGATGGACCCGCGATCCACGATCATGGTCAGGAATTTATGCTTGGCAATAAAAGCACCGATAAGCGGCCGCGCCAGCTGGCCCAGAATGAAGGGCAAGAGGATCTGCGTGCTGATCTTGACCACCGCATCAAAGCTCACCCCGCCATTGCCCTGATGCATCAACAGAGCCACAAGCGCGGGCGTCAGCGCCACACCGATCATGTTTGAAACGGAAGCCGCGCAAATGGCTGCAGGCACATTCCCCCCGGCAATCGAGGTGAAGGCAATGGAAGACTGAACCGTGGAAGGCAGCACCGCCAGAAACAGCAGCCCCAGCGTCACCGTTCCGCCAAGCAGCGGGCCAAAGATGGCCGCCAGCGCCAGACCGATAATCGGGATCACCAGATAGGTGGCCAGAAAGGTAAGCCCCTGCAAGCGCCAGTTCATCAGGCCCGCTTTGACAGAGCTGGCATCAAGCTTGGCACCATAGAGAAAAAAGAGCAGCGCCACCGCCCAGAAAGTCACATGACCAAGCCCGACCATGGCGATACCATGGGCCGGGATAAGCAAACCAAGACATACTGTCGCGATCAGCAGCACCATATAGGTGTCTATACCAATGCGTTTGAGAAAATTCATGATTCCTCCGATTATAAGATCTGGTCGCGTGCCAGTCTGCTTCTTATTACTTCTGCCTTGAGCGCCCCTTCATGCTTCAAACAACAAAGGAACGCTCTATATTTCGCCTCAAAGGGCCTTTCAAGCACCTAGAACCCTGCGG
Organism: Cohaesibacter marisflavi; assembly: GCF_900115225.1. Lineage (GTDB taxonomy): Bacteria > Pseudomonadota > Alphaproteobacteria > Rhizobiales > Cohaesibacteraceae > Cohaesibacter > Cohaesibacter marisflavi. The sequence continues at coordinate 37,439 of NZ_FOVR01000017.1, read as the reverse complement.
CCTGCCCATCCTTTCGAGGATCGGACCCGGCAGCATAGCCCCCGTCTGGCAGCTTCTGGACTAGCTGTGCCCCGCCAAAGCCGAAGGCATTGTCGGGCGATTCAATCTGGATGCGATGACCAAGATCCGTAAGCCCTTCCAGAAGCGCTTCAGGCATGGTCGGCTCGCACGCCACATCGAGATTCTCGATCATGCGCCAGCGCGGTGCATCGGCGGCGGTTTGCACATCCTGATCCCAAAGCTGGGTTCTGAGCAAGAGCTGCATATGGCCCTGTGCCTGAATTGGTCCACCCATCATGCCAAAGGCCATTAGCGGTGCCCCATTTTTCATGGCAAAGCCGGGGATGATCGTATGGAACGGGCGCTTTTTCGGCCCCACACAATTGGGATGTCCCTCTTCCGTAACGAAGCCAAAGCCGCGATTCTGAAGTGCAATCCCGGTTTCGGGCACAACAACGCCTGAGCCAAAGCCCGCATAGTTGGACTGGATGAAGCTGACCATCATGCCGGATGCATCGGCAGTGTTGAGCAACACCGTGCCGCCGCGCTTTGGGGCACCATGACCGAGATTTTGAGCCTGATCCATGCTGATCAGGGCGGCCCGCGCCTTCAGATAATCTGGATCGAGCAAGACCGTTTCCGGCACTTCGGTCATGAAGCGACGGTCAGCCACAAAGCGATGCAAATCGCTGTAAGCCAGCTTGATGGCTTCAAGCTGAAGATGCACAGCAGCCAGATCATCCGGACCGTGGTCGCGGATGGACGTATTCTCAAGAATACCCAGCGCCATCAAGGCGGCGATCCCCTGTCCGTTGGGCGGAATCTCGTGCAAGTCCACATCATCAAAGCTTTGGCTGATGGTGCCGCACCAATCGGCCTCGTGCTCGGCCAGATCTTCTATTGCCATTGCGCCGCCATTGGCCTTGGCAAAGGCAACAATCTTCTCGGCAATCTCACCTTCATAAAAGGCCTTGCCATGGGTCTCGGCAATGGCTTTGAGGGTCTTCGCAGCCGCCTTGTTCACGAAGCGTTCGCCCGCCTTGGGCACGTGCCCACCGGGCATGAAATGATCTGCAAAACCGGGCTGGCTTTTCAGCGTTGCCGCGCCACGCGCCCACAGTTCCCCGATGACAGGAGAGACAATAAAGCCTTCTTCCGCATAACGGATGGCTGGCGCCAGAACCTGGGCCAGATCGAGCTTGCCGAAGCGAGCCGAAAGCTCCACCCAGGCACTGATCGCACCGGGAACCGTCACACTATCCCAACCATGCTGTGGCATGCCATTGGGAAAGCGCTCTGGCGTCCAGGCTGCGGGAGCCCGACCAGATGCATTGAGGCCATGCAGTTGCTTGCCATCCCAGAGAATGCAGAAGGCATCGGACCCAAGGCCGTTGCCCGTGGGTTCAACAACGGTCAGGGTTGCAGCCGTAGCAATCGCCGCGTCAACGGCGTTGCCTCCCTTTTGCAGAATCGTCAGACCTGCCTGCGTGGCAAGAGGCTGCGATGTTGCGACGACATTGTCGGCAAGAACCGGTGAGCGGCGGGATGAATAAATGGGATCATGACGCAGCAGCATCGAAGAGCCTTTCTTCTGTCTTGCGTTTCTTCATATGTCCTCTGATGGCCCAGACAATCGAAACGACCGCAGCGATCAAGAACAAAAGACTGATTGGACGGGTGAAAAACAGGGTTGGATCCTCGTTGGTCATCAAGGCCCTGCGCAGGTTTGTTTCGGCAATCGGGCCCAGAATGACGCCCAGAACCAAGGGGGCAAGAGAATAGCCGAGCGCCCGCAAGGCATAGCCGAAGACGCCAATACAGCCCAACAGATACAAATCAGACACCCGGTTGTTAAGCGCAAATGCGCCAACCACACAACAAATCATCACCACCGGTACGATGATCCATTTGGGCACTTCTGCCACACGCAGGAAAAGGCGCATGGACAAGGTGGCAACGATCAACATGATGAAGGAAGCAACAGCCATGGCGATGAACATGCCATAGACCAGATCCGAGTGATCCATGATGAGGCGCGGGCCGACCGAGATGCCATGCACCATCAAGGATGCCATCAGGATGGCATCAACGGCCGAACCGGGAATACCAAGCCCGATCATAGGGATAAGACCGCCACCGGCAGTGGCCGAGTTGCCAGCCTCTGAGGCAACAATGCCGTCCGGCGTGCCTGTGCCGAAAGCGTCAGGATTTTTGGACGACCGTTTGGCCTGATCATAGGCCACAAGGTTGGCGATGGAGCCCCCCGCACCGGGAAGAGCGCCAATAAGCACACCGATGATCGAAGACCGAATAAGGTTGACCGGGCGGGTCAGAACCTCACGCATGACTTTCCATGTCTGGAAATCAATGGCGCCAGTCACCAGTTTACTGCCCGATTTTACGCTTTTGGCGTCTTCCACTTCTGAGGCGAGCTGCGAGATAGCATAAATGCCTATCAGCACGACGAGAAATGGCAGGCCTGTCTCAAGGGTTTCAAGACCGAAATCAAAGCGCGAACGCCCCAAGATCGGATCACTGCCAACCGTAGACATGGCCAGACCGATCAGCCCTGCGATCAAGCCGCGAATGACGGATTCTCCGACAAGACTTGCAACGATGGTCAGAGCAAAGACAATGAGGGAAAAATATTCCCAAGGGCCCAGCTTGACAGCAATCATGGCCAGAGGAGGCGCGGCAACGATCAAAACGATGGTGGAGATGACCGTGCCGAAAAAGGAAGCCCAGACCCCCATGGAAAGCGCGCGACCCGCTTCACCGCCACGGGCCATGGGAAAGGCATCAAAAGTGGTGGCGACCGAAGAGGGCGTGCCGGGAATGCCCAGCAGGGCTGCCGAAATGAGACCGCCTGTATAGCCCCCCACATAAACGGCGAGCATCACGGCGATGCCCTGCAGGGGTTCCATGGTGAAGGTGAGCGGCAGCGTCAGCACGATAGCCATGGTAACAGTGAAGCCGGGAATGGCTGCGGCGACAATGCCGGCAATAGACCCGGCAAGCATATAGGCCAGCGTCGTGACCGTAAAAATCTGCGAGGCGCCAATAAGAAAGCTATCCATATCAGAACACTCCCTTTGGCAGGAAAACGGTGAAAATGTCGGCGAATAACATGTTCAAGCCATAGGAGAAGACCACCGCGACAATCGCGGCAATAAAAATGGTGTTAAGCGAGCGCGGCAGCAGGGCCATTTGCAGGCCAAAGAGAAAAATCAGGCTGGCAAGGCTGAACCCAAGCCATGGCATGGCGACCAGATAGACCCCAAGAGCAGCAAGACAAACAAACACCAGATAGCATTTGCGCGCCCAGAGAATGGCCTGATTAAAAAGCTGGCCATAGGCTCGAGCCGGAATTTTGGGGACGGTCAGCACAATCGCGATCGCACAGATGAGGAAGATTCCTGCAAAGACAAATTGCGGAAACGCCCCTGCCCCAAGCTTCTCGAAACGAGAGGTCGGAATATCCCCTGCAGCAAAGAACATCCCGGCAGAAACAAGAAGAAACAGGATGTAACTCAAGAGGCGGGCGATCTCGCCCACCTCCAGAGACAGTTCTTCGTCAAGATCTGACTGGCTCACGGTGCGAGAACCTCTGCCAGACTGGTGACGGTTTTATCCAGCTTGCCAAGATATTCGGTATAGGCAGTCTGGCCGCGGAAATCGACTTCCGCACCGGCATTGTTGGTCTGGGTCACATAGGTTTCGTCTTCAGACAGAGCCTTGAGAGCAGCTTCCAGTCCGTCGCGGGCTTCCTGCGGTGCGCCTTTTGGCATCACGATACCGCGGGTTACGCTCAGCTCGATGTCGGCGCCCAGTTCCTTGAAGGTTGGTACATCCGGAGCAGCCTTGACCCGATTGGCGGAGCCGACGGCGAGGAATGTCAGATCGCCATTGTCGACAAACTGCTTGGAAGAGCTGATGTCGCCGATGGCAGCATCAAGGTTGGCGCCAACCAGTGCGCGGATGCGCTGACCGGTGCCTTCATAGCCCACATAAGAGAATTTGAGATCGAAGGCCTGCTCGATCATGGCAGCATGCAGATGCGGCACACCGCCCAGCGTCACACCCATGGTGATTTCACCCGGATGTTCCTTGGCATAGGCGAGGAATTCTTCAAAAGTCTGGTAGGGCGCCTTGCCATTGACAACCAAATATTGCGGAGAAGAAGTCATCAGGGCGATAGGTTCGAAATCATTCCATTTGAGCTCTGTCAGACCGATCTGAGAGGCAACCAGTAGGCCTTCATGAACCTGAGAAATGGTGTAGCCATCGGCTGCACGGCGTGAGGCTTCGCGCAAGCCAACCGTTCCGCCCACACCGGGCATGTTGATGATCGGCATTTCAGCGCCGAGAAACGGTTCGATATTGTTGGCGATGAGGCGCATCAGGGTATCAGACCCACCACCCGGTGACCATGGAACGATGAATTCGACCGGACGCTCCGGATAATCTGCAGCAACGACCGGCGAGGCAAAAAGAGAAACAGCGGCAAAGAGGCCCACAAGGCCTGAACGTAAATTCATGGAGACTACTCCCAATGGAAAATTTATAACGGAAATCCGTTTTTGTTTGTGATTGCGCAACAACGTTAACACAAGAAACACCCCACCAAAGCGCATAATTCTTGCTATTAAAATAAGATATGCTAACGTTAAACCATGGACACCCGACAGCTCGAAACCCTTTTGGCCGTTGTGCAGCATGGTGGATTCGCCGCAGCAGCACATGCTATCAACCTGACAGCCTCCGCTGTCAGCCAGCAAATCGCAGCGCTTGAAAGCGAACTGCAAACGGACCTGTTCGATCGCTCCCGCCGACCACCAGTTTTGACGGTAAAGGGCGGGGAAATGGTGCGCTCTGCCCGCACGATCCTACAGATCGTCAACGAAACCAAAGCGTCGGTAAGTGGCTCTAAGGTCAGGGGAACACTTGCTTTTGGCACCTTGCGAACGGCAGCCAATTCTTACGTACCAAAAACGCTGGCCACGATGAGGACGACCTATCCAGATTTGAATTTTCGCCTCAGGATCGGCATGTCGGAGCAGTTGATGAGCGAAGTTGCATCAGGCCAGCTGGACGCTGCACTTGTTGCTGATCAGGTGACTGTTCCAAGCGGCCTCAACTGGACGGAAGTACTCAGCGAGCCCTTAATGATTCTCGTACCGGCAGGCACCAAAGAGCTCCCGTTTGAGGAACTCGTGCGCTCGATTCCCTACATCAGATATCGCATTCATGTGCCGCTAGCGCGTCAAATTGACACAGAAATGGCGCGTCTGGGAGCTGAGCCTCGCCGGGTATTCTCTGTAAACACCATGCCAGCCATCGTCGGCTGCGTCGAAGCGGGGCTGGGATTTTCCGTCGTTCCAGAGGTAGCCATGCATGGCATGAAGACATCAGAACTAGGGGCATTTCCCTTCGGGAATCCCCCCATCTATCGCAAACTGGGCGTTGTGCGTCGCCCAACGTCCAGTCGCTCGGCCGTGCTTGATAGTCTGACGGAAGCCCTTTCAAGCTACCGCACATCAAAAAGCTAGATTAGGCCTTCTTGCTCTCCAACATCAGCGAGATGATGGCCTCGCTCAACACTTTCACAGCGGTTGGGATACAGGCTTCATCAAGGTCGAAATCACTGCGGTGAAGCATCGTGTTGAGTTCCTTATGCTGCGAGCCGATGCGCAGATGCGCGGCTGGCTTGCGGCTGGAATATTCAGCAAAATCTTCACTGCCCATGGACCCCTGTGGCAACTCGACCACTTTGTCCGAGCCAAGGGCATCACGGGCGACGCCCACCACATGAGCCAGAATATCCGGCGTGTTGACCACAGGAGGCACGCCTTGCAGGAATTTGACTTCTGCTTCCATGCCATATTGCAGCGCGATGCCTTCCACGATGCGCCCGATGGCGCCTTTCACGGTCTGGCGCACATCTTCAGATTGCGTACGCACAGCGCCTTCCAACGTCACTTCATCGGGGATCTGGTTGCGGGCCGATCCCCCATGGATCGATCCCACGGTTACGACAGCAGCACTGAGGGGCGCCACTTCGCGACTGACAATGCTCTGCAAACCGGACACCAACGCACCGGCAGCAACAATTGGATCCTTTGCCATATGCGGATGCGCACCATGGCCGGATTTACCCTTGATGACGATGTCAAAGGGATCAGAAGAGGCAAAAGCCGTCACCGGATGCCAGCCAATGGTGCCAGCGGGCAACGGCGGCCAATTGTGATAGCCGAGCATTATATCCGGATCGCAATAGTCAAACAGGCCATCTGCGAGCATCGCCCGTGCGCCACCCAGACCTTCTTCAGCAGGCTGGAACACGAACATGGCCTTGCCCGGCAAATCATCAATCTGGGAGAGAACCCGCACGACCCCCAGAATGATCGCTGTATGGGCATCATGACCACAGGCATGCATCTTTCCCGCAATCTTGGACTTATAGTCCGGATTGCCCGTCTCATTGATAGGCAGGGCATCGAAATCGGCCCGAAGCGCAATGCAGGGACCATCTCCGCCATCAATCGTCGCACAGACACCGGTTTTACCGAAACCGCCTTTCCAGGAAACACCAATCTTATCCAACTCATGCTGGATCATGCCGGAGGTTTCCACTTCTTCAAAGCCAAGCTCCGGATTTTCGTGCATCCATCTGCGGATGGCGATCAGATCCGGCGTGATCTGGCTCGTGAGCTTTTCGATCTGTGTTCTGATTTCGGCAGGGCAAGTCATCTCTAGTGTCCAACTCCAATTGCTATGCCGAAAACGGCCAGAGCCATCCGACAAGCTTTCGAATGTGAGGGAAAGGCACGCGAACCAGTCAATCGGACTTTCATAAGCCGGGAGCGGCAAGAGCCGGTCAGATCTGGGCGCGAAAAGGCGGGGTGCCGCAAGACCTCGCGACACCCGAAATTGTCAGGAACGATTATTGAGCGCCAATTTCCTTGATCTGCTCGTAAACGTCCTTGCCCCAGGCTTTTGTGCCCAGCTCATCACGCACCGACTGGGTGGCTTCGATGAAAGGGCCTTTTTCCGGATAGGTGATGGTCACACCCGCATCTTTCATGACCTGCAGATATTTTTCCTGCTGCTCAGGCAGAAGCTTTTCGACGACTGCGGTAGAAGCTTCGTTGGCTTCTATCAGAACCGCCTGATCGGCTTCAGACAGGGAATCCCAGAAAGGAGCAGAGATCGTCACGTAGGCTGGCTTGACGATATAGTCGAGCATCGCAACGCCCTTCTGCACTTCATAGAATTTCTGAGCATAAATGGTCTCGATGGGGTTTTCCTGACCGTCAACAACGCCTGTCTGCAAGGCGGTGTAAACCTCGGCAAAAGCCATTGGGGTCGGGCTGGCTCCAAGTGCGGAGAGAGACTTCACATAATAATCGCGCTCGGGAGCACGAAGTTTCAGGCCAGCAAGATCCTCGATGGTTTCGATTGGCTTGTTGGCACTGATCTGGCGGGGACTACGCGGCATAAAGCCGAGAATGCGGACCTTGCGGTCATTGATCAGTTTTTCGTTCCAGACTTCAGCGAAATCGGTCTTCAGAACGTCCTGATAGTTTTTCATGCCCTTCATGAGATATGGCAGGGCAAGATATTCGATTTCCTTCAGACCCGGGTCACCGGAGGCCAGAATCTGGGTCGTGCCCAGAGCCATCTGGGTGTAGACCTCTTTTGGCTTGCCCAGCTGATCACCCGGGAAAATCGTAACGGTGTGGTCGGTCTTTTCTTCAACCACACGCTTGAATTCTTCAGCGCCGACATACTGAGCTTCGCCCTGCTTAGCCCATGTGGCATAGCGGATTTCATCAGCACTTGCCGTGGTGGTGAGAAGCGCAAGAAATGCAACTGCTTTCAATACTGTTTTCATTTCGTTTGGATCCCTGTCTGGAGGTTGGATTTTATTTTTTGGGGTCGGAGGGGTCGACACTGCGGAAGTGTTCGACAAAGTCGGCGCAGAAGCCGACGAGATATTCGGCAAATTTCTCACCCTTCTCTGCAGACGAGAGACGTGGGTCGCCATTGACGATGCCATCCGGGCACCGGTCATCCACATTGACGGGCATGCCGATTTCAACATCCTTGAACTTGGCGCCGCCCAGACCCATCACCGGCATTCCAGCCATTTCTAGCGGAGCGTCTGGCAGCTTTGCCTTCTCCGGATGGGTCAGTTCAGGGAAATAGTGCATGTAAACGGACGTGATCGGGTCGCCGCCATGGGAGAAAGCCTTCTTGCCATAGTCACCATGGATTTCGGTCCAGACACTATCCGGAATGGCGCGCCACAGATTGATGCAAGGAATGATCAGGCCAGTCTCGCGGCGGACCGCACGGATCACCTGATCAATCAGGGAATAGTTGCCGGAGTGACCATTAAGGATCACCAGTCGCTTGTGACCGTGACGCAGGAAATTGTCCAGAATGTCACGCAGCACGCCGCGGAAGCTGTCCGCAGACAGGGCAATCCCCCCCGGGACAGACCAGAAATATTCTGCATAGCCGAATGGCATGGTCGGAGCCGTCACCGCATTGGAGCGTTCGGCAACCTCTTCGGCAATCTTGCGGGCCAACATGAAATCGCCCATGGGCACCACCGGCCCCTGAATTTCCTGCGAGCCGAGCGGGATCAGAACCACAGGATTTTCTTCCTCTTCGCTCCAGGTGCGGAACTCTTCGAAAGTCATATTCTCTAGGAGATGATTTTTGGTCTTGGTCATTTTTGGTTTCTCCATACTTTAAGAGCCGAAGACGAGATTTGGCAGGAAGAGGCTGATTTGCGGGAACATGACCAGCAGCACCACTGCAATGAAAATGGGGAGATAGTAGGGGAGCATCGCCTTGACCATCTTGCCGTGACTGATCTCGGCAATGTCCTGAGCAATGAACATCAGCACACCAACAGGCGGCGTCGCCCCACCAATGATGAGGGTAAAGACCATCAGCACACCGAAATGCACCGGATCAATGCCGAACTGCAGGATCACGGGCACCAAAATCGGGGTCAGCACAATCTCAGCAGATGAGGCGACCATCAACAGGCCAACCACCAGCAGCATCGCCACGATGAGGAAGAAGACAATGGTCGGATCATCAGAGATGTTAGAAATGGCGCTGGCAATGGCCAGAGGCACTCCTTCGCGCACCATGATCCACGAGAAGGTGGAGGCAACCGAAATAATGGCCAGAATGCGCGCAGAGCCAAGCCCTGTCTTGATGATCGCATCGGTAATGTCTTTAAGACTGACATTCTTGTAAATGAAACCAAGGCAGAGCGCATAGAGCACGGCAACTGCAGCTGCTTCAGTTGGCGAAAAGATGCCCCCCAGAATGCCGCCCACGATGATAATGGGGAAGAGCAAGGCTGCACCGCCTTGTTTGACAGCGGTGCAGGCCTCTTCCATCGACGCCCGCTCATATTTGGGGAACTTTTTGTGACGGGCGTAGAAATAGGTAAAGACCATCTGCGTGCCAACGATCACCACACCAGGCAGGATACCAGCCAGAAGCAGGCGCCCGATAGAAACATCAGCCAGAGTACCATAGATCACCAGCGCCACCGAAGGCGGCACCATCGGACCGACCATCGAGGAGGCCACCGTAACGGCAGCAGAGAATGGTGCCGGATAGCCTTCGCGCTTCATAGCCGGGATAAGCACCGAGCCGAGCGCCGTGGTATCAGCGGTGGGAGAACCGGACATGCCCGAGAAAATCAGGCTGGCGAAAATATTGACCTGAGCCAAACCGCCATCGATATGGCCGACAAAAGCGCGAGCGAGATTGATGATGCGATCCGTCAACTTGCAGGCATTCATCAGTTCTCCGGCCAGAAAGAAGAAGGGAATAGCCAGAATGAGAAAGGAATCCACAGCGCCACTCATCCGTTGCCCCATCAGGGCAAGGTTGATGTCGGCCATGTAGAAATAGACCATCGAAGAAATACCGATGGAGAAGAAGAGCGGCAAACCACAGGCAATTAGAACCAGCAACAGCAGAATAATGGATACGGTCAACAAGGGCTTACTCCATGTCCTGCGAAGGGGATTGAGAGGGGGAAGATTTTGAAGCGTAATATTCCGGTGCTCGCTTATAGAAGACACGCAGCAGGATGGCCGCGATCATCAGAAAACTGCCCACGGTCACAGCAAGGCGCAAATGACCCAGCGTCAGGGGAAGCGCAGAAAGCTCATTCATCATGTCGATCTTGACCAGTGTGATGGAAGTCCACCCGAGAATGGCCAGAAAGCCGAAAGAGAGAATTGCATTGAACCAATGCAGGGCGCGCTTGATAGGGGCTGGAGCTTTTTGCAAAAAGACGTCGACATTGAGATGCCGGCCATCATAGCAAACAACAACTGCGCCGATGAATGTCATCCATACCGTGACGAAGCGAACGAATTCTTCGCTCCAGATCAGGGGTGCATTGAACAGATAGCGCATTACAATCTGCAACAGCGTTACCACGACAACCATTGACAGCATTGATGCAGTGAGCCACCGCAAAGGTAGAAAAAGGTCCATCTTTTTAACTCTGGTCTGGTGAATTCTTGTTTTTTCAAAAAATTAAACACTGACAAATCAAGTTGTCCAATATATTAATCAGCATAATTATTCTGTTTAGAGACTTAATCATGCAAGGCATTGAAATCAGACACCTTCGGTATTTCTTACGAGTGGCCGACGAACTGCACTTCGGACGCGCCGCAGAAATACTGGGCATCAGCCAAGCGCCTCTCAGTCAGCAGATCAGACAATTGGAGGAACGAATCGGCGTTCGCCTGTTTGACCGCAACACCCGCAGCGTGCAGTTGACACCGGCCGGAGAAGTCTTTGCCACCAAGGCGCAGGCTCTGGTCACGGCCCTTTCCAATGCCGTTGATGAAACCCGCATGGCTGGTGGCCTGGGCTCAGGCGTGCTGCGCATCGGCGCGATGGGCTCTGCAGTCCATTCAGTCTTGCCAGCCGCTCTCTCCGCCTTCAGCAAAAAATATCCATCGGCCCGACTCGACATGCATCTGCACACCACTGAGGAGCAACTGGACCTGTTGGCCTCACGTCAAATTGACATCGCCTTGATGCGGCCGCCGCGTGTCGCCAGCGGGTTGGAAACCCGCCAGATCTATCGCGAAGGCTTTGTCGCGGTCGTCCATGACAAGTCAGAGCTTGCCCGGCGCGCGACCCTTACGGTCAAAGACCTCAAGGATCAGAAATTTATCAGCTACACCGAAATCCGGGGCATCGGCTATCAGGATATCGTCAACCAACATTGCCGCGAAGCAGGCTTCCTGCCCCATGTCATCCAGCGGGTGTCTCACACCATTGGCGTCGTTACGCTGGTGGCGGCTGGACTGGGAGTTGGCATCGTGCCTGCGTGGGTACTCAACGAACCGGTTGCCGGTGTCTGCTATCGCCCCCTGCCCGAGTTGCCCAGCTCAGTCACGCTGGTCTGCGCTTGGAGGTCAGACACCATGAACCCGCTGGTCTTGCCCTTTTCTGCAGAGTTGTGCGCTGCGCAGACAGATGCATCTTCGGGTGATTCAACTTAGGAAGATACAGTCTTGCCTTTGCCCTGAAAAGCGCCAAACAGTGCGTTGATGTGTCTCGCCTCATGGTGTTTAATCAAAGAAGCTTTCAGTTCTTTTTTTTCCAAATATTTTATCAGGCATCACCATGAGCACCAGCGATCTTCAGCCTCACTACGCGATTCCGGCGCCAGCCATTCCAACCCTGCCCATCAAGGCATCGGACAAGAGCTTTCCCATCCGGCGCGTCTATTGTGTTGGCCGGAACTATGCAGACCATGCCATAGAAATGGGCCATGACCCGGACCGTGAATTTCCGTTCTTCTTCCAGAAGAACCCCGACAACCTGCTATTTGGCAAAGACTTCCCCTATCCGCCTCTCAGTCAGGATGTGCATTTCGAGGTAGAATTGCTCGTCGCGCTCAAGGCAGGCGGGACCAATATCGCTGTCAGCGATGCCAACGCATTGATTTTCGGCTATGGCGTTGGCGTGGATTTCACCCGCCGCGACCTGCAGGCCGAAGCAAAGAAGAAGGGCCGCCCCTGGATCGCCGCCAAAGCCTTCGAGCATTCGGCGCCCGTTTCAGAAATCATCGCGGCCGAAAGTGTTCCCACACTGGAGAAGAAAAAAATCTGGCTCAAGCAGAATGGCGAAACCAGACAGGAAAGCGATCTTGATCATCTGATCTGGAAAGTGCCCGAAGTCATCGCCAACCTGTCAGAGCAGTTCAAACTGGCCGCTGGCGATATCATCTTCACCGGCACCCCTGCTGGCGTTGGCCCCGTTGCCATCGGAGATCACATCCAATGTGCAATCGAAGGCCTTGCAGACCTGTCCTTCAAGGTCTCCGAACCACTCAAAGGCTAACACCTGCACCAATAAGCCCGCAAACGTGAGAGGCCGCAACCATGCGGCCTTTTTCACGAGCATTCCAAAGACACGCCCTCAAGCCCTTGCCAAACGGCATAGGCCCTCTGCATCCATATGTCTCATCGGCAATATAACGGAGAGACGTCTCAGAGCAGACTCTCTACAAGCATAGAGATAGATCGGCGCCAACCACAGCTTTTATGCGCCAACAATTTCAGGATCTTCTCCATGCTTCACTTTAAAATTCAGCTCGTTAGAGCTATTTTCCTGATTGCCGCAATCGGGCTTTTTGTTCTGTCTCTCAACTATCTGATCGAAGGGTTCAGCCCCGGTGAAGCAGATGTGGCAACATGGCCCATCATTGCAAGCACGTTGCTCTTCATTTTGGCTCTGGTGGCGCTACAATTTTTCAGCCCCGGGCTCTACAACAAGTTTAATGACAGCGTGAAACTGGTCGTCAACACGCGTGGCGCAAGCCTTGAAGAGATCTTTGACGCCTTCAAGGGCATGGAAACCGCGTGGGGCATGCCTTGGTTCGGCAAAATCTCGACGATCAGCAAGGATGTCATCATTCTGGGGCCTAATCCGGAAGAAGAATATGTCTTCATCAGGCCGGTACTGGGCATCTTCATCAGCGTCAATTTCAGCACGATGACATCCAGACTGCGACCCGCTAGCGAAGATGCATGGCGCCTGAAACAGCCCGAACGCCCGAAGAGCACAGAGGGTATCATCCGCTATTCCTTCGGCTCGGCCTGCCTGTTGCCCACATTGATCGACCGGTTGCAGGGCTTCTTCAGTTCAGGCAAGGCAGACAACTCCGCACTGGGCATGGATAGCAAGGAAGAGATCTATCTCTTCAACGAAGAATTCAAATGGACCGGGCAGGACTTCCACCTGCTTGATGCAGATCTGAATCCAGCACTGACCGTCACGTCGCAGCTTCCGTGCAAAACCTTCCACATCTACGAAACAGACAGCGATCAGGAGCGTTTCATGCTCACCAAGCGCCTGTTTCACATCTTTACCACCTATGATCTTTATCTGGATGGCAGCAAATTCTGTCGCCTCAAAAGACGGCTTGTTCTGCACCATACCTATTTTTCCGGAAAGACATCACAAGGCAAGCTTGAGCTAATCAAGATGAATGCCATGTTCGGCTCCAACTATCAGGTCAAGCTTGCAGACAAACAGATCGGGACCATAGCCAGAAAACTGAACGCCACGCTGGGCAATATCGTGTTTGACAATTTCGTCCTCTCGGTCTCGGACAAAAAATGGCTTCCCCTCATGGCAGGCATGAGTGTGATGGTCGCCCGTCAGGCCCAACGCGAAAAGGTCACCAACGCGGTAACCTTATCCGATGTGGACGATTGAGGACTGAAGCTGTCAAACACAGTGAGCTTGGCATCAAGAAGCCAATAGCCTTGATGCCGTTCGAAGCAGACTGTCTTTGAAAAGAAAACCGTCCAAAGGATAAGGGTAGCAAGCCACCGGGTAGTACAGGGGAGACGGCTCTTTTTCACAAAGCCGCCCCCCTTCGAACCGTCTTGGAACCAAGAACTTCTAGCCGTGTTGGTCTTTTATTGTTTGTGCTGCAACGAAATTGTCCTTCAGATCGTCATAGAGCTTTTCATAAAGGACAAAATAGTCGTCATAAATGCTGGAGGCTTCGTTGTTCGGCTGGACGACTTCACAGTTCTGGGTTGTGTATCCGGTCATCTTGTCCAGAGTGTCAATCAAACCCACTCCCTTTGCTGCCAGAATGGCAGCCCCCAGCGTCTCGGTCTCACTAACTCGCAATCGGACAATCGGCTCATTGAGGATGTCCGCAAAAATCTGACACCAGATGCGACTGTTGGCAATACCGCCGCCAAGCGACAGGGTCTTGGGTTTGTCATTATGCTTGAGAACAATCTTCATGCCCTGACGAATGGAATAGGCCACACCTTCCATAATCGCGCGGACCATGTCTCCATAGCTTGTGCCAAAGCTAAGGCCAAACATGACGCCGCGGGCATTGGGATCCCAGATCGGGCATCGTTCGCCCGATAGGTAGGGGAGATAGATAACACCATTGGACCCGGCATCTGCTTCCTCGGCCACCTTGTCCAGCATCTCATAGATGGAACAACCTTCCTCATGACAGCGCTTTTCAAGAGCCTCCCCGAACTGGTCGCGAAACCATCTTAGCGATGCGCCCGCTGCGTTGGTTGCTTCCACGCTCAACCACTGGCCTTCGACAGCATGTCGGCAATTCATCAATCGATCGTCAAAAAGCGGGGTTTCACTGGTAAAGCAGGCCCGTCCACAAGTACCTATGGCAAGGAAGGTATCCCCGGGGAGGATCGCTCCTGCACCGATTGCCGCCGATACAGTGTCCATGGAGCCGGCGATAACAGGCGTGCCTTCTCTCAGCCCACATTGCGCCGCAGCCCACGACGTAACATGCCCCACAATGTCCGAAGCATTGTAGGGCTTGGGCAGTTTATCGATTGGAACACCTGTATCTCTAGCCAGCCCTTCGTCCCACTCACCGGTGCGAATGTTGGAAAGAAGAGTGAACCCCATCCGAGAGGTGTTAATAGAGAATTCTCCGGTCAGTTTATTGATGATAAAGCCGCTGGGAACGACAAATTTGTGCGTCTTCTCAATGATGTCTGGGCGGTTCTTGAGATACCAAAGCAGGGTTGGAAGGGCGAATGTACCCCTGGCAATGCGGTTGCCGGTAATTTCGTAGATTCGGTCCCGGCCGATGGTGTCTTCAAGCCATTTCACTTCGCTTGCCGAGCGCTGATCAAGCTGAAGGATCGCGTTGTAAAGATTGTTGCCTTCCCGGTCGAGAGGAATAAAGGAATTGGTGCAACTGACGCCAATACCAGCCACTTCAATAGGATCGACATCCCCGCGATCGATGCAGAGTTTGACATTGCGGACGACGCTGGCCCACCAGACATTCGGGTCTTCTTCAACCCATCCCTCGCGGGGATGGATCATTGGATATTCCTGATATTCACTTGCAACGAGATTGCATTCCAAATCATAGAAGCTACATTTGGTTCCGGTGGTTCCAATATCGATACCGAGCACAATGGGGCGGTTCATTTGCGTGACCATCTTATTTTTCTTTCCTGTTGTTTTGGTTGTCACAGATGATCAGTATTTGCCGGTCAAATCTTCCTGCTGTTCTCTGGTCAGGGGTTTACCCGCCCCGCCTAGAGTAAAGTGCAAGTGAGCGTTCTCCTCGACTTCCTCCACCAGATTAAAGGCCTGATCCATGGTTACACCGACGGTGAGCAGACCATGATTTTCTAACAGAAGTGAATTGCGATGCGCCATGATGGCGATGATACTGTCGGCGAGCTCGGTCGAACCTGCACGATAATAGGGCACGACGGGCAGCGCACCCACGCGCACCGAATAGCCCGGCGTATAGACCGGCATAGCGCAGGTGGTGTCGAGCTCCTTCAGGCAAGCAATGGCGACAGCGTAAGGGCTATGAACATGAATGACCGCATTGACATCGGCACGTTCATAACAATTCATGTGCATTCGCCACTCTTTTGAAGGTTTCCCTTTGCCGATGACCGAGCCATCCATGGCGATGGACACAAGGTCCGTTTCTTCAAGTTTGCCAAGACTGATCCCCGAGGGCGTTATGACGATCCTGTCACCAAGGCGAATACTCGCATTGCCTCCTGATCCGGGCACGAAATCGTGGGCATATATCTTGTGGCACAGGGCGATGAAGTCAGACAGAGTTTTAGACGCTTCCATTTTGGATTCCTTGACGCCCGTCAGCTGTCGGCGCGCGATTTCCATTGGTTCGCGCGTGGTTCCGACGGCTGGGCGGTTGTCCAATATCTTGTTTATTTCAAAATGCTCGGCAGCCAGGTGGTCATGGCTGGTATATAGGTCGTGCACATCAGAATGACGGCGCCGACGAGGAACAGGCTGGCACAGTAGCGTAAGGTAAGCTCCAGCCTCCCTTCAGCGATATTGTTCCCAAGCAATGCGCATAGACCAACCGGCGGGGTGATTAATCCAAGGCAAAGGTTGAAGCACATCACGACACCAAACTGGACGACGCTGAGGCCACAGGCCATGGCAATGGGCAGCAGGATGGGAGTGAAGATCACAACAGCCACGTTTGCTTCCATGAACATGCCGACAATCAGGAGGAAAACGTTGAGCAGCAGTAGCAGCAAAACGGGCTGGTCGGTCACCGAAAGCAGATTGGATGCGATGGCTTCAGGAACACGTCCCATGGCCAGGACCCAACTGGAAGTCTTGGAACAACCAACCAGAAACAGCATGATCGTTGAAACAATACAGCTATCATAAAAGATCCGGTTGATGCTCTTCAGCGTCAGATTTCGATAGACGAAGATGCCGATGATGAAGGCATAGACCGCAGAGACGGCCGCCGCTTCTGTGGGGGTAAAAACACCACCAAAGATACCACCCAGAATGATAATCGGCATCAACAGAGCCCAGAAGCTGCGTTTCGTTTCACGGCAGACTTCCTTATGGTCCAATTTTTTGCCGACAGGCAGATTAAGACTGCGGGCCTTGTAATAGGTGTAGCCCAGAAACCCCAGAACAAGCATGACGCCAGGAATGACTGCCGCCATGAACAGCTCGCGAATGGATGTCTGCACCGAGTTGCCATAAACGATCAGAATGATGCTCGGTGGGATAAGAGGGCCGACGGTGGAAGCACTGGCAGCAATGGCCGCAGATAATTCAGGCGGGTAGCCTTCCTTTTTCATGGCAGGAATGGTGATGCCACCGATGGCTGTTACCGTTGCCGTGCCTGAGCCGGAAATGGCTGCGAAAATCGCAGAGGCGATAACCGTGACGATGCCCAGACTGCCGCGCATCCATCCCATCGTCGCCTTGGTGAAACTCAGAATACGGTCAGTAATGCCACCTCCCGTCATCAGGTTGCCAGCGAGCACAAAGAAGGGGATTGCCAGCATGGGAAAGGAGTCCATGCCTGCGAGGATCTTCTGGGGAACAACGATCAGATTATAGTTCCCCACGAGAATGGAAGCCATAGATGCAACACCGATTGCAAAGGCGACGGGCATGCCCATCAGCACAAGCACAATCAGGCCAACGAGAAGAACGGTTCCGATACCCATGGCTATTCCCTCTCCAGAGCTGGTGAATTGGCATCAGAAGGCAGCAAGTAATCTCTCAGAATGATCTGGATCGTAAACAGCAGCATCAGCGCTGCTCCAATCGGAATACTCAGATACATGAAGGACATTGGAATATGCAGTCCGGCTGAAATCTGGTGCGTGGTTTTCATTGAAATGGCAATGCCATATTTGATCAGCGTCAAGAGGAAACCGACAATCAGAACATAGTTGATGAAGCCGATCAGCTTCTGGCCTCGCTCTGGCAACATGTTGACCACGAAATCGATCCTGATGTGCTGAAAGCGCCTGAGCGCACTGGCCGCTCCTAGCAGGACGACCCAAATGAAGGCATAGCGGGCGAATTCTTCCGCCCAGATGTTGGAGCTGTTGAAGACGTAGCGCAGTACGACCTGATAGAAGATCACAACGGTCATCATCATGAGACACACGATGATGATGAAATTGATGATTTTCTCGATCGCACCACAGACCCACTCTAAAATACGCATGGTTTTCTCCGCAGGTCTTGGCGGCATGGGCCGCCCTGCAGTGGGGTAGGCTGGGCATGACTGACCCGTCGGGTGTCAGCTTGGAACTCTGACACCCGTTGGTCATTCATTTGGCTCTAGCGAGTGCTGATTATTGGACGGCTTTGATCTTCTCGACCCATTCCGTCAATTGTGGGAAGTTGTCCTTGACGACATCCTTTGTTGCTTCCCGGAAGCCGTCAAGTTCAGGCTTGACGATTTCTGCGCCTGCATCTTTCCATTTCTGCAGATAGCCGTCTTCATTGTCCGTGATCAGACCACTGGTGTAGTGGCCAGCCTCATTACCGGCTTCCACAATGGCAGTCTGAACATCTTCAGGCAGGCTGTTAAAATAGTTTTGGTCCATCATGAAGACGTCTGCGCTCCAGCGATGGTCCGTTTTGATGAGGAATTTGCAGATGTCAGCAAGACCGAAATTGTATGAAAGGATTGGAGGGTTTTCCTGTGCTTCCACGGTACCCTGCTGAATACCGGTGAGCACTTCTGTCATGGCCATCGGGGTTGGCGTCGCCCCCAGAGCCTGCCATGTCTTGACGCTCATATCATCAGCCGGCACGCGGATCTTGAGACCCTTGACGCCTTCTACATCGGTAAATTTCTTCGTTGACGTGGTCACGCGAACGCCGCGATAGGACGGGCCAAACAGCTTCATGCCAGCCTGATCACCAGCTTCCTTGAGCAGATCCGCACCAATTTCACCTTCCCAGACCTTATCAAAATGGGCCCGATCACGGAACATGAAGGGGACAAGATCAAGCAAGGAAAGGTCGGTGTAAGATGGCAGTGTACCGAAGCCTTCAATAACGACTTCATTGGTGCCCAACTGCAAGCCTTCGATGATCTCGCGCACATTGCCAAGCACGCCAGCACCATAGATTTCAACCTTGACCTGGCCATTGGTCTTTTGCTCGACAAGTTCCTTGAACTTCTCGGCATCTTTTTGTTTCGGATCAGTATTTGCGTTGATATGAGCCAGACGTAGAACGATCTGGTCTGCTGCCAGAGCGGATGTGCTAGCCATCATTCCTCCTACTGCCGCGAAAGCAGCACCGGCCAGCAACGTCAGCACCCAATTTGTTTTTTTCATGATTTCCTCCATAGGGTTAAACGCAAATCTGTCTCGGGTACGAGGCGGGGTCCTGACCATGCAAGCACGGAACAGGCTCAGTCGAGACGTATCCAGGGCAGAAAGTCAGGAGATTTTTTGAGACGGTTCTCCCAATCCGTCGAGGTGGCACTCTGCCAACCTCTTGATTTGTTCGATGCGAAGTTGAGCCTCCTCATCGACATTGTAGTCTTCGCAGGCGTGCAACACATGCCATGCGATGGCTCTGACAAATCTGGCTTGATCGAGTGCCTTGAGGGCATCAATGATCGCTCGATGTTCAACCAGATTATTCTCGAAAATGGGCCGCTTCAGCGGCTTGTGTTCATTGTGCAGATACGCAAAGAAAGTGAATTCGTTGGTGTTGAGGCCATTATAGACGCTCACCAGAGTCTGGTTCTTTGCTGCGGTCATGTATCGGCGGTGAAAGCGGGTTTCGTTCGACACCCAAGCTTCATAGTCAATGTTGCTATCGTCGCAGATTGCCTCCTCCATGGCAGTCAGACAGGCTTCCAGATCAGACACCAATGTGTCGTCCTCTTTGGCCGAGCGAATGATCTCTCCGGCATAAAAAAGCTCGCACATCAGCCGCACCCCCAAGCGTTCGACCAGTTCGTTGTTGGTGAAGCTCTTGACCACCATGCTCTTGTTGGGAATTGCCTCGACCAGTTCTTCAGCGACCAGACGGTTCAGCGCGTCCTTGACTGGCGTATGGCTGACACCCAGCACTTCCGACAATTCCCTCACAACCAGCTTCTCTCCTGGCAGATAATCTCCGGCAAAAATCATTGAGCGGATCTGTTTGGCGACCAGATCCACCAGCGATGTGTTGATGAACCGCGTGAGGTCGGACTTACGAGCGTTGCGCCTTTTGGGCATTCCGGTCTTGGAGGCTTTCATTCAGATGTCTTCCTTTGAGTGGATTTGAGCTGCAGCGTTCATTTTTACTCAAAAATATTTAGGTAAATATTGGCTAAGCCCATGATTATGTCAACAAA
This sequence comes from Cohaesibacter marisflavi, assembly GCF_900115225.1. Taxonomy (GTDB): domain Bacteria; phylum Pseudomonadota; class Alphaproteobacteria; order Rhizobiales; family Cohaesibacteraceae; genus Cohaesibacter; species Cohaesibacter marisflavi. Next base: position 17,227 of record NZ_FOVR01000017.1, on the reverse strand, counting down.
ATTGTTTTTTGCTTCAGTCATAGATAGAATGAATTTTGGCCGCACTGTGCGATGAGCAGAAAATGAGCGATCAAAAATAATCTGTATATTCAGCTATTTGATCAGCTTTGAAAGTTTAAAGATCCGAACTTTCCCTTAAGCCCATTTGTGCACTCAAATAAGAGTGGGAATGTGCTTGCATATCGCTGAGAGAAGACCTTCGGTGAGCTGTTTAGACTCAAATACTGCGATCAGAAGGTGGAACACCGGCCCGTTTGAAATACAAGTTCTTCGCGCCATTCTTATGGTCAACTGATGACAAAAGAAATGACAGGGCATCGCCTTCTCGGCCACCCTCGACGAGATGCCGCCAGAGTGCAAGGGGCACTTGCCAATGGAGCCATCTGGCCACGACTGATAGGCCAGGATATATCAGACACAACTCTTACCGGCCATTTTCGGCGTTAGAAAAACTGGCACACGAACAAAATGCCCGTGTGCCAAACTTATGCTTGTTTCGCTATTTCTTGCTGACTGCTTTGAAATTGTAGAAGAAGCCCGAAGGGTGGACCTTATAGCCCTCAATTCGGTTGTTTGAGGCCGCCACATAGATCTTGTGCACGAGAGGGATGATCGGTGCATCGTCCTGCAGGATTTGCTGCGCCTTGATATAGACGTCCTTGGCTTCAGGTCCCACGTCCAGACCGCGCCCTTTATCCACCAGCGCATCGAACTCCGGATTGGCCCAGTTCTGATAGTTGAGGCCGGCTTTGGAGTGGAATTGGGATTTCAGATGCAAATCCGGATGACCAGTCATTTCAGGCGTCCAGAAGACAACTGAGACATCATAGGCGCCCTGCTTGACCTTATCGAGCATGCCTGCCCAAGTGAACATTTCGATCTTGGACTTGATGCCATTTTGTGCCAGCAAAGCGGCCATCGTCTCGGTAATCACAGACATTTCGGCACGACTGGAGTAGCTGACGATGCGCAACTCAAGAGGCATCCCGTTCTTGGACCAAACGCCATCAACCTTATCATAGCCCGCTTCGGTCAGCAGGGTGGCAGCTGCCTCGGGGTCAAATCTGTAGCTGGAAACCTTGTCCGAAGACCATGGAAATGCGTCCGGGAAGAATTTCCAGGCAGGCTTGCCGATATTGTCGAGAGCACCCTTGACCAACAGATCACGATCAACAAGCAGGTTCAGGGCCTGACGGACCTTGCTGTCATTCAACGGGCTCATCTCACCTGCATTGAAGGCACCATAATAAAGGCCTGCACTGGGCGCCTTGTAGACCTTGAAATTTTTATCGGCTTCCATTCTTTGAACATCGGATGGCAACAGATGTACGACAAAATCCACTTCGCCCGTCTCCAACGCAAGGGCACGCGCATTGTGATCTGGAATGTAGCGATAGATGATCTTGTCCAGTGCCGGGGCGTCACCCCAATAGCCGTCGAACCGTTCGACCACGGTCCGGTCCTGCTTCTTATAGTCGACAAACTTCCACGGACCAGTACCGACCGGTTTAACAAACGCGCCCTTTTCATCGAAGGACGCACGGGCATAGATAACCGTGATTGCATCGGTCAATTGGTTAGGCAAAGCTGCAAAGGGAGCATTGGTTTCGATTGCGAGTTCTGTATCTGATACAGCTTTGATATCCTTGATATTCAAGAGATCCGAAGCGTAAGGCAGAAGAGCAATCACGCGTTCCAGAGAGTATTTTGCAGCGGCTGCGTTGAAGGCGGTGCCATCATGGAATTTGACGCCTTCACGAAGCGTGAAATGCCAGCTGGTTGGCGTCTCTCTTTTCCAGGACGTGGCGAGACCGGGAATGAGCTTCATGTCAAAGTCGAGTTTGACCAGTGTGTCAAGGATCTCGCTCTCATTAAAGAAGCGGCTTCTGCGTGGTTTCATGGAAAGCGGCAAGGCTTCCCACATGGTCGCGACAGTGAGGGTGTTATCACCCTCGTCAGCGTGACTGGCCGACAGAGGCGTCGCCAATGCTGCAACGGCAAGCAAAGCTGTCGCCACGCCTTTAAACAATGACCTGAGTTTCATTCAAGATCTCCGTGATTTGAGTGGATTGGTGTGTGTCCCCCGCAGACGGTCGCCATAGGCGTCTCCGAACAGATTGATCGCCATGACGAGAGCCATGATGGCCAGCCCGGGGGCAAGAACGAGGTGAGGATGGGATCTCAGATGAGATCGGGATTCAGCAATCATACGGCCCCATTCCGCTGTGCCGGGCTCGACGCCAAGTCCAAGAAAGCTGAGGCCTGCAAAAGAGAGAATGGCCCATGACATGGAAAAGGCCGTAATGGTAAGAAGCGGCCCGGCGATATTGGGCAATAGATGGTGCCTGATGATCCGAAAGCGCCCGGCCCCCAGGCTTTCTGCTGCCTGGATGTAAGTCTTGGCCTTTTCCACCATCACCATGTTGCGCACCAGTCGGGCATATTCGGTCCAGTGCACCGAGATGAGCGCGACAATGACCGCCCACAAACCAAGCCCCAGAACGCCTGCAATGACCATGGTGATTGCGAGCGCCGGGAGCACTGACATGCCTTCGCACAGGCGCATGACAACCTTGTCCAGAAAGCCTCCCAGATAGCCGGAAAGAGCACCGATGAGCGTTCCGATGCCGCCAGCAAACAGGACGACAAGCAAGGCGCTGCCAACTGTAATGCGGGCCCCATACAAAAGGCGCGCAAAGACGTCTCGTCCCATCTGATCAGTCCCGAGCCAATGGCTGGGTGACGGGCTTGCAAGTCTGTTCAGAATATCAATCGCTTGGGGATCATAAGGAGCGAAAAATGGAATCCAGATACACAGGAGAACCACGACAAGAAACACCAGCCCCTTTAGCGGCATTCGTCTCCAATGAGAGCGGGTTCGCAATTGATTGTCCGGAGTTTTTCGGAGCATCTATATGGCTCCTCGCACTCTGGGATCAATCAGCGTGATCAGATAGTCGACCACCAGATTGATAACGACATATCCGGACGCGATCACAAGAAAGCACATCTGGATGAGCGGATAGTCTCTGTTGAACAGGGATTCAACCAGCAGACTGCCGATTCCGGGCCAGGCAAAAATGGTTTCGACCACAATCATGCCATCGAAAATCTTGGCAAACTGTAGCCCGGTCAGCGTCAGCGTTGATGGCAAGATGTTCGGCACCACGTGGCTCAAGAGAATGCGAAGCCGCCCCATTCCCTTGGCATTAGCTGTGCGGACATAATCCTGCGACAGCTCGTCAAGCAGGCGCGCGCGGACAAAGCGCGCAATGACACCGGTAACCGACGTTGCGATAACCAACGCAGGAAGAACCACGTGTGCCAGTGTGCCATGGCCGGAACTTGGCAAAAGATCGAGGAAAAGCGAGAAGAACAACGCCATCAAAAGCGCCAGCCAGAAATTGGGAATGGACATGCCCACCACACTCAAGGCGGTCAGGGCTCTGTCGATCCATCCACCCGTATGAGTGGCGCAGAAAAAGCCGATTGGAATGGCTAGTATCAATGCTGTTGCCAGTGATGTGACACCAAGAAATAGCGAGCGGCTGATACGAAGGGCCATGTCGCTCGAAACAGCCTCGCCTGTAATGAACGATTGCCCAAGGTCACCACCCAGCGCATCTGTCAGCCAGTGCCAATATTGCACTGGCATAGGATCATTGAAGCCATTGTCTTGTGCAAATTGCGTGACAGTGGCCGGGTCCGGCAGGGTTCCATCCATCTGAGCAAGGAGCAGCACCTCTGCGAAATCCCCCGGAAGCAGGCGCAGCAAGGCAAACCCGACGATAGAAATTACAAACAATAAGATCACAGCCTGGACGAGGCGCTGGAAAAGTTGGATCGCCATAAGAAATATCGGATCTGGAGACAGATGGTTGAATTATTCTTGAGTTTTATACTCATATTTAATTCACTTTGTCCAGATCCGCTTCTAACCTTCCGAAAGCCAGGTGAGGAACCTGTCCAGAAATACCGTTGTCGCAGGCATGAAATGACAGCCATGATGATAGAATGGATCAAGTGTGGTCACGAGCAGGGTGCCGGGGGCGTAACTTGATACATCTTCAAACATCAGGCATTCGCCATTCTGCGAAGCGATCAAGCTTTGCTGGTTCTTAGTCAGAGGATCCAATGTTCCGTGCAGATGCCACGTCGCGCCCTCCTTGGTGACATGGGCCGACATGGGATGATTGGTGTCTACGATCCGCACACCAAGATCGGCCCCTTTCTCAAGCCACCACCAGAAATTCGTTTCCATCCCTGTGAAACTGATGTTTGGCAACCACCGATCGGGGAAAGTTTCCCCCATCACGACCAGCCTGCCTCCGGCTTTCATGTAACTTTGAAACTGCTCCGATAGCGGAGCGAGATGAAACGCGTTCGTTCTGCATGGAATGATGAGCGTTCCGAACTGTGTCAGATCGGTAAGAGGAACATCCCTGATATAGATGACCTCATCGAAGAAGTGCGCAAACGGCTCACACCGTAAGGATTGATGGTGATAAGAGAATCCACCATCAATCGCTGCGATGGATTTCTTCTGGGGGGCTTGCTCGATAGTCATCATCGAAAAATCCTTCTCAAAGGGCCAGTCACACAGCTACGATCGTATCTTTCAGGCTTGAGCTTTCGCTCAGCCAGTCGAAGAAGCGTTGAACGTAAGGCAGATTTCCCGGAGAACCGATCATCAGAACCCCCCAGATATCATTGCCAGCATGAACGAAAATGCGCCCACCGCCCTCGCGCTCGACAACCCAGTCAAGCGGCCAATGGTCCGCACCGATGCTGTTGACGACAAAGGCTCCCTCAGGAGGTGGATTCATCCCGCGGCCATAAAAACCAGATACGCCTTTTCTGAATGACAATAGCTCACCAGTGATGCCGTCAAACGCAGGATGATCCGCTTCGCGATGAACGATAAGATCGTTTCTTCCGCGCTTTGGCAGCGGCTGAAAGCGGGTGAGTTCTGGCAGGAAAGGCTGCACCACATGGCCGTTGAACAGGACCGTCCCACCGCATGCCAGATAGCTTTCGAACTTGTCCTTCAACTCCATCAGATGAATCTGATCTGCATGGATAGTCAGAATGACCGCGTCATAGACAGCCCAGTTCAGACGATCGATCTCATATTGCTGCAGAACATCGACCCGATGACGATCCAAGCGGGGCGGAAGGGCAGCCAATCCTACAGCAGTATTGTCGACGAACAGAAAACGTCCTTGTGACTTTGCCATTGGCTCTCTTTCGCAAGTGCGTTGAAATGAATTATTTTATCTTGAGTTCCTAACTCATATTATTTATCGATATTCTTGTATAAAAAACTCAAATTTTGTCAACAGCGATATGGGAAAACACTCAAAATGAAAAATCCGTACGGCATTGGAGAACGTCACGCACCGACAGTGGATCTGAGAGAAGGCGATTGCCCTCTTTCTTTTACGCGGGAGGATTTTATTCGCTATGCCGGACCAGATCAGATCATCGCCACGGCTCTTATGTTTCAGATGCTCAAAAAGGCTTCTGCAGAATTGGCCAATGATGGTTTGATCGAAAGAAACGCACTTAAGGTGCAAGTGGGTTTCCCCGGCCCCGGAGTCACTGATATCATTGAGCTTGTCCTTCGCGGCAGCACACGCAATGCTGACAATATAACGATAAAAACGGAAGGGCTCCCCGAACAGGCCCCAGAAGCTCTGATCGGACGCTTCTACTATGAATTCGAGTATGAAGGAAAACGGATTGCCCTATGGCCGGTGGATGGCTATTTCACAGAAGAATTTCGCAATATGGTGCGAGGGTTCCAGCCGCGCAAAGGTGATGACGCTGAACAAAGTGCCTATCAATCTTTCAAACAGGACTTGATTGCAAGACTCATGGCTACGGCGCCAGATGATCTGTTCAATGTAAAAATTCTGAGCCAATAAATTTGCACGGAGGGATGACACCACCTGAATCAATGGGATTGGATCAGGGGACTGTTGAAGCAGAAGAAACATTTACCAGAATTCAAAACCAAAGTTATGTCTGAGGCTTTGAAAGGCCAGCTCTTGGGAGTTGGCCTTTTCATTTGAAGAATTGACAGTGAAATAAGTCTCCGATTTTAAAGCCAAGGCTATATTCCCCGCATTTCCCCAGTTTTTCACCTGCTCCGAGCCTTATAAACTTGCAAATATCAAAAATATAATGCCCTAATGCAATTGCAAGTCATTCGCAATATTCAGACTATCTCGAGACAGGAGCCCTCAATGCCCCTTTCAAAACGGCATTTTAAAACAGCAATCCTATCTTTCTTTGCATCGGCCCTATTGAGCACCGCCGCCTCATCATTTGCTCATGCCGCGGAGAAAATGAAAGTGGTTACCACTTTCACGGTGCTGGCAGACATGGCTTCAAATGTCGCCGGAGATGCCGCTGAGGTCGTATCGATTACCAAGCCCGGAGCAGAAATTCACGGCTATGAGCCAACACCGCAAGACATCGTGCGCGCCCATAACGCGGATCTCATTCTCTGGAACGGCCTGAATCTGGAACGCTGGTTCGAACAATTTGTCGGCCAGCTGGGAGAGGTCCCCTCGGCAACCTTATCGAAAGGCATAAAGCCGATCTCCATTGCCGAAGGCGACTATGAGGGAAAGCCAAACCCGCATGCATGGATGGGGCTCGATAATGCACTGATCTATATCGACAATATCCTTGAGGCATTTGCTGAGCATGATCCAGAGAACGCGGAGATCTATGTCCGCAACGCAGCAGCGTACAAAGACGAGCTTCGCAGCACGCTTGAGCCTTTACGCGACATGATCTCCAAGATTCCTGAAGACAAACGATGGCTTGTAACCTGCGAAGGAGCTTTCAGCTATCTCGCCCGCGACTTCCGCATGAAAGAACTCTATCTCTGGCCCATGAACGCCGATCAGATCGGCACCCCGAAGCAGGTCAAGAAAGTCATTGATGGGGTGAAACAGAACCACATTCCGGTTGTCTTCTGCGAGAGCACGGTGAACACATCGCCTGCCAAACAGGTGGCGCGCGAAACCGGCAGTCGCTATGGCGGAGAGCTTTATGTCGATTCATTAAGCGAAGCCGGAGGGCCCGTGCCAACCTATCTCGATCTGCTCCGCGTCACATCGAGCACCGTTGCCAAAGGACTTCTGGACTGACATGACTTTTGACAACCAGCTCCCCGGCACATCAGCCCCTCTTGAGGGGGGCGGCATTTCGGCTCACGGTGTCACGGTAACCTATCGCAACGGACACACCGCGCTGCATGATGCATCCTTTGAAACGCCGACGGGCACCATCACAGCGCTGGTGGGGGTGAATGGATCGGGAAAATCCACCTTATTCAAAGCCATCATGGGCTTTGTGCCGGTGGCTGCGGGCACGATTTCCCTTTGGGGGCTTCCCATCAAGCAGGCGTTGAAGCGCAATCTTGTTGCCTATGTGCCGCAGGCTGAAGAGGTAGACTGGGCCTTCCCCGTATTGGTGGAAGATGTTGTGATGATGGGGCGCTATGGCCATATGGGCTTTCTGCGCCGCCCCAAAAAGGCAGATCATGACGCCGTGAATGAAGCACTTGATCGCGTCAATATGCAGGACTTTCGCAAACGGCAGATCGGGGAGCTTTCAGGCGGTCAGCGCAAACGGGTGTTTCTGGCTAGGGCTCTCGCCCAGAATGGAATGGTCATATTGCTAGACGAGCCCTTCACCGGCGTTGATGTCAAAACAGAAGACCAGATCATCGCCCTGTTGCGTTCCTTGCGCGAAGAAGGACGCGTGATGCTGGTATCAACTCACAATCTGGGCTCGGTGCCTGAATTCTGCGACCGAACCGTGTTGGTCAAAGGCACGGTGCTGGGCTATGGCCCGACCGAGACCACGTTCACCCGCACGAACTTGGAACAAGCCTTTGGTGGCGTGCTACGCCATTTCACATTGGGGGGCCAAAACTTGCATGAAGATAAGGACGGGCGAGAGGTTACCATTCTTTCTGATGACGAACGACCCTTTGTGCAATATGGCCAGAAAACAATGATAAGTGAGGAGGAGCAATGATGGAGTTCCTTCTCGAGCCCTTTGGCTATGGCTATATGACAAACGCCATGTGGGTTTCGGCCCTTGTGGGGTGTGTCTGTGCCTTCTTGTCGGCCTTTCTCATGCTCAAGGGCTGGTCGCTGATTGGAGATGCCTTGTCCCACTCGGTGGTGCCCGGCGTGGCAGGCGCTTATATGCTTGGTCTGCCCTTTGCTCTTGGCGCTTTCATTGCTGGTGGCCTTGCAGCAGGCAGCATGCTCTTTCTGTCTGAACGCTCAGGGCTCAAAATCGACGTCATCATCGGACTGATTTTTACGTCCTTCTTCGGGCTCGGTCTGTTCATGGTGTCCATCAACCCGATGTCCATCAGCATTCAGACCATCACCATGGGCAACATTCTCGCCATCACACCAGAAGATACCCTGCAGCTCGCGCTCATCGGTATCATTTCGCTCATCATCCTGACGGCCAAATGGAAAGACCTGATGGTCACCTTCTTTGATGAAAGCCACGCCCGCACCATCGGCCTCAATCCGCCATTGCTCAAGGCGATCTTCTTTGTGCTGCTTTCTGCCTCGGTGGTAGCGGCGATGCAGACAGTGGGAGCTTTCCTTGTGATCGCCATGGTCGTCACCCCCGGCGCAACGGCCTATCTGTTCTGCGACCGGTTCCCACGGCTTATCATCACCGCAATCATCATTGGAGCCCTGACCGGATTTTTCGGTGCCTATATCAGCTATTTTCTGGATGGCGCCACTGGTGGTGTGATCGTTACCCTGCAAACGCTGCTTTTCCTGATCGCTTTTCTGCTGGCGCCAAAACATGGATTGCTGGCAGCCAAACGCAAGGCCAGAAAGGCCGTTGCAAGGTATGATGAACCACTGGCTGCAGAGCGGAAAGACGCGTGACATGCCCCTTGATACCCTGCTCCTCCCCTTCCAGTTCGGCTTCATGCAGAATGCCTTCCTGATTGCGATCATTGTTTCCGTGCCGACGGCGCTCCTTTCCTGCTTTCTGGTGCTCAAGGGATGGGCCCTAATGGGCGATTCCGTCAGCCATGCCATTCTGCCCGGCATCGTTCTGGCCTATATCTTCAGCTTTCCGCTCCTGATTGGCGCTTTTGCGGCCGGTATGGTCTGCGCGCTCTCGACCGGCTATCTGTCCGCCAACAGCCGCATCAAGCGCGACACAGTCATGGGCGTTGTCTTCTCGGGCATGTTTGCAGTGGGTATCGTTCTTTATGTTTCAATCCACACAAACGTGCATCTCGATCATGTTCTATTCGGCAATATGCTCGGCGTCGATAACAGCGAATTGCTCAATGCCGGAGTCATTTCTGCAATTGTTGCAGCCAGTCTGCTCCTCAAGTGGAAAGACCTGTTGCTCCACAGTTTCGATCCGGCACAGGCCCGGGTTTCAGGGCTCTCGGTCAGTCTGTTACATTATGGCTTGCTGACCCTGCTCTCACTCACCATCGTGGCGACGCTTTCAGCCGCCGGCCTCATTCTGGCCGTTGGCCTGCTCATCGCACCGGGGGCCATCGCCTTTCTGCTGGTTCGCAAGTTCAGTACAATGCTTTGGGTGTCAGTTGCTGTTTGTATGGCATCAATGCTTGCAGGCACCTATTTGAGCTTCTTCCTTGATAGTGCCCCTGCCCCAACCATCATCCTCATTATGACGGCTCTATTCCTGGCGGCATTTATCCGCAAGATCATCCTCGTCAAAGCGACTTCACTAAAAGCTGTTGTCGAACAGCAAAAGGGCGAAGCATAGAGCGCTTCCTGCGCTCCGGCTAGCCCGCGCAGCCTACGGACGGGGTGTTCATATACCTTGATCTGACTGTAAAATGATTGCTGCCTACATAGGGCAAGAGAGACCTTAACCGCTCCGGCACGGTTACCCTTGCGCGATATTGACCACAATAAAAATCGATGTCCTTGCCAAGCTTTGCCATCTGCATAGCAAGGCTCATTTTGAAACAAACTCTGTGTCAAATCTTGTAGCAAGCAGTGCGTAAAGGCAAGATTGGATAGGGAAGCAAACGGGCAACAGGTAATGGCGGAGAGAGAGGGATTTTGGCGGATTTTGCCAATATTGATTTTTCTTTTTGTTTCTAGAAGTTTAGCCCTAATTACTTTGTGAGCATTCAAACGGAATGTGTAGCAAAATGTGTAGCAGCACATGTCGGCTGGGCAGCGCTGCAACAAAGGTAAAATGGGTAAAATTAATGGGTGGTTTGATCAAACGCGGGAAAGGCACTTTCCACTTCAGAATGAGGGTGCCGAAAGAATATGTGGGCATTGCCGGAAAGACAGAAATCCATCGGACTTTGAAAACAGACAGCGCGCGCAAGGCGACTGAATTGGTGCCAGCGATGAGAAAGGGTATCTTGGACGAACTGAAGGCACTGAAGCTTCTTAAGGATCAACCAGATTGTGCGGATTCTTATCGAGCCGCGCAAGAAATTGTCAAAAAGCGAGGTCTCAACTATCTGCCGTCAGGATCACTACTTTTGGCACCACTAGAAGAAACCTTGATTCGTTTCGAAAAACTTGCGGAAGGCGATAACATTCAGGTGGCCCGAGCACTTCTCGGCGGTATTGAAGAACCAGGTTTGCGATTGTCCGAATTAGTTGCAACCGTCGAGGAATACCGTAGGCATGACAACCGGCATAAGAATGACGACCAATTGCGCAAATGGCGTAACCCTCGGAAAAAGGCTGTCCGAAATCTAATGAAATCAATTGGAAACAATGACATTCTTGTTTCTGAAATCGACGCGGCGGCTGTTCAGAAACACAAAATGTTCTGGCAGAAGGCAGTTTCTACGGGCAAGGCAAAACCCGACACAGCCAACAAGGATTTTATCCATATGCGTTCGATGCTCAGTGATTATTACGAAAGCATCGGGATGGTACAAGCACCGAGGACTTATCAGGGCATTGGCATCAAAAAAGACCGTTACGAGAAAGCCAACCGCAAACTTGAAATCCCGGTTAACTGGATGACAGAAAAGTGGTTCGCACCTGGTGCATTTGATGGAATCAACCAAGAGGCAGTCGATATTCTGTTGATCTCAATCGAGACCGGATGCCGTCAGAGCGAGATTTCGAATTTGCCCCACATGCGATTGTACTGGATGATCCAATCCCGCACCTTCACATTCAAGTGGAAGAAGGAGATATGTGTCGCGAGGTTAAGAATACAGCCTCTCAACGGCAGGTGCCCCTCGTCGGTGTCGCTTTGGCAGCAGCCAAACGGCACCCAGAAGGATTTCCAAAGTATCGTGGCAACAGCAACTATTCCAACGCGATAAACAAGACTTTGAGAGAAAAAGGCCTTTTACCCTCAGAAAAGCACACTGTTGGTGGCACAAGGCATGCGTTTGAGTCTCGCTTAAAGAAGGTTCAACTGCCCAATGATGACCGTGGCGAATTAATGGGCCACAGCGTCAAGTCCATTCGGGACCGAGAACTCTACGGCGACGATATGACCCTTGCAGACAAATTGGCCTTGCACAATCTCATTGTGCTTCCCGTGCCAGAACATCTTAAGTGATACAGTCTTCATTTCACTACTTTCTATAAGCCCTTTTATCGCAGACAGATATGAGCAACCATCTCACGTCCAACGAACAGCGCAAGCATGGAGTGTTTGTCTTACTGGCGTTTCGACTGTTTGGCCGCGGCATAATCTAGCCAACTTCAGAAATGGACTAAAAGAGCTGGAGACCAAAGTCATTCAGGTCGTCAACGAAACACAGTTTCAAGCCCTTCAATGACTTTGGGGGCGTGGTTATTTGGAAAGTGAGCAATGGAGTAGAAACCGACCATTCTGGCTATCTTGAAAGCCAGGCCAAATTCTATGTTGGCATCAACAGGGGAGGTGCCCGAGCATTGGCTACCTCGATAATTATTGGTCGCCATTGGGTACAGATCTTCATACAGCCATCAGTCGGATTTCATCTGCTTGGCCTTTAGAGCGATCTCTATGGCCAAATCCAGTACATCCTTTTTTGCTTCAACTCTGTTGACCTCGGCATTGAGGCGTTCGAAATGAGGCAATATCCAGTCTTCTCCGTCAGCAATCAACAAGGCTGCCTTCGTGCGTGCGACACACAGCCTTTTTAGATAGACACCCGTTTCGCTTGTTCGAGATGATTTTGTTCCCGTTGCAGCCTGCACATTTTCGGGATTGGATGACATTCTCTTCGGTGAGCTCATACCAAGCCACCCATTCCATCCCGATTTTCAACCTCAAGGCATTTCTGCGATGACAGGCAAATCATTGGCCTGCAGCAAAAAAAACGCTGCCTTCAGAGGTTTCATTTGGGATTTTGGTAGCATGAAGCCATGGTTTCCATGTTGAATGCAAAATTGCAAAGATTGACCAGCGCCTATTCGCAGACCATCAACATGGAACTAGGTCTGTCTTTAGAAGAAAAAAATAAAAAATAATTTTTTGTTAAACCATCGATTTTTCAATGAATTAATCGATTTAAAAAATATTAAACTGCATTTTCTCAATTATCAGAAAAAATCAAAACTTCTATAGATGGGTACTTTTTAAGCAAAACAAAAATTATTTTTTAATTTTATTTCGAATGCCCCATGGTGTGACCTTATCGCGTTGTTTTTTGATTTTCATTTGGCCAAAAACCTGAATTTCCGCTGACATTTTTGCCAAATTACGGGAAAAAATTTTCAATAATTCACCTCAAAAAATTCAGCATGACGTTCAAATACTTTATGAATAGGACAGGACGGACAAGACAAGACACAGAGATAAATCTCTTTGTCTTGTCTTGTCCGTCCTGATTACTGAGCAAAAATTTACAGGAACATAAGCTCAAAGACCGAATTATAATACTAAAGTATATGCTACTTTCATTTCTGTCCTATAGGGTCCGGACCTAATTCCTTCATGTCTTGCAGATTTCAAAAATCTGCTACCCATTCAAACCTAGTTATGAAGGAAAAAAAATTGTCTTCAAAATTTTTCTCAGCCACCGAATTAGCTGGAGATTTTATCCCTGATTTGAACCCTCCCACCATCGTTAAAGGGATTTTCTCTCCAGGCGAAATTTCTCTGATTGCAGGAGCCCCAGGAACCGGCAAAACATCTATCATGTCTGCACTGTGCTCTCACACGGTCAATGGCTTGACTATCGGCTCGCTAATTGTCGAGAAAACGCCCGTTTTCTACTTCGCCCCAGAAGATCCTGCAGGTGTTAAGCGAAGAGCCTACTCATACATGGGACGCCCAGGTTGGAAAAACGGGACTTTCTTTGTGATCTCTGGCGTTCCTGACCTCACCAACCAAGACTGTATCAAAGAGATGGAAAGTATTATCCGCACAAAGATGCTCGAATTTGGTTATTCAAAGTGTTTTTGCGTTATTGACACTCTGACACTCTCTTTAGGGGATGGAGATGAAAACTCGGCAAGCACAGCAAGTGTCGTCGCTGCGAATCTTTCAACCCTTGCAAAAAACGTCAACGGGGCGATTGCCATGTTGCACCACGTGTCCGGCTCTGACCTTATGAAGCCACGAGGATCGTCAGGTTATATCGGCAATATGGATTGTGTGTATGTTATACACGAAGACAAAACACATATCGGTTCAGAAAAAGTCGTGCTTTTTACTGCATTGAAGCAAAAGAACACAAAATTGAAGGCGCCATTGGCTTTCAAGCTCGGTTCTTATGAGATTGGTATCGACAAGTATGGCGATGTTGTCACGGTGCCTCAAGCGACAATCATGGATACCGTCCCTTCGTTGGGGACAAAACCCGCTAATGACAATGTGCGGATTCCTGCTGATAAGAGAGGCCGCAAAACCAATATCTTGCAGATCCTTGGTGATGGCGAAGAGCAAAATCCCGGTCAGTATCTCTCCTATGATGAGATCATGTCTCGAACTGGGGCTCCATTTAACCAAGTACGCAACAACCGAGACAGTCTTCGCAAAGCCGTGAGCAGAATTATGAACGAGCTAATTGATGAGGGCAGAGCGGAACATGACGGTGTCACAGGGTACCGCATCCGGTCTCTCTTCACACAGACCTCCCCTGAATCTTAAGAGATAGTGCTCTAATGCCTCCGCTTCGTCTGTGGTAACAGCGGGTTAAATAATCATCCGGGTTGTGCTTTACGAATCCATTTGTGGTTCCGGCGCCACCCGGACGATCATGCAATAAACGTCTCCAAAGTAGACCGCCATCTGATCCAGTCAAAGACCAGGGTCAGCCACTAATTTCCTACCTCTCGCGTTCAATGCGTCGCAGCCGGTAGCGCTGACTTCGTTGATCGTCATACACTTGGTGATCGCATCCGGCATGAACAGATGGATGGCTCGATCCGAGCAAAAAAAACTTATCGACTACTTTGATCACTCCCATGAGCCGACCAATTGCGAAAGAACGTCTAGAAGCAGCGCGTCCAAGTAATTGGCTTCGTCGACCCTCTCGCACCATTTTCAATCGGCGCTTTGCATCCCCATACCGCCAAAGAATAGCCTCCTGCCGATCCTTCTTTTTCAAAGACTTTCGCAAACGCATATAATGTTGCTGGATAGCTAAACCGTCGACCCATGTCGAATTTGCGGACACCGTTGCGGCTCTTTTTTGAGCCCGTTCTTGTTGGTGCCGCATCGCCTCATTCATATGTTTCACTCCGTCATCTATGTAAGGTCGCAAACGTTCGGGAAAAATACGGGGATCGATCTCGCCTAATGGCTCATCCGGCTGACGGTCAGTCATGATCGTTGCAACATTGTGTTCTAGAGCTTCTCGCGTTCGTGGCGGTAGATCAGAGATGCATGACGCCCTTTCGTCCCCTCGCCGAGCCTGCGAAATTCGCGGCCCTTCGTGAATCTGGGGTTCGCGTTCGATTCCTAACTCTTCCAAAGATCGCAATTCAGCCCGCCGGAGGCCATGCCGGTCAGCCACATTATTGATGATTTCGCCAATTTTCAGGCGAGTGTTGCGCTTGGCATAAGCTTCATTAAGTCTAAGATGGTCACCCTGCCGCACCCTGATCACTTTGTCAGGCTTGGTTTCGCAACGGGTTTCGGCTCTCTTCTGAGCCGCATCGCGGCTTTCTGGACCGTCAATTAGGGCGATGTGCATATGTTTATTGTTTTCGCAATCGCCATGAATAGCCGCAATTCCAAAAGCGCCGCTATCGCCAATGAGAGCAGACAATGTAAGTCTGCCGATTTCGGCTTGATGTTCAAGAGTGGCATCATTGGGTAATGACACAATAATCTTATCCATAACCCGAACGCGGCTTTTAAGAATCGGAGGCTTTTTTGAACCATCTCGATTGGGCTTTTGAAGCTTCTGGGTTCGACGGTCGAGCTTTTCAGAAATGGACTGTATGAGTTCTCGGCGTTCCTGCGAGGTAGTGACGTGCCCGTCTTCGGTCGATGCCAGGATCATTCCTTCTTGGGCAAGATCCGTCTTGTTTGGATCTACAATATATTGAACATGGGCCTTAGCCTGAGATACGGCTGAAGCGGTTGAAAGAGCTTTGCCCCCCTTTTTGATTGCGGATTGATTTGAGGCAGATCTTGGATCAGATGAAATGGCAGATAGAGATATTGTTGCATGGTATGTGGACATGGTACCACCCTGTTCCCTCTCCCGCATGAGCGGCGCATTCACCGTTAGGTGAAGGAACTAACGCAGCCGGCTTAACAGCCGGAACGTTAATTCCCCAATTGCACCCTCAATCGCCGGGCGCTAAGCGTTGATGCGTTTTTGCTTAAGGGAAGTAGGTCGGCAGAAGGAAAGACGGAAATAAAAATAATAATGCCGCCACAAAAGTGGCGACCGTATATTTCCTTGTGGGACGGACTTGAACAGACCGCTAAGTGTCAGGAGAAAGGACGTCCCATCGACACCAAAGGTGGCGACACGATAGTACATCCTATCCTTTTCGTCCTTGATTGGAACAGATCTGTTTCAAACCATCTACTTATAAATAAAAATTAAGAGAATCTTGGTAATAATTATTATTATCTGCAATGAAAAAAATTCTTTTTGAAGCGTCAAGAGCTATCAAAACTAACATTACATCAACCTATAGATTAAACACTCTACCAAAAATCTTAGTAGAACATAAGTTCACGTTGTGGATAGTGAATTGGATTGTCCTCTGGGGCCGATGATGGCAGACCAAAAGCAAGTCTATACATCACAGGAAGACAAATTCGTTCAATAACGAGTGCTATGATACTATTTCTTCTCAGTTCTTCGTTTGAAAGGTGAAATTCCGTGGCCTTATTGTGAACAATCGAACACCTGATCGCGTAAACTAGCTTGGGAAAATTTTTTTTCACTTGCATCTGATTATGAAAACCGTGAGACAACGTGACCGGATTACCTCCTCCATTCTGTAATCCCAAATGCTTCAAGAAATCATCAAAGCTGTCATTGTCCCACGCGTCATTCGCTCGTGCATCTTCAAAGGATTGCTCAAGTGTCTCTTGCAATCTGCATTCCCCGATCATGATTTCCCAAGATTTTGAGAAGAGCTTATTCAAATGAGCGATTTCTTTATCATCAGTCTGTTGCCCTAATCGCTTAAAATCTCTCACCCGCTGAAAACTCCGACCAGTTGAATTTGAGAACACAGAAGTTACTTCTCTACGAATCATGTAGTTTTCCAAAACGTGGTAGGTGCTTAAATATGTATCCAGTATATTTTCACAGGAATTGACTTCACCCAACATTGCAAAAGGCTCGGAAAATTGAGTGTAATCTGTGGTAGCAACAAGTCCTTTCTGAACATCCGGCATGGCTCTATGAACAGTGGATGGTACTGGTAAGGTAAGTTTATGCCCCCCCATAATGAGATGATACTTTAGATGCGGATTCCGACGTATCCGCGCAGTCATTCCAACAACATCCGCGCACCCATTCCGGGCTATCCGCGCGGCTCTGATGCATTGCCGTGAGGCGGTTGATTTTTGTTATCAGTTTTGGCCGGTTTCGTCACCCATATTGGCGTGAGTTTTTCGGAAGGATTGGCCCTCTAGTTCGATGCGATAGGCGTTGTGAACGAACCTGTCGAGGATGGCATCAGCGAAGGTCGGCTCACCAATGACATCATGCCATGTGCTGATGGGGAGTTGGCTGGTGATGAGCGTCGAGGCATTGCCATATCTTTCTTCGAAGATTTCAAGC
>NZ_FOVR01000023.1 GCF_900115225.1 Cohaesibacter marisflavi | reverse complement strand
GTGGGCGCTGGGTCGATAACCGGATGATCGAACGGCTCTGGCGATCTATCAAATACGAGTGCATCTATCTCAATGCATTTGAGACGGGATCAGAAGCAAGGGCTGGCATTGGAAAATGGATCTCCTACTATAACGAACTACGCCCCCATTCTTCCCATGGCATTCTGACCCCGAATGAGGCCTACAACACGATGAATGGAACAACAAAACTGGCTGCCTGAACAGATAATCAGATCCACCTTATTCAGGCTAAAATTTGGTCGAAATAGCAGGACCATGTATGCCCATATGCTTTTTCAACTCATTGTTGAGCCCAGCCTTTAGATAGTGGAGCCCACATTCCATCAATTTATCACGGTTTGCCGCTAAAGATTTTTGGATGCTTGTTGTGCCAGTTTTATAGGTCCCTATATGAACATAAATTGTCTTTTGATCCATAGACGCTACAATCCCTCCGAAATATCAATTTGGAGAGACCGTATAAAAATGCTGCTGTTAAGTCCACCGATAAACATTCGATCTTAGAACCATCGCCCTGTTACCATGAGTTTGCAGTTTGTGATATTGTCACCGCTTTCGAAGTCTGGTGAGCCAAATGTGCGTGGTAATTGAGCTGTTAATGCAGAACCAGTCACGAACCCTCGCTGACATCCAATATTATTTAGCGTCACACCTGTATAATTTGAACTGTTAGAAGGCAGACAAACGCTTATCATCGTTGGGTCTGACGTAAAAGTAACGGCCATTGTTTCAGTAAAAGTGAGCAGGTCAGCGCTCGCGACGTAGGCAAAAGTAGCATCATCGCGAATGTATTCTAGCCGCCCGTCAGCGTACTTATAATAGATGTAACCAGTGCCCGCCCCCTTCTCAAAGATAGCACCTGTTGGCACACCAGATCCATCCTTGGAGACCGTGCCGACGATGTTTGATTGGCTGAAAAACATAGCCCAATCAGCATATGAACCGCCGAAAATTTTTGTTCTTCCGAAGAAATCACCATTTGCATTACTAACAACTTGAAAACCTGTGTTGTCACTACCATCAAGATTTATTCCAGTGTAGCGCCGGTCTCCATCTGGTGAATTTGCAGGAACCGCAGTTATGCTTTGATTGGTGAAAAATCCACTAAACCCAACGGCATCAAAATCGTCGCCGTCATCTAGATTAATGGGAGAAAGTAGCCCACCAGCCCCAACAGTCAGCAGTGCACCAGACGTAGTGTCAGTTGCCGAGGACTGTACCGCATCACCAGTAATTTGGCCTGACGTATCTATATCACCGGCAGCCGTGATGCGCATACGTTCTGTATCATTTGTTTTGAAAATGATAGGTTCTGCACGCTGGTTCCCGACAATTGTGGCAGCTCCATCCCACGTAAAGATCGCCGCACCTTCATAACCACCTGCCCCGTCATCGACTTCAACACGAAAGCCACCAAAGGTAGTGTCCAGAGGGCGACAAATAAATCTGGAATGGCCAGTTGGGTTGATGTTTAGGAAGTCGTTTGAATTTACTTTGAACTCATTAGCACCACGAGCAATATGATAGGTGCCGACATATCCGACTTTCCAGCCAATTTCTGGGTAATTTGCCGTGCTTGACCAATTGCCACATTGGATGCCAACTGTCCCAGCGTTCCCGCCTCCATCGCCATTATGAGCAAAAGCATTGCCATCGATAGTAAGGCCATTCCAGAACCCGTAATATCCAGCTGTCGCCCCATGGCTATCGATTGTTAGGCCATGGTGGGCTGGGCTAGACAAGCTGTCAGAGTAAGCGTGCATCGCCGCACGCCATCCTATCCCCGCACCATCGCGAGGGGCGGTTGTCTCGCCGCTATTGACATATATATGTCCCTCGACGCCCATGGTTCCTTTTGCTGTTGCTGTCGTTACAGCACCGGCCCCAAATACGCCGCAAGACATGCCACCGTTTGAACTGTTTGTGGTTCGGGCAGATAGGCCGACACAATCATTATCTGTGCCTGTATTTGTCATAGCAGCGCGAATGCCAGATATGGCCCTTGTTCCGCCTGTCGTTACCTCGCCAACAACAGCAATTCCCAATGGGTAACTTCGAGAAGTATTGCCCGTTGTTTTACCTTCGAGCCATATAAATGGCTTAGTCGGTGTCGTATCAGTTGGGTCCCGTACAATATCAATATAGGTGCCGCCCGCACTGAATTCATCAGGAACAAACCAGGTTGGCGGGTCATAAGCGCCATTGACTTGAGACGCGGTTAGCTTGGTCGCAATGCTATCGGTTACGGTGGAAGCAAAGTTTTCGTCATTGCCAAGAGCCGCCGCAAGTTCGTTCAGGGTATCAAGAGCTTCTGGCGAGCTATCAACCAAGCCAGCTATCGCAGCATCAACTTCCGTCGTGCTGTAAACACCCAGTGTGGTTTGCATTGCCGCTTGGCTAATACCGGCCATAAGGGTTGCGCCAAGGGGTGAAATCGTGGAGTTATCCGGAAGTACAAGCGTCTTCAGGCCGGATGGAGAAAGCGTTTCACTTTCAAGAAGTGCATCTTCAAAAGCGGCCTCAACAGCGTCAGCGCTATCGGATGCGCTCTGTTCGAGGGTCACGATTTGGGCAAGACTTTCGTCCACGTTCTTCTTGATCTGCTCAATGGCTGGGACGGTCGTGCTGTTGAAATAGTCAAAGGCCGTTTGGACCACATTGATCTTGGAAAGGGTTTCCGTGATCCAGATCAGGCAACGCTCGAAGATCGTGTTGATCGTAGCGCGAGAATAGTTGGCGCTGGTCAGCTTCTGATAAAGGACGAGTTTTGCTTCACCCCGAATTCGATATTCAGTTCCTTCAACAGCGCCTTCCAACAGGGTGACTGTGCCGCCGGTATCTTCGCCAGCGCCGGAGACAGTGTAATCGACATTTAGCGTCAGGACCGTTTCGCTGTCATCTTCGGCGACGATCGATACGACAAGATCACTATCTACCTGAAACTTGTAGGTGACAGCGAACTCAGTTTGGGCTTCGACTGCAACATAGGAAACGTCGCGATCATCTTGTGTAATGGGCGTAGCTGACATGGTGTGATCCTGACAAAAGCTTTTTGCCTATGATCGCTCATTCCCCTACCGGTCAACCGTTAGTTCGCAAGCCCCGGAACCAGTGCTTTGGGCGGACGTTTGATCTTGTCACCGTTGAGTTCCCGCTCATGTTTGGCCATGACAACAAAGTCCGCCATCGGGGCGTCAGAGCCATCTGCAAGCAAGCGTGCGCGATAATCCGGCCAGCTTTTCTGCACGGTTTCAAAGGGCACGACGCCGCCAGTAGCGTAGCGATCCGCAAGCACCTTGAGAATTTTCGGGTTGAGTGCTTCCAATTCGCGGTAATGCCCTTCTACATCCATCAGGCCTCGATGCTGCCATCCAGGCTGATCAAGGAGTACCAGTGCATTGCGTGCTTCCTTGACAGCGAGGCTTTCAAGAATATCGACCATCGCCCCGCGATCACTACGCGGAATGGAGCTCAAAGGACCATCTGCCCCTATAACTTCATCATCAGCTAGATCCTTACGAAGGCGAGAAATGGCCCGAACGGCACGTCTGGCCCGATCGAGCGGGTGCATTTTCTTTGCCTGGGCAGCATTGCCTTGCATGAAGCGGGACGTCAGATAAACCCGCTGTTCTTCGCCGAGTGTTCCCAGATAGTCGTCAGCTTCGACAGTTTGCCCGGCATCGAGCATGGCCTGATAGCTTTTGACCGTCCCCTCGAATTCTCCCGTACTGGGGGCAACCAGAGCCCAAAATTCCCGCGTTGATCGGGATCCGCGCGATGCCGATTTGATGAACCGGCGCAGAATGGCCATGTCATCGGCTGATTGGCCGGGCTTGTTGCTGCCAAAGGCATCGTAGATTGACAAAGCCGATCGCCCGAGACCGCCCGTGAAATTCGTAATCATCTTGTCCGTCAAGGCAGGAGACCAGCCAAGCACGTCGCCGATCTGTTTGGAGAGTTCGGACGTTGAAGCGGTATATTGCAATCGCGGCTCTAAGCCGAGCAGCTGCTCGGGCACAACATCGGCACCGGTGAAAAAGTCCTTGTTGCTTTTGACCTCGAAATAGGTTTTTACCAGCGGATTGCTTTCCATGATATTGGGCGGAAGCAAGACTTCAAAAAGGCTGTCCATATAGCGTTCTGCTGCTGTTGGATCTTGATTGATCACCCCATCATAGGCCGCTTCGGCGATGTTGAGCATGATTGCCAGTTCAAAGGGCTTGGGGATGGCAGTCCAGCGATTGCCGGTTTTGATCATCCAGTGCGTGGCGCGCGTGGTTTCCGAGATCTCGTGATAATCATCATACTGGCTCATGAGGGCATGAAGCCCCATGCCAGCAACAGTCAAGGCTGATAGTCGGGCCCATGCCTTTGTTGCCTGAGGGATGGCCCTTTCCTCTTCAGCAGTTAGCACCTTGCCGAAATATTTCTTTGCCAATGGTGTGATCATCAGGCGGGAGGCCTTGTCGAGCCCTTGTAAGCTGGCATTAAGGAAGGGAACAATGCGCGAAAGCGCCATCATATGCAGACCACGCCGGTCAAAGTCGAGATGATCGCGGGATAGCCAGGCAGCCTCGGTTGCTGCTTCGAATTCATCGAGGCCACGCATGCGCCCCTCTTCAAAGAAGGTGCGGAAGAGACCGAGGCGGGTGGCTGTTTCGGACACCTCGGTCAAGGAGGCAAGCCCTTTGGCAAATTGATAGGGATGTGTGATCGGGTTAGCCATCTTCGAAGTGATGTAACCCTTTTTCTCCAAAGCCTTGAGATCGCGACTTAAAGCACCATCCCTGAGGGAGGCAACATTTTCGCCACCCATGATGCCACCCATGGCGTTATAGTGACGGGCTGCTTCCCGACTGAAGAATTCATCCATACCACCATCAAAGGTCGCTTTCAGGCGTTTGAAGGGGTGGCCATAGAAAATCGCTGCCATGGCCTGGTCGCGAATGATGTTAGCGGCAATGAATTCCGGCGCTGCTGTAATGCCGGTGCGCAACATGCTGGCAGATCCAGCGAGGATATCAAGCAACATGGTGCGCTCGACATGGTTCATTGCGGTAAAGCTTCGATAGAGCTGTTGCCCGAGTTCACCATCCGCCAAACGCAAGGCCTTCAGCGTTCCGCCTTCTCGGAAGAATACGATCGGCTGACCTCCTTCCTTGATAACTTCCGGGCGAAACAGATTGGCCTTTTCATTTCCAATGGTCTCTTGCAAGGCATCGCGCACGATAGAGAAGTCGACCTTAGAAAAACCCCGCTGTTTTGCCGCCGCTTCCACCGCTTCAATTGGATCCACAATGAGGGCCTTCATTTCGCGTGCGGGGATCTCTTCGACAATGGCTCCGGATCCATGGCCAGCCATCCGGCCGAGCCGCTTCAAGGATCGGATCATGTCATTATGGGCGATCGCAACAGACGTTTCATAGGCATCCATCATCAGGCTTTCGAGCGGATTGATCACATCGAGGTTGGAGCCACGAAATTGATTGACCTGGTTCTGTTTGCCGGTGCGGGCTCCCTTCCCTTCAGTCTTGGTGTTGCCTGGATAGTCCTGCTTTCTCAGCCCCGGCACATAGTCGCGGATCTGCAACCCTTCGCGATATTGCTCTTTGCTGATGAGCCCGGCATCGAGCTTTTTCTTCCAGAGCTGCTTGTTCCAGCCATAGACCATTTCAGCCGCCTGCTGGAAATGCGGATATTTGGCTTCCATTTCTCGAATGACGACTTCATGATCCCCTTTGGTGAATTTGTCTGGCGTGTTCGGAATGTCGCCCGCTTCATAACGATACCATTCGCCAAGGGCGCGACGAGACCAGAGATAGGTGCCGAAATCCTGAGTGATCACCGGATCATGCTTTGAAAGCACATTGCCACCGCCATGGGCATAGATGATGGCATCGCGCAAGGCCGGCCCTTGTGGTTCCAGCTGATGATAGCCATGCACGCCATACATCAGGTCCATGTGACCGGCGCTTTGCGCGCCATTGATCATGCGAGCAAGTTTGTAAGGGTCATCCTTGACAGCTAGATCCAGCTGCTTGCCCGTATTCTCCGAATAAACCTTTATCAGTTCGGTGACAGCCTGCTGGATCGGGTGCTTGGCATCCATGAAATTGGTATAGGCATTGTGCAATTTATCGCCGATCGTCTGCCCGATCCCGGACTTTTTGACCTCTTCGATCGTTTGCCCTATTGCTCCATCGATCTTGCTGGTCACGACCGAAGAGGAAACCGCGTTGCCGGACGGCATGGTGCGCCAGGAATAATAAAGATCCTGCAATTCGACAAAGCCCTTGAGCCATTCCGGCTTCCTGCTCTTCAAAAAGTCGGTAAAGGCACGGTTGAAGGTTGGCGCATGTTTGGCCGCATAATTGGGGTTCATCAGAAAATTCCGGAAGAATTCCGCAAAACCTTCGGTCAACCATAAGTCCGGAGAATAGCCAACTGGGGCCATTGGTTCCAGTTCGCGGCTATAAATCGCCATCAGATCTGAGAAGTCTTTTCCCAGTTTCTGATCAATATGATGCCCCACTTCATGGGCAATCACTTCGATATCGTTGGGATCCTTGATCCGGATTACACCGGTCCGTGTGTTGTGCGTGCCAAGAACACCGGCCTTGCTTTGCCCTAGCGGTTTCTTGATGCCGCGCCTCACAGCAGCAACGCCCGTCAGATCGTAAAGGCGATTGGCGATATCGACCAGGCGCACACCAACAGCCTTGTGATTTTCATTGCTGGCCGTCCGCTCGATGCCATCTGTGTTGCGCCGGATCTCGCCTGACATTGCCCCCAGTCGATCCTGGATCATGTTGGCATCAGCATCCACTCGGGTGATCGCTGCTTGCAGAGCAGGATCTCCCTTGCTTTCCCCTTGAGGAAGTCGCATATCTTGATCGGCCGACGAGGTGGAGGAGCTGTGCGCGTCCATCTGGCGACTGTCGGAGCGCTCCGTACTACCTTCGGCACGTTGGCTTTCATTGAAATTCTTGGATTTTGGATCTATACTATTACCGGTTGGCGCAGCGGAGGAGGCGTCCGCATGATAAGTGTCAGAGCGCCCGGTAGTACCTCTGGCCCGCCAATCATCAGTCGGCTCATATGCCGAAAGCAACCAGGTCTTTTCCTTCCCATCATAATCAAAGCGAATAACGGCTTTATATTTGTCGCTTTTCAGAATGGCCCTGTTATCTGATTTACTAACGACTTCAAGCGAACGAATAATTTCCGGCAGGTCATCGTAAACTTCCGGATGCTTTTCAAAGATCTTTTTGAGACCAGCGCCCGTGTCCGTCTTAAGGTCATAGTCGCCCCAGAAAACATCGATATCGCCGAGATCAGGATGGTCCAGTGCTCCGCGCGCTTCCCCGGCTTCCATCTGTTTGAGCCGATCGGCAACACTCGACCATTGGCGATTATGCGCGTCGATATCCACGATCGGCCCAAATTGACCAACCTCGACAATGTCCGGATCGGTTGCCTTCCATGTCCCATTGTCTTTCCAGAGCGGTTCAGCATCGGTCTGCCGTGCCATGGCCTGCACTTCCGGCTTAGCTGGTCTTGGCTGCAGACGATCACCAAGGGATACAGGTTCCGAAACGACCTCAGAAGCCGTCACAGCGCTTTGCGCTTTAGTGGCAGCCTCAGTGTTGCCGAAGTCCAGTTTTTTGCCGTCTGGCAAATCTGGATTCATTGCCGGGGTGTCCATCGGTTCTGATCGGACGGCTGTGTCCAGCATGTCGGCTTGACGAGCTGGCATGTCGGGTGCGCGATCATTTGCCCAGTCGGCCACTTCCCCTGCGATATGGCTTTGCGGAGAACTCGCCCGATGAGTAATCGGTCCCATGACACCACCAGCAACAGCGCCCAGACCA
Source organism: Cohaesibacter marisflavi (assembly GCF_900115225.1). GTDB lineage: Bacteria > Pseudomonadota > Alphaproteobacteria > Rhizobiales > Cohaesibacteraceae > Cohaesibacter > Cohaesibacter marisflavi. Next base: position 27,969 of record NZ_FOVR01000023.1, on the reverse strand, counting down.
ACAGAGCTTGCGAACTGGATCGGGTCGAATTCCTCGCGGAAACCGGCTCCCATTTCAATGCCCTGGATAACGGGGTCCGTTACAGCATTGACTGCAGCAGCATCCACGGCACCCGCAAAGAGACGGGCACGAAGAGCAGAAAGGCCACGGCCAGACATGGCCAATGCCTTTTCACCGATACCAACCGGGATCAGGTTTTCAAGATGGGGCGTGCCGCGTTCGGCATCCACGATCGTACCCGCGACCTGCCCGGTCAGCGCGGCGAGACCTTCTATTGGTGTATCCCATTCCGGAAAGCTTTCATAACGGCTGTCAAAGCGTTGTCTGTTTTCTGGACGGCTGACATCGCGCAAGGCACCGACAACGGTCCCTTGTCGCGTTGCTGCTTCCATATTGATCTTAAATCGTTCAGACAGCCCCGGTCGAGGGGCTTCCATCAGGATGGGATCCGATCCTTCCGCATCGAATTGATCAAAGGGATTGGGAATAGTTGCCTCAGCTTGCCCACTCATTGTGCATTTTCCTTTGCCGGATCGTAATTTTCAGACCCATCCTCATTGATCGATACGCCATCAGAGGCGAGGCCATCGACGTAAGCCTGTGTTTGCTGTTTGCTTCGCTCTTGTGCCTTGATATAGAAAGCGGAAGCACCAGATCCGAATTTGTCGTCAAACTGATCGGCTAGATCCGGATTGGCGAGCAGATGATTAATCTGACTGTTGTTTGGCGAGGCCTTCCATTTGACCGTATCGAAGTCCCCATCCATCGCCGTTTCTGTTTCGAGCGCACCCATTTTCTGATCCGAGGATTTAGCATCGAGGCGGCTTTGTCGTTCCCCAAGTTTGGTTTGCCTGAGCATAGATGTTGCGACCGTCGCGGCTTCCTTATGCAGTCCCTTCCAATGAAGGATCTGTGTCATGACCTCATCCGCATAAGGTCCATAGCTTTCATCGATCTTAGCAAATAGCTGATCCCACGTCTGGCGATCCACCGCACCGGCCACCGGCTGGGCGATGACTTGCAATTCCGAATTCGTCAACGGGGCCTTGGCATAGTCCGAGATCCCGAGCGCTTCCTGTGCGTCCAGCCTGCCCTTGATCAGTTCTTCCATCGCAACAAGATCCCCTTGATAGGCCTGCTCGCGAATGGGCTTGAGATCGTCAAATGCGACATCGACCGCCAAGGCCGGATCTTCCTTGCGCCGCTTGAGGATCTTTTGGGCTTCTTTCTGTGCAGTGTCGTGTATTGTTGCCTGATCCGTGTAGCCAGAAGCTCCCGCTTTCGGCTCAAGAGCCGCCAAATGACCAACCATCTCTGTTGCAGGCATCAGGTCGAGGCCAGTCGTTGCGTTGAAAATTCCGGCCTGCAGCTGACGCTTTTGCTGCCATTCCTGCGCGGTACCTTCTCCGAGGGTTGCCTTGACCTGGTCAAAGGTCAGCTCTTCCCCATCGATCGACAAACCGACACCAGTCCCCCGAATGGACGCCAGATCATCATCCACCATGGAACGCATCTTCTGTACTTCCAATTTGCTGGTGGCGGTGGTCTGTCGTTTTTCCTGAGTGATAGCTCCGGCATATTTGCGTTCAAGTGCTTGTACCTGTTCCAAAGAGAGATCCTTGAAGAGCTCTTCCTCTTTGGTCCAGCTATCCTTCAATCCTTCAATAAAGGCTTCTTTACTGCCTACATCTGGCAGGCTGTCAAAAACACCATCCACACGCGCGAGCGTTACGGTATCGAGTACGGCTTTCCTGTCGCGCTTTGCCACTTCCGGAGAAATAAGACCAGCATCAAGAGCGTCGGAAATGGAAGCTAGGCTTTCATTGATCGAAACTTCCAGATCTGCACCGGCCTCCACATCATTGCCCGTCAGATAGGCTTGTCGTTGCAAGCTGGATCGGGAGGCCTTCAGGGTGTCGTCATAGTCCGATCGTTCACCATCGCGCACGCGGGCATCTTCTGCCGCTCTGGCAGACTTTTCATAAACGCGCCGTTTCTGGGCGAAGGTTTGCTGGCCAAGCAAGATCATTTCCGGATCATTGTTGGACAACTTGCCAAGCTGCGTCAGAACCCCGTTTTCCGCTTCATCAAAAGCTTGCGTCAATGCTGCCGGGTCGTCCTTGTGTTCTTCATAGAGGGCGTCAAGCTGCTGGGTCACTTCCAGAGGCAAGCGCCGTGTTAGCGCCCTGTTTTGAGATGCCAGATAAGCTTCCCCCATGGGGGTGTCACCACGACGCAAGGCAAGTGCAGGCCCGGTGGCCGAAGGGCGTCCGGTGCCTGCAGGATACGCCCCGGAAAACAACTGTTCGGCTTTGGCCCGATGACCGTCCATCTGGTTTTGGACTTTATCGCGCACCGTGCCAGGTGCGCCGCCTGCAGCTTCATCCGAGGCATTGTATCTGCCAACGGCACCGGCATTGATTACGGAATAGATATCGAGCAGCCCCATGCCAGGTTTGACACCACCATCGCGCAGAAAACGTACAATTGCGCCATTTTCTCCCAGTTGGCTGGCAAGTGGATTGTTCCAATCAATGCCATATTGCTTGGCTTGCGGTTCTCCAAACTGTATAAGACCGCGATGGGTGCCCCATTTTGTGGTTGGCCCCTTTTTTGATGGGTCGAACGTTCCACCCGTTTCATATGAAATGACAGTAGCCAGATCGATCGGATCAATCTTCAGGGCACTGGCAGCGGCCTCGATACCTGCTTTCATATCCCCGTTGAAATAACTGCTGGCCGATCCGGTCCCCAGATCAGCCGCGTATCCAGCCTGCTCGCCTGATGTTTGTGCCGCTTTAAGATCCGCAGCCTGTTGGCGTTTCATCGCCCGATCGGCCATGGCGCTAAGGGTCCGCCCTGCCTGACGCAGGCTTTTCGAGGCTGCAAACCAAATGCCGGCATTGGTATCAACCGCCGCACCGGGCTTGGTTGATACCTGACCTTGCGTATTCAATTCTACAAGTTTGCCCAATCCCCGGGCCTGACGGTTCGCCATGATTGTCCCCTAACTAAATAGATTGCCGATAAAGCCGATGGCACCTGCAGAGCGGGTTCTGGAAGCCACCTTGCGATAGCCAGCTGCTCGTGCGCGTAGCATTGCAGCGCGGGCGTCGGTGTCTGCCCGATCAACGGAAATGTCATCAACGGCCCGATCTTCCATGGCATTGGCATTATCCTGTGCTGCACCTTCCCCGACCAATTGACCAGCAGCTGCATATTTAACGGCATTCTCACCAAGGGCTTTCATGAGGGCGCGCTTGATACCCAAGGTGCGCTGGACGCCCTTGGTCTCTTCGTCCGTTGCCTGCATGTCGGCATCATCGGCTTGCACCTCATAGCCTTCCGCTTGCGCATTGGCCCCTTGCAGGCCAGCAACAGCACTGGCAAAGCCAGCTACGCCCTGGATAATGGAAGAGGCTGAAATACCAGTGCCGAACAAACCAGAAGAAGCTGTCGTTGCTGCAGCAGTTCCTGCCGTTGCAGCAGAGCCCGCAGCCGTAGCGCCAGCCGTGGCAGCTGCGCCACCGCCCCCCATCAAAGCGCCAATTCCGCTAATCAACATTGTCATGGAGGCCTCCTACAGCTTGGCTTCACTGGTAATAGACCGCACCGTCAAACGGCCGGGTCTCACTTGGGTGATCGTGACGGTTGGTTCATCGACATAACCACGCAAACCCCGTATCTCGACGAGCCCGGTATATCCGTCTTCAAGTTCCGGCTTTTCGAGATTTTCGTCATACTGTCGCAGTGGGTAATCAACGGGATCCTGTCCATTGGCGCCAATGGCGATCGAGGTGGTGTCAATCACGGAAATCCAGACTGAGTGGATCCGGGCCTTGCGCCGCAAAACAGTCTTGTCCGCAATCTCGCGGGAGGGTGGCAACGTCTCGACGAGAGGTGGAACGAAAAGCCCCACTTCACCGGTCTGAACCGGATCATCCACTTCGATCGTGCCATCCGCGACTGTGTATGGGCCATAGACATTGCCATCCCCGAGGCACCAGACTTCCATGCCTTCCAGATGATCCAGTCCGGTAATAGTGCTGGATGCATCCCCATTGTCAAAAGCAATGGCGGCATCGAGTAACAAGCCCTTCTCGAAGGTCTCAAACCGTCGCGAGCTGCCCCGCTCGGTGATGACATTCATATCATTGTTGCTGTTGACATCGATTGCCTTGAACAGGCCATCGCCAGAGGTGACACGACCAAAGCCGGTTACGTCCTGTTGTCTCAGCAGATATCCGGCACGCATGCGCCCCTGCTCATCGATGATCCCGAGCAGATTGGCGTCGGTCGAAGACTTCGCCTTGCGCAGGGCCATGTCGCAGACATCTTCAAACAGATGGGGAGACAGGATCGAAATCGGCTGGGAAATGAAGTTGCCGTCAACATCGGTATAGCGAAATTCGGAAATGACGGATCCGGTTTTGTGACAGAAGATCGCGCCGCCTTCATTCTTGACCACCGGCACGCCCTTCTTGGATCCATGGGTGGAAGCCTCGACATGAACGGTCGCTTCGGTCTTGCTGATCGCTCGATCGGAAATCCAGAATTCTCGTTCCGAAGTGAAGACGAGCATATTCCGACCATCGACCATATGCAGGATCTTTTCGCCACCTTCACTATCGAGCGGCACGACAAAGGCCCCGTTGGCCTCGTCCAGATCGGTATCAAAGGAAAAATAGCGCCCCGTGATCGAGCACATCCAGTTGTTGGGAAGGCCCTTGAAACCTCCCACAATGGTGCGCTGCTGATAGAACAGACCACAGTTCGGCCAACCCTGTTCAGTGGAAATGATTGCTTCGCCAGGCGGGATGCCCACGACTAGCTTGTAGCAGGGAATTGCAGCATCCGCGTCATCAAGACTATCTGCAGAAACAGCCCATGCATCACCGGAATTTTCATCGCCGCCAAAGATGACCTTGATCCGCGCATCTTCAATCACTTCACATGTCACCCCATCAGCGACATTCGGAAGCTGCAGGATTGCTGCCTGCATGTCTGCCGCGCATTGGGTCCAGTCGCTGTCAGTGGATAGCTGGATGGACACGGTTTCAAGATCCGAGATGGTCAGACGAAAGCGATATCCGCCACCAAAGGAAACGAACTGCACTTCCCATTCCGCAGGGATGCCATTGTCATAGGTTCCGCCATAGTCATAGTTGGGAAGATTTTCATATGGCAGGCTATCGCAGCCCCATGTCAGTGTGGCTTTGTCGTAATAAACGCGGGGTGTCTCGACATCTTCATGGAAGAGAAACAGCGTATTCATTCGATGGGCCCACTCAATCTCGGTCAATTGGCTGGCATCCATCGGATGAGTAATGGTCGTCAGAATGGCTCCATCCTTAATGACATCAAGGTTGCTATCCCTAAGGGCAAAATCGTGAACAACGCCGCTAGAATTTTTGAACGGGATCAGACGGCCGGATGTGATGTCCAATTCGACACGGTGGCGCGTGCAATCGCGAAAGGAAAATCCGCCTTGCGGGTGGAGTTCGATATTCTCTGCCCATTTAAGGCCAGTTCCATAGAATTTGAGTTCTATCCGGTCATATTCGAACGGATCCAGTTCCCCAGACGTATAGGAGGCTTGCAAGCGACCGGGTTTGGCAACCATTACAATCTCCCTTTAAGACAGCCATGCAGCAGTCAGGGGATTGTTCCCCATGCGCATGCGTTTGTTTGGTTTGGTGAATTGGTCGCTATTGATCGCCGCACGCATCAAGCCGCCGCGCATTTCCTCGCGCGCATCGCCATAGGCGTCCTTTTTCAGCTGGGCAGACAGCTTGTCATCGCTTGCGATAGCCAGGACAAGCACGCTGGCAAGGCCGGTTGCGACTACATTGACAAAAATAGGGTTCCAGAGATGAGGACCGACCTGTTTGCGGATCACGGCATAGAGATCCAGAGCATTGGAATGGATCTTCAGACCGTATTTCACAAAGTCAGCGAATGAATAATCAGGATCTGTTGGTTGATCCGTGAGCCGATCGACACCGATAATCAGGTCTTCGGTCGGGATCTGGTGGCAATAGCTGTATCCAGCAATCGGCGCGTCCAACAAGCGGTTCAGCTGCACAAGATCCTGAGCAAATGAAAAGGGATGAACCGCCAGAGCGGCCCGCGCCTGATGGTTATAGAGATCTTGCGCAACGGCACCCTTATAGAGCTCGTCGGTCAGGTTTTCCGGCGCAGTGATGCCCGCGATATCACACGCCTGCTTGATAACTGCCAAAGCATCAATCATGGAGATACCTCATAAAAAATGGCCCGGCCCATAGAGTTGACCGAGCCACCAGTTGACCTTGAGGGAGGAGTTTCAAGGCTGCGTGTTATGCTGTGGTCTGGGCGGTGATGGTGACAACGGATGCTGTAACCGCCGAGACGATGTAGTTTTTCAAGGCTGGCGTTCCATCAAGATCAAGTCCGGCCATGATGATGTCGCCAGCCTGAAGATCGGACGCCAGATCATTGAAATAGCCAGCCGTTTCCACGGTCGCGGCATCATCGTTGGTGTGGTAGGTGCAGAAGGATTTTACGGAACCGGATCCGGTTCCGATCGCGCCGACAGAGACAACGCGCTTGAAGCCAGTCAAAGCAAAGGCCATGGGATATTCCTTTCAGAGGATCGAGAGATCAAGGATCAGTCACCCTGATTAGTTCAGGGTGATGTCAGTCGGCACGGCAAAGCGGCCGCGAACGGTGCCTTCCGGCTGGAAGCAACCTGCAGCGCCTTCGGTTTCCATGCGGACCGTCCAGCAGCCAAGGCGGTTATCCCAATCCCAGATGCTTTCGAGCTCGGAATTGTTGGCCCACCCCGAAGATGACCGGTGATACATCTCGATGTCATAGTGATCTTCCTCATTCTCGATGAAGAGATCATCCGGTGCCTGGAACCAATGCACGCCTGCCCAGTATTTGGTGACAGTCGCCTTGGTGAAGCTGAGATCTGCCCCGGTCCAGTCCGCATTGTTAAACTGCTTATAGGCACAAGCCTGATCGAACAGCAGTGAAGGCAGCGGGCAGAAGACATTACCGTCCCATGGAACATCGGCCTGTTTCAGGGCACTGGCCATGAGAAGAAGATATTTAAGGTCAAAGGCAACCGCAGATCCGCCAACCATGGCTGGCAAGCCATTGGCATCTAGCAACGGCTTCATGCCGGAGCCAGTTGCAGCTAATGTACTGGAAGACGCATCCATCTTTGCCATGATTTCATCGTCGGTCGCGCGCCCCAGAGCCATGGCACCGGCCATCTGGATGGCTTCCTTCTCATTGGCGGACATACGCGCCAGGTCGTATTTATAGACCTCATCGAAGGCTTCCCAAGTCTCAAGGACAGCTTCGACGCGGCCCTTCTGAGCGTTCATGGGTACAGCTGCCTGTCCGCGTTTCTTCTTGTTGGCCTTGCCTTTGCCCATCAGGTTGAAATAGGCCTTGCTGCCTTCAATGCTGCCTGCAGGCGTTACGGTGGATTTGAGGAGAAAACCTTTGGACTGGTATTTCTGGATGACGCCGTCTTTATACTGCTCCACAAACCAGGTTGGTGCATCGGTGCTCATAGTCTAGCCTTCCATAGCGAGTTTTGTCTCGCCAGAGGCTCCACCGGCAGCGGAAATAAGAAAGGCGGTGCGTCGAGCCCTGGCTTGGCATCAACGCTAACCGCCTGACGAGGTGGTCAACCGAGATCTACGGACCTAGTTTCCATACAGCGCCTGATAGCTGGCGTCGTATTTTTTGCGGACTTCCGGGTCATATTTCGTGCTTTGAGGATCAATGCGCGGATCCGCTCCCATTTTCTTCAGGGTCTCTTTTGAGAAATGCGTGGTTGCGCCTGCATCTTGGCCACCAAGCGGGATGCCTTTTTCGCTTGCCATTTTCTGGATGGCGCGAATGACCATCACGCCGGAGCCTGTTTCCGCCATGCCTTCGAAAAAACCGGCAGCGGCCTCAGGCAGTCCCATGGTCTTGGCGAGATTGCCGGCAATCGCTTCAGCATCGTTGATTGCCTTTTCCGCCACCTTAGCGTCACCACCCAGCATTTTGGCCAACCCGTCGATTTCGGCTTTCGGGTTGAAGGGGGGCGCGATCACGCCTTGGGATACAGGATCGCCAAAAGTGTCATTGATGAAATTCTGCAGCACATCTGGCGGGATCCCGTTTTTGAGTGCAGCGGCTTTGGCAGAATTCATCAATGGATCGTCTTTATCGCCAAAAAATCCTTGCAGACCTTCTGAAGGGGTAAATTCATATCCGGATACATCTTCGGGCAAAATAGGCTTTGCATCCTTGATGCCAGCCATCAACTTGTCGATGGTTTCCCGGTCTGTCTCGCCGTGGAAGCTTTCGTCGAGCCCTTCCGGGCGGTAGAGCTCCGAGCCCGTGTCCTGCTCGCCGCCCTCGTTGGTGCCTTCGTCGGCGGCTCCTGGTTGCTGTTGCTCTTCTCCGGATCCGGTTCCATCTTCTGCATCGAACGCGATGAGCGGCCAGAATGTGCGGTATCTGTTGAACATGCTTTTTGTCCTTTGGTTGACGGTTCAGACGGGTTAAATCCGGCTTTTGCCAGATCGGTTAGGATTGCGTGAATGATGGAATTCTGGCCTTCCCGATAGGACGTCATGACGCCCACCTGATCAGCGGTCAGGCCGGAAATGCCGATATTGACCGGAGGACGGGCAATTGTTCCCGCGATCCATTCTTTCAGAACGCGACGCCCTTCCTCACATGAGAAAACGAACAGAAGATCCTGACGGAAACTGAGCTGGGCAGATTCCTTCATGGCCTTTTCTTCTTCCGCCAGTTTCTTGCGCTCCGGATGCGCAAACATGCTTTGCAGGCTGTCCAGTGCTTCCCAACTATGATCGCCACCAAGGCGGGAGATCACGTCCTGGACATCAAATCCGGTTCGGTTCATTGGGCTTCTCCCCCTGCCATTGCTGCTTGTGCAGCGACTAGCGCCGCTTGCTTCTTGTCTTCTTCCTCCTGCATCGCCTTGCGTTCGTCGGCCGTTACAATGAATTTGGATGGCACGCCCAATTCATGCCCCATATGCTCAAGAGCATCCTGCAGCTTGACCACCTGCCCTGCTTCGGTTTGCAAAATGGCCAGCACGATATCGATCCACTGGGTGATCTTTTCGAGCTTTTCCGCAGCGCGGGCCGTTGCCAGAGGCGACGATACTTTGACCTTGATCAGGATCTGATCGATCGGGAGCTGGCTTTTGATCAGGCCCTTGTTATAGGCAATTTCGATCAGGCGGCGGGCCAGAGGCGCTATGATTTCATAGACCATACGGCCGAAGGCCCCGATATGATCAGTGGCAAGGCGTTTGACACGCTCTAGGATTTCCGTTGCACTGCGAACTGCAGCCCCTTCGGTTGGCAGGCTCTGATCCATCAGGGTTGCCTGTACGGCCATGCGCAGATCATTGAGAATGATATTGTTGGTGTTGAGGTTTGGATCCGTCATGCGCTGGATTGTCGGCCCCAAGACGCCGCCATTGCGTGAGACAGTCCAGATCGCGCCGGGTTCAATCGCCGAATTGTCGGGATTGAAGACACCATCATCCACCGCAGTCCAGATCCCCATCAAGGCGATAGCGGCTGCCTGTAGCGTGAGGCTCTGCGCCGTATTCAATGTTTTGATGGAAGGCATGGCCAGCATAACAGGACCACGACCCATGGTTTCGCCTGGTACGCGGAAATAGCGCGGGGTCAGCCACGGGTTGGTCAGGGTTTCTTCCCCGCGAATGATGACATCGTCGCAATCAACCCATGTCGTTGTAATCCACTTTTTCTTGCGTCGGTCATACATAGTGGCGATGCGAAGGGTGACTTCGTCGCTGGAATTTTTCTTCAGCTTTTCCTTGAGATTTTCGCCGAATTTGTGCCGATCATCCCACAATTCATCCTGGACTTCCCAGGCATTCCATTTGCGATCCCAGAAAATCCCCCGAATGTCACCATGCCCACCCTTGAGAAGGCGCAATTCATCGATTGGCACCGCAACAAAGCGCGCAGGCGTATCCGTGTCTTCGCCTTCCTGGATATACATCGCCCCCGTGCCAGCAGACAGATCAAGGGCCATTTCATGAAACGAGTTGTCAAATTCTCCATTGGAGGCCATGCCCGTGATGATCGAGGTATAGGTTTCCAGTTGCGGCCGCAGCTCATTTTTTACCTTATCTGGAAGGATGTCACCGGGTGCCAGACGAAACATTTCCTCTGAAACGAGATCTTGCCAGAGCCGCCCGGCAAAGCGGAACGCACCAACGATCGCGGTCTGGTCGAAGGCCTTGTTGACGCGCTTTTGTCCGGATCCCGTTTCCGAGATCCCCTTGCGATAAGGGATGGCATAGTCGAAGGCCTCATCAAGCATGGGCTTGAATTTGAGGAATTCAGTGTTTGCCTTGTCGTAGAACTGCTTTAGGCGTTTTATTTCCGCCTCATCGCCGGAAGCCTGCGCCTTTGGCTTCGGATCCTTGGGAGGCTTTGGCACTTTGATGCTTTTTCTGGCCATGGAACCACCTTAACCCAAAGTGGATTGGCCGCTGGAAGAGCCGATATAGGTCAGAAGTTTGTTGCCGCCAGCGCGACGCCCACCGCCTTTTGCCTTGGCTGTGGCCTGGTCTGTCTCTGCCGCAGCTTTTGCAAGGGCTGCTAGCTGTTTGCGCTGGTTTTGCGCCGCTATTTTCCGCTGTAGATCGACCGCGCCATTGTCGCCGCCCCCGAGAATTCCGCTCATAACGCCAAATCTCCATGCCAGAATTGGTTCCTGCCCGATCAAAACCACTCAGCTGGGCGATGCGTGCGCCAGCGCGGGTCGAGATCCTGACTTCGATTTCAGCATAGGAGGTGCGGTACAAGGTCAACCGTATGAGGCGAATGATCCGTTTGAGGTGGCATCGAGCGTTTTTGGTGGCCAGAAACCACGCTTCGGCAACACCATCCTCCCTTAACCAGAGGCCTGCCACGATCACAGCTTCCCCGTTGTCGTCAGTAAGCGCCCATGTTTGCGACACCTTGCGTTGGGCCTTGAGGCATTGCCAGACCATCATCGGCTTTTCACCGGTGATACAGGCCAGATCATAGAGCGTTGCAGGGTGATGAAGGTCAGGCATATTTGTGCGGATCAAATGTTCGTTTGGCTCCGCCTTTTGCCTTTCTGGCGGCCGCTTGCCGCTGGCGGCGGTCTTGACCAACGACCGAGGGGCGTCCCCGATAGCCCAATACCAGATACTGCAAGCCATCATGGGGGTGGGAATAATCATTCTTTTCCGGCTGCAGGGCAAATTGTTCTGACCCTCCGGAAAGCTTTTTGAAGCGATAGCCGGACATGAAGCCGCGGTTCAAAAGCTTGCAATGAGGGGAAACGAGAAGCCGCGGGGTTTCCCCGTCGATGAAGTGCGTGAGTTCTTTCTCGACAGCTCCGAGCCGAAGCCCCAATTCGTTTGATCCGTTAGCGGGAATAAGGATCGGCATTTTCAATTCCACTTGCATGGTATCGAGCCAGGCCTGTTCACCACCCTCTCTATCCGCACCATACTGGCTTGCAGGATCCGCCCAGGCGCGAATGTCGGCGATCATTTGATAACGACGATCGAGCAGATCGAGGATCATTTCCGCGAAACGCGCCGCGCCAACACCCGCACCTGGCACCAGCTCATCGAGAATGCGAATCTGGCCATTCGGCATAGGTTGCCCGAAGATGGCAGCAGGATGCAGGGCAGCATCGAGGCCGATCAACAGCGGCAACCCTTCGACTGGATCAAGCTTTTTGGCTGCGATATGGCGATCCTGATCAAAGGATCGATAGACCGGCAGGCCTTCGCGACTATAGCCATACTGATTGTCAACGAAGCGGCGCACATACCAGTCGGGTTCGGCTTCGATGATCTTCTGGTAATAATCAGGTTCCAAACGCGACAGGTTCTCTGCGTTGGGAGAGCGGCCGGAAGGCTGGCGATAAAGCCGGCGATGAGGTGCAGGGTTCTCAACCAGTTGCTCATAGGTCCAGTTGTCCATATCCGGTGCGTTATAGTCGCCAAGGACGGTCCGCATGCGTTTGGCGTCAGGATCGGCCAGATCTTCCTTTTTGGGATAGCGTCCCGTGCGCTGCTCAATATAGCGCAGCACATTCGAAGCGAGCGTGTCGGCTTCATTCATCCAACCGCCGGAGATCTCCAAACCACGCAGGATATCTTCGATCGACTGATCACCAATCCCCAGAAAGATCGTTTCCGCTTCCACCTTCAGCCCATTTGGCAAACGCCAGCGCAAAACATGCGTTGCTGGACGATCATTACCACCGGACCAACTGGAACCGGGATAGGTGCGTGGAAACCACTGTTTCCAGGAATTCAAAACCGTGCGTTCCGCATCGCGGAAAGAGGTTCTGACCACAACAAAGCGATCTCGGATCCATCCATCCTTGCAGGGAGGCATCAGGGTAGCCGCGACAACGCGCGCAAAGACGCAAGAGACTGTTTTGCCACCTCCTACCGGCCCCATGATGAAACGGCTCATTTCCTTACCAGAAATGAAGGAGCGAGAGATATCCCCGGCCGGTTTGAAATGATAGGGATCGAAGTCTTCATCTTGCTCATAGGCTTGCACAAGCGCCCGAATATCGGTATCGTCAGGAGCGATAAGACCCGTCAAGTCTTCCCTCGGAAATTGATAGTTCATTCCCCTACCCCCAGTTTTGCCCAAAGTGAAGCGCCATTCCCCCGACCCCTAGGCCAACGGATCAGGGAACGCGATTTTTGGGATCTGTTCCGATCAAAATCCTGATCGGTGTGTGGTCGCACACCCCTATATGGGGGGGCTGGGGGCGTTTCGGGGAAGGCCTCGCGGATTTCTGCCCTTTTGCCGTTCAACAGAGGGCGAGCGAGCAGAGCCAAGGGTGGGCGAAATTTTCCAGAACCTCTTCGCTCAAAACATGCCGGTCCCCCTGATTTGAGGGGGGGCTCCTGCTGATATCCTATCAGTGGTCGCAACGCCTATTCCCCCTTGTCTTTCAATGGTTTGACTGCTTCATGAGACCTGTTGTCGTGAGACCCTTCTGTCGCCGATTTTCTAAGTGATTGATTTTGTTCACTTTCATCTTCGATCCGTTGCCCGATCGAAAGCATGCCTTCACTGGCCGGATCCGCATCGATCTCGTGATCATCGCCCAGGTCAATGAACAGCATTGGCAGGCGCTCGTTCTCTTCCTCACTCTGCTGAGGCTTCTTGCCGTAAAGGTATGGCGTCAGGCTGTCCGCCACCTTGGTTTGCAAAGCCACGATCTCCGCGATCGAAGGCACGCCAGGCAGCGTCCCAGCCTTCCATGCATCTCGGGCCTTCTCGATGGTCAACCCTCTGGCTCTGCCTTCCATTGCCAGGAACCATTCGTGCAGATCCAGAGGGTGACTGGACATGATCTCGCCCTGGAACAACAGCGGATCGCGGTAACCTTTGGTCTGGTAGAGCTTGCCAATGGCCTCGGTCTTCTTGTTCACCGCTCCTTTTGGCCTGCCTCGCCCCCGTTTTTCCGCCCGAGCCGCAGGAAAAACCGCAGTCGGCGTGCCCTCGCACCCCTCATTATCGCTGGTTTGGAGCAGATCCATTTGTTCGGTATCGTCTGTCATCTATCTGATTTAACTCAATATTTTATTCAAACGAGCAGACCGCAGAGCGGCTTGATTTGGCATGCTGGGGACACCTGACTTCCTTGGTGTCCCCGCAAGTGTCCCCGTAAAAACTCAATAAAACCATATACTTATCTATATAGTTCCACTGGTTCCACTAGGGACACCTATATCTCTATACGCGCGCGTGCGCGTGTGACGTGAGGCTTGTTTAGTTGTCCCCAGTGGAACCTACGCCTTAAGCCTCTGATTTTGCGTTGAATTGTTGGGGACACTAGAGAATTTGAAGTGTCCCCAGTGTCCCCTATGGTGTCCCCGGACCCGTCATGAACAGGGACACCTCCGCTTGCCCTCTGACGGTATCTCCATTCACCCCTGGTCAACTGTCCGCTTGGACTGGCAGGGCTTTTGCTCTTGCAAAAGGCATGACAGGACGCGGTCTGCCTTAGGCAGGAAAGGGTCAGGGTATGGAGGCAAAATTTTTATGGGGCGATTGCCCCGTGGTTTCATTTCATTGGAAAGGGTTGGGGTTAAAGCCAGACAGAAAGAGGCCTCCATCTGGCGTGAGATTGGCTAGAAAAGGGGTTGGGGAGTTGGAGGCAATTACCTCCGAGCCATCGCGAAACGCAGCCTGCGCTCCGTCTCAAGCTCATTTCGCAGTCGGCGGATCTCCGCATCACTGGCACTTACGCGGAGCTCCACGGCTTCCGAGAAGGTTTCCAGGATCTCTTTCATTTCGCTCAATTTCACGAAGCCATCATGATTGATGTCCAGGTCAATGTAGTTCATGGCTTACCCCTCCCTCTCTGCATATTCGGCAAATGCCGTCAGGTTGACCAGCGTGACGCGTCGTGAGACGCCGCCGATCTTTACCTTGTTGAATTGTTTGCGATACTCCACGATGTCCATCGGCCCCTGACGCAGGGCATAGGACCACACACGATTGGACCAAGGCATGCCCTCAAACAGGCTCGTAAGGTTCGGGCCCTTGTTCGGGATCGCAAGGAAGTCGCAATTCTTGTCGATCTTGTTTTGGCCCTTGGGCAGCAGGCCCAGATCCACCTGCGCCAACATCTCCCGCGTCTTGGCGACATCGAGGTAGCTATTACCGCTATCGAGGTATCCTTCGATTAGAGCGCCGATCGTATGTTGCATGCCGCCACGCCAGGCATCGACACGACTGGTAAGCAGATACTCAAGGCATTCTTTCCAGTTTTCTTCGGCCGCTTCTTTCTCCGTAAGGTTCCGGGCATCGAGCGTTTCAGCCCAACCGGATAGATCATCAGCTCTGTAGCCAGCCTCTTCCATGCCTTCGTCGCCAAGGATCAGATGTGCGCAGGCAAGAAAGGTGCCGTAGGTGTCCTGCCCTCGACTGTCATGACCGCCATCGCGCAAGGTCTCGCGGTAGGCCTGCCATGTTCCTTCATAAAGATGCCACTGATCGATAAGCCGGCGCATGATCTTCTGGCCAGTATGCGGATCCAGCTTCGGTGGATCCGTTACCTTGGTAGGGTCCAGCCGGTCGATCGAGATAACAGCCATACGTGAGAGATCTTGAGGAGCCAGAGGCGGCGGGTTGATAGCTGAAAAGAGAAATGTCGATCGCGCCTGAAATTCAACGCCTGTGTGATCCTGTCCACCGCGCAGCATCAGCCCGCCACTGGCGGCAAGGCGCGCCAGTTTGACAACGCCGGTAACGCGCCTGTTGTCCGCTTCGGCTTCCAGCTCATCGATGGCGACTGGCAAAGAGCCATTACCAACGCGTTGATAGATACCGGCCGGGGTGGTGTCCGTCGAAGAAACCAGCCCATCCCCCAGCACCTGGCTAACGATCCCCTGCAGGGTTGATTTACCTACGGCTTTGTCACCGATCAGGAACATCGAGGGGCGCCATTCCAGCGCACCACCCAACATGCCGGTTCCAAGCCACCCCAGAAACAGCAGTGGATCCACATCCGGCCGTTTCCAGTTCCATGTCTTCAAAATCTTGAATAAGTTGCGCGCCGGGTTGTCTTCAAACCCGATCGCCTCTTCCCATGGGCTATGAATGGCGGGGCGTTTGGGGTAGAAATAGCGCCCCTCTTCGCCCGTATCGATCCGCTTGCCATCGATCCAGAGGCAGTCGCCGCAATGAACGATCAGCTCGCCATCATCGCCGCGCCAGGCACCAAGGCCCCTTACCTTCTCGACAGCGTTCCAAAGACCCTTGATGGATGCGGCCGTGTAAAAGCTTTCACGCACTTTCTCGGCCTTGAAGCCGGTGATGCCATTTTCCTTGCTATAGGCAGGCCAAGCCCAATAGGCATAGCCGATATGGCGACCGAAAAGACGCTGGATAAAGGCCTGCCCGAAGCTGGAAGGGCTGACAGCGGCCAGCTGTCCCATGGCATCGATGAGGAAAATCGTATCTCCATCCATGCCAAGGGGTTGTACCGGACAATCTGGCGGCAGTCCGAGCGCGTCCGGTTTCCACTCGCCCGGATAATCATCGCCGCGAACATAGTCCGGCCCCTGAGGAATAGGCGCAGCTTCCTTGCGCTTTTCCTGTTCCCGCGTCACTTCCCGCAAGGCAGGCATAACCGTATCTCTGATCTGCTGGATGCCTGATGTTACCACGGCGACGTTCCTTGAAAATGTGGGCGGCAGACCGCCGCCCCTTGGTCTTACAAATTACTTGCTGTTCCGGGCGCCGCCGCGTTGCGGCTTGCCTTGATGCGCAACAGGCCGTTCGCCGATCGAGAGGACAGGCTCTGGCTCTGATTGAGGGTCAGGGGCAGCGAGTTCTTCGTCCTCGGTTCCCTCGCCGACCGGTGCCTTGATCTTCGGCATTTCCCGCATGGCCTTCTGGGCTGCTAGCATCACCGGATCCTGTGCATCGGCCGGTTCATCCGGAGCATAGGTCTGGTCTTCCGGTGCAATTGGCTTGCGCTTGTGCTTTTCCTTTGCCAGTCGTTCCTGCGTCTGGCGTTTGGAAACCGTCAGATCAACGGCAACCAGACGAGCGGATTTGGCGAACAGGCGATAGGCCTCGCGCACAACAAAAGGCTGATCGTCATAGCCGTTGGCCGGAGCATTGTGCAGGGCCAGTTCAGCAGCCTTGCGATAAAGCTGTTCGCCATAAACATCGGTCGGCCGATCACAGACATATTGCGCCAGCATCGAGAGATCCTCTTCCCCTTCTCTGCCCTCTTCCAGTGGCTCAAACATGCGATAATAGAGCGATAGCTCATCTGGATCCCCGTCGCGCAATTGCGCCACCAGCGCCAGAGCAGCCACATGGCCAACTGCCAGCGCCACCTTGGTGGTGTCGATATCAAGAATGGTTTTTGTTTCATCTAGCATGATCGTTTCCTTGAAGTTGCGACGGGCCGGTTCTGAGCTTTTCACCCGATGGGGCCGAGTTCGGTCAGATCGAGTACAAGGGGAATGGTGAAGCTGGAAAGGCCGCGTTTGCCTTCTGCCAGCATCACCACCATCGGATCTATTTTCGTGCTCATCCGCACCGGCAAACCGAGGATCTCCATGGTCTGCTCCTTGATGTTGACGACATCGATGTAATTGACGGAGGAATTGCGCCGGTTCTCGACCAAAGCGGTCACGACATGGCTATTCACCACCCATTTGTCGGGTGAACAGCCTCTGGCCTTGGCGCTGGCAAGCGCTTCCTGAAACAGGTTTCTGGGCATCATGCTGCCCTCCCCAATTGGCGAGCAGGAAGGAAGCTGCTAGGCTTGGTTGTATGAAAAATGGAAACAGAAAAGCTGATTTGCTTTGGGCCGCGTTTGGAGGAGCTCTTATTGGTTCGTTCGTAATGGGCGTGATTTTTTTTGGCTTTTTGGTCCTGATGCCAGCTCTTAAGAGTACTGTTTCTTATGGTGCCCCCATAGAAATAGTCGGTATCATCATCAGTGCTGTTTCTGTGTTTGCAGTAATCTGGGCTGGACAAGCAGTTTACAGGCAGCTGGAGTTGCTTCGCTCTGATTCTAGAGACAATAAGCTTTTGCGAATGTCGGAGGTAATCAAATCTGCTAGCGAATTTAGAAATTTCGAAATAGCTGCTCCACCAGGTAGCTTCACTGAAGATGGTCCGGAGTTCTCGAAAGAAGAGGTCCTGACGCTTACAATGCAACTGCAAAAGGTTAGGATTGATCTTCGCCTTGTTAGTTATGCAATGTCTTCTTTGCACCGGAGCGTTGCTGTAGATGTTTATAAAATTAGCGATGAAATCGGCACTTTCATCGCTGACCTTCAAAGTCAAAGCGGTATGGACTGGAGCGCTAAGAAAGCGGGTGTGGAATCGCGCAGTGATGGCCCCGGACACTTTGAATTGGTGTCTGATTGCCAAGGGGCAGACATTCTGATGAAGACAGAAGCTTGGGAAAAAAGATATAATATCGCACTTGATAAATTTGGTACGGATTCCTTTGATTAGCATCATTCCCCCCTCAACAAATCATTGAAATCTTTGCCCGAAGATGAGCTGACAGCCGCTACCGGCAAGCCGTGACGCTTGATGCGATCCATAGCTCTATTGAATAGATCCTGCGCCTGAGGCTTGTTCCAGTCGTTATCTTTGAGCAGCAGTACCGAGCCGAAACACTTATGGAGCGGCAGGTGCAGCAGGTTTGGCAGCGATCCCGCCGCCAGCACACGCGCCTCAGGCACAGCCAGCGCGGCCGACAATCCGTCCTCGATGCCTTCCCCAACGATCACAGGGCAAACCAGACCCTTTTTAGCCATGGTCTTTGCACCCATATTGCCCTTGCCGCGGGTTAGCCAAATGGCCGCTCCCGTGGTGCGCGGATACATCAGTTTTGCTTTGCTCGGGTCTTCGACTGGGGCTTTGCCACGCCCATCCAGTGCAAGAAACGTGTAATGCAGCGACTGCAACTGCCCATCGATGTCGCGCATGGCAGAAACGATGGCGGGAAACTTGCGCCCCGGCTTGACCTTGCGCCGCTTCCCGTCTTCATAGACATAGTCGGCCTCATACCAATATTCGCACTGGGGAATGAACCGGCAGAATTCATTGCAGTTTGTGATCTGATCGAGCGGCACGCCACGAAACCGGAAATACTCTTCGCCCACCGTCCCGAGGATTGGCACGGTGGTGGACCAGGTGCGCCGTGCCCTGTCCACCATCCGCCGCTGGAACGCCAGATCTTCTTCTTTCTGGCGGGCCTCCCGTTTTTTCACGTCCCGCATGAACTTGGCCTTGTCGGCCTTGCTCATGGTCTTCCATCCGAGCCAATCTTCCGCCCATGCCAAGGCCTCTTTCTTGTCGAGGCCCTTGCAAAGGCAGATCAGACCAAAGATGTCGCCCTTGACGTCATCATCCGCATAGTCCTTGAAACAGCCCTTGGCGTTGCCGCCAATCCAGACAACAAAGCTCCCTGCCCGGCGATCATGGCGCACCGGGCTTTTCGCTGTGTAATTGTTGCCGGTAGCCTTGCCGTCCGGAACCAGCTCCTTAACCAGCCGCATCACGTCATCTTGAAGTGCAGCTTTGACCTCTTGCAGTCGACTAGCCATTTTCCCGCCCCACTCTCATCATGTCGAAGATGCTATGTTCAGCCTGCTCTGCTAGGGCGCGTTTCAGTTCCCGCTCCATTGTGGGATGGATGAAGATCGTTTCGGAAGGTCTATGCATGTAGATAGCTGGCGCATAAATGAACTCACCGCCGAAGCTCTTGCAGAGTTTTTTGTGAATGCGTTTGGAACGATGAGGAGATGGTTTGAACCTTCTGCCAATGATCTTTGATCCATCGACTGCGTCTTCCGACACAATCAGTCTCATACCAAGCAAAGACTTGCCCAATGCCCATGATGGCTCGAATGTTTTAGCCATGAACAACCTCTGTCTTGCGCTTGGCTGACTGGATCCAGTTGGAACAGGCAGCAGAAAGGCCTCCAGTTGAAGAAGCCCGAAGCCCTCCGAGCACCACGGCATGATCAATCGCGGGGCGCTCGCTTACTTTGCCGCCCATCAGCGTGACCAATTCCATCAGGCGATCTTCCGCCCGTTGGCGGGTCTTTTGCCATTGGTCATATTTGAGCGGATCTGCGGTTTCCAAAATCAGATCGTAGCGTTTGAGGCTTTCCTCCATGCGCGGAATGAGGGTAAAAATCTTGTCCAGATCGAGCTTTTTAGCCACAGGAACCTCCTAAAAATCCCAGCCACCAGAGCGCGCCGGTAGCTGCCAGACACAAATAAATGAGCGATGAAATGAAATTGAAGGCGATCCATAGATCGTCTTTGAGCACCCGATGCTTATCCATCACATCCTGCTTTGCTTTTTCTGGCTTCAATCATGGCGTCGGCGATGGCATAGGCCGCTTTTGCAATGTCTTCAGAGCTTTCGCGTAACGCAACGTTCCCTAATCCGATGCCTGAAAAGCCTTGGATGACCTTCTCGGCGAACCGATCACGTAAGTCTTCAAGCTCTTTTAGGTCAGCGAGCTTTTTCATTAAGATCGAACGTTTGTACCGCTCCTCAGCAGCTTCCACCTTTGCCCGCCAGCCAAACATCACCAAACTCCTGAAGCCATGCCCATGGCATGCAGATAAAGATCGAGTAAAGCTTCCATTTCCTGCCTTACATTGCTGTCCTGCTTGCGCATCTGCACTACTTGGCGCATGACTTTGACGTCATAGCCATTGCCCTTTGCTTCGGCATAGACATCCTTGATGTCGTCAGAGAGGGCTTTCTTCTCTTCCTCAAGGCGCTCGATACGCTCAACAAATGCTCGCAGCTGGTCTGCAGCCACTCCGCCCGTATTGCTCATGATCACACTCCTGTTTTGTCATGAATGAGCCCCGCCATTTGATCGAGCAGATGATCCACGTCCGGATCGTCCCTGCTCTCTTCGATCTGGCGAAGGCTCTTTGAAACAGCTTGTTTAGAAATTCCAGCGAATCCGGCCGCCATAACTAGCGGCACATTGAGTTCGGTCACGATGAGATAGAGCGCCCGTTGGCGACAAAGGCTTGCGGCCGCGCGCGTCGGGCTCTGTTTGTCCTGATCTTGCGGATTGTCGGCAAGCGCCAGAGCAACATTCAGCCCTGCAGCATCGGCCAGTCTGGCAAGCAACATGCGGTATGCGGTGGTTGAAAGCGCCCCTTCATAAAGTTCATTGCGCTTTTGTTCTTGAATTCTTCTAGCGATTGCCCGTTCCATCCGCCTGAGGCTCGATGGTCGCGGCATAGCTTGCCCAGATTGCCAGCGCCGCCATTGTCTATCTCGCACACCGGCCAACTCGCAGATCGACGCGATCGAAAAGCCATTTTCCGCACAGGCTGAAGAAATTTTAGCCATCCTGTGCACAAACACATCAAAAGGCGCACCCCGTGCACTCTCGGTTGACAAAAGACCGGTCTTTTTGATTTTCCGAATATTTGCGGCTCTCTCCCCGCTTCGTCCCCCGCGCCGCATGATCAATCCTCCCGCCCGTTACTGGGCCGAGAAGCTCGCAATGCCTTGAGTGCTTTTTCCACGCGGTCGAGGTCCGCCTCTGCCTTAGCCTGGTCTTCAGCCGTCCGAAGACGATCGACCCAGTCAAAGCCGCTTTGCTTCATGGCGCTGACGCTGTTGTCATCCATGGCCGCTTTCAAAAGCGCAGGCCCATAGGCCTTAAGCAGCTTAATGAAATGCTCCAGACGTGGAGCAGAAAGGCCAGCCAGCCAGCGTTCCACTGTGCGTGGCGGCAGATGTGCCTTGCGCCCCACTTCCTTGGCCGTATTGCTGGGGTGTTGGTCCCTGAGGAAGTCCGCTAGCCGATCCCGGAGGATTGCGTCATGCGCACAAAGCAGCGTGGCTTCGGGCGTGGATCTGCGCTTGATGAATTGCGGATACTTCATAAGGCTATCTCCCTTCTAGGGAGCCAGTCATTGGGAGTGACAGCGCCTTCGGTGAATTCAAAGATTTCAACCTGCACCGCCCAACTGGGGGCGATGCCCTGTTCGTATCGACTTACCGCTGCTTTGGTGACGCCAATCGCATCTCCCAGTTCGGTTTGTGTTAGCCCGCGCGATAAGCGCCAATCTTTGATAGGGTGATTTGCCATGATGAGAAAAAGTCACACATATTGTGACTTTGGTCAAGATGTGAAGTCACATTTACGCACAACGACTGCACGCGCACAAAGTTGCATAATTAGTGACATGACCAAAAGATACGGTAAGTCGGCAGGAGAACTTCAGCGATGGTATTTGCGCGAATGGCGCAAACATCGGGGCATGACCCAGGAGCAGCTGGCAGAAGCAATTGATAGCACCAAGCAGACCGTTTCTCGTATGGAAAGCGGCCTAACGCCATATAACCAGCCATTTCTAGAAGCTTGTGCTGAGGCTTTAAGTTGCGAGCCTTATCAGCTTCTCGCTTATTCGCCTCAAAACTCCGCAACGATAGATGATGTTGTGTCTATCTTGCGAAGTTCGGATGACTCAACAGTTTTGAAAATCAAAAAATTTATCGAAATGTTGGAGAGCTAGATTGCGAAAAAGAGTAGCTTTAGTGCTTGGTTTTTTAGTTCTGGGTACTGGTGCATTTCTCGTAAATCAACGGATTGTCGATGTAAAAAATAGACGCTGCAATGATGATCTTGTTAGCCACTCCCAGAAACTGGACAGCATAATATCCGAGCTTCAGCGAATTAAGGCGTTAGATGCATTTCTCTCAAATAAAGCAATACCCCCTATCGAAAAGATGAAAGCGCTGAAAGGCTCCAATCTTGAGATCGACGCCAAAGCTCTTAATGGGGCAACTTATACTAATAGGAGTGTTTCCATCGCTCGAGCAGGTATGCTCAACGATATTGAAAACGAGCTCTGGGGAATAAATACTTCAACAGAATATTTTAATCGTGAGTGTTCATCCATGGGTGCTGACTTGCCGATCATTGACATTGAAGATTACTATTAGTCACATATTGTGTGATTTTTAGTTGACGATAAGTCACAATATATGTAACAAAATAGTCATCATTCACCACCGGATTGATGACTATGACCCTATTTCAAACCCATTCCATGACACTTTCGCGTCAGCAGCTGGTCTCATTGCTGGGCATGACGGAGAGTGGTTTCAGTCGTGCGCAAGCAAGGCTGGAAGAACATGATTTCCCCAAAAGACTGCCCGGTCTATCCAAATGGTCCAAGCCTGCTGTGGTCGCCTGGATCAAGGCCAACGGCAATCCCGATCTGATGCACAGGATCCTCATAGGCGAACCCAACGAGACCGAAGAGGAAGAACTGTCCATCCCTGATGTGCCGGCCGATCTCGCCGCTAGATATGGCGGGAGCGCGGCATGAAAGTCACCTTCAACGCAGAAGTGCCGGTCCTCTTCTTTCCCGATCTCCTCGATGACGATCGCACTGAAAAACCCACCCTGCAATTCTTTCGCAGCTTCAAGGATGAAGAGACGGGCCCAATCCGCGCTTTTCTGGCGATCGATGGATCCGGCTTTGAACTGAAGCACCCCAGCGGCGCAACCTCATTTGTAAGCCTTGACGATATCTTCCGTCAGGCAATCAAAACCACCTTCGGCAGCCTCCATCTGGACGCCGGACTACCAAGAAAGGAACATTTGAAATGAAAAAGTCACCTCACGAATATGATATTTATGTCGGTTCCCGCGTGCGCATGGCTCGGTCCATGGTGAGTATGAGCCAGACAGTTCTTGCTGATGAACTCGGGATTACCTTCCAGCAGATCCAGAAATATGAGAAAGGCACCAACAGGATCAGCGCGGGAAGACTTGTCCTCATCGCTCGCATTCTTGGCAAGCCGATCAACTGGTTCTTTGAAGACATCGAGGCAAAAACCAAAAACGACAATGGCTTGGAAACCGCCTTCCAGACCGAACCTGGAAGTCGCCTTCTGCGCACCTTCTATCACGCATCAAAAGAACAGCGAAAAATTATCGCCGATCTGGCACGGACGATTGTTAAGGGCAATAGCCCCGAAACGGTCCCCGCAGAATGAAAAAGCTGTCTGTAGCATCAGCGACCAAACCATTGCTACAGCCAGCTCTCAATCAAGCGATGTGACATCGCCCTTCTATATTGCCTGTAAAAGCAACCTCGGGCAACACCTAAGGGGCGAGCCTTACGGCTTGCCCCTTCTTTCTGTCCGCAGAATTAAGGGAAATGTCACGCAGATTTGCCGCCCGATCGGCTCAAAGGTGACATCATGGCAAAAGTAACCATCAAGATCCCTCATGTTGTTTGGCGCGATGGGCGCCCCCGCTTTGTCCCGGGCAGGACTGTGCGCGCACTTGGCTATAAGGGTGAGGATCTGAAGCACCCGGACGGACGCTGGTATGATCTCAATGACACCATTGCCTGGTCCAATAGCTTCTCAAAAGATCTCGATTTGCGCCGCCAACAAGAGAAGCTGAAACAGCCACGAAAGAGGAAGCCAGCAAAGAGCTATGCCCGCCCCGGTTATATTACCTTTGGCGAGCTGCTGGTGGGTTGGCATCGAGATAGGACAGCGGAAGGAAAACTGACCGGCAAGCCAACCAGGCGAACACTCAAATGGTATGGCGATAACATTGAGGCAATCCGCCAGTTTGATGAAGAGCTCTGGACCTTGTCAGCTGCAGCCATCAGTAAGGCGATGGCCTATGGGATTTACAAGAAGCTGAAAGAAGAAAAAGGCGTGTCCTATTCCAAAGCGCTTGTCAGCACTATTCGCCCCGCATTCGCATGGGCTCTGCTCGAAAAAGAGATAATTGTCCGCAATCCATGGGAAAAGCTTCGCGTGACCACGCCACCGCCCAGACTGCGCGTCGGCACCATCGAAGAAATGAAACATCTGATTGCGACTGCCGATAGAATGGGTCGGCCTGATATCGGCGATGCAATCATGCTCGGTCTATGCACCGCCCAGCGCCAGAATGACCGCCTCCTGTTTCAGCTGCAGGAAGATCATGGCAGCAACCTTCTGTTCAAACAGTCCAAGACAGGGGCGATTGTTGAAGTGCCCGCTATCCCATCTCTGCTGGCCCGCATGAAGGCTGCCAAGGAACGACGCAAGCGCTTTGCCAAACAGCATGCCTTTCTCTTGATCAATGAGGATAAAGGCGCCCCATGGGGTGAGGATGGCGACAAATATCGCAAAACGTTTCGATCGATCTGCAATGAGGCTACCAAGCGCATGCCAAGCCTTGAAGGCTTTAGGGATCAAGATCTACGCGACACGGCCGTTACCTGGCTGGCAAGCGCTGGATGTACCCTGCCCCAGATCGCCGCCGTGACTGGCCACAGCATCGAGAACATTCATAAGATCCTTAAGCATTATCTCGCCAGAACACCAGACCAGGCAAACGAGGCAACGAAAAAACTCATGACATATTTGGAGGCGAATGGGGGATTGTGACAACTTAAGCATTTGTAAAACTTGACAATTTTTTGAAACCGGACAGTTACCAGAGGAACGGTCTTTCATTTACATTTTTCTTAAAATTGTATTTCAATAAGTTT
Organism: Cohaesibacter marisflavi; assembly: GCF_900115225.1. GTDB lineage: Bacteria > Pseudomonadota > Alphaproteobacteria > Rhizobiales > Cohaesibacteraceae > Cohaesibacter > Cohaesibacter marisflavi. The sequence goes on along the minus strand of NZ_FOVR01000023.1, from coordinate 2,848 downwards.
ACAATCAATAACGTTGAAAAAGAGCGGAATAATGAAGACACAAACGTCCCATACAATTGTCATTGCAATGCAAGGAATGATCAAGGCGCTCACTATCTTGGATACGTTTCCGGGATCCTGCCGAAAAATGCCATCTGCCTATCACGCGCTCCACGCTTCTCTGGAAGATATGGTTGACGAGTTATCCGATCGACAGGAACTAACGCATTGAAACCCGCAAGCCGTGAGACTTTTCCATTGATTGCATGCAAAGTCTCACGGTAATTCTTATAAGCTATTGATATTATTTACTTATTGTAATGATTAGAAGTCAGCTGCTCTATCCAACTGAGCTAAGGGGCCATCTTGTTGACTTTATTCGCTTTTTGCCTCTTCCGAAACTTGCTGTGAGACCCGAAAAAGACCGTCTCACGTCTCATATGAGACATTTCACTTTTGAGGCCTTCTTTTACGGAGTTGAATAGCGCTTTTCAATGAGATTCTTCAAATCTCTGATGTCCTGTGAAAGATTGTCGATTTTGGTCTCAAGGATTGTCACTCGCCGGTCCTGCGAGCTTATGGTTTGAGACTGCGAAGACTGCCTCTTGAAGTCTGCTTCTAGCTTTCCGATCCGGCCTTCTGTCGTTGCTGCCCACCAGACGATTCCGAGAGAGTAGACGAACAAAACCATCAGAGTTGGAACGGGTATGCGGCGATCTATCCGCCAACCCTCATATTCATTTTCTTTCATCGTTTCGCTTCCAGCCGCAATTCTTTCTTCCGGTCTCATTGTTCGCCAAAATCTGTCTCACGAGATCGTCCGGGAGACTGGCGATATTTTGCTTGTGGGGAATAATGGGGCTTAGGCCACCACAATCAGGATCCCCAGTCGTCTGACAGGCGGCGACGACGTTCAGCAGCAGACATGCGAGCAATAGCCTCATCGCTTTTAATCCTTTCCCTAAGGCGCTTGAGGGCCTCTTGTGTGTGCTTGGCCTTTTGCGCTTCCTTACCGCTGGCGTATATGCGCCATGCTAAAAGCAATAAGGATGCAATGATCAGCAGCGCAGTGGAAATCCACCGTCCTGCCTTTGAACCAGCCAGCCAGGAAATCAACTGGATCAAGAGACCATTTCCTTCAGGCTTGGCCGTCCCGCATCATCCCAACGGGCATAGAGCGCCAGAAGCGCCCCAGAGACCACCAGAAGACCAATAATGATGGGAATGGCTCCGCCAACCGAAAGGGTCTGAAGACCGTTTTGCACACCCGCAATTGCATCCTGAGCAGCTTCTACTGTGGCCCCTGCTCCGGCTGCGGCTGCTACAGTCGTTCCCGCTACCGTGCGCGACTTGATGAGGCGGGCCGGATCTTTGGATGGCATGCCGCTGGCAATCCAGTGATATTCACCTGTTGCGTCAAAACACGGGCAAGCTTTGGCGGCATAATCCCTGTGGCCAGAGATCTTACGGATGCCATAGTCACGCACGGCTTCTTGAGAGAGCCGGATCATGGTTGCCTTCTGGGCGTCGGTGCGCGTGTCCTTGGGGTTGCCGCTTTTGTCCAGGCCTCCAACATAGACATAGCCGATGGTGCCGCGATTATGCCCTTTGACATGAGCGCCCATGGTTGCGATTGGGCGGCCATCAGATACAGAGCCATCGAGATGGATCACCTTGTGATAGCCGATTCCGTTCCAGCCGCGCTGGCGGTGCCAGCGGTCAATCTCAGCAACAGAAACTTCTCGCCCTTCGGGGGTGGCTGTGCAATGCCAGATCAGTTCATTGAGTTTGCGCATTCTCTCTCTCCAAACGCGTTTCGGGATCTATCGACTTGCGTCTTGAGCCCAATGACTGACGGGTCAAATTTGGGTGTTTAGGCTGCGTAGGGCTTCTATAGCGCCTGTGCGGTTCGCCACATGGCGCCCATCTCACCTTCAGAGATGCCCAGGGCGAGCCTCAGCTGTTCGATCAGAGGGTTGCCCGGGTCATATTGCGTGGCATAGCCCCACTCTATGAGTGCTTCCTCTCGGGCTTGCTGGTCTTCGATAGCCTCAAGAGCAGGTTCGACCAGGACCAGATAGTCATTGCGGCTCAAGACCAGTCGGAGCTGTCGGGGGGTAAGAGGGAACAATTCCTCTTCGATAATCTCTGAAGGTGTCGGCGGGTCAATCTCCATGACGCCTGAAGCGATAAAGTCTCGCACCGCGTCATAGACCGGGCTGGTTTGCTGCGATCCGTCCCGATACACGAAGTCACATCTGATCTGGCCTGCTCCGAAATCCTGAGTGGTATCGGCAATTATAGCTTTGCCATCAGATGCATATTTGAGCCCGTGAATTTCTAGTAGCTTTGCTGCAATCATCATGAAATCCTCTGCATGAGCGCCCCGGTGAAGTCACCGATGGGACCTGTTCGGCCTCGACATACCCATGTTCCTGTCAGCATCAGCCAACTGGAGCTCCCTCCTCCACGCGTGTAAACTATGAGGCTACTTCCTGCCGCGTCAGCATAAACCGGCGTCGCGTGATTGGGCGATGGCAAATATACGGGGCCGTTAGTCCCATAGGGGCTGCAACACAAAAGGGTACCGATGGGATAATCAACATTGGTTCCGTCGTTCCCTGTGTACATGGGAGGAGCAATGTCGTTGAGGTCTGTCTTTAGAGCAAACGCGCTTGCGTGCTTCCCGTCCAGCTTGTCACTGTCTGCGGCCTTTGCTCCCTTGCGCAGATACCGGTTATCTGAGGTGGATTTGTTGTAGTAGTCATCGAGGCTAGTTGCCGTTGCAAAATAGCTTGGCAAATGGCCACCAAGCTTTGAAGCGTTGGCTGCTGTGGCGCTCTTGCCCAGATAGCGTCCATTAGCGATC
>NZ_FOVR01000013.1 GCF_900115225.1 Cohaesibacter marisflavi | reverse complement strand
GTGGTTTTCTGAGTTGGTTTGATACCGACGATTTCGATTTCTTCACCAACCTTGATGATGCCACGCTCAACACGACCGGTAACAACCGTACCACGACCAGAGATCGAGAACACGTCTTCGATCGGCAGCAGGAACGGAAGGTCAACCGGGCGCTCTGGAGTCGGAATGTAATCATCAACAGCAGCCATCAGAGCTTTGATGGAATCACGGCCGATTTCTGGATCACGGTTTTCGACAGCAGCAAGAGCAGAGCCTTTAACGATGGGGATTTCATCGCCTGGGAACTCATAGCTGTCCAGAAGTTCACGAACTTCCATTTCAACCAGCTCGAGAAGCTCTTCGTCGTCTACCTGGTCAACTTTGTTGAGGTAAACAACAAGAGCAGGAACACCAACCTGACGAGCAAGCAGAATGTGCTCACGGGTCTGTGGCATCGGGCCGTCTGCTGCAGAGCAAACCAGAATTGCGCCGTCCATCTGAGCCGCACCGGTGATCATGTTTTTCACATAGTCAGCGTGACCTGGGCAGTCAACGTGCGCATAGTGACGGTTCTCGGTTTCATACTCAACGTGAGCGGTAGAAATCGTGATGCCACGTGCTTTTTCTTCAGGTGCACCGTCAATCTCGTCATACGCTTTCGCAGTTGCCCCACCAGTTTCCGCAAGGGTCATGGTGATTGCAGCGGTAAGCGTGGTTTTACCATGGTCAACGTGACCAATCGTGCCGATGTTACAATGCGGCTTATTACGTTCAAACTTTTCCTTAGCCATGGAAACAGCTCTCGTCATCGTTGGGCCAACGTGGTTGGCTCACTCCAGCGCAAAAAGGCCGCAACTCTTTATCCAAGAAGCCGCAAACCCGGTTAATACAAAAAGACCGTGCTCCCCTTGAGCCTCGGACCATACAATGTTCTAAGATGTAGGAATTTCAATGATGGAGCGGGTGAAGGGAATCGAACCCTCGTCATCAGCTTGGAAGGCTGTTGCTCTACCATTGAGCTACACCCGCGCGAGACATCAAAGCGAAGATGGTGGAGGAGGCTGGATTCGAACCAGCGTACGCTAAGCGAACGGATTTACAGTCCGTCTCCTTTAACCACTCGGACACTCCTCCAAGCTTCGCCTTCCTGTCCCTGCGAACAGGATGGTCTCGAATTGCCCGCCAAGTCGCGGTCAGTTCGTGAGCGGCTTTATGCAAAACCGCGTGGCCGAAGTCAACACGGTTTTTATCATTTTTGTGGGTATCGCGAAAATCCGGTAACAGTCTGGGGATATTCGCAGCTTTTGCGCCACGAAGGCGGTGGAGAAGTTTTGAGAGAAACAAGAATCGCCCCTTTTGACAAAACTTTTTTCGTTCTCCCCCACCAATTAAGAAAGCGCACGGAGCCCTATTGGCTCTCTGTTGCGGCGGCCAAATGCATTTCCGGCGCATAAGCCATACGAAATGGTCTAAAGCTGAAGGATAATGCTTGCCCTCCCCCCGGCTTTGCATCTAAATCGGCCCATGGCAAAAAACAGATCACAAAAACAGAAAAAAGCCCGTCAGATCGCCGCGAGTGATCAGGGCTCCCGTAGCCGCAGGGCTCAGGACGACACCGTGCGTATCTTTGGCATACACGCTGTTGCCAGCGCTGTAGCCAATCCGCGCCGCGAATTGACGCGCCTTTATGCGACTCAAAATGCCCAGAGCCGTCTGGTTGACGAGATTCGCAAGATTGGCGGCGACCCGTCTCGACTGGACGGGTTGGTGGAAACATCTTCCCCCAAGGATATCGACGCTCTGGCGCGCGACGCTGTGCATCAGGGGGCTCTTCTAGTCACGCGTAACCTGCCGGCCCTCGACATCTCCGACATATATGAGTGCAAACTGGTCGTGATTCTCGATCAGGTCACCGATCCGCACAATGTCGGCGCCATCATTCGTTCATCGGTCGCTTTGGGCGCCGAAGCTCTGGTCATGACAGGACGGCACAGCCCTGAAGAGAGCGGCATTCTGGCAAAGACGGCCTCCGGTGGCCTCGACCTTATCTCCATGGTCTCCGTCCCCAATCTGGCCCGGGCGTTGGATGATCTGGCAGATAACGGCTTTGACGTGGTGGGATTTGATTCCGAGGAAAGCGAACCGTTCGAGACCATCATCGCAGAACAGGACTCCAGCCGCTCTCTGGCTCTCGTGTTCGGCTCTGAAGGCAAAGGCTTGCGTCGGTTGACGCGCGAGAAATGCACGTCCCTCGCCCGCCTCGACATGCCCGGCCCGATCAAGAGCCTGAACGTGTCCAACGCAGTGGCAATGACCCTTTACGCGATCAAGCTCGTGCGGCAGGGTTTACTGAAATAGGAGGAAGCCATTCCAACTATTCAGACAACAAACAAAAAGAGCCCCATTTAGGGCTCTTTTTTCATTTATATAGGTAAATGCAGCACCAGCAGCACAGCTGCACTTATCGTGTTGGAACCACGGGCGTGTAGCCTTCATAATAAATGCGCTTGGCACGATAAATCATAGGGGGCCTATAGGCGCTGCCCTGCACTTCAATCCGTTCCGGATAAACATAGGCACCAATCGCAGGATCATAAGTCGCTTCGAGATAGACCTTGCCATTGGCATCTGGCACCACAGACATCACCGGGAGCCCGCTGCTATAACTCGGCGGCGGATAGGAACCACCATAGCCGGAATTAGCCTCCGCCAGAGGAGCCACCATCAACAGCGCCACAGCCGCTGCCACATGTGTCGTCAACAATCTTACAGATGCTTTCATATTGAACTCCCCTGATTGAAAAATACCTGATTGCTATAGTGCCCGAAATATCGGGCTTCTTTAACGGTCCACTTTAGCACTTCGTTAACATTTAGCCAATTTACAATAAGTGAATTTACTTATTTTTGAACGCATTTGCTTCGCGAAATGCCAACGCGTATTAGCGGCACAGGAATATTGGATTGCAAACAATCCTATCTCACAACCAAAGAGTGACATCTTGTCACGCACCTAAAACATTTCTAGATCGAAATCTACAGACATATTATTGAGTATTGTTACTCGCCCATAGCATGATTCACTGAGATATTTCCTCAGGAAAGCATGGCGCTGACAACAGATTTACTTCCACTTGAGAGCAGAATTGACATGAAGAAAATAGGCACAGATTTTGATGATTTATTGATTGGAACATCGGGTAACGATGCCCTGTATGGATTGGATGGTGACGATACCCTGACCGGCAGTAGTGGCAATGATTTGCTGATCGGAGGAGCCGGTAACGATGAAATCATCGGCGGCACGGGAAACGACATCATACTGGGTGACAACCATGTACACAGCGATAGCATCATCGCTAACTTTCGGCAAAACAATTATAGCTACTCTCTCGAGGAGAGCTCAGACAAGATCGACGGTGGAGATGGAAATGACATTATTGTTTCTTCGTTGAATGAATATACCGATGTAGATGCCGGTGCTGGGGACGACATAATCTACTCCTATGGTTCGGTCGATGCCGGCGAAGGTGACGATATTATATTCGTATACGAATTCTCCGACGGTTATGATACCGATGCCGGGTCTGGCAGCGATACAATCATTTTCAACGGCTCGGCCAGAGCGTCAGGGGCTACGGGAGCCTGGGAAGATGGTGAAACAGATCGTTTCATAATCAACGGAGATTTCAAAGGAGACATTACAATTGATGGCATTGACCCGTCCGGAGATGTCATCGAGTTCAACGGTGTTTCCGATATCAACTCTGCAAGTGACCTCGAAGGACGGATACAAGTCGTCGCAGGCTGGGGCTATTACAAGACAACGATATTGATCGACGCAGATACCAGCATTGAAATTATGTATATCGGCTCAGTCCAGCCCAACATCACCTACCAGTTCAATCAAACAGACATTGCAGCTTTGGAGCCTGACTGGGTATCCCTGCTAAGCAACACAAACCAGTATCTTTCTATCCTTGACGACGCAACAGTTACGGACGTCGCTCAACCTCGTTTTTCATATGTCGATGACATCATAACGGTGATCAATGCCAATATGACGTGGCATGCCTTGGCAGGCAACGATACAGTTCATGGCACAGAAACAGCCAATACTATATTTGGAGATCGTGGCAATGATATCCTATATGGGAACAATGGCGGAGATTCTTTGTATGGCGGAACGGGGCTCGATCGCCTCTTGGGTCAGGCTGGAGATGACAAACTCTTTGGCGGTCTTGGCGCGGATGTGCTGAATGGTGGCGCGGGGAATGATCGTCTGTTCGGCAACCAACATGGTGACACACTGATCGGAGGTCTTGGCAATGACCTGCTCAATGGCGGCATTGGTGCCGATACCATGGCGGGCAACCGGGGCAGCGACACCTATATCGTTGACAATGTGGGAGACAAGGTCAGTGAGGCGGCAGGCCAGGGCGTTGATTTGGTCAAAAGCACGGTCAGCTTTTCCTTGAAAGCCCACAGCCAGAATATCGAAGCCCTGACCCTTTTGGGCAATCAGGCTATTGACGGCACGGGCAACGGCTTGGGCAATGCCATCACCGGCAACATGAAAGACAATGTGCTGAGCGGCCTGTTCGGCAACGATACGCTGACAGGACGCGGCGGCAACGACACGCTGAATGGTGGCAACGGTAATGACATTCTCAACGGCGGGTTCGGAGACGATGTCCTTAACGGTGGCAAGGGCAATGACAAGCTCTATGCGTCCAATGGCAACGACAAGCTGAACGGCCATCAAGGCGCAGACAATCTCAATGGCGGCCTCGGCAACGATACCCTGAATGGCGGGGGTGGCAACGATATCCTCAATGGTCATGGCGGTAACGACATTCTCATTGGCGCCCTCGGCTGGGACAAGCTTTTTGGTGGCGCTGGAGCGGACAGCTTCACGGGAGGTCTCGGAGCCGACACCATGTTTGCAGGCATTGACAATGCCGTTGATCGCTTCCTTTTCAACACAGTCAACGACAGTAAGGTTGGCGCGGCTCATGACAAGATTGCCCAGTTTGATAGCGGCGAAGATGTGCTTGATCTCTCCGGAATTGACGCCAACAGCGCTGCCAATGGTGATCAGGCCTTCGCCTTTTCCGGCACGACCGCTGCGGCTCATTCGATTTGGCTGGAAAATGACGGATCGGATCTGCTGGTCTTTGCCGATGTGAATGGCGATGCCGTGGCTGATTTCGAAATCCAGATGGTCAATACCTCCACGCTGGTAGAAGGTGATTTCGTGCTGTAGGCACGACAGACAAACCTGTCCGGACTTGGATCACTCAAGTCCGGGCTCCCAAAGGCATTGGTCAGAAGCGAGCTTCTGACCTTCCAAGCATTTGCGCTCTGGTCTGGATCTGCTACCTTTATAGAAAGTGTTGTTCATCCCAAGAGGCATTGTTTCATGGCTATGGAAATTGTTCGCACGGCTTTCCTTGCGCAAAAAAGTGCCGAACAATCCCTGCTCAAAATTCTGAGCAATACCCAGCCGCAACAAGCCCGTATTCAATCAGTCTCAAAACTGCCTTCCGGGGAAACACAAATCAAACTCAGCGCAAGCGGTCAAACACTTGATCTCAAGATTGATTCTCAAGCCGCAACGCAGGTGAAACCCGGCACCACAGTCCTGTTGCAAGCAATCCAAACCCCGGATGGCCCTCGTCTGGCGATCAGTCCCCCTTCCCCCGAAGCGTCAACGCAAAATCAACCGGCAGCTCCTGAAAAAGGAAGCCTAGCCAACCAAACGCCGCCCCCCTCCAATACGCAGCCCGCACAGCAACCAGTAGCCAAATCAGGCGCAGAGTCTGCCGTATCAATGCGCCCAGCAGCGATCACCTCGCAAAGCTCTGCCCCGAACACACAACGAGGTCCCTACAGCGCAACGCAGGTTGCCGCGCAATCTGTCGCCTCAGCGCTATCAGCGTCTGGCAATGCTCCGCCACAAGAGGCGCTCATTGCCTTGCAGCGGCAGGCCCTCAGCCAACAACGGTCTCTGACAGACCTGTTTGCCAATCTGACAGCCTTCATTCAACAGGTCGAGACAGGCCAGCGCCCCACTACCTCCAAAGACATAGAGACCGCAATGCGCTGGTTGCTCGGCTTCCAGCTTTCACCAAAACAGCAATCCGGAACAGCAAGCGCCAAGACAGCACTCAGAAACATCATGACGTCGCTTGGCACTCTGGGGCAGCTAACAACGGGACAGGGCGCCGAGAACTTCAGCACCAATCTCAAAGCCTCTCTTACCTTGCTGCAAGCTCTTTTGCCCAAAGAAACCGCTCCGGCGCGCCTTCCAACGATGGGAACACAGCGCGACCATCCTCCTTTGCCAAACACACCCTTGCACGGACAAAGCCCGAGACCTTCCAGTATCTCTCCAACTGATTCAAACAGCCTAGCCCTTGCCCGCATCAAAGGGGATGTTGAAGCTGCCTTGGCGCGTGTGACATTGAGCCAGATCGCATCAGCGCGTTCGACCTTTTCCAGCTCTTCAGCAGCCCCCCACCCCATGCAGGCGCTCCATACAGAAATCCCCGTCATGCTGGCCAACGGCACGGCGATTGTTCAAATGATCGTGGAACATGACCCCGACATGCCAGAAGAAGACGAAAGGGAACAAGAGAACAGCGACGAAGCAAGAAGGCAGAGAGGCGGATGGACTGTCCGGTTTGCCATTGATACCAATACAATCGGGCCGGTTGATATATCGCTCAAGCTGCATCAACAAAGCCTTATCGTTACTCTCGCCGCAGAGCGGGAACAAACCGTGGCGCTCTTCCAAGAAGCAGCCCCAATGCTCCAAACCATGCTGGAGCAAGAAGGACTGCTACTTGAGGGACTCTCATTTGTCAGAAAAAAGAAGACAGACACGGAGCTTACAGACAGTGGCATTGGCACACATCTCCAGCGCCTGGATAGAAAGCTATGAACAAACGGCCAAGCACGCCCGACGACAGCTTACCGGAAACAGAGCTGGAAGACACATCATCCAAACTCGCCGTGGCCCTGCATTATGAAGAGGGTGCAGATGAAGCACCGCGCGTAACGGCCAAAGGCCGGGGAAAAACTGCTGAGCGCATTATTGAACTCGCCAAAGAACATGGCGTGGTTGTTGAAGGAAATCCGGCCCTCACCCAGGCGCTTGCAAATGTGGAGCTGAACGAGGTCATTCCCGAAAAGCTCTACGCAGCCGTCGCGGCAGTTATCGCCTTTGTCATGCAGGAAGCTGAGAAAAAACAAAAGAGCGCTCTTTACACATCGACCGCACCGGACAACCGCTCTCACGAATAGGCACATCAGAATGGCGCTATGGGTTTTTCTCTCACGGCCGCTGCCTGCTTTGGCGCGCACATGATTTTAAAGCGATATTTTTGTGGTATTCTCAAACCATCCAGCCCATCAATGAGAGAGCTGCCAAAATGAGATTGATCGCGACCATACTTGCCCTGTTTGTGTCGGCTCCAGCCCTGGCCGATCCGGTTTTCGGCGAATGGAAAACCCAGAGCAGCGCCATGGAGAAATATGCTGGCCATTATCTGCATGTGCGGTTTGAGCCCTGTGGCAGCAAGATTTGCGGCAAAATCACCAAAGTAGTCGGGATAGAGGCGGATATCATTGGCAAAGCCATCATATGGGACATGAATGCGTTAGAAGATGGCACCTATACCGGCGGCAAAATCTGGCCACCTGATCGTGGCGGCACCTATGCCTCCAAGATGAAACTGCAGGGCGACAAGCTCAAGGTCAGTGGCTGCCTCGTCGGCGGTCTTCTATGCGAAAGCCAGATCTGGTCTCGTTTGTAACGAACCACTATCAGCCGCCCCAAACCAAGCCTCTTATAGAAGCTCCATCATCTGGCCACACACCCCAGCATTATTCTTTGTTGCAACATCTAGGCTGCCGCAACGGAGAAGTCAGCCGGTTTCGCATTCTAAACGGTGCGACTCACAACCTCATCAAGACCACAAGGCCCTCTCTGCAGTTTAAGTTGGAACAACATCGCCTGTTCGCTTGGCCAAGACATCAATACGAATAAATTCGTAGTCAATTATTACAATAAGCCACATCCGCTCCCTCGAAAAAGGAGGTGGATTGGAATTTCTATTACTCAAATTTGTTCAAAAGTGGCGACAGCACATTGCATCCACCATTGCGCGTAGATATACAAAAAACACAACCTAAGGATTTTTTTCTCAAAAATACAACCTAATACACCCCGCCCATGATGTCCTTTTACAAAGCTAGAGACTGAAATGCTGAGCACCGAAAATTCAACCGTCAAAGATTTATCAATTGCACTGACATCGTGGAGCCATGGATGCTCTGCCATCTCTAAGAAGTCAAAAATAACCTTGTCGGGATTAGACCACAGCAACACCGATAAAACGATTGACGATCTGTTCTTTGCAAATCTGCCAGGGCATGTGTCGCTCTCCGAGAAGGCATCGAACGAACTGCAGGCCTATGAGGTGGTCGATTCAGGGACATTGCGTAACTCCTTTTACATCGCTCCTTTCCTATCCCATACCGATATTCAGCGCTGCTTTTTGCGGATCAAGGTCACTGGGCGCTGCGTCGTGCAGCTTAGTAAATCCAGAGTGGGTGAAAAGGTGGGCGTGATTTGCGAAAAGCAACTGTCGCCTCCCAAAAACCATGACGAAAACACCCCTTACATCGCCGAAGTTCCCTTCATTCTTGGCAAGGAAGTCGCGCGCAGCGCACGGCTTTTCTGGCGCCTGCGCGCTCTTGAAGACGGCGTACAAATTCACGAGGTGTCATGGTGCGCCTCTGCCCCCAAAACCGTCGAAGGAAAAATGCTTGTTGCAATGCGCACATTCGGCCGCACGGCAGACATCATCAATCTGCTGGAAAGCTTTGCCACACATGCCGAGACGAATGAGCATTATGACCAGATGCTCAAAAACACGTTCTTCTTCGTGCTTGATACAACCAACGGGGTAGACGAAACCTCTTACGAGCAGCTCTCGCAATATGACAATCTCAACTATCAAGTTGTTAGAGGAGCCAATCTGGGCGGTGGCGGCAACATGAGCCAGCTCATGAGACTGGTCAATGAGGCGAGCGAGGACAGTGGCGTCGAGCCTCAAGAATTCCTCCTGCTCGATGACGACTTGAGCATCTCTCTGGAAGCCTTGTATCGCCATTGGGCCGCTACATTGTTCCGTACAGATACGACAATCTTCACCTTGCCGGTTTTCATGAAAACAGAACCGCGCAGGATGTGGGAAGATGGAGCCTTCTGGGGACGCTTCATAGATAGCAAGCACGGTTCGGATCGCACCCATGTTGCCCCGCGCCTTCTGCGCCACGGGCTGGTTTTCAATATGTTCGACAATCTGGATTCTCTGGCCGAACCCAACTATCCCGAATATTGCACCTTCATCTTCTTCAGCTTGCCCTGGAAGCTCTTTCAAAGCATAGGCTACCCGCTGGCCATCTTCCTGCGGGGCGACGATATTGAGTATAGCTTGCGCAGCTATGCGATGACCGGTTCGAAAATCATGTCGAACCCCAATCTCCTAGCCTGGCATGAACCGGCCCATTCATATGCGCAGGAATATATGTCCATCTGCCATGGCGTCATCATCAATATGTGTTACGAGCAGGAAAAGCCGAACGCACTGGTCGAGTTCTTCCTCAATCAGGCACTGCGCCACGCCTCCATAAGGGATATCAACGCCCTCAAGCTCTATGTAGAAATTCTGCGTGACCTGATGTCAAAAACCGTCTTTCTGGAAAACGGCTTTGCCACGCACTACATCGCAAAACTCAAATTCTTCAAGGAGTTTGATACCGGCTTTCGCCAGCTCACCCATGAAATCATCAATGATTTGCGCGCTTCTCACAGTGACCAGATGGGCGTTCTCGCCGAGCATCCATTTCTCTATCCCAACATTGAGAACAGGACCAATATCCGGACGGTAATTCTGCATAACCCACACAGCAAAAGTTACTTCATCTACACGTTTGATGACATCGAGCGAACAAAGGAAGTATCGCAGATTCTGTCTGAGCTCTATGCGCTGATCCATGAATTCTCCAATCACTATGAAGAGCTGCGCCTTCACTATATCAGCCGCGTCAATCGATCCAGCACCGCTGAATTCTGGGACAAGGAACTGTCGATGCATGACACCACTGCCACGCTCGCCCACAACAATTGAGGAGATAGACTGCAATGCTCAATATTGGCGTCAAGAAAATCTTCAAAAGAGACACCACTCCCAATGTCAAGCTCATCCTCCCCGGAATGCAGCCGCATGTCATTGAACATGGTGCATTCATTTCCATCGGACTGGGCTGCAAAAATCCAGATAATTACATTGATGGCGTGGTAGCAGAGCAGTCTCTCACCATCGTTCAAAAAGAGAATATCGCCCCCTACATGACAGGGCTGATCTGGAGACTGCGCTGGTTGGGAGACGGAACCTGGGCCTTACTCAATCAGGGGCTGGAGAACGCCGCGCTGACCAATCGCGCACCAGATATCGCTTTAGGCAGAATCTTCAGCAACTGGTCAACCAAGGATACCAGTTGGTTCATCTATTATGACGAAGAAAGCAGCGGCTATCTTCTGCGCAGCAAGCTGGGTGGATGGCTGACAATGGACGAGTCCGGTGCGGGCCTACGGCTAAACAAGTTCAACGCCGAAAACATCGCCAGCCAATATGTCACCATCCAACATACCATCGACGGCGTAGGATCCTCCCTCGGCCCCGTTCACTAGCCCATAAACAATAATCGACTGATATCTCGAGGCGCATGAAAGCAAATGCAAGTCACGTTCAACGGTAATCTTTTTCCCGAAAGGTTCAATTGCCAGATTCTCTATCCCACTGAAATTGCGAAATATTTTTTGAAAGAGAAGCAATATGATGATGTCGAAGAGATTTGCTACTACGCGCTCCTAGATCATATGGGGCACCCACGAATGCGACGAGAACTCTTCAACTATGCGTTTCACTCCAGCATTTTGGGCAAAAGTGAAATCTCTAGTTTCTTGAAAAAATGCGCCAAGGTGGTGAGCCAATATCATCCATGTGAGTTGGTTCGGGGGATCTGCCTCGATCAGATTGAGATCTCCGATATTCCAACCGATGATTTTCCTCTCTTGTCATTCGACTATCAGAAGCTTTTTGGAGACAGCATGGGAGGAGGATACCTATCGGAGGACAAAAAGATCCATGGAATCCCGAGCAATAATGAAGAATCATGGACTTTCTCAAACCGCTTACTTTCATTCTCCGATGAGACAGGCACCAAAACCAGTATTTACAACAAAAAGCTTAGCCTAAACGGCTCAACTTACTATGCAGGCTATTTTGTCGAAACCTGTATTTGCCACATACTAAAGAAAACAGAACAATGAAAAATCTGATTGTTTTCGGCTCATCAAATTCCGAAGTTTTTGACTACCTATTTGGGCGCAACAAACACTATTTTCCTTATTGGGCAGATGGCTGGACAGCTCGAGGCCTGCTACGTTCAAAGACGAACGACTATATTTTACCACTCATTGAAGGCCAGCCTTTGGATAGCAATATCATCCTGAACTACGGAGTATCTGATGTTGATATTTCAACGGGTTTCAAGGGCCAGAATGATGGCTTCTATGACTTCAAAGGTTTCATCAACGAAGCAGCAGAAGGCATTGTAAACCTTGGTAAATATCTGGAAAATTTCGGTTTTTCAAATATTTATGCCTCTGTTCTCTTCCCTCCGACATTGATGGGAGAGAGCTTTTTCTACCCTCGTTATCATTTTTACCCCTTACCAGTCAGGATTAGGGCACAAATGATGCTCGATATCGCAAGTAAAGTCGGGGCCCAAATGGCTATTCTGAATACGCTTCCGCAATTGATATATTCGGAAGACCTGCCCGCTCTCCATCCTAAATTTTGTAGAGAGAATGTCGAAAATCATCCAGATTATATTTCAACGCAGGAGATCGTGTGGGACGCGATTAAAGACATCGATGGCATGCTTGAAAGGCGCGAGCCTCGCCTCACTGCACATTATCCCCATGAGAGCTATGGAATCGGTACTTTGATGAAAGAACAGCGCCCACGCCCCAACACAACCAGATAGAACCTACTTCCAGAGTGATCTGTCCTTCCCCCAATCTTAACTCTTCCACGCACTGATTGGCCAACAAAAGCCGATGTGGAAAAGCTGATTACGCTTTACATGAACAAGGAAGTCGTGGTAGCAGCCATCATCCAGTAAGTTGAAAAGGAATGTCAGCGGAACAGTGGATGACAAAAGACTAGAAACCAGTCATTTCTCACTGTGAAAACCGACAAATAAGATTTGCAATAACGCATTGAATATCTTATCTCTTTCAACACAGCGCCGGTATAGCTCAGTTGGTAGAGCACCTGATTTGTAATCAGGGGGTCGCGGGTTCAAATCCTGCTGCCGGCACCATCACTCCTCCTCGGTGTGCCACATATCCTTGCTCCCAAAATTGCATAATACAGAGAGATAAATGGATAAGTCCTCCAACTTGTCCCGATAGGCCTCATAACGCATAGCCTGAATTGATGGGCAACATCAAACCGATGTGCCAACAGCGCATATAGAAAGAACAGGCAGGAGGGGCTTTTAGAGCCCATCCCCTTATCTGGCTTTATCTGGGCGAGACGCCATCAGAAAACTGACCCATCTCTATTTACGAAAAGCCTTTGAGAGAGCCTCTCCCAATTGCCCCATGCTCTCGCCTTTGTTCCGCCTGTTGTCTGGCTTTTTATCGCGAGACTTGGGCGCAGGCTTTCTTCCCCGCACCGGTTCGCCGATGTCGGGTGCCGACTTCATGGACAGGCCAATGCGCTTGGCCTTCTCGTCAACGGAGGTAACCACCACTTTGACGACTTGCCCCGCCTTGACGACTTTCGAAGGGTCGGTGACAAAGCTGTCCGATAGCTGAGAAATATGGACCAACCCATCCTGATGAACGCCTATATCAACGAAGGCACCAAAGGCTGCAACATTCGTCACCGTGCCTTCCAGCCGCATGCCGGGAAGTAGGTCGGAAATCTCGTTGATCCCTTCCTTGAAGGTGGCTGTCTTGAACTGCGGGCGTGGGTCGCGGCCGGGCTTCTTGAGCTCATCGATGATATCCCGAATGGTAGGAAGCCCGAAGTCTCCGGTTACAAATTTGCCTGGATCGACATTTTGAAGGCTATTGGCATCGCCCATGATGTCCCTGAGATCCCGACCGCAGTCCGCGACAATGCGCTTTGCGACCTTGTAGGCTTCCGGGTGGACGGCTGATGCATCAAGCGGCTCGGATCCTCCATTCACGCGCAGAAAACCGGCGCATTGGGAGAAGGTGCGAGCGCCAAGCCGCGGCACCGATTTCAATTCGGCCCGTTTTGTGAAGATGCCGTTATTGTCGCGATGGCTGACAATGGCGTCGGCAAGAGATGGCCCCACGCCTGCGACATAAGACAATAGTGCTGGCGACGCGGTGTTGACGTCAACACCGACCGCATTCACCACATCTTCTACGGCAGCAGCCAGCGCCCTTGCCAGCCGCGTTTGGTCAACATCATGCTGATATTGCCCAACACCGATGGCCTTGGGATCGATCTTCACCAATTCGGCAAGCGGATCCTGCAAACGGCGTGCAATGGACACGGCTCCACGCAACGATACATCCAGCTCGGGAAACTCGCGAGAAGCAAATTCAGAAGCAGAATAGACCGATGCTCCAGCCTCGCTGACAACGACCTTCGTCGGCTTCTTGCCATCCATGTCAGATAATAACTCTGCCACCAGCGCGTCGGTCTCACGAGAGGCCGTGCCATTGCCGATAGCGATCAGCTCCACGCCAAATCTCTTGATGAGCGCACCAAGCTCGGCCAATGTGCCGCGCTTGTCATTGCGTGGCGCATAAGGATAGACAGTGCTCGTCGCCAGAAGCTTGCCCGTAGCATCCACAACTGCCACCTTCACGCCGGTGCGGATGCCGGGGTCCAGCCCCATTGTGGTCTTCATGCCCGCTGGGGCCGCCATCAAAAGAGCCTTCAGATTGGTAACAAAGACGTCGATGGCCTCTTTCTCGGCCCGCTCGCGCATCTCGGACGTCATTTCCAGAGTAAGGCGCGTCGTAAACTTGACCTTCCATGTCCAGTCGATGACCTTGTCGAGGAAGGCGTTGCCCTGTGGCACGTCATTATCGTTGGCTATGGCCGACTTGGAAAAGGCAACCGCCTCGTCATCGCATTCGATATCAATGGACAGCACCTCTGCGTCCTGACCGCGCAACATGGCCAGAACCCTGTGGCCGGGAGCCTTCGCCCAGCTTTCCGTATGATCGAAATAGTCCGCGAATTTGCGCCCTTCCTCTTCCTTACCGGAAACGACACGGGCCTTTAGCCGGGCGGATCGCTTCACAACAGGGCGGATTTTTGCAGCCGTATCAGGATGAAGGGAGAATCTTTCCGACAGGATGTCCCGTACACCATCCAGAGCGACTTTGACGTCGGCGACTTCCTCGCCAACAAACGGCTCTGCCAACTCTTCCACCGCCCTCTGAGGCTCAGCCAGAATAGCGTCCGCGAGCGGCAGCAGGCCCTTATCAATCGCTTTTTGTGCTCGGGTCTTCGTCTTGACGCGGAAGGGCGCATGAATGTCTTCAAGCTCGGCCTTTGTCGTCGCCTTGCCGAGACGGTCCAGAATGTCATCGGTGAGCTTGCCTTGAGCCTCGATCGCTTTTTTGACCGCTTCGCGCCGTTTGGAGAAATCGCGAAGGTAAATGAGCCGCTCATCGAGTTTGCGCAGCTGGATGTCGTCCAGTCCGCCAGTCACTTCCTTGCGGTAGCGGGCTATGAATGGAATGGTGTCGCCATTGTCTATGAGTTCGACTGCCGCGATGACCTGTTTTACCTGACAGCCGATCTCGCTGGCTATCAGAGAGGGAATGGACATTTCTTCGATCAAAATCATCTTCCGAATCTAGTTTGTTTGTGCTCGATAGTGATGCATTTACGAAGCATATGAAAGCGGAATAGATATGACCGCGTATCATGCAAATGTGCCCCTGTTCGGCAAAAAGCATCACTGCGTCTACAAAATGCGCCAATGGTCTTTGAACAATCAGCGTGGGTCAAAGCTCACTTCAAGCCGCGTTCCGCCGGGCTCATAAATCATGAAATGTTCCTTTGGCCCGTTTCCGGAAAACTCCGGAGCAAATTCGATTTTTACGCCTGGCCAAGAGCGTACAGTTTCAAAAACGGCGCGCAATGCGTCAGCCGTTGGAACCTTCAAAGCAAGATGGTGAAGACCAACATTCTTGTGCCGGTCAAATTCGTTGAGCACATCGCTTTTGCACTGCCATAGCGTAATTTTAGAGGAGCCGTCGGTCATATAAACAGACGGATAATCCGGACTGCCGCCAAACTGGGTCCATCCTAGCGCCTTTTCAAAAAAAGCCTTGCTGGCATCAAGATCCTTTACACTCAGACCCAAGTGATCGATACCAAGAGTGGTTGGTTGAGACATGGTTCTTCTCCAGTTGGGCTCAGTTGATAGCCTTATACAAAATAATCGAACGATAACGCATAGATGCTTCGGCATGCCCGGGAAACACGTCTGGGATTTCGCGCACCCTTGCAGATTCTGATCCACCCTATAGAGACACCATAAGGCAGTTCGATTTATTCGCCTTGGTTCCGAACAACTTGAAGGCGCAGCTCTAGTTCTCATCAAGGCCTATAGACACCCTCTGTGGAATGAAGAATGGTCAAGAAAGGCCGCTATAGAGACAATAACCTACGTACTAGACACAGGAAAGTCGATAGCAATCGCAGCCGTTTCTGAGGATGTGTGTCAGGGATTGTGCTGGAAAATCGCCAGAGATCTGCGTCTGGCTGGTTTCGCAAAAAGCAGGGGCATTATCCCAATTCTACCGCCACTTGGATTTCAAAGCCAGCGACAGCCGCGCGCTATACCAATGACACTAATTGTTGGTGGTGTAAGTCAAGGTGCAACCAACCAGATCAACTGTACCGGACGAGAAGTCGGAAACGGACATGGTGCTGGCGTCAGACGGGTCTTTGAAGACTGCATAATTCTTCCCCATCCACGCCCACATGATGAAGGCTCCCACAGGACCATCCGTGAAAAGAGCTTGCGCAAAGGCGTGCACGGCAACGGGAAAGGGCAAATTGATCCGCAAGGTGTCTGCGGCCTCCAGACTGGACAGATTGATATCGTTGGTGAAATTGAAATACACCGTCACCTGATCACCCACCTTGCGCCAATGGATCTCCTTATCAGAAATTGCAACCGTATGGCCGCTTTCATCGGAGAAGGATGGGACAAAAGCCCCTTCCTGGTAGCTGAACAGCTCCCCACCAAGGCCGAATTGCACCTTATCGGGCAATGTTGCTGCAGGGTCTTCTTCCCCTTGCTGTGTCGTAATCGTCCCCATAAAATCCAGACGTGACGGATCATTGGCATCCTGCACCAGATCAGCAAGCAGATTTGCCTTTTTGTAATTGGATCGGAAATAGGCCGACCCGGCGGTTACATGCCCCAGTACGCCTCCGGCTGTTGTGAACGTTCCCAACTTGAAAACAGTCTGGTTGAGAATATAGGTCGAGATCAGCCGGTCAAAATACCAATCCTGCCCTCTTTGATCAAAAAAGCGCAGTTGCGCCTCCCCCACCGGGGAACGATCCATAAAGCCGGAGCTCTCCCACTGGCCGCCCGAAACCGAATGCCACATATGGGCGATGCTGACGCCTTCATTGCTATAAACTTCGCCATGCAACTTGCATTCGGAAAAGCGCCCGAGCGTGTGCCGATGCACCCCGACAGCAACGCCCGCATAATGCTCGATATGCGCATTGCGGAACAGATAGTCGTTCCCCCCTACCCGCATGTCCGGATCACTGATATCGACAACACAGACCGAGAATTCCTGATCAACAATCTCCCCCGCAATGGCGCGATCAATTTCGATCCTGTATGGATCGCGCACGGATCTGATCGTAACGATCTCCACTTTGTCCGCAGCCGCAGGATTGGCCACCCAGATGCGCAGCCCTACATGGGCGGAAGAAAAGCAGGCACGATCGGCAACAAGCGTCTTACCCCGTCCGGATGCGATGCGTGGCGCGGCGAAAAAACCTGAGACATTCTTCGCATCCTGCAAAAAGTCGGCAGAAACACGCACGCGCCGCGCATCGACAAATTCTGCGATTGCATATTTTGCCAGAACCCGCTGCCGTCGTTGCGCTTTAAAAACACCACGACGCCCCAAATAGCCTGCGCTATTTAGAACAAAGTGCTTTCCGACATCTTCAGGGGCAAATATGTCGGCATCTGCGGTGAGCGTGGTTCCCGACAGGGTGAAGAGGATGCCAGACGTATCCTTGAATTTGAAATCGACCCCACAACTCCAGCTTTCCAGATCCTGCACACGCACATTGGCCAGACGCGCTGTGCGCAAAATGCTGTTGTTGAGCCGGTAAAAGCCAACATCGGTCAAGAAGCTGTTTCCCAATCGGCCAAAATGCATGCCCACCGGACTAATTGCATCATCAGGCTGATTATCATGCGGCTGAATGGAAAAGCCGGAAAATTGCACACTGGCCTTATTCTGCAGCAAGGCCATAACGCTTCTGGATGCATCGGAAAAATCGGGCCGGATGCGTGTCACCCGCTTGCCATCCCCAGCAAAGCCCCAGCGCGTCTGCAAGGCGCCACCAGACAGATCAAGCGTGTCTGTGGTGCGGTAATTGCCCGCAGGCAAACGCCCCATCAGTTCATTCTGTCTAAGATAGATAAGCCAGGCATTGAGCGCGCGCGTATCATCATGCCGATTGTCACTCAGCGCCCCAAAATGATGCGGATAGGGCTCACCAAAAGGGGCCCACTTCGCCCCCATGCGGGACATGGCTGCCGTCCCCCGCGCGTCTCTTTGAAGCATGAGCTTTCCTACTGGCGTAGCGATGGAGATATAGGCATTCTCTTTTGGAACCACCGCTGTTTCCAGATCCCGATGGGAATAATAGTCGCATTCACCGCTTGCAAACTGTCGTTTGAGATCACCAACAGCGATTCCCCTCGCGCCACTACCGGCTTGGGACATCAGGTCTGAGTCAGAAAGAGATCGCGGATCGGTCATGATTTCACCCGGCAAACCATAGAAGGAAAGAAAGAAGCAGCATTCGCTTTCCTGTCTATCACAGCAGCGCATGCCTTTGCCCATGAAATTTCGCACATTGATCAGGCCAGCGCGCGAAACGAGTGACAAGAACACGACCCAAGATGGCGCGCGCAGAGAGACCGCATACCCACACAGACGAAAATAATTCCCCATATTGGACTGCAATGAAAATAGGAAAACAAAGACTTTGCGCATTTAGCGCCATAGTGCGTAAAATTTTTTAATTCCGAGACCAACAACAGACAACGATATCTTGAGAGAAAAGCGCTCTTCACCCTATTTTGGCTACCAACGAACACCACAATTTGAAGGGCACAAGACCTCATGAGAAAAACACTCCTAGCCGCTGTTGGCGCCGCTTTCCTCTTTACGGCCCCCGCGTCCGCAAGCGACAACGCTCCCAAAGAGATCCTCAACGTCTCCTACGACATTGCGCGTGAGCTCTATGCTGCGATCAACCCCAAATTCCAGGCCTACTGGAAAGATAAAACCGGTCAGGACATTGATATCAAACAGTCCCACGCTGGCTCCTCCAAACAGGCCCGCGCCATCATGCAGGGTCTCAAGGCCGATATCGTAACCTTCAACCAGGTGCTCGATGTGCAGGTTTTGGCAGACCGTGGCGGCTTTGTTTCCAAAAGCTGGCAGCAAGATCTGCCAAACAACGCCAGCCCCTACTTTTCCCTCCCTGCCTTCCTTGTGCGTGAAGGCAACCCGAAGGGCATCAAGGACTGGAGCGATCTGGTGCGCGATGACGTAAAGCTGGTCTTCCCGAACCCGAAAACATCCGGCAACGCCCGTTACACCTATCTGGCAGCCTATGCCTATGCTCTTGAGCAGAATGGTGGCGATGATGCCAAGGCTCGCGAATTTGTCGGCAAGCTGCTCAGCAATGTTGCCGTATTTGATACCGGCGGTCGTGGCGCTACCACCAGCTTCGTTGAACGAGAAATCGGCGATGTGCTGATCACCTTCGAAGCCGAAGTGGAAAATATCCGCGCCAAATATGGCGAAGATGAATATCAGCGCGTTGTGCCGTCCATCTCGCTTCTGGCCGAATTCCCTGTGGCGCTCGTAAAGAAGGTAGCCGAAAAGCGTGGCAGCGTTGACGTCTCCAAAGCCTATCTGGACTACCTCTACAGCGAAGAAGCACAGGAGATCATTGCCTCCTTCAACAACCGCGTTCACAACGAAACCGTCAAGGCGAAATATGCCGAGAACTTCCCCGAGGTCCGTCTGATCCGCGTAGAAGACGTGTTCGGCAGCTGGGACAAGGCCAACAAGACCCACTTCGCCGAAGGCGGTGTGCTTGATCAGGTCTTCACCGGTAATTGATCCCGCCCAAAGAATGACAAACGCGGCTCGAGGCACCCCACGCTTCGGGCCGCTGTTGTTGCTTCCCCTCAAGACAGGCCAGTGAGATGACACACCTAGATGCAGCGCCTCCCCGCACCTTTCTCAGTCCTTTTCGGCTCAAACGGCATGTCATGCCCGGCTTCTCACTGACGCTGGGCACAAGTCTGCTGTTTGTTTGCCTGATCATCCTGCTGCCGCTCAGTGGTCTCTTCTGGCAAATGAGCCAGTTGGGCCTTGCGGACTATTGGCGTATCATCTCCTCCGAACGCACCTTGGCCTCTTTCCGCGTAACGATCAGCGCAGCCGCTTTCGCGACGCTCTTTAACGCAGTCTTTGGCTTGCTGCTCGCCTATGTGCTGGTGCGCTACAAGTTCCCCGGCAAACGTCTGCTCGACGCGCTGGTGGATCTGCCCTTTGCCTTGCCAACGGCTGTTGCAGGCATCGCGCTGGTCGCCCTTTATGACAAGAATGGCTGGATGGGTACTCTGCTTTCTGCGGTCGGTTTGAAGGTGGCCTACACATGGTGGGGCATTGTGCTGGCCATGATGTTCACCTCGGTGCCCTTTGGCGTTCGCACGGTCCAACCCGTGCTCGAAAGCCTCAAACCGGACGCAGAAGAAGCGGCCCGAACCCTTGGTGCGCGCGACTGGCAGGTTTTTCGCCATATAGTGTTTCCGCAGGTCTGGCCCAGCTTCATCACTGGCGCCTCACTGGCCTTTGCCCGCTCCCTCGGCGAGTTCGGCGCGGTGATTTTCATCGCTGGCAACATGCCCTTCAAGACCGAGATCGCCTCACTGCTGATCATGATCCGGCTTGAAGAATATGACTATCCGGCAGCCAGCGCCATTGCTGGAACTATCCTCTTGATTGCCCTCTTCGTTCTGGTGGCTGCCAATATCGCTCAATCCCGCGCCACCCGGCATTTACACAAAGGGAGTTCCTGATCATGACGGCTCCATCTTCCACACCGCCCATCACCAACCCTCAGGTGCTGGCGCTGCTGCGTCAGAAGGCGCGCAAACGGGCAGTACTGATCGTCGTGGCACTCCTGTTCGCCGCCCTCGTGATGGCGTTACCGGTCATTGCAATCTTCGCCCGCGCCTTTCAGGAAGGGTTTGAGGTCTACAGTGCCAATATCACGACGCCGGATACCCTGCACGCCATTTGGCTGACGGTGCTCACGGCGCTCATCGTGCTGCCGATCAACCTCATCTACGGCATCGCGGTTTCCTGGGCCATTGTGCATTATCGCTTCCCCGGCAGACGGGCGCTACAGATTATCATCGAACTGCCTTTCTCCATTTCGCCCATCGTTGCCGGCCTCTGCTACCTGCTGATCTATGGCGCCACCGGCGTTGTTGGTAGTTGGCTGGATGGCTGGGATATCCAGTTGATGTTCAACCTCTTCGGCATCGTGCTGGTCTCCCTGTTCGTCACCTGCCCCTTCGTGGCGCGCGAGCTGATCCCGCTGATGGAAATCTCCGGGCAGGATCAGGAAGAAGCCGCCTTGACGCTTGGGGCTACCGGTTGGCAAACCTTCCGCCATGTCACGCTGCCAAAAATCAAATGGGCTCTCCTTTACGGTGCCATTCTGGCCAACGCCCGGGTGATTGGAGAGTTCGGCGCGGTGAGCGTCGTGTCCGGCAATATCCGGGGTGAAACCATGACCCTGCCACTACAGGTGCAGCTGCTTTACAACGACTATAACGCCACTGGCGCTTTTGCTGCCGCAACAGTCCTGACGGTGATCGCCGTCATCACCCTTGTTCTGCGCTCAACCATCGAAGCGCGCCATCCGCACGAGCATGCCTAGGAAAGCAATCATGTCACTACAGATTCAGAATATCAGCAAATATTACGGCGCTAATCTGGTGCTTGACGCGGTTAGCCTTGATATTGAGCCGGGGGAGTTCATCGCCCTTCTGGGGCCGTCCGGCTCTGGCAAAACCACGTTGCTGCGCACCATTGCCGGTCTACAATTTGCCGAAGGGGGCACACTGTCCTTTGACGGAGAGGACATTACCGGCCTCGATGCTCGCGAGCGGCGCTTCGGCATGGTGTTTCAGAACTACGCCCTGTTCGAACATATGAGCGTTGCCCAGAATGTGGCCTTTGGTCTCAAAATGCGCGAGCGTAGCGCTCGCCCTTCGGCAAAGGACATCAGCCGCCGTGTCGTTGAACTGCTCGACATGGCCCAGATCGGCCATTTGGCAGAGCGTTTCCCAAGCCAGCTTTCCGGTGGTCAGCGTCAGCGGGTGGCCCTCACGCGGGCGCTCGCCATCGAGCCAAGGCTGTTGCTCCTGGATGAACCCTTCAGCGCACTGGATACGCGGGTGCGCAAGGATCTACGTTTTTCCCTGCGCAGCCTGCAACAGAAAGTCGGCGTCGGTGCCATTCTGGTTACCCACGATCAGGAAGAAGCGTTTGAGCTGGCGGACCGCATTGCCGTCATGGCAGACGGCAAGATCGAGCAGTTCGATACACCGGCTAATCTGATCAAAAAGCCATCCTCGCCATTCGTGGCAGAATTCCTCGAAGGCGCCGGCGGTTACAACCAATCCGGCGCGGGCATTTAGGCCGATTTCATCAAACAAAACAAAGGGGCCAACGCGGCCCCTTTTCTATTTCATTGGAACTGATCTGAGCCAAAGCCAGACTGACTAGAGAGCCTGATAGGTCTCATCCAGCGCCCCGAGAAACGTGCTGGCATGGTCGCTCAACTCTTTCGACTGACCGGACAAATGCTCTGACCGTTCGGCGACGCTCTTGGCCGCAACTTCAGTTTCCTTGGCAGCCTCTTCCACGCTGCCCAGAGCAGCATTGATCTGCTCCGCACCGCCAGAGGCCTGTGTCACGTTATCAGCAATCTCCTTGGCAGCCGACGCCTGCTGCTCAACAGCCGTTGCGATAGAAGAGGAAATCTCGTTGATATGTGAAATCGTGCCCGCGATTTTTTCAATCGCAGCAACGGTCTCGCTCGTGGAGGTTTGAATACCGGAAACCTGTCCTGAAATTTCCTCAGTTGCCTTGGCAGTCTGGTTGGCCAAATCCTTCACTTCAGCAGCAACAACAGCAAAGCCGCGCCCGGCTTCGCCCGCACGCGCAGCTTCAATAGTGGCGTTCAGAGCAAGCAGGTTGGTCTGCTCGGCGATTTCCTGAATAAGCCGGATGACATCACCAATGCGGCTCGCCGATGTGGCCAGCTCGCTGACAACATTGGTGGTGGCCTCGGCCTGACCGGATGCTTCATGCACCACTTCGGTTGAGGTCGTCACCTGCCGACCAATTTCCTCAATCGAGGCGGACAGTTCTTCAGTTGCAGCCTGCACAGAGCGCATATTGTCAACCGTCTGGTTTGTAAGGCCAAACAAAGCCGAGGTTTCACTGCTGGTGCGCTGCGCCCCGCCAATCATCTGCTGTGCAGTTGCCTGCAAGTCACCTGCGGCATCCTGAATGGTCTGGGCAACACTGCCAACACTATCCTGAAAGCTGCTGGATAGCGTTTGGAAGCTGCGGTTTCTGGCAAAAGCTGCTTCGCTATTCACCGCATCCTGCAAGACTGCACAGGCATATGGCACGTCATCGATCACGGCAACCGATATATCCACCAGCGAGCCAAAACTGCCACCATCATATTTGTTATAGATAATCTTGCCCGACCAGTTGCCGGACTTCTGGATGGTGTCTTCAACATTTTTGACATAGTCATCCACGCGAACACCGCCATACTGCTCCTTGGCCAGAAGCTCAGCGACCGGGCGGCTTTGCACCGATTGCAGGGATGGGTATCCCGACGCCTTCAGAAAAGCCTTGTTGACATAGACGATGCCTTCGCGTCCCGGCGCCAGACAGTTGATAAATACACCAGACGGAGATCCGTCCATTGCTGCGGCGACGAGATCATTCAACGAAGACCCTTCAGCTGCCTTTTCTTTACGTAGCCCGAACATCGAAAGCCTCCCAAGACCCTGCTATCTAGAAATTCATGGGCCGAAGTTTGCTACCGAATTCTTTGACAAGGTGTTAACCATCTGTGCAACAAAGAAAAATTGCCGGTATAACACCGGATAGTCAGCTAAAGCATAGTATTTTTATCAAGACCTAAGGCGCCTGTCGGCACAAACTCGATGGGGTGCGCCCCATGCTTTGAACAAAATGCCAAAGCAAAAGAGAAACACCCCATCTCCAGTCCCCCCCACGGGAACTCAAAATCAGATCAGCAAAAGCCCACCAAACCTTGCCGTCACCAGAACGCTGGACGCTTTTTGGATCAAAGACGCATTGAAAGACATAGGAAAAACAATACCCGTCCCATAACGCCTTAGCACCATATGGAAGGTCGGCAAGTCTTTTAACAACAATTATAGAAAGGGAGATTACAGAAAAAAGGTCAACAGAACTAGTACATTTAACAATGTTATTTTGACTAATTATTGGACTTTATCCAACAAAATGAAATTCATGCCCAAAACACAGTCAGTTAGACAAGCACGTAACGACACGAGCCCGATCTGGGTTGATTGCAGAAGGAAATAGGAGGATGCCCTGAATCGAGCACCCTTCTGCTTGACCCGCCCCCTTATTGTGCGGCAGCCCCTTGTCCGCTGACATGAGCATATTGCTTCTGATGAAAATGGATCGCAGGCAACACGATCAAATCAACAATCTCAATAATGCTATTGAGATTGGGCTGTTGCAGGGTCATGAAAAACTCACTGCGCATCAGATCGAAAGGCAAATGCTTGATGCGATCTGGAATCGGCAACACGCTGATTTCGCCACGCTGAATGGCATTCAGCAGAACCGCATCGAGAACCGAATTGCTGGCAATAACAATCTTCTCTCTCAGTTCCATGGGCTTAACAGATGTCTCTCTGTAATATTCCATCAGCTGAGAGGTAAGAACCATCATCAAATGGCCCCGCATTTCGCAAACCTGGTTCAACAGCGCAATCAGATCATCGCGTAGAGACCCTCTGTCGGGCACAGTGGGTTTGTTCTGCTGGAAATAGTGCAAAAGAGCCGCTTCAAACAGCTCCACCTTGTTGGACCATCGACGATAGACAACCGACCGACTTGTCTTGGCGCGCTTCACGACACCTTCCACGGTATATTGCTGAAATCCATAGACCAGCACTTCTTCCCATGCAGCATCCAGAATTGCTCGCTCGAGGGCTTCCCCTCGACGCCTTTTTTTCTTCTCAGTCAAATGCCCCTCCACCTTAATAGAAACAGCAACGCTTCCTGCTGAACCGAACACCCGCCTTTTAGATACAGCACCGTACTTTATGTTTCAAGTATGATAATTTTGACAAAAACATCATACGATTTGACACTTTTACGATTATTGTCAATTGGCAAACCAATCTGCATTTGTAAAAAAGCCGCTTGAAAAAAGAAAAGCATGCAGATTGGTCCGCATGCTTATGAATGAGGATTAACGATCTTTCCGCGGCCAAAATGCCGCATGAAGGCTGCCTAGATTTCTTTCGCCCAAGGCGGATTGGCGCCTTTGCGGGAAACGGTAACCGCCGCCACCCGCGCAGCAAAAGCCATAGCCTCACCGATCTGATCATCGGAAACGCCCTTGAGAGCCTCTTTGCTCAACAGGCCCATTTCATCCAGTTTGGCCAGAATACCGGCATTGAAGGTGTCACCGGCCCCTACGGTATCAACCACACTGACCTGCTCGGATGGCGCAGATATGGTACGGCCATCAGCAAGATAAGCCGTTGCACCCTCCGCGCCTTTGGTGATCAGGATGATCGTCGGCCCGAGTTTTTTGACCTCGGCCACCTGGTCATCCAGATTATCAAGATCAGGGAAAAACCAGGCAATGTCTTCATCCGAAAGCTTCACGATATCGCTATGCGCCATCATGGAGCAGATGCGCGTGCGATAGACATCCGCATCCTCGATAAAGCCCGGCCTGACATTCGGGTCCATCATGATCACATGGTCTTCCGCTTCCCTAAGGGCAATCGCCTGATAAGTGCGAGCGCAAGGCTCGACCGCAAGGCTGATACCGCCAAAAAACAGGGCGTCGATGGATGCGGGCACGGCCCCCACTTTCTCGATTGAAAGCATTCGACCGGCAGAATTCTCGTCATAGAAATGATAGGTCGCATGCCCATCAACCAGCTTGACAAAAGCCAAGGTTGTCGGCCGCTTGCTCACTTCGCTCAGGCTTGCCCCGACACCGCTCTGCTCCAGAGAATCCCGGATTTGCTCTCCGAACAGATCAGACGATAGACCAGTCAGGAATTCAGCTGGCACCCCCAAGCGCCCCAAGGCAATCGCAGTGTTGAAGACAGCCCCTCCAGAGCAGGGCTCATAGGTCAGCGTTCCCTCCACACTCTTGGTGGGTATCATGTCAATCAACGCTTCTCCGCAGCATATGATTCTCGGCCCGTTGCTCACTGTTCAAATCCTCCCTGATAAACCGGTTCAACCCAGCCTCTTGCTTCGCTCAGACATTCTGAAAACTGAAGATCGGCTCCTGTACAATTTGTGAAACGCCCTCACTGCTCCCGTCCAATATGGATAGCAGCGTTTTGCCCATCAGCAGACCGGCATTCTCGATATCCTCATACACGCGATCAAGTGTCGGCGAGATCTGCTCCAGAATGGCGCTGTTGGTTTTAACCACAGCCTGATAGTCCACGCCCCGCTTGAGGCCGATATTGCGCAACCCAGCATTCAGCGCCAGATAGCTGGTCTCGCCGGGGCAAATGAAGCCGAACACATCGCCTTCCTTGCGATCAGACAACAGCTCCACCGCCCATGAGCGGATGGCTTCAAGATTGGAATCCAGTGTAACCGTGTCCGGAATGACATAGTCCAGACCCGCCTGCCGCACGGCCCGCATGAAACCGTAGCGCAGATGCTGGTGGAAGGTGAAGCCCTCCTGCGGCAGGATCATGGAAAGACGGTTACAGCCAAGATCTGCCAATCTGTTGGCAGCCTGAAAGGCAAAATCCTCATTGTTGAAGTCAATGAAACTATGCTTCTGCGAGAAATCCGTGCGCCCATGCGAAACAAAGGGAAATTTCTTCTCAAGCAAATAGCGAACGCGCTCATCGAAATTGCGCGTCCGCGTCAGCACCAGCCCATCCGCCAAACCGTTCCGCACCACATATTTGATCGGAGCGATATCATCTCCACCAGAAAATGTGGGCGTTATGATCAAATGATAGCCAGATCCCTCCAGAGAGCGGGTCAGCCCCTCGATCATGCTGTTGCCAAACCCGAAAATCTCGTCATGGGGGCTCAACATCAGGCCGATGACGCGCGTCTTTCCGGTTCTGAGTCGCTGAGCCGCACGGTCTGGCACATAGCCGATTTCCTCGGCAACCTTGGCCACCTGCTGTCGCGTTGCCTCGGCGATCTTGGGATCCCCCTTCAGGGCACGAGAAACGGTTGTAACCGCCAGCCCCATGATTTGCGCAATCGTCTTTTGCGTCGGCTTGGTTGACCCTTGCTGCATGAAATCCCTTCAACGGCACGCGCTATTCAGCCTGAATGGCAGAATTTAATACGTAACTTTTTTGATCAGGAATGAAGACTATGCCATTTTTTTCCCAATTACAAACAGTTAGAGATTTATCCAACCTAGCTATTGTAACGATATAAAATTCTCTCGATTTGTCCTATACTACCTTCAATTGCAGCGTTGCAGTCAATTTTCTAACAGCGAATTCAGAGAGCAGCTTTGATGAAACGTTCCCATGTCAATGAAATCCTGAAAGAGGCAGACAGCTTCATTCGATCCTTCGGCTACATTTTGCCACCCTTTGCCTATCTCTCTCCCGAAGAGATGAAGGCCACCGACCATAGCCTCTATGTCGAGCGCGCCATGGGATGGGATATCACCGATTACGGACTTGGGAAGTTCGACGAACTTGGCCTGTTTCTGTTCACCGTGCGCAACGGCATTGCAGAAGACCTCAAACGCGGCAAAGGCATGCTCTATGCGGAAAAGATCATGATCAGCCGCAAAGACCAGCTTTCCCCGATGCATCGCCATTATCTGAAGGCCGAAGACATCATCAACCGCGGCGGCGGCAAGCTGGTGCTCGAACTCTGGGCGCCGAATGAAGAAGGGACAATCGATCGCGAAAAGGATGTCGTGGTTCCCATTGACGGCCGTATGAAGACCCTCAAGGCGGGCAGCCACCTCAAGCTGGATCCGGGTGAAAGCATCACGCTGATGCCGGGCGTCTGGCATTCCTTCTGGGGAGAAGGCGACGATGTGCTGATCGGCGAAGTTTCTACCGTCAATGACGACAAGACCGACAACTGGTTCGAAATGGATATCGGTCGCTTCTCCTCCATCGAAGAAGACGAAGCACCTCGCCACCTGCTCGTCTCCGACTATGATACATTCCTGAGTTAAAATCCGCAGAAGACGAGACATAAAAACACCCGCAAGCTAAAAGACTTGCGGGTGTTTTCATTTCCAATGGAACAGGCCAATTTACAGCGAGATGCGATAGACCCCGAAGCCGGCTTCGCTGGTCTCGCCGGTTGCCTCGATGGAAACCGCTTCTACATCCTCGACGAAAGCAGCCGCTTTCGGCCCTGTTTCAAACAGAACCGTCGTGTCAGCCAGAGGAGCCAGCGACCAGTTGGAATCTGCCGTCGGGTTCACGGTTCCCTTCTCGACAATGTAGCGCACAATCACATCGCGGTTGGTATCCGGCGCGGTCAGAATGATGGTGGAACCATCACAGCCCGGGAAGTGGCCGCCACCGGCAGCGCGATAGTTGTTGGTTGCCACAATGAACTCGGCTTCAGGGTCAACCGGTTTGCCGTCATACATCAGATCGACGATACGGTTGGCATCGGGATTGATTTCTTCCTTTCCGTCAGAAGAATATTTTGACGGCTGGGAAATATCGATCTTGTAGGTCACTCCGTCGATCACATCGAAATTGTAGGATGGGAAGTCTGGATTGAGCAGAGTCTGATCCTTGCCACCGGCTTCCACCTGATTGAAGATCCCGGCGGAACGCTCAAGCCAATCCTTGACCTGCTGTCCGGTGACTTTCACCGCCCGTGCGGTGTTGGGATAGAGATAGAGGTCAGCCACATTCTTGATGGCGACCGGGCCGGCTGGCACATCGGTGTAATAATCAGGCCCACCACGACCGCCGCATTTGAACGGAGCAGCAGCAGAAAGCAGCGGTAACCCTTCAAACTCGGAGCCCTTCAGCATCTGCGCGGTGTACCAGAGCTGCGCATTGGAGACGATCTGCACGGATGGATCATCAGCCACCAGCGCGAAATAGGAATAAAGCGCCGAAGCAGCTTCCCCCACCGGACGACGGATATAATCAAGGGTTTCCTCATGGGTTTTCTGGACGGGTGCCAGAACCGACGCCACACTTTCCACCAGCGGAATATATTTCCGTTTTTCGCGCTTGTAGATAGGACGGGCCTCGGAAACATGCGAAGCGATGGCCCATTTGCCATTTTCATTCTTCTCAAGCAGCAGATCGATCAGCCCCAGATGCGAGCCCCAGAAGCCAGCCATAACAGCCGGTTTGTCCATCAAGGTGCCCTTCTCGTTGTCGACGCCCTTGATGTCGGCATAGTTGCCAGGAAAGACACGGTGATGATGGCCGGTAAAGACAACGTCGACATCCTTCACACCGGCCAGATAGAGAGCAGCGTTTTCCATCCCTTCGGAATAACCACCACCGGCAATGCCCGAATGACACAACGCAATGATCAGTTCGGCGCCCTCTTCCTTCATTTGCGGCACATAGGCTTCGGCTGTCTTGACGATATCGCGCGTCATGACCTTGCCTTCCAGATTGGCCATATCCCATGTCATGATCTGTGGCGGTACAAAGCCGATGAACCCAAGCTTGATGGTATGCTCATTGCCATCACCATCCTTGATCGTCTTTTCAAGAATTTCATATGGCTTGATCAGGGTTTTGTCCTTGGTGGGATCAGCTCCGAGCGTATCACCCATGGCAATATTGGCACAAACGAAGGGGAAGTTCGCCCCGGCGAGTGCCTTCTTGAGGAAATCGAGGCCATAGTTGAATTCATGGTTACCAAGGGTAGCCATGTCATAGCCAAGGGTATTCATGGCCGCCATCATTGGATGCAGCTGATCCCCCTCAAACCCGCGTTCATAGGCAACATAATCGCCCATCGGATTGCCCTGAATAAGATCTCCGTTATCCAGCAACATGGAATTGGACGCTTCGGCACGAATGTCATTGATCAGCGCGGCCGTACGGGCAAGACCGGCTGAATCCGTTGGCTTGTCACCGTAATAATCATAAGGAAAAATCGCGACGTGAATGTCGGTCGTCTCCATCAGACGCAAATGGGCCTGCCCCGCCTTTGCAAAGGCGGAAAAAGGATGCAAAGCAATCAGCGCGCCTGCGCCAGCAGCACCAGCCAGAAAGCGGCGACGGGAAAGTGAGAGTGTGGACATAATCAAGCGCTCCTTGAATCAAAATAGACACTTCATTGAAAACACGGGCGAAATAGGCATCAAACAGACAACCAGCCCCGCAATGCGAGCAAAGACCGAGCGAGTGCGAGCCAACAGCATCTCCTCAGAACGGTTTTCGCTCCAATAACAACAAACAGGTTGTAGAGTTTATGTGCTTTTATTGTGACGCACACAGGCCTTCGCGCCAATCGGGAAGAAAGTCACAGATAATATGCGTGGTACAGAAAGAGAAAGGCCCTCTCCCTCTCTCTTGTCCCTTCATTGGCAACACCCCTATCGCGAATGGTCATCGGTCAAGCGGCAGGCCATGAAGAAAGAGCTGAAGGCTGAAGTCCACATGATTGCGAATCTGCTCAGCCGTCATTCCCTCCTCCCTGCGCATCAGCAACGGCGTCCGCTTGGAAAGCAGCATGGCGTTATACATGTGCGCATAGGCCTTAGCCTCTTGCTCAGGCAGATACTGACTTAGAAAAAGCGTGAGTTTGCCTAGCCAATAGGGCTGTGCGTGGAAACGAAACAAATCGCCAAGCTCGCTGCTATGCTTGCTTTCCGATAGCATCAAGCGAAACAATGCCAGATTTCGAGACCGCATATGACGCGTCAGGAATGCGACCCCATAAAGGCGTAATTCTTCAGCCAAATCTCCCTCGCTTGAGAAGAAGAACTCTGTTTCATCTTCATCGAAACGACCAAGAAGCGCAGTAAACAGCGAAACTTTGGAGGGAAAGTAGCGATAAACCGTCTGCTTGGTGACCCCCGCCTCCAACGCCACGGCATCCATGGTGGTACCACTATAGCCATTCGCCAGAAACAGCCGTTCGGCAGCCTCTACGATGGTTTTTTGTTTCAAACGGATTTTCTCGGCAACTTTCATAAGAACACCAACAGAGCTTGCAAATCATACTAACCAGTATTATGTTCAAATTCTTGAAAATACAAGTCAGGATTAATCATCAATGACACATCACGAAAAAGGTCTAACCTATCTTCTGGTCGCCGCCGCTCTCATGAGCTTGGATGCGGTCTTTATTCGCCTATCCGGCCTGCATGGCTTTGCTCCGTCTTTCCTGTTCGGCGTCTTCTCGTTGATCTCGATGACGCTGCTGACCCGCATCCGGGAAGGCCATCTGCTTCCGGTCATCAAGGCCGGTGGCTTCATGCTGTTTGTCTCCGGCGCCATCATGGGCGTCAGCGGAACAGCCTTTACCCTCGCTGTGCAAAAGACGACCGTCGCCAATGTGCTGCTCATCATGAGCGTAACGCCCATTCTCTCAGCCATCTTCAGCTGGATTTTCCTTAAGGAGCGCCTGCAGAAGCAGACCTTCTTTGCCATCCTCCTCTCCATGGCCGGCATGTATATCATCGTACGAGGCTCTCTGGCTTCCGGCGGTATGGCTGGCGACCTGATCGCGCTCACCGCATCGCTGGCCGTATCGTTGAATTTCGTAGTCTGGCGCAAATTCAGCCAGCTCAACCGCTCACTGGTGGTCGGCGCTGGCGGCCTGTTCATTGGCCTGTTTGCGGTTCCCTTCATCAAGGTGGGCGACTTCGATATGTATGGCGTGCTGATCATGATGGTCATGGGCCTGTTTACCGCCCCCGTCGGCCGCATGCTGAATGCCATGGCCACCCGCCTTATCTCCGCTCCGGAAGTCAGCCTCATCGCGCAGATCAAGATTGTCATCGCACCGGTGATCATCTGGGCGCTGTTCGGAGAAGTTCCTAGTGAGGCAACCTTCATAGGCGGCAGCCTCATTCTGATTGCAGCCTTGGGTCAGCCACTTCTCAAACTCTATCAAATGAAACGAGCACCGGCACCAGCCATCGCAGAATAAGAGCAGACGGACCATCTGCTCAAGGACCAAATTCGTGACCCAAAAAGAAAGCGCAACCTGCATCTGACAGGCTGCGCTTTTCTCTTGTTTCTTATCCTGCGAGATTTGTTAGGCCCATCCGTTCGGCCCAGAACATCGGCCCCCCTTTCCAGCGCGGGAACCCATATCCATGGATTTCGACCAGATCGATGTCCGATGGTTGCCCGGCGATCCCTTCTTCCAGAAGAGCCTGCCCTTCTCTCGCCATCGCAGTGATCAAATGGCTTGAGATTGCATCCAGAGGCATTGGCTTTTGAGCCTTCATTCTCCCCTTGAGCAACTGGGCAACTGCGTCCGAAGGGCGCGGGGTGCGGTCTCCTTTGTTGTAGTCATACCAGCCGCCGCCGGTCTTCTGCCCCTTGCGCCCCGCTTTGACCAGAATGTCTCCCAGCGTTTCGGGCACGTCTTTGCCTGCGGCACGCGCACCTTCCCGCTGTAGAAAGGCGATATCAAGCCCTCCCAGATCCTGCGCTTCGAACGGCCCCATCCGGAAACCGAAAGACCGCATCGCTTGATCGATATCAGCAATGGCTACACCATCAAGCAGAAGCGTCTCTGCTTCGCTCCGATAGCGCTTGAGAATGCGATTACCGATGAAACCTTCGCAAATACCGGCCTTGACCGGCATCTTGCCCAACTGCCGCGCAAGCGCAAAGGCTGATGCCAGCACCTCCTCAGCCGTTTCAGTCACCGGCACAATCTCCAGCAACTTCATGATATGGGCCGGACTGAAGAAATGCAGCCCGATGAACCGCTCCGGATTGGGAAGGCCCTCAGCAATTGAGCGCGGATCGAGATAGGAGGTATTGGTCGCAAGAATGGCATCAGGCCGACAGTGAAGCACAAGCTCCGCAAAGACAGAGCGCTTCACCCCGATTTCCTCAAAAACAGCCTCAATGACAAGATCGCACGGCACCAAAGCGCTATAGTCCACGCTGCCAGTAACGCCGTCCATGCACTCGGCTTTGCCTTTGGCATCCAGCTTGCCGCGTTTAACAGCTCCATCGAACAAGGTGGACAGGGTATCCATCCCGCGATCCAAAGCGGCTTGATCCCGCTCAATCAGCACAACGGGCAGGCCTGCCAGTCTCAGGGCAGCCGCAATGCCCGCGCCCATGGTCCCCCCCCCAATCACCCCGACAGTATGCACTTGTCGTGGCGTAACGAAGCGCAGGGCATCAGGTCGACCGGCTGCCCTTTCTGCAAAAAACACATGACGCAAGGCTGCTGCCTCGTCTGACTGGCGCAACGTAAGAAACGCTTCGCGCTCCTTCGCCATCGCATCCGAGAAGGGAAGCTCGGATCCCTGACGGATCAATTCCAACGCCTTCACAGGGGCCTGATGTCCAGCTTTGGCCACGGCCTTCTTTGCCTCTTGCCAAAAAGCTTCTGGCATCGGCTCCACAGGGCGCTCTGAAGCCACTTCAGGCAAGGGGCGGTCCAAGGCGGCTCGCGCAAAGGCTATCGCCTCGTCTTCCAAATTCCCTGCGACGACGCCGTCCAAAAGGCCTGCAGACAGTGCCTTGTCTGCCTTCCATGGCCGTCCGCTGGTGACAAGTTCCACCGCAGAGGCTACCCCGGCAAGACGCGCGGTGCGCACAGTGCCAGAGGCCCCCGGCACGATGCCCAACGTCACCTCAGGCAGCCCGACCTTGGCGTCTGGTGCAGCAACACGAAAGCGGCATCCCATGGCCACCTCGAACCCGCCCCCCAGAGCGGTCCCGTGGATCGCAGCAATCCAGGGCTTTCGAGCCCCTTCGATACGTGCAACCACATCAGGCAAGTGGGGCGGTTGAGGGGGCTTGCCGAACTCACGGACATCTGCACCGGCAATAAAGGTTCGCCCCGCACACTGCAGCACCACCGCCCGCACAGCCTCATCAGCCTCGCAATCCTCAACAGCATCCAGCAATCCTTGGCGGAGAGCCACCGAGAGCGCATTGACCGGCGGATTGTCAACCGTGACGATGGCAATATCACCCGCACGGCGCAGGCGAACAACAGATGAATTTTTCGCGTCCATATCAAATCCCCAAATAGGCTTCACGAATGCGCGGATCTGCAATCAACTCCGATGCAGGACCGCTCATCGTCACCTGCCCCGTTTCCATCACATAGCCGCGATCGGCGATCTTGAGCGCTCCGAAGGCATTCTGTTCCACCAGCAAAACCGTCACATCGCGCGCCTTCAGGCTTTCAACCACCTCAAATATTTGCGCGACCAGCAAAGGCGCCAGCCCCATCGACGGTTCATCCAGCAAAAGGCAATGCGGACGCCCCATCAGGGCCCGCGCAATGGCCAGCATCTGCTGCTGCCCTCCAGAAAGCCCGCCCGCCATCAGGTTGCGCTTTTCCTTGAGGATCGGAAACATGGTGAAAGCATCCTGCATATCCGCATCCACCCGATCATCGCTGAAAAGAAAGGCACCAAGGCGCAGATTTTCCTCCACCGACAGATTGGTGAATATTTGCCGCCCCTCCGGCGACTGCGCTAGTCCACGTTCCAGTCGCTTGAAGGCAGGCACTGCTGTGATCACCTCACCACGAAAATCGATCTGCCCCGAAGTGACAGGTTGCGTACCGGAAAGGCACTTGAGAAGCGTTGTCTTGCCTGCCCCATTGGCCCCCACCACGGTCACAATCTCACCTGACTTGACCTGCAGATCGATCCCGTGCAGCACCTCGATGCGCCCATAGGCCGAATGCAGTTTCTCAACCGTCAGCATTGGCAACCTCCCTTTCCACGCTCGGGGTATCCTGCCCCGCCTCCGCGCCCAGATAGGCCGAAATCACCTCGGGATTTTTCGAAACCTCTTCCGGGCTGCCTTCGGCGATTTTCTCACCGTGATCCAGAACGACAATATGATTGGAAATCCGCATCACCATCTTCATGTCATGCTCGACCAGCAGAATAGCGATGCCAGAGGCAGCAAGCTCCGCGATAAATGAATCGATCTCTTCGGTCTCGACCGCATTGCAGCCAGCCGCCGGTTCATCAAGCAGCAAAACCCGTGGCTCCATAGCCAGTGCGCGCACGATTTCCAGCCGCTTGAGCGATCCGTAGGACAGATTGCCCGCCACTTGGTCGGCGGCCTTGTCCAAACGTACCCGCTTCAGCAGATCCATGGCTTTCGTCCGCACCTCCCGTGCCCGTCGTTTTGTGCTCGGCAAAGAGAGAATGTCGGCCAACAAATGACCTCGCTCGGCCAGATGAAAGCCGACAATGACATTTTCGAGCACAGTCATATCCTGAAAAATCTGCAGATTCTGGAATGTGCGCGTCAGTCCCTTGCGCGCCAGACGGTGTGATTCAAACCGTGTGACATCCTGCCCATCGAGCAGTACCCGCCCCGTGTTGGGCAGATAGACGCCGGAAATCATGTTGAAGAGGGTCGTCTTGCCTGCGCCATTTGGCCCGATAACCGAGACAACTTCGCCCGGCTTGGCAGAAAAGCCCACATCATTGACCGCCCTTAGGCCACCGAAGCTGATCCCCAGTCCTTCAATTTGTAAAAGCGTCATTCTCCCCTCCCTCTCAACCGGGCAGCGATGGAAGGCAACAGCCCTTTGGGCAGAAAGATCATCACTAGGATCATCACAAGCCCCATGACCAACTGCTCATATTCGGCGAATATCGTGAGAACCTGTGGCAGCAATGTAAGTATCGCCGCCCCTAATGTGGCCCCCAGAACAGAGTTGACGCCTCCCAGAACAGCCATGGTCACCATCTCGATGGAATGCATGAAGCCGGCAACATCAGGTGTGATGAACTTATTCTGTAAGGCCAGAAGAGACCCGGCCACCGACGCATAGACAGCAGAAATCACGAAGGCTTGCAGCTTTACCTGCGCAACATCGATACCGACAGTACGCGCGGCGACTTCCGAGCCGTGCAGCGCCCGCATGGCCCGTCCTGTCGCGCTATGGAACAGATTGAGCGCAATCCAGACCCCAATCAGCAAGACGGCCCCACAGACCAGATACCAGAATTCTCCGCTGGAAAGCTTGATACCGGCATCCTTGAGCCAGCTTCTCAACCCCAGTTTCGCCACAGCCGTTCCATCCGGACCGCCTGTCAGTGCGCGCTCATTGGTCAAAACCATGGAGACCAGAATGCCGAACCCCAAAGTGGCAACCGCGAGATAATACCCTTTGAGACGCAAGATCGGCTTGCCGATAAGCGCTGCCATACCAGCAGAAACAACAGCACCCAGAATGACTGAGAAAGCTGGATGTAACCCGACATAATCAGGTCCCAGAGCGCAGGCATAGGCCCCTATGCCAGCAAATCCGGCATGGCCAAGGCTGATCTGGCCCGCATAACCGATCAGGATCACCAGGCCGACGACGCTGAGGGCGTTGACAAAGATCAGCGCTCCGACCCGATAATAGTATCCAGAGGGAAAAAATGCCGGCAACGCGATGATCAGCACAAACACGATCGCCAGTTGTATCCATTTCAGATTTGATTTCATGGATCAGACCCTCTCGGTGTGCTTGGCGCCGAACAAACCCTGCGGCATGGCAAACAACACAGCCAGAATGACGATGAAGGCTACCGCATCCTTATATTGTGAACTGAGATAGCCAGCTGTCATCGCTTCCAGAAGACCAAGAAGGATGCCGCCAACAAGCGCCCCTTTCGGGTTGCCCATGCCGCCCAGCATGGCAGCCGCAAAACCCTTGAGCGCCAACCCGACCCCAACGTCATAGGCAACCAGCGTGATAGGAGTGACCAGAACGCCAGCGAGCGCCCCAATGGCTGCGGACAGAGAGAAGGAAAGCGTCATCACCCAACCGGTATTGATGCCGACCAGCTGTGCGGCCAGTCTATTATTGGCTGTTGCCAACACGGCCTTGCCTGTCAGGGTTTTGGTAAAGAAGGCCCAGAGGCCGAAAAAGACGGCAAAGGCCCCACCGACAACCCACAGGCTCTGCGGAAGAATCGCAGCCCCGAGCAAACGTATAGGTTCATCGCCCGAGAAAGAGGGAAAGCGGTGCAACTGTTTGTCAAAAACCAGCTGCGCGGCACCCCGGATGAAAATCGACGCCCCGATGGTGATA
The DNA here is from genome assembly GCF_900115225.1 of Cohaesibacter marisflavi. Classification (GTDB taxonomy): domain Bacteria; phylum Pseudomonadota; class Alphaproteobacteria; order Rhizobiales; family Cohaesibacteraceae; genus Cohaesibacter; species Cohaesibacter marisflavi. Next base: position 110,718 of record NZ_FOVR01000013.1, on the reverse strand, counting down.
ATGATCAATGAGACCACCGGCGCACCACGGGCCGGTTCAATCGCCAGCTTGTTGAGCGCCACGCCAACAAGGGCGGTGAGCGCAATGGCAATGACCGCAGCCAGAGGCAGAGGCAACCCTGCGGCATGGGCAAAAACGGTTGTCATACCGCCCAGCATGACGAATTCGCCCTGTGCGAAATTCACCACATCGGAAGCGTTATAGATAATTGTAAAGCCCAGAGCAACGAGCGCATAAACTGCGCCGACGGTCATTCCAGACAAAAGAAACTGCATCAAGGCATCCATGAGCGGCTCTCCCTTTAAGATCGAGTCGATTGAGGCGGGGCAACAGCCCCGCCCGATGCGCATTTATTCTGCAAGAGCCCAGCCACCATCGCGGATTTCGAGCATGCGAAAGGCGCTGAGATCCAGACCGAGATGGTCATTGGCAGAGAAGCTGTAGGTGCCGGTTGTCCCCACCAGACCGGATGTGTCCTCAAGCGCATTGCGGATTGCTTCAGCATCAGAGCCTGCTTTGGCCATGGCACTTGTCATCAGCAAAAAGGCATCATTGGCGTAGCCGCCAAAGGTGGACACCTTCTGCTCATACTTGCCCTCGAAAGCGGACTTGTAAGACGTAACAACATCCTTCTGTGGGTCTCCATCGGGCAGAATATCTGCGATCAACAGGGCCGTTCCCGGCAGTCTGACGCCCTCGGATGCCTCGGCACCGGCCAGCTTGATAAAGCCGTCAGAGGCCACACCATGGCTTTGATAAAGCGGCAAGTTGATGCCAAGCTGCGCCTTGTTGCGCGTCACGATCGCCGGCCCCTGACCAAAGCCGGGGTTGAGGATCGCCTGCACGCCTTCGGTCTTGGAAATCTTGGTGAGCTGCGGTGTCATGTCCGCATCCTGCGGCCCATAAGTCTCATCCGCGATCACCTCTATACCGTGCTCCGCAGCGATATCATGGCACTGCGCCTGCATCGATGCGCCAAACCCGTCCGTACCGGAAATCATGCCGATTTTGGTGAGCTCACGCGCCGCCATATCCGTAAAGATCTTGGCGCATGCCATTCTGTCCGTATGCGGCGTTTTGAACACATAGTCGCGCACCGGATCAATGATCTGGATGGCACCAGCCAACGAGATGAACGGAATTTCCTCGTCTTCCGCCACCGAAATAATCGACATGGTGGTCCCCGTCGTTGAGCCACCAATGATGGCAACCACTTCGTCATCTTCCACCAGACGAGTAGCAAAGGTGCGAGCCTTGTTGGGGTCGCCACCATCGTCATAAAGGAATAGCTCGATCTTTTCACCATTGATGCCACCGGCCTCATTGACCTGCTCCACGAGCATTTCGATGGTTTTGGCCTCCGGGTCCCCCAAAAAGGCCGCAGGCCCCGTTGCAGAGACACTCGCCCCCAGACGAATTTCAGCAGAAGCCGGAGCGGCAAGGCTGATAACGCCAAGCGCAACAAGTGTAGTCATGGCAGTAGTAATTACAGGTTTCATGGATAGTCCTCCCTAGATATCCAGTTGATGAAATTGGCTCAATGCCGCTTAAGCGACCTTGGGCCAACGGATCATGACGCGCCGGAAACGCGACGCGACAAAGGCAGTATCCGTCAGGCAGGCATTGCCCGAAGGATTGGCGCCAGTAACGTGAAAGTCGGAAAAAGCCGCCGATTGATTGACAAAAATATTGCCCGTCAGATTGACCGACAGATTGACTCCAGCATGCGCGAAGGCATCCTCGGCCTCCGTGATCAGATCCTGATCCGTGGCATACAGAGCAGCGGTAATCGCCCCTTTCTGTCGGGCAATGCTTGATGCACGCGCGATAGCATCGGATGCGCTTTCACATGGAATGAAGAATGACACCGGCCCGAAGCACTCCTCCTGCTCCGCCCCCTCTTCTTCCCCGTCAAGCGCCAACAACAGCGGCGTTGCACTGCGGCCAATCCCCGTCTCGCCGCTATCGCGGACAATACGTCCGATACCACGCGACACGGCCACCCGCGCAAGGGTCGCCGGGTTGGCAATGGTGCCGCATATCCCGGAAGCTCGTTCCCCATCAGACAGCAATCTATCGACGGCGAAGGCGATACCCTTGGCCACGTCATCAAAGCTCTTGGGCCCCTCATCACTGTCTATGCCAGTGGACGGGATATAGATATTCTGCGGCGAAGTGCACATCTGCCCCGAATAGAGCGACAGCGAAAAGGCAATATTGTTGCACATGCCCTTGAAATCTCGGCATCCGGTTATCGTAATGGAGTTAACGCCGGTCTCTTCGGTATAGACCTGTGCCTTGCCTGCATGCTTGCGTAGCCAAGCGCCAAAAACCGAAGAACCAGTATAATCGATCAGGGAAAAGGCGCCGCTATCCACGAGCTCTTGCGTCATCTCCTGTCCAGGCTCATCGGCAGCAAGCAGAACCACATCGGCCGGTAGCTCGGCTTCCACCAGCACTTCGCGTAAAACTCTGACGGTAAGGGCAAGGGGCAGAATGGCCGCCGGATGTGGCTTGACAATGACCGTATTACCCGTAGCCAGACTGGCAAAAATCCCCGGATAGCCATTCCAGGTGGGGAAGGTGTTGCAGCCAATGGCTAACGCCAGTCCGCGCGGCACCAGTTTCCAGCGTTTTTCCAGAATGATGGAGGCCAGCTTGCCTTGCGGCTTCTCCCATGTCGCCTCGCGCACGGTCGCGTTCATCTCAACCCACGCAGCGGCAACCGCCTCCAGTCCACGATCCTGCGAATGCGGCCCACCAGCCTGAAAGGCCATGGGAAATGCCTGCCCGGTGGTATGCATCACCGCGTGCCCCATCAGGAAACTCATGGCATTAAGCCGCACCAGAGCCTCTAGCAGAACCCCGACGCGCACCTCCGGGCTGGCTTCGGCCCATTCACCAGCAACGGCCTCAGAAGCTTCAATCAGCTGCGATGCATCAGCTGTGGGATAATTAATCTTGAGCGGCAGCCCCCAAGGAGATTCTTCCATGCCCACCCTGTCGGTTTCCGGATGATCGGGTAGCGCAAACCGATGACCAATTAGTCTATCAAAGGCCGCCTGACCATCTTCGCGAGCGCTCTCGCCATAGAAACGGCCGCTGGGGATTTCCGGAAACGGCGTCCAGAATTCCCGCGATTTCAGCGCAGAGACAGCATCAGTCAGCAGCGCATGATGGCGAATATAAAAATTAGTCATTGGTCCCCCACATTCAGTATCCGGCATATAATTGACCGTCCGGACGATTTATTCAAGCGTATAATTGACCGTCCGGACGGTTTATGCAACAAGTCTTTCGTTGGCTCTACAAAAGTGGACCTTGGGGGAGAACAAATGAACATATCCGAGACCGTGCTGTCGGATCTGAAGAATGGCGTGCTCAGGCTCACGCTCAACAGACCGGACAAACTGAACTCATTCAACGATGAGATGCATCTTGCCTTGCGGGCACAAATGGAACGCGCTCTTGCGGATGCGGATATCCGCGCCGTTCTGCTAACAGGAGCAGGACGCGGCTTTTGCGCCGGGCAGGATCTGGGAGACCGCGATCCTCGCAAGGGAGGAGCCAAACCGGATCTCGGACAAACGCTTGAAACATTTTACAATCCAACGCTGCGCCTGATCCGCTTGCTGGAAAAGCCCGTGCTCTGCGCAGTCAATGGCGTTGCCGCAGGTGCAGGAGCCAATATCGCTCTGGCCTGTGACATCGTTCTGGCTGCGAAATCGGCAAAATTCATTCAGGCCTTTTCCAAGATTGGCCTTATTCCCGATGCCGGAGGAAGCTGGTCTCTCACCCGCATTCTGGGCGAACCGAGAGCCAAGGCGCTGGCGATGCTGGCAACTCCTCTTCCTGCGGAACAAGCCGCCGACTGGGGCCTGATCTGGAAGGCTGTGGATGATGAAGCGCTGATGGAAGAAGCAAGTGCCATGGCCGAGCAGCTTGCCGCTGGCCCTACCGTTGGTCTGGGACTGAGCAAACGCCTCATCCAGGCCGCTTCCGATCAGCCCTTGGACACGCATCTAGATATGGAACGTGACTGCCAGCGCACTGCTGGTCAGACCGACGACTATTCTGAAGGTGTCGCAGCCTTTCTGGAAAAACGCCCAGCCAACTTCAGGGGGTGCTGATATGGACCAGATGACAACCATGCCCCCGCAAGAGCTGGCCGAAGCCTGCGCTCAGGCTATGTGGGACGGGGATTCCACCTCCCAAAAGCTCGGCATGAAACTGGAGCATGTAGCGCCCGGTGAGGCCGTTCTGTCTATGATGCTCACCGAAGCCATGACCAATGGTCACGGCAATGCGCACGGCGGCTATCTCTTTACCCTGGCAGACAGCGCCTTTGCCTTTGCCTGCAACACATACAACCAAATCACCGTCGCGCAGAATTGCGCTATCACTTTTCTTGCACCGGGCACCCGTGGCGACCGCCTGACGGCCTCCGCCCGCGAGCGGTCCCGCTCGGGCCGTTCCGGTCTTTATGACGTGCAGGTGGTGCGTGAAGACGGAACCATCATTGCTGAATTTCGCGGCCATGCCCGCACCGTAAAAGGGACACTGCTGTCGTCCCAAACCGTCGCCAAGAGCGATGACGTCTGATCCTGGGGAGGAAACAATGAACGATCTGACACCAACCAAAAACCTTCTTGATCCGATCGAAGTCGCCTCGCGCGACGAGATTTCGGCTCTTCAATATCACCGTATGCGTCGGTCTCTGGCCCACGCTTATGAGAATTCCCCCTTCTATCGCAAACGTTTTGATGAGCATGGGGTTCATCCTTCTGACCTCAAAACCCTTGCGGACCTGTCCAAGTTCCCGTTCACTCAGAAGACGGACCTAAGAGACACCTATCCCTTCGGTATGTTTGCTGTTCCGCGCGAAAAGCTGGTGCGAATTCATGGCTCATCCGGCACCACGGGCAAACCCACAGTCGTCGGCTATACACGCAAGGATATCGACGTTTGGGCCGATCTGGTCGCCCGTTCGATTCGCGCCTCCGGCGGGCGCCCCGGCGATATCGTACATGTGGCCTATGGCTATGGACTCTTTACCGGCGGTCTGGGCGCCCACTATGGCGCAGAGCGACTGGGCTGCACCGTTGTGCCAATCTCCGGCGGCATGACTGAGCGGCAAGTGACACTCATTCAGGATTTCAAACCATCAATCATCATGGTCACGCCATCCTACATGCTCTCGATTCTCGATGAGTTCCGCCGTCAGGGACTGGACCCGCGAGAAAGTTCGCTCAAGGTCGGCATTTTTGGTGCCGAGCCATGGACCAACAGCATGCGCGAAGAGATCGAACAGGCCTTCAACATGCATGCCGTCGATATCTATGGTCTCTCCGAAGTGATGGGGCCCGGTGTTGCCAATGAATGCGTGGAGACGAAAGACGGCTTGCATATCTGGGAAGACCACTTCTATCCCGAGATCATTGATCCAGCCACCGGTGAAGTACTGCCAGACGGGGAAATGGGCGAGTTGGTCTTTACCACTCTGACCAAAGAGGGATTGCCGATGGTACGCTATCGCACCAGAGACCTCACCCGCCTGTTGCCCGGAACGGCACGATCCATGCGCCGGATTGAAAAAATCACCGGTCGCTCTGATGACATGATCATCCTGCGCGGGGTCAATGTGTTTCCAACCCAGATCGAAGAGCAGATCCTCAAATGCGATGGCCTCACACCGCACTTCCAAATCGAATTGTCGCGCAAGGATCACAAGGACACCATGGTTGTTCACGTGGAAGCCTCTACCGATCATGTCTCCGAAGACGCCCGCAAGGCCTCCGCAGTGGAGCTTTCCCACCACATCAAATCCGTAGTTGGTGTAACAGTCAGGATCGATGTACGCGATCCACAAGAACTGGCCAGATCCGAAGGCAAGGCCAAGCGCGTTGTCGACAATCGGCCAAAAATTTAACCGACCGTATGGTCAACTATAGCAAATTTGGTGTATAGGGGGCATAATAGCCCCCTACTTTCGTCTTCAGCATTTTGGAGAACTCTGTCCATGGCCAGAACACGCGCAAACGATTTCGAAGAAAAACAACATAGTTTGCTGCTGGATGCGGCACGAGTCTTCGCAACGCAAGGCATGGAAAAAGCCTCCATGTCGCAGATCGCATCCGCCGCCGGCGTGTCCAAGTCCCTGCTCTATCACTATTATCCATCCAAGGATGCGCTGATTTTCGAGATCGTGCATTCTCATCTCGAAGAGCTGGATCAAGCTCTGACGGACGCGGATGATCCATCCCTGCCTGCAGAAGAACGACTAGAAAAGCTGGTCCGGACGGTCATAGAGGCCTATCGCGGCGCAGACGATCAACACAAAGTGCAGCTCAACGCCAGTCAGGCGCTCTCAGCCGAGCAGCGCGCCGAAATCGTCAAGGTGGAGCGCCGCGTCGTCAAACGCTTCTCCAGCACGCTACGCGAGATCCACCCGATTCTGGATGATCCCGACCGCCCACTGCTGATGCCTGTCACCATGTCTTTGTTCGGCATGATGAATTGGGTCTATATGTGGTTCAAGGAAGATGGCCCCATTTCCCGCGAGGACTATGCCCGTTTGGCAACTGTGCTCATTCTGGAAGGGGTGAAAGCCGTCCGCTAGGCGCCGCCTTCCCCAAGACAGCATTGATATAGCCAGAGATAGCCCCGAGAGTCGGCCCAGAGCGTCAGCAAGCAGACTGGATGTTGCTCAGCCCCTCAATGCGCTCAAAACAGCAAAAGCCAATCTAGGGGCCTGAACCGGCATCGATGCCGGTTCAGGCCCCTTTCCGCCAACTATTCCGCAGCATCAGACAAGGACAGGGGCCAGCTTTTGGCCACCATGGTCAACACGTCATAGTGCGCCACGATCTCGCCCTTCTGATTGACCACCTGACAGTCCCAACGCACCTCACCATGCTCGGCATTTTCGCGAGGATTGATCTCCTTGCAGGTAAGGCGCACCCGCAAGCTATCGCCAAAATAGACCGGCATCATGAAGCGCATAGCATCGACACCATAGTTGGCCAGCACCGGCCCCGGTTCGGGATCAACGAACAGACCTGCCGCAAAAGAGGCGATGAGATATCCATGGGCGACGCGATCCTCAAAGAACGGATTTGCCTTGGCCGCAGCGCTATCCATGTGCGCATAAAAGGTGTCACCGGTAAATTCGGCGAAATGCTCCACATCAGCCTGCGTAACCGGGCGGGCGTCCGTGACGATTTGATCCCCGATCTCAAGGTCGGCAAGGGACTTGCGAAACGGATGCACATCATGTTGCACCGGTGCGCCATCAACCCACTGTCCCGTGACGGCCGATAGCATCGCTGGAGCGCCCTGAATGGCGGTGCGCTGCATGAAATGCTTCACACCACGCATCCCCCCCATTTCCTCGCCGCCACCGGCACGGCCCGGTCCACCATGCACCAAGGGTGCAAGCGGAGAGCCATGGCCCGTCGAGCTTTTGGCCGAAGCCCGATTGCCGATCATCACGCGTCCATGGAATGACGCAAGCCCCGCCACCATTTTGGCAGCCAGTGCTCCATCATCCGTGAAGACAGAGGAGACAAGCGACCCTCGCCCCTTACGACAAAGAGCAATGGCCTCTTCCGGATCATCATAAGGCATCAGCGTTGCCACAGGCCCAAAGGCCTCGATGCCATGCACCGCCTCCCCTTCCTGCGGATTGGCAGAGCGCAACAGCACCGGAGCCATGAAGGCGCCTTGTTCCCCATCGCCCGAGACCAAAAGGCAGCTTTCAGGATCACCAACCACGAGCTCTGCTTCGGTCATCAATTCGGAAGTGCGCGCACGAACTGTTTCTCGATCCTTGAGGGAAACGAGCGCGCCCATACGCACGGAAGCGTCTGTCGGCAGCCCGATCGGCACCTGCTCAAGCCTGGCCGTGAGCGCCTCCACGAAGGCGGTTTCATGGGATCGAGGCACCATGATGCGGCGAATGGCGGTACATTTCTGCCCCGCCTTGGCGGTCATCTCACGCGCCACCTCACGCACGAACAGATCAAATTCCGGCGTCCCGGGGCCCGCATCCGCACCAAGCACAGATGCATTCAGACTATCGGCCTCCATCGTGAAACGAACGGAATTGGCAATGATGGCCGGTTTGCTCCTAAGCATCTGACCAGTTGTGGCCGAACCGGTGAAGGTCACCACATCCTGCTCGGTCACATGATCCAGCAGATCACCCGGATCACCGGTTACAATCTGCAAGGCACCGTCGGGCAGCAGACCGGTTTCCAGCATGCGCCGCACCACCAATTCTGTAAGATAGGCGGTCTGGCTAGCTGGTTTGACGAGGCAAGGCATGCCCGCAATCAGCGAAGGAGCGATTTTCTCCAACATGCCCCAAACCGGAAAATTGTAGGCGTTGATGTGAATGGCCACACCTTCCATCGGCGTCAGAATATGTTGCCCCATGAAGGAGGCATCCCGCGCTAAAGTCTCGACAGGCCCTTCCGTCAGCACCCGTGCATTGGGAAATTCCCGCCGCGCCTTGGATGCAAAGGTCAGCATGGTTCCAATGCCGCCCTCGATATCGGGCCAGGCATCGCTGCGCGTGGCCCCAGTGGCAAAGCTCTCCTGATAGAAGTCTTCCTTCAGCTCCATCAGCTTCAGGCCAAGTGCCTTGAGCATCAGGGCGCGTTGATGGATCGTCATGGCCCGCAAAGCGGGCCCGCCCACCGCACGCCCCCATTCAAGAGCTGCACGAAAATCAAGCCCCTTGGTTCCTATCAAGGCATGCACCACGCCTGTGGCGGCATTGGCAACAGGCGCGCCCTCGCCTTCACCCGTGCGCCAGGCGCCGACAACATAACTTTCCAGACGGCGCGGAGACAGGGTCTCGTCCTTCATGATTGTTCCTTTCTACTTGGATTAGCCTAGCTCAGCCCGAGCGCTGCAATCTCGCCCCTGGAAGCTTTCTGCCATGCGTCGAGAAGCACCTCGTTAGTGCTGTGTCGCAGCCCTTTCCGATGCAACCGCTCGAACCGTTCCGAGCCAATCACACCGAAGGTCGCCGCCACGCGTGGATACCAATAATCAATTGAGGCTGCGGCTTCAGACCGCCCTTCGGCCCTGGAGCAAATATCCTCCAGCGCGACTCGCCCCATCTCCTTGTGGCGCACTTCAACAGGGGCAATCTCCCGGATCGCTTCAGCGAGCGGGCTATAGGAAACCTGAGCCAGCTCTCCAAGCTGGATGCCCGTTGCCAGCCCCATCAGCAGGTTCATGACGCAGGCATCCGTCCAACTGACAAGCGGCGCATGAAAAACCGAAAGGCGCATGTCGCCCCCTTGGCGGCAAGGGTCAATGGCAGCGTCACGCGGCATGCGAGCCGCCCAATCATGGGCCCGATTATAAAGAGCCTTGTCAGTGCCGAAATCTTCCATGAGATCGAGCACCTTTTCCGCGCTGGCCGCCTTCTCAAGAGTGATCCGGCAGGCTGCTATCCGTTGCGCTATACCCGGAGCCCAATTGATGGCATTGGCAAAACCGGCAGAGCCTGCCAATTCGCTGTCAACAAAGGACGACATCAGCTTCAAAAGCTCGGCACGATAGCGTGGGGATACATTCTCCGGCGAGGTGAGCTTTCCCCCTTGCGCGAGATACTCATCAATCGGCATCAGTCCTGCATCACTCGTCATAGCTCAACACCACCTTGTCCGAGACCGGCGCACATTGGCACGACAGCACATAGCCAGCCTTCACCTCATAGTCCTCAAGAGCATGATTCACAGCCATCTCGACCTCGCCCTCCAGCACACGGGCCCGACAGGTGGAGCAAACCCCGGCTTTGCAGGAAAACGGAGCATCCATGTTATTGGCAATCGCTGCTTCGAGAATCGAATTGCCATCCTTGGGCATCGTGAAGCTGCGCGTTGCGCCATCCAGGGTCACCGAGACCGCGCAGCTATTGCGCGTGACCGACGCTTCTTTGGAAACGACCTGCTTGCGAGCCCGGCCCGGCTGAGACGTGGCAAAAAGCTCGAACTTGATCTGCTCATCAGAAATACCATGCTTGCGCAGATTGTCCGCAATGGTCAGCATCATGGGCTCTGGTCCGCAGATGAAGGCGGTATCAACACTGTCGGCCTCAATCCAGAGATTGAACAGGGCGTCCAGTTTCTCGTCATCAATGCGGCCGGTGAAGAGATCGATTTCCTGCCCCTCACTCTTGAGAATATGGATCACGGACAACCGGCCCAGATACATATTCTTGAGGTCTTCCAGTTCCTCGCGGAACATGATCGAACTCACCTGCCGATTGGCATACACCAGCGTGACGTTGGATTTCGGTTCGCGAGCCAGGACCGTCTTGATGATCGAGAGCACCGGTGTAATACCCGACCCTCCAGCAAAGGCGAGATAAGTTTTCTCAGCTGCCGGATCAATCTGCGTGAAGAAGCGACCCGCCGGTGGCATGGCGTCTATATGGTCGCCCACCTTCAGCTCTTCATTGGCCCAGGTGGAAAAGGCTCCCCCCTCAACGCATTTGATCCCGACCTTCAGGCACCCCTCGTCAAGGCCCGCGCAGATGGAATAGGAACGCCTCAGCTCTTCCTGATCAAACATCCGGCGAAAGGTGAGATATTGCCCTTGCGTAAAGGCGAAAGCCTCCGCATCTGCAGGGTCGGGTTTTAACGTCAGGACCACGGCATCGCGGGTTTCGCGACGCACATCGGTCACTTCAAGTGATGAAAATCGTGACATGGCAAGCCTCTCCTCCAAGGCTTAGATGCATTTGAAATAGTCAAAGGGTTCCAGACAGTCCTTACAGCGCCACGAGGCTTTGCAAGGGGTGGAGCCGAACTGGCTGACACGTTCCGTGTTGGTCGAAGCACAGCGCGGGCATTCCACCACCAGATTGCTCTTGCCGCTCATGCGGCGCGCCCGTGCGGCCATGACACCACTGGCTGCAGTGCCATCAATCGGCGGCGCAATCCCGAAGGCGCGCAGCTTCTCGCGCGCATCCCGAGCAATCCAGTCGCTGGTCCATGGGGGTGACAGACGCCGTTCAAGACGCAGTTGATCAATGCCCTTTTCACGCAGCTTTTCTTCGATGGCGAGATCTATCACAGCCGTTGCCGGACAGCCCGAATAGGTCGGTGTGACGGCAACAACAAGCGTTTCGCCCTCATAGCGGACCTCTCGCACAATCCCTAACTCGATGACTGAAACGACCGGAATTTCCGGATCTGGCACATCAGCCAGCCAGCCCCAGACGATATCGACAGAAGGCTGCACTATGGAAGCGGATAGGTTCTGCTGAGTGACCATGGTTCTACCAACGTGCGCCCGGATAGGCCCGCTGCAAAAACTGCATTTCAGCCAGAATATAGCCCAGATGCTCCGTATGACGCCCAATGACGCCACCGGTTTGGGCAAAGCCTGCTGGCCCCGGCATATCGAGCATGGCCTCAGCCAACACCGAGCGCACAGTTTCCTCCCATTCGGCTTTCAAATCCGAAGGGTCTGGGGCTATGCCCGCCTTGGCCACGGCTTCGTCCACCGCATCGGCAACGAACATCTCGTCCACATAAGGCCAGAGCTGACCAAGGGCAGCCTGCATACGGCGTTGGCTCTCATCCGTGCCATCCCCCAGCCGGACAACCAGATCCGAGGAGCGCTCCAGATGATAACTGGCTTCCTTGACAGCCTTGGCTGCAATCTCGGCAACCCGTGGACTGACCGAACCGGTAAGGCGCATCAACAGGGCATAGTGGCGAGCATCAAACAGGAACTGGCGCATGATCGTCACGCCCATGTCGCCATTGGGCAGCTCACAGAGCAATAGATTGCGGAATTGCAGCGCATCGCGCAGATAGGCCAGCGCATCCGCATCCCGTCCCTTGTCTTCAACCTCGCCGGCAAGCCCCAGCCACATCTGGGTGTGGCCAATCAGGTCCAGCGCCGTATTGGCCATAGCGATGTCTTCTTCAAGTGCGGGGGCATGCCCGCACCATTCAGACACCCTGTGCCCCAGCACTAGAGCGCTATCCCCCATGCGACACAGCCACTCAAAGAAGGCGGGTGCCAGCGCATCATCGCTGACAAACCGGTCCTCGACCGGGTTCAGTATAGCCCCGGTCGCAGCCTTTTCCATAGCTCCCACACTCATCACATATGCCCCACTTCATCAGGGATATCAAAGAAGGTCGGATGGCGATAAGCCTTGCTCTCGGCCGGATCGAACAGCGGCCCTTTCTCCGACGGGCTAGATGCGGTGATGTCGTTGGATTTCACCACCCAGATCGATACGCCCTCCTTGCGGCGCGTATAAACATCACGCGCATGATGGATTGCCATCTCGGCGTCAGATGCGTGCAGGCTGCCGACATGGCGATGGTTGAGCCCGTGCTGCCCTCTGATAAACACTTCCCAAAGCGGCCATTCTTTTCTAGACATTATAATTCCTCCCCCAAAAATTTCCGCTATCACTCAGCGGCAGTGGTTGCCGCAGCCCGACGATGCGCGGCCTTTTCTGCATGGGCGTACAGTCCTTCGCGGAACCATGCGCCATCATCCCAGGCCTTGACCCGCGCATTCATCCTCTCGCGATTGCACGGCCCGTTGCCCTTGATGACCTCGAAAAACTCAGACCAGTTCGGCTCGCTGAAGTCGTAGCCGCCCTTCTCCTCGTTCCATCTGAGATTGTCATCGGGAATGGAAAGGCCCAGATATTCAGCCTGAGGCACCGTCTGATCGACAAATTTCTGGCGCAGCTCGTCGTTAGTATTGATCTTGATTTTCCAGGCAATGGATTGGGCAGAATGAACCGACTCGGCATCGGACGGACCAAACATCATCAACGACGGATACCAGAAGCGATTGAGCGCATCCTGCGCCATTTCCTTCTGCGCCGGAGTGCCTTCTGCCATCTTCATCATGATGGCGTAGCCTTGTCGCTGGTGGAAACTCTCCTCCTTGCAGATCCGGATCATCGCCCGGCTGTAAGGGCCATAGGATGTGCGCTGCAGAGGCACCTGATTCATGATGGCAGCGCCATCTACCAGCCAGCCCACAGCTCCCATATCCGCCCATGTCAGGGTGGGGTAATTGAAAATCGAGCTATATTTCATGGCGCCAGAGTGGAGCTTCTCTGTAAGCTCATCGCGGCTGACCCCCAGCGTTTCCGCTGCTGAATAAAGATACAGCCCGTGTCCGGCTTCATCCTGCACCTTGGCCAACAAAATGGCCTTACGCTCAAGAGTTGGCGCTCGTGTAATCCAGTTGCCTTCGGGCAACTGTCCGACAATCTCCGAATGGGCATGCTGTCCGATCTGCCGGATCAGTGTTTTGCGATACCCTTCGGGCATCCATTCCTTAGGCTCGATCTTTTCCCCCCGATCGACCCGATCCTGAAACGCCTGTTCTTCAGGCGTCATTTCGTCCCGAGACTTCATTCCTTCCGACTTCACCATCTGTGCATACATGTCCGACCTCCTCTTCAGACGCGTTCCAGAATGAGAGCGATGCCCTGCCCGACCCCGACGCACATGGTGCAGAGCGCATAGCGCCCACCGGTGCGTTGAAGCTGGTAGGTGGCGTGCAGCACAAGCCGCGCCCCGGACATCCCCAGCGGATGGCCCATGGCGATCGCGCCGCCATTGGCGTTGATATATGAGGCATCCTCGGGTAGCCCGAGGTCTCGCAGAACGGCAAGCGACTGCGCTGCAAAGGCTTCATTGAGCTCGATAACATCCATCTGGCCCAATGTCAGACCGGCCCTCTCCAGCACCCGACGGGTTGCCGGAACTGGTCCGATGCCCATCACACGCGGTGGCACTCCGGCAGCTGCCATGGCTACGATGCGAGCCTTCGGAGTCAAGCCATTGGTCTTGGCAGCAGCTTCAGAGGCAACAATCAGCCCTGCAGCGCCATCATTGACCCCCGAGGCGTTGCCCGCTGTCACCGTCAGATCAGGTCCATTCACCCCACGCAGCTTGGCAAGCGTTTCAACGCTTGTTCCCGGACGCGGATGCTCATCAATATCAACGACAAGCGGGTCTCCCTTGCGTTGGGGAATGGTGACGGGAACAATTTCCTCGGCAAAGCGCCCCGCCTTCTGGGCTTCTTCCCAGCGACGCTGACTTTCAGCGGCAAAGCGGTCCTGATCTTCGCGCGTAATATCATAGTCCTCGGCCACATTATCGGCCGTTTCCGGCATGCTGTGCGTGCCGTGCACCTTATCAAGCACTGCATTCTTGAAACGCCAGCCAATCGTCGTGTCATACATTTCAGCATTGCGAGAAAAGGCATTGCCAGCCTTGGCCACCACAAAAGGCGCCCGGCTCATGCTTTCCACGCCGCCAGCAACCAACATGTCGCCATCTCCGGCGCGTATGGTGCGAGCAGCCAGCCCGATGGCATCCATACCCGACCCACAGAGCCGATTGACCGTTGTTCCCGGCACTCCAACCGGCAGTCCGGACAATAAAACCGCCATGCGGGCAACATTGCGATTATCCTCGCCAGCCTGATTGGCACAGCCAAGGATCACGTCATCCACCTGCTCCCAATCAAGTTGCGGATTGCGTTCCAGCAGTGCCCGAAGCGGCACGGCGGCCAGATCATCGGCCCGCACGGAAGACAAGGCGCCCCCATAGCGCCCGATAGGCGTGCGCACAGCATCGCAAACGAATGCCTCCGACATTCAAAACTCCCCCCAATGAGACTACTTACCGGCCTTCATTAATTAACCGACCGTTCGTTCACATTATTACGAAGATACTCCAGAGTGCAACAGCTTTGTACCAGCCATTGGGATGAGACAGCCAAATTGGCCACACAACATTGGTCTATACGCCTGATAACAGATTGAAATTCTTGATCATTCAAACGGAAGCCGGAACAGGAAACTCTCTCATCAAAAGCCGCCCGGAATGAAAAGACACCCAATTCCACGCGATCGAGCTTCACTCTGCCACGACTTCTAAGCCCGCCAGAGCTTTATCAGACACCGCGGACCATCAGTCCCAAAGCATAAAAAGAAAGCGCAGCCTGCAACAACAGACTGCGCTTTTTCTCTTTAGCACCGGAGCAAAACAGTTCCCGAGAAAGACCTTTTATCCGATGATCGCCTCAACGGTCACTTTGGCCACACCATCTGCTGGTGGGGGCACGATATCACCGGCAATCGGCTTACCGTCCACGCTCAGAGAGACAACGTTGCCCGACCCTTTGCGCACCACGGAAATATCATAGGAGACACCACGGAACATGCGCTGCACGCGGAAATCATCCCAGCGCTCAGGGATGACCGGAGCGATCTTGAGGCCGTCATAATCGGGACGGATACCCAAAATCCATTGCGTAATGGTGTAATAGTTCCAGGCAGCAGTACCAGTCAGCCAAGAGTTCTTGGCCTCCCCGTGGCTCGGCGCATCACGACCAGCGATCATCTGCGCATAGACGTAGGGCTCCAACCGATGCACATCGGAAATACCTTCCCGCACAGATGGACTGATCCGGCTATAATAGTCAAAGGCCGCATCCCCATTGCCCAGCACAGCTTCGGCAATGGCCACCCACGGGTTGTTGTGGCAGAAGATGCCGGCATTTTCCTTGTAGCCCGGCGGATAGGTGGAGATTTCACCATATTCGATATAGTAGCGCGAATAGGCAGGCTGCTGCAGCACGACGCCATGCGGGGTTGCCAGATGTTTCGCAACCGAATCCAACGCCTGCCGAGCCTTGCCATCTTCCACACCGACACCAGCCAGAACACAGAAGCCCTGCGGCTCGATGAAGATCTTACCTTCGGCCTGTTCATGCGTGCCCAGCTTGTTGCCAAAATCATCATAGGCCCTGAGGAACCATTCGCCATCCCAGCCATGTTCGCTGATCGTGGCGCCCATATCCGCAGAAATCCGAGCATAATAGGCCGCGTCTCCATCCTTGCCGATGACCTTGGCGATATCGGACAGTTCCTTGGCAGACAGCACCATCAATCCGGCGATAAACACGGATTCAGCCACCGTGCCTTCCTTGCTGGTCGTGGTCTGGAAGCTTTCTCCCGGCGTATCAGAGAAACAGTTGAGATTGAGGCAATCGTTCCAGTCGGCGCGCCCGATCAGAGGCAAGCCATGCGGGCCCATCCGATCCTCGGCATATTGGATCGAGCGTTTGAGATGCTCATAGAGCGGCTCTTCCGTGCCCGGCTGGCAATCAAACATCACCGGTTCATCCAGAATGGAAAAGTCGCCGGTTTCCTTGAGATAGGCCGCCACCCCGATGATCAGCCAATGCGGATCGTCATTGAAGTCGCCCCCGATATCATTGTTGCCCTTCTTCGTCAGCGGCTGATATTGGTGATAGGCTCCGCCCGAGGAAAGCTGCGTTGCAGCAATATCCAGTATCCGTTCCCGGGCTCGCGATGGCACCATATGTACGAAGCCCAGCAAGTCCTGATTGGAATCGCGGAAGCCAAGCCCGCGCCCGATGCCAGACTCAAACGAGGAAGCCGAGCGAGACATGTTGAAGGTCGCCATACATTGATAGGCGTTCCAGATATTGACCATACGGTTGGTGTGCTGATCAGGCGAAGACACCTGATAGACACCCAACAGCGCATCCCAATGCTTGGTTAGCGCATCAAAAGCCCCATCGACAGTCTCAAGATCGCAATATTTGTCGATGATCGGTTTAACCGTCTTCTTGTTCAGGATCTGCGAGCTTGGTGGATCGAACTTGTCATCCTTGTCATTCTCATGATAGCCGAGCACAAACACGACCTGACGGGTCTCACCTGGCTCAAGGCGCAGCTTCACGTGATGCGATCCCATCGGGGACCAGCCATGGGCAATGGAATCCCGTGATTTGCCTTCCATCACGGCAACCGGCTTGTCCCAGCCGCGCCATGGACCAAGAAAGTCTTCGCGCTGGGTATCGAAACCGGCAATCTCCTCAGAGCAAGCAAAGAAGGCGAAATGGTTGCGGCGCTCGCGATATTCCGTCTTGTGATAGATCACCCCCTCTTCCACTTCCACCTGACCGGTGGAGAGGTTGCGCTGGAAATTGCTCTGATCATCCAGTGCATCCCAGAGACAGAATTCCACCGAGGAAAAGAGCGAGACATCCGCAGGCACAAGGCGCTCGTTGCTGACCGTCACTTGCCAGATTTCCAGCGTTTCATCCAACGGCACGAAATAGCGGGTTGCGGTGCGAATGCCATCCTTTTTGGAAGAGATAACAGAATAGCCCATGCCATGACGGCAGGAATAGTCCTCCAGCTCCGTTTGCATCGGCATCCAGGAAGGCGTCCAGCAGTCGCCGGTTTCGTTGTCGCGTACATAGACATATCGGCCACCGAAATCAGTCGGCACATTGTTGTAGCGCCCACGCGTCAGGCGGCGCAAACGAGCATCGCGATAATAGGAATAGCCTCCAGCGGTGGCGGAGAGAATACCGAAATAGCTCTGACAGCCAATATAGTTGATCCAGGGCGCAGGCGTATCAGGACGTGTAATCACATATTCACGCGCCTGATCGTCAAAATATCCATATTTCATAGTGAGCACCTATCAAATGTCAGTAAGGGACAAAGAGCCGCGTATCCGCCAACCATGCATTTCAAGCCGCAAAAGAGACAGAAGGCTCCTAACCTCCGGTTGGCCATTGCCTAACACATGAGATAGAAAGTTGGAAGTGAAACGTTTCAGATTTTATATTTATTTCTTAAATTTGTAATTTTAGAAATTATTTTTCACTTCAAGATCGATTTTGCTTTTAAAGGCTGTGGGATAAGACATAGACGCCCCACGGCAATGAGCGTCTCCAGGGATGCACAGCCCGTTCCCTTGCGACACGGCTAGCGTGCTCGCAAGAGGGGATAGATTATTCAGCCATTTTGTAATTTTTATGCCGGACCGGGCACACTAACGGATCAGATCCCGCAAGACACGCGCCCCCGCAATGACACAGCGCATTTGTGCTTCATGCAATATATGGAAATCCTCGCCATAGACGGTCTCATCCGGCGCTTCGGTGATGATGGTCACCGGAAACAGGGAACCGGGAAATTCCTGCGTAAAATGCGCGATATCCTTGGTGATGCTAAAGCCCATATCATCAGAACTATATTGGCTGAACCGCGCGAGATGAGCGCGATTGAGGGCGATGATCGGCTCATATTCTTGCAAAACACTGATCATGGTCTGCAAGATGGCTTCCCCAATCCCCTGCCAGCCGGGCAAATAGCGCAAGATCAGCATAAAGCCCTTGGGCAATGTCCAGATTTCCTGCCCACGTGGCACATAGCCAGAAAGAGGCCGCGCGAATTCGTGTGAAGGATAGCCATGCAAATTCAAATGCAGCTTGGCATCCGTCAACGCTTTGACTTCGTGCAGAATATCATTCTCATAGCCACGCTCGACATATTCAAGATCATTCCCGCCAGCAGTAAAACGCGCCGCATGATTCATATGATTGGGAAAATCCTTGCAGAATTCCCGCATGAGGGCAAAGCCGTCCGGATTGATCAGAGGCGCAATGGCGAAATTGTTATGGGCATCATCGCGCAAGCGCGCAGCCGCACGCAAGGCGCCGACTGGTCCACTCGTCTCATTGGCATGTTGCCCGGAACTGATCACCAGACCTGGTCCTTCTCCCTTCAGATAGCGTCCCCATACAGGTCGGCCTCGACGGGAGCAGGAGATCAGCTTCTCCCCGCCCAGAGCCTCAAGACCGGCGCGGACCGTATCGGGCGAAAGCCAGTGGTCTACATGCTCAAGACTCTTAAGCGGATCTTCGTCTTTTGGTACACGCCAGCCTTCAACGCGGCTGTGAAGGATCGGCATGGTTTCGCTAGCGCAATCAATCGCCAGATAGGGATCTGACGCAAGCGCCAGTTCAACCAGAACAGTCTCGTCGGCACGCGGCACCAGATAAGGGACCAACTGACCCGGCGCGAAGGTGCGGTCGTCTTCCTTGTACCCATTTTGCACCTTGAGGGTCTCAAGGGCTGCAAAATAGAGTTCTTCATGCATCAGCTCTGCCGAACTGATTACCTCTTTGGAGTGCGGTAATTCGGTCTCGTAGAATGGCGCTTCCAGACGCATTTCCAGCCGATCGAACAAGGGACTATTGTTGCCCCACTCTTGCGCCTTGAGGCTATTGAGCACCCATTCAAAGGCCTGTTCCAGATCTGTTTCGAACGGTGCGTCACAATCAAGCCCTTCGTCTTCAGCTCCAACGACCCGTACCCAGCCGCAATTGGCCAGAATCTCCATGCCAGCATGATCCGTCCGGCTCCGGTTTGGCGCGAAAAGGCGCACACTGTCCTTGCGGCTCGAAGACATGGTCATATCAAGCTGGTAATAGGGTTTCTCATCCTGCTGCGGCATGGGCTCGAAGCGGCATTGTCCGTCATCAAACAGATCCAGCACCGGATAAGCCTCAAGCATAAAGCGGATATCAGATACGCCTTCAATAACCGGATAATGGATCACCATATCCTCGACATGGGTCAGATTGATCTCTTCCAACAGCGCATGGAGCAACGGTTTGAAGGCAGAATAGATATGCACATCCGCCCCGCTCCGCGCAATCTCGCGTTCGGCAGCCTTGCGCCGCTCAGGACCGTCGAAAACCCAGATGTCAATCGCCGCCCCCTTGTAGGGCGCCTGCTTGAAGCGCTCAACCAGCACAGACAGGGATGTCGGCAACTCTGTGCGACAGATCACGGACTTGGATTGCGAATTCATCATGGGACTACTATTGAACAGATTCGAGAAGAAAAAGGGGACCAGACATCCGAAAAGAGGTCACATCATGGCATCCCGATGAGGATGACCGCAAGACAAGGCTGCGACCTTTGCACGCGAGAACCGACCTACTACATTTTTCAAGGAAAATAAGCCCGAGGAACGCCAGAAACGCACCCAGTCATGTTTCGATGAGGTGCCTATCAAATCTGATCTGGGAGCACAAGCCTGTGCTGCAGAAAAAGGCGCTTTCGCGCCCTTTTTACCGCAAATAGCATGCTTGAGACCCGCCTGCATTCCTGCGCTAAAGAACGTAATGTGCGCCTATTGGGCCGTATGGAATGCTTGCAAAAAAGATATTCGCCTGTGGGAAGTGACTGGGAGAGAAAGGGCAGCCCGATACAGGTCTTCAGCTGCCGCTTTGCTCCTGAAGCATATCCGGGAGCATAAAAGCGGCAGCATAAAAGCGGCAGCATAAAACCACTGAGTGCAGCCATCAGATAGCGAGATAATTCTCGCGTAGTTCTTTATTATCAAGCACTTCCTTGGCAGTGCCATCAAATACGACACTCCCGGTATCAAGAATGACAGACCGGTCAGCCAGCTCCAGTGCCCGAATCGCATTCTGTTCCACCAGAATCGTGGTAATGCCCTGCATCTTGATGATTTCGAGGGTCTTCTCGATTTCGTCCACGATAACAGGTGCCAGCCCCTCATAGGGTTCATCAAGCAGCAACACCTTGATGTCCCGTGCCAAGGCTCGGGCAATCGCCAGCATCTGCTGCTCACCGCCCGAGAGCGTCACCCCTTCCTGATTGCGCCGCTCCCCAAGCCTCGGGAACAGATCATAAAGACGATCAATGCTCCAGCCGACCGGCTCGACGATCTGTGCCAGCTGGATATTCTCCTCGACCGTCAGACCGGGAATGATGCGCCGATCTTCCGGCACCAGCACCATGCCCGCCCTCGCTGCCTCATGGCTCGCCATGGTGTGCAAATGCTGATGATCCAGCCAGATTTCCCCATAGGTGAGAGATGGATTATCGAGTCGCGCGATGGTGCGCAGGGTCGATGTCTTACCCGCCCCGTTCCGGCCCAACAGCGCCAGAATTTCCCCTTCATGCACATTGAAGGAGACCCCCTGCACGATATAGCTTTCACCGTAGTAGGCGTGAATATCATGCACCGACAAAAAGGCCGGAGCTGTGGCGGCCACATTGGCATGTTTACTGAAATCTGGTCGGTCTTCTGCGGGGCGTTTGGTTGCTTCAATAGCGAGATCGCTCATGCTGCTTCTCCAAGATAGGCTTCTTTCACCTTCGGATGGCCCTTGATATTTTCCGGTGTGTCTTCAACCAGAGGCGTGCCCTGAGCCAACACAGTGATGCGCTCGGCAAGAGAAAAGACCACATGCATGTCATGCTCGATGATCGCAATGGTGATGTCGTGCTTTTCGTGGATTTCCTTGAGCAGATCGATGGTGTTGTTGGTGTCAGCTCGCGCCATGCCTGCGGTCGGTTCATCCAGCAGAAGAAGCTTGGGAGCCTGCACCAGACACATGGCCATTTCCAGCCTGCGTTTGTCACCACGCGACATAGACCCGGCAACCATATGCAGTTTCTCCGTCATATTGACTTCTTCCAGCATATGCTCAGCTCGCTCAATGACCTCTTTCTCGTTTGAAATAGTCTCAAAGGCATGCATGCGAAATGCGCCGTCCCGCTTGGCAAAGCAGGGTATCAGCATATTTTCCATCACCGTCAAATCGGTAAAGATCTCCGGTGTCTGGAAAACGCGACTGATGCCCATCTGGTTGATTTCATACGGCGTCCGCCCGAGCACAGACTGCCCCTGAAAGGTGACAGACCCAGTGTCCGGTTCCAACTTGCCGATCAGACAGTTGAGCAAGGTCGATTTGCCCGCTCCGTTTGGACCGATAATCGCGTGAACCGAGTTTTCGGCCACCGACAGGTTGACATTGCCAAGCGCCTGTAAGCCACCAAAGCGTTTATTGACATCTTTGACTTCAAGAATGCCCATGTTTGTTGTCTCCATCAGGCCACGTGAGGCTTCGGTTTGGGGTGATGCTCGGTGTCTTTGGACGGACCTTTCGGCTCCTTATCGCGCTTGATCCAGTTGCGCAGTCTCTGCCCACCTTCGATCAATCCACCGGGAAGGAAAATAACCACCAGCATGAACAACAAGCCCAATGTCAGATGCCAGCCCTTGCCGATGAAGGGGTGCATCAAAAAGACAATGGTGTCTTCAAGGCCATCAGGAAGAACCGCGAACCAGCCATGCAAAACGTTGTCGTTGATCTTTGAGAAAATATTCTCGAAATATTTGATGAAGCCCGCGCCAAGGACTGGTCCCATCAGGGTTCCAGCCCCTCCCAGAATGGTCATCAGCACTACTTCCCCAGACGCGGTCCATTGCATGCGCTCGGCACCAGCCAGAGGATCCATCGCCGCCAGCAAACCACCGGCCAGACCGGCATACATGCCCGATATGACGAAGGCAGCAAGCGTATAGGGCCGCGTATTAAGGCCGGTATAGCTCATACGCGTCTGATTGGTCTTGATCGCCCGCAGCATCAGACCAAAGGGCGACCGAAAGATTCTGAGGGAAATATAGAAGACGATGATCGCAATGATGGCGCAGAAATAGTAGCCATTGCTGAAGGTAAACTGCCACCCTGCAAAGTCCACTTTTGTGGCTTCGTTCATGACGATACCAAAGAAGTGCGGCGACGTCGGGCCACCTTCCCCCATCAAGACTTGAGGATCATCGCCATAGACCTGAAGACCGGTTTCCCCGTTGGTGAGCGGCGTAAGAACCGAATAGGCCAGATTGAAAGACATCTGAGCCATGGCCAATGTCAGGATCGAGAAATAGATGCCCGACCTGCGCAGGGAAACATATCCGATCAACAAGGCAAACAGCGCTGACATGATCACCGCAAGGATCAGTCCCGGCAGCACATTGTAGCTCAAAAGCTTATACATCCAGACGACGGAATAAGATCCGACACCAAGAAAGGCCGCATGACCGAAGGACAGATAACCCGTCAGGCCAAAAAGAATATTGAACCCGATTGCAAAGATGCCGTAGATGGCAAATCTCTGCATGAGATCAGGATATCCGGCATTGAACTGCGCCAGCCCCGAGCCTTCGGGAAATGGCTGCAGCAATATCGGTGTCGCCAAAGTCAGAAACATGACGATGAGGAGAAAGGTTGTGTCTTTCTTGCTCAAACCCAGCATGGCTTATTCCTCCATCACGCCTTTTCGTCCCATAAGACCGCGCGGGCGGGTCAAAAGGATGATAATTGCAACTAGATAAATGATGATCTGGTCGATCCCGGGTATCAGCGACTTGACTTCGTTCATGGAAGCGAAGCTCTCCAGAATGCCGAGCAGGAAGCCGGCCAGCACCGCACCGGGCAGCGAGCCCATGCCGCCGACAACGACCACGACAAAAGACAGCACCAGGAAGTCCATGCCCATATGATAGTTGGGCGAGTTGATCGGCGCATACATGACACCGGCAAGACCGGCAACAGCCGCCGCCATGCCAAACATGATGGTGAAGCGCTTGTCGATATTGATGCCCAGCAGACCAACGGTCTCGCGATCAGCCATACCCGCACGAACAACCATGCCGAATGTCGTAAAGCGCAAGAAGGCAAACACGGCGCTAACGATCACGGCGGAAAACACAAAGTAGATCAGGCGCCAGTAGGGATAAATAATCGTATTCTCGGCAAAGCCGATCATGACGCCAAAATCAAGCGACCCCTTGAACGCCGCAGGCGCAGGCGTCGGAATCGGATTGGCCCCGTAGAAATATTTGACAATCTCTTGAATTACGATGGCGAGGCCAAAGGTCACCAGAATCTGGTCAGCGTGCGGGCGCTTGTAGAAATGTTTGATCAGCCCGCGCTCCATCGCATAGCCGATAAATAGCATCACGGGTATCGCAAACAGGATCGCCAGCGGCACCGACCAGTTGATAATGGCATTGCCCGCCGCATCGCCAAACCAGTCCACCACATAAGGCGTATCGACCTTCAGCGGATTGCCCAGAAAGTCTTTTTTTGTCGGATCCACGACCGTGAAAGACAGCGACAACAGTCTTTGCAGCGTAACGGCGCAAAAGGAGCCGAGCATAAACAGGGCACCATGAGCGAAGTTAACCACGCCCAGCGTGCCGAAGATGAGTGTCAGTCCCAGAGCGATCAGAGCATAGGCACTGCCTTTATCCAAACCGTTGAGAATCTGAAGAATAATTGCGTCCATTGAGAAGCCTGCATCGATAAACCGTGCGTATGAATTGCGTCGGTTCTGTCCAAATCAAAAAGATGGCCGCACCACGATTTTGTGGCACGGCCAGAATGGTCGTTCTGATTATGCGCCGGCGTTGCAGGTGCCAAGCGATGCGTCATCGCCCCCGAACATCGGATGGTTCGGCGGATATGTGACATGATCAACCGGAGTGACTTCAACAATTTCCAGCGTGTCATAAGCGGTTGTCGGGTTCTGCGCACCACGCACGACCAGCACATCCTTGAAGCACTGGTGGTCTTCCTTGCGATACATGGTCTTGCCGTTGCCCAGCCCGTCAAACTCGAAGCCTTCCAGCGCTTCAGCAACACCGCACGGATTAAAGGTACCGGCACGTTCGCAAGCATCTGCATAAAGCAGAACCTGTGCGTAGCAGGTCTGAGCGGAGTTGGACGGCGGACGGCCATATTTCTCGCCGAAGGATTTCACAAAGGCCTTGGAGCCTTCATTCTGCAGCTGCCAGTTATAGTTCATCGACCCGAGCACGCCCTTGATGTTGTCGCCAGCACCCGCGGCCATCAATTCAGAATAGAGCGGAACGATGATCTTGAAGTCCTTGCCATTGACCATCTTGTCGAGCAGGCCGAACTGCACCGCATTGGTCAGAGAGTTGACCATGTTGCCGCCATAGTGGTTGAGAACCAGAACATCTGCGCCAGCATTGATCACCGGAGCGATGTAGGACGAGAAATCTGTCGTGGCCAGCGGCGTCAACACGTTATTGACGGTTTTCCAGCCCATGGCCTCGGTGGCAGCCTGCATGGATTCCTGCTGGGTCCAGCCCCAGGTATAATCAGCAGTCAGATGATAGGCATTGCGATCCGTGCCAAGTTCCTTGGCCAGAATCGGAGCCAGCGCCGCCGCCGACATATAGGCGTTGAAGAAGTGGCGGAAGCCATTGGCTTTGCGGTCTTTGCCGGTGGTATCGTTGGAGTGCGTCAGGCCAGCCATAAAGATGACGCCAGCTTCCTGACAAAGCCCCTGAACAGCAACTGCCACGCCCGAAGATGATCCGCCGTTGATCATGATCGCACCGTCTTTTTCGATCATGGAACGGGCAGAAGCGCGAGCCGCATCCGATTTTGTCTGCGTGTCACCGGTGACGAATTCAACCTTCTTGCCCAAGATGCCATTGCCCTTCAATGCCTTGGAGGTGAAGGTATTGAGGCAACCGCCGTCGCCTTCGCCATTGAGATGCTCCACGGCAAGCTTCTGCGCCAGAAGCTCATCGGCACCTTCATCGGCATAAGGGCCGGTTTGCGGTACGTTAAAACCAAGTGTCACGGTGGAGCCCATCGGCGCATTGGTAAACGCGTTTGCTCTGCTAGTAAAAATGGTTGGCATGGCCAAGCCGGCACCGACGAATGCACCGGTCTTGATCAAACCACGACGTGAAATCGTAAGTTTGGTCATAAATTCCTCCCAAAGAAAAATAGGTGGCCAACTCTCCTCAAAGCGGCCGTCCCGTAGCCACTCTCCTCAAAGCGGCCACGGCGTCTAACTTAGACTAAGTAAACGTACTGAGAGTTTGATTAGAGATACCATAGTACTTTTGTTCATCAGCCAAATGACTTAATAGTATTTATATTCTATTATTGGAAACAAATCAGTCATTTAACCAAATTTAACCGCTAGCACAACACTCGTTTATACATCGAATTGATCATATATTCTTATCAATCATACAGACATAAAAATCTAAACAGATTAGGAAACACTTTTACTCAAACATAACCAGAAAAATCACACATAAAAACAACAAGAAGGCTTCTTATCCGTCTCCCAAATCTCCATTTATTATTTCGAAGTAATGCTACAATAACTACTTTCATGAATCGCCTTGACCGATCTTCAAACAGCACACCGCCCCAAGGCCCGCCAAACGCATTGAGGAACACACAGAGTGTGCGGTCGATCCCCCAAGAGCGACTCAAGCGAACAGCCCCTATCACCTAGATGCACACAGCGCTTATCAGGTGCGGCGATAGCAATTTTTTACCCTCGAATGGCAAATGAGTCTCGTTGACACATTATGCGTCAAATCAATAAGTTATACTTATTCAAAGGTCTTTCATCAGGCCTTGGTTATCCAGAAGAAGCCACGGGAGAGTTGAGCCACAGGCTCCTCTTTGACAAGGCTGCACAGACCCTGTTTCGGAGCCGGTTATCCCGCGTGCTAAGCGAGAATACCAGACACAACCCGGCTCCTTGGTCCGTGCCCCGAGGCACAAGTTGGTGGCACCCAAGCGATAGCCAAAACCGAGAGACCTAATCCGCCGCGCATGCCAGTCAAGATTCGGCGTCCTTGCGCGCAAAAAGGCTGTCGCCTATCCGCTTCGTCGATCGTAAAAATTGAAATGAGGGCCCCATGGCAACAACAGAACAGATCAAGGAGTTTGGCATCGTTGGGGCTGGCGGAGCAGGCTTTCCCACTTATGTGAAACTGGGCAGCGAAACGGAAATATTCATTGTCAACGCAGCCGAATGCGAACCGCTGTTGCACAAGGACAAAGAGCTGCTGCGTCTAAAAAGCGAGATTTTCTACAAGGGGCTTGTAACCTGTCTGGATCTAACCGCCGCCCAGCGGTGCATCATCGGGGTCAAGGCGAAATATACCGACCTGATTACCCATCTGAAAGAAACCAATCCAGCACCCGACCGCATCGAAATCATGGGCCTGCGTGACTTCTACCCCGTAGGAGATGAAATCACCCTCATATATGAAACAACCGGTCGCATCGTTGCCCCCAGAGCCCTTCCTAGCAGCCAAGGGGTTATCGTCAACAATGTGGAGACGATCTACAATATCGGCCTTGGCACGCCTCTGGTGACCAAATTCATCACCGTTGGCGGCGATGTTCAACAGCCCGTCTCGGTGGAAGTACCCATCGGCATGCCCTTCCGCGAAGTGATTGCTCTGGCCCACCCCAATCTGAAGGGCGCAGATCTCGCCCATATGGAAGAGGATTTCGCCGTTATCGTTGGAGGCCCCATGATGGGCAAACTGGCGACCAGCCTTGATGAGCCGGTTACCAAGACCACTGGCGGCTTGTTGGTTTTTGCCAAAGACCATCCTCTCATCCAGCGTTTCGAAACGGCAGCGCAGGAAAAGCGGGTCAAACGGATCGGCAAATCCGCCTGTGATCAATGCTCCATCTGCAGCGAGCTCTGTCCGCGCCATTTGCTGGGTCATCCGGTCGAGCCCCACAAGGCCATGCGCAACTTGATGTTTTCGTCCTTCGCCGAGGGGACAGATCAGACGCTTGCCATTCTGCCGAACACGCTGGCCTGCGCAGAATGCAACCTCTGCACCCTCGTCTCCTGCCCTGAAGGGCTTTATCCGGCACAGGTTACCATCGCGAGCAAGAAACAGTCTATGGCCGCCAAGGCCACTCTTGACGCGGCCAACGAGGACAACGCCCATCCGCTGATCGACTATCGCCGCACGCCGGTGAAGAAAATCATGACCCGGCTGGCGCTCGATCGCTTCCAGAACAAAGGCGCCCTATCAGCCTTCGCCCTTCATCCCAAACAATTGACCATCCGCACCAGTCAGCATATCGGCGCCCCGGCCACGCCCATGGTGACAACAGGCGACAAGGTCACCCGATACCAGAAGATTGCCTCGGTCGGAGACAAGCTGGGTGCTGAAATCCACTCCCCCGTTGATGGACAGATAACTGCGGTCAACGATAGGGAAATTGTTATAGCCCCCTTTGCCTGATCCCTGATCGCTCGGTTGCAGGAAACAACAAACAGAACAGTAGAAAACAAGGAATGCCTTCATGCCACTCGCCATCGGAATTTTGGAACTCTCCAGCATTGCAGCCGGATATCTGGTACAGGACGGCATGCTCAAGGCAGCGGATGTGAAACTGCTGGTCGCCCGGACCATCTGCCCGGGCAAATATATGATCGTGGTTGGAGGCAATGTCTCTGCAGTCCAGACCGCGCTCGATACGGGCGAACGCCTTGCTGCAGGCTTTCAGGTGGACAAGATATTCCTGCCTAACGTCGATCCGCAACTATTCCCGTCCCTGACTGGATCAGTCGAACTGCCGCAAACCAAAGGCAAAGCCCTCGGCATCATCGAGACCTTTTCCTCGTCAAGCATTGTATGGGCAGCCGACGCTGCGGCCAAAGCAGCCAATGTCACGCTTCTCAGAGTTCATATTGCCATGGCAGTCGGCGGCAAAGGCTTCCTCCAGCTCTGCGGCGATGTTGGCGCCGTCAAAGCCGCCGTTGCAGCAGGCATAGAAGAAATCAAGGATGCCGGCATCCTTGT
This sequence comes from Cohaesibacter marisflavi, assembly GCF_900115225.1. Taxonomy (GTDB): domain Bacteria; phylum Pseudomonadota; class Alphaproteobacteria; order Rhizobiales; family Cohaesibacteraceae; genus Cohaesibacter; species Cohaesibacter marisflavi. The sequence continues at coordinate 82,369 of NZ_FOVR01000013.1, read as the reverse complement.
CAATCATGTGGTCATTTCCAACGCAGCCGAAGAGCTGTTCAAAGAATATGTCTAGCCGCAACCTGCCAAGTGTCTTACATCAACCATCGGTGAACTAGAACGAGCATGTCTCTCATTCCATCCAGAAAGGATGATCTGGATGGAAGGCTGTGCGGACGTGCCTTCTCTTTCTGCGTTGCCTCCAAGAGGATAAAAATCATCTGGCATCGCCGTAGTCATCGGTTTGATGATAAAAGCTCCAGATGACAATTGTCATCACGTCCCCGATCTGCCTACACTTATCCATGAGCGCCTGCCCGCTGGCTGATTTGCCTATAAGCCAGATCTTATAAGAGCGTTCAGCGCCCTATACTCAGGCGCAATAGCAAATCTTATTACTCTTTTTTCCAAGTAGTATTGATCATCATGGACCATAGCCCCCACAAGCCCTTTCTTGACAAACTGACGCCGAACCAAAATGCAAAATTCCTTCAAGAAGCGATCGAGACCCATCCCGAGCACTTCCCCAACAAGGAAGCGGCACGGGATTTCTTTCTTCAGATCATTTTCCCACCTTCCATGCGCTGGGCATTTATTTCGACAGGCAAGAATGCCTCAACCTCGGTTCTGAACTGGCTATTTGAGCAAGAATTCGGCGTGCCGCTCACGGTCAAGGCAGAGCATCCCATAGACATCAATCCGGCCTCGGAAATCCACACTCTGCCAATCTATGGCATATTCTCCCGCGCTCTGTTGCAGGGCTATAATATGGAGCATTTCAAAGCACCTGAGCGTTCCATGGAGCGCCTTTGCGTCGTGCGCAATCCCTTCGAGCGTGCAATATCGGCCTTTCTCTATCTTTGCAAATCGCAAAAGCAGGAGAGCCGCTGGTTCGCGCCAGATCGCTTCAAGCTCAATGCCTTCTTCCGTTTCGATTGGGAAAAAGACATGAATACGCCCAAAGGCTTTCTGCTTTTTCTCAATTACATCCAGTGGCAAATCGAGCTTGAAGGTGCCGACGCCGTGAATGGTCATTGGCAACCGCAATATACCTTCATCAAGCCCGATCTCTTTGAACCAACGATCATCGGACGGATGGAAGATATGGATAGCTTCTATGCCGAAGCTTCAGAGAAAATCGGATTTCCAAGCCCACTGAGCCCGAAACAGAAAAACGCCCAGACAACGCCAGCCCAAAAAGCCGACCTTTTTGCACTCTATGACAGCCCGGAAGCCCGCGATCTTTGCAGCCAGATCTACAAGCAGGATTATGAGCATTTCGGCTATTGAATGGTCAGATCCGCCCCTTAGCCTTGTCGTGAGATATCCAAGACGTCCCGCATGCAAAAGGCCAGACACTTGAAGCGAAAGAAGACATCTTGAAGAAGCTAATCATACATATCGGTGTTCACAAGACCGGGACGACCTCCTTTCAGCGTCTGCTGCGGGCAAACCAGAAGCATATGATAGAAAACAATGTCCGACCGATCTTCGAACTGGACCGCAATAGGGCTCGCCGCTTCAACTTGTTTGATCTCTCCCATCTACATTTACGCGCGTGCCTCAAAACAGGCGCACGTCTGAGGGGCCAGATTTCAGAATTACAAGAGCACGAAAAAGCCACCTTTGAAGATAGCTTCGCAAAGGCCGTGAATACCCATCCGGAAGATACCCTCATTGCTTCGGCAGAAGTCTTTTGCTTTATGCGCGAGGAAACGGAAAAGGAAAAGCTGTCAGCCTTCTTTGCCAAGTTGGACAGAAAAGTCGAGATTCTGCTTGTTTTGCGAGATTTGACCAGCTGGAAGCAAAGCTGGGAAAACCAGTTGCAGAAAGATCCCAAAGTTGCCCCTCTGTTAAACAGCTTTCCAGAAGAGGAGCGTATCAACGCTGACTGGTATTATGACACCGAAAGCATTTTGAATTTTTGGCAGGATTTGGGAAAAGTCCACAAATTTCAATATGAAGATCACGACGATATCTGCGAACCGCTGGTGAATTTTCTCGGTTTTACAATGCAGGAGCTAAGAGACGTAGAGCGGCTCAACAAGCGAAAAAACCTGGACGCGCCGACGGATATCCAATCCCGGTAGAAACAGAAAACGCCCCTTTGCCAGAAACACAAAGGGGCGATCATTTTTCAAATAGCAACCCTGCCACAAGCGCGGCAAGGCTGGTTCTGTCTTAGTAGACGGTTACGTCAAAGCCGAACCATTTGATGGACAGATCCTTGATGGTGCCGTCATCGCGAGCAGAAGCAATGGCCTTGTCGAACATGGCCTTGAGGTCGTCGGAACCCTTGCGCATACCGATGGAGCTGCCTTTGCCCAGAATACCACCCTGGAAACGTGGGCCAGCCAGAACCATGCCTTCGTTAGCCGGGTCTTTCATCGCCGTGGAGATATAGGCAGTAGACGCCATGATGGCATCAACACGGCCGGACATCAGATCGAGATCATGTTCCTGCGTTTTGCCATATTCGCGGATTTCAGCCACGTCAGCCAGATTTTCCTGCAAAAAGCGCTCTGCGATAGCGGAAGACTGAACGCCAATGATTTTGCCTTCGAACATCGGCTTGATTTCTTCGATGGCTTTTTTGGCTTCTTCCGGTTTGGAAGCGAGCGGGAAGACAGTGCCTTTGAGCGGCAGATCCACAAGCTCGGAATCTGACAGAACGCCGAAGGTCTGACCGGTAGAACCGTAAGGAATCGAGAAATCGATCACTTCAGCGCGCTTAGCCGTTGCAGACATACCGGACATGATAACGTCGAACTTGCCAGCATTCAGCGCAGGGATAATGCCCTTCCAGGACTGGACAACCCATTCACATTTCACGTCCATGCGCTCGCACAGAATGTTGGCCAGATCAATTTCAAAGCCTTCCAGCGTGCCGTCAGCCTTGGTGGAGTTCCACGGAGGAAAGGCGCCTTCGGTGCCCAATTTGACAGTTTTCCATTCTTTTGCCATCGCAGGGCCAGCCACCAGCATTGCTGCGGTCATAGCCACCCCGAGAAGTCGAGTCCAGACTTTCATTTCAGTTTCCCTTCTGTTGTGATTCCCGACCATCTCTAGCGGAGAGTCGGAGCTTTTGACTGCCGCCGTTAGCCGGCAATAAATTTCTGAAAACGCTCATTGCTCATATCGTTAAAGAGAGCATCAGGGCTCCCCTCGGCATCGATCTGCCCCTGATGCAGGAAGACGACGCGGTTCGACACATCCCGGGCAAAGCTCATTTCATGGGTCACGACCAGCATGGTACGGCCCTCTTCAGCTAGCCCCCTCATCACGCGCAGCACCTCACCGACCAACTCGGGATCAAGCGCCGAGGTCGGTTCATCAAACAGCAACACATCTGGATGCTGGGCCAAAGCACGCGCAATGGCGGCACGTTGCTGCTGCCCACCGGAAAGATGGGAGGGGTAGAAATCCCGTTTGTCGGCGATACCGACCTTGGCGAGAATATCCTGTGCTTCCTCGATGCAGTCTTTTCTGTCGCGTCCCTGCACATGGATCGGCGCTTCGATCACATTCTCCAGAATGGTCTTGTGAGACCAAAGATTGAAGGACTGGAACACCATACCAACACGGGTCCGCAACCGGTCCACCTGCTTGCGATCAGCCGGTTTAACGACGCCCTTGCGGTCGGTCACCAGCTTGATGGTTTCCTCGCCAACAGTCACGGTGCCTGACGTCGGGGTTTCAAGCATGTTGATACAGCGCAACATGGTGGATTTGCCCGAACCGGACGAGCCGAGAATAGACACGACCTCGCCCTCGTGGGCCTTCATGGTAACGCCCTTGAGCACTTCGAGATCACCGAAATACTTGTGCAGATCGGTCAGGCTGACAGCCACAGGGCTGTTTTGAGAGGCAGAACTGGTCACGAGATTTCTCCAGCAGATTCATTTTCAAGGGCAAGCACTTTGGTAATGCGAGGCTCGCGCAAATGCGGCGTCAGCTTATATTCAAATGCCATGATGATGCGGGTGAGGATAAAGTTGATTGCCAGATAGATAGCACCGGCGACCACAAAGACCTCAATCACCCGATAGGTCTCGGAAACCAGCTTGGCGGCAAGACCTGTGATTTCCATGATGGTGATAATGGACGCCAGCGAGGTCGCCTTGACCATCAGGATCAGCTCGGTGCCATAGGCCGGCAGAGCCTGACGGATGGCCAGCGGCAAGACAATGCGGCGGAACAGCTTGAAGCCCGACATGCCACAAGCGCGCGCCGCTTCCACCTGCCCATGAGGGACAGACAAAAGCCCGCCACGAATGACCTCACTGGCATAGGCCGCCGTGTTGAGCGTCAACGCGATGATGGCGCACCAATAGGGATCACGCAGGAAAGTCCAGGCGAAGGAATGGCGTACGGCGGGAAACTGGCTGAGCCCGTAATAGATGAGGAACAGCTGCACCAGCAGCGGCGAGCCTCGGAATACAAACAGATAGCCCCGCGCAAACCAGTCTAGCGGGCGAATGCCCGAGAGTCGCATCATCGCCAGCCCTAGAGCGATAAAAGCTCCAAGGAAGGTGGAAAGAAACGCCAATTGCAGAGTAAGCGGAATGCCGGGGATCAGGGTGACCAACGACTCCCAGAAAAATTGCATATCCATCAGCTTCTTCTCACCCCTTTATTGAACCGTTTCTCGGCCGTGTGAAAGCTGATGCTCGAGATGGTGGTGATGCAGAGATAGAGAATGGCGGCTGCAAAATAGAAATCGAACGGCTGCCGCGTCGAGCCTGCCCCCACTTGACTTTGGCGCAGTAGCTCCACAACGCCGGTAACAGAGACCAGCGCGGATTCTTTCAGCACGATCTGCCAGACATTACCAAGACCGGGCAACGCATGACGCAAAACCAACGGAGCGACAATACGGCGAAAGCGCATGGCGCGCGGCATGCCACAAGCGACGGCGGCTTCAATCTCGCCTTTCGCAACAGCGCGATAGGCCCCGCGGAACACTTCCGTATGCTGTGCGCCTGATGTGATGCCGATAGCCATCGCGCCAGCCAGAAAGCCTGGCAGCCCGATAAAGCCGTCCGAGCCGAACAGGCGGCCCAACCATGTGAGAAAGGCGCTGCCACCGAAATAGAACAGATAGATGACCAGCAGATCGGGGATACCACGCAACACGGTGGTGTAAATATCTGCAATGGTGCGCGTAAACCGGTTGCCCGATATCTTGGCCCATGCGGCAAAGGCGCCAAAGCAGGCGCCAATGGAAAAGCCACAGAGCGCCAGTGCCATGGTGACCAGCGCCCCCATGAGCATGAAGGCACCCCAACCACCTTCACCAAAGCCCATCAGTTGAAAAAAGCTCACTGGTTTTAGTCTCCTTGTCGGGACCCCGTCGCAGATTGATAACGGGATCGGGAAAAAAGGATTGAGACAGTGACCTGCCTATTCCTTGGTTTCAGGCAGCTCCGGATCGCAATCATCCGGGATCGGGTTGATGAAGGGTCGGCCGTTGAGCTTGTCAGCGAAATCTACCTTGGCAGCCTCGATCTTGGCCGGATCAAGGAACAGTTCACAAGCCGTTGCAGCCATGATCTTGGCCGTATGCTCCATACCCTTGTGTGCGGCGGGCGTCTTGCCCTGTGCCACCAACTGCCAGGAATGGCCCGGAGTGCCCACGGCATAAGTTGCCCCGCGCATCTGAACGGTCGGAACCACCCAGCTTACGGTGCCCACATCAGTCGAGCCGACATGACGTCCGTCGCCGGAGTTAAGCGGCGTAATGCTCTCGCACAGAGGTTCATCAAATCGTGGTTTGAGCCCAAAGCGTTTATATGCAGCTTCGATATCTTCCTTTGACAGGGTTGCCTGAATTTCGCGGGCAAAGTCCTTGTCTTCTTCGGAATATTGCGGAGGACCAAGGCGTTCCAGCATCTGGTGCATCAGCTCTTCAAGCGGATCATTGCCAATCAGGTTGCCATCACCGGAAACGATCACGCTTTCCACAGAGGTTTCCGTCATCAACGCTGCCCCATCGGCGACCTTTTTGACGCGTTCGACCAAGGCCTGCATGTCCGGCAATTCACGATCGCGCACCAGATAGCGCACGACGGCGCGTGGCTGCACGACGTTTGGCGCAACACCGCCACTATCGATCACCGCATAATGAATGCGGGCAGTAGAGGCCATATGTTCACGCATATAGTTCACACCAACGCTCATGAGTTCAACGGCGTCAAGCGCGCTGCGTCCCAGCTCGGGAGAGGCCGCAGCATGAGAGGCGCGCCCTGTGAAAGTAAAGATCAGTTCATTACAAGCCAGCGAGATAGGTTTGTTGACGCCAGCAAAGGGGGCCGGATGCCAGCAGATGGCGACATCAACATCCTCAAACAGCCCTTCGCGCACCATGAAGCCCTTGGCCGAGCCGCCCTCTTCTGCCGGACAACCATAATAGCGCACACGCCCCTTTATGCCCTTTTCCTTCAGCCAATCCTTGACAGCCGCCGCAGCAAGCATGGAGCCTGCGCCGAGCAGATTGTGCCCGCACCCATGACCATTTCCGCCTTCTTCGATTTCCCGGCGTTCTGCAACACCATGTTCCTGACTAAGGCCGGGCAGCGCATCATATTCGCCCAGAATGGCAATCACCGGTCCTTCACTGCCAGCTTCAGCCATGATGGCTGTTGGCATTCCCGCAACGCCAGCCTCAGCCTTGAACCCATGCTTTTCCAGCATAGCCATATGCTCGGCAGCGGATCTGTCCTCTTTGAAACAAAGCTCGGGCGTCTCCCACACCCGATCCGACAAGCCGCAAAAGTCTTCGGACAACTCGTCGACACGAGACCAGATTTCGTCGCTATTCTGCATTGGGGATACTTCCTTCGAACCTTACTTAAAAAACGCATTCTTATAAATTCGCAAAACCAAATCTAATAAACCCATGAGATTAAACATTATTGCGAAATTGGCACCAATATTGAACACAATTTTTAGGGTTGCGCAATCTCTGTGCATGGTGAAAAATGAGGCAAACGGGATTCTGATGCGAATTTAATCATTTATGACCAGAAGAGTGGTGGATAGATTTGAGAAAGAAGAAGTCCAGCAAAGACCTGATAGACCTTCTGACCGCAGATATTAGCGCGGGTGTGTTCTCGCCGGGCAGCTGGTTGAAGCAGATTGATCTTCAGCGTCGCTATGAAGCCAGTCGCTCGGAAACAAGAAAGGCGCTGGAGACGCTCTGCAATAAGCGCATCGTTCGTTATGAGCCAAACCGGGGCTACTATGTGCATCATGCCGATGATGTCTCGACGGATGAGGTGCGGGACATCCGTATTATGCTCGAAACATCGGCTGCAGAATTCATGGTAAAGCAGGTTACCGATGAGCAGATCGAAGACTTGTACCAGTTGGCCCAGCGCTTCATGGATCAGATTCGCGAACACAAGATCACGGAAATCTACGAAACCAACATTGCCTTTCATACTGCATTGCTGGCCACCTGTGGGAATGCCAGCCTCATGGAACTGGTCTCCGACTTGCGCTTGCGCATTCCCCCTGCTCCGGCTTCGCAATGGTCCAGCTATGCCCGCATAGAACAATCGGGCAAGGAGCATTTCGCTATGGTCGATGCTCTGGCGGAAAAAGATGCCGATCGTCTCAAGGCGATTATTCGAGCCCATATTGATCAGGCCAGCACAGAGAACTAAAACGAGATTGGATCTATTAAAACCCGCGTCTGGTAGTGAGTCATTTTACGCTATCTAGGATGAAAGTATAAGATACCGCTACCCATCCCGTTTGATGTAAGATAAGGTTATCTTTTCAAGACCACCCCCCTGTTTTTCTTTCGAACCAAATTACAATGAACACAAATTTCACGATCATCGGTGGCGGCGTGGTTGGCATGTCGCTCGCTTGGGGGCTGCTCAAGCATGGCCACACGGTTGCCATACTCGATGGGAGTGATGGCTCCTTCCGGGCAAGCCGGGGCAATTTTGGGCTGATATGGATTCAAGGCAAGGGCGCCAAGGCCCCCCATTATGCCAAATGGTCCAGACTGTCCGCTTCCCTTTATGCCGACTTTGCCGATGAACTGACAGAAGCCACGGGCATTCCTCTTGGCCTTGAGCAGAATGGCGGTTTTGACTATCATTTCAGCGAAGAAAGCCTGCAAAAGACCGTGCAGTCCTATGAAAGGCTGAAACAGGAATTTGACGGCGACTACCCTTTCGAGATTTTGTGCGGCGAAGATTTACGCAAAGAAGAGCCAACACTCGGCCCGGATATTGTGGCCGGAATCCTGCACCATGACGATGGCCATTTAAACCCGCTCAAACTGTTACGCGCCCTGCAACAAGATGTGCAGCAAATGGGTGGCACCTACTTGACCAACCGACATGTTGTGGATGTTTCCAAAACCGATCATTTCACCCTGACATGCGCCGACAATGAGACGTTCCACTCGGAGCGGGTCATCCTCGCTGCGGGGCTGGGCTCAAGGGATCTTGGCCCCAAGATGGGCTTTGTTGCACCTCTGGAGCCAGAAAGAGGCCAGGTGCTCATCACCGAAAAGCTGCCCCGCATGATCAATCGGCCATCCGTTACCGCACGTCAGGTGGATGAAGGCGGCATACAGATCGGCGCAACAAACGAGCGGGTCGGCTATGATGATGGCACCACGATAGACGGCATAGCCTTCCTCGCAGCAGAAGCCATCAGAACCCACCCTTTCCTTGCTAAGACAAAATTGGTCAGAAGCTGGGGCGCTCTTCGGGTGATGTCGAAGGATGGCCTGCCCATTTATCAGCAAAGCCAGTCCATGCCCGGTGCCTATCTTGTAACCTGCCATAGCGGCATAACACTCTCCGCCGTTCATGGAAAGCTGCTGCCGAGCTGGTTCGACCAGAAAAATGACGCGCCAAATTTGGAGAAATTCAGTGAAGACCGCTTCAGGCTTTAACTCCCTTGAGGATGCTTCCGGGGCCAGCCAATCCCTTGTGCCCGTTCGTTTTGATGGTCAGGACTATATGCTGCCCGAAGGGGCCAATCTTGCAGCCAGCCTTTTGACTGCCGGGGTTTCCGTCTTCCGCAACGCACCAGCCACAGGAGCACCGCGCGGCCCTTTTTGCATGATGGGCGTCTGCTATGACTGCCTTGTCAATATAGATGGCATCACGCAACAGGCCTGCCAGACCAGCGTTGAAGCCAACATGAATGTCTGCAAACCGGCAACGCCGGCCGATCTGAATACGGAAGATGACCATGCTTGATACCGAACTTGCCATCATCGGCGCCGGTCCTGCCGGTATGGCAGCAGCCATCGAGGCAGCCAATTGCGGCATCGCCTCTGTGCTCATTGATGAACAACAAAGCGTTGGCGGCCAAATCTACCGTGATGTCGAGCGCGTCGCCCCTCTGCGTGGCGCGATGCTTGGGCAAGACTTTCTCGATGGCCTGCCTCTGGCTGAAGGCACGCATAGTCCCCTTATCACCCATCTAGCGGGTGCCGTTGTCTGGCAGGTCGAAAAGGATGGAACGATCACCTGCTCCGTCAAAGATCAAGCCCGCCAGATCAAGGCGCAGCGTATCCTCATAGCAACCGGCGCAATTGAACGTCCCATGCCGTTGCCGGGCTGGACCATGCCCGGCGTGATGACCGTGGGCGCAGGCCAGATACTGCTCAAACAATCCGGCCTTATTCCCAACAAGGCTGTCCTTATCGGCTCCGGCCCCTTGCTCTATGTTCTGGCAAGCCAGATGCTCAAGGCCAAAACGCCACCGCTAGCCATCATCGAAACCCAGACCATGGGCGATTTGACAAAGGCCATGAAGCATATCGGCGGCGCTTTGCGTGGCTGGCGCTATCTCCTCAAGGGCACGAAGCTGCTGTCCGCTCTCAAAATGGGCGGCGTTAAGCGCTACACCGGTGCCAGCAACATTCGTCTGGAAGGCGAAGGGGCGGTTGCAAGCGTCAGCTTCCAGTGTGGTGCCCGCTCCCATACGATCCCTTGCGACACGGCCCTGCTGCATCACGGCGTTGTACCGAATGTCCAGATTAGCCGCGCCCTGCAGCTGGACCATCATTGGGATGCACAGCAAGCCTGCTTCAGCCCTTCTCTGGATGAATGGGGCAAAAGCTCTGAAGCAACCATCTTTATCGCGGGCGACGGAGCTGGCATAGGTGGAGCCAAGGCAGCCGACCTTTGCGGCCGGATTGCCGCGCTCAAGTTGGCCTCCGAGTTGGGAAAACTGGACGAAGAGAACCTCCAGCAAAGGGCTGCCCCCCTCAAGAGCGCTCTTTTGAAAGAGAATGCCGCTCGCCCCTTCCTTGACCGCGCCTATCCACCCTTTAAAGACGCACAATCGCCACAGGACAAGACAATCGTCTGCCGTTGTGAGGAGGTTACCGCAGGGGAGATCCGCAAAACAATTGCCCTTGGCTGTCAGGGCCCCAATCAGCTCAAGGCCTTTTTGCGAGCTGGTATGGGCCCTTGTCAGGGACGAGGATGTGGACTGACCATCTCAACGCTCTTTGCCGAGCAAACCGGCAAGTCGATGCAGGAAATCGACTATTTCACCATCAGGTCGCCACTCAAACCGATCACTCTGGGCGAGCTGGCTTCCCTCAAACAGAAAGATGTCGAACGGCTCTTCTAGGCGCCCTCCCTGAGCCCCTCCACCCATGCAGCAATCCCCATATTGCCCCCGCACCTTCACGCCCGCGCCGTATCGCGAAGAAAACATGAGCGAAAACATCCTGAGAGGGTTGTTTCTCTCCCGGTAAACGACCAGATAATGCATCTACTTACCTCCCAAGATCAAAGGTATATTCATGTCGGCACCGAGAGAAAAAAAAGACAAATCAGGCAACAATTCCCCGTTAACCGCACAGGAAAGAAAAGATGTGCGCGATCATCACAGCCTGAGTTCGGTCTCTGTTTATGCTGTGGTCCATCGTGAAGGCACGGAAGAGCTCAACCGGCCAGCAACATCTTTGTGGTGGTCAGGCGTTGCCGCAGGCATAGGCATCTCAACGTCAGTCATGGCTGAAGGGATACTGCACAAACTGTTCGAAGGCTCACCCCATCAATTTGCTATAGAAAATCTTGGCTATACGGTCGGGTTTGTGCTGGTCATTCTCGGACGGTTGCAGCTATTTACTGAAAACACCATCACGGCAATTTTGCCTCTTCTTACGCACAGATCCCTCAATATGCTCTGGAGCACTTTGCGCATTTGGGCAATCGTATTTATCGCTAACCTGTGCGGGACTTTCCTTGCTGCGTCATTGGGGCATTTCGTCGGAACCATTCCACCTGAATACGTGGATGGAATGGCCGCTGTCTCGCACCATTATGCCAATCTGGAATTATCACAAGCCTTTTCCCTGGGCATCACGTCGGGCTTTCTTGTCGCGGCAATTGTATGGATGATCCCTTCCGCACGCGGAGCCGCATTTCTGGTGATCATCATGTTCACCTATCTCATTGCAATCGGCAATTTCACGCACGTTATTGCAGGCTCTACCGAGCTTTTCCTTTTGGCGATGCGCGGCGAAGTCGGCCTCTCGCAAGCAGCAGCCCTTCTGGTATGCACGCTTTTGGGTAACATCGCCGGAGGTACCGGATTGTTTGCCCTGCTGGCCTACGGCCAGGTCGCACGCGAATTGGAATAATGCAACGGACCTCCGATAAAGAAAATCGCGAGAGTCATGAGTGGCGGGCCCTTTTGGGCGCGCCAATATATTCTTAATTTACATTTTTAAACACGGAAATACCAGCTAATCACTCCTTTAGGAAGCTGCGCCAACTGCCAATTGAAGTTATATTTTCAGCATCCTCCGCGCCAGTAGCCTCGCAGATGAAGCCACAAACCTCCTCCCCGCTTTCCAGTTCCACCTTGCCGAGGCTCAATGGCGCCGGAATACCCGCGAGAAAGGACCCCAGCTCGGCTAACGGCATGGCCCAGACCTCGACAGCGATACCGTTTACCTGCTTTTCCGTTGTCCGGATCATTCCCGGGCGTTTGACGCCTTCCCCGGCCAGCGCATAGAAGCGATAGTAAGGCGCCGACATCGTCCCTCTATCAGATTAGCGCTCCTGTCAGTCAGTTGCCAGTTGAGAGGCAAACCCTTGAGGTGAGCTCCACAGACCGCAAGTTTGGCATATCCATCAAGAAGGTCGGTGACGGGCTTTCTTTGAGGAAGCTGCCATGAGGTTGCTCCAAGCGTCCGCTCGCCGGCAGCTTTCAGACAGGCTGACAGCGAAGCGAACAGGGCGTCCTTGCCAGAGCTGGCCAACAGGGTGATGCTACCGGGGCGCCCATCCGACCGCGCGGAGATTGGCACTGCCAGCCCGCACATGTCCAACAGATTGACGAAGTTGCTGTATGTACCAAGGTTGGAGTTTGGCGTAACCGGGTCGCCCTCATTCGGCAATCGGATAGAACGTCCCGATTGCTCTGTATAATCCCGGTGGCGTAACCAGCCCGTCACTGTGATGAAAGCCAGAAAATTCTAATTCCCGGCGGTCCGAACTTGGGGCTCACAGCAAAGTGGGACGGGCTCTACCAAATTCTGGAGGAGTTTTGGGGCGCAAGTCACAAAACACATTCAATGATATGCCGGAAGGCCAATCTCATGATCACATCTTCAGCAAGATAAGAAACCTAATAGAGATGGTGGTCATCATACCAGTGGGAAAAAGGCAGCGGGTGAAGATTGAAGATAATGGATTGCTGCCTGCACTACTTGGAAACTCAACCCTCCATTCCAAAGAATGTTGGGGAGCGTTGGTTGCGGGGGTAGGATTTGAACCTACGACCTTCAGGTTATGAGCCTGACGAGCTACCGGGCTGCTCCACCCCGCGTCAACTTTGCTTCAATGCAAGCAACATTAATCTATATGGTCTCTTACGAGAACATTTCAAGACATTGAACTTGAAACAAGATTAAGATTGGTTGCGGGGGCAGGATTTGAACCTGCGACCTTCAGGTTATGAGCCTGACGAGCTACCGGGCTGCTCCACCCCGCGTCATTGAAGTGTCATCTTTATAGAAGCCTTGCCAGATTTTTAAACCCCAAATTCGGGTTTTCCCCTCTTTTAAAAAGTGATCCGACCAGAAACGCTTGCATGAGGCCTAAAAAGGTTGGAAAATTTCGTCCCCGTTTTTTGACGAAAGCACAGAAGTCTGCGCTTTCTTATGGCGATTTATCAAAAAAGCCCCGCTCTTGTGATAATAAAAAATCCGGAGCCAGATGGAATGGCTCGGGACAATCAGGCGACCCACAAAAGCAATCTATCCTCTGTCACGCATCAAACGAGCCTTGTCGCGCTGCCAATCACGCTTTTTAGCATCCTGCCGCTTGTCGTAATTTTTCTTACCACGCGCAACTGCAACCGCCAGTTTGGCGATTCCCTTGTCGTTGAAATAGAGCTTGAGGGGCACAATGGTCATGCCATCGCGCTGCACGGCTTGAGACATTTTGGCGATCTCGCGCTTATGGAGAAGCAATTTGCGCGGTCGGCGAGGCTCATGATTGAACCGGTTGCCCTGATCATACTCGGGAATATGAGCATTGATCAGAACAATCTCGCCATTCTCATAAGACGCATAGGATTCGGCGATATTGGCCTTGCCGGTACGAAGAGACTTAACCTCCGTACCAGTGAGCTGCAAGCCAGCTTCGGTCACTTCACCAAATTCGTAATCATGTCGCGCCTTCCGATTCTCCGCCACAACGCGGTTATTCGGATCGCTTTTCTTTTTCTTCTTCTGAGCCATGCAACACAGATAAGCCCTTTAGATCAGACCTGCAACCTTCATTGCAGCATCAATCTCGGCTTTTACAGCATCTGTTGCAGCCATCAGGGGCAAGCGGACATCGTTCTCGATCCTGCCGAGCACCGACAGGCCATATTTGGCACCAGCCGGATTGGGCTGCAAGAACATGGCGCGGTGCAGCGGGGACAGCAGATCATGCAGTTCCAGCGCCTTGTCCCACTCCCCGTTCAAGCAAGCGGTCTGGAACTGGCTGCACAGCTTTGGCGCGACGTTGGCGGTAACGGAAATACAGCCATGGCCCCCTTGTGCATTGAAGCCGAGTGCGGTTGCATCTTCGCCAGAAAGCTGGATGAAATCCTTGCCCATTGCCAGACGCTGACGGGTCACACGCACCAGATCTCCGGTCGCATCCTTGACGCCGACAATGTTGGGGCAGTCTTCATAAAGGCGCGCCATGGTTTCTACGCTCATATCAATGACGGATCTTGGCGGAATATTGTAGATGACAATCGGAATAGACACCGCAGACGCAACAGCCTTGAAATGCTCATATAGCCCAGCCTGACAAGGCTTGTTATAATATGGCGTAACAACCAACACGCCATCCGCGCCAGCGCCTTCGGCAAACTGGGCCAGATCGATGGCTTCCAATGTCGAATTGGACCCGGCACCAGCCAGAACAGGAACACGTTTGTCAGCAACCTTGACGCAGGCTTCTACCACTTTCTTGTGTTCATCATGGCTCAGGGTTGGAGACTCTCCAGTCGTTCCAACCGGCACAAGCCCGTGGGTGCCTTCGGTAATCTGCCAGTCTACAAAAGACTCAAAGGCCTTATAATCCACGCCACCCTCTTTGAAAGGAGTGATGAGTGCTGTGCAAGATCCTTTGAACATGTTCGTTTCCTCGTCTTAGCCACGCTCCACGCATGGAATTTCCGTTATTTTTAAATAAAAACCCGTCATTTTGACGGTTTTTATAATTTTTCCAGCATTTTGCCGGAAGTTGAGACCCATAACACCATGTTTCGCTACAAGATGCAATATTTCAGTCATTTCATCCCCATCGACCTGTCTCCTTCCAGATGTCCGTAAGCAGGCATGGAAAGAAAAGCCTCCCCATCACATTGCTGTGAGACATCCGAAAAATTAAAAATCTATCCGGGTCTAAGGAATTTCTTCACCATAATTTTGCAACAATAATGTCTTGTTCTCAAAAAGCCCGTAGTTACGCACATTTTCAGACGATATGATTAGATCCATCATCAAAGCAGCGACCACAGGCTTTTGCCTTGTAGCCATAACGCCCATTGCCAGTGCGCTAACACTGCCTGAAAGCGTGCCAGTGCCCAGATCCCGCCCGGCTATAGCACTCACAGCGCCCATGGCACTTCCAGAGGCAACGCCCGAACCTGCCCCCGGCCTTGAGCAAACAGCACCATCCGCTCCGCAAAGCACGGCCGACCTGCCCGCCAATCTTGTCATTTTGCCCAAAAACCGTACCGACCCGACAGTGTCACCGGCACAGCCGGCTCCAACGGTGGGCAGCGGCGCGGCGCTTCAACTCCCAGTCGCAGCACAGCTGACGGCTCAGCCGGAGGCTTCACTGCCAACCGTACGCAAGCATGACAATGGCATTTCAGCTGAACGCGGCACCCTTAAGGATGCCCTCAACGCTCTTGAAAAGAACGATCAGAAGAAAGCCCTCGCGATCCAGAAAGGCATGAAACCCTCTTTGGACCGGACATTGCTCACCTATATCCTCATCATTGGTGGCTATCACAATTTTCCGGCCAGCGAGATCAAGGCTTTCTATGATCACAATCCGCAATGGCCCAGCCGCAGCCTCACCCAGCGCCGCATAGAAGAGGCCGTGGCGCGCGAAACAGAGACCGGAGCCGAGATGGTTCGCGCCTTTGGCAACGCCATTCCCGAGTCCACCACGGCGGCCATTGAACTCGCCATCTCCCAGGCCAAAGTCGGCAACAAGGCACAAGCGGCCAAGATCATCCGCCCGATCTGGCGCGAAAGTGCTCTGGATTCCAAAACCGAAAGCCGCATTCTTTCAAATATGCGCTCGGTGTTGACCAATGAGGATCATTTCCACCGCGCCAGCTATTTGCTCTATCGGGATCGAGCCAACGGGGCCTTGCGCCTCAAGCGCTATCTGACGGATGCCCAGATGAAACTGGTCAATGCGCGTGTGGCAGTCATCCGTCGTGCTCGCAATGCCGGGTCTCTGCTCCGGAGCGTTCCCAGTTCCTTGCGAAAGGATCCCGGCTATATCTTTTCCGAAATTCAGTATACGCGCCGACAGGGCAAGGAAACTGAGGCAGCAGATCTCATTCTCAAAGCACCGCTGGATGAGGATCACCTGATCAACCATGATGCATGGTGGGATGAGCGTCGCCTGCTGGCCCGCATGATGATGAACAAGGAGGACGCCCGCCGCGCCTACAAGATTGCGGCAAGACATTCGGCAGAATCCGGCAAGGACTTCTCCGAAGCGGAGTTCCACGCAGGTTTCTTCGCCCTGCGCTATCTGCATGACGAAAAGACCGCCGCTGTGCATTTCGAAAATAGCTGGAAGAAGGCCACCCGTACCCAAGACAAATCCCGTGGCCTCTATTGGCAGGGGCGTGCGTGGGAAGCGGCGGGCGACAGAGCCGTTGCGGTCAAGTTCTATCAAGCAGCCGCCAATGCCACCAACTATTACGGTCAGTTGTCTCTGGAAGAACTGGGCACGAAGCATCTCAACCTGAGAACCCCTCCCCCGGCCAACGCCACGCAAAAAGCACGCTTTGAGCGTCGCGATCTGGTGCGAGCCATCAAGCGTCTCAAAGCCGTTGGGCAAGAAGACCGCGCCGGTCCGCTCTTCCGCCATCTGGCGCGCACGCTGGCTGATCCATCTGAAATCGAACTGGCCCATAAGCTCGCCCAAAGCTATGGCCTACACCAGAACGCGGTCCAGATTGGACAGTTGGCGCTCAACCGAGACATGCCGGTCGACAAGCTGGCCTTCCCGCTTCATGCTCTGCCGATGGGCGTCAAAACCAATGGTGTTGACATTGCTCTGGTCTATGCCCTGACCAAGCAGGAGAGTGTGTTCGACCTGAAGGCCCGCAGTCACGCCAATGCACGCGGTCTGATGCAAATGCTTCCGGCAACGGCCAAGAGAACAGCCCGCAAACTCGGCGTCTCCTATTCCCTGTCCCGGATCACGAGTGACCCCAATTATGCTGTGCTTCTGGGCAGTGCCTTCCTGAAGGAGAATCTGGAGCGCTTTGGCGGTTCCTATATCCTGACCTTTGCCGCCTATAACGCAGGCCCCGGACGCCCACCCGAGTGGATTGAACGTTTCGGAGACCCACGCACCAACGAGGTGAGCGCGATTGACTGGATCGAGCGTATTCCCTTCTCGGAAACGCGTAACTATGTCATGAAGCTGATCGAGAATTTGCAGGTTTATGAAGCCCGCATTCACAATGAAACACTGGACATCAGCAAGGATCTCAAGCGCGGCCACCCTTAGGCCGCGCCCACCGCGCCATCTTGCGCAGCACAAAATATCCTGCAATGAATATCAGGGTGCCACTCGTCTTGAAGTGACACCTGCTATTCAAGCGCCTTGCTCCGGAGTGGCCACCATGCAGCCGACTGTCAAACATTTTGAAATCACAGCAAGAGATGGTCTGGTGCTGCGCGGAGAAGCCTTTGGTGACAGTGCCAACAAGGCGACACCCCTGCTCTGCCTGCCGGGTCTTACCCGAACCAGCCGCGATTTTCATCCGCTGGCCGAGCGCCTCGCCACCGATCCGGACCATCCACGCTTCGTCCTGACTCTCAACAGCCGCGGCCGTGGCTCATCGGACTATGACAAAAATCCCGAAAACTACAATGTCATCACCGAAGCAAGAGACGCCATTGACGCCATCACGGCTGCTGGTCTGCATGAGGTTATCATTCTGGGCACCTCGCGCGGCGGCTTGCTGATGTTGGCCATCGCGGCCATTCAGCCCAATCTGATCGCCGGCGCCATCTTCAACGATATCGGCCCCATATTGGATGCAACCGGCATTGCGCGCATCAAGACCTACCTGACGCGCTCCGAACCGGTCAAGACATGGGAAGACGCCGTCGCCTATGTCAAAACAGCCAACCACAAGCATTTCTTCGGGCTTGCGGAAGAAGACTGGGAGCGCATGGCCCGCATGACCTTCCGCGATGAAGGGGGCGTTCCGAAAAGTGATTTCGACCCCTATATCGCCAAGGCACTTGAAAGTATTGATCTCAGCGAAACCAAAATCGATCTCTGGCCGCAATTCATGGCGCTTTCCCACTGCCCAACATTGGTTCTACGCGGGGAAACATCCGACATCCTAGCAGCCACCACAGCCAAGGAGATGGTAAATCGCCACCCCGACTGCCAACTGTTTGAAGCCAAGGGACATGGCCATGCTCCCCTGCTTTTCGTTGATTCCATCAATGACAGGATCGATGCTTTTCTTCAGGAAGTGGACAGCAAACGACAGGCACGATTGCCACAAACAGATCCGGCGTGGCTATCAGAAGACGAAATCACTTATATCGCTGATCCAAATCACCCATCGGAAGCCTCATCAGCCCCTTCCTCGGAAAGCGAACAGGATCTGATGGACGACCCGATGGCTGGGTTGCCGATCTAGCGTTGATACGCCAGCCAATCGTGATTGATTTGTTCTCCGTATAAAGCCGCAAGCCGATTGAATTCCAGAAACAATATCTCTAGTATGTCGACCGTCCCGGGGTGCCTGTAACCAGGCTGAGATGCACAAGGTGCGAACCCGTCGAACCTGATCCGGATCACACCGGCGGAGGAAGAGACGAAGCTTGGAACAAACCCAACCTTCTTCCACTCTACCCAATCCGGTCAATAGCTAGAGCATCTAATGCGAGAGGACTTCCCCCGCAGCAAGATGCACACGACATACCAGCGTCACGCGCGGCCTGAGCCTCTGCGTGGCCTCTTTTTTGAGGAATGATATGAAAGCTTTGACCCTTTCTCTTCTCGCAGCTAGTCTCGGCCTGACAACGTCTCTGGTTGCAGTCCCGTCGGCCAATGCAGCCGACAAACCAACCCTTACCGTCTATACCTACGATTCTTTCAATACCGAATGGGGCCCCGGGCCAGCAATCAAGGAAGGTTTTGAGAAAACCTGCGGCTG
Organism: Cohaesibacter marisflavi; assembly: GCF_900115225.1. Taxonomy (GTDB): domain Bacteria; phylum Pseudomonadota; class Alphaproteobacteria; order Rhizobiales; family Cohaesibacteraceae; genus Cohaesibacter; species Cohaesibacter marisflavi. The sequence goes on along the minus strand of NZ_FOVR01000013.1, from coordinate 63,445 downwards.
CACGGTTGAATATGTCTCTCCGGGCGACGCGACAGAAACCTTCAACCGCTTGCGCCTTGAAGGCGGCTCGTCAAAAGCGGATGTGCTCGTCGGCCTTGATTCAAACCTTGTAGCGGATGCTCAGAAAAGCGGTCTGTTCGAGCCTAACAGCGTCGCGATTGAGGGCTTGCACTTGCCCATTGAGTGGGATGCCAGCACATTCGTTCCCTTCGACTGGGGCTATTTCGCCTTTGTCTATGATAGCAACAAACTCTCCTCCGTCCCCTCCAGCTTTGAAGAACTGATCAATGCGCCTGACGATCTAAAGATCGTTATCGAAGATCCGCGGTCTTCCACGCCCGGGCTGGGCCTTCTGCTCTGGGTCAAAGATGTCTATGGCGAAAAGGCCGCCGATGCGTGGAAGCAACTGAGCCCCCATATCCTCACGGTCACGAAAGGCTGGTCCGAGGCCTATGGCATGTTTCTGGAAGGACAGGCCGATATGGTGCTGAGCTACACCACGTCGCCAGCCTATCATATCGCAGCCGAGAACAAGACCAACTACAAGGCCGCAGCCTTCAAGGATGGCCACTATATGCAAGTCGAGCTGGCTGCCGTCACCAAATCCAGCCAGAACAAAGATCTGGCCAACGCCTTCCTGAGCTACCTCATCGGGCCGGAAGCGCAGACCGTCATTCCGACAACCAACTGGATGTATCCTGTTGCCATGCCGGAGGGTGAATGGCCAGCCTCCTTCAAGGATCTGGCAAAGCCAGACAAGGCCCTGCTGTTTGACACAGAAGAGGTGCCCGCCATCCGCAAGAAAGCTCTGGACGAGTGGCTCGGCGCTCTTAGTCAATAAGCAGCCCAACATGTGAAAACGAGGGATAATGCGTGATCAGACAGGCAAATCATAAAGCCTTTGCCAATGGCATTCCGGCACTTTTCGCCTTTTTGGCACCGCTTACCCTCGTTGTCGCCAGCATCGGTGCTCTTTGGTCCATGGCGGCCCCCACGCTAGGCGAGACCAGCTCGGTTGGCAGCGCCTTGAGCAGCCTGTTTTCTGACGTCTATGTCATGCGCGCCGTTCGCTTTACCCTGATGCAGGCGGCGCTCTCTGCCATTCTGTCCGCGTTGCTGGCCATTCCTCTGGCCAGAGCACTGGCAACGCGCAACTTCCCCGGCAAGGCGGCCATCTTGTCGCTGTTTGGCGCGCCCTTCATCCTGCCGGTCATCGTTGCCATTCTCGGCCTGCTCGCCATCTGGGGCAAGAATGGTCCCATGCATACCCTCGCCACAGGCATCGGCATCTCCGGTTTTTCCATCTATGGCCTGCCCGGCATTCTGCTGGCCCATGTCTTTTTCAATCTGCCCCTTGCAACGCGTATTCTGCTGCAAGGCTGGCTGGCGATCCCCGCTGAGCAATGGCGCCTCGCCGCTCAGCTTGGCATGAGTTCTAAAGCCATTGCCCGCCATATCGAATGGCCGATGCTCAAGGAGCGTCTGCCCGGCGTGCTCGCCATTATCTTTTTGCTCTGCGCAACCAGCTTTACCGTGGTTCTCGCTCTGGGTGGAGGCCCAAAGGCAACCACCATTGAGCTCGCCATCTATCAGGCCATTCGCTACGACTTTGACCTTGAGCGCGCCGCCCTGCTGGCCTGTCTCCAGATCATCCTGTGTGCAGGTCTCGCCGTCATCTCCCGCCTCATCACGCAAGACCATGATACCGGCGAAAGCCTTGGAGGCGCGATCCATCGCAGTGACCGCACATCAAGAGCGTCCCGCTGGGTGGATTGGAGCGTCATTATTCTAGCCCTTGCATTCCTTGCCATGCCCTTGATGGCCGCGTTCCTGAGAGGGGTAAATGGATTGATCATGAACCCGTTTGATGCGGCGGCCCTATTGCCCGCGGCCTTGCGGTCAATCGCGGTGGCCATGGGGGCGTGCCTCGTCATGGGGCTCATCAGTCTGCCATTGGCCCAGCTATCCATTCATCTCAAAGGCAAGACCAGACGCCTGGTGGAACTACCCGGTTTTGCCATTATGGTCGCCCCGCCCATCGCGCTGGGGGCGGGATTGTTCATTCTGCTGCATCAACATATCCCGATTGACCGACTGGCCCTGCCGCTCACGTCCCTGCTCAACGGGCTTCAGGCTGTACCCTTTGCGCTCATACTGCTCACCCCCGCAATGGGGCAAATCAAGCGCGACTATGGCAAGCAGATTCAGCAATTGGGCATGAACAGCAAAACGGCAATCCGCCTTGTCCATTGGCCATTGATGCGCAAGCCCATCGGCCTCAGCCTCGGCATTACAGCTGCGCTCTCCATCGGAGACCTCGGAGTCATTGCCCTGTTCGGCTCGCCAACCGCGCCGACATTGCCGCTCTATCTCTATCAGCAAATGGGCGCATACCACATGGATCAGGCCTATGGCTCCGGCCTCATCCTGACATTGGTGGCCTTTGCATTTTTCTTGATTTTCGACAAAGGACTGGCTGGCCGTGATAAGAATTGATCACCTCTTCATCGCTCTTGATGATTGGCAAATGACCGTGAGCCTCACGGTCAAGGCCGGCAGTTTCTGCGCACTCATCGGACCATCCGGTGCGGGCAAGAGCACCATCCTTAACGCCATTGCCGGCTTTCTGCCGCATGGGTCAGGCCAAATCTTCATCGATGGGCAGGACATGGCCCCTCTCGCACCGGCAGACAGGCCCGTTTCGATGCTGTTTCAGGACCATAATCTGTTTAACCACATGACGGTCGCCCAGAATGTCGCGCTTGGTATCAACCCGACACTCAAGCTGAATAAACAGCAATGGCAAAAGGTCCATGATGCATTGGATCAGGTGGAGCTCAGCGGAATGGCAGAGCGCCTGCCCCGAGCGCTTTCGGGTGGTCAGCGTCAACGCGCCAGCCTTGCTCGGGCCATTCTCAGAGAACGCCCCGTTCTGCTATTGGATGAACCCTTCGCTGCCCTTGGTCCGGCCTTGCGCAAGGATATGCTCAAGCTGGTCAGCACATTGGCCGAAAAGAACGGACAGACCATCATCATGGTGACCCACCACCCCGAAGACGCTCGTCTCGCTGCAGACCAGACAGCGCTGGTTCAGGATGGCGCCATCGCTCAGGTTGGCCCGAGCGAAACTTTTTTTGCAAACCCAACAGAGGCCCTCAAGGCCTATATGGGCTGATCAACGAGACAATCCGCAGGGCTAAGCCCCAAGCAAGAGCCCGGGCGACACAATGATGGACTAGTCTGCCGCCACGATCGTCAGGTCATCGAGCACTTCGAAGCATTCCAGCACCGGCGGACCGGCATATTCAACCGGGTTTTCATTTTTCGGTTTGCCGTGGGAAGAGCGGAACTGAGCCGATTTCGTCCAGCCGATGAAGGCCTCCTTGTCCTGCCACAGCGCGTGGGAAGCAAACAGCACATAGCCATCGCTTTCCTCGCCCTTGAGCAAATCAAAGCGCACAAAACCCTCACGCTCCAGCAACTTGCTCTCGCGCGACCGCCAAACCTCTTCAAAAGCCTCTTCAAAGCCGACTTTCACCCGAAACCGGTTCATCACCAGATACATATTGCCTCTCCTCGTTCTAATTTATACGAAGAAAACCATATGGACAGAGAGAGCCAGCGGCAAGTTAAACTGCGTTCATCTAGGCCCCATTTAAGGCCCGCGTGAAAGCCCTCAGGACAAGAAAAAGCCCGCCGGAAAATCTCCCGACGGGCCAAACATCAAAAATCGCACAGGAACGATCAGGCAGTTTCTTTATGCGCATTCACACGCGCACGAATGGATTCGATGCTCGTCTTTGGCGTCGCGGCCAGCAGTGTCTTGGTATAGTCATGCTGCGGATTGGCAAAGATCTCGTCTCGCGTGGCGCTCTCAACGATCTCGCCAAAATACATCACCATCACACGGTCAGCGAAATATTTCACCACACTGAGGTCATGAGAGATAAACAGGTAGGAGAGATTGAACTCTTCCTGCAAATCCTTGAGAAGGTTGAGAATCTGCGCCTGAATGGATAGGTCAAGCGCCGATACCGGCTCATCCAGAACCAGCATGCGTGGATTAAGCATCAAGGCCCGCCCGATGGCGATACGCTGACGCTGACCACCAGAGAACATATGAGGATAACGCCCGAAATGCTCTTTTTGTAGGCCCACCTTGAGCAACATATCCATCGCCTTCTGGCGCCGTTCTTCGGCAGGCATCTCGGGATTGTTGATCTTGAGCGGCTCTTCAAGCACGGCTCCGACCTTCTGGCGTGGATTTAGAGACCCATAGGGGTTCTGAAACACGATCTGAATCCGGCGGCGCATCTCAGCCGACACCTTCTTCTTGGCGATGTTCACCGGATTGCCCCTGATGAGCAATTCCCCATCAGTCTGTGCATCAATAAGGGTCAGAATGCGGGCCAGAGTGGATTTACCACAGCCGGATTCACCAACCAGAGCCAGCGTTTCCCCGCGATAGAGATCGAAGTCGATGCCCTTGAGCGCATGCACGGTTTCAGTTTTGCCAAAGAGACCACCAGCAGACACATAGTCCCGTGTAATCCCGCGGGCGCTGAGAATTATTTCCTGATTGTCACTCATACCGCTGGACTATCCTCTTTGCTGTAGGATGCTGCAAAATCGCTGACCGTAGGCAAGCGATCCCCTTCTGCCCGTTCAGGCAGGGCAGAAAGCAGAGCCTTGGTGTAGGGATGCTTGGGGGCTTCGAAAAGCTCCAGCACACCGGATTCTTCCATCTGCTCACCGTTATACTGAACCACAACCCGATCCGCCGTTTCGGCCACCACGCCCATGTCATGGGTGATCATTATGAGGCCCATATGGCGCTCGGCCTGAATGCGCATCAGCAGATCAAGAATCTGCTTCTGAATGGTCACATCCAGCGCTGTCGTCGGCTCATCCGCGATGAGCAACTTGGGCTGACAGGCAATCGCCATGGCAATCATGACACGCTGGCACTGCCCCCCAGACATCTGGTGCGGAAAACTCGACAGGCGTTTTTCTGGCGTGGGAATGCCCACAGCTTCGAGCAATTCGATCGTGCGGGAGCGAATGGCTTTGCCGCGTAGATCGAGATGGGTTTTCAGAACCTCCCCGATCTGGAAGCCAACCGTAAAGCACGGGTTGAGGCTGGCGATAGGCTCCTGAAAGATCATCGAAATATCTTTGCCGATGATGGAGCGCCGTTCCTTGGGGCTGACAGTCTTGAGGTCACGACCATCAAACGACATGACGTCGGCCTTTACCGTTGCACTATCAGGCAGCAAGCCCATCGTTGCCAGCATGGCCACGGATTTGCCCGAACCGGACTCCCCGACAATGGCCAGCACTTCGCCCTTGTCGACCGTATAATCCACCCCCTTGAGCGCACGAAACGGGCCCATGGCAGTGTCAAATTCAACGGTCAGATTTCTGATTTCCAACAAACTCATAGTGTCAATCTCCCTATGACCGTTTCAATTTCGGATCGAGCGCATCGCGCAGTCCGTCGCCAATCAGGTTGATTGCAAGCACGGTGACCAGAATGGAGACACCCGGGAAGGTCACGACCCACCAGGCACGCAGAATGAATTCGCGAGCCTCCGCCAGCATGGTGCCCCATTCAGGGGTTGGTGGCTGAGCCCCCATGCCAAGGAAGCCAAGAGCCGCGATATCAAGGATGGCGCTGGAGAAAGAAAGCGTCGCCTGAACGATGAGCGGCGCAGTACAGTTTGGCAGAATGGTCAGGAACATCAGGCGCAACGAACTGGCACCGGACACACGCGCCGCCACGACATATTCCCGATCTCGCTCGGCCATCACCGCCGCACGCGTCAGGCGTACGAAATGGGGTTGATAGACAATCGCAATCGCGATCATCGCGTTGAGCAATCCCGGTCCAAGCAGGGCCACCATCACCAACGCCAGCAGCAAGCTCGGGAAGGCCAGAATGATGTCCATGATGCGCATCACGATTGTATCCACAGTGCCACCATAATAGCCGGCAACCAGACCAAGAATGATCCCGCCTACCAGCGCGATGACAACAACAACAATGCCGACAAACAGCGAGAAACGCGATCCGATAACGAGGCGGGACAGAATATCGCGACCTACAGCATCCGTACCCAGCAAATAGGAGCTGTTGCCCCCTTCGGCCCAGGCTGGCGGCACCAGCAAAGCATCGCGATACTGCATTGTTGCATCATGCGGTGTGATGTAGGGAGCGAACAAAGCCAGCAGCACCAGCGTCAGAAAGACGAACAATCCAAGCACCGCACCACGGTTTTCGCTGAAATAGAACCAGAATTCCTTAAGCACAGCTTTGGTAGACTGGCGAGAGACATTCTCAATAAGTTGAGTAGTATCAGACATGGCTTCTCTCCTAGCGGTGCCGAATGCGTGGGTTGATAAGGCCGTAGAGCAGATCAACAACGAGATTGACCAGCATGACCATCATCGCAATCATCAGAAGGCCGCCCTGGACCACCTGATAGTCGCGCCGGGAGATACTGTCGACCATCCACTTGCCGATGCCGGGCCAGGAGAAAATCGTCTCGGTCAAGATCGCACCTGCCATCAACACACCGACCTGTAGACCGATGGTCGTAACCACTGGAATCAAAGCGTTGCGCAGAGCATGCATGCCAACTACCCGAACGCGTCTCAACCCCTTTGCACGCGCCGTGCGCACATAATCTTCGCCCAGAACCTCAAGCATCGCCGAGCGCGTCTGACGCGCGATCACGGCCATTGGAATGGTCGCAAGAACGATAGAAGGCAGTACAAGGTGAGAAAAGGCCGATTCAAAGGCCCCCGCCTGATCGGACAACAGCGAGTCGATCAGCATGAAGCCGGTAACAGGCTCGAAGAAATACATAACGGAAATACGGCCAGAGACAGGGGTCCATTCCAGCCAGCCGGAAAACACGATGATAGCCAGCAGGGCCCACCAGAAAATCGGCATGGAATAACCGACAAGCGCGCTCGTCATGACCGAATAGTCAAAGATAGAGCCGCGCTTGACCGCTGCAATCACGCCAGCGGGAATGCCAATGACAACCGCGATGACAATCGCCACGAAAGACAACTCGAGAGTCGCCGGAAACAGCGCGAAAAACTCATCCCAAACCGGACGGCGCGTCACCATGGACATTCCAAAATCGCCATGAAACAGGCCTGTCAGATAATGGAAATACTGGATGAGTACCGGTTGATCGAAACCGAAAGCATGCTGTAGCTCGGCATAGCGCTCGGCAGAAATGCCGCGCTCGCCCGCAAGCAGCAAGATGGGATCACCCGGCAATAGCCGGATGAAGAAAAACGCAACAAGCGTCACGCCGATAAAGGTTGGAATAAGCATTCCAACCCGGCGTAGGATAAAACCAAACATTGATATTGCCAGCCCGGTTGAGAGAAGGTCTAGCGTCCTTCCCTGTTAGTGTAGCAGCCCTCTTGCACATCTCTTATTCTGTATTCGCCCGGAATAACCGAGGCATTTTCTATCGAGAGGCAAGTTTTTCAAGTCGTCTTCTAGCGGAACATATCGGAAGTTTCCATAGACTTGATACAAAAAGGGTGGAGGCAGGAAATCCCGCCTCCACCAAATTCCGACTTATTTGTCGATATCCACACCATAGAAGATGTGACCGCCAAACGGATCAATCTTGTAGTTCTTCACTTTGGTGCTTACCGGCATGAAGACAACAGAGTGAGCAATGGTTGCCCAAGGAGCTTCACGTTTGAAGACAACCTGTGCTTCTTCATAGAGTTTCGTGCGTTCTGCGATGTCTGTGGTCTGTTTTGCTTTGACCAGCAGATCGTTGAACTCTTCGTTGCACCATTTCGCGCGGTTTGCACCGGACTCAACAGCATCGCAACCAAGCAGAACATACATGAAGTTGTCAGGGTCGCCGTTATCACCGGTCCAACCGAGCAGAACGGTGTCATGTTCACCAGCGGAAGACCGCTTCAGATATTCGCCCCATTCGTAGGAAACGATTTCAGCGTCAACACCGATTGCTTTCCAGTCAGCCTGGATCAGCTCAGCCATACGACGGGCATTCGGGTTGTACGGACGCTGAACAGGCATAGCCCAGATGTTGGTCTTCATGTCAGAGACACCGGCTTCCTCGAGAAGCTTCTTGGCAGCTTCCGGATCATACGGATCGTCCTGAACCTTGTCGTTGTAAGACCACATGGTTGGCGGGATCGGGTTTTTAGCAGCTTTACCCGCACCCTGGAACACTGCGTCCAGAATAGCCTGTTTGTTGATGGCCATGTTCAGCGCCTTACGAACACGAACATCCTTGAACTTGTCTTTCTGGTTGTTGTAAGCCAGATAGCCAACGTTCAGGCCTTCCTGCTGCATCAGGTTGATGTTTGGATCTTCATCCATGGCCTTGATGTCAGCCGGATTCGGATAAGGCATCACATCGCATTCGCCAGCTTTCATCTTCTGATAACGTACAGAAGCATCAGGCGTGATCGCGAAGATCAGATCATCAATAGCAGCCTTGCCACCCCAGTAGTCAGCAAACGCCTTATAACGGATGACGGCGTCTTTCTGATAGGCGACCAACTGGAAAGGACCTGTGCCGACCGGATTTTGATCGAACATATCCAGGTTACCAGTTTTCTCGATCTGGGCTGCATATTCAGCCGATGCGATGGAAGCAAAATCCATGGCCATGTTGGCGATGAAAGGCGCTTCAACCTGGTTCAGCACGAACTTCACGGTATTATCGTCAACCTTGACGATGTCCTTGATCAGGGAATCCATGGACATGCCGCCGAAATATTCGTAGGTGCCACCGGAAACCTTATTGTACGGATGGTTCGGATCTTTCTGACGCATGAAGGAGAAGATCACATCATCCGCATTGAAATCGCGGCTAGGGGTAAAGTCTTTGGTGGTGTGGAATTTCACACCCTTGCGCAGATGGAAAGTATATTCCAGGCCGTCTTCGGAAACATCCCAGCTTTCAGCCAGTCCAGGGACAACATTGGTGCTACCACGTTCAAACTCGACGAGCTTGTTGTAGATGGTATGCGAAGACGCATCGAAGGTCGTGCCAGCAGTATAAAGAGCCGGAGTGAAACCCTCTGGGCTACCCTCGGAGCAATATACCAATGTCTTCGCTTGGGCAGTCGTCGACAGGACGGCAGCCAGAGCGGTAGCAGCCAAAGCTTTAGTAAGCAGCTTCATTGTTTGAATCCCTCTCAAAATTTTATCGTTTAGATATGCAGGCAAACAGCAATGCGTCTCGTCAGATGACGGACACATCTCAACAAGCCTAAGTTTGACCAACCAGCCAGGACCCCCTTGCGGTTGCCTCAAACAGCACGGAAAAAGTCGAATACAATCTGAACAGAAAAGCAATCTCTTATTGAGGATTATTCACTTTATTTAGAACAAAATAGTCAAATTCATCAAAATTACAGAAATTAATTTTCTACCAAACCGCTTCTATATAGCAGACTTGTAAAAACAATCGATGCTTCTTGTTACTTTTAACAAGAGCTCAAACATTGGTACCGATCTCAAAACACATTTGCATGTCTGGACATCAAAGCCTGAGCGAGAATAAGCAGACGCGGACAACGAATATTTCCTTCATCAAGCCATTTCTTGATCGTTTTTGTTGAGACTTCAACCACTTCAATATCTTCATCTTCATCCTGATGGCGGTCTTCGGGATGCTGCTGGCCAGACTGGTAGGGAGCAAGAAACAGATTGGCTTTTTCAACCATGCGGGCCGGATTGATAAAAACCTGCCCCACCTTTTCCAATGCATCGAGAGAGACGCCAAGCTCTTCCTCAGCCTCTCTTCTACACGCTTCCTCGACAGATGCATCAGTCGCCTCGATACCTCCGGCGCAGGCTTCCAGGATCAGCGCCTGATCCCTCAAATATACGGCGGTCCGCATCTGCCGCACAAGGAGAACGGTTTTCTTTTCAGCATCATAAGGCAACACCGCAATGGAATCCCGATCCGCCCAGATGGGTTCGGAAATCACATGCTCGCGCCCGTCATCATGAACGGTCTGCACCGTGGTGAGATCAATCGTCCCCTTATCGAGGATGCAAAGCGTTTCGCGCGACAACAATTTGTGCCTATCGGACATAATAGATCTCCGTTTTAATAGCGATTGATAAAATACAAGGCCATGGAATGCCCCAGAAGATGCGCGTTTCAAGGTCTGGAAATGGCAGGTTTGATAGGAAGTTCAGTGTTCAGGAAATGGTTTCGCTCCGCACCCAATCCATAAAGCCCGGCAACCCTTCACTCACGGGCAAGGCCACAAGCGCAGGCTCCTCATAAGGGTGCAGGGACTGGAAGATCCTCGCCGCATTTTCCCATGCGCCCCGTGTACTTTTCGCGATGAAAGCCACTTCGTTTGCCTCCTCCATTTGCCCTTGCCATTGGTAGAGTGAAACCATACCGGATAGAATATTGACGCAAGCAACCGAGTCCTCTTGGAGCATTGCCCGGGCAATCATGCGGGCAGTCTCGACATCGGGACAGGTGCCGTACAACAGCAACACCTCATCGCTTTTTGCGTTTGACATCCCCTTCTCCTCATTGGAAATCAATGATATCCATGCTACTCCACTAAAGCATAGTGCAGCCAATACCACGATAAGTGGACGTAAAACCATAGCAATCAACACATCTGTTTCTTTGGTTTGTCCAAAGAATTCAAGGAAACAGGGAAGCAATTCCATCCCGGTTTGCGGGAATCCGAGCTTTCGGACAACAAGACGGACAGAGCAGATGTCACGGCCTTTTCAGAAAATCGCCTTCATTTCCAGTGGAACCGAAGAGTCGCTGGAGGCAAAAGAGAGGCTGACGCATCTTTATGGGTCAGCCGATCCAGCCGGAGCCGATGTCATCGTTGCCCTGGGTGGCGATGGCCTGATGCTGCAAACCCTGCACAGCAACATGAACAGCGAAATTCCGATCTACGGCATGAATTGCGGCTCGATAGGCTTTCTTATGAATGAATATTCCGAAGACAGCCTGATGGATCGTTTGGAGAATGCTGAAATCTCTGAAATCCGCCCTCTCGAGATGCGTGCTCTCACCACGGACGGCACGCTGCACGAGGCCACGGCAATCAATGAAATCTCTGTCTTCAGGCAAACAGCTCAGGCCGCAAAGATGGAAATCCGCATTGACGGCAAGGTCCGTATGGAAGAGCTGATCTGTGATGGTGCTCTGGTCGCAACCCCCGTGGGCAGTACAGCCTATAATCTGTCGGTGCATGGCCCCATTTTGCCCATCGATTCGCCCCTGCTCGCTTTGACCCCTATCAGCCCTTTCCGCCCACGCCATTGGCGCGGCGCACTGCTGCCCAATAGCGCGCACGTCAAGCTCATCGTCAAAGAGCCCAGAAAGCGACCCTTAAGTGCCGTCGCCGACCATGCGGAAATCCGCTCTGTGCTTGAAGTCGAGATTTCAGAGAGCTGCGAAAAATCCTGCAAGATCATGTTTGACCCAGAGCACGGATGGGCAGAGCGTATATTGAGTGAACAGTTCCGTTACTGATCAAGCCCTTCAAAGAAGAGCGGTAATATACCTATACCCGGTGTCTTGCGCAAAACCGGGCCAGCACCTTTGAAACAAGAATAGTTCAAAGAAATGCTTCCTTAACGGTCTCTGGATATAGTTAATCCGATTTTCCTGTTTTAGAAACAAAGCGGATAGCAGAAAAAACCGAACAGGGGCAAGAAGGTATGATCAAGGTTGACCTCTCACAATTGCGGTTTCTGGTTGTGGAAGACAACGCCCATATGCGCCGTGTGATACGCACGCTCATTCACAGTTTCGGAGCGCGCGAGGTTACCGAAGCGGAGGATGGCGCAGCGGGCTTGGAGCTTTTCCAGACAACTTCGCCCGATATCGTGATTACCGATTGGTATATGCCCATATTCGGCGGTATCGAGTTGACGCGCATGATGCGGCAGCCGGAGTCTTCTGCCAATCCGACCGTGCCGATCATCATGTTGACAGGACACTCGGAAAAACGGAAAGTCATGGAAGCCAGAGATGTTGGCGTGACAGAATTTCTTTGCAAGCCGATTTCGGCAAATGCCTTGTATGCCCGTGTTGCAAATTGCGTTGTCAATCCTCGCAACTTCATCAAGGCCAACGGTTTTTATGGGCCGGATCGACGCCGCTTCGCCAATCCCCTTTACAAAGGGTCTGAGCGCCGCGCAAACGATGCAGAGCCTGCCCAAAAAAAGGCTAGTTGATGATATTTACTGATGCGTATGACAAATCGCAAAGACACGAACCCTTAGAGGACAGTTCCAATGGCCGACTATGAGATCATCAAGCCCAAAGTCGACTTGAGAAAAAAGATCAAGATACTGCCCAATAGCAGTGGATTTGATCCGGTAGCCAAGGCTGAAGAAGCCATGGAACGCCTGTCTTTGAATTTCGGCAACTGGATGCGCGACGAAGTCATGAAGTTGCAGATTTCCTGGGAGAAGGCGGAAAAGACCGGCCTGACCGAGGAGAGTGTCGACAAGCTTTTCCGCTCCTGCCACGATATCAAGGGACAAGCCCACACCATGGGATTTCCGCTTGCAGGACTGATAGCCGGCTCCATGTGCGAGCTGATCGAAAGGATTCCGGATCCCGAGAAATTACCCGAAAGCCTGTTGAGAAAACATGTTCAGGCGATCGCTGCGGTTGTCAATGAGAATGCGCGCGAAGAAGACAATGTCGTCGGCAAACAACTCGCCGAACAGCTGAGCACCATCACCGAAGACTATATCGAGAAACACGCGCCAGCAGATCCATCGGAAAACGAAAGCTAAGTATCAACGGGTCGCTTTCCGCTCCCCCTCCCCATGCGTAGCCTGATCAGAACAAGCGGCTCAGGCCGCAGTGACCTGCTTCATCCGCATGCTGAGCGAACGCGCATCGTCACGTGCAATCTGGGTTGCGAATCGGCGCAAGAGGGCCAGCAGATCATCCAGCTCATCTTCAGCAAAATCATTATAGTCACTCAAGATACGCTCAACCATCATACGCCCGAAACGCGAGCGCGGCATATCCCCTTCAATCGTGCTGACCAGCTCCCGATAAACCACCAGCGCCGAGAGGATGACAGGAGCCACACGCTCTGAGATTCCAGCCTTCTTGCACAGGGTCTGCACGAGCGCCTCGGAAGGATCAGCCACACAAGCCTGCACTCGTTTCTCGCTAAGATCCGTCAGGCTTACCAGCGCCTTGACGAACATCGAGACATTCCCCATGCACAGGCTTCGAATAAGAAGGTCTGCCGTCAGTTGGCCCGACAATCGCAGATGCTCAACCAGAGCCTCCAGTTCGTCGCCATGAGCACAACAGGAAGCCAGATCAACGGTTGCCTTGTCACAAGCATCCTTGACCAGAGACGTACGCCGCTCCGAACTCACGAAAGACTGGACGAGCGAGAGTTGCTGTAACGCATCACCAAGCTGGACGATCAACATCTGCCGGATATCAATCGGCAGACCGTCCAGTGACAAGAGCATATTGCGCACAGACGGCATCTGCCCGAACCGCTCTGCTAAGCGACGCAGACTGAAAACAGCAATCTGCGCGCCCGGATTTTCCAGCATGATGCAGCAAGCTTGAGAATCAGCAACCTCCGCCATGGCCGCGCAAAGCGCAGGACTGACAGACGGGCGGGACGCCACCGCGCACTGAATAAGCAAGCCTCTGTCTGCCACCATATCCACCAGCTCCGAATCCAGCAAAACAGGAGAGCTGACAATGACAGGTACCGCCACAGCATCGATATCCTGCGCCAAAGACAGAATGACAGGACGCGGCGCATAAGGGGATTGCTTGAGCGCCTGTGCCAGAGCTTCACGCACAATAGGGGCGGGATCATCCAGAAGAATGGTCAGAGCTGTCTCGGCCGCTGCTTTTTCTGCTTCATCGAGCGGCGAATAGAGGTAGGCCCGTGCCAAGGCACTCGTCGCTTCTGCACGACGGTCAACAGGCGCGGTCTCTATCCATGAGAGAAACTTCTCAACAATCATTCTGATTACTAGTCCCTGCCCTTAAGACCACTCCCAAAAGAGCAGTCATTTCAGAGCCCAAACGCTACTTACACCAATGGGACAAACGCCCCTATGTTCGCAGTCATTCTGAACCAGTAACTCTTAACGATCAGTTCACCATAAATGGAAAAGTGGAAAGGCCAATGCGCCTAGAAACCTCGCACTCAGCCTTTATCGCTAGAGGAAAAAACATCCCCGCGTAGGAAAGCACTCAAATCAAGGGCACCGAGCCGCGCCTGCTCGCGAGCTGGGCGGACTTCCTGTCGTGTAAGATCCAACGGAGCGCTATGAACGACAGAAGACTGAACAGCAGAAACGTTAGACGAAGAAGGCGCGGAAGATGTTGAGACCGACGCAGTCGTCGGCATTGACTGAGGTTTTGCCCTTGGCAAAGCGCCAGCTAAGCTATCCACATAAACATCAGCTGTAACTTCGGCCGCCGCAGGTTTGCGCTTGGGCAAAGCCATGCCCTCAGTCTCACTGGCTGCAGGTGCAGCAACAGGCTCCGAAGCCTGCGCATAGATACGACTGGCAATCACACCATTGCTGGCAGAAGCAGCCTCAACCGCTTGCTGGCCATCATCTCCGGCAACAAAGCGGGAAGCCCGCACCTGCGAAGACACCGAGTTGTCAGGCAAATAGCTAAGGCCATAGCGAGACGGCAACGCGCGCTGCAAAGGCTGCGAGAAAAAGGCCTCTAGCGAATCCCGGCTATCACTGACGATCGAGCGGTCATTGCTGGCCTGCTGCAGATCCACCACATGCTGTGTTTGAATGGCAGGCGTTTCGGGGCTGCGTGTCAATTGTGCCTGCTTGGTGGATTCTTTGGCCGTAAACAGATTGCCAAGACCCAGCATATCCAACAGGCCCTTCTTCTCCTTGGGAGCAGAAGCGGGCTCGCCAGATGCTGTCGAGACCAGATCGCTATAAACCTCAGACACGCTTTTAGCGTTGCCCTGTCGATCAAAGAAGATGTTCTTGTTGGCTTCCGCCTGCGCAGGAAAATAAGCAGCCGCCGATTTGTTCGGCGTTTCCTCAGCCATGGTGATCAGCTTGCTGCTTCCCTGAGCCCCGAGGAAATGCGCAGCATACAACTCACCCTGCGAAGGCGTTCTGTTCAGTTGCTCGGCCAGTTGTTCGCGATTGCTCTGGGCGTAGGCGCCAGCCATCATCGCCGACACTTGCGGATCATTCCGCATATTCAGAATTTGCTGCCGCACCTCTGGATCACGAACATAATATTTGTCACCGACTTGAGAGATCTGAGACGCCACCTTGCTAAAGCCAAGCTGGGGCCCGGCTTCCTTCATCGTCTCCAACCATGTCTGTTCGACAAACTGGAAAAGCCCAGACGCAGAGGACGTTGGCGCTTTGGCGGATGCATTGAAATTGCTTTCACGCTTCGCCGTGTTCAGCAGGAATTCAAAGTCCGTGCCAGTGGTCCGGCTCGCCTCTTCAAAGGCGGCCTGAAATCTGATCGAATTGTTGAACGAAACAGAATTGGCCAAAGCGCTCTCCAAAGCGATGAACTCAAAAGGGTCTGCGACAATCCGCACCCCAGTCAGTGCTCACTCGAAACCCGAGATAGATTCGGACTTGTTAGTCCTGATTAACCATTCTTTTACCAAATGGTTAACAGAAGCTTAATTTATAAATCGAGACGCAAATGTAAGCACTGGGAAATGGAGCAATCAAGCCGCAAGCATTAGAAGGAGCTTTTGATAACAAAGGCTACCACGTTCGACCACCTTCAGATTTAGCCCCTCTGGTTCGCACATGAACACAGTTTTAAAAGCTTCCTTTCATCCTTTTATTTCAGACACTTAACACAATTCCCTGAATCATTTTGGCAAGACGTTGAATCAATCTGCCAACAAGATGAATCAAAGTCTCAAGCACCCATTTCATCAAACAGGCAGGTGTCGGAAAGCAAAAACACGCCCACATCAGCGTCAGCCTTCAACAACAGACATCAAAGCCACCCATAGGTCACAAACCACAGATCCATTGCAAAATGCGAGACCACCTTCCAGCTCAAAAGCACCAAACCATCATAGCGATGGTCGCCGCAAGCTGATACTTTATCCAGCCCCGCCCTCAAATTACCACGGTTTTGGATTTCCTAAGCCGCAGGCAAATGCTAAATATCGGCATGAACGGAGCTTGAGACTCACCCGTCAGGGCGATTCCGATTAAGAGCAAAGCAAGGAAAAATCAGTGATAAGCACAAAAGCAACCGGACAACGGCTTCTCAGTTTATTTTTGAGCCTTTGCGCAGCGCTCTTCATTGCGACCATTGCCCTCCCCTCCTTTGAGGCCCACGCCCAAACCGCACAGGCCCCACTCGATCTGGGAACCGTCATTCAGAAGGGCACCCCCAGACAGGCTCCTGTCTATCTCAAGCTCCCTGAGACTGTCCCTATTCCAGCTGCCAATCCACGCAAGAATGGCAATCAGGACGCCACACCGGAGGCAGCCGACCAGCAAGAGACAGCAGCGGATCAACTCGATGATCAGACTGGCAATCAGGTCGGCGCAGGAGCAGCAGAAACACAAGACGGCACCACGCCAACAGACGCACCCCAGAGCTCCGAGACAGCACCAGCATCAATAGCCGAAGCCCTGCCGGAAGCAGATGACACGCTCGAGATCGAGCCGGGCGGCATCGCACGTCTTCAACTGACCGCCCTCCTTTCCGATGACGGTCAAGTGCTACAAAGAGGTGTCAACTGGCGTGTTTTCGGTGCAGAAAAAGATGAAGAAGGCCAACTGCCGATGCTGCACAATGTAGATGGTGGCCCGCTGGATGTGGATCTGGAGCCGGGCAGCTACATTGTCTATGCAGGATACGGCTATGCCAATCTTACCAAACGGGTCATCTTGCCCAAGGCTGGCGACTATAACGAGAGTTTCAACCTGCATGCCGGTGCCATGCGGCTCAATGCTGTGGCAGCAGGCGACATCACACTCGACAACGCCATTTTGAAATTCGACATCTATACCAGCGAAGATTCAGATACGAACTCGCACACACTGCTGGTCAAGAATGTAAAGCCAAACCATGTCGTCAAGCTCAGCCAGGGTATTTATCACGTCGTATCCAACTATGGCACAGCCAACGCCAAGGTGCGCGGCGACGTCGAAATCACCGAAGGCAAGCTGATCAACGTGACCATGATCCACAATGCGGCAAAGGTTACCCTGAGGCTTGTTTCAGAGCCCGGCGGCGAAGCATTGGCCAACACCATCTGGACGGTCTTCACACCAGGCGGGGACGTGGTCAAACGGGCTATAGGCGCCTTCCCGACACTAGCTCTTGCGGCAGGTGACTACACCGCCATCGCCAAACAGGGCAATGAAGTCTATAACCGGGATTTCTCTGTCACCTCTGGCCTTAATCGTGACATTGAGGTTCTGTCTACCGCACAGTAGGGACTTAGCAGAAGGACGCTTCAGCCATCGCACATTTGACTGACCGCCCGCTAGAAAGCCCAACCAGCACTCTGAGCACGAGACCAAGGATTGTGGCGCTACCGGAGAAGGAGGACCTCTGGCATCGCCTGACACAGATCGCCTGCCCGTGGCTGCGCTTCAACCCGCACACCCCTCCCGGCCCGATCCGTGGGGATGCATGGGGCGAACCAACCTTTACCACCAACCTCGCCTTTGATGCAGAGTTTGGTGGCCTCACGGTGACCTGCCACATCTCCTACCATTTCGATCCTGCTTGCTGCCTCGACATCCTGATTGACACCAAGGAAGGCTATCATCTTTACGCCTTCCAAACGCGCGCCTACAGCCTGCGCTATGCCTTGGCCCATCTTGCCCAGAACGCCAGAACACAGCGCATCGCATTGCCCCTCGCGGGTCTCAGCCCGCGTGCAAAATGGCTTTCAAAAGAGAGAGATTGCGTCGAGATTTCCTTAGAGAAAGGCGCCCCCATACATGCCTGCACTCCCTACCCAACCGAGCAGCCAAACTGAATCAGGTCTTTAGCGAACAGCACCAACAACCTGAGGAGACTCGATAAAAGACCACAGTTAAAGTCGGGCATTTCTTGAATCACCATCTCAACAGAACAAAGAAAAAGGCGGCGCCAAACCGGCACCGCCCCTATTTGTTTGTCAGTATGAGGAAGCAGACTATTCAGCCGCTTCCGCTTTTGCAGCTTCCATGGCACGACGCAGATCAGGAGCGATAGCTTCATCAACGAGCGACGCAATGGCATCATCCAGAGACATGGAAGTCTGATGCTTGGAACCGAGACGACGGATCGATACACTCCGCTCGTCGGCTTCCTTTTTGCCACAAACGAGAAGCGCAGGAACCTTGGCCAGTGAATGCTCACGAACCTTGTAGTTGATCTTCTCGTTGCGCAGATCGGTTTCTACGTTTAGGCCAGCTGCGGTAAGCTTCCTAGCCACGTCACGGGCATAGTCATCGGCTTCGGAGGTGATGGTTGCCACCACCACCTGAAGCGGAGCCAGCCAGAGCGGGAAGTGCCCGGCATAATGCTCGATCAGAATCCCGGTGAAGCGCTCCAGCGACCCAAACAGGGCGCGATGGATCATCACAGGATGAACCTTGTTGCCATCGGTATCGATATAGAAGGCACCAAGACGACCCGGCAGGTTGAGGTCAACCTGAACCGTGCCGCACTGCCAGTCACGACCGATAGCATCACGCAGAACATATTCCAGCTTTGGCCCATAGAAGGCACCCTCACCCGGATTCAGGGTCCATTCCTGACCGGCGGCATCAATTGCCGTTTTCAGAGCATTCTCGGCAGCATCCCAAACAGCATCGGAGCCGACGCGCTTTTCAGGACGGTCGGAGAATTTCACCCGAATGTCGGTAAAGCCGAAGTCGTGATAGATCGACATGATCTGCTCATGCAGATCCACACAGACCTGAGTGATCTGATCTTCAGCACAGAAGACATGGGCATCATCCTGCGTGAAGTGACGCACGCGCATCATGCCATGCAGGGCACCCGATGGTTCATAGCGATGCACCTTGCCGAACTCGGCGATTTTCAATGGCAGGTCACGATAGGATTTGAGACCATTCTTGAAGATCTGCACATGGCCCGGACAGTTCATCGGTTTGCAGCAGAAGATGCGCTCGTCAGGGGTCTGGGTGGTGAACATGTTTTCACCGAATTTTTCCCAGTGTCCAGACTGTTCCCAAAGCGTACGTTCCATCATGTCCGGGCTGTTGACTTCATGATAGTCCCAGCTCTTCTGACGGCGACGCATATAGGTGATCAAGCTCTGAAACAGGGTCCAGCCCTTGTCATGCCAGAAAACGGAGCCCGGCGCTTCTTCCTGAAAATGGAACAGATCCATTTCACGGCCAAGCTTGCGGTGATCGCGTTTTTCCGCTTCTTCCAGACGGGTCAGATGGGCCTTGAGATCTTTCTCGCTTGCCCATGCCGTCCCGTAAATGCGGCTCAACATGGCATTGTTGGAATCGCCACGCCAATAGGCACCGGCCACCTTCATCAGTTTGAAGGCCTTGCCAATGTGACCGGTGGAAACCATGTGCGGTCCACGGCACAAATCGAGCCAGTCGCCCTGACGGTAGATCTTGAGGTCTTCCCCTTCAGGAATGGCGTCAACCAGTTCGACCTTGTAGCTCTCCCCCTTGTCAGAGAAATACTTCTTGGCAACATCGCGGCTCCAGACTTCCTTGGTGAAGGGAGCGTTGCGATCGATGATCTCTGCCATTTTCTTTTCGATCAGCTCAAGCTCTTCCGTGGTGAAAGGCTCGTCGCGGGCAAAGTCATAGTAGAAGCCATCGGTGATGACCGGGCCGA
The DNA here is from genome assembly GCF_900115225.1 of Cohaesibacter marisflavi. Lineage (GTDB taxonomy): Bacteria > Pseudomonadota > Alphaproteobacteria > Rhizobiales > Cohaesibacteraceae > Cohaesibacter > Cohaesibacter marisflavi. Next base: position 43,574 of record NZ_FOVR01000013.1, on the reverse strand, counting down.
TGGTGACCTGCGTGCCAGGGAACAATTCCTGCACAGCTTCAGCCATCACATGGGCCGCATCATGGCGGATCAGTTCAAGCGCATCATCATCGGTGCGCGTCACGATCTCGATTCTTGCATCGGCTGCAATCGGATCGGCCAGATCAGCCAATTCGCCATTCAGCTTCATGGCGACGGCTTTTTTTGCCAAGGATTTGGAAATGCCCTGTGCGACGTCGACGCCACTTACGCCATCGTCATATTCACGAACAGATCCGTCGGGGAAAGTCAGATTGACCATAATCGTCTCCTGCTCAACTCCTGCCTACAACGCAGGTAAGCTGTCGGGTTTAAGAACCCGGATGTTTCATATAAGCGATTTATCAAAAGGCCAGTTCAAGCGGAGTTGCGCATCTCACCGTCGGGGACCCAACTTGGTCGCCGGATCGATGTGATCGCCACCCCAAAGGCCATATGTCCATGGTTTATACCACACCGAACCTTGAGGCAACCTTTCCGGCACAGGATCAAAGCCGCTATGCCCCAATGGATGGCATCGCATGATGCGCGCCAACCCCATCCAGCCGCCAGCCCAGAAGCCGAACCGCCCTATGGCCTCTTCGGTGTAACGCGAACAGGTTGGCTGGTAGCGGCAGGCCCGCCCCACAAAGGGAGAGAGGAAAATCTGGTAAAGCTTGATGAGCCCGATGGCGAGATATTTCATGAGCGGCCTTCAATTTGCTCGAAGGCATCCACCACCGCATCAAAGACAAGAAGAGTGGAGGCATGCCGCGCCGGATAGTCACGCACGGGCTGAAGAAACTTCAGATCATCCCATTTGCCGGCTGGCGGATCACCAGCCTCCCGCAACATGGACTGCATTTGCGCGCGCAACTGGCGCAACTCTTCCAGATCAGAGCCAAGAATATGCCGACCAACCACGGAGGCTGCCGCCTGCCCCAACGCGCATGCATTGACCGCCTGTCCGAATGCAGCCACTTTGCCGTCTTCAACCACCAGATCAACCTCAATCGTGGAGCCGCACAATTTGCTATGCGCCTTGGAGGATGCCATCGGAGACGGCAGTCGCTCAAGCTGAGGAATATTCCCTGCAAATTCGAGAATTTTGTGATTATAGACATCGTCAAGCATAGGAATTCTCTCTTCTGCTGCTGAATAGCGATCCAAAACTCGCATTCCTCCCTATAACGCCTATATAGGTATGAAAACAAGAAAAGCAGACCCCCAAATCGGAATTGGTGAAAGATGTAGGAATTGGTGAAAGTTTAGGTTATAATATAACATTCCCACCAGAATAGGATTTCCTACTGACAAATTGGAAAAAAAGTGCATGATGGCGCAACCGGGAGATAGGTTCGCGGGCGATTGTGCTCCATTGAGAAAAGGCGGACACATCTGTGATGGATATGATTGTCGACACCAGCAACCCCGCTGGCGATAAGGCTGAAGAGGGGCAAGATAACGCCTTGAAAAACAACAAGCAAAAACAGCTACAAGCACTGGCCACCCTGGAAGAAAAAGCGGACGACTGGGCATTGACAGAACGTCCCTCCCGCCAGGAAGCCGAAGAGGCCGTGCGCACCCTGATCAAATGGATCGGAGACGACCCCGAACGCGAAGGCCTGATCGATACGCCAAAGCGAGTCGTCAAGGCCTATGAAGAGCTTTACCGTGGTTACAGGGAAGACCCTGCAGAACCTCTCGGTCGCACCTTCGAAGAAGTGAACGGCTACGAAGACATGGTTCTCTTGCGCGATGTGGAATTCTTCTCGGCCTGTGAGCATCACATGGTGCCCTTCGTCGGCAAGGCCCATATCGCCTATTATCCCTCAAAAGGGGTTGTTGGTCTTTCCAAACTTGCCCGCCTCATCGACGCTTTCGCACGTCGCTTGCAGACACAGGAAAGCCTGACCGAGCAGATCATCGAAACCATAGAAACGACGCTGGCACCGCGCGGCATCGCCCTGCTCATCGAAGCAGAACATATGTGCATGACCATGCGCGGCGTACGCAAACGGGGCGCTTCCACCGTGACAACCCGCTTCACCGGCGTGTTCGCTGAAGATGTTGACAAACAGAACCGCTTCATGAGCCTTACCGGAGAATGCCGGGGCTAAAGCCTTGTAGTACCTCCTGAACGGGAGGGAATGAACAAGAGCCAGTATGCAGACAGTTCGCAAGAAAGGGGCCATCTCAGCCCCTTTTCTTTTAAGTTATTCTTTTGATTCATTCGGGCTTTCGCTTCATTTAGCGCAAGGCCCTGCCGCATTTGATATGAATAGAGGTGTACCATGACGTCTCCTTTTGCCACGCGCACGGGAAAAAGCAACGACGAGATCGAGCTTGGAACCGACTTTGCTCCCAAATTCGACGAGAAAGGCCTGATCGCCTGCATCGTAACCGATAGTGATAGCGGTGACGTGGTGATGTTTGCCTATATGAATGCGGAGAGTTTGCAGCTGACGCTGGAAACGAAGGAAGCGCATTACTGGAGCCGGTCGCGTCAGGAACTCTGGCACAAGGGGGCCACCAGCGGCAACGTTCAGGACGTTATCGAATTGAGAACAGATTGTGATCAGGATGCGATCTGGATCATGGTACGTACGCGCGGAGCAACGGCCAATTGCCATCAGGGCTACAAATCCTGCTTCTATCGTTCAGCAGAGCTAAAAAATGGCGCTCCACATCTGACCTTCAAAGAAGACAAGCCCCTCTTCGATCCAAAGGACGTCTATAAGTAATAGGGCAGCACTTGACGTCAGTTTCCCGATTGATAATGCACAAGAAACCGCCCATTCCGGACAGGCCGACACTTCGGCCTATCCCCATTGTTCCCTAGCCGGCAGCAATATAGGCGCGCATGTCTTCCGCTTCGCGTTCGGTTTCTTCGATGCGGAATTTGACCACGTCACCAATGGACACCAGTCCGGCAATCTTGTCGCCATTCAAAACCGGCATATGACGGAACCGTCCAGTCGTCATGCGCGACATGACAGAGGCAATGGTTTCCTCTTCCGAACAACTTATCACATCTGAAGTCATGAATTCGCTGGCAGGCCGCAACAGGGCGGATCCGCCATGATGGCTCAGAGCCCGCACAATATCGCGCTCAGATAGGATGCCGCACAGCGTGTCTTCCTTGGCAATCAGGATTGCCCCCACGCCATTGTCGCGCAGTAACTTGACCGCGTTCATCAAAGTGGTATCCGGTTCGGCCTTGAATACAGCACGTCCCTTTTGGTTGAGAATCGTGGCAATCGTCATAAATCGGGTCTCCCTTCTCTAAAAGGTTGCTCAATTGCATGACTTGCCCGTGATGTTTCATGCAAACCACAAGCATGTTCATGTCTCTGGACCCTAAATTCTCCGTTATGTTGTCGTTCATGGCAAGATCACAAGCCCCCAGACTTAAGCATAACGAACTCTTCCCGGTATGGCGGTGCAAGCAGCGCAGACCACCCGATTATTAAGAACAAGGGCAGAATTCTGCGAAGAATCCTGCCCTTTTGTTCAATGCTACCCTTTTCACAAAGCGTCACTTGATCACTTTAAGGTGATCGGGTCGCTTCTTTGGCGGATCCTTTTTCGGCGGTTTTGGCTTGCGCGGAGGCCGCGAATAGGGATCGAGATAGGGGAATATCAGCAGCCCGGCGATAAATCCCCCCAGATGCGCTTCCCACGCGATAGTCGCCCCACCGCCCAGAATCGAAAACATCCCGAACACCAGATTGAGCACCAGCCAGATGCCAAGAAACCCCATAGCCTGTGGGTTACGCCGCAGCCCCTTAAGGCTCAGGCATGGATAGCGGTTGACGCCTTGCAAACCGGAAAATCCCCCCATGCCGCCATTAAACGCAAAGCGCGCTGAAGCAGCCATGGCACCCGACAAGACGGCTGAAACCCCGACCAATGGCGCTTGGCTGCCAAAATGAATGACCAAATGGACAAGGGCACCCGCCGCCGCAGTGATTACAAAGAAGATGGCGAAATTAAAATTGCCGATGCGCCGAACAATTACCGTCGCAAAGATCATCATCCAGACAACATTGAGGATGACATGCATCCAGCCACCATGCAGGAAGGCATAGGTGACAAAGGTCCATATATCCCCCAAAACCCCGCCGGGAAAAGAAAAGACCTGAGCCGCAGCACCATAACGGACCGGCAAAAAGGAAAAGCTCAGAATCAGCCACTCTCTTTGATCAAAAGAAAGAAAGAAGGACTGCGCCGCCTGAATGGCAAGCATGATACCGGCCAGCACCATGACGGATGTGGGCAAATTGAACATGGGCTCTTTTGGGGGCGTCATACCTGGAGGCATTTGCCATGAGCCGCGCGGTTGCAGGGCCATAGGGGTTCCTTTTCTCTTTCCAAAACTGTTCCCATAAAAATAAGGCAGATAGACGCCCCATCAAGGCATGGGCGCTTGGGAAGTGATCTGCATCCACCTTTTTAGCCAAAGAATCTTAATAGCTGCGCAAGGTGGCAATCATTTGGACAAAAAAAAGCCATCCGCCGATCTTGCGATCACGAGGATGGCCGGGGTTCCCGAAGATTCGGGAAGTCATCAAAGAGCCGAGGCACCAGACTATAGGAGTCCGGTCTGATGCGGTGGATCTGTTAACATCATCTTTACATTTTCCCTCTCAGAGCTCAACGAAAACCTATTGTTAACCTTAACAGAAGCGAACCGTGGTGAAAGTTTGATTAAAGAAGCGTTACCCCTGCGACTGGCATGTCCCCTGCTTTACTATGAGTACAAAACAAAAAGAGATCCCGTTCTGCTTCAAGTTGAAACACTTTGGAAGCGGAACTGCCCCAGATAGAGACGCAAAATGAAACACCAGGTGACGCGCGAACTGTTTACTTATTGGGATGGCCTGAGAGGCGGACGGACAGCCCCAGAGCGCAGTGACATCGACCCGGCAGAAATCCATCAAATTCTCGGAGACACTTTCATCCTTGAATATGACAGTGAATCCAGTCTGACCTTCCGGTTGGCAGGCACGCGCCTTTGTGGCTCCTTCTGCCGCGAGTTGAAGGGGCGCAATTTCTTTGACCTTTGGGACTCCGACGACCTCTCCAGCATGAAACTGCTGCTGACTGCTGTGGTGGAAGACGAAGCCGCTGCCGTTATTGGCTTCAAGGGTAAGACGGAACGGAACCAGGAACTGGAATTTGAGTCGATTCTGCTGCCCCTCAGACACTATGGACAGCCCAAAAGCCGCCTTCTGGGCGCAGCAAGCCCGGCTGATATGCCATATTGGATCGGCATCTGGCCAATTCAGGAACTGTCTATCAGTTCCATGCGCCTGATCTGGCCTGATGAGCGCCCCGCCTTCATGCGCAATCAGGAGCAAGCTCCCACGCAGCAGCATAAATTCGGCCTCACTCCGACAACGACGATTTTGCCTCCCGCCATCGGACAAAATCACATCGCGGCCGAGCGCCGCATCGGTCATTTGACTGTCATTGAAGGGGGGAGACGCGACTAAAACGCGTCACACGAAAGAGGCACAACGCTTGGTATCAGAATATTTTCCATAGCACTGCAAGAAGCCAACTGGCAAAAGGCTTTGTTAACTATAGAGGGAATAGGATGGCGATGTATTCGTTCATCCTGTCCAGTCATGGCGAGGAAAGCCATTCTCTATGTCGGCAGTCGCTAAAAAATCTGAGCTACCGCGCATTACCGAGCGCCGTCGTCATCAACGCGTGAAAGTGAACCTTCTTGGTCGCTTTATGCTTGAGAACAAGACGGAGTATCCGTGTCAGGTGATCAATATGTCACCAGGCGGAATGGCCATGATCACGCCAATACGCGGCGAAATAGGTGAACGCGTCATCGCCTATATTGATCATATTGGACGGATCGAGGGTAGAATTGTCAGAAAGATTGAAGGCGGTTTTGCCATAACGGTCGATGCCACCGAGCGCAAACGCGATAAACTCGCCTCACAGCTGACATGGGTGGCAAACCGGCATTTGCTCGACTTGCCTGAAGATCGGCGCCATGAGCGTCGGCAACCAAAGCAGCCAATCACCAAACTGATCCTGCCAGACGGCACCGAACATATCTGCCGCGTACTCGACCTTTCTCTTTCAGGCGCTGCGCTCAAAACCAGTGCCCGCCCGGCAGTCGGCAAGGAAGTCAGCATCGGCAAGATCCGCGCCCGCATCGTTCGTCATCTCGAAGACGGGCTGGCTGTGGAATTCTCCGCTGTACAAGATAGCACCGAAATCGACAAAAACCTGCGTTAAATTCCTCACCTGTTCTGCTAACCACAGTACGGCACAGCTGCGCCTCCTGCTCGCCGCAAACGGCTCATTGTGCCAGATTTTTTACAAGACATCGCCTCTACCACCCCCTGCGATGAAGCAAGTCAGCAATTACAAACAATAAAAATAAGATTTTTTTCCTGCTTTTTTGGACTCTAAAACGGGCTCTCAATGAGGTCAATGGCAAGCCCTTCACGCACCCTCGCGCAGCGTCCAGTCATTCCAGCTTAGTGTTTCCCTCTTTTACTTTCACCAAGACCATACGCTGCAGCGCCAAACAAAACGCCAGAGCCCCACGGCAAAACATTGAAATAATTGGGCTTTCAATCAATTATAATTTTATTGAAAATTGATTCACATTCGTTTCAAACTCGATTTCAATTCAATTTAAAATTTATACTGATTTGATCTAAATTAAAATCAAAATACATTCAAATATAAAACAAAGTAAAATCGATTTTACGGGATTTTTTACTTAAATTTCCCAGCAAATATTCGAAAAATATCAAATGAACACTTCTAATAATCTCCCTATAACGACGGGAGATAAAAATGAAGAAACGCATTTGGGGATTTGCTTTTTTCAGCCTTGCTTGCCTTGCAGTACCATTTGAGGCAGCGGCTGCCAGATACTCACCATTCATGACCGTACAGGGGACAACCTCTGCTCCGATTGGTCATGTTAATTTTTGCCGACAGAACCCATCGGAGTGCAATATTACATTCAACTCCGATCAAGCCGTGAAACTCTCTGAAGAAAGCTGGAAAAAGCTCATCAGCGTAAACGGCTATGTCAACCAGTCCATCAAGCCGGTGAGCGACGAAGAACTGTATCGCACCGAAGAGCTATGGACATATCCAAGATCAGCCGGAGACTGCGAAGATTTCGCGCTCTTGAAAAGGCGCATGCTGATCAATGAAGGTTGGCCAGCTACGGCACTTCTGATTACGGTCGTGAAGGAAAGGAACGGCAATGGCCATGCTGTTCTGACCGTACGTACGGATAGGGGTGATCTCATTCTCGATAATCAGGATCCGCGAATCCTGCCTTGGGACAAGACCCCTTATCACTATATCAAGCGTCAGGCTGCGCTTCATCCATCACAATGGACTGCCATTGCTGACACTCGCTAACGAGAAAGAGCTCTCGAAGGTTCTTTCTTGCTCCAAACTTTGCTTTGCAAGCCCTGATCGCGTCCCCACATCCCGTCCATTGCGATCAGGACGGGCCAGTCGTCCCCACGGCTGGCCCTTTTTCTTTCCCGTCCATTGCGAAAGAAAAACCCACGCAAGCAAAAGAGGCCTAGAGGGCCTTTAATTCGGAAGCAAATCGCTTCCAGTTTGCAACATAATTAGCAGCAGAACGACGCAGTTTGTTGATCGCTTCCTCGTCCAGTTCTCGAACCACCTTGCCCGGCATGCCCATCACAAGTGAATTGTCCGGAATGACTTTCCCTTCCGGGATCAGGGCCTTGGCGCCAATCAGGCAGTTCCGCCCGATTTTGGCATGGTTGAGCACCACAGCGCCCATTCCGATCAGGGAGTTTTCGCCGATCGTGCAACCATGCAGAATCACATTGTGTCCGACGGTACAATCCGCCCCGATGGTCAGCGGCGCGCCCATATCCGTGTGCAGGGTGCTGCCTTCCTGAATATTGCTGCGCTCACCAATCGTCAAAGGCTCATTGTCTCCACGCAGAACAGCCCCAAACCAGACGCTCGCATCCTGCCCCAGAATCACCTTGCCGATGAGACTTGCATTCGGAGCCACCCAATAGCCCCCCTCTTCGGGAACAGTGGGTTTGAAATCTCCCAATTGATATAGAGTCACGCATATCCCTTTCTGACAAAACCTTCCTGCCGCCTCCAAGGCAATGAAGCCAGAGGACGGAATGAAAGCCTATATATCGCGAATTTTGCGCTCCAGTTCCAGTTAGTAACAAGGCTGACCCGGCCCCAGTCAGAAACAGGCATCAGCTCATGGCATTGGCTGCAACGGAAAAGACGTTCAGCAAAAAAACCCCCGAGCAGGCGCTCCAGACGCTGGCTATGGCCGAAGAGCCAAACAACCAACCAATCGGCCGATGCTCAATGCGGCGCCCCCTCACCGCATTGCGCATGATGATGAAGGGACCAGCAAAGGTGCAAATAAAAATCGATGCAAAAATCCCCGGCCAACTGTTGATCGACACACGAAACCCGGCCGGTTTTCGCGCCATGACCTGATAGAGGCTGGCCAAAATACCAGCACAGACGAAGCCGACAGCTGTGACGTAAAAAAGAGCAATCAATTCAGGACCCACAACGCTTCCTTTCCTGTAGCCGAAACCGGATGGATCACCGGCCACACATGTCGCTTTGGCTCGACCCTGTTCGAAAAAGGGTCATTCCTGCGCTAAGCGACAAATCCACTGAGCTTTCCGTCTCAAAATGAAACAGAACAAACATGCCTGTTAAGAATCTTGCAAGCATTGTGCCGCCATAGCCAAGCTGCCACCAAGGGATGAGTGTGAGAAGGCTATTTGAGTGATTGAAGCACCCGCAGGGATTTCCTAACATCGCCACGAGTCACGGCCAGCTGCCGCGCCCTGAAGGACAAACACAGACATGAAGCATCAGACACCGGAAGAACAAGGGTCGACCCAGAGATGGATCTTTTTCCTTCTCATCGCCGGTCTCATAGCGATTACCTTTTTGTTTCTGATCAGCCGGATCTTTGAGTATTCCGGCCCTTCACTGCTCCACAATCCCTACAGCGCCGAGACAAGCCCCAAGCATATTCTGGTTGGAGACATGGATTTCATGGTGCCTCCAAACACAATCCGGCACCAGGAGCAAAGAGACGCTACTTCAGTCACCCAACTTGATCTTGTCTTTCTCTGGCCAAGCATGGCTGGATACAGTCGGGAGCAGCAGGTTGCCTTCAGTGATGCGAGCAGGAAGTCGAACCTGATCTTCGTCTCCATCAGCAGGCCAGACAGGGTTTTGCTCAGCTCGGAGCGGCTGTATAGCGTCTACAGCCAGTTCTTTTCCGGCGATCCGGTGCGCGGCCCTGCCAGCCTCATCGGCTTTGCGATGGATGATAGCTCGGGCTTTGGCGGCGAAACCGTCTATTTCAAGCCCGAATCCACCGAGCCCTTTGTCGCCCGCTGCATCACTCCGGAAAACAAGGAGCCTCCCTTTTGCATGCGCGAAATCGGCTTGGGCGCGTCCATTCAGATCACCTACCGCTTTCGTCCCCACCTGCTCGCACAGTGGCAGCAGTTGGATAATCGCATCCTTGAGAGGCTGGGCGGATTTCTCCTGCCCTGATAGGGCCCGCCGTCCACATGCTCGGCCAAGCGCCTTGCCACGTAAAAAGGCTACCGCCCATGAAGGGCAGCAGCCTTTGATAAGAGAATGGCCACTAGGTCATTCCATCAGGAATAAGAGAAGAACGCGAACGCTGACTTACTCTTCTTCCAGATCATAATCGAGAATTGCCATGGAGAAATTGTAGGACAGATCTTCATCTTCATCATCGCGGAATAGCACGCCGACAAACTCATCTCCAACATAGACTTCTGCGGAATCATCCTTGCGCGGACGTGCGCGCACCTCGAGATTGGGCGACTGAAGTGTCTTCCGCATGAATGATTGAAGTTTTGCCAGTTCGGTCTTGTCCAAAATTGCCTCCTGCAGGTTTTGCTGATCACAATTGATTTTTCAATTTTCGAGACGGGTGATGTCATCACCCTGCCCGAATGTATGACCGGCTGAGTGGCATAGCACACATAAAGAGTAAAGCCGCTTTCCACATGATTTCAAGTTTTTCTGCAGAGATATACGGACAAATAGCCACAGGACAGCCATTGCCGTCTAATTGGCATCCCTCAGAATCTGATCCATGCTGATAGCAGGTTCCGCACATCCGGCCTGCCCGACAACCTTGGCCGGAACGCCAGCAACTGTGGTTTTGCAAGGCACATCCTTTAGCACCACCGATCCGGAAGCAACGCGCGAGCAATTGCCGATTTCAATATTGCCGAGCACTTTGGCGCCGGCTCCGATCAGTACCCCATGGCGTATCTTGGGATGGCGATCGCCTTCCTCCTTGCCGGTGCCGCCCAGCGTGACGCCCTGCAGAATGGATACATCATCTTCGAGCATAGCTGTTTCACCAACAACGATTCCCGTCGCATGGTCAAAGAAGATGCCCTTGCCGAAGGATACACGAGGATGAATATCCACCTGATAGACCTGCGAGCTAACGCTTTGCAGATAAAGCGCAAAATCCTTGCGCCCGTTTTTCCATAGCCAGTTGGCCAGACGATGGGTCTGGATGGCATGAAATCCCTTGAAATAGAGGATAGGATCGACAAAGCGCTCGCATGCCGGATCCCGATCAGCCACAGCCCTGATATCGGCCCGCATGGCCTCCGGAATGTAGGGGTCTGACGCACAAGCATCCCTATAGGCCTGACGAATGGCCTCAGAATCCATTGCCGGATTGTGCAGACGATCCACAATACGATGGATGACAGCATTTTCCAGCCGCTTGTGGCTTAGAATGGTCGCATAGATGAAGCTGCTCAATGCAGGCTCTGCCCGCACGATGCTTTCTGCTTCGGCCCTTACGCGCTCCCAAACAGGATCGATCACATTCGGCTGATCGTATACGCTGCGGCTAAGGCTTGCCTCTACCATTTTTTCTCCTACTCCCGCGAAAACGCGAGACGACTAACTGGGCTATTTCATTCGCAACAGGCTTTGACGCCGACGTGGCCTTGAGCGAATGCCAAGTTGTCGACCCGTCTAGTTCCTTCGCATGCCTTTTGTCTGGCATACAATCTCGATACAAATAGGCTGCCAATCCCTACGCTGCAAGAACAAAAACCCAATCTTTTTCATCCAAGGCAAAAATTATCCTACAAAGTTAGCACATAAATGACTGATAACCAAAACCCGGACACCACCTTGCAAGACACAATTCTCATCGAACGAGACGGCCCGATCGGCCGCATCATCATCAACAACGAAGCCAAGCGCAACGCCATGACGCTGGCAATGTGGCGCGCCATTCCAGATGCCATCGCAGCTCTCGAAGCTGATTTCGATATCCACGTCATTGCCATAGTCGGTGCAGGCAACAAGGCCTTCGTTTCGGGAGCAGACATCAGCGAATTTGACGGGGTGCGCAAGGACACCGCTTCCGCTTCTCACTATGACGACATCAATGCAGACTGTTATCGCGCCGTCCGCAACGCAAAAAAGCCGACCATTGCCCTCATCAAGGGCTTTTGCATGGGTGGTGGCTTTGGTCTTGCTGCGGCCTGCGATTTGAGGCTCTCGAACCAGAGCGGTAAATTTGGCATTCCCGCAGCGAAGCTGGGCATCAGCTACCCGACCGACGCGATTGCTGACATCGTCAATATCGTGGGCTCGGCCAATGCCAGAGAAATCTATCTCACTGCCAAGGTCTATGGAGCGGATGAGGCCCAGAAACTAGGCTTTCTTCACGCCATATACAGCGACGAGACCTTTGACGTGGAAGCCGAGGCCTATTGCCAGTCTGTCGCAACGCTGGCCCCCTTGAGCCACAAATATCACAAAGCCGCCATCAACAGCGCCATTGGCCAGGGCGACAGCCTGCCCTTTGACCACCTGAAAAGCATGGCCTGTGATTGCCTGGACAGCGAGGATTACAAAGAGGGCCGCAGGGCTTTCAGCGAAAAGCGAAAGCCGGACTTTGTCGGCAGATAGCAAAGAACGCAAAAAGGGCCACACAGAATGTGGCCCTCATTCATTCTCTCATTCTTGAAAAATCAGGCGTCTGCAAAGAATTCCAGCACCGCCTTTTTGAAAACCTTGTCCCCGACCGCGACCATATGATCCCGCCCCGGAATGTCGCACACCTGCGCATCAGGCAGCACATCGGCCAGCTCTTGCGCCGTACCGGCGATGGTGTCCCGTGTGCCAACAGCAACAAGCGCAGGCACACTCAGCTTGGACAATTCCTCGACTGATATTTTCTGTCGCGACGAGCCCATGCAGGCAGCCAGCGCCAGACGGTCGCTCTTGGTTTGATCGGCAAATTGGCGAAAGGCCCGCCCCACGGCACTGGTGGATTTTGCTCCGTCTTCCGCTTTGAGCGCGTCGATGATGGGCTGCGGATCGCCGGTGCCATTGATCATGCCGCCCCCCAGGCCACCGAAAACAACCTTCTTGACCCGTTCGGGATATTTGAGCGCCAGAAAGGCAGAAATGCGCGCGCCCATCGAATAGCCCATCACGAAGGCTTTCTGGAGCCCGAGATGGTCAAGCAGCGCACGGGCATCTTCAGCCATGATAGGCGAAGAATAGAGCGCGGAATCATAAAGCTTCTCGCTTTCCCCATGGCCGCGATTGTCCACTGCGATCACGCGATAGCCAGCTTTCGTCAGGGTCTGCACCCATCCGGGATTGACCCAGTTGACCATTTTGTTGGAGGCAAAACCGTGAATAAGCAGAACCGGCTCTCCTTCTCCTTCATCGAGATAGGAGATCGTATAATCATCAGATTTGAAATAAGGCATATCGACTTTGAATTCACTTTGAAAAGGGGAACAAGACGCAACGCGTATCTGCAGGCATTCATATCAGTTTGCCCGAAAAGCGCAAACCGCAAGAGAAGCCGGACACAGCTGTCTTTGCAAAAACCGCATGGAATATACGTAGATCTTTGGATAGGGGCAAGGTATAAACAGACGAATAGTAGGCAGCTCACCAACAAATCGCTATGGTGTCTTACGCACGAAATTCATTGAAAAGAAGGCAATTTACAATGGCCGGCTCCAAGATTCCGCATTTCAAGAATGATCAGGGCGTCCCGGTGATCCACATCGGCGCAAAGGAATTCCAATGCATAGGGGCAAACCCGCCGCAGGATCACCCCCATATCTATCTCGACATGGGCGAAGAAAACGAAATCCTCTGCCCTTATTGTTCCACTCTTTACAAGTTTGATGAAGACCTCGGCCCCCAGACCACCCGTCCCACAGGCTGCTTCTACGAAGATTGATACCGCACGTCGTTTATTTCAGTCTGTTTCCCGTTTTGCGGAAGGGGCCGAGAACTGGGGACGAACAAATATGACATTCATGTGTAGAAGGCTCTTTTGCTTTTAATCAATTTCGTTCAGTCTGGGCGCGACTAATGTGGCTTGAGTTTTTTTCTCAGAATCGACTTTACGATCCGCTAGATTGGGCTTATCCATCCTTGCCATGCGGTCCTCATAAGAAGCCCCTGAATTGCCTAGCGCAATTTGGAAAGACACGACCAGTTCGAAAGATCCTGTCATGACCGAACGATTGCCGATCATTGTAGCAGGGGCTGGCCCGGGCGGATTGTCCGCAGCCCTGGCGATTGCCTGTAAAGGGTTTCCAGTTTTGTTGCTGGAACGAAACACGATCCCCACAGAAGTCGGCGCAGGCATTCAAATTTCCCCCAATGCAACAAGCAGCCTCAAGCAATGGGGCGTGTGGCCCTATATTTCCAAGCTCGCGGTAACACCGGACAGGATCTGCATCAACTCGGGCGTCACTGGTGCTCGCCTCTCTGAAATATCGACCAGCGACATTTCCGAGCGGTTCGGCTCCCCCTATATGGTCATCCATCGCGCAGACTTGCAGCAGGCGCTCTATCACCGCGCCAGCCAATCCGACCTCATCGAGATGTTGGATGAGCGAGAGGTGCGCGAAGTCACCGAAACGGATGACGGCGTTGAACTGCGCTGCAAGATGGCCAATGGAGAGCATGCCTTTTATCGCGGCGCAGCGCTGATTGCAGCTGACGGCGTCTGGTCACGAATCCGGACGGACTATTTCGGCAACAGTCCGGCGGCATATAGCGGCAAAACCGCCTGGCGCGCGACCTTGCCCATTCAGATGGTCCCCCCCAGCATCGACAGCGAAAATGTCGGCCTCTGGCTTTCGCCCAAGGCCCATCTCGTGCACTACCCGATTGTTTCCGGACACATGATGAATATCGTTGCGATCGTTGATGAGGACTGGTCGGAAGAAGGCTGGAACAGCGTAGGCGATGCAGCATGGCTCAACAAACGCTTCTCCCGCTGGCCACGCGAGATCCGGGATCTTTTGGCAGAACGGGAAGACTGGCTCAAATGGGCGTTATGCGCGCAAGACCCGAACCAGCCTTGGGTAAAAGGCAAAGTCGCCCTGTTGGGAGATTCAGCCCATGCCATGTTGCCATTCATGGCGCAAGGGGCGGTTATGTCGATTGAAGACGCCGCCATTCTCGCCCGCGCTATCGACGAGGTGGAAGGCCCAATGGAAACGCGCCTTCAAGCCTATGAGAAAGCGCGCAAGAAACGAGTTGTCCGCGTTGTCGGCCGCGCCCGTCAAAACGGACGGATCTATCACATGAGAGGCCCTCTGGCCATGGCGCGCAATGTTACCATGCAAATGATGCCAGCCAATCAGCTCGTCAAACAATTTGACTGGATCTACGGCTGGACCCCCGAGCAGGTGTCCTTCACGCTCTGATAGCCTTCATTCTGATAGCGCTTTATGGGGACAGCCCGATGCGGCGCTCTCTTACTCAGGAAAGCGCCACTTCAGCTTCAATCGCCGCGACACTTTACACTCCATATCATCTGGTCCACCTAGTCCGGTTCACCACCGGCAAGCGCTCTGGACACATCAAGCCTGCCATAGCCAAACAGTGGGTCTTTGCCCTGCGGCCCCAGATCCAGAGCGGAACCGGACAGCCGCTGTTTGATTTCTTCAACAGATAGCTCTGGCTCCTTCTGCAACAGCAGAGCCACAGCTCCCGAAATATAGGCCGTCGCCATCGACGTGCCCGATTGCAAGGCAAAACCGTTCGTTCCGACTGCCACCAGAATATCAACGCCCGGAGCGGCCAGCTCCACATCGTCGCCCTGATTGGCAAAGACATATAGTGCATCCTCTTCATCCGTGGCGGTAACCGCAATCACAGGCGCATAAGCGGCGGGGAATGCAACGGGCGCGTCTGCTCCTTCATTGCCAGCAGCAGCAACCAAAACGACCCCCTTCTCACTGGCCTTGAGTAACGCCATTTCCAAGAGATCGTCACGCCCACCGGCAAAGGAAAGGTTGAGGATGTCCGCGCCTTGCTGAACGGCCCAGTCGATCCCCCTCACGATATCAAAACTATCGGCAACCATATTGCCCTGCGCATTGGCCTGAAACACCTGCGCCGACAATAAAGAGACATTCCGGGCCATGCCTCGCATTCCAGACTGGGCTGCAATGATGGACGCGACAGCCGTGCCATGCTCAGGCACCAATTGCGCTTCCCCAGTCGGCACAAAGGCCGTAAAGCGCGAGGAGACAGCGCCCGTCAAAGCGGGGTGATCGGACCGGATGCCGCTATCAATCACGGCAAGCCGAACCCCTTCCCCGCTGGCCTCCAGCCTATTCGCCTGAGCCCCGCTTTGTTCTAGCCCCAAACGGTCAAAGGCATATTGCAAGCCAGCATAGGGAACGGACGCCCGACTTTGTTCACCGCTGGATGGATAATAGAAATAGTCTGGCTGTGCACGGAACACCCGTATGTCCGTCGCCATGTCCAGCACATCCCGCGGCGACATGTCTTCAGGATAGCGCAGCTTGAGCACCACCTGATCGAGCAGCTTTATTCTTGTACGCTCGATCAGATCGAGACCATAATCAGCGATAAAAGCATCAATGGCGCCGTCTGGCAGCCCCGGATAGAGCGCAACCACAAACTCGGTATCACTCGCCCATGGCTTGTCTCCAATAGAATAGATACGAGGTTTTGCCCGCGCCACGCGCAAGGTTTCGGGCAGTTGAATACGGCTTGTCACTCTCGGTGGCCTTGGCTGGCGAGCCCCTTGATGCGGTTTACGAGGTGCCGGTCGATAGCCCTGTCTGGGAGGGGGAGCCGCTGGCGGGCGATAGTTTGCGGGCGGTTGCTGCATCTCATTCTGCCGGCGTGCCCCATCTATAATAGAGAGACCCAAGCCAATACCGAACCCGATGGCTGCCCCAGTCGCGTTGTCTCTGGAGCGTGAAGGACGCTGTGGTCTCCGGTCCCTCGTCGGCTTTCTTATATAGGGAGGCTTTTGTTCGTACCGATCATAGGTCTGAGCAACAGAAAAGGTCGGAGCGAACGCCACCGGCAGGGCCATGAGAGCGCCAAAGATAAATGCAACACCCGTTTTTTGTCTGATTACATGTTTCATCATGCTCTCTCCCTATGAGCGGCCCAATGTTATTGACTTATGGAAACGAACTGAACCAGATCCGTATTGGCCTTCAGCCTTTCCTGAACGGCGACGTCCCCACCCTCCGGCAAAAGGTCTTTTTTGATTTGTATCTGGTAAAAACCACCCGCCTTGGGACCAGCAACGATAATGGCTGAAAGCGATTTCAGTAGCGCGTTGATCTCTTCCATGCGCGCATCCTTATTGAATGCCACAAGAAAGATAGCGACATCTTGCGCCGCCAGAGCATTGGGGGCAGCGCCTTCCGGACCGGCGGCCGTGGTAAAGGCGGACACTTGCGCGGCCTCTTTTTCAGTTCCGCGATCCATCAGACCACCAATGATGACCGCTTGCGCGACAATCACCACCGCAGCTGCCGCACCAGTCAGTTGCATGGCCGGGCTTGAGAAATTGCCCAGAAAACGCTTGATGCCCTCTCGGAAGCTTTCAAAAAACCCTATTGTGTTCCCACGGGCCCCCTCTTCTTGCGCTTGCAAACCATCGATATCAGCCAGCAGCCGATCCAGCCCACCCGGCGCCGGGGCGCCAAGCGCTGCGTGCTGTTGCTCAACCGCCAAAGCCTCCTCTTCAATCAGGCCTAGCTGCATACGCATGTCCGGATGGTTTGCCAGATAAGATTCCACGCTTTGCTGGTCTTTGGCTTCCAGCAGCCCCTTTGCATACCAGGGCAGGAGTTTTTCAATTTCCGGATCATAGGTCATTTCATAGTCCTCGACGCTGCTGTTCATTTCCCTTACGGCCATCCACGATCAATGCCGGATTTCGCCAAAAGATCAGACAGATTTTTGCGTGCATGAAACACCCGCGTTTTTACCGTGTTTTCCGGAACCGACAGAATAACAGCAATCTCCTTGATCGCTTTCTCCTGATAATAAACGAGATCGATGACTTCCCTATGCTCATCGCTGAGCCGATTGATACAAAGCCGCATCGCAGCCGCCTTATCCTGTTTAAGGGTCATCACTTCTGGCGTGTCGCTCTCATCTTCCAGACCCGATGCATATTCATCATCCAGCTCGGCGTCAGATCGTTTGCGCAGCAGGGAAAGAGCCTTGTTGCGCCCGATCGATAGAATCCAGGAAGAAACCTGAGAGCGACCTTCGAATTTTCCGGCACCACGCCACACATCAATGAAGGTCTCGTTTACAAGCTCCTCTGCCTGCGCCTCATTCTTAACAAAGCGCAGCAGAAAACGGTAAAGCCGAAGATGATGCCGCTGATAAAGCAGAGCAATGGCCTTGCGATCATTTCGCGCAATCTGCTCAAGAAGGGCAAGATCACGTGTTTCCTCTGCTCCTGACATGCAATCCTCAATCTTACTGTCATTCCTTTGTCGCTTCAGAACGCATTCGGGTTCAAAAAAGAGAATAAAAGAACTGCAAAAGCGCAGACACATTCTGACACAGCTTCCATTCCACGCCAATGCCACTCTCTCGGCGGCTCTTTTTCAGCACCAAAAGAGCCTATCAGAGGCGCCAAAAAGAGCGATTGGAGAGAAAAAAGACCCAAACAAGCGGACCGACAAATTTTTTTTAAAAAAAAGTTTGATGCCTCCAACTCGATTTTGAAAAATTTCTGACTTTTGCCGGAACGCCAGTTTAAGCAGATTTGACAGCCTTACAAAACCTGTTTCACCGTCAATATTATCAATAACTTAGGCCGACCCAACCACAACTTAAAGGAGATTTTATCCGCAATTTCTACCGAAATTTCCTAGGTCAATTAGGTAGGGCGATAATTATTTGGACAATAGTTTTCAAGACAGAAAAACCAAAAAGTGATCGAATTACAAATGTTTAATAAGCTTGAAAACAAATATCCCCATCCCCAAATCAGGGTAGTCGCAACGACGACGGAACAAAACAGAAGAAGCCAACTATAAAAATGCTCTCTTAAAAACAGACGAGAGCAGAACAAAACTAAGGACAAGAAAAATGAAAAACGCATATGCAAAATCAGCAGTATTCGCAGCCCTCGTAGCTGGTGTTTCCCTCGCAGCCCCTCTGGCAGCTCAGGCAAACCAGTCCGCAGCCGACCAGATCGTTCGTCAGGCTGACGACAGCATCTTCATTGTCGACTATGTTCTGGCCTCCCAGAAAGACGGCAAAAACGCTCCGGTTTCCACCGAGAAAGCTGTTGTCAAAAACCTTGGCGTAGCTAGCGATGACGAAAGCACCAACATTGTTGACTACGTGCTCGCTTCTCAGAAAGCCGGCAAAAACCAGCCAGTTTCCACAGAGAAAGCTGTTGTCAAGAATCTGGGCGTAGCCAGCGATGACGAAAGCACCAACATTGTTGATTACGTGCTCGGCAACGAAAACTCATAAGTTTTCAGACAATTCAAGATAGCCATTCCCCCTGCCGCCCTTCCTCCCTGGTTGGCAGGGGAAAATTGCGTCTTCTTTCGTATGAGCCTTTATGGCCCATATGAAATCACAAAGGATCGCCACGGGCGGTCCTTTTTTTGTTTCCATATATAAACATCTGAAAAGACGAAGACTTTCCCTCAACGAAAGAATTTCTGTAAAAAAATCCGATTAATTTTGAACCAACTCTCTCGCCGTAGCGACAGACATGTATAGGCGGCAAAAACAGTCGCCCCCAGTACACACATAAGAAGCAAGACTCAAGTCAGCAACACATATACGGAGAGAGACCATGTTCAAGAAATCCATCGCAACTTTCGCAATGATCGCAAGCATCGCCGCCGCCACCTCCCTTGCCTTGCCAAGCAATCAGGCAGAAGCTGCCGGTGGCAGAAATGCAGCCTTTGCGGTTGGCGCTATCACCGGCCTGACCTTTGGCGCCATCGCCGCAAGTGCCCATCATGGGCGCCACTACGCGCCACGCCGTTCAGCACATCGTCATTATGGCCGCCCGGCCCCATGGACACGCGCTTGGTACAGATATTGCGGCGCTCGCTACCGTTCGTTTGACCCGCACACCGGCTACTATGTCACCTATTCTGGGCGTCATCGCTTCTGCCGCTAAACGAAGCCTTTCCTGAAAAACAAAGGTCGCCCACGGCGACCTTTTTCTCGTAACAAGAGCATTTCACCTTCACGCTCTCAATCACGCAGCCTTGTATGGCATCAATATTGAACTCTTGTTACACTGTAGTCACTCTAAATGACCTTTTGTTTCAAAAAGTAGTCATAGAGCAACAATAATTCTGCCATTATTGGCTGCATACTAATGAGTGGAAACTTGGTCGAAATCGACCCCTTTTAGGAGCATTCGATGATTAAAAGGAAAATCTATATCTACCTGCTGGTTGCGGCGATCATGCCTGCATTGGCAATGACATTATCCATCCCCAAAGCTCACGCCAAAGACGGTCGTAACGGTGCGTTCGCTGCGGGCCTTGCTGTCGGCGCTATCGGAGGGGCTGCAATTGTATCCAGCAGCAGAAATGCTCCGCCACGCCGCTATTATCGCCCAGGCCCGCCACCGCCACGCTATTATCGGCCTGCACCACCCCGTTACTATCGTCCGGCACCGCGACGCTATTATCGTCCGCCGCCACCGCCGCGATATTATGGCCGTCCGGCCCCTTGGACGAGCGCTTGGTATGCCTATTGCCATTCCAAATATCGCTCTTTTGATTCAAGAACAGGCTACTACACGACCTATAGCGGCTATAAACGGTTCTGCAGATAACGCACCTTGCTGACTCTATAAGGCCCTCGTGTTCTGGCATGAGGGCTTTTTGGTTTCTGGCCTCTTTTCATCTACACAGCCGAAATCCACCACACAAATCAGCAAATCTGGACAATTGAGACAGATTGAATAAAGGTCTGTCTTTCAATTTAGGCGCCTGCGCTTTATACAATTGCCAATATCCTTGCAGCTTTGTTTCCACGACATCAAAAGGCAAAAACTGCAGGCGTGAGCATTGATAGCCATTTGAGAAAAACGGACCGACCATGGACATTGACACGATCTTTCGAATTTTTATTACAGCAATGTTCAGCCCGCCGGGAATTGCGAACTTCGTTATTTCAACATTGCTGAAAAAACGTCTTCACGCAACGGCCGCAGCCCTGATCGCCTCCGCCGCCATGATTTTCATGAACAACAAGCTGCTTTCGCAGATCCCGGTCAGTCAGTATGTGGTCATCGTCGTCTGCACAGTCGCCGCAATGATGCTCACCGCCCATTTAGCCTTTACCCTCGGCGAAAAAATCAGACGGAAGAAGTAGATTTAAGCATCCTCATAGCTCAATCACGCTGCTTCAAATCTCTAAGCTCCTTAAGCCGCTTAGCAATATGTGGACCATCAGGTCTGATTTTTTGAGCCATCTTCAGAAAACGGATACCAGCATCTATATCGCCTTTTCTTTGACTATGCGCGGCTGCTTGCAATAGATCCCTAGGAGTGAAGTCAAAAAAATTGCTTCCTAACACTCTGAAAACGGCCGCGAAAATTTCGCCGATTTCGTCTTTATTCCAGACATCTGTCGACTGTTCTGGATACTCGGAAAAGTCAGACGAAAAGAACTCAGGGAATTCGCATTCTTTTAGACGAGTGGCTAGAGCGGCATTGCCTTCTCTATAGTGATTGTAGAAATCTTCAGCCTCTGCTCTGCTCGGTTCCATTTTGCGCTTCGGCAACTCAAGAGAATCTATCAAAGAAAATAGTTTGGCCTGGTTATCTGCGCCAGATCCAATGAGAAGATGGCCTAGCTTGGCTTGAGTGCTGGTCTTGCCCACATTGCGCCATGCCCCGGGTTGGTAGTTTTCAATCCCTAAAAGCGCAAAGAAGTCCGCAATTGTGTCACCTTTCAAAAGGCGGGATTGATCAAAACAGCGTACAGTGACCGCATCATCACCCATAACATCCATCCACATGCCAATGCGCTTATTATAATCAAGATAATAATCAAACCGCTTGTCATAGGCAGGCAACGAAGCTATGTCGTTACCCCACAGGTCATATTCCGCGTGTCGTGATGTTTTAGACCCTTCCTGGGCATGAGAAATGATATGTTGGTCCTGTCGTCGCAAATAGCAGATCACTTCGATTTCATCAAAAATCTTCGACAATGCCTTATGCAGTTCCTCAATATGTTTCTTTTCAAAGAAAAAAGAGAAATTCTCCGAAGAAACAACGATGTCCTGTTCATATTGAGAGAGACTTGAAACCAGCCCTGCCAGATTGGACAGCCTCGCGCCTTTTGGAACCACACGATCCGCCTCAACATATTCAATCCAATCGTGCAGATCCGGGAATCCATCCCATGATCCATTCTGTTTTTGAAAAAAAAACTGAAGCCCATTGGCTACCAATGCTTCTGCATTGTGCATCAAGGCAAATTGGATAGATGTGGTTCCGGTCTTGTGTGAACCGATATGGAGATATAGCTTACGTCCTGCCATTGTATTCTCTTACTGAACTAGTTTAATGGTTCATCATTCAGTCGCTATTCCAGATCTGAGCCTCATAATCAGCTATATGCACAACAAGGGCACAAATAATAAGGATCAATTGCTTAAGGTTCCGCTCTAGGAAAAGACTTAAGATTTTCTTTTGAAGAGAAGGTTCTCTCAGATTGCTTTATTTGATGAAGTCCCAACTCTGTTCTTTATGAGCCTTTTTGACCATCTGCATGAAAATACGATTCATGCGCTTCTCAAAACGCAAGTTACGTGCAAGCCTTTCCGCATGAGGAATAGTCTCTACGGAAGAAGAATACTTCAACAGATCAACACCATACCGTTCTTTCAAACGAGCATTGGAGTTTTGATAGCGGGGCAAGATGCCAGCCATCGGCTCGGGTACATATTTTTCTTTAGCAGGAGCGATATCCAATTGATTCAATGCTCGAGTTAAATTCGCTCGCCGCATCTTTGGATAAACAATCGAAAAGCGTCGAATAATCTCCGCCATTTCATGAGAAATAGTTGTGTTTCGCCTCACATCAGGGAACTCAAATGTTGCATCAACTCCAAACAATTGTGAAAAATTCTTCACCAGTTTGTTTTCTGCTTTCACAACTTCAAAATCAAGGACCGTTACATTATCTCGACCATAGATGTCAGACCATAGATCGGCAATTCTATCAAACTCGGCACGCTTTACAATTTCAGGATCGTTCAGAAAATCTCCGAACGTTTTTCTCAATCGACGACCTGGCTCTTTCATAAATTGCAAATATAGAGATTCCAGAAATTTATCCTGCCTACGAACACATAAAACGACCTGAACCTGCCCCAACTCTTTTAGAAAAGAAAGCTTTTGCGGAATGATCGGATCAGGAACACTGAGCTCTTCTTCAGATATTACAAAAGTAGAACACTTTGACTCTGCGATTTCTTGTCGGGCGAGGCCTTCTATGTCGACCCCTTGCCACATAGGGCTCAGACTTTTGCCATGCCGGGACAAAAAGCTGAGATTGTAAAAGCCCAGATGCTTGTTCAACGTCGGGTGAAGTCCCGTGTCCAAATAGTGAATTTTCTGCTGTTTAAGCTCATCACGACTCTGAGCCATGGCATATTGAATGCTTGAAGTACCGGTTTTGTATGTACCGATATGAATGATTATTTTTTTTGTCATTATGCGTCACCAGCAATAGCAGTCCGGCAAATAGCCAAGAGCGAAAACCGAGCGATATAGTCACAAACACTTTTGAACCTTGAGATCATCAATGTCGTGAGCGAAATACATCACACAAAAACCTAGTCTTCCAGAAGCACTTTCTGCCAGAACCCCTTGTTCAGATCCTTGTCTTTCATGCGCTCATAGTCCGCAATCAGCTTGTTGCGTGCTTTGGCATAGGCGCGCACATTCTTGATGAAGCGCTTGAGGTTTCTGAAATAGCGGGACCGGTCGATCTTACAGACATACCCTGATTTATCAGAACTATCCATAGTTGCAACAACGGACCGCAAAAAGGTTTCTGAAGGCACCGCACGCTGCGAAATCGGCATCCTCCGTCCATTTTCAAAGAAGAAGAAGGAAGGGAGAATATGACCACACAAAGTGAGCTTGCGCAGAATATGCGCTTTCCTGAAACGGCCAACACCATTTTTGATCAACTGGATTTTGCCAACATCGACATCTCTTGAGATAGCTTCGTTTTTGGTCAATGCCTTGATCTGGGCTCGTTTCTCAGACATGTCCATGTCATTGGTCCAGAAGTCTGGCCCCTTTAGCACATCCTCGATGGCGACATTGATGGCTTCTGCTGAATCATAATGGTAGGAAGCGTTGTAGCGATCAAAGAAGCGCCAGAGCATCGAAAAATCACTCCAGAAAGAGTGACGCAGCATAGGGAATGTCAGATGCTGAACGAGATGGTTCCTCATATCCAGATAGATCGTCTGTGGGGATTGCTTGGCAGAGAAATCTTCCTGCATGGAAACCACACCTGGAATTGTGGTGATATGGAAATCATTCGCCAATGAAAAATAAATGTCATCCCCGCGAACAAAGAAAGGGAAAGTCCAGTTCTTGACTTCTGCAACAGGAAAACAGAAATACCACCAGCCACCGTAGCGATTATTCTGATGGCGCTGGCTGTCAAACGCACAGAACAGAACCTTTTCAAATTTCCTCAGATCAACGCCACAATGCAGCGGAATACAGCGCTTGTTAAAGAGAGCGGAGTTCTCCCACATCATCCATTTGTTTTTTTCGGTGATCATGGAACCACTGATCGCGCGTTTCGGATCATTACAATAGCGCAGAGCAGCCAATGTCCGCCTCAGGCTTTCAGGGAAAATGGTGGCATCATCATCCATGAACAGGACATGGCTCGACAGATCTCCTTCCATCGTTTCCAGAAGCCCACGAGAAAAGCCACCTGCACCACCATAATTCTTGTTTTTGATAACACGACCGCGGGAGAAGCTGATTTCGTCTGTATCGCCGCCGTTATCAATCACCAATAGCTGGAACAGGTCTGCGATATCTTCATTTTCCTGAAAATAGGCACCCAGCCTGTCCGAAGTACTCTGAACGGCGTCGTCGCGTTTGAAGGTGGTAATGACGCCCGTAATTGTCGCGTCATTCAAAACTGGCCCTTCGATGATATAGTCTGCAGAAACAACCGTAACTTCGGTTTTGGCATAGACTTGCAAGAAGAGGATGCCTGCGCCATCCAGAAGGGGAAGATCAAACTCAACTGTTTCGAGTTCATCATAGTCAAAGAGGGTATGGATCAATTGTTCCCAGCTGGCTTCATTCTTGGCCATATACATGCGCAAGATGCCTTCACCCTTGATCTTGATCCGGATCTTCAGTTTGTGATCAGGACCCAAATCATAGCAATGCAGAGGAAAGGCATTGAAGAAACCGTCAAAGAGCAGGGAACTCTCTTTGAAACAATAATAAGTTCCCAATTCGGTATCGTATCCGGCCTGACCATCGATATGATAAAACAGATCGACTTCGGAGTTGATCTTGGGATCTGGTGCCAACAATTGTTGCGCAACAAACTCGGTTGAGCCAGTTTCCGAACCGGATGGTGCCTTGGAAGTCTCTGGTGAAGTATCCATTGATTCAATATGCTCCAGAAATGACGGCATGCTCCTTGTCATGACCGACATACAATATATTATTTAGGCGATAGCTGGACAAACAGCTTTAGGCCTTCCGGGAAGCCAGGAATTCCTCGGCAACAGTCAATGCCCGGCCGATAGTGACATCCATATCGAGATACTGATAGGTGCCCAGGCGCCCAACAAATGTCACACCGTCTTCATTGGCTGCGCGTTCCTCGTAAGCTTCGAGCAATTGTTTGTCATCAAGCCGACGAATTGGATAATATGGGATATCATTTTCACCGCAGTTACGGCTGAATTCCTTGAACGCAATCGTCTTTTCAAACGTCTCCGCTTCCCATGGCGCAAAGTGCTTATGCTCGGAAATACGCGTGAAAGGCACTTCCGGATCGGGATAGTTCATCACGGCTGTGCCTTGAAAATCGCCTTCTGCGCGGATCGGCTCAAAGTCCAGAGTACGATAGCTCAGGCGTCCGATATCATAGCCGAAGTAGCGATCGAGAGGACCGGTGTAGAAGACGTGATCAAAGTCTTCTTCAAGGCTCTCGTAGGAACAATCAAGCCGAACCTCGATATTGTCGTGCGCCAGAATACCGTCTACGATTTTGCTGTAACCATCCTTGGGCATGCCCTGATAGGGGTGGTTGAAATAGTTGTCATCATAGTTGAAGCGCAGGGGCAAGCGTTTGAGGATCGATGCCGGCAAGGTGCTTGGCTCAACACCCCACTGTTTGCGGGTGTAGCCATCGAAAAAGGCCTTATAGAGGTCCTCTCCGACAAATTTCATACCCTGCTCTTCAAAGCTTTGCGGCTCTTCGATGTCTGATCGGGCCTGACTAACGATAAAGGCCTTGGCCTCATCCGGCGACATAGCCTTGCCGAAAAACTGGTTGATGGTGTGCAGGTTGATTGGCAGCGAATAAACCTTGCCCTTCACGGTGGCCTTCACCCGATTGACATATGGCATCATTTCGCCGAAACGATTGATATAGGCCCAGACTTTTTCATCTGCAGTATGGAAGATATGCGGGCCATATTTATGAACCATCACACCTGTTTCTGCATCACGTTCAGTATGGCAATTGCCTGCCGAATGGCTGCGTTCATCAATCACAAGGGTGCGATAGCCTTTATCTGCCAGCTCGCGCGCAATCACAGCTCCGGAAAAGCCGGCCCCGACAATGCAAATTCTAAGGTCAGATCCCATCCAAACTACCTTTCAAAAAAATTTATCAAAATTATCAAAAACCATTGCGCAAACTGCTACAAATTTTAGTCCCGAAATGCAAGCTTTGGATCACCGTGTTTTTGATTAGTACATCGTTGAAGCTGCAAAACCGATTGATCCGCCATTTTCTTGAAGACAAATGCAACCGACGCATGCAAACGAGTTGTAAAAGCCAATTTGTGCCCAAACTATGGTCAACGCTGCAAACTTATAAAATCATCCAGCACCTGATAGTTCGGTAGCGGAAAACCATCACGTTCATATCCCAGAGAAGCTGGTGAAAAGAGGAAACCGAGATACCAGGGAGCTTTATTTCTCTGTAATTGACGTGTTCTAGGCCGCCTCTGCATAAAACCATAAGTCGCTCCATGTACGTCATACTTTCGGAAAATATCGTCAGCCTTAAGCAAGAAATGGTCAATGAACCAGGGGCGTGATGCCAAGAAATCATCCCATTCTGCTTTGGAAATCTTGGTGTCAAACTGGCAGCCATTCCCGCGCTGAAATACATAGCAGACCAGATAGTCGTGGATCGGCAAAAATGGATCATAGCCCCAACGCCCAGCAAAAGCCGCACCCAGTCGATCATCGCTTTCAATCGCCCGTCTCTTTTTCCAAACATAGGTATATTCGGTCACGATAATGGGTTTTGCCGTTTGGTAGCGCGCATATGCCAAAGCACTTTCAATTTGCTCAAGCCGCGTTACATGCGTATGCAAGTCCACCCCATCCACAAAAGGGGCGGCATCGGCATAAGCGAACAAAGCACGCGTGGCAGACTGATCCTGCATTTTACGAGAATAAAGCTGCGTAAATGATCCCATATACAGCGCCACCTGATCTCGCAATCCTTTGCGAACCAGATAGGCGTGAACATGTTGGGTGACCCTTTTGTAAAACTCGACCATGGGTATCCCGCCATAGCGTGGATTAAACCGCCAGTCTTCTTTTTTGGTATCGACAAAAGGTTCATTGCCACTTGTAATAATGCTCGCTGATGGAGCAAGAATATCAAGAACATGGGTATCAAGAAACGCAAACAGATCCCTTTCTTCTTGAGATCCGGGCAAAGGAGGAGCCATATCGGCGTGCTTAAAACTCCACTCAAGGCTCAGAATGGCTCTTTTCCCATGTTCTCTGGATGCCGCAATAAAGGATGCCCACTTATTCTCTATCCTCTGCCTCGGCTTCATCTCGCCTGAAAGAAAGAGCTTACGATATCTAAGCACCTCCATCGTCCCTCGATAGGTTTCCACCCCAGCGCGACGGAAGAGAGGGGCATCAAATCGCTTCGTGGCACGATTTTCCATTTGTCTGGGAAATTCATTGAGATTGACACCAGTGAAACGCTCAAGAACAGTACAGCTTCCATAGCGATATTCTCGCCCCGGAGACATACGCCCATTTCGGCATGTGCGTTCCAACGCATATTGAGAGCAAGAACCACCTTCATGCAAGCTAGGCACCTTGAAGAAAATCGCGCTTTCGCCATCCCGCATGACTTGGGGGCCAACAGAGCAGCTACCGGGAGACGCTGCAAATCCTGTGTTTGATAGCATCAAGAAAAGACAGGAAACAATAAATGATGAAATATATGACTTTAAAACCATGACCGAATCCAACTCTCGTTGCCAACAAGAAGCTTCAACACCAAAAGACCAGCTCTCTTTCTAGTCAGCTTGGAAGCCCCACCTCTTTCTATACACCCAGAATATGGCATGGCTTCCTTTTTGATCGTCAGGAAAACACATACATCGCATGAAGGAAATGGAAATTTTGGTACGGGCGGCGGGAATCGAACCCGCACGGCCTAGGGCCTCAGGATTTTAAGTCCTGTATGTCTACCAATTCCATCACGCCCGCGAAGGTTGGTCCGCTCATTGCTAATGTGCATCTCCGCCAATTGCAAGCAATGGCTTTTATGCAATCCACAAGCCATAGATCCAAGGCGAGATACATCGCCACAGCGCAGGCATCGCCGCAACAAAAAAGCAGCCCTATAAGGGGCTGCTTAAAAGCATAGGAGTTCACAACACTCAGGCCACACCGAGGCCAGAGCAAAAGCCATTCAAAGCCTATTTCGCGATTGGCGCCTGGAATTGCAGGCCCATATCCCAAGGGAAATAAATCCACGTATCCTGCGAAACCTCGGTAACAAAGGTATCCACCAGCGGACGCCCCTTCGGCTTGGCATAGACCGTTGCGAAATGGGCCTTCGGCAGCATGGCCCGCACCACTTTGGCGGTTTTGCCGGTGTCGACCAGATCGTCGATAATCAGGACACCCTCGCCTTCTCCCCCTTCCACATCGATGACAGACGCATCAATCGGCTTGAGAACCTGCATCTCACCCTGATTTTCATAATCATGGTAGGAGGCGACGCAGACGGTATCGATCATCCGAACTTCCAGCTCACGGGCAATGATGGCCGCAGGCACAAGACCGCCACGTGTTATGCAAACAATCGCCTTCCATTCGGAAACGCCTTTCAGACGCCAAGCCAGCGCACGGCAGTCCCGATGGAATTGTTCCCAATACACCGGGAAAGCGTTGGAGGATGGTTCGGACATGGTGGTGTTCCTTTTTCTTTCCTTTACGAGTGCGTTTCAACTCATTGAGGTCGGGCAACGTTAGACCTGCGTCTGTTTCTGCCCTTTTAATGTTTGAAGCATGTCATGCACTGCCTTGACCGCGTTGTCCAGATCTTCCCGCGAGCGAGAGCGCATAACGATGTTCGTTGCGAACAGATCTTCGCGCATATAGGGGTAAGACCCGATCACAACGTTGGGGTGATCCTTTGCCAGATCCGCCAGAGGACCGGCAACAAGGCCTTCTCCCAGGCCGCTATCAATGGTCTCGCTCAGCACTTGCGCATTGGTCTTCAGCGTTGGGGCGATTGCATCCATCATGGCTTGCATGACAGAGGGTACCCCGGCCATGACATGCACATTTTCCAGCCGAAATCCCGGCGCGCTGGAAACTCTGTTTTCAATCAGATCTGCACCAAAGGGAATGCGCGCCATCCGCTTGCGCGCTTCGTTGAATTCCATATTTGGCGATTTTGCATAATGCGCTTCCAGTATAGCCATGGCGCGCGGATCATGATCAATGCCCACGCCGAAGGCCGCCGCCATGGCATCTGCGGTGATATCGTCATGGGTCGGCCCGATGCCGCCGCTGGTGAACACATAGGTCCAGCGGGCCCGCAAGGCGTTGACCGCTTCGACGATCGCATCCTGATCGTCGGCCACGACACGCACTTCCTTGAGATCGATGCCCAACTGGGTGAGATAGTCCGCAATGAATCCGATATTCTTGTCCTTGGTGCGGCCGGAAAGGATTTCGTCACCGATTATCAGAACGGCTGCCGTGATCAACTCTTTAGTCATTGCTCTATCTCTTTCATTATTGCGTTCAATCTCGAACCGAACCACTCCCAATGAGAAAATGGACCACCCGAAGGCCCCTTTGGAGCTTTTCCATTCAAGAGGCGCAATTTTGCCACTCTCTCTGCACACAGCAAGATAGCAAAAACGCCATGCATGCTTATAGTGCGAACTGATAGTGACCGAAAGCCAAAAGCAAAGCCATAACATGAAATTTGAAAAGCCACTCATTCCGGGCCGACTCATCCAGCGCTACAAGCGCTTTCTTGCCGATATCGAGCTGGACGATGGAACAATCATAACAGCCCATTGCGCCAACCCCGGCTCCATGCTGGGCCTCAAAGACCCCGGCACCCGCGTCTGGCTGTCAAAATCCGACAATCCCAAGCGCAAGCTGGCCTATAGCTGGGAACTCAGCGAATTGGATGATGCCATGATCGGCATCAATACCAGCCATCCCAACCGCATCGTCGAAGAGGCAATTCGGGCAAGACATGTCGCAGAGCTTACTGGCTACGAAACCCTGAGGCGCGAGGTGAAATATGGCAAGAACAGCCGCATCGATATTTTGTTGCAGGATGAGGGCAAACCCGATTGCTATGTCGAGGTCAAGAATGTGCATCTGTTGCGCGAACAGGGGTTGGCGGAATTTCCCGATTCGGTGACCAAGCGCGGTGCCAAGCATCTGAGCGAATTGGCCGACATGGTCGAACAGGGGCATCGCGCCGTGATGCTCTATTTGGTCCAGAGAACGGACGCTAATCGCTTCGCTCTGGCAAGCGACATCGATCCGGCCTATGCGGAAGCCTTCCAAGAGGCAACGGGCGCGGGCGTGGAAGCCATCGTCTATCAGTGTGACATTTCACACCAAGAGATCAATCTGACCCACTCCATCCCCTTTGCTAAAGAGGTGCAGGCAACGAATTAAGAGCTCCAGCGTGCGCTGGCCACATCGCTAGGACGCGACAAGTGACCAATCCCTCCAAAAATTGTTGATTCCGGTTTGCACAATTGCTCATGGGGGGATATCCATAGAGAAACAACTGATTTCGGAAAGACCTGAGATGGTAAATTACATTGATGCCAATAGCGCCCCTTTGCGCAACACCGGAGATATCCGCCTTTACAGCCAAGAGGATTTCGAAGGTATGCGTCGCGCCGGGCAACTGGCAGCACGGGCTCTGGATGGTGTCGCAAAACTCGTCAAGCCGGGTGTTCCAACCAAGGTGATCGACGATTTTATCCGGGACTTCGGGGAAGAAAACAACGCCCTTCCCGCCACGCTGAATTATCGCGGCTATAGAAACTACACCTGCACATCCATCAACCATGTGGTTTGCCATGGCATTCCCAATGAAAAACCACTCAAGGAAGGCGACATCGTCAATGTCGACGTCACCTACATTCTGGATGGTTGGTATGGCGACAGCTCGCGCATGTATCCGGTGGGAGAGATCAAGCGCGCACCGGAACGTCTGATCGAAGTCACCTATAATGCCCTCATGATCGGCATAGAGCAGGCCAAGCCTGGCAAGACCACTGGCGACATCGGCGCTGCCATTCAGGAATATGCCGAAGGGGAACGCTGCGGCGTTGTGCGCGACTTCTGTGGCCATGGGGTCGGACGCCTCTTCCATGACGCGCCCAATATCCTTCATTATGGCAACTGGGGTGAAGGCATCGAACTGAAGCCGGGCATGATCTTCACCATCGAGCCGATGATCAATCTGGGCAAACCGCACGTCAAGGTGCTCAAGGATGGCTGGACGGCGGTCACGCGTGACAAAAGCCTGTCAGCCCAGTTCGAACATTCCCTTGGCATCACGGAAACAGGCTGTGAGATTTTCACCCTGTCGCCAGAAGGGCTGGACAAGCCCCCCTATAACGTAGCCTGACGAGGGGCAATCAATGGGTGAGCTGAAAGAAGCAACGGCAGGCAAGCCCCATTATGTGGGACACAGGGAACGGTTGCGGCAGAAATTCCGCGAATCCGGCCCTGATGCTCTGCATGATTACGAGCTGCTTGAATTGATTCTCTTTCGCGCCATTCCCCGCAGGGATACAAAGCCGCTCGCGAAGGATCTACTTGCCCGTTTTGGCTCTTTTGCCGAGGTCATCGCAGCTCCAGATCATCTCTTGATGGAATTCCCCGGCGTCAAGCAGGCCGTCGTGACCGAGTTAAAGCTCATCCATGCTGCGGCCGCCAAATTTGCAGAGGATCGCGTCAAGGATCGTCCGGTCCTCTCATCCTGGAACTCGGTGATCGACTATTGCCGCACCTCGATGGCCTTCAACGATATAGAGCAGTTCCGCATTCTGTTTCTGGATAAGAAGAACGCTCTTATCACCGATGAAGTACAGCAAACCGGCACCGTTGATCACACCCCCGTCTATACGCGAGAAGTCGTCAAGCGGGCGTTGGAGCTGTCTGCCACTGCCATCATCATGGTCCACAACCATCCCAGTGGCGACCCGACCCCGTCGCGGGCTGACATCGACATGACCCAACAGGTCTCTGACGCCTGCGAGCGTCTCAGTATCACCTTGCATGACCACATCATCGTTGCACGCAATGGTCATACAAGCTTCAAGGGCCTGGGACTGATTTAAGTCAGCGGCGCTACACTTCCCTCTTTCCCATTTGGAACACAGAACCTTTAAAAACCACTCAATGTGGTTGCTCAAGATCCTTCAGGATTGCGCATTCTGCGCTATCATCGCCCTTGCAAGCAGCAACCAGCGGCGCAAGATCTGATCGCAGCGCCTGCAATTCCTCGATCTTTTCATCAATTTCTCTTAAGTGAGCCTGAGCAATGCGCTTCACGTCAGCGCTCGCTCTGCTCTTGTCAGCCTGAAGCGCGAGCAGATTTCGGCATTCCTCTATACTGAACCCCAATTTGCGCGCTCGCCCGATCAGGCGCAGGCGGGCAAGATCCTCATTCGCATAGTCCCGATAGCCATTTTCCCGACGCGCGGGAACCACCAGCCCGATATCCTCGTAATAACGCAAAGTCTTGACTGGCAGATCTGCGATTCCGGCTGCTTGACTGATATTCATAACCAACTCCTGACCGGCCCATGCGACCCGTCTTCTGCGCCCTCGTCAATACTGACAGGTATTTGAGCCCTAGTCCCCACATCTACATAATGCATACTGAGAAACAAAAAAGTGCATGCTCATTTTTCAACCAAAAACACGACATACTCCTATGGTTTTACAGAAAACTGCCCAAAAACAAATCAAGAAGACAAGATTATCCCACAACCAACGATTATTGTGCGACCATTCACCCCATAGACCGTAGTTTTCGCGCTTAAAATTAAATCAAAAAGGGCATTTTTGATCATAATTTCATCATTTCGTCGACCTTCGCTCAATATTGACCAATTTTTGGAAGGAGGCAATTGTATCCAATCCGAGTTCTTGCTAGAAATTTAATGAGAGGAAATCTCATATAAGAACAAACAACAACATCTTCCTACCTAATAAGCGGTAACAAAGCCGCAGGGAAATTGGGAACAGCGAGTCAAATGGAATATTTTATTCAGCAGCTGATTAATGGCGTCACATTAGGGTCGATTTACGGCCTGATCGCCATCGGCTATACCATGGTATATGGCATTATTGGCATGATCAACTTTGCCCATGGTGACATCTTCATGGTTGGTGCATTCATTGCATTGATTACACTGTTGGCGGTTACTGCTATGGGGATCACTTTTCTTCCGGTAGCATTGCTGATCGTCCTTATCATTTCCATGCTCATGACATCGGTTTGGGGCTGGGGCGTCGAGCGCCTTGCATATCGTCCTTTGCGCGGATCCTTCCGCCTCGCTCCGTTGATCACGGCGATTGGCATGTCCATCGTGTTGCAGAACTTCGTTCAGGTCGTTCAGGGCGCACGCGTCAAGCCACTTCCACCACAAATCACCGGTGGCATCACCATTATGGAAAAAGACGGCTTTCTGGTTCAGCTGTCATACATGCAGATCCTGATCATCGTCACGACCGTCTTGCTGATGGCAGGCTTCACGCTTCTGATCAACAAGACCTCGCTTGGGCGCGCCCAGCGCGCTTGCGAACAGGACCAGAAGATGGCCTCCCTGCTCGGCGTCAATGTTGACCGCACCATTTCCCTGACCTTTGTCATGGGCGCGGCACTGGCTTCTGTCGCAGGCGTCATGTTCCTGCTCTATTACGGTGTGATAGACTTCTATATCGGCTTCCTTGCCGGGGTGAAGGCCTTCACTGCTGCGGTGCTCGGAGGCATCGGCTCGTTGCCAGGCGCCATGCTTGGTGGCTTGCTGATCGGCTTGATCGAGACATTCTGGTCCGGCTATTTCTCCGTTGAGTATAAAGACGTAGCAGCCTTCTCGATCCTTGCCATTGTGCTGATCTTTATGCCGTCCGGCCTGCTCGGCAAGCCAGAAGTGGAGAAGGTATAATATGTCAGACTTCTTGCAAACGCGCGTTGGCGCTGCGTTGAAAGATGCAGCCCTCGCCGCGGTGATTACCCTTCTGCTCGCCTCCATCATGGTTGGCCTGCGCACCAAGACCGAACAAGGCGGCCTTGTCATTGTGGGCCAATGGGGCCTCGTCGCATGGATGGTGGGCGTCGTTTTCGTCGGTCGCCTTGCCATGAGCCTGCTCATCTGGCGCGGTAACAATCCGGTTGCCAATGCCATGAACGCCATGCTGCCCAAGCAGGATACGGTCAGCAAGATCGGCAAGCTTGTCGGTCCCCTGTTGCTGCTCTTCGCCGTCACCCTGCCCTTTTATGGCAACCGCTATGTCATCGACATGGGCATTCTGGTGCTCACCTACATCATGCTCGGCTGGGGTCTCAATATCGTGGTGGGTCTGGCTGGTCTGCTTGACCTTGGATATGTCGCCTTCTATGCGGTGGGCGCCTATTCATACGCCCTCTTCGCGCAGTATTTCGACCTGTCCTTCTGGGTCTGTCTGCCGCTCGCCGGCATTCTGGCAGCCTTCTGGGGCATGATCCTTGGCTTCCCTGTCCTTCGCCTGCGCGGCGACTATCTGGCAATCGTGACCCTGGCATTCGGGGAAATCATTCGTGTCGTCCTGCTGAACTGGTATGAATTTACCGGCGGCCCGGATGGCATCTCCCGTATTCCACGCCCCTCCTTCTTCGGGTTGGAATTTACCCGCAAGAACGGCTTTGCGGATTTCTTCGGGCTCGACTATTCTTCCATGCACCGGATCATCTTCCTCTTCTATCTCATTTTGATCCTCGCGCTGATAACCAACTTCGTGACCATGCGTTTGCGCAAGTTGCCAATCGGGCGCGCTTGGGAAGCCTTGCGTGAAGACGAGATTGCCTGCCGGTCTCTGGGCATCAACACCACCAACACCAAGCTGACGGCCTTCGCATTGGGCGCCATGTTCGGCGGTTTCGCCGGAGCCTTCTTCGCTACCAGACAGGGCTTCATTTCTCCGGAAAGTTTCACCTTCATGGAATCGGCGATCATTTTGGCCATCGTGGTTCTGGGCGGTCTGGGCAGCCAGTTGGGTGTCGTTATCGCCTCGCTCGTCATGATTGGCGGTTTCGAGGTCTTCCGTGATCTGGAAGATCTGCGCATGCTCGTCTTCGGCCTGCTGATGGTCGGTATCATGATCTGGAAACCACGCGGCATTGTCTCCAGCAGGGCACCTTCAGTGTTCCTCAAGGAGAAGAAATCCGTATCCGGTGATCTCGTTGCGGAGGGTGAAGGATGACCACTTGGCAAGACAATCCAATCCTGACCGTTGAGCATCTCACCATGCGCTTTGGCGGTCTGGTCGCGGTCGACGACCTCTCCTTCGAGGTTGGGCGCGGTGACATCACGGCCCTGATCGGCCCGAATGGCGCTGGCAAGACAACCGTCTTTAACTGCGTCACCGGCTTCTACAAGCCAACCGAAGGGCGCATCACGATGAAACGGGAGAACGGGCAGGAGTTTCTGCTGGAACGCATCCCTGATTTCGAGATCGCCCATCACGCTCGCGTTGCCCGGACCTTCCAGAATATTCGACTGTTCGGTGGTATGACCGTACTGGAAAACCTCATGATCGCGCAGCACAACAAGCTGATGAAAGACTCGGTCTTTTCGATCGGCGGCATCTTCGGCATCAAGTCCTTCCGCAAGTCCGAGAATGCCTCGGTCAAGAAAGCGACCGAGTGGCTTGAGCGTATCAATCTGATTGATCGTGCTGATGATCCGGCAGCTGACCTGCCTTATGGCGACCAGCGTCGCCTCGAGATTGCCCGTGCCATGTGCACCAATCCCGAGCTATTGTGCCTTGACGAACCGGCTGCCGGCCTCAACCCGCGAGAGACCAGCGAACTCAACGGCCTGCTTCATTCCATTCGGGATATCGACAAGACAGCCGTTCTGCTCATCGAGCATGACATGTCCATGGTGATGGAAATTTCCGATCACGTCGTGGTTCTTGACTATGGCGTCAAGATTTCCGACGGCGACGCAGATTTCGTCCAGAATGATCCGCGCGTCATCGCCGCCTATCTGGGCGTTGATGACGATGAAGTCGAAGTTGCTGAAGCCGAAGCCAAAGTCGGGCAGAAAGAGGGAGCCACGTCATGAGCGATATCCTCCTCAGCCTAAAGGGCGTAAAAACCTACTATGGCAAAATTGTTGCCCTGCGCGGTATTGATCTGGACGTTCACCGCGGTGAAATCGTAACGGTCATTGGCGCAAACGGCGCTGGCAAATCCACCACAATGATGACCATCTGTGGCGTTACGCGCGCTCGCGAGGGTCAGATCATCTATGACGGTGAGAATATCACCACTCTGCCAACCCACCAGATCGTCAAAAAGGCCATCGCTCAGTCCCCAGAAGGACGCCGCATTTTTGGCCGCATGACGGTGCTGGAAAATCTGCAGATGGGAGCGGCTGTGATCGACTACGCGCATTTCGAAGAAGATTTGCGCATGGTCTATGACCTCTTTCCCATCCTTGAAAAACGCCAGAGCCAACGTGGCGGCACCCTCTCGGGTGGCGAACAGCAGATGCTCGCAATCGGTCGCGCGCTCATGGCCCGCCCGAAGCTTCTCATGCTGGATGAGCCGTCTCTGGGGCTTGCCCCCCTCGTGGTCAAGCAGATTTTCGAGGTGGTCAAGGAACTGAACGAGAAACAGGGTTTGACCGTTTTCCTCGTCGAACAGAACGCCTATCACGCTCTACGGCTTGCACATCGTGGCTATGTCATGATCAACGGCCAGATTACCATGTCGGGTGGCGGCAAGGAACTTCTCTCCAATCCAGAAGTCCAGGCAGCCTACCTTGAAGGCGGACGGCATTAAGAGAGGAAAGTTCAATGCTTTGGGAAGTTTCTTTTGGAACCCTTCTGCTGGTTACGATTTGCCTTGGCGGCGGCGCCGCATGGATGGCTGGGCGCGCCATTGCAAACACCTGGAAGCCAACCTCGCAGATCATTAGCTACATGATCCTGCTGGCCGCCGGCGTCAGGTTCCTGCATTTTGCCCTATTTGAAGGCACGTTGCTTTCGCTTCACTACTATATTGTCGACTTGATCATTCTTTTGATCATTTGTTGGCTTGGCTTCCGGTTCACCCGCACCAACCAGATGGTGAGGCAGTATCATTGGCTCTATGAAAAAGTCAGCCCGCTCACATGGAAAGAGCGCAAAGGCTAAGCCAATTTTCATCAAGATTGATGGTGGCGGTCAGCGCCACTGTCCTACCGCAGCAAATCGTGGGGGTATTTGTCTTGCATTGCTGTCGGGCCAAATGAGGGGGGCCATTTTATTCCATTGTCAGGAGAAATAGCCAAACTCACATGACCGTAAGGTTCAATAAAAATCGCACCAGAATAGCTGTGCCGCCAAAAAACAAAGGCACAG
The DNA here is from genome assembly GCF_900115225.1 of Cohaesibacter marisflavi. GTDB lineage: Bacteria > Pseudomonadota > Alphaproteobacteria > Rhizobiales > Cohaesibacteraceae > Cohaesibacter > Cohaesibacter marisflavi. The sequence goes on along the minus strand of NZ_FOVR01000013.1, from coordinate 6,021 downwards.
CGGAACACTGCAAACATCTCAATGGGAGAGTTTTAATGAAAAAACTACTTTTGGCAGGCGTCGCACTCGCAGGCTCCATCGCAATGACCAGTGGGGCATTCGCTGAAATCATCATCGCCACCGCAGGTCCGATGACCGGTCAGTATGCTTCCTTCGGTCAGCAGATGAAGATCGGTGCAGAACAGGCTGTTGAAGACATTAACGCTGCTGGCGGCGTGAATGGTGAAATGCTCAAGCTTGAAATCGGCGATGACGCATGTGACCCGAAACAGGCTGTTGCCGTTGCCAACCAGATGGTCGGTAAAGGCGTAACCTTCATGGCTGGCCACTTCTGCTCAGGCTCTTCTATTCCGGCATCATCCGTTTATGCTGAGGAAGGCATTGTCCAGATTTCTCCGGCATCCACCAACCCGAAATTCACCGACGAGCGTCCAAATCCGGACGGCGGCACCTATCGTGTTTGCGGTCGTGATGACCAGCAGGGTGAAGTAGCCGGCAAACTACTTTGGGATGAGTTCAAAGACAAGAATGTTGCCATCATTCAGGATAAGACCGCCTATGGTAAAGGCCTGGCTGACCAGACCAAAGCTGCTTTCGAAGCTCTTGGTGGCAAAGTCATCATGTATGAAGCCTACACCGCAGGTGAAAAAGACTACACCGCGCTGGTTTCCAAGCTGAAGCAGGCGAAAATCGACGCTCTGTATGTTGGTGGTTACCACACCGAAGCTGGCCTCATCGTGCGCCAGATGCGCAACCAGGGCATGGATACCGTGCTGATCTCTGGTGATGCTCTGGTGACCGACGAATACTGGTCCATCACCGGTGATGCTGGCGAAGGCACCCTGATGACCTTCTCTCCGGACCCGGCTCTCAACCCAGAAGCTGCTCCGGTTGTTGAAGAATTCAAGAAAAAGGGCCTGACCACTGAAGGCTATGTTCTCTACACCTATGCTGCAATCCAGGCGTATGTCGACGCTGTCAAGGCTGCCGGTTCCACCGACTATGATGCTGTCAACGAAGCACTGAATGCTGGTGAGTTCCCGACCGTTCTGGGCAACCTGTCCTTCGACGACAAAGGCGACGTCACCCTGCCAGGCTATGTCTGGTACAAGTGGAGCGACGGCAAGTATGGCTACAAATAAGCCCGGCTTTCGCATAAGCGAAGTCTGAGCTTGCACGCTTGAGACACACGAGAAAGCCCCTCAGCGAGGGGCTTTCTTTTTGATCTTTTTCCTGACCTTTCTTCCGGGCATCCCTTTTGCGCCCTTTCCATGCTCAAGCCCGTGCGCCTATAGTGGCTTGCACGCCCTTCCCTTACCCGCTCCAAACAAAAACCCCGGACGGCTCCATGAAGAACCTCATCACAGACATCGACGGCATTCTGGTTGGCAACGCCACTGATGAAACCCTGAAATCAGGCACAACGACGCTGATCTGCGCAGAGCCGATGGTCGCCTCCTATGCGGTTCTGGGGGGCGCACCGGGCACCCGCGACACGGACCTGTTGGCGCCCGACCAGACGGTGGAGCGCATTGATGCGCTTACCCTTTCTGGCGGTTCAGCCTTCGGGCTGGATGCTGCCGGCGGCGTGCAAGGCTGGCTGAAGGAACAAGGACGCGGCTTCGCCGTTGGCCCTGTGAGCGTTCCTATCGTTCCAGCGGCGATTCTGTTCGATCTGGCCAATGGTGGCGACAAGAACTGGGGACAGAAAAGCCCCTACTGGGATTTGGGCTGGCAAGCGGCCAAACAGGCAGCAAGCGACTTTGCCCTTGGTAGCCATGGCGCTGGCTCTGGCGCCCTGATTGCAGGACTTAAAGGCGGCTTAGGCTCGGCATCCATGCGCACCGCCTCCGGTATCACCATTGGCGCATTGGTTGCGGTCAATGCTCTCGGACAGGCCACCATGGGCGAAAGCCCCAATTTCTGGGCAGCTCCCTTCGAGCAGAATAGGGAATTTGGCGGGCTGGGCCTACCAGCCTCAATGCCACCCGATATAGCGCTCCCCAAAACCAAGATGGACGCCATGCAAGAGGCGCGAGGCCAAAGCAGCAATACAACAATTGGTATCATCGCCACAGATGCCTGCCTCACCAAGGCAGCGGCAAGGCGACTCGCCATCATGGCCCATGATGGATTTGCCCGAGCGCTCTGGCCCTCACATACACCGATGGATGGCGACCTGATCTTCGCCCTGTCCACAGGAGCCAAGGATTTGCCCGACAATGATCGGGCATTCATAGAACTTGGTGCTTACGCAGCCGCAACAATGGCCCGCGCCATAGCCCGCGGCATCTATGAAGCGCAGCCCAGAGCCAATGACATCTTTCCGACTTGGCAACAGAAATTCGGAAAGTAAGCAGAACGCGCCTCTTAGCTTATTGAAATTCAATACCATTTCCAAGCCACTCAAAGCGCACCCTCCATCATGGCTTCACGCACATCTGTCAAAACAGATTTTTCCCCTTTTTGACAGTTCAACCAAAATTGATATATACAAACCCTTATTTTATGGGTAGTTTTTGGAAGAATTTCTTCTCAAGTGAGCGAAAAATGGAAAAATTGACACTCGATTCCGGAGACATCCGGATTCTGAAAGTTCTGCAAGACGACGCATCGCTTTCCATTGCCGAAATTGCGAAGCAGTCAGGCATGTCCCAGACCCCCTGCTGGCGCAGGATCAAAAAACTCAAAGAAAGCGGCGTACTCAAGCAGATTACCGCGATCGTCGACCGAGAAGCCGTCGGGCTTGGATTTGTGTCCTATGCTTTCGTCAAGCTGACAGTGCCCAGCCGCACAAATATGGAAGAGTTCGATCGTCTCACCAAAACCTGGCCGGAAGTGGTCATTTGCGAGCGCATAACCGGCGCTGTGGATTACATGGTTAAGGTTGTGACCGAAGACATCAAATCCTACGACAATTTCCTGCGTAACAAGCTGCTGAATTCCGAGCTGGTGTCTGATGTGCAGTCGCGCATTGTCGTTTCCACCGTCAAGGATACAGCCTCTCTGCCTTTATCTGAATAAAGACCTGCGGCCCTCCTTCCGGGGATGACAATCGGTCTTGAGACTGCGTTCCTCATTGTAGGGACTGTGCGTCTTCTGAATGCCCCTCCTTTCCCGCAAAGCCGGGAATCTCTTGTAGGCATAGCCAACATCTCCGGCTCTCTGCTTGCCCATATGAGCACAATGTGCTACCGCGTGGGCATCATTCAGATTATTCAAGGACAGCAGACATCATGGTGCGACCAATCAAAATCGCCCCGTCCATTCTCGCCTCCGATTTTGCGCGGTTTGGCGAAGAGGTTCGGGCAATCGACGAAGCTGGTTGTGACTGGATTCATGTCGACGTCATGGACGGCCATTTCGTTCCCAACATCACCTTTGGCCCTCAAGTCGTTCGCGCCATCCGGCCTCATACCGACAAGACCATTGACACCCACCTGATGATCGCGCCAGCCGATCCCTATCTGCAAGATTTTGCCGACGCAGGATCAGACATGATAACCGTGCATGCTGAAGCAGGCCCCCATCTGGACCGCTCGCTGCAGGCCATCAAGGCCATGGGCAAGAAGGCAGGCGTCTCGCTCAATCCGGGCACCCATGAAAGCGCCATCGAATATGTTCTCGACAAGCTGGATATGGTGCTCATCATGAGCGTCAACCCGGGCTTTGGCGGCCAGTCCTTCATTCCCTCCACCATCGATAAGATCAAGAAGGTCCGCGCGCTGATCGGCGATCGCGATATTGACATTCAGATCGATGGCGGCGTAACGCCCGAAACAGCCCCGCTCATCGCAGCGGCAGGCGCCAACATTCTGGTTGCAGGCTCTGCCGTCTTCAAGGGCGAAGGCGTCGAAGGCTATCGCGAAAATATCGACCGCATTCGCGAAGCCGCGGAAAAGGCACAAAAGTAGTTTTCAATCACGCGCTGCTCCCGAAAGCGCGCTTCACCTATCAAGAACAGGCCAACGACATGATCCCACGTTACTCCCGTTCCGAGATGACCGATATCTGGTCTCCGGAAACCAAATTCCGCATCTGGTTCGAAATCGAAGCTCATGCATGCGATGCGCTGGCAAAGCTCGGAGTTATCCCGGAAAGCGCAGCAAAGACCATTTGGGAAAAGGGTGGCGCTGCCAAATTCGATATTGACCGCATCGACGAGATCGAGCGCGAGACCAAGCATGATGTGATCGCATTCCTCACGCATCTGGCAGAATTCATCGGACCGGATTCCCGTTTCGTGCATCAGGGCATGACCTCATCGGACGTGCTGGACACCTGCTTCAACGTACAGCTGACCCGCGCCTCAGATCTGCTGTTGGCAGACATCGACAAGCTGCTCGAAGCAATCAAACGCCGCGCAATGGAGCACAAGGATACCGTCTGCATCGGTCGGTCTCATGGTATCCACGCTGAGCCGGTTACCTTTGGCCTCAAAATGGCTGAAGCCTATGCCGAATTTGATCGCTGCAAAAAGCGCCTGATCGCTGCACGTGAAGAAATCGCCACCTGCGCCATTTCCGGCGCTGTGGGCACCTTCGCCAACATCGACCCGAGCGTGGAAGAACATGTGGCAGAAGCCATGGGCCTGTCTGCCGAGCCTGTTTCCACCCAGGTCATCCCGCGTGACCGTCACGCCATGTTCTTTGCAACGCTGGGCGTCGTCGCGTCTTCCGTTGAGCGTGTCGCAACCGAAATCCGCCACCTGCAGCGCACGGAAGTTCTGGAAGCCGAGGAGTTCTTCTCCAAAGGCCAGAAGGGCTCTTCCGCCATGCCGCACAAGCGCAACCCGATCCTTACGGAAAACCTCACAGGTCTGGCGCGCATTGTCCGCTCATCGGTAACGCCTGCACTGGAAAATGTCGCTCTCTGGCATGAGCGTGACATCTCTCACTCCTCCGTTGAACGCATGATCGGCCCAGATGCCACAGTCACACTGGACTTTGCTCTGGTGCGCCTGACCAATGTCATCGACAAGCTTCTGGTCTATCCAGAACGCATGGTTGGCAACATGGATCGCCTTGGTGGCCTCGTTCACTCCCAGCGTATTCTGCTTGCCCTGACGCAGGCAGGCTCTTCGCGCGAAGATGCCTACCGTCTCGTTCAGCGCAACGCCATGAAGGTCTGGGAAAGCTACCACCACGCTGGCGCTGCCGAAGTCGATTTCCTCACCGAGCTCTTGAATGACGCAGATGTGCGCCAATATCTCTCTGAAGATGAAATCAAGAACCGCTTCGATCTGGGATATCACACCAAGAATGTCGATGTGATCTTCAAACGCGTATTCGGTTAAGACGGACGCGATCGCAAGCGCGAAAGAAAGGCAATCCAATGAAGGCGTCTGAAGCAGACATTTTCATTATTCCCGGGCTGGACAATTCCGGCCCGGACCATTGGCAATCCCGCTGGGAAGACAAGATCAAGTCTGCCCGACGCATTGAGCAGGAAGATTGGGCCAACCCGCAAATGGAAAGCTGGGTCAGCCGGATCATTGCCGATGTGGAGCAGGCAAAGCGCCCTGCTGTGCTCGTGGCCCATTCGCTTGGGGTCGTGGCAACCGTGAAGGCCGCAGCCGCCATTGCTCCGGGTATCGTCAAGGGTGCCTTTCTGGTCGGCATGCCCAATGTCGAGAGCGACGATCATGTTCCCGGCCATATTCGCCACTTTGCGCCCATCCCGGAAGAGCCCCTGCCCTTCCCGTCCATTCTTGTCGCTTCGCGCAGTGACCCATACTGCGCGTTTGAAACGGCGGAGCATTTCGGACGCAAATGGGGCTCGACATTCGTTGACGCTGGCGAAACCGGCCATATCAACGAGCATAGCGGACAAGGTCCGTGGCCCGAAGGCCTGATGACCTTCGCCAATTTCATGAGCCAACTCGCCTGACTTGGCCGTGCCAAGCCAACCGCTATCTGTTACATGGAAGTCATGACCTCCCCCAGAGGGGGAGGTTTGAAACGCTACGCTTGAACCACTGGAAGTGGTTTTGTTACGCTTTAATAATTAGGCTTGAACAGG
>NZ_FOVR01000025.1 GCF_900115225.1 Cohaesibacter marisflavi | reverse complement strand
GCAACCTCGCGAATAATATGGATGCTCTCATATTCGAGGGCCTTTAAGTGAGTAAAATGCATTGGCGAACTCAACTAACTTCTGGGATTAAGCGATAATAACAGCTTCACCTATTATCAAATTCAGCGCGTTTGTATACCCCTTGAAGCTGTAAAACTTGTCGACATTCATCCGTGTTCTCAAGAAGGGCACCTTTAAACACGCAAGACGATACAAGAGTACTAGTCCGAGCCGAACAGATCCCGTGTGAAAACCTTCTCCGTCACGTCCTGTATTTCCTTGGCCATTCTGTTTGCCACGATGATATCGGACATAGACTTGAACTCGGCAAGATCCGTGATCACGGGTGAATTGAAGAAATGCTCTTCATCCAGAGAGGGCTCATAAACGATCACTTCAATCCCCTTGGACTTGATGCGCTTCATGATCCCCTGAATCGAGGAACTGCGGAAATTATCCGAGTTGGCCTTCATCACCAAGCGGTAGATACCAACCGTTTTGGGTTGCTTGGCGATAATCGTATCCGCAATGAAATCCTTGCGCGTCGTATTGGCATCAACGATCGCCCGGATGAGCACCTGAGGCACCTGAGAATAATTGGCCAACAGCTGCTTGGTGTCTTTAGGCAAGCAATAGCCGCCATAGCCAAAGGAGGGATTGTTATAGTGATCGCCGATGCGTGGATCAAGCCCGACACCATCGATCAACTGACGCGTATTCATGCCAAAGGCCATGGCATAACTGTCCAGCTCATTGAAATAGGCAACACGCATGGCAAGATAGGTGTTGGAAAAGAGCTTGATGGCTTCCGCTTCGCACGCATCTGTGAAAAGCACTGGCGCATCTTTCTTAACCGCCCCCTCAATCAGCAGATCGGCGAACTGTCTGGCGCGCTCGGACTTCTCCCCCACGATGATGCGCGAAGGGTAGAGATTGTCATAAAGCGCATGCCCTTCACGCAAAAATTCGGGCGAAAAGACCACCTGCGCGGTGTCCATCCGCGCGCGCACATCATCAACAAATCCAACCGGAATGGTCGACTTGATTATGATTGTCGCGGTGCTATTGACCGCCATGACTGCCCGGATAACAGCCTCCACCGACTCGGTGTTGAAATAGTTGGTTTCAGGATCGTAATTGGTTGGCGTAGCAACCACGACAAAATCAGCATCCAGATAGGCGCTCGCCCCGTCAGCCGTTGCAGTAAGATCAAGAGCGCGGGTTGCAAGAAAATCCTCAATCTCATCATCAACAATCGGGCTTTTCTTGTCATTCAGCATCTGAACCTTGTTTTCGCTGATATCGACCGCGACAACCTCGTGATTTTGCGCAAACAAGATAGCGTTCGACAAGCCCACATAGCCAATACCTGCCACTGCAATTTTCATTTCATACAACCCGTCAATAGACCATCTGCAAATATGCGCCCCGAAATACCGAACCACTTCTACTTCATTATTCAGGCAGCGTCCAACATGTCCGTCATATGCAGAGCAAATGAGCACAAAATTTGTCAGCCCGGCCCAATCGCTTGAGAAGAGAGGAAAAAGCCCCCCCCAAAAAAGCTCGACAAGCAGAGCGTCAAAGATAGGGTGCCCCTCTTCCCAGCAAATCCTGACATAGCATAAACCCTGTTACACTATTTTGACCATTTGGTTCACAAGAGCAGGTGAGCGAGGGAACGCCAGCCTCACCATAAAACGCAAAAACCCGCCATCTCTGGCGGGTTCTGACATATCATTCAAAGGCCGAGCCTTATTCTTCAGCAGCCACCGGCTGGGGGGCTTCAGGAGCAGCAGGCGCTGCTTCGCCGTCTTTTTCACCGGCCACAGGTCTCTTGCGCGAGCGATAGGTGGTGCGGCGGCGGCGGCGCGGAGCCTCGTCCTTGCCGTCTTCGTCCCCATCTGCTGCAGCTTTTGGTGTCCGTTTCCTTTTCGGCTTTTCCTCAGGCTTCGGCTCTTCATCAGACTTCTCAATAACGGCCACTTCCATTTCAACAGCGGTATTTTCAAAACCACTGATCTCCGGCTGCGGTTCATCACCGGTAATCTCGGGCTGAGGGGCTGGTTTTGCACGGGCCGGACGCTCGGAATTGGATGGCTGGTCGCTATTGGAATTATTATTGCGCGCGTCATCGCGGGAAGAAGACTGCGCAGCAGCTATGATGCGCAAATAATGCTCGGCATGCTGATAGTAGTTCTCGGACATGACCATATCGCCGGACGCCAAGGCATCCCTTGCAAGAGACTGATATTTCTCTGCAATATGGCTCGCTGTACCTCGAATCTTTACATCAGGTCCATTGCTATCATAGGAGCGGGACAGCGGATTGGATGGCTTGCGCCCGCGACTGCGTGTCCGGCTGCTTTTCTGGCTCTGTCGCATTGTTTTTCTCTCGTAAATAGGCCGACCAAAAGGTTCAGCAAGGCAAACTGATTGCCAAATGTCCCCACGGACACGTGCCCTGACCTGATCTCGCAGACCATAACACCGCGTTGTCAACCTGTTTGAAAAGTCACGAGCTATATCGATTCAACGATCGAGTTGCTTCTTTGACTGAATAAAATCTGAAATCCGCTACGGAGACCCTAAAAATACAGATGAATCTGAGAGGAACCCCACCGCCAGCTGTCTTTTGCTACGCAAATCAGCCGGATTTTGCTCTTGGTGATTTCAATCTATCGAGTTACGTCACAAATTCAAGCCCATTGGCGTTTTTTTGTCAGACCGCACGCCGTGCTTTCAACAGAAGTTTGGCAAAAAGGCTAATTTTGACGGCTTTGCAGCAATAAAATTCGGTTTTGCCCCCCAAGATCCTTCAAAATATGGCCATCTTCACCAATCGCAGATGTCAAACCGCTCTTCCAGGCGACAGCGCATACCGCGTCAGCCTGGCGATAACCGAATTCGAACGCCATGATGGATGGCTTCACCTCCCACGCTGCAATTGCAGAGAAGAGCGCCTCATAGGCCTCTAGCCCTGTCTCTCCAGACACCAGAGCACTGGTCGGATCATAGTCGGCGACATCTTTTTCTATGTCGCCCATTTCATCAGCAGCCAGATAGGGTGGGTTGGAGATCAGAATATCCATACCTCCGGCAAAAGCCTCGGCATAGCTGGCCCGCAGAAACGCGCAACGCTCCGAAAAGCCCAGATCCAACGCATTCTGCCGCGCCACCGAGAGCGCAGCCGAGCTGATATCCGATCCTACACCAAACGCATTGGGCAATTCAGACAGGAGCGAGAGCAACAGGCAGCCCGTACCAGTCCCGATATCAACAATGGAGAGTGGCGCCTGTTTGCTTTTCACCGCATCAAGCACCGCCGCCACAAGCGTTTCACTATCGGGGCGCGGCACAAGCGTATCAGCGGTCACCTTGAAAGGCAGCCCCCAGAACTCGCGATAGCCCAGAATATGCGCAATGGGTTCTCTCGTAAGCCGTCGCTCGACCAGCCCGTCCAGCAGACGGATCTCATCAGACTGAAGGGCTCTGTCAAATTGCAGAATGATATCGGTTTCCGACAGGCCCAATCCATGACAAGCCAGCAACCGGGCATCAAGGCGCGCGGTTTCGATGCCCTCTTGCGCCAGAGCCCTCGACATTCCTGCGATCATCTGATCCAAACGCATGACACGCCTTCCGGCTCCAGACAGCCCACATTAAGCAAGCTGCATCAAATTAAACCGCATCGTCTTCAACAGCGGCCAACAATTGCGCCTGATTTTCTGCAATCAGGGCATCGATCAATTCACCCAGCGCTTCACCGGCCAGAATCTTGTCCAACTTATAGAGCGTGAGATTGATACGATGATCCGTCACACGCCCTTGCGGGAAGTTATAGGTGCGAATGCGCTCGGACCGGTCACCCGATCCAACCTGCCCGCGTCGCTCTTCAGACCGTTCGCTATCAGCGCGATCCCGCTCGGCTTCATAAAGACGAGCCTGTAGCACTTTCATCGCGTTGGCACGGTTCTGATGCTGGGACTTCTCCGAAGACGTTACCACTATGCCCGTTGGCAAATGGGTGATGCGGACTGCGGAGTCCGTCGTGTTCACATGCTGACCACCGGCACCGGATGCTCGCATGGTATCGATGCGGATATCATCAGGGCGAATGTCGATATCCACCTCTTCAGCCTCCGGCAACACCGCCACCGTTGCAGCAGAAGTATGAATACGCCCGCCGGATTCGGTTTCTGGCACGCGCTGCACTCGGTGAACACCGGATTCATATTTCATTTTGGCGAACACCCCGACGCCTGACACGCTGGCAATGATTTCCTTATAGCCGCCCATATCGCCTTCGCTGACAGACATGACCGAAACTTTCCAGCCATGATCCTCGGCATAGCGCTGATACATGCGAAACAGATCACCCGCAAACAGGGCTGCCTCGTCGCCACCCGTTCCGGCCCTTACCTCCAGAATGGCGCTCTTGTTATCAGCAGCATCCTTTGGCAAAAGCAGGATTTGCAGCTCGGCTGCAAGTTCCTCGATCTTTTCTTCCGTGGGCTTGACATCCTCATATGCCAAATCACGCATTTCGGCATCCATCTCGGGATCGTTCAGAATTTCCTGAAGATCCTCAAGCTCCTTGAGAGCCGCCAGATAGTCGCGGGACTTGATGGCCACCGGCTCCAACTCGGCATAATCCCGGCTCAGCTTGACATAGACATCAGGCTCAGGCCCCGCCGCCATTTCAGCCGACAGGGCATCAAACCGTTGTATGAGGGCTTCAACGCGCCCAAGCGGAATGGAAACACCAACCATTTTATTCAGTCCTGTAGCAAGCGGCCAAAAGCATGACACGCGTCCATCGCACAATGCCGCAGCCCGAACCGCAGTAAAGTCGAGTGGCACGATGTGTCGCTAAAGATTTCCGGCCGGAATGTGAATGTCGTAACGCTCGGCAAAATCCTGAAGGAATTGCTTGATTTCATCGGCATGCACGGCTTTGGCAAGCGCTTCGGCGAATTCCGCCTCAAGCTGCTCTAGCGGCAGTTCCAGCAACATGGCCTTGACCGGCCCAACCGAAGAGGGGGCCATGGACAAGCGACGATAGCCAATGGCCAAAAGCGCCATCGCGCCGGTTGCCCTGCCAGCCAACTCACCGCACACGGTCACCGGCACCCCTTTTTCCAAGCCCTTGTCAATAATGCTCTTCAAGGCGCGCAGGAAAGAGGGCGTTAGAGAACTATACCGCCCCGAAAGGCGCGTATTGCCCCGATCACATGCCATCATGAACTGGTGCAGATCGTTTGTACCAATCGAAATGAAATCGGCGCGATCCAGCAAGGCATCCAGCTGGAACAGCAGAGACGGCACTTCAAGCATGGCGCCAAGATGGATCTTCTTGGGCTTTTCATAGCCATGCCGCTCCAAGTGCGCCACCTCGCGCATGAAGAGATCCTTGGCTTCTTCGAATTCGAAGACATCCGTGATCATGGGGAACATCAGGCGCAGCGACCGACCAGCGGCCGCATGCAGCAAGGCGCGCATCTGAGTGCGTAACAGCCCCGGGCGATCCAGCCCGAGCCGAATGGCGCGCCAGCCCATGGCCGGATTTTCTTCCGCCGCCATGCGCAAGAAGGCCAAAACCTTATCCCCGCCCACATCAAGAGAGCGGAATGTCACGGGCATTTCAGCCGCGCTGTCCAGCACCTGCCGATACACCTTCTCCTGCTCACGCATGCGCGGGAAGCTGGCCGCGACCATGAATTGCAGCTCGGTGCGGAACAGACCGATACCCTTGGCCCCTGCCCCTGTCATATTGGGCAAGTCCACCAGCAAACCGGCATTCATGTAAAGATCGACAGGAACCCCGTCCTTGGTGACAGCGGGTTTGTCGCGCAACTTGCGATATTGCTCCTGCCTATGAGCACGGAACTTGACCTGATCGACATAGGACGCCTCGACATCTGCCGGAGGGCGCATATGCACATGACCAGTATCGCCGTCGACAATGATCGGATCGCCATCTTCGCACAGGTTAACCGCTGTCGAAACCTGCCCGACTGTGGGAATACCAAGCGCTCTGGCAACGATCACCACATGACTGGTAGGCGCCCCTTCTTCCAGCACAAGACCGCGCACCCGATCCCGCCCGTAATCAAGCAGCTCGGCTGCGCCCATATTGCGCGCCACGATGATGGAATCTGTAGGCTTCTCGCCGTTCTTGTCTGCCAGTTGGTCGCCATTCAGCTTACGCATCAAGCGGTTGGCAAGATCATCAAAGTCATGCAATCGATCCCGCAAATAGGGATCGGTCGATCGCAACAGCCGCGCCCGCGTATCACTCTGCACACGTTCAACCGCAGCTTCCGCCGTCAGGCCCGTGTGGATCGCCTCGATCATCCGGCGCACCCAACCACGATCATAGGCAAACATGCGGTAGGCTTCCAGAATGTCACGATGCTCGCCAACATGGGAGATATCGTCACGATTGAGCAGATCGTCAACGGACAGGCGCAGATGCTCGATCGCCGCTTCCAGGCGTTTTTCTTCGGCCAGCGCGTCTTCGGCGATCAGATTGGTGACCACGATCCGCGGCTCATGCAGCACCACGCGCCCCAGACCGAGCCCTTCGGCCATGGAGAGACCTTCCAGCCGCAACGGACGCACCAGATCGAGATCGGCACCGGGGCCGGACATGCCTTTAAGCTCACCCGAAGCGATCAGCTCAGCCAGCACCATTGCCGTGGTTTGCAGCGCCTCGACTTCCTCATCGGAATAGACACGCTGTGTCTTGTTCTGTACGACCAGAACACCCAGCGTCCGCCCGGATCGCAGGATCGGCACACCCAGAAAGGCATGATAGATTTCTTCACCCGTCTCGGGGCGATAGGCAAAGGCGGGATGCTCTTGCGGTTCGGAAAGATTGAGGATACGGGCTTCGGACGCGATATGGCCGACAAGACCTTCCCCGACCTGCAGGCGCGTTTCATGCACAGCCAGTGGGTTCAGACCTTCGGTCGCATAGAGTTCCAGCAGGTTATCGGAACGAAGAACATAGACAGAGCAAACCTCGGCCACCATGTTGGCCGCGATCAATCGCACAATCTCGTTTAATCGTTCCTGCGCATCGGTCGGCTTTGCCATCGTCTCGCGAAGGCGCCGAAGAAGGATACGCGGCCCAGCCAGATTTCCCCGCATCCGGGTTTCTCCGATTTTCCGCTTTTGTCATTAAGGGCCACTCACGTGTCACCCTTGCACGAATTCACCATTGCTCTGCATGAGGCCATAAAGAAGCGACATATTGGCAATTGGGATTCGTCTCATGCGCACTATGGCACGAGGCGATCAGACAGATCAATCATCTGCCCGGTTTTTAGAATGATTGAAAAGACACTCCAAACTGGAACAGCAAGACGAAAAGAGGAGGCCTGCAATGAGGCTTCCTCTCCCTATCACTCTATTTCTCATCCAGACCATAAAGCGAGTGCAGTGCACGCACTGCCAACTCGGCATATTCGGCGTCGATCAGGATGGAAATCTTGATCTCGGACGTCGTAATGGCGCGAATGTTGATACCTTTGTCTGCCAATGCCTTGAAGGCCTTGGAAGCAACGCCAGCATGACTGCGCATACCGATACCGATCACAGAAACCTTCACCACATCGGTCGAGCCTTGCAGCATGTTATAGTTAATGTTGCCGCGCGCCTGCTCAAGCACATCCTTTGCGCGCTCGAAATCACCTTTGGGCACGGTAAAGGTCATGTCGGTGATCGTGCCGTCTTCAGAAATATTCTGAACGATCATGTCAACATTAATGTTGGCCTCGGAGAGAGGACCAAAGACATGTGCAGCGATACCCGGCTTGTCTTCGAGCCGACGCAGAGAGATTTGCGCTTCGTCCTTTGAGAAGGCAATTCCGGTTACTACCTGTTTTTCCACAATCTCATCCTCATCACAGATCAAAGTTCCGATGGGCTGGTCCGTATTCATAAGTTCTGGCGCATCTGGCTCGACAAAAGAGGACCGCACGAAGGTACGCACATTATGCACCATCGCCATTTCAACAGAGCGCACCTGCATGACTTTCGCGCCGAGCGAAGCCATTTCCAGCATTTCCTCGAAAGAAATATGCTCAAGCCGTCGCGCTTCGGGCACGATCCGCGGGTCGGTGGTGTAAACCCCGTCCACATCGGTGTAGATATCGCATCGGTCTGCATTGATTGCCGCAGCGATTGCCACTGCGCTGGTGTCGGACCCGCCGCGCCCCAATGTCGAAATGCGATTATCCGGAGCGATGCCCTGGAACCCGGCCACAACGGCCACCTGGTTCATTTCAAGACGCTCGATCAAAACCGACCCATCGATCTCTTCAATGCGAGCAGCACCATGCACACTGTTGGTTTTAAAAGGAATTTGCCACCCGAGCCAAGACCGGGCATCGACGCCCATATTCTGCAGGGTCAAAGCGAGAAGCCCCGATGTCACCTGTTCGCCTGAGGAAACAACGGTATCATATTCACGCGCATCATAGAGCGGAGACGCTTCCTGCACCCAACCAACCAGTTCGTTGGTTTTACCCGCCATGGCAGAAACCACAACGGCCACCTGATTGCCTGCGTCCACTTCACGCTTCACATGTCGGGCAACGCGTCTGATGCGCTCGATATCAGCAACAGACGTACCCCCGAACTTCATGACAAGACGAGCCATTCACTATCGCTTTCTGTCACTGGTTTTTACGTTTTAAGCGGCTCAATCATAAGGGCTGATTGACCTTGCCGCCGGTTGCGCATAGTCATACTCGGCAGTTGCCTCTCATGCAAGCTTTCAAAGGCTTGACTTTTCCATTTGCGGAAAGAAGCTATTGATAACATGACAGGCACAACCAATCCAAAGGCCATTCCGTTTCGTACAATCTCGCAAAAGACGAAAAGCCAATAAGGGGCAGACAATGACATCCCAGAGCACCAAGGAAGCGCAAGCAAAAGCAACCACCGTCGACGACGAAGAGATTGCCCGTTTTTCTGCAATGGCCCAGGAATGGTGGAGCCCTAAAGGAAAGTTTCGCCCGCTTCACAAGTTCAACCCCACACGCGTCGCCTATCTGCGCGAGACGCTTCTGAGCCATTTCGGCCTTGACGCAAAGGCTAAGACTCCCCTTGAGGGCCTTGATATTCTCGACGTCGGCTGCGGCGGGGGCCTCCTGTGCGAACCACTCTGCCGGCTAGGCGCCAATGTCGTTGGCGTTGATGCCTCAGAGACCAACATCGGCATTGCCTCCACCCACGCCAGTGAAAATGATCTGGACATCACCTACCGGGCAACAACGGCAGAAGCCCTCGTTGCAGAAGGGGCCAAGTTCGATGTGGTTCTGACCATGGAAGTGGTCGAGCATGTATCAGACGTGGATCTGTTCATCTCCGAATGCGCGAGCATGGTTAAGCCCGGAGGACTGATGCTGATCGCAACCCTTAACCGGACCCTTAAATCCCATGCGCTGGCCATCGTAGGGGCCGAATATATTCTGCGCTGGCTACCCGTCGGCACACACACCTGGGACAAATTCGTAACACCGGACGAGCTGGAACGCGCCCTTGCCCCCACCGGGCTGGATGTCGTCGAGAAGGTCGGGGTCACTTACAACCCCCTGTTCGATAAATGGTCTCGCTCAAAGGATCTCGACGTCAATTACATGGTGCTTTGCTCCCGCAAGCCCACACAGTAAAAGAGCAGGTAAAAACAACCACCACCCTAGGTATACAAACAGAAGTTCTGTGGTCAATTCTACTAGATTTGCGACAAAAAACCCGTTATGGTTTCAAGAAAAGACATTAATAATTTCAGATAGAAAAGTTTTCCAGTAATAAGCAGTATTTAAGTATTACGCTATTTCAGAATAAAAGAATATTTTACCTACTTTTAACCTGTCCAATGGATCATAACATTCAATTCTTTGATTGTTAAAGCAGTTCAAGGAAGCCTTAGGATATTCGGCATCGAGCCCGCCGGATAAATCAGCAGTGTATCAGCAAGTCTGAATGGCACTTAACAAGGTTTTGAACAATGAACCTCCATTCCATTCGCGTACGCATCGTCGCTTTCACAGCCATTTGTGTCATCGGGTCCACCGGCACGATTGTTGGATATAATCTTTGGTCGGCCAGTAAAAACGCAGACTATGTGGCCTCTAACGTGGGAGAGCTTCTGGACCACAACAGCCAGTCTTCTCTTTCTCACCTTGCCGCCGCTCAGGCCGGTGTCATCAAGTCCGAGGTCGAAACAGCCTTTTCAACCGCCCGCAGCATGGCAAAGGCACTTGAAACCATTGCCATGCCAGAAAACAAAGGCGGCTCTCGAGACGAAGTACGACGCGCCCAGCTGAACGAACTGCTTCACCGCTCCCTCCAAGACAACCCCCTCTTCAACGGCACCTACAGCGCCTGGGAGCCGGACGCCCTTGACGGCATGGACGCCATTTTCAAATCCGATGCAGCCATGGGCTCAGACGCATCAGGACGTGCCCTGCCCTATTGGACTCGCGACGGCAACGGCAAAATCGCCGTACAGCCTCTTGTAGAATATGACAGCTCGGACAAACACCCCAATGGTCTTGTCAAAGGCGGATGGTTCCTGAACCCGCAACGCACAGGAAATGAAAATATCCTTGCCCCACTTCCCTATGTCGTTCAAGGCAAGTCGGTTTACCTTGCAACCATGTCCGTTCCCATCACGGTGAACGGCAAATTCGCTGGCGTCGCAGGAGCCGACTTCGAGCTTTCCTTCGTTCAGGAATTGGCCAACAAGGTTGATAAAAGCATCTACGATGGCGCTGGCTCGGTGCAGATCGTCACCAATGACGGCCTGTTGGTCGCATCCAGTCTGGACCCGAAGAGCATCGGCGGCAAATTCTCATTCGATCAGGACAATGGTGCAGCAGAGGCCAAGGCACTGAGCGAAGGCGCTTCCAAGATCTTTGTTGACGAGAAGGACGATGCCCTGCGTGTCTTCTCTCCAATCGCTCTTGGACGCACCGATCAGAGCTGGTCAGTGGTCATCGATGTGCCCCGCTCGGTGGTAATGGCCGAGTCCATCGCCATGGGACAGGCCATGGACGAGCGCAACAACACGGCTCTCTTCTGGCAGTTGGCGGTTGCCCTCATCGTGGCTCTGGTGGCCATGGTCGCCATGGCATTGGTCGCGCACAACATTTCCGCCCCGATCGTCAAAATGGCCAACATTCTGCGCCGTATTGCATCCGGAGATACAGTTGACCGCGTCGATGGCGCTGACCGCAAGGATGAAATCGGCGAAATCGCCCAAGCCTCCGAGATCTTGCGCACAGGTCTTCAGGAAGCGGAAAAACTGCGCAAGGAGGCAGCAAGCCGCGAAGAAGAAGAACGCAAACTACTGGACCGCCGCGCCAAACTGGCTCAGGACTTTGTCTCCCGCATGCAGGCTCTTTCCACAGGCATCGCCTCTTCGTCCAGCGAAGTGGCCACCGCAGCACAGGACCTGTCCAACACAGCAAGGGAAACAACCCGACAATCCCAGTCTGTTGCCGTCGCAGCTGATCAGGCCTCGGCCAACGTTCAGACCGTGGCCAGCGCCACCGAGGAAATGTCGGCCTCCGTGCGCGTCGTCAACGATCAGGTGGTCCATTCAGCGCAAATCGCCGACAAGGCCAACGCCGAAGCGGATGCTGCCAATGACCGCATCCAGTCTCTGGCGGCAGCAGCTGCGGCCATTGGCGACGTCATTGAGCTGATCAATGGCATCGCAGCCCAAACCAACCTGCTGGCCCTTAACGCCACCATCGAGGCCGCCCGGGCTGGTGAAGCAGGCAAAGGCTTCGCGGTCGTTGCAGCCGAGGTCAAGGAATTGGCATCCCAGACAGCCAAGGCCACCGAGGAAATCGGACTCAAAGTTTCCGAAATCCAGCAAGCAACAGACGGTACAGTCCGGTCCGTTGGCGAGATTGCCCAGGTCATCGCAAGCATCAAGGAAACCGCGTCCCAGATCACGACAGCTGTCGATGAACAGGGATCGGCCACCGCCGAGATCGCTAGCAACTGTCAGCAGGCAGCAACCGGCACTGATGAAGTGACCAAGAATATCAGCGGCGTCAACATCGCCGCCCAGCAGACCGGTACGGCATCCACCAAGCTGCAGGATCTCTCCAAAGGCCTGTCCGAGCAGGCTGGCGACCTCAGCAACATCGTGGAGAAATTTGTCGAAGACTTCGCCGCCGCCTGAGTTTGAAAGAAACCCTTCCGACAAAAAAGCCCGCATCGGCCATCAGCTGGTGCGGGTTTTCATTTGCAGTCTGCGAGACAGATCGACCAATCAGTTCTGATCTTCGGGCAAAACCGGCATCGGCAGACAATCGATCCCGTCTTCTGCCAGCGACTTCACCTCATCAACGGTTGCTTCACCATAGATGCCGCGCTCTTCGGTTTCCTTAAAATGCATCTTGCGGGCTTCTTCGGCGAAATTGTCACCAACATAATCGGCATTCTTGACCACATGTTCGCGGAAGGCGCGCAACATCTTCTGCACCTGCTGGGGATCGGGCCCCTCTTGGGGCGCTGCCACGGCGGCACCGGCATGAGGCACAACTGCATTGGGGGCAGTGGGTTTCGGCACGGCGGGTGAAGGAGCAGCCTCAGCGGCGCCTCGCTCTGCGCTTGGGCGCACAGCATTATCCTGCGTACGCGTTCCGGTTACGCGCGGAGCCATCAGGGATTTTGAGATTTTCGTCGATGCACAAAAAGGACATTCAACATGGCCGTCCCGGGTCTGCATTTCGCAATCATCATTATTGCGAAACCAGCCCTCAAACACATGATCATGCTCGCAGCGCAGCGAATACTTAATCAAGTCAAACCCCTAATTCCATTTCAGACAAACTGTGCATCGCGCACAAAAATCCATTTCGCACCAATTGGCAAGCGAAATTTGATCCTCTGAATTATACGCTACTTGCGATCAGATTTCAAAAGCACGATCGTGCTGAAGGGACGGTATTGCCTTGCGACAGACATCCACGCGCGTCATGTCGATATCGGCCGCAATGAAACAGGGCTCATCCTGAGCCTCGGCCAGCACGGTGCCCCACGGGTCCACGATGATGGAATGACCATAGGTCTTGCGGCCATTCTCATGTTTGCCCCCTTGCGCGGCGGCAATCACGAAGGCGCCATTTTCAATGGCTCTGGCCCGCATCAACACTTCCCAGTGCGCCTGACCTGTACGCTTGGTGAAAGCAGCAGGAATGGCCAAAATATTAGCGCCCTTCTGATTGCACAAAGCCCGATAGAGATAGGGAAAGCGCAGATCATAGCAAATGGTCAGTCCCAATGTACCCCAAGGTAAAATGGCGCTCACAGCTTTCTCTCCGGGCACGAAGCTGGCCGATTCACGGTAGCTCTCACCATTTTCCAGATCCACATCAAACATATGGATCTTGTCATAGCGCGCAGCAATCCGCCCGGCTGGCGAGATCAGGAGGCTGCGATTGGCCGCCTTCACCTCATCACATGTCTTGACCAGAAAGGACATTGAACCGATATGCAGCCAGATATCCAGCTCTTCGGCCAGCGCCTGCATCCGCTTGAGGCCTTCATCATCGTCCTCGGCCGAGAGGACGGCCATCATCGCCTTGCGGTTCATCTCCATGGTCGCGGTCTGTTCGGGCGTCTGGATATATTCTGCCCCATCGCGACGCGCCTCTCTGATAAGCCGTTCGGCTTCATCAAGATTATGCGCCGGATCGCGACCGGAACGCAGTTGAACACAGGCAGCGCGGAAGGACGTCATGCAACTCTCCAGTTTATCTCGGAATTGACGGCCCGACAGGGCCGCAACAGGATCACCTTTGAGTATTACCCAAGCCCATCCGCAATGACAAGCGGACAAAAGGGCTCGCAACCGAGTGCGGTCTGCGGCACCTTAAGCGGCCAGCATCTCGTCGAGTTTCCCAGCTTTATCAAGGGCAAACAGATCATCACAGCCGCCAACATGCTCTTCATCAATGAAGATTTGCGGGAAGGTGCGGCGACCGGATTTTTTCATCATTTCCTGCTTGATATCAAAATCGAAGGTCGCATCCAGCTCACGGAACGCAACACCCTTGTCGGTGAGCAGTTTTTTGGCTGCGGTGCAAAATCCGCACATTTTACGCGTATAAATAACAACTTCTGCCATTTCGGTCTCCATTCGACCAAACCGGTCCTTTGCCATTTCGGGAAGGATGCAAATGCCAGTTTGGATTTATTCAAAACTCAACCATTTATATGGGCATTTCAGAGCCAGCGGCAACCCGTGCAAAAGTGATAATGCAAATTTCTCCTGCATTGGAACGCCTCAACACACGGCAGCAGGCATCAAGCGTTGCCCCAGTCGTCCAGACATCATCCACCAGCACCACCGTTCGGCCCGACAGAGATGTCTTGTCGTCCAGATTGATCTGAAAGGCCCCCTCCACATTGACCCGGCGCTCATCCTCACTCAACCCTACCTGCTGACGCGTGGGCCGCGTACGTTGCAGAAGGTCCGGCATGAAAACGGTTCCCGTCTCCTGCGCAATCACCTTGGCCAGCAACGCAGACTGATTGAACCGCCGCCGCCACAGACGTCTTTTATGCAGGGGCACCGGCACGATGATGGCATCAGGGTCAGTAAGGCAATCCGCTCCGGCCCGCACCATCCAGCGCCCCATGACAATAGCAAGATCGGTTCGATCCATATATTTGAGTTGATGCACCATGCGCCTTGCCGTGCGCCCGAACAGTGCCACAGAGCGTGCGCGATCATAAGCGGGGGGATTGGCCAGAACATCCGGACTGACAAGCGCTTCGCCCAGATCGTAGGAAAAAGGGACACCCGATACGGAACAATAGGGCCGCGCGATCCATTCCATTTCGCCCCAACAGGCCCCGCACAGGCTGTTGGCATCCTGCACGATCTTGCCGCAGCCTGCGCAGCGGGGAGGAATGATAAGATCCTGCACCGCGCGGCCTGCCCGCAAAAGAGGGCGCCCGATCAGCCGAGCGCCATTCAGCAAGCTTCCATCAAGGCCGCCCTGTTCGCTCTGGAGAAATTTCAGCATTGCCTCCCCTAATCCTCGCCTCTGCTAACCCCGGATCGATGATACTGATAGCACAATGCAACAAGCAGCGTTATCATACAAGTTGATCCAGAATCGAAAAAGGCATCACTCTCATGGAAACAGACACGACCGGCGTCCCGCGCCTTTTCGACACGAGATTGCTGGCCGACCGTCGCAAAAGGGCTCTGGCGCACCATGGCGACGCAGGCGATTTCCTGCTCAAGGAAGTTACCAGTGACATGCTCGACCGTCTTTCCATCATTCTGCGCCCCTTTCCCGTCATCGCCGAACTGGGTGGCCACACCGGAGGTCTTGCCCGACAGCTTAAAAATCGGGAGGGGACGGACTATGTGTTCCGCCTCGAACAGGCCTCGACGCTTCTGGCGAAGGAAGACAACGGGCTCTTGTTTGACCCCGAGTTCCTGCCTATCAAGCCGCAAAGTCTCAATCTTCTGGTTTCTCCGCTCTTTTTGCACTGGGTCAACGATCTGCCCGGTACCTTGGTGCAAATCCGCCAGAGTCTGGCTCCCGATGGCCTGCTGCTGGCCACCCTGCTCGGAAGAGATAGTCTGAAAGAACTGCGCGAAGCATTCCTCATGGCCGACAGCGAAATAACAGGCGGCGCAAGCCCGCGGGTTGCCCCGTTGCCCGACCTTAAGGATATGGGAAGCTTGCTGCAACGGGCTGGCTTTTCATTACCCGTTGTGGATCATGACACGCTGACGGTCCGCTACAGCTCACTCTTCTCGCTCATGCAGGATTTACGGCGCATGGGAGCAACCAATGTGCTGACAGACCGCTCACGCCATTTCATGCGGCGTGATTGTCTCATGCGCGCGGCCAAAATCTATCAAGACCGCTTTTCCGATCAGGACGGCCGTATCCGCGCCACCTTCCAAGTCGTTTCCCTATCCGGCTGGGCTCCGGATGAAAGCCAGCAAAAGCCGCTCAAGCCGGGCAGCGCCAAGATGTCTCTTGCCAGTGTTTTGGGGGATAAATCGGGCAGCAAATAACGACCCTTGCCTGCAATGTCCAACCACACCAGATAACAAAAAGCCGCACATCGAACCGAGGCGCGGCTGCAAACACTCTGTGATCCGCCTGTGTCTTAAGGCGCAGTGGCCCCGATATAGCCAGCAAATGCATTCAAAACCCGATTGAGGTTTGAAACCAGAGGACCGGAGCCTATAACCAACGCAGCAGCCACCAAGCTGGCAATAATGCTATATTCAATAGCCGTAGCGCCATTTTGATCTTTCAGAAAAGCGTTAAATTTGTGAAGCATACTGATCCTAACAATTTGCCGCAGGAAAGATCTGGCTCCCGCAAAAAACCATCTGGACGTAATTTTATCAAAATTTATAAAGAAAATCTCAAAAGCCGGAAAGAATCTCTTTCCGACCTGAAATAATAGCAACCAAATTATTAATTCCGTGAAAAAAGCTGGCTCTATGCACCCAGCAGATCGACCAGCGGAGCGATCAACGGCAGGTCTGCCGGCGGCATCGGATAATCCCGCAAGGCACCGGCCCGCACCCATTTGAGCGCCTGCCCCTCACGAGACTGCGGCACCCCTTCCCAACGGCGGCAGATATAAAGCGGCATCAGAAGATGAAAATCATCATAGCCGTGGCTGGCAAAGGTCAGCGGCGCCAGACAAGCTTCTTTGGTCTTGATACCCAGCTCTTCTTCCAGCTCGCGAATGAGCGCCACTTCCGGCCGCTCCCCTGCTTCCAGCTTACCGCCCGGGAATTCCCATAGCCCGGCCAGATTCTTGCCCTCCGGGCGCTGGGCGATGAGGATGCGATTGTCCTCATCCACCAAAGCGACAGCAACCACCAGCAACAACCGGATCGACGGCTCGTTCGTTCCTTCAGATGCAGACATAAACCCCAAACCCTAGCTGCGATAGTCGCCATTGATCGTGATATAGCCATGGGTCAGGTCACAGGTCCAAACCGTCGCGGTTCCCTCACCAACCCCGAGATCAGCGCGGATCTCGATCTCGCCATTTTTCATATAGTCGCTGGCAAGCTCTTCGGAATACTCCGCATCACGCATTCCATCGACAGCCAGACGATAAGGACCGAACCAGATGGCGAGCTTGTCCCGATCTGCCATTTCACCGGCCTTGCCGACAGCGGCAACGACACGCCCCCAGTTGGCGTCTTCCCCGGCAGCGGCCGTTTTCACCAGCGGACTATTGGCAACAGCAAGTGCCACACGCTTGGCTGCGGCATTATCCTCTGCACCACTGATCGTGATTTCAAGGAACTTGCTGGCCCCTTCTCCATCGCGCACAACCATCTTGGCCAGATCCTGCAAGAGAGCCGAGAGCGCATCGGAAAAAGCTTCAAGTCGCGGATCGTCTGCCACTTCGATCTCTGGACAGCCGCGCCCCTTGGCGGCACCAGACGCAAAAACCATCAGAGTGTCGCTGGTTGATGTATCGCTATCCACGGTGATGGCGTTAAAGGAGGTATCCACATGCTTGGAGAGCAGCCCCTGAAGGGCCTCGGAGGCAATCGGCGCATCGGTAAAGACGAAGCCCAGCATTGTGGCCATATCCGGCGCAATCATGCCCGAGCCCTTGGCGATGCCATGAATGGCGACCGTTGTCCCATCGATATCCACGCTCGCTGTGGCCACCTTGACAAAGGTGTCTGTTGTCATGATCGCCCGCGCCGCATCCATGAAGGACGCATCGGCTTTTTCAGGATCAAACAATGTGCCGAACAGGGATGTAATCGGAGCCGGATCCAGCGGTTCGCCAATAACACCGGTCGAGGCCATGAAAATCTCCGAAGCCTTGCCGCCGCAGGCTTCAGCAGCTGCCGCAGCAACAGCAGAAACGGTCTTCTCACCCGCAGAGCCGGTGAAGGCATTGGCATTGGATGCATTGACAACGAGCGCCCGCGCGCTGCCGCCACCAAGATGGGCCTTGCACCAGTCAACCGGAGCCGATGGGCATTTGGATTTGGTATAAACCCCGGCGACGGAGGTTCCCTCAGCCATCTCGACAATCAGTAAGTCGTTGCGTCCCTTGTATTTTACGCCGGTCGCAGCAACACCAAGGCGAAACCCTCCGATCGCATCAAGCGCGGGATAGTCGGTTGGTGCAAAAGGTGATGGCTTGAGTTCCATGACAGGCATCCTTCCATAAAAAAGAGGGAAAACATCCAGGGCCCATGGCCATAAGGATGCTTTCCCCCTCCATAAACTGTGCTCTGAACAAATGCCAGCCAATTTTAGCAATTATTCGCTGACTTTAGCGGCCTGCGCGCCTTGGCCCGCATGCCACCTTCATGATCAGAAGCAATTGGCCTTCAAGATCATTCAGGGATCTTGACGTCCGCTTCCTTGCGCAGATCGTCTAGCAGAGTCTGGAATTTCTGCTGAGCGACAAAAGCACGGAGGTTGTCCTTGACCGATTCAAGCGTTGGCTTTGGCGCATCCCGCTTGTCTTCGACCAGAATGACATGCCAACCGAAATCGGATTTCACAGGCTCTTCGGAATATTTGCCTTTCTCCAGTGCAAAGGCAGCAGCTTCAAAGGCAGGAACCATCTGTCCCTGACCGAAATAGCCAAGATCACCACCCTGAGCGCCGGACGGACCTGTGGACTTTTCCTTGGCCAGCTCAGCAAAGTCCGCACCACCATCAAGTTCCTTGATGATGTCTTTGGCTTCGTCTTCGGTCTTGACCAGAATATGACGAGCCTTGACCTGCTGACGCACCGGCAATGCACCAATCTGTTCATCATAGACCGCCTGCAAATCGGCATCCGTGATGGCCTCATCCACATTCTTGCGGAAGAATTCCGTCTGCAAAGCACGCTTCTTGAGGAATTCGACCTGCTTCTTGAAGCTTTCAGACTGATCCAGCCCCTGTTTGGTTGCAGCTTGAGAGACCAGCTCCATGTTAACGAGCATCGTCGTCAGGGTCTCTTTTCTCTGCTCGGGTGTCATCTGCTGGGTTTGTTGGCCAAGCTGATCTGCAATAAAATCAAACTCGCCCGCGGTGATCTCTTTGCCATTGACAGTAGCAACCACACTGTCGTCTCCAGCATCCTGAGCGAGAACACCCGGGACGGAGCCAATCAGAAATAGAGAAGCCGCTACGGCCATTGCAGAGCGTTGGAAATAGGCACGAACCATCTGTATCTTTCCTATCGTTGTTCACTTTGGAACGAAAAAACTTTAAAAACTGCCTTTCATGTGACCTACCCGCCTTTCTTGGCGTTGACAAGACAAAGACCCAATCTTATCTGTCAGCCGTGCAGTTTATTGCCAATCAGGTTATCTGGCTGTTGACATTCATGTTAAAGCCGAGACTTGCGTCCCGCTTGACCTAGTCTCGCCGCAATTGCGTTACAAATAAGGCCGTCACAAAATTGTGGGGGCATTTTCAAGGAAGGATCCGGTCTATGGCTGGTCTTGGAGCTATCGCTCGCAAACTCTTTGGAACGGCAAATGATCGTCGCATCAAGGGGTATCGTCCCACAGTCGCCGCCATCAACGCGCTGGAAGATGAATATTCCCAGCTCTCCGATGAGGCCTTGCGCCACAAGACCGTGGAGTTCCGTGAACAACTGGCGAACGGGGAGAAGCTGGACAAGCTGCTTGTTCCTGCCTTTGCCACAGTAAGAGAAGCTGCCAAGCGCACATTGGGCCAGCGCCATTATGATGTGCAGCTTATGGGCGGCATGGTGCTCGATGACGGCGCCATCGCAGAAATGCGCACCGGCGAGGGTAAGACCCTCGTCGCAACATTGGCAGGTTACCTCAACGCGCTCGAAGGCAAGGGCGTGCATGTGGTCACCGTCAACGACTATCTGGCCAAGCGCGACTCCGAATGGATGGGACAGGTCTACCGCTTCCTGGGCATGACCACCGGCGTCATCGTCCATGGCATCAATGACGAAGAACGCAAAGCCGCCTACGCAGCAGATGTGACCTACGGCACCAACAACGAATTCGGTTTCGATTATCTGCGCGACAACATGAAATATGATCTGGACCAGATGGTTCAGCGTGGCCATAACTTCGCCATCGTCGACGAGGTCGATTCCATTCTGGTCGATGAAGCGCGTACTCCACTGATCATTTCCGGCCCGCTGGATGACCGCTCGGAAATGTACAACACCATTGACAAGTTCATTCCGCAGCTGAGCCCTGAACATTACGAAATCGACGAAAAGCAGAAAACGGCAACCTTCACTGAAGAAGGCACCGAGTATGTCGAGAAGATTCTTCAGGAAGCTGGCATGCTGCAAGGCGAGTCGCTTTATGACATCGAGAATGTGACCGTTGTTCACCATCTCAATCAGGCTCTGCGCGCTCATCTGCTGTTCGCCCGCGACAAGGATTACATCGTCAAGAACAATGAAGTTGTCATCATTGACGAGTTTACCGGCCGCATGATGGAAGGCCGCCGCTTCTCTGATGGTCTGCATCAGGCACTTGAAGCCAAGGAACACGCAGCCATACAGCCGGAAAACCAGACTCTGGCTTCCGTTACCTTCCAGAATTATTTCCGCCTCTATGACAAGCTCTCCGGCATGACCGGTACGGCCCAGACCGAAGCGGAAGAGTTCATGGACATCTACAACCTCGAAGTCATCGATGTTCCGACCAACCTGCCGATCCAGCGCGTGGATGAAGATGATGAGGTATATCGCACCCTGCGCGAGAAGGATGATGCTCTCGTCGAACTGATGAAGGATTGCGTGGAGCGAGGCCAGCCGGCCCTAGTCGGTACGACCTCGATTGAACGGTCCGAAGAGCTGTCCGCGCGACTGAAAAAGGAAAAGATTCCGCATCAGGTCCTGAACGCCCGCTTCCACGAACAGGAAGCCCTCATCGTTGCACAGGCCGGTAGCCCGGGCGCAATCACCATCGCCACCAACATGGCCGGTCGTGGTACCGATATTCAGCTCGGCGGCAACCTGGACATGCGCATCGCACAGGAAATCCCAGAAGAGGTGCAGGGTGAAGAGCGCGAGAAGAAAATCGCCGAGATCAAGGCAGACATCGAAGCCAAGAAGCAGAAAGCACTCGAAGCCGGAGGCCTTTATGTGATCGGCACCGAGCGCCACGAAAGCCGCCGCATCGACAACCAGTTGCGTGGTCGTTCCGGCCGTCAGGGTGACCCGGGGCATTCCAAATTCTTCCTCTCTCTGGAAGATGACCTGATGCGCATCTTCGGCTCGGACCGCATGGACGGCATGCTCCAGAAGCTGGGCCTGAAAGAAGGCGAAGCCATCGTTCATCCGTGGATCAACAAGGCGCTTGAAAAAGCCCAGAAAAAGGTTGAGGCCCGGAACTTCGATATTCGTAAAAACCTTCTCAAGTTCGATGACGTAATGAATGACCAGCGTAAGGTCATCTTTGATCAGCGCGTTGATCTAATGAAGGACGACAGCGTTGCGGAAACCGTTACGGATATGCGCCACGAAGTCGTCGAAGATATCGTCGCCAAGCATATTCCAGAGCGCGCCTATGCTGAGCAGTGGGATGTAGATGGCCTTCACAACGAAGTGCAGGAAATCCTCAATCTCGACGTTCCGGTAAAGGACTGGGCCAAGGAAGAAGGCATCGCTGACGAAGAAATCATCGATCGCCTGCAAAAAGCAGCAGATGAAGCAGCGGCAGCGAAAACAGCCAACTTCACTCCTGACCTTATGCGTCAGGTAGAAAAGTCGGTTCTGCTGCAAATTCTCGATCATCTCTGGCGCGAGCATCTGGTGGCCCTCGATCATCTGCGCAACGTGATCGGCTATCGCGGCTACGGCCAGCGTGATCCGCTGCAGGAATATAAGACCGAGAGCTTCGAACTGTTCCAGGCCATGATGGACAATATGCGCCGTCTGGTGACCCAGCAGTTGGCCCATGTGCAGCTGCGACAGGAAGAGCCAAACCCGTTCGAGCAGAATGAACTGCCAGAAATGCACGAACAGCACGCCAATCCGAATACGGGAGAAAATGATGCTGTGCCCAACGAGGACGCTGCTCCACACAATGCCTTTGGCAAAGTGCCACGCAACGCCCCCTGCCCTTGTGGCTCGGGTAAAAAATTTAAGCATTGCCACGGCAAGTTGAGCTGATCAGCCTCGACATCACCAAATCAGGTCCCGCCATTGCCTATCAGCTTTGGCGGGATTTTTTTATACCTTGTCCAATCACTCTTCCTTCGTGAAGACATCCGTCAGTTTTAGCACTCTTGAACAGAACCCAACGACAAAATCAAAGAAATGCCACAGTAAGTAATACAAGAATAGAAAATACCTATAATTATAGTTTTTTATGAAAAATCAAAAAAGACACTAATTTTCAACTGGAAGTTTGGGTAATTTTTTTCATATTACCCTAAAATCCGTAAGCATTTGTACTTGATAATTATATCTACTGCCAATTTTGCAATTAAATATTCTGTTAAGAGCAAGCTGATACAAAGAATTGAAAAGTATTAAGTAATAAGCAGAGTTCACAGGACTTTGCGCTGGAGCGTTTATGTCAAAGAACATAACCTTGACAGGGACTGAGCGTTTTTTTGAAGTGTCCGAAATCATAGTTTCCAAAACGGACCTCAAAGGCCGTGTCACCTATTGCAATTCCCAGTTCGTCAAAATATGCGGCTATTCCGAAAAGGAGATGCTGGGCCAACCTCACAGCATTATTCGCCATCCAGACATGCCGCGATGCGTCTTCGAACTGATGTGGGAGACCATCCAGAACGACAAGGAAATTTTCGCCTATGTCGTCAACCGCTGCAAGAATGGCGATCACTACTGGGTCAACGCCCACATCACGCCGAGCCATGATGCATCGGGCAACATTATCGGATATCACTCCAACCGCCGTGTCCCGGACAGGGATATCGTCAATAACGCAATCATACCGCTCTACAAGAAATTGCTGGATGAAGAAAACGCCCATACCAATCGCAAGGAAGGCATGAAGGCGTCCCGCCAGATGCTCACCGACCTGCTGGAATCCGGTGGCGTTCCCTATGACGAATTCATCGCAACATTGTGACGCATGACAATCCGTTCAACCGGATTCAGGCGCCTTAAATACAGAGACCGATAGTATGCTGAAAAATCAGTACAAATCCGCAGTCATGAAAGCCATAGATGTTGTCGAAGCAGCAGCCAAGGGCGACTTCGAAAAACGCATTATCAATATTACAGAAACGGGCGAGTCCGCACGCCTGTTACATGCCATCAACGACCTGATCGACCGATCGGATGCCTACTTGCGCGAATCCACAGCATCCCTTGAATATGTTGCGCGAAACAAATATTTCCGACGCATCTCGGAAAAAGGCATGAACGGCAGCTTCGCAACGGCTAGCCGCACGGTCAACGATGCCATGGAGGTCATGTCAGAAAGGGTCCACACCTTCTCCGGAGCGGTGAAGGACTTTGAAGACCAGATGAGCAGCATTGTTCAGATTGTGGCCGCAGCTGCCGTCGAGCTTGAAGCTTCCGCCGGTTCCATGAACCAGATCGCCACCACATCCAGCAGTCAGGCCAACATTGTTCAGCAGGCATCGGAACAGACATCTGGCAATGTCAGCGCTGTGGCTGCAGCCACAGAGCAACTGACCAACTCCATCAGCGAAATCAATCAGCAGGTCATGCGCTCCGCCGAGCATAGCGAAAATGCGGTCAACGAGGTGAGACAAACCAGCGAGGACCTCAAGGGCCTTTCCAGCGCAGCCGATAGCATTGGCGCCATTATGTCACTGATTGCCGACATCGCCGACCAGACCAATCTTTTGGCCCTCAACGCGACGATTGAAGCCGCCAGAGCCGGAGAAGCTGGCAGAGGCTTTGCTGTCGTCGCCAATGAGGTCAAGGCACTGGCAACCCAAACCAGCAAAGCCACCAGCGACATTGGCCAGCAGATTGCACGCATACAGGAAGCAAGCCAGCATGCTGTTAATTCCTTCGACGGTATAGAGCGTACGGTCGCCAGCACCAAGGAGATCGCGGTTGCCATCGCAGCCGCAGTGGAAGAGCAAAGCGCAGCCTCCAACGAGATCGCCCGCAGCATTGAAGAAGCGTCCGTGGGAAGCTCGGAAGTAACCTGCAACATTTCTTCGGTGAGCGAGAGCATCGTTGAAGCCTCCAACGCAGCGCACGATGTCCATCATGCTTCTCAGGAATTGGCCACGAACGGCGAGAAGCTCAAATCCGGCATCGACAATTTTCTGCACGAAGTACGCAAGGTCATTTGACAGATACCAGCGACCTCTAGAAAACAAGAAAGCCCCAGTTCGACCGGGGCTTTCGTTTTACATAAGACCTGTTGTGGCAACGTGTCAGGCAGCACTAGCCCCCAAACGGGCAAGTTTTTCAAGCTGCCTTTGAACAAGCTCGGCAGATTCAACCTGCGTCTCGACAATCCCCCCCAGTTCATTGAGCGTCTTGTCGATGCCATCTGGCTGGGCAATCATGTCATCAATCTGCTGAATGGTGGATTTATACAAATCCCCCTCGTCAATAAATTTCTGCCGCGTCTGCGCGATCAGTTCACCCAATGCAGCCAGCGCTCCTTCCATATCTCCGATTGTTTCTTCGGTATGCACCAGAGTGGATTTCGTATCCCCGGCCAGTTGCTTGACCTCCGAAGCAACAACAGCAAACCCGCGACCGGCCTGCCCGGCTCTGGCGGCCTCAATCGTTGCGTTGAGAGCCAGAAGGTTGGTCTGCCCGGTAATCCCGTCAATCACACCCAGAATGTCTCTCAAGCCCTTCATGGCACCGGACAAATGCTCGAACTGATAGGAAAGATCATTCGTCTCGTCAGCTTCCTGAGCCGCCCCGGCCTCCGGACCGTCATTGACTCCCGAAATGGAAGAACGGATGGAATAAAGAGAATCCCGCATATGCTGCGTGTTGGCCAGAACGCTCTGGATATCACCAACATTGGCAAATTGCTCCGACATTGTGTCGATGATCTTGGAGCGTACCAGATTGATCATCTCGGCACTGGCCAAACGGCACCGTGTGAAATAATTGCTGAAGCGCGAATAGTGGATCGTGAAATTCTTCAGATAGTCATCTTCATACTGGTTCGCCTCATCTTCGAAAAAGACAATTGCACTCAGTGTCTCATTCACATTGATGCCAAACAGCTCACCGAAGGTGGAAAAACCAGCGACAGGCATCGCCCAAGCATCCGACAGAGCCGCCGTCGATTTCTGATTGTGCAGGCGGCGCAAGATACAGTCATTCAGGATGGCTCCCAAAGGCTTAGGCTTGCCGCGCAAAAAACTGCCCAAATCACTCTTGGTCTGCTGCGCAAAATCGGTCGCTTCAAGCAGGAACAATTCGTCCCCCGGATTGACATCGCAATAAAAGGCAACCTCTCCCTCCTCGGGCTTGATCGCAGCGACCGAGCGCACATATATTTCGCCGTCTATTTCGATGCCAAAGCTCTTGCCAGCCAAGCTACCTTCGATCTTGTCACTCGACACCCTGAAATGCTGCGCCAGCCTATCGATAAAGGGCTCGACATCGCCACTTGTTGGGTCCACCACACTGCGGACCACACGCAAATCCGGGTCGGCATCTGCAATCAGGAATGAAACACTGCTCTTCTTGAAATTCTGGCTTTTGAAAACACCATATTTCCGCCCTTTGGCCAAACGAACAAAAACCATGATCGCATGGTTCTGCATCACCTGAGCCCCATCGGCAATCTTGGTCTCCAAGAAATCCAGTTTGCCACCAGCCGAGCCGCCAATGAAGAGGCAAGGGAATTTACCGCTCTGATACACTGCCTCCATCAGATAATTCTCAGAAGCTGACAAACCGTCAATGAAAGTCAGAGCAAAAACTTCTTCGGGGCGGATGGAGAATGGCACATTGATACGCCCCAGATCCTGCGCGATACGGGCAATCCGCTGGTCACGGCTTTTGTTCGGGCTGCCCGCGCGAATATCCTCATTATGCAGAGAAACCTTATGAACGGACACATCACCAATCAGATCTGGCGGGAAAATCTGGACAGTCAGGCTCTCCCAACTGCCCGAAGCATTGCGATAAAGCGCATTGTCAGAACAGTTGCACAGCTCACCAGCGGTCATTACAGCAATAACGCGGGTTTTCCCCGCCATTTCATTGAGCCGGCGGACAATATCCTCAAAATTGAGATGGGGAGAGATATAGGCAACGGCCAGCGGGGACTGACCAGTCGGAAAGGAGAAGGAAGCAGAGCTAAGATGCGACAGGGATTTATTACTCTCAATAACCCTAATGGTCTCAACTACGGCTTCGGACAATATTTCTGAAGCAATCTGGTTTTCCATGTCCAAAATCGCACCTCACTTTGTTGAAATAATCAAAATATATTTATCAGGAAAGTTATAATAATTTCATTAATAGTCTAAATCATTTTCGAAGAGCATTACTACCATTAGAACCGTCAATTACAACAACAACTATTCTTAAACTATATTTAGTTTGATGCAGCATGCCGGATCCGTAAATTCAGCCTCCAACCAAGAAAGGCTGCGCCAAACACGCGAGCGCATCATGAGCGACAGCGCTAACCAATGAGCAACACCAACAAACAGGACCCATATCTGCAGAATATGCACAAAGCACGAGAATTAGACTGCTTTTCCATTGCACCCGTCGGATGCATCCGCTAAGAAAGCCGACATATAATCTGTGTGTCTTGGAGATGTCACAAAGCCACGCACAACCGAAAACATCAGGTTCGTGCAAACATCCCCAAAAGGCCACCAGAAGCACCCGTAGCTCAGCTGGATAGAGCGCTGCCCTCCGAAGGCAGAGGCCACAGGTTCGAATCCTGTCGGGTGCACCAATATTTTCCTCTTATTTTCATATAGATAAAGAAATTAGAACTTTCAAAATCAACATTGAGCCCACGAAACGGCCCATGAAACGATTGGATTCAAGTTCCAATTTGTGCCGCTAGTGTCTGGAAAGTGGGTCAAATGTTGCTTGGAAGTAGTCACTCCCGACACGCTTCATTCAGCCAATATTGAAAAATCCAATCAAGGTGCACCCGAACCACTTAAATTGATGGGAAGAGTCCTCAAGGGGCCAACTAGCAAATTGGGCGGAAAGTTGCCATTTCCTGCAGATGCGAGATATCAGGCGCCGCTGGCGAAAGCGGCCATTCAGGGGATCTAGAGGCGCATCTAGGCTTATGCTGCTGGTTCGGGGCGGGGAGCGGTCGTTCGCCGTAAATGTGCGATTTCTGATGCTGCAGGCTCAAGTGGCCATTCGACAATTCATTTTAGCTGCCCTCTGCAATCGTATCAGCGTTTAAGATCAAAGGGCGTTTTAGGATTCAGTTAACCAACCCACTTAGCCGGGCCAAGTGTTTTAGCAGAGTATTCTGAAACTCCTGATTTCTCACCTTGGCGTCCGGGGCTCGTGGTTTCATGTGATGCCAATATTGTCCCGACTGCAGTGTAATGGCGTCATTGGACGTTGCTAGCCAACATTGGGTGACGTGTGCCAATTCTAGTGGGTCTGAAGCTGATGCCCCTCCCATTCGCGTAGGAACCCATCCTGGGTCAACCGTTTGATAAACTATATTGGGACAAAGTCGGGCAAGCGCTGCAGAGAGCGTTGTGACGCTCAATTTACTCTCGCCGTAGGCCTGCGATCCCGACCAGCGGCGGCTACGCCACTCAAGGTCTTCCAGTATTTTGTTGTGGCCGAAATGCATGCTACTGCCGGTAAAGATATGACGCGCTGCAGGCAAAAGCTTTGATAATAGATAGGGAGCCAAAGCGTTGACTGCGAGGACTTGTAAATGTCCTTCCGTGGTTTCCTTACGACATGATCCGCCAAGGATACCCGCATTGTGAATTACCGCGTCTATGGGGCTGAAAGATGCTGCTTGATCAACGATCCTGCGAACGTCCGCCATCAAAGACAGGTCACCAATGACGACCCCCTTTGCTCCTCCGGCGAGATCACCAAAGCTTTCGGCGCGGTTAGCGTTTCGCGCATGCAGAATGACGCCGTGCCCTTCGTCAAGAAGGAGCTTTGCTGCATTGAGGCCTACGCCCTGCGTGCTACCAGTGATCAGTATATTCGCCATCTTGTTCTATCCTTTTATATCTGCCAGCAGCAATTGACCCTTAAGCTGTTTGGGTATTTTTTTCTCATTATAAGTACTGGTTTATTGAGAGATTAGGTGGCATAGTTATATTAATTTAATTAAATTTGCTCATGGATGATTTCTTATGCCAAGAGAAAATGTGAATGATCTGCGCGCTTTTGTTGCTGTAGCGAAAGAGCGAAGCTTCACGCGCGCTGCGGCGGGACTTGGCTTAACACAGTCGGCATTGAGCCACACGATCCGGCAACTTGAGGAACGTCTCGGTGTGCGTCTTCTCACTCGCACTACACGAGCCGTAGCACCGACAGAAGCCGGCCAGCGTCTGCTTAACGGCGTAACTCCGCATCTGGAAGCAATTGACGCTGAGATTGAAGCACTTGGTATGTTGCGCGATATGCCTGCGGGCACAGTCCGAATTGTTTCATCAGAATATGGAATAAGCCATGTGCTTTGGCCTAAACTGGCACCTTTCTTGAAAACGCATTCCGACATTAAAGTTGAGATCACGCAGGACAATGGTCTGAACGAAATCGTAACCGAGGGCTATGATGCAGGCGTGCGACGCGGGGAGCATCTAGCCAAAGACATGATCTCCGCTCGAATTGGCCCAGATTTGCGCTATATTGTGGTTGGCTCACCTGCATTGCTGGATGTTTATCCGACTCCATCACATCCTCGTGAGCTGGACCAGATCCCTTGTGTCAACTTTCTGCTTCAGTCAAGCGGTATCCATTTTGCGTGGCAGTTCAAGGAAGAAGAACGTGAACTGCGCGTGCGCGTTGATGGGCAGTTGGCTTTCAATAACGTTTTCGATTGTTTAAAAGCGGCGGAAGCCGGATTTGGACTTTCCTACGTACCGGACGAGATCGCTCAGAAAGGAATTGCGTCCGGAAAGCTCATTCAGGTTTTGGAAACGTTTTGTCCCACTTGGGACGGGTTTCACCTTTACTATCCGAACCGGCGTCAAGCATCGCCCGCGTTCCAGGCCGTCCTGAATGCTCTGCGCTATCGGGGGTAACCTCGTCTAGGGACGAGGATTGCGGTTAGGCGATATTTGAGCTGGTCCTAAGAATTCGGACCAGCTCTCAACACACAATAGGCGGGTGCCTATGTGACGCTGTGAAGTTTCGCATCTCGGGCGACCCCGAGAGATTTTTTCTTTATCACTGCTCACGATGCCGAGAGGATAGCGCTTCTACATATTCGGCAAACTTGTTTTCTTCCTCTTCATCGATCACCTGGCTGTTAGGTGAGGAAAATGTCAAAGTATTTAAGCTTCCAAGAACACGGCACACGAAGTGTTTCTGCACGATATGCGGCTCCGCATTGCCGTTCTATCAGAGCAACGGTGATATACTCGTAGTACCCGTAGGATCACTTGACTCCCCAGTCAGCCTGCGACCAAACGCGCATATTTGCTTTTCGATGCGCGCAAATTGGGACAACGATGTGAATCGGCGTGCAAAATTGACCCACTTAGGTGGGTTATGAGCGAGTAAAATTAACCCACCTGTTTCCGTTAATCTCCGCAGGCCAATTGCGGAGGAAAGAGCAGGTGATTTTGATGGAAAGTATTTCGAAGATCCGACGTTGGGTGCTGGTTGATGGCCGAAGCATCCGATCAGTCGCGCGTCAGACAGGTTTGTCGCGCAACACAATCAAGAAGTATCTTAAGGATGACAGCCCGCCGAGCTACCATCGCCAGGCCCCGCCAGTTCGGCACAAGCTATGCAATGGGTTTGATGCTCGTCTCCAGACGCTTTTTGAACAGGACCAGAAGCGCCCTCGCCGGGAGCGCCGAACGGCCCAAAAG
>NZ_FOVR01000001.1 GCF_900115225.1 Cohaesibacter marisflavi | reverse complement strand
AACGCGGTCTGAAAAGGCCGCGTTAAACAGCTAAAGGGTGGGGCAATTTTAAATGCTGAAGGCGGGTCAGTTTTGAATGATTATTGACAAGCTTGGTCTGACCGATGACTGGCAACATATGGCAGACAGCACGATCATCCGGGGCCATTCACAGGCTGCTGGCGCAAAAGGGGGACTCGCAAGGAGGGTTTTGGTCGATCGCGCGGTGGTTTTACGAGCAAGATCCATGCACGATCTGACGGTCAGGGCCGCCCTCTTGGCTTCCTGCTGACAGGAGGCGAGGTGTCCGACTACAAGATGTTCGAACCGCTGTTGGATCTGCCTCTTGCCAGGCCGAGACGGTTTCTCGCCGACAAGGGGTATGATGGCGACAGCGTCAGAGAGGCTCGGCTGTTCAAGGGCGTCAACCCGGTCATTCCGCCGAAGGCCGATGATCAAATGCAATTTCAACGCCTATCGGCAGAGGAACCGGATCGAGCGCATGTTCAACAGGCTCAAGCAATTCCGCC
The DNA here is from genome assembly GCF_900115225.1 of Cohaesibacter marisflavi. Lineage (GTDB taxonomy): Bacteria > Pseudomonadota > Alphaproteobacteria > Rhizobiales > Cohaesibacteraceae > Cohaesibacter > Cohaesibacter marisflavi. The sequence continues at coordinate 769,158 of NZ_FOVR01000001.1, read as the reverse complement.
GCATCGCAACCCGCTATGACAAGACGGCCATATCCTTCATGGGATTTCTATGCCTCGCGGCCGTCAAGCTCTGGCTGCCCTCTTTTGTCATCACTGCCTAGAAGCCATGTATTTCACTCACAGTTCGTTGCGGATGGAGTGAAATTGTCTCCAACGCTGCCTTATTACGCGAAAGCAGAGAGCTAAACGGGGAAAGCGGCTTTTTCTCTTCGAAAGAGCGGTTACTCACAAAGCCCGGAGATTCAGCTGTTTTATAGGGGGACAAAAAGGGGTAAAGGAATTACACAATTCCAAAAGATACAATATTTTCAATCACTTAAAAGGAAAAATGGCGGAGAGGAAGGGATTCGAACCCTCGAGACAGTTACCCGCCTACGCCCTTAGCAGGGGCGCGCCTTCAGCCACTCGGCCACCTCTCCGCGGACCTGTTTAAAGATCATGGGGTGTTGAATCAATGGCTATTTTGTCATGAGAATGACATTTCCACATAAGCCTCGAAAAGTTTCCGGCTTGCTAGGCACAAGAGCACGGTACAATCGCTTTTGCGTTTTCTCTCGATTGATCAATCATTTGAACAATATGCGATTTGTGCGCAGCTTCAGCTCGCCCCGCTCCTCTTATGAAAAATTCTAATCAATGGAGTGCCTTAATCCATCAGAACGCTGTTGAGATAGTGTTCAAACACCGGATATCCATCACGCTCATAATCGAAGTCGCCAAAAGGCAACAGAGCCATATTTATCATGCCAATGAGAATATAGAGAAAGCCCATGGCGGCGTGGTCCGGATTAACACCTTGCTTCAAGTTGCCCGCTTCGCCCAGCTTTTTATAGGCACAGCAAAGCACCTGCTCATAGAGTTTGTATTTATCAGACAGGAACTCGACCAATTCCTTGTCCTTATCCGATATCTCCATGTTGTGCATGATGATGAAGAACGCGCGACCAACAATGTTGTTGTCTTCGAACAGTTCAAGCAGGCTGTTGATTTGTTGGCGGAATGCCTCAGCAGGTTTGTCTTGGGGCAAATTGAGCAAGGTATCCTTAATGGGCTCGAAGAAGGGCAAGGCCTGCTCTTCCCAAATTGCCTGAATGACTTCAGACTTACTCGAGAAATGCCCGTAGAAAGCCCCGCGTGTTACCCCTGCCCTCTCTGCAATTTCATTTAATGTCGTCGCCGTAAAGCCTTGGCTCCGGAACAACTCTGCTGCCGCTTCTATCAGGGCTTGATAGGTCTTTTCCTTGTCAGCTTTTGTTTTTCTCGCCACTCTCTTTATCCACCAGCAATAGAATATTTATCATGTCACCTCCCTTCTCGGGGGAGATAGCAGGTATCTCATAATATTTCTACTTTACATTTATTCATACACGTATGTATGTTTACTGCGAACAAACGCGCTCGATCAATGCGCAATAAGTTGCCATTCACACTTTCTCGGTTCGGCTCATGTCAAAACACTTCATGCTGATTGGCCTGATGGCTCTTTTGCTATCCGGATGTAATGAATCCTTCTTCAATTCTGCAGATGCCAATGAAAATGGCACTGAAGATCCTTCCGCACGTCCGGCCAAGATTGCAACAGCGCAGCGTGTTGCCCTTAGTTTGCCCAAATCATTCCCAGGTGTGACCACGGCGTCGCGCAAGGCGATCCTTTCCTTTCGTGTCGACGGGCAGATCGAGGATTTTCCCGTGCATGCCGGGCAGACCTTGAAAAAGGGAGAGCTCATTGCCCGGCTTGATGATGAGCCTTATCGGACAGTGGTTGACTCACGACAAGCGGCTTTCGATCTGGCCAAGATCAATCTGGAGCGGACAAAGAAGCTTTTCGAGCAGAAGCATGTAGCCAAGTCTACGCTTGATTCCGCAGAGACAAATTTCAAATCGGCACGATCTGCCCTCAAGGCAGCAAGGGACAATGTGAAATACACCCGACTTGAAGCGCCCTTCGAAGGCCTTGTCGCCAAGACATATGTCGAGCGCTATCAAACCATTGCGGCAGGCACACAGATTGCTCAGTTCCTTGGTACCAAGAATATCGATGTCGAATTCAATGTTCCTGAAAAGCTGTTTTTGCGGTTCAACCCTCGCAAGCTCGAGGTGAAGCCAACGCTGCAGATCGAGTTTGACGCCCTTCCGGGCAAGAACTTTACCGCGACCTACAAGGAAATCGATACAATTCCTGATCCTGTGACCCGCTCCTATCAGGTAACTGTCACCATGCCACGCCCCGATGACCTGACCGTCTTTCCCGGCATGAGCGTAACAGCAAGTCTCAATCTGGCGAGCCTGCTGGCCCATAGTGATGATGGCGGTGTTCTGGTGCCACTCGAATCTGTATTTGATGAAGATGGCAAGCGCTGGGTCTGGAAGCTGAACGATCAAAACGAAGCCCACAAGAGCGAAGTCAAAGTCTATGGCATTCAGGATGGACAATTGCGCATCTCTGAAGGGCTTGAAGACGGAGACCGCGTCATAGCTATTGGTGTCTCCTATGTCTCCGAGGGCATGAAGGTTAGAAAATTCAAGAAAGAAGGCGGGCTGTAAGCCCCTCTCCTTTTCGGAACGCGAACGGGTGTGCCGCATGCCCCCGTTCAGGCTGAACGCCTAATTTTTGCAGGTATGAGGGGAAGCCCATTTCCCGACGTGCGCATTGTTTGCAGGACGAGAGTAATGACACTCACAGACTACGCCATCAAGAATAAGGTTGTCAGTTGGATGATGACCATCCTGCTTCTCGCTGGGGGAATTTATGCCTATATGCATCTTGGGCGCCTTGAAGACCCTGAATTCACGATCAAGGAAGCCGTTATTGCAACGGCCTATCCCGGCGCGTCTTCGTATGAAGTAGAAGAGGAAATAACGCTGCCGATCGAAACGGCCCTGCAACAGTTGCCTTATGTCGATCATATCACCTCCATCTCATCTGCGGGCCTTAGTCAGGTGACCGTTGAAATGAAGGACAAATATCGGGACGCCGCACTGAAGCAAATCTGGGATGAAATGCGGCGTAAAATCAACGATATGAGTGCTGACTTGCCAACGGGCTCCTACCCCCCTGTCATCAACGATGATTTCGGCGATGTCTATGGCATCTATATGGCTGTGACCGGTGATGGATATAGCCATCAGGAGCTGAGCGACTATGTCGACTTCCTGCGGCGCGAGCTGGTGTTGGTTGATGGTGTGGGCAAGGTTGTCATCGGCGGCACCTTGCAGAAACAGATCATTCTGGAGATCAGCAGGTCCAAGCTCGCGGCACACAATCTCTCGGTTGCCTCGCTTCAGGCCCTTTTACAAAACCAGAATGTGGTCACCAATGCAGGGAGCATTAAAGTCGGTAGCGAATATATCCGCATCAGTTCGACCGGCGACTACAGCACCGTGGATCAAATGAAGGATATCCTTCTGGGACAGGCCGGAGACGATGTTGTCTATCTCTCAGACATTGCAGATGTGAAGGTCGACTATGCCGACCCGCCGTCTCATGTTTACCGTTTCAATGGCAGTCCGGCCATGACGATCGGCATTTCGTTTGCCGAAGGGGTGAATGTGACGGAAGTTGGCGACAATGTTTCCCAAAGGCTTAAAGAGCTGGAAAACAGCCAGCCTCTGGGCGTCGACCTTCATATGATCTACAATCAGCCGCAACAGGTGACGACATCCATTGATGACTTCCTGGTCAATCTGGGCATGTCGATTGTCATCGTTATCGTTGTTCTTCTCGTGACGATGGGGTTGCGGTCCGGCATTCTGATGAGCGCGATCCTGCTCTTGACCATCTGCGGCACCCTGATGGTCATGGAGCTGATCGGTATGCCGTTGCATCGCGTGTCTCTTGGCTCAATGATCCTCGCCCTCGGCATGCTGGTAGATAACGCCATTGTCATTACAGACGGCATTCTCGTCGGGCTCAAGCAGGGCCTTAGCAAGGTCAAGGCGTCTCACCGGATTGTCACTCAAACCGTTTGGCCCCTGTTTGGTGCCACAGCCATTTCCATCGTCGCCTTTGCCCCGATCGGGCTTTCGCCAGATAAGACGGGAGAATATGCAGGCTCCCTTTTCTGGGTGCTGATGATATCGCTCACCATCTCTTGGATTCTGGCCATGACGCTTACGCCGTTCCTTGCGTCCGTCATGTTTTCGGAGACCAAGGTTCGCCAAGAAAGCAACGAGAATGGTGAGCGCGAAGAGATTGATCCTTACAAAGGCTTTATCTACCAGATCTATAAATCCTTCCTCCTTTTATCCTTGCGTTGGCGATGGGGCACCATGGCCGTCATGGTCGGCTGTATGGCCGCCGCGATCTATGGATTCGGATTTGTCGGGCATTCTTTCTTCCCGACATCCAAACTCCCCATGCTCACGGTGGACTACTGGTTGCCGCAAGGGTCAGATATCCGCGCAACGATCAAAGACATGGATCGTCTTGAAGGGATTTTGCAGAAGAATGACAAGATCAAACAGGTAACCACCACCATTGGTGGCGGCGCAGAGCGTTTCATGCTGACCTACAGGGCGGAACGCACCTATGCCAACTATGGCCAATTCATTATCGAAGTGAAGAATTTTGAGGAGCTGCCCGATCTGCGCCGTTGGGTCGACAAGACCTTGAAGGAAAACGCCCCTTATGCCTTCGTCAAAACGGGACGCTTTGAACTGGGAACGGCAGCGGGGTCTAAAATCGAGGCACGCATAACAGGCTCTGATCCTGCGGTCTTGCGCGAATTGGCGAGCAAGGTCATCAATGTCTATCGCTCTGACCCGGACGCCATCAATATCCGGCAAGACTGGCAGGAGCGCACCAAGGTTCTGCGACCTCAATTTGCAGAAGCCGAGGCGCGCCGTCTGGGCATTACCAAGGCGGACATAGACCGCGCAATCCTCTTGAATGTTCATGGCTTGCCCATTGCTCAGGTGCGCAATGGTTCAGACATCCTGCCTGTTGTCTTGCGCCCGCCGCTTAATGAACGCAACAGCGTTGATCAGCTTGGGGATATTCAGGTTTACAGCTCGGTGCTGCAAAAATATGTAAGCATTGATCAGGTGGTCCATTCAATCGATCTGGACTGGGAAGATCCGCTTGTCATGCGCCGCAACCGCAAGCGCACCATTCAGGTTTGGGCAGATGCAGATCCATACTCGGAGACGTCCAGCCTTGATCTTTTTGATCGTATGGATGGTAAAGTGGAAGCCATTGAAATGCCCCAAGGCTATGAGCTGACATGGGGTGGTGAATATGAAAACCAATCCAAGGCAACCAGCGCTGTCTTTGCCAATGTACCATTAGGCGTGCTGGTGATGTTTGCCATCACTGTCATGCTCTTTAATTCATTCAAGCAGACGCTCGTGGTGTGGCTCACTGTACCCCTTGCCATTATCGGGGTAACTGCAGGCCTCTTGATCTTCAATCTGCCTTTCAGTTTCACCGCCCTCATCGGTTTCCTCTCCCTCTCGGGTATGTTGCTGAAAAATGGCATTGTGCTGATTGAGGAGATCAAGCGACTAAACGAAGAGGACGAAATCAGCATCCATGACGCAATAACGCGTGCTGCCGTTTCGCGCCTGCGCCCTGTGACCATGGCGGCGCTCACAACCGTTCTTGGCCTTATCCCGTTGGTTACAGACATCTTTTTCAATTCTCTCGCCGTCACCATCATGTTCGGTTTGGCAACTGCAACGGTTCTGACATTGATCGTGGTACCTGTGTTGTTTGCGATCTTCTATGGTATCAAATTCAAGCGAGGTGAGACGATCTAGGGCCTTGTGCCCTGCCACTCTTTTTGCACCACAAGTCCGGCGCTAATAGCCGAAAAACCCCATTCAAGACTGGTTCTCCAGTCTTGAAATAACCCGGACCCCACCAGACCCACAAAGCCGGGTTATTCCAGACGGAACACCCATTCCGCCAGGAGAAATCGCCCCCGTGATGCTATTGCGTTATTGGGGGCGACGGTCTGTCTTCCATTACCTTTTGTAAATAGCATCCCTGCAAAGTCGAGCCATGCAATTTTGAGTGGTCTGCTGAAGCAACTATCCCGGTGCATTTTCATGCCTTGATGGGTTAGTCAGTGGCCGTCCTCGCAAAGGTCCAGCATGTGATACAATACGAGAACACAGACAGCATTCGAATTCAAATTTCTATTATATGCCCAATTAACCGTTGGGTTTGGCTCGCGGCATTCACCCGGCTCTGATCGATTAAGCTTTGCCAGAGTGGCCAAACACATTTATTGCAACAGGCACCAAGCAGAGACCAGACATGATCGACAGCCCCTCCTCACAAGACCATATTCGGCTCAGACACCGGCATCTGGAAAAAATTGCCATGGCAGCGCTCAATGTCGGCTGCATGCTCATGGAATCAGGCGCCAAGGCCGAGGTTGTGCGCAACGGCATCGAAATGGTGGTCAAGGGGCTGGGCGCAGAAACCATAGCGGTGCGTATCGGGTATGCCTCCATCAGCCTGACGGTCCGTGATGGCGGCGATGTTGGAAACACCATCTCACGGCTGTTGCAAGTGGGCCATCATGGCGTCAACCTTCAACTCAACAACGCTGCCCGCGCCCTCGCCGTGCGCGCCTCACAGGGTTCTCTTACGCCCGAGGCAATTGTTGAGGAAGTGGCGGGACTGAGGAAAAAGACTCCCAAGCATCATTGGGTGACTGTTGCACTTGCCACCGGCCTTGCCTGCGCTTCCTTTGGTCAATTACTCGGAACAGACGCGACGGCGTTTCTGCCCATTTGGTTTGCGGGCTTCATCGGCCAGACGATCCGGCATTTCATGGTGCTTAACAAGCAGAATGTGTTTGCCATGGTCACGATCGTCGCCTTTGTGTCTTCGGCAATTGGTGGCCTGATATCGCAGCTGGTTGGCAGCGTAACACCAGAGATGGCGATGTTTTCTTCGGTGCTGTTGCTCGTCCCCGGCGTTCCGTCAATGAATGCGCAAACCGACATCATGGAAGGCTCGCCAACGCTGGGGAGCGCGCGCGCACTGACAGTCTTCATGGTTCTCATTTTTCTGACGGTAGGCGTCGCCCTCTCCCGCTATATTCTCATGCGGTTCGGTGCCTATGACCAGTTGCTCAACCACGGTATTGTGCATCATATCCTGTTTGGTGGCATTGCCGCTGCAGGATTCGGTATTCTGTTCAACTTCAGTTGGCGGACCGTTGGCTGGACGGCAATTGGCGGCGGCATAGCCCTTGCTGTGCGCACATTGGGACTGGATGCGCAATGGGGATTGGCCATGTCCTCCACGATGGCTGCAGCGGCCGTTACGGTCTATGTGCGCCTGCTGTATCTATTGCCGGTCTATGTGCCTACCGGGGGCAGCATGCTCGCCATCGCTGGCTGCATTCCGATGATTCCGGGAAGCGGAGCAGCCCACGGGATCGTCGGCCTGATGACCTTTGCCAGCCAACACGACAATTATGACGTTGCACTGCTTGGCAGCTCAGTCGCTTCCATGCTGAGTGTTGTTTTCACCATTGGCGGCATTGCGGCAGCGATTACCCTGATCAACGAAATCATCAAACGCCCAAGTTTCCCGACGCTCTAGGGGAAGCCCGCCCGCCTGTCTACAAGTCCAATCCATGAGAGGAAGCGCAAAGTCTGGTTTGTCTTTGCGCTTTTTCTTTATCTGGCTTCAGAGAGGATTCTAGCAAAAGTCGACATTGCCCTTCTGATCGCCCTTCACGCATCCAATACAAAAAAGGCCCGCTCGAAGCGGGCCTTTTCGAATAGCAAAGCGAAACGCGGTATTAGCGTTTGGAGAACTGGAAGGAACGGCGAGCTTTTGCACGACCGTATTTCTTACGTTCAACAACACGGGAGTCGCGAGTAAGGAAGCCACCTTTTTTCAGGACACCGCGAAGCTCTGGTTCGTAGTAGGTCAGAGCCTTGGAGATGCCGTGGCGGATAGCGCCAGCCTGACCGGACAGACCACCACCGGAAACGGTGCAGATGATGTCATACTGACCATCACGGTCAGCAGCAACGATTGGCTGCTTGAGAACCATCTGCAGAACCGGACGACCAAAATAGACGTTGAAGTCTTTTTTGTTTACGGTGATTTTGCCAGAGCCTGGTTTAACCCAAACACGAGCAACTGCGTCTTTACGTTTACCGGTAGCATAGGCACGGCCATGAGCGTCGAGCTTCTGGACATGAACCGGAGCGGTTTCTTCAGCTTCTACGCCAACAGCGGAGCCGAGGTCTTCAAGAGACTGTACTGTATCGCTCATTTATTGACCCTCACATTCTTGGCGCTCAGTGCCTTAACATCCAGCACTTCTGGAGACTGGGCTTCATGGGGATGTGCTGCTCCTGCATAAACACGCAGGTTAGACAGCTGTACGCGAGACAGCGGGCCGCCTGGCAGCATGCGCTGCACGGCTTTCTGGATCACACGCTCAGGGAATTTCCCCTCGATGATCTGGCGAGCGGTACGCTCTTTGATGCCGCCCGGATGACCGGTGTGCCAGTAGTATTTTTTGTTTTCGTATTTACGGCCGGTCAGCTTAACCTTCTCGGCGTTGATTACGATAACATTATCACCGCAATCCATATGCGGGGTGAAGGTTGCTTTGTGCTTGCCGCGCAGACGCATTGCGATCAGCGCTGCAAGGCGACCAAGCACCAGGTCTTCCGCATCGATCAGAATCCATTTCTTTTCGATGTTGGAAGGATTTGCAGAAAAAGTTTTCATTGCACTTCCGTATTTCGGTGTCATGTGACAACGTGAAACGGCGACCGTTCTCAGGCCGCCGCAATGTCTGGCGCTCCTTTTATAGCAACCCTTGTTTTTGTCAAGCCAATTTGTTTAAAATTCATTAATAAAAACAATGCGATATTTTTGCGGTATATAATTACCACAAAAAATACATCTATTTTTGGCACCCAAGGTCCGCTTTTCACCTTGGCCGCCCTTTCACCAATGACTGTCCAAATAAAACCGCCCAACAAAGCCAATTGCGGGCGGTTTGTCGATTACACCTTAACTGCATGCAGCGTTGGGCCAAGATGGCCTGTTTGCCTACAGCGTGCAAACCGTGTCATGCAAGCCAGTATCTTCATGGTGATAGTCTGGCCGGGGTGTTTTGGCGGCGCCATTGATGGTTCCGACAAATTTGGCGTCGGCCACCTTCATGCGCTTCCAGCCCAAGTCGCCAGTACGCGATCCTCCGGATGTCTGATAGACATACATCAGTTCATTGCCGCGCAAGGTTTTGCCAACAGCATGAACCTCAACATTTCTGTCATAGCCATGATAGTTGATTTTGAGGACATCGTGATTCTTGAGGGCTTCGCATGCATATTTGCTTTCCATAACGTACCTCCTCGCTGACCATTGCGTTACGCCTTCATTATTCCGAATCTGAGAATTCCTGTAAATTCTCAAATAGTTCGTCATAGCCTTTAAAGCCTCCAATCTGCCAGCTATGCGCTCTATTGACCCTCGCTTGCCGGTTATACGCCTTCTAAGGGCCACTTCATCCAATTGTCAGTTTCGCGCAAAAGACGACGCATACCGGCCAAGCTTGACTTGCTGTTCAAATAGCGGGCATGGTCGCAGAAGCAAATAAAATCAAGTGAGTCCCGGGAGGCCAAAATGACCACAGGAGCCACCAATCAGGAAGATGCGCTATTGACCGAACAGGTCGGCCCTGTGCGACGCCTGATCATGAATCGTCCCAAAAGCCGCAATGCGCTTTCGGAAGAGATGATCGCTGCATTGAGCGCAGCGCTTGATGAAGCAGACTCCGACACTCAAACACGTGTCATCGTTCTTGCCGCCAACGGACCGGTATACTCCGCCGGACACGATCTCAAAGAACTTAATTCCCATCGTAATGATGCGGATAAAGGCGAAGCCTTTTTCAGCCGGATTTTCACGGACTGCTCAGCGTTGATGCAGAAAATCCAGACAGTCTCAAAAATCGTCATCGCAGAAATCCAGGGCACCGCCACAGCGGCTGGCTGCCAGCTGGTTGCCAGTTGCGACCTAGCCATCACTGTCAACGAAGCCGATTTCGGTACGCCGGGCATTAATATCGGATTATTCTGCACCGGTCCTGGGGTTGCCCTCACCCGCTCTGTTCCACGCAAACAGGCAATGGAGCTTCTGGTGACGGGTGAAATGATCGACGCCCACACCGCCAAAGCCTATGGCATTGTCAATCGCGTTGTACCGAAGGACTATTTGCGGATCGTCGTCGACAAATATGCGATAGAGATTGCAGGCAAATCTGCCGAAGCCCTGACCTTTGGCAAGCAAGCTGTCTATCGGCAAGACGAAATGCCCCTGGCCGATGCCTATACACTCGCGACGGATGTGATGACGAATAATCTGCTCGCAGATGATGCGATAGAAGGCGTCAATGCCTTTATTGAAAAGCGAAAGCCCGACTGGCCCAGCCTTAAATAGGAGCATTCCATGGACCATAGCGACTATACCGCAGACTATCTCAAGGACATCCTCTCTTCGGTCAAGCGCATCGCCCTAGTTGGCGCCAGCGACAAACCGGAACGTGCCAGCTATCGGGTTATGAGCTTTCTGCTTGATCATGACTATGACGTAATTCCGGTTAATCCGGGCAAGGAAGGTCAGGAAATTCTGGGCCAACGCGTGGTCGCCCGTCTTTCCGATATAGACGGCCCGATCGACATGGTGGATGTGTTCCGCAATTCCGAGGCAGCAGGCGGAGTAACGGATGAAGCCATTGCCGTTGGAGCCAAGGTAGTCTGGATGCAACTCAATGTGTTCAACGCCGCGGCTGCCAAGCGAGCAGAGGATGCCGGGCTCAAGGTGGTCATGGATCGCTGCCCGAAAATTGAACATCCAAGCGTGATGTTCAATTAGCCAGCACATGAACTGCGATAATTGAATTTGAGCGACGGAGCAATCTGTCGCTCTTCCTATTTGTGCGCTCAATTTTACGCACTCGCCGCACATTTTGACGCCCGGCGGAAGGTCGGACAGCTCAACTACAAATTAGCAAATAAAATCAAGCATATAAAATCCCTGATTGGTTCCCTTTCATATTTCATTTTTACCGCCATCATTAGAAACCTCGTTCAACAATCGAGCAAAATTTAAAACGATATTTTCCACTTTCAAATGGCGCGGCGGGTTGTGCTGGTCTAGAGTTGCCACACACTTCAATCTTGAAGATACATTGACTTTTTATTGGCAAAGCACGTCGCGAGATAAGCCCGCACGCTCTGCACTGATTTATGAAGAGGACGATTATGAGCGAAGAAACAGCCCTCGGCTTTTCCACTCTTGCCATTCACGCTGGCGCTGACGCCGACCCGACCACTGGCGCACGCACCACGCCGATCTACCAGACGACATCCTATCAGTTTCGCGATACCGAGCATGCAGCCAATCTGTTTGCGCTGAAGGAATTCGGCAATATTTATACGCGTCTGACCAACCCGACGACCGCTGTGCTTGATGAACGCATCGCTGCGCTGGAAGGCGGCTCAGCGGGTGTTGCCGTTGCTTCGGGCCATGCAGCGCAGTTTGTTACATTCCATTCCCTGATGGGACCAGGTGACAACATTGTCGCTGCCAACAAGCTCTATGGCGGTACGTTCAACCAGTTCAACCACACCTTCAAAAGTTTTGACTGGCATGCCAAATGGTCTGATGCACTTGATCCGGAAGCAGCGCGCGGCCTGATTGATGAAAAGACCAAAGCCATTTATATCGAAAGCCTCGCCAACCCTGGTGGGGTGATCTGCGATATCGAGGGCTTTGCCAAAGTCGCCAAGGATGCCGGCATTCCGCTGATTGTTGATAACACGATGGCAACTCCTTATCTGTGCCGGCCTATTGAACATGGTGCCAACATTGTTCTGCACTCCATGACCAAATTCATTGGTGGTCACGGTAACTCCATGGGCGGGATGATCGTCGATGGCGGTAACTTCGACTGGTCGCAGTCTCACAAGTTCCCGATGGTCAACACCCCGCGCGCGGAATATAACGGCGTCAATTTCTACGAATCCTTTGGCCCGATGGCTTTCGCCATCACCTGCCGCGCTCTTGGTTTGCGCGATCTGGGCCCGACCCTGTCGCCATTCAACGCCTTCCAGATCCTGACTGGTGTTGAAACCCTGCCCCTGCGCATGGATCGCCACTGCGAAAACGCTCTCACCGTCGCCAAATGGCTTGAGAGCAACGACAAGGTGAGCTGGGTTTCCTATGCAGGTCTTGAGTCCAGCCCGCATAAGGCTGCACAAGAGAAATATCTGCCAAAGGGTGCAGGGTCCGTCTTCACATTCGGCCTCAAGGGCGGCTATGATGCAGGTGTGAAGTTCATCACCAGCCTCAAACTGCTCAGCCATGTTGCCAATATCGGCGATACGCGTTCTCTAGCCATCCACCCGGCATCGACCACTCACAGTCAGTTGACCGATGAGCAGAAGACCGCAGCGGGTGCGGCTCCGGATACAGTCCGCCTGTCAATCGGCATTGAAGATGTAAAAGACATCATCGCCGATCTCGAACAGGCAATGGCTTGAATGTGAATTGAAATCATCTCGAAAGGCCGGGACAGTCCCGGCCTTTTTTGTGTCCGCCATGCTCTGACCATATCAACCCGTTTATCCTCTCTGATAGTCCTTGCCAGCCTCAAGAGGTGTGCATAGGTTTGATATTTGGAATATATCCATTGCTAGGTCAGACGAATGAATTTTGATGAACGTTACACACTCGCCATTGCTGAACTGAAACGCACAACCATTGTGGAAGGAAACTATGCGCCGCCGCTGCATCGGTTTTTGCGCGGCCGTGGTGTCAGAATAAAGCCGCCACACTATAACAGTATCGGCATGAATATAATCACCACCGGAGCCCCTTTTGCCGTGCTCTGGGGCGCGATCATGTGGTTCATTCTCTGGCAAAGCCAAAAACTGACACCCTTCATGGCCATCGGCGCTGCGCTTGTTGCGGGCACCATCTTCGGGCTATTCATGGCGCTCTATTATCGCTGGTCATTCAACCAGAATGCGCTGACCAAATGGGACCAGTTGGAGCCTACGCCGGAACTGGTGGCGCCAAAGGAAGAGGACAAGGAGGACGCACCGGAAGCGCCCTCACCCAAGCCTGAAACGGATGGCACTCCGTAAAGAAGGGCGCCAGTGCTGCCGCCCGTTCATTTCACAGCCAATGCTTTGATCGGGTCAATATTTCCGGGCATTATCGTATAAATCGCGCATTACAAGGGTCGCAGACCCCAATACAAGCATTGCTCCGGCCTGATGTAACAAGGCAAGAGAGAAAGGCACGGCAAACAGCAAGGTGGTGATGCCGATGATAACCTGAAATGCCAGCAGAACCGCAAGAATGTTGACTGGCAGCATTATGTCGCCTTTGAAGGGATCGCGCCTGAGACGGAACCATAGCAAGAGACATATCACAGCGACCAGATAGGCCATCATGCGGTGATTGAACTGGATGGTGGCATGATCCTCAAATATGGAATGCCAGACGGACCCCGTGTCATAGATCTTCTCGGGTATGATACCGCCATCCATCAATGGCCATGTGTTGTAAATCAAGCCTGCATGAGTGCCTGCCACCAGCGCGCCAAGAAAGATCTGCACCATGATGCAGACGGTCAATATCCCCATCAACCAGACGTGACGATCCGCACTGACACATTCGGGCATCTTCTGTCCGGTTCTATAGCCGCGTGCGACCCATAACAGCGCAAAGAATATGATTGATGCGAGGATCAGATGGGTAGCGAGACGATATTGGCTGACGTCGACGCGATCCACCAGCCCTGACGCAACCATCCACCAGCCGACAAAGCCCTGCAATCCGCCCAAGCCAAGCAACACGAGCAACCGTGGCTTAAGTGATGCGGTCACCCTTCCGGAAAGCCAGAAATAGAGCATGGGAACAAAAAAAGCCACGCCGATAAAGCGCCCCAGCTGGCGATGCCCCCATTCCCACCAGAAAATATTCTTGAAATCATCCAGCGTCATTCCCTTGTTAACATGCTCATATTCAGGAATCTGCTGATATTTGAGAAACTCCTCGTTCCATTCTTCAACTGACATGGGCGGGATGGCGCCATGGATGGGTTTCCATTCGGTAATGGAAAGCCCCGAGTCTGTGAGACGAGTAATACCGCCCACCACGACCATAAGGAAAACGAGAAAGGCGACACAATAGAGCCAGAACCGCACCATATGCCGAGATCTGCTGGCCTTGTCTTCCTCCTTGTCGACATAATAGATTGCGCTTTCCAAAGCCGCTTCATTCCTCACCATCGGATGCCTCAATTCTCTCTAGATAGTCCACCTCGAGACATAAGCATCTCTGCTTGCGCACGTCGGGTCAAGGCAACTGAGGGCTAAACTGTTTGAAATTTGCGCTTCTCTACCAAGATAAGGGCCGTTCTAATTCCATAGTCGGATCAAGGAGATGGCTTTTTTGCTTTTCACGGACCAATTGCTAAGCTATTAGGACACAAAACCGCAGACCAATGGAGCAACCATGAGCCAACGCACTCGGAAATTCTTCGGCATGATCATGCTTGTTGCCTGGGTTATTCTCTATGCCGCAGTTGGCATGACCATTGGCGCGGCAGTTGTCGCCAACGCCACGCCCCTCGCTCAAATCCTGTTTTTCCTGATTACCGGCCTTATCTGGATTGTGCCCGCAGGGTTGATCATACGCTGGATGGAAAAACAGGTCTAAAAACCGGCATGTAAGAGGCCTATGGCTGAACCAACACGCTATTCAGCCGCTTGCAACAAATTATCCGGCTCATCTGCATTGTCATCGCTATCGCTAAACTCAAGATCCGTCACGATGAGGCTGTCAGCGAAGCCAAGATGTCCAACGGCCTCATGCAGCTGGGCAACTTCGCTTTCGGCGATTTCGGGCACGATAACAAAGGCTAGTGCATCGGGAACAGACGCAAAACCGCGAAGAATACTGACATCTTCGCACGCAGTTCCCAAGTCGAGCATGACGATGTCATAAGCAGCCTCAAGTGCAATTAGCAGCGCATGAAACTCCGAAGAGAGCAAATCACTGCGATTGAGAGTACGACTACCCGCATGGATGCATTTTGCCTTCCCGGTCCATTCTTCATCGATAAAATCTGAAAAACTGCCATTGCCATCCAGTAGATCGGCAATCCCGCAAGCCTTCGGCCCGTCGCCGTCGATTGCTTGCGACTGAGCGGATATCAGATCGACATAAGCAACGGAGCGTTCTTTAACCAGTCGATTGGCCAGAGCCGATCCCCTCGCTCCCCAGGCTTGATCCTGCGCCATCAGAACGATGCGTGCGTGGGTGACATCACTGAGCTGTTCAGCAACCAGATCGAAGATGATGGCTGCGCGGCGGCCGGTCCCCTGCTCTACTGACAAGGTATCAAGCTTATTGGCAACTTGCCTTGTCTGAACCATGTGGATGTCAGCGCTTGGCATAATGGGCAAATCGGCTGGGGCCGGAAATGACAGACGGATTTCTTGTGGTAAGTCAGCCCCATCAGCCAAACGGGCCGAACCTCTTTCCGTATTCTTTTTAAAGCGTGAGAAGACAGCGCTTCCTATCAAGCCAAACAGAAACACCGTAGCAGCCCCAAATAGAGCCCAAAGGAAGGCTGCCTTTGAAACAGGTGTGTAGGCTGTTGTCGCCCTGACCAGAACGCGCGCCGCGGGGGGCAGCAAATCGAGCGTAGACAGGGTTTTCAGCTCGGCCTGCCTCACACGAAGCCGCTCGACCATCTGTTTGCGACCCTTTTGCTCCATGCTGGACAAATCACCGGCATTTGCCTTTTGCTCCCCCTCACTCTTTCCGGTTTGTTTCAAACGGGACGACAGGGCCTCGATCTGTCCGTTCAGCTTATCAATTGAAACATTGAGTTCCTGATGACGCTTTTTCGAGAGCAAATCAATATAGGCTTCAGCAAGGCTGTTGGCGATTTTGGCAGCGGCGTCGGCTCTTGGCGCTTTCATGGAAATTGTAATTACACGTCTAGGGGCCAAACGCTCGACACTAAGAGACTGTTGAACACGGTCTATAACGGCCTCTCTGGCAGAAACCGAGAAAGAGCCAACACGAAGCATCATCCCGAGTGTCTGCAATGTTCCACTGGCAGCAAAGCTCTTGTCTTCGGTCAGATGCAATTGATCGACGATGGTCGACAAAATTTGTGGGCTTTTCAGATCTCTAATCAGCTTGTCAGCCAATTCGGTTTGGCTGTCCGTTCCCTTATAAAGAGATGCAGAATCGACCACAGAGGGGAAATACTGTTCTTGTGGCGCCAGCAGCAGAATGCGCGCTTCGGACTGGTATTCTTCAGGCTGGTAAGCTTTATAGGCGAATAAAACCGCTCCAATGGCGAGGGAAGCCAGCGTCAATCGTAAAAAGACCCGTGGAGATAATCTCAATGCCGCAATAGATTTGCGGGCGTTGCTCCCTGCTCTTTTATCGCCAATGCGGTTCTCACATTCCATCGCCATATCAGCCCCCTTATGCTGAGCCTATTGGGACAAATTATAGTAACCACTTTATTAACGAGAGACGTTTT
The DNA here is from genome assembly GCF_900115225.1 of Cohaesibacter marisflavi. Taxonomy (GTDB): domain Bacteria; phylum Pseudomonadota; class Alphaproteobacteria; order Rhizobiales; family Cohaesibacteraceae; genus Cohaesibacter; species Cohaesibacter marisflavi. Next base: position 752,590 of record NZ_FOVR01000001.1, on the reverse strand, counting down.
ACCTTTTCCCTTGATGCAATCTGAGCTGGCGCGCATAAACATCGGGCACAATTACCGGAAATTTACGCGACATTAACCATAACAACATTTGAATAAAACCGAGTTAGTCAAGCGAGTCGAACCATGTTTCGTTTTTTGGTCATTCTGGTTATAGCCCTGACGGTCAGTAGCTGTTCAAGCTATCGGCCCGCCGGTGATGCATTTCATAAATCCCTCGTCGGGCCATATGAGCTTGATGCCGGCGACCGGATACGCGTAACCGTGTTCAATCAGGAAGATCTCAATAAAGAATATCTTGTCGATCAGGCTGGCTATGTTTCCATCCCACTCATCGGCAATGTGGCGGCTCGCGGAAAGCAAACCAGTGAACTCGCCAAGATCATCGCAGGCAAGCTCGCCAACGGCTATGTACGCAACCCCGACGTTTCGGTAGAAATCGCGCAGTATCGACCCTTTTTCATCATGGGCGAAGTCAATTCTGCTGGTCAGTATTCCTATGTGAGTGGCATGACAGTACAGACCGCGATCGCCATCGCAGGCGGCTTCACGCCAAGAGCCCAGCAGCGTTATGTCGACATTACCCGCCAATTGAACGGAAAGATCCTGACTGGACATGTGCGCCTGACGTCCCCTGTTCGCCCGGGAGATACAATTTACATTCGAGAGCGCATCTTCTGATTTTTAATTCCAGCCTTAAAGTTGCGTTATACTTCTAGGTTTCATTTGCTATAAAGCACTTCTTTAACGATAATATCCAAAACCAACTGGCAAAGTTTTTCTCGGTTCAACCATTAAAACTTAGTCAGACTTTGTTTGCTATATCCTTGGTTGGGACAATAATTTTAAATGTGGGTGACCCAGAATGCAGCCTCTTGATCCGAGGACAGCCTTCACTTCACGCGCCGTACTAGATGCCAATGAGCCAATTGTCGACAAGAACAAAGATGCTCATATTACGGATCTGGCTCGCGAAGTGGCTGCCGAGTTCTCTGAAACCACTTACGCACCAGGAATCGTTCGTGGTCTGTTTCAGCTAGCAGATTTTGTCGTTCTGGCTCTTCTCGGCATCATATCGACCTCTATGATGGGCGGTGCGATTGTCGCTGGCATGAGTTTTCCTGTACTGCTCTCAGTGGCAGGCGCAATCATGTTTAGCCTGTTTCTGCTTTCGGTTGATGGCTATTCCATTCTCGATATGAATCATCTGGCGCCCCAAATTGGCCGAACCATCGGTGCGTGGACGATGGTGATTGTGTTGTTCCTTCTTATTTTCTACCTCTCGGAAACTCCCATCGACGCCAATCGTGGCTGGCTGGGTGTCTGGTTCATTTCAGGCATCGCGACCGTGTCAGTGATGCGTGCGGTTGAGTCCCTACTTGTGCGCATATGGCAACAGGATGGACGATTGGAACGCCGTGCGGTGATCGTTGGCGGGGGGGATCCAGCTGCTGAGATCATTACCTCACTGGAAACGCAGGAAAATAACGATATCCGCATCTGCGGTATTTTTGATGATCGGGATGATGAGCGTTCGCCCCCCATAGTTGCCGGTTATCCGAAACTTGGTACGGTGGACGATCTTGTCGAGTTTTCGCGCCTTTGCAAAATCGACATGTTAATCGTTACCATTCCGGTTTCTGCCGAGAAGCGCGTTTTGCAGATGTTGCACAAACTCTGGATATTGCCGCTTGATATCCATCTTAGCGCCCATATGAACAAGATGCAGTTTCGCCGGCGCACCTACTCCTATGTGGGCAATCTGCCTACGGTTCCGGTATTCGCCAAACCCATAGCCAACTGGGGCGGCCTTCTGAAAAGAGTGAGCGATGTAGTGATCGCCGGAATTTCGATTGCCCTTCTTTCTCCGATTTTGATTGGCACGGCCATCGCCATCAAGCTGGACAGCGAAGGCCCCATCATTTTTCGCCAAAAGCGCCTCGGATTCAACAATGAAGAGGTCGTGATTTTCAAGTTCCGCTCCCTCTACCATTCACAGAGTGATCAGAACGCACAGAAATCTGTAACCAAGAATGATAGCCGCGTTACCAAGGTAGGGCGTTTCATTCGGAAGACCTCCATTGATGAGTTGCCACAATTGTTCAATGTGATTCTTGGATCATTGTCTTTGGTGGGCCCTCGCCCTCATGTGCCACGGCAACAAACCAATGAACGCCTGTTTGAGGAAGTGGCCGATGGATACATGGCGCGCCATAAGGTCAAGCCCGGCATTACAGGCTGGGCACAGATCCATGGCTGGCGCGGGGAAATCGATGACGATGAAAAGCTCAAGCAACGCGTCGAGCATGACATCTATTATATCGAGAACTGGTCTCTTGCCCTTGATCTCTACATTCTGGCTGTCACGCCCCTCAAGCTGTTCAATCAAGAGGGCGCCTATTAGGACACAAGACAGGTTGGCGCCCTCACCAGTGCCAACGGCAACAAACTAATCTATCGGTAAATCAGCGCTTTATCCGCTTTCTTACCCTTAAGACATATTTTGTGAACGCTCTTTTTCTCGAAAGCTTGAGGATAATGTGCATCTGGCGATCTCAAACATTGCAAGATGATGACAGAGCCATTATAAAGCCTCTTGTCGGAGCGTAGCGCAGCCTGGTAGCGCACTTCGCTGGGGGTGAAGGGGTCGTAGGTTCGAATCCTATCGCTCCGACCAATTATCCTTCCCCACAGTATTTCCCAAACGATAATTCTATCTGCTTTTTGAATGCAGCAATAAGCCCCGTCGGCTTTCATACCGCGGCTTTGCTGATGTTTGGTATTCAGTCCTTATTGCAGGGCAACTGATTGTCATATTCATGCAATACGGCCTTTATAGAAATCTCCATAACTGACACAGAGGAATCACTCACCTCTTCTGCTACGCTTGTTAACAGAACGTGAGAGAGTGATAAAATGTTGTCGACCGAATTTGTTGCATGATTACACCAGAACGTCGTGACCACTGACCGTGCATGACGTATTTGATGGCCCTGTCGGATGGTGGGGCCATTTTTTTATCTAGCATACAGCCACACGCAAAACTCGTTACAATTTTAGCTTTTCAAGTAGCACTACATTAAAAGCTGACAGATATAATCACGTTATGATTCCAGCTTTGAACATATCAACTGCCGGCATGCTTGCCGCTTCTGACCGTCTTGAGGATATCGCATACGGGATAGCCAATCCTGTTGCTGATAACGCAGCTCAACCGGCGACGCCGACGAGTCGGCAAGTCAGACCAGAAGAGTCCATAGCACCGGTGTCAGCAGCACCAGAGCTGGATCCGGCGCGTCTTGTAGAGTTGATAGAAACAGAGGCGGCATTCAACGCCAGCGCTTTGGCCACAAAGTCGGTAGCCAGTGCCTCGCAAGAGCTGATGGACGCACTGCGTTAGACTTTCCTAAAATTACAATTTTGCGAGCATAATCAGATCAGTCTGACAATGCCTGATCCAAGATCCGTTTGCACTCCAGCAGCTCAAAGAGCGTTGATTGCAAGCGTCTTATTTCGTCTCGGGATAAGGATTGCTGTGTCATAGCAGCCAGTTCTTGATCACTTGCCTCTGAACGCCCCCCCATGAAGCGCGAAAAGAAGCCCGACTTCTGCTCTTCTTGCAATGCCCTTAAACGCGCTTCCTCTACTGAGAGACTGGCGCTCCTCCCACCTTGCAAAAATTGAGGATCGCCAGAACGAAGATCTGGCGGCAAAGGCTGATTGTCTTCTTGAGCATTCACCCCAGGAGCCATGGCTGGCGCAACAGGCTGGCGACCGACGGTTCTGTCTTCTGGAGCCGCGACTGGTTGCATGTGTGGAATGTCCTGTCCGTGCGCTGAAGTCTGCCGTGGCGCGGAGCTTGGCATGGAGTGCGGCGCAACGCGGCCTTGGCCTTGACGGCCTTGCGCACCTTGAGGAGCGGGGTTGCTATAGGCAGCGGCTCCTGGTGCGGGTGCGGGGTCAGGGGTGACGCCCCTTTCGCTACGAGGCACCATTTTTGCCGCCTGCGGCATCTGAGATGGATGGGGCGCGGCCACACGGGGACCTGCTGCAGTATGCTCGCTTCCGGTAACATCAGAATTTACATCGCCCAAATTGTTCCTAGCCAACGCTTCTGGAGTTGCCTGATACCCTCCCGCCGTAGCCCGATCAATCGCCTGAGCCGATTGCTGAGGCTGCATGGCCTGAGCATGATCAATAGGATGAGCAATCGGCTGGGGTTTGCTAGAGGCTGCTGGTGGCTGATTTTGCAGTGGCACTTGAGTTGCAGGATGCGGCGGCTGATACATATCCTGCGCAGGATAGACATCCGGCTTTAGTACTTGCTGGGGCGCTTGTTGAGGCGCTTGCGTGGGCACCCGATTTTGCGGCTGAGCGGTAGGTTCCGGAGAGCCAGTTTCTGCAGGGTTTGCAGCTTGCTGTTCTGTGGTTGCTTGAGAAGTTTGAGCTTCTTCCGCGGCGGCGTCGACCGTGTCGATAACGTGGCGCACCCCCTGCTCTTTCAGGATCTTCTGCACGCCTTTAATGGTATAGCCCTCATCATAAAGCAGATGACGGATACCACGAAGCAGGTCAATGTCGTCGGGGCGATAATAGCGGCGACCACCACCGCGTTTCATAGGCTTTATCTGGGAAAAGCGCGTTTCCCAAAAACGCAAGACATGCTGAGGCAAATCGAGATCCTGAGCGACCTCGCTAATTGTTCTGAAAGCGTCAGCACTCTTCCGCAAGACATCCACCTGTCACACATTTCGCCTCGATATGCCGAAAAGCATAAAACAGCCGGGCCCGAGTGCATATAAGACTCGAGCCTGTTTCCATCAGCCATTTGCCGAGACGATTTTATCAGCTACACACCAGCTCGCACGAGAAAGCGATCTTTTTAAGATGCCTCAGGAGCCAAAGAGTCGTTGATTTTCTTTTTCAGAACGTTGGATGGTTTGAACACCATCACGCGCCGAGGAGAAATCGGAACTTCCTGTCCGGTTTTCGGATTACGACCGATGCGCTCGTTCTTATCTCTTACGAAAAAGGTTCCGAAAGAAGAAAGCTTGACCTGTTGTCCTTCAACAAGGCAATTGCTCATTTCATCCAGTACCATCTCGACAAGCTCTGCAGATTCCGTGCGCGACAGTCCTACCTTCTGATAGACCGCTTCGCACAAATCTGCGCGCGTTACCGTTTTGCCCCCCATGTCGCAAACCTCTCTCTGAAAAGATCTATATGACTCATACCGTTGAAGCAGGGTATTTCCGTAATTGACTTCCGTCAACTGTAAGACTGCGCATTAATTTTCTCATTTGCCGAATAAATCAAAACAATCATATGCGCGTTGAATGCCACTCATACAGAATCATAAGTCAAAGGCCCTTTGAAGCAACTTATTATCAAAGCTATCTACAAAAAAACGCCCCTAACATAGTCTAGTTGTTGGAAAAATCGCTAATAAGGTGTTGTCGCATAGTAAAGCGCTGACACTTTTAGCAAAAACAAGCAAAGCATTGTCAAAAATACGAACTCAGCGCAAAATCCGCCCAATTGGTGAATGTTGCGCCGATCCGTTGAAACAAAAGCAGACTACCAGCGCAGCAGGACAGAGCCCCAGGTAAAGCCTCCGCCCATTGCTTCGAGCAAGATCACATCCCCCTTTTTGAGGCGGCCATCCTTGGCTGCGGTATCAAGCGCCAGAGGAATGGAGGCAGCTGACGTATTGCCATGAAGATTAACTGTCATCACGACCTTTTCCGGCGCGATATTCAGTTTACGGGCACTGGCATCAATAATACGCTTGTTTGCCTGATGAGGCACGAACCAGTCCAGATCATCAGCGGTCATACCGGTTGCCTTGAACGCATCAGTGATGACGTCCGTGATCATGCCAACCGCATGTTTGAAGACTTCCTTGCCTTCCATGCGCAAGTGACCGGTGGTCTGAGTGGTCGATGGTCCACCATCAACAAAGAGCTTTTCCTTGTGACGACCATCAGAGCGCAGATGGCTGGTCAGAATGCCGCGATCAGAAATTTCGCCTTCCCCTTCTTCGGCTTTGAGAATGACGGCGCCAGCGCCGTCACCAAAGAGCACGCAGGTCGTGCGATCTTCAAAGTCGAGAATGCGAGAGAAAGTTTCGGCACCGATCACCAGAGCCGTTTTGGCTTTGCCACAGCGCAGATACATGTCGGCGGTCGATAGTGCAAAGACGAAACCCGAACACACGGCCTGCAGATCAAAAGCGGCACCATGATGGATCTCCAGCATATTCTGGATCGCAACCGATGTTGCCGGGAAAGTATTATCCGGAGTGGCCGTTGCACAGATGATCAAGTCAATTTCTTGCGCATCGATACCGGCGCTCTTGATCGCTTCTATAGCGGCCTTGTAGCCCAGCTCAGAGGTAAACTCCCCCTCTTCAGCGATGTGGCGCTGTTCAATGCCTGTCCTTTGCCGAATCCATTCGTCAGACGTATCAACGAACTTGGCCAGATCTTCATTGGTTACGATTTTCTTGGGCAGATAGGATCCGGATCCTACGATAACAGACCTTGTGACGCTCACTTATGCGTTCTCCTCGTCAGGCACTACTCGGTTCTTGTGATAAACAGACAGATCCTGTTCGATTTTTTCGGTCAAACCATTTTTGACCATGTCATAGCCAAGGCTGATGGCTGAGGCGAAGCCTTCACCATCCGTCCCCCCGTGGCTCTTGATGACAATGCCATTGAGGCCGAGAAATACGCCGCCGTTGACTTTGCGCGGGTCCATTTTCTCACGCAAGCGCTGAAAAGCGGAGCGGGCAAACAGATAGCCGATCTTGGCCATCAGAGTACGGCTCATGGCGGAATGCAAATATTCAGCCAGCTGCTTGGCAGTGCCTTCTGCAGTTTTCAGGGCAATATTGCCAGCAAAGCCCTCGGTCACCACCACATCCACTGCGCCGGTACCAAGGTCGTTGCCTTCAACAAAGCCTTTATATTTGAATTGCGGGAATTCGAAATCGCGCAGCATGCGGCCAGCTTCCTTGACTTCATCAAGGCCTTTGACATCTTCTTCGCCGATATTGAGCAAACCGATGGTTGGCTGTTCGATACCGAACAAAGCGCGGGCCATGGCGCCACCCAAAAGGGCAAAATCCACCAGCTGCTGAGCATCGGCGCCAATCGTGGCCCCCACATCCAGAACGACGCTTTCGCCGCGCAATGTGGGCCAGATGGCCGCAATGGCCGGCCGCTCGATATCGGCCATGGTGCGCAGACAGAATTTGGACATTGCCATCAGAGCACCGGTGTTGCCGGCAGAAATGCAAACCTGAGACTGGTTATCCCGCGCGGCCTCGATTGACCGCCACATGCTGGATTTGCCACGTCCGCGGCGCAAAGCCTGACTGGGGCGTTCGTCCATCTGAATAACGACTTCACAATGATGCAGCGTGCTTGCTTGCTTTACGCGAGGATAATCATCCAGCAAACTTTCCATAATTTCCTGATCACCATAAAGATGATAGCGCACGTCAGGATGACGTACCAATGCAAGGTCTGCACCTTCAAGGATGACAGCAGGACCATTGTCCCCGCCCATGACATCCAGCGAAATGTTAATGACTTCAGACATTACAGATATCTCTATCCCGCCTTCTTCTTCATCCAGTCTGTTAATTTGTAACCGGATTTGGTCCAGCCCAATAAGCGACTACAGAGTTTGGCTCGACTATTATTGTTGTTGGGACAATATCCAAATTCTGCCAAGAAACAACCGCATTATTTGGAAATCGCCCTCATCAAGCCCGCTCTACTCGTCTTTTGGCTTAGGTTCTTTGAGAACAGCCAGAGCAGCGAAGGGGTTTTCAGATCCATCAAAGGCGGCTTTGTCCTCTATATGCCCGGAAAATTCGACACCGGGCGCACGAGGATAGTCGTCAAGACTCAGAGCAAAAAACTCCTCGGCATATTCGCCGACGTCGATTTCCTCACCTTCGAACTCTTCTGGCGGGTCTTCCCCTTCCGGATCAATCACCATTTCGCTCATTGTGGCATTTTCAATCGCGCGTTTGGCAAATTCCGAGCCTTTGGGCACCAGCGTGATTCTGAAAGGTTCGTCGATCTGCTCCACGACAGGCGCCAGCGTCACGACACAGGACTGCTCCACCTCTCCGCGCACGTGCCCTTCGATCTGCACTCCGCGCTTTTTCCATGGCGAAACCTTTGCTTCAATAGAAAAGGCATTGACGGCCAGAATACCGAGACGGGTGCGCAATTCATTGAGGGCTTCTGCGTCGGCGGATCCCTTGACCATTTCGCCAAGGCTTTTCAACCGAGCGACATTTATTGGCAGGGAGATCACTGGGGCGCGCGGGGCCAGTACAGGATCAGTAGATTTTTTCGACATAATGGCGTTTTCTTCTTTGTGCTCGAACGCGCGATCATGCGTTCGATTGAATGTGCAGTGAGCGATCGCCAAAAACGTGGGTCGAGTGGCCAGTATTTGCGACACGCTTCGTCCAGCTCCGAAACAAAGCCCTTTGCAAACTGACTGGTCAGTGCGCTTGAAATGGCCCGATTTCGGGAAAATTCAGCTCACCTTTACTGAAATCTTCCATAGACTGCAATTTTAATTTTTCATCGCAGGCAAGGATATAACGGGCCAATCCGGCAGCTTCTGGGCAAGGCTTGCTTTCTTCACCGTATATGTTGCGTGAGAGAGCAATTGCGAGGGCTTCCACTCCTTGGTCTCGTGCCTTGTCATAGGCTTCAGCATGCCCATAGAAAGACTGGGCCATCTTCTTGATCTTCTTGGGCACGGAAAGGTCGCCCACCCCCTGCTCCCTCAGGGAATCATCCATATCTTGGAAGAAACGCCCAAAAACGGCCTGAGACAGCTCCCTATTCTCCGCTGTTTCGCTTTTCATGCGATAGAAAAACACATAAGCGTGCAAAACAATCATTTCAAACCGGCCTGTGACGGAATCCTCGACAGCATAGCTAAGATAGAATTCTGGCTGCCTCGCCGCCGCCACGATTTGCCGATAAAGATCATCGGCGATTTCTTCTCTCTTTTGGGCTTTGCTTTTGAACAGGTTGAAGATCATCGGGTCATTTCCGTTGGCGGTTTTGCGATTGGCGAGATGAAGCATTCTATAAGGGAAGACAAGTTATCCGGCCAAAAGAGCGGACAGACTGTTTGCACAATGCTTTAAATCACTCTTGAGCATTTCACAATGATTGCATTTTTTGTGTAAACGAGATACCGACTAAAGGAAATATGGTTGAAAAGGCAGAGATACTTTCGTGTGATTTGAAATGTATCTCGACTTGGTTCTTTTGGTACCGCGCGGGTGATTACGCCTGCAGCAGTGTGTGGACCATCAATTACGAGGAGTAGCACCTTCAATGCGCAATGATCGCCCAGTTTCGAATGGCCACAATACTCATCTGGTTAAAACCCTGCTTTCTCCGGCAAGAGCAGCAGGAATGGCTGCTTGCCTCTGCACGGTCCTGCTATCAGGCTGCTTTACCGAAACGACGTCCATTCACGGATTTGTTCCCACCGAATACACTCTGGATCAGATTGCCGAAGGCGCCAGCCGTGAGCAGGTTCTGCTGACCTTGGGCACCCCTTCCACGACGGCTGATTTCGGCGGTGAGGTATTCTACTATATTTCCCAAACGCGCAAGCAGCCGGTTGCCTTCATGCGTTCGCGCCCTGTCGACCAGACTGTGGTTGCCGTTTATTTCGACGACGAACAGCGCGTTGCGCGCACGGCTCGCTATGGTCTGAAAGATGGCAAGTTGTTCGACTTCTCCCGTCAGGTCACGCCAACAGGTGGCAAGGATACCCAGTTCCTCAGCCGTCTTGTTGAAGGCATTGGCGCTGGTATCGGCGAATAGGAAAGCATTTTACGCAAAATAGGTTCCAAAGGGTCTGGCCTCACAAGGTCAGGCCTTTTCTTTTGCCTTGTTGCGGTTTGGGTTCCTTAAGGTGGATACCTTAAAAATGCTCGTAAGAAGCACCTTTGGAGAGAGCCATTTCATGTCCACTCTCATCGAGCAGACACACGCCCTTCCCTTCTGCAACCCTGCCAATTCTGGTGACAGGCACATCCAGTGCAGAGGCCGCCGCCCGGATGGCCTCTCGATCTTTACGACGTGCGCAAAAGAGAAGTTCGTAATCATCGCCCCCCGTCAGAGCCACATCTCTGGAAGCCGAGGTTACATCCAGCATCGCTTTGGCAGACAGAGAGAGTGGCACGGCTGCATCGTCCAGATGCAACGCGCAATCGGCCGCGGACGCCATTTTCGCAGCGTCTCCCATCAAGCCATCGGAGATATCCATAGATGCCGTGGCGAACTGGCGTATCAGGGCGAGACCTTGCAAGCGTGGTTGAGGCAGTAGGAAGCGGTTGATGAGAACAGCTTTGTCCTCTTCACCGATTTCAGGATAGTCCTCAGGCTCGCGGCGCAGCAACAACCCCAGAGCGCTATCCCCTATGGTGCCGGTGACATAGACATCCTCGTCAGGCTTGGCATTGCGGCGCAAGATGGTGCGCCCCTTGGGCACTTCGCCAAAAGCGGTGATGGAAAGGGTCAGCCGTTCAGGGCTCTTGACCGTATCCCCGCCAATCAGCGGAAAATCAAAGGCCTGCTGGTCTTCACCAAGCCCTTTACAAAAGCGGGAAAGCCAGTCTTCCGTCCAGTCTGAAGGCAAACCAAGTCCCAGCAGGTATCCGACAGGTTTGGCCCCTTTCGAAGCCAGGTCGGAAAGATTGACACGCAATGCCTTTTTGGCAATCAGCTCTGGTGCGTCATCGGCAAAAAAATGCACATTTGCGACCAGCATGTCCTTTGTAAGAACAAGCTGCTGATCGGACGCCAGATTGAGAAAAGCGGCATCATCACTGAGACCAAAAGACATATCCGGGTGACACAAGGGCGCAAAATACTGTTTGATCAGCGCGCTCTCACCAAGGCGCACCTGTCCTTCGGCATTGGCCATTGATCACTCCCGGAATGCTTACTGGGTCTTTGCCCTGACTTCATCCTTGCGGATATTGCGCGCCAGAGCATCAAGCACACCGTTGACCATGCGCGGCTCATCCCCTTCAAAGAAGGCTTTGGCCACGTCGATATATTCTGACAGGATCACCGGTGCAGGAACATCCTTGCGGAACATGACCTCATAAAGACCACAGCGCAGGATCGCGCGCATGGTTTGATCGATGCGCGCCAAGGGCCAGCCCTTTTGCAAGGCGCTGTTGATGAGTGGATCCAGTGTTCTCTGTTCGCGCACAACACCACTCACGATATCCCTGAAATAGGCATAGTCCGCTGGCAGATAGAGTTCTTCATCGACTTCTTTACCAAGACGGTAAAGCTCGAACTCCTGCAAAACTTCGGTCAAAGGTGTCCCACCGACATCCATCTGGTAGAGGGCCTGAACGGCCCCCAGCCTGGCAGAGCCACGCTTGTTTGCGGTACGGACAGATTTTTCCTGTTCACTCATTCTTCTATTCCGAATTTCTCGCGTAGCTCAATCATGGTCAATGCAGCACGAGCTGCAGCACCACCTTTATCTTTTTCTTCAACACGCGCACGCGCCCAAGCCTGCTGGCCATTTTCGACGGTCTGGATGCCGTTACCGACGGCCACGCAGCCCTCAACAGCCAACCCCATGATAGCGCGAGCGCTCTCATTGGCGACGATATCGTAATGGGTCGTTTCACCTCGGATCACGACGCCAAGAGCAACATACCCGTCATAATCGGAATAGCCATCTTCAACAGCGGCCATCGCCATTGACAAAGCGGCAGGAATTTCCAGCACGCCGGGAACTGCAACGCGCTCGTAAGTCGCACCAGCTTCCTCTAGAGCCTCGACAGCTCCGCGGACCAGTTCATCGGCAAGATCTTCGTAAAACCGGGCCTCGATGATTAGAATATTGGGGGTTTCCTTAGTCATGATTTCCATCCGAAGTCTTGGGGCATGGGGCGGCATAAGCCGAAGGGTTGCCTGTCAAACCATGTCCGCTCGCAGTTGTCCAGCATTTTGTGCAGAATTCACCGGCCAACATCGGACCAGACGCATCATACGTCAAGCCTATATCGTATTGACCTCGAATTTTTTTCGATAATTGCTGAAAAGGCAGAAATCCAACAGACAGACATTGCGGGTCCAGCGCTAAAGCGCTGGTCCAAGAAGCATTGGCGAGCCATCAGTGAATCGCTCAAATCTGAAGCGCGAGATGTCGTGGGTCGGCTTGTTGCCCAGCACCAGATCCTTGACGACCATCGCCGCCCCCGGCCCGAAACCGAACCCGTGGCCGCTAAAGCCTGTCGCAATCACAAGGCCGGGCAGTTTCTCGATCGTGTCGATCAACGGAACGACATCCGGCAGGGCATCCACCATGCCTGCCCAGGCATCTATGATCTGGGGTGATCCGACACCCGGAAAGCGGTTCTCAAAGGCATAGACGGCCCTCTGAACATATTTCATGTTAGGTTGAGGCTCCAGCACACGACATCTCTCAAACGGTGTCTGCTGGTCTGCTGACCAAGACCGCTTGGTGGTCCATGCATCGGGGAAACCTTTGGGCGCCCAGGGAGTGAGGAATGTATGGTCCCAACTTTCCTTCAGAAGCGGAATATATTTAAAGAAATTCCTGAAGGCGTCCGGCCCAACGAAGAAATCATTGCCATCACATACAGCTAGCGTATAACCGCCATCCTTGCGGCGGCGCAGAGCAAAATCTTCATCGGCACTGTTATGCTCAGTGAAGTTGGGCATCGGCGCCGTTTGCATGGCCGTGAGACTCACCGACAGCTGCGGAAAACTTATCCCGTGATTGCGCGCAAACAGCAAAGACCATGCGCCAGCAGCCAGCACGACATGATCGCATTTTACAAGACCCTGCTCGGTATGCAATCCGGTCACGCGCCCCGCTTCAATCTCAAGCGAACGCGCGGCGCAATTCTCGATGATGGTTACGCCTTCCTGATGGGCCAATTTGGCGATAGCCGGTATGGCTTCCCATGGCTCAGCGCGGGCGTCATCAAGCGTAGACGTACCGCCAACCCATTGGTTATTGGATACACCGCCAAAGATATTGGAAACCTCTTTGCTGCCGAGACGCACGGAATTTACCCCATACTTCTCGGCAATGGACATCCAGTCTTCCAGACCCTTCAACTCCTCCTGACTGGAGGCGAGATAATTGATCGGAGTGGTGACGAAACCGGTTGCGCCATCTACCTCGGCATCGGCTTCTTTCCAGAGCCGCAAGGCCTCTATTGCGATGGGAACCTCGGCCTCATCGCGCTCATGCTGACGAATCCAGCCCCAGTTACGGGACGACTGCTCGCCCGATACTCGCCCCTTTTCGAGCACGCAAACTTTCTTGCCAGCACGCGCCAGATATAGAGCCGCAAAGATACCCACGACACCTGCCCCGATGATGGCGACATCAACAGCTTCAGGTAGCGGATCAGAAAAAAGAATTGGCGTGGTGATGCTGATTTTCTCGACCATGATTGTTTCCTTTATGTGGCGAGAAGGGAGCCCAGACAGGCTCCCCAATTAGACTCAGCAATCTAATATCAGAATTCTAGGATGGCGTATATTCATTCAGTCGTGCGACATAACGAGCCATCATATCCACCTCAAGATTGATCTTGTCGCCCACTGTTTTCTCTTTCCATGCTGTGTTGGAAAGCGTGTGGGGAATAAGGAAGATTGTGAAGTCATCCCCTTCCACATCATTGACCGTCAGAGAGGTACCATCAAGGCAAACAGACCCTTTAGGCGGAATAAAGCGAGCCAATTGACCTGGTGCCCTGAGCTTAAAGAAAACGCTGTCTGGATGCTCTTGCCGTTCTACCACTTCAGCCACACCATCAACATGACCGAGCACAAGATGACCGCCCAGTTCATCTCCCATTTTAAGGGACCGCTCCAGATTGATTGCAGACCCTTCTGACCAGCTGGACGCATTGGTCAGATCAAGGGTTTCACGGGCCGACTCGACCGAAAAATAGTTGCGCGCTTCGTCCAGAGAACCAGCTTCAACAACAGTATGGCATACACCGTTGCAAGCGATGGAAGCACCCAGAGCGATTGTCTCGGGGTCAAAATGAGTCGCAATCTTCACCCGCTGCCCCGCAGGAATAGTCTCCTGCTTCATTACTTCGCCAACGTCCGTGATAATGCCGGTAAACATAGCTGCTAATCTCCGTATAAAGCGTCCAAACTTTGAGGGCGAACAAACCTCTTCAGCTTATCCTGCCCCATATTGCAATTCTCTTCCAGAATGAAACCGGCCGATGACAAAGCTTTTTCCGGCAAACCATGCAGCGCTTCAAGGCCATTCAGGCCGATCAACTCAGAGCCTTGGTAGAGGAAAAATTCATCGACGAACCCGGATTTGAGCATTTCATCTGCGAGTTTTGCGCCGCATTCAGCAAAAACTGTATTGATGCCCCGCTCCGCTATGGCTTCAAGGGCCATCTTCAGATCAACATGACCCTCTGGCGTGGCATCGACGCGGAGAATGACGCAGCCTCGGGCCTCTAGCACCTTTGCTTTATCACTGGGCATTTGCCCGGTCGTCACGATCCAGACGGGCGTCTCTTTAGCCGATTGCACAAGAATCGTTTCAACGGGCAAACGCCCCTTGCTATCCAGAACGACGCGCACGGGGGATCGCTTCTCCAACCCCGGTAAGCGCACCGTTAAAGCGGGATTGTCAATCAGCACGGTATCGCAACCAACCAATATTGCATCAGCCCGCGCGCGCAAAGCGTAGGTACGGGATTTGGCCTGCGGCCCGGTAACAGGATAGTTCCCCTGCCCCTTGATGCCGATCATGCCATCACGAGAAAAAGCCATCTTGGCCTGCAGCCATGGCCTATTGCGGACGGTGCGAGAGAGAAAACCGGTCAGGTCGCGATGCGCCCGATCCTGCATGAGCCCAACATCGACAGCGATTCCGGCATTGCGTAGTTTCTCAAAGCCACGGCCAGCCACACGCCTATCCGGATCGGGATGTGCACAGACAACGCGTGCAATACCGGCTTCAATCAAGGCATCAGCGCATGGGCTGGATTTTCCGGTGTGAGAGCATGGCTCCAGAGTGACATAGGCCGTGGCCTCCCTTGCGCGTTCTCCTGCCTCGGCCAAAGCCACACGCTCCGCATGAGGACGCCCGCCTTCTTGCGTCCATCCGCGCCCGACAATTTCCATGCGCCCAGAATTATTGCGGGCAATCACGCACCCAACGGCCGGATTTTCGGCAGTCGCTCCGGCACAGCGGCGCCCAAGACGCAAAGCCAGATCCATCAGTTGTTCATCAGAGAATGTGTGCAAGAGAGTGTGCATACAATGCCGATCGGTTTGAGGTGGCACAAACGATCCAGACCGCGTCATCCCGTTATTCTGCTACTCGGAGAGATCATCATCCTCGGGGCGAGCGGACGACATTTCGGTCAGCATATCAGAAAAGTCTTTTGCTTCACGGAAATTCTTATAGACGGAAGCAAAGCGAATATAAGCGATTTCATCCAGTCCCTTAAGGCCTACCATCACCAGATTGCCGATATGTTCTGCCGGGACTTCTGCATCGCCCGCGCTTTCAAGCTGCCGCACGATGCCAGAGACCATACGCTCGACCTTTTCGTCTTCTACCGGACGTTTACGAAGGGAAACCTGAACAGAGCGCATCAGCTTGTCACGATCAAAGGGCACTTTACGCCCCGTGCGTTTGATAACAGACAGTTCACGAAGCTGGATACGCTCGAAGGTAGTGAAGCGTCCGCCGCAGCCTGCGCAAAAGCGTCGACGGCGGATCGCCGTATTGTCTTCTGTAGGACGAGAATCCTTGACCTGGGTATCTTCATAACCGCAATAGGGACATTTCATATCTCGACCTCACAATTCATTTATGGGATCACGGCGGGCAGCCAATGGCTTACCAGACTGCCCTGCCGATATGATCAAAGGTCAGGGTAGATCGGGAAGCGATCGGTCAGGGCGATGACCTTTTCCTTCACAGCCGATTCTACGGCGCTATTGCCTTCTTCCCCATTCGCAACGAGACCGTCAAGCACTTCGATAATCAATTTACCGATTTCCTTGAACTCCTCGGTGCCGAAACCACGGGACGTACCAGCTGGTGTACCAAGACGGATACCGGAGGTAATTGCCGGTTTTTCCGGATCGAACGGCACGCCATTCTTGTTACAGGTGATATAGGCACGACCAAGAGCGGCTTCAACAATTTTACCGGTCAGGCCCTTCGGACGCAGGTCGACGAGCAGAAGATGGTTATCCGTACCACCAGCGGCCAGTTCAACACCACCTTCATAGAGGGTATCGGCAAGAGCTTGCGCATTGTCTTTGACAGCCTTTGCATAGACCTTGAAGTCATCGGTGAGCGCTTCACCAAAGGCAACGGCCTTGGCAGCAATAACATGCATCAAAGGACCACCCTGCAGACCCGGGAAGACAGCCGAATTGACCTTCTTGGCGATGTCGGCATCGTTGGTCAGGATCAAGCCACCGCGCGGTCCGCGCAGGGTTTTATGGGTCGTGGAAGTCACGATATCGGCATGCGGGAATGGATTCTCATGCAAGCCAGCAGCGACGAGACCTGCGAAGTGGGCCATGTCCACCATAAGATATGCGCCAACGGAATCAGCGATTTCACGGAATTTCTTGAAGTCGAATTCACGGCTATAGGCAGACCCACCGGCGATGATCAGTTTTGGCTGATGCTCTTTTGCCAGTTCTTCGATCTGGTCAAAGTCAATGCGGCCGTCCTGCTTGCGTACGCCATACTGGATGGAATTAAACCACTTGCCAGACTGGTTCGGCTTAGCACCGTGGGTCAGGTGACCACCGGCATCAAGGCTCATACCCAGGATGGTGTCGCCCGGTTTGATGAGCGCCATGAAGGCAGCCTGGTTGGCCTGCGAGCCGGAATTGGGCTGTACGTTGGCGAACTCGCAACCAAACAGTTTGGTTACACGTTCGATCGCAAGGTTTTCAGCCACGTCAACATGCTGGCAACCACCATAGTAACGACGACCCGAATAACCTTCTGCATATTTGTTTGTCATGACAGAGCCCTGCGCCTGCAGGACTGCTTTGGACACGATATTCTCAGAAGCGATCAGTTCGATCTCGTGTTTTTGACGACCAAGCTCGCTGTTAATCGCAGCGGCAACTGCCGGGTCGGAATTTTCGAGATCGCGGGTGAAGAATTCTGGGAAAATCGCTCCCGAATTGGCACCTTCGTTTGCTGACATGGAACAATACCCCTTCGCGTTTGTTGGGCGATCATAGATCAGAACTAGAGGCAATTGGCTATCACAAATGCCCCTTTGAGTCTGCCTTTAATATTTGACTGAAGGCCACAACATTGTGCGCATTTCGGCAACACCATGTACACCAAATTGCGCCACCATTGTCTTTGTTTCGAGGATTTAGCACACTCCACAGCCAAACCCAAGATGGATTTGCAGCTCTTACATGTAGATCATGAAAGGAATTGTGGGCACAAGGGGCAGAACGCCCCTCACCCATTGCCCAACTGCTCGAGCCTGCGCTTCAATTTGCGGACTGCAAGGTTCTGCAAATCCTGTTTTGATACGCTGGTAGGACCGAAAACACTCACCTCGACACCTGTCGTGGCATCGACAGCCACGGCCTTCACCTGCTGTCCTATAACCGTAAATTCAATATAGATTTCACCGGGTTTAGGCTGGCTCATGAAGATTTATCCCTGAACAGGTGTGCTGGCCGGCGCCATGGCACTCAGACCGTCGCGATCATAAATGTCCTCACGGAAATGAACCATACCTTCACTGGTTGCCCAAGCCGTAATGTAGGTCATGTAAATCGGAACCTTACCGCGGACCGATACATCTTCACGCTCGCCTGAACGGATCACCTCATCAATGGCGAAACGATCCCAGCCCGGGGTGTCTTCAAGAACCCAGACAACAAATTCACGCACATTCTGAACACGCACGCAGCCCGAAGAATGGAACCGGTAGCTGTTGCCAAACAGGGTTTTGGATGGCGTGTCATGCAGGTAAACCGCATATTTATTGTGGAAGTTGATCTTGATGGAACCCATCGAGTTTTTGGCGCCCGGTTCTTGACGGAACTGGTAGTTCAGCGCTTCGTCAGTCGTCCAGTCGACCTGTGAGGCATCCAGCTCAACATTGTTCTTCAGGTCGCGAATATGGATCTTGTTGTCCCGCAAATAGTTGGGGTCCTTGAGCATTTTCGGGATCAAGTCCTTACGAATGATGCTTGCAGGAACATGCCAATAGGGGTTGAAGTTGATTTCATGAATCGTGCTTTTGAGAACCGGTGTCTGACGATCAATCTTGCCAACAACAGCTGTATGGCGGGAATGCACCTGGCCTTCTTCAACAGTTTCGATCTCGGCAGCAGGAATATTGACCATAACATAGCGCTTGCCAAGGAAGCCAGACATTGAGCGCACCCGCACAAGGTTTGTCTCCAACTGACGCAAACGCACCTGCACCGGCACATTCATGGCTGCGAAGGTTTCCTTGCCGATGACACCATCGGGATGAATGCCATGACGCGACTGGAAGCGGCGCACGGCAGCATCAACATAGGAATCGAACACATCGTTGACACCGATATTCTGTATCAGGTCACCGGACATACCCAGACGTTCACGCAGGATAACCACTGCGGGCGATTTATGGCCGAGGCGCAGCACCTGATCATCAGGAACAATCGGCCAACCACCACGCTGCACGATGCCGTAATAAATCTGCATCGCATTTTCAATATTGGATACGGTTGATGGCGAAAGGGTTGGCTCTGCGGTACGGACAGCAGCAACCGTCTGGCCCGGTGTATCAAAACGGTCACCCCATTCGACCGGGCTCTGATTGAGCACTTCATCGATAGGGTTTACCGCTTGTGCAAAAGCCGGGGTTGAAAGGGCTGTCGCAAAACCCGCCACCATTTGAGACCCGGAAGTCAGGAATGTACGGCGATTTATCTTTTGCTTAGTCACGATTTCACTATATCCCGGTTTTGAATTTGTCATGGTCACTTTCGCCATTCTTTTCGCAGAATCCACCTGTGCCAACAGGTTGTATCACATATTCAATTATATCGGCGCCCGAATAAGTTGGGCCGCTCAGAATCACATCAAACAGGAATATTTTCCCAATTGCGATCAGTCTAGAACCCTGACTCGCATGTTTGAAGACCCTAAAGAGCTTTGCTGAACACTTATTACCGCATTCTTAATGAATACTTTTCGGCAACCTGAAAGCAATTGGCAACAGAATGTGGCAAATTCTGGATGTAATGATCACGTTTTTGAAAACTGTTGCAGGAATACCAGACCGGACAAACCAAAAAACCTCGCAAGGACAAGCCTTGCGAGGGAAACTGATACTGGTCAGATTATGAACATCATTGAAACGAGCAGGATATGTCGCTTGCGCTCGCTTTGGCCATCGTTTCAGAAGGAACAGTGCACTCAAGGCTCACTGCAATCGCCCTCTTCTGCCGTTTCTTGCGGGACAGCATGTCAGGGCAATCCGTTAAAGACGATACAGGATTTGGTCGGTCCAGAAGCGTTCCAGACGCTGTAGGGATTTGTTCAGAAGAGCAAAGTCCTCTGTAGCAATTCCACCGACCTGCTCGATCGTCGCGATGTGACGTTCATAGAGCTCGCTCACGATCTGACGCACTTCCAGGCCCTTATCCGATAGGGAGATACGAACAGAACGGCGGTCAACGCGGGAGCGTTCGTGATTGACATATCCCATATCAACCAATTTTTTCAGGTTGTAGGAGACGTTTGACCCTTGATAGTAGCCGCGAGAGCGCAGCTCACCGGCAGTCACTTCAGAATCGCCGATATTGAACAAAAGCAAAGCTTGCACGCTGTTAACATCGGTTCTGCCGCGACGTTCGAATTCATCCTTGATAACATCCAGGAGTCTGCGGTGCAGGCGTTCTACGAGCCTGAGTGCGTCCATGTAGAGTGGTTTAAGCTCTACGTCGCCCTCAGCTTCACTAACTGTTTCCACTGCGCGTTGTGACGTAATCATGTGTTTGAGCCTCGTTTTTGTTTTAACTTGAGCGACGGTTTGTCCGCCTTTGAACTCACAGTAGCCGTCGCTAAATAAAATCTGCTTAAGCAACAGCCTTAACAAAGCCCTAATCGCGCTAATTCTACATAATTTGCGTCGAGTTCTGCATCCGTGGTAAATAACAGGTTATCAATTTTATTAAACACTCTGGTTCTTGGGTATATTTACTTCACAAAAGCCGCTTGTATCTCTTTAAAACATCGGAATACGCCATTTCTTCATCATCTATTTACAAATGCACTAACAAAACCTTTCCCAAATGGTTCACATCCTAGCAAGTTATTCCCAACAAACCGCAGCTCTAAAGAAAAAACGTAAGCACGCCCCGCTGGTCGGATAATTTACCCGGCCTTCCAAAAATGAATGGATGATGGAAATGGATTCAGATTTCCTGCTGCCTTGAAGATCGGTAGACAAGCCAGGCACAACAGATTGATAACGCAATCAACCCCAAAGTATGCGCAATGGTAATGAGGCCGGAATATAAGGTAAAGTCCTCAACCAGCAAGATGGCCAGTGCCTGGGTTACTGCGCTCAGAACCCACATGACAACACCCCAGAATGCCAACTGCCATACACCAACAGACGCGATGAGGAAGGAGCAGGCCAGAATGACCCGACCGACAGGAGCGAGCCAAATTCCGCGCTGAAGTCCGCTCTCTCCGAACACACCAAGAATATCAACCCAATAGAATAAGCCACTCAACATCAGGGCGATGCTCCCGACACGCGCCAGAACAATCAGCCAATAAGGCAAATTCTCACCCCAGTATTTCGGGGAAACATCGGTCAATCTGAGCGTCATGGCAGTTTCTATTCAGTCTTTGCATACGCGGAAGCAGGATCGCATCCGCATGAGTAGTGTCCCTCTGACGCCCATAAATATGCAACGCCAGTGAGTCAGATCATAGGTTCTTATGAGCCATTGAACAATTCGCGATCCGGATCAAGAGGCAAGAAATAGGACAGCACCTTTTCCTCTGAAACATCATCAAAAGAAGCAGGCTCCCACTTGGGCGCCCCATCCTTATCGACAATCGTGGCCCTCACTCCCTCATAAAAGTCATTATCATTGAGAATACGCTCAAGGATTCGATATTCCATGGCCATGCAGTCTTCAAAACTCAACGTCGCTCCGCGGCGCATTTGTTCAAAGGCAACATACACCGACATTGGAGAACGGGAGAGCATCAAATCAAGCGTCTCTTTTGCAAAAGGGTGCGGATTGGCATTCAGATTCGCAATAATTTCCGAAACCGAGCTTCCAGAAAACGCATTTTCAATCACGCTCAGCTTCCCTTCCTCAAGCCCCTCTCCTTTTGCCTCTCCTGCATATTGGGCCAAGCAGGTTTCCGGATCGGCACCATTGGAAATTTCTTCCAGAATGGATGCAAATTGATCCAGTTTGATAGCGTGGGTCACCAGCCCAAATTTCAAACAGTCTGCCTGCCCCAACCGCGCACCAGTCATGCCGCAATAAAGGCCCACATTACGGGGCATGCGCGGAAGGAAATACGCTCCGCCGACATCGGGGAAAAAGCCGATTCCCGTTTCGGGCATGGCAAAGAGGGTCTTGCTACCCGCTGCAATATAGCGCCCATGGAAGGATAGACCTACCCCTCCCCCCATGACTATGCCATCAACCAGTGAAATATAGGGCTTTGGATAGCGGAACATCGCGCAATTCATCAGATATTCAACGCGGAAGAAATCGTAAGGCGGGTTTGCGCGATTATTATAGACGAAACGGATATCAGCCCCGGCGGAAAAAGCGCGCTCACTGGCAGATGTGAGAATGACGGCCTTGACGGCATCATCACTTTCCCAATGTTTGAGCTGGTTTGAAAGCGCGTTGATCATGTCTATGGTCAGGGCATTGAGCGCTTTTGTCCTGTTGAGGGTAACAAGTCCTACGCATCCACGTTTCTCAAATAAAATGTCATCCATGATCTTGCCCTGCGCACTGAGCGCTCATCTTCATTGTTTGATCCAAATTTTGCTGACTTTTCAATATAGCGTCCGCCTGACGCGATCAAGTAAGACAATGAAGCGACCGGGATGATGCTCCAGCATGGACCATGGTTTCAACAGGCCGGCCATCATTACCAATTGGTCAGTTTTGTTCTGCTTGCAAGTTGATTAGCATTGGGAACGACTTTCCCAAGACAGCCTTCAGTTTGCAGCGCCTTGACTGAAAGGGAGCGCAACGGGCTGGCCAAGTTTCAAGGACCTATAATGCAATGACAAACTCTTCCAAATCCACCATGGACACGCCACTTTCTGCCATGACCGATGTCGGCAGCATCACAGGGGGACGTCGGATGCGCAGGAATCGTCGTAGCGATTGGTCCCGTCGTCTGATCCGCGAAAATGCCCTGACCATCAATGACCTGATCTGGCCAATCTTTGTGATGGATGGCGACAATGAAGCCCAACCGATTGGTGCCATGCCCGGCGTGGACCGCTTGAGCATCGATAACGCTGTGCGAGCTGCCGAAAAAGCTGCCACACTTGGTATTCCCGTCATCGCCCTCTTCCCCTATACCAATCCGGATTTGCGCGATGATGAGGGCAGCGAAGCCCTTAATGAGAACAATCTCATCTGCCGCGCCCTCCGAGCCATCAAAAAGGAAGTGCCCGAAGTAGGGCTGATGACGGATGTGGCGCTAGACCCTTACACAAGCCATGGCCACGATGGTTTGCTGCGTGATGGCATCATCCTCAATGACGAAACCGTGGAGCAACTGACGCGTCAGGCTCTCGTGCAGGCAGAAGCTGGCTCGGACATCATCGGTCCATCAGACATGATGGATGGCCGCATCGGGGCCATTCGCGCCGTGCTCGACAATCAGGGTTACACCGACACACAGATCATGGCCTATACGGCCAAATATGCGTCAGCCTTCTACGGTCCGTTCCGTGAAGCAGTCGGTGCCAATTCGACCCTTAAAGGCGACAAACAAACCTATCAGATGGACCCTTCCAACACGGATGAAGCCCTCATGGAAGCCCAGCTGGATATCAATGAAGGCGCAGACATGCTGATGGTCAAACCCGGCATGCCTTATCTGGACGTTCTTCGTCGATTGAAAGACGAATTCGCCATGCCAACCTTTGCCTATCAGGTTTCAGGCGAATATGCGATGCTCTGCGCGGCTGGCCAGAATGGCTGGCTTGATCAGGAACGCGTCATGTGGGAAAGCTTGCTGGCATTCAAGCGCGCTGGTGCAGACGGCATTCTGACCTATTTTGCACCAACGATTGCCGAAACCCTCAAACGCTAAGTTCCAGCTTGACCATTTTCTTGTGAGACCGGCCTTACAGGTCGGTCTGCTCAAGGATCTTGTACATATAGGTCGTAGAATCCAGACGATCACAATCTGCAGCTCTGGCAAAATTGGGGATGCGTCCAGCGATCTTGTAATCAAGAAGAATATAGAGCGGCTCAGCCTGATCACCCGAGCGGGTATCAAGCGTGATGAGGCTCTTGCCCAAGGCTCTTGCCTCTTCCTCGAGATTTTCCATCAAAGTCGTGGCAATGCCCCGCTTGCGATAGTCGGGATGCACCAACAGTTTGGCCACCTCACATCGATGGGTCTGGTTGGGCGGGAGGTTCGTCTGCAGTTGGACGGTTCCGACAAGGCGGTCATCAGCCCGCGCAACCAACAAGACGGTTTCGCCCTTTTCCACCTTGGGGAAGACATCTTTAAGCCAAAAGCTGCGTGCATCTTCTTTGCTAAACGGATGAATGAAGCTGACACTGGCACCATTTTGAACGCACCCGTGCAGGATAGAGGCCAGATCATCAAGGGTTTCATTAAGCTTTTCAGCCTTCAATGTCTGATAGACAATTTCTGACACTCGACCATTCCTTCACTATTCTCATTCATTTTAGGCCTCCGGCAAAATAAAAGCAGACCTTGTTTTGAGCAGTCTTCTGCCGCTTTCAGCTTTCGTATGAAACTAGCGCACGGGAAATGGTCAAAACAGTTCTTTATCTCTTCATCAACGAAAAAAGGCGAGGTTCGACAACCACCAGCACTCTTCCCGACTGGTTTTTCCGATCCGGATACCACCTTCGCTTTAAGTGGTGCAAAATCATTTGAATGCGCGGCGATGTTAAGGCATTGTCTCTGAACCATTTCCTACCAAAGCGAGCCAATGTGATGTCTGATCGTTCTTCCGCCTCAAACCGCCCAACTCTCTCTGACATCATGCAGGCTGCCGACAAGATCAAGGGCGCGGTCCTGCGTACTCCGACGCTACCCGCCAAACAGCTCTCCGACATTCTGGGCGCGAACATCTACGTCAAATATGACAATATGCAGGTGACCAACGCCTTCAAGGAACGGGGCGCGCTTAACAAGCTGCTGTCTCTGAGCGAAGAAGAGCGTAAGCATGGCGTTATTGCCATGTCTGCAGGCAACCATGCACAGGCCGTGGCGCTTCATGCGACGAGACTGGGTATTCCTTCTCTCATCGTCATGCCGGAATTTACGCCCTTTGTAAAAGTCGCGGCCACGAAAGGCTTTGGTGCTGAAGTTATTCTGGAGGGCGAAACTGTCGCCGAAGCCGGGGACGCGGCCATGCGCCTTGCCAAAAACAGAGGCCTCACCTTCGTTCACCCCTATGATGACTATAAGATCATCGCCGGACAGGGCACCATCGCTTTGGAAATGCTCGCCGACGTGCCGGATCTCGAGACATTGATCGTGCCCATCGGCGGAGGTGGCATGATTTCCGGCATAGCCATTGCCGCTAAGAGCATCAACCCAGAGATTGAAGTGATTGGGGTTGAGAGTGAACTCTATCCAACCATGTATAATGAGCTCAAGCACAAGGACCTGTTCTGCGGGGGGCAGTCTCTGGCCGAAGGCATTGCCGTCAAGAAAGCGGGCAAATTGACCGCTGAAATCGCCTCAGAGCTTCTGGACGACATCATATTGGTGACAGAACGCGACATAGAGCGCGCCATCAACGCCTACGCGACCTATCTCAAGACGATGGCAGAAGGCGCCGGAGCGGTGCCATTGGCTGCCGTTATCGCCGAGCCGGCCCGTTTCAAGGATAAGAAAGTTGGTCTGGTTCTGGGGGGTGGCAATATCGACCCTCGCCTACTCTCCTCGATTATCGTGCGCCAGCTTGGCAGAAAGCAGCAGATCGTCGGACTGCGGATCACCATTCCGGATCGCCCGGGTATTCTCGCCGAACTTTCCAGCATCATCGGAGACCTTGGTGGCAATATTCTGGAGGTCGATCATCACCGCACATTCCTGAATGTTCCGGTCAAGGGAGCCTCCATAGATATTACCATCGAAACCCGCGATGCGGCTCACGCCAATGAGATCATCATGGCCATCGAATCAGCGGGACACAGTGTGGAATATCTCAACAAACCGGACATTTCTGACTAAAATTTTATCGTAAAAACAGGTAATTTTACTATGAGATGCAGAAATTTTTCTTGTGATTACAGGTTTTTTTGGCACCTTGAATTATTTCGTTAACCATTTTCAAGTGCATCTGCATTGATAATTTTCTCATGTGTCCTTTTAACTAGAAGAACCTTGAGACCGATGTCGCAGCATAGCCAACAAAACAACCTTTCAGAGCTGGAACAAACCTTCTCCTTTATTTCCGCAGGAACCGCAACCAACGGCATTCAGGCGGTAACCCCGAAGCTGGAAAAAGACCTTCCTTCTGTGTCCAAGACGATTCGTTCTTGCATTGACCAGCAAACGGATTTGGCGCGCATGTTCCAACCTTCAATGGGGAGCCAGACCACGGCAACGTTGGGTCAACCCGCACACCTTGCCAGGATGCTGAAGGCTTCCAGCCCCTCCGAGATTGTGCGCAACAGCAATGAGAACGGCGCAGCACTCAAGGCATCAGGTGCAAGCGCCAATGCTGTCATGGCGCTCTATGCCAGATCACTCCTTGAACTGGTGCCGTCCATTGCAAAATCCCATCGGGGTGGCAGCAAGGCTCTGGTTGCTGAGATGCAAAATGTTATATCTCTTATCTTCTCTGATATGATAGGCACCTTATCGGCTCTTGGCGACGCATCGGGCTTTGCCTCTCAGGGTGACAGCGGCTGCCATCAAGGCAACTTGCGCGCGCTTTCCAATGCTGCCGTAGAAATCAACGAAATCTGCGCTGACATGGCCATTCTCACGCGCAACACCCACACCGCCACGAGCAATGTACAGGCAATCTCGGCTGCGGTTTCCGAGTTGGCTGGATCAATCGGCCAGATTTCCGAAACATCGGATCTAACGGCTGATGGCGCCAAAGAGACACATCAAACGGTCACGCAGGGGCTCGCCACAATGCAGGCCGTATCCTCGGCCATGACCAACATTGCAACCGCTTCATCACAAACGGAGACGAGCCTCAATGACCTTGTACAAGCGTCTGAGCAGATCGGCTCGTTCCTTACGGTCATCGACAAAATCGCCAACCAGACCAATCTGCTGGCGCTCAACGCCACAATAGAAGCTGCTCGCGCGGGTGAAGCTGGTAAAGGCTTTGCCGTGGTTGCTAACGAGGTCAAAGCGCTCGCCGGACAAACAACCAAGGCGACGGAAGACATCACCAACCGTATCAACGCGCTCAGCGGCGGCATGCGCACCATTCAAACGGCTGTTTCAACCTCTCGTGAAGCGATTGGTGATGGTGAAAACGCGATTCATGGTGCGAACCAGTTGATGGAGCAGATCGGTTCGCAGGTGGGTGAGGTCAACCGCAACATGCAGGAAGTCTCCCAGATTATCCAACAGCAAACCGTTGCGACGCAGGAGATTTCTGAATCGGTCACAGGCGTGGCCGAACTGAATGCCGAAAATGAAAAAATGCTCATCGGCATGTCTGACACGCTCCAGAACAGCAACGACCATTTTGCAGAGAATGCCAGCACCCTGTTCCAGGATGGTGATGCATTGTCCCTTTGCGAAATGGCCAAGATCGATCATGTGCTGTTCACCAAGCGCATCGTCAATATTCTCACAGGTCGTGAAAATGCCAAAACTGCCAAGCTGGCCGATCACCACGGCTGCCGTTTGGGGCAATGGTATGACGGTATCAACGATCCGGAAATCCGGCGTCTCCCGGCCTTCACCGCATTGGAGGCTCCGCACAAGAAAGTTCATGATGTAGCAATCCAAATCGTCAAGGCCTGCGCAGAAGACAAAAAGGATGAAGGTTTTGGTCTTTTGCGTGATCTGGAAAAAGCCAGTTCTGACGTCATTGACAGCATTTCACGCCTTGTAGCGACACTGGAACAGAAAAGCTCCCTGCGGGCCGTTTCCTGACGTCGTCTCAACTGACAAACAAAGAGGCATATCAAAGAGCGTGATATGCCCCTTTTGTTTGCCTCTATATCGGACAGCCCACACGGGCAAATATCCGCTCGACGATTGCCAATATTCTCCTGCGCATGCTGTAAAAAACAGTCTAATATCCGTCACGTCGCCACGAATTTTATTCGACGGTTATTGACGCTAGATTTTCAAGAGCCGTTTTTCACTATATTTTCTCACCAAAAACCGAAATATCCTTGAAAAGTCCTCTCAAGATACGCACCTCATCTATATCAATTGCGCACTCCGCCCGACACGGGCAAACAGACAGGACCAGAAAGGATCCTCTTTTCGATGAACAACGCCAATGCGGCTTACGAACCAAACGCGGAACGCAGGAATGCATTCAACCCGGACATGCATCCAGCCCTATTTGATGGCATTCTCTCCCGCCGCATTCTGGCCTTTCTCATCGACTCTTTTCTGATCATGCTTTTGATGATCGCGGCATCGCTGGTTATTGCCGTGGTGGGCGTTATCACTTTCGGGATAGGTTGGCTGCTCTATGCTGCGTTGCTCCCCATCGTGGCCCTGCCCTATATCGGTTTGACACTGGGCGGCTATAAAGCGGCGACACCGGGAATGCGTGTGATGGGGCTAGAGATGCGGCTGTGGTATGGTGCCAAACCCTATGCGCTGTTGGCCATCATGCACAGTCTACTATTCTGGTTTGGCAACACGATCCTGACGCCCCTCATCATTCTCGTCGGGCTTTTCACCCGCCGCAAGCAACTGCTGCACGACATGATTCTCGGCACCATGATCATGGATCGCGATGCCCTTCGGGATCTTGAATCCTTGCATTAAGTTGCCGTTTTCATGATTTGTTTTATTTCAAGTGCCCGCTTTTGGCGGGCATTTGCATTTTGATGCTAGCTTTTAGGCTCGTCAGTGGGCTTTGTGTCTAATTCCATACGGATATCAGCAGATTGCCTTTGCAAATAAGTCAATAATCTGATTTTCTTATGCCCTGAAGGCCATTTTAGGTCCTTCCAAATCTATAATTTATTTGGTCATGCGTTTTCTTGGGAGACACCGTCTGCGCTCTTTGTCAGGCTGGTAAGGACTGTCTTACTTATGTACCTAACTGCTGAAGTGCAAATGTGGCTCACGTTTGCCGTTATTCTTTTCTCGATTGTTTCCTACAGTCTCGAATATTTTTCGATCGAAATTACAGCTTTAGGCTCATTGCTGCTTCTGATGCTGGTATTTGTCGGATTGCCCGCAACCAGCGAAGCTTCGGATCTTGTTTCTCTTGACGATCTTCTGGCGGGGTTTGCCAACCCGGCACTCATTGCCGTCTTGGCTCTTCTCATAATCGGTCAGGGTCTGTTTCAAACAGACGCTCTGGATAAACCGGCGCAACATATCACGAAGCTAGCCAAGAGACATCGATATATAGCCTTTGTCGGCGTCTATATTTCCGCGGCTTTCATCAGTGCCTTTATCAATAACACCCCAGTGGTTGTGATGTTCATTCCCATCATGACGGTTGTGGCTGGCAACTTGCGTCTGTCGTCTTCCAAAGTGCTGATGCCCTTGTCCTTCATCTCTATTCTGGGAGGTATGACAACGCTGATCGGCTCATCGACCAACCTTCTGGTCGCCGATGCAGCCCGCAAGGCGGGAGTGCTTGATCTCAATTTCTTCGACTTCACCGAAATCGGGCTGATGGTATCGAGCATCGGTGCCATTTATGCGCTTTTGGTGATGCCGAAAATCTTGCAGAATCGCAAGAGCATGGCGGATCAGCTCAGCCAAACGACCGGCAAGCAATTCATTGCCCAGATCCCCTTGAGCGAAGGCGACGCACTTGTCGGAAAAAAGGCCGTTGCTGGCATGTTCCCCGATCTCAAGGACATGACCGTCAGGCTCGTGCAGCGGGGCGAGACGCCCCATTTGCCCCCTTTTGACAATGTTACCCTGCAGGCGGGAGACACGGTTGTCGTGGCGGCAACCCGTCAGGCCCTGACGACCGCCCTTAAGGGTGGACACAAAATGGCGAAAGTGGCCGACAATCAGCGTTTGAAGGAAATTTCGCCCAAGACAGACGTCACGCTCGCGGAGGTCATCGTACCACCGGCCTCGCGCATGTCCGGACAGACCATCGCGCAAGCTTCTTTCCGTTCCAAAACCAATTGTATCGTGCTCGGTGTTCAGAGACGCTCTCGTATGCCACGCATGGCCATGAGTGACATTCGCCTGGAGGCGGGCGACGTATTGCTCGTAGGCGGAGCCCGTGACGATGTGGAGGCATTGCGTCTCAACAAGGATCTGTTGCTCATCGAGCTTTCCAGCACCGATGTGCCACGCCGACGTTACGCTCCCCGCGCGATCCTCATTTTTCTGGCGACAGCCTTGGCGACAGCTTCGGGTTTACTGCCCATTGCCACGGCGGCGCTGGCAGGTGCCTTTTGCATGATCGTCTTCAAGTGCCTCAACCTGCGGCAGGCTGTGCGCTCGCTTGATAGCAGAATCTATATGCTGGTGGGGTCATCGCTCGCCAGTGCTGTCGCGCTTCAGAATACGGGTGGGGCGAAATTCATCGCTGGCGCGGTCGTTGACGCCATGCAGGGTCAAGACGGCTGGGTGCTGCTCTCAGGCCTGTTCTTGCTCGTTGCCGTGTTGACGAATATCCTGTCAAATAACGCAACGGCTGTGCTGTTTGCGCCCATCGCAATCTCCATTGCAAACCAGACCGGCCTCCCGGTTGAACCCTTTGTCGTCTGCGTCATACTGGCTGCCAACTGCTCGTTTGCCACCCCTATCGGCTATCAGACCAATCTGCTTGTCATGGGCCCCGGCCACTATCGATTTGCAGATTTCCTGTGGGCTGGCATTCCGCTCATGATCATCATCTGGCTGAGCTTTACCTTCATTGCTCCGTGGTACTATGGGCTATGAGGCTTTAGGTGAATCCTTTATAGACCTCAGTTGTACTTTTCTTGACGTTGCAAATCTGTTTTGATGGATTCTGACAAGGAACTATTGCAACAAATGACAAGACACGCCCTAGAGAATCCGCAATTCTATTTGACCTCACCACAAGACTGTCCCTATCTCGACGATAGGCAGGAGAGGAAGATTTTTACCTATCTCGTGGGTGCAGAAGCCAAGAATCTCAATGATCTCTTGTCCGTAGGTGGCTTTCGCAGAAGCC
The DNA here is from genome assembly GCF_900115225.1 of Cohaesibacter marisflavi. GTDB lineage: Bacteria > Pseudomonadota > Alphaproteobacteria > Rhizobiales > Cohaesibacteraceae > Cohaesibacter > Cohaesibacter marisflavi. The sequence goes on along the minus strand of NZ_FOVR01000001.1, from coordinate 721,938 downwards.
AGACGATTGCTTATCGCCCCGCTTGCGCGGACTGCAATGCCTGCAAGTCCGTGCGCGTTTTGGTTCCCCAGTTTGAATTCTCCAAGAATCAGCGAAAGATCCTCAAGCGCAACAGTGATCTTGTCCGCATAGTAAAACCCGCTCTGGCAACGTCCGAACAATATGCCCTGTTCCACCGCTATTTACGATCCCGCCATGATGATGGAGGCATGGTGGAAATGACCGAAGCGGACTATATCGCCATGATAGAAGAGACCCACATTGAGACGATTGTCGTCGAATATCGACGCCGTGTAGAGGGCCATGCAATCACCGGCAGCGCTCACGGTGAGCTTATCGCTGTTGCTCTCACCGATGTGCTGGATGATGCAACATCCATGGTCTACAGCTTCTTTGCGCCAGATATGGATCGCCGCAGCCTTGGCACCTACATCATTCTGGACCACATCCGGCAGGCCATCGAAAATGGCCTCTCCTATGTCTATCTGGGCTACTGGGTGGCCGAGTCTGCCAAGATGTCCTACAAGACGCGTTTCAAGCCGCTGGAAGTTTTAAGTTCTGAGGGCTGGACGTGCCTTGATTAAATCTCATTTTTGATGTTTTTCACCCACAACCACGATTTCCCTTGAAACTTAGGGAGGGTGATTCACGACAATCATGAGGGTCGCATGCCAAGGCGCATCAGATTAATTCTGGATATCTGCATATTCGCTGGGTTGGCCACGGGGGCCATCATCTCTTCCCTTGCGCTATTGGGGGCTTTCGTCCCGATTCTGGATGTCATCAATCATTTCCAACTCGTCATCATGACCCTTGGGCTCATTGCGCTGGCAATGAGTTTTGTCTGGCCGAGCACCCTGTTGGCTCTCAAGCGCTTCGGGCGTTGGCTCGTGCTCTTTATTCTCTGCTGTTCAGCGATCATTTTGCTACCGGAATATTTTCACAGGCAGTCGTTTTTCCAAGCTGACGCGGCCCTGTCCGAGAGCCGTTCTGTGACGCCCCTGAAGCTTATGAGTTTTAACATCTATATGGGCACGCGCGACAAGCAGGCTCTGGCAGATACGATACTCTCGGCCAATCCCGATGTTGCCGCATTGCAGGAGTACGCGCCCAAGCGCTTCCGTAATCAGCCAGACCTGAAAAAGGCCTATCCCTTTCAGGCGCGTTGTCAGTCATGGCGCATCTGCACCCTTGCCATCTATTCAAAGCACAAGCTCACCGATATCAAATCCTACAATATCGGCACCCAAGCCCAGAGAAACCCCATGCATGGCAAGCTTCTGGCAGCAACGGTTCATCCAGCAGGGGCGCGTGCCTTCCGGCTCTATAGCGTACATCTGGCTTGGCCGCTGCCTCTTGCCGAGAAGCAAGGGCAATTGGCAACCCTATCGCGCATCATTGACGAAGAGAGAAAGCAATGGACGCTACAGGTCATCGCTGGGGATTTCAATTCAACAGGTTGGGCCTTCCGTGTGGATGCCTTTGCCGAACAAGCAGGCCTTGAGCGGCGCGATCATTTCGTTCCGACCTTCCCCTCGCCCAATTCGGTTATCAAGCATCTGCGTCTGCCGGCCTTTCTGAGCCTTGATCATATCCTGACCAGCGCCACAATTGAGTCGACCTCTGTCGAACGCTTTTCAGCGCCCATCGGCGACCACTGGCCCATCATGACGACGCTCTATATGCCTCACTGACACCTGCGCATATAAAAACACCGGAGCAAGCTCCGGTGTTGATGATCAATTCTCGAATTTGTTGCTCCGCGGAAAGCCATTGGGCGGCAAGCGCCCGGCCTGTCCGCGTTCACCGAGCCATTCAGCCAAGTCATCCAAAGTTCGATGATAGCTGCGTCCGGAGCTGTCTTTCCATGTCAGGCCTTCCTCGCCAGAGAAAGTGATCACGTCTGAAATGCCGCCGTCCTTGTAGCGCTGAAGCATAACACCGCGACCCCGGTTCATTTCGGGCAGCTGTTCCAGCGGGAAGATCAGCATCTTGCGGTTTTCGCCGATGACGGCAATACGATCGCCCTTGGCAACCTTGCAGAGCTTGGCCTCGACCGGAGCGCTCACATTAAGCACCTGTTTGCCCTTGCGGGTGTTGGCGATGAGGCTTTCTTCCTTGGTTATGAATCCTCGACCATCTGTCGCCGTCACGAGCAGCTTGCGATCGGGCACATGCACAAACATGTCGACCACATCGACGCCGGGCTCCATGTCAATCATCACGCGGATCGGTTCGCCATGGCCGCGCCCACCTGGCAGCTTGTCAGCCTGCATGGTGAAGAAACGCCCATTCGTGCCCATAAGCAGCAGCTTGTCTGTGGTCTCGGCCTGAACAGCAAATTTGAGTTTGTCGCCATCCTTGAAGTTGAGGCTGCTAAGATCAGAGATATGCCCCTTCATGGCGCGGATCCAGCCTTTTTCAGAGAGAACCAGCGTAACCGGTTCGCGCTCGACCATGGCCAGATTGATATCTTCGATATCACGCTCGCTGGCTTCGCCAAACTGCGACCGACGACGCCCCAGTTCGGTATCCGGCCCGAAAATCTTGTAGATCTCACGAATTTCCTTGGAAATGCGCTTCCACTGCAACTCTTCGGAACCCAGCATCTCAATCAGTTCGGCCCGTTCCTTGCTGAGACTATCATGCTCGGTGCGGATCTCGATTTCTTCAAGTTTGCGCAAGGAGCGCAAGCGCATGTTGAGGATTGCCTCAGCCTGAATTTCAGACAGGCTGAAGGATTTCATCAACTGGGCTTTGGGCTCATCCTCATAGCGAATGATGCGGATCACTTCATCCAGATTGAGATAGGCAATCAGATAGCCATCGAGCACTTCGAGGCGATGCTCGATCTTGCCAAGGCGGTAACGCGACCGACGCTGCAACACATCACGACGATGATCAAGCCACTGCCGCAACACTTCGCGCAGGCCCAGCACCCTTGGCACGTTATGCTCATTGAGCACGTTCATGTTGAGGGAGATGCGGCTTTCAAGATCGGTCAACTTGAATAGCGCTTCCATCATCAGGTCAGGATCAACCGTGCGGTTCTTCGGCTCCAGCACAACGCGGATATCTTCAGCCGACTCATCACGCACATCGACCAACAGGGGCAATTTGCGGTTCTGGATGAGATCGGCGATCCGCTCGATCAAGCGCGACTTCTGAACCTGATAAGGAATTTCTGTGACAATGATCTGCCAGGCCCCGCGGTTCAGCTGTTCGATTTCCCATTTGGCTCGCACGCGGAAGCCACCGCGCCCGGTCTGATAGGCTTCAAGGATATGCTCCTTGGGCTCGACAATAATGCCGCCGGTTGGGAAATCCGGCCCGGGCATCAGATCGAGCAGCTTTTCATCTGTACAATTGGGATATTTGATGAGGTGAAGGGATGCTTCACACAGCTCGGAAACGTTATGCGGCGGAATGGAGGTCGCCATGCCCACGGCAATGCCGCTTGAACCATTCGCCAGCAAATTGGGAAAGTTCGCAGGCATGACAACGGGCTCTTTGTCCTCGTTGTCATAGGTCTCGCGAAAATCCACAGCGTCTTCGTCAAGCCCCTGCATCATGAGGCGAGCGACCTCGGTCATGCGGGCTTCGGTGTAACGCATCGCAGCAGCACTGTCGCCGTCGATGTTGCCGAAGTTGCCCTGCCCGTCCACCATGGGGTAGCGCGAGGCGAAGCCCTGCGCCAGACGCACCATGGCATCATAGACAGCGGTATCACCATGCGGGTGATATTTACCAATCACATCGCCCACAACACGGGCAGACTTCTTGAAGCCACCCGTAGGGTCCATCTTGAGCTGGCGCATTGCATAGAGAATGCGGCGATGCACCGGCTTGAGGCCGTCGCGCACATCTGGCAGCGCACGCTGTGTGATCGTTGACAAGGCGTAAGCAAGATATCGCTCTTCCAACGCTTCGCGCAGGTTGATGCTCTCAAACTCGCCGGACTTTACAATTTCGTTTCCCATGCAGGTTGGTTATAGAAAAAGGGCGATTCGTGCAATTGTTTGCATCGCGAATCAACCATATTCCAGCAGAATAGCCCCCAGTTTGCACGCCGGCGACATATCCGCTTAGGTTCGAAGGTCACCATCCGTAACCACGATGTCTAGTCTTCCAGCGTCAAATCCTTGCGCACGGCGGCTATGAAGCTCTTTCTAAGGTCCGGTGCGTTTCGCTCCAAGGGGCGGTAGACATGGCGATCCAGAAAAAAGGATGTCAGCTCAAAACCCTGGGACAATTCCTCAAAGGAAACACGGTTTGACGACGCTTTACCGCGCAGAAAGGCTGGCAGTGGCAGCATGCGGTCATGATAGGGTTTGCCAGCTTCAGCGCAAACAGCCCTGCCCGATTTGGGCGAAACATAGATGAGATCGTCTGTTCGGCCTGTGGCTGCGCATTGCTCCAGATCGAGCCCATAGCCAAGCTCGGAGAGCATGGCCAACTCATAACGCACCATGAGCTCACCGGCGACATCGCCTTCTTCGAACTCATCCACGATCACCTTGAGCGCCTGAAACAGATATGGATGCGCATCCCGCTCGGGCAAGAGACGGGTCAGCTCCGATATGAACTGCATCCCATAGGTGCCAAGCGGCAGGGCCATCAATCTTGCGGCACGGGAGGTCAAAAGCTCTGTTGTCATTTGACCCAGATGGTTTTCCAGCCGTGCGCGCCAAACAACCGTGAGACTGTTGCCCGGTTGCAAGACGGGTTGCTGACGGCGCGAGCGCCCCCCTTTGACGAGCCCCATCACGCGCCCATGGCTACGGGTCATCACCTCCAGCAAAACAGAGGTTTCACCGTGCCTTTTCGTGCCAAGAACAATCGCTTCGTCAGTCCATTCCATATGGCAAAGATGCTTTGGTTCGACGAAAAAGGGAAGAACCAAATGAGGTTCTTCCCTTTTCATTCATTCACATTTATCGCGTAGCAGGCGTTAGATAGGGAAATCGATACCCATTTCACGATAGCGTTCCGGATCATCAACCCAGCGCTCACGCACTTTAACAAACAGGAACAGATGCACCTTGGTTTCCAACAGCTCCATCAGCTCTTTACGAGCTGCGGTGGAAATGGCCTTGATGGTGGCGCCGCCCTTGCCCAGAACGATCATTTTCTGGTTGTCACGTTCCACATAGATCACCTGCTCGATCCTGACCGAACCATCTTTCTTCTGCTCCCATTTTTCGGTTTCCACCGTTGAAGCATAGGGCAGTTCCTGATGCAGGCGCAGAAAAACCTTTTCTCGGGTAATCTCGGCTGCCAGCTGACGCATGGGCAAATCCGAAATCATGTCTTCTGGATAAAGCCAAGGCCCTTTCGGCATATGATCTGCGAAATAAACCATCAGATCATCCGTGCGATCACCGTTAAGAGCCGACACCATGAAGGTTTCGTCAAAGGCGATACGATCATTGAGCTGCTGAGCCAGAGCCAACAGGCTATCGCGTTTCACAAGGTCGATCTTGTTCAGGATCAGAACCTTGGGCAGTTTGATATCCTTGAGGCGATCGAGAATATCCTCGATCTGCTCGGTTACCCCTTTGCGCGCATCCACGATCATGCCGATGACGTCGGCATCCTTGGCTCCCCCCCATGCGGTATTGACCATCGCCGTTTCAAGACGGCGTTTGGGGGCAAAGATACCCGGGGTATCAACGAAAATAACCTGCTTTTCGTCCTTCAGTGCAATGCCCCGAATAAGCGAACGGGTGGTCTGCACCTTGTGTGTGACGATGGACACCTTGGAGCCGACCAATTCATTGACAAGGGTCGACTTACCCGCGTTTGGTGCGCCGATCAGGGCGACATATCCGCATTTGGTTTCTGTTTCCGGCATGTCACCAGACATTGGAGAGGATGTATCTGACATAAACGTCCTTATGTTTCAGGGCCTTTGTTTCAAAGCCCTTGTGAGGTAATCGAAGGGGACGTCACTTGACGTCCGCACTCCACTGTCCTTCTCTTATAAGCATCGTCCGGGCAGCATCCTGCTCGGCAATGCGTTTTGACGGGCCCTTGCCCTGTGCCGACTTGAGGGTCGGCACTTCGACATTCAATGTGAATTCCGGTTCGTGGTCGGGGCCTGTGCGTTCCACCAGCCGATAGGTTGGCGGTGGCAGCTTGTTGCCCTGCACCCATTCCTGCAATGTGGTTTTGGCATCGCGCAACGGACCGGTCCAGTCCAGCATGCGCCTCTCCCAATAATGCTTGACGATATCGCGGGCTTTCTCGAAACCGCCATCTATATAGATGGCTCCGATGATTGCTTCGCATACATCACCTAGGATCGCTTCCTTTTTGCGACCACCAGCCTGCGCTTCTCCCTCGCCGAGGCGGATATAGGGGCCAAGGCCGATTTCTCTGGCCACTTCTGCGCAGGTTTCATTGCGCACAAGACCATTGAAACGACGGGCCAATTCCCCTTCATCTGCCTTGGGAAAGGCTTTCAGCAACATATCGGCTATCGTGACAGCCAAGACGCGATCACCAAGAAATTCATGCCGTTGGTAGGTTTGATCTACCTGCAAGCGTGGTGACGCAACAGTACTGGAGTGGCTCAAAGCGCGTTCCAGCTGTGATCTGTCCTTGAATTTATAGCCGAGATGCTCTTCTAGTTTTGCCACATCTCTTTTCTTCATGTAACCCTAACCTGTTTCCTTCCTTTTGTATTTTCTAACATCAGTATTTTATTGCAGAGCCTTATATAGAGAATGCCACACAGAGAGTTTCTGCGCGGCATATTTCTTGATATATGAGGTCTCTTCTTTGCCAATCAAGACGGTCTTATGTGTAGCAAACCGCACTTTTTAGCAAGTCTCCTGTTACATTTATACAGACAATCGGGAGTGAAGCAACTGGCGGCCAGCGTCCACTCCCAAACTGACTTATTCATGCAACTCTGTTTCTAGTCATTGGTATCCGGCTTGAGGCTTGTGAACCAACGTTCCCAGCGGGCTGCACTTGGCCAACTCCAGATCTCCCAAGGGGCCTTGCCATCGCCAATGGAGAAGAAGATCACCTGAGCCTTGCCGACCAGATTTTCAAACGGCACATAGCCGACGTTGCTCAAGACACGGCTGTCCGAGGAATTGTCCCGGTTGTCACCCATCATGAAGTAATGGCCTGCGGGCACTTCATAAACCGGCGTGTTATCGAGATAGTTGTTGTCAGTCAGGTTGAGCGTGGTGTAGCTGACGCCATTTGGCAGGGTTTCGCGGAAGCGTTCAACCCGCGTCTTGCGCCCCTGCGCGTCCGTATCGATGAAGTCTTCAATCCGCTCATGCTGAACCGCGGTACCATTGATATAGAGCTGACCGCCAATCATCTGGATCTTGTCGCCGGGTAACCCGATGACGCGTTTGATATAGTCAACCGACGGATCGCGCGGCAATTTGAACACGACAATGTCACCGCGCGTGGGTTCGCTGGCCAAAATGCGCCCGGAGAAAAGAGGCAAACCGAACGGCATCGAATAACGCGAATAGCCATAGCTATATTTTGAAACGAACAGATAGTCGCCAATCAGAAGTGTCGACTTCATGGAACCGGAGGGTATCGAGAAGGGCTGAAATAGAAGCGTTCTCACCACGAGCGCTAGAAGCAGCGCCTGAATAATGACCTTGATGGTTTCCCCAAGGCCACCCTCATTTTCTTTCATGCTATCGTCTGACACACTGAATTCTCTTTTTTAAATCATGACCGGCAGGTCTTTGTAAAAAACTGGCCGATGGCCTTGTCGGTCATATCCATTCAAATTGGTTCATGTTTGGTAATAGCGGTAGCGTACCGCCGATACAATCAAGAAAACACAATGGCAGAAAAGTCTGGCATTCCTGTGTACATATGACCGTATAAGTGAACAAAAAAGCAGTTCGAAGGGTCTTTGTACCCTGATTGTGGCGCTATTGTGCTGACGGCCAGTTTTCCGGGATTGCCGAAATGATGACATAGGCCTGAGCGATGGGATATTCATCCGTGATGGTCAGATCAATCTGAGGCACGAAACCGGGCGGGATCATAGACTGCATTCGCTTCAGCGCGCCGTTGGTTAGCACCATGGTCGGCTTGCCGGTCCAAAGGTTGCTAACACCCATATCACGCCAGAAGACACCATGAGAAAGCCCGGTTCCCAATGCCTTTGAACAGGCTTCCTTGGCAGCGAACCGTTTGGCATAGGAGGCTGCCCTCTGAGCCTTGCGCTCCGAGCGTGCAATTTCCTTTTCGGTAAAGACACGCTGGATGAAGCGTTCGCCAAAACGATCAAGAGATTTTTCAATGCGTCTGATGTCGATCAGATCATTCCCGGTGCCGATAATCATGCGTTTGTTTCTTCCTTTCTCTTCATGCCTCGCCCCGGTCAGGCTTTTGTTTAACTGCGCCTCTGACTGGTCTGTCAAACACCTTCAATCAGTTGACTCGCCATGCCTTGGACACTGTTTTCTTGCTACGGATCTGTTCGATAATCCGGTTGAGATGATTGAGGTTCCAGACTGACAAATCGATAGTCATTTCATGGAAATCACTCATCTGATGCTCCATCTTGATATTCTCGATATTGCCGTCATTCTCGGCAATGACATTGGCGATAGACGCAAGACTGCCCGGTTCATTGAGGATGGAAACCTCGATCCTTGCCGGAAACCGCTCTGTATTCTCCTCATCGATATCCCAACGGACATCAAGCCACCGCTCCGGCGTGTCTTCAAACTGACTAAGAGCCGGAGAATGAATAGGGTAGATGGTAACCCCCTTACCCGGAGTGTGGATACCAACGATCCTGTCGCCTGGCACGGCTCCTCCTTCAGGGGCGAAGGTAACGGGAATATCGGCAGAAAGGCCACGGATCGGGATAGACCGCTGACCGGACTGATGGGCGTTCTTGCCATTTTGCTTTCGGCCAGAACCGGGAATGCGGAATTTCATGGCCGAGGCATGAGGCAGGCCGAACCACCCTTCCCCGCGCTCGCCTTCGCTCTGGGCTGCCCGCTGGTCCTGATAATCCGGGAACACCGCCTCGATCACCATACGGGACTGGAGTTCCCCTCGTCCGACGGCCGCCAGCGCGTCGTCCAATGTCTGAAAACCAAGCCGCGACAAGGCGACCTTGATCTGTTCGGTGGAATATTCCTGATCAGCCCGTTTGAAGGCATTCTGCAAGATCTGCTCACCAAGGCCGGCATATTGCTTGCGCACAGCTGCTCGCGTAGCCTTGCGAATGGCAGCCCGCGCCTTGCCTGTGGCCGCAATATTCTCCCATGCTGGCGGTGGCGTCTGCGCCTTGGAGCAGATAATTTCAACCTCGTCACCATTGTTCAGCTCGGTCACCAGCGGCATGACGGCGCCATTGATCTTACAGCCGATGCAGGTATCCCCGATATCGGTATGAACCGCATAGGCAAAATCAATGGGAACGGCACCACGTGGCAAGGCAATGACGCGCCCTTTTGGCGTGAAACAGAAGACCTGATCCTGAAACAACTCCAGCTTTGTATGCTCGAGGAACTCTTCAGCCGAGTTACCCGACGAGAGCAGCTCAACTGTCTGTCGCAGCCATGAATAGGCGTTGCTGTCGCGGGCCAGACGCCCCAAAGACCGCCCCCCCTTGGTCTTGCCGCTAACATCTTTATACAGTGCGTGGGCCGCGACACCATATTCAGCGAACTGGTGCATTTTATGCGTGCGGATCTGCAACTCAACGCGCTGCCGCCCGGGGCCGATCACCGTGGTGTGGATGGAGCGATAATCGTTGGGTTTGGGGGTTGATACATAATCCTTGAAGCGACCGGGTACGCACGGCCAGATGGTGTGCACGATGCCGAGCGTTCGGTAACAGGCTTCAACATCTTCCACCAGCACGCGGAAGGCATAAATATCGGACAATTGCTCAAAGCCGATATTCTGTCGCTGCATCTTGCGGAAAATGGAATAGGCCTTTTTTTCACGACCACGAACGGATGCCTTCAAGCCCTTCTCAGCGAAAGTCTTTTCCAACTCCCCTTCAATTTCGGAGATGATGGTCTTGTTGCGCTGACGCACCTCTTCAAGACGTGCATTGATGGCTTCGTAAGCTTCAGGATTGACATATTTGAAGGAAAGACCTTCCAACTCTTCGCGAATATCCTGCATGCCCATACGCTCGGCGAGCGGCGCGTAGATATCGATGGTTTCCTGTGCGATACGATGGCGCTTGTGCTCGGGCACATAGTGCAAGGTGCGCATATTGTGCAAACGGTCTGCCAGTTTGACGATCAACACGCGCACATCATCGGAGATGGCGAGCAACAGCTTGCGGATATTTTCCGCCTGCTTGGTGCGGCGGGACACCAGATCAAGCTGGCTGATCTTGGTCAGCCCCTCAACGAGCTTGCCGATTTCTTCGCCGAACATGGAATCAAGTTCTGTGCGTGTTGCGTCTGTATCTTCCAGCGTGTCATGCAACAACCCGACGGCGATCGTTCCATCATCCAGCCGCAAATCCGTCAGGATGCCGGCAACCTCGAGAGGATGCACGAAATAAGGGTCACCGGACGCACGCTTCTGTTTGCCATGTTTGCGCATGGAATAGACATAAGCCTTGTTCAACAGGGCTTCGTCAGCATTGGGATTATAGCTTACAACTCTCTCGACGAGTTCGTACTGACGCATCATGGCGAAGAAGAGACCTCAATTGTTAAGCGCCCGAAACCACTCGAGCCCATACGGTTTGTTTCCAAACCAGAAACCGGAACGCTAAAAACTAGAAACTGAAGACGATGTTCTGCTGGCGGAGACTCGCCAGACTGGGCAAAACCGACTCCAGACCATGCCGGACAGCCAGAATTGCAGAACAAAGTAAAAAAGCCAATAAAAAAGGCGGACTTATGACGCCCGCCTTTTCAAACTCAAGTCTGATACCTTGCTGCGCTCAGTCGTCGTTACGATCTGGCGGCACTAGGCTTTCCAATCCGCGCAGAAGCTCTTCTTCAGACATCTGGTCGAAGACGACTTCATTCTTGTTCTCAGAAGCAACACCTTCATATTCGGTGGTTGCAGCTTCGTCAGCGGTGATCAGCTGAACTTCTTCAGTCTCGGGCTCATCAACCTCAACATATTTCTGAAGCGAATGGATCAGATCTTCTTTCAGGTCTCCCGGGGATACAGTTTCATCTGCAATTTCCCGCAGGGCAACAACCGGATTTTTGTCATTGTCGCGATCAACCGTAATCGAAGAGCCACTAGAAATCATGCGCGCACGATGACCGGAAAGCAGCACGAGCTCGAAACGATTCTCAACCTTATCAACGCAGTCCTCAACAGTGACGCGTGCCATAGACGATCTCCTTAATGGGGGATTTTCCCCCTAGATAAAGCGATTTTTTTTATTTGACAAGGGCGAACCTTTGCAAAACTGGGCCTGAAACCGATTTCATACGCTTTTGTCAAAATTTTGGATACCATATACATGATTATCATGTTGTGATTTCGTTTATAATCTGTTTTTCTTGGTGGTTATTGAATATAAATTTGTATAGACTAAGAATCGATTTGATTTCGCGAGATTGCAATTCATTGTTTCGAATAATTTAAAGATTCAATAACGCATTTTTAAATCTTGCATTCACTTACAAGGCTTAGAGCAGACGTGTTTGTATACGACACTCATCCTGAAATTGAATCCAACGAAAAACCAGCATAAAGGGTGACTCCGTGTTTGATCCTAGAGAAAAAGTTGCGCTATTTATCGACGGGGCCAATCTGTACGCAACGACCAAGACTCTTGGTTTCGATATTGACTACAAAAGGCTTCTGAGAGAATTCCGCGGCAAAGGGTATCTTCTGCGAACTTACTACTACACTGCCCTGGCCGAAGATCAGGAATATTCATCCATTCGTCCTTTGATCGACTGGCTTGATTATAACGGTTATCATGTTGTTACCAAGCCGACCAAAGAATTCACGGATTCTGCCGGACGCCGAAAAATCAAAGGCAACATGGACATCGAGCTAACCATTGATGCGATGGAGCTTGTGGAGCATGTTGATCACTTCGTGATTTTCTCTGGTGACGGAGATTTCCGCAAACTTGTAGAAGCCTTGCAGCGCAAGGGTCGCAAAGTCAGCGTTGTTTCAACGATGTCAACCCAGCCGCCAATGATCGCTGATGAGCTTCGCCGACAGGCAGATCATTTCATTGATCTGGCCCATATCGCAGACCGCATTGGTCGCGACGCGAGTGAGCGCCCACAGCGGATGCCTGTACAGAATGACTATGAAGATGGAGACTATGACGATTGATCGTCAGTCCGTCTGCCCCCAATTGAAAAAGCCCCGTTTTCATACGGGGCTTTTTTTGTTCGCCATTCAAGCTGTGTCTGGACCGTTCCAAAAAGAACAGCCAAATGCCCGAATAGCATCGGCCTGCCCAAAAATCAAAGGCCAGAACGCTCCAGCATGGAAAGCCAGTTCTTGTAGGCAATCTTGGCAATCAGCTCATCACCAAAGCCACGCGCCTGCATCCGCTCTATCAGAGCTGGGTTTCCGGCTGCGGAGCCAATCCGACGCGGCACTGTCGTTCCGTCAAAGTCCGAGCCGAGACCTACGCCCTCTTCTCCCAGTTTCTCGACGAGATAGGCCAGATGGTCGACCATGATATCGAGGTCCATATCCAGCTGGGACTTGTCTCCATCCGAGCGCAGAAAGCCGATTGAGTAATTCAGCCCTACCAGCCCCTTGCTTTCAGCGATGGCCGAAAGCTGTTTGTCCGTCAGGTTTCGACGCGATTTGCAAAGGGCATGCACGTTGGAATGGGTTGCAAGCAGCGGCTTGTCGGATACCGCATGGACATCCCAGAACCCTTTTTCATTGAGGTGAGACAGGTCGATAAGGATGTTGAGCGCATTGCATCGCTTGACCAGTTCCTTGCCAAGCTCAGTCAATCCCGGGCCAGAATCAGGACTTCCGGGGAAATCAAACGGCACGCCATGACCAAAGATATTACTGCGGCTCCAAACCGGACCAATGGACCGCAAACCAGCTTCATGTAAAATGGACAAAGCATTGAAATCTGCATCAATCGCTTCAGCCCCTTCGATATGGAGCATGATCGCAAGAGCATTGTCTTCCATCGCCTTTCGAATGTCCTGACTGGAAAGACAGATACGAATGCGATCACTAGATTCCCGCGCCAGAAGCATTGCGCGCGCCATCATGGCGTCGGTCAAGTCGAACGCGTAGGTCTGCTCAATCGGCTTTACCATGGACTGGAAGTCCGGCTTGCTGCCCAATTCCTGCACTGGCGGCACGAACATGGCAAACAGCCCTCCGGCAAAGCCGCCTTCCTGCGCCTTGGGAAAATCGATATGCAGGCGTTCATCCCCTTCCATAAAGGACATGGGAGAGCCCTCACGCGCGGCCATTTCAAGCCTTAGCAACGTGTCATTGTGGCCATCGAAAATTGGCAGGGAAGCATTGTCCATTTTAATCTCGTTTTTCTTTTTGTTTCGTTGCGCCACTTACGGCATCGATTCAATCGCAGGACCGGCGCTCAAACTGGTTTGCGATCCCACGACTGATGAAAGAACAGCATCATCCATTGCGCCACTCGGTCCGCATCGACCGGGTCATTCACATGGGATAAAGCTACATCTGCATCTTGTTCTGTCATGGCAGTGCCGCGTCTCTTGTGAAGCATGGTTTCCACGATACCGCTGGATAACTCGGGATGGAGTTGCAGGGAAAGCCCAGCCTTTCCATAAGCGATCATGCCATTGGGGCAGAATTCGTTGCCCGCGATCAGACAACCGCTTTCAGGCAAAACTGTGACTTGATCCTGATGACTCGCCTGTAGCGCAAAAGTTTCGCCATCGCCATTCATCCATGCGGGGCGTTCCCTGTCGTTCAGGGAAATTTTATAGGTGTGGACAGCCGCTCCCCATTTGCCCGAAGGCGCTTTTTCAACCACGCCCCCCATAGCTGTTGCCATGATCTGATGGCCAAAGCAGATGCCAATGGTTGGCTGGTCGGCCTTGATCGCCTCTCTGATGAAGGCTTCAAGACGGATCATCCAGGGCAGTTTTTCATAAGCGCTGTGCAGTGATCCAGTTACAATCCAACCGTCACAATCCTTTGTGTCTTCAGGGAAATTGTCCTCATAGACATCATAGCTGGCAAAGGTCAGGCTCGGCTCCTGCTTTAAGAGCAACGCCTTGAACATATCATCAAACGTACCAAACTGTTTGACGAGCTCCTCAGGCAGCGGACCAGCAACAAGCAAACCAATTTTCATACCATCAAAGCTCCAGACAAAAGACTTTCCCGGCTGATGCCGGACAAATTATCCTAAAACTTGTCGCAAAAGCGCTACGGCAACGGCTCCTATGATGACCATGGGAATCGTGGAAACCCGCACCCCTGCGACAACAGCAATTGCAAAAGCGGCCCATTCGCTAGGGCCCCCATCGACCACAGCCGGTGCGACCAACGTTGTCAACACGGCCGCTGGCACGGCATCCAGCCCCGCTTGAACGCGAGGATGGATCCGATCAAAGCGCGTGAGGATGAGGTGGCCGCCGATGCGCGTTAGATAGGTAACGATTGCGCCGCCAATGATAATCCAGAAAGTGGCTGTCATCACCGCGCCCCTTCCTGTTTATCACCGGTTTCTTCATCCGACACTGGGGCGAAAATTGCCGCAGTCAGAATACCAACGGCCGCACCGATGGAAACATGCCAGGGAGATCCAACCGTTTTGGCGGCAATAATCGAAGAGGCTGCACTGACAAAGACAATCGGGTACCAGAAGGGCCGTTTTCGAAATCCCATGAGCAAAGCCATGAAATAGATCGGCAAGATGAAATCGATGCCCCAGGTATGAGAATCCTCAAGAAAATTGCCGAATATGGTGCCCAGCCAGGTCATCCCGACCCATCCGACATAGACCACAAACACCAGCCCCATATACCATGAGAACTGCACATCCTCCCCCTGCTCTGCGCGTCTTTCCGTTTCAGCATAGGCCGGATCAACCAGAAAGAAAAAGCCGAACATCTGGCGAACCCATGACCAGTTGGCTACATGTTGCCCAAGCGAAGCAGAATAGAGGATGTGCCGGAAATTGACGGCGAAAATGGAAAGAATAACGATCCAAGCGGGGATATGCTGCCCAAAGAGTTCAAGCCCCACCAACTGACTGGCGCCTGCAAAAATAGTCGCACTCATCAGAACCGCATCAAAGGCAGACATGCCATTGTCAATGGCGAGGGCTCCGAACAGTGCACCGAAGGGTCCAGCCGTTATTACTACGGGAATGCCGCGCCGCATTCCTTCAAGAAACAGACGGCCGGGAGTCATGCTGTCATCAGCTAATCGTTTTCCAGTCATAGATCTTCTATAGGGCATTGCCCGCCCGCGGTCTTATCAATTGTTTTACAAAAACCATAACGGGAACTGATTAGTTGCATGTTCTGCTCGTCTCTCGGCAAAGGATCGGAGCATTAAGCGAGTTTGCCTTCCATGACATACCGCAGGATCTGCACGACTTCTTGTGGCGTTTCGGTCACGGCAAGCG
Source organism: Cohaesibacter marisflavi (assembly GCF_900115225.1). Taxonomy (GTDB): domain Bacteria; phylum Pseudomonadota; class Alphaproteobacteria; order Rhizobiales; family Cohaesibacteraceae; genus Cohaesibacter; species Cohaesibacter marisflavi. The sequence goes on along the minus strand of NZ_FOVR01000001.1, from coordinate 706,376 downwards.
CTGCGGCATCCACTTCCTTTAGCGCATGCTGATGATCTTTACCGTGCATGACAATCATGGGCTTACCCAATGCTGCGGCGAAACCTGCATCGAAGGCTGCGTTCCATTGCTTGTATTTTTCACCAAAGCGCACCACGACAATATCAGCGGCTTCCAGCAATGTGCGGGTTCTGATGGCGTTGAGCTTTGCCCCTTTGTGATCGTGCCAGAATTTATTCTCTTCCTGCCCCAGAATTACGACACCGCAATCATCCGAAGCAGCGTGGTCCGTAACCGGACCAGAAAAGCATACGGGCAAATCCAATGCCTTTGCGCCTTCTTCGATCTGGTCGCGCCAATCGGTGTGAATTTCTCCCGAAAGATAGATCGTCCAAGTCATAAACGTGTCCCCTGCGCTTAGATGATAGATAGATGAGTTCGTCAGTGCTCATAAAGGCAATGACTGTGATCGGCAAGGCTTTCGATAACGGAACATTCCGCAACGCATTCCCCCTCGCAATGAGACATACGCTCAAGCTCGGCTTCAAGGCGCTGTAAACGGCTGATCCGGTTGCGCACATCAGACAGATGGCGTGTCAGAATTTCATCAGCCCCCGAGCATGGGCATGACGTGTCTTCTTTAAGGGTCAACAGGGACTTGATGTCATCGAGATGGAAACCGAGGTCACGGGCATGCTTGATAAATATCAGGCGCTTCAAATCGTCTGCCTCATAGCGACGCTGATTGCCTTGGCTGCGATCCGCCGGCGCTATCAGACCGATCTTTTCATAATAACGTATGGTGGGAACCTTCACGCCACTCGTCTTGGACAGATTACCGATCGAGAGCATATCAACATTTCCTTCCTGATTTTGTCCTTCAGGCCTTGAAGCTATAGTGACTAGAGCTATTATACTGGTGCTCATCGCACGCTTTCAATAGAAAAAGGAGCACATGATGAGCCAGGCATATTCGGGCACAACCGATCATGACAGCTGCGGATGCAGCGCTTCTGCACAGCCTATACCCTCAAAAAGCCTCACAAGCGAGACGTGTTGCGGCACCTGTAGCAGCCATGATGCGCATTCCCATGATCATGAGCATGAGCATACTCATGCTCACGCACAACCACAGCAAGACTCCTGTGGCGATTCCTGCGGATGTCACGGCAATCCGGTGTTCGATGGCGTAGACAAACGCTACAAGGCCGTACTCTGGACCGTGATCGCTCTGAATGGCGGTATGTTCCTTGTTGAAATCATCGCAGGGCGGATGGCCGGATCACAAGCCTTGCAGGCAGACGCTCTGGACTTTCTTGGTGACTTTCTGACCTACGGCATCAGCCTTGCTGTGATCGGCATGAGCCTCAAGGTGCGTTCAACAGCGGCTCTAGTCAAGGGCTTCAGCCTTCTGGCTATGGGCCTCTGGATTTTTGGGTCCACTCTGTATCAAGTGCTGTTTCTGGATGTACCAAGCGCAGAAATCATGGGTGTCATCGGCTTCATGGCGCTGGCAGCCAATGTAAGCTCCGTCCTCCTACTCTTGCGGTACAAGGATGGTGACGCCAATGTGCGGTCCGTGTGGCTTTGTTCGCGCAATGATGCCATTGGCAACATCGCCGTAATGGGCGCCAGTGTCGTGGTCTTTTACACCAATTCAGCTCTGCCGGATATCGCTGTGGCGCTGGTGATGGCCGGCCTGTTTTTGCGATCGGCGCAATTGATCATCACGCAATCTGTCCAGGAATTTCGACAAAGTCATACAATATCTGTTTGAATCACCCGAGATTGTGGCAAAAATGTGCAATTTTTCAAGCAAATGAATGGATTTATAGCCATCCAGTATGTAGAAGATCATGCTAAAGAAAAGCATTTATCGAAGCTGGAAGGATTGGAAAGATGCGCAACCTTCAGACCATGGCCATGTTGCTTGCCCTGACATTGATACCTTCATACGCACAGGCAGACGCTCTGTCAGATCAATTCGAAGAAGCCAGAAGCCTTCTGGCCGAAGGGCAACCAGCCCCTGCCTTTGAAGCGCTCGACAAGATCATAGACAGCTTCTGGCAGCGCTCTCCCATGTTTGTTCGCAAGGCCCTGTTTGTTGACGAAATCAATGGCTATGGCAACTTCACAGCCAAGGAACCGGTCTTCAAACCCGATGAAGCACAGATGATCTATGTTGAGCCTGTGGCCTTTTCCTATGGCAAAACAGAAGATGGCAGCAGCGTTGCCAGTTGGAGCGTTGACTATTCACTGGAAGGCCCCAAGGGGACCACGCTCTTCGAGCAAGAGGATTTTGTCAATCTTGGCGTGCCTCTCATTCGCCATAACCGCGAAATTCACCTGAAGATGACGATCAATCTAAGCGGATTAAAGCCAGGCGATTATGTGTCCCACTATCTTCTCAAGGACAAGAATTCCGATAAGACGGCGGACTTCTCACTTCCATTCAAAGTGGAAGAATAAAAGCTAGCTGGCCTCACGGGGGCTCTGTGGTACAGATGCGCAGATAGCAACAGGGCGCGCCTATTGCCGAATTGTCGAGCGGATGCTGGCGGTTTCTACTTCTACAGGCAGATGAGTAAAGGCAACTTCAGCCCCCATTTCGCTCATTTCATGGTGAATGAGTCCAAACATGATTTTGCTTCCCATGGATGTGAACCCGACAGCCAAACCAATGACAAGGCAATAGGTTCCTGTTTGCAAAACAAGTTGCCTCAGCTTGATGGCAGCTCCATAACGTAACGCACGCTTTCCTGTTTGGCGGAGCACGTTGGTCGCGCTGAGCAGTGTTTCTGTGCCCAGTGCGAACCCCTGTGCCCACGCCGTAGCCAGCCTCTCGTCTGGCCGCAGATTTTCGACAATCCGGTCCTTATGTTGCTGCAATTCCCTTAAGAACATGATGTGCCCCATATCACCCAGTTTCGGTTTCCGCTTATGGTTTGCGGATCCACGCCAAATCTTGCGAAAAAGGGTGACAAAGAAGCCTATCTCAAAAATAAACAGGCCGACGAATTGAAGGAAATCCGCCAAAATCCGAGATTTAAGGTTTTCAAACCGTTAATTTGTTGGCGCAATTCTTATGGATTGGTTTAACCATCACGCAGAAAGAGTGGCCGACTCCTGATCTTGGTTAATAGTGTCTTGGACTTTGTGGGATCTGATTGCAAAACATGCCCGGGCATGTCACATTTAGTCATTCGTGTTTGGAATCTTGCAATGACATCTATATCCCCCTCCCCGAACAGTCCTTCAACGTCTGCTTCGACCAATCTCACCTTACGTCCGATAGGCCCCAATGATGCAGCTGCCATTCTGCAAATCTATCAGGAAGGCATTGACACAGGAAACGCAACATTTACCGCACAGGCACCCGATTGGACCGGTTGGGACCAGGGGCACTTGCAAAGTTGCCGCATCGCTGCGCTCTTGTCGGGAGAAATTGTTGGCTGGGCTGCGCTGTCAGCCTATTCGAGCCGCGATGTCTATCGCGGAGTTGCTGAACTCAGCATCTATATCACCTCAAGTGCCAAGGGCCAGCATGTCGGATCCCAGCTTATGGGCAGGCTCGTAGAAGCGTCCGAGCAAGAAGGCTTCTGGACGCTACAAGCTGGCATCTTTACCGACAATGCGGCCAGTATTCGTTTGCATGAGAAATTTGGGTTTCGCTGCGTTGGTGTCCGCGAGAAGATAGCAAAGATGTCAAACGGCCCTCAAAAGGGATGTTGGCGGGACGTTGCCCTCTATGAGAGGCGCAGCAGCACCATCGGGCAATAGCACCGCTAGTTATCATCCTTGGGCAGGCTCATAACCGCCGCGCCCATGGCCACGCTGCAGATGGTGATCAACAGACCGAAAAACAGCAGCGCGATGGGGACGAGCGGATTTTCGCTATTAAAGATCAGATCCTGCAATCCGGCAGCATTTGTGGCGATAAGCCCAAATACGATGAGCACAGTGACCACGAAACCGATTAGCCAATTGATAGCGAGCAACCGGATCAAGGGATTCTGAATAATACCCTTAAAGCCTTTTTCCTGTTTTCGTGAGGCTGGCACCAGATCGGTAATTGGCATGCATGTCCTATTCTGCTTTTCAGCTCCCAGATAGAAGCGGGATCAAATCCCCTCCTGCGCTTTCGCTGCTACATTCACCTGTTCGCAATTATAGTTACTTTCCCTCATCTGTAAATGACACCTTGCGTCAATATCTCGTCAATTATGAGGAGCAAGCGCAGTGGAAATACATATACTCGTTCGATATATCCTCTAGACACATATATCGGTTCGTTATATAGACTTTAGATATATGCTGGCGCATTACACTCATAAGCTGGCATCACCTAATTGTCTGGATCACCTTATGAACGTTCGCAGTATCTGCCTCGCCATTCTTTTCTGTTCGGATCGGACCGGATATGACATCCGCAAATTTTCGACAGAAGGCAATTTCAGCTTTTTTATCGATGCCTCTTACGGCTCGATCTATCCGGCTCTCAATAAAATGGAAGCGGAAGGGCTGGTAACCGGCAGGCATGTGTCTGAAGAAGGAAAACCGGCGCGCAAGGTCTATTCGATCACGGATGCCGGTCGCGATGTCTTTTTTCAGGAACTTTTGCAACCACACAGGCCAGATATTTTTAAGTCCGAGTTCCTACTTATATCGATCTTTGCCCGATTGGTGGGGCCGGATGCTATCGAGGCAGCAATCGAACGGCAACTTGCCCATTTGCATGAGGAACTTGACGTAATCACTTCATGTAATGATTCAGAGCTGGAAGACCGCCCGCAGGACGGCAAATATGCGCTCACAGAAGAGGACAAAAAGGCTGCCGACTGGGCTCGCAACTACGGCCTCTATTGTGTTCAGGCCAGCATTGACTATCTCAGGATGCATGGTAGCGCGCTGGTCGAAATTGCGAGAAACGGCCAGTTGTCTCAGCCGGAAGCCAAATTGAGGGCAATCAACTCATAAGTAAATCAGGTGTCGCGGGGCACTTCATCAGTCTGCGACAATTTGTTGGTATTTGTATAGCTGCTCAGCAAGCAGGAGCTACTATAGCGAGGGACTATTTCATGGCGTTGCGACTCAAAGGCTCTTATGGCCTTGCGCTGCTGTGTACGGCAGGTATTGTCGGGTGGATGGCAACCGGTAAAGCCGTTTTTAGCGGGCAGGAAACAGGGGACACCACCCCTCCTCCCGCCGTTCGCAATCAGGCACAGGAAGCAGAGGCCTTTCGGGTGGCCGTTCAACATTTCAATGCCAAGCCTAGACAGTCCAGTCTTACCATTCGTGGCAGGACCGAGGCTGATGCCAAAGTTACGGTCCGCGCGGAAACTTCCGCGATTGTTCGGTCAATCGAAGTTGAAAAGGGCCAGTGGGTTCACAAAGACGATTTGCTTTGTGAACTCGATGTGGGGTCTCGCGAAGCCAATCTGGCCAAGGCCAAAGCCGCTCTGGAGCAGGCAGAATTTGACCTGTCCGCAAAAGAGCAACTGGCAACAAAGGGCTTTGCGTCCAAAACCCAACTCGCCGCTTTGCGCGCTGCACGTGATGCCGCAATTGCTGGCGTCAAGGAAGCCCGTCTCGAGTTGGAGAGAACCCGTATTCTGGCGCCAATTGATGGCCTGGTGCAGAGCGATCTGGCTGAAGTGGGCGATCAACTCAGCTCCGGCGGAGCATGTGCCGTTCTGATGGATCCCGATCCCATGCTTGTGGTCGGTCAGGTCTCGGAACGAGACATCGCTGCGGTCAAAGTTGGAAACAAGGCGGAGGTTACGCTCGTTACCGGCGAGAAGACTGATGGGAGCGTTCGCTTTGTAAGCGCCGCGTCTGATGTGGAAACCCGCACCTTCCTTGTCGAGATCGAGATCCCCAATCCGGATCGTCAATTGCGAGACGGGGTAACGGCTGTTGCCAACCTCAAACTGCCGCCCATCAAGGCCCATCTGATGAGCCCGGCTTACCTGACCCTTTCGGATGAAGGTATTGTGGGCGCTATGCAGGTAATTGATAGCAAAGCGCAATTCACCCCTGTTCATATCATTTCCAACGATGAAACGGGAATATGGGTCACAGGTCTGCCCGAGAAAGTGGATCTGATTACCGTTGGTCAGGAATATGTCAAATCCGGGCAACCGGTGATCGCAGTTCCAGCAGACAAGCTGACCACAGCAGACGCTTCAGGGGAGTAGCAGGGATGCATAACGCTCTTGAAACCATTCTGCGCGCCAGGCGGGTCGTCATGACCCTCATGGTCGTTCTTCTGTTCGGCGGCATCATCAGCTACATCAATGTGCCAAAGGAAGCCAACCCGGACATCGATATCCCAATTTTCTATATCTCGGTTACGCAGCAAGGCATCTCGCCGGAAGATTCCGTGAGGCTTCTTATCAAGCCGATGGAAAACAAGCTGCAAAGCCTTGATGGCCTCAAGGAAATGACCAGCTTTGCCTCCGAAGGACATGGCGGGGTTCTGCTGGAATTTACCGTCGACTTTGACAAGGAGTCGGCTTTGGCGGATGTCCGCGACAAGGTAGATCAGGCCAAGGCGGAAATGCCTACGGACGCAGATGAGCCGACCATTTCTGAAATGAACATGTCGCAGCAGCCCACCCTGTATGTGACCCTTTCCGGTGCGGTTCCAGAAAGGACGCTCTATCAGCATGCACGTCAGCTCAAGGACGAGATTGAAGGGATTTCTTCTGTTCTTGAAGCCAATCTATCGGGCAACCGCGATGAGCTTCTGGAAGTGGAGATCGACCAGCTACGCCTTGAATCCTATAATGTTACGCAGACAGAGCTGATCAATGCGGTAACCCTCAACAACCAGTTGGTGCCAGCGGGTTTTCTCGATAACGGTAAGGGACGCTTCAACTTGAAGGTTCCCGGCCTCATCGAGAGTGCCGAGGATGTCTACTCCATCCCCATCAAGCAAAATGGCGAGGGTGTGGTAACACTGGGCGATATCGCCACCATCAAGCGCACATTCAAAGATCCGACAACCATTACGCGGGTGAATGGCAAGACAGCGATTACGGTTGAGATTTCCAAACGCCTCGGCACAAACATCATTGAAAATAATGATGCGGTTCGCAAGGTGGTTCATGATGTAACCACTGACTGGAACCCGGCCATCAAGGTCAGTTTCCTGCTCGATCAGGCGGAGCCAGTCAACGAGACTTTGGGGTCTCTGGAATCCTCCATCATGACGGCCATCGCACTTGTGATGATGCTGGTGCTGGCTGCACTCGGGTTCCGGTCTGCCCTTATGATCGGCATCGCGATCCCGACGTCCTTCATGATGGGCTTTCTAATCCTGTCGCTTCTCGACATGACGCTCAACACGATGGTGATGTATGGGCTCGTACTCACAGTGGGCATGCTCGTTGATGGCGCAATCGTGATTGTGGAATATGCAGACCGCAAGGTGGCCGAGGGTATGTCGCGACAGGAAGCCTATATCAGGGCTGCCCGACTGATGTTCTGGCCGATTGCAGCTTCAACCGGAACCACGCTGGCCGCCTTTTTGCCCATGCTTCTATGGCCGGGCATAATCGGCGAGTTCATGAGCTATCTACCGATCATGGTGATCATCGTTTTGTCTTCAGCGTTGTTGACGGCCATGGTGTTCCTGCCGGTAGTCGGCGGTTTCATCGGCAAGACATCTGCGTCTCAGGAAGAAATCGAAAACGCCAAGCATCTGTCTGGTGGCCACCATTTCAACCCCAAGGAAGTCACGGGAATGACCGGGGTTTATGCCCGTTTCCTGCATGTGCTGGTGCGGCATCCGCTGGGCAATATTGCCGCGATCCTTGGCGTTATTGCCATCATGATTGCCATCATCAGTCCCTTCCTATTCTTTGGCAAAGAGTTCAAGGCCGAACTCTTCGTCAACGAAGAACCACGCTATGCGATGGTTTATGTTTCGGCGCGCGGCAACATGTCCGCTCTGGAGAGCCGAGCCATCGTCAAGAGTGTCGAGGACGAGGTTTTGCAGGTCAAAGGCGTCAAGGATGTCGTGGCCACGTCAGCGCCGTCCGGCACGAGTAGCGGCGGCAACAGCCTCAGCTCGGACAGTAGCCGCCCGTCAGACGCAATAGGGTCTCTTGCATTGGAACTCTCGGACTTCTGCTGTCGCAGACCGGCGGAAGAGATTTTCACCGAGATCCGCGATAGGACCGAGAAATATCCGGGCATTCTGGTAGCCGTTGCCAAGACCGAAGAAGGTCCTCCGACGGGTAAGGACATCAACCTTGAAATCACCTCGAACAATTATGATCAGGTCTCCAAGGTTACCGGCATTGTGCGTGACCATGTTGATGGTATCACCAATCTGGTAGACATCGAAGACGGGCGCCCCCTGCCCGGCATCGAATGGGAACTCAAGATCGACCGCGAGCAAGCCGGACGTTATAACGCCTCCATTGCGACCGTCGGCTCCATGGTTCAGCTTCTCACCAACGGGGTCATGATCGGCAAATATCGACCGGACGATTCCGAGGATGAAGTGGATATTCGCGTTCGCTTGCCCAGAGATCAGCGCAATCTGGATCATCTGGATGAGCTGAAACTGCCAACCAACAACGGGCTCGTTCCCATCAGCAACTTCGTCAAGGTGGAAGCCCGACAGAAAGTGTCGTCCATCACGCGTAAGGATGGCTTCTACGCGATGAGCGTCAAGGCAACCGTCGACCAAAGCGATGGCACGACTGTCGACGCCAAAGTTCGCGAGATCGATGATTGGATAAAGGCTCAGGATTGGCCCAAAGGCGTGACCTTCAAATTCCGCGGCGCGGATGAAGACCAGAAAGAGTCCGGCCAGTTCCTTGCCAAAGCTGCGGTCGCGGCACTGTTCATCATGGCGATGATCCTCATCACCCAGTTCAACAGCTTCTATCAGACCGCCCTTACGCTGATGACCGTCGTCTTCTCGATCTTCGGCGTGCTTCTGGGCATCGTCGTGACGGGACAAACCTTCTCGATCATCATGACGGGTACGGGCGTTATGGCGCTTGCAGGGATCGTGGTGAACAACGCGATTGTTCTCATCGATACCTATAACCGCTTCCGGTCCGAGAAGGTCGAGGTCGTGGAGGCTGTCATCAAGACGGCGGCGCAGCGTATTCGGCCTATCCTACTGACAACCATTACGACGATTGCGGGTCTTATTCCCATGGCGACAGGGATCAATCTGGACTTCTTCAATCGTGTGATTGCTGTGGGCTCCATTACAGCAGCATGGTGGATCCAGCTCTCAACGGCGGTTATCGCCGGTTTGGGTTTCTCGACCATCCTGACGCTGATCCTGATACCGGTACTGCTTGCCTTCCCGACAGTTACGCTGAAGCCGATGATGCGCCGTACAGGCCGCCTGTTTGGCTTCAAACGCAAAGCCCATCAGGCACCACAGGCTGCGGAATAGTCGGACAGAGACGACCAAGCCAAGGCACTAGAACATGACAAAACCCATCGGCAATTCAGCCGGTGGGTTTTCTTTTAAAATATATTTTAGATATATCTTGATGAAACCCAATCGCTCGCCTATATAAGATATATCTTAGTTATATCTAAAAAGGAGAATTAAAATGATTACAGAAGAATTTTCTCCCTCAGGTCGCAGACAGGGACGGCGCAGAGATTGCGACGCCAGTGGGCCTCATGGTCGCCAATTTCCAGAACAAGCCATGATGCAGCGCGGAAGAGGACGCAAGGGACGCGGAACCGATGGTTGGCCCGAGGGCTTTGCAGCTTCCGGAGATCCATCCGGTCGTGGCGGCTTCATGGGCGGTCGTGGGGCTGGCCGTGGTGGTCACTCTGGCGGTCGAGGCTTTGGCAATGGTGGGGGCGGTCGACGTCGTGGCCGTTTCCTGAACCATGGCGACATTCGCCTGTTGGCTCTGGCCCTTATCGAACATGAGCCACGCCATGGCTATGACATCATCAAGGAAGTGGAAGCACTCACCGACAGCTTCTATGCGCCAAGCCCGGGGGTTATATACCCTACCCTCACCTATCTTGAAGAAGCCGGCTATTGCGCGGTTGAGAGTGATGGCAACAAAAAGCGGTACGCCATCACACCAGAAGGGCTGGCTTTTCTTGATGAACATCGAGCCGAGGCCAATCGCATCATCGAAAAGCTTAAGGCATTGGCTGCACGCGCAAAGCAAGAAGACCCAAGTCATGGGGCCAACGCAACGTCTCTGCCGCTCAGCGTAGAGACCGCTTTGTTGAACCTGCGGGAAACAGCAGCACAAAAGCTAAAGGATGACCCGTCGGCCTCAATGACGATTGTTCAGAAGCTTCTGACGGTTGCCGAAGAGCTTTAGCCGCACTATTAGTGCGCCTCATTAGGCCGAGGCGATAGAAAGTAACTGGCGCTTTCCCAGCTTTATCCAGGCGGGCAAGCGCCTTTTTTAGTTCCAGAATTTCTCAAGACTTGCGGGACTGAGGGTCAGTCGTCGTCGTCATCCATGTCATCTGCGTCTGCGACCATACCGTCCGTGATCGGATTGTCTTCCGGCATCTGTCTGTCATGGCGATACCAAGCGCGACGGGCAAACGGAATCGAAGCCAGATAGATCAGAACGAGCACCGTCATGGTCATCCACGGATAGGAAAAGAGGATGGCAACAAACGCCACTACGCCAAGGATGAGCGGCAACACATTGGCACGAGGAATGCGCAGGCCGACGGTTTTGCCTGAATAGCTTGGCACCGTCGAGACAACCAGCATGGCAATGAAAAGTGTATAGACAAGCACAATAGGCGCCGCAAGATCGGAGTGCGGCAAGCCGGACAGTTCCAGATAAATCGGGGCTAGAACACAAAGTGCGCCGGCTGGAGCAGGCACGCCAACGAAGAAATTCTTCTTCCAAGCAGGCTGGTTTTTGTCATCCAGAGCGACGTTGAAACGCGCAAGCCTTAAAACCATGGCTATGGCAAACAGCAAAGATCCGATCCAGCCGATGGACTGGAATGCATGAAGGATCCAAACATGCAGGATGAGAGCCGGTGCGACACCGAAATTGACGAAATCTGTCAGAGAATCCAACTCGGCACCGAAGCGGGACTGCCCCTTGAGCATGCGAGCCACGCGCCCATCGATACCATCAAGAAAGGCTGCGGCCGCAATTGACACCAGCGCGGTTTCAAAGCGCCCGTCAATTGCCATGCGAATACCCGTCAGGCCCGCGCATAGCGCCATAAGGGTAACAAGGTTAGGAGCGATCAAGCGAAAAGGAACGGCCTTGAAGCCCTGTTTAGGCCGATTTTCATCCGGATCAAACGCTTGAAACGGATTGTTGATGCCGTGATCTTGATCGTCTGCCATTAGCTTCTCGCGTTATGCCTCTTGTTGTGAGCACCTTGCTCTTTGGCTTGTTGAGCGTCATGCCGTGTTAGAAATTCAGTCTGCGAGCCTTATTGCTCTCTATGGGCGCCGATGCTCTCTTGCACGCCTTCCATATTGGCGAGAATGGTTTCACCGGCAATCATTGTTTGCCCTTCCACAACAATCGGCACGATGTGAGAAGGCAAATAAACATCCACGCGGCTGCCAAAACGGATAAGACCGAAGCGTTCTCCTGTAGGCAGGTTTTCGCCCTCCTCGGACCAGCAAACAATACGACGTGCCACAAGCCCTGCAATCTGGGTCACTCCGACCGGACCATATTCCGTATCAAGAATCAAGCTGTTACGCTCGTTGTCTTCGCTGGCCTTGTCGAGTTCTGCATTGAGAAACTTGCCCGGCTTGTAAGCCACCTTCATGACCTTGCCCTTGATGGGAGCCCGGTTCACATGGACATTGAACACATTCATGAAAACGGAAACACGCATCATCGGCTCGTTGCTCAACCCCAATTCCTTGGGAGGTGTGGCAAGGCCAACTCCGGAAACAATGCCATCTGCCGGGGAAATGACGAGCCCCTTTTTGAGAGGCGTCACACGCGCAGGATCGCGGAAGAAATAGCAGCACCAGAGGGTCAAAAACAGGCCGATCCAGAACAAGGCAGACACGAACCATCCAAGAATGACCGTTGCCACGGCGAAGATCGCAATGAACTTGTGCCCCTCAGGGTGAATGGGAACCACGCTCTTGCGGATGGAATCGATGATCGTCACTGGCTTTTACCTTTCTTTTCCGGCAAATGCCGCTCGGCTGGAAAACTGGCCCAGACCAAAGCAATTGCGTCAAAGGGTGCATATCGTCAAAGAGCTTTCAAAGCCCGATTTAGAAACAGCTTTTAACGTACCTTTCCAGCCACGCCAAGTCACGATACGCTTTCTGTGCAAGTTCAGTGCCTCAAAATCCGGATTACTCGATTAGAGACAGAGCCGCATCCCTTTCCAGTCAGACAATCTGCTCCATGCCGACCATTGGCGCACCACTGATAGACACATAGCGATCAATCATCGCTTCTTCCTCGGGTTGCAATGTTACACTGCGCGGATAGATAGGACGATGGCGGTCTGCAAGAACCGGAATATGCCAGCCCTCGGTTTCTTCAACGAATCTTTTAATACCTGCCTCGCCGAATTTATCGAAAAAGCCTTGCATCACGGCATCGATGTAGGACTGCAAAATCGGGAATTTCGGATCGGATGCATTGGTCAGCGCCGGTTGGCCAACATAGATGTAATAATCGACGAGATCGGTCAGAGCCAGTTCACTCTGCATATCATATGTCTTGATCCGGACGCGGGTATAGTGCGCTTCACGCAGATCCACCTGCGGGAGATGCTCTTTGCGATCAAAGACAAGCAACCCGTCGCAATAGGCGTCCGCACAAGGCGTCACAGATAGGGCCACGGCCCCGTGCAGCCCGAGAGCCTTGCGTTCCGGGCTTGCTTCCCAGACGGACCAGTGGCGCTTATAGCCCTTCAGCCTTACAGCAACGCCGAAGCTTTCAGCATTTCTTGTTTTGTCATTGACGAGAGAGCCATAGCCGAAATAGGCCACCCATTCTTCGGGGTTGTCGAGGACATCTTGCAAAGTCACGATTTTCTTCCAGATTGCGGACAATGAAGCAGGATTGGCGGCTCCCCAGCGGCATAGCGCCAGTCACAGCCTCTGCATCATCCATATTTTCATGAGTCTTCTTTTCAAGACAGGATCATATTTCACGCGCCGTTTTGTTTCAACAAAGCCCTGTTTTTTGTAGAAGGCAAAGGCGCGATGATTTTGGGCGAGGACTTCCAATGTGAGAAAGCGGCGCCCTTGGTCTAGCATCGTGCTGCGCGCCTCATCCATAAGTGCCTGCGCAACCCCTTTACCCTGCCAGACAGGTGACACCCAGAGATCTGAAAGATAGCCCTTGTGGTTATCATAGCCACAAAACCCGAGGACCGCGCCGTCCAACTCTGCGACGATGATTCGCTCCCCGGCCTCCACAGCACCGGAAGCAAAAGAACAGAGGTAGAGCCGGAAGGCTTCTTGCAATGCTATAAACTGATCGTGGGAGAAAGCCTCCAGACACACCCTTATGGTGCTCTGCCAGGCTTCAAGGCCGCACAGGGTGGCGGCCTCGACATCGTGGGGCAAGATGGGTCTTATCGAAAGCGGCAACGCATCCAGAGCTTGTTCCCCCTGACTTGCGCCTTTCGCTTTCTTATCGTTTCCCATCTCACCGCTGGCCACTTTATTTGCGTAGGCGGCGGGTCGGCTCTTTCATGGTGACCAGCTCTTCCGCAGCTGTCGGATGGACAGCAACGGTTGCATCGAAGTCCGCCTTGGTGGCGCCCATCTTGATGGCAATACCGAGCAATTGGGACATCTCACCAGCATCCGGCCCAAGTATGTGACAGCCAACCACCTTATCACTATCGGCCGCGACAATGACCTTCATGAGCATTTTCTCATCATTGCCAGCAAGAGTGTTTTTCATGGGCCGGAATTTGGCTACATAGACATCCAGATTGCCATAGACCTTCACGGCTTCGGCTTCTGTCAGACCGACCGTGCCAATTTCTGGCTGAGTGAAGACCGCCGTTGCGATATTGTCGTAGTCCGTGGTGGTTGGATTGTCATTAAAGAGGGTCTCGGCCAAAGCGGCACCCTCGCGAATGGCCACCGGCGTGAGATTGACCCGATCGGTCACATCCCCCACTGCGAAGATGTGATCAATGTTGGTCCGGTTATACTCGTCAACCTTGACCGCACCGTTGCTGGCAAGGTCTACGCCGACAGTTTCAAGACCAAGGCCGGTGGTATAAGGCGAACGCCCGATGGCGCAAAGAACCTGATCGGCCTGAAGGGTTCGGCCGGAGGTTGTTGTTACCGTCAGGCCTTCATCATGGCGCTCGACAGAAGCGAGATTGTCATGTGTCAGAATTTGAACGCCGCGATTTTCCATTTCTTCATGCAAGGTCGCGCGGACGTCATCATCAAAGCCGCGCAAGATTTCCTCGCCACGGTAAAGTACAGTTGTCTCGGCGCCGAGACCATTAAAAATACCGGCAAATTCAAGCGCGATATAGCCCGCACCGACAACAACAACCCGCTCGGGCATTTTATCAAGATTGAACACCTCATTGGAGGTGATGAGATTTTCCACGCCAGAAAGATCCATCGGCATATTCGGGCGACCACCTGTTGCAACCAGAATATATTTGGCCGTCACGTGACGTTCTTCACCAGCCAGCCAAATGCGGTGCGGAGCCTGAATTTCTGCACGTGACTGGATAACTTCCACATCATGGCGCTCAAGATTCTTGATATAGAGACCATTGAGGCGCGTGATCTCGGCATCCTTGCGCTCGATGAGCGTTTTCCAGTCGAAGGATGTTTCCCCAACGGTCCAGCCAAAGCCTGCGGCATCTTCAAATTCATGAGCGAATTTGGACGCATAAACCATCAGTTTTTTGGGAACACACCCCCGAATAACGCACGTGCCGCCGACCCGATATTCCTCGGCGACCGCAACCTTCGCACCATAGGTAGCAGCCATACGGGCGGCACGTACGCCACCGGAGCCCGCCCCAATCACAAACAGATCATAATCAAATTCACTCATTTCCATGCCTCATAACAAAATGGCCACCCTGCGCGTTTGGTGCGGATATGGGTGGCAGCTTTTCTCTACCCGGTGCGATATAGTCATCTGGTTTTGAAGATAAGCAGACACGCCAAGATTGAAAGAGTGAATTTGAAAATAATTCGCATTTCACCGCATCAAAAAAATGTTGATCATGCGTGATGCCATCGCCGTCCCCTCGCGATGCGAGAGAAAACAAAAAAGGCGCAAACCCAACGGATTTGCACCTTTTGATTTCAAGGGCCGAATTTCCGAACATCCTATTCGGAGAATTTATAGCCTTTCTTGTTCAGTTCTTCCTTGGCAGATTTGACGATAATATTCGTCAGGATTGCCGAAAATTCCTGAACACCGCGTACGGATTCACCGAGAATACGTGGCTGATAGTTCGCAAATTTCTGTCCAGCTGGCGTTTTAAAGAAGGCCAGAACTTCATTCAGTTCGTCTTCTTTCAAATAACGTGTCCATGCAACAGCGATGGACCGCACCAATTGAGGGCGTTGATCTTCATACTGCTTGGAAATCTCGTCGACCGTTGCAATGACGTCCTTTTCAGCAGACGGATTTTCGCGGATCAGCCAACGTTTGGAATTCAGCACGATTTGCTTCAGGGTGTCTTCGAACGGAGGAACTGTACCGGTCTGTTCGACGACGTCGATTGCGGCCTGCATATGGGTATCAACCACCTGTGTTGACTGTTCCGTTGTGCTTTCAGCCTGCGCGTTGGCATCCTGGGCGAAAGCCGAAGCAGACATGCCTGCGCAAATCACAGCAGCAGAGAGCATGGTAGCAAGGGCAGTTTTTTTCATGTTTCAGTCCTTTTGCGAAAATCCTATGATAATCAAATTCGTGTGCTTTAACTAACGGGGTCTATGATCGACACACCGTCTTCGCCAGCAACAACTGCTTTAGAGGCTATACCAACGAACAATCCGGTTTCTACCACACCCGGGATCGCACGCAATGCCGTGTCCAGTCCCTCTACATCGGAAATACGGCCAAATGTTGCATCAATAATGAAATGCTGACCATCTGTGACGAAATTCGTGCCGTCTGCGGCTTTCCGCTGGGTCAGTGAGCCCTGCATGCCAAACCGCTTACAGACATCTTCCAGCGCAATCATGGTAGAACCAAGCCCGAATGGCATGACTTCGATAGGCAGCGGAAAGACGCCAAGCGCATCGACAATCTTGGTTTTGTCGGCGATGACGATCATGTTTTTGGAAGCCGAAGCAACGATCTTCTCACGCAGGAGAGCTCCGCCGCCGCCTTTGATGAGGCGCATCTTCGGGTCGATTTCATCGGCGCCATCAACCGTAAGATCTAGCTGCGGGGTTTCTTCCAGCGTGGTGAGTGGTACGCCGTTTTTCTTGCACAATTCAGCGGTGCGTTCAGATGTGGGCACTCCGATGATTTTCATACCGGCAGCCACTTTCTCCCCCAAAAGCTCAACAAAGTGAAGAGCGGTCGAGCCGGTACCGATACCAAGCTTCATGCCATCTTCAACAAATTCCAATGCAGCAGCCGCTGCCTGTCTTTTCAGCTGTTCACTCATGATTTTACTGTCTTATCTCTAAGGTAATCGGGCCCACTGCCATAAATCTCCCAAACAGCGGCTTGGCTCCACCCGGGGTAGTTGAGCAAGTGGCCCTGCCCAATGAATATTTTACCCTGCCCCGCTCATATCATGCCGCCAGCATCACGCCAAGTGCCCCAAAGGGGCTTGCAGCTATGTCATGGAAGGGATTTGAAGTCTATTCTAGTCTCGCTCGCATTTTTTGACTATTTGATTCGATCCGACAGATCCAATATGTCACTTGAAATTAAGGCGGAATATCCGGCCGCCGACGTCAACCTGTTGTACGAAAGATAGATAATGACTGATAGCCGTTTTTCCTGCGTTTTGTTTGATCTCGATGGGACACTTGTCGACACGGCTCCTGATCTCACGGGAGCCCTCAATCATGTTCTTTCCCAGCATAATCTGGCGCCCTTCTCTGTTCAAAAGGTAAGGAACACCGTTGGTTTTGGCGCAAGGATTACCATCGAACGCAGCTTTGCCCATTATGGAAAGACGCTCTCAGAGGACGCTCTGGATTTGGCGCATGCACAGTTCCTTGCCCATTACAGCGAGAATATCTGCAAGAACAGCACCCTTTTTCCCGGCGTTGACACTGTGCTGGAAGACTTCAAGAGCAATGGCATACGCATGAGCGTGTGCACCAACAAAACCGAAAATCTGTCTTTGGATCTGCTGGAACAGATCGGAGTTTCCCACTATTTCAGTTCCATTTGTGGCTCTGACACCGTGCCCAACAAGAAACCGCATCCCGATCACATTTTTTCTGCCATCAACCGCGCTGGAGGCATTACCGAGGAATCCATCCTGATTGGTGATAGCATGGCAGATGTGGAATCAGCGCGCGCGGCAGGAATCCCTGTCATAGTCATGCGCTATGGCTACACGGCAATCCCGTCAGACGAGCTGGGAGCAGATCTGGTGCTGGACGCCTTTTCCCAAATCCCGCAGGCTTTGCGGGACTTGTCTCATTAAGAGCGTCTGGTTGACCGGATCGCCTTCTCCTACTCCCGCATAGCCGCAACCGTGGCAATGATCTGTCCCTTCACATTGTTTATGTGATCGGACAACAATCGGCCAGCAAGATAGGTGTCTTTCATGTGGGCAGCATCTATCATAGCTTGGTGCTGTTGATGCGCCCGCTCCTGAGCATCCTTTGAGAGCGTTAGCTGAAGGCGTACATATCGATCAGCATTGTCATGCACGCGCTTAAGAAGCTTGAGCGTGGTGGGCTTGTTGGCGGCCCTGTAAAGGGAACTGTGAAACTGCCAATTGAGCGGCCCCCACTCCTTGACAGGCGCATGACGCATGGCATCAAGTGCCTCTTGCGCCTCGGCAAAGTCTTCCTGGGTGATCGCGGGGATCGAATGCTCGAACAGCCACACTTCAAGCATGGTTCTGATCTCAAACAATTCCTCAATCTCGGAAGGTTCAAGCCGCGTCACCTCAGCTCCCTTGTGGGAGACAAGCGTTATAAGCCCTTCGGCCTCAAGCAGCCTGAGTGCTTCGCGCACGGGAATACGGCTGACACCCAATTCATGCGCCACAGCTTCCTGTCGGACCTGGGCACCCTCTTTGATGTCGCCATTAAGTATGCGGTTTCTGAGTTCGTCAGCCACAATGCTGGTTGTGGTTCGTCTTTCTATTCGAGCCATTTGGCTGGTTCCAAATCGAGGTTACGGCGCATTTTCATGGATTGGCCGTTTTCTGAATAGGTCTCTTTTCAAAACGCTATCATGAGAGTTTCGATCTGGTCGAGCAAAAATGACATAAAATATCCAATTAGGGCCAAGCCCGGCCAACTCCTCCCGATAAAAGCAGTCGGTTCAGCGACCGACTGCACAAATATCGGGAGTTTGATTGATTTTTCAGCATATTGCAGAGGAAACGGAGACGAGTTTCCACATGCCTTTAGGGCTCTTAACGCACTTATTGCGGTGCGATCATCTTTTCAGGACGCACCCATTTGTCATAATCGTCTTCTGAAACAAAGCCCAGATTCACAGCCTCCTCCTTGAGGGTCGTGCCATTCTTATGCGCCGTTTTGGCGATCTTGGTGGCGTTATCATAGCCGATATGGGGGGCAAGTGCAGTTACAAGCATCAAGGACCGCTGCATTAAAGCGCCGATCTGGTCTTCATTCGCAGTGATCCCGACCACACATTTGTCAGTGAAACTATGGGCCGCGTCGGCAAGCAACCGGATCGACTGGATTGTGTTGTAGGCGATGATCGGTTTGAAAACGTTTAGCTCAAAATGCCCCTGCGAGCCAGCCATTGCGACGGCGGCGTTGTTCCCCATCACCTGAGTACAAACCATGGTCATAGCCTCACACTGGGTCGGGTTGACTTTGCCTGGCATGATGGATGACCCCGGCTCATTTTCCGGCAGGGATATCTCGCCCAGACCTGACCTTGGACCAGAACCAAGCAGTCGAATATCACTCGCAATCTTGAACAGGCTGGCAGCGAGCGTGTTCAGCATGGCGTGAGCTTCCACCATGGCGTCATGGGTGGCCAATGCTTCAAACTTGTTTGGTGCGGTGACAAAGGGAAGCCCGGTAAAATTAGCGACTTCTTCTGCAAACTTCTCCGCAAAACCAATTTTGGCATTCAGCCCAGTGCCAACGGCTGTGCCCCCTTGGGCGAGAGCGTAAAGCGCTGGCAAGGCGCTGGAAACCCGGCGAATGCCATTTTCCACCATCGCCGAATAGCCGGAGAATTCCTGCCCGAGCGTAAGGGGCGTTGCGTCTTGCAAATGGGTTCGCCCAATTTTGATAATGTCCTTGAAGGCATCGGATTTCTCGGCCAATGCTGCGTGGAGCTTTTCCAGAGCCGGTATCAGGCTGTTGCTGATTTCCTCAGCGGTCGCAATATGCATCGCCGTGGGGAACGTATCGTTGGATGATTGGCTTCGGTTGCAGTGGTCGTTGGGATGTACAGGCGTTTTCGAGCCCAGTTCTCCACCCAGAATTTCAATGGCGCGGTTGGAGATCACTTCATTGGCATTCATGTTGGATTGAGTGCCCGAGCCTGTTTGCCATACGGACAGCGGGAAGTGATCGTTCAATTTGCCCTCGGCCACTTCTTCAGCGGCACTGATGATGGCGCTCCCTATTTTGGGTTCCATGTTGTCGAGTGCGAGATTGGCTCGAGCTGCCGAAAGCTTGATAATACCAAGAGCGCGCACGATGGGCGCTGGCATGGTTTCTTCGCCGATCGGAAAGTTGATCAGGGAACGCGCGGTTTGCGCTCCATAATATTTATCTGAAGGGACTTCGAGTGGGCCAAATGAATCGGTTTCCACGCGCACATTGCTCATAATTCTCTCCCGTCCTTAATATTGGACATGATTGTAAAATGGCTTCAAGAAGTGAGGCCAGTTGGTTGTCTTTCGACCCATTCAGGCGGTCCAGTCAAAAGAGTGCGGTCCCTGTCCTACATTTGTGGTTGATGAGCGTAACGTCAAGTGTCTGAACTCCCAATTGCGGTGCTGACTAAACAGATAAAGGCCATCTCAAGGGAGATGGCCTTCTTTAAAAGACAGTCAAAATTATTGCGATGGTTGCATCAAGTGAGCTGCAGGCTTCCCTTTGCACCCATCAGCATGGGAACCACTTCTTCTGCCGTTATTACCTGCATGCGTTCGTCGATCTCATCCTCGGAGACGCCGTTGTGAACCATACAGGCCTTGCAGACCAGAATTTGCCCACCCTCTTTGAGAAACGCTTCCTGCAGGGGCTGTGCTGGCTGGAACGGCGCACCGATATCGATGCCTTCAAGAGCCCCCTTCTTGGCCAGATGCACGGCATCCACCATCAGCATGATGGTAGCGCTATGACCTTGAGCAAGGGCCTGCACGCCCATGGTATAAGCCACCGTGATTTTGTTGGGGTCGTCTGCGTTATTGAAGAGCGTGCTGACGTAATCTGTTTGCTTGGCCATTCTCTTTCCTCACTGATTAAATTGGAAATGATCATAAAATGCGATTTGGACCGGTTGGGAATCCGCGTCATGGAAATCTAGTATATTATTTATTTCTTATATTCGAATTTTTCAAGAAAACAATTTGCCACAGGTCGGACACGGTCTTGTGTGGAAAGATCTGCACAAAATTTGACGCAGGATTTGCCATAAGAAGGACTTGAAATTTGCCCTCAAGCCCTGCACTCATTGATTTGCGGAATTTCCTTTGCATCAGGGTGACACCGATCAAAGACAGCTCTCCCAATTGATGCAATCAGACATCCATATTTTGGAAGCGGGTGGGCCACCCGTTATCGGAACTGCAAACAAGGACCGAAAATGAGCACTAAAGCATATAAGCTCTTTCCTATGGGAAAGGATGAAACCACTTATCGCAAACTGACCTCCGACTATGTTTCGGTTGAGTCTTTCAAGGGCAAGGACGTCCTTGTGGTCCAAGAAGAAGGCATCCGCCTTCTAAGCGAAACGGCATTCATCGATATCGCCCATCTGCTGCGCCCGGATCACCTGGCACAATTGCAGAAGATTCTGGAAGATGACGAAGCAACCCAGAATGACAAATTCGTTGCGCTTGACCTGCTCAAGAATGCCTGCATTTCTTCCGCGGGCGTTTTGCCAATGTGTCAGGACACAGGTACAGGCATCGTTGTCGGCAAGAAAGGCAAGAATGTCTGGGTGGAAGGCGATGAAGAAGGCGCACTGAGCCAGGGCGTGTTCGACGCCTACGACAAGAAGAACCTGCGCTACAGCCAGCTTGCACCGCTGACCATGTTCGAAGAAAAGAACACGGCCAACAACCTGCCAGCACAGATCGACATCTTCTCTGAAGGGGAAGACGCCTACAAATTCCTGTTCATGGCGAAAGGTGGCGGCTCGGCCAACAAGACCTTCCTGTATCAGGGAACCCCCTCCCTGCTGACCAAAGATCGTCTGCTTGCCTTCCTTGAAGAAAAGATCAAGACGCTCGGCACGGCTGCCTGCCCGCCATACCATCTGGCCATCACCATCGGCGGCCTGTCTGCAGAGCTGAACCTGAAAACCACCAAGCTCGCTTCTGCTCACTATTATGATGAGCTTCCGACCGAAGGATCCGAGATGGCAAACGCCTTCCGCGATCTGGAAATGGAAGAAGAAATCCTGAAGCTCGCACGCGGCACCGGCATCGGCGCACAGTTCGGCGGCAAATATTTCTGCCATGACGTGCGTGTCATCCGCTTGCCTCGCCATGGTGCATCCCTGCCGATTTCCATCGGCGTTTCCTGCTCGGCTGACCGCCAGTGCAAAGGCAAGATCACCAAAGACGGCATCTTCATCGAAGAGCTGGAAACCAATCCGGCACAGTATCTGCCAGAAGTTGATGAGGAAGCTTTGGGTGGCGAAGTCGTCAAGGTTGACCTCAACCAGCCAATGGCAGAGCAGTTGGCTGTTCTGACCAAATATCCGGTCAAGACCCGCCTCAGCCTTAGTGGGCCGCTCATTGTCGCCCGAGACCTTGCTCATGCCAAGATCCGCGCACGCCTTGAAGCTGGCGAGCCGATGCCTGAATATCTGAAAAACCATCCGGTTTATTATGCAGGCCCGGCCAAGACCCCGTCCAACTATGCCTCCGGTTCCTTCGGCCCAACCACGGCTGGCCGTATGGACAGCTTCGTTGATCAATTCCAGTCCTTCGGCGGCTCGATGATCATGTTGGCAAAAGGCAACCGTTCCAAGGCTGTCACCAACGCATGTAAAGAACATGGTGGCTTCTATCTTGGTTCCATTGGCGGACCGGCTGCACGCTTGGCTAAGGACTGCATCAAGAAAGTTGAATGCATCGAATATCCTGAACTCGGCATGGAAGCTGTCTGGCGCATTGAAGTGGAAGACTTCCCGGCCTTCATCGTGGTCGATGACAAGGGCAATGACTTCTTTGCAGAGCTCGATCTGTAAGTAGAGCTGTCGTTACCCTGTCAGTTGACACTATCAAATCACGCGGGTCCGGCCTATCATGGTCGGGCCCGTTCCTTTTTCCTCTTCCCAGTGACATTTAGTGAAAGGATTATCGCCATGCGCAAGAGAACCATTCTATGCCCACTCATCGAAAATGATGGCGCCTATTTGCTCTGTAAGATGCCGTCTCATCGCGGAGTCTTTCCCGGCCAATGGGCTCTTTCGGGTGGAGGATTGGAAGAGGGAGAAACAATCGAGGAAGGCCTGCGCCGGGAGATTCGCGAAGAACTGGGCGAGGCTCTCACAATAGACAGCGTCAAACCATGGACCTTCCGCGATAATACGCGCGTAAAAACCTATCCTGACGGCTCAACCGAAGAGATCTACATGATCTATCTGATATTTGATTGCCACGCGACCAACCGGGATGTCGCATTCAACGAAGAATTTGAAGCCATCGCCTGGGTAACGCCCGAGGAGTTATCAAGTTATGACTTGAACGAGGCCACCCAGGTAACTCTAAAGGCTAAAGGTTTGATTTGATCCCTTGAATCACAGCGAGCGGATACGGGGGCTTTCCCCGACGAATCAATCAATTTTCCACTTCTGATATACATCATTACCCCGCTCTTCGTTTGATACACTAAAGGGAAATGACTATCGCAAGAAAGAACACCTTTTGGCACCGGAGACCTCTTGAACTGTTGCAAAAGCACCACAAGAAGGGCGTGCTTTTAAAAAATAAACAAAATTGTGATAGCAACAAATTCAAAAAGTCTTGCGTGGTCACTTCATATTTAGAAAATAGCCGTAACGCTTTCTTGGCAACAATTTCGTTTGGCTTTGCTCAGCCGGGGCAGTTTAATTGGCTGTTGACGCGAAGCTTGGCATTTTAAATTCGGGACAAAATAATGAGAAAACTGATCACTCTTGGTGCTAGTCTTCTGTTCGGCCTCGCTGTAGCCGTCACAAGTGCTAACGCTTCCAAATATTTCGACATGGAATCGCAGACTTGGAAAGACGTCAATGGCTATGCCCATGGCGGCAAGTCTCCCATCAAGCGCAAGACCGTCAAATATTCAGGCCCTTTTGCCAAATCGGCTGAAGGAACCATTGTCATCAATACCAAAGAACGTCGCCTCTATTATATCATGGGCAACGGCAAAGCCATGAAATACGGAATCGGCGTTGGTCGCCCGGGCTTCCAGTGGACTGGTACCCACCGCGTGAGCCGCAAGGCTGAGTGGCCAGGCTGGACCCCTCCTCCTGCAATGCGCAAGCGTGTTCCGAACCTGCCCGCTCACATGAAAGGCGGCCCGAACAACCCTCTGGGTGCGCGCGCCATGTATATCGGCTCCACGATTTACCGTATTCACGGGTCTAACGAACCATGGAGCATCGGGCAGGCCGTTTCGTCTGGCTGCATCCGACTTGCCAACGAAGATGTGATTGACCTTTATGAGCGCGTTAAAGTCGGCGCCAAGGTGCATGTCATTCAGGCAAACCAGTAATACAGGCAATAATGCCTTTTGGTTGAAACATTTCAAAGCCGGTCCTTTAAAGGGCCGGCTTTTTGTTTAGGGTACTTGTTGTTTGTTATGCAGCATTCCTAGAGGCAAGAGATACTCCTCTTTTGCTAGCCGCGATCAAGCCCTTGTGCTTCAAGCGCTTGCAGATACTCGGCCCAGATCGCGTCCATCGCTTCTCCTGATTCCTTGAAGTAATCCCAAGTGAAATAGCCAGAATCATGCAAATCGGTAAAAAACAGCCGCACAGCATAATTTCCAACAGGTTCAACCTTCATGATTTCAACATCGCGCTTGCCGCCAATGGTCTTTTTCTGCGAAGGGTGATGGCCCTGCACTTCAGCGCTTGGCGATGTTACCCGCAGGAATTCAGCCGAAAACTCGTAGGCACTTTCGTCATCGAAAGCCACTATCAGGCTTTTTTTGTCCTTCTTCAGGCGGATTTCCGTAGGCCAGGCCTTTGTCATGGTGGCGTTCCTTTTATTTCGTTCAATCAGAGCATGCGCAATAAGCCAGTGCGGGGCAAGACCGGGCCTGTCCATCGTCACTTGTTTGTGAAACGCGCTTTGAAGATTGGCAATTGATGGTTTCTGCGATTGACTTGTAAGGGCGGGTTGTATCAACATCCGGTTTTCTCAATTCATGATGAGACAAGTCATAATTAAATGCAAGGAAGAGCCAATGCGCTTTAGTGACGCTGAGGGACAGACAGGAGCCCCGTTGATCGACCCCTTTGGCCGGACAATTACCTATCTGCGCCTGTCCGTTACGGACCGTTGCGATTTTCGATGCGTCTATTGCATGGCCGAGAATATGCATTTTCTGCCCAAGGCCGAAATCCTGACATTGGAAGAGCTGGATCGGCTCAGCACCGTTTTCATAGACCATGGCGTCAAGCGGCTGCGGCTCACAGGCGGCGAACCTCTTGTGCGCAAGGGCATCATGACGCTTGTCTCGTCCCTGTCGCGTCATCTGGAAACTGGCGCACTTGAAGAACTGACCCTGACGACTAACGCCTCCCAGCTTTCTCGTTTTGCCAAGGATCTAGCGGCCGCTGGCGTTCGCAGGATCAATGTATCCCTTGATAGTCTCAGAGAAGACCGCTTTCGCGCCATTACCCGCTGGGGCCGATTTCAGCAAGTCATGGACGGTATTGACGCCGCTCTGGCTGAAGGCATCAAGATCAAGCTCAATGTCGTCGCCCTAAAAGGGGTCAATGATGATGAATTTGACGACATGATCCACTTTTGCCATGAGCGCAATATGGACATCACCTTTATAGAAACCATGCCGATGGGCGAAATCGATCAGAATAGAACCGATCAATATCTGCCGCTTTCCAAAGTTAAACAGGATCTTTCGCAGCGCTGGACCCTATCGCCCTCGCCGCACAAAACCGGAGGACCGGCAAGCTATGTGACTGTTGGCGAGACCGGAGGCCGCATTGGCTTTATCACCCCGCTGAGCCATAATTTCTGCGAGAGCTGCAACCGCGTGAGGATCACCTGCACGGGCACCCTCTTCATGTGTCTTGGTCAGGACGATGCCGCCGACCTGTGCGCTCCGTTGAGGGCTTCTGAAAGCAATGCGGGGATTATCAACGCAATCCATCATGCCATTGAGCGAAAGCCAAAGGGCCATGATTTTGTTATTGACAGACTAAACAATCGCCCCTCTATTGGCAGGCACATGTCAGTAACCGGTGGCTAGAAGCTTCAAGGGCTCTCTTCAGCGCCCTTCATGCCGGTTTTCATCACGAAAGTCTCACACATGGCAATTGGTCAGAAAAGTGGTGCTGTCAGCAGCACCAAAGGGGCACCTCAGCGCGACGATAGGGGCAACCTCTATGGCATCCTCGTCATGCAGGTTTCGGTCTTTTGCTTCGGCACAAACGATACCTTCAACAAGCTTGTGGGCGACAGCCTGACGACCGGTCAAATGCTCTTTTTCAGGGGTATTTTCGCCACCATTCTTGTGCTGATTTTCTGCGCTTTCCTGCGCCAGCTGCGCTATATGCATCAATTCGCAGATCCGATTTTGCTGCTACGCGGCGTGTGTGAGACATTCTCGGCAATCGGCTGCCTTGTGGCGCTCAAATATATGCCTCTAGCCAATGTCTATGCCGTTTTGCAGGCTATTCCCCTTGCCACCACAGCAGCCGCAGCGCTGTTTCTTGGAGAAACGGTTGGCATTCGGCGCTGGCTTGCCGTGTTGGTTGGCTTTATTGGCGTACTGGCCATCGTACGCCCGGGTCTTGAGAGTTTTAACGCCTTCTCGCTCTTTGCCGTTGGCGCGGTGCTGTTTGCCGCCACCCGAGATCTCATCACTCGCCAGATCAAGCCGCATATCTCGCTCTGGATTGTGACCTTCACAACCATGCTCGTATCCACGATCGGCGGCGGTATCCTGGCGCTCATTCAGTTTTACGTCGGGGGTGATGCCGGTTGGCTGCCGCCAAATCCTGAAAATCTGTTCTATCTGTTCATGGCCGCAGCCTTTCTCACGCTTGGCCAATATTATGTTTCCATCGCCATGCAGAATGGGGAGGTGTCTGTTGTTTCCTCCTTCCGCTATGTCTCCATGCCGATTGCACTGATTTATGGCTATCTCATTTGGGGCGACATTCCCGATATGCTCACATGGTTCGGCATCATTCTTATTCTGGGGTCGGGCATCTATACGATTCAACGCGAACGGCAGGTATCGCGCATGCGGCGAAACCAAGAAAAAGACGAGGCGAAAGATCACCTCGTCGCTACGCGGACAGAATTTGAATAGGGGCTTTGGAGCTTCTGGCGGAGCGGCTTGTAACGGGGCCATCACGCTGCACCAAGACCACTCTTTCCAACCAAGGCGGATTTGAGGCCGCGCATCATCTCACGTTATGAAACAACGCGCGGGCTTGCTATTCGACGACAATGGCAGGTGCAGGCTTGGATGCTCCGGCCAGCCCCTTCATCATGTCGTTGGCTATGGAAAGATAGATCGCAGTATGATCGCTTTCGGGTTCTGAAACGATCACCGGATCGCCAGCGTCGGAACGCTCGCGAATATCCATGTGCAACGGGATCTCTCCAAGGAACGGAACGCCGATCTCCTCAGCGGTTGAACGAGCGCCACCATGGCCGAAGATGTCATGACGCGAACCGCAGGTCGGGCAAGCAAAATAGCTCATATTCTCCACGATCCCGAGAATGGGAATATTCACCTTCTGGAACATGGCAATCCCCTTGCGGGCATCGATGAGAGCCAGATCCTGTGGGGTGGAAACGATGACGGAGCCGCTTAGCGGCACCTGCTGGGCCATGGTCAGCTGAATATCGCCAGTTCCCGGAGGCATATCAACAACGAGCACATCGAGCTCTCCTTCCATATCCCAATTCACATCGCGGATCATCTGAGTAAGGGCCGAGACGGCCATGGGCCCGCGCCAAACCATTGGCGTATCCGGATCGACCAGAAGCCCGATAGACATGGCCATCAGGCCGTAGGCCTTGAGCGGATACATCCGGCGAGAATTAGGAACAGCCGTCGGCTTGTCTGTGATTTTCAGAAGCCGCGGAATGGACGGACCGTAAATATCGGCATCCAAAATACCGACCTTCAGGCCATTGGCCTGTAGCGCCAAAGCAAGATTGACTGCCGTTGTGGATTTGCCAACTCCGCCCTTTGCCGAGGAAACGGCAATGATCTGCTTCACGCCAGCGATATCAATTTTACCACCCCCTTGTGGTGGCTTTTTGGGCGTTGGGCGTTGGGGAGCAGCCGTTGCGTTTCCCTGCCCTGCACCCGGAGCACGTTCGGCGGTCAACACCACCATGGCTTTCTTGACACCATCCAGCGAAGCGACTACGGCCTCAGCCCGTTCACGCAACGGCTCAAAGCTATCAGCCTGCTCGGCTGGCACCGAGATAGAGAACATCACGGCCCCGTCCTTGATGATGATATCAGACACCATGCCCGCCGACACGATATCCTGCGCATTCGGCGCCGGTTTCAATTGTTTCAGTATTTCAAGGATTTTGTCTTCGGTCACCGATTGATCACTCTTGTTTTTCCAAAACACAACACATTATCTCGTCTGGTTTGAAATTGTCAGTTCCCCATTGCTGGAACGGTTTGGACCATCCGTCAAGGGCGATAACCGACAACTGCGCGAATAAGTCGCCTGAAAAGCTCATATTTTTAGGCATACGGTTTTATGAGCGCACAAGCGCACCCTCTTTGGTTCGCATTCATGAGGATTTGACTTCTCTTCGCAGTTGCAAATCATGTAGACTTCTTACCGCTATTGATGCTTCAGATTCCATGAAACGCTTGAAACAATGAAGACTCAACACCAGTCAACTGTGGCCGTTATTCTTGCCGGCGGTCAATCGCAGCGCATGCAAGGGGCCAACAAAGCCCTTTTGTCCCTCAATGGCAAATCACTCATTCAAAACACAGTTGATCGCCTTACAGGACAAGCGGATCACATTCTCATCAGCGCTCCGAAAGGGTCCGCCGCATTTCCTCGTGGGTATGAGGTCGTTTCTGACCCTGTCGAAGGATTTGTCGGACCTTTGGCCGGAATTCTTGCGGCCATGCGATGGGCACAGACAGAAGGCGCAGGAGATCTTGTATTGAGCGTTGCCGTGGATACGCCCTTTTTCCCCGACGAACTACTCACCCGTTTCCTCACTCTTCTGCCCGAACAAGGAACGAGACCGGTGATTGCCCGCACAGATAACGGACTGCACCCCACATTCGGCCTGTGGCCTGTCTCTAGCGCCGATGCACTGGAGACATTTCTCTTGGCAGGAAATAGGAAAATGAGACTATGGGCAGAGCAACACCATTGCGTCTATTGTGATTTTGCCCCGCTGCCAATCGGCTCCCACATGATAGACCCATTCTTCAACATCAATCATCCAGACGATTTGAAACATGCAGAGACAATAAGGAGCGCATAGACGCACTTTCCTCTTCATTTCAGGTCGCTTCGGACATTCTTTTCAAGGACACTGCCCAGATGGACACTCACGGTCACAAGATTTTCGGCGTTACCGGCTGGAAAAATTCAGGCAAAACCACGCTCGTTATCGCTCTCATCAAGACCCTGACTGAACGAGGGTTCAAGATTTCATCAGTCAAGCATGCCCATCACAAATGTGACATCGACAAGGAAGGCACGGACAGTTTCCGTCATCGGGAAGCTGGATCAGGCGAAGTCGCTCTCGTCGCAGCAGGCACCCGCTGGGCAATCATGCATGAATGCAAGGATGAACAGGAGCCTCTCTTGAGCGACGTTCTGGCCCGCCTTGAACCTTGTGATCTCGTGTTGGTTGAGGGCTATAAAACAGAGCCTTTTCCTAAAATTGAAGTAAGGCGCGCCGAGTCGATGAAGACCGACCCGATTGCGCCGGAAGATCATTTCATCACCGCTGTTGCCAGCGACACGCCCCAGACTCTTGGCGCGCCAGAGGGCTTGCCTCTGTTTGCTCTTGATGATGTCGAGGGCATTGCTGATTTTATTATCAACATGATGGACCTATAGCTCCGTTGTCTAAGTGACATTTTGCATCAAAACCGGCAATCCGACACCATATTCGCCTGCCAATTGGCATTTCGCCGAAATTCCTTTCTGGATACCCGCGCAACAGAAATTTTTTAATTGTTCTCGCAGCCTGATTGGACGAAGACTACGCCCATGCGAGACTGGCATTCCATGGCCTTTCAATTTGGGCGGGGGAGCCTTGAAGCCCTTAAGGTCAATCCGTTCGACCGTCTCGCCGATATTTTCGACTTCGAAATGGGACAATCAACATGAAACTCACTGCAAAGTTTGCAATTGCCGCCGCGGCTGCCATGATGGCCTGTGGCGCCGCCTCAGCTGCTGAAAAGGTCCGCATCGGTATTGATGGCGCCTACCCTCCATTCAACCAGCTTTCATCTGCTGGCGAATTGTCCGGCTTTGACGTTGATATCTCCAACGCCCTTTGTGCCGAGATGAAAGCTGATTGCGAATTTGTCATTCAGGATTGGGACGGCATGATTCCCGCTCTCATCTCCGGAAAAATCGACGCTGTTGTCGCGTCCATGTCTATCACACCGGACCGCCTGAAGAAGGTCGATTTCTCCAAGAAATACTACAACACCCCTCCGGGAATTGCAGTTCTGAAAGACAGCGGTCTTGAAGGCAAGGATGTTGGCGAACTGGAAGGTCTCACCATTGGTGCGCAAGTATCCACGACCCATGCTGACTATGCCGAGCAGAAAATTCCGGATATCGATCTGAAACTCTACCCCACGCCAGATGAGTATAAGATGGAGCTGCAATCTGGTCGTGTCGATGCTGTAATCGATGACAGTGTCGTGCTTTCCGATTGGGTCAAATCCGAAGATGGCGACTGCTGCAAAATCCTGATGCAGTTGACGCCGGATCCGAAGATCAACGGCGAAGGCGCCGGTATTGCCGTCAAGAAGGGCAACACGGATCTGGCCGACAAATTCACGGATGCCATCGCTGCAATTCGCAAAAATGGAAAATACAAAGAAATCAATGATAAATACTTTGATTTCGACGTGTATGGTGGCGAATAAGCCAATATCGCATTTGCCGGGAGCCTACTTCTCCCGGCAAATTGCTGCCTTACTCCTACAGACTATCAAACTGACGGCCATACTGCTGCCTGATCCTTTCTTCCCCGCTCTGTAATTGCCCATTTTTTATACTATCCCGCAACTTACGCTTTATAGCCATCCGTGCAGAACCATTTCTGTTTGAAGAATAACCAGACCTATACAACACATCGTTTCGTAAAAGATAGCGCAAACGCACCAATATTCCGGAGACGTCTAATATTTGGGCAAAATTTGGTTATCAAACCGTTTTCCCCGGATTGCCTGTTGTCAAATCCAGCAAAATAATGGGAATATGCGCCCCGAGCGGCAAGTCACCGCCCAATCCAGAGAGGCCTATATATAGGCTCGATATTGTATGACCCATCGGGAATGCCGACGGTCTTATCTTTATACAATATGCAAGAGGGAAAATATTATGCGTCTATTGAACAAAATTGCTATTGCAGCGACCGCATTCATGATGGTTGCTGGTGGCGCGCAGGCTGCAGACAAGGTTCTCATCGGTACCGAAGGTGCCTATCCTCCGTTCAACGAACTGACCGCTGATGGCAAGCTGATCGGCTTCGACATCGACATGGCCAATGCGCTTTGCGATGAAATGAAGGTTGAATGCGAATTCGTCGTACAGGATTGGGATGGCATGATCCCTGCTCTGATCGCTGGTAAATTCGATGCGGTGATCGCTTCCATGTCCATCACCCCGGATCGCCTGAAAAAGGTCGACTTCTCCGAAAAATACTACAACACCCCGGGTGCACTGGCTGTGCCTAAAGATTCCGAGCTGGCTGCAATCGATCCTGCCGATCTGCCTGCGGCTGCTGAAGAACTCAAGGGTTTGGTGATCGGTGCACAGTCTTCCACGACGCACTCCAACTTTGCAGAACAGAAACTGCCAGACACCGAGCTGAAGCTTTACCCGACGTCTGATGAATATAAACTCGATCTGGAAGCTGGCCGCCTCGACGGTGTGACCGACGACGTTGTCGTGCTGGACGAATGGGTAAAATCCGAAGATGGCGCTTGCTGCAAGATCCTCGGCACCTTCCCTGCCATTCCGGAAATCTATGGTCAGGGCGCAGGCATTGCCGTTCGCAAGGGCGAAACCGACCTTGCAGACAAGTTTTCCGCTGCCATCAAGGCGATCCGCGCCAATGGCAAATACAAGGAAATCAACGACAAATATTTCGATTTCGACGTGTATGGCGGCGAATAATCGATACGGTTAAAATCAAGCCCGGCAGCAATCCTGCCGGGCTCTTCATTTCAGCTGGCAGCAAATTATGGATTATCTGACACTCCTATCCTACGGAGACACAGGTTGGGGCGATGAGATTGCGCATGGCGTACTCTATACAGTATCCCTTGGCGTGTGCACCTTGCCTCTAGGCCTGTTTATGGGCTTTTTTCTAGCGTTGGGCATCAATTCCAAGGAACCCAGCATTCAGAGAGCGGCGAAGATCTTCACGATTATCTTTCGCGCCCTACCGGAACTTCTGACGTTGTTTATCGTCTATTATGGTGGTCAGATTCTCTTAAACCTGCTGTTCCAAAAAGTGCTGGGCACCAGCATTGAGGTCAATTCCTTCATCGCAGGTATCATTGCGCTGGCCTTTGTCTTCTCTTCCTATGCCAGTGAGGTTTTTCTTTCCGCCTTCAAAGGCATTCCGCAAGGTCAGTATGAAGGTGCTTTCGCTTTGGGCCTGCCCTGGTTCAAGACCATGCGTCTTGTCATTGTGCCGCAGCTCATCAAGCTGGCTCTGCCCGGGCTTTCCAACCTCTGGCTGGTTTTGCTCAAAGATACGTCTCTTGTCTCCGTCATCGGCCTTACCGACACCATGTATGCCACTGGGCTCGCAGCGCGCAACACAAAGGAAGCCTTCCTGTTTTTCGCACTCGCCTGCGTCATGTATCTGGTTTTGACCTTCATCTCCTCTATGGTACTTCAGTCCATCGAAAAACGCGGTCGTCGTGGGGAGTTGAGCTGATGACCATGCAAACAAACTATGTAGCAGATGCCATTCTGGATGCCCGCCCACGGCCAGATAGCATCAAGAACAAATTCTTTACTGGTAGCAAGATCACCGGGTATTTTCTGCTCGGTATCTGGATCGTCTTTTTCGTTAGCATCATCTGGTTTTTATATGACAGTTATGATGCTGACTATATGGCGCGCTATGCCCCCAAATATCTCTACGGCTTCTTGACCACAATTGAACTGGTGGCCCTTTCTGTTGTCTTTGGCGGATTGCTGTCGTTGCCGGTGGCCTTCGGACGCATGTCGAAGGTTAAGCTCTTCAACCGAATTGCCTTTGGCTACATCTATTTCTTCCGCGGCACACCGCTGCTGGCGCAGCTGTTCCTGCTCTATTACGGCTTTGGACAGTTCCGCCATTTCTGGCAGGATATGCATCTGTGGTGGCTCTTCCGCGATAGCTGGTCGATCGCCCTTTTGTCATTTACGCTGAATACGGCGGCCTATCAGGCGGAAATCCTGCGTGGCGCCATCATGAATGTACCCAAAGGCCAGATCGAAGGGGCGCAGAGCCTTGGTTTGCCAAAGTTTGTCACCTTCTTCAAAATCGTGCTGCCTCAGGCGCTGATCGTCGCACTACGGCCTTACGGCAACGAATTCATCCTGATGATCAAAGGCTCCGCTGTGGTTTCCATCATCTCGGTATACGATCTGATGGGCGAAACCCGCCGCGCCTTCTCCCAAACCTACGATTTTCAGGCCTATATTTATGCGGCGATTTTCTATCTCGTTTGCGTCGAGATCATTCGTCGGCTCTGGGATGTCATTGAAAAACGCCTGACGCGTCATTTGCGGCGTGACAATAGCTGATAGACGCGCACTCATCCAAGGCCCGCTCGATTTAGCGGGCCTTTTCCTTTTTGGGCAAATCGCCAATGTTTGCCCTATTACACCCCATATAAGGCTCTTTGAAGCTGGCTACCTTGTGCGCTTTGCCCCACTGTTTAGCGAAACAGTCATTTTATCAGTGACAAAGCCGCCCCGTCTTGCTAGTCAAAATCCCAAAGACCTTACCCATTATCGATGTAAATAGAGAAGACTATGCCAGACCTTCTGCTTGAGCTTTTTTCCGAAGAAATCCCGGCCCGCATGCAGCGCCGGGCTGCTGAAGATTTGAAAAAACTAATCACCGGGGGTCTGGTGGATGCCGGTTTGACCTATGAGGGTGCCCGCGAATTTGCAACCCCTCGCCGCCTTGCTTTGTCCATCACAGGGCTTGCGGCCTCCTCTCCTGATATTTCAGAAGAGCGCAAGGGCCCACGTGTGGGGGCTCCAGAAAAAGCCCTTCAAGGCTTTCTGCGCGGTGCGGGCCTTTCTTCGATTGAAGAAGCCACGGTTCAGACCGATCCGAAAAAAGGCGACTTCTATGTAGCCATCATCAATAAGCCGGGCCGCAAGGCTGAAGACATTATCGCCGAACTCGTTCCAGATGTCGTGCGAAAATTCCCTTGGCCGAAAAGTCAAAAATGGGGTCAGGCTGGCGAAGGTGCCCTGCGCTGGGTTCGCCCACTGCATTCCATTCTGTGCACGCTTTCGGTTGAAGGCGAAGGCTCTGAAGTGGTTCCCTTCACTGTCGAAAGCATTGAAAGCTCAGACAAGACGCAGGGCCATCGCTTCCACGGCAAGGAAGACTTTGCCGTCAAGCGTTTTGACGACTATGTGGCTGGCCTCAAAGAGCGCAAGGTCGTGCTTGATCTTGATGAACGCAAAGAGATCATCCTCAACGACGCCAAAACCCTCGCTTTTGCGCAAGGATTGGAGCTGGTTGAAGATATGGGGCTGCTTGAAGAAGTCGGCGGCCTCGTAGAATGGCCGGTCGTTTTGATGGGCGAGTTCGAACAGGCGTTCCTCGACATGCCGGACGAAGTCATCCAGACCTCGATCCGCGAGCATCAGAAGTGCTTTGTTCTGAAAGATGCCAAAACCGGCAAGCTGGCCAACAAGTTCGTTCTGGTTTCCAACTTGATTGCTCCGGATGATGGCAAGACCATCGTTGCCGGCAACCAGAAAGTCGTGCGCGCGCGCTTGTCCGACGCCAAGTTCTTCTGGGAAACCGACCTCAAGACCGGCCTAGAAACCCGCCTCTATAAACTCGACTCCATGGTGTTCCATGAAAAGCTAGGCACTCAGAGCGAACGCGTCGAGCGTCTTATTGCTCTGTCCGAAGCACTGGCTCCGACCGTTGGCGCCGACAAGGCTCTGGCTGCACGGGCTGCCAAGCTGGCCAAGGCAGACCTTGTTACCGACATGGTGTTCGAATTCACCGAGCTGCAAGGGCTTATGGGCCGCTATTATGCGCTGGCTCTGAATGAGGACCCCAAGGTCGCTGATGCGATCGAAATGCACTACAAGCCGCAGGGTCCGAGTGATGTTGTCCCGACAGAACCTGTTTCTATCTCCGTTGCCCTGGCTGACAAACTGGATCTGCTGACCGGCTTCTGGGCTATCGATGAAAAGCCGACCGGATCGAAAGACCCGTTTGCTCTGCGTCGTGCTGCACTGGGTGTCATCCGCATTTTGGTGGATAATGACATTCGCCTGCCACTGCAGGCCATCTTTGCCACGGCACGCCCGGGCTTTGAACAGGGCGATGATCTATTGTCTTTCTTTGCCGATCGCCTCAGCGTGTATCTGAGAGACAAAGGCGCACGTCATGATCTGCTCGACGCCGTGTTTGCTCTTGGTGGTCAGGATGACATCGTCATGATCGCCAAACGCGTTGAAGCGCTGGGTTCGTTCCTCGCCAGCGATGATGGTGCCAACTTGCTGGCGGGGTATCGCCGTGCAGCGAACATCTTGCGGGCTGAAGAAAAGAAATCAGGCACAAGCTTTGAAGGCGTTATCGAGGGGGCTCATCTGCATGAGCCGGAAGAAGTCGCCCTCGCCTCAGCCATTGAAAAGGCTAGGATTGCTGCCGCAGACGCCGTAGAGGCAGAAGACTTTGCAGGCGCCATGTCAGCCCTCGCCACCTTGCGGGCACCAGTGGACGCCTTCTTTGAGAAGGTGCTCGTCAACGACGAACGCGCCGAGGTTCGCGAGAACCGCCTCAAAATGCTGACGCAGATCCGCGCAACAACGCGTACTGTCGCCGATTTTTCAAAAATCGCTGGCTAACAAATGTTTTTCGAACAGGGCGGCTCATCAGGCCGCCCTTTTTCTTTTTATGACTAGCATGTTCCGCTCTAACGATATGAGGATTTTGATATGGCCAAAGTTACTTTTCTCGGTCTTGGTGTCATGGGCTATCCAATGGCTGCTCACCTTATGCATAAGGGTGGTCATGATGTCACTGTCTATAACCGCACAGCTGCTAAAGCCGAAAAATGGGTCGCAGAGCATGGTGGTTCAATGGCAACGACACCAGCGGCGGCCGCCGAAGGCGCCGACTTCGTGTTCTGCTGTGTCGGCAATGATGATGATTTGCGCGAAGTGACCATCGGCGAAGACGGAGCCCTTTCCACCATGAAGGAAGGCGCCATCTTTGTTGACAACACCACCGCCAGCGCCAAAGTGGCGCGCGAGCTCTATGAAGTTGCCAAAGCGCAGGATGTTGGATTCATTGACGCTCCGGTTTCCGGCGGACAGGCTGGCGCAGAGAATGGCGTGCTCACTGTCATGTGTGGCGGTGATGAGGATATCTTTGCCAAGGCGAAACCGGTTATCGAATCCTTTGCCAAGATGGTCGGTCTGATGGGCCCATCGGGAGCGGGCCAGCTAACCAAGATGGTCAACCAGATCTGCATTGCGGGCCTTGTGCAAGCCCTTTCGGAAGGCGTTCACTTCGCCAAGGAAGCCGGGCTTGATGTGGAAGCTGTCGTTGACGTTATCTCAAAAGGCGCTGCCGGGTCATGGCAGATGGAAAACCGCGCTTCCACCATGGCGAAAGGCGAGTTCGAGTTCGGCTTTGCCGTTGACTGGATGCGCAAGGATCTGGCCATTGTTCTGGACGAAGCACGCAGCAATGGGGCGCACCTGCCTGTAACGGCCGCAGTTGATCAGTTCTATGGACAGGTCCAAAGCCTTGGTGGCAATCGCTGGGACACCTCTTCCCTCATTGCTCTTCTGGACCGCAAATGATCGTAGGATGGGCGACGGAAACGTCGCCTGTTTTCTGTTCTTAAAAGACATAGAAAAGCCCGCGGCGCCCTAAAGGCTCGCGGGTTTTTTGACTCTCGCTGAACGGCAATATGAAAAAGCTACACGGCTGACTCGCTAGCGCGATTCCTTATCGGGCAGATAATTGAGTGGCAAAGCGGTCGTGTATTTTATCTGCTCCATGGCGAATGTGGTCGAGATGTCGCCCACTTCGATGCGCGCAATAAGTTTTTTGTAAAAAGCGTCATAGGCGTCAATATCGGGCACAACGACGCGCAGCAGATAGTCCACCTGCCCAGCCATGCGATAGAATTCAACGACTTCGGGGAAATCCCTGATCACATCTGCGAAGCGCTTGAGCCAATCGGAAGAATGCTCATTGGTGGTTACCGCAACAAAAGCGGTGACCCTCGTGTTGACCTTGTCGGGGTCCAGTAGCACGACGCGACCGGTGATAACCCCTTCTTCTTCCATTTTCTGAATGCGCCGCCAGCATGGCGTCGTGGACAGGCCCACCCGACGTCCGATTTCAGCGACAGGCATAGTGGCGTCTTCCTGCAGGATTTGCAGAATGCGCCGATCCAAACGATCCAGCATGGCTTTCTCCGATCCCTTAAGGAGCGATATATACCCGATCTTCAGACTGGGCTTATGGCGTCGAGACAATGTCCTGGACAAAGATTTTCTCATAATCGCCCCATTAACAAAATGATATCGAAAGAAAATTCTCAAATCAATGTCAATATGTGAGAAATGCCCCTCATCCTTTTGTAGAGCCAA
Organism: Cohaesibacter marisflavi; assembly: GCF_900115225.1. Lineage (GTDB taxonomy): Bacteria > Pseudomonadota > Alphaproteobacteria > Rhizobiales > Cohaesibacteraceae > Cohaesibacter > Cohaesibacter marisflavi. The sequence goes on along the minus strand of NZ_FOVR01000001.1, from coordinate 668,805 downwards.
TGTTTTGCAGAAAATTTTTCTGCAGCTACCCAGCTAATATCTTGCGCACTTCTTCTTTCAGAAATGGCAAAATGTCTCTTTCAAACCAAGGGTTCTTCTTCAACCAGGCTGTATTCCTCCAAGAGGGATGCGGCAGCGGCAGAATTCGGGGAGCGGCCGTTTCATTCCAGACGGCCTTGGCTTGCTCCACGGTTTGTGTAAGCGTTTTGGCGCGTCTTTTGCCCAGGTGATAGCGCTGCGCATATTGGCCAATCACCAGAATCACCTCCAATTGCGGCATGCCTGCAAAGATCTCGTCGTGCCATGCCTTCACACATTCCTTGCGCGGCGGCAAATCTCCGCCCTTTGCGTCATAGCCGGGAAAGCAAAACCCCATCGGAACAATGGCAATCCTGCGTTGATCGTAAAAACAAGCTCGATCAATCCCCATCCAGTCGCGCAGACGATCTCCCGAAGGATCGTTAAACGGGACGCCGGTCTCGTGCACCTTCATGCCCGGAGCCTGCCCCGCGATGCAAATGCGCGCCGTTGAAGACAGGCGCACCACCGGCCGTGGTTCATGGGGCATTGCAGCGCCGTTTGGGGCATCGCGGCAAATCCGACAGTTCTCAATTTTTTCTGTTAGCCTGTTGAGCTTGGCAGCCTGCTCCACGCGCCTACTCCTTATTGATTGGCACTGCAATAAATAAGACTTATTTGATCTAAATATTCAAATATATTCAACGCCTTCTCTTTTCCTGCCACAACGAATAGCCCACATCTTTTCACCATTTCATTCTTTATTTACCATCTTCTTCAGGCGGATTTTAATACAAATGGGAAATGATGTTTTCAGGAGCATTTTAATAAAAATGAAAAAGGGCGTCACGCATGACCGGTGTTTATAGCACTGATCGGTCAAAGAAGAATTCCCAGCAGGCCAACAGCGCCCGTGCTGCGAAGAGGCGTGCCGTTTTGCGCACCGTCCACGATGTGCGTGAGCAACTCAACAACAAAGACGGATATCGCCCGAGCTTTCGCCATGAGCTGATGCTGATGTATGCGGAAAACCGCATCTCTGCGGCTTATGCCATGCCGGTTCTATTTCTGATATCTGCGGCCATTTCCACGCTCTGGACGACGCCGATCAATGCCCTTTTGTGGGTGGTCGCTGCATTGATCATTCATCTCGTTACGACCCTCTATGTCAAAAGCTTCAAGAAACATTCCGAAAATGATATCGAGCTGAATGACTGGCAAAGGCGCTTCTTGTTCATGGAAGCTCTTGCTGGCATCGTCTGGGCCGCGATCCTGTTGTTGCCGACAACCAAAGACGTTGGATATCTGGAAGAGTATCAGTTTGCGGTGATGCTCGTCGTTATTGCTGTTACGACGATGCTCAGCTTTCCCATTCCGTCTGCGGTTTGGGCCGGCTCGCTGCCAATTGCTCTGGTCATCAATCATTCAATCCTGATGCATTCAAAAGAGACAGATCCAACCTTGTCCCTTATGTCCATCGGGGCGATTGTCTTCTTCATTCTGCTTTCCAAGCGCCTCTATAGTTCCACGCTGGCCATGCTCAATTTTAGGCTTGAGAAGGATTATCTTATAACCGAGCTGGAACAAGCCAAGGCCATCTCGGATGAGTCCCGTCGTCAGGCAGAAGAGGCCAATACGGCAAAAAGCCGTTTTCTTGCCACCATGAGCCATGAGCTTCGCACGCCGCTGAACGCCATTCTCGGATTTTCCGAGATGATGAAAACGGAAGTTTTCGGCCCGCTGCCAAATGACAAATATCGTGAATATTCCAACGACATTCACGCGTCCGGATCTCATCTGTTGAATCTGATCAACGAGATTCTGGATCTCTCGCGCATTGAAGCAGGACGCTATCGCCTTAATGAAGAAGCGGTGACTCTGGCCTATATCGCAGAAGATTGCGAAAATCTCTTGCGGATCCGCGCCAAGGCCAAAGATATATCCATTACACTTGATGCCGACCAGACGCTGCCCAAGCTTTGGGCCGACGAACGCGCAATCCGCCAGATTATTCTCAATCTGCTCACAAACGCGGTGAAATTTACGCCCAACGGCGGCAGCATTACCCTTACGGTAAAGGGTGTTGAAGATGGCGGTCAGATGGTTTCGGTCAAGGATACCGGCATGGGCATTCCCGAGCACGAAATCGAAACGGTACTCAGTGCCTTTGGTCAGGGAACGGCCGCCATTCAAAGCGCAGAAGAAGGCTCAGGTCTGGGACTTTCGATCGTTCAGGCACTGGTCACCATGCATGACGGCAAGTTCGATCTGAAATCCGAGCTGCGTAAGGGCACCACTGTTACGGCAAGCTTCCCGCCAAGCCGCGTGATGGACATGATCCAACCCTCCAAAAACCGTATTCGTCTCAAGAGAGCTGGATAGTCGTTTCTCCCCTCAGGCACTCGCCAAAATCGATACCCCCAGAAGGATCATGCAGGACCAAATAAGGCGATCTTTCAAATTGCCCTCGCCAAGGAGCAGACTTCCCAATAGTACCGACAGGACAACGCTAACCTCCCTTATTGGCGCGATGTAAATGACGGGCGTAAATGTCATAGCAACAAGCGCGAGAATATAGGCCAAGGGATTGAAAATCGCGATGACCAGCAGGCCAGCTTTATGCTCCTGCCAGATCTTTTTGACGGCCCCTGCGCGCTTTGCTGCGACGGGCGCCAGAAGAATGGACCGCCCGAGACTTGAGCTATAGTCGAGCAGCAACGGCGGCAAAGCGAGCACGGACACTGCATAGGCATCCCAGACTGTGTAGCTACCGATCAGCACCCCAGCTCCAACCCCAAACATCAAGGACGACGCTTGTGCCATCGACTTAATCTTTAAGCCACCAGCCAACATCAACACACCGAAGATGATGACCAGCGCGCCCAATGCGCCCTGTATTGTTGCCTGCTCGCCAAGAATGACAACAGCAAAGATCGTTGAGAGCATGGGGCCTGTGGCGCGGGCCGTGGGATAGACGACAGAAAGATCTCCTGTTCGATATCCTTTTTGCAGCAGAAGGAAATAGCCCAGATGCAAAATGCAGCTACCGATGATGAAGCTGATATTGAGCGTATTGAAGGCTGGCATTTGCAGAAAGAAATACACCGCCAACGGGCTATAGATAACCACCGTTATAGCGGAGAACGTCCACACCAGTTCTGGTCCGGCATTGATGCGTTTAACGAAGAAATTCCAGGTGGCATGGCAAAAAGCGGCAGCCAAGACAAGCATGAATCCAAGAAGGGACATGAGAAAAACCTTTCAAGACTAAAATGGGCGCACGTCTAGCGTGCCCTTTCCATCCCCCCTAGTCTTTTGATCTTTCAGGTGTCTGCCCACTTGGGCTCTTAGCAGCGCTCGGTCCAGACCTGCCAAAGGCAGCGGAACCCTAGCTGAACATGGATAGGCTAAAAAGGAAGTTAGCAGTCCCTCTCGTTTTTGTAAATCTGGCGACGCGGCTTTCGACTTGACTGTGGCTAGATACAACAAAGCCGGCACGCGGCCGGCTTTGTATTGGTTTGAAAAGTCCTAGCTGAACCTTAGGATTAAAGGCCGATATCTGCAAATGTTGCCATGCCGTTATGAGCCTGACAGGCTGCCTTGACAACACCTGCAGCCATTGCAGCGCCGGTGCCTTCACCAAGACGCATGCCCAGATCGAGCAAAGCTGTTTTACCCATGGCATCAAGAGCGCGACGATGGGCACCTTCAGCAGAACAATGGGAGAAGATGCAATGATCCAGCGCGCGCGGGTCAAGCTTGTGAAGCACGGCCACAGCCGCAGTGGTGTTGAAGCCATCGACAATTACTGGGACATTGTTGATGCGGGCAGCAAGAACGGCACCGGCCATAGCTGCAAACTCACGACCACCGAGGCGTGCAAGCACTTCGAGAGGCTTGTCGAGATGATCCTTGTGGGTTTCCAGAGCCTTGTTGACGAGATCCACTTTCAGCTGGATGCCCTTGTCGTCAACCCCTGAGCCACGACCACACCAGTCTTCAGCGGAACCACCAAACAGAGCCGTAAACAGGGCGGCTGAAATGGTCGTATTGCCAATGCCCATTTCGCCAAGGCACAACAAGTCCGTACCGCCTGCAATCGCTTCCATACCATATGCCATGGTTGCGACGCAGTCTTTCTCTGACATGGCCGGTTCGACAGTGATGTCGCCAGTTGGATGCTCAATGGCGAGGTCGAAAACCTTGAGGCCAAGATCATAGGCCGTGCAGAGCTGGTTGATTGCAGCGCCACCCTGGCTGAAATTGTCGACCATCAGCTGGTTCAGCTCATTCGGGAATGCAGAAACGCCGTGTTTCGCGATGCCATGCTGACAGGCAAAAACGCCAACGAGCGGACGGAGAATCTGCGGCTTTTCGCGATTCTGCCAGACAGCAACCCATTCAGCCAGTTCTTCAAGCTTGCCAAGAGAGCCAGCTGGCTTGGTCAGAGACGCTTCTCTCTCACGAACTTTGGCGCGCAGCTCTTCATCTGGCTCCGGCATCTTGTCCAGCAATGCCAAGATGTCATCAAAAGGGAGAGCGGAGGAAGTAGGAATCATTTTATTCTACCTTTTAGATTGTTTTGAACACCGGTCGCGGTGGTGGTAGGCGACGGCCGATAAAGCTGAGTATCCGAATCCAGCCACTTAGGGCTCACAAGTCACAGTGTTATCTTGCGTTTAGCATAGTCTTGCGAAAAGCGCTTGCCTCTCCTTGCCGAATTTGCTCATTTCGGATCATTCTTGCCACGAGATATACTGAGCGGTCTGTCACTGAGCAATACGCAATTGTCACGAAAGGTCCTAAGGGAGGATCAAATGCCGGAAATGTCCACGCCAAATGGAAAGCCTTCTCTTCTTATGAGCGTTATTCGATATATTCAGGGTTGGTGGCAGGATATTCTGGATTGTTTTGCCTTTTTCACCCGCCTCCCGGTTCCCGGATTTTTGGGTAAGCCCAGCGAAGGGATGCCCTCGATGCACCGCACAGCGCGGGCTATGCCTCTCATTGGCTTGTTTCTGGCCTTTTTCGCCCTGATTCCAGCGACACTTTTTGATGCCTTGGCATGGACGGCGCCGCTCCCCTCTTTTCTGCTTGCCTGCATGACCATTCTCTCCATGTCGATCGTAACTGGCGGATTGCACGAGGACGGGCTAGCTGATGTAGCGGACGGCTTCTGGGGCGGGCATACCATTGCGCGCAAGCTAGAAATCATGAAGGACAGCCGGCTCGGTAGCTATGGCGCCACCGCCCTTTGCATGTCACTCTTGATGCGCATTAGCATCGTCTATTATCTCTTTGAAAATTATGGTGTAACTCGAGGAGGCCTTGCCTATCTTGCGGCTGGTGTCGTCTCTCGCGTGCCGCTTATGCATGTATGGCACACGTTGCCAGCGGCTCGCATGAACGGGCTTTCTGCGGGTCTGGGAGCCCCTTCCACGCGCACTTATGCCATCTCCATCGCCATGGGAGCGCTAGCGACGGGTCTATTGATTGTGCCTAATTTCGGGTTGGCCTCAGGCATTTCTGCCTTCGTCATGATTGTTCTGGCAAGCCTGATGATGGTCAAGCTGGCAAATCACCATATCAAGGGTCAGACCGGCGATGTATTGGGAGCTTCACAGCAGGTGGGCGAGATCTTCTTCGGCATTGGCCTTCTGCTGTTTGCCTCCATCGGGTGACGACAGATCACGCCCACATTTGCCCTCCCCATGGATTTGACATGATCCAATCCCTATATGGCAGGGTACAGAGAGTTACCGGGGAGATATTTTATGTTCTATGCGCTGATGGGGATTGTCGTCACAGCAGTGGCCATACTGATGTATAATCATCAGTCCGGCGAACTATTTGGCTATCCGATCGAAGCCATAGGCAGCGTCGCTGTGCTTTCGACATTGCTGCTGTTTCTGCTATCGGGACGCGGCTCCCGACGCAGCGCGCCTCCATTGAAATCCCTTAAGTATCTTGTCTTGTGGGCCGCTTTGGGCCTCTTGCTGGTGCTTGGTTACAGTTTCAAGGACGATGCTCGCATGCTGGTCAGCCGCGTAACGGGCGAATTGGTGCCCGGCTCGGCAATGGTTTCGAGCGATGGCAGCGTATCTTTCCGGCGCTCTGCCGGTGGTCATTTTCAGGTGAGTGCGGATGTCAATGGCTCCTCTCTTTCGATGCTTGTTGATAGCGGGGCCAGCGCCGTAGTCTTGACCAGAGACGATGCAGAAGCGATAGGGATCGATACGGCGCGCCTCAATTATATCGCCCCTGTCAGCACGGCAAACGGGCGCACCTTCACGGCCCCCATTGTTCTGGATAGCATTTCGGTCGGAGGTCTTCAGGCCAACAATGTCCGCGCGATGGTGGCGCAGGACGGGGCCCTGCGCGAAAGTCTACTGGGCATGAGCTATCTGGATCGTTTGGGCAGTTGGTCTGTCAGCGGAGATCGCTTGACGATGTCTCGCTGAAATTCCTTTCCTGATTTACACCATCAGCGCAAGGCCTTGAGCGCCTCAAGCACGAGGTCTGATGTTGCGCCGGGCTTGACCGATTCCACGGTCAGAATCTGGCGCCAGCGTTTGGCGCCCGGGCGACTTTGAAACAGGCCAATCATGTGCCGCGTCACCTGACTGGCGCGGCCACCCCGCGCGATATGCGCATCGATATAGGGGATCATGCCTTCAGCTGCGGCAAATGGGTCAACCGGCTCCCCTTCCCCGAACAAATCACAATCCACTCGCGCCAACAGAGCAGGGCTTTGATAAGCCGCACGTCCTAGCATCACACCATCGACATGCTGGAAATGCTCCGCACAGTCTTCCAGTGTCTTAATGCCGCCATTGATCGCGATATGCACGTTCGGCAGCCGCTGTTTAAGACGATAGACTCGATCATAATTCAGAGGCGGAATATCCCGGTTTTCCTTCGGGCTCAGCCCCTGCAGCCAAGCCTTGCGCGCATGCACTGTCAGTCCGTCGCAGCCCGCCTCAAGAACCTTGTCGACCAAAATATCGAGCGCTTCTTCTTCATTTTGGTCGTCAATCCCGATGCGGCATTTAACGGTGATGGGCACATCCGTCACCTTCTTCATCGCCTCAACACAGCGAGCAACAAGATCCGGCTCAGCCATCAGGCAAGCCCCAAACATGCCGGACTGCACGCGATCTGACGGACACCCCACATTGAGGTTGATTTCATCATAGCCAAAGTCGGCGCAAATTCGTGTTGCCTCGGCCAATTGCTCAGGATCCGAGCCCCCGAGCTGCTGCGCCACAGGATGCTCCGCGTCATCAAACCCGATCAGATGCGCCCTGTCGCCATGAATAACAGCAGGCGCAGTTACCATTTCAGTGTAAAGCAAAGCCTTCTTTGAAAGCAGCCGATGGAAATACCGACAATGCCGATCCGTCCACTCCATCATGGGCGCAACAGAGAAGATTTGGCCTTTGACTTCGAAATGGTCTTGCTGCTTTTCGGTCATTTCCGCTTTATTCCATCGGATTTATTGTTGAGGGCTTTGGTGTCGGGATCGTTTCTCACAAACTCCACTTGAATGCAAATGCTGAATTTCGTGTGAGGAGGACTGAATTTGCGCTCTAGATTGAAAAAAGGCCGACAGCAGCTTGTGCGCGTCGGCCTTACTTATTCGCTTAGGACTATCCTTGGCAGACCAATGCCCTATCGCTGGCTGGTTTGCCAATCTGGGTGAATCCATGGCTCAGCCTCATCACGGGACAGCATTTTGCCAAGAATGTGATCGGCAGCCTTTTCTCCAACGAGGATAGAAGGCCCATTGAGGTTGCCGTTGTTAATCTGTGGGAAGATGGAGCTGTCAGCCACGCGCAGCCCTTCGACACCGATCACCTTGAGGTCAGGATCAACCACGGCCATGGGATCATCTTTTGCGCCCATCTTGCACGTGCCGCACGGATGGAATGCGCTCTCGACATTGGAGCGAATAAACTCGTTGAGGTCCTCTTCGCTCGTCACATGAGAGCCTGGCTGGATTTCCTTGCCCCGATAAGGCGCAAAGGCATCCTGCCCAAACAGTTCACGGGTCAATTCGATGCAAATGCGGAAGTCGCGCCAGTCATCCTCATGAGACATATAGTTGAACAGAATGCGAGGATCTTCTTTCGGATCTGCGGACTTAAGCGTTACCTCGCCACGCGATTTGGAGCGCATCGGGCCAACATGAGCCTGGAAGCCATGGCCTTCGGCTGCCACTTGCCCATCATAGCGCACGGCGATTGGCAGGAAGTGGAACTGAATATCTGGATATTTGACCCCGGCAGCCGAGCGCACAAAGGCACCACTTTCAAACTGGTTGGATGCGCCAAGACCGGTGCGGGTGAAGAGCCATTGTGCTCCCACAAGGCCCTTGCCGAAGAGGTTCCAGTATTTGTACAGGGTGATCGGCTTGGTGCAGGCTTGCTGGATATAGAGTTCCAGATGATCCTGCAGATTCTTGCCAACGCCGGGGCGATCGGCGATTACATCAATTCCGTGGCTCTTCAGTTCCTCCGCTGGACCAATGCCCGAAAGCATGAGCAGCTTGGGGGAATTGATGGAGGACGCAGCAACGATCACCTCGCTGTTGGCCGTGATGACCTCGGTCTTGCCCTTACGCAGCACCTCTACGCCCTTGGCACGCCCATCTTCGATCACAATCTTCTGGGCGAACGCTTTGACCAACTCACAACGGCCCGTCTTCATGGCCGGTTTGAGATAAGCCTTGACGCATGACCAACGGTCACCCTTCCAGATAGTGGCTTCCAGTGGGCCGAAGCCTTCCTGCTTTTCGCCGTTGTAATCGGCGGTCATTTCGTAGCCGGCGTCTTTGCCGGCCTGCTCAAAGGCTTTGATCAGCACATTGTCACGCGGACCACGGGTCACATGCAGCGGACCGTTCTTGCCGCGCCATTCAGGATCACCCCCATGGCCGCCCGAATGCCAGTTTTCCATGCGTTTGAAATAAGGAAGCACATCAGCATAGGACCAGCCAGTAGCGCCATTTTCATCCCAATGATCATAGTCGCAAGCATGCCCGCGCACATAGACCATACCGTTGATGGAAGACGTGCCACCAATAATCTTACCGCGCGGCGTAACGAGGCTGCGCCCGCCAAGATAGGGTTCTGGCTCGCTGGCGAATCCCCAATCATAGATCGGCATATTCATGGGATAGGACAAGGCGGCAGGCATCTGGATGAAAGGCCCGATATCGGTTCCCCCCTGCTCGATGACGATGACGGATTTGCCCGCTTCCGCGAGACGATAAGCGGTTGCGCTGCCGGCAGAACCGGACCCGATAATTACATAATCAGCTTGCATTAAAACGGCGCCTCCGTGTCGCCCATACACACGTAAACAGACTTAATCTGGCTATAATGTTCGACGGCAGTCTTGGAATTCTCGCGGCCAACGCCGGACATTTTTATGCCGCCGAAGGGTGCTTCCACTGGTGTAAGATTGTAGGTGTTGATGTAGCAGGTACCGGCTTCAAACTGCGCGGCCACGCGATGGGCCCGGCTTAGATCTTTGGTAAAGACCCCGGCGGCCAAGCCGAAGGCGGTATCATTGGCCCGCAGGATGGCTTCTTCTTCGCTCTCGAAGGAGAGAACCGACATGACGGGGCCGAAAATCTCTTCGCGGGCGATGGTCATATCGTCCATCACGTCGGCAAAAACGGTCAGCTCCATATAGTAGCCGTCACCAGAGATGGTGTTACCGCCAGCAACGAGGCGCGCGCCTTCTTCTATGCCTTTCTTGATGTAGCCTTCTACGATGGAGCGCTGTTTTTCGGAAATCATGGGGCCGATTGTGGTGGCCTCATTCATCGGATCTCCAATGACGGCCCCTTTCATCCGCTCGGTCAGGCGCGCAAGGAAGGCATCCTTGATGCCACTTTGCACGAAAACACGCGTGCCATTCGAGCAAATTTGTCCGGTGGAATAGAAGTTGCCATTGATGGCAGCGGACACGGAATTTTCCAAATCGGCATCGTCAAAGATGATGATCGGAGATTTGCCGCCCAATTCCATGGTTGCGTGTTTGAGCGTAGATGCTGCGCTTGCATAAACCTTTTGCCCGGTTGGCACCGAACCGGTGAGCGACACCTTGGCAATGCGCGGATCTTCAACAAGCGCGGCCCCGACTTCGCCATAACCCTGAATAACATTGAAAAGGCCCGCCGGCGCTCCGGCTTCCTTCAGGATTTCTGCCAACTTCAGCGCTGTCAGCGTGGTTTCCTCGGAGGGTTTGAAGATCATGGCATTCCCGCACGCCAGGGCTGGAGCGGCCTTCCATGAGGCGATCTGAATAGGATAGTTCCAGGCTCCGAGCCCGACGCAAACCCCAAGCGGTTCCCTGCGGGTGTAGACAAAGTCGTCCCCGGCAACCGGGATATATTCGCCTGTCAGGGTTCCGGCCAGTCCGCCGAAATATTCCAGAGCATCTGCACCGGAGGCCGCATCGGCAATCAGGGTTTCGGATAGCGGCTTGCCGGTATCGTGGGTTTCAATTTCGGAAAGCTCCTGATTGCGCTCCCACATGATATGGGCAGCGCGGGTAAGCACCCTGCCCCGTTCGGTGCCAGAAAGAGCGGCCCATTGTTTCTGCGCTGCGGTGGCTGAGGCGATAGCCTGATCGATGATGGAAGGAGTCGCAGCATAGACACGCGCGATCTCTTCACCCGTTGCCGGATAGATGACCGGAATGGGCACTCCGGTATCGTCTTCAACATATTGCCCATTCACAAAATGGCTTGCGGGTGGTTGAAAAACCATGCTCATGCAAATTACTCCTGCGGTTTGGCAATTGGATCCATCGGGCTTGGGTCAGCCTCTTCGATGGATAAATCTTCATTTTCGTGGATTTCGGTACATTCAGCAGCCAGGGCCCTGAGCACATGCTCACCGGCCTCATGTCCCATATTGTCCGTGCCATCGAGGGCATAGCGAAGGTAGAGACCGTCTATGAGGCCAGCGATTCGGCGAGCAACATCAGGGGCGCGCTCTCCAACAAGGGAGCGTAAATCATAGACAAGGTTGCTGTGCAGACGGCGCTGGTAGACATAAAGCAACCTGCGCGCCTCGGCTGATTTGAGGGCCAATGTGTAAAAATTGAGCCATGCGGCAATGGTTTCACGGCGGAAATTCTTATGCTCAAAGCTGGCATAGGCAATTGCCTTCAACCTTTCTTCAGGTGTTCCGGCCTTGCGTAATTCTTCACGCACTTCCATGCCATACCGCATGAGAATATCGCGCATGGCCGCAAGAAACAGGCTGTCCTTGTCCTTGAAATAGTGAAAGGCCAAGCCAGACGAGACACCAGCGCTCTTGGCTATCTGACTGGTTGTTACATTCAGTGACCCGACGGCAGCTATTTCGCGGATTGTCGCGGCGATCAGCTCTGCGCGTCTTTCATGTTCTGCTTTTCTAACCAAAATGAGAAATCCTGATTGAGGGTTGCAAAAATCATTTACCCTGTTATTTATTGACTAGTCAATCAATAACTTTTTATTCCTACACCTAGCGATTTGAAAGCGAGAGACGTTATGAAACTGGCAACCGCCGCCTCCATCCTTGCCCTGTCCACCACTGCTGCCTTTGCTGATTGTTCGACAGTGACATTCTCGGACGTCGGCTGGACAGATATCACCGCGACGACCGCAGCCACTTCAACAGTGCTGAAAACTATTGGCTATAAAACAGAAACCCGTGTGCTATCCGTGCCGGTTACCTACATCTCTTTGGAAGAAGGCAAAGTGGATGTGTTTCTGGGCAACTGGATGCCGACAATGGAAGCCGACATCAAACCCTATCGGGAAAAGGGAAGCGTTGAGACCGTGCGCGCCAATCTGGAAGGCGCCAAATATACGCTGGCCACCAACGCTGCAGGCGCAGAACTCGGTATCAATAACTTTGCTTCCATTGCAGAGCATGCCGATGAGTTGAAAAGCGTTATCTATGGCATCGAGCCGGGCAATGATGGCAACCGTCTGATCATGGACATGATCGAGAAAGACGCCTTCGGTCTTGGCGATTTCTCCGTGAGGGAAAGCTCAGAACAAGGCATGCTCAGCCAGGTGGAGCGTCTTTCCAAACGCGACAAGCCGATCGTGTTTCTGGGCTGGGAACCTCATCCCATGAACGCCAACTTTGACCTGACTTACCTTAGCGGTGGCGACGACTATTTCGGCCCGAATTATGGCGGCGCAACGGTCTATACCAACGTCCGTGCAGGTTATGTCAAGGAATGCCCGAATGTTGGCAAGCTGCTGAATAATCTCGAATTCTCCCTCAAGATGGAAAATGAGATCATGGGCTCCATTCTCAACGACGGCAAAAAGGCCGAAGATGCGGCAGCTGAATGGCTCAAGGCCAACCCGGCCGTGCTTGATGGCTGGCTTGATGGTGTCAAAACCACGGAAGGTGAGGACGCTTTGCCTGCGGCAAAAACGGCCCTTGGTCTTTGACCGGCTCTTATCATGGACCTCGCCACTGGCGAGGTCTTTCCTTTGGTGTGGCAGCCCCATGCCCAAACAAGAAGAAAATAAGGAACATTTACTGTGGATTGGCTCTATTCCCACAAGATCCCCGTCGGGGATTGGGCGAGTGCAATATTCGAATGGATTCGCACCCATCTGGAGGGTGCTCTGGATACCCTCAGTATCATTTTGGAAAGCGCAATTGACGGCATCCTCTGGATGCTGCACACCCCCCACCCTCTCATTGTCATCGCGCTCTTTGTTCTCATCACATGGTTCCTGCAAAGCAACTGGAAAATCTGTCTTTTTGTCGGACTAGGTTTCCTTTTCATTCTCAATCAGGGCTATTGGCGCGAAACCACAGAGAGCCTGACGCTGGTTCTCTCTTCTTGCGCCGTATGCATGATCATCGGGGTCCCGATTGGTATAGCGGCAGCACACAGGCCCAAAAGCTACGCCCTGATGCGTCCCATTCTGGACCTGATGCAAACCCTGCCGACTTTTGTTTATCTTATTCCTGCGATTGTCTTTTTCGGAATTGGCATGGTGCCCGGCCTCATTGCGACTGTGGTCTTTGTCCTCCCCGCTCCTATCCGGCTCACGCATCTGGGCATTTCATCCACTCCCGAGCGGCTTATCGAGGCTGTCCGCGCGTTTGGCGGTACAGATCGCGATGTGCTTTTCAAGGCTGAACTGCCCTATGCCATGCCGCAGATCATGGCGGGTCTCAACCAGACAATCATGCTGGCACTTTCCATGGTCGTCATCGCCGCGCTGGTTGGTGCCGATGGTCTTGGCGTTCCCGTCGTACGGGCTCTCAATCAGGTCAACACCAGCCTCGGATTTGAAAGTGGTTTCGTCATCGTTGTCGTTGCCATTATTCTTGATCGTATTCTGAACAGGAAGAGTGAACAGTGACCGCAGCCATCAAATTTGAAAATGTGTCAATTGTTTTTGGTGACAAACCGGAAACAGCCCTGCCCCTGATGGATCAGGGATTGGATCGTGCCACAATTCAGGAAGAAACCGATCAGGTGATGGGAGTGCACAATTGCTCTTTCGAGGTCAAGGAAGGCGAAATCTTCGTCCTGATGGGCCTGTCTGGGTCGGGCAAATCCACCCTTTTGCGCGCCGTCAACGGGCTGAACCCTGTGGTACGCGGAGCGGTACAGGTCAATACCGGTGATCGCATGATCGACATCACCGAAGCCAACAACAAGGAATTGCGCTACATCCGCAGCCAGCGCGTAGCGATGGTGTTTCAGCAATTCGGTCTGTTGCCTTGGCGGAGCGTGGCCGAGAATGTTGGCCTCGGGCTGGAGCTTTCCGGTATGCCCAAGAAGAAGCGCCGCGACGTGGTATTGGAGCAACTGGCCATGGTGGGGCTCGCGGATTGGGCCGATAACAAGGTCGGAGAACTTTCCGGCGGCATGCAGCAGCGGGTCGGTCTTGCCCGCGCCTTTGCGACGGATGCCCCAATCCTGTTGATGGACGAGCCCTTCTCTGCTCTTGATCCGCTCATCCGTACCAAGCTGCAGGACGAGTTGCTTGATTTGCAGGAAAAGCTAAGGCGCACCATTCTGTTTGTCAGTCATGATCTTGATGAAGCCTTCAAACTGGGCAACCGCATCGCGATCATGGAGGGTGGTCATGTCAGCCAGATCGGCACACCGCAGCGTATCTTTTCCAAACCGGCGGATGATTATGTCTCTGACTTCGTTGCCCATATGAACCCGCTTGGTGTTCTGCGCGCCATTGACGCCATGAACAAACCAAAGTCTGACAGTTACGAAGAAACGGTCGCCGCAGAAACGCTTCTTGCTGATATGCTCGATATTCTGGCCGAGAATGACAAGCCGCTTGGCGTGACCAAAGCAGGTGAAATCGTGGGCGAGCTTTCAGCGCGCAAAGTGTTGAAATTCCTGTCGGGCCATCTTGGTGAAGACAGCTAAAAGCTAAAAGGATATTGCAAGCGTGGACTATTCAACTCTCCTTGATGAAGACGTCCTCGCTTTCATCAAGGAGACGCTTTCCTTTTATCCCGATGATCTGGCACCGGATGATTGGCCCACCCAAAGAGCGGTTTACGACCGCATGGCGGATCAATTTCGCGCAGCTCGACCAAAGGGCCTGCCGGTTTGCGATGATACCATCGCTGGCGTTCCTGTCCGCTGTTATGGGCACCCCAGCGAGGCCATCATCCTCTATGCCCATGGAGGAGGATTCGTTTTGGGAGGCCTTGAAAGCCACGATGACATCTGTGCCGAAATTGCTGTTGCTAGCGGCGTTCAGGTTGTTTCCATCGACTATCGATTGGCACCAGAGCATCCACATCCGGCAGATTTTGAAGACATGCAGGCTGTGGCAAAGGATTTGACACAGCAGCATTCCATTGTGCTTTGCGGCGATAGTGCTGGCGCAACCCTTTGCGCCAGTGTTGCTGGCGTTTGGAATTCCCCAAGACTGCTTGGGCAAGTTCTTATTTATCCCTATTTAGGATATCCCATGAATGGCGGCAGCTTTGACGCTCATGCCAATGCGCCGTTGCTTTCTCTTAACGACCTCATAGGTTTTGCTGATGTACGCGGAGTAAAGCAAGAGACAGCTCGCGCCATTCCGTGTCTTGGAAATTTGGCCCAGTTGCCGCCGACCTTCCTCTTCCCTGCCGAATGTGACCCGCTGCATGATGATGCCTTCCACTATCATAGAGAGGCTAAATCTGCCGGGGCTGATATGCAGATAAAGACCCATAGTGGTTTGGTGCATGGTTGGCTGCGGGCTCGGCACAGGAGCGGAAGAGCCGCTGCGGCATTTGATGATATCCTCAAAACACTCAAAAGCCTCGTTGGCTGAGGCGCGCTTTCTCACGCGTTCAGGAAACCTGCTGGCGAATGGATTGACCGTAAATCCGCTTGAAAGCCTTGCTCAAAGAGGCGCTGTCGGCATAGCCGCACCGCAAGGCGATCTCATGCAGGCCCAGTTCTGTCCCTTCCGCCAGTTCCCGTGCTCGAGCCAGCCGCATATTCTGATAATAACGCCCCGGTGACATATCCATTTCGCTCTGGAACAAGCGATTGAGGCTACGAGGAGAGACATAGGCACGCTCGGAAAGCTCGCGCAGGGACAATGGCCGTTCCAGCGTTTCAGCCATGATATTGATCACATCGTAAATCTTGTTGCTCCCCTTGCCGGAAATCGACGGGCTATTGAGCTGTTCCTTGATGAAACTGCTGCTGTCCTGCATGAACATGGAAGAGGCCATTACGGCCTTATCGGCCCCAAAGCGCTCTGCGATAAGGTCCAGCATCAGATCCAGACCGCTGGACGCAGCTCCGCAGCTCCAGTAGCGCCCTTCCCTGAGATAACCTTGGCTTGTCAAATGCACCTGCGGGTATTCTTCAGCAAAGTCGGCCTGGATCTGCCAATGGGTGGCCACGGTCTGGTCATCCAACAGCCCGGTCCCTGCCAGAACCCACGCACCGGCATCCGCCGCAATCACCGTTTCGCTCTGGCGCACAAGCTGCCCCAGAATGCGCAAATTGTCGGCAGTCACATGTTGCCTGAAGCTGTTGCTGGCCAGAATGACCAGAATATCCGTGCTTTCAAGATCTGCAATTGAAGCGGTTGGTTTAATCTCAAGCCCTGAGGATGTCCACACCGAACCATCGTCGATACTGAGTATCTGCCTTTGGATTCCTTCGCCATATTGCTCTTCAACAACCCGCAAGGGTTCGAGCAAGCAAGACAAGACAAAATTGGAAAATCCATCAAAGAGAAGAAAGCTGACATTCATGATGCTATTGGCCATTTTGGACGTATATTCGGCAATATAGGACAATTATTCGCTGTCTGGCTACTCTATTCTGCCACCCGAAACACCCAAAACCTGCCCTATGGTTTTTAGCAAGAAAACCAACTGTGCGGGTGACTGGAAGATCCGACCACAAGCTCTGTTTCTTCGGAGTTTTAAATGTTTCCAATCTGTTAGGTCGGGTCGCTTGCAAGTGCACTGCAGGCTTGGGCGCACTCTCGCGCTCGTGATCCAGTTTATAAAACTAGCATGCTGAAGCGCAGCGCGGGGCGTTTAATCCGCGTAATGAAAATCAGGACCGGCAGGCATCTGTAGCCCACCGGAAGAGACACCCAGCACCGCAGCTTTATGCCTTGGCGGTGCAGGAACCTATAAACATTGCCTTTTGAAGCCATCCCATCGCGTTGGCAAGAAGAGGCAAAGACAATGCATGTTTCGGCTCGATCGATCCAATCCATTCCGCCTCATCGGGGCCCCGCGAGCCGCCTCTAATTGCGGATGACACCAATAGTAAGACGGAAAAGCAATGAGAAAGCATTTTGAATTTCTTGCCAATCAAACCATTTCTGGCGGCATGTCCCGCCGCGAATTCATGGGGCGCACCGCAGCGCTCGGTCTGGGGGCGGTTGCTGCCAATTCACTGCTAGGGTCTGTCGCGCAGGCAGCTGGTCCGATTAAAGGCGGCACTGCGAAATTCGGCATTGGCGGCGGCCAGAGCACAGACTCGCTCGATCCGGCGCTATCACTCAACCAGATGACCTTCATGGTTCAGCGGACATGGGCAGAAACGCTGCTCGACGTCAATCCGGATGGTACTCTGGATATGCGTCTGGCCGAATCCTACGACTCATCAGATGATGCCAAAACATGGTCCTTCAAGATCCGCAAGGATGTGACCTTCCATAACGGCAAAACCGTGACCCCTGAGGACGTCAAACAAACGCTTCTGCGGCACTCCGACAAGGATTCCAAATCCGGTGCGCTCGGTGTCATGCGCAACATTTCCGGCGTGAAGGTAGATGGAGACAGTGTTGTCGTCGAACTGACCAACGCCAACGCCGACCTGCCCTATCTAATGTCGGACTTCCATTTGATGATCCAGCCCAATGGTGGTCGTGACGATCCGGCAGCAGCCATCGGCACCAATGCTTATAAACTGGTCGAAGCCGAGCCGGGTGTTCGCTTTGCCTTTGAGCGGAACCCTGACTATTGGGATTCCAGTCGGGGTCATTTCGATGCTATTGAAATGATGGTCATTAATGATGACACTGCCAGAAATGCGGCGCTTCAGTCCGGCCAGCTGCATATCGTCAATAAAATTTCGCCCAAGGTTGCCGGTCTTTTGAGCCGTGCCCCGGGCCTCTCTATTAAGCGTGTTGCAGGTCGTGGGCATTATGTCTTCGTCATGATGTGTGACCGTGAACCATTCCACACGAAGGAACTGCGCAACGCCCTCAAATATGCCATTGACCGCAAGGACATGGTCGACAAGATCCTGCGCGGCTATGGTACCGTGGGCAATGACTTCCCTATCAACTCGGCTTATCCCTTCTTTGATGAAAGCATCCCGCAGCGCGAATATGATCCGGAGAAAGCGGCCAGCCTTTACAAGGCATCCGGTCACGATGGCAGCCCGATCGTATTGCGCGTATCCGACAGCGCCTTCCCCGGCGCAGTGGATGCAGCCCAGCTCTATATGGAAAGCGCCAAAGCGGCGGGTATCCCGCTGGAGATCAAGCGCGAGCCGTCTGATGGCTACTGGTCCAACGTCTGGAACAAACAGCCCTTCTGCGCGTCCTATTGGGAAGGTCGCACGGTGCAGGATCAGATGTATTCAACTGCTTATGTATCTTCTGCCGACTGGAACGACACCCATTTCTACAATGATCACTTCGATGAGCTGCTCATTCAGGCCAAGGGCGAACTGGACCAGAGCAAACGCAAGAAGCTCTATAGCGAAATGGCTTATCTGGTACGCGATGAAGGCGGCCTGATCTGCCCGATGTTCAATGACTTCATCGAAGGCGTTTCTGACAAAATCGGCGGCTGGGAAAAGAACGGCGTCTTCCAGCTGATGAACGGCCTCGCTCCAGTCAAATGCTGGATGGCAAGCTAAGCCTTTCTTTTAGTGCCGAAACAATAAAAGGCCCGGCGGATGCGTCGGGCCTTTTTCCTGTTCGATTCTTGAGCATCTGGAGCCCCTAGAGACCTGCTTCGGCAACTTTGATCAGCCCTTCGACATCCATATGCTCGGCAAAATGATCTGCAAGCGCATCCAGCGTGCTCTCGACACCAAGCTGATAACTCTTGCCCGAAGCCGCATGGCCGAGAGATTTAAGGAAAGCCGCGCGGAACTGATCATCATTGAATAGCCCGTGAATATAGCTTCCCATGACCCGGCCATCTGGCGAGGTTGCGCCCTCTTCCTTCCCCTCTATCGTAAAAATCGGACGAGCGCGGTCTGGTCCTTCGCTGCGACCGACATGGATTTCATAACCATGCATGGGCGAGCCACTCTCCAAATGCGAACCGGCAACTTGTACGGTGCGTTTCTCTCCAGCCATGACCGTATCAATATCAAGCAGCCCCAGTCCTTCGCAGACGGCCCCCTTTTCGGTCTCCACGCCTTCAGGGTCCATGATGCGTTTACCCAACATCTGATAGCCGCCGCATAGTCCGAGCACAGACCCGCCCCGGCGCACAATGGCCTTGATGTCGACATCCCAGCCTTCGCTTGTCATCGCTTGCAGATCGCCAATTGTGGATTTCGACCCGGGCAAGATCACCAGATCACTATCGAGTGGGATTGTCTCGCCACGACGAACCATTGTGAGTGAAACACCGGCTTCGGATTTCAAGGCATCCAGATCATCAAAATTGGCAATGCGAGGCAGAACCGGAACGGCAATTTTCAGCGCCGTTCCACTATGCGCGGAAGCGACGTCGCGCCCGAGATCTTCGCTATCCTCGGCGGGCAGACGTACAGCGTCATCGAACCAGGGCAGAATGCCAAAGCCGGGCCAGCCGGTATGGTTGGTTATGATTTCCAACCCTGAGGTAAAGAGTGAAGCGTCGCCACGGAACTTATTGATAACGTAGCCCTTTACCAGTTCTTTATCCGATGGTGTCAGCAGGTGCTGTGTGCCCACCAGCGATGCAATGACGCCGCCACGATCAATGTCGCCAATCAAGATGACAGGTAACCGAGCGGCCTCGGCAAAGCCCATATTGGCAATGTCGCCTTTGCGCAGATTTACCTCGGAAGCGCTGCCAGCGCCCTCGACAACGACGAAATCGGCTCTATCGCTGATGATCTGATAGGACTGCATCACAGATTCCAGAAGCGAGTGCTTGCTCTGGCTATAGTTTCGTGCCTGCATCTGGCCGACCACCTTGCCCTGCACGACGACCTGACTGCCCACATTGCTCTGGGGTTTGAGCAACACCGGATTCATATGCACGCTCGGTTCCAGCCCACAAGCCAAAGCCTGCAGCGCCTGCGCCCGTCCAATTTCTCCCCCTTCGGGAGTGACGGCCGCATTGTTGGACATATTCTGAGGTTTGAAAGGAGCGACCTTATAGCCCTGCCGTTTAAGATACCGACAAAAACCGGCGACCAACATGGACTTGCCGACGTTGGACCCGGTTCCCTGAAACATGATGGCTGGCATGGGCTTTCCTGTTTGTCTTTTCTTGTCTTAGCTGCCAGATGTTATTCTGGATCTGATTGTGATTGTGTTGCCCCATCTTGTGGCGCATCGGGCTCGCCGTCGATCCATTTGAGAATTGGATCAAGCTCGCTGAATTCTGGGCTTTCGGGCAAATGGGGGCGCTTGACCATGATGACGGGAATATGCAACTCCCGTGCGGCAAGAATCTTGTGCGATGCCTTGCCAGCGCCTGAATTCTTCGTCACCAGATAGTCGATATCATAGTCGAGAAAGAGCGACATTTCCTCTTCCATGGACCGCCCCGGCATTCCTTGAATGAAGGTGGCGGAATGGAACATCTGCTCTTCGGCTTCGGCGATACTGCGGATCACGAAATTGCAATCTTTACGGCTTGCAAAGGGAGCGATGGATTGGCGGCCGACCGAGAGAAAAGCCGTTACACCGGAGGGCAACGCGGCTGCAGCCTCGGTGAGCGTTTTCACGACAGTCCATTCATCCTCGCCGGTTTCGGCCCATTCATGCCGCACGAAACGGGCAAGAGGCACACCAGCACTCTTTGAGGCTTCCACCGCATTGCGTGAAATGGCCGTGGCATAGGGGTGGGTCGCATCAATCAAGAGATCGATACCATGATCCTGCATGTAGCTATGCAAGCCTTTTGGACCACCAAAGCCCCCCATGCGAAACTGGAAATGGTCGCTGTCAAATCCCATCCGACTGCGTAGAACTTCCTCGGCCTTGCTGCCGAGCACCCCAGCAAGGGAATAGGTGACATCATGCTCTGTCGACTTGATCACGGTTTCAAGCAGTTCCCTTGCTTCGGCTGTACCACCGAGAAGAAGAATATGGCGCTGTTTGGTCATGGAGCGTGCTCCAGCTGGTCGTAGGTGAGAATCTCGGACTGCGTCAAAAGTGTACCATCCCTCGCAATTACGACAATATCGAGAGCGATTTCACTCGGCCCCAGAATTTTGAATGCGGCGCGTTGCGCCAAATTTGCCACGTGCGGCACAATGGCGACACCGGCAGCCTCGCAAAGCTGCAACACAGCCAGCGCCGTATTGGCCTGCCGAACCTCCTCGACAAGCTCAGGAAAAGCACCAAGGGACGCCACCTCAGCCGCCATCCAGTCGAAGTCTACCTGACTGCGCCCTGAGTGCAAATCCATATGCCCCTGTGCCAGCTTGGTGAGCTTGGCAAAACCGCCCCCTATCGTAACGCGCGCTACGGGATTGCGCCTTAGATATTTGAGCATGCCACCGACGAAATCCCCCATATCAAGCATGGCGAATTCGGGAAGTTCATAAAGGGTGCGCACGGTTTTTTCTGATGTGGAACCCGTACAACCCGCCACATGCCCCTGCCCTTCAGCCCGAGCAACATCAATGCCACGGTGAATGGAATGTATCCATGCGGAACAGGAAAAGGGAACGACAATACCGGTGGTTCCCAGAATGGAAATGCCACCGACGATACCAAGCCGCGGGTTCCATGTATGTTTAGCGAGCTTCTCGCCATTGCGCACGGAAATGGTGATATCTACATCCGAAGCAAAGCCATGCTCTTTTGCAAGCTCCTGCACCACATCTCGCATCAATTGGCGCGGCACGGGGTTGATGGCCGGTTCCCCCACAGGGATCGGCAGGCCCGGGCGCGTGACCATACCCACGCCTTTGCCAGCAAAGAAGCGTACGCCCGAACCGGCAGGACCAAATCGTACAGTTGAAAGAATGAGCGCTCCATGGGTCACATCCGGATCGTCCCCCGCATCCTTGATGATTCCCACTTCGGCGAAATCTCCTTCCAACCGTTCACAATCGAGCGCGAATGAAGGTGTTTGCCCCTTGGGAAGCGTGATCGATACGGGGTCGGGAAAGCGCGAGGAAACCAGCGCTGAAAGGGCCGCTTTGGTTGCAGCAGTTGCGCAGGCGCCAGTTGTCCAACCGCGCCTTAAAATTTGCTCTTTCTGTGCTTTTTCCGTGTCATCCGTCATGTACTTAGGTATATAGTGGAGCCAATCGGGACGCCACATCTAAAAGAGCCAGAGTTAAGAAATACATGTCGAATTCCCCCGTCCAAGATTCCTATAGCCAAATACTGTTTGATGGACTCCCCGAGTTCGAGCCTGGATGGGTTTGGCTCGTTGGCGGTGGCCCTGGAGATCGAGGTCTCCTGACCCTTCATGCGGTCAATGCATTGCGTCAGGCCGACGCGATTGTCTATGACGCACTGGTAGACAAGGCCCTTCTCTCCTTTGCACGGCCAGATATTATCGTGGAATATGCAGGCAAACGTGGTGGGCGTCCCTCTTCCAAGCAGAAAGATATCAATCTGCGCCTTATTGAACTGGCCAAGGAAGGCAAGCGCGTGTTGCGTTTCAAGGGTGGCGATCCCTTTATTTTCGGGCGCGGCGGCGAAGAAGCCTTGCAGCTTGTAGAGGCAGGGGTTCCTTTCCGTGTGGTTCCGGGGATTACAGCGGGGATCGGCGGTCTCTGTTATGCGGGCATTCCGGCCACCCATCGAGATATCAATCAGTCAGTGACCTTCCTTACCGGTCATGACCACACCGGAGAGATGCCCACAGCCCTTGATTGGGATGGCATAGCAAAGGGCTCTCAGGTGATTGTCATGTATATGGCCATGAAGCATCTGCATGGCATTACGAAAAAACTGATGGATGCGGGACGCGACCCTGAAGAAGGGGCTGCGGTTATCTGCAATGCCTCAACCCCACGGCAGGAAGTGTTGACCTCTACCCTTGCCCATATCGCAGATGACGCCCATAATTCCAACATGGAGCCACCGGCCATCGTTGTGATCGGCAATGTGGTCAAACTGCGTGACGGGTTGGATTGGCTCGGCTTTGCCAATGGTGGCAAGATACTTGTCTCCGATCCCCTTGGCATCAAGTCCTGATTGGTCCCCTTCATGAGCACCATGCCACTTCTGCCCACGGGGCTTATTCTCGCAGCAAGTAGCTCGAACGCAGGCAAGACCACGCTATCGCTTGGCTTACAACGTCTCCTGAGCCGTAGAGGCCTCCACGTCACTCCCGCCAAGTGCGGGCCGGACTATATCGATCCGGCTTTTCATGCTGTGGCATCCGGGCAGTCATCCATCAATCTGGACCCTTGGGCCATGACCCGCGAGGATCTGCAAGCGCGAGCCCTGCGGCAGAGCAGTCTTGGCGATCTACTCTTTGTAGAAGGCGTAATGGGATTGTTTGATGGCGCGGCCAAAGGGCAAGGCTCCACAGCAGCGTTGGCGCATGCTCTCGGACTACCGGTCATTCTCGTTCTGGACGTCAAGGGTCAGGCACAGACAGCGGCCGCGATTGCCAAAGGTCTGTGTGAGTTTGACCCTGCGCTAACGATTGGCGGTATCCTGCTCAATCGCGTCGGCTCCAAAGCTCATGAACATCTATTGCGTGAGGCATTTGAGCCACTTGATCTGCCAATCGTTGGTGCAGTGCGCGGCTCGGATCAGTTGCAATTGCCCTCCCGCCATCTGGGTCTTGTGCAAGCGGGTGAACATGACGGTCTTGACGAGATGATCGACCGGATTGCTGACCATATGTCAGAGGACGTTGATCTTGATCTTATCCTGGAGATTGCCAATAAACATAAGGGAAAGACTCCTGTGCCTTCGGGCATTGCCGCTCCCCTTCAGTCTCTCCCCCCTTTAGGACAGCATATAGCCATCGCGCGGGATGAGGCTTTCAGTTTTATCTATCCGCATCTCTTGCAAGACTGGTCTGATCAGGGGGCCGACCTATCCTTCTTCTCCCCCCTTGCCGATGAGCCCCCCTACCAAGATGCGGATGCCATCTATCTTCCAGGCGGATATCCGGAGCTTCATCTGGACAGGCTGGCTTGTGCCGCAACCTTCAGGCAGGCTATGCGCTCTGCGGCTGAGCGCAATGTTCTGATCTTTGGAGAATGCGGGGGCTATATGACGCTGGGGCGGTCTATTATATCGGCTGATGGGGTTGAAACCCCCATGCTGGATCTGTTGCCCATCACCACCAGTTTCGCCGAGACAAAACTATCGCTTGGTTATCGCCAGCTGTCGCATCAATCCGCTCTGCCTTGGGCTTCCCAACTGGCTGCCCATGAGTTCCATTATGCGACCATTACCCTGATGGGTGAAGCAGACCCGCTCTTTGAAGCACGGACGGCAGCCGACAGGGCTCTTGCTTCAATGGGGCAACGGGTTGGATCCGTACATGGCTCCTTTGCCCATATCATCGCCCCATTGAAAAATCAGGTTTGAAGGGTAAGGCGCTTTAGCCCCTCACCCATTCGCTTAGCCTTTCTTGCTGGCCTTTTTCGGCAGGCGCAGGATATGCTCAAACTCAGCGTCATACAGCTTGGACTCTTCGAAATTCTGCGCGCCCAAAGCAGGACCGACAAGAATGAGCGCCGTGCGGGTGAGTTTGGACTCGCGAATTTTCTGGCGCAAGGTTCCAAGCGTCGCATGGATGAAAGTCTGGTCTGGCCACCCTACGCGATAGGCGATCACTGCGGGGCAATCTTCGCCATAATGCGGCGTTAGCTCCCGCTCGATATGGGCAGAATTGCGCACCGACAGATGAATGGCCATGGTTGCACCGGATTGACCGAGTATCGCGAGGCTTTCCCGCTCCGGCATGGAGGAGGATTTCATCGACGTCCGCGTCAGGATAATGCTCTGGGCAATACCAGGAATGGTCAGTTCCGTCCCCAGAGCTGCGGCAGCGGCAGCAAAGGCAGGAACGCCGGGCACCACTTCATAAGGGATTTCCAGCGCATTAAGGCGCCGCATCTGTTCGGCAATCGCCCCATAGATGGAGGGGTCACCCGAATGGACGCGCGCCACATCCTTGCCCTCGGCATGGGCCTGTTTAATATCCTCGATGATTTCATCGAGATTCATGGCTGCTGTGTCTTTGACGAGAGCCCCTTCAGGCGCCTCGGCCACAGTGGCTTCCGGCACCAGAGAGCCAGCAAAGAGGCAGACAGGGCAGCGTTGGATAAGCTTTAGCCCACGCACGGTGATAAGGTCCGGCGCACCGGGGCCAGCTCCGATAAAATAGACAGTCATTCCCTGTTCTCTCCATCAATTCTTTTTGCATATCCGCGCGGGGTGTAAGCCATCCAGCCATTATCCCCTACGGAGCGATCACCAGAGCGCCACTGGCGCGATTGAGACGAGCCCACAAGCACGACCGTCAACATATCGACTTCTTCGATGTCCAGCGTCGCAAGGGTGCGCATCTTTAGCTCTTCATCCGGTCGGCCCAGATTGGACGCGAGCAGAACCGGCGTTTCTTCCGGGCGTTTGGTGAGCAGCATTTCCTTGGCACGCAACAACTGGGTTCTGCGCTTTTTGGAAACGGGATTGTAGAAGGCAACCACGAAGTCTCCTTCTGCAGCTGCTTTGACGCGCTGCTCAATGGTCTCCCAAGGCGTCAGCAAGTCTGAAAGCGAGATGGTGCAGAAGTCATGGCCAAGCAACGCACCAAAGCGTGCCGAGGCAGCCTGCAACGCAGAAATACCCGACACATGTGTGAGCGCCACCCGCTTGGCGGCATCCGACACGCCGCCATTGTCGGCATCACGGTCCAGCAGCTCCATAACCAGAGCGCCCATAGCGTAGATACCACCATCACCAGAACAAATTAGAGCTACATCATGGCCCTTGCCTGCTTCTTCCAGCGCATAGCGGCAGCGGTCTTTCTCGCTCCCCATGGGGAAGTCACATCTGCGTTCGTCATCGGCCATCGGGCCGAGCAGATCGAGATAGAATTTATAGCCGACGAGTTTTTCAGCACTGGCAATGAGGCTGGTCGCCTCGGGTGTACGCCAATAGGGCGTACCCGGACCAATGCCGATCACGGCCAGTGAGCCGCGCTTCTTACCGGGCATCTCAGCTTTGAAAGGCTCGGCGGCAAGTCCGATGGCGCAGGTGGCTTTATCCGATTTCACTTTGGCAACCAGAAGCGAGCCTTCAGACCCTGCGGCGGCAAGGGCTGCTCCTTCTGCAACGCCATGACACCCAACCTCGGCAAAAACCACATCGGAAGGATTTTTCAAACGCTCTTTCTCGGCTTCCAGCTCTTCTACCGCGAAGAAACGGGCCGGCACAGAAAAGTGTGCAGCAGCCTGATGGATTGCATCTTCATCCATTTTGACATCGATGGATGCCAGCAGGCCTATCGCTTCTGGCGCAAGGCTGTTGCTTGCCAGCACACTTTCAATATGGGTGATCAAATCAGCGGCAGCTATGCCCCGTTCGCAGCCCACCCCAACGACGAGTTTTTGCGGGCTATAGGTCAGGCTTGTTTCCGTGCTTGCTTCCGGCACGGGGGCAAAGCTCGCATCAAGACTGATGGCAGCGCTATCGGCACGGGCAATCTCGCTATTGTCCAGCCAATCCAGATCGGATGAAACAGAGACAGCTTCGCCATCAACGATCCGCGCCATAACGGCGGCTGCCTTTTTGGCATGCTGCAGTTTCCAGCCCTTTGGTGGATTGTCGAGCGCCAAGCGGTAACGGCAATCACCAGCAGTGGTGACAGCAGCATGGGCGCTCAGCGCCTCGGCGAGCAGATGAGCCAGATCGTTGGCGCCATGATGTCCGCCCAGCAGTGGCACGACCGACTTGCCATCGCGAGCAACGGCCAACACTGGTGGCTCATCAAACTTGCTATCGAGAAGTGGCGCAAGGGCGCGAATGACAATACCGCTGGCATAAAGCGCAACGATCGCCCGGCCTTGAGAAAACACCCCCTTGAGATGGGCCAGACTATCAGCAAAGGAGACATCGAAGCCTTCTATCTCGCCCTTGCCATGCAGCTCCACCGGATGACCGGCATTCTTGAGTGCAGTCTTGATGGAGACGGCCAGTTCACCTGCTGCCGCACTTGGGCAGACAATGGTAATAGGCATTAGTTTTTCCATGCTTCGTCCCCGTCATAAATAAGGATCATTGAGAAATAAGGCGCTGTGGCGTCCTCAAGCTCGGCAAGCGGGATGGCCTTCTCATTGGCCAGCGTTGCCCGCTCGACATAACCGGCGCGCTTCATGAGATCGAGTTTATCCAACAGGGAGCGCAGGCGCGGCAAATGACGCCCCACCTTCATGATGGCAAAGGAACCGCCAAGCTTCAGGCGGGCTTCCAGCTCTTCGTCCGACATCGGGCCAGCAAGCACCGTCAGCACATCATTGCGACTGACAAGCGGCTGCTTCAGCCGGCAGGCACAAGCGACAATGGAGGTTACGCCGGGAATGATGTCGGTTTCGAAATCACCAGCCAACCGGTCGTAAAGATACATGAAGGTGCCGTAGAAGAAGGGATCGCCTTCGCACAGGAACACCACGTCATTGCCCGCTTCCAGCTGAGCGCGAACCTCGACAGCCCCAACGTCATAGGCGTCCTGAGCGGCTTTACGCTCCGGCCGCATGGGCACCGCTATGGAAATCTCTTTCGTGCCTTCCGCGATATGTGCCTTGGCGATATCGCGGGCAAAGCTGTCGCCCCCTTCTGGTGCCGGATAGGCAATCGTGGTGGCATTGCTGATAAGCCGGGCGGCCTTGAGAGTGATCAGGTCAGGATCTCCCGGACCAACCCCCACGCCGTAAAGGGTGCCTTTATTCTTGCTAGTCATTGATTGTGTTTCTCGTCTTGGTCTCTAAGGGCTTGATGAAAGCCCATTGTGTCACTGGCATGGATGGTTTCCAGCCGAAATAGGGGCCGACAGGCGTCGCCCTTGATATGGAAAGTCTTGTCAGCTCGCCGCCATGCTTTTCGAACATCTCAAGAAGCAGATGCTCTGAGCCGAGGGTAACCGCATGGGCCACAAGGCGTCCGCCGGGCTTCAAGGCTTCAAGGCAATAGGCAACGACCTCTTGAGACAAGCCACCGCCGATAAAAACAGCATCGGGGGCGTCCTGTCCTTCAAGGCCTGCGGGGGCTGTGTCGGCAATGAGCTTGAAGCCTGGAACGCCCAAGCTGTCGGCATTGTGCCGAGCAAGGGTCCGGCGTTTTTCCTGTGGCTCTATGCCGATGGCACGGCATGTGCGATGGCTACGCAGCCATTCAATCGCAACCGAGCCACAGCCGGTGCCTATATCCCACAACAGCGCGCCGGGATGGGGCATAAGCTTGGCAAGCGCACTGGCGCGGATATCCCGCTTGGTCATCTTGCCATCATGCTCGAAGGCCTCATCGGGCAAACCGGCCTGGATGGGGTACCAGCTTTGCAAATGCTTCGGTAGCGCGATAGCGAGCACATTCAGATCGGCGAAGTGTTCTTCTCCAACAGCCAAGTCTCTGGCTGTTGCACAGACCATGCGTTCTGCTGCACCGCCCAGATGCTCCAGAATGGTCAACTCGGCATCCTCGATACCGCGCGCGCAAAGCTGGCTGGCAACCTCCTTTGGTGACGCCCCATCTCGTGACAAAACAAGCAGGCGTGCCCCCGGACAATAATGTGGCAAGAGTGTTTCGATGCTGCGCCCGTGAATGGTCAGCTTTTCAGCTTTATCCAGCGGCCAACCCAATCGACTGGCAGCGAGGCTGAAAGATCCGGGGAACGGCAGTACACGCATATCATTTCTCTGGAAATGACGTGACAGCGTTCCGCCAATGCCAAAATACATCGGATCGCCGCTGGCCAGCACGACGACGGACGTGCCTCTAAGGCTTTCCAATTCCTCAAAGGCGCCAGAGAATGGCGTTGGCCAGCCTCTCTTGTCAGCGCCGTCGGCCAGATCATCGGGTATCATGGCCAAATGCCGTGCGCCGCCATAGATGGTTTTCGCTTCGGCGATAAGCGACCATGCCAGATCACCAAGGCCATCAAGCCCATCTTCGCCGATGCCGATTACGCTCAGCCATGGTGCTTTTTGCTGTTGGTTCATCAATCCGCTCGCTCCTACATCGGTTTGTCACTCTGACCAAGCGCAGCAATGGCCAAAGCAT
This sequence comes from Cohaesibacter marisflavi, assembly GCF_900115225.1. Taxonomy (GTDB): domain Bacteria; phylum Pseudomonadota; class Alphaproteobacteria; order Rhizobiales; family Cohaesibacteraceae; genus Cohaesibacter; species Cohaesibacter marisflavi. The sequence goes on along the minus strand of NZ_FOVR01000001.1, from coordinate 639,857 downwards.
TGACGGCCGCGCTCGCCATGGGCGTTCCGCCCCGGCGGCCGAGCATTGCGATATAGTCAAGCTCAAGCTCTGCGGCTTCACCGACCAAGGCCTGTTTGGATTCCGCAGCACCAACAAAGCCAACGGGAAAGCCGAGCACCAGAGCTGGCTTCCCTGCCCCTTGCCGCACCATTTCCAAAAGCCGGAAAAGCGCGGTGGGAGCATTACCGATAGCGACGATTGACCCTTCCAGATGAGGCCGCCACAGCTCCATGGCTGCGGCTGTTCTGGTGGTTTTCATTTCATTGGCAATGTCTGAAACTTGCGGATCGTTCAAAGTGACCAGAACGCGGTTCTTTGACAGCGCAGCCCCTTGAGCGAAAAAGCGCGGAGAGATGCCTCCGGCAACCATTTGCGTATCCACCAGAATGGTCGTGCCCCGCGTGAGAGCCGCAAGGCCCGTGTCCGCCGCGTTTGGCGAAAAGCGCAAGTCAGCGACGAGATCCGTCATGCCGACAGAATGCATCAGCCGAACAGCAACCGGTTCAAGCGATGGAGGCAAGGTGGCCAGCGCGTCGCCAGCTTCTTGCCTGATGATGGAGAAGGAGCTGGCATAGATTGCTGCCGGATCCTTCTCATAGTGATGTGACGTCATCTTGATACATCCACCCCTTCTCCGGGCAAGCGATGGCTTAGGCCACCGCTCCCGAGAAAGGTTCAGTCCTTCTTGTACATGCTCTTGGGACCAAGCGGATGATCGGCCTGCGGATAGGGATGGTGATGATGGTCGTGCCCATCGCCATGAGAGTGGTCATGCCCGTGGTCATGACTATGTCCATGGTGATGAACATGATCGTGCGCGTGATCGTGACTGTGATCATGATGGTGAGAGTGACCATGATCATGGCCGTGACCTTGGGAGTGAGCGTGGTCGTGGCCATGATCATGGTGGGAATGCTCCGACGAAGGGTGATGCTTGAGACATTCGTTGGTGCATTTATTATCTTCGCAATATTCGCAGTCTTTGGTGTCCACCCCTTCAACATGATGGTGGTGGCTTTCCTGCTGCAGGCCGACTTCAGCCTCGAACCCCAGAACCTGCGCACGATATTTGCACAGCTGACAGTTCATGTTGTTGGTGCCTTCCAGAATTTCCTGAACGCGATCCTCGAAGGTTTCGATCACATAGTCCTGATCATTCAGATAAGCCGCCTTGACGAACTGGATCTCCGGATGACGTGCAGCGACTTCATCTGTGAAATTGTAGATGCGGCGCACGAGGATGCCGGTGAAGAGGAAATAAGGGAACACGATAATGCGCTTGTAGCCAAGCTTGGCGGCATGCTCGAGGCCCGGTTCGACCAGCGGGAATGTCACGCCAGAATAGCAAACCTCGCCCCAGCCAAAGCCCATGCCTTCCCAAAGCATCCGCATCAGCTTGTTGACGTTTGAGTTGGCATCAGGATCGGAGGCTCCACGGCCTACAACCATCAACAATGTGTCGGTCAAAGGCACTTCGCCATGCTCAACATTGGCAGCGTCCACCGCTTCCTGTACGCGCGCGCCGGCGGCCTTGATCATCTTGATATCGAGGCCAAGCTCGCGCCCATATTCAATGGTCACGCCAGGCTTCTTGGCCTGATAGGCATTGAGAACAGACGGAATATCATTCTTGGCGTGGCCCGCAGCAAATAACATACCCGGCACAGCCAGAATACGGGTGCATCCCTGCTCAACCAGTTTGTCGAGACCATTCGAAAGCACCGGATTGGCAAATTCAAGATAGCCGTAATCAACCGGCCAATCAGGAAAGCGCGGGCGCAGGCGCTCGGCCAGTTTGGCAAACTGGTCGACAGCTTCCTTGTTGCGACTGCCATGGCCGCAAATCATCAGGCCTAGTTTTTCTTCGTGATTGGAACTGGTCATTCTGGTCCCCTGTGGTTTTCTCATCATGAGCCGCAATGGCTCCTTGTCTGGTTTTCAGCAGGGGGTTGAAACAGTCCGGCCGCGCACGATCCGATCTCTTTCTTCCAACCTGCAGGTCAGTCTTGGCATCCGGCTTGGATCGGCCTCACTGACTTGATTTTCAGCCCCCGTCATGGGAGGCGCTGCAAAGCATTGGGCCGGGTTTTCATCTCCCGGCAGTTGGTTTGGTGTCATCTCATCAAAAGATCTGACCATTCTCCATTTTTACGGTTCGCGTCACGACCTTTTCCCGAAAGGCGCGATCGTGGCTGACGATAATCATTGCCTGTGGCAGCGAAAGAAGTATTTCGATAAGCCGAATGCGTGTCTTCTCATCCAGATCGTTCGTCGGCTCATCAAGCAGCAGAATATCTGGCTTCATGGCGATGACCGTTGCCAGCGCGACCAGCCTTTTCTGTCCGCCAGATAGCCGATGCGTGACCCGCTCTTTGAGGTGAGACAGGTTCAAAAGCGCCAAAGTCTCCTCAACGATAGCATCCGCCTCAGCGCGGCTGTAGCCCAAATTGAGCGGACCGAAGGCGATGTCTTCCTTGACGGTCGGACAGAAGAGCTGGTCATCAGGATCCTGGAACACCAACCCGACACGACGGCGTAGCTGGATGAAGTCCTCTTCGGTCACAAAATCCTGCCCGAATGCGGTGATGCGTCCATCGTGGGACTTATAAAGGCCCACCAGCACCTGCAAAAAGGTACTCTTGCCGACCCCATTGTCGCCGACCAGTCCGACCCTTTCGCCTTCTTCAAGCGCGAGTGACGCACCGCTCAGACATGGTGCGCTGCCATGATAGGCATAGCTCAGCTTATCTGTTTCAAGCAGCAACGACATGCAACATCTCCAAGGCCAAGAGCGACAGCACAAAAAGGCACGCTATCATCGAAAAGGTCAAGTCGCGTCTTGTATAGTCGAAATCCTTGAGCAAATGAAATTGTCCGTTAAATCCCCGGCATTTCATTGCCATAAGAATGCGCTCGGAGCGCTCGAAAGACCGAATGAGCAGCATGCCGACAAGATAGCCGACGCTCTTGTAGGTGTGCAGATTGTTGCCGGGAGCAAATCCTCTGCATTTCATCGCCGTTTTGAGCCGCAGATATTCGGCGTGCAGCACCTCGACATAGCGCACAGTAAACAGCAACAGATGTACGAGCCTTTCGGGCACCTTCAATTTGGCCAGCGCTTGCCCGAAGGTAACAGCGTCAATGGTTGCCAACAGCGCCAGAGAGGCCATAACAATGGCATTGGCGCGCAACAGAATGACAATGGCCTGCCTCAAGCCTTCATAACTGGCAGAGAAGCCAAAGACAGATGCCATTTCTGTACCGGGCGTCGTAAAAGGCAGCATGACAAGCAACAGAATGATGAAACTATCCACCGTCAAAACCCGTTTGAGGGAGGTGACAAAAGGCATTCTTGCTTGCAGCAGCAGAAACAGACCACCCAAAAAGGCAATCCCCAGGGGAAGGAGTTTGTCCAATTGGACCACGCAAATGGAGAAGACAAACACGGCGACAATTCTCACGCGCGGATCCAGTTCACGGATCCAGAGGCGATGAGAAAAGATTGCGCCAATGCTGTTTGCCTCTGCCCTGCCCAGCCCTTTGGCTCGACCTGCATCCCCCAGAATATCGCTCATGCGGTTTCCTTCGCTGTAGCCGACAGTTTCTTGCGCTCACCGCGCGCGGCGACATAAAAGCCGATGCCGAACAATCCGCAGATGTAGCCGATACCACCAAGGATCGCCTGCATATCGTTCTTCTCCGTATATTCAGAGATCACTTTACGCAGTGGCTTGGTCTCGTTGCGCACAGCTTTGGCAAATTCTGGTTTGAAAGTTTCGAGCTGTTGGTGAACCTCTGCCGCAATGAGTTTCTGCAAGGCTTCCGGGCTGAGGCCTGCGGTTGCTGCCGCATCACCATCTGTGCCTTCACTGATCTCTTCGAGAACAGCGGACACCTCTGCTATCGCCTCACTTTCTTTTGCGTCACCCCCGATCGCATCGGGAAGTTCATCAACAGCCATATGGTAAGTGCCAATATGCCCAGCACCAAGATTGGCCTTGAAAGTCAGAGGCACCTTCACGGTTGGCGTATATCGGAATATGCCGTCTTCGTCTGTTTTGGTTTCACCAAGTTTGGCACCGTCATCAGCAAACACTTCAACCGTTGTATCCGACGACATATCACCGTTGGAAAATCCTAATTCTCCCTCGATGGCTTCACCATCCGCATAAGCGGACATAATAACCTTGTGGGCCAATGCTGGAGAGGCAAATGCGCAAACAAGAAGAAGCAGGCCTGCCGTCGCCATTTGTTTCAATCGGATCATCGGGCTCCCCCCTTGTTCATTGCATGCAAAAGTTCCGGCTTCACTTTGTGGATGAGGTAGATGGCCGCAGCCGACAGAAGCCCCTCAATGATCATGATCGGGATATGAGCCACGAAGACAATTTTCGCCTGAAGTGCAAAATTGTCACCTGAGAAGCCAAGTGCCAGAGCAACAAAGAGCGTCGTCAAGGCGATGGCCAATGCTCCGGCAAAGCCACCAAATACAGCAGCAAGACTGGACGATGTGGTTCGGATCAAAAACGGATTGACCATCAAACCAACCAATACGGCGGGCGCGGCGATATTCAGGGTATTCACCCCGAGCACCGATATACCTCCGAAGGCGAAAAAGACGGCTTGCAGAAGCAACGCCACGAACAATGCGGGAAAGGCAGCCCAGCCGAGAATAATCCCGGCCAGACCGTTCAGGATGAGATGCACGCTCGAAAATCCCAGCGGAACATGGATCAGCGATGCAACAAAAAATGTTGCACTGAGCACACCCGCAGCCGGAATGAGGTCCATCGTCAACTTCCGCAAGCCTACGACGATGCCAACTGCGGACATAGCGGACCCCACAATCAGCACCTCGTTGGAAAGAGCACCATCAACGATATGCATGGCGCACCCTCCGGCTGTGACATGGAAGGCTATTTGAGGTCATAAGCTCTCACCCAAATAACAGCATCCTGGGAAAGCTCCTTGCCTTCAAACTCGGTATCAGGCCCTGTGCCAAGAGCCGCAAAGCCCCAGAAGCCAGCCTTTGGAATACCGAAGGTGAAATAGCCATTCTCATCGGAAAGAGCGACAAGCGCTCCACCCGGAGCCGGTTTGGCAGACGCCATTTGCGGCTTGTTGGCATCCATATCCGGCTCCGCCGCCATATATTCGATCTCGATTTCAGCACCTGCCACCGGCTTGCCTTGCGAAAGGACGCGCCCGGTAAAAGTGGATCCGGCAAGAATATTGGTCGGCTTGTTGAGCGGGACTATTTCGGTTTTGAGCCCAGCGGGTTCATTCCAATCAGTGGGAAGCCCGCCCTTATTCAGATAGCTCTTAGCGATCTGCTGGATATAGATATCTTCGCTCTCTTCATAATAGGGAGCAGGCCGCACGACGAGCGTATAGTCGCCGCTGCGCTTAACCTTCACACTGGCGTCGAACGCATCTGCGTCATTGGCTGAGCCCTGAAAACGCATGGGCACCAGTGTGTCCATCAGGTCAATCTTCTTGCCTTTATGCAGGGCATAAAAGGCTTCCGGCGTGCCCATATCCATAACATGGCCATTTTCAAACGGATGCCAGAATATGAGTTTCAGCGGAACATCGCCCGCTTTGACCAGATTAACCTGTGGGGTATAGACCAGCTGAAAATGCGCATTAGCGGCGCTGGAAACCATGAGGGCGGAAGCTAAAAGCGCCCCTGTCAGTAATTTATGCATAGAGTCATCTCCTGTCGGCAACAAGCCAATTTGGAGACGCTGTGGGAATGGAAGTATCGGCAAGGGACTGCTGGTGTAAAATAGGGCACCAGACTATCTCTCTACCCAACGCTCACCCCGGCGTCTTGTTTAGAGGCGGCAAGGCTGACTATTCAGCCTGTACCAGTCTGATGGCAGGTCTCCTGGCTCACGGGTCATAGCAATTGACTAAACCTTCCCAACACCCCGGTGTCAGTGGATTTCTCTAATCAATCGCTCGCCGCTTACAGTTGCGGGGGCAGCCATGGAGTCGGTCCCTGATGGGTAAGCCTCACCATGTTCCCTTTTCATTTTCTCATCACGCCTGGACGAGAAAAACCATCGAACAATTCATGTGTAGGATTGCAAGCAAGGCATGTCAACTCGCCTTTGGCCCGCCCTATGATTTGGACACAGAAAAGCTGAATTAAATCAGCAATTTTCCTAATACTCGATGCCTTCCTGTGCCTTGATACCAGACCGGAACGGATGCTTGATCAGCGTCATTTCGGTCACCAGATCCGCAATTTCAATTAGCTCATCCTTTGCGTTGCGACCGGTGATAACAACATGGGTATCATCTGGCTTTTCTTCGCTCAGGAACTCCACGATTTCCTCAATCGGCAGATAGTCATAACGCAAGACGATGTTTAACTCATCCAGCAGCACGAAGCGGTTTTCCGGATCGAGAATCGCTTCCTTTGCCGCGTCCCATGCTGCGCGGGCATTGGCGATGTCCTTGTTACGATCCTGCGTCTCCCAAGTGAAGCCCTCGCCCATGGCCTTGATCGTTACCTGCTCGGGGAACTTTTCCAGCATACGCTTTTCGCCCGAATCCCAAGCACCCTTGACGAACTGGATGACGGCGATCTTATGCCCGTGTCCGATGGAGCGGAAGGCCATGCCGAAGGCGGCGGTGGATTTGCCCTTGCCCTTGCCCGTATGAACGATGATCAGGCCTTTTTCCTCGGTCTTGGTGGCGAGGATTTTTTCACGCGCGGCCTTTTTCTTTTTCATCTTTTCTGCATGGCGAGCGTCGAGCTCTTCCTGCGTCATACCGTCTGTCTTTTTCATAGGAACTCCCCTTCCTGCTGAGTGGCTGGTTTCTTGTTTTCTTCCAGATTGAATCGGGCACTGTTAGACTTGGGCGTCCAGAGGCCTCGATCAAGCGCCTCCAAAAAGCGATCAATCATATCATCATAAGCGGGCCGGTTCTTGTCCTTGAGGAAATCGGCAACAGCATCATCCTCGATATAGGCCTCATAGAGCTGATCGAAATGGTGATCGCCAACGGCGTTGGTCGTCGCGGCAAAGGCAAACAGGTAATCAAGCGTTGCTGCGATTTCGAACGCGCCCTTATAGCCATGGCGCATCACACCGGCGATCCATTTCGGGTTCGCCGCCCGCCCACGCACAACGCGTGCGATTTCCTCATCCAGCGTGCGAATAACGGGGCGCTCGGCGCGGGAATGATCATTGTGATAGACCTTCGGTGCAGCGCCACGGAAGCTCTCGACACTGGCAGCAAGCCCGCCTTCAAACTGGTAATAGTCGTCCGAGTCGAGCAGATCATGCTCGCGATTATCCTGATTCTGGATCACCGCATCGACTTTTGACAAACGGCGCTTGAGACTGTCGGCGGCACGGTCACCATATTGCCCGGCGCCATAGGCAAATCCACCCCATGCCACAAAGGCCTCGGCAAAGTCCGAGCGCTTGTCCCAGATTTTCTCGTCGATCAGCGCCTGAAGCCCCGCCCCATAAGCCCCCGGCATGGACCCGAACACACGGAACGTAGATTGCCTGCGGGCCAGATCAGCGTCAACGCCCTGCGCTTCGGCCTCGGCCCTTTCGCGGCGCACACGGGCGGCCAGCGGGTTGGCGTCCTCGTCTTCATCTAACTCGGATACCTGCCGCACGGCGCTATCGAACAGATCGATCTGATGGGGAAAAGCATCGCGGAAGAAGCCCGAAATGCGCAAGGTCACATCCACGCGCGGGCGCCGCAATTCTTCAAGCCGCAGCACCTCTATGCCTGTCACACGTCCCGATGCCGGTTCCCAGACCGGACGGACACCCAGCAGGGCCAGCGCCTGTGCAATATCATCGCCACCTGTGCGCATGTTGGACGTGCCCCAACAGGTCAGTACGATGGCTTGAAGCCATTCCCCCTCATCCTGAAAGTGGCGTTCCATCAGCCGCTCGGCAGAGAGTTCTCCGATGGCCCAAGCCGTTTTGGAAGGCACGGAGCGCACATCGACTGCAAAGAAATTGCGTCCCGTTGGCAGAACGTCCGGCCGGCCTCTTGTGGGGGCTCCCGAGGGACCGGGCGGCACAAACCGTCCGCCAAGACCAGCCAGCAGATGACTGGTTTCTTCGGGCCCGCAGGCATCAATCGCTGCGCTGAGGTCTCCCTCTACCCAATTGAGCACAGCCATTGTTGCCTCAAACCCGTCAGGGCAGACCACCTCCCCTGCAACCAACGCCTTGGCGAGCAGCTCGATCCGCTCGACCGTATCGCCGCAATGGCGCCACAGGGCGTCTGAAAGACGGGCAAGAAGATCAGGGCGCGGACCGTCCCATGCTTTGGCAAAATCGCAATCCAGAGGATCGAAGCGGACGCCAGCCACTGTAAGGTCGAGATCCGCAGCTATGGCGCGGTGGAGAGACTGCTGAGCGGGTTCGTTGCCGCGCGGCACGCGCGCTATGGCGACCAGCAAATCGGTTCGATAGCCCCCTTCAGGCGAGGCACCCAGAATATGCAAGCCATCGCGGATTTGCAGCTCTTTCAGGTCGCACAAATGGGTGTCCAGTTGCTGCAGTGCGGTCTGGTTGTCATCATCCGCCCCCACGCCAGCATCCTTATCAAGGCCGGTTCGGCTGGCCAGAAAGCGGATTTCCTCCAGCAGCTTGTCCGATCGGCGCGGATCCACCCCTTGCGCGGTGTAGAATTCATCCACCAGCGCTTCCAGCTCTTCGCCTGCGCCATGGCTTTCGGCGCGGGTGAGCGGCGGTGTCAGATGATCAATGATCACCGCGCTGGTGCGGCGCTTGGCCTGACAGCCTTCGCCTGGGTCATTGACGATGAAGGGATAGAGATGCGGCACCGGCCCGAACACGGCTTCGGGATAGCAAGCTTCACTGAGCGCGAGGGCCTTGCCCGGCAGCCATTCAAGATTGCCATGCTTGCCTGCATGAATGACCGCATGGATGCCATAGACCTGCCGCAGCCAGAAATAGAAGGCGAAGTAATTGTGCGGCGGAACCAGATCAGGATCGTGATAGGTATCTTTGGGGTCGATATTATACCCACGGGCGGGCTGCACCCCGATGGCCAGATTTCCAAAGGTGAGGATCGCTAGCTGGAACGCTTCGCCGGTGACCATCGGGTCATCCTCTGGCGGTCCCCAGCGAGCCACGACGCCGTTCTGAACGGCCTCAGGCAGTGCCTCAAACATGGCCCTATAGTCGGCCAGAGTCAGCTGGTTCTCGCTCTGGCGGATGGCCTTGCCCAGTGCGTTGGTCGGCCCTTTGAGGATCTGCTGCATCAGCGCGTCGGCATCTTCGGGCACAGGGCCAACCTTATAACCCGCATGTTGCATCGCCCTCATCAAGGCGACAACGGAGGCTGGACTATCCAGCCCAACCCCATTGGCGATGCGGCTGTCCTTGTTGGGATAGTTTGCCAACACCACGCCAACCTTGCGGCTTTTGGGTTCGGAACTGCGCAAGCGCGCCCAGCCTTTCGCCAAGGCAGCGACATACGCAATCCTGTCGCCATGTGGAACCAATTCGACGGGCTTATAGTACGTCTTGCTATCCAGCGCGCCCTCTTCCTTGAAGGCTATGGCGCGGCTAAGAATGCGTCCATCCAACTCGGGCAGAACCACATGCATGGCCAGATCTCGCGCAGAGAGACCGCGCGGGCTTTCTTCCCACGCCAGCTTGCTGGAACCAGAGAGAATGACCTGGAGCACCGGACAATCATACTGATCCAGAATGGTAGGCTCGTAAGCCTGCCCGGCCTTGGATAGAGCAAAAGCGGTGCAATTGAGCAATACAGCGGGTGGCAACTGGGCTAAAGCGCCTTGTAGGAATTCCTGCGCCTCGAAGTCCTTCAAGCTCGGTAGAAAGATCGGCAAGGCATGCAGCCCGTTTGCCTCAAGCGCTTCTGCAAGCGCATCAATCGGCGCCGTCATAGCGCTTTGCACGTAAGACCGGTAAAAGAGAATTGGCACCACAGCTTTTTGCGTTTCATTGGCTACATCAGCCAAATAGCGCTGTAGACCCTCCTCGCCGCTAAAGCTCTCCCCGTGTTTGAGAATGCCCACGCGCGGCAAAGGCACAGGATGGGGCACAGCCTCTATGTCCCCCGCGATCAACGCCTCGGCAAACCGAAGCGCAAGGGCCATATTCTCTACTCCCCCCTCAACACAATAGCGCCAGAGTTGCCGCACAATGGCCACCGGTTCGCTCGACCATTCTGCCAGGCTTTCATCCCACTTGTCATCGCCGGGCATGACGAGCAATTTGACATCATAGCCGCGCGAAAGCTTCTTGAGCTGCTCTAGCCCGTAACGCCAATATTCAACACCGCCAAGAAGACGCAGCACGATGACTTTTGCGTGGCTCGCGGTCTGATCCACATAGAGATCAACCGAATAGGGATGCCCCAGCGCCATAAGGTTGGCCAGACGCACCGAGGCGGCCTCATCGGGGCGAGACCGTGCCGACATGGCAAATGCTGAAAGTTCGCTATCAGCAGAAGACAGAATGAGGATATCACCGGGGGTCTGCCCCAGATCTACGGCTTCTTCGCCGTCATCAATCCGTCCTGCATCAGGCGCCAGTATATGCATGTGGGTACGGTCCTTATTGTCTTCGGCCTTATTATCGTTGGTCTTCTTTAGCCCAGTGTCTTGTTGGCGCGATCAAGATCGAAATCCTTAAGACCAATGACCACCAGCCCAGTCGAGCTCTCAGCCCCCGGATCAAACCAGCTTTCCACGCGGCGCCCGACCGCTTGCACCACAACGCGTGCTTTTTTGCCTTCAATCGCCGCATAGCCTTTGACGCGCAGGACACCGGACTGAGCCAGAACATCTGATACGGCCTGTTTAAGCGCATCCATCGAGGCAAAGGCGCGCGGTGCGACAACTGCCGAATGGAAGTCATCATGGTCGTGATGGTGGTGATGATGGTGATGATGGTGGAGGTCATGATCATCATCGTGCTCGTGATCGTGATCATGGTCGTCATTGTGATGGTGATGATCATGCGCGGCTTCTCGGCTGTCGAGATCCTCTTCCGCGCCCGCTTCAAGGCCCAAAAGCACAGCGGTCGAAACATTGCCATTGGCCGAGTGAATGGTTTTCACCCCATCGCGCCGATGCTCCGCAATGATCGCTTCCACCCTCGCCATGGCATCTTCATCAATGAGATCAGCCTTGGAAATCACAATCATGTCCGCGCATTTGAGCTGATCATTGAAGAGCTCATCAATCGGATTTTCGTGATCGATTGAGTCATCCTGTTCCCGTTGACGCACAACGGCCTCTTCATCGACGCTATAGTGGCCTTCGCTCAGCGCTGCGGCATCGGCGATGGTAATCACGCCGTCGACGGTCACTGAAGCGCGCACGCTGGGCCATTGGAAGGCCTGAACAAGAGGCTGAGGCAATGCAAGACCAGACGTTTCGATAACGACATGCTCCGGACGCGGTTCGCGCTTGAGCAACATTTCCATGGTCGGCAGGAATTCGTCGGCCACCGTGCAGCAGATGCAGCCGTTTTTCAGTTCGACAACATCGTCTTCGGTGCAATTGGGATTGCCGCAGCTGGAAATCATTTCGCCGTCGAACCCCATATCGCCAAATTCATTGACGATGAGGGCAATTTTCTTGTCCCCGGCCTGTTCAATCAGATGGCGGATAAGCGTGGTTTTGCCGGAGCCGAGAAAGCCGGTCACAACGGTGGCTGGAATTTTGGGCGATGACAGAGGAGCCTTGAAAGACATGATGAGCCTCTAGGAGTCGTTTGAGAATTCAGAAGGGAAAGGATGTAACCGGGCGATGGTGTTCTTGCGAATATGCTGCGGGCGTTCGCGCCATTGCGGCAAGCCGTCTTCAGCCTCGACATAGCTTTTTGCAAAGGCAACAAGATCGTCGACCCTGTCGGCGCTGCTGTCGAGTTCTCCGACGACGAACTGATATTTGTCCTTTGCCAGAAGAGCGACAACACAGCTGCGCTTGCAGCTGCTCATGCAACGGGCGGCCTGAATGACGAGTTGGCCATCCAGATCGGCATCGGCCTTCACAGCGGATTGCACCGCGCCAAGCAGCTTCTCGCCCTCAGGACATTCTGTGGCTAGTCTTTCCGGATTCTGTTTGACTGCCGCGCTGTTGCAAGTGCTGCAGATTTGCAAAATTGCCTTATTTTTCAAAGCATGATCCTAACTTCGCATCAAAGCATGAAGGCTTTTGATACCGAGTTCAACGAAACACGCCGATAGCAGGGAGGGAAAAGCAAGGAAGCAAAAATCAATTTGCCTCATCTCCGATACACCCCGACCGGTTAGTGAGAATAGTGGTGGCTGGCAGGTCTCCTGGCTCACGGTCTTGCGCCCTGCTCCCTTCCCAAACCCTTTGGTTCAGTGGTTACAAAACAAGGCAATCCGCTTACAGTTGCGGGGGCAGCCATGGCATAGGCCCCGAGTTGGGTCGTCCGCACCATGTTCCCTTTTCATCTTCCCTGAGTCTGTCTAGGGAAGAACCATCCGATCTCTTTTTGCGTGATTGGCCCGCTGATGTCAATCTTGTTCAAAATCATTATGGTGCCTGAGGCTGGAATTTCTCCAAAGTGATACTGCGGCAAATTCGAGACCAAGACAAAGAAAAAGCCCGATACCGGATGGATCGGACTTTTCACGATAAATCGAAGCGTAGCGGCTATTTAGAGGCACTCAACAACGCTTTCGGCTTGCCTTCATGCCGGACTAGCGGTTACGCGCATCCAATTCGTCAACAGCATTGACGTTGCCTGCGGAGCGCCCGTTGACATCAAAGAATTCCGTGTTTTCAAAAAAGGTATCCGCAATGGTTTTTGCCAATTCAGCACCGATCACCCGTGCGCCCATCGTGATAATCTGGGCATTGTTGGAAAGCGCAGCGCGCTCGGCGGAATAAGTATCATGGCATTGTGCAGCCCGGATGCCGTGCACCTTGTTGGCTGACATGGCAACCCCGATACCGGTGCCGCAGCAAAGAATAGCGCGATCATATTCGCCCTTCACAACGGCAGTCGCGACGCGTTCTGCCATGTTGGCGTAGAATGGATCGGCTTGGCCCGCAACCCTTGAGACCTCGGACACCTCATATTTGCCCTGGCCTGCAAGATATTCTGCCAAAATGTGAGCAAGACCTTCGCCTGCACTATCACCGGCAACAGCAATTTTCATGATATTTCTCCCTATTCTAACTGCTGGTCATGAACAGCGACACACTCTCCCAGGCTTTCGAAACAATCAGAAAGCTTCCATGCAATGAACCCTGACGGGGAGACATTGCCGTGTGGTCGCTGGGTCGTTCTCCGGTTACCGGCACACTTTAAGGCAAGCCGGGCCAGAGAATATGAGGAGGCATGAGCACGCGCAGGGAAAACTGCAGCGCACGCCTCAAGGGGCCGAAGAGCAAACTGCATTTGCTCGGAAAGGAACCCGCACCAATTGACCGCAGCAAGAAAGGGAGAGGTCATGCACCCTCCCGGTTTGCTGCATCAGCAATGGTCAAACTGAGGCCAGCTCCCTCTATGGCGGACAGGGCACCAGCAGAGGGCGCAGTGTCTGTTATAATGTGATCAAACTCTTCAAGGTCGGCGAGTTTGTGCAAGGCGGTGTGATCAAAGCGTGCGTGATTAACCAGCAGACAGCACTTGGTGCCCGAGCGCATCATGGCGCGTTTGCTTTTGACCACCACGTCATCCATATGGAAGACTTCCAGCCCTGAAATAGCTGGCGTGGAGATGAAGGAAATATCAGCGCGCAAATTGGCAAGACAGGTTTCTGTCAGACTACCAAAATAGGCGTTGAATTTGCTCGAATAGCTTCCCCCAAGAGAAATCACTTTGATACCGGATTCTGCCCTGAGGGAATCCAGAATTGCGGCATTGTTGGTGATCACGGTCAACGGGCGTTTTCTTGGCAGGTATTTGCCCAGGAATGCTGCCATTGAGCCATCATTGACCATGACGGTCATGCCCGGATCGATCAGGTTCAACGCAGCTTCTGCCATCGCCATTTTCGCGCCTTGGCTTTGCCTTTCACGATATCTGAAGTCGCTTTCAAAGCGGGTGCCGGACTCTATGGTCGCGCCACCGCGGATCTTGCGGATCATGCCTTCGGCTTCCAGATCATCCAGATCGCGGTGAATGGTCATTTTCGAGACAACAAACTGCTCTGACAGCTTGTCGACCTCAACCTCACCCTGGGTGACCAGAAGGTCCATGATCGCCTTTTGACGGTCCTCGCGCTTCATACGGGCTCCTTTCGAATCCATCTGTTGTTACGCAATGGGCGACTATCGGACAGACTCGAGAAAAATTCAACATAACACCTATTTCACAACAAATAACACATTGCAAATGTTATTTTGAGATTTTTTATTGCATTGTTTTTCACAAAGGAGTAGTCCAAAGGCAACATGGAGGGAAAAATATGTCGGCCTATTCTTCTAAGACAGCACTTGAACACGCACGCCGCGATGCATTGGCCTTTTCTCTGGCCAACTGCATTCGGGCACTGAGCATCGATGCCGTGGAGGCCGCCAATTCGGGCCACCCCGGTGCGCCCATGGGCATGGCTGATGCGGCTACGGTACTCTATAAGAACCATCTCAAATTCGATGCCACTGCGCCTGATTGGCCAGATCGCGATCGTGTCGTGCTTTCCAATGGCCACGCCTCGGCCATGCTCTATAGCCTGTTGCATCTGACCGGTTATGAAGACATGACCAAGGAACAGCTGAAAAACTTCCGCCAAAAGGGAGCCATCACGGCGGGCCATCCTGAATATGGCCACGCCAAAGGCATAGAGACGACCACCGGTCCGCTTGGTCAGGGTATAGCCAGCGCCGTGGGCATGGCCCTCGCCGAACAGATCATGGCCAAGGATTTCGGCCCGGATCTTGTTGATCACCATACTTATGTGTTCATGGGTGACGGCTGTCTGGAAGAAGGCATCGGACAGGAAGCCATTTCCCTTGCAGGGCATCTCGGTCTTGGCAAACTGATCGTGCTATATGACGACAATGGCATCACCATTGATGGCCCGACATCGGTTTCCTTCTCCGATAACATACCCAAACGCCTGTCGGCCTGTGGCTGGCATGTCCAGAGCTGCGACGGGCATGATGCAGCCTCCATCGATGCGGCCCTGACCCTTGCCAAAGCAACCACAGACAAGCCGTCTTTGATTGCCATGAAGACGGTGATCGGGCTCGGCTCGCCAAACAAGGCAGGCACAGAATCCTGCCATGGGTCTCCACTTGGTGCGCAAGAAGCCGCCGCAGCCAAAGCAGCGCTTGACTGGACAGCGGAGCCCTTTGAAATTCCGGGCAATCTGTTGCAGGAATGGCGGATTATCGGCTCCAAGGGCAAGGAAGTACGGATGGCATGGGAAAGCCGTCTGGCACAGTCTGATGAGGCGCTGCAAGCTGAATTTCTGCGCCGCACGGCCCGCACCCTGCCCGCCGAGTTCAAGGCCGCTGTAGCGGATGCACGCAAAGCACTGTTTGACAAGCCACAAAAGGTCGCCACCCGCAAAGCCAGCCAGATGGCCCTTGAAGCGCTGGCGCCAGTATTGCCGGAATTGATCGGAGGCTCAGCTGACCTGACCGGTTCCAACCTGACGCGCGTCCCCGCACTCGACAGCCAGTTCAAAAGAGGCGAACCCGGCCGCTATATCGGCTATGGCGTACGTGAATTTGCCATGGCCGCAGCCATGAATGGCATGATGGCGCATGGAGGCATCATTCCTTATGGCGGCACCTTCATGGTCTTCTCCGATTATGCCCGCAACGGCATTCGCCTGTCAGCTCTCATGGGGATCGGCACCATTTATGTGATGACCCACGATTCCATCGGCCTTGGGGAAGATGGCCCAACTCACCAGCCGGTGGAGCATCTGGCCTCTTTGCGCGCCATGCCAAACCTGCTGACCTTCCGCCCGGCAGATGCGCTTGAAACGCTGGAATGCTGGGAGCTGGCCATTCGGAACCGCAACCGGCCTTCGCTGCTGGCCTTGTCCCGTCAGGCAGTGCCGCAGCTGCGACTGGAGGAAAGCGGCCAAAATCTTGCCGCACGCGGGGCCTATATTCTCAGGCAGGTCGGAGACGGCGAACGCGCCTTGACGCTGCTCGCGACAGGAACCGAAGTCAGCCTTGCGCTGGAAGCTGCTGAAAAGCTTACCAAAGACAAGGGCATCGCCGTGGCTGTGGTCTCCATGCCAAGCTGGGAGCTGTTCAAGGAGCAGGATGCCGACTATCGCGCCAACGTTCTTGGCACTTGCCCGCGTATTGCTGTGGAAGCAGCCGCCAAATTCGGCTGGGCCACCTTTGTTGGTGACGAAGACAATGTCATCGGCATGGACAGCTTCGGCGCCTCCGCTCCGGCAGAAGAACTGTACGAGACATTCGGCATAACAAGCGACGCCATCATCGCGCGCGCCAAAGCGCTTCTCGGACTTTAACGCGCCTTGCGTGGCGCACTGTGTTGTCGCCACGCATACACAAGACTTGAAACGCATGTCCTATACCCTCGCCACTCCCCCTTTGCGAGAGACGACATGCCAATGGGAGAGAGAGAATGAAATTTTTCGTTGATACCGCTATCATTGAAGACATTGTCGAGCTTAATGACTATGGTCTGCTTGATGGTGTGACAACCAACCCGAGCCTGATTGCCAAATCCGGACGAGACTTCAAGGAAGTCATCGCCGAGATCTGCGGCGTGGTCAGCGGACCGGTTTCCGCTGAAGTCGCCTCGATGGACTTTGACACCATGATGGCCGAAGCCGATTGCCTGAGCAAAATCGCCTCCAACGTCGTGATCAAGCTGCCGCTTACGCTTGATGGCCTCAAAGCCTGCCGTACACTGACCGATAAGGGCATCAAGACCAATGTTACCCTTTGCTTTGCAGCCAATCAGGCCCTTCTGGCCGCCAAGGCCGGTGCAACCTACATTTCGCCGTTCGTCGGTCGTCTTGATGATCTCAATCTGGATGGCATGGATCTTATCCGCGAGATCCGCACTATCTATGACAATTACGACTTCAAGACTGAAATTCTCGCAGCCTCCATCCGCTCGGCCAATCATGTGAAGGAAGCAGCATTGGCAGGCGCTGACGTGGCCACCATTCCACCATCCGTCATCAAGAGCCTGGCAAATCATGCCCTGACGGACAAAGGCCTTGATCAGTTTTCCAAGGATTGGGCTGCGACAGGTCAATCCATTCTGTGATTAGGTTCTTGTGATTGGAGCCCTTTAATTGGGCTAAGATTCAATAACATCCTCCAAGAAGAAGAGATGAAGCGGGGAAAAGCAGCCTCTGTTCCCGCTTCACATTATCGGGCTTCCTTCAATCCTATCCAGTAAGAGCCCCACCTCCCCGTATAAGCAACCAGATCCAATTGTCGTTCTCACGGCAATTGGTTTTTTTTGCATCGTCGATTGCAACAATCTGTTCGATCCGAGCATAAAAAATCGGCAGCCCTTAACAAAAGGACTGCCGAGTGAGGTATCTGTCATGGAGAACAGATAGCTTCTTTTTGTGGGGGTTGGGGAATTTCTATCAGCCTTGCATACGCTGCTTGATGCCCTTGGCAAGAGTTTGCAGGATGAGGCAGCAGGAGGTGGCACCAGCATCCAAAACGCCACGAGAGCGTTCACCAAGGCGAGATGCGCGCCCGACCTTGGCCACCATATCGACCGTGGCATCACGCCCCTTTTCGGCGGCAGCTGACATCGTATCAAGGCTTTCGGCAAAATCCTTGCCGGAACGCCACGCTTCATCAAAGGCCTCTGTT
This sequence comes from Cohaesibacter marisflavi, assembly GCF_900115225.1. Lineage (GTDB taxonomy): Bacteria > Pseudomonadota > Alphaproteobacteria > Rhizobiales > Cohaesibacteraceae > Cohaesibacter > Cohaesibacter marisflavi. The sequence goes on along the minus strand of NZ_FOVR01000001.1, from coordinate 622,033 downwards.
GCCGGATAAAGCGCATCAAGAAGGGTCTTGTCACCGACATCCGCAGAGCCGATTTCCTTGACGCCCTCAAAGGCTGCATGCATCATTTTGGCAAAGACCTCGGCATCAAGCCTTTCCTGACCTTCCAGCTCATCAGCCATACTCGAGAAGAGATAGCCGTAAAGTGGCCCCATGGAACCACCCAGATCCTCAATTAGGGTTTCGCTGAGGGTATTGAGGGCATCCGGCAAGGAAGGCAACGGATCGCCCAGCTTTGCGCCGGCCGCCGTGAAGCCCTTGCTCATGTTGATGCCATGGTCGCCATCACCGATGGCGCCGTCAATCTCGGATAGCCAGCCACGGTTGGCGTTGATCGCCTCAATGAGTTCAACGACCAGGCCGCCAGCGTCCTTTATAGCAATGGATGCAGTCATGATTAAATCCTCGTCAGACCAAGAGAACGCGCAGGTGCGGACAACAGACGATCAAGCTCGCTATCCAGCCGCATCATCGTCAGGGTGACGCCCTGCATTTCAAGTGAAGTGAAATAGTTGCCAATGAAGAGATGGCGCGTGTTCATGCCACGAGCTTGCAACACCTCAGCCAGACGATCATAGAGAATATAAAGCTCCATGATTGGGGTCGCGCCAAGTCCGGAAACCAGCAAGGCAACGTCATCATCTTTTTCAAACGGCAGATCCGGCAGGATGTGGTCAAGCATCAGATCGGCAATTTCATTGGCCGGTTTGATTGGCATAACGGCAACACCCGGTTCACCATGGTGCCCGATGCCGACTTCCATATGCCCGTCTTCGATGGAGAAATTGGGCTTGCCAACAGCAGGAATGGTGCAGGGTGAAAGGCCGATGCCGATGCTGCGGGTTGCGTCTATCGCCTTCTGGGCAGAAGCAATCACTTCATCCAGATCAGCGCCTTCATCTGCGCGGGCACCGCCCACCTTCCACATGAGGATTTCGCCAGCCACACCACGCCGCTTCTTGATTTCATCCTTGGGAGCGGATGGAACATCGTCATTGGCCACGACCGTCTTGACGGTCAGGTCATGTTTTGCGGCCTGTTTGACGGCAAGTTTCACATTCATGTTGTCGCCCGCATAGTTGCCATAGAGGCAAGCAACACCGCGCCCGCCATCAGCAGCAACGAAGGCGTCGTGGAAGGCTTTGGCAGAAGGCGAGGAAAAGATTTCACCCACGGCAACGGCATCCACCATGCCATCACCGACATATCCCAGAAAGGCGGGCTCATGGCCAGACCCGCCACCCGTCACGATGCCAACCTTGTCCTTTTGCGGGGCAAGCGGACGCCGCAACACGCGCGCATTCTCTGTGGCCGCGAGAATATCCGGGTGGGCTTTCAAATAGCCGCGGACAGCATCTTCCACGACGAAATCGGGATTGTTAAAGATCCGGTTCATTTGCTTTCTCCATCGTACTTTTCATGGGAGAGTTTGACATCGCAGAGGCAGACATATCGCCGACAATGCGCCCCAGCGCCCTGAGGCTACTGCTGGCTTCTGGTCACCCCATAGTGCATCTGTTTCATTTGGTTCATGACGCGCACCATCTCTTCACTAGAGAGAACAGGCGGCTCACCCATCTGGCGCGCGGTGATATACATATGCGCCAGCGTTTCCACCTCGATCGCCAAGGCGAATGCCTGCTTGATTGTTCCACCCAGAGCGATCTGACCATGCTGGCCAAGTAGACAGGCCTTGCGTCCTTCAAGGGCTTCAAGAGCGGAGTCCGAAAGCGCCTGCGTGCCGAACGTTGCGTATGGGGCACAACGGATATCGTTTCCTCCGGCAACAGCGACCATATAGTGGAAGCTTTCGATCCCCATCTGATGGCAGGCAAGAGCTGTGGCATGCGTCGAATGGCAATGCATCACAGCATCGACATCAAGGCGATTGGTAAGGATATCGTGATGAAACCGCCACTCGGACGACGGCTTGCGTTTGCCTTCAAAATTGCCGTCCGCATCCATCGCAACGATGTCCTCGGCCTCCATCTCGTCATAAGGCAATGAGGTTGGCGTAATCAGGATCTTGTCACCGCTCCGGGCTGAAATGTTTCCTGATGTTCCCTGATTGAGACCAATGTCATTCATTCGTCGACATGCCGCAACCATCTCTTGCCGCAGCTCTAATTCTTCCATCGTCCTTCCTCCAGTTTGGACGGAGCGGCTGGTCTTCTAGAAAATCAGCACAGATCTCCTGTTTCCGGCGCCAAGGGCATTCCCCTGCCCTTGTTAGCGCCAGATTGAACGGTTTGTTTCGTTCTGAATTGTAGGTGGTCCTACCCGCTTACTTCAGGTCAGCTTTCAGCTGGCCATTGGCAAGGTGGGGGCCGAATTCATGAGTTTTTCGGTTTCTTCAAAGCTGACGATACCCGCGTCCGAGCCAAGGCCAGTGGAGACCAATGCGCCACAAGCGGAAGCAAATCGTGCTGCCTTTTCGATATCCCAATCGTGGTTCAACCCTGCAATCAACCCTGCCGTAAAGGCGTCGCCGCAGCCGGTCGTATCCTTGACGTCAATATCAAAAGCAGGCAGCCGGAACATGGCGTCCTGTGTCGCCACGATGCAGCCGTCTCCGCCCATGGTCAGGCAGCAATTGGTTGCGCCGGCATCCAGGAAGAATTTGGCCGCATCTTCAGGAACGCTCAGGCCACACATGGCTTCGGCATCTTCGATGCTGGGAACGAAATAGTCGACAAATGGCAGCGATGGTTTGAGAACATCCAGCGTCTCTGCTGTAGCGGACAAAAGGTCAAACGTCGTCTGACATCCGGCTTCCTTAGCCGCTTTCAGCAATGCGGTGGTCGGGGCTCCATCCAGCTTGGCCAGCAGTGGCATTCCGCCGACATGCACGAATTTGGCATCCAGAATGGCCGGATAGTCCTTTTCGCCAAGGGTCAGCTCATCAGATGCACCACGGCGATGCAACGCCGGACGGTCACCGTTGGGGCGGACATTAAGAATAGTGGATGATGTGGGCACACCGGTTAGCTTGCGCATTTCGGCGATATCGACGCCGAAGCCGGTCAGCGTGTGCAGAATGAAATCGCCCTTCTCATCGTCACCGATGGCACCAACCGCACGGGTATTGAGCCCGAGTTTGGCACAATCGATTGCCGATCCCCCTGCCGTACCAGCGACGGTCAAGCGGATCTCGTCGATGAAGCGTAGCTGTCCTCCCGGCGGGATTTCTTCTACGGGTCGGCCAAGGATATCCAGAATATACAGTCCAACCACACTTACATCAAAAGCCATGATTTTCCTCCTTGCAGTAGACTTTGCAATTATAGCCTCGGCGCGCATTATTCAGCCTCCCGCACCATGGCCATATCTTTGATTTCAGGGTCTCCGGCCAGCTTCTCCCTTAAAGGAGCACGCGCTGACCGGTATAACATTCAATGCCGGTTTGGCTTTTCAACCATACGCCTCATCAGCGGTTTGACGAGTTGGCGAAAAGAGCCCCGGCCAGGATGATGAAACATCCGATAACAAACGTTTGCCAGGTGCTCGGGATGCCAGCCAGAATGAGGACATTGTCGACCAGCGTGATCAACACGACCCCGAGCATGGCGCCGATGACCGTGCCGCCACCGCCGGTTATCCGCGCTCCGCCCAGAACGACGGCTGCAATCACATTCAGCTCATTGCCAGAGAGATCAAACGGGTTTGCCAGACGGTTACTCGCCACATGGATCACACCTGCGATACCGGCCAGCAGCCCAGCATAGGCAAAGACGAAAACCTGTACTTTGCGATGATCATAGCCAAGCCTCTCGGCGATTCCTGCGCTGCCGCCGACAGCAAAGATGGCGCGGCCCATCAGCGTACGGTTTAAAATCCACCATGTGACCAGAGCAGCAACAACCAGCACCAGAACATAGGCTGGCAGAATGGCGATCGAGCCACTTTGCGTGCCGACCCGCATCAGTTCGGCTTTGCCGAAATTCTCCATTGAGAGAGGAATGTTGACGAACAGTTCCGTGCCGATGAAGGTCAGAAGGAAGCCATGGATGACATATTGCGTGCCGATGGTCACGATGAGAGCCGGAGCCTTGAGGTAGTGCACCAGCAGGCCGTTGCCGACACCAATGATCATGCCCCCTAGAGCTGCCATCAGAATGATGACCGGCATCGGCAGCCATGGCATATAGGCGGCAACGGCTGTGGTGATCCAATACATCATCAGACCGGCAATGGCAGCAAAGGACATATCGATGCCACCAGCGGCCAGAATGACCAGAAAGCCAAGTCCGAACAATCCTGTTACCACAGATGCACGGGCAATATCGAAGATGTTGGAAATCTGCCAGAATTCCGGAGATATCGTGCCGATCACGACACAGACGACCACGATCAAGAGCAGAGTGAATATCGGCGGATAGCGGATCATCCAGCTCGCAATACGGGAGATCTGGCTATCGCTTTTCTCACCGTTGATGCTGTCTATTGTAAAATCACTCATGACCGTTTCCCCGTTGGATTTTCCGCTACCATTGCCTGGTAAAGGGTATTTTCTTCCAGATTTTCCGCTTCGAATGTTTCAACCACCCTGCCCCGACGCATGACGAGGATGCGGTCACAGTTCTGAAGCAATTCGGGCAAGTCATCGCTCACGATGATCACGCCCATGCCCTGACTGGCGAGCTTTTGAATGATGCGGAAAATTGTGTCCTTTGACCCGACATCAACGCCCACGGTCGGTCCGTGCAAGACGAAGACCTTCGGCACGATGGTAAGCCCGCGCCCGATCAGAACGCGCTGCTGGTTGCCACCCGAGAGGGATTGAACCGGATCATTGAGATTGGCGATCACGATCTGCAGGTCCTTGACCAGTCGCTCGGCCATCTTCTTGCTACGTAGCTTGCTGACCATACCCATCTTGTCACGCAAATCATCCAGGATCTGGGCAATGATGTTGGATTGAATGGGTTTGGTCAGGAACAGCCCTTCCGAAAGGCGATCCTCCGGCACATAGCCGATCTGTTCCTTAATGGCATCCACCGGTCGGCGCAGATGAATGGTCTTGCCATCCAGCACGACCGAGCCCCCGTCAGCCGGTTCAACGCCAGCCAGGGCACGTGCCAGCTCATTGCGCCCCGAGTCCAGCAACCCCGTAACACCGATGATCTCGCCATGAGCCAGAGAGAAGGACACATCCGCAAAGGCGTTGCGCCGCTTCAGCCCATCGACAACAAGCAGATCCTTCTCACCGATCTCCGTTGAACGATAGCGCACGACATCAATCTTGCGCCCGGTCATCCAGTAGCTCAAATCGCTCTTCTGATGCCCGGCAACGTCGCCTTCCTGTACCTTTTCACCATCACGCATGATAATGAAATGGCCACCAATGGACATCACCTCATCGAGCTTGTGGGTCACGAACAGCACAGCGACACCACGACTGCGCAACTGGTCCACGATTTCAATCAGATTGTCGACTTCGCGCTTGGTCAGCGCGGCGGTCGGTTCATCCATGATCACGAGTTTGGCGTCCGAAGCGATGGCGCGCGCAATCGCGATCAACTGCCGGGTCGCAATGGGAAGCCTGGAGACTTCCGTAGAACAGAAACGTGCGTCTGTCGGCAAATTCACGGATTTCAGCGCCCGCGTTGCTGTTTCTTTCAACTTGCCAAGATCAAGACCTCGCGACAGCTTGCCATCGGCGCCCACCAGCTGTTCCGAAAGAGCAATATTCTCGGTGACGGTGAGGTTTGGCAGAAGCGACAGATCCTGATACACGGTCTCGATGCCGTTTCTCAGAGCGCCAAGAGGATCCAACCCCGAAACCTTTTCTCCACTGATCAGGATTTCCCCTTCATCAGCAGGCTGCGCACCGGAAATGATTTTGATGAGCGTACTCTTGCCGCAGCCATTTTCACCCATGAGGTGATATATTTGCCCCGGATGGATGCAAAGATCGATACCGCGCAGGGCATGGACGCCGCCAAAGCGCTTATGAATCCCACGAACTTCCAGAAATGGCGTTTCATCCTGAGATGCTTCCGCATCAACCTGAGAAAACTTGGGAATGGTGCCTATGCTATTCATGCTATATCCCGCAAACCCTCGGTTCCTCGCGATCAGCTCCGGTTTTACGAAAAAGGGGCCAAATCTGAACGGAGAGACGACCGTTCGACACAGACCAAGAGGGTTTTGTGTCTATGAGTAAACCTTAGCGCCGTGTCCTCATGGCGTGGCGCCAATTTTGATGCAGCCCCTCTGCCCTGCTTCCCTTTGTGCTCTCCAATGCGCTCAAAGTGAGAAGTAGGTTCTTGTGATTGGCTGCATCCTTTGGCCTGAAGAGCGTCACCCGTTGCCGGAAGACGCTCTCCCGGGGAGATTTTCGCGAAAGGAACCGTTGCTGGCTGCTGCGCGAAAAAACTCCATCAACCTTCAAGACTCTGTCTTAGAATTGATATTCGTCGACATTGTCCTTGTTGATGTCGAGCCAAGCCTGACCAACAAGAAGAACCCCTTTACCCGGGCCTTTTTTCAGTTTCATGTTGGTGTAGCCAGGTACACCCAGATCCATGCCGTCTTTGAGTTCTTCACCATTGAGAACCAGATGCGCGATCTTGTTCATGATGAAGCCGGCGTCTTTCGGATCCCAAAGGCTGATGCCGGTGACAGCACCACTCTTGAGGTAGCGGCTCGTATCGGTAGGCATGCCGATACCATAGACACAAACCTTACCGGTCAGCCCGGCTTCCTCGATGGCGCGACCGATGCCGATCACGTCAACAGCAGAACCACCCTGGAAGCCTTTGATGTCAGGATACTTTTTCAGAAGTTCCTTGGCTTTGTTATAAGCGGTGTTTGCATCGTTGAACGACTCATTCTTTGCGGAGACGAGTTTCATATTCGGATATTTTTCTTTGGCGTTTGCCGCAGAAGCATCAGCCCACTGTACGTGGGTCAGGCTGCCGAGCGAGCCAACGAAAGATGTCCAGGTGCCTTCTTCGCCCATGCATTTGGCGATCTGGTCGTTGAAGTGCGCACCAAAGGCATCATTATCGAACGCTTCCATGTCGACCTGGGTGTTTTTCAGGTTGGAGGCTTCGTGTGTAATGACGGTGATGCCGCGATCCATGGCGCGTTTCAGAGCACCTTCCATCATGGGCGGATCAAATGGTACGACCGCGATGGCGTCTACGCCTTTTGCGATCAGGTCTTCGACGAGACGGACCTGCTGGGCAGCATCGCCTTTACCCGGGCCGATTTCCTTGGTGGTTACGCCTTCGGTAACTTTACCATATTCTGTTACGCCCACATCCATACGACGGAACCAGGTTTCGCCGAGCAGCTTGACAACGGTAACGATTTCCTTGTCGTCCTGTGCAACAGCCTGACCTCCCGAGAACATCGTTCCCACCATCAGGGCGCACATTGCGAGTTTGTTCAGTTTAGACATTGCGGTAGTTCCTTTCTCTCCCTAAAACCTTAAAGAACTCCCTCTGGCTCAAATGCCCGGCATCGAGGGTGCCTGCCGGACAGACCGGTCCTTCCCCTTTCAAGATTTGGTGAGGCGCCAGACCCTGAGGTCAAACTTGGACACAGCCAAGAAGACCAGCAGAAGAACGCCCCAGGCGAAGTCCCGGAAAAAGTTCGAGATGTTCAGAAAATTGAACATGCTCGATAGAATCTGCAGCGCAGCTGCTGACAGAATCACGCATGAGATGCGGCCATATCCCCCTTCAGGCTTTACGCCTGCCATCACAACGATCAGGATGGCGATGAGGACATAAGAGGTACCATAGTCCCATTTGACGCTCGAAATGCGCGCAGCAATGATGAAACCAGCAACCGAGGCCAACATTCCGGAAATGGTGTAGGCCGTCAGAAACAGTCTCTTTTCATTAAAACCGGCGAAGCGAGCGGCTTTCGGATTACTTCCAAGGAGGAAGAGCCGCGTTCCGAATGGCGTGAAACGCAGAACAGCACCGATAATGATGGCAATGACCAAGAACAGGGCAAAGCACATCGGAACTCCCATGATGGGCGAATGGCCGAAAGCATCAAGTGGCTCGATATAGCCCAGACGTACACCAGACCCGTTGGTCAGAACGACACTCACCCCTGTAAAGGCAAGCGAAGTGCCGAGCGTTGCGATAATCGGCGTCAGATTGGCACGAGACACCAACAGACCATTGACGATGCCACCTACAAAGCCAACACACAGACAGACAAATCCGAAGACGAAGACATATGTCATCGGACTATCGTCAGGTGATATGAATTGAGGGACCAGCAAGGCTGCGGTGATGCCTGAAAGGTTGGCCAACGCGATGCCAGACAAATCAATGCCACCGTTGCCCGAAATCATCGCCAGGGTCACGCCAATTGCGAGAAGCCCGAGCTCGGGGATCTGGATAGCCATCGATTGAAGGTTATAGGCGTTGACAAAGTCAATTCCAGAAATGGAGACCGCGGCGGTTAAAACCAGCAGATTGACAACAACAAGAAAATTGAACTGGCGGTCGGACGTGACGGATTGCCACAGAGACCTGTTCGACACACTATTGGACATGTATTCCTCCCTTATTGTGACGCAAACCCAACAACCAGGTTCGCGGCCCAATGAATTTTGTTCGCTCGGACCTCACCCCGATTGAACCTGCCAATGCCCTTTGCAAGATCCCTTCCCCCACACATTCGACAAGCCAAACATCTCCCGTTAACTGACGAGCCCATCGACTCCCAGTTGGACTTTGACTTGACCGAACTCGGGTAAAACACCTATTACAGCAGCAAAAGCAGTTGTGACGTTTGGATACCGTTATCCTCTCGTCATATGGACGGTAACCTTTGTCAGATATTTTTGTCAAGTGTCAAAATAGGAATAGTAACCGCACAAATCCCTTGATTTATTTGGGATTGCAACCACAATGACTTTTGCTATAATAATTTGACAATTGAAAAATATAAGTTCGGGAAGGCCTAAGGGATATGAAATCGCCGACAAAAACACAGTCTGGGAAAACGGCTTCGGTGGGGAAACCACCGGCGGCGAATGGCGTTGCAACACCGGCGACCTATCAGAACGACCCTAGATTGTGGGCGGCATGGCTTTATTACCATGACGAATTAACTCAGAACCAGATCGCGTCGCTATTAGGCGTGTCGCGCGCAACTGTTGTCAATTACCTACAAGAAGCACGTGCTAACCACTATATCAAGATCTCGGTACGTAGTGATCTACTCACTAGCATCAATCTGGCACAGACCCTCAAGGATAAATTCGGCCTGAAAGAATGCATGGTCATACCCGATGATGGCGGCCTGCTTTCCCCGACACAACGCATCGGCAAAGCCGGAGCAAGTTTTGTTGAAGGGGCACTGGCGCCTGATGATGTGGTTGGGGTTGCCTGGGGCCGCACCGTGCAGGCACTCGCCAACAATCTGACCGACCAGTCCATGTCGAATCTCTACGTGGTTCAGGTCGTTGGTAGCCAGCGCGGCACATCGGACGGCTTCAGTTCAGAGGAGTGTGTATCCCTCATTTCTCTCAAGCTGCACGCAAAGACTGCCAATCTCCATGCACCGGCCGCTCTGAGCAACAAGGAATTGCGCGATGCCTTGCTGAAGGAAACCATCATACAGGAACAGTTCGCACGCATTCGCTCCTGCAACAAGATCCTGTTTGGCGTCTGTTCGGTCAAGGACAACAGCCTTGTCTTTGCCAGTGGATTGACCAACGCCGAGGAAAGCAAATATTACATTGCAAACGGTGCTGTCGGAGTGATTTCCGGGCGCTTCTTTGACGCGAATGGCAACTGGATTCAAGGACCACTGGATGACCGTCTGATGGGCATCACGCTTGATGAGGTCAGGCAGGTTCCCACACGAATTGCCGTTGCTGGCGGCACCGACAAGACCGCCTCCATGCTCGGCGCGTTGCGAGGGGATTTCATCAATGTGCTTGTTACCGACGAACAAACGGCCCTGAGCATTCTCGACAAAGCCTGACAGTCTGGCCATTACAACGTTTCCGTCCACGAGCGTGCGATGCTATTTAAAGGTTCTTTCACTGAGCGGAAGGCTGAATATCCTCTCAGTGCAAAGACGCAGGAATTCTGCCTCCGCATCAGACGCGCGCCGTTTGGGATTGGAAACCAGAAAGACATCCACAAGCGGCAGATTTTCATAGGGGGGCAATTGGTACAACAGCCCCCGCTCCACATCCCTTCTGGCAACATGGACCGGCAAAGCACCAATTCCGATATTGGCGACGATCATGCGGCGCACCTCGACAAGGTTGGATGAGACCCCATGCCAGCGAGTCGCGGCCTGAACCCGCGCCCGCAGATTCGCCACAGGCTCCAGAGCCCCCCCTTCCACTTCTGTTTGGAAGGATACGCTGGGCTCGCCGATCAATTCCGCAACATCTATGTCTTTCTGTCTGAAGAGCCGGTGGTTCGGACCACAATAAAGAGCGAAATACTCGCGATAGAGAATCTCCGCATCCAGCGTCTCGGCGCTGTTGTTGACGAGGCAGACGCCGAAGCTGGCGCGATTCTGCCCCACCCGACTGACGATCTCTTCACTATCAGCCACAGAGATAGAAAAGGTCACCTTGTCGTGCAGACGGGCATATTGTGCCAACACTTCGTCGAATTGGGGACAAACCACATGGCTTGCAACAACCAACGTAATGTGTCCTCTGAGCTCATCCTCACCACGATCCAATAGAGAGGGAAGCTGGGACACACTGCCGAAGATCGTAGAGCATTCATAATATAGAATATCTCCGGCCCTCGTTACCCTGAACTGGTTGGGTTTGCGCACAATCAGCTTGTGGCCCGTTATTTCTTCAAGCCTTTTAAGCGCAGCACTGACCGTAGGTTGTTTCAACCCCAAGAAATCTGCAGCTTTGGTGATGCTTTTTTGCTCAACCACAACCATGAAGGTTCGGAGCAGGTTCCAATCAAGATTCCAGGGAAACCGCTGTTCATAGGGCCTCATCATAGATCCAATCTATACTCATCATTGGAATTATTTATTTGCTTGATGATACATCCCATGCAACCTTCAAGACAAGGTGGCAAAAATTTAGTCACTGCTAAAAATTAGGCAAAACGCCAGGGAACAGTTTTCGCTTCAAACAGGAGAATCTTAATGATCAACCGTCGCAGCTTGTTGAAGTTTGTCGCAGCCACCGGCACGCTCGTGCTGGCAAGCCTTAGCATTTCCGCTCCGGTTCTCGCCGACGAACTCGACACCATCAAGGAAAAAGGCGTAATTCGCATTGCCATGAGTGGCGCCTATCCTCCATTCAACTTTGTCAATGACGCCAACGAAGTGGTCGGCTTCGACCCGGCCATCGGCACCGAAATCGCCAAGCGCATGGGCCTTGAAGTTGAAATCATCACCACCGCATGGGACGGCATCATCGGCGGCCTCTTGGCCAACAAGTATGACGCGATCGTCGGCTCCATGACAATCACCGAAGAACGCGACAAAGTTGTTGACTTTGTTGGTCCTTACTATGCCACCAAGCGCGCCATCTTCACCAAGGAAGGCTCTGAAATCACAAGCGTATCTCAGCTTGATGATGCCACTCTGGGCGTTACTCTGGGTGAGACCCACGAACAGTGGGCCCGTGAAGCCGGCTACAAGATCCGCACCTATAAAGGCCTGCCGGAATTGCTCATGGAACTGGACAATGGCCGTGTTGATGCGATCGTCAACGACCGTATCGCAGCCATGCTCGCCATCAAGGAAAACGGCTACAAAATGGTTGAACTGCCAGACCTTGATACCGAGGCCTTTGGTGCTGGTATTGCCATCCGCGAAGGCAACCCGGATCTGAAAGCAGCCATGCAGAAGGCACTGGATGACTTGATGGCTGACGGCACCTACCTCGAAATTGCCAACAAATGGGTTGGCGGCGACATTCGCTAATTTCAAAACCAAATATTTTTCAATATAATATGGTCCGCAGGTTTTCTGCGGGCCAATTTTTCCCGAAAGACTTTTCTCATGCAGACTGACTATGGCAAGCTCAGCTGGGAAGAGGTGCGCGATATCGACAAAGACCGCGTCGTGATTCTCAACGTTTCAGCAACAGAAGATCACGGGCCCCACATGCCTCTTGATACCGATACGGTTCTGGGCATGGCGGTTGCAGAAGGTGTAGCCAAAGCCATACCTGATCAGGTTCTTGTCATGCCGCCCATTTCCTATGGCTTCAATGAGCATCACAAGGATTTTCCGGGTGTTATCTGGATACAGCCCGAAACACTGATTGCATTCGTGACCGATGTAACCAAATCCCTCGCGCATCATGGTTTCCGGCGCATACTGCTGCTCAATTCTCATGGGTCCAATCACCCGGTTCTGGATTTGGCAGCGCGAAAGACCGTCATTGAAACCGGCATTCTTTGTGTTTCGGCCTCTTACTGGAACCTGTGCTCGGACAAGATCAATGCGGTTCGCGCGTCCGATATCGGCGGCATCGCCCATGCAGGCGAATTTGAAGCGGCGATCTACAAATATCTGCATCCGGATCTGGTGCATCTGGAAAAGGCCCAGAACCAGAATCTGCATGATGGCAAGAGCAAATTCTTCAACCTCGATTTGGCGCGTGGAGGTGGCAAGGCGATGTTGATGCGCTGGTGGTCTTCGGTGTCCCCTGATGGCACCATGGGCGATCCTGCGCTCGCAACAGCCGAAAATGGCGAAGCTTTCCTGAAAGCTGCGATTGAAGAAACAGCCGATCTGGTGCGTGAAATCCGGGAGCTACCGCTTCTGGAGCGCAAGGATCATCATTGAGGACTGCACTATATGGATATTGATCTTATCCTCCGGGTCTATCCCCACTTTCTCAAGGCGGCCGTACTGACCATCGAACTGTCGGTTCTCACGGCTATTCTTGGCCTTATCTGTGGTTCACTGGGCGCAGCGGCGCGACTGTCGCGCCTTAAGGCAATCCGTTTCATCGGAGCAGCCTATGTTAGTCTGTTTCGTGGCACCCCTGCCCTCATCCAGTTATTTTTGCTCTATTTCGGTGGTCCGCAGATCGGCATTCAGTTGGATGCCTTTCAAGCCGGCGTTATCGGGCTCGGTCTCAATATCGGGGCCTATATGACAGAAACCATTCGTGGCGCCATCATTTCGGTTCACAAGGGCCAGACAGAAGCGGCCAGAACGTTGGGCATGAGTCGTTGGCAGGCCACGCGCTATGTGATCTTGCCGCAAGCCTTTCGCCTGATGGTGCGCCCGCTGGGCGTTAACATCAATGCGCTCATCAAGGGCACGGCCCTAGTTGCGGCAATCTCGGTTGTCGAGCTTACCTATACCGCTCAGCGCTATATCGGCTCAACCTACAAGCCATTTGAAATGTTCATTCTGGCTGGTGTTCTTTACATGATCATCATCTATGCAACCGGACGCGGCATCAGCTGGCTCGACAAGAAGGTGCGGATTCAATGATTTTTCAAGATTTGATTGGAGGCCGTCATGGGGCTTGATTTTTCGGTCGTACCCGGCTTCTTCGACGTCATCATGCAAGGCGTCTTCTGGACAATTGCCATTACGGTGGCGGCAGCTGTTCTCAGTTTCTTTGGCGGCATCTTTTTCGCCGTTATCGCGCTTTATGCGCCGCGTGTGATCAGTTGGCCGATGAAGGGCTTTGAATGGCTCTTCATGGGAACACCACTACTGCTTCAGCTGTTTCTCATCTATTTCGGTCTCATTCAGATCGGCATTGACCTTCCTGCCTTTGTGGCCGGATCGCTAGGGCTCGGACTGCATTTCGCGGTTTATAACTCGGAACTGATCCAGACCAGTATTCTGGCGGTGGACAAGGGCCAGATGGAAGCTGCGCGAACCCTCGGACTCAGCCGCGGCCAATCCCTGCGCTATATCGTGATCCCGCAGGCTGTGCGCGATGTCATTCCCCCGATTGGCAACAACATGATCGCTCTCTTGAAGGACTCGGCTCTGGTCTCGGTTATCGGCGTTACGGAGCTGACCCTGTCGGCGCAGCTGGCCATCGGGCGCACATACCGGCCGTTTGAATTCTACGCGGTTGCCGCGGTTTGCTACTACATCATCAATCTGGGCATGGAAGCGGTGTTGCGTCGTCTCGAACGCCGTGTTCAAGCCTCTCGTTAAGCCTGTCGGAAGGATCATTCCATGACGCATCATCGTCCCTTTGTCGATATTCGCCACGCCCAGAAATGCTTTGGTGAGCTGGAAGTTCTCAAGGATATCAGTCTGCAGGTCGAGCAGCAGCAAATCGTTGCCATCATCGGCCCCAGTGGCTCGGGCAAATCCACGCTCCTGCGCGCAATCAACGATCTTGATCCGCTGACCTCCGGCGAGGTCTGGCTGGATGGGGTTCAGGTCAACAAGCTGTTGCCACACGCCCAATATGAAAAGCATATCAATCAGGTACGCCAGCAAATCGGCATGGTGTTCCAGCATTTCAATCTGTTCCCTCACCTGACCGTGCGGGAAAATATCACGCTGGCACCCAAGCTGCTCAAGGGTGTTTCCGATGATGAAGCCAATGCGCTCGCCGAGCAGCAGCTCGAGCATGTCGGGCTCATCGACCGGATTGACTATCACCCCTCGCAATTGTCTGGCGGCCAGAAGCAGCGCGTGGCTATTGCGCGCGCGCTCGCCATGAAACCCAAACTGATGCTGTTTGACGAAGCAACGTCAGCGCTTGACCCGGAACTGGTCGAAGAGGTCAACCAGGTCATGAAAATGTTGGCTGAGGAAGCCATGACCATGATCATCGTCACCCACGAAATGGGATTTGCCGAGAGCGTTTGCGATCGGGTTCTGTTCATGGATGGCGGTGTCGTCGTCGAGGAAGGCGCCCCTGAGGTTGTCTTCCACAATCCGACGCAAGACAGAACCAAGAATTTCCTTAGAAAGCATCTCGAAGGCGCAAAATGAGCAACAAGACGTCTAATCTCTTCTATCAATCCCGTGCTCCAAGGCCATTTCTGGACCGCGCAGAAGGGATCTATATGTATGACCAATCCGGAAAACGCTATATCGATGGCTCTTCCGGCGCCATGGTTTCCAATATCGGGCATTCCAACCCCAATGTGCTGGAAGCGATGAAAGCGCAGATGGACAAGTCCACCTTCGGCTATCGCCTGCATTTCCGCACGGAACCGTCCGAAGATCTGGCTTCCATGGTGGCAGAACGCATGCCGGGCAATCTGGATCGCGTGTTCTTTGTCTCAGGCGGCTCAGAAGCCGTTGAAAGCGCCATCAAACTGGCGCGCCAATATGCCATCACGCAGGGCAAATCGAGCCGCTGGAAGGTCATTTCCCGTTTTCCGTCCTATCATGGCAGCACCTTCGGAGCGCTGGCTCTGACAGGCTATGATCCGCTTGCCCGCCCATTTGACCCGATGATGCGGGATATGCCCAAGATCGCGGCGCCTGCATGCTATCTGGATCGGGACAACCTGACGGATGAGCAGCGTGGTCTGAAATATGCCGAACTGCTACGTGACGAAATCATCAAACAAGGCCCGGAAACTGTTCTCGCCTTCATCATGGAGCCGATTGGAGGCGCTTCTACCGGCGCTCTGGTTGCCCCAGACAGCTATTACGGACGCATTGCCGAAATCTGCAAGGAATTCGGCATCCTGCTGATCTATGACGAAGTCATGACCGGTGTTGGCCGCACGGGGTCTTTCCTTGCTGCCAATCACTGGGATATCGAACCGGACATCGTAGCGATGTCCAAAGGCTTTGCCGCCGGCTACGCGCCGCTTGGGGCTGTGGTTGCCCGCGAAACCATGGTCGAAGCGTTGCTCGATGCCGGCGGCTTCCTGCACGGCTATACCTATGCCGGCAATCCGCTTGCTTGTGCGGCGGGTGTTGCCGTGCTCAAGGAAATTGATCGGCTAAGCCTCATCGACAATTGTGCCGCCATGGGCGCCCTTCTCAAGTCCCGTCTTGAAGGCCTTATGGAGCGCTATCCCTTTATTGGCGATGTCCGTGGCAAGGGCTTGCTGCTGGCGTTTGAACTTGTCAGCGACAAGGACAGCATGACACCGCTCCCCAAGGAATATAACTGCTATCTCGAACTGGTCGAGCTGGCTTATGAGCGTGGCCTCATCATCTATTCGCGCCGCACGCGTGGAGGAGTGGAAGGAGATCACTTCCTCGTTGCTCCGGCCATGATTGTCAATGAATCCCAGATTGACGAAATCATGGGTATCCTCATCGAGAGCCTTGATGCTCTTGCGGCGAAATTCGATTTGCCAGTGAATGCCTCATGAGACTGCCTCAAAAAGAGCGCTCCATTGAAGATGCCGTCGCCCAAATCAGCGACGGCGCTTCCATCATGGTGGGCGGATTCGGCGTGCCGGGCACGCCTTTCAACCTGATTGCCGAGTTGGTACGGCAGGGGCAGAAAGATCTGACCCTCGTCAAGAATGACGCCAATGAGGCGGGCATGGGCATCGACCATCTGCTGGCCAATGGGCAGGTGCGCAAGCTGATCGTCACCCATCTGGGGCTCAATGGCCATGCCATCGAGATGATGAATAGTGGCGCGCTGGAAGTGGAATTCTGCGCACAAGGCATTCTGGCTGAACGCATTCGGGCTGGCGGCGCTGGTCTTGCCGGTTTCATCTCGGATATCGGCATCGGCACGGAGCTTGCCGAGGGCAAGCAGATTGTCTCGGTAGACGGCAAAGATTTCGTTCTGGAAACAGCCCTGCGCACGGATGTGGCGCTGGTGCATGCAGAACAGTGCGATGCTTACGGCAATTTGTGCTTTGCCAAAACCGCACGCAATTTCAACCCGTTGATGGCAATGGCAGCCGATTGCGTTATCGCCGAAAGCCAGAATTGCCTGCCTATCGGCGATCTTGATCCGGATGCCATCCATACCCCTGGCCCCTTTGTCGATCATGTGGTCGCCCTTAAAGACTTGCACAAGGAATATGCCATTGTCCGACGCTAGACAAAGAATGGTTGCCCGCGCGGCCCGTGCGATTGAGCCGGGCATGCTGGTCAATCTCGGGATCGGTTTGCCGACTCGTGTCGTCAATTACCTCTCTTCGGACATGGAAGTGGGGCTGCATACGGAAAATGGTCTTGTGGGTGTCGGCCCGACGCAGGATTACGACCATGCAGATCGCGATCTGATTGACGCCGGTGGGGCTTATATCAGCGCCCTACCCGGAGGTGCCTTCATCGACAGCGCGGTGTCCTTTGCCATCGTACGGTCCGGCAGGTTGGACCTGACCATGCTGGGCGCCTTCGAGGTGGCCCAGAATGGCGATCTGGCGAACTGGAAAATTCCGGGCAAATTTTCTCCCGGCGTTGGCGGCGGCATCGAGCTGGCACAAAAGGCTGCCCATGTCATGGTGCTGACAACCCATACAGACCGCAAGGGCAATCCCAAGCTGCTTGAGCGATGCTCCTTGCCTCTGACCGCGAAGGGTTCGGTTGAGCGCATCTTCACAGATATGGCCGTTGTGGATGTCACCCCTGAAGGCTTTGCCCTTAAAGAACTGGCAGAAGGCGTCTCGCTTGATGACGTTATTGCAGCGACGGGTGCGCCGCTGATCATTCCGGAAGGTGATATTCCCACCTTCTGATCCGATCACACAAAATATTGGAGGGAGCGACAATGGAAAAGGACATTGCACTCAAAATTCTTTCCGCAGTTGAAGCCAACTTTGACAAACAAACGGATTTTCTTTCCGAACTGGTCAGTCATCCTTCCACGCGCGGTCAGGAACAATCGGCCCAGGCCTATATGGCTGACGCTTTGTCAGAACGCGGTTATTCAGTGGATCGCTGGCAGATCAATGTTGATGATATCCGCCAATTGCCGGGCTTTTCACCTGTCATCGGTTCCTATGATGATGCGGTCAATGTGGTCGGCACCCATAAAAGCGCAACCAGCAAGGGGCGTTCCCTGATCCTTAATGGCCATATCGATGTGGTGCCCGCGGGTCCCCTTGATATGTGGAAAACGCCGCCCTTCTCTCCCAAGGTTGAAGGGGACTGGCTTTATGGGCGCGGGGCTGGCGACATGAAAGCCGGTTTGGTTGCCAACCTGTTTGCTCTTGATGCCCTGCGGTCTGCCGGTTTTGCCCCAGCCGCAGATGTGTTTTTCCAATCGGTGGTCGAAGAAGAATGCACCGGCAATGGCGCTTTGGCATGTTTGCAACGAGGCTACAAGGCTGATGCAGTCCTCATCCCCGAACCCTTCGATGAAACACTGGTCAAGGCCCAGACAGGCGTCATCTGGTTTCAGGTCCATCTCAAGGGGCTGCCCACCCATGTGGCCTATGCGGGCGATGGGGCCAACGCCATCGAAGCGGCCGTGCCTCTGATCAATGCCTTGCACGCGCTTGAAAAACGCTGGAATGCGCCAGAGCACCGGCATCATGATTTTGCCCATCATGATCACGCCCTCAACCTCAATGTCGGCAAAATTGTCGGCGGCGATTGGGCCAGCTCTGTACCGGCATGGTGCGTGTTTGACGTACGCATGGGCGTGTTCCCCGGACAGGACTTGGAGGCAGCCCGCGCTGATATCGAGACCACCTTGCTGCAAGCAGCTGAGGAAAACAGCTTCCTGAGAGAGAATAAACCCACAGTTGTTTACCACGGGTTCATGGCTGAAGGGTATGCCTTATCAGACGATAAGAGTGAACCGGCATCCAGTGCAATCAAGGCGCTTGGCGCAGCCCATAAGGCCGTTACCAACAAGGACCTTGAGCAGATGGCGATCACCTGCACCACGGACACGCGGTTCTTCGGACTTTATGCCAATACACCAGCGCTCGTTTATGGCCCGCATGCCGAAGCCATCCATGGTTTTAATGAGCGTGTCTCGCTGGAAAGCATCAAGCGCGTAACCATGGCTACGGCCCTGTTCATCGCCGACTGGTGCGGATTGGAAGCTCAATAACATATGCTGGCGGCCCCGCCGCTGGCGTCAAAGCCGATCAAAAATCAAAGCGTTGCCCTTTTCGCCCAAGGCTGGCATGTAAGCAACGCCGGAGGAGACAAATATGCGCCAAGCCGTCATTGTTTCAACAGCCCGCACTCCCATTGGCAAGGCCTATCGTGGCGCATTCAACAATCTTGAAGGGCCAAGTCTTGCAGCCCATGCGGTAAAGGCGGCCATGGAACGCGCGTCGCTTGAGGGCGATGCGCTGGAGGAAATCACCTTCGGCTCGGCTTTGACCCAAGGCAGCACGGGCATCAATGTGGGGCGCCATATCGTGCTTGCGGCAGGGTTGCCGGACACGGTGGCCGGCTCCACGATCGACAGACAATGTGCATCTGGCCTTAATGCCATAGCCATCGCTGCGCACATGATCATCAACGAAGGTGTCGATGTCGCCATTGGCGGCGGACTAGACAGCATCTCTTTGGTACAGCTGGAGCAATATTGGAACCAGTATCGTTATCGCGATCCCAATGTGCGCGACAGCTATTATATGTCTATGATCGAAACAGCCGAGCTGGTGGCCGAGCGCTATGGCATCACCCGCGCAGCACAAGACGCTTATGCCCTGCAAAGCCAACAACGCACGGCCCAAGCGCAGAAGGACGGGCGATTCGACGAAGAAATCACTCCCGTAGAAGCGGTCAAGGTTTCTCGAGACAAAGAAACCGGTGTTTCTCAGGAAGAGCGCGTGACGCTGTCGCAGGATGAGTGCAACCGGCCGCAAACCACGCCAGAAGGACTTGCACGTCTCAAACCCGTACTGGGGGCAGACAAGAGCATCACGGCAGGCAATGCCAGCCAGCTCTCCGATGGCGCGGCAGCCTGTGTTCTCATGGAGGCTGCGGAAGCCAAACTGCGCGGATTGAAACCTCTTGGCATTTTCCGCGGCTTTGCTGTGGCAGGATGTGCAGCAGAAGAAATGGGCATCGGTCCCGTACGTGCGATCCCGAAATTACTGGCCCGAAACGGCCTGAAGGTTGAGGATATCGACCTCTGGGAAATCAACGAAGCCTTCGCCTCGCAGCTGCTCTATTGCCGCGATAGCCTTGGCATCGATAATGACAAACTGAATGTCAATGGCGGTGCCATTTCCATCGGGCATCCTTACGGTATGTCCGGAGCACGCATGGCAGGGCATCTTTTGATCGAAGGCCGCCGTCGGGGGGCGAAATATGGCGTGGCAAGCATGTGCATTGGTGGCGGCCAAGGGGCAGCCGGTCTGTTCGAGATCCTTGCCGACTAGGCTGCAATCTAACGCGGATTGGGGGGCCTTGCCTCCTCTTCGCTTCACTTGCGCAGCAGTACGGCACGCTCGATCATGAATTTTTCCGCTTCGATCATATGCTCACGCATGATGGCACTGGCCAGCAGAGCATCCCCCATTTTTAGCGCACGCAGCAATTTGACCTGATAGTTCACGCCCATTTCCCTTTGCCCCCAGGGTGTCGGCTCTGAATAGATAGCGCGACATTCGGACTTATCCTGCAACAGGCTATGCAAAAAACGACAGACGAATCCCATCAGGCGGTTCTTGCTGAGATTGGCCAAACCGGAATGGAAGTCCAGCTCGGCCAAGCGCTGACGATATTCGTCTTCGGCTGATACGGGTTCATCCTGATAGAGATAAATCAGCGACTGCAGATGGACAAACTGCTCGTTAGACAAGGTTCCCGCCACCTCTGCGGCCAGCACGGGCTCAAGCTGCTTACGCAAGGCATAAATATCGGAGATGGATGGCGGCTCGGCGAGAAAAAGATTGTCCAGAAACCGGATGGCATCTTCCGGATCGATGGAGGAGACGAACAGGCCCCCACCCGGCCCTGTCTTACTGACGATGAGGCCCTCAATCTCAAGGATCTTGAGTGCTTCACGCACTGTGCCTCTGGAAGCATTGAGGGTTTCGGGGGTCACCCAGTCTGCCGGAATACGATCCCCAACCCGCAGGTCGGCGGTCACGATCTGGTCCCTCACCTTATCGGCAATCACATCGGGGCGTTTGCGTCGACGGCTGGACAGAGTGTGATGGGGCGAAACGGCTCTCCGCCCCAGATCGTCTTCGATAGACATCTAGTCTTTGTTCTCCGGATTGAAACAGGCGCTGAGGTGATCGGCCTTTTTGCCCGCTGCGTCAAGTTTGGGTGCCTCGTTTGTGCACATATCCAACCGTCTTGGACAACGCGCATAAAAGGCACAGCCCGGTGGCGGATTATAAGGGTCGGGCAGCTCGGTGTTCGCATCTTCAGACAACATCGACTTGCGCCCGGGTACGGGAGCGGACTTTAACAAAAGACGGGAATAGGGATGATGTGCCTCTGCAAAGACATCCGCAGCATCGCCCAGTTCGACCATGCGCCCAAAATACATCACCGCAACGCGATCACTGATGCTTTCGACGACAGACAGGTCATGGCTGATAAAAATGTAGGTCAGGCCGAATTTTTCTTTCAGATCGTCGAGGATATTCAGCACCTGAGCCTGAACGGATACGTCCAACGCCGAAACCGGCTCATCTAGCACGATCAGTTCGGGGTCAGCCGCAAGGGCGCGGGCAATCCCGATACGCTGCGCTTGACCGCCGGAAAATTCATGCGGATAGCGGTCAAGGAATTCCGGAGCCAGATTGACCGCTTCCATCAGCTCCACCAGCCGCGCTTCCCTCTCTTCTGCATTCAGCTTCAAGAGCTGGATCAATGGCGCTTCCAGAATGGTGCGGATCTTTTTGCGCGGATTGAGCGAGGCAACAGGATCCTGAAACACATATTGCACCTTGCGGGCCATCTGCCGACGGTCTTTCTTGACCTCAGCCACCATGTCCTTGCCCGCAAAAGTGATCGCACCGTCTGTTGGGAGATCGAGCCCAACAACCAAACGAGCAAGCGTTGACTTGCCACAGCCGGATTCGCCAACGATGCCTAGCGTTTCGCCCTTGCGGACCTTGATATTGACGTTCTGCACCGCATGGACAGCTGGCAAGACTTTGCCGAACAGGCTTTTGCCACCACCAAACAGGCGGCTGACATCACTGATTTCGAGAAGCGTATCGGCTTGGTTCATGGTCATGCTCTCAGACATCGCACTCTCCTTGCTTTGCCTTGTCACCGGACACTGGATAGAGACAACGCACCGTGCGCCCCTCACCCAGATCTGTCAAAGCTAGGTCGCCCTTGCGGCAATCGTCTTTGGCATAAGGACAACGCTCGGCAAAGGCGCAACCATCAGGCAGTGCGTTGACAACGGGCGGGCGTCCCTCAATGGCATCCAGTCGCCGGTCCGGCTCACCAAGCACAGGCACGCAGGCGATGAGCTTTTCTGTATAGGGATGGGCCGGAGAGGAAAGAATTTCCTCCGTCGTACCCGTTTCCACGATCTTGCCGCCATACATCACCGCAATCCGGTCGCACATGGTGGAGACCACACCGAAATCATGGGTGATGAAGAGAATGCCGACATTGCGTTCCTGCCGCAATTTATTGAGTAGCGAAAGCACCTGCGCTTGCACAGTGACGTCGAGCGCGGTGGTTGGTTCGTCGGCGATGATCAGCTTGACGTCGTTGGCCAGTGCCATGGCTATGCAAACCCGCTGACGCATACCGCCCGACAATTCATGCGGATAGACCTTTAAACGCTCGGCGGGGTTCGGGATACGAACCGTCTTGAGCAGTTCTTCAGCCCTTGCCATGGCGTCCTTGTGCGAGATCACCTGATGGGCTCGGATGGCTTCCACCAATTGATCACCGATGGTAAAGAGCGGATGCAAGGTTGAGAGCGGATCCTGAAACACATGGCTGACGGCGAGCCCACGCAGCAGGCGGATTTCTTCGTCGCTCTTGGAAAACAGATCCTCGCCCTCAAGCAGCGCAGCACCGCCCACGATACGGCCGGGAGGCGTTGGCACCAGACCCATGATGGACATGGCAGTCACGGACTTGCCCGAGCCGGATTCTCCTACAAGGCCAAGGCACTCCCCTTGGCGCACTTTGAGATCCACGCCGCCAACAGCCTTGTAGACATCTGAACCGACATGGAACTCGGTTTTAAGCCCCTGCATATCAAGGGTGGCGTCTTCCTGCGGGGCAATGTCTGGCACCTGGTCGCGCATGACGGCAGTCCGCATGACAGGCCGCGCCAGAGCACCTGATTTCAAGCGCGGGTCCAGCACATCGCGCACACCGTCTCCCAGCAGGTTGATGCTCATCACGAGGATGAAGATCATCACACCGGGAATGATGGAAACGTGCGGTGCCGTAAAGAGAATCTTGCGCCCATCCCCCAGCATGGAGCCAAGGTCAGCCTGCGGCGGCTGTGCCCCGAGACCGAGGAAGGAAAGACCGGCAGTTTCAAGGATCATCCAGCCAATGGTGGTGGACATGGTGATAATGATCACCGGCAGCACATTGGGCAGGATCTCGCCAAACAGGATTGATGCATTCGACTTGCCCGAAAGCCTTGCCGCGTCGACAAATTCCCGCCGGGAAAGTCCGACGGTGATGCCCCTGATATTGCGGGCAAAGAAAGGGATATTGACAACGGCAATGGCATATAGCGCGTTGAGCAGCCCCGGCCCCAGCGCAGCCACGATGGCCAGCGCCAACAGGATATAGGGAAAGGCCATGATCATGTCGATGCCGCGCATAAGGAGATTATCCGTACGCCCTCCGGCATAGCCAGCAACCAGACCGATCAGAGAGCCGATGAAGGCGGCGATCAATGTGGCTGAGACGCCCACAGCGAGACTGACGCGCGTGCCCCAGATCAAACGGGAAAGGATGTCCCGCCCCAGCGCGTCGGTTCCCAAAAGATGACCATCAGCGAAAAGGGGTTGCAGGCGATTGGCAGGCTCTGTCACATCGGGGTTGACCAGTGGCAACAAGGGAGCTGCCAGCGCCACAACAAAGACGAACGCCAGCACAACGAGCCCAGCGGTTGCCAGCGTGTTGTTCAGCAGCAGACGCAAAGTGCTCGGTCTGCCGCCGGATTTCTTCTTTTTGGTGGGTGTTTCGATCGTGGTCTCGGACATCAGCGCAACCTCGGATCAAGAATGGACTGGATGACATCGACCAGCAGATTGAATAGCACATAAGCGGCGGCAACAACGAGCACACCGCCCTGCACCAGCAAAAGGTCGCGCGTGGAAATGGCCTTGACCAGCATGGAGCCGATGCCCGGCCACTGGAACACCGTTTCGATATAGACCGCACCGCCGAGCACGAAACCGGCCTGAATGCCAATCACAGGAATGACGCTGACCATGGCGGCCTTGAAGGCATGAACATAGATGACGCGCCGTTCCTTGATGCCCTTGGCGCGGGCCGTGCGGATATAATCCTGCCGCAGCACTTCAAGCATGGAGGTGCGCGTGAGGCGCGCAATAACGCCCGTGGCGACAACAGCCAATGTAATGGCTGGCAGTGTGAGATGATGGATGAGATCAGGCAGATCGCCGCCGCCATAGATCGCATACATGCCGCTTGGCGGGAACAAACGCCATTTAACGGCAAAGGAAAAGATCAGGAGCAGGCCAAGCCAGAAAGATGGCATGGAAATACCAATGAGCACCGTGAAGGTTAAGCCCTTGTCAGCCCAGCTATATTGTTTCACCGCCGAGATAACCCCGGCCAACAGCCCGAAAATGGAACACAGCACCAGCGCAGGCCCGGCCAGAATAAGAGTGGCGGAGAAGCGCTCCAGCACTTCATCGATCACAGGTCGGTTGAGCGTGTAGGAACGGCCGAAGTCGCCCTGCAGCATGTTGCCCAGCCAGATGAAATATTGCTGCACCATCGGCTTGTCGAGGCCGAGATCCTGATTGAGTTTGGCAACATTCTCAGGCGTGGCAAAAGAGCCAAGGATCGCCAGAGCCGGATCGCCCGGAATCAGAGCCATGATGACGAAAACAATGATGGATAGTCCGAACAGAACCGGAATCGCAGCAAGCAGCCTCTTTGCGACATAGGCACCCATGGCCCTACTCCGAGTTTTTGAAAATGGCCGCCCCGCCCTGCTGTCAAATATGACAAACAGGGGTCGAAATGCGGGACAGCGGATCGGCGTTGGTCAGATTATGGCTCCCCCTTCGCCATATGTTGGAGACGGGGGAACCGGAGCTCTCACGGTTTGGCAACATCCTGCAGCATCAGGAAGAAGGATGGCTGCAGCTTGAAGTTCTCGACAGCAGCGCTGGTTACAGCATTCTGTTTCCAGTTGGCCACGAAGACCCAAGGGGCATCTTCATGAACGATCTGTTGCATTTCCTTATAGAGCTTGGCGCGCTCTTCCTGCGACGTGGAGGTCCGTGCACTTTCTAGCAGTTCGTCCACTTTCGGGTTGGAATAATAACCCGAGTTGAATCCGCCCTTATCCGGGAAGGCTTCCGTGCGCAGGGCAAGGAACGGCAGGGTATCCGGGTCATTGGTCATCCAAGCCATTTCAGCCATGTCGGCTTTGCCTTCAAGACCCGGATTGACCTTACCAAGGAAGGTGTTCCATTCGTAGGTCTCGATTTTAACCTTCATGCCAACGGCTTCAAGATCGGCCTGAATGGCGGTGCCCATGGCAGTCGGGTCGAGCATGCCGGATCCACCTTCGGTGACATAGAAGGTCACTTCGGAGCCATCATAGCCAGCCTCTTTCAGCATGGATTTGGCTTTTTCCGGATCGTAAGGGTAAGGCTCAAGAGTCTCGTCATAAGCCCATGCAAAGGCCGGAGGCGTCGGACCTGCGGCCACTTCAGCCGTGCCCTGCAAGATATTGTCGACCAGCGCGGTCTTGTTGATGGCATAGTTGGCTGCCTGACGGATTTCCTTTTTCGCAAAAGGACCTTCCTTGGCATTGAGAATCAAGAACCACAGATGTGGGCCAGCCTGCTCATGCACGGCGAAGGCATCATTGTCACGGAACTGGGCAAGGTTATCAGGTGGCACCTCAACCATCACATCCAGACCACCGGCGAGCATTTCGGCGACGCGGGTGTTGGCATCCGTGATCGGGCGGTAGATGACGGCTTCAAGCGCAGGAGCACCATCCCAATAGTCGGCATTCTTTTCCAGAACGACCTTGGCGTTGGATTCCCATTCGGCGAACTTGTAGGCGCCTGTGCCTGCCGGATGACGGCCCACTTCCTTGCCATATTCCTCAACGGCGGCCGGAGAAATCATCAGGCCTGTCGGGTATGCAAGGTTGGAAAGGAAGGGCGCATAAGGCGCGTTCAGTTCGAACTTGACGGTCAGAGGATCAACTGCGGTCACTTCCTTGACCGAAGAGAAGAAGAAAGCAAGCGGGAACGGCCCCGTGTCATGATAAGGGTGATCGTCCTTTAGCATGCGATCGAAATTGAATTTCACGGCTTCTGCGTTGAAGTCCGTTCCGTCGTGAAATTTAACCCCTTCACGCAATTTGAAGATGTAGGTCATTCCATCGTCGGAAATGGTCCAGCTTTTGGCCAGAGAAGGCTCCACTTCGAGCGTGCCATCCTTATAGCGCACCAGACCGTCATACATATTGACCAGAATACGGAAATCATTGACTGCCGTATCGGCGGCCGGATCAAGGGATTTCGGTTCTGCAATTTGTCCAACAATCAAAACATTGGGTGGGGTTTGTGTATAGCCCGGAGAGGCAAACAGCAATGAGGCCGCGGCAAGTGCTGCGGCTAGAAATCGTTTCATGACGTTCTCCCTCAATTATTATCAGGAACAATTAGGGCGCAGAATTGTTTATTTTTCAAGCATTGATTATGATAAATTAGGACCAATCGGATAATTGATTATAATTTATGCAAACTCGTTTAAATTGAGCAGTCCCAACTTTCAATTTGAACAGTCCGCAAACAGAAAAGAGGCTGGCATGTCTGATATCTCCCCCAAGATCAACTCCGAGCGCCTGAAACGCCTCTTCGACAGCATCAACAAATTCGGACTCAATGTTGAAACCGGCGGCTATAATCGCATCGGCTTTTCGGACGCGGATCTGTCCGTGCGCAAGTGGTTTACCGAACAGATGAAAGGTGATGGCCTTGCGGTCCATAGCGATGCTGCGGGTAATCTGTTTGGTCGATTGGGGGATGCGGACAAGCCCTGCGTCATGGCGGGCTCTCATCTGGACACAGTGCCTGAAGGCGGTGCCTTTGACGGCGCGCTAGGCGTAGCTGTGGCGCTCGAATGCGCCCGCAGCATCAAGGATGCCGGAATAGAGCCGACGGTGCCGCTTGTCGTGGTGGCCACTTCAGAAGAAGAAGGCCGGTTCGGCGGCATGCTCGGGTCTCAGACGATCAGCGGACAGCTGCCCGCCGGTTGGGTCGAGGCAGCAACCGATGCCGAAGGGGTCAAGCTCACTGAAGCGATGACGGTTCAGGGCTATGCCCCCGAAGCTCTCGAAGAAGCGGCTTGGAACAAAGACAGCATTCGCGCCTTTCTGGAGCTGCATATCGAGCAAGGCCCCGTGCTTGAAAGCGAAAATCTTTCAGTCGGCATCGTAGAAGGCATCTCTGGCGTTCTGGTGCTTGGCGTCAATCTGAAGGGCGAAGCCAATCACTCCGGCACAACGCCGATGCATTTGCGCGCCGATGCCTTCACCGGCCTAGCAACCATTGGAGCGGCCATCCCCGGAGTGATTGATCGATTGGGAGGGGAGCAGTCGCGGATCACCATCGGCAAGGTCGACATCAAACCGAACTTTCCTCATACGATTCCCGGTGAGGCAGATTTCACGATTATCATTCGCGATACCTCTGCAGACATTATGGCAAACTTGCGCAAGGCCATTGAAACGGTCGTGGAAACTGTCGCAGAGCGCAACCACCTTTCCTTCACCATCAAGGAACGCAGCTATCTACCGCCGCAAGAGCTGAATGAGAACATCCGCGAGGCTTTTGTGGCAGAGGCCAAAAAACGGACACTTTCCTATACTGTCATGCCGTCTGGCGCGGGCCATGATGCGCAGACCATGCAGGCATTTTGTCCTTCCGGCTTGATTTTCGTACCCAGTCGCAATGGCATCAGCCACGCGCCGCAAGAATGGACAGAATGGGCGGATATTGAAAATGGTGCACAATTGATGCTCGACATGATCGTCCGCCTCATAACCAAGAAGGATTAGCATATGTGCCAATTCTGCGACTATACCATCCACGCGGCACATCATCATTTTGGCTGGGATAATTCCATTGAGCCGGTAGCGCGTATCATGCCGGGTCAGACGGCTGAATTCACCTGCATTGACGCATCGGCCGGACAGATCATCCGCTCCAGCACGGTTGATGATCTGATGGCACGCGATGCCTCCAAGGTCAATCCGGTGACGGGACCGGTCTATATTGAAGGCGCAGAAGCTGGCGACATACTGAAGGTAAAGATCGAACAGTTCGTCCCTTCAGGCTTTGGTTGGACGGCCAACATCCCCGGTTTTGGTCTATTGGCGGATCAGTTCACCGAACCAGCCCTGCATATCTGGAACTATGACGCCGAAGGTCTGACCCCTGCCCTTTATGCGCCCAATGCACGCGTTCCGCTCAAGCCTTTCGCAGGCACCATGGGCAATGCGCCAGCGGCCAGCGGCCGCCACGACATCATCCCGCCGCGTCGGGTTGGCGGCAATCTGGACATCAAGGATCTGAGTGCAGGCAGCGTGTTGTATCTGCCGGTCGAAGTGAAAGGTGCGCTCTTCTCGGTTGGTGATACGCATGCTGCACAAGGCGATGGTGAAGTGTGTGGCACAGCCATTGAAAGCCCGATGAATATCGTTCTGACCTTCGACCTCATAAAGCAGTCACCACTCAAGATGCCACGTTTCACCACTCCGGGTCCTGTGAGCAATCACCTCGACAGCAAAGGCTATGAAGTCACCACCGGGGTTGGCCCTGACCTGATGAGTGGCGCCAGAGATGCTGTTGCTGGTATGATCGATCTGATTACAGCCGAGCATGGCATGTCTGCGGTGGACGCTTATATGCTATGCTCGGTTTGTGGCGATCTGCGCGTCAGCGAAGTGGTGGACGCCCCCAACTGGGTGGTATCCTTCTACTTCCCGCGCGTGGTTTTTGACTGACACGGACGATCAGGCTTGCGGGCCGAGATCATCGTTGTCCGCATCCTTGGTCAGATATTGTTCGGCCTCATCAACCGGCTGCTTGGTAAAGCCTACGATCCCCTCGGTTGTTGGCTCGAAGTCGCGCTGTATCTCAACGTGACTGCCAACATAGGCGGTGATCAGCTCTGAAAGCGAACGCAAGGCATGCATATGGATGCGCTCATAGCCGTGGGACGCATCGACACCAAAGGTAATCAGCGCAGTGCGCACATCTGCCCCCGCCTCTATGGCACTGGCCGAATCCGAACGGTAATATTTGAAGATATCCTTCTGGTAGCGAATATCATTTTCCTTGCAGAGGCTGACCAGCTTGCGATTGAGATGATAATCAAACGGGCCGGTCTGATCTGCCATGGCGATAGTCACGCCAAATTCGGAAGAGTTCTGCCCCGGCGCAGAGGTGCCATTGTCTACAGAGATCATGGAAGCGACTTCCGGCGTCAGAACCGACGATGCCCCCACCCCGACTTCCTCGGCGATGGTGAAAAGGAAATGGATATCGACCGGTGTCACCTGATGGGCCTCCTGCATGGCCTTGAGCGCAGTGAGCGCCACAGCCACACCGGCCTTGTTGTCCAGATGTCGCGATACGATGAAACCGTTGTCGATGAATTCGGTCTGCGGATCAATGGCGACGATATCGCCAACCTCGATACCGAGGCGCTCGAAATCCTCGAAATTGCGCGCCAAAGCATCGACACGCAGCTCCACATAATCCCAGCCGATTGGAGCCGTGTCGACTTCTTCATTGAAAGTGTGCCCCGAAGCCTTGAGTGGCAAGATTGTGCCGCGATAGGCCCCTTCTTCGGAGAAAATGGTCGCCCGAGCCCCTTCGGCAAACCGCGCCGACCAGTGACCAACCGGCACAAGCGCCAGTCGGCCATTTTCCTTGAGAGCCTTGACCTGTGCTCCCAATGTGTCCAGATGCGTGACGATGGCCCGGGCCCCCTTGCGGCGTGATCCCTGCCTTATGGCACAAATCGCACCGCGTCGGGTAAGAGAGGCCTCAAGCCCCAGTTCCTTCAACTCGCTCGTCACAAAGCGGACAATCGAGTCGGTGTAGCCAGTAGGGCTGGGGATGGACAGAAGCTTATCAAGGGTTTTCTGCAGATATTCCGTGTCTATCGCCAGCATTGTCATCACTCACGCTCTTTCCATTGCTCAAACCTTCGGTCAGGTTGAGTTTGTTTCTCGATTCTGAAGCTCCTGTCGCGCAGATGCAGGCATGGACCTTGGGAAAAGAAGATCGACAAACCGCTCTGCCGTGGGCTGAGGCTCATGGTTGGCAAGGCCTGGCCGCTCATTGGCTTCGATGAATACATAATCCGGTTGTCTGTGATCTTTGACCATAAAGTCAATACCCGTTACGGGGATATCAATGGCTTTGGCCGCCTGAATGGCAGCATAGACGAGCTGCGGATGCACTTCTTCGGTCACATCGACAATCGTGCCGCCGGTGTGCAAATTGGCGGTTTTACGCACCATTAGCTCCACACCAGCCTCGGGAATGGCATCCATTTCGTAGCCTGCCAAAGCGACGCAGCGTTCCGTTTCCGCATCCTTGGGAATAACGCTCTCTCCACCGGTGGCAGCAGAGCGTCTACGGCTTTGCTTTTCAATCAGCTGTTCAACGGTGCTGCGTCCATCGCCGATCACGCGAGCGGGCAGACGCAAGGCTGCGGCAACGAGCTTGTCGTTGATAATGACCAGTCGCAGATCATGGCCCTGATAGCATTCTTCCAGAAGAACATCCTCACAGACCTGAGCGGCTCTCTCTATGGCTTCGCGCACTTCTGCAGGCTTGGTCAGGCCGACGGAAATGCCTTTGCCCTGCTCGCCTCTTGCCGGTTTGACCACCAGCTGCTCATGCTTTTCCAAAAAGGCCTTTAGAGCTTCATCATCACTATATTCAAGCTGTTCGGGCACGCGCACACCAGCGGCTTCCACCACATTGCGTGTCATGCGCTTGTCGTCACAAATGGACATCGCCACAGCGCTGGTCAAATCGGTCAGGGATTCGCGACAGCGGACAGAGCGCCCGCCGTGGCTGAGACGGAAAAAACCATTGGCAGCGTCGTTGACTTCCACATGGATTCCACGGCGCAGCGCCTCATTGACGATGATCTTCGCATAAGGGTTGAGCTCGGTTTCCGTCTGTTCGCCAACGAACAGCTTTTCGTTGATCTCGTTCTTGCGCTTGACCGCAAAGACATTGACCCTGCGAAACCCCAATTTCTCATATAGGGCAATCGCCTGCTCATTATTGTGGAGCACCGAGAGATCCATATAGGAAGCACCGCGTGCCTTGAATTGTTCGGCCAGGCGACGCACGAGAGATTCACCCAATCCGGAATGCGGAGCACTCGGCGAGACAGCCAGACACCAGAGCGATGACCCTTTATCGGGATCATCGAAGGCCTTGGCGTGATCAACGCCCATGACAGACCCCAGTATTTCGCCCGTTTGTGCATCTTCAGCCACCAACATAGTTACCGTTCCGGCATCCCTGTGGGACCAAAAGAATTCTGGAGGCACCGTAACCATTCCACGCTCGGCAAGAATGGTATTGATCGCATCAGCATCGGCTTGCGTGGAGAGGCGACGAATATGAAACGTCGTTTTGCGTTGCCGTGCTGGCCGATACACAGAAAGATCCAGCCGATAGGTGTGGGATGGGTCGAGGAAATATTCCTGCGGAGCCTGCGCCAGTACCACATGCGGATCGCGAACGTAAAATGCGATATCGCGCTGATCCGGCCGCTCCTTACGCATCTCGTTTATCAGATCCTCAGGGGTTTCAAACGTGTTGCCGAAGATCAGACGCCCCCAGCCGCAATCCAGAGCGACATTCTGATGCGTGAGCTTGTGGGATGAGTAGAGTGTACTCATCCCTTCCTGCCTGATACGGCGCAGTCGGTGCTGCCCCAATGGTTTGGACTTTTCACGATCAGTAGACATGGCCCTAATCCTCCAGTGCCTGCAACCACATTTCCAGAAGCGCAACCTGCCACAGCTCGGACCCACGCAGCGGTGTGATATGATCCGATGGTGCGGCGAACAATGTATCCAGATAAGACTGCTGGAAGATGCCACGATCCTTAGCCGCCTGCGAAGTCAGAGCATCTTTGACCATTTCCAGATACGGCCCTTCGATATATTTGAGCGCCGGAACAGGGAAATAGCCCTTGGGCCGGTCAATCACCGCTGAAGGAATGACTTTTCGCGCGGCTTCCTTGAGTACGCCCTTGCCACCATGGGCAAGCTTGTGACGGCTTGGCATGCGGCCAGCCAGCTCGACCACTTCATGATCAAGGAAAGGCACACGCGCCTCAAGCCCCCAGGCCATGGTCATGTTGTCCACGCGCTTGACCGGATCGTCCACCAGCATCACGTTGGTATCAAGGCGCAGGGCCTTGTCGACCGGATCAGGCGCGCCCGGACGAGAGAAATGCTCGGCGACAAAGGCCAGGCTGGCATTGTGATCGGCCAGATAGTCCGGATTGAGATGGCTCGCCATGGCTTTCTGGTTCCGGTCAAAGAAGGAAAGTGCATAGCTTTCTACCGGACTGGAGGTCGCCTGCAGCGGTGGATACCAGTGATAGCCGCCAAAGACTTCGTCTGCCCCCTGCCCGGACTGCACGACCTTGATCGATTTGGCGACTTCGCGGCTCAACAGATAGAAGCCGATATTGTCATAGGAAACCATCGGTTCGGACATCGCCTTGATGGCGCCAGGCAGATTTTCCATCATCTCGCTGGAGGGGATGTGGATCTTGTGGTGGTTGGTACCATAATGCTTGGCGATCAGGTCCGAATATTCAAATTCGTTGCCCTTTTCGTTATTGGCATCTTCAAAGCCAATCGAATAGGTGGAAAGGCCCGTCTGCCCCTGTTCGGCCAACAGGCCAACGATCATGGAGCTGTCCACGCCACCCGAAAGCAGCACACCAACCGGCACGTCACATACCATGCGACGCTGAACCGAGGTGCGCAGGCCATCGAGCAACAGGTCACACCATTCTTCTTCGCTGCGCTCTTCATCTTCCTGAGAGCGTTCAAAGGTAGGCACCCAATATTGTTTCTCACAGGAAGTGCCATCAGCCTCGACAATGCGAATGGTTGCAGCGGGCAGCTTACGCACACCTTCCAGAATGGTGCGCGGCGCCGGCACGACAGCATGCCATGTCATATAGTGGTGAAGCGCCACTCGGTCGATCGAACGGTCCACATCGCCACCAGCCAGAATAGACTGCAGCGAAGAGGCAAAGCGCAGATGCCTGTCGCTTTCGTTTAGATAGAGCGGTTTGATGCCAAAGCGGTCGCGCACCAGAATGGTTCGCCCGCTCAGCTCTTCATGGATTACAAAGGCAAACATGCCCTGAAGGCGCGGAATAGCGTCCTCGCCCCACTCGGCCCATGCCTTGAGAATGACCTCGGTATCGCCAGAGGATTTGAATGTGTGCCCCTTGCCTTCCAGCTCGGACCGCAACTCTGGGTAATTATAGATACAGCCATTGAAGACCATCGCAAGGCCGGTTGACTGATCAACAAACGGCTGCGCCGATGCATCGGACAGGTCGATGATTTTCAATCGTCGATGGCCCATGCCCATGTTGTTTCTGAAAAAAGTCCCTGATGCGTCTGGCCCTCTTGAGGCCAGGCGGTCTGTCATCGACTCGATTTTTTCAACATTAGGACTGGATCCATCGAATCTGACTTCGCCGCAAATACCACACATAAGCTCTATCATTCTCCTTCTGATTGTTTGACTAGTAATTATTAGTACACTAATCTTTAATATACAACAGTTTGGACAAAATTTGGTTCCATCAAAAAATAGATAGTAAAAATGACGCCGAATGAAGAAATGCGTGTCGTGCTCCAATCCATCCGCACGATCGCCAGAGCCCTTGATATCCATTCCCGCTTCTTGAACAAGAAAAGCGGGCTGACCCTGCCCCAACTCATCATTCTGCGCTGTGTGCGCGATTTGGGAGACCCCACAGGGAGTGCCATATCGAAACAGGTCGATCTGTCACCGCCGACCGTACTGGGTATTCTTGACAAACTGGCCGCAAAAGGGCTTATCGAGCGTATTCGGCCCGCAAACAATCGCCGCGTGGTGATCTCAACCCTAACCGATGCAGGAAAAGCCCTTCTGGAGCAGGCGCCTTCGCCGCTGGGGGACACATTTGCAAGGCATTATTTCGATCTACCCGACACTGAGCGCGAACGGATCATGACGACCCTGCTGCATGTCGCCGAACTGACCAAAGACGATGGGTTCGAGCAGAAAGCCAAGCTGGTCGATACCACCAAAGGGCATGAGAATCTGCACGCCTGAGAGCCCATCTCGCCTACAGAGCCCAAAAGAAGGCTCTCATATGTGGTCATAAAAAGAGGGGCAGGATCTGCAAAGACCCGCCCCGAGTTTAACCAGCCCTTATCGAACCAGTCCGTGTTTTTCTATTCTATCAGGCCTCAAAAGCTGGGATGATCTTCTCGCCATATTCAGCGATGATCTGTTCTTCCTTACCGTTGTCCAGGTAGATATTGAACTGGGTGACGCCCGCGTCCTTCAAAACACCAAGCTTGGCGATATGTTGCTCGGCAGCGCCCAGAACACTGAAGCCCTCAATAATTTCATCAGTAATGAAATCAAGATACGGATTATCGCTCTGGCCATGCTTAGAATAGTCATAGCCCTTTCGGTCCTTGATATAGGCGGTGAGCGCTTCGGGGATATCGTCCCGCTCTGTGCCGTATTTCTCAACGATGTCAGCCACATGGTTGCCCACCATGGCAGGGAACCAGCGGGTTGCGGCGATGCATTCTTCCTTCGTGCCGAAATAGGCTGGCGCGGCGGACATGACCTTGAAGTTGGACATGTCGCGGCCAGCTTTTTCGCCCTCTGCGATGGCCGTGCTTGCCAGCCATTTGACAATGCTTGGCTCGGCGATCTGCAGGATGAGACCATCCCCAACCCGTCCGGCGGAGCTTAACGCTTTTGGACCATAGGCAGCCACCCAGATTGGCAGTTCATAACCCTCAGCCCAAGGAAATTTGACCGGCTCGGGGCATTCGCCATATTGCGCTTCGTCACCGCGCACCAAGGCCTTGACCACATGGGTGAATTCTTCCAGACGCTTCAGCGGTGCGGGCTTGAGCCCCATGACACGCACTGCGCTATCGCCTCGGCCAAGGCCAATGTCGAACCGGCCTTCCGACTGCTTGGCAAGAGAGCCAAACATCGAAGCAGCAAGCGACCAGTCACGGGTGTTCGGATTGGTCACGCATGGACCGAAGCGCATTTTGGTCGTGTGCTCCATGCACATGGCCATCGCCATGTAGCTTTCGCGCCAAAGGATGTGGCTATCGTAAAACCAGCAATAGGTAAAGCCGGCGTTCTCGGCCTGTCGCACAAGGGCGCGGGCACGCTTGGGCTCGACGAAGCCTTTAAAGCAAATACCGAATTCCATCTCTCTCTCCTGTCCTTGTTCTTCAAGTCTTTTCAAAGGTCGGTTTGGTGATTGTTCTGTTTATCAGTGAGCCGGGGCCTGAATCTTCACACCGGCATGGGTGAAGGGCACCTGCTTGGAAATATTGATGCGAATGAGAATGGGCGTGATCGCCTCGATGCAGCGAGCAGCTTCAGCGTCGCCAGCATTGTAAGCGACGACACCGAGCGTCTCGACCAGCGCCATGACCTTCTTGCGGGCGGGAAGCGAATTGCCACACACAAGAATATCGCAGTTGATATCCCATTCGAGGGTCTTCAGCGTGGTTGCGGACACATTGTGCAAGGCCCCGACGACGGGAATATCCGGGCCAAGCAGCGCTTGGGCTGCTTCTGTCGCCGAGCCTTCGGGCGGCATCTCGACCTTTTTCGGGTCGCCCTCTTTCAGAGGCACGACGATATCGACAAGGATCTTGCCTTCCAGATGCGGCTTGAGCGCTGCCAGCGTGGCGTTGTGGCCAGCAAAGGGCACCGCGAGAATGACCAACTCATCAGCCATCATAACGGCTTCCTCGTTCGCAACACCCGTAATTGGAGCGGCGGCGGCGTCCAACTGCGCGCGCAGGGCAACGCCGATTTCCGCGGCACGCGTGGCATCACGCGAGCCCAGAGCCACTGGCACACCGGCGCGCGCAAATCTCAAGGCAAGCCCCTGCCCTTGCGGCCCTGTGCCGCCAATGATTGCGATCGTCATCTGAACATATCCTCTTGTTTTCCTCTCAACAGATCCTCGGCCTTGCTCCGGGACGGGCTCCAGTCGAGCCCACGGAACAAAACGAGGGGTGTTTTTGCAGCCTTCTTGACCACGAGACCGGAGGCAGCTGCCAGCTCATCAGCAAAGGCCGCCTCAGTCACTTTCATTGTGCGGCCCCATGCATCTTCGTTGCCCTGCTCACGCAAGGTGGCAGGCACACCAGCCAGCCCTATGGCCACATTGACCTGCGCGATGCGCCAAGGCCTACCAAAGGTGTCTGTCATCACCACACCAATGCGACAGCCGAAGCGAGCTTCCAGCGCGTCCCGCATGGCAACCACGCTCGCGTCGGGGTCCGGCGGCAGCGTCATGGCGGCATCCGTTTCGGCAATGTTGGATTCATCGACGGCAGCATTAGCGGAAATGAAGCCCAGCCTGTGGCGGCAAATCATGGTGCCTTCACTCTGACCGGGGTGGCGGAAGGCACGCACAACTTCGGCGCTTTCCCGCAGCACGATTTCCACCTTGCGCGGGTCCTTGCCCAGCTCTTCGGCGTAACGCAATGCTTCGGGCGATGGCGTAATGGTCGAAAGCGGATAGATACAGCCTTCAGCTTTGGAAAAGATCTTTTGCGCTACGCAAAGAATGTCTCCTTCAACGGGCATATGTCCGCTTGCCACAAGGCAATCGCCGACAATCGCCGCCAGATCGTCGCCCTCGACAATATCGGGCACATTGGGGATGGCAGTGATGCAAAGAGAAGACGCCATGCTATCGCTCATGCTTCCTCCCTGTTCATGATACCTATCGTCCGGTTGTCATCGAGATAATCCAGATCGGCCAGCGTATCGATATCCCGCCGCAGGCTCTTGAGCGGTAATATGACAGGCATAAGCCCACGGTCCGCAGCCAGACTGAAATGTCGTGTGAATGACTCTGGTCCGAAGGCAAAAGGCATGGGGCTTGGCAGGGTTACGACCAACGCATTTGTCCCCAAATCCTGCGACGGACAGAGGGCTATCGTCCCCTCGTCTACCGGATATGAAAGCAGCCGCATAATGTCTGAAGCCGATGGGTCGGCTAGATCACCGGGAAGAATGCACAGGCGCTTATAGCCGCGCCAACTGGCCTTTGCCGCAGCTTCTTCCACCGCAGCGACCAGACCGGCTCCAGCCTCTTCCGCCAGATAGATGATCCCGAGGTCAGCGGCGATGTCTTCGATAGTCTTGCTGCTCGAGACGACCGCGATGTCAATGACCTTGTGAGGATTGCCAGCCTTTTTGATGCTTTGGACGGCCCCCATGACTTGCGCCACAACACCCTTGAACAAAGCCAGAGCCAAAGCCGAGCGCTCCCTATCGCTCAACACAGTTTTGAGGCGTGACTTGGCTTGCGTGGGTGCCTTCATGGGAATGAGAACCAGCGTTCTTTCGCTCATGCCGCCGCTCCATTCTGCCCTTGAGCTCTGGCGAGGTCGACAATCTCCGAGGCGAGCCGCATCTTGTCAGACATATCCTTCATCATGATGTCCGAGCAGTGAGGCGCGATGGAAAGGTCCAAGATCTCTGCGGACAGAGCCACATCCTGATGATCAATCAGCAAGATATCGGCAAGCCCCTGATAGCGGGTGGCCACACCAACAGCGTCTGCGCGCATCCCCAGAGCGCTCATCATTCTGTCAGCAGGTCCCTTGACCACCTTTCCGGCAATTAGCGGACTGACAGCGATGGACGGCACTGCACGCTTTTTCAAGGCCTCGCGAATGCCCTTGATGGCAAGGATCGGTTCGATGCTGACCAGCGGGTTTGAGGGTGCAATGACCAGCAGTTCTGCGCTCGCAATGGCTTCCAGAGCTTCAAGTGTTGCGCTCGCCTCTTCGATACCAGCAAATTCCAGCGCCTTGACAGCGGGGGCGCATTTTTCCTTGACGAAATATTCCTGGAAACTGAGCCAACCCTGTTCCGTCTTGACCCGCGTTTGAACCACATCGTTGGTTGGCAGCAGGATTTTGGATTTGACGCCGAAGGCCTTGGCCACATCGGCGGCGATATCGCTCGGCCTATCCCCCTTCATTCTGCGCATGGTGCGGTAGATATGCAGGCCGAAATCCCTGTCCCCCAACATCATCCATGTATCTTCGCCCAAGCTTGTCAGAGTCTCTAGCGCGCGTGTGCCTTCGTCCGCCAGCCCCCAGCCCTGCTGACGGTTGATCCTGCCCGAGAGGGTATAGGTCATGGTGTCGATATCCGGTGATACCCACAGACCGTGAAACGCCTCATCATCAGCCACGTTGCCGATGATAGTGAGATCGACGTCCTCCAGCGAAGCAAAGCCTTCGGCCATCTTCGCCCCGCCGACCCCGCCGGCCAGCAGGGTAACCTTTAGCTTCTGTTTCTCGCTCATTCGGCCGCCTCCAGACCCGAAGAGGCATCTGGGAACATCTTGAGGAAGTCGAGAGGATCTTTGTCACCCCGCTCGATCAGCGGTGCGAGCGGTTGCGGGTCATGATCGTCGTAAATATCCAGAATACGATAATCGCTTGAGCGGCGCGCTGGCGTGCGCCCCGACGCTCGTACGATCTGCGTCAGCTCATAGGCGGTGATCTCTTGCCCATGATCAGCGCCTGCGGCGCGTGAGATGCTCTCTTCCATCAAGGTGCCGCCCATGTCATTGGCGCCGCGGTTGAGCATGGCCATGGCATGGTCTGGTCCCAATTTGGTCCAGGACACCTGAATATTGTCAATGAACCCATGCAGCATGATGCGGGAAACCGCATGCATCTTGTCGATTTCGTCCGTGCTCGGCCCCATGCGCACCTTGCCCGGATTTTCGGAATAGAGAGCGGTGCCCACATGCTGATAGGACAGCGGCACAAATTCGGTAAAGCCGCCGGTATCTTTCTGGATGGATCGCAGCAGATCGATATGTGCAGCCCAATGCTCCGGCGCGTCGATATGGCCATACATGATGGTGGCAGTTGTCTTGATGCCAACCTCATGAGCGGTGCGGATGATCTCGACCCATTTCTCCGTGCTGAGCTTGTCCTTGGTCAGCTGTTTGCGGATCTCGGTATCAAGAATTTCAGCGGCCGTGCCCGGCATGGTGCCCAGACCGGCATCTTTAAGCCCTTGCAGAAACTCTCGGTAAGGCTTGCGGCTTTTCGATGCGCCATACCAGACTTCAAAGGGCGAGAAAGCATGAAGATGCATATCCGGGAGCTCGGCCTTGATGGCGCGGCAGAGCTCTTCATAATAGGTGCCGGGAAGCTTGGGGTGGAGCCCACCCTGAATGCAGACTTCGGTCGCGCCACGGTCCCAGGCCTCATGGCAGCGGCGTAGCACCTCTTCCACCGAGTGCCATTGGGCATCTTCTTCGTCGGCGCGTTTGGCAAAGTTGCAGAACTTGCACCCCATGTAGCAGACATTGGTGAAATTGATGTTCCGGTTGACGGCAAAGGTCACCAGATCACCATTGGCTTTTTGGCGCAACAGATCCGCGGTGTGATAGATCGCCTGCTTGTCGGCATGCCCATTTGCCTTGAACAGCGTGACAGCCTCCATTTGCGTAATCTCACGCCCTTCCAATGCCTTATCAAGAACATCTCTGACGGGATGGGAGATAGCAGACGCATCAATCTCAATATCATTCTCAATATAATTTACTATTTCATTGGTCATGATCTTATTCTCCCTGCATCAGGTGTCGTTGTTCTTGAGCCAGACCGTCGCGTGCAGCCATTGCAGCGACGCGGTCTTGCAGTTGAGGGCTTAAAAATGCGGAGCCCCGTTTCAAATAGTCGGGATAAATGGGAAGGCGTTCCTTGAGCGCAAAGCCAGCGCTTTTGCAGCTCTCGGCCAAGACATCGATTTGCGGCCAGACATGCTGGGGATTGATGAAATCGATCGTCACGGGTGAGATGCCACCCCAGTCGTTGATACCTGCATCGAGATAGGCGATGTGGCGGGCGCTAAGATTTGGTGGCGCCTGCAAGCTGATATCGGGCGACAGAATGAGCCGAGCGGCAGCGATGGTTCTGAGCATATCCTCAAGGCTGGGTTCCTTATGGTGCGCCATGGCGATATCTGGTTTGGTCTGGAAATTCTGGATAATGACTTCCTGAATGTGACCGTGGCGCTTGTGACTCTCATTGATGGCGTGGAGTGCCTCTATGCGCTCTTCCCATGTTTCGCCGATACCGATGAGCAAGCCGGTGGTAAAGGGCACCTTGCGTTCCCCTGCCCTCTCCAGCGTACGCAGACGCTGCAAGGGCACTTTGTCCGGACAGGCATAATGCGCCTCGCCCTTTTGCGTCAGACGGCGGGAGATGGTTTCGAGCATCATGCCCATGGAAGCGGAAACCGGGCGCAGCTTTTCCAATTCTTCATCGCTGAGCGTGCCCGCATTGACGTGGGGCAGCATGGTGGTTTCTTCCAGCACCAGCGCGCACATGTCCGCCAGATAGTCGGTCATGCTGTCATAGCCCAGCAGAGAGAGTGCAGCCCTTGCGCGCTCATAGCGCAATTCGGGCTTTTCTCCCAAGCTGAAGAGCAATTCCTTGCAGCCTTGCGCCTCACCTTTGCGTGCCGTTGCCAGCACCTGTTCGGGCGACATGATATTGGCGTCGGGATGGTCGGGATGCTTGACAAAGGTGCAGTAGGCGCAGGTATCCCGGCACATGTTGGTGAGCGGAACAAAAGCCTTGCGCGAATAGGTCACGGTGCGGCCCCAACGCGCCTCACGAATGACACAGGCTCGCGCCATCAGGCTTTCCAGATCGGCCTTTTGCAGATATCGCGCTTCATCATAAAGCTCACGGGTTCCCGTTGAGAGGGCCCCATAAACCTCATGAGATCGACTGTTGCGTTCACTCTGTACCAGCATCTTGTCGCACATGCCCTTTTTGAAAAATCAAACTGTTTCGAACAATCTCCTGACAGGGTTACCAGCCCTGAAATTGAGACAAAGCGGTCCTGTTCGCACAAATCCGGTCCAGATGCCCCGGAAAGCCTGCGCGGTATCAGATGTCTTTTATTGTTCGGTGCCTTTGGGGCTCACTCTCTCCGCATCCGAGACAAACCCGGATGCGGATCAAGTCAGACCACTTTATTGCTGAGCTGGCTTACTTCAGAGCCAGATCAGTAATCTTGTGGGTCCAGGCGCCTTCTGGTGCCTTGGAGATAACCGGAGCAGAACCACCGCTCATCAGGGTCTTGACGGTGCGCTCATAGTCGGCCGGATCAAGAGCGCCGTTGGAGCCTGCGGTCAGCTTGGCAACTTCGGCCATCATACGCTTCTGGTGCTTTTCGGTCTGGGCACCTGTTTCGTCATATTCCAGAACGATATCGGCCGCTTCATCGGGATTGGATTCTGCCCATTTCCAGCCTTTCATGGAGGCTTTCACGAAGCGGGCCAGTTTGTCGACTTCGGCATCGTCAGCCAGCTTATCTTCGAGCACATAGAGACCGTCTTCCAGCGTTGCAACGCCCTGATCTTCATACTTGAAAGTGATCAGTTCATCTTCAGAGATGCCAGCATCAATCACCTGCCAATATTCGTTGTAGGTCATGGTGGAGATACAGGAAGCCTGTTTCTGGAGCAGAGGATCGACGTTGAAGCCCTGCTTGAGGACGGTTACGCCATCATCACCGCCTTCGGTGGGAATGCCCAGAATACTCATCCAGCTGAGGAATGGATATTCGTTGCCGAAGAACCAGACACCAAGGGTTTTGCCCGGGAAGTCTTCAGGGGTTTTAACGCCGCTTTCCTTAAGGCAAGTCAGCATCATGCCGGAGGATTTGTAAGGCTGAGCGATGTTCACCAGCGGCAGGCCCTTTTCGCGAGCAGCCAGAGCGGATGGCATCCAGTCAACCACGACATCAGCACCGCCACCAGCAAGGATCTGCGTGGGAGCAATATCCGGACCGCCCGGCTTGATGGTGACATTGAGGTCTTCTTCTTCATAGAAGCCCTTTTCCAGCGCAACATAATAGCCG
Source organism: Cohaesibacter marisflavi (assembly GCF_900115225.1). Lineage (GTDB taxonomy): Bacteria > Pseudomonadota > Alphaproteobacteria > Rhizobiales > Cohaesibacteraceae > Cohaesibacter > Cohaesibacter marisflavi. The sequence goes on along the minus strand of NZ_FOVR01000001.1, from coordinate 579,779 downwards.
GCAAACTGGGCCTGGGTCACCCATTTGAGCTGAAGGGTAAAGTCATCTGCCGCGTTGGCTCCGGTGGCTGCAAAGATCGAGGCAGCTGCACATGCGCCAATCGCAAAAGTCTTGAAAGTGTCTCTCATCTTCTATTCCCTTTGGTGTTCCATTAAGGATTTTGGTTAAGGTGTTGCTTTTCTTAGGTTATTAAATGGGGTCTTTTAGCCCCTTTGAGAGGGATGCCAGAAGGTCACCCCTTTTTCGATTGCGGCCACAGCTCCGTAGAAAAGAGAGCCAGCGATGGCCGCAACCGTAATTTCTGCCCAGACCATATCGAGCCCGAGCTTGCCGACTTCGGTTGAGATACGAAATCCCATACCGACAATCGGAGAGCCAAAGAATTCAGCCACAATCGCGCCGATGAGCGCCGAGGTCGTCGAAATTTTCAGACCATTGAAAATGAATGGCATCGCCGCTGGCAGGCGCAGTTTGAGCAATGTATCGGCGTAACTCGCCGCATAGGTCTTCATGAGGTCGCGCTGCATGCTGTCTGTATCCGAGAGCCCCTGCACGCAGTTGACCAGCATGGGGAAGAAGACCATCACCACGACCACGGCTGCCTTGGAATGCCAGTCAAAGCCGAACCACATGACAAGGATTGGCGCAATACCAACAATGGGCAACGCGGCCACGAAGTTGCCAACCGGCAGCAGGCCAAGCTGCAAGAAAGGCACACGGTCGATCAGGATCGCTGTCAGGAAGGCCGCTCCGCAGCCCATGATATAACCGGTCAGCGCACCCTTGACGAAGGTCTGCACGAAATCCAGCCAAAGAATGTCGGTGGATGCGGCAAAGCGCGTGGCGATGGCCGATGGCGGCGGCAGGATGACCGACGGGATGTCTAGTCCACGAGCCAGCAGTTCCCACGCCACGATGATAGTGACGCCGAAAATAAAGGGCACCAGAAACCGCACCAGAAGCGTGTTATGGGCCGAGGATCGGGACAGCTTCACATTGATCCAGGAAGCCACGATCCAGATGACAATTGCAGCGAACACCAGGGTCATCGCACCATCCCCATTTTCTTCAGAACAGATTTCTCAGCCAATCCGACGAGCGCCACAAGGCCGGCTGCCAGCAGAGCTGCGGCGAACAGTGCTGCCCACATCTGGATGGTCTGGCCATAATAGGACCCTGTCAAAAGACGTGCACCCAGTCCGCGGATCGCACCGGTTGGCAATTCACCCACGATGGTACCGACCAGCGAGGCCGCTATACCCACCTTCATGGAGGTGAAAAGATAAGGCACTGAAGACGGCAGGCGCAGCTTGTAGAAGGCGTCGCTCTTGGAGGCATTGTAAGTCTTGAGCAAATCCATCTGCATATGATCGGGCGCGCGCAAGCCTTTCACCATGCCCACCAGCACGGGGAAGAAGCTCAAATAGGCCGAGATAATCGCCTTGGGGATCAAGCCCTGAATGCCGACCGAGTTGAGCACGACGATGATCATCGGTGCGATGGCCAGAATGGGCACGGTCTGGGAGGCAATGGCCCATGGCATGACGCTCATATCCATGGCGCGGATATAGATGATGCCAACCGAAAGCGCGATGCCCAGCAACGTGCCAGTGATAAAGCCCAGCAGGGTTGCCTCGAGCGTGATCCAGCCATGAAAAATAAGAGACCGCTTGGAGGTGATCTTCTTGCCAACCGTGGTTTTCCAGAGCTCGGTCATCACCTGATGCGGCGCTGGCAGAACCGGACGCTCCTGCGCCCAGGTGTCTTTGACCAGCTCCGAGAAAGAGATCTCGACCTTTGCGCGGGCGGCCTGATCATAGGCCCATTTGGCGTTCATCTTCACTGCGGCGGCATACCAGATCGCTACGATGACCAGAACGACAGTGAAAACAGCAAACAGCTTACGCATCATTCGCTCCATCGCCATGACCGGCTCTCAGGCCCTCGCGCACGCGATGGGCAATGTCGATGAATTCCTGACTGTCACGGATGGAAAGCGGGCGGTCCTTGGGAAGCGTGCTCTCGATGACATCCGTGATACGGCCCGGACGTGGGCTCATGACAACAATCTTGGTAGAAAGATAAACAGCCTCTGGAATGGAATGGGTCACAAAGCCGATGGTCTTGCCCGTGCTCGACCAGAGCTTGAGAAGCTGTTCGTTGAGATGGTCTCGTACGATCTCGTCCAATGCCCCGAAGGGTTCATCCATCAGCAGGATATCAGCATCGAATGACAGTGCGCGCGCAATGGAGGCGCGCTGCTGCATGCCGCCGGAAAGCTGCCATGGGAACTTGTTGCCAAAGCCTTCCAGATCCACCAGCTTGAGCACCCTTTCGACCCGCTCATTCTGCTCGGCTCTGGTGAAGCCCATGATCTCAAGGGGCAATTTGATGTTGCGCGCAATCGTGCGCCATGGGTAGAGGCCAGCGGCCTGAAACACATAGCCGTAGGCGCGGTCTTTTCGCGCCAGTTCGGGCGTCGTACCATTCACCGTCAGCTCGCCGGAGGTGGGATTTTCCAAAGCAGCGATGGCACGCAAAAAGGTTGTCTTGCCACAGCCGGACGGGCCAATGAAACTGACAAAATCGCCCTTGTCTATTTGTAAATTGACATCCTTGAGCGCATGGACCGGCCCATCATTGGTCTGAAAGGTCAGACAGAGGTCTTTGGCTGAGACCACATGGAAGTCGGAGTGCATCATCGTTGCTTGTTCCCGTTCGGAGTATGCTTGTTATCGTCATTCTTCAATCTATCCTGCGGACGCATAAGGCACCCGCAGGCTATTTGTTGACTCAGCGTGCGTCAGAGCTACGCTTAGACGCCACTTGGCGGAATGCCTGAGCGGGCGATCGGACGCGGCGAAACCAGTTCCTTCCAGGTGGAAAGCGCCTTGTTGACTGCCGTGTAAGGCTGGCGCGCTACGAATTCGCCGTGACCCTCTTCAGTCTTCAATGTGCTTTCCTCGACCATCACCTTGCCTCGCGACAAGGTGAAGCGTGGCAGGCCAGTGACTTCCTTGCCTTCGAAGACGCTGTAATCGATGGTGGATACCTGATTGGCCGCGGTGATGGTTTTGGAGCGCTTGGGATCCCAAACCACGATATCGGCATCAGCCCCAACAAGGATAGCGCCCTTCTTCGGGTACATATTGAGGATCTTGGCGATGTTGGTTGAGGTGACAGCAACAAACTCATTCATCGTCAGACGACCGGTGCCGACACCATAGGTCCAAAGCATCGGCAGGCGATCTTCAAGGCCGCCGGTGCCGTTCGGGATCTTGGTGAAATCACCCACGCCGTAGCGCTTCTGATCGGTTGTAAAGGCGCAGTGGTCTGTTGCCACACAGGAAAGAGAACCGGCCTGCAAGCCTGCCCAGAGGCTATCCTGATGCATCTTGTTGCGGAATGGCGGGCTCATCACACGACGGGCGGCGTGATCCCAGTCCTTGTCGAAATATTCGCTCTCATCAAGCGTCAGATGCTGAATGAGCGGCTCACCATAGACGCGCATGCCTTTCTGTCGGGCACGGCGGATGGCTTCGTGGCTCTGCTCGCAGGAGGTATGCACCACATAGAGCGGGACGCCTGCCATATCGGCCAGCATGATGGCGCGGTTGGTGGCTTCCCCTTCCACTTCCGGCGGACGGGAATAAGCATGGGCTTCTGGTCCGACATTGCCCTCTTCCAGCAGCTTGGCAGACATGGAGGCAACCACATCTCCATTTTCAGCGTGAACCAGCGGCATAGCCCCCAGTTCGGCACATCGCTGGAACGAAGCGAACAACTCGTCATCATTGACCATCAACGAGCCTTTATAGGCAAGGAAATGCTTGAAGGTGTTGATGCCCTTCTCACGCACGACGGTCTCCATTTCATTGAAGACCTGCTCGCCCCACCATGTGATGGCCATGTGGAAGGAATAATCGCATGTAGCAAGGGTGGATTTGTTATCCCAGCGCATCAGGGCGTCCATCAGGCTCTGTCCCGGATCAGGCAAGCAGAAGTCTACCACCATGGTCGTTCCGCCGGAAACGGCAGCACGCGTGCCCGAGGCGAAGTCATCGGCGGAATAGGTGCCCATGAAAGGCATTTCCAAATGCACATGCGGATCAATGCCGCCCGGCATCACATAACAACCAGACGCATCCAGAATTTCATCGCCGGAAAGATCAGGACCGATTTCGGTGATGACACCGCCCTCGATTTTCACATCGGCTTCATAAGTCAGATCGGCGGTAACGACCGTGCCGCCTTTAATCACTTTGCTCATTGATTTTCCCCTTTTAGATATGCAACCCTTAGACAACCTAGTGTTGTGAGGATTGATCTATGCGCGAACCTATTAAGTACTTGTTCCTTCGGGAGCTTCGTAAAATATTTAAAGAAGCCAAAAATGCAGGCATTTCCGTTGTCGAAATTCGCGCTAGCGACTTGGCAGAGCGAGCGGGAAAGAAATACCGAATACCAGCATGCTGCAATGCGATGCGAAGCATCATGACTGATAAAGACCAAGAGATCCTTCGCCCAACAGTTCAGAAGGACAGCACCACAAATATCTACCGGTATGATCTGTCTGGTAGATAAGGTCATCTTCCTTATTCCGAGATCTCAGCTGTTTCCAGAACCGCCTGCAAAAGCACATCGGCCCCGGCGGTGGCCCATTCCTTGGAGATATCTTCGGCTTCGTTGTGCGAAAGACCATCGACGCAAGGACACATAATCATGGTAGCTGGCGCAACTTTGGCAGCCCAGCATGCGTCATGACCGGCCCCAGAGACGATATCCATGTGGGAATAGCCCAAATCGATGGCTGCGTTGCGTACGCGATCCACCAAGGTTGGATCGAAGGTCACCGGATCGAACTGGCCAACCTGTTCCACCGAGCAGCCAACGCCCAGCTCTTCGCAGATAACAGCGGCCTTCTCCTTAATGGCATCACGCATACCATTGAGCTTTTCGATATCAACCGTGCGAATATCGACCGTAAAGGTAACGGTGCCCGGCAAAACGTTGCGCGAGTTTGGCGAGAAGGTTACCTGCCCCACACCACCTACAGCGTTCGGCTGAGCGGCCATGGTCACCTCTTGCACCATCTCGAAGATGCGTGCCATGGCAAGGCCCGCATTGACGCGCATGGCCATCGGGGTGGACCCTGTGTGCGCTTCCTTGCCAGTCAAGGTGAATTCAAGCCACCACAGCCCCTGACAATGGGTCACAACGCCGATTTCCTTTTCCTCGGCTTCGAGGATCGGCCCCTGCTCGATGTGATATTCGAAATAGGCATGCATCTTGCGGGCGCCCACTTCTTCTTCGCCGACCCAATCGATGCGCTTCAATTCTTCGCCATAGGTCTTGCCTTCCAGATCCTTGCGGCCATAGGCATAATCCAGCGAATGAACACCAGCAAAAACACCAGAGGCCAACATCGGCGGGGAGAAGCGCCCGCCCTCTTCGTTGGCCCAGTTGACCACACAAATCGGATGTTTGGTCTTGATGTCTGCGTCATTGAGCATGCGCACCAATTCCAGAGCGGAGAGCACACCAAGAACGCCATCATATTTGCCACCCGTCGGCTGGGTATCAAGGTGGGAGCCAACATAGACCGGCAAGGCATCCGGATCGGTGCCCGGACGGGTCATGAACATGGAGCCCATCTTGTCGACGCCCATGGTAAGGCCCGCATCATCGCACCACTGTTTGAACAGCGCGCGTCCTTCGGCATCCTCATCGGTCAGGGTCTGGCGATTGTTGCCACCGGCAACGCCAGGACCGATTTTTGCCATATCCATCAGAGACTGCCAAAGACGGTCTCCATCCACTCGCAGATTCTTCTTCATGATCTGGTTCCCCTGTCAATTCACTGCGCCCAACGGGCAATTCTGGAAGCGCGCCCTTTCCGGTTATCCGGTTATATTTCAGGCGCTTATAGTCTTTTCTTTACACCAGGAGCGTATGGCCCCGCCGCTCTCCCTAGCTTGGGAAAGTGAATACAGCGCCCTCGGTCAGTCCCTCGGGCCAACGCGTCGTGGTGGTCTTCAATTTGGTATAGAAATGGATGGCTTCCGGTCCGTAAATACCATGGGAGCCAAAGCTTGAGCGTTTCCAGCCGCCGAAGGAATGGAAGGCGACCGGAACCGGAATGGGTACGTTGATCCCGACCATGCCGACTTCGATCTGGCTGGCGAATTTGCGGGCAGCGTCTCCATTGCGCGTGAAGATCGCAGTGCCGTTGCCATATTCATGAATATTGATCAGATCGACCGCAGTCTCAAAGCTTTGCGGTTCTAACACAGAGAGCACCGGTCCGAAAATTTCGGTCTTGTAGATGTCCATCTCCGGGGTCACCTTGTCAAACAGGGTACCACCAACGAAATAGCCATTTTCATAGCCTTGCAGCTCAAAGCCACGGCCATCGACAACCAGATCTGCGCCCTGCTCTACACCGCTATCAATCAAGCCGACGATGCGCTCCTTGGCTGCAGACGTGATCACGGGGCCCATTTCGGCAGCCTCATCGCTAGCTGGCCCGATCTTTAAGGCCTCTACCTTTGGCTTGAGACTGGAAACGAGACGGGTGGCGGTTTCTTCGCCAATCGGCACAGCGACGGACACCGCCATGCAACGCTCTCCGGCAGACCCGAAAGCTGCGCCCATGAGGGCATCAGCCGCTTGATCCATATCCGCATCCGGCATGACGATCATGTGGTTTTTAGCACCACCCAACGCCTGCACCCGCTTGGCACTATCGGTGCCCCGTTTATAGACATATTCGGCGATCGGTGTGGACCCGACAAAGCTGACGGCCTTTACATCTGGATGGTCGAGCAAACAGTCCACGGCGCTTTTATCGCCATGCACCACATTGATCACCCCTTCCGGCAAACCAGCTTCCATCAGCAGTTCACAAACAAAGTTGGCAGCGGACGGATCGCGCTCGGATGGTTTCAGAACAAAGGTGTTGCCGCAGGCGATAGCCATCGGGAACATCCACATGGGCACCATGGCCGGGAAATTGAACGGCGTAATGCCGGCGACAACGCCAAGCGGCTGACGCTCGGAATGGGTATCAATGCCGGTACCGACATTGCGGGAAAACTCGCCTTTCAGAAGCTCAGGTACACCGCAGGCAAATTCAATCACTTCCAACGCACGAGCCACTTCGCCAAGGGCATCGTCATGGGTTTTACCGTGCTCGCGACTGATTTCGCGAGCGATGTCGTCAGCCCTTTCGCGCACCAAAGCCTGATAGGCAAACATCACGCGCGCCCGCTTGGCTGGCGGCGTTGCTGCCCAGCCGGCAAGCGCTGCCTTGGCGGCAGCCACAGCCGCATGCACCTCATCATCAGTCGATAGAGCCAACGCGCCAATCTGTTCTCCCGTAGCAGGATTATAGATCGCACTCAGGCGCTCCGATTTGGAAGATATACTTATCCCGTTGATGATATTCTCGACGTGATACATCACGCGCCCCCCTCAACTCTGTTTGAGCCCACTATTCCCCTTGAAACGTTTTTGGCTGATTGCATTTTGTTTTGCGATTTTTTTTGCCAAACGCCTCTTTCGTGGTAAGAACGCTTGCATTATCCGCACGATCGGTCAATATTTTTCCTGCACGATCGGTCAGGTTTTTGAGTGTTTGCCAAACATTCATGCAAATGCTCAAAAAACGAACAAGAAAAGTCAAAAATTGCAGCAGGTATTTTTGGATACTTTTAGTTTTATCTACAGGACAATCAAAAATACTTCTGAATTTTTCAAATAACTACAGCGCCCGCACAGACTAACAAAACAGGCAAGTTCATGAGACCCCAACAATACACGAAGCAGAAAAAAAACAGGGCGCAGAATATCGAAAATATATTGACTGCTGCAGAAATAATTTTTGCGCAGTTCGGATATAACGGGGCATCCATAAGTCGTATAGCAGAAGAAGCCGGACTCCCCAAGTCGAATGTCGTTTATTACTTTTCTACCAAAGAGTTACTGTACCGAACAGTGGTAGAGGACATCTTCAATGTGTGGCGTGCTGCAGCTGATGAGATCGTGGAAGATGCCGATCCGAGAGAAGCTTTGGGCAGCTATATCGACACCAAGATGGAGTTGGCCAGAACGCGTCCCTATGGCTCCATGGTCTGGGCCAATGAGATCATTCAGGGTGCCCCCATCGTGCAGGACTATCTGGAAACAGAGCTACGCTCCTGGACGGAAGAGCGCGTCAACGTCATTCACAAATGGATCGCGGCGGGAAAGATTCGCCCGATCAGCCCAAAGCATCTGCTTTTCACCATCTGGGCGACCACCCAGCATTATGCAGATTTCAAGCACCAGATCTCCACCCTCAATGAGGGCAGTGATCTTAATGATGCACAATGGGAAGAAACCAAGCAGGCCGTCAAAGAGCTGCTTTTGTTCGGCATCTGCCACTAAGACAGAAAGGGCGTGGGAGAGCCTCCCACGCAAGCGTGATGGTTCGGACTTACTTCCGCGGTCCGCGACGGGAGCCATAGTCCAGTTCTGCCGTTTTGGGGCCAAAAATCTTGAGCGGTTCAGGCGCATCAAACGGGTCGAGATGGACCTCAATGAAAGAAGCACAGTCCTGCTTGACGCATTGTTCAAGCACTGAGGCCAGCTCGCCTTCTGTTTTCACCGATGCTGTAAAGGCTTCCATTTCGGGTGCGAAAACCTTCATCAACGCCGTATAATCCCAGTTGGCCACATCATTGTAAGTAGCCTTCATACCCTGAATATAGCGCTCGATGGTGTAGCCACGATTGTTGATGAGGAAAATGATCGGCTTCAACCCTTCGCGCAGAATGGTTGAAAGCTCCTGTGCGGTGAGCTGGAAAGAACCATCGCCAATAAACAGGATCTGCCGACGCTCTGGTCTTGCCATTATCGTGCCGAGCAAAGCCGGCAACGTGTAGCCAATCGCCCCCCAGACCATTTGCGATAGATAGCTTACGCCTTCGGGCAATTTGACCCCGGTTAGGGCGATGTTAGAGGTGCCGTTTTCTGCCAGAATGACATCGCCCTCTTCAAAGAAATTCCCCATGATGGGCCAGAAACGGCTTTGCGTCAGCGACCTGCTCGCTTCTACCCCGACGGGCTGCACCGTCTGGTCTTGCACGGCGACCGAGGGCTCGGGCCGCTCTTCAATGCTATCGGCAAGACGGGAGATCAGTTCACCCGCCATGACGCCTTCAAACACCTCACCGCCAATCGTCGAGCTGTGGCCTCTGATGGAGACGACCGTTTCGGCAGGCATCTGATCGATAAATTGCAGGGTGCTGGCTTCCACGAAACTTGGTGCGGTCACGAACAGGCAATCCGATTGCTCAATGATTTCGCGCACCTGAGGCTCAGAGGCGGCGCCATTGTAAATGCCAGCAAACAAAGGAGAGGCTTCGCTTAAGATAGCTTTGCCCGAGCGGAAAGACGCATAAGGGATTTTGTATTTTTCCACCAGACGAACAAGCGCATCGGTGTAGCCGGTGCGATCCACATCCATGTCGATCAGAACAGCCGGGCGCTCGGCCAGCTGCAAATGCTTGAGCACCAGTGCCAGCGCACTTTCAAGGCTCTCGCTGTCACTCTGAGGAATGGACAGATCCAACGGACCTTGTGGCGCATCGATCAACAGATGGGAAATGTTGGATGGGATCTGGATGAAGACAGGCTGACGTTCAATCCAGCAAATTTTGAGAATACGATCAATTTCAAAGGCAGCGTTGGCGGGTGTAAGACGTGTTTGCGCCACAGTAAATTCGCGTACGCTGTTCATGACATTGTCAAAGTTGCCTTCGGCCAGTGAGTGGTGAATGCGCAGGCGGCCTTCCATCGCGTAAAGCGGAGGGGCACCGGAAATGAAAACCATCGGCACATTCTCGGCGCAGGCACCAGCCACCCCACAAAGAGCGGAAAGATCGCCCACCCCATAGGTGGTGATCATGGCCGATATCCGGTTCAGGCGCGCATAGCCGTCAGCCGCGTAGGCGGAATTGAGTTCGTTGCAATTGCCAACAAAGTTCAGCCCATCCACTTCGTCGATCTGATCAAGCATTTGCAAGGTGAAGTCGCCGGGCACACCGAAAATATGTCCTATGCCCATTTCCTGCAAACGCGTGAATAGATAATTGCCAATGCTCGTCTTCTTAGTCACTTGCGGCCTCTAAACTTGTTCTGTTCAAATATCTCATAGAATTCTCTAGCCAGAACGGCTGAAGCGATCATGCTCACTGGAGGCAGCATTGTCCAGAAGCAATCGATCGCTTCAGCGCTTTGTTTAGCATCGCCCGTGCGTTTTAGGAAACGGCCTTCAGCAGGGCGCCCACATGGGCCGGACCGGTTGGACGAATTCCGTTCGGATTCAGGGCCTTGATGGAATAGTAGCCACGGGTGATATGGTCCATATTGACAGTGTCGATGACGCCCGGCAGCCGCAAGATCCGTTCCATATAGGCCGAGAGCCTTGGATAGTCCTTGATCTGTTTGCGATTGGTTTTAAAGATGCCATGATAGGCGGCATCAAAGCGGATCAGGGTCACAAAAGTGCGGATATCCGTCTCGGTGAAGCGATCGCCAAAGAGGTAATCTCCTTCAAGGCGGGCTTCCAGATTGTCCAGCGTTTCAAACACGCCATCAACGGCCTCATCATAAGCTTCTTGGGTTGTTGCAAAGCCAGCTTTATAAACCCCGTTGTTGAGCGTGTCGTAGATCACCGGATTGAGCGCATCGATCTCTTCGTGCAGATCTTCAGGATAAAGGCGCAGGTCAGAAGGCACCATATGCTCGAAGGCCGTATCGAACATTCTCACGATGTCCGCGCTTTCGTTGTTGACCATGACGTTACGCTTCATGTCCCACAGAGCAGGCACTGTTGCACGACCGGAGAAATGCGGATCAGCGCGGGTGTAGAGCTCGTGGATGTAGGTGGAGCCGAAGAGCGGATCTTCATCAGCTCCAGGATAGCCGCCGAAAGACCACCCCTGATCCGTCATGGTCGGGTTGACCACAGTAATCGGGATAAGCTCTTCCAGCCCCTTGAGCTTGCGTGCAATCAGGGTGCGAGAGGCCCATGGGCAGATCAGCGCCACATAGAGGCGATAGCGTCCGGCTTCCGCTTCAAAGCCCCCTTCCCCGGTCGGGCCAGGAGCGCCATCGGGCGTGATCCAGTTGCGGAAGCTTGAGGTCTGGCGAACAAAGCGCCCGTCCTTATCGGATTTCTGTACTGGCTGCCAGTCTTTTGTCCATTTTCCGTCGATCAGCATGAGTGTCTCCTGTTCTTTCTGTTCGCTTTGTTCTTGTTACTTCTTTTCGCGACTGTTGTTCTTTTTATCTGGTGTTTGAGTGTTTGTGTGTTTTTGCCCAGAGGGTGGCTCAGGCACCGTGGAAGATGAAAGACCGCATTGAGACGGAGCCAAGATCAATGCTCTCGGTCATGAAGGTCAGATCGTCTTTTTTATCTGATGCCCCAGCGATGGTGAGCGCAGGCAGATAGTGGTCTACGGTCGGATGGGCGAGCCGCAGCAGGGTTCCCAGCTCTTTAGGGTCCGCAAGCGCCTTGAAGTCGCCGTTCGAAAGCTTGTCTGTAAACAGCGTATCAAATTCCAATGCAAAGTCCTGTGCCTTGCCACCAAAACGCATAGCCCGCAGATTATGCACCACGTTGCCTGAGCCGAGGATCAAGACGCCACGGTTGCGTAACTGGGCAAGAGTCTTGCCGATTTCCAGATGCCATGACAGAGGTTTGGTCATGTCTATGGAAAGCTGGAACACGGGTACATCGGCTTCTGGATAGAGATGCTTCAGAACAGTCCAGGCTCCATGATCAAGCCCCCAAGTATCATCTTCCTGCGCATGGTGGCTAGCCAGTAGCGCAACCACATCACGCGCCAGTTTCGGATCACCCTGAGCCGGATATTGCTGGGCGAACAGTTCATCGGGGAAACCATAAAAGTCATGAATGGTTTTGGGCAGATTGGACACATCAACGAGCGTCGAGCCCTGGGTCATCCAGTGAGCAGAAACCACCAGAATGGCCTGGGGGCGTGGCAAGGTTTCGCCAAGCTGATTCCAGCTTTTGCTGTAGATGTTATCCTCGATAGCGTTCATCGGGTTGCCATGGCCAAGAAAGACCAACGGCATGCGGTCAGACGCCTTAAGACTATCACGAAGGCTTTGAAGGGAATGGGTCACGCTCATTGTCTTTCTCCTTTGATGCGGATTTCTCTTTCAAGGGGGAGCCGTTTTGCGGCTCCCCATTTGCTGGTTTTTCTTATTGTTTTTATTATTCTATTTGTTTTTAGATCAGTGTGTTTTGCTGGGCGATTTATTTATTCAGAGAGCCACTTTGGCGCGATCTGGGTGCCGTAGCCAAGAACATAACCGAAGTTGATGTTGAGGAACCCAAGCGGCTCAAGATAGCGGGCGTTAGAAAGCGGACCAGCATCTTTCGGTTCCAGACCGATTTCAACGGCGAGGCCCGTAACAACAGCCTTGGCTGCGTCATCATCGGAAGCAATGAATGTCTGAAGCGCTTCGCCATTCAGTTGGAGGCCAGATGCGTAATGCTGGGCAAACACGGTGTTGAAGGCCTTGACCACTTTGGCTGTGGGGGCAAGAGCGGACAATTCTTCAGCAGCAGAGCTGGTAAAGCCAACCTGAAGGCCAGAGAAGTCGTCGGTGATCGGGTTGGATACGTCGATCAGGACCTTGCCGGAAAAGTCTGCTTCGGCAACGATTGCCTTGGAAGCAGCGAACGGGGTTGCCAGGATCACCACATCGGCAGCAACAACAGATGGCTTCAATGCACCGGCATTGACTTCAACGCCCTGTTCCTTGAGCTTGGCCGCCGCTGCAACGCCATTGTCGGAGTCAACGACCGTAATGCTGTGGCTGGTTTTTGCCAGTACGCTTGCCAGACCTGAACCGATACTCCCTGCACCTACGATTGCAATATTCATTTTACTCACTCCTTGTTTTCGCTGCCGTCTGTTTTCTTATTTTGTTAGGCGGCTTGTTTCGTCTGAAGTGAATATGCTCATTTCTATCTAAGAATGAAATGGTAATTATATTGAATGACTATCTTGACTTTGTTCCTAATAAATGTTTTTAGAACGGGCTGTTGATCTTGATGTCTTCCAAGGCGAAATCGATGATCGCCCTGACCTTGCGCGGCAACACCGTTCCATCCAGATAAACGGCGCTCAATGGGGTCGAGAGCCCCTGATAATCACTCAGCAAAGGCACCAGCCGCCCTTCAGCCAGATCATCCGCAACGATAAAGCGCGGGCAATAGGCAATGGCGTCCCCTGCCACGGCCCAATCCCGAGCGACTTTGGCGCTGTTGACGACAAAACGGCGCTTGATGACAACGTCAATATTTTCTCCCTCCTTCACAAAAACCCATCGGGTCGGATCGCGCCGGTTGGCGTCCACCATACAGATATGGTCGAGTAGGTCTTGCGGTGTGGATGGTTCGCCATGCGTTTCCAAATAGTCAGGAGAGGCCACAATGGCTGAGCCCATATCTCCCAGTTTGCGCATTTTAAGTGAGGAGACACTGGGCGTGCCGATGCGAAAGGCCAAATCAATGCCATCGCGAGCAAGATCCACATAAGCGTCGCTGAGGCGCAGATCGATATTCATCTGCGGATGATTGCCGACGAAGCGGCGCAGCATATCGCCCACATAGATTTCGCCAAAGGAAACAGGAGCGGAAATGCGCACGAGGCCAGAGAGACCTTTGGATTCCTCACGCACTGAACCAATCAGATCGTCCAGTTCATCCAGCAAGGCCGGTGCTCTCGCCAACAGATCTTCCCCCACGGGTGTGAGGCCCACCTTCCGCGTGGTCCTTTGCAAGAGACGCGCACCGATCCGCGCCTCCAGTTCGGCGACATATTTTGACGTCAAGCGGTTGGATATGCCCATGCGCTCGGCAGCATCGGTGAAGGAACCGGTTTGCGCAGTGGCAACAAAGGCCTTGAGACCATCGACAAGATCCATGAGACACTCTCCTTTAAGAACAACATGGCGACAATAAAGCCACATAGTCGTTACAGCAAAGGAAATAATCTCTTTCTGTTTTTACAGATGTCGCCGCTAGCCGACCTTACGCTCGACGTTATTATCCTTGAGCAAGGAGGCAACAAAGGCCTTCTGCGCCTGAGTTTGACGCTTCTTGTCTATCGCGGCTTTAATTTTGGGAGCGGCTTCCTCGTAGCTCGCTTTTTGGGCTGGATAGATGGCTTCACAATAGAGGATATGGAACCCGGCTTCGCTTTCCAGAATGCCACTCGTTGTGTCTGCATCCATTGCAAACAGAGTTTGGTCCAGTTCAGCATAGAGCGTGTCTTTAGCCACACGCCCCAGAGTGCCGCCATTCAGAGCGCTGGGACATTCGGAATAGCGCAAGGCAGCTTCGGCAAACCGCTCTTGGGTTCCATCCAGTTCCTTGAGCACGCCATTGATGCGCTCAAGGGAAGCTTCACGCCGATTCTCCTCGATATCTTCATTGATGGTGATGAGGATATGACGGGCGTCACGTGTCTTACCGATTGAGAACCGTTCTGGATGAGCGTCATACCATGCTCGCACTTCGGCTTCTGTGGCATGCGGCACTTGCCAGGCCACTCTTTCAAGCGTTGCATCGGCTTTTAATTCGCGGGCCAAAGCCTGCTCTAGGCCAGATTGAGTTAAACCATTGAGGGTAAGGTCTGCGATGAAGTCTGTCTCAGCCTCATAACGCCCCTTGATGCTGGCCATGGATTTTTGCAACAAGGAATCCGGAATGACGACATCGGCAGCGAGTGGACTGGATAGCACCAGTTGCTCCATCTGAAGGGCCCGCTCCACCTGTTGCTGAATGCGGTCTTGTGCGGTTTGGGGCAGCTCGTCAAAGCGGCATTGATGGGCCGCCAACGATGCCGTCATGCGGTGATAGGCCAGAAGCATTGCTTTTTCGCTCGTGCGGTTGGCTCCAGTTCTTTTGCCATAGCCCTATCCAGCGCCATCTCCGGCACTTGCAGCGTGCGGCCGGGGAAACGCACATGATAGGCAACGGTGCCAAAAGTTTCGATGATGGCGTCATCCCGAATGACTTTGATGATCTCTCCTCCGTCGCCAACAGAGGCCACCACTTCGCCTGCAATACCAAGCAAAACCTTTGCCTTGACCTTGTCACCAAATTCAAACCGGTTCGGCACCCATGGAGCGTCCGCAGGGATTAACTCTTTGTCACGGCAGCCTACGATCAGATCTTCCATCGTAAAGTGCACCGTATAAATCACCTGATCCTGTAGAAAGGTGCCCACATCCCGCACGATGCCGGTCGCCCCGCGACGAACCAGAAGCGTACCCTTATCCGAGCCAGGATGAGTGCCATCATTGCGCAGGTTGCGAATAACGCGCACTTCTGCGCCATAATCAAAACGTGGTGGTGGGAGTGTTTCCAGCATGTCAGCTCAACACGTCTTCGAGTGGAACGAAAGTCGGCTGGTTGGTTTTAAAAACCTTAAAAACCTTCTCGGTCAGCGCGTCCGACTGAACGAAATCCATGTAGGCTTTTTTCAGTTCACCGGTGTAGAAATCCCACCAAGACTGTCCGGCTACAGGCATGCGACTTTTCATTTCCAGATAATCGTGAAAGCGCTGCAAGATGTGCAAGCGATTGACCATGACCACTTTGGGATCATAATCAATCTCGAAATAGTCGAGAAATTCCTCTGCGCTTCCCAAGTCAGAGAGTTCTGCGTCCAGCTCTTCGTTTCGCATCGTCCGTTTCCTTTCCTGTACCGCTATGCCTGATCAATGGGCGATTTCACTTGCCATAATCTGTTGATGAAAAGTCATGAGGTCCTGACGGGCCGGGGTGCGCTTATAGGTTTCGGCAAAGGAGCGGACCTTCTCCAAAATGCTCTTAGCCTGACCAGCGGTGAGCGCTATGCCCATTGTGCCATAGATATGCAGCACTGCCTTGGTGCCGGAATGCTTACCCAAGACCAGTTCATGCTGGCGTCCCAACCATTCAGGATCAAGCCCCTGATAGGTTTCCTTGTTCTTCACCAGCCCATCGACATGAATGCCACTTTCGTGAGTGAAGACACTGGCCCCCACAAGGCTTTTCTGATGAGGGACAGGGCGACCAGATGCCCGCGCCACCATCTGCGACAAGGCACTAAACTGGCGCTGATCCACACCGGTCTGTACGTGGTAAAGCCGATCAACCGCGGCTGCGAATTCCTCAAGCGAGGCATTGCCCGCCCGCTCTCCCAAGCCATTGACCGTGGTGTTCACATGGGTTGCACCCCCAACAACTGCGGCCAGAGAGTTCGCTGTCGCCAGACCATAGTCATCATGGGCATGCATTTCCAATTCAAGGTCGGAGTTAGACCGCAACTGACGAAAGATTTCGGCCGTGCCGAAAGGCTCCATGATGCCGACGGTATCTGCAAATCGGAAGCGACAGGCGCCAGCTCTGGCAGCCGTTTCCATGGCCTCCAAGACAAAATCCAGATCTGCCCGTGAGGAATCCTCTCCTCCAACCATGACCTCGAAGCCAGCATCAAGCGCCTTGGGGACCATGGTGGCGATCTGCCTGAGCACATAGTCTCGCGATTGGCCAAGCTTGTGAAAAATCTGCCCATCGGACATGGGAATGGACAGATCAATCATGTCCACACCAAGATCGCGGGACGCATCCAGATCAAAGTCGCACATACGACACCAGACGATCAATCGTGCATTAAGCCCCTGCCCTTTGATCTGCCCGGCGATAGCGCGGATGGTTTCCTGCTCGTCGTCGCCCATGGCTGGAATACCCACTTCCAGTTCGGGTACCCCGGCAGCTACAAGCTCCCGCGCAATGGCGCATTTCTCGGCGCGTGTGAAGGCAACGCCAGCGCTCTGTTCCCCATCACGCAGGGTCGTGTCATCAATTGTCACTTGCCTCAGCAAATTCATCCCGAACCACCCTTCCAGTCAAACGAGATTGATCCAAGCTTTCATGATCGGTGCGCGACGCCAGCACCAAACAGGCATCAGGCGGCGAAACTCTTGCCGCAGGCACACATGCCGGCCGTATTCGGATTATCGAAAGTGAAGCCTCCGCCTTTTTCAGTTTCGGCGAAGTCGATTGTGGTCCCGATAAGAATTTCTGCATTCTGCGGTACGACATAAAGCTTGAGCAGACCACAATCGACAATGTGGTCATCCGGCTCAGGATTTGAGACCAGCGCCAGACGGTATTTCACACCGGCACAGCCAGCCATATCGGCTGCGATGCGCAGGCCTGTCAGCGGCTTGCCGGATTTTTCGATGAGGCCTTGCAGGGTTTCTTGTGCTTTGTCGGTGAGTGTCAACATGATAGTGCCTCTCAGCTCGGGTTCCATTTCTTATCAATGAAATTGCAAGAGCCGTGCCAGCAGCCATTCACTCGCCTATCTTATTGAATTATTTAACTTTTACACAACACAATGACCTACATACATTGTCACAAAACTGACAAACCACACCTGACACACAGTATTAAAATGACAATGCCGCCATGACGGCGGCATTGTTGTACCTATTGATCTATCGATGAATCTATCAGGCGGCTTCTTTTGTCGTATGGGAAAAGCATCCTTTCGGACAGATTTTCGAACATGCTTCGCAGCCTATGCAATCCCCATTATTCTTCAACGACATGACCATGCTGGTATCATCGGAAAATCCATCATCATCGTCATCATCATCGCCGAACGGATCATCATCATCGAGATCCTCGTCTTCATCATCCAGATCGAGACTTTCCCGCTCCACCAGTTCGAACACATCTCTGGCGCACACTCTGTAGCAGCGGCCACACCCGATGCATTTCTTTGCATCGAGAGCCTTGACGAACTGGGGAGTCCATTCGGTGCCGTCCAGCGTCAATCCGACAATTGCAGTCATTTCTTGCTTTCCTCTCAAACTGTCGCCTGCACGGCCTTGCTGGCAGCTTCGGCTTCTTCCCACGCCTTACAGGCGGCATATGTTTCTTCTGCCAACTGCGGTAATTCTTCGAATGCGGCGGGTAGTCGATCTTCAACCAGATCATGCAACGCCATCGCTTTCTCCGAAGCGATGCGTTTGGCTCTTCTGGCTGCTTTGGTCAGTGCTTTCAGCTCTGTTTCATCCATGGTCTGATCCCCTATTTGCTTCTGAACGCCCAGCGATTTCTGACGGTCTGGACGTTAAAGCTTGGCAACATCGCGATGGTCTTCGATAAGCGCCGACGCCTTCGTGATAATCTTTTCGGCCTCTTGCTGCATATGCTCGAGCGACTTGAAGCCGAAGCGGTGGACATCGCGCAAATTCTTGTCAAAGACGATCAGCTTGCCCACCGCGATAATCACCCGTCCGAACCCTTCATAGGTCAGATGAATGAGGGGAACGGCCATCAGGCCCGTTTTGGCTTCGATGCTGGTCGAAAGCGCGTTATACCAAGCCTTGATCCTGACAATGATGTCTTCGTCAGGGTCCCCGATCACGGGCACCTGCCGCTTGCGCTCTTTGGTCAGAATGTAGGGGTCGATGATTTCATGCGCACCCGATTTGTCCCATATACCGTAGGAATCCACGGCCCTAATCTGGCGCACCATCTCCAAAATGAAAGGAGATACCAGTGCCGGATCATCCTGTTCGACTACCATGTGGTCCCAATCGCTCATATCGTCCTCACTCGCTCCAACCTTCGGTTTCCATGTCATCAAACCGGCGCGGATCATCGCGCAGGCCCTTTACGCTTTCCAACGCACGCAGCACCCAGAATGCCGGGTCTCCCTTCAGCTCTTCCTGAAAGAGACCGAGCTGATGCTTGATCATTGTGCCGTCTTTCACCTTTATGGGCTGAACACCCGATTGCTTAAGTTGGGCAATGGCAGACGCTCCAACAGCCCGGCAATAAACCGCGGCCACTCCTTCGAGCGCCGCGATACGTGCCTGCAGCTTATCTTCACTGCCATCCTTTGCGGCTTGCTCAAACGCGATGCTCTGATGGAAATGCGCCTCATCACGGGTCACCAAATAGACTGCAAAGCTCTCGCAGGTTCCGAAATGCTGGTCCACGTGGTGCTGATCGCTGGTGGCGAAGGCGATCTTCAGAGCTCCGTCTTCAAATCCGTCATCAATGGTGCCATCCACCAAAGTGAGCATGCGGCTGATCTGGGCCATGGCTCTCCCCCTCCCTGTCCTGAACCTGTGCATAGATGGATCTGTATGGCTCAACTGCGCCCTGTTCGGTTTCGATAAGCAAGTTTGCCAAATCAAACAGGGTCTGCTTTGATCCCTTGTAACCGACCCAGCAACGCGACGACGCGCCCATGCGATCATATTGCGGGAAACCGGCTCTCAGCAGCGGCAGACCCAGTCGTTCGGCACTGGCGGCACAATGAGCGTTTCCGATCAGCAGATCTGCACCGCCAGCCTCAGCAAATTTCTCCAGCTCCTGCAGATCTCCGATTTTGACCTCTTTGGCGAAGACTTGCTTGAGCAGAGCGGAATTGGAAGGCGCAACAGCGGCGACCAATTCACATCCCATACCCGCCAGAAGATCACTAAAGGCCTTGAGCAAATCCGGATCGGCAGCCACAGCTGCCCGTCCCATACCCAGATTGAAATGGGTATCCAGCATCGCGTCCTGCAATTGCTGGCGATGCCGTTCTATGCGTTTGGGCACTGGGCGACCCGTCAGGTCATGCAGTGTCAGAATGAAACGATCCATTGCCTCGAGCCCCATCAGATGGTCAAAGCGATGGTCCGGTACACCCGTGCGTTCCAAAAGCAAATCAGCAGCGGGCGCCATGCTTGCGCCGATCACAATCGTTGCAGAAGCCTTGTGCAATATTTCAAAATCGCCGACACAGGTGCCACCTGTGGTTAGAGGATTGAAGTCCTTCTCATCCAGATGCCCATCAAGGCTGGTGGAAAGATCAGGCAGAACAATTGGCAACAGACCAAAAGCTTCCACCATATCCTTGATCTCGTCGATATCGGCCGGGGTCAGCGACGCATTGACTAGAATATTGACCTGCCTATTGGTGGCAACACCGCCCTTTTTCTTCGCCTCAGGCACAAGGCGATTGATCATTTCATAAACGGCCTTGGCAAAACCGGCTTCAAGGGAGCCCACATAATCTGGGGTTTCAACCGGCACGACAGCGGTTTTGAAGCATTCGGGATGAGCTTTACGGAAGGTCGCCACGGCCCCGTTGACGTCGGCCCCCTGTGTTTCCGAGAGGCCGGTTGTCGGGATGCCGACAAGAGCTGGCTGAAATTTGTCATAGAGGGTCTTCAAGCCCTCGACCACATTCTCATCAGACCCCATAATGGTGCTGACCTGATCCATCGCCGTTGTCTGCAAGGCAACTGGTTCGCGAAAATGGCCGATCAGATAGATTTTGCCATAAGCGGTACAGCCTTGAGCGCCATGCAGCATGGCGATGCTGTCTCGAATACCCAGAAAGGCGAGCGCCGCCCCTAGCGAGCTGCTGGCCTTGAGAGGGCTGACGGATAGAGCTTTATTGCGTTTGATGATATCTGCCATGTTGCTTACTCCGCCGCGGCCACATTGAGAGATTTCTGCCAAGGCGCAGGCGCCCGCACAGCTTGCCAGATGGGGCTTTCCACCGCTTGCAGGATCTGCTCGGCAAAGGTGATCATGCCTTCATAGCCCGCATAGGCCAGTTCACGCTCCTGATTGATATGCAGGAAGGGAATCCGAGCCTTGAGGGCGGTATACATGTTGCGTCCACCAGCGATGAGAATGTCGGTGTTGGTGTCGTTGACCATGTCTATCAACGCCCGTGCGCCCTGGCTTTCATCAAGCATGACGGTCTTGTCTCCCATCAGTTCGCGAATCTTGGCCTTATCCTGCTCGGTGGACTTGCGGGTCGATGTAGCAACCACATCCATGCCCAGGTCCTGAAGGGCCGAGATAATGGACCAGGCCTTCACGCCACCGGTATAGAGCAACACACGCTTGCCCTTGAGACGCTCCTTAAAGGGGGCCAATCGAGCATACACACTCGCCTCTTCGCGCTTGATCAGCGCTTCTGTGCGCTCTGTAAGGGATGGATCATCGATCAGGCGAGCAAAGTCTCTCAGCGCGATGCCCATATCGCGAATGCCATAGAAACTCCCCTCAAACCATGGGGTGCCAAAGCCTTCCTTGAGCTTGCGGGCGACGTTGATCATGGCCTTGGAGCAGACCATCATATTGACTTCGGAGCGATGCATGGTCTGCACTTCACGAAAGCGCGCATCCCCTGAAAGGGAACCGAGAATGCGCAGCCCCAATTCATCGAACAGTGGCTGCACATGCCACAATTCGCCCGCGATGTTATATTCACCGATCAGTGCGATATCGTGGACGGGGATGCCTTCACGCTCGAGATGAGCGGGCACAGGATCTGGCTCTCGGGTTCCGATCACATGGCGCACCATTGTCTCGCCGGCGATGCGGTTGCCAAGGTTTTTCGTGCCGTAGAAACCGGCAGCATCGACAGGTACAACCGGCACCCCCCAGCGCTGTTGTGCGGCCTTGCAGACAGCACTGATATCATCACCGACAAGAGCAGGAACGCAGGTATTATAGACGAACACGGCTTCAGGATTCTGCTCGTCGATCGCTTGCTTAATCGAATGGAACAGGCGCTTCTCGCCGCGTCCCATGATCACATCTTGCTCGGTGAGATCTGTGGTCAGGCCCAGCTTATAGAGCTTGGCACCGGAAGATCGGCTGCCCCGATTGTCCCAAGCACTGCCTGCGCAGGCGATGGAGCCATGAACGATATGAGCAACATCAGCGATGGGGAGCAGAGCGATCTGGGCGCCGTCAAAACAACAGCCACCAGCAGCAGCGCCCGGCTTTGGTCTGGCACAGCCGGATTTGGATTTGTGGTTATGTTCGCAGGCGGGCTCATCAAGCAGTTGAGCAATTTCACTTTGTTTCATTGGCCACAAACCTCACTAAAAGAAATATCTGCCTTTCTAACTAGCAAGGTCTGTGCCACACCCTAATATATTGAAATAATTATAAAATATAGAATTACACAATGTAGCAAAAGCGACAATTTGGCAGGTGTTACAACAATGTCGGCAAAGCGCCCGCCCCGAAAACGTAAGGAAACCGAATCCAGTTCTCGAGCACTTCAAGGTCTTTGTCCGCCAGATAACGGTAATTGCGCTGATGGTCCATATAGACGGCTGTAGCGATCTGCGGCCAGATCTTCTGTTCGACCAGCATGTTGAAATACCAGGCCATGGGGAAACCGGCATTCTTGTCATATTCCTTGAGGAAATGCGACAGGCTGGTCCCGCTCATGTTGGCGACATTGTCGCTCGGCAACGGCAGTTTTTTAACGGGAACGGGCGTTGCTTCCGTTTTGCGCTCGCCAAAGCGATCCAGAAAAGGCAAGAGCTTGAGGACAAAGTGATCGGAAAAACGCTGCTTGCTGGAGGCTGTGGTTTTGCCCCACTCTTCCAGAAAGCGGATATAGCGCAGATCAGACCCTTCCGAAGAAAGCTGGTTGCTCACAAGCGCGCTGATATCGGTTATGGAATGGAAGACATAGCGCGGTGGAGCAATCTCGGTAGGGTCGACACGGGCAGCAAAAGCCCCTTGCGGATCGAGCAGGTCTTCCAGATCATCTGGCACCAGATCATTGACGAACAGGGGACGATCGATCACCTCCGTCATTTCTTCAACCTTGAGCTGGACAAAGTCGGCTGCTCCCTTGCCTGTTGGTGCCACAAAATAGTGGCATTTGCCATCAAGACGCGTGGTGTAGTAGTCCGCTCCGCCATATTGCTCATAAAGGGCAAACATGTCGTGGTCAGATTCCGCCTCGGCCCATTGCCTCAGATTGGTAGCAATGCGGTTGTCCTCATCGTCGACCAGCCCGCCCAAACGATACCAGCCACTAAGCGTTGTGCGATAGCGAAAGGAAAGATCAGGCAAAATGGTACTGATGGCCTCGACCAGTGAAACATGATGGGTTCCGGGTTTGATCTTGCTGCAGATCTCCTTGAGCTGCGCAATCCGCGGTTCGAATTCCTTGACTGGCTCTGTCATGGTCTTTTCCAAAAGGTCTTCCATCATTCCTCCCACTCTTCAACTTCTGCCACAACGATGCCCGTCGCAGTCTGCTCGGATGAAGTGAAGCTGATGCAGCCCTCTCCGCCCACGACCAGATAGAGATTGAATGTCTTGTGTTCTCTGATCGGCTGCGCTGTTGTGATGTCGTCATCCTGACAATAGGTGAAATGAACCTTGGGCCATTTGCTCCGCAGATAGGCGGAGATTTCCTCGCCAGGCCCCTGTGCAGAGACTTCCCCCGCGACATCATCAAGTAGCGCAGCGTCGATCATTCTTCCATTTCCTCCAGAAAAGGCGTAAGGCTTTTGGCCTCTTGTCCCATGACACGTGCCAGCCATGGTGGCGGGTTTTCGGCCAAAACATGCTGCAGATCAGCCAGAATATCCCGCGCCTGCCTGCTGGCTAGCAATTTGATAGGATGGATACCGGCACGCACCACCTTGGCAGCCGCAGGGCCACCGATGGAAATCACATAGAGAACTTCGCAATCGGCAATCAGAGAGGCGCGCCATTTGTTCTTGTCCTCGGCATCCTCTCCATCACGTGTAGAACGGATATCAATCAAACGGGCTTCCCGGCCCGAGACCTGATAGACTAGAAAACGGCGACAGGAACCAAAATGTCCGTCCATTTCTTCAGCGGAATTGGACGCGCAGGCAACGCGAATGGAACCGGGCATATCACCATCTTGGTAAGGATCGACAGACACATCCTCGGGCGTCTCCTCCACGCCATCTCCCTTGAGGATGCGCAGTGCCGCCTTGAGCTGATCTCCAGGTATCTTGATGAAGGCTTCCCCACCGGCCTGACGAAAATGCTTCATTCCGAGATTGGCAAATTTCTCCTCAGTCATCGGCAAGCCGACCGCTGCACCAAGAATGGAAATCAGGGCACCGGCGTCAATGCCGGGCAAGTCATTTGCCGCAAGGCCAATGCGCAAGGCGATCTCGCGCGATAACGGGGCGGTCATGTTGGACCTCCGATCCAAATTCAAATGTGTTACACAAAAAAGGGACGCGAACTCAGTGAGGAACAACAGGCTGCAGGTGATGTTCGCGTCCCTCCCCTCGACGACTACTCAGCAGGAACTATGCAGTCTTCCTCAAAACAGCCTTCCATGCACTGGGGGCTGTCATGAATGCCTTCGCATTCATTGCAGAGGGCGGGATCGATGTAATAGACACCTTTACGGGGGGAAATTGCATTAGACGGACAGGTTGATTCACAGTCGCCGCAAGCGGTGCAAACATCTGCATTGATCATCATTGCCATGGTCTATCTCCTTTCAGGCGAGACAAAGTCCGGTAGGAATGGCTAACCGCGCTTGAAGCGCAGTGTGGTCGGGAATTCGGGTGGCGGGGAAATCGGATCAATGAAGAACTTGTCTCCATTGGAAAGCTCCACCGTGCCGCCCCATGCTTCATCCGTGTTGGTCTCAACGGAAGCAATCACTTCCTCAAGGTCCTTCTTGGCCACATAGAACAGCAGATCACCCTTGTCGTTGTATCTGAGCATTACGTTTGGCATTTCGGTCTCCTTTTCACCCTGTGCGCCCTCCGCCACGCCTAAGGTGACGGAGGGAACAAGGATGCGATATGTGGCCGATGCTTAGCGCACCAGATCGTAGTTGAAGTCGGTAACGCCCATTTCCATGGTGTCCTTGTCCAACTTTTCCAGAACGGCGTTGGTCAGCGTCGTCAGGATGGTCATTGCGCCCTCATAGCCCAGAGTGGTGGAGCGATGCAGGTGATGACGGTCAAAGATCGGGAAGCCGATACGCACCAGAGGCACCTGGAACTCCGGCCCTTTCTTCAGGGTGTCGCGTTCAATGAACTTGCCGTAGGAGTTGCCAATCATGAAGTCTGGCCGATTGGTGAAGATCAGGGACCGCAGGTGCCACAGATCCTTGCCGTTATGCACTTCACAATCCTTGCCGTAAGGGCTGTCGGCCAACATCTTGTCCATGGCTTTCTTCCAGCGCTTGTTGGCGTGGTTGCAAAGGATGTGCGTCGGCTCGGCACCCAGCTCGAGCAAGAAGGCCGTCAGGCCCATGACAAAGTCTGCATCGCCCCAGATGGCGTATTTCTTGCCATGGAGCCAGGCGTGACTGTCGGTCATCATGTCGACAAGGCGACCGCGTTCGATTTCCAGAGAAGCAGGGATGTCCTTGCCGGAAATCTCGGCGACCTTCATCAGGAAGTCATCGGTTCCCTTAAGCCCCATCGGAATGTTGATGACAGGGGTTTCATGCTTCCATGTGTTCTTGGTGTATTTGCGAGTCTTGACCAGCTGCCATGGCTGCAACAGCAGCGTATCCTTGGCATTTGGCGCGTCTTTCACCTCATCCTGCGTGGTGCCGCCTGAATACATGCGGTATTTGCCATCAGCAGGCGTATCCAGCACTTCGGAAGGATCACAGAGCAGCGAATAGTCGACGCCCATTTCCTTCATGTAGCGATGCAGCACACGGTAGTTGCCAAGATAGGTTTCAAAGCCCGGCACAATGTTGATTTTGCCGTTCGAGCCAACTTCCTTGTCTTCCATGCTATTAAGCGTGAAATAGCGGATGGTGCCTTCGAACATATTGTCCCAACCAGTGGTGTGGGAGCCAACAAAGCTTGGCGTATGGGCGAACGGAACCGGGAAGTCTTCCGGAATATGCCCTTCCTTGCGGGAGTTGCCGATGAAGGCGTTGAGGTCATCACCGATCACCTCGGCCATGCAGGTTGTGGAGACCATGATCATGTCCGGCTTATAAAGGGCACGGGCGTTCTCGAGCCCGTCGAACATATTTTTCTGGCCACCAAACACCGCCGCATCTTCGATCATGGAGTCGGAAACACAGGCGACCGGCTCCTTAAAATGGCGGTTGAAATAGGTGCGGAAGTAAGCCACACAGCCCTGAGACCCATGCACATAAGGCAAGGTATTTTCGAAGCCGAGCGAACAAAGCACAGCGCCAAGTGGCTGACAGGCTTTGGCCGGGTTGATGGTGAGAGCTTCTCGGGAAAAGTTCAGCTCTTTATATTCTTCGGACGTGGTCCATTCGAAGATTTCGTCAACTTTGGACGGCTCATGTTTCTCTTCGAACAGAGCCCGTTTGTCACCCAGAGATTTCTCATACTCCTCTTCCTTGAAGAGAGGATAGCTGGGTTTGATATTATCAACGACTTGGTTCATTTGGTCCTCCTTCGCGCCACCAATCTGTGAACTCACGAAGTGTTGGAGAGAAGTGATGTCTCTGGTGCCGGATCATTCCGCAGCAATCGCGGTTTCATCGCCCATGCGCTTCCATGGTGGGGTCATGCTGTCCCAGCAAGGATTGTTGAGCGTCATGTCCATGTCGCGAGCAAAGATCGCAAAGCCGTCATAGCCATGATATGGGCCGGAATAGTCCCATGAATGCATCTGGCGGAATGGGATGCCCATCTTCTGGAAGATGTATTTTTCCTTGATGCCCGAGCCGATGAGATCCGGCTTGACGCGCTTGACGAATTCTTCGAATTCATAGCCCGTTACGTCATCATAGATGAGAGTTGCGTTGCCCACTTCGGCGATGGTGCGGTCATAATCGTCATTATGAGCAAATTCGTAGCCCGTGCCGACGACTTCCATGCCCAGATCTTCGTAAGCACCGATGATATGGCGCGGACGCAAACCGCCGACATAGAGCATGACGCGCTTGCCTTCCAGACGCGGACGATATTTGTCGACCACGGCCTGCCATTGCGGCTTGTATTTCTCGATGACCTTCTCTGCACCTTCCTTGATCTTGTCATCGAACTGGGCGGCAATCGCGCGCAGGGATTCTTCGATTTTAGTTGGGCCAAAGAAGTTATATTCCATCCAGGGCACGCCAAACTTCTCTTCCATATAACGGGAGATGTAGTTCATGGAGCGGTAGCAGTGCAGCAGGTTCAGCTTGGCCTTTGGCGTATTTTCCATTTCCGCCAATGTGCCATCGCCCGACCATTGAGCAATCACGCGCAGGCCCATTTCCTCAAGCAGAATACGCGAAGCCCATGCGTCGCCACCAATATTGTAGTCGCCGATGATGGTAACGTCGTAATCGGTGGATTCAAATTCCTTGCCGGTTGCCGGATCGATGACCCAGTCACGGATAGCATCGTTGGCGATATGGTGCCCGAGGGACTGTGAAACACCACGGAAGCCTTCGCACCGTACCGGCACGATTGTCTTGTTCAGTTCCTTACCCTTCTGTTTGGCGACGGCTTCAATGTCATCACCGATCAAGCCAATTGGGCATTCGGACTGAATGGACAGACCTTTGGCCAGCGGGAACAGCATGTTGATTTCATCAACGATCTTGTTCAGCTTTTTGTCGCCGCCGAAAACAATATCCTTCTCCTGAAAGTCGGAGGTGAAATTAATTGTTCCGAACGTATCGACGCCAGTGTTGCCGACATAATAGTTACGGCGCCCAGCGCGGGAATATTGGCCGCAGCCAACAGGGCCATGAGACAGATGGATCATGTCCTTGACCGGCCCCCAAACCACGCCCTTGGACCCAGCATAGGCACAGCCACGGATGGTCATGACACCGGGAAGGGATTTACGGTTGGAGGTAATGCATTTGCTCGACTTCTCGATCTCCTGATCGTTGATCGTCAAATGCTTGGCGCGGTCCTTTTGCGCTTTCTCGGGGTAGACTTCGAGCACCTCTTGAATGAGGGCTTCGGTCTGTTCTCTTGTCATTTCAGACATATTCATTTTCCCGTTCTAAGGTGGGAGCTCATGCGCCCCACACCTTGATCAACAGTTCAAAGTGAATGCTTACAAGGCTCAGGCCACAGCGCTGTCGGCAGTTTTCCCAACGATGCTCTCGTCTTCGACTTCCATGATGCCGAATTCCATCAGCAGATCTTCCAGATCATCCATGGAAATTGGTTCCGGAATGACAAAGCGATCATTGTCGATGATCTTTTGAGCCAGATCGCGATATTCTTGGGCCTGCTTGGCTTTCGGGTCATATTCGATCACGGTCATGCGACGGATTTCAGCGTGCTGCACAACGTTGTCGCGCGGAACGAAATGGATCATCCGGGTCCCGAGCTTTGCAGCCAGAGCGTCGATCAGCTCATCTTCGCGGTCGGTGTTACGGGAGTTGCAAATGAGGCCAGCAAGACGCACGCTACCGGAGTTGGCGTATTTCACGATGCCTTTGGAGATGTTGTTGGCCGCATACATGGCCATCATCTCACCGGAGCAGACGATATAGATTTCCTGCGCCTTGTTTTCACGAATTGGCATGGCGAACCCGCCACAAACAACGTCCCCGAGCACGTCATAGAAGACGAAGTCCATATCTTCTTCATAGGCCCCTTCTTCCTCAAGGAAGTTGATGGCCGTGATAACGCCGCGCCCAGCGCACCCAACGCCAGGTTCCGGACCACCGGACTCAACGCATTTGATATCGCCGAAGCCAACTTTGAGAACATCATCCAGTTCCAGATCTTCGACAGACCCTGCTTCCGCAGCCAGGTGCATAATGGTGGTCTGGGCTTTTGCATGCAGAATAAGGCGCGTGGAGTCTGCTTTTGGGTCGCAGCCGACGATCATGACTTTTTTGCCAAGCTCTGCGAGGCCAGCAACGAGGTTCTGCGTGGTGGTGGACTTACCGATGCCCCCCTTGCCGTAAATTGCGCATTGACGAAGTGCCATAGGTCTTCTCCTTGAGGCTTGTTGAGTTCCGTGAGTTCCGCAAACAAACGGGTTCACGAAACGGTGTCTGCCAAAGGGATTTGCAAGGGGTGTGCCAGTTCTGAAAAGTTTTGCTAACCCGTTGTTTTTTCTATATTATATTTTATAATTCAGCAAAATTCGAGCGTTGGAAGAGTGACATTGAAAAAGGGGAATTGTCGCAATGGCGACATGATGTCGTGTGTCTTTGTCAGATCTGCGCGACAAAGCCGTCACTGCTACAGCCGCTGCCTAATCAGGCGACAATTGGACCAGTCTCTCCTATTGTCTGTCGCAAATACGACAAAATCCCAAAACTGGATTATCACGATAATTCAATATCTTATCTATAATTTATAATATGGTTCGTTTTTTGCTTGCCTATCCATCAAGACAAATTGGCACCAACGATTGGCAGGCATGAGATGACACAGGCAAGCATCGAGCAAATTATGGACAAGATCCGCAGTGGTGAGGTCGTCCCCTATCTCGGACCGGGCGTGCTGTTTGATGCGTGCAATCGATCGAGCGGTGAACCAATGCCCGCCGATAGCGACAGCCTTATCCTTGCCATGAACAAGGGACGCCCGATGGCGCCCAAACTGATGTATGAGTTCCCGCGCGCTGCAATGAATCTCGAACTCAAACGCGGGCGTCGCTTCATCGAGCAGTTTCTCACACGTCTATATAAGGCAGAGGACTGGAGCCGTGCGGCGCTGCATGACTGGATCAAGTCTGTGGCCCCACCTTATGTTATCGACATCAACCGCGACTTGCAGCTCCAACAGAGCTATTCTGGCACGCCGCACTATCTCGTGCGTGGGCTAGCCCGTATCGGAGGAACAGATTACAGGTTCACGATCAACCGTTATGATGGCGAGCGCTATGTTCCCATTGGCCCTGAAGAGCTAAAGGACGATCTACCGATCCTTTTCAAGCCACTCGGTTCGCCTGAGCCGACCGCCAGCTTTATCGCTTCTGACGCTGATTTTGTCGACTATCTGACAGAGCTGATGGGCGGGTTCGGTGTGCCATCATTCCTGAAGAGCTATCGCAAAGAAAAGCAATATCTGTTTCTGGGCATGCGGTTTGTGCGCGATACGGAGCGCATGGTCATGTCAGACATCACCTATGATGCAGCATCTCCAGCTGGTTGGGCACTTATAAAACAACCGACTCCCAAGGAAATCCGCTATTGCAACAAGAAAAACATAGAGATTATCGAAATGGATGTTTCTGACTTTCTGGAGAAAACAGCTATTCCCGTTTCGTCGCACGCTATGCTATAACTGTAGAAATTCTAATGTGTGGGGGCACAAGGATGACATTAATCGAGTGGGAAGAAGGTCGGCATCTAGTTGGTGTTGACGAAATGGACTCTGTCCATCAGGAATTTACTCTGATTGTAAACAGGCTGGGTGAAACGCAAGACCCATCCATATTCAAGTCCTTGTTCATACAGCTTCTGGAACATACGCAAGAGCATTTCGCCCTTGAAGACCAACTCATGGAAGAAACAGGCTTCAGAGGGTTTGAAGACCATCGCGAAGAGCATGAGCGTGTTCTCAAGCAGATGAACTATATCAATGAAAAGGTACAAGCCGGCAATCTCGACTTCGGTCGGGCCTTTGTCGAGGATCTGCCACGCTGGTTCGATCTGCATGCCGACACGATGGACAATGCCCTGGCTGTCCATTTGAAGGCAGCTCCAGAAGCGGACAGTTTCGCGGTCTAACAGAATGCCTAGCAAGCCTATGTTCAGGCGCCCTCTGGAGCAAAACAGACATCATATTCACTGCATGTTTCGCAACTGGGAGACCGACAGAGAATAAAGCCCTCTTTGGCGCAAAGCTGACGATAGAAGAATTTTTTCCAGCGCATATTGTTGATGTTTTGCTCGGCGAGCGGACGAAAATTATACAGTAGCATCTCGCCAAGGCTCTTGCGCGTAAACAATCCCAGATCAGACCAGAGATGGTCCGAGCCCATGCAGCCGGTCGCAACGATCTGGGCAATCCATAGTTCCTCATCGCTCCGATGGCTGCGATGGTCGAGCAACAGAGTTTTGACGTCCTCCAGTTCACTTGCGCGGTCCGGTTCAATGTCGCAGCGGGTTTGCAGTCCAGCATTTTTGAACTGGGCAAATGAGCCACTGATCATGGCCTTGAATGTCTCTTCATTTAGTCCCATGAAACGCGGTAGTGCGCCCTTGCCGCTCATCCAACTGGCGAGCATTTGCGCAAGGAAGGGATCATTGCCCTTCCCGCTGGCGCAAGACATCAAGCGCTCGTAGAGCGCCTGATGATCGAGACTGGCTTTGGTTGTCTCGATGATATTCAGCCCGTCATCTCTTGCGATATACATCATGCGCTCTCGTAAGTGATGCGGATATCTTCATCACGCACAATCATCTGGCAAGCCAGACGCCAGTCGCTTGGCATATCGTTGACAATGACTTTTTCAAGCTCGTCTCTGCTCAGTTTGCCCTGCTCCTGCAGGACATTCTTCTCCTTGTCCGTCATATGAACGCCCATATGGGTCGGGCCGCCATCGATATCGCTGACCTTGATGACACAGGAGCCGCACTCCCCGTCGCCGCAATCGAAATGGATGGGAACCTTGAATTCTTTGGCCAACTCCAACACGGTCTTCTTATGACTGCCAGCAGGCGCGTAAATTTCCATTTCATCAAATTCTGGATGCTGAAATATGATCTTTGGCATTCTACTTGGTCCTTCCTTGGTCGAGTAAAAAGGCAAGCTGTTTTTGATATGGTTATCATGCAGCTTGCAGTCTGCCTTGATCCGTTCGGCTCAGGCTGGCTTGATCTTGACTTCGCCTTCACCGATGATCTGGGCCTGACAGGCGCAACGCATGTCTTTGCCCGCCATATTTTCCTTGAGCACCTTGTCTTCCAACACAGTCGGCTCGGAAAGATTTTCCATGCCTTCTTCCACTTTCATCAGGCAAGTGCCGCAATCGCCCTCGCGACAGCCATAGATGATGCCCGCCCCCACTTTCTCGGATACTTCGATAACGCGCGTTCCCGCAGGAACATTGACGGACACATCGATATCCGCGAATGTCAGTTTTCCTTTTGCCATGATTGTCTCCTTGGTCCTTTACTAGTCAGAGTTCGGCAAAGTCGATGACTTTGGGCCTTGCCTTACCAGCCAGAAGCTCGGCGATTGCCTGTCCATATTGGCGACAATCGTCCAGCTCCTGTTCTGTTGGGTGAAACTTGATGCGCTTGCCCTTTTCCGGAACGCGCATCTTGAGGCCTCGCAGGCGATCTTCGATCATAGGAACGGCTTCGCCCGACCAGCCAAACGAGCCAAAAGCCGCCCCGATCTTGCCCCGTGTGTCAATCGCAACGAGCGAAGCCAGCAGATCCCAGATGGGCTTGACCGCATCACCATTAATGGTTGGCGAGCCAAAGATCATGCCATCGGCACCCTCGATCAGATCGACAAAGGGTTCGACCTCTCCGCCTTGCAAATCATAAAGAGAGACCCGCACGCCTTCGATGCTGCTGGCACCTTCATAAACCGAGCGCGCCATATCGGCCGTGGCGCCATAGGCGCTCATATAGAAGATCAGCAGGCTCTTCTCTCTGGCGGACAGCTCGTTAGGCAAATGGGAACCGGAAAGCGTTCTATAGCTTTTGACATAGTCCATCGGGCGCTCTCGCAAGATCGGCCCATGTGAAGGAGCAATCATCAATGGGGCCAATGGCTCGATCTTGTCCATGGCCTGCAACACCCATTTTTTGAAGGGTCGCATGATATGCTTGAAGTAATATTCAAAGGAAAAGCGGAAATCCCCGACCAGATCGTTATAGAGCCGCTCATCACAGAAATGCGCGCCGAACACATCACATGAGAAAAGAATTCTGTCCTCGACCAGAAAGCTGCATTTGGTTTCAGGCCAATGCAGATAAGGTGTCAGCACAAATTTTACGGTGCGTCCGCCAAGATCCAGCGTGTCACCGTCGTCGGTGAGCGTATAGTGATAGTTGGCCAGCTCATCCTTCAGCGTTGCCTGTAGCAACTTGAGCCCGCGTTGCGAGACATAGATATGAGCTTGCGGCGCACGACGCATCAACTCGGGCAACGCGCCTGCGTGATCAAGCTCGAGATGATTGAGCACCACTGCGGTGATCGCATCATAGGTCGTTACGGCTTCAAGGCGCGCGAAGAATTGCTCGGCGAACGCCTCCTTCACCGTATCGATGATGGCCACCCCTTCAGCCCCTTGAATGGCATAGGCGTTGTAAGTGGTGCCATTGGCAGTCTTGAGGATCAGATCGAAGGTGCGCAGATCAGGATCGAACGCCCCGATCCAGTTCACCCCTGGTGCGATTTCTTCTGGTGGCTTGCTTGCGAAGGTGGAGGACATGGGCTTACAGAATCCCTTCGGCCACGAGTTGCGCGACACGCTCCGGCGGGATGCCTGTCAGGCTGCCAGCCGGGTTCACGGCCTCGCCGAATTCATCAAGGATCGCCCCCTCAACCGGACAAATGCTGCCGCACTGGGCGTGGGCATAGTCACCTTCACAATGGTTGCAAGCCTTGGGGTTGATGACAAACTGACTGAGCCCAACGCTGATCGCCTCTGAGGGACAAACATCCATGCAGGCATGGCAATTGACGCAAAGGTTCGTGATCTCATATGACATGATATACCCCTATGCGCTGATGGTTTTTGAACAATCTGGCCCGAGGGCACCGGAAGTGTGCATCTCTTTGTAAACGGCCATCAAAGCGGGAACGATCGGTTCATCGGCATGTTCGCCATTGGGGATGATCCCTGCGCTTTCCAGCTGGTCCCATGGCTTGAAGCCAACTTTGGAACAGAGCACCACTTCACAGCCCTTGAGCATCTCGATGGTTTCAGGCAAGGCCGCGTCGCCCTCTCCGCAATTGACGGGACCGGAGCAATATTGCGCCGTCTTGCGATGACCTATCAGACGAGCGCCTTTTGGCGAAACTTCATAGATCATGAATTCTCTAGCCGAGCCGAAATGCTGATTGATCAGCCCCTGCCCACTGCTGGCCACCGCCATTTGCACGGACCTTAAGTCGCTCGGCAAGGTGCCTTGTTCGGCACGATCGACAACGGCACCAGAGGCAACCGACGCCAGTGGGGCCTGTTGCTCCATCGTCAGGCCATTGACGGTGAAGAGTGTTTTGCCATTGGCTGCTTTGAGCTGTTCCTTTAGGCTGGATTGCCGCGCCTTCTGGCGCTGCCGCTCAGCCTCTATATCAGCCTGCACCTTAGCCCGCTTTGCCATTGCCGCAGCATAATCGACATCAAGCGCGTCAATCTTGTCGAGTGTGAATTCCTCGCCACGATCCTCACCAAGCAGACCGACAGCATCGGCGCGACATTGACGACAGTGACGCATCATGTTCATGTCACCGCACGCATCTTGCAGTTCGGTCAACTCCCGCTGGGTTGGGGCACGTTGGCCCATAACACCATAATAGGTGCCATGCTCGGGTTCAGTGATGAGCGGCATGACGTTATGCAGGAAGGCACCTTTGGCCTTGATGACGCGACTGACCTCTTTGAGATGCGCATCATTGACGCCGGGAATGAGCACCGAATTGACCTTGACCAGCACCCCGCGCTCAATGAGCATCTCAAGGCCCTTCTGCTGGCGCTCGATCAGGATCTTGGCAGCTTTAACCCCGCGCATACGGCGGTTGTTCCAATAGATCCAAGGATAGATCTGGGCCCCGATTTCAGGGTCGACCGCATTGATGGTTATGGTCACATGATCAACATTATATTGCAGCAATTCATCCACGCAGTCCGGCAGCGACAGGCCATTGGTCGAGACACAAAGCTTTATGTCCGGCGCCTGTTCACTCAGCATGCGGAAAGTCTCAAAGGTGCGCGCCGGATTGGCGAGCGGGTCGCCGGGACCAGCAACGCCCAAAACCGTCATCTGCGGGATGGAGGCCGCCACCGCCAAGGTTTTCCGGACGGCCTGTTCCGGCGTCAAAAGCTCTGAGACGACACCGGGGCGGCTTTCATTGGCGCAGTCATATTTACGATTGCAATAGTTGCATTGAATGTTACAGGCGGGAGCAACAGCCACATGCATGCGCGCATAGTGATGGTGCGCCTCTTCGGAATAGCAGGGATGGTTCTTGACGCGCTCTCGAATGGCGTCGGGCATCTGATCCAAATGGTCGTTGGAGCTGCCACAGGAAGTTTGTGTGCATCCGGTTTGTTTGTCCGCCTGCGTCATTCCATCCAGCATGGGTCCCGATCCTTTCTTCAGCATTGGTCCATAGTTGAAGAAAGATTTGCAAAGGCTGTGCCAGACGCAGAATTTTTACTATATCATTGAAATATATAATTTTTCAGGAAGGAATAGGATATTTTGTTTTGTCGCAGTTCCGACAATCACGCGTCAAGCGTGGGGCGGGTTTTGTGGCATACCGACCAATGCCTTACTCTATCTGCCTGTAGGAGAAAGCCCGAAGGCTCACTATGAAAGCAGAAAGCAGGAGAAGGTATCCCGGTCAGATGCGTCTGACCGAGATTCCGAGTATCTTGATGCGGTAAGCAATCTGGCGCGGTGTCATGTCCAGCAGGCGAGCGGCCTTGGCCTGCACCCAGCCAACCTCTTCCAGAGCAGCGATCACCCGCTCGCGTTCATCCAGCTCTTCATTCTGCCAAGCCTTCTCCGCCGATGTCGTTTCTTCGGCGGCAGGAGTTTTCAAGACCGGCGGCAAAGGTTGGGCCGGTACACCGACAAGTGTCTTTTCCGGCAGGCCGGAGAGAGAAACCACATCGCGATCAATGATTCCATTTGGGCTCATCACCGAGGCACGTTCCAGGCAGTTTTCCAGCTCACGCACATTGCCGGGCCAACTGTGTCGCATGAGAAGACGCACAGCACTATCCTTGAGCGAAAGTGGCCGACCTTGCTGCTGGCTGATCTTGCCAATCAGGAATCGCGCCAGTTCTGGAATGTCATCCATACGATCCTTGAGAGATGGCATCTGAATGGCCATCACATTGAGGCGATAATAAAGGTCTTCGCGGAAGTCTCCCGCTTCCACGGCAGCTTCCAGATCCTTGTTGGTGGCCGCGATGATGCGCACATCCACCTTGTGGGTTTTATTGCCACCGACGCGCTCGAATTC
The DNA here is from genome assembly GCF_900115225.1 of Cohaesibacter marisflavi. Taxonomy (GTDB): domain Bacteria; phylum Pseudomonadota; class Alphaproteobacteria; order Rhizobiales; family Cohaesibacteraceae; genus Cohaesibacter; species Cohaesibacter marisflavi. The sequence goes on along the minus strand of NZ_FOVR01000001.1, from coordinate 543,797 downwards.
GCCCTCCTGCAATACACGCAGAAGCTTGGATTGGAAGGCGGGCGTGATTTCGCCGATTTCGTCAAGAAACAGCGTTCCGCCGTCGGCCTGTTCAAAGCGCCCCTTGCGCATGGAGGTCGCGCCGGTAAAGGCGCCCTTCTCGTGACCGAATAATTCCGACTCCAGCAGATTGTCCGGCAATGCGGCGCAATTGAGCTTGAGATAGGGTTCATTGGCGCGCGGCGAATTGTAATGGATGGCGTTGGCAATCAATTCCTTGCCGGTGCCACTCTCGCCTCGGATCAACACAGTGGTGTTCCATTTGGCGACCATGCGCACCTGATCGAACACCAGCCGCATGGCCTCGGTTTCGCCGATGATATTTTCAAATCCATGCTGGCGCTTCACTCGCCGACGCAGGCTGTCGCGTTCTTCGCGCAGTTTTTCCTGCTCTTCCTGCACCGAGCTGGACAGCAAGATTGCCTGCCCGATGAGCGAAGCAATCATCTGCATAAGTTTGGCATTGTCTTCGAGAAACTTGTCCGCATAGTTCGGTTGCGCAGCGAACACGCCGACGGGATCATTCGAGCCCAGAAAGATGGGCGCACCGATAAAGGGCCGGCGCGGATCATAGACACCGAGACGATCCAGAAAGCGCGGTTCTTCGGCGATGCGTGGCACAACGATCAGTTTCTTTTCGCTCAAGATGGAGCCGACAATGCCCTCGCCGGGCAAGTAGCTGACATTCTTGGTAAAGGTGGCTTCGTCCTGATGAATATCGATGATCCGTAGCAGTCCGCTCTCCTTGTCGAGCAGACAGATCATGCCATAATGCAATCGCCCTTCTTCATGCAGCAGTCGCAGCACTTCTCGTGCCGTATCATGCAAATTGAGGGAACGGCCCAGCAGTTGGCTTACTTTGTATAGGGTTTCCAGTTCTCTTCGATAGAAAGCACAAAAGACGGGCTTTGGGCATAAACCATCTTCGTGATTGATGACTTCATCCGACGTCGTTGGACACTGAATGCTCATGATGCTCGCAATCTTCTAGGGAGGACTAACAGGCAGGCAGGCTGACACAGAGGGTGGAGCCGCGCACGTTGCTCTCCCGGATCTCGATGTCACCATGCAGGTCTGCCACGATCTGTCTGGCAATAGCCAAGCCCAAACCGGCATGGTGAGGGCCTGACTGCCAAGCGGTATAAAATGGCTCGAAGACCTTTGTTCTGGCGGCCCGGTCGATACCGGGGCCGGAATCCTGAATACTGACTTCAACCATTCTATCGGCACCAACGCGCGATATGACGCTAACCGAGCGGGCGGTCGCGCCATTCTCCCCTATGGCGTTGATGGCATTGTCGAGCAACATCCGGAGCAGAACGCGAATGATGACTTCATCACTATAGATCATCGGCAGTTCCGGACTGGCTCGCCAGTCGACCTCAATGCCGCTGGCATCGATCCGGTCGGCTGAAATAATGAGGCAATCCCTTATCGCTTCGTTCATATTGACTGGCGTATGCGGGACATTTTTATCGTTGGGTAGTGAAAGCCTTAAGGTCCGCGCAGCTTCTTGACCGGAATCAAGAGCCTCATCCAGAGCGCAGCCCATAGGCATGCAGCCAGGCGCTTTTGTGCTGCATCCCGTACGTTGCAAGTTGTTGGAAAGGGCCGTCATGACATTGAGCGGCTTTTGCAGCAAATAGAGTGCCCCGTCGATCACCTCGCGGGTGCGATACTCCATCTCTGTTTCAGCCATTCTGGCCCGCACCGCATTCAAACGGGCTTTCTCATATTCCTGTTTCTGGAACTCCACCAACTGGCAGCGCGCGGCGCATTCAACGGTGTAGAAAGGTGCGTGAGCACGATTTGCGAGTTGTTCTGTCATGGCGGCCTGTCGCTTCCGTATCAAATCCATACAAAAGAATGATGCAACAAGCGTGCCGAATGTAATTTGGCGGGTTAGAGCCGTTTTGCGCGGCTTGGTTGTCGTCTTTGCGACAATACAGCGCGTCACTCGCGCAATTTTGTAGCAAATGCATCAGAATTGACCGGGCTGCCCCCCGCAGCTGGCACCGGCAGAAATCAGCCCGTTTTGCACCATTGGAGGGGCCAACCTGCCGGTTTGGCATGGTTGATGCAATCTCTCCATCAAACCCTTTTTCAACCAAGGCGAATGGATTGACCGCATGGAACATACACTGCTGATCCTTCTGGAAACGGCGCTGGTCAACAATGTAGTGCTGGTCAAGTTTCTGGGCCTGTGCCCCTTCATGGGCGTGTCGAACAAATTGTCCGCGGCACTCGGCATGGGCTTTGCCACAACGTTTGTGCTGACGCTGGCCGCAACGGCTGCGTGGGTTGTCGAAACGCTGATCCTCGAGCCTCTGGGGCTTCAATATCTTCGCATATTGACCCTGATTTTACTGATCGCGGCCATCGTGCAATTTACGGAAATGGCCATTCACAAATTCTCACCGGTCTTGCATCAACGGCTTGGTATCTTCTTGCCGTTGATTACCACCAACTGCGCGGTGCTTGGCGTGGCGCTGCTCAATATTCAGGAAGACCATACCTTCTTTGAGAGCGTTCTGTTTGGGTTGGGATCGGCTCTCGGTTTTTCTCTGGTTCTCATCCTGTTTTCCGGACTGCGGGAACGCATCAAGCTGGCCGATGTTCCAACCCTGTTCAAGGGCACCCCGATTGCCTTTCTAACCGCAGGCTTTCTTTCCTTGTCCTTCATGGGCTTTGCGGGACTGGTATCTCACTAGCAACCGATCATTCATGCGCACAGAATGTAGCACTTAAGAGGATTTGACGATGTTGGCAGCGATAGGCGCTCTTTTGGCTTTGGGTTTGCTTATTGGCGGCGGTCTGGGATTGGCTGCGTATTATTTACGCGTGGAAGGCAATCCGATCGCCGGAGAGATCGAAGATATGCTGCCAGGATCCAATTGCGGCCAATGCGGATTTCTTGGTTGTGCTGACGCCGCCAACGCACTGGCCGACCACAAAGCCGAGGTGACCCTCTGCCCACCCGGCGGCAGGGATCTGGCCACGGCTTTAGCAGATAAACTGGGCGTTGAGGCTGATCTTTCCAGTATGAAAGACACCGGCCCAATGATCGCCTTTGTCTTTGAAGATCTCTGCATCGGATGCACCAAATGCTCCAAGCGCTGCCCGACCGATGCCATCGTGGGAGCCTCCAAGCAGATTCACGGCGTCGTCGATGATGCCTGCACCGGTTGCGAGAAATGCGCAGATGTCTGCCCCACCGGAGCGATTGCAATGCGCAAGGAAAGCACCACCATTCAAACCTGGCACTGGCCCAAACCAGAGCTTGCTCTGGCGAGTTAATGGATTGACCCAATGAGACTATTCAAGATCAAAGGGGGCATTCACCCCGACGGGCGCAAGGAACTGGCCGAGAATGAAAAGATCGAGCAGATGCCCTTGCCCACCCTTATGCGCATTCCGCTCAAACAGCATACCGGTGCGCCGGCGAACCCGATTGTTGCAAAGGGCGATATGGTCAAAAAGGGACAGGTAATGGCGCTCTCGCGCGGCGCTGTGTCGGCAACCATCCATGCGCCGACCTCCGGCCGGATCATAGCGATCGGACGGTTTGTGGCGCCACATGCCTCCGGCTTGCCAGAACCCACCATCACACTAAGGCCAGACGGTGAGGACGAATGGGATACACTTCCTCCGCCGCTTGATCCCTTTGAAACAGATCCCGATACCCTTGCCAACCGCATTGCTGAAGCCGGGGTTGTCGGCTTGGGAGGCGCCGCCTTCCCCGCTGCCGTGAAGCTGAATTTGCGCAACCGGACCGAACTGCACACACTGATCATCAATGCGGCCGAATGTGAGCCCTACATCACCTGCGATGACCGACTGATGCGCGAGCGCGCAGAGGAAATTATCGACGGCGTTGCCATCATCTGCCACACGATTGGCGTCAAAAAGGCCCTGATCGGCGTTGAAAAAAACAAACCGGAAGCCATCAAGGCACTCAAAAAGCAAGTCGCCAAACAGGATCGCTATGACATCAAGGTCATCGAGGTACCCACGCGCTACCCGACCGGCTTTGCCAAGCATCTGGTACAAATTCTAACCGGGCTGGAAGTCCCTGCCCGGGCGCTTACAGCCGAAGTCGGTGTCATCGTTCATAATGTGGCCACCACTTTTGCCATTCAGCAAGCCGTGCGCTTTGGTCGCCCGTTGATATCGCGCATCGTGACGGTGAGCGGCGAAATGATCACCCGCAAGGGCAATTTCGAAGTGCCTATCGGCACGCCCATCTCTCATATCATCGAGCATTGCGGCGGCTTTATCGATGAACCTGAAAAGCTGCTGCTTGGTGGCTCGATGATGGGCGATCCGGTTTCCAGCACGCGCGCCCCGATCATCAAGGGGTCAAACGGCATTCTGGCGCTGGGACGCAAGGAAACATCACAAAAACCGATCATGCCCTGCATTCGCTGCACCTCTTGCGTAGCTGCCTGCCCGTGCGGGTTGATGCCTTATGAGATGGCAGCCCGCATCAAGGCTGACGAGCTGGAAAGCGCCGTCGATATTGGGCTTCGAGACTGCATCGCCTGTGGCTCATGCTCCTTTGTCTGCCCAGCCAACATCCCGCTGGTGCAATATTTCAACTATGCCAAGGGCAGCCTTACCGCCAAGCAGCGCGCCGCCCACAAGCAGGAAGAAACAAAGCGTTTGGTTCAATTCCATGATGAACGTATGGAAAAGATCAAGAAAGAAAAACAGGCCGCCATGGCACGCATGAAGGCCGAACGAGCTGCCAAGAAACGGCTGAAAGAACACGAGGAAGCTGCCAAAGCCAAGACAGCCACCCCGGAGGAGGCCTCTTCAGCACCCAAAAGTGAGAAAGTAAGAGCGGAAGCATGAGTGACGTCCAAATTCTGGCTGGTCCCTATTCCCATTCTGGAGCGAGCGTATCGCGCACCATGGGGCTCGTCCTACTGGCGCTGGTGCCCTCCACCGCCTTCGGCTTTATCCAGTTTGGCTGGCCATCCATCTATCTGTTTCTAGTGACAGTCCTTACGGCTATTCTCGCCGAAGCCCTCTGCCTGAAAGTGGCGAAGAAACCGGTCATGCTGCATATCATGGACGGCTCGGGCATCCTCACGGGCTGGCTTCTCGCCATGACCCTGCCGCCATGGGCGCCATGGTGGATCGGGGCTGTCGGCTCGATCATCGCGATCACGCTGGCCAAGCAGGCCTTTGGAGGTCTCGGACAGAATGTCTTCAATCCAGCCATGGTGGCGCGCACGGTTCTGTTGATCTCTTGCCCCATCCAGATGACCCAGTTTCTAGGCCCACAGCCGATTTTTGCAGAATCTGCCCCGGACTTTCTTGGCGGTTTGGCCATTACCTTCGGCGGGCATCCTGAGATTGATGCGATTACCAGCGCGTCCCTTTTGGGCACGATCAAGACCGAACTGGGCCGCGGCGAAGTGCTTCAGCAGATCCTTGCCCAGTCCTTTGACCTCAGAAATATGGTGATCGGCTTTGCACCCGGCTCAATGGGAGAGACTTCTGCAATTCTGGCCCTCATCGGCGGCCTTTTTCTGCTCGCTACCCGCGTCATCAGCTGGCACATACCGGTGGCCATGATCGGAGCTATGTGCGCCCTTTCCGGCCTTGCCCATCTGCTCGATCCAAGCCATTTCCCAAGCCCGCTCGTGCATCTGGTTTCGGGCACCTTTGCCTTTGCGGTCTTCTTCATCGCCACGGATTATGTCACCGCCCCCGGCTCGCCCCTGGGCAAGATCATTTTCGGGGTTGGGGTCGGCACGCTGACTTTCATCATTCGCACCTGGGCTGCATATCCTGAAGGCGTTGCCTTCGCGATCCTTTTGATGAATTCAACCGTGCCTCTGATTGATACCTATATCAAGCCGCGCATCTATGGCCGCACCCGAAAAGGCGACCCGATCAAGCTGAAAGAAGCCAAGAAGGGAGAGGCAAGATGAGCGACGCGGACATCGATGCAAACAATTTGCAGACGCCGGACTCCTCTCCTTCGGCCTGGCAAAAGAGCCGTGAAAGACTTGCAGCTTTCTATGAGCGCCATCGCGATAACCCGATCTATTTGTCAGTGCTGTTGGGTGGGTTCTGCCTGATCTGCGCGCTTATTCTCGCGTCCAGCCATTTGGCAACACTGGAGCCAATCGCCCTTAGACAAAAGGAAGACCTGCAATCATCACTCGCCAAGGTCATTCCGGCGGCCTTGCATGACAATGATCTGGTCAAGGATGCCTACGCCCTCAAAGCCGCTGACGGCACCGAGACCATGCTCTATCCGGCCTATAGAAACGGTGCTTTTGCAGCGGTCGCCTATCAGGTGAGTGCAGTAGGCTATGGAGGTCCGATCCTATCGCTGATCGGCGTGGACAAGGAAGGCTCTCTGCTCGGCACTGAGGTCTTGATGCATACGGAAACACCGGGGCTGGGAGATCGGATAGAGTCCTCTCGCGGAGACTGGATCAAGCAATTTACTGGCCGTTCGCTTGGTGATCCTGAACCTGAAAAGTGGAAGGTAAAGAAAGACGGCGGCTACTTCGACCAGCTTTCCGGCGCCACAATCACCCCGCGCGCAGTGGTGTTGTCAGTGCGCAATGGTCTGCAATTTTTCAAGGCTCATCAAGAGCAAATCGTCCACTGCCCGAAAGGCATTTGCGAAGAAGGAAGCGGATCATGACAAAAAGCTATCGCGAAATTACCCTTGAGGGCCTCTGGACCAACACGATCCTCTTTTCGCAAACGCTGGCGCTGTGTCCGCTACTGGCGGTCACCGGAACAGCTACCAACGGACTGGGCCTTGGTCTGGCCACAACGGCGGTCCTCGTAGCCTCAGGCTTCTTGATTTCGCTGCTGCGCAATTTCATCGAGCCCGAGATCCGCATTCCCGCCTATGTGCTCATCATCGCCGGTCTGGTGACCATCGTTGATCTGTTCATGAATGCCTATCTACATAATCTCTACAAGATTCTCGGCCTGTTCATTCCGCTGATCGTGACCAACTGCGCCATTCTGGGGCGGGCGGAAAGCTTTGCCTCCAAGGCTCGCGTCTTACCGTCAGTGCTCGATGGATTGATGATGGGAGTCGGCTTCACCTTTGCACTCATCCTACTTGGTGCCGTGCGCGAAATTCTAGGCTCAGGCACCCTCTTTGCTGGAGCATCCCTGTTACTGGGGCCAAGTTTCAGCTTTTTGGAGATGACTGTCATCCCAGACTATTCTGGATTTCTCATTCTCATTCTACCACCGGGGGGGTTCATCATGCTCAGCCTCATTATTGTCGGCAAGCGGATGATCGATAATCAGTTTGAAAAAGCACGACAAATGGATGACGACCCGATCGAGCCCGTGGGCAAACAGATCACGATATAGGAGACTGCATCATGAATATCGGCGTTGCCTATGTCACTCCGACCCATAAGGTTTGGCTGAAGATGGAAATGCCCGACGGCTGCACCATAGAGGAAGCCATTCACAGGTCCGGGCTTCTGGACCAGTTTCCCGATATTGACCTAGAAACACAGAAAGTTGGGATTTTCGGACGCATAGCCAAGCTCGGAAAAGTGCTCGAGGATGGAGACCGGGTGGAAATCTACCGCCCTATTACTGCGGACCCCGATCTCGTTGAACGGCGCGATCAATAACACCACACCCGAATTGTCATCCCGCCGAATTTACCAAAAGGAAACCAAGAGGTCGGTCGCTCGCGCTGAAGCGCTGTACATCAGGTTGCCCTTCCCTCTCGGGCCCTGAATGTGGTCCAAAGAGCCGAAGAGGTCTCCTCCCTCTCGCCTCTTCGCTTTAGCCTCTAGGCAGGGCGCAATAAGCCGTGCGACCGGCAACCCAGGTGTGACGAATGGCCGGCATATGGCCTTTTGGCCACCCCACCAGCACAAGATCAGCGCGCTTGCCGACCTTGATTTCACCCCGGTCGTCCAGTTTCATGGCCTTGGCAGGGTTGGTTGAAACCAGCTTCCAAAGAGTCTGGCGATCAGCGAGATTATCCGCATCCATGCGCGCGATAGCCGCGAGCATCGCCGGATAATAATAGTCAGAAGCCAGAATATCGCATAAACCGGCTTTCACCATATCTGCCGCATTGGGGGAATCCCCCAGATGGCTGCCACCGCGCACAACATTTGGCGCACCGAAAATGACCATATCGCTGCGTTCCTGAGCGACAGCGGCAACAGCTACGGTCATCGGGAATTCGGAAATCGTGGCGCCGTGACGGCGATAGAAATCTCGCGTTTCATCCTGCGTATCATCGTGGCTGAGCATCGGGACATTTTTCTCGCGCCCCAATTGCCCGACTTCCGCGATGGCCTCTTTTACCCTCGGGCGCATCTGCCAACGATCCTTGATCAAATCCACATACTCTTCAGCAGAAAGCCCCGACCGCTCGGCGCGGGTAGCCATTTTGGCAAGAAATAGCGGACTTGATGCATCCGCAACGCGGAACTGCAAGGAATGCTCAAATGGGCGGTGTTGTTGGGGAACATCGGGGTGGAGCATCGCCATAGACGTATGGTCATTGAAAGCCAGAGACGGCGTGAGAGGCCCTTCCAGAGCGTCCTTGAGCAAATCCATGCCTTCAAGGCAGAAGGTTTCCCAACGCAATTGAACCCGGTTTTCAACCGTAAGCCTGTTCGCCCAGAGATGGAGCGCCGCGATCATTTCCCGGGCACGGTCAACACTGCGTAACCCCGGCTCCCAACTGATAGAAAGGGCGTGATAGGCGGTCGCGATGCCATTCGCAGCCAGTTGTCTGTCGGTTTCCAAGATGGCAGCTTCCATGGGGAAAAAGACATTGGGGCGCGGCATCAATTGTCGCTCAAAGGCATCGCCATGCACATCAATCAATGCGGGAGCAAGAATACGTCCTGTGCCGTCGATCTCTTCTCCCTTTACAGGGCCTCCAATCTCGGAGATGACCCCATCTGCAACAGTGAGCGAGGTCTCCACGATCTGGTCTGGCAGATAAACCTGAGCCCCGATGATTGTAAAGTCACGCATGGGAATTTCCTTGCCGATGCCGATGCCGATGCACCTACAAGCAACCGATTTGATGTCACTATGATAACAAATTGCACAGATAGTCAGCCCTTCAGCCGGGAATCGCTCCATCCTCCAGAAAAGGAAGAGCAAAATGGCTCCTATGCACCATTTGATGGGCTCATTCGCGTATGATTTACACCTTGGCATTGCAACAGGGGGAAAGTCTCTTTATCCCATAACAGGGCTTGCCAAACGAGCCGGGGAGCCAACCCGAAAATAAGGAATAAACCAGTATGAAAGCGATTGTATTCGATTTGGACGGCACTCTGGTCGATAGTGTGCCAGATCTGCATGACACAGCCAACAGACTGCTGGCAGCGCATGACTGCGCGCCTCTGGAGTTGACACAAGTGCGCTCATTTGTTGGCAACGGCATTCCGGTATTGGTGGAGAAAATCTGCAGAGCTGCCGACCTTACCTTTAACGAAAGCAATCGTGAGGCCATCATTGGCGAATATCTTTCCACCTATGATCTGGTGCTCGAAGACAAAAATACCCAGCCTTTTCCGGGAGTCACCTCTTGCCTTGAGAGCCTCAAGGCCAAGGGCCTGGTGCTTGGGCTTTGCACCAACAAACCCGAAGCGCCAACCCGCATCATTTTAATGGATCTCGGGTTTGAGGCATTCTTTACAAAGGTCATTGGCGGCGACACGCTACCTCAGCGCAAACCGTCCCCCGAACCTCTCTGGGTCAGCTATGAAGGCTTTGATCTGAAAGACTGCCTGTTTGTCGGTGACAGCGAAGTGGATGCCGCTACGGCCGCAGCCGCCGGTGTTGACTGCGCGCTTTACGCTGATGGCTATCGCCAGACACCTCTGGATGAGCTCCCCCATGCCTTTAGCTTTACGGACTTTTCCCAGCTTCTGGCTTATGTCGAAAGCAAGCTCTAAGCGGGCCACCAATAGAAAAATCCGGCTTTCGAGTGCTGAAAGCCGGATCAATTGTCATACCACTCTATTCAGCAGCTTCCAGTGCCCGCTTGATGCGGCGCGCCAAGGCCCTGCGGGCCTTTTCATCGGCAAGCTTGTCGAAGGCTTCCTTAAGATCAATCTGAAGCTCGGCAAACTCGTTATGGGCGTCCCAGCCACAGACGTCACACTGTTGGACACGATGCTTGATGTTCGGCGCATATTCGGCCACGCCTTCGACCTTCAGGTTCACTTCATCATCAATGGCAGGCACGGTGATCATCTTCTCCGGCAGGCCTTTGGCGATCAAATCGGCTTTAAGAGCCTCTGAGGCCTGTTGTTCGCCATGACACAGGAACAGACCGTGGCGGATGGGTTGGCGCTCCAAAATCCACTCGATCAGTTCATCGCCATCGGCGTGGCCGGAATAGGTTTCCAGCTGACGGACCTTTCCTCGGATGCGGATTTCCTCACCCTGAATGCGAACCTTTGTGGCCCCGTTGCTCAGCAAGCGTCCGAGGGAGCCTTCGGCCTGAAAGCCAACCAGCAGCAACGTGGTGTTGGTGCGCCACATATGGTTCTTGATATGGTGGCGGATGCGCCCGGCATCGCACATACCGCTGCCAGCCATGATGATCGCACCGGACTTGATGCGATTGAGCCCTTTGCTCTCTTCCACGCTCTGGGTGAAATGAATGCGCGATGTATCGAGTTTATCGACGAAATTCTCGATATCTTCCAGATCACCGGCATGCTTGACGAACACCTCCGTTGCCTTGATCGCCAGTGGGCTATCAAGGAACACCGGCACATCATGCAATTGCCCGGTATGCTGCAGAATGAGAATATCGGCGAGCAGCTCTTGTGTGCGCTCAACGGCGAAGGACGGGATCAGCAACAGTCCATTATCCTTAAGGCCGAGTTGGATCTCTTCCAGCAAAGTCTGGCGCTTTTCGTCCGGCGTGACATCCGGGCGATTGCGCCCGCCATAGGTGCTCTCGGAAATCACATAGTCATAATCGCTCGACGCGGCCGGATCGGGATAGAACAGCTTGTGATCAGGCCCCAGATCGCCAGAGAAGAGCAAACGCAGGTTTTTCTCATCAGGATCATCAGACGGAATTTCCAATGCGATGGATGAAGACCCCAGAATATGGCCCGCATTCCAGAATTTGGCCCGGATGCCTTCGATCGTCATCCATTCCTCAAAGGGCACGGGCTCGAAATAGTCCTGACAGGCCTGCGCATCCTCCTGCGTATAGATGGGCTCGATCTGCGGCTTGCCACGCCGCGCATTGCGGCGATTAAGGTTCATCACATCCATTTCCTGGATATGGCCACTGTCAGGCAGCATGGCGGCCAACAGGTCTTTGGTCGGCTCGGTCATGTAGGTGGGGCCATTGAACCCTTGCTTATAGAGCTTGGGCAGCAAGCCGGAATGATCGATATGGGCGTGGGTTAGCAACACAAAGTCGATTTCTGCCGGATCGAAGGGGAAGCCGTCATAATTGAGAGACCGGACGGTTTTTGTGCCCTGAAACATGCCGCAATCGACCAGAAACTTGTGTCCCGCCGTCTGCACAAGATAGCATGAGCCGGTGACAATGCCCGCAGCACCACAGAATTTGAGCCTTACATCCATTTTCGCACTTCCTCCCGGTCGTTTGATGAGCGACCTTTTGATCTTGGACTTAAAAAGGTTTGCTTTGTCGTTTGTTCTTTCCCCTCGCCTGTCATCCTTTCACGCTGGTGACGGAACGCAACATCTCATTGAAATAATTATATCATATTCCCTTAAAAACGCGTCAACTTGTTCTATCTATAAAGTAGAAGACGCCGCCCGTTTTCATCCATTTGGCAACGACCAGAGAAGTGACTGTTACCTATGCAATCAAATTCACCTCAACATGACCAAACCAATACCAATGACCTGCTCGCCTATGAAGACGTCAACTTCCTTCGCCGCGAAGAATTGCGCGGGGCACGTCTCGAACTCGAATTCACCAAGGCCGACCTTGGCATGCGGGATCATGGCATCTTGTCAACTGTGGTAGTGTTTGGCAGCGCCCGATTCAAAGAGGATCATCCCTACTATCAGCAGGCGCAGGAACTGGGCCGCATCGTTTCCGAGCGCGGTGGCGCGCTTAATCCGACCAATGGCACGCATCATAACGTGATCTGCACCGGCGGCGGCCCCGGCATCATGGAAGCAGCCAACCGCGGCGCTCATGAAGCTGGCGCCAAGAATATTGGCCTTAACATCGTGTTGCCTCACGAGCAGCATATCAACCCCTATGTCACGCCGGGTCTTAGCTTCCAGTTCCAGTATTTTGCCCTGCGAAAGATGCATTTTGCCATGCGGGCCAATGCTCTGGTGGCCTTCCCCGGCGGCTTTGGCACGCTCGACGAGCTATTTGATATCCTGACTCTCAAGCAGACAGGCAAGGCCTCTGGCATGCCCATTATTCTGCTGGGCAAGGGGTTCTGGGAAAACCTCATCAATTTCGACATCCTGATTGAACATGGTACGATCTCTCCCAAGGATGTCGCGCATTTCATCATAGTCGACACCCCGGAAGAGGCATGGCAGGTGATGGTGGATCACGGACTTCAAACCTCTTTGCCAACCAAAGCCGTTTGACACCAACTCTCAGCAGCAAGAATATATAGGCCACCCCGGATTGTTCCGCCCGGGATGGCCTTTTCTTTTGTCGGTTCGGGGAACACAGCAAAGCTAGGAGGCGGTCGCCTCATAACTTGGTAGTGAGATCGGCCCCTCTTCTGTCACGTTGATCGCAGAGGGATAGAGCACCGCTTTTGCCGCTTGCGTGGTTGGATCGGCAATATAGCCATGAGGCAGGATGAGTGAGAGTGCCAGATCGCCTTCTCCATTCCGCGTGATATCAGAAGCGAGCCATTCGCACCCCACTGTATCAAGTGGGAGATTTCCGCCCGCAGGAATGATCGACAGGTCCAGAGCCTGCCCATTGAGGGTCAGCTCTTCCCCCGCGCATTGCAAGACCAGCGTATCATCGCGTCTTTGTGGTACAAGGTTGATTTTCATGGTGGCTCCTTACCTCCAGCGCCCGATTGCAAAAACCGTGATGTCAGTTTCGGCGCGACTGCCATTGAGGTCCCAGCAATTCACCGCAATGGTTGAGGCAGACCCGGATCCGTTAGGCTGGGCATGATAGGGTGTAAGACCGCGCGCCGTCATCATGACATTTTCCGCAGCGCCTGAAAATTCAGCCGGATAGGTCCAGATGATAAAGGTGCTATCGCTTGACGTGACCAGCGACGTGCAAATCTGCAGGCCATCAGCAAAGCGCACATAGGTTCCGTTCGCGTTGCTACCGCTTTCAAGGACCGCCCCCAGCCCTCCATTGGAGACGTTGCCGACCCAATTGGCAGCAGCCAGCAGCCCGTTGCTTGCATCAACCTGCAATGCCGTTGTCCAGTTGCTGCCATCGGCACTGACCTTGACGGACCAGTCATCATCGCCCGCACAGCCCATTTCTGCGCGTCCGGACCAGTTGGTCTGGAACAGCAAACTGTTTGTATCGCTGGCAGCCGCCTTGTTGACCTTGATCTGATGACCATTTCCAGCATGGTTGAACAGGCTGGCGCCTGCTGAAAGCGCAAGCCTGTTTGTCGCATCTGCGGTGGCGTTGACCCCTATTTTGTCGAAAGATCCGTTCGTCAAGGCACTGCCTAAGCCAGCAGAGATGAAATCGGACCAAGACGCTCCGTCAAAGCAGAGCAGTCTGTTCTCATCCTCGAGCCATGCCAGCCAGCCAGCCAGCGGTTGCAGTTCGGCCCACGCCCCATCCAGATAGGCTGCGATGCTGCCCTCCCATCCGGTCCATGCATCACTGGCACCATCCGCTACGATATAGCGTACACCATTGGTGGGCGCATCTGGCGGTGCCGAGAGATCCCGATCAGCGACAGAGAGCTGCACGAGCGCATCCAGCATCCGCAGAGCTTCGTTGTGGGTGATGTGCTTCTGGTTCTGATTGCCCACGATATAGGGCAAGGCTAGGTTTGTTGTCTGCTCCATAACTCTACCTTTGGTTGTTATGGATAAACAGTACCAACCCTTATCACAGCGATGATAGGTTCAATAGGTCAGGCGGAAAGTGAGCCTTTCCGCCCCCTGAACTGACCTTCGGAAAAGCCCGGATTATTGCTGTTTGTCAGTCTGAGACCAAATATAGCTGAAAGGCAGAAACTACAAACGCATCATAAAAGCCGTTCGACTTATCCGCCTTTTGCCACCTGCAAACTCAAACCCAGCCCTGAAGTTCGTTGATCGTCAGACTTGCCAACATGTCCATGCCTTCTTCGCTGTCATTCAGGCACGGCAGATGGGCAAATTGCTCGCCACCATGCTCCATGAAGATCTCGCGATTTTCGCCATCGATCTCTTCGAGTGTTTCAAGACAATCGGCAGAAAAGCCAGGATTGAAGATGGCAATGCGCTTGACACCGGACTGGGCGAGGCTTTCGACGGTCTTGTCCGTGTAAGGCTGCAACCACTCCTCCGGTCCGAAGCGGGACTGGAACGTGGTGCGCATATAGTCCTTGGACCATCCCAAAGCTTCGCGCACAAGGCGGGAAGTCTTCATGCAATGACAATGGTATGGATCGCCATTGTCAAAATAACGCTGTGGAATGCCATGATAGGAAGCCAGAATAACCTCCGGCTCGAAATCGAGCTTTGACAGGCTGTTCTTGAGCGAGGTCGCCAACGCTTCGATATAGGCGGGGTTGTCGTGATAGGGCGGCAAAGTGCGCAGGGCCGGTTGCCAGCGCATTTCCTTGAGCACATCAAACACCACGTCATTGACCGTGGCTGTCGTTGCTGCGGCATATTGCGGATAAAGCGGCAGAACAAGCAGGCGCTCGCACCCCTTCTCGGCCAGCGCCGTGATCTTTGATTTGATCGAAGGGTTGCCATAACGCATAGCGTAATCCACTTCCACGGGACGGGCCAAAGTCAAGGCTGCAAAACGCTCGGCCAACTTTTCACTCTGGCTACGCGTGATGGTCAGCAATGGTCCCTCATTCTTCTCATTGTTCCAGATGGAAGCATAAGCCTTGCCCGACTTTTGCGGTCGTGTCTGCAGAATGATGCCATTCAAAATAGGCCACCATTTCCATCTTGGTTCCTCAATCACGCGCTGATCGGAGAGAAATTCCTTGAGATATCGACGCATTGATTTGTAATCAGTGCCATCGGGTGTGCCGAGATTTACAAGCAGGACGCCGACTTTGCCGAACGCAACAGAGGGGTGATTATCGGGCCAATTCTTATTCATGGTGTGGTCCTCATCTCGGTCAAGATTTTCAAAGGTCGCACGTCGGTGTAAAAAGTCACAATGCACCGTGTGGTTCGTGCGCCGGGTATCCATTTTTAGCAATGCCTCCGGCCAGATGCACCACTGATGCGTAAAAATACATGAAATTATCGCAATACTGAATTTGATCTGGCAGGACTGTGTCGAAAGGTCTCAAAATATACGCTCCCCTTCCTCCATGATCTCAGGAGTGTGGGGGACACAGAGAGCACAGGGAAGCGGAGCTATAAGTCTGGGTTCACTTTTCTTATGCTATCCTTACGCAACCGCGTTGAAACCGGATCACTCAAAAAGTGAAAAATCTCATTTTCCTCGCCATATACTTGCAAACCAGAGGCCCCTTAGCGGTCAACAAGGTTCCTGATATGCGCGACTGGGGCTTGTAGAATGAATGACGGAACGGGATTGCCCGCTCCCATATCATAGCGCTCTTCACCCACCTGACGAAAACCAAGCTTGTCGTAGAAGTCTCTCGCCTTTTTGCTCGCCTGCAACACGCTCACTTCGACAATCGTATCAACGTGAAGCCCCATCATGGCGCGATCAAGCAGGCCGCAGCCCAAGCCGCGCCTTTGCATGTCTTCAGCCACATAGAGCCCCCAGACATAGAGAAAATGATGCCGATGGGCACAGATGATGGAGCCAACGAGCCGGGCTCCGGTATAGGCAAGATAGGCCTTTTCATCCCGTCCGGGTACAAGCGAGTGAACACCATCTCCCAGCATGCTGCGGATCAGCCCGTCTGTCGCGCTACGTCCCACTTCACTGATGTAGGTATCAAGCCAGCATTGCTTGAGAAAGGTACGGAATGCATCACCTTTCTCCTTTGCAAACGGCTTGATCTCCACATCCATGGGCGCCCTAGTCCTCGTCATCCTGTGCGGATTGACCACGAAAGCCCTTGGCGAACACATACATTTCAGGGCTTTCCTTGCGGCTTGCCGGTGGCTTGATATGAGCGATGGACTGATAGTCCTTCTTCAGCTCTGCAAGCATTTCATGCTCGGTGCCGCCCTTAAACACCTTGGAAAGGAACACGCCTCCTGGCCGAAGGTTTTCCTTGGCAAATAGGGCTGCAACTTCAAACAGATGCACGGTGCGTAGATGGTCCGTCTGCTGGTGGCCGGTCGTTGGTGCAGCCATATCAGAAAGGACAATATCAGGCTTGTGCCCACCCAGCGCATCCATCAGCATCTGCGGAGCGTCATCATCCAGAAAGTCCTTGAGCAACACTGTCACACCCGGCAAGGGATCCATACCCAGATAGTCGATACCAACCACCAGCGGGTTGTCGCTGTTGGACTGCACCCGACGCGCAGCAATGTCGCACCAGCCACCCGGTGCACAGCCAAGGTCCACCACCCGCATGCCCGGTTTCAGAAACTGGAAGCGGTCATCCATTTCGATCAATTTGAAAGTTGAGCGCGACCGGAAACCTTCCAGCTTGGCGCGCTGCACATAGGGGTCGTTCAACTGACGCTGCAACCAGCGCGTTGACGAACTCTTGCGACCACGAGCAGATTTAACCCTTACCTTCTCAACGCGGTGGCCGCGGCTGTCACGCCCTTCTCCACCGCCGGATTTTTTAGCCATCGTCAAGGCTCCGATTGTTGCGTTCTTCGAAAAGGCGGCAGATCTGGATGGGTCCAGAGGCCGCTTCAATTCGTTTCGTCCTGTTATGTCTTGCACCCATATAGGCGCTTATGGTCGTCAGAAAAAGGCATTCACGTAGCTTTGGCGCGCCCATGACCGCCGCGATGGCCACGGCCGCCCCGGCGGCGTGAACGTTTTTTCTTGCCCGATGTCTTCTTGCTAGCCTGATTGGACTGCGGATTCCAGACGCCATCATCAATCATCATTTCCATCAGAATACCTTCGCGCAAGCCCCTGTCTGCAACACGCAGTTGCGAGCAGGGCCATTCCCTATGAAAGGCTTCAAGAATGGCGCAGCCTGCCAACACCAGATCGGCCCGATCGGCACCAATGCACGGGTTATTCATCCGCTCCTGAAAATTCATATCAAGTACGCGCCCAATCATATCCCGCAATTCGGTTGCTGTCAGCCAAGTGCCGTCAACCTGCCTGCGATCATAGCGCTCGAGCCCCAGATGCACGCCGGCAAGCGTAGTTACCGTGCCCGAAGTGCCGAGCATATGGATATGCTTGGTCTCGATGGCCTTCGCAAGAGCATCACGCTCTTCGAAATCACCCAGCATGCCGCGCACTTCTTCCACCATGGTTTCAAAATGGGCGCGGGTAACGACCTTGCCGCCATGTTTCTCCGACAGGGTGACAACGCCAACCTGAAGCGAAGCCCAGCAGCGTATGCGCTCAGACAGATGCCGCATGGCGCGGCGCGTCTGTCGATTGCGCTTTTCGCCAGGATGCACGGTGCCCTCTTCTGAAAGCGGATCTAGATCCAACCAGACGATTTCAGACGATCCTCCTCCGATATCAAACAGCACAACGCCATCGGCTTCGGGATGGACCAGTGATGCGCAGCCGGAAACAGCCAGACGCGCCTCTGTTTCCCGATCCACAATCTCCAACCGCAACCCCGTTTCACGGTGGACACGATTAAGGAAGGCTCCTCCGTTCGTCGCCCGCCGACAAGCTTCTGTCGCTATCAGACGGAAGCGCTTGACAGATCGGTAGTTGAGTTTGGATTGACACACCTTCAAGGCTGCGATGGCCCTGTCCTGCGCATCTTCGCTCAGACGGCCGGATTGGGACAGACCTTCCCCGAGGCGCACGATGCGCGAGAAGGCGTCCACAACGCGAAAGCTTTGGCCATAAGGTTCGGCTACGAGCAAACGGCAGTTGTTGGTTCCAAGATCCAAAGCGGCATAAGGCTCACCACCAGAGGCAAGGTGCGCGCGAACATGCGTCGACGGCTGCGGTCTTGTTTGGGATTTCGGCGCTGGGCGAGGCACAGCACTTGCAGCTTTTGACCCACTGCCGTCTTTCTTTGCCCCATCGGCCTTGTTGACGCCAGAAGGCTGGCCTGTCGCCTTGTTGCCATGAACAGGAACCGCACTGGAATGTGCCTCGCTGCGCTGCGCCGCCATATTGGGAGCCCTTACGGCATCATGCCCACGGCCTCCACGCTTTCTGCGCCGAGAGGATTTACGTCCCTGATTGGGTTGACCGGACGATTGGACCTGACCGCTTTCGCCCTGATCCCCATCGGATTGCGAACGACCGGTCTGCTTACCTGAAGCATTCCCTTTATCAGATGAAACTCCAGGCGCAGTTTCCCCTTGCATGGAACGGGTTTCATCCGTTCCATGAGAGTGTTTTGCCACTGGCTGCGTATTCTGGCGCTCCTGCGCCCCCACTGCTCCCGAAGCATTGTCTCTTTTCTTGCGGGAGCGTGAGCGACGCCTTTTTCGCTTTTGCTGCTGACCATTGGAGCCCTCTGCCTGTCTATGAGCAGAGTGCTCCTGTTGCTCAGTATTATGCGATGAACGGGCTTTGCCTGATGTCTCAGGCCCGTCACCAGCTATACCGACAGGTACCGTGTTTTTTTCCCCGGCTGATGCGGATCTGTTGCGTTCAGATCCACTCTTCCCTCTATGCACACGTCTAAGGCCAGCAGATGCACGACCCCCGTTTGGGGGCTCGCCACCATCTTGTGCCAATATCTGTCTCCTGCTGCGCTGCAATCATGAGGACAAGTCACGGCGCGCAGCTTGTGATTCAATTATGTTGTCCCCTCTAGTCTAGCAGTCTGAAGCCAAAGGGCAAGCCACGAATTGCATTTCACAAATCGCTCTTATTGCGCATTCCCTGCGCTTTTTACGGGTGGTGATGATTTTGCCGTTGGCCCTATTTGCTGGAGGCAAGATAGAAGCTCCTGTGGGAAAAAAGCAAAAACAGTCCACTGTCACATCTTTTTCAAAAACCCCTCTTGACGCCCGCCCACGAGGGGGATAGAAACCCCGCACAACGTTTGAAAACAACGTTCTACCGCTTCTTTAAAGCTTTGGCGCAAGCCATTGATTGTACTGGGGATTAGTTTAATGGTAGAACAGCGGACTCTGACTCCGTCGGTCCTGGTTCGAGTCCAGGATCCCCAGCCAAAATTTCTCTGATAATTCAATAGAGTAAGTTACCGGAAAAAGCGGAACGGGAAGAACAGACCGCGCATATCTTCCGCACAAAAGTCGGCACACCTTTTTTGCACCTACCTCCCTCACTTATCCGCTTTTCCGTCTAGCTTTTCCTCGATGCGGCTCAGGCTTTCGAAAATGCGTTTCATGGCCTCGGAATAGCCCTTGATGCGTTCTTCCAGAACCATGACGCGGGCGCGTAGCATGAAGTGAGAGCCCGCAACGGCCACAACGATTCCCCCGATATAGACCAAATCTTTAATCTCGGTCGTCATCACCTGCCCCTTTGCTGCAATTGCTTTTGATAAGGTCATTATTCGCCCGCAGGCTTTTAAGGAATGCCGCCGCGCCCTTGGGTGCATCGGCTTTGAGTTTGCCTTCAGGCGTTAGCCAGGCGCGCAATTGCTCCTTGATTTCTGGCGAGACAGGCACGGCCTTTGCTTCGCACAGGCTGTCTATCGTGATGGTCTGCGAAGCACAGCCCGCCAGCAACAGGCTAAAGCCCGTCAATAAGAACGTTAAGGTCAGTTTCCGCATTCACCTTGTCCCTTATGGCTTGCGCCTGTTTGCTGATAATGAGTTGCTTTTCAAGATTGGCCTTTTGCTCTTTGAGCTGGCCAATCTCTTCGTTGGATTGGCTGGCGGTATAGTCGGCATAGAGTGAGCGCAAAAGCTCACCCAGAAAGCCAAGCAACGCGCCTATGATCCATTCCCACATGCCGCCAGCCCTCCCTGATTATGCGCTTGGCTGCGCGACAATGTCCGCATCGAGCAAGAAACGCTCACCGAGTTTCGCCGTGATCAGATCGGCCAGCTTGTCCGGTGTCAGCTTGAAGTATTTCACCGCGTCAGGGCTCAGCTTGACCACATAGTTTGCGACTTGCGCGATCACCTCATTGTCAATTTCAAGGGTGGTTTTGCCATCCAGCCTTTTAAGAGCGGCATCAAGGGCGCTGCTTATACCGCGCTCAATGGCCCCGTGCAGGCTTTCGCGCTGTTTGGCGTCCACCTGTAGGCCAAACCAGCGTTTTGCCGCCCACGCAGCCCCGCCGACGATCACAGAGGCCAACAGGCTGACAACAGTCTGCATGACATCATTTGCAAGGGAGGTGAGAGGGGAAAAGTCGATAGTTGCCGCGCTGGCCGGTGCCGCGCACATGCAAGCCAAGGCAAGGCCAATGGCAAGGGCTGGAAAAAATGAAAGTCGGGAAGTCATGAAACTTGCTCCTTTTGTGAGTTGTAAAAACCTTCCCACAAAGAGTCTCACGGCTTCCCGCCCCGTTGATATCTTCTTACGCTTCGTTGGTTGAAAGCGTTCCATCCGAGTTGACAAGCGGCAAGCTATCAAAGCCGCCCCCACTATATGGGATATCATCTTCAGGCCAATGATAGGACAAGACGCGGTCTGTCGAGAATGGCCGGATTGTCACCGCGTCCCCCTGGTTGCCGCCGATCACCATCAGATTGCCATGCTGATCACGTCCGACCACAAAGCCAACATGCCCCTTTGAGCCTGTCTTGCTTCCCCGCCAGAACACCACCACAGCGCCCACACAAGGCCCACTCAGCCGCAAGCCCCAATTCTGCCAGAGGTAAGAGCGAGCGCCCGCCGATCTGGTCGAGCGGATCCCGCATTCTTCCAGCACCCCGCCAACAAAGCCCGCACACCATGGCGTCTCATCATCGGTGAACGGCATACGGATTTTAAGCCACCATTCCAGAATTTTCGGGTTATGCCGGTTGCCCTTATATTCGCGCAAGCCCAGATAGGATCGCGCCACCTGAAGCCACTTTGGTTCATCCAGCGCCGCAATGGCCTTTTCTCGTTTGGTCCGGCCTGCAGTCACCATGTCGACGCGCCCGTCAAACAGAGCGGCTTTTGTGAGCGGCCCCACATAAGCGCGCGCCCGATAGCCAATTGACTTCTTAAAAGCGATGATTGCCCGGTTGGTCAGCCGCCCGCACAATCCGTCGATTGCACCGCTATAAAAGCCCTTTGCCTTGAGTGCCTTCTGGATGGCCTTGATTTCCTTTTTAGACATAAAAATACCCTCGGTTGAATTTGATCAATCCGAGGGTAAAGGCCGGTTTGGCTTGGTTGATTTCTCAGGCTCGCTTAAGCAGGCCACTCGATGGCATCAACCACACTTTGCACCGCTTCAGCGCTCGCCGCGCTTTTGATATCGCTTTTTGATTTAAGCCGGATCGCTTCAAGGCTTGCCGCCGTTTGTCGCCATTGGTTGGCCATCGTGAGCCAAACCGTGGCCAGCTCATCCGCCGTGCTGGCGGTTATGCCCACCTCAGCAAACATAAGCGGAAAATCGGCAAGGTCTGGCGACTCCGAGGCCTGCCAGTCTTTCGCCTCTTGCTCTTTGGCCAGATAGATCATCTCTTGACCAATCAAGTCAGTCATCAGCACGCCCCGCGCGGCGCTGATTTGGTCGGTCACCGTGGCAAGGGCTTTGGCCTTTGCCGCTTCAAGCGCCGTGCTGGCCTTGGTTTCAGCCGTGACAAGCTGGCTTAGATCAACCGTTATTGTCATCTGTTGCCCCCGTTGCTTCATAGCTTGGTAATGTGATTGCGCCCTCTTCGGTCACCTCCAAAGGATCGGGATAGAGCACCGCTTTTGCTTCGTCTGTTGTCGGGTCGGGAATGAAGCCAAGCGGCAAAATGAGAGAGAGGGAAAGCACCCCGTCCGCGTCGCGCTCGATATCCGAGGTCAGCCATTTACAATCCACCGCATCGATCGGCAAGGTTGCCCCGGCTGGAATGCTCGACAAGTCCAGAGCATCCTCGTTGATGGTCAACACATCATCGGCAAAAGACAATTCAAGCGCATCATCGCGCCTTTGTGGGATGAGATTGATTTGCATGATAGCCTCTATTTCCAACGCCCAATTGCAAAAACGGTAATGTCAGTTTCAACGCGCGTGCCACTCAGATCCCAACAATTCACGGCAATGGTTGCCGTTGAGCCCGAGCCGTTGGGCTGCGCGTGATAAGGCGTCAAGCCCCGCGCTGTCATCATCACATTTTCAGCCGCACCATAGAATTCAGCCGGATAGGTCCAAATGACATAAGTGCTGTCACTGGACGTCACCAAAGACGTGCAGATTTGCAATCCATCAGCAAAACGAACATAGGTTCCGTTTGCGTTACTTCCGCTTTCAATGACAGCCCCTAGCCCACCGTCGACAACATCACCAACCCAATTAAGGCCTTTCAAAAGGCCGGTTGCGCTATCGATAGAAAGAGCCGTAAGCCAGCTTGTCCCGTCCGCGCTCACTTTGATGGACCAATCATCATTGCCCGCGCAGCCCATTTCAGCGCGGCCAGACCAATTGGTTTGGAACAACAGGCTGTTTGTGTCAGCCCCCGCCGCTTTATTGACCTTGATTTGATGGCCGTTTCCAGCGTGATTGAAAAGACTAGCCGCCGAGGAAAGCGCTAGGCGGTTGGTTGCGTCTGCCGAGGCGTTCACCCCGATCTTGTCAAAAGAGCCGTTCCCCAAAGCCGTACCAAGGCCAGCAGAAAGGAAATCAACCCAGTCAGCCCCATCATAGCAAAGGAGTTTGCTTTCATCGGATACCCAGGCCAGCCACCCCGGCAAAGGCACAAATTCAACCCACGCCCCATCTTGATAAGCGGCAACGCTGCCATCCCATCCGGCCCATGCATCAGTTGCCCCATCAGCCACGATATAACGCGCGCCATCGCTTGGCGTATCGGGTGGCGCTGTCAAATCGCGATCCAATACGGATAGCTGCACAAGCGCATCCAACATCCGCAAGGCTTCATTATGGGTCACGTGTTTCTGATTCTGATTGGCTGCAATATAGGGCAAAGCCAAGAGCGCTGTAGCCGACATGAAAAGACCCTCAGTTGGTTTCGATCAACACGAGGGTAAGGGATGGATTGTGGTGGTTGAAAAGTGAGAGTTAAGAGAGATCACGATCTGACTGCATGCGAGCTTTCGATATGAGTAGAAATTCGAGCCTTCAGAAGGTTGTTTTGCAAAAGGGGCGGAAAGCGATTATCTTACGCTGGTGCGAGATCTCTAATGCCGCAGGCGGAAGCGGCCAATCGGACTCTGTTGCAAATTTACTTGGCCTCAAATGGTAAATTTGTTTCCTAATTGTGCTACCGCTAATGTCAAAACCAACATCATTTCATAGCCGACGTTTGTGCTTTGTCTTGTTTTTCGGGACCATTTCGCCCAACGTGTTTTAATGAAATTCCTTGCGACTTTTTTACAACAGAGCTCAATAGTGTTTGCTCAAATATGTGCAACAACATAAGATTTGCGTGATATCATGAATACCTTCAAGGGAAACAATTAGGAAGGGTGGTTTTGATAAGCCTAATGTTCTTTGACAGGTGTAGAATATTTAACGAAGTTTGATTTTGAAAAATGACCAAAACGCGAAATAATTTAAGCCTTAAAAAGTTACTGATTCGTCTTAATGTTGACCTTGATGAACTATTAAATTGGATTGATCAATATTATTCTGTAGATTCTTCTTTTTTTCTTTCCGAAGAAGATAAAATCATACCAGAACAAATCCATGATATCCTTCTTCTCGAAGATCGGCGGTATTTTCTGCATCTAGGATTTGAACTACGCTCTCTACCTCGAGGCCTAAAACGATACATTACTTATGGAAAATTCGGCGGAACCAGCACCATAGAGCAACTATTGGTTAGAACCTGCACAGGACGAAGGGAAAGAACTGTATCTCGAAAAATTCGCGAAATAATTTTTGCGGCTATTATAAATTTACATCGTTCAAAAGAGGAAATACTACTTGCTTACATAAATTCTGCATATTTTGGGCCAAACATGCACGGTATCATTAAAGCTTCAAAATTTCTATTTGATACGGCCCCCTCCAACCTCACGCCTGAACAAAGTGCTTTTATTGCGAGTCTTTTGCCCTACCCGTTGCCTCCCAATATATATTACTCGGTAAGTGATCGCGATGTATTTTCAAGTCCAGAAGAAATTCTTCAATTATTCCAATCTTCCAATCCTTGGTGGACAAGCCGGGTTCACAAAAGAATGGACTATCTTGCATCTCTTCGTCTTACAAAGAAAGAAGTCTTTTAATTAAAAACAAAGAACTTATATACTTGTTATTTGGATCCTTCCAATCATTTATTTTTTTTAAGACACCAATATTTTCAGAAGAAATATCTGAAGTTAACAGCGCGCAGTACTCATACACTCTTACTGAAATAATATTTAATTGCTCGTTTAATTCTGAAAATTTTAGTTTTTTTGGTCTACCGTACTTTAATATATGCTCAATTTCGTATGAATTTTCAACAATTTTGTCGTTTAGCTCTCTTTCAAAGTCTATCACATAACTGTAACTTGAAAAATATCGCAGTCTAAATCTAACTTCGTTATATCTTTCGCTATATTCTCTCAGAGATTTTTTGTATTCTTCTAGCATAACCTCCCTGTTTTCCAAAAATATATTTCTCAGCATTAGCCTCTGAGTAACAATTCTTTTGTCAAAGATATTTGCAATATCTCTAACTAAAGAAGTTGCTTCAATAGTTTCTCTAATTCTTATTTCTTCTCTATTTTTGTTTAACCAATGAATGTGATTAAACCATGCAGTCAGGAAAACCCCAATAACAGCAATAGTAATAGTGCTTATTATACTCGCCATTGATTTTCTCTTTATCTTTTGAGCTGCTCCAGCCTAACACATCCACCATACTCCGTCACATATCTTTTCAATATGTCCTGCTTTAATCGAATGTTAGGAATGGGGACGCAGGATTCTTGAAAGTCATCTCTGGCGAATCCCGGCTTTGGGCAGCGAATTCCAATCTCTATGCTGAAAGAGCTGCTTTAACAAATGCTGCGACGCACTAATTCGCTTCGTGTCCAAATTGGGTATTAAAAAGCTGATTATTTCGAGTTTTAGAGGCGGCATATCCGCAACTCTTTTGGTTGTTATTTTTTGAAGTATGTGCGACGTAATGCAATTGCAAGTTCTAATAATTTGATATTGTATTGGATACTATGACAGACCCAATTTGCTTTATATCATACGCAAGTGAAGACTTGCTACAAGCACAAGCTTTGTATCGAAGGTTGCGCGAGGCAGGATTAAGTCCGTGGATGGACAAACCTCCTTCTCCGTACAAACTTGAAGGACTGAAGCCAGGGGAATTGTGGGAAGACCGGCTTCGCGATGTTATCCGAACATCAAAATACTTTTTACCTTTGTTCTCTGAAATCTCTGTGCAGAAAGTCGGATATGTACAATCAGAATTTCGGCAAGCGCTAGCAAGGCTGGCGCTTGTTCCTGCTGGAAAAACGTTTGTATTGCCGGTGAGAATTGAGGAATGCCAAATACCGAAAACTCGTGTTGATGGCATTTCGTTTGCTCAGTATCAGTACATAGACTGCTTTCAGGCCAACTTCTCTGAGCTAGTCACCCATATCTCGTCGCTCGAAGGGCGAGAGGTAGGAGCGATTGATCATCGTAAAGTAGACGTCTATTCGGCAGATGAGTTCCTGAGTTGCATAGGCTCAAATACAAGTATCTACGTTCGAAGGAGCTTTTCTCTTTCTGGGATTGAAGTTCCTGATAATCATCACGTGTTTGCTCGAGAGGTGTTCGACGGAGAGGAACTGGTATTTAGAGGCGTAAACAATCTAACAATTAAGGGAAGCAGTGATGCTCGTATAACCGTTGAACCCACCTATGCAACTACGATGAGTTTTGAAGATTGCCATGGTGTCACAATAGAAGGCACAGCCCTTGGTCACTGGCCGAAGGGAGGGGAGTGTAAAGGTGCTGTGTTAAACTTCAAGCATTGCTCTTCAATATGTGTCGATAATTGCAAAATCTTCGGATGTGGAACCTATGGTTTTGAAATTGAGAATAGCCAATTCGTTCGATTTCAGAACTGCGATATCTACAAGTGCTCATATGGCGTATTTAGAGCGATAGAGACATCTTCTTTGAAATTGGTAGAAGTAGAGTTTTATGACAATTTCTGCTTTGATGCGTTTATAATAAAAAAGAGTGATGTTTCTTTCGAAAGATGTGAGGTGCGAAACAATCGACCTCGTGATGATCGCTCTTCGATGTTTAGCATTTACCGATCTAATATCTCATTTTCTGAAACTAGCTTGGAAATAGGGGATTTTGGGTCAGTGGGGCTCCCTGACGATCAACAAGGGGTAGTCTTCTTACAACGGACCTCCAACGACTAAAGTAGCTTTGAGCTTTTACGGCAGCTTTCGGGAAACGCGTCGGAGCCCCCCCCCTGATCAATCGAACGGCAGGATAGGGCCGATATGCTAAAGACCAAACTCCATGGCGCTTACAAAACTATCAAACCCTTCATTTACTTCCGCTTCTTGGTAGGCTTCGTTCAGCACAAACAATGCCGCTTTCATTAGCCGGGTATCTCGGTCGTTGTCGTGTTTCTTATCCCCATGAAACAGGTTGTTGCGTGCAGTCTTGATGCTTTTAAAGAGGCTGGCCGCGTCGTTTGGTGTAATTGGTGCTCCTGACCAGGCTACACCCCCGTCAGCCGTGGTTACGAGATGATCTGGCGGCGCTTCAAAAAAGATTTGGGCTTCCGAAGCCTCTCGCATCTTTTGAAAAAACGGATCGGGAAGACGGTTTGCAAATGTTGGCCAGGCTGCGTCAGGGTAGTTTTCTCGGCGAAACCCGCCCTTCTTCAGTGCGTATTCAAACCTGCTGAAAACAGCCAAAAGATCGTAGCCAGCCTCGGACAAGCGAGGTCTATAGTACTCTTCTAGTTTCATCATTGATCTCCATACTCACACATAGCTGTGTCGAACTCTGTAACTCCGTCCTTGGGCGGTCAACGAATGTCCAATCGCGCGTTCTGCTATACAACAGGCTATAGAACGACCGAGGACTGCTTCGGACCGAATCTGTTGGCCCCGTTTGTTGATCCCAGTCGGATGCACCATTTTCAAATAACCTCTATTGGTGTATCGTCCCAGCAAGCAGGAGAGTTCCTATGTTTGTTTATGATGTTCTACTTGAAGCCGTTGGATACTCAACTGCGAGAATTCTGCTGCCCATTGTGTCATTTGGCTACATTTCTGTCGAACCAATATCGTCTGAAGAAAAGAGATATAATTGGCTTGGCTTCAAGAGCTCAAAAAACAGCCGATATTTGTGTGACGCGACTATGGCAGGATGGTTGGGACTAATCCCATGGGTTGTCCTGATTGTTGTATTATTCGCTGTTTGGTGAATATGGATTTCATTGGTTCTGGGCAGTGCAATGAATACGCAACCGATCATTCGGATCAGTGAAGAGCAGAGCGCGACGTCTCGGGGTTTCTCAGACGCGGTAACAGCGGGAATGTCGCCTGCATTCTCAGCATTTAGCAAAGCTGCTGATGCCGCCCCCTTGGATGATCAGGAACTCTTAGGGGTTCTTCATTTTCGATTGTTTTCAGCAAAACAAGCAAAGAGGCGGAGCAAGTGGTTTATTGGCCGCATATATAATCGATTTTCTGGAGAGCAATTCGATTATATTCCTCTATCCGGCCCCCATCTCAGGCAGGTCTTAAAGCTTGCAGACATCAGCCCTCCCGTTGACGTTACTTCTTCAGCCAAATGCCATCTTAGGGTCGATGTTGCTCAGGACGCATATAACGCTCTGGAGCGCATTGTCTCTGACAAGGCTGTTTCATCTTAAAGCGGTTTAATGAGAGACCAATGCTGCGTCTCGTGCGAACAGCTGCTTTTGGCAAGCTCGTCAGAGCCACCCCAGAACAGTCGAATGTCGCCTATCGGTCTCGATTACCGGTCACCTTTTATTGCGTGTGCCAGTGCTCCTTCATTTTAGCTAAAAGTTGCCAAGCCCAGACGCACAATCACCCCCACCCCACCTTCAGCGCATCCCCGCGCCCTATTGTTTGACTGATTTGATAGATTGCCACCTCATAGCCAGCCGTTGCGCTGCCTAGATCGGTCTGTCTTTGTGTGGCGCTATAGCTGGCTTCTGGCGTGCTCGTCTCGATGGTGCGCACCACATCGCCGCCGCTTATGATATCGACTTCATAGGCCTCCAGCTCTTCCCCCAGAGGCACTTGATAAAGCTCCCACCCGTCGCCATCCAGCCGCGTCCGTCTGATCCAGGTAATGGTATGATCGCCCGCCTCATCGCTTGCCCATCGGGCATGCACTGGCGCATAGGGCTTGAGCGCCCGCCCGCTAAAGGCGTGTTGCTCGGTTGTGAAGAGATCCGAGCCAACCGTTTCGCCTTCCGGTCCATAGCGCCAATAATAGCTAATGCCGATATCAGATAGGCCCATGTCTGCTTGCGCAACGCCCTGATCAAGATAGACCAGCGCCGCCCCGGCCGCGACACTTTCCAGCATAGCGTTTTCTGTGCCGAGCTGCCCGCGCAAAAGGTCCGTCAGGCGATAACGTTTTGAGCCGATCAGCTCCACAGTTTGCGCTTGGATGATTTCCCAAACGCCCGCACTTGTTTCGATGGCAAAGGCGTTGCTGCCAGAGAATAATTCCTCTTCAGAGACAGACAGCAACGAGCCACTATAAATCTCGATTTCCAGCGCATTGCCCCGGTCAAAGACATAAAGCGGCCCTTTGTCCAAGGCGTTTAGGGTTTCGCCAATGATGGCCGAATGGGTAAATTCAATATTCGTTTGCCAACTGCTTTCATTGGTCGAGCGCAACACCAGCCCCGCCCCCGGCCAACGCTTGGCAGAAAGAGCCACATAGCCCGCATTCGGGTCATTATCCGGCTGGAGCAACGGCAAATCCATAAAGCGCGCCAAAATGCGCGAAAGTCCCGCGCTGGCCCGACTGAAACGCAAGGAATAGCGCGCACCGGAAACAGACAAGCCGGCATCAATAAATCCGCTTGCCTCACATGTGCGCCCTTCCCCGTCCTTTACATCGGTCAAGCGCAATTCCCGCGCACCCTTTTGCGTGGTCACTTCCAGAACGTCGCCCGGTTCCAAGGCCAGCAGGGAAGGCATAAGCGCAAATTGTCCGGTTTCCCGCGCGGCCCAAGCATCTTGCAAAAGATACTCAGCCACGCCTTGCGCCCTGTCCTCATCCATGACAATAGCAAGCTGACTTTCAGACACATTCGTTGCGCCTGTAAAATTATTCCAAGCGGTCACTGTGCCGGAATTGTAAGCCTTGTTCGCATTGAGATAGGTAATGCGCACGCCGCGTGCGAGTTCACTTTCTTGCGCCCGTGTGAGCGTGACCAGCTCGCCACCGCTCTCGCCGTTCGTATCCTGTAAGCGCTCTTGATCAACATCCGCACAAAGGGGAATGGCCTTTCGGGAAACCGCCTTGATGATGCCGCCCGTTTCGATCAAGTCAAAGCCGAAAGCCAGTTCCAGAGGTTGCCAAGCACTGCGTAAGCTCATGGTGCTATCGATCACATAGCCATCGCAGGCCCCATAAGCCGCATCAAAATCATAGGCGGTAAAGCCGTATTCCTCGGAGATATGACGCATCAGGTCGGGCATGTAGACCATGCCCACCCGAGAAGATAGCCAATGCCCATATTGCCAGTTGTCCGCATCCGCCCAGCTTGCCCCATCCAATGGCCAGGAGGGGAATGGACGCGCGTCCCAGCTCCACACATGCACAGCGTCCATATCGATCATGGAACCGTCATAAAGGCTTGAGGCCGGATTGTTGGCATCATCGGCCCAATAGTCGAGCGTTGCCCTTAAATGGCTGTGCTGTTGCACATCATCGCGCGCGCCGCTGGAAAAATAGGGCAAGGCGCTCTCACTGGATTTGGGATCAAAAAACACATTGGGCTGATTGCTGCCCAGATCAAGCGCCGGGCATCCCAACTCGGTAAACCAGATTGGTTTACTTTCTGGCGTCCAGCCTGTTGCCGCGCTATCACGCACACCGCCCGGCCTGTTATAATGGCTATTGAGCCACCAGTTTTTTAAATCTTTCTGGCGGTAAATCCAGTCTTCCCCATGCGTCCCGTCGCTGATCGCTGTACGCTCTTGCGCCACACGCGCCGCATCGTCCGCATAGTAGAAATCATAATATTCCCCGCCCTCGATGTTGGCCTTGAGATAATCAAGGCTGTATGGCGTCACATGCCCCGCGTCCTGATCATAATCAAGATGGTCCCTGCCCCGCCGCCAATCAGACAGAGGGAAATAATTATCAATTCCAATGAAATCAATATCATCATCAGACCACAGCGGGTCCATGTTGAAAATCACATCGCCCGAGCCATCCCCCGGCCTGTGGCTGTGATATTCTGACCAGTCCGCCGCATAGCCGATTTTTACCGTTTCCCCAAGGATCGCCCGCACATCAACAGCCAAGGCTTTAAGGCCGGTTACAAAGGGATAGCTTGTGGCTTCATCGCGCACCGTGGTTAGCCCGACCATTTCCGAACCGATGCAGATTGACGCCACACCGTCCGCCGCTTTGGCCAGATTGGCCAGATGCAGAACAAAGCGCCGATAGCTCCACTCATCCGCGCCGGTATAGGCGATTGTTTCATCTGAAATGGAAAAATCAGCCACAGCCGCCGAGCCTAGAAAGGCGCTCACCTGATCGCCCGCCGTGCTGGTCTGGTCCGGGCTTCCGGTCTGCCCTGCTGCCGGGTGGCAAGTGATCCGGCCACGCCATGGGAAGGTGGCTTGCTCTTCCCCGCCCCAAGGATCGGCAAGGCCGTTGCCTTGCGGGATATCGCCCATAATGAACGGGTAAAGCATGACATCATAGCCGCGCGCTTTCAGCTCGGTAATGGCATGAATGACAGCTTTGTCTGAAGGCGTGCCCCCATAAACGGGATAATCATTGCCATCATCATCAGTCATTTGCGTGATTAAAAGCGCTGTGTCTCGCGTCAGGCCCGCAACCTGCCAGTTATAGGGCGATGTTGCCTTGGTGCTGATTTCCACTTTTGGCCGGATGCTGCAGCCACCACAGCGCAAATCATCAAAAAACCAAGCCACCACAAGGCAAACGCTTTTGATATTCGGCATCACGGTTGCAAGTTGATCAAGAGAAACGGACAAATCAGACGCGCCCTGTTTCTGATGCACATTTTCGTATTCTTGCCCGATCACCGCGCCACTTGATGACAGCTCTTGCTTGAGCATCACATCCGGCTCATAGCCAAATTCGGTTGACCCCGGAATGAGATTGACCCCACAAATGGCGCTCTCAAGCTGGCGTGTCGGTGCTGGCCGGATAATTTCAAAGGTGAATTGCGGAATGCGGCTTCCGTAGTCGGTCAGCTCCAGCCGGTCAAAGACAATATAGCAAAGCCCGCGATAGGCAGGCGCCAGCCCGTCGCCTTCCACGCTTTCAATCAGGCTGTCAGGTTCTTGGCTTTCGCTGCCATCGTAAAAGCGAAAGTCAATTTTTGACATGTCGATTTCTGTCCCATCCGCAAAGATCCGGTTGAGATAGACCCCCGGCCCTTCGCAAATGCCAACCGCAAAATTTGCGTAATATGTGTAACTGGTTGTCTTGGCTTTTGCCCCGCCGCCCTTGCCGCCCTGTTTGGTGGTGGTGGCGACCTCTTCCAAGGTGGTTGCCCAGATCACTTGTCCGCCAATGCGCGCCCGCCCGTAAGCTCTGTTGATCGCGGTGCCTTCTGTCGAGCTGGTCACCTCCAGGCTATCAAGACGCGGCCCTTGCGTGTGGGTATCCTTGCCACCGGCCAAAAGCATATTGTCGATAACGGCCCCACCAAGCGCGCCAATCGTGCCGCCGATCATTGCCCCGATTGGCCCCAACAAGGCCCCGCCAAGCACCGTGCCGACCTTTGACAAAACCAGTGTTGACATGTTCAAACCTCCAGATTGGGAAAGCGGAAAGCAGCGGCAATCATCCGCCGCCAGTGAGGGGATAAGCTCACCTCGACAACACCACATTTTTCATAGGCGTGGATAAATCGCGTTTCACCGGTCAGGATGCCGAGATGTTTGGCGCTCTTAGCCCCGCGCCAACGGATCGCAAACACATCCCCCGGCCCCATCTCATCAAGGGCGATTTCCTGCAAATAGGTTCGCCCCGCAGATAGCAAGCTTTCTGCATTGGTGGCATCGCCCCAATCTGGCGAATAGGCCGGAATATTTGCAGCCTCAAAGCCGTAAAGCCCGCGCCAAACACCCCGCACCAATCCAAGGCAATCACAGCCAACGCCCTTGACGCTGGCTTGATGGTGGTAAGGCGTGCCCAGCCAGCCCCGCGCGCATTCTATGATCTGGTCTCGTTTAATATTGGTCATAGCGATGCTCACCGGATAAATCGTCACTGTCAGGGCTTGGATAGGTGGTCACAAAGTCATTGCCCGGCATGTGCGGGCATCCGCGAAAATTCGCCCCGTTGTCAAATTTCTTGACGCAGGTCGCAAAATGCTTGTCACAGCCAGCAACAAGGGTGATCGTGTCACCCACAGCAACGCTCTTGAGGAAAGGTGACCAGACGCCAACAGAGACAATACCGCTTGTCACCACATGGCTTTGCAGCGCGTAGCTGATCCCGTCATTCTCGCCACTGGTAAAGGTCAGAGTGCCCCGGTCAAACCAATTGGCCTCATAGGCATCAGCCCCGGAAATCTGGAGCACTTGCCCGCCTGTCTGTCCGGTTACTACCACATCAACCGAATAGGCCCCGTTTGAAACATCCAGCCCGCACCGCTCATCCCCCAAGGTGGCATCACAAGCGGCCTGATAAACACGCCCTTGCTTTTGCTGTAGTACAGCTGCCAGCCCGCGCACTTCCGTACTGAAATAGGTATCCCCGCGCGTGATCTCGCCAAGATTGCCCGAGCGCATCAAAAGGCGTTGGGCAAGATCCATCCAGTTGACCCGCCAGACCTCAACCCCTGCCCCATCATAGAGCCCCGCCGCAATGTCTTCCTCAGTGATGAAATCAGCAGAAAGCGCGCCTTCAACATCCACATTATCAACCGAGAGCCCAAGGCTTGATTGCAGCTCGGTTGCTGTAAAACCGCTGTCCGCCGAATAGGTCACACCGTCAAAAACCAGATCGCAATCATGATCAGTAAAGCCATAGATTGCCCCATCGCTTCTGGTCAGTTTCCAGCACCAACAAAGCGTTGTGGCCCCGCTATCAAGATGGGCTTGCATGCCATCGGGCAAAGTCTTCATAAAATCAGCTCCAGAACGGGAATGGAAGGAACAGAGATAAGCGCGTTATTTTCCCAAGCGATGGATAGATCATCTGTGTCAAAGCGCACCGGCACATAAAATTCAAAGCCAGCCGTAACAGCCGCGTCCACCGCTGGCGGGTCCGCCAAGGTGACAAGACCGGTTGTGTGATCAACGCTGAAATCAGCCGCATCGAGCGCCACGCCATCAACAGCCACCAAAACGGAATCCTGTTTCGGTTTGCTGATTTTGCGCATGTATGGATTTGCGCTGCCGTAAGTCTTGGTAAGCTGAAAGGCAGTTGTTGCCCCGTCGCCTGTGCCTATCGCCTGATCCGTCGCGCTCGGGTTGCCCAGAATGGCGCAAGAGCGCAAATCAAACGGGTCGCAAAAGAGAAAGCCGGAAAGCCGCCCGCGCACATCCTCGAAGAAAGAAAGCACTTGTTCGGCCTCGTATATATCGCGGATGCCGGTGCCGACATCCCAAGAGCGCCGGGAATTGGCCCATTGCTGATTGCGTTCTTCCTTGCCCGATCCGCTTTGCACCACTTGCGTTTTGCGCTGTGGTCCGCCCGTTGCGCCAAGTCCGATTTTGACCGGAAAGACAATTTCCAAAAATGCCGCCATGTCTGAAAGCCCCTATTGATTGCGTCCGCCCTGTGCCACAAGGCGCGCCATGTTCGCGGCTATCTGGCCTTTGGACTGTTTGAAGCTTTGAGCGTCAGGCGTGGAAATATACCAATTGTGCGTGTCGCCTTGACTGCCCGCGCCATCATGCGCCGAGCCAAAGGGGCGATTTGGTTCAATCCGTCCGGCCACGTTTGGCGAAAACAGCTCTTGCCCTGTTTCGTTCACTTCATAGAGATGACCAGGCAACACAATCCCGCCGCCAGCGCGCCCACCGGTCACAAGGGAAGACAGATCAAGCGCAGATCCGCTTGAAGTAATGGACCCCGCAAGAGAGGTGAAAAGCCCGGTCAATGCGCCGCCAGATGTTCCCGTCAAGGCAGACATGAAAGACGCCATAGGCCCGGAGCCAAAGAGCGCTGCTTGCGCCGCCGCGTTGGCGATCTGCAAGGCAAAGGAGCGCATTGCATCCTCAGCAGAAGACGCCCCGCTTACAATGTCCAAGAGCGTATCAACGCCCGATTGCCCCAGATAGTCGAAACTCTGCGCAATCTGTTCGGTCTCAAGCTGCATGGCCCTTGAGGTGCTGATTGCCTCTTGCATCGCCACACGCTTTGCCTGAAGGCCATTAACAGCCGCCGCGATAGCCTGCCCCTCTTCACTCTGAAGGCTCACACCCGCCTTTGCCAAGGCGTTATAGAGTTCCTGCTCATCGGACGTGCGCCCGAGCTGTTGCGCCTGTTGCTCAAGGGCTAGAATGACCTTTTGCACCTTATCGGCTTGCTGATCGGCATTGCCGCCAGACCCGGAACCACCGCCAGAGCCCGGCACGTTGAACGCTGTTGACGGTATCGTTTCAACCAGATCACTTGGCGTGCTTGTCGCTGACGCTGTTTGGATGCTTGTTCGCTGTGCATTGCGCCGTTGTCTTCGGCCAGCCGCCCCGCTTGCATAATTCGTTTCATCATCAGACCCGAAAATTTCGGCAAATGTCCGCCCTTGAACCGTACCACGCCGTGCGCGTCTGGCTGCAGTCGCGCCCCGCGCTTGGCTTGATGCATCGGGCATGGCGTTCTCAAGCTCCAGAAAACGCCCGATCAGGTTGGACAGCTCGCTTGCAACCTCAACCACCGCCGATTTCAGGCCGGTTCCAATGCGGGTGGTGATGGTCTGGAATTGCCGGTCAATCTCTTTGGCCTTATCAACCAGCTCATCATTCATCACCAAGCCAAGATCGCGCGCCTCTTTGCGTGCTTTGCGCAAGCCTTCAACGCCATCCCCGAGCATTTGAACAAATTGTTCGCCGCCAGTGCCGCCAAAGATCTCGTCAGACACGCGGATTTGCGCCGCCCTATCAAGCTGTTGCAGGCGTCCGATAATGTCTTCAAAGAGCTTGTCAGGCTCTTTTAGCCGTTGTTTGAGTTCCTTGGCGTCATATCCAAGCCGCTGAAAGGCTTCTGCGCTCGATCCTGCCCCCGTTGATATGAATTCGTCAGCCCGCAATTGCATTTCTTTAAGGCCATCGGTCAAAGCATCAATGCTGACCTTGTTTTTGCCCGCTGCATAGTCCAACTCCTGAAAGGCTTCAAAGCTCACACCGGCCCGTTTTGCCTCAGAGGCAAGATCAACAATTTGACTTGTGGTTGATTTGATCGTTGCCCCAATGCCAGCCAGCCCACCGCCGACAGCAATGCCAGCCAGACCACCAACAGCAGAAACGGCCCCCTTTGCAGCCTTGCCCAAACCGCCAAGGCGCGAAGTGAATTTAAGAACGCTTTTTTCACTTCGGCCCATGCTGGACGCGGTGTTCTTCTCGATTTTCTTCAAGGCCTTGTTGAATTGGGTGGTGTTCGCCTCAATCCGCAAGACCAGTTTTTCAAGATCAGTTTCCGCCATATCGCGCCCTCAATTCTGCGAACCGTTCCTTGGACATGGTTGGTTTTTCTGGCTCGCCATACCGCTGGTTAAAACCCTCTATCGCGTCGGCATAATCGCGCAAGGTTGCTTGATTGAACTCGCTAGGGCTCCATCCAAGATAGGCAAAAGCAACCTGCTTTATGCGTCTGAAGGGGATGCGGTCGCTTCCCCTCCCGGCTTTCCCGGCTGGCTTTTTGCCTCGGGCATACCCGCCGCCAAAGCGGCCACGATTGCCGCGTCCGCCTCTTCACTGGTCGCGCCAAATAGCAACCCGTCCGCCGCGCCCTTGCTGTCTGGTCCGGCAAGGCATTTGATGCCCGCATAAGTCAAACGCGGATCATGCACCGCCGCCATGAAATGGAGCTGTTTAAGGCCTGAAATCTGAAGTTCAGCCATAAGAGCGGCCACCCTTGGCAGGGTGGCTTGAAGCGTGAAGTCTTTCCCGCCCAGAGTAACGGAAACCTCACCAGTCAATTCATTGATTTGCATGATCGCCCCTTATGCCGCCGCCGCCCAGGTCGGCACGCTTTCCCATCCGAACTCAGCAGAAATCGCCAAGTCTTCATTGGTGTTGCCGGTAAAAGTGATTTTGACATAGGCAGGCCCGGTAAAGCTGCCATAGTTCGGCACAGTCACTTTGAAATTGAGTGTTACCCCGGTGCGCGCGGCATCAAAAATGGCCGTTGTGCGGGTGTTGATTTCGGCAATACCCGAGCCGGTAAAGCTCAGATCAATATTGCCCGCCCGCTTGGTCACCTGTGCCGGTGTCGTCCGGTCCCCGTCGCATTCTGGAATAATGCGGTCGACCATTTCCGGCCCCATGGAAAAATCAGTGCTGGAAATGCCGCAAAAATCGACATAGGCATCCGCTGTCTCAGGGTCTTCAACCTGAATAAACAGCTCTTGACCAAGATGCTTTGTCATGTGCAAGCCTCATAGAGTTTGATTTCAAAACGCATGTCACAAAAATAGACCCTGTTTTCGGGTCCGTTGATATCTTCCCCTCGCCAAATGACCCGCATGCTTGCCCCATCGGACAGCGTGAAAGAGGCCTTATGCAAACTGTCGCGGATTTGCGCCGCAATGGCCATGGCTTCGGCCTTGCCCCTGTCGCGGCTATGCACCTCCAGCATTTGGAAAATCACTTCCCCAAGCCGATTGCCAACGTCGCTTTCATCACCGGCAAAGTTGCCCAGAACACAGAAAGGATAATGTTGCCCCACATGGCCCGCACGCCCCTTTGAGGGACTTTCCGGCATAAAGTCATAGATCCGCCCGTCACAGATCCCCGCAGCCTTCAGCGCGCTTACAAGCTGCTCTTGCGCCTTTGTAAAATCGAGCGCCATAGGTCACCGCCTCCCAACCGTCTTGATTGCCTTGTTTATCGTTCTGGATGTTCTGGATTTGATGCGCCGTTGCAAAATCCTGTAGGCTGGCCAGATATGAGGACTCGCAGCCGTGCCCGGATGCGTTCTGTAAACTTTCCTGTCTCGTCCGCCGCTGCTTGTCCGCGCCCCGTATCTGCCCGGCTTTGTGCCAAACTCGATAAAGCGCCAAATGAAATCAGCAAACAGCCCCCAAGCTGGCGTTTGCTTGTCTTCCTTGATCTGGTCCGCCTCGATTGATCGGGCATAGTCACCGCTTTTCTTGGGCGCATAACGCCGCGCCAGACCGGCCAACTCATCGGCGCTTTTTTCAAGGCTTGGGCTTAAGTCCTTTTCAATCGCTGGAGCTAGACTTTTGAGTTTTCCGAAAGCCTTTTCCTTGCCGATCCATTTTGTTTTCGCCATCAAACCAGCTCCCCGCGTGTGACCGTTATTTGCAATTCGCGCCCGCGCTGGTCCGGGTTGATGATGCCGCCAATCGAATAAATCTCGCCATCAATCAAAACCCGCCAATCTTCATTGATGGCTATTGTCTGGATAGAGCCGCGCACCCGCAAAAGGCCGGTCACTGTCGCCTCAAGCCGCCCGCCGCCTTCCTTCTCGTTGGCCCGATCTGGTCGAAAGCCACCCCACACGGTCAAATCATTGCCCCAGCTCTCAGCCTGCCCGCCGCTTGCGGTGTCAGTATGTAAAGGCTCTTGAAACGTCACCCGCTTGTTAAGCTTGCCCGCTTGCATCACAAAACCTTCCTGTGTGGCGCTATCAGCGCGTCCACCGCCAAGGGCAGTTGATTGGCAGCAACACCCACCAAAACCGCTTCACGATTTTCAAACCAATGCCCGACCATCAGCTTGATAGCGTGCCGAATGCCCGCAGGCACCGCCGCCGCATCCTCATATCCAGCCCGCCATGTCACCGTAATAGGCCCTGCGTCCGGGTCGGTATCTGGCCAGCTCGCGCCCACCTTGAGGCAAGCAAAAGTCTCAAGCACGCGCCGCTCAATCCGCACGCTCGAAAGATCCACCGTCTGGCTTTCCCCATCCCCGTCAAAATAGGCAATGGACGTCAGATCAAGGAACGGCCCGAGGCAAAGAGGAAAGTCGCCCCACCATTCAAATTCTTGCGCCCATTCCTGTGTCATCAGGCATTTGCCCAAGATGCCGCTGTAACCATCCAGATAACTGACAGCGGCTTGCAAAAGGCCTGTCAAATAGTCGTCTTCACTCTCACCATCAACGCGGCAATGCGTCTTGATTTCGTCCAACGTGACCGGCAATGCATCCGGTGCCGTTATCTGGTATGGCGCGAATTTCATTTTGCGGCCCCGCTTTCAGCCTTGGCGCTTTTGGCGTTCTTTGCTGCCGTTTCCGCTTCCGAGAACAACGACGCCTTTGTTTCGGGCACGCTTGCCGCCGCCTTGGTTTCCGGTGCCGCGCTGGCGGTTTCCGCCTTGTCAGGCTCAGCCACAGCTTGCGCCGGTTCATCATCCCCGCCGCTGAGTTCAACGGGTGGTTCTTCCTTCACTTCAGCCAACACACCGGCTTTGACAAGGTGGCCCACGCTCGCCTCTTCGGCTGTGCGCGTGTCGCCTTTTTCATACATTTTGTCGCCCAGATGCGGGCGCAAAACCGTGTAATCTCGCTTAACCATGATCGTATCCTTTTGATTGATTGAAGAGGGACAGCGCGCCGCCCCTCTTGGTCACCGCCTGTTGTTACGCGTCAGCAACGTTGCCAAAATCGCCATAGATGAAGGCTTCAGGCCGATAGACAGCCAGCGCCAAACGCTCTTCGCCCAGAATGGTGATAAGGTTTTTGGTGAAGTCGTCATTTTCAAAACCAACCTCAACACGCGCCTGCCAGAGGTCAAAGACCTGTGCAGCCATCTTGAAAGCACCGGTCAGGAATTTGTCTTCAGAGATGGCCTGTGTCTGGACCACCGGCAAATTCCAGAGCGTGGGCGTGATCGAGCCTTGCGGCTGACCAATGATATATTTGCCCTGCCCGTCCTTGGTCAGCTCGATGCGCGCCCAATCAATCGGGTTGAGCACATGACCGGTTGCCGGATATTCAGCCAGCACGGCTTGCAGCATCGCAAGGCGCAAGGTGTCAATATTGGTGCCAGAATCGGGCGTAAACGGCTCTGCATAACCAGTTGCTTGCGGAATGAGACCAAGCAGGTTCTGGCCGGTACCGTCACCGCTCAAAAGCTGCAATTCTTCCTTGTAGGCCAGACCGTACAACAGCCGGTTATCGATCAACGAGCGCAATTGCGGCACATCATCAAGCGATTGCTTGGATGCTTTGAACCAATGGGCAATCACCTTGGCGCTTGTGCTTTTCAAATCAAGCTGAATGTCCGAGGATGGCTTTGCAGCCCCTTCGGCCACCGGTGCTGCATTGTTGGAAAAGCCAGTTTCCTGCACATATTCAAGGCTAGGCGATGACATATCACCAGGCGAAAGCAGGTCGCGTACCGTCATGCGACGCTGTGGCAATTCCTGAATGCCAGGCACACGCTGTGGCGCAATCGCCCCGCCAACAGAACCCGCCGCGTCTGTGGTGGCCGTGGTGATCGTGGCCTTGATCTTCATATCGGCCTTGCCCTTGGTCGGGCCATCCGCAATCCATGATTTGACCTGCTCATCATCGATAAACTGCTCACCGATGCTTTTTGCACGCTCAGCAGGGTTTGAGCCGATCCGCGCCATCT
The DNA here is from genome assembly GCF_900115225.1 of Cohaesibacter marisflavi. Lineage (GTDB taxonomy): Bacteria > Pseudomonadota > Alphaproteobacteria > Rhizobiales > Cohaesibacteraceae > Cohaesibacter > Cohaesibacter marisflavi. The sequence goes on along the minus strand of NZ_FOVR01000001.1, from coordinate 503,526 downwards.
TCTGCTCGAATTCTTCAAACTGGCCTTTCAGCTCGTTCATTTTAAGCAAGGCTTCGTCTGCCGTTTCCTTGGTGGTCTCGGTCAGCTTTTCGCCCTTCGCCGCTTTGCCCAAAGCCTCTTCAGCAACTTCCTTCACTTTGTCGATTGCTGTTTCAAAACCGGCTTTGACTTCCGCTGCCAGTTCTTCAGGTGTCTTTTTATCAGCCATGATATTTGCTCCTGTGGGTGCTGAATTAATGCAACAAGGCTTGCAAGAAAGCCCGGTCATCGTCCGCTTTGGCAGGATCCCCCTGCCCGATCAGGTGGAGCCGCGCGGCACGTTCCGCCTGTGAGTTTGAAAAACCCAATCCCTTGAGCCACATTTCAAACTCGCGCTCTGTCAGCTGGTCCCCAGCCTTGAGCCGTTCTGTCAAATCGTGTGATTGTTTGAGAGCCTTGACGCTGCCAATCAACGCATTCGGATTAGCCCCGATGGAAACAACGGAGATCTCGCGCAAGTCGATTTTTTCCAGCGTCCAGACGCCGGTTTCGGTATCAACGGAATATTCCTTGATGCGATAGCCGATAGAGAGCCCGTCAATGTCTCCTTCTTTCAAAAGCTCATGGACTTCGCGTGCGCACTGCACACCCATATTGAGCTTGCCGCGAACAAAAAGCCCCTTGTCGTCTTCCTGCATTTCGAGCCAACGCCCGATTGGCTGGTCCCTGTTATGCTGCCAGAACAACTTTGGCATGGTGCCACTTGCAACATGCTCTGCGATGCTGTCGGCATAAGCGCCCGGTGCAATGATATCGCCGTAATCGTCAGGTTCACCGCCGAAGGTGCTGGCATAGCCTTCAAATTCGCCCTTCTCGGAAAGGGATTTCACGTCAAGAATTGGCGCTGTAATTTTGGTATCAATTTGCATTTCCCGCCTCCGTTATCGGCACATTCTGCATTTGTATGCGCACAACGTCGCCCCCAGGAACTGGAGGCAATTTTTCCTTTTTTCGAACTTCATTTAGCTTGAACCAACCGACCCTTAGGCCGGACTCGTAGTACTCGGCGCGCGCCTTGCTATCCCCGCGCAAAAGTTCTTCAAGATCAAATTCAACGTAGAATCCTGCCGCCCTATCCGCAGGAGTTAAGAGCTGCTTGTTAATGCTCTGCTCGATGCGCTTCAAACGCCGCCGCAAAGTGAATTTGATGAAACTGAGGGTTTGTTGCTCAAGGCCAGTGCCAAATGAGGTGTTCTTTTCTGTGTGGCCGACCATATGCGGCGGCACCCCGAAAAACCGGCAAATCTCTTCAACCGAGAATTTGCGACTTTCCAGCATTTGCGCGTCTTCAGGATTGATCGTGAGCGGCTCCCATTTGGTGCCACCTTCCAGAATGAGAGGACGCCCGGAATTGACCGCGCCATAGAATTTTTTGACCAGCCGTTCTTCAACAATCTTGCGCTGCTCTTCATTGAGAAACTTCTCAAAGGTCAGGGCACCGCTCGGGCGCATACCATTTTTGAAGGTCGAGCCTGCCGATTTGTCCACGGCCCGTGCAATCCCGAAGGAATTGCGCGCAAAATGCAGCGTCGAAAAGCCACCAAGCGCATTGCCGCCAAAGCCGCGAATATGCAAAACATCGGCTTCAGATACATCAAAACTATTTCCGTCTTCAGTCCAGCGATAGCGCAAGCTGCCATCAATGTTTTTAGTAACAAGGACCTCAACATATATCGGTTCAAGCGCAACAATCCGGTTGCCTGTCTTTACCTTGCGAGCAAAGGCGTTGCCTTTCAGTTCTAGCGAAGCAGCCATAAGCTCCCAAAAATCAACCGCAGTCTGATTGAAATTCGGACTATCGTGCAGAAGGCTATAAAGAGGGTGCTTGCTTGCATCCACTCGGGTGTCGTCGTCTCGCTTGTAAACTGAGAGCGGCAAGGTGCTGATAGTGCCGGAAAGCAAATTGACACAAGCCCAAACCGCAGAGAGCGCCATGGCGGTTTCGAAGGTGACAAGTTCGCCGCTGTCTGCGCGCGCTGCATCAGACACCCAGCCATTCGGCTCACGTATCGTCAGGCTGCGAACAACGGCCGACTTGATGCGATTGATTAAGTCCACTCTGCACCTCCAATTGATGCAAATTTGATTGCGTTTGTTGGCAACAAACTTGTTGAAGCAAAGCTAACACCGCCCCCGCTTTGGTTGATATCTTCTGCCCAAAGCGTGCCGCCAAAGCCGCAAAAAGCGAGGATTTACAGGGATGCGAAATAGCTATCCATGTCCTCGTCTTCGTTCTGGTCCTCAGCCATGGCCAACCCCAGAGCCATGATCAGGGCCACCGCCCCGTCAATCTTCTTTTCGTCAGATGGTTTGCGTGGAAACACATTGTCGTTGGCGTCAGGCTTGGCGATGACGTTTGATATCATCCAGGTCAAAACCGGGTTGCCATCATGGTGCAAACGGCCATCCTTCAAGAGCGCCTCAACCCACTTCATGGGCTCGGAAAGCGTGACGACACGTTGAGGATATTCGGTAACCTCGATGTTCAGCTCGTTTTGAATTTCCAAAACCAACTGTGTTGCGCCCCAAGGGTCATAACCGATCCGCTCAAAGGGGAAGCATTCGTGATCGTCTTCAATGTCATCCTTGATCACGTTGTAATCGATGATATTGCCATCGGTCACAGTGAGCGCGCCGGTTTCTGACCATTCCAGATAATGCTTTTTCTCAGGGTCTTGGGCTGTCTCTTCAGGCAGATAAAAGCGCGGTGCAACCACATAGTAATGATGCTTGCCATTCACCAGCTTGCGCCACAGGTCAAGACGCGCGGTAATATCCAACTTGCTGGAAAGGTCGAGCGCCCCAAAGCGCGCCACCTCGTCCCCTTCTGGGATGCACAAATCCGGGTCGGCCTGCTTGTTCCAATCTTCCATATTGAAATAGGCAGTCTTGGCCGAGATCCAGACGTTGAGATGCTTTGTCTTAAATCGCGCTTGGTTGCGTGGGGTACGGATTGCCTTTTGCTGCTCAGAGCGCAAAAACTCATCCCCGACCGACACCCCGAAATTCGGGTTAGCCTTGATCAGGTTCGCCGGATCCGTCCAGTCGTCGCCCTCGTCAATCGTATAGACCAGCCCGAAAAGCTCATCATCTTCAATCACACCCTCAAGAACATTCTTGAGTTCATCAAAGGCCATGTAACACGGCCCCGCGATGTTATCGCCCGCCGTGGTAATCACTAGCATCAAGGGCTGATCGCGCGCGCCCATGCCGGTTTTAAGCGTGTCATAAAGCTTGTCGGTTGTGTGTTCGTGATATTCGTCAACGATACCGCAAGAAGGCGATGCACCATCGCCCGGATCGCCCACAAGCGGCTCAAACACCCCGCCCATTTTGGTCGTCAGCTTTTGCGCGGCCACCTCGACGCCCAAAGTGCGCCGAAACATGGGTGTGTTTTTCGCCATCAGGCGCGCCGGTTTGAAGACCTCGAAGGCCTGCTTTTGCGTGGTCGCGCCGCTATAGACCTCAGCCCCATATTCACCGTCAGCAGACAGCATATAGTTGCCAATGCCAGCCGCCAGCGCCGACTTGCCGTTTTTACGCGGCACCATGAGCCGCCCTTCGCGAAAGCGCCGCAACCCGTCCAGCTTGCGCACCCACCCGAAGAGGGACGCCACAAAAAAGCGCTGCCATGGTTCCAACACAAGCCTTTTGCGTTGTGCTGCCCACCTGCCCTTTGTGTGGGGCATGGCCTCGATAAAGATCAAAACCTTTTCAGATTTGGCAGGCTCGAACCGAAAGCCGAACAAATCCCCCGCCGCTTGCTCCAGGTCGCGCCGGTGCCGCTCGCACGCCAGCCGCACCCATCGACAAGCAGGAATCACACCGTTTAAAACATCGTCCACATATTGGAAGGCCGACGCGGTGCGTGGATACAGCTCAGCATCGATCACAAGCGCGCTCATGCGCCCATCCCTGCAAAGGGATTGTCAGCATCCGGGAATAGGTCGCCTTGCCCTTCTGCAAGCCCGCGTTCATCGGTTGGCGATAGGCCAAGCGCTGCAGTCAGGTTGCGCCATTGCCGCCAAGTCTCGTTGAGCTGCGCCACTTCCGGACGGGATTTATACTGCTTACCGTTGCGCCCGCTGACCGTGTAGGTCTCGCCCTCTTCCTGCAAGGTTGAACGCAAGGCCCGCATGCGGATCAACGCGCGGCAATATTCGGCCACCGTGTCCACATAATAGGGCTTAAGCCTGCCTTGCTGTGCCAACTGTGGCGCGATCCTATCCCAGATTTGCGCTTCATATTCGGTCAGGTCGAACGGTTTCAGCGCCGCCGCGTCCCGTTCTGCACGCTCTTCATGCGTCAACCCGTCTGTCGCCTTCATAGGGACAACATTTTCAAGATCCGGTTTTCTGCCTCTAGCCATATCAACCCCAAGCGGCCCGCCCGGTTCGGGTGCAAAGAACCGGGCAGGCCTTTCCAGTCACAAGAAAGGGCTAGCAGGAAAACCCGCCAGCCCTCACATGATGGAATTGGATTTCATTTGGTTGATAAGTTGCATTCCGCGCACTTTATAAATATAGGGTGCACCATAATTGTTTTGACTACATTCCCGACAGGCAATCCAATGCATAAGACCGAAAATAAGATTTACTACAAGTACATGTCGTTAGATGTCGCAAAAATAGTGCTTCAAAACCAAACTTTACGTTGGTCGACACCTTCCCTTTTCAACGACCCTCTCGATCTTCAATTCATCCCGCCTCTACTTGTTAACGAGAGAGAGATTACTCATAAAATTAAGACACAAATACAACGGGTATTAGATGGAGAGGTTAAAGCTGGACCACAAAGCCCACTTGGAGTTTTACTGCGCACTATTTCACCAAAGGAAGATGAACAAGTAAAAAAACAAATAATGGACGCTTTATTAAGCTCCATCCCCGAAAGCTTAGAAAGGGTTAAGAAAGTTTATCCAAGCGCAATGTCAGAAGTCAGAAAACAGCTAGAAAAATGCAAAGCTTTGTGCCTAACAATGAACCCCGCAAATACAGCAATGTGGGGAAATTATGCAGATTCTCATAAAGGAATCGTGCTCGGTTTTCGTTGCGTGGAGGGTCTGGATAGTCCGTGGCCACTCGCTAGACCAATGAGATATGTTAAGGAACTCCCCCCTCTTTTAGACGATGACTTTTTTATAAATCTTACACTTGGGTGGCCCGATAAAGGAGTGAAGCGAATAGTTGATACAATTGCTTACACGAAGACAGTTGAATGGGAACACGAACAAGAAGTTCGCTTATTTTCTGGAATGGGGAGAAACAAAATTGCTGACTACGAAGATCTCCCATTTGGGGCACAAGAGCTTTGCAATATAATATTCGGGCAGCGAACCACTGCAGATCAAAGAACCGAAATATTTGAGCAATTCAAAAATGCATATCCACAAGCCGCATTCCAATATGTATCAGCTGACCCAACATCTTACTCACTGAAATTTGCAGAATATACAAACACTTAATGGTTTTTTCTATTGAATTCCAGACTCTTAAAAATCTTTCATCCAGCCACATTAGCTGAAATGCCGCTTTTCGCTAAAATCTGCATTCGAGCATGAAAAATGCGATCTTCAAAAATAGTATTACCTAACCTCCGACTAAGTTGAAGTGCATCATCAAAATAGCCAAGTGCACTTTCCGCTAAATCTATATTTCCAGTCAGTTCGAATTCTGTGAGAGCACAAACACCCTGGCGTTCTCTTATATTCGCTCTTCCCCATGAAAATTTCCCGAGATTTTTGTCAAGTTCCGTAATAGCACGAGCAAGCACAACATTTGCATCATCTAACCGGCCTTGTCGCATCAAATAAATCGCGTATATATTTGACACCATCGCCAGTTCTTCATCAGTATAATTAACTTTATCCCTTATAAATAAAGTTCTTTTCAATTTCTCTTGATCTTCTATTTTTTTAAAACCAATATCAATATCCATTTTATTCTTATTGACGATCACTTGATGATACCGCATCTCATTAACGTCACTTGATTTAAGAATTTTATATGCTTTTAGTTGATACTGATAAATCTTTTTCTTGTCGACCCCAAGAAATTCATCAAAAAATCTCCTATACAAATGTAGACGAAGCGCGCTCAATCCACCTTTATCCCATTGTTTCCAAAATGGTTTCTCCAGCTCACCGAGCGCATCTTTGAACAATATATCGTCAGCCTGAATATGTCCAACATATGCATAATTGGAAAGTAACTCAGTGACGACATCTTCCATCACAGAATCTGGTAGCGTGATATATTTTCGTTTCAAGCTTAGCAGAACCGAAAGTATTAATTTTCTTGTGGTTAGCAAGTTTCCTTTTTTTCTCTCTAATTCTATAGTATTACTAATATAATTCAAGATAATATTATAATCACATAAATCTTTGAAAGAAACTCCAGATGAAAAAAATGTATTTTCGATTTGAGATCGACTCATATTATTGAACGACTTTTTACGAAATCTATTTTCTTTGATAGAATTGCGATTTTTTTCATAATGTTGTAAAATTATATATTCTTCTTCCTCGGTCACGCAAAGACGCTGAGTAAGTAATTTGAATTTATTTAAGGTCAATGTGGCCTTTCCGTTGACAATCTTGTTCCAATGACTTGCGTCTACTTCAGTCAGATTTTCGAGAAAATCACACTTTCCCACTCCCCTCTCTTCTGCCCTTGCCTCGATGAGCAGGTCAATTGCGCTCTGCACTGACTGTGCCATGGCCAGCCTTTTAAGATGGGCACCGGATCTAGCATTTAAATTACCCATAAAATTCAATTCCTTAAATAAAAAATTTTTCCAGATTATTTCCATATACGATCAATTTAAAACAGTTGTAATTTTATCTAATACCACTCAAATTTTCAACAGGGTTGTAAATGATGTACAATATCTCAAACTCATCTGCTTGCCATTCTTCTTCTCAGAAAATGCCAATCCAGCAATTGCAGGAGCATCTTCTAAATGCTCTATTTGTATCTGAAGACTTGGGAGACGAATTTATGTCTTATCTGATTAAAGTTGCAATTTTGGAATTAAGCAAAAGACCTTAGGTCTCTACTCCCGCCGCCTTCTTTGGCAATCTAACGGTATCTCGCGCCGCTCCAAATTATTCAGAAAATAATTTTTCATGACAATAAAATAAATAAATTCATACACTTAATGGGTTTTCTCTTTTAAATTCAAGCCCCGTAAAAATGGTTCTACCCCGCCGGTCCGCAGGGGGTGGAGTTGGGAAGATTTGACCGCCCCCCCCTCCCCATCAGAAATGGAAATTAGGCTCGGGTTTTGGTCTTGGCGATGGACTTTGCGTTTCGCCGTTTGCTTCGATGCGCTGCTTGTCTCTGTTGTGGTGCGCTTCGCATAGGCTTTGCGTGTTGGCATAGCTGAAGAACAAATCCCGGTTGCCCCGATGCGGCTCGATATGGTCAACCACAGTTGCCGCTGTCGTCTTGCCTTCTGCCAAGCACATCACGCAAAGCGGATCGCTCGCCAGCCTCCGCGCCCTAATTTTCTTCCACGCCGCCAGCTTGTACCAACCGCGCCATGGATGCCGCTTGCGCCGTTCCTTGTCGTTGGACCGTTCCCTGTCCTGCTTGGTTCGCTTTGGTGCCCATGGAGCCTTGAATGTGCCTGGTGCTGTTGGCATGGTGATTTCCCCTTTCCCTGTCTTGCCGAGCCTTACGAGCCTTCAGCCCAGCCCGGAGGCCAGAGGGTATCGAACCACCATCCGGTCAGGAAACGTCCAGTCTCAGGATCGCGATAGTTGCCGGTCGGAATGGCCCTGCCGCGATGTTTGACCCAAGCCTCCCACTGAGGCGAATACTGCACCACGAACACCCGCTGACGCTCTGGCGGCACTGGCGTTCCGGCCTTCGCCTTGGCCCTCGGGTTTTGCTTGAGCGCTCTCGGATTGAGCCCCATCTCTCGCGCTATCTTGCCAAAGCTGGCAGGCGTCAGCCCCCAACGCTTCATCGCCTTGGCCCGTTCATGCGGTTCCATCGCCATCAAGGCGCTGAAGTCAGGCGGATCTTGGGATTTAGGGTTATTAATATAATTATTTATTATATAATCATTACTTGTTAGGTGCGGATTTGCCGACTCCGGCTTACCCGTATCCGGCTCAGCCGTATCCGGCTTTTCCGGCGACGGCTTTTCAGGACGTGGCTCTGCACTCTCTTCGGTTTCGCAGTCTGGCTCGCCCTCTTCATCCGTCACCGGCTGGTCATAGACGCAGAATTCCGTCTTCTGGAAAGACTTTGTTTCAGGGTCGCGCAGCCTGCGCCGAACGATATAGCCAACGCCTTCCAGCTCTTTCAAGATACGAAGAAGCTTGTCGCGCCCGATCCCGAATTGCTTGCGAAGTTGGCCTTGCGAAACCTTCCAGTTTGCCGGGCGCGAGATAAGATAAGTCAGCAGCCCCAGCGCCTCCATACCAAGCCCAGCATCGAAGATCTCATTGCGCAACACAGTATAGTTGGCTGAAGGCGTTGAACGATGGATGAGAATGTCAGTCATGCTTATGGGCCTCCTTGCGCAAATAGACCTCAGTGCCAACCAGCCACAGCACAAAGGCGCCATAGCCAACCACACGGACAACACCAGCCACCCATGAAGGCGCGCTCAAAAGCCCTTCAGGGCATAAGAGAGCCAACGCCGGAACACCGACCAGCACCAGAGCAACAAAGCCCCACAGCAGCGCCACAGAGGCCACAATCACAGCCTTGTGCATCGCAGCTCTCCTTTCCTGAAGGTGTGAACCTCGGTAAAGAGCGCCACGGCATCGCCTCCAAACAGGCGAACCGTGCCCAAGTGCGCTGAAAAGATGCTGCCAAGGTCAACCAGCGTCGGCGCTTCAAGCAACTCTTGGCAGGCGTCCAGAAATGCCGCCTCGGTGACAATCCCGATTTTATTGGCCCGCTGCACGAGGCCCGCGTTGTAGCTCTTCATGCCGAAGCCCTCGCAGCTCTTAGCTCTCTCAAGGCTCTATGTGCTTCAGAGGCGGCTTGTTCGGTTTTGGCTTGGTGCTCGCTTAGAAGATAGAGCAAACCATGCAGCATTGGGCCTTCACGGCCATCGCAAAGTGTTTCATTGGCAACGAACAGCATCGCATCAATCAGCGTGCGTTCTGCCTCCAGCGCAAGGTCTATCTGGTCTAGATATATGGATAGGTGTGTGGGCGGATTCCGCCTGTTTGCCGCCAAAGCCATGGCAAGCCTCCTCGTATCAGATTTTACAAACCTGACCGCTGAGAGGCCAATCTCGGGCGGCCAGACGAACAGGATTGGCCTTACCGCTACGAGGAACGGCGCACTTTCGTGCTCCTGAACGCCTGACCATACGAAAACACCACGTACACATAGATGTGTCGTGGCGCAGCTCAAGCGCCTCGTACCAGAAGGGAGGCCAATCCCCGCGCGCCCTTTTGCGACGCACTCACTGGACAACATCCAGCATTCTGGAATCATGGCGCGATTATTTGGAATTGTCAAATATTGAAGTTTTGGACTCGACTCCCCCTCTGGTTGCAATGCATGATGATGACAGCAATGGGGAATGCAACGGGGGATACAATGAAAAAGCTCACTATCATTTGCGTTTGCTGCTTTTTGGCCGGATGCTCGGGCGTGAACCGAGCTATGCAATTTGACCCGAAAGTGCATCATGTTCGCGTGGGCGATACTGCTTATCGTGTTTTTGAGCATCCCAAAGAAAATGTTATCATGACCACTCCTCCTGTCGCAGGCGCTGCTGCACGCGGTTTTGCAAAAGGCTTGACCCTTGGCTTGGCAAATACAATGCCCTCGGAAAAGGTCCATGAGCAAGCTGCTAGAGACTACTTGGACCAAACAGGCCGGTCGCACTGCAAAATCACAAAAGGCTACCTTGTCGTTGAGCCGCAATATGAGTTTACTTACGATTGCACAACCGAGCCCGACGAAAAAAAACTCCGCAAAACAGAGAGTTAGGACATTGTTAGAGCAAGAAAGACCATCTGATTTTATGCTTAATTTATACAACAAAAAGCGCCTTGACGAACGGCAGGTCACTGAGTTGGTCGGCATTTCTCGCGGGCTGCTTGCTGATGGAAAGCTAGATGATGGCGAAATTGAATATCTGCATAAATGGCTTATTTCCCAAGCTGAACTTACTGAAAATCCGCTCATCAATATCCTGTATGCACGCATACGCGACACGTTGGCTGATGGTGTCGTCGATGAAGACGAAAGAAGAGATCTGCTTGACACGCTGGTTGAATTCACCGGCTCCGACTTTGAAATCGGTGAAGACGTAAAATCGACAAGCTTGCCGCTGGATCGCCCTACTCCACCCATCTTTTTTGAAGGAAGCCATTTCACATTTACGGGAACGTTCGTTTCCATGAAACGTAGAGAGTGTGAAGCCGCCGTTTTAGAGCGCGGGGCAACGGCTGGAAGCCTGACCAAGAAAACCCGTTTCCTTGTCATTGGATCATACGCAACGCAAAGCTGGATCCAGTCTTCATATGGTCGCAAAATCGAGAAGGCCTGCCAATTGAAGGCAAAGGGCGCTCCGATAGCGCTTGTATCAGAAAACGATTGGCTGCAAGCTCTTAGGTGAGTAAAGACCAAGCGAGCAAGTAATCCATGTTCAAACCTTCCCACATCTTCGCCTTCAGCCTTGGCGCTGGCCTGACTGTTTTGCTGATGCTGTTCATCGGCTATGGGCTGGATGGCAACATGGGCTTCTGCAAGCTTGAAGCAGCAGGCAGCCCCGCCGAAACGCCGGTCACCTGTGTCCGAGAATGGATCGGCGCTCTGAGCGGTTGGGTGGCGGCTGTGGGTGCTATCATCATAGGCTTTCCCACTTTGCGCTGGCTCAAAGTTCAGGCTCAGGACAGCCACGTCAAGGAGATGATTGCCAAGATTGATCAAAGCAGAATCCAGTTGCGCCAGGCGAGAACACGCATGCAGTGGCTTTTTACTTTTGCTCAGAGCAAGTCCTTGAGACCTCACATAACCAGCAAAAACGATAGATCGTTTCCCCTGCACGGCTCCCCTGCGAAGGATGAGCGTATTGTTGAAGAGTACAATTTTGCCAACGAGCTTGCTGATATCCTTCGGGATATGCAAAGCGCCTGCAATTTTGCCGCTGCGACACTGAATGGAATGGGCATCTATGATTTCAAGAATGAAATGGATGTAATGAGATACCTCGACAAATCCATATTTGAGTTCGAAAGCACATTGGTTTCGGTTCTGAAGCGCGACCCGGTTACGCCCGAACAATACCAGGCAAGAAATGAACAAGCGATTCCTGTTGACCTTGTTTGCGCCTATTCGCTGTTGGAGGAAGAATTCCTGCATGCTCTCAATAAAGAAAAGCGTCGCCTCGGAGATTGGCAACGACTTCATGTTAATCCCTCTTAACATCACGCCGCCCTCCTTGCCGTTTCATCAATCACAGGCCCCCATTGATCGGCCATAGCGTCCGCAACACCCGTGAAAAAGCGTGAACGCTCTATGCCCCTGTTTGGCCCCGGTGGCATACGATGCACGCGCGCAACGCGCCCCTCTACAATGTTAGTAGGTTCCAATTTTGGCAGGTTGCGCAACCACAGGCAGGTGCGCTTGACTTCACCATGACCGAATTGCCAAGGCTGGATAGATTGACTAAATTCTTCATAGTTTCGAATGATCCGCTTTGCATGTTTGTGCATGACCGGATTTTCAACGGCAACGCAAGGAATAGGCGCATTCCACATGTCGGAGAACAGCGACGCGCCCTCTTCCAGCTCTTGCCACATCTGTTCCAGTGTCTTGCCCTTTGGTGGCTTGCTCAGCCAGCGCACACCGCTATTGCATAGCCTCGTACAAGGTGGATGCGCCACAATAAGAGCGTCCCACCCATCGCCGACAACGTCCCTCGCATCGCCCTGAATATGTCTGTTAGACCCATCCGCAGCCGGTGCGATATCGCAAGACCAGGCATCATGACCGCGCGCAAGGAAGGCGTTGCGCACTGTCCCGAAGCGCTCACAAGCAACAATGATTTTAGCCATCACGCCACCTCACAAAAGGCTGGTGATGCACTGCGCCTCGCAGTTGCAAAAATAGCAAGATTGTCGTTTGCTGGTTCAAGACGATCAGCAAAGGCAAAAGCACGATGAATGACAGGGAAATCATTAAGTTCCTTACACCAGCCGGAATTTGGCTGAGAAGGCATTTGATCTACTTGGGCGCTTTTGTTTTGCTTTTCTCGGGCTTTGGCTTGTGGCTCATTTTCAACGATGTAGCAAGCGCAGAAGCGAGCGTTTGGAAGGAGTTTAGCGAGATCGCAAGAAATCTCGGCCTTCTGCTGCTCGGCGTCATCGGCTTGCCTCTCGCGATCTGGCGCTCTGTCGTTGCTTCCAGCCAAGCCAAAACAGCCATCAAGCAATCTCAACACACAGCCAAGCAAATTGAATTGCTGCAACAGGGACAACTTGCTGACCGTTTCACAAAGGCGGCAGCGATGCTGACCGAAAAAGACGTAGCAGGCGGGGAAGCCGGAATATTTGCTTTGCGGGAAATTGCCAGCGCAGACCCAGAAGCTTACTACCAAACCGTACAAGACGTGCTCTGCTCGTTCATTCGGAACTATAGCCGTCGCTACAAAAGTGAATATGATGCCTCCAGCAGCCTTAAAACCGCTATGAGAGTGATTTCGCAACTGCGCAACGATCTGGGAAAAGACAGAGATATAGGATGGAGACCTCCACTGGGAAGAGCACATTTCAAACGGTTTTATGAAGACAGGATCCGCCTCAACTTTTCGAATGCAGATTTGTTTAAAAGTTGCTTTGTGAATTCGAGGATTGAATGTGCAACCTTTGAGAACGCCAACTTTCTCGAATCTGATCTCAGAGGGGCTGACTTCAAAAGAACCAATTTCAGTGGTGCAACATTCGATGACGCGAGACTGGAATGCATGATCATCGATCACCAAACACTGGCTACACTTTCTCTTGATCGCACTATGTGGAAAGCCACTAATAAAGGCGACTATTTCCTGATCGAATGCATTAATCCATTTCGTAACAGTCTCTTGCATTCTACACATCCCTCACCCGATCCAGCGCCACAAAGCGCGGAAGAGTAACGCGGTTCACCCCACCTCCATTGCCGCATTGCATGCGGGTGTAGCAGAGCTGAACCCGGCCTTTATCGTCGCGCTTTACCGCTGCAGCCTCACGCTCGCGCCTGACGCGCTCTTGCACCCGCTTCGGTGCCTCAGCACGCAACGTCGGCCCCATCAGAGGAACACCGCCAGAAAGCAGCTGTGCGCTGCGATTGCCCCGATCATTGATCATCACTCACGCCCTTCATTGCAGCCTCTTGCGGCAACAGCTCGTTAAGCCGGTCCCGCACCGCGATTGCTTCATGTAAAAAGAGATTGCGCTCTCGCCAGTCGGGCGAGTTCCATGGCCCGTGCATGGTCACAACTGGCGGATTAAATCCGCGCTGCTCGATAAGATTAATTTGAATGCGCCGCGTCTCCAACCTGTCGATGGATGGCCGATATGGACGCCGCTTTGTCTTCAGCATCGCGCGCGCCCCCTGCCCTCAATCGCCCGCTGTGCAATCTGGTCAACAAAGCTTTCAACCTCGCCTAGCATCGAAAATCCGAACATTCGATAAGCACGATTTCCTAGCCCGCTTTGCACATGGCTAATGGTTGCCGTGAGGTCGTCAGCCGCAACGATGCGCGGCTCCACCAGCCGGTCAAAATACTGGATAGCCCGAGACACAGACCCAGCCTCAACAATCCACCCTGAATGAACGATGCTCTCGCTCGTTGCTTCGCAAAGACCTTTCGCTGGCGTGGTCAACTCTCGTTTCACTCGTTTGCCCTCCCTCACGCAATCAAGGCGATGCGCTTGCGAAGGCTTTCGCCCTCGTCAGCCAAGGCCCAGAGGTCAAGAACAACATTTTCAAGATTGCTGACTTCCGCTTCCAGCGCAGGGCTTGCCAGCCGCAACACGGCAACGCGGTCCACGGCATTGCGCACGCTGGCATGGTGCCGATCGAAAACCTGCCCCACCATCACAGTAGAGCACCGGCCAATCTCTACGGCCAGATGCTGCGCAATGTGACGCGCGCCGCTGATTTCAATGTGATCGCGCTTTTCTACGAAAATCTCTTCAGGCTTCAGGAAATAGCGCTCACTGACCGCCGAAGCCGCAATGATGCAATAAGCAAAATCGCGAAACCGCTTGCCCTCTGGCAACTCGGTATATTTAAGTGCAAAAGAGGCATATTCGCCCAGAGCGTAAGAGCGCCTAAAGCCAAGCTGACGTTGGCAGCGAAAGGCACATAGCTTGTAAGGGTCCGCACTGCATGCAGTTGGTTCTGGATTGCTCTTGCCTTTTTTGCGCTTGAAGACATGCGGCACCTTGTCCAGCATGTCCGGCCCGAAGCCGAGCGCATCAAAGGTGAGTTGCAAGGGTGGAAGGGGTTTAACAGCCATCACCGCCCCTTTGCTGCCCGTTTGGGCTTTGGGCGCTGGCGGCGGCAACCTTGGCCTTGAAGCTTTCCTTGAGGGATAGCGCATTGAGGTGCAGCCGCTCCGCCGCTTCGATCAGATCATAATCGAGGATTTCCGAAACCGAGATTTGCGCGTCGTCTTCCAGTGCCTTGCTCATGCCAGCCAACAGACCGGCAAAATCAGAGCTGACGCCAGCCACAGCACCGGCACCCGTTGGCACCGGATTGCAATCCGAGCGCGGCACGGCCTGAAGGCCCGCCAGTTCCAGCAAAAGCCGCAGCGCCCGCAGCGCTTCCCCATCGGAGAAGGCAATCAAATCGGCCAACATGAAGAGCGAAAGCGATTGCTGCCGCATGTCGTCTTGGCTGGAGCGCCGCCGCAAACAACGGTCAATGCTCTGCTTGCGATATCCGGTCACTTCTGCCAGCGCGTCACTGCCAACGGTTTTCACGTCCAGCTTGCTCGCTGCCAGCAGTTCACCATAGATATCGCGTCCATTGAAATTGCATAAAAGCTTGTGTTCGCCACTCATGAGCCATCCGCCGCACCAGAAACATGGAATTCAACCTCACAGCCTTGCAGACTGTGAGCATCAACAGAGCGCCAGCGGAAAAGGGAAACAGGAACGGAAACGCCCTGCTCCAACCCCATTAGGAAAAGAGGAACGAACCAGGACGCAGGAAAAGACCCCAAGACAACATTGTTGGAAACAGCAGACGCGCCAACGCCCAGCCGCTTGGCAACGGACCCAGCCCCCAAATCACCCACGATGCATTTTGCTGTGCTCATGCATTAAAAGTACAATTATTATGTACCCTGTCAAGTCAATGTAAGCGCAGTGTCCATAATTTTTGTACTATGTCATTCTTTGCTTATGAAAAACACGAATCCATCATCGCAAGAAAATGTCGGCGAAAGGCTCCTGTGGTTGATCGAGATCTATCTCGAAACGACACAGACCGAGTTTGCCAAAAGCATTGGTGAGAAGAAGGCCACGATCAACAATTGGATCAAAGGCCCTCAGCGCCTTTCCCTGCAAGGTGCCCTCAAGATCAACGCCCTATACGGTACATCTTTGGATTTTCTGTTTCTAGGAAGAGTCGACACATTGCCACAGAAGATGGCCACGGCCTGGATGTCCAGACCTCTCGAAAGCAATTCGGCCATATCTAGCGAGAACCCGGACGCCTGACAGGCATCAATCACCATCTGCAGTCTCTCCTCATTCTCACTCATAATGCGCCTTTCCGTACGCTCATTATTAGAACAAAACAAGAACTATGCAACTTAGGATTTTTAACTATCCAACAAAATTACACATGCTGATCAATTGACTGAAGCCGCAGAATCCCTTTCAATTAGCCCAGCAAAACACCAACCCAACTCCCACAAAGAAACTGTCAGCCACCAAGCGCCGCAACCGGACAGAGAATCTCGTCAATTCTATAGGAATTTCCTATAGTTATTTACCAAACGAAATGCGGAACAACGACCGTGCTCACCCTCAACACCTCTATTGCACCCCTCATATTCGCCGGTCTCATTGGGTACTTCGGCTTAAAGAGCATCAGAGACAAAGCCAAACATCAAACACAAAAACACACAGACACAACCGTTAAACCTCTCCGCTTGACCCGTTCAGCAGAAGACGCAATCATGGCCAGCAAGCGCGCAAGAGGCCCTCAAGATCTGGAACAGAAACTTCTCTTGGCCTACCGTGAAGCCAAGACATTTAAAGATCCAACCTTCGCTCGAATGATTGAAGCGGAGCTACGAGAAATCCGTTCTTCAAAGCGCTCAAACAAAGCTACCCCTCCCAAAAACTGAGTCTCCACCGTCCAATCACCCCCATTCTCTAAAAATATTGTACATATTAATTGTACTTATATGTTGACAATACATATTTTATGTATCAACCTGTCTTCATTCGCTCAAGGCCTCCTCCCTTTGAGCGAGAAGCAGCAAGAGACAAGCATTCCTCCCTCATCTCTTGCGCCAACTGGAGAAAGGCAGATGCAAGAGATCTATATTCCAATGCGGCGGCGCTCTTGCAAACCAGCTTTGAAAGCCACCTTTTTCGCCTTGCGGGAAGGCCTTTCATATTTGGGGGTGATGGCCAGCACATCTGCTTTTCTCCTTTCTCTTTTTATTCTTTCAGGAGCAATCCAATGACCAACAATGGCGGGGTCGCAGCCGATCAGCTGCGCGCATTTATCGAACGCATCGAGCGGCTCGAAGAAGAGAAGAAAGCCATTTCCGACGATATCAAGGATATCTACGCTGAAGCCAAGGGCAACGGCTACGACACCAAGGCCATGCGCCAGGTCGTCCGCTTGCGCAAACAAGACGCCAATGAGCGGCAAGAGATGGAAGCCTTACTAGACCTTTACCTCCATGCGCTAGGAATGGCAGGTACAAGCGCATAGCGCTCAACGCCGAAGCAAGAGGCCATGCCACGCGCCAGTTCGTGCATAGCAATAAGCAAGAGCCCAAAGACCGAATGAGTTTCAACACAAAGAGGCAAGCATAATGAGAAATCTGGGAATTTGGGCAGTGCTTTCTTTCGCAGTCTATGGCCTGTATGTCATGAACGAAAATCAGACAACACCAACGGACCATGGCCGGGTCTCAATGCCGATTTGCTCCAGCGGCAAACGCGTCTCTTGCGTTGTCGATGGCGACACTTTCTGGCTCAAAGGCACCAAATACCGCCTCAAGGATGTTGATACGCCTGAAACGAATGGACAATGCAGCGGTGAGCGGCGCTTGGCCGCCAACGCCACCAGAGCCCTATCCAGCTTTCTCAGCAAAGGCGAAATCAGCTTACGCACCTATGGTGAAGGCTACTATAGCCGAACACTCGTCAAGGTTTCAGTCGATGGACAGGACGCAGGCAAATATCTTCTGCAACAGCGCCTAGCCCGCCGCTGGCCAGATGGCCCAAAATTCTGGTGCAACGAGTAAGCCCAGCCCAATCAATTTCAGTCTTATTTCAACTTGTTCAAACGCCAATGACCAAGCGAATTGTCACGTCTGCATGTCTGGCTTGGTCACGCCCACCATTATCAAACGAGAATAGCACCATGCCTGATTATGTACGTGCTTCCGCCATCGCAAATAAACATGGTTTCACGAGCCGCTATTGGATAAGGCAAGCTGCTGAAGGGAAAATTCCCGGAGCGTTCCAGCCATCAGGCCCAGGCGGTCATTGGCTATTTGACAAGAAGCTTTTTGAACGCTGGTGGGAAACCCGGAAAAGGAGTGTTAATCAATGGCCAATGTCTACAAACGTGGGTCGAGCTATTGGGGAAGAGTTACCCGGTCCGGTAAAGAATACAGGCGTTCTCTCAAGACAAAAGATAGACGCACTGCTGAAAAGCGCCTGCAGGACTGGATAGGCGAATTAGAGCGGATTGCTTGGGGTGAAAAGCCCCGCAAATCCTTTGCTGATCTTGCCGAACGCTTTATCCTCGAACATCTACCCACCCTTAAACCCAAATCAGCCATTCGCTATGGCGTTTCGATCAAAAACCTAAATGCCCTAATGGGTCATATGATGGTCGACGAAATCACCCGGTCAGTGCTATCTGATTTTGAAGTCTCTAGGCGCAATGATGGCGTTACCGCTGCAACAGTACGCCGCGATCTGGCTTGCCTTTCTTCCATGCTAACAAGCGCGATGGATTGGGAATGGATTGATGTGAATCCAGTCCCAACCTTCTTACGTGCCCGCAGCCGAAGAGGCTTGAGAGAAAGCCCGCCGCGCACCCGCTATCTGTCAGCCTATGAAGAAAAGCACTTGCTGGCGCACACCACGCCTGCTGTCCAGCTAGCAATCGAATTGGCAATCGACACCGGCCTAAGGCGTGAGGAATTATTCTCGCTCACATGGAAGCAAATAGACCTGTCGGCAGGTGTCATCAAATTAGGCACGAACACCAAATCCGGCAAACCACGCGAGGTTCCGATCCTGCAACGTGCCCGCACAAATCTCGGCACACATCCTCGCCACTTTAAAAGCCCTTATGTCTTGCGCCACGATGACGGACGACGCCTGCAAAATATGCAGAAAGGCTTCAAAAGCGCTTGCCGCCGCGCAAGGATAACAGACCTGAAATGGCACGATTTACGCCGAACTGCAGGGTGTCGCTTGCTTCAGGACTATGAATTGTCCATGGAAGAGGTAAGCAAGATTTTGGGTCACAGTTCCGTTGTCGTCACAGAGCAAAGATACGCATTTCTTGACATGGAAAGGACAAGAAACAAAATCGTAGCTCGCACAAAACTCGGCACAGGCGCAACGGACTAAATCGAATAATAAAGTTATTTCAATTATATAGGATATGCGCGGTCTGAACTCTGACTCCGTCGGTCCTGGTTCGAGTCCAGGATCCCCAGCCAAAATTTCTCTTAAAATCTTAAAGCAATTTGATAGTTGTTTGATCCAAGCAATTGGATCATTGCAGCTTGCTATAATCAGCTCACCTTCTTTCTTAAGCGCTTGGTCCAATGATTGCCGCTTAGGAAACAAGGACGGCAGGCAGCGGTCTTTTTCGCGCCACCTGCCAGCTGAAATCAATTGCGGGCAAATGGGGCGATTGCGATTCCTTCCTTGATGAAGGCCTCACGCAAGTCTTTTGCTGTGGCAACAGCGCCTGGCGTATCCCCATGAACACAAATAGATCCAGCTTCTACAGGAAGCTTTGTGCCTGCTGTTGTGGGAATATATCCATCACGCACCATGGCGAGCGCCTGATCGACCGACTGGGCATGATCCTTGATCACGGCCCCCTCCTGGGAACGCGGCGTCAACATGCCATCTGCGGTGTAGGTGCGGTCTGCGTAAACTTCACACACCACCTCAAGGCCTGCTTTTTCGGCAGCCTTCATGATTTCGGAATAAGGAAGCGCCACGACCACCAGCTTGGGATTGACCGCAACCACAGCCCGTACACAAACCTCTGCCAATACAGGATCTTCTGCTGCCATATTGCCAAGTGCCCCGTGCGTCTTCATATGGCTGATAGGCCAGCCGAGCGCGCGTGCCATGCCGTCAATTGCAGCGATCTGATAGATAATTTGCGCCTCAAGATCTTCTGGCTTGTCACCCATGACGCGTCGGCGCCCGAAGCCATAGAGATCCATAAAGGAAGGATGCGCCCCGATGGAAACGCCCTGCGCTTTGGCTGCAAGAATCGTGTCGCGCATCACGACGGGATCGCCCGCATGAAACCCGCACGCCACATTGGCGGTGGAAATGATTTCCAACATCGCGGCATCATCACCGATGGTATAGGCACCGAAAGCCTCGCCCATATCACAATTCAAATCGACTGTTTTGGTCATGTTACCAACCCTTTCTGTATGAGTTTCTTGATATAGGAAAGACGCGCTTGCATCAAATTAACGACCCGCGCTCTCACTGAAGTACAGCAGACAGTTCAATCCACAATAACAAGCACAAGAAACACTTGATTTTGCATTTCAGCTAATGCATACAGATGGTATACCATCTTGACAAGATGTTGCCGCACCAAGGGCGGTTTATCCCACCTTCAGCACCCGGATCATTCATAGCGTGATGCCGGGTGCTTTTTTGTGCTGCTTCCAGAGAACTTTAGAAGGTGCGCGCGTTAGGCCTCCGGCCTTATCACCCCCCCCTATTCAGCCACCTCCAACGGGTCGCTCAGGCAAAATGCCGAGAGCAGATTGGTCGCCAGAGCGAAATCGTCCAGTTCCATATGCTCTTCAGGGTTATGGCTGCCGTGGTCGTTACGGATGAAGATCATACCAGTCGGCACGCCAGCTGCGGCAAATACAGCAGCATCGTGGCCAGCACCGCATGGCATGGTGAGCGTTGTCTGTTCAAGATCCTGCGCACAGCTTTCCAGCCCCTTTACAATGGAAGGCTGCATTTTGGCGGGCGTACTGGTCGATATCTTGCCCATATCGAGCCGAACACTCTGCTCGCGCTCAATGACAGCAATGGCCTCGTGCAGTTTCTCCTGCATTAGCTGCAGCGTCTCGGGCTCCTCGCTGCGCACGTCGAGAGAAAAATCGACTTCACCAGCAATCTTGCTGAAAGCAGCCTCATCGGGATTGGTGGAAAACTGGCTAAAGGTGACGACCAGATCATGACCTTCGTCGGCCAGCTGCATCCAGGCTTCATCAAGGCGCACAACCAGCGTGGCAACAGCGCGCACCGCATCGGCCCGACAATCGCGTGGGGTGCCGCCAGAATGACCATATTCCCCAAGGCAGCGAGCTGCTCGGTAACGGAAAGAACCGCGAATACCGGTGACAATCCCGACAGGGATCTTTCTATCCACAAGAACAGGCCCCTGCTCGATATGCGGTTCGATGAACATGCCAACTGTTTCAGCCGAAAGGAAAGCGTTTCCGGCTGCAATGGACTTTGCATCACCACCATTTCCGTCAATAGCAGACAGCAAAGATACGCCATCGGAAGAGCGCTTAAGAGCCGTAAGCTCGTCGCCATCCAACCGACCAAACGCCATGCGGCTGCCGATATAGGAAGCACCAAACCAGACACTTTCTTCGGCCCGTATGGCCATGACAGTGATATCACGCTCCGGCTTGATACCGGCCTTTACAAAACCGGATACAACAGCCAACCCCATCAAAACGCCAGCAGCGCCATCAAAGTTGCCGCCACGGGGCACTGAATCAAGATGGGAACCAATCATCAAGCCGGGGCCGCTTTTACGACCCTTGAGGGTCATATAGAGGTTACAACCGGCATCAATTTTTGTTTCAAGGCCCAGTTTGCGCGCTTCGCGCCGCACCATATCATGGGCGATCTGTTCGCCTAGCCCGAAGGACGGACGTGTAAAGCCAAAGGCATTGCTGGTGCGCTGCTCCAATTCGTCGAACAGTTTGCGAGCAAGGTCTAGATCGGCCGGCGGTGAGTTACGCCCTTCCAATTCGAGCGCGACAGCGCCCTCCGAGTGCGATGTCATTGCGGTGTAAGTCTCCGTATAATACTCGCGCGAACATGGTCGAGATGCTCACGCATCGCTTCAGCCGCCTCTTCGCTTTTGCCTTGTTCCAAAAGATCTATGAGGGCCAAATGCTCCTGACAGGTCGATGTCAAGCGCTCGGGAATGCTGCGCAGGTCAAAAATCTGGGTTTGTCGTCTCAGAGAGTGGATGATTTGCGCGAGATGTGCATTTCCGGCCATGTTAGCGATCGCTCCATGCAGACCATCATCAACGGCGCGAACGGCTTCGCGATCAGGTCGAGTTGCGCCTTTTTCTGCGCCATCAATCAGGTCATGCAAGCGCTTGCGCAGGTCTGAAATCGTCTCCGCAGTCAAATGACCCGCAGCAAGACGCGCCGCTTCCGGCTCAAGCAGCAGGCGGATCTGGAGCACTTCCATATAATCCTCGATGCGCATCTGCTTGACCTGAAGCCCACGGCTGCCATGACGCTTCAAAAGACCTTCGCTTTCAAGCATCAACAGAGCATCCCGGATGGGGGTGCGCGACATGTCCAGCGTTTCAGCCAACCGACGCTCGGTCAACATTTCCCCCGGCTCGGCTTCTCCTGAGAGAATGAGTTCCAGGATCTTTTCATAAGCCTGTTGGGCCAGCCGCTTACTGGTCTCGATCAGCATGCTTTTCTCGCTCTTCTAGTTCCACAAGTCACGTACAGATGCCGTTTATCGGCAAGGATGAGCCTATACCACTCTCCTTATACTCATCCCATCCTTACAATTCAAACAGCCGAAAATACTGCATGTATTTTATTGAGAGACAATATGAATTCATGTGGTTGACCTTTGGTATACCATACTTTAAGCTCAATGCAACGCAACGATCAAAAAAGGACGAACCACTCGTGGATAGCCTCGTTCAACCAAGCCTCCCATTCTCCAGAGAGGAGCATAAAGCCCGCCACAATCGCCTGTGTCAGAAGATTGGTGAAGCGGGTTGCGAAGCGATGTTGGTATTTGCTCAAGAGAGCATGTATTGGCTAACCGGCTTTGATACCGGCGGTTTTGTCTTTTTCCAGTGCCTTGTTGTTCCCGCAGATGGCCGCGAACCCATCCTCCTCACCCGTCGTCCGGATCTTGTGCAAGCCAGACAAACCAGCACGATTTCCGACATTCGGATCTGGTGGGATTCAGAGGAAGCCGATCCGGCGCAAGATCTCAAAGTCATCCTGGCCGAGCTTGGTCTGGAAGGCAAAAATATAGCTATCGAGCTCAATACCCACGGCCTGACAGGATGGAACCTTTGGCGTGTGCAAAACGCGCTGGAAGGCTGGTGCACGCTGCAAAATGACGACCATCTGATTCGCCGTCTCCGCCTCATCAAGTCCCCCGCAGAAATCGCCTACACGAAGAAGGCCGCCGAGATTCTCGACAACTCGCTTCTTGCTGTTATCGATGCAGCCAAACCCGGCGTTCTCGATAGTGATCTGAAAGCCGCCTATTTGACCTCCATACTCGGACAAGGCGCTGATATGCCTCCCAATGCCCCAATCTTCAATTCGGGCAATCGCGCCGTTTATGGCCGTGGCGTTTCCGATCCACGCCGGATTGAGACGCAGGATCAGGTGCTGGTCGAATATCCGGTCGCCTATCGGCATTACAATGTGAAAACCGAATGGACGATCCTGTTTGGAGACGTCTCGGATGCCCATCGCAAGATGTATGACGTAGGTATGGAAACCCTACACCGGATGACCGAAATTGCCCGCCCGGGCACAACTCTGGGCGAGATTTTCGATCTCTATGCCGATGGTCTGGACAAAGGCGGATATAAGCGCGCCCGCTATGGCGCCACCGGCTATTCGGTCGGCTGCACTTATGCGCCCACCAGCATGGATGTTCCGCCCATGATCTATTCGGGCAATCCGACACAATGCCAGCCGGGCATGACCCTCTTTTACCATGTCATGAATGGTGACAGCGACACCGGACTTGCCATGGGCGTCGGCCACACTCTGCTCATCACAGAGGGGGCCCCTGAAGTACTGACCGCATTGCCGGATGATCTGACTGTAATCACCTGACAGGCGGCCTCTTCCAAAAAGAACAGATAAGAACAATTCACCAAACAAACACGAACTAGCAATCAACCTCATGAGGGTAAAATGAGCAAATTTACGATTTCCCGCCGTGGCGTCATGCTGGGTATGGCCGCAGCCGGTCTTATTCCGATGACCGGTATCGGTCTTGCTTCTGCCGCAGAACCAAAAGCCGGCGGCATTCTCAAGGTCAGCCACTCCACGCGTATTGCAACACTGAACCCGTTGACCCTGTCCGGTCCTGCAGAATATCCATGCCTCGACATGCTTTATTCCGGCCTGACCCGCATCGGAGTTGACAACAAACCAATGGCCGATCTGGCGGAAAGCTGGGAAGGTAGTGAAGGCGCAACAGTCTTTACCTTCAAACTGCGTGAAGGTGTGACCTTCCATGATGGCTCTGCGCTGACCGCTGATGACGTTGTCGCTACTTACGAAGCCATTCTGGACCCGGATCGTCCGGCCTCGGCCCGTTCTGTCCTGACCATGATCGATAGCGTTGAAGCTGCTGATGACCTGACTGTTATTTTCAAGCTCAACTCTCCTTTCGCTGACTTGCCAACGGCTACCGCACATGCCAACGCCCGCATCGTTTCGCGCAAGGCATTGGAAGCAGATCCGGCAACGCTGGAAACCACGGTCAATGGCACCGGCCCCTTCAAGCTGGAAACCTATGACAGTGCGCAGATGGTGCGTCTGGTCAAGAATGAAAACTACTTCATTCCTGGCAAGCCTTATTTGGAAGCAGTCGAGATGCACCTCTTCCCTGACCTTGCAGCAGAAACCGCTAACTTCCTCAATGGTCAGATGGATGTCATGCTGACGGTTCAGCAGGCCGACTATGAACGCATCGCCGGTTCTGCTGGCATTGAAGCAAAACGCATCCCGTCCGGCCGTTTCGTCAACGTAGTTATGCGTCACGATGCCAAACCCTGGAGCGATGTCCGCGTTCGGAAAGCGCTGGCTATGTCTGTTGACCGACAGATGCTTGTGGACGTCATTCTGGAAGGCCTTGGCCGTCCGGCTCATGACAATATCCTGTCGCCTGAATATCAGTATGTCATCGATTCTCCGGAAGTGCCTTACGATCCGGCAGCCGCCAAAGCCCTTCTGGCTGAAGCGGGCTATCCAGACGGCCTCAAGGTCACCATGGTTGCGTCCAACCGTCCGGCCATTCGTGCGCAGGTCGCCGTTGCCATCAAGCAGATGGCTCTGCCAGCAGGCTTTGACATTGAAGTTGAAACCATGCCGCATGACACCTATCTGGCCAATGTCTGGATGAAGGGCGACTTCTATATCGGTTACTGGGGTATGCAGCCAACCGCTGACGCAGCCTTCCGCCTTCTGCTGACTTCCGATGCATCCTATGAAGATTCCGCTTGGAAGAACAAAGAGTTCGATGCTCTGGTTGATGAAGGCCGCGAAACGCTCGATCCTGCCAAGCGCGCAGAGATCTACGCTAAAGCACAGCAGATGATGCTTGACGATCAGGTTTACATCATCCCGTTCTGGGAAGATCTGCTGACCGCATCAAGCGACAAGACCGAAGACTATAATCTGGCTCCGATCAACCGATACTTCTACTTTGAAAATGTTTGGTTGGACCAAGAAGCCTGAGAATAAACTGACATGACAATCGGATATCTATTCCGCCGATTGCTGTCTATTCTCCTTGTACTGGTCATCGTCACTTTCGCGGTTTTCGCGATTACGGCGGTGCTTCCGGGCAACGCCGCCATCATGATTTTGGGCGAATATGCTACGCCTGATGCTGTGGCGGCGTTGGAGAAGCAGCTTCATCTCGACCTTCCCTGGTACATGCAGTATTCGGGTTGGGTGAGCGGCGTCATTCACGGCGACTTTGGCATGTCATTGCGTCTGTCCCTGCCAGTTTCCGACGTTGTTGGCGAAGCATTCGTCAATTCCGCCGTTCTGGCAGGCACAGCGCTTGTGCTGGTCACCATCATTGCCATTCCCCTTGGTGCTATCGCTGCAGTCAGCCGCGGCAAGCTCATGGATCTGCTTCTGGCTGTCTTCAGCTATATGGGCTCGGCCTTGCCCGAATTCGTAACAGCAACCCTGTTGCTGGTGGTTTTTGCCGCGCCCAAAACCGGGATTTTCCCCGCCGGTGGCTTCACAGCTCCGTGGGAGAGCATACCGGGCTTCTTTTCTCACGTCGTGCTGCCAGCTGTGACGTTGGGTCTGGTGCTGATGGCGCATATTTCCCGTCAGGTACGCTCGGAAATGTCCGAAGTGCTGTCGTCAGATTTTGTTCGTGCGGCGCGCCTTAAGGGTCTCACCGAAAAGCGGGTGATCTGGCGCCATGCCCTGCCAAATTCTCTGGCTCCGGCTGTTGCAGTTATCTCGCTTGATATCGGCTATCTGCTGGGCGGCATTATCGTTGTTGAAGAAATCTTCGCCTGGCCCGGATTGGGGCGTCTGTTGATCTACGCTCTGGAGAACAGGGACTTGCCCGTCATTCAGGCGGTTACGCTTCTGCTCGCCACTGTCTATGCGCTGTCCAACTTCCTGTCGGACGTGATCATCGCCATACTAGATCCGAGGGTTCGTTATGCCTAAAAGCTTTTTGGCACCCAATGCGCTCGTTGGCATCTTTCTGTTGCTGTTCACTGCAGCCATCGCCATTGCCGGTCCGTGGCTCGCGCCCTATGATCCGCAGGCTTTCGATGCCTTGAACCGACTTCAGGGCCCATCCTTTACCCATCTTCTGGGTACGGATCAGTTCGGGCGAGATCTTCTGTCGCGCATTCTGAATGGCGCCCCAACGACGGTGCTGTTCGGTGTATTCGCCACGCTGCTTGGCGTGAGCATCGGGGCTATTATCGGCGTGATCGCCGGTGTGGCTGGCGGCAAGATCGACAATGCCATCATGCGCATTCTCGACGGGCTTCTTGCTGTTCCCGAATTGCTTTTCACCCTGTTGATTGTTACGGTCCTTGGCGGCGGTATGGGGCAAGCGATGCTGGCGGTTGCCGTGGCCTTTGCGCCCGGCATGGCTCGCATTTCGCGCAGCGCAGTGCTTTCGGTCCGCACACGCGACTATGTGCGAGCAGCCGTCGCGCGCGGTGAATCCGGCATATATATCGTGGTACGCGAAGTACTGCCCAACGCGCTTGGCCCCATCATAGTGGAATCCACCATTCGCGTATCTTTTGCCATCATGATTGGCGCAACCCTCGGCTTTCTGGGTCTTGGTGCCCAGCCTCCGAGCACGGAATGGGGCCTGATGGTTGCTGAAGCACGCCAATTCATGTTCCGCAATCCATGGTGTGTGGCTATTCCCGGCATTTTCATTGCCATGTCCGCACTCGGTTTCAACCTGTTTGGCGATGCCTTGCGCGACAGCCTTGACCCCCGCAGGAGCCATTGATGTCAGCCACACATGTCAACACCCATCCACCGGTCAAGGACAAGGCAGTCCCGTTCGATGCCAAAGCGCCACGCCTTGCCATTCGTAACTACTCCCTTTCCTACGCCACCAGCAACGGACCGGTCAAAGCGCTCAACAATATCAATCTGGAGATCGCTCCGGGCGAAACCCATGGTCTTGTGGGTGAAAGCGGCTCGGGCAAATCCTCGATGGCCTGGTCCATCATGCGCTATTTGCCGGACAATGCCATTGAGAAGCATGGCGCAATTCGGTTGGCCGGGCAGGAATTGCTCGAAATGTCGCCGCGCCAGATGATCGATATTCGCGGCCAGCGCATTTCGATGGTCTTTCAGGACCCCTCCACCTCGCTCAATCCGACCATGCGCATCGGCGACCAGATCACCGAAGTGCTCATGGCCCATCGCGGTTTGACCAAGGCACAGGCGCGCGCAGAAGCCGAAGCCGCCCTTGCGCGCACCGGCATCACCCGCCCCAAGGAAATGCTCAGCCGCTATCCGCATGAAGCATCGGGTGGCGAAAAGCAGCGCGTGGTCATTGCGACCGCCTTTGCCTGTGAACCGGAACTGATCATCTTCGATGAACCAACCACGGCGCTCGATATTCTGACGGCGCGGCAAATCCTTGACCTGTTCAACCGCCTGCGCGAGGAAACCCACGTTTCGGCGCTCTATATCTCGCATGATCTGGGGCTCGTTTCTCGCATCGCCGATCAGGTCTCGGTTCTGCATCATGGCGATCTCGTCGAGCATGGACCGGTCGACGAAGTATTCAACAATCCGCAGGACAGCTACACCAGGCGCCTTATCAGTGCGGTTCCGCATCCTGATCGTTGGCTGGGCGTCAAGAAGCCGGAAACCAAAGAGCCATTGCTTTCGCTTGATGCGGTCAGCGTGCGGTATTCCCCCCTCTCCTTCAAGGAGAAGGTGCTCAAGATCAAACCAGATGAAAGCGAGATTTTCTGGGGAGCCAAGGATGTATCCCTCAGCGTTCGCCCCGGCGAGCTTTTGGGCATTGTCGGGGAAAGTGGGTCGGGCAAATCCACTATTGCCAAGGCCCTGACGGGTCTTAATGACTTCACCGGCAAGGTCAAATTCGGCGATATCGAAGTCAATGGGCGCAAGCAGATCTCCCGAGATTATCGCCGCAAAGTACAGATCGTGTTCCAGCATCCGGATGCGTCTCTCAATCCCCGCCAGACAATCGGCACCATCCTTTCACGCCCGCTGCATCTTTACGATGTGGTCCCAAGCGATCAGATCAAGGATCGGATCAGGGAGTTGCTCGAACTGGTGCGCCTGCCAACGGAGTATGCAGACCGCTATCCTCACCAGCTTTCCGGTGGAGAAAAGCAGCGGGTTGCCATCGCTCGTGCCTTTGCCGCCGAACCGGATCTGGTGATATGCGATGAGGTGACCGCAGCGCTGGACGTATCCGTACAGGCGTCGGTGACAGAGCTGCTCGTCAACCTTCAGAAAGACACGGGCACCGCCTGCATCTTCATCACCCATGATCTCAATCTGATCCGCCAGATCGCACATCGTATTGCGGTGATGCAGCATGGCAAACTGGTTGATCTGTTCGACCGTGATGATGCCGATGCTGCGGATCGCCATTCCTACACCAGAGCCCTACTCGACGCTGTTCCCGTTCAAGTGTCGCTCGGCGTAAATGAAACGGAGCATGAAAATGTCTGAAGCACTGGATCTAGCAAAGGCTCTCAACCGGTCGGAATGCCTTGATATCCTGTCTGATGTCGTCAGCCACAAGAGCTATTCAGAAACAGAAGGCGAGCGCAAGCTGGCCGAACATGTGGCTTCCATCATGGAAAAGATGGGGCTGGAAGTTGAGTTGATGCCTGTGGTGGGCAACCGTGTCAACGCCATCGGGCGTTGGCGCGGCACTGGTGGCGGCAAGAGCCTGTTGTTTAACGGGCATCTGGACACCAACCCGGTGACGGAAGGCTGGACCGTAGATCCATGGGGCGGTCTCGTTGATGACGAGTTCATCTATGGCATTGGCGTTTCCAACATGAAAGCCGGTGATATGGCCTCGCTCTGTGCCGTCAAGACATTGATCGATAGTGGCAAACGCCTCAAGGGCGATGTGATCCTCACTTATGTGATCGGGGAATTGCAAGGCGGTATTGGCACCTTGGCGGCAGTCAATTCCGGTCTGCGTGCTGACTATTTCATCAATTCAGAACCTTCCGATCTGCAAGCCATTACCATGCATGCAGCGGCCTTCACCTTTACCATCGAGCTGGAAGGCATCACACGCCATCTTTCCAAGCGAGAAGCCGGTGTCGATGCCATCATGGCCGCGTGTGCGCTCATCCCCGAACTCAACGAGATGACCTTCTCGGATGCCCCTTCAGAAGAGCATCGCTCGGTGAACCGCGTTCATGTCGGTGTTGTGCATGGTGCGCTTGGTAAAGAGCTGCATGAGTGGCGCCCGCCGCAGGTGGCCGATTATGTCCGCATCAAGGGATCTGGCCGCTATGGCCCTGGCCAGACGCGCGAGAATGCCGTCAATGACTTGCGCAAGAAGCTTGATGAGCTGGAAGCCCGTTTCCCCGGTCTCAAGGCTACGGTTACGCCGGAAACCCGCAAGGGTCAGCCAACCATGCCTGCCTTTGAAGTGGCCAAGGATGCACGCATCGTCACCGCGCTCAATGCAGCCTATAAGGCCGTACGCGGAAAAGACCAACCCACCGGAGCCATCGCCCCTCCAGCCTATTTCGGCACCGATGCCGGACATCTATGGGCCGTCGGCGGCATGGAAGGCGTCGTTTGTGGCCCGGGCGGAAAATACAACACCATGCCGGATGAACGCGTAGAGATCGATGAGTATCTCGACATGATCCGCGTCTATCTGATGACCATGGCTGATATTTGCGAGATGGAGTAAGTCAAGTGACCGAGATGTTTGTTCCGAAAGAATATGCCGCCAAAACACCAGGCGGACGGGACGTCCTGCTAAGATTTCCGCCCGAGGAATATGCAGCCCGTCTGGCGGCAACCCGTAAGCGGATGCGCGAGGAAGGGCTTGATGCCCTGTTGGTTTTTGCGCAGGAAAGCCACTATTGGCTCACCGGCTTTGACACCGCTGGCTTCGTGTTCTTTCAGGCCGGAGTGATTACCGCCGACGAAAGCTCCACCGTTATTCTCACCCGCACGCCGGACAAGCGGCAGGCTGAAGTGGCCTCTCTTTATGACGAGGTGCGCATCTGGCTCAATGCTGAAGACGCTAATCCGGCCCTGGACTTGCGGGCCATTCTTGAAGAGAAGGGCTTGAAGGGCAAGAAGGTCGGCATCGAATATGCCAGCTATGGTCTTACCGCTTTTAACGGCCGCACGGTAGACACTGCGCTGGAAGGTTTTTGCGAAACGGCTGATGGCTCATGGATCATTCGTGGGCTGCGCCTCATAAAATCTTCGGCCGAATTGGAGCATGTCCGTATTGCTGGCAAGTTGGCTGATGCGGCCGTAAGCGCCACGATTGAGCGCGTGAAACCGGGTATCCCTGATAGTGCTCTGATTGGAGCCGCTTTTGATGCGATGGTAACCCGTGGTGGCGACACTCCATCTGGCGGCCCTATGGTCAATGCTGGTGCTGCAGCCCTGTTCGGTCGCGATTCCGGTATCGCTCACTATATCGAAGAGCAGGATCAGGTTCTGGTAGAACTGGCTGCGTCCCACTGTCGCTATCATGTCTGCATCGAAAGTACGCTCACGGTTGGCCCTGTCGATCCGCGTCAAGAACGCCAGATGGGCGTCGCTCGCGATGCCATCGAAGAGATCAAGGCGAATGCCCTGCCCGGTCGCGAATTGGGAACACTTGATGACATCCACCGGCGCGTGTTGGATAAAGGCGGCTTTGCCAAGGCCCGCTATGCGGCCTGTGGCTATGCTCTTGGTTGCACCTTCAAACCGACATGGATGGACGTGCCGCCGATGATCTATTCGGGCAACCCGCTGGTGATGCAGCCGGGCATGGTGTTCTTTGTGCATATCATGATCCCTGACACGGATACTGGCCTTGTTGCCGGCATCGGACAGACTTTCGTCATTCGCGAAACGGGGGAACCCGAGGTCTTTTCCGATTTGCCGGTCGAGCTGTTCCGCCGCTGATCCCCTTCCCGCTTTCAAGCGTGGCCCTGCGGCTGAAAAGCAGGGCCCGCCCAACAACAAGGAATGCCCTTACAATGGGGAAACGTCTTCTATATCTGGGCAATGGCCGCTCCTTGCAGTCGGTTGCCAAACTTGACGAGAGGTTCGAAACCTGGGGCCTCAATGTTGATCGCTTCTGGGCCTTTGACGGCCAGTTTCCGCAATCACTGGATGGCTATGACGGGATCTTTCTTTCCGGCAGCCCCCATGGTGCCTATGAGGATATCGACTTCATCCATCGCGAACATGATTTGATCCATAAAGCGGCTGAACTGAAAATCCCGATGCTTGGTGTATGCTTCGGCCACCAGATTCTGGCATCAGCCCTTTGTGGCAAGGATCAGGTTTTCCGCCGCACCAGCTGCGAGATCGGGTACAAGGATTTGCCGGTCACCGAAGCGGCCCGCACTGACAAGATCGCCAAGGATCTGCATGAGACTGTCCATATGTTCGTCTGGCACAATGACGAAGTGCTCGGCGCCCATCCGGACATGACCATTCTGGCTTATTCGGACGATTGCGCCAACCATGTCTGGCGCTACAAGGACGAGGACATCTGGGGCATTCAGGGCCATCCGGAAGTGACCCTTGCGCAGGCGCCGATCTGGTTTGAACAGAACCGCGAGCGCATGGAGCTGGACGGGGCCGACATCGAAGAGCTGAAGGCTTCAGCTCATGAAGCCGATGAAGCCAAGACCATGCTGACCCGCTTTACCGAACTCGTTCTGAACGGCTGACCCTTCGGGCCAACTGGAAATTGTTTGCCCTGTTCTGACTGGGTACTTCATTGCCAAATTTGAGATCTGATGCCGGTGGCACATCCGCCGGGTTCGGCCCTCTCAAGGAGATTTTACATGCCTACACCTGCTTATTGGTTCGAACGCGAGGAATATCTCGCCCGTCTTGCACGCGTCCAAACTGAACTGAAAAGACGCGATCTGGACGGACTCATTGCCTTTCTGCCCGAAACCGTCACCTGGGTCACCGGCTATTTCACCCGCGCCTATGGAACGCTGCAATTTGCCATCATCCCGGCGGACGGCGAGCCAACGCTCTTTTGTCGCGATGTCGAGGAGTATTATCTCGACACCACGTGTGTCTTTGCCGACCGCGTAATGTGGACTGACAGTGACGACCGTATGAAAGTGGCCGCAGACGCGATCAGGAGCCGCATGGGCGACACCGCCAAACTGGGTATCGAGCTTTCTGCATGGCCTCTGTCTGCAGGGCGGTTTGACTATCTCAATTCTGCGTTGCCGGGCATCATCTGGCAGGACGAGAGTGCCTTGGCCCCGACCATGCGCCTCATCAAATCCCCAGCCGAGATCGCCTATCAACGCCTTGCAGCCAAGGCCGCTGAAGCGGGCATGCAGGCCGCCATCGACTCTTCCGAAGTCGGCGTTTCCGAACGCGAAATGGCCGCACAGATTTGCGCAGCCATGATCCGCGCTGGCTCCGACCTACCCGGCCCCGGTGTGATGTCCTCGGGCGAACGTGCCTTCCACCTGCATGGAGGTTATTCTGACCGAGTTCTGGAAGAAGGCGACATCGTGCAGATCGAGGTGACGCCGAACGTGCATCACTATCATGCCCGCTTCATGCGCCCGATCCGTATCGCTCCGGCAAAAGATAATGATCACGCCATCGTAGAGAAACTGATCGCCATTCAGGACGCCGCTCTTGCGGAAGTGCGTCCGGGTGTGGCAGCAACAGTGCCAGACAGCATCTATCGCGATGGCATCCTTTCTGCAGGCCTGCGCGAAACCTACACCAACAAGACCTTCTATTCGGTCGGCCTTCTGTTGCAGCCAAATGGTGGCGAACCTCTTGAGGCAGAACCAAGTTGCACATGGAAATTCGAACCGGGCCAGACCTTCCACACCTATCTTCTGGCAAGCGGCTACGGCATGTCCGAAACCATCGCCATCACGGAAACGGGCTATGAAAGACTGACCAATTTCCCCCGAAAACTCTTTGTCAAATAATGGTCAGAAAGGAAGAAACATGACGCTTCTTAGCAGTGACACCAAAGGTGTTTTCGCCATTTCGGTCACACCATTCGATGATCAGGGCGCCATCGACTTCGATAGTCTGGATCGCGCGACTGATTTTTACCTCGAAAAAGGCTCCACCGGCATCACCGTGCTCGGCATGATGGGAGAAGCTCCCAAAATGGTGCAGTCCGAGGCAGTCACCATCGCCGAGCGCGTGATCAAGCGCGCCAATGGTGCCCCCATAGTGGTCGGCGTATCCGCACCCGGTCTTGCCGCCGTTGCCGAATTGTCGAAAAAAGCTATGGATCTGGGCGCAGCGGGCGTTATGATCGCACCTCCGGGCAACCTTAAGACCAATGAGCAGATCATTGCCTATTATGGCAATGCCTGTGAGGCTGCGGGCGCCGGGGTACCGGTTGTTTTGCAGGACTTTCCGCACACCACAGGTGTGAACATCTCCACTGATACGCTCAACACCATTCTGGCGCAGAATGAACAGATAGTCATGCTCAAGCATGAAGACTGGCCGGGGCTGGAGAAGGTCACCGCTGTGCGGGAAGCTGAAAAAGGTGGACGCCGACCGATTTCCATTCTCTGCGGCAATGGCGCCCTCTTCTTGCCGGAAGCCATGGCGCGCGGCGCCAATGGTGCCATGACCGGTTTTGCCTATATCGAAATGCTCAGAGATGTGGTTGCCTATGCTGAAAAAGGCGACATAGACCGTGCACAAGACATCTATGATGCCTATCTACCTCTGGTATGCTACGAACAACAGCCGGGCCTTGGCCTCGCTGTACGCAAATATGTGTTGCAGAAACGCGGCGTCATCGCCTCCGAAGCCATGCGCAAACCGGGCAAGGGCTTGACGGCCGCAGCAAAAGCCGAAGTGGATCGTATTATCGCTCGGCAGGAAAAAAGATTGAAGGAGCTTGGCTGATGGATTTCGGTCTTACAGGAAAACGCGCGCTCGTGCTGGGCGCAAGCCGCGGCTTGGGTGCAGCCTCTGCCATTTTGCTGGCAGAAGAAGGCGCGGATGTCATTGCAGCCTCTCGCTCTGGCGCTTTGCCAAAGGGCCTGCCAGACGCGCTTAAGGATAAGGTGAGCACGGTTACGCTCGACATGACGGATGAAGCCTCTGTCGCTGCCATCATTGCACTGCTGGATAAAGACCCTGTCGACATTCTGGTCAACAACTGTGGCGGTCCGGCAGCTGGTCCTGCCAAGGGCCAGAGCACAGTCTCCTGGCAGGCAGCTTTCAACGCTATGGCAATCCCGATGTTTGCCATCACCGACAAGGCGCTGGAAGCCATGAGCGAAAAAGGCTGGGGCCGCGTTGTGACCATAGGCTCGTCAGGTATCGTCAATCCAATCCCGAACCTCGCGCTCTCCAACGGTGTCCGCGGTGCTATTGCGGGCTGGTCCAAGACCTTGGCTAGCGAAGTGGCTTCCGCAGGTATCACCGTCAACATGGTTCTGCCAGGCCGCATCGCAACTGACCGTCTGGCGGAGCTTGATGCTGGCAAAGCGAAGAAATCCGGACAGGATGTGGAAGCCGTCAAGGCAGCTTCCCGTGCAACCATTCCGGCGGGCCGTTATGGCAAACCAGAAGAGTTCGGCGCCGTGGTTACCTTTCTTTGCTCTGAGCAGGCAAGCTTTGTTACCGGCTCCATGCTTCGCGTTGATGGCGGCATGATCAAGGGCCTCTAGGCCTGTCCCCCAAATTTCTCATGAGATAAAGAGCCCTGATGCAGCCTTGCTTCAGGGCTTTTCTTTGACTGAGCGAGTGGAATAGAAAAGGGGTTGGGAGAGTCTTTCTGACAGCGCCAAGTTTGTTGTTTATTGCAACTGCCAACCAATAAGCAACGTCATTATAAGATACAGCATCAACATTAGATCATCTCTAAAATATTTCTGAATATTAAATATGAATATTAGCATTAATTGCATCACATTGTGGTCTTTAGCGAACAAAAATGGTAATTTTTGTAATAATTCAAAGTGATAAGAATTCGCAGCTGATGCTCATCCCGCTCAATGCCGCATGAAAGTCTGCATACGGGAAACGCCAGATCTAATGATCCGCCGAGCTGCAAGAATGAACCGGGCCATACGAGTGAATGAATGAATAGACTGTCGAAGGGAGACCCGGTTATCGGATCGCTTATCGGGGATGATCGCATTGAATGGCTAGCATCGCCCAACTGGGATCTTGCCGAACGCCCACAACGCCACAGGGTCTGGTTTCGCATCATGCTGGTAGTCACTTTTGTAACCAGCGTCTGTTCAATTTTGCTCATTCTCAAGCACCCATCTCTCAAAGATGGATCATCGGACCGACCGATTGCCATCGCCCTCATGGCGATTGCTTTCTGGATCACAGGGTATGCGTGGCTCCATTTGGCTCGCTGTTATTTCCGATTGAAAGCACCGCCTTTCGCAGCCAGACAGGTTCGCTATATTCTGACCGACAAGAAGCTTATTGTCCTGCCGGGAGGCTCCGACAGGCTCCTTGTTCAAAAGGACGACTACTGGCTGTCACGTGCGTCCCTCAAGCCCAACGGATTGGTGCATGATCTTGAATTGCTGTTTGAACACAAGAACAGGCGCGATACTGATCGTCCTATGGGCCCCATAATGCTGCGCGCACTAGACAATGCCGAAACAATAAAAGACGTGATCAGCCAACATTTTTCGACAGCTCCAGCCCGGCAAAACTTCATGCAAGGGCAGGATTAAACGCTCTGCTCGTTGGCCAAACGCGTGACCATTGTGACAAGTGCATCACCTGCAATGTCCAGTGGGCCAGAATTGTCCAGATGCGTGGTCTCATCACCAAAAAGCGGATCAGTGGATAGCTCTGCGGTTCGAGCCAGTCGTCTTTCAATTTCTTCAGCACTCTCCCGGCCCCGTTGCGCAAGCCGTCTGGCAAGGATATCCGGTGCAACGGTCAGATTGATTACCCTTAGCTGCGGGAATTGCTCTTTTAAGATCGGGATGGTTTTGCGAGATCCATTGGCGATGGCAACGCCTCCAGCGGCCATGTGGTCAAGTAATGAAACTGGCAGGCCATAATAGAGACCATGAGCGCCCCACGAGATAACGAAGCGCCCCTGCAATTCGGCTTTTTGAAATTCTGCTACACTCATGCTCTCGTGTTCTTCGCTTGGATCTCCGTCCTTGCGGGTGATGCAACGTCGTACAAAAAGAATACGGGGATCATCCAGAAGCTTTTCGCGCGCATAGGCCAGAAGGCTGTCCTTGCCCGATCCACTCGGGCCGACGAGCAGAACGAGAGCGCCAGCAGAATGAGAGGTCACCTCTTTGCTATCTTGGATCACCATTGCCACTCCCCCATGTCTTATTCGTCTCGCTGACCATATTTCGCTCAGGCAACTCTTGATCCCGTGCGCCAGACCTGACGGATGACAGGCGTGTTTCGCGACTTTTTCACGCGCACCATATCGCCCCGCTTGCCGACTTCAAGTGCCCCGCGATCATCGAGCCCCACAGCCTTGGCGGGCGTATCGGAGATAAGACGGACTGCCTCGGGCAGGCTCAGCTTCTTGTCCTGATCGGCCAAACGGAACACGGCCTGCACCAGTGAGAATGGGATATAGTCCGAAGACAGAATATCGAGCACCCCCAGATCAACCAGATCGCTTGCAGCGATGTTTCCCGAATGAGAGCCGCCGCGCACGATATTGGGCGCGCCCATCAATACGGCAAGCCCGGCCTGATGGGAAGCCTTGGCGGCCTCAATCGTGGTGGGGAACTCCGCCACATGCACATCATGGCGCACGGACTCTTCTACATGTGCGATGGTTGCATCATCGTGGGAGGCCAGAATAACGCCGCGCTCACGACAAATATCGGCGATTTCCGTGCGATGGCGATCAGAATTGCGCTCGGAAGCGGCCGAGCGCCGCTCGCACATCTCTCGGAAGTCCTGATCGGACATCTTCAGTTTGCCTTTGTAATAGACAGCATATTGCTCGATATCGACAAACTGGCGTTGACCGGGGGCATGATCCATAACGGAGACCAGCTTGATCAGGTCATATTTGTCAAACTGGTGAAAGGCGGTCAGGCAATCATCGGCAGAGACTTCACAGCGAAGATGGATAAAGTGGTCCGCCCTCAAGGTGTCTTCTTCCACGCCACGCTGAAAGGCATCAGCCATGGTCTTCATGTCGTCATAGGAAAGATCGGCATCATGATCGATACCAACGCGCAAGGCATCAAACACCGTGGTGATACCGGATGTTGCGATTTGCGCATCATGAGAGAGCACCGCCGCCATGGCACTCCAGCGCACTTTCGGACGTGGGGCATAATGGCCCTCGACGTGATCCGTGTGCAATTCGACGAAACCGGGCAGCAGGAAATCACCTTCCATATCTTCAGCGGTTCTGTCCAATGCGGCGCTCAGCGCTCCTTCGGCGATATCATCAATCATGCCGTCTTTGACATGCACGGACCCTTTGACGATCTCGTCGCGCATGACGATCGTGGCATTCTTCAAAAGCAATTCGTTCTTCATTTGCAAAATTCCTTTGGCAGCAAACCTGCGGCAGATCTAGCCAATCCGTATTTGTCGTCGAACCGTGAAGAAGCCGCCCTGCTCCGGTTCTTCATACAGTGCCAGCGAGAGCACTTCCCTTGGCTCTTCGATATGGGAGGCAAAATGCGCCACGAGCGCAGAATGGAATGCGGGCGCAAGGGCATCGGGCACAGGATTGGTGAGGGTCATGTGAAAGCGGAAATCATCGAATATGTAGGGGTAGCCCCATGAAAACAGATTGTCGCGCTGACTTTTTGTCAGCTTGTCGGGATTACGGCGTACAATGTCTTTTTCTTCAAGAGGCGCACGAAAGGCGTCAAAATCCTGCACAAGATTGGAAGCAAGTCTCTTGAGCGGCTCGGAAGGCTCACTGGGGCGCAGGGCAAAGAAAGCCCCCAGTTGGCCAACCTCAAATCTGGGTAAGGTGAAGGGCTTCAGTGTCTTGCAGTAGGCCTCCAACTTCGTTTCCAGCTCTTCGATGCTTTTGCCCTCGGCCAGCGCGAACGGAGCCTTGAGCGTGCCGTGGAAGCCGTAGCGTCTGGCCGATGCGGTCAGTGCGTCGAATTGTTCAAGGTCTATGCCATCCACCAGCGAAGGGCGCGCCACGCTCGCACCGGAGAACACGTCCCTGCCCAGCCAGTCGGCGGCGGCGCTGTTGAGAGGATCTTCTGCGAGGGGAACAAAAAAAATGGCGTAGCGTGGCACGGGACATCTTCCTTAGGCTGGGTATTGGATCAGAGAAGCGACTCTGAAGGTCGATTGGGGCGATTTTCCGATTGCCCAAATCGCGTGTTGTTTGCTTGCGGGTGATGAAGAGGCCGGACTAGCCCTTCGTCAGCTTGGTGCGCAGCTTGTTGGAGATGGTATCGAACACATAGACCACAATCAGAATGAGAATGACCATGTAGAACACATTCTCCCAATCCTGATTGGTGCGCATGGCTTCCCAGAGTTTGAGGCCGATGCCGCCTGCGCCGACCGCGCCGATGATCGTGGCCGAGCGGGTGTTGGATTCCCAGAAATAGAGCGACTGGGACAGGAACACCGGCAGCACCTGAGGCACAACACCATAACGCTGCACCAGAACCGGGCTGGCTCCAAGCGACTTGATCCCCTCGCGCTGCTTGTCGTCGATATTCTCGAGAGTTTCCGCGTTCAGTTTGCCCAATGTTCCGGTGTCGGTAAAGAAGATTGCCGAGATGCCAGCCAGCGGCCCCGGTCCGAAAGCACGGGTGAAGAACAAAGCCCAGATGAGCATATCAACCGAGCGCTGGAAGTCGAAAAAGCGCTTGATGACCTGATTGAGAAAGCGGTTCGGCGTGACATTTCTAGCCGCAAGAAACGACAGGGGAAAGGCAATGATGGAAGCAAAGAGCGTACCGACAAAGGCCATGACTATGGTCTGCATCAGTTTGAGCCAGACATCCCCATGCTGCCACTCGCCATTGTTGAGGATATTGTCTATAGCCAGCATGAAGTTGGATTGCTCTGGGTCGATCCGATCGCCGGACATAATAAGGCTGAACACCTCCCCCGCACTCTTCTTCCAGAAGGGCGAATTGGTATCGAAGATGAAATTTTCCCACCCCAGAAAGCGGTGATGCACCTTGACCTTATAGTCTTGCACTTCGACGCGGCCATCAAAGCCGAAACGGGCGACGACCTTTTCATTTTCATATTTCTGCTGGGCCCAGCTGGGCAATTGGCCGCGCGGATGAACAGCCTTGTCCCGCTCCACATCGATGACCAACGTCTCATCACCCTTGGTGATGGTCACCAAACCCGGTATCACAGTGACATGGGCCGGGCCGATGGAAACCTCGGCCTTGGTGGTCACTGTCTTGATCTCGGCCTTGGCCTCTTGACTTGCTCCACCGACATCAGATGGGTTCTCGGCCGTCGGGGCATCCGCAGCCATGAAGCTGAAACTTGACGCTGGCTTGGCGGGCTCGGCGGGTTTTTCCGCCGTTGGTGCATCCGGAGCCATAAAGGAGAAAGCCTGCGCAGGAGCGGCAGATTCATACTGTTCCACCTCAGGCATGATCTCCTTTGTTTCTTGGGATTCGACGATCCAGTCAGGATGCGGGTCCTTGCCTAAAGCGGAGAAACGCGGAAATTCGATGCTGAGATAGTCGTTCTCGAACTTGATATCAGGTCGGGCTTCATAAGAGATCCAGTCGGCGAGATAAGCACCGGCGATATCCCAGTTGCCATTGGAAATCACCTTGCCGATATGCAGAAAGCTGGAGCCGACAAAGGCATAGATGATCACGGCAATAAATATGATCAGACCACGGAACCGCTTGAAAAAACTCGGCTTGAAGACCGCCGGATAACGCGCGATCATCTCTTGCATATCAGGTTGCATGGGTGAGGCAGCAATCGTGTTCATGGTGAAATCTCCCGTTACGCGCTTGCGCCAAAGGCAAAGGCCTGATTGCCGACAATCTTTTTGCGCAGCCAGGCAGAGAACTGATCGATGGCGATGATCGTAACAAAGAGCAGCAGGACGATTGCCAGCGTCTTTGCTTCATGGCCACGCGAGATGGAGAGACGCAGCGCCTCGCCAATGCCGCCGCCGCCAACAGCACCAATGATGGTGGAGGCACGCACATTGATTTCCAACCGCAGCAAAGCATAGGACAGGAAGTTTGGCAGCACCTGCGGCACGATGCCGAACCAGACGCGCTCGACCCAATTGGCGCCCACGGCCTGAAGCCCCTCGTCGGCCTTCATGTCGGCATTCTCGACCACTTCGAAGAACATCTTGCCCAGCGACCCGATGGTATGGATAGCAACCGCGATCATCGCTGGCACAGCCCCGATTGTCAGCACAGCCACAAAGAAACCGGCAATTACGATTTCAGGGAAGGCACGCAGTATTTCAAGGATGCGGCGCACGACAAAGCGCAGCCATTTTTTCGTCGTCAGGTTGCTTGCTGCAAGGAAGCAGAGAATAAAGCCCAGGAAAAAGCCAATAAGCGTTGAGAAAATCGCGATATTGATCGTCTCAAGCATCTTGTAGACATATTCGGGCATGTAGAGCGAACCGATGAGATAGACCCGACCGTCCGGATAATTGAACTTCAGGCTGCCGTCAAAATAGGGCGAGGGCAAATCAAACAGGGCACGCCAGATTTCCCATCCGTCGCGCGGGATCATGTCGCCGAAAAAGTCGAAGAAATAGGGAAGTCGATCGAAAAATTTGCCCGCGTTGGTCTCATTGGCAAACCAGAGCGAACCGAACAGCGCAACAAGTAGAATGCCAACGGAAAGAAGGGTATAGCGGCGCCTCTTGCGGCTGAGTTCCTGCCAATGCCGTTCTGTTGCCGCGCAAGCAGGAGACATTTCGACGGGTGGTTTCATGTCTTTCATCTTTCTTCCATAGCGCCCTGTCCCATTGTCAGTGAACTGAACATCAGCAAGGAACTTCCCTTCATGTTCAGATCAGTGACAAGAGAATTGGCCGTGTTTGCCTTGACTGAGAGAAAAGAGAATGACCCGGCGCGACCGGGTCATCCGTGCTTCAATTCAAAGAACCAAAAGCCCGATTATGAGCCAATCTTTGCTTTACGAGCAGCGATGATGGCTTTGTAGAAATCAACATTGACTTCGGTGAAGCCCTTGTAGTTGCCGCCCTGAATGGCAGAGAAGCACTCTGGATCGGCTTCAGGCATGTTCATCATGAAGTTTTTGAATTTGGTTTTCACTTCAGGATCAAGCGTAGAGCGCACAACGACCGGGCCGTTCGGGATCAACGGAGAAATCCAGAGCTGAACCAGATCGTTCATGTCCAGAATGCCCTTGTCGACCATTTTGCGCAGGTTGCCGGAGGAATAGCCGTCTTCGAATTTGCCAACGCCTGAAGCCCAGGTGGTGCCAGCATCAAAGGTGCCTTTGACAACTTCGAGAACGAGGTTCTCATGGCCGCCGCCAAAGCCGGTGGAACCGAAGAATTCTTCTACCGGAGCGCCAACAGCTTCTGGCAGGGTAACGGAAGGAACAAGGAAACCTGAGGTGGAGTCAGGATCGGCAAAACCGAGTTTCTTGCCTTTCATGTCCTTCACATCGGTCATGCCGGAATCTTTGCGCGCCACCATCACGGAGTGATAACCGGTGGAGCCGTCCATCTGCACCGTGGTGAGGATTGGTTCAACAGCATCCGGGTTGGTCAGGTAGGTTTTGGCATAACCAGAAGCGCCCAGCTCGGCATAGTCAAGCGTGCCGCCGAGCAGGCCCTGAATGGTGCCATCATAGTCAGCAGATGGGAACAGGGATACTTTTTCAACGCCCAGAGCTTCTGGCAGTTTGTCGACCATGCACTGGAAGTTACGCAGACGGTCGGCTTCGTTTTCGCCGCCAAGGATACCAATGCGGAATTCTTTTTCAGCAGCGACGGAAGGAGCAGCAGCACCAGCAACGAGAGCAGCCACAGAAACAGCGGCCAGAACAATTTTCTTGAACATTTGACGTCTCCAGATATCAGCCGGTTTTAACCGGCTTCATTCAATGTGAGCTTTTGAGTGGATTATCGATTGGTTGTCTTCAAATCAGAGCCATTTACGCCGGCGAGGCGATCTCTGCGGAGGCCAGCGACATGGCCGGGGCCTTTTCCGTTTCAGAGGATTCCTTGATTGAGGTCGAGGTGATGGCTTCGGAGATCTCGTTTTCCGCTGTCGAGCCGTAAATCATTTTCACCGCATCACTGGTCAAATCCGATGCAGGGCCATCAAAAACAACCTTGCCATGGAACATGCCGATGACACGCTCGCAATAGGTCCGTGCCGTATCCAGCGTGTGCAGGTTGGTAACGACCGTGATGCCGTCGCGCTCATTGATATCCTTGAGGCTGTCCATAACGATTTTTGCGTTGAGCGGATCAAGAGAGGCAATCGGTTCATCAGCCAGAATGACTTTGGGGCTCTGCATCAGGGCGCGGGCGATGGCCACGCGCTGCTGCTGACCACCCGACAAGGTCCCTGCCCGCTGCAGCGCTGTTTGTTCGATGCCGAGGCGTTCGAGCGCCATGAGGGCTTGTGCCCGTTCTTCGGCAGAAAATATATTGAGGAGATTGAGGATCGTGTTGCGATGATTGAGGCGCCCGAGCAGCACATTGGTCAACACATCAAGACGCGGCACAAGGTTGAACTGCTGAAAGATCATGGCGCAATCGCGTTGCCAGTCACGCAGCTCTCGCCCTTTAATGGCAGAGACCTGCTTGTCGCCGAAACTGATGGAACCGTCAGAGGGATCAATGAGGCGGTTGATCATCCGCAGCAAGGTGGATTTGCCTGCGCCGGATCGCCCGATCACCCCAACCATCTGACCTTGAGGAATAGAGACGGTGACCGCATCCACAGCTGTGTTGGCGCCAAATCGGCGTGTCACATTCGTCAATTCCAGCATTTGGTATCTCCTTCGCGGCTTGAACTGAACAAGCCAAAAATCTTGGTTCGGGTTTCAATCTCTAACCCGCGAAGGATTACGCATCTTATGTGACATGTGCTTGTCTCGACCATTTCAGTTCCATGACAAGCTGTGTTTTACAAAGAAAATTGTAACCTTATTACAAAGTCAATATTCCCTTCTATATCATTGAAATTGTGTGTCTTTATACTTCTCAAGAAAGGCTTCCGCTTCCAGATTCCGAAAATCGTCTAGCGCGGCACGCAGGGCTTTATGAGGCCAATCCCACCAGGCCAACGCCTTGAGTCCCTCTGCTATTTCAGGGGAGAAACGCGAGCGAATTGGATTAGCAGGTACGCCACCGACGATCATATAATCGGGCACATCATGGCTAACCACGGCCCCAGCTCCGATGATGGCGCCATCACCAATAGTCACCCCTGGCAGAATGGTGGCGCCATGGCCGATCCAGACATCATGGCCGATGACGACGCGATGATCGCGCCGCCAGTTGATGAAGGTCTCTTCCTGCTCGCAATCATCGAAATAGGCATTTGCTCGATACGTAAAATGATGCAGGGTTGCCCGCCAATATGGATGGTTGGGCGCGTTGATACGGACAGACTGGGCGATGTTAGCGAATTTGCCGATGGTGGCACACCAGATATTGCCGTCCCGCTCAATATAGGAGTAATCCCCCATGGTGCTTTCTATGATCATCGTTCTGTCGCCCACTTCCGTGTAGCGGCCCAGCTCGGAGTCGGTCACGGTTGCTGTGGGATGAATGGTTGGCTTAACGCCCAACTTGTGTGGTCGTTTGGTGACCTCAGTACCTTCGGGCGCATTGTTATTCTGCTCGTTACTCATGTCTCTAGCCTGCTCTTTGCGTTGCATTGCGTTCACCAGTCAGCTTGGCACTTTGCGCAAAATGGGCAACATCGATAATGGCATCCGCGATCTCTTCGCGCACATCCTCATCATGAAAGATGCCAAGAAGCGCCACGTCCTGCTTCTTCTTCTCCCTGATGAGGTCAATGACAACCGCCCGATTGGCGGCATCAAGGGACGCTGTTGGTTCGTCAAGCAGCAGGAC
Source organism: Cohaesibacter marisflavi (assembly GCF_900115225.1). Lineage (GTDB taxonomy): Bacteria > Pseudomonadota > Alphaproteobacteria > Rhizobiales > Cohaesibacteraceae > Cohaesibacter > Cohaesibacter marisflavi. Next base: position 459,296 of record NZ_FOVR01000001.1, on the reverse strand, counting down.
GGGATGATTGGTTAGAAAGCCTCGGGCAATATTGACCCTTTGCTGTTCTCCGCCAGAGAAAGTTGCGGGCGGCAACTGCCAGAGCTTTTCTGGCAGATTAAGCCGCGCCAGCATGGAGCCTGCCTTATCACGTGCGCTTGTTACCTCTTCGCCCTGCTCGACCAGGGCTTCTGCGGCGACATCAAGCGCGGGAACGCGCGGCATAGTCCGCAGGAACTGACTTACATAGCCCACCGTTTCGCGCCGCACGGCGAGCACTGTGCGCGGATCTGCCGTTGCGATGTCCACCATTGTCTCGCGATAGGCCACCATGATCTGTCCGCAGTTGGCGCTGTAATTACCGTAGATCATCTTCAGGATGGAGCTTTTGCCAACGCCGGACGGACCGCCCAACACCGCGCATTCCCCTGCGCGCAGGGCAAAATTGACACCCGCAACGACCGGAATGGACACAGAGCCACGCAAATGCATCGTGAAGTTCTTGGCGACATCCGTCAGAATAACCGGTGTCGTCTTGACTATCGATGACAGTGTATTGGAGGACGAAAGTGTGTTTTCCATCTGACGCTCCTAAACCTGAAGAATGGATGAGATGAGAAGCTGGGTATAGGGCGCTTGCGGATCATCAAGCACGCGATCCGTCAGGCCGGTTTCGATGATGCGGCCCTCTTTCATAACCACCATGCGATGGGAAAGCAGGCGCGCCACCGCCAGATCATGCGTGACAACGATGGCGGCGAGCCCCAATTCGGCAACGAGGCTGCGTAGCAGGTCGAGCAAACGGGCCTGCACCGAGACATCAAGACCGCCGGTTGGCTCATCCATGAAGACAAGGCGCGGACCGGTTACCAGATTGCGCGCGATCTGCAATCGCTGACGCATGCCGCCCGAGAAGGCACGGGGCTGGTCATCGATGCGGTCCTTGGCGATCTCCACCTGCTCAAGCCAGTCGGACGCCGTCTGCCGGATATCACCATAATGCTGCTCGCCAATCGCCATAAGACGCTCGCCAACATTGGCTCCGGCTGAAACCGTCATACGCAGGCCATCGGCCGGGTTTTGATGTACAAAGCCCCAATCTGTGCGCATCAGGAAGCGTTTCTCGGCTTCACTCAGGCGGAAAACTTCGCGCATTGTGTCATCGCGCATACGATAGTTGACCATGCCGGAGGTCGGGGTCATGCGCGTGGAGATGCAATCCAGAAGCGTTGTCTTGCCTGAGCCGGATTCCCCGACAATGGCAAGCACCTCACCGGGCCACAAATCGAAGCTCACATCTTCGCAGCCGATACGACGACCGTAATATTTGCTTACAGAGCGCACCTGGAGCAGCGGCTTTTCACTGAGGTCCATGGGGCGCGGCGCAACAAGAGATGTCTTGGGCAGATGATCACCGGCATGAGTCATATCCATATGTCTGGTCATGCGTCCGCTCCTTCCTGACTGATTTGTGCGGAGAGGCTCTCTTCACTTTCATAAATATCCGGAGACAGGGCTCCGCGATGGCCTTTGGCGCGGCGGTCTTCGCAATAGTCGCTGTCAGAGCAGACAAACATGCGCCCGCCCTGATCATCGAGAATGACTTCATCAAGAAACACGCCCGTTCCACCACATAGAGCGCAAGGCTCTTCGAAGGTCTGCACCTCAAAGGGGTAGTCCTCAAAATCGAGGCTTACCACATCGGTATAGGGCGGAATGGCGTAGATGCGCATTTCGCGGCCCGCCCCATAAAGCTGGAGAGCTTCGCTCTGATTCATTTTCGGATTGTCAAATTTCGGGGTTGGCGACGGGTCCATGATGTAACGCCCCTTCACCTTCACCGGATAGGCATAGTTGGTTGCGATATGGCCCTTCTGGGCGATATCCTCATAGAGCTTCACATGCATGAGGCCATAGTCTTCGACCGCATGCATCTTGCGGGTTTCGGTTTCGCGCGGCTCCAGAAAACGCAAGGGTTCGGGGATCGGCACCTGAAAGACAATCACCTGCCCTTCATGCAATTGCTCTTCGGGGATGCGGTGACGGGTCTGGATGACGGACGCCTCACCGGTGTGGGTGGTCGTCTTGACCTTTGCCATTTTGGCAAAGAAGGCCCTGATAGACACCGCATTGGTGGTATCGTCAGCCCCCTGATCGATGACCTTGAGGGTATCGTCCGGTCCGATGATGGAGGCGGTTACCTGCACGCCGCCGGTACCCCACCCATAGGGCATGGGCATTTCGCGGCTGGCAAAGGGCACTTGATAGCCGGGAATGGCAATGCCCTTGAGGATCGCACGGCGGATCATGCGTTTGGTCTGCTCATCGAGATAGGCGAAGTTATAGTCGGCAATGGCGCCCGATTGCGCCTCGCTTGAGCTGAAAGGTGCGGATGTCATTGTGCCGCCTCCTGCGTATCATCCGCCTCTGCTGTTTGCGGACTTGACTCATAGAATTCCGATTGCATCTGGCGCACAAGCTTCAGCTCGGCCTGAAAATCCACATAGTGCGGCAGTTTGAGATGCTCAACAAAGCCGGTTGCCTGCACATTGTCTGCGTGGGAAATGACAAATTCCTCGTCCTGCGCGGGCGCGAGAATGTCCTCTTCCAGCTCCTTGGCCCGCAAGGCTCGGTCACACAGCGCCATGGACATGGACTTGCGCTCTGATTGGCCGAACACCAGCCCGTAGCCTCGGGTGAATTGCGGCGGCACGGTTTTGGAGCCCTTGAACTGGTTGACCATCTGGCACTCGCTCACCTGAATGCGGCCAACGGACACGGCAAAGCCCAACTCCGGAACCTCCACTTCCACATCAACCTCGCCAATCCGGATTTCTCCGGCGAACGGGTGACTGCGCCCAAAGCCGCGCTGGGTGGAATAGCCAAGCGAGAGAAGGAAGCCTTCATCACCACGGGAGAGCGCCTGCAGGCGCAGATCTCGGCTCATGGGGAATTGCATCGGCTTGCGCGTCAAGTCACCCGGCTCGTCCCAATCGCAGCCGCTCTCCGGTTCCTCACTGTCGGCTTCCATCAAACCTTCCCCCGCAATCAGATCCGATACGCGCGGCATAGGCTCATCAGTCTGATCATCTGAAGGATTGACCGCTTCTGGTGCGGGTACCTCTTCATCCGTCGCCAGCGACGGATCAAGCAAGCGGTGGGTATAATCAAAGGTCGGCCCGAGGATCTGCCCGCCGGGCAAATCCTTGAAGGTTGCCGAGATGCGCCGATGGATCTGCATCGCGCTGGTATCCACCAGCTTGGAATATCCCATGCGCGGAAGCGTTGTGCGATAGGCGCGCAACAGGAAGATCGCTTCGATCATGTCTCCACGAGCCTGCTTGATGGCAAGGGCCGCTAATTCCCTGTCATAAAGAGCGCCTTCGCTCATGACCCGATCCACAGCAAGAGCCATTTGTTCGGAGATCTGCTCCAGCGAGATGGCAGGCAGCGCTCTGTCTCCCCGGCGGCGATCTGCCAGCAGCTCGTGCGCGGCCTTGATGGCGGCTTCCCCGCCCTTTACAGCAACATACATATCAGTGCTCCTGCTTGTCAGAGGCGTTGGGATTTGCAAGGGCAATGCGCGTTGTGCGCGGCAAACAGGCAATTGCGTCGGGAGAGACGAAAATGATGTCGACACCGCGAGGAAAGAGCGCGTGATTGTCTTGCCACTGGGACACAAACAAAGAGGAAAGCACCGAGACCGTCAGGCTATTCTGATCCTTGATGCCGGGACCGGAAAGACACCATTGCGGCTTGTCGCTTAATGCTTCTACCTCGATGATCAATGTGGCGGAGCGATCCGGATAATCCTGTGACCCTTTGGCGAAGCCATCGAGCGCGGGCATCTCCTTGCCACCTTTCAACACAGCGAAAGACGCCTCTGAAGGCTCGGCGGCAAATGGCGCGCCGATATGGAAGGTCAACCAATTTACAAGGGCGCTGTTGTCTGCGAGAGCCTCTTCCAGCCATACCGATGTATCCGCATCGGCCAATGTCGCCAGAACCGCTGCCGTCAATGGATAGATGGACGCTGGAGGCTGCGCGTCGGTTTTTAGCGGATGAATTGTACCGGGGCGAGCCATGGCATCCATGATAGAGCGAAAAAGGCGTTGGGTTTGAAAAACGGGGTCTCCTAACCCGCCGATCATCGCATCCAGATTCGCCCCTGTGGCTGGATTGTTAGACATCATTTCAGCCATCAGTCGTCTCCTCTGACCATTGTGAAGAAATTGACGCGGGTGGCCTGCGTTTGTGCCGCCCTGCCCTTATCTTTGTCCGTTGCCAGTTTTTTGAGGGGAGCAAGTATGGACATTTCGATCCGCACTTCCATCTCGGGATCGCTTGCCATCGCGTCGATCACAGCGGCCAGCTTTGCCTTGCCATGATCGCGTCCGAGCATGAGCGCATGGCCGATGGCACCATTTTCCATACGCACTGTGGCGCGCGTCATGGTGGCTTCACCAAAGTTGAAGGGTGCCCCGCCTCCTCCGATGCGTCCGCGCAAGGCTACCAATCCGGTTTCTGGCCCGCGCAGCAGTTCGCAGCCGGGGTCAAGCTCTAGCGTCTTCCAGAGCCGGATCAGTTCCGCCATTTGGGCATGAGCCAGAACAGACATGCGCTCTTGCCGTGCTTTTTGCTGTGGCGAGAGGGCTTCCCGTGCCTTTTCATTGCTTTGGGCCTTTTCAGCATAGGCTGCCTCGGCCTGTGATGATTGGGTGTGTTGCATGATGGTCATTCCAGTTTGGGGTCAAATCCGGTTTGAGCTGGTTGCTGCAAAAAGCCTTCTTTCAGGGAAAAGAGCTGGGCCGCATCTCGTCCATGACGAGAAAGCCTTTGGTCTTTGCGCCATATTCCCATGAATCTTGGCTCACGCTTGCAAATTTGTATATTCATATAGACAAGTAAACTTATGCATGAGATACAGCCAGATAATGACGCCCCTATGACATCCGCATGACTTTTAAATTTTCCAAATGGCAGAGGCGCAAAGAGCCGCCAAAGCGGCAGCGGGAAACAAAGATATGGGCAGCTGGGCGCATAAAGATAGCCGTTATGATGCGAATCAGGCCACGATGGCAGTTCCCCTGTCCCATCGCCCAGAGGAGCACGGCGTTATGGCTTCGGACATCATCAGAAGTGGCATAGGACGTCGCACAGGCATTGCCTTGTGGCGACAAATTGCCGACGCAATCCGGGCAGGTATTACTTCGGGGCTGGGAGACAAGCATGGAAAACTGCCGCCAGAAATGGAGCTGGCCGAGCTATTCGGGGTCAACCGCCACACGGTGCGCTCTGCCATCTCAGCCCTTGTCAGCGAAGGCATTCTGCGCGCAGAACAGGGACGTGGCACTTTTATCATTCAGCCAGACCGTCTGACCTATCCCATTTCCAAGCGCACCCGCTTTTCGGCCAGTCTGGCTGAACAAGGCCAGAGGGGCGAATCCCGCATGATGTCGCACGATGTGATGCCTGCGCCGGAAGAGGTTGCGCAGGCCCTGCAGCTGGATGTCGGAGCGCCGGTGCTTCAGGTCCGGTCTGTCGGTGTTGGCGATGATACTCCGGTCAGCCGTGCGACAGCATGGTTCGAGCATGCGCGCTTTCCCGATATGGCGGACAATCTGCTGCGCTTTAATTCTGTCACCAGAGCATTTGCCGCCTGCGGGCTGGATGATTATGTGCGCATATCAACGCGCATCGAGGCCTATCACGCGACGCTGGATGATGTGGAGATCTTGCGCCTGTCACCAGGCTCGATAGTATTGGTGACCTTTGCGATCAATGCCGATCTCGAAGGACGACCGGTGCAATATTCCAAGACCCGCTTTGCTGCAGATCGTGTGAGTTTGCAGGTCGAGCATGCCCCTCTTTCATGATGCCTTGTGAAACGTCTTTTCTGTCCACAAGGGGAGAAAGTTGAGAAGCCACAGCCTTGCCCAAATACTCCTCGCCTTGTGCGGCCTTCTTGTAATCTCGTGAAATTTGCCTAGTCTGGAAACAGACCTCATGCCCTCACTTCAGGGCAAGGTCGGAAAATGGTGCCGACAGAATGCCGGTACAGGCTATTGATTTCATTTTAGTCTTTGCGCGTGCTCTTACGTTTGGTCAGAGCACAGAAGTTCTTCAGGAGGATAATCCATGCAGCTTATCAGTCCCGACTTTAAAAATGGCGATCCGCTACCCCAAAAGAGCGTTTCACAAGGCCTAGGTGGAGAAGACCTTTCCCCTACCCTTCAGTGGAGCGGCGTTCCGGCAGAGGCCAAAAGCCTTGCCCTGACCTGCTATGATCCGGACGCCCCAACCGGATCGGGTTTCTGGCACATGATCATCACCAACATTCCTGTTTCCGAGTCTGGTGAGATTTCCAGCGCCACCCTGCCGGCCAGTGCCAAAAGCGCACTCAATGACGCAGGAACAGAGAATTTCACGGGCGCTTATCCGCCGCCGGATGATCCTGCCCATCGCTATATCTTTACGCTTCATGCCCTGAGTCTGGATGAAATCGAACCGGACGGCATGACCGGAGCCTATGTGCGTTTCAATATCATGCGCAATCAGCTTGCATCCGCCAGCATCACTGGCCTCTTTAAAAACAACGGCTGACAAGCAAGCCATTGGCGTTTACGCCTCAGCTGTGGTTTGTTAAAGACATCAATTCTGGTCGGGCCGATGCGTCCGACCATTCGCCTCAGGGCACCGAAAGCGGCCGCGGCCAACAGATTGCTGCTCCGTTCTTGTTTTTTGTGAAAGGTTTCGTCCTCATGAAGCGCGTCAATCCGCTTAAACTCAATAAACTGCAATTGAAGACCCTTGTCCTGACCCAGATTCTGGCGCGCTCTCAGCCGGATGAGGCATGGAACACCGATGGCACGATTACCATTCTCCGCCTGCCGCATGCCCATGGTGACCATCTGCATGTTGGCGAGTATGTCGTAAACAGCGCCGATGCAACGGGCTTCAACAACCGGGCCGTTTGGACAGCGCTTGCGCGTAAAGGGCTTGTCAACGACAAGGACGTGCCGCCAATCGTCCTTACCCGTGAAGGGCTCGATTATGACACTGGCCTTGATCACCATTTCCTCGCGAAATCAGACCACTAATGACCGGTCGCCGGGCTTGTACAGATGTAGCTCTGGACAGTTCGGCACCTTCATTGGACACTTATCCTCATAGACCACTCTTTTTGGCCCCGGCTCTTCATTCAACCCTTTTGATTATCGGGGAGGATTCCTTATGCGGATCATTCTGGCAGACGACCATCCTTTATACAGAACCGGCATGAAGCAATTGTTGTCCGGTCTGTTTCCGGAGGCAAGCATTGACGAGGCAGGCGACGCCAGTGATCTCAATGCGCAGATTTCTGCCGCACCCGATCCGGATCTGATCATCTCTGACCTGCTGTTTCCCGGCTTTGACTATATGCGCGACCTGAAACGGCTCAGGCAGACCTTTTCCCTTTGCCCGATCATTGCGGTTTCGATGATGAATGACCCCGCCGAGGTTGATCATATCATGGCGCTTGGCGTGAATGGATACGTCTCGAAATCCGTTTCTTCCGATCAAATGCTCCAAGCGGTGGAAAGCGTCATGAAGGGCAATATCGAGGTTCGCCTGAGCGATGAGGGGCTTTCGCCTGACGTCAACGGCCTGATCAAACCTGCACTGGATGAGTTGACACCACGCCAGATCGAGATTCTCAAGCTGCTGCGCCACGGCCTTTCGAATAAGGAAATCGCTCGCGAGCTGGATCTATCGCCCTTCACGGTCCGCAGTCATGTTTCAGCCCTGATGAAAAATCTGGGCGTCTCGAACCGGGCCGCGGCGTCGGCCATTGCGGCGAGCTATGGACTGAATTGATAGCCTGTTCATCATGTCCCTCGATGCATTGGCATCATACCATGATGGATATGTTACGAGATGACTTGCGCGTCGCTATCACTGGAAAACAAGCCGAGCATGGCGGATCGCAGCTGAACCGGCTGAACCGGTTTATGGATGAGAAGCAGTTTTTCCCGGCTGACGCGCTGATGCACCTCGTCAGAAAGATCTCCCGATATAACAAGCGCTTTCAGGTCTTTGCCATAACGCATCCGAGCCTTCTTAATGATGTCAAGACCGGTATATCGGGCTGGGAATGAAAAGTCCGAGATGATGAGGTCAATTGGCCCTTCGATGTCATCCAGAGCTTCCAGACTTTCAGCAGTTGCCAACTGGCACCCCCACGCTTGCAACAAACTAGCCGTTGCCTGCCGCGTTCCTTCATCATCATCCACCACAAGGATCCTCTTGTAACCGAAGACTGCCCCAATGCGATCTGACGCCCCTTTGGATGGCTTTCTTTTCTGTGACAGGGGTGCGCTTTTAAAGCCCCTAAGCGTGATCTTGGTGCCCGACGGGCTTGTATCAAGATCAAGCGCGATATTCTGGAGGTCGGCAAGCCGCCGGACGATCGCCAATCCCAGCCCGAGCCCCTTCTCGACCTGATCGGACGTGTCCATGTTGGGCATGATCCGTTGACGCCTTTTTTTAATCTGCGTAAATTCTTCGAAAATGACAGCTTGATGCTCTGCCGGAATGCCCGGACCGTCATCGCAGACAGATATGCTCAGATCCTCTCCCGCCTGCTCGACAAGAATGCGCGCAAAGCCTCCGCCGGAATGACGAATGGCGTTGGACAGCAGATTTTGCACCATGCGCCGCACCAATATACCGTCAGCCAGAATTCCGACCTTGGGGCATTCGAGCATCAAGGTGACGTGGGCAATCTCAGCCAATGGCTCGTAGTCATCAAGCACATGGTTGAGCATATCTTCGAGATCAAAAAGCGAAGGACGCACCTGCACCTTGCCACTGTCAAGCAAACTGACATCCAGCACCGAGTTGAAAAGCTTGGACAGTGTCTGCAAAGAGGAGCGGATACGGCCAAGCGTCTCTCGGCTTTTTTCATCCATTGTCTTGAGGGGCAATGTCTCGATATGCAGACCGATGGCATGCAATGGTTGGCGCAAATCATGGCTAGCGGCAGCCAGGAGGCGTGTCTTTTCACGGTTGGCGTGACGTGCTGCCTCGGCCGCTTCCCGATAGCGCTGAGCTAGGTCGAGATTCTCGTTGCTGATTTGAATATATTGCGACACGGATTCCAGCGTGTCATGGCCAAAGCGCAGCATCATGGAGAGGAAAACGAGCACAAGCCCGCCGAGGAGAATGAATTCGTCTCCTAGCAGAATGAGCCGCAAGGACAATAGCCCCAGATAAGGCACAGCATACAGGGCGAAGGATCGCGGAAAAACGCCCAGTGAACGAACGGCCGCAGCCGTCGCTCCGGCTGCAATGGACATCTGGATCGCAAAGTGCGCAACATTATCAGGATTGAGGCTGACAAAGGTCATCACGCCCCAACTGGCCCCCACAACAAGGCTGAGATAATCCATCAGGCCTATCCAGAGATAAGGCGTGCGTTTGCTAGGCCTAATCCGCATATAAGTACGCCGCCAGACCTCCATCAGCAGTGGGTAGAAGATGATTTCCAAAATACCCCAAAGGATCAGAAACCATGTAGGTACAGAAGCATTGCTGCTGGCAATAAAAATGAGGACTGCAGCACTTGCTATATGCCCAAGATAGATGGAATCCGGTGTTTTCAGGAAAACATTGACATGTTCATGCACGCTGTTCTCGGGAAGCGGTTTCCTGAAGGCATCGAGAAGATACATAGTGCTCACACGTCTTGCGCTCGTCGTCGCTACTGCGGCGGCTGGCCGCTTTCTGCGAATGGTCCCAATCATCTCATATTGTCACTAGTTATGCATATATTTCAATAGTTTAAATCAGTTATTAGATAAGTACTAATTCGTATTTCGAAGAAAGTTTGCGTCTTTTTGACTTTATAGATAGGCTGAAGTTGTAAATTGCAACGCCCTTTGATTTTTCCAAGGGCAATCTCGACATCAAACCTTTGCCGTTCCATTCCCTTTCCTTTCACGCAACGAGTCCCCCCATGACACCGCTTGAAAAGACACCGCTTGAAGATATTTTTGAAATTATTGATCAGACCAACGCGCAAGATCCCCGCATGACGGCTCCGCAAGGAACTGCCGCTGTGCCTACCGAATTACTGCGCGGTTTCAGACTAAGTCTCGTGTGCGAAGAGTTCGCCCCTACGGCTGATGATCTGGTCAAGATTGCAGCTCGGGCCCAAACGCTGGAAAGCTGGCAGTTTGAAGAAGCGGACGGAACGCCTCCACAAGAAAATGTAGCCGTCATAGAAGGCCGCAAACGCGAACACAGCGCCAAGAGAATTTCTCAAATTATGGCCGCCAATGGGTATGATGAAGCAGATTGTGCGATCGTCCGAGACCTTGTGCTTGGCAAGAGCGAAGATGAAACTGGCCGGGCGCAATTGCTGGAAGATCTCAACGGGCTGGTATTCATTCAATTCCATGCCGTTGATCTCCTCAAACTCTATCCCGCTGAGCAATTGGCGCCAATTCTGACCGATTGCTTGTCAGGTATGAGTGACGAGGCGCTTTATCATGCCATCGACCAAATGAATGATCCAGTGTTGATCAAGACGCTACAATCCATTCGTCAGGACATCAGTGTTGAGAAAAAGTCCATTGTTTATCTGGATTGACCGCGCAGCCAGGCAAGCTTTCAAGGCTTGGGTAGGCATTTACGCCCGAATACGAGTACAGGTTGCCGTTTTGTAACCTTTATTCACTTTTTGGCGCAAAGCTTGCGATTCCTAAGACGAATTTCGATTCAGGAATTTTATTTAGACCAAAAGTAGTGTAGCAACGCCTGAAGAAGGTTTCGTCTACACTTGATCAATGCGCCCTGAGAGGTTCCTTTTGGCTCGTACAGATATGAATATGGCTGAGCGGTTTCAGAATAATGTCAGTTGGTCATCGGTGTGGCTGATGGCGATGCGACCCAAAACGCTTATTCTATCCCTCAGCCCCGTTTTGCTGGCTGGCCTTATTGTATTTGGCGCGCAGCTCTCTGCAGACTGGATTGTCTTTCCCATCATCATTCTGTCGTCTGTCAGCATTCAGATTGCAACCAACCTGTGGAATGACGCAGCCGACGCCTCATCGGGCCTTGATCAGGCAAGCGAACGGCTCGGTCCGCCCCGCGTGACTTCTCTAGGGCTGCTCAAACCCTGGCAGGTGCGCTTGGCGGCCTTTCTGTTTCTGTTGCTCGCAGCGCTTTGTGGCCTCTATCTGGTCTATGTGGGCGGCTGGCCCATTCTGCTTATCGGCATTGTGGGCATCATTTGCGCCTTTGGCTATTCCTCCGGCCCCTACCCGATCTCCGGTTCTCCATTCGGGGAAGTCTTTGTCATCTGCTTTTTTGGCATCATGTCGGTTATGGGCAGCGCCTATCTGCTCACAGGAACATGGACTGTCGAGAGCTTCTGGGCCGGTTTCTATATCGGATTGCCTGCTGCTGCGGTTCTTGTGGTCAACAATTTTCGAGATCGCATCGGCGATGCGGAAGGCGGGCGCCACACGCTGGTTATTCAGATCGGACCGCACGCCGCAAGGCGCCTCTATGCCATCCTGATGCTATTTTCCTGTGTTGGGCTGGTGCACGTCAATAGCATGATCCACCTGGGCACACTGAGCCTTGTCAGTCTGATTATCGCCGGGTTGCTGATGATCTATGCTCTGGCGATGCCCATTCGCCGGTTCTTTCTGGCAGAAACGGCTCCGTTGCAGAATCAGTGTCTGCTGGGAACATCCATGTTCCAGTTGCAGTGGCTGTTCGCCTTTCTTCTCATCATGCTGCTAAGCTAAGCGGACGCCATTGGAGCTGCAGCAACAATGGTGTCGCTGCAGCCCTTTATCCGTTCAAGGCAAATTTACATCTGTGGTGCGGACTTTGCGCCGACGCCAGCAACAGGCACTTCAATTGTAACCTTGCCAGCCTTCTCGAATGTCAACTCCAGCGGGAATGTCTCGCCCTTCTTCAGCGGGGCCTTCAGCTTCATGAACATCACATGATAGCTGCCCGGCTTAAGCGCCACTTCTCCATGAGCTGGCACGTCGATTGCTTCCACCTGACGCATGCGCATCACATCGCCATCCTTGATATGCGTGTGCAGTTCGGTCATTTTTCCAACATCTGCGCTGGCTGCAATGAGGCGATCAGCATCCCCTTCGTTGGTGATCTGCATGAAACCACCGCCCGCATTTGCCATTCCGGCAGACGCACGTGCAAAGGGAGCGGAAACCGTAATATCTCCCACTTTCCATTCAGCAGCCTCTGCAGCCAAACATGACAGGCCCATGGCCATTGCGCCAATAATCAGTTTTTTCACGATGTCTCCCACTTTTACCTAGGTGTAACTCTCTTACGCATCCTTAGTGGCTGATTTTTCCATTAAGTCAGTTCCTACGGAAATGCGAATTTTATCTCTCTCACCTACTTTATTAATGCGCTCTTGTTCATTAAACTATGCAACTAAGTGAGACACCTTAGGTCATTGTGAGTATTTCCAAGGTCGCACGGGCAAACCAGTCGCCTCTATCAACCAGCATATCCCGATAGCGCAGCGCCCAACGATCCATCTCTTCTGGCCAATAAAAAGAAAAGGTCATCCTGTGAATACACCCCTTATTCCCATCGGTCTGGCTCTCATCATGATGACAGTCGGTCTTTCGGTTCGCCTGTCTGACTTCAAGGCGTTGCCACGCCAATGGAATGCTGTCGGTGCAGGTCTGCTTGCTCAGCTAGTTTTTCTGCCGTTGATCGCCCTGTGCGTTGCTCTGGTTACGCGCCTTGATACCGTTTATGCCATCGGCCTCATCATTCTGGCGTCGGCACCGGGTGGAATTTCTTCCAACTTGCTCACGGTTTTGGCTCGCGGCAAAACAGCGTTGTCCATTTCACTGACGATCCTTACCAATCTGGTTGCTTTCATCACCATCCCGACGGTGCTTTCCATTGCCTTCATCGTCTTTAGCGGCTCGGGCGTGGATGGCCCGAGCAGCAGCGAGCTTTATGCCCTGCCATTCGGCGAAACCGCTCTGAAAGTTCTGGCTATTTCTGCTTTGCCCCTGGCAATCGGCATGGCGATTTGCCGCTTTCTGCCAAACTTTGCCAGCCGCATTGAAAAACCTGCCAAATTTGTCGCATCGGCAATCTTTGCAGCCATTGTTGTCAACTCCTTCTATAGCGAGTGGAACAGCATCATGGCCCACTGGAGCACGGTTGGGCCTGCGGTCATTCTGCTCAATCTGGCAGCGATTGGCTCCGCTCTGCTGTTCAGCCGCCTGTTCAAACTGAGCGCTAAGCAGGCCCTGACGATTGCCATCGAATGTGGTTTGCAGAATGTGGCCTTGGCTCTGGTGATCGCGCAATTCATGGGCAATGGACGCTTCATGGTCCCCTCGTCCATTTATGCGCTGGTCATGAATGTATCCGTGCTCATCCTCATTGCTGTCGGCAACAAGCTTTCCGATAGCAAGAGCGAAGCACACAGCGAGCAATGAGGGGACACTCGTAAGAGCCCCTATGATAGAAACAATTCCGGCGGGTGAGTTAGCGCAGGCGTTAACCTCCCGCCGTTTTTGCATCCTCAATCCGCAAGCTTAGCGAGATTAAAACCCTTTCAGAAGGTCGGCGGTGAACAGGCGCTTATACAGACACAGGGTTCTGCTCCCGTGTTGCGGAAACGATGAGGCAGAGCGCTTTCGAAATACCACGCATCACCGGGTCGCAAGATCTGGCGTTCGTCACCCACCGTTACCTCAAGGCTTCCTGAAAGTACGATACCGCATTCCTCGCCCTTGTGGCTAAGAGCGACACGGCCAGTGTCCGCCCCAGGCATGAGGCGTTCATGGAGCATCTGAATGCTCTTCTCTGGCCTGTCTGCGCCGACAAGTCGAAAAGACAACTTACCGCGCCCGATCTCCTTCAAATCACTCGACTTATAGAAATATCGCCCTTCTGCGCTGAGCTCGAACGAGAAAAAACGGGCTAGATCCATATCCACGCCATCCAGTATCCGCTTGAGCGCGCCGACGGAAGGGTTGGACTGCCCACTTTCGATTTGTGATATGGTGGCATTGGCAACGCCTGTTTTCTTGGCCAGCGCTCTTTGGGAGAGGCCGTAAGCCAATCGGACCTGACGCAAGCGCTCGCCGATATCAGCGCCGACATCCTCTTCGGTTTCGCCCATTTGCGGCAAATCGGTATGAGGCAAATGGGGCTCAACCATTTTATTCCTCTTCTGGCGCTAAGCACACCCGTTCAGCTGTTCAATATTCCAAACACTTTACTATCGGCGTACGTATTTTCAATAAGTTATGGATACAAAAATAAAGACTTGTTCATTTTGCACTGGCACAGCACACTTGCCCGATAACAAAATCACTTTCCCAATGAGGTCCAGATGAACAACCAAAGCAAAATGCCAAATGATTTATCCAGTTTCTGGATGCCTTTCACGCACAATCGCGGCTTCAAGGAAGATCCGCGCATGGTGGTTTCTGCCGACGGCATGTTCTACAAGAGTGCAGACGGACGCGATATTCTGGACGGCACCGCCGGGCTATGGTGTGTGAATGCGGGCCATAATGCGCCGCGGATTGTCAAAGCAGTGCAGCAGCAAGTCGCCGAGATGGACTATGCGCCGAACTTCCAGTTTGGTCATCCCAAAGCCTTTGAATTCGCCTCTCGCGTGGCCGATCTATTCCCTGAAGGTATGGATCATGTGTTCTTTACCAACTCTGGCTCGGAATCAGTTGATACAGCCCTCAAGATCGCCCTGCACTATCATCGTGCCCGAGGCGACGCAGCACGCACCCGTCTGATCGGTCGTGAGCGCGGCTATCACGGCACTGGCTTTGGTGGCATCTCTGTTGGTGGCATCTCAAAGAACCGCATGCATTTCGGCTCCCTGCTGACGGGCGTTGACCATCTGCCTCATACCCATGACATTGCCAAGAATGCCTTCTCGCGCGGCTGCCCGGAACATGGCGGCATCGAGAAAGCCAATGCGCTGCTTGACATCATCGCCCTGCATGATCCCTCAACCATCGCCGCCGTCATCGTCGAGCCTATGGCTGGTTCTACGGGCGTATTGATGCCGCCCAAGGGCTATCTGCAGCGTCTGCGCGAGATCTGCACCCAATATGGTATCCTGTTGATCTTTGATGAGGTCATCACCGGCTATGGCCGTCTGGGCAAGGCGAGCGCTTCGGAATATTTCGGTGTCACCCCGGATATCATCACCACCGCAAAGGGCCTGACCAACGCCGTCATCCCTGCTGGGGCCGTAATCGTCTCTAACGAGATCTATCAGTCCGCCATGGACCATGCCGATGCGGCCATCGAGCTGTTCCACGGCTATACCTATTCGGGTCATCCGATGGCTGCTGCTGCAGGCCTTGCGACACTTGATACCTATGCCGAAGAAGGCTTATTCGAGAATGCCGCCGCTCTCTCTTCCTACTGGGAAGATGCGGTGCATAGCCTTAAGGGCGGACGCAATGTCATCGACTTGCGCAACCTCGGGCTTGTGGCCGGTATTGAGCTTGCACCACGCGCAGGCGCACCGGGTTCTCGTGGCATGGAAGCCATGATCAAAGCCTGGGAGAAAGGTGCCATGATCCGTGTCACCGGCGACATCATCGCGCTCTCACCACCGCTCATCGTCGAGAAGAGCCATATTGATCAGCTCTTCAGTGTTGTGGCAGAGGTCATCGCGGAAATCGAATAAGCCACAGCAGAAACCCAAGGCCAGCAAACTCTTCTGCTGGCCTTTTTATTATCCAACGCTGATACAGCAAAGGCCTCCATGCGATTGCATGAAGGCCTTTGCATTACTCTTCTCAATCGAAGACCGAAGTCTATTCCTTGCCAATCCAACGGAAGGAAATTTCCTCTTCATTGAAGAGATGGCGTTTTTCGTCGTCTGCGGTCAGGGTTACCATTTCGCCCCGCTTGAAGTCATGGGTGCCCGGAATCTTGGCAATCAGGGCTTCTTCCCCTTCATGCGGTGGTTCCAGATAGAGCAAGGTCACTTCACCGAGTTTTTCAACGATGCGCACTTCGCATTTGTAAAGTGGCTCATCGCCATCTTCACAGAGACGCAGATCTTCAGGACGAACGCCGAATTTGGCTGGCTTGCCTTTTTGATCTGGTGTGCTGGGCACGTTCACCGTAAAGCTATGCCCGCCCTCTTCGAAGGCGACACGGGTTTTCTCGCCGGTTTCCATGACCTTACAGTCATAGACATTCATGGCCGGAGAGCCGATGAAGCGCGCCACGAAAACATTCTTCGGGTTTTCATAGAGCTCCATGGGCGCCCCACACTGCTCAATGATACCGCGCGTGGAAAGCACGACAATGCGATCCGCCAACGTCATGGCTTCCACCTGGTCGTGGGTCACATAAATCATCGTGGTGTCCGGCATGCTCTCGTTGAGCTGAGCGATCTCGATGCGGGTTGCGACACGCAAGGCAGCATCGAGGTTGGACAGAGGTTCATCGAACAGGAAGACCTTGGGATCACGCACAATGGCGCGACCAATAGCAACACGCTGGCGCTGGCCACCAGAAAGCGCCTTGGGCAGACGCTCCAGAAACGGGGTCAACTGCAGAATGTCTGCTGCCTTGGAGACCCGCTCATGGATCTCTTCCTTGGAAGCTTTGGCGATCTTCATGCCGAAGGCCATATTGTCATAAACCGTCATATGCGGATAGAGCGCATATGTCTGGAACACCATGGCAATGCCGCGCTTGGACGGTGGCACTTCGTTCATGCGCTGTCCGTCAATCTGCAAATCGCCGCCGGTGATGCTCTCCAGCCCCGCTATCATGCGTAGAAGGGTGGATTTACCACAGCCAGAAGGCCCAACGAAGACGATGAACTCGCCTTGCTCGATTTCCAGATTGATATTCTTGAGGACCTTGGTGACGCCATAGGCCTTTTCGATATCTGTAAGCTTCAGGCTTGCCATCCTGCCCTCCCGAGAAACAAGTTACTTGCTCTTACATGCAAACTTTTCATCATCACTTCATTACCCCGAAATAAGCACCATAAGCGGGCAGATGCAGGGAGTTATCCATCATGAAGCTTTCAAAGCCGGCGACTTCAAGTGCCTCGACATTTTCGAAATCAAACGGCACTTCGCGCTCTTCAGCAACAAGGTTGAAGACACAAAGGAGACGTTCTTCTTCACTTTCGCGAATAAAGATCAGCACATCCCCCTCTTCGTCATTCGTCACGAAATGAATGGCCCCTTTTGACAAGGCAGGATGGAGTTTCCTGAAGGCCAGCATGTCGCGATAATGATTGAGTAGCGATGTTTCGTTCTGTTCTTCAATATCGACGGTCGTGGCAGCATGATCTTCTGGGATCGGCAACCATGGTTTGGATTCAGAGAAACCAGCGTTGGTATGCTCATACTCCCAGACCATCGGCGTGCGACATCCATCGCGGCCCTTGAAGTCCGGCCAGAATTCGATGCCGTAAGGGTCCTGCAATTCCTCATATGGCACATCAGCTTCCTGCAGCCCGAGTTCTTCGCCCTGATAGAGGCAAACAGACCCTCGCAACGAGAGCAGAAGCGCAATGCGCTGACGGTTGACGGTATCTTGCAAGTCGGGCTTCACCGGCCAACGGGTGCAATAGCGCACGACATCATGGTTGGAGAAAGCCCAGCAGGCCCAAGCATCTGGAGCTTCGGATTGCAGCGACGTGAATGCCTTGTAGACATTCTGCGGTGTTGGTGCATCAGGTCCGAGAAAGTCGAAGGCGTAGCACATATGCATCTTGTCGCCACCGGACGTATAATCAGCCAGAATTTCCAGACCGCGCTCGTCATCCCCCACTTCACCCACGGCCGCAGCTGCCGGATATTCGTCCAGCAAGGCCCGGAACCGCTTCAAGAATTCCAGATTCTCCGGTTGGCTCTTGTCATAGAGGTGAGACTGATAAGTATAGGGGTTGACGCTTGGCGCTGTATTATAGTTCTGCAATTCCGGAGGCAGAGCCGGGTTGTCCCTCAGCGTCTGACTATGGAAATAGAAGTTGATCGTATCCAGGCGGAAACCGTCAACACCGCGATCCAGCCAGAAGCGGGTAACATCAAGCAAAGCATCCTGAACGTCCGGATTGTGGAAGTTCAAATCTGGCTGCGACTTGAGGAAGTTATGCAGATAATATTGTTTGCGGCGACTATCCCATTGCCATGAAGACCCACCGAAGATGGAGAGCCAGTTGTTGGGTACGGTTCCATCGGGCTTGGCATCCGCCCAGACATACCAGTCTGATTTGTGGTTGGTCTGGTCGCGCCGACTTTCCACAAACCACGGATGCTGGTCAGAGGTATGGGACAGCACAAGGTCGATCATGACCTTGAGCCCCAGATAGTGAGCCGCAGAAATCAGTTTGTCGAAATCGGCCAGATTCCCGAACATTGGGTCAACATCGCAATAGTCCGAGACATCGTAGCCGAAGTCGAGCATTGGCGATGTGAAGAATGGAGAGATCCAGATTGCGTCCACGCCCAGAGAGGCGATGTAAGGCAAGCGGCTGGTAATCCCGTTCAGATCACCCACACCGTCTCCATTGGTATCCTGATAGGACCGGGGATAGATCTGATAGATCACACCACCACGCCACCAGTCCTTGTCAATTTCTTTTCCAATCATAGAATTTCCAGTTCAATTGCTTGTATGTCACTGTTTGGGAAAGTCGGCTTTATGGTTCCGACTTAACCGCCCTTGACCGAACCGGCCAGCAGACCACGCACCAGATAGCGCTGCAACGTAAAGAAGACGCCGAGTGGAACGATGATCGTTATGAAAGCGGATGCCGTGAGAATTTCCCAGTTGCCGCCGCGGGAGCCCAGCATTTCGCGCAGGCGTCCAGTCAGCACCAACTGATCCTCCGTGTTGCCAAGGAACACCATGGCCACGAGCAAATCGTTCCAGACCCACAAGAACTGGAAGATCGCAAAGGAGGCGAGCGCCGGGAAGGACAGAGGCAGAATGATCTTGACAAAAATGTCAAAATGGCTGGCTCCGTCGACACGGGCTGACTCGATGATTTCTCTTGGCAATTCCGAGATATAGTTGCGCAACAGATAGACCGCTAAGGGCAAGCCGAAGCCTGTATGCGCTAGCCATATGCCCAGATATGTCTTTGCGGGAACGCCGAAGAATGATCCTACACCGTTATAGAGCCGCAACAATGGTATGAGCGACATCTGGAGAGGGACGACAAGTAAGCCGACAACCACCGCGATCAACACCGCTCGACCGGGAAAATGCATCCATGCCAAAGCATAAGAAGCAAAAGCGGCGATCAGGATCGGGATGACCGTAGAAGGAATGGTCACCGTCAAGGAGTTGACAAAGGATTGGCCAATCCCCTCGGCTGTCAGAACCTCTCGATAGTTATCGAGTGTAAAAATGGGAGGAGTCTCGATGGTGTAGAAAATGCGCTTACCACGTTTTCCGGTCCATTCCTCCGGCTGAGTGATGGTATAGCTGCCATCACTTTCAACGG
This sequence comes from Cohaesibacter marisflavi, assembly GCF_900115225.1. Classification (GTDB taxonomy): domain Bacteria; phylum Pseudomonadota; class Alphaproteobacteria; order Rhizobiales; family Cohaesibacteraceae; genus Cohaesibacter; species Cohaesibacter marisflavi. The sequence continues at coordinate 439,792 of NZ_FOVR01000001.1, read as the reverse complement.
TCATCTTGCGATCCCGTCGCATGTCAGCCGTTTCACCGACCTTGAACGCAGCAGGCTCCTGAGCACGCCAGCCAAAGGCCTTGATCGTGCCCGAGTTTCCATCCTGCTCAAGGACATTGCCTTGCAGAACATAAAGGCCATCCTTGAACACCTGATCTTCAGGGTCAACGGACCGTCCTATCACATTCTGTTCGGAAGAAAATAGCGCTGTCCACCAGCCAGAAACCGCCAATTGGTCCTTGTCCCTGATAGAGGAAACGAAAAGGCCGATTGTCGGTAAGGTCCATAGAAGAACCAGCATGAGGACGGACAGATGAACTACCCACATCAAGGGCGATTTTGTTTTGGATCCTGAGATCATTTCTAGTGCCCTTTGGAATCTCTAGTAGCTGAACGAATGTTCCAGATCATGATCGGAACGACGAGCAACATGATGATGACTGCGATTGTGGCACCGCGACCGAAATCGCCGCCACCGCGGAACATCCAGTCATACATATAGTTGGCGAGCACCTGCGTATCCCATTGCCCGTTTGTCATCGCGAACACGATATCGAAGACCTTGAGCACGGTGATTGTGATGGTCGTCCAGACAACGGCGATTGTTTTCCAGATCTGAGGGACCATGATCAGGAAAAAGATCTGCACGCCATTGGCGCCATCAATCGTTGCTGCTTCGATCGTTTCTTCTGGGATGCCGCGCAGGGCCGCAGACAGGATGACCATGGCAAAGCCGGTCTGAATCCAGACTAGAATGATCATCAGGAAGAAGTTGTTCCAGAAGGGAATTGTGATCCACGCCTGAGGATCGCCCCCCAAGGCCTCAACAATGGCGTTGAGAATACCAATCTGGGCGGAGCCTTCACCGCGATATTCGTAGACGAATTTCCAGATGATAGACGCGCCGATGAAGGAAATGGCCATTGGCATGAAGATCAGTGACTTGGCGATATTGCCCCACCAGATCCGGTCGGTCAGCGCCGCGATCACAAGGCCGAAGAAAGTCGACATGGCCGGCACAAAAATAAGCCAGAGCATGTTGTTGAACATGGACTGACGGAACCCGTCGTCAAACCACAGCCACACATAATTGTCCAAACCGACAAACTGGGTGCTGTCGCTATTGTAAAAGGACAGTCGCACAGAATCGAGGGCGGGATAGACAAGATAAAGGCCCAATGTCAGCAGTGCCGGACCAAGAAACAGCCATGGACGGACTGCATGTGCAATCTGCAGATTCTTGATGCCCTTTTCGGCAGACGCCGCATTTGCTGGAAAGACACGATCCAGGAGCCAGTTCGAGCCATAAAAATACGCCACGCACGCAAGGACCCCGACGATAACGGTCCCCAGTGCCGATGCTAATTGCTCCATTTAGTCACGCTCCACCTTAATATTGCCCGGAAATTGATAGAAGGTACGTACGGATCGTTGCGCCCGTCTGCGTGGAGGCTACCATTCCCCGGTTCTTTGGTTTGAGTTTCACGACCCTTGCCGATATTTGCTTGGAAACGTCAACAAGACGGCTAGAACAGCCACTCTTCGGGACAACGTCTTGAAACCGCAAAAGGTTCCGAAACGCGATTGCCACATGAAGCGAGGCCCCAGACATTCTCCTTAAGGCCTGACTTAGCCTGATCGAAGCATTTTAGAATTCGATTTAAGTCACGATCGACCTTTCACAGCACTCGGCAAATGAAACAGGAACGATCGCCTATAGTTTACCGGCCCCCGAAAAACGGGAACCGGCGTGTTGATGGAAGATGTCTCTGCACACTTATTTCAGAGCATCCCAGGATTTCTGGATTTCTCCGGCAACCTCTTTGGCGTCTTTACCACCGGTGTAATCGACCATACCGGTCCAGAAGGAACCAGCGCCGATTTTACCTGGCATCAGATCAGATGCATCAAAGCGGAAGGTCGTTGCGTTGAGCAAAATCTCACCCTGTTTGTGCATGGAGTCGTTGGCATAGGCATCGAGATTAACACCTTTAAATGCGGTCAACAGACCGGACTGAGCCATCCAGATTTCGTGCGCGATTGGCGTTTTCAGGAAATCGATGAACGCTTCAGCTGCTTTGGAGTCCTTGGTGATGGCGAACATCGTGCCAGCACCGAGCACCGGTGTCCCCAGATCCTTGTCAGAATAGGCCGGGAAGTAGAAGAAGTCGGCATCGACACCCAACTGCGTCCCTTCAGGGAAGAAGGAAGGAATGAAGGAAGCCTGTTTATGCATGTAGCATTTCGGCGGGGAAGCAAAGAGACCTTTCGGGCTATCGCGGAAGTCGGTCGTAGCAACGGCCCCTGCTCCACCATCAACGAAATCATCATTGCGAGCGAACCAGCCAAATTCTTCAATGGCATTGACGACAGCAGGATCATCAAACGGAATGTCGTTGGAGACCCATTTGTCGTAGGTGGTCGGGCTAGCGGTGCGCAGCATCAGGTCTTCCACCCAGTCGGTTGCAGGCCAACCGGTCGCAGCGCCAGAACCAAGACCGATGCACCACGGAGTGCCACCATCTTCCACGATTTGTTCTGTCAGCGCCTTGAGGTCTTCCATGGTCTCCGGCACTTCGTAGCCAGCATCATCGAAGTTTTCAGGGATATACCAGACCAGTGATTTCACGTCGGCCTTGTATGGGAAAGCAAAGAATTTGGATTCGCCGTCTTTATCTTGGTAGCTACCCAGATCAACCCAGGATTCACCAGCTGCGTAATTCTCAGCAAGCCAGTCGCGCGTTTCATCACCAAGCGGAGTCAGATAGCCTTTGCTTGCGAGATCAGCGGCCAGACCGGGCTGCGGAAAAACTGCAACGTTTGGTGCAGAGCCAGCGCCCGTGTCAATCACGATCTGCTGCTCGAAAGAGTCTGAGCCAGCATACTGCACTTTAACGCCAGTTGCTTCTTCAAAATAAGCAACGACGCTCATGAAAAGGTCTTTGTCGACACCGAGCCACGGACCGGAAATGGTCATGGATTCGCCGCTCAGGTCTACATTCTTTTTGAATTCCTCATAAGAAGCCCAGTTGAACTTCGCGTCTTCCCCTGGCTTGAATTTCAGCTCTGCGGCCTGAAGGCTCCCAACAGAGAGAGCGGCAAGGGCTGCACCGAGCATAAGTTTTTTCAACATTTGCGAACCTCCCAAGAATGCCGACTTCGCACACGACACCCTATCGTTATTAAACAAAAGTTGCGCTTTATCCAAAGCGCTTTGAATGAGCTGAGCATGCTTTGGTTGCATACAAGAGTCAAGGATGAATTTAATGCAAACCGGTAAAATCCGGCGGTTTTTCTACACTTTCAAGCGTGCTCTTTGGGCATGTGATTGTAAAAAATGCCGCAATGTTTGACAACAGGATTGCGGTTTCAACCGGTTTGTGCCTAAGATGCTGTCAAATTTTCAAAGGGCTTTGGCTTGCGGAGGACCAGCCTCGGCCTATCGTAGCACAGGCTGGGCAAGCGCATAAAGTTGAATAAGCTCATACTATCGACTGTAGGTAGCTTGAGTTCGAGGTGACGACTGTGAATCTTAAGGAACTTTCCAACAAACTAAACCTGTCTCAAACCACGGTCAGTCGGGCCCTTAACGGGTATCCCGAGGTTGGAGAGAAAACGCGTGCGCGCGTCATCGAAGCGGCTCGTAAATATAATTATCATCCCTCCTACTCGGCCAAGCGCCTTGCCATGGGCAAGTCCCATGCAGTCGCACATGTCGTGCCCCAAAGCCCGCAGCATTCCATGATCAACCCGCATTTCTCCGACTTTATCGCCGGCGCGGGATCAACCTACGCCAAGTTTGGCTTTGAAATGCTGATTTCTGTTGTGCCTTATGATGAGCAGGAAAAATGCTATCGCGAGCTGGCACGCTCCAAGCGCGTGGATGGCGTTATCGTCCACGGCCCATATAAAGAAGACCCGCGCATCGGGCTATTGCAAAGTCTCCAATTACCCTTCGTGGTGCATGGCCGCACCGAAGAAAGCAATATCGACTATTCCTGGCTCGATGTGAACAACCGTAGCAGCTTCAAACGCGCGACCAACTTCCTGCTCGATCTCGGCCATGAGCGGATTGCTCTGCTCAATGGTATTGAAGAGATGGATTTTGCCTATCGCAGACGGCTTGGCTATGAAGCCGCTCTCACCCAGCGTGGCATTGAGGTGGACTCTGGCCTCATTTTCTCTTCCGACATGATCGAGCCTTATGGATACGACGTCACCAAGTCTCTGCTCCAAAGGGAAAATGCTCCTACAGGTCTCGTCACCTCTTCAGTTCTGACTGCGCTCGGCGTTGTGCGTGCGGCTCAGGAATGCGGCCTGCAGATTGGCAAGGATCTCTCCGTCGTCACTTTTGACGATGAGCTGTCCTTCCTGCAATATCCCGGTGTGCCTCTATTCACGTCGGTACGGTCTTCCATCATGAATGCCGGACGACGATTGGCCGAGATTCTTCTCGACCAGATTGACAATCCGGACAAGCCACCGGTGCAGGAACTCTGGGAAACGGATCTGGTGGTAGGTCAATCCACCGGCCCGCGCCGCGTCTGACAGAAGTGCACCTAACAACCACACCGCTTTTACCTGATGAGCCCGCTCCCCGGCTCAAGCAACCTTATGGGATTTCTTCATGCCAGCATTACCAAGACAGCCGCATTTTACTGTCAAACGGTCTGACTTTCCCGAAGACTTCACCTTCGGCACCTCCACCTCGGCCTATCAGATTGAAGGCAGCGCCTTTGGTAGCTGCGGCCCCTGCCATTGGGACAGCTTCGCCGCAGCTCCGGGCAATGTTGTCCGCTATGAAAATGGCTCAAAGGCGTGCGACCATTATCACCGCTGGGACGGTGATCTGGACCTGATGCAGCAACTGGGCGTTTCAGCCTACCGCTTCTCCACCTCTTGGGCCCGCATTCTCCCGGAAGGCCGTGGGCAGGTGAATGAGGAAGGGCTCGATTTTTATGACAAGCTGGTGGACGGCATGCTTGAACGCGGTCTTCAGCCAAACTTGACGCTGTATCACTGGGAGCTACCTAATGCGCTTTCCGACATTGGCGGCTGGCGTAACAGGGATGTAACCGACCTATTTGCCGACTATGCCGAAATCGTGGTCAAACGCCTCGGCGACCGGCTCTCCAGCGTGGTTACCTTCAATGAGCCCTGGTGCGTCACTTGGTATAGCCACTTTCATGGTGCCCATGCTCCCGGACTACGCGACATACGTGCAGTCAGCCGGGCAGCCCATCTTGTACCCGTTGCCCATGGCAAGGCCCTCGCCGCTTTACGTGCTCTGGGGCAGAAGGATCTGGGCATCGTTCTCAACTTTGAGCATGTCAGCCCGTTTGACGAAAGCCACGCCTCCAAAACGGCGGCCAAACTGACCGAAGGCATATATAATCGCTGGTTCCTTGGAGGCCTGTTCAAGGGAGCCTATCCCGACGATGTGCTGGCCTATCTCGAACCGCACCTGCCAGAAGGCTGGCAGCAGGATATGGAATCCATCAAGGCACCGCTCGATTGGCTCGGCATCAACTATTATACGCGTAATCTCGTCTCTGCCGGAGAGACTGAAGACGACGCCGGCCTGCCAGAGATGATTGGCAACAAGGGCCCTCTTCCGCGCACAGAGATGGACTGGGAAGTCTATCCGGAAGGTCTCGGCTATCTTCTCAATTGGATCAAGGACACCTATACGGGCGATCTGCCTCTGGCCATTACGGAAAATGGCATGGCCAACAATGATAAGCTGGTGAATGGATCTGTTGACGACCAGGAGCGCATCGCCTTTCTGGATGCCCATTTCAAGCAGGCACTCAGTGCAATTGAAAATGGTGTGCCGCTCAAGGCTTACTTCGTATGGTCCTTGATGGACAATTTTGAATGGGCATTGGGATATGACAAGCGCTTCGGACTCGTTCATGTCGATTTCGACAGCTACAAGCGTACCCCGAAAGCCTCCTATCATGCGCTGCAAGCGATGCTTGACAAGTCCTGAGCCGCCAAGTCAGGCGGATAACCAATTTTAGACTGACAATAAAAAAAGAGGCAGCCACTAGAGGCTGCCTCAAACCTTGCGCAGAGCGCAATGCAATTGCGCATTGGGGGATGCGCGACTGCGAGAATGGTCGTCGTTGCGGGGGACAACGACGACCAAATGCAGATCAAAAGACCCGCAGTGGCCCGAAGGCCCACGTACAGAGAATGTTGCTTTTATAGCCGCGACACTTCGTGTGGGGGACTGGTCGCTATCATTCTCTGTCCGCTCGATTTGCCACATTCCAGGGTACTATTGCCGCATCAAAAAAACGCAACCCCTAGAAGGGCAAACTCAACGTCTCTTTCAGTGTCTCCAATGAAATCAGCGTCTCGGTTCTTTTCACGCCCGGCAACCGTTTCAACTGGGTCGCCATGAATGCATTCAGCTCCTGATTTGTGCGTTCGCGCACCTTAAGCAGATAGGAATGCGTTCCTGTCACGTGATGAACCTCGAGCACCTTATCGATTGCGGTCACTTCAGAAACAAACTCTTCTTCACTACATCCGTAGTCCAAATCCACATATATGAAAGCAGTGACGCCAAAGCCAACCGTCGATGGTTCAACAATGGCCTCTATCGACCTGACTGCGCCGGAATCGATAAGCTTGCGAACCCGATCATTGGTCGCGGAGACCGACAACCCGATCACTTTCGCAAGATCAGCGCTTGCCCTTCGGCCATCCTTCTGAAGGAGCGCCAACAGCCTTCTATCGGTTTCGTCCATCATGGGGATGCTCACATAGTGAATTTAAAACTATCGGTATAGAATTTACCTATTTGGATCAATAGATACAGAGTGACCTTTAAGACTTTTGGATATGTACACTTTTAGACAAATCACTACCAAACAAGGAATATACGCAAAAGTAACAATGAAATTTCGCAGAAGACTCTGATTCTACGCGAAAAAAACGCAAAATACGGTCCGATGAGTAAAATATTTCAATCGCTGCAGACCTACATATCTGTGGATATTGGAAAACGTTTACACCACAAGGTAGATCTCAAAATTAATTTTGTACATCCCTGTATATTTCAATGAATCTTACGGCAAAAAACCATCGACGAACGAATTTATCCTGATTTTACTGTGCGCTATCCTACCAGACGGGGAAACATGCAGGAAAACGCCAATCTCAGAGCAAAAATTTATTTGTATAAAAACGAACTTTTATTCGCGCTTTTTATACGAATTTCTTCATATTTCAAATTAATGCATTTTACCTTGGCGTGTAGCCAATCGATGAATCAGGAAGAAACCGAATTGACGCAGAGATCAATGGACTCAGCGATATCCAAAACCATGGCATCAGCACCTTTTTCGCCCACAATCATGAGCCCGACAGGGGCTGCATCGGCATCGCCAACGGGAATGGTTGCCGCTGGCCGGCCAAGAACATTCACCAGCGCGGTATTCCGCAATACTTTGACATTGGCCTCGGCGTAAAGGGCATCGGACTCCTCAAGCGGGGCAAGTTCAGGTGGCACCATTGCCACCGTTGGCATGAGAATGACATCGTAATTGCGCGTCTCCAGATGTGCCTTCTCAATCATCTCCTTTTGCAGAGTCAGCATTTCGATATAGTCTGACGCAGAAATGTTCGCACCGTTTTCTATACGGATCCTTACGCGAGGATCCATTTGGTCACCTTTAGCGGCGATGAGATCACGATGGAGATGATAGGCTTCCGGACCGGCCAGACTACCCAATCGGGCAATCTCGTGAAAATTCTCGAGGGCGTCTATTTTTATCCGCTCCAGCCGTGCTCCGCCTTTTGAAAGCGCTTCTAGTGCCCGCACAAAGGCACCAGCAACTTCCATGTCCAGCCCGTCCAGAGCGATGGTCTCCAGAATACCGAACCGCAACCCGACCATCGAGCGCAAGTTTGGCTCCGGGACAGGGGCCCCGGCCATGACATGGTCAATGATGCGGCAGCAATTCATGGATCGAGCGAGCGGTCCTACCGTGTCGAGCGAAGAAGACAGGGGAAAGACTCCTGTCATCGGCTGCCTGCCGGTGGTTGGCTTGAAGCCATACAGACGGTTGAAAGCGGATGGTATGCGCACAGAGCCACCGGTATCACTGCCGATGGCCGCGACCGCCATATTGTTCGCAACAGATAGCGCAGCGCCCGACGAGGAGCCCCCGGGCACGCGCCCCACTTCTTTGTCCCATACATTGAGCGGAGTGCCAAAATGCGGATTGAGACCCAGACCTGAATAGGCAAACTCGGTCATATTGGTATGACCCAGAAAGATGGCACCAGCAGCTCTCAAACGTTCAATGACAATCGCATCACGCCGGGCTGGTTCTGCCATTTCCGCAAGCACTGCCGACCCCGCGGTTGTTGGTGCACCTTCTACATCGAAGAGATCCTTGACAGAAATCGGAATGCCCGCCAGAGGCCCTTGTGGCACGCCCATCTTGCGCATGGCATCGCACGCTGCGGCCTGCGTGATAGCGGTATTCTTAAAGGTGCGAACGAAGATCGCGTGCCCCTCTCCTGCATCATTCTCGATTTCGGCGAGAGCTTCGCTGACCAATTCCACAGAAGAGGTTTTCCCGCTCATCAGAGCGTTTCGGGTCGCTGCGATTGTTCCTATTACAGCCATGATCTCGCTCCGATTTGCGCAAAGGTTTTGGGGCATTGGAGCCCTATGTGATGCTGCCATCAAAATATTTAGTAGGGAAACAGTATAACAAGATTTTCGAAAACTGCAGCAGTTACAAATTTCTGTCTCATCTCTTGTCTGGGGTGCTGGCGAGAGTGCTGACGTAGAGTTTTGGGATAGGATATATCAAAGGGGTGAGAGACCTCCCACCCCTTGCCAGACCATTCAAGATCTATTTCTTTTTGGCCTTAACGCTTGCGATGACATTTTCAATGATTGTCATCCCGGCCTTTCCGCCAAGAGTCATGATGGATTCTGGATGGAACTGCACTGCGCTGATCGGCTCGGACGTATGTTCAATTGCCATGATCACACCATCCTCTGTATCGGCCGTAATTTCGAAGTCTTTCGGCAGTGTTACAGGATCGGCAAAGAGTGAATGATAACGTCCAACCACCACTTGTTTTGGCAACCCCTTGAAGAGGCGCCCCTTCTGCAGGCGAATGCGAGAGGGTTTGCCATGCATAGGCACGCCCAACTGTCTCAGAGAGCCACCAAAGGCTTCTGCGAGCGCCTGCAGCCCCAAACAAACGCCAAAGATGGCAATGCCACGCTCGCGCGCCTTGGCAATGGTTGCCTTGGTGTTGAAATGCTCAGGCGAGCCCGGCCCCGGAGACATGACCATGAGATCAGGGTTGACCCTGTCGAAGATTTCATCAGCAACGGGCGTCCGCACGGTGAGCACTTCTGCGCCGGTCTGGCGGAAATAGTTCGCAAGGGTATGAACAAAGCTGTCCTGATGGTCGACCAGAAGGATCTTGAGCCCCTCGCCCGGCTTTTTGACCTCTGCACTTTCCGCCAGAATTTCCGGATTGGCCGCTTCGCGCACTGCTGCACGCAGGGCGGAGGCTTTCAATTCAGTTTCGGCTTCTTCTGCTTCCGGGTCGGAATCAAACAGCAGTGTTGCCCCTGCCCGCACTTCAGCAATGCCATTCTTGATGCGAATGGTCCGCAGAGTCAGACCGGTGTTCATATTGCCATCAAAGCCGATAGCGCCAATCGCGCCGCCATACCAGGCACGCGGAGATTTCTCGTGTTTCTCGATGAATTCCATAGCCCACAGCTTGGGAGCACCGGTAACGGTTACGGCCCATGCATGGGACAAAAAGGCGTCCATTGCGTCGAGCCCTTCCCTCAGGCGTCCTTCGATATGGTCCACCGTGTGAATCAGACGCGAATATAGCTCAATCTGGCGACGGCCTTTGACGCGGACAGAACCGGGAATGCAAACGCGGCTCTTGTCGTTGCGGTCTACGTCGGAGCACATGGTCAGCTCGCTCTCGTCCTTCTTGGAGTTGAGTAGCTTGAGGATCTGCGCGCTATCTTCAATCGGATCGGCACCACGCTTGATGGTGCCGGAAATCGGGCAGGTTTCGACAAGGTCGCCATTGCTGACCTTGACAAACATTTCCGGGCTGGCGCCGATCAGATATTCCTGCTGGCCCAGGTTGATGAAGAAGCCATAAGGAGACGGGTTGACCTGTTGCAGACGCTTGGAGATGGCTGATGGCTTGCTTTTTACCGTCTCGTAGAAAGTCTGGCCGGGCACACACTCAAACAGATCACCGCGTTTGAAATAGTCGACAGCCTGACGCACGATGCCGGCATATTCACCCTTTTTGTGGTCACCCGCTGGGGGCGTCACATCCGATGGCTTGAAGGGCTCGACATTGGGCACGCGCTCCATGCCCTCGGTTGTGTTGCCTTCATAGGCGAAGTCATAGCGATAGCGGGTGGTTTCCTGCGCATAGAGGTCGTTGACGATGATTTCGTCTGGCAGATAGAGCACCATGTCGCGTTGATCATCAGGGCGCTCAAGCTGAAGCTCGATTGCATCAAACTGGAAGGCAAGGTCATAGCCGAAGGCTCCATAAAGCCCCAATGTGCTGTCCTGCCCGGATTTGAACAGGCCGACGATCTCACGCACAACAGAAAAGACGCTCGGCACGCGGCTTCGTTCTTCTTCAGTGAAAGACCCTTCGGGTTCCTTCACTTCGAGACGAATGCTCGTGTCATCGGCTTCATAGCTCTTGAGAATGAAGAGGTCCTTGAGTTGCTTGTGAATGGCAGGAATAAGCACCACACCACGATCATTCAGCGCCTCGATGGCCATGGTCCGGCCACGCGCAGTAACAACAAGCGGTGGATTGACAAAACCAAGCTCCCAACGGGTGTAGCGTCCGGGATATTCATAGTTTGATGAAAGCACCGCGCCGCGCTGACTGTCCAGTTGTTCAAGGCAGGCGCTCATGGCCGTTGCAAAATCATCCTGGCCAGCCTGGCGGACAATCTCTATGCCGCCTTCGGTTATATAATCTTCGTCGGGTATGAAATCGATATCGGCATTGCCAGGGTATAAAGTCTCTTTGCTCATCTTGTTCCTCACTGTCAGGGCTCTTGCGTGTCGCCAAAACCTCGACCTGTTGGTTGCTCATTCCGCCTTCTTTCGGGCGGGTCCTGTGCAAAGCTAATCGGATACACAAAAGCCGCCGGAAAACCGACGGCTTGTTCCCAATTTTGATACACATAGTTCAGGGGTCAGCCGCCGTTATCGCGTCTGCCACCACCAACCAGAATTTTGTGCAGCAAATATCAACATAGTTCCGGTTTAGCTCATTTCTCCAGCCACGACAAGAGGGGAATGGAGCAACACCCTGTATGCCCAAAGAAAAGCGTACCCTCAGCCACAAAACAAAACAGGGCCCCATAAGGGCCCTGCTGATTGTCTTGATTTGGAGGCATGCACTCAAGCGCTTGCAACATTCTTCAGGAAGCTATCAACTTCGTTGCGAAGCTGGTCGGTGCGTTGAGCGACGTCGGAGGAACTCTTCTCAACTTCATCGACCGATTGCGTAGTCTGTGTAATGGAAACTGACAGGTCAGACATATTACCAGCCACCTGCTGGGTTCCGCTTGCAGCCTGAGCCACGTTGCGGCTGATCTCATAGGTAGCGCTGCCCTGCTCGTCGACAGCCAAGGAGATGGTCGATGTATATTCGTTGACCTTCTCCATGGTGTCGGCGATGCCCTGAATGGCAGACACAGCCTGATCGGTTGCGGCCTGAATGCCCTGGATCTGGGAAGAGATTTCCTCGGTTGCCTTGGACGTCTGGTTCGCCAGTTCCTTGACCTCGGCAGCAACAACGGCAAAGCCCTTGCCATGTTCACCGGCTCGTGCGGCCTCGATGGTAGCGTTCAGAGCCAACAGATTGGTCTGTTCGGCAATCGCCTGAATGAGGGAGACAACATCTCCGATCTTCTGGGCTGAATGGGAAAGACCGGAAACCGTCTCGGTGGTCTCACGAGTGGCGGCTGTTGCCTGATGAACCACTTGAGAGGTTTCATCCACCTGACGTTTAATTTCCTCGATCGAAGCAGATAGCTCTTCAGCAGCAGAGGCAACGGTCTGAACATTGCCGGAAGCTATTTCGGATGCAGACGCCGAGCTGTTGGCCTTGTCAGCGGTCTGATCTGCCACATCAGACAAGATCTTTGCAGCCCGCTGCATGTTTTCCATGTTGCCAGAGACGGTATTCAGCAGATCTGAGGAAGAGCTTCTGAAGCCATCGATCATCGTTTCAATCGCTTTTTGACGATTTTCACGAGCGATCTGTTCCTGATGAGACTGTTCCTGCAACTGTCGTCTTTCAAGAGCGTTGCTGCGCAACACTTCGACAGACCGGGTCAATTCGCCGATTTCATCCTTACGCTCTGCGCTTGGCAATTCAACATCCAGATTCTGATTGGCGATTTCCATCACACCCTGATTAAGCTGCTGAAGCGGTGCCAGAGAGCGGCGGATAAACCAGACAACGAGACCGGCCATCAACAACAGGCTGACAATACCAAGAACAAGCAAACTGTTCGTCAGATTGTTGGCAGGTTCCATGAGCTCATCATAAGACTGGTGGGTATAAACAGCCCAATGCTTGCCGAACACATCAACCGGCACAGAGATGGCCAGGGTCTTTTTGCCATTCACATCCACATCACCGGTTGCCACTGCACCCGCGAGGGTTTTGGCGACCAACGCGCTCTGAGTGCCGGAAAGCTGACCGGTAGAGTGTTGAGCAAAGTCAACTTGCTCCATATCGGAGGAAACGAGTTCCACCCCACCCGATTCACCCAAGCCACTTCTGTCGCTCAGAATGGTTGAGAACCGGCTGGTGTCAATTTCCAGAGCCACAGCACCAAGGGTAAGCCCCCATTTCGATGCCGGCCCGACCAGATAGCCAGAGATCTCACCATTATTCAGAATGAAGCCAGTGAAATTGAAACCTTTGATGACCTTCTTGGGATCTTCCATCGCAGACTTCAGGATCGGATTAATAGCCTCGGCGAGCTTGGGCTGGAAAGCACCTTTTGCCTTGATGTTTTTGCCATACTCATCCGTCTTCAGGTAAGAATAATACATGTCTCCGAACTTGTCGAAGATCATCATGTCCTTGAAGATGTCGCCCTCAAGCAACTGCCCGACACTTTCCTGATACTTGGAATGCGCGGTGAGGTAACGATTGAAGTTTTCCTCACTTGGAATGTATTTGTACCGTTCCTTGGCGGAGTTGGGATTGTCTTCGATGAAGATCTTGCGCATTTCGGCAGACGCAGTGTCGCCTAGCGTTTTCCAACCACTCTGCATTTCGGTCGCAGCATTTTGTGTGGTGGTATGCGTCAACAGGGAAGCCATCTTCTCCTGTATCTGCTGGAAATAGACTTCCACTGTGCTGGTTTTCCCTCGCGCAGCGTTCAGAAGTGCATTTTCCGTAAGTTTCTTGGAGGTTTCCCCTCCCATCCAAGAAGCGACAAAGACGAACAAGGCAACGAGGATCGTTACCGAAACAACCATGATTGCGGGAATTTTGGTTGCGAGACGCTTGGGCAGTATCTGCATGTTATCCCTTAAACCTCCGAAATATCTGTCTGAGAGTTTTGGGCATCAAACTTATTTATTGGTAAACTCTAGGAAATTTAGACAATCTTTGCGGGAAAACTTTTGTACACACTCTAAAATAAAACAAAATTTCATTAGGCTGGTAAATTTCGCAGTTTTTGCTCATTCATAACCCATTCCCTTGGGCAAACGATAAACCCCAAAGAAACAAAAAAGAAAAACGGGGCTCGTTTTGGCCCCGTTTTGTGCATTCTTAGTTTTACCCAACCGTAAGTTTATTCGGTCTCAAGCGAGATTTTTATGCTTCAGCAACACTTTTCAGGAAGCGGTCCACTTCGCTTCTGAGTTGATCAGTCTGATCAGCCACTGACTGGGCACTCACCTCGACTTGTCCGACAGACTGAGTCGTCTCCGAAATGGAGAGAGACAAGTCAGACATATTGCCAGCGACCTGCTGGGTACCACTCGCAGCCTGTGCAACATTCTCACTGATTTCGTAGGTCGCGCTGCCCTGCTCTTCCACGGCCTGGGAGATACTCGCCGTATACTGGTTCACCTGTTCCATCGTTTCGGCGATGCCCTGAATAGCCTGCACCGCCTCCTGCGTGGATGCCTGAATATCCTGTATCTGGCTACCGATCTCCTCGGTTGCCTTGGACGTCTGGTTTGCGAGTTCCTTAACCTCGGCTGCGACCACTGCGAATCCACGTCCGTGCTCACCGGCACGTGCCGCTTCGATGGTTGCATTGAGGGCCAGGAGATTTGTCTGTTCGGCAATCGCCTGAATCAGAGAGACCACATCGCCGATCTTCTGGGCAGCATGAGACAGGCCGGAAACTGTTTCCGTGGTATGGCGGGTGGCATCTGTTGCCTTATTGACGACACCGGAGGTCTCGGTTACCTGACGCTTAATCTCTTCAATGGAAGCAGAAAGCTCTTCGGCGGCAGAGGCGACCGTCTGCACATTGCTCGACGCCACCTCGGAAGCCGACGCAGAGCTATTTGCCTTGACCGCCGTCTGGTCGGCGATTTCAGCGAGTACCTCGGCGGTTTGATGCATGCTGTCCATATTGGCGGACACTTCATTGAGCATTTGCGAAGACGACGCTCTGAAGGCATTGATCAGATCTTCAATGGCCCGCTGGCGCTTGGCACGGGCATCTTGTTCCACCTCGCTTTGCTGTTGCAACTGACGCCGCTCAAGTGCGCTATCACGCAGAATCTCAACAGAATGGGTCAGTTCGCTGATCTCATCACCATGATTGACGTTGGGCAGATCCACTTCATAATTGCCTTTGGCGATTTCCATAACGCCCCCATTGAGCTTCTGAAGAGGAGCCATGGACGAACGGACAAAGAGCAACCCAGCGCCGCCCATAAGAAGCAGCAGCACCAAACCGGCCATAAGCATCGTATTGGCTTGCTCGCGCGATGGCGCCAACAGCTCTTCATAGCTCTGTTTGGCGATCACGACCCACTTGGTGCCAAGCACAGTCATCGGCACCGCAATCGCACGATCCTCTTCGCCATCCAACACCACATCCCCAGAAGAGACCGAACCGTTGAGCGCCTGTGAAGCGACGCTGGAAAGCGACTGTGGCAACTCCGAAACCGTATTCTGGCTAAGACTGATAGCCTGAAGATCAGAGGAAACGAGTGCGATATCGCCCGTGCGACCAAGTCCGGATGGATCGGACATAATATTGGCCAGCGTACCCGTATTGACCTCAAATGCGACCGCCCCGAGAATCTTGCCCCATTTGAGCACCGGAGCAACCATATAGGCGGTCACACGTCCGTCAGCTTCGATAAACCCGGTAAAGCTATCACCGCCATAGGTGGCTTTCGGATCGTCATTGGCAAGTTTGATGATCGGAGCAATCTGCTTTTCCAGAATAGCGGGCATGACACCGGCTTCGCTCACGTTCCGACCAAACTCTTTGCCCTTACGGTAACTGTAATAAACATTCCCCTCCTTGTTCACGAGGATCATGTCACGAAACAGATCTCCGGCTAGCAGCGCGCTGACCCGCTCCTGATGCTTGCCATGAATTTTATTGTAGTAGATCGAGCCATCTACCCCGGCGGCAAGCTTATAGCGCTCGTCAGCACTGTTGGGATTGTTGTCGATGAAGATCTGACGCAATGTCTTGGAAGCGTTTTCCTTAAGAACACTCCAGCCGCCGTTCAGTTCAGTTGCAGCATCAGCAGTCGTTGTGTGCGAAGCCATGTCTTTTAGCTTGTTTTCCAGCTGAGACATATAGACTGTGACAGTACTAGCGCGCCCCTTTGCAGCATTCATAAGAGCCGTTTCGGTCAATCTTACAGATGTGGATTCCCCCTTCCACATCGCAAGCACAACTAAAACAGCAACCGTCATCGTTATTGAAGAAAATAAGATTATAGGTATTTTTAACGATAGTCGTTTTGGAAGAAGTTTCATAATGATCCCCACTGTTTATCTGTTTTGATCATAATTTGACTTTTCCACGTTTCTGAATCGTAAATTTAACCTCGCAAAGCCCGTCAGACCCATCAATAATACTGAATGAAGTTTGGGCAATTGTTCATTTTTGTATCAAATACGTTCAAAATACCAGATTCAAAAAAAACGGGGCGTACTAAGTACACCCCGTTTTTGGAAACAAACTTATATATTCAGATATCTACATCGACTCAACCAAGAAAAGGCGCTCTTTACTTGCGTCTTTACATCATGCGATTGGCAATCGCGACGGCTTGCGTTCGACGATAGCAGTTGAGTTTTTTGAGGATCAAAGAAATATGATGTTTGACGGTCGCCTCTGTCAGCCCCAATTCATAGGCGATCTGCTTGTTAAGCAGGCCATCACGCAGATAACGCAGAATGGTCATCTGTTTGGGCGTCAGATTGGCTAGCTTGGAATAGAGACCGGAACGTTCGAGCACTTCTTCGCTTTCCGCCACGATATATTCATCCGAAATCCCGGACTTGATACGCTTGGAAATGGAACGAAGCTCTGAAACCGAGGCCGTCTTGTAGATGACCCAGTCAGCGCCGTTGCCCAGAGCATAATGGGCCAGACCATCATCTGTGTGGTCGCAAATCAGAACGAGGCGCGCGTGCTTGTAAGCTTTGCGAACATCATTCAAAGCGGCAGAGCCGCGGCTGCTTGTGGCGTCCAGATTGAGCACCAGCAAGGTGTCTTCTCTATCCGGAGCTGCACTGAGAAGCTGTTCAAGCCCCGCACAATCCAGCACCGGAGTATATTCACGTTTGATACCCAGCATGTTCAGCAGGCATTCTGTAAAGATAGGATGCGGTTCGGCTAAGACGACAGTGCGGTATGTGACAGAGCCCTGTTCGGCTGAATGTCCCAATCCGCGACGCACCTCGCCTCCAATATCGTCGAGCAGCAGCATAATCTCTCCCCCTTGTGTCGGTCCTTGAGAATTGAATCGCTTTGCCGACACTGGCCCTATTGCCAATGAATACAGAGGAAATCTACCTTGGGGCTTGGTCGAGATGGTTTGGCCTCCCTGCCGAAACACATCTTGCCCCGCGAATGAGTAATATTGCCCAATTTTGACAACTTCACTCCGAAAAAGACGCCTTAGTCACCGGAATTCTTTTTCGCCACCCTTTTACTCCAGACCAAAAGGGATTGATTTTATTGAGATTTTCCTCCGACTCCTAGCCGAAAGGCCAGTGACTGGATGGCATTTGAATGGAGATACGCAAGTTTGTCAATGAAAGGCTTGATTCTATTGAGTAAATTTGCGAATGTTTTTGCAAACATTTTTTTGCAAATTGCAAATCTTGCAAACACAGAGAGAGCGTCATGGCTGAAAAACTATTCGTTGGTCCAAAAGTGCGAACCTTGCGCGAAAGCCATGGCCTGACACAGGCAACATTTGCCGAACGCATCGGCATTTCAACATCTTATCTGAACCAGATCGAGAATAACCAGAGGCCTTTAACCGCTCCTGTACTGCTCTCGCTCAGCCACAATTTCAATCTTTCCCTCAACGACTTCGCCTCAGCGGACACAAATCGCGTACTCGCAGACCTCAAGGAGGCCCTGGCAGAGCCTTTGTTCCGCGACACCAATCCTGGTCTGCAGGAATTGAAGATGGCGACATCAAACTCTCCCTGGCTCACACAGGCCTTTTTGACGCTGCATCAAGCCCATAGACGCGCCAACGAACGCCTTATGGTAATGGATGATGCGCTCACTGCACAGTCATACGAAGGGGCTGATCGGGCGATTTTGCCCTATGAAGAAGTAAGAGACTATTTTCACTATCACGACAACTATATCGATGAACTCGATCTGGCAGCAGAAGACCTAGCACGCAGGCATGGCCTGCTTGAGGGCAACCGGTTAAGTCAGTTTCAGGCCTATCTGGAAGATCGCCATGCTGTGCGCGTGCGCCTGACTGAAAACCCCGCAAATGACCAGACTCTGCGCCGTTTTGACGAAGAAAACCGTATTCTCAATCTCAATGGATCACTGGATTCCGCGTCCCTCTCCTTCCTGCTGGCGCATCAGATCGCAATCATGGAATATAGGGATCTGATCGACGCTCGCGTCAGCAAGGCCAACCTGCGCAGCGATGCTGCAGAAGCGATCGCTCGCCTCGGGCTGGCCAACTATTTTGCGGGCGCACTCTGCCTACCCTATCAGAGGTTCCTTGAGGTTGCGCGCGAGACGCGGCATGACATAGACCGCATGCGCCACCATTTTGGCGCTTCGCAAGAACAAATATGCCATAGGCTTTCTTCCATGCAGCGGCCCGGAGCACGGGGGGTTCCCTTCTATTTTCTGCGCGTGGACAGGGCGGGCAATGTTACCAAACGCCACTCGGCAACACGTTTCCAGTTTGCCCGTTTTGGCGGCGCTTGTCCGCTTTGGAATGTGCATGAAGCGTTCGAGGCTCCAGGGCGTTTTCTGGTGCAAGTGGCTGAAATGCCTGACGGAATCCGCTATCTATGTGTTGCAACCAGCATCACCAAGCTTGGCTCTGGCTATCATGCCCCCGTGCGCAGATATGCGATTGGGCTTGGTTGTGAGCTCTCTTATGCAGATGAAGTCATCTATTCCGATGGGCTCAATCTCAAGAGTGATGCCGGCATCACTGAAATCGGTGTTTCCTGCCGCATTTGCGAGCGCCAAAAGTGCCATCAGCGCGCCGCGCCGCCAGTTGATCGACGCTTGATCGTCAATCCGCATTTCCGCCAATTTGTGCCGTTTGAACTGGCCAACAGCCATAGCGATGAATAAAGGCAATTACGCAGGTTTCATGGAGAGTTGCGCATTTTCCCTGAATGTATCGTTACAAATTTGTCAATGATTGCACAACATTATGCACTTGCATCATGGCTGCATTGCACGAAAGTTTAATCCACAGTAATCTTGTAAAGTTTGCAAAAGTGCCCTTCCCAAAGCTGCATGCCACCCTATCTACACCCTAAGGATACATTTGTTGTATCGCATCGGTTGCAGGCAAAACTGCACCATGTATCTAACTTGCTTTTGCAACAGGGTCGCAGATAGGCTGAATGGCACTAGCAATTTTCTTCTCGATTAAGAAGTTTTGATATGTCCCAAGATAATAGCGTCGTACGACTTGAAGACTACATCCCTACGCCCTACTCGATTGATCACGTTTCCCTGACGGTTCGGCTGGACCCGCTTGAAACGTTTGTGACATCGACCTTGTCGATTGCCCCAAGAGAAGGAGGCTCCGAGGAAGCGGCGCTCACACTGGATGGTGATGATCTCGTTTTTGTTTCGGCGCGCCTGAATGGTGACGTGCTTGAGGATAGTGCCTACAGCGCCTCTGACGAGCAGTTCATTCTGAAAAATCCGCCGCAAGAGGCTTTCACTCTGGAGCTGGTGACAAAGCTCGCTCCGCAAAAAAACACCCAGCTTATGGGGCTGTATCGCTCCAATGGCGCCTATTGCACCCAATGCGAAGCCGAAGGCTTCCGCCGCATCACCTATTTCTATGATCGTCCAGACGTGCTGAGCGTATATGACGTACGGATAGAAGCCCCTGTCGAGGTAAAATATCTGTTGGCGAACGGTAACCTTGTCGATAGCGGCACCATGTCTACCCCAGAAGGTTACCCAGAAGATCAGCTCTGGCATTATGCCTGTTGGCAGGACCCCTTCCCCAAGCCCTCCTACCTGTTTGCGCTTGTAGCAGGCGATCTGGCGCGTGTGGAAGATCGTTTTGTCACCCGATCCGGCCGCGACATCACGCTGCATATATATGTAGAGCATGGCAAGGAAGATCGGGTTGATCACGCCATGGACTCGCTCAAGCGCTCCATGAAGTGGGACGAAGATGTGTTTGATCGCGAATATGATCTCGACATTTTCATGATCGTTGCCGTATCCGACTTCAACATGGGGGCCATGGAGAATAAGGGGCTCAATGTCTTCAATGACAAATACGTGCTGGCAAAACCCGAAACCGCCACAGACACCGACTATGCGCTAATCGAAGGCGTAATCGCGCATGAATATTTCCATAACTGGACGGGCAACCGGATCACATGTCGCGACTGGTTCCAGCTGTGCCTAAAGGAAGGTCTAACTGTTTTCCGCGATCAGGAATTCTCGTCCGACATGCGCTCTCGTCCTGTGAAACGCATTTCGGATGTGCAGCAACTGCGCGCACGTCAGTTCCCCGAGGATAGCGGTCCCCTCGCCCATCAGGTGCGGCCTGAGGTCTATTCCGAGATCAACAACTTCTATACCTCGACTGTCTATGAAAAAGGCGCAGAGGTTTGCCGGATGCTGGAAACTTTGCTCGGCAAGGAAGGCTTCAAGGCTGGGCTCGATCTCTATTTTGATCGTTTCGATGGCCAAGCCGTCACGATTGAAGATTTCATCGCCTCCTTCGAAGAAGCCTGCTCGGTCGATCTCTCACAGTTTGCCCTCTGGTATCGTCAGGCGGGCACGCCGGATCTCGTTGCCACTTATTCCTATGATGCTGCGCGCGAGCAGTTATCTCTTTCCATTGAGCAGTCCTGTCCGCCAACTCCCGGCCAGCCGACCAAGAAGGTCATGCATATTCCGGTCCGTTTCGGGCTCGTTGGGCGTGATGGCAGTCCCGTTGGCTTTACATCGGTGATCGATGCGAACTCAGGTCAGGAAATCGGAAAATCCGATTGTACCGTTTTGGAGATCCGTGAACGCCAGCATAAATTTATTCTGACCGGCGTTAGCAAGGATGCAATCCCGTCGCTCTTGCGGGGCTTTTCCGCTCCGGTGCATCTGCGGACAAACCTAACCCATGATGACTATCTTTGCCTGATGGGACACGACACGGACCCGTTCAATCGCTGGGAAGCAGCGCAGTTCATTCTGATGGACCATCTGGTGCAACAGACACGCGCCTTGCAGGCTGGAGCAAATACGTCATCTCATGCGCTGGATGACAGCATTCTGGAGGCGCTTAAGGCCTGTCTCATGGATGACAGTCTCGAACATGCTTTCCGTGCGCAACTGCTCCAGCTTCCCATCGAATCCGACGTTGGTCGCGAAATCGGCCATGATGTGGATCCTGACGCCATTCATCGAGCACGGGAAAGTCTGCGTCATGCCCTTTCGACTGCCTTGGGGGATAGTCTCATTGATCTTTACAAGGCGCTGGACGACAAGGACACCAGCTTCCGGTCCGACGCTTCTTCTGCGGGACGACGCGCCTTGCGAAACGGACTGCTTGATCTGGCTCTGGCTCGCAAGGAAGAGGCTATATCCGATCTGGCAGTGGCGCATTATCACAACGCGACCAATATGACGGATCGGTTTGCTGCACTCGCCAGCCTGACACGCAATGAAATGCCAGCCGCCAATGCACTGCTGGATGCTTTCCACGCTGAATTCACAAATGATGCACTGGTTATCGACAAGTGGTTATCTTTGCAGGCCTCCGCACCACAAGAGGAAACATTGCAACGGGTCAAGGATCTGCTTTCCCATCCATCCTTCTCGATGAACAACCCGAACCGGGTACGCTCGCTCATCGGGGCCTTTGCCATGAACAATCAGGTACAGTTCAATCGCAAGGATGGAGAAGGGTTTAAGCTGGTTGCTGATATCATCATCGAACTGGACAAATCCAACCCACAAACGGCCGCTCGACTGGCCAACAACTTCCGTTCATGGAAGGCGCTGGAGCCTGACCGACAGGGACAGGCCAAGAAAGAGCTTCTGAGAATCGCAAATACCGAGAGCCTATCGAAAGATGTTGCTGATATCGCAAATCGGTGCTTGCAATGATCAAAACGCCCTGAGTCTTTAACAGAATCAGGCATTTCCCAAAGTGCAATTAGGTTTGTTAACCTCTTGTTAACCAAAAAATTCGCACGGGACTCTAGACAAACACTCCGAGGTCGATTCAAATGAGTTCGACTTCGGAGATGCGGCAAACCTCCGAGAAATTGACAAAAACAGATTCAAGGAGGTCGGGTATGACGCAGGCGGGCATAGCCAGCGCGCCCAAGGAGGCAAGATTCAGATTATTCGGAGCAACACCGAATGGTCACGAGCCTCATGTATCCGGCCCGGCCCGCCTTTTGGCTGATCCTTCCTATTTCCAGCGAGTCCGCGAAGAGCCTTGGCTGCGTCGTATTATCCCGGCTGTCATTCTCGTTTTCATCACTATTGTTGGCGTCATGCGCACCGATGATCTGCTTGGTGAACGTGAAGAGATCCAAGCCACTTCCAGTCAGCAATTGCAGCTGATAGCAGCTTTGGTAACCGAGCGCGTAGCGCGACAGCTTGACATGTTCGCCCAAAACCTCAGCGCGGCTTCTGCTTCATCGGCAACCGGACCTCAGTCAAGCAGCGCCCCTTCTGTTGCTTCAACAGCGTCTGAAACGGAAAAACCAACCGAAGCAGAAGTCGAGTATGCCGGCGAAGGGTTTAGCTCAACGGCGAACACAGCGAGCCGCCCGAGCAAGGAGATGCTCCAGAGCTGGCTTGAAGAAGCCATGCCCACCACGGAGATTTCCGCCAACTATCAGATTTATCAAACGGATGCGACTGGCATGATCGTCGCGTCCATTCCGACGCTCACAAATGATATGCGCAAGACGCAAATCGATCTTCTGGGGCGTGCTCAGGTCTTTTCAACCATTGGTGCGAGCGCCGGTGTGTTTGATGTCACCACAAGTGACAAAAAGGATGCTTTGGCGACGGTTCATCATCTGGGCGGTGGTCGTGGTGCGATCACCGTTTTGGTGCCGACCGATGAGCTGTTCAATGGATGGCGCGCCGATGTTACGCGTAATGCCATCATCTTTGTCATGATGAGTGCGATCATCCTTCTGGTTGTCTACGCCTTTTTCAGTCAAGGAGCCCGCGCCAGAGAAGCGGACAGCATCTTCGAAGCCACTGTGCAGCGGATGGATGCGGCCTTGCGCCACTCCCGCTCCGGCCTCTGGGACTGGGATCTTGGCAATGGCCACATCTATTGGTCTCCTTCCATGTTTGATCTGCTTGGCATGGAGCGGTCCGACGAGCTTCTCAGCTTTGCAACCATCAACGAGCGCATGCATCCTGAGGATGGCAATCTGCATCAGCATGTGCAGGATTTGCTTTCCTCGGAACAATCTATGATGGATCGCCGGTTCAGAATGCGCCATGAAGATGGCCGTTGGATCTGGATTCAGATCCGCGCAGAGCTTACCGTCTCTCCCAAAGATCGGCTGCATCTGATGGGCGTTGTCATGGATGTTTCCCAGCAAATCGAGCAAGCCGAGAATGACAAGCTGGCCGACATTCGCCTCAGAGATGCCGTGGACACCATTTCAGAAGCCTTTGTTCTTTGGGACAAGGACAGCAAGCTCGTGCTCTGCAACAAACCTTACCGGACACTTCACAATCTGCCAGAGAATGAAGAAATTATCGGGCGCAGCTATAATGAGATCATGGATAGCGGGCAGCCGCATGTTATCGACATTGAAGATGACAATGACATTGATGAAAGCCAAATCCTGCTTGATCGGGTAAGTACGTCACCGAAGGCCGCGCGCAGCTACAAGGTTCAACTTGCCGATGGCCGCTGGCTGCAGATCAGCGAGAGACGCACTCGTGATGGCGGCTTTGTGTCGGTGGGAACGGATATTTCCAATCTCAAACTGCAAGAGCAGCGCCTGCTGGAAAGCGAGCAGCAGCTCATTGCATCGGTATCCGACCTTAGAAAATCTCGACAGACTCTGGAAATGCAGGCTCAGCAATTGGTGGTCCTTACCGAACAATATGCCAAGGAAAAAGAGAATGCCGAGATTGCCAATCGCGCCAAATCTCAGTTCCTTGCCAATATTTCCCACGAATTGCGCACCCCGCTCAACGCCATCATCGGCTTTTCCGAGGTCATGAAGCAGGAGATCTTTGGCGAGCACTCAACGCACAAATACAAGGACTATTCCAAGGACATCCATTCAAGCGGCTCCTACCTTCTAGGCCTCATTGACGACATTCTGAACATGTCCCGTCTAGAAGATGGAGAAGTGGATCTCAAGCCCTCGGATCTTGATCTTGCTTCCCTCGTCAGGGAAACTTACGAGAGCAGCATTGACGAGAAGGCTAAGAACCGTCAGCTGACGTTGAAGGATGAACTGCCTGACACGCTTCAGGCCTATGCAGACCTCAATCTGATTGAACAGGTTCTGCTCAACCTGCTCGACAATGCGGTTAAATTCTCCAAGGAAGGTGGCCAGATAGCGCTAAGGGGGGAAACCAAGGATGGCTACAGTTATCTGACCATTTCAGACACAGGCGTTGGCATACCGCAGGACGCGATTGATCGCATGGGCAGCCCGTTTGAACAGGTGCAAAACCAGTTTACCAAGAGCCACAAGGGCTCCGGTCTGGGCTTGTCCATCTCGCGCACAATTATCTGCCTTTCCGGCGGGACGATGAAGATCCGCTCCCGAATTGGTCAGGGTACACGCATAACCATTTGTCTGCCGAGCAAAGTGCGTGGCGTTACGCCTGATATGGCAACGCTGAGCCAGACCAAACACCCTCAGCAATTGAGCGCAACCACCCATTAGAGCGCAACAGCAATCGGATGTGACGCGACCAACCATCGAGGCCGCATCAGACAGGTTGCTGTCTTGTCTAGTCCCTGCCTTCTTCCACTGGGCCAACCAGTCGAACAAAGCAGGCTCTTGTATCGATCTGGAATTCCGAAAGCGTCTCTTCGAGGCTTCTCATATCGATCTCTTGCGAGGCTCGCACAACCACATCTTTCAGCGCTGCGGCAGCCTTGTTGGGATCGAAACTCTCGGACAGGCACACGCGCAGAATTTGAGTCACATCGTGGTAAAGCCGAATGGCTGGCAACAGGATATCGGCGTCGGCATTGTTAACCAGACCTCTATCCACGCAAAGGCGCAGGCTTTGGGCTGTGCTGGTGTGCAAGATCTCAGGATGCTTATGGGCATGCATAAGCTGAAGACCTTGGGCAATGAATTCCACATCCACCAAACCGCCGGGAATCTGCTTGATATTCCAGATGTCGGACGTGCGCTTCTCCCGCTCGATCCGCGCACGCATCTGGGCGATATCCCGTTTGATGCTTTGTTCTTCTCTCTGGCGTGAAAGGATGGAGACAATCTCCTTTCGCACCTTTTTGCAAAAGCCATCATCGCCCGCAATGATCCGGGCCCGTGTGAGTGCCATATGCTCCCATGTCCAGGCATCGGAGGTGTGATAACTCCTGAAGGATTTGAAAGAGGTTGCAAGAGGACCGGAATTGCCGGAAGGCCTCAGACGGAAATCCACCTCGTAGAGATCCCCTTCTGCGGTTGGCGCCGAGAGCGCCGTGATAAGGCGTTGGGTGAGCCGTGCATAATATTGACTTGCTGCGAGAGGCTTTTTGCCATCGGAAAATTTGGCATCCTCATCAAAATCATAGATCAGCATGAGATCGAGGTCTGATGATGCGGTCATCTCGCGTCCACCCAGCTTGCCCATAGCGATCACGGCAACCTGCCCGCCCGGCATCTTGCCGTGGCGTTCTTCAAGTTCCTTTTGGGAATGTTCTAGCATATGCCGAATGATGACTCCGGCCAGCATAGCATACGCGGCCCCGGCCTGAGAGGCCGAGATGA
Source organism: Cohaesibacter marisflavi (assembly GCF_900115225.1). GTDB lineage: Bacteria > Pseudomonadota > Alphaproteobacteria > Rhizobiales > Cohaesibacteraceae > Cohaesibacter > Cohaesibacter marisflavi. The sequence goes on along the minus strand of NZ_FOVR01000001.1, from coordinate 414,076 downwards.
TGCCCATGAGAATACGTACGCCGATGAGGAACAATTGCTCCTGTCCGAAAATCCGGGCGGAATCAAGTGCATCCTCAAAGCAGGTCGCTTCAGACAGCGCCTTTTGCAGCTGAGCATCCAGATAGTCTCGCTCCAGAATATCGCCCAGAAAAGCCGGATCAAGGAGTGCATCGATCACCCGCGGCCGGCGTCCCATGGTGCGGGCGAGACGCGGCGCGGCGCCGAGAATAATGATCAGGGTTTCAAACAGCTGCGGATTGTTGCGCAGCAGGGAGAAGACCTGCACTCCTGATGGCAACGCCTTGAGAAAGGCATGGAACGACAGGAAGGATGTATCCGGATTGTCCGTCTTGCCAAGAGCGGCCAATAGATCGGGCGTAAACTCGGTCAAGCGTTCCCGCGCCTTGGCTGAGCGCATGGCCGGATAGCGCCCGAAATGCCAACTGCGAACAGTATTGATGACCTCCTTGGGATTCTGAAAGCCCATTTCGGTCAGCGTTTCAATTGTGCTGGGGTCGTAGTCCTCGCCGGTGAAGACAAGGTTACCTCCCCCTTCAGCGCCCAAAGCTTGCTCTTCCTTGAAGAGATTGGAATAATGCCCCTGCACGCATTCCAACGTGTCGCGCAGATCATGTTTGAAGGCATCGACAGAAGCATAGCCCATCATACGGCCGATTTGTGCAACGCCATCATCGCTTTGGGGCATCATGTGGGTCTGCTCGTCGCGTTGCATCTGAATGCGATGCTCAACTTTGCGCAGGAATTCGTAGCATTGGCTCAACTCATCCCGCGCGCGCTCTGAGATCCACGTCAGACCGACAAGCTCGGACAGCATAGGAATGGTCTCCCGACCTCGCAAATCCGGATTACGCCCCCCAGCGATGAGCTGCTGGGTTTGGACGAAAAACTCGATCTCGCGAATGCCGCCCCGTCCCAGCTTCACATTATGACCATTGATCGCGACTGAGCCATGGCCCTTGTGGGCGTGGATCTGGCGCTTGATGGAATGCACGTCGGCGAGCGCTGCATAATCGAAATATTTGCGCCAGATAAAGGGGGTAATTTCATGCAGGAATGCATCTCCGGCAGCAATGTCACCTGCACATGGGCGCGCCTTGATCAAGGCAGCTCGTTCCCAGTTCTGGCCCATGCTCTCATAATATTGCAGCGCCGCCAGGATCGCCACAGCAGGAGGCGTTGAGCCCGGATCGGGACGCAGGCGCAGATCGGTTCGGAACACATAGCCATCCGCCGTTCTCTCCTGCATGATCTTGACTAGTTGTCGGGTGAAGCGCACATAGGTGCGGTTCATTTCGTAAGGATCATCGCAACAGCCACTTGTGGAGTCATAAAGGATGATCAGATCGATATCGGATGAATAGTTGAGCTCGCCAGCGCCATGTTTGCCCATGGCAAGCGCAACGAAGCCGCATTCCAGCTCAGGGTCATCTGGATGGGGCAATGTGACCTTGCCGCGACGGTGATAATCGCGCAGCACAAAGCGTAACGCGCCGCGTAGCGTTGCGTCTGCGATTTTCGTCAAGGCATTGGTGACCTGCTTTACGCTCCACAATCCTGCCAGATCGGCCAACGCAATGGTCAGAGCGGCATCCTGCTTGATAAGACGCAGATGACGCATCACAGATGCTTCACTTTCCTGTATTTCATCAATGGCGCTTGCAGCCAAGGCATCAATGCGCTCACCGGCGGACTGACCGAGAATGTCAGAAAGCCTTTTGGGCTTTTGCACCATCAGATCGCGCAAAAATGAAGATGTGCTGCAAATACCAGCCAGCAGGCCTTTCAGCGGCTCCTGCTCAAGGGCAGCATAGAGAGTTGAGACTTCGCCTTCAGCTTCAGGATCACTTTTTTGCAGCTTCTGGCAACTTTCCAGCAACATGGACAGTTGCTCATCCAAGTCCCCCTCTTGCGGAAGAGCTTTTGCCTCCAGCCAAAAAGCGTTAACGCCTTTCCTGTTTTGTGCGGCACTCATTGTCTCTCCCCTTCTCTCAGCGGCAAGGCTGATCTATTCGCGTGCGTGTCGGTCAATCGCTTTCTTGTGCCACTTTATCCGCAACGGCTCTCTCGTCCGGCGGAAAATGGATGGAGAAAACGAGACCTGGTTCATTGTCACCAAGCTCTATATGTGCCTCATGCAGGCTTGCAACGGCATTAACAAGACTGAGCCCTAACCCCGAGCCCGGTTGGCTACGACTTTTATCGAGCCTTACGAAACGCTGCAAGACACGCGCCCGATCCTCCTTGGCAATCCCCTGCCCATTGTCAGCAATTGTCAAAATAATCGGGCGTGGGTCGTTCGCATCGCCATTTTCGGGCTTTTCTCCCTTGCGTTTAACCGAGATATGGATCCGAGCGACATCGGGAAGTGTCCCGCTGCCATCTTTAGCGCTCTTTTCGCGTTGTTCGGCAACATGGCGTACGGCATATTTCAAGGCATTGTCGATAAGATTGGCCACAGCTTGGCTAACCAGCTCACGATTGCCACGGATGAGACACTCTGCCTCGGCTTCCCATGTCAAAACCGCTCCCTCATCCTCGGCGACAGGTTCATAGAGTTCTGACATATCGGAGGCGATTGCCCCGATATCCAACGCACATTTTTCTATCTGGGTAGATTTGGCTTCCACACGGGCAATACGCAGAAGAGCATCGAAGGTGCGGATCAGGGTATCGGATTCCTCAAGCGTCTGTTCCAGTGCTTCGCGATAGCTCTCGCTATCGCCACTCTCTGAAGCCAGCGTCACCTCTACCCTGTTGCGCAGCCGCGTTAGCGGGGTCTTCAAGTCATGGGCGATATTATCGGAGACTTCCTTGAGACCCTTCATCAGCATTTCGATGCGCGAAAGCATAGTGTTGAGATTTTCCGAAAGGCGATCGAACTCATCGCCGGCCTGCGTCACCGGCAGGCGTTCATCCAGCTGTCCACGCATGATATTACCGGAGGCTTCTGCAATGGCATCAATGCGCTTGAGCACCTTGCGCGAAACGAACATCCAAGACAGCAGCGCCAAGACGATCATCAGAATGGCAGAAACGATGAAGGCCTGCTCCACCACCTTGCGGAAGATCTCACGCTCACCGACATCGCGCCCGACAAGCAGCCTATACCCGCCGAACATCTCGTAAACACTGACAACGGCGTTATATTCCTTGCGCTCAGGTTCGCCCAAACGCTGATAGGGCACGGATTGTTCCAGCGCTCCACGCTCATCCAGAACCCACTTTGGCAATGCTGCAACATTGCCCGCCACATAATGCCCACGACTATCGGTCACCAGATAGAGGCTGGCACCTGGGCGTCTGGATCGTTCTTCGATGACCTTGACCAATCCGGGCATGCCACCGGAGCGATATTGCTCAACCAGCCCCCGCACCTCGGCCTCAATGGTCGAGTTGAGCTGGCGCGTCATCAAAAGTTGGGTATTGAGGGAAATATAGACGATCAGGAAAATCGCGAAGATAGAGAAAATGATCAAATAGATCGCGCTCAGCTTGAAAGCTGTTGTGCGCATTGTCTTGTTGATCGATCCAAGCGACATTCACGCTCCTGAAGGATGGGGCTCATCCGGCCTAGCGGGAGAACCAAGCCCAGCCGAAGAGATAGATAAAAGGAAAATCAATCAGGCTCGCGCAGGCTGTATCCAGAACCGCGCACGGTCTGCAACAGTGCTGGGTCAAACCCCTTGTCGATCTTTGCGCGCAAACGGGAAATGTGCACGTCAATGACATTTGTCTGCGGGTCGAAATGATAATCCCAGACATTTTCAAGCAACATAGTGCGGGTGACCACCTGACCGGCATTCTTCATAAGATACTCAAGCAGCCGAAATTCGCGCGGCTGCAAAAGGATGCTTTCCCCTGCCCGTTTGACGGTATGAGACAGGCGATCAAGTTCCAGATCAGCGACGCGGTAGGTCGTTTCCACCTCACCGGGGTTGCGTCTTCGGGCCATGACTTCAATCCGCGCCAACAACTCGGTAAAGGCATAGGGCTTGGTGAGATAGTCATCCCCGCCAGCCCTCAGGCCCGTTACGCGGTCGTCCACTTCACCAAGAGCCGAGAGGATCAAGACAGGGGTTTCATCCCCCTCCGCGCGTCTTTGTTCAATGATGGAGAGCCCGTCGCGCTTGGGCAGCATGCGATCTATGATCATCACGTCATAGCCGCTTTTGGCAGCCATATCATAGCCCTGATCGCCATCGGCGGCATGCTCACAATGATGCCCAGCCTCTTTGAGGCCCTTGGCAAGATAGGCGGCTGCCTCAATATCGTCTTCAATGATCAGGATACGCATAATCTGCCTCGTTGCTTCTGGCTAGTCCACCTTGCTCGCAGCTTCGTAACAGAGCTCCAAACCTGTGCTATTGACTGGTCTAGAGGATTATAGCGGTCTTTGCCATTCAGCAAAGGTCGTTTGAGAGGAAAAGTCTGCCAAATCACAGGCTTGCAAAGCGGAAGGTAAGAAGGGAGCTAGTATGCCCCCCTCCTTGTCGTTCATATTTGTTTGTCTTGGCCCTATTTCTTAAGAGGCAGCCCGACAAAACGGATGCCAGCATCGGTCTTGATACGCATCAGGATGGTTTTGCGGCCATTGTCTTTAGCAGCCTCGACCCCATTCTTCACGTCATCAATGCTTTTGACCTGCTTACCGCCCACGGACTGGATGACATCACCGCGGGAAAGCCCCTTGTCAGCAGCAGGCCCATCGGGATCAACGCTCGTAATCACCAGCCCTTCATCGCCTGGCTGCAAGTTCATGCCAAACTCATCAAGCTCTGCCGGTGCGGCAGGCTGCTGAGGCGATGCCCCGCCAGCGCTGGACGCAGTTTCTTCAGGATAGGTTCCAAGATGAACCGTCAGCTTGATTTCCTTGTCTTCGCGCCAGATAGTCAATTCGACATCGGATTCCGGATCGGCACGACCAATATGGCGGGCCAGTTCGCGGGTGTTTTTGACCTCGTCACCATCGACAGCAAGGATCACATCGCCAACCTTGACACCAGCCTTGAACGCAGGTGCAGTCTCATCGGTGCTGGTGACCATGGCGCCGGAAGCATCTGCTAGGCCGAGGCTATCGGCAATATCTTCGGTCACATTCTGGATATGAACACCGAGCCAGCCGCGTTTGACTTTACCACCATGCTGCAGATCATTGATCACGTCTTTCGCAACGCCAGCAGGAATAGCAAAGGCGATACCAACGTTGCCGCCAGACGGAGAGTAGATGGCGGTGTTGATGCCGATCACCTCACCATTGAGGTTAAAGGTCGGGCCACCGGAGTTCCCCTTGTTCACCGCAGCGTCGATTTGAATGAAGCTCTCATAGTTCTTGGCACTGATATCACGACCATCTGCTGAGATGATACCGGCTGTGACCGTTCCACCAAGACCGAACGGGTTGCCGACAGCCAGAACCCATGAACCGACAGCTGGCAGATTGTCGGCGAACTTCACATATTTGAACTTGCGATCCGGATCCTTGACCTTCAGCAGAGCAAGGTCGGACTTCTCATCGGAGCCAACGAGATCAGCATCAAGTTTGGTGCCATCATCCATGACGAGAACAAATTCTACGCCCTTGTCGACGACATGGTGGTTGGTCACAACATAACCGTCTTCGGAGATGAAGAAGCCGGATCCCTGTGCCTGAGCATAGTGCGGAACAGCACGTTTCTTATCCTCATTCCCCTGCTCATCTTCATCGCCAAAACGACGGAAGAAACGGTTGAAGGGGTGATCCTTTGGCAGGTCTTTAAATTCCGGGAAACCAGGAATTGAGAAATTCTGAATATTTTGCGGTTCAATTTCGGTCTTCACCTGCACAGACACCACAGCAGGTTTAACCGCTTTCACCACATTGGAAAAATCGACAGGCTGCGCAGGTGCTGTCACCTGAACCGGTTCTGCATTGGCTGCAGGCTGGCCGGTTATCAGGGTTGGAACAGTGGCTCCAGCGACAACGCCCAGACACAGGGCGGATGCCAACAAGGTGGACTTTACTGACACATTTTTGAACTTGGATTTGGTCATCAAGGGTCTCCGCTCATTTCTGCTCTGGCGCCCATCATGGCAGGGGTCAGAGTATCCTAGTGAATTGTTTCATTCTTTTCAAAGTCACAAAGCGCTGGCTGTTCTGAACAAGAGCCGCGCTCATTGCGCTTGATTGCGATACCTCGATTTATATGGGGCAAAATTGGCCAGATGCGAGCCATTTGAATTAAAGATGCGTAATGTTGAAGAAGTGTATTTTCACAAACAAAATCATACACTTATAATATTTCATGCAAATGACTATCAAAAATCCGTTACCCCGCCGACGAAGTGCAGACACATTTGGGCACTCTTTCGCCACATTTCTTATGCGAATACGCAGATCAATGCCCTAGGAAAATCGTCTCTGCGCCTCCAGCGCCAGACCGATTCCAACTGATCCAAAGGCATCCCCTTCAATGATTTGGGCGTTCGGGACCATAGCTGTAAGGCTTTGCCTTATATAGGGAACTTTGGTAGAGCCGCCCGTTAGAAAGACAGCAGAAATCTGCTCTCCATCAAGAGAGGCCAGTTTGAGCGCCTCTGAAATTGTGCGTTTGATACGCTCAGTTCCATCGTCCAGACTATCAATCAGATCTGCTCGGGAAATGGACGCTACGAGATCACGCTCAATAAAGGTCAGAGGCAATTCTGTCTCTTCTTGATCCGAGAGGGTCACTTTGCTGCTTTCGACAGAAAGAGCCAGCCTGTGACCTTCACGCAATTCAAGCAGTTGGAGCAACCGATCAAGCAAATGAGGCTCCTTTGCCTCCTTGCGCAAATAGCGCAACTCGCTATGCGTCTTGTGATCGTAGAGGAAGTTGATTTTCTGCCATGTCGCCAAGTCATGATAATAGCCGACCGGCATGAGACGGCCTTCCTTGAGCATAGGGCTCTGATAGCCCAGCAATGGCATAACGCGGGAGAGTGAAAGCCAGCGGTCGAAATCCGTTCCACCAATATGGACACCGGTATTGGCCAAAATCTGATTTCTGGAGTTGTCTGACTGTTTATCGAGATCGCCCGGCAAGACCTTCAAAATCGTAAAGTCGGAGGTACCACCACCAATATCGATGATAAGCGCGATTTCCTCTCGCTCGGCAACCTGCTGAAAGTCTCGCGCGGCGGCTACCGGTTCATATTCGAACTCGACGTCGGTAAAACCGATATCCTGCGCAATGGCGCGCATGGTCTGCTCGGCTTCCTTGTCTGCATCAGGGTTGTTATCAACGAAAAAAACCGGGCGCCCCATGACAACGTGCGTGAGATTATCATCAAGAAGCACTTCTGCCTTGGCTTTCATATGGCTAAGAAAAAGTCCAAGGACAGCGGTAAAGGGTTTGCGCTCCCTCCCCACCATGGTGAATTCCTGCATGGTGGGTGTACCAAGGATTGATTTAAGCGCCCGCATCATGCGCCCTTCTCCGCCTTCCAGATAGGTCTGGATGGCATCGCGCCCGAAATGGACGCCATGCTCTTCAAAGTCAAAGAAAAGAGCAGAAGGAATAGTGACATTGTCGCCTTCTACAGGAACAAGTTCAACCTTTTCTTGTCGAAAGAGACCCAATGTCGAGTTTGATGTTCCAAAATCCAGCCCACAGAAAATCGGTTTCGCCATCGTCTCATCCTTCTTCGCGTCATCGCTCAAACAAACAGGCACCCGAGATTATTCGTCCGGGCGCCTGAGCAGGCGGGAGTAGCATGAAGTGGATGGATTTAAAAGGAGATTTTACGGCTATCGACCGGTTCAATGCTGGAAAGGAGGATTGGCGATGAGAACTGCATGAACGAATGGTGGGCTGGCGACCATCGCGTCTGAATATTGAGACGCATCAAGCCTTCTCATCGTCAGAAAGGATCGCGTTCAGCCGTTCCTGTTCTGCCTCACTCAGATGGTTTTTGCCTTCAACCTCTGCTTTTTGCGCGATCATCCGGTTGCGTCGGTAAAAGAGGAAGATTGCCATCACACCCAAGATGAGCACCAAAGGGCCGAACGCCCAAAGCAACAAGTTCTTGGAAGAGAATGTCGGTTTGAGCAGAACGAACTCGCCGTAACGATCAACCAGAAAGCTTTTGACCCGCTGGTCCGTATCTCCCTTTGAAAGGCGCTCGCGCACGAGAATGCGCAAATCACGAGCCAAGGGAGCATCGGAATCATCGATTGACTGATTTTGGCACACCAGACATCGCAGCCCTTCTGAAATATCGCGAGCGCGCGCTTCCAGTTTGGGGTCTTCCAACATTTCGTCTGGTTTAACAGCGAACGCCGGCCCTGTCGCCAACTGAAACGAAAGAGCCAACAGAAGCGCAGCAAACAACCGATAAACCACTCGGGGCTGGAGAGAAAATGTCATCATTCCGAATCCTCTATTCTTCATATAACACCCAAGCTCAAGCTGTGCCTGCGGCCTGCTTTGCACGCCCTTTCCGGGCAGGCGCTCCAATACGCAAACGCCTATCGGAGATAGAGAAGCACCCACCGATGAACATGACAACACATCCAAGCCAAATGAAGGTAACCCACGGCTTGTAGTAGATCCGCACACCTATGCCGTTATTCTCCTGAGCATCACCCAAAGAGAGATAAAGCTGGGTTACACCGCCGATTGTGTGGATCGCCGTTTCTGTGGTTGGCATATTGCGCGAGGTGTAAACCCTCTTGGCCGGATGCAACTCCGCAACTTGCTGACCATCCTTGGTGACTTGGAAGGAACCGATCAGATCGACATAATTGAATTCAGCATGCTCCCTGAAGCCATCAAGTTGGAAGGTATAACCGGAGATAGAGGTTTGGTCACCCGGCTTCATGACCAAAATGTCTTCGGTTTGATAAGCGCTTGCCACAATAAGCCCAAGTAGGGTCATGCCGAGGCCAAAGTGCCCCAATGCTGCGCCGAAGACGGTGCGAGGCAACCCGATCAGGCGAGAGAAGGACTTGCCGAGAGGAAGCTTGAAAAGGCCGATTCGGAGCTGCATTTCTGCCAACGCACCAACCATAACCCAAACAGCCAGACCGATGCCCAGCGGCGCGAGTGCGCTACCACCATTGATGAGAGCATAACAAAGGACCGTAACAAAGATCGCCGCCCCCAATGCAATGAAAAGCCTTTGCATCGCGGCGAATAGATCCCCTCTTTTCCAGGCCAGAAGAGGGCCAACGGGCACCGCAATCAATAAAGGCACCATCATTGGGCCGAATGTGGCGTTGAAGAAAGGAGCTCCAACCGAAATCTTCGCCCCAGTCGTTGCCTCCAGCGCCAACGGATAGAGTGTCCCGACAAGAACAGCCGCCGTCGCTGCAGAAAGAAACAGGTTGTTAAGCACCAGCGACCCTTCTCTGGAAATGGGAGAGAAGACGCCCCCCTGCTTGAGCATAGGAGCGCGCCATGCAAACAGGGACAACCCACCACCGATGAAAGCAACGAGCAAGATCAGGATAAAGACGCCACGGGACGGATCGGTCGCGAATGCATGCACAGAAGTCAGGACGCCCGACCGCACCAAGAATGTACCCAATAGCGACAGCGAGAAGGTCAGGATGGAGAGAAGAATGGTCCAGACCTTCAATGCCCCACGCTTTTCCATCACGATAGCCGAATGAAGCAGCGCGGTGCCGCTCAGCCATGGCATGAACGAAGCATTCTCCACTGGATCCCAGAACCAGTATCCGCCCCAGCCCAGCTCATAATAGGCCCAGTAGGACCCCATGGCGATGCCGAGCGTAAGCAGGCCCCAAGCAACAAGCACCCAAGGGCGCACCCAACGAGCCCAAGCAGCATCGATCCTGCCTTCTAAAAGAGCTGCAATGGAAAACGAAAAGGCAATCGAGAAGCCAACATACCCCAAATAGAGCAGCGGCGGATGAATAGCCAGACCAATATCTTGCAGGATCGGGTTAAGGTCCCGCCCTTCGATTGGCGCATTGGCGATGCGATGGAACGGGTTTGAGGTAAGCAAAACGAAAAGCAAAAATGCAGCCGTAATCCAGCCCTGCACGGCTAGCGTATTTGCCTTGAGCTTTGGCGGCAGGTTTAGCCCGAAAGCACCAACCAGAGCACTGAAGATTACCAGAATGAATACCCAGAGCAGCATGGAGCCTTCGTGGTTGCCCCAAACCGAAGTAAATTTATAGAGCAAGGGCATTGTCGAATGGCTGTTTTCCCAGACATTCTGAACCGAGAAATCTGACGTAACATAGGCATGGGTCAAGGCAGCAAATGCCAAGCCGACAAACAGGAACTGCATTATAGCAATGGGACTGGCAATGGCCATCAGGCGGCTATCATTGGTCTGCGCGCCCCAGATTGGAACAACCGACTGTATCAGCGCCAGGGCGAGAGCAAGCACAAGCATGAAATGACCCAGCTCGATGATCATGAGGATTTCCCCTTCTGTCGGCGCGTCCCCGCGCCATGCAATTCTATTTGCCTTACCGAGCTTGAGCCAACCATTGCGATCTTGTCAGCAGGCTCGGTTTCCATTTTCGTTGCAAGGTTCAGTTTATCTCGACCTTGCCGTAACTGTCTTGCCAATGCCCCTGCTCTTTCAGAGCATCGGCCACTTCGCGCGGCATGTAATTTTCATCATGTTTGGCCAAAACCGTATCGGCGGCAAATGATCCATCAGAATTCATCATCCCTTCTGTGACGACCCCCTGACCCTCACGGAACAGATCGGGCAGAATGCCTGCATAAGCCACTTTTATTTCTGAACCGCCATCTGTCACAACGAAAGATACATGCGCCTTATCTGTCCGCTCAACGGACTCTTCCTTGACCAATCCGCCAAGTCGGATGCGCTGTCCGGGGGCGACGCCTTTTTCCGCAATTTCTGACGGACTCATGAAAAAGGTAATCTGATTTTGCAAAGCGAACAAAATCAAACCGACAGCAGCAAAGAGCACAGCTCCGGCGGCCCCGATCAACATCATCCTTTTTTGCTTTCTCGACATAAACAGATCCTCTTAATCATTCTTATCCGGCAGCTACCGATTGGTAGCGCATCAATGTTTTGCTATTGGAACTTTAAACTGACCTACTGATCGATTGAGACGCCCAAAGACCGCGCAGCAGCTTTGACCTTCTCAAGCCCATCAACATCGGACTGAAGTGCATCGAGCGCGCGGGTCACGGTTTTGGCCGCCATATCAGGACGATTCAGCACGAGCTCGGCTCTTATAAGGCGCACCCACTCATCTGCTGTCCCCCCCTCGGAATTCAGACGGTCAGCAAGATTGGAAACCATGCCCTCAATCATCTGCTGCCGGTCTTCCGCGGTCAACTCGGCTGCATTATCGACATCTTCTTTTGATGGGCCTGCCAATGGCGGTGGAGCTTGCTCCCCTTCGGTTGTCGAACCGGAAGCATCGCGCTTTTTCAGGGCGGCTATCTGCTCTTTGGCAAAAGGTATCCATGGAGCACCTTCAGCTGAATCAGCGACAAGAGCCTGCCACTTTTCAATGGCATCCTGCGTCTCTCCAGACTGCCCTAGAGCGATGGCCAAAAAGAAGCGCGGTTTTGGTGCCGTTGCATCCAAGAGATTCGCGCGCTGGAATAACTCGCGCGCTTCATCATTGACGACACCGGCATTCTTGATGACAAGCACTTCGCCTAGATCAGACAAAGCTTCAACGCTTTCTCCTTCAAGGCGAAGTATATTCCGATAGGCCTTAATGGCGTCGTCCGTTCGACGCATGCGGGCATAGACCGGGGCCATCCTTTTCCAGCCTTCCAAATCATCCGGATTAGCCGCCAACTTCATTTCTGCCGAAGCGACAAGTTCCGTCAAGCTCTGATTTTCAGGAGGTTTGGATAAGCGGGCTTGCAACGGTTGGGCGGGAAGATCCGGAGAGCCCAGCGTAAAATAAAGTCCCAATGATAATAGTGGAATGACAAGTGCAATCGCGACGACAGCAAAGCGAAGATTTGACTTGCCACCTTCGAATTGAGAGACACTTGCGGGAGCGTCAGAAGTCTTGCGATCTGTTTCGCTCTCCTTTTCCAGCGCATCCTGCGCACCAATCAGGCGGCGAGCGACTTCAGCACGAGCGGCTTCTGCTTCTGCTTCATCAATCAAACCGCGTTCGACGTCACCTTCAATTTCTTGCAATTGAGATTTATAGATCGTCATATCATAGGCGTTCGCGCTATCCAGCTTGCGCTCTTTGCGCATGAGGGGATAGGTCGCGATCGCGATGGTCACGAGCGTCAATACAACAGCGATAGTCCAAAACATACAGGTCCAACTCTCACACTAGTCCAAGTCAGAGCATTTCTGATTTCGCCGAGAAGTCAAATTAACACATGTTCATCTAACGATAGGATAAGACAGGACAAGGCCACACAAAACCCTACGCCGAGAAAGACGGTATGTTCGCGATGGCCGATCTGTATGGAAAGAAGCGGCAAGGAAGGGATCAGACAAGCACTGTCAGGCCTCTGCGGCCTGAAGCTCTTTCACAGAAGCTGCAGCTTTTAGCTGCCGCCCCAAAGAGTCGGCGAATTCAGCATCGAATAGGTTTTTGGCAATGTCCAGCGCGGCTACGTGCAGTTTTTCGATCACTTCGACATCCGGCCCGACCGCACGCCTCGTTCTATCGACGAGAGATTTTGTCAGGATTTCAAAACTCTGCTCGAGTTCCTTGCGCGCTTCTGCGATTGGGCCATTCATAGCCAGCCCGTCTTTTGCAAGTTCTGCCTGATGAAAAATCTGGGAAGCACGGACAGCATCAACGATCAAATCGCTATCAACAGATTCAGGTTCTCCGCTCTTTGGTGCGCGCAAAGCTTTGCGAACAAGACCAGGGGCCGATTCAACCTCACTCTTCAGGATGCGCGACATCTTCTTCCTCATTTCAGTAAGCACACCACCCCACTGGCTTTGATTGGGAACCTCGAGTTCGACTTCCACTGCTTTGGCCAAAACACTCCAAGATCGTAGATGATCCAACGCGTTGTGCAAGCTAGAAAACTCCTTCAGATGCTTATCAACTTCAGCAACGTGAGCATCCATCTCTGCCAACATGTGCTGGACCGCCGGAGCATACACCGTCGCGGCAACCTGAATAGCATCATCGGAGCCGGATAGTTTGGTCGCCAATTGAATACGTAGTCTCGGGGAAAGCAGCTTCTTGGATACTGCAGAGAAAAGCCAAGATGTACGCAACGGTGCCTGCTGAACATACCGAGTAATCAGTTTGTAGGCCTCGTCCCCTTCCGGGCTGGACCAACTCGCAACTTCCTTGGGCATTCGGCTCAAAATGGGTTTCAGTGGCATGAGACGTTCGGCACTGACCAGCACATCGAGCAAATCCTTGTAAACGATTTCGCCACCCAGATGATTGGTCAGCTTCTGCTCTCCGCCAAGTTCTCGCGAGACAACCTTCAGTCGCGCCTTTATGGCGGCGACCAGATCAGCACAGACCTCTGCAGAATGTTTGGAAATTTCGTGTTTTTCCAGGTCGGCACAGTCCAGTGCAAGTTTCTGCAGGTGCTCAGGCGTCGCAATGTCGCGCTTGATCCAGCTCCAGATAACATCGAAAGACGTGGGGCTGATTCTGGCTTCGACTTTGGAAAGAAGATCAATTTCAGAAGTAAAAAAGCGCGCTTCGCGGAAAAAATCCTTCTTGGCAAATTCTTCAAGAGGGACAATCTTTTCCTGAACTTTGAGAAGATCACGCAAGGCAGCAACAATCAACTCTGCGGCGGTGTCACTATTGCCCTCACGCTGCGCTTTTTCCAAATTTCGCAGCAGCATCCTTTGGGCACTTTCAGACAACGTCGAAAGATAAAGCTTCAACTTTTCCTTAAGCTTTTCTATGTTGTCCATGCGGACACTCCGACCTTAATTTTGGTTCCTTGTAGAATTTCAATTTAAAGCTATCAAACTGTTAACATTCCCTACCCAACCCAGCGTTTTTTGGAAATATTCAGATACAAAAAGGGGAAGCCCAACATTTGAGCCTCCCCTTCCGGCAATTTGCTGCATCTTCCCGAATTAAAGCGGGTTTGCAAAAGAACTTTAGTTCACTGGACGCCACGTACCATCACTCTGGCGGCAAGCGCGGCCGCGAGCGGTCTGCGGCTGTCCATCAATATAAATTGTGTGCGTGTAATCACGACAATTCAGGTCATTCACAGTGTAAGACTGGGTTGGAACGATCTGCCCATGGTGGCCGGTATCCGGGTTTGTCCAGGAAACCGGTGCTCCAGAGCGACCATATTCGAGAGCGCGGTACTGGGCTTCGGCAGCCATCTTGCGATCATTCTCGTCCATCATGCGGCCAATAGATGACCCAGCAAGAGCACCGAGAGCCGACCCTGCAGCAATCGCCACAAGACGCCCTTCGCCGCTTCCAACCTGAGACCCCAAGACGCCGCCAGCAACAGCGCCAGTCAAACCGCCAAAGGTTTCTTTCGGCCCGCCCTGACATCCGGCCAACATTGCGCCCATAACAGCAACAATCGCGATAGATTTAAATTTCATTTTCAAGCCCCTATTCATTGCAGCGATCAAAGGATCGCTTGCGTGATAATTGCGATTTGCTCGTCGGCGTCGTAATTGCGAGCCGAGTTCGAAGCCTACACGGTATTCATGAACACTGTCCAAAGGTCCGGCCAAACAGATCCCAAAATAACCGTATTTGCATACACAACGCACAACTTCGCTTTAAGTTTCGAAAATGTCGAAAATTTGGCGAAAAATTTTGTTCTGCTTTCTTTGGTTATGCGTTTTTGCTTATGCGCAACTGCGGAAAGAAATTACTCTTCTTTTATCGCAGGCAACACCAACTCAGCCCGAAGACCTCCAAGAGATGCCCGTTCTAAAGAGAATGTCCCCTGATAAAGGTTCGCTATTTCTGTTACGATGGACAGTCCCAAACCAGAACCTGGTTTGCTTTCATCAAGACGCTTGCCCCGCTTAAGGGCCTCATCAATCTTGCCTTCGCTAATTCCAGGCCCGTCATCTTCAACGATGATAGAGAGCCATTTTCGAACATTGGCGTTCTTTTTTTGGGGACGTTTCACAGCTGCTTCTTCCAGACCTTCGGTCAACGACACGACAACCCTGCTCGAAGCCCATTTGCAGGCATTGTCAACAAGATTGCCAATCATTTCTTCCAGATCCTGCTCTTCACCACGAAAACAAATATCGGAATCTGCAGAACATTCGTAATCAACCATTTTTTCCGGGTGAATTTTGCTCATGACGCCCGTCAGCTTCTTCAAGACAGGATCTGCTTTGGTAACCGTACCAATGGTATTGTGACGTGCAGCAAATCGGGCGCGATCCAAATAGAGCTGTATCTGATCGCGCATCACATCAACCTGCTGAACCAGCATGTCAGCATTTTGCAGATCAGATGATCTGACTTCATTGGTGATGACGGACAAGGGAGTTTTTAGAGCGTGAGCAAGATTCCCAAGTTGGGTGCGCGCTCTTTCAAGGGTTTCTTTATTGGAAGAAATCAGGATATTGGCTTCTTCAACAAGCCCGTCCACCTCTACGGGATAACTCCCTACGATGGCTTCGCTTTTGCCTATGGCAACATCGCGAACCCGTCGCTGCAGTTTAGTCAGTGGCCTTAGCGCAGTTCTTACCAGAAGAAGAGAAGCGGTGAGCAGAACCACGCCAAACAAAACCATGAGCAGCCAGGCTCTATTCTCGAAGGAACGGATTTGCTCATCTAACTCAGCCGCGTTTCCCGTTACACGGAAATAGTAGCTCTGGTCTGGGCCAAAGGAAATCTCACGTTCAAGAATGCGAATTCGTTTTCCGTCCGGCCCCTTCCCCATAAGATAGCGTCCAATTCCACCTGTATATTGCTTCTCACTTTGAGATTCTACGGTGAGATTCTCCCCGCCCAGCGAGAGAGAAGCAAAGACAAGTTCGTCCTTGTTGGAGCGGCTGACCGTCCAGTACCAACCCGAGAGAGGCAGCTCAAATCGCGGTTGCCCCAGACTGCCTGGTCTTGACAATTCTTCGGAACTAAACAGCTGTGTTGCCAATTCACCGACAAGCATTTTGAGCACCATATCCAGCTGCCCATCGAAAGCGTCTTCAGCAGAGGTGCGAAACAGGGACGTAAGAATGACGCCAGCGCTCAGAGCCGCAAGCAGAGCCCAAATCGATATATTGATGACCAGATATCGCGTTATCGACTTCATTCTTTGGCCGTGTCAGGCGCAATCATATTATAGCCCAACCCTCTGACCGTCTGGATCACGTCCACACCCAGCTTTTTGCGCAGACGTCCGATAAAAACCTCAATCGTATTGGAATCGCGGTCAAAGTCCTGATCATAGAGATGCTCGACCAGTTCAGTACGCGATATGATCTTACCCTGATGATGCATAAGGTAGGACAGCAACCGAAATTCATGGGAAGTCAGTTTCAGAGTTAGTCCTTCAACCGTTACACGACCAGATCGGGCATCCAGACGAATTGGGCCGCAGGTAATTTCATTCGATGCCAGGCCGGCGGAGCGCCTCACCAAGGCACGAACTCTAGCGACGACTTCTTCCATATGGAATGGCTTTGCAACATAGTCGTCCGCCCCCGCATCGATGCCTTGCACTTTATCGCTCCAGCGATCGCGAGCAGTCAGAATAAGAACTGGCATCGTACGGCCATCGCGCCGCCAAGCTTCGAGAACACTGATTCCGTCCATTTTAGGCAGCCCGATATCGAGGACAACAGCATCGTACGGTTCGGTATCACCGAGAAAGTGACCTTCTTCTCCATCAAATGCGCAGTCAACGACATAGCCGTTTTCTTCCATTTCGTCCTTGAGCTGACGGTTCAACTCGGCTTCGTCTTCAACAATCAAAATGCGCATTGGCTTCCCCTACACTTTGCTTTCATTTGCATAGGCAAATGCATCGCAGATGATCGTAGTCTGCATCGCTCTCGATGTTAAGGGCTCGTTACTGATTTACAGAGAGGACTTTGCCAGATTTTGCATCCAGAACGAGGCGGGTTACATTGCCCTGCCTAGACAAAATGACCAGCTCATAATTGAGACGTCCACCAGCAGAACATAGATTGGCCTTGATGACATCCCCACTTACGACGGCGTTGGCTGCCTGCGTGATTGCCACCAGACTTTTCGCACGACCTTGAGAGATTGCCACGCGGATCTCTTCAGCCCCGAGACATTGAGCCGCGATGGCATGGCTGCTTGGAACCAAGAAGGAAATGGCGATAATAGCCAGCGCCCAAAGCGCATATTTGTTGATCAGTTTTTGCATGCCAGCAATCTACAAGATTTTTCCTGAACCGAAGCTGAACAAATCAAAACGCCTGTTAGATCACTTTGAAAAGACAACGCGTCTACTATCGGCTGCAATATGTGACTAACTTTTGGTTATGGCGTTTCACTTCAGAGATTGTCTGATCCGTATCCTTTGCAGACCACGTTATTGGCTCGAACAGCAGACAAGCTGCCATTTTACCACTCAGCTCTTGCGCCATGGCAGATGGCAACTCTTCGAGAAACTCATTGTCGCTTGAAACCATCTGATTTACGCAACTCATCAGAGGCAAGATCAATAAAAGAAGGATCAGCAGTTTGCTCTGGAACATACCGTGCTTCTTGCGCAGCCCCTCCACCCCATTTTGCAACCATCGCATCATGCAAATCCTTACTTGCAGTTCTTGGCTTCTTCACCAAGTCATTGTTCTTCTCAACTGAGCCAGAGGAATGATCAGCGCTGAATTTTGACAATTGGGCGAGAAGGGAAGCCAGCGAGGGTGCCAGCTTCACCAAAATGACAATCAAATTGAAAATCAGGCTCATTGTAGTGCTCAAATGATTGTTCGCGTTGTGTACCAAGTGCGCCAGATAATCGTTATCGCGGCGGATAGGCTGGAGATTGTTACGGCGAGGCGCTGCTGGATATCAGGGTCGAGATCAATACCGAACATCGTCAACCCCATCGCCAAAACGGCAACAAGCTGTGTCCAGTTGATTTTGGATTCCCAAGCTGCCTTTGGGGTTTGATCAGAAAGACTCATGATAGGCTCCTTTGGTTTGTTTTGGATGGGTTTTTGAGGGTAGAAATGGGAACGAGCTTCTGGAGCAAACAGCCATTGCTGCTCACTGAGACGTCATCTCAAGAGAGAATACGCAGGTCTCTAAGCGAAATACGCCGGGACACTGCATCTCCAGCCCCGACACGTCGACTGACTTGAGCGATCTCAATCAAGATCTCTGTCAACTCGCTAACACCGTCAGCGGCTTGGGCGCTGGTGGAATAGAACCATTGGGTGTCCTCCACTTCTTCTTCACGCAAAGTTTGTGCTGTTTGAGGATGTCTTATGACCACAGTGTAGCGTTCTTGAGTTTCACTGAGTGGAATAGAGCTGTCAGCCCAGCTATCGGCTTCCAATCGATCTCGACGAACCCATTCAAACTGGAGACCATCATAGGTCTGGGAGCGTATGATCTTTAGATGTACCGGAGAAAGGGGCCGTAATCCGCGTCCAGTTATAGCGATTGATAGATCGAGGTTTTTGACATCATCCAGTGTTGCTCCGCTCGCCACGATCCGGAAAGGCAATTCCTTATCAAGCTGACTGCTATCAACCTTGAGCGGTGCGACAGCTTCGTCCAGAAGCACAAATCGGGCACCAATGCCCGCCCCACTCAGAGCGGCCAGTTCTGTGCCTTGTTGCCCCCTGAGCAGTCTACTCAATTTCCATATATTACCACCGACAAGCTCGGCCTTGGCGAACTGGATAATTTCCCATTCATCATTTTGGGCCCTGATTGCAGCAGCATTGGCGCCAGACAATAGACCGAAGTCACTTACTGAAGACAGGTCACCTTTGTTCAATTTAACGAGCACTGAGCTGGCCATATCCCAACTGAAGCATTCGCGCCCGGCGAGCTCAGTTTGTAAAGTGCCAAGAATTGCGGGAACGTCCAGGCTTTGGCGATGGGCAAACCCTATATCGGCGCTGCCTTCATACATCCCCATGCTACCCGGCCAAGGAGAACAATAAGTCGCGACGTAAGGCGCATGAGGATAATCTGCCTTACCCGGAAGCGCAGGCAAATCCATGGCAACACAAACAGCCTTTGCAACAGTTAGCTTGGATGACGCCCCCACTCGATGATCTTTAGCCAATGGAGCAGAATTCCGGGGGGCTGCGAGACTAGCGGAGACCTCGCGGACACCACCATCTTCGATTTCGTTGATGCGATAACTTCTCTGATCATCCTCGCCCTCAAGCGTCACTAAATCCCCGGCTTCCAACGCGGCCATGGACAAAGGCAACTTGAATTGCACTGTGTGGCGGGCATAGTTCTTTCGCCGGAGCCAATTTTTCGCAACATCAACCATGATTGGATCCGTTGACACGACCGCTAGAGATTTGGAGCTTTCTTTGCGGGTTCTGGCAGATGGTTGATCATATCGGGCCACCGACGTCCGATAGTCATAAAAGAGCTCACCGAAAGACAGAGTGACGCTGGACGCTTCTTCTTCCCAAGGGTCAATCTGCTTCTGGAGGATTGGCTCCTCCAATTCATCGACAAGCCCCGTTAAATCGACTTTTTCGCTTGCTCGACGCTCCTGCAATTCAAACCGCACACGATCGCCGCTGGTAACAAATGAAATGCCGACTGCATCACACAAGCTTTCAAGGGCAGATCGTGCAGACATGCGCCGATCGACGACATAGCCATCCACAGCCAACGGGACCGAGGAAAATTCAGGATCCGACAGCCCGAAGTCACTCATCACGCTTCGGACGATATCTTCCACCGGGGCGCCTCCCAGCCGTCCATTGAGCCAATGTCCTGTATGCCATGCGGTTCCATCAGACCATGCATCCGTACTGAGCGGAAACGATGGAAACGGGCGTGCATCCCAAGCCCAGAGATAGACCTGATCAGAGGCGACCATTCTTTCTCCGTAGACAGGAGAAATCGGATTTGATTGCTCAGATTGCGCTTGCCAATAATCAAGACTGGCTGTCAGCATGGCACGTTGAGCCGCATCGCTTCGTGCGCCAGAGGAATAGTATGGCAAAGCTGACTCGGAAGATTTTGCATCTGGGAATACGTTGGGTTGATTGGGTCCCAGATGTACGGCGGGGCATCCAACTTCTGTGAACCAAATGGGCTTCGAGCAAGGCTCCCAATCGGTCGCCATATCACTCTCAATCCCCCGATTGCGGTTGAAATGGACGTTTGACCACCAATTCACGAGATCCTTATATCGAAAGACCCAATGTTTGCCTGCAGTTTCATCTGTTATAGGCGTTCTTATTTGCAGATCACGGTCGGCCTGACTTGCATAATACCAATCATATCCTTCCCCTCCGGCGATATTCGCCTGAAGATAGGAATACTCGAGCCCCGTATCTGCTAGCACAGCATCCAGATGATCCTCACCGGCACGCCAGTCGGACATGGGCATATAATTGTCGATGCCAATTGCATTGATATTGTCATCGGACCATAGAGGGTCGAGATTAAAGCGAACAGTTCCTTCTTCATCTTGCGGATGATGGCCAAAATACTCGCTCCAATCGGCTCCGTATGTAATCCGCGTTTCACTACCGAGACAGGTGCGCACATCCGCAGCCAGAGTTTTAAGGCAGGCGACAAAGGGATAAGCCCCAGCATCGTCGCGAACGCAAGTCAAACCGCGCAACTCGGATCCAATGAGCATGCCCTCAACACCACCGGCCTGCTTGGCCAATTGCGCATAGTGCATAATGAAGCGGGAATAACTCCAGTCTCGGGAAGAGAAAAAGGAAGCAACTTGTTCGGAGGCAAGGGATGTCTGATCGGCAGAATTCTTTTGCTGAGGCCCCGGATTGCATGTGATGCGCCCACGCCATGGGAACGGCGCCTGTTCTACAGCACCATATGGATCTGGCAGGCCGTTGTCCGGCGCAATATCCATCATGATGAAAGGATAGAGAGTGACATTGAGCCCACGTTCTTTGATGACCTCTATCGCCCTAATGACCGAAGCGTCAGAAGGCGTTCCGCCATACGCCGCCCTTCCTTCTATAACAGACACGCTTTGGGCTTCAGCCCGTGTAAGACCAGCAACAGACCATTGATCACCCGATGTTGCCTTGTCGCTATTGTCGATCCTTGGCTGGATTGCGCAAGCTCCAGCACGCAAGTCTGTTCCAAACCACGCCACAACAAGCGCGATGTTGGACAGATTTGGACAGATCGCGATCAGATGATCGAGTGAAACTTCAAAATCGGTTCCGGGTTCGTAGGAATGTCGGTTCTCCGAGTTCCACTCCCCTTCAGCATCCTTGCGCAGGATTTCGGTCGTGTCATAACCGAACTCGGTAGAGCCCGGTATCATAACAATAGATTGGATCTTCTTTTCCAGGGTTCCTATAGGCCGAATAACTTCGAAGGACAATTGCGGTATGCGGTTGCCAAAGTCATCTAACGGCAGCTTTTCAAACACCACATAGGCAAGCCCGCGATAGGCTGGGGCATTCTCTGCCCCCTGCTTGGCCTCAATCAAGCTGTCGGGAAGCTGATCGTCTGTACCGCGATAAACCCTGTAGGTAATATCCTTGAGATCCAGAATTGATCCATTCGCCCAGACACGCCCGACATAGGCAATTTCGCCTTCGCAAAGCCCTACCGCAAAATTGGCGCAGTAGCTGTAAGTCGTTTCAGTGGTTGAAGACCCGCCGCTTCCTTTGGAAGCCCCCGTCTTGTATTTACGGGAAGTGACTTCTTCAACAAGATTGGTTGCCCAGATGATCTGGCCGGTCAAACGCGCACGACCATAGAGGCGAGGAATAGCGGCGCCCTCTGTAGAGGTCTGCACAGACAAGTCAGATAGACTGGGCCCTTCCACCGATCTGGACGATGCAAACAGCGATTGATCCAGCTGATAGCCACCAACCGCCCCCAAAGCCCCGCCGATTGCGGCGCCTAATGGCCCGAACAGCGCTCCGCCAACAACGCTGCCCACAGTTTTCAGAACGAGTGTGGTCATTTCTTTTCAATTCCGGTTTGAGAAGAGTTGAGAAGCGGAGGAAACGCGAAGACATAAGATAAATGTCTCAGCCACCACGAAGAAAGAGAAACAAGCTGAACCCCTGCGCCATCCTGCGCGTGAAGAAAGCGGGTTTCATCAATCAGAATACCTGCATGCTTGGCCGGAAAGCCTCTTTTGTAGCGAAAGAGCAATATATTGGACGGCGCACGAGCATCCCGATCCACCGGTAACAGATATCTTTGCGCCGCATTTGCGAGTGTTTCTTCGCTGTTCGACTCCGCCCAGTGCGGACTATAGGTGGGTGGTTGTTCCGGTTCTGGCCAGAAAGCTGCATAGACACCTCGGATCAGTCCCAGACAATCACAGCCCGCATGCTTGCAGCTCGCCTGATGCCTGTAGGGCGTTCCTATCCAGCTCAGCGCTTCAGAGATGATCATGGATGCACTAGCGTCTGAAATGATGTCTGAGACTGTTTCGTCCACCATCGTTTAATCCTCAATAAGGGGAGATCCATCACTTTGTTGCGAAAGAGAGGGATAGGTAAGAATAAAATCGTTGCCCGGCATGTGCGGAAAACCTCGGAAATTGAGCTGATTTGCAAACAGTTTCCGGCACGTCGAAAAGCTCTTGTCACACCCGACGGATACTTTTACGCCGTCTCCAGGAGCGATCTGCTCATGCAATGGCAGCCACAGTTCGAGTTCTTCGCTCTCGCTCAATTGCTGGTGGGAAATAATGTCAAAAGCCATGCCGCTGGCTGCCCCAGATGTCATCTCAAGGCGTCCCATGGAAAGGCGCCCGGCTTCAGGGCGGGTTTCCAACGTGACCACTAACCAGTTCTGCGATTTAATCCCACTGACAACGCCCTTGAAAGTGAGACCCAGCGCATCAAGTTTGAGCCCGCATCTGGCATCTCCAACATTGGCATCACAACGATATTGGAAAACGCGGCCCTTCTCCTGTTCCATATCGATAGAAAGAGAGCGGATTTCAGCCTGAAAACTTTGACGGTCTCGCTTGATCTCCCCCAGATATCCGGTCCGCAGCAAAAGGCATTGATCGGTAGACTGCCAATTCACACACCAGGTTTCGATGGTGGCAGCATCATAGCGTCCACTCATGAGGTCTGCTTCGGTGATGCGGTCGGAAGTTAAAACGCCCGAGATGTCCTGATCATCACTGGCAAAACCATCGCTCTGCCGAATTTCCGAGCCGGTAAACCCGGTATCCGGTTCACAAGAAACGCCATTCAGTTCTATGGTTCGATCATGGTCTGTAAAACCAAGACAGAATCCGTCCACACGCCTCAAGATCCAGCAAGTGGCCAATGTTGTGGTGCCACTCTGTAGATGAGCCTTCATTTCATCTGAAAGCACTTTCATAGCTTCACCTCCACCAAAGGAATGGATGGAAGATCGCCAGCTTCAAATGCACTGAATGAGAATTCTAGCTTGTCGATATCAAAGCGTACTGGCACATCAAACGTGAACCCCGCCGTAACCTGCTCACCGGCATCAGGTGCTCGATCGAATAAAATCACGCCATTTGTTTCATCTACTGAGTAATCGGTCGTCTCTTGTCCTGCGATGGCAACCCTCACGCTACCTTCAACCGGCTTGACGATATTGCGCACATAGGGCGCATAATCAGCGCCGTATGTTTTCTGTAGCTGGAAGTGCGTTGTTTCCCCATCGCCAGTGCCAATCCGCTGATCGTTAGGTTGAGGCGCTCTTCCGGCATCGCAAGACGCATGATCAAAGGGATCACGGAAACGAAATCCATAGAGCCGCCCCCGACGCTCCTCATAGAATCGCAAGACAGTCTGCAAATCTGCTATCGAGCGCAGGCCGACGCCCGCATCATAGCTGCGTCTGGAATCCGCCCAACGGGCATTGCGTTCTTCAAATCCCGAGGCCAGGGTTGCAATATCGGTTCGCCGCTCAGGCCCACCAGAGGCTCCAAACCCTACATCAAGGGGAAAGCGTATCTCATGAAATCCGTTCATTGATTTATCCTGAATATGCAAAGCAAAAAGGGCTGTTTCCATCTCAGGAACAGCCCCTCCCGTAGTCTTGACATGTGTGTACTGCCTCTTTCATGGCCTTTTGCTTCGGCCCCAGTGAGAAGTGTTCATCACCTCACAGGCCGCGGCGACCACGCCCAACAGCGCGCGCCAGCTTAGTCGCGATCTGGGTTTGCGATTTCGAAAATGACTGTATGTCGGGCGTACTGACATTCATGACGATGTTGACCGCCGGTCCACTTGCGCCCGGCACTGCCACACCTAATTTTCCATCAGCACCTCGCTGAAGCGGCAGAATGGCCTCTGCTCCGGCTTCTCCCATTAATCCGGTGCCCGATCCTGTCGGGAACAGCGTCGGAGCAGACACCACGCCTCCCTTGGCAAAGGGCGTCAGACTGCCGAACAGAGATGCTCCGCTTGCCCCGCTTGAAGAGGTGAGTGAAGAGAATAGCCCTGAGGCAAGGCCAGATGCCGATCCCGAAACAAGTTGCTTAAGCGGCTCCACACCGGCGGACAGAGCGCTTTTGCTTAAATCAAGTGCAAGTTTGCTGAAAAGCGTTTCGAGATTTTTGCCACCGACGATCGCATCTTCGAAAGCATCAGCAATCTTGTCGCCAAGCTTTTCGGCCTGTTTGGTTGCAACCGATAGGTCTTTTGTGAAGGCCTTCATATCTGCCTCGACTTTCACGACAGCCGTTTCTACAACTTCTTCAGCCATAGCAGCCCCCTTCTCTCTTTAAGGAACGGAAACAAAAACAAGATCAGCAGCAGAACCGTCTCCGAGCCGGTTGGTCTCTTTCGCTTTTCAATCTGGAAAGGCTGCGCTGAGTGTCTGAAAATCTTCACGGGACATGGACGGACTGCGACTGGGAGGGCCTCTCAGCGCCCACAGCAGCTCCTTGGGCGTTGCTGCCCATATCGCAGAAGGTGTCCAGCCAAGTTGCTGGCTTGCCATGGCAAACAGCGTTGCCCATGGAAAACAAGCTAAAGAAGAGGCCGATCCAGCTAAACCAGACCGGCCTTCCCGGGGTTTGTGCCTTTGGCACGCCCTCCTTCATTTGAGGGCATTCCTTTGACCTTGTGGGGAGGTTGCAGAACGCTATCTTCGAGCTCAGGACTGAACGTCTCCTTTAGCAGCTCAACAAGCGCACGTGTGAGGGCGGGAGCGCCTCCCTTACAGCGCATAGACCCCGCTTCAAGATCAGAGATATTGGCACCTCCTGCACGCAAAGCTGCCCCGAGGATTTTTATCAAATCTCCACTTCGCACTCTGCCGCCCGAAAAGCGTTCGGCAAGCGCGCTGATATCATCCAGCCCCATGCTGTCCTCCAGCTCGGCCAACGCTCCAAGAGTAAGGCAAAGTTTGAATGGTTGATCATCAAGAATGAGCGAAATCTCGCCCCGTCGTCTGTTGGCCATATGGCATCCCTCCCCGGTCACAAGGCCGAGAAGGCGAGAGCACCGGCAGATTCCAGCGCCATCTCGAACGACAGTTCATTGTTATGCTGGCCGGAATATTCCAGTGCGGTGATCTGGAATGCTCCTTCAAGGGTTCCAAAATCCGGGATAATCACCTGCCAGGAAGCAATGGTGCCATCGAAGAACAAAGACCGGATACGCTCATCGCTCTCACTGTCTTTGAAAAGACCGCTGCCCGATAGGCTTGCGCGACGTGATCCGGCCCCTGCAAGCAGCTCCCGCCAACGTCCTGCGGATTCGGTGTGGCTGATGTCTACGCTCTCAGCGTTGAACGAGAGCGAGCGGGCACGCAAGCCAGCCACTGTGATATACGCGTCTTCGGTGGTGTTGTGCACCTTGAGCAAAAGGTCCTTGCCTTTTTGTGCTGTCATGGAGATTTCTCCTGATGTTCAAAATGAAAAAATGGAAGCTTTTATCAAGCCGGATCAATTGGATATGCGTTCCGTCACGGCCCTCAACTGCATAATGCCCTGAAGCAGATGGTTTTTACGATCAGGGCGCAGCTCGATGCGCTCGATGAGAAGATTGATCAGGGCATGGTCGGTCATGTCAGGTTCGAACGCGTCCAACAGGGCTCTGAGGCGCGCGAGAATATCCTGTTGTCGCGAGCGGTCATCGGCTGCTGTCCAAATGGTTATGATAATGCGGTGCTCTTCCCCTGTTTCGGTGCCCGTGCTCCAATCGCGCGAATAGCTCGTGGTCAGCGTAAGATAGGGAAACTGTGCATTTCGTTTGGGCTCGTCATAGAGCCGTACCCCACCAAGCAATGTAATAAGGGCACTGTCACTTTTAAAAGACGACAAAATAGCCTGTTCCAGCGCTCCGGAGGACAAACTGGTCATACGCTTCTCCTTTGCTGTGTCAGCCCCTCAAGGAGACTGGAAACAAAACCGGAGGGCGCGTTCTCCCGATCACCATAGTGAGCCTGAAGCAGTTGATTGCCGGATAGGCTAATTGAGCCGCCATCTTCCGAAAGATCGGTTTCAACGGAAATATCCGTGCCCTCTGCCGATGCCTGACTGGTGATTGTTTCGGCATAGGATTCCAGACGGTCAGACAAGAGGCGTTGAGCAATTGCATTGAGTTTGATACTCATGACTGCGCTCCCAATCTGGTGCGCGCCTCGATCAATAGCCAGCGTTTCGTGCCATCTGGATCATGCATGCTCAGACAGTCATAAAGCGCATTCTCGTAAGTAAGCGCAGTTAACGGCTCGAGACCTTCACGGTGACGGATTACAAAGCGAAGCGATAGATTGTTGCTTGCCTGTTCTGCGTTGGTTCGCTCGTTGCTATCCACCGCAAGAAGACCTGCCCAGACCTCAGCCACCAGTTCGAGCGTTTCCGCGCCTCCCCAAGGGGCTGCTTCATCATAGATCGGCTGGTACAGCGCAATCTGATGGCGTAAACCGGCAGGATCGAATTGAAAGGGAGCGAGAGCTGTTTGCGCCACGGCACCCTCCTGTTTTGAGATTGAAAGATCGATCATTTCCCTTGAAATGACCTAAAGGTGAAAGCTTCTGTAGGGTGCAATCAGAGGCGCCATTGCTTTAGCCAAAGCAGGCAGTTGCGCTGGATCAGCAATCAGGCGACGCTCATACCATTCGGCGACGATCATCTTGATCGCCAACCGCAAAGGCTCTGGCACATCTTCCGCCATGGGGCCGAAGCCAGTTTCAACATCGATCTGGAGGCGTTGCTTGCTGCTCAGCAGAAAGCCATCGAGATTGGCGAGCGTTGCCGGATTGTCGGCCTGGAAAATGGAAAGCCCGGAGACGTCCAGTTCGGTCACACTTCCATCGACATCGACGACAGCAAGTGCCAGGAGATCAGATACCGGCTGCAGCGGTAAACGAAAACTCTCCCCCAGCGGCCCTTCCATCAAAACGCGCCAGGTTTGAGTGATAAGGTGATGACCGATCATATGTTCCAGATGCACACGAGCCGCGCTCAAAAAGGCACGGATCAGATCATCTTCGGTATCCTGATCGATCTTCAAATATGCCTTGATTTCTGCAAGGCTGACCGGTTCCACTGCCGGTGCGGTCAAAAGAGTGAGTGACATTTCTTCACCATTACAAATGAAACAATCAAATTGTCGCGCAATGCGACTGTTCTAGATAAGAAAATGCCTTTGCCGGGTGGGAGAAACCGACAAAGGCACCAGTTGGGATGGAGCAAGCTCCACCCACAGGGTCACGCGTAACAATCAGGCAGAGAACTGCATCAGCTTGATGGCGTCATAGTCCTGAACACCGCCACCGACACGCTTGGTGACATAGAACAGAACATATGGCTTGGAGGAATATGGATCGCGCAGAATGCTGAGGCCGAGGCGATCGACGATGAGATAGCCGCGCTTGAAGTCTCCGAAGGCCATAGCACAAGCGTCTGTTGCAATGTCTGGCATATCTTCCGCTTCAGTGATGGCATAGTTCAGCAAAGAAGCTTTGGCACCAATGGCTGCTGGCGGCTGCCAGAGATAGTTACCATCATTGTCCTTAAGCTTGCGAACCGCGGCCTGCGTCGTCCGGTTCATCACGAACTGCGCATTCTGCCGATACCCTGCCTTGAGACTGTAGATAAGATCAATGAGCGGATCGCCGGGATTGGTCGACCCAAATCCACCTGCAGTTCCTGTAGCTATGGCCCCCAGGGAGCCCCAGGCCCAGCTGTCTTCAGCGACCACGGTTTCAGCCATGAAGCCTTTTGGCTTGTTAACGCCGTCACCATTGACGAAGGCTGCTCCTTCCTGTTCGGCAAAGGCGGCTTCCACTTCCGCCGCAATCCATTCGTCAACATTGATCGCCGCATCTTCAAGCAAGCTAGGCGTTGCAGCCGGCATGGCATAAAGCTCCATTGCCGTATAGGACAACTCGGCCAAAGATGAAGCATTGGTCTGAGGCCGCGCTGCCGTTTCACCAACCCAACCGACTTCCGGACCCGATTTGGCGAAAGGCTTTTTCAAGGTCGCACCCGAGATTTCACGCACATCGGCGATGCCACGGATCGGCGAGATAGCAGCGAGGCGTCGCCCGACTTCCGCTTCGACCTGTTCCGGAACCAGATAGCCGCCATCAGGATCAGAACTGATGGACATGGCTTTAGCTTCCAGATCACGCAAATCCTGCTCGACACCGGAGCGAATGTAGCGATTAAAAGCCGTCTTGTGTTCCATAGCGCGAGGAGACAGCAGGGAAGCATTGCGCGCCGAAGACACCCCATCGCCGAGAGAAGGGCGGCGGGCCTTGAGGATGAGATTGTCGAGGGCTGACTGCTGATCATCCAGAGCCTTGGAGATGCGATCGACCTTGTGCTCAGTCAACACATCGGAAGACCGTTTCTCGATTTCATCAAGGCGGTCGTCATTGGCGCGCTTGAAGGCTTCGAAGGAGACCAGAAAGTCGTCAAAGGCCGTTCCGAGTTCTCCGTTGACCAAGGACTTTGTTTCAGGAGACGGGATATTCAGTTCTTTCATGAGAAGACTCTTTTCGTTTGAAATGAGTAAAGGTTTGCGAGAGTCGAAAGGCTTAAACGTTTGCTGCCCTGAGCATGGCTCGGGTCATCTTGCGCAAGGCCGCAAGCTCGCATGAAGGCTCAAGAAAGGCAGCGTCCTGCTTGCCACTGAGGCCAGTGAGGCCATGGGCCATGAGGGCCCGGGCCTGGGAACGGCTCAGCCCAGCGTCCTGCATGAGCTTGCGTTCCAATTCTCTTTTGCTAAGGGGATTGTGATTAGTCTGCAAAACGGCTCCTCCCTCCAGCTCTGATTTGACTGACGAGATGCGCGCATCCGGCTGCATCGGGAAGGTGACGATGGAGATTTCCCAAAGATCCAACTCCAGCAAATGGCGGATACCGCTCTTGGGATCTTTGCTTCCGCGCACGGTGCGAAAACCAATGGAGAGGCCATCCAGAATACCGGCCTTCATCATCGAGAGAATTTCGCGCGCTTTGGCGACTTCGGTTGCCAGCTTGCCACGGACGAATAGCCCCTTGCCGTCTTCCCGGATGGTCAGCCACTGACCGATTGGCTGCGCCGGATCATGCTGATAAAGCAGCTTGATCCCGTCGAGCCCGCGGTCAGCAATGCTCTTGGCAAAGGCGCCCTGTCGGATCACATCATGGCCAAGATCTTCTTTGCCAAACAGGCAGGCATAGCCTTCAAACAGCCCATCATCCTTAACAACATCCAGAGCAGACGGCAGCGCCTTCTTCTCAGTGTCAAGATTTGAGCAATGCTTTGAAGCGTGATAGACATCGATATATTTCATAAGCTTATATCTATTGTTTCACATTGATGTTGAGATGAGGCGGATGCGAGCAACCGGTTCATGGCCCAGATGCGTTTCCAAAGAACGGGAAAAACGGGCAAAAACCTTCTTGTGATCAGGCCTTTCCACAGCGCCCCAAAATGAACTGAATTTCAGTTTACTATTCGAGCAAACTGGTGAGGCGCGCAATCTCCTCGACAAAATCCTGAAAGCGTTTGTTGGATGCAGCCTGTTCTCGCAGGCTCCAGACGAGCAAGCCACTTGCCGCACTGGCCCAGAGAAAAAGCGCAACATGGGCCAGATCTCCCTTTGTCGCGAAAATCTGCAAAGCTTCTGCCACATCATTTCCCTCCCTCGCCTGTGCTGCGGGTCGTGCTCATTGGTGCGTCCGTCGGGCTGTAGCCGACTGCGGTGCGTTTTTCATTTTCTGTGAGGAAGGACGCATTGCCGACGCGGTTCCAGAGCGCCTCCCGCTCGCTTGCCAATGCGGAGACGAGATCTAGATCAATCTTCAAATCGAACGTCTCGTCATAAGCGGGCGAAAGCCAGCGAGCGATATTTTGCAAACAGCGGCTAGCCAGCGGCAGAACCGTTTGACGCCAGAAGGCTCGGTTCGCTTCGGCATAGTTTGAATAGGTGTTGTCTCCGGGGATGCCGAGCAACATGGGCGGGACACCAAAAGCCAGAGCGATCTCTCGAGCTGCGCTATTCTTGGCGTCGATGAAGTCCATATCACGCGGCGACATGCTCATGCTCTTCCAATCCAGTCCTCCTTCAAGCAGCAAAGGGCGTCCAGCATTCATTGCGCCCTGATAGCCTTCCTCCAGTTCCTTCTTGAGACGCTCAAATTGCTCGTCACTAAGGTTTCCTGCTTCAGAAGCTGCATAGACCAGCGCGCCAGATGGACGGGCGGAGTTGTCTAGCAACGCCTTGTTCCAACTGGCGGCTGCATTGTGCACATCGAGGCTTGTCTGCGCCGCTTCTAGCGGGCTGAGTCCATAGTGATCATCATGTGGGTGGAACAGGGTGATATGCAGGATCGGCGGAACGAGTGCGCCGTCATCATTCTGATGAAACCGCACTGCCCTGTTGCCAATGGTATAGTCGTAAGCATCTGGCCAGCCGTTTGGACCGGGCACGACCTTCATCCTGTCTGGCCGCAAACAATGCAATTCTTTTAAACTGCTAGCGCCGAAAACGGCCTCAATATAGGCATTGCCGGAAACAAGCAGATGGCCATAAAGGCTTTCAAGCCATGTCGCACCATCCTGCCGTTCATTCGGGTGATGCAGAAGATTAAGCACTGGATGCTCGGTCAGTCTTTCTCCCCCCACTAGGCAATAGACGGTGGCAGAAGCAGCAGCTTCTGAGATCATGCGGATAGACCGATAGACGATCGGGTTACGCGCATAGCCCTGCAGGGCCAATGCGCCATAATCTCGTGGTGTCCAGCGCGGGCGCCCTGTCTGGTGCACAGAAACAAGAGCGCCGGTCCGAGAATTTTTGCCTTCCAGCGCGCCAGTATCTGCTGCGAGATCAGTGGCGTTTGACTTGGCTTTGTGAATTTGAGGCGAGCGCGAACGCGCCGGCCCTTTCAAGGTCCAGCGAAGCATATGCTTCTTCCTTTCTTGCAGTGTCAGATTGCCCGGACTTTCGGTTGAGACCGATCAGCCAGGCAGAGATGCGTCACAGCCCAAACCATGGCGTCAAGCCTATCGGGGCTTTTTCCAGACGTCAGACCATCGAGCCCGAAGTCACACATTTCATCTTCCAGTTCGGCCATGTTGCCGACATGGCGCACCCGGCCCTGCTCATAAAGAGCGCTGACAGGCTCTGCGCGCAGATATTTGCCACGGGTCGCCCGCACGGATCGCACCGGCACGCTTGCATCAATATTGCCGAGAATAGTGGTCACCATCTCCCCGCCCTGATTGACTTCAGCCACAACGCAATCTGCTTCGAAGCGATGATAGAGCGCGATGGCCTTGTTGGCCCAAGCTGTGGGGCTTGCACTGTTAAGAGTACTGTCTCTTAGAATGAAACACAGCCCATCTCCATCAAGCCCTGCGACAACAAGGCCACAGGCATCGGCGCTTTTGCCAGAGGTCGCAGGCGGGTCAATGGCGACCACAATCCGGCTGAGGGTCGCGGGAGGATCATCAACCCTCAGCCGGTCGAGCTGATCGCGCTTCCAAAGCGCATCGGCCCTGTCTTCAATCAATTCCCCGTCCAGTTCCTGCCGCCCAAGACGCGACCCTTCATAGCGGCGCACGATCGTATCCAGAAAGCCCGGAGCCAGATTGGCCAGGTTGGCTCGTGTTGGTGCATGGCTGATTGCAGATGTCGGATCGGCCATCAACCTCTTGAGCAAAGGTGTAGGCTTTGGTGTCGTGGTTACAATCTGGCGTGGTTTTTGACCAAGGCGCAGACCAAATTGCAACATGTCCCAAGTGGCTTCTGCGTGACGCCACTTGGCCAGCTCATCGCCCCATGCCGCCCCGAACTGCGGGCCCCTTAAACTTTCCGGGTCTTCAGCGGAAAAGATCTGAGCAACCCCACCATTGGGCCATTCCAGCCGACGTCGGGACGGTTGCCAATTTGGCCGGTCCTGTTTGTCGTGAATAGCCAACAGGCCGGATACCCCTTCCACCATCACATCTCGGGCATCCTGCAGGGTTTCTCCAATCAGCGCGATGCGTCCATAGGGTTGGGACGCAAAGGGCGGCCGCCCTTGCACCAGCGCCTTGACCCATTCAGCGCCTGTGCGCGTTTTGCCAGCGCCGCGCCCGCCAAGAACCAGCCAGGAGATCCAATCACCATCGGGCGGCAACTGGTCTGGGCGCGCCCAAAGCTCCCAGTCATACACGAGGCGCCGCAATTCATTGGGTGTCAGACTCGCCAGAAAGTTTGCCTGAAGATCCTTGCTTGAGTCCATCAAGGCGGCGCGCAAGCTCTTCGCGGAGGAGGTCAAGGGTGCCTGTATCATCGTCTCTGTCATCCCCATTTCCATCCTCTTTCCTTGCAGCATCCAGATCAGCCCCTTGCGGGTTGAGCTCCATGATCTTGTCCAGCGTGCGAGCTATTGTGCCGAGCATGCGCGCTTCCTTTTCGTCAAACGCCGCGCTGCCATTTTGCAACTGCTGTTCAAGATGCCGGATTTGCTGGTCCGTTGCGTGATAAAGCCTTCGGACCATGGCCAGATGATCAATTGATGGAGCACTTAGGCCTGACGGCCCTAGAGATGCAGACTGAACAGATGATCCATCTATTGTGGAAGCCTCTTGCGAGGTTTCATCTTTCGTCGCCTCCTCCGATTGCTCCCAGAGCTTTCGCTTCTTTCTCAATGTAGCAACGCTGATGCCATGGGCGGTGGCGATTGCGGAAAAAGAAGCGCGCCCCGCTTTCTCGCACTCGGCACGAATGGCCTTCCAGTCCGGTCTCTTTGACTGTTTCTTTGACATGCCTGTTCCTGATTGTGTCAGTTGTAAATAGCCCGCAGTCACACCGATGAACCATCTGAATGCCGCGATCACTCGCAAGGCATTCAAGGGACAAACTGGCCCCATTGGGCATTTGCAAGAGCATAAAAAAAGCCGCTGCGGCGAACCGAGCGGCGAATAGCTAGATGGACTAACAAGCCCAATTATAAACACACGACAGTCGGAGGGAGCAAAAGTTGCTCACACCTTTCCGACTGTAGCTAATATGTACCTCAGGACCGTTCGCAGGTCAAGAGATTTTCTTTTTAAAGTTGTAATTTTCTTGTTAAAGTTGCGTTTGTGTTGATTTTTCATCAGCTTACAGCTGGGAAAAACTTACTTGTGGTCCCGGTTCAACAATACAGGCTCGTCATCAGGGTCTTCGCCGGGCCAACTGGCCAGATGGTCTTCATAATCTTCCACTTCCATGCCCTCTTCCGAGACAACACGCCCGCGCACGGAAATTCCCGCCTGATGGATTGTATCGGGATCGCCCGACACCAGAGGATGCCACCAGTAGAGGTCATAGCCCTCATCCAGCAAGCGATAGGCGCAGGTTGGCGGCAACCACGAGATGGAGGACACTTTTTCGGCATCCAGCGGAACGCAATCTGGGATCGTTGCCAGTCGATTGTGATAGTCCTTGCAGCGGCAACTATCGGAATCCAGCAGACTGCAGGCGACGTTGGTCCAGATGATTTCGCCCGTGTCCCAATCTTCCAGCTTGTTGAGGCAACAGCGCGCGCAGCCATCGCAGAGCGATTCCCATTCCGCTTGGCTCATCTCATCGAGCCTTTTCACCTGCCAGAAGGGCTTTTCATATTCAGCAGTCGGATCGACTGTGGCGATCAGGTCCGGTTTCTTGTCGGTCATTCTTTTGGCCCTTGTTGGCATTGGGCAGTACCAAAGGGCACTACGGCTGGTCTCGCGCGGGCTTGAGGCATTCTGGTGAATGGCTTATAACTTCATCTTGCCCGTTTCCATAAGATCTGTCGACCATTAGCAATTGGTTCGTCAAGTCCTGTATGATGTCAGAGGTGATTATTCTTGCCAGTGCGCAAAAATCGGGCCCCAATAAACTAAAATTTATGTCTGGCCCAGGACTTGCTTCTTGAAGAGCGTTAGCTAACAAAGTATTGCTAGGTCCATCGATTTCAGAGACAAAGTGTCAGAGCCGTGAAAGATCCGTTTCAAAATAGCACAAAGGTCAAGTGGAAATACCGTTTCCTCGCCCTGGATGCCGCTGTCGATACCGGACTTTATCGGCTCCGGGAAACCCTGCTGCGTTGGCTGGAGAATGTGAATTCCGTGATGCGCCGCCTGCGTGTGACAGGATGGCGTTTCTGGCTGATCCAGATGCTCTCGGGCGGCTTGACCATGGGCGTGTTCGGCGCGCTATTTGCTCTTTCATGGGCGCTCAACGATATGGACCGGACGATCGGAGGCCTGCCCGAACAGGAAGATTACGCAGTTACCTTTCTCGATCGCTTTGGCAACGAAATCGGTAAGCGCGGTATTCTTCAGGACGATTCCTTTGAGCTACAGGATCTACCGGACAATTTCATCAAGGCGGTTCTGGCAACGGAAGACCGGCGTTTCTTCGAGCATTTCGGTATCGACTTTCTGGGGTTGGCACGCGCTATTGTCGAAAATGCCCGAGCAGGCGGTGTCGTTCAGGGGGGGTCCACGCTCACCCAGCAGCTCGCCAAGAACCTGTTCCTGACAAACGAACGCACCCTCACCCGCAAGATCGACGAGGCTTTTCTTTCGCTCTGGCTGGAAGCACGGCTCACCAAACGCCAGATTCTCAAACTTTATCTTGACCGCGCCTATATGGGCGGCGGCACCTACGGCATTGCGGCAGCGTCTGAATATTATTTCGGCAAATCGGCCAAGGATCTCACGCTGGCAGAATCCGCCATGCTGGCCGGTCTTTTCAAGGCACCAACGAAATATGCGCCGCATGTCAATCTGCCCCGCGCCCGCGCCCGCGCCAAGGAAGTGCTGATCAACATGGTTCAGGCGGGTTTCCTGACCGAGGGCCAGATTGTGGGTGCCCTTCGCAATCCGGCTACGCCCGTTGATCAGGCAGAGAAAGACACGCCCAACCATTTCCTTGACTGGGCTTTTGAGGAAGTCAAACGCATCGTTGGCGGCAAGCATCGTGTGTTGACCGTCAAAACGTCTATCGACATGACTGTACAACGGCAGTCGGAACAGGCCATCGACAGCATTCTGCGCGAGAATGGCAAACGCTATGATGTCAGCGAAGCTGCCGCCGTGCTCATGGAGCCTGATGGTGCTGTGGTCGCGATCATTGGTGGCAAGGATTATGGCAAGAGCCAGTTCAACCGCGCAACTGATGCCCTGCGCCAACCGGGCTCGTCTTTCAAGCCCTTCGTCTACACAACGGCCCTGATGAATGGCTACACCCCCAAGTCCGTCATTCAGGACGCGCCGATTACCATTGGCAACTGGTCACCGAAAAACTATGGCCGGTCCTATTCCGGTCCGGTCACACTGCTCAATGCGTTAAGACGCTCGATCAACACTGTGCCCGTTCGCCTGGCTCAGGCCATCGGTCGCGACAAGATCGTCGAAGTGGCTCACAGGATGGGCATTCATTCAGAGCTCAAGATCACGCGCTCTCTGCCGCTTGGGGCTGCGGAAGTCTCGGTGATGGATATGGCAACAGGCTACGCCGTTTTTGCATCGGGTGGCAAGAAAGCCATCGCTCACGGGGTTTTGCAGATTCTCGATTCCAAGGGGCGTGTCATCTATGATTACAATCGCACCCACAAGCCCGAACAGATCATCCCGCCAGAAACCATCGCTGGCATGAACGAGATGTTGGTTTCCGTTGTTAACGCCGGCACAGGGCGCCGGGCACAACTGGAAGGCATTACGGCAGCAGGCAAAACCGGCACGACGTCTTCCTACAAGGATGCTTGGTTCTGCGGTTTTACCGGCAACTATGCAGCGGCAGTTTGGTTCGGCAATGATGACAACCATGATACTCGGCGCCTCACCGGCGGCAATCTGCCAGCCATGGCCTGGCAAAAGATCATGACCGCAGCTCACCAGCAGGTCGAGTTGAAGCCCATGCCCTATGTTGAAGACCCGATCCTCTTCCAGAAAAACCACCAGAATATTCAGGTCGCAGCAGCTGGTCGCATCAAAGACTTGAAGACCCAACGGTCCAATCAGCGTCTGTCTCCCAGTGTGGTCAATCAGCTGGATCAGCTATCAAAGCTATTCAACCACGATGACGATGCCTCTGGTTCTCAGCCGCAGGCCCCAGAGCTGCTCCCCCTGCCCGCGGCCTCTCCAAACAAGTCTGGTTCAGTACCCGGCCTAACCCAGCTCAAGCAGCCACCATCTGGAGGCTTGAGTGAACTCAAGACTGCATGGCAACGGGACCAAACGTCGATCATAAGCCGCTGATCAGAAAAGATGCGGATTTGTCGGACTGGCCTTTCTCAAATTGGCGATCTGCAATTGACCTTTGCGTAAATCCCTGTACGGATACATTAAGGGCTTGAGGAAAACGAGAGTCGAGCGTCAACTTTGAGCAAACCAGAACGAGAGCGATAGAGCGTGCGCCTAATCGGAGATATCATTCTTTTTGCTGTTGTCGCCATCGGCCTCGGCATTGGCAGCGCCTATTTTGCCGTCAATCATGCAGATCGTTTCGGGCTGTTCCAAATCGGCCCCTGGCACGCTTGGCCAGATGCTGCAGGGCCGGACGTCAATCCCTACTCCCGCGCAGATCAGGCGCGGCGCGGCTCATTGAAGCTGGCCTCGGGAGAAGGCATCGCCTTTGTTGCCACCACGGATGACAAAGGCACGCCGCTTGATGGCGCCTGTCACTATCGCGTCGAGGGGAGCGAGCTACCTTCGCGCATCTGGACCTTGACGCTTACTACGAGATCTGGCGAGCTGATTGACAATCCATCCAACCGTTATAGCCTGCACAGTCAGGATGTGGCTCGTGTGAGTGGCAGCAGATTTGATATCGTGACCGGCCCAGAGATCATGGGGGGAAACTGGCTGCAAAGTCCGGCCAATGTGCCTTTCAAGCTTGTACTGCGGCTCTATGAAACGCCCCATACCAGCGGGGGCGGATATTCGGAAATTGAGCTTCCATCTATAGCAGCGACGGGGTGCCCATGATCCGCGAAATCCTTGTCTTTTTGGCAGCTCTCATCGTTGCAGCGATCATTCACATCGCGACCATTTTTGCCCTACCCTATTTTGCGGAAAATGATCTATGGCATAAGGTTCAGGCGCTGGGGCCGGTACATGAGATGTATGTACTTTCAGACCCGCAAGACGCAATCAACTTGTCGGTCGATCTGGACCCGACTTTCGCTTATGGGCTTTGCCGTACCAATGTATCTGACGCGCCGATTTTATTGAAAGGCAGCCTGCCGAGCAATTTCTGGAGTCTGGATTATGTCGACCGGAATGGTCGTAGCCAATTCAGTCTGACCAACCAGATTTCGGGATCAAACCTCAATGTTGTTCTCGCGACACGCGGACAGCAGCGGCTGTTGGCGGAGCGCCCAGACATGACTGATGAAACGGCCATTGTCATTTCGGCAGCAGGGGAAAAGGGCATTCTGGTTGTTAGAGCCATGGTTGCATCCGAACGGGACCGGGGCACTATCGCCAGCGCGCTGGGAACGCTCTCGTGCGGCCCTCTCTGGAGCGAAGCGTCCTTTGAATAGACCATTGGCGCACCGATACTATTTTACCGGAGGCGATAGCTGTTCTCTTCCCTTTAAAGTCTGCGTTATTTGATCAAGGTTCGGTCCACTTTGTCCCACTGACGACGTGTATAGCGCGAGGGCAAAGGCGTGTTGGCGGCCCCTTGGCTATCCGAAGCGGCGATGGTGCCATTCTGTTCTTCAAAATCGGCCAAGAGGAACCGCAGCGCCTGATTGGCCTCATGCACGCGTGGGGATGGTGTTTCTATTTCAAGCTTCTTGATCGCATAGGCATAGGCGGTCATGCGATATTTCAAGGATCGCCAGACCCATGCAATGTAGCGCTTGTTTTCATCAACACGGGCATAGGCGTTTTTCAGCTCTCGCGGATCCATATCAACCTTGCGTTCCAGCGCAGCCATGCGTTCGTTGTCCATGGCCACCACCCGTTCCGCGGCGGGAACAAAACTGGCCAAAGCGTCACGGTCTTGCTGGATATCCTGAATAATGCGTTCATAGCGCACATGGTGGGAGGCATATTTCTCGGAATGCAGAACCCAGTAATAACGTTTTGGATCAAAGCCCATATCGATGAGCGGCGTCAGCCGAGCCGTCTGCGTCTCGGTGAGCAGGTGTAACCCGACATTCTGGAGCGAGGAATAGAATTTCCACAAATCCGATGAAATCCAGTCTTCAGCATGCGGTGGCCTGATGAGGTTCCAGGCCAGATTACGCATGGTCTTCTCTTCATCGGTGAAATTGAAATCAGAGACCAGTTCGCCGGTCAGTTTTGCCTTCAGTCTGCCGGTATTGTGCATGAAGCCTTCAGCGAAACTGTTGCTCTCGGGCCGACC
Source organism: Cohaesibacter marisflavi (assembly GCF_900115225.1). Classification (GTDB taxonomy): domain Bacteria; phylum Pseudomonadota; class Alphaproteobacteria; order Rhizobiales; family Cohaesibacteraceae; genus Cohaesibacter; species Cohaesibacter marisflavi. The sequence goes on along the minus strand of NZ_FOVR01000001.1, from coordinate 375,216 downwards.
AAGATCCCCTACTCGCGAACTGCAAGCGGAAAGCCCCAGGACAAGCGCACAAAGGACCGTTAGACCGGCTCCACGGCGTCCGCTAGGTATGGATGGTAAGTCTGTGAAATAATTTCTCTTTTCCAAAGGCCCTGCAGTCCTGAAGCAGCAAGCGAGAGTTGATCGCGCATCACCATACCATTACAATTTCGAGATATCACTCGAATCGATTTCGTCCATTGTTCAGCATAAGAATGCAGATGCCAAGGGGCCGATTTGGAAACAAAGCACCCGCTGCTTCTGTCCCGATCTCCGACATGCATTCAGGCGATGAAAAGTCAGGCCAGAATGCCTATGGTTAACAGGATATTAAAGAATAACCACGAAGATGAAGGCTGACAGTTGGGATATGGATTCAAACACGAGGACGACTGGATGGGAACGCCTGTTTTCTCTTCTCTAGCCGCGATTTACGCAAAGGGTTTCTGACGTGAAATCACTTGTTGCACGGTCGCGCCTAGCTGAGGAAACAGAGACCTACCTGATAGCGGGTCAGTTCGACCGTCTGGCGCAGGCACAATTCACACATATTTTTCGACGCCATTTCGGCGCGACCTCCATTGCAGATAGGGTCGCGATCTCTCAGAAGCTTTGCTCTATGCGCCGGGTTCCACGGGATGTGGTGCTACTGCTTTGCTGCGATGTTGATGCGGTTGCCGCTCCGGTTCTGGCGCAATCACCGCTGCTTGATGCTGCGGAGCTGACGGTTCAGATCTTGCAGGGGAATTGCGCCAAGCGGGAAGCCATAGCGCTGCGGGCCGACCTTTCGGCACTCCTGATCTCTCAACTGCTTCTTTTTGAAGAGCCCTCCGTTGCCCGTCATTTGGCGGAGAACAGAGCGGCCCGTCCATCTATTTCCGCCCCGATGCAAGCCAAAATCGAGCGCATTGGAGCCATAAAATTTGAACAATTGGAGCCCAAGGCAATGCCTAAGGAAACAGATAAGCTGGATGCGCTGGTTTCTTCCATGGAACAGGATTGGTGCGCGCATTACAAACCAGACGCTCTTGGAGAAGACATATCATCCATTGTTCCAAATGCAGAGCCCCCTACTGCCTCTGAAAACGAACTGCCCGAGATGTCCCAAGCCTCTGCATCCCACCCCGCCCCGGCCCAACCCGTCTCTGCGATGAACGATGAAGCCCTGCTGCTGGATGCAGAAGACATGAAGCTTCTTGATCAGCTTTCCGAAAGCGATTGGGATGCGCTGGATGATGATGCAATCGAGGCTTTGGCAAGACAGCTGGCTGAAACTGATCAGTCCCAGCTCGACGATGCATTGCCCTTATCTGAAAGCAGCGACATCGTCTATGGAGTCGCAGATGCGCTTGAGCAGGAAGCTCCAGATGTGTCAGCGACAGAAGAAGCGCCAGCAGCCCTTGCCTCTTCGATGGGCGCCTCTGAGCCTGAAGAGCTGATGGACGATGTGGAAATGCTCGAAACGGCTGCCATAGCTCAGCCAAGCGCGTTCGAAGAAGAAACCGGGCCAGCTTCCTTCACAATCGGCGCTTTCGATAGCGAGAATGCCGATTTCCCATTGTTGAAGTCCCCTCTCTTAGGCGATGAACGCGAGGCGACCATTTCCTTTGGTCCTGCGGATGAACCTGAAGAAGATCACACACCGGCTCTCTCGACGTCCTATGTGGCTCCTGATAATGATGTCGATTTTGATGCCTGCGATAAAACCTCCTTTGTCATTTCAGCAGAAGAGCCGCCGCTGGCCGAGCTGCTTCCCCCTATGCTGGAGGACGCGCCACAAGAGGAACCAGAGCCATCTGCGCCATTGACCGCGAAGGTACCGCTCGCCTCCTTCAACACATCGCCTTTGGACAACTTACGCTCTGCCCTTAAGCGCCCTCTTGATCAGCAAGAGGCTGAACTCCTGGCACAAGCAAGCCAGAAGCTGGCCAATCGCACCGCTGGAGAGCCTCTTTCAAAGGAGCCTGTTGCGTCCAGGTCTTTGGAGCGCAAACCTCAAATCACTCTGACCATTCGCAAGTCATCCAACAGTGAAACTGTTTCCACACCAAATTCAGGCGAGGCTGAAAAAGCAACCAAAGCGCCGACACCTGCTCCGGGTTCAGAACAGGCGGCTTCCTCTACGCCAAGCGACACAGCTCAGAATGATCTGTCCATTCCACGCGCCCATTTAACCTCGGCGACCGAAGATGACTGGGAGCGCGCATTGGCGCGTCTCACCGGCGATATTCCGGCCTCGGAAGAAGACGGAGTTGCGCCAAGAATTTTCTCCGTCCCTGCGGCTGCGGAAAGCACAAGCCAACAGACAGAAACAAAAACCAATCCCTTGGCGCAAATGAGCACAACGGGACTTGAAAAGGTCGTGAAAGCGATTGAAAGCGAACTGTCGCTTGATAGCATCGCAACAACCGACCAGAGTGAAATGTCCTCGCAGGACGAAGAGCCAGTAGGCTCCGCTGAAGAAGACGCAGATGAAGGACACGCTTCTTCGGAGGATACATCCATCATATCCGAGGCTACCGATCAGCCACTCATTGCCGAGCCTCTGCCCATTCCCCGTGGCGCTCCTTCGTCCGTAGATGAAGAAGTCTCCTCCGAGGGTGATGAACCTCTGGTCCATGAGCATGCGCCCCTTGGCTTCATGCCTGACATGATCAGCTTTGCTGGTCTGGAACTTGTCGAAGCCGAGCCAGACCTGCCGTCTGTCTCTGATTTGCTTCTCGATACATCATCAAGAGCCATGCCTCATGTGGAATTGGTTGAACCCATCGAGATCGACATTCTGGAAAATGGCGAGATCACTGCTCTGGAAGATCTTGAAGCAACCCCGATGCAGGTGATTTCCGAACAGTTGGAGGCCCAGCGTGAAGCGTTGAATGCCCTGCGTCAGAAGATGAAGGACTATGAGGACGGAACGCGCCAAAGCGTTAGCGCACCATCATTTTCCGCAGGGTTCCAAGCCGATCATGATGCGCCCGCTCCGATCGAGAAGATGGATACTGAGAGCGAAGCTGACGACATTTCGTCCCTGCCTGAGTTGTCTCAGCACACGCTGGTTGATGTCGATGCCTATGAGGCCATGAAGGGCTCCGAGAAGAACCAGAACGCGAATGAGACAGCGGCTTCTTCATCCTCGCCATCGGACGAGAGTAACGAGACAGACCCTGTAGATCTCGCATCCATGGTTCTGAACGCAACCGCACGGGATGGCATGGCAAACAGCTTCTATGGCTATGACGCTGAAACAAGGCTCACTATCCTGCAATCCATTCTGGCAGAAACCATTGTCGATGCGGGCCAACAAACCAAAGATGATCAGGCACGCGTCATGCTTGATGACTTCACGGTGCAGGAACTGGTTGCCGCCCGCTTTAGCAATGATCGCATTCGCGCGGCAGACTTGATGCATGATATTTCAGGCCATCGCCGTCTTGATATGACGCAGCTCCTTCAGGACAAGGGCGGCGAAGCGCTGGTGGTTTATCTCTATTCCATCGGGCTGGATGAGAGCAGCACCCTTTCTATCCTGTTGCATGGCCCCGATGCTATTGCTCATGACTATGAGAAAATCACCCAGCTGATGACACTGTATCATCAGCTCTATCCTGCTGCAGCGAACAAGATTGTCGCCCAATTGTTTGGCCAGCCGCGTACCGTCGCCTCCACGCAGCACGCGCCACTCCATGACGAAGGCGCGGGCAAAAGCGCCGCCCGTCTAAGGAAAACCGGATTGCAAGGCTCTTCAGATCCTTCACGAAAAGCAGCCAGCGAAGGCTCTGCTCTGCCTGAGTTCGGCCGCAGATTAAAGAGACCGGAACAAGGCTGAAACTGACAGCCCAGAGAAATCCAAAAACAAAACCCTTGCCGCTTTTCTCAAGTGGCAAGGGTTTTTGTTTATCAGCGGGGCTCTGAATCGATCAGTCATCGGCAAGCATCAGATCATGGCCCGCATCGGCACATTCTGTTTCGACAACCCAGAAATCACTGTCAAACTTGGCCTCTTTCTCCAGCCTGTCCATGATATCGAATGTGGATACAGCTTCCAGACAGCGGCGAAAGAGGCGGTCTCCCTGCCTTGAGTTGTCCTCGCTATAGGAGAGCTGGCTTGCCGGCTCATAAAGGTCGTGCGTACCGTCCAGCCGATCCACACGCACAAAGATGGCGCCAGCCTCTTTGGCTCCACGACGGACAAGAACTGATGGCTTGCCCGCAGAATTACGGCGGCGCAAGTAGGCAGAGACCCACAGGTCAGAAGTTAGGCGCATTGATTGTCTTACTTGAGAGAGGTTGGAGTTAGCCCAGATCGAGATAACCCATGATCATCATTTCCTGCAGCAGGCGATCATTCACCTGACCGGTAACAGGGTGACCTCGGCTCCGCTGGAAATGTTCGATTGCAGAACTCGTCTGGCTGCCCATAACGCCGTCAACGGTCAGGTTTTCAAAGCCGATATTCTTCAACGCCTGCTGAACCTTGGCCAGAACCGGATCTCCCGAGGCGCTTACAGATGCGGTTGCCATCGGAATGCTCTCAGGCGGAACCGGACCGATGGACACCAGCTTGCGCGGCACTGGCTTCGGGGTGATCTGCATGCGAGCAGTTGACCGTGGAGTAGTAGGTTTTGACGTTGAGCCTGCCGGTTTGATACGCGGCAATGCATCGAGCTTTTGTGACACCTGCTTTGGCTCTGGCTGAGGTTCCGGTTTGGTGATCAGCACTTGCTCAGGCATTTGGGTTTGATTGGTCGGAGCGACCTTCACACTCTGAACCTGAGCTACACTGCCGGTTGCCAGCTCTTTGCGCCGGGTCAGAATATCATAGAGTTGCTGCGAAACCTTGCCGGTAACATTGAGACCAACCGAATCCTGATAGGCAGCAATGGCCTCTTCCGTCTGGCGTCCTTCTACCCCATCGAGAGGACCGGCATAATAGCCAGCAATCATGAGCGCATTCTGTATGGTCAGGGTCATTGCCTGCTTGTTAACCTGCTCCAGAGCATTGACACCGGATTTTGCGTTGGCACGATTTTTCAGATGCTCGTTGCGCACATCCTTCATGATCACAACACCGGCGGAATTGGGCTGTCTTAAAAGGGCATTGCCAATAATGGCGGCGCTAGTGAGCGCCATGACCACAATGACAACCAGGGAGAGCGGGCTAACCCTGCGCTCTTCTTCCCAGTTTTCATAATCGTCATATGTCTCTGACATTGCGTTTTGCCTCTTGCTCAATTGTTCTCTACCGGATTTGGTTTTCTTCTAGCGATTTTCCATTCAGGGAAATCACTGTCAGGCGACCTTGTGTGCCCTGTTTGCCTGAGTCTCGGTGTCTTCCTTTATCAAGTGCGATTCAATAGGAACGATCAGATCAACAGACGGATCGTCACTCTCAAGCGCAGTCTTTGTCATATCTAGCGGCAGGGTTACGGTTACCGTCGTTCCTATGCCCAGCTCGCTATCAATGGACATGTGGCCATTCTGCAAGGTGCTTAAGCCCTGCACGATGGAAAGCCCGATGCCAGCGCCCTCGAAGCGACGCTGCAAACTATTTTCGGCTTGAACGAATGGCTTTCCTAGTTTGGGAATGTCCTGCTTGTCAATGCCAATGCCGCTGTCGGACACAATCAAATCGATCATGTGATCCAGTTTGCGGCCGCGATGGTCGCGGGCATGACGCACCGAGACCATGACCTTGTCACCACGGTCGCTGAATTTCAGCGCATTGGTGATCAGATTGAGAAGGATCTGACGGCAGGCACGCGGATCGAGGCAGACTTCGTGGATATCTTCATCATTCTTGCTGTAGAGCGCGATACCCCGATTTTCTGCATCGCCTTGCATCATCTTGCAACAGCTTTCGCTCAGGTCAACAATATCGAATTGCTGTGACACAACTTCAAAATTGCCCGACTCGATACGCGACATATCCAGCAGAGCATTCACCAGCTGCAGAAGATGATTGCCACCCTTGTGAATCAGTTCGGCATATTCGATGCTCTTGGCTTCATTGTCATGTACCAGATCAGGATGGCAAAGGATTTCAGAAAAGCCAATGATGGTGTTGAGCGGGGTTCTCAGTTCATGGGTCACATTGGCCAGAAAGCGTGTTTTGCTCTCGTTGGCCAATTCCGCTTCGCTGCGCGCCTCTTCCAATGCCTGCTGCTGCTTCTTGCGTTTGCTGATATCGCGAGATGCGGCAATGGCACCAATGACAACGCCGCTATCGTCGCGCTCTGGTGCGCATTTCATTTCACACCAGCGCAGCTGTTCCCTGCCCTTGACTTCATCAGAAGCGTCAGCAGAGCCTTCCGGCTGAGCCACGATGCGCACTTCCACCGTCACCGGTGTCTTGTCATCATCACTCTTGTTCATGCAATCAGACAAAGCCTGAAGAAAAGCAGGGCGATCCGGAATATGCACTCTCTGAAAAAGCCCGTTGCCCATGAGATGCTCTGGTTTGACATTGATGAGCGACTGAGCGGTGGGAGAGGCAAAGGTCACGTCTCCACTGCGATCATGGCGCGTGATCATATCGGAAACCGTATCGGCAATAGAGCGATAGCGCATTTCTTCCGCCTGAAGCAGGCAAAGACGCCCACGATGCAGAAACTCGATCCGAATAGCCAACATACCGGCATAAAGGATGGCGACCATAACCGACAACACTCCGACCAGCGAAAGACCACCGTTGGTCAAAGGAGCAGGTTTAAGGAATCCGGTCATATCAATGCAGCCAATAAGACCAAGGGCCAGCAAACAAATAACCAGAGCCCGCTTGATGATTCTCTTATTGCCGGAAAGGGCAACCTCCAGAGGAATGACACCAAGCCAAATCAGATGGGGAGACTGCAATCCGCCGGTCATGCTGGCAATCCAGATGATAAAGGCCGCAGTCATGGAAGCCGTCAGCAAGAAGGCATTGCCCAGCTTACCCGTTTTAGACAGATACAGTACGGAGATGAGCGGAGTGAGCATCCACAATGGCAACAAAGACAAGTTGGAGGCGGCAGCCCCCATGGCGTCGCTTGCCGTCAGGATAACAATTGGCAGAGTGGCTAGAGCCAACAGGCCAACGGCCAAATGCACCCCAATGAACAGGGCGTGGCGCGCTCTGTCCTGATCGCAAAGTTTGCTGGGTTCATAAAGAAGACCGTCTATAACAGACCGAAGGGGCGACTTGTCCCAAATGGCGTCGAGCACGATTTAACCTCACCTGGTTTATGGCACTCTCTTTTGGAGTCCATAAAAATTACGCAATACAAACACAGGTCGTCGACCTTCTGGTCGGCAGGCAGCGTTGTCATCAGAGTGCCACGCATACTTTTAAGGAACGCTAAAAAACCAACGCTCTCCTCACGACTAATTATGATGAACAATTGGTTTTTGCCGATTAGGGCAAAGAAAACGTTCTTATGGTTAACAATTCACTAGAAAAATAGAACTAGAAACCGGAAAACCTTATAAATTTCAGTCTTATAGTTGCATCCACAGCTGTTCATAGCTGTTTATCCGCTCGGCTCTCCTGCCCTTTGCAGGCCATTTGGAGCTCCGGCGGTTAAGGTTAAAGCGGCAGGTTTCTGCGGACATACGCCTTGGTAAACAGACTCTTTTTTGAAAGATCAAATTTGAATCTATTTTGACTCTTTCTTTCAAACTGCTTTTGACATGATCACGCTATCGTAGGGTCAACATCAATTGCACCGACTTTCATCATATTACAAAACAGGAAAGTTGGTAATGGTGTGGTTCGTGGACGGATGTCGCCTCACAGGTGTGAGGCATATGTGGGAATTGAAAGGGCACGGGAATGTCATTTCTTATCAGAGCTGCTTTCTGGCTATCGCTGGTCATTCTGATTCTGCCAGCAGATCGTGAAAACACATCTGACAATGCGAATCTCTCAACGTCTGAGGCGTTGGTAGCTGCGCAAGCCACTCTGAAGGATTTTACCTCCTTTTGCTCGCGGCAGCCTGAGGTTTGCGCGGCTGGGGAAGTGGCAATCGAGAATTTCTCTGCCAAAGCCCGTTACGGAGCCAAGCAGGTTTACATGTACCTAGATGGTGACAAAGATCAGACGGCAGATACCACCACTTCTGCACCAGAAAACACGTTGGCTATGAACGAAGCCACGCTCAAACAACAGGAACTTGATCGCCAGGCTTTGGCGGAAATGGTTCGCAACGCCGACTGACAAAGTCGGTTAATTGAATAAGGAACAGTGAAAACCAAACGAATTTCGGCTTTGTCCCACCTATTAGGCGAGCCGAACTCCAGGTCGGACACTTGATGCAATCTCTATTGTTATTCACTGACAACGGCCTCATCATCCGTGATTGCATCAAGCATCTGACCGTACTCGTCCCACTGGGCCAGTGGCCGCGCCGAAATGAACCTGCCCTTCATTTCGGCGCTTTCTTTTTGCCCATCCTCCTCTCCCTATCCCCTCAATTTATAGTGTCTTTATAGCCAGTCTTGCTCATAGATGGCTTGCCCCTTGCTCCACGCCACCGGCTTGATTAGTGTAGTCGCCAAAGAAGTGGATTCAGACAAGAACCGAGACTGCCATGCCTTTATCGATTGACGAGATCATTGAGAATTTTTCTTTTATTGACGACTGGGAAGAGCGTTATCGCTATGTCATTGAGCTTGGCCGCGAGCTGGAAGATCTACCTCAGGAAGCCATGACATCCGAAAACAAGGTCGAGGGGTGCGTTTCGCAGGTTTGGCTGACCACAGAGGTAAATGGCGATGCGTCCAACCCGACGCTGACCTTCCAGGGCGACAGCGACGCGCATATCGTAAAAGGTCTGGTTGCCATCGCACTGGCCACCTTTTCTGGCAAGACAGCCAAAGATATTCTGGGTACGGATGCTGATGCCATATTCGATCAGATCGGCCTGCGGGACCATTTGACGCCACAACGTTCAAACGGTCTTTCCGCAATGATCGGCCGTATCAAATCTGATGCCCAAAAGGCATTGGGCTAAAATCAGCACTGGTGCTCAACGCCGGAACCATCAAACAGAAGAATAGAAGTGCCCTCTCCGCTCAACTCTCATCTGATGAGAGCAGAGACGGCCGATAGTCTTTAGTGCCCCAACGGCGCATGGCGCTTCGGGCTGGGCCAGTGACCTCATCGAAGAGTCCGTAATGCCGCGCCAATCTGGCAAGCGCCAGCGACAAGACAAGCTTTGCCGACCGCGCAGGCCAATTGCGCGTACGCTCCATTTCTTCCAGCCCTTTCTGGAAACAGCAGAAATCGATCAAAGGGTCGGCAAACTCTTCCCCAACATATTTCAACGCAGCTCTAAATCGGTCCTGTGCGTCCAGCGCCACATCTCCAAAACCGGGTCCCGCGTTGGCTCTGCGTGCATTCTTGGAAACGGCCCCTTCGGATTGTCCCAATCGTTGCCAATTGATACCAAGGGTTTTAACCAGTTGCCCCCGATCGAAATCACTGCATAGCCTTTCGCCCGCTTCAAGCTGACTGCCAGTAAGATAGCAACTGCCATCCGCTTTCCTACGATTGGCCAGATGATGCAGAGGGTTCTCTGTCTTGACAACGTTAGCGTCACCGCGCGCCCTATTGTACGGCACCTTCTCCCCACGAACCTGTGTGCCAATTGCCCCTTTTTCGGTGAGCCGAATTTCTTCGCGCTTGAGCTTTTCACGCCGCAACGCCGTTCTGCCCTTGTCCGTTAATGCCAGTTCCGTCTCTTTCATCTCCACCCAGCCGCGTTTGAGCAAATTCTGGATTTGTGGTTTGGGCCACCGGTCCACCTGTCGGTTGTTACTGCGGGCGATTTGCCCAATAAGCTTGAGGCAATCTCCTGCAAGACCATTTTCAAGCGCGGTATTTTTCTGACACTCATGGCTAGTCTTGTTCATTTTTCCCTCATTCTGGTCAGCGGGGTAACGAGCATCATGGTCTCGAGAGCGCTCTCCAGACTGTTGATCAGCAGTTCCGTTTCTTCCTCCTCGCGGCGGTCCTCAACCACTCGGCAGGCATAAGCGACCGTCGTCCGATCCCGCTCATAGTAGCTGGCGATATCCTTGAGAGGGTAGCTCAGACAGACATGGCAAAGATACATGGCCACCTGGCGCGCAAAGGCCACGCTCTTTCTGCAACGAGTGCCAGCATGCAGGGCGCTGCGCGGTAGCCGGTAGGTTCGTGAAACCAGTTCGTCTACCAGCGCAAGAGCGTGCACACCATTCTGCGCCTCTCCACTTACCATCGGATTTCCTAGCCAGGGGGATGCGTTGGCCGCCAGACTTTCGATATTTAATGCAGTTTCCATTGTTTACTCCATGAACCTTGCTCGCATTTGTTGCGATGCGTTGTATTAGTACATATATACAACCTTTGCTTGAATCAGGAATAAATTCCTCACATAAAAAATGGAATATTTTTAAAGCCAGTCGCCGCGATCCCCGCAAATCCCTCATATTTGTTACCTTTCGTCGCTTTACTCTTTGTTCACCATCCCACTTTGGAAACTCTCCTTATACCCATAATCCCCCTTCTTTCTGCTTGAGAGACAATCTAGGCATGGTTCAAAACAGTCTTCAGCCCAAAGGGGCGCTTAGCACTCGGTCTTTCGCGAATGGCAAAACCGTGCTGCCGTCATCACTTCCTCACGTTCCGAAAAAGGGTAGCCTTGCCAGTTGTAACGACACACTTGCAGGCAGGAGAGTTATTCATGGCTCAACATTCATCAGAGACATGGTTCGAATTGGAGAGAGAAAGTATGTACGCGACCGAGATCTGCCAGGCTTGCTTCACATGTTCCCAGGAGAGCTCCGAAGTCTGGAGAAGAATAATGAAGGTGCAATTCTGAGAAAGCTTAGTCAGGCACTCAGGGCGGAGCGGCGGCGTGGACGTGCCGCCCATTACAGATATTCCCTAATGCGGCATATTGCGCTTATGCAGGCGATCGCTGCGGAAAAGGCCCTGAGGTAAGGGCCCCTAATCTACAATCAGAGTAGATGGACAAGCCCAACCTTAAAGAAGAAAACCGTGTAGCAAAAAGCAAGACAAAACAGAAAAGGCAGCTTGAAAGCTGCCTTATTCTTTGCGTCTACGCAGACGGCGCTGCGCAATATTTAATGGAAACTTTGACGTATCTTACTTCTTGCGGCGCTGCTGACCCAAGCCCATTTTCTTGGCAAGGCTGGAGCGTGCTTCTGCGTAGCTTGGAGCAACCATTGGGTAATCTGCGGGAAGACCCCATTTCTCACGATATTCTTCGGGAGACAGGTTGTAATGGGTGCGAAGGTGACGCTTGAGCGACTTGAACTTCTTCCCATCTTCAAGACAGATGATGTAATCTGGCGTGATTGATTTCTTGACCGAGACTGCTGGTTTCGGTGCTTCGACAACTTCTTCGGAAACGGGAGTTTTGGTATCTTCCAAAGCTTTATAGATGTCGCCAATGAGGCCCGAGAGATCATTTACCGGCACAGCATTATTGCTAACATATGCGGAAACGATATCAGCGGTAAGCTCAATCAGTATGTTGTTATCTGTGTTTTCTGACATAATCCGGACATTCTTTCCAATTGACGCTCAAGATGATTGCTGTTCACCTGAACAATCTGGCACTCAACTGTTGGATACTAGAGTCACCAGTTTCAAAAACCATTGGCGTCATTGGTAATGTATCTATGTTTTTACTTCAAGAAATAATGCATTTTTCTTTGTATGCTTGTGGGAAACAATTATATGATGCGGAAATTTCATAGTAAAGCAAGATTATATGTGCGCGCAGAAACAAACATAAGAAAAGGGAGTTTCGGCTCGAAACTCCCTAGTTAACAATCATTCAACGGCCAGATATAGAGAAATCACTTATGGTCTGAATTCTTCTCCATACTATCTGCATATTCGTCAATTACTGTCCCCTTCCAGGGTTTTGTTCCGGTAGAGTACGCAGCTTTTGCAACCAAATGTGCTGTAACCGGGGTCGTCAATAGAAAAAAGATAATACCAGCCAACGCACGAGAGAATACGTCGAATTCTCCTGAATGCAAGGCTAGAGCCAACAGCGCGATGCCAGACCCCAGCGTACCGGCCTTGGACGCAGAATGCATCCGGGTATAGACATCAGGGAAGCGGAGCATACCGATAGACGCTGTGAGCACGAACACCGCCCCCAGCAAAAGCAAAAGCCCGACGAACACCTCGGATATCATAGTAAGGGTCAAACCAATCATTCCAGTCCCTCCAGAGCTCTCTTGGCGTCAGCTTCCGCTTTGGCGGCCTCTTTCTCATCGAAATATTCCGAGCTATCCCCGTGATGCAGCACAAACCGGGCAAAGGCCAAGGTGGACAGGAAACCGACCAGCCCCAGCGCAATGGCAATATCAGTATACAGATAGAAGTCGGTTTTCACCCCGATCACGGCGATAAAGCCGATGCCGACCGCAACCAGCATATCGAGACCAATAATCCGGTCTCCCAATGTCGGGCCCTTGATGATGCGATAGGCCGTGAACAGGAAGGACAGAGACAGGATCATCAGTGTCAGCAGTATGGCGACATCAAGAAATGACGGCATATTCATAAGTGGATCCATCAGCGAAAGGCCTCCATGATCTTGCGTTCAAAGCCAGTTTCGATTTCCTCGCGCATGTCTTCCAGATCATCAATCGTGATTGCATGAATATAGAGATATTTCTTGTCGTCGGACACATCAACAGACAAGGTGCCCGGCGTCAGCGTGATCAGGTTTGCCAGAATGGTTATTTCCAGATCTCGATCGGTTTTCAGCTCATAAGCAAAGAAGCCCGGCTTGAGCTTGATGTTGGGACAAACAGCGAGAATGGCCACCTTGGCGGCAGATTTGATTAGCTCAACGATAAACAGGAAGAGCAGCGATACGATCCGTCGCACACGCTGGAAGTAGCGCAGCGTGCCAGCTTTTTCCCGGATGATGAACAGGACAATCGTGCCTAACACGAAACCGAAAAGCAGGTTGGGCACCGTGAAGGTTCCACCGACGGCCGCCCAGATGATGGCCAACAGAACATTGACCAGAAACAGATATTTCATCAGTGCGCTCCTTCCGAATTCTGAACAGCCCCATTCTCTGACGCTTCATTGAGGCGATGCCCTTCGACGGCCTGAGCTTCTGCGCGCTCTTTCTCCTGCGCCCGCACTGGGCCGAAAACGGCATCGAAATACTGATCAGGCTTAAGAAGCGTCGCCGCGCCATATTGCGAAACCGAGAAGACGGGTGATGGATAGACGCCAATATAGACGATCATCGCGACCAGTGCCATAACCGGCACAAAAACGCGCCTTCTGACAATCTCGGACAAGGTATAAAGCGGAGCGGCGTCCCGTCCGTCCTGCGTGCCGATCGGACCACCGCGCCAGAAGGCATGCGCCCAAACGCGGCCCATAGCAATGGTGGTTATGAAGCCAGAGATAAGGACGGAGAAGGCAAGCCAGCCATACCCTTCCTTGAGGCTCGATTCCACGAGCACCATTTTTGGCCAGAAACCGGAAAATGGCGGCAAACCGGATGCAGCAAAGACCAGCGCTAGAAATAGAATGGAAAGCCAACTGGAAGCTCTGTAACCTCCGCCGAGATCCGCAAGATTAACCTTGCCTCCGTTCTTGCGCATCAGAATGCCGAAGGCCAGATACAGAGCCGTCATCACAAGAATGGAGTTCACGGCATAGAGAATAGCACCGGTGATGGCATCCTGCGTGCCCACAGCGACCCCAACCATCGACGAGCCGATACCGCCAACAACCAGAAAGCCGAAGGTCCGGCGCACATCATTCTGCGCCAAGGCACCAATAGCGCCAACAATCATGGTCAAGGCTGCGATCCATGCGATAAGATCGCTCAGCATGTCCCTGCCCTCGGGCATTACCAGAACCAGCGTGCGGATCAAGGCATAGACGCCAACCTTTGTCAGCAGCCCTGCGAAAATTGCAGAAACAACGATCTTTGGCGTGTGGTAGGAGGCGGGCAGCCAGAAATTGACCGGAAAGGCCGCCGCCTTCATGGAGAAGGCCAGCAGATATAGCGTGGCAATCGTGCCCATCGGCGCGGCACCTTCAGGCATTTCCCTCAGGCGCAAGGCAATGTCGGCCATATTCAGCGATCCGACCGCACCGTAAAGATATCCTGTGGTGACCAGAAACAGCGTCGTTGCCATCAGGTTGAGCACGGCATATTTCATCGCGCCATCCAGTTGAATGCGCTCGCCATCCACGATCAGGAGACCGAAGGATGAAATCAGCATCACTTCAAACCAGACATAGAGGTTGAAGATATCACCGGTGAGGAAGGATCCTGTAATACCGGTCATCATCCAGAGCAACGCAGGATAGAAGCCAAACCTTGTTGAGGTGACCGATATGTCCGCCAGTGAATAGACACAAACCGCCAGAGCGACGATCGCGGCGATAAGCGCCATCAATCCGCCCAAGGCATCGACCACCAGTGTAATGCCAAATGGCGGCAACCAACGCCCCATTGTCATGGTAATTGGCCCTTCAACCATGACCCGCGACAAGAGCAACGCATCCACCAAAACCAAGGCAGCCAGATAGAAGCATGCCAGATAGCCATGCCATTTTGCCTGATAGCGCAGCATCACGAGTGACGCTCCACCAATGATAGTAATCAGCGATGGAGCCACAATCAGCCAGTCCGCCAGCGAGGTCGGCGCCATCAGCATTCCTGCGGCATAATCCACCGCGTGATCAGCATTTCCAGCCATAGCTGTCTCTCTCCTTAGTAACTGACAGGAGGCAGATCTTCATCTGCCGGTTCCGCGACACGCATCTGCGTTATGTCGTCGGTTCCCAACTCCTGATAGGCCCGATAGGCAAGCACGAGGAGAAAGGCCAGAAATGAGAATGAAATAACAATAGCCGTCAGGATAAGAGCCTGAGGCAACGGGTTGGCTGTCGGCATTGCGGGCACCGAAGCCCCTTCAGGGATGATTGGCGGCACCTCACGCATCAAGCGTCCACTCGTAAAGATAAGCAGGTTAACTGCGTTACTAAGCGCAGCAACCCCCAGCATGATGCGAATGGTATAGCGCGACATCATCAGATAGATGCTCACCGCGAAGAAGATACCAACGAGAATAGAAAGAACGCCTTCCATGGTCGCTTTATTCCTCTTCCAGTTTCAATGCGATGGATGTCAAGCTGCCCATGACCACCAGATAGACGCCGATATCAAAGAACATCGGGGTGGAGATAGCCACCTCTACCCCCATGATGGTGGGGAAGGTCCATTGACTGGTCATGAATGGCTGCGCTTCGAACATGGAAAGCAAGCCAGATCCGGACGAAAGCACCAAACCAAAGGCGGCCACAGAAATCGGGTGGAAATACAGTGCCCTGCGCACATATTCCACGCCGGCGGCGATACCATACATCATAAAGGCCGATGCAGCGATCAAACCGCCGATGAAGCCACCACCAGGATCATTATGTCCGCGCAGGGTCACGAAGATGGAGAACAGGATCATCAGGGCCGCCAGAAACGGGGCTGTTGTCCGAAAAATCAGAGTTTGCATTACTCTGCTCCTTTCTGACCAGAGGTCGCTTCATCAAAGCCGGAAGACTTATTCTTGAAAAACTTGCTTTTAAGCCCGGACCGCCCCGTGCCCAACGTAAGGGTATGCACACACAGAGCCGTGATCGTAACAACAGCGATTTCTCCCAACGTATCGAAGCCGCGGAAGTCAACGATGATAACATTCACGATGTTGCGGCCATGGGCGATGACACGGCTATAGTCAGTAAAGAAATCGCTCAGGTGACGATCAAACGCTCCCTGCGTAACAGACATGAGCAGCAGACAGAAGCCAAGTCCCACGAGAATCGACAAACTCGCATCAACCATCACTTGTTGTGGCGGCCGCTTGTCATGCTCCTTCAGCGAGAGACGGTTCATGATGAGGGCGATGATGACAACGGCCAGTGTCTCGACCATGAACTGCGTGAAGCTCAAATCAGGAGCGCCAAACAGCAGGAAGATCAACGCCACGGCAAAGCCTTGAATGCCCAGTGACACAATCGCCGTCAAGCGCGTCTTGGCGACGATCAATGCATATAGCCCCACGACCGCGAGACCAAGAGTGGACCATTCATAGATATAGAGATCAGGGAATTGGGGCCAGTCGGGCAATTCGTCAAAGACGATCATAGGCACGATCAACGCCAGCGCAATGGTGGCGAAGGTCGCAGCCAGATAGACCTCCATATTCCCGCTCTGCAACAGGCGCATCGTGCGTGCGGAGAAGCGAACAAGACCGGCGATAAAAATATCAAAGAAGCTGTCAGGCCCCTCCCCCAGTGTACGGATAAGCACACCGCGCGTTGATCTGATGGCTTCATATCGGAAATAGAAGCCCACCCCAAGAGCGATGGTGATGAGCGACAACATGAAGGCGAAATTGACATGAACAGCGCCGATGCCGATTTGCAGATGCCCATGATGCCCATGCACAGCATTGGCCATGGGGCGCAGAAGCTCCGCCCCCACGAAATCGCCAAACAGCATGGCCAGAAGGCCAAGGCTGGCAAGTGTTACCGGCCCGGCAACCAGAAGAACCGGTCCTTCATGGGCGTGCTTGGGGGTATGAACTTCCTCCCCGAGAAATGGCTTGAGTGCGACGACGAAAGCGGCACCAAACATCATCGCGTTGCCCAATACGGCGGCGAGCGTCAGCAACAAGGCAGGCAGGTTTGTACCAAGCAGGCCCAGATACATTTCTTCCTTGGCGATAAAGCCGATAAAGGGCCAGATCCCACCCATCGACAAAGCACAGGCTACAGCCGCATAGAAGGAAACAGGCATGGCATTGCGCAAACCACCAAGGCGCGTCACATCACGGGTTCCGGCTTCATGGTCGATGGTTCCGACAATCATGAAGAAGCCGCCCTTAAAGAGCGCATGCGCAAACAGATAGACCACTGCGCCGGTGATGGCGGTTTCATTGGAGGTCCCGACCAGCATCACCAATAGCCCAAGTGAGGCAATCGTTGTGTAGGCCAGTGTCAGCTTCAGGTCGGTCTGGCGCAGGCTCATCCATGTCCCCATGATCAGGGTGATCGCGCCGAAAATCGGAAGAATGGTCATCCAGAGCGTCGTGTCCCCCATGACGGGATGCACACGCATCAACAGATAAACACCCGCTTTGACCATGGTGGCAGAATGCAGATAAGCAGATACAGGGGTTGGCGCTTCCATGGCATTGCGAAGCCAGTAGTGAAACGGAAATTGTGCGGATTTGGTGAAGGCTCCGCCCAAGATCAAAAGCAGCATGGCACCATAGTGGCCATTGTCGCGCAGGACATCGCCTCTGGTGAGCAGTTCGCTCATCTCCATCGTGCCGCCAGCCTGATACATCATCAGCAATCCGGCCAACAGGGCCAAACCACCACCGCCGGTTACAATAAGGGCCTGCAAGGCCGCACGACGGGAGCGCTCTTCCTTGTGATTGAAACCGATGAGCAGAAATGACGTAATCGAGGTCAGCTCCCAATAGATGAACAGCGTCATCAGATTGTCGGCCAGCACAACGCCGATCATAGAGCCCATAAACAGGAACATGAAGCTGAAGAAACGCCCTTGGTCGGCGTGGCCCTTCATATATCCACCTGAATAGAGAATGATCAGGGTGCCAATACCGGATATCAGCAGCGCAAAAACCAGGCTGAGACCATCGACAAAGAGGGAATACTGGATGCCATATTGCGGCAACCATTCCAGCGGTGTGATATGCACTCCGTGACCGGAGGTCGCAACTGTTCCAATGAACTGGCACAAATAGACGAAAATGCCGGCAGGCATCAAGGCAAGCAGCCAGGCAACATTATGTCCCATCAGCCGCTTGAGATATGGAGCAACCACTGCTGCAGCAAAGGGAGTGGCCAATGCCAGATTGAGACCGCCACCGAATTCCAACGCCATGCGCTTTCCTCATCAAACTATCCAAATGGCCAACCATCCCTAAAAGAGCAGTTGACCTGACTTTAAGTCTTGGGATTACAGGGTCTATTTAAAAAAATAACCCATAAGCTCAAATTTTCCTGTGGAAAGTTGCGCACCCAAGCCTTCAAACGTTTCTTTATTGCGCCCCACTTCGAATCGCAGAAATTCTAACCAACCTATTATAGCGGTTTAGCAAGCAGTTTCCACCGCCCCTCACACCACATTACGGAACAACTGAACCGTATTGTAATCAAGCATCTTCCCAAACCAGCCGTGAAAACCACACGCCATGGCGTCATAGAAGAGATGGTGTTTCATACGCGATGAAAAACCAAATAAGCCTTAGCCTTTAGACTAGGCTTCCGGATACCTATATGATTCAACGTATCAGAACCATACAGTGAAAACCCGGACAAACAAGAAATTCGCGAAAGTTTAGCCGGTTATTTTTGCAAGATTTAAGTGTCTTGGTTGGGAGTCATGCTATGACAAAAGAATTAAAGAAAGAAGAAGAGTGGAAGCAATTACTAACCGATGAACAATACCATGTGATGCGACAACATGGCACGGAACGTCCTGGGTCCTCACCGCTCAATTTCGAGAATAGAACGGGCGAATATTACTGTGTTGCTTGCGGAACGCGTCTTTTTACATCGGATTCGAAGTTTGATGCAGGGTGCGGTTGGCCCAGTTTTTATGAATCAGCAGATGCAGAGGCCGTGACAGAGCATTCCGATCACAGTCTTTTTATGGAAAGAACCGAAATTCGCTGTGCAAATTGCGGTTCGCATCTGGGTCATGTCTTTGATGACGGCCCAATGCCGACCGGCCTGCGCTATTGCATGAATGGTGTCGCGCTGCGTTTTGAGCCGGAGGACTGACACGCAGATGAGCTTCCAACTCATTGGCAGCTTGCTTTTTGCGCCCTGCCCCTTAAGGTCGCCCTGTCTCGAACCAAGTGGAGGCTTCCATGAGCAAACCGGCTTCGTGCCCCAATGCATCCCCCTGTATCCTTAGCTATTTCATGCTTGCGATTTCTCTTGGGGGCTTCGTTTACGCAGGGTTGGGTTGGATGGGGCTACAACAAGCCCAAATTCCAGATAGCTGGCAAGCGACGCCCGGCCAGATTCTGGAAAGCCATGTGGAGTCTCTTACTCAGACCAAGGCCAACGGCAAGCCAATCGAGATGTTCCAGCCTCACGTTCGTTATCGCTATGAGGTGGACGGCTCTTTCTTGATTGGAGACCAGTTGAGCATTCATCATCCGGCACGCACCTTACGCGGTGTGGCGGAAACCGAAATTGAGGATCTGCCGCAAGGCACCAATGTCACGGTTCACTACAATCCGGCGGCACCCGATGAGGCTGTACTAAGGAAAGCTGACACAATCGGCCCCATGCAGGCCCTGTCTGCGGGGCTGGTCATTGCCCTGACAAGCCTTGCAATCGGGGTCATCTCCTTCCGCCGCAATAAACAAAAGGCTTCCTGATCCCGCAGCGCATTCGTCATAGCGGTTAGCCCGGTAGAAATAGAAAAGCCCAGCGCACAGGATCAATGATCACGGCACCGAGCTTTGTCTTTCTCACAAGAACTTTGCTGCGCAAAGAATAAAGTGCACCCTATGACTTGGTGTAGGTCGCCTTATCCATATCGATTGCTTCAGCGCTCACAGCGACATCCGCCTTGACCAGTCCAGACACCGCATCGAACAGGCTCTTGGTCAGTGTCTTCTTTTGCTCTTCGGTGCGACCGCCAAACATCTTGGCTTCCACATGCACAAATAGCTGATCAGAACCGCCGGTGACAAAATGCTCAATCGGCAATGCCCGCGCCTTGATCGCAGCAGGCGTGAACAGACCGGATTTTTCGGCAGTTTCCCAAACGGTTTGAACGATCTTTTTGATATCAGCTTGGTCTTCGAGTGGTTTGGCGTAGGAAATAACCATATGCGGCATAAGAAGGCTCCTTGTTCTTCTCTGGCAAAAGGCGGGAGAAATGGGTTGCCAGAATTTGTTGCCATATTGCTAGCATCTGCGCGAGAATTTGCAACATAAGACAGATCAAACCGGCCCGAATGCGTCTAAATAGGCCTTGTCTTAACAGGACCAAGTGAGTGAACCGTGCCAAAGAGCAGGCTCAGGCTCTCCTTACCTTGATTATCGCCCTTGCACATTCAGCATGAAGATCATAGGTGTAGTCTGGAATTATAGCCGTTTAACAAGGTCGTATAATGTCATCACAGAACAGGTCTTCTTTCACCAAAGCCGCTTTCCCCTCTCTCGCACCAAGAGCGGAAAAACGCGATCACCGTGTGACCAATCACGGGATCGAGCTTAGCGACGATTATGCATGGTTGCGCGCCGATAATTGGCAGGAGGTCATGCAAAAGGGGCGTGAGGTTCTTGACGATGATATCGAAGCTTATCTCGAAGCTGAGAATGACTATACGGTCAAGGAAATGGCCGACACCGAAGAACTGCAGACCAAGCTGTTTGAAGAAATGAAGGGTCGCATCAAAGAAGATGACAGCTCGGTGCCCGCTCCTGATGGCCCCTATGCCTATGGCACGCGCTATGTGCTGGGTGGTCAATATCCGCTCTATGTTCGTATCCCGCGTGAAGGGGGAGACGAGACCATTCTGCTGGATGGTAACAAGGAAGCGGAAGGCGAGGATTTTTTCCGCCTTGCGTCACTCTCCCACAGCCCTGATCACAGCAAGCTGGCCTGGGCCGTAGACACCAAGGGGTCTGAATATTTCACAATCCGCATTCGCGATCTCCGCACAGGCGAAGAAACCGCAGATCTGATCGAGCGTACCACTGGCGGCGTTGTCTGGAGCGAAGACAGCACGCATCTCTACTACACTTGGCAGGATGACAACCACCGGCCAAGCCGGGTTTTCCGTCACAAACTAGGCACAGAGCAATCCGCCGATGAACTGCTGTATGAAGAATCCGATGCCGGCTTTTTTGTCGGGTTGGGCAAAAGCCAGTCCGGCAATTATATCTTCATCGATTGCCACGATCACCAGACCAGTGAATGCTATTTGCTAAGTGCCAAAGACAATGCGAGCAAGCCCCGCCTCATCGCAGAACGCGAAACGGGCATTGAATATAGCGTCGATGAAGGTCAGGGCATTCTCTATATCCTGACCAATGCCGACGATGCAGAAGACTTCAAGCTTGTGACTGCAGCCCCGACAATGTCTGGCCGCATCCACTGGAAGGATCTCGTGCCTCATCAAGCCGGGCGGCTCATACTCAGCCATAGCATCTTCAAGGAATTTCTGGTTTGGATGGAGCGGGAGAACGGCCTGCCACGCATCCAGATCCGCAGCCTGCGCAATGGAGCGCAGCATGCCATTGCCTTTGAAGAAGAAGCCTATGCCCTCGGCTTCCACGGCTCCTTAGAGTTTGATACGGACACGGTCCGCTTCTCCTATTCGTCCATGACAACCCCAAGCCGGATTTATGATTACAACATGTCCAGCCGGTCACGCACCTTGCGCAAGGAGCAGGAAGTGCCGTCAGGGCATGAACCGGAGGACTATGTCACCCGCCGTTTGATGGCGCCTGCCCATGATGGCGAACTGGTCCCCGTTACCCTGCTCTATCGCAAGGACACGGCGCTTGATGGCTCCGCCCCCTGCCTGCTTTATGGCTATGGCTCTTACGGCATCTCGATTCCAGCCAGCTTCTCAACCACGGCTCTATCGCTGGTGGATCGCGGGTTTGTCTATGCTATCGCCCATATCCGCGGCGGCAAGGAAAAGGGCTTCGCCTGGTACACCAATGGCAAACGCGGAACCAAGACCAACACCTTCAAGGATTTCATTTCTGCTGGCGAATTCCTGGTCGCGGAAGGATACACCTCTGAAGGCAAGATTGTTGCCGAAGGCGGCTCTGCTGGCGGTATGCTGATGGGCGCGGTTACCAATATGGCGCCTCACCTCTTCTCCGGCATTCTGGCAATCGTGCCGTTTGTTGATGTGCTCAACACCATGCTTGATGACACCTTGCCGCTGACACCGCCCGAATGGCCGGAATGGGGCAACCCGATTGCCTCTGAGGAAGACTATAAATATATCGCGGCCTACAGCCCATATGACAATGTCACCGAGCAGGCCTACCCGGCGATCCTCGCCGTCGGCGGTCTAACAGACCCGCGCGTCACCTATTGGGAACCGGCAAAGTGGGTTGCGAAGTTGAGAGAGAAACGCACAGATGACAATCTGCTGCTGCTCAAAATCAATATGGGCAGCGGGCATGCCGGAGCATCGGGACGGTTTGATCGCCTCAAGGAAACAGCTCTGGAATATGCTTTTGCCATCAAGGTGAGCGGCAAGCTTTAGGCCTTCATTTTGACCTCCATGACATCGGAAAAAAGACCGCCTGCAGATCTCTGTCAGGCGGTCTTTTTTGGTTGAACGCAGGGTAGCTGGATCAACATGATGTTCTATTTTTTTCTGGCCATGGCAACCAGGCGCTTGGCGAAGTCCTTGACCGGTCCACCCTGCATATAGGTTTTCAAAGCAAGACGTCCAAGCAGCGTCATTGGCCTTGCCATCAAGCGCAATCTTGTCGGCTTGGCGCCAAAACTGCTTTTATATTCTTCATCCCCGATCGTGAAATCGATACGGGTGTCTCCCAACGCGACGCGATGGTCAAGAATATAGTCAATCAGTTGCAGCCCAGGAGACATTTTGTAATAGTCTCCTCCCTGCATGCCAGAGAGAATGAAATGATAGCATTGATCATGAATAAAGCCGAGTTCGATGCCGATGATGTCATCACCCACATAGAGCGCTGAAAGCTCGGATAATCCGGTTTCGACGCCCTCCAGCGCAACTGCGCTGTAGAATTCAAAATAACTGTCTTCCAAAAACAGATCATCAGAATAGCGATCTCGGCGTTGATCCTGCAACGCCTTCATAACAGCCTTGATGTCGTCTTCTTCTTTGCAGATCCTGAGTGAAACCTCTCCGATTGCGACGAGCTTTCTGTGTTTGCGACGCAGTCCGGTCCTGAGCTTATTGGAGAGAATTTCTGTTCGCCATTTCTCGTAAGGTGCCCAGATTGGCATGTCATGGCCAGATGAGGTCATGTCACCCACAATCACCTCGCCCAGCAGATGAGCGAGCATCTTGCTGTCGCCTTGCATCTTTCGAAAGAGGATCAAATGGCATGGCTTCAGCAAAGACACAATAACCTTGCTGATCTTTCCATCGCTCAAGAGCTCTTCTTCGAAGGCAGGATCATAGACAACAGCGTTATAGTCAGCGGTCCCGCAATCAGCAGGCTCAACACATGCCAACCCGAGATAGGAAGTGTGCAACAGCGGCAAGAGCAGACAAAGCTGGCCTGTGTCTTTTCTCCTTGCAGATATGATCAGTGGCCTGGCCCCTGAGTGGGGAACCAAGCGTCCGTAAAGCAACGCCAGCCATTGCGGGTTCTGAAAGACTGTGGCGTTGCTTGCCCCAAAAAGAGAGCAATAGTCTTCTCCTTCGAAATCAAACTCTGTATGAGTTTCGATTTCGTAGTTTTCGCTGAAAGGCACGTCCGGTCTCCTTCAGAATATTATAATATACAAAATTTGCGATATTTTAAATACCACAAATCTTATCGCGTTCAATGGGCCTTGTTTTTATGGATTTGTTGCCAAGTATATGTCCGAGAGAAGCTATAACATCCCTGAATTCAAACATATTCAAAACAAATATATGTGATACTATTTTTATCTAGAGCAAGACCTATGGATAGTATTATATAGCTGTAACGTTCACATATATTTAAAACCAAAGGGCGAGCTCGCAAAACTATTTCTAGCGACTTATTCACTCCATGCAAAACAACTGAATGCTGCAAAATTTCGCTAAAAACAGTCAAAAGCGGGCCTTTTCCATTCTTAACCTCACGCAATCGTGATCAACGAACGCGCTTATATTCGATCATGCGGGCACGGCTAAGAGCCAACTCAATGCGGTCCGTTTCAAGACAATTGAGACAAACGCGTTTGGTCCAGAGGCTATCAGTGATCGTGAACAGATAGCGTCCGCCCCCAATAGACGTGAGCGGAACGGTTTGGCGAATGGGGCCCACCCCCATTGTGAGGCTCCCGTTGGAAATCTCCAGAAACGCCCCTTCATCGCTGCGCCACAAACCATTGAGCTGATCACAAACAGTCTCAGCAGTTGCTCGAACCAAATGCCGGGGCACATAGCCAACCGTTCCGACAAGGGCCTCACCATCCCACTTAAGCTCCAACTGGGATGTGGCAGAACGGGTAGACACTTTGTTGTCGCCCTCTTCATATAGACCGCTGGCATCATCGAGCCATGTTGCGTTTCCATCTGCCACTTCGAGCCAGAAAGGACCTGTCTCTGCCACGTATAATCCTTCCGGAAGGCGTCTTGGTGCTGGCTTGGGCATGGGCAGATCGAGCAAGGCCGCCATGACACGCGAAGCAGTGTCGCGAGAATCCGCATCATCCCTGTTCGAGAGGAAGACAATGCCGGTTCCTGTTGGCCGATCCATCATGATATAGGCCTTGTAGCCGGGATGGCTGCCACCATGCCCGATCAAAACACGATCTCCCAGAAGGGTATCTGTAATGCCGAGCCCGTAGCCGGTGACTGTGCCGTTTTCGAGTTTTCGAGGAGCGGACAATTGATCAAGGATACCTGCCCATTTGCCTTTCCCAGCCATCAAAGTGCGCAGCCATTTGCTCATGCCGGAGGCCGATGTGGTCACACTGCCTGAAGCTGAAATCTGAAGACCGGCTGCCGACTGCAACCACGTGTTACCATCGAACCAATAGCCCGGGCATAGATCCTTGACGGGTTCTGCCCACACATGGGGGGCATCAAAGGCGGTGCCCAGCTCTGAATTGATTGTATCTTTGAGGAAATCCCGCAGCAGAACACCCTTGCGCTTGAGGATCATTTCAACCAGCCGGTAGCCCGTATTGGAATAGGACACCTCGGTACCGGCATCAAAGTTAAGCCGCCTCTGGCGCACCATGAAGGCATGGTTGGCTTCTTCGCTTGTCTCTGTGTAAACCGACAGGCCCAGCAGTGAAAGGCATTCACGCATATCTGGCAGACCGCCGCTCATATCCAGAGCCTGACCAACAGTCACGCTGGCGAGCGGCTCGCCAAGCTCAGGCAAATGCGCCCCGAGACGATCATCAACGGACAACAAATCAGGATGCTGAAGAACCAGAGTGCAGAAAAGATGCTTGGTAATCGAAGCAAAGCGGCCCACGGACTGATCTGAAAAGGCTTTGCCCGTGGAGAGATTTTCAAGGCCTGAGGCAACAGAGAGCCTGTCCCCTTCAGCGTCGAAAGCCACAATGACACCACCGGGCGCATCGGCGCCCCAGACTGAGCAGATTTCTTTGGCGACTCGTTCGGCTTGTTGCCAGTTTGGAGCAATGGTCATGGCATTTTCTTCTTTATTTATTGAAAAGCTGGTGTTGAATTCACGAGAGAGAAAGGTCGCGGATAAGCGATATATTTGGAATGTGTCAGGTCTGACGGCCTTCAGGCTCTGGCCTTCCTTCTTTTCGCCAATCGCAGAGCAGAAATCAAGCGATCAAGGGTTTTCCCAACCATTCTGTTGCGGCGCTTTGTTCAGCATTGCCACCTTGTTGCAGTAGCGCGGGAATTCTGTCATAGACTCAAAGGGTGGTAAGGATTGCCAAATGCAAGGGTTTGCCCGGTAGTCCTTTCAAGTAGACAACCACCGGAGACACAGGAATGCAGACGATGGATAGTCACGTCAATCCCGAGCAGCCGCGCAAATCACTGCTGTTTTTTGCGCCAGAGCGGAAGGATGCGGCTATTCTGGAAGCCTATGATATCTATCTGCATCACCTGACCCATTCCAAGCGCTTCGACATTACCATCATGGCCCCAAATGGCTCGCCATTTGCCGAAGATGCGCGCTCCATGGGCTACAATATGTATCCCGTCTCGGACTTCTCCCGAAAGCTGCTTCAACGCACGCCGCAGCTCTGGCCGATTCTGACAGCAACGCGGCGCTTTCGCTTCGATTTTGCGATCAGTCACGAAGCCTTTGCCTGCCGTGGATTGGGGCAGATCGCACGGAAGGTTATCGGCGTATGCCATGATGATATGCTTGATGGGTTCAAACATGCCAACCGTCTGGTGACTCTTACATCGAGCGTTTCGGAAGAGGCTGAGCATTTGTTCGAGGGCGAAGTCCCTGTAGATGTCATGCCCTACCCTTACGAGACCCAATTCTCAGAAATCAAGCCTCTGCCTTCGGCTGAAGACACCCCCTTGACGATTGGTACGAGTGGCCCCTTCGAAGAAGGCGACGGACTGGGTACCTTCCTTCATGCAGCCCAGCTGCTACACCAGAGTTGTCCGGATGTTAAATTTGTCATCGCCGGGCAAGGCCCACTGGAGCATGAGTTGAAGGAACTGGCAGATCATATCGCTCCCTTTGTAGAATTTATGGGCCCGATGGACGCAGCAGAAATGGCAGAGGCCTTCGATCTTTATTGCCTGGCAGCAGCCAATGCCCCTTATTCCTTTTCCCTTTGTCAAATGATGGATGCGGGCATCGCTTGCGTTTCCACTTGCGCCAGCGGCCCGATGGATATTCTGAAAGGCGGCATGGTTGCGCCACTGGTTCCCATCGGAGATGCGTTTCTTCTCGCCGTCAAGCTTCAGGAGCTATTGGAAGATCGGCCCCAGATCGACAGAATCAAGCAAGCCTGTTTTGAGCGCATTCGCGAAGAAGATTTTTCTCCAAGAATTTTTGAAGAAAAACTGATTTCCCTGTTCGGCATGGAACAAAAGGCTTCCTCGCGCATTGCTTGAGAAGATGGTAGGTTGCTTAACCTATCTGACCAGGAATTTTTGGTCTTCCGCAACCTGAAAGTTTGTGAATTTGGTGCTGTTTCAAGAAAATGCGTTTGGCTCCCCTTGTGGTCATAAGCAATAACCATTATTTTTGATACATATCAAAATTCCACCGACTTTCCCGCCGGTAGCCCTTTCAATTAAATGGAGATATTTCAATGGCTTTTGAACTTCCCGAACTTCCATATGCCTATGACGCTCTTGGCGATTTCATGTCTGCAGAGACCCTCGAATTCCACCACGACAAGCACCACATGGCTTACGTCACCAACGGCAACAACCTTCTCAAGGACTCCGGTCTGGAAGGCAAAAGCCTTGAAGATGTGATCAAGGAAAGCTTCGGCAAAAATGCCGGTCTCTTCAATAACGCAGCTCAGCATTACAACCACGTTCATTTCTGGAAATGGATGAAGCCTGTTGCCAAGGAAGGCGGCATTCCGGGCGCTCTGGCAGCCAAGATCGAAGAAGATCTCGGCGGCATGGACAAGTTCCGCGCTGACTTCATCAATGCTGGTGTTACCCAGTTCGGTTCCGGCTGGGCATGGCTGGCTCTGGTAGACGGCAAGCTTGCTGTGACCAAGACCCCGAATGGCGAAAACCCGTTGGTTCACGGCGGAACACCGCTGCTTGGCTGCGATGTTTGGGAACATTCCTATTATATCGACTATCGCAACGCGCGCCCGAAATATCTTGAGGCTTGGTTCGACAATCTGGTCAACTGGGAATATGTAGCCGAGCTTCTCGAAGCCGCTTCCTGATATCGCTCAGAGACGTAAGGGGCGCGTGGGTTGCCTATCGCTCACCACTAGCCCGTAAAGATAAAAAGAAACCCCATCTCATCGAGGTGGGGTTTTCTTTTTGACGATCAATTGTCTTCAGACAATCATGAGGGCAGTGCGCTCACGCAGAGAAGATTACAACCCTCTGCGGCATGGACTGATGGAGGCAAAAATCGGATATTCCGTTCGCTTCCAGTAGAGCCAGTTCTGGCAATCCTTTTTGGTGCGGAAGCACCCGATATCATCGAACTCAACCCTGCGCGGACCGACCGAGAAGAAAAGATCGTCATCTTCCACTTCCTTGGCCCCGACATGGCGTCCCCACCACACGCGGGATGCGCCGATTTTCTTGGCAAGCATCAGGCATTTGGACGGTTTCGGATTGGGGCGAATATTGTGGGCGTTGCCGGTGGTAACCTGCTTGGATGGCCTGGATGAAGCGGCCTGCACAAGCATTCCCAGCCCTTGGGGGGCACTATCCGAAGACGCGCCGGATGGGAATGCACTGGCTGCGTCAATAATGGGCAGCACAAACGCAATCGACAGGCTTGCAACAATCAGAAACGATAGGGGTCGTTTGCTTTTCATCATTTTGCTCCTGACGGTGATCTCCTGCCCAGATCTTGAAAGGCAATTTTTAACCCTTCCTGATCCGGCTAAGCATCTTTAACACGCCCATCTCAACCTTACTTGTGCTCTGGGCAGAGCCATCAAATGGAGGCTATCGAATTTGAGGCGGGCATATATTGCTGATGCCTATTTCTCTTTAGCTCACTCAGTAAGCCAGTAAAATGTCAAAAGCAGGGCAAATCACAACACTTAACCACTATCGGAAATCTGGAAACAAAAAAGGGGAAGGTCAATCCCTTCCCCTTAAATTTTCAGGACCTGCAGGTTACCCCGCACCCCTTATTTCTTGAACGCGAATTCCCAGTATAGCTCACGCGCCTTCTTGGCGATCGGGCCATGGTCATATTGACGATCATCAAATGCCAGGATCGGAACAACCTTGGAGTAGTTGCCGGTCGAGAACATTTCATCCGCTTCGCGGCAGTCATCAAGGGTCAAAGAGCATTCGACGACGGTTTCGCCGGCGTCGCGCAGCAACTGGATTGTGCGCTGACGGGTAATACCATTCAGGAAACTGCCGTTGGGAACGGAAGTCTTGACGATACCATCCTTGACGATGAAGAAGTTGGCGGTTGCCAGTTCGGCCACGTTGCCAAGCATGTCGCAGACAATGGCATTGTCAAAACCCTTGTCCATGGCCTCTTTCAGGCAACGGGCATTGTTGATGTAAAGACCGGATGCCTTGGCGTTGGTTGGCATCGTCTCAAGGGTCGGACGACGGAATTTGGTGGTGGTTACACGGGTGCCATTGTTCGGATCAGGCATCTCTGCATCAAACAGCGTCAGGCAGAACTCAATGTCATCTGGATCCACATTGATCACGGACGCCAAGCTGCCAAGGCCCCAATAGGTCGGGCGAATATAAACAGCGCGACCGCCAAATTTCTGACAACCTTCAGCAGCCAGTTCCATGATTTCGCCGGTCTTCATGGTCGGCTTCATGAGAAGGGTTTCGCAAGAGCGATTGATACGCTCACAGTGGCGATCAAGATCGGGCATCACGCCTTCGAAATAGCGGGCACCGTCAAATACGGTCGAGCCCTGCCAGAATGCGTGTGCGCGTGGGCCCATCATCGCCGGGTTGCCTTCGAGCCATTCGCCTTTATACCAAGTCCAAGTTTGTGAAAATTCTGCCATTGAAATATTCCTTGCTTTTATTTCCTCTCGCTCGCTCCCCTATCCATAGCGGAAACCCGACAATCTTGAAAAAAAGTCTCGTGAGGCAAACTGTCTCATTTTGATTGGGGCTGATTGAACCGGGTTCAAGGGGTGGGAGCTGGATGACTGCAAGCTAGATGGAAACCATAAAGCAGCCTCAGGTCAAGCCATTCCTTGAGCGGAGTGCAAATAGATGAGGTTCATTCTTATAGGCCCAAAATCTGCAAAAAGCGATACATATTGTTCATCAAATCAATAAAAATCTTCCCGATAACTCTGGAACATATCCTGTGATCACACGTTGCATTCTTATAACGCCTGTGCAAATTATAGGGCCTCACTTCAGTTGCGAATGGTGCAAATTTACCCGGACGACTTTCGTGGCCTATCCAAAAGACATTTCAAGGAGAAAAAAGCATGGCTGGCTCAGACGCATGCTCAATTTATGTATTTGATGCTTATGGAACCCTTTTCGATGTGCATGCTGCCGTGCGTCGATATTCAGACCGACTCGGCCCCAACGCAGCGCATCTTTCCGAAATCTGGCGGTCAAAGCAGCTTGAATATAGCTGGGTGCGCGCCCTCACCGGCCGCTATGTCGATTTTTGGACACTGACAGAACGCGCCCTCGATTTTGCCTATGAGCGCATTCCAGATGCTGATCGATCCATGCGTCAGGCCTTGCTGGACACCTATCATGAGGCCGATGCCTTTGAAGATGTTCGCCCGGTTCTTGAAGAATTAAAGGCCCGCGACGCGCAATTGGCTATCTTGTCAAACGGCACCCGCAAGATGCTGGACGCTGCTGTCGCAAAAAACGGCTTAGGCGACCTTTTCGACCATATCCTGAGCGCCGATGATGTGAAGACCTATAAGACCCAGTCATCGGTTTATGATCTGGCCATGACAGCGTTCCGCTGTTTCCCAGAAGCCATTTCTTTCCAGTCTTCCAACCGTTGGGATGTGGCTGGCGCGACGGCTTACGGTTTCCGCACGGTCTGGATTAACCGCACAGCCGATCTGGATGAATATCGCGATCTCTCCCCGGTTGCCCAGTTCAAGGATCTGAAAGGCCTTTTGACCTTGTAGAAGAAAGCAAGTTTGAAGTATTCAAAGAGCCCCTCTTGTCTCAGGTCATACAGACCATGACAAAAGGGGCTTTTTGTTATTTTACAATGCCTTTCCAAGCACCCAAAAAGTCTCCCCGCCTCTTTCAAAGGCTTCTATCTCGGAATAGCCTCGCGCTTCAAACCAGCTTCGCTCGTCTGCATGCACGAAGATTTGATCGTGGCCCAGATCCAGAGCTAGAGCTTCAACCTGATCGCTCAGAACAGATTTCAAAGCTTCCTGATCCTTGACTGCCGGACTGATTTTCACGCCAGTCTGCCAAGGTCCCAGCTCTTCAAAGGCCTCCAACTCGGCTGCAAGCAAAACCGCAAGACCTGCAATCTTTCCCTTCTGATCGCCTTCATCAAAGAGCGCCACGATCCCATCTTCCTGTTCACCATCCAGAGCGAGTCGACGGAAGGCTGCTATGCGCATCTCCAACCCCTCGCCGCTGTCATCACCAGAGAGCGTTGCATGAAAGCTGGCGCATTGCTCGACGATGGCGGGACAATCGGACAATCTTATAAATTCAACCATAAATGCCTCTTTCTGGTCAGGACCAAAAGTCTGCGTCACATCGAAATGCTACCATGCCAAAAGACAGACACGCTATCCTAGAGAGCATCATCTTTTGGAATCCATTTGCCAACCTTCGGGGCGGCATAGTTTTCCAGACGGTCGAATAGCCGTGCAATGTCCGTTTCGACAATTAGCATGTCTCGATGCTCATGCTTGACGAAAGCATCTTCTGCGGTACGATCCAGAAACCGGATGAGATCATCATAATAGCCAGCAACATTGAAAAGCGCAGAAGGCTTTTCGTGCCAACCCAGCGTGGCCCAGGTCCACATCTCGAACAGCTCATCCATCGTGCCAATGCCGCCGGGAATCGATATGAAGCCATCGGAAAGCTCTTCCATCAGCTTTTTGCGCTCATGCATGCTTTCCACCAAATGCAGTTCGGTTAGCCCCTTATGATCTATTTCCTTGGCTTTGAGCGCATCAGGCAGGATACCGATCACCTTGCCCCCTTCGGCCAAGGCAGCATCGGCACAGGCACCCATCAGTCCAGCAGAAGACCCGCCATAGACAAGACCATAGCCGCGCCGCGCAATCTCTTTCGACAGATTTATGGCAGCTTCTTCGAATTCTTTTCTGCGCCCCCAACTGGAGCCGCAGAAAACACATAGATTTTTCATCTGATTGTCTCACCTTTCAAGACGCCCGTCCCTGCGACCGCTTCAAAGGACGCCTCACGCACCGGATAGCGTTGGCTATTGCCGGATATATTCAGATGAGAGTATCGACGATTCGTTACTCAATGACGACAGCTGTTCCAGAGGCAGCCACCATCAGCATAGAGCCTTTGTCGCCAACGGTTTCATAATCGACATCCACGCCGATGATCGCATTGGCGCCCAGACGATGGGCGTGCTGGGTCATTTCATCAAGCGCGATTTCACGAGCGCGCTGGAGCTCGGATTCATAGGCGCCCGAACGCCCGCCGACAATATCCCTGATGCCTGCAAAGAAATCCTTGAACACGTTGGCGCCCAGAATGGCTTCCCCATTGACGATGCCCTTGTAATCGCGAATGACGCGGCCCTGTACGCTGGAGGTGGTGGTAATAAGCATGAAATATGAGTCTCCCATTGGATAGATCTTCAACAAGTGGGGAGCGCATCACAAGAGTCAAGAAAGAGGCCGCTATTTCCTGCCAAGACAGCCTGTCGCAGCTCAGGTAATGCATGTCATCAGATCGAAAAAGAGGCCACCCAAAGGGCGGCCTCTCTTTATGTCAAATTGCTTGAAGCAAAGCGCATTGCGCTTATTCAGCAGCGTCCTTGGTGTAGCCAAGGCGTTTGTTGAGCTGACCGATGAGATCGATAGCAGCTTCAGCAATAACCGTTCCCGGAGGATAAATGGCAGAGGCGCCCGCAGCATAAAGCGCATCATAATCCTGCGGCGGAATAACACCACCAGCAACGATCATGACGTCCGGACGACCTTCAGCAGCCAGAGCATCACGCAGAGCCGGTACGAGGGTCAAGTGACCAGCAGCCAACGAAGAGGCAGCAACCACATGCACGTCGTTCTCGACAGCCTGACGGCCAGCTTCTTCAGGGGTCTGGAAGAGAGGTCCGATATCAACGTCGAAGCCAAGGTCAGCAAAGCCGGACGCAATAACCTTCTGGCCGCGATCGTGACCATCCTGGCCCATTTTTGCGATGAGGATACGAGGACGACGACCGTCGTTTGCTTCGAACTCATCAACCAGTTTGGAGACTTTCTGTACGACGTCGGACATGGCACCAACCTCTTTACGATAGACACCGGAGATGGATTTGATTTCGGCGCGATGGCGACCGTAAACTTTTTCCAGTGCGTAGCTGATTTCACCAACAGTGGCTTTAACGCGCGCTGCCTTAACGGAGAGATCAAGCAGGTTGCCAGTGCCCTGCTCGGCTGCTGCGGTCAGGTCAGCAAGAGCCTGATCCACTTCACCCTGATCACGTTCAGCTCTCAGGCGAGCCAGTTTGTCGAGCTGCTGCTGACGAACAGAGGTGTTGTCAACCTGCAGCACTTCGATGTCTTCTTCGAAGTCTGGCTTGTATTTGTTCACGCCAACAACAGTCTGGGAACCGCCATCGATGCGAGCCTGAGTTTTTGCAGCAGCTTCTTCGATGCGCAGTTTAGGAATACCGGCTTCGATGGCTTTTGCCATGCCGCCAAGGCTTTCAACTTCCTTGATGTGAGCAAGGGCTTTTTCAGCCAGCTCAGCGGTGAGTTTCTCAACATAGTGAGAACCGCCCCAAGGGTCGATGACTTTGGTGGTCATGCTTTCCTGCTGCAGGAACAGCTGGGTGTTACGAGCGATACGTGCAGAGAAGTCAGTCGGCAGAGCCAGCGCTTCGTCAAGAGCGTTGGTATGCAGAGACTGGGTATGCCCTTGCGTTGCGCCCATAGCTTCGATCGCGGTACGCCCGATGTTGTTGTAAACATCCTGAGCGGTGAGCGACCAACCAGATGTCTGGGAGTGGGTACGCAGGGAATAGGACTTCGGATTCTTCGGATTGAACTTCTCTTTGACGAGTTTAGCCCAAACCAGACGAGCGGCACGCATCTTGGCAACTTCCATGAAGAAGTTCATGCCGATGGACCAGAAGAAGGACAGGCGCGGTGCGAAAGCATCCACATCCAGACCGGTTTCCACGCCAGCACCGATATATTCCAGACCGTCAGCGATCGTGTAGGCCAGCTCAAGGTCAGCCGTAGCACCAGCTTCCTGCATGTGGTAGCCGGAGATCGAGATGGAGTTGAATTTCGGCATATTCTGGGACGTATAAGCAAAGATGTCCGAGATGATGCGCATGGAAGGATGCGGTGGGTAGATGTAGGTGTTACGAACCATGAACTCTTTCAGAATGTCGTTCTGAATGGTCCCGGCCAGTTTGTCCTGAGAAACACCCTGCTCTTCTGCGGCGATGATATACAGCGCCATAACAGGAAGAACAGCACCGTTCATGGTCATGGACACAGACATCTTGTCGAGCGGAATACCGTCGAACAGGGTGCGCATGTCATAGATGCTGTCAATCGCAACACCGGCCATGCCAACGTCACCAACAACGCGCGGATGGTCTGAGTCGTAACCACGGTGCGTTGCAAGGTCAAACGCGATGGACAGGCCTTTCTGACCAGCTGCAAGGTTGCGGCGGTAGAAGGCGTTGGAGTCTTCAGCGGTGGAGAAACCGGCATACTGACGGATCGTCCATGGGCGCTGTGCATACATGGTAGGATATGGGCCACGCACGAACGGGGCCAGACCCGGCCAGGTGTTGAGGAAATCATATTTGGAGATTTCGCTCTCGGCATAGGCGTCTTTTACGTCGATACCTTCCGGCGTGTGCCAGAGGGAATCACCAGCGGTCACAGAAGGGCTGGCCGCCTTGAATGCTATGTCGGCAAAGTTAGGGATCTTGCTCATAATTCCAGCTCCTTATGCTTCTGCCTTGGCGACCGGGGCAATGCCCAGAACGTCATGAATTTTATTGAGTTCAGCAAGCACATCGCAGCTTTCGAAAGCGAAAGAATCAACACCGGCAGCAGAGAGTGCTTCCATGAGATCTTTCGGACGACCTGCGATATAAACCATTTTCGCGCCCGCTTCTTTCAGAGCCTTGGCGAATGCGGCACCATTTTCTTCATAAAGGCCATCAGGACCAACGATGGCTGCGATGGCAGCACCGGAAGCCTTTAAGTCGGCAACAGCTTCTGCCGGATCGGTGTAGCCTTTGTCAGACAAAGCCTTGATGCCACCCGCTTCGAAGAAGTTTTTGGTCCATGTTGCGCGTGCGGTGAAGTCGGCAATGCGGCCCATGTTGGCAAAGAAGACCGGAGGATTGCCGGCAACCTTGGCAGCATCACGCAGAGCTTCATAAGGCTCGGAAAGGCGAACCACCTTCAAAGGCGTGCAGGTTTCACCAGCAGCCGGAAGAGCCAGAGCAATCGGAGCAACGTCGACCACTTCAACATCTTTTTCTTCGATGTTCGGGAAGGCCGATGCGCCGGTCAATGCAGCGCGACGGGTTGCGATTAGCTTGTTGCGTGCATCGTTGGATCTGGCGATTGCATCAACAAAGAGGCCTTTTTTCAACGCTTCAACTGCACCACCAGCTTTTTCAGCTTCCTGGAACAGAGCCCAGGCAATTGCGCCGGTTTCATCAGTCATGCTTTCAACATAACCAGACCCTGCGGCAGGGTCAGTTACGCGATAAAGATTTGATTCTTCGATCAGCATGGTCTGCAGGTTGCGCGAAATGCGACGGTCATGCCAGGTCGGCAGACCCAGTGCCATCGTATGCGGAACGATGCAAACGCTGTCAGCCCCACCAACACCGGCAGCAAAGCAGGCGGTGGTTTCACGCAGAATGTTCACATATGGATCAAGGCGCGTCATCATTGCCCAGGAGGTCTCTGCATGAATGGAGAGAGGCAAGAAATCAACACCAGCGGCTTCTACAATCAGAGCCCACAAGTGACGCATCGCACGCATCTTGGCCAGAGAAGCAAACTGGTTTGCTTCAACGGAAAGCACCACATCAATCATGCCAAGAGCTTCAGAAGCCTCGAAACCGGCTTCTTCCAGAACACGCCAGTAAGCGACGATGGTTGCAGCAACTGCACCCAGTTCCTGTGCGTCGCTAGCGCCGGCATCATGGTAAGGCCGTGCATCAGCGGTAATGAATGGTCCCTTGAAGCCTTTGGCTTTCAGATCCTTGATCGTGCTGACCAGAGTTGCGGCCCAATCGGACGGCAGAGCACCGGTGCTTGCAAAACAACCGATTGGATCCAGGCCGAAGGAAACCTTCACAGAAGCAGCATCTGCGCCCTTGTCTGCAACAACATCCGCGAAAGCCTTGGCAGCAGCATCACCAGCAGCCCCGGTTTCCAGACGGAATGCAATCAGATCCATGACGACTTCGTTCAAAGCCTTTGCAAGAACATCCTTGTCTGCTGCCAGACCGTAGCCACGGGCGGTGGCGCTACCAGCAAACGGAATGCTGATCATGTTTACGCCGTTCAGAAGGTCATTCAAAACCAGTTCATTTGCCTTGGCTGCATCAGGATGATCCATCCGCTGACAAACGGCCCAAGGGGTATCCTTGGCGCGCATCGCCAAAGGCGCTTTTCCTGCGGCTCTTTCGAAAATCGGGGTGATTTCCGTGCCGTCTACTGTTTTCGTTGTGAGGCGAGAAATCGGCTGGCCCTTGAGTGCCTTTTCGACCATCGCGACCCAGTCTTCACGGGAATAGCCTGGAAATGTTTCGGCTATCCTCAACGCTTCGCTCATCATATTCACTCCCAATTATAGAGGAAAGATTCCGAAGGAGCTGATCGCCCCTGCGCACATTCCTCAAATCGTCTTTTTTCGTGCATCTGTCCTTATCGTGAACTGATACACTGCACTTATTTTTGCATCAGATCGCAAGGATATACACTTTGCATCACCGATCTTTGTCCTATCTCATTATCCTAAGCCAATAATTAAGCTGGTTTTCTGACATGTGTCTTTCTACAGGATAAAAAATTTTGCAAAAAACCGATGGAGCTTCGGCCTTGCATTAGCTCAGTTTGAAAGCACATGAATAGTTCGGATTTTTATCTAGTCCTGAAGATTGGCAAAGAAAGTGCAGCTAAGTCACTCCAGCCCTTAGACTAAAGCCTAAACACCCTACTTCGCAAGCTCTCCGAATGGCGCTGTTGATCGAAAATTTTCGGCCCCTGAAAAACGCCCCACCGTTTGTGTCCAAACGTTTCCTGCCGCATCGTCCAGCTGGACATCGTTTTTTCGCATAGCTGTCCCAGCAGAGAATCATATGTTTTAGAGCCTGTCAAAAATTACGAACGATTCCATGTGGCTCCGTATCTTAAAAAATCAAACTGGGGAAAATTTACCTAGCTTTTGAACCATACTGGCGAAAAATTACATTGATAATCTTGTCTCCCCGTTTTTTCGCTTGCCCAGATTTGTACAATAGTCCAACATCTAGAGCGGGTCTAAGTGGGAAGGCGATAGTGTGTCAGGAAAGAGATAATCCAACCTGATTGACTGTTGCTTTATTTTTTGTCGGTCAGGCATTTGTGTCTGATTTTATTTCAACATCGAAACAGCAGTTTATATCCATGACTGATACCCGTTGGGCTCCCTCCGATAAGTCCATTTCTGTCACTCAACCATCCAGAAATCCCGACGCCTTTTTCGAGAGTGTCGTATCACGATTCAGATCGTTCGGTGCAGAGCATATTCTTATCACAGGCCTCCCCCTTCCCGGCCGAGACCTTGGCAAACTGGTACTCTATCAGCACTGGGGTGATAGTATTCTGTCCAGCGCCCATCTTGCACAGGTGCGCGGTAGTGACGACCTTTTGCGACGCATTGCCGTCTTGTCCAAGCCGACAAGCTGGAATCTTGATGAAAAGGAAAATAGCTGGATCAAGGAATCCTCGCTCATTGGCCTTTTGCAGCGCAGCGGCACCAGCCCGCGCACCTATCGCACCTTGATCGGCATTCACGTTCATCATTTCAATGTCATGCAAGTGGCCATTTGCGTAGCCGGGCCTGAATTGAATGTGTCCGAACGTGAGCTGACAGCCCTGACAACAACCATCCAGCACGAGTTGGCAGAGATGCATTCTGTGCATCCGATCCTTTCCAGCCGCCCGGGCGAGCTTTCGACGCGCGAAAAGCTGGTTCTGAGCATGACGGCCGAAGGGAAAACCGCGGGCGACATTGCAGACGAGCTGCATATCTCGCAACGTACCGTGCATGCCCATCTGCAAAATGCCTCCGAGAAAATGCAGGCTGCCAACAAGACGCAAACGGTTGTTGAAGCCATGCGTTATGGACAGATCCAGCTTCGCTGATCTCGTAGAGGACGGGCATTGTAGATACGGGCCGCAGTACCAGTTGGGTGCGGCAGAGACGTGGTGTAAGAAACCGCAACTGAAGCGCTCTGAAAAACTGAAAAAGCCAGCGACATGGTTCGCTGGCTTTTCAATATGCTTGTGTTATCAGTTCAGTAGGTCATCATGGGAGGCAATTGTTTTGCCTCTGCAACCCAATTTTCAACATTTCCCAGAGCCGGCACCTGACGGACGAGCTTCTTCTCGACATTTGCCTCTTTCATGGCAGCGGTCAGGTTGGCAGCATTGCGATTGCGCAATTCCTTGACCGTGTCCACACCGGCAGCTTCCAGCAGTTCGGAATATTCCTCCCCCACGCCCTTGATACGCATTAGATCAGCCATATTCGCCCATTTTAGGATACGGGCATGGTCTATGCCGGTCTCCTCTTCCAGAGCCTTGCGCCCAGCGGCATCCTTGGCTTTTTCCAAATAAGCCTTGGTGTTGGTGATGCCAACAGCCTTCAGCTTCTCGGTATAGACGGGTCCGATTCCCTCGATTTTTGCAATAGAATAAGATGTCATAACTTGCCTCCACACAATAAATGGTGACCGAGCTATTCACCCATGGTCCGCCCGGCACCATCCTCCTGATTGTTGGCAGCGAGCATAGGGTATGATCACCACCAACACAGTGTAGTATAAAGAGGCGGTCTGCAAGTATTGGATGTGTCCAATTACAGGATCTGGCGAAGTGCAGGCACAGAATTGACGACATCATCCACCAGACTATCGTCTGCATTTTCCTTGGCGACGGTAATCAGCTCCGAAGCGACGGTCTGTATCTCACCCATGCTTAGGCCTTCGCTGGTCAACTGGTTCAGCGCAGCCATGGCACCGCCCATGCCACCCATGCCGCCCATCAAGCCGCCAAGCAGCCCGCCACCGCTTTCCTCGGTTTCAGCAGCGCTTTCCATAAGCGGCTGCGCTCCCAGAGCCTCAACCAGCATATTCATTTTGTCTTCGGGGGCTTCCTTGGAGAGGAAGTTGAGAATGATCTTGACGGCGGTCATGGCGAGGTCTTCGGATATGCCTGCTGCGGATGCGATCCGGGCAATGACTTGTTCCATAATGATCTCCTGAATGTGATTGGTTCAGACAAAGGCGTTTGAGTCTTTACATAGCTTACAATGGGCGATGAAAGAAACAGCAGATTGAGCCACCCTTGGGCCAATCACTGAGAATGAACTGCACGGGCGCCGGAAATATGGCTTCTATTGTCTGATAGCTGGTCCGGTTGCCTTCAATCATATTGCGCAGACAGATCAACCAACGTAAAAGATTCGGTATATTACACTCCTGACATTGCATGCGCATTTGCAGCTTTGAACCGGGACATTACTGTCAGGATCTGGAACTTCTTAGCGTTTGTATTTCATTCTACTGGGCGGGTCGGTCTTCTAGCATGACTGGCAAGCCAAAGACTCAGAGCAGGAATCGCCATGACCATGTTGCATGATGAGGCCGTTTATCTCGGCACCTCTTTTCTTTCCGCAGAAGACGGCACACAGACCAGTCAGGGTGAGTATCTGCCCCTTTCTTTGGCCAACCGGCATGGGCTGATCACGGGTGCAACAGGCACGGGAAAGACCGTGTCGCTGCAAATTCTCGCAGAAGGCTTTTCCAATGCCGGTGTTCCTGTCTTTTGTGCTGACGTCAAGGGCGACCTGTCTGGGCTGGCAGCCAAGGGGGAAGCGAAAGATTTTCTTGCCAAGCGTGCAGAGACAATCGGCCTTGGTAAAGACTATGACTTCGCATCTGTTCCGACAATCTTCTGGGATCTGTTTGGTGAGCAAGGACACCCTGTACGCACAACCATCACCGACATGGGGCCTTTGCTGCTTGCACGCCTGCTCGGGTTGAATGATACGCAAGAGGGCATTCTCAACATTGCCTTCAAACTGGCCGATGACGAAGGCTTGTTGCTACTGGATCTGAAAGATCTGCGTGCGCTTCTGGTCAATATGGAAGAGCGGCGCAAAGAGCTTTCCGCCGTATATGGCAATATCTCCACAGCCTCAATCGGCGCTATTCAGCGCGACTTGCTGGTTCTGGAGCAACAGGGTGCGGAGCATTTCTTCGGCGAGACTGCGCTTGATATCCTTGATCTGATGCGCACCACGCGAGATGGTCGCGGCGTTGTGTCCATTCTTGCCGCAGACAAGCTAATGCAGTCCCCTCGCCTTTATGCGACCTTCCTATTGTGGCTTCTCTCGGAACTGTTCGAGGAACTGCCAGAAATTGGAGACAGGGACAGGCCGCGCCTTGTCTTCTTCTTTGATGAAGCCCACCTCCTGTTTGAAGATGCCCCGAAAGTGCTCGTGGACAAGGTGGAACAGGTGGTCAAGCTTATCCGCTCCAAGGGGGTCGGCGTTTATTTCGTTACGCAAAACCCGCTTGATGTGCCCGATGACGTATTGTCCCAGCTTGGCAACCGTATACAGCATGCACTAAGGGCCTACACCCCTCGCGACCAAAAGGCCGTTCGGGTAGCAGCCGACACCTTCCGCCCCAATCCGGCACTTGATACCCGGCAAGTCATCACCGAGTTGGGCGTCGGCGAAGCACTAGTTTCCACCTTGATGAAAAAGGGTGTGCCCTCAATGGTTCAGCGCACCCTGATCCGACCACCAAGTTCACGTATCGGCCCCCTTTCAGAGGGAGAGCGCAAAGAGATCATAACCAATAGCCCCATTCTGGGCGTCTA
Source organism: Cohaesibacter marisflavi (assembly GCF_900115225.1). Taxonomy (GTDB): domain Bacteria; phylum Pseudomonadota; class Alphaproteobacteria; order Rhizobiales; family Cohaesibacteraceae; genus Cohaesibacter; species Cohaesibacter marisflavi. Next base: position 334,489 of record NZ_FOVR01000001.1, on the reverse strand, counting down.
TGACCGGGTTGTAGACCGGGAAAGCGCCTATGAAGTGCTACAAACGAGAGCGCAGAATAAAATCCAGCGCGAAGAGGAACAGCGGCAACAAGAAGAAACAACCAAGGCCAAGAAAAGCCGTACAGGCTTCACTCTGCCCGACTTCAACAGGGGTGATCGGCCACAAAGCGCCCCCTCTAGATCCACCAGCAGACGCAGCTCTGGCCGCCAGACTGTTGCTGAGGCAGCAGTCAAATCTGTCGTCCGTTCGGTTGCCTCTTCTTTAGGCAGAGCTATCGTAAGAGGCATTTTAGGCAGCCTTAAAAGCGGACGTTGAGTGGCTATTCTATTGGCGCAAGTTCCTGTTAACTGACACTTATACAAAAACTTGAAATTTTACCGATTACAAGGAATTGTTAGCAATCATAGGCCATTACCAATAGGAGTGGCCTATTTTTGCATTCTTGTACAAAACAGGGGTCAAAAATAACAATAGGCTCAGACAACTGGGGGTCTGATGCCTAAACAACAACAATAATTTGGTGAGGCAAAAGTGTCGCGTCGCTTGATACCAGTGAAAAGCCTGTCAGTCATGATTCTCGCCCCTAGGCGACATGATCGTCAATTGTGGGCCGATCTGCTCAAAAATTGTGGCATAGAGCATCCGCTCTCCATGTCAGACATTGAGCAGGCGACGTCTATTGTTGCCGCAGGGCAGGCAGATATCGTCTTTGTTGATGAGAGCTATGGCCCTCAGCATCTGGCCAAGATGCTCATTCCCGCAAGACAGGTTGAATTTGCCGGAGGACGCGGTGTGTGTCTCATTCTGTGCTCCAAGAAAGCGACAGCTCAGGATGTACTCAATGCACGCAAGCTGGGTATCGCATCCCTCGTAATTCTCCCGACGTCGATTGACACTGTTCGAAAACATCTTGAACTGGCCGCCCGCTATATTCCGCAAACAGATGAAGAACTCGGCTGGACAAAGCCCAGGGAAAAAACGCCCGTCCCCACTCTCCAGAGCGAAGCCCAACCACCGAAAGATGCGGCTAGTGCCGAGGCTCTGAGTAAGCAGTTTGCAACGAAAAGCGGTGTGTCCAAAAGCACGGCCTTAAGCGATCTTGATGAAGCGCCTACTCATATCAAAGGTCCTTCGGCAAAGTCAGTGACAGCGGCTGACTTGACCGCGACACAAGCCGCCATGAAGGACCATAGTTCCCGGGATGCCTCCAATTCTGTTTCCATTAGAGAAAATGGCTCTACAGCAGATCTCGTCTCTGGGTTTGCAGAAAATATAGCGAATAGCGAGAAGCAGTCCCACGATGAAGGCAGCCCGGAGCCCCGTGCGGACCACCCTGATTCATTTCGTTCGGACGGTTTTGATGTCGACATTCCAGCCCTCACAGCACCGGGACGGTCAGGACAGTCAGCAGAAGAAGAAGTGGTATTCCTCTAGTCCGATGATGGCGTTTGCACTCCTTCGGATCGTTCCGGGAACATGTGTGAAAGTTACGAGCGCAAGGCTGGCGTCTCCATCAGGAAGCTGATAGCGTCTTGACCATCAGCATCGCGTGCGAGCGCGTGTTTATTCCGTTCCGATAAGGTAATTTCATGACAAATCTTGATTCCGTTTTGGCGCAGGTCGACGCCAATTTCGATGATTCTCTCAAACGCCTGGTCACTCTGGTCGGTTTTAAATCCATTTCTACTGATCCTGACTATAAGGAAGAATGCCAGAAGGCTGCCGAATGGATTGCCAACGAATTGAATGGCATCGGAATCGACACGCGCGTTCACGAAACTCCCGGACACCCGATGGTCGTTGGCCATGACAGCGACACTGCCGACAAACCCGGCCCTCATGTTCTGTTCTATGCCCATTATGATGTCCAGCCCGTTGATCCGCTGGAATTGTGGGATGATGATCCCTTTAATGCCAAGGTCTTTGAAAAAGACGGGGTCAAGATGATCTTCGGCCGAGGGTCTTCTGACGACAAGGGCCAGATGCTGACCTTCGTGGAAGCCTGTCGCGCTTATAAGGAAGTTCATGGCTCTTTGCCAATTGCGGTTTCTATTCTGTTTGAAGGGGAAGAAGAAAGCGGCTCGCCAAGTCTGTTGCCTTTCCTCAATGCGCATAAAGACGAACTCTCCAAGGATCTGGCGCTGGTCTGCGACACCACCATGTTTGATCCTGAAACGCCTGCGATTACAACGATGTTGCGCGGTCTGATGGGCGAAGAAATCATCATCACAGCAGCCAATCGTGATCTGCATTCGGGCGCCTATGGTGGCCCGGCGGCAAACCCGATCAAGATTCTGTCCCGCATTCTTGCCGATCTGCATGATGACAATGGCAGAGTTCAGATTCCCGGCTTCTATGATGGCGTGGAAGAACTCGCCCCGGATGTCAAAGCCCAGTGGGATGCGCTGCCTTTCGACGACGCAGAATTCCTCAGGGATGTTGGCCTTTCTATTCCGGCCGGGGAAACGGGCTACAGTGTTTACGAGCAACTCAACGCACGTCCGACCTGCGAATTCAACGGCATCACCGGTGGCTACACCGGCTCGGGCTTCAAGACCGTGATCGCGTCTCAGGCGTCGGCCAAGATTTCCTGTCGTCTCGTGGGCAAACAGGACCCTGACAAAATCCGCGAAAATCTGCGCGCTTTCGTCGAGGAGCGACTGCCTGCGGATTGCTCGGTTGACTATATCGAACATGGCTCGGCCCCTGGCCACAGCCTTTCTGCCGACTTCCCGCCGCTGCAAAAAGGAGCTGCCGCACTCAAGGACGAATGGGGCAAGGACACCATCATGATGGGTATGGGCGGTTCCATTCCGATTGTTAGCGAATTCAAGGATATTCTGGGTATGGATTCCATGCTCATCGGCTACGCTCTGGAAACCGACAATATCCATTCACCAAACGAGAAATACAATCTGGAAAGCTACCACAAGGGCATCCGCTCTTGGGTTCGCGTTCTGGCTGCTCTGGCTGAATAAGCCAAGAGCAAGCTTCCAAAAGATGTGAGGCTGGGTCCTGAAGGGTTCAGCCTCTTTTTGATCTTTTCTTTCCCTCTCTCAGGCATTTGCCAAACTAACGCCCAGATCCAGACTTAGTTGTTGTCAAATCACATGAAAGAAGACATAAGCCCCTTGTGAAGATTCGCATTGCACTGCGGCTTTTGGCCGAAAAAGGTATATGTATTCAGAGCTTGAATAATTTGGTCACACATATACACTTTTACCGGATTTTCTAGGATCTCCACCCCTGGATCAGATTGGAAGGATACAGGCTTGTTCGGCTGTTCCGACTGTCCTTCTCTTCCGAATCTGTTATGCATTCAGCGGCTGGTGTTTCGACCATGCGACAGGTTGCATTTGCGCCTGCACCTCTGTTTCAAATCGGTATCATTGATGCACACACTATTGCTTAAATCAGTTTTGCGTTCCCTTCCCGGTTTTGCCCTCTTGCTCACCTTGGCTGGTTGCAGCGTCCCGATGGGACCCATGACGGATTCAGCTGGCGCTCCACCGCCGCGGGCCGTTCTGACTGTCACCGATGCAGGCATTAGTGGCCTAACGCCGGAAACCGGATACGGCCCCAAGTCTATTGGCGCGGCCCTGCCCGGCTTTGACATAGAGACAATCCAGACCGCTGGTGAAAACGACACCCAGTGGACCTATGCGGCCTTTCGCGATGGCATGCAAATGGTTCAGATTTTCAAAGGCACCGGTGGCAAGATCGGCGTTGTCCATGGCGTTGGCGATGCGGTTGCCGGCCCCAATGGCGAACGTCTCGGCATGACCTTCGCACAGGCGCATCTGCCGCGCAGAGCCTGTCGAGTGGGCAAAAATCTCTGGCGCGGCATGGCCATTTGCAAGGCTGCCAACACAGAGAAGGTTTCACTCGTCTTTGCCATTTCAGAATATAAGGGCCCGTTTGATCGCCTGCCGTCGTCATCTGATTTGCAAGGGGCAACACTGCAGCGCATTCTCTGGACGCCCTAGTCTTTTAAATCATTGACTTAGTGCCCGTTTTTGCGTGATGGTCTGACGGCTATTGCGCAGTGTGCAATTCGGGGCATCGGCCTCAAAAAAGACCGGAAACTTATCTAAACCGAATCTTCCGCAAAAAGTCTTTTGCGAAAAGAGTGATTGAGATGACAGCGCAGACTGGCGAACATAGCTTTAGGCTTACAGACAGAGGTGGCAAAGCGCGCGCAGCGGTTGCGGGGCTGCTCGGTCTTGTGGCCGCTGGTCTTGCCAGCTCTTCAGCCCTTGCCCAGCCGTTACTTGAAAAGAGCAGCGCGAATGGCTCTGTGCCTGTTCTCTATAAAAGGATCGATGTGCACGGAGCGAGCCAGCCCCTAGTCGCAGGAAACAAATCGCCTTGGCTCCTTCAGTCTGATATTCGCACAGCTCCCTTTGTCATGAAGGCCGGTAGACCTTCTGCCCCCTTCTCACTCTTGGCCGCAGGCGCTACGACCGGTACCGGGAATGACGAGGCAAAGCCGACACCGGCAGCCCCTTCGGGGCAGTCAACCATGCCTCCCTCCATGACCAGTCCACTTCTGCCCAATGTGCCCTCCTCGCTCAATCAGGACGAGTTGGATATCCCGGCCCAAACCGGCGAGCCGAAGATTGGTGCCCCCATTTTGGATGTTACGCCCGCGACTGGCGATGGCATGCTTGCTGAAACCTCTGACGCGCCCCAAGAGACCGAAAATCAGGAAGCTGCGCCTTTGTCTGCTGCGGATAAGAATGCTTCCGATCTGGAAGAAGCGGCGAGTGCTGGCCCTGCACTGCGCAAGAGTTTTTCGGCTCTTTTCACTCAGCAGCGGCCATTTCTGCTTTATTCGCAAGACGCGTCCATAACCTATCTCATGCCCAATGCGCTGGTGGATCACACTAGGCTGAGCCGTTATCTGCGCAATATTCTCGAAGAGCGCGCTCTTGAGCAATGGCAAACACAGAGACAGCAGCAATCCGCTGCAGGAGATCCGGCGCGCGAACAGGAAGAAGACTCGCTCAATAGCAATGTGCCGCTTGAGGAACGCCCTGCGCTGGTGATTACGGGACGGGTGGAGGACCGATTTTACTCGGCGGATTTCAGCTCTCTCTATCTTGAAGAGGTCAAGAGCCTCGATGGGCAGAAGCAGATCGGCCAGATCCTGAGCTTCAACTATGATAATGTGAACAATGCCCCATTCGGGCTGCAGGATTTGTTTCAGGCCAAGGATGACAAGGAGCTGGCTAGCACAATCGAGTTGATCGATGCCTATATCCAGACCGATATCGTGCGGCAGAAATCCATCCGTCTCGGCACACTGGTGCGACCCGATCAGGATTCATGGCTCAAGGACCTCAAGCCCAGCCTGTCGCTGTTACAGAATTTCACGCTTGTTCCCTCGCGCGAAACAAGCAAAATCGCAGGCCTTTCCTTCCATTTCAATCCCGGCATTTTGGGAGCGGAAGCGGACGGTCAGTATGATGTCTATGTTCCGGCCTCTATCTTCAGTGCGACACTGTCTGAGCGCTTTGCGCCTCATTTCGGAGGGGAAGCCCTCAGGGTGAGCCGACATAATGCCAAGGGCTTTTCTGCTGCCAGCGTTAATGTAGAAGGGCTTCGGTCAGGGGCAGAGTTGGGCGGCGACATGCTGATCGAGGGCGAGGTTCCGGGCAACTGGTGCGATGGCTTCCACCTGACGCTGACAAGCAAGAGCAACCAACAGATCGTGACCGAAGGCGTCGTCAAGCTGCTGCCCGATCTACCAAGCTATGGTCTGGCCAGCAACATGATGCGCTTCCGCGCTGAACTTTCGGTTGCGGGCGACGGGGAAAAATCCGGCACGCTGCTGTTTGAGCCCTATGCGGTTACGGTTCAGGATGATCACGTCGTCTTGCGCGAAGATAGCGCTTGCAATCCAGCCAAACCGATCGCCATGCCAGACCCAAGCCGCGATCAAATCGCGATCGATGTAAACTATTAGGCCTTCAAACCACGGCTCAAGGCCTACCCAACCGAACGATCCCTTCCCGAACGAATGACGCCAAGCGGAAATCAACAGCCCATTTTGACAAGCAGACAAGGCGCTTTTGATGCGCTAGGCATTGTTCCGGCCTTGCCGCCACGCGACTCACATGGCAAAAAGGCCCTGAAAATCTGATCGTACGAACCATTGACACTGAGACAAGAGAGCGCCCACCCCAACGGGCGAAGGAAAGACGTTATGGTACCTGCTCATTTGAATGCTGATCTTCTGGCCAAACAAATCCTGGAGGGGAACAGAGCATCCCTTGCCAGAGCCATAACGCTCGTAGAAAGCCGCAAGCCTGAGCACAGGGCCATTGCACGCGATCTGCTGACCCAGTTGCTTCCCTATTCCGGCAAGGCTCATCGCGTTGGTATCACGGGCGTTCCGGGCGTTGGCAAATCCACGACGATTGACCAATTGGGCAAAAACTTGACCGAAGCAGGCAAGAAGGTCGCAGTGCTCGCTGTTGACCCCTCATCCACCCGCACGGGGGGTTCCATTCTGGGCGACAAGACACGCATGGAACAGCTCTGCAACGACCCGAATGCCTTTATCCGCCCTTCTCCTTCTGCCGGTACGCTGGGTGGCGTGGCTGCCCGTACACGCGAGACCATGTTCCTTTGCGAGGCTGCCGGGTATGATGTCATTCTGGTGGAAACAGTTGGTATCGGCCAGTCGGAGACCACAGTTGCCGACATGGTCGACTTCTTCCTCGTGCTGATGTTGCCCGGTGCGGGCGATGAACTGCAGGGCATCAAGAAAGGTGTTCTTGAAATCGCCGATATGATCGCTGTGAACAAGGCCGATGGCGACGGTTGGGCGCGCGCCCGTAAGGCTGCGGCACAATATCGCGCAGCCTTGCACATCATGACACCGGTAAGCCAGAATTGGACGCCACCAGTTATGACCGTCTCGGGCCTTGCCAACGAGAGTCTCGATAAGATGTGGAACAAGGTTGTCGAGCATCAGGAAAAGCTCACCGAAAGCGGCGAACTGCAAGATAAACGCAGTGGGCAGCAGGTTCGCTGGATGTGGTCCATGCTGGAAGACCGGATGAAATCCCTGTTGCGTGAGAATGAAAGCGTCACCAAACTGCTCGAACAGGTGGAAAAATGCGTAGAAAGCGGCACCCTGCCAGCCTCGGTGGCGGTTGAGGATGTGATGAGCCAACTGTTGACGAGCCTCAAGAAGGATTGATCGCCCTAGCTTTATGCGCTTGGCCCCAATCCAGCTTTTTACCTCTAAAAATCTCAAAAAACCGCGTGCCCCAGGTGCGCGGTTTTTTCTTTGAGCCTCATACAATTTGCAGCTTTGCGTTGGTGGTTCCTCCGATCGCACAAGCTACGCGCAACATACATGTGCAGAATGCCAAGAGACAGAAAGTGCGGGTTTGCCCTTTATATTTCTGATTGTAACATTTGTTTTAACGACTTTTCTGTAAGGTAGAAGAAATTGAACTTGAAATGGGGACGAGGTTCAATGCGGAGAGGCAAGGGAGCCATTGTCGTTGCAGATGCAAACGCCAATGAGCGCCAAGGCTTAGTTCACAAAATTTCCGAACAGGATCAAGATGTTGCCGTTTTGGAAGCATCATCCGCCGATCTATTGCGCAGCATTCTGGCGGAACAGCCCGTTGATATGCTACTCATTAGCGAGCAATTTGCTGACAATTCCGGTCTGGATATACTTGAGCTACTGGGCCCCCTTGTTCAAGGGGTGATAACCATCTTGATGGCGGACTATTTCAATCGAGAAACACTCGCTCAGGCAACTAGAACCAACCTTTATGACTGCATCCAGACGCCGCTTAAAAAGGCGGATGTAGAGCGCTTGCTGAAACGGCGCGATGCGCAGAAGACGCGATTGTCTGCTCTCGTTGTCGACTCGCAACCCGCAGCTCGCCATATCATCTTCAAGCTTCTATCCGACAGCCGGTTCGATCTGATGACCTCTGAAGCAGAGAGTGGTCCGCTGGCCGCTTCGCTTTGCAAAGCCATTCCTTACCAGATCATGCTTGTCGACCCTGCAACCAAGGATTGGCTCGGTGCAGGAATGGTCAAACATATCACGGACCGTCAGCCCCTTTGTCGTATTGTGCTGATGAGCGCCAAGGACAAGGAAAGCCTGAAAGACCAGTATCGCGACGTCAATATATCAGGTTTTCTGAAGAAGCCCTTTTACGCACAAGATCTGGATCGGGCGTTGCATAAGCTCATGAAGATTCCAGTTAGCAATCTTCTGAAAGATGATTTCTATGAAACCCAACGCCCACTGTCGGGCCCGCCCCTATCTGGCAAGTCGCGCAAGCGTGCGGCCGATGGCAGTCGGGAAATCGTCTGGCTTTAGGTGTCGGCACAAGTCATTCAGACCGGTCCATAACTTTGATGGGCTAAGCCTTGAGCTTTTGCATCAGATGAGACAGCGCGCCGTCGACCAGCTTCACTGTGCCCACATGAATACCGTTCCAGTTGACCAGCTTATGCTCGCGCCAATCGTCCATGGCGACGGCCTCTCCTTCACTCATGGGTACAAAGGCATCAATCGCAGCCGCCATCATGATTTCAGCAGCCCGGGTTGCGCCATCCCAGCATTTGATCGCCACCCCTAGACCCTGGTCTGGGAAACTGGCACAAAAGACGCCTTCGGCTCCGGTTTTGACAAAGGCTCGCTCTCCAAATATCTCCATGACGGACGTGCAGAAACGATCGTGCCCTGCAACCATGTACGGCGCCTTGGCAACCGCCTGCCTCAATCTTTGGGCTGCTTTCGCCCGTTCTGGCGCAAAATCTGTGCCGGTCCCAAAGCGAGCGAAGGCATGAGCAAGATTCTTGAGAGGAATGGCATAAGTGGGGATTGAGCAGCCGTCGATACCGCACAAGTCCATCCCTGCCTCTCCTTCAAGAGAGAAGCCGGTGGTTTGCTCAAGCACGGCCCGGACCTCCCGTTGAACCGGATGGTCCACTTTCACATAGCCATGATGATCAAATCCGGCCTCCTGCGCAAAGCAGAGGAAGCCGGCATGCTTGCCGGAGCAGTTGTTGTTTGCCGCAGTGGGGGATGCGCCGCGCATGTGCAATACGGCCTGATCAGCCTCATAACGCGGGCTATGTGCTCCGCATTCAAGTGCGCCTTCAGCCAGACCGCATGCCTTGAGCATGGCTTTGACCGTATCAACATGCACCTCTTCGCCATTGTGGGAAGCGCACGCGATGGAAAGCGCTTCGGACGGTAGATGAAAATGATCGGCAGCGCCGGATTCTATCAAGGGCAAAGCTTGCAATCCCTTGATTGCAGAGCGCGGGAAGACCGGACTTTCGATATCGCCAATGGAAGAAACCAGGTCGCCGGACGCGTCAACCACCGCAATGGCTCCCATATGCCAGCTTTCCACCCGCACACCGCGTGTTACCTCTACCAAAACAGACATTGCACCCTCGGTTCTTGATTTTTATCGTTGTGGACACTCATAAAGAAAACGACTTCGATTTGCAAAAGAGCCTAGCCCCAGTCCTTATGAAGCACAAGGGGTTAGTCATTCCAGAAGAGCCGCAGAATATCTTGAGAAATGCTGCACATTTGTCTAGGGTTCGCCAACTTTTCCTATGAGGCAACGAGACTTTGAATCATGGCATATGCGCGCGACTTTGACATTCAGATTGGCGAACGGCCGACTGGCCCGACCAACAGTATGGCCGACATAGAAGGCCTTTCCTTCGGTCACGTCACCTTGTCGGATGGTTCGACGCAAACGGGCGTCACCGTTGTGCACCCCGCGCCAGATTCGGTTTTCCAGACTAAATGCATTGCGGCTTGCCATGTGATCAATGGCTTTGGCAAAAGCATCGGGCTGATGCAGTTGGAGGAGCTGGGTCAGTTGGAAACGCCTATTGTTCTGACCAACACCTTGTCGGTTGGCACGGCCTCGACTGCACTGGTCAAGCATATGCTCGCCGGACACCCCGCCATTGGAGAGACGACGGGCACCGTCAACCCAATCGTCATGGAATGCAACGACGGGGCATTTCTGAACGATATTCGCGGGCTGCATGTTTCAGAAGAGCATGTTTTGCAGGCTCTTGCGCGCCATGATCCGCAGCTAGCGCAAGGCGCTGTTGGCGCGGGAACCGGCATGAGCAGCTATGGGCTCAAGGGCGGCATTGGCTCTGCTTCACGCGTAATCGGGATTGGCGCTCGCAGCTTCACTTTGGCCGCTACGACCTTATGCAACATGGGCCGCCTGCCCGATCTGATGGTCAATGGTCGGCCAATTGGCGCGGAGATACAGGCCTGTCAGGAAAGCGGAAATAATGCGGAACTTGGGTCTATCATCATTCTACTGGCAACAGATGCACCGCTGACATCGCGTCAACTCAAGCGCATCTGCAAGCGCGCAACAGCGGGTCTTGCGCGCACAGGCACCCAGTTTGGCTCAGGCAGTGGAGACGTGGTACTCGGTTTCTCGACAGCAGGTCGCCTGCCGCACGATGCTCCGGACACGCCCGTGCTCGCCATGGAAATGCTGCATGAAGATCAATTGGATCATCTCTTCAGCACGACGATTGAAGCCGTAGAAGAAGCGATTCTCAATGCGCTTTTCGCTTCGAAGACAACAAAGGGCAAACATGATCGCGTGCGCGAGAGCCTTGCGGACTGGTGGCTCAAGCTGAAGAAATAGCGCAGAAGCTGCGGCTAGCGGCTGCCGAGCAATGCGCGGGTAACCAAGGCAACCATCAAGGCCGGAATCGCCTTCAGCAGGGCTCCTGCGGGGTCCATCCATAAAGCGGGCACCAAAACACTGGCAGATAGCAGGTAGATCACGGTCATGACGACCATGGCCAGACAGACCTGATAGGCCATCCTTCGGATAAGGATGGCAATCCCCAGCGCAATATCAATGAAGGCAGCACTGGCAAGCAGAAACTGCACCTGAAGCACCGTTGCGCCAGAGCCTGTCAGATTCTTGGCTGCCAGTTGCATGTCGAACAGGGTCAGGACGCCGGTCAGTATCCAGAATAGAGACAAGGTGGCGACCAGTACCGGCAGCAACAAAGCCAGCTTCGAAAACCAGCGCTCCTGAGTCGTGCTCGGCATCATGGCCAGAGTTTCTTCATATGAGCGGCAATAGCGCCCGGAGATGGAATGCCACAAGGTCGGATCGCCATTGACATGTCCTTCGAGCACCTGCAGCGCAGTGGTACGCATGGGCGACCGCCAGCCCAAACGCCCGAGACCATTGGCAACGCTGGTAATCAGATCGGCTGTCCAGCCCGAGAAGCGAAAGCTTTTGACAGCAGGCGAAAAACCGAGCCAGTTGCGCATGCTTGCCACCAGTTCCTCGAAAGAGTGGCTCTCCGCTTCTACCAGATCGATATCGGCTTGTGCAGGAATCCGGCCTTCAACAGCCATAAGCGCAGCTTCGGTCAATTCATCAATATGAATGGTTTGAATACGACGATCCGCCATCATAAGCGGCTGTATATAAGGGAATCCGGCCAAAAGCCGTAAAAGAGCCGTGCCACTATAAGCAGATGGCGCCAGAACCAGCCCGGGACGCAGCACAACCCATTCGATGGAGGAATCCATGACGATATCGTCACCGATTGCCTTGGTGCGCATAAAGGCTGTGGGGGCGTTGGGTTCGGCGCCAGTCGACGAAATCTGCACAAAGCGCAAAATGCCGCGCTCCTCGCATGCATCAAGACAGGCCTTGACGGAAAGATGATGCACCGCTTCCAGGTCGGCCATCAAGCCATCCTGCAAAGCACTCGCAGCATTGACCACAGCGTCGACGTCATCCAGCAGATGCACCCATTCGCTGGATTCAAGCATGCGGCGCATGTCACCGGTATGCCACTCGACTTGCGGCAACAGCCGAGCTGCTTCTCTGGGTGTTCGAGACAGGCTCACGACCTCATGCTCAGCACGCAGTAAGGCTCGGCATATTTCCGATCCGATCAGGCCATAACCACCAAGAACCAGAATACGCATGATTGTCCCTGTCCACTCCTAAACGCAGCAAATAATAATAAAGAGCCACAATACCAGTTTAAAAACCTGATTGTGGCTGTCGACTAAATGAGTTCGATCCTAAGTCAGCGCGCGTTAAAATTCGTGCAGACTTTAGTCGCCCCTTCGCAAGAGGTCATCTTCGCAATTAGCATTACATATTTGTACCGAAACGTATCAAAAGCATCGCTCGGGGTAAATATGGTATACTAGCATATTTACGCGAGCCCATAAAAACCGCCGCCCCCACCTGTGCCGACCAAAAAAGTCGATGATCATGAGACATGACAAGCAGGTTTGTGAATGATCTCAATTGTCTGGGGATATCATCTACCCCAGACGCTTCGTGGGCTTCAACGGTAAATTTCGGTAAAATACACGGTCCCCTGCCCCGCTTCCTGCGGCCCGGGCAAACGATTCACATAGCAAGGAGGCCGCGCGGACCCTTTGGCCGCTATCACTGGCACCATGAGAGATATCAAGAATAAGGAGTGATCACGCGCAGTCGGGTCGGTGCATCTGACCAAGACCGCCAATCTGCTCAGCCATACCCAAAAGCGGCTTGAGACAATCGGGTTGAGCGACCATGTCTGCGAGTGTCTGCGAATCCAGAACCTTCAAGAAAGCCTCCAGAGCATTCTGCAGCAAGGTGCGGAATTTACATTCGGAGATCAGCGGGCAGGTATTGCTCTCCTCCGAGAAGCACTCGACAATGAGCATATTCTCTTCGGTTTGCCGGATGATCTCACCAACATTGATGTCCTTAGGGTCTTTGGCCAGACGAATGCCGCCATTCCGGCCCCGAATGGCATGAATGGCGCCGATATGAACCAATCGCTGGGCGATTTTATTCAGATGATGACCGGAGATGTCATAGGCTTCGGCGATCTCAGCCAAACGTACGGTCTGCTCAGGCTTGAGAGCGCAGTACATAAGCAGGCGCATTGCATAGTTGGAATGCTGAGTAAGACGCATGAAACCTCCAAACCTTGGCTAAATAAACCAGAGCCGCCGTTGCGATCTAGAATCGCAAATACCGACGCCCCCAACGGACTCTATACCTTAGTATAGCATCTTGGGTCGCATAGCCAACAATGACAGATTCATATTCAATCGAACATAAAAAATGCACTGCTGCCCATATCGATTAGAGACCGGGGTGATCGATACAGGCAGCAGTGCCATCGACTCTCCTCGTCGGAAAGCGATGAATGCTGAAACGTCCTCTTAAACCTTCATACTTTCGAATAAATATAAGTTTGTTGTTTCCCTACAATCAAATGTTGGTTATGTTGTAACACTTGTGATAAGAAGTATCAAGTTTACTTGTTTAAATTTATGCGGATAAATGGAGAGACAGAATGTCGCAGACAAACAACCCTCAGGAGGCGGCCTCCTCCTCTGCCGCAGCGGCCCTTAGCGGCGCATCGGGTCCCTCAGTAGCAACAGCGGAATCTCGGCTGGAGCATTTTCCAAATGCCTTCTTTGCTATGGTGATGGGGCTGGCCGGCTTTACCCTCGCGACAGAGAGACTTGAGAAAAGCTTTGGCATGGAACACAGCAACAGTCTGTATTTATTGACTTTTACAGGCATCGTCTTTGCCATACTACTCGGGATCTATCTGCTCAAGGCAATCAAGTATCCTGCAGCCATTTCGTGGGAATGGCATCATCCGGTGCGACTATGCTTCTTCCCTGCAGCTTCTATCGGGCTGATTCTGATGGGCACCGCGTTCGGCCCTTTTTCTCATGCTTTATCTTTCGGTTTCTGGGCCGTGGGCAGCGCGCTACATTTAATTGGAACGCTGGCCGTTCTCTCCACCTGGATCGGCCACAGGAACTTTGAATTGATGCATCTCAATCCTGCCTGGTTCATACCTGTGGTGGGCAATATCCTCGTTCCGATTGCTGGCAGTCGGCTGGGATATACCGAGATTTCCTGGTTCTTCTTTGCGATCGGCATCCTCTTCTGGGTCGTGCTTTTGACGCTGGTTTTCAACCGTCTGGTTTTCCACAATCCATTGCCAGAGCGCCTGTTGCCGACGCTGATGATCCTCATTGCCCCTCCTGCAGTGGGATTCGTTTCCTTTGTCACCATGACAGGCGGGATCGATCCCTTCTCGCGGATTCTCTATTACACCGGCGTGTTTTTCTTCCTGATCATCCTGCTTCAAGTGCCAAAGCTGTCGCGCATCTCCTTTGCCATGTCGTGGTGGGCTTACAGCTTCCCGCTGGCGGCGTTGACTATTTCCACTCTGCTCTATGCGGAGAAGATCCAGTCGGGCATCCACGAGACGATCGGATATGGGCTCTTCGCTCTTCTGGTCCTGGTGATCATCGGCCTGCTGATCAGGACGATGAAGGCCGTTCTTGGCGGCGAGATCTGTCAGCCAGAGTAAACCAGGCGAGCTTAGCCGGCTTCTTCATTCCGCCTCCCAAGGCGCAGAGCGCGCGCACTCGTAAAACCGAATCGCGCGCTCGTTTCCAGGTCTCCTCTGTCAGAAAACCATGCGGTGGCGCTCCTATTCAAAATGGATAGGCATGAGCAGAATCCGGTCATTTTCGCTGATTGCGAAGCCGCTCCCCCAGAGATCATTGACTCAAGACAAAATGAAAAACAAATCGGTGTTTTTCCTCATTTTTCTTGTCCAAAAATTTACAAATATTCGTCGATAGTTCACCCTTGGTCCGAATTCCCGCTACCCTTTGTTGGTGTTACACTTTAGGATGAAAAGAGCCATTATATTTGCGGTTCTCAATCAGGGAATACCCTCAAGACAATGCATGACAACCTGTCTCAGGCAAAGAAGATGTCGACCATCCCCGGAGTGGTAAAAGATCCGGCCCGCTATTCTTTCTTCGTAAGCACGGCTTTGCGTTGCCCGTCGACCTGTCTGGCCGCGCGCACTCGCGAGACAGAAAGAGCTGCGCGGCTGACAACCTCCGAACTGACCTCTTCGCCCTCCCGGTTGCATCATATCGAGAGTTGCTTTTCTGAAATGCGCCCACAATCCTCCCGCTCGGAACGTTGGGCAGACCCGAAACATTAAAAACAGATCCTCACAGGAGAAAACAAGAATGGGTATGTATGGAACACTGGAAGATCGAGTCCGCTGTCCATTCCTTATGAACAAAGTCATGAAGGTGGAAGACACCATCGACATGTTCAAGGATGGCATGAACTTGGGTTGGTCCGGTTTTACGCCTGCAGGGTATCCAAAGGCTGTGCCTATCGCACTGGCCGAGCATGTCGAGAAAAATAATCTTCAAGGCAAACTGAAATTCAACCTGTTCATCGGTGCTTCCGTTGGTGCTGAGACAGAAGGGCGCTGGGCCGATAACGACATGATCGACCGTCGCTGGCCTTACCAGACCGGCAAGAACATTGCCAAGGCCATCAACGAAGGCCGCATCCGCATGGGCGACAAACACTTGTCGCTTTTTGCTCAGGATCTGGCCTACGGCTTCTACACCAAAGATTCCAAATCCGGCAAACTCGACCTCGCCATCATCGAAGTGTCTGCGGTTACCGAAGACGGATGTCTTGTTCCTTCCGCATCGGTTGGCGTGATCCCGGAAATCATCCAGACCTGCGACAACATCATTCTCGAAGTCAATACCGCGATGCCTTCCTATGAAGGTATGCATGACATCATGGTTCTGCATGCTCCTCCGCATCGTGAAATCATCGGTATCACCAAGGCAAACAGCCGCATCGGCATGCCGTGCATCCCATGTGACCCGAGCAAGATCGTTGCCATCGTTGAATCCGAGCATACCGACAAGGGCCGTGCTCTGGCCGATCCGGACGAAGGCTCCGTAGCAATTGCCAACTACCTGCTCGACTTCTTCAAGAACGAAGTGAAGCATCATCGTCTGCCAGAAAATCTGCTGCCACTGCAGTCTGGTGTCGGCTCCATCGCCAACGCCGTTGTTGGCGGGCTGGCTGATGGTCCTTTCTATAACCTCAGCGTTTACACAGAGGTGCTACAGGACGGCATGCTTGATCTGTTCGACTCAGGACGTCTTGACTATGCCTCCTCCTGCTCACTGTCGCTGTCTCAGGATCATGGCATGCCGCGTTTCATCGAGCGCCGTGAATTCTATCAAGACAAGATCATCCTGCGTCCGTTGTCCATCTCCAACAACCCCGAAGTGGCTCGCCGCCTCGGTGTAATTGCGATGAACACGCCGATCGAAATCGACATGTATGGCCATGCCAACTCGACCTTGATCAGCGGTACCCGCATTGTGAACGGCATCGGCGGGTCGGGTGACTTCTTGCGCTCCGGCTTCCTGAAGATCATGCATACGCCCTCGGTTCGTCCGTCCAAAACCGACCCGACCGGTATCTGCTGCGTTGTTCCGCACGCCCAGCATATCGACCACACCGAGCATGACCTCGACGTTGTGGTAACCGAGCAGGGTCTTGCTGACTTGCGTGGTCTGGCTCCTCGTGATCGTGCGCATTGCATCATCAACAACTGCGTCCATCCGGATTACAAGGACATCATGAACGAGTATTTCGACATGGCCGAGAAAGACTGTATCCGCCGCGGCGTGGGCCACGAGCCTCAGTTGTGGGATCGTGTCTTCAAGATGCAGCTGAACCTCGCCCAGAACGGCACGATGAAAATCAAGAACTGGGACATGAAGGTCGATCTTTGCGAATAGATCGCCTCAAGGCTTGGTGTGATGTGGTCAGCTACGCATCTCGCCCGCCCTTTATGACCTTCCCGGTTCGATCAGGAGCGGTGGTTTCGACCATCGCTCTTTTTTTATGACAAGCCTTCTAGAAGCTGAAGTTCAACCGCGAAGGTGTCACTTTAAATCCCTGATAGAGTGAGTCTCTTCAGACGCTTAGGCATAGTTTCTAACAAAGGGATTCGCCCTCCTTCACAAAAAGATTCAAGCAGCTTCAGATAGTGATTCAAGTACTTGAGACTCTGATTCAAAACTCGCCGATAGTGCGCAGCTTCAAGCCTCTTCCCGTCGGTTTAAAAGCGACGCAGCATCTTTAGAATTTTATCCATGCCTTTAAACGAAGCGAAAGTAGGATGTGATAGTCTTCTTATATAGCCCGACTGGCTCCCAGATGGCGCCTTGGAGATCGGGCCGCGAGAAGCAGGCATAAGACAATGAGATTCACGGTTTCCACGAAAGCACTGTTGGGATTGCTCTTCACCGTCACCTTTTTCTGGGAGACGCTGTCGCTGCTGGGGAGCCATGGTGAATTCAGCAGCCTGCATTTCGAAGCCAATAGTGAACGCTTCCTACTAATCGTGCCCGCAATGACCATTCTCTGGCTTCTGCGGCACCTGCTTCCCTGCCGTGCGCACAAAGATGAAACTCCTTGGCAAGGCGATTGACGCACTGCCATGCACTTTTAGACATTATCACTCATTCTCGGCTCCGCAACGGCTCACCTTCACCACGACCGTTTATGAGTCGTTTCCAGCCTTTCTAAAAATCCCTATCAATTTTTACGAGCCTTGATTGATTTTGGTAAGGCTGGCGACAAAAGCACTGAATTATCATCATATTTTTCATTGCCTTTATTTCGGTCAAATATTTGTGTTTACTACGAAATATAGTTTCCCAAGGCTTTACAGAATAGAACAACACCCTGAAAAGGGCTTCATAATCAGGCCTTCGGCCATTTCCCTTTACTCGACACGGCTCACAAAAACGAATCGTATAAAACCGTCGAATCAAGGTTAATTTTTCGTTTATAATTGATTTGAAATCCCCCATAATTTCTCACGCCTTCTTTAAAAGCCCTCGCTAGGCTTGTTAGGCGTTGTTCACTTAGGGGGTTACCTTGTTTCGGCATTCACAACTGACAAGCTTTGCAAGAAGAAGTCTGTTGGCAGGCGTAGCGTCAGCCGGCTTGGTCGCCGTGCTCGTACCGAACAACGCCTTTGCTGCCGCCGGAACAATGCGTATGACAGAACGCACGAGCCCTCCTGCCGGACATGTCTATTACTGCGCAAACAATCCCGCTGCGTGCAATCGCTATGGGCAAGGCACAGTAGCGTTGTCTCAGGAAAGCTGGAACCAGCTGCTTGAAGTGAATGCCTCGATCAACAAGAGCATCAAGGCCCGTGCAGACGGACAAATTGATGAGTGGTCGGCCTATGTAACAGAAGGCGACTGCGAGGATTACGCGCTGACCAAGCAACAGGAATTGCTTAGAAAAGGCTGGCCATCTGATGCACTATTGCTCACAACCGCCTTTTTGAATGACGGCACCTATCATGCTGTGCTGGTGGTCAGAACAGACCGCGGTGAGTTTGTGCTGGATAATCTGAATCCCACAATCCTGCCATGGCAGGATGTGCCCTATCGCTGGAACAAGCGGCAGGCCGTGGGCAATCCCACGATCTGGCAACGGGTGGCTGGAGCCCCCGAGCCGAGAACGCAGCGCCCAGTGGCCGGTTTCCGACTTCGCGGAAGCCAATAGAGCACGTTATTTGACAGATTTACGCAGCCTCGCTGCGACCTCTCACTCCCGGAGGTAAAAGACGCCACAGGTCCCTCAAGGCGTCTGGAGCATGGTTCCCAGTCAATCACAGCGGAGGAAAAGACACACGCACCATGTTCAGGGAGACCAATCGAACTTGAGCCCGGACGGCCCACTCACACTGCTGTCCCAACTGGCCTCGAAACAGGGTTTCGAGGCCTTTTTCTGTATGACCCACAAAAGCCCCTAGCCATTGTGCTTGGACGGCTATAGGTCTGATGGATCAAAAAAAGAGGAAACGGGCACATGCAAGAGAAAAAGAAGACGGTCGCGATCATTGGTGCGGGGGCTTCTGGCCTGATGGCAGCAGACAGGCTCTCGACGCTGCGCCCTGATTTGTCCATCCATCTGTTTGATGCGATGCCGAGCCCGGCGCGCAAGATCCTGATGGCGGGCAAGACCGGTCTCAACATCTCTCATCGGTCAGGCCTTGCCAATCCCGACGCCTTTGCCAAGCATTATGGCAAGGCGACTGACTGGATGCAGCCCATGCTAGAGGAATTTGGAACCAAGGCCATTCTCGACTGGATGGAGATGTTGGGGCAGCCTCATTTCATCGGCTCGACGGGGCGGATTTTTCCCAAAGTCATGAAAGCCTCTCCCCTTCTTCGCGCCTTGATGAAACGCCTTGAAGACCGCGGCGCAACCTTGGCAACGAAGCACCGCTGGATTGGCTGGAACGAGGCCGGTGCATTGCTGTTCCACACCGAGCAGGGGGAACAGTGCTTTGAAGCGGATGCCTGCCTTCTGGCTCTTGGAGGCCCCAGCTGGCCACGCCTTGGAACAGATGGCGCCTTCTTGACGCCCCTCATCGCTCAGGGCATCGCATGTGCGCCCTATCGCCCTTCCAATTGCGGCTTTGATGTCGAGCTTCCCGAAAGCTTCGGCAAGGAATGGGCTGGCACCCCCGTTAAATCGGTGCGCCTTTCGTTCGGGGAAAGATCCGTCAGCGGCGACTTCGTGCTGTCGCAGCATGCCGCCGGAAATACTCCTGAAACCAGAGAATCGGACATTGCTCATTGCGGCATCGAAGGAGGGCCTGTCTATGCACTCTCTGCCCTTATACGCGATGCTCTGGAGAAAGGCGGCAGCGTCACCTTGAACATCGACCTGCGCCCCAATCTGACGCTTGCGCAAGTCAAAGAGCGCCTTTGTCGTCCGCGCGGCAAACAATCATTCTCGAACCATCTGCGGCGCAGCCTCAAGCTTCAGGGCGTGCAGGCCGCACTGCTTAAGGCTCTGACGGACAAATCCGTAATGAATGATGTTGATCAGCTCTCAAACGCCATCAAAAATCTGTCCCTCAGGGTAACGGCCCCTCGCCCCATCGCTGAGGCAATAAGCACTGCTGGCGGCGTGTTGCTTGAAGAGTTGGATGACAGGATGATGGTGAAAAGAGCGCCAGGATTGTTTATTGCCGGAGAGATGTTGGATTGGGAAGCCCCAACCGGAGGGTATCTGCTCACAGGCTGCTTCTCACAAGGCTTCCGTGCAGCCAAAGGCATTGCGCATTATCTGGATGCAAAAGCCTAATGTCAGCCCAAACCAGGCCAGAAGCCTGATTGGCTTGCCAGCCCGACCAGAACGCAAAGCGCAATGAGAGACGGGCTTAACCAACGTTTCCATGGCCGTTTTCTTTGCTTGGCAGTCATAATGGCCTCGTGAAAATGTTTGAGCGTATCCAGACAGGCGCTGCCGGCTCTCATTGGACTATAAGAATTCAATCAAAAATGGCTAATCCGGCCGATCGCCTTTAGAAGCTTTGAAGCAGGTTACTGGCAAACATGGACAACATGACAATGCCGGAAAGCGTATAAACGACGATCTTGAGCCATCCCCGATATCCGCGCATGCGGTCTTTCAAATAGACATGCTCCACGGCGGCATTCTCTGGTGTCGCTTTATCGGTCATAGCCAATTCCTCTTAAAAAGATCATCCCGGAGCGCGCCGGGATGTCCAATCTTGTAAAAGGGTCTGATTTTTGACGTCTACCCCCATCAAAGAAGCCAGACCAGCACCATTGCAGCTACGATCATCAGGCCGACGAGCAAGCTCATGACCGGCTCGAAAGACGGTTTATCGAGATTTCCCATAATGCGGACCTTTTCTCCATGCATCAAAGTTGCTCCGATGAAATGGGGTTAAAGCCGTCAACATTCAAGGGGCAATGATTTTTAGCTCAGGCTCTTTTTGGCAAACGAGACATAAAGATCGCGCAAGCGCGTGGTGTGGGGGCCGGGTTTTCCGTCACCAATCTTTACGCCGTCAAAGGAGACGACAGGCGTGACAAACATGGTTGCTGAGGTAACGAATGCCTCTGCAGCATTCTTGACCTCATCAGGGGAGAAGCTGCGTTCTTCAACCGTCAGCCCGGCTTCCTTGGCCAAGGCGAGCACCGCCTTGCGCGTGATGCCGTGCAAGATCTTGTTGGACAGGGCGCGGGTCACCAGCTTGCCATCCTTGGTGATGATATGGGCGTTATTGGAGGTACCTTCAGTAATCATGCCATCTTCAACAAGCCATGCATCATTGGCGCCTTCAGCAATAGCCTTGCGCTTGGCCAGTGAAGCAGGCAAAAGCGCAACGGTCTTGATGTCGCGGCGCTGCCAGCGGATATCCGGCTGCGAGATCACATCGAGGCCCTTCTCGGCCACTTTGTCCATCTTGGCGCCACGCGACTGAGTAAACATGATAAGCGATGGCTTCAGGCCCTCGGACCAGAGGAAATTGCGATCTTCAGCACCGCGGGTCACCTGCAGATAGATGCTGCCCGCCGCAATGGCGTTGCGCTCGATCAGCGTGTGCTGGATTGTTTCGATCTCTTCCATCGAGCAAGGAGCCGGAATATCGAGCTCTGCGAGCGATCGCTGCAGGCGCGCAAGATGTCCTGCATTGTCGACCAGCTTGCCATCAAGGATGGTCGAAACCTCATAAACACCGTCAGCAAACAGAAAGCCACGATCAAAAATCGAGATCTTGGCCTCTTCTTCTGGCAGATATTCTCCATTGACATAGACGATGCGAGACATGAAGAGCCCTTTCTTTTTCTTCTAATCTTTTCAATGATGGAAACCGATGAAACCCTTTGGAGCGTTGATCGACGCGAGGCCCCCGCGGCAGGAGACGAACACTTTATTATCGGCACTCAAGGAGAGTTTGCCTAACATTAGGACTGTCGGCGTATCATTACAATTTCCCCGAACTGCTCACCAACAGGCAAAGACAGTTATACACGGCAAAGCCGTTAGGACAATTTCACATATGGGAATCACCTTAGGCCTATGCGAGAAGCCCACTACCCGCCTCCGATCTGCTTGACAGACCTACGGATTGGGCAGCATCTATCAAAAACACACTAAATGGACTCGTCTGACAAGCCATGATTGATCCAGCATCCCTGAAAAAGCCGGTAAGCAAATTGTCTTCCAAGCAGTTGGCAATCGGGTCTGTTTTGGTTGCCTTGGTGGTATTGGCGCTGAAATATGCAGCCTATGCCATGACCAACTCGGTCGGGCTCTATTCTGATGCGCTGGAAACCCTGATCAATTTGGCGGCCGCCTTTGCGGTTCTGATTGCCCTCTGGCTTGGTGAAAAGCCAGCTGACCATAATCACCAGTTCGGCCACCATAAGGCAGAATATCTCTCGGCGGTGGCTGAAGGGGTATTGGTGGTGCTGGCTGCGGTTGCCATTTTCATGGAAGCCTATGAGGTCTTCACTCATCCCCGGGATTTGTCGGTACCGACTATCGGACTAGTGCTCAACGGCCTAGGTGGTGTCCTCAATGCCGGCTGGGCCTTTACATTGGTGCGCATCGGCAAAAGGCTGCGCTCCCCTGCCCTTGTGGCGGACGGCAGGCATCTCTTTACGGATGTTGTTACCTCCATCGGTGTCATCGCCGGTGTCACGCTTGCCAAGCTCACTGGGCTCGTGTGGCTTGATCCGTTGCTCGCCATGTTTGTCGGCGTTTCCATTCTCTGGACAGGATGGGAGTTGATCAAGGGGTCATTAAGCGGTCTGATGGATGAAGCGATTGATCCTGAGGAGCTGTTGCAGCTGCGCACATCCATCATGGCCAATGCGGACGGAGCAATCGAAGCGCATGATATCCGCACGCGCCATGCTGGCCGAGTGATATTTGTGGAGTTTCATCTGGTGGTCCCCAGCCAGATGAGCGTCTATGACGCCCACGCCATTTGTGACAGAATCGAAAATGCCCTGCAAAAAGAAATGCCTCACGCCGTGGTGACGATTCACATCGAGCCTGAATATATGGCAAACAAGTCTGTGTTCGATGACAATCTGACGCTGGATTAAGGCCTACGGGCACGGCATTCCGATATCAAAAAGAAACTCATGAAAACCGGTTAAGGCGCAAGGAATCATCCTGCGCTTCATGGGTGACGACCATCTATAACTATTGAGGAAATAAGAATAAATGGTCGGAGCGAGAGGATTCGAACCTCCGACCCTCTGGTCCCAAACCAGATGCGCTACCAGGCTGCGCTACGCTCCGTACCTCTGGTGGAGGCGCTTATAGCCTCCCCATCGCGGTATGGCAAGAGCATAAAAGACAAATTTCTAAACTCTTTGAAAGATTTCCACGTCGGATATCAGATCGGCTGCTTTTTCTGTCCTTAGAGCCCCTTTTCCGCCAAGACGAAGAGCGGACACCAAGCCGATTTATGAAAGATGGCCCTCACTTGTGAAAAATTTGGTTTAAAGCATTGCACGACCCATCGGCCTTCTGTATAGAAAGCCTACTCTAAGCCGGAGCAATTATTCGGGCTTGCTGGGGTGTGGCCAAGTGGTAAGGCATCGGTTTTTGGTATCGTGTATCGTAGGTTCGAATCCTACCACCCCAGCCAATTCTCTTCCTCAAAGCGATGTCTTTTCCCGCTTCTGATATTGAGGCTGATGAGGTCGTTTCTTCTCCATTTTTAAAATCCATGGATGCCATGCACTGGCTTGGTGTTTATGCGGCACCATTTCTTCCACACACAGATATGTCTGCCTGTCTTTCTGCCAGCAATCTGTGGCAGATCGTCCCAATGGATTTCGCACTCTACCCGCACCAGATGCGTATTTCACCATAGTTTCAGACCGATAGACCAAACCGAGCTTATGTGAGGCACTAATCGGTAAAGTGTGAGAAAATTGAACACACAACCAAGTGTTAAATCTTGGAGTGTAGATTTAGCCAGAGTTGAATATTAGTGTTGCGGTTTTCTCATGCAGAACATATTACCTCGCCAGGTTATTTTTCTGGCCTTTTCACTTTTGCTCGTGGTGTGCGGCTATCTGTTTTTACAGCGAGCACCCTATGGCCGAGCGATTTTTGACTTTATTTTTGTTCAGGATGGCGCTTACAGGATATCTCTGGGACAGGTGCCCCATATCGATTTCTTTTCACCAATCGGTTCACTGACGCTTTATTTGGCCAAGTGGGGAGAAGCGCTGTTTCCCCACAGCAACGCCTTTGTCTCCTTGCACATCATGACATGGCTGGTGCTTCTGCCTGTCTTCATGGCGCTCGTACCCCGTTTCAGATCCCATACAGAGTTCGGATGCGCCTTGCTGTTGTTGGCGCTGATCACACTGGTTCCCATGACACTGGACCAGACCCATCTTTCTGAAATCAGCTATTTTGCCACCTATAACCGCTTCGCAACCGCCCTGCTCCTTTTGGCCGGGCTCTGGTATATGCTACCCAAATCGCGGTTTGATGCCATTCTGCTGGCCTACCTGCTCGGCCTGCTGTTCTTCTTGAAAATTACCGCTTTTCTGGTGGTCTGCGGCATACTGCTCGCGTCCGTTATTCTGGGGCGCAGCCGATGGACGATCATCCTTGGCGGAATATGCCTGTTTTGGTCTCTGCTGCTTGGGCTGGAATTACAGAGCGGCTTCATCTCGTCCTATATCAACGATATTCACTCCATGCTTTCAGTCAATCAGGGCGGAGCCGTTTACAAGCTATTCTATACCGCTTTCACCTATTGGCTGGCGGGTAGCATCGTTGCCTTTATTGGTTTGGCCGCGCTCGCACGCCTCTTGGTCTTTCGCAAGGGACGCGCTTTTCGCTGGTCTGCCATCATTACCGATGAGGCTTATGCCATTGATACTGTGCTGCTCATGGCAGCTGCCTTCATGGCAGAGAGCCAGAATACGGGAGGGTTGGGGCTGATCGCCGGGATTGCGTGCCTGTTTGGAGCGGCAGCCTGGGAGCGCCATAAGGTGACCTCGGCGCTTCTGCTGGCAGCGACGCTGTTTCCCGTTGCCGACATGGTTGTTCATCGCGGCATGAAGGTGCTTGTAAGAGAAAAACAACCTGCCATCGAGCAAAAACTGGATGTCTTGATTCCCGGAACGCGCGTTCCCTTACCGACCGATGAGGGGGGCCAGTTTTTCGGACAATTGATTGAGCAGCAAAGAGATCGCATCCGCGCCCTTCAGACCGATCGCTTTTTCCTTACATATGACCCGACATCCAATGCTCCGGCAGTCAATCTGGCTCAGCTTTACGCCATTCTGGATGCCGCCCGGATATTCAGGGAAAAGGGGCTTGGGGACACGGTACAAAGCACGACCACGATCGCCTTTTCCGATCCGTTCGGTCGCTTGCTCGGCCTGACGCCAGCCAAACATACCACACTGGTTATGGATATAGGACGAACCCTTCCAGAGCCCTCTATTGAGGAGGCCCGCGCCTATCTGGCAAGCGCCGACGGGGTTTTTGCCGATCTTTGCAATGTTACCGATATGAATATCACGCCTTATTATCTGGCGGCTCTGGAACAGGATTTCAAAAAAACGCATCTGAATAGCTGCTGGGATTTCTATGCTCGGAGAGGGGAATAGCCGATGAAGGACAAGATGCCGAGTGAGCAGACCAAATTGGCGCTTCCTCTCGTTCTGGATCTGGACGGCACCGTTGTGCGCAGCGACATGCTTCTGGAAGCCATGCTGGTCTTTCTCAAGAAGCGTCCATGGGATATTTTTCTGATCATCTGGTGGATGCTCAAGGGGCGTGCGCTCTTGAAGCATAAACTGGCAAACGAAACGGATATCGACATCCAGTCCCTGCCGCTCAATCAGGCCCTGCTTTCCTATGTGGCCGAGCAGGGCGAAAGAGGGCGTCCCATCTATGTGGCAACAGCGGCCAATGTGAGTGTTGCCAAACAAGTTGCCGCCCGCCTGCCCAACATACGCGAGGTCATCGCCAGTGATGACCAGACCAATCTCAAAGGTCCTCAAAAGGCGCGTGTCCTGCAAGAGCGCTTCCCTCAAGGCTTTGCCTATGCCGGCGATGCAATGGCCGATCTTTCCGTATGGAAGGGCGCAAAGGCCGCTGTTGTTGTGGAAGCGCCAAGGCAAGTGGTATCAGCCGCCCAGAAGCACACGACAATCGAAAAGATCTTGCCGCGCCATTCCCTATGGAAGCCCTTCATCAAGGCGATCAGGCCCCATCAATGGGCCAAAAACGGGCTGGTTTTCGTTCCGCTGTTTCTTGCGGGCAAACTTGGAGACGCGCAGGCGATCATGGCAGCATTTGTTGCTTTCTGGGGCATCAATCTTGTTGCGTCGGCCACGTATCTCGTCAATGACCTGCTCGATTTGTCAGACGACCGGCGACACTGGTCCAAAAATAAGCGGCCGCTCGCCAGTGGTGATCTGCCCATAAGGATCGGTATCCTGTCTGTACCTGTAATTTTACTTCTCGGTCTCGCCTTGTCACTGCTGGCGGGCAAGAGCGCCCTGCTCATTGTTATCACCTACATCGCGGCCACGCTGGCCTATTCCTTTGGCTTAAAGCGCTATCCCATCATTGATGGCTTCACGTTGGCGAGCCTTTTTACCCTGCGACTGGGGCTGGGGATTGCTGCTGCGGGAACCATTGCCTCACCGTGGCTTCTGGTCTTTTCCATGTTTCTGTTTGGCTCGCTCAGCTTCGCCAAGCGCCATACGGAAGTATCCGGCGTTCTCTTGCGCGGAGGAGACGAAGTGCGCGGACGGGGCTACCAGACCCTTGACCTGCCGCTTATTCTTGCGAATGGAGTTGCCACAGGCATCTGCGCCGTACTTATTCTGGTGCTCTATATTATTGACGATGCCTTCACACAGACCTTTTATGGCGACATCACATGGCTATGGGGGTTTCCGATCTTCCTGTTTCTGTTCATTTCGCGCATCTGGCTAATGTGTCAGAGGGGACTGATGAAGGATGACCCCGTTGCCTTTGCCATAAGAGACCGGATGAGTCTGGCCCTTGGAGGCGGAATGGTCACCTGCTTCGCGGCAGCATGGATAGGAATCACATGATGGTCGTTGCAAAATTGACGCTGGATATGCGGGTACGGTTTCTTGTGGCCGGAGGCAGTGCTGCCCTTCTCAACTGGGGCATACGCTTTTTATTCAGCCTGTATCTTCCCTATCTATTAGCGGTCTGTCTGGCGCTCGTGGTGGGCATGATCTACGGGTTTATCATCTATCGTTACTGGGCATTCGTTTCGCCGCGCAGCCGCTCTGTGTTTCTTGAAATTCGCGATTTCATTCTGGTCAATATCGCAGGCGGACTGGTTACGATCATTGTCGCCTATGCGCTTAACTGGGTGTTGGGCGGACTACCGCTTCCCACAATTGTGATCGAGGGCTTTGCCCACGCCACAGGCATTGCAGCTGGTGCGGTCGTCAATTATCTGGGGCACAAGAATATCACATTCGATGTCTAGGAGACGCAGGCACACGGACACTTTTCTTGCTTCCCAGTGTCCGTGTTTCCATGCTTAAGCCCAACCACCACCATGCTTCATGCAATAGGGGGTATTGGCCTTGTCGCGTATCTAGTGGCTGTGGCGCGGAACTGTCGTGTTGCCAACGTCAAGATAGCTATCGGCGCCCTCAATAATCATCCCTTCTGCAAACGGGCGAACGGACTTGCGGAACATCTCCTGCCATGGCGTCTGGCTTTGCGGATTGTTCGGACCACCGCTTGCCAACAAGGCATCCCGTCTCTTAGCAATCTCTTCCTCAGACAGCAGGAGTGTCACACGTCTGGCATCAAGATCAATGCGCAGGCGATCCCCGTCTCTGATGATGGCGAGATTTCCCCCTGCCGCCGCCTCGGGAGACGCATTGAGGATAGAGGCAGCACCGGATGTGCCCGACTGTCGCCCATCGCCGATGCAGGGCATGTCATGGACACCCTGCTTGATCAGGTAGGATGGCGGGCGCATATTGACCACTTCCGCCCCGCCAGGAAAACCAATGGGCCCTGCTCCGCGCATCACCAGCAGGCTTTCGGGTGTAATAGCAAGTGATGGATCATCGATTCTTTTGTGAAAGTCTTCCGGTCCATCAAAGACGAAGACCGGGCCTTCAAAAGCATTCGGGTCTTCGGGATTGCTCAAATAACGAGAGCGGAACTCCTCGCTGATACCGGATGTCTTCATGATGGCATCGTCAAAAAGATTGCCGCCCAGTGACACAAACCCTGCCTTGGCAGTCAGGGGATCGCTCAGCGGGTGAATGACATCACGGTCTTCGATCTGGCAATCGCGATAGAGTGCCGCGAAAGACTCGCCAGAGGCCGTCATCACATCAGGATGGGGGATGAGGCCAGAACGCAGCAATTCCCCGATGACGGCAGGCAGCCCCCCTGCCCGATAAAAATCCTCACTGAGATAGGGCCCCGCCGGTTGAATATTGGCCAACAGCGGAACCTCATACCCTATGGCGTCCCAATCCTTATTCGTCAATTCCACGCCGAGATGGCGCGCTACGGCATTCATGTGGATCGGCGCATTGGTCGAGCCCCCCAGTGCCGAGCAAACGACAATCGCGTTTTCGAAAGCCTCTCGGGTCATGATGTCCGATGGCTTCAGATCTTCATGCACCATACCGACGATGCGTTCCCCCACCTTGTAGGAAATCCGCGCGCGCTCACTATAGGGAGCGGGAATGGAAGCTGAGCCGGGCAGCTGCATTCCGAGCACCTCAGCTAGGGAGTTCATAGTAGAGGCAGTGCCCATGGTGTTGCAATAACCAACCGAGGGCGATGAAGAGGCTGCCATTTTGAGAAATTCCTTGGCGTCGATTTCCCCTGCTGCAAATTGCTGACGCGCTTGCCAGATGATCGAGCCCGAGCCAGAGCGCTTGCCCTTGTACCAGCCATTGAGCATGGGGCCCACAGAGAGAGCCAGCGCGGGAATATTGACCGTTGCGGCTGCCATCAACAGAGCGGGCGTCGTCTTGTCGCAACCAATATTGAGCACCACGCCATCAATCGGGTAACCATGCAAGGCTTCGACCAGCCCAAGATAGGCAAGGTTTCTATCCAGCATGGCTGTGGGCCGTTTGCCGGTTTCTTGTATGGGGTGTACCGGGATCTCCATAGCAATCCCACCAGCGGAGCGAATGCCCTCTCGCACGCGCTTGGTCAGCTCCAGATGGTGTCGATTGCAGGGCGACAGGTCTGATCCGGTCTGGGCAATGCCAATGATCGGTTTGCCCGATTGCAACTCGTCCAGCGTCAAACCGTAATTTGGATAATGCTCCAGATAGATAGCCGTCATTTCGGGATTTGACAGATCATTGAACCAGAGTTCGGAGCGGAGCGGGCGTCGCTTTTTGGGATCGGACATGGAGGGTTCCTGACGGTTTTTCTAACCTCCCTCATGCAATGACCTGCAAATCATCTTTAAATGGCTGAAGGGGGAGAGCTTTTATTGGAAGGCTATAGATTTTTCCCATAGGCATAAGGGCTGACAGGAAGAATTTCAATGAAAATGCTCTCATTGTTGGCTCTGTCGTGCCCGCTCCATCGCCTCGCCGAAACTGCCCTCACCTTTCACCCTTGATGCCGACAGCGTCGCCCGCATCAGGCAACGAACATGACAAAAAGGGCATATTCTCCGTAAACTGACAATATTGTTTTACTCAATACAAAACAATACCCTAGATAAAACAACACAAATTCCACAACCAACACTCATTTCAACCCTGAATTTACATGAATCATATTGTACATCCATGAAATTAAATCCTTTGTTAACCATGATAATCAACTTTTAACTTAAGGAGACGTCGGTATTTCTGGATAGCGACAAGATATTACATCCCAAACAGGATATAGCGATCATGAGTGAGTATCAGCAACGAAACTCGCAAAACTTAGATAGTAAGACTGATTCAACTGGTGCGAGAGATATTTTATCTCGATTCAAGATCGGGCAACGGATCTATGGTGGTTTTCTTGTCCAGATTGCCTTGATAGTCACCCTGTCGATTATGGGGATCCTGGCATTCAGAGATCAGATTGTTCAGTTTGATGCCTATGGAGACATGGCCAAGGACACCAAACTTATAGATAGCCTGAGCGCAGAGGTCGTAAAGACTCAGCTAGCACAACGGAACTATTTCCGAACATCTGCAGATGACGAAAAGGCCGCTTTTCTTAAGCAATATAAAGATGTCAGCGCACTGATGGAACAGGCGCAATCTACCATTGAGCATCCGGAAAGAGCCCGCCATCTTGACCAGATCGCGAAGGCGCTCAAAGACTATAAATCCGGATTTGACGAGGTTGCCAATCTCATCGACCGCCGCAATATACTGGTCTACAAGGAACTTGGCGCGAAAGGGCTCGCAATGCAGGAAAACCTGACCAGCATTCGTTCAGGCGCCTTCTCTGCGGGTGACTATGAGTCGGCGAGTTTTGCCGGAATTGCGCAGGAGCATCTGCTGCTTGCACGTCTTTATGTGATGAAATTCCTTGATGACAACAGCGATGAAGCCGCACAGCGCACGACAAGCGAGTTGCAGGCTCTCAACAAGGCTTTGTCCGAGTTGCACGCTTCTCTCCTAAATCCTCAAAGGCAGGCTCTTCAAGAGAAAACCGCCACTCTTGCAAAGGATTATCAGGCAGCGACCAAGGAGCTGACCAATGTGATCCTTGAGCGCAATACCATTCTGGATGGCAAACTGAATACAAGCACAGACACCATATTCAGCGCAGCTGAGGCGACATCAGTTTCCGCAGATCGAGATGAAACAACGATGCGTGAACAGGTTTACGCCAGCCTCTCCAGTGCTGAGAGCGGCCTGATCACGATTGCTGTCATAGCCTTGGTGATAGCCCTGGCTGGCGCCTTCATCATCGCACGTGGCATTACCTCACCTGTCAATGCACTGACACGGTCCATGCAGCGTCTCGCAGACGGCAATGTGGATACCGGCATCCCCGGCCAGAGCAGAAAAGACGAGTTGGGCGACATGGCCCATACAGTCGAGATATTCAAGCAGAATATCGTAAAGGCCAGAACACTGGAAGCCGAGCAGCAGGAGAACAAGCGAAAGGCCGAAGAAGAGAAACGCCAGATCATGATGCAGATGGCGGATGAGTTCGAGCGTCAAGTCGGCTCCATCGTTCAGGCAGTTTCTTCCAACTCGGTTGAACTCAATGCCAGCGCCAAATCCATGACCAGCGTGAGTGAACTGACCTTGCAGCAGGCCACGCAGGCAGCCTCGGCATCTCAGCAGACGACAGCCAGCGTTCAGACGATCGCAACAGCCACCGAAGAAATGACCAGCACCATCGCCGAAATTGCTCATCAGGTGGCCACGGCCTCCCGCTCAGCAAACGACGCGGTCAACAAGGTCAGCTCGACCAACGAACAGATGGCTGTGCTTTCTGAAACCGCGAGCAACATCGGCAAAGTGGTTGAAATGATCTCCACGATTGCGGAACAGACCAATCTGCTTGCCCTCAATGCAACCATCGAGTCGGCTCGGGCCGGTGAAGCTGGCAAAGGGTTCGCGGTTGTGGCCGGAGAGGTGAAAGCCTTGGCAGGGCAAACCGCCAAGGCGACCGATGAAATCGCCAAGCAGATTGCAGAGGTTCAATCGGCCACCGAACAGTCGTCCGCTTCCATGGAAGAAGTCAGCCACGTCATCCAGCATCTCAACGAGATTTCGACGGCTATTGCTGCGGCGATGGAAGAGCAGAATGTCGCTATCAGCGAGGTTTCCAGCAACATCCATCAGGCAGCGAAGGGCACGGAGCTGGTCAACGAGAATATCGACTCCGTCAACAAAGCCTCGCAGGAAGCTGGAAGCGCTTCCAGTCAAGTGCTCGCTTCGTCTGGCGAGTTGGCCGAGCAGTCCGAGATGCTCAAGGCCGAGGTGGACAAATTCATTGATCAGGTCCGGGCGGCCTGATCCCCCTCCCCTATGCACATGCAAACGAAAACAGGGCATCCCAGCGGTGCCCTGTTTTGATAATTATGACTGTCTGCAATGCGCATCCCCTAGAGGATGAAATCTCCAAAGGAGAGATGGGTCACGTCACGCAATTCCACTTCGAAATCCGCAACAGCATCTCCATCCGTATCAGCATAGAGCGTGGCGTCGCCATTGTTTGTTTCATACCAGATTGAATTTGCTTCAGCCTGCATGCCAGCGAAATTAAATGACCGATTGCCATCCAGATTTTCATTGGCATCTATCTGAGCCAGATCGATCACATCCTCGCCGCTATCGAAGAGGAAGATGACGTCGTGATCTGGTCCGGAGGGACTGTCTTCGGCAGTTATGAAAACAAAGGTATCCTTGCCGCTGTCATTTCCGGCAAACATCACGTCGCTTCCCAAACCACCGACGATGCGATCAGCACCGACACCAGCGTAGAGTTTGTCATCGCCGAAATTACCACGCAAGGTATCGTGACCATTATCGCCATGTATAATGTCGTCGCCATCGCCCCCTAACAGGGTGTCATCGCCATTGCCTCCACGGGCGAAATCATTGCCATTTCCCCCCACCAAAGTGTCGTCACCATTGCCACCAAACAGCTTATCCCAGCCAACGTCTCCGTTGAGATAGTCATTTCCATTGTGCCCATAAAGACGATCATTTCCATAGCCACCCAAAAGGGAGTCATTACCAGCGAAGCCCAGCAGCGTGTCATGCCCATAAAGGCCATTCAGCATATTCTGCGCCATTGTGCCTTTGATGACATTGTTCTGCATATTGCCCACGCCCATGAACGCGAGGCCTGTGAGGGTTAGATTTTCAACATGTTGGCTGTTGTCTCTCAATATGTAGCTCGCAGAGCTGATGATGAGATCCGTGCCCTGACCAACATATTCAAAGACCTTGTCCTGAGTGTCATTGACGACATAGGTGTCGTTCCCCAAATTACCATGCATCTTGTCTTCGCCAAGGCCGCCATCAAGATAGTCGTTTCCCTGGCGGCCAAAGAGCTCATCTGACCCCGTTCCACCTAGCAAATAGTCAGCGCCCCTCTCACCAACGAGCGTGTCATTGCCACTGTCCCCTTGAATATAGTCGTCGCCAGCACCGCCATGTATCTGATCATTGCCATTCTTGCCGATCATGTAATTGCTCTTGTCATCCCCCCAAAGGGAATCCGCCCTGAATGTGCCCTCATGCTGCAACGTCTTGAGAATTTGGGACATCGGCACGCGCACAATGCTCTCCACCGTATCCTTGTCTTTGGGGACCAGATTCGCCGAGTTGGTCACAAGATAGGCATAGTTTCCGTCAGCAGAATAGCTGATGCCCGTTATGCCTTTGTTGGGATGAACGGGGCCTGTAAAGTCAAGCGTTTCAAACTCTCCCGAGCCAAGGCGGGTATAGACGACGTCGGGACGCATATTGACATCATCGGCAAGGAGATTGTTTGAAGAGGTCGTGAACTCGACGATATGCGTTCCCGGAATGAAACGCGCAAACAGATCATCGCCATTGGATTCCACTCCATCTGATCGCTCAGACACGCGGATCGTATCGCCGGTAAGCATGTCATAGGCGAAAACATCAATGTCGTTGTTCCTGTCATTGGCGACCAGATTGCTGGCAGCGCTCTCAAACAGCAGATACCGCCCATCTGAGGAAAAACCGCCCACAGATACGGAAGCGCCATTCGCAGCGCCGCCATTCAGGGCCTTGCTGACCAGCGTCACATCACCGGTATTGAGGTCTTTGATATAGACATCGGATGAGAAATTGGTGTCGGTCGGGCTTAGATTGTTGGCATTGCTCCAAAAGGCGACTTTGGTGCCATCGGGCGAGAAAATGGGATTGTAGGACGATCCGTTGGCCTCGGTCCCGTCTGCGGCAACAGAAATACGCTCGACATCGCCAGTTGCGAGTTCTTCAACGAAAATATCCGTGACACGATTGGTGTCGTTGGCAACAGTAGTGCTGTTGGCACTGGCATAGGCAATATGACTGCCGTCATTGGAATATCCAAACTGGCTCAAATGCCATTTCACATCCTGAGAGAAGGGATAGTCCACGGTGCTGATGTCTTTTGCAATCACTCGCGTTGTGCCGAGATTGACATCGCGGATATAGAGATTGAAGCCCTCACCAAAGCCATTCGTGGTGAAGGCAACCTCCGTTGGGTTGTCAGGGTTCTGAAGCGCACTGCCGGGCCAGGCACTGTAGTCTGCTATTGCCCCGTTTGAACTGACATCAACATTGAAAGTGCGGCCGGTTGCGGTATCGCGCAAAAAGATATTCTGCCCGACTCCATCCTGAGGCGTCAGATTTGTCGAGTCACTTGCAAAGACCACATAGCGACCATTGCCTGCTGCGGAATATGCAAAGGCGGGGCCGTTGGCATTTACCCCGGACGTCGACATGGAAATAAGCTTTGGCAAGGCAGGCATAGCAGCTCCCGAAATTGCTCATCAGAAATCAAAAAGCAACTATAGGTATGGAAGAGAAATCTTATAAAATCATTATGATATATACCTATCAGGTGATATCGGAAGACCTATGGTCACGCATCCTCATCAAGCCATTGAAATCAAACTCGTTTTCATCCCCCCATGCAGCAAGTATTTTTGGACAGCAAACAGAGTGGCGCATGACGCCTGCCTTCTGCCACCATGTGTGTGTAAGAATGATGTTTAGGCATCTGATATACAGCTTCTGTCGAACTTCAGATGCCCGGATACCTGTATACCCAAATGCAACGCCCTCGCCTACGCTTTGCAACAGGAACGAAGGCGCAATTATATCTCCCAATTGCTTCTTGGCTATCCGGCGACCAGCGCCTCAACTTCCGCTCGCGAAGGCACGGCTTCGCCTGCACCGCGCCGCGTAGTGGCCAAGGCCCCTGCCGCTGCAGCAAATTTGAGTGCATCCAGAAGGCTCTTGCCCTCAGCCAGAGCAGCGGCGAGCCCTCCGTTGAAGCTATCACCAGCAGCGACCGTATCAATGGCCTTAACATAATAAGGGTCTATGTGGCCCGACCCCTCCTCTCTTGAAGCATAGGCCAGCCCTTTGGCACCTAGCTTGACCACAGCAAGCTTAGGTCCCATCGCGAGCAACCTTTTAGCCAGAGTTTCTGCTTCCAGAAAGTTACCTGGCATGGTTCCGGTTATCGCGGCAGTTTCGGTCTCGTTCGGGGTGATGATATCCGCTTGTGCAATTAAAGCGTCCATATGACCTTCCGAGATGGGGGCAGGATCTAGGATGACGGTTGCCCCTGCGGCTTTGGCCTTACGCATTGCCGCGATGGTCGCATCAAGAGGCGTTTCCAGCTGGAAGAGCGCCACCTTGGCCCCCTTGAACACATCCGCATCAGGCCCTTCATCTGGCCAGACCATATTGGCTCCACCAACCACCGTTATCGAATTCTGCGAACTTTCATCGACATGGATCAGCGCGATACCACTCTCCGCTCCATTGATGGTGACGAGATGGCTCGTGTCCACCGTCATGGCCTCTAAATCAGCGCGCAGTTTGTCGGCAAAACTGTCCTCCCCAACAGCGGCGACAAATTTCACCGGACAGGTGGCCAATCGGGTGGCGGCCACCGCCTGATTGGCGCCTTTGCCGCCAAGTCCGGTCTGGAAGCTGCCCGCATGACTCGTCTCGCCAGCCACCGGCAAATGCTGAACAGAAACAGTCATATCAAGATTGACAGACCCGAATATAGTGATCGACATGTGGCTCTCCTTCGGCCTGCTCTCAGCGCTTTTGCGCATGCCCTCATGGCAGCTCGCTCTTCCGAGCTGCTCCGGCAAATACGGACTTTTGTGGAATGGGTAAAAATCCGGCAGGCAATCAACATGCAAGGGAATGCCGATTGCCTGCCTTCAGTCCAAGAGCTGACTGCCCCAGTCAGCTCCAGGGAGGATTTACAGAATGATCACTCGCTACCAACGCCCAGCGCGGTCATCACTTCTTTTGTTTGGGCTTCATGCCCCTTGATGAAGGCTGCGAATCCGGCGGAATCCATATATTGTGTGCCGAAACCGCGATCTTTCATGCCAGTCTGGAAACGCTCGGACTCATAGGCGACCTTCAATTGCGCCTCGATTTCCTTGACCAATGCCGGGTCCATGCCTGCAGGACCGGCAACACCACGCCATGTGCCACCGGTCACATCCTTGCCGGTGATTTCCTTGGCGGTCGGTACATCAGGATAGCGCTCTAACCGATCGCTGGACAGAACAGCAACAGTCTTGACCATGCCAGCATCTGTCAGGGCATCGGTTTCAGGAATGGAGCAGAGCACCACATCCATGCCGCCAGAGGCAAGTTCTTGCAAACCGGCAGCCGAGCCGGAAGCAGGGATCAGGTTGATTTTAGCTACATCGATGCCTTCAGCCATCATCAGCGAAATAAAGGGAATATCCCAGCTGGCGCTGCATGTACCACCGCAAGAGATCCGCAAGGAAGCAGGATCTTTCTTCAGCGCGGCAACAATATCATCAAGCGATTTCAAGTCGGAACTGACACCGACATGGATCGCAGACGGGTCGACATTGACCAGAGACAGCGGTGTGAAGCTGTCAGCGGTGAAATCGGCCTGCCCGAGAATTTTGAACTGTGCAAAGGGCGATAGCTGCCCCATTGTGTAGCCATCAGGCTTGGCGGTGCTGTAGGTCGTGTAGCCGACAATGCCGCCACCCTGTGCCTGATTGATCACATTGACCGGCTGCGAAGTCTGGCTTTCCAGTTCACGGGACAACAGTCGAAATGTAAAGTCGCTGCCACCGCCGGCACCGGCGACAACAATCATGCTGACCGGTTGGTCTGGCCATGCAAGGGCTGGCCCTGCCAAAAGCGTAGCCATGGCACTGGTGCAAAGAATTGTGCGGATAATTCTGCGGGACCTGTTCATGATATTCTCCTCCACTCAACAGGAATATTCTTTAAGAAAGTACCCTGTCGGCACCACTCATGAAGCGGTGTCGGCAAGTGAGCTGTCGTTCTTCGCGTCGCGAGACGCGAAGAGTTTGAGACCGATGATCAGGGCCCACACCAGAATGGTGACGGCACCGATCGTTCCTCCAATCGGTCGGTTGAAGAAAGTTAAGAGATCACCTTGGGATTTTAGCATTGTGGTCATGAAGGTCTGCTCGAGGAGCGGGCCAAGAATGAGCCCCAGAATGGCCGGAGCCAGAGGCACTTCATTCTCTTCCATCACATAGCCAAGCAAACCGAACAGCGCGACGAGGCCAACGGCAAAAAGCGTATTCTCGACCGAAAATGCCCCCAGAATGCAGAAGAGCAGAATGACCGGAGAAATGATGCTCGTTGGCAAGCGCAAGATCAGACCAAAGCCGCGGATGCAGGCAATGCCAAGCGGTAGCATCAGAAGATTTGCCAGAAAGAAGATCGCAAAAATTGCATAGATGACCTGAGGCTGGTTGAGAAACAGCGTCGGCCCCGGGTTGACCCCTTTGATGAACATGACGCTGATGACAATTGCGGTAATCGCATCACCGGGAATGCCGAATACGGTTGCCGGAATGTAGGCGCCGCCCAAGCTGGCATTGTTGGCCGCACTGGCTGACATGATGCGCTCCACCGCCCCTTCTTCGGTATCGCTATTGCCACGCTTGGACGATTTTTTCGCCAGAGCGTAGGAAATCCAAGCGGCGATGTCGGATCCGGCTCCGGGCAAGGAACCGACGACCGTGCCGAGCAGGCTGCCCCGAAGCAATCCGATCTTATGCGGCCACATCAGCTTGACCACTGTTTTGACAATTGAGGCAGGTTTTGCCTTCTCCGACATCTGTCGATCCTGTCCGTAACTGTTGCGCAGTAATTCCGAAACAGCGAACAGTCCGATCAGCACGGGAATGAGCCCGAGCCCGCCAACCAAATTGGTCGAGCCGAAGGTAAATCGAGGCATGCCGGAAATCGGATCAAGCCCCATGGTCGCAAGGAACAGGCCGAACAGCAAAGAGGCAAGCCCCTTGAGCAAGGACGGACCGGCCACGAAGGTGGCACAGCTCAACCCCAAAACCCCGAGCCAGAAATATTCAACGCTGGAGAAGGACAGCGCAATGCGGGCCAGCCAAGGGGCGCAGAGCGTCAGGATGGTTGCGCTGGCTACACCACCGAAGGCGGATGCAAACAGCCCGGCCCCTAGTGCCGTCGCCGATTTGCCCTGCCGGGTCAGCTTGAAGGCATCATCTGTATAGGCCGCCGAGGCAGGCGTGCCCGGCATGCGTAGCAGTGCGCCCGGAATATCACCGGCGAAAATCGCCATGGCAGATGCCGTGATGATGGAAGCAATCGCAGGGAGCGGAGCCATAAAGATAATGAAGGGGACAAGCAAGGCCGTTGCCATCAGAGCTGTCAGCCCGGGAATGGAGCCAATCGCAAGCCCATATGCAGCAGATGCGACGATCACCAAAAGCAGATAGGGATCGGCTAGCTGCGCGAGAATTGTGCCAGCGTCTACCATATGAACAATCCTGAAATTGGAGTGAGCACCCCCCAGGAAAGGGGTACATGCAGGATGGAGGCAAACAGGATGTTGACCACCAGCGCGGTTATCAGCGCTACGGCGAAAGCCAATTTCCATCGCACCCCATTGGCTATCTGGATCATTGCGAGCAGAATTGTCGCTGTGGCGAGAAAGCCCAGAGGCGTAACGGCCAGCCAATAGAAGAGAATTGCGATCGGAATGATCCAGAAACGAAAGACGAGTTGGCGGTTCTCCAGCCAGCGCGGCCGGTAAAATAAGGGCTTGTCTCGCCCGGTCACATACCCTTGGACGATGAGCCCGCCACCAACCAACACAAGACCGATGCCGATAAGCAGGGGAAAGAATCCCGGCCCGTAATTCAAATGGCGAGGCGGCACCAGACTCTGGGAGTAGAGCGCAATCGCCCCTCCCAGAATGGCCACGACCAAGCCGACGATACTATCATGAGCTTTCATGGAATTTTCTCTTGTTACTTGCTGTAACCGAGGGCAGCCATCACACGCGCGGTGTCCTCTTCATGGCTCTTCATCAAGACGGCGAGATCTTCGGTGGGCATCCATTTGACGCCGAAATTGGCCGTCTTCATTGCATTCTTGAAGCTATCGGACTGCACGGCCTTTTGGGCGGCGTCTTCCCACGCCTTGATAATGTCATCAGAAACACCCGCAGGCCCGCCAAGCGCGCGCCATGTGCCGCCATCCACCGGATGACCCATGACTTCACCGGCAAGAGGCACATCTTCAAAGCCGGGCACCGGTTCCGGGCTCAAGACCCCCAAAGGACGCACAAGACCGGCAGAGATGAGCCCTGAGGCTTCAGGCAAGGAGACTGTTTGGAAATCGACACCACCGGAGGCCAGCTCTTGCAATCCTGTGGCTGCGCCCTGTCCCGGAATCCAGGTGATCTTTTCAACTTCGATGCCGTAATCCATCATCATGCCGGCAACGGGTACATCCCAGACGCTTCCGCAGCCGCCACTGCAATGGATCTTGTATTTCGAAGGCTCGGCCTTGATTGCGTCCAATGCGCCAGCCAACGTCTCGAAAGGCGAGGACGCAGATGTAACGAGTGAGGAAGAGTCCCCATTAAAATTGGCAATTGGTGAAAAATCCGCTCCGGCGAAATCAGCCTGACCAGTATATTTGTAGCCAGCATAGGGAAACAGCAAACCGACGGTATAGCCATCCGGCTCGGCATTGACCATGCTTGTCAAGCCGACGACGCCACCGCCCTGCCCCTGATTGATGATGCTGACCGTCCACCCCATTTCCTGCTCGATGCTGCGAGCCAGAATGCGTGTGGTGGTATCGCCACCGCCGCCAGCGGCAGCGGGAACGATGATTGTAACGGGCCTTGTTGGAAAATCAGCAGCCCAGCCAGCGGACACCATAAACGGCGCTACAGTGAGCGCCAAAAGATAGTTGCGTGAGCAAATCATCGAAAACCTCCCATTCCTCGACACAAATAGGAATAAACGATGACCGATACTTTTTCAATCCCACATTTCGGAATTAAACCAATTGACCAGTTTTAGAGATCACAAATTCGGGTTCCAACCCAGACTTTTCGAAATTTCATCTGCTGCATTGGCAACAGCAGAGGCCAAACCGAGCACACGAGGCATCGGCATGCGCTCAGTTGTGCCTGAAACACTGATGGAAGCGAAGACTTGTCCACGCGAATCCCGAATTGGAGCACCAACACAGCGAATGCCCAATTCGTTTTCCTCATCGTCGATTGCGTAGCCGTTTGTACGCACTGTCTCCAGCTCTTCCTTGAGCGCAGAAAGGTCGGTAATGGTTTTTTCGGTGCGGGCTTCGAGCCCTTCCTCTTTGGCGATTCTATTGACGAGCTTGTCGTCCTGATAGGCCAGAAAGGCTTTACCAACACTGGTGCAATAGGTCGGGGCCCCCTCGATTGTCGTCAGGGTCGTCAATCTGTTCTCACCCATTTCCTCGCGCTCGATACAGACCATATGGCTGCCGTCAAAGATATGCAGATGCACAGCTTCGCCTGTCAGCTGATGCAA
The DNA here is from genome assembly GCF_900115225.1 of Cohaesibacter marisflavi. Classification (GTDB taxonomy): domain Bacteria; phylum Pseudomonadota; class Alphaproteobacteria; order Rhizobiales; family Cohaesibacteraceae; genus Cohaesibacter; species Cohaesibacter marisflavi. Next base: position 294,159 of record NZ_FOVR01000001.1, on the reverse strand, counting down.
CGAAAGGATATGCGGCCGCGAATTGCCGGTTAAATCCAGGTTGGCGATGACCACGCTGCCGAAATAAAACATTTTCAAACCAAGACGATAGGTCTGTCTTCGCCCGTCCTGATCAAGCATGCCAACATCTCTTAAAGACGCGACGATGCGGTGCACCGTGGTACGCGGGAGCCCGGTTGTTTCCACGATTTCACTGATACTCAATTGCCCCCTGGCACGGGTAAAGCAATTGAGGACCGTCATCATTTTTGTAAACAGCTTTGCGCCCGCTTCGTTTCCGCCGGCATCATTTTTTTTGACCATTGTTCTTTCCAAGCTTTTTTAAGAGGCGCCAGACTGAGAAGTCCTATCGTCATGCAACAGAAGCTCTCGCCCTCATTTGAACAGGTTTAATTCTTGTTTCGAGGCAAAATTGCAAGTCAATTTACCGTCGTTCGCGCGTTTCCTTCATGCGTACGCAGCCCGGCCTGCGCTTCAAATTCCAAAACCCTTATTTAAGGGGGATATATTTCAGAAATAATCCACAATACGGAACATAGCAACTCAGACTGTTGGAGAATCTCCACCATTGACCATCAAATAAATAATATAAATAGTAATTTTTACCGATTACAACCCATTATTCTACTATTCACAATTAAGCAAGAATCGCTAAAAAGCAGCAATTCCCTTAGCTTTTCTGCCGATTGCAGAATCTCACATCGGCAACCCATACTCGACTGAATTGGCCTGAAAGGTTACCCACCGGAATAGTGCACCCTTTGAATGGGTTTCGAAGTGCAAATTCAGCAATTGGTATTACGGTATATTCCAAATTACGGAATATTCCTCACCAAGATGTACGAGCCATAGTGACTGATGATCAATTTATTCGCCGCTCGAAAAAATCCCAATCATGCCCAGCCTGCCAGCAGCGCCGAACCAATGACGCAGCAATTGATGGTCTTGTTGACACTTACAGCAGAGACGAAACCCGATAACCACATTTCTATCTTTTTGTAATTATTATATTTTTCTATTTTTTTCTGCAGCAAGACATTTGCTATGCCTGCCTTGAGCATCCCCTTTTCACTCGTTCTGCAGAAGCGCCAAGACACCTCATTTCAAGCTCAAGAAAGCACGGTTTCTCTCAAGCCTTCACTTCATTTGGGGCGATAGCCATAAATGGACATTGAAAAGATACAATTTGCCTAACTTCCAATTGTGGATAATAATTGCGGAAAATATAGCATCTTTCTTCCACATTATGGGATTGAATATATTTTTGTTGACTTAAATTCCATTTTGAATAAACCTAACAATCAATCTCATACTCCCACCGTCAACCGGGAGTGCCCGAGGTGACATCCTGAACAACCAAGGAATTTAGACATGAAACACGCTTCAGGCCTTATGCCAGCATGTATGACGATCTGGAACGACGATCAGACCTACAGCAAACCCAAAATGGAAAAATATCTGCGCTGGTTGATCGATCAGGGCGCGCAGAATCTTTCCATCTGCGGCAGCACCGGCGAAAATATCGCCATGAACCCGACCGAACAGAAAGAAATTCTCGAGCATGTTCTCGGCTTCATTGATGGTGAAGTGCCTATTTATTGCGGCACAGGCTTCTATTCGACCATTAACACCATCGACATGAGCAAGTTTGCTCAGGACAAGGGCGCCGATGGCCTGATGGTTATCCTGCCTTACTATCTCAACCCGCATAAGAAAGCGGTGATGAGCCACTTCCGCGAGCTGCGCCAGAATGTCGATATTCCCATCATGGTATATAATAACCCATGGTTCGCCGGATATGAACTGACCCCGCTCGAAGTAAAAACACTTTTGGATGAAGGTGTGATCAACGCCATCAAGGCAGCTCATGGCGACGCAAACCGCGTGCATGAATTGCGCTTCCACTGTGGTGACAAGCTCGATATCTTCTACGGCCACGACTATGCCGCCATGGAAGGCATGCTGGCAGGTGCTAATGGCTGGCTCAGCGGCTTCCCTGCTGTTCTGCCAAAAGCATGCCGCACCCTGATGGACATCTGCATCGTCGAGAAAGACGTCGACAAAGCCCGAGCCCAGCAGGCCAAGATGCAGCCATATATCGATTACTTCTTCTATGACAAGGAAGCGGGCGTGCCCCATTGGCAGGAAGTGTGCAAATACACCCTCGCCGCTCAAGGTCTTGATGTTGGTCTGCCACGCCATCCGCTTGGCGAACTGGACGATGCCAACAAGAAGAAAATCGACAAGCTCCTCGCAGACCTGCTCTAGGTCCTGCTCCTTGCCCGGTGGCCTCATGCCATGAGCCACCGGGCTGTTCAGCACCCCTCCGAACAGGCTGTCTTCCGGATTTGTGAATGGCAGCCGTTTGGGGGGAATTTACGCAATTCGGTCAATCCGTGTGCCTGCTTTGGGAGGAATAGGAAGCTGGAGTTGGATTGAAGACGGTGTAGAGGGCACCGTGCCGAATACCCAGCATAAAGTGGAGGAAAACATGAATTTTCTAGCAAAGACGGCTCACGCCCTGCTGTTTGCTGCCGCCATGACACTTGCCGGCGGGCAAGCTCAGGCAGCAAGCAAGACCATCAAGGTCAGCACAGGCATATCCGAGCAACATTACCAGTATAAAGCGCTGACTGAATTCAAAAAGTATGTTGAAGACAAATCCGGCGGCGATATCGAGGTCCAGATCTTCCCGAACGCCATGCTCGGCGGTGACCTTGAAGTGCTCGAAGCCATAAAGCTGGGCACGGTTCACATGGTGGTCCCAACCCCATCGGTACTGGGCAACTATGTAAAAGAATTCCGCCTGCCAGATCTACCCTATATTTTCCCGAGCAAGGAAGTCTCCGCCAAGGTTGCGCGCGGCCCATGGGCACGCAAGCTGATGGATATGCTTGACCCGGTTGGCATTCATGGCCTGGCTATCGGCAACTTCGGCGTCCGCCATCTGACCAATCGCGTGCGTCCGATTGAATCCCTTTCAGATCTTAAGGGCATGAAAATCCGCGTGATGCAAAATCCGGTCATTCTGGATGTCTTCCGCGCCCTTGGCACCAACCCGACACCGATGAGCTTTGGCGAAGTCTTCTCCGCTCTGCAGACCGGCACCATTGACGGGCAGGAAAACCCATATGCCACGATCCTTCTCTCCCGCTTCTATGAAGTGCAGAAATATCTCTCCAACAGTGGCCACATGCATTCCTGGGATGTGCTGGTTATCGGCAAGCGCTTCTATGACAATATGAGCGCAGATCAGCAGAAGATCATCGACGAAGGCGCCAAAATCTTCGCCGAATATGAACATGAAGCATCGGCCAAGGCTGAAAAAGAAGCCCTGCAGGCTCTGATCGACACCGGAATCACCTACACGGAAATTTCCAAGGAAAATCTCGCAGAAATGCGCGAAACCGCGCTGCCCGTTATCGAGCAACACGGCAAGGATATTTCCGCAAGCATGTATGACGAATTGATTGCCGAAATCGAGAATGTCTCCGCGGAGTAGCTCCTGAGGAGAAAGCTCCTCTCTCGCAATGGTCTGATCCACCACCACCGGGAGAGGAGCCCTTTGCCTTTCGCAAATCGAGGCCAACTGGTGCCACTTTTGCTCGAACCGCATCCGATGGCCTCACCCCCGCACGAAAGGCAGCACGGCTCTCGGTTGCCGCTACCCCTTCCGAGCATAAGGAGAGGGTAATATGCAAGCTAATGTCTGCCCTGGAGGAGGTGGCAGGTCATGTTGCGCAAACTGCTTCAATATTCAGAAAAATTCGAAGAGGTGATGAGCGTCATTCTGTTCTCGCTCCTTGTCATCCTCTGTTTCATGCAGGTCGCCTTTCGGTTCGTCATCAATTTCTCCCTGTCCTGGACAGAAGAACTGGCAAACTATGATTTCATCCTGCTTGTCTATATCTCCTGCAGCCTCTGCATTCAGAAAGGAGCACATGTGAGAGTGGAGATCATCGATATCTTTGTTGTCGGTCGCCCGAAATACTGGCTGGACCAGCTACTCGACCTTGTCTGGACGGTCTTCATTTTCTCGGTCGGATGGCATGCGATTGCTATCGCTGAAGACGCGCTGATGATCGGCAAAACCACCCCCGCCCTCGACTGGCCCTATGGCTGGGTCTATGCGGTGATCCCTTTCACATTCGCCCTTATGACTGTTCGCCTCATCGAGCGGATGGTATCTCGCCATCAGCTCTGGGTGGCCAAAGAAGAGCATCTTTAAAGGAGGCCTGAGATGAGCGGCACAATCGTCATGTTCGTGGCATTCTTCCTGCTTCTGTTTCTGGGAATGCCCATCGCCATATCCATCGGCATTTCAACGGCAATAGCCCTGATGATGACCGATATTCCCTTTAGTTTTCTTTCTCACATCGCGTTCTCTGCGCTGGACAGTTTCGTCTTTCTGGCCATTCCGCTGTTTATCATGGCGGGCTATGTGATGGAGGTGGGCGGCCTTTCCCAGAGGATCGTCGATTTCGCCTCCAGCCTTGTCGGCAGGATAACGGGCGGCTTGTCGGTAGTCACGGTTTTGGCCTGCATGTTCTTTGCGTCTATTTCCGGCTCCTCGCCTGCTACGGTGGCGGCAATTGGCGCAATGATGATCCCCTCGATGATCCGTCGTGGCTATGGCGCCGAGTTTTCTGGCGGTCTCACAGCCTGCGCGGGGTCATTGGGCATCATGATCCCACCGTCCATTCCGATGATCATTTACGCCATCAGCGCCGATCTCTCCATCGGTCAGATGTTCGTGGCAGGCATCGTTCCCGGGTTCCTCATTGGCGCGGGGCTGATCCTGGTAGCCGTTTTCATCTCATGGAAACGTGGCTACCACGGGTCAGACCAATCCTTCTCATGGTGCCGTGTCGCCAAAACGGCATGGGCGGGCAAATGGGCCTTGCTGACACCCTTTGTTGTGCTGGGCGGCATCTATTCAGGCGTCTTCACGCCAACCGAGGCCGCCTGCATCACGGTGATCTATGCCCTGGTCGTTAGTCTCTTCATCTATAAGGACATGAAATTCAGCGATCTGTATGAGATCACCTCTCGTTCGGCCATGACGACGGGCTCCGTGATGATCATTCTGGGTTTTGCCATGGCTTTCGCCCGCTATCTGACCATTGCGCAGATTCCCAATCAGGTCGCAGAATTGATCTTGCAGATCACCGACAACGGCACCATCATTCTCCTGTTCTTCGTGGTCATGATCACCGTTACCGGCATGTTCATGGATACGACGGCACAGATCCTGATCTACACGCCGCTGTTGCTGCCAGTGCTCGTCAAGCTGGGCATCAACCCTTATCACTTCGGTATCATTCTGGTGGTTGGCACCGAGCTTGGTCTGATTACGCCACCGGTCGGGGTCAATGTCTTTATTGCCAAATCGATCAGCGGAACAAGGCTCATTGATCTGGCGCGATCCATTCTACCTTTCGTCGCGAGTATGCTGGTCATCCAGATCCTGCTTGTCTTCCTGCCGCAAATCATCCTCTTCCTGCCGAACCTTCTCTACCCGTAACGGTCTCTTCCGGCTCTTCTGGGCCGGAGCCTCCCCTTCCGGATGACTTGATGGAGAAGAATGATGACATTGCAGATACCTGACCCTGAATATTTCAAGGCTCTCCCTTCGCTCCTTGACAGGCTGGCCCACAGCATCAAGGGCACCGTGCGCAGTGATGAAGCCAGCCGCACCATCTTTGCCAGCGATGCCTCGGCCTATCAGGAGATGCCCCTTGGCGTCGTAACCCCCGAAGACAAAGAAGACCTCATCACCATCGTTCGTTTTTGTCAGGAGCATAAGGTGCCCCTGATCCCGCGCGGGGCAGGAACGTCTCTGGCCGGTCAGGTGGTGGGCAGCGGTCTGGTGCTGGATATGCGCCGCTTCAACCGCATTCTTGACTTCAACAAAGAAGCAAAATGGGTCACGGTTGAGCCAAGCGTCATTCGCAACAGTCTCAATGACTGGCTCGCCCCTCATGGTCTGCTCTTCGGGCCAGAAACCAGCACCGCAAACCGCGCCGTTATCGGCGGCATGATCGGGAATAATTCCTGCGGCATGCATTCCATCGTCTGGGGTTCAACAAGAGATCATCTGCTCGCCTGTCGCGCCATTCTGGCAGATGGCAGTGAAGCCTCTTTCCAAGCCCTCGCACCGGAAGAATTCCACGCCAAGCGCGCAGAACAGACACTGGAGGGCTCGCTCTATGAGATGCTCTATCAGGAACTAAAGAGCGAGCAGACCCGCTCAGACCTTGAAAAAGGCTATCCCAAGGCGTCCATTCGTCGTCGCAACAATGGCTATGCGCTCGATCTGCTTGCCCGTTCGAATATCTTTACTGACGGTGGGCCAGACTTCAACATGTGCAAACTGATCGCAGGATCAGAAGGCACCCTTTGCGTTCTGACCGAGGCAACACTCAATCTGGTCGAGCCACTGCCACCGGTCATCGGCGTGGTTGCCATGCATTTCGAGGATTCTATTGAATCCCTGAAGGCGACGCTTGTGGCCCTCAAATACAAGCCCACGAGCTGCGAGCTGATTGGCGCCTTCCATGTACAGCAGGCCATGGAGAACAACAAGATCAACAAATTCAACACTATCGCCCGGTGTAGCCAGTGGATTATCGGAGCACCGGAATCCATCATCGTCGTGGAACTCGCCGATGACAGCCGCGAAGCGGTAGAACGAAGGGCCGCCGCGCTCACCGCAGAATTGGCAGAGAAAAAGATGGGCTATGCCTGGCCGCTCTTCTTTGGCGAAGATGTCGAAAAGATCTGGCAGTTGCGGCGCGATCTTGGCGGCATCAACAGCTCGAAAGCGGGCGATATCAAGCCGTTTGAAGCTATAGAAGATTGCGCGGTGGATGTGGAGGATCAGCCTGCCTATGTAACCGAGCTTGAACGCATTCTGCATCGCGAAGGGGTTCAGTTCACCCACTCGGCCCATGCCGGGGACGGTGAGTTGCACACCATTCTGTTTGTCAATCACAAGACCCAAGAGGGCATTGCTTCCGTGCGCTCCGTATTGGAGCAGGTAGCCAAGCTCGTCAAACGCTTCCGCGGCTCCCTCTCCGGGGAGCATGGAGATGGACGCCTCAGGGCCGAATTCCTGCCAGAGCTTTTGGGGGACGCCAATTACCAGCTTTGCAAGCGGGTGAAATCCACCTTCGATGCATCTCACATTTTCAACCCGAACAAGATCGTCGACGCGCCACCGATGGATGTGTCCCTGCGCTATATCCCCGGCGAGGAAACGCCAGATCTGCCAACCTATTTCAATTGGGACAAGGATCAAGGTCTGATGCGCGCCGTGGAGCGTTGCTCAGGCATCGGGGAATGCAAAAAAGTGACCTCCGGCCTCATGTGCCCAAGCTATATGGGCACAAGGGAGGAGAAAGACTCCACCCGTGCCCGTGCCAATATCCTGCGCGGTTTCCTCTCGCGCACCGACAAAGCCAACCGCTATGATCACAAGGAGATCAAGGATATTCTCGATCTCTGCCTCTCCTGCAAGGGCTGCAAGAGCGAGTGTCCGGCAGGCGTCGATATGGCGCGCATGAAGGCGGAATTCCTGCAGCATTACTACGATTTGCACGGCAGCGGTTTGCGCCCCTGGCTGGTTGCTCATTTTACGACCCTGATGGGGTTGGCCCTGCCCTTTGCGCCGCTTTACAATCTCTTTATGGGCAACCGGGTTCTCTCGGCTCCGGTCAAACTGGCGGCCGGCTTTGCGCTCGACCGCAGCATGCCCGCACTCTGTCGATTGAGCTTTGAAAAGCAATATAATCGGGAGATGCCGACCACGGCCAAAGCCATGCGTAAGGTTCATCTGTTTTGTGATGAGTTTACCAATGTGAATGACGCTCATATTGGCATGGCGACCGTCCACCTCCTTACGCGCCTCGGCTACGAGGTTGTCCTCCTCCGCAACAAGGAAAGTGGCCGGTCGTCTCTTTCTCAAGGATTCGTCAAGCGGGCCAAGCTCTTTGCCGACAGCAATGTGGCAGCCTTTGGCGATATCGTTTCCGAAGACGCACCGATGATCGCCGTAGAGCCCTCCACCATCGCTTGTTTCAAGGATGAATATCCTGACCTTGTTGCCCCGGATCTACGCGTCAAAGCCAAGGCGCTTTCCAAAAACAGCCTGATGTTCGAGGAATTCATCGCCCGAGAGATGGATGCAGGCCATATAGGTCCCGAACACTTCACCCAAGAGGCCAAAGAGGTGCGAGTACATGTGCATTGTCATCAAAAATCAATCTCTTCAAGCGACCTGGTCGTCAAGGTTCTATCTTTGCCCGAGAATTATCATGTAAGCGAGATTCCGAGCAGCTGCTGCGGCATGGCAGGCGCCTTTGGTTATGAGAAAGAGCATCATGCCCTTTCCATGACCATCGCCGAGCAGATCCTTCTTCCCGCCGTTCGCGAGGCCGATGAGAGCGTCATCATCGCTGCTTCGGGAACCAGTTGCCGGCATCAGATAAAAGACGGAGCCAAACGGGAGGCGCTTCACAGCGCGGAGATTCTTTTGCAAGCCCTGAAGATCTGATAAGGCCTGAAAACAAAATGACGCATGGCCGAGAATTTAGCCTTGGGTGGAGTGGCAAGGCATGTGGGCGGGAGGCTTTTCTTTCAACAGAAGAAGGCCCCTCGCCTGCAATTCTTATCAAGCTACATGCCCGCTCGTAGATAATCCTTTCACCGATTGCACCCTGAATTGAACACAAAGAGCGAGCGCAACCCACCCCATGCAACTCAAATCATTATGAAAAATTGGAATATGTACTGATAATAGTGTCATCTATATTGCCAAATTGTACTGATATTGCTAATCACTATTTTCATGACAAATTGGTGGCCAGATCCTGCAAAGCTCAAAAGACCCGTCTACAAGACCTTGCAGGGATTGATAATTGACGCGATCGATGCGGGAGAACTGCAACCGGGGGACCGGATGCCGACCCACCGTGATTTCGCCTACAAACTCAACATCTCCGTGCAAACTGTTTCACGCACTTATGACGCCCTGTGCAAGCTGGGCTATCTGGCTGGAGAAGTCGGACGCGGCACCTATGTGCGTTATCGCGAGACGACAGACACCCCGATGCCCTTTGTACCGAACCGACAGGAAGGGCTGATCGACCTCTCCATGCTCAAGCCGGTCACCTCGTCGCTGCATTACGACACCATGCAGAAGGGTCTTGAGGAGTTGTCACGGGATTTTACCAAGGATCTGGTGCAATCCTTTCGTCCTGAAGAAGCCTTTCGCGAGCATATAAAGATCGCCTGCCGCTGGCTGAAATCCCATCACATTCATGCGGACCCAAGCCACACCACTTATACGAACGGCGCCATTCCTGCGCTGGTTGCCTCCATCATGAGTGCCGCGCCTCCGGGATCTACGATTTGCGCCGAAGAGGTCAGCTTTCACAGCATCCGCCCCTTATGCGAGTATCTTGGTGTGCGCCTTGAAACCGCCGGTATGGACGAGGAAGGCCTGATACCGGAGCAATTCGAAGCGCTCTGTCAGAACCACTCCATCCGAGCCCTTGTGATTTCGCCGACCGTCTCTAACCCCAGAGCCTATGTGATGGGGAGTGCAAGGCGGCAAGAAATCCTTGATATTGCGAGAAGAAATGACGTCTTTATCATCGAGAATGATGTCTTGGGCACCTTGATCAAAAATGCCCCACCGACGCTGCATCAGCTCGATCCGGAGCGCGTTTTCTACATTACATCCTTCTCCAAAACCATCATGCCCGGCTTGCGCGTCGGACTCCTGATCACCCCTCCTTCCATGTATATTGTCACCAAAAACCGCCATTTGGTTACCAACTGGATGGCCAACCCCCTGACAGTCGACTTACTGACGCACTGGTTTGATAATGGCACGGCAGACCATCTCATATCGTGGCAAGCCCGCGCTCTACAGCAGCGACAGAAGCTTGCAGCCAGATTGCTCAAGGGCCACAGCTATTTGAATCACAAATGCGCACCTCACATCTGGATTCCACTTCCCAAGATTTGGCAAGAAAGTGAATTTGTGGAAAGAGCGCGGAAAAATAATGTAGCGATTGCGGGCAGTTTACCCTTCATCATGGCAGAACATTCAAATGAAGGTGACCCCATCAAACTCAACTCCGTCAGAGTGGCTCTGGGGCCTTGCAGTGAAGAGCAATTGACTCATGCACTCAATGTCATAGCAACCCTATTGGGGGCAGGATCCGAGAAACCGTTGCCTATGTTTTAGGCCAACTGCCGTTGAAATTTTACTCATTTGCATAGCGTTGAAACAGAGTCAGTCTTGAGGCTCAAGTTAAATTGTCATGATTTAATGTTTCAATTGACCTGAAATTGTCTCTGTTTGATTGTGTGGCAACAACAATAAAAACGCATTCATATCCGACAACGAGGGAAGTGATGAAAACTCCATTTGTTAAAAAATTATGTACGGCAACATCTGTTGCCTCCCTGCTCGCCGGTTTTGCTCTTGTGCCTTCCATGGCCCAGGCGGACACCTGGAAATATGCTATCGAAGAAGCCATCAACGAAGTGCAGGGCGTATACGCAACCAAATTCAAAGAAGAAATTGAAGCCAATTCCGACCATGAGGTTCAGATTTTCCCTTATGGCACACTTGGCGAATCTGCCGATACCATGGAACAGACCCAGGCAGGCATCCTGCAGTTCGTTGACCAGTCTCCCGGGTTCACCGGCGCCCTGATCCCGGAAGCGCAGGTCTTCTTTGTACCTTACCTCTTGCCGACCGACACCGAAAAACTCAACGAGTTCTTCCGCACCTCCAAAGCAATCAATGAAGATTTCATGGGTCTTTACGCCGAGCAGGGCCTTGAGCTGCTCAAGATGTTCCCGGAAGGCGAAGTCGCCATGACCACCAAGGAACCGGTGCATAGCCCGGAAGATCTCAACGAGGTCAAGTTCCGCGTCATGACCAACCCGCTTCTGGTGGAAGCCTATCAGGCCTTTGGCGCCACTCCTACTCCGTTGCCGTGGGGCGAAGTGTATGGCGGTCTTCAGACCAACATCATTCAGGGACAGGAAAACCCGACCTCCTTCATCGAATCCACCAAGCTGTATGAAGTCACCGACGTCATCACCTATGCGGGTCACAGCAATTTTACGACCGCAGTCATGGCCAACAAGGAATTCTATGACGGCCTGAGCGATGGCGATAAAGAGCTGGTTCAGAATGCAGCAACCGCAGCTTTCGATTATATCCTCGACTATCAGAAGGGGCTTGAAAAAGAAGCTCTTGATGCAATCAAGGAAGCCAAGCCATCCATCGAGGTCAATGTGTTGACCGAAGAAGAACGCGCTCCGTTCAAGGCAGCTGCTGCCAAGGTGGAAGCCAAGTTCATCGAGATGACCGGCGACAGCGGCAAGGCCATTCTGGATCAGATGAAAGCTGATCTGGAAGCCGTCTCTGCGGACTGATCAAAAGCCAACCGGTAGCGGGAAATGCCTGGGCGTCTTTCCGCTACCGGAGCAGGATTTCCAGTCTAGGTATCAGCCTCCCTCTTATGCCCGATAGAACAGGGCCATGAGCGCTGGTGCCCTGACCATGCTGGAAGCGGGCTTTTGCTGTCCGCTTCTTTTCCTTGGTTTTTGCTTCAGTTGGGAGCTTGCCATGTCCATGGACAATCATTCGGACACGACCCTGCCGGGCGTGCTGGGGCTGATTGACATATCGATCGCCAAGATCGAGTCAATGATGCTGGCCCTTGGGGTCATTCTCATGGCGACCAATACCGTCGCCAACGTTATCGGTCGTTTTGTTTTTCAGAACAGTATTTTCTTTTCTGAAGAACTGAACCGTTTTCTGATCGTTCTGATCACTTTCTCTGGTATCTCTTATGCTGCCAGACAGGGGCGACATATTCGCATGTCAGCAATTTTTGACAAGCTGATGTCTCCTGCACGCAAGGTGCTCATGATTATCATCGCGATCTGCACAGCGGTGATCATGCTCGCGCTGGCCTATTTTTCCTTCTCCTACATTCTCACAGTCGCCAAATCGGGCCGTGTTCTGCCTGCTTTGCAGATCCCGGTCTACTGGATCTATCTGTGGGTGCCGGTTGGGCTGTTCCTGACCGGGCTGCAATATATTCTGACTGCCATTCGCAACATCACGTCCAAGGATATCTATCTTTCCAGCCAGGTGCTTGAGGGATATTCCGAAGACGAATACGAGGTTTAGGAGCGTATCATGGCTATTACGATGTTCCTCGTCATGGTGGCGCTGCTGCTAATCGGGTTCCCCATGATGGTGCCGCTGATGGCAGGTGCTTCCATCGGCTTCTATTCCATGTTTGGCGGCTTCGGCAAAATGGATTTCATGGTTCAGCAGTTCATGGCGGGCATTCGGCCAGCCTCACTGATTGCGGTGCCCATGTTCATTCTGGCCGCAGATATCATGACAAGAGGTCAGTCTGCCGGTCGCCTAATCGACATGGTGATGAAATTTGTCGGCCACATCAAAGGCGGTCTGGCCGTGACCACAGCTGCAGCCTGTACATTGTTCGGTGCCGTTTCAGGCTCGACGCAGGCAACTGTGGTTGCCGTTGGCTCGCCCTTGCGCCCACGCATGCTCAAGGCAGGTTACAAGGATTCCTTTGTGCTGGCCCTGATCGTCAACTCGAGCGATATCGCCTTTCTCATTCCGCCATCCATCGGCATGATCATTTATGGCGTTGTGTCCAACACGTCCATCGCCGAGCTGTTCATCGCGGGCATCGGTCCGGGGCTGTTGATCCTGTCGCTCTTTTCGATCTACAGCATCATCTATGCCTATGTGAATGATGTCCCTACCGAACCGAAAGCGAGCTGGAAAGAGCGCTTTGAAGCGGTTTTGGGGGCAATCTGGCCTCTTGGCTTCCCGGTTATCATCGTTGGCGGCATTTACGGCGGCATCTTCTCGCCCACCGAAGCGGCTGCGGTCTGCGTCTTTTATGCGGTGGTGCTGGAGATGATCGTCTTCCGGTCTCTCAACTTTGGAGATCTTTACGAGATCTCCAAGTCTACAGGCCTGATCACGGCGGTTGTCTTCATTCTGGTTGCCGCAGGGGCAGCCTTCTCATGGGTCATTTCCTTTGCCCAGATCCCACAGCATATTCTGGCAGCCATCGGCATTTCGGAAATGGGAGCAATCGGGGTACTGATTGTCATTTCCCTGTCCTTCTTCATCGGCTGCATGTTTGTGGATCCCATTGTGGTTATCCTGATCTTGGTGCCGATCTTTGCGCCGGTCATCAAATCTGTCGGACTGGATCCGGTTCTGGTGGGAACCATCATCACACTTCAGGTGGCGATTGGCTCAGCGACGCCGCCCTTCGGGTGTGATATTTTCACAGCGATGGCAATTTTCCGACGCCCTTATTTCGATGTTATCAAGGGAACCCCACCATTCATCTTCATGCTGGTCATGGTGTCAGCATTGCTGATCATGTTCCCGCAGATTGCATTGTTCCTGCGTGATATCGCGTTTCGCTAAATGGGAGGAGATGGCGAATGTTTGAAAGGATAATCGTGCCGATAGACGGCTCACCCTGTTCTCTGAATGCACTGGAAAAAGCAGTCGAACTTCAGAAATTGTGCGGGCTCGACTGTGTGCTCAAGATCATCTGTGTCTATCGCCATCAAGGGGCGCGAGAGGCTTCGGTCTCCATGGTGCGCCCCTCCACCCCTGATGTCATCGACAAGGCCCTGTCCCAGCATGCACGCGAAGTGGTGCAGGACGCCAAAAACAGGGCCTTCGAGATGGGCGGGCGCAACGTCACCGCCCATGTCATGCAAGGGCCAACGGCGCGCACCATCATGCGCTTTGCCTCAGAGCATCAGGGCGACCTGATTGTCATGGGCGGGCGTGGCTATGGCGATCTGGAAGCCCTGCTTCTGGGCAGCGTCTCACACAAGGTGACGAGCCTTGCCCATTGTCCCGTTATGATCGTGCGTTGAGCACCCGCGCATTTTGCTTTGGTGAAAAGAAACAAGAACAGAAAAGAAGAACAGGCCATGGTGACCCAACTCAATCTGACCTTATCCCTGCGCAACAAGACCGTTCCCTGTCGGGTGGGCCTTTTGCTGTTGGAAACGGACCATACGACCGAGCTGGAATTTGCGCGGCACATGCCGCACGATCTGGTCGGGGTCTATGCCAATCGGGTCACCTATGCCAATCCCACCACGCCGGAAAATCTGCGCAAAATGGTGCCCCTTCTGGGGGAACGGGCCGAGCAGATTTTGCCAGAGGCGGATCTTGATGTGGTCTATTATGGCTGCACCTCAGCCTCCTTTGTTATTGGCGACGATGTCGTGGCAAGCGAGATTAACAAGGCCAAGCCGACCGCAAGCGTGGTAACGCCTACATTGGCAGCCTTGGCTGCCTGCCATCAGCTGCGGGTCGGCTCTATGGCCATCCTGACGCCTTATCTGCCCGAAACCAGCGCACCGCTGGAACCCTATTTCACAGAGCGAGGCATTTCGGTCGTCAAACATTCCTGCCTTGGCATAGAGGATGACCGCATCATGGCGGCGCTCAATGCCCGCAGTCTCATTCAGGCGGCCATTGAGGCCGATCACCCCTCGGCGGATGCCCTGTTCATTTCCTGCACGGCACTGCGTGCGCTGGAAGTGGTGCCCGAGCTTGAGAAGCGTCTTGGCAAACCGGTCATCACCAGCAATCAGGCGGCCATCTGGTACATCCTGCGTCTTCTTGGCCTGCCGCAACCCGTCCGCAACAGCTGCCAGCTGTTTCACACCCTGCCTGAAGCCGCCTGACAGGGGTTCATTCACGCCACTCTTTCGAGGCCTGCCATGACCCGCCCGCACCAAGCCCCCTCGCCCGACGCCTTTCAGTCGCCTCCCATATCCCTCTCTGACATTCTGCAAGCGCAAAGACGCATAGCACCTCATGTAGTGCAAACGCCCATGCGCCATTCGCAAACCCTTTGCGAGAAGACCGGCGGCGAGATTTATCTCAAGATGGAACATCGCCAGCATACTGGCAGCTTCAAGCTAAGGGGTGCCACCAATGCCGTGCTTTCGCTGACTGATGAGCAGAAAGCTAAAGGTATCGCTGCAGTTTCGACTGGTAACCATGGGCGTGGCCTTGCCTTTGCGGCCCGCAATGCCGGGGTGCGTTGCGTTATCGCCATGTCCGAGTTGGTACCGCAGAACAAACGAGACGGCATCGCAGCATTGGGAGCTGAAGTGGTCATACACGGCCGCTCGCAAGACGAAGCACAACAGGCAGTCGATCGCATGGTGGCCGAAGACGGTATGGCGACCATTCCCCCCTTTGATCATGCCGACGTTATCGCCGGTCAGGGCACGCTTGGCTTGGAGATCTTGCAGGACCTTGCTGATATCGACACCGTGCTGGTGCAGCTTTCCGGCGGCGGGCTGATTTCAGGTGTGGCTGCCGCGATCAAGGGCATCTCCCCCAAGACACGCATTATCGGCATTTCCATGCAGCGGGGCGCTGCAATGCATGCCAGCCTTGAGGCGGGCAAACCGGTACAGGTGGAAGAATTGCCGACACTGGCGGATTCCCTTGGCGGCGGCATTGGTCTTGAGAACAGCTACACTTTTGCGATGACACAAGCTCTCGTCGACGAGGTGATCCTGCTGAGCGAGGAAGAGATCGCCGAAGGCGTACGTCATGCCTATTGGCAGGAAGAAGAAATTTTAGAGGGGGCTGGCGCAGTCGGGATCTCGGCCTTGCTTACCGGCAAGATCGAGGCCCCGGGGCGCTGCGTGGCCATCCTGTCGGGTCGCAACATCGATATGTCCATGCATCACAAGCTGATTTCCGGCGAAATGGTTACGCTTTAAGGAGGCACCGATGTCCATTCTCATTCTGTCTGAACAGGATTTACGCCAAGCGGTCACACTGGATGCCGAGAGTGTCTCTTGCATCGAAGAGGCAATCGAGAGCCTTGCAACAAAGCAGGTCGTCATGCCGCCGATCCTGTCGATGGAAATTCCCGAATTCAATGGTGAAGTGGATGTCAAAACCGCCTATGTTCCCGGCCTGGATAGCTTTGCCATCAAGATCAGTCCGGGCTTCTTTGACAATCCCAAGCTCGGCCTGCCCAGCCTTAACGGTCTGATGGTTTTGTTTTCCGCCCAGACCGGCATCGTGGAAGCGGTGCTACTGGACAATGGCTATTTGACCGACCTGCGCACCGCCGCCGCAGGCGCTGTTGCGGCCAAGGCTCTGTCGCGGGCCGATTCCAAGGTGGCTACAATTTATGGTACGGGCCTTCAGGCGCGTTTGCAGCTGGAAGCCCTGTGCCTTGTCCGCCCGATTACCTCCGCCCGCATCTGGGGACGTTCGCCAGACAAGGCGAAGGCGACAGCCAGCGAGCTAAGCGAAAAGCTCGGCATCGACATAAAAGCCTTCGAAAGCGAGCAAGAGGCCGCCAAGGGCGCTGACATTCTGGTGACCACGACACCATCGCAATCTCCCATTCTGATGGCCGACTGGCTGGAGCCGGGCCAACATGTCACTGCCATGGGGTCGGACGCCGATTACAAGAATGAAATCGAACCAGCCATCATCGGCAAGGCCAATCTCTATGTCGCCGATCGCCTGACACAGACACGCAAGCTGGGCGAATTGCGTTCGGCGATCGCAGCGGCTGTTGTCACCGGAGAGACTCAGTTTCCCGAGCTAGGCACTATCGTTGCCGGAACGCGTCCGGGCCGGGAAACAGAGGCGGATATCACCGTATGTGATCTGACCGGCATGGGCGTGCAGGACACCGCGATTGCGACGCTCGCCCGCCAACGCGCCATGGCGCTAAAGGCCGGAGCCGAATTTTAAATCTAATAGGAATCCGTGATTACGAAACATTCAAGACAAGAAGGAACCGAGCATGACAATGGAACATGTGAAGCCAAGACTATTCTTCACTCAGGAAGAATATGACCGGCGGCTGGCCAAGACACGCAAGGCCATGCAGATGAAAGGCGTTGACGTCCTTATCTGCACTGAACCGGCCAACATGGCGTGGCTGACCGGCTATGACGGCTGGTCATTCTATGTGCATCAGTGCGTCATCGTGACGATGGAAGGCCAGCCGATCTGGTATGGCCGCACGCAGGATGCCAACGGCGCAAAAGTGACCTGTTATCTGGATCACGAGAATATCCTGAGCTATCCGGATCATTATGTGCAATCCACCGAGCGCCATCCTATGGATCTGCTCTCGGCCATTCTGATCGACAAGGGCTTTTCCTCGGCCAGCATCGGTCTGGAGATGGATAACTATTATTTCTCTGCCGCAGCTTATTGTTCCCTACTCAAGCATATGCCCAACGCCAAGTTCGTGGACTGCAATGTGCTCGTCCATTGGCAGCGTGCGGCCAAGTCAGAGCCTGAGCTGGAGATGATGCGAACCGCTGGCCGGATCGTCGAAGCCATGCATGCCCGCATTCGGGAGCATGCCCGTCCCGGCCTTCCCAAGAACGAGCTGGTTGCCGAGATCTATGACGCGTCCTTGCGCGGCGTTGAAGGCATCGGAGGCGACTATGCCGCCATCGTTCCGCTTCTGCCATCGGGCGCGGATGCCTCGGCCCCGCACCTCACATGGGATGACCGCCCCTTTAAGCTTGGCGAAGGCACCTTCTTTGAAGTGGCCGGTAGCTATCATCGCTATCATTGCCCGCTGTCTCGTTCGGTCTTCATGGGCAAGCCAACCCAGCAGTTTCTTGATGCCGAGAAAGCAGTTCTGGAAGGGATGGAAGCCGGGCTTGAAATGGCCAAGGTGGGCAATGTCTGCGAAGACATCGCCAATGCCTTCTTTGGGGTGTTGAAGAAATACGGCATCGTCAAGGACAACCGGACCGGCTATCCGATCGGTCTGGCCTATCCGCCGGATTGGGGCGAACACACCATGAGTTTGAGAGCCGGTGACAGAACGGTTCTGGAAGAAGGCATGACCTTCCACTTTATGACCGGCCTGTGGCAGGACGGATGGGGTCTGGAGATCACCGAAAGCATCGCCATTGGCACCAACGGGCCGGAATGTCTGGCCAACGTACCGCGTGAACTGGTCATCGTCGACTAGGGAAAGACAAGCGTGTCGGGCCGCCCTCAAATCTTTGCTTGTGGCAAGCAAGAACGAGAGTGGCCCGACCTCCATTCAGCCTGGAGGTAGGTATGCAGCAGCTGCTTGAAAAGACAAAAGAAATACTGGCGCAACTGGTGGCTTTCGAAAGCCTCTCGGGGCAATCCAATCTTGATATGATTGACTATATCACGAGCTATCTGGCCAGCCATGGCGTGGAAGCAAAGCTGTCTTATGATGAGACGGGCAACAGAGCCAACCTCTTTGCTTCCATCGGGCCTGATGTAGAAGGCGGCATCGTGCTCAACGGACATACCGATGTCGTTCCGGCTCGAGGGCAGCCATGGACGCACGACCCGTTTGACCTGTTGGAAAAAGACGGCAAGCTCTATGGTCGCGGCGCGGTCGACATGAAGGGGTTTCTTGCCTGCGCTCTGGCGATGGTTCCCCATTTCAAGGCAACAGACCTCAAGCGGCCGATCCTGTTTTCCTGTTGCTATGACGAGGAAATCGGCGGCTTCGGCGCGCCCATATTGGCGCGGGATATCATTGCGCGAGGCCCCAAACCCTCCGTTGCCATTGTTGGTGAGCCAACCTTGATGAATCTGGTCAATGGCCACAAGGCAGGCTATGAAATGCATACGGACCTCATCGGCCTTTCCGCCCATGCCTCCGACCCGCGCAAGGGCATGAATGCCATCGAATTTGCTGCGCGCTATATCGGCAAGATCATCGAAATTGCCGATCGCTGTTCGATCAACCCGGATCTGCAAACCCCCTTCGAGCCTCCTTATACCACGTTCAATATTGGCACGATCAACGGTGGCGTTGCCCGCAACATCACCGCCAACAGCTGCTCGATTGACTGGGAATTGCGCCCTATTCCTTCCGATGACGGACGGGCCATTCTGGTCGAGTTGCAATATTTCTGTGATGACGAATTGCTGCCACTGATGAGGCAAAGCTACCCCGAGGCAGAGATCCGAACCATCATCGAAGCAGACGTTCCGCCGCTCTGGGCAGATGAATCCTCTGCTGCTGTGCAATTCGTACGCCGGATCACCGGCATCAATAACAGCGAAGTGGTCTCATTCGGCACCGATGCGGGGCATTTCGAGCGTGTCGGCATCTCGACCGTGGTATTCGGCCCCGGCTCGATCAATCAGGCTCACAAGCCCGATGAATATATCGAAGTCTCAGAAATATCACGCTGTCTTTCCTTTTTGAGCGACGTCTCGGATCATCTGGAAAGCCTCGACAGCGACTAGTGAGGGCCCTCACCAAACGGGCAGAAGATGAATCCTCTGCCCGATAGGGTCCGGGCAGATTTTTGCTCTGAAATTGCAACCATCTTTGGAGGCACATTCGCCTCCTCATGGCCCACTATCGGGCAAAATGAGGGGAGATGCCAAGATGCTTGACTCACAGACCAAAAACAGATCTCACGCCCTTGGGAAGCTGGATGATCTGCGCCTGTTCAAGGAATTTTCCTATATCAATGGCGAATGGGTGTCCCAGAGGGAAACTCCAGCCATCGCCGTGCATGATCCTGCGGATGGATCATTGTTGGGTACAGTGCCAGCTCTTGGCGCAAGCAAGAGCCGGGCGGCTGTTGATGCAGCTCAGGCCGCCTTTGGCCCATGGGCAGCCAAGCTGCCGCAAGAAAGAGCGGCCATTCTGCGCAAATGGTTCGATCTCATCCTTGAAAACAAGGAAGATCTGGCGCTGCTGATGACGCTGGAACAGGGCAAACCGATTTCGGAAGCCCGTGGCGAAATCGACTATGCGGCGAGCTTTGTCGAATTCTATGCGGAAGAAGCCAAACGCCCCAACATCGAGGGTGTCACCTCCCATCTACCCGATGGAGAAGTGGAGGTCTGGCGCGAAGCCATCGGCGTTGTTGCTCTCATCACACCATGGAACTTCCCGTGTGCCATGATCTCGCGCAAGGCGGCCGCCGCGCTGGCCGTGGGCTGCACCTGTGTTGTCCATCCGTCTCGGGAAACCCCCTATTCAGCTACGGCGCTGGCCGAGCTGGGTGAACGGGCCGGCTTGCCAGCGGGCGTTTTCAACGTCGTGACAGGCTATGCCGCAGAAATCGTCGAGCCGTGGACCCAAGATCCACGCGTGCGTGCCTTATCCTTTACCGGTTCGACGGAGATCGGTCGCCTGCTCTATCGGCAGTCGGCGGAAACGGTCAAGCATCTGGTGATGGAACTTGGCGGTCATGCGCCCTTCATCGTCTTTGCCGATGCAGATCTTGATCGCGCCGTTGATTGCGCCATCTCAGCCAAGTTTGCAACCTCCGGACAGGATTGTCTGGGCGCCAACCGCTTCTATATCGAACGCTCCGTCTATAAGGCATTCGCCGAGAAATTCACCGCAGCCACCAAGGCCCTAACCGTTGGAAAGGGCTCAGACGATCCCGACATCGGCCCGCTGATGAATACCAACGCGGTGAAGAAGCAGAAAGAGCATGTGGAAGATGCCCTCAAGAAGGGCGCCAAGCTGCTGTGCGGTGGCAAGAGCCATTCGCTGGGGCCGCTCTTTTATGAGCCGACCGTTTTAGGCGATGTGCCGCGGGATGCGTTGATCGCTCATGAAGAAACCTTCGGGCCTGTCGCTGCGCTCATTGCATTTGATAGCGATGAAGATGTCATCGCAATGGCCAATGACACCGAATATGGCCTTGTCGCCTATCTGCATACGGGCGACGCCAAGCGGATCTATGCCGCTTCCCGCGCCCTGCAATATGGCATGGTCGCCGTCAACCGCACCAAGGTCACCGGAGCGCCCATTCCCTTTGGCGGCATGAAGCAATCCGGCCTCGGGCGTGAAGGCGCTCGGCAGGGCCTAGAGGAATTCACTGAAATCAAATATGTGTGCCGCGACTTCTCTTGAGGGCCGCGACGACCGAATAAGGCGCCCGACGCGCCAAACATTAGGAGAAAGATATGTTGGAGAATGATCAATTAGCGCAATGGGATCGGGAAAATTTCTTCCATCCGTCCACGCCGCTCGGCCAGTTCGCTCGTGGTGAACTGAACAACCGCATCGTAACCGGCGGCAAGGGCGTTTATATTGAAGATCGCGAAGGCAACAAACTGCTCGACGCATTCGCTGGCCTCTATTGCGTGAATATCGGCTATGGCCGTCAGGAAATCGCCGAAGCCATTGCAGCGCAGGCCAAGGAACTGGCTTATTACCACTCCTATGTAGGCCATGGGACTGAAGCCAATATCACGCTGGCCAAGATGATTCTCGACCGTGCGCCAGACCATATGTCCAAGGTCTATTTCGGCCAATCCGGCTCTGATGCCAACGAAACCAACATCAAGCTTGTCTGGTACTACAACAATGTGCTGGGGCGTCCGGAAAAGAAGAAGATCATTTCCCGCTGGCGCGGCTATCATGGCTCAGGCCTGATGACCGGTTCCCTCACCGGCCTTGAAACTTTCCATAACCAATTCGATCTGCCGCTGCCTTACGTGGTGCATACGGATGCTCCTTATTATTTCCGTCGCGACAATCTGGGGCAATCCGAAGCCGAGTTCGTCAAACAGTGCGCGGACAATCTCGACGCCCTTATCCAGAAAGAAGGCCCGGATACCATCGCAGCCTTCATCGGTGAGCCAGTTCTTGGCACCGGCGGCATCGTGCCTCCTCCGGCAGGCTACTGGGAAGCCATTCAGGCTGTGCTCAATAAATATGACATTCTGCTGATTGTGGACGAAGTGATCACCGGTTTCGGTCGCCTCGGCTCTATGTTCGGCTCGGATCATTATGGCCTGAAGCCGGACATCATGACCATCGCCAAGGGCCTCACCTCTGCCTATGCGCCGCTTTCCGGCTCCATCGTGGCAGATCGGGTCTGGAAGGTTCTGGAAGATGGCACGGACAAATACGGCGCCATCGGCCATGGTTGGACCTATTCCGCTCACCCGATCGGGGCTGCTGCGGGCGTTGCCAACCTCAAGCTGATCGACGAGTTGAAACTGGTCGATAATGCCAAGGATACCGGCGCCTACTTTGTTCAGGGGCTTAAAGACGCCGTTGGCGATTTGCCAATTGTTGGCGATGTGCGCGGCGAAGGCATCATGGCCGCTGTCGAATTCGTCAAGGACAAGGACAGCCGCACCTTCTTTGACCCGACTGACAAGATTGGCTATGCGGTGGTTGGTGCGCTTCTGGAACGCCACAAGGTGATCGGTCGCGCCATGCCACAGGGCGATATTCTTGGCTTTGCACCGCCGCTCTGCATGACCAAAGAGGAAGCCGACACCGTGATTGCCGCCACCAAAGACGCAATCGAAACGGTTATCGCCAAACTCTGATCATTACCAACGCAAAAGCAAGGCGGGCTCCATGCCCGCCTTGTTCGTTTTCCTACCCGATATTTTATTCTTTTCCATAGGCTGGTCGGCAGAGAGAAACTGTCCTTGGCCTTTCCCGGTTCAATTATGCTACCAATAGCAAAGAGCCAATGGTTTGCTCAGCAAACCCCATTTGCCCAATAGCCGATAGCGCACGGAGATTTGATATAGATGCCTGCCGCAGGACTGAAACTGGATGACAGAGATTGGGCGATCCTGAAGATTTTGCAGACCGAGGGGCGCATCACCAAGGCGGCTCTGGCGCAGCGGGTCAATCTCTCTCCCACCCCCTGCTGGGAAAGGCTGAAACGGCTGGAAGAGGCGGGTATTATCGAAGCCTATGAAACCCGTCTTTCCCTCAAGGCTTTCGGCGCTCTCGCCGTGGTATTTGTCGAGGTGGAACTTGATAGCCATCGTTCGGAGGATTTTGAGCGGTTCGAGACGGCCGTTCAGGACTATCCGGAAATTCTTGAATGCTGGGCCGTGGGCGGTGGGCTTGATTACATTCTCAAGATCGTTGCCAAAGATGTCGATCACTATCAACGGCTCATCGACCATATGCTCGAAGCCGATATCGGGCTGAGACGCTATTTCACCTATGTGGTGACGAAGCCGGTGGTCAACAGATCGGCGTTGCCGCTGGAAAAACTCCAGCTTGGTTAACTGACACCTGCCCCTTTCCACGTACTGTTTCCACCGCCCGAAGTGCGCCCTCTTTTCATCGGCTATGACTTCAACAAATAGTGATGAAGCGTGCAAAGATCCGCAAAAATATTCACTTGCACGAGGCGGTAGAACGCAGGCAATTTCCGGACTATTCCGCGTCTTCTGCTCAGTTCAATATATGTATAAACTCCTACTATCAAAGCGTGTTTTCACATCAAGGACACGCATGTCCAAAAGACAATTCTTTTCTTAGCTTTGAACAAGTCACGATCCTCGCAAATTTTACTTATCCAGATGCTGATTCGACACAGAGGATACTATTCGTTATTGTCCGATTCACGGAAACGTGAGGATAGAGAAAATGTTCAATACGATCATGGTTCCGGTGGACTTGCGTCACACCTCCAGGCTGGAGAAGACGTTGACCATCGCAGCTGATATGGCAAAAACCAACGAAGCAGCTGTCATCTATGTTGGTGTCACCGGCCCTGAACCAGGGGACTTGGGCCACACGCCGAAGGAATTTGGCCAAAAATTGCAGGCCTTTGCGTCCGCGCAAACACAGGCTCACGGGATAGAAGCAACAACCCATGTGATTGTTGCCAATGACCCGGCAATCGATCTGGACAAGAAGCTGCTGGAAGCCGTCGAGGCTACAGGCTCTGATCTGGTCATCATGGCATCCCATATTCCCAACATATCGGACTATATCTGGTCATCTCATGGTGGCCATTTGGCAAGCCACACGAAGGCATCGGTCTTTCTTGTTCGTGGCTAGCCAAGGGTGCCTGCTGTTGGCACCCACTATCCGAATGATCTATCTCATCATCCAAAATAAAAACAATATGGAGACTGCATCGTAATGACGAATGCCGAAGAAGCTGGCATCCCCGCGCCGGAAGGCGATACGGAAATTATTGAAACCGATTACGAAATCGGTCAGGACAATGTCGAGGGTCAGGTTGGACCATTCGGATTTGACGTGCACAACCCGGTCTTTCTTGTCTCGGGACTATGCATTGTAGCTTTTGTTTTTTATGCGCTGGCCCTGCCCGAACAGGCAGCATCCATTTTTGGCTGGCTGCGCCCGTGGCTCACGTCGACCTTTGACTGGTTCTTCCTTGGTGCTGCCAATATCTTTGTTCTTTTCTGCCTCTTTCTCATTGTCAGCCCTTGGGGCAAGGTGCGACTTGGGGGACAGGATGCGGAACCGGACTTTTCCTACAGGGGCTGGTTCGCAATGCTCTTTGCCGCAGGCATGGGCATCGGCCTGATGTTCTTCGGGGTTCTGGAACCTGTCTATCACATGGCGGTTTCCCAGCCATTGGGAACACCGTCCCCATTGGATGGCTCGGGCAATATCATTGCCGAGAATGTTGAGCAGGCCAAGGCGATGGCGCTTGCTGCCACCATCTACCACTGGGGTCTTCACCCTTGGGCCATCTATGCCATTGTGGCTCTGGCTCTGGCGTTGTTTTCCTTTAACAAGGGCTTGCCGCTGACGATCCGCTCTGCGTTCCATCCGATTTTCGGTGATCGCATTTGGGGCTGGACCGGTCATATCATTGATATTCTGGCCGTGTTTGCGACCCTCTTCGGCCTCGCCACATCGCTGGGCTTTGGTGCGCAGCAGGCCAATGCGGGCTTGCATCATGTCTTTGGCGTTCCCATCGGCACGCCAGTACAGATCATCCTCATCACCATCATCACGGCGGTTGCCCTCTTCTCGGTCCTGCGCGGTCTTGATGGCGGGGTCAAAATGCTCTCCGAAATCAACATGGGTATCGCGGCCTTGCTGCTGCTGTTTGTCCTGTTTGTGGGGCCGACATTGATGATCTTGACCGACTTTGGTGAAGGGCTTGTCGCTTATGTCGAAGATCTCGTTCCACTGTCCAATCCCTTTGGGCGGACCGATATGGATTATCTGCATGGCTGGACAACCTTTTACTGGGCTTGGTGGATCAGCTGGTCACCTTTCGTCGGCATGTTCATTGCCCGTGTTTCTCGCGGCAGAACCGTGCGCGAATTCATCACCTGTGTGCTGTTGATCCCGTCTCTGGTCTGCGTCCTCTGGATGGCAGTCTTTGGTGGTGTGGCAATCGATCAGGTTCTGACCGACCCGTTGACCTCGGCAGTCAAAGACAATGTGATCGACAATTACAATCCGCCGCTTTCGCTGTTTGCGATGCTTGAAGGCCTGCCCTTCTCCAGCATAACATCGGTGATTGCCATCGTGCTGGTGATTGTCTTCTTCGTTACCTCGTCCGACTCTGGCTCGCTAGTCATTGATACCATTACGGCAGGCGGCAAGATTGACGCTCCGGTTCCGCAGCGCGTTTTCTGGGCTACCTTCGAGGGCGCGGTTGCAATCGTGTTGCTGGTTGGCGGCGGCCTGACCGCCCTGCAAGCGATGGTCATTTCCACCGGACTGCCGTTCGCGGTGGTGCTGCTGGTCATGTGCTATGCGGTCTATAAGGGCCTCAGTTCGGAGCCACGATAACGGCTAAAGCATATGGCCACAGGCCAGCCTGCTTTTCCAATAAACAAAGGCCCGGCATCTTGTGATGCTGGGCCTTTTTGTATTCTTCACGTGAGCCTATGCTGTCAGCTCTCGGCTCTACCTCACGGTTTGAGAATGGTGGCTCCGGTGGTCTTGCGCCCTTCCAGAGCCTTGTGGGCTTTGCCTGCGTCTTTCAAAGGTACGGATGCCACCACATCGGCCTTCACCGCACCACTGACAAGTTTGTCAAAAAGATCCGCAGCGCGTGCTTCCAGATCGGACCGCTTGGCCACATAGTCAAACAACACAGGGCGGCAGGCGGCTTTTGATCCACTGGCCAAATCGGAGAGTTTGAAATCCTCGATCATGCCGGACGACTGTCCAAAGTTGGCAAACATGCCAAAAGGCTTGAGGCAACTGATCGACCCACGCCATGTATCCTTACCAACGCTGTCATAGACCACTTCGCAGCCTTCGCCTCCGGTCAGTTCCATGACCTTCTCGGCAAAATTCTCTTCACGATAGTTGATGACATCGCTATAGCCATGCTGAAGCGCAAGCGCGACCTTTTCCGCCGAGCCTGCCGTGCCTATGGCGCGCGCGCCCAGGGCCTTGAGCCACTGGCCCAGAATGAGGCCAACCCCGCCAGCGGCGGCATGAACCAACACCGTATCCCCTGCCTTGACGGCATAGGAGGAGGTAACGAGATACTGCGCGGTCAGGCCCTTGAGCATAACGGAAGCAGCTAGGTCATCGGATACCCCATCGGGCAGCACAACCAGACGATCCGCGGCAAGCACGCGGCGCTCGCGATAGGCACCGAACTTGAGGACATAAGCAACCCGGTCGCCAACCTTGAGCCCTTCGACGCCTGCACCGATGGCTTCTACAACACCAGCAGCCTCCGCGCCGGGGATCATCGTGTCTTCTGCCCAGGGATAAAGCCCCGTGCGATTATAGACATCGATAAAATTGACGCCAATTGCAGTGTGGCGCACCAAGGCTTCTCCGGGTCCGGGTTCGCCTGTTTCCAGCGCGCACCACTTCATGACTTCCGGACCACCAGGTCTGGAAGCGACAAGTGCCATATCCATTTTCTTCTCCGATTTTTGCACCGACGCCGCATCAAAAAGAGGCGTCGGAGCCCAAGTCATGTGTTTATGTCAGGCGCTCAGGCCAAAAATTCGGGGTCAACAGGCACCTGCATAGCAGTCACCATATGGTTCGTCTGTGCAGCCAGCCCGACAATGGAGAGCAACTCGGCATAGGTGTCTTCAGTCATACCCTTGGCGCGGGCCTGCGCCGTGTGCGAATGCAGGCAATAGGAACAGGCGTTGGCTGCTGAAACGGCGATGTAAATCATCTCGCGCGTCATCGGGTCAATGTTGCCCGGTGTCATCATGACAGCCTTGAGCCCTTCCCATGTGCGTTTGAGCAAGGCCGGATCAGCCGCTCCCAGCGCACGCCAGAAGTTGTTGATGAAGTCGGTTTTGCGCAGGTCGCGAATTTCGTCAAAGACTTCCTTTACGGCCGGGATCTTTTCGGCTTCTTCATTGGTGAGCAATTTGACAGTTGCCATTGTGGTATCCTCCTAGGCGTGTGCCCATTCCATATAGAGTGAACGAGCCTTCTTGGTGATTGGCCCGTATGCGAGTTCCCGGTCTTCTATGCGAGATACCGGGATGACCTTGGAGATATTCCCGGTAGAAAAAATTTCGTCCGCTTCCATGAAATCCTGAACCGTCAGGGTCATTTCATGCACGGTGTAGCCAGCGTCGCGCAACAGCCCGAGGACACGCTTGCGCGTGATGCCAGCAAGGAAGGTGCCATTGGGGATGGAGGTGAACACCTCCCCGCCGCGCACCATGAAAACGTTGGCGGTGGCCAGTTCGGCTACATTGCCCGCGCAATCGGTGACCAATGCATTGTCAAAGCCCTTTTTCTGGGCTTCACGCACCATGCGGGCATTGTTGGCATAAAGGCCGGCTGCCTTGGCGTTGGTCGGTGCAACGGCAATGGTCGGGCGGCGGAACTGGGTGGTGGTAATGGAAAAACCTGACGGCTCCACCATCGGAATTTCTTCGAGACAAAGGGCAAAATCGGTCGATGAGGCCAGCGGTGGCAAGGTACCGATATCGCTTTCCTCTGCCCAATACATTGGCCGGATATAGACATCGGTATCGGGAGCAAATTTCTTGATGCCGTCTTTGGCAAGTGCTTCGATCTCTTCCCCCGTAAAGGTCGGGTCCAGCATCAGGGCTTCAGCAGAGCGATTGATCCGCTGGCAATGCAGGTCCAGATCCGGTGAAACGCCCTCAAACAGGCGCGCGCCGTCAAACACCAAAGACCCGAGCCATGTTGCATGAGAAGCGGCGCCCAGAATGCGCACATCTCCCTCATGCCAATCGCCCTTGTAATAGGTCCACATTGCGCGCTCGGATGCCATCATGTTTCTCCTCGATGAGTTTTGGGCCGTTAATGGACTGCCGCATACATGATTTTTTCCTCGGTCGCCTCAGCAGGTGAAAATTCCTCCACGATGCGCCCCTGTCGGCAGACGAGAATACGGTCTGAGAGGTTCATGATCTCTGGCAGGTAGGAAGAAATCACCACCACCGCCAGCCCCTGATCAGCCAAGCCGTTGATGATCTGATGGATTTCCGCAATAGCCCCCACATCCACACCGCGGGTGGGTTCATCGAAAATCACCAGTTTGGGCTCCTGCACCAGTCCCTTGCCGATCACTACCTTCTGCTGGTTACCACCGGAAAGCTCGACCACGCGGGCATTGTCATTAATGGCTTTGATGTTCAGCTTTTTGGACCAGGCGGCCGCTACATCGCTCATTTCGTTCTTGCTGATATACCAGGCCTTGTCATGACCGGCAGCAATGAGCCCCGCATAGATATTCTCGGCAATCGACATGGTTTCGAAGAAGCCTTCGCTCTTTCGATCTTCGGTGACATAGACAATACCGTCATTGACCGCTTCGCGCGGTACATAATAGCGGGTCGGCTTTTCGTTGAGCACCACGGTTCCGCCGCGCAGGAAGTCGCGCTTGTAGATGCCGGAAATGATCTTGAAAGTCTCGGTACGGCCAGACCCGATCAGCCCAAAGACGCCGGTGATCTGGCCAGCAAAAACGGAGAAAGAGTTGTTGCGAACCATGGCGCCCATGGAAATATCCTGCACGGAGAGCACCTTCTTGCCCGCCTTGCGTACGCCGCTTTCGCCACGATCGCGATAAAGCTCGCCCGAAAGGGTACGGCCGACCATGGCAGCAATCACCGTGTCGCGGGTGAAATTCTCGGTCTTGTCACTGGCCACCAATTCACCATCGCGCAGGATGGTGATGCGATCGGAAATCTGAAGTGCTTCCTCAAGGGCATGGCTGATGAAGATAATCGACACGCCGCTCTTTTTGAGCCGCTCGATCAGCGCAAAGAAATGGCGCTTTTCTTCCGGTGTAAGGGTAGCGGTCGGCTCATCGAAAATGATGACTTCGGCCTTGTGATGCACCGCACGGGCAATCTCGACCATCTGCCGCTTGGCAGCACCAAGGGTGGCGACCAACGCTGTCGGGTCTACAGAGAAGTTGAGCGATTGCAAGAACTGCTGGGCCGAAATGAAGGTGCCACGCAAGCGATTGAGGAAGCTCTCCGAGCCCAGATAAAGATTCTGCGCCACCGTCATGGATGGAACAAGGCTGGTTTCCTGAAACACCATGGCAATGCCCGCTTCAAGTGCCTCATTCGGGTTGGTAAAGACCGTCTCCTTGCCATGATGGAACATCTTGCCACTGGTTGGCTCGACCACGCCCGCCATCATCTTGGTAAGGGTGGATTTGCCAGCGCCGTTCTCACCGAGAAGCGCGTGCACTTCGCCCTTGTGCAGCTCGAAATCCACGTCCTTGATGGCAGGAACGCCGCGGTAGGCCTTGGTGATTTTTTCCATGCGAATGATGGGGTCCATATCCTTAGCCCTCCGCTTTCGTATCTTCGATGCCAAGCAGCAAATCACCGCCCTTGGAAGCGACGATGATCTCGCCACCATGCTCGATGGCGCAGCAGACACCATGACGGTTGCCATTTGAACGGCTGTGCATACTGGTGATCGGGTTCATGGCCTTGCCCAACCGCACGACCATGCCGTAGGAACGAGCCGGGGCCCAAGCCTTGTAAACACCCATGGTGCGGATGCCGCCACATTGCAGCGGCTCAAGGAAGCTGCGGTTGGAATAGAGCGCCGGAGCAATCCAGTATTCGCGGGGAACGCTTTCCATCATGTCATAGCGATAATGTTTTTCCTGTAGCACCAGCTCAACCAGCCGGTTGCGCGGAGCAAAAACGGAAAGAATAGCACCACCATCCTCTGTCGGCATGATGCGGGAGGGATATCCGGGAATCTGGTCAATCAGCGTGGAGACATTCTTATCTGCATCTATCTGCATCACGCGATGCTTCCAGCTTTCAGAGAAGACCACACGGCCACCGCTCAAGGGGCACAGACCATAGGGATAGGCCAAGCCGCCGGCGACCTTTTCGAACGGCTCGCTAGGGGTATGGCGCACCCAGATAGACCCGCAGGCCTTCTTGCTCATCAGGTCGGCAGCCCAATCCGAGCAGGCATGTTCCGAAGAGCCATTGGCCAACCAGAGAGAGCCATCATAGGAATAGGCCAGTGCGGTGATTGCCTTGATCTCTTCGAGCAGATGGACAGGCTCCCCTTCAACGAAGAGCTGGCCAGTTTCCAGAGCGACCGCCAGTTTATCGTCGGGCGAAACAGCCAGGGCCGTGATCGGCGCTTCGAAAGAGCGCAGCACCTTGGGCTCGTTGCCCTTGTTTATGGCATAGATGGCATTGCCCGAGGTGGCAATCACCTCTCCTTTCAGCACGGCCAGATTGTCCGGCTCGGAAAGGTGGGAGACAATTTCGGCGTCATCCAGCACCGTGTTGGGACGGAAAGCGCCATCCATGGGCGGAATGGTGACGGCCTTGCCGCGGAAAATATCGAGGATGGGATCGAGGATCATGCTTTTTCTCCCCAATAGGACGTCATGCCGGTCCAATTCGGGTCGGCGCCTTCAATATCAAACAGGCCGATGCGGTTGTTCAGAATGCCTCCGATAAAGAGCTTGCCCTTATGCTCGCGCATCGAGGTCACCATCGGGTGGTTCTGACCGGTAAGATCACCCATGGTCTGGATGATTGTGCCGCTGTCGTCGAATTTGACGATACCGCCGGTGTTGATGTTCGGGAACAACCAGTCATCCTGCGGCAGGCGACGGGTCATGCGCTTGCGCATGTCCGGGTGGCGCAGTGAGAGGTCAAAACTGGGTGTGCGCATGCCGAGCCATGCCATCCAGTAGGTGCCATCGGACGCACGGTTGATATTATCGGTATAGCCCGGCATATCCTTGATGACACATTCCACGGTACCTGCCTTGGGGCCAGCGATCCAATAACGATGGATGCGGCTTCTCCAGCTTTCAGAGAAATAGAGCGACTGACCATCATGGGCCATGCACACGCCGTTGGTGTAGCGGTAGCCATCAAGCAGCGTCTTGGTGGAGCCATCCTTGGGATCATAGACCAACAGGCGCCCTGTACCACGGTTCTCAATAGAGTCGAGCATCCATTCATGAGCATCATAGCGCTTGGTGGAATCGGTAAAATAGATCTTGCCGTCAGGCGCGATGTCGAGGTCGTTCGGATCACGCATGCGGGCGTCATCGACGATGGAGGTCAGCGAACGGCGCGTCTCGGCAGAAAGGCGCGTGACTTCGCGGTCCGGCGAGATTTTGTAGAGCCCCATTGCACCAACGCAGGTGATGAGGTTTTGATCCTTGTCGAAGGCCAGCCCCAGCGGGAAGCCACCGACATGGGCAAAGACTTCAGACCGTTTATAGTCGGGTGCAAAGTAGCGGATGATCTCGCCATGGCGTGTGCCGCAATAAAGATGATCATCGCGGTCGAGGATCACATCCTCAGGCCCTTCCAACTCGCCCAGACCTATATGCTGGGCCGAGGAAAGCTTGTTGTTGAGGGAATAGGCCGAACCAGATCCAGGTTCTGCGGATTCCGATTTTCCCATCTTGAGATAGACCGGCGCGACATAGACCTCGTTGAGCACCTTGTGGCGGTTTTTCAGCCAGCGGATATCGATGGTTACAGCGAGCGCCAACATGATGCCGAGGACCATCTGGTTGGTGCCCGTACCGAAGCCAAGGCGAATAAGACCGTTGGTCATCACCAGCACGATGATCGCGCCCATGATGCCCTTGACCACGGAGCCACGACCACCGCCCAAGGAGTTGCCGCCAACAACGGCAGCCGTCAGCGCCAGAATTTCAAGACCGTGGCCTGTGCCCGGCCCAGCGCTCGACAATCGTGTTGCCATGAGGAAGCCAGACACGCCGGCACAAAAGCCTGAAAAGACATAGGTCATGAAAACAGTGCGCCGCACGCGGATACCGGCATTATGCGCCGAGCGGCGAGAGCCCCCAACTGCCTGCACATGCCAGCCAGGCCTCGATCGGGTGAGAGCAATGTGGGTGATCAGCGCAAAGACAATCGCCGTCAACACCGGCACCGAGAAGCCAAACAGCGTGCCATCACCGATGAAATCCCACAAGTCGGACGACATGAAGGACATCTGCGTTGCGGCACCATATTGCACCACGAGAATATCAAACAGGGCACGCCCGATGATGAAGGTCACCAGCGTGGTAAGGAAAGCGCGCAGGCGCAGAAAGCCGATGAGATAGCCGTTGATCGCGCCGCAGACAACACCCGTTGCGATGGCAGCCAACAGACAGACCCACACCGGCGCTTCGAAAATGAAGAAGGTCCCAACAGACGCAAATGTCGCCAGCGCAAAGATGGAGCCAACCGAAAGGTCGATGCCGCCCCCCAGCATGACAACTGACAACCCCGTAACAACCAGAGAGAATTCCCCCAGTTGCCGGGTGGATTCCTGCAAGGAATAGGGTCTGAAAAACCCCGGAATAGCAGATCCGAAGGCGGCCACAGTGATCACCAGGGCAATGAAGGGAATGGCGTTATCCGTCCAACGCTTGGTCAGGATCTCCCCGATAAGATGATCAGGAATGGTATTGTAGCGCCAGGCTTGCAGTCTTTCACGAAAGGCCATCTATCAATTTTCCGACGACTTGAGCCATCCGTCACGTAAGGGAGGATTCCAGAAAGAGACGGAGTGGGAATAGAAAAAACAAAGATTCCACCTGCTTGACTGCGGATCAGCACCGGCAAGGAGGCGGAGTGGAACGGGCAGACTAAAAGCACCCTGCCCGCGCCTGATTAAGGCTGGCAGCGCCCCAAGCGCTGCCAGACCAGATCGCGACTTTTATTCGCCAGCAGCTTCAGCCTGAAGCGCGGCAAGATCCCAACAGCTGTCAGGCTTGAGGTTGTCTTTGGTGGTTGCCTTCAGCAACGTGTAGATATACGGCGCTGAGGTGCCTGCAGGCTGACCGCTCTGGAGCAGATATTTGATGATCGCCACCATATTGTGGGTTTCCTGAGCCAAGTCAGTCATGACCACGGCACCATAGGTGCCATCTTCGATGAGATCACAGTCAGCGGTTTTCTCACCGCCGCCCGTGGTGACAAGGAAAACATCGTCCTGCTTGCCAGCATCGCGAATGGCTGCGGCGGCACCAGAGGCATCCCCATCCCAGAAGTCGATGATGCCGCAGATATCAGGATTCTGCTGCAACATGGTGGTGGTCACGTTACGCGAGGTAGTGGCATCCCAGTTGGAATCAGGCTTGGCGACCACTTCGAACTCAGGATATTTGGCGAGCACTTCCATGATGCCTGCATATTGGAACAGGCTGGTTGCGTTGACCTGATCGCCCTGCACCAGACCAATCTTCTTGGAAGAATCCGGGCCACAGCCTTTGACAACGGCTTCTGCTTCCAGACGGCCAAGCTGGGTCCAATCACTACCAACATAGGCATCAGCCTTGAAGTTGGCCGGGTTGTCCACGAGGATGACATAGATGCCAGCCTTCTGGGCGCGCTTCATCAGCTTGGAATAGGAGTTCATGTCCGGTGACATGACAATCAGAACATCAGGCTTGTTTTCTGAGGCAATGGCTTCGGTGATGGCCTGTGCGCCAGCTTCCACGCTCCAGTTGGGGTCGCGGGTTTCGAAGATACCGCCAAAGGCGTCCACTTCACGCTTCAGGATAGCGGCCCAGCCCTGCGCCAGATCGAAGCCCATGGCCATCGGCACGAGCATGATACGCTTGCCTTCCATGGCCTTTGCATAGATCTGTGGTGCAGGATCGCCAGCGGCAGCAACCTGCGTAACAAGGGCGGCTGAGCTGATGGTAAGCGCCGCAGTCGCGGCCATAAGGGTCTTGATGATGTTCATGTCTGTCCCTCTGTTGGAAAGGATTGTGATTGCTCGGACTTTTGATTTTTATTGATATAGATACTGTTGGTTCTGGACTTCGTGGGTGTAGTGGGGTCTTGAGGGGTCTATACGGGGCTTGCTTTAAATGTCTCCCTGCTGCGCAGTCTGTTCATCGCGGGGATTGAGAATACCGTCGACGATGATGGCGCCCAGCAGGATGCCTGCCTTGATCAGATTCTGGTAGAGCAGCGGAATATCGATGATCGTCATGGCGTTGAGCATAATACCGATAAGAGCTGCGCCGAACAAAACGTTGCGCACGCCCCCTTTGCCGCCTGAGAGGCCGATGCCTCCGATGACCGTGATCAGCACAATGTCATAGAGCAGGTTGGAATTGACGATACGGGTATTGATGGAATGCAGGCTGGAAGCAGTAAGAATGCCGGCGATGAAGGCAATGAGCGCGGAAATCACATAGCGCAGCACCATCATCGGACGGACCGGCATGCCGGAATTGCGCGCAGCCTCCGGGTTGTCGCCCGCATAATAGACATAGCGTCCCCACTTGCTGTAACGCAGGAACAGGAAAGTCGCAAGGGCAAGACCGGCAAAGAGGAAGACCTCGACCGGAATGCTCATAAAGCGCATACCGCCAAGAATCTCGACCCAGTGCCCGGACGGCACAGGGACAGCATCGGTGTTGATCAGCTGGGACCGCACAAAGCCGAAAACGAATGATGAGCTGGCCAGCGTTACGAAAATAGCGGGCACATCGGCATAGGCCACCAGAACGCCGTTAATCAGCCCGATGGCCAACACGCCAGCCAAAGCCAGAACAAGAGCACTCCCCTCTCCCATGCCCGAATTGAGCATTTGCAAATAGCAGGCAACGGACATAGCCATGATGGCTACCATGGAAAGGTCAATGCCACGACCGATAATAATCATGGCCATGCCAAGAGCAAGGATCCCCAAAACGGAAACAGAGCGCACAATGGCAACCAGATTGTTTGCCGAGAAGAAACCCGGCAGAAGCAAAGACGCCAGCGCAAACATAACCACCGTAATCGCCAGTACGATGCTTTCCTGATTGAGATTTTTTATGAAGCTCATTTTGCGCTACCCTACTCCATGCCCAGCCACTGCATAATATTGATGCAGCAAGCCATCTTGCCTAAACAATAAGCAGCGTAGCGTCAGTTGGAACAGCGCGTCCAATGAATATTTTTACGTATAAACCATGCGCATTCTGCATGGATTGCTGTTTTGCGCAAAAATCAAACGATTATATGACCTGAAGATGCCCATATTGTGCGGGATGAAGTGAAAATTCTTCCTGATATTGCTCGTTACAAATATGGTCTCCGAGGGAATCAATAAAGCGCTGACCATAGGCGGGCAACGGCTGGCGCACATTCCACATGGCGCAAATCCCAAAGGTAATCGGTTCACCCTTGAGCGCAATGGGGCGGCTGCGCAGCTTTGGCTCTTGCGGCTGGGCAGACGATGGCACGACAGCTACGCCGTTGCCGCCGATAGACATGGCCAGCAACGTGTGGGGCGAATTGCTCTCCAGCACCACACGAGGCACGGTTCCACTCACCCGGCAGGCTGCATCAAACACCTCACGGGAGACATGTTTCTTATTGAGCGTCAGAATGGGCAGGCTAAGCAATTCTTCAATCTCGATCGGGTCTTCCTCATTGCCCAGAAACTCCGCGCCACCAACAGCCAGAAAACCGAGCTGCCCCAGAGGACGACTTTCCAAAACCTCGATCGGTGCAGACGGTTCGGCGCTGATGGTCAGATGGAAGACACCATCCACCAGCTTGCTCGCCAGCTCAGGTCCACCGCCATCTTCAAGGCGGATCTCGATGTCCGGATTGTCTTCGGTCCATTTCTTCAGAAAGCTCGGCATGTAGCGCTCGATCAGTTGCGAGCATGCGCCGATTTTGAGAAGGCCGGATTCCCCCTCTGTGAGATCGTCTGCAAAGGTACGCAGTTCCCTATCCGCCACCAGAACATTGTTGATCTTGGCCAGTAGAGCCTCGCCCTGCGGGGTGAAGCGTATATTTCGTCCAGACTTTTCGAAAAGTTTTACGCCCAGATAATCTTCAAGCGCCTTGACCTGTCGGGAAAGGGCAGACTGGGTGATATTCAACCGTTCCGCAGCCTTTGTGAAATTCATCAATTCGGCCACGGCAACAAAGCTGGTGTAATTGCGAATATCCATCAAAAATACCTTGTCTGAAGAAGAGCAATCGGGAAATGAATATCAAAAGCTAAAGCCAAATTTGAAATTTTGTCAAATCTGGACATATCAAACACTCAGAATATGTCGCAATAGAGCGCTCAGTGAGCTTTTATTTTCCTTTTCGGACCATCAGTGTCAAGCTGAGCGGTGTCTATTTTCCGGACGAGACTTTCTGAATTATTTTCAATGTGCTATTGAATCTGAACCGAATGAGAACAATTTGCGTATCAGGGTAAATAATTACAATTTATTTGGAAATTTTGGTTAAGCTAATGTTAGCTGACCGGGGCTGATCAGGTCTCATCGCCTCAAAATGCCATTGAGTTCGGAGTATGTAATTTTGCTGTCTCGGCTGACACACAATGCAGAGCGACAATCAAGCGCTCAAACAAGGCTCGTTCGCAAAGGAGGCTCTTCTCTTGTTGCGCTCTGCCTTGCGAGTACGCTTTTGTCTACAGGCTGGACCAGTCCGGCTGCCGCATTTGAGTTGTTCGGCTATGAGTTCAGCACCAGTGGCATCAAAGCCGTCTCCGAGGCAGAGCCGACCGCCGATATCCCAGACCCTGTAACCTATTCAGTCACACTTACGAGCGATGACGATGCGCTGACCGATGAGCTGAAAGACACGTCCCTTCTGATCGAGAAAGAGGAAGAGCCAGCTTCCGGCACCACAGGCCTGTTGATGCGCGCACGAAGCGACCAGAAACGCCTCATCGCCGCGCTCTATCAAAAAGGCCTTTATGGTGGCACGGTGGATATCACCGTCAATGGCGAACGCTATGATCGTGTACCGCTGGATGAGGAATTGTCTTCAGCCGGTCCGGCCAAGGTTGCCGTCTCGGTATCGAGTGGACGCGTATTCACCTTCTCCAAACCGGATGCCCAGTTGAGCAACGGGGAAGCGATCGATCTTGGTGAATATGGCGTCATCGCTGGATCTCCTGCCTATTCGCAGCTGGTGCTGGATGCAGAAAGCGCCATTGTCGCCGACTATAAGAAGCGCGGCTTTGCTCTTGCAAAAATCGAAGAGCGCTCCCTTGCTGCCGATCACAAGACCGGCAAGCTGGATGTCACGCTGCGCGTTGACCATGGCCCACGAGCCCGTCTCGGGCAGGTGACAGTGACCGGCAACGAGGATGTCAAAAGCGAGCTGATCGTCCAGCAGGCCAACATACCCGTGGGCGAAACCTACAGCCCCGAAGCCATTACCAGGGCCAGCCGAAATCTCAGAGCGCTTGGTGTGTTTGACAGCGTTATCGTCAAAACGGCTGATGTGGTTCTGGATGATGGTAGCCTGCCGATCGAGATTTCCGTCAAGGAACGCAAGTTCCGCACCATCGGCGCCGGTGTTACCATCGGCAATCTGGATGGCGTCGGGTTGGAAGGCTATTGGGTGCATCGTAACCTGTTTGGCGGGGCGGAAAGTCTGCGCGTTCAGGGCTCGATTGCCAATATCGGGCAGGATGACGTCAAGGATCTGGATTATAACGCCGACATCATCTTCAAGAAGCCAGGCGTGATCGGGCCTGCCAGCACGTTCGACGCCAAGCTTTCGTTGGATTTCACCAATCCCGAGGCCTATCAGAAGCGCGCTGTCAGTGGCGAAGTCGGGCTGAGTTATCAGTGGACCGACGCGCTTTCGACCCGCGCAGCCTTCAAAACCGAATATGCGCGCATTACGGACAGCTCGGGCACGAACACCAATCTGCTTTTCTCTACGCCGCTGGAATTGGCCTATGACAAGCGCGACAGCAAGTTGGACCCGACTGAGGGCTTCTATGCACTGATCGATGCGGAGCCGACCATCAGCAGCGATGGCTCTATCGGCTTCCTCAAAACGAGCGCAACCCTTTCTGCCTATCAGTCTCTGGACAGGGCCAAACGCTTTGTGCTGGCTGGCAAGATCTCTGCGGGTACCATCGTGGGCGCATCCAAGAGCGATGTGCCAACCGACCGACGCTTCTTTACCGGCGGTGGAGGCTCCATTCGCGGCTATTCCTACCAGATGGCGGGACCGCGTGATTCCAGCAACGACCCGACCGGCGGACGCTCCTATATTGCAGGATCCCTTGAAGCCCGCATGAAAGTGACCGATACCATCGGCCTTGCCGCCTTTGTCGATGTCGGCAACACGTTCAACAGCTCCATGCCCAAATTTGAAGACGAATGGTACACCGGCGTGGGAGCAGGCGTGCGCTATCTCACGCCAATTGGTCCGCTGCGCCTTGATGTGGCCGTTCCTCTCAAGAAAATAAAGGATGAGCCCAAATTTGGTGTTTATCTGGGCCTAGGACAGGCATTCTAGTTGTAATCATCTGTTGAACTGATTCTCCAGACTCTCCAGACATGAGGCCACTATGACGTCTGCTCGTACCCTGCTATTCCGGGGTTTCTATAGTCTACTTTTCTTGATCCTGGCTCTGCTGCTGGTCGGCTATCTCCTGCTTGCCACCAGCTTTGGGCTATCGATGACGACGTCACTGGTCAATTCCGTTGCCAGTAGCGATGAGCAGAAGGTGGAGATTTCAGGTGTTGACAGTCTTCTGGGCGACATTGAGATCGGCCAAATTGCATTGTCCGACAAAGACGGACCATGGCTCACCGCCAAGGGGCTGTCTGGCCGCTATTCTCTTGCGGATCTGTTTGGCCTCACCCTGTCGGTGGATGCGCTCTCGCTGGATGAACTATCGGTTGAGCGTACGCCGCTGGCGAGCAGCCAACCGGCTGCCGAGAGCAGCAGCGATGGCTCTCTTATCCCAACCCTGCCAGCCGTGGAAGCGCAGATCGACAGCTTGTCCATCGGGAAAATCTCTCTTGGAGAACCTCTCTTGGGCAAAGAGGCCGAACTCACTCTGGCTGGCAACATGGCGCTTGTTGGTGCCCCCTTCCAGACAAATGGGGTGCTCGATCTTCATTATCTGGACGCCCCCGAGGATGGGCTTAGCGCGCGCTGGACGCTCAACCCTACCGCAGACCAGCGACTGTTGGACTTGACATTCACTGAGCCGCGTGGAGGCCTCGCCGCGCGTCTGATGGATATTGCCAATCTGCCCGCCGTTGATGTGAGCCTTAAAGGAGACGGACCGGCGAATGACTGGCGCTCGGACCTTGCCGTCAAGCTTGATGGGAAAACCACTGTCAGCGGGCAAGTGGTCGTCGGCTTTGATGAAAGCGGATCGCGTGTCAATGCGAAACTGCTGGGCAAGCTTTCGCCCTTCTTGCCCCAGTCTGTTCTTCCCCTCGTTGCAGGTACCAGCAACATCAACCTTTCGCTTGAGCAGTCGCAAGAGGATGTGATCGAGCTGAAGCAATTTTCCTTCGCATCCGGCTTGGCGCGTCTTGAAGCCAATGGCTTTCTGGACAATCGGGATAGCAGTCTGGACATAAAGATGGCGTTTGATCTGGGCTCTGAGGGTACGCAGATTGAAATGCAGCAAGAAGATGCGCCATCTCTGATGATCGGGCATGTGGGCCTCAAGGGACGCATGAGCGGAACCTTGCAGAAAGCAGCCCTCACACTTGATGGCTCCGTTGCCAGCCTGTCGCAGGATGCCATTACACTTGAAAACGCATCCCTGTCAGTCACCGCGCCGGAGCTTGATATTGAAAATCGCGAAGGAGCGATCAATGCCACCATGGCGCTCGATCAACTGGCCACAGGTTCAGCCCCGCTCAACGCGATCCTCTCTGGCGACAAGACCCTACTGGTAGAAAGCGCGCTCGACGGAGAGACCATACGTCTCAACAAGGCCGAGCTGGTTGCAGGCCTTGCGTCCCTTACGGCAGAAGGGAGCTACGCGCCAGATGCGCTGGCACTTGATGGTACCCTTGCCCTATCAGATATCAAGCCACTCAATGAGGGGCTTTCCGGCGCTCTGGGAGGTGATTTCTCGGTTGAAGGAACGACCAGCAACCCACGACTGACCCTCGCCCTACGCGGTCAATCTCTTTCGGTCTATGACAAGTCGATCGAAAATCTGAAGCTGGATCTTGCTTCCAATGCGGCACCGGACGCCACATTGACGCTTTCAGCGCAGTATGATGGATCGCCCATAGAGAGCGCCCTTGAACTGGTCACCAATGAAGATGGCAGCCGTTCCATCAACCAGCTCTCGGTCACGGCACCGGGCGCTGAAGTAACCGGTTCTCTTGCCATATCGCCTGCCGGATTGGCATCGGGCGATCTGGATGCAGCCATCAAGGATTTTGCCGCGTTGGGTCCCCTGTTGCTGCAGCCGGATCTGAAGGGCTCGCTTAAGGCTGACATCGCCCTGTCGGCCAGCGACGGTAAACAGTCGGTCACTGTCGATGCTTCAGCGCCGGAGCTGGCAATGAAGGATATCTTTGTTTCCGGTCTGACGCTGAGTTCGCAGATCAATGATGCGACCGGAATCATGAGCATGAATTCCGATCTATCCGTTGAACGCATCTCTGCCTCTGGCGAAACCATCCGCTCGCTCAAGGCCAATATGAAAGGTGGCAACGGCACCCTGCCTTTCTCCATGACGGCACGAGTCTCTCAGGCGCCTTTGACGCTGGAAGGCAAGCTGTTGCAGCAGGAAGGGCAAACAGCCCTCGCGCTTGATCGCTTCACTGGCAGTTGGAAAGGCATCGATCTCGGTTTGGTCGAACCGGTGCGTGTCGATCTGGCCAATGGCGCCTCGCTCGCCAATGCCCTCAAGCTTTCTGTCGATAGCGGTCTTGTGACGGTTTCCGGCTCGGCAGGTGATCAGCTCGCCCTTGATGTGGCGCTTGACGCGCTGCCACTGGCCATTGCCGAGAAGATCGCACCAACGGGTGAGACGCCGACAGGTCAGCTAGATCTGACGGCCAAAATTTCGGGCACCTCAGCAGCACCGGAAGCCAGCTGGCAAGGCACGGTTAGCGGCCTCTCTGTCCGCTCGACCCGTCAGGCTGGTGTTCCACAATTGGCGATCAGCAGCTCGGGCCGCTTTGCCAACAATTCTGTTTCCTTGCAAAACCACCTTACGGGAGGCGGAGCAGACCTCAATGTCAATGGCAGCCTTTCGCTTACCCGCCAGAGCATGGACATATCCGCCGAAGGCTCGGTTCCTTTCTCCCTTG
The DNA here is from genome assembly GCF_900115225.1 of Cohaesibacter marisflavi. GTDB lineage: Bacteria > Pseudomonadota > Alphaproteobacteria > Rhizobiales > Cohaesibacteraceae > Cohaesibacter > Cohaesibacter marisflavi. Next base: position 252,804 of record NZ_FOVR01000001.1, on the reverse strand, counting down.
CCGCACGCAGCCTTGCCGATGCGGGCTTGCAGCTTGAAGGGGGGGCTTCGGTCTCGGCCAAGGTAACGGGCTCATTCAGTGCGCCGAACATCAATGGCAGCATCACGACACAGGGCGCGCGTTTCTCTGAATTTTCGTCAGGCATCGTTCTACGCGATCTGGGCGGCACGGTTCGCCTTGCCGGTCAGCAGGCATCCATTGAATCTGTAACGGGACGGCTGGGCCAGAAAGGCACGCTGACAGTCAATGGTACAATCGGGCTGGACGCCAACGCCGGACTGCCCGCCGATATCACCGTTACCATTCGGGACGGCAATTATAAATATGAAGAGATCCTCACGAGCCTGTTTAACGCCAACATGAACTTGAAAGGTGAGCTGACAGGGGCGTCGGTCATTTCCGGTCAGGTCAACCTCAAGACAACCGAGATCCTCATTCCTGAGTCCCTGCCCTCTTCCGTCTCTCCAGTGGATGTATCGCACAAGAATGCGCAAGGACGCGTCGCAGAACAGGCTGAGAAATTTGCTCCCAAAACCCAAAGCGACAGCAGTGCGAATGCCGGTCCGGCCATGCGGCTTGATCTGGACATTCAGGCCCCGCGCAGCATCTATATACGCGGTCGCGGCATGGATGCAGAACTGGGTGGCTCCATCCGGATTACTGGCACCACAGCAGATCCGCGCCCGTTGGGCACCATTGCCATGCAGCGTGGGCGACTTGAAATTCTCACCAAACGACTGGATTTTGACAGCGGAACTGTAACCTTTGCGGGAACACTGGACCCGGCTCTGGATTTCTCGGCCACTTCAACCAACAGCGGCACCACCTACACCGTATCCGTTGAGGGCTACGCCTCCGCGCCCGAGATCGGCCTCTCCTCATCCCCCACACTGCCGGAAGACGAAATTCTGGCGCATCTGTTCTTTGACAAAGAGCTTTCCGAACTCTCTGCCATTCAGCTTGCACAGTTGGCCAATGCTGTGGCGACCCTTAGCGGGGTCAATTCCGGCCCCGGCGTTCTGGACCGCCTGCGCAACATGGCGGGCATCGACAATATCGATATCAAATCTGATGCGGAAACCAACGAGACAACCGTCGGAGTCGGGCGCTATATCAACGATCGCACCTATATCAATGTCGAGAAGAGCACGGCCAGCGACGCAGGCAAGGTGAGCATCGATCTTGATATCACCGATCAGATCAAGGCCCATGGCGAAGCCAGCTCAGACGGGGAAACCAAAGCCGGCATCTTCTTCGAGCGCGATTATTGAGAGTTAAATGCACAGCGCCTGTTTGAAAGCCAATCGGCAGGCGTCGAAGATCTTTAGGCCCGCTTGGGGGAGACGTCCGGATCACTTGCGAGTTCCGAGCTCTCGCTTGAGCCATCCTTGACAGCACGCAGGCTGGACACCTGCATGTCCGTTTTGTCGTCAGGCTCTGCTCTCAGAATGGAACAGCGGATATCGAGCGGCACTTCATGCATGATCTCTTCGACCGTCATGGGGCGGCTGATCAGGTAGCCCTGAAGCTGATCGCATTCATTCTCACGCAGGAAGGCTGCTTCCTCGACCGTTTCCACGCCCTCGGCCACGATATCCATGCCAAGCCCTTTACCCAGCCCGATGATCACCTTCATGATGGCGACAGCACTTTTCTCCTGCCCGAGGGCAACAACGAAGTTGCGGTCAATCTTGATGGTGTCAAACGGATACTTGGACAGGTAGGAAAGCGACGAGTAACCAGTACCGAAATCATCCAAAGCCAGAGACAGCCCCAACCGCTTGAGTTGTTTCATCACCGCCAGACCACGTTCATCATCTTCGATCAACATGCTCTCGGTAAGCTCGAGCTCGATCTGCGACGGATCGGTTCCCGTCTTTTCCAATGTTTCTTCAATCGTCTTGACAAAGTCACGCTGCTGGAAACCCAGCGGGCTGACATTGATACTGAGATGCTTGCCCTTCAGTCCTTCGGCTGCGTCCCGACAGGCACGCTTGAAGACCCAGTTGTCGATGTCCACGATCAGACCACTGGCTTCGGCCACGGGAATGAATTCCGCCGGACTTACCAGCCCTTTCTGCGGATGGTTCCAGCGTAGGAGAGCTTCATAGGAGTCAATCTCCAACGATTTGGCGTTGATGCGTGGCTGATAATAAAGTTCGAACTCGTCCTCTTCGAGGGCCTTTTCAAGGTCTGCCTGCAACGCACGGCGTTTTTCCATCAACTGGTTGAGGCCGGTTCGATAGATGTTGGAAATATTCCGCCCTGTCTTCTTTGAATGGTAGAGCGCAATATCCGCGCGCGAGAATATGGTTTCCGCATCCTTGGCATGTTCTGGGCTGAGCGCAATGCCCACACTGGCCCCCACCATCACGGATTTCTTGTCATCAATCTTGATGGGGCGGGACAGCTCGTTGACAATCCGGTGACCGGTATCGGCGGCCTGATTGGTAAAAAGAATATTGCGTTGAATGATCGCAAATTCATCTCCGCCCAGTCGCGCAACACTGTCGTTGACGCCAGCAAGCGCCTTCAAGCGTGCGGCGGTTTCCTTGATGACAATATCTCCGGCTGGGTGGCCATACACGTCATTGACATTCTTGAAACGGTCCAGATCGATCAGAATGAGGGCGATCGCCCGCTGTGGGGTTGACGTCTTTACGGCGTTTTCCAGCTGCGCGTTAAAAAGCGAACGGTTGGCCACGCCCGTCAGGGCATCATGTTGGGCCATGATGCGGATATGCTCTTCGGCGGCCTTGCGTTCTCTCAGATCAACAAAGCAGGAAATGCGCACTTCCCGTCCCTTGTAGTTGATCATACGCCCGCGAATGGCGACTGGTATCCGCTCGCCAGATTTAGATACGAGCACTGCTTCATATGGCTCGCTGCAATTCTCGGCGATAGAGCGCTCGATCCGGCCGCGATGACGTTCATCAGCGAACTGCATGATCGATTTGCCGATCACTTCCTCAAGACTGTAGTCCAGCAGCTCGGCAATTTGAGGATTGCCGTCGATCACCATGCCATTCTGGTGAATGGCGATCCCTTCAAAGGTGGCGTTGGAAAGAGCAGATATGCGTTCAGCTTCTTCGGACTGGGTCTTGAGGATCTCCAGCTCGCTCAGCTTTTTATGCTCGGCTTCAAGATTACTCATGAGTTTGTTGAACAAACCGGTGAGGTTTTCTGCTTCATCTCCGGCAACGGCAGGCAATCTCTGTGAAAAGCTTCGCTGACCGGAGAGCAGCTTCTCCATGGCATCTTCGACATGTCCCACACCAATACGGGTGGCATGCTCGGCGATATTGAGGCCGATCAACTCTTCCTCGCGGCTTGCCCGCAGACGCAGAAAGCGCTTCAGGAACCAGAAGCAGATAAAGCCGAGGCCGAAACTGACAAGAAAATTGAGCCCTGCACCGAGCGACTGAATCATGATCTGATATTGGCGGCCATTTTCGAAATGCTCTGCAGGCGCCAATAGAGCCAGCCCGATGGTTCCCACAACACCCGCAAAGCCATGTGCTCCGATAGCTCCGACGGCGTCGTCGATTTTCCATTTATGTTCCAGAACGCTGTTTGCAATGACAGCCACGAGACCACCAATGGCTCCAATGACAATCGCACCCAATGGCGTCAAGACTGCGCAGCCAGCCGTGACAGCGACCAGTCCACCGATAAGGCCGGCAAGGGACTTTTCCGGCAGATAGTGGCCATCTTGATGATAGCCGAACATGAAACCGGTCACAGTGCCGAACCCGCCAGCGAGCACAGTGTTTAGTATAATGAAAGCGACACTCTCGTCGGCCTTGAGCGTTGATCCGCCATTGAATCCCAGCCAACCGATAAAGAGCAAAAGCCCCCCGGTAGTCGCAAGAACAGGACTATGTCCTGCGAGCCGGATCGGATTGCCTTGCCGATCAAAACGGCCCTCACGCGCACCAAGCAGAATGCAGCCTGCCAGAGCCACCCAGCCGCCAGTGCCATGCACCACCGATGAACCGGCAAAATCGATAAAGCCCATATTGGCAAGGAATGCGCCCTCATTGGGCATCAGGGCATTGCCCCAGGCCCAATGGGCGAAAACAGGAAAGATGATGGCCGAGAGAAAGACAGAGGCGACCACATAGGATGACAATCTGATACGCTCGGCGATGGCGCCGGACACAATCGTCGCCGCCGTTCCACAGAACATCACCTGAAAAACAAAGAAGCCAGCCTCCTGAGAGGTGAGATCCTGAAGCCCAAGATAGCGCCAATCCAGCCCAAAGATGCCATAGGACTTTCCAAAGGCCAGCATGAAGCCCAGAATGGTGAAGGCAGCCACCGAGAAGACAAAATCAAGCAAATTCTTCTGGGCGACATTGATGGAGTTTTTCGAGCGCACCATCCCCGCTTCCAGCATAAGAAAGCCCGCCTGCATGAACATGACAAGCGCCGAGGCCGCCATGACCCATGTGAGGTCAATATTTGCCTTCAGACTGGATAACTCCGATGCATGAGCCTCACCGGTCAAACAGACTGTAGAAAACAACAAGAGATAGAACACGGATGATATACGCATACTGGCAAAACATATTTGGACAAAGAAAAACCAGTCCCAAGCCTATGCGCTCTGCGTTAAATTTCGCTTTATTTTGCAAGCTTTGGTTTAAATCGCGACATAAAGTGTGATGCTCATTAGTTTTCCTTGCAAGAAATACCAAGGGCTATCATTTCGACTGAGGCCTGTTTCACGGGGCTAATCGGCTTGTCTTGCTGAATTGCTCTGGTTTGCAATGCTGTCTTTAAGACTAGCCATATTGACCCTGACCAACGAGAAACCTAATCTCGACCTATTCTGGGCAGACACGAGGGGATTCACACTGTCCGGATTGGGAGGGGTTTGAACTAGCTGATTTCATGCGTGTTTTATTTGTTGAAGATAACATGGCGTTAGCCGAAACCGTCGTTGAACGCTTCCGCAAGGAAGGACATGTCATCGATCATGAAAGTGACGGGGATGAAGCGGACTATATTTTGCGCCAGAAGCAGTTTGATCTCATTCTGCTGGATATCAACCTGCCCGGCAGGAACGGGTTCGAGTTGCTCAGAGCCATTCGGGCGCGCAATCTCGATACGCCGGTGCTGGTGCTTTCTGCCCGTTCGGAGATTGATGACCGGGTCGTAGGGCTGGATGCTGGCGCAGACGACTATATGACCAAGCCGTTTGATTTTCGCGAGTTGATTGCCCGCTGCCGGGCGCTGGCACGGCGCAAATCCGGTCTCGCGCGCAACCTGTTCACCGCTGGCAATTTCACCTTCGACTGGGGCACAAAGCTTGCCAATGTCGCGGGCAAGGATATCGAGCTTCGTAACAAGGAAGTACAATTGCTCGAACTGTTCCTTACCAGCCTCGATCGGGTTTTGACCAAGGAAGAAATCGCTGACAAGATCTACAATTTTGATGAAACACCCAGCTTCAACGCGATTGAACAGACCATCACGCGCCTGCGCAAGAAACTGGATGGCTCCCCTTTCCTCATCAAGACTATTCGAGGGCTTGGCTATATCGGGCATATGGATGAGACTTGATCCACCCTTCGCGCGAGATCATGGGCACCGATGAAACACGCTTCCAAACGCCTCACACAGAAATCCATGCGCCACCGGCTCATACTGAGCATGGGGGCAGGCTTTCTGGCCATTCTGACGGTGATCTGCATCGGCTTGTGGGGCTATGCGCAGCAGGCTGCCAATGAATCCTATGATCGGCTGTTGCATGGGGCGGCCCTTGCCATTCTGGAACGGGCCAATCTGGCTTCGGGTGAGGTGCGGGTCGACATCCCCTATTCTGCCTTTGAGATTCTGGGACTGGCAAAGGAAGACCGCGTTTTCTATCGCATTTTCACGCAAGATGACGAGACCATCACGGCCTCTCACAATCTGCGCCCCAAAGCCAACTACAAGCCCAGCGAAAGCCCGGTCTATTGGGATGACGCTTTCAGTGGCGAGTCCGTCCGTTTCATGCAGCAGGCGCGCTTTCTCACGGGTGATAACCGCTCACTTTGGGTTATCGTGCAATTCGGCCAAACCTGCATTGCGCGTCATGACATGATAGCAGAGCTGTTCTGGCGCGGGTTTGCAGTGGCGCTTTTCATCACCGTGGTAGGGTTGCTGTTTGTCTGGATCGCGATCAATAGCGCCCTTCATCCCCTGATCGATGTAGAGCAGAATTTGCGACAGCGTGACATTTCCGATTTCACGCCCCTGCCCGTCACACCGCCGCGCGAAGTGGCCAGCCTTGTGCTCTCGATCAACGGCTTCATCTCGCGGCTGAAGAATAATCTTGATCACTCGCAAATCTTCATCGCCGATGTGACACACCAGATCAGAACGGCCCTTTCGGCGCTTCAGGGCCAGTTGGAGCTGGCCAGCAAGGAGCAGTCGCCCGAGCTTTTGAAAGGCCGGATTGAAAAAGCGGAGCGGCAGAACCGGCAGACCATTCACCTGACCAACCAGCTGTTGGCCCACGCCATGGTCATTCACCGGGCCGACCAGAAGATTGTCTCGGATATTCATCTGGCAGATTTGCTTAAAACCGTTTTGCAGACGCTGCTGCGTGAGCATGTGAAGTCCGATATCGATTTTTCGGTCAATATTGCGCCCGATATCGAGAATGGCGGCAAGACTGCCGATCTGATTGCAGGCGACAGCATCTCTATCCGCGAGGCCATCAGCAATGTTATCGACAATGCCATCAAACATGGCCCAGCCAATAACCGCATCGATATCTCTCTTTTTGAACATACCCTGAAACTGCGCGGCAGAGAGAGAAAGCAGCTTATCCTGCAAGTGGATGACGCCGGTCCGGGCATTCCGGAGGAGCGACGCGCAAAGGTGCTGGAACGTTTCTACACCACGGGAACAGGCAACGACGGGTCAGGTTTGGGCCTCAGCATCGTTGACGAGGTCATGCGCAGCCACAAGGCACAGCTCAGGCTCGGCCACTCGGCTTTGGGAGGCTTAAGCGTGAGAATGATATTCACCCGTAAAACAGTGGGGATACCCACATGAGCGCACAGAGCCTCTTCCCCCTTATTTCACCTCTTTCAGCCTGTTCGGCTCGCTCAGCCAAATACATGCTTTTCGCGATCACTGTGTTGTTGACAGCGATGCTGGCAGCCATACCAGCTGCCTTCTCGCAAGAAAAAACCGAGATCGATATCTGGAGCACCACGGACACCGCCGCCTTTGAAAGCGTCATCAGGGCTTTTGAAACGGCCAATCCGGATATCGAGATTGCCTATCACGAAATCACCACCAACGCCCTGTTCGAGCATGTGCTCTATGCAAGGGACCGCAAGGACACCGCCATCGATCTGGTCATTAGCTCAGCCATGGACTTGCAGGTAAAGCTGGTCAATGAAGGACTGGCCTCTCCCTTCAGCACCGATCGTGCAGGCGCTACACCAAGCTGGGCCGAATGGCGCAACGAGCTTTACGGCTTCACCTATGAGCCGATTGTGTTGGTCTATAACAAGGAGGCCTTCCGGGGTTATCCGCTGCCCAAAACCCATTCCGATCTGGCGGATCTATTGATCAATAATCTGCCCACCTTCGAAGAGAAAGTGGGCACCTATGATGCGGCCTCGTCGGGAGCGGGCTACTTGTTCTTCACGCAAGATGCCATTCAAAGCGACAAGATTTTCCGTGTGATCGAAGCACTCAGCCGCGCAAAGATGCGAACCTATGACTACACATCGGCCATTCTGGATGCGGTTGCCTCCGGCGATCTGATCCTTGGCTATAACGTCATCGGCACCTATGCGCTGGAACGCGCCTCCAAGGATCCGAATGTCGGCATTTTCCAATTCAAGGATTACACCATTGTCATGTCGCGCACGGCCTTCATCTACAAACATTCGAGGAAAAAGAGAGAAGCAGAGCGCTTTCTGGAGTTTCTGCTATCTGAAACCGGGCAAGAGAAAATGGCTCGAGACTCGGCCTTGATACCCATTTCGCCAGACATGCGGCGGTTGAAATTGCCAGCGGATTCCACCAACGCCTATTTGCCAATCAAGATGGGCATCGGCTTGCTGACCTATCAAGACCCGCTAAAACGCAGATATTTTCTGGATGTCTGGAACAGTATTTTCAAAAAGCCGGAAGAGCAGTGATCGGGCGTGATCACCCCTTGCTCTTGTCGGCGACAATGCGGTCAGCGAGATCGCGAAGAATGGTCAAGCCATAAGGCCAGCGACCGAAGCCAGCCTCGGAGTTGATATGTCCGGCTTCCCCGACATCGATAAAGTCGGATGCCCAGCCATCAGCCAGCCCCTTGGCGCGTGCAAAGGAGATGAGCTTGTCGTTATGGCTGGCGACCACCACCGTTGGAATACCCAGATTCTCGTGCGGAATGCGTTCTTCCACGGCAAAGCGCATGGGCTCGGCTGGAGCGACGAACATACCGCCAACCACATTCAACTCACCTCGGGCTATGACGCAGGCAGAAGCAAGAGCCCCCAGCGAATGGCCGATGAGAATAGCGGGACGATTGCGCTTGGTCAGGAGCCTTCCCACGGCATCAATCCATAGCACAATATCGCGCTGATCCCAGCGGCTCTGATCAATGCGGCTGAAGAGATCGATTTCCCGCTCCCAAAAGCTCTGCCAATGTTCAGGTCCACTATTTTTAAAGCCGGGAACAAGCACAAAATCAAACTGTTCTGCATGTGTTGCGAGTGCCTCCAGAACCTCAGGATCTGTCAATTGTCTAATCAAAAGGCGACTCCATGAAAAAATGTTTGAAAGTATGCGTCGATAATCTAGTACCAACGCGTTTAATCTTCAACTCCCGCTTGAGAGATGGCCATTCTCATTGAGAGTCCAGCGCAACGAACCTCTCTGACAGGATGAAACACAATGCTAACGCATTGTTTCTTTTATTTTTCTTTTGAGAATACGCTGTGTTTCAGAAAAGTATTTGCTATCTATCGCATGCTCTCGTCCAAAATGCATGACAACTTTTGGCAAAGTTGACTTTATTTTTCCAAATAGCTTCGCATTCTTTCTTCCATGGCCCTTATAATGTCACCTATTTCATGGGTCCGCGAGCGGGCGCAGGCGTGCGCTGGCTGATCGCAAATGAGACACCGTCGCGGCGCCATGCCGATATCACGACGGGAAACCGCTCGCCCGTCTGCGCCATGGACATCAAGATCCCATAGTCGCCCCAGCGGGTGCCTTTCTTCCAGCTCGACCATCGCCTTTTTGAGCTTTTCAGCCTCACTGGCAACAGCGAATAACGCCTCCGGGCCAGTGGAAGCGTTCTGAGACCAGAGCATGTGATTCTCCCAGCCCTTAGCCGAGAGCTTTTCATGCACGGCCCGCTCTGCCTCCTTGGCGAGTAATTCGCTCATGGGGCATAATTTTACCGGCCCGGGCATGACGACAGAAAAGGTGATTGTCGGCATGCGATAATGGGCCAGGCCATCTTCGCGCCGACGCACCCGCCGTTCGCGGGCCAGCAGCATATCCTTGAGGGCGACCTCCGGGCCATCGGTCCAACAGGGTTCTTTCATGAAACCTCCGTGCTTGCCGACAACCCCATCGCATCGATGCGCGCGAGAAACAGGGTAACGCCTAGCAGGTCAGCGCTCCCGCCGGGGCTCAAATTCCGGTGGATCAGCGCTTCATCCATGGCCATCAGTCTTGCATGGAAATCCGGGGCAAAGACACCGCCAAGGCGCTTGAGCCGTTGCGCTTCACGGCGCACGAAAAACAGACCTTCCATGCCGCCACGGGCAACCAGATTGGTATCCCTGTTCCGGATGAGTAATTCGAGCAGCGCGGCGAGCAAGGCGGTTTCCTCGTCCTGCCCTGCCTCTCTTGAGCAAAGAAAGGCTGGAAGAGCATAGAGCCGCACCAATTCAAAGCCGCTTTCCGCTTCGCCCCGAGCGCCGGTGAGGCCATAGCGACGATAGATATATTCCCCAGCAGTATTGGCAGTCTTTACGCGGTTGGCGAGCTCACGCTTCACCAGCCCCTTGACCATCTGCGCGGCTTCGCCGCAAAGCGCCAAGACCGAGAGCCCTTCCCCGCGTCCGATGCAACGTCCCGCTGCGCCGAGCAACAGGCCAAAGGCGAAGATGCCGCCCTTGTGGGTATTGATGCCGCCGGTGGCCTCATTCATTGCCTCTTCGCAGATAAGACCGTGTCCACGCAGAGCCTGCAGTGCAACAGAAGTAGGATCGCTCGCTGTTTCCACACCTGCCTTGACGAATGACGCCATCAGAGGGCGCAACGCGTCGGCACTGGCAAGAAAGGTCGCCAGCGTCATATCCTTGTGCGAGCCGTTGTTGCGGGCATCCACAAGCCCCGGCTTTGGCGTGAGGGTTGCTTCGGCAACGAGGGCTTCATGGACAAGGTCGGCAAGGCGCTCCGGCAGGGACGACCACACAGGGGCAACAGGAGAAATTGATATCCCCAGTTGTTCCTGTTTCAATAGCCCATAGGTTGGCGCAGTGGCGATCTCCAAAGAAGGATCACTAATCACTTCCTTAAGATCGCCCTCGCCTATCTCCTCATCCATGAAGGACCCACTTGTCATTTGGCAACCTGACGCACGGTGTCGATCACTGTGCCATCACGATAGCGGACAACGCCGACCACCTTGTCGAGGAACTCGATCGGCTTGGGTTCACCCGTAATGGAGATCGCCCGCTGATAGAGTTCTTCCATGGTGCGAACCGGCAGATTGGCAGCGCGCAGCCGCTCTTCCACGTCTGATCGGTTCGGGTTGACGGCGATGCCGTGGTCTGTGACCAGTACACCGACCGTCTCGCCCGGCGTAACCCGCGTGGTGACATTCTTGACCACGGTCGGGATGCGCGAGCGGATAAGCGGCGCGGCCACGATGGACAATTTGGCCCCTGCTGCGGTATCGCAATGGCCGCCAGAGGCGCCTCGCATGACACCATCAGAACCGGTCAACACATTGACGTTGAAATCAAGATCGATTTCCAGTGCCGACAGGATCACCATATCCAGCCGATCCACCACAGCCCCTTTCGACATGGGGCTTGCGTAATAGTGAGCCGAGATTTCGACATGGTTGGGCGAGGATTCCAGCGAACGCGCGGCCACCGCATCAAAGCTCTGGGTGTCGAGCAATGTGCCGATCAGGCCCTTATTGTGCAAATCGACCATACCACCGGTCTGTCCGCCAAGCGCCCATTGGGCCTTGATGTCCAGATGGCGCATGCGATCTTCCAGGAAGCGCACCGTTGCCGTAGACGAGCCGCCAGTACCGGTCTGCATGGAAAAGCCATCCTTGAAATAGCCCCCATGCTCCATGACTTCCGCCGACAGGCGCGCAATCAGCAGCTCGCGCGGGTTGGTCGTGGCACGGGCTGCCCCAACAGAGATTTTGGCCGGATCACCAACCTCATCCACCTGCACGATCCAGTCCACCTGATCCTGACGAATGCTGGCCGGAGCATTCGGATAGGCGACGATTTCCTCGGTCAGCATGATGACATTCTTGGCGAAATAGGCATCGACCATGGCATAGCCCAGAGACCCACAGCGCGAACGCCCTGAAAAGCCGTTGGCGTTGCCATAGGCGTCGCATGCCGAAACGCCGATAAAGGCGACGTCGATGTTGATTTCACCGGTTTCGATGAGAGCGCAACGCCCCCCGTGAGAATGCACGGTAATCGGTTCGTCCATCAGCCCGTGGGAGATGGCATCGGCCAACTTGCCACGCATGCCGGAGGTGTAGATCTTCCGGATCACGCCATTCTTGATATGCTCAATGAGCGGCGCGTTGGCAGAGACCAGCGAGGAAGAAGCCAGCGTCAGATCCTTGAAGCCCATATCGGCAAGGATCTGCACCACCATATTGATGACCTTGTCGCCCTCGCGATAGGCATGGTGGAAGGAAATGGTCATTCCGTCCTTGAGGCCCACACGGCGTACGGCTTCCTGCACCGTATCGACCAGCTTGCGATCAAGCTTGGCGACTGGATCGGCCAGATAAGGAATTTTTGCTGCAAAGCCCTGAAACAGTTCTGGTTCTGCCACCGTCTTGCTCCTCCCCGGAGCCGAATGATTGTTCTTGTCCATTGTCAGCCCTCCCTATCGTCTCACGCCGGAAGCCTGAGCGCGGCTCAGAACCCGTTTGGCGCTATCCACGATGGGCGCATCGATCATCTTGCCATTGAGCGCGATGACCCCCAGCCCTTCGGTCTCTGCCTTTTCGGCCGCGGCAACGACACGGTTGGCATAATCGACATCTTCCTGCGTTGGGGCGTAGGCATTGTGCAAGAGTTCGATCTGACGCGGATTGATCAATGATTTGCCGTTGAAGCCAAGCCGTTTGATGACGTCGACTTCCTTGAGAAAGCCTTCCTCATTGTTGATGTCGGAATAGACCACATCGAAGGCATCGATCTTGGCGGCACGGGCAGCGTGCAACACGGCGCAGCGGGCATAGAATAGCTCAGAGCCATCGCCGCGTTCGGTCTGCATGTCGACCACATAGTCAAAGCCAGCAACAGCAATGCCCATCAGGCGTTTTGAAGCGGTGGCAATGGCAACCGAATTGATCACACCGGATGCGGATTCAATGGCAGCCATGAGCAATGTCGAGCCAACTTCGCGGCCGCATTTGCGCTCAAGCTCCTCAACGCAGGTTTCCAGTTCCTTCACATCATCGGCCGTTTCTGTCTTGGGCAGGCGGATGACGTCGGCGCCGCCGCGCACGGCGGCCTCGAGATCATCCTTGCCATAAGGTGTCGACAGAGGGTTGATACGGACAACACGCTCAATGCCATCATAAAGCGATGATTTAAGGGTGTGATAGACCAGCAGACGGGCAGCATCCTTTTCGCGCAGGGATACAGCATCTTCAAGGTCGAACATGACCGAGTCCGGCTTGAAGACGAAGGCGGTCGAGATCATCGCGGCATTGGAACCGGGGATGAACAACATGGAACGACGCAAAGTCATGACAGGGTCTCCCACTCTACCGATTTGTCACCCGCGGCGCGCAGAAGAGCGGCTTCCAGGCGGGCTTCGATCACGCAATCCAGCGCTCCCTTGTCTTCGATGATAACGGTGGCCCCTTCGGACACGCCGAGCTTTGCAAAGGTCTCTTGCGCGACCTTTCGGATCTGGTCGCCGAACTGGTGCTGAACTTCGCTGTTCAGGATCAACTCAAGCGGTCCTTCTGACGGTGAGACCCTGACAAAGAGATCGCTCGATTCGAGTGTCCCCGCCAACGCCTCCTGTATGATCTGCATGTTTCGCTCCTTTAGATTTTTAAAATCGATGGCACGCATGGCGGCGACAGGCCGTCAGCTGTCAAACTGATGTGGCATATTTATTCATGATCAGATCAAAGGTCGGTTTGGGTACGAACTCCTTGATCTTTTCAAAGTTTCCTCCCGCCAACAGGCGGCGCACTTCTGAAGCGGAAACGGCGATGCCGCTGCGCTTGGTGCGCTCCAGCTCAACCACCTCGATGGAATGGGCTATGGAGCTTGGCTCCTGGAGCCAGAATTTCATGTCATTGTTGTATTTGCGCGTGGTATCGCAGAATGGCTCGGTGCCGACAAAGCGGTGGGTCACGCCAAGGGCCGGGGCAATATATTTGCGGAAAAGCAACAGATCGACCGCGGTGCGGCATTGGCCGACCATGCCCTTGTCCTTGAAGAAATAGGCCGGGAACGTGGCCCGCGAGACCATATATTTTGAACCGCCATGCAAGGTGAGATTGGGAATGTCCTTGGTCATCTCCTTGGCCAGCATGAAGCGATCATGATAGGAGAAGAGCGAGGCATCTTCCTTGACGATGAACAGATGGAGCCAATCACAGGATTTCGCTGCTTCGGTGATCAGATAGAGGTGACCGAGCGTGAAGGGATTGGCGTTGGCCACCACGCAGCCAATCTTGTCCGCCTCCACCTTGTAGTGGGCCAGAGAGGCACAATAATTCTTGATACCGACCGGCGTATTCTCTAGCAGGGCCGTCTGTCCGGGCACTTCGACCAGCGGATAGAAGCCGCAGCCCAAAAAGAAATCCGCATTATGCGGCTCGGTATAGACGAAAAGAATTTGATATCCCTGGCTATGGGCGAGATAGGTTACCTCACTGACGAGCCGCAGACTGATCGCGCTGCCTCGCAGAGTCTGGCAAATGGCAACATCCTTGATGATGCCCTTTTCGAAGCCTGCACAGGCTACGAGCCGCCCTTCCTGCCGCGCCGTTACGAAAAACTCGATTTGCTTCTCGTAATCAAGGCCGCAACTGGCCAGCAGGTCGACGATTTCCCTTCGGGCCACAGGGTCAGAGGCCGGTTCAACCGTCAAGAATTCCAATCCGTCGCTCACTAGCACATTCCTTTAGCCGTTTGAGCAATCAGAATTTACATTGTCACACCGTCTAAAAGCCTCTCAGTGGCACCATGGCACCCTGATATTAATGGGCTAAAAGAAAGATCGTCGCAGGATTGCGGACAGTGACAATGGATATTCTCATTCCTTGTTGATTGCGGTTTCATCCACCCTCATTGATTGCCGGTTTTTTACTGATCGCCGCTTTTGCAGCCACAGTCGCAATCATATTAATCGCCCTTTTTATCCGATATTTCTGTCAAGTCTCTGACCGAGGTCATAATCGCAGCAAATTAGCCTAAAAAACTGTGATTTTGTCGAAGAAATCGGATTGCTTTCCTTTGAGGGCTTTTAAGAGAGTGCCACCCAAGGCTGGCACTCCCCTTGTTTCTGATGCAACTCCCGATCCGTTATCGTTGGGGGACTGGTTTATTATGTCGGACCGGGAGATGCGTCTTAATTGGATACTTCCTCTTCTGCTTCAGCAGAAACCGGTTTTGGTTTCTTGGGCATGAAGCGGCTGACGAAGATGGGGAGCACAAAGCCGATGATCGAGATCGACCACAGGGTGATCGCGAGCGGGCTTGCGAACAGAACCGTCCAGTCACCATCAGAAATGGTAATGGCGCGGCGCAGGTTGCTTTCCATATTGTTGCCCAGCAGCACCCCGAGAATGACCGGAACCAGCGGCACATCAAGCTTGCGGAACAGCCAACCAACAACACCGAAGGCCACCATGATCAGAAGATCGAAGCTAGACCCGGCAATGCCGTAGATCCCGACAAAGCTGACCATTGCGACGATCGGCATCAGGATGCGCGGTGGCACAAGCAGCACGCGGATGAAGATACCCACGAACGGAATGTTGAGCAGCAGCAGGATGAAGTTGCCGATGAAGAGCGCAGCAATCAGGCCCCAGACCACATCAGGATTGTTGGCAAAGAGCAACGGCCCCGGCGTGATGTTGAGCGCCAGCAGAACGGCCAGAAGAACAGCGGTCGTGCCAGAGCCGGGAACACCGAGTGCCAGCATTGGCACCAGTGCACCACCGGCGGCGGCATTGTTGCCCGCTTCAGGCGCAGCCACACCGCGCGGATCACCCTTACCGAAGGTGCCATTCTTGTCGAGCAGACGCTTTTCCATGGAATAGGAAATGAAGGACCCCAAAGAGGCTCCGGCACCGGGCAGAACACCGGCAATGAAGCCGACAATACTGGTGCGGATAATCGAAGGGAAACTGCCCCAGAATGTCTTCATGGTTGGCGTCAGACGACCGAGCTCGACCTTTTTGCCTTCTGCATCTGCATCGCCGTGGCGATTTTCGATGAAGATGAAGACTTCCGAGATCGCAAACAGGCCGACGATGGCAACGAGGAAGTCAATGCCATCATAGAAATGCACGAGACCAAAGGTGAAGCGTGGCACACCGGTCTGGGTATCCACCCCGACCATGGCAAGACCAAGTCCGACCATCGCTGCGAAAGCCGATTTCGCCTGATTGGTGGAAGAAACACCACCCAGCGTGGCGAAGGCCAACGCGAACAGAGCGAAATATTCAGCAGGCCCGAAGGCGAGCGCAATCTTGACCAACTGCGGCGCCAGTAGCACTAGCCCCCAGGTTGCCAGAAACGAACCGATGAAGGACGCAAAACCGGAAAGCGCCAGCGCCTCCCCGCCTCGGCCATTGCGCGCCATGGGGTAGCCATCAAGGCAGGTCATCAAGGCAGGCGCATCACCGGGGATGTTGAGCAGGATGGAAGAAATACGACCGCCATACATGGCGCCGTAATAAACGGACGTCAGCAGAATGAGAGACGGCGTAGCGCCAAGGCCCAGCGAGAAGGCCAGAGGAATGAGGATCGCGACCCCGTTTGACGGGCCAAGACCGGGCAGCGCGCCCATGATGGTTCCCAGAAAACACCCCAGCAGTGCCAGAATGAGGTTCTGAAAGGTCATCGCAATCACAAAACCGTCTGCAAGAGACGAAAAAGTTTCCATAATCCGATCTCCTTAGAAACCAAGCGGGCCCTTGGCCAGCGACAGGCCAAAGAGAAGGTGAAAAATGACATAGATGCCGACGGAGATGGATATACCGACCACCACAGACTGGATGGCGGATGTCCCCAAACGCCAGGTGAGATAGGTGGACGCGACAGCCGTTGCGATCACAAAACCAACAATTGGCAGAAACTCGGCATACAGCACCATCACGACGATGGAGGCGACAAGCTCGACGAACCGCGGAAGCGTCGGCCATTTGGGCGCGGCGTCCGGTTTCAGAATGATTGTCAGGGACGAGATTGCCAGAATGGCGGCGATAATCAATGGGAAGGCCTTGGGGCCGACCGCATCGGAGAGAAAGCTCTCCTCGATTATCATGGATGAATAGGCAAAGAGCGCGGCCAGCAGGAGCCCAACAGCTCCGAAGATACGATCACTCATGATCATTCCCTCGTTAGACGGAAATTGCGGCGGCCGGTCTCAGCCGCCGCAACCGGGATAGCTTATTATTATTTGATGATGCCGATATCGCGGGAAATCTGCTGGATCTTGGCAACAGATTCACCAACGAACTGCTCGAATTCTGCGCCCTGCAGATCAAGCGGAGCCAGACCGTTGTTCTTCATGACAGTCTTCCACTGCGGGGTATCATAAAGTTCGTCGATCTTGGAAACCCAGAAGTCATAAGCGTCATCGCTCATGCCCTTTGGAGCATAGAAACCGCGCCAGTTGGCACCAATGGCGTCAATGCCCTGCTCTTTCGCGGTTGGGAATGCGGCATAGTCGCCATCAAGGCGTTCCGGAGACAGAACGGCAATCACGCGGATATCACCTGAATCCACGAAGCCTTTTGCTTCGGAAATATCGCCGGAGAATGCCTGAACAGAACCAGCCAGCAACTGGGTTACCGCTTCGCCACCACCATTGAAGGCGATATATTTGACTTTGCGCACATCACTGATACCTGCGGCGTTGGCTGCGATCAGAACCTTGAGATGGTCCCAGCCACCAACAGCGGACCCACCAGCAACAGCAATAGAGCTTGGTTTGTCTTTAAGCTGCGTCATCAGTTGGGTTAGGTCTTTGATCGGGCTATCGGCTGCCACTGCAATCACGCCATAGTCTGCGCCAATAGCACCAACCCAGCGGACCTGATCCATGGTGTTGCCCGGATAGGCACCCTGTGCCAGACGGGTTGCTGTTGCCGAAGAGGCAGCCACGATGAGGTTGCTATCGTCACCACGCTTGTTGACCACGGCTGCATAGGCAACGCCACCGCCACCGCCAGCAAGGTTTACCACCTGCATGGTGGAATCGATCAGGCCGAGATCCTGCAAGGATTTGCCAACCTGACGGCAGGTGAAGTCCCAGCCACCACCAGGGTTGGCAGGAGCGATACATTCCGGATTTTCAGGTTCGAACGCTTGCGCTGCGGCAGGTACGAGAGACATTGCTGCGACAGCGAGTGCTGCGCGGACCACTTTGGAAATCATGATTTCTCCTCCACAATTAAGCCAGCCTTATTTTATTTGGCGGGCCATCGCGGGGATAGTAGTCTGCTTGTCTGACAGGAAGCTGTCACAGTGGAATGAATATTGTGGTTTCAGTATTATCCTAATTGATAATATAAAAAGCCTGAAAAGACAGTCTCGCTCGTTGCGATACCTTGCCTTCACCTTTTCTTTTTCTTTTATTTCAAAAAGGGTTAAGTCGGTCTTCGGGAGCGGACCAATTAATTCTGACCAAGGTAATAAATAGCTTGGAATTTTACCTGATATGACAGAACTGCTTTATCTGTCAGGAATAGAAGTCTGATATTTCTCGCCTGTTCCGGCATTTTTACTAACCCGACCAACCTCCGAATCGCGCGTAGCCAAAAGCACAGCAGAGAGACAAGCAGGCAAGAGACAAAAAGAGCGGCATACTCTGCCGCTCCCCTAATCTTCATTGTCTGAAAGCGCTTAGTCTACGTTCTTGCGCAGTAGCTAAAGGTTGCCAAGCAGATCGTTGACGCGTTCTTCTATACGAGCCAGCGCGTCATCAACGGACTTGTTGCCATTGATGGCGGCAGCCAGTTCTTCACCGACAATATCCTGAAGCGCAAACTGGCGCATCACGCCTTCCGGCAGGGTCTGCCCGATCTTGGCTATCTCGACGATCTTGTCGCGGTGCGGCAGAGCCTTGAATTCAGGCATGTCGAACACGGCTTTCACAGATGGCAGATGGCCGGTGCGAGCCCATTCATAGTCATTGTCTTCGAGGAATTTGAAGAGCTTGCCGATGGCCGCCATCTTGTCTTCATCGCGATCTCCACGCGGAACAGCCCAGCCATGCCCGTCCACATAGGTGGCGTTCTTGGCCGGATAGAATTGCGGCACAGGATAAACGGTGTAGCCACCGGAGAGCGCATTGCCCTCTTCCTTGGACTGGGCATCCAGATCGCCGATCAACCAGGTACCGTTAACCTCAATACCACCTTCACCAGAGGAGAAACCGGAGACAGCTGCCGAATAGTCCATATCGAGCGTGGAAAGGCCTTCGTCGTGGATCTTCTTCATGAATTCCAGCGCCTTCTTGGCTTCAGGTCCAGAAAGATCGATCTTGGACGGATCTTTGAAGAAGTCATAATCCTGCTGCATCATCAGCGTGTAGAAAATGCGCATATAGGCAGCGGTTTCGTTGGCATAGATCTGGACTAGATATGGCTTGCCGGTTTTTTCCTTGAACTGTTTGCCCTGTTCGAAGAATTCATCAACCGAGGTTGGCAGAATCGGTGTGCCATCGGCATTGACGAGCCCCGCTTCTTTCATCAGGTTGAGGTTGACATGGAACAGCATGGTCCAGTTGTCAAACGGCAGGGCATACATCTTGCCGTCCTTGGTGGCGCCGCCACGGGCAGCGTCGGAAAAGTCTGCCGGATCAATGCCAGCCGATGCAAACAGATCATCAAGCGGCATGAAGAGGCCACGGGTGGAGTAATCGGAAATCGCTGAATAGTGAACCGAGACCACATCGGGCGCTGCGTTGGAAGCGAGCTGGGCGTTGAGCTGATTATAGCCGGGCCATTCCACTGTGGTCACGTTGACCTTGATGTCCGGATTTTCCGCTTCGAACTTGTTGACCAGAGACGTGATAATGCCGCATTCGCCAACCGCCTTGGAGACGTCGGTAACAGTGCCATAGTCCGCTTCGCATGCGCCGAAGAAGCGTTGCAGTTCAATCGTCGTGTCGGCCTGTGCCATTGTGGCCATGCCGAGCAAGGCGGCAGAGGCCGTTGCCAATAGAATGGATTTCATTTTTCTCTCCCTATGTTGGGGCCTTCGCCCCTAAAATGACCGGCCTGCCCTCCTATTTCTTCCCTCTTCCAGAAGGCTGCCGATAATGTTAGCCGCCCATAGCTATTTGACGGCTCCTCCCGAAACAGCGGTCACGATATTCCGCTGGAAAAAGATATAGACAATGATGACCGGCAATGAGGCGAACACAGCCTGCGCGGCGAGAAAGCCAAGCCCCTCGGTCTGGGCGAAATTGCGCTGTGAGGATGCGATGCCTATGGTTAGCGTATACATGTCCTTTTTGGTGGCTGAAATCAGCGGCCACCAATAATCGTTCCACGCCAGCAGGAAGGTGAAAATACCAAGCGTTGCCTGTGCTGGCATGGTCAGCGGTAACAGCACCTTCCAGAAAATGCGGAAGCGCGGTGTGTTGTCGAGCAGGGCAGCTTCGTCGATCTCCTTGGGGATGGCGCGGAAAAACTGCGTCATCAGGAACACACCAAAGGCCGAGGACATGCCCGGCAACATCAGGCCAAGATAGCTATTATGCATGTTGAGCCAGCTGAACATCTGGTGACGCGCGATGATGACCGCCTGCTCCGGCACAGCAAGACCAAACAGCACGATAACAAAGATCGTCTTGCGGAATGGGAATTCCAGCCGCGCAAAGGCATAGCCTGCCAGCGACGATAGGGTGAGCACGCCCACAGTCTGCCCTACCGCAACCACCATGGAATTGAGAAACCAGCGAAAGACCAGACTGGAATGGAACAGATCGGTATAGTTCTTCAGGGTATATGGCGCAGAGAACACCGCTTCGGACCCACGCATCAAAAGCGTGTTATCCTTGAAAGACAGCCCCAGCACCCAAAGCGCTGGCGCGATCATGACAATCGCGAAGACGGCAGCGATCCAGAAAAGGGCTCGGTTGGATGTCAGTTTGTCAGGCGAAAAGCTTCTGTTTTTCTTGCTCAGAACAGCCATGGCTCAAGCTTCCCCTTTTCGAGATGTCACCCAATATTGCACCATTGCCGCCAGCAGAATGATGAGGAACAGCACTTCGGAAGCCGCCGTGCCCATGCCGACATCCCAGCGGATGAAGCTGGTATCGAAGATATAAAGAACGATCGGACGCGAAGAGCCTGCCGGTCCGCCGTTGGTCATCAACTGGGCCTGCCCGAACAGCTGGAACTGCATGACGATCTGCACGATGGCCACAAGCACGATGGTGGATTTGATCGAAGGCAGCGTAATCCGCGTCAACACCCGCCAGCGGCTCGCATTGTCGAGCGCTGCGGCTTCATAAAGATCAGATGGTATCTGCTGAAGCGCAGCAAGAAACAGCATCATAGGCAAGCCCAGACACCACCATACGGTTGCCACGCCAACCGAAAAGAGCGACCAGCCCTCGGTGGAAAGAAAGCCAATCTGCTCCCAGCCCATTTTGTCAAACAACAAGGCCAGCAGGCCATCGCCGGGAATGAAGACAAAGCGCCAGATCAGCGTAACGATGGTGACCGACAAGACAGTGGAAGAAAAGAACAACCCGCGCAGCAGCGACGAGGCGCGCGTGGTCTTGTTGAGTGCCAAAGACAGGAACAACCCCAGCGCCACGAGGGTGGGCACAGAAACAAGAACGAAAATGACCGTATTCCAGACTGCCTGTCCAAAAACAGGATCACTGAAGACGCGATAATAGTTTTTCAGGCCAATGAAGCGGGCACCACCGAAAAGGTCGCTCTTGTTGAGCGAAAGCCACATGCCCCAGAAGAGCGGAAAAACAAGCAGACTAAGAAAGACCGTCATATAGGGCAGAATGAACAGAGCGTTTGACCAGCGGGAGCGACGATAGGACTCAGCCATCTTACGCCTCCTCTGCCATATGATAGGCGCGCCCTGTGCCATCGAAGACATGCAGGGCGGAACGATCAAAGTCGAATTTCACCGTTTCCCCAGCCCTGACCGTCGAGCGGCCGCTGTCCTCGACAATCATTTCAAAGCCCGTATCGAGCTTGCCATAGAGCAGTGTGCGTTCTCCAAGCCGCTCAACAACGGTAACCGTCAGGTTCAGCCCATCCGCACCGGGTTGGACTACATGTGTGTCTTCGGACCGAACGCCCATGGTTGCGCCATCCAGAGCAAAGCTTGCGGGCAGCGGCACTTGAGTTGCGACCATGCCAGCCCCTTCCACCTCCAGCGTTGCGCCTTTTTGATCAGAGCTTTGCGCGCTGACAATGCCTGTGATCGGCATCATCGACATAGCGGGCGAGCCGACAAATTCAGCAACAAAACGGGTAGCGGGTCGCTGATAGATTTCCATCGGCGTGCCGATCTGCTCGATCTTCTTGTCATGCATGACAACGATCCGGTGAGCCAGCGTCATGGCTTCCACCTGATCGTGTGTCACGAAGATCATGGTCGATCCAAGCCGCTGGTGCAGCTGAGCCAATTCGAGACGAGTGCGGCTTCTCAACGCTGCATCAAGGTTGGATAGCGGTTCATCAAACAGGAACGCTTTGGGCTCCTTGACGATAGCCCGCCCGATAGCCACGCGCTGACGTTGACCGCCAGAGAGTTTGGTAGGCCTGCGATCAAGCAGATGGGCCATCTCCAGCGTTTCGGCGGCGGACTGGACGCGGCTGTCGATCTCGGCCTTGTCAACCTTGAGATTTTCCAGACCAAAGGCCATATTCTGCGCCACGGTCATATGCGGATAGAGGGCATAGGTCTGAAACACCATGGCCACCCCGCGCTTGCCCGGAGGCAATGTATCGATCCGCTCGCCTCCGATATGGATCGTACCCTTGTCGACCGATTCCAGCCCCGCGATCATCCGCAGTAACGTTGACTTGCCACAGCCAGAAGGGCCGAGGAAAACAACAAACTCACCGGCCTCTATGCTCAGGGAAATATCATCGAGCACTGTCAGGGCTCCGTAAGCCTTGGTTACGCTATTGATGTCGATGGTCGCAGACATGGGTCTCTCTTTTCTAGAAACACTTCGATGGATCACAGGGTGGCTTGCAGGCAGCCGGAGCCAAACGCCTCCTCTATTTCAACCGGATCATGCGATAGCTGAGCGGGGCCAGCTTTACCGACAGCTTGCCATCAACAATGCTGGCATCGTTTCCATCGGCAGGGGCGACCGGCTCTTCATCCGGTCCGTTGGTCTTGTCCAGCGCGTAACCGCCGATCACCTTGTCCATGGTCACGGACGAATGGGCGAAGCCTTCAAGAGATAGTTCCACATCGAGTGCTTCGCTTTCATGACGGTTGACAAGGAAGAAGCTGAGGCCGCCATCGGCCTCTGTCAGTACGCCAGCTACATCCAGATATGGCACATTGTTGGCAAAGTCCGTTTCATACCCTTCCACGTCGACCGCCAGATCCAGCGCAGTGCCGCGGCCATATTTGGAGGCATAGAGATAAGGATAGAAGGTTGTCTGGCGCCATGCCGGGCCATCTTCGACGGTCATGATCGGGGCGATTACATTGACCAACTGGGCAAGACAACCGACCTTGACCACATCCGAGCGCCGAATGAAGGTGTTGAGAATGCAGCCAACGACGAGAACGTCGGCAAAGTCATAGATGTCTTCCAACAGCGCCGGGGCATGCGGCCAGCCATGTTTGCCTTCTAGAACCGGCTTGTCCTGCTCTGCGGAATGATACCAGACATTCCACTCATCAAAGGAAATATAGACGTCCTTGTTGGAGCGTTTCTTGGCCTTGATGGTTTTGATAACGCTCGAGATCGTCTCGATATAGGTTTCCAGCTCCATGGAGCGGGCGAGGAAATTCTTGGTATTCTGCTCATGATTTTCGAAATACATATGCAGCGAGATATAGTCGACGCTGTCATAGGTGTAATCGAGCACGGTATATTCCCATTCGGGATAGGTGGGCATGTTGGGCGTCGAAGAGCCGCAAACGACCAGCTCGATATCCTTGTCGAAAGCGCGCATGGCCTTGGCGGTTTCAAACGCGGTGCGGCCATATTCGGCGGCAGTTTTCTGGCCTATCTGCCATGGGCCGTCCATTTCGTTGCCAAGGCACCAGAGCTTGACGCCCCAAGGTTCTTCGCGGCCATTCTGGCGCCGCAGGTCTGACCAGTAGGACCCGCCGGGATGGTTCACATATTCAAGGAAGGCCCGGGCTTCATCCAGACCACGCGAACCCAGATTGACCGCCAGCATCATCTCGGTTTCAGCCTTGGCAGCCCAATCGGCGAATTCATGAATGCCGACCTGATTGCTCTCGGCGGTGTGCCAGGCCAGATCGAGTCTTACGGGGCGCTCTTCCTTGGGGCCAATACCATCTTCCCAGTTATAAGCTGAAACGAAGTTGCCACCGGGATAGCGCACGACAGGCACATCCAGTTCTTTCACTAGATCCAGCACATCCTGTCGGAAGCCCTGTTCATCAGCACTGGCGTGGCCGGGCTCATAAATGCCGCTGTAAACAGCACGGCCGAGATGCTCGACAAACGAGCCATACAAGCGAGGATCAATTTTGGCGACGGTAAATTCTTTGTGCGCAGTGACTGATGCACGCATGTTGGCTCCTCCCAATTATATCATGATTTATGATATTATTCAGTAATTATGATACTAACAGAGGGGGCAACATACCGTCAACAGGTTGTTGGGAAGAGAATTAAAACCCAATTTTCTGATATATTACGCAATTTCGAGATTTCATAAACCACTTAATGGCTTATCATCTTGATCTTGCGCCTCGTTTATCCGCATTCTTGATTAACTTCCCATTCACAAACGGCAGCTAAGTCCTTAGTCTAAGCACAATATCCTGATCATAATTGCCAAAGCCGCGACCAAAAATATTGAGCCCTCCAGGATTTTTGGCCTCATCCGGCACAGCAATCCGCACCCGGATCGAACGATGATCATCAAGCTCCAGATCAGCCAACGTGATGTCGGACACGCGCATGCCATCGACATAGGTGCCGTCAGCCGTGACGCGGAAACTTTTCAAATGACCATATTGAGAGCCCGCCAGTTTCCACCAGTCAGGCGTATATTTGCCGCGCTGATCGCCATAATCCCCTGGTGCCGTCCAGACAGCTATCAGCTTGTCATTGATAGAAATATTGATATCCGATGGCCAGTCATCCGATGTCCCCGGCACTTCAGATGAGAGCTCAAGAACCAGTTCCAGCTCCTTGATCTCCTTGCCGGCAATGCGAGCATTGTTGGGGAACTGATATCGGACATATCCCTTTGTAAACCATAGCAAACCAGCTTTCATCCGCTCTGGCGAATGAAAGGTATCGGGGCTGTCAAGGAAGCCAATGATGCCCTCACTGGAGCAAAGGCCACAGGGAGCCGTCGTATTGCAGCCGGAATAAAGCCCGACCGGCATAGCCACCTCGATCAGATCCTGATCGGTCTGTTTGGGCTCCTTGAAGGAGAGCACCACCTCATCATAGGCGGTGCGACAGATTTTCTGGCTCCCCTTTTTGGCCTTCTGACTCTCGGTCTCGATGAGCCCTGCTTTTTCAAGGGAGTTCACGTGAGTAGAAGTGGACGATTGGGGCAACCCAAGCACATCGGCTATGTCATTAACATTCATCGGGCCCTGCTTGTTGAGCAGGGTCAGAATGGACAGCCGCGCAGGAGCGGCCAGACTTTTGAGAATGTCTATTCCGTTTTCCGGCGTAATCAGCATATATCGTTTACTCATCCCACTCACCTCACTTTTTCGATATATATCTGATTTCTTGATTTTTTCCAAGCAAAACCGGATAGAATCCCCCATTTGCCGTCCACCCCACGGCCAACTGATGCCATTTCAATGGGTAAAATAGCCTTCCATCGGACTTGATGGAGGTAATTCACATCGATTTATTGAAAACTATTGCCGAGATCGGACCGCAGGCTCTTGAAGTCTTCCAGAGAGCGCATGGTCTTGTCTTCATCAATCGCAGCCAAATCCAGAATGACGGCATTGGCTATGGTCATCGGCACGACGAGGGATTGCGGCTGACCGGCCTCGCCGCGTGAGGCGGCTATATGCACATGGGGAGCGGGATCAATCCGCGCGCCCGAAAGATCCGTCAAAGCCAGCACCCGTGCGCCGCAGCTTTCCGCGATCCGCCGGATATCCAGCAACACGCCGGAGGGTTTGCGGAAACAATTGAGCCAGACCACGTCCCTCTCCGTCAGAGCTGCCAGTTTTTCCGGCAGCAAATGCAACTGACTTGAGAGGTCTTCTGCCGCATAGCCTGAGCGCACCAGGCGCCGGGCGATCAGATGCGACAGGGCTTCGGCGTGGCCCGTGCCGAAAATATAGATGCGTCTTGCTTTACTCAAACTAAGCGAAAAGGCACGGACTTCCGCATCAGTCACACTGTTGCGAACCTGCTCCAGCGCGGCAATTTCTCCATCCAGCATAGACGCCAGCAGGCCTGTTTCTTCGGCCTTGACCAGACGAGCCGCCATACGCGCTGAAGCATGCTGGAAATCATCGCCCCGCTCGATCAGATTTGTTTGCAAAAAGGCGCGGAACTCAGGATAGCCCTTGAAACCTAGCCGACGCGCTAGACGCACCGCCGAGGTGGGGTGCACTCCGGCCCGCGAGGAAACTTCCTTGCCATTTTCCATGGCGGCGCGAACTGGATCCCCCATAAGCACGTCCAGAATACGTGTATCAGCTTCAGTCAGCTTGGCTGAATTCTGCTTTATGAGATCGCCCAGAAAGATTGACATTGCCGTGTTATTGCTCATTGAAGATCCAAACCATCTCAGTCTGTATTATCGCGCCCTAGCCACCACCCCATGTCGCTGGCGCGATAACGCCTTCTTTCTTCATGCCCCATCGCCATTGGTAAGCGCAAGCCCGTTAAGCGGGATTGACCCGCCCTCCGTCAGCCTTGGAGAAATAATGGGCACGATCAAGATCCACATTGATCAGCACATCGCCGCCGCCCTTGGTCAGGCTCGTGCGTTCTTCAATCAAGGTCAGACGCCCTGCATCAGTATCGCAATGAAGGATCACATCCGAGCCGGTCATTTCAGAGATCGCTATCCTGCCCGGCAAGCAAAAGTCCCCTGCCCCGGCGGGGTTGATGGAAAGAGCCTCTGGCCGTAGCCCGATTTCAATATCGGCGTCACCCTTCCAAAATGGCACCTTGTCAGCAGGTAGGAAGTTCATTGGCGGCATACCCAGAAAGCTTGCAACAAACTGGTTTGCAGGCTGGTCATAGATGGCCTCAGGGGTGTCGAACTGCTGCAAATAACCATCCTTCATCACTGCGATCCGATCAGCTAGAGATAACGCTTCGGTCTGGTCATGGGTCACATAGATGATCGTCGCACCGAGCTGGCGGTGCAAAGCCTTGATCTCGGTGCGCATGGCCACGCGCAGGGCGTTATCCAGGTTTGAAAGCGGCTCATCCATGAGGAAGGTGGAGGTATTGCGTGCAATGGCACGCCCCATGGCGACACGCTGGCGCTGACCGCCGGACAAGGCGCCCGGCTTACGATCCAGATACCGCTCCAACTGAAGGGTGCGGGCCACTTCAAGAGCGCGGGCGTTACGCTCCTTTTTGGGCACTTTGCGCAGTTCCAGCCCGAAGGCGATATTCTCTCGCACGGTCAGATGCGGATAGAGCGCGTAGTTCTGGAAAATCATGGCGATGTCGCGATGCTGGGGCAATTGCTCGTTGGCCCGCTCCCCCGCT
Organism: Cohaesibacter marisflavi; assembly: GCF_900115225.1. Taxonomy (GTDB): domain Bacteria; phylum Pseudomonadota; class Alphaproteobacteria; order Rhizobiales; family Cohaesibacteraceae; genus Cohaesibacter; species Cohaesibacter marisflavi. The sequence continues at coordinate 225,453 of NZ_FOVR01000001.1, read as the reverse complement.
ATCAGGATTTCCCCGTCCTGACACTGTTCCAGTCCGGCGATCAGCCGCAGTAATGTGGACTTGCCACAGCCGGACGGACCGACGATGACGATGAACTCCCCATCCTCGATGTCCATGGATACGTCATGGAGAACAGGGGTGGTGCCATCATAAGACTTGTTTATGGCCCTTAGGGAAATAGAGCTCATTGGCTTGTTCCTTCCCGCATCTGGTTGCGAATGGCGACCGCAAGGCTTGGGCGATCTGTGGTGAAAATCTTCACTCCCATTGTCAAAGCCTTGCTGATTTGTGGTGTCGTATGTGCAGCCCAGCAGCCAAAGGCCAAACCGGCGTCCTGCGTGGCAGCCATCAATTCGGGGCTCGCCTTATCGATATGCACTCCAATCTCAGGAATGCCCCGCGCGCGGGCAATGTCCAGCACGCCCTTCTCTCCCAGTTGGGTCAGAACAGCCGGGCTCACGAGCCAAAGACGAGGCCGGTCGGTGTGCTTGGCGATCTCGTCCAGATAGTCCAGCAGAAAGGATGAGAAATTGGCCGTGCGCAGCATGTCTTCCTTAGCAAGCAGCTCCATTACGCGGGGCACAAAACCCTGATAAGGCTTCCCGTCAGCGCCGGGCTTGAATTCACAGCGGAAGACCACCGAACTGTCGTCAAAGATTTCACACAGCTCCTGCAACAGAATCGGACGACTGTTATGGCTGAAATTGATGACCGCCGAGAGAACCTCGCGCGTGGGCAAGTCGGCTATGGCCCCTGCCGTATCGGTCGTGCGGTCCAGCGTGGCATCATGATGCACGATGATGTCGCCATCCTTTGTGGGGTGGACGTCAAACTCCACCTCTTCCACGGCCATGGCCGCAGTGGCCGTGAAGCCAGCCAGAGTGCTGTCGCCATATTCAAGCGTGCCGCCACGATGGGATGCAATACGCGTCATGTCTTTCGTTCCTTCAAATAATGTAGCGTGAGCCCGGCTGATCGGGTTCGTCATTTTACGGCCCCCATCGTGATCCCGCGGACCAGATGGCGTTCAACAAGGGCAAAGCCGAGCAGAACCGGCAGAATGGAAATGGTGGAAGCGGCCATAACGAGGGGCCAGTCGATCACCCCTTCGCCAGGATTGATGCGATAGAGCCGGGCCAACCCCACCTGCAGCGTGTAGAGATCATCCTTGCCGATAGCGACCAATGGCCAGATATAGCTGTTCCATTCGCCGATAAAGATAAAGAGCGCCATGGACAGGATGGCTGGTCTGGACAAGGGAACAATCACACGCCAGAGCACCTGCAGGGATGTCGCGCCATCCATATAGGCAGCTTCATCGAGCGAACGGGGAATGCCGCGAATATATTGCCGCAGAAAGAAGGTCGCAAAGGCGCTCGCCATGGCTGGCAGAATAAGACCGGCATAGCTATCCAGCAGCCCCACCTTGGCCAATGTCAGGTAATTGGGGATGAGGCTGATATGACTGGGGATCATCAGGGTGGCCACCACAGCTCCGAACAGCAGATCGCCACCGCGAAACCGAAAGCGCGCAAAGGCATAAGCAGCCAGCGTGGCAATGGAAATACCGCCCACAGTGACGATGCCCGACACGATGACGCTGTTGAGCAGATAGCGGGCAAAATGATACTGCCCCACGGCGCGCCCATAATTATCGACGGTGAATTCCAGCCCGCCGGCATAGTAGGCATCGGCCGTCTGGAAAGACAGCCAGATGGAATAGAGCGCTGGCGAAAGAAACAGCAATCCGAAAAGAAGCGCAAATAGGGACTGAACGGGATTTTCAAGCTTCATAATGCACCTTCCGGCCAATCACGCGAGATTTGATGAGAGACAGAGCGATCAGCAGAATAAACAGCAACACGGCCAGCGCAGAGCCCGTTCCGATATCAAACAGGGTAAAGCCGACGCGATAAAGCATATTGACCAACATGTCCGTGGCGCTTGCAGGGCCGCCGTGAGTCATCACATTGACAATGGTAAAGACCTGAAACGCCTCGATAACGGAGATAACCAGCAGAAAGTAGGTGGTTGGCATCACCAGAGGCATGGTAACGCGGCGAAAGACATGAAAACGGCGCCCGCCATCGACGGCAGCGGCATCGTAAAGTTCCTGCGGGATCGCCTGTAGACCGGCGATATAGATGACGATGTCATAGCCAATCTGCTTCCAGGTATTGACCAAAATCAGCACCAACAGCGCCAACTGCGGGTCTTGCATCCACGGGATTTTGCCCACGCCGATATGCTTGAGCAGAGCGTTGGCGACCCCATAGTCGGTGGAGAAAACCCACGAAAAGACGACGGCGATGGAAACGGTGGACGTGACCGAAGGCAAAAAGAATGCGCCACGCAACATACGCGGAGCGAATTTCTCCGATGTCAGGAAACTGGCGGCCATCAATGCCAACGCCAGACGCAAAGGCACGGAGATGATGGCAAAAATCGCCGTTATCTTCACCGAGTTCCAGAACTCGGTCGAGGTGAGCAGCAGCTGATAATTCTCAAGCCCGACAAAGGGCTTGGTGGCAGACATGAAGTCCCATTCACGAAAGCTAAGATTGATGCTCGTGGCAATCGGGATATAGGTAAAGACCGCAATGAAGGCCAAAAGCGGCAGAATGTAGAAATAGGGCAAGAACTTGCGGGCCATGGAGGCAACCTGTTGCAGATGGGTCTTGCGGCGGGGACTGCATGCAGCCCCCGCCCTGTAAGACACTCAGAGACTATGAAACCTTACTTGGCCAGACGGGCCGCTTCTTCGCGGGTCTTGGTTGCGAATTCAGAGAGGACGTCCTTGACGTCGCGCTGACCAAGAGCCATGGCTTCCCAGAGGCCATATTCGCTGGCACGCATCCAGGTAACCACCGGCGGACGCGGGCGACCACGGGCGAAGTCGAGCTGGTTGATGGCCACGTCGATGCCCGGCTTGCCAGCCAGTGCGTCTTTGGCAAGATCCTGCTCTGCCGTGTGCTTGTTGATCGGCATATAGCCGGTGCCAGAGAACCAGATCGCGTTGGATTCAGCAGACGCAGCAAAGCTGATGAACTTGTAGGCCGCGTCCTTGACGTCCTGTTCTGCGGTGGAAAGAATGCCAATACCGGCACCGCCGATTGGTACAGAGCAGACCTTGTTGCATGGCATCGGAAGCACGCCCAGATCATCTCCAAGGGCCTTTTTGGACCGCACATAGTTGCCGGTGGAATTCATCATGATGCCGACCTTGCCGGACAGAAAAGCGTCGCGGCCGCCTTTTTTCTCGTCGGTCACACCATCTGGCGAGGCAACATGATGCTCATGCACCAGAGAGGCCATCCACTGATAGGCTTCGATGGTATTGTCAGAATCAAGCAGGATTTCGCCGGTTTTGGAATCGATGAGGTCGCTGTCATTGTCCATCACCAGACCCCAACGGGCAAACTGCCCCGGGGCAACAATGCCGGTGATGCCATCATCGCCGAGCTTCTCGGTGATCTGTTTGGAAACCTTGAGCAGATCATCATAGGTTTTCAGAGCAGGCTCTTCAGTAAAGCCTGCGCGCTCGAAAATGCCTTTGTTGTAATAAAGCACTGGCGTGGAGGAGTTGAAGGGCACGATATAATTCTTGCCTTCAAATACACCAACCTCGCGGGCAAAGCCGAACAGATCCTCTTTGAGCGGATCATTGTTCACATAATCAGTTAGGTCCGTCAGCACACCACGATCAGCGAAAAGACCATAGCGCGTCACTTCCATGATTACAGCATCAGGCTCGCGGTGGGCAGGAATGGCAGCCTGTAGTTTGGCCACGATGTCGTTATAGTTGCCGATGAATTCGGGCTTGATTTCGACGCCGGGATTGGCAGCTTCGAAATTATCAATGATCTTTTCAAGGGCCTGACCGTTTGGTTTTTCCGGGTTGAAACTGTGCCAGAAAGTAACGGTGGTGGCGGCCATGGAAATATGGGCTGAACCGACGAGAGCGATCAGACTTGCTCCGGCCAGTTTAATGAAATTGCGGGTCAAAGGACTCTCCTTGCAACTAAAATTGCAGTAAATTACAAGGAGCAATTACAATAGCAATATAACAGCTTTTGTACGCCAGAATGAAAATTTGATGACAGGCAGCAATGCGCAAACCCGCTAAATTCCTCTATTTTTTCTAAAATTCAATAACTTGAAAGAGATATAAGACAAAACTCCTCAGCCGACAATTCTGCATAAGGAGCGTTGCAGACAGGTCTAGCACGCTCGTCTGACACTTTTAGGACAAGGGCGAGCTTAGTCTTTGTCGCCGATGAAGTCAGTGGAGACATGACAGCTGGTGCATCCCGCACCGCTGCTTGGGCAGGCATGGCAACTCTTGCGCCCTTTCCAAAGCCGGATATAGAGATAGCCGATCGCTGCGGCAATCACGAGCCCGAGGCCCAGTGAGTCCCAAACACCTTGCAAGGCTGATGCAGCCTCTGTCGCCGATTGCATTGCTTGCGTTTCCATAGCGGTCTCCTTTCATCGTGAACCGCTCCAGGTCTGGTCCCTCGCCGGTTCGACAACCAGCGAACCAAGATCAACCTTCCGCTATATGCCAGTCTACAACCGCTGCGTTCCTCTGTCTGCCCGTAAAGAAACGGATGGTTTGATGGTTAGCTCCGCTCCCGATCGCTTCAAAACGCGTCAATAGCGAAATCATCCATATTTGCGCAATTATTATCACTATTCTTTTGTCATAAAGAAAAACTGTTGAAAAGCACCTCTCACCGACCTGTGAATCAGTATTCATGCCGGTTGTCTGAAGAAAAACACACTAGCCTCACTCGGTGTAATGATAGATATCCCCGGTGGTGAGAAATTTGCGCCGATCTGCAGAAATGCGATAGTAGGACGGGCTCACACCCATATATTGCTTGAACATGCGCGAGAAGAAATAAACGTCATTATAGCCCACCGCGAGCGCCGTTGCGTTGACGCTTTTACCGGTCAACAGGATGTTCATTGCCTTCTCCATCCTCTTGAATTCCATGAACTTTCTCGGCGTGTAGCCAATCTTGGCCTTAAATGCCCGACGGAAGTAATCGTCATTATAGGGCACTGAGGCAATCAGGCGTTCGGCTTCATCCTTATCCAGAGGGTCGCGCGAGATCTGGGCGGCAATCAGCATGACATGCAGCGACAAAGCATCCTGCCCTCCCAGGTTCTGCAAAGAGTCCTCGCTCCAGCGCACAAAGGCACAATCGAGATAGGCCAGCAGGATCACCATGAAGAGATGCACTTGCTGCAGAGTTGTAGACGAAGATGGCGCGATTGAGCGGTAATAGCGCACCAGCGATTCCAGCTGTTCCCAGTTGGGCAACTGCACCACCGGCTTGAGTTCCATCTGCTGGATCAGGTCCACATTATCAAACAGTGTCAGCGTGAAATGTTGAGCAACTCCAGTATATTGGTCGCCATGATCAAGACGGCCTTCAAAATGCGATCCGGCAGGAATCAGCATCGCTTCGCCACGCTGCTGACGCACTTCAACACCGTCGAGAAAATACTGCGCGCCCCCCGTCAGACAGACAACCAGGTCATGCACATCGTTTGACTTATGCACACTCCAGGTTGAGGAATGGCGCATCTTAATCGTTGATCTTGAAAGATTCAGGTTCAACGAGGTGGCCGGAATTCCCTCCAAAATCGAATGTTCGGTTTTATCCATGATTTTGTTCATAATCCTTCATTCCATTCGCATCAGCACCGTGTTGATATGCGCGAAACAAGAATACTGGAGGAAATCAGAAGACGTCCCTTGCTTCTGTTGGTATTATCAAGAGGGTGACCTCGGAAATTCACTCTCATGATGTGCACTAAAATGAACATCTCGCATATCCATGTCAATATGTAGACGTCGTTTCGTGCATCAACCTTTAGGAATGCAACTCGATTTCCCGCGGATTCCTCGGCTGTTTGCCAAGGGTCCGGATTGTTTGACTGTCGGGTGGGGATTGGAGCCCTTGCCATAGGCAGCTCATTTCACGGTGATGAGCCGCGTTTGCAGCCATCATCCTTGTGTTAAACACCTAACGGGAGGATAGAGCCTTGGGCGGCGAAAATCGCTATCTCGGTCTTGCCTACCTGTCACCCTACATTGTGGGGTTACTGGTCTTTACGGCTTTTCCCTTTGCTTACTCATTCTATCTGAGCTTCACGGATTATTCCCTGATGAGCTCGCCGGAATGGGTTGGCCTGGACAACTATACCAAGCTGTTCACCCGGGACCGCACCTTTGACAAGTCACTCAAAGTGACCTTGATCTATGTGTTCTCAACGGTTCCGCTCAAACTGGTCTTTGCACTGTTTATTGCAGTCATCCTGAACTACAAGCTGAAGGCCATCAACTTTTTCCGCACAGCCTATTATGTCCCTTCCATTCTTGGCGGATCGATCGCGATCGCCGTGCTGTGGCGCTATGTTTTTGCTGACACAGGTCTGGTCAACATGGTTCTGGGAGCTGTTGGTATTGAGGGTATCAACTGGTTTGGCGATCCGACCAACGCGCTGTTCACCATCACGCTGTTGCGCTGCTGGCAGTTTGGTTCGGCCATGGTGATCTTCCTTGCTGCCCTGCAGGGGGTCGACAAATCACTCTATGAGGCTGCCGCCGTGGATGACGCCAACCAATGGCAAGTCTTCCGCCACATCACGTTACCGCTGATCACACCGGTGATCTTCTTCAACCTGATCATGCAGAGCGTGCAGGCTTTCCAGGAATTCAACGGCCCTTACATCATCACCAATGGTGGCCCGCTGAAATCAACCTATCTGTTGCCGCTTTACATCTATGACAAGGCCTTCAGGAACTTCGAAATGGGCTACGCCTCGGCGATTGCCTGGATCCTGTTCACCATGATCATGGTTCTGACCGTTGTCGCTTTCTGGTCTTCCAAAAAGTGGGTCTATTACGCTGGCGACAAAAGGAGCTGATCCCATGACCGTAGAAGTAGCTAATTCCTCGATTGCCGAAGATATGGATCGGGTCAATCGACAGATTGCCCGCCGTCAGAAGATCAACTCAATGGTCCGCTATGTCCTGTTGATCGCAGTTGGATTTGTGATGCTCTATCCGTTGATCTGGCTGGTAGGCGCATCCTTCAAGACCAACTCCGAGATCTTCACCAACCCGGGCTTCTGGCCCAAAGAACCAACCATCAGCGGCTATGTGAAAGGCTGGCAGACATCCACGCCCTACACCTTCGGGCATTTCTTCTGGAACACCTTCCTGATCATTCTGCCCAAAACGATCGGAACATGCATCAGCGCGTCGCTGGTGGCCTATGGCTTTGCCCGCTTCGAATTTCCGTTCAAGCGCGTGTTCTTCTCGCTGCTGATCGCAACGTTGCTGCTGCCAAACGTGGTGACCCGTATTCCGCAGTATCTCCTGTTCCGCGACATGGGCTGGCTTGATACCTTCCTGCCGCTCTGGGTGCCTTCGGCACTCGCGGGGGATGCGTTCTTCACCTTCATGCTGGTGCAGTTCCTGCGCGGTATTCCACGCGATATGGAAGAAGCGGCTCGTGTGGACGGCGCGAACAGTCTGCAGACCCTCTGGTACATCGTAACGCCGCTACTGGCGCCTGCGCTGATCTCGGTCGCCCTGTTCCAGTTCATGTGGACCATGAACGACTTCCTTGGTCCTCTCATCTATCTGTCCTCGGTAGACAAATTCCCTGTCTCCCTGGCTCTCAAACTATCCATCGACACGACGGAAGCCTTCGACTGGAACCAGATCCTGGCAATGTCCGTGCTCGCAATCACGCCTGCGCTGATCGTCTTCTTCATGGCGCAGAAATACTTCATCGAAGGCATCTCAACAGGCGGAGTTAAAGGGTAAATCATGGCACACCTTCAACTTAAGAAACTCGTAAAACGCTATCCCAACGGCTTCGAGGCTGTCCACGGCATCGATCTGGATGTTCAGGATGGTGAGTTCATGGTGCTGGTCGGCCCGTCGGGCTGCGCAAAATCCACCACGCTGCGCATGGTTGCCGGTCTGGAAACCATCACCGGCGGTGAAGTCCGCATCGGAGAACGGGTGGTCAACACCCTCGCTCCGGGACGTCGCGGCATCGCCATGGTGTTCCAAAACTACGCGCTTTATCCGCATATGAAAGTGAAGAACAACCTTTCATTTGGCCTGCGTCTTGCTGGCCGCCCCAAGGATGAGATCACAGCGGCAACCGCCGAGGTTGCTGAAATTCTGGAGATTGAGTCCCTGCTGGAACGCTTGCCAAAAGAGCTTTCTGGCGGTCAGGCCCAGCGTGTGGCGCTTGGACGTGCCCTGATCAAGAAACCGGAAGTTTTCCTGTTTGACGAACCGCTTTCCAACCTTGATGCCAAGCTGCGCGCGTCCATGCGTGTCCGCATCACGGATCTGCATCGCCGTCTCAAGGAAGAAGGGCGTCCGGCTACGGTCATTTATGTGACCCACGACCAGACGGAAGCCATGACCATGGGTGATCGCATCTGTGTCATGAAGGACGGCCACATCATGCAGGTTGCCGATCCGGTGACGCTCTATGACAAGCCGGAAAATGCCTTTGTGGCAGGTTTTATCGGCACGCCCGAAATGAACCTGATCCCGGCAGACCTGTCGATTGCAGGGTCTCACAGCCTCAAGATCGGCACCCAGACCATTGGTTTGCAGGATACCCTCGCCTCTCGCATTCAGGCATCTGCCGACAATAGCGAAGTGACGCTGGGCATTCGTCCGCAGCATTTCCATCTGGTCGACGATGGCACGCCGGATTCACTGACGGGCGAAGTTTCAGCGCTCGAATTCATGGGCCATGAAGTCTATCTGCATGTGAATGTAGAAGGCCATTCGCTCATCGTGGTTGTTCCGGGTGAAGAATATGACCCCTCCAAGGTGCGTGGTTCCAAGGTGACTCTCAAGGTCAATGAGGCCCGCGCCCATATCTTCGATCAGGCAAGCGGCAAGAATATTTCGCTTACCTAAGTCCTCCAGCACCTGTTGGCGGTGGCTCGACCGCCAGCAGTTGTCACCTGTCTGCGCTCAGTTCCTCCTCCTTCTCTTCTGCTGAGCGCAGACGCCCCCTCGAGCCACATTCACTGACAGGAGTGAAACTCTTGAAATCTACTGCGACTTTCCTGACGATTCTGGCTGCCGCGACGGCTCTTAGCGCATCAGTCAACGCCGCCGAGCTGCGCATGTCCTGGTGGGGTGGCGGAAGCCGCCATGAAGCAACCCAGGCCGCGCTGAAAATCTGTGGCGAGAAATATGGCCACACGATCAATCCGGAATTCACCGGTTGGAAAGGGTACCTGGAAAAACTGACCACACAGCTGGCTGGTGGCACAGAAGCCGATATCATGCAGGTCAACTGGCCATGGCTGCCGCTCTTCTCCTTCAAGGGTGATGGCTTTGCAGATCTCAATAGCTTCAAGGACACCATCGACCTCAGCCAATGGACAGATGCCCAGCTTGATGCCGCCACCATGAATGGCAAGCTCAATGGCCTGCCGCTGGCGACCACCGGGCGGGTCTTCATGTTCAACAAGACCGTATTTGACAAAGCTGGCCTTGATCTGCCCAAGGACTGGAGCGAGCTGATCGCCGATGCTGCTGTCATTCAGGAAAAGCTGGGTGAGGATTCTTACCCGCTGGAAGTGACCGAAGACAATCCGGTGCTCATCATCATGCTGATTGCCACCCAGAGAACCGGCAAGGACATGATCGATCCGGCAACCAACCGCATGGCATGGTCACTGGAAGAGCTGACCGATGCGGTCAAATTCTACGGCAATCTGGTTGACAAGAACGTCACCCGCAGCTGGAAGTCCTGGGCCTCGGAAGGCAATATCAAGCTTTATGAAAGCCCGAAATGGTCCGATGGCAAGATCGCTGGCTCTTATGAATGGGATTCCACCTATTTCAAATATGCCGATCCTCTTGAAGGCAAGGGCGAGCTGGTTCCCGTTTCCATGCTGAAGGTGGATGGCGCTGTCACTGAAGGTGTCTATCGCAAGCCATCTATGGTCTTTTCCATTTCCAAACGCAGTGAAAACCAGAAGGCCGCAGCGGAAATTCTCAACTGTCTGCTGACCGAGAAGGAAGGCATCGAGGCACTGGGCGCGACCCGTGGCCTCCCCGCCTCCAAGATTGCAGCCCAGACGCTGATGGATGCAGGCGTTGTGCGCCCCGAACTGGTCTCCGCCAACAAGATCGTCATGGCAGGCACAGGACCAACCGTTTCGCCATTCAACGAGCATCCTCGCATTCGTGAGAGCTTCAAGGATGCCATCGAGATGTATGCCTATGGCGAGTTCAGCGCGGAAGAAGCCGCTGATGAGATCATCTACAACGTCAATGACATTCTGGAAAAATACGACCAGTAAAGCAAGCAAGTTAGCGCCGGGCGGGGCACACCCTGCCCGGCGTCCCGACCCAAGATGAGCGAGAAACCATGATGACTATCACCGCGTCGGCAATCACCGCGCGAACAGTTGCCCTTTGTCTGAACCCGGATGGAAAAGCACGCTTTTTCCTGCCGCAAAAGAGCCACTGGACGCTTTACAAGACTGGAGAAATCGTGCGGTCGGGTGAAACGGATCGCGTGATCACCTTCATCGATTGCCTTGACCCTGCAACGCAGTATGTCTTTGAGGTAGACACTGGTGAGAGCTTCACCTTCACCACGGCAGAATGCGCTGGCCGGGTTGATATCAGGGATTTCGGAGCCCGCACGGAAGCGGCCAATAACGGCGCGGCGATTGCGGCTGCACTCGCTTCGGTTCCCGTGGGCGGAGCGCTTGCCATCCCGGAAGGACGCTGGCAAACGGGGCCCCTGTTTCTTAAAAGCGACATGACGCTCCATCTGGAGCCGGGTGCAACACTCGTTTTCATCACCGACCGTGATCAGATCCCCATTTTGCCCGCCCACACGGCTCAGGGCGACATGCTCGGCTCGTGGGAAGGGCTGCCCGATGCCTGTTATGCCTCCATCGTCACGGCCATCGGCTGCACCAATCTGGAAATCACCGGCTCGGGCACGCTGGATGGCGCTGGCGCCGAAGGCGACTGGTGGAGCTGGCCCAAGGAACGCCGCAATGGCGCGCGCCGCGCCCGCACCCTGTTCCTCAACAATTGCGAGGCGGTGACCGTTTCGGGCATCACCGTGCAGAATTCTCCTTCATGGACTGTGCACCCGCTCTATTGCCACGACATCGAATTTGTTGCTCTGGCCATTAAAAACCCGGCCGACTCTCCCAATACGGACGGGCTCGATCCGGAATGCTGCAGCGATGTGTTGCTTGAAGGCATTCATTTCACCGTGGGTGACGACTGCATTGCCATCAAAGCCTGCAAACGCGGTGACGATGGCTCGGACGATCACATCCGGCCGTGCGAGCATATCACCGTGCGCCATTGCTATATGGAGCGCGGCCATGGCGCGGTGGTCATTGGCTCTGAGATGAGCGGCTCTGTGCGCCATGTGACGGTTGAGCATTGCGAATTTCTGGGCACGGATCGTGGCTTGCGTCTCAAGACGCGACGCGGCCGTGGCGGTGAAATCGCTCATGTCCGATGCCGCAACATCATTATGCAGGAAGTCCACTCGGCCATCGTGGCCAACTGCTTCTATTTCTGCGACCATGATGGCCGCTCTGAATGGGTCCAATCCCGTGCGCCCTACCCGGTCGACGCCTCGACCCCTTCCATCCACGACATAGAGATCAGCGATCTTGTAATCCGTGACGTCCGCGTTGTGATTGGCGCCTTTTATGGCCTTCCGGAAATGCCCATTCGCTCCGTCTCAATCAACAATATCCATGCAAGCTTCGATAACAGCACCGAGGGGGATGTGCCCGTGATGGCTCTCCAAGTCCCGACCTGTCATCATGTTGGTTTCTCTACGGAATTTGCCGAATTGAATTTCCAGAACGAGCATGAGTATTTCCCTCTTTCCATTGAAAAAGAATAGGCAGACACATGTTGACTTCTTATTTCCGCCATTACGCAGAGACCTACAGCGCCTACAAGAGCGGTCCGATATGTTATGAAGATGGCTGCCTATATCGCGGGCTGATCACCCTTTATGAAGCGACAGGGGAGCAAAACTGGCTCGATACCCTCATTGCCTTTGCCCAGAAGCAGGTCGCACCTGACGGAAGCATGACGGGCTATGAGCTGGAAGAGTATAATATCGACAATATTCTTTCAGGCCGGGCTTTCCTCTATCTCTACAAGAACACGAAAGACGAGCGTTATTTGAAGGCTTGCCAGACTCTGGCTAAGCAGTTGGAATCCCACCCCAAAACAGACGGTGGCAACTATTGGCACAAAAAGCGCTACCCCTATCAGGTGTGGCTTGATGGCCTCTATATGGGCCTGCCGTTCCAGATCGAATATGGCCAGATGACTGGCGATGAGGCGCTGATCGACAACGCCATAAGCCAGCTCTCCCATGCACTTGAGATCATGGGTGTGGGGCAGAATGGTCTTTATGCCCATGGCTATGATGAATCCCGCGCACAATCTTGGGCAGACAAGGAAACGGGTCTTTCTCCCGCTCATTGGAGCCGCGCCATTGGTTGGTTGACCGTTGCGCTCGTCGATATCTGCGACCTTGTCGGCAAAGAGAAAATGGGGCCGGTCTTTGAACGTTCCGTTGATCTGCTTGGCGAGATCGTCAAACTGCAAAGAGAACAAGGCGCCTGGCTTCAGGTGATCGATCAGCCAGACCTTGAAGGCAATTATCTGGAAAGTTCCGCAACGGCCATGTTCAGCTACGCGCTTTTGAAAGGCGCCCGTCTAGGGCTCGGTGCGGAGTTTGTTGCACCGGGCCTCAAAGGGCACGCCTATCTGGAGCAGTTGGTTGCCGATAGTGATCCGCAGCTATTGCCAAACATCGTCTGTGTTGCCGGTCTTGGCGGCTTTGATGGCAACTATCGCGATGGGACGGCCGAATATTATGTAACTGAGACCATCCGGGCAGACGACGTCAAAGGCGTCGGGCCTTTCATGATGGCGTCAGCGGAAAAGCTGTTGCTTGAGAAATGACAAAATAGCTGCGCATTTGCCTTCGCAGCAATAGACACTGACTTAGATGTCAGTCGCCTTGAAAGCCCGGACAGACGCCCGGGTTTCTTTTTTGCTTCTTGCCAAAGAGGCAAAAAAAAGCCCCGTCATGACCTACGGGGCTTTTAGTTTGCTTACAGTTTTTACTTGTGGCCCAACGCCTGCTCTTTTTGCTCTGACCATCTACCGACCATGACCTGTCGGTGAGCTACTTGGAGCAGGCTAATTGGAACCTGGCGGACCGGATGTCCCCCTCGCCCATGCGGGTGGAAGTGACAAGAAACGGGAGGGGCATACGGCCTACGCCTTTTTCTTATTCTTATTTCTATGCGGGCTTTTTCTTCTCCGTCTTGAGGGTTACAACGCTCGCACTTTGTTCTTTCGCGCTTTCTTGCAGCGCCTTGGCTTCCTGCCGTTTGGCTTCTTCGCGCTCGTAGGCTTCGATGAAGGGGCGGCCGTAATAGCTGTCCATCATGATCTGCTTGAGCTCGGAGATGAGCGGGAAGCGCGGGTTGGCGCCGGTGCACTGATCATCAAAAGCAGCCACGGCCACTTCATCAATCTTGGCAAGGAAGTCGGCTTCGGCAACCCCTGCATCCTTGATGGAAGCGGGGATTTCCAGATCTGATTTCAGCTCTTCGATCCAAGCGATCAGATTTTCAACCTTGTTCTGCGTACGCTCACCGCCCAGCCCCAGATGATGGGCAACCTCGGCATAGCGAGCCCGTGCCTTCGGCCGGTCATACTGCGAGAATGCCGTCTGCTTGGTTGGGTTGTTGGTGGCGTTGTAGCGGATGACGTTGGAAATCAGCAATGCGTTGGCCAGACCATGTGGCAGATGGAAGGCTGCCCCGAGCTTATGCGCCATGGAGTGACACACGCCAAGGAAGGCGTTGGCAAAGGCGATCCCAGCGATGGTGGCGCCGCTATGCACATGTTCGCGAGCAACCGGATCATTCGCCCCGTTCTGATAGGCTGACGGCAGATTTTCCTTGAGCAATTTCAGCGCCATCAGCGCCTGCCCATCGGAAAATTCGTTGGCCATGACAGAAACATAGGCTTCCAGCGCATGGGTCACCGCATCGATGCCGCCAAAGGCCGTAAGGGACTTGGGCATATTCATGACGAGGTTGGCATCCACGATAGCCATATCCGGTGTCAGTTCATAATCGGCAAGAGGATATTTCTGACCGCTGACATCATCCGTCACCACGGCAAATGGGGTGGCTTCCGAGCCGGTACCCGAGGTGGTCGGGATGGCGATCATCATCGCCTTCTCGCCCATTTTCGGGAATTTGTAGATGCGTTTGCGAATATCCATGAAGCGCAAGGCCAGATCCTTGAAGCTGACATCTGGATGCTCATACATCACCCACATGATCTTGGCTGCATCCATGGGCGAGCCACCACCGATGGCGATGATCAGATCAGGATTGAAGGCATGGCATTTCTCGGTGCCCTTGCGGACGATGGAAAGCGTCGGATCGGCCTCCACATCGGCAAAGATGTCGACATCAATGCCCTGCGCCTTGAGCAGGCGAACAGCCTCATCGACATAGCCATTGGCAAAGAGGAACCGGTCGGTCACGATCAACGCGCGCTGTTTGCCCTTGAGATCCTTGAAGGCTTCAACCAGACAGCCGCGACGGAAATAAATGGATTTTGGAACCTTGTGCCAAAGCATGTTTTCCTCGCGTTTCGCCACGATCTTCTTGTTGATCAGATGCTTCGGCCCGACATTTTCAGAGATCGAGTTGCCACCCCATGAGCCACATCCGAGCGTAAGCGATGGGGCCACATTGAAGTTATAAAGATCACCGATGCCGCCTTGCGAGGAAGGCATATTGACCAGAATACGGGCGGTTTTCATCTTCTTGCCAAAGTCCTCGACACGGTCGGAGCATCGGTCCTGATCGGTGTAGAGAACGGAGGTGTGCCCAATGCCACCAAGGGCGACCAGCCGGGCTGCAGTATCGGCGGCGTCCTTGTAATCCTTGCGGCGATAAAGGGCGATGGTTGGCGAAAGCTTCTCATGCGCGAAGGCTTCATCTTCCACGCCATCCACCTCGGCCATGAGCACTTTGGTTTCCTGTGGCACGCTGAAACCGGCGAGTTCGGCAATCTTGTAAGCGGACTGGCCAACGATTTCACTGTTGAGACGGCCATCCGGGAACACAGTACGGCGCAGTGCGTCGGTCTGTTTTGGCGAAAGGATACAGCCGCCATATTTGGCAAAGCGATCCAGCACGGCCTCATAAACTGCATCGACGATAACCACCGCCTGCTCTGAAGCACAAATCATGCCGTTATCGAAGGTCTTGGACATCAGGATCGAGGAAACCGCACGCTTGATGTCGGCATGTTCATCAATCACGACGGGGGCATTCCCTGCGCCCACACCAATAGCCGGTTTGCCGGAAGAATAGGCTGCCTTCACCATGCCCGGGCCGCCGGTGGCCAGAATGAGATTGATATCGGAATGGCGCATCAGGGCGTTGGAGAGATCCAGTGTCGGTTCATCAATCCAGCCGATAATATCCTTTGGAGCACCAGCAGCAACAGCCGCTTCAAGCACCAGTCGCGCCGCTTCGCAGGTCGCCTTTTTGGCGCGTGGATGCGGGCTAAAGATAATGCCGTTGCGGGTTTTAAGCGAAATCAACGCCTTGAAAATGGCGGTAGAGGTTGGGTTGGTCGTCGGCACGATGCCACATATGACGCCAACGGGCTCGGCGATGGTCATCGTGCCACCAGCCTCATCCTCTTCAAGGATGCCGCAGGTGGGGGTATCCTTGTATTTGTTATAGATATACTCGGAGGCAAAGTGGTTCTTGATCACCTTGTCTTCGACAACGCCCATGCCGGTTTCCTCAGCAGCCATCATCGCAAGCGGAATGCGTGCGTTAGCGGCAGCAAAAGCGGCCTGACGAAAAATGCGATCAACTTGTTCCTGGGAGAAGCTTGCAAATTTTGCCTGCGCGTCTTTCACACGGGCAATCTTAAGATCAAGCTCGGCGGCATTGGTAACAGACATTTGTTACTCCGTATTTCAGACGCACCAACCCGTTCCGAGGCTTTCTGCACCCGGTTGGATCTGCGTCACATGTTGATTATCGCGTGCCCTGACGGGTGCCACGCGCCCCGCTCCAGCGAAAAAGCTGCCTGCATGCCATACAGGCGGGCCCTCCTCTGCCAGTTTCTCTTCATTACCCTTTGCGTGTAACGATACTGGCCGCCTTAGCAATAAACACAGTTTATAGTATTGAGGACAAAGACGAATTACGGAGCTTTACGTAACCTGCCGTTTTGCGCGGAAATCAGCGCTTCCCGCTTCATACCGGCCCGCTGCAACCGGCAGCAATCCTAGAGAAAAACAAATTTTTCCTAATTCAAAAATTCTGTGACTAATTTTTCCAAACGGTGAATTGCCTGAATTTTCCTTCTTTTCCCTACCCTGAACTTTTCATTATACATGCCTGTTATGCATTTTTTGCATATCAGATAGACAATTTGGGTGTCAACAAGCCTATAATCCTTCCAAAAAGTCCACCTCAGCTTCAATCGGCGGCAAGCCGGACCGACGCTGCCGCAAAATGGTCAGGCGCTTGGGTCGACCTGGCAGCAAGGTGAAACAATTGTCCGAATAAAGACGATCCCCGCCATGATGGTAGGAGACGAAGAAAGCAGGCTTGTCCGTTTGCAACTCGATCTCGCTATCACCGGTCGGCGTTGTCAACTCTTTGGCTGTGATGGTTGGCCGCTCGATGTGATAGTCTTTGGGACGCTTGGGCCAATAGTCATTCTCGCCCTGAATGGCCCCGTCTTCACTGCTCCAGATGATGTGCAGGATAGCATCCTCGCCGATCTCCTCATGCGACAGGGCCATCGCCTCGATGCTGCAATCAGTCGGCACATCGATAACGCAATCGCCCAAGGCACGCACAGCTCCCGTCATGGACACAACTTCCAGCCGAATAGAAAGGGTAACGGGCAGCGGGCTGTCATTCACCGCAAAGATGCTTACCTTTCCTCTCTGGGTGCCCGGTTGGGTGTCTTGTTGGGGGGCTGGTTGGGCAGTAACAAGCACCGGCGCATAGAAGCGCCTTGCCATATAGTGCAACAGCTTCCAGCCACCACCATATTCAAGGCTCGACCAGCTGGCCACCGGCCATGTGTCATTCAATTGCCAATAGAGCGTGCCCATGGTGCGTGGTTTGTTGCTGCGCCAGAATTCAATCGCCGTCTTCATGGCCAGTCCCTGCCCGATCTGACTGAGATAGGTCATATCCCGGAAGCCATCGGGAAAACGGAAATAGCGAGCGATTGTCTCAACGATTCGACTGTTCCCACCCTCATTGCGTTGATGCACGTCCATGATCGGAGATGAAACATTGCGATCCTGCGGCTCGGTAAAGCTCTCGATCACGCGCATGGAGGGGAAAGACTGGAAACCAAATTCGGAGCAGAATCGCGGGCGCACTGAGCGGTAATGCTCGAAATCCTTAGCCGAGTGCCATACATCCCAGAAATGCATGTCACCAGCTGTGTCATCATGCCAGCTATCACCGAAATTGAGCGGCCCGATGGAGGGCGAAGAGGGCCAGAAGGGAATCCCCGGATCTTCCTGAGCGAGGCATTCTTCAAGGGCGAAGTTCAGCCGCTCATACATAGCCAGATAACGGTCGCGATCCTTCTTGCTCTCGTCGAACCAACTGATCGCGCCAACCAGCTCATTGTCACCACACCAAAGGGTCATACACGGATGTCCAGAAAGCCGCCGCACCTGCTGTCGCGCCTCTTCGCGCACCAGACCGAGCCAATGATGATTGGCTGCGGGGTAGAGATTGCAGGCGAACATAAAATCATGCCAGACCATGATGCCCAGTTCCGAGCAAAGCTCATAGAACCAGTCCTGCTCATATTGACCCCCGCCCCAGACACGGATCATATTCATGTTGGCCTCAACAGCCGAGGTCAGCAGATCGCGGGCCTGCTCTGGCGTTGCACGCGCTGGCAATGCGTCGCCGGGTATCCAGTTTGCACCACGAGCAAAGATCTCTCGACCATTAATGCGGAAGGCAAAGCGCGATCCGATATCGTCCTTGTCGGTCACCAACTCCACAGTGCGCAGGCCGACCCGCCGGTTTATGCTCTGACCGTCCAGCATGACGGTTAGGTCATATAGGGGCTGGCTTCCCTGCCCGACAGGCCACCAGAGCTGAGGCTCTTTGACCTCTATCTCAAGGGTTGCCTTGCCCTCGCCGGGCCAAATGGTGACAAGGTCACTTATGACTCGCCCGTCGAAATTGGCGGCGAGCGTCAATTCTGCAGGCTCGAATGCCTCGTAAAAGGCAGTCAGTTCCAAGCGTACCTTTCCTTGCTCGTGGTGCTGGCGCACCAGCACATCATCAAGGCGCAGTTTGTCGATGCGTTTGAGGGTCACGCCACCATAAATGCCAAGCGGCGATAGGGCGATGTTCCAGTCCCAGCCAGCATGACATTGCGTCTTGCGCAGGAAATTATAATGCGGCAGTCGGCAGTTCCAGAAGATGTAGGGAACGGGAAAAGGAAAGGCATCCTTGGCAGCCTGCGCCACTTTGCTGTTAGAGAGGAACCGTATGGATAGCAGATTTTCACCCTTTTTGAGCGCCGCCCCGAGCCTGAAATCAGAGCGCAGGAACTGGCTTTCACAGCGCCCGATTTCGACATGATTGAGCGTGATGATTGCATGACAATCCACGTTGAAAAAGCTCAACGCATAGCGATCTGCCGGATCTCCCTCAAACAGGAATACCGTTTCGGCCTGCCAATCGCTTTCGTGAATCCAGTCAAGGCTCTCTTCGGTGTCGCGCCAGTAAGGATCGGGTATCAGCTCTTCGGCCAAAAGAGCCGAATGCACATCACCGGGCACAGCAAAGGGCACAGGACCTCCATCCGCGATGCCCTTGCTCAGGCATCGGATGGTCCATCCTTCATGAAGGGGCTGCTCGGTGGTAAGCGAAGAAAAATGCTGCGGCATCGGGGGCTGTCCTTCCGGCTCTGATATTCACCATATGCGCTAGGCTTGACATCAGAATAGGACGGAACGCCACGCTTGACCACAATGCTTGATGTATCAGCGACGAAAATTGAATGGAAACAACGGACTTCTAACGGCATGTTCGCCGGACGGGCAAGCTTCTGCGTGCAAAGACAGACCGGAAAACCAGCCTTTACGCCTCATAAGAGAGGCAGGTTTTTTTTCGTGGGAGGCTTGGAGTATGACCGAACTGAGCCAGACTTGGCGCAATTTCAGCACTGACTTTGTGTCAGGCTTTGCCCTGAGCGGGCTTTGTGATTGGTCATCCGGGTTAGAGAGGCTTTTGAGCCAGCCATGAGGCTGGAAAGTGCATCTCTGTATCGACTGTCCGATCCATATAACCGGGCAGGAAAGATTGGTATGCCTGTTTGCAGGCGGACAACTTAGTGGTCGAAATTGTCTCTGATGCCGAGAATGAACAGATCCTGTTCGTTTGGCTGACGGCCACTCTGAATATCGCTGGAAATACGGGATGCAGCGGGAACTGACATCAATACACTACCAACTGCTCCTGCAACACCTTTGATGCTATCAAACATTTTGTAATCCTCTTTCGTGTTTTTCTAAGCATTTCAACTGAGGACACAATAGCGCCAAATCCGATAAGCAAAAAGAGCTTATCTGCAAATCCTGCCTTGCACAAAATGCATAGCATTCGTTTTTTCTTTATTTCTCTTATAGTTACGCGATCAGTCATACCGCCAAGCAAGGCATTTCACCGCTATCTTGACTGGAATTCGGGCTGCCTAGACACAGACAGAAGCGGCAACGGCTTCTCCCATGGTTCAACGAAAACAATGGCAGTGTGGCCGATATTGCCCTGCGCCAATCGGGATGTACCCTTATCAATGGTGAGGGCATTGGGGTTGCCATGGATATCCATACGCGCCCCTTCCACCTCTGCCGCATCAAACCAGGCCCCCGTCTGCAAGGCGATGCAATCGCGCCGCAAATCCGGGTCAAAGTGAACACCAGCAAAGGTTGCCCCGCGTGCATTATGAAGCCTGACGATGCTCCCCGCCTTGATGCCTCTTTCTGCGGCCGTGTCCGGATGCAAGCGGCAGACCTCCCGCCCCTCTATCTTGCTTTGCAGAGATTCAGAGCCCTGATCATTCTGGCTGTGCAGGCGCGTGTCTGACTGGGCTGAAATCATATGCAACCCACCTTGCGGCGCGTTTAGCGTGCTTTCTACCGGCATCAGCCAAGCTGGGTGACCGGGACAATCATCCAGTCCGAATGAGGCAATGGTCTCGTTGAACAGCGTGATCTTGCCACTTTCCGATCCAAGTGGGTGCTTTTCCGGGTCCGCAATATAATCGGCAAGCGCAATGCGGGTCTCTTCATCGCCTTCGAGTCGGACATGCCCTTGCTGTTTGAACTGGTCAAACTCGGGTAGCTCCATGCCCTGCTCCTGAGCGAGCGTGCGGGAGCCCTCCCAAAGCCAGCGCAGCCACTCTTCCTGCGAACGCCCTTGAGTGAACGCCTCTTCCAGTCCCATTTTTCCCGCGATGAGGCGCAGGATTTCATGGTCGTCTCTAGCCTCGCCAACCGGCTCATGCACCGGCGACATGGAGATAAGAGATGGTTCGGTCTTGCTGAGCATGATGTCCGTGCGTTCCAGCGGCGTGGTGGCGGGAAGCACGATATCGGCGCGGCGAGCGGTGGCTGTCCAGCCCTGCTCGAACACCACGACGGTTTCAGGCTTCTGCCAGCCCTTCTCGAGACGCAGCAAATCCTGATGATGGTGGAAGGGGTTACCGCCAGACCAGAGCACCATGCGAATATCGGGATAGGTGCGCACTATACCATCATACTGATAGCTTTCACCCGGATGCAGCAACATGTCGGTGATGCGGGCAACGGGGATGAATTCATCAATCGGGTTTGTGCCCTGCGGAATGGACGGCCATGCCATATTCTTGGTGGAACGCCCGATGGAGGCCACGCAGCCATAGCCGAAACCATAACCGGTGCCCTTCTGTCCGATTTGTCCCAACATGCAAGCGAGCGCCAGGCCGGCCCAGATCGGCTGTTCACCATGATCCGTACGCTGAACACCCCACGCCACATTGATCATGGTGCGGCTAGCGGCCATATCGCGGGCCAATTGGCGGATCGCCTCAGGCGCCACATCACAGATGGGGGCGGCCCAGTCGGCGCTTTTGGCTTCCTCGCCCGTCTCTCCGAGCAGATAGGCGCGCAACTTTGGCCAACCAGAGGTGTATTTTTGTAGGAAGGCTTCGTCATGCAGGCCTTCCACCAGCAGCGTGTGGCAAAGCGCCAGCATGAGCGCAGCGTCCGTGCCTGGGCGGATGGAAAACCATTCTGCGTTGGGCATGTCGCTCTTTTGTGGCGAGACATTGACCATGCGGCCTTTCATCTGGCTAAGCCACTGCTCAGTCTGGTGCCGCGCGGTGCCAGAAGAAGCAACCTGCGCCGGACGCCCTGAAATTCCGCCAAAAGCAACAAGCATGGTGCAATGCTCGTTGATATGGGCCCAACTGGTCATCTGGTCCTGAAACTGTCCTTGAAGCATTCCAAGAATATGGGGAATGAGCACCTCGCCTGCCGCATGGGAATAGGTTTCCCGCGCCCGCACGAAACCGCCCGCCAGATTGAGAAAGCGCTTTAACTGGCTTTGCGCATGATGGAAGCGCCCGGCGCTCGCCCAACCATAAGAACCGCCATAGATTGCGCTGTTGCCATGGGTCTTACTGATGCGGGTCAGCTCTTCAGCCACGCGGGCAGCGGCCTCGTCCCAACTGACTTCAACAAAGGCATCATCATCGCAACGCTTGGCCCCGCCATCGCCTTCCAGCCAGCCCTTGCGGATCGCAGGCTTTAGAATGCGGCTATCAAGATTGCGCGAAGCACTGAGCCAGCCCTTGCCGATGCGCGAGGGTGCGGGATCATCCGCGACAGGTTTGAGTGCGTTGTCGTGGACTTCATAGGCACCCCAGTGCGCAGCGGTGTATTTCATTGTGATCATCTCTTGCGGCAGGATTGGTTTATACAGCGAAAGTATGTTGCTTTCATCGCTAGCATTTTGCGGGCCTGCTAGGCAAGCGATTGTAAAAGCCGGTCTGAACACCTTATATAAGAAAGATAACGGAAAACCCTTAGCCAACGCCACAGGAAGAGACCGGATAGTTTTATGGCCCAGCCAAACACACGCCCAGCCACAACATTTGCCTTTGACAACAGCTTTGCACGCTCGCTCGAAGGGTTCTATGTGCCATGGCAGGGCGAACAGGCGCCAAAGCCCCGGATTGCCCACCTCAACGAAGCCCTTGCAGAACAGCTTGGCTTGTCACTGGATGCTTCTGACGAGACATTGGCCGCGATCCTTGCTGGCAGTGAGACAGCCGAAGGCTCCGAACCGATTGCACAGGCCTATGCGGGGCATCAATTTGGCGGTTTCTCACCCCAGTTGGGAGATGGCCGTGCGCTGTTGCTTGGCGAATTGCTTGATACCGAAGGACAGCGTTTTGATCTTCAGCTGAAGGGCTCGGGCCGCACGCCCTTTTCCCGTGGCGGCGATGGCAAGGCGGTGCTCGGGCCGGTTTTGCGGGAATATATCATGGGGGAAGCCATGCATGCGCTCGGCATCCCGACCACGCGCGCCCTTGCTGCCGTAACAACGGGTGAACAGATCCGACGGCAGGGCCTTAAGCCCGGCGCCGTTCTGGCGCGCGTGGCATCGAGCCATATTCGCGTCGGAACGTTCCAGTTTTTCGCAGCGCGAGGGGCATGGGACGGCGTGAGCAAGCTGGCCGATTACACCATCATGCGTCATTATCCAGAGCTGATAGACAAGGAGAACCGCTATCTGGCTCTGTTTGAAGCTGTGGCTCGACGGCAAGCACAGTTGATCGCGCAATGGATGCAGGTCGGTTTCATTCACGGGGTGATGAATACCGACAATGTTGCCCTTTCCGGCGAAACCATTGATTACGGCCCCTGCGCCTTTATGGATCAGTATGATTCCGCCACGGTCTTCAGCTCGATTGACCGCAACGGGCGCTATGCCTATGGCAGTCAGCCCCAGATCGGGCAGTGGAATCTGGCCCGCTTTGCCGAAACGCTGGTGCCTCTGATCGCGCCAGATGACGAGAATCTCGCCGCCGAACTGCTCACTGATGCGCTCACGGAGTATATGGCCAGCTACAAACAGGCGTGGCTCACAGGCATGGGCCGCAAAATCGGCCTTGCGTCAGCAGAAGGCAAGGACACGGCCCTTATCCAGATTCTGATGGGCACGCTGCAAGGTGAGCATGTCGACTTCACGCTCTTTTTCCGCCGCCTTGGCGACAGCCTGGTGAGCACGGAAGGCAAAGTGGCTCTTCTGGCATTGTTTGATGATCCGGAAGCCATCGCCGGATGGTTGAAGGACTGGCAGGCAAGGCTGGAAGAGGAAGGTCGCCCGGCGGACGCAACTGCCGAAGCGATGGCCAAGGTGAATCCGATCTATATTCCGCGCAACCATCTGGTCGAGGCGGCCTTGCAAAAGGCGGAGGACTTTGCCGACCTCAGCGAAGTACGGCAATTGCTTGATGTGCTCTCCAATCCCTATGAAGAGCGCAAGGGGTTGGAAGACTATGCCCGCCCTGCCCCGAGCGATTTTGGCCCCTTTGTCAGCTATTGCGGAACCTGACCGGCTAATGCCGTCAGGAAAGCGGCCCTTCAAAGATGCGACGACGGGCGTTGCGGATATGCTCCTGCATCCGCATACGGGCGGCATCCATGTCGCGCGCGCGAATGGCGTTGAAGATACGGTGATGCTCTTCCTGCACGATGACGCGGCGGGCCTGCTTGCTGCGGGATGAGAGATTACGCGAAATATCCATCGCTTGCAGGGATACCTCGGTCAGCGCCTGAAAGGAACTGACGAAGAAGTGGTTGTCCGCCGCCTCGCAGATTGCAAGATGAAAGCGGTAGTCTTCCCCGGTTCCCATGTCGCCGGTTTCAATGGCATCATCCATGCGCTTCAGCTCGATGGACATCTTGTCCAGATGCTCGACACCGGCCCGCTCGGCCGCAAAATAGGCAGCTTCGCCTTCCAGCATGATACGATATTCATAAGAGCGCTGAATGTCGGCAATCGATTCAATGGGCGCAAATTGCAAAAAGCTGTCGTCTGGCCTCTTCAGCACGAAGCTGCCTGAACCGCGGCGAGAAGCCACAAGGCCGCTTTCACGCAAGCGCGCAATGGCAGCGCGTACCGTGGGGCGGGACGCTCCGAGGTCTTCAGCCAACTCGGCTTCGGTCGGCAGCTTGCTGTTTTCAGGATAAACGCCGGTCACAATGCGGCTCAGAAGCGCCTCATAAACGGCGTCGGCAAGGCTGGGGGCTTTCTGGTTGGTCGGGCTAGATTGCGTCACGGGTCTTTTTACCAATTGAGCAGGCGTGCGGGCTGTCCAGCGACGCCGCTTGACTTGAATTACGGTCTTTTTGAATCGGATGATACTTCGATTTGCGGCAGACGGTATCACCGATTGCCAAGGCGATCAATCTTGGCAGCTTATGCTTAAGTATGCCCAAATTGCATACAAAAGACTTAATCAATGTTGCAACACTCATGGGTCACATGAATTCTTTGCGCTTCTCAAATGGCCTATGGACTATTACCTAAGAAGTCAAGCAAGGGCACCCCAACGAGACGAAGCGCACAGGCTTCCGGCGGGTGTCTAAACAGTCAACAGATTTCCGGGAGCGCTTTGCTGCCCGTGATGGAGAAAAGAAATGTCGATCAGACCAATTCTTTCCACCACCCAAGCTCAGGAAACCATGGAAGGGGCTGGCGTGCGCCTGCACCGTGCCTTCGGCTTTCATGATCCCAAGCAGTGCGACCCGTTCCTGCTGTTCGATGATTTCCGCGGCGACGACCCGGAAGATTTCATTCGTGGCTTCCCCTGGCATCCGCATCGCGGCATCGAAACCATTACCTATGTGCTGAATGGGTCGGTAGAGCATGGCGATAGCCTGGGCAACCATGGCAGCCTCGGCGCTGGCGACATCCAGTGGATGACGGCCGGCTCTGGCATCATGCATCAGGAAATGCCCAAGGGAAACGAGAAGGGCCAGATGCATGGCTTCCAGCTCTGGGCCAACCTGCCGGCAAGCCTCAAAATGACGGCGCCGCGCTATCAGGATGTTGAAGCCAAGGAAATTCCGCAGGTCATTGATGACGATGGCACCAGCGTCAAGGTCGTTGTCGGTGAGTTCTGGGGCAAACGTGGCCCAGTCGACGGCATTGCAGCTGATCCGCTTTATCTGGATATTTTCGTTCCGGCTGGCGTGCGCAAACGCTTCAAGATCGACACCTATCGCAACGCCTTTGCCTATGTCTTCGAAGGCGCAGGCAAGTTTGACAATTCCTCCAAGCCACGCGGCATCCTGCTTGAAAAGGAAGTCATGGGTGAAGAGGTCAATATTCGTGACATGTCCGGCAACCGCACGCTGATCAATTTCGGCACCGGAGACGAAGTGGAAGTTCTGGCCGGTCCGCAAGGGGTCCGCTTTTTGCTGGTCTCGGGCGCGCCTCTTCAGGAACCCGTCGCCTGGCATGGTCCGATCGTGATGAATACCAAGCAGGAAATCCATCAGGCCATTCACGAATTGCGTAATGGAACCTTTATCAAGCCGGCTCATTAAGTCAGTAGGCCGGGAAAACTTTTAAATACAAAAACAGGCAGAGACAAAACCAATGGCAAAAGTACTCGTTCTTTATTATTCCGCATATGGCCACATCGAAACCATGGCCAACGCTGTTGCTGAAGGCGCAAAGGCCGAAGGCGCTGACGTCACCATCAAACGGGTTCCGGAACTTGTTCCCGAAGACGTGGCAAAGGCCTCTTACTACAAGATGGATCAAGAAGCCCCTATCGCAGATCCTAATGAGCTTGATCAGTATGATGCCATCGTCGTTGGCGCAGGCACTCGCTTCGGTACAGTTGCTTCCCAGATGCGCAATTTCTGGGATCAGACCGGTGGCCTCTGGGCTGCTGGCAAGCTGACCGGCAAGGTCGGCTCGGTCTTCACCTCCTCTGCGACCCAGCATGGCGGTCAGGAAACCACACTCATGGGCTTCATTCCGACCTTGCTGCATCATGGCATGGTGGTTGCAGGTCTGCCTTATGCATTCCAGGGCCAGATGGGTATTGAGGAAATGAAGGGTGGCTCCCCTTATGGTGCAACCACCATCACCGATGGTGACGGCTCCCGTCAGCCTTCCCAGATCGAGCTGGAAGGCGCTCGCTATCAAGGCTCTTACGTCGCCAAGCTTGCTTCCAAGCTTGCTGACTAACCTCTGTTTGTTGCGAGAAGAACGCGTATAAGCGGTGAAAACCGCAACCAAGGCCAACAAGAACAATAAAAACAACATCTCTGGTCTGGAGAAAAAACCAGCCTCCAGACCAGACAAGACTTAAAACAAAAGCACCGACAAGAAGGAAGGAAACATTATGGGACTGCTCGTTGATGGCAAATGGCATGATCAGTGGTATGACACCAAATCCACCGGCGGGCGCTTCGTGCGCAAGGATTCCGCTTTTCGCAACTGGGTGACGGCCGATGGCTCCGCAGGCCCCACAGGTGAAGCCGGTTTCAAGGCAGAAGCCGGGCGCTATCATCTTTATGTTTCCTATGCATGCCCATGGGCACACCGCACCCTTATTTTCCGCGCCCTCAAAGGGCTTGAGGACATGATTTCGGTTTCCGTGGTCAACAGCTTCATGGGCGAAAATGGCTGGACCTTCGAGGACGCCGATGGCGTCATTCCCGATCCTCTCTTCGGCGCTCGCTATCTGCATGAAATCTACACCAAGGCCGATGCGACCTATAGTGGACGCGTGACAGTGCCGGTGTTGTGGGACAAGAAAACCGGCACGATCGTTTCCAACGAGTCATCCGAAATTATCCGCATGCTGAATTCCGCTTTTGACGGCATCGGCGCAACAGCGGGTGACTACTGGCCGGAAGCCCATCGCGCAGAAATCGAAGAGCTGAATGAGCGGATTTATAACACCGTCAACAACGGCGTCTACAAGGCCGGCTTTGCTACAACGCAAGCGGCCTATGAGGAAGCGCTTGTTCCTCTGTTCGAGACGCTGGACTGGCTGGAAGAGCGGCTTTCAAAATCGCGTTTTCTGCTGGATTACGGCCAGACGGAAGCTGATTGGCGCCTGTTCACGACCCTTATTCGCTTTGACTCGGTCTATTACGGCCATTTCAAATGCAATCTGCGTTCGATTGAATCCTATCCGAACCTGTCCAACTATGTGCGCGACCTTTATCAGCAGTCAGGCGTAGCCAAGACAGTACGGATGGATCACATCAAGAACCATTATTACGCCAGCCATGACATGATCAATCCGACACGGATCGTGCCCATGGGCCCTCAAATCGACTATGGCCGGCCACATAACAGGGTGCAATTGAAGGCGGCCTAAATGCTGAAAAGCATTTAGAAAATTCAGCAACGAATAGATGTGAAGCAAGAGTGATGTCATCACTCTTGCTTTTGCTTTTTTAAGTAATCAGTGCACTCATTCAGATAGGTGCACAGGATTGTCTTTCGATGAGCTCGCAAGAGATCAGATTGACAAAGTTCGAGTGTTCGCTCCCCTTGACGATTTCAGAGACTGCACGCTGCCCCATTTCAAAATAAGGCAGGCTCACGGTCGTCAACTGAGGCCGAACATGTTCCGAGATGGTTTTGAAATCATCAAAACCCATGACAGACAGCTCGGAAGGCACTTTGATCCCCAGATCCCCAGCAGCATTCATAACCATGAGCGCTATGCGGTCATTGCCACAAATGATGGCCGAAGGTCGATTGGGTGCAGCCAGCACTTCACGGGCCTTTTCATAGGCGATGTAAGTTTCGCCGACATCGAAATAACCCGAAACGCCCAGATGGCACATGTCCGAATTGAGCGAGAGCCCCTGCTTTGCCATCGCCTTGGAGATCCCTTTCAGGCGCAATGAGGTGGCCGGATCTTCATGGGGCAGCGAGATAATCGCGATATTTCGATGCCCCAGTTCCAATAGATGCGATGCCTGCAAATAACCACCCGTTTCGTCATCAGGCAATATGATCTTGCCATTGCTATTGACAGGCGTGCAATTCATGTAAACCACACTTTCGTCACCAAAGCAGTCGGCATGGTTGACATATTGTCGATGCTGGGAAGCATAAATAAAGCCAGCCGCCTTGTATGTGCGAAACATTCGGCAGATTCCTGCGAGATTCTGCATTTCGCTTTCAAGCGACCCCACAAGCAAAATCCGGCCATGCGAGAGCGCTTCGGCTTGTGCCCCGCGCAACAACTCGACCGAATAAGGCGAAGTGGCAACATTGTCTGCTATAAAACCAATAAAGGAGAACTGCTCCAGATTGTTGGTTCTTGTTGTGTATTTTTCAAGGTATCCGGTTCGTTCCGCTACCTCGTAAATGCGCTTGGCTGTCTCTTCACTTGAGCATCTCTTACCGCGCAACGTAAGAGAAACAGTCTTATTAGAGACGCCAACTTCTCTAGCAATATCTGCTAAAGTTGCCATTGCCCACCCCACGGAAATAATAAAACGCTCTCATGTACAGACCCCAAATACAAACAAGAGAGCGTGGTCGTAATTCCAGCATATCTGTTAAATCACACGCGCATTTTTAAGCAAAAGACAGGAGGATATAAGCAGATACGCTGACCCCAGAAAAGAATCAACGCGCAATGGTTGAACCCACCTTTTATTGTCAAAATTGCTCTTTGTTTGCAAATAGAAATTTCCATTAGCCCTTGTTTTAAATCGGATATATTGTCACGGACACAGTTGTACAAAATCTATTTTTTCAATCTATTGGTTAGATTTCTCCAATTTGTCACAATAACCAATTCGTCTATTTGAATATTTCATGAAAGATAAAATTTTCATAAAGTTTGAAATTTACAGATTTTACAAATTCTCGCGTCCGGCCTGCAACGCGGGAAAACAAGCTTGTTATGCATAGACCAGTCGTCTATGCATATTGAAGCAGCAAAGATCTGTTACGGATCTGCGAGCTCTTCAAGATTTCACTTTGTTTGATCTATTTTCTTGCCTGAAAAGTCCCCAGCTCAAGTAAAGGCTCCCTTTCATGTCAGCGATCAGTTCTCCAAGAAATCTGGGCATCTTCTTTGCCATTCTAGCCACGATCATTTTCTCGATGCATGACGCAATTTCCAAATTGCTCGTGATGGATCATTCCGTCTGGTTCATCATGATGGTGCGCTACTGGTTTCATCTGATTGTCGCCATCATCTGGGCATTGATGAGCAAAGAGGGCCTCGCGGGAGCAGTGAGAACTCCGCGCCCGTTTTTGCAGATCTTGCGCGGTGTTTTGCTGGTCACAGAAATCGCTCTCATTATCTACTCCTACAGCATGCTCGGCCTTGCGGAAGTAACAACCATCATCATGGTGCATCCGCTTATCGTAACCGGTCTTGCCGCGGTCTTTCTGGGGGAAGTGGTTGGATGGCATCGCATCGGAGCTTTGGTTGTGGGACTGTTGGGTTTGGCGATCGCCATGCAGCCAAGCGGCAATATCTGGGGCTATGGCGGGTTCGTGGCTTTGGCGGCGACCTCTTCCTTTGCGCTCTACCAGCTGTTTACGCGCCTGGCGAGCCGCCATGACACTACTCTGACGTCTTTTTTCTATGCTGGTCTCATTGGTGTTATCGCGACCACATGGCCGGGGCTGCAAATGGCTCCTGCCCTGTCCGAGATGAACTTTCCCTTGCTGGCAGGCGCATGCATCTTCAGCACGGCGGCCCATTTCAGCGTCATGAAGGCCCTGTCTCTGACAGAGGCAAGCGCCATTCAGCCCTTCACCTATATGCAGATCGTCTGGTCCATTCCCATCGGTTTTCTGGTGTTTGGCGATCTACCGATCTGGTCCACCATTCTGGGCGCCATCATGATTGTTGGAGCCGGGCTTTATGCCATTCATCGCAGCAATCGCTGATGATGAATGCGCAGACCGGCAGCTTTAGAACCGCTTAGAACACCGCCCTGTTCCTAGATCTAAGGTCTATAGGCTTCTGCATAAGACGGACCGAACAAGCGACTGGGGCCCCTTGCTTCCGAATTATGACTATATTCCATATTGTTAGATATCCTTCCCTTTTCTAGAATATAGAGAAGGGTTCAATGGTGGATTGGCATTGCATGATGGTCATACCGTCGCGTTATTTCGATATCGAATATCGCAAACGACCCGTTCGCATCGGCGAAAAGGCCCAATATAGAATAATTGGCCGCGCAGAAGCGCTAAAGGGGCCTTGAAGTCGACACGGACGCTTCTTGCAGTGTTCCGGCAAAATGTGTGCGTCCCCCGCATGTTCCCTTTCCAGATTGCCATGTTCGGCAGATCTTTGCCGTCGACCACAGTGTGTCACAGGCTTTTATCTCTCCGAACGCGGCAGAGCGAGAAGGAGGAAGCATCATGACCATCAAGAGCATTCTCTATGCTTATAGCGGAGAACAGGATGAAGGGAGCGGTCTCGACTTCGCGATCAAGCTCGCTCATCATTATGACGCATGGCTCACTGGAATCGTGAGACATGGCTATTCCAAGATGGAACGGCGCATCGCAACGATTGTGTCTGACGAGGTGCATCTGGCCGTGCAGAACGCCGAGAAAAAGCGGATTGCCGATATAACGCAGCGGTTTCAGGACACAGTCAAGGCAGCCAGCCTTGAAGGCCGTACCAGCTTCATTGATGTCGAACCGCAAATGATGACCTCGGTCTCCGAGATCGCCCGCTGCTATGACATGGTGATTACTGGCAACCACCCCGAAGACGAGCAATATGAGTTTCTAGCCGCCTATCCCGATAGGATTGCACTGCAAAGCGGTCGGCCGGTTGTCGTCGTTCCGGATGGTTTCAAAGCCAAAGGACCAGCACGCAAGGTAC
This sequence comes from Cohaesibacter marisflavi, assembly GCF_900115225.1. Lineage (GTDB taxonomy): Bacteria > Pseudomonadota > Alphaproteobacteria > Rhizobiales > Cohaesibacteraceae > Cohaesibacter > Cohaesibacter marisflavi. The sequence continues at coordinate 194,369 of NZ_FOVR01000001.1, read as the reverse complement.
TCATTGCCTGGGATGGCAAACGCACCATCGCCCGCGCGGTTGGCGACGCCATGCCAATGCTGGAACAGGGCACTCAGGTCACCCTATTGACTGTGGGCGCCTCCCATACGGTGGACCAACATCCAGACCATGGGATTATGGGGCTGTTGGAGCGACATAATGTGGAAGCATCCCACATCCATGACCGCGGCACAGGGCGCTCGGTCGCCGAAACCATTACTCAAACAGCAGACGAGATGGGCTCCGATCTGATTATCATGGGGGCTTATGAACACTCGAAATTTTCGCAAGACATTTTCGGCGGCGTGACCACCGAAATGCTGCAGAGTGTAAAAGTACCGGTCTTCATGGCCCACTGAAGGCCAGAGACGGGACGTTTGATAGTGGTAAGTGCGTCAGTCGGGATCAATAAGAAACTTGCACCTATTGACCCACGAAGCGTTCAGCTGGCGACATGAAGGATGGTTTCCAACGTTTCCCTGGGCAGGGGAAGCGGATTGCCCTTCATGGATGACGACATAGCGGACGCTTCGGCGACAGAAGGGATCTGGGCCGCCTCCAGCCCCAGATCTCCCAGACCGGGCAAAGCGTTGGCGCGAGACCAGCTTGCCAATTGATCAAACGCCTGATCGGCGGAGCATCCCAAGGCTCCGCCGATACAGTTTTTGACAAAGGCAAAGCGCTCGTTCAAATCGGAACGCACTGTCTCGCTCAGATCTTCGCTTGTCTGCACAGCCTCTTCATTCGCACTTAATACATATGGCAACAGAGCACCGCATAGTGCACCGTGCGCGCCCCCTGTAACGCCTCCCAGCACACCAGCCAGACCATGTACAGCGCCGAGCCCGGCATTGGCCAACGCAAGGCCGCCACACAGGCTGGTCCAAGCCAGAGCATCTCTGGCTGCTTTGTCTTCGGCTTCCATCAGCCTGGTCAAGGCTTTCATCCCCTTGGGGATCGCATCGTAACAGATGAGGTCTGTTAGCATATTGGCCTTACAGGAAAGATAGGGTTCGATGACCTGAGTCACAGCATCCAGCCCGCTGGCCAACGTAATGGCGCGCGGTAGATTGTCCGTCAGCGCCGGATCGACAATGGCCATGTTCGGCAGCATGCGCGGATCTCTGAGCGAAACCTTGCGCGCAGCCTCAGGCACAGTGAGCACAGCATTCTTCGTCACCTCGGCACCTGTGCCTGCCGTCGTTGGAAACGCGGCAAAGGGCAAAGGCTCTTGTTCCAGTGGCAATCCCTTGCCCACGACTTCCAGATGGTCCATCGCCGGACGCAATGCAGGCACCAAGGCAGCCAAAGCCTTGCCCGCATCGATCACCGCCCCCCCTCCGATCGCAACAACAGCGCGTACCCGCGTTGCGCGCGCATGAGCGACACCGTCTTCTATAAGAGCAATGTCTGGCTCCTTTGGAACGGAGAAACCAACCACCTCCACACCCTGCTCTACCAGAGTGTCTGATAGCCATTGCACGCGCCTGCCGTCACGCCCATGCACCAGAAGCAGGGGCGATCCCAGCTTTGCTATCTCTGATATGGCCTGTTCAGCTTTGCCGCGCCCGAAGTGAATGGCCGAGGCCGTCATGAACTGAAAGGAGGTAGAAGAGAGTGACATTGAATGCTCCGAGAAATGTAAATGGCCGAGCTATGAAAGAACGCTTCTAACATCAAAAGCCCCATAGCCTTGCACGTCAAGACAAGACCTGCATGCGCCGCGCATCGGAACACATTGCAGCGCACCATAAAACATACGTATAAACATCTAATTTTATTGAATTTTTTGTTCAGGTTCCCTTCAATTGGCGCCATCGACTCTCACCTGACCCATGCTTTGAGCGCATGGCAGAGCCGCTCGTTTGAAAAATTGCCTAAAACCAAAGGATTAGTTCTAAATATTAAACAGTCCCCCCTTAACAACATTTGCGTTGCAGTGCAAAAACCTCATCAGCATAAGTGTTTATACGGAATTATTTCCCCTGAATCGATGATTTTTGGGTACATCTTTTTTCGCCGACTGTACCGCGTGAGCTATGCATTTACTGCAAATCGCTCATTACAGCTATTATCATATTGATTTTAAACGTTTTTTTATCACAAATTTGGAACCATTCAGTTTGCGTCCCCCTAGGGCTTTGATATATACTGTACTCGAAAGTCAAGGAGGGAGTTCTTACTAGAACAAGGCTGCAAATCTCAAAATACTTCTTTCTTGCTAAAAACCCAGGCTACTTCCCCGATTTAGGCGAGCGGCACGTTCTGCTTGCAACGGGTGAGCTATGCCCAAATGATGGTTGTTGAGCCATCACACGAGACCGAAGCGAATTTACTCGTTTAACAGTGAGGATACCAACTATGAATTATATGAGTGATAAACCCGTTGTCGCCGATCCTTGGCAGGGTTTCTCTGATGGTGAATGGCGCAACAAGATCGATACGCGCGGCTTCATCCAGGAGAACTACACTCCATATGATGGTGACGACAGCTTCCTCGCAGACGCTACCGACCGCACCAAACAGCTCTGGGAAGAACTGGGCGTGCTGCTGAAGAAAGAACGCGAAGCTGGTGTCCTCGACGTTTCCGCGATCCCGACATCTATCGCTGCTCATGATGCTGGTTACATCAACAAGGACCTGGAAGTCATTGTTGGTCTGCAGACCGATGCGCCTCTCAAACGCGCCATCATGCCAAACGGTGGCCTGCGTATGGTTGAAGGCGGCATGGAAGCATTCGGCTTCAAGCCTGACGAAACCGTTCATGAAATTTGGACCAAATACCGCAAAGACCATAACCAGGGCGTTTTCGACGTATACAGCCCTGACATTCTGGCTTGCCGTAAGTCCGGCGTAATCACTGGCCTGCCTGATGCTTATGGCCGTGGCCGCATCATCGGCGACTATCGCCGTATCGCTCTTTATGGCATCGACTTCCTGAAGACCCAGAAGAAAGCCGAGTTCGACGAACTGAACGATGCTGTATTCGACATGGACACCATCCGTCTTCGTGAAGAGCTTTCCGAACAGTTCCGCGCTCTTGAAGAACTGCGTGAAATGGGCCTGAAATACGGCGTGGACATGTCCAAGCCTGCGACCAACGCTCGCGAAGCCATCCAGTTCACCTATATGGGCTACCTCGCTGCTGTTAAAGAACAGAACGGCGCGGCAATGTCCTTCGGTCGTACCTCTACCTTCCTTGACATCTATATCAAACGCGATATGGAAGCTGGCCTGCTGACCGAAGAACAGGCACAGGAAATGATCGACGACATGGTCATCAAGCTCCGCATCGTTCGCTTCCTGCGTACGCCGGAATATGATGAGCTGTTCTCTGGCGATCCAACTTGGGTTACCGAATCCATCGGCGGTATCGGCCTTGACGGTCGTTCCCTGGTTACCAAGAACTCCTTCCGCGTTCTGAACACACTGTTCAACCTGGGCCCTGCTCCGGAACCAAACCTGACTGTTCTGTGGTCTTCCAAACTGCCGCGCGGCTTTAAGGATTTCTGCGCAAAAGTTTCCAAGGAAACCTCTGCCATCCAGTATGAAAACGATGACCTGATGCGTCCGAAATGGGGCGACGACTATGGCATCGCATGCTGCGTGTCCGCTATGGCCATCGGCAAACAGATGCAGTTCTTCGGTGCTCGCGCCAACCTCGCAAAATGCATGCTCTATGCAATCAACGGCGGCGTTGACGAAAAATCCGGCAAGAAGGTTGCTGAAGGTCTGGAACCAATCAAGGGCGACATTCTTGACTATGATGAAGTCATGGCAAAATACGATATCGCCATGGAATGGCTGGCCAAGACCTACGTGAAGGCTCTGAACGCTATCCATTACATGCACGATAAATATGCCTACGAACGCATCGAAATGGCTCTGCATGACCGTGACATCCTGCGCACCATGGCTTGCGGCATCGCTGGCCTGTCCATCGCAGCCGACTCCCTGTCTGCAATGAAATATGCCAAGGTTCATGTGATCCGTAACGACGAAGGTCTGGCTGTCGACTACAAGATTGAAGGCGACTATCCTGCATTCGGTAACAACGATGATCGTGTTGACGAAATTGCATGCTACCTGACCGAAACCTTCATGAAGAAAGTTGCTGGTCAGCCTTACTTCTATCGTGATGCAATGCCAACCCAGTCCATCCTGACCATCACCTCCAACGTGGTCTATGGCAAGAAAACCGGTAACACCCCTGACGGACGTCGCTCTGGCGAACCATTTGCACCGGGTGCCAACCCAATGAACGGCCGCGACAAAAAAGGCTTTGTTGCTGCTGGCGCATCGGTTGCCAAACTGCCATATGACTTCGCACAGGACGGCATCAGCTGGACCGCTTCGGCAACCCCAAGCTCCATGGGCCACAACGACAACGAACAGATCCGCAACCTGGCAAACTGCCTTGACGGTTTCTGCGATGCCGGTGGCTTCCATGTGAACGTCAACATGCTTCGCCGCGAAACTCTGGAAGACGCAATGGAACATCCTGAGAATTATCCTCAGCTGACCGTCCGTGTTTCCGGTTACGCTGTGAACTTCATCAAGCTGACCCGCGAACAGCAGCTTGACGTTCTGAGCCGCACCTTCCATGACCACATGTAAGGTTGAGCTCAAAGCTCATCTGACCTGAAATGAGACGAGCCGGAAAGCACCGCTTTTCGGCTCTCTTTTTGCCGCTAATCTGTTCGCACCCCTCTGTGCATCTGTGTTCCAATCACCATATATCTGGTATGGTTCTAGCAATGATGCTAATGAGAAGCGACAGCATCGACTGCGGACCCGCAGGCCGAACATCCTGCAAAGCGCCTTGCTGCCCTTCCGCACGCGCCGGAAAGCAAGCGATAGGCACTGTCACCAGACCAAACGTTCCCCAAAGGAGGGCCGGCCTTGAGCACAGCCGAAAACCAATCCCACGTACATGAACGCAAAGATCCGTCCGAATATGGCTTCCTGCATTCCATGGAATCCGGCGCAGCCGTTGATGGGCCGGGCATGCGCTTTGTCTTTTTCATGTCTGGGTGTCAGTTCAAATGCCTCTATTGCCATAATCCGGATACTTGGAAGCTTCACAATGGCACCTATCTCGACATCGACAGCGTGCTCAAGGAAATCAAGGGGTATGCCCGCTTTCTCAAATTCGCTGGCGGGGTAACCTTCTCGGGCGGTGAGCCGATGATGCAGGCGCCTTTCGTAGGCGCTGCGGCACGCGCCATCAAAGAGAAATATGACCTTCATATTGCGCTCGATACGCAGGGCTTTCTGCATGGCAATGTGGAGGACGACTGGTTTGATGCCTTCGATCTGATCATGCTCGACATCAAGCATATCAATCCGGACACCTATCTGGAACTGACGTCTCAGCCGCTGCAGCCAACGCTTGATTTTGCCCAGCGCATGGTGCGCCTGAAGAAGGAAATGCGCATACGCTATGTGCTGGTTCCTGATTGGACGGACGCCAAGGAAGACGTTGAAAAGATGGCCGATTATGTCGCGAGCCTCGGTGATCTGGTTGAGCTGGTCGAGGTTCTGCCCTTCCATCAGCTGGGGACATCCAAATGGGAAAAACTGGGGCTGGAATATAAGCTCAAGGATCTTAGGACGCCGACACCGGAAGAAGCAGAAGCGGCTCGCGATATCTTCCGTGCACGCGGGTTGACCGCGACCTGATTTGCGCTATCGATACAAAAACTCAAAAGGCCCCTTTCCATGGCTCATATGGAAAGGGGCCTTTATTTTGCGTTTGGCTTTTTTGGAGGAGGCAAACCTGTCGATCCCCCCCTCCGGACGAGATGGCTTAAAAGGCGTCGAGTTCAACCCGCAAGCCAGCTTCCGCGCTTGAGCGTTCCATGGCCTCAATCAAACGCTGAACCGCCAGCGCATCGCGCCCCGGCGCGACCAAGCTGTCCGCCTTGCCTTCTACGACGTCGGCGAAGTTCTCGATGATCTTCATATGCCAGTCGGAGGGGAAGGCCATTGGATCGGCTCCGGCTCCGGAATTACCCTTCTCTGCGAAATTCTCTTCGGTTCCGTCGCGCCAAATAAGCCGCAGACTTCCCCCTTGGAGAATGACTGACCCCTTGGTGCCATCGATGCGGATGGATTCCGATGAACCGGGGAAACTCGCGGTTGTCGCACAGATATTACCCACGGCTCCGGATTCAAACAACACGGCGGCGCTGGCAAAATCTTCCGCTTCCATTTCATGCAACTGAGTGGTGGCCAACATGGCCTGCGCAGACTTAACCGGCCCGAGCAGGTGCAACATCAAATCCAAGACGTGAATGGCCTGCGTGATCAGCACGCCCCCGCCATCCTGATCGTAGGTCCCTCTGCCGGGCTGGTCGTAATAGTCTTGCGAGCGCCACCAGGGCACATCCACGCGCACCATAGCGATCTCGCCAAGCTGCTTTTCATCAAGCAGTTTTTTCAGGCGAAAAGACCCTGGACGAACGCGATGTTGGAGTACGGTTCCCAAGTGCACCCCAGCCTTTTCACACAGTTCGACAAGCTCAGTTGCTGCCGGAAGGGTGCGCTCAAGCGGCTTTTCCATCAGCACATGTTTTCCAGCCTCGGACAGCAGCTTTACGATATCCAGCCGGCTATCGGGCGGTGTCAGCAGCAAGACTGCGTCTGTTTCACTGTCCTCGGCAATGGCTTCCAGAGACGGAAACGCCTTGACCTGCATCGCCTCGGCGGCGGATGCCAACCGGTTCTTGTTTCGCATGTAAAGCCCGGTCAACTCGACACGCTCATGTAAGGACTCAAGCGCGGCAACATGGGCACGCGCGGCCATCCCCAACCCAATTACTGCAAGCTTCATGGTCCCTCCATCACCCGGCCTATTCTTTGTCTGGTTGATCCAGACTTTGGTCTGCCGGTGCATTCATCTTGCTTCCTGTAACGATGATCGAAACAGTCCTGTTTGGCAAGTCATGTTCTGGTATGGCGGCTAGTGTGCGGATGCAACAGCCGTTTTTAAACAACGGTCTTCGTGGCCGGTTGCTTACCGCACCTTTTGTTGTCGCAAAGGCTAAATTCAAGTATAGGAAATACTTCAAATATCGTTCATCATCTGTTTAGCGAGCGGCAGGACTGTCTTGATGCCGTCCCTCCCGTTTCTTCAGCCCTGTAGGTGTATCATGGCAAGCAGCTATTTCCGCCCAACTTCCCTACCCACTCCCTTGGCTGGCCTGGCGCTTGGCATTGGCAGTCTGGGCTGGTGTCTTGAGAATACCGGCCTGTTTACAGGCATGGCAGCAACCACAGGCGCCATTCTGAGCGGCATCCTTCTTGCCCTGTTGTTGGTCAAGTTCCTCAGGGCTCCGAACCTTCTCAAAGACGAGCTCAAGCATCCCGTGATCGGTAGCATCCTGCCGACCTACAGCATGGCTCTGATGCTTGTGTCTGCCGCTATTAGTGGACGGGTTGGCACCGGCCTGTGGCTTCTGGCGGTAAGCCTCCACATTATCCTGCTGCTGATTTTCTTTTGGGAGCGAGGAAAGAGCTTCCGATTGCCGCAACTGGTGCCCAGTTGGTATATTCCGCCTGTCGGCATTATTGTGGCAGATCTTACAAGTCCGGGAGGCAGTTGGGCAGGATTGGCGATGGCGCTTTTCTGGTTCGGGCTCATCAGCTATGCCATCATGCTCCCTGTCATGATCTATCGGCTCATTTTCGAGCCGGAAGTGCCCGATGCAGCCAAACCGACCATTGCCATTCTGGCGGCTCCTGCAAGCCTCTCGCTCGCGGGCTATCTGGCGATTTCCCCAGCCCCTTCCGGGCTGCTGGTTTTGATGTTGCTCGGCATCGCCATTCTGATGACGGCGATCACCTATCTGGGCTTTATCAGACTGCTTCGTTTGCCCTTTTCTCCGGGCTATGCCTCCTTCACCTTCCCCATGGTGATCGGAGCCACCGCACTTTTCAAATCCGTTCCCTTTCTGGCGCAGTGGGGCGCAAGCGATGGCACAGTGGCGACACTCCTCTGGCTGGCCAGACTGGAGCTGATCGGAGCAACGCTTGTGGTGGGTTATGTTTGCTGGTGTTATGCGCGATTCTTTCTGGCCAAACAGGCAAAGCCAGCAAACAATCACTGAGATTCGCGTCATTCCAATCGAAAAGGCGGTATTGCGCTCTATTTGCAACCCTATTGTCTATAAGATGACATAATTCGAATATAGAGAATTATAACATGAGCAGTAATCCGTATATTCCTTTAAAAAGGCAGTACACATGATGCTATACAAGCGGACCAGGCTTCCACGCATCTTCGGCTCATGAGGACCTTTTCCGGCCCTGTTTATCAAGACTTACAGAGCACCGGCCGGCGACAATCAAGACGAGACTGTCTGGCTGGGCCTTTCTCGGAGATTGTTATGACCAGCAATGCACCTCAGAAATATTCTAGTGCTATTATCCTTCTACATTGGCTTGGCGCATTATTAATAATCGGCCTAATTATCGTTGGTTCTCTTATGGAGGACATGACGGGAGCCAGCAAAATGCAGCTTCTTTCTTTTCATTATTATGCAGGTCTGGCCACCGGCGCCCTATTTCTAATACGGCTGGTGTTCTTTTTCATCAATGCACGCCCTGCTGCAGATCCTTCCTGGCCGCAATGGCAGGCAAAAGCCTCAAAGGCTGTTGAAGGTCTTCTCTATCTTCTGCCACTTATCATGGTTGCAACCGGCATGATCGCCATGTCGATCTACGGGCTGAGCAGCTTTGTCGAGAGTGGTGACTATGAAGGGTATCAGGCCGCTCACCGTATCTGGCCGATGCTTGTGCATAGCCTCACGGCCAATTTGCTCATTGCAGCGCTGGTGTTGCATGTGCTCGCTGCGCTTTATCATCATTTCGTGCAGAAAGACCATGTGTTCGATCGCATCACTTTCCGAAAGACGAACTAACGGCAAACCCTCCGGGCCGTCAGGCCCTTGCATAGGGGCATGCATTGAAGCGTAAGCATCGTGCCAAAGCGTAAAAAAAGCCGCTGCAGGATTTCTCCCGCAGCGGCTTTTTTCTTAGTGTAAGGATGTCTGTTTCTTATGCCTCAAATTCAATGAGCAGATCCTTGGCATCGATTTTGCCACCCGGTGACACATGCACTTCCTTGATCACCGCATCGCGTTCGGCATGAATGCCGGTTTCCATTTTCATCGCTTCGATGGTGAGCAGCAGATCGCCCGTGCGGACTTGCTGACCGGCCTTGACGCCGATGGTAGCGACAACACCGGGCATCGGGGCACCGATATGATTTGGATTGTTCGGCTCGGCCTTCGGACGCATGGCGGTGGTGGACTTGACCATGCGGTTCGGTACGGTGACGGAGCGTGGCTGGCCGTTCAGTTCGAAATAGACCTTCACGTCGCCTTCATCGTTGGTCTCCGAAATGGCCTGCATGCGGATTTCCAGCGTCTTGCCCGGAGAAATCTCTGCCGAGATCTCTTCGCCCTGCTCCATGCCATAGAAGAAGGTTTTTGTTGGCAGCGTGCGCACCGGACCATACATGCGATGACGGCCCATATAGTCGAGGAACACCTTCGGATACATCAGATAGCCGTTGAGATCCTCATCATCGATGGCAAAGCCTTCCAGCTCTTCGGAAAGCTTGGCACGCACCTCTTCCAGATCCACCGGAGGCAAATGCTTGCCCGGACGCTCGGTATTGGGTTTGTCCCCCTTGAGCACCTTCTCGATGATATTGGCCGGGAACCCTCCTTTCGGCTGGCCCAGATTGCCGCGCATCATGTCGATGACAGAGTCCGGGAAGGATAGGTCAACCGTTGGATCTTCCACCTGTTTACGTGTCAGCCCCTGAGATACCATCATCAGAGCCATATCGCCGACCACCTTGGATGACGGGGTCACCTTCGGGATATCGCCGAACATCAGGTTTACGTCAGCATAGGTCTGGGCGACTTCGTGCCAGCGCTCTTCCAGCCCCATGCTGCGGGCCTGTGCCTTGAGGTTGGTAAACTGTCCGCCGGGCATCTCATGTAGATATACCTCGGAAGCCGGTGCGGCGGTGCCGCTTTCAAAGGCCGCATACTGGCCGCGAACCGCTTCCCAATAACGGGAAATATCGCGGATCGCTTCTACATCAAGACCGGAATCCCGATCGGTATTGCGCAGAGCCTCGGCGATGGACCCAAGGCAAGGCTGCGAGGTAGAGCCGGAGAAGGCGTCCATGGCAGCATCCACCGCATCCACACCCGCTTCGCTTGCGGCCAGAACGGTGGCGGCGGAAATACCGGAGGTGTCATGGGTGTGCAGATGGATGGGCAGGCCGACCTCTTCCTTCAGGGCCTTGACCAGCACGCGCGCTTGGGCAGGCTTCAAAAGACCGGCCATGTCCTTGAGGCCGAGGATATGCGCACCAGCGTCGCGCAGCTCCTTACCCATCTTCACATAATAGTTGAGATCATATTTGGCCCTGTTTGGATCATAAATATCGCCGGTGTAACAGATGGTGCCTTCGCACAGCTTGTTATTTTCCAGCACAGCATCCATGGCAACACGCATATTCTCGACCCAGTTGAGGGAGTCGAACACGCGGAACAGGTCAACGCCCGAGATGGCGGCCTGTTTGACGAAGCTCTGGACCACATTGTCCGGATAATTGGTGTAGCCAACACCGTTTGATCCGCGCAGCAGCATCTGGATCATGATGTTGGGCATATGGCTGCGCAGATCGCGCAGACGCTGCCATGGGCATTCCTGCAGGAAGCGATAGGCCACATCGAAGGTTGCCCCACCCCACGCTTCAACGGAGAAGAGCTGCGGCAGGTTGACCGCGTAACTCGGTGCCACCTTGATCATGTCAATGGAGCGCATCCGGGTTGCCAGAAGGGACTGATGTCCATCACGCATGGTGGTGTCGGTCAACAGCAGTTGCTTCTGCTCCTTCATCCAGTCGGCAACCGCCTGCGGGCCTTTCTCATCAAGCAAGTTGCGGGTGCCTGCTGCTGGTTTCTCCGCCCGAGGCGCTGGGATGACAGGTGCGCGCAGCCCCTCGGCCGGGCGCGGTCTATCCTTGGCTTCAGGATGCCCGTTCACTGTGATATCGGCGATATAGGTGAGCACCTTGGTGCCACGGTCGCGCCGCTTCTTGAAGTCAAAGAGTTCCGGCGTGGTATCGATGAATTTGGTCGTGTAGCTATTTTCGAGGAAGGTCGGATGCTTGAGCAAATTCTCGACAAAGCGGATGTTGGTTGAAACACCGCGCACACGGAATTCACGCAAGGCGCGATCCATGCGAGCAATGGCCTGTTCTGGCGTTGGAGCCCATGCGGTCACCTTGGTCAGCAGACTATCATAATAGCGGGTGATGACACCGCCGGTGTAGGCGGTGCCGCCATCAAGACGCACACCCATGCCGGTGGCCGAACGATAGGCATTGAGACGCCCATAGTCGGGGATGAAGTTGTTTTGCGGGTCTTCAGTGGTCACACGGCACTGCAGGGCGTGGCCGTGCAGCTGGACCTCTTCCTGACTGGCAACGCCGGTGGCTTCCTCGATGGTCTTGCCTTCGGCGATCTTGATCTGAGATTGCACGATGTCGATGCCGGTCACTTCTTCCGTCACCGTGTGCTCGACCTGTACGCGCGGGTTCACTTCGATGAAGTAGAAGTTACCGCTCTCCATGTCCATCAGGAACTCGACGGTACCGGCGCATTCATAATTTACGTGCTTGCAGATCTTGTAGCCTAGTTCGCAGATTTCCTTGCGCTGTTCTTCGCTTAGATAAGGCGCAGGCGCGCGCTCGACCACTTTCTGGTTCCGGCGCTGCACAGAGCAATCGCGCTCAAACAGGTGATACATGCCACCGTGGCTGTCGCCCAGAATCTGAACCTCGACATGGCGGGCCTTGATGATCATCTTTTCCAGATAACCTTCGCCGTTGCCGAAGGCGTTTTCGGCTTCGCGCCGACCTTCGCGGATCTTGCCTTCCAGTTCATTCGGCCCATTGATCGGGCGCATGCCGCGACCGCCGCCACCCCAGCTGGCTTTCAGCATGAGGGGATAGCCGATCTTTTCGGCTTCACGGGCGATCTCTTCCATGTCATCGCCCAACACTTCGGTTGCCGGGATAACCGGAACACCCGCCTCGATTGCCACCTTACGCGCCGACGCCTTGTCGCCAAGCTTGCGCATGGTTTCCGCTCTCGGGCCGATGAAGGTGATTCCGGCCTCGGTGCAGGCATCCACGAATTCGGGATTCTCGGACAGCAGCCCGTAGCCTGGATGAATGGCATCGGCGCCAGATTCCTTGGCAACGCGGATGATCTCGGAAATGGAGAGATATGCAGCAACAGGGCCCATGCCAGCCCCAACACGATAAGCTTCGTCCGCCTTGAACCGGTGCAGGGAGAGTTTGTCTTCCTCCGCATAGATGGCAACTGTTCGCTTGCCCAGCTCATTTGCTGCGCGCATGACTCGAATGGCGATTTCGCCACGGTTAGCAATCAGAATCTTCTTGAAGTCAGCCATAACTATTCCCGGTTTCTGTCCCTTGAGCGAGCCCCTAGATGCCTCTCGCCGAAGGGTAAGGATGATCGAAAAGGATGGGTTCCTGTCCCGCCCTCTATCTCAAGCCCGTCCCCGACGGCCTTATTGGATAGGGCACTGCATTATCACGTTATACGGGTAATTCTACCAAGCACTTTTGTGAGAAATATACCTATTGTCGCATCGTAATACAGGTTTTGTGGACATTGCCTCCTCCCTTGATTTATATCAAATCGAAAGCGAAGAACAATAGCCCTTCAATGACTTGTGGACCATCGTCCCCTTTTGTCATCGTCATAGCCGAAGTGGAGACAATCAGTCTTCGCTTTTCAAAATCGACGTGAAGAGCGCTCGCACGGTGTCGCTCATGGGTTCGGGCGCGCGGCTTTTCTCATTGACATAAACATGAACAAAGTGGCCGCGTGCTGCCGTTACCAGGTCATCATTGCGGAACAGCCCGATTTCATAGCGCACCGAGCTGGTGCCGATATGCGTGATCCTCAAGCCTACGGTGACCACATCGGGGAAAGAGATCTCCTCAAAATAGTTGCAGCCATTTTCCACGACGACGCAGATCTGCTCATCATTGGCCACATCAAGGGATGTATTTTCCATCAGCCAGCCAGCAATGGCACTGTCAAACAGGGAATAATGAACAGCGTTGTTGAGGTGACCAAAGCTGTCATTGTCGTTCCAACGAGTCGGAACCACCTGAAACGTCTTGTAGTCGGCTCGTGTATCAGGTCCAATACGCATAGTGTCGTCTCACTGAATGTATCAAGATAGCAATAATGGCGCGCTTAACGACGGGTATTCCGCTTATAAAGGATCAGCGCCCTACGGGTGCCCGAGCCAAAATCGGCGTCGATGGCACTTTTGTAGAAGCCCTTGTCTTTAAGAATGATCTGTACGGCCTTGCGTGTTTCTTCAGAGAGCACGCCGGGGGCTTCAAAGAATATTTGCTGCGTGTCCTTGTCATCCTGCACATAGGCTTTTAGCAACAGGGTTGCTGCCTGCTGGGGGCTGCGCTCAACGCCTTGCCCGCGATCATAGAAGATGCCCAAATCGGCTGACGCTTCGGCAATGTCTTTGTCGCTGGCCATCTGGTAGAGCTCCGCAGCGCGCTTGTAGTTGCGCGCGGTGCCCACACCATCGCGATACATGGAGGCAGCGAACACCATGCCGCCCGGATTGCCGGCCTCTGCGGCCTTCTCAAACCATTGAAGGGCCTGCGCCTGATCCTCGGCGACCTGCTCACCATTCTTGTACATGACGCCCAGATAGGCCATGGATTGGCCGCTGCCAAGATCTGCCCCTTTTTGGGTCGCAGCATGGGCAAGCGCTGGCTTGCCTGCCTTATGCAGCCCGCGTGTCAGCTGGGTATAGAAGCGTGCTTCCTGCGGATAGGCGGCAATGGCGTCCTGACAGGCGGCGATCACTTTGTCTGCATCAAGATCGGCATAGAATACCCCTTTGGCAACGGCATCGGGATCGAAAGGATGGGCAGCCATGCGGTCACAGGCCATTTCTGGTGCGGGTGCGACAGGCGTTTGTTTCGCAACGGGGTCAGTTGCTTTTGGCTCGGCACTCTCGGGCTCAACGCTTGGTGCTTCAGGTTCCTTTGCTAAAGGAGCGTCAGCCTTTTCCTCGACAGATGCCTTCTCTGGAACTTTCTTTGTTGTCTCCAGCGTAGCGGTTGGCTTTGACGCTTCTTCAGGTTGGGCCATTTGAGAGGCAGCAGATGCCTCTGGTGCAGGCTCCTTAGCCATGGAAGGCTCTTCGGGCTTAACTGGCTCTGTTATATCATCTGTCTTGGGTTCAGAGGTTTCTTCAACTGGCGCCTTTGCATCGGCGGCCTCTGCTCCCGAGGGTTTTTCTACCGAGGGTTTTGCGGTTTCAGTCTTTTCTGCGACAGGAGCCTTTTGATCATGCCCCATCTGATCGGTTGTAGCGTCGGCTATTTCGGGTTCTGCCGAGTTGACCTCAGCGGCTTTGATTTTGGCTTCGCTCGAAGAGAGGATCATCGGCTGATTGGCCAAGGTCTTGATGGTTACGCGATAGCCCTGCTCGGGCATATTTTCCGGCTTTGCGCTGGGTTCAGCGATGATCACGCCATCCCCAAGGCCCTGCACGCTCCATTCAACGGTCGATTGACCATCTGCACCATCGGCATCCTTGCCGGAAAGTGGCGTGTCGAATTCGACTTTGTCACCAATGGCAACCATGCTGTCTTTGGGCAGGACCAGCTCGATGGCTCCCGAGTCATTGATAGACGACACAGTGGTTGTGACATCGACCGCCTGGGCATGGGACAGGACCGTGGAAAGCAGCAAAGACACGCCCCCAAGTCCTGCGCCTCTTAGTACCATCCTGCCTGTTCCAATCCAATTGCCAGCCATTCTCAAACCCCTTATTTCGCCAAATTCGACGCGAATCTTTGCTTAACACAATATAAAAGCGTTACCATTTTATGAGCCTGTTTGCATAATTTTGGCACAGACAATCAAGTCATTTTGATTGTTTGCCATGACTGTAGAAGAGCAAATGCAGCGCAAAAGCGCCGCAGTGCCGTCCGCATGAGAGGTGACAAGCGCAGCTTTACAGGCCGTATCAAAAGGGGACAAACGCGCATCAATCAAAAACATTTTATTTCTCTTATGACATATTTGCTCTCAAAATCGTCGCAATAATGCTACATACTGTCAGAACTCGTTTGTTGCTTACATTTCATAAATGCCGCCAACCTCTCGCTCATAGCCTATTATCATTGAGAAGAAAGAGATAGCGGACCGTTCATTGATGACCGGAGGGGACCCATGGCCCGGATTCTATCTGCGATAGTCGCTCTAATTCTCATTTCATTTTCCGCATCGCAAAAGGTATGGGCCCTTGATGGCACCTATCGTGATGAAGTGATCCTCTCGCGAGATACGGATTTTTATGGCTTCGACTTCAAGACGCTGAAAAAGGTGACGCTGGATCAATGTCAGTCGGCCTGTTTGAAGGCCCAAAACTGCAAGGCCTTTACCTATAATGTCAAAGCCGAATTCTGCTTTTTGAAATCCGATTTTGCCAAGGCAACCCCGTTCAAGGGCGCGATTTCAGGGCGCATCGCCCCCCGCTTTGAAGAAGAAGATATCGGCAAAGCCGCTCCCCTTACCAATCTGCCACAGAGCATCCATAATGCCGCCGCCAAGATGTATAAAGAGGTGTCATCCTCTAGCCCCGACGTTGGAGCTGGCACCATCGGCTTTGATGAGCTGATCAAGCGCGGCTATGGCGCAATGGACTTTAATGATCCAACCCGAGCCATGGATCTGTTCCGTAGCGCTTTGGCGATATATCCCGAAGCGAGCGACATCTGGCACGCCTACTCACAGGCTGCGGCGCAAGCTGCCCGCACCACTCAAGACTTGAGAGAAGCCCGCACGGCACGGGCCTCAGCCATCAATGCAGCTCTCAATGCCTATACGAGTTCTCGCACGCGCACCAATCGTGCGGCGGCCCTCTCCCAGCTTGCCCGCGCACTGGAGGCGACAGCACGCTTCCGCGAAGCTATAGACAGTTTCAAGCTAGCGCTAGAAATGCGCGAAAATCCGGCAGACCGCGCAGACTATCGCCGCCTTCTGGAAAGCCATGGTTTCCGCATGATCAATCACAGCATTGATGCGGATTTGCAAAATCCGCGCATTTGCATTCAGTTCTCCGAAGAACTGAAAAAGGGCTTTGGCGATTATGCCTCCTATATCCGCATCAACCAGCAAGAGCCCAAGGCGCTTGATGTGAGCAAGCGGCAGATCTGTGTGGAAGGGCTTGCGCACGGCAACAGCTATCAGTTGGATGTACGCGAAGGCCTGCCTGCGGACAATGGCGAGCAACTGCTTTCCAACCTGCAACTTGATCTATATGTGCGCGACCGCAAGCCGGGCATGCGCTTTAGCGGCAACAATTATGTGCTGCCAGCCAGCAACCGCCGTGGTCTTCCTCTGGTGTCGGTCAATGCCGATGAAGCCAAGCTAGCGCTCTATCGCATCAATGACCGCTCTCTGGCGCAACTGGTGCGGGGCTCCCGTTTCCTCAGCCAACTTGAAGAGTGGCAGCTTTCAGACCTCACAGAGACCATGGGCTCTCCGGTCTGGGAAGGCTCAATGGCGATTACTCCGGAAAAGAACCGTGAAGTGGTCACCGCCATTCCGATCGACGAGGCCCTGCCCGAGCGCGAGCCGGGGGTCTATCTCATGACGGCCGCCGCCACGACCATTGATCTGAATGACTATCCCTCGGCTGCAAGCCAGTGGTTCGTGATTTCAGACATCGGACTGACGACCTTCTCGAGCACCAAATCCCTGCCCGCAGGCGGCAGCAGCCAGGCCGGTGGTGATCTGGGCGGCCTTCAGGTCTTTGCGCGCTCGCTGGAAAGCGCAGCACCGCTCTCCGGCATCAAGGTTAAGCTTATCGCCCGCAACAACGAAATTCTGGGCAGCGGCACCAGCGATGCCACCGGCATGGTCACCTTCGATGCCGGGCTCATGCGTGGCTCGGACGGATTGGCTCCGGCGGTTCTGACGGCCAGCAATTCAGACAAGAATGATTTTGTCTTTCTCGATCTGACCCGAGCCGGTTTTGACCTCTCTGATAGAGGTGTCACCGGTCGGCCGTCGCCGGAAGGGGTCGATGTCTATGCATGGACCGAGCGTGGGGTCTATCGCCCCGGCGAGGAGGTGCATGTCTCTGCTTTGGCGCGCGATGACACCGCCCGTGCTGTTAAGGATCTGCCGCTCACCTTCTCATTCTTGCGCCCCGATGGCGTGGAAGCCCAACGTCTGATCGGCTCTGGCAAGGCGCTTGGGGGGTATTCAGTGGATCTGCCCCTTCTCAGTAACGCCAAGCGCGGCGGCTGGCGGGTTCAGATCTTTGCCGATCCGAAGAAACCGGCCCTTGGCGAAGTGAGTTTCCTTGTCGAGGATTTCATCCCTGATCGTACCGATATGACCCTGACGCCCGACGGAGACGTTGTTGCCGTTGGCGATAGCGCAACCGGTGCCATCGAAGGGCGCTATCTTTATGGCGCTCCGGCTGCCGGTCTCGCCCTTTCCGGCGATATACTGGTGCGCGAAACCCGCAAGATGGATGGCTTTGAAGGCTATCTCTTTGGTCTGGCCGAAGAAGAAGATACCGGCATAGAGCGGATACCGCTGGGCCCACTGCCCGCACTGGATGCCGAAGGCAAGGGCCAATATGACTTCAGCCTCGGAGCGTTGCGTGCCTCCACCCGCCCCAAGATCGCTGATCTGGTTGTGCGGATGCAGGAAGGCTCCGGCCGCGCCATTGAGCGTCGGGCGCAATATCGCGTCGAACCCGACGATATCATGTTGGGCATCAAGCCCCAGTTTGACGGCAATCAGGTGAGCGAGAATAGTGACGCACAGTTCCAGCTCATAGCCGTATCTCCGGATGCCAGCCGGGCGAGCCAATCTAGCGTGGATTGGTCCCTCGTCAAAATCGAGCGCCAGTATCAATGGTATCGCAACGGATCTAGCTGGTACTCGGAATCGGTGGATTTGGAAAGCAAAGTGGCTGACGGTCAGGTCGATCTGGGCACGGGCGATCCTGCCAAACTGTCTCTCCCGGTTGAATGGGGCCGGTATCGGCTGACCCTTGGCGACAGCACCAGCGTTGAATTCCGCGCAGGTTGGGCCAGCGCAGGCTCACTCGATACGCCAGACGGGTTGGAGCTGGCGCTTGACAAGCCAAGCTACAAGGCTGGCGAGACTGCCAAGCTGAAGGTTTCGCCGCGCTTTGCAGGCAAGCTTCTCCTTGCCATCGGCACAGACCGGATCCGCAAGACGCTGTCTGTCGATGTTCCGGCTGAAGGCACCACGCTCGACATTCCGGTGGAAGAAGACTGGGGCGCTGGCGCCTATCTGCTGGCCAATCTCTATCGCCCGTCCGACAAAGGTGCGTCGCGCAATCCGATGCGAGCCATCGGTGTGGAATGGCTGGGCGTCTCGCCTGAAGAGCGCGCCCTTTCCATCAGCATGGAGGCACCAGAAACCATCCGCCCACGTGAACAGATGGAAGTTCCGGTCAAAGTTGATGGCCTCAAGGCCGGAGAGGAAGCCTATGTTACGGTGGCTCTGGTGGATGAGGGCATCCTCAATCTCACCGGATACAAGACGCCTGATCCTGTCGGGCGCTATTTCGGCCAGCGGCGTCTGGGCGTCGATATTCGCGACCTTTACGGCCGTCTGATCGATGGCTCGAATGGTGCTTTCGGTGCCCTGCGCACGGGCGGTGACGGCGGAGGACCACAGATGGATGCCAGCGGCGATGTGCCGACACAGGAACTGGTTGCCTTCGTCTCCGGCATCGTGCGCCTTGATGAAAATGGCGCAGCCAAGGTCTCTTTCGACATTCCGCAGTTCAACGGCACCGCGCGCCTGATGGCGACCGCCTGGACCGACGATGCGGTTGGCAGCAGCGATGAAGACGCCACTATCCGCGACCCAATCGTTGTGCATGTCAGCTTGCCCAAGGTTCTGGCACCGGGCGACACCTCCCGCGCCATTGTCGAACTGACCAATCTGGAAGCCCCCGAGGGGGACTATCATCTGGAATTGATCACCAGCGAGAGCCTTGCGCTGGATATCGCCAAGGCACCAGAAACCGTCACCCTCAACAAGGATGAGATGGTCTCCCTCTCTGTGCCCCTTACCGGGTTCAAGGAAGGCATGGGCGATGTCACCGTCAAGCTGACCTCCACTTCTGGCGACGGACTGGGCATTCTTTATGATGCGCAGATGCCGGTGCGCTCTGGCGTGCTTCCGCTGACCACCGTGACCCGCGTGCCGCTAGCCGTCGGGGGCGGTGAGCTGAAGCTGGATGCGGCATGGATGGCCGGATTGCAAAAGCACAATGCTACCGTCTCGGTATCGGTGAATGAACCGGGCACCTATGATGTTGCCTCTCTGCTCATGCAGCTGGATCGCTACCCCTATGGCTGCGCCGAGCAGATCACGAGTCGTGCCCTGCCTCTGCTCTATGCCAAGGAACTGGCCTTCAACCTGCCTGAAGAGCTGGCTAGCCTTTCAGGCACCGCTATGAAGGAACGCATCCAGAAAGCCATCGACAAGCTCTTGTCCTATCAGAGCGACATGGGGGGCTTTAGCCTTTGGGGCGGCGGCTATGTCGACGATCCATGGCTCACGGCCTATGCCACCGACTTCCTGACAAGAGCACAAGAGCAGGGCTTCAAGGTGCCAGAAGTAGCAATGAAGCGGGCCTTGCAAGACATCAAGAATCGCCTCGCCTATCAGAGCGATCTGCAGCGGGATTCTGCCAGCGTTGCCTATGGTCTGTATGATCTGGCACGCAATCGCATGGCCTCGGCCGGAGACCTGCGCTACTATGTGGAGACCAAGCTGGATAGCTTTGACAGCCCCTTCTCTCGGGCCCAACTGGGCGCAGCACTCGCGCTCTATGGGGATCGCACGCGCGCCGAACGGGCCTTTGATTCAGCCCTCTGGCTGGCGGAACGGCGCGAAGGCAACATGGCGATATCAGAAGGCAGCGTTTACAGCTTCTCAAGCCTTCAGCGCGATGTGGCTGGCATGTTGGCGCTGGCTTCCGAGGTCAGCCCTGCCCTAGGCAACCTTGAAGGGATCAAAGCTCTTGCCCGCCGCATTCATGATCCGGAAAAGCGTCTCAATACGCAGGAACAGGTCTGGATGGTTCTGGCAGCTCGCGCACAGGCAGAAGCCACCGCTGATCTGGGTATCGCGGTTAATGGCGTGGCCAGTTCGGGGCCTCTGGTGGCCGCCTATAATGGGCAAGCCATCGATGAAGAGCCTGTCACCATCGTCAATGGCGGCGAAGCCCCTCTGGAAGCGCTCGTAACCGTGGTTGCTTCACCATCAGAGCCTCTGCCTGCAGGTGGAAACGGCTTTGCCATTTCGCGCAGCTATCACGCACTGGATGGCAGCCCGGTCAATGTGGCTGAGATCAAGCAGAATGAACGCCTTGTCGTGGTGGTCAATGCGACCCAGTTTGACGATGTGCCTTCTCGCCTGATGATCAGCAACTTGCTGCCGGCTGGTCTTGAGGTAGAAAATCCGCATCTCGTGAAAAGCGCCGAGCAACAGAATTTCAGCTGGTTGCCGAAGACGGATGTCGCCCATGTGGAATTCCGCAAGGATCGGGTGCTCGCAGCCATCAACCGCGAACAGGGCGGGGTCAAGGACTTCACCATCGCCTACACGGTGCGGGCCGTCTCTCCGGGCAGCTTCATGCATCCGGCTGCGGTGATTGAAGACATGTACCGGCCTGAAAAGGCGGCACGCACAGCAAGCGGCTGGATGAATGTCATCCGCTAGGAAGAAACGAGCACGTCCTTGTTGAAGCTGCGTAACAGACAGAAAGCCATGCCGAAGATGCTCTTTGGCATGGTCGCTGGCTTGGGGTTTCTCATCCTTGTAGGTCTGGGAAGCGTCGGCGGCTTCTTGCTCTTTGACCGGGTCAATCCGCCACCGCTCGACAAACTCACAGATCTCTCCGTTGAAGTGGTCGACCGGGATGGAGCCTTGTTGCGCGCCTATACCAACAAGGCCGGTCAATGGCGCCTTGGCTCGGATCTTGATGGCGTCGATGCCGAATTCATCGACATTCTGCTGACTTATGAAGACAAGCGCTTCTGGGACCACGCAGGCGTAGACCTGCGCGCCATCCTGCGGGCCAGTTGGCAGTTGCTCTCAAATGGCCGGATCATTTCGGGCGCATCCACCATATCCATGCAGCTTGCCCGCCTTCTTGAACCACGCGAGAAACGGAGCTTCAAAGCCAAATTCTGGCAGATGTTGCGCGCCCTGCAACTCGAAGAACGCATGAGCAAGCGGGAAATTCTGACCGCCTATCTCACGCTCGCCCCCTATGGCGGCAACCTTGAGGGCATCCGCGCGGCATCGCTCGCCTATTTCGCCAAGGAGCCCAAAGAGCTGAGCTTAGCGCAGGCCGCGCTGCTGGTGGCCCTGCCCCAGTCGCCAGAGGCCCGCAGGCCGGATATTTCGCCCAAGCGCGCCCTTGCTGCACGCAACACCGTACTCGAGCGCATGGCAATCGCCGGTCTCATACCCGAAAGCGAAGTGACCCGTGCTTCGGCGCAACCGCTGGAGTCTGTGCGTCATACCATGCCGCAATTGGCGGCCCATGTGGCAGATCGCCTATACAGTAAGTCGTCATTACAGCGGAAGCATCAAACAACGTTGGATCGGGAGCTTCAGGAAAAGATGGAGCAAGTGCTTCTGGATGCCACCGGCAAGCTGGCGCCGGATCTCTCCGCCGCCCTCATATTGGCCGATGGCAAGAGCGGGGCCATTCTGGCCGAGGTGGGCTCGGCAGACTATCTCAGCGCTGCCCGCTCAGGCTGGATTGATATGACTCGCAAACAGCGCTCGCCGGGCTCGGCCCTCAAGCCCTTTATCTATGGTCTGGCCTTCGAGGAAGGGCTGATCCGCGCCCAGACCCAGATCACAGACAGTCCCGTGGATTTTGGCGGCTACAGGCCCAAGAATTTCGATATGGGCTATCAGGGCGATGTGAGCATCCATGATGCGTTGCTGCTCTCGCTCAACGTGCCCGCCGTGGCGTTGCTCGATGCGGTTGGGCCAGCTCGCCTGATGGAACGATTGAAGCGTGGCGACGTATCGGTCAAACTGCCTGAAGGCAGCGATGTGGGGTTGGCGATCGGCCTTGGCGGGCTGGGTATTACCCTTAAGGATCTCACCCAGCTCTATACGAGCTTTGTCAATGATGGCCGGATCAAGCGGCTGCATGACCAGCCTCTGTCCCCTTCCGCAAGAGAGATCGTCCGCGCGCCAGTGCTGGACCGCAATGCCAGTTGGCATGTCGGCAATATTCTCAAGGATGCCACCCCGCCACGAGGCACTGGCACGCTTCCCATCGCCTACAAGACCGGCACGTCCTATGGCTATCGCGATGCCTGGTCAGTTGGCTTCGAAGGTCGCTATGTTATTGGCGTTTGGGTTGGTAAACCGGACAACAGTGCCGTGCCGGGCATCACGGGGCGCACCGCCGCCGCCCCCATCCTTTACGACGCCTTTGCCCGCTCTGGCTTAACGCTTACGCCCTTCCCCAAGGCGCCGTCCGGCACGCAAGAGCAAGCCTTTGTCGACCTGCCACCAACGCTCAAACATTTCAGGATTTCCAACCTCTGGTCCACCCCATCCTTGGTGCCTGAGGCTGCGCCTCAAATCAGCTACCCGCCGGATGGGGCAAGAATTGAACTCACCCCGACAGCACAGGGCAAACAAATGCCTCTGGTCGTCAAACTCCAAAATGGCAGACCACCCTTCCGCTGGCTGGGCAACGGGCGTGTCTTTGCGGCAAACGGTCGCAAGCGGCGCATCAACTGGATGCCCGACGGGCAGGGCCAATCAACCCTGACGGTCATTGATGCTGCCGGTCGGGCAGACAGTGTCAGCGTCTTTCTGCAAGTGCCAAGTGAAACCCCATAACGGGTCATTGCTATGAGAGGGTTTCATCATGGGATATTTGCAGCTGCGCCTGCTGACGCAGTTCATGAAACAGTTTTTCCTCTTCGATGAATTTCACCGCCGATCGCATCGGCATTGTATCACCCAGGACTCTTGACAGCAGCCAGCTGCCTTCCAGTATCAGCATCGCCTTGCGCAAAGGCAGATAGGATGCCTCGGCGGAGAGTCCGAATTTCCCTCCTTCATCAATGGCTTTCATTCTGATTCTTGCATAATGCTTGCGTGCTTCCTTGCTAAAAATTTCATTGCGTTCTCCCCCTTCCTGCAAGGTTGCAGACACCGTCATGAAACGCCAGTTTCCGTTTTTCTCAAAAGACGCATAAATCTTTTTGCAAAACTCGATCATCGCATCGTGATAATCGCCCCCTTCGGAATGCGCCTTGCGACAAGCCGCTTCGATCATATCGAGAAGCAATTCTGCGGAGTAACGGGCAGCGGCAATAGCAAGATCCCTTTTGCCGCCGGGGAAGTGATGATATAGCGACCCGCGCGTCACCCCCGCAGTTTTCAGGATGTCGGAAATACCAGTGGCTGCGTAGCCTTTTTGACGCAGCAAGTTGGCTGCTGCGACAACGAGTTTCTGATATGTGGAATGTTCCATTATTTTATCTTTACAGCACTAGACCATTCGGTCTACACAGGGGTCGGCCTTCGTATTTGGAAATGAGTTTCACCGGATTCAGATGACCCGGAGGAAGACCGAAATGCATAGCTCTATGCAGTAGCCATCTTATAGCAAGATTCGGCATGTAGTTTCTCGTTTGTGAATAAAGAGAAAAATCGAGCGTGCAGACTGGCCATGCAGAAGCCCTTCCTAGGTACCATCTGTCGTGAAATGGCATAAATTTCCTGATTTAGTCCCCACTAGACCCACGGAAATATGCCATAGACCATACCGCGCCTCCCCCAGATATGGCGCGGTATGGTCGCTTAATACCTGAAACGTTTCAGACTACTAATTTCCGCCAAATCCGACACAAAAAACCGGCCATCAGAGCGCATCTGAAAGCCGGCTTGTCTATATGTAAGGTGCCGAAGGACAGTCGGCTATTTGCTGAAGACCACCGTGCGATGTCCATCGATAAAGACACGGCCTTCTGCATGCAGGCGCAGTGCGCGCGAGAGCACACGCGCCTCGATATCGCGGCCGCGGCTGACCAGCTCGTCCGGGTTATAGGCGTGATTCACCCGTTCGGTATCCTGCTCGATAATCGGACCTTCATCCAGATCCGGCGTTACATAGTGGGCCGTGGCACCAATCAGCTTCACGCCGCGTTCCCATGCGCGATGGTAGGGCTTGGCCCCCTTGAAGGCTGGCAGGAAGGAGTGGTGGATGTTGATGATCTTGCCGAAATGCTTGCTGGACAAGTCATCGGACAGGATCTGCATGTAGCGGGCAAGAACAACGAGCTCGGCATCAGTACGCTCGATCAGCTCGTCCATCTTGGCTTCCTGTTCTTTCTTGTTATCCTTGGTCACAGGCCAGAGATAGAAAGGAATGCCAAGGCGCTCCACCGTGTTGCGGGCATCGGCGTGGTTGGACACCACGGCTTTGATATCCAGCGGCAATGTGCCTTTCTGCACACGATAGAGAATATCCTGCAGGCAATGATCGAATTTGGAGACCATAAGAATGGTCGAAACCTGCTTGTCGGCGGGCTGCAACGAGATATTGGCGTCAAATTTGGTCGCGAACTCGTCAATCGAGCTTTGCAGAGTGGCAAAGTCCAAGCCTTCCGGGGTCGCCAGAACAACGCGCATGAAGAAAGAACCAAGACCATCTTCCCGATTGGAATCCGCTGCGGGCTGGAAGAACTGGTTGCTCTCCAGAATGTTGCATCCGAAGGAGAGGAGACGCGCGCTCAGGTCAGCCACAACACCGGGCTGATCGGGGCATGTCATTTTCAAAATCATGCTCATGGGTCTGTTTCTTTTCAGTCAAACGAATAAGGCACTGGACCGCCTCTTTTGAGGAGGAAAGAGCCAATCAAAGATTGAGCGGGACATTAGCCAACTGTTGCGCGATAGGAAAGGGTTCGAGCCGTGAACAAAAGAGAGTTTGACAGGTTTTGCCGTGAAAATTTCGTAATTTTGCCTTTTGCTACCTTTCTTTCGCTATGTGCATGCGGATTTTGACCCTTACACATGGGCAGACCAGCAAAAATGCTGCAACAGTTTGATGCAATTTGATACAGAGATTGCGTTGACTTGACCCTGCCGGAGCGTTAGCCAGCTAAGAAACCGCAGGGCCGATAGACATAAATCAGGAAGACCAAGATGAGCAAAGCCAAACATGTTGTCGTTGTGGGGGCTGGACAGGCCGGAGCCACACTGGTGCAGAGACTGCGAGAGCTGGGCTATGACGGCGCCTTGACCCTGATTGGGGCAGAACCCTATCTGCCTTATCAGCGTCCACCGCTCTCTAAAGCCTATTTGCTGGGCGACATGGATCTGGATGGCCTGACCCTGCGCCCGCAAAGCTTTTATGACGAGCAGCAGGTCACTCTGAAACTCGGCACGGCAGTCACCGCCATAGATCCCGCCAGCCAAACCATAAATCTCGCAGAGGAGACCATTGCCTATGACCATCTGGTGCTGGCCACCGGTGGTGACGCAGCCTGCCTGCCTACAGCACAGGGCGGAGGACTGGCCGGGCTCTACCCCATCCGCGGGATTGATGACATCAACAAACTGGAACCGCAGATCCTGGCAGGCCGTAAGGTGTTGATTGTTGGCGGGGGCTATATCGGGCTTGAAGCCGCTGCGGTCTGTTCCAAGCGCGGCCTTGATGTCACACTCGTGGTGGCTTCAGAACGCATCCTACGACGGGTGGCGGCACCAGAAACATCTGACTATTTCCGCAAGCTGCATCAGACCCACGGCGTCCGCATCATCGAAGGGGCACAGTCGGTTACGCTTATCGGGGATAAGGAAGCCGGTGCGGCCGGGCATGTCTGCGGAGCGCGGTTGGGCACAGGAGAAGAGCTGGAGGCCAACTTTGCGATTTGCGGCATCGGGCTTAAGCCGTCTGTCGAGCTGGCAGAAATAGCTGGGTTGGCACTGGAAAATGGCATCCGGACAGATGACTTCTCATGCACCTCCGATCCGCATATCTGGGCCGCAGGCGATTGCACAAGCTTTCCCTATCGAGGTGGGCGCATCCGGCTGGAAAGCGTAGGCAACGCCATTGATCAGGCCAAGGCCGTCGCTGTCAATATTGTCGAGAGTCTCAAGGGCGAGGCAATGAAGCCCTATATCGCCAAACCGTGGTTCTGGTCAGATCAGTATGATGTCAAATTCCAGATTGCAGGCCTTAACAGCGGCTATGATCATGTGGTCATTCGTGACGTTGGTGAAGGCGTCGCGTCTCACTGGTATTACAAGGGCGAGGAACTGCTGGCTGTTGACGCCATGAATGACGGCCGTGCCTATATGGTCGGCAAGCGGCTCATCGAAGCGGGCAAGACGGCTGACCCTGCTGTTGTGAGCAACACCGCCATTGACCTCAAAGTGCTGATGAAGCGAGGGTGATGGTGAATGCTCAACATATGAGTTATCGAAAATACTAATCTTGCTCCAGCTTCTTTTCTGACTTTCTTTTGTGAGCATTCGTGAGTGAAGACGCAATCAAGCCACTTGGAACAGAAATGATGCCGATCCCAATCAATAAAACGAAGAGAGTAAACACCTTCCCTCCCGTGGTAATCGGAAAGACGTCGCCATATCCCACGGTTGTCAATGTCGCAACGGCCCACCAAAGTGACTGAAATACTGAAGAAAATTTGCCTGGCTGCGCCTCGTTTTCAAAATAGTAAATTCCAACAGCCGCCAAATAAAGAACAATGAGGGACATAAAAGCAAAGACTAAGAGCTCATGCTTGATGTCGGCGAATGCCATGCGCAGACGTTCAACGGCATCAACAAAACGCACCAGCTTCAATATTCTAAATAGTCGAAGAAGTCGAATTGCGCGTAAACCTCGCAAGTCAATTCCTAAAGATAGATAGAATGGTAGAATTGCGAGTAAATCAACCACCCCCCAGAAGCTGAATATATATTGCCAACGTTTCGGAGCAGACCATATCCTCAGAATGTATTCGGTACTGAACAAAGAAACGATGGTGGCTTCTTCCAAAGCCAGAATGCTCCGCATGGTTTCTGAGAGTTTTGGTTCGGTCTCTAAAGCTAAAAAGAAAGCTGATAGCAGTATCAACGCAGCCCACACCAACTCGAACGGCCGCCCCCATATTGGATCTATTCCATTCAAAATTGCATGTACTTTCCGCCTAGACAAAGCGAAAGGAAGTAAATTTCGACCCGCCCAATGTTCTGTCATTGCTTAACTCCCTACCCCACAACTATAGGATTTAAACAATCACCTAAGCAAGTGAATAGAAAAATATTTACTTCTTCATCGGCACCCCTGCCACATAGGTTTCGGCCACGGAGCGATCGTCGGACATGATCTGTAGAATGAACAGTTCTTCTGACAGAGACTGACAGGTCTCCATGCGCAGAGCCATGGCGGAGGTGGCTGCGCTGTCGAGCACGACGATATCTGCCTCCGAGCCAACATCCAGGGTACCGATCCTGTCTTCCAGACCGAGCGCAAGGGCGTTGCCTAATGTCGCCCAATAGAAGGCGCGCAAGGGATGCATTTTGGTGTCGTCGCGCGTGGCGAGCGCCTTGTAACCTTCATGCAGGGTACGCAGCATGGAATAGGACGTACCGCCACCAATATCGGTCGCGATGGCACATGTGGCGCCACGAGCCCGCAAGCCTTCATAGTCAAACAGTCCCGAGCCAAGGAAAAGGTTGGAGGTCGGGCAAAAGACGGGACGTGCGTCTGTCTCGATCAAAATATCGATCTCGCGCGTCTGCATATGGATGCAATGGCCAAGCAGCGCGTTGGCGCGCAGCAGGCCATACTGCTCATAAATCCCCAGATAGTCCGGCGCATCGGGATAAAGCGCCATGGTCTGTTCGATTTCCGCGTGGTTCTCATCCAGATGAGTCTGGATGTAACAATCAGGGTGCTCTGCGGCCAGAGCTTGGGCGCTTTCCATTTGCGCTGGTGTCGAGGTGATGGCAAAACGCGGCGTGATGGCATAATGCGCCCTTCCCTTGCCATGCCATGTGGCAATCAGCGCCTTGGAATCGTCATATCCGGATTGCGGCGTATCCCGCACCCCTTCTGGTGCATTGCGGTCCATCAGAACCTTGCCACCAATCACACGCATGTTGCGTCGTTCGGCTTCTGCGAAATAGGCATCTGCCGAGCTTTTGTGCGATGAGCAATAAGCCACTGTGGTGGTGGTACCATTGGCGATAATCTCATCAAAAAAGCGCGCGGCCATCGTGGCACAATGCTCCGGATCGGCATAGCGGGCTTCCGCCGGAAAAGTGTAGTTTTCCAGCCAGTCCAGAAGCTGTGCTCCCCAGCTGGCAATCACCTGCACCTGCGGAAAATGCAAATGAGTGTCGATCAAACCCGGCACGAGCAAATGAGGGCGATGATCCTTGATGATCGCCTCTGAGCTCGCCTCTGCCTGCACGTGTTCAAAGGTGCCTCTGGCTTTGATCAGGCCACCCTCGATCAACAGCGCACCATCTTCGATATAGAGATGTGCGCTGTCATCCTCGGGCATCTGAGGCTCTCGCAAAAAAGTTAGCAGTCTTCCGCGCAGGATCGTTTCAGCCATCATTTGTCCTATAGTCGTCTTTGCCAAAGGCAGGGTGGGTACTAGCATCGGGCAGCGCTGTGCACTATGCCTCAGGGGAATTCCTGATACCAGTCCAAAATGAAGCGGCCATATGACGAGGCTCGCATTCCTTTATGGGGAGAAGCCCGCAAGGTCATTCTCTGGACGGTTCCCCCAGTGCCCCATTGAATGAATTTGTCTTGTTCAAAAAGGCCGATACCACCTTCGTACCAATAAAGTCTGTCAAATAACTTTCATCCGCTAACGATTGTATTTGCTCCGTCATTCGGAAGACGAATTGAAATTGGCTTTGATTGGTCTTCTACTCTTGGTAGATGGGTTGGCTCACCTGAAGGCTCATCAGCCAGTCCATTGCAAATGGGGACGGGAGCGCATTAAGCGCCCAGTGAGGAGATTTGGCAATGGCAAGTTCAGAGACCCTGTATATGGGGATAGACGGAGGCGGCTCCAATTGCCGCGGACGTCTGAGAAGTGGAGACGGATCCCTTCTTGGAGAAGCAATCAGTGGCCCGGCACAAACCAGTCAAGGCATCATGGCAGCGCAGGAGCAGGTCGCGCGTGTCGCGCGGGAAACCCTCAAGGATGCAGGCTTCGGTGCAGAAGTGTTGGAGACGACCCATGTGGGGATAGGCCTTGCAGAGCTGCATATCAGCGCGGACAAGGAAGCCTTTCGCAACTGGGAACATCCCTTCGCCTCCTTGCGGGTCTCCAGCGATGCTCACATCGCCTGTCTTGGAGGACATGCGGGCGCGCGCGACGGCGGCATTCTGATCCTTGGCACAGGCAGTTGCGGATATGGTCTGGTCAAGGGCCACTCGGTGAATGTCGGCGGCTGGGGCTTTGACCTTTCAGACATGGCAAGCGCGGCACAAGTGGGCGTGTTGGCCTTGCGCTATGCAATCGCGGCGCTGGATGGCATTTATGAAGTCAGCACGATGACAGACCATATCATGGCGATGTTCGGGGACAGTCAGGAAGAAATGGCCCTATGGGCGAGCAGAGCCACACCGCCGGACTTTGCCGGTTATGGTCATCTTGTGGTGCGGTTCGCCGAAAAGGAAGATCCGGTGGCCCTCAAACTCATGTCTGACTGTGGCACACAAGCCAGCGCCATGTTGCGTGCTCTGGCGTGGCGCGGCATCAATCAAATTGCCCTGATGGGCAGCTTCGCTGAAGCGGTTGAACCATGGCTGGAAGCGGAGACCACATCCCTGATTGTTCCTCGGCTCTATGATGCGCGTGATGGAGCCATTCTCATGGCTGGCGGTACCCTCCCTCCTCTTCAGCCAAACCATGAGCAGGATATGGGTTACAAAGAACGATACGGTCATGGTTGAGTTTGGCCGCCTTATCGAGCATGTCAGGCAGGTCGCAGATCTTGAAACCCCCAGCGCTACGCCGCTTTATCTAAGACTTCAGCGCGGCATCGAAAAGGCAATCGAGGCCGGTCTTGTCGCGGTCAATGATGCCTTGCCCGCCGAACGAGAACTAGCCCATGCGCTGGGCATATCTCGCGTTACGGTGCGCAATGCGGTTCGGGTGCTCGTAGACAAAGGCATTCTGGTGCAGCGCCATGGGGCGGGCACCTTTGTCGCCTCAAGCCAAGCTCTGCGCCCAAGGCAAATCACAGGCTTTACCGAAGACATGCAAATAAAGGGGCACGCGACGGCCGCTCTATGGCTGGAGCGTTCAAGCGGGCCGCCCACCCCCGAGGAATGTGAGGCGTTGGAAATACTGCCCGAAAGCCCTGTCAGCAGGCTGTATCGATTGCGCATGGTGGATGAAAAGCCCGTATGTCTTGAGCATACGGTACTCCCTCACAGCGTCTTGCCAGACCCGACTGCGATCGAGACATCGCTCTACGCGTGGCTGGAAGATCACCATCAGCGCCCCACCCGTTGCGTGCAAACCCTGTCGGCGCGATTGCTGGATGTGAGCCACGCCCATCTATTGGGTGTACCAACCGGCTCAGCCTGTCTCTATGTGGAGCGGCGATCCTTCATCCGGCAGCGCCACGCGTACTCGGGATCGGGGGCCGGAGTAGGAGCAGGATCAACAGCTCCTTCGTCCCCCATTAACCCAGACAAGCCGACCCGAAGAATCAGTCTGATCAGGCAAGAGGATCATCCAATCGAATTTGTGAGGGCCTACTTCCGCGGAGACCTCTATGAATTCGTCTCCGAATCCACAATTTGACCCAAACCGTCGGAGAACTATGCACCAACAACTCGGCGGAGCTGTGTGTTTTGTCTTCATAAACCGTCAAAACCGCCTCCAAGCGTGGAGCCTCCCTTCTGTGATGCTATGATGGAGTATCCCTCTTGCCGCAGGATGCTCGTCATGTGCTTCCTTGCCAACCGGACCGATGCCATGACACAGATTCTGATGCATGCCCGCCTGTTTGATGGCGACCAGTTCCACGCAGGCAAGGCCGTGACACTGGAAGACGGTCGGATCAGCTCCATCATCGACAGCCCCAACAAACTGGGTGGCTATGAGCCGCATGACCTCACAGGGCTCGTTCTGGCTCCCGGTTTTGTTGATGCGCAAGTGAATGGCGGTGGTGGCGTTATGCTCAACGCAGACACAACCCTGCCACAGCTAGAGGCCATGGCAGATGCCCACAGGGCCTATGGCACCACATCAATGCTACCGACCCTAATCAGCGATGCATGGCCCGCCATGGAGCATGTTGCGCATCTGATCGAGCTGGCGCACCGCCATTGGGGAGAAGATCGCAGTCTGTCCGCAATCAAGGGCGTGCATTTCGAGGGCCCCTACCTCAATGCCGCCCGCAAGGGTGTCCATCCCGAAGAGCAATTGCGCCCGGTAGATGATCGGGCAGTGGATTTGATGACGCATCCCGATCTTGGTGTCCGCCTCATCACGGTAGCGCCGGAAAAAGTCGGCCCGGGCTTCATTCGGGAGTGCGTTCATCAGGGGGCTCTGGTTTCGGCAGGCCATACGGCTGGCAGCTATCAGGATATGACGGCAGCCATCCGGGCGGGTCTGCGCGGCTTCACCCATCTGTTCAACGCCATGACGCCCATGGGCAGTCGTGAGCCGGGGGTGGTTGGCGCTGCGCTCGATGATCCCGATACATGGTGTGGTCTCATCGCGGATGGCTTTCATGTGCATCCGGCTTCCATGCGCAACGCCATCAAGACCAAACCGCGCGGCAAGGTGATGCTCGTGACCGATGCCATGGCGAGCGTGGGGTCTGACGAGGCAGCCTTCACATTGCATGATCAAACGGTCACGGTTCAAGATGGACGCTGCCAGCTCAAAGATGGCACGCTAGCCGGCTCGGCCCTCACCA
This sequence comes from Cohaesibacter marisflavi, assembly GCF_900115225.1. Classification (GTDB taxonomy): domain Bacteria; phylum Pseudomonadota; class Alphaproteobacteria; order Rhizobiales; family Cohaesibacteraceae; genus Cohaesibacter; species Cohaesibacter marisflavi. The sequence goes on along the minus strand of NZ_FOVR01000001.1, from coordinate 162,234 downwards.
TGATAGGCGCGGTGCGCAATGTGGTAGAACTGATCGGCCTACCTCTATCGGAAGCCCTGCGGATGGCGTCGCGCTACCCGGCCAGCTTCATGCGCATGGACACATCGCTGGGGTTGATTGCGCCTGGCTTCAGCGCCGATCTGGTGGCCTTCGATCCGGAGACATGGACCGTCAAGCATAGCTGGATCAATGGCTTTCACCGGGCGCATTGAAGGGCACACTCCTCATCAAGGGACAGCTATCGGTACTTGAGATTGTGATTCAAGTCAGCTGTCTCATTCTTAAGAAACCGATTCAAGTCGCGGTGCCAACACGTTCGAAAATCACTTCAAGTGAATGGAAATTCGCGAGTCTTATCATAATGATAGTCATCACTGTTGAAAGTGTGATTCAAACAGTTCAAGCCGTTCACAGACTGATTCAAGTCGGTGATGACAAGAGCGCCCGCACACACAGATCCACCGGCGCTAAAAGGTTCGTAAGGCTTGCCTGCGAGCAAAAAAACCGGGGTCGCCTCGGCGTACCCCGGTTCATGAACCTGCTTTTCTTCAAAGAATGAGAAAGCGGAGGAGAGAGCCTTATAGGGCTGACTTGATGCTTTCTGCAATGGTCGTTGTCGGGCGACCGATCAAGGCAGACAGGGTTTTGGAATTGTCTTCAAGCCAGCCGCCCGCAGCGTTGGCGCTGGAGTCAGCAAGCACCTGGGCAAAGCCTTCCGGCACGCCTGCACCCGTAAGCGCAGCGATATAGTCTTCCTTGGACATGTCCATATATGCAGCCTTCTTGCCAGACAGGGTCGCAACTTTGGCAGCCAAGGCACTCATCGTGAAGGCTTCGTCCCCTGCCAGCTCATAGATCTTGCCAGCCTGCTCTTCAACAGACGATGTCAGAACCACGGCAGCGGCTTCGGCATAGTCTGCGCGCGAGGCAGAGGCAACACGGCCCTCACCCGAACATCCGATCACGGCACCTGTTTCAAGCACCGGAGCGAGGTTTTCGCTGTAGTTCTCGTTGTACCAGCCATTGCGCAACAGGGCATGAGGAATGCTGGATGCATTCAGAATCGCTTCTGTCGCCGCATGCTCTTCAGCAAGCAGCATCGGAGACTGATCTGCCCTCAGGATGGAGGTATAGGCCATGAACTTGACACCATTGGCTTTGGCAGCCTCGATCACGGCTTTATGCTGAGGCACACGCTGGCCGACGGCGCTGCCGGAGATCAGCAGCAACTTCTCGACGCCCTTGAGGGCTTCGCCATAGCTCTCTGGCTGATCGTAATCGGCCTTGCGCACGTTAACACCCTGAGCTGCCAGATCGGATACGGTTTCGGGGTTGCGCACCAGAGCGACAATTTCGCTGGCTTCGGTTTTCGCCAACAGAGCTTTGATGACAAGTCGGCCGAGATGGCCAGAAGCACCTGTTACTGCAATCATTTTGTTTCCTTTCCCCGTTGCCCATGCTGGTGGGCGGTCGGTTTATCATTGATGTTGACCCTAATATGGGGTTGCTGCATTGTTATCACTAGAACTAGTTTTCAGAATGGATAGTTCCATAAATGAGTACAATCGGATATCAGCATTTGCGTCCGCTGGCAATTTTTGTGCGGGTTGTCGATGAAGGCAGCTTCGCTTCGGCTGCCCGTTCCCTCAAATCAAGCCGCTCTCGGGTTTCAGAACAGATCACTCAGTTGGAAGATGATCTGGGCGTGCGCCTTCTGCATCGCTCCACACGCAAATTGTCGCTGACGGAAGAAGGCCGCAGGGTCTATGACAAGGTGCGCGCCCTGCCCCGCCTGCTTGAGGAAACCATTGAAATCGCGACGCAGGAAAAGCCGTCCGGCCGCGTTTCCATTACGGCGACGCACGATGTCGGGGTTTCGCAATTGCTGCCCGCACTGGAAAGCTTCCGCGCCCGCTATCCCGATGTAGAGCTGGATATCATCCTCAGCGATGAGCGCCTTGACCTCGTCGCCGAAGGGATCGACATGGGCATTCGTATCGGCCTGCCCCGCGATGACAGCCTGATTGGGAGGGTGCTTTATGAAGACAGGTTCGGGCTTTATGCCAGTCGGACCTATCTGGCCGCCCATGGTACGCCAGCTGATGTGCAGGCGCTCAGTCGGCATCGCTGGGTCTGTCTGAGCAATGTCAGTCCCGGCGGCGTGCATCGGCTGTTTCGCGGCAAAGAGCTGATTACTATCACTTCGGCTCACTATGAGCTTTGCAATTCACCGCACATGGTGATCGCCATGGCGATGGCAGGCATGGGGCTGGCACAGATGTTTCCGTCCACCATCCGCAAAGAGGTGGCCGCAGGACAGCTGGTGCCTATTCTACCTGAATTGACCGGAGAGACGATGATCTTTTCACTGGTCTATCCATCTCGCAAACATTTGCCTCTCAGAACACGCGCATTGATCGACCATCTGTTGGCCGCGCGCCTGTTTGACGCCCCACGCGTTTGAGAGGACGACAGGCAAACAAAAACGCCCGGAGGATAACCCCGGGCGCTTTCAATTCATGTTGGGCAGCTCTACAGCTTATGATATCAGCTGAAGCAGCGTGTCCAGAGATGCCTTGGCATCGCCATAATACATGCGGGTGTTCTCTTTGAAGAACAGCGGGTTCTCGATACCAGAGTAACCTGTGCCCTGACCACGTTTGGAGACAAAGACCTGCTTGGCTTTCCAGACTTCCAGAACCGGCATGCCGGCGATCGGGGAGTTCGGATCTTCCTGCGCTGCAGGGTTCACGATGTCGTTGGAACCGATCACGATGACAACATCCGTTTCCGGGAAGTCTTCGTTGATTTCATCCATTTCCATCACGATGTCATAAGGCACCTTGGCTTCAGCCAGCAGCACGTTCATGTGACCGGGAAGACGACCAGCCACCGGATGGATGGCGAAGCGAACTTCCTTGCCCTTGGCGCGCAGGCGGCGGGTCAGTTCAGCAACATTCTGCTGAGCCTGAGCAACGGCCATGCCGTAACCGGGAACGATGATCACGCTATCTGCATCTTCAAGGCTGGCGGCAACGCCATCAGCGTCGATTGCGATCATCTCGCCTTCGATTTCCATGGCCGGGCCAGTGGAGTTACCAAAGCCGCCAAGGATCACCGAGATGAAGTGACGGTTCATTGCCTTACACATGATGTAGGACAGGATGGCACCAGAGGAGCCCACCAGAGCACCGGTCACGATCAACAGGTCGTTGCCGAGCAGGAAGCCGGTTGCCGCAGCAGCCCACCCCGAATAGGAGTTGAGCATGGAGACAACAACTGGCATGTCGGCACCGCCGATGGCCATAACCATGTGAACACCAATGACGAAGGCAATCAGCGTCATCAGATAGAGGGTCCATGCGCCCGCACCATTCATATACATGATGAGCAGGATGAAGGACACAACCACCATCACGATGTTCCAGAGGTGACGGCCCGGCAGAAGCATGGCTTTACCGTCAATGCGGCCAGCCAGCTTGCCATAGGCAATCAGAGAGCCGGTGAAGGTGATCGCACCAATGAAGACACCGAGGAAGATCTCGATCTCATGGATGACCTCTTCGGCAGGGGTCGGGAAAGCATGCGCAGTCATATCGGAGTTGAGACCGATGAAGACAGCAGCCAGACCCACAAAGCTGTGCAGCATGGCAACCAGCTGCGGCATGCCGGTCATTTCAACGCGCTTGGCGACAACAGCACCGATGACGGCGCCGATGACAACTGCGATGAGCAGAACGACAGGGCTGGCAGCAAGCACAGTGCCCAGAGTGATATCATGTGGATCGATCGGACCGAAAACGGTGGCCAGAACAGCGATCGCCATACCGACGATGCCGAACCAGACGCCGCGCTTGGCGCTTTCCTGATCCTTCAGTCCACCCAAAGACAGGATGAACAGCACAGTAGCCGCGATGTAGGCGGCGGTTTGCAATTCAGCGTTCATAATAACCTCCGCCTATCAGGATTTCTGGAACATCTGCAGCATACGACGGGTAACCATGAAGCCACCGACGATGTTGATTGAGGCGATCAGGATGGAAATGAATGCCAGAAGCAACACAATCCATGACCCTGAGCCAAGCTGCAGGAGCGAGCCGAGGATGATAATCCCCGAAATGGCGTTCGTCACAGCCATAAGAGGCGTGTGCAGGGAGTGGCTGACGCCCCAGATAACCTGGAAGCCGATGAACACGGCCAGTACGAACACGATGAAGTGGCCCATGAAGGCAGCAGGTGCATAAAGGCCGATAAGCCCCATAATAACTGCGCCAGCCACCAGAAGGCCGATCTGCTGACGACCAGCCTTGCGGGCGGCAGCTTCTTCTTCGGCCTTGATTTCTTCAGGAGTCTTTTCCTTGACTTCCTTCTTCGGCTGAGCCGCAATCGCCTGAATTTTCGGCGGTGGAGGCGGGAAGGTAATTTCGCCTTCAAAGGTCACAGTTGCGCCGCGGATCACATCGTCTTCCATGTTGTGGTTGATCTGACCATCCTTTTCAGGGGTCAGGTCAGTCATCATGTGACGGATGTTTGTTGCATAAAGCTCGGAAGCCTGTGCGCCCATGCGAGATGGGAAGTCGGTGTAGCCAACGATGGTTACGCCATTGTCGGTTACGACTTTCTCGTCCTTGACCGTGCCTTCAACGTTACCACCGCGTTCGGCGGCAAGGTCGACGATCACGGAGCCAGGCTTCATGGCCTTGACCATGTCTTCAAGCCAAAGCTTTGGAGCGGGACGGTTCGGAATCAACGCAGTGGTGATGACGATGTCCATGTCGCCGGCGATTTCGCGGAATTTGGCAAGCTGGGCGTTGCGGAACTCTTCGGACTGAACCGAAGCATACCCGCCAGTGGCCGAGCCATCCTGCTGTTCTTCTTCAAAATCCAAATAGACAAATTCGGCGCCCATCGATTCGACCTGTTCGGCCACTTCGGGACGCACGTCAAATGCATAGGTGACAGCACCGAGCGCAACAGACGTACCGATTGCGGCCAGACCGGCAACACCGGCACCAACAATGAGAACGCGTGCAGGCGGCACTTTACCGGCAGCGGTGATCTGACCGGTGAAGAAACGACCAAAATTGTTACCCGCTTCGATTACAGCGCGATAACCGGCAATGTTCGCCATGGAGGACAGAGCGTCCATTTTCTGGGCACGGGAAATACGTGGCACCATTTCCATTGCGATGACATTCGAGCCAGCAGCCTTGGCTGCTTCCATGCCTTCTTCGTTGCCTGCAGGGTTGAAGAACGAAATCAGTGTCTTGCCCTTGGCAAGATATTTCAGTTCGTCAGACTCTGGCTGTCGCACCTTGGCAACAATGTCAGCAGCCTCCCACAGCGCAGCCGCGTTCGGGACAATTTCAACGCCCGCTTCTGCATAAACCGCGTCGGAAAAACCGGCCAGAACACCGGCACCGCTTTCCAGGACACAGTCATATCCCAATTTCTGAAGCTGCTGTGCCGAAGACGGCGTCATGGCTACGCGCGCCTCTCCCTCGAACAGCTCCTTAGGTGTACCTATCTTCACGACAGACTCCCTTCTCACAAAATGTTAATGCTCCCCGCTGAGTCTCCCCAACAAAGAAGCAAATTACCCTCCGGCTCTTATAGTGCAGACCAAAGTCAAATTGCCAAGCCATCTTTGTGGATCAGTTGCGCGTTATCCGGTGCGATTTACCAAAATTTGTCCCGCATCGTGGTAATTTTTCCTCATTTACGCAAATTCACATAGATAAATCAGACGATTTGACATACTCCCTACAGTCATCAGAACCACTTTTTGAGTAGTTCGATTTCTGTCTCCATAATCAATAAGCGCGGCAATCATCCGGATGGATGCCAGGCGGGATATTTTCCATAAGAGCCAATATGGACCATATCTCTCTGTGCCACAGTGGGCTCAAGCCGTATGCAATTTCTAACCATACTGCACTGACTGCACATTAGATGATTGTAGCGCTTTGTGAAAGAGATGGAAGTGATCCGAGAGGACAGCTTTTCTGTATCGAATTGCCTAATTTTACAATTGTTTTGTTCAGAATCACGTTTTTTCCACGACAATTTACATTGATTATCGATATGGGCTGGCCAGAAGAGGGCCCGGCCCGTTGTATCTAGCTAGTCTGCGTAATGAATGGTTGTGGCCCGAGCCCTATTGAGAATGACCCGCACTGGCGCGTCTTCCACGAGTCCGACTTTCTGGGCCTCACGCAGGGTAACTTTCTTTTCTTCGCCCACGATCAACACGTGGGCCTTGCGGGCACGTTCCAGAACCGGAGCCGTTAGCGTGAAACGCGGCTCCCCATCTTCATGATCGCGAACCACCATGACCGTCGGCGCCCAAAGCCCCAGCGCTTCTTCAAGCTGGTCTGAGTTGGGAAGGAGCGCTGCTACACGCGTATCCGTTCCCATGCCCAGGATGCACACATCAATCGGTAGAATCTCATGCAGATCGGTTGCGATCAGAGGCAGCGCATCTTCCGGCTCGGAAACCTCGTGATAAAAAGGATGGAACTGGGCTTCAGCAGCCAGATTCTGCAACAGGAGTGTGCGAACCTGACGCCCGTTCGAGTGTCCGGAAGCTTCGGGCACAAAATGCTCATCCGTCAGGATGACAGAGACGCAGTCCCATTCGACATTTTGCAGACTGAGTTCGCTCAGGAAAGCACGCGGGGTTTCTCCGCCCGGAACAGCAAGCGTGGCTCTTCCCCTCTTGCGGATGGCCTTGTTCAGTTCAGCTGCCACCTGTTCGGCAAGGCCCGCCGCCAGGCTGCCTCGGTCGGGATAAACTCGGGTTTCAGTCACGTTTTTCTCCTGCATTCAGAGCATGCTGCGGTTCTGCAGCGGAACAGGCCCTGTTTATTCTTTCTGGAATGAATATGTCCGCCCGTTGCAATGCGCGACCTTATGAGGAGCCCCCATTCCAGACCGCGTTGGCAAACAGCAGGAGGACCAGATTGGCCCTCTCGAATCGCTACCCATGCCACCACTGGCTTATTAGGGCTGGCACATTGCAGTTTTATGATTGTCGGAAAAGAGCGGGAGACCTGAAAAAGGCAGCGCCCGGATGGAGCGCTGCCTGAAATAGCCCGACGGAGGAGATGACTAGTGATCAGCTCTAGTGCAAATCCGGATCAAAGGTCATGGCGTTGATCGCCCCTTCAAGACCGAAATTGGAATTACGGTATAGATAGATCGGCATATTGACGCGGAATTTGGTATGACGTCCGCCCTGATTGAAGCCGCGCAGGAAGTGTGGATTCTGGAAGATCCATTCATTCTTCTGCAGCACACCACCGGTCAGGAAGACACCGCCATAGGCAGAAATGTAAAGCGCCAGGTCGCCCGCCACAGCGCCCAGATGATGGGCAAACATGTTGATGGCGCGCACGGCCAGAGGATTGCCCTCTGTGCGGGCGACATCAAAGATATCGCGCGCCGACATCTCGGAGGGCTCTTGTCCGTCAAGCAGCTCCAGCGCTTTCATCAGATAAGGAATACCGGTACCCGACAGGATTGCCTCGGCTTCCAACGCAAGACAAGGGGTGCTGTCCATCTGGGTTTCGGGCCACAGTTCGGCCAGCTTGGTGAATATGGCGACCTCATCAAGGGAATGAGGCGCAACACGCACATGGCCGCCCTCGCCTTGCAGCACTTCGGGCTGATGGCCAGCCCAGACTTGGGTACCAACCCCCAGACCAGTACCCGGACCAATGATCAGGCGCGGCGGCGTCGGGACTGGCGGGGTTTGCAGAGCCGCAGGAAGCGCGCCCTGAATAAGCGTGAGGTCATCCGGATCGGCCGTGACGAGAGACCATGCAGCCGCCTCAAAATCGTTCAGAATGCGCGCGCCCTCGGCTCCGGCCGCGACGATGAGGTCGGCCTGCGAAAATTGCTGATTGCCAGCATTGGTCAATGTGACATAGCCATTCTGGATAACACCCGCTGCGGCCACCACGACATGGCGCGGGCTCGATCCAATCTTGCCAACGAAGCTTTTGACCGCATCGGTCAAGTGCATTGTGCCGGTCGTATCGAAAGTATGCTGTTCTTTGATGCGGCCATCCACCGCGGCAGCCAAACGCATATTGGTTCCACCAACATCGGCAACCAGTTCCCAAGCCATTGCGCTTCCCTCACAAATTAATAGTCTGACAAACAGGTTTCACTTCAACAGACAGCGCCTTAATCCATGGCAAGTCTTTGCCAAACTGCGCCGGGGCAATATCATCTCGCCCGAACCACGTTCTGCATACAGGGAATCAATGTTATTTTCATCCCCCAAATTAATTTTCCCTTTCTATAGGGCCGCCTTTGAGCCTTTGGAAGCTCCTTTTTCGAATAGCTGCAATCCCATGGAATTGCCCATTAGAGGGATCTCCGATAGATCGTCAGCAGACCGCGCTCTGAAGGTGAAGTCAAACCGGTGTTCTCCCAACAGGCCTTTTCGATCAACGAGCGCGCGCCATCGGTTGTGCAGTAAATTACCCCGAGCCCATGGTCTCTCGCGGCCTCCTCGACAGCACTAATCAACGCAAACCCAACGCCTCGGCGGCGATGGACGGACGGCACATAAAAGGCAGACAGGAACGGCCCGAATCCATATTCTTCTCCCAACCCCTCATTCTTCAACGCCACTATGCCCAGAGGCTCACCATCAGGGGAGAGAGCCAGACGAGCCAAAGGCAGGGCGTCTCCATCAGCCCATTCTTCCAGATCGGCAATGGCATCTCCAGGACCCTCTGGCCCATACCAGTCAGACCATTGGTAACAAAACCATTGGGCAATCACCGGAATTGCACTTTTGCATTTCGAAAGTGATACTGTATCAAACTTTTGCGTCATATGACCTTCTGCTCCCATTCAAGGAAGACCAAACCATGTGTGAAGACTTCCTCTTTGTCTATGGCAAGTTACGTCAGCATTTCGATAGCGAAATCTCTCGCCTCTTTTTCAATCATGCCCGCAATGTAGGCCCCGCCCTGTTTCAGGGACGCCTTTATCAGATAGCGCACTATCCCGGAGCAGTCCCGTCTGACGATCCGCAAGAGCAAATCGTGGGGCACCTGCTCGCCCTGCCAACTGAAGAGCCCCTCTGGCGCGCTATTGATGAATATGAAGGCATCGGACCCGACTTTTCCGAGCCGTTCGAATATGAGCGCTGCAAAATGCCGGTAAGCCTTGAAGATGGAACGCAGGTTGAGGCCTGGCTCTATATCTACAGACACGATCTCTCAAACAGCGACCGCATTCCCCATGGGGACTATTTCCGGTTTCTCGAGGTTGCCCCCCTTTAGACAAGCCCTTCCAGACAAGCCCCATTTGTCCAGAAAAAAGGGGCGACCCGATTGGCGCCCCTTCTTTGATAGACCGAAAGCGGATGGTGCGCATCAAACGCCCTGTCATGCGACCAGCACACGATCCGCCAACTTGGTCAGCCGCGCGAAAGCAAGGCACTCGGACGTGCCTTGGCAATGCCCTGAAGCACGAAACCGGCAACAAAGGCTTTGATCACGTCGCCCGGGATGAAGACCAGAACCATGGAAGCGGCTTCCATGAAGGATTTATCAAGGCGCACAGCCATGCCCAGAACACCCAGCAGGTAGAGTACGAAAATGCCGCCAACGATGGACGCGAAGGTACCGGCGATGAGCAGGTTGCCCTTGCCCCATTTCTCCACGATCAGACCGGTAGCATAGGCTGCAAATGGCCAGCCAAGGAAGAAACCGACGGTCGGACCGGCAAGCACGCCCAGCCCACCACGTCCACCAGCCAACAGCGGCAAACCGGCCAGAACCAGCACGACGAACAGGATCATGGAGAGAGCACCGCGGCGCGCGCCCAGCACGACGCCAGCCATCATGACACCAAGGCTCTGGGCGCTGACGGGTACTCCGAACGGTAGCATAAATTGTGGCATGAGGCCCAATGCGGCAACGAGTGCCGCAAACAGAGCGATAAAGGCAACTTGGCGTTCCATAAACTGTATTCTCCCTTACATTTTAGTGCACGCGCTATTGGGGCGCGCTATCCGACTGAGTTTCTTTTGTCTTTGTATTCTGAAGCCCGCCGCGCGCCTTCAGCGCTTCGGCAACTCGATCCGCATCATCAATGGCGCTGAGCGCCAGCGGCACCAACAGGCGCGGGCTTGTCCGCCGAGGGCTGCGTGCGCGCCAAGCCTGATTGAGCTGGGTTCCTCTTTGCAGGAACAGCGGCGTGAAGCGGATGACCAGCCCCATAGCAAACCCCAGCGCACGGGGCGGCAAGCCAAGCGCATGGAATGGCTTTGCCAGCGTTTCGATTACGGCCATCATATCATCAAGACGCGATGTCATGGTCACCAAATTTGCAAGGCTGACCGTCGCTATTATCTTGAGACAAATAGCGAGCCCTTCCTCGATGCGCCCTGTGACGACCTGATAGATGAAAATAATGGCAACAAGATAGACAACCGGCTTCAAGCGCTGGGCGCCCAGTTTCGCGAAATAGCGTCCGGCAGAGGCATAGAGCAAAACCACAGGAAGGCAGGAGGCCAGCAGCAGGCGCCAGTCAGCCAGCGGCCAGAGCACCAGCGTAAAGAGGCACAGCAGAAGAAGCTTCAGCCACACTGGCAATCGATGCATCCAGCTTCTTTGCTCTACGGTCAAGGACAGCATCAGCCCTGCTCCCCATTCGTGGCGGGCAGGCCGGGGCCAAGAATTTCGTCATCGCTGAAGACCAGACGTTCCATCTTTTCGCGATAGGCTGGCAACACATCGGCCGGGGCACCATCCGCAATCAGCTGTCCTTTTTCGAGCCAGAGAATGCGATCATAGCTCTCCAGATGATCAATATCGTGGGTGACAAGCACCACTTGCTGCTCAAGCCCGTCCAGCCAATGATAGAGCCGCCGCGTGGTAGGCCAATCGAGACCGGCAAAGGGTTCGTCTAGCAACACCGCCTTGGGCTGCATGGCCAGCACAGCCATCAGACAGACCAGATGCCGCTGCCCTTGCGACAGCGTAAAAGTGCCCCGCTCGGCCCAATCGAGCCGACCAAAGGAAGCAAGGAAGCTTCGTGCTCCTTCTCGGGCCTGCTTGCGGTTGCCAGACAGGCTTTCCAAGCCAAAGGCAATTTCCTCTTCCACTGTCGGGAAGATGATCTGATGATCGGGATTCTGAAAAATGAGCCCGATGGTTTCGATGGCCTTTTTGCGATCCTTGGCGATGTCGACCCCATGCACACGGATTTCACCGGCCTCAGGTTCGATGAGACCGGAAATCATGCGCGCCAAGGTGGATTTGCCCGAGCCATTACGCCCGATCAGACCAATGCGCTTTTCACGCAGCTCTATGGACAGGTCCTTGAAAAAGGGCTTGTCATTCAATTGATGGTTTACCCCATCAAGGACGATGGCATTGTTCATCATGTCACTATCAGCCGCATCTGAGGCGGCACCGGAGCGAAGGTCCGAGAGGCCTTTTTCGAAATCACCGACAGGTCAACTCCAGATCACGCGAGCCAAAGGCTCAAAATCTGCACGCTCAGAGGGCGATAGCGCTCATATGCGCTGATGCCAACTGCGTGCGGGCTGGCAAAGGTCATAGCCAAGAATGGACACAAAGGCCAGCAATCAGACCCATCCCAATGGTTCCTTTTGTGGAGAAACTGATCACAATTGTCGCAGATTGGGCCCAAAGGCCCTGTTTGCGATCTATCCGAGGTAAACCAAAGGTAATTTGCGAGTAACAGCACCAAAGGGCGATGCCACGCAGCACCGCCTTTTGATATTGCAATCATGAAGCGCCCTTTGCGCAGCGTCCGCTACTCGGCCAAACCAAGCGCCTCGAGATGTTTAACCGTTTGCGGCAACAGCTCCTTGCGGTCGCGCGCTTCGATGATCAGGCGCGGCGCGGCGTGGATGTCCGATAGCGCCTTGAAGACACCGCCCCAGGGAATAGAACCCTCACCCGGATGCCAGTGGCGATCGGCAAAGCCGTCGGCATCCTGCAAATGCACATGCCCCAGAAGCGGACCGGCGACAGTCACATAATCCGCCACCGGAGGGGCCTTATACTGGCCATGGGCCAGTTGGGCATGGCCGGTATCGAGGGAAACCTGCAACATCGGGCTATTGATGATTTCCACCAATTCGCAGCGCAACGCCGGATCGGCATCATCGATATTTTCCAGCATCAGGCAGCAACCAATCTGCTCGGCGCGCTGGACAACAGGTTCCAGTATCCGCTGCGCTGCTTCAAAGATATTCGGCTTGAGATAGGCATAGTTGGTGAAATTGAGGCTGTGCCAGAAAGTGAAAGGGCTATGCACGACCATGTGTGTCGCGCCCAGCTTTTCGCATTTGTTAAGTGCATCAAGCAGACGCACCGTCACAACCTGCTGGATCAGCGGATCGGTTGCAGCCAGATCGAGACTGAAAAACGGGCCGTGAATGCCATGCAGGCCCCTGAAGCCATCCAGAACATCCTTATAGGCCTCGATCAGGTCGTCCTGATCGTCATCCAGAACATCCACCATGCAGAAATCCTGCAATTCGATGGTGCGGTTCTTCTCAAAAATCCAGTCTTTCAGAGAAACAAGTTCATCATATTTGAGCGAAGCGCCAAGCACTGGCAATGGAGGCATGGGATGTAATTCCTTTTATCTGGCCTGTTTTTCAGGCCCGTATTTCAGATCCGTTTTTCTGGCTTTGACTATTTGGTCAAGGTCGGGCCGACTCGTTGGTTTGGCCTATTTAATACCAGCTCGCATGAAACTTTGAACAAACTGTCTCTGGAAAAGCAGAAAGCCCACAAGAAGAGGACCGGAGGTCATCAGCGTTGCGGCATTGATGACCGACCATTCCACTCCGGATTCTGTCATGGAAAAGACAGAGAGCCCGACGGTCAACGGACGGGTTTCCACCGAGTTGGTGACAATCAGCGGCCACAGGAAGTCGTTCCAATGGGCAGAAACCGACACAAGGCCAAAGGCAAGATAGGTGGGTTTAGCCAGCGGAATATAGACCCGCCAGAGAGTTCCGATCAGCCCTTCCCCTTCGATCCGCGCTGCATCATCAAGCTCTTTGGGGATGGTCATGAAGGTCTGGCGCAGCAGAAAAATGCAGAAGCCAGAGGCAAAATAGGGCAGCCCGATTGCCAGAATGCTATCCACCAACCCCAAGGTGCCCATGGTCTCATAGTTCTTGACCAACAGAATATCGGGTGTGACCATGAGCTGCAGCAGCACCAGCGTGAAGAGGATGGTCTTGCCGGGGAATTTCAACCGCGCAAAGGCATAGGCGGCGAATGTGCTGAGCACCAACTGCGCGCTGAGCGTCATGGCCACCAGAATCATGGTGTTGAGGAAATAGCGCGCAAAGGGCGCCTGCACCCACGCCTTTGGAAAGTTTTCCAGCGTCAGCGGGGCGGTCAGTGTGAAATTGGTCTCGTAGGCCGAGGGGTGGAACGCTGTCCAGACGGCATAGGCCAGTGGCAAAATCCATAGAAGGGCAAGTAGCCAGGCCCCGAAGGTCATCAGCACCCGATCGAGACGGGCTGCAAGCGAGGTGTCTTGAGCAGTCATTTGTAATGCACCTTACGATCGAGCCAGAAGAATTGCCCAATGGCCAACAGCGAGAGAACGAACAGGATGACCACTGTCATCGCACTGGCCGAAGCGGTGTCCCAATATTCAAAGGCCGTTTCATAAATGTGATAGAGCAGCAATCTGGAGGCATTGTTTGGCCCGCCGAGGGTCATGATGAAAATATGATCGATGAGGCGCACCGAATTGATGATGGCGTTCACCAGAATGAACAGGGTCGTGGGCATGATCAGCGGCAGGGTGACGCGGCGGAAGAAGGTCCAGCGCCCTGCCCCTTCCAGCTTGGCCGCCTCGCGCAAGGGTTCCGGAATGGTCTGCAAGGCGGCGAGATAGAAAATCATGAAGAAACCGGCATTCTTCCAGACGGCAACCACCAGCACCGTATAAAGGACCGTATCAGGGTCGCCCATCCAGTTCTGCGCGGGCAAATCAAACAGGGCGCGGATCTGGTCGATGAGCCCGAAGCTTGGGGTAAAGAAGAAAAGCCAGATGTTGCCCACCGCGATCATCGGCAGCACGGTCGGTGTGAAGTAGGCCATGCGCAGAAAGGAAAGCCCAGCCATGCGGCTATGCACAAACAGCGCCATGACCAGAGCAATGATGATGGAAGCAGGGATCGTGATGGCGGCATAGATGAGGTTGTTCCAGCAAGAGCGGATAAACACATCGTCTTCGAGCAGATAGAGATAGTTATCGATACCGACGAAATGCGCCGGACGACGTCCGTGGGGCGTCGAGAAAAAGCTGCTGATGACGGTTTCAATAGCTGGAATATGGGTAAAGCCCATGAGCAGCACCATCGCCGGTAACAGCAGCAGCAGAGCATATATCCAGTCGCGTCTCATTCTTGCCCTCACATGCGATCCATCGCAAAGTCATAAAAGAAGCGAGGGGAAGACATCCCCCTCGCAAAAGCCGATCGCAAAGTGGATCAGCGATAGTTTTTCAGAACGCGTTCCGCTTTCTTCTGAGCTTCTTCAAGCGCTTCCTTGGGTGATTTCTCACCAGCCAGAGCGGCATGAATGGCGTCGTTGAGGAAGTTGGTCACTTTCTGGTTTTCATAGGTGGACAGCTCTGCAACCGCATATTCAAGCTGATCGCGGGCAACGGCAGCCTGCGGCACGTCCTTGGCGTAGGCTTTCATCGCTTCGGTTTCCCATGCGGCCGGGCTTGGAGCGACATAGCCGGTTGCGATGGACCATTTGGCAGCCTGTTCCGGAGCAGAAATCCATTTTACGAAATTGACAGCGGCCTTCTTCTGGTCTTCGGAGGCATCCTTGAACAGAACGAAGTTGCCGCCACCGGTTGGTGCGCCGTAGCGTTCATGCTTTGGCAGGAAGCCGACACCAAAATCAAACGGAGCATTGGTGCGGATGTTGGTCAGGTTGCCGGTGGTGGTCCAGATCATGGCGGACTGACGCTCGAAAAAGGCTTTCGGCGTGGCAGACCAAGAGGTTACACCATCTTCGATGACCTTCTCTTTTTTGGCCATATCGACGAGGAACTGGAGGGCCTCAACCACTTTCGGGTTGGCAAAGTCGGTCTTGTTGCCGTCTGCATTGGCCAGAATGGCACCTGCTGGCGTGGACAACCCCTGGAATAGCCAGTAAGGGAAACCATCAAGCGGAATGCGCAGGCCCCACTGGGTTACGTTGCCGCTGTCGTCCTTTTTGGTCAGCTTGTGCGCATAGTCGACCATCTCTTCCCAGGTTGCCGGGGCCTTGTCCGGGTCAAGACCAGCTTCCTTGAAAGCTTCCTTGTTCCAATACATGACGGGCGTGGAGCGTTGGAAAGGAATGCCCCAGGTTTTGCCGCCGGTCTGACTGTTCATCATGAAAGCAGGGTAGAAAGAGCCGAACCATTCCTTGCCTTCTTCATCGGTGACGAAGTCATCAAATGGCTCGATCAGGTCCTGATCAATCAGGGTGAACATGTCAGTGGAGAGCAGCACCGAAAGCTGAGGTGCGTTGCCACCGCGGGCAGCCGTCATGGCTTTGGTCAGGGCGTCGGTATAGGAGCCTGCATAGATCGCATCGATATTCACGTCTTCATGGGACGCGACATAGTCTTCGGTCAGCGACTGGATGGTATCAGCAGCCTTGCCGCCAACAGAAACCGGAAAATAGAATTGCAGGTCAACAGCAAATGCTGGCATGGCAACAGCGGAAAGCATGGCTGCTGCAAGAGTGGATTTGAGAAAACGGGAAGCCATGGGTATGGTCCTTTTCATCCTGTTTGACTGTTAAAAATAGATTTGGTTATCGATCAAGACCGCAGGGCCTCGACCAGTTTTTGGGACTTTATGAGACGTGCCCCTGATGCCTTGTCGAACAAGGCCAGTTCCTCAGGAGCGAAGGAAAGGGAGACCGGACTGCCTGCAGCAAAATGGCTTCTGCCAGAGGCCCGCACGGTGATCATTTCATCGCCAACCAGACAATCGAGCATGGTGTCTGCGCCCTGAAACTCGGCGGCAGCGATGGTGGCCTTCAAGTGGCCCTTCTCATTAGGGGTTACTGCTTCCGGGCGAAGCCCGAGCAACAGTTCGGTGCCGGCATCACGGCTCAGTTGCCGCCCCATATCGCCAAGCGCAGAGGCTTCGAACAGGCTCATGGGAGGCGTCCCGATAAAGCGGGCAGCAAAGGTGGAGCGTGGCGCATCATAAAGGGCGCGTGGTGCATCAACCTGTTCCACCTGACCTGCATTGAGCAGCACCACCTGATCCGCCATGGTGATTGCCTCGGCCTGATCGTGGGTGACATAGACCATGGTAAAACCGAGTTTTTGTTGCAGGGCCCGCAGCTCGACCCGCATCTCGTGACGCAATTTGGCATCAAGGTTTGAAAGCGGCTCATCCATCAGACAAATGGAACGCTCTGCAATGACGGCGCGGGCCAGCGCCACGCGCTGCTGCTGTCCGCCGGAAAGCGCGCCGGGCTTGCGATCCAACAGTTTTTCAAGGCCCATCAGCTCAGCAACTGCGAGCAGCTTTTCGGTGCGCTGTTTCTTCGGCTCCTTGCGGGTCTTGAGGCCAAATATGATATTCTCGGCCACATCCAGATGCGGAAACAGAGCGTAGGACTGGAACACCATGGACAGATCGCGCTTATCTGGAGGGCGGCGAGTAACATCTTCATCGCCAATCCGAACCGTGCCTTCCGTGGCGGTTTCCAGACCTGCAATGATGCGCAACAAGGTCGACTTGCCGCAGCCGGATGGTCCAAGCAAGGCTGTAAAAGAACCAGCGGGAATGGATATGTTCACGCTATCGAGCGCCTTGGTCTGATCCCAGCTTTTGGAGATCGACTGCAGCTCGATAGATCGCCCGTGATGGGCCGGATGTGCAGCGCTCATCGCGTGCCTCGCTCATAAGGGTCGTTGCTCGCGTCAGCCTTCTCATCACGGCTTGTTTCATTGGCAATAATCACGCTGGCCGAGCCAAGCCCGCTTTCAAATGGATGCGGAATGGGTTCATCGCAGACAATGCAGGACACATCAGAAAGATGCCCGCCCCGCACATGGGCCGCGCGCCCGAATTTGGTATGGTCCATGACCAGAAAAGACTTTCGACTGTTTTTCATGATGGCCCGGCGGCTCCCTACTTCAGCCTCGGAGAAATCCAGCAGGCCGCCATCGGGCGTCACACCCGCCACGCCGAAAATACCGAAGTCCACCTCGAAGCGATCAAAGAAGGCCTCCACATCCGAGCCCAGAATGTCCTTGTCGCCCGGGCGCACGCTGCCACCCGCGATGGTCACAGACCAGTCGTGGCGTTCGCTTGCCTGCATGGCAACATTGAGGTTGTTGGTAAAGACCTTGAGATTGGCCTTTTCCTGCAAGGCCTCGATGACCATTTCCGGGGTGGTGCCTATGGAGAGCGCTATGGTGCTGCCATCGGGAATATGTTTGGCAACTTCAAAGGCAATCTGCCGCTTGGCGGTTACGTTCATGATCTTGCGCTTGGCATAAAGCAAGTTGCCGCTCACGGGTGGTGGCTCAACCCCGCCCCAGACGCGACGCAGCTCGCCAAGTTCACACAGGGCGTTGACATCACGGCGAATGGTTTGAGTGGAAACATTGAACTGTTCGGACAAGGCATCGATGGCTGAAAAGCCGCTTTCGGTAACCGTCCGAATGATTTCCAATTGCCGTTCGCTATAGTGTTTCATAATGCCCTGATCCGCTCTTTGCGAAGCTCACCAAAAGCTACCTTGCCCTTGTCCCCTCCAGTCAGGGGTGCCGACTTGTGGCTTTCGCCAAAGCTTGCACCCCCGTCGCCTGGAGAGGCTAAAGGCTCAATTGCTCTGTTTATGAGGGGACGTTAGGGCGGGAATATTTCAGCCATTTGAACGTTATGTGACATTCAAATGAAATTGAAAATGAACATGAGATTTTAACAACCATCTCTTTTCTGACTGAATTTTCTATTCTTTTCTGAATTTCCCGACCGTGCAAAGATGCTCAAATGACCATCGCTTTTAACCCGCGGCATGAAGGAAGCATGACAGGGCTAGCGATAGGGACGGCTCTGGTTAGGGCGTTCCTGCCAGATTCCGGTGCTGCAAGGCCGTGCTCTGAGCTGATGCTGCCCGTCTCGTCTTTTGTCAGCAAAGAGTCGTCATTCCATTATCTGATTGTCATCTTTGCGGAGCATAGTCGCCCGACTTCGGGAACCTCATCGAGCGTTTCCGCCTTGAAACACAGGTGCCTGCCAGATGATCAAAAATCCCGATATGCTGAAATTCATCCATCTGACCGATTGCCATATTGTCAAGGATGGCGGTGCTGTATACGGCCAACAGCCAGCAGGCAGGTTGCGCGCGGCAATCGACAGCATCAACAGCGAGCATCATGATGCGGACTTCGTCGTCATAACAGGCGATCTGACCCACCATGGCGATGATGCTGCTTATGAAATATTTGCCCGTGAACTACGGCGGCTGTCCATTCCGTCCCATCTTCTCGTTGGCAATCATGATGACGTGCGTACCTTCCGCTTTCATTTCCCCGAAGCACAGCGCTGCGATTGCGGCTTCATTCAAGGCTCCAAGCGCACGCCATTCGGCCTGTGCCTGTTTCTGGATACCAGCCAGCGCGGCAGCGATGTGGGGCGTTATTGCGAAGAGAGGCAAGGATGGCTGAAAGGTGTCTTGAGCGAAACCTCGGGGCCGGTGATGCTGTTCATGCATCATCCCCCCTTCGCCATTGGTCTGCCCGACATGGATGAGAGCCGCCTTGAAGATGCGGAGGCTTTCTGGCAGATCCTGAGGCTCCATCGCCATCGCGTGCGGCATATTTTTGTCGGTCATGCCCATCGGATGGTCTATGGCAATTGGCGCGGCCTGCCCGTTTCCTGCATGCGCGGGCTCAACCATCAGGTGGCCCTTGAGATGACATCCTCTCCGAAGGGGCAATATGGCAATTTCGAAGCTCCAGCCTATGGCGTGGTGCTGGCCAACGAAGAGCAGATCATGGTGCATATGCACGATTTCATGGATCGCTCGGATCGCTTCATCTTTTAGCGGCTCTAGTCGGTGATCACCGCGCCTTGTGGGGTCATCAGAATGCGCGCCAGTGTTTCATCCATATGCCGCGCCCTTACATCAAGCAGCTTCTCGGCATAAATGAGCCGTGTGCGCTGATAGGCTTCATCCTCGGCGACATTGTTAAGGCACCGGGGGTCTTTTTGCAGGTCGAACAACAGGGCCGGAAAGCCGGGGATATGCACATAGTGGAAGGCTTCGTCCCGCAACACTGCGAGCGAACAGTCCTCCTGCCGCATACGGGCCTTGAGTTCGGCGCTGCCTGCACGCTGGGCACGGAAATCAAACTCGTAAAAGGCGGCATCGCGCCACCCGCCTACAGGATTGCCGCAGACATGCTCCATAAGCGAGGTGCCATCAAGCACGTTAATCGCCTCATCTCCGAGGATTTCAAGCAAGGTGGGGAAGATGTCGCCGCTGGACGTAAAGGCGCTAACCGTCTCGCCGCGGCCACCGTCCGGCGTCCGGATAATCAGCGGAATGTGATAGCTGGAAGCGTGAAACCCGCCCTTTCCGAGCATCCAGTGATCCCCCATCATTTCGGCATGATCGGAGGTAAAGATGAAGGCCGTATTCTCCCAGAGCCCGCGCGCCTTGAGGCTGGCAATCAGGCGGCCAATGGCGGCGTCAACTTCCGAGATCATGCCATAATAGAGGGCGCGAATACGGCTGATATCGTGAGCTGACAGATCCTTGACACATCCTTTCGGGTTCGGGTTGCCGTCCTCATCATAGGTGAGGAAGCTCGATAGCCCGTTATGCTGCATCATCAAGTCGGCAAACGGGTGGCTTGCCGCCTCGGCTGTAGCGCAGGGATGCCGATCGAAGGCAGGTGCTGCGTCTTGAGCCGCCCCGGATGCATACATGCTGTTGTAAGGCTCTGGCACAACAAAGGGCGGATGCGGACGAATGAAGGAGAGATGGGCAAAGAAAGGCGCGTCCTCCCCCTGCTGCTCATCCAGCCAGTCTTCCATTTTTTCCAGCAGAAAGGCCGTCGGCGTTTCATCGGCTCCGTAGCAAGGCGGCAGCATGGAGACCCGTTCCCCCGGCTCCATCGGCGGCGTGTGGGCCTCAAAGCGGGACGCAACATCATGGCCGCGCGTCTTGAGCCATGTCAGCCATGGCTTGTCATCTTCGGGCAGCGCTTGCCCCACCTCCATGCCCGGCAGCACATTTTCATAGGTGGTCAGAGCCGGATCATCTGGTGCCAGAGTGCGCGGGTCGAGCGCCGTGTCGGTGTAGCCGAACAGCGTCGGCTTGTAACCAGCCCTGCGCCCGGCCTTGGCGAGCGTATCAAATTCGTCAGCCAATGGCGCTCCATTGCGCACCACCCTGTGGTTCATCTGGTAAAGGCCGGTGTAAAGGGTTGCCCGCGCCGGCGAGCAAGGAGCCGTTGCACAATAGTGATTGCGAAACAAAACCGCGTCGGCCGCCAATGCATCCAGATTGGGGGTCTTGAGAATCGGATGCCCCACCACGCCCAAACAATCACCGCGCCACTGATCGGCCGTTATAAGAATGATATTGGGTCTGGACATGGCACGGGCTCTCCTCAAATCCGATCAAAGGATCTTTTAACAATCAAAGTGTTTCGATCAGGGCTGACAGATCGGCCACCGTGTCGATGACATAATCCGCCCCACCCTCTTTGAGTAGCACAGTGGCAGCCTCTCGCAAGCTGGCAATTTCCCCTTCGGAAAGCGCAGCCAGTTCTTCCGGCGTCTTGCCGACGAAATTGCCGGAGAGCGCCAGCCCGACCGTGATACAGCCTGCGGCGACACCTTCCTTGAGGCCCGGCACAGTGTCATCCACCTTGATGACAGCAGAAGGCGGATAGACAGCCAGATCCACAAAGCTCTGATACATACCCAGTGGACCAGGGCGGCCCTCGGCCAGATCATCAGCACAGATGAGATTGTCCGGCTCGAACCCCTGTTTCTTCACAACAGGCAAGACATGCTCCATGATCGAGCGGGTATAGCCTGTCGTGGAGCCAATCTTGATGCCGCGCGCACGCAGCCAGTCGATGGTTTCCAGCGCACCGGGCACCAGATCGGCATAGTCGGCAGCGACCTTTTCATTCATTGGTACGAAGATCTCATAGATCTTGTCGACATCGGCATCGGTTGGTGCCTGACCATATTTGGCCTGCCATTGGGCTGCGATGGCGACATCGTCCATCATGGTGCGGATATGGTTCCATTTGGGCAACCCCATGGGGGCACGAGCCTGTTCAATGGACGCCTTGATGCCAAATTCCTCGAAGCATTTGACGAAGACGCCCATGGGCGCGAAGCTGCCGAAATCCACCAGCGTTCCGGCCCAATCAAATATAACCGCCTTTATCTGTGTCATGATTTTCTCTCTCCGAATGGCCCTCAAGCGTTCAGTTTCTTGCGTTCTTCAAAGGCTGCCTGAGGCGGGGCGGCGCTTGTTACGCCCAGTTCCTCAAGGCTCTGTTTTGCCGCAGCCACCACGCGACGCATGATGGCTTCATCCATCTGGCCGATGCAGCCAATGCGGAAGCTTTCCACCACCGTCAGCTTGCCTGGATAGATGATGAAGCCCTTGTCTTTCATCAGCTCATAGAAGCGATCAAACACGAAGCGCTCATCGGCCGGGCAGAAAAAGGTAACGATGATCGGCGAAAGCCAGCGCGCATCGAGCAGGGTTTCAAAGCCCAACTCCCGCATCCCGGCGACCATCACGTCGCGATTGCTGGTGTAGCGGGCCCCACGCACCGCTACACCGCCCTCGGCCTCATGGGCTTTCAATGCCTCAAGAAATGCCGCTACCACGTGGGTCGGCGGCGTGAAGCGCCACTGGCCGCTCTTTTCCAGATTTTCCCATTGGGCATGAAGATCAAGACTGAGAGAATGGCAGTTGCCTTTGGTGGCGATAAGCTCACTGCGGCGCACCAGCGCGAAACCAAAGCCCGGCACCCCCTCGATGCATTTGTTCGCCGAGGAAACCAGCGCTTCATAACGGATCTGATCGGGCTCCATGGGCACGGCGCCAAAGGCAGACATGGAATCCACCAGCAGCTTGCGCCCGGCGGCATAGGTGACTTGGGAAATCTCGGCGATGGGGTTGAGAATGCCCGAACTGGTTTCGCAATGGATCGCCAGCACATGGGTGATGGCAGGATCATTGGCAAGGATATCAGCCACCTCGGCACCACGCGGAGGCAGATAATCGCCCTTGTCGAGCAGATGATAAGCCCTGCCAATGGCTTCCATTGTCTTTGCTGCCCGCAGGCCATAGGCCCCATTGGCCAACACAAGCAATTTGCCATCTTTAGGCACCATGTTGCCGAGCATCGCTTCGACCAGATAGGAGCCGGAGCCTTGCATGGGGATGCATTCAAAGGCACCTTGTTCCGCCCCCAAAAGAGCGAGCAGTCGGCGGCGCATATCGGCGGTCATGGCACGGAAGTCGCCATCCCAACTGCCCCAATCCCTCAGCATCGCCTGCTTGACGGCAAAGGAGGTGGTCAGCGGACCGGGTGTCAGCAGAAAGGGTTCGCCCATTTCGGGATCAGGCAGCAAACTGCTTTTCAGATTGTTGGCACGTTCATTGTCCAGCTTGGACATCGGACGATCCTCTTCTCGTTAGACTTTCTTGGTTATTGGGGAAGCAGCAGAGCTGGTTGCTCCCTTTTGGGTCTGGTTTCTAATCGGTGGTATCTGCGCTTTGTTTGTCGCGCGAGAAATCGAACTCATCCACCCTGTGGCAAGCCACAAAATGCTCTGGCGCTATTTCCTGCCAAGTCGGGATTTCACTGGCGCATTGCTCCGTGGCATAGGGGCAGCGGGTGTGAAAGCGACAGCCGGATGGCGCGGCGAGCGGGTTGGGAATTTCGCCTTCCAACCTGATCGGATCGAAACTCTCGTCCGGATCTATGGTCGGAATGGCCGACAAAAGCGCGTGTGTATAGGGATGGCGCGGCTTATAGAAAAGACTCTCGGTAGGCGCATATTCAACAAACTTGCCCACATACATCACGGCCACACGATGGGACATTTGGGCCACCACAGACAGATCATGGGCAATGAACAGAAAGGCGACGCCCATTTCTTCCTGCAGGTCTTTGAGCAGATTGACGATCTCTGCCTGAATGGACACATCCAGCGCGGAAACGCTCTCGTCGCATACGACAAAATCAGGCCGCGTTACCAAGGCCCGCGCGATGCAGATGCGCTGGCGTTGTCCGCCCGAGAATGCGTGGGGGAAACGGCGCAGATGCTCCAGATTGAGCTTGCAGCGACTTGCGATATCGCGCACCCGCTGATCGATCTTGTCGCGATTTTTCATCATGCCGGATGCGACCAGAGGCTCGGCAATGATGTCACGCACAGTCATGCGCGGATTAAGCGAAGAATAGGGGTCCTGAAAGACAAGGCTCATGCGCGGGCGAAAGGAACGCAGAATGTCACTCGCCATATTCGCAATCGAATGGGGACCTTCAGAGAAGACCATGCCCATTTTCTTGCGAAAACGGCGCAGCTCTTCTCCTTCCAGCTCGTCGAGATAGATATCATGCTCGCGAGTGTGGAAGATCACATCGCCTGCAGTGGGGTCAATGGCGCGCAGGATGGCGCGGCCAACGGTGGTTTTGCCAGAGCCGGATTCTCCCACCAACCCGACCGTTTCGCCTCGTCTTATGTCAAAGCTGACATCGTCGACCGCACGCAGATAGGAGACTTCAGATGAAAAAAGCTTCTTCTTGCGGATCGGGAACCGGACTTCAAGATTCTTGACCTCGATGAGAAGCTCGTTCTCTTGTTTGGTGCTGTTGTCCATCCTTGTTGCGTCCATGGTCATGCGCTTGCCCTTTGCTGTTTTTCATGCAGGAAGCAGCGCACGGTGTGATCTTCTCCCACCTGTAAAATCTGCGGCTGATGTTGATCGCAGAGCCCGGCAATCACCTTGGTGCAGCGGGTATGAAACGGGCAGCCTGTGGGCCGGTCGTTGGGGCTGGGGATGTCTCCGGGAATGGGCGTCAAGCGGTCATGCAGCCGGTCGACGCTGGGCAAGGCCTTGATCAGTCCTTGCGTATAGGGATGGGCTGGCTCGTGGATGACCTTGTCGGTCGGGCCTCGCTCAACAATCGTCCCTAGATACATCACCGCCACATCATCGGCGATATGGGAAATAACGCCTAGATCATGGGTAATGAAAATCATGCCCATGGAAAGATCGCGCTGAAGGTTACGCATCAATTCAAGCACCTGTGCCTGAATGGTTACGTCCAGCGCGGTAGTCGGCTCGTCGGCGATCAGTAAAGCGGGCCCTGCCGACAGGGCCAGTGCAATCATCGCCCGCTGACGCATGCCGCCGGACATTTCGTGAGGATACTGATCCACCCGTGCTTCCGGGTTGGATATACCCACCTTGTCGAGCATTTCTACGGCGATGCGGCGCGCATCCTTGCGTCCGACATTGCGATGCAGCCGGATCGCTTCCACCATCTGGTTACCGATGGTGTAAACGGGAGAGAAGGACGCCATGGGCTCCTGAAAGATCATACCTATTTCGCCACCCCGAATATGGCGAATGGCCCTTCCCTTCTTTCCCAGCCTGTTGATATCGCGTGTCTTTCCGGATTTGTCGGTATAGAGAATTTTCGCTTCACTGGAAATGATGCCGTTGCCGGGCAATAGCTGCATCAGTGCCTTGGTGGAGATGGATTTACCCGAGCCGGATTCCCCAACGATGCCCAGCGTGCGCCCCGGCTGGACTTCAAAAGCAATATCCTGAACCGGCGTGATCAGCCCTTCATCGGTGCGGAAGGAAATGGAGAGATTTTCTACTTTCAGCATGATTGATATCCTTCCCGTTTCCTATCGTGCGTCAGAATATGGGTCGGCCGCATCGCGAAGACCATCGCCCACCACAGTGAAGGCCAGCACGGCCAACACCACGAAGATTGCGGGAATAAACAGCCAAGGCGTCTGCTCGATGACTCGCACCGACTGGGCCTGTTGCAACAAAACACCCCAAGACACCGTGGGGGGGCGCAAGCCGAGGCCGACGAAGGACAGCGCCGTCTCGCTGAGGATCATGTAGGGGAACGAAATCACCAGATCGACAATGATAAAGCTGGTGAAGCTGGGCAGCATATGCTGGGAAATAATGCGCAACGGGCGCGCTCCGGCCAGCCGTGCCGCCACCACATAATCCTCCGAACGGATGGAAAGTAACTGTGAGCGGATGCGTCGAGCCAGCGTGGGCCAACCAAAAAAGCCTAGGATGAGCGTCATCGCGAAATAGACTTCTGTGGTGGACCATTCCTTGGGCATGGCTGCGGCCAGCCCCATATAGAGCGGGATGATCGGCACCACACGGATAACCTCGGTCACGCGTTGGATGATGTTGTCCACCCAGCCCCCAGCATAGCCAGCCACGCCACCGATGATGAGAGCGAGCACGAAAGAGATCAACACGCCAATCACACCGATAGAAAGCGAGGTACGGGTTGCATAGATCGTGCGCGAAAAGACATCGCGGCCCAGATCATCCGTGCCCCAAAGATGCAGCTTGGCACGCTTGTCATCCAACAAAAAGAAATGGGTCTTGGAGGGGATAAAGCCCAAGAGCTCTGTCTTTTCCCCTTGGGCAAAGAAGGTGAGATAGACACGCTTCTCGGGATCGGGCACCGAAATAGCCCGCAACGTCACGGGATCTCGCTTTGTACTGACACCATGCACGAAGGGGCGCCATGAGCAACCATTCTGATCGCAGAAGAGCGGCACTTGAGGCGCGCCATCAAGATATTTGGTGTCGCGGCTAGTTGGGCCATAGGGCGCCACGAACTCGGCAAAGATGCCCAACAACGCCATGAAGATAAGCACCGCAGCAGCAACCATGGCTGCACGATGGCGACGGAAACGCCACCAGATCAGGGTCCATTGGCTGGCTGAATAATATTTGAGGCGCTTCTTGTGTTCCTTCGCGCTTTCTTTCTTTCCTTTGGTTGAGGTCACCATGGAAGCGCAGGTGTCTGTGATATCTGCCATGATCAATTGCTCCCCAGTTTGATGCGTGGATCAAGCCAGGCCAGCAGCAGGTCCGAAATGAAGTTCATCAACACAATCACAAAGGTAAGCATCAGCAGGATGGCTCCGGCGACATACATGTCGAGATCGAGATAGGCATTGAGCAGCAATTCGCCGAGCTCTGTCAGCCCCAGCACGACGGCAACGATGGGGAGCTCGGAGAAGATTCGGTTGACGTCAAAGCCGATGGTGGAGACCACCGGATTGATGGCAAGGCGGGCGGGATATTTGATCAGCAACTTGGTCTCCGGCACACCACGGGCACGCGCTGCCGTAACCGAAAGCTTGTTGAGTTCATCTGACATGGTGGCGCGAATGGTCTGGATCTGATAGGCGACCGCAGACCAGGCCAGCACGAAGGCCGGAAGCCACAGATGCTTGATCAGATCCCATGCCTTGGCAAAGGACCAAGGCGCATCGGACATGCCCGTTGAAAACAATCCACCAATGTCCGCACCGAACCAGAGATTGACGAAATAAAGCAGAATGAGAGCCAGCAGGAAGTTGGGCAGAGCCAGCCCCAGATAAGAAAAGATCGTGAGACCGTAATCGGCAAAAGAGGCCCGTCTGACAGCGGCATAGATGCCTATTGGGATGGCTATCAGATAGGTGAGCAGCAATGTTCCAAACAGGATCGCCATTGTCAGCCAGACCTTGTCGCCGATGACCTTGGTCACATCGGTCTCAAAGGCGAAGGCCTGCCCGAAATCGCCATGTAGAACGATGTTGCCAATCCAGTCGACATAGCGCAGTGCCATGGGTTTATCGAGGCCGAAATCATGCCGGATGGCCTCAATGTCCGCTTCCGTAATGGCGATACCGGTGCCTGAATATTTGCGGAAGGCATAGCGATCCGCATAGTCACCAGGTGGGATTTCCATGATCAGAAAAACCATCATGGAAACAAGCACCATCGTGACAATCATGCCAACCAGTCGCTCAAGCGTAAAACGAAGCATTCTCGGATCCCCACAGGAAAACCCTGCCGACATGGGCAGGCACCGGTGCGGAGAGCATTCCCCGCACCTGATTGGTTAGAGCAGCCTTGTCGATGGCTTTATTTGGACAGGAACCACTGTTGTGGGCGGTATGGGTATGTCCAGTAGAAGTCGTAAGACTTGGCTTTGATCGGTTTGACGTTTTTCAGATCATTACGATACATGAATGGCGCGACGATATCGCCGACGGTGCCTATTTTCAGCAGATTGTCGACATGGATCTTGACGATCTCGGCACCCAGTTTATTGGATTCTTCAGAGCCCATGGAAACCTGTAGGAACTGCTCGGACAGGTCATAGAGCTTCTTGACATAAGCAGGTGGCTCCACGCCTTCCTTGCCATCGGAATCCATCCACTGAGCCCAAGCAAAGCCGGTGCCCGGGTTGAAGACATCCCCGAATGGCGGGATGAACGCAGTCACATCCTGAGAAATGGCAGGACCGGCGGTGCCGTCATATTTCCAGGTCGTCAGATCAAGATCATTGTTGTTGGCGCCAGCGCGATATTCATCAGAAGTCACCTCTTTGAGATCGATGCGAACACCCACGGCGGACCAATAGTCGCGCACCAGTTCCATCATCTTCACTGGCACACCCTGAGAGGAATAAATCAGGCGGATCACCAGCGGCTTGCCATCCGGACGTTCCAGCGTGCCGTCGCCATCAGCATCCTTGAGGCCCATATCGGCGAGCAACTCTCTGGCATGATCAGGATCGAATTCGATATCCTGATTGAGGATGTCTTCGGAAACAAAAGACACGGTCTTTGGTTCGGCCGGTACACCCTGTGCCGGCGTCCCCTGCCCCAGATAGACAATCTCGTTGATTTCTTCACGATCCAGCGCAATGGACATGGCGCGTTCAAAGCGGATGTCATTGAACATTTTGGCCAGCACCGGATCCTTGTGGGTGCGGTTGAAGGAGAAGAAGATATTCTCCCCGAAGGTCGGCGCGTAGGAAACGGTATAGTTGCCCTTGGCTTCATTCTCCTTGAGCAGCGGGAAGTCCTCCAAGAAGACGGCCTGCTGTTTCCAGACAACTTCACCATTCATGATCTTCAGATTCTGGACTTCCTTGTCCTTGACGTAGCTTTCGTCAATTTCTGGAATATAGGGAAGCTGATTGCCAGCGGTGTCAACCATATGGAAATAAGGGTTGGCGACCAGCTTGCGGCCTTCGGCATTTTCTTCCACCACAATGTGGGATTCCAGCGTCGGCACCACGGCACGACCGAATCTCTCAGCGACTTCAGCATCCTTCAGCAGCGGGCTCGGCACGTCTTTCCAGTCGGAGCCGCCATAATACATCTTGATTGCCGCAACGCCATTCTCAAGCCCCATATCCTTGGCCAGCTTGTCGGCATCCTTGTTGTATTTCGGCATGAACTGGGCGAGAAAATGCTTGGGCTGGAAAGCTTGACCATAGTCAACGGCGAAGCGGTTGAGAATGCCTGGTGTCGGCACAGGGAAGGTGAAGGAGACGGTAACATCATCCAGCGCCTTGACAGCAGCAGGCTCTCCGGCGAACAGCCAGCGGCCCGGCGTCTTCTCGTAAACATCTTTGTTCAGGATCAGATCGTTATACCAGAATTCGATATCGGCAGCGGTAAAAGGCTCGCCATCAGACCATTTATGACCCTTGCGCAGGGTGAAGGTCAGCTGCGTGTAGTCGTCATTCCATTCCCAACTCTTGGCAATGTTCGGAACCACAGTCTGAAGGTCATCGGCATAGCGCACTAGATTCACATGGCGCACGGAGAGAAGATCCGAGGTGCCGGATTCAGTCCCCTTGGAAAGACCGGTGATCACACCACCATAGGTGCCGACTGTATCATAAGGAGCCACGACCAGTGGCTCTTGCGGCAAACGATCCGCAAGCGCAGGCAGCTCTTTGTTACCGAGGATCTGGCTGTTGAATTTGGCAATATCCGGGTTCTGGGCAAAGGACAGCTCGCAGCTACCTGCTTTTTGAAATTCGGCCAACTCAAACTGCTCAGGATAGGCAGAGGTCAGGCCTTTCATATCTGCAACAGTCGCTACCGGGCAAGCAGCAAAGGCAGAAGCGCTCAGCGCGACATAGGCCGCTCCGGCGAGAAAAACGGATTTGGGGCTCATTGGAAGGTCTCCCTGTTTGGATCGAGCAGCCCCTTCCTAGAGACACTATTTAACAGTTTTATGAACATTCATTATCTATAGCTTAAAGCTATCAATTGGGTCATGACATAGAACAGTCACAATTCTGACGCGCACCCCGCCGGGGATTTCCACTTCTATTTTCACTCATTGTCTTGAAGGGCATTGAACATTGCCCTGATCGCGGAGACATGCTGCATCTCTGGCAGGCAAGCAAGATAGTGCGAAACGGAGAGGGTTTCATCTTCAATGGGAATGATGACCAAATTGTTGGAAGGCAGCACCTCGCCTTCCATCGCTACGCCGATGCCCATACCGCTGTTGATCGTGGTTACAATAGCGCCCCAGGACCCCAGTGCAAGCACCGTGTTCAGCTTCACTCCAGCTGAAGTTGCAGCCTTTTCAAACACCCGACGCGTGCCTGAGCTGTTTTCCCTCTGCACGAGAGCCGCATTGGCTACATCCTGCCAACTGGCCGAGCCCTTCCCGCAGAGTGGATGATCCGGCGGGACAACGAGAACGATCCGCTCAGTGCGGATCTTTTCGACATACAAACTGCTTGGCGCCTCATCCGAGGTAATGAAAACAACATCAAACTTGCCATCTTCCAGCAGGGGCAAAAGGTCATTCGAAGCCATGGCGCGCGCTTCAATCTCCACCTCCGGGAACTGGGTCATGAAGTCTGACAAAATGGGCATAGCAAACTGATAGGTGGAATAGCCAAGACGCAGTGAACCAGCCTGCATGCGCCGGCGCCCTTCAAGGGCATGTTCGATCTCGTCGGTCATAGCCAGAACGGAACGAATGCGTGACAGGATTTCGCGGCAGGTTTCCGTCGCCTCGGCCTGACGCCCGTTTCGATGGATCAATTGTGTGCGATAGTGCTTTTCCAACGCAGAGAGATGGTTGGAAACCGAGGGTTGGGAAATGCCCAACTCTTTGGCCGCAGCAGAGAAGCTGCCAGTGCGCACAACGGCTTCCACTGCGCGCATCTGATTGATTGATAATTTCATTTCCCGTCACCCATATGTCGCTATCCACATTTAGTGGATCACAGATGACCTCAGGATGACAAGATTGTCGCCTCTCAAATCGCAAAAGTTCGCCAAAAAGCAAAATTGCGAAAAATTTGGAATATCGAGATAAAACAATGTTCCGGACATAGTGCAGAAGCAACGATTACGCAACCATTCCGTTTAATTCGTCTTCTTTTCTTGAATTCTAAAGTAGTATTATTTTAGGAGAGTTGTTTTCATTCCAACTTTACGATCTCTCTCAAGTGATAATTAACCAACTTTTTTTCTGTTGGTTGCGCGCTGCTGCTTATGGCAAGTTTTTGTATGCTGATTGCCTTCCCGAATATCTTTGTCGAACTGTTCTATATTAGAAATTGAAGATAGAGCGATGAGATTGTCACGACATCCATTCGCAGAACTCGTCCACAGCCTCACTCGGGTAATAAATTACCTTTCAAATCAAGCAATAAAGCGAAATTTCGATTCTCTCTCTGTTTTGCGTGAATGGATGAGAATCACCGGTGACCCCATTTTCACCGTCCCCAGTGGCCAGCGACTGTCTTTGATGCATCATCCTCTGGAGAGAGACGCCTGCCGCCCCAATTTAGCAATCAACAACAGCCATGGAACGCCGTGGAACAGCATATCGAAAATATCAACGGGTCGGGTGAGCGTACCCGCGACCAGCATCTTGAGCTTTTGCCAGACGTGCGGTTCGGGCACAAAGGGAGCCAGCCCCAATGTCAGAGCGATCATCACGAGTGTGCCCAATGGCAATCTGTCCAGAGTCTTCATCATGGCAATGCAATTCCCGCTCTTGGCTGCCTTCACGTGCCTGTGCTTTTTTGTAACCAGTCTCTGCCCCTAATCGCTTCCAGCAGCATCGCAGAGTAAAGAAGGCCGATTTTTCGAATGGCTACTCTTATTTGGTAATAATCGCAACAATGCTTTCGATTGAGACCATTGACCAAGCAAATTGATGGGCGCGCCACCTTGCCTCCGCACGAACTGTCCTTATATCCTTAAGAGACTACGTAAAAAGGACAATTAGCAGAGGGGTAATCAATGTTTGATGCATCAAAACTGATCAATGAATTTCTGGGAGCAGCCGGTGCCCCCGGAACACGGTCTCAGGGCACCGGGGCTGGCAATGGCGATTTGATGCAAAGGGGCAAGGATTATCTTTCACAGAATGCGGGAGGCATTGGCGGCGGCGCTTTGGCCGGAGGTCTGGCAGGCTATATGATGGGTTCCAAGAAGGGACGCAAAATGGCCAAGAAAGCCGCAACCTATGGCGGGCTGGCACTGGTGGCAGGCCTGGCATACAAGGCCTATTCGGATTATCAGGGCAAGAAGGCAGGCGTTCCGGTGGTTGACGGACAGGTCGGGCGTGGCGATCAGACGATTCCTGCCCATCTTCATGCCCCTGAAGGCGCGGTAGCACGCAAGATCACCCATGTGCCCGTGGTTCCCATGGGCTCCGGGTTTGAAGTAAACGAAATGACCCAGCGCGCCACGGGCTTCGGGGCAACGCTTGTGAGCGCCATGATTGCGGCAGCCAAAGCCGATGGCACCATAGATGCGCTAGAGCAACAGGCCATCTTCGAGAAAATCGGTCAGGAAGATCTGAGCGCTGAAGAAAAGGCCTTTTTGCTCGATCAGATCAACAAGCCGCTCGATATTGATAGCATCGTCTCTCAGGCACGCAGCACAGAGCAGGCCATGGAAATCTATCTGGCCTCTCTCATGGCCATTGAACCGGACACTCCTTCCGAGCAAGCCTATTTGTCTTTGCTGGCTGCACGCCTTGGCCTCGAACCAGAGTTGATTGATCAAATTCATCAGACCCTGCTGGAAGCAACGGACTGAGTCGGTCCGCTCAATCGAACGCTACGATATCGGTTTTCAGACCGCGCTAATTCCCTCTTGGCGCGGTAGGATAAAGCGGCCTGATTGAGAAAATACAAGCCTCGGGGCATGAGTGCTGGCCCTCTGAACGAGCAGTCGTTAAACTACAGACATATGGGCTTGGAGAGTTTTGGACCTTTGTTAAGAGAATCTCGCCATAGGAGCCTTGAACATATTGATAGACTAGGGAGGAGGGCGCGCACCGCAAGAGCGTATGCCTCAGCCCTGTCATTGTTGTTTCTTGTTAACGGCCCTCTTCCCTTTTCATATGCGGGGAGGTGGAGCCATGCTTGAGTGAGGGCCCATGTTCCAGTCATTATTCCGCCGTTTTCGTCTTTCCCATCTGATCCTGCCCTTACTCGCGCTTGGCACTGTGAGCATGCCGACAGACGCCAGCGCCAATGATGCGTCAGCGATGCTTGATGCTGGCGGCATACGTCTGGTAGAGACCAACGCCATTTCCCTTGACGTGGAAGATCTCTATATCAGTCCCGAGCAGATCCGCATTCACTATGAATTCTTCAACCATTCCGCTGAAGACCAGCGCATGCTGGTTGCCTTTCCGGTTCCCGAAATAGAAGCTGAACCGGAATGGAATTATGGCATCAACAATGCGGATCCGATCAACTTTCTGGGCTTCACTGTGCATTCCAATGGCCAGCCGATCAGGCCTGAGTTAGAAGTCAAGCTCACCATGAATGGCCGCGATTATACCGAAGATCTGGTCAGCAATGGTGTTCCTTTACACCGCTTTGCGCCGGACTATTATGATCGACTGGAGAATATTCCAGACTCCGCCAAGCAGGCACTGGCCGCGAAAGGCCTGATCAACTGGGTGCCGGGAGAGGCATGGTTCGACAAGAAATGGAAAGTAAAAGCCACCTATTATTGGTGGCAAACCTTCCCGGCCAATAGCCGCACCGTGCTGGACCACAGCTATGCGCCGGTCGTTGGTGGAGGCGTGATTGATGAGCAATATGGCATTCGTGACAATATCGAACGCTTCTGCATCGATGACAGCTTCATCCGGGGCTTTCGGCGTTTGCTCAAGAAGGGTGGGCATGAAACCACCGTCAGCTCTGAAGTTCGCTATATTCTGAAAACCGCCAACACCTGGCTTGGCCCCATCGGGGACTTCCGGCTGGTCATCGACAAGATGCAGCCAGACAACTTGATCACCCTCTGCATCAACGGCATTCGCAAGATCGCCCCGACGCAATTTGAATTCAGGGCCCAGAATTATGTGCCCGACCAGAATCTCGACATTATGGTCGTGAAGATGCCGGACTGGTAAATGCTGGGCGGATGCACCTTGGTGCCTTTTGCTATGATAGGAATGGTATCAAGGTTTACTCGCCAAGATTCAATTCCAGAAAAGTCAGGTCCAGCCAACGGCCGAATTTTGTGCCAACTTCATGCAGGGTTCCCGCCCGATTGAAGCCCAGCTTTTCGTGCAGCCTGATGGAGGCTTCATTGCCAGCCTCAATGCCTGCTACCATCACATGAATGTCAGTCTGTTTGGCCTTGCTGATAAGAGCTTGCATAAGCGCCTTGCCTATCCCCTGCCCCCGGTTGTCTTTTTGCACATAGACCGAATGTTCCACGGTGTGGCGATAGCCATCCCATGCGCGCCAGGGGCCATAGGTTGCGTAGCCAGCCACAGCGCCCTGCTCGTCTTCCATCACAAACAGCGGCCAGCCATCTGTCTGTTTTGAGGCAATCCAGTCGGCCCTGTTCTGAACGGTCACGGTTTCATCATTCCAGATGGCCGTGGTGGTACGCACGGCATCGTTATAAATCTCTGCGATGGCGGAAGCATCATCCAGATTTGCAAACCTGATCATTATCCTATGCTCCCCTTGCTTCTGGATTCTGGTCAGCGCTCGAGGCTCACCCAGAGCACCACGGCATCTTCCTTGCTGGTGGTGACACAGCAATGCCCCATGGAGCTGTCATAATAGACGCTATCGCCCGCTTGCATAGCCAGAGGCCGGTAATGCTCTGTGTGCAGTTCGAGCTCGCCAGAGAGCACATACATAAATTCCTCGCCGCGATGGCGAATCCAGTCGCCGAAATCGGAAATATCTCGCGCCTTGATCGTGCTGACATAGGGCAACATCGCCTTGCTGGTCAGCTCGTTGCACAAAAGCTCATGGGAATAGGTCGCGGTAACCTTGCCTTCGCCCTCGCCCTTACGGGTAACATCCCGCCGCCCGGTCAGGTCGCTCTTGCCGCTTTGCAGAAACAGGTTCGGCGTTTCCAGCTCCAATGCCTGCGTCAAACGGCGCACGATGTCGAAGCCCGGGCTGGTCTGGCCATTCTCGATCTTGGACAGGGTCGAGCGACCAATGCCCGCATGACGCCCTGTTTCTTCCAGCGTCCAGCCTTTGCGCTTGCGTGCCTCGCGCACCATTTGGCCCAACTGATCCATGCCGGGAGCACCGGGTGCCGACGCACCGGCCGGAGCAAGCACACCGGGAATGGCTTCCGTGACAGACGTGTCCTCTTGGAGGCTTTCGATGGTGCCAAATTCCCCGCGTTCCAGATCACCCATGCTCCACTCCTGTCGTCGCTGCCCTGATTGGGCTGCAAATTCGCACAAATTTCTCTCAAGGTCAAAATCTGCAATGAAACCCCTCCGGGGTAGATTTTGACAAGCATAAGCATCATTATTGCATATAGGGGAAAATTCCCCTATAAGAAACTTAGCAAGAAACCACGTGAAGAATCGGCAGCTTTCCGCGATCCTCTATGTTTCCTAAAAGCCCTAGCCGATCGTTTCCCTTGGAAAAACCGCGGGAGACTGTCACGATCCGGGGTGTGACAGCCACAGGCAAAGACAAGGATTGAGGAGCAGGCAATGACCTTCAAACTGACCGATTATGAAGCTTATGATTTTGCCAACCGACGCCATATCGGGCCGTCGCCGAGCGAAATGGCTGAAATGCTCAAGGTGATAGGCTTCACCACACTGGATGAGCTGATCGATGCAACGGTTCCGGCGTCCATCCGCCAGAAAGAGCCGCTCAAATGGGGTGGTGCACTGGCCGAAGGCGACACGCTGCATCACATGCGCAAGGTTGCTTCCAAGAACAAGCTGCTCACCTCGCTCATCGGTCAGGGCTATTATGGCACCAGCACCCCGCCGGTCATCCTGCGCAACATCCTTGAAAATCCGGCCTGGTACACAGCCTACACCCCTTATCAGCCAGAGATCAGCCAGGGCCGCCTTGAAGCGCTGCTCAACTTCCAGACCATGGTATCCGACCTGACCGGCCTTGAGATCGCCAACGCCTCATTGCTCGATGAAGCCACAGCCGCAGCGGAGGCCATGACCATGGCCAAGCGCGCAGCCAAGTCCAAATCCAACATTTTCTTCGTGGATGAGAATTGTCACCCGCAGAATATCGCTGTCATCGAAACCCGTGCAGAACCGCTGGGCATCGAAGTGAAGGTTGCCGCTCCTGAAGAGCTGGAGCCAAGCGAAGTCTTCGGTGCGATCTTCCAGTATCCGGGTACCCATGGCCATGTGCGTGATTTCACCTCTGCCATAGACGCGCTGCACGAGAACAAGGCCCTTGGCATCGTGATTGCCGACCCGCTCGCACTGGCGCTGCTGAAATCTCCGGGCGAAATGGGCGCAGACATTGCCGTCGGCTCTACCCAGCGCTTTGGCGTTCCGCTTGGCTATGGCGGACCGCACGCAGCTTACATGTCCTGTCGAGATGCCTTCAAACGCTCCATGCCGGGGCGCATCATCGGGGTGACCATCGACAGCCATGGCCGCAAAGCCTATCGCCTCGCCCTTCAGACCCGAGAGCAGCATATTCGACGCGAGAAAGCCAACTCCAACGTGTGCACCGCACAGGCGCTGCTTGCTGTCATCGCCTCCATGTATGCGGTCTATCATGGGCCGGATGGCATCAAGGCGATTGCGCAATATGTCCATCGCAAGACGGTACGTCTGGTCGACGGCCTCGAAAAACTTGGCTTCAAGCCGGAGCCGGATGTGTTCTTCGATACTATCACGGTGGAAGTGGGCGCGCTGCAAGGCGTGATCCTCAACGCAGCTGTCGCCAATGGCATCAACCTGCGCAAGGTGGGCAACACCAAGATCGGCATCAGCCTTGATGAGCAGACCCGGCCAGAAACCGTGGAAGCGGTCTGGAAGAGCTTTGGTGGCGAGCTGACCTATGGTGCCTTCGAGCATGAGCGCGAGCAGGATATCCCCTACCGTCTGCCAACCAACAATCTGCGCACGACCGAGTATCTCACGCACCCGATCTTCCATCTCAACCGTGCCGAAGCCGAGATCACCCGCTATATGCGTCGCCTCGCCGACCGCGATCTGGCACTCGACCGGGCCATGATTCCGCTTGGCTCCT
Source organism: Cohaesibacter marisflavi (assembly GCF_900115225.1). Lineage (GTDB taxonomy): Bacteria > Pseudomonadota > Alphaproteobacteria > Rhizobiales > Cohaesibacteraceae > Cohaesibacter > Cohaesibacter marisflavi. The sequence goes on along the minus strand of NZ_FOVR01000001.1, from coordinate 125,607 downwards.
GCACCATGAAGCTCAACGCCACCATCGAGATGATCCCGATCACATGGCCCGAATTTGCCAACCTGCATCCGTTTGTGCCCGATGATCAGGCGCTGGGCTACAAGGAGATGATCGACGATCTCAACGAGAAGCTCTGCCTTGTGACCGGTTATGACGCCATTTCCCAGCAGCCGAACTCGGGTGCACAGGGCGAATATGCCGGTCTCATCACCATTCGCAACTATCACATGGCGCGCGGCGAAGGCCATCGCGATGTCTGCCTCATCCCGACCTCGGCCCATGGCACCAACCCTGCCTCGGCCCATATGGCCGGTTTCAAGGTGGTGGTCGTCAAATCAGCCGAGAATGGCGATATTGACGTGGAAGATTTCCGCGCCAAGGCCGAAAAGCACAGCGCCAATCTGGCCGCTTGCATGATCACCTATCCGTCCACCCACGGTGTTTTCGAGGAAACAGTGCAGGATGTCTGCGACATCACCCACGAGCATGGAGGACAGGTTTATATTGACGGGGCGAACATGAACGCCATGGTGGGTCTTTCCCGCCCGGGCGACATTGGCGGCGACGTCAGCCATCTCAATCTGCACAAGACCTTCTGCATTCCCCATGGCGGTGGTGGTCCGGGCATGGGACCGATTGGCGTCAAGGCGCATCTTGCCCCTTACTTGCCGGGTCACCCTGAGCGCGATGCAGCCATCGGACCGGTGTCTGCGGCGCCATTCGGCTCGCCTTCCATTCTGCCAGTCAGCTGGGCCTATTGCCTGTTGATGGGCGGAGCTGGCCTAACCCAATCCACCAAGGTGGCTATCCTCAACGCCAACTATATCGCGGCCAGCCTCAAGGGCGCCTATGATACCCTTTATGCTTCCAAGGCCGGCCTTGTGGCCCACGAATGTATTCTGGAAACCCGCCCGCTCAAGGATAGCTGCGGCGTAACCGTGGATGACATCGCCAAGCGCCTGATGGACAATGGCTTCCATGCCCCCACCATGAGCTTCCCGGTTCCGGGCACGCTGATGGTCGAGCCAACGGAATCCGAGCCCAAGGCCGAGCTTGATCGCTTCATCAATGCCATGCTCGACATTCGCCGCGAAGCACAGGATATTGAAGACGGGAAAATCGACGCGGAGAATAATCCGCTGAAAAATGCCCCACATACCGTGCGCGATCTTGTCGGCGAGTGGGACCGCCCCTACTCTCGCAAACAGGGATGCTTCCCGGCGGGGGCCTTCGAAGTGGATAAATACTGGCCGCCGGTTAACCGCGTCGACAATGTTTATGGTGACCGCCACCTCATCTGCACCTGCCCACCGGTGGATGCCTATGAGGAAGACGAAGCTGCGGAGTGATCCGCAGCACCTCTCATTGAGTGAGCGCCCATGTTCCTCTCCATCTTCGACATCTTCAAGATCGGCATTGGTCCTTCATCGTCCCACACCATGGGGCCGATGAATGCGGCCTTGCGGTTCATGGATGATTTGCGAGCGGGACGCTTCATGGGTGTCGATGCTGGAGACGTCCGTCGCATAAGCTGTTCGCTGCATGGCTCGCTGGCCTTTACCGGCAAGGGCCATGCGACAGACCGCGCGATTATCCTCGGGCTTCTGGGCTTTGCGCCAGACCGGCTTGATCCGGACAAAGCCGAAGCTCAGGAAGAACGGGTACGCGAGGAGAAATTCATCGAACCAGAAGGGTTCCCGCGGCTGCGCTTCAATCCGGATGAAGACCTCATCTTCGATTATGGCCCATCGCTTCCCGGTCACGCCAATGGCATGAAGCTGTTCGCCTATGGCGAAGGCAATCGACAGCTGGCCAGCGTCACCTATTATTCCATCGGCGGTGGTTTCATCGTGACAGCCAGCGAAATGGAAGAGAAAATCAGCCACAAGCCCGACGCGCTTCATCAGGCACAGGAAGCAGCAGGGTTCCCCTACCCCTTCGGCTCGGCTGCTGAGATGCTGGCCATGGGGCAGCGCTCCGGCCTTTCCATTGCCGCCATGAAGCGCGCCAATGAGGAAATCAGCCTGTCGCGGCAGGAGCTTGACGCAGGCATTACCGGCATTTGGCAGGCGATGCTCTCTTCCATCGATAGAGGACTGGCCAAAGATGGCATTCTGCCCGGTGGCCTCAAGGTCAAGCGGCGCGCCAAGCACATCCATCAGCAGCTCACCGGCGCCCATGGCGACAATATGCCGATGCCGCATCAGGTGAATGACTGGCTGAGTTGCTACGCGATGGCAGTTAACGAGGAGAATGCAGCAGGCGGGCGTGTGGTCACGGCCCCGACCAACGGCGCAGCGGGCGTGGTGCCTTCCGTTTTACGTTACTATCGCGACCACTGCCCCGGCTCCAATGATGCGGGCATCACAACCTTCCTTTTGACTGCCGCGGCGATTGGTGGCCTCATCAAGCATAATGCGTCCATATCGGGAGCTGAGGCGGGCTGTCAGGCCGAAGTCGGTTCCGCAGCGGCCATGGCGGCCGGCGGACTATGCGCAGCTCTAGGCGGCAGCAATGAGCAGATTGAGAATGCAGCAGAAATCGCTCTGGAGCATCATTTGGGCATGACATGTGATCCGGTCAAAGGACTGGTTCAAGTGCCCTGTATCGAGCGTAATGGCCTTGGCGCCATCAAGGCCGTGTCAGCGGCTTCCCTCGCTCTATATGGTGATGGTTCCCACTTCATGCCGCTCGACAATTGCATCCGCACTCTGAGGGAAACCGGTCGCGACATGGATGAGAAATACAAGGAAACGTCGCTCGGCGGGCTTGCCGTCAATCTTCCCGAATGCTGAGGCATGGTGCGCCCGCCTCGCTTCTTTTCTGGCGATAGGCTCATCCTGAGCCGCATGGATCATGGGCCTATCTTGTGGCGGGCTCGCCGTCAACCTTCCCGAATGCAGAGACATGGTGCGCCAATCAGGGAACAGGCAATTCCAATTCATTCACACATGGCTATTTTGCAGTGCAAAAATTAGGAAATACGATAATTTACGGATGCCCACCTCCGTAAAAATCAGTAAGTATCTTCTACAAAAGTAGGAGAATATGATGGTTGGCGTAGATCAAGACCCTGAGCTTATTGAAGTGGCGCGTGCCATAGCGCTGGATGCTGAAGCAATCTCACCAAGCCCATGCACAATGGACGAAGAACCAGCTTTTGCGGCATTGGACACGCAGCTTCTCGCCTATAGCATCGGCCGCGACAGGGTCCGTACAGGTGCTGTTTCTTATGATTTTCCAATCCTGATGCAAGCCATTGAACATGTGATTGCGCGCGAAAAGTCGGCTAGTCTCTAATCCTAAGCATGTTGCAGCGCACTAGAATATGCATGAAATGCTATAGTCAGGCTTGTATCTGATTTGCATGACAGCAACGGGCGTTCCTTCCAGCCCATCTGTCAGAATATATTCTTTATTGATCAGAGGCTCCCCTACCTTGATCCCCAGATGGCGCGCTTCTATGTGATTGGCTTTCGATGCGGAAACACACAAACTGCCGTGATAAAAAGGATTCTTTTCCAGTAACGTGATGCAGGGAGCTTTGACCTTGCCTCCTTCTTGGAACAGTTCGGGAAAGGCATTTCTGCGGAACCAGCTTCGCTCAAATTGAAAAGGGGTCTCACTGGCATAGTGAACCCCCTCTGTCCGCAAGCACTGATCTTCCAGCCTTGTCTCTCCAATATTTTGCAGGAGCATTGGGAGTGCACACATTTCCCTCTTAAGGGAAACATAGCGATGATCCTTTCCCATCGCCTCGATTTCGCGACACGGAAACTGGATTTTCAGATTGGCCATCCGTTCGCGACCATCGCGCACGCGGCTGCCCGCCTTGCGCCTTCGGTCAATAATCTGTTCTTCGGCCAATTCCCCCAATGCGCGGTTGACGGTTGCTCTGGCGCAATCGAATTGCGCAGCCAGCTCTGTTTCTGTTGGCAGCAAATGGCCCGGGGGCCATTCTTTACTGCGGATCATAGTCGAAATATAACCCTTGATCGCAAGGTATCCACTTTTTGGCACGCTCCCTACACATCCTCCGCCTGAAACAATCGCAACCCTGGCGCTCTCAACGCGCATGTGCGTTGTCTTGACCACCCTCTGCGCCCATATGAGCCACGCATAAAATATTTTAGTCCAAAAAATATATTAATTCTTGCATAATCAATCAAGACTATATTTATAGTTGCATTTTGTATTCGGACTTTCTCCAAAAGAGACGTAACTGCAAGACTTTGATCCCCTTACACGGGCGCTGTCCGAGCCTTGGAAGGCACTCTGTTGGCGCCTACCATAGTCTGATCAACCGCGCCCTATGGATGCGCTTCTTGCCAAGGGCTGTGATTGGCGGCACACTTGCGTCCTCACGCCATGCATAAGGAGACTTGACTTGATAAAGCCAGGGCACAGCTATAATGCCGCCTGTCATTGCGGTTCCGTACAATTTCGTGTCACGATATCGGAAAATGACAAGCCGCCGAGACGCTGCACATGTTCCATCTGCCGGATGAGGGGCGCCGCGGCAGTTTCAACACCATTGGATGGTATCGAGTTTCTCAAAGGCGAGGAGATGCTGACCAAGTATCAATTCGGCACGATGACCGCCGAGCATTATTTCTGCTCCAAATGCGGTATCTATACCCATCACAAGCGCCGCTCTAGCCCGAATGAATATGGCATCAATGTCGCTTGCATTGAAGGCGTCAGCCCGTTTGATTTTGAAGAAATCGTCGTTTTTGACGGGGTCAATCACCCCAAGGACAATGACGGTGCATCACATATTGCCGGCTATCTGCGCTTCACCCAGGACTAGATTGGCTTCCGCCTTCATCCTTCCCGCTCGCCTGATTTCTCGGCAAACATAGCGAACAACAAAAAGGCCGGAGCGAGGTTGCTCCGGCCTTTTCATTATTCTTGCTTCTGGTCACTCAGGTTTAACCACCAAAGTCATCGAGCATGATGTCTTCGCGATCAACGCCCAGATCAAGCAGCATGTTGATCACGGACTGGTTCATGATAGGAGGACCGCACATGTAATATTCGCAGTCTTCCGGAGCTTCATGGTCACGCAGATACTGTTCATACAGCACATTATGAATGAAGCCGGTGTAACCGTCCCAATCATCCTCGGGCAAGGCATCAGACAAGGCAACATGCCAAGTGAAGTTCGGATGTTCTTCGGCCAGCTTGTCGAAATCTTCTACATAGAACATTTCGCGCTTGGAGCGAGCACCATACCAGAAGGTAATCTTCCGTTTGGTATCGAGGCGCTTGAGCTGATCGAAGATGTGCGAGCGCATCGGAGCCATACCGGCACCACCACCAATGAAGACCATTTCTTTTTCCGTATCGCGAGCGAAGAACTCACCAAACGGACCGGAAATATTGACCTTGTCACCTGGCTGGAGGTTGAAGATGAAGGATGACATCTGGCCCGGAGGTACGTTCGGCTGGCCCGGAGGGGGACTGGCGACACGCACGTTGAGCATGATGATGCCTTTTTCTTCAGGATAGTTGGCCATGGAATAGGCGCGCTCGATCGGCTCTTCAACCTTGGAGACATATTGCCAGAGATTGAATTTGTCCCAATCTTCGCGATATTCCTCTGCAACGACGAAGTCCTTGTAAGCGACCTCATGAGCCGGCGCTTCAATCTGAATATAGCCACCAGCGCGGAAATTCACATGCTCATCAGCGGGCAACTGCAGGACAAGTTCCTTAATGAACGTGGCCACGTTGTCGTTTGATTTAACCGTGCATTCCCATTTCTTCACACCGAAGACTTCTTCAGGCACCTGAATTTTCATGTCCTGCTTCACAGCGACTTGGCAGGAAAGGCGATCGCCTTCCTTTGCCTCACGCTTGGTGATGTGGGCTTCTTCGGTTGCCAGGATGGACCCGCCGCCTTCGAAGACCTTACAGCGACACTGCGCACAGGTACCACCGCCACCACAGGCGGATGCAACAAAGATCTTTTCGCCAGCCAGAGCGCCAAGCAACTTGCCGCCAGCGGGAACAGAAATGGTTCTTTCACCATTGATGGTGATGTTCACATTGCCTGAGGAAACCAGTCGGCTCCGCGCAAACAGAATGAGGGCCACCAACGCCAGAACGATGAGAACAAAGAACGTGATGCCAAGGGCAAACTCTTCCATCTTATAGCCTCCCTTACAGCTTCACGCCGGAGAAAGCCATGAAGCCCATGGCCATCAAACCTGCGGTGATGAATGTGACACCGAGGCCCTGCAAACCGGCAGGCACATCGGAATATTTGAGCTTCTCGCGTACACCAGCCATCGCAGTGATGGCCAACGCCCAGCCAAGGCCGGAGGAAACACCGTAAACGGAGCTTTCCACGAAGGTATAGTCGCGTTCCACCATGAACAAAGAACCACCAAGGATGGCGCAGTTCACAGTGATGAGCGGCAGGAAGATACCCAGTGCGTTGTAAAGAGCGGGGAAGAAGCGATCGAGGATCATTTCCAGAATCTGCACCATGGCGGCAATCACGCCGATGTAGGAGATCAGACCGATGAAGGTCAGATCCACATCGCCAAGGCCGAGCCAGGAAAGGGCGCCGTCTGCCAGGAAGAAATGCAGGATCAGGTTGTTGGCAGGCACGGTAATGGCCTGAACAACCGTCACGGAGATCCCGAGACCGATTGCGGTTTCAACCTTCTTGGACACGGCAAGGAATGTACACATGCCAAGAAAGAAGGAAAGCGCAAGGTTCTCAATAAAGATCGCCTTTACCGCAAGAGAAATTAGACCTTCCATAATTAGTGGCCTCCCTCTTGTTCGATGATTGAGAAGTCACGCGCCTCAACCTGATCCGGTTTCCAGGTACGGAATGCCCAGATGATCAGACCGATAATGAAAAAGGCACTTGGCGGCAGAAGCAGCATACCGTTTGGCACATACCAGCCACCGTTGTTCACGGTTTTGAGGATGGTAATACCGAACAGGGAGCCTGAGCCGAACAACTCACGCACAACGCCGACCAGCATCAGAATGAGCGAGTAGCCAAGACCGTTGCCGATACCGTCGAGCAAGCTTGCTAGCGGCGGATTCTTCATGGCGTAGGCTTCAGCGCGGCCCATCACGATGCAGTTGGTAATGATCAGACCAACGAAGACCGAGAGGGTCTTGGAGATCTCGAAGGCATAGGCCTTGAGCACCTGATCCACGAGGATCACGAGGGAAGCAATGATCACCATCTGCGCGATGATACGGATGTTGTTTGGAATATGGTTGCGGATGAGCGAGATGAACAGGTTGGAGAACGCCGTCACCAGCGTCACCGAAATGGCCATCACGAACGCCACTTTGAGGGATGAGGTCACAGCAAGAGCTGAACAGATGCCCAGAACCTGCAAAGTGATCGGGTTGTTATCGACCAACGGGTCGACCAACATGCTATTTTTGTGCACAGACATTAGACCGTCCCTTCTTTGAGATTATCAAGGAAGCGCTTGAAGCCTTGTTCGCCCATCCAGAAATGGATGAGGTTGTCAACGCCTCGGCTGGTCAGCGTAGCACCGGCCAGACTGTCGATATGGTAATCCTGCGTCGCAGGGGTCGCAGGGGTCTTGGTGACAGCAATTTCAACATTGCCATCTTCACCATAGATCTTCTTACCCGGCCACTGGGCACGCCAGCGTGGGTTGTCGACCTCGGCACCAAGGCCTGGAGTTTCACCCTGTTCGTAGAACTGGAAGCCAGCAACTTCATTGCCATCAGCTTTCAGAGCAACAAAACCAAACATCGTGGACCACAGGCCATAGCCATGGACCGGAAGGATGATCTTGTCGATGTCACCAGCATCGTTGCGGATCAGGTAGACAGACGCCAGTTTGGCCTGACGACCGATGCCGGCAGGGTCATTCTGTAGATCAATTGACCGAGCAGGATCGTTGGCTGCTTCACGCTGATCGTAAGTGGTTGGATCAGCGGCATCAGAGAAGGTGCCGGTTTCGATATCAACGAGACGCGGTTCAACTTTTTCGTTGAAAACCTCATTGACGTTGACACCAGGTTCAAACAGGCCAGCCACCTGCAAAATATTGCGGCGTTTGTCCAGAACCTTGTTCTGCTCCTGTACCGGTCTGAGAGCCACGGCTGCAGCTGACACGATCATGGAACAGAACAGACACAGGGCGACGGCCACGATAACCGTCTTGACGGGATTGTCCGCTGGCATCGCCAGAAAACGTCCCCAAGGACCAAGTTTCTTATCCGTTGCCTCAGGCATTGCGAGCAGCCCTCCGCTTGATGTTGGCGCGCACAACGAAATAGTCGATGAGCGGCGCAAAGATATTGCCGAACAGGATCGCGAGCATCATTCCTTCCGGGAAAGCCGGATTGACGACGCGGATCATGATGACCATGAAGCCGATCAAAACACCGTACCAGAAGCGACCGGCATTGGTTTGAGCAGCAGACACGGGCTCGGTGACCATGAAGACCAGACCGAATGCCCAACCGCCAAGAACCATGTGCCACCAGAATGGCATACCGAACATCGGGTTGGTGTCAGAACCAATCAGATTGAGCACCAGCGAGAAGCCGACGGTACCGGCAACACAGCCAGCGATCAGACGCCAGTTTGCGATGCGGGTGTAGACCAACACAATGCCGCCGATCAGGCAGGCCAGAGCGGAGGTTTCACCCATAGAACCCTGCATGATGCCGAAGAAGGCATCCCACCAGGATAGGCCCATATCGGCCAGCGCCTGAGTTCCGTGCAGTGCAGTTGCACCCAGAGCAGTAGCGCCGGTGAAGCCGTCGACCGGGGTCCAGATCGCATCACCGGACATTGCTGCCGGATAGGCGAAATAGAGGAAGGCACGACCGACCAGAGCCGGGTTGAGGAAGTTCTTGCCGGTGCCGCCGAACACTTCCTTACCCATCAACACACCGAAGATGATACCCAGAGAGACCATCCAGAGTGGGGTAGAGGCAGGAACGATCAGAGCGTAGAGCATGGAGGTCACGAAGAAGCCTTCGTTGATCTCATGACCACGCACGATGGCGAAGATCACTTCCACTATGCCACCTGCGGCAAGCGTGAAAATATAGATCGGCAGGAAGTAGAGCAGCCCATGCACCAGGTTGGCTAAGATGCTGTTCGGATCGAAGCCAATGCCCAGAAGGTTGATGATCCAGGCGCGCCAGCCGGCGACCTCGGTCAGCCCCATGCTGGCGATGGCTGAGTTGGTTTGATAGCCTGTATTATAAAGAGCCATCAGAACACAGGGGAATGTGGCGATAACCACATAAGACATAACACGCTTCAGGTCGATATCGTCGCGCGCATGTGGCGCGGCGCGTGTGACCATCTTTGGCGTGTAGATGAAGGATTCCACCATTTCGTAAAGGGCGAAATACCGTTCCAGCTTGCCGCCTTTATGGAAATGCGGCTCGATGCTGTCGAAGAAATTGCGCAGACCCAAGGCTTAGCCCTCTTTTTCGATTTTGAAGAGATTGGCTCGCAGAGCTTCGCCATACTCATATTTCGAGTGACAGATGAAGGTGCAAAGGGCCAGATCTTCTTCCTCCAGCTCCAAAGCCCCCAAATTCTGGGCGAGATCGGTATCCAGCGTCAGCAGCGCCTTGAGCAACTGGGTTGGCAGAATGTCCAGAGGTACAACCTGCTCATAGCTGCCGAATGGCACCATGGCACGCCGTCCACCGCGCTGGTTGGTTCCGAAGGCAAATTTCTTGCCCGCGCCAAGCAGCGAGGAAAGGTGAACGTTGGTGAAGGACCAATAGTTGTTGGAAGGATAGCCCCACCCCAGAATGCGCTGTTTGGTGTCTTCTTCCATCAATGTCAGCTGGGTTGCCGAGCGGGAGAGGAAGGCGAACTGGTCTTCAGCGTTCGTCCCCGAAAGAATGGAACCGGAAACGACGCGGCAATTGATGCCGATTTCGATTTCGCCAGCCGTCAGTTCGTCAGTGGAAGCACCGACTCGTGTCTTGACCAGCCGCGGGTTGCTGGCCAGAGGACCACAAAGCGCGATGGTACGGTCGGTGTCGATCTTACCTGTCGTGAAAAGATTGCCGATGGCGATCACATCTGCGTAACCGATAGACCACACGGTCTTTTCAGCATTCACGGGATCGAGAAAGTGAATGTGCGTACCAGCCAGACCGGCCGGATGCGGACCTGCGAAGGATTCGAAGACGACCTTCTCAGAGGTTACGCCGGGCATTTTATCGTCCGGAGCATGGCAAACATAAACGTGACCGTCTGTCAGATTGGACAGAACATCGACACCAGCGCTGAAGGCTGCTGCATTCTCGCCGATGATTACGGCAGGATCGGCAGCAAGCGGGTTGGTGTCCATTGCTGTGACAAAGATGGAATGCGGGACTGTCCCTTGTTCAGGCACATAGGAGAATGGCCTTGTCTTGAGATAGGTCCACTGCCCACTTTCATAGAGACGCTTCTGGACATTTTCGCGCGGGAGGGCGCTCAACTGTTCTGCAGGAGTCGACTCGAAGGTGATCTCTTCTTCCACCTCATCCAGTGCAATCACAATGGTCTCAAGCACTCGCCGTGCACCACGATTGATTGCCGTAACGGTTCCGCCTCCTGGAGCCACATAGACCACGTCTTCGGAAGCTTTGTGCAAGAAGAGCGGTTGCCCCTTCTTGACCTTGTCTCCTTCCGCGACCAGCATCTTGGGCTTCAGGCCGATGAAGTCCCGACCATTCACAGCCACCTTCGTTATCTTTGGCCCCTCATGAATGGTCTGGACAGGAGCGCCTGTTATCGGCAGATCCAATCCTTTTTTTAGCTTCATAGCATACCTTGACTGAATGAGTTTTTCCGGCGCCCCTCGCGCCAACATACGGTGTTGTCCTAACAACACCACCCCTTTGCTAACGAGGGAAATCAAACAATTCAAGTTAATTTGCGCCCAGATGGTTGGCTTTTGCCATTGGTAGCAATTTGAATGGATAAAATGAAATAAATTTCCCCCGATCGTCACCATTCTAATCCTGCAAAGTGATTAAAAAGACCTTGACTTCAGTCAAAGAAGAGCCCAACTAACGCCACATGCCGCTTATTTAGGCGGAACCAGAAGTTCAGTCCCAGCGTCTGCAGCACGTTTTACCTGCATTGAGGCCCTCCATTGCGCTTGTTTTTCCGTCTCATCCCCGTTGTTATTGGTCTATTCGCTCTTGCCGGATGTGATCTTTTTTCCGAACAAACTGACGAATATCTGCTTCGTGGCAACACGATGGGCACCAGTTACACCATCAAGGCTCTGCATGCGCGCGGAAAAGTGGACGAAGAGGCCCTTTATTATGACATAAAGGCAACACTGGACGCCGCCAACGAGGCAATGTCGAACTGGAAAGACGAGTCGGAAATCTCCATCTTTAACATCAGTTCTTCGACTGACTGGCTAAGTACTTCTGACAGTTTTCATGAAGTTTTGCAGGAAGCTCAGACCATTCACGAATTGAGTGGGGGGCGATTCGATATTACGGTTTCGCCACTTGTCGATCTTTGGGGCTTCGGTCCGGAGGATAATGACAACCCGCCAACGGATGCACAAATCAGAGCTGCCATGGCTGACGTCGGCCAGAGCACCCTTCTGGATGTCAAATCCGATCCGCCGATGGTGCGCAAGAACAAACCGGGTGTAACCATCACGCTGGGCGCAATTGCCAAGGGATATAGCGCAGATTTGATCGGGCGCACTCTTGCGAAGCATGGCATTAAGAATTATCTCGTAGAGATAGGCGGTGACCTTATGGTTCATGGCCTTAACAGCATGGGCGAGCCTTGGCAGATCGGCATTGAAAAGCCTGACGAAGCCGGACGGTCCGTGCAACTTGTTCTTCCCGTTAGCGATATGGGTATCGCAACGTCGGGGGACTATCGCAATTTCTACTTCAATGATGAGGGGCAGCGCATGTCTCACATCATCGACCCGCTAACCGGGAGACCGGTTACGCACAATCTCGCTTCGGTCACTGTGCTGGCTCCAGATGGCATGCGCGCCGACGGAATGGCAACGGCGCTTTTGGTGCTAGGCGAGAAGGACGGTCGCGCTCTGGCTGACAAGTTGGACATTCCGGCCTATTTCATTCGCCGCGAAGAAAGCGGATTTGTGACATCGAGCAGCAAGGCCTTTGATGCTCTGATGGCGGCGAAAAAATGATCAACAACCTGCCCCGTGCTCAGGTGAGCCGGGTGGCACGGAGGGTATTTAGATGGCAACCTATCTTATCGTATTTGGAGCCTTTTTGGTAATTGTTGTTGGCATGTCCATTGGCGTCATGTTCAAGCGCAAACCGATTGCCGGCTCCTGTGGCGGCCTCAACGCAATTTCCGATGCGGATCATTGCCTGATCTGTGGCTCCGCCGTTGATAAGGACAGCCCGCTCAAGGAGCGCCTGCATGGGGAATGCCCTCGCAAGAAAGCGGCCCGCGAAAAAGCCGAACGCGAAGCGGCCATGAGCGCTGCGGAATAAATCAGCTCCGCACTTCAAGCATTATGTGAAAAAGGCACGCAATTTGCGTGCCTTTTTCACATCTGCCCTCCGGCAGACCTATACGATGTCCGCCTGTACTCAGGCAGAGACAATTTCATAACCCGGTTCCTTGAGCAAAGCCCCGGCGCGGGGCTGTACGTCATAATAATAGACCCGATCGACCCAGTCTGATGGCGTGAATTCAAGGAAGTCGATAGAAAGCTGCTCTTCGGGAACATCGAAAAGCTCTTTCATGGTACGGGTCATCTGATCAACAAATGCTTTCTTTTTCTCATCAGAACAGGTCTGTGCGATTTTAAGTGTCATATGAGGCATGATAGGTCTCTTCTGGTTTGCTGGATTTTTATCCATGTTTATGCCGCAAACCTAATCCCCGCGAGAATGGATACAATCCTGCCTGCAGTCCTACCACTCATGAATTGGGGCCATAAACCAGCACCATAATGAGGGCAGGTATATTCTGGATGACATGCTCAGAGTGGCGCCTTTTAATGCAATGCGAGACGACAGGCCACCGAGAGATAAAATAGCAGGAAACCGGCCTTCAGTGAGGCACAAAGGGAATGAAGGCCAGTGCCAGAAAGCAGAAAGTCGCCACGATTCCCGAGAGCCAGCAGTTGCGCTTCCAATGTGGCCCGGCTGCTTTCCAGTTATCGCGAAAAACTTTGCCTGACAGAACGAAAATGACAAGAACGGCGATCCCCAGATAGGGGCTGGAAATTACAAGATTGGACACGAGCAATCGCTTTCAGGATTTGGGGTCTTCTTCATTGGCATTGCGGGCAATTTAGCCTAATGTCCGCGCAACGCCAACCATTCGCAAATAGAAGATTTTATTATCCCCGTGTCAGCTACCCCTTCGCCCAAGTCTGCCTTGCTCGATCGCGAAACGCCGTCCATTCTCAAGTTGGCGGGTTTTCTGTCTCTGTCCGGGCTGTTTTCCACCTCGGCAATTCTGATTGACGCCAACATGGTGGGGCCGATTGGCGATGAAACGCTGGCAGGCCTTGGCCTGTGTGCGGGCCTGTATGGCGTCTTCATGGCGCTTTTGTTCGGACTGGGGTCGGGCGCGCAGATTCTGCTGACACGCGCTTTTGGTGCGGGGGATATGCACCTCTATTACAAGAGGCTCCTGCGCATGATGGCGCTGGGGCTTGGCCACAGCATCATTCTGGTTCTGCTCTTTCGCTTCAACATCAATTTTCTTGTTGACTGGCTGGCAACGACGTCCGGCATCGGCTTTGCCGCCAAGCGCTATCTTGCGCTCATGGTTTATGCCCTTCCCCTCAGCTTTGCGGCCTATCTCTTGACCATCAGTTTCGATGTACGGCGACAGGCACCGCGCGAATTGCGTGGCTTTGCCATCGAGTTGCCGCTCAATGTCATTCTCAATGCACTTCTGATCTACGGCTGGTTCGGTGCTCCTGAGTTGGGAATCAAGGGAGCGGCCATCGCCACCCTTGTCAGTCAAAGCGCGCGTCTCATCTATCTGATAGTGCTGACAGTACGCGACATGCGCGTGGCACTGCGGGACAAGGGCCCAGCAGAAACGTCAGGGAGCACAGACTATGACCGTGAAGCACTGCTGCCGCGTTCGGTTTTGATACCGGTCATGCTGAATGTGGCCGCGCTCATTGTGGGGGCCCAAGCCTATCAGTTGCTATTTGCCCAACAGCCCTATCTAACCTTTGCGGCTCTGGCACTGATGACACCGTGGTTATCCGTTGCCAATGTGCTCGGGCGTGCGGTTGCCATGTCGGCCACCCTTACCTGCGCGGATCTGGAGCCAGGCAGTCCGGAATTGCGCAAGGCGATCCGTTCGATTCTGACAGCCCTGCGCTTGCTGGCACCACGCCTTGCGCTGTTGTTTGTTGGCGTCACGCTGCTCGCAGACGCTCTCTCCTGGCATATCTCCGATTGGGTTCGAATCAATTTCCTGTTGCTGATCCCTTATGGAGGCTTGCTGGTTCTGGTGCGCACGGCATCAGTTACCATCGGCGCCATATTGCGTGCGACAGACCGGCCCAAATGGGTGTTCTGGGTACAGGTCGGGCTGCAATGGGGCTTCGGAGTGCCGCTCTTGCTCATCTGCACCCATGTCTTTGAGCTGTCGCTCTATATCGTCTACGGCATTCTCATTCTGGAAGAGGCGATGCGGCTCGGCATTATGGCGCTAAGGCTCAAAAGGCGTGCCTTTACCGAGGACCACAGCCCCAAAAGCGACAGCCCTCAGGTCAGAGCCGAATAAGGCGGAACCGGATCATATTGCATGGCCTTTTGCACGGCGCGCGCAAAGTCGGGGCCATACCACAAGCCCACGAGCCAGAGGCTCATATCGATACCGGCAGACACACCAGCACTGGTCACCAAATTGCCATCACGGATATAGCGATATTCCCCACGCACATCAGGCTTCTCAGGTCGCGCCTTGACCAGATCTAAAGCGCCGTGATGGGTTGTGATTTTCTTACCCTTGGTCAGACCGGCGGCGGTGAGCAGCAGTGATCCGGTGCATACGCTGGTTACCCATTGTGCCTCTTCACCGATTTCTGCAATCCAGTTGATAATGGCCGGATTATTCACCTCGCGTCGAGTCCCCTGCCCGCCGGGCACAAGAATCACATCGAGCCCATCCGTCTCGGCCATTGTCTTGTCCGGCAGCACTCGCATGCCTTTGGCGCAAGTGACTGGCTCGGCATCTGGCGCGATGAGCGCCATTTCGAAGAGAGCCTCTTCACCTCTAGCAACGCGAACGGCGTTGGCCATGGTGAACACCTCCCACGGCCCGACAAAATCGAGCTCTTCAACATCCTCGAATATCAATATCCCGATTTTCATACCCATAAGCGCCGCCTTGTCACTTCCATCACGAGAAAAACAGGCCCACTATGGAGCGTCTTTTTCCTTCCACGCAAGATCAAAATATGCGAAGGAGAAATCCTTCCTTGCAGTCTTCCTTTTTTATAAAAAGCACAATTCATGAAAAACAGTAATATTGCCGCCTATGCTCCCTTGGCCCTTGCAACCCTGTGCTGGGGTGGGAATGTTGTGATTGGGCGCGCCGTTCGGGGCGATTTGCCTCCGCTTGGCTTGTCCTTCTGGCGCTGGTTCTTCTGCTGCCTCATTCTTTTGTTTTTCACCGCTCGCAAGTTACCCGCCAACTGGCCGGTCATACGCAAACACTGGAAGCTGTTACTTGCCATGTCCGCCACGGGCATTGCCGCTTTCAACCCGCTGCAATATCAGGCCCTGCACAGCACCACGGCCATCAACTCGACGCTGATTCTGGCCACCTGCCCTGCCATCATGGCATTACTCTCGGTATTCATCCTCAAGGACAAACTCGGCTTTGCGCAAATTGCCGGAATTCTGATCTCCTTTTTCGGAGTCATCTTCGTCATCACCTCCGGTGAGCTGACAACCCTGTTCCATCTCACATTCACTGTCGGCGACATCTGGATGGTCGGGGCAGCTATTGTCTGGGCGCTTTATTCGATCACGGTCAAGTTACGCCCGGTAACGCTGGATCCGCTGGTCATGCTGATGGTGATTACCGGTCTCGGCGCGGCGATCCTCTTTCCGCTCTATATCTGGGAAACCCTCACCTATCAGCCAGTTACGATCACGCCAACGAATTTGGCCGCTATCGTCTATGTGACATTCATTGCCTCGCTTCTGGCCTATTTCAGCTGGAACAAGGGCGTTGGCCTCATCGGCCCTTCAAAGGCGGGTGTATTCATTCACCTGATGCCGGTCTGGGTGGCGATTCTCGCCTTCTTCCTGCTGGGCGAGCGCCTGCAGGAATATCATCTGGTGGGCATTGCCTTTATTGCTATTGGCATTGTGCTGAACAGTCGACGCGCGCGTGTGTGAATTCCTTGCATAACTGCATAGACAGCGCCATACCGCATAATATATAGTCTTCAAGCTACAAAACAATATTTCCGTTTGTTTTGACTTAGGTCGAGTGTGCTGCGGTTCCACGGATCCTCGTAAACTCCCCTTTCCCTTATTCAGCCGCCAAAGGTACAGTGTTGCACTTTAGTGCGCCCTGTTGCCTGCTGGTTTCGGTTCTATTGCCTGAGGCGACCAATCAAAAATCAGGCAACCTTTTTAATCGGGGGGCATGTGTGCTACCGTGCAACTATCATTGCCGATCAGGGGCAACATTGAGACTCTCGACTAAAGAAGTGTTCATTCTTTTGAAAACAACCCATTTTTCGGACTTCGTAAAAAGGACGTTATATTAAATAGTTAAACAGATCACCTGAGTCCATTTTTACGACACAAAACTTGAAAATGCAGATTTGCTATCCGCATTTGATCCATGTCTATGTTTATTGGTCAGATACACCAGTAATGTTCTGGTAACTTTGACCTGGAGGCTTCAATATGAAAATATCGACCATTTCCTGCGAACCTATTTCAGGCCAGAAACCGGGAACATCTGGACTCAGAAAGAAAACACGGGTCTTCATGGAACCCGGCTATCTTGAAAACTTCATCCAATCCGTTTTCAATGCTATTGGTGGCGCTGAAGGCAAGACCTTTGTTGTTGGCGGTGACGGACGTTATTTCAATCGCAGGGCAATTCAGGTCATTCTTTGCATGGCCGCAGCCAATGGCGCAGCCAAGGTGATCGTTGGCCAGCATGGCCTGCTTTCCACGCCAGCCGCATCCAACCTCATTCGCAAATACAAGACAGACGGTGGCCTGATTCTTTCAGCCAGCCACAATCCGGGCGGCATTGATGCCGATTTCGGGGTCAAATATAATGTGTCCAACGGTGGCCCAGCTCCTGAAAATGTCACCGAGGCAATCTATGAGCAGACCTGCTCGTTGACGTCTTACAAGATCCTGCAGAATGAAATGGTCGATCTGGGCTCCATCGGTAGCAAGAAGCTTGGCGAAATGGACGTCGATGTCATTGATCCGGTCAAGGACTATAAGGACTTGATGGCCTCTCTGTTCGATTTCGTTTCCATTCGCAACCTGATTGCGGGCGGCTTCACCATCGTGTTTGATGCAATGCATGCTGTGACCGGCCCTTACGCCAAGGCCATTTTCGAGGGTGCCCTCGGAGCGCCAGAAGGCACCGTGCTCAATGCCGAGCCGAGCGAAGATTTCGGCGGCGGACATCCAGACCCCAACCCGGTCTGGGCGAAAAGCCTGATGGATCTGATGATGTCGGAAAAGGCCCCATGTCTGGGCGCTGCGTCCGATGGCGATGGCGACCGCAACATGATTGTCGGGCGCGGCATCTATGTCACCCCATCTGACAGTCTTGCCGTTCTGGCAGCAAACGCCCATATGGCTCCGGCTTATCGGCATGGGCTTGCCGGTGTGGCACGCTCCATGCCGACCAGTGCTGCTTGCGACCGCGTGGCGGCCAAGCAGGGCATCAAATGTTTTGAAACGCCAACGGGCTGGAAATTCTTCGGCAACCTTTTGGATGCTGACATGGCTACGATTTGCGGCGAGGAAAGCGCAGGCACCGGCTCTAACCATGTGCGCGAGAAAGACGGGCTTTGGGCCGTTCTCCTCTGGCTCAATATTCTGGCCGAACGCCGTCAACCGGTAAAAACCATTCTCGAAGGGCATTGGGCCAAATATGGTCGCGACTATTACAGCCGCTACGACTATGAGGCCATCCCCATGGATGCAGCCAACCAGTTGATGGATGATCTGCGCGGTCAACTTGATAAACTCGCTGGTAAAACACTTGGCTCTCTCACGATTAAGAATGCCGACGAATTCTCTTATAATGACCCAGTGGATGGATCCGTCAGCAGTGGTCAAGGCATTCGCGTCTGGTTTGAGGGCAATGCGCGTGTTGTCTTCCGCCTATCCGGTACGGGCACAGACGGCGCCACCTTGCGCGTCTATCTGGAACAATATGTGGACACACACGGCAACCACAGCATGCCACCGGAACAGGCTCTCAAGCCGCTGGTCGAATCCATGTTGGAACTGACAGATCTGAAGGGACGCATCGGCCGCACAGAACCCAATGTGATCACCTGATCTCAAGAGAAACGGCGAGCAGCCCTTTTGGTGCTCAAGACGAACAAGATTCAAAATATAAAGGCGGCTCCCGATATGGGGCCGCCTTCTTTCTATCCATGCAGATTGTCACAGGGTGGTTCACCCCACCTTGCGCACTTCCCCCATGAAGCGAACCAGTTCTTCGCGTAAGTTGGCCAGACTGCCTTCCTGTTGAACCAGATTTTCGGAAACTGCCAGCACTTCCTTGGCGGTTTCTTCCGTAATCGTCGTTGCTTCCTTGACTTCGGAAACACCACGGCTGACATCCTGCGTGCCGACCGCGGCTTCTTCGATGTTTGATGAAATTTCCCGTGTTGATGCACTTTGCTGCTCGACGGCGGCCGCAATGGCGGTGGAAATTTCGCTCACCCGTTCAATCGTCTTGGAGATATCATCATTCGCACGCACCGCGCGTTCTGTCGCCTGTTGCAGCCCGCTGATCTGGCCCGAAATCTGCTCCGTTGCCTCGGCGGTCTGGGCTGACAAATTCTTGACTTCCTGCGCCACAATGGCAAAGCCCTTGCCAGCTTCTCCGGCACGCGCAGCCTCAATGGTGGCGTTCAGAGCCAGCAGGTTGGTTTGCGCGGCGATATCGGAAATAAGGGAGACGACTTCGCTGATCTGCTGGGAAGCTGTTGCCAGACTGGAGATCTCGCCACTCATATCATGCGATTTCTCAACAGACTGACGTGCGATGCTACTGCTATTGACCACCTGCGAGTTGATTTCCGCGATGGCATCGGTGAGCTGCTCGACAGCTTCTGAAACAGACTGCATGTTGGCTGAGGCCTGCTCGGCCCCGGACGCCACGATCAGAGATTGTTCCTGTGCGCCATGAGAGGCGGTAGACACTTTCTTTGATGCCCCCTGCAGATTGGAAATCATGCCGGTCATGCTTTCGACGATGTGGTCCAGCTCATGTTCGAATCTGGTACCCATTTCATCAAACTGGTCGTGGCGTTGCTTGATCTTCCATGTTGCACGGTTGATACTTTCAGCCGCACGCTTAAAATCACCCACCATGCCTTTTTCAGCGATCAGGCGAAAATGCTGGTTGCGCGACACATAGTCCAAACAGGCTTTTGATTCCCGGATGTAAGCGTCGGAGCGATCGATCATCTGATTGATCGCATGCATCAACTGGCCCATTTCTCCCTTGTCATCGATATTCGTGATGCGCACGGAAAAATCGCCATCTGCGACCGCCTTACAAACCTCCATCGCCTTTCTGATGGAAGCGGACTTCTTAACAAAAACCATCTGGTTTCTCCTCCGGAACATTAAACCGCTTGATAATGATATTCTCACCTATCAGCGGTAGCCCCGCCTCTTTTTCTGCCCCAAAGTTGCGATAAACTCATCATACTGAAGGCCCTTTTCAGCCAAAAGCGAATCGATGACCTGCATGCCGGCTTTCAGTCCATCCTTTCGGTTGGTAACCGATTTCTCAGCGGTGCGTATCTTCTCATAGAGCGGGATCACATGATTCTGAAGTATTTCCTGATCTGGCACTCGCCGATTGGAATGGAACCCGCTGACCTTGCCCTCATTGTTCCAACTGGGGGTCACATGTGCATAAACCCAGTAGTGATCGCCGTTTTTACAGCGATTATTGACATATGCAAAGATCTCGTGGCCGCTCTCGATGGAATCCCAGAGAAGTTTGAAGATGGTCCTTGGCATATAGGGATGGCGGATCAGATTATGCGGTTTGCCCAGGACTTCTTTTTCTTTGTATCCGGAAATATCGAGGAATATCTTGTTTGCATAAGTCAGGCGCCCCGATAAATCGGTCTTGCTGACGATGATGTCGTCATCACCAAAGAATCTTTCTACACCAGTTACTGACTGCTCAACAGACATGGGTCAGAAGCCTTTTTACTATAGTAATACTGTACAAATCCGACAATATTGCCCAATTTATTCAATAGGCAATATTAGCATGGTTAGTTTCACTTAAAGCCGGTTAATATTGACTAAACGGTAGAAATTAATTGATTTACCTATATTTTTAGCCATTTCTCGACATTAATGCGTGGAAAACTATGTAATTCAACGTAGCAAACAAAGGGTTACGCAAGCCTTTCTTGCAACGAAAGTTACTTCACAATTCCCTAATTTCCACAGGATTAGAGTATAAGAATCCATTTACACTTCATAATAATCATATTTGCTCAAAAACATTTCTTCTATACTATTCTTTTTTCCTATTCTTGCATGCGATCCTCTGGCTGTCATATAAGTGTTAAAACACGTCGGGATGGCCGAAAACCTTTGGTATTCTTGATATTTTGTCTTTGCGCCGAAGTAGGCTCATACCAGCCAAGCCGCTTGCAGCACATCCAGCAGGATCTCATAAATGGCAGACCTTAAATTCGACAGGGATTTCTCTCCTGCTTACGGTACAGCCGTAACGCTTGCCCCCGATGTCAGGCGTGTGACCTGCAACAACCCTGGCCCTTTCACCTTCATGGGCACCAACAGCTATATTGTTGGACATGGAAAGGTTGCGATCATCGACCCAGGCCCGGCCGATCGGCAGCATATCGATGCCCTGATGCAAGCCACAGCCGGAGAAACGATCACACATATTCTCATTACGCATAGCCATGCGGACCATTCACCCGGAGCCCGTCTTCTCAAGGAACGGTGTGGTGCCCCTGTCTATGCGGAAGGTATCCATCGCCCCACACGCCCTCTTCACAGGGATGAAGCCAATCCGCTCGATGCGGAAGGCGATGCCAATCTGGACATCGATCGGTTTTTGGGCGATGGAGATCTTGTGCAGGGCGATGACTGGGCGCTGGAAGTGGTGCACACACCAGGGCACACGGTCAATCATCTCGCCTTTGGCTTTACGGATGACAGCGGCTTATTTTGCGGCGACCATGCCATGGCTTGGTCGACTTCAATCGTCGCGCCGCCAGATGGCTCCATGGCGTCTTACATGCATAGCATCAGCAAGCTGATGCTGCGACAGGATCGGCACTACTGGCCTGGACATGGTGGCGTTATTACCAACCCGCATGCCTTCCTTGCCGGTCTCAAATCTCACCGGGAAAAGCGCGAGCAAGCCCTTATTGCACGCCTTCAAGCCGGCGAGAACACCATCCCGGACATGGTCACCACAGTTTACAAAGATGTTGATCCGTCATTGCATGGGGCCGCAGCGCTCTCCATGTTTGCACAAATGGAATATCTCGTAGCGCGGGGAATCGTGCGGTGTATGGATGCAGAAGCGACCCTTTCAGCCCGCTATCAGTTGGTGTAATCCTGTCAGAGGTCTTGAGATTTGGGCCCACTAGCCCGTGGCGCTCTGACCCAAATTCTCCGGTTTGGGGCGAGGAATGGGCCCCCTTTGCAGGCGACGCAATCGTTCAATTTCTTCCAACTTGAGTTCATAGCGCTGCGCATTGGTGTCCAAGCGGCTTTCAATGCCTGCGATGAAGCCCAGAATTCTGCGTGCATTCATGCCAAAGTCGCGAGGGCCCCACAGTGAGGCGGAACGCATATCAAGTCTGGTTTCATCTTCTCCGGCGGGACTGAGGCGGATGCTCACCACATAGCGCAATCCGGTAAAGACGGACCGTGTGTAGGCTTCGTAATATGCGCTACCGTCTTCTTCCTTCTGTTCTTCCGCACGCAATATCTGCCATTCATTCTTTGCCAATTCATCAGCTACCGCCAATTGCATGAGTGCGACTGACTGTGCGTAGCTTTGGCTTTTAAGAGCAGGATAAGCCAGCGCCTGCCGCTCTCGCATATCCAGCGAAGCCACGGACAAGGCATTGTCGGAATCGCCCCGCATTTGCCAGGCAGCAACAAATTCGGGTGGATCGAGTGGATTGGTGGAAAGATCGGAAAAAGGCGGCAGCGTGAAATAGAAATAGCCAAAAACCAGCGAGGGCAAAAGCACCACCAGACTGCGCAAAAATGCCCCCCACAGTGCCCGGCCTCCCTTTTGACCATCAAACCAGATGGCGTGGAAAGCAACCCAGCTTGTCAGAATGGACAACAGCGCCAGACAGACCGACGCTGCAAAACAATAAAGAGCGATCGAAGGATGCAAACCGCCAAACCGCATGAGCAGAAAGGACAGAATGGCCACGGGAATGGAGAGTCTGGCAAACCAGAGCGCCCGATGAGCAAGCCGGGAGGTTTTGAATTTATAAATTCCTGCCATAGCTTACCGCTTCAGCCCTATTCGTAATTGTGCCAAGCCACACCAATCTGCCGCAGCTTAGAACCGATTTGAGGCAATCTCAATTGCCCCAATCGTCAATCACAAGAAAAAAGCAGGGAGCCAGAGGCGTCCCTGCTTGATTGCTTTTCATTTTTCGCCTTTTGGCTGGTCAAGCTTCGTCTTAGCCAGCAAGGCCATTCCAGCGCTTTGCAGCCTCTGCAATGCGAGCACCATAAAGCTCGGCGGTGCGATGGTCTGCTGCCGGAGGCGCAACATCAGCTCCCTGGTCTGCATTGGCCTGCGCCATCAGTCCCAGAGTGGAGCCAAGACGGTTCACATCTTCAACGGATCCCTGAGAGCTATTATTGCCAGGCAGGGTGCCGGTAGAAATCCACTGCATGCCATGCTGGGCGGAAAACACAGCAAGCTGGATCAGCGTGTTCAGCTTGTCGCCAGACTGCGACGCAGAACAGGTAAAGCCACCGGCCAGTTTATCCTTCCAGCCCATGGAAGCCCAGACTTTCGAGCTTGCATCCATGAAGGTTTTGAATTGTGCGGAAACAGAACCCATGTAGGTCGGGCTACCGAAAATGATGGCGTCCGCATCTGCCAGTGCTTCCCAATTCAGGTTTTCATCATCGGCCTTGATCTGCTGAACCGACACGCCGTCAACGGCCTCGGCACCTTTGGCAACAGATTTGGCTACAGCTTCAGTATGTCCGTATCCGCTGTGATACAAGACGACGACGGACGCTTCGCGGACATCGGTCATTTTCATAATTTTCCTTTTTTTCTTGCCCATTATCATGGGAATCTTGAAATTGGCTCACCACGTCAAAAAAACAGACGATTAGTTTGATCTCGCCGAAAATAAGAATTGTTAAAATGTTTTCAAATGCATTATATTAATAGCTATGATGAAGAATATCGATTACTTATCGCTCGACGGACGCTCGCTCTACATGATCAAACTGATCCATGAGCACCGCTCCGTAACCGAGGCGGCCAGACTTCTGGGGGTGACCCAGTCTTCGGTGAGCCACTCTCTTGACCGGCTGCGCAGCATGCTGGGTGACCCGCTGTTTCTGAAGGTAGGGCGCGCCATGGTGCCAACGGAGCGGGTCGAGACGATGATGGGCGATATCGATTCCGTTCTTAAGGGCATCGAGTCTCTTTATAGTCAGGCCGTTTTCGACCCCCAGAACTCCAGCGACCGCTTTTCCATTGTCTGTAATGACTATGAGCATGACTTGCTGGTGCCGGCAATTTTCGAACGGCTCAAGCAGGAAGCCCCCCATTGTTCGCTCAAGACTTATCAACTGAACATGGCCATCCGGAATCCGCTCGAAACGGGCTTCACCGATCTGGAGCTCTGCCCCTATGCGCCGGAGGACTCGACTGATCTGGTTGTCAGCAAGTTGTGCGGAGACCGCATGCTGACCTATTACGACCCCACCGTGCGGGAAGCACCACAGGGGTTGGATGATTTTTGCAGCGCCGACCATGCGATCCTCTCATGGGATAGCAACGAAAGCACGTCCGTCGACAAGGCCCTTGCCGAAGTTGGGCGCTCTCGCAACGTATCCTATCTGGGACCGAACTTTTCTTCCGCCGCCATGGTTGTGCGCGGAACCAACATGCTGGCCACAGCGCCTTCGCGCCTCGCAGACTCGATCTTCCGTGGCCTCGCATGGGTTGACCCTCCCCTTGAGCTGGCGCCGAGCGAGTTTTTCATGGTCTGGCACATTCGCAATCGCCATTCTCCACGACACAAGTGGTTCCGCGAGTTGATCAAGACAGTTGCTCGCGACCTGCCTCAAACGAGCGAAGCCTGCCAAAAAGCACTCCAGCGTATCAAGCTAGAGAATGAAGCCAGATTGGTAGCGGATACAAAAGCGAAAGCCCAATCGCCCCGCGCATCATCCGACGCGTTGGCATAAAGGCAAGCTTTGCTGTTTGCCAGTTTGATACGGCCC
This sequence comes from Cohaesibacter marisflavi, assembly GCF_900115225.1. GTDB lineage: Bacteria > Pseudomonadota > Alphaproteobacteria > Rhizobiales > Cohaesibacteraceae > Cohaesibacter > Cohaesibacter marisflavi. The sequence goes on along the minus strand of NZ_FOVR01000001.1, from coordinate 100,896 downwards.
GTTCAATGCAGCCACAAATATCGCTTCGCCCAGCAGTCCGTTCAGACTTTCCAGCCATCGCCGCGCTGCAGGCGGAGAGCTGGGCGGTGGCCTATCGGTCTTTTCTGCCTCCACATTATATACGCGACCGTCTGACGGCAGATATCTCCGACAGTTGGAAGAAATGCAGACCCAGCGCCCGGGATCTTGTGCTGTTGGCGATCAACACCGAAACTGCGGCGCTTGTCGGCTTCATTTCCGTATGGTGCCGCCCCTCCCCCTTTATTGATCACCTTCATTGTCGCCCATCATGCACCGGCCTTGGCATCGGCTCGCAGCTTTTGGAGGCCGCATTGACGCAGTTGGCCGGGCGAGGCGAGCAGACTGCCAGTCTCTCCGTCCTGATTGGCAATGACGGTGCGCGTCGCTTTTATCTGCGCCATGGCGCCCTGCCTGGCGCCAGAAAGCGGGAGACCCTGTTTGGATATCCCGTAAATGTGGAATATTTGGCGTGGGACGGGCTTCAAACGATTAAACTGGCATTTTGAATGTGTATTTCCCATTTATAGTTTCTGCTCTCTTAAGAAAAGAGGGATCAGGCGGCCTTTCAAGCAAGCCTGCATAAAATAATCAATTTGATAACCATGACCATAGAAGCGATCAATTTGATTTATTGATAGTTTTTACAGGTTGAGCCAAGAGGAAAAGCAGAGAAAGCCTCTCGTTTTTCGATATATGTTATTTGTCAATTGCAACTTAAATTATTATTTACTGATGATATCGTTTAATTGCATCAACCAATAGAGGGTAGAGGCGCGCCCAAACTATGCTGTGTTTGATCTCTTCGATTTCAAATATAGGGCGCAGATAAAAACGCAATCACTGAAACACGGTGATGCAGGCAGACAATAAAGAACCGTTGGAAAATACTCATGACTCGAGTCCCCCAGAAATTTACCGAGAAAGCAGTATTCAGTGCGTCAGATGCAATGCAACTGTCTATCCCTTTGTGGGTTCTTGATATTGAAACCTTGCGTCTTCTTTGGGCAAATGACTCTGCTTGCAAACTTTGGCAGGCCGAGAGCACCCAAGAGCTTATGAACCGCGACCTAAGCCCGGATATCAGCGCGACCGTTGTCGAACGTTTGCAGCAATATCTGGAAGCATCCCGCAAGTCCGGCCAGTCCTTTCGCGAACTTTGGACGCTCTATCCGGAAGGCAAGCCCTGCCCGTACCACATTCACATTTGCGCCCATGAACTGCCGGACGGCCGGTTTGGCCTGAGGTTCGAGGCCACAGCTGACGTCAATCGCGTGCCAGAACAGATTAGAAGTGCAGAAGCGCTCAATCATATTCCGGTTTGCATCTCGCTTTTCAATATGGGCGGTCAGTCTCTTTACAAGAATCCGGCAGCGCTTGAAACCTATGGCGACGCGTCGCTGAATTTGCGCGGGCGCTTTGTCAAAAAGTCCGATTATGATCGTTTTATCCGCAATATCAAAAAGGGTCGGTCGATCTCCAAGATATGCGAAGTCAAGACAAAGGACGGCAAACGCTGGCACGAAATCACGGGCATGACCTGTTTTGATGGCCCGACCGGACAGCCTGCTTTCATTCTCACCGAATCCGACGTGACGGAACTCAAGGAAAAGGAAAGCCGCGTTCGCTATCTTGCCCATTATGACATGTTGACCGGATTACATAACCGCAACTATGTCAACTCCCACTATCCGGATATGATCGAAGGCGCATTTCGCGACAATGAACGGCTTGTCTTCATGGTTATCGGCCTTGATCATTTCAAGTCGATCAATGAAACGCTGGGGCACCCGTCCGGGGATGCTCTGCTGAAGCATGTTTCTTCCCTGCTGCAACTTTCTCTGAGCGAAACCGAACAGATCGCTCGCCTTGGCGGCGACGAGTTTGTCATCGTCAAACCCTACGCGTCGACATCAGACCTTGATAACCGCTGTCAGATGATTCTGGCCTCCATCAATGCTGAGTGCCGCGTGGGTGATCATATTCTGAGCGCCAATGCCAGTATCGGCCTCGCCCTGTTCCCCGAACATGGCAAGGATCTGCCGACACTTTTGCGTCATTGTGATCTTGCCTTGCATGAAGCCAAGGATAGTGGCCGCAACACCTACCGTTTCTACCGCCCAGCGCTGCAGCACGCAGCCCTTGCCAAGCGTGCGCTTGAGAAGGATCTTGCGCGCGCCGTGGAGAACAAGGAATTTTGCCTTTACTATCAGCCTCGGGTCGATTGCCAGACTCAGAAGGTTGTCAGTGCAGAGGCCCTCATGCGCTGGCAACATCCAGAGAAGGGGCTGGTATTTCCCGGAGAATTTATCGGAGCGCTGGAAGATACAGGCCTGATCCATCGGGCTGGCGACTGGATTGCCGATCGCGCCGGACGGGACCAGAGAAAGCTTGCGGACATGGGTTATGACATTCCCATATCCATCAACATTTCGCCAAAACAGTTTGAACGGCCAGATTTTGTCAATCGGCTAACCGCAGGATTGGCCAAGACAGGCTGTCCGAATGACAGACTGGAAATCGAAATCACCGAAAGCATGCTCATGGGTGTCGGGTTTGACGCCAAGGCCATTCTGATGGATCTGTGCCGCGCAGGTTTCTCCATCGCGGTTGATGATTTCGGTACCGGCTATTCCAACCTCGCCTATATTCAGGACTATCCCATCTCCAGCCTGAAGGTGGATCGCTCCTTCGTCAATATGATCGAAGATCAGAGCTCGGTGATCAATCTGATCCTCTCGCTCTGCCGTCTGATCGGTATTTCCGCCGTTGCGGAAGGCGTGGAAACGATCGATCAATTGGCCTGGTTGCGCATGAACCACTGCGATCAGTATCAGGGCTTTCTCTATTCGCGACCCGTTCCTCTGGAATCGCTTATCGAGCTATTGACATCGCGCCATCAGCGCAAGATGAGGTCCCGTTTGCCGGAAACTCTGGATGCAGAAGTCATCTGGGCCTGAGTTTTTCTGCGGCCCATGCTCTTCTCTTGAGTTTGTTCACAGGTAAAACGCGCCATCGATCAAGCGATCAACTCTACCTTTCAGCGGTAATGCGCTTGCAAAAGGCTTCAGATTTCAACCTCTGGGGCCTTTTGCACATCGGGGCATAGGAACATTCCTGGCGCAGCAGTCTCTTAAGCTTTCACTACGCTCAAGCACTTTCCTTCCCATTAACGGTCTGAATGGCCTCATTTGAATGAAATAATGGCTAATTTCAGCGCATTGTAGGCTGTTTTCTATCAGTTAAGAGAGCATTAACTCAAAAATTTCACACAAATTCCAATGCTACCTATAGATGCATTCAAAAAATACAGAGAATAGCTAAAGTATATCGTGCATTAAAAATAATTTACTCTCAATGATTGCTATTTGTATAGTTACCTCGCACATATGTACGAGAGGACTTGCGCGGATAAATCGATTTTGCGATTACTTAGGAAAGCAATTGAGAGCGGACCATGAGCGAAACTTCCGACAGATTTCTTCTGCTGCGCGAAACCATCTTCAGAGAAATCAAAGAGGCCGAGAATGTCGAGAAGGCAGTTTTCGAACTGCGTGACGGCTATCGCCTTGGTCATGTGACCTACCATATGGCACAAACCGTGACTGCGGACATGCAGATCGACGCGCCCTTTGTACGCACGACCTACCCACCGGACTGGATCGCTATCTACCTGACCAGAAGCTATGTCACCATAGACCCTGTGGTCAAAGAAGGCCTCAGACGCAGCTTGCCGTTCGACTGGTCAGAGATTGAACCGACTGAAGAAGCCATGGAAATGATGACCGAATTTCAGGTCCACGGCATGGGAGAGTACGGTTATTCTATCCCGATCACCGATAAGGTGGGACGGCGGGCTTTGTTGTCGGTGAACTCCAGAGCGGGAGAGACCAACTGGTCCGGCTTCGTCAAATCATTCCGACAGGACTGGATGGAGCTTGCCCATGTTCTGCACAAAAAGGCCATCATCGAGTTGTTTGGCGATGAAGATCCTGTGCCGGTCCTGAGTCCTCGGGAGCTGGAAATCCTGCATTGGTCAGCAAAGGGCAAGGATTACAAGGAGATAGCTCTCATTGTGGGCATTTCTGAACATACCGTACGCACCTATATGCGTTCAGCCCGCTACAAGCTCAATTGTTCCAACATGTCTCAGGCCGTTGCCAAGGCCATCACCTTACATTTGATCGGCGCCTAGCCCCCTCGCACACGACGGGCCACCAGGCATGAAATCAACACATATGTGCGAAGCTATATGTGTTCATCCATTTATGCGAATTCCATCTTCATTGGTTTTGAAACATTGTAGAGCCATCAGTTTTGCCGATGGAGCTAATAGATGTTTGTGACAATTGAAGCGCATGAATATCATAAATATCCGATTTTAATGGACCGTATGTTCAAGCTGCGCAAAGAGGTTTTCTCTGACCAGCTCGACTGGGATGTTTCAGTCGATGGTGACTATGAGCGCGATATTTATGATGAGAAAATGCCAGCATATCTGGTTTGGTGCAACGATGACCGCACAGAGCTATATGGCTCTATGCGTTTGATGCCGACGACTGGCCCTACTCTTCTTTATGATGTTTTCAGAAGAACATTCCCCAATCAGGTCTCCCTTTCTGCCCCGGGCATTTGGGAAGGCACCCGTATGTGTATCGACCAGGAAGCCATCAACGCGGTCTATCCCTCGATGGAAGCCAGCCGTGCATTCAGCCTGCTGTTCCTTGCGCTTTGCGAATGTGCACTTGATCATGGCATTCACACCATGGTGTCCAACTACGAACCCCAGATGAAGCTGGTCTATCGCCGCGCTGGCGTTAAGGTTCAGGAGTTGGGACGCGCAGACGGATATGGCAAACGCCCTGTTTGCTGTGGTGTGTTTGAAGTTTCTGAGCCGGTTCTTGCTGCTATGCGGACAAAATTGGCGGTCTCATCTACGCTTTACCACAAAAACGGGGTTCATAACGACCCTCTTGAAGTTGCGGCTTAGAGCTGAAGAGCTTGGCTAAAAAGGAGATTTTAGCATGGATGGGCAATTTCACTACTCATCGGCTCAAATCAAGAATGAGATTGAAACCGATCTGAGACGAGCCATGCTTGGTTCAAATGCGATAGGTAATCCCATGTTGTCCTATTTTTTAAGGATGGCAATTGATGAATTACTTAAAAGCGACAATGGTTTTGTCAACAACATGGAGCAGAAGACAGCATAAGTTCAGAATTCAGATAAGCAGCAAACAATAACCCCAATGAATAAACACATTTGGATACCAATGTCCCCAGGTATTCACTTGTTTCATGTAGCTCGGTGCTACTGACAACTTGAGGCGCCACTTTTCCCAAGTGGCGCTTTTTTTCTAAGATCTGACAAGACCTTCACTTGCGAAAAGTACGGACTGTGGCGATCAGTCCCACTGGATCCCCTCCATCCGAGGACATTCGCATAGAGTAGATGACGGCCAGTCTGTCAGAGTAAACGCACCTCCCTTCCCTCATAGAGAACGCATTCGCGCTGGCAGGTCTCTTCCGGACCAACTCGCATGGAGAGAATCGTAGATTTTCAGGCCCATGAAATTACCGGTTCGTCCATGTTAATGCCCCCGATCTTTTGTATAATTTTATCAAGAATTTGAATAAGGGTTGGAGCCCGTCTCACAGCCCTGTCCGAGGAAGCATATGGCAAGGCACACCACTCCTGTTGATCGAATTCAGATCATGAAACAGGCAGGGTATCAAGGAGAGGACGGTTGAGATCATCCGACGGGTGAAACGAGGATCAACCGGATATGTCGCGCCATCAAGGACAGTTCATTCGCGTTACGACAATGCCGGTTGCGAGGACCCCAGTTCGGGTCAGCCGGCTTTTGGAAATACATCTTACTTGTATATCTTAGGGAGGTTCCTGTGAAATTGAAGATGACGATTTTGGCCACACTCATGGCCGCTACCAGTCTTTCCGTTGCCAATGCTGCCGATTTGCGCATGTCATGGTGGGGAGGCAACAGCCGCCACGAAGCCACGCAAGAAGCGCTGAAATATTGCGGCGAGAAGCTGGGTCATACCATTGCTCCGGAATTCACCAGCTGGAATGGCCATCTGGCCAAAGTCACCGTACAGCTTGCCGGTGGCACCGAAGCCGACATCATGCAGATCAACTGGCCTTGGCTGCCCCTGTTCACCAAAGATGGCACCGGCTTTGCTGATCTGAATGATTATAAAGACATCATCGATCTTTCCCAGTGGTCCGAGAGCGAACTCGCTGCCACCTCCGTAAAGGGACACTTGCAGGGCCTGCCGCTGTCCATTACCGGTCGTGTACCCTGGTTCAACAAAACCACCTTTGACAAGGCTGGCCTGCCTCTACCGAAAAGCTGGGATGACCTGCTTGCTGCTGCCAAGGTCTTCCAGGAAAAGCTGGGCGATGGCTACTATCCTTATGAAGCGACCGGCCTCACGTCCCATGGTCTTGACGCCCGTGGCCTGATCCGCGCCTATATCGTTCAGAAGAAGGGTGTCACCATGATTGACCCTGACACTCTGGCGTTGAACTTCACCAAAGAAGATTTCGTCGATGGCCTGAATTTGTACAAGACATTCTCCGATGAAAAAGTCATCGTGCCTTGGAAAACCGTGGCAGCGGCCGGTGCCAACGTGCCTCTGCACGAAGATCCGAAATGGGCCGACGGCCGCATTGCCGGGACCTATCAGTGGGACACCACCTATCACAAGATCGCAGACCCGATGAAGGAAGGTCAGGAGCTGGTGCCAGCCCCGATTCTCAAGAATGCAGATGCCACCAACGACGGTGTCTTCCGCAAACCTTCCATGCTGTTCTCAATTTCCAAAAACTCGGAAAACCCGAAAGCTGCAGCTGAAGTCGTCAACTGCCTGCTGACAGATACGGGTGCAACTGACATACTGGGCACCACTCGTGGTATCCCTGCTTCCAAGGTAGCCTTCAAGCATCTGATGGACAAAGGCGCAATCGAGCCGATCCTTCTGAAGGCCCACAATCTGGTTCTGGACGCGTCGGGTCCGGCCATTTCCGCCTATTTTGACCATCCGAAAGTGGAAGAAGCCTTTGGCGACGCCATCGAAATGTTCGCCTATGGCGAGCTGACGGCCGAGGAAGCCGCTGACGAGATCGTCATGGGCATAAATGAAGCTCTTGAAAAAGAGAGAAAATAAGCACGGTCAGAAGTTCGTGGGGGCGCTTAAGAGCGCCCCGCCTGCCTGATAGCAGAGGGGAGAGGCTCGGTGTTTCGGCATCGGGTCTTTTCTTTTGTGGGAAGCAGCAGGCCGGCATGATCGCTCTGGCCCAGCCGGTGGCTTAGCCAAGAATGCGGCTGCGAGCCCGCTTGGCAAGCGATGAACGCGTACCGTCGCCATTGTTGGTGAGCTTGTAATCCTGCTTTTGCATATATTCGATGCTGGAAGTCAACAGGCTGCGCGAAATCTTGCCCACGGCGCGGAATTCGGCAATCGTCCGCAAGATCGGCTTGAGATCCTGCCGCATGGTTAGAGCCTGAAAGACACTCTCGTCATACCCTTTGACAAGAGAGCTGAAAAGATTGATGTCCCGAGGACGATGCGCATCAGAGCCATAACTGCGCCCCACGCCAAGCGGCATGAGTTCCTCAGGGAATTGCGTGGTCTTTTCCACCTGATCCTTGAATTTGGTGCGCGGCAACGCGTCCAGCGGCACTTCCAGAAACGATCCATTGGATATTTCAATATAGTCAAAATGCGAAAGCAACTGGCAGGCCCTGTCAAACCCGATACCGCTCACGATACCAGTGCCGCTCGGCGAGAACGGATGCGGTAGAATGGTCACGCAGTCAGGAGATTGCAGGCTTACGGCATCATGAATGGACCATGAGAAGGCCGGGAACGCCTTGAGAGCACTCACCAGAGCGGCGCGGCTTTCAAACAGCTGAATGACCTCGACCCCTTCGCGCGAGATATTCTCAACGCCCGGCACAGTGGTCAAGTCAAGCTCGTAATGCCCAACCATCTCGCACAGAAAGTCATAGGCTTCCAGCGGCTGCTTATAGGCATGCTCGGTCGAGCATAGCCCATCCAGATGCGCGGCATAGCGAGAAAGCTGAGTGGCAATGCGGCGACGCTTCGCATGAGGACGCCGAAATACGTTCGCATGAAAATGCGTATCAATCGCAAAGCTCTTGTCTGGCTCATACAACCCCATATGGGAGTGCCTCTCCTCTCCGCGCAGGCCAAATGCTGGCCGACCTCCTTGATAAGTGTATCAAGAGGCAAGCTTACAAGCCAGCCTTTTGACTAACACATTAGCGTTAATCGGCAGGGTTTTTATCAAGGGGCCACCTGAGCACGGGCCGTGTTGTTCAGGGCTTGCGCTTGAGCACCTGTCTGAAAAGAATGACGAAATAGACCAGATAGTAGGCCAGAAAAATGATGGCAAATATGTTGATTGGCAAATTGCTCTGGGCATAAAGCGAGCAGATATAGACGATGAAATAGAGATATTTCACCCTCAGCACATAGGGCATGGGCACTAAGAGCAAATTGCAGATCACCATCAGATAGATTGTGTGGCTATAGAAGAAGGCAAACATGACGTTGGCCAGTATGCTGGCATCCAGCCACCATATGGCGCCCAACGCCACCAGAACCACACCAAACTGATCTGCAAAGATATCAACCAGTGAGCCACCATGACTGTCAGCTCGGGTCTGCCGCGCCAATGGTCCGTCCACCGCATCCATCAGGACATAGAGCAGAAATCCACCAGCAGCCACCTCCCAAAGCGCAGCAGGCATAGCCACAGCAAAGGACGCGAACAAGACGCCAACCAAGCTGATTGCAGTGGGCGTCACTCCCTTGCGCGCCAGAAATCGAACGAGCGGGCGGAATATCAGATCCCTTTTGGCGGCAAAAGCGGCCTGTTTTTCCGCTTCCCCCTTGTTGAAATAGTCCAAAATCTTACACCCGGTTTTGATCTTTCTCGTGTTCTTTATAGCAAATGCCGAAAAGATCCACTCTGATTATCCGCTAAGCTGCCCTTTAGGCTAGAAATAATCTCAGTGATACAAATTTATTCACCATTTGCCTTTCTCCTATTTAAAATGGATTGCAACAATTCCAAGAGAGGCCTAAACCCTTAACTGGAAAAATCACTGGAAACCGGCCACGAAATGGCCCTTTTCAGGCGCGATAAGACATCTTATATCTTCGGATAAAGGATGCCCCTTCTTTGAGGTGAGAAACACTTGGAAATTAGTGTTTGTCTTTAAAAGAAAATAGTGACTTTATGTGCTATGTTGCGGGCGAGCTGGCTTAAGGTGGACCAGCGCAAGGTGCTCGATGGCACATCGGTCTTACAAAAAGAAGAAAGAGACTGGAAACCGTGATTTTTGGTCGAAAGAACAAGCCCAAGTTTGCCGAGCGCATGCGCGTATTGCTGTGGCCGCGTCGTAGCTGGAAACGGTCTGGCGTCTATTATATCAAGCGGGTCTTGCGCTTGACAGGGTCTCCCTATGCCATCGCGGCCGGGGTTGCGGCTGGTGTCTTCACCTCTTTCACACCTTTTCTGGGATTTCATTTTCTCATCGCGTGGGCCATCGCCTTCTTGATCGGCGGAAACCTGCTCGCTGCTGCAGTTGGCACTGCGGTCGGCAACCCGCTGACATTTCCGTTCATCTGGAGCGCGACCTATTCCACGGGTTGTATGATACTGGGACAGCCGATCATGCATCACAAGATTCATGCACTGCAGCATGGGCTCTTGTCGCAGTCGCTCTCGGCTATTCTGCCAACAATAAAGATCATGGCCGTGGGTGCCTTGCCAGTTGGCATCGCGGTGGCGCTGATCTTTTATTATCTGACCAGACACGCCGCCCGGTCCTATCAGCATCGCCGCAAGGCGCATCTGGCGCGCAAAGCCTTTGAGGCTGGACGTTGGCGCAAGGAACTGGCCGAGCATACAACGGATATCACCTCCAAGGCCACAAGCAGCTAAATCAGATCATTGCTGCCGCTAATCAGGCAATTTGCGTCTGCGTTCAGCCGACTGAAGGGCTCAGCCAGCAGCTGCCCGCAGGCGATCACGGACGGCGCGCCGTCCGCAATGCTTTTTTCTATTAAAAAATCGGTCGGATTATTTCGCTTTGTCCGGCCCCGTTTTGGCATCCACCATTGTGGCCTGAATGAAAGCGATTGTTTCCTGCAGCTTTTGCTTTTCCCATTCATTCAGATCAACAGGCAATTGCTTGATGATCCCTTCCCGACCGATGACACACGGCATGCTGAGGGCCACGTCGCCATCATGACCATATTGGCCGCGCAACGTGGTTGATGCGGGATAGATGCTGCGCTCATCCAGCAAAACAGCCTTTGCCATAGTGATGGCAGATTGGGCAACTCCAGCATTGGTCCAGCCCTTGCCGTTGAGCACTTCATAGGCGGCTGAGACAATGCTTGTCTTCACGACATCCGGATCTTGAATATTGCTGGAGGGCGCCAGATAGTCATCAATGGCATCAAACGGAATGCCGCCCACAGTCACATGGCTCAGCACCGGAAAAGCAGTGCTGCCATGTTCACCCATCATGTAGCCGGAAATCGACTTGGGATCGACCTGATAGGTGTCGGCGATCAGCTTCCGCAAGCGGGCTGAATCCAGCATTGTGCCGGTTCCGAAAACGCGGCCCTTGGGATATCCGAATTCGTTTTCCGCAATATACACCATGGTGTCGAGCGGATTGGTGATCAGGATGACGATGGCGTCCTTGGTATATTTGGTGATGCCCGTCATCACCTCGCGAATGACCTCGCAGTTGGTCTTGGTCAGAAGCGTGCGATCAGGTTCGGCCTTGGGGTTATCCGGATCTGGAATAACGCTCGGACCAGCAGCCACAACAATCACGTCAGCATCAGCGCATTGTTCATAGCCGCCAGCCTTGACATCCACATTGTTCATATAGGTCAGGGCCGTTGCCTGTGCCTGATCCAGCGCTTCGCCATAGGCAACATTTTCCAGAATGTCGATCACGCCGATTTCGGCGAACAGGCCTGTCTTCATGGCGTCTGCCAGCACGTAAGAGCCAACATGGCCTACGCCGACAACAACCAGTTTATTCTTGTTCATCACAGTACTCTCTTTTGGGCACATATTGAGCGGCGAGGCCGCCACGTCCCTTGCTTTTTATCTTCCAAGCAGAGTGCTGTCCTGCCTCCTTCGGGCATCGCGGCGAAGCTTTGTTCGTCATGGCGAAAAGTGTGCGGTTTGCCTTTGCGCAGGCCAACCTGACTGGGCTCAAGACACATGGTCTCAGGGCTCGCCCCGATGAGGCAGGAGAACACTCCGATCAGGAAGATAAGACTGAATCCGGGAGGATCTGTCCAACGATAACCGAAAAGACCGTGCTTCTCCAGCCATGGCCCGGTTCCTTCCCCTGATTAACAGCCCGAAAGGAGCTGTGCCCCACCCTCGCAACATGTAGCGAAAGCCGGGGCACACAATCTGCACATTAGGGATGGCTCATTCAGACATGCTGGCCGCCATTGACGTGAATTTCGGTGCCGGAAACATAGGAGCTGGCATCCGAGCACAGATAGAAGACGGTTTCAGCCACCTCGGAAGGCTCGCCCAGACGCCGCAGCGGAATGGTCTCGACCATCTTCTCGGTGCCCGGTGACAGGATCGAGGTGTCGATTTCTCCCGGTGCGATGGCGTTCACCCGAATACCGTGCGGACCAAAATCGGCGGCCATTTCGCGGGTCAATGTAGACAGCGCCGCCTTTGACGTTGCGTAGGCCGTGCCAGCAAAGGGATGCACGCGCATGCCCGCAATGGACGTAACATTGACGATGGAGCCCTTCGCGGCACGCAGCTCTTCGATCAAGCCGTTTGCGAGCATGATGGGCGCAACAAAATTGACCGTGAAAACGGTGTGCCACAAGTGCGGCGGAGTCCGGAGACTATCGAGCCGCTGGCCATTTTCGTCCTTAGGGCTGATGGCCGCATTGTTGATCAGCGCATGCAGCCTACCGCCTTCCGATTCCAGGCGTTCCTTGACGACGCCGATTGCCCTGCCGATGCTTGCCAGGTCACTGAGGTCCACCTGAATGTGGTTCTCCTTGCCCATCGGCCAGGGGCATTTTTCATCAAAGGGCTGTCGGGAACAACTGAGCACCCGCCACCCTGCATCAGAGAAGCGCTTTACAGTGGCGTGACCGATGCCACGGCTGGCGCCGGTAATCAAAAGGGTTTTTCTCTCGTTCGAACTCATATCTGGTTCTTTCCAATGGAAGCTGCGTACTTGTGCACTATCGTTTTTATTGAAATGGGAACGGGCAAACCGCCCCTCAGGCTAGATATCCTTGATGGCCTCTCGCAATCCGCTCATGAAGAAGTCAAGCGCATCGGCACCAAATGCCAGCGGCGGGCGGATTTTGAGCACATCACCGCCCGGGCCGGACGCACTGATGAGAATGCGCTTTTTCTTCAGCGCATTGACGAGGCGGGCAGTCCGCCCCCTTGGATCATCTCCGGCAATCTGCACACCGATAAACAAGCCACTGCCGCGGATATCGCAAATGACATCCCCTTCTCTGGCAAGACTTTCCAGATCGGCACGGAAGGCGCTACCGGTTTCTAGCGTCTTATTCAGCAGACCTTCATCACGAATGATATCCCAAACGGCCTGCGCCGTGGCAATGGCCGTGGTGTTGCCGCCGAACGTGTTGAAATAGCGGGTGCGTTCACCAAACTCGGCCACGACATCAGGCCGCACGACCAATGCTGCAACAGGATAGCCATTGCCCATTGGCTTGCCCATGGAGACCATATCCGGCACTACACCATGCCGAATGAAGCCCCACATTTCCTCGCCCGTGCGGGCAAAACCGGGCTGCACCTCGTCGGCCACAAACAGCCCACCGGCTGCCCGAAAGGCGTCAACCGCGGGTTTGAGGAAACCCTTGGGGTGGCTGAAAATGCCGTCGGAAGAAAAGATGGTGTCGACATAGAGAGCTGCGGGTTTGATGCCTCGTTCTGCCATGGTGGCAAGCGCCTTTTCCACGTTGGCACGCATGATTTCGCCTTCCTGCTCGCCATGCTGACCGGTCGGGGCGGGAATGGTGAAGACATTTTCATCTTTGGGGGCGCCTGCGCCCAGAGAAGGAGACATGGCTGCCAATGCGATGGTGACGCCGTGGTAGGCATTCTCCGTCACGATGACGCCGGTACCGCCGGTTTTTACCCGGGCAATGCGCAGTGCCAGGTCGTTGGCTTCCGAGCCTGTGCAAGTGAACATGATGTGAGACAGGGGATCGGGAAAACTCGCCAGAAAATCTTCTGCAAAATCGACAATGTTATTCTGCAAATAACGTGTGTGGGTGGTTAGCATAGAGGCCTGCCTGGCCATGGCTTCCACCACGCGCGGATGGCAATGGCCCACACAGGCAACATTGTTGTAGGCGTCAAGATAGGCTGTGCCCTCTTCATCATAGAGCCACACCCCTTCCCCACGCACCGGATGGAAGGGCTCTTCATAAAACAGGCGATAGGCTGGCCCAAGCGTGTCGGTGCGGCGTTGCAAAAGAGCTTCATCGCCCGCAGACAGGATTGCCTGCCCCGGCACGAAGGCATTCGCCATGGACTGGTCTTGCGGCATCAGGACATCTCCTTGTGTGGTTTGGCCTCGGCTCTATCAGCCAGAGCCTCATAGAGCCCATTTGTATCCAGATTGGTCAGATGCCTGATCCCATTGGAAGCCAACGCCAGATTGCGCGTGATATAGGCCCTGTTTTCCGGATAACGTTGGGCACGCCAATTGGCGACCGTGATGATAGTGGCAAAGCGGGCTGCGACAAAATCAGCAGACAACTCAACCTCGGCAGGGGTCAGAGGACAAATGCTGTGCCAGCGGGCAAGGAACCGTATGAGGGATGCTCCGACATCGGAAAAGTCGAGCTGATAGCCCGCAGCGATCGCCAGTTCGCAAATGCGGGGCGAACGCACCATGTCGCCAAAATCCAGCACGCCGATTTCCAGATCAGTCTCATCTTCGGCCACCAGATTTTGCGGATTGAGATCTCCGTGAATGACCTGCCATGGCAAGTTATCAAGACGTGGCGCTATTCTTTCATCAAATGCATCAATCACCGTTTCGACCAGTCCCCGCTGTTCTGCCTCTTCGATAAGGGGCAACATGGAGCGCAGGGTTCCGGCATTCTTGATGTCCCAGATCAGATAGTGATCAGCTCCGGGATGCGCGAACTCTTTAAGGGCATTGACCAGTTTCGCACCCGCAGTGGCAACCGCAATTGCCAGATTGGGCGATTTGGGAAGCGTTGAGCTGAGGCTTCCTTCAACATAGCTTAGAAGCCGCGCACGGGAGCCGTTTTCCAGCTCCTGCCACAGCTCTCCCGAAAGCGTCGGCACGGCCCGTGGCACGCGCAGGGATGGCGCCGTTTTTTCCAGATGCAGCAGAGCCTTGGTCTGGAAATCGGTTTGCTCTTCCGGTTCCATCTCATTGGTGAATTTGAGCACATAACCTTTGCCGTCATCCGCGCGGAGCAGGAAATTGACATCGCGCTCAGAGGTCAACTGCTTGAGGCTACCGGTGAGACCGAAGGTCGTTTTGGCAATCGCGCAAGCCTCCTGCTGTGAAATCGCGGGTGGAGGCGTCGTCAGAAGCGATCCGATATCTGGGTCTACAGTGGTCATTGGCCGGTCTTCTCCAATTATTGTGTCTTTATAAAGAGCGCTGTGATGATGGCCATCAGGTGTTGGATTGCCAGTAAGGGTAAGTTGTTTGGATAGAAACGGGTTCGAGTGGCAGAAATTTCACCCCCGATACGCGCCTCTTGATCATGTGCCATCCGACACCTTGTCGAGCATACGTACCAGCGGAGCGCCTCCCAGAGTCAGGTCGCGCTCAACAGCAATGGCGACGGCCTCGACATCCTTGTTGCGCACCGCTTCGAGAACCTCGTAATGGTGATCGATCATTGCCCGTCCGGCTTCGAGATAGCCATGAGCAATCAGAGGACTGGTTTGCAGCCAAAGGCGGCGCAGCACTCCATAAAGCACCGGCATGGCTGACATTTCGACCAGCTTGAAATGGAATTGCTGATTGAGAGCCGCGCCGCGAACGCCATCGCCTTCGGCCATGGCTTCTTCATTCTCGGCGATCAGGCTTTCAAGCGCGGTGACATCGGACAGGGTGGCATATTGCGCGGCGGCCTTGGCGCTCATGACTTCCAGTGGCAAACGAATTTTGCGGATTTCCTCATAGCGCGCGCGGCTGAGAGTCGTGACATGGATAGAGCGCGGCGAGCTGTAGATAACGGCCTCGTCATAGTGCAAACGCAAAATGGCATCACGCACTGGCGTGACGCTGGTCTGCATCTCTTCAGCCAGCTCCCGGATTTTCAAGCGCTTGCCCGGAAGATAGTGCCCTTTGAGCAGAGCCTCGCACAGCCTGTCATAGACCATATCAGAGAGCTTTTTGCCTTCTTGTTGCGATTGCATATACAAACTCAATCCAGTTACAGTGTTTCACGTAGTATGGAGGCCGCACTTTTGGCGATCTGCGTCGCGAACTATGGCGAGCTCCATTTATGATGCATCGAAATCATATCTTGATGCATCATCTTAATCAAACAAAATTGTCTCCTCGCCCTCGCCGATCTGCGACTCGCCAAGGCGCCCTTTTCTCAGGCAAGAACCGGATGCTTCATACGCACCAGTTGGGCCCCTGCCCTTGTTGATTTTCAACACGAAAAAGAATGGGCGTGGCGCGCCGGAGGCATGCCCCCCCGAGGCGCCACAGCCCTTATGAAATGCCAGGCCCGACGCTCTTCTGCATCGCGCCACCGGTGCGCATACGCACCAGCATGATCAGACAGGCAACAAGAATGGTGCCAACAATGAAGACAAAGGCCGCGGCTGCAATGGCCGGAGACACATTCTCGCGAATGGTGGAGAACATCTGTCTGGCCAGCGTGCGCTGGTGAGGCCCTGCAATGAAGAGCGTCAGGATCACCTCATCAAGCGATGTCGCAAAGGCCATCACAGCCCCAGACAGAATGCCGGACAGGCTGAGCGGCAGGGTCGTCGTGCGCAAAACCGTGGAGGGCGACGCCCCAAGGCTGGCGGCGGCCAACTCGACGCGAGGGTCGATACCCGCCAATGAGCCTGACACGCTGACATACACGAACGGCATAGCGATCACCGTATGCGCCACGATCACACCCAGATAGGAGTTGGCGATGCCCACATGGACGAAGAAGACCTGCATACCCACACCAAGCACCACAGCGGGTACCACCATTGGCAGCAGGAAGAAGGTCTTGAGCACTCCTGCAAACAGCGAAGAATAACGCCGCAGCCCTAGCGCAGCCAACGTGCCAAGGGTGGTTGCAAGCACAGTCGTGCCGCCACCGATGATCAGACTGTTGGCGATGGAGCGGCGCCAGACCGGCTCGGTCACCAGCTCAGTCAACCAGCGCATGGACCATTCCGGCACCGGATAAGTGAGCAGCGCACTAGAGGTGAAGGCCAGCGGCAGAATGGCTGCCAGTGGCGCAATCAGAAACAGCATCACAAGAATGCCAAAGGCTTTTTTGACTGTTGGGAACATTACGCGACTCCCTTCTTTTCAGCCGAAAGACGTCCATAGACGACATAGAGCAACAAGGTGATCGAGAGCAGAACCAGACCGAGCGCGCCAGCCATTCCCCAGTTCGCCGATTCCGTTGCATAGAAGGCAATCACGGAGGAAATCATCTGGTCGGACGGGCCGCCGATGAGAGCCGGTGTGATGTAGTAGCCAATCGAAGACATGAAAACCAACAGCGAGCCAGAGGCAATGCCCCTTGCCGAGAGAGGCAACATGACTTTCAGGAAGGCAACGATCGGGTGTGCTCCTAGCGAAGACGCCGCCTGCATGAGATTACCCGGCATGGACAAAAGCACGCTATAGATCGGTAGCACCATGAAGGGCAGCAATACATGCGTCATGGCGATGATGACACCTGTGCGTTCGAAAATTAGCGGGATGGGCTGATCGGTAATCCCCAGAGCCTGAAGGGCTGAGTTGATAAGGCCGTTATTCTGCAAAATGATGAACCACGCCGTGGTGCGTACCAGAAGCGAAGTCCAGAGCGGCAGCAACACTGCGGCCAGCAACACGTTGCGCAACCAGCCAGAGGTGGAAGCGATGACCATGGCGAACGGCAACCCAATTGCCAGACAGGACAGCATCACCGACAGGCTGATGACGAATGTCCGCGCCAGAATGGTTCTGTTGGCCGAGGCATCTTCGGGCAAAGCCACAATCTGATTATGTTTATCTCGGCCATAATCAAGCGCTGCAAGCAGATAACGGTCAGTATAGGGCGAAGATGCCTGAGCAATGGTGTGCCACCATGCCACCTCGTTCCAGCGCTTGTCGACTTCGCCCAGATTGATCGGGCCATCGGTTTTTCGAATGGCGCGGCGCGTCTTGCGCATGAGCGTTCTGAAGCCGGATTTGGCGCTGTTGAGACGCCGCACGACCGCGCCCATTTCCTGCCGATCCGTCGTAGCACGAATGTCGGCGACAAGTGCGTCCTGCAGGGCAGCAGGAACCGGTGCCTTGCCGTTCCATTGGGCGGCGATGGCGCTAGTCTGGCTCAGGGTGTTGTGAACGACGGGGTCTGATACGGACTGTTTGAGCATGGCGATGATCGGCCAGACAAAAAACAGGGCCAGAAACAGCACCAGCGGAAGCACAAGCGCCGAGGCTTTGAGATGTGGGCCTAGTCTTGCAGTCATGGCAGGATCACCCGTGCATTCTGAGGCCGAAAGCCGATGAAGACCTCATCGCCGGGATCATGCGGCGGCAAATGACGGCCAAGGCGTGCCACCAGCTTTGTGCCATCCACCTCGATATCGGCTCGCAGGTGATCCCCCTGATAGACCACATCGCTGATGCGCGCGGGCATGGCATTCTCCAGCCCTTCGGCACTATCGCCCAGCTCGATATGTTCCGGCCGCAAGGAGAGCAACACTTCTGTTCCGCGGAACAGGGTCACAGGGCTGGTCACTTCCAGATCCTTGCCCGTTTTAGTGGTCACCGAACAGCGGGAATGGTCTCCCTCGCGATATTTGACGGGAATAAGATTGGTTTCGCCAATAAACTCGGCGACAAAATGCGTGTTTGGTCGGTCATAGATATCCTGTGGCGTACCGATCTGTTCGATTTTGCCATGGTTGAACACAGCAATGCGGTCGCTCATCGTCAAGGCTTCGGACTGATCGTGGGTGACGAAGACGATCGTCAGGCCCAGATCCCGGTGCAGACGGCGAATGTCATATTGCATTTGCTCGCGCAGATTTTTGTCGAGTGCGCCAAGGGGCTCATCCATCAAGACCACATTGGGCTCAAAGACCAGTGTACGGGCCAGCGCCACACGCTGCTGCTGACCACCGGACAGCTGGCTGGGGAGTTTTTCGGATTGGTCGGGCAACTGCACCATCTCCAGCACGCGATTGACCCGCTCTGCAATCTCGGCCTTGGCGACGCCTCTCCTCTTGAGCGGAAAGGCAATATTCTCAGCCACAGACAGATGGGGGAACAGGGCGTAATTCTGGAACACAACCCCCATATTGCGCTTGTAAGGCGGAGTCCGGTTCAACACGGAGCCTCCGAGCAGAATATCCCCTGCGGTGGGATCTTCAAAGCCAGCCAGCATCATGAGCAAGGTTGTCTTGCCCGATCCGGATGGACCAAGGAGCGAGACAAACTCGCCCTTGTTGATGGTCAGATCGAGATGGTCAACAACGGTCAGGGACCCGAAGACTTTGCTGACTTTTCGGAATTCAATATATGGCTGCTCGGTCATTTTTCTTCCTGCAACGTATGACAAGACAGTCTCGGGACAAGCCGGTCTATCCTACGCCTGAGATCACAAGGCAAACGCACCCGTTCGGGAAAGCTCTCGCCTCTCGTGAACAAACGGATGAGAATGCGTGGAGGAAGCGCATGAAGCGGGGCTGTGCTCCATGCGCTTGCCTTTTGCCTTACTGGGCGAGCCAGGCGTTAAAGCGCTGGTTCAGGGCTTCGGAATTATCGATCCAGAAATCGATATTCAGCGAGAGCGCCTCTTCCAGGTTTTCCGGCGTGGTCGGCACATCGGCCTTATACTCATCCGGCACCATGCTGGAGGCTTCCTTGTTGGTCAGCCCGTAGGCGATATATTCAGGCAGTTTTGCCATGTTTTCCGGCTGGCTGGCAAAGGCGATGAAATCCTGAGCAAGCTCCTTGTTTTCGGCATCCTTGAGGATCACCCAGCTGTCGACAGCATAGATGGAGCCAGGCCATACGATCTTGAAATTCTTGCCTTCGGTCTTGTTGATGCTGGTGATACGGCCATTGTAGGACGCGGCCATGGCCACTTCGCCAGACGCGAGGAATTGCAATGGCTGAGCGCCGGATTCCCACCAGACCAGATCCGGTTTCAACTCATCCAGCTTGGCAAAGGCCCGGTCGATGCCTTCCGGGGTGGAGAGAACATCATAGAGCTCATCAGCCGGAACACCATCTGCCAAGAGAGCAAACTCGAGGGTGTATTTGGCGCCTTTGCGCAGAGCACGTTTGCCCGGGAATTTCTTCACATCCCAGAAGTCAGCCCAGTTTTTGGGGCCATCACTGAGCTTGCTGCCATCATATGCCAGAGCCAGAGACCAGACGATGGTGCCCACGCCGCAATCACTGACAGCGGCGGGCATGAAGGCATCTTCGCCCCCCATCTTGTCCCAGTCGATCATTTCGAAGATACCGTCATCGCAGCCAAGGGCCAGCTCTTCGGCTTCTACCTGCACGGCATCCCAGTTGGGAGCACCGGCCTTTACCTTGGCCTGAAGCACGCCATAGCCACCATCCCAGCTTTCATCCAGAACCGGCTTGCCGACCTTTTCAGAGAATGGTTTGAAATAGATATCCTGTTGCGCAGTCTGGTAGCTACCGCCCCAGCTTGTGATGGTCAGGTCGCGGGCCTGAGACGCGCTTGACATGGCGCCAAGAGCAAGAACAGACGCCAATAGTGCCCATTTTTTCATGATTTTGTTTCTCCGGTAGGTTGATTGCTTTAAAAAACGCCGGGTTGTCCCGATCTATCTTTAAGGGTGAAATCCTGGGCTGCCGAAGAGGCGCTTAACGCGTCTCGGCAACCTTGTTCAGCGCACGCAGGACGATTGCGAACATTTCTTCAATTTGCTCTGCGGTGATGATCAGTGGTGGGCAGAAGCAGATGGCTTCGCCAATGTTGCGGATGATGCAGCCTTCTTCCTGAATGGCTTCTGCCACAGCCAGTGCTGCCGCTCCGGCCCCTTCCTGCTCCCAAGGGGTCAGCTCAAGTGCCCCGATGAGGCCGATGCCGCGAGAGGAATCCACGAGCGGATGCTCGGCCAGTTTTGCAAGGCCATCAAGGAAAGTCTTTTCGAGGCGGGCCGCATTACCAACCAGATCGCGCTCGATGATGATTTTTACATTCTCAAGGCCAACGGCGGTCGCCACCGGATGCCCCGAGGCTGTGAAACCATGGGCGAATACACCGATCTTGTCGGATTCATCGGCAATCGGCTGGTAGAAATTGTCATTCATCATGATGGCCGACAGAGGCATGTAGGATGATGACAGCTGTTTGGAAATGACCAGCACATCGGGTTTGATGTCATAGGTTTCGCAGGCGAACATCTTGCCGGTACGGCCAAAGCCACAGATCACCTCGTCGGCTACCAGCAGAATATCATATTTTTTCAGGATGACCTGAACGCCTTCCCAATAGCCCTTTGGCGGTGTGAGCACGCCACCTGCGCCCATGACCGGCTCGCCCCAGAAGGCAGCGATGGTTTCCGGCCCTTCCTTGACAATCAGGTCTTCCAGATCCTTCAGCATGCGAGCGGTGAAGGCCTCTTCGCTCTCGCCGTCTTCACCGAAATGGGGGAAGGACGGGCAGGATGTATGGACCATGCGATCAAGCGGCAAGTCGAAGCTTGTGTGGTTTGCCGGAATGCCGGTGATGGAGCCCGCAGCAATCGTCACGCCGTGATAGCCCTTGATGCGTCCGATGATCTTTTTCTTCTCCGGCTTGCCCAATGCGTTGGAGCGATACCAGACCATCTTGGCCACGAGATCGTTGGCCTCTGACCCCGACGAGGTGAAATGCACCTTGGACATAGGAACCGGCGCGATGCTGATGAGCAGCTCTGCCAGATCAACCGACGGACCGTTGGTTTTGTAGTTGAAGGAGTGATAGTAAGGCAGCTTTTGCAGCTGAGCGGCGGCCGCTTCAACCAGCCGCTTTTCACCAAAGCCAACAGCGACAGACCAAAGACCGGCCAGCCCTTCGATATAGCGTTTGCCGGTGTTGTCGTAGACATAAACGCCATCGCCGCTTTCAATGACGAGGCCGCCCTTTTCTTCGAACTTGCGCAAATTAACGGCTGGGTGCATGTGGTAGGCGATATCGCGTGCTTCAACTGAATTGGGCGTAATGCTCATGATGCAGATTCCTGATATTCTTTAGTCGACTGATCGTACGAAGGGACCGATAGGCTTCTGAGGGGAGATCCCGCTCGGTACATCATCCAATGTGGATGTCCGCGAATGCGTTAATTGCATGCCCGAATGGACGTGTCTGGAGGGTTTGGTCGGGGCGATGGTCTTTTTGCTGCGATATATTCAATTGGAATTATGATGCATCATGACTATGATTTGATGCATTCGTCTTTTCAAGATCAAATATCCATCGGTTTTCTCGCGCTCCGCGCCGGACGCAAAAATGAATATTAATTCAACATTATCAATTGCTTACAAACAAATTGAAAGATCCATAGACTTTCGCATGATAAAATTCGGTCGAAGCGATGGCTAATTTTTGATCAAAGCCGGATAGTATATTCAAGCCTGTTCAGACTCAGCCTGACGCAGTGAAGCCCCCAAAATAAAAACCCGCGGCCCCAGGCAAAGGATGCCAAGGCAGCGGGCTCATATGATCTTGGCCCGCATCGCAAATGAACGACGCGGAGGCTCATGGTCGATAGTCAACCGATCGCAACGACCAGCTGGATCTCGACCGGCGCATTGCCGGGCAAGGTGGCGACACCTACGGCTGCGCGGCTGCCGATTCCCTGAGGGCCGAGCGTTTCGGCCAGATAGGCAGACGCGAAATCGGCCAGTTTGGAATGGGCGGCAAAGCCCTCCTCTGCGGCGATGAACACGGTCATGCTCAGAATGGCGGCGACCGCTTCGCCCCCAGCAAGCTGGTTGCGGGCAGCGACCAGTGCGTTGGAGCACGCCAGAATCACGGCATCCTTATAGCTCTCGATCGGCTCTTGCGCCTTGACCGGCCCTTCAAGCTGCAGCACGCCAGCCTTGCGCGGCGTCATACCTGAGGTGAAGACAAGATCTCCATGGCGTTTGGCGGCGAGATAGTTGCCCTGCGGGATCGGCGCATCTGTTGTTGGACGGGTCATGTGCGATACCTTTCTACGAGCGTTGCCAGACGTTCAACCGCGGCAACTGAAGCAGCGTGATCCTGAGAAAAGTTAAGGCGGATGCTGTTGGCCGTATGGGGGCTGAATTCGGTGCCGGGTGTGACGACGACGCCTGCCTGAACCCGCAGGATTTTCACGAAATCCGCAGGAGAGACAGACAGATCTGGCAACGCAGGGAACAGGTAGCTGCCAGCCTGTGGCGTACGGGCGCTAACGCCTTCTATGGCGCGGAAAAGCTTGAGCAAATCGTCACGGATAGCTTCATGCTGGGCGATACGGTCATCCATCCAGCCGGCGGGCTCATGGAACCAGCCACGCAAGATGGCCTGACTGTAGCCAGCAGCCCGCAGGCTGACGATCGCCTGAAGCTTCTCCATACGCGTGATGATTTTGCTTGAGCCATAAGCAACCCCAAGGCGGAAACCGGAAAGGGATTCGGTCTTGGATGGCCCCATGATGGTGATGACATTTTCCGGATCAATCGGCTCGGCGCGCAAATGGGTGTAGGCGACATTGCTGTAGCGCAAGCGTGAATAGAGCTGGTCGACAATCACCGTTGCACCATAGCGCTCAGCCAATGCGGCAATGCTTGCAATCTCTTCCTTTGAATAGACGACACCAGCCGGGTTGTTCGGGTTAGAAAAGAGGAACAGCTTGGCCCCTGCCTTGAACGCCTCTTCCAGTTCACCGAGATCCAGCCCTGCAGTGCCCTCTTCTGCCTTGGCATAATGCAGCTGCACCGGCATCATTTCTCCATCGAAGAACTGAACCAGCTTGCGGTTGGCAAAATAGTCCGGCTGCACGATGGCAACCTTGTCGCCGCGGCCAACCGTAGCAGCCATGGCCAGAAACAGCGCTCCTTGCGTGCCCGGCGTAATGATAAGGCCGTCAGCAGCATCAACCGGCGCACCGGTGAAGGCAGCCAAATCGGTCGCGACCTGCTCTCGGATACCAATATCACCGCGATATTCGGTGTAGGCCTGCGCCGCGCCCTTGCCAAATCCCTCTGCGAACAGCTCAAAAGAGCCCGGTGTGGGCTCGTGGGCATCCACATCCCCGTGAGAAAAATCGACGGGTCGCCCTTCCAGTGCGTCTCCCCGCATCAGGTCTCCAAGACCATCCACCCCCTGCCGGACTTCCTGTCCCGGAGCATTGTCTGTGCCGAGCATCCTGAATTTTGTTTCCAACGACATGCAAAGCTTCCTTTTGTTTTGCCTCTCCCCAAAAGGGAATTTGTTTCAATGGCTTCCTGTGCATTGCACGCAAGCATGCGGCCCTTTGAATGCACGGCGCGCCTGACCGGACGAAGCCAGAGAGCCAACTGCAGGCCATTTTAGTTTGACCCCACAAAATGGCCTTCTTCTTGCTAGGCAATATACAGAGCAAATTCAAACGCCTCAGTTTAGCGCCAAAAGCGCAGAAACATGCTGGTTTCATTCTTAGACTAATGGACCTTTTTTCACGGTCGGCCCAAAAAATCAGCTCAAATATTGTGCACCCTCTTGCGCTGCCTAATTTTCCATCGTATGGTCGTCCTTGTTTTGACATACAGGTGGCATACCGAAATTGCAAGTCGATTTCTGCCATATAAGAATAACGCAATCGCTACACCGAACGATGAGGGTTACATACCGATGAAATCAGCATTCCGCGCAATTCTCGCAGCTGGCACCATTGCATTTGCTGCTCAAGCTTACGCAGAAACCAACTGGGATATGTCTGTGGTCTGGCCGCAGGGCAACTTCCATACCCAGGACGCCATCACATTTGCAGACACGGTCAAGGAAGTGACCGACGGTGAAGTCGTTATCACCGTGCATGCGGGCGGTTCTCTTGGCATCAAGGGCCCAGAAGGCATGGCCGCTGTTCGTGATGGTCTGGTTCCGATCGCCGACATCCTGATGAGCCAGCAGGTTGGCGAAGCACCGGTTCTGGGTATCGAAAGTCTGCCTTACCTCGCTCCGACCATGTCCGACCTTGCGCTGCTGCACAAATATTTCCGCCCGAAAATTGAAGAAGTAGCCGAATCCATGAACCAGAAGCTGCTCTACATGGTTCCATGGCCCGGTCAGGCTGTTTACACCAAGAACCCGATCAAGACGATCGAGGATCTGGACGGTGTCAAACTGCGCGTTGTTGACGCAAACGGCCAAAACTTCTTTACCGCACTGGGCGCAGCTCCCCTTCAGATGCCTTGGGGTGAAGTGGTTCCTTCCCTCGCAGCAGGCACCATTGAAGGTGTGACCACCTCTTCCTCCTCAGGCGTTGACGGGTCCTTCTGGGAATTCATGGGCAACATGAGCACCTTTAACTGGCAGGCATCCAGCAACCTGGTCACCGTTAACCTTGATGCATGGAACGATCTTTCCGAAGAGCATCAGGAAGCCATTGAAAAGGCTGCCATCAAGCTCGAAGGCGATTTCTGGAAAGCAAGCCGTGCAGAAGATCAGAAGAAGATCGCTGTTCTGGAAGAAAACGGCATGTCCGTTACCGCTCCTTCTGCCGAGCTAAAAGCCGAGCTGATCAAACGCGCCCAGCCGCTGTGGGAAGAGTTCAAGGAACGTGTTCCTGAAGCTGCTGACTATATCGACGCCTATCTGGCCGTTCGTAACTGATCAAACGGGCCGCCCCTTCCCTCGTTCGGGGCGGCCTTTACACTTTTTTTGCCAGACACGAGACCTGTGTTCACACTACAGACTATTCTGGCTAACGCCGTTTGCAGGTACATACCATGCCAGTGTCCGAGGATCGGAAATTTTCGGCAATCACAAACCCGATCGATCAAATTAGCAGTTACTCCTGCATAATTGGTGGCGTTTGTCTGGTTGCCATTTTTGCACTCATCGCCGCAGAAATCACCGCTCGCAACTTTCTTGGCACCAGCCTCCCCTTTAGCTGGGATTTTGCGGCCTATATGATGGGGGCCTGTATCTTTCTCTCAGCAGGCGCAACCCTGAAAGCTGGTGGCCACGTCCGCGTTACCGCCCTTCATGATTATCTTCCCCCCAAAGGCCAGCAAGTTCTCGATGCCGTTGCCTGCCTGATCGGGCTGGCCATCGCGTTGGTTATTCTCTATGCGGTCAGCGATATGGCCATGCTCTCGCTCAAGAGAGGCTCGACCTCCTCTTCTGTCGTTCGAACTCCTTTGTGGATTCCTCAAGGCTTCATGGTTGTTGGCGCCCTGGTTTTCACACTTCAGATGTTCGCGCAGGTGCTCCGCACAGTGGGCGGCGAAACCCTACATAATGATGCAGATATCGAGGACCAGCTGTAATGGGTAAACTAACTCTCACTCTTGTCGGCCTGCTTGCCCTGCTTCTGGGCGCCGGTGTCTGGGTTGGCCTCGGCCTAATCGGCACGGGCATCCTGACGATGTCGATTTTCAAATCAAGCTTCCCAATTACAAAACTGTTGGCCCAGCAGATCTGGAACTCCGCCGTCAGCATGGAAATGCTGGCTCTGCCGCTGTTCATTCTCATGGCTGAAATCCTGTTCCGCACCCGCCTTTCTGAATCCCTGTTCAGCGGGCTTGCGCCATGGACCCGTCGTCTGCCAGGCAGAATGAGCCATATCACGGTTCTGGCCTGCACCCTGTTTGCCGCCGTTTCCGGCTCTTCTGCCGCGACCACCGCAACGGTAGGCCGCATCACGGCAACCGAGCTGCTCGGACGTGGCTATGATCGCCAAATGGTAATCGGCAGCCTTGCCGGAGCCGGGACGCTCGGCTTCCTCATTCCCCCATCGGTGATCATGATCATCTATGGCGTGTTAGCCGAGGAATCGATCCTCAAGCTGTTCATGGCTGGCATCATTCCGGGCGGCTGTCTCGCAGCAACCTATATGGGTTATCTGGCCATTCGCTCAACGCTCAACCCTTCGATGGTTGGTGAGGCTACGCCTTCCACGAGCTGGAAAGAAAAGTTCGAAGCCCTGATCGGCCTTGGGCCCGTGTTGCTGCTCATCCTTTCCGTCATCGGCTCCATGTATGGCGGCATCGCGTCCCCCACCGAAGCTGCTGGCGTCGGCGTGGCTGGCTCCATTCTGATCGGCCTTTTCCAACGCTCGATCAACGCGAAGAATCTGGCTGAGGCCGTCTATCATGCCGCACAGACCGTCTCGATGATCGGTTTTATCATTGTCGGGGCGATGTTCCTATCGGTATCGCTGGGCTATCTGGGGCTGCCGTCCTTTATCGCAGGCTACATCCAGTCTCTGCAACTCTCGCCGCTTGTGTTGATTTTGGTGCTGCTGCTGTTCTATGCGATTCTTGGCTGCATCATGGAAGGCATGTCCGCGATCGTGATGACCTTGCCGATAACCCTGCCGCTGGTACTGGCGGCGGGATATGACAAGGTCTGGTACGGGGTGTTCCTTGTTTTAGTTGTGGAAATGGCTCAGATCACACCTCCGGTTGGCTTCAATCTTATTGTGATCCAACGCCTGACAGGCGACAAGATCGGCACCATCGCACGCGCGGCGATGCCATTCTTCTTGATTATGGCAGCGTTTGTGCTCACGATTGCTGTATTCCCCGGAATCGTAACCTGGTTGCCGAACAGCCTTTCGGGCAGCAACTAAGGCCCTGCAATTCATGGCGGTTAGCGTGGGAGCTGTCTCTCTTCGCTAACCGTTTTTCGTTTAACACACGTTCGAGACATCCTCGGAAGTCATCGGATCGACTTGAACCACCAAAAGAAGGCACCGTCAAACCTCCATGACCGAACCGCTGGCAAAGCGTGCATACACGCAAATTATCGAGATGATATTCTCAGGCGAGCTGGAGGTCGGCGATGCACTGCAGGAAGCCAAGCTGGGTGAACAGCTGGATATGTCACGCACCCCCGTGCGAGAAGCCATCAACCGCATTCAAGCCGAAGGGCTGGCCAAAAAGAGCGGTCGCTTTTTGCGCGTGCGGCTGCTCTCGCCTGCCGAGGTGGAAGAGATTTTTTTCCTGCGCGGCGAGCTGGAAGTCTATTCCGCACGCATGGCGCTCAATCTGCCCAAGTCAACGCTGGAAGACATGCAATCACGCATTGAGGCCCTTTTGCAGGCCGGGCCCGGCGAAGGCGAAGAGCATTGGCAGGTGGATGAAGATTTCCACGGCATGCTCACCAGAGCCACACACAACCAGACCCTGATCAGCACGGTGAATGACCTGCGTCTGCGGACCTGCATGTTCGATCATACGCGAGTGCGGGGCCGGTTTCTGAAAGGCAATCAGGAACATCTGACCATCCTGCAGGCGCTTGAAGACGGCGACGAGGAGCAGGTCAAGGCGCGCATGGCACAGCATATAGACAATGCCAAACAGGCTATTCTTGAACGACTGGCAGGCTTTAGCGCAGCCGCGCCGGAAGCCTGAACACAGCATGGAGCGACGTCGGATCACCTCAAAGCGAGGACATCAAAACCATCGGACACGGGTATGAGTGAAAAAGAAACGCTGGCACAACAGGCCTATAACGCGATCAAGCAGAAGATATTGTCCCAGCAATATCAGCCCGAAGAGGTCTTGACCGAACGCGGGCTCGCGGCAGAGCTTGGCATTTCCAGAACGCCACTCCGCTCGGCTATTTCCCGCATCGAGAAAGAAGGCGTTGTCTATAGGCTTGACAATGGCGCCCTGCTTGTGCGCCGTGTTTCGGTGGAGCAGTTGCTTGAGATCGTACAGGTGCGCCGCATTCTGGAAGGAGCCGCCGCCGCCCGTGCCGCTGAAAACGGCATGACCGGTGCTCTCAAAGCGTCTCGTGACGTCATGGCGCATTGCCTTGACCCTGACACCAACATGGCTTTCGATGACTTCTGGGAGCTGGATGATGACTTCCACAATGCGGTCATTGATGCAGCAAATCTGCCCATGCTCAGCGGTATGATCCAGAAACTACGCGTTACGGCCCGGCGCTGCACCATCACGCGGGTGCATGATCAGTTTGCCGCGCAGGCGCAGGATCATCTGGCTGTCATTGCTGGCATCGAGGCGGGCGCTCCGGATGAGGCTCGGGCTGCCATGGAGCATCATTTCGACAATGTGCGCGTTCGTTTTCTGGACTGGCTGTCTCGGGTCTGAGACACGCTCTCACCATTGCCTCTGACACGCGGGTCACGCCCGCGCTTCCTCACTTTCGTCACTTCATCATTTTATCACTTGATGCAGATCTGTCGCGGCAAGTCCGACAGGATATCGATGCCGCTTTGCGTCACAATCACGGTTTCAGAGGCCCCTACTGTCCACTCGCCATAGGAGCGCAGGGTGGCAGGCAGATGGAAAACCATGCCGGGCTGGATTTCCTGCTTGATGCCCGTAAAGAGGCTCAAAATGCCCCCCTCGCCCCAGTCCGGTGCGAAGGCAACGCCCATGGAATAGCCGATGCGTTTGCGGAAGGCTGCCGTGTATCCATGATCATCAATGACCTTTTGCGCGGCCAAATGCGGTTCGGCGCAAGACACGCCGGGTTTGATGGCCTCTAGAGCACGCTCAAGCGCCAGAAGAGCGCAATCCATCATGCGCTGACCTTCTTGGCTTGGCTGCCCGATCCAGACCGTGCGCATAAGCGCGGAATGATAGCGCAGATGGCTGGCCGCCAGCTCAAGGAAAAGTGGGTCGCCCGCTTCCAAAGTCCGTCTGCGCCATGTCATATGGGGCAAACCACTGCGCGGGCCGGAGGAGACCAAAGGCTCCATGGCCATAGTCTCCGAGCCTTGCCGCACAGCTTCGGCCAACATGGCAGCAGCAACAGCATTCTCGTCCGCGCCCGCAGCGCATGCGTCGATACCGGCCGCAAGACCCGCCTCTGCATATCGTGCTGCATGACGGATTGCGTCCAATTCAGCAGGTGACTTGATCATGCGCAGAGGCGCAATAAGGCCGGAGCCGTCGGACAATTTCCCCGTTGGCAAAGAAGCCTCGATCTGGCTTGCCATTTTGGGGGAGACAAACCAGCCATCCATCTCCATGGCCACCTTTGCAAAGTGCCGTTTGGAAAGGATGCTTCCGAGCAAGGCAATCGGGTCTTCGCCATCCTGATAGGCTACGATGTCTTCCAGCCAGCAATTGGCAATGGACCCACTCAATTCCAACTGGCGCACCAGCAACGTGGGGGCACCAGTGGCTGGAAGGAGTAGCGTTTGAAAGGCAAAGTAGCCTGCCGTCTGGCGTCCCGTCAGCCAGTAGATATTTTCAGGACTGGTGACCAGAAGCACGTCATGACCGGCGGCCTCAACCGCCGCCTGCGCGCGCGCCTGTCTTTGCGCAAATTCTGCTTCGGAAAAGGCGGCTTCACGTCCGCGCACCATTTTGAATTGGTCTGTCAAAATCTTGCTTTCTAGTCTCTTATGAGCGCCCGTCTGGCGTAACGGAGTCTTATATCGGCCTCGACACATCGAGGATTGCTGTTCCGCAATGATCCAAATCGACCGGGAGCCGATGCCTGTCAGCTCCCGATCTTCATCACTCGCTCCATGCCTTATGGAGCACGCTCACCGCAGTAATCAGATCTTCGGGGTCCATGGCTTCGTCTGGATTGTGGCTGCCGTTCCAGTTGCGGATGAACACCATCAGCGATTCCCAACCGGCCAGTGCGAAGGCAGCGGCATCATGGCCACCACCGGACAGCATACGGCGCGGCGCAATGCCAAGCGCCTTGGCAGCCACTTCCACCTCATCGCCCAACTGAGTGGACAAAGGGGTCGGCGTGCTGCGCGACTGTGTGCCCAGCTTAAAGGTTACGCCGCGCTTGGCTTCGATCTTGGCAATTTCTTCCTTGAGCAAGGCATCCATGCGATCAAGTGCACCGTCATCGACACTGCGCAGATCGATGCAGAATTCGAGACGCCCGGGCACTTTGGCAAAGGCATGTTCCGGTGTTGCGGCATCAATCCGGCCAACGGTCACCGCGATGTCCTTGCCCTCGTCCAGCATTTCGCCCCACAAAACGTCGAGCCGCATAACAAGTTCGGACAGCGCAAAGACCACATCGGCACGCGTTTCGCGAGGAGCGCCGCCCGAATGGGCCCATGTGCCCTTGATCACGGCGTTGCGATAGCGCAAACCGCCGCGAATGGCAGAGACAATGCCAAAAGGTTCCTTTGCATCATCGAGAACCGGGCCTTGTTCGATATGAAATTCCACAAAGCGTGCTGGCTGAAGACCCGCCCCGTCGAGCACCTTGTCCGGATCACCGCCAAGCTCTCGCATATGATCGGCAAGGCTTTTGCCGGTGTCGGCCCGTTTGGCCTCTAGATCCTCGGGGTCAAGCCGCCCCAAAAGGCCACGCGAGCCAATGAAGGACACCGGGAACCACACGCTTTCCTCAGCGCGGGTAACAGTCACCACAATGTCGGTCTTGGGCTTCTGGCCAGACTTTACAAAGGCGGCGACCAGCGCCATGGCACCGGCAACGCCTGCCTGTCCATCATAGGCGCCGCCCATGGGAACAGTATCCAGATGAGAGCCGATATGCAGCGGCGTGGCCGTGCGATCAATGCCCGGCAACCGGGCGAACATATTGAGCCCTGCATCGCGCGTCACCGTCATTCCAAGAGCTTCGGCTTCTTCAGCCACGATATCGTGAGCCTTGCTTTCCAATTCACTATAGGAAGGGCGCGTAAAGCCCGGACCGGGATCGGAAAGGGCGTTGATCCTGTCCAGCAAGCGGTTCACGGTTTCTCGAATGACGTCGTTCATGGGGTTCTCTTCTGGGCCTCTCTTACGGGAGGCTTTTCTTCTGGAAGGCTTGTTTGATTGGAAGTTTCAAAGTTTGGGCTCGTTCACCGCCGTTTCGGGGCGTTCACCTGACAGAGCCTTGAGCAGATGACCGACCGACCCAATGGCCATGCGCTTCATGGCTTCGGTGGTTGTTCCCCCCAAATGCGGAGTGAAGATCACGTGACCGGTTTCAGCCAATGGCCCTGTCGGCGCATCATGGGAATAGACATCCAGCGCGGCAGCGGAAATCTGACCGGACAGGATCGCTTCGGCGAGATCGGATTCATTGACCAGTCCGGCGCGGGCGGTGTTGATCAGCACAGCTCCGGGCTTGGTTTTGGCCAGAGAGGCCTTGCAGATCATGTTGGCAGTCTCGGGCCGCATGGGCGTATGCAGCGAGATGACATCGGCTTTGGCCAGCCCTTCCTCCAAACTGGTGACGCGCTCGAAGCCATCCACTTGTGGAGCGCGCGGAGAATAGACCAGAATGGTCATGTCAAAGGCAGCCTTGAGCATATGGCCAAGACCACGTCCGATGGTGCCCCACCCGACGATCAGAGCCGTCTTGCCCGTCAGTTCGGTGTAGGTTTCACGTTCACGAATGCCTTTTTCTCCGGCCCGTTCAGCCCGGTTGGCTTCAGGAATATGGCGCAGGCATGAGAGGATCAGGCCAACGGCCAGTTCAGAAACAGAGCGGGAATTCTGCCCCGGTGTATTGCAAACAAGGATGCCCTTTTCGCTCGCGGCTTCCTTATTGACCGCATCATGACCGGCCCCGTGAACGATGATGACCTTGAGCTTGTCGCTGGCCACCGCAGCTTCTGCGGAGAAGCCCGCATCGCGGGTGATCACGGCATCACAACCGGGGATCATCTTGATCACCGTCTCCATATCTGGAGATGGGCACATCACGGGTTCAATGCCGGCGTCGCGCAGCATGGCATGGCCAATCTCATGGATCGGCTGAATGATCAGGCACTTCATTTCTTCATTTTCTTTCCATAAGGCGCATTTGATCTTGTTTGCTGGTTTCTTCAAATGCGGATGACGGAATGGACGAAGTCTCCGGCCCCTGCCGCTCCCCACGAGCAGCAGAGGCCGGAGATGACTTCATCCTGCGGGGTCAGGTTTTTTGGCAAGCGCGGCCAGACTGGCCTTGATCGCTTGCCGATCGGCGATCAGCAGATCTTCGGCTTCTTCTGCTGAAATGGAAACAAAACGGACAGACGCACCAGTGGGCGTCTGGGCAAATTTGGGTAGATCAACAGTGGCGACCGTGGCGATTTTGGGATAGCCACCTGTCGTCTGGCGCTCAGCCATCAGCACCAGAGGCTGGCCCGAGCCGGGCACCTGCATGGAGCCAAAGACCGTGCCATCGGAAACGATGTCATGGCCTCGTGCGGCCTTCAGTTGCGGCCCTTCGAGCGATTGCGCCATGCGGTCACGCTTGGCCGAGATTGTGAAGGGTTGGCCGAGAAAGATCTGCCAGGCTTCATCATCGAAATAGTCGGCCTGCGGGCCGGGCACGACGCGAATGACATCGCCATTGAAAATGCGTGGATGGCTTTGCACCATCAAGGGTGCCGCAATTGCTTCACCAAGCTCGATGATGTCGTCTTTCTGCAGGCAGCGGCCATCCAGCCCGCCAAGGCCGGTGCGAATGTGAGTGGAGCGCGACCCGAGAGTTTCAGGCACATTCAATCCACCGGAAATGGCGAGATAGCCCCAGACAGCCCCCTTCATGGCGCCGATTGTCAACTGCGATTGTGGCTGCAGCCAGTGGCTTTCCCATGGGGAAACCGTCATGCCATCGATTTTCACATCCACCATGCCACCGGTCACGGCAATCCGCACCGGACTGGATGCCACAAAGGTGCCACCGAACATGGCAAATTCAATGGCGCTGCACTCTTCTGCGTTGCCCACCAGCGCGTTGGCCAGACGGAAAGATGGTGTGTCCATCGGGCCGCAGCGGGAGACGCCGGCATGCAGCATGCCCGGACGGCCAAGATCTTGCACGGTCATCATAGGGCCGGGATTTTTGATCTGAATGACATTCATTTGATGCTGGCCTCCACTCCGGTTTCACCACGCGCAACGGCGGCGTCCAGCTCCAGAGCCTCTTCGCGCTCGATGGGACGGAAAGTCACTGTATCTCCAGCCTGAAGAAGGAAGGGCTCTTCGCGCGTCGGGTCAAACAATTTGAGAGGCGTGCGCCCCAGAAAGCGCCAGCCGCTCGGGCAGGCAACAGAGTTGATGTTGCCCTGCTTGCCCCCGATGCCGATGGAGCCAGCCTGAATATGCTGGCGCGGCTCTTTAAGGCGCGGCGTATGAAGGATTTCCGGCAAACCGCCCAGATAGGCAAAGCCCGGAGCAAAGCCGATCATATACACGCGATATTCAGCTAAGGAATGCAGCGAGATGATCTCTTCAGGGGTTACCCCTTTCATCTCGGCCATGACTTCCAGATCGAGCCCAGCCTCATGGCCATAGAGCACGGGAATGGAAAAATGGCGCGTCTGGGCATCGGACACGACGAGCTTGTCGAGCCGCCCTTGCAGAGCCTCAATCAGTTTCTGACCGCGAATGACAGCCGGATCATAAAGGACCAACAGCGAACGATAGGTCGGAATCACTTCCTCGATCCCCTCGATGGGGCGTTTGGAAAGATCCTCGGCCAGAACGATCACCTGCTGATTGGCCTTTTCATCGATCTCGCTGGCGAGTTCAACGGCTATGGCGCTGTCACCACATGGAAGGAATCGCGCTGTCAGTTGCCCGCGCTGCCCCGAAGCAGCGGAGCCTTTGCGCAATTTATCAAACAGTTTCAATTTCATTTTCCGTGTCATTATGTTCTTGCCATTTCAGTATACCAATTGTATGTCAGGAGTAAATGATAAAAAACAGACCTCCGGGAATGAAGTGTCTGCGTGTTGATTATGCTCGCCCGAGCATGCGGTTTCTGAGGGGACTCGCTGCCCTTTGGATCGAAGTTTATGCGCTTTGCCCTTCGCCCAACAGTCTGAATTTTCCAGATGGTGCCAGTTGGTGAAAGGACAGTGACATGACAACGATCGATCTCAATTGCGACATGGGCGAAAGCTTCGGCGCCTACACCATAGGCGATGATGCAGCCATGTTCGAGCTGATCAATACCGCAAATATCGCATGTGGATTTCATGCGGGCGACCCGGTTGTCATTCGCGATACCATTCTAGCTGCCAAGGCGAAGGGGGTGGCCATCGGGGCCCATCCTTCCTTCATGGATCTGTATGGTTTTGGCCGCCGCCGGATCTATGGCGAAAAGCCCAAGGATCTGGAAGCGCAACTGATCTATCAGATTGCCGCCGTAAAGGGCATGTCCGAAGCACTGGGCTGGCCGATTACCCATGTCAAAACCCACGGCTCGCTGGGCAACATCGCCGCTGAAGACCCAGAACTTGCCGCCATCTGCGCTTCTGCCATCAAGGCGGTAGACCCGCATCTCACCTTTGTCACCCTGCCCTATTCGGAAACCATGAAGGCCGCCGAAGCGGCGGGCCTTGATGTGGCCTGCGAAGTGTTTGCCGACAGAAGCTATGATGACAATGGCATGCTGACCTCGCGCCAGAAGGAAGGCTCGGTCATTCATGACCTCAAACAGAGCACCGATCAGGTTCTCAGCATGGTCAAGGAGGGCTTCATCCCCACAGTTGGAGGCAAAAAGCTGCCTGTGGAGGCGGCAACGGTCTGCATTCATGGCGACACCCCGGGAGCGGTAGCCGTCGCACGCGCCTTGCGTGATGCTCTGGCGCAAGAAGGCATTTCCTTCGCTCCCTTTAAAACCCCGCAAGTATAATAAATCCAGCAATCCAAAGGAGAGACCCGTGTCTCGCACTGTTTATCTCAATGGCAAATGGCTTGATGAAGCCGATGCCAAAATTTCCATTTTTGATCGTGGCTACACCTTTGCCGATG
The DNA here is from genome assembly GCF_900115225.1 of Cohaesibacter marisflavi. Classification (GTDB taxonomy): domain Bacteria; phylum Pseudomonadota; class Alphaproteobacteria; order Rhizobiales; family Cohaesibacteraceae; genus Cohaesibacter; species Cohaesibacter marisflavi. The sequence goes on along the minus strand of NZ_FOVR01000001.1, from coordinate 65,689 downwards.
CCATTTATGAAGTGACCGCAATCGTGGGCGGTAAGCTCATCGACTATCCTGGCCATTCGGCGCGCATGCAGCGCTCTCTTGGCGAGCTGGGCATGGTTTGCCCGCTTGATGCAGACGAACTGCTCGCCGTACATCGCGAAATCGTGGCGCGAAACAATGTCGAAGAAGGCATGATCTATCTGCAGATTTCCCGTGGCGTCGATGATCGGGACTTCGTTTATCCCAAAGAAATGAAGCCGACCTTCTCCATGTTCACACAGACCAAGAAAGTGCTGGAAAATCCATACGTCAAGTCCGGTATTTCCGTGATTTCCCTGCCAGACTGGCGCTGGGAACGTCGTGACATCAAGACCGTACAGCTGCTCTATCCGACCATGGCGAAAACGCAGGCCTCCCGTCAGGGCGCCGATGATGCATGGTTGCTGGAAGACGGGTTTGTTACCGAAGCCAGCTCGGCAACCGCTCACATCGTCAAAAAGGATGGCACGCTGGTCACCCGCGACCTGTCCCATGTGATCCTACCTGGCATTACGCGCGCCAGTACGCTGGATCTCGCCCGGGAAGCTGGCATCAAGGTTGAAGAACGCCCCTTCACCCTTGAAGAAGCCAAGGAAGCGGCAGAGGCCTTCAACACCTCGGCAACGAATTTCGTGTTGCCTGTGGTCAGCATTGATGGCCAGAAAATCGGTGACGGCACGCCCGGCCCGATCACCAAGAAACTGCGCGACATCTATGTCGAAAGCCGTCTGGCAACAGCCATCTAAAGACAGCGACACAGAAAACAAAAGAGCAGGGCTTTGCACAAAACCCTGCTCTTTTTTGTCATTTCGCGCTTCGGGCTTACAAAGCCTTGAGCACGCCTTCTGCAACCAACGCATCGATGATCGGCTTCACGTCCGCAGGCTGCATGCCCGCCAGATTCATGCGACCAGAGTCTGCAAAATAGATCGCGTAGTGTTCGCGCAGCTTCTTTGCGGTTTCGGCGGACATATTGAGAGTGGAGAATAGACCGCCCTGCTCTTTTATGAAGGCCAGGTCCGGATGAGCGTTGGCCAAAGCGGCTCGATTGCCATTCACCCGTTCACCCATTTCCTTGAGTTCGGCACGCCAGATGGCGGTCAGTTCTTTGCTCTCAAGAATGGTGCGCACCACGGCCCCCCCATGATCTGGGGGCATCCCCCAGCCCGGAGCGGCGCAAGCACTTGCGTTGCTGGCAGCAATCTTCAGTTCGCGGGGATTGCGGCTCATCATGTAGAGCGCGCCGACACGATCACGATAAAGACCGAAATTCTTGTCACAGGAATAGGAAATGAAGGCTTCATCTACAGCTGAAAGCACGAGCTGAAGGGCCTTGGCATCTTCTTCAAGACCACTTCCAAGGCCCTGATAGGCCAAGTCAAGAAATGGCACCAGCTTGCGTTCAGCCAAAAGCTGAGCAATTTCCTGCCACTGCTCAGTGGTGAAATTTGCGCCGGTTGGATTGTGACAACACCCATGCAGCAGAAAGACATCGCCTTCGCGGGTAGAGGTCAGCGCTTCGCGCACCTTGTCGAACAGGATGGTCTGGGTTGCCAGATCAAAGAAGGGATATTCGACCACTTCTTGCCCGGAATGGGAGAAGAACAGATTATGGTTCGGCCACCCCGGGGTTCCCGTCCAGACCCGCACATCAGGACTGGCGGTCGCGATAACATCAGCGGCCAGCCTGATGGCGCCACAGCCACCGGGTGTTTGCAAACCTGCCGTTTGGTCAATCAGGTCACTGCCAGCACCAAAAATGATCGGCTTGAGTGCTTCAACAAACCCCATGTCCCCTTCACGACCAAGATAGCGCTTGCTATCCTGCGTTTCCCAAAGGCGCTTTTCGGCCGCCTTTACAGCGCGCATGACGGGCGTGTGCCCCGTTGCATCACGATAAACGCCAACGCCAAGGTCAATCTTGTGCGGGCGCGGATCTGCCTGATAGGCAATCAGCAGCCCCAACAGGCTTACAGGTGGCTGTTCCTGCATTTTTTCAAACATGTCTTACCTCGTGGTGATCTTTTCTTTTTGTCGTCTCTAGTTGCGCCGATTATGGCCCAAAGGCAAAAGCTTTTTACCGATTTGTGCCAACCGGTTTGAAATTTGTCTCCAAGCTTGGAAAACTCACGTCCATGGCTGAGACAGATCGAAAGCGTTTGGCCCTATATCAGGCAATTTCATACCACTTGCTGAAAGCTGATTAATAAAGGGGAACAATCAGGCGACCGCACAGTTAACAATAAAGAGCTAGAATAAGGACTTCCGCAATGCCCTCTGAACCGTCAGCCCTCTTTGTGATCTCGCACAGCGACACCTCTGCCAGTACGATCAACATGTTGCTTCGTTTGCCTCTGTTTGGCCGGGCGGTTGCGGCATGATGGCAGAGCTCTCTTTTCCCTTCATTCTGGCCATTATGGTGGCGGCGACTGTGATTATTCTTTTCTGCGGCCTACGCATGACGACGCTTGCCGACCAGATCGCAGACAAGACGGGCCTTGGCGAAGCCCTGATAGGCGGTGTTCTGCTCGGAGCGGCAACGTCTCTTTCGGGCACAATCGTTTCCCTCACCTCGGCGCTGGATGGGCGTGCCTCTTTGGCTTTTGCCAACAGCATTGGCGGCATCGCAGCCCAGACAGCCTTTCTGGCGGTAGGGGATCTTATCTATCGCAAGGCCAATTTGGAGCATGCCTCCGCTGAAATAACCAACATGTTTCAGGCCGGCCTGTTGATGCTCCTGCTCGCCATTCCCTTTCTGGCTTCCACCACACCGGAACTCACTCTTATCGGTATGCATCCGCTATCGCTCGCCATTCCCGTTATTTATGGTTTTGGGCTGCTGGCCACGCGCTGGGTGAAGGATAATCCCATGTGGGAGCCGGTGCATACGGAGCTGACGCGCTTTGACGAGCCCGACGACGAAGGCCCCGAGGCGAAAAGCGCAACGCGTCTCATTCTGGCATTCGTCGTGATGGCGATCCTTCTCTCCATTGCGGGCTGGGCCATTGCCCGCTCCGGCGCGGTTCTCTCTGATAGGATCGGCCTTTCGGAAACGCTCGTTGGCGCTCTGATGACCGCAGTCATAACATCACTGCCCGAACTGGTTACAACGCTGGCCGCCGTGCGACGCGGCGCGCTCCAACTCGCAGTGGGAGGCATCATCGGAGGCAACACCTTCGACACCCTGTTCTTGACCATCGCAGATGCCGGATATCGTGACGGCTCGCTCTATCACGCCATAAGTGATGCGGATTTGTTCTGGAATGCTGTGGCTTTGGTGATGACGGCTATCCTCATGCTTGGCCTTTTGTTGCGCCAGAAGGAAGGCACGGCGAAAATCGGTTTTGAAAGCGTCGCGCTGTTTCTGGTTTTTGGCGCAGCCGTAGCATTGCAATCCATCTTGGGGTAGCAGACGCTGGCTGGTTGTATGCCTACCTTACTTCTGCACGGTCTCCCCTTCTCCCGATCATCTTTCGGTAACCGGCATACGGTTTCTTTTCTCAAGAAAAAGCAAATGGAACAAGACAATGAATACCGACATTTTATATTGGGCCAATGAGAGTTGGCTGGGCATGGACGTAATAGCAATCCGCTTGACAATTGCCCTGTTGCTGGGCGCCGTTGTCGGTTTCGAGAGAGAATGGCGTCACAATGCAGCCGGTCTGCGCACCCATATCCTGGTCAGTCTCGCCTCCGCTCTCATGGCCATTTTGTCCATTGACATTGCCCATATGCCAGCCTTTCAGGGCGATGCGATCCGGATAGATCCGTTCCGCCTGATCGAGGCCGTCACCTCCGGCGTGGCCTTTCTGGCTGCGGGACTGATTGTGTTTAGTCGCGGGCGCGTGCGCAACCTCACCACAGGCGCAGGTATGTGGATGGCCGGAGCCATAGGGTTGGCAACCGGATTCGGCTTCTGGCAGGTCGCCATTCTAACGACAGTACTGGCCTTTGTCGTACTGGGTCTGTTGGGACTGGTGAAAGGGAAACTGCACGATGATATCGAGACGGAAAGCGAGAGCAGTTAGCTCTCCAAAAGGGATGGAGAGAAAGGGGACGGAATGTCTGCCAAGGATGGCAGACATTCCTCTATGGCTCAATTACGCGAGATTTTTGTCAAAGAAGGACTGAAGCTTGTCGAATGGAATGATGTCCACCTGATCATAGAGGTCGCAATGGTCAGCTCCGTCGATGATCATCAACTCTTTCGGATCTGCCGCAGACGCATAGGCATCATCGCTGAAATATTTTGAATGCGCTTCCGAGCCAGCAATCAGTAGCATTGGGCGCGGAGAGATTTCGTCAACATAGGTCAACAGCGGCATGTTCATGAAGGACAGCGGGTTGGTGACCGTCCAGCCAGCATTGGAGTTAACAGAACGCGGATGGTAGCCACGGTCGGTTTTATAGTAACCATAATACATGGTGATCACCGGATCATCGATGCCTTCGAGCGTGTCGGGCAGGCCTCCGGCCAGTGCAGCTTCGCCTGATTTGGCGTCTTCCCAGCGCTGGTAGCTCATGCTTTTCATGGCTTCGGCGCGCTGTTCTGGTGTCATCGCATCATAATAGCCTTTGGCCATGACGCGCGACATATCATACATGCTGGCCGTTGCCACGGCCTTGACGCGTTTGTCCGCTGCCACTGCATTCAGAGCCATGCCACCAAAGCCACAGATACCGATGATGCCGATACGCTCCTGATCAACAGCTTCATGCAAACCAAGGAAATCAACTGCAGCCATGAAGTCTTCGGTGTTGATGTCCGGGGAAGCAACGCTCAAGTCTGCGCCCTGACTTTCGCCCACGAAGGAAGGGTCAAACGCAACCGTAACAAAACCGCGCTCGGCCATGGTCTGAGCATATAGACCTGCGGCTTGCTCCTTCACTGCGCCAAACGGACCAGCGACAGCGAGCGCAGGCAGTTTGTCGCCCGAACGCTCTTTCGGGATATAGAGATCGCCAGCCAGAGTGATGCCATAGCGGTTCGTAAAGGTCACCTTCTTGTGATCAACGGCGTCGCTCTTTTCAAAGGTCTTGTCCCACTCATCCGTGAGATTGAGACTTTTTGCCTTGGCCATGGCGGGAGCGGCTACGAGAGATGCTGCTGCGATGGTCGCAGAGCTGACGCCAGCCAGTTTAAGCAGATTGCGGCGGCCCGCATCCGGTGTTTCAATGGCAACTTCCTGTCCGGTCTTGTTCGTCATGTCATGTTCTCCTAAGGGCATGTTGGTGAATGTCCACGTCCTATGTGTGGATCGCGGGAGAAATTGATTAGACGGACCTTTTCAATAGCGGCAATGAGGCAGATTCATGAATTGCCTTGCCCCTGAATAGCAGGCTGTATGCCGAGAAAATCAGGGAAAGAAAAGGCCCCGTCGGGGCCTTCTCATCGCAGATCTGAGAGCGATATCTCTATCCCAGTTCTTCAAGCAACTGGGCTGTCGTGATCTGTCTGCAGTAGCCCTTGATCGCCTTGAGAGAATTGTCGTGGCGCTCTTGAGTGAGCGTCAGGCAAGCATCAGTCACTTCGGTCACCAAATAGCCAAGATCGCAGGCATCACGAATGGCACTCTCCACGCACTGGTCTGTCAGCATGCCGCAGATGACCAGCTGTTTGACGCCTAGATTGCGCAGGATATAGTCGATATGGGTAGACACGAAGACCGATGACGAGCTTTTGGGCAGCACGATTTCATCACCCTGCGGCGCAATCTCGTCGATCACCTTGCCATCCCAAGAGCCCTTGGGCACATTGAAACCGGTAATTTTGTAATCAAGCGAGCGATCCCGTCCGTCAAAGGTCAGGCTTTCGATGGTGGTATACATCACCTCGATGCCCTTCTCCCGGCATTTGGCCTGAAGAGCCTGCATGTTGGGCACGATTTCGGTTTCGGCCTTTTCAAAGAACCAGCCGCATTTTTCCTCCAGTTCCTGCTCGCTGAGATGCGCAAACTCTCCGCCCTTGCGGCTGCAACTGAAATTCTGCACGTCTACAAACAACAGCGCAGAGACGGAAGGATCAAGGGGTATGTCACGGGTCAAAGTCATGCAGGAACCTCTTCAAGAAAATGCCTAAAGGATGCAGCAAGAATATCGGCCCATTTTTCCTGACCGTCCTTGTCTGAAATATGATCGTTGCGCACCTCGATAAGAGCATGCGGCAGGCCTCTTGCTTCCCCATGGCGGGGGACGAACCAATCAGACAGGCCGCTCACCTGATAGGGCTCGTTGAAACCGATGGTCATCCAAGGGTAGGCCTTCTCAAGGAAGGCGGCAAGCCTGCGAGATGTGTCGTCATGGGAGCCAAACAGAAACCCGATATCCCATGGGCGCGGCACGCCCTGCATGACGGGTGTGAAGCTGTGAATGGAAAGCGCAGCCTTGTAGCGGCCACTATCGAGCAGGCGCGACACTTGCCCCTGATAGGGCGTAAAAATCTCGTCCACGCGGGCCTGCTTGTTATCCGCATCCACATTGGCCGGAATGGTCACCTTATCGCTGACTTCGGGCACGGAATCCGGGGCTTCGGGCGGGCGATTGCAGTCGATGACCAGACGGCTGTAATACTGCAGAATGGCGGTGGCATTGAGGCGCTCGGAGAGCAGACGCGTGAGCGCCGCGGCACCGATGTCCCAGCCAATATGCATGTCCAGCTGCTCACGGCTGAGGCCAAGATCGCCCAGAGCTTTGGGAATCCCCTGCCCGGCATGCTCGCAGGCTAACAGGATGGGGCATGTCCCTTCGGGATTGAGAATGAGGGACGGCGAAGGATCGCCAGCTTGCAACAATTGCGTCATGAAAGGGAACCTTGATTACACTTTCTCAGCCTTCAGGCTGGCGGCAGGGATTAGTCCATTCGGACGGAATAGCATGATGAAGACGACGATGCCCAGCCCAATCGGCTCTCGGAACTCCTGCATGTCAGACGGCAGGAAGGCCGCCAGATAGATCTCTATGAAACCGAGCACGAAGCCACCGGCTACAGCGCCCCGCAGAGAGCCCAATCCGCCGAGAATGGCAGCGATGAAAGCTTTCAGCACCGGTGCAAAGCCCATCAGCGGGTCAACCGACGCGCGCTGGGAAACCCAGAGCACAGCGGCCACTCCGGCCAACAGGCCAGAGAGAGCAAAGGCGGCGGAAATCACCGTGTTGGCGCGAATGCCCATCAGCCGGGCGACGGCAAAATCTTCTGCCGCAGCACGCATGGCGATACCGTGTTTCTGTTTGCGCATGAACCAGTCGAGAAAGGCCAGCATGACGATGGTCGCCACAATCGCGGCGATCTTGTTCACCCCGATGACCAGTCCGAAAAGGCTGATGCTATCGGAGAGAAGCTGCGGCAGCAGCACTGGCTGAGACCGCGCGGCGATAAAGTTCTGGAACAGCACTTGCAGTACCATGGACACCGCAAAAGAGGTGACCAGCATGGTCTCCCCCGAGGCGTTGCGCACGGGCCTAAAGGCAATCATTTCCATCAACACGGCGGCCAACATGGCCGCACCAATGGCCAGTGCTGCGGCAATAGCAAAGGGCACGCCTGCCAGGCCGCAATACATCAACACATACCCCGCAATGGTCATCAATTCGCCATGGGCAAAGTTGATCAGCCCCATTATGGAGAAGACAACGGCCAGCCCCAGTGCAAGCAGGGCATAGGTGCCCCCCAACGCGATGGCATTGACAGTTTGTTGCAGCAAAAGTTCCATTGTCATGCTCCAAGGAATGTATCTTCAAGGCCGCCCTCGGACATCAGATCCGAAGCAGCTCCGGCGCCGACAACCTGACCGCCAGACAGAATATAGCCTCGGTCGGCGATCTCGAGGCTCTTGGCGACATTCTGCTCGACAAGCGCAATGGTCACCTTCTGATCTCTGAGGATGGTGATCAGTTCAAACACCTGCTCGACGATCAACGGCGCAAGGCCGAGGGATGGCTCATCAAGCAGCAACAGGCGCGGGCCGCTCATCAGAGCGCGCCCGACCGCGAGCATTTGCTGCTGACCACCCGAAAGAGTTCCGGCCAACTGGTCCTTGCGGTCATGCAGAATGGGAAAGAGCGAATAGACCCGCTCCCATGCATCTTTGACCTTTGTCTTGTCCTTGACGCTATAGGCACCCATCAACAGATTTTCAGCGACAGACAGCGCAGGAAATACACGGCGACCTTCGGGCGAAAGCGCCAGCCCCAACGGGGTCAGTGTTTCCGGTGCCAGATCGGTAATGTCCCGTCCGGCAAACTCGATGGTACCCGCATGGGCCTCCACCAACCCGGCAATGGCATTGAGCGTGGAAGACTTGCCCGCCCCATTGGCGCCCAGAAAGGCGACAATCTCGCCTTCCCGGATTTCAAAGTCGACCCCGCGAACCGCTTGTACAGCGCCATACCGCACATGCAGCGAGGATACTTTCAACAGCGGTTCCATTGGATCAACGCTCCTTGACTTACTGCATACGAGGTGCAGGAACCAGATCAGCAGTCGGGCTCGGCTGGCCGATCAATTCGCGGTCGCCACCGGTGACGCGCACCAGAGACACCTGACGCACAGGCATGCCGTTGGTGCCCTTGTAGGTGATCAGGCTGGTTGCACCCTGAACATTTTCAAGATTGGCAATCGCATCGCGCAAGGCCTTCGGATCGGTGGAACCTGCTTCCTTGACGGCGGCTTCGATAACCTTGATCAGGTCATAGCCAACCGCGTTAAAGACTGTCTGGGTTTCCTTGCCGGTGACTTCCTTGTATTTCTTGTTGAATGCTTCCATCGGGCTGCCTTCGGTGGCAAAGCCTGCCGTGGTGAAGACAGTGCCTTCAACAACATCCCCAAGGGAGAAGGTGGTCGGGCTATCGATACCATCCGAGCCGATCATCTGGCTTTTCACGCCAGCCGCACGCAGGGCCTTCAGAAGAGACGGGAAGTCGGGCTCGAAGGCGGCGGTCATGATGACATCCGGCTGAGGGTCAAGCGCGGCGATGCGGGTTGCAATCGCAGAGAAATCCTGCTGGCCAATGGAATAGGTGTCTTCGCCCAAAATGTCACCACCCAGCTTGCCAAACACTTCCTTGAAGTAGAGAGGCAGCGTGGTGTATTGCGCATCCGGGCTATAGATGATGTAAGCCGACTTGTAGCCTTCGCCCCATGCCCATTCAGCCGAAACGGTTGCCTGCACGTTGTCGCCGGGGAAGTTGGCGAACATATAGTCACCACCGACCAGCGGCAGAGTTGGCGAAGAGGCGCAGGTGGAGATAGCCGGAATTTCAGCGGCAGCGACAATGGAAATGGCAGCCAGCGCCGGATCGGCATCGCATGGCAACACCAGAACGGATACTTGCTGGTCGACCAGTTCCTGAGTTGCGATAGAGGTCTGCGCGGCATCAGAACGCACATCCTTGTCGATCAGGTCGATCTTGTATTTGCCATCAATGCCGCCAGCAGCGTTGATTTCGTCAACGGCGATGTTAACGCCTTCAATAACCGGTGCGTCATAAGGAGCCAGACCACCGGTCTGGGCCGTTGCGAGGCCGATTTTCAGATCTTCAGCCAGAACCGGCTGGCTAAGCGCGGACAGAGCGAGAAGGCTCGTAAGAAAGAGTGCCTTTTTCATTTTTATCCTCTGGAATTGGTGTGGTGATGGTTTGTCTTGGAAGGTCTTCATCTGCCCTGATTGCCTTCAGGGTCATCATTCTGATCCGTGCTGGCGCCGAGATAAGCCTCGACAACAGCGGGATTTTTGCGAATTTCAGCAGGCGTGCCGGCCGCAATCAGGGTGCCTTCATTGAGCACGGCGATGCGGTCACACAATTGGTTGATAAGCTTCAGATCGTGGTCGACAAGCAGAATGCCGATACCCAGATCCTTGGTGAGACCGCGCAGCATTTCCATCAGCGCGTCGGTCTCTTCGCGGTTCATGCCTGCGGCTGGCTCATCGAGAAACAAGAGGCTTGGCTGACAGGCAAGCGCGCGGGCAATCTCCACCCGACGCTGATCACCGTAAGACAGGGTTCCAGCATCCATTTCGGCAAATTTGCTCATGCCCATGCGTTCCAGCGCTGTCTGGGCACGGCTTTCCGCATCCTTGCCCCCGCGGGTGGAAAGCGCTGCGACCAAGACATTCTGGAAAACGCTCAAATGGTTGAACAGACGAATATTCTGGAAGGTCCGCGCGATGCCATGTTCAGCCACTTTATGCGAAGGCACACCGTCGAGCAGCGTATCCGCGATCTTGAAGGTGCCTTCGCTTGGTTTCAGAACACCGGAGAGCATGTTGAGCAGTGTCGTCTTGCCAGAACCGTTTGGCCCGATCAGGCCCACGATCTCGCCGGGCATCAATTTGAAATCGACATTATTGACCGCAACGAGCCCGCCAAAGCGCATGGTCATGCCCTTCGATGTCAGGATGCCATCGGGCTCTGCTGCTTGCAGAGAGGCGCCCGAGAGAATTTTGCGTTTGGGCTTGATGAAGCGCTCTTCCCATTCCTTGAGGCCAGTCAAGCCATCGGCCTTGCGGAACATGGCAAACAGAATGAGCAGCGCGATGCCGATTTGTGTCGTGCCAAAAACCTGAGGCACCTCAATGAAACCGAGCGAGAAGCCGCTTTCCAGATGGCGCAGGATTTCTGTGACAATGGTGATCACCACCGCGCCGGAAATGGCGCCGGTTACGGTGGTCATGCCGCCAACGATCAGCATGGCAAGATACTGGAAGGTATCAACGAAATAGAAATTCTTGGGACTGAAGGCACCGAGGAAATGCGCCATCAAGGCACCGGACAGGCCCATCAGCACAGCGCTGATAACCCAGGAGACCAGCCGCTCACGTTTGATATTGACACCAACCGCTGCCGCCGCAATGGCATTTTCACGACTGGCGCGCAGCTTGAGACCCGATATGGAGTCCCTGTAGAGCCGCGCGATGATGAGTGCGATGACACATCCGATCATGGCAACCCACATCGTCGTCTCGCGGGGCACGCCGAAGAAGGAACCGGAGCCGCGCGTCACATCGCGCCAGCCGATCAGGATGCCATGCACGATGATCAACAATCCAAGCGTTGCGATGGTTGCCGCCTCCCCCTGAAGCTTGCCGACCACCACGCCGGTGATGATTGCGACCAGCGCCACCACGACGAGCGCGGCCAGAATGGCGGGCAATAGGCTCGTCTCCGTGGAGGCCAGCCAATGAGGCAGCTTGGGCAGGGTGGCCGCTTTCATCATGGCGGGCACCGTCAGAAGCGAAGAGGCATAGGCCCCGATCGCCATGAAGGAAAGATGCCCGAAGGACATGATACCGCTGTTACCGCAATAGACGCCCTGAGCGACCACCGCGATGAGCGAAACGAAGAAAACAACGAGAATACGCTGGCTTGCCGGGCCCATATACCAAGCAATTGCCGATGCGATCAAAGCGAGGGCGAGTATGGCAAAAACTGAATAAAACAGCTGACGACCAGAGGTGACAAGCATCATAAATCTCCAACTAATTGCTAGTGACCATAATGAAAACAGAATTTCAATGTCAACAAAAAAAATGTATTTGACAAATTAATTTCATTTCGCATTATGGTTCTGAAGGGAGAACGACATGACAGTTCGCGACCAGATCGAGGCCCATTCCGCCGACTTTACCGCTACGGAAAGACGCCTGAGCACAACGCTTTTGCTGGACTATCCCTTTGCTGGCCTGGAACCGATTCAGGCGCTGGCAGAGCGGGCGCAGACATCGGCACCAAGCATTTCGCGCTTTGTTGCCAAAATCGGGTTTCAGAGTTTTCAGGACTTTCAACGTCATTTGATCGACGAACTCAAGCAGATCCAGACCTCTCCGGTCGAGCGCAAATCCATGAGCAAGCCCATGCATGGCGCCTATATGGCCAGCTTCCTTGATCGTGTGTCAGGCATTCTCGAAGAATCCACGCAGTCTATTTCCGAGGCTCAGTTTGATCGGATCTGCCAGATGTTGTCCGATCCGAAACGCTCCCTTTATTTTATCGGCGGCCGGATGAGTGATACGCTCATGCAATATATGTCCCGCCATTTGCGCCAGATCCGCCAGAAGGTCTATCACCTGCCTTCCGATCCGGAAATGTGGCCGGAATATTTGCTGCGTATGCGGGCCAAGGACATTCTCGTGATCGCCGATTTCAGACGTTACCAGTCCAATCTGACGCATTTGGCACGCAAGGCGGCCGAAGAACGCAAGGCACATGTGGTTCTCATCACCGACCGCTGGATGTCACCTGTCTCGCGCAATGCGTCCGAGATTCTGGCCATTCCAATCAATACCGATACTTTATGGGATAGTTATTCGGGTGCCTTTGCCGTCATTGAGGCGACTCTGACCAACATCGCCGACTCCCATTGGGAAACAACCAAGCAACGCATCGAACATTGGGATTCGATGCGATTAGACTTTGGAGAATAAAAGTGATCACCAATCCTCTCGTCTTCGCCCTGACCTCAGACATTGCGGGTAAATCCCGCGGCAAGGCCTTTCCCTTGAAGGAAATGCAAAAGCGTCTCAAGCGTGGTGTCGGCTGGACGCCGACCAACGTGCAGATTACCTGTTTTGACGCGATTGCCGACAGTCCATTCGGCTCGCTTGGCGACCTGCTGCTCATTCCCGATGCGGATGCCAATGTTGAGCTCGATTTTGAAGATGGCGGCCCCATTGAACGCTTCATGCTGGGGGATATCACCGATCTCGATGGCCAGCCCTGGACCTGCTGCACCCGCTCCATTCTCAAATCCGCACTGGCTGGCCTGAAAGAGGCTGGCGGCGTTGAACTGATCGCTGCATTCGAGCATGAATTCCAGTTTCTTGCCGGAGTAGCCCCAGAGGGCGAACCCTATGGCCTGAATGGCTTCACCCGCCGCCGCCAGTTTGGCGAAACCCTGATGGCTGCGCTTGAACAGGCCGGTTTGCATCCCGATACCTTCATGAAGGAATATGGGCCAGACCAGTATGAAGTAACCATCGGCCCGAGCCAGAACCATCGCGCCGCCGATGAATCCCTCATCCTGCGCGAAGTAACCCGCATGACGGCAGCGCGCTGTGGCGAGGCGGTGACTTTCACGCCGATTCAGGACCCGGCCTCCGTTGGCAACGGCGTGCATATTCATATGAGCTTTGTGACTGAGGCTGGCGAACCGGCCACCTATGATGCCAATGGTGTTGCGGGCATGTCGCCGATAACCGGTTCCTTCATTGCGGGTGTGCTCAAATATCTCGATAGCATCGTGGCTTTCACGGCCCCTTCGGATATCTCCTATTTGCGCTTGACGCCTCATCGCTGGAGCGCGGCCTACAACAATCTTGGCTTCCGGGATCGCGAAGCCTCCGTTCGCATCTGCCCGGTCACATCGACCGATCCGGAAAGCATCGCTCGGCAATATAATTTCGAGTTCCGCGCTGCCGATTGTTCAGCCTCGCCTCACCTTGCCCTTGCGGCCATTCTTTTCGCTGGCACACAGGGCATCAAGGACCAGCTGCCTATGCCGAAGGTGACGGAGGAAGATCTTTCCCTTCTCAGCGAAAGTGCGCTTAGCGAACGTGGCTATGTGCGCCTGCCTGAAACATTGGAGTCAGCTCTCGCACGTCTCAATGCCAACGAGACCGTTCGCAGCTGGTTCCCCGACCAGTTTGTCGATGTCTATCTGACTCACAAGAAAGGCGAGCTAGCCTATCTGGATGGCAAGGACATAGCAGAGCGCTGCGCAGCCTATGCTGCGGTCTACTGATACGGCTCTCCTTTTTAAACCAAATCAAGCTGTCAGGCCTTCCGGTCTGGCGGCTTTCCTTTTGCTAGCCTGGGAGCGAGGAAGAACCGACTCACTTTTTAATCTTCCTCCGATCCGGACCTGACCAGCGATTGAGCATGACAATTTTTACAATACGGCTAAGCACGTAAGGCAAAGCAGTCTTGCATTCACACCATAGCTGCACAAAACCGGACGTCCAAATCAGCCCTATTATCAATATAAGATATTGTTTTAATAGAACAAATCATCACAAAGAGGCAAAATTTAACGCCTCCTGGCCAGCGGTGCACTCTTTTTAGAAAAATTACAGCAACTGTTGAGCTGTCATGTGATCGGCTTATAGTCGGGGCCCTGACCTACTGAAATATATCAATGTAATTTCTTCTCCCAATTTGGACCTAAGGAGTTTTTCGTGACCGATATTCCAGGGCGTGTTTCGCGTCGAGGGTTTCTCATGGGCTCTGCGGCGAGTGCCGCTTACGCAACCCTGATGAACCCGTCTCTTTCCTATGCGCAGGGCGAACTACCGCCTTTGGAAGAGTATGAGCCTGTTTATTTCACCGCCGACGAATGGCGTTTCGTCATGGCTGCCTGTGACCGGTTGATCCCGGCTGAAGGCGATGGTCCGGGAGCGCTGGAAACCCGCGTTCCGGTCTTCATCGACCTGCAGATGGCAGGCAGCTTTGGCGACGCCTCCGACTGGTATATGGCAGGACCGCATCAGCCCGATGCCGACCCACTTCTGGGCTTTCAGTCTCCGCTGACACCAGCCCAGATCTACCGGCAAGCCATTCCAGCCTTTCAGGAATGGTGCCAGACCACGCATGGCGATGCCTTTGAAAATCTGGATTCCGCCACAAAGGACAAAGCTTTGACATCGCTGCAAAAGGGTGACGTCGCCCTTGCTCCCGAGCTGCGCGATTTCTTCTCGTTTCTGCTTCAAAACACCAAGGAAGGCTATTTTGCCGATCCGAAATATGGCGGGAATTACCAATTGAAGGCTTGGGCCTATATCGGCTTCCCGGGTGCCCGCGCAGCCTACACAGAATGGGTTACCAGACATAATCAGACCTATCCGCTGCCTGCACTATCCATTTCCGGCGAAAGGGCGTGATCCATGGCTACAAGAACAGATCCTAAAAAAGATGTCGTGATCCTCGGCTTGGGCTGGACCGGCTCCATTCTCGGTATGGAACTGGCGCAGGAAGGGCTTGAAATCCTCGCCCTTGAACGCGGCGAAGATCGCAACACCGTGCCTGATTTTCAATATCCGGGTGTGATTGACGAATTGAAATATGGCATCCGCTACGGCTTCATGCAGAAGCCAACCAAAATGACGCTGACCGTACGCCATAATACAGAGCAGACTGCCCTGCCCTATAGGCATTTGGGCTCTTTCCTGCCCGGCGATGGCGTCGGTGGGGCTGGCATCCACTGGAATGGCCACACATGGCGCACGCAGGATGTCGAATTGCGGCTGAAATCCTATGTCGAGGAAACCTTCGGCGCCGACATCATTCCCGAAGGCATGCAGATACAAGACTGGGGCGTCACACAGGAAGAGTTGGAACCCTATTATGATCGCCTTGAATATATGATGGGCATCTCGGGCAAGGCCGGCAACATCAATGGTGAAATACAGGAAGGCGGCAACCCGTTTGAAGCACCTCGAGCAAGGGATTATCCCAATCCGCCGCTCGACAATACCTATGATGCGGAACTCTTCGCCGATGCGGCGCGCAAGTTCGGTTATCATCCCTTCCCGCGTCCGGCAGCCAACGCCAGCCGCGCCTACACCAACGAATATGGCATGCAGCTTGGCCCTTGCAATTATTGCGGCTTCTGCGAACGTTTCGGCTGCCTCAACTATTCCAAGGCATCGCCACAGACCTGTATTCTGGATGCGCTGAAGCAAAAGCCGAATTTCAGCTACAAGACCCATGCCGAGGTGCTCAAGATCGAAAAGGCAGCCGATGGCAAAACCGCCACGGGCGTCACCTATTTCGACGAGAAGACCGGTGACGAGGTGTTCCAGCCTGCAGATCTGGTGCTTGTCTGCACCTATTCCCTAAATAATGTCCATCTGTTGCTGCTCTCCGGCATTGGTCAGCCTTATGATCCGGCAACCGGCGAAGGTGTCGTGGGGCGGAACTATTCCTATCAGATGACCGGTGGTACAGCCCTGTTCTTCAAGGACAAAAATTTCAATCCGTTCATCGGCACCGGCTCGGTCGGAATGTCGATTGACGACTTCTCGATCAGCCAGATCGATTTCGCCGAAGAAGGCTTCATCGGCGGCAGCTACATCACCGGCGGTCATACGGGTGGACGCCCAATCCAACAACTTTCCACTCCTCCGGGCACACCCTCATGGGGACAAGGCTGGAAGGAAGCGGCTGGCCAGTGGTACGCCTGCAAGATGTCCATCGGCTCTCATGGCTCTAACATGTCCTACCGGGATTGCTATCTAGATCTCGACCCGACCTATACCGATCGCCACGGTCGCCCCTTGATGCGCATGACCTTCAACTGGAAGGACAATGACATCAAGATGACCCAGTTCATGAAGGGCAAGATCGAGGAAGTCGCAAAGTCCATGAATCCGGACAAGATGGCCTCGGGCTTCAAGCACGACGGTTCGCAATATGACGTGCGGCCTTATCAGTCGACCCATAATGTGGGCGGTGCGATCATGGGTACCGATCCGAAAACCTCTGTCATCAACCGCTATCTGCAGAGCTGGGATTGCCACAATGTGTTCGTCATGGGTGCATCCGCCTATCCGCAGAACACGCAATATAATCCGACCGGTCCGCTCGGCGCGCTGGCCTATTGGGCTGCGGATGCCATCCGCAAGGATTATCTCAAAAATCCACGCCCGTTGATGTGAGGGACTGAAAGATGAAAACTTACCTTCGTATTCTGGCGGGGCTGGTTTGCCTTGGCGTGATCGTGCTTCTGGCCATTATCTTCGTGCCGCCGCAACTGACCAAACCCAGCGAACCGCTTTCTGCGGACTGGCAGCCTGCGCCCGGACAGGGCGAATATGCCATGCGCATGGCCGACTGTGCCGCCTGCCATACGGCCGAGGGTGGCCAGCCCTTTGCCGGTGGCCGCGCCATCGAAAGCCCGATGGGCACCATCTGGGCAACCAACATAACGCCTGATAAAGAGACAGGCATCGGCAATTGGTCACTGGACGACTTCCGCGCCGCCTTAGTCGACGGCATTGCTCCGGGTGGCGAGCATCTCTATCCGGCCATGCCGTACGAGAATTATCGCAACCTCAGCGAAACCGACATTCGCGCCATGTATGATTACTTCATGAATGAGGTGCCTGCGGTGAACAACAAGGTGGAAGAGACGGCGCTTGCCTTCCCGTTCAACCAGCGTTGGGGCATTCGCCTGTGGAACTGGGTTGCCCTCGGCTCTTCCGGCTTCAAGCCTGAAACAGACGCCGTCGCCTCTGACGAGCAGTTGGCTCGCGGGGCCTATCTGGTGCAGGGTCCGGGTCATTGTGCCTCCTGCCACAGCCCGCGCAACCTGATCATGGCCGAGGGTGGCAAGACTGCTCAGGATGACGGCTTCCTTTCCGGCGGCGTAATTGGCGGCTGGGAAGCGCCAGACCTGCGTAGCGCCAGCTCTGCTGCACAGAGATGGTCTGCCGCAGACCTCAAAGCCTACCTGACCACCGGACGCAATGCTCACACGGCGGTTGCCGGTGAAATGGCGCTGGCGGTCAAGGATTCCCTGCAATATATGACCGACGAGGACGCCGACGCGATGGTTGCCTATCTGCATCACATCGTCAAAGGCGAGCGGCAACCGGCTCCGTCTGTTCCTGACCAGAGCCTCAGCGCTCCGCGTCAGATCGACAATGCCACGGATGCCACTTCGCTCAAGCTGGCCAAGGGCATCGGCCTTGATGAAGGCGAAATGCTCTACATGGACAATTGCGCGGCCTGTCACATGACCAACGGCAAAGGGGCGGCAGAAGTCTTCCCGGCGATGAGTGATAACTCGCTCGTCACCTCTGATCAGACCACGGGCCTTATCGAGACCATCCTCTATGGTGCGGAAATGCCTTCAACGGCAAAACGCCCTGAAAAGCTGAAGATGCCCGGTTTTGCCGAGCGCCTGAGCGATGAGGATGTTGCAGCCCTCGCCACATTCTTGCGCAAGGGTTGGGGCAATGATGCCGGTGCGGTAACTGCGGATGCGGTCAAGGCCGTGCGCCACTGATCCGGCCTTTACCAACTGACAAACAATAAAAAGGCGCCTGACCGTTTCAGGCGCCTTTCTTTTCAGCCGACCTTCAGGCCGAATCGTCAGAGGGGCGCTTGAGAGAGCGCGCCAGTATGGCCCCCTGTTCCCCCGTTGGAGCTGCCCTCTTCGTGCCATATAGTCCCCTTGCAAACTGCTATGAAAAAGCAGTCAAAAGCATTATCGTTTCTCCAAAGACGCTTGGGGCGTGGATTCCAAAAACAGGATTGAGGGCGGCCAACCACTATCATGAAAAGCTATTTTTCCCGTCCCATCCGGCTCTTTGCGCTGCTGATGATAAGCCTTGTATGCTGGATTCACCCCGCCTTGGCCGAAACAGTCAAGCGGATCGGCGTGCTGGACTATCTGGGGGCCAAGCACTCCCTCACTCACTGGGCACAGACGGCGGACAGCCTGAGCGCTGCCTTTCCCGATGTGCGCTTCGAGCTGGTGGCTCTGGACATTGATGGTCTTGATGCGGCGCTTAATGCTGGAGAGCTGGATTTCGTGCTCACCAACCCGGGCAATTATGCTGAGCTGGAATTTCGCCATCATATAAGCCGCATCGCCACTGCTGAGGAAGACCAGCCGGTCGCCTCCACGCTGGTCACAGCCGATGGCTTTGAAAGCATGGAAGATCTGGTGGGCAAGAAGCTGGCGGTGATGACCACCGAAGCCTTTGGCGGTTTTCAGGTCATCTGGGCAGAAATGCACAAGCAGGACCCGACACTCCCTCGCCGTGTTGAGCTGGTTCAGACGGGCTATCCTATGCAGAATGTGGCCGAGGCAGTGCTGGATGGCAAGGCCGACGCGGCGGTGATGCGCACTTGCACGTTGGAGCTGTTGCAGAAGCAAAACCCCGCCCGCTATGGCGCGCTGCGTGGCTTTGCGCTGCGCCACGACATGCCGACCGACTGCGCCATTTCCAGTCCGATCTACCCCAACTGGCCCTTTGCCAAAACACCCAAGACCGATGCCGCCTTTGCCAAGCAAGTGGCCGTAACGCTCCTCAGCATTCAGGAGGGAAATCTCTGGACGGTGCCGCTGGATTATCAATCGGTGCATGACGTTTTGCGGCAATTGCAGATCGGCCCCTATGCCCGCACCGGTCCGATTTCTCTTTCCGACTTCATCGAGGATTATCGCGACTGGCTGATCATTCTGGCGGGTGCCCTGATCTTCTGGGCCATCTATTCGGTGCGCATCGAGAGCCTTGTGCGCAAGCGCACCCGCGACCTCAAAAAAACCAACGAAAAGCTGAAGCAGGAAATGGCAGAGCGTAAACGCGCCGAAGAGGCCGACCGGCAACATCAGCGCGAGTTGGAACATGTCGCTCGCCTCTCCATTCTGGGGGAGATGGCCTCCTCCATTGCTCATGAGCTGAACCAGCCGCTGGCGGCGATTTCCAACTATGCGCAAGGGTGCCTGCTGCGCATCAAGGCAGATCGGTTCAGCAGCGCAGACATGGAGCTGGCATCCACCGAAATCGCCCAACAGGCGCAACGCGCAGCGGAAGTCGTCAAACGCATCCGGGCTTTCGTGCGCAAGAAGGAATCCAAGCCCGTTACCATCACCGTGCCCGAACTTATCGCCGATTGCGCCGCCGTTTACGCAGCTTCTGCCAACCGCGCCGGGGTGCGCGTGATCCTCGATCTGGCTCCCGGCCTGCCTGCGCTGCGTGTCGACCCCATCCAGATCCAGCAAGTGGTGCTCAATCTGGTGCAAAATGCCATCGACGCAATGAACGAGGAGGCAGCGGAGCGTCGCGAGGCTATCCTCACTGTGCGCGAGAAAGAAGAAGGCGGGCGGGGCATATTGCTCAGCGTGCGCGATTTTGGCCACGGCATGGAT
This sequence comes from Cohaesibacter marisflavi, assembly GCF_900115225.1. Lineage (GTDB taxonomy): Bacteria > Pseudomonadota > Alphaproteobacteria > Rhizobiales > Cohaesibacteraceae > Cohaesibacter > Cohaesibacter marisflavi. Next base: position 45,801 of record NZ_FOVR01000001.1, on the reverse strand, counting down.
GAAGAAGATCTTGGCCATTTCGCCGAAGCCTTCTATACAACCAAGACCGAGGGGATCGGGTTGGGTCTGGCCCTGAGCCGATCAATTGTCGAAGCCCATGGCGGCTCAATGCGCGCCTTTTCCCCATCGAACGGACCGGGACTTGAAGTGGCCATCTGGCTGCCTGCGGGAGAAACTGAATGAATGCGATCAATGAGGATGGAATCATTCATATCGTTGATGATGATCGGGCCGTGCGCGACGGGCTCGGCTTCATGCTCTCTTCCCTTGGTCTTACCATCGAAACCCATAGTTCGGCGTTAGACTTGCTCGACCGGCTTGACGGCGCGCTCATCGGCTGCATTCTGGCTGATGTGCGCATGCCCGGCATGAGTGGGTTGGAACTGCTGGATGAATTGAAACGCCGCGCCTGTGCCTTGCCCGTCATCATCATCACCGCCCACGCGGATGTACCCATGGCCGTGCGGGCCATCCAGTCGGGCGCTCTGGATTTTTTCGAGAAACCCGTCAACGGCATGGCGCTGGTGGAACGCATCAATGATGCCCTCAAGGAGGCTCGCGCCCGGGCTGAGGATGAAGCCCTGAAGGCCGCCATTGCCAGCCGCATCGAGAGCCTGACGGGCCGCGAGGTTGATGTCGCCCGCGCCATCATGGACGGCAAGCAGAACAAACAGATTGCCGCAGACTTTGGAATCAGCCTCAAGACGGTGGAAATTCACCGCCATAACCTGATGACCAAGATGGAGGCCACGACGCCCGCCGATCTGGTGCGGCAGCTTGTCACAGCCAATTGGGACAAGATTTAGGGGTTACCCCCTAAGGGCCTTGGGTTTGGCCTGATTCACTCCTTTTGCTCCTCTCTCTAGGCTGGTTAACAGACCGGCCGCCCTTCTTGCATCGTCCTTCTGACGGACAAGAGGACGGTCCTTGAGAGACCCAACGCCTCCATCGTTAGCCGAACCAATCGGTAAGCAGAAAGTGGGGCGGAGTGAAAGGACCAGCCATGGACAGTTCTCGTCGCCAATTTCTTGGAGCGATCGGACAGGTGAGCATTGGCGCGGCGGCAACGGTCGCTGGCGCAAACAGTGCTTCAGCTGCAACCGGTTCAGCCTCCGATGGCCCCCAGCCGACCGGCCCCAAATGGGGCATGGTCGTTGACTTGCGCAAATGCATCGGCTGTCAGGCCTGCACAGTGGCCTGCATCATGGAGAATGCGGTGCCGGAAGATTCTTTCCGCACCCATGTCTCCGTTTATGAAGTCGTCAAGGAAGGGCGCGATCCGGCCATGGTGATGCTGCCACGGCTGTGCAACCATTGCGACGAGCCCCCCTGCGTCGAGGTCTGCCCGGTCGAGGCGACCTACAAGAAGGAAGGCACCGGCGAGGTGCTGGTGGATGCATCACGCTGCGTGGGCTGCGCCTATTGCGTTCAGGCCTGCCCCTATGATGCCCGTTTCATCAACCACGAAACCCAGACCGCGGACAAATGCACCTTCTGCATTCATCGCACCGAAGCAGGGCTGCTTCCGGCCTGCGTGGAAACCTGTGTTGGTGGCGCCCGCATTTTCGGTGATCTCAATGATCCCGAAAGCACGGTGTCGAAGTTGCTCAAAGAGCATGAAGTCTCAGTTCTGCGGCCGGAAATGCATACCGCACCCAATGTCTATTATATCGGACTGGACGAAGCGCTCGACGGGCGCGTGGCTGGCGAAGCCGCCTATCGTCCTCCGCTCACGACCAATATTGACCATCACGAGGAGGGCCGGTGATGCAAATTCATGAGCTTGTTGGTGCCGTCCATGAAGCCGCCTGGCTGCCTTGGGCCGTGCAATATTTCTTCCTCATCGGCATGTCGACGACTGCCCTGTTTCTCACCTTCCCTGCCTTTGTCTTCGGGCGTGGTTCCTCCCTGCCCCATGCCCGGCTGGCGCTGATCACAGCCGTGACGACCGGCATTTCCGGCCCCGTTGCTCTGCTGGCCGATTTGCATCAGCCGGGTCGCTTTTGGGAGTTCTTCGTCTATACCCACGCCACCTCATGGATGGCTTGGGGCGCCTGGATCGTCTCGTCCTATGTCACTTTGCTGCTGCTTTATGCATGGGCGGTGAACCGGCCAGCCTTCTATCGCTGGGGTCAGGATGACTGGCGCTTTGCATGGCTCTTCCGCTTTCTCGCCTTCGGTAGTCCGGCCAATGGCTTTGCACGCCTCATAGGCATTGGTGCAGGCGTCGCCGCGCTCGGCATCCTCACCTATACCGGCATGGAAGTGGCCGTGGTCTATTCCCGTCCGCTTTGGCACACGCCACTTCTCCCCTTCCAGTTTGCAGCAACCGGTGCTGTTGGTGCGCTTGGCGTGATGCTCATTCTTGGTCGCCTGTTTGCCACCGGTCCTATTGTGGAAGCGAAGATGAACCGCATGCTGGCGCTGGCTCTTGGCGTGGTCGCCATCATCGGCACGCTATGGTTCGCGGTCGCCTTTTCAGGCATCAGCCAGAGCCACACCGAAGCACTCGCCTCTGTTGCAGGCTTCACCGTGTGGCAGCGCATCGCTCTTTGGGCTGCCGCTGCCATCGTTATTCCCTTTGTCATCGCGCTGACGCTACCGGCTCGCTCGGGCTGGTTCACGGGCCTGATCGCCATTCACGCCGCCTGGATGTTCCGCTGGACAGTCTTCATGGGCGGACAGGCGGTGCCGAAGGTCGGCTCCGGCCTCTATGACGCCCTGATGCCCACCGGTATCGAAGGCCTCATGGGAGTGATCGGCACCTTCGGGCTCTGGATCTTCCTGCTCATTCTTTACACCACCTTTGTGCCATGGGCCGAAGCAGACCTGCCTGACGATACGTCAGCCACCACTTCTGCCCAAACCGCTCGCACTGTCTGAGGAGAAAGCCCATGTCAACACGTCGCAACATATTGAAGGGCGCCGTCGCTATCGGAGCGCTGGGCGCGTTCGCCGCAGGCTATGCCGAGCCGGTGAAAAAGATCACCCGAGGCAAATGGTCCGGCAAGGTGCCGCGCAAGCATTTGACCGGCAACGCCCCTGAGCCGGAATATAAAGTGGCCGCCAATGGCGACATCGAGCTCAATCCCGATCAGGCGGTAAGCTACGCCATGTGCATCGGGTGCACCACCATGTGTGGTGTGCGGGTGCGTGTCGACAAGGCGAACAACAAGGTCCTGCGCGTTACAGGCAACCCCTATAACCCGCTCAGCACCACCGAGTTTTTGCCTTATGAAACACCAGTCCGTGAAAGCCTTGTTGCGCTTGGGCAACCGGGCGCTGGCGACGGCATGCTGCATCGCTCCACGGCCTGCGGGCGCGGCAATGCCGTGCTTGATCAGATCGACAATCCGCGTCGGGTGCTCAAGCCCCTAAAGCGCGTCGGTGCGCGTGGCTCCGGCCAATGGGAAACCATCAGCTTTGAGCAGCTTGTCGAAGAAGTGGTTGAAGGCGGCGATCTGTTTGGCGAGGGCAAGGTGGCAGGCCTGCGGGAAATCCGCGATCTGGAGACACCCATCAAGGCCGATGCGCCTGAGCTGGGCCCCCGCGCCAATGGTGTTGTCATGCTCAGTTCGGTCAATGATGGCAGAGACAACATGAATCTGCGCTGGCTGAAACAGGCCTATGGTTCTACCAACTATGCTCGCCATGGCTCCTATTGCGGTGGCTCCTATCGTTCGGGTTCGGGCGCAATGTTTGGCGATGTGAAAAAGATGCCACACGCCAAGCCGGATTTTGAGGAAGCCGAATTCATCATTTTCATCGGTACAGCACCGGGTAATGCGGGCAACCCCTTCAAGCGCATTGGCGCGCTGGTGGCTGAAGCCCGCAGCGATGGCAAACTTGATTATGTTGTGGTCGATCCGGTGCTTAACCATGCCCAGAGCGGCCCGTCCGGGGATCGGTCTCGCTGGTTGCCGATTGTTCCGGGCACGGATGGCGCCCTTGCCATGGGCATGATCCGCTGGATGTTTGAGAATGACCGCATCAACAAGGACTATCTGGCCCAACCATCCAAGAAAGCCGCAATGGTAGCTGGTGAAGCCAACTGGAGCAATGCTACCCATCTGGTCATCGCAGATGAAACCCATCCGCGCATGGGCAAGTTGCTGCGCGGCTCCGACATGGGGCTGGAATTGGCCGAAGACGCCAAGGCCTATGACGATAGCGACCCTTATATGGTTGCGTCTGAGAATGGCCCCGTGCCAGTGGGCGATCAGCCTGCGCCGCTGTTCTTTGATGGCACGGTAGAGGGCAAGGAAGGCCCTGTTGCGGTGAAGACCGGCCTCACTCTGCTGCGCGAGGAAGCCGGGCGGTTAAGCTATGAAGACTATTCTGAGGCTTGCGGCATTCCGGTCGAAACCATCACCGGCCTTGCCAATGAATTCACCAGCCATGGCCGCAAGGCGGCGGTGAACACCCATGGCGGCATGATGAGCGGCTCGGGCTTTTACAATGCCTTTGCGCTGATGATGCTCAACACGCTCATTGGCAATCTCAACTGGAAGGGCGGCACCCTCATGCTGGGCGGCTGGTACCCGGACACCAATGGTCCAGCCTATGATCTGGCCAAGGTGAAGGGCGGCGTTAAACCCAAGGGCCTGCCACTGGGACGCAATGTGCCTTACGAGAAGACCTCCGAATTCAAGGCCAAGAAAGCTGCGGGCAAGGCCTTCCCTGCCGATGGGCCATGGTATCCCAATGCGCCGGGGCTGGCGACGGAATGGTTCTCATCCATGGTCAACGGCTACCCCTACAATATCGAGGCGCTCATCCTGCGCAATGCCAATCCAATCTATGGTATTGCAGGCATCGAGCATCTGGTGCCCAAGCTGAAAGATCCGAAGGTGGTGCCGCTGATCATCTCCATTGATCCTTTCATCAATGAAAGCACGGCTCTGGCCGACTATATCGTACCGGATACGGTGATGTATGAAAGCTGGGGGTTCGTCAAGCCATGGAACGGCGTGCCCACCAAGATCACCACGGCCCGCTGGCCGGTGGTCGACCCGAAGGTGGAAAGAACTGCCGATGGCGTGCCGATCGATGTCGACATGTTCCTCATAGCAACAGCAAAGCGCATGGGCCTGCCAGGCTTTGGTGACGAGGCGATCCCTGATAAGGACGGCACCATGCATCCGCTCAACCGGCCCGAAGACTTCTATCTGCGAGGTGCGGTGAATGTGGCAACCGTGGGCGGCTCGTCCGTGCCTGACGCCAGCGACGATGACATGATGGTATCTGGCGTTGACCGCATCCGTGATCAGCTGGAATCAACCCTCAAGCCCGATGAATGGCGCAAAGCGGCGGCGATCTATGCCAAGGGCGGACGCTACGAGAATAAAGACAAGAGCTACAAGGGCGAACAAAGCGCGCATCCGTTCGGCAAGCCGATGCTTGTCTATAACGAAGGGGTCGGCAGTGCGCGCAATGCCATGACAGGCAAGCGCTCGCCCGGCGTACCCACATGGCGCGAAGCGGAATTCTCCGATGGCAGCAAGGTGGCTGAGGTCTATCCGCAAAGCGACTGGCCGATCAAGGTAATCAGCTTCAAATCGCCATTGCAGAATTCCTACTCCGTCGGGGCCAAGACACTTCTGAGGATCGTTGCGACCAACACACTCAATATCGGCCGCGATGTGGCGGAAAGCCATGGCATCACGACCGGTGACAGGGTGCGCCTCACCACACCGGGTGGCAGCATCGAGAGCGTGGCCGTCGTGCGGGACGGGGTGGTGCCGGGCACGGTTGCCATCGAGCATGGCTTTGGCCATCGCCGCTTCGGGGCCGCGGACATTACCGTCGACGGCATCACCATGGCAGCAGATCCGAAGCAGGCAAGCGGCGTGCTGCAAAATGATCTGGGCCTGATCGACCCGACACGCGCCAAGCCCGGCGTCTGGGTTGATCCGATCTCGGGGGCCGCCGTGCGTCAGGGGCTGCCTGCGAAAATCGAGAAACTTGCTTGATGCATCTCCTCCCTTAACCTTGGCTGTCGGGGTCCTCTCCGGCAGCCTTTTTACCCTTTTGCCAAGCAAAAAAAGGAATAGGAAAAGCGCCATGTCCTTTATCGATCCCTATGGACGCAAGATCGACTATGTCCGCCTGTCCCTGACGGACCGGTGCAACCTGCGCTGTTTCTATTGCCTACCTGCTGGCAGTTCAGATTTTGCGCCCTCGAGCAGTCGCCTTGGGCTTGATGAAATCGAGCGGATCATGGCAGCGTTTGCCAAGCTGGGCGTGCATCGGGTGCGCCTTACAGGGGGCGAACCGCTGGTGCGCAAGGGCGTTGCGGATTTGGCTGCGCAGCTTCATGCCCTGCCCGGCATTGATGATCTTTCCATGACAACGAATGCGCTGTTGCTTGAGCGCCATGCAGACGCCCTGTTCGAGGCGGGTGTCAGTCGGCTAAATGTGTCGCTCGATAGCCTTGATGCGGAGCGTTTTTCGCGCATCACCCATGGGGGCGATCTGGCCAAGGTGTTGCGCGGGCTTGAAAAAGCGCGGGCGGTTGGCTTTTACCCCATCAAGATCAACATGCTGGTGATGAAGGGCATCAATGACGACGAAGTGGTCGACATGGCCCGCTGGTGCGCGGCGCAAGGCTTCACCCTGCGCTATATCGAAACCATGCCCATGGGGGCTGGTGGCAGTGACGCCGTGTCGCGCTATGTGCCGCTCGAAGTGGTGCAGCAACAACTGGAGCAGCATTTCACACTGGTGGATGACATTGCCTCTGGCGGCGGTCCTGCCCGCTACTTGCGCATCGTCGGCACGCAGACACAAATCGGCCTTATCACGCCCCTGTCCCGCCATTTCTGCGCCTCCTGCAACAGGGTGCGGCTCGGAGCGAACGGCACCCTTTACATGTGCCTTGGCAACAGCCATTCGGCAGACCTCAAGGCCCCCTTGCGCGAGGGCATTTCGGATGACGGATTGATGGAGCTGATCCGCCAATCCATTGCTCTCAAGCCATGGCAGCATAATTTCAATGAAGTGTCTGCACCCGTTGACAGGGCCATGGCGGCAACGGGCGGCTAGTCGAACGACGCAACCCTGCCCAAGAGCAGAGAAACCGGAGCAAGCTTTTTACCAAGCCCGTGAAATTTGCTGCCCCAATAAAAAATGGCCAGCCCGATGAGCTGGCCATTTCGTTTTCCGCAAGACAGGTGGTCTTTATGCCGCTTGATTGCGCCGTTTGTTGACATAGCTGGCGATTGGCGCCTTGGCGAGACCGAACAGAACGACCCCGAGCACCAGAATGGTAAAGGTCATCGTGAGCGGCTTTTGCACGAAGATACCCCAAGACCCCTGCCCCAGCATGATGGACTGACGCAGATAGTTCTCGGCCAGAGGCGCCAACACCAGAGCCAGAATGAACGGGCCGGTTGGATAGTTGGCGCGCTTCATCAGATAGCCGATGACCCCGAATACAACGGTTACCCAGACATCGAAGGTGCCATAGTTGATGGAGAAGGCCCCCACCAGACAGAAGGCAACAACGATGGCATTCAGATGGTTCTGAATAAGGCGCAGAGCGTTCACGAAGACCGGGATCAACAGGATGTTCGAGCCCAGCAGGAACAGGTTGGCAATGGTCAGACCCGCGATGGTGCCCCAGACAATGTCGGCTGACTGGATCATCAGCATCGGGCCGGGGTTAAGGCCGAACATGATCAACGCCCCCAGCATGATGGCCGTGCCGCCCGAGCCCGGAATACCGAGCGTTAGAAGCGGGATCAGCGAGCCGGGAACCGCCGCATTGTTGGCCGCTTCTGGGCTGGCCAGACCTTCGGATGCCCCTTTGCCAAAATTCTCTGGCTGTTTGGAGAGCTTTTTCTCCGTGATATAGGCGATGAAGGTGGCGATGGTCGCGCCCGCGCCGGGCAACACGCCGATGCCGGTGCCGATCACCGAGCCACGCAGGGTGGGCAAACTGATATGGCGCAGTTCAGCCAGTCCGGGAATGAATTCGCTGAATTTGAATTTGGGCTTGCCCATATTCAGGCGAATGCGTTCTTCGACATTGACCAGCACTTCGCCGATACCGAACAGGCCAATGATGACAGCCACGAAGTCCACCCCTTCGATCAGTTCAGGCACAACGGCAAAGCGCACATTGCCCGAGACATAATCACTGCCGATGGTACTGAGCAGAACCCCGACCAGCGTGGCAATCAGCGCCTTGAGCGGATCGGAGCCGGCCAGCACGATGATCATGCTCAGGCCGAGCAGCATCAGCATGAAATATTCCGGAGGCCCGAGAAAGATGGCATATTCGGCGATGATCGGCGCAAAGAAGATCAGCATCAGCAGACCAAAAATACCGCCGACAAAGGAGGCAATGGCCGAGATGCCGAGGGCTTGTCCGCCTTTTCCCCGTTGCATCATGGGATAGCCTTCCATGGCCGTCACAATGGCGGGGGCGTCGCCGGGGGTGTTGATGAGAATGGCGGTCAGACGCCCGCCATACATGGTACCCATATAAACGCCTGTCAGCAGGGAGAGACCCGAGATCGGGCTCATGCCGAAGGTCAGGGGCATCATGAGAGCAATACCCGCCGATGGCCCGAGGCCGGGCAAGGCACCAACGAGCGTGCCGATCAAGCCAGCCACAAAGATGAGCAGCAGGTTTTCCGGCGTGGCGACCTGATTGAACGCCACCATCAGGTGAGATAACGAATCCAGCATGCATTTCGTCCCGTGAATTGTTTGCTGCGGCTCAAAGCACCGGCAGATTCAGCCAAATGGCAAAGATGACATAGATGGCGGCGGTCGTGGTGGCGCCGACAAATAGTGACGATGTGATCGGATGGTGCGCGACGCGCCAGGACAGCAGGAAGATCATGGCAAAGATGGGTGCGAGCACAGAGCCAAGCGCCATGGCAGCAACACCAAGAACAATGATAGCCGTGGTGATCAGAAGACCGGCGATATTGGGGGACGTGTCCGCGTGTTCTTGTCTGTCTCCGGCTTCAGCCGCTTCCTTCCGACTTTTGGCAAGGCTCCGCAAGGCCTGCAAAGCGCAGCAGATGACGATCAGCACACCAACATTCAACGGCACAAAACCGGGGCCGAAGGAGAATTCGTCAGCATATTTGAGATCGAGCGAACCGATCGCAAGACTGGCGGCAAAAGCCGCCAGAATTGCCAGAAATGTAATTTCTGCAGTTTTCATGGTGCCCATCAGTTCTTTTTCAGGAGACCAAGATTGGACAGGTTGGTTTCATAGACGCTGTTGGTCTTTTCCAGATAGGCAGCAAAAGCATCAGCATCGAGATAACCAGGAATGATCCCGTTTGGTTTGAGATACTGTTCGGTCCATTCCGGGGTTTCCTGCAGACGCTCAACCATTTCGGACAGATAAGCCTTGGCCTCTGCCGGAATATCCTTGGCAGCAACGACACCACGGAAAACCGAGGCGACCACATCATAGCCCTTTTCCTTGAAGGTCGGGACATCCGGGAACATTTCAGCGCGCTGCTCCGTGGAGATGGCAATGGCACGCATACGACCGCTTTTGATGAACTCGGATACAGCACCCGGGTTGATCATGGCGAAATCGACCTGACGACCAAGCAGCGCACTGGCGACTTCACCATCGCCTTGGAACGGCACGAAGTTCAGTTTCACGTCGAGGGCATCGGACACCATGATCGTTGCAATATGTTCGATCTGTCCACGGCCACCACCAGCAACGTTGAGCACGCGGCCAGCGTTTTTAATGTCATCAAGGGTCTTGATGTCGGAGGACGCAGGAACAACCAGCAGGGTCGGGTCGATACCCAGACGAGCAATCGGGGTGAAGTCCTTGTAGTTCAAGCCAACATCTGCCGTCAAAGGTGTTGTGATGAAGGATGAAGTGGCAGCCATCAGATAGTGGCCATCCCCTTCATGACTGTTGAGATAGCCAAGCGATGTTGCACCAGCGCCGCCAGGTTTGTTCACGACATTGACGGATGCGTCAATGAGATTGGTTTCGCGAATAACCTTGGCCATGGACCGCAGCATGGTGTCGTGCCCGCCACCAGGACCATAACCGGCAACGAATTCGAGACCACGGGTCGGGAAGTCCTCAGCCTGGACAGGCAGAACTGCTGCAGCAACAAGAGCCGAGAAAACAACGGCCGTCTTTAAGGGTTTGAAAAACATCGATCAGGTTCCTCCCTAGTATTTATCGATGAGAATATTTGCGGGGTTATAGAGACCTCGGGGCGTTACGCGATGAATTCGCACCCAAGCTCCTTGAGGTTCTTGTCAATCCAGTCACCATTATATTTGCCTTCAATGGTCGTCTGATATTGACGTTCTTCGCCTGCGTGCTTTTTGTCAGCACGGTCGAGAATTTCTGCGGCGCTATCCTTTGGCAGGCAGACAAGGCCGTCCCAGTCGCCAACGATCAGATCGCCAGGATTGACGGTCATATTGCCAAGAGCGATGGGGAAGCCGATTTCACCCGGTCCATCCTTGTAAGGGCCACGATGGCTGATGCCGCTCGAGAAGACTGGTACATCCTGTTTGCTGATGCTGTCGAGGTCGCGAATTGCACCCCAGATAGCCACACCGGCAATCTTGGAAAACACACCACGTGCAAGCATCAGCTCACCCATGATGGCATTGTCCAGAGCGCCACCGGCGTCTACGACGATCACATCACCTGGCTGCGCCATAACAAGGGCCTTATGCAGCATCAGATTGTCTCCTGGACGAACACTGACCGTGAGGGCCGGGCCAGCGAGGACGCCCTGACGATGCCGGGGGCGCATGCTAGCAGGAGCCCCTGTGTGGCGGTTCATGACGTCACTAATGTTGGATACAGGCAGTTTGGCAGCGCGGGCGATCAGATCCGGATTTACCCGGTCCCAACTTTCCTTGATTCTGAAACCTTCAGCCATGTCTTCTCCTATTCTTGCAGACCGCCAAGCGCGGCGGAAGTTGCCAGAAAGGCGGGATTTATTTCCCGACCTTCAAAATGGTCAATGATGAAACGGGCAGCCATCGTTGCCATGTTGCGTTCGGCTCCAGGGGTGAGACCGGCAGCATGGGGGGTGACGATGAGATTGGGGGCCTTGAAAAGCTTGGAGTCAGCGGCAGGAGGCTCCTGCTCGAAACTGTCCACGCCAGCGCCTGCGATAACGCCTTTCTCCAGCGCTTCGGCCAGAGCATCTTCGTCGATCATACCGCCACGAGCGGTGTTCACGATGGCACCATGGGATGGCATCTTTTCCAGAAACGCGCGATTGACCAGATGTTTGGTGGCAGGAACCAGTGGACAATGCAGAGAGATGACGTCGCATTTGGTTGCAATGGCATCCATATCGGCAACCGCTTCCACACCTTCAGGGCATGCCGCACCGCCATTGGCCAGCAAAGCCGGATCAAACGCGGAGACTTTCATACCTAGCGCCATGGCCATACCAGCCACTTCGCGACCAATAGCACCAAAACCGATGAGGCCGAGTTTGGTATCGGCAAAGTCCTTGCCGATAAAAGAGCCCTTGAGCCAATTACCGCCCTTGGTTGCTTCATCGAGATAAGGCAATGACTTGCGCAGCGCGATAATGAGCGCAATGGCATGCTCGGCCACTGCTCGCGCGTTGGCTCCGGCAGCTCTGTATACAGGGATGCCGATTTTTTCAGCGGCAGCCAGATTGATATTGTTCACGCCACTGCCATGTTTGGCGATGACCTGGACGGAACCAGAGGCCTTGATCACGGCATCCGTAATCTTGCCCTGAGACACCATAATCGCGCATACATTGTTGTTTTTCGCCGTTTCAACCACTTCTTCTGGCTTGGCATAGGGAGGAGAAAACACGCATTCAAAGCCGTTTTCCTTGAGCAGGTCCACAGCAGAGCTGTCAATGCGGCTGCGCGTGACCAATATTTTTTGCATTTCAGAGCTCATTGCTACTGTATCCATTTAACAACTTAATTGCTTTTTTCGTATACAAATATGATGATAAAGTCAAATGCAAAATACATTTACAATCACAGAGCGTCAGGCTATATCTAATATCCGACTGAAATTGTAGGAGTTTTCTCGTCATGCCAATTCAGCAGGACATTGCGGACCTTCCATTAAGCGATCAAGTGTATGCAAAAATGCGAGAATTGCTGCGGGATGGCGCTTTCACGTCAGGCCAACGCGTCAGTGAGGCTGATATCTGCGACCGGTTTCAGGTCAGCAGAACCCCCGCCCGGGAGGCCATTCGTCGCCTGCTGAATGAGGGGTTTCTGACCACGGTCGAAAGTGGCCGAATCGTTGTGGCTGAGATTGATATCGAGCGCGCAGAGGAAATCTATGACATGCGCGAGGCCGTGGAATGCCTTGCGGCCAAGCTGGCGGCGAAAAAGGCCAACACCAAGGATCTCATCGAATTGCGCAGCATTCTGGATGAACAGCGCCGGGGAGCCACCGATGAAACAGACTTTCTGGATATCAACGACCGCTTTCACCGTTGTGTATACAAAATTGCCAGCAACCGCTATCTGCTGCGCAGCGCAGAAATTCTTCTGGTTTCGGCAGGCATGATCCGAGGCACGACACAAGGGCGCTATGATTACAATACATGGTCACTACAAGACCATGAAGAAATCTATCAGGCAATCGAGGATGGAAATACGACTGCTGCTGAAGAAGCAGCCCGCCGTCATGTCAGGCGAGGCCGCATGCAGCGCATCAGCCTTTTGAAAACCCTGTCGAGCAGCTAGCCGCTTCTCAAGCGAGAAGAGAGGTAGAGCAAAACACCGCTCCCAAATGTGATCAACTCCTTCAATGAGTGGAATCGGACCAGAATAGTCTTCAGGCCCGAGAAAGCGCGCAAGCTACATCCTGCGAAAGAGCCGCCACCACCATGTTTGCAAGTCGGAATGGCTCTGCGCGTTGTCGTTGAGACATCGCACTTTCCTGAACTCCACACGCCGAACTACGTTTCCTATTCAATGTAGCCTCGCCGATATCAACTCTTTGGTAGCATAGCGTGACAAAACACTGACATTTTCTGAGAAAGAGGCGGCGGAAATGTGGCAATTTTATTTCCCTAGTGCGCCAAATATTGCTAAATGATTTCAAATTGAGTCTGTGTTTTTTTGTTAGAGCCTTTTCTATTATGTCATCCATTGCGTATAGGGCCGAAGTCGATGGTCTGCGAGCCATCGCTGTTCTTTCTGTCATTTTCTATCACGCGGACTTCATGCTCTTTGGCCGCGCTTTTCTGCCGGGAGGATTTCTCGGCGTCGACATATTCTTCGTCCTCTCCGGCTATTTGATTTCTTCCATTCTTTTTCGCGAAGTCTCGGAAGGCAGCTTCAGCATCATTTCATTTTACGAACGTAGGGCACGCCGCATTTTGCCAGCGCTCTATTTCATGATGCTGGCCACTTTGCCGGTTGCCTATTTCTTCCTGTTGCCAAAGGGGATGATGGAATATGCACGGTCCGGGTTAGCCGCTCTTGGTTTTTCCTCCAACATCTGGTTCTGGCTGGAAGACAGCTATATCGCTGAAGCTAGCAAGCTCAAACCCTTACTCCATACTTGGAGCTTGGCGGTGGAAGAGCAATTCTACATTGTCTTTCCTCTGTTCGCCTACCTTCTCATTCGCCATGCTTCAAACCGAATGTGGCAGTGGTTGATAGCTGTGTTTGTCGCATCACTTTTGCTCGCCCAGGTCGGTACTGTTCATTTTGCCAAGTTCAATTTTTACCATTTACCGACGCGCGCCTGGGAGCTTATGGGCGGCTCTATTGTTGCTCTGGCCAGCTTTCAAGGAAAACTGACAAGGTTGCGGCAGCACTATCCCGCTCTTGCAGAAGTCGGCTTCATGGTGCTCATCCTTTGCATAATCTTGATGGATGATCACATGCCTCATCCGTCCCTACTAACACTACTGCCCGTGGCCGGGACCATGGCCATCCTCACATTTGGTAAAGATGATCGGCCCTGCTATCGATTTCTTGCGTTGCAGCCATTGGTATTCATTGGTCTGATCTCCTATTCACTTTATCTCTGGCATTTCCCGCTTTTCGCCTTTGCACGCAATCTGGACATTTTTGATCTTCCTTTGCTCAAAGGACTTTATATTCTTGTTGCCAGCCTGTTGGCCTACCTAGCCTATCGATTTATAGAGCAACCTTTGAGAAATCGGCAGCGCATCGGCTTTACAAAGCTCATAGTTGCGATTTTCGCCATGCTTCTGGTCCTCATAGCAGCCTATATTAGCATTCTTCGATTTAAGGGTTTTCCAAAGTCACTCGGCCCGCTCGAAGCTGTGTTTGAGGAGCTGTCATGGCAACGACTCGATTGCACTATCGATCACCCCTGCAACAAAAAAGCGCAAACGCATCAGCATATTATTAGTCTAGGTGACAGCCACTCATGGAATTTCGACTATCCCCTGAGGGATATGGCAGAACGTTACGAACGCTCCTACGTCGCCATTACGCGGGGATCTTGTCCTTACATTTTAGATACCTATGTGGTGCGCGGCGGCAAACCCATTGATTGTACGCAGGCCCACGTGAAGGAGGCTCATCAGAGCATTGATCGCCTGTCTCCTGCCATCATAATCTACAAGGCACGTTTACCAGTGTATCTCGACAAAGGGCACTTCTATAATAATGGAGAAGGTGGGGAAGAAATCGAAAACCGTCAAAAGCTGTTCAACGTGCTCTTCACATCCAGTGGAAGCAACGAACAAGGTGCACTTGCGGACAAAATTCGAGCCACCTTCCAGCACCTGATTGATAGTGGCAATATTGTGGTGCTGATCTATCCTATCCCTGCTGTCGGATGGAACGTACCAGACGTCCTGCGTCGTAAACTGGAAAGCATACCTGATACGGCAGCACGCAAAGAGGCGCTTACAGTGAACCCAATAACCACCAGCTACACACGCTACAAAGAGCGTACTGCGCTAACCAACCAAGTGCTAGACAGCCTAGGTGATGCCCCCAATCTTATTCGTATTCATCCAGATCAGTTGCTTTGTTCGACGCAAACTGATCGCTGCGCCACTCAGGATGAAAATGGCGTTTTCTATATGGATGCCAATCACCCTTCTCGCTATATGGCCACTCGTATTAGCGCTCTAATTGAGCAACAGTTGATAGCCAAGGGTTTCTTGGCCAAATAGAACCGAACCGGCTGGCCAGGTTTCGTGCAACCAATGCGCTAATTGGCCATCGCCTCCTCCTGCTTTTATGATCCTGGCTCATGACTGTCAGCGGCTTCGCTGATCTAGTTACGGCTGGTGCAGAGAATATCTCTATATAAGAGGAATTGAAGCCAGAGATTGTGGCCACGTTGGTCTATCTACCGGCTGGTTCCCATGTGACACTTTGCTAGCCAGCCCTGAGAAAGGAGCGCCCATGCCACGTAAAAGTGATACGCCGACGACCCCTTCCGACCAAGCAAGCCCCAACAGCCTTGATCGCCGCTCTTTGGTGAAAGCCGGAGCCGGTCTTGCGCTTGGCTCTGCCTTCACCTCCATGGCGACCAGCGAGAAAGCTCAGGCGCAAACGCAGGCCAAAGGGCCCGTGATCCGTGGCGATGAACATACATTAATTTTGGCCTCACACCCCTATCCTGAACGGTCTGTGGTCAATAAGGCCCTTTGGGAAGTTGCTGAACAGGCAGAGGGCTCCATCTTCAAGAATCTCGAAAGCATCCATGGCGATGACATGTGGGGCTTCGACCGGGCCGCTGAACGCAAGCTGTATCAGCAGGTTGACCGGATCGTAATGATGTTTCCCATTCACTGGTTCAATCTCACCCCAATGCTCAAGGCCTATATGAATGAAATCTGGTGGATTGGGGCTCCTTCCGAGCTTCGCGGCGTGGAACTGCTGGTGGTGACCACAACGGCAGGTGGACCGGATGCCTATCAGCCGGATGGTCGCCTTGGCTTTACGATAGAGCAAGTGCTCACGCCTCTTCAGGCCAGCGCCCGCTATACCGGCATGACCTTCTCCGAGCCACTCGCCTTTCTTGGTGCGGCAGGAGCCGGGCCGGATGAACTAACGCGCTATCAGGGAATGCTGGCTGATCGCCTCAGCGAGCCACCGAGAAGCGCCTGAACAGGCCCGAACATTCCGAACGCGCTCATCCATAGGAGGCAAGCAACCGTCTCGCGCATGGCAACATCATGCCGGTTGACGGTTGCCACCCTTACTATAGGCTATGCACAAACAGTCATTTGAGGCTTTAGTCATTGCAAACGTACAGACACAAGATCAAGGGAAGGAGAAGACCATGAACAATCCCAAAACGCTTTGCGTGGCAGGAGCGAGCGGCCTTGTCGGCTCAAACATCGTCAAGGCAGCTCTGGCCAAGGGCTATCGCGTCAATGGCACCATGCGCGACGCTGAAGACGAGAGCAAACGCCCTTATCTCATGGCGCTGCCGGGAGCCGCGGAGAGATTGACCCTTTTTTCTGCCGATACGGCGCAAAGCGACAGCTTTGACGCCGCCCTTGAAGGCGCGGATGCTGTTTTCATTGCCTGCTTCCCGCCAATCTACAAGGGCAAAGACGGCACGCCAGCCAAAGATCTGGACAGGCAA
Organism: Cohaesibacter marisflavi; assembly: GCF_900115225.1. Taxonomy (GTDB): domain Bacteria; phylum Pseudomonadota; class Alphaproteobacteria; order Rhizobiales; family Cohaesibacteraceae; genus Cohaesibacter; species Cohaesibacter marisflavi. Next base: position 29,237 of record NZ_FOVR01000001.1, on the reverse strand, counting down.
AGAGGCTATGATGAGATCGTAAAACCCGTCAAGGAAGGCTGCATGAATGTGTTTGAGGCAGCAGCGAGAAAAAATGTGAAGACGGTCATTCTCTGCTCTTCCACGTCGAGCACCAATCCGCCAGAGCCGGTTGCTGTCAAAACAGAGGAGAATGCCGTTTCCGACGCGGAGGTCCAGATGAACGCGGGCAAATTTACGGCGGCCGAGAAAATCGTCATGGAAACCGCCGCGAAGGACTTTTGCGATGCCCACGGGATGCGACTCAGCATCATCATTCCAACCATGATGCTTGGCCCCGTCATCCTGCCTCAACATCTGGAGGGGGATAGTCACCACCTCATTGTCGGCCTTAACAAAGGCGAGCAAGTCTTGCACAAGGAAACCCCGGCGGGCTCCATGTCCCTTAGCCATATCGAGGATGTTGCGGCGCTGTTTTTGGCCGCCTATGAGAAGCCGGATGCTTCTGGGCGCTATTTCGCGGTTTATGACAGTTGGCCATGGCGAGATCTCTATGCCGAGTTTGCCAAACATGCACCAGCATCGGCCATGCCGCAGCCTTTGGAGGGGGAGCCCGAAGAGCCGACCCGCTTTGACTTTACGCGAAGGGATAGTCTGGGTGTGACAATGCGCGATATACCGACCACCATCGCCCAGATGTTCGACTGGCTGAAAACAGAACCATTCAGCACCCGCCATTAAGAAAAATACGGGGGTTTTGGCCAATGCCAAAGCCCCTTTTTGACCCTTATGATTGCGTCTGTCTCTTTATCGCTCCTAATACAGCGATCATATCATCTTCTTCCAGTTCCATGTGGTTCGTTTCTTGATATAGCTTCAAACAGATATCCATGAGGGGTGATGGGGCCTCGAATTCCTTGGCATTTTCAACGACGAGGCGGCAGTTCTTAAAGACATCGGCGATGCCTGCCTGGCGGGAGAAATCTCCGGTCAGCAGCTTGGCAAGCTTCACCTTGGAAACCTCGCTTGCCATGGGCCCCGCATTCAGAATGTCGGTGAATAGCGCCATATCAAGCTTGTTCTGTTCTGCCAGATTCCAAGCCTCGACCAGACCGGTGACCAGCGTTATCAAATAGCTGTTCACTGCGATCTTCATGTTGAGAGCCCGTGGCACCTCGCCACATTCAAAAATATCTTTGCAACATGGGGTCAGGAGCGCGCGAGCTGTTTTCAGGTCTTGGCTCATACCGGCCAGAAGGCCGACAAGTTGTCCCTGCTCGGCCGGTTTTCTGGAACCGGACACAGGAGCCTCGACATAGCGCCCGCCCGCATCGCAGACGTCTCTGGATAGCAATGCAGAATAATCGGCGGGCACTGTTCCCAAGGAAACAACGGTCTTGCCAGCAACCAAAGAAGCAAAATGGGCTGTGTTTCGCGACAAAACAGCATCGATTGCAGCTTCATCGGCGAGCATCAACAGCACAGTCTGACATTGGGCAAACATCTCTTGAACGTCATGGGCAACGCTGGCACCGGCATCGCTTAATGGACGGCTGCGCGCTAACGTCCGATTCCAAACCATGAGGGGTGTTCCGGCTTCAAGCAGCTTGAGCGCCATTGGCGTCCCCATGGTTCCGAGCCCGATAAATCCGATTTTCTCCATTTGCGGCATTGCCGGTCCCTCCCATGACCTATACGCGGGATAGTTTAGCAGCTGAAAAATGCAAGGCACCAGCAATCCGGTTCCAGGCATTGATATTTGCAATGGCAACCGTGAGCTGAACAAGTTCATCGTCGCTAAAGACCGCCCTGATTGCCGTCATCTCGGCCTCTGGCACCGGGGCAACTGGAGACTGTGTGACATGCTCGGCCCAGAATAGACCTGCGCGTTCGCGCTCATCATACTCAGTAGAATCACGCCAGACCGCGAGAAGATCAAGCTTGTCCTCGCTTACCCCTATCTGCCGAGCCGCTCTCAAGTGAAGCTCTGTGCAGAAGCCACACCCATTCATCTGCGAAATGCGGATCTTGACAAGCTCCGTGAGGGATTTTTCCAGCCCTGATGCATCCACTGACTTGCTCATGGCAATCAGGGCATCGTGAGCCGCAGGCGCCTGTTTTTGAAAATCGGCATAGGAAAAGGCGAAATCTGTTGGGGCAGAAAGTGCATTCATCTTGTCACCTTTGATGTGGTTGGGTATTAATGTCAGAACTCTAACATTAGTATCAGAGTTCTTATAATGATCAAGAGTCCAAATCAATCTCCCCTGCCCGAGGCAGGAGAAGGCAAGCGTGGCGATAATGGATATCTGGGCTATCTGCTCAGGCAGGCAGCAAACGCTTATCGATATCGCGTGGAAAGCGTCCTTGCTGATCTGCCGCTAACCCAACCGCAATTCTCTGCACTGGTGATGCTAGAAGCCTATCCGGAGCATTCCAGCGCAGATCTGGCGCGTCTGGCCTTCCTCACGCCGCAAACCATGAGCGTGATTGTAAGCAATCTATCGAAATCGGGGTTGATCACGCGCAGCCCCCATGCGGTTCATGGCAGAAAGCAGCATATTGAGCTCACTGCGCTTGGTCATGAAGTGCTTCGTGCTGCAAAGGATCGCATATATGCGCTCGAGAAGGATCTGCTTTCAGGCGTTTCTAATGAAGAAGAAGCAATCGTCAGACGTTGGCTGGTTGGCCTTCTATAAGAGCAAATCTGCAGGCCTTTCGTTTGGCGCTCGCAGAACCAAAGACAGCTCTGATGCCTGAGGTCGGGGTGAGGAGCCTGTAGAGGGGGCAATGCTTCCGTTTTCAGAATTCGTCGCCGCCCATACATTCCCCCACACATAAACAAGGCGCGACGTGCAAGCTGTCGCGCCTCTTGACTTGTATGCATGACCGCTCAAGCGTCGCGTTGTGCGATCCAGTCATGATCGGGATGATTCTGGAAACGCCATTTGCGCAGAGGTCCAGCCATTACATTGAGATAATAAAGGTCATACCCATAGGGAGCACCGCAGGGATGGTAGCCTTCCGGCACCAGCACCACTTCGCCATCATGCACAGTGAAGGTCTCATCAATGGATCCACTATCATTGTAAACGCGCTGATGCGCATAGCCTTTGGCCGGGTTCAGGCGATGATAGTAGCTTTCTTCCAGATGTGTGATGGTTGGGAAATTGTCGCTATCATGGCGGTGCGGCGGATAGGAAGACCAGTGGCCAGAAGGCGTAACGCATTCGGTCACGAGCAGACTGTCGGCAACATCATAGTCTTCCATGGCAATCGGGAAGATATGACGGGTGTTCGCACCCTTGCCTTTTGTTACACGCTCGGGAGCTTTGAGAAGCTGTGCCTTGTGACCGCCCATACCCGGAGCCGAACAAACGGCGATCTTGCAATCGGTCACGGCAACCAGAGACCAGTCGCTGTCATTCGGGATATAGACGGATTGCGGTGAGATCGGGTCAAAAACACTATCCCGACTGCCGACTTTACCAAAGTCTTGCCCGGCTCCCGAAATTTCGGCATAACCTTCCAGCATGACAAGGATCACTTCGCGATCTCCCGTTGCTTCGGCCGCAGTTTCTCCCGGCTTCAAGTCATAGAGACCAAAGCCAACATAGGTCCAACCTGCTTTTTCAGGTGTAATATCATGAACCTTGCCGCTCTCTCCCTGCGGCTTGCGGTGCAAATTGTAAGACATTCCATTCCTCCTAACTAGCTATTTCCTTGCCCCCGAGGGCAGAAGAGCGAGCCTCATCCCAAAGGGTGCATAGGCATTGATAATTGTTCGTCAATTGGCTTACCGCCGTTGCGTCATCCACTTCACCGCCAAACCATTGAAGCGCCGTTGCGTTCATGATGGTGCGCCCGACGGCAAATCCCTTGACCAGCGGATGGGCTGCGGCAATTCTGAGTGCAGGCCCCAACGCTTCCATATCGGCGGCCAATCCCAAGACAACGATACCGCGGCAATGGGGATCATGGTCCTCGACCGCCCGACAGGCATTGCGCCAGGCAGCGTCAGTCTTCATGGGTTCAAGCTTCCACCAATCCGGATAGATACCGATTTCATAAAGACGATTGATCAGCTTGGCTGCAGACTGATCGTCGACAGGCCCGACCGGTGAGGTAATCAGCTCGACCAGCAGATCCAGACGGTTGTTGCGCGCAGCGGCGGCCAGTTTCAGCAATGTGGCTTCCTGCTGATCGCGCAAGGCGACCTCATCATCTGGGTGACAGTAGCAGAGCACCTTGACGACATGGTTCTGGGGCCATTCCTTGAGACCTCCACAATCAGGCCCGAGCTCCTCTTCAAAGGCAAGGGGACAGGATGCCGGAAACTCGACCGGACGTCCGATCCAAAGGCCCTTGTCAGCTGCGGCATGTAGCGCATCCTGCCCGACCCGGTTGTCACACAGGATGCCATAGCCATCTCGCCCTTGGGAAACCTGCATGGTCGCCTCAAGGCAAAGCTTTTTGAAAGCGCCTATACGCTCCCGTGGCACATCAAGCTCATCGCACATGCGCTCAAGCTGGATACGATGATCAAAGGCAAAGATACGCACATCCGGCCATGCCTTGTGGCGATTGGTTGACCAGTGAACCTGCTCCAGCTCAGTATCCTTGCGCAAGGCGGGAGTCTTGATGCCACGCTGCAAGAAGAATTGCAGCTCTTCCCAGCTGGGATACGCTGGCGTGCAGCCATGGCGGCTGACAGCAAAAGCGCCACAAGCATTGGCATAGGTCAGGGCCGTAACCCAATCCTTGTCCTCAAGCCAGCCCTTCAACAGGCCGGACATGAAGCCATCTCCCGCGCCGAGCACATTAAACACCTCGATCAGGAAGCCCGGGCCGGACTCGCCATCATCGAGCGATTTGGGTATGGCACCGGCGAAGGCCGTTGCGCCCATCGGTCCGCGTTTGCACACGAGAGTGGCGCCGCTTACTTTGCGCACTGCCTTGAGGGCATCGAGCGTGACTGTCGTTCCGCCCGCAATATGGAATTCCTCTTCGGTGCCAACAATCAGGTCGAACAGTGACAGGGTTTCTTGCAATTGCTGCGTAACAGCTTCTGAAGCAATGAAGCGGTTTTCTCCGTCGCCATGGCCTGAAAGCCCCCACAGATTAGGGCGATAGTCGATATCAAGCGCTGTTTTGGCACCACTGTCTCTTGCCAGTCTCAGCGCCTTGAGCACTGCCGCCTTGGTGCGCGGATGGCTCAAATGGGTGCCGGTCACTGTGACACAGCGCGCCTCGGCGATGAAATCCGGGTCGATATCTTCTTCACACAAAGCCATGTCGGCACAATTCTCGCGATAAAAGATAAGGGGAAACTGCTCCTTATCCCTGATGCCGAGAATAGCCAGCGCCGTCAAACGCTCCGGATCGGTTTTCACGCCGCGCGTATCGACGCCCAGAGACTGCAACTCCTCCCGAATGAAGCGCCCCATATGCTCGTCACCCACCCGAGTAATGACCGCAGACCGAACGCCTAGCTTGGCCGTACCTGCAGCCATATTGGTAGGGCTCCCCCCGATATATTTCTCGAAGGACCGCATGTCTTCCAGTCTGCCGCCGACCTGACTTCCGTACAGATCCACCGAGCTGCGTCCAATTGTTATTAGATCAAGTGTCTTTTGCATCGCTCACCTATTGTGTCCTCCCGTTGTGGACGAGTTGACCTGAGCCTAGCAATGAAATATAAATTCTAAAAGATAATTTTTAGAAATTTTTGTTCTATAAACAGAATGTATCAAACTTTGAACAAGGTGTGTCAAATAGAATGAAATTTCTATTCCAAAAATGAAACATCTTCTATAGTGTCGAACGATTCCAAGAAAGCAAGTCTATTCACTCAAGATGAAAGCAAGATGCGATGACCGACTCCTCCAGCCCAACTTCCGTCGCAGAGTTTGAGAAAAAGATCGCGGCAATCAAGGGTGGTTTGCCCAAACGCTTGCAGGATTGTGCGAGCTTTGTCTTGCGCAAAGGCGATGCCATGGCTTTTCTGACCGTAGCCCAAGCCTCTCAGGAATCCGGCATCGCTCCTTCGGCCTTCATTCGCTTTGCTCAGGCTCTGGGCATGCAGGGATATTCTGATTTGCAGCAATTGTTCCGGCGTCAGGCAACCCAGCAGCGCCCGCCCTATCGCTACAGGATCAACACTTTACGCCAGCGCGGGGAGACGGAAACAGACCTTCTCTTTGTCGATTTCTGCGATTCATCCATCGCATCCATTGAGCGTCTCATGAGCAAAATGGCCCCACAGTCCATTGAAATAGCTACAGAAATAATTTGTTCAATGCCAGAAATGCATGTCATCGGGCAAAAGCGAGCATTCCCCGTGGCCAGTTATTTGGCTTATGTTCTAGGGCAGTTTGACCACCGTGTCATTCTTCACAGTGATGTTGGCGGCATAAAGATCCCAGGTCGTTTTCGCCCTAACGAAGTCCTGCTGCTTATCTCATTCGAGCCTTACACGCCTGAAGTCGTGCAAGTGGCTGAAAAGGCCAAAGGCGATGGAGCAAAGATTGTCGCAATCACGGACACGCCGCTCAGTCCCTTGTCCGGGCTTGCCGATGTCAGCCTTGAAGTGGTTGAAGAAGATGTCGGTGGTTTCCGCACATATTCGGCAACATTCTGTCTGGCTGCGGCGCTTTCGGTCTCCGTGGGAACACGGCTGAATCCGGCATCCGTCGTGAAAGAGAACATATGACTTTAGTTTAAGAGCAAAGATTTCATATTGCCCCCTGATAGAATATATGTTCCATTTTCTATCGTATTGGAATGCATCCCCTTGATGCAATCGTGCCCGACGGGAGGGTTGGGCACAGGGAGGTTTACATGAAATTCAAGGCTCTTGTTACATGCACTGCCATGGCACTCGCCATGAGTGCCAATGCTGCTTTCGCAGCTGACTATGTCATGAAGATTGCCAGCGGCACACCGGCCGATCCTATGGCTCTGCCGGCATCTGCATCGCTGGCGATTTTCGAACAGAAGGTCGAACTCTATACAGACGGAAAAGTGGATGTTCAGGTCTTCCCCGACGGGCAGCTGGGCGATCAGCTCTCCGGCCTGCAGCAGGTGAAATCCGGTGAATTGCAGGGCAGCGAGTTGGCTATGGGCGTAATGTCCAACCTGTTCCCGAAGATCACCTTTACCGACCTGCCCTATGTCATGCCTGACATGGCCGTCGCGCAAAAGCTGTATACCCGCGATAACCCTGTAATGAAAAAGATACTGAAAGAGCTGGAAGAGAAAACCGGCGTTGGCATCTTGTTCTTCAGCCCGCAGGCCTATCGCCAGATTTCGACGGCTAACAAGCCAATTCATACTGTAGCAGATCTCAAGGGCGTCAAACTGCGCACCATGCAGGTTCGCCCTCACATCGAAATGTTCAACGCAGCTGGCGCACAGGCAACACCCGTGCCTTGGCTTGAAGTCTACACGTCCCTGCAGACCGGTGTTGTTGATGGGCAGGAGAACCCGCTGGCAACCATCCGTGCCATGAACTTCCACGAAGTGCAGAAATATATCACTCTGGACAAGCATGTTCATCTGGTTGGCGCCGTTACCTTCAATGTCGAATGGTTTAACAGCCTGCCCAAGGATATTCAGGTTGCCATCATGAAAGCTGGTAACGAAGCTCAGGCGGGCGCCGAAGCCCTTGCTCCGCTCAAGGACATCATCGATGGCAAATGGCTTCAGGATCATGGCGTTGAAATCTACCAGCCGACAGCTGCCGAAATCGAAGAATTCAAAAAAGCATTCCAGCCAGCGGCTTTTGCCTGGTTTGAAAAGAATGTCGATGGCGGCGCAGAAGTTCTGAAGATGGTTCAGGACGAAATCACACGCATTCAGGATAGCTATCAGGATCTGGTTTACTGATCCGCTAACCCGTGGCGGGGAGCAACAAGGCGCTTCCCGCCTGCTTTTTCCTATGGTCCGAGGACTGGAAATGCAAAACCCCACAACGCCCCCAAACAAGATCGAGAAGACGTTAGATGCCGTCAATATGGTTCTGAATGCCTTTCTCGCCCTATTGGTTTTTGGTATTTTCTTCGTACTGCTGCTGCAGGTGTGCATGCGCTATTTTCTCGCCATGCCACTCTATTGGGCCGAAGAAGCTGCCAAATATCTGATGATTTATGTGACCAGCGTCGGAGCGGCGACGGCCTACAGGCACTATGCCCACCCTCGTCTGATGATTGTCATCGCCATGATCCCGCGCAAAACGGCCATATGGTACGATTTTTTTCTGCGCCTGCCCGTGGCGATCTTCTTTGTCTATCTGATCTATATCGGCTGGGGCTACGCCCTTGCCAATGAATGGATGATGACCCCGGGTCTTCAGATATCCTTCTTCTGGCCGTTTCTGGCCATTCCCTTCGGTGCCTGCTTCGTTCTTCTCTACCTGATCCTGGATTCGATCAATATCCTCTTCTTTCACAGGAGCTGGATTCTCGAACCGGAGTTTCTCGTCAGTGATGATGATCCCATTTCGGAGACACAAAAATGACCTTCGCCTTTTCCCTCATGTTGGTGGTTTTTGGCCTGCTCGCCATTCTGGGCGTGCCTCTGAGTTTTACAACCGGAATCGCCTCGCTGGTCTATTTCATGGTTTCCGAGCAGTCCATGCGGACGGTCATTCATCAGTTTTTCACCTCGATTGACAGTTTCGTACTGCTGGCAGTGCCGCTGTTTGTCATGGCAGGGCATGTCATGTCGGCCTGCCGCATCACCGATAACATCGTGTCTTTGGCGAACCTGCTTGTCGGGCGCATGCGCGGTGGGCTGGCGCAGGTGAATGTGGTCGCCTCCATGCTGTTTGGCGGCTGCTCGGGCTCGGCTTTGGCAGACGTGGCCGGTCTGGGCTCGGTGCTCATTCCCGCCATGAAGAAAAATGGCTACTCAGAGGGCTTCTCTGCTGCGGTTACCGTGGCCTCCTCCGTACAGGGCCCCATCATTCCTCCTTCCATCCCCATGGTGATTTTTGCCTCAGTGGCACAGGTTTCCACCGGGGCTTTACTGGTTGGTGGGGCCCTACCCGGCGTCTTGCTGGGTCTGGCACAGATGCTGGTTGTCTGGCTCATCGCCAGCCGCCGGGGCTATCGCTCTTCGCATGGCAAGTATATGCTCGAGGAAGTCATCAAGATCTGCAAATCCTCGATCCCGGCCCTCCTGATGCCTGTCATTCTGATGGGGGGCATTCTGTCCGGCATCTTTACTCCTACAGAAGCAGCCTCTGTTGCTGTGGGCTATGCGTTGCTTCTTGGTTTCTTCCTTTACCGCAATGTCGGCCCGAAAGAACTGCTGGTCATTGGCGCCAAGGTGGCCCGGGATTCAGCGGCGATCTTCTTCCTCATCGGCACTGCGGGCATTTTCGGCTGGATTCTGGCCGTTGCCCATCTGCCGCAGATCGCCGCCGACTGGATTCGCATGAATGCAGTTGACCCGCTGATGGTTCTGCTGGTCATCAACGTCTTCCTGCTCATGTGGGGCATGTTCATGGACGCCGCTCCAGCCATTCTCATTCTCGGCCCGATCCTGACGCCCATAGCAACCGCAGTCGGCATCAATCCGATCCACTTCGGTGTCATCATGGTCTTCAATCTGATGATCGGTCTGATGACCCCCCCCTATGGCTTATGTCTGTTCGCAGGCGCGGCCATTACATCCAACGAGACCCGAATAGGGGCAATATCCCGCGAGATCCTGCCCTTCCTGTTCATCTCCATCGGCGTTCTGGCCCTGATCAGTCTCTTCCCTGATCTGGTGCTGTATCTGCCGCGTCTCGCTGGCCTTATGTAAGTCAATTCCCCAAGCACGCCGCCTCTGATCCTCGCAGTCCAGAGGCGGCCCCAACCTGAGTTTCTCCAGCATGTCTGCAACTCCCTCAAGTGCAGACAGGCTCCAACTCGGCCTTCTTTATCATGGAGTAAGACATGACTACCCTCATCACCCCCATTGAGCCGACCGACAAGCGTCTGCATGACATGGCCAGCGCCCTGCGCTTTCTGACCGTCGACGCCGTGGAAGTTGCCCAGTCAGGCCACCCCGGCATGCCAATGGGAATGGCAGATGTAGCCGCCGTTCTGTTCGACCGCATCCTGAAATATGATGCAGCCGACCCGGAATGGCCCGATCGTGACCGCTTTGTACTTTCAGCTGGGCATGGGTCCATGCTCATGTATGCCCTTTTGTGGCTCACCGGTTCGCCAGACATTACCCTTGATGACATCAAGGATTTCCGCAAACTCGGCGCCAAAACCGCAGGGCATCCCGAATATGAGCAGCTGCGCGGCATTGAGGTCACAACAGGCCCACTTGGACAAGGCGTAGCCAATGCGGCTGGACTGGCCCTTGCCGAACGCACGCTTAACGCCGACTATGGCGACACTCTTGTTGATCACTATACCTACGTCATGGCTGGCGATGGCTGCCTGATGGAGGGTATCGCTCAGGAGGCTATCACCTTTGCCGCCCATATGGGGCTGGGCAAGCTGGTCATGCTGTTTGACGACAACAAGGTGACCATTGATGGCCGAACCACGCACGCAACATCGGAAGACCAGATCGCACGCTTCACGGCAGCTGGCTGGCATGTGCAGTCAATCGATGGCCATGACACGGACGCCATCGAGCAGGCCATTCTGGACGCCAAGTCAGACCCGCGCCCATCCATGATCGCCTGTCGTACGGTCATCGGTCGCGGCTCTATTGCCAAGCAGGGGAAACCTGCCGCCCACTTCGGCGCCATCGGAGCAGAAGACCGAAAGGCCATGCAAAATCTGCTGACATGGCCCTATGCCGCATTCGAAATCCCGCAAACCGTGCTCGATGACTGGCGGACTGCTGGCGCGCGTGGCAAGCAAGATCATCAGTCCTGGCAGGGTCGTCTTGATGCTGCACCAGAGAGTGCTCGCTCCGAATTCGAGCGGCGCATGTCCGGAGACCTGCCTGCGGAAGCCCTCGCCACACTGGCAGACCTGCGCAAGAATGCTCTTGAAGAAAAGCCTATTGCAACCCGTATGGCTTCTGGCAAAGTGCTCAACGCCCTGTTCGACATGATGCCTGAACTGGTTGGCGGTTCGGCCGATCTGGCAGGGTCCACCCTTACCTGGGCTGAGAAGGCCCGCCCGATCGCTGCTGGCGACTGGGGCGGTCGGTATGTTCCCTTTGGCATCCGCGAACACGCCATGGCGGCCATGATGAATGGTATGGCGGTGCATGGCGGCCTCATTCCCTTTGGCGGCACCTTCCTTTGCTTCATCGATTATGCCCGTCCCGCCGTGCGCCTTTCTGCCATGATGGAACAGCGGGTCATCTATGTCATGACCCATGATTGCATCACGGTTGGTGAAGATGGCCCGACCCATCAGCCAGTAGAACATCTGCCCGGATTGCGCGCGATGCCCAATCTGAATGTGTTCCGCCCAGGTGACATGGTCGAGGCTATGGAATGCTGGGAACTGGCTCTTAAGGCACAACACACCCCTTCGGTCATGTGCCTGTCGCGCAACCCGCTACCTGTCGTTCGCACCAGTGCCGACGAAAATCTTTCCGCTCGCGGCGGCTATGTGCTCAAGGAAGCTTCAGCAGAGCGCAAGGCAACCCTTTATGCCACGGGCTCAGAACTCCATATCGCGGTCGATGCCCAAAAGCAGCTGGAAGCAAAAGGCATTCCTACGGCTGTGGTTTCCCTGCCCAACTGGGCGCAGTTTGAAAAGCAGGATAAGGCCTATAAGCAATCTGTCCTTGGTTCTGAAGAGAGCGTGCAATTGGCTATCGAAGCGGCCTCAACCATCGGCTGGGAACGCTTCGTTGGGCGCAATGGCATCATCATGGGCATGACCAGCTTCGGCGCCTCCGGCCCAGCCGATGACGTCATCGCTCATTTCGGCTTTACAGCCGATGCCGTCGTCAAGGCGGTTGAGGGCGCCCTGTAAGGCATGAGTTAGCCCCCTTGTAGGGCGGGTTATCACCACAAAATCGAGACCGGCAAGGCATGTATTAGAAAATGCTTTGCCGGTCTTTTCTATTTGCTCAAGGACAGGCCATTTTAGCAGCAGGCTTTTCCTCTCGCATCAACTCCAGACGGCGAGACAGACAGCAGAGCCAACGCCAATCGTTGTCAGCGTTACGGGCCATCCGACGAGAAAAAATTCCCTGAAACGATAGGGGCCAAGCGCATAGGCCAGCAGATTGTTGTGATGCCCGAAGGGCGTAAGAAAATCACAAGAGGCCCCAATTGCGACCGCCATCAGCAACAGCGCTGGCGGCAGGTCTGCTGAATGGGCAAGCTCAATGGCTATGGGCACAAGCACCACCGCAGTGGTCGCATTGTTGACAAAGGGCGTGATACAGACCGCCAGCGCCAGCATGATGACTGTGATCAGCGCAGCATTGGCCACCGGCAGACACGCGATAATGGTCTTGGCAATGGTTTCTGCTGCGCCCGTCGTCGCAACGGCCTCCCCCAAGGGCAGCATGGCCATCAGAAGCAAAATGATAGGCCAATTCAACCGCTTGAGCGCTTCCCGCATATCGAGCATACCGCCGACCAGATAGCAGACCAGCACCATACCATATGCGATTTCAGGCGGCACATCGGCGAAGGCGGCAGCCAACAGCCCACAAAGGAAGATGACCGATGTCCAAAGGGTGTGTTTTCTTGCGGAAAAGAGCCCCCCGCTGGAGACAACCGAGACGAGACCAGTATTGGTGATCGCGTCTTGCACAGCCTCTGCCTGCCCTTCAAGATGCAGAATATCCCCCACCGACAGCCTGAATTCATCTAGCGAGCCCTCGACCCGTGGTGACTGGGTCGCAACCCCGATGACGCGGATCGCCTGCTCCGAAAATTCACCAATATTGGCAATAGCCGACCCTTGCAGAATGCTGAAAGGCATGATTGCCGCCTGCGCTTGCACCTGATCGGCCCCTCCTGTTGTGGAGCGGGCCAAAGATGAACGCGCTGGCGTCAAGGTTCCTGTAGCAAAGGCCTCTTTCAGCAAACCCTCGTCCGCTTCGACCAACAGACGGTCATCTGGTTTGAGCCCTGTTTCGGCCCGAAGGGGAAAGAGCCTGCGCTCTTGTCGCAAGACGCTGTCTATCTGCCCCTCGATCATGGCTTCGACGGTCTCTACCGTCCAGCTCTCTTTACCGGCGATAGGGCAAAAGACTTCCGTTACCATGCGGTGTCCAATTGGCTCCTCGCCCTCTTCTTCTTGCCTATCGCTTTTAAGAATGCGCGGTGCCCACCAGACAAGCAGACCCAGCCCCACTATGGTGATAGCCAAGCCGGTTGGCAGAAAGTCAAGAAAGCGAAATGTCCCGGTCTGATTGATCTGGCTATTTAGCAGAGCCTCGCTGACAACCAGATTGGGCGGCGTGCCGACCACCGTGCACATGCCCCCCATCAGGGTGGCAAAAGACAAGGGCATCATCAGGAGCCGTTGGGGAATATGATGGCGTTGGCTCAGCACGAAGACCATGGGCAACATCAGCGAAAAAGCGCCAATATTGTTCATGACCGTTGAAAGCAGGGCGCCCACCCCGCACAGCACCAGCATGATGGTATGCGGTCGCTTCAACCTTTCGCTCAGAAATGCCGCCACACCGTCCAGCAAGTGGCTGGTCTTTAGCACTTCCACGATGAGCAGGATTTCCAGCACCGTTATAACGGCTGGATTGGCCAGACCGGAAAAAGCCCGATCAAAGGGCACCAGATGCAGCACTATTCCAATCGCCAAACCGACCAGAGCGACAATTTCAACCCTGAACCAGTCACGCGCGAAAACCACGAGCATCGAGACAAGGAGCCCAAGGATAAGGATCTGATCTATCGTCACCAGCTTGCTACTTTCACAAGTGATTTGCCCGATGGGCAATGCCCATCAAGCATAGTGGATCAGTCACGATCTTGCGAGCACTAGGAACAGGATGGTTCATACTGTCGCAGTGGTCCTGCGGACCGGTTGCGTGGATAGACTACACGAGCCTCGCGAGCCTCCTTTCTCCTCACCCCTGCCTCGTCCTCATTCTCGGGGAAGAGCGTCCAGACTTTGGGACGGAATGTAAGCATGTCCTGTTGTCCGGCGGGATGGTCTATTGGGACATCCACCTCCACATGATGGCCACCTGATCCGACGAGCAGATCCAGCCTGCGTGTGCCTGCCATGCGGCGGCTCGCAATGATTTTGCCAACAAGGCATGGGCTCCCATCATCGACGAGTTCAATCTGATGCGGACGGAAAAAGAGAAGCGCAAGCCCGATCTGATCACTGGCAAGACCTGTGGGCTGCCCTCCGAGCCAGATCTGGCCCTGCCCCAGATGCACGGGCAGTTCGGATGCCTCCCCGATAAAGCGATGCACAAATGGTGCAGCGGGATGATCATATACCTCGTCAGGGGAGCCGACCTGCTCGATCTGCCCCTCATTCATGACGACGACCCTATCGGCCAGTTCCAGAGCCTCTTCCTGATCATGGGTGACGAACACGGTGGTGTGCCCTGTGCGATCATGGATTTCGCGCAGCCAGTGGCGCAGGTCCTTGCGCACCTGGGCATCGAGCGCACCAAATGGTTCATCCAGAAGCAAAACCTTCGGCTCGATCGCCATGGCTCGTGCCAAAGCCACACGCTGTCGTTGCCCGCCGGAAAGCTGGGCAGGATAGCGCCTTTCAAGACCGGTAAGCTGAACCATATTGATGAGATCCATGGCGCGCATCTCGATCTCCCGTTTGGGTGGTCTGCTTTCGCGTGGCCTGACCGATAGTCCGAAGCTCACATTCTCCAACACCGTCATATGCCTGAAAAGGGCATAATGCTGGAAGACAAAGCCGACCTGCCGCTGCTGGATTGGTTTTCCGGAGGCCTCTTCGTCGCCAAAGAAAACCTGACCAGCGGTGGGCGATTCCAGTCCGGCAATCAGGCGCAGGAGCGTTGTTTTTCCTGATCCTGAAGGACCGAGCAGTGCGATCAGTTCCCCGGCATGGATCGCAAGGGAAATGTCTCTGAGAGCAGCGGTGGCGCCAAACGCCTTACTTACATTTTGAATGCCAAGATCCATGACAGACCTCCCATTGAAATTGCCTAGAGGCACTTGGTGATCAATCGGCATAGCGACGCTCGATTGCGGTTTTGAGAACAAGGGTGACAAGAGCCAGCCCCACCAGCAGCGAGGCAACGGCAAAGGCGGCGGCAAAATTATATTCGTTGTAGAGAATCTCGATATGCAGCGGCATGGTGTCCGTGAGGCCTCGAATGTGGCCAGATACGACGGAGACTGCCCCGAATTCGCCCATGGCGCGGGCGTTACAGAGCAGCACGCCATAAAGGAGCCCCCAACGGATATTGGGCAGCGTGACATGCAGGAAAGTCTGCCACCCACTTGCCCCAAGGCTGAGCGCAGCTTCCTCGTCGGCCGATCCCTGATCCTGCATCAGTGGAATCAACTCTCGTGCGACAAAGGGAAAGGTCACAAAAATCGTGGCCAGAGTGATGCCCGGCACCGCAAAGAGTATTTCGATCCCCCAGCCCTTCAACCATGGCCCGAGCACGCTGCCCGAACCGAACAGAAGCACATAAACCAGCCCGGAGATGACCGGAGAAACAGAGAAGGGCAAGTCGATGAGCGTGATGAGAAAGGCCTTGCCGCGAAACTCGAACTTGGCGATGGCCCATGCGGCTGCGACACCGAATACCATGTTTAGCGGAACAGAAATCGCAGCAACCAGCAACGTCAACCGAATGGAGGCCAATGCATCAGGGTCGAGAATGGCCTGAAACCAAGCCCCTACGCCATTGCGGAACGCTTCTGAGACCACAACAACCAGCGGCAGGAACAGAAACAGTGCCAGAAAGAGGAAGGCAATGGCCATGAGCACCAGTCTGACCAATGGAGTTTCGGCCGTCGCCGACTGGATGGAAATGGTTTGATCAGCCATGGCCGAACCTCCCCCTGCTCCATGCCTGGATCAGATTGATGATCAAAAGCATGAGGAATGAAATGGATAGCATCACCACGCCGACAGCAGTTGCTGCAGCATAGTTGAACTCCTCCAGTCGAATGACGATCAGAAGAGGCGCGATTTCAGAGACATAGGGTATGTTGCCTGCAATGAAGATGACCGAGCCATATTCGCCAATGCCGCGTGCCATGGCCATGGCAAAGCCCGTCAGGATCGCCGGAAGCAATCCGGGCAGGAGCACACGCCTCACAATATCAAGACGCGATGCGCCCAAGGTCGCGGCCGCTTCTTCTATCTCCCGGTCGACCTCTTCCAGCACAGGCTGGACGGTGCGGACGATGAAAGGCAGACCAATGAAGACGAGCGCGACCACGATCCCTGCGGGGGTGAAGGCAACCTTGAAGCCGAAATCTGCCAGCCATGCGCCGATCATGCCGTTGGGTGCATAGAGCGTTGCAAGGGCGATCCCGGCGACAGCTGTGGGCAGCGCAAAGGGCAGATCAACCACAGCATCGACAATGCGTCGACCCGGAAACCGGTAGCGCACGAGGACCCATGCGACGACAAGGCCGAAGACCGTATTGATCAGGGCAGCCAGCACTGCGCTGCCGAAGCTGATTTTAAGAGCGGCGATCGTGCGCGGATCGCTCGCCAAAGCCCAAAAGGCGTCCCAACCAAGGTTGGACGAGTGCCAGACCAGTCCCGACAGCGGGATCAGAATGACCAATGAGAGATAGCAGACCGCGAAGCCAAATGTCAGCCTGAAGCCCGGGATCACACCCGGCTCGCGGAAGTGCCATCTACTGCTTTGCACAGTAGCAGTCATGTTAGCGCTCCGGCTTGTAGATCTGATCGAAAATGCCACCGTCGGCAAAGAAGGTCGGCTGCGCTTTCTTCCAGCCACCGAAATCATCAACAGTGACCAGCTTGAGATCAGGGAAGCGCGTCATGTCCTGCGGGTCAGCCAATTCTGGCTGATAAGGGCGATAATAGTGGCGGGCAGCCAGACGCTGACCATCCTCGCTGTAAAGGCCCTCAAGATAGGCGGTGGCGATCTCGGTCGTGCCCTTGTGTTCGACATTGCCATCAACCAGAGCAACCGGAGGCTCGGCCTTGATGGAAACGGACGGAACAACAATTTCAAACGCCCCCTCGCCCAGCTCATCAAGAGCCAGAAACGCTTCATTCTCCCAAGCCAGCAGCACATCACCAATAGCACGGCGAACAAAGGTGGTCGTAGCGCCGCGCGCGCCGGTATCCAGTATCGGTACATGCCGAAACAGATCGCTTACATACTGCCGCACGCTGGGCTCATCGCCCTTGTAAGCCTTTTGTGCCCAGGCCCAAGCGGCAAGGAAGTTCCATCGGGCGCCGCCGGATGTTTTCGGATTGGGCGTAATCACCTCAACGCCATCACGCACCAGATCGGCCCAATCGGAAATGCCCTTGGGATTACCCTTGCGCACGAGAAAGACGATGGTTGAGGTGTAGGGCGCGCTGTTGTTGGGAAGCCGTTCACGCCACGCCGCGGAAATTTTGCCGGTCTTCTCGGCAATCGCATTGATGTCGGCTTCCAGAGCCAGAGTGACAACATCAGCTTCTAGCCCGTCGATAACGGAGCGGGCCTGCTTTCCGGAGCCACCATGGGACATGCGAATGGTCACCTTGTCTCCGGTTTTTGCATTCCAGCTGTCGATAAACAGCTGATTATACTCCTTGTACAATTCCCTCGTCGGATCATAGCTCACATTGAGGAGCGTGAAATCCGCTGCGGCTACCGGTGCAGCAAACCCTATGGCTATCGCCATGACGGCAGCCGCGGTGATACTTCGATATCGAGTCATGACAACCTCCCTGAACACAACCAATACCCTTAATCTCTATCTATTTAGTAGTGTTAGTCAAGGAATTTATGCATCACTCGAATTTACCTTATGCGATCAATGGGATATCAGCCTTTTCAGGGTCAGCTATTGCGTCTGCGATTGTCGTATTGTCAAGAATTTTGCGCGTAGCATCAGTCACTTTGGCAAAAACTTTACGGATCTCGCAGGCCTCTTCGTCGTCGCAGCCATCGCATTTGCGATAGGCCATCTTGCTCAGGCATGGCAGCGGTGCGATCGGTCCATCTATGATACGCAGGACCTCGCCAAAGGTGATCTCATTCGCGCCTTTAAGAAGCAGATAGCCCCCCATTTTCCCGCGGCGGCTCTGAACGATGCCGTGCCGTTTAAGATCCAGCAGGATCTGCTCGAGAAACTTTTTCGGGATATTCTGAGAGGAGGCAATATCGGAGATCATGGAGACTTCATCATCATCCAGCCGCGCCAGCGCGAGCAGCGCCCTGAAGGCATATTGTGCTTTCTGCGATATCATTTCGTTCCAGTCTTCCCTGATCAACCGGCTCTATTCTAGCAAACCCCATCGGTTTAGTCGTCATTAAATCTCATAAATTAAAGAGATTGAGGTCTAACTTGCAAGGCAGGGGTGCTAGCGTGCATTCCGACGATGATTTTCCCTCCCGGATTCATAACAACTCCACCCATCGAAATGAGCTATCATTAGGGCGCGCTCTATGGTGCCTTGGAATTGCTCTGAAGGTGTTGAGGCGAAACAGTCAGGTCCTTCTCGAAATAAAATCGCCGAAGTCCGCCTCCTACCGTCTTTAAGGATTCTGTTTGTGCCGTTTTCTCGGCTGATAAAATGTAGCCAGACGAGCGATACAGAGCCAGCGCAGCCTCTTGGATTTCCGACGTACTGAGCACAAGGCGTGCTCGGCCAACCTCAACAGTCAGTGCCTCGGCTCTGGCTAAAAGCGTGCGACCAAGCCCCTTACCTCGCATTTGCGGCGCAACATACATGCGGCGAAGCTCCATGGCGTCGGTGCCAGATTGCTCAAGTCCAAACATTCCGCACAGGCAGCCTTCTGATTCAGCGACATGGAATAGTCCCTTATGCTCAGAATAATAGTCTTCAATGCGTTCAATTTCTTCAGCGAGGGATCGTTGGATATATGCTTCGAAAGCAGCTTCCATTCCGGGTGGGGCCAGCAATCTGTTGACCTTTATAAAAAGGTCGGCAACCTCTTCGGTGTCAGATTGCCGGAATGCTCGAATGGTCCATTTGGTGTCGTTACCTATCACAGTTGGTCCTTTCCAATTTCATTGCAGCGCATGATGCTAGCCATCGAAACCCATCGTCAGTAGGTGGCAAATAGCTTTTGACACGATTACTAACTCTGCCAATTTACAGCATTGTCACTCGGCCATCACTTGGCCATCGCGGAAGCGGAGAAGGCGGGCATCAGCTTCGGGCTTCAACCTGCCTTGCAAGATCCATCAGATCATCCGCGACATAATCCTTGATGATCGTATAGCCTCCGGTGAACCCACGCTCATCACGAAGCCGCTCGAATATCCGCTTGGCCGTGTGACGCTGTTTGCGGTGCACGACCTTGTCTGATTCAAGCCATCCATCGATGATCGCCGTAAAGCCATCAAGCTTGGGCCGCCTGACCTCTTTCTCACGCCGGTATCCTAGGGGTATCGAAAATGCAACCAACTTGCGAACACTGTCGCGCGAAATACCGAAATGACGAGCCGCCTCCCGCTGGCTCATGTGTCAACTGTTGAGGCGCGCAATGACAGCTCATCAAGAGCACGCTGACGCTGGACATTTTCACACAAACAGCAAAAGTCTTACCTGCTAGACGAGCTGTTCGGAATGAAGGAGTTCGAGCCTTTGGGCCGCGCCCGAGAAAACTTTCAGCAAACCGATCTTCCTCATGTGTTTACTGAAGGCAGTGGCATTGTTGAGGTTTAGGGTCTTATCCCTTTCAGAATTTCCTGCTGCTGTTCCATCCACTCCCATTCTTCGGCTCCTGATCCCAGTCGCATTTGGACAAGGTGTTGGCTCGCAACTTAATCACTTGATTAATTCACTTGACTTATTCACTTGGTTAAGTTTACATAACCAACCATGGAACAGAGACAAGATACCAGCCAACGCGGCCAGCTCACCCGACAAGCCCTCATCGAAGCAGGATGTCTGCTGTTCGGACAAAAGGGGTTTCACCTCACCAGCACTCGAGAGTTAGCGAGCGCTGCCGGTGTCAATCAGGCACTGATCGGCTTCCACTTTGGCGGCAAGGAAGGGCTTTACTCAGCCGTTCTGGATTATGTTGAAGCTCAGCTTTCTGCGCGACTGATGCCATCCAAGGATACGGTGCATGGCCTACAGGCGTCAGAAGGCACCCCGGAAGAGCGGACCATCTGCTCTCTTGCCATCGGCGAGATGATTGACAACCTTGTCGACGTGCTGATCGAGCCAGAGCTTGAGACATGGGTTTGCGTCATCTTGCAGGAACAGCAGGAGGACAGTGCTGCCCATGAGCGGGTTTTCGAGAATTTTGTCGCGCCGCATTTCGCATGTCTTCTAGACCTTGTCTCCCGACTGCGCCCCGACAGCAGCGAAACGGACAACAGGCTGACGACGACCATCCTGATCGGTCAGGTTCTCGCCTTCCGCCCTGCACGATCCCTGATCCTGAAACATATGAAATGGGAAACCATAGGCCCGGAACAGGCGCGCGCCATCAAGGATGCCGTGCGCAGAAACGTGACGCTGCCCCTTGTTTCCCGGAAGGAATGACAACCGAGAAAAACGGCCATAGTGACCGGTTGAAAAGTCAAGTCGGTTGTACAAATCAAAGGAGATGACACATGCCTTCAGCAGAAATGACCCCGCAGTCCCCTTCTCTTCCTTTGGATGGTCCCGGCCCTCTTCTCGATGCCGCTACAGACCTTGTCTGGAAGCCCGATTATGAAAATGACTCGTGGTTTTACTTCGGACAATATGAGGTCAACGGGGAGACCATAAACTATCTGTTCCATGCGATGATCATCCCGCTGCCGGAAATAGGCGATGCGGTTCAGCTGATCGTGGCCATCTCCAACGAGACGACCGGCTGGTACAAGGCAGATGATCGCATCATGCCGCTGAGCAAGGCCGAGGTCAAAGAAGGTTTCGACATCAAGATGCCAAACGGTTTCATTCGGGGCACATTGGGCAACATCGATCTGGAAGCCACCCTTGGAGACGGCAGCGGCAAGATTGCCCTGCATATCGCGGCGCCCGGGCCGGTCATCTACAATGCCGGTGTGGGCGAATTTACCGGCATGGATATGCATATCCATCAATATTCGATCCCTCGCCTCGCCACCTCAGGAACCATCGAGATCGAAGGCAAAAGCTATGAAGTGGAAGGCACAAGCTGGTTTGATCGCCAGTGGCAGCTTCTATCCAAGGTTCCTGTCAGCAAACTGAAATGGAGCTGGATCGGAATGACACTCGATACCGGCGAGGCGCTAAGCGTCTGGTCCTGCCCGATGCAGCCAGGCGGCAGCCCCCGCGCGTGGGCCACTCTGCTCAAGGCCGACGGCACCCAGATGGTCATCCCCGTTGATCCCACACTGGGCGCAACAGGGGAATGGAAAAGCGACGTCACCAACTATCGCTATCCAACCCACTGGACTGTTCGCATTCCGGAAATGGATGCTGTTCTGGACGTAGCCCCTCGCCCGCTGAAACAGGAAGTGGTTTCCAAAGAGGCACCGGTGTTGAGTAAATATGAAGGTGCCAGCAGGGTTACTGGCACGTGGCAGGGCAAATCCGTTACTGGCTTTGGCTATGTCGAACTGGTCGGAAACTGGTCATAACAGTTCCCATATCAAAAGCCTTTGCAGCGCAGTTCCAAATTGCGCTGCAATCCTTTGCTTGTTTGAAGACCGCTTCGCACCTGCAGCACCTGCATCTGTGCCGATTTCTGCCTCTCACGTGATCTGTACCCCAACTCCCCTCGTTCAGGAAGGCACTCGTGCTCGGAAAGGGGCAGGAGAAAGATCTACAGGAGAGGATAGATTGGTGATTGGCTTTTCGGTTGTTATCACAGATATGAACCGGTCAAGTCGGGCTCCGCTTTTTCAGCAACAACAAACGCCCAACTCTCTTATTCTCGAATGCTCAAGTTGAGGTTAGGTACTTAGCTGATAGGTTCTTCAGCCCTTGGAGACAGGAGATCTGCTCCTTCACTTTTTTCTGCTGTGGGCGAGAACCACTGAACGGTCAACATGCCAGATATAACAAGACAAACTCCCACCAGACGACCAAAGCTGATTTCTTTGACCGGCAGGTTCAAAAGACCGAACTTATCCATGAGCAATGAGACACATATCTGACCGGCAATGACCGCAACAATGAAGCTCGTGGCTCCTATACGAGGAACCAAAAGCAGGGCTGAGGTTACAAAAATTGTTCCGGCGACCCCACCAAGCCAAGCCCAGAATGGGACTTCTCCAAGATGCGGAATTGTTGGAGCTGGAGCGTGCGCTAGAATAAGAACTGGGATAGCTACTATCAAGCTTACAACAAGTGAAACAAAGGTTGCCCAAAGTGGGTGGCCCAGTGCACGACCAAGTTCTGCATTGGCCCCTGCTTGCAAAGACACCAAAGCGCCTGCGACCAGAGCGACCAACGCAAGCAAGAAGGATGGAAATTGAAACGGCATATATAACTCCGATTGGCGATCCAGAAACTGGATATCTATGTCATGAGGTTGATTTTTATAAACGTGCTAGCTGGTTTTCTGCCTCGCCCTGACCAATGCCTTCTCCAAAACGGCAAGCAGGCGATCAACATCTTCTTCTGTCGTGGCCCAATTCGACACGCTAATTCTGAAGCCCGAGCGTCCCTGCCACGCTGCGGCACCAAACCAGGCTTCGCCAGAATTCTGTACTTCATGGATGATAGCAGAACAAAGCGCCTCATCCTCAGGAAGTGTCACAAAAACCTGATTGAAATGAACATCATGCGGCACTTGAAAACCAATGCGCTCAACGCCGAATTTCACTTTCTTGGCTAGAGCGTGAAATCGATCAATCATGTCAACAAGGCCATTCTGACCAAGGGAGAGAAGAGCGGCATATGTTTCAGCTCCACGCGCTGAACGGCTAAATTCCATAGCCAAGTCGGACGGCCCCGGCTCTGATGGAGGCAGATAGGAAGCTCCGATGGCCATGGACTCTCTCATGGTGTCCGGGTGGCGACATAGTGCAATCCCGGAATCATAGGGAGCATTCAGTGTCTTGTGTGCATCAACGACCCAACTGTCAGCGCGCTCCAGCCCATCCAGGTTATGGCCCATTTGCTTGGAAACGCGCGTCCAGAGACCGAAAGCGCCGTCGATGTGAAGCCAAGCTCCAGCAGGCTCACACAAATCGGCAATTTCAGCGACCGGATCCATGGCGCCCGAACAGACATTGCCTGCTTGTGCCAAAACCAACGTGCGGTCATCCAATATGGGTATTGCCGATGGGATCATTCGCCCCTGATCATCAACAGGGACAAATTCAATCTTGTCGGAGCCTAGACCGATCATCCGCAGCGACTTGAGGACCGTTGCATGGATCTCTGCACTGGCCACGATTCGAATATCGGGGGCACCGATCAGTCCTCGTTCCCGCCTGTGTCCCAAACGTTCCAGCAGAACGTCCCGTGCCGTTATGAGCAAAGAAGCATTCGCAATCGTCGCCCCAGTTGTAAAGGCACCCTGTGTTTCTTTAGGCAGGCGCAAAAGCTCCTTAACCCAGCGGACAGCAACCGTTTCCATTTGGACAACGGACGGGCCGGTTGGCTTGTCTGCAATCTGATCCCACCCAGTCAGCATAGCTCTCGCGGCGCTGGGAGCAGGCAGGGCCCCTCCCACAACATAACCAAAATACCGTCCCGCAGCGCTCGCCATTGTCCCCTCAGACCCGATGATCTCCATCAGGTCAAGTATGCTTTCAACGGGCTGGCCAGTAGTAGGCAGATCGAAGTCAAGCGCGTAAAGGCCTGTTGTTTTGGCCTGAACATGTCTGCTGGATAGCTGACGAAGATATTTCGCGCCTCGGCTTGCTCCTTCTTGCAAAGCAAGGGCCTGACGTTCTAATGATGTTAAAGATACGGTCATACGTCACCAACCTATATAGAAAGTTATCTATATTGATAATCGACAATATGAATGACGAGTCAAGTGCCAAAATGTTTGCGGCTCTTTCCAGCCCGGTCAGACTTCGCATTCTCCTGTGGCTTCTTGAGCCGAGAGCTCATTTTCCAGAGCAGCAGGACGGAGACCTGGTTGACGATGGGGTTTGCGTTGGCTTTATCACCGAAAAAATCGGACTGACCCAGCCAACCGTCAGTGCGCATATGAAAAAACTGGCGGAAGCGGAGCTTGTTACGAGCAAGCGCATTGGTAACTGGATTTTCTATCGCCCTCAGCGGAAAAAGCTGAAGATACTTGGCAACTGGCTGCTTTGTGCTGCGGATAACAGCTCAGTCGAAAACTCTACCAAGTAAGCGGCGCCTGAGATTTAAAGCCATTTGGCAATGCCATTTTTAGCTTTGACTAGCGCAAGTTAGAATCGGTTTCCCAACAATTGCAAAAGTTGGATTGACTTACTGGCGCACCGACGTTCTAGCGTGTGATATCCTCGATGTGGATCTGTTCGGCAGCGCATTGTTGAGAGTGAAATGAGGTCAAGAGATGAAGTCGATTGCCGAGATCACACATATTGCCGCCGACCGTCATGGAGGCTTGCAGACGGTCCAGAGCCGACTGTTCCACCCCAAAGAGCCCAGCGACCTGGCCTTGATATCAAATGACCGATGGCTTGCTGGCATGACACGCTGCATATTTCGCGCAGGGCTGGACTGGTCCTTGATCGATGGCAAGTGGCAGGCCTATGAAGCCGCATTAAACGACTTCGATCTCGATTTTTGCCGCTCGCTGACAGATGAGGATCTCACAACAATTGGCAGCAGAACTGATATTGTCGGCAACAAAGCCAAACTTCACTCTATTCCCCAAAATGCGGCTTTCCTGACCGGTTTGGAGCAAGAGCACCCATCGTTGGGGGCTTATTTCTCGGCCTTCGGAGCTGAAAACTTCTCAACACTCCTGATGCTCTTGAAAAAGAACGGCAGTCGTTTGGGCTATCCAACCGCCTGTTATTTTCTGCGCTTCATGGGCGTAGACGGCTTCGTCCTCGGTAAGGATGTCGTCGCAAGGCTCATCGCGGAACATGTGATTGAGACATCCCCCACTTCACCAAAGGCGCTGCAAAAAGTGCAAGATGCCTTCTCGGCATGGCGAGATGAGCGCGGCTACGCGTTTAGCGAAATCAGCGGCATCCTTGCTCTGTCGATTGACGCGTGATCCCACAGCCCTATCGCAATAGACTGCATGAAGAGGGTTCGAGTTCTGGTTTGGTTGCACGCACAACAGGCGAACGGCTTGACATTACCGAACCTGTACAATATTTTCAAAATTGAACATATCGTACAGATCGTATCTCTTGATGCTTCAGCTTAGCCTTCTTGCCCCCATTTGCCGCTCGTTCGTGCGCCTTCTCCCCGGACAGGTGGAGGTCGTGCTACATGACCTTACAGCCAACCGCATCGCTCTTATCGAGAACAGTTTTTCCCCTCGACAAGCAGGAGATGAGAGCCTCAGCGACATCGCAGACTTCCAGTCTGAATTACGGGACGATGATACGATTGGGCCTTATACGAAATCCAACTCCGACGGGACCCGCTTGCGGTCGGTCTCTGCGCTTTTGCGCAATGATGAGGGCCATCCAGTCGCCCTTCTCTGCATAAATATGCGGGTGGACGCCTTGGAAATGGCGCGCGATGTGTTGGCCGCCTTCACCCAAACCGAACCCGCCCCAACCTCAGATTTACTGCGCAATGACTGGCGCGAAGTTGCCAATGCCATTATCTCGGCGACGCTCACGGAGCTGAAACTCTCATTCAATCAGCTCAAGAAGCAAGATCGGGACCTCATTGTCGAGCGCTTGATCGGCGCTGACATATTCTCGGCCCGCGGTGCCGTCGATTATGTCGCCGAAGCCCTTGGCGTCTCCCGCACCACCCTCTACTCCCACATTAAAAAGAACAAGCTGCCTCTCGATTAACCAGAGCAGCACTAGGAGCCAGCCATGACATTGTCCCGTTCCATGCGTGATTTCAGTTTGGAAGTTTTTTTCTCTGAATGGGAATTCAAGGCGAAGTACCACATGACAGCATCAGACATGGAGAGCCTGTCTGTTGCAGATCTGCTGGCGATGGCCAGCCCGGAAGACCGTGAGGCCTACCAGTCTCTCTGGTTGGGCTATACCCAGACATGGGGCGCGCCGGAGCTGCGAGACGAGATCGCCAACACCTACGAGCGCATGACTGCAGAGAATATCCTTTGTCTGGCCGGTGCCGGTGAAGGCCTCTATATGGTGGCCAAGACATTATTGGGGAAAGACGATCACGCCATTGTCCCGACACCCAATTATCAAAGCGCAGAGACCGTGCCGCTTTCCATTTGCAAGGTTACTGGTCTGCCTTTGCAGCAAGGGACTATGAAAGGCGGATGGGCCCTCGATCTGGATGCTTTGCGTGACGCGATCCGGCCGAACACCAAGCTGCTCTCGCTCAATTTTCCTCACAACCCGACAGGCCTCATTATCCCCCGTGCCGACCTTGAGGCGATCATTGCAATCTGCCGAGAACATGATATCTGGATTCTGAGTGACGAGGTTTATCGTGGTGTGGAACTGGATCCGGAAAATCGTTTGCCACAAGTTTGCGATCTCTATGAAAAAGGTATTTCACTCAATGTGATGTCAAAAGCCTACGGCCTGCCGGGTTTGCGGATTGGTTGGATCGCTTGCCAGGACAAGGCGCAATTGGAAAAAGTCGAGCGCTATAAGCATTATCTTTCCATCTGCAATTCGGCTCCCTCAGAACAACTGGCGCTGATTGCCCTCAAGGCAAGAGACCAGATCCTGACGCGCAATCGTCAGCTTGTTGCAAGAAACGTCACCGATCTGGAACAGCTCTTTGCCGACTATCCGGGCCTCATCGAGTGGACCCGCCCTCTGGGGGGTTGTGTGGCATTCCCCCGCTTCACAGGGCCAGAGGGAGGGGAAGCCTTCTGCCGCAAATTGCTGGATGAGAGTGGCGTCCTGCTATTGCCCAGCTCTATCTACGCTTCAGATCTGGGCGAGACGCCAGCAGACCACTTCCGCATCGGATTTGGCCGGGATCAGGTTGTCAAAGATGGCATCATCGCCATGCGCGGCTTCTTTGAAACCCATTATGCTGATTTCCGGGCTTAGCTCCCGATACGGTCAGAGAAGAGCCGCAGGTACATTCCTTGCGGACTTCGCGGTCTATCACGCTTGATGCTGAGTATCTTCGACATCAAGATCGTGCCAGCGCTTGAGTGCTGCGGCATATCTTGGCATGACGTCAGGCATGATTGTCTCACCCTCTTGGGGGCGTTTCACTCCGAAGACGTAATTGGGAAAGTTGAGCGGCTTCTGTATTTCCCAGATTGTGTCGTGCTCCTCGGGTGGCAAAATACGAGCCGGATTACCTACCGCGATCCAGCCAAGAGGAACCACCGTCCCTCTTTCAAGTTTCGTTCTGAGATGAACAATAGCATTGACACGCACTTCGCATTGCGCCTCAATTTTTGCCCCGTTGAACACCGAGCAACCGGTCGCCAGAAAGACGTCATCGGAAATCGAGCAGCCAGTCAAATAGGCGCGCGGACCAACCAGCACATTTCGCCCGATCCAGACCGGGTTGTCACGGACACCCCGGATCACGGCAGTGTCCATAATGACGGTATTTTCCTCAATAATGACCGCACCACTTTCAGCGGTGATGACCGCCCCGAACCCTACTGAGCAGTTGGCGCCTAGCGTGACATCGCCGCAAATCGTGGCATTGGGCGCAATCCGACAGGAAGGATCAATCACGGGTGATTTGCCGTTATGCTTCAGAATCATGCGACTTCTCCATTTTTTCTTTCCGGCGAATTTCTGACCCAACGGGACAGGCCTCTCCCCGGCAAATTCCATGGTCACAATGGCGGCACATGTGGCGCGCATGTGTTTCGTCCTCGACGAGATTGATCAAGAGGGAAGAAACAATCCGATCGAGTGCCTGACGATCATCATCGGACAGAGGACTAAGGATTTTGGCAATCCGGTCGAGGCGAAATTTGCCGAGTGCAGCAGCAATCTGCTCTCCCTCTTTTGACAGCGAAAGCAAGCGTTCTCGCCCTGACATGTCCTGCTGTTGAATCAGCTTTTCACTTTTCAATCTCTGGACGAGGCGTGTCGTTGCCGACTGCGTCAGCCCAAGAATCTGAGCAAGGGACGTGACCGAGATCGGCTGACGATGGAACAAGGTAACCAAAGCAGCGTCGCTCGAAGATGAATATTGCGGCGATGTTAGGACATCTGACAAGGCCGTAACAAGTGCACCGACTTTATTCGCGACAAGATTTATATGCATGCAGAATACATATATCATCTCACCAATCATAGCAAGCTCTTTATGCAATTAGACCAGATAATGAACCAGATCAGAATTCATGATGAAGAGCGGAGAGTATCAGAGGTTAGCCAATACTGTAACTACCGAGCTTGAACCTGCAGGCCACAAGTCCGACGAAGAAACGCCAATCAGAGGCGGCGGTACCCACACATCGACATTGCGAGCACCAAAACAATTCCCCGCACATAGTTGGATGTAGAAATTTATCCACACAAAATCGACCACACGTAGATGAGGCTTTTTTGCACGAAATATTTCTGGTGAGTTTTTGGTGAGTTTTTTGTTTTTCACCCGAAGGGGAAAGACCTAACCTATTGAAAAGGTTGGTCGGAGTGAGAGGATTCGAACCTCCGGCCCCTGCCTCCCGAAGGCATAATTTAAGGTGCAAGTAGTTTGAAATCATTGAGCTTTTGTTTTCTTCACTCTTTGCAAATGCCCATGCTTTCATACCGTTTCATGGGCTAATCATGGGCTGTTTACTCGCTTATCCGCGATAGGCCTATTTCAGCATAGAGAGCTGGTCCCAGGCATTTGGACCATGTGTTAAGGTGGATCGCCTGAACAGAAAGACGATCCGAAATGACGAAGAGAAAACGCTACTCTGCCGACTTCAAGGCCAAGGTTACGCTTGAAGCAATCCGCGAAGAATTGACGCTTTCAGAGCTGTCGAAGAAGTATGATGTCCATCCCAACATGATCAGCGCTTGGAAGCGAACTGCGATTGAGAATATGGCGTCAGGCTTTTCAAAGGGCAAGGAAACCGAGCATCAGGGTAATGATGCCGAGATTGCCCGGCTGCATGCCAAGATCGGCCAATTGGTTGTGGAACGAGATTTTTTATCGGAAGCCTCTGTTCTGCTGGGC
>NZ_FOVR01000003.1:126016-500213 GCF_900115225.1 Cohaesibacter marisflavi | reverse complement strand
AGTTCCAGCGACTGGATGCCGGTCTTCTCGAACAGCTCATGGGCGCTGATCCCGCTTCTGCGATAGAAATCGGGCATGATGCCTTCGGTGCGGGCATCTCGATAGCTTACAAAGGGCAACAAGGCCGCTCCATCCTCATCCACGGGCACGAAGTCCACGGCCCAGCTATCGACGCCGATGGAGGCGATGGTCGGATCTGAGGCGAAGGCCTTACCAATGCCTTGCCGGATGCCACCCCAGAGATAGTCAAGATCCCAGCAAAGGCGACCATCAATTGACTTGGGGCCATGAGGAAAGCGATTGATCTCTTGCAAAGAGAGCTGTCCATCAGACAGCGCAATCTTGAGTACGCGCCCCGATGACGCCCCCAGATCCACCGCAACAACGGCCTTGGTGACCATGATCTCCTCCTAAATGTGCAACGCCTTTGCCTCTCCCAAAGATGATCCTTCGATCGAGCGCTACGCATTTAGTTAGCCACTGGCTTCAAATTCCGGACAGGGCAAAAAATCAAACTTTTTACTATATGTTGGCGAGAAATGACTGGTTCTAAGAATTTTTATTACTAATCAATGTCTTAAAATTTATTTCTACTAAAGTATAAAAATCTCTCTATAAGGCATGGTTACTGGCTTTTGGGGGCATTAAATTTTTTGATTGGTAATGGTCAAAAATACAAAAGATAATATTGAAGGCTTTTGCTTTCGGTTTGAGAGAAATATGGTCTCACGAAGGCAGTCTCTTCAGAAGAATGTACGCCAATGCAATGGCTTACATGGATGAGGTGCATTTCGTCCTTATGAGGGTGTAATTTCCAGATCTGATGTCGTGGGGGGATTTGCGATGAAATGGGCGACCATATTCTGAACCTGCTTGGGGGACAGCTTGAGAAACTGGCGGCAATTTCTCGACATGGACCGATAATCGGAGAAGCCGGCCGTGATACAGACGTCTTCCAGTGTTTGTTCCGGTTGGTCCAGAAGAAGATTGAGAAAGGAGATGAATCGATTGCAGATTGCCAATTCATGGGGTGTCAGGCCGCTCATCTCCGGCAAAATACGCTCGAAGCTTCTCCATGACAGCGCGTGGCATAGAACAAGGTCTTCTAGGTCCTTCCGACATTTGCCCTCAGCCAGCGCCGGGTCGGCGAAAAGTTTCAAAATCTTGTTGCGCGCCAATTGGTCCGGATCGGTGAGCGTAAAGTCTTCCTGCCGCCGATATTGGCGCAATATCAGGACAAAGAATTCGACAAGATGCGCCATGGCGGTATATTCCGAATAGTCATCGGAGCAGAATGTCTCAACGTCCAGCAGGTCGGCCAGACTTTTGAGGCGCGCATAAGCGGTGTAGTCGGTAAATAACTGGCTATTGGAAGACTGCAGCGCATGGAAGTCTTCAACGAGGCTTCTCAGCTTTGGGAAATTCTCGATGAGGCGGTCATGCAGAAAGAAGATATTGAGCAGTCGTAACGAGTCGACCATGGGGTAGGCATGGGTATCTTCGGCGCGCAGATAGGTCACATTGCCGGGCAGGAGAAGCTGGAACCGATCGCCCATGAAAGTGATGCCGTGGCCTTTGATGATATAGGCGACTTCATCAAAATCGTGGTTGTGAAGGGGAAAATGCGGCTGTGGGTCTCTTCTGGAAATTTGGATCGGCAGCCAGAGATTATGAAAATAGCGCGAGCGTGTGACCTTGGTGATCTGCTTTGCAAGGGCAATGTCGAGTTGGAGGGGCGATAACATATCATGACCTTGTTGGGGTAAGCGGTATAAGGCTGATACTTACAATTGCCAAACGACCTGACGGGACATTTTACCCAATATATATGAGGAGTTCAACTGGTTGTACGGGCGGGGTCTCCCGATGCTCCGGGCTGAACTGGCTCCATTTGGAGGCCGATAAGTCTCGTCTTTCTTTATTCAGCTTGCGGGCATCTTGTGCATATGGCCGACTAGTCTGGTGTCATTGCCTTGACAATGACCGCCAGTCCGACCTGCTCATTGACAGGAATGACAATCAGTTTGGTATAGGCTGCAGAGGCTCTCAGTTCTGCTCCACCTGCCGTCTTATCGAAAATTGCAAGATGTCCCTCAGCGGAATCGATGCGGTTGTTCTTGATATTCCATCGGACGATAGGCGCGTCTATTCGCACATACTTTGTTGCATCAGAAGAAAGGATTGTCGCCTCTTTGAAGATCTTTGTGTCGCCTTCCTTAGAGCTTTCCGACGCCTTCACCACTATGACGGGACGCTGGTCAAGGAGATAGGACAAATCTGGATGAAGGGCGTTTTTGATCTGCTGAGAGAAGGGGGTAAACAAGTCGATTGTGTAATCGATGAGCTCAGCGCCGCCGAATGGTCCGTGCCCTGGAATGACAATCCGGGCTGTTCCATAAAGATCTTTAATCCGGCGCGCAGTTGATGCCCAGTCCTTCAGATTTGCATCTGCGATATTACCAACCCACCCGTTGTAATTCCGGATCTCGTTTCCGCCGAACAAGACCTGCTCTTTCGGAAGCCAGACGACGATGCCATCTTCGGTATGGGCCTTCCCGAGGAAAGCGCATTCAACCGTCTGATCGCCAACATGAATGATGGTTCTCTCATCCATCGCATGGTGCGGAACCGGCAGTCCCTTCTGTCTGGCTATCTGTTGGGTGCGCAAGTAAGCATAAGACGGAATGTCGTTGGCATGGACGGCAGCCAATCCTCCCATGGCATCTGGATGCCACCTGTCGATGACATAGCCAACGATCTTCAAGTGCTTTTCCTGTGTGACCCAGTCAATCAGATCCTGCGTTTGCCTGTCTGTCTGCGGTGTCGAAACAATGAGAGCCTCGTCCCCACTGATATAGATGAGGCCGTTATTGTTATCGGAAGAATGAACGAAGGCGTTCTGCGTTATCGGCGTTATTGTGATGCTTTCGGAGATGGCAAACCCTTCTGACGACTGCGCACTCGGCAAGAGGAGGCTGAGTGCCGCCAGTAACGTTGCCAAAAACATACCGAATTTCCGCATTTTTTCATCCCTTATGGAGGGCGTAAACCGATATGATTTGCTGCCCGACTGGCATTGCTCTGCCCAATTTTGAGGGCAATATAAATTACTCCTGGTTGCAGGTCATTTCAATATAGTCAAAACCTGCGAGGCCAACATGTGCAGGAGAGAACCCCGCAAGCTGTTCACCCTGATGTGGATTTTCTCTTCTGCTGCAGATCTTTACGGCCACTTCTTTTGCCTTTGAAGCCTGCTACGTGATGAACCGGTCTCTCTTTGCGTCCATGAGGGGAGCTGCGGCGCGCCAAATTCGTCCCGCGCAAAACACCTCAATCTGTCCATAGGCTTTGAGGCTAACCAAACATCAGGATATAAAATTATTGAACATCACTAAATATTATGGTATCAATTCACTAATTGAACAGATATGTTCACTAAAAGTGGAGGATAGTTAATGCGTTCTAATTTATTCCGATTCAGGCACAGATTTCGCCCTTCTTCGCTTATGACCTGTGAGATTTGACAAAAAAGTCAAAAAATCTCCCGAAAATAATCAAAGATGGACAAGATTTATCCAGTTTAGGGTCGCCTAATAGCAGCCCTGAAGCGTGATTTTTGCAAACTTGTTCTTCTTAGATTTACTAAAATTTCTCGATTACATCACTTTTGTGGGTAACAAAATCGCGCAATTCGGCTGTTGCGATGTGGCCTGCCTGTTGCGCTTCACGCGGCTGGAAGAGAATCTGACCAATGAAAAAGTTCCTGAACAAACCTGAAGATTTCGTCGATGAGATGCTGGAAGGCATCTATCGCGCGCATCCGGAAGTGACCTTCACTGATGGTGATATGCGGTGTTTTGTAACGGCCAAACCTGTGCCCGGAAAAGTGGGCATCGTGACGGGTGGCGGATCAGGTCATCTGCCTTTGTTTCTTGGATATGTGGGCAAAAACATGTTGGATGGCGCTGGCGTCGGAGGCGTCTTCCAGTCTCCAAGCTCGGATCAATTGCTCAACGTTACCAAATATGTCGATCAGGGCGCAGGTGTTCTCTATCTCTATGGCAATTATACCGGCGATATCATGAATTTCGACATGGCCGGAGAACTTGCCGAACTGGATGACATCGAAACCGCAACGGTTGTTGGCAATGACGATGTAGCCTCATCTGTTGTTGGCGAAGAGCATAAGCGGCGCGGCGTTGCTGGCATTTTCTTTCTCTACAAGGTCGCCGGTGCAGCTGCGGCCCAGATGAAGCCTCTGGCTGAGGTCAAACGGCTCACTGAAAAGGCCAAAAGCCAGGTGAGGACAATGGGTGTTGCCCTGTCTCCATGCATTGTGCCTGAAGTCGGCAAGCCAAGCTTCCAGATCGGTGATGACGAAATGGAAATCGGCATGGGCATCCATGGTGAGCCGGGCATCTCGCGCAAGGCGCTTGAGCCGGTGGATGCTGTGGTCGAGGAAATGGCCAGCAAGATTTTTGCCGAACAATCTTACGAAAAGGGAGACGAAGTGGCCATTCTCATGAACGGGCTTGGCGCCACGCCACTGGAAGAACTCTATATCGCTTACCGGCGTCTTGGTCAGTTGCTGGATGAAAAAGAGGTCAAGATCCGCCATGTGTGGCTGGGAGAATTCGCTACTTCCATGGAAATGGCCGGCTTCTCGATCTCCATCATGAAGCTTGATGACGAGTTGGAACCGCTGGTCGCAGCAGAGGTCGACACGCCTTTCTTCAAGCATTTCGCGGGCTAAGGGAGGGAGACATGCAAACTCTTGATGCAAAATCCGTTGCCGGTCTCTTTCCACGCTTTGCCGACAGGTTCGAAAAGGAGCGGGAGGCTCTGATTGAACTTGATAGCAAGGTTGGTGATAGCGATCTGGGATTGACGATGGCGAAAGCCTTCCGAGCCGCCAGCGATGCTGTCGGGGCATTGGATGCGCCCGATCTGGCCACTCAGATGAAGACTGCCGGTGCGGCGATTGCCAAGGCGGCCCCTTCGACGATGGGCACGCTGATGGCAACCGGGTTCCTGCGTGGCTCAAAGGCGCTTGACGGTGCCGCCGCGCTGGATGTTGCCGGGTTGGCAAGCTTTTGGGACGCTTATGCAAACGGCGTTGCCATGCGCGGCAAAGCAGCACTCGGGGACAAAACCGTGCTTGATGTGCTGGACCCGATCGCACGCTGTTTCAAAGCCGAAGCTGAAAAGGGCGCACCACTGGAGGTGGCCTGCGAGGCGGCTGCAAAGGCTGCCGATGAGGCTCTTGAAGCAACCAAGCTTCTGGTTGCCCAGCATGGCAAGGCCGCCGCTTTCCAGGAAAAGTCACGCGGGTTGCAAGATGCTGGCGGCACCGTTGCTTGCATTCTGGCTGATGAATTGAACGGATTTATGAAAGCCGCAGCGGCAAGCTGATCCGTTCCAAACCCTTTTCCTGCGCGTCATGCTGAGCCATTTGCGCGCAGGAAATGCCGACCATCGCGCTCGACCCCTGTTGGAGGAGGATCGACCGCGAGAGGAGCGGTGAATCCGCAAGGATTCGTAATTCAAAACTATCAGGTGGGAGGACACCATGACGAAGAATCTGATGAAAGCCCTTTTGGGGGCAACAATTTTGGGCCTTGGAACGCTCGCAAGCTCGGTCGCTTCGGCCGAATGTGACTGGAAACCGAAACGTGCAGTCACCTATATTGTTCCTTGGGGTGCAGGCGGTGGCACCGATGCGAATGCGCGTATGCTTTCGAGCCTGCTGAGCGAGGAAATGGGGCAGCCCTTCAATGTGGTGAACCGGACGGGAGGTAATGGTGTCACAGGGCACTCTGCCATTATTCGTGCCAAGCCGGATGGCTATACAATCGGTTCATCCACGACCGAGATCAACACGATGCATTGGATCGGCCTTACAGATATCAATTATGAGCAATTGACGCCGATCGCCTTGTTGGATCTGGTTCCTGCTGGCTTTACGGTCGCTGCGGACTCTCCTTACAATAGCCTTGCGGAAGTGCTGGCAGAGGCAAAAGCCAATCCGGGAAAAATCACGGCATCGGGTACGTCCCAGGGCGGTATCTGGCATCTGGCCCTTGCTGGCCTGTTGAATGCTGAAGGTATGGACCCTGCATCCATTCGCTGGATTCCCTCCAAGGGCGCTGCACCTGCAATCAAGGAACTGATGGCCGGGGGCGTTAATGTCATCACCGTTGCTCAGTCCGAGGTCAAGTCGCTCATCGAGCAAGGTGAACTCAAGGGCCTTGCCTATATGAACGACGAGCGCATGCCGTCTTTGCCCGATATTCCTACCACAGTCGAACAGCTGGATTCTGGCTGGACGCTTTCTTCCTATCAGGCTCTCACTGGCCCTGCCGGAATGGACAAAGAGATTGCCTGCTCCTATGAAAAAGCCGTGCTCAAGGTTTTGAAAACCAAGGAATGGGCCGACTTTAAAGCGAGCCGCGGCGCAGATGTCGTGATCATGGGAGCTGATGAAGTTGGTAGTCTTATTGCCAAAACCGACAAAAATCTCGGAGACACCATCAAGGCAATCGGCCTGGCCAAGTAGCCTTGTTCCATAATCCATATTCCGAAGCCGACGCGCAGCCTCACTCATCTCTTCGTGAGAAGGGACGGCTGCGCGTCAGTTCGGAAAGGTGCGGGAGCATGCCATATATCCGGGCATATCCACCTGTGTCGGAAGGGGCGTCCTTTAAGGCGCGTTACCGTTCGCCAGTGCGGCTATGCTGCGTTGATGATGACCTCGCGCATCGTGACGAGAGGTTGGAGAATGCGAGTTATCTCATGTTTAACAAGGATATTTTGACAGGGATCATCCTGTCCTGCTCAGGCGGCTGGATTGCCTGGCAAGCACAAAGCTTTCCGCTGCTTGGCGGCATGAAGTTCGGTCCGGGCCTTTTCCCTACAATTGCCGGAACGGGACTGGCAATCTGTGGGCTACTGGTCCTGATCACCGGTATCATGTCCGTAAGAAGGGCAGAAGCCAACGATGGTGGCGAGACCGACGCGGTTTCAAGCCTTTCCCCCAAAGCCTGGATCAATTCCATCGCGCTGGTGCTCGGGGTCATTCTGTTTGCAGAATTTCTCGATACCGTCGGCTTTCACCTGTTGGCTTTTCCGCTGATGCTTTGCCTGCTGCTGCTCTATGGCACCAAATGGTGGAAGGCAATCGTGCTGGCGCTCGGCGTAACCATGCTCGTCCATTTCCTGTTCTATTCATTCCTGCATGTTCCCCTGCCGTGGGGATGGCTGGAACCGTATGCTTGGTGAGGCCACTATGTTGACAAATGTTCTATTAACGGTGTTGGCACCCGATAATCTTCTGATCATTGGCCTGACAACGATCTATGGCTGTTTTATCGGGGCAGTTCCCGGACTGACAGCAACAATGGCCGTGGCCTTGCTGGTGCCTTTTACATTCTTTCTCGATCCCATTCCGGCTATTAGCGCCATTGTCGCAACGACGACGACGGCCATTTTCGCAGGTGATATCTCCGGAACCCTGCTGCGGATACCCGGTACGCCCGCGTCTGCTGCCTATGTCGATGATGCTCATACCATTTCCCGCAATGGCAAACCGCGGACAACGCTTCTGATCTCTCTTCTGACTGCTTCGATTGGTGGCGTGATCGGTGTAATCATCCTGATGTTGATTGCTCCGCAGTTGGCCCATATTGCCATCAGCTTTTCAAGTTATGAAACTTTCTGGCTGGCCTGTCTCGGGCTGAGCTGTGCCGTGTTCGTGGGTGGCGGATCGGTGCCCAAAAACTTTGCCAGTCTGTTTATCGGTCTGGCCATTGCCTGTGTCGGCATCGATGTGGCGGTTGGCTATCCCCGTTTCACCTTCGGGGTTGATGATCTGATGGACGGCATCACGTTCATTCCGGCCATGATCGGTATCTTCGCCTTTTCAGAAGTGTTGCGCACGGTCCAGTCTCTGCGAAAAGAAGAGACGCAATTGCAAACGATCACCGAGCCTTTCTGGGCTGCTTTGAAGGGAGCCGTGAACGCCATTCGTCGCTTTGCAATAACGGTGTTGCGGTCTTCCGTAATCGGAACGGTGGTCGGTGCTCTGCCCGGTGCAGGCGCAGATATTGCCGCCTGGATCTGCTATGCGCTGGCAAGGCGCACATCCAAAGAGCCTCAAACATTCGGAAAAGGCAGCATGGATGGTATTGCCGCTGGCGGGTCGTCAAACAATGCGGCCATCAGCGGCGCATGGACACCAGCATTGGTGTTCGGGATTCCCGGTGATTCTGTTACCGCCATCGCCATCGGTGTGTTACTGCTCAAGGGCATGACGCCGGGACCGCGCATTTTCATTGACCAGCCGGAACTGACCTCTGCCCTGTTTGGCTCTTTTCTTGTTGCCAATATCATGATGATCCCCATGGGGATGCTGGCTATCTTCTGCTCGACCTACATTCTGAAGGTACCGCGCGCGGTTATGGCCCCCGTTATCCTGCTCTTTTCCATGGTTGGTGCCTATGCCATTTCTGGGAGCGTCACGGCCATCTGGATCGTTCTGGTGCTCGGCTTGATGGGGTACCTCATGGCTAAAGTTGAGATCCCGTTGGCACCGGCGATTCTGGGTATCGTGCTTGGCAAGATCATCGAGGATAATTTCATGGTTTCGATGATCAAGGCGCAAGGAAATTTTCTGACATTCTTTGATCGCTCCTACGCATTGGTGCTGGGGATCGTAACATTGATCATTTGGCTTTTGCTCATCGCGAGAGCCGTACGCGAGATGGTTTCCGGAGGATATCGGGCGAACGGCTCGGTGCCGTCCGAAAAATGAAATCCAGACGGGTTCGTAAAGGACACGTTGCTGAATTGAGACTTTTGGTACGGGTTGAGAGCCAAAAACCGAGTGCCAGTAACTGAAAGAAGGTACAAAATGAACTGGTTGCGAGAACAATTGAAAACCGGGCGCTGCGTGCGCTGTATCTGGCTGGAACTGGCCTCTCCGGCACTGGCCGAAGCTGCCGTTTGGGCGGGATGGGACTGTGTTCTCATCGACAACGAACACGGACCGGCGGATCTGGAAGCGACCGTCAACATGGTTCGGGCCGTTGAAGCCGCTGGCGGTCACGCTGTCGTGCGTGTTCCTTGGAATGATCAGGTTTACCTGAAACGGATTCTCGAGCTTGGCATCAAGTCCCTGATGATCCCGATGATCTGCGACAAGGCTTCTGCAGAGGCAGCTGCGGCAGCGACACACTATCCTCCAACCGGCACCCGTGGATATGCCGCACCATGCGGGCGGGCTTCTCACTATGGGGCCAAGACCGACTATCTGAAAACGTCTGATGAAGAGGTTTTTGTCATCGGTCAGATCGAGCATAAGGATGCGCTGCCCAATATTGCCGAAATCGCCGAGGTGGACGGTATTGAAATGCTTTTTATCGGGCCGAACGATCTCGCTGGCACCATCGGTCTTCTGGAGCAACTGGGTGAAGATGATGCCGAGGCTCTTGCCGCCGAAGCTGAAGAGAAAATCAAGGCTGCCGGCAAATATATGGGCACAGTCAAGCGTCCTCGCTGGAGCTTCGCCGAGTTGAAGGGGCGTGGCCATAACTTTCTTGCTGGCCCGGGAGATATCGGGCTGTTCATGGAAGCAGCAAAAGCTGCCAATGAAGAGATGAAAAACGAGGTCGGTTGATCTTCATCTCTGGCCATATGATGCCGTGCCGGTCTTCCCGACGGATGCTGGCAAGGACATTTACGAAAGCCCCTCCAGACCCTGTTTGGAAGGGGTTCCTGCCCTGTCTGTAGTGTTTGGCAAATGCATGGCGGAGACAAAAAGATTATGCCGTCAAACCGGCGATTGATGAGTATCTGAAAATTTAGTGAATAGCATGAAAAATTAGTAGAAATTACATGTTTTTGTTTAGTGATGTTCAATAATTTAAATATTTGCTCATAGAAACCAGATGCATTAAATAACATTATAATTCGGTCAAAGAGGGCAAAGCGAGAGAGGAAAAACGCGAATGGCTGCTGGGCCTAAACAAAACCCAACTTTGCGGCAGGTTGCTGAACATGCAGGTGTTTCGGTTACCACCGCGTCTCTTGTCCTTAATCGTAAAGGTGAAATTTCAGAGAATACGCGCGCGAATGTGCTGCGTGCCATGGCCGAATTGAATTACACTCCGCGTGGAGAGCGCAGCAATGCGGATTCTGATGCTTCTGATGCGCAGAATGCCGTCCGCTTTCTCAAGATCGTGCGCCATGGACAGACCCTGAACCGAGATCACAACGTCTTCATATCCGACTATATTGACGGCATGTCCTATGAAGCCACCAGGCGCGATTATTCGCTTCAGGTTGTCTCGCATGAAGCAGTGGATGTTGCATCGATAATCGAGGAAATTGCCAAATCAGATCTGCGCGGTATCGTCGCTTTGGGAACCGAGTTGAGCGACGAAGATATACATCTGATCAATGACTGCGGCGTCCCCAATGTCATCATCGATACATATCGTCCCTTCGTTGATGGCAATTTCATCGACATGGACAATGAACAACTGGTGCATCTTGCGCTGGCGCACCTCGCCTCCAACGGATTTAGGCGGATTGGTCTTGTGAGCAGCTACTCTGAGGTGAATAATTTCAAGCTCCGCCATGAAGCCTATATGCGGGCCATGAACGCGCATGGGTTGGAGATTGAAGAGGAGAATATTCTTTCGGTCTGCGCCACCATAGAGGAAGCCTACGAAGATTCCATCAAGCAGCTCTCCAACATCAAGAAACTTTCAGACGCCTATTTTTGTGCCAATGATGTGATCGCCTTCGGCTTCATTCGGGCATTGCGTGAACTTGGTTATTCTGTGCCCGGCGATATTTCCGTCGTAGGGTTTGATAATCTGCCGATGGCAAGCATGTTTGACCCGCCGCTCACGTCTCTCAATGTGCCCAAGCAGCGCATTGGTGCCATGGCTATTCGCTTTCTGGATGATTTGATTGTCGCCAACGAAAAGCAGCCTCCGGTCAAAGTGCTGTTGTCCGGAGATCTTGTTATCCGCAAAAGCGTCAAACTGGCCGACTAAGCTGCGCATCTGATCATTCCGGTTTTATACCGTGGTCAACCTGGCTGCCAATCACCTCATGCAGGAGGGAATGCGCCAAAGGGGATAGACCATTGCGTTGGAAGGGGAGGGATCTTGTTTCTCTGCAGGATGATCCGGACCTGCGTTAAGGCCCGGACCTCCTTTAAGCATGAGCCGCAGCTCTCCTTGTCGTCACGGATGTTATGATTTGGATGGAGTGGAGGCCCTGCGGGCTTTTGTCCGATCCAGTCCCAAGGCATGTTCGCGGAAAATGACAAAAATGCCAGCACAGATCACCACAACGGCACCAATGAGAACCTGTGGCAGCGGCACATCGGAAAATAGAAGATAACCGAAAAGCACGGCCCAGATCATGCTGGTATAGTCAAATGGGGCGATCGTTGAAGCGTCTGCATACCGATAGCTCTGGGTCATCAGAATTTGTCCG
The DNA here is from genome assembly GCF_900115225.1 of Cohaesibacter marisflavi. Lineage (GTDB taxonomy): Bacteria > Pseudomonadota > Alphaproteobacteria > Rhizobiales > Cohaesibacteraceae > Cohaesibacter > Cohaesibacter marisflavi. Next base: position 488,705 of record NZ_FOVR01000003.1, on the reverse strand, counting down.
ATGCCACCGGAAATACCAACTATGACCAGCAACATCAGGCTTTTTATGTCCGGCACGACCCAGGCCCAGTCTGTCCATATAAAGCCGATGGGGATTGAGAAGAGGGCGAGCCCTGTGCCCGCCCCATGGAACCAGACAACTATGGTTGAAGTTCGTTCTGTCTCGCAAAGCTTGCGTACGAAAATCATCGCAAGGCCCCCAAGGAAGGCCGATGTTGCCGCGCACATGGAGCCTATGAACGCATTGCTATCCATCTCTCCTGCGCCCATGTGAGGCGAAAGGATGATGATGATGCCGAGAAACCCTACCCCGACGGCTCCCCAGCGATAGATCCGGACCTTTTCCTTAAGAATGAAGAAGGCCAATATGATGACGAAGAGCGGTGAAGCGAAGCCGATGGCGGTGGCATCAGGAAGAGGCAGCAGGGCATAGGCGGTGAAAGAGAACATCATCGAGATGATGCCGATACCTGATCGGCCCAGATGCCCCAATGGGTGATCGGTTTTGAAGGCAACGCCCAGTTCTCCCCGCAAGGCGACCATCAGTAACACGGGCCACAGGCCGATGAAGTTGCGGGCGAAGACAATTTCGCCGACCGGCACCGTTTCCGAGGCGATCTTGAGTGTGACGGTCATGATGCTGAACACCAGAGTGGAAGCCAGTTTGAGACCAATGCCCAGCACCGGAGCCGCAACCGTCATCGATTGATTGGTGTTATTTGCCGCGGATGTGTCTTGTTCAACGGAAATTGCAGTGCCGTTGGCCTCTGGGGTGTTCTTTGTGAGCGTCATCGCCCTGCTCCTCAAGTTCGGCCAGGCCAATCACCGATAAACCCTCACGCTGGTCTGCAGGCAGGGAGACCGTGAAAGGCTGGCTATACGGGCCTTAGGAAAGCGAACCGTGTTACTCTTCTGATGGGAAGATCAAGGTGTCTTCTTGATCATGTCATGAAGGGACTATCGAAGGCGAGTCGATCCGGGATCGGATCGCCAGAGTTGGCTTGTTTTCTGAGTTGGCTTGTTTTCTGCTTTTACCCTGCCAACCCGACTGGCGCGATTAATACTCCGGTTCGTGGCAGTTTCAAGATGCGCGTGCAGACATTCATAGTCTGCCAGCAAGGTTGTTGGGGAAATCCGTTTTCCCCAAGAGCAGCTTTGCCCATTTTTACCATTTTCCACGCAACGGCTGGGATACCTCGCGGCTTTCAACGGAGTTGAAACGATGCAGGTAGGGCCTTTCGAGAAACAATATATCAGTAGTAGATCAGTGGTACTTTTGCTCTTGAATGAGTGATTTGATCATGTCTATAGTGGCCAGATCGGCTCGTGGAGGAATTGTCGGGTCGAGTCCATACACGCGGTCGCCCCATGCGATTGCGCTTAGAGGTAATTAGTTCTGGGAGGAAATAATGAAGCCCTCGATTTTTTCACCCGCCAGCCTTGTGGCTGCTGCGGCAATGACGCTTTGTGTCTCTGCAACCATGCCTGCAAATGCGGCCGATGTGACCATCCGTTGGGGTGACGTCGTTGGCGGATCGCATCCTCAGGTGATGATGATCGACAAGGTTGCAGACATCGTTTCCAAGAAGAGTGATGGCCGGATCGAGATCCAGTCCTTCCCGGGTGGTCAGCTCGGTGGCTCCCGCGACATGATCGAAGCCGTCAGCTCCGGCGTGCAGCATATTGTAACCGAAGGGGCCGCCAACTTCGGCCAGTGGGTGCCATGGATTTCTGTCGTCGAAGCGCCTTTCATCTGGAAGACACCAGAGCAGATGATCTCTGTTCTCAATGGCGAAATGCTTGATGAAATCAACGCACAGCTCGCTCCAGCGGGTATGCATGCCATTTCCGCGCTCTATTACGGTACGCGCCACCTGACCACCAGCGACAAGGAAATCAAGACCGTTGCTGACATGGAAGGCTTCAAGATTCGCGTACCGCAGAATGATGTGTTTGTGGCCATGGCCAAGGCATGGGGTGCCAAGCCGACGCCGATCAACTTCAATGAGTTGTATCTTGCTCTGCAGCAGGGACTTGTCGATGGTCAGGAAAACCCGCTGCCGACCATCAAGTCCGGCAAGCTGAACGAAGTGCAGAAATACATCATCCTGACCGGCCATATCCGCACGCCGCGTATGGTCGTCGTCAACAATGATTTCTGGATGGGCCTTAGCGAAGAAGACCGCACCATCATCACTGATGCAGTCAAGGAAGCCAGCACCTGGGCCAACGAAGAAATCATGAAGCAGGAAGACAGTCTGATCAGCGAATTCAAGGCCGGTGGCGTCACCGTGATCGAGCCGGACGTTGAGAGCTTCCGCAAGGCTACGGTTGATGCGGTCCCGCCGCTCTTCACAGAAGTTTGGGGTGAAGGCACCTACGAAAAACTCCAGAATATGGAGTAATCCCCCTTCATTCTCCGGTCGGGCGTTCAGTTGAGCGCCCGTCCTCTTCAAGACAATACCGGACACACGCCCCTATCATTTCGCGGGATGGCGCATCCGGTTGAAAAATGTGGCGTGTTCCATTGGCTGCCAGTCAGTCGCCCCGTCAGTCTGATGCTGAAGGATATGCGCCGGATCCGAGGAGGCCATCTTGTTTTCTCTACGCCGTCTCGTCGATGCCATTTTCAAGGTTCTCAGCGGTTTTGCCATCGTGCTGTTCACCTTGTTGTTCGTGGTTGTCATGACGCAGATTATTCTCCGCTATCTCTTCAACTCTCCGCTCGTCTGGAGTGATGAATTTGCACAATATGCCTTTATCTGGCTGTGCTTCATCGGCTGGCTGATGGCGAGCCGCAACAATCAGCATATCGTGATTACCACCGTGATCGGGCGGCTTTCGGAAAGCAACCGCAAGATCATGCTGTTCTTCATCGAAATTGCGGCGATCATCTTCTCTTGCGTCATGCTCTATGAGGGCTATGCCATCACCTTGCGCAACGTCACGGTGAGCACGGCAAGCCTGTTTTTCCCTTTTGCCGTGGTCTACGCCATCGTACCGGTTTTCGCCGCTGTGGCCATTCTGGTTTCTCTGGTCAAGATACTCGACCTATTTGTACCTGAAGCAGCCCAAGAGGCTTCAGAGAACGGGGAGGCGCGCTCATGACTGAAACCATGTTCATGATCCTGCCGATCTGGTTCATCGCCATCATCATCGGCGTCCCGCTCTATCTTGCCATCAGTCTGGCCGGTACGGCCTTCATTGTCATCAATGGGATTCCCGCGCTTGCCGTGCCACAGAAAATCGTCATGGCTGCCAATTCCTTCCCGCTTCTGGCTGCGCCTTTCTTTATTTTGATGGGCAATGTGATGAACTATTCTGGTGTCACGACCCGTCTTTTCCGCTTCGTCTCGGTTATTTCGAGCTGGATGCGGGGCGGGCTCGCGCACGCCAACATTATCGCCAGTGTGGTGTTCGCCGGTATGAGCGGATCTGCGGTTGCCGATGCTGGCGGGCTGGGCGCGCTCGAAATCAAGGCGATGAAGGATGCCGGCTATCGCTCTGATCTGGCGGTTGCCGTTACGTCTGCTTCGGCCACCATCGGGCCGATTCTTCCGCCAAGTCTGCCCATGGTGATCTATGGTGTGACGGCAGAAGCCTCGATCGGGTCGCTGTTCGTTGGCGCTATCGTGCCAGGCCTTTTGATGGCGCTGGCGCTGATGGTGACGGTTCGGGCTATTGCCAAACGTCATAATCTGCCTCGGGACAAGTTCCCCGGGCTGTGTGAGGTTGGCCGGGCCTTCTGTGATGCCTTCTTTGCCTTGATGACGCCGGTTATTCTGCTCGGCGGCATCATGTCGGGTGTCTTCACCCCAACCGAGGCCGCGGTTGTTGCGGCAGCCTACGCGCTGGTGGTCGGTGGCCTCGTCTATCGCGATTTCAGCCTTTCCGATCTGCCTCAGGTTATTCTCAGCACGGTTCAGACCACCGGTCTGGTGATGGCGCTGGTGATGACTGCCGGTCTGCTCGGTTGGGCACTTTCGGTTGCGCGCATTCCCTTCATGGTCGGTTCTCTGTTGGCGGATATTTCGCATAACCCATTGATCTTCCTTTTGATCGTCAACATCTCATTGCTGGTTGTCGGGCTTTTCATGGAAGCTATCGCGGCGATGCTGATCCTCATCCCGATCTTCGTGCCTGTGGCCATGGCCAATGGCATCGACCCGACCCAGTTCGGGGTGCTGTTCGTGCTCAATCTGATGATCGGCACAATCACGCCACCGGTGGGGGTCGTGCTGTTTCTGACCGCATCAATTGCTGATGTGCCGCCTGAGCGGGCTATCCGGGCGATGATCCCGTTCCTGATCCCTCTGATCGTGGTTCTGGGGGCGGTTACCTGCATTCCGAGCCTCACAACCTGGTTGCCCCATCTTCTGGGGTTGGGGGGCTAGGCTTTCGAACCTTGTCGCCAGACCTTGTCATGCTTTGGTCTGGCGGCTCATGATGTCCCCGCCTGTCGGGATTGACCCGGCTGTTTCGAATGGGTAACTAGATACGCGAATGACCCAATGATGTTTGGCCTTCATGCTCCTCTGCTAAGAATCTGAAATGGTGCGTCAGGGTCCCGGAACAAGCAGACCATGAAGCTTAGTGACAAAGCCTACGAAAAATTCAAACACCATCTGATGATGGGGGACCTAAAACCCGGCCAGTTCATTTCGCAACGCGAACTGGCGACAATGACCGGTGTCCCTCTTGCGCCTGTGCGGGAGGCTTTGTTGCGCCTAGAGCTGGAAGGGGTTGTCCAGATCGCTCCGCAGCGTGGCATCCAGATCGTCGAAGTGAGCTTGCGGTTCATTCGCGACACCTATCAGTTACGCATGATGATCGAGAAGGAAGCGGCCGCCAAATTCGCAGGCAACGCCAGCGAAGCCATGATCAGCCAGCTGCGTGAGGTTCATAGGTCGGTTATTGCACGCGTCGATGAGGTGGGGCCCAGCGATAATCTTTTGAAAGATGCGCAAGGCATAGATGACAGCCTTCACGACACCATTGTGTCTTCGCTCGGCAATGAGTTGGTCGACTGGCTTTATGCGATGAATAATCAGCGCATCCAGTTGATCCGGCTGGCCCACGGACATCTGACGCTCATAACACCGGGCACCTTCCGTCAGGTGATGACCGAGCATATGGCCATTATTGAAGCGCTGGAAAGCCACGACCCTGACGCCGCTGCCTCTGCTATCGAGAAGCATCTGACAGCTGCGCTGCATCGGGCGCTGGGGCTTTAGGCTCCGGCATTCTTGCTATTTGCGGCATTCCGATTGTCAGTCTGGTGCTCTGATGGGCCTCACTCAGGTCCCGGCTCTATGGTATTTCTGCCAAAAATCCCCGTTGCAAAAGTCTGGTTGCAACGGGAAGATGTTCTTTGTTGCTTCTGATACCTAGCAGATGCGGTTGGTCTCGATCCCGAGGATCTGGGCAATCGCTTCGATCTCGGCTCCCTTGTGGCCGACCCCGATAGCGCAATGGTGCGCCGGGCCGCCAAGGCTCCAGGTCTTCGTGAAGGCCTTTGCCCCGATGGGGAAGCTGTAGTTGGAATTGGTGTTGCCTATATCCAGCACGTCACCGGCAACCGACTGCCCTTCAGCATATTGCAGCACCACTTCTCCTGTGCGCTTCTCCACCACGGACAGGAAGGTGACCGGCCCATTGGCAACGGACATCTGAATGGAAACACCCTTGCCCGGCTTGCCGTGATAGACCGGAAGCTCGACCAGCTTGACCTCTCCTTCGGCGATTTTCGGATGTGCCGGACCATCATGGCCCCACTGCACCAGATCTTCGTCGAAATTCATGCCATAGGGCTCTGAGAAGGAGCCACCTGCACCGAGAAGGCTCATGATCTTCATCGCCAGAACATTCTTGATCTCGCCTTCTCCGGCAACTGGCACATTGCGGGCCGTGAGCAGGGTGTTGCCCAGAATGACCGAGGTGATGATATTCTCTTCAGGCGATGCCGGGCGGCCTTCATAATAGTAGGCCATGGCCCCCAGTCCATGTTCGTTAACCAGCCGATCAAGCGCGCAGGACGTAACGACGGCGCGGTCCACTTCGGCAGGATCGCAGCTATCCTCGACCTTCATCACTGCGTGCAGCTCTTCAACCTTGGCTTTCTTCTGTTCTGGCGTTACGGCGTTGCGATATTCGAGCAACTCGCACATTTCCAGAATGTCAAAGCGGATGCCAAGGCGGGAAGATAGGTTGGTGACGTCCGAATAGGTGTCATACATGCCTTGGAAATTATGCCCCAGAATGCCGACATTGGTGGTGCCAAGAGCCTTTACCGTCTTGAGCGCAGAGATATAGGCATAGATCTCGTTCCAGCTTGCTTCATCATCAAGATAGCCCACCACCATTTCATATGGAATGGCTGCGCGATTGAAGACATTGGCCAGTTCTGGTGCCGTGCAAGCCTGACAATGGGCAAGCCATTGACCCGTGCGGATGCCGCGATCTTCCACACTATTGATTTCATTGACTGGAACGCGGGTTTGCGGCTGCAAGGCAAGAACAAGAACCGGTTTGGCGATATGCTGCACCAGCGGCAGGATGGAGCCGCTTTTCGCGTAGGTCGTGATATAAAGCACAAGGGCATCGACGGACGCGTTACGAAACTGGTCTTCCACGCCTTCGCTCATTTCTACGCTGTCAACCAGACCTCCATTGACAATTTCCACGCCGGATTTGGCGATATTCTGGCCAACCTGATCGAGATAGCCTTCCAGTTGTGCCTTGAGGCCGTCAAACTGGGGCCAGTAGGTATCGAGGCCAATACCGAATACGCCTAGCTTGAGGTTTGTCATGTGAAATTCTCCAGATAATTAATTGCTTTGCTATGAGCAGAGACGGCCCTGATACTGCGACCGTCTCCTTGGCGCGGGACTTAGGCGAGGTAGAAGACCTCAGTGAGCGGGATGCAAACCGGCGAGTCATCGGGGTTGGTTTCCATGATATCGGCCATATAGCTCCACCATTTCTGAACGATTTCCTCTGCCCCGAGATCAGCGGCTCCAGCCTCGCCGGAGACCTTCTGAACCGCGAACAGTTCGTTGGTCGTTTCGTCGAAATAGATGGCGTAGTCGGAGATGCCTGCGTCCTTGAGCAGTTTGACCAGCTCTGGCCAGATCTCTGCGTGGCGGCGCTGATAGTCCTTGGCAACATCGCCAATCAGCTTCATCTTGAATGCTTCGCGTTTCATGAGATCCTCCTAGTTGGCCGCAATGCCGATAACGATGGTGGAGCAGATGATGACCCCCATGCCTGCATACTGGACACGCCGGGTGATTGCGCTGCTGCCGACCCATTCTTTCATCAGGAAGCCGAACAGGCCGCCGCAGAAGACGAGAAGGGACATATGAAGGGTCCAGCTGATGAAGCCGAGATTCGAGCCGACCATCTGGACGTGCCCCCAACCATAGAAGAAGAACTGCAAGTACCAGATCACGCCGCCAGCCATGGACAGAAGGGTGTTGCGAACGAATTGGCTATGGTCGTTTCGGATTTTCTGGACCGTATTGTTCTGGCGGGCCTTGTAGATGCAGTAAACGGCGTTGGTGGTGAAGCCGCCCAGCATAATGATCACGTAACTTGGCATGATCTGGTAAAGCGGATCGACACCCAGTTCGACCGCCAGATTCTGCATCGGCTGGCCTGCTTCGATGGCAAAGGCCATGAAGGCACTCAGCACACCGCAGATAACTGCGATAATGATGCCCTTCTTGAGGTTGAATTCGTCGCTTTTCTCGCCGGTTTCCGCTTCCTTGCGTCGTCCAGCCTGAGAGCATACGAAGATGCCGACCACGGCCAGAAGAACACCGCCCAGAGCGATCAAGCCTGAGGTTGTCGAGACAAAATGCCCGATTTGACCATCGACGATGGGGGGCATGAGGGTTCCGACAACAAGCGTAATGCCGATAGCCACGCCATAGCCGACCGACAGGCCCAGATATCGCATGGTCATGCCGAAGGTCAGGCCACCAATGCCCCACAGCGCACCCAGAAGATAGGTCTTGATCAAAACGCTGGCTGGAATGGCCGCATAAAAGGCTCCCAAGTCTGGCAAAAGCAGGCTAGATATCAAAATTGGCATGATGATCCAGGATGCTATGCCATTGAGAAACCAAGAGGCTTCCCACTCCCAGTTTCTGACCAGAGAGATCGGAATGTAGAATGAGGAAGCCGCCAGGGCTCCCAGCAAGTGATAGAATATCCCCAGATTAGCCGAGTATTCCATTTCCCATTTTCCTCGCAACATATGACAGGGTCGCAGAGACAAGGGATTAGCAGACGGACATAGCATCCACGCTTTCCGAAAAGCCGCAAATACAAGAATGGGCCTTTAGGATGGTTGCTTTCTGCGATTTATTGCTGCGGCCGACTGGCCAAAAGACAAGACTTCCCTGTTGGTGCCTGTGTTTGCACAAGCCCGTCTGCCTTTATGACGTGCGGCTGCCGGATTAAATCACGCCAGATTTCATTCTGCTAAGTTCCTCCCACGAACTGTATCGCATCTATTTTTGATAGCTCGCAGAACTCCATTCCCAAACTGCGAGCTGGGTAAAGCTTACGCATCTCGATGCTCCGGAATAATAAGTATTACTACTAGTTATGTTTTCCAAAATGATCCATATGATATCAAAAATGATTTTGGGGAGGATCGATGCGGAACTATTTTGTCTATTTGCCGGACAATGGATTGTGCGATGCATGGCGATGCACCGCGATCTCCATGGGGCACACGGTCATTCCACCCGGCAGCATCTATCCGCCGCGCAGGCACCCCGATGATCATCATCTTGATTGGCGTAACGGGCGTATTTTGCAGGCCTATCAGATCGTCTATATCAGCGCAGGGCAGGGAACCTTTGAATATGGGCCCGAGCACACTAGAGTGGCGATCCAGACGGGAGATATATTTGTGCTCTTCCCCGGGGAGTGGCATCGCTATGAGCCTGACCCGACCACGGGCTGGACTGAAAACTGGATTGAATGCAAGAGCGCAGCTTATGATAGCTTGACGGAGAAAGGGCTGTTATCGCCCGATCGTCCCGTGATGCATAGCAATGGGCACATTTCAGACCTTTTCGTGCGAATTCATCAACTGGCCCTGGAAGGGGCAACAGACAATCAGGCGCTTTTGTCCACGCTGGCGCTTTCGCTTCTGTCGTTGTTGGCGCGTCCTCGCGAGGAGGTGTCGCGCAAATACGAACAAATCGTCGACGCGGTGCGGATGTATCTGCTTGAGCACCACACACAAGTGTTGGATATGGATGAGCTGGCTCGCCATTTCGGCATCAGCTATTCCTATCTGAGACGGTTGTTCCGTGAGCAGACCGGTGTATCAATCAAGCAGTTCCAACTCAATATCCGGCTTCAGAGAGGCTGCGATTTCCTGATCAATACCGACAAGTCGATCAAGGAAATTTCCTCTCTTCTCGGCTTTGCCAATACATTCCATTTCTCGAAGTTTTTCAGCAAAGAAAAAGGGATGTCTCCAACGGAGTGGCGGAAAAGAAGATAGAGCCTTGGACGGCGTTCACCTTTGGCAATCGAGCAATTTTCATCAGTCCATTTGCAGCGCAGCACGGGTCTGCGTTGCAAATGGTGAGATCAGACAAGCGCCTTCAACCGTTTTTCGATGGGCCCGACGGTCGCAAAACCAGAGCTGGTTTCTATTTGAATTCTTTCACGTCGATCCAGAGCACTGCGTCTTGTGAAAGTTCCTTGCCTTCGTGCTCGGTTTCCGGACCTGAGCCGAGGCAGGCAAAACCCCATTTTCCGGCATAGGGTAGTCCGAAAGTAAAGACGCCATTGGGGCCTGTCATCGCCACGAGAGCACTTGCCGGAACTGGGCCGTTTGCATTTTCGGAAAAGGCATTCTGCTCGATATCGACTTCGGGATTGATATATTCTATTTCACACTCCACCCCGGCGGCGGGCTTTCCCTGTGAGAGAAGTTGACCGCTAAAGGTGCCGCCAACAAAATTCTGATAGGGTTTGTTCAGGGGCACGATTTCGGTGGCAAGCCCTAAAGGTTCGTTCCAGTCCGTTGGCATGGCCTTGTTGACATAGCTTTTGGTGATCTGCTGGATATAGATGTCTTCGCTTTCCTCATAATAGGGCGCAGGCGTCAGGGCGAAAATATAGTCGCCGTTTCGCTTGATGGCATAGCTGCTCTCGTAGGCCTTGGCTTCATTGTGCGCACCTCTCCATTCTATGGGAGACAGCGTGGGGAGCAGATCGGTCTTCTTTCCTTTGAAATAGACATCAAATGCTTCTGGTTGCCCCATGTCCATGGTGTGGCCATTCTCCATAGGGTGCCCGAAAACGAGTTTGATGGGAATTTCTTCCGGATTTTCCAGCATTGTCTTTGGTGTGTAGAGCAGTTGGAAATGGGCCTGTGCTGTGGAGGAAAGCGCAAAGGTGGCGATGGCCATGCTGAGAAATATCTTGTTCATATGTGTTTGCTCCTTTGAGAAAGGGAGTTGAAGACATCGATGCTGCCCGGAAAGCCGGATTTGCCGGTATAAGGCCGGTGGGGCTGGACCACACTCAAGCGACACTCCAGACTGTGTTGCATAGGCGCACAAATCCGGTTGGCTCTCTTGGAAATGCCGAGAGCCATTGAAGATAGTCAGATTTTCTTGGGTGATCGCAGCCCGGGTTGGCGGATGTCTTATCGAGGCAGTGGGGCTTTATTCGACGATATCATTTCCGTCGATTTCGATTGCGTGTCCCGGACCCGCATCGAACAGAACCTTGTATTCTCCATCGGGTTTGTCGAACTCGAATTCGCTATTCTCGTCCATCTTGCCTTCGAAGATAGGCGCCTCGGAACTGTCGAGCACCTTCATGGTCACGCCCGAAGCTGAAGAGCCATCCGAAAAGCCGCCTTCACACAACACGGTCCCGTCTCCGTTGTCGTAGCAAGAGCAAAGGGGCGTATGGGCAAAAGAAACACTGGTCATGGCAAGAAATGCCAGAGCAGAAAACGCGGTGAGTTGTTTCATGTCAGTAAATTCCGTAACTGTGGCAGTTTGACGCAGAATAAAAATATAGAAATATTCAAAAGTATTTGCCCGGCGCTTCTTTTGAATCGTTCTATTCTGTTATTTGAAAGAAAAGTTGAGTTTTTCTTTCAATTTTTACTTTATTCGGGTGAGGCCTTGTTGTAAATAGTAATCATTCGCAATCTCATAGCGGACCCGCCGAAGTGACCGGATCGGATGGCCTGCCAATATGGGGTCTATTCCTACAAGTTGGTGCCTCGACATGACCGTTAATACGTCTCTTAAAAACCTATCCAAATACTTGTCTCTAAACGATATATTGCCTGGCGAACTGGTGCTGATCCGGCGCCACAATGCCACCGGCGCGGTGCGACAGCGCTTTTTGGACCTTGGCTTGATGCCAAATGCCAAAGTACAGGTCGTGCGGGCTGCCCCGCTCAACGATCCCATCGAGCTCCGTCTTGGTGCCACAGACATCACCCTGCGCAGACGCGAAGCTGCCACAATTGAAGTCTGTGAGGATGCCAATGACCAGTGAGATCACCATTGCCTTGACTGGGCAGCAAAATGCGGGAAAATCGACGCTTTTCAATAGCCTGACAGGCGCGCGCCAGCATGTTGCAAACTATCCCGGTGTGACGGTCGACAAGAAATACGGGCGGTATGTTTACAAGGGCGTTTCAGTGGTCGCCGTAGACCTGCCCGGGACCTATAGCCTCACCTCTTTTTCGCTCGAGGAAAGGGTTGCGCGGGACTATCTTTTGCGGGAGCGACCAGATGTCGCGGTCAATATTGTGGATGCCTCCAATCTGCAACGCTCGCTCCATCTCACTATTCAGCTTCTGGAGATGGGGCTTCCCCTCGTGCTGGTGCTCAACATGATGGATGTGGCAACAGACCGAGGAGTGACAATCGATACAGATGCGCTTGAAGAGCGTTTGGGGCAGCCGGTGATCGAAACAATTGGCAGCCGTGGACGAGGGCGTGACGCGCTGCGTGATGCGGTTCTGGTGCGCGCGGCCAATGTCCAACTGCCTGATGTCCCCGTGGACTACGAAGCTCTTGAAGCCCCCATTTCCGAGCTTGCTGCCTACTTGGAAAGGCAGGTTGACGAGTGGAGGGTTCCTGTTCGATGGCTCGCCCTGAAGCTGTTGGAGCAGGACAGTCAGGCTCGGATTTTGATTGAGGAGAACGCAGAAGCCTCAGCAAGCGAGGAGATTCTGGGCTTTGCCCAAGCCCTGTCGGAAAGGTTTGAGACGACAAAGGGCATCAGCGTCTCGGACCATATTGTTGCAAGTCGAGATTCTCATATCGCCGAACTGCTGGATGGTGTTGTTGTTTTGAACGAAAGCGGCAAGGAGTCCCTGACAAGCCGCATAGATCGCGTTGTATTGAATCGGTGGGCGGCGCCGCTCTTTCTCATCCTGACTGTTTATCTCATCTATCAGATCTCCATTGTCTGGGGATATGAACTGACCAACTACACCTGGCCCTATTTGGCGCGGTTTCGTGAGCTGGTTGCCGGATTGCTCCCAAGCGCGGGCTTTCTTGAAGATCCTTATGTGCGGGCCTTGGGCTTGTGGCTGGTTGATTCTGCCAACACCTTGCTCAACTATGTCCCTATTTTCCTGATCCTGTTTGCATTGATCGCCATTCTGGAAGATTCCGGCTATATGGCGCGGATTGCCTTTATTCTCGACAAGGTGCTGCATCGCTTTGGATTGCATGGCCAAAGCACGCTGCCGCTGATCCTTGGTGGGGTTTTTGCCGGGGGATGCGCCGTACCCGGTGTGATGGCAACCAAGGGGATTCCGGATAATCGGGCGCGTATGGCGACAATTTTTGCCGTACCATTCATGAATTGTTTGGCCAAGGTGCCGCTCTATACGTTGCTGCTGAGCATTTTCTTCGTCGAACACAAGTCGCTGATGATGTTTTACATCTCAACCATGACGGTCATCTTTGCGCTTCTTGTTTCCAAACTCCTGACAACGACGGTTCTTAAAGGGCATGAAACCTCACCTTTTGTTATGGAGTTGCCTGCCTATCATGCGCCCACGGCTTGGGGCGTCGTCCAGCGCTCACTGGAACGCACCTGGATCTACATCAAGAAGGTGGGAACCATTGTTATCGCGGTGGCTATCGTTGTTTTCACCCTTTTGCAGTTTCCCGGATTGTCGCAGGACCGCATGGCGCATTTCAAAGCCGAAGGCTTGGGAGCCATCATCGGCTTTCAGGAAAACATGGCGGACAACGCCTACAAAGCCCTGTCCAGTGATGAAAATCTTGTCGCTCTGGTCAACTATTACAATGACTATAAACGCGCCAAGCTGAATGCGAGCGGGGCGGCTGGGTCAAAGGCTGTCAATGATGCGTTTAAAAAGCGCAATGCAGACTTTTACCCTCTTGTGAGACCCCCGAAAGGAGATCAGGACGCCAAGGCCGGCGGTCGAGCGCTTAAAAGGCTGGTCAATGCGCGCAAGTCATTGCGGCGGGAAATGAAGGAAGAACGTATTACGAGGTCTTTCCTCGGTGCTATCGGGCGGTCAATGGAATCTGTGACACAGTTTGCCGGCTTCGACTGGAAGATCAATGTAGCGCTCCTGTCCTCTTTTGCTGCGCGTGAAAGTTCGGTTGCCACACTTGGTGTGCTCTTTCAGCAAGATGAAGATCAGAATGCCTCTCTGGAACAGCGCATGGGGCAGGAGACCAAGGCGGGAGGGGCAACGGCTTTGCTGGCTGCCTCGATGATCCTGTTCTTTGCCCTCTATCCCCCCTGTCTGGCAACGACCGTCATGGTGAGGGTCCAGACCGGATCTTATTTATGGATGCTGTTCTCAATTCTGTTTCCCACCGTGTTGGGGCTGACGGTTTCAAGCCTTGTTTTCACACTGGGGACATGGATGAACATCTCCGGTATCCAGATGATGACAGGAATATATCTTGCCGCTCTTGCTTTGTTGATTCTGGTGGGCGTTTTGGGAGAAAGGCGAGACGCTCGCTTTGATCGCAAATCGGTCATTCAGACAGGAGCAGGATGATGCAGGAACAGACGGAGGGCGCAGCTTCCCGACTACTGGAAAGCACCGATATTTTTTCATGGGACGCTCTGCTGCTTGGCCTTTGTGTGGTTGCAGCCATCGCATATCTCTATGTCAAACTCTGGCGAAAACGCGGGGTATGTGATGGATGCCCTTCCAACTCCGGCAATGGATGTCCTTCCTGTTCCGCAAGGCCAGTCATCTTCAACACCGATCCTCTTCCCACAAATAGTGAGAGGAACGTGAAAGACGATCCTTGACCTTTATTATTGATGGCTTGTGCGGTGAGGAGAGACTGCGCTGATCTGTCAATTGACAGGTCAAGGCAATTGCAACAGAAATTGGGTGTCGGTTTCCAAAAGGAATGAAAAGGGAATCCGGTGCGTGGCAAGACGTGTGTCTTGTCGTGAATCCGGAGCTGCCCCCGCAACTGTAAACAGAGAATGCTTTTCTCTTTTGCCACTGGTTTGAGCCGGGAAGGTAGAAAAGCATATTGACCTGTGAGCCAGGAGACCTGCCGACATGCCACTCATTCAGATCTGGGCGGGGTGCTCCAGAAGGAAGGTCTTTTTTGTATTCCTTTTTTCAAACTGGTGTCGTTTTTGGCTTGCTTGCTGCCAAGGACTGCTTGCTGTGCGCTCGCACCACCCCGTGGCCAAAGGCTTTGGTCCACTTTGGGATCTGCGTGAATTTTCTTCCCTCCATTCCTTGAAAATGGCCATGTTATGAAAATTCGATATCTATTTGCTTGCGCCTTGGCGCTTATGTCTTTCAGTCTTCCTGCTTCTGCACGTATCGTCAAAGATACCTTGGGGGTCGTGCATGATATTCCAGACAAAGTAGATCATGTGATCTGCTCCGGCGCAGGCTGCTTGCGGCTTCTCACTTATCTCGGCGTTGAAGATCGTGTTGTCGGGGTCGACGGAATGGAGAAACGGAAATCGCCTTTTGACTCGCGTCCCTACGCACTGGTGACCCCAGCCTATAAGAGCTTGCCTCTTTTCGGGCAACATCTGGGACGGGACAATCCGGAGCTGATCATGGCGCTCGATCCTGCTCCTCAGGTCATCTTCAAGACCGTTGGCTCTTCTGGGCTGAAACCGGAAGTGCTCCAGCAGAAGACGCATATTCCCGTGATTGCCGTGGAATATGGCGATCTTGATAGTCAGAGTGAGCAATTCTATCAGGCACTGGAAATTATGGGAGACTCGCTCGACCGCAAAGAGAGAGCGGCCGAACTGGTCTCCTTCTTTAAGGACACAAGATCCGATCTTGAGGCGCGGGCCTCTGCGTCTGAGAAGGAAGCTCCGAGCATCTATGTCGGGGGCATCTCCTACCGCGGGTCGCGCGGGCTTGCATCCACCGATCCGGTTTATGCGCCCTTTGCTGCTCTGGGGCTTCAAAATCTTGCCGCATCCAAGGCGAAAGCGAGTGGGGGGCACGCCACCACCATTGCAAAGGAAAAGCTGATCGAATGGGATCCGGAGATCATTCTGCTTGATCTTGCAACCCTACAGCTTGGTCCCGATGCCGGTGGGCAGGCTGAACTGATGAATGATCCTGCCTATCAAATTCTCTCCGCCAGAGAGAAGGGGCAGGTTTGGGGCACACTGCCTTATGCGCTTTATACCAAGAATTATGGCTCCATTCTTGCTGATGCTTATTTTCTCGGCAAGCTGGTCTATCCAGATAGCTTCGCGGACATCGATCCTGTCTCTAAGGCGGATGAGATATACAGCTTCCTGTTCGGTAAGCCTGTGTTTGACGAAATGAATCGCATATTCGATGACCTGGTTTTCCGTCAGGTGCCAGTCCAATGATGCTGAAGGCCTGTGATACCAACTTGGGTGGCTATGCCCTTTATATTCGTCGCAAGGCTTTGGTGATTGCCGTTCTATTGTTGGCGCTCGTGCCTGCGCTGATTGCGGCCCTCTCTTTGGGGGCGGCAGCAGTGCCAATCAAAGATGTGGTCTTGTCCCTTATCGGGGCTGACGCCCCGCGTCGAAGCGACATCATTGTCTGGAGCATTCGGCTGCCGCAGGCTGTGGCGGCCATGCTTGCCGGAGCTGGATTGGCTGTGTCCGGCGCTGCCATGCAGTCGGTTCTGCGCAACCCGCTTGGCTCTCCCTTCACTTTGGGCATTTCTCACGCAGCGGCCTTCGGGGCCGCTTTGAGTGTTATGGCTGTTGGAGCCATGGAGATCCCATCGGCGGAGGGAGGCGCGGTTGCGGTTTATAATCCGGTGGCCGTTACGCTATCTGCCTTCGGTTTCAGCCTGCTTGCAGCGGCACTCATCACTCTGATTGCTCGGGTGAGGGGGGCGTCACCCGAGGTCATGGTGCTGACGGGGGTGGCTCTGGGCTCGCTCTTTACGGCGGGCACCATGTTCCTGCAATTCTTTGCAGATGATGTGCAATTGGCAGCCATGGTCTTTTGGACCTTTGGCGACACGGCCCGTGCCACCTGGCGAGACATCGGATTGATAGCCGCTGTCACTTTACCGGTCTCAATCTATTTTATCGCGCAATGCTGGAACTATAATGCCATTGATGCCGGAGATGAGACTGCGCAAGGGCTGGGCGTGAGAGTGGAACGCTTGCGCCTTGTCAGCATGTTTGCCGCCTCCCTTCTGACCGCAGTGTCTATCTCGTTTCTCGGTATCATCGGCTTTGTCGGTCTCGTGGTGCCTCATATGGTGCGCAGGGTCATCGGAGCGGATCATCGCTTTCTTTTGCCCGCCAGCCTGATTGGCGGAGCGCTCTTGTTGCTGGTTGCCGATACGGCCGCGCGTCTGGTGCTGTCGCCCAATGTTCTGCCGGTGTCTGTGTTAACCTCCTTTCTCGGCGTGCCGGTGTTTCTATGGCTCATTTTACGCGGAGGACGACATTGATGCTCGACGTTCAGGATATCCATTTTGCCTATCGCAACAGAGCCATTCTCAATGACATCGCCTTTGACCTCAAGCCCGGCCGCATTCTTGTCATTCTCGGTCCCAATGGCGTGGGCAAGACGACCTTGCTCAAGTGCCTTAATGCAATCCAGAAGCCCAAAGCTGGAAGCGTTTTGCTCGATAGCGAAAATCTGCTTTCGCTGACGCCACCACAATTGGCCGCAAAGGTGGGCTATGTGGCGCAGAAATCGCAAACTGCCCGTCTTACGGTGTTTGATGCCGTGCTGATGGGGCGCAAGCCGCATATGGGCTGGCGCGTGAAGGATCATGATCTCGCTATCGTGGGAGAGACCATTGCGCGTCTGGGCCTTGAGGCGCTGAGTTTACGCTATCTCGATGAGCTTTCAGGGGGAGAGTTGCAAAAGGTCTCAATCGCCAGAGCCTTTGTTCAGCAACCGCGCCTGCTGTTGCTAGACGAGCCAACCAGCGCGCTTGATATGCGCAATCAGTTCGAGCTCTTGTCGCTCCTGTTTTCTGTTGTGAGAGAGCGCAAAACGGCCACCGTTGTAACAATGCATGATCTCAACACGGCCCTTCGCTTTGCAGATGAATTCCTGCTTCTCAAAGACGGGCGCGTTCTGGCGCGCGGGGCCGTCGAGGAGATTTCTCCAAAGCTCATCGAGGCGACCTACGATATCCCGGTTAGCATTCACACCATCGATGGTGCTCCCGTCGTCGTGCCAAAACCGACAGAAACCCCTACAGCCACAAGGCCAACCATTTTGGCTGAGTGACGCCGTTATGTGAAAGTTTGATGGAAAGAAAGGAAGAGAACCATGTCAGAACAGCTCCCCCCATTCACCCTGCAACCGATTGGCAAAATATGGACCGGCTTCAAAAGTCGCGAAGAATGCCCGCGCAACAGCCGCTTTAACGAGAGTGAAAGCGTGATCGAGGTCGATCCTGCTTTTGCCGATGCCTTTCTGGGTCTTGAGGTCGGGCGCCATATTGCCGTGCTCTATTGGTTCGACAAGGCCGATAGAACAAAATTGCAGACGACTCCGCCCAATGCTGAAAAGCAATATGGTGTTTTTGCCACACGTTCGCCCCATCGGCCCAACCCGATTGCTCTGAGTGCCGTCAAGATCCTCGCGATTGAAGGCACGAAACTGACGGTCAGTGGGCTTGATTGCATCGATGGCACGCCGCTGCTTGATATCAAGATCTATGTCCCGATGATTGATGCTCCTGAAGGAGCGACCGAGGCTTTGCCATGGGCACATAAGCACTGAGGTCTGGAGTGGCAAGGCAGCATCATTCTCTTATCGCCATTTCTTAGGAATAAGCTGCGAGGCCATTCTATTGGAAGGGCCATTCCTGCCTTTTCCGTTTCTTTCCCGGCAGAAATGCTTCTAAGCGCAATAGAATTTATTGACTAGATCGTTCGTTCTAATTTATGTCTAAAAATTAGAACGAACGATCTAATTGCGTGTAGGAAACCAGATGCCCGATGACCATGAAGCAGAAAAGACCGAAGCACGCCTGTTGCAGGTGGCGCTTAGGCAGTTTGGCGAAAATGGATTCCAAGGGGTTTCCATCCGCTCTCTTTCCAAGGCCGCCAGCAGTAGCGTGTCTGCAATCGACTATCATTATGGTGGTAAACTTGGCCTGTATCTGGCAACCGCAGAATATGCCGGGTCGATTATCGGTGAAAGGCTGAGTGCCGCTCTTACGGGCGCGGTTCCAGCGACCGATTTGACGGTTGATGCGGCATGCAGAGAGCTGGAAACGATTCTTGTCACCTATCTGCGGTATTTTCTTTCCCCCGATAGTGATGCCATGTCGCTGTTTGTCATGCGCGAGCAAATGCAACCGACAGAAGCGTTTGACATTCTCTACGAGCGAACCTTCCGGCCCATTGCGGACCGGATTATTGCATTGATTACGCGCATCTCGAACGGTGCAATCAGTGACGAGCAAGCTCGCATGCGCTTTTTGTTGATGTTCGGTCAGGGGTTGATGTTCCGGGTTTCCCGCCAAAGTGCTCTGCGCATCATGGGATGGAATGCGATCACTGAAGATTATGCTGCCAGCATTGAACAAACGCTGCAAGCCCATTGCAAAGCTATTCTTGATGCTCTGAGGGCGGAAGGCGAAATGCACGCGATATAAGGGCCTGAGGGCTGGTGGTCGGAAAATTCACGAGAGGATGAAGGCATAAAAGCATGACCGAGATGCCTCTTCTCCGACGGATAAGGAAGCTGGAAAAATGAGCGCAGAAAAGTCCCCCGCCGATCCGGCACAACGCGAAGAACGCGCCCCTTCAGGGCAATCAAGGCCCGGGGCCAAGCGACGAACAATTTTCAAGGTCATCGGCCTTGCTGTCCTCGTGGTTGCCGCTTGGCTGGGATATGAATGGTGGACGGTCGGCCGTTTTGTCGAAAGCACGGATGACGCCTATGTGCGCGCTGATATCATCACCTATTCGGCTGAGGTATCTGGCTCCGTCCAGTCCATTCCCATCGAGGATAACCGCCCCGTGAAGAAGGGAGATCTTCTGGTGCGGATTGATGACACGGCCTATCTGGCAAAACAGGATCAGGCGAAGGCGGGTCTGGCATCGGCAGAGGCTGCGCTGGCCAATCTCGATGAACAGATCGGGTTGCAACATACACAAGTGATGTCTGCCGAGGCGGACCTCTCATCGGCAAAGGCGCAGCTCACCTTTGCAAGAGCGAATGCTGAGCGTGGACGCAGACTGCTGGCCAAAGGATCTGCGACCCGGGTGACTGTCGAGCAGAATGACATGAATCTGGAAGCTGCTGAAGCCGCCTTCAACAAAGCCTCCGCAGCGCTCAAGTTGGCCAAGGGGCAATTTGATGTGCTCGCTAGCCAGCGCCAACAAAGGCTGGCGTCTGTTTCCGATGCCCAGGCGACACTCAAGCTTGCCAAAAACGATCTGGCCCATGTCGAAATCCGGGCCGGGTATGACGGCGTGATTGGCAACAGGGGGATTGATCAGGGGGAATATGTAACCACGGGCACCAGGCTGCTCAGTCTGGTTCCCTTGCAGGATATCTATGTTGAGGCCAATTTCAAGGAAACTCAGGTGCGTCATTTCCGAGAAGGCATGAAGGTTTCTGTTAGCGCGGACATGTTGGGAGGCATCGAGTTGAAAGGGCATATCGATAGCCTTTCTCCTGCAACCGGTTCGGAATTCGCGCTTATGGCGCCACAAAATGCGACCGGCAATTTCACCAAGATCGTTCAGCGTATTCCCGTTAAGATCCTCATCGACACACCGGATACAGGCGAGGCCCCTGCCTTACGTCCGGGAACCTCCGTGGTGGTTGAGGTCGACACCCATCAGGATGAGGACTGATGGCCAAGACTGCAGACAAGGCGGCTCCATCTCCCGCCCCGCATGACGATATGGAACCAAAGGGAGGGCTATTTGGCTTTTTCCTGATGGTGATCGGCATGTTCATGGCGATTTTGGATATTCAGGTGGTGGCCAGCTCGCTGCCGCAAATTCAGGCGGGCATTTCCGCCTCGGCCGATGAAATTACCTGGGTGCAGACAGCCTATCTGGTGGCCGAAGTGGTCATGATTCCGCTCTCGGGCTGGTTGGCCCGGGTGATGTCTTCGCGCTGGCTTTTTGCGGCCTCGTCAGCCGGCTTTACCATCATGAGCCTTGCTTGCGCCATGGCGTGGGATACTTCATCAATGCTTGTTTTCAGAGCGATGCAGGGATTTCTGGGAGGCGCCATGATTCCGACTGTGTTCGCCTCCATTTACAAGCTGTTGCCACCCGAAAAACGCATCATGGGGACGGTTGTGACCGGATTGACGGCCTCTGTTGCACCCGCACTGGGACCAACGCTTGGCGGCTATCTGACCGACATGTTTTCATGGCATTGGCTGTTTCTGGCCAATGTTGGGCCGGGGATCCTGATCACCATTCTCGTGCCGATCATTGTCGATTTTGATCGGCCCAATTGGCGCCTTGTCTACAAGATCGACTTCATCGGCATTTTGCTTGTGGCCGGATTTCTGGGCGCGTTGGAATTTGTCCTTGATGAAGGGGCGCGCAATGACTGGTTCGAAAGCCGGATGATCGTGGGCTTTTCCATTCTATCGGCCGTGTCCGGCATCCTGTTGATTTGGCGGGAGACATCCATCGAGCATCCGGTCATAGAGCTGAGGACATTTGGAAACCGGAATTTCACCATTGGCTGCATTCTGTCCTTTGTGTTGGGCATGTGCCTGATCGGGCAAACCTACATGCTGCCCCAGTTCCTTTCCCATGTCCGTGGCTACAGCTCTCTGCAAGTGGGAGAGGTCATGGCTGTAACCGGAACCGTTATGTTCATCGGGGCTCCTATTGCAGGCAAGATCGGGCACACAGTCGATCCGCGCAAGATCCTGCTGGTCGGATTCGCTATTGTCAGCTGTGGTCTCTATCTCAACAGCCACATGACCACCGAGGTTGGCTTTGACCAGCTTGTCTTGCCGCAGGCCACAAGAGGCTTCGGGCTGGTACTCAATCTGGTTACCATTACCGCCGTGGCCTTGGGCACCTTACCCAGACATCTCGTCAATATGGGCTCCAGCTTGTTCAATGTCTTCCGCAATATGGGGGGAGCGGTGGGGCTTGCTCTCATCAACACACAGTGGGATGGGCGCTATGACCGGCATTATTGGTGGATCGTCGAGAAGATGTCCGATACGAACCAGCTTTTCGTGAGCCAAATGCAAAATATGACGCGATATTTTGCACAATTTCCAACCATCGGTGGAACAGCTCAAGAAGCCGCTTTCCGTCAGCTAACTCTTCAGATACAGCAACAGGCATCCATTATGGCCTGGAACGATGTGTTCCTGCTCTTAGCGGCCATTTTCATCCTTATCATGCCCTTGACCTTTCTTTTGGCCAAACCAAGAGCGGCCGTGTCTGGCGGGCATTGAGACGATATAAAGGGTGCTCCTCAGGGCGCCTTCTGAAATGTAAAGCCCGAAGCAATGTCTCGAAGAGATGCAATCTGCTTCGGTTGAACGGAGTAATTGATGTCACAAGTGAAGATAGTCGTTTTTGCCGGTTCCGTTCGAACTGGCTCTTTCAATGCTAAACTGGCCAACCTGGCGCAAAAGCGTCTTGAAGCGAATGGTGCCATTGTCACCCGTGTCGATCTAAAAGATTATGAATTGCCCATCTATTGCGGCGATATCGAGGAACAGCAGGGTGTGCCGGAAGCGGCCAGAAAACTGCACAAGATCATTGCTGATCATGATGGCGTTGTTGTTACGAGCCCGGAATTCAATTCAAGCATTGGCCCGCTTCTGGTCAACACACTGAACTGGTTGTCTCGTGTTCCTGAAAATGGCGGCAAGGCTGCCATCTTTGGCAACAAGGTCTACGCCATCAGTAGCGCTTCTCCGGGCGGTTTCGGGGGCTATCGCGGTCTGATGGCTCTGCGTGGCTTCCTTGAACTCGGTGTTGGAGCTCATGTCTTGCCGGAAATGGTTTCTATTGCCTCCGCCCATGAAGCCTTTGATGAAGAGGGCGAACTGAAGGTGCCATTTGCCGACAGTATGCTGACAACCATGCTTGAAAAACTGGTTGAAAAGTCAGCGAAAACAGCCTGAATTCATGGGCTTGCCGGGGAACTTGGCTGCGTTGCCTGATACTCTGGCAAACGAGCAAGCTCACAAACAGACAGCCCCTGTGGCTTCCGGTTTGGTGGAAGCCACAGGGGCTAGTTATGTCCGGGATCTAGATTTTTTCTCCCTCAACCACCCACATGGTTGCTGGCCAGGAGAGAGGTAGGTTGAGGCCGTGAGTCATCAGGGCGGTGCCGGAAAGGACCAACGCGCCATCAACCAGAGCTGTGTGTCCGCGTGATTGTGGCGGCCGGTCTTCCGGGTTGATGAGGCGCACCCGATAGAGGGCATCAGGGTCAAGGCCAGCCAGCCTCTGGGCAAGTGGCAAAGTGTGACGCGGCGTCGCAAAGCGGCCCGCGAAAAGGACAAAACGCGTTCCGTCATTGGCCATCTGAAGCTCTGAAATGACGGAGTCATCGTCGCTTTCAAGCGGGAGCACATACCCTTTCATGCGCCAGTCGCGCGTTGCCTTCCACCAGTTGGTGACGCGCTGTAGAATGGTAAATTCTTCGTCTGTCAGCTCCCTTGGATCCATTTCGAAGCCCATATGGCGCTCGGCGGCCACCCATGCCCGGAAAGACATCGGCAAGATCCGTCCCGAAGAGTGGCATTTACGCGGGCCGACGTGGCTTCCGGTTACCGCGGGAGGAATGAAGAGGGCGGCCTCATGCTGGATGCGCAGGCGTTCAACAGCATCGTTGGAATCGGATAGCCATACCCGATGGGTGCGCGCGAGAATGCCTGCATCGATGCGACCGCCGCCTGACGCACAGCTTTCTATCTCCACCATGGGGTGAGCAGCCCGAAGCTGATCAAGAAGGGCATAGACCCCTTCGGTCTGGGCAGATGTCACCACGGGTAACAGCCGATTGTGGTCCCATTTGAGATAATCGATTTCGTACGCTTCCAGAAGATCACTGAGTGCAGAAAACAGATAGTCGCGGACCGCTGGTTTGGAAAGATCGAGCAGATGCTGGAAACGTCCGGTCAGCTGATCAGCCGGACCAAGCAGCCAGTCCGGATGGGCGCGATAAAGATCGCTGTCCATATTGACCATTTCCGGCTCCACCCACAGGCCAAAAGCCATGCCTTCGGCATGCACCTTGTCGATGAGCGGAGTAAGACCATCTGGCCATTTTCTGGTGTCGATCGTCCAGTCTCCCAGCGAGCTGGTGTCATCATCCCTCTGGCCGAACCAGCCATCATCGAGCACGAAGCGTTCGGCCCCCAGCGCCGCAGCACGCTCGGCAATCTGGGACAGGGCTTCAAGGGAATGCTCGAAATAGATCGCTTCCCAGCAGTTATAATGCACCGGGCGAGGGCGGTCCGGGTCTGGCCATGTCACCACATGATCCCGAATATAGCGTTGATAGGCGCGGGCTATGCCGGCTTCTCCTTCGCTGGAGCAGGCAAGGATCAGCTCGGATGAGTGAAACTGGGTGCCATATCCTTCTGAGTCCCAGGTTCGGCCCATCTGAAGTTGCCGCCGCCCGTCAGGGAGTTCCTCGGCAATGAAGCGATGCCCTCCGGACCAGGCAAGTTGTAGAGCGAGAACATGGCCTTGTGTTCTGGTGGCGCCACGAAGCGGGATCATGGCAACTGGTGGATGCTCATGGCCTGAGCGGCCCGTTCGGGCCTCTCGCATACGGATGCCTGCCGACCAGGGCGTCTTCTGGCGCTGGAATTCCTTGAGCCATGTTCCATGCCAGTCGAGGATGTCATCAGACATATGTGGCGCTGGCAGAACCGGCGCAGCCAGCCAGTGGCAGAGAACAGGGGCGTCTGACGAGAGAGCGGCCGAAGCAATGATGACATCGCCAATCGGTGCAAACTGCGCGACATAGCGCAACCCATGTATGGCGTCAGAAAAGAAGAGCTGTAACCCTTCGCCGCGCTCGGCCTTTTCAAACCTGAAGCGAGGCAGAATGGTCTTTTCTCCGCTTGAGAGAGAAAGCCCGACCTGACCGGGAAAAGGAGCTCTGGCTTCCGGGCAGATGGAAAGTGGAATGGTTGCATCCAGCATGCCACCGCCCAGATCAATCGCATGGGCCTTTGACAATTGTGCCAGATCCTCTGCGTCGGGCAGGCGCTCCCCCCAATAAATGGCCTCTGCCATACGGTTATCTTCTATACGCAGGACAAGGGTTTGGGTTGGCGTATCCAGTCTATGATGGATGGAAGTCATGGATCAGTCCGCTTTGGTTGCTCTTGAGTATCGGGTTGTCAGGGCGTGTTGGCAGCTAGCGCAGGCGCATGCCCGCAGCGTCGAACAGGAAGGCCTTTTCCTCATCGAAGGCTGCCACTATGGCTTCACCCGTTTTGAACTGGCGGGCATCGGCCAGCTTCATGACGATGCGCTGACCGGTCTGCGTACGGGCGTAAATGTAGGATTCACCGCCCAGATGCTCGACGATGTCTGTGGTGAGCTTTAGCTGCACGGACCCTTCCGGAGAAAGAAACTCAGGCCGGACACCAACGGTCAGCTTGTCTCCCTCAGCAGGCAAAGCCCCTTTAAGTTCCATGGTGAAAGGCGTCGCCTCGACCCCATCAAGGTGAAGCGTTACACGCTGGCTCGTCACGGCCTGCACCGTGGCTTCAAGAAAGTTCATCTTGGGCGAACCTATGAAACCGGCAATGAAAAGATTGTCCGGATCATCATACAGGGTGAGGGGGGCTCCGACCTGCTCAATACAGCCCGCGCGCAAAACAACGATCTTGTCTGCCAATGTCATGGCTTCCACCTGATCATGGGTGACATAGATGATTGTCGTGCCCAGCTCTTGATGCAGGCGGGCGATCTCGACACGCATATTGACCCGCAATTCCGCATCAAGGTTGGAAAGGGGTTCATCGAACAGGAAGACATTGGGCTTGCGCACAATGGCGCGACCGATGGCAACGCGCTGACG
Source organism: Cohaesibacter marisflavi (assembly GCF_900115225.1). GTDB lineage: Bacteria > Pseudomonadota > Alphaproteobacteria > Rhizobiales > Cohaesibacteraceae > Cohaesibacter > Cohaesibacter marisflavi. The sequence continues at coordinate 463,190 of NZ_FOVR01000003.1, read as the reverse complement.
CTGACCGCCGGACAAGGCCTTCGGCTTTCGGTCCAGCAGGCCATCCAGTTCGAGCACATCGGCAGCTTCATTGACCCGGCGAGTGATTTCTTCCTTGGGGGTTTTGTCAAATCGCAGACCAAAGCCCATATTTTCGCGCACCGTCATGTGGGGATAAAGCGCATAGCTCTGGAACACCATGGCGACACCGCGCTTGGCCGGATCCACATCATTCATTGGCTCACCACCGATGGCCAGTGAACCGCTTGAAATGTCTTCAAGGCCAGCGATCATACGTAGCAATGTTGACTTGCCACAGCCCGAAGGTCCAACGAAAACGCAGAACTCTCCGGCTTCGATTTTCAGGTTGACGTCGTGAATGATATGGGCTTCGCCATAGCGTTTGTTGACATCCTTGAGTTCCAGACTGGACATGCTCTCCTCCCGGGTTGGCCTGACCGGATTGCACTTCGGGCTCCGGCTGAAATAATGGGGCTGGGTGCCGCCGGACAGAAGGCTATCCGGCCGCGATGGGGCGCAGCGCCGCCCCCAGACGATGCTGCTCCCTGCAAAGATCGAACGATCAGAAAAGGCTGTTAATCTCTTCATTGGCATCGGTAAGGATTTCTTCGGGATTTTCCCGCCCCAGCATGACACTTTCGAGGGCTGCTTTCACGATGGAGGAAATCTCGTTGCCATAGTCGGTAATCGGCGGAGCAAACGTGGTCTCTTCAGTGGCAACCTTGGTGAAGGCAGAGACATCGACGCCCTTGTCCTCGAAGGCCTTGACGGTAGTCTCTATCTGGTCCTGCTGGGCAGGGAAGACCACGCCCGCTTTGGCAACGGTTGTCTGACACGCATCAGAGCCGAGATATTGCACCCACTTCCATGCGGCATCCTTGACTGGGCTGCCCGTCCAGATGGAATCCGCCAGCCCGTTGAACATGGTTTTGCGCCCTTGTGGCCCGGCAGGAATGGGGGCAAAGGCAACCGATGGCTTTGACTGGTGGTAGAGGCCCACAAGCCACGAACCGGTCACTGTCATGGCTCCCTTGTCGGAGAACATCAGCGTTTCTGCCCCCAGGCGTCCCGTCTGCTCCACTGTCGGCATCAGGTGGTGAACGCGAGCAAGATCCCTAATCCATGTCAGGGTTTTGGCGAGGCGGGGATCATCGAAATTATAGTGGGTCGACCATGGCTCATCGATGAATCTCCAGCCCGTGCTGGCTGCCAGATAGGCCCATTCGGTTTCCCCTTGCGGGCTGAGCGGGTTGAGAACGAGGCCAAAGGTGGCAATGGAATTGGGGTCAAAGCCCTCTTCATCTCCGCGCTTGCCGTTGGTGTCGACGGTGAGATGTGCGATGATCTTCTGGAAGCTGCCCCCATCTTCTGGGTTCCAGTTCATGTCAGCCAGATCAGATGGCTGAAGACCGGCAGCCTTCAATTTGTCCCGGTCATAGGCGACAGCGACGGTTGCCCAGTCTTTGGGAAGACCGTAGATTGCGCCATCCTTGGACCAGTTCTCCAGCAAGCCCGGCAGATAGCCCGATGTATCATAGGAGGCGTCAGCAAGAAGCGGAGTGAGATCCTCGATCATCTGGTTGGCGGCAAATTCTGGCAGGCGCATCAGGTGATTGACGAAAACGTCAGGGGCATCACCGGAAATGAAGCTGGTCGTCAGGTTCGTCCAATATTGATCCCAGCCCGTTTGCGTGATCTCGATATGGATGTCGCTGTTCAGTGCCTCGAAGTCATTCGCGCACTGCTGATAGACAGGTGCCTGTTGCCCATCCCACATCCAGTAGCGCACGGTGTCTTGCGCAAAAACGGTTGTCGGAGCCAGAATGGCTGCGGACACAAGAAGATAGTTCGTTAGGTTCTTCATAATTCTCTCTCCCTAGAAAATTCGAATATCGGCCTATTTCATGCCGCTTGTTTGCAAGGATTCCACGATACGGCGACCAAAGAAAACGAGCAGGATCAGCACCGGAATGATCGATAGCATCACGGCGGCCATCAGGCCGGTCCAATCCGGCTGACCTTGTCCGGTCTGGCTTTGATAGTTGGCGAGGGCAACGGCCATCACCTGTACATTTTCTTTCTGGCCCACGAGGAACGGCCAGAAGAAGTCATTCCAGGCCTGAATGGAAAGCAGGATGGCCAGTGTGGCCAGCGGTCCGCGCTGTAGCGGCAGGGCGATATGCCAATAGACCTTGAACCAGCTCAGGCCATCCAGCCGCGCTGCTTCTTCCAGCTCCTTGGGGGTTGAAAGGAAGAACTGACGCAGGAAAAAGACTGCGAAAGGCAGCATCAGGATGTTGGGAGCCACCATGCCCGCAAAGCTGTTGAGCAGGCCCAACTGGCGGATCAGGATGAAATTGGGAATGAACAGCACGATCGAAGGGATCATCGTCGCCGCGATGAAACTGTAGAAGAGCGCATCCCGTCCGGGAAAGCGCAGACGTGCAAAGGCATAGGCGGCCAGTGACGAAAAGAAGAGCTGACCGGTGACAAGAAGGCCGGTATAGACCACGCTGTTTCGAAGGGCGATCATGAAGTTGATTGGCGATCCTGAGTTGGCAGGCGGCGGTACATCACTGGGCAGGCCCAAAACGCGCAGGAAATTGCCGAAGACCGGATTGTTGACCCATAGACTATTCGCCGTGGAAAAGACATCTGAGGGCATGGTGATCGCTGTTTTGAGCGCCATCCAGATGGGCAACAGTGAGATGATGCAGAAAATGGCAAGGCCCGCATAGCCGAACAATTTGGGCAGGTTGAGTTTCTTTGACATGAGGCTTCTCCCTATCCCAGATCCGAACGGTCAGCATGCAGCAGGCGCATCTGCAACAGCGTTACCAAAATGAGGAAGACAAACAGCACCATGGACATGGCTGAGGCATAGCCCATGCGGCTGAACTGGAAGGCATTCTCATAGATGTACCAGAGCACGGCGCGGGTGGAGTTGGCAGGCCCCCCTTGCGTGGTCACGGCGATCACATCGAACACCTGGAAAGACCCGACCACGCTGGTCACCAGCACAAACACCATGACGGGGCGCAACAGCGGCAGCGTGATCATGCGGAACATGGCACTTTCGCTGGCACCATCCAGCCGCGCCGCTTCATAGAGATCGCGTGGGATTGACTGAAGACCGGCATAGAAGAGCAGGGCAGTGAAGCCCACATGGCGCCAGATCGAGATGCCGGCGACAGAAATGAGCGCCTGATCGGGTGAACTGAGAAAGGATTGTGGTGGGATGCCGATGCCGGTAAGAAAAGTGTTGGTCAGGCCGATTAGCGGGTCCAGCATGAGCAGCCAGACAAGACCGGCCACCACGTTGGAAATGAGATAGGGCGCTATGATCACGGCCCGGAACAGAACCGACTTGGCAAGCCTGTCTGCGAGCACGGCAATGATCAGGCCAAGCGCTGTTTGCAAGGGGATATTGTAGATCACATAGAGCAACGTGATCTGCATGGAGTCCCAGAATTTCCCATCGGCCCAGAGTTTGCCGTAGTTATCAAACCCGATCCAGTGCGCCGGGCGCATCAGGTTCCAGTTGGTCAGACTGATTTGCGCGGCCCGGATGGTAGGAAAAGCAAAAAAGGCAATCAGGCCGATAAGGGCTGGCAAAATGAAAAGATAGCCCGTCAGGGCTTCCTTCCTGCGCAGCCTGTTTCCAAACAGACCTGATTCTTTGTCCGCGTTGACCGTTTTATCGGTACTTCGTCGGGTCATCATGCTCCTCCCATCTTGAATGCTGAGCTGGATTGTAGGGTTCCTCTATCCCCAGCCAAGCCATACTAACACGTGTTAGTGTAGTTTTGAATTTGCATCTGTCAATGAAAAAAGTTCGACTAACACGCGTTAGTATGGTATCCAGTTGGAATGAAAGCAAAATCTGTCACCAGCCATGATGTGGCCAAACTGGCCGGCGTTTCCCGTTCGACCGTGTCTCTGGTTCTGAACGGTTCAAATGCCGTCAGTCTCAGCGAAGAAACCAAGGAGCGCGTGCGTGAAGCAGCGCGCATTCTGGGCTATCGTCCCAATTCTGCGGCGCTCATGCTGCGCAAGGGGCGAACGGATACGATCGGACTGGTGATCACGGAAACGCGCTCCATCCGTGTGGATGCCTATATCCCCATATTGCATTACGCGATTGCCGATGTTCTGAAAGAGGCGGGTTACAGCCTGCTATTGGAGACCTTCGAACGGAAGAAGGGCGTCAATCCCTATACGGATCTGGTCTTTTCCCATCGCATAGACGGGCTGATGGTGCTCAGCCCTCATGTCGAAGACAAGGATCTTCATGCCTTGCTGGATAGCGGCTTTCCCGTTGTGCAGATCGGCTCGATCGGACATCCGGAAGAGCTGAGTGTGACGACCTGCACCAGTGACAGCACAACGGAGGCAGTGCGCCATATCGTGGATTTGGGACACCGGAATATCGGCAGCGTTCCCTTTTCGCCCTCGGGCTTTTCCGCGACCGATTCCCGTTTGGAGGAGCTGCGCCAAGAGCTTTTAAAAAGCGGGATAATGCTCGACGCCGATTGCATCGAGTTCGGCGATTTCAGTGCAGAGAGCGGCTATAACGCAACCCTGCGCCTGATGAAGCGGCAGCCACGATTGACGGCCATATTTGCAGGCAATGACACCATCGCGCTGGGCGTGATCGGGGCGCTCAATAGCCTTGGGTTGTCGGTGCCCGGCGATGTATCCGTTGTTGGCTATGATGATCTGCCCTTCTCGGGCTTCATCTCGCCCCCCTTGACGACCGTAAAAATGAATGCGGACCATCAGGGCCGGCTTGCAGCGGACCTTATGGTCAAACGGTTGAAGGGTGAGACGATACCGCAAAAGCGGCTTGTCTTGCCTTCGCAAGTGGTTTTGCGCGCCTCAACAGCCAAAGCGCGAATGCAGGCCTCCGATCTGTAAAAGCCTTTGGCCCCATAGACTGAGGAGCCGGGAGAGGCTGATGGAAAGACCTTCCGACCCGGACTAGATGCTATAGCGCCTTGAGAGCAACCTTCTCGGCATTGATCTTTCGGGCGATCAGATCGCGTAGGAGGCGATTTCGAAGGCGGCATCTGCGATACCCTGACGAATGGCATGGGCCAGTTTCAGGGCATTGGGCGTATCGCTATGGACCAGAATGGAATCGATCTTGACAGGAATGACTTCCCCCGTCGTGAGCTTCAGCTTGCCTGATGACAGGGTTTCGGCAACTCTGAGGCGGATATCTTCAGGCTCATGCAGCAATGCACCAGCTGTGCCACGCGGTGCCAGACGGCCCGGAGCAGAATAACCCCGATCAGCCAGGAAGGAGTAGACAACCTCTATTCCCTCTTCCTCGGCTATGCGAGAGGCCTCGGTGTCGCCCAGCCCGATAAATTTGAGGGAGGGATCGAAGGACTTCATGGCCTTGATGAGTGTCCGCGCAACATCGGCGTCCGCAAAGGACAAGTTCCCCAGTGCCCCATGGAAATTGGCATGGGTGAGCTGTGCACCGCGGTGTGCGGCAATGGCTGCAAGTGCACCAAGCTGGGTGACGGTCATCAACTCAAGTTCTTTGAGCGTCATTGTCATCATCCGGCGGCCGAAATTCTCTCGATCTGGATAGCCAATATGAGCCCCGACCCGCACCTTGTTTGTTTGCGCAAGGGAAACGGTTTCATCCATGATCAGGGGATCGCCAGCGTGGGCACCGCAGGCAATATTGGCCGATGTGATCAACGGCATCAGATCGGCATCTGGCGCAATACGGTAAGGACCGAATCCTTCACCAAGATCGGAATTGACATCAATGCTTTTCATCAGAACTCTCCCTAGTGAAGGCGGGGTGTTGTTTGTTTATTCCAGATACCCGGGGCTGGTCTATATGGTAGTAAAGAGTGGTGCAGAACCGACCAAAGCTGCACAAGCCACTCTTGAAGACAAAGAGCCCGTTGGTTAGGGCGCCAAATGGAATGCTGCGCAGGTCCTGATTTCATCCAGCATCCGATTTTGCTTTTCGGTTGCCGCCTTTGCTTCCTCCAAAGCGCAAGGCACAAAGCGCACTGTGCTGCCAAGCCTTGCCTGTGCCAGAAGTGGCAGGTCTGCTTCAATCACGACACCCAGTTTGGGGTATCCACCCGCTGTATTGGCATCAGCCAGCTGAATGACAGGCTTGCCGGAAGAAGGAAGCTGAATGGTGCCGGGCAAGATACCGTGTGACAACAATTCCTTGCGCTCCATGGGGATGATTTCTTCCCCTTCGAGCCGATAGCCAATGCGGTTGCTGTCCTGTGAAATCTGCCAGGCCTGCTCTGTAAACAGCGTCTGGTTTTCCCGGTCATAATCTCCCCATTCTGCTGCCGGAATGAAGTGTAGGGGCTGAGGAATAGCCGTGCTTTCAAACAAGGATTGCCAGATAGTCGGGCTCAAGCCAAAGGCAAGGGGAGGCGAAAGAGTGGCCTTGTGGAGCGCTGCGAGGCGGTCTCCCCTTTGCAGGGCTCGCCCCTCAAGACCGCCAAAGCCGCCTTTCATATCAGTTGCGCGTGAACCTAGGATTTCAGGAACATTCAACCCGCCCCGCACAGCCAGATAGCTGCGCATGCCACTGGTGCAGAAGCCCATCTTGAGGGTCTGGCCGGGGCGCAGGCTTTGCACCCACCAGCGCGGCAACGGCTTGCCATCCAGCATGGCCTTGCAGTCGGCTCCGGCTAGGCAGATGTCAACCGGTTCCAGAATGCGACATTCAAATCCACCCAAGGTGATCTCTATGCCTGCGGCGGTTTCTTCGTTGCTCAACATGGCGTTGGCAATACGCAACGCCAATGCATCCATCGCACCGCTGCGGCCAACACCGAGTGATCCGAAGCCGGGGCGTCCGAGATCCTGTATGGTTGCCAGCAGACCCGGCGCAGAGATCTCGATCATGCTATCAACTCCTGAACAACGAACCGGATCCTGTCCCCGGGCATGATGAGGGAAGGGCTCTGTTTGGTTTCGTCAAAGAAGGAAAGCTCCGTCTTGCCGATAACATGCCATCCGGAAGGAGATGTCTTGGCGATGACGCCGGCCTGAGCGCCCCCGATCACCACACTGCCTTCTTGCACACTCAAACGGGGCTGGGCACGGCGAGGCGTGGTTAATCTCGAATTCATGCCACCAAGATAGGCAAATCCGGGCTGGCTACCGAGGGCAAAGGCGACATAGTCCGGTTCCGAGTGTAGGGCGACGACCTCATCAACACTGAGGCTGCAAGAGTCTGCCAGTTCGCTCAGATCCATGCCCGTCTCACCGCCATAGATAACCGGGATTTCGACAAGGCGCCCTTCGATCTGGCGCGGCTTTGTCCGCTGCCAAAGCTGTTCAAGCTCAACCTTCATGCGCATCGGGTCGCAGTCGGGTGTCAGATAGACCAGAAGGGAATGCATGCCCAATACGGTCTCAACCACGCCTTCAAGCGCTTTGCAGGCTTGATCATACGCCCAATAGCGGCTTTGTACATCAACCGAAAGAGGGCCGCCTGACTGCACCAGCAAAGCGGTGGCCCCCATATGGGAGATGCTTATGGATACGGAGGACGGCATTGTTTCTTTCACAGAAGGTGGCTTTCGGCTTGGACGTCTGTGCCCGTGTCTGTCAGGCACAAACGCGCTATTGGGGAACCCATTGATTGAGAGCTTTACCAAGGAATCTTAGTGACTTTCCCTACTTTGCATAGGCTCCGGTGTACGTGCCTGCAGCCACGGAAGCAAGAATTTCTTCCTCCTTTTTCTGCTGGGCGCGCGTATTGGCCAGAAGGGTTTCGGCTTCTTGCGGCGCAATGGCTACGACGCCATCGGCATCCCCCATGATGATATCACCCGGATGCACCATCATGCCGCCGATGCTGACCGGAATGTTGATGGCTCCCGGACCGTCTTTGTAGGGGCCCATATGGATAAAATCACGCGCGAACACCGGAAAGTCATTGCTCGAAATATTGTCAATGTCGCGGATCGCACCATCAATCACATAGCCCGCAGCCCCACGCGACTTGGCAATGGCCACCATGATTTCGCCGATGAGAGCCCGGTCGCAATAGCCGCCACCATCGACAACGAGAATTTCGCCCGGTTTTACAATGTCCAGTGCTCGATGGATGAAGCCATTGCTGCCCGGCACAACCTTGATTGTAAGCGCACGGCCGACCATGACGCCAGCCCGATGGAACGGCTTGATGCCCTTGGCGCCTCTCAGACGGTCCAGATTGTCGCTGACATTGGCGACAGCACAGGTTGCAAACTCGGCAATGAGGTGATCCAGTTTGTCTTCACTCGGGACCATTTTGGTCTTGCTCAACGCGGTCATTGGGCCGCCTCCTGATTTGTCGGGTTGTCAGCCAACTGTAGTTTTGACACGGCCTTGGAAATGGCAGTCATGCCCTCGGCGATGACCTTTTCTGAGGCCGCGAAGCTGAGACGCAGGAAGCCGGGAAGGCCATAGGATGTGCCGTCCATGAGGGCGACATGGGCCTCTTCAAGAAGGTAGTTGACCAGGTCCAGATCTGTTTCAATCCGTTCTCCGGCAGCCGTCTTGCTGCCCAGAAGGGCGCGAACATCCGGGAACACATAGAAAGCTGCATCCGGTGCCTTGCAGCGGATGCCGGGGACTGCGTTGAGGCCATCGACAATGGCTGCGCGTCGCTTTGTATAGAGCACCACCATATCGTCAACACAGGATTGATCGGCGTTTAGCGCGACCGTTGCTGCCGATTGAGAGAAGGAGCAAGCGCAAGTGGTGCTCTGTCCAAGCAGCTTGACGACTGCCTTGACCAGTTCAGGCGGGCAGACGGCGTAGCCTATGCGCCATCCAGTCATGGCATAGGCCTTGGACATACCATTCACAATGACGCAACGGTCAGCGACCGAAGGATCAACTGCCATCGGGGAATGGTTTTTTACGCCCTCGAAAGCGATATGCTCATAGATTTCGTCAGTCATTATGCCGACCTGCGGATGCTTTTTGAGCACCTCGATCAAGTCGAGCCATTCCTCGCGGGTATAAACGGCACCGGTCGGGTTTGACGGCGAGTTGATGATCAACCAGCGGGTGCGGCTGGTAATCAGTCCCTCGAGCATATCCGGCGTCAGCTTGAAACCCGTTTCCGGGCCACAAGCGACGATCTTCGGCTCACCACCGTTAAGAGAAACAATGTCCGGATAGCTCACCCAGTAGGGCGCAGGGATAATCACCTCGTCGCCTGGATCAAGAGTGGCAGAAAAAATGTCGAAAATCAGCTGTTTTGCGCCATTTGCCACCACAATTTGGCTCGCCGGAACGTTGATACCATTGTCCCGCTTGAGCTTGTCGGCAATAGCTTGCCGCAGTGCCGGAGTTCCTTGCGACCCCGTATAGTGGGTGTCTCCAGACAGCATCGACTGATGAGCTGCTTCGATAATATGTGCGGGCGTGTCAAAGTCTGGTTCGCCAAGGCAAAAGTCCAGAATTTCGACACCCTGAGCGCGCAGCTCATCCACTTTTTGTTTGGCAGCAATGCTCGCGGAAGGTCGCAGCTTGCGAACTTTTTGCGAAATTGTGATCGACATGCGATTAGACCTCTTAGACAAATTTGCCAAGAAGGTAGGCGGCAAGTCTCAGCAAAAAAAGCGAATTAAAATTATTCGAAAGGATCAATTTTGGGAATGCATAGGAGAATTGCGGATCTGTTGTTTAAAAAGGTAGGATGTGGAAAGACTTATGGATTGCGTTGTCTATGTCGTTGTTGTTCTCGCTTCAGTAGAAAAGTGATAGATCAGTAATTTTCTCACTATCAATTCCTTTTTCTCATGAGAAGAGCCGAATTTAATTCGCTTTCTTTTGTTGCTCAATGTGGCAAGTATGTGATCAAGTCAAAATAACACCAGCACCTGAGGAGACACTCCTATGATTACCCGCAGTAGTTTGGCATTTTTGCTCCTGGCCACTTCTCCCGCTCTGGCAGACAATTGGGATCTGCCTCTGGCATGGCCTGCCGACAACTATATCAGCGTAGGCGCTCAGTCCTTCGCAGACCGCGTTCGCGAAGAAACCGAAGGGCGCGTCGACATCACCTTGCACACCGGTGGCTCCCTTGGCTTCAAGGGCCCGGAAATGCTGGGTGCTGTGCGCGATGGCCTTGTGCCGATCGGCGACATGCTGATGAACCAGCAGATCGGTGATGAGCCAATGCTCGGCCTGACGTCTCTGCCTTACTTCCTGTCTTCGTTTGAAGAATTGCAGGCTTTTGAGAAATATTTCCGCGCCGACCTGGAAGACATCTTTGCGAAAAACAACCAAAAACTGCTCTACACCATTCCTTGGCCACAGCAGCAGATCTGGACCAAAAGCGAAGTGACCGATCTGGCATCCATCAAGGATATGAAGATCCGCTCTTATGACCGCTCTTCCACCGACGTGTTCGCCTCCGCTGACATGACTCCGGTTCAGCTGCCTTGGGGGGAAGTTATTCCGTCTCTCGCAGCAGGCACCATCAACGCTGTGGCAACCTCGTCTCCGTCTGCTGTAGACGGTTCCTTCTGGGAATTCCTGGACTATGGCTTCCCGACACGCCAGACCTGGAACATGAATGCCATGACGGTAAACATGGACAGCTGGAACGGGTTGAGCGATGAAGACCAGAAGGCTCTGACATCCATCGCAAACGAAATGCAGCCAGCTCTTTGGCAGTCTGCGCAGGATGAAGACACTAAAAACATGAAAATCCTCGCAGAACAGGGCATGACCCTTGCTCCGATCTCTGATGAGTTGCGTGCAATCCTGACCGAACGGGCAGAACCACTGCGCGCCGCTGCAATCGAAAAGATGGGTGCAAAAGCCAAGGACGTTGTCGAAGGTTTCAAAGCTAAATAAAAGCCCGGCAACAATAAACCAGCCAATTGAGGCGAGTGCTCTGTCATTCGCCTCAATCCTTATAAAACACTCTCACACCGGGAGTAGCATTGTGAAAATCTTGAGAGCCATAGATCGGTTTTCCATGGGGCTTTCGCTTTTGTCCGGCATTATGCTCGGATGCATGGCCCTGCTGATCGTTGCCGAAATCTTTCTGCGTAAATTTGCAGACATCAGCTTGCACTATGTCTGGGAAGTGAGCGTCTTTGCCCATATGGCGGCAGTCTTTCTGGGCGCTGGCTGGACCTTGCGCACCGGAGGGCATATCCGCGTTACCCTGTTGCTGGGCAAGTTGCCGCGATTGGGGGAATGGGTTGCAACATTGTTCGGCCTTGCCATCTCAGCCTATATGAGCAGTGCTCTCATCAAACTGGCATGGAGCTATTATGCCAGCGGCCGGACGAGCGGTTCAGTGACTGATACCCCGCTTGCAATCCCCGCCACGATCATCGCCTTCGGAGCCTCCATGATGACGCTGCAGATTCTCCTGCGCGCCCTGCGGCTTGTCCTTGGCGAAGCGCCTGATCTTGATACGACAGGCGAAGACGCCCCAGCCCCGATTATGGATTGAAGAGCCCATGCCCGCTTCTGTTATTCTCCCTCTCGTTCTGCTTGTTGTTATTCTGGGGTCTGGCGTCTGGATTGGCCTTGGTCTTGCCGGAATCGGCCTGATTAGCCTTGAGGTCTTCCGCAATGTGCCCGTTGACAAGCTCTTTTCTCAATCCATCTGGAACGGCCTGTCCTCGGCTGAATTGCTGGCCCTGCCTCTCTTCATTCTGATGGCCGAGCTAATCTATCGCTCCAAGTTTATCGATGGCGTTTTTGGTGCTCTCGAACCCTGGTTGCGCAATCTGCCCGGTGGCCTGTTGCATACCAACATTATCGGCTGTGCCCTGTTTGCGCTGATTTCGGGCTCCTCTGCTGCCACTACCAGCTCCATCGGCCGGATCACCGTCGGCGAATTGCGCCAGCGTGGTTATGATGAACGCATGACTATCGGCACACTGGCCGGAGCCGGTACGCTCGGATTTCTCATTCCGCCGTCCATCGTCATGATTATTTATGGCGTGCTGTCGCGCACATCGGTGCTCAAGCTGTTTGCTGCAGGCATCATTCCCGGCATCTTTCTCTGTGTTGCGTTCATGGGCTATGTTGCAATCGTCACCAAGTTGAATCCGGGCATGGTTGGCAAGGCTGAGCCAATGAGCAAGCCGGACTTGTGGCGTGCGCGTTTCAAGCAGCTTCCGCTGTTGTTGCCCTTTCTTTTGCTGATCGCGGCTGTTCTTGGCTCCATGTATGGCGGCCTTGCCAGCCCGACAGAAGCGGCAGCTTTTGCTGTGGTAGCAACCGTCGTTATCATGGCATTTGAGCGCTCCCTGACCATTGCCAACCTCAAGGATGCAGCAATTGGCACCTCTCGCACGGTCTCCATGTTGGGGTTGATCGTCGCAGCGGCTTCCTTCCTCTCTGTAGCTATGGGCTTTCTGGCGATTCCCACCACGATTTCACGTATCGTGACACAGATGGATCTTGCTCCATTTGCCTTGATCCTGCTGCTGATCGTCATCTACATGATCCTTGGAACCTTCCTTGAAGGGATGTCCATGATCGTCATGACCATTCCAATCGTGCTCCCTCTGGTGCAGTCAGCAGGCTATGACAAGATCTGGTTTGGTATTTTCCTTGTGATCATGGTGGAACTGGCCCAGATCTCTCCACCTGTAGGCATGAACCTGTTCGTGTTGCAAGGCATCACCAAAAAGCCACTTGGTGAAGTGGTGAAAGCGGCATTGCCATTCTTCCTGATCATGATGGCTTTTGTTTTGCTGCTGGCCCTATTCCCGCAAATTATCAGCTTCCTGCCCAATCTGGTGATGGCCTGAAGAAGGCGCTGAACAATCCAAAATGGGTAAGCAATGCAAAAAGGGTGGGCCGATTGTCGGCTCACCCTTTTGTTTTGAATAAATGGCTATAGGCAGCTCAGATCGTTGCGCCATAGATCGGCGAGACAGTGAAATCGCAATGGGCCTGTGCCAACTCCACAACTCGCAGTTTGAATTGCGACAGACGGTCATGCCGATAGAGCAGGGCATAGCGTACATGTGGCATCTGCGATTGCATGACCAAGCGCCTCAGACTTCCAGCCTGAATGAGAGAGCGCACAGCAGCGATCGGTAGATAACTCACCCCCAGACCGGACATCGTGAAGCCGATTTGTGCCAACAGGCTTTCGCAGTTGATGGTCTTGGAGGGTGTGATACCCTGACTTGAGAGCCACCTGCCATAAACAAGCCCGGTTCCGGATTTGTTGCCCTGGACGAGCATCGTGAAATTGGCCAGATCCGACAAAGAGAGAGGGGTGTCGGAGTCATCCAGATCGGGAGAGCACATCCATGCATTTTCAACCAGCCCCAGAGGCTCTGAAACGCATCGGGAATCGTTGAAGACATCGGGAATGACGATCATGTCGATCGTGTCTTCCATAAGTCTGTCAAACAGAGCTGAACTGGATTCGACAACAGGCTCGATGTTGATGCCGGAATAGTCTGCCTTGATGCTCTTGACCAGATTGGGCAACCAGGTCATTGCCGTCAATTCGGTTACGCCAAGACGAAATTGGCGGATGAGAACATCCTGCGAGCTGATCCGTTCTATGAACGTGTCTCGCCCTTCCAGCAACCCTCTGGCATAATCCAGCGCTTCGGCCCCCTTTTCGGTGAGGCGTGCAGACCGCTTGCTCCGGTCAAAAATCGCCACATTGAAAAGCAGCTCGAAATCCTGAACCCGTTTCGAGACAGCAGACTGCGTGGTGTTCAACTTGTCCGCCGCAGCGGCAAAGCTTCCAAGTTCAGCGATCCAATAGATTGCTTCCAGCTGCTTGAAGGTAATCAAGGCGTGCGATGTCCTATCGTGTCGACTGCTTGGGGGGGGGGCGATCTGCAAGCAGTGTCATTGTGTCTAAAATTTCTCGACATGATAGCACGAGTTAATAATGAGAATAAGTGATTAAATATGATGATATTGTATCAATAATTGGAATGGTATGCTGGTTTAATAAAGGGATCGCCTCTCGGCGCATCTGCAGCAAAGAGCGTGGCCATTCAGGCTGCGTCTCCTATCGAATTGCTCGCAGAGATGATTGACGCCTTGAGACAATGTGCGTTGTCTCTTGGAGTTTTATCTCGGCTCTCGATCCTCTGGGCATGTGCGGACATGAAAAATCAAGCCCAACAGACCACCCAGAAAAAGCGCCACCGCATGCCCGGGCTTAGGGTAACCCGCGGTCATGAAATCAAGCGCCAATCCGGGAACCAACGAAAAGGCGACCAAAACAGCCCCGCGCATCCGATTGACGTTGCGCTGAAAGATCAAAACGAGAGCAACAGCAGCCAACGCAAAGACGGCTTGAGAGGCTCCGGTTCCCGCGTCCCAGGGCGCCTTTATCCCAATCGGGCTGACATATGTGGCCAGTCCTCCTGCAAATAGCCAAATAGCGAGTGTCCGCAGTGAGCCTAACTTGCTCTCAACCAGACTGCCAACAAGCAAAAGACAAACCGCATTATAGAGCATATGGCCTTGTTTAACATGAATGAGCTGGGCAGTAATCAATCGCCATAGTTCAAGATTTGCAATATCTGCAAAAGTTGTCGCGCCATAGCCCCTGAGTGCAGAAACCCTGACTGTGCTAAACAGGCTTCCAGTTGCGTCATAGGCAACCCAGACTGAAGCTACGATGGTCGCCAAGGATAGCACCATGGATGCAGGTTTGATGGAAAGCTTAAGGATTTGGCGCATTTGAATATCCGGAATGTCTTCAGAGAACCTAGAATGTATATGTGATTTTGTTTGTTTTGAGGTTTGAAACGCAAATCGCGCTCAGAGCGCGTCGCATAGGTGTTGCTCAAGACAGAAAAAGGATAATAAAGCCACTCCGAACCGGATTAGATGGTTCGCAGCGCCTTGAGAGCAACTTGCTCGGCTCTCTTGCGGGCCGTCACATCCGGGCTTCTTATGGCTTTGTAAAGCACGATGGCATGTTCGGTGGCGGACAGTAGTGGCACTTTTTCCGGTTGGGCTACCGTCTCACGGAGCCGGTCTGCAAAATCAGGCAGCAGAAGCTCGATTTTTCTGACACCTCTGGCTTCAAAACCGGCCTGCTGCAACGCCAGTGGTCCCAAAACCTGCCCTCTCAGAAAGCCTAGAAAATCCGTTGCCTCGAAATATTCGCCGCGGCCTATTTTGCCAGCGCAGTAATGAATCCATGTCCAGAATCGGTCTTCGACCCATTGTTCATCAAGCCGTGGATAGGCGCCAACGCCCTTTTTGAGCGCGTCGGAAAGCTGGTTGTCTCTTTCCCATAGGACCGTTGGTTCGTCCACACGATTGCTGGCATCTGCAACTTTGACGAATTTGAAATCCACATGCAGGCCGTCCGGCCCAAAAAGCGCGATGACCAGCCTTGGCTCGCCCACATGCTCCCCTGTGAAAGCGGAGAGGAGATCCCCTAGACGGGCGACAATCTCCAGCCGTTCATTCTCAACGGCGGTATAGCAATCAGGAGCGATGGCAACCACAAAATCGAGATCGCTGTATGCATCAAGGGCATCTTCGCTGTAGGAGCCGGAGCAGGCCAGGCCAACGATGCGTGCATCAGCGCTGAGCGTTTCTATCGCCTGCCGGATAAAGGCGCGGTGTGTTGGGGTTGCTGTACTGGGAAAGTCCATCGTGAAATCCTGTTGCTAGGCTGTCGATTTCTGAGGGCAAATTGGGTTAGGCGGGCGAGGTGCGCTGGGGCATGGTAGCGCACGCGTCTATTCGCTTTTCGGGCTCTTGGTGGAGTCTCGCACCACCAGTTCCGTTGGCAGCGTGATCTGGTTGAACGGGACATCCAGACCGGCGATCATGGCCATCAGCATGTTGACCGCCGAACGACCCATTTGTTGCAGTGGCTGGTGCACGGTTGTCAGGGCCGGATGCATCTGTTCGGAAAGGGTAATATCGTCAAAGCCGACAAGGGAAATGTCCTCAGGCACTGAGAGACCGGCTTCGCGAATGGCAGACATGGCTCCTAGGGCGCTGACGTCGTTGGACGCGAAAATCGCAGTAGGCCGCTCTTTGAGCGCCAGCAGCTGTTTGGCTGCGTCATAGCCCCCCAGCTGCATATAGTCCCCCTCACAGATCAGGGAGGGGTCGGTATCCAGATTATACTGGGCGACCATATCCTGATAGGCTTTTAATCGACTGCGTGCTGAAAGCAGTTTGAGATTGCCGGTGATAAAGCCGATGCGCTTGTGACCCAACTCGATCAAATGGGTCATCGCCTGCCGGCCACCCTGATAGCCATCGGTAATCACGGCAGGGAAGGTGGGTTCGTCAAAAACGGTTTCCACCGTAACCACCGGTAAGGAGGCTTCGCGCAGCTTTTCCAGATAATCGGCTTCATAGGGCAACAGAACAATGATGCCGTCTGCGACCTGTTGCAACAGGTTGACCACGCTGGAAGGCGGCTGGGTGTCATTGTCCGGCAGGGAATAGACAAGCATCTCATAGCCCGCCCCGCGAATGGTGGTGCCTATACCCATAACCATCTCGCCGGTGAAAGAGGTGTGCAGCTGTGCCACGACGCCGATGATATGTGTGCGACCGTTGGAAAGCTTCTGCGCCAGAGGGTTGGCCACATAGCCCATTTCACTGGCAATGCGCTGGATATCTTCGCGCGTCTTGTCAGAAACACCCGGCTTGTCATTGAGCGCACGGGACGCCGTCATGCGTGAAACGCCTGCAACTTTTGCAACATCGGCGAGGGTGGGTTTTGGCATCTTCACTTGTAACCGTCTAGTTCAGCCCGAATTGGCAAATTGATCAAGAGACAACGCTATCGTGTAACGCAACAGCCTTCTCCGATAGGCGACTTTATACTTACACCGCTTGCTTCTCAGAAGCCTGCAGACAGATCACTCTTCGACTTTTGTATAGTTTTTTGTGGTTGTAGTCTCTATTTTCAGGCTACAACGGCAGAAAACAGCCTTTTTGTCGCAGGGTTTGACCTTCATACAGGCTTTTGCACTCTTTTCAAGTTTATTGACACGCAATAACGTTACCGGTAACGTAACATCTGTAAGATTGAAGGATCAAGCCTCGGGTCTGATCAACTCTTGAAATATGGGAGGAAAGGATGCAGCTAAAACTTTCAGGGCGCATCGCCGGTCTTCTGTGCGGTGTTGCCATGGCAGGCCTTCTGCCAATGAGCGCATCGGCTGACGACACAAAAATCATCACATCATGGGATTTGCAAACGCAGGAACGTACGGTTGCCACGATCCGCGACGCAGCGGACCGTTTCGAAGCAGCCAATCCCGGCTTCAAGGTCGAAGATGTGCACATCGCAAACGATGCCTATAAAACCAAATTGAAAATCGCGTTCGGTGCAAACGAAGCCCCTTGTGTCTTCACCAGCTGGGGTGGAGGCCCTCTGCGTGAATATATCAAGGCAGGCAACGTGACCAATCTGACGCCCTATCTGCAAAAGAACAAGGAATTCGCCGACCGGTTCCTGCCAGCCAGTTTCTCGCCAGCCAAATATGATGGCGATGTCTATGGCTTGCCCGTGATGGGCACCTCTGTGGCGGTGATCATCTACAACAAGGCCATCTTCGAGAAATTCGACATCAAGCCGCCAAAGACCTGGGCGGAACTGATGGATGTGGTCGAAACCCTCAACGAGCACAAGATCGCGCCCTTTGCGCTAGCCAACAAGGCCAAGTGGCCCGGCTCCATGTTCTTCGTCTATCTGGCAGATCGCATCGGTGGTCCGGACGTGTTCCAGAAAGCTGCCGACCGCGAGCCGGGTGGCTCCTTTGAAGATCCGACCTTCATCAAGGCCGGCAAGTTGCTTCAGGATCTGGTCAAGGCTGGCGGCTTTGCCCGCGGCTATAACGGGCTCGATTATGACATTGGCGGCTCGCGTCGTCTGCTTTATTCCGGCCGTGCAGCCATGGAACTGATGGGCAGCTGGGAATTCGGCTCTATCGAGAATGAAAATCCCGACTTTGCCAAGAATGTCGGTTTCTTCACCTTCCCGGCAGTGGAAGGGGGCAAAGGCGATCCGAACAATGCCATAGGCACCATGGGAGACAATTATATCTCCATCAACTCCGCTTGCCCCTATCAGGATAAAGCCTTTGAACTGCTGATGTATTCGACCGATGATACGGCTGCCAAACTGAAGATGGAAGACAACAAGATCTTGCCCATCAAGGACGCCGAGGTCGAAGATCCCTACCTCGCCGAGGTTATGGATGCCGTTGCCAAGGCTCCGAGCATCCAGCTCTGGTATGATCAGGAACTGGCACCATCGCTGGCTGAAATCCACAAGGATACCACACAGCAACTGCTGGGGCTCTCCATCACTCCGGAAGAAGCGGCCGCCAAGATGGAAGCCGCTGCCAAGGAACTCGCTGGCAAATAATCTCTCTTGAGAGACAATCCGTCGACATTGTGATCGATCTTTCCGGCCGCTGCCTTCCAGGGGCAACGGTCGGCTGCGGCCAAATGAAGGGATACTCCTCATGTCTGGTGGATCTCAACAATCCATGACACTTCGTTCAAGACAATCCTACCGGCGAGCGCAAAAGCTGGCCCCGTTTGTCTTCCTCGCTCCGGCAATCATCCTGTTGTCGGTCTTCCTCCTCTATCCGTTGATCTACAGTTTCCAGCTGTCGTTCCTGGATTGGAACGGGCTGGGCAATGGTGCCCGCTTCAACGGACTGGACAATTGGGAGCGGCTGCTCTCCGATGCCATATTCTGGCAATCGGCGCTGAACAACATCTATCTGGCGGTCTTCTCCGTGCTGATCCAGCTGCCCATCGCGGTGGTGCTGGCTGTGGTGCTGGATGAAGCGGCCAAGGGATCGCGGATACTCAAGATCCTCTATTTCATCCCGCTGCTCATGTCGAGCGTGGCGCTGGGAGTGCTGTTCAAGAACATCTTTGATCCCAACTTTGGCCCCATCAACGCCATTCTTGCAGAACTGGGTCTATATGACTGGACACAAGACTGGCTGGGCGATCCGGATCTGGCGTTGGGCTCGGTCATTGCCGTTGTCTGCTGGCAGAATGTGCCATTCTACATGGTGCTATTCCTCGCTGCCCTTTCCTCCTTCCCCCGGGAGATTGTGGAAGCGGCCAATCTGGATGGCGCCAGCCAGTCAACCATCTTCTGGCGATTGAAGCTGCCCCATCTGCAAGGCACGTTCCGTACGGCGGTGCTGCTCGCGGTCATCGGGTCCATGCGCTATTTCGACCTTGTCTATGTGATGACGGACGGTGGGCCTGAACATTCCTCGGAAATGATGGCGACCTACATGTACCACACCGTCTTCAACTCCTTTGAGATGGGCTATGGCAGCACCATTGCCTCGGCGATGTTCATCATCATCACCGTGATTGCCGCTATCTCCATGCGTCTATCCAAACGCTTTGAAACGGAGGTCTGAGCGATGCAAAAGAAACCGTTCAAATTCTCGAAAATCGCCTTTCCCGTGCTCGGCCTGTTCTGGCTTCTGGTCACCACGCTGCCCTTCATCTTCGTGGCTTTCACCAGCTTCAAGAGCTTGCAGGAGACCTACACCAATGCGGTCTGGATGCCGCCCGAGCATTGGAATTTTGACAATTACATCCAGTTGCTCAATGGATCCTTCTTGACCTATCTGCGCAACTCGATCTTTGTAATCTCCGTCTCTGTCATTCTCATCGTGCTTGTCAGCTCCATGGCGGCCTATGCGCTGGCGCGGCTCAAATTCCGCTTCAACAATCTGCTGTTTGGCCTCATCGTGGCAGGCATGATCGTGCCGCTGCATGTCACACTCGTGCCCATTTATCTGATGATCAAGAATATGGGCCTGTATGACACCATGTTTGCGCTCATCGGTCCCTATGTGGCTTGCAGTCTGCCGATTTCGGTGTTCATTCTCACCGAGTTCATGCGGCAGGTGCCCAAAGAGCTCGAGGAAGCCGCCTTTCTGGATGGCTGTGGCCCGTTCAAGATTTTCTTCAAGATCTTCTTCCCGCTGTCGGGGCCGGGCATCTCCACTGTGGCCATTTATAACGGCATCATGCTATGGAACGAGTTTGTCTTTGCCTATGTGCTGACCAGCTCGCCCGGCACACGCACCCTGCCGCTCGCCGTTTGGGATTTTCAGGGGCAATATGCCGCCGATATCCCGGCGATCCTTGCCGTGGTCACCCTCAGCACCCTGCCATTGATCATCGTCTATGCCATCGGTCAGGAAAAGATCGTCAACGGCATGATGGCCGGATCTTTGAAGGGATAGGCCATGGCAGAGCATCGACCCAACCAATTGA
This sequence comes from Cohaesibacter marisflavi, assembly GCF_900115225.1. Taxonomy (GTDB): domain Bacteria; phylum Pseudomonadota; class Alphaproteobacteria; order Rhizobiales; family Cohaesibacteraceae; genus Cohaesibacter; species Cohaesibacter marisflavi. The sequence continues at coordinate 442,928 of NZ_FOVR01000003.1, read as the reverse complement.
ACCAAGCCTTTTTCCCTCGCCGCTTGACGCATCCCCTTGATGGGCAGGCGCCGCGGCGTACCAAAGACATCTCTGCAAAGAGGATCCATCAGTCATGACAAGCATTTCCCTAGACAATGCAGCCAAACGATTTGGCCGGGTGACCGTGCTGAATGACATCAATCTGGACATCGAGGATGGCAAATTCTGCGTCTTCCTTGGCCCTTCCGGCTGTGGCAAATCCACCCTTTTGCGCATGATCGCCGGCATCGAGACGCTCTCCGATGGCGAGCTGAAGATCGGTGGCCAGCGCATGAACGAGGCCTTGCCTGCCGAACGCCGTGTGGCGATGGTGTTCCAGAATTATGCGCTCTACCCCCATATGAGCGTGTTCGAGAATATGGCTTTCGGCCTCAAGCAGGCCAAGACGCCAAAGGATGAAATCACCAATCGGGTCAATGAGGCAGCTCACATCCTGCAAATTGAAAATCTGCTTGAGCGCAAGCCCAAGGAACTGTCCGGGGGTCAGCGCCAGCGCGTGGCCATTGGTCGGGCCATCGTGCGTCAGCCTGCGGTATTCCTGTTCGATGAGCCTCTATCCAACCTCGATGCCGCCCTGCGAGTGCATATGCGCACCGAGATTGCCAATCTGCATCGCAAATTCCCCGAAGCGAGCATGATCTATGTGACCCACGACCAGACCGAAGCGATGGCGTTGGCCGACAAGATCGTGTTGCTGCGGGCCGGGGACGATGTGATCAAGAAGGGCTCCATTGCCCAGATCGGTTCGCCGCTCGAACTGTATCACCGGCCGCAAAATCTCTTTGTGGCAGGGTTTCTCGGCTCCCCTTCCATGAATTTTCTACCCGTTACTCTTACAGGCGCGTCCAGTGAAGGGGCTACGGTCAAGCTGGAAAGTGGCGAAGAGCTGTTTGTGCCTGTTTCCGCCAGCCATCTGGCTGCGGGTACATCCCTGACGCTTGGCATCCGCCCCGAGCATATGCTGCCCGTTGGTGAGGACGTGAGCGAGCAGGTCTTTTCCCGACCCCTCAACGCGGTCGAGAATTTTGGTGAATATAGCTTCCTTTATCTCTCGAGCAATGCCGAGCAGCCGATGATTGCCAAGGTCTCCGACGAAGCCGTGGTGAATGTGCGCGGCGCCATTCGCTTCCATGTGCGTCCAGAGCTTTGCCATCTGTTCGACGGGGAAGGCGAAGCACTGACCCATCTCAACCCCGCCCCCAAATCTCTCAGCTTCGACGCTCTTTCGCTGTGATGCGTGCTTTCAAGGACTGACCATAATGACTGACATATTCAAAGACGCAACCCAAAGCCCAGAAGCGCGTGCGGATGATCTGTTATCCCGTATGACGCTGGACGAGAAAATCGGGCAGATGCACGCCGTTTGGCTGTTTCTCAACGAGAATGGCGAACATAATGTGCGTAGTGACCAGTTCACCGGCGAAAGCGATGCTGACACCCTGCGGCAGATGCTGGGGCGAGGACTGGGCCAGATCACCCGGCCGCTTGGCACCCGCAGCATAGACCCGGCAGAAGGCGTCCGGGCGCTCAATGCATTGCAAAAATTCATGCTAGAGGAAACCCGCCTCGGCATTCCGGTGATGTCGCATGAAGAATGCCTCTCGGGGCTGATGATCAAGGGCGCGACCCTGTTCCCCTCGGCGCTTGGCTATGGCGCGACATGGAATCCGGAACTCATCGAAGAAGTAGGCAAGATGATCGGCGAGGAAGCCCGGGCCGTGGGCTGCCATCAGGGCTTGGCTCCGGTGCTGGATGTGGCCCGCGACGCCCGCTGGGGTCGTACGGAAGAAACTTTCGGCGAAGACCCCTATCTCTGCGGGCTCATGGCGACCCATTATGTGAAGGGCCTGCAAGGCGAGAAGCGCGATCTGCTGGCCACTCTGAAGCATTATGCAGGCCATTCGGCCAGTGAGGGCGGACGCAACCATGCCCCGGTGCATATGGGCTGGCGCGAACTCAACGACATGTTCCTGCTGCCATTTGAAATGGCCGTGAAACTGGCCAATGCAGGCTCGGTCATGCCCGCCTATCATGACATCGACAATGAGCCGGTGCATGCCTCCCGTCATTTGCTGACCAAGGTGCTGCGCGAGGATTGGGGCTTTGATGGCCTGATCGTGGCCGACTATGTGGGCGTTTCTCTGCTGTATCAGCATCATGGCGTCGCAAGCGATGAAGCAGAAGCAGCAGCCTTGTCCTTCAATGCCGGTTTGGACATCGAACTGCCGGGGGATGACTGCGCCAAAGATCTGGAAGATGCCGTCAAACGCGGTCTCCTCACCGAGGAGACCATCAACGAAATAGTGAAACGGGTTCTCGTTGAGAAGTTCCGCATCGGCTTGTTCGAGAAACCTTACGCAGATGACAGCGCGGTTACGCTGCAAAGCGAAAAGGCCGTGGATGTGGCTCGTGAAGTGGCCGAACAGTCGGTCGTCATTGTGTCCAATGATGGCATCCTGCCGCTCAGCGGTCAGAAGAAAATTGCCGTCATCGGCCCGACGGCGGACGATCCATTGGCATTGCTGGGGGACTATAGCTTCCCGGTTCACCTCATTCATAATGACGAGGAAGAGGAAATCGGCAATGTCATCACCCCGCTTGCCGGGCTTAAGGAGCTCATTGGTGACAAGGTGGAAATCACCTATGCGCGCGGCTGCAACATCCTTGATGAACGCAAGGCCGGAGCGCCGGTCTTCCCCGGCGATGTGGACGACAGCACCAGTCTGGAACAGGCCTCAAGCCTGTCAACGCGGCTGGACATGATCCCCGATGCGGTAGCCGCCGCTGAGGAGGCTGATGTGGCCATCGTCTGCGTGGGCGACCTGTCCGGTATCTTCCAGACCGGCACCGTGGGCGAAGGCTCCGATGTCGACACCCTTAGGCTGCCCGCCGTGCAGCAAGAGCTGCTGGATGCGGTGGTTGCCACAGGCAAGCCGGTCATTGTGGTTCTGTCCTCCGGTCGCCCTTACAATCTGGGTGGTCTTGAAGACAAACTTGCAGCGCAGGTCATGACCTTCTTCTCCGGACAACAGGGAGGCACGGCTCTTGCCAATGTCCTCACCGGGGCGGTGGAGCCATCTGGACGTCTGACCCTGTCCATTCCAAAGAGTGCAGGGGCCGCGCCTTACTTCTATAATCACAATTTCAAAAGTTCGGGCACGCCGATCGCCCGCCACTTCGGCTCGGCTTACCCCTTCGGGCACGGCTTGAGCTATACCGATTTCGCATTCACGAACCTGTCTCTTGCCGAGGATCAGGTGGATTGCGAAAGCGGTGAAATCCGCCTGAGTTTCACCATCACCAATACGGGGCAACGGGCTGGCGTTGCGGTGCCTCAGCTTTATGTGCGAGATGAGCTGGCCAGTGTCGTTCGCCCCGTCAAGGAACTGAAGGCTTTCACGCGCATCGCGCTGGAAGCCGGTCAGACGGGTAAAGTAACCTTTGTGGTGCCAACCGACATGCTCTGCTTCACCGGTCCGCAAGGGCATAGGATCGTAGAGCCGGGACAGTTTGAACTGATGGTGGGCGCATCCAGCGGTGATATCCGCCTCAAGACAAAGGTAGCCCTGACAGGTTCGCTCCATACCCTTGCGCGTGATTGGCGTATGGTGAGCAAGACCGAGATCAGCTAAGACTTCATGAACCAGATGCAGGCGGGCATTGCCTGCCCCTTGTTTGTTCCTGCAAACGAAACCCTCATGGTCTTAAGGCCGTGAGGGTTTTCTGATTCTGAAGGGGCGTGACTTTTCGCGCCGTCACAAACGGGTGCGGTTTCATAAAAAAAAGGCTCCTCTGTTGCCAGAGGAGCCCTTGTAAATTGGACTTCCCGTTCATCCGTGCTGATGACAAACAGGGAAATCACAGCCTCAACACAAAAATAGGTTATAAAATACCACTTATATACACTTTAATCCAAAGTTGTACAATTCGAACGGATGACCTAAGTAAAAGTATCAATATTTGAACATTGTTGAACAAAATCTACATAAATACTCTTTCTGGTCGCCATTCAAATGCCAAAGTTGGCACTTATAAAACTCAATTTAAGCGGGATATTTGTGTTCAAAGTAAACCATAGCGTGCCTTATTTCGAGAGGCGTGTCCTATCGATATCTGAGCGACTGGATTCCACTTATAAAATATGAAACAAATGGAAATAATTGAGCGAACAGCCCTATCTAAAATGGCTGTATTTGCCCTGCGATATTGATAGAATTTAAAAACTGGAGAGAAATGAATGGTTTATCTATATATGGGGTATGGAAGTCTCGCCGCTCTTGACACATTGTTGGGTGACAATTTTTCAGATGCCAATACGAGCACACCTCAAGTCTATAACAATTACTATTTTGAGGGAGCCTACTATCAGTATTTTGCAACCGTATCGTCTTCAGCTTATCTCGGGGAACAACTCTATTCGGCATATCTCGCGATCGGGGGAAGAGATCTTGTCTATCAGGGGAACGTTCTGGAAGATGGTACCCTGCAGTTTTTAGACTTCAGAGTTAGAGAGTTCGGGGAGGCGACAACCGAGACATTGCTGAAGATATCCGGTATCTCCGTTCGGTATTCGGATGTTTATGCAATAGCGCAAACCGCATCGACAAAAGATGACGACGCTTACGTCAAATCAGTTTTGTCTGGCCATGATATTATCGACATTGGTGAATTGCAGCAACCGGTCTCGGATCAGGAAAGCGTGAGCCGGGATTGGGGCACGACGTTTTACAGCTATGCCGGCAATGATATCATCACGACCTACAATGGCGTTGATACGCTCTATGGTGGCCTTGGAAACGATACCATCAAAGCTGGCAACAATGGTGATTTCCTTTACGGCGGTGCAGGATCTGACAAACTCTTCGGACAGGCTGGCGCTGACAAACTCTTCGGCGGCCTTGGCGCGGATGTGCTAAACGGCGGTGCTGGCAATGACCGTCTGTTCGGCAACCAGCATGGTGACACGCTGATCGGCGGTCTTGGCAATGATTTGCTCGATGGTGGCATTGGTGCCGATACCATGTCTGGCAACCGCGGCAACGACACCTATATCGTTGACAATGTGGGAGACAAGGTCAGTGAGGCGGCAGGCCAGGGTATTGATCTGGTCAAAAGCTCGGTAAGCTTCTCCTTAAAGGCCCACAGTCAGAATATCGAAGCCCTGACCCTTTTGGGCAATCAGGCCATTGACGGTACGGGCAACGGCTTGGGCAATGCCATCACCGGCAACATGAAAGACAATGTGCTGAGCGGTCTGTTCGGCAATGATACGCTGACAGGGCGCGGTGGCAACGACACGCTGAATGGTGGCTTCGGCAATGACATTCTCAATGGCGGGTTCGGAGACGATATCCTCAATGGTGGCAAGGGCAATGACAAGCTCTATGCGTCCAACGGCAACGACAAGCTGAACGGCCACGAAGGCGCAGACAATCTCAATGGCGGCCTTGGCAACGATACCCTGAATGGCGGGGGCGGCAACGATATCCTCAATGGTCATGGCGGTAACGACATTCTCATTGGCGCCCTCGGCTGGGACAAGCTTTTTGGTGGCGCCGGGGCGGACAGCTTCACGGGAGGATTCGGAGCCGACACCATGTTTGCAGGCATTGATAATGCCGTTGATCGCTTCCTTTTCAACACAGTCAACGACAGCACGGCTGGCGCGGCACATGACAAGATTGCCGAATTCGATAGCGGCGAAGATGTGCTTGATCTCTCCGGAATTGATGCCAACAGCGCAGCCAATGGCAATCAGGCTTTCGCCTTTGCGGGCAGCTCAGCAGCAGCGCATTCTGTATGGCTGGAAACGGACGGATCGGATCTGCTGGTCTTTGCCGATGTGAATGGCGACGCCGTGGCTGATTTCGAGATCCAGATGGTCAATACCTCCACGCTGGTAGAAGGCGATTTCGTGCTTTAGAGCGCGTTCGGCTATATGTGCCAATCGAGATTGAAAAAGGCAGGATATCTTTCCGATATCCTGCCTTTTTCAGTTTGACATTTGTGCAAAGGATCGCTGCTTACAGCACCTCTTGCAGGAAGTGCTTGAGGCGTTCGTTCTTCGGATTGTCGAAGATCTGCTGCGGGGCACCGGCCTCGATGATGCGGCCTTCATCCATGAAGACCACCTGATCTGCAACCTTGCGGGCAAAGCCCATTTCGTGGGTGACCACAACCATGGTCATGCCACGCTTGCCGAGATCAGTCATCAGTTCAAGAACACCCTTGACCAACTCGGGGTCGAGCGCGCTGGTGACTTCGTCAAACAGGATGACTTCCGGTTCCATGGCCAATGTACGGGCAATGGCCACACGCTGCTGCTGCCCACCAGACAAGTTGGCCGGACGGTGGTTCATGCGCGAAGCAAGGCCTACGTCTGTGAGACGTTCCTCAGCCAGTTTGCGGGCTTCGGCCGTCGACATTTTCTTGACCTTGTTAAGAGCAAGGCTGACATTCTGCAAGGCAGTATGGTCCGGGAACAGGTTGAACTGCTGGAACACCATGCCAATGCGGCGTCTGAGGGTTTCCGGTTGCATGGTCAGCACGTCGCTGCCATCCAGTGTGACCGCTCCCGCCTTTGGCTCAACCAATCGGTTGAGGCCGCGCAAGAGGGTGGACTTACCCGAGCCCGATGGTCCGATCACGCAAGTAACCGACCCGGCGGGTACTTCCAGCGTCACATCCTTCAATACTTCAACCTCACCATAAGCCATCGTCAGGTGGTCGATCTTCAGGCTGCCGCCTTTGAAGGTCGGTCGCGCGTCTGCATTCTTGACGGCGGCCTGCTCGGTGACCTCTTCAAGCCCGGAAACCGGGGCCTGTTTGACGATGCGTCCCGTGCGCAAGCGGTCATCGATATAGTTGACCAGATGGGTCAGGGGAACCGTGATGATCAGATAGAAGATACCGGCCAGCAACAGAGGCGAGAGGTTGCCGGTAACCACGGCCTGATCCTGCCCAACGCGAAACAGATCGCGCTGATAGGTGAGCAGACCAAGGAAATAGACAAGGCTCGAATCCTTGACGTTGCCGATAAACTGGTTGACCAGCGCAGGCAGAATGCGTCGGATACCCTGCGGCACAACGATCAGGCGCATGCCTTGTCCATAGCTCATGGAAAGAGCGCGGCAGGCTTCCATCTGTCCCTTGTCAACGCTCTGGATACCGGAGCGGAAAATCTCGCCAATATAGGCGCCGGCAATCAGGCTGAGGGCGGCAATGCCCAGAGGGAAAGGGGAGGGGCCGAAAAGCTCGCGACCGATACGGGCAAAGCCCTGACCGATCAGCAGGATGGTGACAGTTGCGGGGAGACCGCGGAAGATATCAGTATAGATGCGCGCTGGCAGTTTCAGCCAGGGCGAGCGGGAAATGCCCATGACAGCCAGCACGATGCCGATCAAGACACCGAAAAAGGTTGAAAATGCAGCGAGGATAAGTGTGTTCTTGAGCCCGATGTAAAACATGCTGGGCAGAACGGAGGCCATAGCATCAAAATCCAGAAAACTACGCCGTAAGGTTTCTAACCATTCCATTTATAAAGTTGTCCCGTTAATTACCGTTGGCGAGAAAGCCCCAAAATACGAAAAAGGTGCCGCACTAAATCAGGGAGAGGAGGCTATTCCAGGCTGGACCACGTCTTGAATATGAGAGGTGTTTTCTGCCGGTTTCGAGGGCGGGCTGCGCCGCCCCCGATCTTTGCGGTAAGCTGGTTTTGCTCAATGTGCGAACATTACTCTTTTGGCAGATACTGTTCAGGCATTGGGCTGCCCGGGAACCATTTGGTGTGCAGCTCTTTCCAGGTGCCATCCTGCATGGCTTCGTGGATTTTCTCGTTCAGTGCTTCAAGCAGTTTCGGGTTGTCTTTGCGGACAACAAACCCGGCAGGCGCATCGAAGGAAGCAAAATTCTGCTGAACCTTCAGGTCCGGGAAGTTCTGGCCGAACTGTTTGGCTGCTTCGAAATCAAGGAAGTGCGCATCAATCATGCCATTGTTCATGGCAGCAACGGCGCTGTTGTTGTCCGGGAAACGGACCAGCTGCGCATCAGGGAAGTGCTTTTGGGCATAGTCGTCCTGCAGTGTACCCTGTACGATACCAAGGCGCTTGTCTTTGAGGCTCTCAATGGTGGTGAGCGAGGAATCTGCGCTCAGAACCGAGAGGAAGCCTGCCAGATAGCCATCGGTGAAGTTGGCAACTTCCTTGCGTTTTGCGGTGGTGCCGATGGCGCCGACAGCTACATCGAAGCGGCCGTTGGCAACAGACGGAATAAGGGCGGCGAAGTCCTGACCGACAAAGGTTACCTTGTCTTTTTCAATGCCAAGGCGGCCTGCGATATTCTGGAAAAATTCCACGTCAAAACCGGAGAAGGTACCTTCTGCGGTGACAAAGGCATATGGCTTGGCGTCGGACATGGTGCCAACCATGATGGAATTCGGGTCGAGCAGATCATAGGGATTGTCATCTGCAGCATTGGCGGGGACTGCAATAAAGGATACAAAGAGTCCTGACATTAGCGCCATGCAGGAACGGCGGGTGAGGGTGCCGAGTGTTGTGGTGAGCTTCATGCTGTTCTCCATCGGATCTTTGCCGGTGTCCAAATAATCGAACGAATTTTCCGGCAAAGTCGAATTTTGTTTCGAGTTTGGCGTTTATTAGGCCGATCCTTATTTGTGAGACCGGTCTCAATCAAAGACTATGATGATCTTGACTGCACGTCAACTCATCTGTAGGCATTTAAATTATGGAAAAAAAGAATCTGCATTCTTCATCAGTAACCGTGGCCGATGTTGCCCGGCATGCGAACGTGTCAAAGTCAACTGCGGCACGTGTCCTCGGGGGCTATGGCGTAACGAGCGAAAAAGTGCGCGAACGCGTGCAGGCTTCGGCTAAAGCTCTGAAATATCGGCCCAATGAGTTGGCCAGATCGATGACGACCGGAAAGTCGAAAACAATCGGCGTTGTTGTTGGGGATATTGAGAACTCATTCTTTGGTATTGCTGTGCGCAGCATCACCGATGTGGCCAATGCCCATGGGTTCAACGTGATTCTGGCCAATTCCGACGAAAATTTCGATGTGGAACGTGAAGCTGTGAATGTTCTGGTGGGAAAACAGGTCGACGGTTTGATCGTTACACCCGCCAGCCGCTATGAAATCGGCCATCTGGAAAATCTCAAATCAGAGAATTGCAAGGTCGTGCTTTTCGACCGTGAGATTCCCAGCCTGGATATGGATACGGTGGTCAGTGATGATCAGGAAGCTGCCGCTGCCGTGACCAAACAGCTTCTGGATGCAGGGCACTGCCGTCTGGCCTTTGTGACTGCGACAGAGGAAAAAGACAGCGATGCAGACGGTGCCTTGCATATTCCCACCTCATCGGTCGGGCGTCGTATTGAGGGCTTCCTCACCGCTTGCAATGAGGGCGGCATTGCCAGAGAAGATAGCCTGATTGTGCTCAATTCCGATCCCAAGGCGGGGCTCGGGGTTTCAATCAGTAAAATGCTGGATCAGCCCAACCGGCCCACGGCCATTCTGGCCTCCGATAGTCATGTTGCGCTAGAGATCTTCAAACAGGCTCAGGAGCGCAATATCGAGATGCCGAGCCAGCTGTCCCTGATCGCATTCCACAATGCCGATTGGACCGAGGTCACGCGTCCTGCCATTACGGTGGTGGATCAGCCCGTTGCGCAAATGGGCCGCTGGAGTGCAGAGCAGTTGATCAAGCGGATAGAAGGCTGCACTGAGCCTGCCTTGCGGCATGTCATGAAAATGAAGGTGATCAACCGACAGTCGGTTGTGCCTCCGGCCTGATGGAAGGGGAGAGGCGGCCCTGCATGTGCGGCTTTAACACCACATGCAGGGGATAGCATGCCTTTTCGGGAGAAAATGCCGGACCGATGCGTTGCCCCGCCATTTGAGACGGGGTGTTTTTTCAAGAAACCTTGTAGGGATAGCCGAAAGCTCCGAAGCGGGTGCATGTGTCGGCTGCAAAACTGGCTGCATCATCAAGAGATTGCTCAACGCTATGCCTCATCAGAATGCCGCTTATATAGGCCGCGATAAAGGAATCGCCAGCGCCAAGGGTATCGGTGACTTCAACCGGCTTGATGCCCTGACGATAGCGTTTACCATCTACGCTCCAGAAGGCGCCATCCGAACCACGTGTCACACCCACGGTCGAGACGCCCAGCCCTGAGACGGTGTCGATAAGATCATCAATGCCCTTGTCATCCAGCTCCGAGCCGGAAAAGAAGGCCATGGTGATATATGGGACAACGCTCTTCACATAATCGATATCGAGAAAAGAGGAAAAGTCGAAGGAAACGGAGTTCGCTCTTTCGCGGATCTTGGGCAGTTCATTTTCCAGATAGCTGAAAACCGAAGTATGGACACAGCCATACTCTTCGACAGCCGCAAGGTCTTCCTCTTCCATGCGCAGCGCTAGACGACGCTGGATGCCGCCCTTGTTCGAGCCCAGAAACACCCGGTCGCCCTTGTCATCAAGATGAACAACCGCCTTGCCATTTTCGCCGCACGCCTTACGCAGGCGTTCTATCCAAATGTCTTCAGCGGCAAGGCTCTTGGCGACATGCTCGCCTTCCACATCATTGCCGACAAGCCCTATATATCCAGCTTTCTGGAGGCCAAACCGCTTGGCCAGCACAGCAACATTAAGCGCATTCCCACCGGGGAAGAATTCATTGCGATCTTTATAGAAGTCGACGACGTTGTCGCCGATGCCCAGAAGGGAAGCTTTATTTTCTGAGAGTGTCATTGAAGGGCTTTCAAATTCGGTCTTGTCTTTAGAATTGCTTGCTTTGAGCAAGAAAGTAAAGAACGGGCAGGAGACCAGAGGGGAAAGCCCCCCACCCGAAGGAGATTAATATTCCATGCGCCACATATAACGGCGAACGGTGAGCGGATGACCGCGGCTGTCGCTGAGTTCGACGGCATAGACGCGCAGAACCAGATTGAACATGATCGGCGTCAGATATTCGGCGGCTTCGCCGGCGATGGCTTCAAGGCCGAAATCTTCCGCGTCGAGAACCGTCAGGCGTTTGGAATATTTCTCAGCGAAAGCCAACGCGCGTTCATCCATTTTGCGCGCATTGCCAAGGCCCTTGAGAATGATAATCGGCGTGTCGAAATCGGTGATTTCAAACGGGCCGTGGAAATATTCACCCGAATGGATGCAAGCCGAATGCACCCACTGCATTTCCTGTAGCAGGCAGATGGCGAAGGCATAGGCGGTAGAATGGTTGGAGCCCGAAGCCATGGTATAGATGACCGGTTCGCGCTTGTGGGATTCCCCAAACTCGGACGCCGCGGCGGCGTATTTTTCCTTCAGCTTTTCGCCCATGTCATGCAGAGCGGGCACAGCCTTGCTGACCAGCGCATATTTGCTGTTGCCTTCCAGCTTGTCGAGAATGCCGAAGACCAACAGCAGCAGCATCACCGAATTGTGCTTGCTGGTTACCGCCAGCGGGTCCCATTCATAAAAGACGGTGTTCTCGGTTGCCTTGTCCAGAGGCGAGTCTGCCAGATTGGTCAGCGAGATGGTCAGCGCGCCAGCCTTGCGGGCATATTCGGTGGCTGCGACGGTTTCTGGCGTGTTACCGGAATGGGAGCAGGTGATGACCAGCGAGTCCTTGCCAAGGCGCACAGGCGCCCGCGAAAGGAACTCGGCAGAGCTATAGCCATAAGAGGCGATGGATTTGGCCTCGCGGTCAACGACATACTGGCCTTCCTGCAAAAGAGCATAGGACCCGCCACATGCTACAAAATAGATTTCACGGATGGTGCCGCGCGCAGCAACCGCAGCGATCGCTTCTTCCAGACCGTAGTTCTTGACTTGATCGTTCATACCGAAATCCTTAGTGACATTATATGATGTCTTGTAACTAATCTGCTATTGAGACCGGTGTCAATATTACAAAACCGGCATTTTTTGGCAAGAAGAAAGAAAATTTCATTCACTTGTTAGAAATGGCTCACATGCGGATCACGCTGCCGGGTTCATGCGTCGGGGGCCTGACGCGGGGCACGGGAAGGGAGCTTGACCGCAGCCAACGGGAGATTTGAGCCTACGGATTGCGCTACGGGCAAAAAGAAAGGGGCACAAGGCCCCTTGAGTTTCTGCTATCAGAAGGGCGGGGCGACTGCCTGCTCTTCTTGTGGATCATTGGCCCGAATAACATGGAAGCGGGCCATAGGTTATGTGGCTATTGGGTCAGAACCGTCTGCATGCGTTCAAGGCCATCAAGCAATTGAGCGCGCGGACAGGCCATGTTGAGCCGGATGTAGCCTTCTCCTGCTGCGCCATAGAGGGTGCCACTGTTGACCAACAGGTGGCCCTCCGTGGCGAGTCGTGCCTCGATAGCGTCGGAGGAAAGGGAAAGCGCACGGCAGTCGATCCAGGCCAGATAGGTGGCCTCCTGTTGTGTCAGGCGTAAGGTCGGCATATTGCTTGCGATGAAGTCCGAAACGGTCTGGTAATTTGCCTGCAGGTAGCCTCGCAATTCATCAAGCCAGCTGCCGCCTTCACGATAGGCAGCGATCAGGGCAGCTACGCCGAAGGGATTGACGTCGCAAACCTCGTGAATATTGATCGCCTTGCCGATGCGGCTGCGCAGCTCTTCATCTGTCACAACAATATTGGCGATCTGCAACCCGGCAATATTGAAGGCCTTGCTGGGCGAAATGCATGTCACAGATGCTGCCAGGAATTCCTGCTTGATGGTGGCGAAGGGGTGGTGCGTATGGTCGGGGAAGGTCAGATCGCAGTGGATCTCGTCACTTACCACGGTTACGCCATGCCGTAAGCAAATGTCTCCGATGCGGCTGAGTTCCTCCACGCGCCAACTGCGCCCCACCGGATTATGTGGATTGCATAAAAGCATCACATGCACATCCGGTTCGGCGGCCTTGGCTTCCAGATCCTCAAAGTCGATGCCATAGTGTCCGTCTTCACCTGCAATGAGGACATTTTCCAAAGGAATGCAGCCCATATTGGCGATGGAAGAGTAAAAGCAGTTATAGACCGGCGTCTGGATCAGTACGCGTTCGCCCGGTCGCGTCAGGGCCTTGAGGATCGCCGAGATGGCCGGAACCACACCCGATGTGTAGATCACCCAGTCACGCTCGATCTGGAACCCGTGACGGTTGGCAAACCAGGAGCCCAGAGCCTCATAATAGGCATCGGGCACCTTGGTATAACCGAATACCCCGTGGGCGACGCGGTCGGAAAGCGCTTCGATGATGGCTGGTGCCGTGCGGAAGTCCATATCCGCTACCCACATGGGTAGGCTTTGGAGATCATCCGAGCTGTCCCACTTGTAAGATCCGCTGCCGCGTCTGGGAATGATGACATCAAATTGCGAGGTCATGGCTTACGCTACATCCTGAAGCTCGGTTTCGATGGTGCAGGCCCCCGGAGTGATGCAATTCTCATCGATGATGATCTCGCCGATGCTGCGCGCCTTGATGCTACCACCCTTGGGATTCTTGATGCTGATGATATCGGTCTTGATGTCGGCCTTGAGCGTGGCATATTCAAAGCATAGATCCGTGTCTTCCATACGGCAATTTTCCATCACCAGATCCTGCGCATAGCAAAGCGGTTGCTCGCCACGAATGGTGCAATTAACCAGACGCAGATTCTTCGAGTGCCAGCCGAGATATTCCCCTTCGATTACACTGTCATAGACCGTCACATTTTCTGCGCCCCAGAACGCATCCTTGGAGGCAAGATGGGAATTGCGGATAGTGACATTCTTGGCGTCCTGAAAGGAATAATTGCCTTGCAACGTCATGGCGTCGATCTTGATCTCTTCGCAATTCATGAAGACATAGTCCGCACCCTTCAGCGTCAAATTGTCGAGGGTGATGTGATCGCAGGTCCAAAGCGTTTCTCCGGCATTGGGGAAACAGGTGTTTTCGATGGTGAGATGGGAGACCCGGCGGAACATCTTGGGTGCTTCAATGGTGCAGTTGCGCATGGTCAGGTCCTGTGTGTACCAGATGGCCGCGCGGGCATAAACGGTAAACAGGCTATCCTCGATCAACACCCGTTCGCTGTGCCAGAGAGGATATTTGCCCATGAAGTCGCACCCGCGGATCACGATGTCATGGCTATGCTTGAGGGGAGATTCTCCAGGGTAGAAGCGGACATGGTCGAGTTCGGTTTCGCCAAGGGCATAAAGGGGGCGTTCGCCCTCATAGAAACGGTCTTCAATTCTGTTTTTTGTCGTGATCTTGCTTGTCATTACGGATCTGGTTTCTTGTTTGCGACTGAAGCTGCAATTGACAATGGAAGCCTTGCGGGGTGCTTGGCCGGGCCAGTTGCTCGGTGTCTATGCTTGGGTGGTCCTCATTGACCGCTCCGCTTCAGCGCCTGGGTCCAAGGGTTGGTATGCTGCGAATTTAGGACAGATCCGAATGCCCGTGTAGGTGTCTGGAAGAACAACCAAATATGAATGCAGTTCATCAATCTTTTGTGATCTGCCTCATCGAACTGCCTCATCGAACTGCCCATCTATAGATGGCCCGCAGGCGCTCGGGCGAAGGGTGGGGAAGGGCTGAATATAAAGACACCGCAAAGGCCGTGCCAATGCGGTGTCTTAAAAGCGGATTGCTCAGCAATAGCGCACCCGGGGAAGCGCCAGCCGAAAAGCTTTAGTTAGCTGCTTCAGGATTATACTGGTCATCGGTCACGGCATCCATCCAGTTGACATTCTTGCCTTCCTCGAATTGCTGGATGGCATAATGGGTCACGGAACTGGAATCGGTCGCTCCATGCCAGTGTTTGACATCCGGTGGGCACCAGATAACGTCACCGGCTTCCATCACAAGGCGTTCTTTGCCTTCTTCCTGAACCCAGCCACGGCCTTCGGTGACAACAAGCATCTGGCCTGCTGGATGGGTGTGCCAGTTGGAACGTGCATTTGGCAGGAAGGTTACCTTGCCTGCATTGACGACGAACGGGTCTTCGTTGCTAAAAATCATTTCAACATAAGCCGTGCCGGTGAAATTCTCTTTCGGAGCAATCATGCCCTTGCGGTCGCTACCGGAGAATTTCTCCATGCCTTGGGCGAACGCACCGGTGCTGAGCAAAAGGGCTGTGAGGGTAATGGCTGTTTTCTTGAACATAGGGTGGTCTCCTTGTTGGTGATAATGCGCCAGCAAGGCGATCTTCTCGTCGCCGTTGTCTGAGGCCAGGCCTCCGACGGCGGATGGATGCTCTGCCCAAGCACTCTTCCGTCGTCAGACAACTGGTGTGGCTTTCACGCCAGCTGCCCTTAGAAGATAGGAGCAAGCACCTCTTGAATTAATGACCCACACTTTGCTAACTCCCATGATCAAATTTCATGAATGAAGCCTTAATCATGAGTTCGGTAACGTAATTGTGAACAGCCTCCTTTTCTAAGAGGCGGTCTGGCCAAGCAGACAAAGAAAAACCCCGAGGCCTTGAAAAGGCATCAGGGCTAGACTGCTTGGCCTGTTTTCCTGTCTCGCCCTCTGTTGCCTTCAGGCAAGAGCAGGGAGAAAATCTTATTCAGGCTGAACCGTCGGGCGGAACAGAATTTCGCTGACATCGACATTGGCTGGCTGCGAAATGGCGAAGGAAACCATGTCGGCCATGGTGCTGGCCGGAACGCCGATTTCGCCCACGATATCACGCACGGCATCTCCAAGACCCGGCTCGGAAATATGCTGTGTCAGTTCGGTGTTAACGGCACCTGGAGAAATCACCGTTACGCGGATGTCATACGGTTTGACTTCCTTGCGCAGGCTTTCGGAAAGCGAACGCACGGCGTGCTTGGTGGCACAATAGACTGCGCCATTGGCCACACTGATATGGCCATAAACGGAAGACACGTTGATCACCTGACCAGATTTCTGCTCCTTGAAATAGGGCAGGGCGGCCGCGATACCATAAAGGGTGCCCTTCAGGTTCACGTCGATCATCTGGTCCCATTCGTCGATCTTCTGGCTCTCCAGCGGAGAAAGCGGCATCAGGCCGGCATTGTTGAAGATGACGTCGATCTTGCCATAGGTCTTGACGGCTGTGTCGACCAGAGTCTTCACATCATCCAGTTTGGTCACGTCGGTGGCAACAGCGGTTGCGCTGCCGCCTGCGTCGGTGATATCGGCAACCAGCTTTTCAAGGCGATCGGCGCGGCGTGCGCCCACAACAACCTTGGCACCTTGCGCCGCAAGGGATTTTGCCGTGGCTTCGCCCATGCCACTGGACGCGCCTGTGATGACGATAACTTTGTCTTTAATACGCTCTGTCATTAGTCTTCCCTCCTTGTTGATCCGTTAGCCGGCGATTTCCAGACGGGCCTTGAAGGTGCCGTTCTTGAGCAGCAGATTCATGCTGCCGTCAATCTTGCCCAGACGCACCAATCCGCTGGCACTGGGGAAAGATTTATAAAAGATCGCCAGATTGCCCCATGGGGCATAGTAGGTGATATCGCCGATGGATGCCGCATAGCTGCGCGGCGCTCCGTCCGTGCTCAGCTTTCCGGGCAGGTCGGCTACTTTTTCGGTGCGACTATAATCGCTCAGCGACAGCTCGAGCGGCATCATCGCTGCAAAATCACGTCCTGAGGGCGTGTCATCCAGAACAGCTGTTACAGTTTCAGCGCCAACCGTGATAAGGATTTTTGTTCCTGCTTTGGTGGACATGACGTGCTTCTTTCTTTCAATTGAGGCGCTCAAGGGGAGGCGGACAAATGATCCGGCCAGATTGATTGCCCTTGGGCGTGGTCTTGGTCTGAGGATAGTATAAGCGCTTAGGCCTTCATGACTAAGAGGGGATGATTGATAGCATTCATGAACGAGGATCATTGATTGTCTGAAATCTCAGAATAATCCGTTCGATGCTATCGCTCGGCCCGCCTGACAGGTGTCAGGCGCTTGCTGTCTCTTTTCATTAGTCTTATGAATTCAATTCATCATAGAATTCCATTATACTGCATTATACGGTGATATGAAGCTGGTAGATTCATAAGAAGGCCAAAATGGTTGCCGACTTTCCTCCCAAGCCAGTCTTCTGACGGCACCATGGGCAAACTGCCTTTCACAAGGGATATTTCACGATGCCAGAAACGGGCGATTTCAGTAGCCAACGCGATCTATCGCTGTTGCTTAGAGAAAATATCAATGATCTGATTGCCCTGATGGCAGTCGCCGAAGAGCGCAGCTTCACGCGCGCAGCCGCTCGCCTCAATGTGTCTCAATCAGCACTGAGCCATACCATCAAAGCACTTGAAAAACGTCTCGGCCTGCGTCTTCTAACCAGAACCACCCGTTCCGTGGCGCCCACAATCGAGGGCGAAGATCTGCTGGCGACCCTGTCTCCGGCTCTTGAAACCATCGAAGAGCGGCTGGTCGCGCTGACGGAAAACCAGTCCACGCCAACGGGAACCGTGCGGATCGTCGCCACGGACTATACCATCGAGACATTGCTCTGGCCCAAGATCGCGCCGGTCATCAAAAACTATCCTGCCGTTCGGGTCGAATTCGTCAATGACTATGGTTACACCGATCTGGCCTCTGCCCAGTGTGATGCAGGGGTGCGCTATGGCGATCAGGTCAGTGATGGCATGATTTCCATGCGCATCGGCCCTGATGAGCGCATGGTCTGCATCGGCACGCCGGGCTATTTCGCCGAGCATGGAGAGCCTGAAACCCCTAACGATCTCAGCGAGCATGAATGCATCAATTTGCGTCTGTCGACCCATGGAGCGCTCTATGCGTGGGAATTTGAAGACAAGGACAAGCGGGAGATCCGTGTCAAGGTAACCGGGCAGCTCTGTTTTGACACTATCATGACGATCTACCGCGCTGTGCTTGACGGGCACGGGCTGGCTCTGGTGCCCGAAAGGCTGGTCGAGAAGGATCTTGCCGAGGGGCGTCTCAAGATGTGCCTTGGAGACTATTCGCCCTATTTCGATGGATTCCATCTTTATTACCCCAGCCGCCTGAGAACTTCATCGGCCTTTCAGGTGGTCCTTGATGCCTTGCGGGAAAGGGGTTGATGAAAAGCGTTTCAGCGATTGATCAATCTCTCTCATGACTGTCTTTGGCGATGAGGCTATTAATTTCATGGCTTTCTGAACCAGATCTAACGGGTAACTTCGATCACCTTTGTCAGATCCCAAGGAGATATTTCCATGAAGACAGTCAAGACCATGCTAGCCGCCTCAGCCCTCGCTTTGATGTCCGGCGGCGCATTGGCCGAAGATGCAGCCAAGACCATTCCCGGTGCTGTTGCCCGAGTTTCGCCCGCACTGCAGTCCTATGCCATGGACGATCTCGTCGGCAAAGTTTGGCAGGATGAGGTTCTCTCTGCCCGTGACCGCTCGCTGGTGACCTTCGCTGCTCTGCTCACCCGTCATGAAACCGAAGGGTTGGACAAATTTATCGAGCTGGCTCTGGATTCCGGTGTGAAGCCGCTCGAGATTTCCGAAACCATCACCCATCTTGCTTTCTATACCGGATGGGGCAATGCCACTGCCGCCGCTCAAGCCGCTGCCCCGGTTTTCGAGGCTCGCGGCATTTCGGTCGACGATCTGGCTCCGGTTGATCCCGAGCTGTTGCCGCTGGATGAAGAGGCGGAAGCCAACCGTCAGAATTTTGTCTCCAGCACCTATGGCAATGTCAGCCCCGGTGTCGTTCGTGATACAGAACAGCTCCTGTTCCTTGACCTCTGGCTTCGCCCGGGCCTTGAGCCACGTGACCGCAGCCTGATCACCGTGGCAGCTCTTATTGCAGCTGGCCAGCCTGAACAGATGACTTTCCATCTTAACAAAGCAATGGATAATGGCCTCTCAAAGGATGAGGCCGGCGCGGTTCTTTCCCATCTCGCCTTCTATGCGGGTTGGCCGAAAGTCTTCTCCGCAATGCCTGTCGCCAAGGATGTATTTGAGTCCCGCGCAGACTAAACTGGAAAGACCGGCAAAGGGTGGAGGCACTCCTGCCCTTTGCTGATCGTCTGATCCAAGAGAAAGGCTGGCAATAGTGTCAGCTTCTCAGCGTGAAAGGAGAGCCATAAAATGAAAATTGCCATCGTGGGGACGGGCAATATGGGCGAAGCCCTCGGACGCATCTGGGCGCAATGCGGCCATCAGGTTGCCTTCTCCTTTAGCCGGGATGAGCAAAAGCTGCAAAAACTGGCCCAGGAACTGAACGCCAGTTGGGGGGCTGTGACAAATATTGTTCAAGAAGCGGAACTTGTTCTGCTGGCTGTGCATTGGTCTCATATAGAAGATGTTTTGGCAAAAGCAGGGTCTCTGGAAGGCAAGATTGTCCTCAACTGCTGCGTACCACTCGACCAAGACAATGAAAATCTGGTGTTGGGCACAACGACGTCTGGCGCGGAACAACTTGCCGCAGCCCGTCCGAAAGCCCGATGGGTTTCAGCCTTCAACACAAGCCCATCAGAGAGCCTGCCGGTGGTCTTTGCAAAGCGTGAAGAGGGCAAACGGCCCCAGCACATGCTGTATGGCGACGATGCTGGTGCCAAGCAAATCGCCAGGCAGCTGATCTTGGAGGTCGGCTTTGATCCGGTTGATCTTGGGGGGCTGAAGAATGGGCGCTTTGTTGAGCCCTTCGCTATGGTGACCGCCGTTTTGGCTTATGAGCATCCGGGCGGAGAAGCTTTTACCTATCATTTCGAAAAGCTGCAGCCGTGAGCCTGCATGCTTTTCCTTTTTGACATTGAAATACAGATATTGAAACACAAGGAAAGGATAAAGCTATGAAAGTTATTCGTGGCGGTAGTGCCCCATCATTTGCTGGGCCTGAAGATTGGTTCACCGGAACGGTTCGCGTCGATCCGCTTTTTCAGGCGGAAGAGCCGGGCCGCACGGGTGGTTCTCATGTAACCTTCGAGCCGGGCGCTCGTACCGCATGGCACACCCATCCGGCAGGTCAGACTATTATCATCACCTTCGGTCGTGGGCGCGTTCAGCGCGAAGGCGGCGAAATCGAAGAAGTGACGCAGGGCGATGTCGTCTGGTTCCCTGCTGGCGAAAAGCACTGGCACGGGGCCTCTCCGGAAACCGCCATGAGCCATATTGCCGTTCAGGAAAGCATTGATGGCAGCCCGGTTACATGGATGGAAAAAGTCTCTGATAAAGACTATGAAGGCAAGTAAGCCCACCGTTCTTTCGTGTCTGGTGACAGGATCGCTCTGACGCAATGATGGCAAGACGCGCTTGGCCGGTCGCTTGGAAAAGCACCGGCCAATGCATTTGGAGCAAGGTTGTTCGGTGAAGCCCGGAAGGAGGGCTTAGTCATCCAGCATGTCGCCATGGCGGAAAACAAAATCGCGGTCTTCTGCGCTGGCATGGCAGGATTCACAACGCTGCAAATCTTCCGACAGGTTTGGCTGGCCATCGGGCCAATAGACACCGAAGCGCCAGCCGCCCGGAAGCGATTGGCTTTCCCATTCGGCGCGCTTTTCCATCACCAGAATGCGATAAAGAGACCCTTCGCGAAAATCTTCCATGGTGACGACTGTGCCTTCTGGAAAGGGCTCTCCGGCGTTGGCTGCATCTATTGCCTCTTGCGCGGTGAACAGCTCCTCGGTGATGCCTCCTCGCTTGAAGGTCGAGAAATGAATTCCACTCTTATAATCCGGAGGCAGGGCGACATGGTCAGATGCGGCTGACTGGGCAAGGAGTGGTGTGCTCATCGTCAATCCGATGAACAGGGCTGCTACAGGATATACTTTCAATGGTCCCTCGTTGGTTCGGCTTTGAGCAAGCTTTGGCTTGGGCAATTGAAAAGCAACCCGCCGCAAAGAGTAAGAGGGACAGACTAAAAGCAATAATGACCAAGGTTCATGAAAGTTTGGCAATGTTTCGGCTATGGACGCAAACATAAGGGCATTATACTACAGCGCTTTTGCTTGTTGATGCGCGAAATCCGCCCTTTGCGGCTAATTTATTATTCCTGCTCATGATGGCATTTACACTTGCCGGGATAGTATTTTTACGCGGGAAGCATTATCTCGATCACAAACAGTTGAACGCTTATGGGCGCGCCGGTCGATAAGAAGCCAACAAGACCAATTAAGAATGCAAGGACTGACTCGCTATGCCAAGACCCCGCATCATATGCCACATGGTTGCGTCCCTTGACGGGCGCCTTTTGACCGAACGCTGGAACGGATTGCCCGAGACAGCACTTGATCTTTATGAAGAGATTGCCGATCGGCTGGATACTGATGGCTGGATCGTGGGGCGAACCACCATGGCGAGCTTTGTGCCCGCCGCAGAAGCGCATCTGGATTCCGGTCCGCAAGACAATGGTGCCATCACCGCCAGCGACCATCTCGGCGCCTCCAGAGGGCGGAGCCTTGCCATTTGCTTTGATCGCAAGGGCAAGCTGATGCCCGAGACGGATGACGTGGAAGGCAGCCATCTGGTGCTTGTCCTCTCGGATCATGTTGGCAAAGAGCATGTGGCCTATCTGGTTGAAAGAGGCGTTTCGGTCTTCTTTGCCGGACCGGAAGGCAACAATATTGCCAGTGCGATTGAGCGGATCGGCGTTGCCTTCGATGTCAAGGCGTTGCTACTTGAGGGAGGAGGCATGCTAAATGGGGCCTTTCTGGAGCAGGGGCTGATTGACGAAACCAGCACATTGGTTATGCCGGTGCTGGACGGCCAGTCGGGAATTCCCTCGATTTATGATTATCAGGGTCAGTTGCAGGGCCGGCCTCTTGAGTTGTTGGGCGTGGAAACCCTCGACTATGATGCAGTGTGGATGCATCACCGCATAAGTGGCGGCTAAGGCCCGATCCGATCAGTTTGTCTATTTTTATGCGTTTGCAAACGCACCCATGACTCATTCAAGGATTGCCCATGCCCACTTCTCCAGAGCGTGATGCGCGGGCGGTAACGCTGACGCTCGTCGCCATTTCAACCGCGCTGTCACTGATTATCTTCACCATACCCTTGACGACAATCAACGCCGTGACCCAGGACTTGCGTCTTACTGCCGGTGAGATCGCGTGGATCATGAGCGGCATGCCACTGGGCTGCGCCGTCGGCTTGCTCACCTCTGGCGCATTGGGCGATACCTATGGGCGCAAGAAGGTCTTTCTCGGCGGGCTGCTGATAACAGTGGTCGCATCTATCGTGGCGGCGTTGGCTGAAAGCGGACTGGTGCTTATCCTGGCGCGCGTGGTGCAGGGGTTGGGCAATGCCGGAGTAATGGCCTGCGGCCTCGGGCTGCTCGGGCAGGTTTATCATGGTGAGGAGCGCGCTCGCGCAACGGCCATCTGGGCCGCATCTCTGGGCAGTGGTGTCGCCATTGGACCGATTCTGGCCTCCATCTGCCTGTCCCTTGGTGGCTGGCAGGCCATTCAGTGGGTTGCCGCGATTGCGTCTGGTGCACTGGCTCTGGCCTCTCTCAAGCCCTTGCCGAAAAGCGAACGCATTCCCGAGCGGATCGATCTGCTGGGCAGTATCCTGATGATGGCTGGTATGGCCTTTCTTCTTTCCGCACTGACACAGCTCAGAATGGGCATCTCTGCCGAACCGGTCCTAATGTTGCTCGCGAGCGCCGTGCTGATTATCGCATTCTGTTTTCTGGAGCTGCGGGTACGCAATCCAATCATTCAGTTGGACCTTTTTAGGCGGGCCGACTTTGTTGGTGCAACGCTGGCCGCCTTCGCCTCGGGTGCCGGTGTGCTTTCCATCATGACCATGGTGCCCACGGTATTGGAGCGCAGCTTGGGGATCAGGCCTCTGTTTGCAGCTACCATACTTCTTGCTTGGTCTGCCATCACAGTAGTCGCCGCGCTGGCCGCGCAATATCTGCCTCGCAGTCTTTCCGCTCGCAATCGAGTGGTGCTGGGCATGGTGGGGTGCATCTTCGGACAGTTGCTGCTGTTGCTGATGAGTGGCGATTATATCTGGCCCATCGCGTTGCCCGGGCTTTTCGTTTCCGGTGTGGCCAATGGGATTCTCAACGCCTCGCTCGGACATGCCGCCGTGGAAAGCGTGCCGGTCGAGCGGGTGGCAATGGGGTCGGCGGCCAACAATACTGCGCGTTATCTTGGCTCTGCCATCGGCATTACCGTCAGTGCTGTGCTTATATCTAATGCCGGCCCGTACGCCCTGTCTCTTGGCTGGCAAGAAGCCGTACTGGCGACAACGGGTTTCAGTGTGCTGGGGCTTCTTGTCATGCTTTTGCTGGACCGCCGGTCTGCGCGTAAATCTATGCCAACCTAGACTCGCGATGATCAGGAGAGCAGATTCTTTCATGAACCGCACCAATAAGTCAGATGAGATATCGGTATATTAACGCATCCGGCCTTTCTGACTAGACTTGTCTTTATGCAGGGAAAGGTGCGTCGACTTTCGCCCGATGAAAGTAACCCTGCATCTGATGTAACGCGTTGGGCTCTCCCATCCCCTTTGATGCAATAAGGGCCGATAGGCCAAATTATTTTTCTACTGATACTCATGAGGATATACGATGTGTGAAAAATGCAAGAATGGCCATGTGCACGATCACTCCGAGGTAATTGACCACGGACGCCGCGATATCATGATTGGCGGAGCCGGTCTGGCCGCCGGTGCCGCGTTCGGCTCGGTCTTTTCAGCGGGTAGCGCCATGGCGCAAGGTGCAGATCCCATGGCAGCGGAATCCGTCGAGGCCTTTGCCTTTAACAAGGCACACGGTCCGGCCAAAGCCATGTCCATCACCCGTCGCGCTGTTGGACCGAACGATGTGAAAATGGATGTCATGTTCGCTGGCATCTGCCATTCCGATATCCATACCATCAATGGCGACTGGGGGCGTGCCGGTCCGTTCCCGCTGGTGCCTGGCCATGAGATCATTGGCCGCGTAACGGCCGTGGGCAGCAACGTGACCCGCTTCAAGGTTGGCGACATCGGTGGCGTTGGCTGCATGGTGGATTCCTGCGGCGAGTGCGAGAACTGCCTCAATGATCGCGAGCAGAACTGCCTGAATGGCACCACATGGACCTATGGCGCAGAA
This sequence comes from Cohaesibacter marisflavi, assembly GCF_900115225.1. Lineage (GTDB taxonomy): Bacteria > Pseudomonadota > Alphaproteobacteria > Rhizobiales > Cohaesibacteraceae > Cohaesibacter > Cohaesibacter marisflavi. The sequence continues at coordinate 418,886 of NZ_FOVR01000003.1, read as the reverse complement.
GACAAGGTCTCCGGCGGTCTGACCTATGGTGGCTATTCCCGCAAGATCGTGGTCAAGGATCATTTTGTGGTCAATGTACCGGATAATCTGGATCTGTCCCGCGCAGCCCCTCTGATGTGCGCCGGTATCACAACCTATTCCCCGATGCAGTTCTGGAAACTTGAAAAAGGCCAGCGCGTTGGTGTGGTCGGCATCGGTGGTCTCGGTCATATGGCAGTCAAGCTGGGCGTGGCCCGCGGCGCAGACGTCACTGCTTTCACCACCTCTGAATATAAAATGCCGCTCATCAAGGCCATGGGTGCCACGCCGGTGCTGGCCAGCGATGCGGACACCATGCGCGGCATGATGAACAGCTTCGATCTGATGATCGCCGCCGTGCCCTATGCCTTCGACATGCAGCAGTTCATCAACCTGCTGAAGCTTGATGCGACCCTCGTCAATGTTGGACAGTTGGCACAGATCGATGGTCTCTCGGGCATGATGATGGGTTTTGGCCGCAAGAGCCTTGCTGGCTCCATGATTGGCGGTATGGCGGAAACACAGGAACTGGTCAATTACTGCGCCAGCCACAATGTTCAGCCAGACGTGGAGATCATCAAGCCAAACCAGATCACCGAGGCCATTTCCCGCGTGATCGATAAGGATGTGAAATTCCGCTTCGTCATCGATATGCGTGAAGCCTGATTGGCTTTGTGATGACGATACCAACCCCGATAACAGCTCTGAGGCTCCTCCAAAGGAGCCTCTTTGCCATGTTGGTGATAGCGAGCGTTGGCACATCTGGTGCCAAAGCTGAAGAAGGCAAGACAAAAGCAATGGCTACTGAGACTAGAATAACACTGACTATCAAGGGAACGGTCATCAACGCCGTACTCAACGACAGCAAAACTGCCAAGGATCTGTTGGATAGATTGCCGCTTACACTGCAGCTGCAAGGCTATGAGTTCGATTTTTGCGGTGTGATGCCTGAAGGCCTTGCCTATAAGGAAAGCGACGCCACGACCGGTTGGAAAAATGGCGATATTGCGTTCGGACCGGGCGCCAACTGGTTCACCATTCTCTATGGTGGTGAGGAGCAGTCAGGAGACAGCGGACCGCTGGTAAAATTCGGCAGGATTTCGGATCCGCTTTCGCGTCTCGACGCGCTACCCCGCAGTATCTCGGTAACGCTCGCCAAGGCTGACTGAGAGCTTGAGTGCGATAGCATAAGGGGCTAGGGGCCTGATCATAGGGATCTTAGCTCTTGATGAATACGCCGCAGGACCACTCCTGCGGCTTTATTCACTTTCAAGATCTGGCTATTACTTGATTGCCTCAATGCGGGCCTTGAGCGATCCGGATTTTGAAAGCGCCTTTATCGCCCCTTCATCAAATCGCCCCAGCCTGACAAGCCCTGCTGAATAACGGAAATCGCGATAGAAAAGCGCCACATCCCCCCACGGGGCATAATAGGTGATATCCCCCGGCTCAGGGTCTATCCCGTCTGGCACATCCGTCGTAGATAGCTTTTCTTCCGGATAGAAGATCTTTTCGTTGCTGGCATAGTCTTCCAGTGTCACGTCGACAGGCAGCATGGCCAGAAAATCCCGGCTGGCGGAGTTGTCTTCCAGCGTCGCTGTTAGCGTCGTATTAGCAAGGATAAAACGCACGCGGGCGCCTTCTGCAGATGCTGGCAGGGCCATTGATGGTGCGGTAAGTGCGAGCATCATCGCAAAGCCGATGCCAAGCGCCGAGCCATTGCGGGAAATGAAACTGATCGATGAAGCGGTCAAGACGTCTCTCCTGATTGGGGCATGCTTTATGCAGGATGCCGATATTCTGCCCTTGGCGCAATTCACGAGTTGCTCAACTCACTCATGAAGCCGGTGCAACAATTCCGGCTTTGCTGGGGGGGCGTTAGCAGTCATAAAAAAGCACCGACCGCGAGAAAACTCGGGGCCGGTGTCTATAGGATTGTTATTATTATTATTTTGGTTTCTTATCCTTGACTATTGACAGCTGTAGCTGTCGATTTTGGTTGGGTCTCCCCCTTCATAGTGGGCTTCTTGCGGGTAGGCGCAGATTGGTTGGGTGGTGCCTTTAAAGCTCTTGCCCCTCGCGGCCATCTGTTCAGGAGCTTCGTTGCTATCCATCCATTTTTCCATCACCGTCAGCGGGTCGAAATCGTCCAGAGCCGGACCGCCGCCGCAATGGGTCATGCCGGGTACCATGAACAGGCGTGAGAAATCCTTGTCGCCGGTGTTGGCTTCGGCCTTTTCATACCAGCGCATCAGATCGCTGGCCGAGAAGACCGGATCGGACATGCCATGGAAAACCAGCAGTTTGCTGCCGCGTTGGGCATAGGTGGTCATGAAGGTGGAATTGGCATCAAAATAACCGCCAACCTCACGGACAGCCTGTTCGGCTGCGCCAAAATCGAGTGTCGTCAGATCAACATTTGGTGTTGGCGGTGTCAGGAAGAGCTGTGAGAAGGAGGCCATGCCAAGCACCACATTGAGTGCGTTTGACTGGCCAGTCTCGGAGGTGCCGAGCTTCCAGGCACGCCAGCCCGGCGCGTTGATGCCCGCATCCACTGGCCAATCGCTATAAACCGATTGGCCATCCGCATCCACCGGTCCGGCCATGATGGTCTTTAGTGCGTCCAGCTTCTTGTCTTCAAGCTTGCCGCGCAGGCTCTCCAGATCGAACGTACAGCTTTTGTAGGCATTGATCAGGCCGTCTTTGAGGCCGTCCAGATCATCACAGGCATCAAGCACGGCTTCGGAAACCAGATCAAGATCCTCTTGCGTCAGGGCCTTTGCCAGAATTCTCGCGCCATTCTCTTCCGGAGCGATGGCCATGAGATGCTTCACATCCCAAAGTTCCGCGAGCGGTGCATGGGAAAGGTGAAAGCCGGGGTTGCCTGCCACCACGCCATCAAATTCTAGCGGGAAGCGTTGGGCTGCCATCAAGGCTTCGCGCCCTCCGTTCGAACACCCCATGAAGACCGATTGCTCGGGCTCGTTGCCGTAAAAATCACCGATCAGCGCCTTGGCCACATTGGTCACCTTGCCGATGGAAGCAAAGCCGAGATCAAGCCGTGCTTGCTGGTCTTGCGCAAAGGAGGCGTCTCGTCCGTTATGGCCGCCATCCATGCTGATCACCGCGTAGCCGCGGGTAAGGGCAGGGGTGGCTGTGGTGGTATTCACCGGAACGGAGCCGATTGCCGGAGCAATGAAGCCATCCATGCCACCGCCGCCCTGAAACAGGAAACGGCCATTCCAGTCAACCGGAGCGCGGAATTGGAAGCGGATGCCATATTGCCCGTCAACACCGGCGCGATCTTCGATCTTGCCTTCCACAAGGCAGTGAGTGCCAACTGCGAGCGCGCGCGGAGAACCGCCGGTCATGGCCGAGTTGGGGTCGGCAGGCAATTCTCCGGCCTGCTGAAGGGACGCTGTATCAATGCGGACATTGCGCATGCTCAGCCCTGACAGTGCTTCGCATTGGCTTGCCATGCTATCAGATTGTGCCGTCGCAGGCAGGGCGGTGCTCGCCATGAGCACAAGGGAAAGACCTAGAAAACGCAGGGACATCGGATTGTCTCCAAAAAAGGGAAACGGGAATTCGGCTTCGGGTGTTGAGGGCACTATAACAATGTATTTTTCGAATGAATAATGCTAATATTCGCGGTAATTGAACAGAAAATCAGTTTAATTGGGCATAAATGTCAAGGAAGGGCGCTGTAGATTTATGCAAATTCCCAGAACGACGATAGAACAATGGAGTGTTCTCCAGGTCGTGGTGCAGTCAGGCTCTTTTGCCTTGGCCGCAGAAGCCCTCAATCGCAGCCCCTCCTCCATCAGTTATACGGTCAACAAATTACAACAGAGCCTGGGGGCTGAGCTGATGAGGGCAGACGGGCGCAGAGCTGTGCTAACCGCTCTTGGCCGTGAATTGCTCGATACAGCAGTGCCCCTGATTGAAGATTTCATAGAATTGGAAGCGCAGGTGCGCAGCCGGGACGCGGAGTTTTCCCAACGGCTCAGCCTGAATGTAGACAGTCTGTTCCCCTCGCATTTGCTGTTTGAGGCCCTGTCGCATTTTTCGAGGCACTATCCAGACCATCGCGTGGATCTGCAAGAGCATGTACGTCGTGCGGTGGTGTCTGAAGCTGGTGCAGATTGGGATCTGGCCATCTCCATGCCATCGCCCAATCTGCGCAGCATTGCCCGGCTCTATGAAAGCCGCTTCCTACAGGTGGCCCGCGCGGACCACCCCCTGATCCAGAGAAAACCCACGCGGTCTGCCATGATGCGTCATACAAGGGTTGTTGTGGAGGGAGACGAGGTGATCGCCGGAACCGCTTCACCCAAAGAGGGACGGTTCTGGATTGTTGAGAGTGTGGCAGCCATCAAGGCCGCCATCCTGCAAGGCAATTGCTATGGCTGGATACCGCAGGAAGAGATCAAGGAAGAGCTGGCGCGCGGAGAGGTCGCTATTCTGGATCTCGGGCCGGTGGCTCAAGGCTCCATCCCGCTTGAACTCTATATGCGCGAAGCGGTGGAGGCCAGCGCGCCCATCCGCTATCTTGTTGAGTGCCTGATAGAGGTGGCCGAACACCATCAACAAGCCGAAGCTTCAGCATTGCCCTCAGGCCGGCTTGATGCGGATTAGTTCGTCAGTTTTTTCGCTGTTATGGTGCCATTCATAGGCTTGATCTGATCAATACCGGACAGGCCGATGCCGAGCCGGTGCATTTCATCCCCCGCATAGAAATCCTCATAGAGCATGAAAACATCACCCCATGGGGCGTAATAGCTCAACTCCCCCTTGATGCCGTCATGATAGGCCTCGCGATCCGTAACCTCCAGCTTGTGCGGCGGGTAGAACATCCATTGCGCATTGCGGAAATTGGAGAGCGGCAGCTGCAGAGGCAGTTGGGCGTAAAAATCCTTCGCCGCTTGCGTGTCATAGAGCTGGAAGGTGGCCCTGTTGGTGCCGGATGTGATTTCCACCTTCATAGCGGATAGCGAAAAGCCTTGCGCGACGGGTAACGGCCCTGCATGCGCATCGTCCGCAAATGCATTTCTTTGGCCGGTAGGCAACAGACTAGCAAAGAGTATGGCTGCAAGCCCAAGGGCCGCCGGAATGGTTGGTCGGTATATTGCCATTGTGAAAACTCCTCTGCTCTGCCTTTACGGTCTTGAATGGCAGTAGTCTACAGGGATCTGACAAAGGGAAAATCCACGTCATGACGCAGCCAGTCATGAGGCTCTTTCATGTGTCAAAGCCCCCCCTGACTTCGGTTTGAACCGAAGTGTTGCTTCCCACTTTGCGCTTCATCTATGAAACCACCCCATGAATGCTATGTCTGTTTGGCTCATGAAACGAGCCTCCAAAAAGGCCAAGTTGAAGGCAGGCATTTAAAAATGTTTAAAAGCGCCGCACGAAAGAGACGCTATGTGTTCCTTTCGTGAGCTTGTGCTTGGTTCCATTTAACAAGGAGATATTGCAATGGCTGAACAGAATCCCGTCTGGTTCATCACCGGTTGCTCAACCGGCTTTGGACGCGAAATCGCCAAACTGCTGCTCTCGCAAGGCATTCGTGTGGCAATGACTGCGCGCAAGCTGGAAAGCATTGCCGATCTGGTTGAAGGCAACGAAAAGATTGCCCTGCCGCTGGCTCTCGATGTGACAGACAGCGCCCAGATCGATGCTGCCGTGACCAAGGCTGAGGACCATTTCGGTCAGATCGACGTGCTGGTTAACAATGCGGGTTACGGATATTTCGCCGCCATCGAAGAGGGCGAAGAAGACGAAATCCGTCGCCAGTTTGACACCAACGTCTTTGGTCTTGCCGCTCTCACCCGTCGCGTTCTGCCGGGCATGCGCAAGCGTCGATCGGGGCACATTTTCAACTTCTCGTCCATTGGTGGCCTGACCTCTCACCCGTCGCTTGGCTATTATTGCGCATCGAAATTTGCCGTGGAAGCCATTTCCGAAGCCTTATCCAAGGAAGTTGCGCCACTAGGCATCAAGGTTACCCTGATCGAGCCATCAGGCTTCCGCACCGATTGGGCCGGTCGGTCTTCGGTCGATCCGAAAGTCACCATCGACGACTATGCCGAAACCGCCGGTTATGTCCGCAGCTTGCAGCATGACAATTCCGGCAATCAGCCCGGTGATCCGGAACGTCTGGCCAAGGCGATTGTCGATGTATCCAGAAACGAAAATCCACCTCTGCGCCTGCTGATGGGCTCTTATGCCTACAATCTGGCGATGGAACGGGTTGAAGAACTGCGCCAGACATTCGAGGAATGGAAAGAGGTCACCTGCGGTGTCGATTTCCCGGATGCTGAACTTTCTGACATGTAGGCGTAAAAGGCCGGTTTGAATAAACCGCCGGAACGCAAACGTGAAAAGTACGCAAACGTGAAAAGAAGACAAATGTGAAAAATCAAAAGCCGGTAGGAACCAATCCTGCCGGCTTTTCCTTTGCGCATTTCTCATCTGTGCATAAAGGGCGAGCGAGTTGGAGACGCCAGAATATGGCAGCAAGCATCAGGCAAAATAAAACCGGGCCCCGTGGGGCCCGGTGTGATGGCAATGTTAAAGCGATGCGCTCGCAAAGGTGGAGGCCTTACAGGAACTGACCATTGTCCACCTGAATGACCTGTCCGGTTACGGCACGGCCCATTTCCGAGGCGAGATAAAGCGCTGCATAGGCCTGATCGATCGGCTCGGTGGAAGGCACACTGGTGTTGGTGTATTTATCTGAAAATTCCAGCATCTCGCCGCCGCCTTCCTGTTCTCCGGCTGCCCATGCGCGGGCGGCGTCGGTGTCTGTTACGCCCGGCGCAATGGCATTGCAGCGGATCTTGGTGCCCGAAAGACGCATCGCGATATTCAGCGTCATGGTGTTGATGCCGCCCTTGGTGGAGGTGTAGGCAACGCCGCAGATCGGTGTGGTACCGTTCACAGAAGAAACGTTGATGATACGGCCTTCATTGCGCGGCATCATATGATTGACGGCTTCGCGACAATAGCGGAACGGGCCTGCAAGGTTGATCTGCATGATTTCGTCAAAATGCTCGGTGGAGGTTTTTTCAATGGCGAACATTTCCCCAACACCAGCATTGTTGACCATGATGTCAACCTGACCGAAGGTGTCGATGGCTTCCTTGAAGACGCGAGCAGGCGCTTCCGGATCGGCATTGTCAGCGATGACACCGATGGCCTGGCCGCCCTTGGTCTTGATGGCTTTCACGGCCTTGTCGAGGCCTTCTTTGCCACGTGCCGTCAAAACCACATTGGCACCTTCTTCTGCATAAAGATCGGCAATGGCAAAGCCGATGCCCTTGCTTGCACCTGTAACAATGGCAGTTTTGCCTTCCAGTAATTTTTTCATTTCAAAGTCCTTTCTTCTGTCAATAGGATGCCCGAACGCAGCCCGAGAGATGCGCCGGGAAAAGCGAGCCGGAGCAAGGCTCCGGCTCGTTCAGGAAAATTGGGAAATCTGGGGCGAGGGGAAATCCCCTCACCGAAGAGCAACAGATGTCTGATCAGGCCTGCTGAGAGGCTGTCTTGGGAGTGACCTTGACGGTTGCTGCTCGCGCCCTGTCCGAAATCATTGAGGAGAGATAACGGCTGTGGGCATATTTTTCTTTGTAGGCTTCATCAATTCTGTCGTTGATTTCGCCTTCGACAGGGTCAAAGTTGACGTCATGAACGGCGGCTGCGAGGGTTAATTGTCCTGCTTTTTGTTGTAAGGCAGCCTGATACCAACTGGATCTCGTTCCGCTGTAAGCTCGGACGAAAAGCGCGTCCTCCACTACAACAGACCAGATAAATGTCGGTGTGCCGCAGGTTACCCCGTCTTGGCGGAATGGGGCGATGCGGCAATCATCGGCTCTGGCAAAAGCTTGTAATTGTTCTGTTGTCCAAGCCATTGGAACCTCCGTTCTTATTCTTATCAATCTGTCGTCTGCGGCTGGTTATTCTGTGCTGGTTTTCGCATTTGGCAGATCGTTTGACCGTCTGTCCCTTAGCTATGTGGCGCCTTGGAGCGAGAAATTAATGCGGGCATTTTCACTGACAGTCATGAGCCTGCTTCATTAGCCCTGTTTGCAGCCTGAATAGTCCCGTTTCATACACTGGCCAAATGGTGCAGTCTGGCCAAACTGATTTGGACGCGCATTGACACAAAGTATATGGTTGTATATACAACTAAAGATGCAGAAGCTTTATGACATAAAGAATTCCATGGGCCATCTTACCGGGCTGGCGAGCCGGTTGTTCAACAATCTGTTGGCATCCCGTTTTCACGCAGCCGGCATCGACATGACGGCAGAACAATGGGGGGCGATCGTCATCCTCATGAATATGGAACCCTTGTCGCAAGGCCAGCTTGGCGAGCAATTATATCTGGACAAGTCGAGTGTCAGTCGCCTGACAACCGGTCTCGAAAAGCGTGGTTGGGTTATGCGCTCGAAAGATCCTGATGACAATCGCAAGAAGGTTCTGATCGTGACGCCGAGCGCTCGCGACCTTGTCGAGCGCTGTTCAGACATAGCCCGATCTGTCTTGCATGATGCAGAGCAGGGGCTTCAGGCCGATGCTTTGGCCGCGCAGAAAGCAACACTGACCCAAATCATTTCGAATTTGAGAGGCGCAGCCCCATAGGATTGCACATTTTCACCTTATCTGACCCAAATCCGAGAAATCGGAACGCTTACTCACCATGACAATCGGAGAAGATCTATGACAAAACGCAATGCACTGGTAACGGGAGGAGCTCGAGGCATTGGCGCAGCTGCGTCAAAGGCTCTGGCGGCTGACGGATACCGGGTTTTCATCAACTATGTGAACAGCACCGCCGTTGCTGATGCTCTGGTAGAAGAAATCAAGAGTGCCAGTGGCGAAGCCGTGGCTTTGCAGGCAGACGTGCGCGATGATGCTCAGCTCAAGGGCATGTTCGACAAAATTGAAGCAGAGTTCGGTGGCGTGGATGCTCTGGTTTCCAACGCCAACATGAACTTCACGGCCAAGCCATTTATCGAGCAGACCTGGGAAGAATTCGCCCAGAAGCTGAATGACGAAATGCATGCGTCCTATCAGGCTGCAAAATTCGCCATTCCTTCCATGCAGAAAAAAGGCTATGGCCGCCTGATCTTCATTTCAAGCACTCTGTCTGAAGCTCCGGCTCCCAGTTTCATTGCGCATGGTTCGGCCAAGGGCGCTCTGGACAGCTTCTGCAAATATCTGGCGCAGGAACTCGGCCCACTCGGCATCACCGCCAACATCGTGGCTCCGGGCCTTGTCGAAACCGACGCTACCAAGAATGCTCCGGACGAGTTCAAGGAAATGATCCGTAACTTCACGCCGACGCAAAAAATTGCAACGCCGGAAGATGTTGCCAACACGATCCGCTTTCTCGCCAATGAGAAGAGCGGCCATGTAACCGGCACCTACAATCCGGTTTGCGGCGGTGCTTACCTGCCTTGATGCAAGGCTGAACAGGCCAATGGCAAGCATGGCAATCTAGTATGAAAAAGTGGGGCGGAACAGTGCAAGGCACAGGCCAAGCTGCAGTTCTGCCCCATTTTGTATTCTAGCGGCAGGGAGCGTCCTTGCTAAAGCCTGGATCGCGCGAGGGCGCAACGCCGAATGTTCGGGAATATTCCCGGCTGAACTGGGACGGGCTTTCATAGCCCACATCAAAGGCAGCCCGGCTGACATCCGTACCAGCCAAAATGGCGCGCCTTGCTGCCTGCAAACGCAGTGTCTTCTGATATTGCAGAGGACTCATGCCCGTCGCCACCCGAAAATGGCGTCTGAAAGAGGATTGGCTCATGCCTGCGCAGGTTGCCATATCGGCAATCGGAACGCTCTTTTCCAGATTCTCTCTTATCCATATCAGTGCCCGTCGGACCTGCTGGATTTTGGGATCGGACAACACGATCTGATGGATCGCACCGGCCTGTGGGCCACGCAGCAGACGATAGAGCATTTCCTTGCGGATCATCGGGCCCATTACCGGCACGTCTTCCGGTCTGAGCGGAAGCTGTAGCAGGCGGTAACAAGCCTCCAGCAACTCTGGCGAAGCGGGCCCGAGCGCATAGCATTTGCCCTGTTCGGGGGCATGATCGAGCGCCTCGGCGATGAGATCTGCCAGACTGTCCCGTTCCAGCTGCACGTGAATGGCCCGATAGGGGCGCTCCGCGCTGGCGGTTGTGATGCGACTGGTGATTGGCAGGTCGATGGAACCGACAAAACATGTGCCCGGATCATAGTGCAGCAGCGCTTGCCCGATGGATACTTCCATGCTGCCCTGAAGCACAATGCTGGCCATGGGGGCATAGACATCGGACAAAGTGGTCTGAGGTGTGCTTGTGGTGATCAACTCGACCCCGTTGATGATCTGCCTGCTGGCCAGCGTGGCTGGGGCTGTTGATTGAATGTCATCAACAAGCATGCGTAGATCGTCGAGCAATCCGTTCATGGAATTTTGGAGCTTGAGCATCGGGCCTCCTGATGGCTGCACGGGATCTATGCGGAAGAATGATCAAACTAGGCAAGCCTGAGATCAAATAATGCAAGGGAGTGTCCCTTCAATTCCCTATATCTGAAGCAGAAAAGGCAGGATCTGGTCAAGCCTTTCTAGCGTGGGTGCCTGAGCCATTGCGCATCTCGACGGTCTTTTTAGGCAATTCGTCGCCTTGGTGAACACGTCCTGACACTGCTGCTCTCGGGCAAATCCTATGCCGCAAAGCTTTTAATGAATGCCAACCATTTTCAGATTTGAGGAGACTCTTCTATGACTACAACGCCAATTCGTGTCGGCTTCATCGGTCTGAACCCGGACAGTAATTGGGCCTTTATGGCCCATATGCCCGCGCTCAAATCCCTTGGAGACCGTTTCGAGATCATCGGGGTAGCCAACAGCTCTGCAGAAAGCGCAAAGCGGACGGCAAAAACGCATGGCTTGAAATATGCCTTTGAAACGCCCGACGCGCTGGTCGCGTCCGATGAAGTCGATCTTGTGGTGGTAACAGTCAAGGTGCCTTATCATTTCGAACTGGTCAGCAAGGCTCTCGATGCTGGAAAGCATGTCTATTGCGAATGGCCTCTGGGCAACGGACTGGAAGAGGCGCGCAAGCTGGCCGCTCTCGCCGAGGAAAAGGGCGTTGTGGCCGTCGCCGGTACGCAAGCCCGTGCTGCGCACGAGATCCTGCATCTCAAGAAGCTTATTGCAGATGGCTATGTGGGCAGGGTGCTCTCAACCAGCGTCATCGGTACTGGCGGTAGCTGGGCCAACCAGACCAGCGAGGCGCTCTACTATCTCTTTGACAAGAAGAATGGCGCCACCATGGAAGATATTCCCATCGGTCACACTCTGGCTGCAATCAAGGATGTGCTGGGCGATTTTGGCGATCTGGATGCGACCAAACTGTTCAATTTCGATACGGTGGCCGTCACCGAAACTGGAGAGAAAAAGCTAAAGACTGCACCTGATCAGGTTATGGTTCAGGGGGCTTTGGCGAGTGGTGCAGCCTTCTCGCTACACTATAAAGGCGGCACCAACCGTGGCACCAATTTCCTTTGGGAGATCAATGGCACTGAAGGGGATATTCAGGTTACCGCAGGGCTTGGTCACGCCCAGATGGTTCAGCTTACCATAAAGGGGGCCAAGGGTGAGGAAACCGAACTGGTCGACCTGATGCCGGACGCATCCGTTTATGAAGGTCAGCCGGAATTTCCGGGCGCGCGCAACGTGGCTGGCATCTATGCGCGCCTTGCCGAAGATATCCAGAATGGCACCAAAACTGCGCCCACCTTTGCCGACGCCGTTGTTCTGCATGAGATACTGGATAAAATCGAAAAGTCGGCCGCAGCAAAAGGGTGATAGGCTCCCATTGCGGTGTCTCTGGCTAAAAGTAAAAAAGCAAGGCAGGCCGCCTATCTCCGGCCTGCTTTCTTTTCTCTCCGGTGTACTCAGGCGAGGAGACAAAGGGTCAGCTCTTACGCTCCAGCAACAGGCTGAACCCAATCGTGCCGACACCGGAAAAAGCAATGAGCAGGCCGAGAGGCCAAGCAGTTCCGTCTGCGCACAAGCCCACCAGTCCGGAGCCGAAAATGCCGCCGCCATACTGAATGGCCCCACACAGCGCAGAAATCGCCCCCGCATCATTGGTACTGCTCTCAAGCGCCCCCGAAAGGGCATTGGGCAGGATCAGGCCAGTGCAGGAAACGAACAGGAACATGGGCACAAAGAAACCGAGCGCACCGCCCAGATCAGACCACGCGCTGATCGCCAGCCACAGCCCGAACAGACAGGCGCCCGCTGAGCCGGCCCGCAAGCTTGTGAGCCGCCCGATACGCATCACAAGGCGCGAATTGATGAGGTTGCCGATCGTGATGCCAACAACACAGGTCGTGAAGATCAGACCATAGAAGCTGGGAGGAAGCTGGTGATAGTCGATAAAGACGAAGGGAGACCCGGCCACATAGGCAAACATGCCAAAATAGTAGAAGCCGCAAACCAGTGCATGGCTCATGACAGCTCGTCTTTTGAGAAGGTGTCCATAATCAAGCATGGCTGCACCGAGCTCTGAGAGAGCTGCTCCCCTGCTTGAGCCTCCTTCCCGTCGGCTTGGCAAGGTTTCCGGCAGCGTGAACAGGGCGATGAGCGTGACCAGTCCGATCACGACCAGCAGGGCGAAGATCATACGCCAACTGGAGAGGGACACAATCAACGCACCGGCGTTGGGGGCGATGAGTGGTGAAATCGTCATGACAGCCATCAGGAGCGACATGACCTGCGCTGCCCTGTCGCCTTCATAGAGATCGCGCACCATGGCCCGGGATAAAACAATGCTGGCTGCTGCGCCGATTGCCTGGATTACCCGCCAGACAATAATGCTCGAAACGCTTTGGGCAAGGCCGCAGCCTGCTGAACCGATGATGAATAGAACAATGCCGATGGCAACAGGCAGACGGCGCCCGACGCGATCGCTGATCGGACCCCAGAAGAGCTGCCCCAGAGATATGCCGATGAGGTAGCCCGAAATTGTCAGTTCAATGCGTCCGGGTGCTGCTGCCAGATCTTTAGCCATTTCCGGCATGGCGGGAAGGTAGAAATCAGTTGAGATCGAGGCAAAGGCCATAAGGGCCGACAACACCGCTCCTGCATGCCATAGCGCAGGTTGCGTTGGCCGTGATCGGAGCGTCTGGTCCGCCATATTGTCTGAAGTCATGGAAGGATGGGTGTCCTTTATAATGGTCACCGATTTATAGGGCCGACAGGCAGCAAAATCCAGCTCGGTTTGATGTCGATATCGCGATGAGAGTCATGAAACAGGCTCAAGAAAACATCTTCCGTTGGCATGAGGGCGCTCAGTCAACCTCTCATTTCTTTGCAGAAAAGGCGCGTAGAAGGGAGAAACTACAAGTTATAAGTTAGTAATTGCAGCATGTAATATTCGAGAAATTACTTATCTGTGGTTGTTTAAGTCAAGAGTAGAATATGACGAAGGTGAGTCTTTTGGCATTTGTTTGTTGATAATTTTGCCCATTTATATAGTTCGGTGAAGGAAAATTATTCAATTAAATTATTAGCATAGACTCCATGACACAATTTGGTTGCAATTTTTCCTCTTGTGTTTCAAGAAGAATATAAAATTCAATTAGTGGTTTAATAAATTTAAAATTGTGGGCTGGTTGTTTGCGACTTAGTCCGTGGGGGCGAATTCCGTGAGTGGGCAGCACACCTTCCTAAAAAGCAACAGATACAGCAGCGAAGAAGAAATCAGATTTCAGGGCACGCCGATTCTGGACACCTATGATGAGGGGCTGGACTATCTGGCGGCTCACATGCCGCGCTATGTAAGACTGTTTGCATCTCCGGCGGTCAAGAGAGATGGAGATGATACTCTTCTGACTGTGGCGTGGTATGGCGACGATGTCGGCCAGATGCAGGTTTGGGAGAGCCTCGACCAAACCGGAAAAGTGCGTGTTGCGGCCATGTTGCGCGGCTTTTTGAGCGATCTGCTCAACCGCATTCATCGCTTCGATGATCCGCAGGCCCGGATGATATTGGGTTGGCTCAATATCCTGTCCTTTGATGCAGACATGCTCGTTATCAATGGCCAGCCGGTCATCACCAATTGGGGCATAGTGCCTGCAGGTGTGGTGTCCAGTGCAGATCGAATGGCGCATCACCTGTTGCATGGCGTTGGCCAGTTTCTGCCTGAAAACTATGATCTGACTGATTTTGCGCAATTGATGCTGGACGTTGCCGAAAGCCCATCGGATGCTGATGAGGAACGCGATCAGCCATCTTTAAGTGGAGCCGCGGCTGGTTTGACAGCCGGAGCTGGCGTGGTTGCCGGTGCGGGTGCAGCCGCTGCGGTAGCCTCTCTTGGAGATGCTGTGTCATCAGATAGCTCTACGGCTGAAGGCTTCGAAGCGGCCCATGCCTCCTATCAGAGTGAAGGGGTGGAAGGGGCTGCCGCTATTGATCCGCTGAAGCTCAAGCGGTCCGACGTGAATTTTGCCTCCGATGGCGCGGAGACCGGAGCGGCCGGAGCTACGGCCAGCGCGGCAGGTGCCTATGGCGGCAGGGGAGGAGATTTTCCCGGCGGCAGACGAGGCGAACAGGACCAGCCTCGGGGCCGGATCTGCTGGGTGCCGGTTCTGATTGCCTGCATCGTGTCGCTGCTTCTCTTGTTGATCGCTCTCATCCCCGGTGTTCTGATCTACCCTTACGGCTCTTATTCCGCTTCTCTTCTCTCCCAATCGACAATCCGACAATCCGAACAGGCGTTGCGCACCCGCATCGCCGATTTGCGCAGCCAGCTTTCGCAAAGGCGCTGCGTTGCCGCGCCGGGACTGCTGGGCCCGGACGGCGCTTTGCTGCAAGGGGGCTCTGGGGCTGAAGGTACTGATCGGCCCGTCGCTACCCCAACAGGCCCTGTTGCGGCGCAATCGCCAACGGATCTGGTGCCGCTGCTTGATCAGGCGACTGTGCTCGTTCTGGCGACTGGTGCCAAGGGGCAGGTGAGCAGCGGGAGCGGCTTCCTGATTGCGCCCAATCAGATCGTCACCAACCGCCATGTCATAGAAACAGCCGAGGGCGGACAGGTCTTCGTGATCAATGAAACCTTGGGGGACGTGCGCAAGGCAAATGTCGTGGCCACCAGCAGCACAAGTGAATTGGGCGACAAGGATTATGCGCTGCTTGCGATGGAAGGAACGCCTGCTAATCGCTATTTGCAGCTTACCCGCACCATCGGCAAGGGACAGCAGACCTACGCGGCAGGCTTCCCGGGCTTTTTCATGGAAACAGACGCCAAATTCCGCGAGTTGCTTGCAGGCGATGCCCATGCCGCGCCGAGCATGGTGTTGACACAAGGCATCGTGACGGTCTTTCAGGACAGTCCGTCAGGCCTGAAGCTGGTGCTCCATAGCGCCGATATTTCGCCGGGCAACAGCGGCGGACCGCTGGTGGATGCATGCGGTAGTGTTGTCGGGGTCAATACCTTCATCAAGACCAGCGATGAAGCCCAATTGCGCCTCAACTTTGCGCTCAAGAGTGATAGCTTGCTCGATTTCCTCTCCCAGAATGGTGTCGAGGCAACAACTGCGAGCGCGCCTTGTCCGTTGGCATCAGCAAACGAGCAGGCAGGGTCGTGACATGGCGAGAAGCATTAAAATCGCCACGACACCTTCTGCCGAACTGACCCCCATTGGCAGCGCGCAGGAGCGCGACTATGACAGCATCGTGGACTATGTTGCTGTAACCCTTGGGGATGAGGTTGCTGCGCTGTTTGCCGAACCGGTGGGGAGCATGGATGGCGCCCGCATCGACTGGTATGTGAAGGCCTTTGGCCGCATTGAGGCGCTTGAAGCGCTTGATGAGCCAGAGCAGGCAAACCTGCTCGCCGAGCTGCATGTGGCCGAAGAGAAGATCGGCCGTCTGGCGCATGAGCTGCAAGGGGCATCAAACCCGGATGATCGTGCGCTGGGAAAGGCATTGGCCAATGCGACCTGCGTGCCGAGCCGCAAGCATATCTATGCCCTCAATGGCCATCCGGTGCTGGTGGCCTGGGGCTATCGCCTCAATGATCACAAGCCCATGCGGGGCGGTATCAGCAAGGTTGCGCCGGTCGCGGCCAAGGCGAGTCCAAAGGCGCCGCCTCAGATCGTCGAGCCCCATGTGGCAAAGCCGGAAGACGCGCTGGATATTGCTGCCCAAACGCAGCAGTCACCTGTCCATGAGAAGAAGAACCATAAGCGTTGCTGGCTGATTGCCCTTTTATGGGCGCTTCTGGCTCTGCTCATTGCGGCGATCTTGTATGTGTTGCTGAAGGCCTGTTCCATCTCGGCCTTTTTTCCGTGGATCGACTATTGCCCGGGCCGCTACCAGACCGATCTGGTCAGCCTGCAACAGGAAGTGCGCCTTCTGGAAAATGCGCTCGCCTTCAAAAACGAGAATTGCGACGTCGCAGGAACACCTGAAGAGCCTATCGCCAATGAGGAGCTGGACAAGCGCCTTCTGGAGCGCAACGCAGGCGATGGCGCCTTGCAGATTTCGCTGGCATGGAATGGCGGCACGGATCTGGATCTGATGGTCAAATGCAGCAACGGCCTCATCTGGTTCAAAGAGAAGAATAAGTGCGGGGCAAGTCTTGATACGGATTCAAACGGTCGCTCCAAAATCACGATGACTCCGGTGGAGAATATTGTCTGGCAGACCGAGGATGCCATCCCGACCGGTGATCTGCCGATCTTCGTGACCCTGTTTGATTATCGCGGCCAGCCCCAGCAGAATATCCCTTACACCGTCCGCGTCGTCAGGCGGCAGAATGGTGCCATCACATCGAATTACACAATCAACGGCGTAGCGTCTCGCTCACAGGTGAAACGACCGATCTTTATCGGTCTCGCCAACAAGCAATAGCGCTGCAATAGGCAACAACATGACTATATTCGCTGATATCACTCTGGTTCCTTTCTCTGGCATTCAATTCGTTGAGTATGGATTCGACCTCAATCAGCTGAACAGCTTTCGCCGGCATTTCATCGAGCGCCCGTTTCCTCAGGAAGCGACCGAAGAAGGCGTTCCGTGGAAGCTGCTGGAATCCAATCCCAATGACGATGAGCCAGAACAGGAGCAGATGGATGACATCAGCTACGACATCAACAAGATAGCGGCTCTCGAGCCCTTCCTGGGCAAGTGGGTGCCAGTGCCCTATTTGCGCCGATTGCCCGGGCGCGGGGCCAATGGCGAGATGATGTTCGATAAGGGCCCGACCAACTGGGCCCGCGCCATGGTCGTGCGCGATTATGAGAAAAACGGCGATGAAGGGCTCTGGTACAAGGTCATCTTTTCCTTTGATACCGCTCTCGCCATGGATGACGCGGACAATGTCACGGTCAATGCCGCCGATGATAGCAGCCAGCTCTATGTGGCTCCGCGCAAGCTCGATGTCGAAAATCCGTGCGAGTTCAGGATGGTCTCTTCCATGGCCAAGAATGGCTGGTTCCTCTCCAATCCGATTTCAATTGATGGCAGTGACGCACAGCAAGATTATCAGATCTGGGTGGCCGAATGGCTCGATGAGCTGTTTGAGGAGTATCTGACGAAGCGCTCCAAGGGACGCCAGCCGCAGCGCAAATATCACCTCGAGCATGCCGCCCGCTGGATTGCCCTTTTGCAGCTGCTTGACCAGCTGGTTCAGCCCGGCGTGGTGCATTTCGTGGACACGATTTCCGACGCCCGCTCGGTGCGTCCGGTGAATGTGGATCTTATCCTCGACGTTGGCAACAGTCGCACCTGCGGCATGCTGATCGAGAATTATCCCAACGAGGATTCTGTTGAGCTCAACAATTCCATGAAGCTGCAGATGCGTGACATCCAGCGCCCCTGGCAGACATATGACGAGCCGTTTGAAAGCCATGTAACCCTGTCGCAGGCATGGTTTGGAAAGGAAAATCTGTCGCGCATGTCTGGCCGCAGCGATGCTTTCTTCTGGCCGACCATGGTGCGCGTCGGGCCAGAGGCTTCCCGCATCAAGTCCACCCAGTCAGGGCTGGAATCCATCATCGGTATGTCCGCCCCGAAACGCTATTTGTGGGATGTGGCTCCGGTCAATCAGCCATGGCGCTTCCCGCAATCTGACTATTCCGATGAGGGCGAATTGCCACCCGTCGGCAAGGTGGCGCGCCGCTATCTCAATGCCCATGGCGATGTGCTCTCGCAAGTGCGCAAGGAGAGAGACCTCTTCACCGCGCTCTACCCCAAAAGCAAACCGGCCGAATATCTGCGGCCCAGCCAGCAACTGACCTATTCGCGCTCGTCCTTCTACAGCTTCATGCTCTCGGAGATCTTCTTTCAGGCCATGGTCATGATCAATGACCCGGCGGTACGGGCCGATCGTCGCCAGAGCGAAGCGCCTCGCAGCCTTCGGCGCATCATCCTCACCTTGCCCACCGCTTTGCCGGTGCGCGAGCAGCAAATTATGAAAATGCGCGCCGAGGCGGCCATCAGCTTCCTGTGGGATATCATGAAGTGGAACGAAAACCCGCCTCCGGGTCTGGTGCGTCCTTCCATTCATGTGGCGTGGGATGAATCCAGTTGCGTGCAACTGGTCTGGCTTTATGGCGAGATCAGCTGTCGCTTCGGGGGGCGCATCTGCGAATTCTTCACCATGATGGGCAAGCCGCGCCAGCGTTTCCTGCCCGATGAATTACCAAATCCAGACACACCGGAAGAGCCATCCCTGCGCGTCGCTAGCCTTGATATCGGCGGCGGCACGACGGACCTGATGATCACCACCTATTTTCAGGATGATGACCGTGCCATCGTGCCGGTGCAGACCTTCCGGGAAGGGGTGCGGATCGCTGGGGACGACATCACCAAGGCGGTGATCGAGCATTGCATCATTCCTGTGCTGGAAGCCGCGCTCACACAACATGGCGTCCGCGATGCGGTGGTTATGCTCAGAGACCTGTTCCATGGTGATCGAGCCAACATGGCCGAGCATGAAAAGCATGCAAGACGCCAGTTCGTGCAGCAGATTCTGGTGCCCGCCGCGCTGGGCATTATGGAGCGCTACGAGAATTCCGGCGAAGACCGCTATGAGGTCATCCATTCGGCAACCATGGCAGAGCTGATCAAGGATTCGCTGTCGGTCTATCCGTCCGTGCAGCAATATCTTGTCTCCGGCTTGGGCCAGTCCGGCGATGAGCCGTTCGACATCATGTCCATGGCCGTGCCGCTCAACTTCCATTTGGTCTCTGATGCCATTCAGGAAGTGATGGATGTGGTGTTCGAGCCGGTGGCTGAAGCCTTGGCCCATTTCGATTGTGACTATGTTCTGCTGTCAGGGCGACCGTCGAAACTCTCCGCCATTCAGGAGGGGCTGCTCAATCGCCTCGTTATCGGTCCGGACCGGCTGTTGCCAATGGGCGACTATCGCGCAGGCAACTGGTATCCCTTCAGAAGTCGTGACAACACCCGCATCGGCGATCCAAAATCCTGCGCAGTGGTTGGCGGCATGCTCTGTTCTCTGGCTGAACACAGCATCACGAACTTCACGCTCTATACCCACATGCTGCAGGGCCGCTCGACCACGCGCTATATCGGCGAGCTGGAAAAGGACATGAAGCTGAAGAATGACAATGTGCTCTTCACCTTCGATGAGTTGGATGATGCCAATGCCGACAATGAAAAGGTGCTCAAGCTTTATACTGAGAGCCTCGTCGGCTATCGCCAGCTGCCCTTTGAGCGCTGGGTGACCTCGCCACTCTATCACATCAAGCTCGAAGACAATGGTCCGGCCAAGCCGATCTCCGTCACGCTGGCGCGCGAGATGATGCTCGAGCTGGATGAGGATGAAATGGATCATCCCGATGTGAAGGCGGCAAAGCTGATGAATTACGAGGCGACCAAGGAAGATCTGCGCATCGTCGATGCCGTGGATGCCAATGGCGGCGACGTGCAGCGCGTGGTGTCCATTTCCTTCCGGACCTTCCCATTGTCCCAGAGCGAATATTGGCTCGACTCTGGCATCTTGAACATTTAGCGGGGCCGAAAAATGATGATTGTAAACGAGCAGCTGCTTGAAAAGACAAAAGAAACCGCCAGTGCTGCGCAGGAAGGCGTCGACTGGCTCAAGATGCCCGCCAATGTGGAGCGTATCGGGGAGGCGGCCAAGTCGATCGAGCGCGAACTCAAGCGCGGTGTCGTTGATGCCCTCCGGCTTTCCGAGGCAGCCACCCGCCCCATGGCGGTTGCCGTGTTCGGCGCCAGTCAGGTTGGCAAGTCGCATCTGATCTCGGTGCTCGCCCGTTCGAATGATGAGCTTTATGCGGTCTTTGATGGTGTCGATGAGCCGGTCAGCTATATCAAGCAGATCAATATCGACAAGGAAGGGGAATCCACCGGCCTTGTCACCCGCTTTACGATCAACAAGGAGACGACGCCCGTCGGCTTCCCCGTCTGCCTGCGCTGGCTCTCCCATGCGGATCTGATCAAGATTATCGCCAACGCCTATTTCTTTGATGGTCGCCCCAACAGCTTTCCTGAAAGTGCCGAGATTACCGAGCATGTCAGTCGATTTTTAAGCGCTGGCACCGGTGGTCAGAATAATGGCCTGAAGCCGGAAGATGTCTGGGATCTGCAGGACTATTTCACCCAATATATGAGCGCCTCGGCTCTAACCGCCAAGCTGGATGCCTTCTGGATGGCGGCTGCGGACATTTGCCCCAACCTGTCCATTGCTGATCTGGGCAAGTTCTTCTCGATCCTCTGGGGCAAGGAAGAGCCGATCACCAAGCTCTATGTGGATCTGGTCACGGCTCTGCAGCGTCTGGATTTCCCAAAGACCGCCTATGTGCCTTTGGCTGCCATCGATGCAACCAACCCGAAGATTACCAGCATCATCACGGTGGCCGGTTTGTCTGACATCTCCCAAGGCTCAAGCGAGCAGATCGAGGTCAAGACAATGAGTGGCGCCTCGGCCTCATTGCCGCGCTCTTCGGTGGCGGCCCTGACTGCTGAGATCCTCATCACCATTCAGGACAAGCCTTGGGATTTCTTCGACCATACCGACCTGCTCGACTTCCCCGGCTATCGTAGCCGTGGCCTGAAAGCGGCCGATTTCGAAGAAGATGATGACGACAGCAACCTGAAGGGCATCGCAAAATATCTGGCACAGAATCCGGACAAGACCCTGCAGACGCTGTTGCTGCGCGGCAAGGTGGAATATCTCTTCCAGCGCTATGTGGCCGAGCAGGAGATCACCTCCATGCTGCTCTGCGCCCAGCCCAACAATCTCGACGTGGACCAGCTGCCACAGGTGGTGGCCAAATGGATTACGGCGACCCACGGGCCAAAGCCTGAAAACCGGCTGAACAAAGAAGTTCTGTTGTTCTTCATCTTCACCAAGTTCGATTTGCATTTCACCCGCAAGACCAGCGACAGCTCCTTCGGGCTGGAAGGGCGGCTGGGTGGGGCCATCGAAAACCCGCTTATCCAGTCCTATGGCGGCAGCGCCGACACATGGGTGAAAAACTGGACGCCGGGCCAGCCCTTCAAGAATTGCTACCTGATGCGCAACCCCAACATTCTGAACCGCGAGATATTTGATATCGATGGTCAGAGTGAGACTGGTGTGAGGGAGAGCGAAAAGGGATTTCTGGGGGATCTCAAGAACACCTTCGTCAGCGTCGAGCCGGTACAGGAGCATTTCAGCGATCCGGCCGAAGCATTTGCGCAGATGATGGAACTCAATGACGGCGGCGCGTCGCACATAGCCAGAAATCTGTCACCGGTCTGCAACCCCGAGATCAAGAAACGGCAGATAGAAGAGCGCCTCAAAAAACTGCGGGAGCGCCTGTCCGAGCGCCTGTCCGCCTATTATGTCAGCTCCGATTCCTCGGTTCGGCTGGACGAACGGCTGGCGGTGGCTGATCAGGTTTTGCAGGAGCTTTATGTATGTGACGAACGGATGCGCTTTGGCTCCCTGTTGCGTGGCCTGATGCTGGATCCGGGCATGCTGGCCAGCCGATTGCATGAAGCCAGTCTCAGCCGCGCCATCGAAAGCCGGTCTGATGATGACAGCGACGCTTCGCAGGCCGTGGCATCGGTTGCCCCCTCACGTCCTCGTCCGGGGGCAGGGCGCGTGCGACCAAGGCCGACACCAGGTGGAGGTCGGGCTCCGGCCAGTGCAGCTGCGGAGGCAGCATCTGAGGCAAAGGCGATCCAGCCGCCCTCAAAGGCGCCTACCAAAAACCGGCAGCGCCTGTTGGCTGAAGCGGCCATCGTGACGATGATCGAAAATCTGTTCGAACAGGCTGACAATCCAAGCCTTGCTGCGCTCACCGGAGTGTCGGCGGACGCCTTGCGCGAGATCGCCAAGGAAATCGCGCTGGCCGTGCGTCGGGTCAAGCTGACGGACAGTCTGGCCGAACAGATCGCCCGCATCGCCTTTGTGGATCGTCGCGACGAATTGCTCAACAAGGCCACGCTGGCCGCCGAGCACATGACCAACGGCTTTATCGCCGATCTGGGCATGTCGCTGCTACCGGAGGAAAAGCGAGCCGTGATCGAATATGAGACGGGTAGCCAGCCGGTGTTCAAATCCAGAGCGGTTGCCTTTGATACCAGCGGCATCTCCGACGAACCCGATGCCTTTACCACCCGCTATGTCGACAGCTGGCTGCATGCCTTCTTCAAGGTCGTACAGGATAACGCGTTGGGCGACACGCTTGATGTTGATCCTGAACTCAATGCGCGACTCGGCGGCATTCTGGAAAGGCTTTCAAGGTAACGCATCCAAAGGAACGCATCAGTGGTGCGCGGTGCGCCCGCAACAGATAGCCAGCAATGAAGAGCATGGCACGCGAGAATTTATCGGAAAGTGAGCAGGAAATGAGAATACTTTCGGCGCATAAGGAACACGGTCCCGGGCATGCCTGGTTGAGCATGGACCATGCCGTAACGCCCGAGACGGCCTTGGTCATTGAACGCGAAACAGACAAGGATCGTTATCTGGGCAGCAGTGGCTGGCAAAGCGTGCCGGAAAATCTGCCCGTCGATGCCGTGGATGGGGGGCGGATGCTGCTTGGCCCGACCATTGTCGATCATCTTGGCGAAGGGGATTTCATCAAGATTGCCATCGCAGGTACAGGCTATTTCGAGGAAGATTTCTGGCCTGTCGTTCCCATTTCCGGTCGCAAGTCATCCGGCTTTGGCATCGTCTCTTCCAAGCCATCTGCGGATGCTCACCAGAAGGCAGGGCCAAGTGATCTGGCGGTCAATGTCAAAGGGGGCGGCGCTAGGCAAAGCGCAGCGCCTACAGACAATGAAGACGGTGACGAGGCCGCCGGTGCAGGGGCGGCAAAAGGCAGACACTATATGCCGGGGGAAACCATTTCGATCGACCCCAGTCTCATAGCCTTTGCCGATCCGTCCATAACAGAGAAACCGTCCACCCGTATCAGCCGCAAGACTATTGTCGGGCTGGCTGGCTTCTGGGTTCTGATCGCGGTCTGCCTGCTGGGCTGGTATTACAGCCCCTATTTGCTGGCCGGGTTGGATTCCTTCTCCCAACAGGCCGAGCAAACGCCAGTTGAGGAGCCGGTTGTCACGCCTGCGCCGACACCAGCTCAGACGCCATCTGCAACACCGGCCCCAACGCCGCAAGAGCCGCAGGTGGCCAGAGGCCGCAGTTATTGGCAGCAGCAGATGATGAGCGGGCAGATGTCCGGACAGCAGCTCTACGAGGCCTCCGAGGAAACGGCAGACAATGCCGATCTGAGCGACATGTCTGCCGAATTCCTGCGCCTTGCCTCCAACAAGGGCTATGCGCCAGCTCTTAGGTCCTATGCCGAACGCTATGACCCCACCAAGCCGGATGCGGCAGGCGCATCGGTCATCAAGAATGCCAATACGGCGCTTGACGCCTATACGCGCCTCAAGGCTGGCGGAGACGCCAATGCTGCGGCGGATATCCAGACTCTCTGCCAGTTCCTTGAGCCGAAATATTATCAGGATGCAGAGGCCCGCACCGCTGTCGACGACTATTGCAGATAAGCTTGAAAGGTTGGCTCCATGAAGAAATTTGCTTTTATTCTTGTTCTATTGATTGCAAACCTGACGCTCATTCCCCTGGTCGGACTTGAGCAGTCTGCCTTCGCGCGTGAAGCGCTGCTCATGCAAGGCAAAAAGACCCTTTACCGCAGGGTCGTGACCAAACCGGGCAGCCAGTTGCTTTCTGCTGCCTCGCCCAGTGCGCAGGTGATCAAGGGCAATGTGCCAGCCTTCGCCGTCTACTATGTCTATGGCGAGCAGAATGGCTACACCGAGGTTGGCATCAACAGTCGGGGAGATGCGGCAGGCTGGATCGCTTCGGAAAAGCTGGTCGACTGGAAACAGTCTATCGTTGTGGCCTTCAACAACCGGGCTGAAGCCGGTCGCGTGCGGCATCTCTTCTTTAAGGATTTCAACACGCTCGCCGATGACATTGAGGCCTATCAAACGCCTGATGAGTTCGCCAACAGCCCCGACATCGTGGCTGTAGAGCCGGAAAATGCCATCAACGACAACAACAATTTCTATCTGCTGCCCATTCTCGATCATGAATCGATCTATTTCCCCGATGACAATGAAGGCAACATGCTGCAAGTGGGGTCGGTGACGGCGGCCAGCGCGCGGCGCACCACTGAGGATTTCAGGGCAGGGGTCGTCTTTGTTATTGATACCACCATTTCCATGGGGCCCTATATCCGCCAGACCAAGGAAGTCGTCGAACAGATTGGTGTGCAGCTTGAGAATTCCCCGCTGTCAGGCAAGGTTTCCTTCGGGCTGGTGGGCTATCGCCAGTCGACACTGACCAATCCGGGCATTGGCTATAATGTCAAAAATCTGTTGCCGCTGGACGCGCATTCAGACGTCAACCAGTTCCTTGCTGCGATTGACAATATGGATGTTGCCAAGGTGCCGACCGTCGGCTTCGATGAGGACGCCATCGGTGGCATCGCCTTTGCCAGCAATGATAACAATTGGCAGCCCTATGCCGCCAAATATATGATCCTTGTTACCGATGCCGGGGCTAAATCCCCCGAGTTGGGCGATAACTACGCCCACGAGTTGGACATCCCCGAACTGGCCGGAGACCTCAATGACAAGGGGATCCGCCTTCTGGTGATGCATCTGAAAACTCCGGCCGGCAAGAAGGACCATCGCACCGCCGAGCTGCAATATCGTCAGGCGTCCCGCCTCGTAGGCTCTATGAATGATCTTTATACCGATGTCTCCGAGGGCAGTGTGCGTGAATTTGGCAATGGCGTCAGCCTGATTGCCAGCCAGATCGTTACCACTTCGCAGGATATCCAGAAAGACAAGGAGATCGCTGAGCCCGACGCGAATGACAATTCCACTCAGGCCAATCTGCGTCGCGCCGCCAAGGCCTTCCAGCTGGAATATCGTGGCAATCAGCAGGGCGAACAGGCGCCGGAATTCTATCGTGCCTGGACCATCGACCGTGCCTTCGCAGCCTATGCCCGTCAGGCGCTCGATATCCGCATTCTGCTGACCAAGAACCAGCTTTCAACCATGGCGCAGAATCTGCGCGAAATCGTGGATCAGGCCAACAGGCCCGGCGGCATCATCGATGCCAACGCCTTCTTCCGCAGCATTCAGGATCTGGCGTTGCGCACCTCGAACGATCCGACCCAGATCCGCGATGATCAGAGCCTTGGTGATGCCATTGCAGAATATCTGGATGATCTGCCCTACAAGAGCCAGACCACAGCCATGACCATGGCCGACTGGGTGACCCTCAGTGCGCCCGAGCAGCGGGACATCATGAATGGTCTGGAATCCAAGCTGCGCTATTACGAGCGGGTGCATTCCGATCCGGACCGCTGGTTCGACCTGCATGAGAATGCCGCGCCGGGAGAAGCCGTCACGACGATCTCGCTGGACCGCATGCCATGATCGCACTCACTGTTCGCAACATACGCAAAAGCCTGAAAGACCCCGACCGGGCGTTCGATCTGCACATCCCCGCCTTTGATGCAAAGGGCGGGGAGAAGATCGCTGTTGTCGGCACGACGGGATCAGGCAAGACGACAGCCATGGATATTCTGGCCATGGCCAGCCAGCCCAGCATATGCGAGCAGTTTGACCTTGTTGTTGATGGCAAGACCCACGACCTCAATGCCGCCTCGAAAAACCGGCGCGAGAGCGCCCGCCTGCGTGCCAGCTATTTCGGCTATGTCATGCAAAAGAGCCCGCTCTTTCCCTTTCTGTCGGTGCGGGAAAATGTCCTGCTGCAACAGCATATTTCAGCCCGTCCCGATGCCGCGTTCGTCGAGCAACTGTTTGACCGACTGGGCATAGCGATGATCGCCGATGCCATGCCTGATGAAATCTCGGTGGGACAAAAACAGCGCACGGCCATTGCCCGTTCCTTGGCCCATCACCCGTCCATCATTCTGTGCGACGAGCCGACGGGGGCACTGGACCCGCGAACCGCACGGGACTGCATCGAAACCATCATCTGGGCGGCTGAGCGCGCCGGTGCCATTCTCATCATGATCACCCATGACTGGGATCTGGCAAAAGCCTATGGCTTCGACTTCTACGAAATCAAAACCAGAATGCTTGCCGACAATGCCATGTCTGCAACACTTGCCCATCAATCCGGCGCGGAGAAACGCAGAGCATGATTGCACTGGATCTGGCCATAAAGAGCATCCTGCGCTCTCCGAAGCCCAATATCGCGGCGATGATCGCCCTCATTTCGGTGCTGGTGCCCACAATGCTGCTCTGGAGCATGAAGGTCGGCTTCATCCAGTCGATGCTTGATGAATTGCGGACATCTCCGGCGAGCCTAGAAATCCGGGTGAAGGGGGACTATGTCCTGACGCCCGATAAGCTCAGGGAAATCGAAGCCCTCGATGGTATCGGCTTCATCATGCCGACAGCCCGCTATCTCGCCTCCCGTGCGTTCGCAAGTCATGACAATGGTCGGGATAGAACGCCCATATCCCTGTTGCCGACTGGCACCGGCGATCCGCTTTTGCAAGCAGGCGAGGGATTGGTTGGAAACGGGGACGCCATCATTACCCGCGACCTTGCTGAAAAAATCGGGCTAGGGGTGGGGGATGCATTCGAGATTTCCACCAATCGCAAGAAGCAGAGAGAGCTGCTGCGCATTCCGCTGACCATTGCCAACGTGATCTCGCGGGAGACGGTCGTTGGTCAATGGGTGATGGTCACCCCCTCGGTCATTCAGGAGGTGGAAGCCTTCATTGATGGCTTTGCCCTGCCTGACAGGGGCAAGGAGGGCAAGCCCCTTGCTGAGCGTCCGGACGTTTATTCCGGCCTGCGCCTATATGCCGACCGCATCGAACATGTCGCGCCGCTGGCCAATGAGATGACACGTCTGGGCTTTTCGGTGCAGAGCAATGCCGCCCGCATCGAGGCCATACAGCAGCTCGATAAAATTCTGAGCGGAATCGTTCTGGCAATCGGTCTGGTGCTGTTTGTCGGGCTTACCCTGTCTGTCTGGTCGGGCATGGTCATCCAGCTTGAGCGCTTGCGGCCCCACGTCGCCCTTCTGGGGCTTATGGGGCAGGGCCTGTTTGGCGTTTCCATGTTCTTTGTCTTTATCGGCCTGTTCAACGCCTTGGGGGGCATTCTACTGGCCGATGGCCTGACATTGCTGCTGGCGTGGTTGGGGAATATGCAGTTTCAGGGCGTATATGGCAATTTCGCGGCCATTTTCGCGCTACCCGTTCGCCATATCGCATTGATCGACGCAGGGGCCTTTCTGCTCCAGCTCATACTCGCATCCTTTGTTGCTTTAAAATCAACCTATATTCGTCCGGGGGACCTGTTCCGTGGCTATTAGATATTCTCGTGCTTTTGGGCGGGCCATCGCTGGCCTGTCCCTGTTTCTGTTTTCCGCTGGTGCGACTTTGGCGCAGGAGACGTGGGACGCCAACTATTACAATCCGGCTGGCGATCCCGATGTCCTGCTGCTGCCCATCCCATGCGGGGGCAAGATTGCGCTCAAAAAGGTGGTGACCATCACCGAAGATCCTAGCTCACCGGTCGGTCCTTTGAGTGACCAGCGCATCGTGATCGGTCGTGATGCCGGACGGACGCGTGGCTATATCGAGGAAAACCACCATGAATATATCTCCGGCACCCTCATGGATGACGAAACCCACGAGCGCTATTATCTGATCGGGGCATATGAGGTGACGCAAGGCCAATATGATGCCGTGATGAAGGGGCCCGATGTCTGCCCCAGACGCATGAGCCGCAAACTCAATGTGCCCGTTACCAATGTCAGCTGGTATGATGCGATTGATTTCACCAGAAAGCTCAATATCTGGCTCTACAGCAATCCTTCCAGCATGATGGCAACCCTCTCCCAGATCGGAGCAGCCAATGGCTTTGTCCGTCTGCCAAGCGAGGTGGAGTGGGAATTTGCGGCCAGAGGCGGCAGTGCAGTTCCCGCTGCCGTGCGCAATGAGCCGGTCTTCTTCAGCGAAGGCACCATCGACGATTACGCCTGGTATAATGGGGCGATGTCCTCCTCGGGTAAGGCTAAGCCGATTGGCAAGAAAAAGCCAAATCCGCTGGGGCTCTATGACGTCTACGGCAATGCTGCCGAAATCGTGCAGGATTCCTTCCGCATGACCCGCTCGGATCGCCTGCATGGGGCGATTGGTGGCTTCGTGGTGCGCGGCGGCTCATTTCTTGATAGCCCCGATCTGATCACCTCGGCGCGGCGCGATGAAAATCCCTTCTTCGATGCGCAGGTGGGAGGCGAGTTCAAGCGCCGCTCGATGGGCTTCCGCATCGCTGTCAGCACCTCGTCCATCCCGCGTGATGTCTCCGAGGTTCCACGCCTGGAGACGGCCTTTGAAGAAACCCAGCGTCAGGTGGATGGCCCCCTAGATCAGCAGCCGCTCCAGCAGATGGAGGCCGTGGCCGATCAGGTTCAGAATGCAGAATTGCAAACCAAGATCAGGGAGTTGCAGGGGCAGTTGCAAGACGAGTTTGCCCGCCGCAATGAGCTGAAGGCCCGCAATGTGCGCGTCATGCTGTCCAATGGCGGGCTGCAGGCGATGGAGGTGTTCCTCAGTGCCCGGGCGATCAAGAAATTCAAGGCGGCCTACAAACAGGCCAAGCTGACCAATACCCACCCCGAATTCTACGCTCCGCGCATCGAGGCGGAATATAACCATTACACCCTGATTTCAAACGCCTATTACGAGACGGTGGACACGCTGGCCGATTATGCCGCGCCGGAAATCCGCACACAGTCGGGCGTCGTCAAGCAGGCGCTTTCCCAACGCAACGACACGGACATGATCCGCTTTGTCGAGGCTCTGGAAACCTCCATTGATAAATTCCGGCACGCGCGCAACCAGCACAGCGTGCTGCATTTCCTCGATGAAATTCCAACCCCATCCATTGATTGATTGAGATTTATAGAGACACAGGAAAGTCAGTATCATGTCGCAGAAATACGTTTTGGTCGCAGCGCTCGCCGCTTCGCTTGCCCTTGCAGGCTGCGTGACCACGCAACAGCCAACCGGCCCTCTCAGCCCCACCGAAATGGCCATGCGCCAGAAACAGAATGAGAATGTGCGCATTCTTCAGGGCGTAGCCACGGGCGCAGCCGTGGGAGCCATCGTTGGCGGTGGGCTCGGTCTGCTGCTCGGCGGGGATGAAAAATCCATGGCTCAGGGCGCTATGATTGGCGCTCTTGGCGGTGGTGTACTCGGCGCGGCCGATGCCCAGCGGGTCAACAAGCAGGCTGGCGCTCAGGCAGCCCAGCAGGATCAGCTCAAGGGCGTTATCGCCAATGCTGAAAAGAATATCGCCCACTATCAGGAAATGGCGAACTTCACGCGTCAGCTGGCCGCCGAAGAACAGGCCGAGATTGATCGTCTTAATGCCCAACTTAGCGCCGGGCAGCTCGCGCCTGACGCCTATCGTGCCCAGATGTCCAGCGCCCGTGGCAACGTGCAGATCGTGAATAGCCAGATCTCTAATGTTGACCGCGATATCACCGATCTGGAAGGGGCTGCCAACAACGGCATGGATGTCAAAAAGCAGATTTCCCAGCTCAAAGCCCAGAAAGCCTCGCTGGAAACCCAGCGTGACGCCCTCGTTTCCGCCTATTCCCGCGTTCCGTCCGAAGTCGGCGTAACCATTTAATCCCAGTGTGAAAAGAGAGATGACATCATGACAAAGTTTCGGACAAAGGCTCTGGTTCCCGGTATTGCGCTGGGTGCTCTGTTGCCCCTTCTGGCTGCCTGCCAGACAACGTCATGCACGGGGGATGCCCGCTATGATGATTATTGGTGCGCACGCAGCAATCTCAATAATGGCGTCTATCAGCAGCAGACCAACCAGTTGCAATCCATCGCATCCCATCGCCAGTATCAGGCCGCCAATGCGCAGGCCAATATGTATGATGAAAAGGCCAATCTGTCTGCGCGGCAAGCCGAGTTGAACAGGCTGCGTGCAGCACTTGCCCAACGGCAGCAGCAATTGTCTTCGGCCCGCGCCAACAATGGCACCGCCGAGCAGATCTCGCGTCTTGAAGCCGACGTGGCCGCCTTGCGGGCACAGGTCGAAACCCTGATGCAAACGCAGTAAGAAGACGTCACATGAAGGGCATTCGTCTGGCTGTTCTGGTCATTTTGTGGGTAGGATTCGTGGGACTGGTTGCGCTGCTGGCGGGCTTGTCGCTCAAGGCCTGCGGCGTTCGGTTTCTGGGCTACGAACTAAGCTGGTGCGCGGCGAGCCACCGGCCTGATGTGTCGCGGCTAAATGCCCTGCAGCGTGAGCTGCACAGCCTGATCGAGATGAACGGCCAGATGGGCGCCCAATGTGGTCCCGTTGCGCCCGTGCCTCGGTCCGGAGCGAGGCCATCGCCCGTTCCTGGGCAGCCGGGTGCTCTGGGTATCGGTCCGGCTGGTGGCAATGGGGCCGTGGGGGCGGTAGGAGAAGGTGGTGCAGGTCCGCTTGCCTCCGATCCCGCTTTGCCTTCGGCTGATCCAGCTTCTGGCGCAACTGGGCCGACGGAAGGAGAGGTCTCTCCGTCTCCCATGTCGACACCAGAGACGGATATGGACGGAGATATGCCAGAAGCCGACGCCGAAGCTGACATGCCTTCCGCCGAGGGTGCCATGCCATTGCCCGAACCTGCACCGCATAGACTGGATGCCAGCGGTGATGGAGCCGGTGGAGCTGGTGCTGCGGCGTCTGGAGGAACTGGCGAAGGAGGTGCAGGAGCAGGTGGCGCTGGGGGTGCAGGAGCAGGAGCAGGAGCAGGAGCAGGAGCAGGAATCCCTCCTGCGGGTGCTGGTGGGGCTGGCGGTACACCTCCCTCTGGCGGTGGAGGCGGAGGCGCAGCTGCTTCGGGAGGCAATCCTCCTCCGGCAGGCAGTCAATCGCCAGAAACTCCGCAACAATGCGCCGATGGCAAGCCGAAGCTTGATTATGTGGTGCTGGCCCTTGATCATTCCAAAAGCATGGGACTGCCAGTCAACATGGACAGCGCATTGGCAACCGAGCTTGAAAACACCATCGAGGGCGGCGGCCCCGACGCTTGGCAAGCCTCCAACACCTATAATGCCTATATCGCCCGCCCCGGTCGTAAGCGACTTGACGAGGTCAAATCCTCCGTCGGGGAAGTAACCCGACGCCTGCCTCCGGAAACCAGAATTGGCGTGGTCACCTTCGCCGGATGCAATGGCGTGGTGGATATGGGAGATTATGATGAAGGCAGACGCGAGCGCCTGATCAGCAAGATCAAGCAATTGCAGACCAAACCGGCAACGCCAGCAGCAGATGCCCTCAAAATAGCCATGGAAAAGGCTGCCCGTGTGCCTGGCGGGCGGGTAATTTTCGTCAGCGATGGTAAAGATACCTGCGACGCCGACCCATGCGCCGTGGCCAAGCAAAGCTCAGGCGTTCAGGTCGATGTCATCTCTCTTGGTGGTGGGCAGGCACTCTCCTGCGTGGCAAGGGCCACCGGCGGAAAGCTGGTCGAACCAGCCAAAGAAGCGCAGAGCTTGCAGCAAATTCTTGTTGAACTGGGGCTCAATGGCGCAAGAGGAGGCTGCTGATGAGAGCTCTGCGTCTGATCGGATTTGTGCTCTTGTGGCTGATTTTTATCGCGCTGCTGGGCTATCTGGGCCATCTGTCGCTGAAGTCTTGTGGCGTCAGGATTTGGGGCTATCAATGGAGCTGGTGCTCAGCTGAGGCCGCACCAGATCTCGCAAGGCTCAACGCGCTTCAGGACCAGTTGCACATGCTGATGCAAATGGCCGGTGAACAAGAGAAGGCCTGTCCTCCGCCGCCGCCAGAGATGCCGGTCGCGAAGGCGCCTCCACCTGAACCCGAAGCGCCAGAATCCCCTTCAAAGCACTGCGCCCGTCCCGAAGATCGCAGCTATATTGTTCTTGCGCTTGATCATTCAATCAGTATGGGCCTGCCTGCTGATGTTGATAGCGCACTGGCCACGAAGCTGGAAAAGCGCATGGGGGCTGGTGGGCTTTCAGGCAAAACGGCACAAGTTATTTATGCCGGTCTGATAAAGAAGCCCGGTCGCAAGCGTCTTGATGATCTGAAAAGCGCCGTTGAACAGGTCGCTCGCCAGACTGATAAAAAGACGGAGATTGGTGTTGTATCATTCGCTGGTCGCTCTTTTGTGAGGGATCTGGGAGACTTCGGTCCAGCAGAGCGCTCAGGCCTTATCGCGAAAACCAACGGATTGAAGCTGAAGTCCTCCACGGCCGTGGCCAAGGCGTTGAAGTTGGCGCTTCGAAAAGTACAGAAAAAGGGTGGGGGACGCATCATTCTGGTGAGTGATGGCAAAGATACAAATGGTGGTGATCCATGCGCCGTGGCACGATCGCATCCGGAAGTGGAGATTGATGTGGTGTCCCTTGGTGGAGGCGACGCCCTTGCCTGCGTTGCCAAGGCCACAGGCGGCAAATGGATCGAGCCTGAGCAGTTGGGTGCCAATCTTCAATCCATCATGGTCGATCTTGGGAACAATGGCGCCCGCGCTCTTTGCGAATGAGGGGTCAAGGCTTCCAGCTTTCAAGGCAAAAGCCTGACTGGGCGCAAAGCCTGTTACGGGCAAGATCTGGCAGCCTCTTTAGCACCAGAAGGCAAGCGGCTTCGCGTTAGGGCACACGAAGCCGCAAGGGAGCGTGCCGGTTACTCCGGGGTAACCCGCATCAGGGCTCCGTTATTTGCATCTGTCAAAAGCATGATGGCACCGTCCTTGGCGTCGACATCCACGTCTCGCACGCGGCTACGCCCTTCAAGATAGCGCGCCTCGCCCACGACCTTGCCGTCTTCCAGCTTCAGCCGCACAAGCGCCTTGCTGGCCAGTCCGCCAATGAGGGCATCACCCTTGAAAGAGGGGAACATCGCGCCGTCATAAAAGACCATGCCCGCCGGAGCGATCACAGGGTCCCAATAATAGACCGGCTGCTCCATGCCTCCCTTGGCGGTGATGCCTTCTCCCACTGGCGTGCCGGAGTAATTCTCTCCGTAGGAGATGATCGGCCAGCCATAATTCTTGCCCGCTTTGGGCCTGTTCAATTCATCGCCTCCTTTGGGGCCATGTTCCACGGTCCATAAATGCCCATCCGGCCCCAGTGCTGCAGACTGAATGTTGCGATGGCCATAGGACCAGACCTCGGGCAAGCCGCCTGCCAGGTCAGGATTACCCTCCGCCGGGCCACCCATCGGGTCGATGCGTAGCACCTTGCCAAGATGGGTGCCAACATCCTGCGCCAGTTGGCGCGACTCGGTGTAGTAGCGTTCGCCTGTCGTCACGAACAGGGCGCCGGACGGATCGAACACCAGACGCGAGCCATAATGATTGGTCGAGCGCCAGGCAGGATTTTGCTGCAAGATGACCTCCACATGCTCCATGCGGCTGTCATCATCGGAAAGAATGCCCGTGGCAACGGCGGTTCCATTCAGGCCATCGCCGCGCGGTTCGGCAAAGCTCCACCAGACGCGGCGTGTCTGTGCAAAATCGTCTTTGACAACCACATCCAGCAAGCCGCCCTGACCGCGCGCGTCAACCTCTGGCAAACCGTCGATTGCGTGCGATTTATTGCCGTCTGTATCGATGATCCGCATCCGCCCTGGCCGCTCGGTAACAATCCAGCGCCTGTCCGGCAACTGGTCCATCCCCCACGGATTTTGCAGGCCGTTGGCGATGGTCTCCCGTTTTACCGAGACATCATCAGCAAGATACGGTGCGCGGGTCTGACCTTCAAAGGCAGGCGTTTGTCCCTCGCCATTGGGGGGCGCATCGTTGAAGGTCTGGGCAGACGCCGTTGCTGTGCCCGCAAGCAGGCTAAGGGCAACAAGGCCGGTTAGGGGAAGGGCATGCATTGCGTGTCTCCTCTGGTCTGTCGCTACACCAGAGACTGGCTCTGGCGAAACGGCTTGATGTCCAAAGGCTAACTTTTGGTCTGTGATGGGGAAGTGCAAGCGTGTGACCTATCACAAATGCTTGAGGGCCTTGAAATGGTGAGCTGAAAATCTGGATTGAGAATCGAAAAACCCCCGAAGAAGGGGGGCTCTTCGAGGGTAAGGTCTGGGAGGAGGAATATTATTGTTATGATGCCTTAGCGCACGAGGCAGGGGCGTTTATTGTCAAAGGTCCAGTTGGGAATGAGAAACTGCATCCCCAGAGCATCATCACGTGCGCCAAGCCCTTTCTTCTTGTAAAGGTCGTGCGCAGCCATGATGGCATCGATATCCGCTTCGATACCAAGGCCGGGACGCTCTGGCACGGCGATCTCGCCACCCTCGATCAGCAGTGGCTCCTTGGTCAGGCGTTGCCCATCCTGCCAGATCCAGTGGGTGTCGATCGGTGTGATGTGTCCCGGAGCCGCTGCTGCCGCGTGGGTGAACATCGCCAGCGAAATGTCAAAATGATTGTTGGAGTGGGAGCCCCAGATAAGGCCCCAGTCACGACACATCTGCGCCACCCGTACAGTGCCCTGCATGGTCCAGAAATGTGGATCGGCCAGCGGAATATCAACCGATTGCAGCATGACCGAATGGCCCATTTGTCGCCAATCCGTGGCAACCATGTTGGTGGCGGTCTGAAGGCCTGTGGCACGGCGGAATTCGGACATGATCTCCCGGCCTGAATAACCATTCTCAGCCCCGCATGGATCTTCTGCATAGGCCAGAATATGATCTTGCCCTTTGCAAAGGGCGATGGCTTCATTCAGTGACCAGGCCCCGTTCGGGTCAATGGAAATGCGCCCTTCGGGAAAGCGCTGCTTGA
This sequence comes from Cohaesibacter marisflavi, assembly GCF_900115225.1. GTDB lineage: Bacteria > Pseudomonadota > Alphaproteobacteria > Rhizobiales > Cohaesibacteraceae > Cohaesibacter > Cohaesibacter marisflavi. Next base: position 383,529 of record NZ_FOVR01000003.1, on the reverse strand, counting down.
GGGCTGCGGCGGCAAGCATTTCTTCTTCGCCCGAGAGAACGCCACCTTTGAGTTTGAAATCTTCAAAGCCATAACGTTCATAGGCTGCTTCGGCTAGCTGCACGATTGCCTCAGGCGTCATGGCTTCTTCATTGCGCAGGCGCAGCCAATCATCCTTGGCATCAAGCTCGGATCGATAGGGCAGATTGGTCTTGTTCCGGTCGGCGACATAGAAGAGATAGCCCAGCATACGCACTGTGTCGCGCTGTTGGCCTTCTCCCAGAAGAGCGGCCACTGGCATATCCATAAACTGCCCCATCAGATCCAAGAGGGCCGCTTCTACTGCGGTGAGAGCATGAATGGTGATGCGCAGATCAAACGTCTGGGTGCCGCGCCCGCCTTTGTCTCGGCTGGCAAACGTTTCGTTCATGGTTTTCAGAATGGTATTCATGCGCGCAATAGGCTGGCCCACAACGAGCGGGATTGCGTCTTCCAGCGTCTGGCGGATCTTCTCACCACCAGGCACTTCGCCCAGACCGATCCGGCCGGTTTCATCTTCCAGCAGAACGACATTGCGCGTGAAATAGGGTGCGTGGGCTCCGCTCAAATTCAGCAACATGCTGTCTTGTCCCGCAACGGGCACGACGCGCATGGATGTGACTTTCGGCGATCCTGTCCCGAATCTATCTGGCGCTACCATCTTGTTTTTCCTCCAAATTGTTGCAGCCTCGCGCTCCGTTCCTACCCGCACGGGGACCTTTATGCTATTTCGCCAAACAAAGAATGGAAGCGCAACCATTTTGTCGTGTTGATGTGCTTTTTGTGGAAAGAAAACGCATTTATTAGACTAATATCTAAGCTTTTCTGCCGAATATATCATAAAACTGTGTGCTCCACTTCGCATGCTTGACAGAAGAATGAATGTGAACTTACTATGAAATGACAGCGTTTTCATTTGGAGGAAACTTGAGGGCGCTGGGCACCAGCGGAGCTGCTGTTTGTCTGAGGAACAAACCGCGTTTGGTTGGGGTGTCAATAAAAGGAGGAAAGGCGGACGCAGAGCGACGCCGAAATCAGAACGTCTGGTTGAACAGCAAGAAGCAATAGGGAAGTGTTTCTGGAGGTTCTCGAACCGGCGTTCCATTAGGGAGAGAAAAAATGAAGTTTCTGAAAAGCGGGCTGGCTGTCGCAATGGCTGCCTTCATGGGCTTGGCTGCTTCGCAGGCCAGCGCTGCGGATGTCGAGCTTGCCAAGAATTTGCGCATCGTCATCGGCTCCAAATCCACCGGTGGTGACACCTATCAGAACTCTGCCATCGTAGCGCAGGCTCTGGCCGATAAGCTCGGCATCAACGTCAAGGTTGACGCTGTTGGCTCAAGTGCAGCCTTCAAGACTCTACGCCGCATTTCCAACGGCAGTACGATCATGATTTTCCATGATCAGTCCTATCTGGGCTACCTGTATGGCGTAAAGGGCTACTTCAATATCTTTGAAGATTTTACCGTAGGGCCGACGGTCGCCATCAATCCGGGTAACTCCTATCTGGTTCCCAAGAGCTCTCCATATCAGTCTATTGAAGACATTATTCAGGCTTGTGCAAGCGACAAGAAAATCCGTGTTGCCATTCAGCCCGGGGGTGTTTCGGAAATCGGTTTCTCGGCTCTGAAAAACGCCATTAAGCTGCGTTACCCAGGTAAGGAAGCCAACCTTGTTGCTGTTAATACCGGCTCGCAGTCCGACAAGAACCAGCTGCTGTTTGATGGTCAGGCTGACCTGATCAACGGTTCGGTACAGGCCAACGAACAATATACCCAATTGCCCGCAGAAGATCAGAAAGCCATGCGCTTTGTTTGGCTGACCGCACGCCCGGAAACCATCAAGCAGACCAAGCCGGAAGGCTTTGGCGACACCTCTCAGGAACATCTGCTTGACTTCGTCTCCCCGAAAGCATCCGTAACGCAGGATGGCGAAAAAGACTTCACGTTCGATAAGGAATTCTTCTTCATCTACAACAAGAAGATGGATCCTGCGATTGTCGACGCTCTGGATGAAGCGCTTGGCGAAATCTATGCAGAAGGCAAAATTCAGGAAACCCAGAAGAAATCCTTCTTCATTCCTAACTTCAAACCATCAGCTGAAGCTGCGGCTTATCTGAAAGACAAGATGGGTCAGTATGAAGTGATCATCGATAGCATCAAATAGACTTCAGACATCCTTCAGACCCGGCCATCTCACCCAAGGGAAACCGGGTCTGGCTCTCCGCAACAAAACCGCATCCTGAGGGCTCCTATGCCCTGCCAACAGGATCACCCCGGAGAAACCGCAATGGCAGATGGTAGTTCTCTTTTCAAGGTGTCGATCGACTTTGATCAGTCGCACCTGTTCTTTCCCAATATCATTCACTGGATCCTTCTGATCCTTGCCCTGCTGATCGCCTTGACAGAAGGACCAAAAGTCCTTCGCAAGATGCGCGCGCGGGCAGAGGAAAATAGAGGGCCTGAAGCTTCGGGAGAGAAAGACCAAACACGCAAGATAGACTGGCTGCGCCTCCTGGGCATGCTTGTGCTGACCATTCTCTATTTTTACGTGATGGAACCAGTAGGAGAAATCTTTCCCAACACGGGGCTCGGCTTTCTGCTGACTTCCATTCCATTCATGTTCCTGCTCTCGACCTTGTTTGTGCATACGCCGGGACGTCGCGAATTTATAACCATCACGCTCAGTTCGATCATCTCGCCAACTGTCGCCTGGTATGTGCTGGCGCAGATGTTCAACATCACGCTGCCCTGACCTTTGAACCGATAGGCTGACCCATGGAATTTCTAAGTTATCTATCGCCCATGTTTTTCGCTCTGGTTGGTTTCGGCGTGATCGTTGGAATCATCTTTGGCGCCATTCCCGGCATGACTGCGACCATGGCAGTGGCCGTGTGTCTGCCCATGACCTATGCGCTCGACCTGATCAATGGGCTGGCCCTGCTGCTGGGGCTTTATGTAGGCGGCATCTCGGGTGGGCTCGTTCCGGCCATTCTGCTGAAAATCCCCGGTACTCCCTCCTCGATAACCACCACCTTTGATGGCTATCCGATGACGCAAAAGGGGGAAGGAGAGCGCGCCCTTAAAACCGGCATCACGGCGTCGCTGTTTGGCGGTATCTTCAGTGCGGTTATCCTGTTTCTGTTCGCGCCAAGCCTTGCGGACTTTGCGATCAAATTCTCCTATGTCGAGAAGTTCCTGATCATTCTGTTTGCGCTGACGGTGATCGCATCTCTGTCGCGCAACCTGCTACTGGGCATCTTTAGTGGCGTGCTGGGCGTCTGGTTCAGTCTGATCGGCTCCTATGACATTTCCTACGGTGGCAATGGCGAATATCGTCTGATGACAGACGCCATGGTACCCTATCTGGAAAGTGGCTTTTCGCTCCTGCCGGTTCTGATAGGCCTGTTCGGGCTTGGAACCATCATGCAAGAGGCCGAAAAAGGCATCCGGGAAGAGGTTGGCAAGGGCAAAAAGCTCGATCTCAATGGCGGTACTCCCTTCAGCTTCTCGGTTTTCAAGGGTGAGATGATCAATCTGATCCGTTCGAGTAGCCTTGGCACATTTGTCGGCATGTTGCCCGGTGTGGGCGGCAGTGCGGCGTCGGTCCTGTCCTATACGCAGCAGAAGAACTTCTCCAAACATCCAGAGAAGCTGGGTAAGGGAGCGCCAGAAGGTGTCATCGCATCAGAGGCCGCCAACAATGGTCTCACCGGCGGGGCACTCATACCACTGCTTTCGCTTGGCATTCCCGGCGATTCAACAACGGCTGTGCTCATCGGTGCCTTTACGCTGCAGGGCATCCAGCTGGGGCCACTCTTCATCGGCAACAATCTGGATACATGGAACACCATGATGGTGGCGCTGCTGTTTGCCAACCTTGTCATGTTCTTTGTGATGTTCTTTGCCATCCGCACCATCGTCAAGGTGATCACGATCCCGAAATATCTGCTCTATCCTGGCATCATCATGATGTGCGTAGTCGGGGCCTATGCGATCAATTTCGGTATCATGTTCGATGTCTGGACGCTGCTGTTCTTTGGCCTGTTCGGTTATCTTGGCCAGAAGGTCGGGCTTGAGGTGGCTCCGTTCATCATTGGTTTCATTCTGGGCAAGCAGGCCGAAGTCTATTTTGTCAAAAGCTTGGAATCCTTCGGTTCCCTGACGATCTTCTTTACCAAAAGCCCGATTGCCATGGTCCTTTGGGTGCTGATCCTGATATCAGTTGTCTTCTCGATCTACGGCATGATCAAGCAGAAGAAAAACAACAACAAACATGCGTGAGGCTGCCATGAATACCGCCGTTCCGAGCCTGAAGGTTCACTCTGATGACAATGTCTCCATCGTTCTGACCGCCGGAGGGCTGCCTGCCGGAACAGAGCTGGATACGGGTGCTGTCCTTAAAGAGGATGTGCCCTTCGGCCATAAGGTAGCCTTAGCCGATATTGAAAAAGGCGGCGCGGTCATTCGCTACGGGGTGACGATCGGGCTGGCCCTGCAGCCGCTCGAGAAAGGGGCTTGGGTCAATGAGCATATGATCATGCTGCCAGAGGCTCCCCACCTCGAAAGCCTCAAGGCGCCTGCAGTTGCGCCCAAGTCTCTGCCGCCGCTGGAAGGCTACACCTTCGAAGGCTATCGCAACGCGGATGGCAGCGTCGGCACGCGCAATCTTCTGGGCATCTCCATTAGCGTCCAATGTGTGGCCGGTGTCGTAGAGCACGCGGTCAAGCGCATTCGTGAAGAGCTGCTCCCCAACTATCCCAACGTGGACGATGTGGTGCCGCTAACCCATTCCTATGGCTGCGGCGTGGCCATCAACGCGACCGACGCCTATATCCCCATCCGGACCATCAAGAATATCGCGCTCAATCCAAACTTTGGTGGCGAAGTGATGGTGGTGGCGCTTGGGTGCGAAAAGCTTCGCCCTGAAATGATCATGACCAAGGGCGATGACAAGGCAACCAGCATGTATCTTCAGGATGAAGGGCTTTCGGGCTTTTCGGCTATGGTGGATGACATTCTGTTGCAGGCGCGCATGCATCTTGAGCGGCTCAACAATCGCCAGCGGGAAACCTGTCCTGTGTCCGATCTTGTCGTCGGCATGCAGTGCGGTGGTAGCGATGCCTTTTCCGGCATCACTGCCAACCCGATGCTTGGGGCGGCTGCCGATCTTATCGTGCGGGCTGGGGGCAGCGTCATGTTTTCTGAGGTGACGGAGGTGCGGGATTCGGTGCATCTGTTGCCACCAAGGGCTGCCTCGGCCGATGTGGTTGAAAAGCTCGTCAGCGAAATGGCTTGGTATGATGCCTATCTCGACAAGGGCGGCGCAGATCGGTCTGCCAATACCACGCCGGGCAACAAGGCAGGGGGCCTTTCCGGTATCGTGGAGAAATCTCTGGGGTCTGTAGCCAAATCCGGTTCGAGCCCGATTGTCGACGTGATTGGACCCGGTGAGAGGCTTCGGCGCAAGGGGTTGACCTTCGCAGCCACACCAGCGGGCGATTTTGTGTGTGGAACTTTGCAGTTGGCAGCGGGAATGAACCTGCATATATTTACGACCGGACGCGGAACCCCATATAATCTGCCAACGACGCCAACCATCAAGGTGGCTACCAACAGCACGCTGGCCGCGCGCTGGTTTGACATTATGGATGTCGATGCGGGCCGGATTGCGTCTGGTGAGATTTCCGTTGAGGAAGGTGGCTGGGAGCTGTTCAGGCTCATTCTCGATATCGCCAGCGGGCGATGCAAGACAGCAGCTGACAAACTGGGTATTCGGAATGACCTTGTTCTGTTCAATCCTGCGCCAATAACATAGGATTGCGCGGTTTCCTTCGTTGCGGCTAGTCAACGGCTTCGTGTGAAGGGGCCGTAATGAAGGAAATATGGACGTGGCAGACCTACCTGACGAGCAACTGTTAACTTCAGAGCCAAGACGAGCGCGGCAGGGATCGCAGCGGGTCACTCTGGAAAGTGTGGCAAGGCTTGCCGGAGTAGCGCCAACCACGGTTTCTCGTGCCCTCAACTATCCAGACAAGGTGGCCAAAAAGACACTCGACCGGATCAACGCGGTGATCGAGCAGACAGGCTATGTGCCCAACATGCTGGCCGGAGGGCTTGCGTCCAACAAGAGCAAGCTGGTGGCCGTCATCGTGCCCAGTCTGGTCAATATCGTCTATGCTGAGACAGTGCAGCATTTTGCCAAGCCGATGAAAGAGGCCGGTTATCAGGTTCTGCAAGGGGAGGTTGGCTACTCTCTGGAAGAAGAAGAACAGCTCGTAACAGCCATTCTCAGTCGCCGCCCCGATGGTATTTTTCTTACCGGCATCCAGCATTCCAACAATTGTCGCCGTCAGCTTCTGGCTGCCAATATTCCCATTGTCGAAACCTGGGATGTGACGCCGACGCCGCTCGATATCGTTGTCGGCTTTTCCCAGCAAAGTGTAGGCAAAAAGACCGCCAACTATTTCTACGATAAGGGATACCGGAACTTCGCCATCGTGTCCGCTGAAGACCAGCGCGCCCTGATCCGAAATGACAGCTTTCTGAAAACGCTTGCTGACAAGGGCATTACGAAGGTGCCGAAGAGCATTGTGCCGGGCATTTCCAATTTGCAATTGGGCAGGCAGGGTGTTGCAAAACTGCTCGATGAGGGCCTGCATGACAGCCTCATTTTCTGTAGCTCTGACACGCTTGCGCACGGGGTTCTAACCGAGGTGCAGGCACGCGGCCTCTCCATTCCTGATGACATTGCCATTGTCGGCTTCGGGGATCAGAATTTCGCCGCTCACACCTATCCGGCGCTTTCAACGGTGCGGATTGATCGGGCGACCATGGGGCGAGAATCGGCAAGTGCCCTGTTGGCGCGGCTGGCCGATCTACCCGTTGCGCAACCCGTGCTGGATGTCGGCTTCGAGATCATAGAGCGGGACACGGCTTGAACGGGGCCGCTGCGTTATTTCCTGTCAAATCATCAGATTTTTTACCTCGGATTGCACCTGTTTAAAGGGTGGATTGTCCTAGGTGTGCATTCTTTGCATGGCTGTTGTGGCAGTCTAGTTCTTTTCACATTGATATCGGCAGGTATATTGTCTCAACTAAAGTATAACAACAAACCGAGACATCCCCATGATCAGCGAAATTTTCGAGTCTACGCGTCATCTCATCTCTTGCCTGCCTGCAGCTTCCCGCGTTGCCAATGATGTAGAATGTGGCCGTCAGCCTTCTCACGCAGATTTGCAGAAACTCGACATCGACGACGTATTTCATCTCTAGTTTTGAGGCGCTGCGTTAAGCGTTGACAAACCTAGCGCAGGGCCGTTTTGGCCTTGATCATGCTGTGATAACGATCACGGCTTAAAGAAAGATGTGCGCGCATGGCGTTGCGGGCAGCCTCCGGGTCCTTACCTGAGATGGCATCCAGAATAACGCGATGTTCATCTTGAAGCTGGGCCAGATAAGCGATGTGTTCTTGGTGCGAGGCTGGGAGCGGGCGCAGCTTGTTACGCGGAATCATCGCGTTGCCCAACTGGGTCAGAAAATCGACGAAGCGTCGATTGTTCGTTGCCTCTGCAATGGCAATGTGAAAAAGCGAATCCTCCGCTTCGCCCGTGCCTCCCAGCTCCATAACCGCTTCAATCGCCTCATAGGCCTCATAAATGCGCGACTCTTGCGCCATGGAGTGACGCTCGGCAGCAAGCCCGGCAGCTTCCACTTCGACGGCAAGGCGCAATTCAAGAATTTCCACGACAGACGAGATCTGAGACAGATCGCCAAAGAACAGGCCACGATTGTCTATGGCGCTGGGTTCTGCGACAAAGATGCCTGCGCCTCGGCGTGTGTGAAGCACGCCCCCTGCGCGTAGCGAAGCAATGGCTTCGCGCACGACAGACAGGCTGACTCCAAGCCTGCGGCTGAGATCTTGCACAGTGGGTAGGCGATCTCCCGGCTTCAGGGAGCGCTCGGCGATCATTTGTTCTATCTGTCTGGCAGTCCGGTCCGTGAGTGAGCCGCCTGACGCTGTGTTTGCTTCTTCAACCGACATTGCTTTCCCGTTTCATGCTACTCAGATTTTCCATTGCCCCAGTCCTGCCGCGCCCCAGTCCTGCAGTCTTTAGACCGTCTCACGCAAGGCTTCGCAAGGAAAAGAGTCGACTCTTGGTGTCGAAATGCAAAAAATTAATCAGGTTAATTATTTATTTTGTGATTGATTTTTGCAAGTCCGTTAGACCAGTTCCGCCAAGTTTCCACATAAAGTCCGCTGATTTTGGACATTTTCTCTGTAAAATTTAAAAAATATGCGATTTTCTCTTGGAAAATTAAACAGATTAATTAATATGGTCAATATCGAGATTGTGATGGACAAAGTGTGTGATTTGGGAGGAGTTACCCACACGGTCTTTCTGCCTTTCCTCCAGCTAAGCCGATGGCGCTTGGTGAAGGGCGTGCGTGATTCCGTGTGTTGTTTCGGGCGCAATGCCCATTTCCTCTGTCTATCTGGTTGTCCTGTCACAAGCATTGTTGCCTTGATCGCTGCCCTTGCGTCTGCTCGGGAGCGATGGGCCGCATAACGGGGAGGAACCGGAATGACAAATCTGATTAACCCACCAGAAAATCGCTTCATGGAAGCCATCAAGAAGGGTGAAACCCAATTCGGGCTTTGGCTGGCTCTGACCAGCAATATTGGCGCAGAGGTGATCGGCGCGGTCGGATTCGACTGGCTCGTCCTTGATGCTGAGCATGCCCCGAACGAGCTGACCACTCTGATACCTCAACTACAGGCCCTCCGAGGCTGTGGGAGTGAGCCAGTCGTTCGGGCTACCTGGAACGATCCGGTGCTGATCAAGCGCTACATGGATATTGGCTTCCGCACCATTCTCTTTCCTTATGTGCAGGATGAGAAAGAGGCCGAAGCTGCCGTTGCCGCCATGCGCTATCCGCCTGAAGGCGTGCGCGGGGTTGCGACCATGCATCGATCCTGCTCCTACGGGGCCGAGGCTGGCTATATCCAGTCTGCCAACGAGCGCGCCTGTGCACTGGTTCAGGTGGAAACGGCCAGTGCTGCCGAGCGCATCGAGCAGATTTGCGAAGTGGAAAATCTGGGCGGCGTCTTTATCGGCCCATCCGATCTGGCGGCCAGCATGAATCATCTGGGTGATCCGGGCCACAAGGACGTGCAGGGTATGATGAAATATCTCTGTGACGAGTGCAAATCCAAGGGTGTTCCCATTGGCACGCTGGCGCCTGTTACCGCAGATGCACAGCGCTATCTCGAATGGGGCTACAGCTTTGTGGCGCTTGGTGCTGAAGTGGCGCTCATGCGCAATGCCGCCATGGCAAAACTTGCGGAATTCAAACAGGCCTGAGGCGGTTCGTCTCGCTCAATAATCAACCCAATTGAACTGGCGCCCTCGGGCGCACCAGACAAGGAGCTTTTCTTATGAGCAAAGTAGGTTTTATCGGCACAGGCATTATGGGTGCACCAATGGCAGAGCATCTGCTGGATGGAGGCCACGAACTGGTCGCCTTTGACGTCATCGGGGTGCCTGATAGCCTCAAGGCCAAGGGCGCGAAGGTAGCAGCATCCTCGAAGGACGTGGCAGAACAATCTGATATCATCATCGTCATGGTGCCTGATACACCTCATGTGGCCGCTGTGCTGTTTGGCGAAAATGGTGTAGCTGAGGGATTGGCTGCAGGCAAGACCGTTGTCGATATGAGTTCGATTTCACCAGTCGACACCAAGGAATTTGCAAAAAAAGTCAACGAGCTGGGCTGCGAATATGTCGATGCGCCGGTCTCCGGTGGTGAGGTGGGGGCCAAGGCGGCGTCTCTCACCATCATGTGTGGTGGATCCGAGGAGGGCTTTGCGACGGTCAAGCCTCTGTTCGACTTGATGGGCAAGAATATCACGCTTGTTGGAGGCAATGGCGATGGCCAGACCTGCAAGGTCGCCAACCAGATCATTGTAGCACTCAATATCGAAGCGGTGAGTGAAGCGCTGCTCTTTGCCTCCAAGGCCGGGGCTGATCCTGCCAAGGTGCGGGAGGCATTGATGGGTGGATTTGCCTCTTCCAAGATCCTCGAGATCCATGGTGAACGCATGATCAATCGCACCTTTGATCCGGGCTTCCGCATTGAACTGCACCAGAAGGATCTAAATCTGGCGCTTTCCAACGCACGCGCCATGGGCATCAGCCTGCCCAACACAGCCACCGCGCAGGAGTTGTTCAATGCCTGCAAGGCCAATGGTGGCTCCGCATGGGATCACTCCGCCATGGTCAAGGCGCTTGAAATGATGGCCAACCACACCGTGGCATGAGGGCTGTCGCATCAGCCCGGTTTCAGTGGGGAGCCCCTGACACAAATGGACGTGAAGAACCCCGCAGTTGGAGGCATTCTCCGGCTGCGGGTTTTTGTTTTGAGTAAAAATTAAGCATGCCCAATCCCTCATCAAGGGCGATTGATTCTCCTTGCCTCTATACTGTTGTCGCCCGAATTAGCTTGGGTTTGTCTTGGTTTAAACTTGCGCGTCATATGGCTTGTCGAAAATTTTTGAAATATAATTAAAGAAAAAAATTTTAAAATAGATGCTGTAATAAGTTTTCAATTATAGAATAAACGTATAAAATACGACCAATAGAATAGATTTGTTTTAAGAAATAGGATTTTGGTGAAATTTGACATGGAGCCATTAAAACTATATTTTCCATTTTTATCGAGTTTTCGGGCTTGGAGCCACAAATAGTCACGTCACAAAAATTTATTCAAAAAATTTTGAAACCAAATCCATTTTGGCGCGTTGACCAGTTGGAGCGATCCGCTGGCAGGCAATCATGAGATGTTTCTCAAGCAAAGACATGTCCTGATTTTCTACCAGACCAAGACCGTACTTTTTCAAAGGCCCCGAGCTTTGTGGTTTGCTGAAGGGGCGAAACCTAAAAACAGAAAATACGAGCGAATTTGCGATTGATGATGTTTGTTTTACGGAGAAATAAAGTGCTGGATGGTGTAGCAGTTCGAACTCTTTGGGATTCTCTTTTTGGAGGGTGGCAGATGGGCGGACGGCAGGTTCCTGTCGCTGAATTTACGCCCGCGAGCCCGATAACTCCCTCAGATGCAGAGGAAAAAAGCTCGCGCCCTGAAACCTCTTTGCCGGAAAATGATGAAACCCACGCGCACCCCTTTTCGTCGCTAACGGTGGTTGGCGCGGGGTCGTGGGGCACGGCTCTTGCCGCAACGGCAGCGCGCGCCGGAACGAAGACGATCCTCTGGGGCCGCTCTGAAGAGGTGGTCAACGAAATCAACGAGGCGCACACAAACTCTGTGTTTCTGCCCGACTGCGAATTGCCGCGCACCCTCAAGGCGACCTCAGATCTACAAGCTGCGCTGGCTGATGCCGACGCTGTAATGATCGTTGTGCCGTCCAGCGCCATTCGCGCCGTTTCCGAACAGGTCGCTGCCCATATTCCCGAAGGTGTGCCTATTGCTGTATGCGCCAAGGGGATTGAAGCGGATACAGGCCTTCTTATGACCCAGGTTGCCGAGTCCGAACTGGCCAATCATTCGGTTGGTGTCATTTCCGGGCCGACCTTTGCCCGCGAAACCGCGATAGGCCATCCGACGGCTGTCGTGTCGGCCTTTCCTTTCAGTTATGCGGACAGATTGACACCGGATGAAAGCCCGGCCGTACGCTTTGCCATGACGCTCAGCACAGAAGCCTTTCGCGCTTATGTCTCTGACGATCTGGTGGGCGTTGAAATCGGCGGGGCTGTCAAAAACGTGGTCGCCATCGCTTGCGGCATGATGCAGGGTGTTGGCTTTGCCGAAAATACCCGCGCAGCGCTGATCACCCGTGGCATCGATGAGATGATGGTGCTGGCCGAGAAGCTCGGCGGACGCCGCGAAACCGTCGCCGGTCTGTCTGGCGTTGGTGATTTGACGCTGACATGTTCCTCGCCGACATCGCGCAACATGTCCCTTGGTCTGCAATTGGGGCAGGGGATCGAGCGGAAAGACTGCTTTGAGGGGCGCCATATCGTGGTTGAAGGCGAGGCCAATGCCCGCTCCATCACCGATCTGGCCCGTCGTCTTGGCGTTACCATGCCGATCTGTGAGGCCGTTCGCCGTATTCTTTATGAGGGTGCCGATATTGAACAGACCTTTGCTGCGCTCTGGTCACGCCCTATCGAGGCCGAACCGAGCGCCATGGATCTTTCCTATTCGCATCCGGCGAGTCAGGAAGCGCAAGAGGCTCTCGCCCGCGCTGCCGAGAAAATGTCCTGATCGCATCCCGTTAGCCGTTTTGAATAGCAATTTATTGGAGCCGACATGAACGAAATGAGTACAGATATCAAGGTAGACATCGCCCAGAAGCGATTTGTGCTGGCAACCGATCTGGACGGGACTTTTCTGGGGGGCAGCGATGAAGATCGCAAGGCGCTCTATGACTGGATCGAAGCCAATCGCGACAGCGTCGGCCTTGTCTTTGTCACAGGGCGCGACCCGGAATTCATCGTGGAACTGACCTCACGCCAAGGGGTGCCGCGTCCGGAATATGTTGTTGGTGACATCGGAACGACCATAGCCAAGGTGACGCCCGAAGGGCATGTGGAGCCTATCCCGGCTCTGGAGCATGACATTGCCGCAGCCTGGAATGACAGTGGCGACAGGGTGCGTGACGCACTGGTCGATATCAAGGGGCTGACCCTTCAGCCAACCGGGTTCCGCTATCGCGTGAGCTACGATATGGACCCGGATCTGTTTGACGCCTCCGCCTGCAGCATCGTGGATGCCATGGGCCTTGACTGGATCATTTCCGCGGACCGTTATTTCGACGTGCTGCCCAAGGGCTTTTCCAAGGGGCCATCCCTGCTCAAACTGATTGATCATCTCGGTCTGGATGCCAAGCGCGTTCTGGCCGCAGGCGACACGCTGAATGACCTCTCCATGCTGCAATGTGGTGTCCCGGCTGTGGCCGTTGGTGGCGCCGAGGAGCCGCTGCTGGAAAAGGTGCATTTTCTGGATCATGTCCATGTTGCCAAGGCCATTGGCGCGGCCGGTATCGCAGAAGCCATTGGCGCGTTCGGCCTGCATCCGGGCATGAATCTCAAGGTCTGATGCCCCCGCGGCCCAGGCCCAAACCCTGAATTACCAAAGTAAATTTCGAATTTTTGTCAAAAGGAAATAGAGCTAGACCCATGTCTTCTGATCTTGTCATCGTTTACCATCGCCAACCTTATGAAGAAGTTGAAGTCAATGGAAAGACCGAGCTTCGGGAAAACAAAAGCCCGAACGGCATCGTTCCGACCCTTAAGAGCTTCTTTGGGGCCGTCGATCACGGCGCCTGGGTGGCCTGGAAGTTGGCAGAAGATCCTGCCAATCCGGATTTTGAGCAGGTGATCGAAGTGGAAGACGATCATGGCAAATACTCCGTCTCCCGCCTGCCTTTGTCAGCCCATCAGGTGAAGGAATTTTATCACGTCACCTCCAAGGAAGCCTTCTGGCCGATCCTGCATGGTTTCCGTGAACGCTACAACTATGACCCGGTGGACTGGCCAAACTTCCGCGAGGTCAACTGGGCCTTTGCTGAAGCGGCTGCCGCAGAGGCTGCCGAAGGCGCCATGATCTGGGTGCATGATTATAACCTGTGGCTGGTGCCCGGCTATCTGCGCAAGATGCGCCCTGATCTGCGCATTGCCTTCTTCCATCACACGCCATTCCCGTCAGCAGACATGTTCAACATTCTGCCATGGCGTAAGGAGATCATTGAAAGCCTGTTGCAGTGTGACGTGGTCGGTTTCCATATTCCACGCTATGCGGCCAACTTCGTTTCCGCCGCCAGCAGTCTTGTGGATGTGGATGTTCTGCGCCGCGAGCTGGTTAGTGATGATCTGATCTTTGAAGGCACAGCTCTGACAGAACGCCGCGTGCCTACGCTCCTGAACTGGGAAGATCGCGAAATCGGTATTTCGGTTGCCCCTGTCGGTGTTGATGTCGATTACATTACCGAGTGTGGCAACGATCCGGAAAATCTCAAGCGGGCCCGAGCCATCAAGGAAGAAATGGGGGATACCCAGTTGATCCTCTCTGTTGGCCGCACCGACTACACCAAAGGTGGCGTCGAGCAGCTCGACAGCTTCGAGCGCCTGCTGGAGAACAACAAGGAGCTTATTGGCAACGTGCGCCTGATGCATGTTTCCGTGAGCGCCAACCGCAATATGAGCGCCTATGAAGAAATCCAGAATGACATTGAAGCCGCCGCTGGCCGCATCAATGGGCGTTTCGGTACGCTCGATTGGCAGCCGGTGACCTTGATTTCCCGCGCCATTCCTTTCTCGGATCTGGTCGCCTACTACCGCGCCGCCGATGTGGCATGGATCACGCCGCTCGTTGATGGCATGAACCTTGTGGCCAAGGAATATGTGGCCTCCCGCGTTGATGGCGACGGAGTTTTGGTGTTGTCCGAATTCGCCGGTGCTGCCGTTGAAATGGGCTCGGCCGTGATCGCCAACCCATTCTCGCATCGCTCTATGGATGAGGCCATCCTGACGGCCCTCAATATGCCAGAAGAAGAACGTCGCACCCGCATGAAGCTGTTGCGCGATGCGGTGTCTCGCCGCGATATCAAGGCCTGGGGCGATCAGCTCGAAGCGGAATTCTCTGCCCTCAAGGCCGCCCAGCGTCGCCGCACCTTCCACTCGGCCTTTAAACCGGGTGCCCAGAGCTAAAACGCAGAGCGTTTAAACGATAAAATGATAAAAGCCGGGCTTTCTGCCCGGCTTTTTTGTGTTGAGAGGATGCCTGCAAATGAAACAATGCCACTTTGGTCAAGGCTCTCCTCCTGCATATACAACGCCCATCCAGCAGAAGATCTGCAAACAACGATTGCTTCATCTCCTGTATTCAGGCTGGGCAAGCCATTCATCGTGCTGCACAAACAGTGCTTTCTGATCCGTTGGCGATGGCGCGACGGGCTGATCCTGTTGGAGGGATTAGTAGGAATGGAACGCCTGTTATTTATCTCATTGTTGTAAAGTTTTTTGGGGAGAGGCAGTAGAAACGTCTATGACCTCGCCAAATTACACGCGCTTCGTCCACTGGTGCCAGGGTGAATAGGCAAAATGGCAAAAGAAAAGGGGCGCCCAGTGGTGCCCCTTCGGTAAGCTTATTGCTTTTCTCGTGATTAGCAGATCGCTGATCAATTCGGCAGGGCATAGACTGCGATCTGATCACCCACCGTTGGTTTCAGGATCGAGTTACCGCCCGATATAAAGGCGACATACTGCTTGCCCTGATACTCATAGACAGCAGGGTTGGCCACAACGGGTGCCTCAAGCTGATCGGACCAGAGGACTTCACCTGTGCTGAGGTCATAGGCGCGGGCCTTGGCATCCATGGTTGCGCCAATAAAGACCAATCCGCCCTTGGTGACAGCGGGGCCGCCGATGGTGGGAGAGCCCATGCTTTCTGGCATGAAAAAGCCATACCGCTGGGATTCCCCGATTGGTCTGCGCCATTTGACATCACCGGTATGCATGTCGAGCGCGACCAGTTCACCGAACGGCGGTTTCCAACATGGCATGCCCAACCAGTTCATGGCATTCATCAAGCTCATGCCATACGGGGCGCCTTCCTGCGGATAGAATCCGTTCTCGTTGCCAGAGCCATCATTGATCTTGTCATAGTCTTCACGCGCAAACAGCTTGATATATTGCACGATATGAGAGGTGTTGACGATAGCCGTCTGGCTTTCTGGATCAAAGGCCACGCCGCCCCATTGAACGCCACCGGCGCTGTCCGGATAGGTTAGGACGCCTTCGCCCTTGGTGGTTGGCGGGGTATACATGCCCTCATAGCTGAGCTTGTCAAACAGCGCCGAGCAAGACCCTCCGCCGACGATATCGGCAATCTTCCAGATTTCCGGCTTTTTCGACTGGTCCAGCAGAGGAGCCGGTTTGGTCGGGAAGGGCTGGGTCGCGGCATAGACTTCGCCGTCAATCGTGCCATCGCCCTGTGGCACCGGACGCTCTTCGATTGGCCAGACATCTTCACCCGTCTCGCGGTTGACCACGAACAGGAAGCCCATCTTGGTACCCTGAACGAGAGCCGGGATGTCTTTGCCGTCAACCGTGATGTCCATCAGGGTTGGCGCGGAGTTGATATCATAGTCCCAGATGTCATGATGGACCCACTGGCGCGACCAGACAACTTCGCCGGTTTCCAGATCGAGAGCCGTGGTGGACGTGGCATATGGGATCTGCTGTTTGCGGTTGCCGCCCCAATAGTTGGGAGATGGCGAGGCAATCGGCAGATAGACAAGCCCCAGATCCTCATCCACGGACATCGCAGTCCAGACATTGGCCGTGCCTGTCTGACGGCGGATATTTTCCGGAATGGTGTCAAAGGCCCACTGCAAATCGCCGGTCTGAGGATCTACCGAGAAGACGGCTCCTGGAGGGGCTTCGGAATATTCCCAGTCCGAACCGGCCCAGCCCATGATCAAATGGTTGCCGGTAACAGTGGGTGGCTGCAACAGCGAAAGCGGGAAGCGGTCCGGGCGCGTGTTCCACTGGTTCACGTCCAGTGCGCCATTGTCCCCGAAAGCCTCGCAGGCTTCACCACTATCCGCGTCGACTGCAAACAGGCGCGCATCCATGGTGCCGATATAGACGATCTTCTGGCAAGGTTCACCGGCAACCGGATTGTCAGCTTCCCAATAGGCAACGCCGCGGTTCTTGAGCGCTGGCTGCGTCAGAGCTTCCAGCCTGGACTTGGTGTCGAATACCCATTTCTGTTCACCCGTTGCCGGATCAAGTGCCAGAATACGATAGAAGGGCGTGCCGATATAAAGCGTATCATTGGCAAACACCGGCGTTGCAGACCATACGGTTGCGGGCGTGTCGCCACTGCCGTCTGATACGTCTCCGGTATGGACTTCCCAGACCTTTTCGAGTTCGCTCACATTGTCCTTATTGATCTGGTCAAGCGGCGCATATTTCTGGGCATTCAACTGGCCATGGAAGCTGTTCCACGTCGCCTGTTGTGGCACCAGCGGAATGCCCTTGCGTTGGCGAGGAGTGGTGTTGAGAATGGGTGCCACGATACTGTCATCGACATCCTGAACGGGGGCAGGCGCAACATAGCCCCCGGTCTCGTCTTCGCCATCGGGGGCTGGGCCTTGGGCCATTCCATCGGTATCTGTGGGGCGCGCCCCATTGCCACCTTCCGCCGTGCCCGGTGTCTCGGCCTGGGCTTCAGGCAAGGTGACATCAGCGGTGCTTGCCGGGGCATCGGCCTCGCTATTTTCCTGCGCCAATGCCAGCGTGTTGGTCATGGAGAAGCAAAGGGCGCTGCTTAATAAAATTCGTGTGAAAGTTTTCATGCTGTTGCTCCCTGTGTTTTCTGGCTGGACGCGGATTTGCCGCCGCCAGTTGCCGAGCCGGTAAAGGCGCTTATCACAGCGCCAATGAGGGCAATAGCCATGGCGACCATCAACAACCACTCATGCAGGAAATAGCCCGCAGCCATGGTGCAGACGGCATCGACCAGAATGAGGAACATCACAGTTTTGCGCATGACGCCGGAGGGCAGAATGGGATGGATGAGGGCGGCGACCAGCATGATACCGGTCGAAAAGACGACCAGTCCGGCACCGATGGTCTCTGTTACGCCCGTAAGGGGGGCCATATAGTGATAAAGCGTGATAGCTAACCCTGCGGCCGCGCTCACCACAAGCAGCAAAGGCCCCGAAGAATATCGATCGGGTAGAATCTTCATGTTTTATCCTCTCAATAAGATATGCTGCGTGCCTGGAAGAAGCAGATCGCTGCAAGCGATCCTATTGGCCTTTATGAGGCAAGATGCAGAGCCGGAAGGCAGGCGCAGCTTTAAGCTTTGAGGAGCGCCTGTCTATGGAAAGGCAGCGCTCGCCCTACATGAATTCAACGTGCGAATTTTATGAAAGTTCCTTGGAGATTTTCGTGCATCTAGCGCCGGGCAGGGAACGGACTGTTCGGCCATGGTTGCCGGTTTTCAGCGCAGAGAGTTTTTCAGTGCAGAAGAAGGGTTTGCCACCCATTTCCATTTTACGCACCCTTGTTTGAAAGGTCTTCGGCTCTCACAATAGCATATGAACATGGGCGAGTAGGTCTCCGCTTTCTTGATCGGAGCCGTGATAAGCTCCGTGATTGGGGGACCAGCCTGCTCGCCCGGATATCTTGAAAGGAGACCTGATCAGATGGAAAAGAAAGCACTCGGTAAAACCGGTTTTGACATCGCCCCGATTGTCTTCGGCGGCAATGTCTTTGGCTGGACGCTCGATGAGCAGGAGAGCTTCCGTATTCTTGATGCCTTTATTGACCATGGCTTTGATGCAATCGATACGGCTGATGCCTATTCGCGCTGGGCCGAGGGCAACAAGGGAGGTGAATCCGAGACCATTCTGGGTAAATGGTTCAAGGCGCGCCCGGGGATGCGCGACAAGGTCAAGCTGTTCACCAAGGTTGGTTCCGATATGGGGATCCCCGGCCACAAGGGGCTGAAGGAAGAATGGATCCTCAAGGCCGTTGATGACTCCCTTTCCCGGCTTGGTGTAGACTATATCGACCTCTATTTCTCCCATTGGCCTGATCCGGATGCTTCCCATTCGGAAACATTGGGTGCCTATGACAAGCTTCTGAAAGCCGGAAAGATCCGCACCATTGGTGCCTCCAACTATGATTTGGAGCTGATGACGGGGGCGCTCGCAGCATCGCAAAAGGAAGGGCTGCCCTTCTATCAGGTGCTACAGCCGGAATTCAATCTCAATTCCCGTGAGAAATTCCCGGCCCCGCTCAAGGATTTCTGCGTTGAGAAGTCCATTGGCGTCATCACCTATTTCAGTCTCGCATCGGGCTTCCTGACGGGCAAATACCGCACGGAAGAAGATTTTAGAGGCCCGAAACGGGGCGAGATGGCCAAGCGCTTCTACAATGAAAAGGGCGTGCATGTGCTCAATGTGCTGGACGAAGTAGCTGCAAACCATGATGCCAAACAGGCCGAAGTTGCTCTGGCTTGGATCATCAGAAGCGATGGGATAACCGCGCCGATTGCCAGCGCAACCAGCTTTTCCCAGATTGAAAGCTTCGTGAAGGCTGTTGAGCTCGATTTGACACAAGATGAAATGGACAACCTGACAAAGGCCGGCCTCTGAAGATTTGATGGTATATCCGCAGAATGAAACAACAAGAAGGCACCGCCCGGGAGGATGGACGGTGCCTTCTTTCATATCTGTCACATCACGCGAACCAGTCAGATCCTGATGCGATTAGAGGGTGGCGATAATTCTTATTGGTTTTATTTCAGCGCCTTGCCCTTGCTTTTTTTCGTTTCCTAGAGGCGTTATTTCAGCCAACTGATCTGCTCGTCTTCAGCTTCATAAGCCGGCATGCTTTCGAGCTGTGCCTGAGTGAATGGGGTATAAACATGCAGGGCACCCTGTGCATCAGCATAAACATTCAGCTTGTCTGCTTCCAGTTCAACTGGCTTGGCGTTGATGCCAAGGAAGCCGCCTACGTCAACGATATAGGCTTCAACCCGCTCGTTGTTATCAAGGATGACGTCACCGACTTCACCGATCTCGTTCAGCTCTTCACCATAAACAGAGGTGCCAATCAACTGATCGGTGCTCAGCTTGTTCTGATCGATCACCAGCATGTCTGCATTGGCCAGGGTAGTCACGCCATCACGGCTAAACTCTGGCGCAGCTTCCAGCTCGGCCTTGGTAGAGGCCATGACCAGATGGCGCTCATTATCCCACGTCATCCATTGCAGGCGGCTGAAGTCAACGGCGACATCTTTTTCACCGAGACCGACAAAGCCACCAACGCCGACGACGGCAGCTTCAACAGAACCGTTCTTGTCCAGTACGATATCGTTGATGTCACCGATAATGGTGCGCACGCCGTCCACATCCTTGACCGAGGAGTAGATGGTTTTGCCCATCAGGCCGCTGGCAAGGATCTGGCCGGGCTTGGCAGACAGATAGCCGTCTTCACTCATAGTGGCGTCGGCGGACACATCTTTCGCAAAGATGCTGAATTCCATAGTAGCGCGTGGCACCAGCTCTTCACCGGACTGTTCAGACTGCGCATTCATTTCGGTCTGCGCCTTGGAGTCATTCATCTGGGAGGTCTTGTTTGAATTGTCCATGGCAACGGCGCCAGTAGACATAAGAGCAACCAAAGCAGTCGTAGCAATAAACTTGTAATTCATAATTCCTCTCCTCGTAAATTTTCTCGTTAGTTGAAAGGATACTATGTTCATTAAAGAATAAACGGTGTATCCTTTCTGCTTGCAGGAGTAAAACGAGTGGGAATTAGGTTTGTTCCGGATTTTTTATAAAAATAAGAATTCTGCAACCAGAGAATTATTGGGTGGGCATATCGATTTTGGCGATAATGCCGGATTTCTCGTAATCTATATGCACATTGCTACCAATAATTTTGTTCAGGCTATGCTCGATCAGAATTGAGCCAAAGCCTTTGCGTCTTTCCTCACTGAGCGCCGGGCCCCCGGTCTCTTTCCATAGGATCGACAACATTTTCTGACCATGTATGGCGGGGGAGGCGGTAATCGAAATCTCGAGACGCCCCACTCGCTGGGAGAGTGCACCATATTGCATCGCATTGGTGGCAAGCTCATGGATAACCAGCCCTAGGGCAATGGCTGCATCGGCATTGATGGCGATGGGCTCGGCCTCAATGGTCACCTGCTCTGCATAGTGGCTGGCATAGGGTTTGACCTGTGTCTGGATAAGGCTCACCAGATCAATGTCTTCCCATTCCTGATCCGAAAGCAGACCATGAGAGGTGGCAAGGGCTGCCAACCGCCCCGAAAAGGCACGTGTGAAACGCTCTGGTGATTGGGAATGGCGCAAGGTCTGGCTAGCAAGAGACTGCAGAATGGCCAGCATATTCTTCACTCTGTGGTTGACCTCGCGCAGCAACAGGCGCGTCTTGTCTTCGCTGCGTTTGCTTTCTGTGAGGTCGATGGCCACGCCGAGGATCTTTTTGGGCTTGCCTTCATTATCCCGTTCGAACACATGCCCCAGAGCGAGCACATATCTCCCCGTACTGCGGGCGCGGAACTCGACACTGACATCCTCGTCAGAGGCAACCATAGTGGAGACTTCATACTTGATGCGGGTCAGGTCGTCTGGATCTATCTGGCGAAACAGGCGCGATCCGGTCACGGTGCCGACATCCTGAAGACCCAGCAACTGACGCATCAAAGGGTCGCATTCGATGATCTGTTCATCTTGATCCCAGCTCCAGGTTGCCACCTGACCGGCCTTAAGAGCCAGGGCATAGCGAACATTGGCGCGTGACAGGTCAAATTCGGACATGCTGCGCGCCCGTGCCGACTGCTTCAATTCAAACATGGAGGCAATCAATTGGGCAGAGCGCTCCAGCAGATCATCATTTCTGGCGGCCCACACGGCGGTGCGGTCGGTCGCGTCCATCAGGCAAAGGCTGCCGATTGCATGATCTGAGACCATAATGGGAATACCCCAAACACGGCCATGATAGTCTCTTTGCTTTAATACGGGCGGTAGGGGAGAAAGAGACCAATGATCCCGCTCAATGAGACATGAAATGGAAACCGCATCCGTCACATCGGTGCGTGGGGTTTCATCACATGAACAGGCTTGATACAGCACTTCTCCGTTTTTCACCACTGCGATGAAGGCGGTATCGGCCCCGGTCTGGGCTCTGATCATGTCTATGAGGGTATTAAAATCCGAGTCCGGCAGAATGCCCAGGCCGCAAATCTGTTCAACAGCTTTCAGGCGTCCTTCATCCTGCACCAACGCAAGCAACTCTTTGTGCATGAAATTCAAATCGATCATCTCAACTTAGGCCTCAAGAGAGAAAATGACCCTTTTTCTCGGTGTCGGTTTTTTCCTTTTCAACGAGCGTATCGTTGCTTTTTTATCGGGCTTGCTTGCGACCATTCAGGAAAGAATAAAGGAACACGCACGCGAGCGATTCATATTTTTAACGCATGGAATGTCGAATGGTTCCGAAAAATTCGAAATAAAAATATTAAGAAAATTCAGGAACAAAGGGCGGTTCGTGTGCATTGGTTAGGTGTCTGACGAACACAAACATCGAAACAGGAGATTGCGTTATGGCTGTTGCCAACAACAAAAGCGAATCCACCAAAGATGCTGACCTGAACAAGCAGATTGAAGAGCTTCGCAGCGACATCGCAAGCATTACGGAACTGCTAGCCAAACGCGGTTCTGAAGATGTGATCAATTTGCAGGATCGTGCCCGAGGCGCAGCAAAAACCGCCGTAGAAAAGGCACAGGAAAAGCTGACCGACCTTAACGATGACGCTGGCCGCGCTGAAGCACGCATGATGCTTGAAATTCGTAAAAAGCCGCTGGCCGCAGTTGGTCTGGCCGCTGGTGTCGGCTTCCTGGCTGCCTTGATGGTTCGTAAATAACCCATGGGCGCTCTGGTCTCCATATTGGCCGATCTGGCTGGCCCCGGCATAAAGCGAGAGCTTAAAGGGGGGGCTGAGGACGGGCTGCTGATTTTTGCAGCCTTCCTCGCCGGCCTCATTGGCGCAGGCTTCGGGTTGCTGGCACTGTTCATCGTGCTTGAGCGCTATCTTGGCGCCTTGGAGGCGTCGATCATTCTGGCTGCTCTGGCATTTCTGTTCAGTGCACTGGTGCTCTACTTGCTTGCGCGCCGCCGCAAGCGTCGAGCGCGGATCAGGGCGGCAGCACGAGCTGCATCCAGCTCCGATCTGGCAACGGTCCAGGCTGTCTTTCAGATCGTAAGTGCTTCTCCGTTGCTGATGATGGCACTCGGGGCCGGCATTACGGCTGCAGGCTACGTCACGCGCGAGCGCTCATCAGAATAATAGGGCGCTCTGCGTCATGAATATGAGCGACTGGATGCCCGTTGAGCGGGTACGCCAGCCTGACAGTGTGCCCTATTGACGAAACGATTTTAGAAAGGACTCTTCATTATGACTGTACAAGCTGTATTGCAAACCGCTCCAGGAGAAGCCGGAATTAACAACGGCCTGGATGAAACCTATCGTAAAGACATGGCAGAAGCCCTGTCAGATATTCTGGGGGCGACCTACAAGCTTACCGTGGTAAGTCATATTTACCACTGGAACGTCGTCGGTCCGCTTTTCAAATCGCTACATGAGCTGACAGAAGAGCATTATAACGACCTGTTTGCGGCTGCCGACGAAATTGCCGAGCGTATTCGTGCACTCGATGCCCTTGCGCCTGTCAAAGGAGCCAATTTTGGCAACTTCATGCCCGAGCGCGGCGACGTGAAAGATCTCAAGGCGCAGGACATGGTGGAAGACCTGATCGCCATGCATGAAGAACTCGTGCGCACCATGCGCCGTGCTGGTGAAGCGGCCGGGGATGCAGGTGACCTGGTGACCGAGGATATGCTGACCGGACGCCTGACCTTCCATGAGAAAGCCCTCTGGATGCTGAGAGCGATCGTCAGCGATTGATCGCGCGGGTCTTTTACAGACCTGAGTTTGAATATTAATCCCTCCTCATTCGTTTCGAATGAGGAGGGGTTTTTTGTGCGCAGCTCCCTATCACTAAAGCGCAGTAGAGAGTGCCTTAGCAGCGCAGGGCAAAACCTCTTTACATTCGACAGCACATGTATACAGGAAGTGAAAGGGTGCAAGGGGAATAGCGATGGCAGGAAAAGAAAAACCCGACGTGCCGCAGAGGCACATCGGGTGAATGGAGACAGTAGCATTTGGTTCTAAAGAAAATTGAACGTCAGAAGATGGGGAATTAGCTCACAAATGCCTGAGAAACGACTGAGGCTGCAGAATTGTCCGGATGGTAGTTACCGTCCTCTTCCAGCGACAAAAGTTCCTGAAGGTGAGCGCGTGCGCGATTGACACGGCTTTTGATTGTTCCGACCTTGCAGTCACAGATCACAGCGGCTTCCTCATAGGACATGCCTGACGCTCCCACCAGAACAATCGCCTCGCGCTGATTATCCGGCAGCTTGGAAAGCGCCTCGCGGAAATCCTGCAAGTCCATCTGTCCATGTTGGGCAGGTTGAATGGAAAGGCTCTCCGTGAAAGTGCCTTCACTATCCTGAATCTCACGGCCGCTCTTGCGCATCTGGCTGTAGAATTCGTTGCGCAGAATGGTGAAGAGCCAGGCACGCATATTGGTGCCCGCCTCGAAGCTGTCCTGTTTGGACCAGGCTTTCATCACCGTATCCTGAACCAGATCGTCGGCGCGGTCATGCTTGCCGCACAGCGACATGGCAAAGGCACGCAAGCTAGGAAGCACGGAGAGCATCTCGCGCTTGAAACTGTTGTCAGCATTTTGCATCTTGAGCGTTTACCTCTCACCAAGGCTGTTGGCAGCACGTTCGGCTTCGTCCAGCTGCTCGAGCAAATCCAGAAAACGATCCGGAATGGCTTGCTGTTCGGTTTGAGTATATAGCGCCTTTAGCTTTTGGGCGATGGCGCCGTTCGGATCCAACTCTTCATTTGGCTGAACGGCTCCCCCCAACATGTCGGACGCGCTCAGAATGCCCGATTTTTTTTCATCATTTATCATTTAGAACACCTTTAGAGGCCAAGGAATTGTCTCGGTCTTGCTACAAAAACGCCCCATTTTCAAAAAAGTTCCGCAAAGTTGGAACTTTTTTTTTGCTGGCGGATTGTATCGATATACTACATTCTCGATTTTACGATCGATACTATCAAGGAGAGGATTATAGATGACGCTTTCTACTCGTGTTGCCGCGCATCTTCCCTATCTTCGTCGCTACGCACGCGCTGTGACAGGATCTCAAACATCTGGTGATGCCTTTGTGGCCGCCACTCTGGAAGCGTTGATTGCTGACGTTTCCGTTTTCCCGAAAGCCAGCAGTGATCGCGTTTCGCTCTATAAGCTGTTCTCTGATCTCTATCGAAGAGCCAATGTGGAAGTTCCGCCCGCCAAATCCCCTTACGGATGGGAGAGCCGCGCACAGACAAACCTGCAGAATGTGCCACCGGCTCCGCGTCAGGCCTTCTTGCTGGCATCTGTCGAAGAATTCACTTCTGAAGACATCGCTGTCGTTCTGGGTGTGGAAGAAGGGACTGTGCCAGAGCTGCTCAATGAAGCATCAGAGCTCATTTCCAAGCAGGTGGCGACCGACATCATGATCATTGAGGACGAACCTCTGATTGCGATGGACATCGAGCAAATGGTCGAGAGTCTAGGGCATCGGGTTACAGGCATTGCGCGGACCTATGACGAGGCGATCGAGCTTTACAACAGTGACAAGCCCAAAATGGTGCTGGCAGACATCCAGTTGGCTGATGGGTCTTCGGGGATTGATGCGGTCAACGACATTCTCAAGGATAGCGATATTCCCGTGATCTTCATCACCGCTTTCCCGGAACGTCTGCTGACGGGCGAACGCCCCGAGCCGACCTTCCTTGTTACCAAGCCATTCAACGAAGACATGGTCAAGGCATTGATCAGTCAGGCTCTGTTCTTTGAAAGGACATCATAAGAAAAAATGCTAATAGAGCATGGAACAAACCTTTGGCATGAATCGTTTTAGTTGTGTAGTGCAAAGGAGAAATGACATGCTTTATTATGCTTTGGTGTTCTTTATTGTCGCAATTGTTGCTGGTGTACTTGGGTTCGGTGGTATTGCTGGAGCGTCGGCCGGGATCGCTCAGATCTTGTTCTTCCTCTTCTTGGCATTCCTCGTCATCTCCCTGTTGATGCACCTGGTACGCGGTCGATAGAGACGACAGGCCAACACATCTCTCAAAAAAAGCGGTCCTGCCAGAGCGGGGTCGCTTTTCTTTTTGCCAAGTGGCACTGTTCGTCACGAGTGGCACTGTTCCGCCAAAGGAACGCCTTATCAAAGTCTGCACGAATGAGCCTGTTCAAGTCTGGAGGCCTCCGGAAAAAACATAAAAAAACGGAGCCCGCTAAGGCTCCGCTTTATCCCGATAGGGGTAGGTCAGTGCGATCAGTGACGCGCAATCCATTCGTCGATTTCACGTTCCACTTCCTCTTCCTGCTTGCCATACAGCTCCTGCAGCTTGCCTGCCAAAGCTTTCCGGTTGCCTGCGATCACATCAACATCGTCATTGGTCAAGCGGCCCCACTGTGCCTGCGCATTGCCTTTAACCTGTTCCCAATTGCCTTCAATCTGATTCCAGTTCATAGCGTCTCTCCTGATTTGATTCGTCGTAAGATCGCTTTGCGATCCTCACCTAATCAACGTGTGGGGGCAGAGAACGTTCCGAAAAATGGAGGAGATTCAGATAGAAATCGGATCTTGGCGCAGCCTTTGCGACAGGTAAATTTTTCCTCAGAAGACATAATTAATAGGTTTTTGTTTGGCCTGTATTGTTTTCGGGGATGAAGTGTTTTTCTGCTGCCAAATTTTTGTAAGCTTCCTATAATCAAAAAGTTGCCTTGAAAGGGCGCTATTCCGTTCTTCAGAACATTCAAACTCACTATGGTATGTGTATGCACCGACTTATCGCTCCGATTGTCTTTTCAACAGTCATGATCATTGGCACTGGTGCATCACTGATGCTCTATAACAACGCGGAACTGGCAACGGAAAGGCGAGCGGAAGATCTGGCCGGACAGGTCGTCGACCGCGTATCCCTGCGTCTGTCACAGCATTTTGCGTTGCTCAGGGCGACCAATGCTTTCTTTGCGGCAACGCCCAATCGCATACGGCATACACAGTTTGACAAGATTATCGCCGGTTTCGATCTTGAGGACAATTATCCCGGTCTTCAGGGCATCGGCTTTGCTGAAGCCATTTCTCCCAGTGAGGATGACGCTCTCGGTGCTATTCTGAAGAGAGATTATGGGGCGGATGCCAAGGTCTGGCCGGAGACGGATCAGGCCGAACGCGCCGCGATCACGCTGCTCGAACCCTTGACGGACAGGAACCACGCAGCCATTGGCTACGATATGTATTCAGAGCCTGTGCGCCGCGCCGCAATCCAGAAGGCCTATGAAACGGGAGACATGGTTGCCTCCGGGCCAGTGGAACTGGTGCAGGAGATCACCGCGATCAAGCAGGCTGGTTTTCTTGTTTATTCACGATATGAAGACACCGATATGCCCGGCGCTTATGAAGGGCTCCATCCTTCGGTGGGCAGAAAGCCAACCAGAGGGCTGGTTTATGCTCCCTTCAGGGCCGGGGATCTCTTCATTACGGCACTTTCTCAGAAACCGACCCTGCCCGTGGTGTTGCAGGCACGTGATCTGGACGACAAGAGCCGCCCTCTCTTCAAGTCTGCGCTTTATGATGATGTGGAGCAATTTGGCTCGCGGGTGACCCGTGTTATGGAAGTTGCAGGACGCAAATGGGTGCTGGATATACGGGTCAAGAACAAAACCGCCTGGACCCTGCAAACTGCAGCCCCTTACGTGTCCTTTACCGCGTTTTTCCTTCTGGCCGCGATGTTGGCATGGATCACCCATTCCCAGCTGCGCGCTGTTCGCACAGCCAAGACCATGCAGAAGCTGTCAGAAAAGAACCTGATAGAGAAAGATCTGCTTTTGCAGGAAATGAAGCACCGGATCAAGAATTCCATCGCGCGCATTCTGGCAATGGCGCGGCAGACGGCTCACCACTCCGAGACGATTGAAGACTATTCCGAGAGTCTGACGGCACGCTTGCAGGCCATGGCCAACGCGCAGGATGCTCTGACGCGCTCCCATTGGCAGCGAGCTGATTTGTCTGATCTGCTCTCAAAGGAGTTGAGGCAGGTGCTAGGTGAAGACCAGTTCGGCGGCACGATTTCGGGGCCGAAGGTGGAGCTGGATGAAACCACGGTGCAGGCTTTTGCGCTGACCTTCCATGAACTGGCAACCAATGCACTTAAATATAGCGACGTTGCCAAGGATAATGCCGCCCTCAGTGTGACATGGTCTCTTGAGCAGAAGGGGAAGGTGAGAAATCTGCATCTTGCCTGGAAGGAACGCAGCGAGAATGTGCTTGCAGCTCCTGAGCATAAGGGATTTGGCACCAAGCTGATCGATGCCAATATCCGGGGTGAGTTGCGCGGCACTATCGAACGTCGGTTCGAAACGCACGGCCTGACCGTGGAGATTACAGTGCCATTGCCTGAGAACGGGCGCTCGAAGGCGAAGTCAAAGGCGGGCGCTGCTGCGACCGCCGGGGCCGGCAAAGAACCAGACAATAAGGCCTAGCAACGGGAAGATGATAATGCCGAGAATCCAGAGCAGTTTGGCCCCCGTGCTTTCGTGGCTTCCAACGACCTTGATCACGGCATAAATATCGAGAATAAGAATGATAAGGCCAACAAGGCCATAACCCGTAAACATAATGAACTCCTGAGTATCGTCTAGTCGGGAGGGCCTGCTGCTGTGTGTTGGGCCCCTGTATGCGCGGTCAAATCAATGCCCCCGAAAATGCCCAACCGCGCGGGGGACGGTCGGGCAAGGGGCGCTCGCCGGATCAGTCAGCCAGCGACCGCAATTGTAGTTCGCTAACAGCCAGCGCGAAGTTCAACCCTGTCTGGGCGGAAACGCTAAGCGGTTGCAGGGCAATGGTCTCGTCAGAGCCACCCACAAGCAGGTTCCCGCCAACACCGGCGCCAACGGTTGCCTGAGCACTTACGCCTGCATAATCACCAGCAAGAGCGCCGGGGCGATAGTCGTCCGTGGTCGGGGCCATGACTAGCCATGAAATCACGCCATGATCAGTGGTGCCGATATCCAGTCCGAATTTGTTGATCGCGCCAAAATAGGCTTCGTCTGGCACGCCAGCCTCAGCAGATTTGAAGGTGCAGGAGAGATCCTTGGTAGATTTGAAAACAAATCCTTCCCCGCCTTTCACCGCACAATCAAGCTGACCAATCTCGACACGATCAATGGTGTCAGCAGCAGCTGGTGTACTGAGAGCCAGCGCGGGGAGGGTTGCCATGAAAAGATATTTCATAAAACGGGTCATAGGATCAATCTCCAGATTCCTTGCAATATCGGCGAGGGTAGAGAAGCTTTTATTGTTGTTGTTTGCTCTCTACCCGGTTCGGCAAGTCAACGTCGACAGTGTCCGAATTGTTCCCAACTTTTACAAAACCAAATCGACAAGGCCATGCGGAGCCGCCTGCTTGCCTGTTGCAAAAGCTGGTGGATTTCGTTTGTGCGGTTATTGAAAAACAGAAGCTAGAACAGCGTCTTGGGGTGTGTGTCGGCTGGTTCCATAAGCTGGGAACCAGAGGCGCGACTGCTACCCACTGCGCGATCTACCTGATAGGAGATCAACTCGCTATCCCTGTGCTCGGAGAGAAGCGAACTGGCCTCATCCACGGATGTGCCCGCGCTGAGCCATGCATCAAACACTGAAGGCTTGAGGATGACCGGCATGCGCGGATGGATGGCTCTGATCTCATCCACGGCTGGGGCCGTGAGGATGGTGCAGCTATAAAGATCTAGGAACGGGTTATAGGCCGACAGACCGGCAAAGGCGAAGGGCTCGAAATCGGGGAGATGCAAGAGATGGGGATCTTTCTTGCCGTCTGCCTTGCTTGTTGTCCATTCATAATAGCCATCAGCCGGTATGAGGCATCGCCCCGTCTTGTAGGCATCCCGAAAGGACGGTTTGTTGTGAGCCTCTTCCGAGCGGGCGTTGAACATGGGATATCTGTTTTGCAGTTCTTTGGCCCAATGGGGCACAAGCCACCACCGTCCCTCCATAAGCCGCCGTTCGCCGTTCGGCTCGCCAACATAGAGCACAGACTGGGTTGGAGCGATATTGTAGCGGGCAGGCACATTGCGTTGCCGGTCTTCGGGACGAATGAGATTATACATTTCATGGATATCCGCCCATGAGCCCTGAAGGATAAACCGTCCGCACATCGTTTTCACCCTGTCATCCATGCTGCTGGGCGGGGTGGTTCCTTGCCCTGCGCAGCGGCTTGCCTGCCCCTTTCAAGGGGGATTCCTGTCGCCAACTTAGCGTTAGACCCGGGGCAAGCTCAAGGGTTGAGAATGCACAATTGTTATAGTTATAATCTATAAGGGAATTTGAGTATGGAATGGAGAGAGAGGCGAAGAACGACATGAGCGTGACCTTTTTGCAATGGCGCGGATTTCCCGATGAAACGCGCGTTTTTTTCCTTGCATCGACAAACGAATTCCATCATGGCTGACCGCGCTGACGCCGATCGTTCCAATGTCTGTTTCCAACGCAGAGCTGTGGGCGAATAGAGGCGAACCAAGGCTTCAAGAGTCCCCTGATTGCCAAGCCAGGGCACTCGCGATCTCCATGTAAAACACTTTAGATCCGACTTTTGATTTCCAAGCAAATCTTGCGGACCCGCTATCAGGATGGTTGTCATGGCCAAGATATTTGCACCGATCGCCTCACTGCTGATTTCCGTTACCCTGCTGCTGCTGGGCCACGGCTTGCAGAGCACCCTCATTCCTCTCGCCTCGCGCGCTTACCAATTCAGTGACTTGCTGATTGGTTTTGCTGCGTCGGCCTACTTTGCCGGCTTCGTCTTGGGCGGCATCATCACGCCGCATGTTGTGGTGCGCGCCGGTCATATTCGCGGCTTTGCCGTGATGGTCTCGTCCATGTCTGCGGCTGCATTGTTGCACCCCTTGGTGACAGACGCCTATGCCTGGGTGTTGTTTCGTTTTATCACCGGTTTCTGCGTGTCCGGCCTCTATCTGATCATTGAGAGTTGGCTCAATGAATTTGCCGATAACGAAAACCGCGGACTGGTCATGTCCGCCTACATTATCGTGAACTATGCCGCCTTTACGGTGGGGCAGTTGATGGTGACATTGGCGCAGCCGGAAAGTTTCTATTTGTTCGCCATCGCCTCCATTATCATTTCGGTGGCTGTGATGCCTGTGGCCATGACCAAGGCTGCTCAACCTGCACCTATTGCTATCGTCAAGCTGGATTTGCGCCGTGTGTTCAAGACCTCGCAGGCGGCGATTATCTCTGCATTCATGATTGGCGTGGTGCTTGGCTCGCATCTGACATTTGCGCCAATTTATGCGGTTGAAAAGGGCTATAATCCACTGACGCAGGCCCCTGTCTTTGCGGCCATGCTTGGCCTTGGCGGGATCATCAGCCAGTGGCCTCTGGGCCGATTTTCGGACAGGATGGACCGACGCGTCGTTCTTTTGACCATCAGCATTCTGGGGGGCGTTGCTTCCGTTGCCATCACCATGTTGCATGATGTGCCCTTCTATCTCTTCCTGATCGTGGGCGCGGTTATCGGGGCACTCACCCAACCTGCCTATTCGCTGGCTGCTGCCCATGGCTATGACAATGCCAAGGAAAGCGGCTATGTGCGCATGGCCGCGGGTCTGCTCGTTTCCTACGGTTTGGGCTCGGCCATTGGTCCGTCGGTTACATCGATATTGATGCAGTTTTATGGACCGGATGTATTGTTCCTCTTCCCCACGGTGCTTCTTGCCATCCTGTCTGTTTATCTGGTGATCCGTATTCGTCAGAAAGATCCAGTCCGCGAAGCACAGAAAGAGGACTTCGACCTTGCTGCGACGGCAGCCGTACTTGGTGTGGTCTCGCCAGAAGTCTTCAGCGAAGAAGACCGCTATGTTGTTGTGCCAGACGAGTGGGAGCCTACTGAGGAAGAAGATCCCGACGCTGAGGTTAACGGTGGCGAAATCCCCGAAGGGGAGTTGCCCGAGGATGCGGCTCAGGAACCCAGAAAGTTGCCTGAAGTCGAGGTGGATGAAGCTGTAGCCATAGCCATCAAGGAAGGCGACGGTGTTCCGCAGGACAAGACAGCCATTGAAGGCGATGATGATGAAGAGGAAGTGGAAGAGGCTCCTGAAGGTGAGCGCTCTAAGAGCTGGGCCGATGATGCCGAAGGGGATACTCCTGAGGCCGCCTCTTCTGACGATGAATCTGCTGCAGTGGCAAACGACGAGGAAAGCAAACGCTAGTCTTACGGTCTAACGGTTTGCGGGGAAAGACGTCTGGCGTCTTTCTGGTTGCTCATCACCATGCTCCAAACAAAAAGCCCGGACAGTGGCCTGTCCGGGCTTTTTGTTTCTCTTGGCGGGCTGTAGGCGAGGGGCTGGCGATCCTTCATTTAAGCCGTCGCATCAGGCTGCAGCCGCTGATTCCTTGCGCACATCATCAAGGAAGCCGTTGACACGGGTTCTGAGATGATCTGCTTCCTGCTGCAGTTTCAGCGAGGAGTCGTGAACAACCGCAGAGGTCTCTCGGGTCTTGTCTGCCGTCTGCGTCACGTTGCCGATGCTGGTGGAGACTTCATGGGTCACGCGAGATGCCTGAGTGACGTTGGTTGCGATTTCTTCCGTTGCTGCGCGCTGTTCTTCAACTGCGGCGGCAATCTGGCTAGAAACCGAACTCAGGCTTTCGATGGTTTGCGAAATCTCGGAGATGGCATTTACGGCAAGATCCGTTTCTTGCTGGATCTCGGAAATCTGCTTGTCGATTTCTTCGGTTGCCTTGCTGGTCTGGTTGGCCAGTTCCTTGACTTCCGCAGCCACCACGGCGAAGCCACGGCCCGCTTCTCCGGCCCGTGCAGCCTCAATGGTTGCGTTGAGGGCCAGAAGGTTGGTCTGCTCGGCAATGGCCTGGATGAGCGTGACCACTTCGGAAATCTGCTTGGCAGCCTGAGCCAGGCGCTCAACCCGATCATTGGTGCTGTTGGCTTCAGAGGAGGCTTTCAGCGCCATGTCATTGGAGGTCTGAACCTGACGGGCCACTTCGCTGACAGATGCTGCGAGTTCTTCAGCAGCAGAGGCAACTGCCTCCACATTGCTGGAAGCCTGTGCCGATGCGCTGGATACCTGTTCGCTCTGGGCCGAGGTGCTCTGGGCATCCTGGTTCATCATGTGCGAAGCATCTTGCAAGCCTTTGGCTGCATCGCCAACGGTGGAGAGCATCCGCGCAACCTCTTCATCAAAGGCGCGGCAAAGCTGCTGAACATTCGTACCGCGTTTGAGCGCTTCGCTCTGGTTCCTTTCATGTTCCGCCATAAGGGCCTTGCGGCTGTTTTCGTTGTCGACAAACACTTGCATGGCCTGAGCCATCTGGCCGATTTCATCCGAGCGGTCCTGATCGCCAACAGTGATGGACGAGTTGCCATCTGCCAGTGAGCGCATATTGTCCACCAGACCGGTAATTGGCTTGTTGATGGAGCGAATGACCACATAGGAGGCTGCGCCAGCGAGGATCAAAGCGATAAGCGTTGCCAATCCCACGATCATGGCCTGACTGAGGAAAGCGGCATTCATGTCATCAATATAAACGCCAGTGCCCAGCATCCACTGCCATTCAGGGATGCCTTCAGCCCAGCTCAGCTTTTCATAGGCTTTTTCGCTGCCTGGCTTTGGCCAGTAATAAGCATATTCACCGCCGCCTTTCTTGGCGATGTCGATCAGATTGCGGACAAGAAATTTACCGTCAGCATCCTTCATGTCCATCAAGTTTTTACCCACCAGCTTCTTGTTGGGAAGAACAAGATTGGTGCCGTCATACTGATAGACGAAGATATAGCCCGAGCCATCATCATAGCGCATGGCGTCGATGGCAGCCTTGGTGCGTTCCTGTGCTTCTTCGCGAGAAAGCTCGCCGCTTTTTTCTAGTGCATAGAAGGAATTGGCAATGGTTTGTGCGGCGTGGGTAATGTCTTTAAGGCTGTTCACGCGCTCTGCGCGCATGGAACTTTTCAGGTTGGAAAGGCTGACTGCGGAGAGGGCCAGCATAAAGATGAAAACGGTAATAGTCGGTGCTGCTATTTTCCAGGAGAGGGGGAGCTTGGATATTTTCATAATTGAGGGTCCGGAATATTGTCTGGTTAAGGGTAATATTCGGGTAAGCCGCCTAATTAAGTCTTAATAGATTAAGAATTTCAAATATGTTGATAACAAGAAGCGAGAACTATTCTAAATAATATTTCGTAATAATAGAATTAAAACACAAAACATAAGTATTTATCACAATAAATTTGGCACATTCATGTATCATTGCGAGTGATGTGATTGATTTTGCAACCTAAAAAAGAATTGTCTTTTCTTGATGGTTTATCTGGTTGCATCCGAAAAATTGCTATCGATCAAGAATATCCGAAGAAACAAGGCTCGAGTGGCCCTTTCGGATCTGGCGCGGCCCTGAAGGGCTCAAGAGACCGATATTACGTCTTGCCCTGATCCAGCTTGTCATATCCTCAAAGCTGAGCGGACGCGAAACCAGATAACCTTGTACCGAGCAATTGGCGATCTGGGAGACCGTCGAAAGCTGCTGATGTGTCTCGATGCCTTCGCACACCACGCGCAGCTGCATGAGCTTGGACATGGACATGACCACGCCCACGATTGCCTTTTGCTTCTTGTTAACCACGATATTGTTGACGAAAGACCGATCAATCTTGATGCCATCTACCGGCAAATTGGAAAGATGGGAGAGGGAGGCGTAGCCCGTGCCGAAATCATCCAGCTCCACATGAACGCCGCGCGCCGACAGGGTTTCGAATAGCTCGTTGATATTCGTATATTGATCATCCAGTAGCACCCCTTCCAGCAGCTCAACTGCCAGAAGGTCCGGGTTGATGTCATATTTT
Organism: Cohaesibacter marisflavi; assembly: GCF_900115225.1. Classification (GTDB taxonomy): domain Bacteria; phylum Pseudomonadota; class Alphaproteobacteria; order Rhizobiales; family Cohaesibacteraceae; genus Cohaesibacter; species Cohaesibacter marisflavi. The sequence goes on along the minus strand of NZ_FOVR01000003.1, from coordinate 348,883 downwards.
TCCATGCTTTGGCAGAAGTCTTCTACCAGTGTCTGGCGCTTGAGATGGGCAGGGGACAGGTTGACCGAAAGGCGTCCGAATTCCAGGCCTTCGTCCACCCATTGGCGAACGGACCACATGGCTTTTTCGAAAATTGCGTTGCCAAGGGCGGCTGCCATGCCGTTGCTTTCGACGATATCCATGAACAGGCCCGGTGGCAGTTGGCCCCGTTTGGGATGGTTCCAGCGCACCAGCGCCTCGATTCCGGTAATGCTCTCGTCCAGCGTGCTGATCTGCGGCTGGAAATGCAACTCGAACTGGTCAAGCTTGAGGGCGTCGCGCACATCGGCCTCGATGGAGGCTTCGCTATCCAGACGCTCTTTCATTTCCGAGGAGAAGAACTGATAGCCATCGCGCCCCATTTCCTTGGTCTTGTAGAGGGCTAGATCCGCATACATCATCAAGGCAGAAAGGTCTGTTGCATCATCTGGATAAATGGCGACACCGAGGCTGACTGTCGGCCACAGGGTCGCATTTTCATAAGGAACCGGAATGGCAATCAGATCGGTCAGTTCCTGACACAGGCTCTCGAGCTGATGGTTGGTGACGTCCTTGACAATAGCGACAAATTCATCGCCTCCCCAGCGATAGGGCTGGAAGTTGGGAACCTTGGATGCAAGGAAGGCCAGACGTGAGCCTATTTCCTTGAGTAGATGATCTCCTGAAATATGGCCCAGCGTGTCGTTGACGCGCTTGAATTTGTCCAGATCAATCTGGATGACTGCAAAACGCGTATCCTTCTGCTTGTTCATGAACAGCGCTTCGAGATCCTGCTGCCCGTGGGCGCGGTTTGGAAGCGCCGTGAGGGCATCGAAATAGGCGATGTGGGTCAGCGCGTCCCGCGCGCGCACCAGCTCTGCTTCGCGTAGGCGATTGTTGGTAACATCGGTAAAGTTGGAAATGATGTCACCGTTTGGTAGCTTCGAACTTTGCATCACGAGATAGCGCCCGTCGGTCGTCTCGAAGGAGTCTTCGAAATTTTTCGTCGACTTGAAGCGCTCCATGAAAATATCGAGCCAGTTGCTGGGAAGCTCCTCGTTCCATTTCCAGAAATTGATTTCGTGCCCCGCTTCGAGAAGATCGCGCGCTGACATTCCCTTATGGATGAGATGGGCAAGCTCCTTGTGATAGCTGCGGAAGGCCTCGTTGGCGATAACCAGCCGAGCATCTGAATCCCAAAGGACAAATCCATTGCGCATCGAGTTGATGGAGTTGATCAGACGCTTGTGGGCCTTGTCCTGCTCCTCCTGAGCGGCTTGAAGCTGGGCTGCGTTGGCTTTGGCCTCGTTTCTTTGTTGCTCCAGATCTTCGAGCATTTGCTGGCGTTCGGTTGCGTCATAATGGGCAGCAACCACACCGCCCCCTTCCAGAGGCCAGCAGCGGATCTCGATAATTCGCCCATTCGGCGTCTTTCTGCTCAACTGGAATGGGTGTTTGGTATCAATCAACCGCAGACGCTCTTTTATCAGCGCGTCCCCGTCGATATCCCCGTAGACGCCGAATTCGATATTCCGGCGCAATATGTCGGCATAGTTACTGCCGACGGGAAATTCTTTGGGGGTGATCTCCAAGAGATCATAGAAGGCCTTGTTGGCCAGAATGAGTTGCCGATCCTCATTGAAGACGCTGATGCCGCCAGGGAAATTGTCAAAGGTCGAGTTCAAAAGGTCGCTGCTGCTCTTGAGCGCGGCTTCATTATTCTTGATCTCTGTAATGTCTGTGCGGATCGATATGATCTCTTCCAGCTTGCCTTGGGCATCCATGATTGGCACGATGGTGGTCGAAATCCAGTAGATCGTGCCGTCCTTGGATTTATTACAGATTTCACCAGTCCAGGTTTCCCCCTTTTCAATGGCCTCGTAAATGCCTCTGAAGAAGGACCGGTCGTGATAGCCCGAGTTGAGGATATGGTGATCTTTGCCGATCAGTTCCTCACGTGTATAGCCAGAAACTTCGCAGAATCTGTCGTTGGCATAGACTATGCGGCCCTCTGGGTCCGCAATCGACACGATGGCATGCGCATCAATACCCAGCTTGTGAGACGCCAGCCTGGAAGCGAGCTTGCGTGACTTGTCGCGTTCCTTGGCCAAAGCTTCTGTTTGCTTCTTGCGCTCTTTGTAACCGAAATACAAAAGGCCTGCGAACGCGATCAGGAGAAGAAAGAGAAATTGTGAAATCCCCTTGAACAGCACGTTCCCGTTTTCAAATTCTTCCATTTCTAAAAAACGGGCCAGCAACACTTCATCCAGCAAAGTCAGGGCGACAATGCCCGCAATCAATGCAATAAATTGGTTCTTCTTCACAAGATGTCTCATCGCCTACTCAGCCCCGTTCGTCCCGCCATTTGCTCATGCTTGTTTCCTGTTTGCCAGGGTCGTTTCTGTGCATGTTTTGCAAATTTACAGAGGTGATCTTTGGGACTGTCTCAAAAAATGCTGAAATAAGTATAAATAGAAACAAAAGCTTTCTGGCTTCTATTAAACAAAAACTGCGCTCAAATGAGCGCAGTTAAGAAAAAGAAAGTCTTTTTTAATCGTAAACTCAAAAGAGAGTTTTTTCACTAAGAGGCTTGAGAATCTTCGATACTTTTATGTTTCGAGTTACTTTGCTCTCGAATTGTATTCAGGAAATTTTCAACTTGAGAGGATAGCGTTTCAATCTGCTGGCGTAAGCCGTTGGTATTGTGAGACATGGTCTCAGCGCTCTTTGAGTTGGAATTGACCAGATCACTCATGACATTGGTGTTGTTGGCAATATCACGCGTGCCTGACGCTGCCTGCGCGATATTCTCGCTGATTTCTCCAGCGGCAACCCCTTGCTGCTCGACGGCGGCAGCGATGGTTCCCGAAATGGCAGTCATCTGATGGATGATATTCTCCACCTCACCCACAGCATCCACTGCATCGCCGATGCTGTTCTGGATGGATGAGATCTGCCCGGAAATTTCCTCGGTGGCCTTGCCGGTCTGGGCTGCCAGATCCTTGACCTCGGCGGCGACCACGGCAAAGCCCCGACCTGCTTCGCCCGCGCGAGCAGCCTCAATCGTGGCATTGAGCGCCAGAAGATTGGTCTGGGCTGCGATATCCTGTATTAGACCGACAATCCGGCCGATGGCGGTGGAAGCATTGGACAATGTTGAAATCACATCGCTTGCGCGTTTGACTTCATCAACGGCATGTTGGGATACCTTGCCGCTTTCGCTCACCTGACTGGAAATTTCGCAGATTGAAACGGTCATTTCTTCTGAGGCGCTTGCCACCGTTTCAACATTGTTGCTGGCTTCTTCCATGGATGACTGCACGGAATGCAGGCGCTCGTTATTCTCGACAGACCGGTTTGCCAACCCTTCGGACTCTGTCCCGAGTTGGCCCGCTGCCTGCTGTACTTGTGTGATAATAGATCCGACCTGCTGATCAAATGAGTCAGCAAGCTCGCGCACCATCTGGCATCGTTCGGCTTCCGCTTCGGCCTCTTTCAAAGCTTGCTGGCGTTCCAGCTCTTTGCGTTCTCTTGCATTGTCTCGGAAAACCAGCATGGCGCGGTTCATGTTGCCAATTTCATCCTGACGATGCGTTTCGGCGACTTCGACATTCAGGTCGCCCTCGGCCAGCTTAAGCATCGAGTGAACCAGCTTTCTGATCGGTCGCGTGAGAGAGGTGGCGAGAAGGGCGGAACTGGCCACGATGACAAGGAAGATGAATGCCGAGCTGGTCAGCAAACTAGTCAAATTGTCCCAGAATGTCGCTTCCAGATCATCGATATAGGTGCCGGTGCCGACAATCCAGCCCCATGGCTGGTAGGCCTGAACATAGGACATTTTGGGCGAGGGTTCCGTGCTGCCAGGATGTGGCCACGAATAGGCGACAACGCCTCCCCCTGCCTGACGGCCGACTTTCACGAATTCCTGAAAATACAACAGGCCGTTGGGATCTTTCGCCTCGGAATAGTTCTTCCCGACAGTTGACGGGTCCGTCCCATGCATCAGCATGCGATGGTTCATGTCGTTGATCCAGAAATAGTTGGAGCCATCATAGCGCAACTTTGAGAGCAACGCCTTGGCGACCTCTTGTGCCTTCTCTTCGCTGATGGCGCCACTTTTGGCATCTTCGTGCAATGCAGCAATGGTTGTCAGAGCGGACTGGACTAGATGCTGCAGTTCCGTTGCCTTGGACTTCTCAAGGTCATGCTTGCTGACAATACTTGCCTGCAAAGTAATAGCGCCAATGCCCAATATCGCCAGAAAGACAATGGAATAGATTTTGGCCGTCAAACCGCGAGCCCAATGGGGCAAAAGCGCGTAAAAAGGGGAAAACATGATCGGGGCTCCAATGACAATTGCCGGCCACCCACAGGCCAGACAGATGGCACAAGTGAACTCGTGATATTTGACAATAGAATTGAGAAAAAAAGTTAATAATTTGAAAAACCATAAGTATTGATTATAAAAACTGCACTTTTTGATAGTAGAAAATACGTAATTTTGAGGTATTTATTAAGGTTCATAAATATATTTATATGAATATGTTTTGAACAGATGCGATTTTGAGGGGAATCTATATCAATATGAATATACATAATATATAGGTAAATTTTACCAAATATAGATTGGAATATTTTATGAAGTGTATGAAATAAATTTGTTTCTTGATTTGTTAATACATGAACAAAAAAGTCATGCATTAAATGAACCCTTTGCTAGCGAGGCTATGTTCTCTCAAACAAGGAAAGCAGACCGTAAGAGTTGGACGGCAAGGGCATCTGAGGGGCCGTGAAAAGATCCATGCGGTTTACGTCGGGCCACTGGCTGAGGCTCTTCCGCTAAAAATGGCGATTTTGAAGCTTTTCAGTTTGGGCTGGTGTTGCCACGTTGCCAATGCTAAGACCTGTTGCGTCGCAGCAATGGCAGACGGGCGTGATTTTGCCGATTAGGCCAATGATGCCTGGTCACCCCCGTTGTTGTTCGCGGCCGAATTGATTGCCATTCAGACTCTATCTCTTTCCTTTCCGGTATATTCCGATCCAAGGATTTTAAGGACCTCCGTAATGACAAAACAGAACGGTCTGCACGATGCAGGGGCCGCTGCCAATCAGACTCGAAGTGCCAGAACGGCGCATATCGCCGAACCCAATATGCCATTTGTGGAATTTATCATCCTGATGGCATTGCTGATGTCGCTGGCAGCGCTATGCACCGACTCCATCATGCCGGCCTTTTCCATTATTGGCGCTGAGTTCGGCCATAGCAGCCCGCAGGAATTGCAAAAGATCATCACCATCTTCTTTGCCGGTCTGGCGATCGGTCAATTGATCTATGGACCGCTGTCCGATCAGATCGGGCGCAAGAGCGGCATGTTCATTGGGCTGGTCATCTTCATTATCGGCAATCTGATGAGCTGGTTCTCGACCAGTTTCGAGATGCTTCTGCTGGGGCGCTTCTTGCAGGGCTTCGGGGTTGCTGGGCCGCGCATCGTGATGATCGCGCTTATTCGCGACCTGTATGCCGGGCGCGAAATGGCCCGCATCATGTCCTTTGTGATGGGCTTATTCATCTTCGTTCCGGCGCTTGCGCCTATTTCCGGTCAGACCATCATGGCAATCTCGGGCTGGCGTTCGGTTTTCTTTTCCTTCATTCTGCTGGCAACCATCGGCGGACTGTGGTTGGGCTTTCGCCAGAATGAGACGCTGCATCCTTCGCGGCGCATCAAGGTCACGCCATCCAACCTGTGGCGCGGCAGCAAGGTGATCTTCACCACGCCGAGCTGCCTTGGCTATATGGTTGCCGCTGGTTTCGTGCAGGGGCCTTTTATGCTCTATCTGAGCACGGCACAGCATCTGTTCCAGTCCACCTACGGACTGGGGACGTTGTTTCCCTTTGCCTTTGCCGGTCTTGCCTTCTCTGTCGGGTTTGCCTCCTTCATGAATAGCCGTCTGGTGTTGCGCTTCGGTATGCGCTATCTGGTTCGGCGGGCTCTGATCGCCATGGCGATCATTGCAGCCCTTGGCCTTGCCTGCACCATGCCTTTTGGTTTCGTGCCTGAGCTGTGGATGCTGTTTGTCATCTTCAGCCCGCTCTTCTTTTGCACCGGCTTGTTGTTTGGCAACATGAATACCCTCGCCATGGAAGAGGTGGGCAATGTGGCCGGTATGGCGTCGGCCTGGGTTGGAGCTGTCTCGACGCTCATCGCTATGACCATTGCCACCCTGATGGGGCAAATCTACGATGGCTCCATTCTGGCGCTGCTTGGTAGCTTCATGGTCGGTAGTTCGATTACCATGCTGTTGACCATCCTCACAGAGCGCTGGAGAGAGCGCAGAGACAGGGAAAATGCATTAGCGCAGTAGCCTGCGGGCACCCCCTGGTCCCTCCAAAGGTCTGACAGCGGCGGGCGCTGTGCCGAATATTCTTGAAAAGGCCCGATTCATGAGGTGATGATGCCTCACTTGAATGTTCCACCTCAGGACAAGAGGATCGTCGCTGCCATGGATCGCCAGCCGGAAGGCCCAATAGACCCCGATAGGCTCAAGGGCGTGGCGCTTGATCGCCATTTGCTTGACGAGCTGTCACAAAGAGGCACGATCAGTGCAGATGTGCGTCTTGAGAGTCTCAATTGGCTGCACCCTGCTCACCTGTGGGCACGTTGGGCCATGGTCATGTTGATGGCCTTCGGGATAGCACTGGTGCTCACCGGCATTATCTTTTTCTTCGCCTTCAACTGGGCGTCCATTCCGGACTTGGCCAAGCTGGCTCTCATTGAGGCTGGCATCATTCTGTGCGCGTTCGGTGCATGGCTCTTATCGCGCGAAAATCTTGCAGGGCGCCTGTTGCTGATGGCTGCTGCGGTGCTGACCGGTGTCTTTCTGGCTGTCTTTGGTCAGATCTATCAGACCGGCGCCGATGCCTGGCAGCTCTTCGCGCTCTGGGCTGCCCTGATCACTCTCTGGACCCTGATCGGGCGGTTTCTGCCGCTCTGGATACTCTGGTTGGGCCTGATCAATCTGGCCTTTTACCTTTGGTGGGACAGCACCCCCTTGCTCAGAAAGGATGATACGAGTGCCCTTTATCTCATCCATGCGCTGATGATCGGCCTTGTTCTTCTTGCGCGCGAATGGCTCCTGCCAGACGAAGATGGCCCGGAAAGCGAAGCATTTCACTGGCTTTCGCCCCAGTGGACGCGTTGGCTGCTATTGGCCGGAATGCTGGTGTTTCTCTTCCCTCCGCTGATGATATGGATCGCCAACTGGGAAACCGCCAGTCTGCAGGTTGTGCTATCAGCTCTGGTGGCCGGAGTGATAACGCTTGTGCTGTTTCTCGCCTTTCGCTTTTGGCGTCCCGATATTCCGGCGCTGGCTATGGAATTCCTGATGATCTGCATCCTCGTGGTCATGGGGCTGGCTATTCTGCTCTATGACAATTTGTTTGACTCACTGGGCACCACATTCTTTACCGCCATATCAGCCATCATCTGCTTTGCAGCGGCTGCTGGATATTTGCGCCACCTGTTGGCGCTGGGCATTGATCGCGGGGAGGTGGGGCAATGATTGAAGGCAATAAAGGCTATCGCTTTCTGATAGATGCCCCGCAGGTGTCGCAATGGGTCTCATTTCTGCAAACGCGCGGGCTGGTCCATGATGAAGATCTGGCCGATATCAGACGGGACATTCTCGTCATCAAAACCAGAGAGAAGAAAGAAGCGCCGCTCTATCTGCGGGCCCTAAGCGCAGTCGGGGCTGTCATCTCAGGGCTGCTGCTCATCTATCTCCTCTATTTGTTTGGCCTGTTCGATCTTGGCGATATGAGCCTGAGCATCAATGGGTTGGTATTTATCGGCCTGTCGGCGCTGTTGCATGCACACGGGGTGCGCAAGACTAATCTGGCAAGGGATTTCTATATCCAACTGGCGCTCACCTGGTTGCAGGCTGGCAAGGTTGCGCTCGTGGCCGGCTTGGCGCAAATCGTTCATGATGCGTTCGGAATTAGCTGGTTCTGGACCGTTTCCGCCATTCTTGGATTGATCATGCTGCTCAGTTTTCTGGCCTTTCCCTCTTCAATCGAGCGCTTTGTCTCCAGCTTTGCCTTTCTGGTGTCGCTGTGGATCTGCCTGTTGGTGGATTGGTCTGACCAGTTTGAACTCACCGGCTTCGTCATGATGCTCATCGCCCATATCCTGGCGTTGGCGTCCTTCCTGCGCTGGCCTCTTGTGCGCCAGAAGCTGACAAGTCTTTATGACGCGCTGTTGCTATCTCTCTGTCTTGCGGTTGGCGTGATACAGGGTTTTGTTTCCATTGGTCATGAAGCATGGCAGGATGTCTCCGAAGAAGTGAAAGCCTTTCTGGGGATCGGCTATCGCTGGTCCGTCGAAATAACGCTCTCTCTCGCTCTGATTGCCTTGATTGTCTGGATCGCCGGGCGCAAAGGCAGCCTTGGTCGTGAGCCGGTCGTGGCCAGCTTACTGGGCGCTGTGGCATTGGCACTGCTCTCCAATGCGGGCATCATACTGGCGATCGGACTGATGATCCTCGGCTTTGCCACCCATCGCCCCGGACACACTCTGCTAGGGTTGCTGTTCGCACTGTTTTTCGGCTTTCTCTATTATTATAATCTGGACCTGTCACTGCTACAGAAATCCATGATACTGATTGTGTCGGGCGCGCTTTTGCTGCTCGCCTCGGGCTATATCTATTGGCGCGGCTGGTATAGGCAAACCGGCAAGGCAAGGGGGGCTGGGACATGAGGAAACATCTCATACTGCTGGCGCTACTGCTCATTCTGGCTATCCTCAACTATTCCGTTTTCGAGCGGGAAAGTCTGCGCCGCGATGGCGAATTGATCCTGCTGGAATTGGCGCCTGTTGATCCCCGCTCGCTCATGCAGGGGGACTATATGGACTTGCGCTATACCCTTGCGCAAAAGGCCAATGCGGCCTGGCAGGAGATACGCAAGACAGACGAGGGGCAAAAGGCGCCCGGCGATGGCTCCGGCCAAATGGTCTTGCGGCTTGATGGACAAGCCAAAGCCAGCTTCGCCCGCTTTTATAAAAAGGGCCAAACTCTGGCGGAGAATGAGCGCCTGATCAGCTTTGAATTTCATGCATCAGGCGGTTTCAACCCAATCCGGCTGATGCCCCGGTCCTTCTTCTTTCAGGAAGGCCATGGAGCGGCGTTCAGCCAAGCGCGTTTTGGCATGATGCGCATCGCAGAGAATGGCGAGCATAGCCTCATTGGTCTTGCTGATGAAGCCGGCCAGCAGATAAAGCCCGAATGATCCCGGATGGTTTTGCTTGATCGTTTGGCCCGGCCTGGTCAGCGGGGCATATGCGCTGCGGTTGCGCATTTCATGGTTAACGTAAAGCTAACCATAATCCTTTAGGCTTGCGTTCTGAACCCTCAGGAAACACCTGATCGTAAGCACCCGCGCATGTTAACGCCTTGAAATATTAGAGACCCCGAATGCTAGAATTTGCCCGAATGTTCATGTCTATTGCCGGGCTTGGTTTGCCGATGGGGCTGATAATGGTGCTGTCGGGGCGAGTGAAATATCGCAACGAGCTGGACACCTTCCTGCGCATGGTTTCGGCTTATTGTATCTCCATTATTGCCTATTGGGTCATCGGTTACGGGCTCTATAGCGGGGAAACGATCAACGGCCTGATCGGCTCGACCAAGGGCTTCATGCAACGCAAGGATCTGCTACAGGGCGAGCCGGATCTCCATCTCCTGGTGCTCTTCTCCGTTCCTCCGATTGCTGCCGCAGCTGGTATGGTCGAGCGTGGCAGCTTCCATATCGGAAATCTTTTGGTCGGGGCTGTCGCAGTTTTGGTTGCCCCGGTAACCGCTCACTGGTCGATGCATTCCGGCCTCGATGGGCAGGGGTGGTTGGTTGCAAGCGGCTTTGAAGATGTTGGCGGCGCGATTGTAATTTTCGTTTCTGCTGGCTTTGTTGGCCTTGCCGTCTCTCTCATTCTGGGGCCACGCCTTGGACGCTTCCCCATGCAGGTTGGGCGTCCGCGTGGGCAGAGCCCAACCTGGTATGGCATGGGCATGATCGTGATTGTCACCTCGACCATTACGCTGGCTGTTATGAAGGCGCAAAGCCTTGAAGACATGACTGCGGCATTTTACGTTATGCTGATCGGGGTGGCGTTTTCTACCCTGGCAGGGTCTTTGCTGCCGATGATCGCCAAGCGTAGCGAGATGACACAGAATGTGTCGACATCGGTGTTAGCCGGGACCGTCGCTCTGACGGCCGTGGCCTCTTTTGCTGAACCGGTCGATGCAGCTCTTATCGGAATTCTGGCAGGGACGTTGTCAGTCAGCTTCAACCGCATTCTCGCCGCCATCGAAGTAGATGATCCGGGGGAGTTGATTTCAGCCTTTTTGTCTGGTGGCCTTGTCGGCGGATTGATGGCACCGCTCGCCAGACCGGGCGCCAGCCCCTCGCTAGCCAATGAATTCATCAACCAGTTGATCGGCATCAGTGCGATTGCTGCATGGGCTTTCGGGGTTACCCTGATCGCCGGCCTGATCTTGAAGCTTACCGTCGGGTTGCGCGTGGGCGAGGTCGAGGAAAAACGAGGCCTTTCGGTTTCTCATTTCGGCTTTGTCAGTGAACCAGACTTCATCATTTCCAGTGTGATGCATTATAACCATCGCGCAGATTGGCAGAAAGGCGAGCGCAACACTCGCTTGGCAAGAATTGCAGCCAAATTCAGCGACGCTATCGTCCAGCTTCATGATGCGACCAGCAAGGCCACGGACAGAATTCTCTCCACGAGCGTAAGCCCGAAACAGGGCGCCGCGATGGTCTCCCGTATCAGGCTGGCGGAAGACAGTGTGCGGGTAAAAGCCGAAGATATCCTGATGTTGTTGGAAGATATCCTCAAGTCTGGTGACGGGGGAGATCTGGGCGGCGAGCGTTTTCTGCTCTGGGGACAGGAGGCCGTGGAGAAGCTGCTGGCTCCGGTTGAAAATGACATCAAGAAGCTGGCCCGTCACATCCCGCTGCAGGCAGAATTGTCAGAGCTGGAAAATATCGTCATCACATCCGCCGAGATTCTGTCTCATGGTGTACACCAGATCGAGATGATGCGCGATCTGGAAGAAGCGCAGGTGGACGGCTTCTTCTCTCGCGACCATATTTGCGATATTGCGGCTTTGCTGAATGAAAAGGCATCACGCATAAAGGCCATCGCAGAAGTGCGCAACAGGCCTTTGCAGATTGATTGCGCGGTAAGCAAGGGGCTTAAGGTGAGCGGCGATGCCAATGCCTTTGCTCGCATTCTCACCTTGACCGTGGAAGGGGCGTTCAACAGGCAACTTAGCGATAGTGCAAGCCCGGTTCGCCTGGAACTCAAGGAACATAGCTCTGGGCAGTATGTCGTGCTCGATTGCCTTGATACGGGAACCGCCCTGTCTGCCCGTCAGATACGCGCAATCCGTGATCCTCTGTCAGAAGACCGTGCTCTGGATGAATTGGGACTGGGGCAGATCCTGCCGCTTATTCTCGTCTCTCGGCTCGTTAGGGCCATGGGGGGCGAATTTGCCATAACGAGTGCGCATCAGGCCGGAACGCAGCTGCGGTGCCGCTTTAGAAAAAGGCAGACCAAAGAACAGCGCAGTGCAAGCAAGGCCGCCTGAGCGACCTTGCAAATGATGGTTTCAAACAGCACGCACGCTGGTTGACCAGAAAAAGCTCAGTGCAGGGTTTTGCGTTCCGTCGGTGTCCAGGCCGCATTGATATGGCAAAGGGCAAGGCTCACTTGATCGCTCACCGGTTTTGTTGCATCCAATTCGATCCAGCGGATGGGCTCTCTCCCTTTCAACTGGCCTTGTGTTTGCTTGTTTCCTGTGGCCGGGGTAGCAAAGAGCGCATGCCCCTCTCGGTGTGGCAAGAAGGCCGAGAGCGCCTCACGTCTGCGTAAGTCCTCCTGACGGCATTTGAGCAGGCTGAGAGCGACAAACGACTCCGATATCCCCATATCTTCCGTCAGATCGGCCAGCTGTTCGCTGTGGATCGGCTGGTCGAATGGTCCCTCAAGAATGACCGAATAACCGGCCGTGAGCGCCAGACGGGCTTTTTCCATCATGCGTCGATAGACAAGATCCCAGACGGAATCGCGCAGGGCTGACTGGGGCAGCCTGTCCTTGCTGTCTACTTCATACAAAGCAAGACATTCTTGCTCGGCGGAGAGATAAAGTGCGCCGGGCATGCGCCCGGTAATCGGTGCGAGCATGCGGGCCAGATTGGAGCGATCTGATTGGCTGGCACCATTGATGGCAATCAGCCGAGCTTCGTCGTGCAGCAGACTGTCGCGAGCGGTTTTCATATGACCCTGCAACACACTTTCCTCGGTGCCGCCGCGCAAAAGAGCCGAAGGAATTGACGGATCATCCGATGTACTTCGGGCATTCACAGTGGCCTTGATGGTCTTGGCATCGGCAAGCGCCTGCAGGAAGATGTAAAGATCCAGAACCTGAAGACCTTCAAGAGCATGGCTGTCAAACAGCCGGTTGCAATAGTGCGAGAAGACCCAGTTGGCCTGACGCGAAAAGCCCCGCGACCACAATTCTCCAATCAGAGTGGCAAGGTCGTAGAACGGATCACCGATATGGTCGCGCATCAGGCTCTTGGAGCCATTGACCTTGGGATTGACCATCCGCAGTCCATCACTCAGCTTGACCACATTGCGCAGGCGCAGATTGCCATGAATCTGGGCGAAAAGCCCCCGCTCGGCACGTCGATAGATCGCTTCTTTCATGCGATCCAATTGATCCTGAGCACGATTGAAGCAGGCGCGCAGAGTGGTTTTGCGCGACTTCTTGGCCAACTTGCGAACCACCGGTTCCAGATCATCGAACATCTCATCCATGAGCATCAACCATGATTGCACATGGGCGCTGGAATGCTCGAATGTCTGGCCTTGCGGTACTAGCCTTGCCAATTCCCGGCATTCGGAGAAGTTGGGCTGATAGATCTCGGCGAAATGATCGTAGCGTTTTGAAAAATCATAGCGGCGCAGAACAATAACCCAATCCACGATGGCACTTTCGTCTCCGTGGCTGATAGGCTCGGCACTGTTGGTCATGGCGTCAGCCAGAGGCAGCTGCATGGTCAGTGTCGTGCCGCGCTCGCGGATGGGAATAAGATCGAGATAAAGTTCCGGCGCGTAGCTGCGCCCCAGCAGCACCTCGCGTGCGGCAAGGCTGTGGCGCTGGGCCAGCGAAAAAGGTTCGCTGCGGCCAAGCGCATTGCGGCGAAGCAGCTTGTAGCAGAAGGGACCAGCCATGAAAAATAGGAATTGGGGCGTCTCCAATCGCTCGACAGGTTCATCAAGCCCATAGCTGTGCGGGTCGCCCAAAAAGGCCACAACCCTGTCCTGAATAGACTGGTAGCGGTCTTTGACAAGCGCTGCGGCTTTGCCGATAGCACCTTCAGGTTCGGGGCCTCTGCCCACTGAAGCTGGTCGTCTGTCTTGGGAACGTTCAATGCCCATTGGATCTGGTCCTGATCGCCTTTTACTTGGGGTAAAATCTCTCAATGCTTGTAAAACCACACCAAATGAGCACTGAGAGGTCGGGCCGGAGTTTGGCCATGATGGCTTAGACATGCATTGATGGAAATCAAGATAAGTAAAAAGTACAAATGCATAAGTATTGTCATCGTTTTATGCTGTAATTTGTAGTATGATTTAGGGGGTAAAACCGATTGTTTCGTTGTCGTTAAATAAGCAGCGATCACGCTGCATATCAATTCTATCTCTGATTGGGTAATCGACAGCGTTACAGCCAGTAAGTTAAGAATGGTTATAAACAAGGAGGCAGCAAATCAGGCTGAAACACAAGGGAGGAACTGAAAATGGCCACTGGCATCATGAAAAAGATTCGTCTTAATCTGGCGCGCAACGCCGACTATCCGAACGGCAGCGCACAGCATGGCTATGAATTTGTCGCACCTTTGAATGAAGAGGGATTCATAGACGCCGAAAGCTGGCGCGCCAATCGGGACCCATGTCGTGTCCGTCGCTTCTGGGAAGGGGAGGATGATGATCATGGGCATTTGGTTCATCGCCCTGGCGGCAGTTGGGCTTTCACTTATGATATTGACGGCGAAGAAGATGTGGAAGCGGGCTATCGCTTCGGCAAACACGTCTTCGTGCCGGGCGAATATGTGTCCATCAAGGATGAAGATGGGGAGCTTCTAACCTTTCAGGTATCAACCGTCGAGACAGTCTGAAATGGTATCTAATCGGTATGAATGCGGTCTATTCTAGACAATTCTGACACATAATCCTGTGAATTAACACCTTGAGGCAGAATATTTTGCATAAACTTTGGGGTTGGTTTTGAGTCATGTCAACGTGACCAAAAGTGCGAATCAAGATGCTTCTTATGTCTTTGAAAAGGAAACTGCCAGGAATAGCCCCCCGAGTTTCCGCAAAGATGCGGTTGCCTTCTTGCCAGATTTAGCAATTGAAACAGAGAGCCCGGCGCAAGAAAGACAGCCATGAAGAGCGGGGAAAGCGAGTGCGGTTGTTTTCCCAAACTGCTTTTCTAAAGGACGGGAGTGCAATTGTCCCCCAACATTGCACTCCCGTTTGTCATGTCTGGCTATGGCAATTTTCGCGCATAAGACTTAGATCAGTTTGGCGATTCTTTTCGAGATCTCCGGCACCTTGAAAATCATGCGCACCAGATCGGGATCGTCCGGATCCATGTGAGTTTCAAAGCCAAGCGCTTCGCACATCTGTCGCATGGTCTGATTGGAGCGTAGTACCTCGCCTTCCACTTCCTTGAAGCCATCCTTTTCGGCATAAGCCAGGATGAGTTTCATCAGCATCCAGCCCATTCCCAGACCCTTGAGGTCGGAGCGAACCATAACGGCATATTCGCCTTTCTCGTGGTTTGCATCGCCCATCAACCGGACCGAGCCAAGCATCTCGCCGTTTTTCTGGTCGACGGCAATGAAGGCCATGGACCGGGCATAGTCGATCTGTGTCAGCCGGGCAATGAAGGCGTGGCTTAGGCTGCGTGCCGATGAGAAGAAGCGCAGGCGCATGTCATCATCTGTGACCCGATCAAAAAAGGCAGGAAAAAGCGCCTCGTCCTCGGGCCGCATGGGGCGGATGAAAACAATGCGTCCGTCCTTGAGAGTGCGTTCCTGCTCCCATTCGCTGGGGTAGGGCTTGATGGCAAAGCGTTTATGGGGATGCTCATGAGCATCAACCTGGGCCACCCGCACGCGGGCGTCCGCGATGACGTTGCCATTGGCATCTGCCAATACGGGGTTGAAATCGAGCTCCTGAATTTCCGGAAAGTCGGAAATCATCTGGCTCATGCGCACCAGCATTTCAGCCAGAGCCCCCTTGTCACAGGGCGCTGTATCGCGATAGCCCTCAAGGCGGCGATTGACCCGCGTCTTCTCTATCATCGCCCGTGCAGAGAGCAGATCAAGCGGCGGCAGGGCCAGTGCCTTGTCGCGGATGACCTCCACCGCCGTGCCACCCCGGCCGAAGACCATGACAGGACCGAAGACTTCATCCACCATCATGCCCGCGAGCAGTTCGATGGCATGGGGCTTACGGATCATCGGGTGGACGGTCACACCTTTGATATCGGCATCCGGATAGGCTTCCTTGGCCCGTTCCAGAACCTGCTGAGCGGCTGTGGCCACTGCGCCCGTGTTGGTTAGGCCCAGAACCACCCCGCCAATATCGGACTTGAAGCGGATATCAGGGCTGTCGATCTTTACGACGGCAGCGCCATATGCCGAGAGAATGGGCGCGGCCAATTGCGCCGCCTCCACGGCATTGCTGGCTGCATGAGAGGCTGCCATTGGCAATCCGTAGGCTTTCAGGAGTTTGGAGACATCCACCGCATCGAGGCAGTCATGCCCTTCCATCAGAGCTTCATCTATGACCGTGCGTGCCTCTTCATAATCGGGCTGGAATGTACCCAGCGCGGGTGGCATCAGCATAAGTTGATCCTGTGCCTTCATATGGCGCAGAACATAGGAAATGCCTTGTATCGCGTCGGCCGGTGTTTCGAAATGGGCAATGTCGGCGTCTTCATATAGCTTGACCAGATCGGGGCCGCCGCCAAGCCGAACAGCAAACACGGGAACGCGCCGTTTGCCAACCTTCTTGCGTTCGGCCATCAGATCAACCACTGCGCGGGCAGCATCTTCGCTTGAGCCGATGGCTGAGGGGCAGAACAAGCCAAGCACGGCATGCACACCTTTGTCATCCATCACCGCACCAAGGGCTGCCTTGTAGCGATCCGTATCCGCATCTGTCACGATGTAAACCGGATTGTTGCGCGACCAGCCTTCGGGCAGGATGGCATCTAGGCTGGCAATCGTTTCTTCACTCAAAGTGGCCAGATTGCCCCCTTGTTCCACCAGATGATCAACCGCCAACACACCAACACCGTTGCTGTTGGCCACAATAGCCAGATCGGGCCCTTTCAGTGCGCGGGTATGGGTGAGCGTCTCAACGGCGTAGAAGATCTCTTGCAAGCTGTAGACCCTAAGCATGCCGGCACGCTCGAATGCAGCGTCATAGACTTCGTCAGCACCCGCCAAGGCGCTCTTGCGCGAGGCAACGGCGGCCAGTCCTTGCGGATGCCGTCCAGTCTTCATCAGGATGACCGGTTTGGCGCGCGCAGCTGCCCGGGCCGAGGTCATGAATTTGCGAGCGTCCCTGATATTCTCAATATAAAGCAAGATGGCCCGGGTGCGGGCATCCATAGCAAAATAGTCCAGCATATCGGCGATATCGACATCGACCTTGTCGCCCAGCGCCACCAGTCCGGTGAAGCCCACATTGTTATGGCTTGCCCACTCGGCAACAGAGGTCACAATCGCGCTGGATTGCGAGATGAGTCCCAGATCGCCTGAGAGGCCGGGCACATGGCTGAAGGATGCATTGAGCCCCGCTGCAGGGGACAGCACCCCGATGGTGTTCGGGCCGAGCAGGCGCATATGGTAGCGCGCACCGACCTTGGCGGCTTCTTCGGCCAGAGAGCCTGCACCTGAGCCCATGGCAATGGATAAAATAATGGCACCGCGACAGCCCTTTTTGCCCAACTGCTCGATTGTTTCAACCACCGAAGGCGGAGCAATTGCAACGATGGCAAGATCGATCTTGGCGTCAATCTCCTCTACGGATTTGTAAAGCGGCAGGCCTTCCAGCTCGCCCCCTCGGGGATTGACCAGAAAGAGCTTGTCCTTGTAGCGCCCTTCCAACAGGTTTTGCACCAGCGCATTGCCGATGCTGCCTTGCTTGGAGGAGGCGCCTATAAGGGCGACGTTGCGAGGGCGAAAGAATACATCGAGGTTGAAACTGCTCATTTGAAATCGGAGCCTTTGCCTATGTGAACACAGCGTCGTCAATGGCATGTGCCTGAAACTCTTGCAGCTTCCAGTTTCTGTGAAAGTTGTTCGATTCTCAAAGACTTTCCCATCAACTTGACCAGAAGTATAAGGCACGTATTGGTCTCAAAATCAGAGCAGTGGGCCTTTTTCTGAAAAGCTGAACAATCTGCAAGGAGATTTTCAAATTATCGTTAACGAAAATAAATGCGTCGGATAGGCGCGATCAAAAGTAAATTTAAAATAATTGGCGGTTTTGTTAATAGAGAAAGGATTGTTTATTAAATTGAAATCTGCAATTTTAATTGAATTATTTATGTGGGAATTTTATAGAGCTTAGATTATTTAATAAATTTCTTTTCTTTTTGTGGCAAGAAGTTGAAGCGTATGAACAAAAATTTAAAACCTTGCTGCTAACCTGACGAAAAGTCGTGGAATTGCTGCTGGGAGGCCAACAGTGGAACCAGAAGAGTTTACTAACGAGATCCGAAGGATCAGGTCTGATATCAATAGCTTGGGTAATAAGATCCGGGCTGCTGACTATGGGCATTCGTCCGATGCAAAAATGGTCGCCAAGCAGATGGGAGACTTAAAGGAGCAGATCAATATGCTGCTTCATCAGGTTGCCCCTATTGAAGATATTCACCTCAAGAGCCTTGCGGTCGAAACAAGACTGGAGCGCGTAGAGCGCCGCCTGAAAAAGCAGGATGAGATCAAGCAATTGATGTCAGTGGAACAATTGCGCCATACTTGGCTGCCGATTTTTGCTCTGATCCAGTTGGTCTTGAGCTGGGCCATCTTTTTCAAATGAACGACAAGCTTGCTGTGCAAGACAAGCAAACCCGGCGTCTGTGTGGCACCGGGTTTTTTGTCATTGTCTCTTCTTGGCAAAGATCAGGAATGATCAGTGGGCCATCAGGCACGGAATAGGCATGGATTCCAGCATTCCACGGGTGGCACCGCCAAGCACGAATTCGCGAACACGGCTGTGTCCATAGCCGCCCATGACAACAAGATCATTGCCATTGGCTTCGACATATTTGATCAGCGCATCGGAAACCCCTTCCTCTGTCGAGGCGATCTTCTGGACCGAGACATTGACGCCGTGGCGCGACAGATAGACCGCAAGATCGGCCCCCGGATCGCCTGGCAAGTGGAGTTTTTCCGCGTCCACCATGACGACTTCCACCTCTTCAGCCTTTTCCAGAATGGACATGGCGGCATAGACCGCATGGGCTGCGGTTTTCGAGCCATCCCATGCTACCATGATCTTCTTGGCCGAGAAGGCCTCAACGCCGACATAGGGCACGATCATGATGGGGCGTCCTGAATCGAACAGGGCGGCCTCTATCAGGTCCACGCGCAACGGCTCCGGACGGTCCGGATGATCCTGCCCGATAACGATCAGATCGCACATGCGAGCATGATTGAGTAAGGTGTCCAGCCCGCCAGGCATGATGTCCAGGATGCGTGTTTCAAACGGCAGACCGTTGACTTTGGCATAATCGGAAAAGCGCTCAATGGCGGATTCTGCTTTTTCCTTTGCGCGGTTGCGTGCGTCTGTGATGAATTGGTCAGGGACTGGTTGCACCATGAGCGCCGGAACAACCGGCTCGATCAGCGGGGCGACGCCGGTCAGATGGGCATCCATCTGCGAAGCCAGCTCGCTAGCGATCTGTACGGTGGCTGTCGTGAGATCCGTTTCAATGTCCAAAATGCAGACTACGTCTTTAATGGCCATGGTTTGGCTCCTCTATATGCCGGGCCGACAGGATGGCTCCCATGACCCTGTTGTTCTATTGCTTTGCGTCTTTTCCGGCCCCGTTTCTTTAAAAACAGGCCGGAGCAATATCCCTGTATAAAAATTATGCCGCCTTGGTTTGACCAACTGCTTTGACAGGGATCAAGGATTGACCGGAATTAGCAAGATCCGGCATAGACTTAGGCAGTATATAGAAACGGGAATCTATTCGACGTCGGACGGGTAGTGTCGCTTACTCAGACGGCGAAACTATGACAGATCAACGCTCAAGTTGTGCTCGGGCTGCCGCGCGCAATTCCCGTTCGCTGGCTCGTTTGAGGCTGTGCTCACGCCAGATCGTAAAGGAACCGGCAGCCACGACAACGGCGCTGCCCGTCAGCATGGCCATCGTAATGTTTTCTTGGAAGATGAAATAGCCAATGAAAAGTTCGTAAACCAACTGGAAGTAAGTGATGGTCTGCACCGTGACGGACTCGGTAAGGGCCAACGCCTTGATGAGGAAATAATGCCCGCTCACACCCGTAAGGCACAGCCCGATGAGCCAAGCCCAGTCGGTGGGTGTCACTGGGGACCAGAAGAAGGGGCCAATGATACTGGTGACGATCAGACCGATGATGCCGGTATAGAAGAAGCTGACACTGGCCGGATCATGACGCCCCGCGATGCGCGTTGAAATATTATAGAAGCCCAACGTGATGGTGCAGAGCACGGGCATAAAGAACCAGTAGGTTAGTTCTTGCCCGAAGGGATTGATGATCAGCAACATGCCGCTCATGCCGATGACAATCGCAACCCAGCGGCGCCAGCCGACCGTTTCGCCCAGAAGAGGGACCGAGAGAATGGCGACAACCAGAGGACTGGCGGCAAATATGGCCTGACTGAGCGCAAGTCCCACATAGGCAAAGCTCAGAATGGAGATGATGATCTGCCCGACCAGCAGAAAACTGCGTGCGATCTGAAGAACAAGATGATTGGTATGGATCGTCTCGCGAAATCCCTTGGGTGAGCGGAGTGCCCATAGAATGGCGAACAGCGCAAAGGCCCAATAGCGCACCATGGTAATCTGAACCGGATGATAGCTGTGACCAATCACCTTGGTGATGGTATCCTGACCGGCAAAGATCGTTACGGCCAAGAGGGCATAGAAGGGACCGGAGAGGCGCATGGTATGGCTTTCAGAGCGGGGGGACAGTTTGGGAATGCATCAAGCAACACAAAAGTTGCCTCAGTGACTGATCTAGACGATTATCTGTTTGAACCAGTATGAATTCAAGTCTTTATTACAAGGATATCAAAAGTGTCCAAATCTCTTTGTTGGACGCAGAAACCGGCGAGCCATCGGTCGGGCTGCTAGCATTCTGTGTTTCGGGAGCAAAGCCAAAAGCGACAGATGCTCAAAAAAGGGAGCCAAAGGGCTCCCTTGAAGTGAATATGCTCCTCAATGTCCGGGCAGATCAGGCGGCCCGCACAGACTGTAGGAAGCTGGCGATGCGATCGCGGATCTTGTCTGTTTCCTTGACCATATCCAGAGAGCTCTGCAAAACATCGCGGGCATTGTCAGACGTCTCGGACACCGAGGCGGTCACTTCATCGATGTTGCTGTCGACGGCCGTGGTCCCTTGCGCTGCTTTCTGCACGCTTGCACTGATTTCAAGAGTGGCATCTCCTTGCTGGGAAACCGCTGCGGCAATCGAGCTGGTGTAGCTGTTTACATTCTGCATCGTGCTGGCGATCTCTTCAATCGCCTGAACGGCTTCCTTGGTGGAGAGCTGAATGTCGTTGATCTGGGTCGAAATCTCTTCGGTCGCCTTCGAGGTCTGGGTTGCTAGCTCCTTCACTTCGGCAGCGACCACTGCGAAGCCCTTGCCTGAGTCGCCAGCACGAGCAGCCTCGATGGTTGCGTTCAGGGCAAGAAGGTTCGTCTGCTCGGCGATATCCTTGATGAGGGTTACGACCTGACCGATGCGCTGGGCTGCGCTATCAAGGCTGGCCACCTTTTCGTTGGTGCTTTGCGCTGCCTGAGAGGTTTCAGTCACCACGCGCTGGGTTTCGCTGATCTGGGACGAGATCTGGTCGATTGAGGTTGCCAATTCTTCAGCCGATGCAGCCACGGATTCCACATTGGTGCTGGCGTCAGTTGATGCCTGGGCAACTTCGCGAGAGCGATTGAGAGTGCTCTCCGTCTTTTGGGCCATTTTCTCCGAAAATGACTGCAAGCTGTTGCTGTGGTTACTGACCTGATCCAGCATTTCGCTGATGCTCGACTGGAACTGGTCAACCAACGCGTCAACGGCTGCGGAGCGTGCCTTTTCTCGCTCTTGCGCCTCGGTTTGATCTTTGGCCAAAGAATCCGCCGTTGTGCGGTGGGCGTTGGCTTCCTCCATCGCGCTGTTTGCGGTTGTGATGACCTTGGCAAGCGTCGCTGTCAGCCAGACAAGAACACCGGCCTGCAAGATAAGAACGGCGGCATGCATGAGCACGCGCACGATATCTGCTCCCCCCGGGAAAACAGCCATCGGGTAGACAAAGTTGAGCAGCAAATGATGTACTGCGACCACCACGGCCCCCACCATGATGGTCCGCCAGTTGCACCAGCCCGCCAAAACCGCAAGCGTGGCAAAGAAATACATATGCCAGTCGATCTGGTAGGGGTGTTCGGCGAAAATATAGACAATGAGTGCGACTTGTGAAGACAAGGCAACCGCGCTGAGATCTTGGGTGAGGATCGAGGCGCGGCTCTTGAGAGCGGAGAGGGTGGTTACGCCTGCGCCAACTACAGCGACCGCAGTTGCGATCCAGCCGGTGTTGGCCTCCAGTGCAACCGTAAAGATGGCCGCAAGGGCCGCATTGAGCCAAAGCAGCCCAATGATGAATTTCAGAAATTGTGCTCTGATGCTGTTAAGATCGGTCATGACGCTTGCCCGTTATTATCCTTATTCAACTGATCCATTTGCGTAAGACGCCTGAAGAGTGCGTTGTCGCACAAGGCTTGCTGGCAAACAGGCCGAAAAGGCCTCGCCACTACCAACAAACCAGGCACCTGAATGATAGAGCCGTGCTGTGAAACCCGGCTCTTCAGAGACACCGATTGCGATCCATGGTTTGTTTCCCATGCCAACAAATGCGCCGCCCGCTCTTGCGATGACTTCAACAGCAGCGGTTGGCGAAGACCATGGAGGAACAAACACGACGATCTTGTTGCCAAGAGCGCGCGGGAGAGACGCAAAGACTATGACGCCAAGGGTCAGCAAAACAAAAAACGCCCCGACCAGAGCATAATGCTTCAGGCCCGGTTGATCTGGGCCCTGCCTGTTTTTGGTTGGCAGGGAATGCTCGGCAAGTTTCCTCATTGCGCGCTCTTTTCGGCACGTGTGTCATATGTCTCTCACAATGAGGTGAGGGCCTTAAGATTGAGTAATGTACTGGTATAAAACAGGCCCGCTTTTTCTATTGTCGCAACTTTGAACAAGCTGTCCACATGCCTTGCGCAATTTTGGACAGAAATGGGGAATGGCTTGTAAGTATAAGGACTTAAAAGAGAGATGTCCGAGAAAATTGTGCTAAAAGGATAAGCCAGAAGAGCGGTCGTGACACGACAGGTACGCGCGATGGCTTGCTCTTCCTGACAGGCGCAAGAGGGCTCGCCTTTGCCTTGGTGTCGGTTAGCCTTTATAGGTAAGGAACATCAGCTTGGTGTCGCCGTAAAAGCGCTCTTCCAGCTGTTCAAATCCGGTTGGAATCGTAAGCGCTGCCTTGGCATCTTCTTCCCAGATGACCAGCGCCCCGGGCTCCAGCCAACCGCCCTTTGCGGCGCTGGCAAGCGCCTGCTCGCCGAGCCCCTTGTTATAGGGAGGATCCATGAAAACCAGAGTGAAGGGCTCCATCGTGCCGACCTCTCCCAGCTTGGTGGCATCGCGCCGGAAGATTTTGGCCACGCCATTCAGGCCGAGTGTTTCCATGTTGGTGCGGATCAAGCCGCGCCCTTCCACGCCTTCTTCGACAAACAAGGCCGCCTTGGCACCGCGCGAAAGCGCTTCGCAGCCAAGTGCACCGGTTCCCGCGAAGAGATCCAGCACCCGTGCACCTTCGACCGCATTGTCATAGCCATGCGCCAGAATGTTGAACAGGGTTTCCCGCACCCGATCCGTTGTGGGCCGGATGGCCTGACTTTTCGGAGTTGCCAATTGCTTGCCTTTGCAGCGACCACCAACAATGCGCATGAGCTGGAATCCTCATCTGGGCTTGATATGGGGTTCAAGCGTCATCAGGCTCATTTTGAATGCCTGATGACGAAAAGAAACACGAAAGAAAAAGAAAAGAGGGCGGTTCCGCCCTCTCCATAGGTGATATTTGCCTTAGCGGGATCCGCGACCAGAGCCGCCACCCCGTGGCTTGCCGCCCTTGAAGCCACCGCGACCGCCGGAGCGATCCGCGAACTTGCCGCCGGAGCGTCCCTCGGAACGACCACCCGAGCGATCATCGGAACGGCCGCCAAAGCGATTGTCCGAACGGCCCTGAGACGGTCCATTGCCGAACTTGCCACCGCGCTTGCCAGCAAATTTACCGCTGTCGGCCTGTTTGCCGCCCTTCTTGGCGATCCGTGCATTCGGATCCATCAAGTCGGCTTTTTGCGGCCGTCCACCCACTTTGCGTACAGAGCGTTCACCCGTTTTTTTGCCGTCGGCACCTTCTTCGCGATACACATAGTTTGTGCGGCGTGGTGCGCTTGGGTCAAACGGCTTGCGTTCGGCATAAGGGATGGCGTTATAGCTTGGCTTGTCCCGCCGATCATAACCGCGATCATCGCCATCACGGCGATCTCTGCGATCGCCACGGTCTGGGCGATCCCCTTTGGCAAAACGGTCTCCGCGATCAGGACGGTCTCCGCGATCAGGGCGTCCTCTGCGATCACCGCGATCATCATCATCAAAGCGCTTCTTGGCGCCTTTCTGACCGGCAATCACGCGTGCGCCTTCCTTGGCAGAAAGATAGCCACCCTTGGCGCCGCCTGACTTCTTGCGGTCGTCCTTCTTTTCCTGCTTGGGCTCTTCCTTGGGGACTTCCGTGAGAATTGGAGCATCAAAATCGGCGCCGGCCTCTTCCACTAGGCGCGCACCAAGCTGATCTCGCAGGATGCGGCCTCGGACTTCCTGCACCTTGCCTTCATCCAGATCCAGAAGCTGGAACGGGCCATAGGAGACACGGATCAGACGGTTCACATCAAGCCCTAGATGGCCGAGTACCTTCTTTACTTCTCTGTTCTTGCCTTCGCGCAGTGCCACGGTGATCCAGACATTGTCTCCGACCTCGCGCTCAAGCTGCGCATCAATCGAGCCATAGAGCACGCCTTCCAGCGCAATGCCATCGGCCAGCGTGTCCAATTGGGCCTGCGTCACCCGGCCATAGGCACGCACGCGATAACGCCGAAGCCATCCGGTGGTTGGCAGTTCGAGAACACGTGCAAGGCCGCCATCGTTTGTCAGCAGTAACAGGCCTTCGGTATTGATATCAAGACGTCCCACGGTGATGACCCGTGGCAGGCCCTGCGGCAGCTTTTCAAAGACGGTTGGCCGTCCTTCCGGATCGGAGGTCGTGGTCACCAGACCTTTGGGCTTGTGATAGAGCCACAGGCGCGTGCGCTCACGCACTGGCAATGGCGCGCCGTCGACCAGAACTTTGTCCTTGGTATGGATGTTGACCGCTGGGGTATCCAGCACCTTACCATTGACGGAAACGCGGCCTTCCTTGATCCATGTTTCAGCATCGCGGCGTGAGCAAAGACCGGCGCGTGCCATGATCTTGGCGATGCGTTCGCCTTCTTCCAATGCGCGCGTAGGCGGGGTGTAAGCCGGGCCTTTGGGTCTGTCGTCTGATGGTTTGGAGAATTTCTGTCCGCTCATGCGCGGGGATGAGGCATAGCTCTTGCCCTTGAAGCCACCAGCTCCGCCTCCAGCAGAACGGCGTCCCTTGTCGAAACCGCCTTCGCGTTGCGGGCCGTTGCCGCGCCGATCGTCGCTGCGCCGCTCGTTGCGGTCACCACGATTGTTCCAGTCTCCGCGATCCTTGCGAGCCGGACGGTCGCTGCGGTCACTGCGGTCTGGGCGATCTCCAGTCTGGCGCAGGCTTCTCTCTTGAGGGGTCTCGCGGCGAGCATCCACGCTCGGCGACCAGCCTTCCTTGCGGTCAGCGCTTCTATCGTCGCGCTTCTTGCCAAAGCCCTTTTTGCCGGAGAATTTGCCTCCGGATTTGCCAGCGAACTTGTCGCCGAATTTGTTAGAGCCACCTTTGCGCATGCCGCCCTTGAAAGAGCCTGATGCGGATTTGTTGCGATGGGCGCCATCCCGGCGCGCATTTTCGGAGCCTTCTGGCGACGTCGCGTCGGCAGAACGGGGTCCATTTTGAGCAGATTTGCGTTCCATGGCGAAAGCCTTTACCACAACTCCCTGAGAAAAGGCGAGAAGAAAAGACTTGCCTCTCATGCATAGCTGTCAGATTTTGTCGGTAGGACTAACAAACCCGGCAAAAACGAGTAAAAGCGAGCAAAGGGAACTGGCATGGAGCATCCCACAGCCGGCGCAGGGCCTTCTGAAACGGTAAATGAGCGCAAGGCAAGTTTCATGGAAATGGCGCTGGAAGAAGCCCGCAAGGCCGAAAGCTGCGGCGAGGTGCCCATCGGAGCCATATTGGTGCATGACGGGGAGGTGTTGGCGCGGGCCGGTAACCGGACCATTGCGGACAATGATCCTACGGCCCACGCCGAGATCCTGGTAATCCGTCAAGCTTGCGCAAAGCTTGGAAGCCAGCGCCTGCCAGACTGCGATCTCTATGTTACCCTTGAGCCCTGTCCCATGTGTGCGGCCGCCATATCATTTGCCCGCATCAGACGCCTCTATTATGGCGCTGCAGACATCAAGGGCGGCGCTGTCGAAAGCGGTCCCCGGCTTTATAACCAGACAATATGCCACCATGCACCGGAGGTTTATTCCGGCATCAGTGAACGGCAGAGTGCTGAACTTCTCAAGTTCTTCTTCCAATCGCGAAGAGAGTGAAACCCAAAGGGTTGGAAGACAGCAGAACAATCAGGGGAAGGGGCTTAAAGAAAGTCGGATCGACTGATTATCGGACGGATTGTCAGGCAGAATGCGCCCGCTTGTGACCTCGGGACTGCATGAGCCTTTCGACGAGTGTAACCATCTTGTCAGCGAAGAACATGCGGGATTCAGTAGACAGAATTCCGTCGTCATCTTCTTTGCTGAAAAACATGATTGAGGAAACCGGGACGCCGAAAATCTCGGAATATTTCTTGATGATCTCTGGTGTCGGACGAACCTTGCCGAGTTCGTAATCCAGCGCAGCCTCGGACGAAACGCTCAGCTTGCTGGCAACCTCATGAATGGTCATCCCTTCGTTTTCACGCATCAGAGTGAGAATCTTGTTAAGCATGGCAATATCCTTAATTGCACTTCATTGAAACTATTTCTCCTCCTGAATGCCAAAGTAGACCTCTTGGATCGCAATGCAAGACACCAAGTAGTATTACATACGCTGTTTTTATTATATTTTCCCAGATGTGCACAGCTCGTCGGCTTGGTATGCATAGCTGCAATGCCTAATCGGCAAGATGCGGAAAAGAAGGAAAAATTCCTCAAGGAATTGCGCCAAAACCAGCGAGAGGGAAAGCCGTTTGAAGCGCTCGGCCGTCTGTGGCATCCTCCGCGCTTAAGGAAACAGGGGCACTGATTCTGATGCCCGCTCTCTACAACATGTGTGACCCTTTATGAGTGACAGTTCCACCATTATCAAACAGCTGGACGAAGCCACCATCAACAAGATCGCCGCAGGCGAAGTGGTTGAGCGGCCGGCCAGCGTCGTCAAGGAACTGGTGGAAAATGCCATCGATGCGCAGGCCGACCGGATCGAGATCATCACCGCCGGTGGTGGCAAGAATCTCATTCGCGTGGTGGACAATGGGCTCGGCATGACCCGGGATGATTTGCAATTGGCTGTCCGGCGGCATTGCACATCCAAGCTGGACCCGGATGATTTGATGGATATTCGGCATCTGGGCTTCCGTGGTGAAGCGCTGCCTTCCATCGGCTCCATTGCCCGGCTGGGGATCACCTCGCGTCATGCTTCAGAATCCCACGCCTGGGAGATTGCCGTGGAAGGAGGGCGCGAGAGGGCGCTCAAGCCTGCAGCACTCAATATCGGAACGCGGATCGATGTGAAGGATCTGTTCTTCTCGACCCCAGCAAGGCTGAAATTTCTCAAGAGTGACCGCGCCGAGAATATGGCCATTTCCGAAGTCATCAAGCGCATTGCCATGGCCAACCCCAAGGTGCGCTTTACGCTGACAGGTGAAGACCGCTCACGGCTGGATTACGCCAATGTCAACGGTCCCGATGCCCATCTGGTGCGTATGGGGCAGGTGATGGGCAAGGCCTTCCGCGACAATGCGGTGGAGATCGACGCCCTGCGCGACACCGTCCGCCTGACGGGATTTGCTGGCCTGCCGACACTGAACCGTGCCAACAGCCTGCAGCAGTTTGTCTTTGTCAATGGCCGCCCAGTGCGCGACAAGATGATGCTGGGGGCCATCCGCGGCGCTTATGCGGACTATCTTTTCGGTGGCCGCCACCCTTGTGTGGTGCTGTTTATCGACCTTGATCCCCATGAGGTCGACGTCAATGTGCATCCCACCAAGGCAGATGTGCGCTTCCGCGATGCAGGGCATATTCGCGGCCTGGTGGTTGGAGCCATCCGTCAGGCAATTGCCGCCGCAGGCCACAGGGCAACCAACACCGGCGGCTCGGCTACGCTGGCCGCGTTGCGTCCCGATGGTGTGCGGGCAACAGAAGCAGGCAACGCTGTGCTTTCTGGTGGAGGACAAGGCGTGAGTGCTTCCTCACCTGCCAATCGGCCAGTGTCATCCTACCAACCTGCCAAACCACTCAACTGGGATTGGCGCCAGAGCGTCTATGCGCCACAGACAGCAACCCAAGAGCAGCCCTCGTCCGAGAGCGAAGAGGGGGCGCCCTTGCAGGAACTGCAGGAGCGACCACAGGATGGCTTCACCGCGCCGCCTGCTCAATCCTCGCTGGCCCAAAGCACGCCTTTAATGTCTGGGATGCCCGAGATGCAAGGACGGATGGCCGATGTTTCTACCCCTTCGGCCGATGCCCGCGCCAACGATAGCCTCCCCGATCCTGCCGCCCTTGGCAGACCCTTGGGCGCAGCGCGGGCGCAGATCCACGAGAATTACATCATCGCCCAGACAGAGGATGGCCTCGTCATCGTCGACCAGCATGCCGCGCATGAGCGTCTGGTCTATGAAAAACTCAAGGCATCCCTTGCCGCAAAGGGCATCGCCCGGCAGGGGATGCTCATTCCCCATGTGGTGGAAATGGAAGAAGATGATGTCGAGCGCCTTCTGGGGGCGACAGAAGAGTTAGAACGTCTCGGTCTGACACTGGAAAGTTTCGGACCGGGAGCCGTTGCCGTGCGCGAAACTCCTGCCATTCTGGGCAAGCCCAACATAGAGCGCTTGGTGCGTGATATCGCCGATGATCTGGCTGAATGGGACAAGACGTCCCGCGTGGAAGAGAAAATCCTGCATGTGGCCGCCACCATGGCCTGTCATGGCTCTGTCCGTTCTGGTCGCCGATTGCGCGCGGAAGAAATGGATGCCCTTTTGCGCGAAATGGAAGCCACGCCGCATTCCGGCCAATGCAACCATGGCCGCCCCACCTATGTGGAATTGAAGCTGAGCGACATTGAACGGCTCTTTTCGCGTAGCTGAGTGTCAAACGATCCTTCGTGGTCAGCTTTGACGCCCAATACCGGTTGCGCCTGACTTTTCTTCTTCTTGCGGGCATACATAAAGGAAACGATAGCGCGGCTCGACCACCAGAAAGCCGCTCTTGATCGAGCACTCGGCCCGGTCCGTTTCATCAAGATATTTCCGTGCCGCCTTGTAATGCTGCGCCTTGCCCGTCAACACGTTGGCCATGCCCAGCGCCAGCCCGTTGATCAGCCCGCCCTTGAAGGCAGTGCCAAGGGGCGGCGTTGTTGTGATGGTGTGTTTTTCGCTATTTTCCATGATGCGATAGGCCTGTCCGTCAAGCTCCACATGACGCACGTCGGTAATGGAGGTGACATCCTCAACCATGCCAGTTTGCCCTCCGTTGGCACAAGCAGCGAGCAGGAGGCATAGGCCAGACCATACAGAACATAACGCGCGTTTCATGGCGAATCCCTCACGCGACGGGGTGGTTGGGGTGGCAATTTCCAAGTGTATTGAATTGTGTTTACACGATTTGGCTGCTTTATTGGATTGAAGAGGGCTCTATCCCCGGCTTTTTACTGCCATCCGGCCCATGCTGACAGGGAGGCGTCATCTCTCTGTCACACCAATCAAGTGAAACATTGCCCGAGCCTGAGCACCCAAGTGCCATGCGCAGAAACCGTCGCATCGAAAGCCCGCAGATCAAGATGAGAGCAAGCACCCAATGAAGCATTTCCTGCATGTCATGAAAGCCGCGCAATATTCCTACGCTGGCTGTATAAGGCTGTTTCATGAAACAGCAGCGCAAGCCGAATGCATCTTTTTTGTAGTCTTGCTGGTGATCTATGGTCTTGTCGGTGCCACGCCGGAGCAGTTTGCCATTCTGACATTCCTGTTCCTGCTAACCATTGCGCTGGAGGCTCTCAACACGGCTGTGGAAGTTCTGGTGGATCATCTCACCAATGATTTCGCGGAATTTGCCCGTCAGGCGAAAGATCTTGGCTCCTTTGCCGTTTTTTGCGGCTTGACCACGCTCTCGCTATACAGTCTTTATGTGGTCTATAGTCAACTATAATCAGAGAGACCCCAAGGCTCATGCGCAAGGACAATCCGCACATCACCACGATCAGAAATCATATTGCAGGCACGACCCGCGCAATCAAGGCGGTGGTTGGTATCGTTCTGCTGCTGTTGGCGCTCTATGTGATCTTCGGCTTTTCTTTTGATGGCGAGAATGCCTATCTCTTTATGGCGGTGCTGATTGTGGCCTTCACGGCCTTCGGTTTCGGCTGGACCTTTGCCTCGCAGGGCATCATGGGCTGGTCACGGCAAATCGATTTTGATTTTGAAAAGCGCCAGATGCGCCAGACATCGGCTTCCATTCTGGGGCGTTCTCGTCCGTTCATCGTCCCATTTGTCCGCATTTCCGATTTTCATGTTCATCCGGCAGGGGAGAAGGGCCGGACCCCAGGCAGCGACGAAGCGGAGATTGAAATGATGGATGTGAATGGTGGTGTTCTGCTCCATGCTGGCATTTTCGAAAGCTCCGCAGCGGCTGAAGAGATCGTCACTCGCATCAAGGCCGCTGTTGCCGAAGATGCCGATCCGGACGAAGCCTAAAGCAGACGCTTTCTTCGGGGAGGGGCGTTTATAGAAGGGGTTACAGGCCTCTCGAGCTCTGCTCGTAAATGCGCCCCCAACGCACCCGCGACCATACCCGCTCGTGGAAGCAATAAAAGACAAAGCTGGTCAGCGCCGAGGCGAGGGCAATGCCGCCACTCGCGGCAAAGGAGCGGGTGAACAGATAGCCCACGAGGGTCATGGAAAAGAGCCCGAGGATCTGCCAGCTCACAGCCTTGGCAATGGTTCTTGTTCTTGTATCCATCCGTCTCTCCTTAAATATGTCCCATGAATAGGGCGCGGGGTCGCAACGCCTGATGAGGCAAAGCAACGCCTTGCGGTGAGGCGTATCACGCGCCAACCGATTGAAATCAAGTCAAAATTGAATAGTAAGAGCGCGAAGCGCCATAACCCTTTCTACCTTGTCAAAGGAAGATTGGACATTCGGTGCTTTTGCTGCATAAAATGCATTTTGCAGATAAAAGTCACCAATGGGGAAGGAAATGGACAGACGAGACCGGGCGACCCTGTTCCGCGAGCGCCTGCTGGCGGCGATGGATCTGTGTGGCATGTCGCGCAGCGCGCTGGCCCGTGCAACCCATGTGGATCGTTCCACCATCGGGCAATTGCTCAAGCCTGATCTTGCCCGCCTACCCAATGCGCAGTTGGCTGCCGATGCCGCGACTGCGTTGGGCGTCAGCACAGATTGGCTGCTCGGGTTGACAGATCGGCCAGAGCGCCCCGGCGATGTGCTGGCGTCCAGCTTTGCTCTCAGTCCGGCAGAACGCAGTGCTGCGGATGCACAGATACTGGACTGGCACAAGGAAGCCGCCGGTTACAAATTGCGCCATGTGCCCGCCACTTTGCCCGATATGTTGAAGACCGAGGCGATGCTGAAATGGGAATATGCAAGCGCGTTTGATCATGCTTCCGCCTTGGCCATCGAAGCGATGCAGGAGCTGTTTTCGTGGCTCAGGTCAGGGCAGTCGGATTATGAAATCGCCATGCCGCAGCATGAGCTGAGAGCCTTGGCGGCGGGAAGCGCCTATTATGCAGGTTTGTCCCGGGAGGTGCGGCTAGAGCAGCTGTGCTTCATTGCGCGCATGTGCGAGGAGTTGTATCCGCGCCTGCGGCTCTTTCTCTTTGACGCGCGCCAGATCTACAGCGCTCCGGTTTCCATCTTCGGCCCGAAGCTGGCTGTGGTCTATATCGGAGAGTTTTACATCGCCTTTCGGGAA
Organism: Cohaesibacter marisflavi; assembly: GCF_900115225.1. Taxonomy (GTDB): domain Bacteria; phylum Pseudomonadota; class Alphaproteobacteria; order Rhizobiales; family Cohaesibacteraceae; genus Cohaesibacter; species Cohaesibacter marisflavi. Next base: position 317,075 of record NZ_FOVR01000003.1, on the reverse strand, counting down.
AGCGCACGCGTCAGCTCGTTGACCAGTCATTTTGATAGACTGGTGCGCGAGGCCTCTGTTGACCCGCGCGCCGTGCCCGGCTTCATCGAAGAGCTGAAAAAGACGATGCCGGAGACATAACCCTACCGAAGCATCGTAGAACGCGCATCGCCAAGGCTATGCGCATCCATTAGTCTGCTTATTTATTACCGGAATCGAAGCCGACCAGAATTTGCACATTTCGCTCTTGCGGCATGGGAATGGCAATCGCTTCATCTACCTTGGCAAACAGGCCCGAACGATCCGGCGGCGCAAGCATTACAGGCACCTTGTGCAGCTTTGAATAGAGCACATTGTCTTTCTGCTTGACGACAATACGCAACGGCAGAACCGCCTTGTCCTTCTCGCCGGACTTCGGCCCGCCCAACACACGACCGGCGACGCCGACCTTGATATACATCTCCGCGCCCATGTCGGTGCATTCGCGCGCGGTTTGGGTGATGTTGGCCTGATGGATCAGCATATTGGGGTTGCCTTCGCCGCCCCTTGCATAATTCTGATAAACGTTGGTATCGCCCAGAATGCTCACCGACGGGCAATAGCCGTTGATCTTCTTGGCGTTGTTGAGAATGAGATTGGTCGTACTGTCCACGATGGTGCCTGCATTGGCAACATCCCGTGCGCTGGACGTTACGCCCGATGCGGCAGGGGCTGTCGATGCGGCCTGTGGCGCATCAGAATTGCTGCTGCCAAAGCTTGGCATTTTCAAGCCGCCCGGTCCGCTTGCACAGCCCGATAGCGCCAGCCCCAAGGCGCTCATGGCGGCCAGTTTGCAGATATTGGAAAAAGACACCGACATCATCCACTCTTTCTTTACGCGTCACATCAAGCTCGGAAAAGGCGATCACCATGTGCGACTCAAGCCAACCCGTGCCCTATTTGGCCCAGACTTACAGCAAAAATACGGCCAATGCGAATAATAACCGGCAATCTGGCTTTTGCAATTCATCCAAGCTGCCAAATTACCTCGATTCAGCATTTTCTTGCCTGATCGGGACTGAATTTTCCATCAACTTTTGCCAAGAAATGGCTTTGGATCGGATTTTCCAATTCATCGTGCCTTGACATCGGTCGGTACACACTCTTCATATCCCTTAGAGCCCATATCGATTTGAATGCAAACACATCGAAGGTAAGGACAGTATGAGCGAGACGAAACCGCCCCTGGAAATTCTGCTATGTGCACCGCGTGGCTTTTGCGCCGGTGTCGACCGGGCAATCCAGATCGTGGATCTGGCGCTCCAGACCTTCGGGGCCCCCGTCTATGTGCGTCACGAGATCGTCCATAACAAATATGTCGTTGAGAGCCTGAAGGCCAAAGGCGCCGTGTTTGTGGAAGAGCTGGACGAAATCCCCCAGACCGAACAGCCGGTCATCTTCTCGGCCCATGGTGTGCCCAAGTCGGTGCCCGCAGCGGCAAAGGCGAACAATTTCTTTTATCTCGATGCCACCTGTCCGCTGGTCTCCAAGGTGCATAAGGAAGCCATGTTGCATGACAGGCGCGGTCATGAGGTTGTGCTCATCGGCCATGCCGGACACCCTGAGGTGATCGGTACCATGGGCCAGTTGGCTGACAATGTGGTCAAGCTGATTGAAACTGTCGAGGATGTCGCAAGCCTTGAGCCAAAGGATCCGGACAATCTGGCATGGATCACCCAGACGACCCTCTCGGTCGATGATACCGCAGGCATCGTTGAAGCGCTGAAGGCGCGCTTCCCCAACATTCAGGGGCCGAACAAGGATGACATCTGCTACGCCACCACCAACCGGCAGGAAGCGGTCAAGACAGTTGCTCCGCGTGCCGATGTGATGATCGTGGTGGGCGCGCCCAACAGCTCAAACTCCAAACGCCTGCGCGAAGTGGGCGAACGGGCCGGCTGTCGGCAATCTCTGCTACTGCAACGCGCCGCCGACATCGATTGGGATAGTCTTGGCGATATTTCTTCGGTGGCCATCACGGCCGGAGCATCTGCGCCTGAAATTCTGGTGGAAGAAGTGATTGATGCCTTCTCTGAGCGCTATGAAGTGTCTGTGGAAGTGATCAGGATCGCCAATGAAGACATGGTCTTCAACATCCCGCGCGAATTGCGCGAAGCAGCGATTGCCGCCGGTGTGCTGGAAGAAGGCCCCAGAGCGGAGCCGGTGAGATAGGCCGAGCAGGTAAACTGACATGGCGAAGCCGGGCCAAGGGCCTGGTGGTCAAAGAAAAGACAATAGAGAAGACAAGTTGAAAGGGGACCGATATGGCGGTCTATACGGAAGTCAGCGATGAAGAATTGAGCGCATTTGTCGACAGCTACAATGTCGGCGCGCTCACATCCTACAAGGGCATCGCGGAGGGCGTCGAAAACTCGAACTTCCTCGTGCAGACCGAAACCGGCCCCTATATTCTCACGCTTTATGAAAAGCGGGTGAACCCGTCCGATCTACCCTTTTTTCTGGGGCTGATGGAGCATCTGTCCGAGCGTGGTTTCAATTGCCCGACGCCTCTTAAAAATCGTGAGGGCAAGGCCCTTGGCCATCTGGCCGGACGCCCTGCTGCCATGGTCACTTTCCTTGATGGTATGTGGGTGCGTCGCCCCTCTGTCGAGCAGTGCGAGCAGCTTGGCGTTGCCATGGCCCAGTTGCACAAGGCCGGTGAGGGCTTCGAAATCGAACGGGCCAATGCCTTGTCCGTCGGTGGCTGGCGCCCGCTCTTTGCCATGTGCGCCAACCGCGCCGATGAAGTGCAAAAAGGGCTTCAGAACGAAATCGAGAAGGAACTGGAATATTTTGAGGCTCACTGGCCCAAGGATCTGCCCAAAGGGGTCATTCACGCAGACCTCTTTGTCGACAATGTCTTTTTCCTGCGCGGCGCCTTGTCGGGCATCATCGACTTCTACTTTGCCTGTAACGACCTTCTGGCCTATGACATCGCGATTTGTCTCAATGCCTGGTGCTTTGAACCGGACGACATGTTCAACGTGACCAAGGCCAGAGCCATGCTCAAGGGCTATCAGTCTGTGCGTCCGCTCTCGCTTGAGGAATATAACGCCCTGCCGCTTCTGGCGCGAGGGGCCGCCTTGCGCTTCCACTTAACGCGCCTATATGATTGGCTGAACGTGCCTGAAGGGGCGCAGGTGACGCCGAAAGATCCGATTGAGTATCTCAAGAAACTCCGCTTCCATCGCTCCATCCGGACGCCGATGGATTATGGCATAGAGCGATAGGCTGCCTGAATAGAGCATCGCTCGGGCAAGGGAGGCACGATGAAAAGCTGCGGCATCAACACCGGCACCAAGGTCAAGGATGATCCCTTCCTCTTCCGCAACCATTATCCGCTGCCTGTGCGCGTGATGATTGGGCTGTTCGGTGTCGTGCTCTGGCTGTTGCCCTATGCCTTGCTTGTTGCGCCTCAATGGAACAGTTTCAGCTGGGTGCTTATTCCCTACACCATTCTGGGCCTGATGGGGGGCGTGGGGGGCGCGTTCTTCCTGCTCTCGGCCATTCTGGGCGAGGCGCGGGAAACGCGGCTCGACCTTGAAAGCCAGCAGGTGATCCAGACCACGCGCGATTGGCTGTTTCGTCGTCGCGCCAAGCGGACACCCTTTACCGATATTTCCATTCTGGAATTTCACCGCCCCAACTGGGCGACCGACGAAACCGTGATCGAGATCCATCCGGTTCTGGAAAATGGTGATAGCCTGCCCGCCTTTGGGGCTTTCCCCTCAGAGGAAGAAGCCGAAAAGATCCGCACCCTGATGGGCTTTCGTTCGCAGGGCATGGTGGAAGTATCCGGCTTCAGGGCGCTGGCCAACCGCTGGCGCGGTGCGGCAAGGGTTATCGAAGGAGGGAGCAATGAGGGTGGCGATCAATCCTCAGGCTCGGTGCATCGCTTGCATTGAGCGCACCGCTTGTTGAACTGCGCCGCCTTTAGCGCGGAAAATCTTCAAACTGCGGAATTGTTTCCAGTTCATGATCCCAGTCTGCGCGTGAGCCCGTGAAGATATGAGCGGTCGGGAGCAGGGGCAATGGCGTATCCAGACAGCCCGCCGGGACCACCAAACCACCATCAGTCTCCGCCTCGTCATCTTTTGCCCTGACGATACGGGGAAGGGGAGAGCCACATTGCTTGCAGAAGTTGCGAGCATGTCGGCTGTTGGGTATTTGATAGTGCGAAACCAGCTCTTCTCCGCTCAGCCATGTGAGCGTTGCTGTGCTGCTGAACAGATTGGATGCATGGGCCGAGCCAGACCCCTTGCGGCAATGGGAGCAGTGGCACAGAAAGAACCCATCAAAAACGGCCTCAATAACAAAAGAGACGCTGCCACAAAGGCACCGTCCCTCATATCTTTGCTTGTGAGCGTCCTGTGTCATGCAAACCGTTTAGTCTGATCTCCAAGCCTTAGAAAATTCTGGCCCGGAGAGGCAATCAGTTAAGCGCTTCAAAGCCTGCTTTGAAGCCATTGAGCTCGATGGGAATGCCGATGCCTTCTTCGGGCGTCTGGAAGACGATGAAGGTTGCCATCTTGCCACCCTCGAGTAGCTGGAGCAATTTGTCGTCCATGATGACTTCAGCGATGCAGCCCTGTGGCAGGCAGCGCACGAAACCGGCGTTGCCCACATCGGTATCGTCCACATGCAGGCCAAGGCCATGGGGCAGCAACACGCCAAGCGGTGTTAAAACCCTGAGGATACGTGCCGACTTGTCAGCGGTTTTGAGAACGATCACCGTCAGGCCCACATTGTCGCGATCAGATGCGGTGACATATTGCATCAGAGCGCATTGCTCAGACGGAGCACCCGGAGGCGTATCGCAGCGGATTTCCCAATCTCCATGCTGGGAACGCACAGCCCCTTGGGCATTTGCATCTCTGGTCGAAAAGCCGACGGCCATGAGAGATGCCATAAAAAGGGCTGCAACAAGCAGAACGCCATGCTGAAGCTTAGGGAAGAAACGATCCGGGGCGTGCTTTGGGGTCATTGAAGATGTCACCATGACTATCGCTCTTAGGGGCCTGAATTGGGGTTAACGCAATCAGTAATCTATTTGCCTGATTCGTCATACCCATGTCTTGGAAATGCACTCAATGACAGCTCTAAGCCGGAATTGTGGCAATAAAATATTGGGGATATTTAGCCGAATAAGCGCCCCTACGCCTAAAACCTTATGTGGATATTTTTGAATAATAAAGCTTAATTCGCCAAGTGGGGCAGGATGTCGCACTAATGGACTATGTGCAGAGGTTGCGACAGACGGTCGCATGTGTCTGAATGGATGCAGACTTGATCTGTATCAAATTTCAGATTGACGCAGTTGTAAACGCCTCAGGTTAAAACCGCAGTTGAAGCGCACCGTTTCAGACTGACGGTAGAAAAGCGAGACCACAGGCTTAAGGGCAAACCGCGTTCAAACTCGGAAGAGTAGACAGATCACACTGCCAATCTGGCCATTTTAGGGCAGAGGGCGGTTAAGAGGATCGACATGAGGAGGATCGAACGTGGTGATTGCCAAAGAGGGTATCAACACAGATAGCCAAAGCTGCAGACATCTGATCGCAGTGGGCCGGGATTGTCTGGCACTGCTTGCTGTTGCTGCAGCTTGGATATTGTCGGGAAACGGAGCGGCGCAGGCTTCTCAGCCGACCAGCTGGGGTGCCAGCTTGCAAGCGGCGGCCTCTCCCGTAATGGAAGATGTGCACTGGTTCGGTAGCTTTACCTTCTGGATCGTCATTCCGATCGTTCTGTTTGTCGCCATTCTGCTGGCGATCGTCATGATCCGGTTCAACGCCAAAAGCAATCCGAACCCGTCCAAGACTTCGCACAACACCTTGCTTGAAGTGGCATGGACGGTTGTTCCGATCCTCATTCTCATGGTTCTGGCGGTGCCGTCTTTCCGCCTGCTCTATAAGCAGATGGAAGTCCCGCCTGCCGACCTTACCGTCAAGGTGACCGGATATCAGTGGTATTGGGGCTATGAATATCCCGATTTCGAAGGGGTCAGCTTCGACTCCCTCATGCTGAGCGATGAGGAACGCACGGAGAAAGGCACCAACGAGCCGCGCCTTCTGGCCGTGGATAACGAAATGGTCGTGCCCGTGAACAAGGTGGTGCGCCTGCAAATCACCTCAGCCGATGTGATCCATTCCTACGCCATGCCATCTATGGGCGTGAAGATGGATGCTGTGCCCGGTCGCCTCAATGAAACATGGTTCAAGGCCGAGCGGGAGGGCATCTATTATGGCCAATGCTCCGAGCTATGCGGCAAGGATCACGCCTTCATGCCGCTGGCTGTGCGCGTGGTCAGCGAGGAGCAGTATCAAGACTGGCTCGCCGCGGCAGCCGACGACGTCTTCGAGGCCAACAAGGCACTTCGGGCCGATCTTTATCCGCAATCAAACCTGAAACTGGCCGCGCAATAGCGCCAACGCACAAGGGAGCAAACGCAATGTCTGTAACCACTGCCCCAAATGCGCATGGTGATGCGCATGCCATTCCAACTGGCTGGAAACGCTGGGTCTATTCGACCAACCACAAGGATATCGGCACCATGTATCTGATCTTTGCCATCATGGCAGGGATCATCGGTGGGCTGTTGTCCGGCGGCATCCGGCTTGAACTGCAGGAGCCGGGACTGCAATTCTTCTCCGATCCGCACCTGTTCAACGTGTTCACCACGGGCCATGGCTTGATCATGATCTTCTTCATGGTGATGCCTGCGCTCATCGGTGGCTTTGGCAACTGGTTCGTGCCCATCATGATCGGCGCGCCGGATATGGCCTTCCCGCGCATGAACAATATTTCCTTCTGGCTGTTGCCGCCGTCCTTCCTGCTGCTGATCATTTCGCTGTTTGTGGAAGGGCCTCCGGGCGGAACCGGCTTTGGTGGTGGCTGGACGGCCTATCCGCCGCTTTCCAGCAAACTGGGCCATCCCGGTCCGGCAATGGATCTGGCGATTTTCGCGCTGCATATCTCAGGCGCGTCATCTATTCTGGGTGCGATCAACTTCATCACCACCATTTTCAACATGCGCGCGCCGGGTATGACCCTGCACAAGATGCCGCTGTTTGCATGGTCGGTGCTGGTCACAGCCTTCCTGCTGCTTCTCAGCCTGCCGGTCTTTGCCGGTGCCATCACCATGCTGCTGACAGACCGTAACTTCGGCACATCCTTCTTTGATCCGGCCGGTGGCGGCGATCCGGTGCTCTACCAGCATCTGTTCTGGTTCTTCGGCCATCCGGAAGTGTATATCCTGATCTTGCCGGGCTTTGGCATCATCTCGCACATCGTGTCCACTTTCTCAAAAAAGCCGATCTTCGGCTATCTGGGCATGGCCTATGCCATGGTGGCCATTGGTGTTGTCGGCTTTATCGTCTGGGCGCACCATATGTATACGGTAGGGCTGGATGTGGACACACAGGCCTACTTCCTGTTCGCGACCATGGTCATTGCGGTGCCCACGGGCATCAAGATCTTCTCGTGGATTGCCACCATGTGGGGCGGATCGATTTCCTTCCGCACGCCGATGTTGTGGGCCGTGGGCTTCATCTTCCTCTTCACCATCGGAGGCGTGACGGGCGTCCAGCTGGCCAATGCCGGTCTCGACCGGGCCCTGCATGACACCTATTATGTGGTGGCCCATTTCCACTATGTGCTCTCGCTGGGTGCGGTGTTTGCGATCTTTGCGGCCTGGTATTACTGGTTCCCGAAAATGTTCGGCATCATGTATAACGAGACCCTCGGCAAGCTGCATTTCTGGGTGATGTTTGTTGGCGTCAACCTTGTCTTCATGCCGCAGCATTTCCTCGGCTTGCAAGGCATGCCGCGCCGCTATGCCGACTATCCGGACGCCTATGCCGGTTGGAACGCGATCTCCAGCTATGGCTATTACATCACCTTCGTTGGCGTTGTCATTTTCCTCTATTGCGTCTTTGAAGCCTTCGCCAAAAAGCGCAAGGCCGAGGATAATCCATGGGGTGAGGGGGCAGATACGCTCGAATGGCAGCTGTCTTCGCCACCACCATTCCACCAATGGGAAGAATTGCCCCGCATTCGCTAGGGCAGAAAGGCCAGCGAGGAGGCCCGCAGCCAGGGTTTGATTAGTCGAACCCTGGCGCCTCGCCCCCCGCTTGCTCATCGACAAGACCTCACTAAGACGAGAAGCAAGAAGAAAAGTTGTAAGAAAGCCAAGAAGACAAAGAAATCAAAGGACCCAGAACAAGCAGGCAGGCTGAAACCTGTCCGGGAGAGATCCAGGAGAAAGACCATGACCCTAGTGGACCAGACCGAGAGCAAACAGGCCCTGACCGCCACCGCCATCACCCGCACTGATTTCGGTGCCGATTTCAGCGGAGCGGAGGTGCGCGACTATATCGCCCTCATGAAACCGCGGGTCATGTCTCTGGTGATCTTCACGGCTCTGGTCGGTCTCATGGTGGCCCCCGGCAGCCTGCATCCTTTGGAAAGTATCATCGCTATTCTGTGCATTGCCATTGGCGGTGGCGCATCCGGCGCGCTCAATATGTGGTATGACGCCGATATCGATGCCGTGATGAAGCGCACGGCCAACCGGCCCATCCCCGCAGGGCGCATCACGCCGGGCGAAGCGCTCGGCTTCGGGCTGACGCTGTCTTTCGGCTCTGTGCTGATCCTTGGCCTGTTGGTCAACTGGTTGGCCGGTGGGCTGCTGGCCTTCACCATTTTCTTTTATGCCGTGGTTTATACCATCTGGCTGAAACGCTCCACGCCGCAGAATATCGTCATTGGTGGTGCCGCAGGAGCCTTCCCGCCGATGATCGGCTGGGCTGCGGTTACCGGCAGCGTCAGCATCGAGTCTATCACACTGTTCCTCATCATCTTCATGTGGACGCCGCCCCATTTCTGGGCGCTGGCTCTCATCAAGAGCGATGACTATCGCGCCGCCAAGGTGCCCATGCTGCCGGTGGTGGCAGGGGAAGCCGTGACGCGCTCGCAAATTCTTATCTACTCGGTGCTTTTGGCTCCCATCGGCGTGATGCCCGCGTTGCTCGGCTTTGCCGGTGTGGCTTATGGCGCCCTGTCGATTGCGCTGGGGCTGTTGTTTGTAGGTGCTGCCCTGCGGGTCTATTTCATTCGCGAGGGAACCCCCGCCAGAAAGGCTGCCGGACAGATGTTCGGTTTCTCCATTCTCTATCTGTTTTTGCTTTATGCCACCTTGCTCTTTGAGCGCCTTATTGGCCTTGAAGCGCTGCCCGCAATGATTTGAGGCGCGCTGTTCATAAATTCACAAAGAGCAAGACCCGCAACCAGACAACAAAGGAAAAAGCCCATGGCTGAAATCATCGAAAAGGTCACTCTGACCGAAGAGCAGAAAAAGCGTCAGCACAAACGCTCGGTTGCCATTGCCTTCGCATTGGGAGCGCTGGTGCTCATTTTCTACGCCATCACCATCGTCAAGATGGGGCCGGGCGTGATGAACCGTCCTTTGTGATCTGCCGGGGGAAGGAACCAACTGCCAATGAGTGCGCATATCGAGCCCAACATTGAAAATGATGGCAAGGCCAAACCTGCCGACAATGCCCGCGCCAACTTGCGTCTCGCCTACGGCTTGCTGGGCTTTGTGGGCATCATGGTCGGCATGGCCTATGCTGCAGTGCCGCTCTATTCGCTCTTTTGTCAGGTCACCGGCTATGGCGGCACCACACAGGCGGCCAATGCTGCCCCGAGCGCTGCGATTGCGCGCGAAATGACGGTGCGCTTTGATGCCAATGTCTCTGGCGGGCTCAACTGGTCCTTCCGGCCCGAAACCAAGCCCGTCACCCTCAAGGTAGGCGAAACCGGAGAGGCGAGCTATCTGGTGGTCAATACCGGCTCATCCCCTTCGGCTGGCACAGCCACCTTCAACGTGACACCACAGGCCGCAGGGGCCTATTTCAACAAGCTGGAATGCTTCTGTTTCACCGAACAGACGGTCAAGGCAGGCGAGACCAGCCATATGCCGGTGATCTTCTTTATCGATCCCGATATCGACAAGAATCCCGAACTCAAGACCATCGACACAATTACCCTGTCTTACACATTCTTCCCGCTGGAGAAGGAGCCTGCTGACAAGGCGGCAAACCTTCGCGGGAGCACAGAAACCAGCGACAAGACATTGACGCGCTTTGGAGGAGGAGCAGACAATGGCTGAGGCTCACAGCAAGAACCACGATTATCACATCATAGACCCCAGCCCGTGGCCCATCATCGCGTCGGTATCTGCCTTCGTGATGGCAATCGGAGCCGTGACCCTGTTTCATGACGGCACAGGCCTTATTCTCATCGCCGGTACGCTTGGTGTGCTCTACACCATGCTTGGCTGGTGGCGCGATGTGGTCAAGGAATCTCTGGAAGGCCATCACACCCCTGTGGTGCAGTTGCATTTGCGCTATGGCATGATCCTGTTCATCGCCTCCGAAGTGATGTTCTTCGTGGCATGGTTTTGGGCCTTCTTTGACGCCAGCCTGTTTGCCGATGAAGCAAAACAATATCTGCGCACGGAGTTTCTGGGCGGGGTTTGGCCGCCTGAAGGGCTTGAGGTGATCGATCCTTGGCATCTGCCATTGTTCAACACGCTGCTCCTGCTTGCATCCGGCACCACCATCACATGGGCTCACCATGCGCTTTTGGAAAATGACCGGGAAGGGCTGAAGAAGGGTCTGGCGCTGACGATCATTCTGGGCATCGTCTTCTCTGCCGTGCAGGTTTACGAATATGTCCACGCGCCGTTTGCCTTCAAGGAAAGTATTTACGGGGCAACATTCTTCATGGCCACCGGCTTTCATGGCTTCCACGTATTCGTCGGCACGATCTTCCTGATCGTCTGTCTGATCCGCGTCTATAAGGGACATTTTACCCCTGAAAAGCATTTCGGTTTTGAAGCTGCTGCCTGGTATTGGCATTTCGTGGATGTGGTCTGGTTGTTCCTGTTCACCACCATCTATGTCTGGGGCAACTTCGGCGGCACCATCGCCCATTAGCACTATTCCCATCGGGGCGTGGATAACGCGCCCCTGATGGTCAGGAGTGATGAATATGTCAGACTATAAGGGCAGCATTGCTCGGACGGCCTTTGCTGGCAAATGCCCTCGTTGCGGCGAGGGAAAGCTCTACAAGAGCTTCCTCAAGGTGGGGGACCAGTGCGATGCTTGCGGCCTTGATTACGGCTTCATCGACAGTGGTGATGGTCCTGCGCCCTTTGTCATCATGATTGTCGGCTTCATCGCTACCGGTGGACTGCTCTATACCGAGTTTACCTACGAGCCGCCGGTCTGGTTGCAAGCGATTATCTGGGCCCCGGTTGCCACCTTGCTTTGCGTTGCTTTTCTTTATTGGCTGAAAGGTGCGCTCATCGCCCAGCAATATCAAACCAAGGCCGAGCAGGGCCAGCGCCTTGATGGTCCGCTTGCCGAGGTGGTCAATAAGGCTGAAGCAGAGTGATCAGATCGGGCACGATCTCCTCCCAGCCTATGACGGACGTGAAGAAAGACAATCCCCCCATCGCAAAGACGGAAATCGCATTGAAAAACATGATGGTCATCAGGGCGACCCGTTGCCATGCCTTGTAATAGAAGGCAAGGCTGATATTGGCCACATTGATCAGGAAAATCACCGGCAAAGCCACGGCAAGACCACGCAAATCCGGCCCCAAAAAGCCAATGATCGCAACTCCGATCTGCACCGCAAGGGGAAATAGCAGATTGAGCGAAAAAAATATCAGGGCAAAGCGGGCTGGCTGTGAATGCATCTTGATAAAATCCTCTTTGCTCCACCCGTGCGGCGGACGTCTGATAGCGTGGCGGCCCAAAAGCCTGTAGCCTTCCGGTGAGGTAGCATAAAGAGAGCAGGAGTGTGCAGGAAAAGTGATTTCCAGATCGAAAATCGTGCTGTTCAGCCTCGCGGCCTTAGGCGCCTTTGCCATTCTGATTGCGCTGGGCAACTGGCAGGTGCGGCGGCTCGCATGGAAAGAGCAACTGATCGCCGATGTCTCCTCCCGCGTGGCATCGTCCCCCGTTGCGGCGCCCGGGCCGAAGCAATGGGCCGATCTGTCGCGCGATGATGCCGTCTATCGTCCCGTTCTTCTTACCGGTCACTATGATCATTCTCGCGAAGTGCATGTATGGTTTGCGCTCAACGATCCGCAAGGCGGGCCCCTTCGCGGTCCAGGCTACATGATCATGACGCCCTTTGTCACCACTGATGGCTGGCAGGTGATCGTCAATAGGGGCTTTGTACCCGAACAGCTCAAGGAGCGGGAAAGCCGCCCCGAAACTCTGGTGGAAGGCACCCAAACGCTCACCGGCCTCATGCGCTTTGACGAGCCGAAAAACTGGCTGAGCCCGAAGACGGACGAACAGAAGAATGTCTGGATTGTCAGGCAGGTTGAGGAAATGGCCGATTTTCTTGGCATGGATGAAACCCGCACCGCGCCTTATTGGGTCGATCTGGTCAAGGGGCAGGGCGTGCCTTGGGGCCCGGAGGCTGCCAGCTTGCCACAAGGCGGGGAGACCCGCATCACCTTCCGCAACAGTCATTTACAATATGCCGTCACATGGTATGGCTTGGCCGCAGTGCTGGCCATCATCTTCTTGCTTTTCCTGCGGAAGAGTCTTTCAAGAGACAAGAAGGCTGGACAAGATCACGCTGTTTCCAACAAATTGCAGTCCTGAGCATTGACGTATTCGGTACGAAGGTCCACATGAGAGGTCTTGTGGCAAGGCGCCTGTCCGAAGCGCTGACGGTCGCCACGGGATGGCTTGATATGACAGACAGTTTGCGAGGATGGACACGATGCTGGTGATTTTTGACTGCGACGGCACTTTGGTGGATACGGAAATCATCTGGGCCAAGGCCAGTCTCGAGATCTTCAAGGAAGAGGATCTTGATATGGATCTTGAGGCCTATAACAGCACCTATGCCGGCATGACAAACGCCGAAATCATCCAGCTAATCGAAGAAGACATCGAACGTTCCCTGCCGCATGACATCCTGCAACGGATTACCGACCGTGCAACGAGCAAGCTGGACAAGCTTAAGGTGATCGAAGGCGCTCACGAAATGCTGGACCAGCTCGACTATCCGCGTTGTGTCTGTTCCAACACGGCCATGGAGCGGCTGGAAGCCAATATGCGCCTCGTCGATCTGTGGGACCGCTTCCGCCCTTATGTCTATTCCGCCGTTGAGGTAGGGACAAAGCTGCCAAAGCCGGATCCCAATGTCTTCCTGCATGCCGCAACTGTGCTTGAAACCGACCCTTCCGAGTGCTTCGTCATTGAAGACAGCACCCATGGGGTTCAGGCTGCCTGTCAGGCCGGGATGCGTGTCATCGGCTTCATTGGCGCAAGCCACAGCTATCTTGGCCACGGCGAACATCTGATGGATGCCGGAGCGGAAACGGTGGTGCGTCGCCTCGCCGACCTTCCGGCAACGATTGATGCCCTGAAAGACTGGCACGAGCAATAATCTGCTAAGGCTAATCAGACAAATTGGCAAAGGGCCGCAAGAGAGCGACCAGAAAAAGGGGCCTTGCAAGGCCCCTTGTGCTATGATGGCTTTTGAAAAGGCGAAATATTGGCAGGCCCCTTCGAATGGCCTGTAGCCCTAACGAACTATTAACCATAACAAGACAATTGCGGCGCTTTTACCTGCTTCAAATTTTGAGGCGGCTGCGATTTTACGATTTGTGAATGTCCCCTGTGGTTTGATTTGCTTGAATTAAGACAGGGGTGTTCATATGGCTCGTCGGGGTACTGGAGCAGTGTCTTTCATAGGACTGCTTCAGCGCATTGTTTTTGGAATTGCCATAACGTTTTTTGCATGTGCGGGTGCGTTGTCTGCCCATGCTTGGGCTGACGAACTCCCATACCCTCAAGAAGACATCATTCTCACAATTTCGGGCGCAGTTCAAAATCACAATGCCAAGGGCCTTGTTTATCTGGATCGCCCGATGATTGAGGCTATCGGGCTGAGTGAGGTAAACACCCACACGGTGTATTCAAGTAAGGCCCACCAATGGCACGGTGTTTTGATGCGGGATCTTCTCGTCTATGTCGGAGCCAAGGGCGACACCATTGAGGTGCACGCGCTGGATGGCTACCGGACCGAAATTCCCGTTCAGGATTTCTATGACTATGACGTGCTGCTGGCGACCAAGCAGGATGGCCGAGACCTGAGCATTCGCCGCCGTGGCCCCATCAGAATCATCTATCCGATTGACCATGACGAGTCGCTTCTTGATCCCAAATATACCTCACGTTTCGTCTGGCAAATCGAGAAGATGATAGTGAAATGAAGTTCTATTCCAAAGTCTTGGCCATTGCCTATCTGATCTCGGTCGTTGGACTGCTGCTTCTGGAGCTGACACAGTTCCAGAAGGTAGACCGGTTGCGCGGACAGATTTCGCAAAGCTATGAGATGATTTCCGGGCGCGATGAGGGCATTCGGCTGGAGCTGGAATATAGACGCTTTCGCAGCATAACAGGCAAATATGTCTTTGGGGAAAAACTGCAGGATGTGAGTGCAGGTCCGGATACCGCCCAGAGTGTCTCCCATGAAATGGTGCTGAAATGGTTCGATATTCTCTGGAGCCGCGTGTTCAGCATCACGTCCATCGGCGCAGAGGTTCCCGAAGCCCAGCATGAAAAATTCAACAGCTTGCTGATCAATCTGCGCAGCTCCTTGCGAGAGGTCGATCCCCTGGTCCAGCAGCTCAGGCCGGGTAATCTCATAGCTTTCAGGGATATAGAGGACACGCTATCCCCTTATGAGGAAGATATTACCAGTATGGCCGCCGCCATCGCCCAAACGCGGGTCGAGCGTGCCTCGACGCTTCAAAAGCGGTTGGACGCAGCGCTCGTCTCTATGGATACGCTCCTTGTAAGCTCGGCCGCAGGCGGCGTGCTCATTCTTACTCTGTTTGGGGTAGAAGCCTATCGGGCACGCAAGGAAGAAAGCCGGATCAAGGGACGCGAAGCCCGGATACGCTTTCTGGCCGAGCATGACGCATTGACCGGCCTTGGCAACAGGTCGTTTCTCAATGAAAAGATGAACCGCTTTATTGAGTATGCCGATGCACACGGGGAGGGGTTTAATCTTATCCTCTTTGATCTGGACAAGTTTAAGGATGTGAACGACACCTTCGGACATCCCATGGGAGACCGCCTGCTCAAGAATGCCGCCGCACGTTTGACGGCCATCTTCAGCGGCGAAGCCGATATCGTGACCCGCCTTGGAGGCGATGAGTTTGCCGTTTTACAACGGGCAGACTTTGCCACCAGCGAAAAGATGGTTGGAGAGGTGATCGACGCTCTCAGTTCCGCATTTGAACTCTCGGGCAATGATATCCGTATCTCCTCTTCCGTGGGGATTTCCCGCTACCCCGATCTGTCCCATTCTGCCGATGAATTGCTACGCGATGCGGATCTGGCTCTGTATGAGGCCAAGAGGCAGGGGCGGCAAAGATATTGTCTTTATGAAACTGGCATGAGTGTTGCAATCCAGAACAGGGTCTGTCTTGAGGCAGACCTGCGCCATTCGCTGCAATGTGGCGGCGATGGATTGGAGGTTTATTATCAACCGCAGGTCTCTACAGATTTGAAATCGGGCACATGCAAGGTCACCGGCGTGGAGGCCCTTGTGCGCTGGTTCCACCCCGATCAGGGTCAGATCCCAACGCTGGATTTCATCAACATCGCTGAGGATGCCGGTCTTATCGGCGCTCTGTCCGACTGGATTTTCAGGGAGGCCTGTACAGATCTTGTCAACTGGCATCAATCCGGTTTCAAACTGCATCTCTCGATCAACCTTTCGCCGCACCAGCTCAACAACGACAATCTCGCTTCAGAGCTGATACAGCTGCTTGAGCGGACCGGCATTGACCCCAACTATCTGACCCTTGAGATCACCGAGAGTGTAGATGTGAAGGACACTCGCAAGGCCGCAAAAATGCTCTCGCAGCTATCGGCGCGAGGCATCTCTCTGGCGATGGACGACTTTGGCACCGGCTATTCCAACCTTGGCTATCTCAAGAGCCTGCCGCTGGATATTCTCAAGATTGACCGCTCTTTCGTAAAGCAGATTGAAGACAAGGAAGAAGACCGCAAGCTGGTGCGCGGCATTATCAATCTGGCACGCGGTATGGGGCTGAAAATTATCGCCGAAGGGGTGGAAACCGAAGAGCAGATGAATTTTCTGCAGGAACAGAAATGTCATACTTTCCAAGGGTATCTCTTTGGTCGTCCAATGCATAAATTGTCTGTGCTGGCCCTGCTTGCCAATGCCGAGCCCAATGTTTTCAACGAGGCAATTTCATTGCCGGATCTTTCCGATCCATCCATGACGATTGTGGACCCCTAGCCACAAGTACGCTGGTCGCGCGGATCGGGAAATCAATAAAAAAGGCACGCAAGGAAATCCCCTTGCGTGCTTTTTTTTAAGATGTGGCTTCAAGCCCTATTCCTGTTCGGCAACAAAGGCCTTGTAGGCATCTTCATCCATCAGGTCATCAAGCTGGCTCTTGTCTGCTATCTTGACCTTTAGGAACCATGCGCCGCCTTCCGCGTCGCTGTTGACCAGTGCCGGATCTTCTTCAAGCGCATCGTTGACTTCGCTGACTTCGCCATCGATTGGCGCATAGACTTCGGAGGCTGCCTTGACGCTCTCGACCACGGCGGCTTCGTCGCCTTTTTCCAGTTCCTTGCCAACTTCGGGCAGTTCGACGAAAACGACGTCGCCAAGCTGTTTCTGTGCGAAATCGGTGATGCCGATGGTGGCCACGCCGCCGTTGACTTCAACCCATTCGTGGTCTTCGCTGTAATAGGTGGTCATGTCTCTGATCCCTTTGATTATGCGATGATGCTGATTGCTTATCTGTTGCTGTTTTATTTGAGTTCAAGGGCTCCCTCGGTCCCGAGAGACACATGAGCCCATTTGGTGCTCAGGGTTTGCGCACATAGCGTTGCGGAACAAACGGCGTGGGGGCCACTTCTGCTTCCAAAGCGCGTTTGCGTACGGCAATTGTAACCTTCGTGCCCGGTTCGGCAAAGGCCGGCGGCACATAGCCCATGGCGATAGGCGCTTGCAGGGTTGGTGCAAAGCCGCCCGAGGTTACAACGCCAATGGCATTGCCATCCGTATCCTGAATTTCTGCCCCTTCGCGGGCCGGAGCCTTGCCGATGATGCGCAAGCCAACGCGAATGCGGGCTGGGCCATCTTCAAGTCCCTTCAATATGCGCTCGGAGCCGGGGAAGGCCTTATCCTGTCGGCGGCTTTTCTGAATAGCCCAGCCAAGATCGGCTTCAGCCGGATCGATGCTGTCATCCAGATCATGGCCATAAAGGCAGAGGCCGCTCTCAAGGCGCAGACTGTCGCGCGCGCCAAGACCTGCCGGTGCGACCTCAGGCTCAGCCAGCAACAGGCGTGCCAACGCTTCGGCTTCGTCTGCCGCGCAGGAAATCTCGAACCCGTCTTCACCAGTATAGCCACACCGCGAAATGCCGATGGCAACGCCGTTGATTGCATCAGGTGTTTGCGACATGAAGGTGAGGGCATCGGCTTTTGGCGCATGGCGTTTGAGAGCGTCTACGGCCTTGGGGCCTTGCAGCGCCAGAAGGGCCTTGTCATCAAGACGCGTAAGGGAAATGCCGTCTGGCAGATTGGCTTCAAGGAAAGCATAGTCCTTTTCCTTGCAGGCGCCATTGACCACCAGCATGAGCGTGCCGTCCAGAGCCGGATCGCCCGGGCGGGTCACGATGAAATCGTCAATGATGCCGCCGGTCTCGTTGAGGAACACGCTGTAGCGCATGCGCCCCGGAGCCAGTTTGGTAAAGGCAGACGGGGTCAGGGCTTCCAGCGCCTTGGCGGTCGTCTCATGATCAGGGCCTTGCAGCAGGGCCTGGCCCATGTGGGATACGTCAAACAGAGCCGCGCTTTCGCGGCACTGGATATGTTCGGCCATGATGCCCGCCGGATAGCGCACGGGCAGCGCATAGCCTGCGAAATCAACAAGGCTTCCGCCCAGTTCTTCATGCAGATCAAACAGGGGTGTCTTTTTGGCGCCACTCAGGTCGGCCATAGCGTCTCTCTTTCTGTTGCAGATGGCCATGTCCGGTCTTCGGAAAGGGGCCCTCTGTGGTTGCACGGGTGCTGAGTGGAAGGCTCCTTATATGAAGCGTCCATTCGCATCGGTGCCTCCTCTGTCACAGAACCTGAGAGATTTCCCGCTCCCTCTCTCTCCAGCCAACGATGCCGGAACAGACTGGGAGCAGCTGCTTCCTTCGGTGAGCTTTCAAGACACAGTCCTTTCAAAGACCCGTCTTTAAGCTGCTTTCCAGAGTTCGCTGGTCGGGCGGTCCCTTGTGCCTGAGAGTTTCCGAGGCGGTTGCTCCTTCGGCGCGCACGGTCCCCGATGGGCCGAACGCTCTCCCGCTGACTTTGAGCCAGACAACAATAAACGCGTCCGGCTGCAGGAGCGCGATAGGTTCTCCTGCCCGACAAAGGTGCTTGGCGGTGCGTGTAAAGTCAAGACGCCAATGGAGTCTTTCGGTTGGCGAACAGAACAAAATATGTGTGAAACGCAGGAACGGGCCTACCCGGAGTTGTTCGCAGAGCCAAATGCTGCCACATGGGCAGGCAAAAGGGGAGAATCGCGCGCAGTTTGCGTCCATCTCCCCAAGGCTGGATGTGCGCCACCCAATAAAGGCTCTTAGCATGAAGGCATCATGATAAGAGCAGGGCCGGGTGTTTAGTCCGCATTTGGGCGCTTTTGCGCCAGAACCAGATGACCATAGATCGGCTTGCCTTCGTCGGTGCGCACCACGATCATTTCGAAATGCTTCACGTCCATGCGGTTGGCATCCAGCAACTCACGGACATAGCGTTCCGAATGGGCAAAGCGCTGCTTTGGACCGACTTTGTAAGGTGCTCCAGCGAAATCTTCCTCCGGCATTGTTTCGGAAGAAAAGGCAAACAGCCCTCCAGCATCAAGGCACCGGCCCACATGGTGGAATTTTTCATCCAGCTCGCCCAGATAAGGCAGTACATCGGTCGAGACAATCAAGTCCCAGCCACTGGCGTCGCCTTCGCCGTCATCCTCGATTTCGCTGAGGAACTCCACCACATCGCCAGCATAGAGATCGTCATAGACTTCCTTGTCATAGGCTTCGTCCAACATGCCGGTGGAGATGTCCACTCCGATCATGTTGTCCACCTTGTCCTTCATGGAGATGCCCGTAAGGCCCGTGCCGCAACCAAGATCCAGCATGCGGGCAAAGCGGCGTTCAGGGGCGGCTGAGTGAATCATCTCACGCACCATCATCGGCACCGCATAGCCCAGATCATCCACGAGAATTTTCTCAAACGCTGCCGCATGTTGGTCAAACAGGGTTGCCACATAGGCAACAGGGGCCTTGTTTGGCGAGGGGCCGCGCTGCATGGAGGCCAGACGCACCGATGCGCCAGCATGATCTTCCGGGTCCAGCTCCAGAGCTTTGCGGTAGCTTTCTGCGGCTTCATCAAACTTGCCGGCTTTCTCAAGCTCCAGTGCGTTGTTGTAAGCCTCTTGCAAGGCGTCGAGGTCAATCTCGGACATGGTATTCTTCCAGATCTTTTGGCTGCAGGGCCAGTGGCGCTGTTTCTGTTTGGCGTAAGCTCTACACCGCCCCATTTGCGAGAGCAAGCATCTTGCGCCTTGAGGAAGGGTTGGCTAGACAGGGCAGCAAATCAAATGTTCCTCGTGAGGGACCATTGCCCTCTGCGCCCGCAGCGCCTTTGGCGCGAGGACGAGAAACCCCAAAGATACGCCGCCGCAAGGGGCATAAGGAGCCATCATGAGCAAAGTGACAATTTATACCGACGGAGCCTGCTCTGGAAATTCCAGGCCATTGCCCTCTGCGCCCGCAGCGCCTTTGGCGCGAGGACGAGACAACGCAAAGACACGCCGCCGCAAGGGGCATAAGGAGCCAGCATGAGCAAAGTGACAATTTATACCGACGGAGCTTGCTCTGGAAATCCGGGACCAGGCGGCTGGGGGGCTTTGCTGACCATGGGCGATCATGAGAAAGAACTCTGTGGTGGCGAAGCCAACACCACCAACAACCGCATGGAATTGACCGCTGCTATCGAAGCACTCAATGCCCTCACGCGGGCCTGCGATGTGGATCTTTATACAGACAGCCAATATGTCAAAGGCGGTATTACGGGCTGGATTTACGGCTGGAAGAAAAATGGTTGGAAGACCGCAGCCAAGAAACCGGTCAAGAATGCCGAACTGTGGCAGGCACTGGACGACGCTCTCAAACGCCACAAGGTGGACTGGCATTGGGTGAAAGGTCATGCGGGCCATGATGGCAATGAGCGGGCGGACGAGTTGGCCCGCCGTGGCATGGCTCCCTACAAGGAAGGCTGAAGAGCTCCCCTAAGCTTGGCCCGACGGAAGGGCTATAAGCGGACTAGCTACGCAACATAGTGGTCAGTTGGCGAATGTAGGATTTTTCCGAAACGCGGACATCTTCGACATCGCCATCCAGCTCCACGCCCATGTGATTGCCATGCCTCCAGATCATCTGCACGGGAGCCAGTGTGCCTTCCTTGCGGTTAAGCAAGGTCATCTCTGTGGGCAGCATCAAGTCCTGATCGACAAGGAGCTGCATGCCATTGTCGCATTCATTGCGAATGGTGCAATCCACGCTCATCATGTAATTCTGGAAAAAGAGTTTGGCCCCTTTGAAGACCCGACGCCTCAGGCTCTGGCGGCGTTCCAGGAGTATAGCCATTAAACCAGGCTCCTCTCTGCTATCCTGTTGGCGTTTCAATCAATTTTCAATTTCTATTAAACTGTAAACTTCCAGACAAAATCTTCAATCTTTGTTAAACAAAACCTATAGGTTGTGTTAATGAAATCTTAATCAGGATGCTCGATATCCGGATCGGTGCAATTTCTATAAGCAAAGACAATCAGTTGAATGGTTACTCTGCCTATGATGATCTCGCGACAGGTTGTGTAGTCTTTCCCGTTGGGGATTAAAGGCGCGCACGTTGGCTGGCTCAAATAGACGACATTTTGGGGAGGGGGTAGCCTTTTGTGGAGGGGGCTTTTATCTCAGCAGGAATCTCCTGCGAAAAAATTAAGGCAGGCCACGGGGGCCTGCCTTCGGTTCTGTGTGTGAGTGTGTGCTATTTGGGTCGTGCTAGTTAAAGATGGTTTGGCCTTCTTTTCTGGTTGCGCAGTGGAGTGCCCGGCTGAAAGGCTACTGCCTTCTGGCTGCGATAATGGAGAGCCGACGGATATCTGCACCCGGCAGACGATCAACGTCTGTTCTCTGGCCCGTAAAGTGGACGCCTGCCTTGCTGCCCTCGTGCCATATAACATGGGCATCCACCAACTGGCCTGTATTCCTGTCCAGCAGGCAGACTTGAGACGGCAAGGGTTCGGCGGAAGCCAGATTGAGCAGAATATGCATGCCGCTTTCACTCTCGTTTCCGATCTCGCAATCGATCATGGATGAAAAATGCTCGCAAAACAGCTTGCCATGCTTGCGGACAAGAACACGGGGTTCCTTGCGTCGATCTTCTCTTGGGGCAATGCGTTCCATTCCAGATCGTCTCCTTCATCGGCCCATGAGCCTGTCGGAAGTCTTAAAAGGGTCTTGCTGCCAGAATTGCGATTTTGTTCAAATTTTATCAATTTTTGCGTGTCTTGGCACGGTCGAACGCAAAAGATCGTTAACAAAGCGTATACGTAATAATATCTACAAACCGAAATCTTATAAAATTAAATAATTTCAATAGTTTATAGATTTCTAGAGGAAGGCGCCCCGAGTTCCATGCCGGTTGAAATCTCACGCCAGAGACGGAAACGAGCGCACCATGATCAAGAGAGAATCTAAGGGAAAGTGCTCAAAAGAGAAAAAGGCAGTTAAGAAAATGAGAACGAAAAGTGTACGACTGGGGATAACAGAATTGGTTGCAGGGAACCGAAAAAAATAAAATTTTTAGGGTCAACTCGCGCTTGACATGGCGGGGTGCTAGATTCCTCAGAGGCTTAAGAATTGGTTAATTGGGGATTTGTGGATAGTGTAGAATTTGCTTGATGGCAGAAGTGGAAAAGCGCGTGAAAGAATCATTTCCAAATGCGTCCGTGCTTGCCAAAGTGTCGTCACGACATCGTCAGATCGGGGTTTTCGGAAAAAAGCATCGGGTCATGTACCCGGATTTGTCTTTTTCAACGAGTGACCCCAAGCAGTAAAAGTCGCAAGCATTGAGGCACAGCAATATTGTTGGGCAAGCGCTTGGTCTGTCGGTGGCGGATATCGGATCATTCTTGATGCGGCACATCAGTTGGAATGGATTCGGTATGTAGGATGGCAAAGACCACACATGAAAGGCGAAGCTGACGTGAATAAGACAGACAATGCGGTAGAAATCGGTTCCTACTTTGAACAGTTCATCTCCAAGCAGGTGGCAAGCGGTCGTTTTTCCAGCGATATGGAAGTTTTGCAGGCCGGTTTGCGTCTTCTTGAAGAGAAAGAACTGCGTTTCCATCTCGAAAAAAGCAAGTTGGGTGACGAAAGCTCAGAGGGCGTGGACGAAGTGATCACGGCCGAGAAAGAAGTAGGGGACGTATCCCGATCCGTTACCGAGGCAATGCGTGCACTGGCAACAGCTGCAGGCGATGTCGACACTGCTCTGCCCGCTATTCCCGTGACAAAAGGCCTGCTGCGTCCGCAAATCGCTGCGGAATAAGCTAGAGATTTGTAGCAGGATCCTTGTGAGCCTTTCAAAGAAAGCAGCGCCCCCCGCGCTGCTTTCTTGCGTTTTGGATGTCCTTCTTCATGCCGCTACTCTGCTGCGTTGGTCGTGTGGGCCCGCACGGGACCGATGCAAGGCACTTGCCCTCAAAATCGCGAGGATGTAGGGTGCCGCGCGTAACCGAAAGCGCGCCAACCGGCTTGATACAGGCGCATAGAGATAAGGGCTTGAAGACGTGAAATATGTGAGCACGCGGGGCGATGCGCCTGAACTTGGCTTTTGTGATGCCATTCTGGCAGGGCTTGCCAGTGATGGCGGCCTGTATGTGCCAAAGGTGTGGCCAACATTGAGCGATGAAGAAATCGCTTCGTTAGCTGGCAAGAGCTATGCCGATATCGCCTTTGCGGTCATGTGGCCCTATGTCGAAGGGGAAATTCCCGAAGCAACATTCCGCACCATGATCAACGAAGCTTACGCAACGTTCCGTCATGACGCTGTAGCGCCTCTGGTCCAGACCGGCCCGAACGAATATGTGCTGGAGTTGTTCCACGGCCCGACGCTGGCTTTCAAGGATGTGGCCATGCAGTTGCTGGCCCGCCTGATGGATTATGTGCTGGCCGAGAAGGGAGCCCGCGCCACCATCGTTGGTGCAACATCGGGCGATACGGGGGGGGCTGCCATTGAGGCTTTCCGCGGTCGCTCCAATACTGATATTTTCATTCTCTTCCCTAATGGCAAGGTTTCTCCGGTGCAGCAGCGCCAAATGACCTCCGTGCTGGATGACAATGTGCATTGCATCGCGCTCAACGGCAATTTCGATGATTGTCAGGGGCTTCTCAAGGACATGTTTGCCCATGAGAGCTTCCGCAATAGCATTGCCATGTCCGGTGTCAATTCGATCAACTGGGGCCGTATCATGGCCCAGATCGTCTATTATTTCTCATCCGCTCTGTCGCTGGGTGCGCCTTTCCGTCCGGTGTCCTTCACGGTGCCAACGGGGAACTTTGGCGACATTTTCGCAGGCTTCGTGGCCAAGCAGATGGGGCTGCCGATCGACAAGCTGATCATCGCCACCAACCAGAATGACATTCTGGCCCGCACGCTGGAAAGCGGCAGCTATGAGGTCAAGGGCGTAACCCCGTCCGTCTCTCCGAGCATGGATATTCAGGTTTCCTCCAACTTCGAACGCCTTCTGTTCGAGGTGCATGAGCGCGATAGCTCTGTGGTCAACCGCATGATGGCGGGTCTCAAGCAATCCGGTTCCTTCTCCATTGAGGATGAGCCACTCGCCATGTTGCGTGATGGCTTCGCGGCCGATCGGGCTAGCGAAGAAGACACCGCAGCTACAATCAAGGCTGTGCTGGCTGATAGCGGCTATCTGCTCGATCCACATTCTGCCGTTGGCGTGCATGTGGCGCGTAAATTCGCAGCAACGACCCTCAAGCAGAGCGAAGAGGAAGAAGCTACGACTGGCGGTGCCAATGTGCCGATGATTGTGCTCTCAACCGCGCATCCGGCCAAATTCCCTGCCGCTGTCGAGGCCGCGTCCGGTCAGTATCCATCCCTGCCTGTCTGGCTGGGGGATCTGATGGAGCGTGAAGAGCGCCTCAGCGTCATCGACAACCAGCTTGATGATGTGGAAGCTTTCATTCTGGAACGCTCCCGCGCCGCCAATGACAAGGAGGGCTGAGGGCAGACCTGCCCCGGAAGAAACGGAAAATCCCGGAACAATCATTTCCGGAACAATCCAGAAAGACCCATCAATAACAGGGCGCGCTTGGCCCCGTCTTCGCCTTTTCGCACAAAGGACTGACAACTGGTTTCGAGCGCGCACCTTCGGTCGCTTCAGTTTGATTCTGAAGAGGTCGGGAAAAGGAGCAGAAACCCATTGTCCGTCAATATGACCCGCCTTGCCAATGGCATGACCGTCGTGTCCGATCAGATGCCCCACCTGAAAAGCTCTGCCGTTGGCGTCTGGGTCAATGCGGGGTCACGCTCTGAAGACGAGAATGAGCACGGCATTTCCCACCTGTTGGAGCATATGGCGTTCAAAGGTACGGAAATCCGTTCTGCGGTACAAATTGTCGAAGAGATCGAGTCTGTTGGCGGCGATGTGAATGCCTCCACCGGTATCGAGAATACGTCCTATTTTGTCCGTATCCTCGAAGATGACCTGCCGCTGGCCATCGATATTCTGGGGGACATTCTGGCCAATTCCACCTTCGATGAGGAGGAGCTTGAGCGCGAAAAGCAGGTCATCATTCAGGAAATCGGCGCTGCCTACGATATGCCGGAAGACCGTGTCTTCGATCATATCCTGGAACAGGCTTATCCGGATCAACCGCTTGGCCGCACCATTCTGGGGACGCCGGAAACGGTTCAGGGCTTTTCATCCTTCGATATCGAAAATTACATGGGCACCCATTATCACGGACCCAACATGATCCTGTCGGCCGCCGGGGCCGTGCGCCATGACGATCTGGTTGATCTGGGCGAAAAAGCTTTCTCCGGCTTCAGTAAAACCCCGCCCAAGCCCTTGCAGAAAGCCGTCTATAAGGGCGGTGAAAGCCGCGATTTGCAGAAAGACCTGATGGAAGCGCAGGTAGTGCTGGGCTTTGAAGGTTGCTCCTTTACCGATGATAACTATTACGTTGCCCAACTGCTGGCGGCCATTCTGGGCGGCGGCATGTCTTCGCGCCTGTTCCAGGAAGTGCGCGAGAAGAGGGGGCTTTGCTATTCCATCTACACGCTGCATTGGGGCTTTGAGGATAGCGGCCTGTTCGGTATTCATGCAGCTACTGCTGCGGAACATCTTCCCGAGCTGCTGCCGGTGATCACCGGCGAGCTGACACGAGTGGCTGAAGATCTCACCCAGCAGGAGCTGGAACGCGCTCGAGCCCAGATCAAGGCCGGCTTGTTGATGGGAACCGAAAGTCCGGCCTCGCGCGCCAGCCAGTTGTCTCGACAGGTGGTGCTCTATGGCCGTCCGCGTCTGTTGGAAGAGATGGAAGAAACCGTTGCCGATGTGTCCGTTGCGGATGTACGCGCACTGGCCGAAAAGATTTTCTGTTCCGGAGTTCCATCCATGGCGTCGGTCGGGCCTGTGCAGAATCTGATGTGGATTGACGAAGTTGCCGACCGTCTCGGCGCTCCCCGCCCCAAAGCCTGATCCGCGCCCTGTGCCATCAGTTTCGGCACGGCAACACGGCAAAAGCCCTCAAAGAGGCGCATTTGAATGAAAATGTGCCGTAACAATCGATGATTGGGCAAGAATTTCAAAGCTTTTCAAAAAGTATGTCTTCCCCTTGGTCATTTCTCTGCGCTAAGCTTTGATATTGGCATTGACTGGTGGTTGCCTTGGCTCTTTTGCAAGGCCGGGTGCATGAGAGCGTCAGGTGACCTTTCCACGAATGCCTTGGCCGACAATCCTGCCCGCTCTGCTTCCGCCAACAAGGAAGCTTTGAGTGGCTGATCTTGTTTGCACATTGGAAAGGCATGGACATGTTTCCTGAGAAAGCTGCCCGCTTCAAAGGGATCCGCGCTGGAGCATCCACCAGCTTTTTTACGGCAGCCCTTGGCTCGATCGTAAGCCGAACCTCGGCGCGTGGGGCTGTCCACCCGCGTCTAAGTGGACATAGCCTCTATCTGCGTCACCCGGTTAAGGGAGATTTTGCCCAATGGGTGAGGCTGCGCACGGCCAGTGCCGGTTTCCTCAAACCTTGGGAGCCGCTCTGGCCACGGGATGATTTGACAATGCGCGGCTATCGCCGTCGGTTGGACCAGTACCGCCGGGACCGCAAGACCGGCCGCGCCTTGCCCTATCTGATTTTCGATGCCAGAGACAATCGCCTGCTGGGCGGGGTCAATGTCAGCAACATACGCAGAGGCATTTGCCAGACGGCAACCATTGGTTACTGGATGGGTGAAAATCACGCAGGACAAGGAAATATGAGTCGGGCATTGGCCTTGCTTCTGCCCTATTTGTTTGATTGTCAGGGCCTTCATCGCATCGAGGCGGCCTGTTTGCCAACCAACAGCGCATCCATCTCGGTGTTGAAGAAATCGGGCTTTCAGCTGGAAGGCAAAGCGCGTAGCTATCTCTGCATCAACGGACAATGGGAAGACCATCTGCTCTTCTCTGCCTTGCGCAGTGATGTCATCATGTCTGTCGGTTTTTGAAAATGGGCCGCATCGGTTCAGGCTGCTGGAGCGATTCCATTTTGTGATGGAATGTCCGATTGGTCATGGACAGACAAGAAGTGATGCTACGAATAACGCGCGTGTAAGGGGAAACCTTGCCTTCATAACAGCCTAAGCGGCCTTTTCCTTTTTAAAAAGGCAGGAAATTGAGAATTACGCCTTGTATGGCGCAAAGCAAAATTTTAACTATGGTGCACTGCGTCCACACGGATGCTGAATGAGAGAGGGCCCCTGGTGAATCGCGTATCCGTCCTGATCATATCTCTTCTGGCCATGATCCTTGGCTTGGTGGCCACGTCTGCCGCATGGGCCGTGGAAGCTGTCGATGTCAATGCTGACACCAAAGTGCTCAAGCTGGACAATGTGGTCGAGTTTTATGAGGGCGATGAAGATCGTTTGCAGGTGTCGACCGCGCCCGGTCCCGATGGCATCGTCCGCCGTATTGAAGTGCGCGCGCGCCAGCAAGGCTCTGTGCCGGGCTGGTTTGTGTTTGCGCTTGCCAACAACACGGATCGCCAGATCGACCGCTATCTGGTCGTACCCCATTTTCAGCTTTCCGGCTCCGGTTTGCTCAAGCCCGATCTGGGAGACCGGCGGGTCTATTCCATTTCCACCTCGCAAGGCTTTGCGCCAGAGCGTATCCCCGACACCGAGGCAGACGTGTTTCGCGTTACGCTTGACCCGGGCAATGTGGTTACCTTCGTCGGGGAGCAAAGCTCAAAGAGCCTGACGAGCCTCACTCTTTGGCAGCCAGAAGCCTATAAGGACTATGTCAACAGCTATACCTTCTATCGCGGTATCGTGCTTGGCATTGCCGGGCTGTTGGCGCTTTTCTTGACAATCCTGTTTGTCGTCAAGGGTGCAGCCATGTTCCCGGCGGCGGCCTTGTTGGCTTGGTCCGTGCTCGCCTATCTGGCGATCGACTTCGGCTTCATGGGCCGGTTATTCGATATTCCCACCGCGCATGAGCCAATCTGGCGCGCAGTGGCTGAGGTCGCTTTTTCCGCCTCTATTCTCATTCTGCTCTTTACCTATCTCACGCTGCATCGATGGCATGTGCGCTATCTGCACGCCTCCGGCGTCTGGTTGCTGTTCCTCATCGTTGTGCTTGGCGTAGCGCTTTATGATCCATCGCTAGGAGCCGGTATTGCGCGCCTGTCCATGGTGATCACGGCGGTCGCTGGCTTTGCCGTTATTCTCTATCTCTCCTACACCGGATTTGACCGGGCCATCATGTTGATCCCGACCTGGATTCTGATGCTGCTCTGGTTGCTCGCTGCGGGGGCTGCCGTGGCCGGTGTGCTGGACAATGATCTGGTGCAGCCAGCGCTCAATGGTGGCCTGGTGCTGTTGGTGCTGCTCTTCTGCTTCACTATCATGCAGCATGCCTTCTCTGGCGGCATTCTCGCACAGGGCATCGTGTCCGATAGCGAACGACGTGCGCTGGCCATTGTCGGCTCGGGCGATATCGTCTGGGACTGGGATGTTCCGCGCGATCGCATGCATACGTCACGCGAGGCGGAAAAGCTTTTGGGCCTCAAGCGCGGCGCTCTGGAAGGGCCTGCCCGCGATTGGCTTGATCTGATCCACCCGCAGGATAAAGACCGCTTCACTGCCGTATTGGATGCCATTATCGAGCAACGGCGCGGACGAGTGAATCTCGACTTCCGCCTGCGCGCTGAAGATGGCCATTATCACTGGTTCCGCCTGCGGGCGCGCCCCGTTGTTGGCACCGATGGTGAAGTCGTGCGCTGCGTGGGCACCTTGCTGGACACCACCAACCAGCGGACCGCCGAAGAGCGCATGCTCCATGATGCCGTGCATGACAATCTCACCGGGCTTGCCAATCGCGAGTTGCTGTATGATCGCCTGACAGCGGCCATGAACCGCACCAAGGCCGAAGGGGCGGCAAGACCTGCTACACTTCTGATCGATATAGATAATTTCCGCGAAATCAACGACAATTACGGCCTGTCTGTCGGAGACTCCATTCTGCTCACGGTCGCCCGCCGCCTGACGCGTTTGCTCAAGGTTCAGGATTCGATCGCGCGCTTCTATGGTGACCAGTTCGCCATTGTGCTTCTGTCTGAACAGCAGCCCGAGCGTATTGCCGTCTTTGCCGATAGCGCCCGCAAGGTGCTGCGTGCCCCGATCGTCTTTGGTGACAAGGAACTGAGCCTGTCGGTTTCCATCGGCATAGCCATTCATGATATTCAGGCCCATATGACCGCCGCTGACGTGGTCAATGACGCCGAGTTGGCACTCTATCATGCCAAGCGCATGGGCGGGGATCGCATTGAACCCTTCCGGCCTTCTCTGCGCCAGCAGGGCAAGTTGCGTGGTCCGCTCGATAAGGATTTGCAAGCCGCTATCGAACGCAACGAGTTCGAGATTGTCTATCAGCCGATCGTGGATCTGGAATCACGTATGATTCAGGGTTTCGAAGCGCTGACCCGCTGGCATCACCCTCAGCGCGGGCTCATTCCGCCGTCTGAATTCATCCCGGCAGCCGAGCGCACCGGCTATATCCTGCCGCTTGGGCTTTATGTCATGGAGCAGGCTGCACGCCAGCTCAACCAGTGGCAACAGGCGCTGGAAGGAATGGATCGGCTGTTCATGAGCGTGAATGTGTCGTCCCAGCAACTGCTTCGCCACGACCTGATCAATGATGTAAAGACCATTCTGTCGCGTTCCAGCGTCAATGCCGGCACCTTGAAGCTGGAATTGACCGAGAGCCTTGTGATGGAAAATCCCGAATATGCCTCTCAGGTGCTGATGCGTCTGCGTCAGCTGGGGGCAGGGCTTTCTCTGGATGATTTCGGCACGGGTTATTCGTCGCTGTCCTATCTACAGCATTTTCCGTTCGACACACTGAAGATCGACAAGAGTTTTGTCGTCAGTGACAAGGGTACATCGCAAGTCATCTTGCAATCTATCGTCAAGCTTGCCCATGATCTGGGTTTGAGCCTCGTTGCTGAAGGGATTGAAAGTGAGCAGTCTGTCGAGCAATTGAGCACCATGGGCTGCCCATTGGGGCAGGGTTATCTGTTTGGTAAACCGTTGACCGCTGAAGACGCCGAAATACTACTCACCAAGCAGATTGATCTGGCTCGTCAGATGCAGCAGGAAATGCAGGCACGCCGTCAGCGCGCCGCGCAGGAAGCTGCTGCCCAGAAAGCCGAAGAAGAACGTCAACAGCGCGAGGAAAAACGCCGCAAGGACGCCGAAGAGCTTGAACGCGCTCAGGCTCACGCCCGCGAAGTCGCTGCCCAAGGGTTCAAAACTCCCGAACCTGTGCGTAAGCAGCCAGAGCCGACCAAGGTTGAGCCATCAGTAAAAGAGGCCGCTGAGGAAGATTCCCTTGAAGCAATGCTCGCCGAGAGTTTGGCTGTTGAGCTGGAAGACACCTCAGACCAGACAGGCAATGGCAATACGGGCAACGGCAATAAAGAAGGGAAAGCTGCGGACGACAAAGCCAGGCATGCTTTTGAGCTGAAGGCGGGAGACATCACCCGAACAGCCCGTCAGACGCTTTCCAGTCCTGTGCCACACAAAGCTGCCCCTCAAGCAGCCGCTTCGCCAGGCAAGGCTGAAGAAGGCTCTGAACCAAAGCGCGAGAGCGCCGCTCCACATGCTGCAGCTCAGACGCCCCATCCGCACTATCCCTCAGCCAAAGAGGCAAAGAAGGATGACGAGGCATTAGATCTTCAGTCATCGCTTGAAGAAGCCGTTGGCTCAGCGGCTCAGGAAGCGGTTGCCGATATATCCGGCCAAGAGGCGGACGAGACGAAAATGTCCGGCAAGACCGCTGGTCGCTTCGGTGCTGCGTTGCGCGAGAAGATGAGTGGCGCCAAATCTCTCCTCTCCAACCCGTTTAAGAAGGCGGACGATGAAAAGGATGGTTCCAGCGCCTCCCAATCGGATGTTCCTGTTCCCATGCCTAGAGTTGCTGCCGCCAATCAGCCTGCCGAGAACAAGGCGCAGCCAGGAAAAGGCTCGCACAGAGGCCCGCAGAAAGGCAACCCGCAAGGTGGTCCGGCTGGCAAGGTCCAAGGGGGGAATAGACAAGGAGCAGCTCAGGCTGGCCGAGGTCAGGCAGGACAAGGACGGGCAGCGCAAGGACGGGCAGCGCAAGGCCCGGCATCACAGGCCAGAGGCCATCAGGGGCAGGGGCGTGATCATGCTCAAGGCCAGCGCAATGCCCAAGGGAAGGGTAATGCTCAGGGGCGTCCTGTGGCACACGGTCAGCCCAATCAGGCGACAGCTGCGGCTGATCAGAGCCGTCCGGCAATTCCTGCTCAGGGTGGGCCGCGTCAGGGTGACGCTTTGGGCGGGCCTCAAGACAATAACCAGTCTGGGCCAAGAAATGCCCAGCAAGGCACTCAGCGTGCGCCCGCGGCTCATGGTGGGCAAGGGGCTCAGGTGACGAAAGCTGCAGAAGAATCCCAAATGCAGGCACCTGCGCACTCTACGCAGACGGCTCAACCACAACCACAAGCGCCGGCAACCGTTCCTGTAGAGCCGGTTCGCTCTCCTGAAGGCAAAGCAGCCCTGATGGAGACCACGGCAGCGCCTGCCGTGGATGCGGGCGTGGCCTCTGAGCCAAAGCCCGCTGCGGGAAGTCATCCTGTCGTGTCAGAGGCCGAGGGTAACACACCGCCGGTCGTACCGGAGCAAACAGTACCCGAGCGTCAGCCGGAAGGGGAGAGTGCTGCTGTCCCGGCCCAGCTGTCAGACGCCGAGATTGCCAAGGCTCAGGACGATGGCGAATTCCCGTTCAATATGCCGGATCTTTCCAATATTGATCAGGATATTGCATCGGCTATTCAGCAGGCCATGCGCGGAGGCGGCAAGAAGTCCTGAGATCTCTTGCCTATTCACTCTGGCTCTTGATTTGGAAAAGTCGACTTAATGATGTCGGTTGTTTGCGTTTCGCTACAATCAGAGAATTTTTGGGGGGACGCCAAGTGGAGTGTCTCAAGTGGCACGCCTTAGGCGTGCCCGGCCTCGCTGGATAGCATCGACAGATCAATGCCCAAAAGCTTGAGCCCGGCCTCATAGCGCTGGTCCGGGGCGCATTCAAACAATAGGGACCGGTCGGCGTTGCAGGTCAACCAGCTGTTATTCTGCAATTCGTCTTCCAACTGCCCAGGAGACCACCCGGCATAGCCAAGCGTCAGCAGCGCCGAACTGGGGCCTTTGCCTTCGGCCAGAGCCTTCAGGATTTCAACCGTGGCCGTCAGGCAGATTTCACTGGAAACAGCGAGCGTAGATGCTTCCAGTTGATAGTCGGCACTATGCAGCACGAAGCCACGTCCCTGATCCACCGGCCCACCATCAAGCACATCCATGCTCTGCAGGGGTTGGGGCAGATTAATCATGTCTTCCTCATCGCTCAGGATATCGACCTGACGCAAAAGATCGGGGAAGGTGATTTGGCTGGATACATGATTGACCACAAGGCCCATCGCCCCATCTTCGGAATGAGAGCATAAATAGACAACAGAGCGCTCGAAATGCGGCCCCTTCAGGTTTGGCATGGCAATAAGAAACTGTCCCTCCAATGAAGAAGGCATTATGCTTGACTGCTGTTTTGTTACGTGCTCGATCATATCAATAAAGGTAACTGCGTGCATGGCGCGCTGTAAAGCGCTTCAATGGGGTGACTTGTCATCAAGCTATGTTTCATCACATAAAATTGTGTGTAGCCGGAGATGCAAATCGCAATAAGCATAGATGGTAGCCACAATAAGTTCAATTTTGAAGTTCAATGATGAACGAACGGGTTTTTGCATAGACGATCCTACGTCACCATGCCGGTGTGACGCGCCACCCGTTAAAGCCCGCGCAATAAAACAGGTGAAACCCATGAAGTCCATGAAACCATTTGAAAAATTCCAGACAATAACGGTGGCTTGCATGTTGATGGCTGCGGTTTCCACTCTGTTGCCTGTTACTTTTGCTCAGGCTGCGACTTCTGATTGGCAAGAAACCGAAGGCGGTAAAATGCGTCTTGTGAGCGCGGGCATGCAGAATGGCAGCCTCAAGGCCGGGCTGGAAATCCGATTGGATGAAGGGTGGAAGACCTATTGGAAAGTGCCCGGTGAGTCCGGCCTGCCACCCAGTTTCGACACCTCTGCGTCACAGAATGTTGCCAGCATCAAAACCCTGTGGCCGGTGCCCCACCGCATTGGGGCTGGCGGCATTGAGCTGCTGGGCTATAAGGACGCCATCATTTTTCCTTTCCTTGTCACGCCTGCAGACAAGAACGCACCTGTCGTGATGGATCTCGCCGCTCAGGTCGGGCTTTGTGCAGAGCTTTGCGTGCCGCTCGATGCGGAATTTTCCCTGAAGATTCCGGCCTCTGGCGATCACGATCTTGGAACCGAGCTGCTGATTGATCGCGATATGGCACTGGTGCCAACTGCCCCGCGTGACGATTTCACCATTACGGATATTAAACATGCCAAGATGGACGACGGCGGAGACAGCCTCATCATCAGTGCACGCATCCCAGATGGATATGGCAAAAAAGATCTGTTCGTAGAAGCGCCCGAGGGTTGGTTTTTGCCTCTGACAACCCATATGGAAAATAACGTAGAAGGGCAAGAACGCTTTTTTCTACGTCTTGAAGGGCTCCCCAAGGATGCAAAAACCCAAGGGGCCAAATTGACTTTTACGTTGACCAATGGCGATGAGGCCGTGGTTGAAACAAGAATTCTTGCAAAATAGATTTGAAGGAAAGAGAGGCCAAGATGATTAAAGTTGGCGACAAGCTTCCAGAAGCAACATTTCTCGTAATGGGAGAGGACGGCAAGGAACAGCGTACCGTGTCTGATCTTTGTGCTGGCCGCAAGGTTGTCATCTTCGGGGTGCCGGGTGCGTTTACACCAACCTGCCATCTCAACCATCTGCCGGGCTATATCAACAGCATTGACGGATTGCACGCGCTGGGCGTCGACGAGGTTGCCGTTGTGGCTGCCAACGACGTTTATGTCATGGACGCATGGTCCAAGGCGAGCGGCGGCAAGGGCCAGATTACCTTCCTGGCTGATGGCAATGCCGACTTTGCAAAGGCAACGGGCCTTGATCTGGACGCTACAGCGGGCGGCATGGGCATCCGCTTCCAGCGCTTTTCCATGATCGTGGACAATGGCACCGTGACCCACTTCAATCTGGAAGAAAATCCAGGCGAAGTCGAGAAGAGTGGTGCAACGGGCATCATCGCCCAGCTCAAGGGCGAATAACAGTCCTCGGATTTCTTAACAGGCGAAGCTTTGGATGCTTTGCCTGCGATAGACAAGACAATGCCAGCGGCTGTCAAAAGCTACTGGCATTTCTGATTTGTCTCAAGCGTACCGGGTTGGCGACCACGTCAAACGCGTCTAGCTTTAAAACAGGCTGCCCTGCGCGTCATCATCGCTCTTCTTGCTGCTTTTTTTGCGCGGGCGGGCCGGCTTTTGCGGCTCTTTGGCTTTGTCTTGTTCCTTGAGGCGCGTCAGGATTTCCTGTTCGATCGCTTCGGTGAGCTTGGCGGTTGCCTTCTCCAGTCGTTCCGCAGAGGCGTCTTCGGTCAGAACTTTGGCGACAGCCTCCTCAACTGGAGCATTATCCTCTTTCGGGGTTGCTTCCGGTTCGCCTTCTGGTGTTTCCGGTACGGGCACATTTTCAACCGGAATATCCTTGGCTTTGGCTACGCGCCGACGGGCCCGCTTGCCCGCGATCGTGCGCAAATGGGCTTCGATATCTTCCGCAGAAATCGCGTCGGCGCTCATGATGCCGGTCGATCCGGCTTCGGGCGTACTATCAGTCTTGTCCTCGCTTCTTTCCTCGGCTGCCGGGACAATGGCTTCAGGAGTGCTCGGCGGGTTCGCCATGGAAACCGGTCCGGGCTCGTAGCTATCGATCAGGGAAGCGGTGGCGCTGATGGAGCCATCCTCGAAGCTGAGGCTGAGGGGAGAGCCGGGATTGATCTGTTCGGCCCGGCGAATCAGTTTGCCATTGCGGTCGCGAACCAGCGCAAAGCCGCGTTTGAGTACGCCCTTGTGCGAAAGGCTCTCGAGCAGGCGGCTGGCCGCATCCAGTTGCTTGCGCTTCTGCTCAACGGTGAGAAGAGACACGCGATTGAGCCGCGCAGTCCGGTCCGTCAGCCGCTCTGTCTGTAGCTCGATGCGCCCCGTGACAAGTTCGGCGCGCAGGCGGACAGCGGTGCCCGAAAGCTGGGCGCGCTTGGTCTGGCTGGAGATGGCAAGGCTCTTGTGCAGGCGATCGCTGCGCTCGCCAAGGCGGTCTCTCTGCACTTTCAACCGCTCGGTCACAAGGGTGGGGCGCAAACGGCCTGCCGCGACATCCAGCCGGGAACGGCGCACTTGCGTTGAACCGATCAGGCCCTGCTCGAGACGCCCCGAAACCATATCAAAGCGTTGACGGGCCAGCGCCAGAATGTCCCGCGGTTGTGGTAGGGCACGCGCTGCCGAGCGCAGATCGGAGCGGCGGCGATCCATCATGCGCGAAATGGCGCCATATTGGCGCAAATGCAGATCGCCAAGGGTGGCCACCAGTTCTGATCGCACCGGCAGAGCCACTTCGGCAGCCCCCGTCGGGGTTGGCGCACGCAAGTCGGCGACATAATCGATGAGCGTGACGTCGGTCTCATGGCCGACAGCGGAAATCACCGGAATATCACTCTCGGCAACCGCGCGGGCCGGGGCTTCTTCGTTGAACCCCCAGAGATCCTCAAGGCTGCCGCCGCCGCGCGCCACGATAATCAGGTCCGGGCGCGGAATGGGGCCGCCAACCGGCAGCGCATTAAAGCCACGCACACCATTGGCCACTTCTGCGGCGCAGCTCTCGCCCTGAACCCGCACAGGCCAGACGATGACATGCACCGGAAAGCGATCTCGCACACGATGCAGGATATCGCGGATGACCGCGCCGCTGGGCGAGGTGACAACACCAATCACACTGGGCAAATGGGGAAGGGGCTTCTTGCGCTCCTGCGCGAACAGCCCTTCTGCCGCCAGTTTCTTCTTGCGCTCTTCCAGAAGCGCCATCAGTGCGCCTGCGCCAGCTGGTTCCATATGGTCGATGACCATTTGATATTTGGACTGGCCGGGGAAGGTCGTCAGCTTGCCGGTGGCAACCACTTCAAGTCCCTGTTCGGGTTTGACTGCTAACTTGCTGGCCGCACCGCGCCAGATGACGCCCGAGAGCACCGACTTGTCGTCTTTCAGATCAAGATAGATATGGCCCGATGCGGGACGAGACACCCGCCCCAGCTCACCACGCACGCGCACATAGCCGAACTGATCCTCGATGGAGGATTTCACCGCATAGGAAATTTCAGAAACGGTAAATTCGGCTGCATTGCTGGGCGCGCGTTCGACCATGATGATTCCTGATTGAGATTCGTTTGAATTGGTCCATTGGTGCCCATCTTTGCACCTCTGGTCAAGCATCGGGCCGGAGCTTTTGCGCCAAAGCGGCACGGATCACACAGTGCCCCCTTGCTCTTGGGGGAAATTCAGTTAAGAAAAAGGGGAAAACAGATCGACCGAACGAGGCCGCCATGTCCCATTATGATTTCAAGAGCCAGCGCCTGTGGGTGGAACAGGATATTGCCGAGCGGATTGCCATCCCGTGCGAACGGGCACAGGCCAACTATCTGCTCAATGTCCTGCGCATGCAGGAAGGCGACGAGATGCTCATCTTTAATGGCAGGGATGGCGAATGGAAAGTGGAAGTCCGTCCCATGGGCCGCAAGAAATGCGCGCTCATTCCGGTTGAGCAGGTGCGCCCTCAGCCTAAGCCTGAGGCGAGTGATCTGCATTATCTGTTCGCGCCGCTTAAGTCCGCCCGCATCGACTATATGGCGCAGAAAGCGGTGGAGATGGGCGTTAGTCAACTGCGCTCTGTTTTCACTCAACACACGCAGGAGCGCCGCCCCAAGCTCGACAAGATGAGGATGAATGTCGTGGAGGCTGCCGAGCAATGCGGCATTCTGGCCATTCCCGACGTGACAGAGGCGACACCCCTTGCCAAGCTGCTGGCCAATTGGGAAAGCACTGACGAAGGACGCCACATCATCTTCTGTGATGAAGGGGAGTTGGGCAAAGATCCTCTGGCCATTCTCGATACCATTCGCGGGGAGGGCAACGCCGTGCCGCCGCTTGCTGTTCTCATTGGTCCGGAAGGTGGCTTCTCGGCAGAAGAGCGCGAAACGTTGCGTGCATCTTCTTTCGTAACCCCCATTCCGCTCGGACCCCGCATCTTGCGCGCCGATACCGCCGCAGTGGCAGCATTGGCCATCGTTCAGGCGGTTCTGGGAGACTGGGCTGACCAGCCACACTGAGGGGCGAACCGGGCAAAGCAGTTGGGTTGATGGGCATGCCTGACCATGCGTCCGGGTTGCCGATTTGCCGCTGTGCTTGAGGGTTGTTTCCTTTGCCCTATGGGGCTAGGCTCATTTCACTTTCCAATGAAAGGCTGGCCAACCAAGTCAGTTTTTTCTTTTTCAGCACGATCCAAGAGCCGGTTTGAGTGAACCATCAAACTGGCGATCCAGAAAGCCGTTCGATCATGTTCATGTCCGCCGAGGCCTGGGGCCTGTTTCTTGTTGCCTGCCTGATGCTCAATTTAGCGCCGGGGCCAGATCTTATTTTCATTCTGTCGCGCACATTGGGGCACGGTCGAAAAATCGGATTTGCAGCCTCGCTCGGCGTTTGTTCTGGTGCCTTGGTGCATGTCATGGCCGCAGCCCTTGGGGTGTCTGCCATTTTGGCAACCTCTGCCACGGCCTTCATGATCGTCAAATATGTGGGCGCGGGCTATCTGGTATGGCTCGGGGCCAAGGCACTCTTTTCACGTGAGAGCGTTCTGCCGACAGAGGCCAAGCCGAAAAAGCAGCTTTCGGACTGGGCAGCCTATCGTCAGGGCGTGCTGATTGATGTACTCAATCCCAAGGTCGCTCTGTTTTTCCTCGCTTTTCTACCCCAGTTCATCCCGCATGATGGCACGCTCAATGGGCATCAGATATTTCTGGATACCGTTCTGCTTGGTGCCATCGTCATTGGTGTCGGGCTGGTCATTGAGGCGGGCTTCATCATGCTGGCCGCCCCTTTGGGTACCTATCTGCGCAATAACAAGACCGTTGCTTTATGGCTGGATCGCGCCTTTGGCGGCCTGCTTGTGAGCCTTGGAGCCAAATTGGCCCTTACGGATTAGCCCTTCTTCCCCGCCCTGCATGGAGTGGAGGCAGGCGAATGAAGCTGTTTGGTTCGATCCATCACAGACACTGTGTGATTGATCAATAAGTTTCATTTGTTGCATTGCGCACCATACTGTAGGGGAGTTCTGTAACGACACTGCCTGATCGGAACAGAAATTCGGTCAGGCATTTGGTATTTTCCGAGATTTTCTTTCATTGATCTGATCGGGAGCAAGCTGCGTCTTCGCTCAAGGCTTGCTCCGAATAATGTCCAATTGCTGTAGTGAGGCCGAGAGCATGTCTGCCAGTACACCCAAAACTGCCAGTTTCGAAGGGGATAATCCCGTTCTGGGTATTCTCCTTATGGTGCTCTTCTGCATGCTGATTCCCTTCAGCGATGCCTGTCTGAAGCTGTTGGGAGAAACTGTGCCGGTGCTTACGGTGATTGTGGTGCGCTTCAGTCTTCAGTTCCTGTTCATGGGGGCCATCATGCTGATCAGGCAACGAACCATCGGCCATATCTTCCGTTTGTCTTCCTATATCTGGTGGCGGCTTCTGATCCGCGCGGTGATGCAGATTTCCGGGATTGCCTTCATCTATATTGGCCTCATGTATATGCCGCTGGCGGATACAACAGCTATTTGCTTCATCTATCCGATCCTGATGTTGCTGGTTGGTCATGTGGTCATGAAGGAGGTCGTTGGTCCCCATCGCATTATGGCGGCTCTTGTCGGTTTTGCCGGTACGTTGATGGTGGTTCAACCCAATTTCATGGAAGTGGGATTGAATGCTCTATGGCCTGTTGGCGTCGCCTTCACATTCGTGATTTTCATGCTCGCAACGCGTCAGACAAGCCGGGGGATTGATCCTGTCACGGTTCAGGTCCTGTCCGCTGTCATCGCTCTTGTGATTGTCGCTGTGCCCATTCTGCTGCTCAATGGCGACGGCTTTGAAGCGTTTGATCTGAAATCGCCTTCTCGCGAGGAATGGCTGTTTCTGGTTGGTGCCGGGGTGATCGGCTCGCTCGGACATCTGTTGATGACTGCGGCGGTTCATCTGGCTCCCTCTGCCACTCTGGCGCCGATGCAATATCTGGAAATTCCCTTTGCCACCTTTATCGGATGGCTCATCTTTTCCGATCTGCCCAATAGTCTCGCAGCCTGGGGCATTGCAGTGACCGTTGCCGCCGGGCTCTACATCATCTACCGTGAGCAGAAGGCCTTAAATGAGAGCCGCAGACAATCCGCCATCGAGTTGCCTGCTGAAGAGATTATCTGATCGGGGGGCTGCTTGCACAGATTTTTCAAAACTAGCGCAGCTCACCCATTGTAACCCCTGTTTCGAATGCCTAATTTGACAATACGTGACATATGAAGAAGCATTGTCACGCTTGCCATATTTCAAGGAGCCTGTTTCATGGCCGCTTCCCAAACAAAAACTGAAGCCCTGACCCTTAACGACCGCAACGCTCTGATTGAGTCCATTTCGACAGGGGAGAAGCCAAAGGAAAAATGGCGCATCGGCTCTGAGCACGAGAAATTCACTTTCTACAAAGACAGCTTTACCCCCGTCCCTTATGAGGGGGAGCGCGGAATCGAACGCCTGCTGCTGGGCATGGAAGGCCTGCTGGGCTGGAAACGCATCGAGGACAAGGGAAAGATCATCGGACTTGTCGACCCCATCGAAGGGGGGGCTATTTCCCTTGAACCGGGTGGCCAGTTCGAGCTGTCTGGCGCACCGCTGGAAAATCTCCACCAGACCTGCCGCGAAGTGCACCGTCACCTGGCGCAATTGCGCGAAGTGGCAGATCCACTCGGCATCGGTTTCCTTGGTCTGGGCGTGTCACCGAAATGGCACCTAGATGAAGTGCCAGTGATGCCAAAAAGCCGCTACGACATCATGATGAATTACATGCCCAAGGTTGGCAGCCGTGGGCTCGACATGATGTTCCGTTCCTGCACCATTCAGGTCAATCTTGATTTCTCCAGCGAAGCGGACATGGTGCAGAAGATGCGTGTCGGCCTTGCTCTGCAGCCCATCGCGACCGCGCTGTTTGCCAACTCGCCCTTCATTGATGGCCACAAGAATGGCTACCAATCCCTGCGCGGGGCGATCTGGCATGATACCGACAAGGACCGCACCGGCATGTTGCCGTTCGCCTTTGAAGAAGGCTTCGGCTATGAGCAATATGTCGACTGGGCGCTTGATGTCCCGATGTATTTTATCACGCGTGACCACACCTATTATGACATGACCGGTCTTACCTTCCGCGAATATCTTGGCGGCAAGCGCAAGGACGGGATGCCGGATACCGAGCCGACCCTGCAGGATTGGGAAGACCATCTCACCACCGTGTTCCCCGAAGTACGCCTCAAACGCTATATCGAAATGCGCGGTGCAGACGGAGGGCCATGGCGACGCATTTGTGCGTTGCCGGCGCTTTGGACTGGCCTGCTCTATGATCAATCGTCGCTAGATGCGGCGTGGGATCTGGTCAAGGACTGGACGGCAGAGGAACGTGATGCCCTGCGCATCGCTGTTGCCACGCATGGCCTCAAAACCCCGTTCCGTGACACAACCGTTCTGGAGCTGGGCAAGAAGGTCGTCGATATCGCCCGCAAGGGGTTGGCTGCTCGAGCGCGGGTCAATGGGGCCGGCTTCGATGAAACCCAGTATCTTGCTGCCTTGGAAGAAACGGTCACGCTCGGTCTGACGCCGTCTGATCAACTGCTCATGCGCTATAACAACGAATGGGGCGGTAACATCAATCGCGTTTTTGAAGATTTCGCTTACTGAGCATCTATCGTTTTTTCGATAGTGAAGGGCGCTGTCCGGGCTTTCCTCAAGAGGAGGGTCAATACAGCGCTCTTTCTTTATGTGTTTTCAAGACGCAAACACATTCTCGAAGGCACAGACAGGGCCATATCCCTGCCACGAAGCGTTGCACAAGTCGATTTGTCCTGTGGTGCGCAGGAGGGGCTGTGCTAGGATAACGCGACCTGTCAGAGGGGGAGATGTCATGAAAGCTGCCATTCGAATGACCCTTGCCGTCCTGCCGTTCGTTTTTTTGACAGCCTGTGTGCCTGCAAAGATAAGCGGACAAAAGCCGGACGGTACGAAAATCAAGATCCAGTTTTATCCCGGCGGGCCAAAGCTTGATGATCTGGTGATCTTTGAGGGAAAAAACTATTTCGGCAAGGTGTCGGAACTCGATAACGATCCGGCCAAGGACATCCGCTTTACCCTGAATGAGGGCAAAATCTTCATCGCCGAATGCACCGCGGTGCAAGTGGACAAGGCCAACACCCCAAAATGCATGGAATATGAAATTTACCGTAGTGACGATGAAGCCATTCCCGAGCGGACGGTCTTTTATCGCCCGCGCTGGTATTAGGCACAAAAGCGCGCCCTGACTGTTCGCTGAACAGAGGCTATAAACGCCCCTATCAGCGATGACAGCAAGGCCAGAAGGCACAAGATGCGTGGGCTATCTTGCTCATCAAGTGTTAGCGCCAGCGGCCAACCATTTCCACGAAGCCGTCGCCGGTGACTTCCTCGCCATACATATAGCCGTTGACATTGATTTTGCCGTCAAACTTGATCAGGTTGCCAATCTTGGAAACGACCTCGCGCTGCTGGTAGGGCAGGCTGATTTGCAGGCAAGTTTCGAAAGGTTCATGGGAAAGAACCACATGGCGCGGATAGCGACGGCCCGAAAGGCGACTGTCCATGAAATCGTTCATTTCCAGCGGATCAATTTTCTCGACAATATGGGTGCCATCAGGCAGCACCACCGTGCAGCAGGTATCCTGTCGATTGCGAGCAAAATCCCACAATTGCGAAACACTGAGCCGGATGCCGTTGTCGAGCTGCGGATACAGATTGATCCACTGACGCTGTTCTAAATTCCGGTCCAGACTGAATCGACGCGGCAAGGCACCAAACTGACGATTGAGCCACATGGCGCCGGTTACGCTTTGCGGTTTTCCCATGAGTTCAACATTGCCGGAAAGCTGAATGGCTGGCAGGGCGAATTTATACTGCTGTGCTCCAAGGAAGTGGAAATTGCCTTCCCCGTTATTCACCAGAATGGGCGCGTTGACATGGCCGGAGAGCTCGATGGATGCATCGGGAAGCTCGGCATTGATCGTCAATTCGTTGCCGCTGCCATAGATATCCAGCTCGTGGGTCGAGAATTTGAGAGACTGCTCACTGATCATGATGTCCTTGAGAGGAACAGTATTCTCCACCTCGCGAATCCAGCCGGTGTCCTGATCCATCAGGCACATGCTGACAGAAATCTGGGCCTCACTGCCCCGTTGCTGGATGATGAGTAGATGCACTCGGAAACTGAAATGCTTTCCGCCGCCACGCAAGCTTGTTGAGAATTGCCATGATTCCAGAGGATGCAGGCCACCATGCCAAGCGAGGTCATGGGCGAGGCTTGCATTGGATTTTTTCACCATCTTGCCGCGGTAGGGGGCGTGAAAGGTGATGTCTTGGGTTGTTTGAGCCTTATTGAGTTGCATACAGGACCTCCCTCTAAGCAAATTCCGGTCTGCGACACAGTTGTCGCGGTTGGATGAAGCGCCAGGGTTGGCTGAAGGGCGGTTCGGAAAAGATGTCTCTCTGGCTTTCAATAGCGCACGAGAAATCCGGGGACCTGTCTAAGTCTCCGACGTCCTCCTAACATCGAAGCTGATGACTCATGCGCGAAACTGGTACGACGAAAAGGATTGCCGACACTTGTACGAACACGCCTTGCACTGCCTCCCTGAGCAGTTCTGCTTATTTTTCAAGGTTTGCCTTCTGCTTACAGCTTGTAAAACAACAATGTGTCATAAATATTATTGCCACTTGACTTTGTAAGCGATGTGCATTGGTCGTTAGAGTTCGACTCGTGATACCCTGCAAGTATATGTTAGCGCTTAACTATGTAGTTTAGTCAAGGGAAATATTGTCACGTGAGCAATTTTTAATTTTGTACTGCTTTTGGCATAAATGATTGCTATATCAACAGGCAAAATACTGGTGTTCATGCTATAAAAATGGACAATAATGCAAGAATGCCAGTATGGTGGTAGGCCTGAAATTGTAGCTCTTATAAGTTAGTCTTGACTCAAGAAAGAAATACCAAGCAGCTTTTCACTTTCGGCCCACAAGCGCGCTGAGCGCTCCAGATCCAGTGCATGGGGGGCGATGTGGCTCAGCGAAACAGGCCCGCGCATATCGAAAAAGCCGGTCGGGCCATAATAGGCGCCTCGCTGTGCTTCCAAACCGGCAGCCGCCAATACGGTTGGGACTGCTCCCAAGGCGCTTGGTTGGGCAATGAGAGCATTGAGCGGCTTGTAGATCATGTTCAACAGACCTGTCGGGCCGCTGCTTTGCAGATTGGTGTTGGAATAACCCGGATGGCAGGCAATGGCGATGGCCGGGCTCTGCGCTTTGGCAAGCCGGCGATCCAGCTCAAAGGCAAACATCAGATTGGCCAGCTTGCTTTGTGCGTAGGCCTTGGTTGAGGAGTATTTCTTTTCTCCCATCAGATCGCCAAAATGAATACGCCCCAGACGATGGGCGATGGAAGAGACCTGAACCACGCGCCCGCCTGCCGCTTCCACCCGATCCAACAACATACTGGTCCAGAGAAAATGCCCTAGATGGTTGGTGCCGAACTGTAATTCAAATCCATCTGCAGTCTGACACTTTGGTGTCTGCATGATGCCCGCATTGTTGATGAGACCATCTATGCGTTGCGTGATCGCACGCACGCCATCAGACGCCCTGCAGATGCTGGAGCGATCGGCCAGGTCAAGGGTCACCAGATTGATGGTGCCGGTGGAAGTGGCCTCCAGCATCATGCGTGCCGAGGCTGCCTTTTGTGTCGACCGGCAAGCCAATATGAGGTCGGCGCCTCTGCGTCCGAGCATCTGGGCCGCCTCAAAGCCGATGCCGGAATTGCCGCCAGTAATGACAAAGCACTTGCCGGAGAGGTTCGGCAAGCGGTCTTCTCGCCAATTTTCAATCTTGTTTTGTGAAATAGACTGTTCGTTCATATCAAAATGTCCAAAGGGCTTGAGAGGAAATAACGAAGAGGGTACGGTCAAGGATCAATATACATAGTTTACAAAATAGATAAAAAATGTCAACTATGTAACTTTAATGTGGTAGAGCCGTGATGAATGTCAATGAAGTAGTGATGATCTTTTGCCAATACGGCTTTCGAAAAGCCTCAATGGAAGACATTGCAAAGGCTGCCGACTTGTCGCGCCAATCGATCTAC
Organism: Cohaesibacter marisflavi; assembly: GCF_900115225.1. GTDB lineage: Bacteria > Pseudomonadota > Alphaproteobacteria > Rhizobiales > Cohaesibacteraceae > Cohaesibacter > Cohaesibacter marisflavi. The sequence goes on along the minus strand of NZ_FOVR01000003.1, from coordinate 272,610 downwards.
AAAAAATTCAAATCCAAGGAAGGTGTCTTTGAATGGGCCATCATGGCCCTGACCCAAGACGCGCATTCAGCTGCCATGGCCGCTTTGAATGATGAAAGCCAGCAAGGCCCGGTGCGCATCATAGAGGCGTTTGATCGTTGGGCAGGCGATTTCGTGCCCATGATCCGCGGCACACCGCATGGCTCTGAGGTTTTGGAGCGGGCTTTGGAAATCTTTCGGGATAAGGGGCATGCTGGAGACGAGCTGCTTTATGCAAATATGGCGCGTTTACTGATTAAGTGCGAATTGGCAAGCAGCAGGCAACAGGCTGATGACAAGGTTTTTGCGCTTTCAGCCAGTGCAAAAGGGCTCCTGTTGCGCGCAGAAAGCCCGCAGGAGTTCACCGTAGGCATGGCGCGTATCGTCAAGGCGATTTCATAGCAAGCAAAAACGCGGTGAAAACGAGCGTGCCCGATTAACAGGCGTTGCCCCGGAGCGTTGGTTCCGGGGATCATGTGTTGCCATCTGAGGAAGAGAGATAAGACACGTTGAGTAGCTCTAAAACCGCAGCAAAGACAGTCATAACCCTGCCTGATGCGGTTTAGGCACATTCAGAGTCTGCACCGACGACGCGGACCATTATACGGTTGGAATGTGCAATCCCAAGCGCGGAAGCTGCGATACCGCATCGAGCAGGCGCGAACGTTGCAATAGCGCGGTGGTGGTGGCCGATAGATGACCCTTGGCCGTGGACGCCAGCGTGGATAATACCGTCTGACTGGAGGCCGCCAACGCCTGACGGGCGGTGGGCGGTTCCAGCTGCGTGGCGGTGGAGGCGCAAACTGGGCTGTTGCCGTGGTTGGAAGAGCAAAGCTGCCAAACGCGGAGAAGATCAATGCCAAAGCGACCAGATACGTGAGTTTCATGATCGTAACTCCTGTCGCAAGAGTGGAATGAAAGCTCAAAGCGAGCAAAACGCAGTACAAGGCCTTAGCGCCATTATCCCACTTTTCACCATTCTGGTCGAGACGTATTTATGTAGCAGGGCGGGCAACCGACGTCCGTGCGAAGACTATGAGAGTATCTCAACTTTATAAGCGGAACGGTTAATTAATTTTTGTTTTCAAATAAATGGCTCCGCAGCTCTGGTGGGCACCCAGTCTCGTTGGTCGATAAGGACATGACAAGAGAGAGCCGTTGCCATATGGGCATCAATATGTTTGATGCGTCCTGCAACTATTCTCATTGGATTGCATTGTGGCCATTTGATAATCTGCGCTCCTGTTTTGGTGCAGGATCGATCCTTCGCGCCACATTCTCAGGATAGCAAGATGAGCGCAGCAATCATTCCACCTTCTCAGGCAGGAACCTCGGTTAGCGAATCCGCCAAGGCCTCCACTATGTCCAGCAAGGATATCGGTCTTTATGGAATGATGATCGTCGCCTGGGGGACCAGTTGGATCGCCATGGCCCATCAGGTCGAAATTGTGCCCGCTCTGATCACCGGCGTCTACCGCTTCACACTTGCCGCCGCCGTTACCTTCCTATGGGCCTTGCTGGGCAAATATCCCTTGCGCTTTCCATTGCAGGTGCATCTGCGTCTGGCAATGGTGGGCATCTTCATGTTTTCGTCCAACTTCGTGATGTTCTATTTCGCTGCAGGCTATATCGCCTCCGGTCTGATGGCGGTGATCTTCTCGCTGGTCAGTCTCTTCAACATCATCCTCAGCGCTTTGTTTCTTGGCATGCGCCCCACGAAATTGGGCATGGTGGGCACGGTTTTGGGATTATCCGGGATCGGGCTGATTTTCTGGCCCGAGATTAGCGCCAACGTTGGCGACCAAGGGGTGCTGTATGGGCTGGGCTTTGGTCTTGGTGGGACGCTGCTCTTCTGCACCGGCAATATTCTGTCTGTCTCGAACAGGAAACTCGACATACCGCTCATCAGTGCCAATTGCTGGTGCCTGACTTACGGGTCTCTCTGGCTTCTCTGTCTGGCGTTGGTACTTGATGTGCCCTTCATCATGGACTGGAGCGCAGAATACTGGATTGCCATGGCCTGGCTGGTCATCATGGCTTCTGTGGTGGCCTTTTGGGGCTATATGACCCTGCTGAGCTCGATTGGACCAGCGCGAGCTGGCTATCTTACTGTTCTATTCCCCGTTGTCGCGCTGATGCTCTCCACCCTGTTTGAGGGCTATCAATGGTCTTTGTGGGGGCTCATCGGATTGGCGGCAATCATCGCGGGCAATATTCTGGTCATGCGAAGTGGCCGCAAGCAAGCCGCCGTATAGGCTAACGCTTGGAGCAAAGCCCGTCTAGCGGCTTCAGCCGATGAGGCTTCAGTGAAGCCACGGGCTTCCATCAGACCGTGGGTGCCACTGGGCGACCCTTCCGTTCATTTCGGCAATGTCGAATACGGGCTCGGGGGAAGGGCGAAAACTGAGGATATAGCCAAGAAACTCATCCTGTTTCTTGAGCAATTGTCCCCGCCGGTAATAAACAAGGATCGTGCAAAACTGCGCGCCGCACAAGCTGCTCCGCTCCAGTCTGCCCTTGCAATGGAGCCCTTGCAATGGAGCCCTTGATGGGAGAGCACCAGATCCAGCTTGCCGTCTCCGTTCAGATCAACCTCGAAGACGCCTTGGTGATGAAAGCGACCCGCGCCGCTCTCGCAGCCCGCTTCGATCTGCTGATTGAGTAGATAAAGAGTTGCTTTGCTGCGGGGAGCAGCAAAGGCGCTGCGATCAACGAGTGCCAACAGCCCAGCCATCATGCAATTAATCAAAGCGCGTGCCGCTTTGTCTGGCATGAGTGCATCCCCGTTCATATGTCCCCCACAGTCTGGAACCAAGGCCCGAAACCAGAGCTATCCGGCTTATTCTGCGGCCAACGCAGCACCGCCGGAAACATTGTCCAGTGCATTGACGATATGAGCGGCCAGCGCATTGTGGATGCGGTCTCGCGCATTCTCCGAGCGTAACAAGGCGATATCACAATGCTTCATCTCGGGGAAGCCCTCCCGTTCTCCCAGAACCCGCATGTCAGAGGTGAGGGCGCTTTCCGGCAACACGGAGATCGCCAGACCGGCCATCACGGCGCCGGTGTGGGCCGCAGCCGAGGAACTGACATAGGCGATGCGATATTTCTTTCCGGCTTTGGAAAGAGCCTCGGTGGCTGCGGCTCTCCAAGTGCAGGTCTTGGTGCCAAGGGCCAGAGGAATGGTCGCCTGACAATGCACGGAGTGATGGGCGGAGGAAACCCACAACAGAGGCTCCGAGCGAATGATGCGGCCATTGCGTTCCTGTGTCCGATTGCCATGGGTGACAATGCCCAAATCCAGCCGCCCATCCTGAATACGCCGATGGATGCAGGAGCTTTGCTCGCACACCACTTCAATCTCTATGTTTGGGTGGGTGGTGGCAAAGCTGGCCAAAACTGTTGGCAACAGTCTGGGCGCATAGTCGTCAGGCAATCCGAGACGAACCTTGCCGGACATGGCATCAGAGGAAAAGGCGGCAATGGTCTCCGCATTCAAAGACAGCATGCGCCTGGCATAGTCCAACAGACGCAGACCTGTGTCGGTGACGCGGCTCTGGCGGCCATCGCGCACGAAGATCGTTTGTCCAACCCGTTCTTCCAGCCGGCGCATCTGCATGGACACGGCGGACTGCGTCTTGTTGACCTGCTCGGCAGCCTTGGTGAAGCTGCCGGTTTCGGCAATAGCAATGAAAGTGCGAAGCTGGTCCAGATCAAGAAGGGCGTTCATCAGCAATCTCCATGTGCCTTGGTATGTGCCCTTGGAATGTGCCTCCAAGGCATTCCGCGCAGCGCGCAAGGTCATAAGCAAAAGCGATCAATATGTCTGATCAATATTTATCATTGATCCAGATGTAGATCTATCAAAAATTCAGATGGTTTCCATAAAAAACATTCGTTGGATTTATTGTTCTCTTTTTGAGATAGTTGTTTACAACAACAAAGGACACTTGCCCGTTGGCTGTATCTTAGGCTTTTCGCCACTTGGCGCATGCGTCTTTTGAATTTTGGAACTGGTGGTCTTGGCTGAGAGCTTTTCGAATCTTGTGGCCCGATTGCCGCAGAGAAACAGCCTTCGTTCAAACCTCAAGTGTTGGTTCATCCTCGCGTGAGGGGAGATGAAGTCCAAGCCAAAGGAGACAAGACATGCTGACAGTATTTCTGAATTCTGCATTCTCATCGGCCATGGCCGGCCTTGTACGCCTTGTGACTGCGGGGGCGACCATCATGCGTAACCGCGCAGCCCTGAAAAACCTTCGGGAGCTGGATGAGCGCACCTTGGCAGATATTGGCCTGACACGAGGAGACGTGATTACCGCTGCATCGCAGCCGCTTCACAAGGATCCAATGCTGATCGATCCGTTCGATGCAAAACGCCGGATTCATGCCCGTGAACTGGAAGTGCTGGCGCGTTGGGCCCGGCCAGAAATTGAAGAGAGACAGCCACTTCCAGCAGAGAAATTGACCGCAATCAAACAGACGCCGGTTTGTTGCGGATCAGAGGGAGCTTAGCAGCCGCACTGCCTGACCGTCGGCAGCTCCCGAGGCGGTCGCCCATTTGATTAAGCAGCCAGGGGTCCTCCTTGAGACCCCTGTTATCCTTGGCCCGCCCCTTGAGGCGGGCCTTTTTTTGTCTCGAAGCGAGTGCAAACAAGAGCCACAGCCAGAGCTGCAGAGGCGCCTCGACGATCCCTCTCGTCAGGCCGTATCCATTAGCCGATGACAATCACATGCACGGCACGCGGCCCGTGAGCCCCGAGCATGATTTTCTGCTCGATATCTCCCGAGCGTGACGGGCCTGTGATCATGTTGAGCGCGCGCGGCATGTGAGCCACCCCGCTCATATCGCGCAACTGGTCGTGAATGCTTTCATAATCGCCTGCTATGTCGTTGGCGTCGAGCACGATGATATGGTTTTCTGGCAGGAAGTTGATGGTGGTCGGGTTGTCTGGCCCCGAGGCGAGCACGGCTGTGCCGGTTTCTGCCACACCGCCCATGGCGTGATTGACGCCCACAAGGTCTGTACCGTCGGAGGGGCCAATGGTGCGTTCAAGCTGTGGTTCGGTGCGCCAGTTTACCGCCTTGAGGCGCGGGTCTTCTCCCATCACGATGGCTTGGGGCAGGTTATGCTCCCGCAAATATTGGGTGATGGCACCGGGCAAGTCGTCATAGGAGCCGATGCGTGCCGTGGTCGATGAGACACGCTCGGCATAGTCCATGAACATGGCAACTTTCTCATAATGGCCCACCTGCGCACGCTTGGGCACAATGCCTTTTGGTCTGGATGCGAGGCGCTCTTGCACTTCTTGACGCGCCTCATTGCGGTTCGGGTCGGCTCCTTCGCTGACAGAGGCGAGAGACCGGCGGATTTTGCCAAGGATGGCGGATTTGGCCGCGCTGTTGTCGTGACGCTCACTCATGCCGCATCTCCCTTCGTCTGCCCACGTTCGGCCTCACGCTCCGCCCACATCTGCTGGAAGGTCTTGCCCTCAGGGGCGGGGAACTCGCGATGTTTGGTCCATCCTCCGGCGGCGGGCAGGCGACGCATCAGGGCTGTTTGTGGTGCCAGATATTTCATCACCCGCATGCCAATACGCATGGTGCGGTGATAAAGCTTGGGGCGGCGGGCAAAATAGGCCCAGCCCTTGAGTCCCCAACGCTGTGGTGTGGGGTTGAGATGGCGCTCATATTCCCTCTCGCGCCAATGACGCAGCATCTTGGGCAGGGGAATGCGCATCGGGCAGACACTTTCGCAGCGCCCGCAAAGCGTTGAGGCATTGGGTAGATGACCTGCCTTGTCCACTCCGACAAGGGATGGCGTCAAAACCGACCCCATTGGCCCCGGATAGACCCAGCCATAGGCATGGCCGCCCACGGCATGATAGACAGGGCAATGGTTGATGCAGGCCCCGCAACGGATGCAACGCAGCATTTCTTCAAAATCCGTGCCCAGCATTTCCGAGCGACCATTGTCCAGCAGCACGACATGATATTCTTCCGGTCCGTCAGGGTCTTCCGTCCGGCGCGGTCCGGTGGAAAGGGTGGTGTAAACGCTCTGTTCCTGCCCTGTGGCCGAGCGGGCCAACAGGCGCAGGAAGACATCCAGATCATTAAGGGTCGGGATCACTTTCTCGATGGACGCCAGCACGATATGCACTCGACTGAGAGTCTGTGTTAGGTCGCCATTGCCCTCATTGGTCACGATCACCGACGAGCCACTTTCGGCCACCAGAAAGTTGGCGCCCGTAATGCCGACATCGGCTGCGAAATATTTCTCGCGCAACACTTCTCGCGCTTCACCAAGGAGGGTGACCGGATCATCCAGATTGCGGTTCGGGTCAAGATTGGTGTGGGCACGGCGGAAGTCTGCTTCCACCTGATCCTTGGTCACATGCACCGCAGGCGCGATGATATGGCTGGGATGCTCCCCCCTCAGCTGGATAATATATTCGCCAAGGTCGGTCTCGGTCACTTCCATGCCATCGGCTTCGAGAAAGGCATTGAGCTGCATTTCCTCCGAGATCATCGATTTGCCCTTGGTCATCGTTCGCGCTCCGACCGAATGACAGATATCGCGTACGATCTCGCAGGCATCCTGAGCCGTTTCCGCCCAATGCACATGCCCGCCGCTGGCTGTGACCTTCTTCTCGTAATCTTCCAGATAGACATCCAGATGCTTGAGCGCGTGTGTTTTGATATCACGCCCCAGATCGCGCAGATCCTCAAACTCGGGCAGAGCATCAACCGAGGCTTGCCGCTTGCCGATAAAGCCTGCCTCGACATTCTTGAGGGCCTTTTGCAGGGTGGCGTCAGCAAGAGCGTCGCTGGCATTCTTCTTGAAATCGCGTGACTTGATTTCCATCAATCCGCCTCCCTCTAGCGACCGGATTTCTCGCCGATAGCCGGACCATCGGCCATATCGGCCAGCACTTCGGCAATATGGCGCACCTGAATGGCCGACCCGTCGCGCTTGAGCTTGCCCGCCATATTCATCAGGCATCCCATGTCGCCAGCAAGCAAGGTGCCCGCTCCGGCCTTGGTGATATTGTCGGTTTTCTTCCCGACGATGGCGTTTGAAATATCGGGATATTTAACACTGAAGGTGCCGCCAAAGCCGCAGCAGACATCATTGTCAACCATCTCCTTGAGGTCCACACCGGGAACCGACGCCAGAAGCTTGCGCGGCTGATCCTTGATGCCGAGTTCTCGCAGACCCGAGCAGCTGTCATGATAGGTGACCGAGCCGGTGAAATGGGAGGACACGCCCTCGATGCCGGCCACATCCACCAGAAAGCTGACCAATTCATAGGTCTTGCCAGCAACCGAAGCCGCACGGTCTGCCCATTGTGGCTCATCGGCGAGAAGGGATGGATAATGCTTGCGGATCATGCCCGCGCAGGAGCCGGATGGCGCGACCACATAATCATAGCCCTCGAACGCCTTGATCACCTGTTTGGCCAACGCCCTGGCATCATCCTTGTCGCCCGAGTTATAGGCAGGTTGTCCGCAGCAGGTCTGGTCTTTGGGTACTTCCAGCGTAAAGCCGGCATCTTCCAACAGTTTGACCGCAGCAAACCCCACTGTTGGCCGGAACAGATCCACAAGGCAGGTAACAAACAGACCGACAGTCTTGCCGGAAACATCCGTGCCTCTGGAGCCATCCCTCTTCTGTTCAGGCGTGGAGGGGGCGGAGAAATTCATTTCAATCTGGTTCATCGATCTCGGTCTTTGTAACGCTTGGGGCTATCAATCAATCGGATAATCAATTGGCGCAATCGCAGTGGTCCAAGGCATCTATGGCCTTGCTGTCTGTCAGAGAAGAGCTGCCTTGAACCTCAAGGCGCTACCCGCAAGGGGAAGCTCTTTTCCGGGAAACTGGTGTGGTGGCAGTCTGGAGATAAAAGAACAGATACGCAAGAGCACCAAAATGGCCTCTGACTGAAAAATACGCCTTTCCCACTGGGAGGATGCTGCGAAGCGAGGCCTATCCGCAAAAAGGGCAAGGGCTGCCATTCTTCCTTTTTCACAGCTCGACTATGGAATGAGATGGCTGTTTCTGCAGCAGAAGGCAGAAGAGATGCTTGCGGGATATCTTCCTAAAATCCATGGATTAAGCCGGAATCTGGTAAGCTGCATTGCCAGGTCGGGCTCGCTTCTTGCTGGTGCGCTCCGGGAATCCTTCGGGATTTGACAGGCGAACGAATTCAAAAAAGGGCTTGTGTCTTGGGCCGGAAAGAGAAAAGATGGTGGAGCAAAATCGGAGCAGTTTGTGATGGTATCGGTCAAGGCATTGGCCGAAGCTGTTCTTGTTCCGCAGAAAGAGGCCCGGGTTTCTTTCTGGGATGATGACGTGCGTAGGTCGTATGCGCTCCCCCTTGCGGGTGAGCATGAGCATGGCCAAGTAATTGCCCCGATTGCAAACAGACCATTAAGCGCGTGAAGCGCGAGGCCGCATGCGCCCTTTACGGCGATGTGCAGGAGATGCAAAGGGTCTATGGAGGAGGCAAGAGAGCTGAGGGTTTGCTATTCCGCGCCTCGGCTCTCTTCATTCCTGGGGGCCGACCATTTCACGAAAGACTTTACCTGATTTCAAGGGTGGCGATGCGTAAATTGATGGCCCCTGTTGCTTTCTTTGGCATTTTGCGGGCACAGTCCACTCCGTATTTTCCCCTTTTGACTGTCTGAAAGAACTCGCATGACCTTATCGCTGGCTACCTCCCTGTCGATTGCAACGCCAGAAGACGCCCAAGCCATTGCCGAGCTGAAAGTGATCTGCTGGCGCGATGCCTATGAAGGGCTGATGCCCAAGGCCAGTCTTGATGGTTTGAATGCCGCAGAAGAAGTGCCCCATTGGCGCGATTGGTTGGCCGACGAGACTGCCGGGCTTGTAGCCCGCTTGCTATGGCTGGATGATACCCTCGTGGGCTATGGTCTGGCTGGCCCGATGCGACTGGGGGATCGCCCTGGCAAGGAAATAAAGGCCGATGGCGAGCTCTATGCTCTCTATATCCACCCGGATTTCCAGCACCGCACGTTCGGGCGGACGCTTCTAGCCGCGCTCGTCGATGCAATGATGAATAAAGGGTGCAAGAGTATCGGGGTCTGGATGATCGGTGGCCATATCCGCGCCGAGCAATTCTATCTCAAGCTGGGCGCTGAAGAGGTTACCAAACGGGTGGAAATCCACCATGGTCGCATCGCCTATCGCGAAAAAGGCTGGATCTGGAGTGATCTGCCCAAGCTTTCGGCGCGATTGACAATCCGCCCGGTTTAGCGCTTGGCTGTTTACGCAAAAAAATCCCGGCACGGATGCCGGGATTGAACGGGTTTGTTTGGTATTTTGCCCCTCTGGAGTTTAAAAGGGGAAAAGCACAAAACAAAAAGCTTATTCGGCCGAAAATGTCTTCAGATAGGCAATGACGTCTTCGCGCTGATCTTCCTTTTTCAGCTTGAAGGTCATCTTGGATTTTCTTTTCACACCAGCTTCCTTGAGGAAATCTTTAGGGTCCAGAAGATAAGCCATCAGCTTTTCTTCATCCCAGGCCTCGCCCTGTTCGCCAAGGGCTAGATAGCCGTCTGAATATTTGTAGCCATCAACGGAGCCAATTGCGCGGCCAACAACGCCGTTGAGCTGTGGCCCCACCTTGTTCTCAGCTCCTTCGCCGATCTGATGGCAGGCTTTGCATTTCTTGAATACTTTCTCACCCTTTGCAGCATCGCCTTCAGCGAAAGCGCCCAGAGTGGAAGCAAGGAAAAACATTCCGGCAACAGCAACCAAACGTTTCATACTTGCGGTCCCTTTCTAAGATTGGCAGCCAGCATTCCCCTCCTCAGGTCCGTGCGTGACTGCTGGTCGACATAAGCAAAATATCGTACAGCCTGTTCTGATCAACCGGGCAAATCGGCACACTGCTGGTCTCACTAAGCTATGCGCCAAAGTCAAAGGTCGGACTTGCCAGGCAGGGCTAGTAAACAGGCTGAATGGTTACAGCTCTCTGAATATTTGGCAAGAGACAGATTGTAGCATTTCTAAGAAATACGGATTCCCCTTGAATCGCAAGAGGGTAGAATAACCGAAACGCCAAAAGCTGTCATGCATGATACAAATCAGCGTTAATCTAAGGAAAAGGCCTGAAAGCAAAGGATGTTATCGGGAAAATTTGTATATCATTAAGTTTAATCCCTATTGTTCTCTTCGGAGCAAAAGAATTAATGCAGTGAAAATAGCGTTTTAAGAAGATTTTATCATCTCTGTCCTATAACGGAGGCTGAATTGTGCGACGGGACGGGAAATATGAACGCTAGTTCAAACGTGCCTGAAAGAGACCTTTACGCGATCTATGATGACCTGAGTGATGGCGTCATGATCATGGGGCCTACAGGCAAAGAACTTTATCGAAACAAGGCCATGAAGCGTCTTCCGGACCATCTGGAAAACCGCCTCATGAGTTTTGTCGGGATCGATGAGTGCATTTGCGAGAAAAGTCGGCACGAAAAACTGGTCTCCCGCTCTCAAATGGAAGGCTGGAGCTTCAATTGCTATGCCTATGGCTCGGGCAAGCTGATTCTTGTGAAATTTGACGATCAGCTGGGCAAGCAGATCAAGGCCTTGCGGGCGGAATTCTCTGATGCGATCCGTGATGGCATGCCAGCGGCTTCCGCTGCAATGCAAGTGTTGCGCGATCACGTCAACTCACGCTGGGTTGCCATTGGAAGCCTCGATTTCAAGACCCGGAGCGTTGTGTTTGATCTGTGCTATGATGGAGAGCATCTTCAGGCGAACCGCCTGCCTTCGCTCAATTGCTTTGCCGATAGCAAGCCCTGTGAACATAGTCCGTTGATGACAGCAGATCTCTCGGCGCATTTCGTAAATAGCGATGAAATCGCCGCCTATGGCATTGGCCATGTGATCGGCATGAGTATGCATAATCATCGCGATGAATGCGTGGGTTACGCATTGCTGGCCGATGAAGCCGAGCCAAACCAGATGAGCCAAAGCGTCACGCTGCTCAAGGAACTGGCCGTGCTCTATGGTCCCTATTTCGAGGTCAGTTCCGCTCACCAGAAGGTGAGCAAGGCCGTCGCTGATGCTAACACGGATGTTGTGACCGGGCATGGCAACCGGCGGGCTCTGGAAAGCTATTTGCAAGGGTGCCTTGATGAAATGCAGCGTGAGCAGGAAGAGTCCGATGTGCTAACCCTGTTTGACAGCAGGGCCATGCGCAATTCCGTTGTTATGCTGCTCGATCTGGATGGCTTCAAGCGGGTCAACGATGTTCTGGGCCATGGGGAAGGCGACAGGGCCTTGCGTCTCGTTGCCGATAGCCTGCAGGAAATCGATAGCAACAGCCGTGTCTTCCGCTTTGGGGGGGACGAACTGGTGCAGGTCTTCCCGCGCGCGGGCAATCTGGATTCCGATGAATTGCGCCTCTATGTCAACGATGTTGAGAGAAAGCTCGATAGCCACGGTTTCAAGGGGCTGGGGCTCAGCCTCGGGATCGTTCACCTGTTCGAGGGCGATGGCTCCTACGCGTCGCTGATGACCCTTGCAGATGCTCGCATGTATCACGAAAAGCGCCTGCGTTCGGTCGCTTTCATTTAGGCATAAAGCTCTGCCGATAAGGCCGCATGCGGCATTGCTTCTCGCTCCTGCCTGAAATCATCCAACAGCCGCAAGGCCTTCTCATATTGCACTAGAGAGGGAATGGCTCCCAGAGCAAGACGCACGGCCGAAGGCACCGGACTGGAGCCGACGACAAAGTGATGCGCGCCCAACACCAACATGCCCCGTCTGCCCGCTTCCAATTCAAAGACCGCCGGATTCTGATCCTCTCGCAGATGAAGCCAACCGCTGAAGCGATCCGGGTAAAGTTCAATATTGTCCGCGAATATGGCTTTTGCAATGGCATGGCGCTCGGCCAGAGCCGCTTGTTTGCGTAGCCGGTTCTTCTCTATCTCGCCACTATCGATCCAGTGCCGCACCAGTTCCGCCCCAATCGGCGAGGACATGGAGCTAATGTCCGTGATAACACGCAGCAGCGAGGAGCGCACCGATTGGGGTGCACAGATGAAGCCGGTGCGCAGGCCTCCGCCGAGAATCTTGGAGGCCGATGCCACAATGCAGGTCCGCTCGGGCACACGGTGCCACATGGATTGATTGGGGGCAGAAAGAACAGGGCAATAAGGGTCGTCCTCGATCACCCAAAGATCATGACGCCGGGCGCAATCGGCCAATTCATCAAGCCGCCTGGAAGAGGTTGGTCGCCCACTGGGATTATGCACGTTGGGCCCGATGAAAAGACCTGCCACCGGTCGTCGCTTGCAAAGCGCGTCCAGTTGGTCGGCGCTCATGCCTTCCGCGTCTGCCCCAATGGGAGCCAGACGGACACCAAGGCGCGGTGCGGCATTGATCAGGCCGGGATAGCTCAGCGCTTCCAGCGCCAGTATGTCGCCATCCTTGAAAATGCCTTGCAACAAAACCTGCAAGGCATGTTGCGCCCCCGAGGTTAGCAAAATGCGATCAACGGGCGCGTCGATATTGTAATAGGAAAACAGGTCCCGACCGGCTTCCCTATGGCGCACAAGCCCCTCGATCGGTGTGTAGTTGAGCACGCGTGCGATCCCCGTCTGCTGGGCGAGTGCCTCGAAGGCTACGCCCAAATCCGGGTCCAGATGGGAGAGGGGGAAATTATGAGCGAGATCCAGCTCTGAAAGTACTTCATCTTCTGGCATGAGTGGTGAGGTGGGCCGGTTTTGCGGTGCGACAAAGGTTCCCCGCCCGATCTCTCCCTTCACGAGTCCCATCTTTTCGGCGCGCTCATAGACACGGGTGATGGTGCCATGGGTTACGCCAAGGGCCCATGCCAACGCGCGCTGGGGAGGCAGGCGCGTGCCTTCGGCGAGGCGTCCATCTGCAATGTCCCGCGCCATGATGTCCGAGAGGGCAATATAGAGAGGGCCTACCAGACCTGTAATGTCCGGTTGCCAGGAGAGGGGCTGCTTCATGATCATGTCTTCCCTGTTCGGCGCCGACGGCGATCGGTGCGCCAGAATAATTGTCACTGTAACAATAAAACAATTGATACAAAAGCTCAGTTTTGGGCAAAGTATGTGTTCTTAATTGTACTGATTGTATCTATTTCTTGCCCATGAATGCGGCGAGAGAAAAAGAGACAGGTGGCAAAATGGCTGATTGGTCGACATTAATGGCGTTCGCCGTGTTTGTATGCGTCATGTCCGGAACGCCGGGGCCTGGCAATCTGACATTCATGGCGCTGGGGGCAAAGGCTGGCTTTGGCGCGGTGGTTCGCCCTTTGTGCGGAGCCATATTGGGTGCTGCGATGCTGGGGCTTTGCGTCGCTTTGGGCTTGGGTGCCCTGCTGATGCAGGACGGCTGGATTGCTAATATCTTCCGCGGCTTGAGTATGGGCTATATGCTCTATCTGGCATGGCGCATCATGACGATGCACAAGGCGGACAAGAAGGACACCGCTCATCTGTCTTTTGCAGAGGGCATTTTAATCCATCCGCTCAGCCCCAAAACATGGGCCATGTATAGCATCGCCTTTTCGCTCTATTTCAACCCTACAGGATCGCTGCTCGATGAAACCGCAATTCTCATCGGTGGCTTTGCCATGGGAGGGCTGGTCTTCCATTCGCTCTGGGGCTTTATGGGGGCAAAGGTCATGCAGTTTCTGGGGGACGGGCGCAAATACCAACTCTTCACCGCCGCCATGGCTGTGCTGATGGTGGGCACCTCGGCTTGGTCGCTCTGGGCCAAGACTGGAGCCTCATGAGTGCACTTGGAAAAACTTTCAAGCCAGCTACATCTATCATACATGCAGATGAAATGATGCCAAAGAAAAAGGGCCATCCCTCAGGATAGCCCTTAAAGTTGGATCCATAATCGGATCACTCTCAAGTCAAAAACAAAGCGTGGCAGATGGCACTGAAAATATTCCCCTGTGCGCCACCTGACAGAGTCTGGTCTTAAAGGACCTTTACCGATGTGCCGACCGGCACTCGTTCGTAAAGGTCCATGACATCTTCATTGCGCATGCGGATACAGCCAGAGCTGACCGCATGACCAATGGACCATGGCTCGTTGGAGCCATGAATTCTGTAAAGCGTCGAGCCAAGATACAGCGCGCGAGCGCCGAGTGGATTGCGCGGGCCGCCTTCCATATATTTGGGCAAACCGGGCTGACGCGCACGCATTTCGGCTGGCGGTGTCCAGCCGGGCCATTCAGCCTTGCGCGAAACCTTGTGTGTACCGGCCCATTCAAAACCGGGACGTCCAACACCAACGCCATAGCGGCGCGCTGTTCCATCCCTGTTGACCAGATACAGATAGCGTTCGTTTGTGTTGATGATGATGGTGCCCGGTTTTTCCGGGCCCTGATAATCGACCACCGTAGGCAGGAAGCGAGGATCTGTGCCGCGGGTGCGTTTGGCCGCCACTTTACGCGATGCTTCATAGGTCGGGCGAGCCGGTTTGGAAGCGATGCGATTCATGCGTGGGCGCGCATCCACCGGGCGGGCACTCATGCGTCCGGGACGCAGCTGCATCACCCATGGCTGGATTTGATCCGGGCTCAACATGACAGGAGGAGGAGGGGCATACCGCACCGAACTGGCGGAGACCGACTGCACAAGGCCACTAAGGCCAAGAACAACGGTACAAGCTGTAAGAATCAGGTGCTTCATTTACAGAACTCACAATATGAAATTGACGCCATTGTCGGCCTTCGGGCCACATTCAAAACAGAAGCGTTGGGTTTTGATGAGGTATACTTAATAATTGCTTCTGTTATTAAAAATTATTCTACGTGGTAAACTAATCAGAAAGGTTAATGAGAAATTGATATTTGTTCTGTTTGGATTCAAGGTTAATAAAATATGACGGCACTACATTTATGCTTAACAAAAGACAAAGATCAGCCTTCATGCGGCGAATCCTGTCCGTGTCTCGGCGAGACCCATGCAATTTGCATAAAATGACAAGGGGGCCGTCTTGCCCATGACGAGAGCCATGCGCCGCATTTCTTGCGCGAAAGAGGGCAAGATTGCTTTAAAGCTTAAGGGGTTTTGACAGGGGAGAGGACAAAGCGCCTAGCGCAGACCCGTTACCTTGCGAGCATAGAGCAGCAGGTCAGGGGTCATCGGTTTGACCTGTTTGAGCGTCATGCCCGGGCGCAGATGCGGACTATAGAGCATATTGAGGATTAAACGGTCATATGGCGTGAAATAGTCGAAGCTGCTTTCGTCATTGAACACCGAATGGACAAGGCTCTTGTCATCATTGACCGGCCCCAGCCCTTGCAGAATCTCCTCCACCATGCAGCGATGAAAAACCGAGCGTCCCTGATCGGAAACGATCACGGCATCCGAGCGTAGAATGCCCGAACGGCGAGACAAAACCCGAACGATGCACTGGCCGGGAACTTCCATACTGCGATCATTATAGACTTCATCCTGCACGGTTCGCACATAGTCTTCAGAATCGACCACATAGATATGAAAATTGGCATCTTTGCGATTATTGGCCATGCGCACCTGAAGGCCGGGAATGCTGATGGGCAAGCTTTTGATAAAGCGGCGCACAGTTCTGAGCCGGTTGAGTCTGGCTCGGTTGTCGATCCAGACCTTGACCGGAGCAACATATTTCTTGACCCGCTTGGACTGGCCGCCCCAACTGAGCGCCTTGATCTCGGCGCCAAACACAGTCTTGTAAAAGCCTTGCGCTACTTCATCGTCATCATAATGCGCTGCATGGGCAGGCGTGGTCATCAGCGCTGCCCCGACGAGAAACACAGAGACAACGGCAAGAAAGCGCACCTGTTCCATGAACCTGCATGACATGCGGGCTGTGGTCCGTAACTTGTTGCTTGGTTTCTGCATTCAGCGTCTACACTCTACCCGGGACAAGAATTTGAGAAATATAAACAATTGCTTCAATTGACGCTGTGCGCCGCGCCCCGGTAGCAGGGCTGACCATACAATGGCCACTCGCTTGGAAAAGGTCAATTGCAAGCTAGTAGCAAAAGCAACAAACTTGCAGTCGCCAAACCACGCTGGGCGTCTTGGAACCAGCTGCAACCGGAAGCAGGCCTTTATAGCCTGCAAGATGATAAGATAATACAAATAAAAAACAAAAGTGGTTTTGGTCATTTATGTACGTATTTATATTGCGGCAAGTTTGCCAATTATACTGCAAGCTTCTTTCGGAGAAAAAGCCTTTAATTAAATTGCATTCAAAAACCTAATTTTAACGAAGCGCCGATATGGTTGCTCCCAATAAGTCTGTTCGACTTGGTGCCTGTTGGATTGCGTTTCGATGACCCGTATGTGTCGATCTGTGCTTTCCGGCCCCTTTAGACAATAAGAGTAATTTGAGTTTGGGAGTATGATTGGAATGGCGCTGGCTACGAAACCATTTCGGATTGAACAGGTCTTGGGCGACGCAGTGACTCCCAGATCCATTGCGGCGAACAGTTCCCTTTCGAGCGAACAGCATCAACAGATCATGGATGAGCTTGCAGCCCTGAAAAGGCTTGTCGAACCTGCTCAGGAATTGAATAGCAATCTGGTTGAGACCTTCCGTTCTGAATTGAGCGAAGCGGTCAAAATCAAAAAGGAAATGGACGAGATCTACGAGGCCATTGCCGAAACCAAGCGCGAAATCGCCACCCTGCACGTCAATGGTCTGCATTCGGCAGAAATGAACAGGGTAACCGACGAACTGGATGCCATCGTGTTTGGCACAGAACAGGCAACCGAGCAGATCCTTGAGGCTGCCGAAGTCATTGATGAAAACTCCTCCAAGCTTTCCAAGACCCTGACCGGTGAAGAAGACCAGTGGACCCATGAAATTCAGGATGCGGTCATTGCTGTTTTCGAAGCCTGTAACTTCCAGGATTTGACCGGACAGCGCATCACCAAAGTGGTCAATGTGCTGCGTTTCATCGAGGAACGCATCGTGTCCATGATGGATATCTGGGGCGGCATCGAACAATTTCAGGAAATTGAGGTGGACAATCCACTGGAAAAGACCGGCGATGCGGCTCTGCTCAACGGCCCGGCTCTGGCCAACGAAGATGGCGTTGCCAGCCAGGACGACATCGACGCCTTGTTCGACTAGCTTTTTGCGCAAGCAAAAAGCGTACAGTGTTCCGGCATAGACAGAGCTCACAGCGGCAGGTGCCTCGCCGAGGCACCGATAGCCTGAAGACACGGGCATCTTTACCCCGATTTTTGCGCAAGCAAAAAGCGTACAGTGTTCCGGCATAGACAGAGCTCACAGCGGCAGGTGCCTCGCCGAGGCACCGATAGCCTGAAGACGCGGGCCTCTTTGCCCCGATTTTTGCGTAAGCAAAAAGCGTACAGTGTTCCGGCATAGACTGGTCTCACAGCGACAGATGCCTCATCGAGGCACCGATAACCTGAAAATTCCAAAGCCTGCCTGCGAAGCTCACGTGGTGGGCTTTTCTTTTGACTTGTCGTTGTTGGTTGTGTATGGAACAAATATAGAACGTTTTGCGTGGAGGCAGACCGATGACTGACGACAAGCCCGATTTCGAGCCAGTGGAAGGCCTATTGGTCGGAGAGGATGGCAAGGCCCGCTGCTGGTGGCATGGGGGCAAGCCTGATTATTTGGCCTATCACGACACGGAATGGGGACGACCGGTCAAAGACGATAGAACCCTGTTTGAAAAGATCTGCCTTGAAGGCTTCCAGTCTGGCCTCAGCTGGTACACGATCCTGAGAAAGCGCGAGAATTTTCGCGCCGCCTTCGCCAATTTCGAGATAGACAAGGTGGCTGCCTTTACCGAAACGGACATTGAACGCTGTCTGGCCGATGCAGGCATCGTACGTCATCGCAAGAAGATCGAGAGCACCATCAACAACGCCAGAAGGGCGCGAGACTTGCAGTCCGAGTTCGGGTCTCTGGCAGCCTATTTCTGGGCCCATGAGCCGGGGACGGAAGATCGTCCCGAGCGGTGCGATTTTGCAAGCTTGGGCCCCTTGGGCAAGACGGATGTGTCAACGCGCATTTCCAAGGATCTCAAAAAGCGCGGCTGGTCCTTTGTTGGTCCGACCACCGTTTATGCTTTCATGCAGGCCATGGGGCTGGTCAACGATCATCTTGAGGGCTGCTGTTGTCGCGATGAGGTGGAGGCTCTGCGTGATGCATTTGAGCGCCCTCAGGCGAAGTGATCCACGCCAAAAGGCCGGCGGACGGTTGCCAGCCACAAATATGTGCAAATAGTTTGGAACCATTCTCGTTCTGAAGTCTTGATTGTTGAGGGTGCGAGCAAAATGACATAGGTCTACTTGCTTCCGTGACCAGATCTTTTGCGTATTGCTGCGTCCAAATCGGTTGCCAATAGATATTCTTTCCGTGCTAAAGTATCGCATCGGCTTTTTTTGATTGTTTGTCGTATCAGTGAGCTGGAAGCGGTCACGGTTGCTCGGGCGAAGAGCATGGGACCATGGCCTTTCGCGCAAAGACAAGAGTTTAATTCATTCCCGAGAGGATAAAATGAACGCAATTTCAGAACAATTAGGGGCCTATACGCCGCTCATTATCAATGTTTCCAAGGCCATTCTGTTTCTTGTTGTCGGCTATATTGTCGCTGGAATGGTTGCACGCTTCATTCGCAATCGTATAACACCGCTTGAGAAGGTCGACGATACGCTGGGCAATTTTGCCGCCTCCATGGCGCGTTGGGCCATTCTGACGATTGTTGTTATTGCGGTGTTGCAGCTATTCGGCTTTCAGGCTACCAGCCTTGTCGCGGTGCTCGGTGCTGCGTCTCTGGCCATTGGCCTGGCCTTGCAAGGCACCCTCAGTGACGTGGCTTCCGGCGTCATGCTGATCATTTTCCGTCCCTATAAACTGGGGGATTATGTCAATGTTGGCGGCACCTCCGGCACCGTCCAGTCCGTAGATCTGTTCGTGACCTATATGGTGACGCCGGACAATGTGCAGATCATCATGCCCAACTCCAAGGCATGGGGCTCTATCATTACCAACTACTCGGCGCAAACCACACGCCGCGTCGATCTGACCTTCGGCATTGATTATTCCAACAGCGCAGACAAGGCGATGCAGATTATTCTGGATCTGGCCAATGCGGACATGCGCGTTCAGAAGGTGCCGGAACCATGGGTGGCCGTGACCAATCTGGGCGATTCTTCGGTCGATATCACCACACGTCTGTGGTGTGATGCTGCGGACTATTGGGCGCTCAAATTCGATATGCTGAAGGCCGTCAAGGAAGCCTTCGATGAGCAGGGCATCGACATTCCTTATCCGCATACTCAGATCATTTCCGTCAACAGGGACGAGAAAGCCGAAGCCTGATTTTGGCTTTTGAGGCAAGGAAAAACAAAGGGCGGCATGGGCTGCCCTTTTTCTTTGAACGAAAGTGGCTTTGAATGGGGGTGGCAAAGCAGGGGGGTAGTGTGGTTTTGTCCGCGTTATCGGCTTTATGTCTGTTCTTAATGGGAGACTTTTACCCAATTTGCCCGAAGCTGACCCTTGCATGCCATTTTTGATGTCATTTACGTGAAGTTTCCTGCTCAACTGAGGCCAAAGCTCAGCTCTTCTCTTGCCGCTTTCCCTTGGATGGGCTAGGAAAAGCCCGCAAGGCGTGTCCTATTTCCGGTGCACGCCTCTCTAACTTCAATTCTAATTCAAAAGTGACGTCCAATCATGGCAAAGAACAAAAAGCCCAACAAGCTCAAGGCCCGCCTGCCGCGCGGTTTTGTGGACCGGACTGCTGACGATATTCGCGCATCCGATGACATGCTCGCAAAAATCAAGGCCGTCTATGAGCATCATGGCTTTGATCCGATTGAGACGCCGACCTTTGAATATACCGATTGTCTGGGCAAATTCCTGCCTGATACGGATCGCCCCAATGCCGGTGTCTTCTCCGTGCAGGATGATGACGAGCAATGGATGAGCCTGCGCTATGATCTGACCGCGCCGATGGCCCGTCACGTGGCCGAGAATATCAACGAGATCCAGCTGCCTTTCCGCACCTATCGCGTTGGCTATGTCTATCGCAACGAAAAGCCCGGTCCGGGCCGTTTCCGCCAGTTCATGCAGTTTGATGCCGACACCGTTGGCGCGCCGGGTGTGCAGACCGACGCTGAAGCCTGCATGATGATGGCAGACACCATGGAAGCCCTCGGAATCGAACGCGGCAACTATGTCATCCGCGTCAATAACCGCAAAGTGCTTGATGGGGTGATGGAAGAAATCGGCTTTGGTGGCGATGAGCATGCCGAAGCCCGCCTCACGGTTTTGCGCGCCGTTGATAAACTGGACAAGTTCGGCACCGACGGGGTGCGCCTGTTGCTGGGCGAAGGCCGCAAGGATGAGAGCGGCGACTTCACCAAGGGCGCCGGTCTTAGCCCTGAAAATGTCGAGAAGGTGATTGCCTTTACCCAAGGTACTCTCGACATGGAAAATGACGGCACCCGCGAGCTGGACACCATGCAGGCCATCTTTGATGCCTGTGGCTACGGGGAAGATCGCATCAAGATCGACCCATCCGTCGTGCGTGGCCTCGAATATTATACCGGGCCGGTCTATGAGGCCGAGCTGCTGTTTGATGTGACCAACGAGAAGGGCGAAGTCGTCCAGTTCGGCTCTGTCGGCGGCGGCGGGCGCTATGATGGTCTGGTCAAACGGTTCGTCGGGCGTGACGTGCCTGCCACGGGCTTCTCCATCGGTGTCTCCCGCCTGATGACGGCTCTTAAGAATCTCGGCAAGCTGGGCACGGATATGGTCGTCGAGCCGGTGCTGGTTACCGTCATGGACGGGGATGTCGAGAGTCTTGGCCACTATATGAAGATGGTGCAGGAGCTGCGCGCCGCAGGCGTGCGGGCCGAGCTTTATCAGGGCAACTGGAAGAAGTTTGGCAACCAGCTCAAATATGCCGACAAGCGCGGCTGTCCGCTGGCCATCATTCAGGGCTCTGATGAAAAGGAAAAGGGCATCGTTCAGATCAAGGATCTGGAAGAAGGCAAGCGCCTCTCTGCCGAGATCGAGGACAACGCCACATGGCGCGAAAGCCGTCCCGCTCAGGTCGAGGTGCCGCTCGCCGAGATGGTCGAAACCGTCAAGAAGATGCTCGCAGATCAGGCCGCCGATCGGGACGCCGCCCGTGCTGCCGAGACGAAATAACCGCTCAGCCGGAAAAGGCGAGAGGAGATATCCATGACTCATCTGACCGAAACAATGCGCGCCGAGCTGGCTCAACAGTTCGACGCGGCAGGAGCCAGAGTGATCAATCTGCCGATCCTCTATTCTGCGGACCTGTTTGTTGATCTCATTGGTGAAGACATTCGCCGCCGCCTCTATGTCGCCCCTGGCGCCAATGGCGAGGCGATGGCGCTCCGGCCTGAATTCACCATTCCCGTTTGTCTGCATCATCTGCGCCATGGAGAGGCAACCCGCAAGGCGACCTATGCCTGCCTTGGTCCGGTGTTCCGCCAGCGCGCCGATGATGAACCCGGCGAGTTCCATCAGGCAGGTATCGAACAGATCGACCCCGAAGGCGGCTTTGACTTTGATGCGGCCAACGTCGCCAGCGCCGTTTCCATGGTGGAAAGCCTCTCGGGTAAGCGCCCGGTCGTGACCATCGGTGATCTGGGGCTTTTTTCTGCCTTGCTCAATGCTTTGGGCACGCCCGCTGTATGGCAGCGGCGTCTGGAAGGTGCGTTTGGTGATCGTGCCGTGCTGGACCGCATGCTGAGACGTCTGGAACAGGGCGGCTCGGAAAGCCATGGGGCGTCTGCCGGTCTGGCTCGTATTCTCGAAGGCAAGGCGCCGGAAGATGTGCGCGAGGCGGTTGAGGAAATGCTCGATATCGCAGGCCTTGCTGCCGTGGGCGGTCGCTCTGTGGGCGACATTGCCGAGCGCTACATGGAAAAGGCCGAGCTCGCCGCAATGGCGGGCTGGGATGCCGACAAGCTGGCAATCATCGTGCGCTATCTGTCCATTGCCGGATCGCTCGATGATAGCCTTGATCAGCTCCGTGCCTTCGATGCCAAAGAAGGCGGGCTGCTGGGCGATGCCCTTGCGGCTCTTGCCGATCGCATCGCTGCCATTCGAGCCGCTGTGCCGCAAGGCACGAAGCTGGTGTTCAAAGCCGATTTCGGGCGCCGCCTCGATTATTATTCGGGCTTTAATTACGAGTTGCATTTCGAAGGCGAAGACAAGCCGGTTGCCGGTGGCGGTCGCTATGATCGCCTGCTGGGCATTCTGGCCTCCCGCGCCAAACAGGGCAACGCGGTGGACGCGGTTCCGGCCATCGGTTTTGTGGTCTGGCTGGATCGTCTGACGCAAGCGGGCAAAGAGAGCTAAGGAGAGAGCACCATGAGCAAGACACCTTTGATCATCGCGATCCCCTCCAAAGGCCGCCTGCAGGAAAACACCAACGCCTTTTTCGCCCGTGCCGGTCTTGATGTCGCCCGTCCGGGTGGCGCACGCAATTATCGCGGTCATCTCAAGGGCATCGACAATGTCGAAATCGCCTTTCTTTCCGCCTCTGAAATCGCCAAGGAGCTGAAAGCTGGTTCCGTGCATCTTGGGGTGACGGGTGAGGATCTGATCCGCGAACATCTCGCAACGCCGGAGAGCTATGTCGATCTGCTGATCAAACTCGGTTTTGGTCATGCCAATGTTGTCATCGCCGTGCCCAAGGCATGGATCGACGTGCGCAACATGGAAGATCTCGGCGACGTGGCTATGGACATGCCAGCTCGTTATGGCCATCGCCTGCGTGTCGCGACCAAATATATCAACCTGACGCGGGCCTTCTTCGCCAGCCACGGCATCATTGACTACAAGATTGTCGAGAGCCTTGGGGCGACCGAAGGGGCGCCTGCTGCGGGGTCGGCTGATATCATCGTCGACATCACCTCCACCGGTTCGACCCTTGAGGCCAACAATCTCAAGATTCTGGATGATGGGGTTATGCTGCGCTCGGAGGCCAATCTGGTGGCTTCGCTGACGGCGGACTGGTCTGAGGAAGCCAAATCGGCACTGGGCGAAATTCTCGATCGCATTCAGGCCGAAGAAGCCGCCCGCTCCGTGCGCGAGATTACTGCTGCCCACCATGATGCCGCGGCAATCAGCCAGCAGATCTGCGACGAGTTCGAAGCCGCTGGCGTGACTGCGCCCTATGGCCATAACGACCATATCTTGCGCCTGCATGCCCCGCAAAAAAGCGTCTATGCCATTGCTCGTCGCCTGCGCGAGCTGGGCTCGGTATCCGTATCTGTGGGGCGTCTGGACTATGTGTTCGAGGCATCCAACCCGCTCTTTGACCATATGCTGGAGCGCCTTGGGCAATAAAAGGCATTGCTGGCGCCAAAACCGGCGCTGGCCTTGATTTGGACTCATTGCTGGGGCCACTTCCTCACAAAGACAGCGGCAACCGGCGCAGTCATTCATCAGGGGCAAGAGGCTACCGATTGGCGCCTCAGCAAATGAGCATCACATGACCATGAACCGAGATATATCCCGCCGTATGGCGATCAAACTGGTGGCCGCCGGGTTTGCCGCTCCGGCGCTTGTGCGCGCCAATGTGGTCAACGCCGCCGAGTTGGATCGGGCGATTGGAAGTCTCATCATGGTTGGCTTTTCAGGCAAGAGCGCTGGAGGCAATTTTGCCCGGACCATCGCCAGCCACATTGCCAAGGGCAGGGCGGCCTCTGTTGTCTATCTCTCCACCAATGTCGGCACGCGCAAGGATGTGCTGGGGCTCAACAAACTGTTTCATGATGCTGGTGCCACGCATATCGCCATCGATCATGAAGGTGGCACGGTGCAGCGCCTCAAGGAGCGACAGGGCTTCACCCGCATTGCCTCCGCGCTCAGCATCGCCAGAAGCACCAATCCCGGTGGCGCGGAAAAGATTTACGCCGTGGCGGCAAGAGAATTGTCGGAGGCGGGTTTCACCTTCAATCTGGGCCCTGTGGTAGACCTGCATCGCGCTTATAATCCGGTGATTGGCCGCAACAAACGCGCCTATGGCAAGGATGCTGCCACGGTGATCCGCTATGCGGGGGCTTTCGTGAAGGCGCACCGCCGCTACGGCATCACCACGGCGCTCAAGCATTTCCCCGGACACGGGCTGTCCAAGGCCGATAGCCACAACGGCTTTGTCGATATCCGCGATACGTGGCAGCCAGAGGAATTGACGCCCTTTGCCGAACTGGTCCGTATGGGACTGGCCGACTGCATCATGTCCGGTCATCTCTATGTGCGTGTGGGCAAGGATAGCAACGGCGAATTGACAACCTTTTCCAAGACCCTTGTGCGCGATGCCCTGCGGCGACGCATGGGCTTTAATGGCCTGATCATGACCGATGATCTCAACATGGGCGCCGTGCGCAAGGTGGCATCCACCCGCGAAGCGGCCATTCGGGCCGCTCAGGCTGGCTATGACATTCTTTTGCTGTCCAACAGCCTCAAGCCTGATGCCAATCTGCCCGCCGAAGCCGTCGGTTGGATACGCGACGCGGTGCGACAGGGGCAGATCAGCGAGAAGCAGATATTGGATAGCGCGGCCCGATTGCGTCGCTCGCGTTCGGCTTGATGAGCCTTATGAGAGACGCTACGGGCTTCGCTATGGTCGCTTTTTAGCGATGGGCGCGGTAATAACCCTGCGCCAGCTCGGGATAATGATAGACGAGCGTGGCAAACACGGTTTCATCCACGGCATAGCCCAGACCGGCTGAAATGAGATGAGCGCACTGTTCAGTGCGGTTCTTCAGGCTGGAAAGGGAAAGCCCGCTGCGTGCACCCAGATCATAGGCTTCGCGGAACGACATGATGCGGGCGCGAAAACCGGCCTTCAGAACCGCGATGGTTTCGGCGCTGGCTGCTTTTGTCGTTGGATTTCCTGTTTGGCTGTCAGCTTCCTTGGATAGATTGGAGGCGTGGTTGACAGGAAAATCGTAGCTTTGATCGATTGCTTCAAACATTGTGTTTCCTTCCTAACATGCCCATGGACAACGCCCATGCACGGGTTTGGAAGACTGACGACAACAGGTAAGGGAACTCCGCTTAGTTGCGCCCATCTTCGCGGTTTGCAAAGATGCCGCCACATCCCCGTACAGGTGCCACCTTGCCGCGGTCGGCAGGTTGGCGAGGGCGTCAGCCCTTCTCGTGATGATGGCCGCATAATTAGAGCAACTTTGAGACGGAATCAAGCCTGTTGTGGATTATTGCAGCTCTGAATGCTGCGCATAGCGGGAGAGTCGAGCTTGGACAGCTGTTCAATTTGCTCGCATAGATTGAACAAATGATCCGCTTTGGAACGTATGTACCAAGAGTGCTAACTGAAAAAAAGCAATCAAAAGGAGGGTTGCCTTTGTGAATGCAGCGTAAGATTGCTGTGAAAACAAAAGAAATAAGAGGTCGTCATAAGACGACCTCTAGTGACGGTGAATTGTGGGGACCGTCCTTAGAAAGACTATTTTCTTCGCTCATCTGGTGTCTTGTTGGGGGACCAACACCGAGAGCTGCTTTTTTCTTGGGCCTTTCTTGATTTTGATACTACGCTTAGCTGGTCGGTTTTTCCATAGTGCTCATCGAAAAATTGCATGTAGAAGTCGAAAAAAGGTAGGTTATAAAGCGCAAAACGTGTAATTCCTTATTCGGTTAGGCTTGAATATGGCTGTATAAAATAAATATTATTTATAAAATGGATGTGTAATTTTATAGTTGTTCTTTATTATTCTGTTGAGATGGTGCGAATATTCGGTCCATTACGAGCCGACTTTGAGTCATTTCAATAAGTATAGAGGCTTTTTAATGTGCAAGAATCTGTAAGTTTGCTTCGTCTGATCCTGCCTATTGCACCTAATTCAATTTGATTAGAAATCTAGATAAAAATACGCATGTCATCTTTCTTGTTTCACGCGATTGCAAGATTGCTCTTTACTCGGGCAGTCACACGGTGCCTGCAAACTGTAAGCTTTTCTTAACCCAAAATCCCGAATTGGCTGCGTATTAAAAGTTGCACGGTAAATTTGAGTGTATGCAGATGCCATCTTGCATTTGGCTTATCAAAAGCGCATGCATCATTTGGGATGAATCGAGCTTGCTGACTGTTTCAGATCGTGTTGCGTTTCTCCTTTCCGCTTCAGGCGTGGCATGGCCCGCCGAACGTTAAATGGAGATGTGTGTTGTTGTGCGCTTTGGATTTCGGATTGGCTCAAGGCATAGACGCGGCCATTATCCAGCTCGTGCGGGCGGGTAAGATTGGTTCGATTGCCTGCTTGCCGGTGTCTGATCTGTGGCCCAAGAGTGCAAGCGGATTGCACGCCTATCTCAAGACCGCTCCAAAACGCCCTATCGTGGGGCTCTGTCTGGCGATCACCGGACCCTTTTCACCACTCTCTACCGGATTCGCACCGGAAAATCGCGATCAACAGGGCTATTTGCCCCGGAGAACGGATCTGGCCCGAGCGGCGCGCCGGTTTGAACTGGATGAAAGAACGCTTGAGGCGGAGTTCCGCGCGCAGTTCCGGCGGTTCACCGCCCATCTAGGCAGCAGTCCACACTTTTTGGTACTTCAGCCTGAGATCCTCTATTTCGCAGCCGCAGCCCGCGCTGTCACCGGTACTTTAGCAAAATTCGATGCAGCAACGCTGCCGGTCATATGTCCTTTGTTACCGCAAGCCAATGGGTGGAAGGACAAACTGGAAAAACGCCATATCTGGCGAGCCAATGATCATATGCGCGAACCCTGGGTGCGGCGCGCCTTGATGGAGCCCCCAAATGCCGAGCGATTGCCCCCTAAAAACAGCTGGTTACAGGATGGAAAGATCTGGACGGCTATAAGGCCCGCTTTACCAGACGAGCGCTTGTCCCGCTTCGATCCGGATCCGCTATTTCGGGTAAAACAAATGGGGTGGCTTTAACCGCAGTTCTGAGATATTTCCCGATCTGTATGGATGATTCAACTTTTTACCCGTAGCAATTGGTATTGGATTCTCCTTGCTGCAACATTTCCGAGTATAACGAGCAACTTGCCACTTGAGTTCTTGTTGTGTCGCGGTATTCTTGTATTACATGCTGGATACCACCATACGAACGACTTTTTGTGTCAGTACAAGTTGGGAGCCAGCAATTTATACTGGGGGACAGTGAAGAACAAATCTGGAATTTGGTGACAAAACGGCTCAACTGCCTTTTGGTAGAGACGCCACGGGTCTTGAATTTTGGATCAAATAATCGAAGCGCCGCGCTCCGATTAGACGTCAGTGGTAAAGATATCCCTGACTTGTAAGGCTTTTCTCCAGCATTAAGAATGTTTCGTTGTTGTTTTATCTGATGCAATGCTCCAGGGGCTCTCAAGCCGCCTTGGTCGCATCAGATCTCCGGAGGTATCCGGAGGGAAACAGAACATAGTCGCGGTCGGATACGATTCGATGCTGCGACAAGGCGGGCTGCTTTTCGGGGGACTGGTGGCCCGCCTCTTCTGTTTCTGCTCACCAAGCATGGTTCGATTGGTTCTCGTCAGAACCCAATTCACTCGACAGCTTTGGAAATTGGACAAAACTGACCTAAATGTAAGGTGTCTGTGATGGAATAGGCGGCCTACACTCTCCCTTTATCCATTTTTCAACATGGAGAAAATGCGTTTCATGCGCATATACGAAACCTCCGATTTTACCCAACCCCATCAGATCAGGTAGAGTTTGTACCGTCCTTGGCCAAAAGCAAGCATGGAACCGCAATGGAGTAGCTCGCCAACGCGTAGTAACTGGAGAATTTCCAAACGGTTTTGCTCTGGCAGGCGGAGTTGCAACAGTCCGGTCTGGCCGTGCATGGCAATGGATGCGCTACGCTGCTGACTGACTGTGCGATTCCATTTAACTTCAGCCAGACCCGCGTCATCACATTGACAATCTGAGAGCGCCTGCTTGATTTTGGCGAAGTCGCCATCGGGCGATACACCATGCCAGCGGGCAACCACTGTCGCTCGATCAATCAGGCCTGCAAGAAACTGTTCTGCGATGGATTGTGCTGTGTCGCCTGCTGCATCATGGAAGGGTGTCACGAATGAGAGCATGGCTCGGTCGGCGTCTTTTTGTTCGTCATCAAGGTCAGTCCAGACATTTTCGACCGAACGGATCAGAACGCTATCGCAGACAGGCCCCAGCCCGCCGATATAGATGCCTTCTTCAATTGCTCTGTGGCAGGCATCCGAAATTTCACTTGCCCACAATAGGCCCAGTCCGAATAGACGCATGGTAATGCGTACACTGGTGGCGTCTGCGGTTTCAGTGCGCAAGATCCAGGGTGGTGTGATCCGGGTGGCCATGTCACCGGTCTTGTCTTGTGGCATATTGAAGAAAACCTGAAAGCCGCAGGCCGGCCCCCAAGGGCAGGGAAGGCCGGCCAGCGCTTCTCTTGAGGCCGTCTTCATTAGCTGCGATCCAATGGCTTGCCGCACAGCGCCGGGAAAGCCGGGATGCTGGGCCAAAGGACCGTCGCCCTCGCATTCAAAGGTGATGTCACGAACAGTCAGGCTTGTGAGAAACTGCTCAAAGCAGCAAACACTCGCCGGATCTCTCATCAACTGATGCAGGTCATTGCCGGTCGGCGCGATGGCCGGTGCAAATAGGAATGTCGGATTCTGGGATGCTGTACTATAGGCGTCAGGGGAAATCTTGTTCACGATGCTCTCCTCAAAACACGGGAAGGATAAACAGGTGGAAGCGCCACCTTCATAACTTTTCTCGTATCTATATTTGGAGAGTTGACCGGTTCTTGTCGATTAAAACAGAAGGGTGATTTTAAAGCTCGATGGTTTTTGCGACAAAGAAGCAGCAAAGGATCGGCAAGCAAGCCGCAAGGTGCGGTAAAGAAAGCGACGAGTGAGGCACGTCGCCATTGTGCCTTCAGATGGACGCGCCCCTTTTCCTTTCAGCTCAAAGGTCACTTCTTCATGCCTGCAACAAACTCGCGCAAGGAGATAAGGCTTCGCTCGGCATCGTCAATCGCTGACATGATGGTGACAGCTTCGCGATGGTCGATACGCCGGTCCTTGAGTGCTTGATCGATGGTCTCCAATACGTCAGATGCTTCGAACACGATGCGGTGGGCGGCCTGAAAGATATGATCTTCTCTCTTTTCCGGTTCGGCCTCAATCCGCTCGGCTGCGACAAATGCCGTGCCTTTCAAGAGATAGCTTACGAGCGAAGGATCGGGGAAGAAGGCAATGAGCCTGCGTATTTCATCGGCAGAAAAGGGGGTAACACCCTGTAGCCGCTGATAGAAAGACTGATAGCTCATGTCTGTGCCCTTGGCGACAGACGCGATGTCATACCGGTTGCTTTCCGTGATGGCTTTGCGGACAAGGAAGCCGAAATGCTTTCCCCTGTCTTTGGTCTTGAGTTGGCTCATGGGGGTTCCAGTCAAGATGCAAGAGGTGAGTCAAAAAGGTCTATACAACCATATATTGTTTATAGTTGCATAAAAAGACCTTGATGCTCAAGATTGCATTTGATCGGGATTGCCAGGGAATAACTTTCCTATTCCTGAGCACAGGGAGCCATGGTGCCATCTGGCTCCAGAATCAGATGTTTGGAGTTCTTCGATTTCTCGACGATTTCAGCCAGTGTATGTTCATTCAGGCTGGCAACAAACTGCTTGATGGAACGGGACATGACACGCGACATTTCGCAACCGCCAAACATCGGGCAATCGGGCTGAGGCTCATCATTACATCGAGGGCAAAGACATTCCACCACGCCAAAATCGGCTTCCATAACCTTTGCAACATCGCCCATGCGGATGTCTTCAGGGGCTTTGCCCAGAACAAGTCCGCCACCGCGGCCGCGTGTGGTTTTCAGAAATCCGCTGTTGGACAATTTGGCTATCAGCTTCATGCAGTGCGTGCGCGAAAGCCGCAAAGCCGAGGCCACGGTTTCCACGGTCAGGCTTCGCTCGTCATTCATGGCGACCAGCATTAAAATCCGATAGGCGAAATCGGTCCCTTTGGCCAATCTCATATGATACCTCGCTCTGGTTATAGTGCATTGGTGAAGGTGCGAGGGCACTTTTGCTTTGAGCTGCATCAATAATGGAGATCAAAGTCATGTTTTTACCGTTTCATCTTGCATGATAGAGGTGAAAATGTGCTATTAGCCATCAAGAACAATACAAGACAGCTTCAAGTGAAGCGAGGGAGACGCCAAGTGACACAGGAACTCGAAAGCCGCGTTGTTGATCTGGAAATCCAGATTACGCATCAGGCCAACACAATCGAGGATCTTTCGCAGATGGTATCCCGCCAATGGGACATCATGGATAGACTGACCCGACAGGTGAAAATGCTTCAGGATAGTCTGGTCGAACTGGAGGAAAATTTGCCTCCTCCGGGCAATGAGAAACCGCCGCATTATTAAACGTTAGCAGAACAAACAAAAAGGTCAGCTTGTGAGCTGACCTTTTTTGTCTCTTGCGCGAGCCGTTGGAGGAGCGGCTTGCTGCTATTGAGCCAGCTGTCGGGATGCTTCGCGAACACTGCGCGTGGAGTTATCCATGTGGGCTGTCGCCTGCGAAATGGTTTCGACATTGTCGGTGATGGTGGCAACCCCGATGGAAGCTGTCTGCATATTGCCCGAAATATCGCGCGTCACGGCAGATTGCTGCTCGATGGCGGTTGCGATGCTGCTCGAGATGGTGCTCACCTGCTGGATGACTTCCTTGATCGCATGGATCGCGCTCACCGCTCCGGCGGTTGACGTCTGAACCGAGTTGATGCGGGCGCTGATATTCTCGGTTGCCTTGGTGGTCTGGGAGGCTAGTTCCTTGACCTCGGATGCCACAACAGCAAAGCCCTTGCCGGCTTCTCCGGCGCGTGCCGCTTCGATGGTTGCGTTAAGGGCCAGCAGGTTGGTCTGTGCTGCGATGCTGTCGATCAGCTCGATCACGTCGCCGATGCTTTGGGCATCGTCTGAAAGGCCGCTCATGATTGCTTCCGAATGGGTCGCTTCAGAAACCGCCTGATCGGACACGCTTGTTGCCTGATTGACCTGACGACTGATCTCCTCGATGGAGGCAACCAGTTCCTCGGCTGCTGCTGCCACGGTCTGCACACTGGAGGAGGCTTGCACTGCGGCGTTTGCTGCACTGGCGGCCTGCTCATTGGTACTGGAAACAGTATTGGCAATATCGTTTAGATTACCATCGATCTGCTTCTGGATCGCGCGGCGGCGCAGACGTTCTTCCACCATCTCGGTGATATCGGTCGCAAATTTGATCACGCTGATCGGGCGGCCTGTGGCATCGAAAATCGGCGTGTAGGTTGCCTGTATCCAGACATCATGCCCATCCTTGGCCTGACGTTTGAATTCACCAGAATGAAACTTACCCGCCTGAAGGGTTTCCCAGAATTGCTTGTAGTCATTACTGGCCGCATAGTCAGCATCGACAAACATACGGTGTTGCTTGCCCTGAATTTCTTCAAGACGATAGCCCAGCGTCTGGAGGAAGTTTTCGTTTGCGGTGCGAATAGTGCCCGTGAGATCGAACTCGATAACGGCCTGAGACCGGTTCAATGCCTCCGATTGACCTTCCAGCTTCAGCATATGCAGCTTCTGCTCGGTGATGTCGCTTGCGAGCATCACAACCTTGATCGGCTTGCCCGAGCGGTTCTTGACCACGCAATAGCTTCCAGAGATCCAGATTGACTGACCGCCTTTAACGATGCGTGCATATTCACCGGTTTGATCAAGGCCCTGACGTAGACCAGACCAAAGCGCACCGTCAGCAGACTTGTCATTGCTTGTATCGGGCACGAAGATTGAATGGTTCTTGCCTTTTATTTCATCAAGACTGTAGCCACATGCCTTCTCGAAAAGCGCGTTACCGTCAAGAATAGTCCCCTCCAGAGAGAATTCGGCGATAACCTGCGTGCGACCGATGGCATCGAATTTGGCTTTGTCTGAACTATTGCTGGCTATAGAGATCATCAAGCTTTCCTCGCAAAAAGATCCTTTTGTTTGAAAGCAATATGCTGCCTGCTTGGTAAAGGGGGCTTTAATGGCTTTGATCGACTCTAAAATAAAATTAGTTCATTTACTTATATGGTTCGAGTTGTATAAAGCATTGAAGCAATTTTTTGCCAATGGATTAAGGTTTTGGAAATCATAAAATACTGAATTACACGTAAGGTAGAGAAATTAAGGGTGTTAGTTTTAACGATGCTACTTGTGATAATGGATTGAAAATATAGTGTAATCTGAAATTATATTGAGAAAAGCTATGTTTCTAAGTATTAACTCGTAGTGAAGGCAGGGTTGATTGTATTGATAAAATTGCGCATCAAAAAGGGGTGGATTATTTTTTTATCTTACAGAGCAATTACTTACTAAGTAAGTTAGGTAATTATCACCTTGTTCACAAAAACGCGGATTTTACGCATTTTTGCGGGCACGCCTGTGCGGAAGGGGACGCCACCTTGTTAACTTTCGAGCCGGCGCATAAACCAGTCTTGAGCAAGAGCTGGCCAGCTGGCGTGGGTGCCATCAAGAGAGCGCAGGGCAAAGCCATGCGGTGCTGTGCCGAAAATATGCGCATCAACGGTCAAGCCGTTGCGGCTGGCTGCCTGTAGCAGATTGAGAGCATGCTGTACCGGCACGGATCGGTCTTGCAATGCATAGGCCAAGAAGAGCGGGCAGTGGGGCAGGCCGTGAGGGTGATCTTCAAGGCCAATGGCCCAGTCATCATAAAAATCCTGCTTCTGCACTGGCGGGTAGTCTGCTTTGGTCTCGGGATATTTATGGGCGCGATGGTTTGCATTGATCGGTGCATAGGCGATCAGGCCTCCACGCACATTCAGACTGCTCGGCTGGCAGGCCATGACCCCGGCCATATGGCCCCCCGAAGACAGCCCCACATGAAAGAGTGAGAGAGAAGCGCTGGTGGCTTCGAGCGCCCTGAGCGCTGCCTGACCATCCATAAGAGCGATACTCTTATTATAGACACCGCCGGTGCCGCTGTCTGCGCCCGGCAGACGGTGCACCAGAATATGCGCGTCTATGGAGAGAGAGTTGAGCCACAAGGCGACCTCAAGCCCTTCCTTGTCGTAGATCAGCTTTGTGTAGCCGCCACCCGCATACACCAGAGCCTGCGCCCGCGCCTTGGCAACCCGAAAGCTGTGCAGTTGAGGAGAATGCACGCGGGCGATTTGCCGGTCGGGCCATTCTCCAGAAAAGACATTGGGCGCAGTTTTGCGCGCATCCAGATGGGTCACTTCGGCGACAGGTGGCTGGGCAGGCAAAGAAAAAGGCATGAGAATGTCTCGCACATAACGATGGATGACCAGGAACAGATCGTTGGCGTCTGCCCTGAAGCACTAAAAGAGTGAAGGCGCTGATCACTCTATTATACGGACTTAACCAATTGAGATCAAACGTGAATCGCGGATAAATCAGGGTGCTGGTTAACAATTCTGGCCTGTTTGGAGAAACAGATGGAGACTTTGGTAGGCATCATGGTCTGTGCGCTTCGGCTCTGTTCATGCATCTGTCTTGAGGTAGATGAATAAATTGCAAGCTTGCTGCTGCCAACCAGTGGATGAACTGTTAAGGAAACGGTTAAATCAAACTTTTGCAAAAGCGGCATGGGCAGCCGCTGAAGCATGAAAAAGGCGCCCATGCCGGCTTCGTGCTACACAGATTTTGCTAGAAAATTAAGTTGCTTAGGAAAATAGCACAGTGCTGTGGTTGAGTAAAACATACAACAATTCAGGTGCATAAGATTGATTGTATAACGTAGGGTTTCATGAATACATAAATTTTTAAGTAGTATCTTTTTATTTCATAAATTTAAAATTTTAGATTGTTCAAAAAATAAGTAAATTCCGCATTGTTAAAAGAACCTGTTAAGTAATTTCCCGCAGAATTTAATGAAAATTCTAACGAGGAAACGTCATGAAAAAGATTCTTGGCGCTTTTGGCGCAATCTTGCTGGCTCTGGGTACACAGACTGTGGCCGCTCCGGCACCGGACCTTAAACAGATGGATGTTGAGGCGCTTCAGCAGCAGATCGATGCTTGGCTGAATAAAGAAATCGTTGCCATGAGCGTCAAAGCTCACAACGAGAAATATGGTAACATGAGTGATCAAGACATCATCACGCTGGACAACCAGTGGCGGGCTGAGGCCGAGGCTGATGACAAACCTCTCATCGCCGCTACGCTGTCCAGTCCGCTGTCTGTTTATCTGTCTCGCATGCAGGGGCAGTCGGTGGGGCTGTTTGTCGAGATCTTCGTGATGGACAACAAGGGCCTCAATGTGGGGCAGTCTTCTATCACGTCCGACTTCTGGCAGGGCGATGAAGCCAAATTCCAGAAAACCTACGATGTGGGGCCGAAGGCTGTTTTTGTCGACGATCCGGAGTGGGATGACAATTTCAATATCTGGCGCGCTCAGATCAACAAGAGCCTGACCGATCCGGCAACCGGCCAACTGATCGGCGCGGCGACCATCGAAGTGAATCTGACCGAATGGTCCCGTCGTCAGCTTGCTGCGAACTAGGAGGCTAACATGCTGAACAACTTTTCTCTGACTTTCAAAAGCCTGTTGTTTTTCGGCCTTCTTGCGATGGTCGGTGTGGCCGTTGGGCTGGTCAGCTACATCAAGTCTGATTCCGCAAGACAAGCGGTCGCTGAGCGCTCCGTCATGGAAAGCCAGGTATCATCCATGGAAGGGCTCAAGCTGGACATCCAGAATCAGGCTATCGCGCTCAAATCTTTTTTGCTGACAGGCGATCTTGACTGGTCCGATACCGTCAAGAAAGACTATTCTGAAATCTCCGGCCATTTTGATGAAATGGCGGCAGGCCAGCAGATTGCTGATGTCAAGAAGGAATGGTTGAGCTGGTATAACAGTTTTGCTGGCAAGCAATTGACCATGATGCGGAATCCCATGACAGTGGAACTGGCACGCGCCATTGAGGTCTCCGGCCAGAGCAACGAGCAGCTCAAGGCCGTGATGGCTCAGATCGATACGCATATTTCTGGTCTGCAGTCACAAATGGATCAGTTGACCGCAGAGCAGAATGCGGAGTTGAGGAGCGTTACCAGTGCGGCCTTGATCGGTCTGGTGGTAATGATTCTCGCCGCCATCGGTCTGGCCATTCTCAACAATGCTATTATTTCACGCCCACTGAAAAAGATGGTCAATGTGACCGGTGCATTGGCGGATGGTGACCTTAGTGTGGATATTGACAACAGTCGCGGCGATGAGATCGGCAAGATGTATCAGGCTCTGTCTGTGTTCCAGGTGAATCTCAAGCGGTCCAAAGAGCTTGAATTGGATGCTGAGGAACAGCGCAAGCAGGCTGAGGTCAAACGCAAGGAAGAAATGCGCAGACTGGCTGATGAGTTCGACAATGTCGTCGGCTCCATCGTGGCCAAACAGGCCGAGTTGTGCGGGCAGATGGAACAGAACTCTTCCCATCTGGCCAATAAAGCCGGGCAGACCGTGGAGCGCTCTGTTGCTGTGTCCGCGTCCACCCAGCAGGCCAACGCCAATGTACAGGCTGTTGCAAGCGCGACCGAAGAACTGTCTGCATCCATTCAGGAAATCTCCGGTCAGGTGACCAGTGCAGCACGGTTGGCCAATGAAGCCAATCATGAGGTTGAGCTGACCAGCCAGTCCGTTGCCGATTTACAGCGGGTTCTGCAGGAAGTGGGCTCTGTCACCCGCCTCATCAATGACATCGCAGAGCAGACCAATCTGCTGGCTCTGAATGCGACCATTGAGGCTGCTCGTGCAGGCGAGGCTGGTAAGGGCTTTGCGGTGGTGGCTGCCGAGGTGAAGGATCTGGCCAACCAGACCGCCAAGGCAACCGAAGAAATCGACCGTCAGCTGACCAACATGGAAAATGCTGCCAACAGCTCGATCAGCGCAACGGAAACCGTCGCCAACAAGGTGCTTGAAATCACCGAGCAGACGACGGCCATGGCCGCTGCAACCGATCAGCAGTCGGCCGCGACTTCAGAGATCGCCCAGAATGTGAATGAAGCGGCAACCGGCACCAACCATGTCAGCCAAGACATCGAAACAGTCTCCGGCATCGCTCAGGAAACCGGTGATCTGGCAACCTCGGTGCAGAATATGATTGCAGACATGAACAACCAGACCCGTGAGCTGCAGGACAAAGCCGACAAATTCATCAAGCATGTGCTTGCTGCCTGATAAGGCAAAGGGCCAAAAGGTTGATTGATGAAAAGCCAAAAGCAAGGGCCGGTTTTTACCGGCCCTTTTCGCGTCTGGTAACGCGTTCGTCGGCAGCCCCATTGCCGGTGTGTCGTTGGGCAAGGGGACAGGGGCTGCCGACGTTATGGAGTTTGGTTACTCCATTTCGGGGATAAGATGGCTTTCATAGGCTGCAATGAGTTCTTCCTGAGAAAGCACGCCATCGGTGTCTGTGTCGGCTGCGGTGAAAACCTGCTCGACATTTTCAAGTGATGGATAGGCTGCAGAAAATTCTTCCAGAGTGACCACACCATCACTGTTGGCATCCAGTATCATGATATCCTGCGCCATTGCCGGAGCACTCAGAGCCACGATGGTTCCAGTCAAAATCAATAGTTTCTTCATTTGGTTTCTCCTTGTATATATTTGTTTTATCGTCATTAATTCGCGTTGCGTTGGCAGCGCACAGCCATTTGAGCTGGCGACTGGGGCAAAATCCGAGCGATTGTGAGGTGAGATTGTGCACGCCTCAATACGTGTCTAAATTACAACAGTAGGGTACGTGTAAATGCGTATCTTAGACATTTGGTGAGGTAAGGCCCATGAGGAAAAAGATTAACTTTTGGTAAGAAAAGCCGCGCATTGAAACGCTACCGTTATCATGATTCAAAACAAGAAATGCGTCCATCCGGGCAGTGAATATCTTGACCTACAATCAGGGAAAAAGATTGGGAACCGAAGCGAAAAAGCGCAAATGATGGCTGATCTGTGGCGGGCTACGCGAAATCGCCACAGTTGGAACAGGTCTATAAAGAGAGTTGCCGGGCCAAAAGCACTGATGAGAAGAGGAAGGGACGGCGCTAGAGGCTATCGGTCATGAAGAGGATCGTCGGGGGCGTCAGTAATTGAAAAGTGGCTGAAGCTGCACTGGAAGCCCTTGAGTTCGGAAATATCTCTAAGGGGAGAACAGGCCATCGGGCCGATCAGAACCTCCTCTGGTGCCTCGAAATTGGCAAGGCGCATCAGGCGCCAACTGCCTGATCTGTCCTTGTAGTGGGTGTAGATGATATTTCCCTTGCGCACAAGTCGCACAGCCTGCGGGCCGGACAGGGTCGGGCAGGGAACCGCAGACCAATCGGACGAGCCCTGTGTGACAACGGTCGTATAATTTGTGGCGCGATCAAAATATTCGACGCCGCATTTGACCCAGTGTGTCCTGTCAACGCGCAGCATCAGTCCAACCTGATCATAAAGCACGTCATACTGGCCGGTGAATTCGGCAATTGCTGCAAAGTCACCTTGGCAAGGCACTGCAAAGAAATGCCCGCTATCGGGATGAGAGCCATGGTCCGTTTCTCGCCAGAAATCGGATTTTGGCTCCGCCACCAAAGAGAGGGCGTGAGGATGGTAGGTCCAGCGAGTTGGCTCATTATGCCAGCTTGCTGACGAAAGGAATGAGAGAGGCATGGCAGGACCCTTTATGTCGGTTCAAGGGCCATAAGAATAGCAAATCGCGGCAGGTACGAACAGGCAAGCGGCGACAATCAATAGTCGAAGAATTTTTGGAATAGTAAAAGAATAAAATTTTCAGATAGATAGAGACAGTGCGCTAAAATGTCTGGGGCGCGGATTGGCTGTCAAGAAAAATATAATTTCGGGCTGCAGAGCCATTTTTCTGATGATCTGCCATCGCCATTGCTATGCCCCAGTGCGGTCCTGAGAACAGACGCGAGCAAGCATGGAGCAAGTTTGGCAGGCAAAGAAAAAGGCCGGTTAGAAGACCGGCCTTTCCCTAAGAACTAAGCAGAGTGCCTAGAGCTTCATGATTACATCATGCCGCCCATGCCACCCATGCCGCCCATACCGCCCATATCAGGCATTGCTGGAGCAGCGCCTTCCTTGGTTGGTGCGTCAGCAACCATGGCTTCGGTGGTGATCATCAGACCAGCGATGGATGCTGCGTCCTGCAGAGCAGTGCGAACAACCTTAGTCGGGTCGATGATGCCAGCTTCGATCATGTTGACATAAGCTTCTGTCTGAGCGTCGAACCCGAGGGAGTCATCGCCTTCCAGAACCTTATTGACAACGATAGAGCCTTCAACACCGGCGTTTGCAGAGATCTGGCGGATTGGAGCCTGCAGGGCATGCAGAACAATCTTGATACCAGCTTCAATGTCCGGATTGTCGGAAGTCAGTTTTTCGACAGATTTGGATGCGCGCAGAAGTGCGGTGCCGCCACCTGGAACAATACCGGCTTCAACAGCAGCGCGGGTTGCGTTCAGGGCATCGTCAACGCGGTCTTTGCGTTCTTTCACTTCAACTTCGGTTGCACCGCCAACGCGGATAACAGCAACACCGCCAGCCAGTTTAGCAAGACGCTCCTGCAGTTTCTCACGGTCATAGTCAGAAGAAGTTTCTTCGATCTGAGCTTTGATCTGAGCAACGCGGGCTTCGATGCCTTCTTTGGCGCCAGCACCATCAACGATGGTGGTGTTTTCTTTGGTGATGTTGACTTTCTTAGCGGTGCCCAGCATGTCGAGGGTAACGCTTTCGAGTTTGATGCCAACGTCTTCAGAAATAACGGTACCACCGGTCAGGATAGCGATGTCTTCGAGCATTGCCTTACGACGG
This sequence comes from Cohaesibacter marisflavi, assembly GCF_900115225.1. Classification (GTDB taxonomy): domain Bacteria; phylum Pseudomonadota; class Alphaproteobacteria; order Rhizobiales; family Cohaesibacteraceae; genus Cohaesibacter; species Cohaesibacter marisflavi. The sequence goes on along the minus strand of NZ_FOVR01000003.1, from coordinate 233,712 downwards.
TCGCCGAAGCCAGGAGCCTTGACAGCAGCAATTTTCAGGCCGCCACGCAGTTTGTTGACCACGAGGGTAGCAAGAGCTTCGCCTTCGATGTCTTCTGCGATGATGAGCAGCGGACGGGAAGACTGAACAACGCTTTCAAGGATAGGAAGCATTGGCTGCAGGTTGGAGAGTTTTTTCTCGTGCAGCAGGATGAACGGGTCTTCCAGATCAGCAACCATTTTCTCGGTGTTGGTTACGAAGTATGGTGACAGGTAACCACGGTCGAACTGCATGCCTTCAACGACTTCCAGTTCGGTTTCCAGAGATTTGGCTTCCTCAACGGTGATGACGCCTTCGTTGCCAACTTTCTGCATGGCTTCGGAAATCATTTTGCCGATTTCAGCTTCGCCGTTTGCAGAGATGGTGCCAACCTGAGCAACTTCTTCAGAGGAGCTGATGGTTTTGGAAGAAGCTTCCAGAGCTTTGTGCGCTTCAGCAACAGCCATGTCGATGCCGCGTTTCAGGTCCATCGGGTTCATGCCAGCAGCAACGAACTTGTGACCTTCGCGCACAACAGCCTGTGCCAGAACGGTAGCAGTGGTCGTACCGTCGCCAGCGATGTCGTTGGTTTTGGAAGCGACTTCACGCACCATCTGTGCGCCCATATTTTCGAACTTATCTTCCAGTTCGATTTCCTTGGCAACGGAAACACCATCTTTGGTGATGCGCGGTGCGCCGAAGGATTTTTCGATAACAACGTTACGGCCTTTAGGACCGAGAGTAACTTTAACAGCGTTTGCGAGAATATCTACGCCACGCAGCATTTTTTCGCGTGCTTCAGCACCGAACTTGACTTCTTTAGCAGCCATTTTAGCTTTTCCTGAAATCTAGATTACTTGTAATAAGAGGCGGTTCGACTAAGGATTCCGGCGATTAGCCCAGAATGCCCAGAATGTCGGACTCTTTCATGATCAGCAGGTCTTCACCGTCGATTTTGACTTCGGTGCCGGACCATTTGCCAAACAGAACGCGGTCGCCTGCTTTGCATTCGCAAGGAACAAGCGTGCCGTTGCTGTTATAGGCGCCTGCGCCAACTGCAACTACTTCGCCTTCGGATGGCTTTTCTTTAGCGGTATCAGGAATGATGATACCACCAGCGGTTTTCTCTTCGGATTCAACGCGACGAACTACGACGCGGTCATTCAGAGGACGGAATTTCATTGTCTGAACTTTCCCTAAGCTGTTTTGCAGCCTCCCGGACCCATTTACGGGCATTGCATGCCCCTAAATTGCTAGCGGCATCCGAGCAGTCTGCTCCTCGATTAACAAGTGCATTAGCACTCTCTTATGGGGAGTGCTAACAGCGTCTTTCATTTAGGGGCAGTGGGATCAGAAGTCAATGAACCGATCAAAAAAAATGTGATCGATTTGGTTGCAATGTAAAATGAGGCAACCGTATAGGCCCATGCTCTTTGCTGCATGGAGGGGCACTTATAGCCGTTCTCGGCTTGTCTGTTAAGGGGGGTGAGAAAACAAACCGATAACCACTCTCTCTATATATTTCGGACTCTTTAAAGGTATTCAGAAAAAATAAATATGATAAAATCTGGATTTCGGGATCTTAGTTTCAATTGAAACTGTATTTTGGAAGAATAGGTTTCAATTTAAATTGGACGATTTTGTATATATACGTATTTTGGGAGATTTTTACTGATAAGTTATATGGTTTAGTCCTTTTTTAATGTGAAAACGTGAGATTGACGAGCAGAAAAAGGCGTGAAAACTGCCTTCTAAATTTGTGAGTATTATCTGGTCTCTCTCAGACGGTCATATTATGTTGAGTAAACTCTTTTCCTTTCTGACCATACGCCAGCGGATCGCCGCGCTTGTGGTCCTCATGCTTATGGGCTTCATCGGCATGCTCGTGGTCAACGGTCAAATCACTGCGATGTTGAATGAAGCACGAAAAATGGAGCAGACAACCCAGCAAAGAGCTCGCCTGTTTCAAGACCTGCAGGCTGTCAGCCTCAAGGCTGCCAAATTGTCGGAAGAATTTCTGCTGGAGCGGGACAAGATCAAAGCCGATGCGACAACAGGCCTGTTTGCGTCTGCTTTGGCCGCTCCCGCTGACGAAGAGATTTTAGGGGCTTTTAGCCGTAGTTATCATGACAGCCTCGATCAACTGACCAATGCAGCGCATATTTTCTCCGATATCAAAAAACTAAGAGAAGAGGTCGGATTAGGCGAGGAGGACGGCTTGCGCGGCAAGCTTAATGCCGCTGTCAGGCGCGCGGGCGAGAAGCTCTCTTCCTTTGCCAAGAAATACAAATTGGGCCCGGCTGCCGGAGCAGTTGAAGCCCGTATGCTCCAGCTGCGCCACCATGAAAAAGACTATATGCTCTTTGGCGATCCGGGGATTATTGAAAAGTTTGACGCCTCTTATGATGACCTGATCAAATCGATGAAGCCGGCCGGCTTCAAGATTGTCGGACGCATGGAGATGAAGGGGTTTCTGAAAGTCTATCGGCAGGATTTTGCCGATTGGGTGGCTGGCAAGAAGGCGCTTGATGAAAAGGTTCAGCTGTTCCGTCAGACGATCAGCAATCTGGTAGCCGATGTTGAAAGCCAGTCTCAGGATGCCTTCGAACTGGGGGCAGCCCAGATGGCCAAGGCTCTGGCACAGAAGGAAGCCGCAGAGAGAAGCTTTTATGGCATCACGATTGGCATCGTTCTATTGACCATAGTATTCTCGCTTTTGATCGCTCGCTCGATCACAGGGCCGCTCTCCCGCCTCGCCGATGTGATGGACCGCATTCGGGTGAATGACCTCTCGGTCGAGTTGCCTGAAATCCGCTCGCGGGATGCCTTGGGGCGCTTGTCCGTTGCGGCACGCAACTTCCTTGAGTCCGTTATCCAGAGCAAGCGCCTTAAAGACAATGCGAGGCTTGATCGCCAGAAGGAACTGGATCGGCAAGCCGCCCTTGAGCAAATGCTTCAGAGCTTCCGGCTTGAAACAGATCAGGTAATGCTGCGTGTCTCCTCTCAGGCGCGGGAGGTCATCAAGCGGACGGACAGTCTCAACGAGATTTCTCACAATGCACAGGGTTCCTCAGAGCTGGCCCGCTCCTCGACCGCATCGAGCGTCTCCCATGCATCCGCTGTCAGCGAAAAGGCACAGGAGCTGCAAACAGCGGCCAGTGACATTATTGAGCAGACGGAAAAGGCCCATCGGGTTGTCGGTGAGGCCGAGGCTGTCTCCAATTCAGCCAACGGTACCATGGACAAGCTCAACAAGGCCACCGGCCAGATCGGCGATATCGTGGAAATGATCGGCAAGATCGCCGCGCAAACCAATCTTCTCGCTCTCAATGCCACCATCGAGGCGGCCAGAGCCGGAGAGGCGGGCAAGGGCTTTGCGGTCGTGGCCGAGGAGGTCAAGGAGCTGTCCTCCCAAACAGCCAAGGCGACAGAAACGATTGCAGCCCAGATTACAGATGTGCAGCAGGCCGCCTCTGAAACCGGAACCCTGATTCACACCATTTCCGACATGATTGCAGGCGTCAATGAAGTAACGAGAGCCATCGCTGAGGCCGTGGATGTGCAAAAGCAGGCGACCACGCATATGGACGGCGACATCACGATTGCGCTCAAGGAGAGCCGTGGTGCCAGTGACAAGGTTGCCAATGTGGCGGAAACCATCGCGCAGTCGAGCCGCGAGGCAGAAGCCTTCAAATCGGTTTCAACCCAGCTGGAGGATGTCATTGCCAATATGGAAGGCTCCGTGCATGACTTTCTGGATGCCGTCGAGCAGGATCTGGACGCGCGCCGCACAGAAATGAAAGCCGAGCTTGAAGCCGCTTAGGCTCTCGGGATGTGAAGTTTCTGCGTTCAGGAGTTACCAAGGCAGCCGCGAACCAGATGGGCGAGCACCGCATTGAGGCGTTCGTCCAGTGTACCGCTTACCGTGATATGATCAAACTCCTTGAGCTCGGCCTTAAAACGATTGAAGAAATGTGGCCTGTGATCAGGTGCGTCTCGCTGCCCGTCATCCACCCATGGCCAGTCCAGATCACACAAGATATAGAGACGGGGTCGGTAGGGCGTCGTCTTCAGGCGCCGCTTGTGCCGCTCCGACCATTGCTCCCATTGCGCCCAGAGGGGAGTGTTCATCTCATCTGCATAATAGTGTGCACTATAAACCAGAGAAGAGATCAGGTCTGTATCGCAAATCAGCACCTTGTTTTGTGAAGAGGCTGCTTCAGCGCCGCGCTCCTCATTCACCCATTGGCCTTGCGCCACGGGAATGGCATCTTCAAGGGTCAGACTGCCTTGCTCTTCGAAATAGTCACGCAAATATTCAGGAACCAATATGCCGTCCAGATGCTCAGCGAGCGCTTGGGCGAGGGAAGACTTGCCGGTGCTTTCCGGGCCAGTCAGGATGAGACGGGGCAAACGGGAAAAAGGCATGGTTTTGGTGCTTCCATTAAGAGCCAACACGCTTGTTTTGTCTCAAAGCACACAGAATTTGTCAATGCCGCCCTATGTCACCGACTGGCATCAGTTGAAGGTGACTGCCTTCCCGGGGGAGCCGGGTTAGGCAGAGGCTGGATCGGTCTTTTTGCCCGAAGGAGCCGCCTTCACGCCCTGAACGATTTCCTCGACCTCATGGGCGACGGCTTCCATCTCATGAGCAATGGCTTCGGCTTCCTCTTCCGAGGCCGTCCAGGAACGATCCGGTGTGGTCCAGTCGCTGGTTGCGGTACGACGTTCCCACCAACGCATGGCAAGGCCAAGGCTCACGCCAACCCCGATGGCAACCGTCAGGTCCACCAGAACCGTCAGAACGAGGGTCAGGACAAGAAGGAACAGATCGCTGCGCTGTCCCGCAGCATAGCTTTTCCATTTGTGTGGCTCGCTCATGTTCCATGCGGTCATCATCAGAAGAGCCGCCAGAGCTGGCATCGCCAGATTGCCCGCAAGCGGGGCGGCGATCAGCATGACAAGCAGAATCACGATAGCATGCACGATACCGGCAACAGGCGTCTGACCACCGGCCTTGACGTTGGTTGCCGTGCGGGCAATGGCGCCCGTAGCAGGCAAGCCCATGAAGAGCGAAGAGGCGATGTTGGCAAAGCCCTGTGCGGTCAACTCCGCGTTGGGGCGGTGATTGCCATCAATCATCCGGTCAGCCACCATGGCCGAAAGAAGTGACTCAACACCAGCCAGAAAGGCGATGATGAGAGCCGAAGGGAACAATTCAACGATGCGTGCCCAGCCAAGATCGGGCAGCGACGGAACCGGCAGGCTTTGTGGCAGTGCCCCGAAGCGCGAATAGAGGGTTTCGACCGGCAGATGAAAAGCCACGATCATCAGCGAGCCAAGCGCCACAGCGACAATGAGGCCGGGAAAGCGCGGGAAGGCCTTGCGCAACCCTATGATAAGGACCAGCGTTACCATGGCCACACCAAAGGCGGGCAGGTTGAAGCTATCGCGGGCATGCCACAGGGCTGGGACCTTTTCGAGAAAATCAGCCGGAACAGATGCCAGCTGCAACCCCATGAAATCCTTGAGCTGGCTGGACGCAATGATGATGCCGATCCCGATGGTGAAACCATTAACCACCGCTTCGGGAATAAACGCAATCAACCGGCCAACGCGGAAATAGCCCGCCAGAACCAGAATGATGCCCGCCATGAAGGTCGCCAGCACAAGCCCGTCATAGCCATGCGTTGCAATCACATTGAAAACCACCACGATGAAGGCACCGGTCGGACCGCCGATCTGTACGCGGCTGCCGCCGAGCAGCGAAATGAAAAAGCCGCCAATAATTGCCGTGACCAATCCCTTGGCCGGATCCGCTCCCGATGCGATTGCAATCGCAAGGCTGAGTGGCATCGCTACCATCGCAACAGTGATCCCGGCTAAGCAGTCGGAGAAAAATTGGTCGCGGTTATAGGTTTTACAGGTCGTAAGGATCTTTGGCTGGCGCATAGCATTTAGCTGACTGGTACGGAGGTGGCGGATCTTGCTGTCCGTTGGGGGAAGTCTTTTGACTATTGTCTAACAGGCTTTGTTTCAAGCCTGAATAGATCACAGCTTCTATGCATAAATAATGTGACTAGTAGTCGTCAATCTGCACAATCGTATATGTGCATGTTGGAGTCATTTTATCGGAGAGGCTCAAAAGGGGATAAACTGGCGCTTAATGGCCTCTATCCATGAAGCCTGTGAGGCTTCATGGTCGATGCATGACCGTCAGGCTATCTGACGATCATGTTCGAATTCGAGATCCATATTGTGATCGCTCAGTGAGATAGCCTTGCGGAAATGAACACGCAAAAGCTGGTCACGCCCATGAGACGGCAGAGCACGGTGGGTTTCGGCAAAGCCGCGACGCGCATAAAAGCTTCTCAGTTCGTCCATCACTTCCGGCGTATGCAGCCGCAAGTGAGATAGCTCACGGGATTCAGTCAGCACTTCCAGCTCGGTCAGTATCCGCTTGCCGAGCCCTTCATTCTGACAATCAGGATGAACGGCCAGATAGTCGACATAAAGTCCGTTGCGGGCTTCATGCAGAGCGGCAGCAGCAAGCACAGTGCCTTGCTCTTCCAGAACATATAGATTGCCGCATTGGTAAAAGTCGCGCAGGTTGGAAAAGGCATTTGCTGGCTGGCCAACGCCCATGCGTTCACCGATTGGAGCCATGGATTTGATAAAGAGTGCGCGGATTTCAGAAAGTTGGCTCGATTTGGCCAACGCAAAATAGAGTGACATAATTTTTCCTGTTCTTGCTCCGGCGGGTCAACCCTTTCAGACATGGCGCTTTATCTCTGCGCGTGAATGAAACGGGAGCCGGACATTTGTCTAGGTCGTCTGTTTCGTCGAATGATATGCCTCCAATATAGTGACGAGAAGATGACAGACCGAAGAAACTACGGATTTTTTCGTAATAATTGCGACTAAAGTATTAGTAATATGGATGGTGCAGACCGTGGCGCGACACGTTTGCCGCATTTCCCGGGGCGGTATGACGGTCGAAACGTCTATTTGCGCGGCAGGGTAATGGAGGCTTCAAGGCCGCCTTCCTTGCGGTTCTTAAGGGTCACATCGCCCCCATGGCTGCGAATGATCGTGCGCGTAATGGAAAGGCCCAGACCGACACCTCCGGTTTCCAGATTGCGCGACCCTTCCACCCGGAAGAAGGGTGCAAACACCTCTTCAAGCTTTTCGGCCGGAATACCGGGGCCATCATCGCAGACCTTGATCTCGATATGGCGTGGGGTGGCTTCCAGTTTGAGAGAGGCATTGCCTGCATAGCGCAAGGCGTTTTCGGTAAGGTTGCGCAAGGCACGCTTGAGGCTCACCTGTCGACAGGAGAAGGTCAAATTGTCTGGCCCTTCGAACGCGACATTCTTGCCAAGCTCCTGATAGTCCTCGGCCATAGAAGACATGAGGGCGGCCAGATTGACGTCCCGCGTTTCCTCTTTGCTGGCATCCTCGCGCGCAAAGGCAAGGACGGCGTCGGTCATTGCCTGCATTTCTTCAAGGGTTTCCTGAAGCTTCTCTCGCATCTCATCATCATCAATGAATTCAGTCCTCAGACGCAAGGTCGTGATTGGCGTACGCAAGTCATGGCTGACAGCTGCGAGCATGCGGGTGCGATCCTGCACAAAGCGTAAAAGCCGTTCCTGCATGGCGTTGAAGGCGCTGATCGTGCCTTGAATTTCGGTCGGCCCGTTTTCTTTCAACGGGGCAATCGCCTCCCCACGCCCCAGCTTGCGCGAGGCGCTCTCCAATTCCCGCAAAGGGGCGGTGAGTTTGCGCACGATGAGAACGACCACTGCGATGATCAACAACGCGGTGACCAGAAGAGAAATCAGGAACGGGCGACCCCACTTTGCGGGAGGGGCGGGCACTTCGGATTTCGCTATCAGCCATTTGCCACTATCCAGAGGCACGGCTATTTTCATATCCTGTGCCAGGATCGGGTCGCGAAACCGCCGCCATGGCGGAGTGCGATCATCCCAATTGCGCCGATGGCGAAAGAGCCTGTTCTTGTCGTCCGGTGGTCCTTGTCCGGTCATCATGCCCTGACCATCCATCATCCTCTGGCCATTCATCATGCCTCTGTCCGGGCGAGGGGGATCTGTCGCAGGTGCATCGTCCGCCGTGGTGCGCTCTCTGGCTGCCATGAGAAAAGGATCCGCAGGAAGCTTGCTAAAGCGCACCGTATTGTCTGCGAGGCCGGCCCGGCGTTCCAACCGATGGGCAAGCCCGGCTTCGGCGCTGCCCTCGGCAGGCAAAGCCAGCTCGGTTGTGTCTGCCAGATCAAACCGGATGCCCTGACCCTCTGCGGCATTGAGAAACCGGTCATGCAAAGCCATGTCAGTCTGGTTGAGTACGCGCACAACAGACGCCGTACGGTCCAGAATCTGGCCGCGTGTTGCTGAGAGCGTGATATTCTTGCGCTCGAAGGCGAACATCATTATCGAGATGATCTGCGCCAGAACGAGAGCAATCATCAAGGCTGCAATCAATTGACCAGCCAGCGAGCGCGGCCATAGGCGAAAGCCCGCTCTGAGAGACCTTCCGGCTTTGGTGAAAGCGGCCCCAAAAGACTTTTTGCTCTGCTCTGACTTCTGCGATGCGTCCGGTCCTGATGATCGGGTCAAGAAGCGTCCTCCTCATCGGCATGGTCGAAGGGGGCATCCTCCACCTTGCCTGTCACCCTTGCGGTGAAAACATAGCCACCGCCTCGCACGGTTTTGATCATTTTCGGGGTCTTGGGATCTTCCTCGATCTTCTTGCGCAGGCGTGACACCTGATTGTCGATAGACCGGTCGAATATCTGTGCCGTGCGGCCCGATGTAAGATCGAGCAATTGGTCGCGAGAGAGCACCATGGTCGGGCGCTTGAGGAAGGTAATCAGCAGACGGTAGTCTGCTGCACTCAGCGGAACGGTGACGCCATCGGGGCTGACCAGCTCGCGCTGATGCACATAGAGTGTCCAGTCGTCAAAGGTCAGCTCTTCGGGTTCATCCGGCTTCTGCGCCTCGCGCGGCATGGATTGGCTGCGCCGCAATACAGACTTGATGCGTGCCAGCAGCTCGCGCGGATTGAAAGGCTTGGTCAAGTAATCGTCTGCCCCGATCTCAAGGCCGATAATCCGGTCTGTTTCTTCACCAAGGGCAGTGAGCAAGATAACCGGGATATTCTCATTCTCGCGCACATAGCGACAGAGCGTCAGACCATCTTCGCCGGGCATCATCACATCCAGCACGATAAGATCGATCGCTGCCGTCTTGAGGATCTGACGCATCTTGGCGCCACCATCAGCATCGCTCACCCGGAAGCCATTCTTTGAGAGATATTTTGACAACAGCTCGCGAATGTCCCGATGATCATCCACCACCAGAATATGGGCTGATTGTTCCATGTGCGTATCTCCGTTGCCTCTTGGCGTCTTGCCCGCAGCGGGCCTTGAAGTGAGCAGGCCCTTCTCTTGCGATATATCGGTGTGGCGCCATCCTATAACAATAATCAGATATCACGAAATTTGTTGCTGTCCAGAAAAATATACGTGTTTTTTCAAGCACTAACAAAGGAAATTGTAACCAACTGTATCAACCGGCAAGTGCGATACAATGGGCGACACTCTGCCATTTTTTGGCGATGGCTTTAAGCAGAAAGACACCTATCTTGAAGTCATCGAGAGCGCGAAACCAAACCACAAGCGACACCGCCTCTCGACCCCAAACCGGCCCTGCGCACTCTACAGGGCTAGACAGAACTGTAGGATGAACAAGGCTCTGCGGCCAATGAGGAATTGGCTTTATGAGACGAGAGGATAACAAGATGAACAGCTTTACAAAAATTGCTTTGACTGTAGCCCTGATCGGTGGCGTATCTGCAACGGCTCTGAGCGTCAACAGCGCATCGGCCAAGGGATGGAACAATGGGCGCGGCATGGGGCCGGAACAGGCCCAGTCATTCCACGGACCGCGCGGCATGCTGGATCTGAAGGCCATTGATGCCGATCAGGACGGGTCCATCACCAAAGATGAACTCTCTGCCGCCATGGGCAAGAAAATCAGCGACAATGACACCAATAGCGATGAAGCCGTGTCTCTGGAAGAATTCAAAGCAGAATGGATGGCCATGACCAAGAACCGTATGGTGCGGACCTTCCAGTTCTTTGATCGCGATGGCGATGGCAAGGTAACCCTTGAAGAATTCTCCGATCCGGCAGAGGCGCGTTTTGATCGCATGGACGTCAATAACGACGGCAAGGTGGACTCGGCTGATCGCCAGGCCATGCGTGGCAAGGGCATGCGCGGCAAGGGGCACGGCCCCGACTTTGGCAAACGTGGTTTTGGTCATCATGGCCGCGATATGAAAGGTCCGCGTGGCGGCCAGTTCCAACAGGGACAGTTTGGGCCACAGGGTGGACCTCGGGGCGGCATGATGGGCGGCCCGCGTGGTGGCCAGTTCCAGCAGGGTCAGTTCCAGCAGGCTCCGGCCCCACAGATGGCTCCGACAGCCGCGCCTCAGGCTCCAGATGTCCAGCCAGCACAGGACAGCGCATCAACTCTAGCACCCGCGCTGCCTCCTGTAGCCATGGCCAAGTAACGGATCGGCATAGAAATATATAACCAGCCAACAAAAGGACCGGCAGCACGAGCCTGCCGGTCTTATAAAGAGATGCCTCCAATTTATCCCCGTTGTCCGGCATGTTTCATGCCCATGGCTGCGGGGTTTTCTTATGGTGTTGCAGCATTTCAGGCTGCACCGTCAGCGGGCTTTTTTGCCGGAAACCGACAGCTTGAAGTGGATAAGATGAGATAATTGTAACGCTCTGTATCACGGCAAATAGCCGATACATAAGGCGACAAATCTTCCAGTTCCCTCCCTAAAAAGGCGCTATTCTTAGACCAAGTTAATCACATCGGACGGGCTGGTAAGGCGCCAGCGGCTCCGAAAGAAAATGGGTCGATCCCCTGCTGCAAGGTGCACTCGGGATCTGGTGTTTGGAAATGAAGGCCAATGAGGAATTGGCCCATATCGGGTAGAGGAATAGCAAGATGAAAAACGCAACGAAAATCGCACTCGCAGTTGCACTGGTCGCAGGACTGTCTGCAACATCGATGGCTGTTCACACTGCTTCCGCCGGTGGCTGGGGCTATGGCTGGAACAACAATCAGCAGAACGGCAACTGGATGGGTCGTGGTGGCGGCATGATGCGCGGCGGCTATAACAGAGGCCCTCGCGGTGGCATGATGCGGGGCGGCATGATGGGCGGAGGCTTCATGGGTGGAGCCATGATGCTCCAGCAGTTCGACGCCAACAATGACGGCGCCCTGACCAAGGAAGAAATCGACACCGGCTTTGACAAGAAAGTCGCCGAGAATGACAAGGATGGCGATAACGCCATCAATCTGGAAGAATTCAAGGCCGAATGGCTCAAACTGACCCAGAACCGCATGGCCCGTGGCTTCCAGTTCATGGATAGCGATGCCGATGGCAAGATCACGCCTGCTGAACTGAAGGCCCATGCCGACCAGATGTTTGCCTTCATGGACAGCAACAATGACGGTAAGATCGATCAGAATGATGGTCCACGACGTGGCATGGGCTATGGTCGCGGCGGTGGCCCACGTTTCATGCAGGCTCCAGCTGCAGCGCCCGCTGCACCGGCTCCGGCGGATAGCGACAGCGCCCAATAAGAGCCGGTCTGATCTTCTCTGATCTTCATAGCATACGCATCAAACGATGCTGCCTGCTGCCCCTCGGGGCAGCGGGTTTTTTATTGACGGATTTGCTGGAAAGGAGCACCCCTGAGTGCTCTTGCGAGAGACTGCTTCAGCCTGCGTCTTTGGCATCAAGGCGATAGCCAAATTCCCAGCTGTCGGACACATCCCCCAGAAACCGCTCGACTGGCACCTTTTGAAAGCCGATCTTTTCATAGAAGGCATGACCTTCCAGAAAGCGCGTATCACTCCATAGCCGAATGGCCTTGCCTTCGCGCTTGTCCACCAGATCTGTCGCCAGATTGAACATGGACCATGCGAGCCCCTGTCCGCGCGCTTCCTTGGCGACATAGACCTTGTGCAGCTCGAATAGGCCGGGGGTGAGGGATTCGGCCACTGCGAGCGAGCCGACAATCACGCCATCTTGCTCGGCTACCCAGATCTGACCACCCATGGCAGCATAATAGCTGGAAGGATGCTCTAGCTCGGGATATTCCTCATCGACGAAATGACAATTCTCATAATCGGCAAACACCGAAGCGATCAGCTTGCCAATCGCTGGGCCATCTTCATCGGTCGCAGAGCGGATCAGGGCATAACTCATGGCTGTGTCTCTCTCGGTCTTGAGGTTTTATACCTACTCGCTTATGGGGAATAGAAGGCCTTGAAAAGCCTTCCCTTGCAGGCGGCATACGTTGCCAGAGAACGCGGTTAGCGGTAGATGGCAATGCCAATGCCGTTGCGGCGGGCCTGATCGACGATCTCGGCAATTGCCGGATCTGCGATATCCCCCTGCGGGCGCAAAACACGCGACACAGTAATGAAATTATAGCCAGCCTTGATCAGTACCTGCTTTGCGGTTTCTCTGGCAAAACCAGCATGTTCGCTCTCAATCGCCACAATGAAGTTGCGGCGCTGCGGTTGCGTTTGCGGCGGCTTGGGGGCTTCACTTGCCCGACCCTGAACACAGAAGATCATGCGCTTGTCTCTTTCAATCCCAACAGCCTCGACTCTTAATGGCGTAGACGCTCCATGTCGAGATATTATCAATAATTATGTCATAGAAGACGGGGATGACCGATATAACGCGCCCAAAATTGCCCGAAGCTGTTCAGAAACGCCTTTGACAGCGCTTTGAGCAATTCATGGGATCAGGGCTTGAGTTGGAGGTGTGAATCAGGCGGTTTCTTTCTGGGCCCAACTCATGCGTTTGCGGTAAATCGTGGACGGGCTGATCTCCAGAGCGGCGGCTGCACGGGAAATGTTGCCATCAAAATAGCTAAGAGCACCTTCGATGATCTGTTTTTCCTGCTGCCAGAAAGGCTGGATGGATTCGGACATGGCCTTGCCCATCTGGCGCAGATCGCTGATGGCCTGATTAAGGTCATGCTCGAAACTCTCGTCACTGCGCAGAAGATCAGGCAGATGATCCGGCTCGACCACGGCTCCGTCATACATCACCGTGAGGCGTCGGATGGTGTTCTGCAATTGGCGCACATTGCCTGGCCAGCGATAGGCTGTGAGCATATATTCGGCTTCGGTGCTGAAGATATGAAAGCCCTTGCCCTCTTCGCGGGCATATTGCTGCAGGAAGCTCTTGGCCAGTGGCACGATGTCGCCCGTCCGGTCGCGCAGAGGCGGCAGATGGATCGGCAAAACATGCATGCGATAGAACAGATCTTCGCGGAATCGACCCGCCCGCACTTCTTCCAGAGGATCGCGGTTGGTTGCCGCAACAAAGCGGATATTGAGGGAAATCTCCTCGTTGCCGCCCACTCGGCGTAGAGTGCCGGTCTGGATGAGGCGCAGAAGCTTGGCCTGAAGGTCAAGCGGCATTTCGCCGATTTCATCAAGGAACAAGGTGCCCCCGTCAGCCAGTTCTGCTGCGCCCTTGCGGTCGTCATTGGCGCCGGTAAAGGCCCCGCGCATGTGGCCGAAGACTTCCGATTCCATCAGATCCGCCGGAATGGCACTGCAATTGATGGCAATAAACGGGCCGGAATTGCGCGAAGAGCGTGCATGAAGTGCCTGAGCACAGACTTCCTTGCCGGTTCCCGATTCTCCGGTGATGAACACCGGAGCCTTGGAACCTGCAATGCGCATGATCTGGTCATAGACCCCTTGCATGGCAGAGGATGTGCCGATAAAGCCCTCGAAATCACGCATGATCTCGGCGTCTATTGCACGATCAAATGTCTCTGTTCCATTGCTGGCGTTTGTCCCTGCATGACCTTTGGGGGCCGATTTGTGGGACGAAACGAGAATATCTCCGTGCGGGGCAGGGCGGTGATGGGCGATCATCTCGCTCATCCGGCTGCTGAGCACGTCGGCGGAAACAGGGCGCGCGATGAAATCATGTGCTCCTGCCTGCATGGACGCCACCGCGCGAGAGACGGAGCCATTTTCGCTGAGCGCCAGAAGCAACATGTTGGGGTGGCGGCTTGCCAGACGTGACAGGACCTTAAGCTCTTCTTCGTCCTCAAAGGTGATGAGGGCGCAGGCCGGCTCCATGAGGAAGCTGGACGGGGCTTTGTCGTCGAACATCTGGATATCGCACGGCTGCTTGAGTTTCTCCTCGAGCAGGTCCGCCAGCTGATCATTGATCATGCGGCGAAATGCGGGATCAGAACTAACGACTGCAATGCGGACAGAATTAAGATCCGCAGGTCCTGATGACATGGTTGGGCACCCCTGTTGAATTGACTTGTAAGGCTATGTTGCGCAAACAGGGTAAACAAAGTCTTTTCATTTATGCACTCTGGGCCAAATAGCGCAGCTTTTTGTCGCATTATGCGAAAAAAATCGAAAAACTGGTGTGTAAAGGATTGATAAAAATCAAAAGCAAGCTTGCCAAGGACAATAGTTATGATCATGGATGACTAAAAATGAGCCAAAAGAAAGGCCGGGTAGACATCGCACCCAGCCATTCAATCGGGCAAATTGTACCTTAGCCTGCGAACCGGCCTATGCCAGCGCAGCCGGGAAGCCGGCTTCTTCAATGGCTGTGCGGATCGCTTCCGGATTGGCACCAGATTCGACCTTCACTTCGCCTGTTTCAAGGCTGGCATCCACTTCAGCGGACGCATCCACGCCTTTGACGGCTTCAGTCACTGATTTGACGCAGCCACCGCAGGCCATTTCTTGAACATTCAATTTGATCATGAGGTGGTTTCCATTCTTTAATCTGTCAAAGTTGAATATTAGAACTATATTTATTGTACAGGTCCGGTGCAATGGCTTTTCAAAAACTTGACAGGCGAGCGGGGCAAAGCACCTGTTTGCGAACCAAACCAGGCGTGAAGCCCATTACTATCTGAGAGCTGAACAGCGAGAAACAAAATGAGCGACAAAAAGGTGGCAGTTGCCTTTGGTGGTGGTGGCGCGCGTGGCATATCCCATATCTGGATCATGGAGGCGCTGGACGAGCTCGGCATAAAGCCCGTCGCTCTCTCTGGAACATCAATCGGTGCTCTGGCTGCAGTATGTTATGCCTCAGGATATTCCGGGGTCGATCTGCGCGCCTATATGCTTGATCTGTTTGGCAATACAGGGGAGGTTCTATCCCGTTTCTGGAAACACCGCCCGCGCAGCTTCTCACGGCTCTTTTCAGTGCAAAATCCCATGGCCAACTGGAGCCAGTTCGATCCGGTCTGGATGGTGGAAAGCTTTCTGCCACCCGATATCAAAAAGGATTTCAGCGCCCTTGAAATTCCGGCCAGCTTCAGTGCCACAGATTATTTTTCTGGCGATGAGGTTATTTTCAACAAGGGGGATTTGATC
Source organism: Cohaesibacter marisflavi (assembly GCF_900115225.1). Lineage (GTDB taxonomy): Bacteria > Pseudomonadota > Alphaproteobacteria > Rhizobiales > Cohaesibacteraceae > Cohaesibacter > Cohaesibacter marisflavi. Next base: position 218,206 of record NZ_FOVR01000003.1, on the reverse strand, counting down.
AACGCACTGGCCGCTTCCATTGCCATTCCGGCCCTTTTTCGCCCTATCGAAATCAACGGGCACCTGCTGATCGATGGGGGCTGTGTCAATCCTCTGCCAGTGGATCATGTGCGGGCGCAGGCAGATATCGTCATCGGTGTGGACGTGGTTGGTCTGCCGCAAAAGCCACGGGATGGCAAAATCGGGTCATTTGAAATGGGCTTCGGAGCAACACAGATTCTCATGCAGACAATCCAGCGCGAAAAGATGCGCCATGACAAGGCTGACATCTTGGTACAGCCAAGAGTGGATGCCTTCCGGCCTCTGGATTTTCTCAAGACAGCGGACATTCTTGAAGCCAGCCGCGACACCAAGGAAGAAGTCAAGCAGAGCTTGTCTCGCCTGCTTGAGCGATGAGCAAAGAATAACGAGTGATGGCAGCCCTGTCCGCATTTCACAGCCGTTCTGCTACGGGCACTTTTTTCACGATGTCGTGAAACTTTCGCCCTGATTCGAATGTTGTGTTCACATATAGGGGGTATGTATGGTGTAATACGTATTATTCACCATGGTGCCATTACCTCAAACCGCAATTCAAACTGCTTGACTCCGGATCATCCATGCCCTTCTCTCATCATGTCCCGACCATTTGCTTTGGAGCCTTCTTCGCGGTGCTGATTCCCATAGAGGCGATGACGGCGGGTATGGTGGAGCAGGAGAAGCGGTCCAAATATGCCGGACAGCAAGAGCGAACCATCAAGAGCCTGTCGCAGGACGATATAGACGAGCTTAAGAAGGGTGGTGGCTGGGGGCTCGCCAAGGCTGCCGAACTGAACGGCTTTCCCGGTCCAGCCCATTTGCTGGACCTGAAAGACAAATTGGTGCTGGATGACGAGCAGGTCGAGAAGCTTGAAACGCTCTATGAGCAGATGACAAGCGATGCGCGGAAGGAAGCCAAAACCTACATTTTTCTTGAAGCCAAGCTTGAAAAGGAATTCAGCGCGGGCCGCATCAATGATGGTCTGTTGCGCACGGCCTTGGGCTATATAGAAGAATCCCGCCGCAAGCTGCGCTATATCCATCTGTCCGCGCATCTGGAAGCAACGAAGATTGTGACCCCCGAGCAGGTTGAGCACTATAATGCCTTACGGGGATATAGCGAAGAGAGCGATGTCTGCGCCTCAGTGCCAGAAGGGCATGATGCCGCCATGTGGCGCAAGCATAACGGATGTGGTGAGAACTAAGACGGTTGCTGAGATGCCGTGCATAGGGCGGCCCCGATGAGAGCTTTTTCCTACAGAGACAAGCAACGCTAAGACAAACAAAAAAGAGGGCCGATTGACCCTCTCTTTCGTGCATGTCTTGGGATGTTCACCTGCAAGCGCGCCTAGTTGCGCGCGATAATCTCGCGTTCCTGAAAATGTTGCATCGGACCGCATGTGCCCGTTTTCCGACGCACAAGAAACCGTGGACGGCGAGCCGAGATCTGTGCATGTGGCCGACGTGGCATTTGTGGCCCCGTCACCAGATCCGCAAGCGGGCCATTCCTGTCACTGGCCACTTCATAATCGCCAGCGCCCAGAGGCTTGTGCAACATGGGCAAATGATAACGATTGGACCAGCTCTGCCAGTCAACGGCAGCTTCTTCCAGATCTGTGCTTGCCATCAAGGGCAAGGTCAGATTGGGATCGTCATGTACAAGTTCGAGAATGCAGATCAGCGGATTGCCTTCGCGCTTGCCGACAATGAAACGGGCCCCGACACCTTTATAATAAGCCAGTGGGACGCGCACCAGCAGCGGCAAACCGCAGCTGAGATTGCACTCGACAAGCACCTGATCTGCCTTGATTTGAACGATACCGGGAACCTGTGCGCCGAACAGAGCGGTTTCGCTGAAGCCGCTGAGCTTGGCTGCCTTGGATCGGATTTCGCCGGATTGGAAATACTTTGCCAGATTGTGGGGATCAATGCGTGCTGCCCCCTCAACCTGGTAGGAAATGGCTTCCGTGTATTTTTGATTTTCCTGACGCCTCACGAGCCTTCTCCTTCGAGCCCCTTTTGGGATGCTTCTTTTGAATAGGCTCAGCCTAGCAAACAGGCTTCAGTATTTGCTTAATTAAGAGGGTTAAAAAAGCGTGATATTATATAGGGTTAGGGAATTATTACCGGGGTCGAATCTTCACCTTTTGGCAACCACTTTCCCCCAGATTGTGCTCACGGCCCTTATGCCTTTTTACTTGCTCAAGCCGCTTCAAGCCCCTAAGACAGAAGGAAAGCGTGTTTTGATCGCTCCACCCGCAAAGCAGAAGACAAGAGTTTATGTCAGACCTTCTTGATCAGTCCATTATTGAGGAAAGAGCCCACCATCTTGTAAAAGCCGCCATGAAGGCTGGAGCCGACTCCGCTGATGCGGTCGCTGCCAGAGCCATTTCCAGTTCGGTTGGCTTGCGCGATGGATCATTGGAAGAAAATGAGCATTCCGAGAATGACTCCATGGCGCTTCGGGTCTTTATAGATGGGTGTAAGGCATCCATTTCCACCAATACCACCGACGATCTGGATATCCTGACCAAGCTCGCCGAACGGGCGGTTGCCATGGCGCATCTGTCTCCGCCCGATCCCTTCGCGCGACTGGCCGCGCGCAGCGATCTGATGGAGCCTTCTCTTGTGGCCGAACGGGTCAAGGCCTGTGATCCGGCCGATCTCAATATTCCCACCTCGGAAGATCTGACCCGTATGGTGGAAGAGGCCGAAGAAGCTGCCATGGCGGTGGAGGGGGTGACCAAATCCGGCGGCGCCGGTGCCGGGCATTTTCTGGGGGGCGCTGTGCTGGCCACGTCTCACGGCTTTGTTGGCTCCTATCTGTCTTCTCGTATTTCATTCTCCGTCACTGCCATTGCAGGCACTGGCATGACGATGGAGCGGGATTATTCCTTCTCGGCTGCGGTGCATCGCGATGATTTGCGGTCTCCGGGGCTCGTCGGCCGTCGGGCGGGTGAGCGGGCGGTGAGCCGTCTCAATCCGGCCAAGATCGAAACCGGCACCTACGATATCCTGTTCGAGCCTCGGGTTGCGACAACGCTGGTTGGCCATTTCGCGTCCGCCATCAATGGTGCAGCCATTGCGCGGCATACTTCTTTCCTCAATGACAAGCTTGGTCGGCAGGTCTTCCCGTCCGGCATTTGCATCAATGACGATCCGATGCTGCCACGCGGTCTTGGCTCGCGCCCCTTTGACGGGGAAGGCGTGGATTGCCAGCCTCTGGCTCTGGTGGAAAATGGCTATCTGAACCAATGGGTTCTGGATAGCGCAACCGCTGCCGAGCTGGGAATGAAAACCAACGGACGGGCAACCCGCTCAGGCGCCAACCCTTATCCGTCAACGACCAACCTGCGCCTTGAGAAGGGCACCCACACCCAGCAGGAGCTGATTGCCGGTATCAAGGATGGCATTTACATTACCGACCTGATCGGGCAGGGCGTGAATGGGGTGACGGGCGATTATTCCCGTGGCGCTTCCGGCGTGCGCATCAAGGATGGCAAGCTGGCCGAAGCCATTTCCGAAATCACCATCGCCGGCAACCTCGTTGACATGTTTGCGCGGATGATTCCGGCGGACGACCTTTCCTTTGAACATGCGGTTAATTCACCGTCCATTCTGGTAGAGGGCATGACAGTTGCCGGACGATAAGACTTGCAAGGCATCTGCCGGTTCCAAACACGCCTACAAGGAAGACACCAAACTTCTGGAAGACGCTGCCAGCAAGGCAGGGGCGCTTGCGCTGCGCTATTTCAACAGGGACCCACAGGTCTGGACCAAACAGAATTACAGTCCGGTCACAGAGGCTGATCTGGCCGTTGACGAGTTTCTAAAAGAAACTCTGATGGCCGCCCGCCCGGACTATGGCTGGCTTTCCGAAGAGAGCGAAGACAATCCCGAGCGGCTGGAAAAGCAGCGCGTCTTTGTCATCGATCCCATTGATGGCACCCGGGCCTTCATTGATGGTGGTACGGAGTGGACCATCTCGCTTGCGGTGGTGGAGAATCACAGGCCGGTGGCTGCCGTGCTGTTCGCACCCGTGCGCGGTGAGATGTATTGCGCCTCCCGCTTTGGTGGCACACAGCTTAATAATGTGCCCGTTGTCTGTCCGCGCCTCGCCAATCTGGATGGCGCCAGAGTAGCCGGTCCGCGTCCGGCTATTGCCAGAGGGCCGCTGGCCCGTGCTGGTGTGCAAAATGCCGGCTATGTCCGCTCGTTGGCCTACAGAATCGTCATGGTCACCACCGGAGCCCTTGATCTGGCTCTGGCTCGCGAAGACGCCAATGACTGGGACTTGGCGGCCGCTGACCTCATCGTCGAAGAGGCTCACGGTATTCTGCGCGACAAGTCCAACAATCTGCTGAAATATAACCGGCCCAATGTGCATCATGATAGCCTATACGCCTCCTGCAAGGCGCTTGGTCGTCTGGTTGCTCCCATGATGCCAGCCTTGCAATTTCCGCAAAGACGCCACGGTTGAGTCTCGCCAGAAGAGGGCTGAAAAGGCGGGCTTTGCGCGCCTTCATCCGCATGCGCTTGTGGATTTAACCTTACTGGCTGTTTTAATGCGCAAATATGGCAGATCCTGTCCCTCTCTCATGGTCTCCGCTCTTCCCTTTGCTGCCGAATAGCACTATATGGAGAGCGCAAAAGACGGAGCTGGCTGACTTGTTCGAGCAGGGTTTCTCTTCGTCAGGTCAGATCGGAGTAGGCGCAAACCGTGCGAGAGTTGAAGAAAATTTTTCGCTCCAAACCAGTGTTGACACTGGGGGGACGGCTGATTGCGCTCTGGCTGCGGTTGGTGCATGCCACCAACCGTATGGTCAACAATCCCGATGAAGGCTATGCAAGGGTCGAAGGACACTATCCGGCGATCGTGGCGCTCTGGCATGGGCAGCATTTCATGGTGCCTTTGGTCAAGCGCAAGAACGACCCCTTCAAGGCGCTGGTATCGCGCTCCGGGGATGGGCATCTCAATAGTGTCGCCGCAGAGGCTCTTGGCGTTGATGTGGTGCGCGGCTCCGGCGGGCGCAATCGCTCCAAGACGCTGACAAAGGGCGGCATTTCAGCGCTGAAGAATCTGGTGTCCTGCCTGCGTGAAGGCATTGGCGTTGTGATGACAGTCAATGTGCCCAAAACTGGCGCCAGAGAATGCGGTCTCGGCGTGGTCACGCTGGCCAAGTTGAGCGGGCGCCCGATCATTCCGGCCGCCTATGCCTCTTCCCGGCGCATTGATCTTGATACCTGGGACAAGGCATCGGTCAATCTGCCCTTCGGCAAGGCTGCCTTCATCATTGGCGAACCGATCTATGTGTCGCACGAGGCCGATGAGGCAGAGTTGGAGCGCATGCGCCAATTGGTGGAAGCTGCGCTCAATGAGACCACCCGCAAGGCCTACGAAGCTCTCAAACACTAGCGCCATGGGCAACAAAGTGTCTGGTGTCGGCCTGCATGGTCAGATGCCCTGAAGGTTTGTTTACCGTTTGGAGCCTCTATGGACAGGCCCCCTTGCAAAAGAGCGGAAACGCTTGCATGTTTGGGCAATCTTGTGTGTAGTGTGCAAGGTTGTATAAAATATAATAGCAAAAATGGCTTGGCCATTCGCTCGGACATTTGTAGCATGCGGCAGCTTTATCGGGGGGCCTCGCTTTAGGGAGGTCAAGCTGTTGATTGTCTCCCCGCCGCCATCTTTTGGACCATAAGTTTAGGCCATAGTGAGGAAAACAGAACGGATAATTGATGGACTGGTCAGGACGATTTGCACTTTCCACCTATCGCATGGCGGGATATGCGGCGAGCCCTTTGGCTCCGCTGTTGGTTGGCTTGCGCGCGCGCAAGGGCAAGGAGATTCCGGCCCGTCGCAAGGAGCGCTACGGCAAATCTTCCATCGCTCGCCCGTCTGGCCCTCTCATTTGGGTGCATGCGGCCTCTGTGGGTGAAACCAATGCCGTACTGCCGCTTATCAATCTGATAACGGAAACCGGCACTCAGGTTCTGTTGACAACTGTCACGGTCACATCGGCCCAAATCGCCCAAAAGCACCTGCCAAGTGGCGCCTTCCATCAGTTCGTGCCCTTTGATATTGCGCCTTATGTCAATCGGTTCCTCAATTTCTGGCAGCCGGATATGGCGCTGTTTGTGGAATCGGAAATCTGGCCCTTTATCCTGTCAGAATTGAACAATCGCGACATCCCCATGATCGTGGTCAACGGGCGCATGTCTGAGCGATCATTCCGGCGCTGGTCCAAGTTCCCTTCGGTCTTCCGGCAGATGTTCGGCAATGTGCCGCTCTGTCTTGCTCAGACCAAAGAAGACAGAGACCGTTATACCAATCTGGGCGTGGCGCAGGTCGAGGTGACCGGCAATCTCAAATTCGATGTACCTCCACCTCAGGCCGATGAAGAGCAACTCCAGCGCATGCGCATGGCCGTGGGCAATCGTCCGGTCTGGGTGGCCGCAAGCACGCATCCGGGCGAAGAGCGGCTTCTGGCTCAGGCGCACAGTCGCATGGCGGTGCGCATTCCCAATCTGCTCACTATTATCGTACCGCGCCATCCCGAGCGCAGCGACGATATCATGAAGGAACTGGTTGGCATCGTGCCGCGCATCCAGCGCCGTTCTGAAGAGCCCGATCTGTTCCCTAAAACCGATATCTATATCGCTGATACCATTGGCGAAATGGGGCTATTCTATCGCCTGTCCCGCATTGCATTTGTCGGTGGCTCTCTGGTTGACCATGGCGGCCAGAACCCGATTGAACCGGCCCGACTGGGCTGCACGATCCTGCATGGACCAAGTGTGGAGAATTTCCAGAATATCTACGATGCTCTGGATCAGACCGGCGGCGCGGAATGTTTGCATAATGAGCGCGAACTTATTCAGACCCTTGCACGCCTCATGTCCTCCTCTGCCGAAATCGACCGGCGTGTCGAGTTGGCCAGACGGTCCCTGCGGCCATTCTCTGGCGCTCTTGACATGACGATGATGGCGCTTAATCCTTTCCTTGAGCCCCTCAAGATCAATGCCGAGCTGAACAGGGCGAATAGCGAAACGCCTTGAGCTAACGCGCCAGCCGGGCTATCGGGCAACAGGAGAGCAGACTATGAAGGCACCCGGCTTTTGGACAGAGCGAAACGCTCTGGCGTGGCTTCTCTATCCCGTTAGCCTTGTCTACGGCCGGATTTCCCTTGCCCGTTTTAAGAAGAAAGCTCTCTACAAGGCCCATATGCCCGTGCTTTGCATCGGTAATCTGGTGATGGGAGGGGCTGGCAAGACGCCGACTGCGATCACGCTGGGGCGCGTGGCCAAGGGCCAGCATCTTTCTCCCATCTTTTTAACACGTGGCTTCAAGGGGCAGGAGCCCGGCCCTTTGCTGGTTGATCCTGCTACCCATTCCATCGCCGATGTTGGCGATGAAGCCCTGCTGTTGGCCCGTGTGGCGCCAACGATCGTCTCTCGCGACAGGGTGGCGGGTGCAAAGCTGGCTGAAGAGATTTCCGGTGGCCAGGAAGGCAGCATCATCATCATGGATGACGGCTTTCAAAACCCCTATCTGCACAAGGATTTCAACCTGATCATTGTGGATTCGCAGCAGAGCCTTGGCAACGGCTTTGTCTTTCCTGCCGGCCCCCTGCGTGCGCCGCTGCACCCTCAGGTCTGGCGTGCTGATCAGTTTGTCATCGTCGGGGAAGGATCCAAGGGACCGCAGTTGCAACAACTTTTCTCAAAGCTGGGAAAAGGCACGGTCAACGCCCGTTTGCTGCCGGGGAAATGCAGTTTGTTGGGCGGAACCCGCATATTTGCCTTCTGCGGCATCGGCCGACCTGACAAGTTCCACCGCACGCTTGATCAGCTGGATCTTGCGGTGATTGATCATATTCATTTTGATGATCACCACAGCTTCACCATCGAAGAAGGGCAGGAAATTCTGGATCGGGCAGCCGCGCAGAATCTCGAAATCGTGACCACAGCCAAGGATCACGTCCGTCTAGCCGAACTGGGCGAGGTCGGAGCGCAGCTGGCCAGTAAGGCTCATATCATCGAGGTCGATATGGGCTTTGAAGACAAGGGCTTTGCGGCGCGTCTGCTCACTGAGGTTCGCCGCAAATTCTCGCGACGCTAAGATTGTTTCTAGAGAGATGCTCCAGACTGTGTGTCAGTCCTTTTTCGCGGCAGCGGCTTTTTCGGCCTGAAAGGATGCTTCGCAGTCGATATAGGCTTCCTGACGATCCACCGACCAGTATTTCAGGTCATCAAGTGGAATGGGGCGGCCGGTGACGGCACATCTGACGTAAGACCCTGAATGAATGACCTGCAAGTCTGCATCTTTATAGCGCAGCACGGCTTCCTTGCCGGAATTTGGCAGATTGATCATCATGGTCTTGGTCCTTTCCCTTATGCGTCTTGTCTTGTTCTAGCGCTCAATCCACGCTCTGACCAGCCCTTGCTGCAAGATTGCTCGCGATTTTTTCGCAAGCCAGCGGCTACATGTTGCCCTTGCCAGAGGAGAAAGGCGAGAGCGCGCGTCGGTACCAGTTCTCGACCGGGTTGGTGTCAGCGGCACCGCCATGACCATGTTGCTTGTTGATGACATAAAAGCAGGTCAGGATCGCCATCAACCCGAAAATGACGGCACCAACGGCCTGCCCGAGCAAAGCCCCTTCCGCGCCTGCCAGATAGGTGCCCAGCATAACGGTAGGGATGGTCCCCAGCGTTGAGCGCCCCCAGTTGAAGGCCGTGGAATAGGCAGGGTGCCCGAGATTGTTGAAGGCGGCGTTGGAGACAAACAGGAAGCCCATGAAGATGCTGCTTGGAGCAATCCACGTACAGAAGAAGCGCACGAAATCGGCCGCATCACCCTCGGCTTGGAAAATGTCGACAATCATGCCCTGCGCCACAAACAGGATGAACCACACAAAGAGCGAATAACCCAGAATGAAATACATGCTGTCGCGCAGGGTGAGCTTGACGCGATGATGAAGTCCTGCGCCCAGATTTTGCCCGAAGATCGGCCCCACTGAGCCTGAAAGTGCAAACAGGGCTGTCCATGCCAAGGGTTGGATGCGTCCGATGATGGCCCAGCCAGCCACGGCCTGATCGCCATAGTCGGCGATAGACATGGTGACATAGGCGTTGCCAACGGGAGTGGCCACATTGGTCAGCATCGCAGGAATGGCTATGGGAAACAGAACCCGCCATTGACTGAAAAGATCTTCCAGACTGTCTGGCTTGGCAAGGATCTGCTTGACAAAAAGCGTGCCGCGAATGCCCATGCCGATCATCACGAAGCGGGACAGGACCGAGGCAATGGCCGCCCCTTCGATGCCTAGCCCGAATCCGAAAATGAAGATCGGGTCGAGAATGGCCGAGGCAAAGCCGCCAGCCAGCGTGACATACATGGACCCCTTGGCGTCTCCGTTGGCGCGCATGATGCCGGCCAGCATCATCGAAATGCCAAGAAACGGCATGGATGGGATAACGATAGACAGGAAGCTAACGGCAATCGAGTGGGTGTCTCCCTTCGCTCCGATAAAGGTCAGCAGCTCGGGAATGAAGGCAAAGACCAACCCTGCCATCACGATCATCATCAGGAAAACGGCGATCAGTGCGCTGCCCGCCCTCCGTTTGGCAAGCTCTTTGCGCTCTTCTCCCAACGCGCGGGCAATGATGGCAGAACCGCCGATCATCATGCCGATGCTGAGCGAGTTATTGAAGAACATGATCGTGGCTGAATAGCCAATGGCCGCTGCCAATTCCGCCTGCCCAAGTAGGGAGATATAGAACAGGTTCGCCAGATCCACCATGAAGACGGCAATCATGCCCACCGCGCCTGTTGCCGTCATGGTGACAACATGACGGAAAATCGAGCCGGTCACGAATTTGGCCCGTTGGGAGGTGTCCGTTTTGGGCTGGGAAGCGGCTGCCGAAGACGGCTGCGTGATCTTTTCGGTCATGCAAATTCCTGTTTAGTGGCATCCGGCCAGGTCGCCGCCGGTGTGGTGCGATCCGGCAAAGGCATGAAAATGGGTAGCAATGGGGTGTGCCTTGTCAGGTTCCCTTTGTCGGCCCAGAAAAAAGGTTGGTCATCCGGAAAATGTCAGGCCCATTAAATAGGGAATGTCGGCGGATATTGAAAGAGGGGGAGGCCGCTTTCTTCCTCTTCGCCCTTGCTGCCGAAGCAATGCTTTTGCCACAGCAGAAGGAGAAACTGAGCGGAAAGAATGCAAATCGGCCCGCGCAGATCAAAGACACGGGCCGAAATGGATAAGAGATTGGACAAGGGAAAGAAGGCTGAAACCAGCCTGCCTCCTAGTCGTTGAGTGGGTGGTAATTCTTGTTTCCACCCTTGCCACGGTGGGACTTCTTGTCCTTGCGGTATCCATCATTCTGGCCGCGTCCTTCGCTGCGACCATCACGGCGGCGTGGGCGCGGACCATCATTGAAACGTCCCTTGCCACCGGCGCTGCGCGGTTTGCCGCGTCCGCCACCAGAATTAAGCAGATGCTCGGGGCGTTCGCCGATCTTGGTGATGCGCAGGCTCTTCTCGCCGGTGCCTTCCGCCTCGGTTACATCCTGAAAACGGTCTGCAACATCTGGGGCCAATTCAAACACGGTCTCGCCATCGAGAATGCGGATGAAGCCGACCTTCTTCTTGTTGAAGCCGCCGACACGGCAGATGAGAGGCAACAGCCAGCGCGGCTCGGCCCGATGCTTGCGCCCGGCATTGATGCGGAACCAAACGCCATTTTCAAAGTCGTTTCTTTCCTGAACGCCTTTGCGAGTGTCTTCCTTGTAGTTGACGGCAATCAGCTCTTCAGGCGCAGGATAGTTGGCCTGCTGGGTCGCAAGGAAGGCATGGGCAACCTGTTCGGCCCCATAGGTGGCCAGCAGGCTCTCGGCCAAAGTCAGATCATCGCCGGTTGGCACTTCAAGCAGCTTTGGATGCTCGAAGATGCGCGCCTGATCATTTTTCAAAATATCGTCGATGCTCGGCACCGGTTCCCAATTGACGCGCACACGAGCGAATTTCAGGAGACGGTTGACCAAGTTGCGCTTGTTGTGCGGAACGATAATGGCGCAATTGCCCTTGCGTCCGGCGCGACCCGTGCGGCCCGAACGGTGCAGCAGGGCGTCAGAGTTGTTGGGCAGATCCGCATGGATCACAAGATCAAGGTTCGGTAGGTCGATACCGCGTGCAGCCACGTCGGTGGCCACACAGACCCGAGCCCGTCCATCACGCATCGCCTGCAGTGCATGGGTGCGTTCAGCTTGGCTAAGCTCACCGGAAAGCGCGACTACGGCAAATCCACGGTTCGAAAGGCGCGCAGACAAATGGCGCACCATTTCGCGGGTCGAGCAAAAGATCATCGTGCTGGGCGACTCGTGGAAGCGCAGAACGTTGATTACGGCCTTTTCCTTGTCCTTTGGCGAAACAAGATGGGCGTGATAGTCGATATCCGCGTGCTGCTGGCGCTGTTCTGCCGTTGTAATGCGTAGGGCATCGCGCTGGTAGGTTTTGGCCAGTTCTTCAATCGGGCGCGGTACGGTTGCCGAGAAGAGGAAGGTCTGGCGCTCTTCAGATGCGTTGGAAAGGATGAATTCCAGATCTTCGCGGAAGCCCAGATCAAGCATTTCATCAGCTTCATCGAGAACAGAAACTTTCAGCCATTTCAGATCGAGGGAGCCGCGTTCGATATGATCGCGCAGACGGCCCGGCGTGCCCACCAGAATGTGGCAGCCATGGGAGAGATCGCGGCGCTCGCGGCGAATATCCATGCCGCCAACGCAGGAGGCGATATGCGCACCGCAATCGGCATAAAGCCATGTCAGTTCGGCCTTGACCTGCATGGCCAATTCGCGCGTTGGGGCGATGACCAGCGCCAGCGGCTCGGCAGCGCGCGGCAGCTTGCCTTCTTCCCCCAACAGGCTTTCAGCCATGCCCAACCCGAAGGCAACTGTTTTGCCAGAGCCGGTCTGGGCGGACACCAGAAGGTCGCGGCCCTTCACATCGGCTTCGATGACAGCTTGCTGTACAGAGGTAAGATGATCATAGCCATGATGGGTCAAGGCTGTGGCGAGCACGGGATGCACGCTTTCGAAATTTGTCATAATAGGCTTTCCAGGAAGTCCTTGCCAGCAGAGCTCTGGCCTTCGTAAATTGATTCCCGCGTCTTGAAGCCTTTTCCCCTCGCAGCTCTCTTGCTCAGACGCAAGCTGCTCCATCGGCCAACCATGTCACGGGGTGAGGCCCCCTTGTAGAGGACGCTTTGCGAAATTGCAATCACTCCTTGGCAATCCCTTCGGGCAATTGGGCATAAAAGAACGAGAGGGGCAGCCTCGCCGTCTTCTCGACACCGTCTGCTCCCCTCACAATGACGAGCGCAGTTAGCTATTTTGGGCGGGTGCGGCCTATCCGCGTTCCTTTTCGATGGCCATTTGGGTGCGCATGTCCGCGATCTGTTGCTCCAGAGCCTTATGTCTGAGTGGATCCTTGACTTGGTCAAGGCGCTTGAGCAGCGCTTGCAGCTTGCCATTCAGCAACACATAGGCCGGTTTGCCGCCTTGTTCGCGCACCACGCGCGCCAGCAGATCATCCTCAGAGAGGTCAAGATCAGAGAGGGGCTGCCCTGCGTTGGGCAGATTGGAAAGATCTCCATTGTCCAGTGCTTCCTGAATGCGCTGTTCAATCAGATGATCGAGAGGATGTTTCACCATTTGCCAGTGTCCATGCTTGAGAAACGCCAGACATTTTCGCTCCGGAGAATGGTTGAAAAGAATAAAGCTCGATGTCTGTGACAAAATGTCTGCGTCTGAGTGAGTAAAATCGCCGTGATTAGGAAAAGTGAAGGGGAAAAATTTACCTTTTTCTAACCCGAAATGTAGAAAGATTACGGAAACATAATGAATTTTAAGAAGACCCCGCACCGGAGCCTACCTAAATGTCCCGCCTTTTTCGCAGTATTTCGAGCCGCCTATATGCGCTCGTCGCCTTCTTTGTTTTGTCCTTTTTGGTTTTGCTGGGCTACCAGCTGGTAAATCTGGATACCAACCTGAATGGCTTTAAACGCCATGAAATTCAGAGTGTCGTCGATGCCGCCTATAATGTTGCAGATACCTTCTACAAGAAAACCCAAAGCGGCGAATTGACTGAAGAAGAAGCCCAGCTCAGAGCCAAGACTGCTCTTCGAGGCATGAAATATCAAGGCAAGGACTATGTTTTTGTCTATGATGAGACCGGCACGAATCTTGTTCACCCGGCCAAGCCGCAAAGCGAAAATACCAACTTGATGCAGGCTCAGGACGGCAACGGCAAATATCACGTCAGAGAATTTATCGAAAAGGCAACGCAGAATGGCGAAGCTTATGTAGATTATGTTTGGGATGATAAGAATGGTGTCTTTCATGACAAGATTTCCTTCGTCAAGAATTTTCGCGCTTGGGGCTGGATTCTCGGCTCTGGCGTGCTGTTGGAAGATGTCCAGCAGGCCTTCTGGAAAGCTGCCACGATTTCCGGCCTGATCGCCTTGTTGCTGGTCGCTGTTGCCGGTGGCTTCGGCTTTTTCCTTGCCCGTTCGATTGCGCGGCCCATTTCTCTTCTCAATCAGGATATTGTTGCCATTGGCGACAACAATCTCGACATTGAAGTTGCCGGGCAGAACCGCAATGACGAAGTGGGGGCCATGAGCCGGGCCGTTGAGGGCTTCCGCGTAGGGGCAATTGAACGGCAGCGTCTTGCCGAACTGGAAAAAGAGAATAATGCAGAGAGCATTCGCAAAGCCGAGCGTATTGCGGAGCTGATTATCATGTTCCGGGAAAGCGTCGGGCAGAATCTTGGCGCCGTAGCTGTCCAGATCGACGAAATGGAGCAGGCTGCGGATAAGCTGGAAGAAATTGCCAGCCAGACAGAAGACAGCTCTTCGCAGGCTTCGGCATCCAGTCAGGATGCGTCTGCCAACGTCCATTCTGTGGCATCTGCCGCCGAAGAATTAACCGCTTCCATCAACGAAATCATGCAGCAGGCTGTCCGTAGTAAAGAAGTCGTGGCCGTTGCGACCGAGGATACCAAGATCTCCAACGGCAAGGTCGCCGAACTGGATGATGCCTCCCGCAAGATCGGCGAGGTGGTTAGCCTTATTCAGGCCATTGCCGAACAGACCAACCTACTGGCCCTTAACGCCACCATCGAAGCAGCACGTGCCGGAGAAGCTGGCAAGGGCTTTGCTGTTGTGGCAGCTGAAGTCAAGGAACTTGCGACCCAGACTTCCAAGGCGACAGAGGAAATCAGTAGCCTGATCAACGCCATCCAGACATCAAGCGGTGAAACGGTGGATTCTATTGCCAAGATTGCTCGCGTCATGGAAGAAGTGGACGGCTATACCTCGGCGATTGCAACGGCTGTGGAACAGCAGGGCGCGGCAACGGGCGAGATTGCCACCAACGTCCAGCAGGCAGCAGACAGCACGCACTCTGCTTCCAGCAACATGCATATGGTGTCCGAGAAAACGGCCCAGACGACAGAATCCGCGCATCTTGTCAAAGGCGCCTCTGGCGAACTCAACAAGAGCGCTGACTCTCTCAAGAAGAATATCGAAAAATTCCTTGCGGATGTTTCGGCAGCCTGACGGCGCCAAGGCAGCAAAAGATTTCAAACAAGAGCCCAAGGGAGTGCGGTTTATCACTGCGCTCCTTTTTGTTTGGAGCCGCAGTCACAGGTGAACCGGGCCAAACCCGAGAAGCCGGATATTCATTCCATCGTTGAGCTCTTGTCAGCCTAAATGCCGAAATAGTCCTTGAGGCCGGAGAGGGCATTTTCCATGGCGACTGCGGCCAGCAGCATGCCCATCACACGACTGATCACACTGGCGCCATTTCTGCCGATCACCTTCTGCGCATAGCTTGCCACCAGTAGGAGGGCGGCGGTGATCAGAATGACGCTAAGCATGAGCCCTGTTGTAATCATCTGTTGGGTAATGGGAAATTTCGAGTTTTCCGTCAGCAACACCGCAGCCAACATCGCTCCGGGGCTCGCTATGGAGGGAATTGCCAGCGGGTAGAAGGCCAGATCGTGGGCGTTTTTGAGTTCCAGCTCCGCCTCTGGCTTGCCTGCGCCAAAGATCATCGTCAGCGCAAACAGGAACAGCACGATGGCACCGGAAATCTGAAAGGCTGGCAGCGGAATGCCAAGAGAGGTCAGAATGACTTCCCCTGCAATGACAAAGAAACAGAGAACGGCAGCAGCCACTGTGCAGGCCTTGATGATGACCTGTCGACGCTCTCGCCCATCCATGCCCGACGTCACTGCCATGAAAACGGGAATTGTCCCGATTGGGTCTACAACAGCGAAAAAACTGACAAAAATCGAAATGAGGCGAGGATAGTCTAGGTCCATTGGCGTTCTTTATTGTGAGCGGAGCCTTCCCGGCTCGGCGGTGTTTGAAGAGATATGATGACCATCGTCCGGCATGAAGCCTTGGTGAAAAGGCTGCATGTGTCGAGCGCGGACGATATTCAACGCATATGCATATAGGATTGTTCATTGAAAAGAGGCCAATGAACGGCACTTAAACAGGCTTTCAAGACGAGTGAGGCCGCATTCTGCGCGGCCTGCACGCCAGATCCTGCATCATGTCTCTCTATCAGGCAGTCAGGTGCGTGTGCCGCCAACCGTAATGCCGTCAATTCTGAGTGTGGGCTGACCAACGCCCACCGGCACGCCTTGGCCCTGCTTGCCGCACGTGCCGATGCCGGTATCCAGTTCCATGTCGTTGCCGATCATGGAAATGCGCTTCATGGCTTCCGGCCCATTGCCAATAAGGGTTGCACCTTTGACCGGTGCGCCCACCTTGCCATCTTCAATGAGATAGGCTTCCGTGCAGGAGAAGACGAACTTGCCCGATGTAATATCCACCTGACCGCCGCCGAAATTGACTGCATAAATGCCGTTCTTGACGGACTTGACAATCTCTTCGGGGGCATGCTCGCCCGCTTCCATGATCGTGTTGGTCATGCGTGGCATGGGCAGATGTGCATAGGACTGACGGCGCCCGTTGCCGGTCGAGCTGGTGCCCATCAGGCGACCATTCTGCCGGTCCTGCATGTAGCCAACCAGAATGCCATCCTCAATCAGCGTTGTGCGCTGGGAAGGGGTGCCTTCGTCATCGATATTGAGCGAGCCGCGCTTGCCGCGAATGGTGCCATCATCCACCACCGTTACTCCCTTGGCGGCGACCTGCTGGCCCATCAGTTCGGAAAAGGCCGAGCTCTTGCGCCGGTTGAAGTCACCTTCTAGGCCATGGCCTACGGCTTCATGCAGCAGCACGCCGGGCCAGCCGGGGCCAAGCACCACATCCAGCTCGCCAGCCGGAGCGGCAACGGCTTCTAGATTGACCAGAGCCTGCCGGATGGCTTCATCGGTGGCGTTGCGCCAACCGCCTTCAAGGCCATTGGCCTCAAGAAAGAATTCATAACTGTTGCGCCCACCAAAGCCGTGGCTGCCGGCCTCCTTGCGGTCACCTTCGCCCACGACAACGGACACATTGAGCCGCACCAGCGGGCGCACGTCTTCAAACCACTGCCCGTTCGGGCGTAGAATGCCAACACGACGCCAGTTGCCAACCAACGAAGCGGAAACCTGCCGAACGCGCGGATCTTTTTCGCGGGCATAGGCGTCGATTTCTTCCAGAAGGGCGATCTTCTTGCCAAGCGTCAGGTCATCCACCGGGTTAAACCCGCGATAGATGGTGTGGTTGGCTTTGGGAGGGGCCATGTCCCACACGCCTTCATAGCCATCGGCGACACCACGCACAGAGTCTGCCGCCCGCCGGATAGCGCCCATATTGAGCTCGCCCGAATGGGCATAGCCGGCCATTTCGCCTGCAACCGCGCGCAGGCCAAAGCCCTGTCCGGTGTCAAAGGCGGAGCTTTTGAGCCGTCCGTTGTCAAAGACGAGGCTTTCCGATTGCGTCTGTTCGAAAAAAAGTTCGCCGTCATCAGCGCCATGCACGGTATCGGCCAAAACCTGCCTCACCTGATCCTTATCGAGCCCGTAACTTTCGAGCATATCCTTGCCTTCGCCCTTGATGAGACTTGAGGCAGGCGAGATCGCCTGAAGGGAAGCTGGCAAAGTCGTTGATAAAGAATGCATGGTGACCCCGCGGTGATGATTACAATTGTGTGACTATACTTATTCTAGACATAAGACCCTTGGCGACCAATATCCAGTTAAAGAATTAAATAATAGAAATTTCTTCGCTTAAAGGCCTGTGGAAGCAACGCATGCGAACACTGTAAATGTGTCCGTTTTTTGAAGAATGTTGCTGCGGATTAAAATTAAACCGGGCGTTAACCATGTTTCGGTAAATTCATTAACCATGAAGGCTAACCATACGCAAAACCTGCCAATGAGGGCAAATCAGCCCGGTGAGGGGAGAACGTCGATGAGAGGAGTGGGGCCATGATCAGCGGTGCATCAAGCTACATGCCCATCTTCCGCATCAGTAACGCCGATGCTGTCGACATGATGATCGAGAAGTATGATCTGGATAAATCCGGCGATCTGAATGTCGACGAAGCGCAGAATGTTCCCATTCTCAGCCGCAAGAATTTCGAAACCGCCGACAGCTTCGGTGATGGCAAGCTGACCGAGAAGGAATTCATGACCTATCTCGATCAGATGAAATTGGAAATTGGGCAGGGCAGCGCGACCAATCCGATGGCTCTGCTGATGGGTGGCTCTCCCATCAACGAGGATGTTTTTTCCCAGATTGTGTCAGAAGTATCGAACAACGAGGGCAAGCAGAATTTTATCGACTATATGCTCCATCTGACCAAGGAATATGAAGCCGCGATGAAAGCGCCCGTGGATGAAGAAGGCTCCAGCGTGGATCTATCTGCCTGACAAGATCCTGATCGATTGCCCTTTATGAATAAAAAGCCCCCGTCATTGATCCCTTAAGATCGGCGGGGGCTTTGTTTATTCGCGCTTGAAGGGCAAAGTTGGAGGCTGCCGGTCAAGCAGCCTTCACGCCATTTTGTCGGTTCTGCTCGCGAATGGTTGAGAGGAACGCATCAACCTGTTTCGAGAGATTGGCAATCTGGGTTTCCAAATCGGCGGCATGGATCGACATGTCGTCAGCAGCCTGATCATTCTCCATGGCCAGATTGTTGAGTGCTTCGGCATTGTCCGTCACCTGAAGGCTATTCTGGGCTGCTTCGGAAATGCTGCAGCTGATTTCCTGCGATGCAGCGCCCTGTTGCTCGACAGCCGAAGCGATGGTGCTGGAAATGCGGTTGAGCTGACCAATCGTGCCATCCACATGCTCAATTGCGACCACAGCATCTGAGATGGTGTGTTGGATGGTATTGATCTGCTCAGCAATCTCTTCGGTTGCCTTTCCTGTCTGGGAGGCAAGATCCTTGACCTCGGCAGCAACCACTGCAAAGCCGCGTCCTGCTTCGCCAGCGCGTGCGGCCTCGATGGTCGCGTTGAGCGCCAGCAAGTTGGTTTGTTCGGCGATATCCTTGATGAGGCCTACAATCTGGCCGATGGCCTTGGACGATTGCGAGAGGGAACCGATCACGCTGGTGGCCTTCTGCACCTCGTTCACAGCTGTGCGGGAATAATTGTTGGTCTCGTCGATCTGGCAGGCGATTTCCGCAATAGATGTGGTCATCTCTTCCGAAGCGCCCGCAACGGTCTGCACATTGCTGCTTGAAGCAGCCATGGCTTCCGAGATTGATTTGACGCGATCACTATTCTCTTTGGAGCGGGTGGCGAGTTGTTCTGTCTGGTGGCCAAATCCGGTGGCAGCATGAGCTACCGTCTTGATGATCTGGCTGACAGAGCTGTCAAAACGGTCCGCCATGTCGAGCAGCATCTGGCGCTGTTGTTCTTCGTTTTGCTGCTTCTGCTCGGCTTGCTCCCGTTCCATGGCCTTTGTCTGTCTTGCGCCATCACGAAAGACAATCAGGGCACGACCAAGTGCTCCGATCTCGTCTCCGCGCTCGGTGTTCGGAATATCGACATTGAGATCGCCGTCAGCAAGCTTGCGGGTCGTGTTCACGGCCTTGCCAAGTGGTTTGGTAATGGAAAAGGCAGTGATTGCGGACAGCACGACAATGATCAGTGCGATCATTCCGGCGGAAAGCAGCAGCTTCTGGATATTGTTCTGATAAATCGTGTTCACATCGTCGATATAGACCCCGGTCACCACAATCCAGCCCCATGGAGCAAACATTTCTGCATAGGACATTTTAGGAGTGGCGTCTGTTTCCCCCGGTTTGGGCCAGACATATTCAAGTGCGCCGGCCCCTTGCTCCCGAGCGATCTGGATAAAGCTGCGGGTGGTGTAAGTGCCGTTCCGGTCTTTGGTGCCCGATACATCCTTGCCAACCAGATCCGGATTAACCGGGTGCATCAGCATGTGACCGCTGGTGTCGAGAATGAAAAAATAGTCACCCCCATTATAGCTCATCATGGAGATGGCTTCTTTGGCGCGCTGCTGGGCCTCTTCTTGCGACAGCTGCCCGCTTTTTGCCTGCTCATTGAATTTTTCGGCAATGTTGGTGGCTGATTCTATTAGATGCGCCAGTTCCGCTTCCTTGCTGGCCATCAGGTCGTCTCTGGACGTAAGACCTGACTGCACTGCCAATGCTGCGATGCCAATAGCCGAAAGCAAAACGATAGAAAAAATCTTTGCTTTTATGGATGTCACCCATTTTGGCAAGAATGAGAGCTGTTTGGTGGACATGGCCTAATCCTGGAGGGTAGGTAAGCACATTCACTTATACTTCAAAAAGGAATGTGGCTGATTGAGAAACGTAAACTAGTAAGCAATATATAAGTTAAAGAATGTGTAATTGTGTGAGTATTCGAATGTATGTTTGTTTCTTTTTGTTCTGTTTTTAAATAATGAGGTAAATTTCAGAAAATTACCTTCTTTTTATCAAGTAAAATTACTGAAAAAAGAAGAAAATATAGTCTGTGCATTGCATTCGTTCCTTCAGAAGGCTGCCGTTGTATGGCCTGCTGGCGTCCTTGGGCATGAGGCTTGATTTCATGCTGTCTGGTGAGCACACTGCATTTCGGCCCGATTCTAGCCGCTCGACGCCATTTATCCATTCTTCCTTGGCAGAGCGCCGGATAGTGCCACTTGGCATGAACGGCCGTTGCATGAGTGGGGCGAGCCCGCACTGACCATATATGGACCATATAAAGGACCAGACCGCGTTGGATGATAAGACCATTGTGACCGATCTTGCCTGCAAAGAGACTGCCGCCGCAGATGCATCCCTGCTTCTTGATTGGTATGACAGACATCACCGCACGTTGCCCTGGCGTACCTCGCCGGCGGATGCTGCGCTTGGCGTTTTGCCTGAGCCTTATCAAGTCTGGCTGAGCGAAATCATGCTCCAGCAGACAACGGTGGGAGCGGTGAAAGACTATTTTACTGCTTTTCTTGCGCGCTGGCCCACGGTTACTGATCTGGCATCCGCCGATGAAGACGACATCCTGAAGGCGTGGGCAGGGCTTGGATATTATTCCCGTGCCCGTAATCTGCACAAATGCGCCCGCACCGTGGTGGACGAGTATGGCGGACGCTTCCCCGAAACAGTCCCCGAGCTGAAATCTCTGCCCGGCATTGGCGATTATACCGCTGCGGCCATTGCTGCCATTGCCTTTGATGAACCGGTGGCCGTGGTCGATGGCAATATTGAGCGCATCATCGCGCGGCTTTATCGCATAGACGAAGCGCTGCCCGCCGCCAAGAAGCCGATCAAGCAGAGGATGGGGGACCTCACCCCACAAGAGCGTCCGGGGGATTTCGCGCAAGCCATGATGGATCTGGGGGCCAGCCTGTGCAGCCCCAAAAAGCCGGCCTGTGCCCTTTGTCCCTTTACCGGTGCTTGTGCCGCTGAAGCCGTTGGCGATATGGAGCGTTATCCGGTGAAAGCACCCAAGAAGGAAAAACCGACCCGTCGCGGCGCGGCCTTTCTTATCCGGCGCGGCGATGGGGCTCTCTGGCTGATCAAGCGACCGGACAAGGGCCTGTTGGCTTCAATGGCAGCCGTGCCAACCACTGACTGGTTTGACAAAAAGGCTGGTGAGGGATTCGACCCTGCAACTGCGCTTGAAAAGGCACCTGACGGGCTCGCATTCAAAAAGAAGACAGGGCAGGTAACCCATACCTTCACCCACTTTCATCTTTTGCTGGAAATCTATGAAGCAGCAAGCGATGAGGCGAGGCCCACGCCAGAAGGGTGGTGGTCAACACCGCAAAGCATCAAGGGCGAAGCTTTACCGACCATCTTTCGAAAGGTCGTGGAGTTTGTTCCATGATAAAGGGAGCAAGGCAGCGTCAAGCGGATGATCCGGTGCTGGCCGATATGCTGGCTCTGATCCAGAAGAGCTTTGCCTATATGGACGGGCGCATTGATCCGCCCAGCTCCATGCTGGCGCTGACCATCGCCGATATCGCCCGCCAATGCGAGAGCGGCGAGGTCTGGTCCATCGGTGCTCCGGTGAAAGCCTGTGTCTTTCTCACCAGAAAGCCCGATTGCCTTTATCTGGGCAAGCTGGCGGTTGCTTCTGAAGCACGCGGGCAGGGGCTTGGCGCGCAGCTGGTTGAGATTGCCACGCAGAGAGCGCTTGCGCTGGGCTATCACACACTGGAATTGCAAACCCGCATCGAGCTGATTAAAAATCACCGGATCTTCGCTGCGCTTGGCTTCACCAAAACCGCTGAGACCGCCCATCCGGGTTATGATCGCGTCACCTCCATCACCATGCGCAAATCAATCGGTGCCTGATGAGTAGCCCTATTGGTCCTCTTTTTGCGGGGAAAATACCACGCTCTTCCGCCTTCCTGCCTGTTGAAAGGATCTTGCATGCCAGACCGTTTCGCCAAAACGCCCAAGCCGCCCTATTTTGCCGTGATCTTCTCCAACCAGCTCAGGGATGAGCATGAAGGCTATGAGGCGATGGGCGATGCCATGTATAAACTCGCCCTTGAACAGCCCGGGTGTCTCGGGGCGGAAAGCACCCGCGATGGCGCGCTCTTCGGCATCACCGTTTCTTACTGGAAAGATGAGCAAAGCATCCTTGACTGGAAGCGCAATGCCGAACATCTGGCCGCCCAGCGCCTCGGGATCAAGGATTGGTATGCCCATTACGAACTGCGTGTGGCCAAGATCGAACGCGACTATTCTGGTCCGGAAGGCAGAGGCAAAGGGCTCTAGGGCTCTCCGATGCGCTGCTGCGTGGCTGTAAAAAATCCGTGGGATCGTAAAAGCCGTAATTGTCTTTAGATTATTTTCTGACTAAAGTCAGATAAATTGAAATGCCTGATAAGGCTGCCCTCGCCAAGGGAGAGCCAAAAGACAAGTTAGCAAGGGAGTCATCGGGATGCTGACAGATCCAGTTGCCCGCACACGCAGGTTTCATCGCGCCGTCACCACGGAAGCAGGGGTGCTTGATGCATCCTTTTTGGGGAGAGGGCGCCCACTGGGGCCTGCCCGTGTGCTCAACGCCATTGGTCGCGGGATCACGGATATTGCTGAAATCCGAAATTACTTGCGGCTCGATTCCGGGCTGATGAGCCGTATTCTGCGCGGCTTGGAGGACGAAGGGTTGATCACCGTGTCAGCCAGCGAAAGTGATGCCCGTCGCCGGATAGCCATGTTGACCAAGGCTGGCGAGGAGGAATTCGCCGCCTATGAGGCTCTCTCGGATAAGCAGGCCGCCGATATCGTGGCCCGCCATCCGCATCCGGAAGTGCTGCTGCAGGCCATGGATGTGGTGGCCACGGCACTTGGCTTCGAGCGCACGGTGATAGAGCGTGTTTCGCCGCTGGACCCCCGCGCGGTGGTGTGCCTTGAAGCCTATTATGAAGAACTGGGGCGGAAGCTGAAGAGCGGCTTCGACGTCAACCTCTCGGCCGACCCGGAAGCATGCGACATGGAGCATCCGCGCGGCGCCTTCCTTTTGGCCATGCTGGATGGCATGCCCATCGGCTGCATTGGCCTTAAGGGAACGGACAAGGGCTATGCGGAGTTGAAGCGGCTCTGGATCGTCCCTTCAGCCCGTGGCATGGGGCTGGCCCAGCGCATGATGACCGAGGCGGAGAATGAGGCGAAAAGCCTTGGCATAAAATGTCTGCGGCTGGATACCAACAGCGTGCTCAGCGACGCCGTGGCCATGTATCACAAACTCGGCTGGACCGAGATTGAGCGCTTTAATGAAGATCCCTATCCGGATCTGTTCTTTGAGAAGCGCATCTGACAGCCCCCCATAAACCCCAAATAAAAAGGCGACCATCGGGTCGCCTTCAGGTGGGTGAAATGTCTGAGGTCGCAATTGGGTCAGATCAAGCCGTGGTCACCTGCTACGCAAAACATCAGGCAGGCGACGGTGGATCTTGAATGGATTTCACCGAAAAACCGGAACTTCGAACATCTCCTCGGTTAAATTCGACGGGCGGCTAAACAAGCCGCCTGTTACGCAGCACCCTCAGGCTGCGTCGCGAATGATCTGGCGTAGGCTATCAATCGGCTCCTGCGCTCCATCCTTGTCAAAATGCCAGTAGGTCCAGCCGTTGCAGGCATCCAGCCCCTGTACCAGCGCCCCTACCTTGTGAATGGAGCCGGTATGGCTGCCCGAGACCAGCGAGCCATCGGCGCGTACCATGGCGGAGAATTTGCCGCGCTTGTCGGTGAGCTCTACACCCGGTTTGAGCAGGCCTTCTTCCAGCAGACGGCCAAACGGAATGCGCGGCGCTGCACGCTTGCTCTGGGTGGTTTTGAGCGCATCCAGATCCACAGGCTCGACCGCATCAATGCGGGCCTGAGCGGCTGCGATATAATCACGGTCGCGCTCGACGCCGATGAAGTGGCGGCCCAGCTTCTTCGCCACAGCGCCCGTGGTGCCGGTTCCGAAGAAGGGATCGAGCACAACGTCGCCCGGATTGGTCGAAGACAAAAGCACGCGATAGAGCAGGCTTTCCGGCTTCTGGGTCGGATGCACCTTCTTGCCATCGTCGCCCTTGAGACGTTCATGACCGGTGCAGATCGGCAGCGTCCAGTCAGAGCGCATTTGCACGTCATCATTGAAGGCCTTCAGCGCTTCATAATTGAAGGTATATTTGGAACTCTTGTCGCGGCTCGCCCAGATCATGGTTTCATGCGCATTGGTAAAGCGCTTGCCGCGGAAATTCGGCATCGGGTTGGTCTTCATCCAGACCACATCATTCAGGAGCCAGAAATTGATGTCCTGCATGATCGCGCCAACGCGGAAAATATTGTGATAGGAGCCAATGACCCAGATGGTGCCGTTCGGCTTCAGGACGCGCTTGCAGGCCAGAAGCCAGGCACGGGTAAAGGCATCATAGGCCTCGAAGCTTTCAAACTGATCCCATGCATCGGTCACCCCGTCCACCTCGGACTGGTCCGGACGGGTCAAGCCGCCACCCAGCTGAAGATTATAGGGCGGATCGGCGAAAATCGCGTCAACGGAATGTTTGGGAAGTTTTTCCAGTTGGGCAACGCAGTCGCCCTTCATGATGGTATCAAGCCTATCGGCGAGGCCGGCTTCGGTCTGGTCGAAATCCGACCGTAGGGATACATTCGAACGCATACGCATACTCTACTCAACTGAATTACACCCAAGAGCAAATCCCGCGATTTTGACATCGGCGGCAATGCTGCAAACTGCCGGAGTGACACCCGATCTGACCACCTGTAAGGCAGCGACCAGATTGGAAATATCTTGAATGATCAAAACGCGATCACACTTCCGACATGGCTATCCTGAGCCATCATGGTAAACCAGCGGTTAAGCAAAAGCGTCAACTTGTGCATTTTTGCGCAAATTGATCCAATGCCCAAACCGGAGTCGAAAATTTATAGATAACAAAAGGTTAACGGAAGTTCTTCGAGGCCTGTCTCGTGCTTTGGAGCTGAAAGGGGGCGCAATCAGCCTTTTCCCGCCCTTCTTGGGGATTACTATGGGAAATCATGCACAAGTTGAAGCTCTACTGATTTTTCTTTATGGAAAGCGGCCAACTGCATGAAAAGAATCGCAAATTTGCCGCAATCTTTACTCTATCTCATTAATCTTGCGTAGTTAATCTGGATTAACTCTGCAAATCAGCTTAAATAATAAGCAGCACCCTTTTTGTTTGGCAGGAATGCCGGTATCGGGTGCCGTTGGTTGATCAGTCGGATAAACAGGATCGGCTGTTGGCATGAAGAAGAAACAAGACAGCAAAAGCAGTGCCGTTGATACACGGCTGAAAAAGACTGCCCAGACAGGCTTCCGCAAAAAGGGAGCGGTGCAACTGCGCGACGTGATAGGGTCGACCCTGACGCCGCTTTGCCGCAAACAGGGCTTTGCCTCCTCTGATATTCTGCGCTTCTGGGGCGAAATCGTCGGACCACAATTTGCCGAATGCACCGAGCCCGAACGCATTCGCTGGCCGCGTCGCGATGAGGCGCAAGGCTTCAAACCGGGTACGCTGGTTCTGCATTGCGAAGGAGCCCAGTCGGTTTTTCTTCAGCATGAGCAGGCAACCATAATCCAGCGCGTCAACGCCTATTTCGGCTATCCGGCGATTGATCGAATCCAGATATTGCAGCGCCCGGTCAATGCCAAAACTCCAAAGCGCCCGGACCCGCTCCGCCCTTTGACCCTTACGGAAGCCGATGCGCTCGAACATCAGATCGAAGGGGTTAAGGACGACAAGATGGCAGAAGCTTTGCGTCGTCTCGGCCACGCAGTGCTGGCGCGCAACTAGGCACGCCAGAAGCCCGAGACCCACTTAAGGCGACCTTGTGTTTCTGTTTTGGAGCGATTACCTTGCGCGATAACCAATTCAGGAATACATCATGACCGATATCATGCCTCTCGACAGGCAACTCTGCTTCTCGCTCTATTCGGCCTCTCTGGCCATGACCCAGCTTTACAAGCCTTTGCTGGAGCCACTTGGGCTGACCTATCCGCAATATCTGATCATGTTGATCCTGTGGGAACATGACGGCGTGAGCCTGAAGGATATCGGCACAAAGCTTGGCCAGAAGTCGGGCGCCTTGACCCCTGTACTCAAGCGCCTTGAACAGGATGGACTGGTCGAACGCGTCCGCGATGAAAAGGATGAGCGTGCCCTCAACATCCGCCTGACGGAGAAGGGCAAGGAGCTGCGCACAGAGGCTGCCAAGGTTGGCCCCTGTGTGGCCGAAGCCTGCGGTATGCCGATTCCGGAGCTTGTGGAGCTGAAAGCAAAGCTGGAAGTCTTGCGCAAGAATCTGCTGAAAGCCCAAAACTAGCTCGTCCCCCAATCTTTAGAAAAAGCCCGATACCGTCTGGCTTAGACCTATGTGCTACTTGAAAATAATTATCGCAATAACTAAATTGAGTGCATCTGACCGATGAATTGCGACACAAACCATAGGAGAGGAAACAGCTATGAAAGTTCTTTACAGCACAAGCGCAACAGCCACCGGAGGCCGTGAAGGCTCCGCCAAATCTGAAGATGGCCTGCTCAACGTCACCCTTGTCACACCAAAAGAGCTTGGCGGCGCTGGTGGCAACGGCACCAACCCTGAGCAGATGTTTGCAGCGGGTTATGCAGCCTGTTTTCTCAGCGCCGTAAAGCTGATTGCCTCACAGGAGAAGGTGACACTGACAGATCCGACCATTACTGCCGAGGTCGGTATCGGTAACAACGACAACGGCGAAGGATTCTCGCTGAAAGTGGATCTGGTTGCAGATCTCAAGGGTGTTGACGCGGAAACGGCCACCAAGCTGGTAGAGAAGGCCCATCAGGTCTGCCCATATTCCAACGCTACCCGTAACAATATCGAAGTAAGCGTTGCGGCCAAATAGCAAGCTCAGCCTGCCTGAAATGCAAAAAGACCAATAATATTGACCAGACAAGAGGTGCGCCACACAAGGCGCACCTTTTCTTGTAATGCAGGCTGTTTACTTTCCCTCTAAGTAGTACCATCTATTCTATTGAGGGCAGCAATTGAAATCATCACGCCAAAGAAGCGAGGCCCAACAACAAGGGGAAGCCAACAATGCCGACGTCGGAGCAGTTCTGGGACAAGATGGCCAGCGATTACGCCGCCAAGCCCATCAAGAATATGGATGCCTATTCAAAGACGCTTGAGCGCACGCGCCTTTACCTCCATTCCGATGACACTGTTCTGGAACTGGGCTGTGGATCTGGCTCGACCGCCTTGCTCCTGTCCAGACATGTCGGCCATATCTGGGCCAGCGATCTGTCGTCCCGTCTGGTGGAAATCGGCAGGGAAAAGGCCAAAGAGCAAAAGGTGGAGAATGTCGAGTTCGTGCATGCGGACATGTATGACGAAGCACTGGCCGCCAATGCCCCCTATGACTGCATCTGGGCCTTCAATTTCATGCATCTGTTGGAAGATATACCCGCTGGCATTAAGCATATGAACCAGCTGTTGAAGCCCGGAGGTGTGCTTATCTCCAAAACAGGGTGCCTTGCCGGGCGGTATAGCCTGCTGCGTATTCCGATCACGATCATGCAATGGCTGGGCAAGGCTCCCCATGTGAGCTATATTTCAGCTGCACGCCTTGAAGCTGTAATGGTGGATCAGGGCTTCGAGATTCTGGAGTCTTGTACCTTCCCAAAGGCTGCGGAAACGCGCTTCGTTGTAGCGCGTAAACTATAGAATTTATTGGCAATTTTCGAAATGTTGAAAATTACAAATTTGTAACGAACGGCATTTTGTCGCGCCTTGCCCTCTCATCGCCAAAATGTGATTGGATAGGGTATCTCTGTAACAGGACTGCCGGGGCATTCTCGCTATGATGCTGGCAAATGTCCCCAACGACCAAAACGCAACCCTTAAGGAAATAAATCATGGCTTTGAACCGTAGAAAATTTCTGATAACCGGCGCAAAAGCAACCGCAGGCTTCGTTGCCCTGGCAGGACTTCCCCTTGCAATGGCCGCACCCGCAGCCGCTGAAACCTACCCTCTTGAGGAAATGCTCAAGAAAACCGGCGATCTGGAAGACATTGCTGTAGGGCAGGAAGATGCACCCATTACTATTATTGAATATTTTTCAATGACCTGTAGCCATTGCGCTCATTTCCATGGCACGACCTACAAATATCTCAAGGAAAAATATATCGACACCGGCAAGATGCGCTTCATTCTGCGTGAATTCCCGCTTGATCCGCTGGCAACCGCAGGCGCCATGCTGGCCCGCCGGACGCCCGGTGGCAAGGCAACGGCCATGATCGATCTTTTGCTCAGCCAGCAGCGCAACTGGGCCTTCACCGATGATCCTGTAGGCAACCTTCAGCGTTTTGCCAAATTGGCCGGTTTTTCACAGGAAAGCTTCGAGAAAGCCGTTTCTGACGATAAATTGCTGGACGACATCGAAGCAGTACGTGAACGTGGACAGAAAGAATTCGGAATCAATTCAACGCCAACCTTCTTTGTGAATGGTGAAAAGCATATCGGAGCCCTGTCGAGTGACGAATTCGACAAGATTTTGGAGCCATTGCTGTAATTTGATATCCGTTGGCGGGGAATCCCCCGCCGACCCTTTCAGGGCGCCTGCCTTTTCCCCTTCCATGCCGAGCATGCTGGGGCAAGGGCAGCGCCCTTTTGCGTTGAATAGTCTGCTACTCCCCCTCGCCGTCCTTCAGGGGGCTAGGCGATGAAATTCACCAAGCTGCGCCTATTGGGCTTCAAATCCTTCGTGGAGCCGATGGATTTTATTATCGAGACGGGGCTCACCGGTGTTGTCGGGCCCAATGGTTGCGGCAAGTCCAATCTGGTGGAATCCCTGCGCTGGGTCATGGGCGAGAACAGCTACAAGAATATGCGCGCCTCCGGCATGGATGACGTCATCTTTGCTGGCTCCACCAACCGGCCGGCACGCAACACCGCCGAGGTGACCGTTCATCTCGACAACAGCGATCGCACCGCACCTGCCGGTTTCAACGATAGCGACGAGCTGGAAATTTCCCGCCGCATCGAGCGCGAGAGTGGCTCCAATTATCGCATCAATGGCAAGGATGCGCGCGCGCGCGATATCCAGCTGCTGTTTGCCGATGCCTCCACAGGCTCCCGCTCGCCGTCGATGGTGGGGCAGGGGCGCATTGGCGAGATCATCAGCCAGAAGCCGACACAGCGCCGTGGCCTCTTGGAAGAAGCCGCAGGCATCTCCGGGCTGCATAGTCGCCGTCATGAGGCGGAATTGCGTCTGAAGGCCGCTGAGGCCAATCTTGAGCGCCTTGAAGACATCATGGCGCAAATATCGACCCAGCTTGAGGGACTCAAGCGTCAGGCCCGTCAAGCCAGCCGTTATCGCAATCTTTCCTCCGACATCCGCGCAACAGAAGCAACGCTCTATCATCTGCGCTGGCAGGAAATATTGGCCGAAGAGGAAAAAGCAAAGGAAGCCCTGCGTCTGGCCGACCTGAAGGTCGCCGAGGCGACCACGGCTCAGTCTGCAGCCGCTCGCGAAGAAGCCGTGGTCAATCATGCCCTACCAGCTTTGCGCGATGAATCCGCAGCCAAAGCCGCCTCTTTGCAGCGCCTGACATTGGCGGCCCGCGAACTCGACAACGAGGAAAAGCGTGTTGAAGAAAAACTCGCCGATCTCGCCCGTCGCATCGAGCAGCTCAAGGCCGATAAACTGCGCGAAAAGCAAATGCTTGACGAGAATGCGGATCTGCTCAAGACCCTTGATGACGAGCGGGCAGAGCTGACCGCCGAGGATGAGGGCGCAGCCAAGACACAAGAAGCAGCAGATGAAGCGCTCAAAAAGGCCGAAGAGGATCTGGCCAAGGCGGAGAGTGTTGCCAGCGACTGGACCTCCCGTCTGGCCGAAGCTGAAGGTTCTGCGCGGCAATTGCAGCAGGCAACGGAAGCCGCAAGAGGGCGTCTGGCGCGCCTGTCCAGCCAGAAGGCCCAGAGTGAGCGCGATCTGGATCGCGTCAACGAACAATTGGACAAGGATACCGGGCTGGATGACTTGCGCGAGCAGGTGGAAAGCGCTTCCGAGGTTTTGGCGATCCTCGAAGAGGAGACGGAAGCTGCCACCAGCGCCGTGGCTGACGCACGCGAGGCTGAAACCACGGCCCGTCGTGCGCGTGCTGAAGCAGAAAGCGCCTTTAATCGGCTCGACACCGAAGCCCGTACGCTGGCCAAGATCGTCGAGGGCGGGCAGGACAAACGCTATCCGCCAGTGCTTGATAGTCTCAAGGTGGATGCCGGTTACGAGGTGGCGCTCGCCTCCGCGCTCGGCGAAGATCTTGATGCACCGCTTGATGCAGCCGCACCGCGTCATTGGGGTGAGATGGGGGGCGATGCTGAAGACCCGGCCATGCCGCATGATCTGCCTTGCCTGAGCGCTTATGTGTCCAGCCCCGAGCGCCTGACCCGCCGCCTTGACCAAATCGGGATTGTTGATGCCAGCCTTGGCGCGAACTTGCAGAAAGACCTGAAGCCGGGCCAACGACTGGTCAGCCGCGAAGGCGATTTGTGGCGTTGGGATGGTCTGGTGATCCGCGCCGGAGCGCCCACACCAGCGGCCCAGCGCCTTGAACAGCGCAATCGCCTTGAAGAATTGGAAGGCCGTCTGGACGAAGCTGAGGAACGCCTCAACGATGCACGTAATGCCTTTGAGGAACAGCGCACCATCGCCTCGGATATGGCGCGGGAAGAACAGACCAAGCGCAATCGCTGGCGAGATGCCCAGAAACGCCTTTCGTCCCTGCGTGACAACCTGGCCAAAGCCGAGCGCGACGCTAACCAGATATTGGCGCGCAAGGCGACGCTGGAAGCCACCATCGGCCGGTTGACTGAGGAAGAGGGCGAGGCAAGGAGCGCCTTCGAAGATGCCGAGAAGCAGCAGAAGGATTTGCCTGCCATCGATCATCTCCAGCGTGAGCGGGACAATGCACGGCTGATCCAGAGTGAAAAACGCAGCTTGCTGACTGAGGCGCGGGCCAAGGCTGATAGTCTGGTGCGTGATGCCATCATGCGAGCCAAGCGGCTGGCCGCAATCGAGCGCGAGCGCTCAAGTTGGGTGTCCCGCGCAGAAAATGCCGATGCTCAGATCGCCACACTCGATGCCCGTTTGACCGAGACCGAGAAGGAGAGGGAGCAGCTCACAGACACTCCGGACGAGATCGCCATCAGGCGCCGCACCCTCTTGTCTGAAATCGCCAAAGCCGAGGAGGCGCAGAAGGAAGCGGGAGACAAGCTCGCCGAGGCAGAGCGCACCGCTCTGGAAGCTGGTGTGGCTGCCAAGAGCGCCATGGAAGCACTCAGCTCGACTCGCGAAGAACGCAGCCGTGCTGATGAACGCATCAATGGCATCAAGGCCCGCAAGGACGAACTGACCCGCCAGATAGACGATGCCATGGATTGTGCCCCCGCCGCCACCTTTGGCTTGTCTGGCCTCAAGAAAGACGCGCCGCTCCCCGCCATGGCATCGGTGGAAGGGCGGCTGGAGCGCCTAAAGAATGAACGTGAGCGGCTCGGTGGCGTCAACTTGCGCGCCGACGAAGAGGCGGGGGAGATTTCCGAACAGCTCGTCACCATGGAAACCGAGCGGGACGATCTGATTGAAGCCATCAAGAAGCTGCGCACGGGCATCTTCAACCTCAACAAGGAAGCCCGCGCCCGTCTGCTTTCTTCCTTTGACGTGGTCAACAGTCATTTCAAATCCCTGTTCGCCAAACTGTTCGGCGGCGGTGAGGCAGAACTGACCTTAACCGATGCCGATGACCCGCTTCAGGCTGGCCTTGATATCATCGCCCGTCCACCGGGTAAGAAACCCCAGACCATGACGCTGCTTTCAGGCGGAGAACAGGCGCTGACGGCCATGGCGCTGATCTTTGCGGTTTTTCTGACCAACCCGGCGCCGATCTGCGTGCTCGATGAGGTTGACGCTCCGCTAGATGACGCCAATGTGGAGCGCTTCTGCGCCCTGCTGGAAGAAATGCGGACGCTTACGGAAACCCGCTTTGTCACCATCACGCATAACCCGATCACCATGTCCCGGATGGATCGACTGTTCGGCGTGACCATGGCCGAGCGTGGCGTCTCGCAGCTTGTTTCTGTCAATCTGGAAGCGGCGGAAGAGTTGATCGCAGAAGATGAAAACCGCGCGGCCATAGCTACCGTGCCGCCGGGCTACCCGCAGCCGTAAACGTGACTTGCACTAGCCATGTTGAGGGGGCGGCGATAGAACGCGCGCCCCTTTCATTCAGCATTAAAATCTGCGCTAGTCGTCTTCTTGTGGCAGATTGTCGGTGATGTCGTAATAATCACCTTTGTGCGCAGCGAAAATATGCTTGGTCAGGCGCCGGCCATGGACATCATCGATGCAGCCCACAGAGACAGCAATTTCATCTCGCCATTCAGGATGCCGATCCGCATGCCAGAAGAGCGACGAGCCGCATTTGGAGCAGAAGCCACGGCGCGCAAATTCGGACGACTGATACCAAGCCAGAGCCTCCTGCCCCTTTTTGATCACCAGATTGCTGAACTGTATCGTGATGCTGGGCCAGGCATGGCCGCCCCATTGGCGACATTGCTTGCAGTGACACATCACCATGGGATTGGCATGACCGGGAAACTCGAATTCAACGGCACCACAAAGGCACCTACCTGTCAGCATTTCATCCATGATATGTCTCCTGCTTTTCTGCATGCTATTCTTGCGCCGCGACTATAGCGCCATTGGGCTGCAAGGGTCCAACATATCGTGCAAATTCATCCATAAGGGAAATTGATGCACCGCTCAGGCCACAGCGCATATCGCACGCGTGCCCGAGCGGCAGGCATGCCAGCTAAACTGTAACAATCACTCCAAAGGCATCGCCATAGTCAGCCCCCAGAGCTGACCCCGTCTGAAAATCGATCACGGCCGGAGCATCAAAACCGCACTGTTGCAGCTCGTCTTTGAGGCTATGGGGCGAGAAATACTGCATCCAGTTATAGATCTCGAATGTCTCGTCAGGGCATGCGATCAGATAATGATCAAGCCCAGTCGTCGTCTCGGGCCAGAGCCAGCTTTTCTTGAGGCCAACATAGGGAGAGGGTGCCCAGAAGCCCCCCATGAGGTCTGCTTCCAAAACCGTGCTCTGTTCAAGCTTCTGGAACATGTGGTCAGAGAAGACATCAAAGATGATGGCCCCGCCGGGATTAAGCTGTGCTCGCATGCGGGCCAGCAGCGTGCGGCGTTGACTGGGGGAGAGCGCACAATAGTCAGCATAGATCAACAGGACCAGATCCTGCTCTTGCGGCAGGGGATCTTCCAGATAATTGGCTAGACGGTAGCTTGGTGCACCAGTCGGCGCGGCTGACGGGGCATGGCCGCGTGCATAGGCAAGCGATGATGTGGAAATGTCCACGCCGGTGACTTGCGCCCCTTTTTGGGCCAGCCGATTGGCATAAAGCCCCGGACCGCAGCCAAGATCGCAGACCCGCTTGCCATCAACGGCAAAGCGTTCGGCAATCCAGTCGACAATCGAGACGATGCTCTCTTGCTTGCGGGAGGCCAGATCATTGCTGCCATCGATGTGAAAGGCGAGCATGCTGGCCGCTATATGGGGGCGGGTCCAGAGGTCTGGAGCGGTATATTGGCAAAAGGGGGCCGGACGTTCGGCCATAGTGCAAAGAAGGTCATACATGACAGGGTATCCATACTAGGCGCCAAGCTGTTGGCGCGCAAAAGCAGGTAGAATTGGGATACAAAAACCCATCCGGCCATATGGCGGGACTTTTGGGTGGAAGGCCGCGCTCTTGTTAAAGGCGCAGACATGTCATGCTGAATAAAAGAAAGCGCTTTATGGATAACTCTTTCACAGGGCGCAAGCAAGGCACAAGGAATGCGAATGTACACTTTTCAGCGCAAGGATTTGTGCCTAGTCTTTAGGAAACCGATTGTTATAGGGAAGGTGCGCCGATGACCGACCAAATTTCCGCTGATCATCTCAAATTGACGCTGTATATCGCCAACAAGAATTACTCATCCTGGTCTTTGCGTCCCTGGATTGCCATGAAGACCAAGAATATCGTCTTCACCGAGCATCTGCTGCAATTTGATGAGGCCACCGGCCACGCCCATTTCATCGAATATTCACCGACCAAGAAAGTGCCGGCTCTGAAAATCGAAGAAGAGGGCAAGGAGCCTGTGATCATTTGCGAAAGCCTGGCTATTCTCGAGGTGATTGCAGATCTATTCCCCGAAGCAGGACTTTGGCCCGTCGATGTCATGGAGCGCGCCAGGGCACGGGCCTTTGCCGCAGAAATGCATGGCGGATTTTTCGGGCTAAGAGGCTCATGCCCGATGAATATCAGGCGAGAGATCAAACGGCTCGATCTGGATCCTTACAGCGCCGCCGCCGTGGTCAAGAATGTAGAACGGATCGAACAGATCTGGCGTGAATGCCTTGATGCCTCTGGCGGTCCCTTCCTGTTCGGTTCCTTTGGCGCGGTGGATGCCATGTTTGCCCCGGTGATCAATCGTTTTGAAAAATATGAACTCACCGACAGCGAGGTGTTCCATGCCTATCGCTTCGCCATCAAAACCCTGCCTGCCTGGAAGGAATGGGAAGAAGAGGCCCTGAATGAGCCTTGGGTCGTTGAAGAAGACGAAGCCTGATGCTCTGACCTTTGGTATGCCGGAGTGCGAAAGGCGGTCAAACACGCCTACACAGGGATTGGCCCGTATCGGGCTAGTCGAACAGACGGTCGACCTCGTCCTGCGCGGTCGGGTGATCGATGGCCAGCATCCAGTCGGTTGCATTGGCTGTATCGTTGATCAATGCACTGACGCGATCAATGAGAGGCCGCACTTCAGTGGAAGCCATGAAGGCGACACTATCGAGAAACTCGTTTGAGAGATCGCCATTCAGATCCACGATGCGTTCGATCAGCCCTTCAATCTTGACATCGATCTCATGCACCAGCGACTCGAGTTGGTCACGGACTGCCGGCGGCACTGAATCGTAAAGGGAAATGGCGAGTTGTTTTTCTTTGAAGGTTGATTGCTGGAAATAGTCCGCATAGCCCATGGGGCGCCAGGCAACGATATCCTCGGCGCATTCGGGCATGGCTGACAGCATCTCGATCAGCATCAGCACTTCATTGAAATGGTTGAGATAGTCAGTAGCAAGCAATGTCGATGGATTGATGTTGGCGTCCAGCAACAAATTCGCATCAGGAAGGGTAGACATTTCTGACATCGGGTGACTCTCAACGCAACTTCATTGGCATTCAGGCGACGCGACCAGTCTGCGAAAACAGCTTTATGGGCAACTGGGGAGTGATATCTTCATGCCAATTACCGCAAGTGTCACGGCAGTGTGCAAGACATTCAATCCCCGCTCAATGTTGCCGCATACATGCAGTAAGCGGTTCTCAAAGACGGTCCAACTTAACCATAAGGTGCTATAGTTTCCAAATACTTGACGTGGCCTGAGGTCGGTGAAAAAGATGAAACAGGATAAAGATTTAGCAAACCCTTTAGAAGAAATCGAATTGGACAATCATGACTGGTAGACTGCATCTTGTGGCAGAAGAGATTGAATTGATTAAATTTTTCGGTGTAGCGGAGCTTTTGCCCGGTTTGCACAAAATGCCGCCTAGACATAACGTCGCACCGAGCACTCCGGTTCTGACAATCACCCATGAATATGGCAAACGCACCGCTCGGCTGATGAAATGGACTTTTGTGCCCGATTGGGTAAAAGATCCGCGTGATTTCACGCAAATCAGCACCGCTCGCATGGAAACTGTCGAGAAGAAGCCTTCCTTCAAAAACGCAATTCGATACCGCAGATGTCTTGTGCCTGTGACCGGCTTTTATGAATGGCAACGGCAAAAGGAGAGCGGCGAGGGGATACCGCATTTCTTCCGGCGTGACAATGAGGGCCTGTTTGCGCTTGCTGGTATCTGGGAAACATGGATGGGTCCCAATGGCGAGGAGTTTGATGGGCTCGCGTTGTTGACTGCGCCAGCAAAGCAGCCTTTTCGCACGATTTCCGAGAGGTTGCCCCTCATCATTCCACCTGATGACCATGATACGTGGTTGAACACCCGTTCCGGTCGTTTTAATGAAGCGCGCCCGTTACTTAGGAGTGCTCCACCAGATGATCTGATGGCTTACCCTGTTTCCAATCGCGTCAATAATCCAAACATTGATGATGCATCCTTGGTGGAACCGTTAAAGACCCCTCAGGGAAACGCCGAGCAGGTGATCTCGGCACGCGATAGCATCAAAGTGAGCAAAGCAAAGGCTTCCAAGGCGGAGGAGGGGCAGAAAAATCCAAAAGGACAGCCTGAAGAAGATGCGCAGTTGGATCTATTTTGACAGATAGAAGCCGGGACTGGCATTGATAACAAGACGGGCTCGGCCCGTTTCTCGACTGCGCTATCATTGGGAGCTACGATGAAGGCAGGCTGTTTCCAACAGCCAAATCATCCGTTACTCCTCAAATGACAAAGGGCCCGAAAGAAATCTCTCTCGGGCCCAGAATTCGAGGACTTCAAGTCTAAGCTAAGCTTAGATTAGAAAGAACGTTTCAGGTACAGTTTGCCTGCTACGTCGTCCCAGTCAGTTGCAGCTGCTGCGTCGAAGTCAGTTTTTTCGTAACCTACACGAGCGCCAATTTCGAGATTAGCAACTGGGGTGTAGGTGATCTGAGCGGAAGTACCCCAGGTTTTGTAAGCTGCTTCGTCGAAATCAACGTAACCAGCGTCAACACCGAATACCAGGTTGTCAGCGAAGGCGTATTCGAAGCCACCGTTAACAGCCCATTTGCTCCAGGTGTTGCCCAGGCCGTCGTTGGTGTAGCCATCTTCATAGCCACCAGCGATACCGAAGGTCAGGCCTTCCATCAGGTTGAAGGAAGCTTCACCACCGATGATGTAGCCAACGTCAGCAGAGAAAGCGCCGTTCCAGTAACGAGACTGGTATACAGCACCAGCTACGTTTGCAGAACCCCAGCCCTGCTTAACAGCCAAGCGAGCAGCGAGGGAAGGAGCGGTCATGCCAGCGAGGCCAGCAATGCCGGTGCCGTTGTATTCTTCCAGAGCGATGGTAGCGGATACGCCGTTACCCAGGGAAGCAACATAACCAATGGTCTGCAGGTCACCGTGACCGATGCCGAAGTCATCATAGTACAGGCCAGCGTTGAAGTCGACGATGGAGTCGGTCAGACCAGCATACAGGCCGCCGAGCTGCAGGTAAGCTTTATCGAATGCAGCGTTTGCACCAGAAGTTGCGCCAGCACCTACGTTGTCATCATATTCGATGTGAGCAGCAAGAGTACCGAATTCGGTTTCTTCTTTAGCATCGAAAGCGATGGTGGTTTCGGTGTAGTAGCTAACTTCGTCTACAGTGTTGCGCTGTACGCCACGGTAGTCAACGAAGCCGTTCTGGATGCCGAATTCAACTTTACCAGAGATCTTCAGGCAGGTATCGGTACCTGGGATGAAGAAGTAACCAGCGCCGTATGCATCGCATACTTTAACGTAATCTACTGGTTCTGCTACTGGCAGGTCTGCTGCCTGTGCTGCACCGCCAGCTACCAAAGCAGCTGCGGAGCCAAGGATGAGGCTCTTGATGTTCATGTTTCTGACCTTCATTGTCATAACAAAAAAATATTTTTGCAGTGACCAGTCCAGTCAGAACTGTAGTTCACTGCTTGCGACAAGATTGACAATACTCGTTTCTCCGGCGGGTTCAATCGACTCTCGTCTTCGCTGAGATCACTTTGCGAGGACTGTTGCACAAAAAACACAAAATACGCTCTATGCCCCGGATTTCTGCCAATTCGTTACTGAATTCTTAACGGGATTTATGTGTATTCTCGTGCTTTTTGAGCGTTTGTAGTGGGCAATGAAATGGCAAATAGGAATTTTATCCGGGTGGTTCGATCCGGAATCTGGCGTCAGGGGACTCAAAATCCACGCGTTCGGAGCACAAAATGCATCAAGCAGGGACTAAGAAAACCGGATTCGAAGCTGTTTAGCTGGTCAATAGGGAATCGATTCTGTCAAATAGACGCGAGTTGCATTGATGAAGTGGATGATTCCGCCCATTTGTAACCCTAATAAAAACGGCCGCTCCTGCTGGTGCAGAGGCGGCCGTTTTATAATTAAGAGTGAGCGATGAAGACAGGTTCGTTACGAGTCCGAATCTGAATCTTTCTTGCCGAATGGCCAGATACGCGAGAAGAAGCGTTTCTTTTTGCCTGAATTTTCCTGCTGCTTGAGCTGTTCCATCTGCGATGCCACCTCTGGGGTTACATCGGTAAAGCGCTCTGGCGGCTGGGTCAGATAGGTTCGTTTGCCTTTTTCTCCATGCTTCTGGGCTCGGATCAGGGCAAGACGCTCCTTGACCTGCCTATCATATTCTTTCAACTCAGCAGGACTGACTGGTCCTTTGCTATAATCAGGTTCTTTGATCTGTCGAGCAAAGTTGGCAGAGGCGGTGTTGTTCTTGATAATGGAATCACGCTGTTCCGGCGGTAGACGACGAATGGCTTCCAGCAATTGCGCGCGTTCTTCGTCGCTCATATTTTCCATGCGCTCATTATAGATCTCGCGCAGTTTGTCAGGGTCCTGCGGCCAGTCAGCTTGCGCATAGGCGGGCAGGCGTTTTCCATCGTCAGGCGTTGGCAGAGGCGCGCCTTCTGGGGGCAAAACAAGCCCAGCGCGCGCGGAATAGTCGATTGTCTGGCGCTTCTTGTCGTTGGGCAGAGCGCCCAGCAAACCTGTGACATCGTCCAGCAACTCCCGCTCGTGGGTTTCGCCGGTGCCATAGGTTGAAGAGGAAATCCCTGAACATGCTGAAAGCCCCATGCTGAGGGTCCCCAGCATGACCATGGCAATCAGGCCTGAAGGCTGAGCCGCACGGCTTTTGAAAGTTTCGGCACCGGAAAGGAAAATGTCCTTGCACCTGCTGACTGTCATGACGATCTCGCCTTTTGATATTCGGGCATTCTCATGAATGCTCTTACGCAAACCACCTCGGGCACATCGTTAAAAATGTGCCAATTAGATTTAGACATACTTCCTAATGGGGCCGTAGATCAAGAGAAGCTTGTCTTTGGGCAAAGACAAATGCCCCGGATTGCTGGAAATATTGCTGCTTTTGCCACTAATCATTCATTTGCGGCATCTTTGCGGCTGGAATCGGGCGCTTTTTTCAGCTTTCCTGCTTTCCGCCCGCCAAACAGACTCTCCAGAACCAGAAGAGCCGCCCCGACAACGATCCAGACGTCAGCCAGATTGAAAATATACCAGCTGAAGCTTCCTACGTGAAAATGAAACAGGTCTACCACGGCGCCATGAAGAATGCGGTCAAGGCCATTGCCAAGAGCGCCGCCCATGATAAGGCCGAGGGCAAGGGTCGTCAGCTTGTCATGACTTTTCCAGATCCAGATGCCCAGCGCAATGGCAGCGATGCCCGCAAGACCAATAAGCATATAGCGGCCAAGATCATCATCCTGCTGAAACAGGCCGTAGGAGATGCCTCGGTTCCAGACAAGCACCAAATCAAAAAATGGCGTGATTCTGACTGGCCCTTCGAAACGCATGACCGCATCGATCTGGAAGCCGAAAAGCATCCAGAGCTTGAACGCCTGATCAACGACAAAGCCAATCAAGGCAACGAGATATCCCAAAGACCGTGCAGACAAGCCTGTTCTCCAAACCATGTTGGACCCACATCCAGCCCGCTTTCGGGCCTGTAAAGAAAAGCCGGGGTCCGGACAGCGCCAGACCCCGGCTTCACTATAGCTCTAAATGCGGCCGTTAGGCGGCATCAATTTCGCGGATGGCTGCTGCATCGCGAAGCGACAGGTCTGGATAAGCCGGATCCGTGCCAACTTCGGGCAGGATCTTCCAGCTGCGCTGACATTTCTTGCCTTCTGCCAGAGCCGGAACAACACCTACACCAGCCACCTCTTCAATGGTGAAGGCCCCTTCAGGCGCTTCGCCCTTGATCAACTCGGCCTGCGACGTGATGGAGATTTCGGCCAGATCGATGCCGTCCATCGCTTTGAGAATGGCCTCATCTGAGACATAGACCTTCGGAGCTGCTTCCAATGAAGACCCGATGCGCTTTTCCCGGCGCTCGACTTCAAGTGCCCCGGTGACAACGCGGCGCAGCGCTTTCACTTTATCCCACTTGGCAGCCAACTCATCATCTTTCCAGTCGCCCGGAACGTCCGGGAACTGACGGAAGTGTACCGAATCATCTGCATTCGGATAGCGGCTCTGCCATGTTTCTTCCATGGTGAATGGAAGGATCGGGGCAAGCCAAGCTGTCAAATGAATGAACAGCTCATGGATGACATAGAGCGCTGCTTTGCGGCGCATGGAGCTTGGTGCATCACAATAAAGAGCATCCTTGCGCACATCGAAATAGAAGGCTGAAAGCTCGATACCCATGAAATAGTTGAGTTCATGCATGATGCGCTTGAAGTCGAAATTGTCATAGGCGTCCCTGACCATGTGATCCAGCTCATGGATCCGGTGCAGCATCAGCCGCTCCAGTTCAGGCATATCGGAAGGAGCAATCTCGGTGCCATCGAAATGGGCCAGAGAGCCCAGCATCCAACGGATGGTGTTGCGCATCTTGCGATAGGCATCGGCGATGGTCTTGAGGATTTCCGGCCCGATGCGCTGATCGTCCGAATAGTCGGCACTGGCCACCCACATACGCAGGATATCAGCACCATATTGCTTGATGATATCCTGTGGCGCGATGGTGTTGCCGATGGATTTGGACATCTTTCGGCCCTGTTCATCCATGGTGAAGCCATGGGTGAGAACCGCATCATAAGGCGCACGACCGCGTGTGCCGCAGCTTTCCAGCAGCGAGGAATGGAACCAGCCGCGATGCTGGTCGGAGCCTTCCAGATACAGATCGGCAGGCCATTTCATGTCGCCACGCTGTTCCAGACAGAAAGCATGGGTTGAGCCAGAGTCAAACCAAACGTCCAGAATGTCAGTCACCTGCGTCCATTCTTCAGCGTCATAGTCTGCCCCGAGGAAGCGCTCTTTGGCGTCATCGGCGAACCATGCATCTGCGCCTTCCTTCATGAAAGCATCAAAGATACGGCTGTTGACAGAGCTATCCTGCAGAACAACCGTCGGATCATCCTTCTTGATGAAGATGGTGATCGGCACACCCCATGCGCGCTGACGGGAGATAACCCAGTCCGGGCGGGTTTCGATCATCGAGCGCAGACGGGTCTGGCCGGATTTCGGAACAAAGCGGGTGGCATCAATCGCATTAAGGGCACGCTTGCGCAGAGTATCGCCTTCGCCATCGATGTTGCGATCCATGGCAATGAACCATTGCGGCGTGTTGCGGAAGATGAGCGGCGCCTTGGAGCGCCAGCTGTGCGGGTAGCTATGCTTGATCTTGCCGCGTGCGAGCAGGGAGCCCACTTCAACCAGTTTGTCGATGACGGCTCCGTTGGTGGTGCCTTCGCCGCCTTTGCGGTTGAGAATATAGTTGCCTTGGAACAATGGCACATGCGGGAAGTAAGCACCGTCTTCCATCACGGTATGCGGGATTTCCGGCGTGCCGCATTCTTCAAAGCGTTCGCGGTTGGCAACAAAGACCTCATAGTCATCGGCGCCATGGCCTGGAGCCGTATGGACAAAGCCGGTACCGGCTTCTTCGGTCACATGGTCACCCGGCAGCATCGGAACGTCGAAATCATAATAGCCGTCGGCGCCTTCTTCTTCGGCGAACGGATGGGCGCATTCGGAAATCTGGGATGGATCGACATCGAACTTGCGTTCGTAGCCATCCACACGGGCGGCCTTGAAGACTTCGGCTGCCAGCGTATCAGCCATGATCAGCTTGTCGCCAACCTTGCCCCAGTTATCATCGGCCGCTTCGGTGATCTCATAAAGGCCGTAGCTGATGGATGGGTTAAAGCAGATTGCGCGGTTGCCCGGGATAGTCCATGGCGTGGTGGTCCAGATCACCACATCCGCATCCAGCAGATCATCCATCTTGTCCGGATCGACAGTGCCGTGCAGACCCGTGATTGGGAAGCGCACCCAGATGGTGAAGGAGGTGTGGTCGTGATATTCCACTTCGGCCTCTGCCAGAGCGGTTTTCTCGACGATGGACCACATGACCGGCTTGGAGCCCTGGAAGAGCTGGCCAGACATGGCGAATTTCATCAATTCGTTGGCGATGCGGGCTTCTGCATCGAAGGTCATGGTGCGATATGGGGTCTCGAAATCACCCACCACGCCAAGACGCTTGAATTCGTCAGACTGAACGCCGATCCAGTGCTGTGCGAATTCGCGGCATTCCTGACGGAATTCCTTGACTGGCACGGCATCCTTGTTCTTGCCCTTCTTGCGATATTTTTCCTCGATCTTCCACTCAATCGGCAGACCGTGGCAATCCCAGCCGGGAACATAGT
Organism: Cohaesibacter marisflavi; assembly: GCF_900115225.1. Classification (GTDB taxonomy): domain Bacteria; phylum Pseudomonadota; class Alphaproteobacteria; order Rhizobiales; family Cohaesibacteraceae; genus Cohaesibacter; species Cohaesibacter marisflavi. The sequence continues at coordinate 175,726 of NZ_FOVR01000003.1, read as the reverse complement.
TGGAATCATAGCCGCGCATCTGGAACGAGCGGGTGATGAGGTCCTTGAGGATCTTGTTGAGCGCATGACCAATATGCAGGTTGCCGTTGGCATAGGGAGGGCCGTCATGCAGCACATATTTCTCGCGGCCAGCAGAGCGTTCACGCAGGGCTTTGTAGAGATTCATGTCCTCCCAGCGTTTCAGGATCTTTGGCTCATTCTTGGGCAGCCCCGCACGCATGGGAAAGTCGGTCTTGGGCAAATAAAGCGTTTCGGAATAATCGCGTTCTTCAGTCATTATCTATCACTTCCGTGAAGCTCGGCCATCGTGACAGGCTCTTTGAGAGCAAAAGCCGCGGGGAGGAATATGCCTTGGGCATATGGTTTGCGGCTTGGTCCGGATCGGTCAAGCTATTGAATTCGTGGGAAAAGGCATCAGGCAGCAGAAAGGCAGCCCGGCCTCGTGGTCGTCCCGGTCCCTCGTGGGCGCGTCAGTTGCGCCAGTCACACGAAGGCCGGGCCAGTAATTCGACTGGCTATCGGCCCAATACAGCCTCGGGCGGGTGGTGCGAAATACCGTAACGTGGCAAATCTCATATCTGGTTTCATGCGCAGGGCATGTCTCATAAGCATCTCGGTTGCCTTTTTCTCGCGCGCGACATTAATTCAAGCCCGAGCCAAGTACAAGCCCCCCCAGAGCGTTACTTTCCTGAAAAATTCAGCTTCGGGCGCGCGGCTCTCCCTCGTCGGCCCTTTGCACCCTTGCGCAATCATAACGCGGCATAGAGATGCTCGACAAATCCCCCCGGTCCCCCTTCGTGAAAGCCATGCGACCCTGTGGCCATGCTTCCTGCTGGCAATGCTCTCCAAGCCCGCAGGGTGATGCATCAACAACAAGGAAGGACCATCCATGTTCGATATTTCTCCGCACTCTGCCTACACAATCCGCAACCATATGCTCTGTGCCAATGAGGCGCCGGTGCCCTTTGAGCGCTCGCCCAATCAGTCTGGTGATTTCTCGCCGCGCGGCATCATTCTGCATGACACGGCCGGTCGGCTTGAAAAGGGCAATGCGGTCAACTGGTTTCTCAAACCCGAGGCCAAGGCATCTGCCCATCTCACCATCGAGCGGGATGGCTCGGTGACCCAGCAGGTGGCCTTCAATCGTCGTGCATGGCATGCAGGCAAGAGCTGCTATCGCGGCGAAGAAGGCGTTAACGCCTTTGCCTTCGGCATCGAGATGGTCAATCTGGGCAGATGCAACAAGCTGCGTGATGGTTCCATTCAGCCTTGGTTCAAGGGCGATTATCGTGATGGAACCGATGGCCTTCACTTTGCCTTTGCTGCCAGTCGCGCCCATGGCAAAGGCTGGTGGCTGGATTATTCCGCCGCCCAGATTAGAACGGTGACGGCGATCGCCCAGAGCCTCATTGAAAAATATCAGCTCTCCTTCATAGCGGGCCATTGGGAGATTGCGCCCGGGCGCAAGATCGATCCAAACCCGCTCTTTCCACTTGAGCCCTTGCGCAATGCGCTGCTCGGAGCCAAGGGCGAGCAGGGTGGCCCAATGGTGATTGCCGACGCCAATCTGCGACGCTGGCCTTCCTATGCGGACAATGTCATTCGCGTGCTTGAGAAAGGAACGCCTCTGACCATCATCCGCTCGGGCCATTACAAGCCGCTGGGCCATGCCGAACTGTGGCATCTAGTAGACGCTGGCGATCAGCAAGGCTGGGTTAACGGCACTCTGATCGATCTGGATTAGAGCGCCTGATCGCAATAAAATGACCACAAACAAAAAAGAGGCTCCGGATTGAGCCTCTTTTATAATGTCATGTTGGGAAACCTTAGCCCAAACCGCGCGCGGTTGGACTAGTCCCAAATCCGGCTTTCTACTTCCGAGAGCGGTTCGGCATAGCGCAGAATGGCTCGCGCCTGAACGCTGTCTGCATCCATCTGGTTGATCAGAGCCTCAAGACCATCGAATTTCATTTCCTCGCGCAAATAGGAATAGAGCACGACCCGCACGTCTTCATCATAAAGATTGTCGTCGAAGTCAAAGACATGCACCTCGAACACGCGGGGGCCATTGTCAAACATCGGGCGACGGCCAAAGCTGGCGACACCATCATGCTGAGAGCCATCGGAGCGAACAAACTTGACCGCATACACCCCTTCGCGCAGGCGGCTGTTGTCCGGCAGGGTCATGTTGGCCGTCGGATAGCCAAGCTTGCGGCCATTCTTGGCACCGTGGACCACCACGCCAGAAAAGAAATGGCGATAGCCCAGCAACCGGTTGGCCGGAGCGACCGCGCCGTCTTCCAGTGCCTGCCGGATGCGGGTCGAGGATACGGCATCGCCAGAACGATCGGTTTTCATATCGACGATGGTAACGCCGATGCCCAACGCTTCGCCTTTTTCCTGCAGAAAGTCTGGCGTGCCCGTGCGATCCTTGCCGAAATGGAAGTCATAGCCTGCAATGGCCTTCTTGGCATCAAGCTTGTCGATCAGCATGTCGGTGATGAACAGGTCCGGAGACTGGCTGGCAAAGGCCGCATCAAAGGTCAGAGACACCATGCCATCGAGCCCGAGCGCCCGCGCGATCATCGCTTTTTCCTCGTGGGGGGTGAGGCGAAAGACCGGATAGTTGGGCCGGAACAGGGTGCGCGGGTGAGGTTCAAAGGTCAGCATCACGGCCTTGAGGCCAGAGGCGCGCGCTTCCTTGACGGCATCTTCCAACACGGCCTGATGCCCGCGATGCATGCCATCGAAATTGCCAATCGCAACAACGCCGCCTCTGAGCGAATCCGGCAAAGGCTGCTCAGGATATCGGATGTCAACAAAGGACGCGGCTGGGGTCATCATTTTAAGGCAACTCCTTGTAACCGGCGAAAAGACCGGCAGGGTTGAAAATAGTCGAGCATAGCCAGATGGATATGCGTAAAAGGTTTGGCGGGAGGGTGCCCAACCTCGTGGATGAGGTCAAGAACTCTCGTTAATATAGAGCCCGGACAATCCACATCAAGAGAGTTTCGTGCTTCATGGCATGACCTTCTCTTGTCAGGGCTTCATGACGGAAATGATCTTTACGTCATCGATAGACCGGCTTTGGCAAGGTTTGGCGAGTCACAGCCTGTCCGCCTTGCGTGGCTTGTGGTTGCTGTGCCGCTATGGCTTGGCCTGATGCTGTCATTGCACCATGCGCTGCAGAGCCTACGCTGTTCAGCAGAATGGTCGGGTGTGATGTGGGGGTGTAATAGGCAAATCCACTGGCTTTGACATTGTCTCCGGACACCAGCTGCGCCGAATAACGGCAGGAGCCGCGAGACGCACATTTGGTTCGGTCATTCTTGGTGACGGATAGGTCAAAATCAACATGTTTGACACCCGGGGTCGGGATCACTCTGGTTTCCTTGAGTATGCCTGCGCCATCTTGCAGCCCCACCAGCACAACATCGCCATTTGTTGCTGCAAAATCCCACTGCACTTCGCCGGAGACCCCTTCGCTGGACGGCAGCATATCGCCGATCTCATCCATCCCCATTGTTACAGAGCGGCAACCGGCAAGTGCGGTCAGCAGAAACAGGGCGGGCAGGGATGCGGTCTTGAAGTCAATCATGACAACCTCTCAAGGTACGCGTGGAAGGGCAGGCGGATACTCAATCCGAAAGACAAGAGCCAAACCGCAAAGAGAGACACTGTAAAAATGTGCCCGAAAAATCGGTCTGAAATGACCCCGTCGTTGGAAATGCAAAAACAATGCGTGCGTGCCCCGTTTTATAACGGGACCGGAGCTGTGACCAGTTCTTTTTCGTCAGTCCGGATCAAAAGCCGCTGCGGGCGTTGCCAGACCCTAAAATGTGGGTGAGTGTCCCTAAAAGGAGTGAGGAGCCAAAATGGGACCGTTATCTGGATGCCAAAACCAACGCAGTATGATCTGGCTTTGGCAGCAACAGGCGGGGCACCTAAGGGAAAAGCACCATGAGGCAAGATTCACACTATACTTATGCGAGCGGCGAGGCTAGGGTGCCGGTCCGATCAACAATCCGGTTCGGTGGGGAACGCTTATGGCGCACCGTCAGGCTCTCATTTTAAGCCCCTGTTATGGGGCCGAAAATAGGCATGGCGGATCAATGCCCCCAGAGTGGCCTGCAAATCCCGATTTTTGGGGACCGGACCATTTTCATAATTCTGGTGATAGCATGCAAGACCAGCCACCGGTGCTGGATGGACAGAGCCCGGTCTCTGACCAAACCACCGTAAAACAGGGAACGCCTATTTCCTGGCGCGAGGAAATCGCGGCCACGCTGGCGCTCGCCTGGCCGCTTGTTCTGGCGCAGTTGGCGCAATTCTCCCTTCAGATCACCGATGTGATCATGATGGGGTGGCTGGGGCGTGAGGCACTGGCTGCTGGCTCGCTGGCTGCTGCGCTTCTGCATCCGGTTGTCGTCTTCGGTATCGGGGCCCTGTCTGCCGTGAGCCCCATGGTTGCGCAGGCAATTGGCGCGAAGGACTATACCTCTGTGCGCCGCTCTGCCCGTCAGGGCATATGGGTGGCGTTTGTCATCTCGATCCTGATTATGATTTTGCTCTATCAGAGCCAGCATATTTACGCTCTTGGTGGCCAGATGCCCGGCCTGTCCGCCGAGGCCGCCAGATATTTGAATTTTGCTGCCATCGGCGTGTTCCCCTCGCTGGGCTTTGTTGCCCTGCGGTCTGTGGTGACGGCCCATAGCGAAACCCGCATCATTCTGGTGACGACCATCGCGAGCTTCTTTGTCAATTTCGCAGGCAACTACCTGCTGATGTTCGGCAAGTTCGGCTTTCCTGCGCTCGGTCTGGCTGGCGCTGGTATCTCCACCTCTGTTGTGCAGACCTTTGTCTTCATCTTTCTGGCACTCTATGTGGTTTTCAAAAAGAGCTATCGCAAATACGACCTGCTCGCGCGCTTCTGGAAGCCGGACTGGCCACGCTTTTTCGAGCTGTTCCGCATTGGTATTCCCATCGGCCTGATGGTGATGGTGGAAGTGGGGCTGTTTGCTGCCGCTGTGTTCCTCATGGGCTGGATCGGCACCGATGCGCTGGCCGCACATACGGTTGCCGTGCAGCTGGCCTCTCTGGCCTTCATGGTGCCTCTTGGTCTTAGTCAGGCGACAACGGTACGCACCGGACTTGCTTATGGCGCGCGCTGCCTTGAAGGCATCCACCGGGCGGGCTGGGTGTCTGTGCTGATCTCGGCGCTGTTCAACTCGATCAGCTGCGCCAGCTTCTTGCTGTTCCCGCATTTTCTCGTCGGCCTCTATCTGGATCCGACTGTTGCTGCCAACAGCGTGCCCTTCGCGCTGGCTGTTAGCTATCTGGCCTATGCCGGTCTGTTCCAGTTGGTCGATGGTCTTCAGGCCACGATGGCAGGAGCCTTGCGCGGGTTGAGTGACACGAATGTGCCAATGCTGATTGCCATTGTGGGCTATTGGGTTTGCGGCTTGCCTATCTCCTATTTCTGCGGCTTCATTCTGGGCTGGGAAGGCGAGGGGATCTGGTTGGGGCTGGCGTCCGGCCTTGCCATTACGGCTGCATCGCTGACTTATCGCTTCGTTAATCGTGAGCGCTTAGGGCTGGTCAAATTTTCAAACAGAGTGGTTTTGGAGGTTCCAGAACTGAGCTAGAGCAGCGATTTGGCAAACAGGGGAGAAGCAAATGCAGGAACGGTATATCGGTATCCTTCTTTATGAAGGCGTTGAGGTGCTGGACTTTTCGGGGCCCTTCGAGGTTTTTACGACCGCGCGGCGGGTGGCCGAAAAGGATGGTGAGACCTTTGCCTATTCACCCCTGCTTATTGCTTCAAGCTTGCAGCCGGTGCATGCGCGGGCGAACTACAGGGTGTTGCCGGATCACGATTTTGCCTCTCATCCTGCTCTGGACATCCTACTTGTGCCCGGTGGGGTGCATGAGCCGCTGCTTGATGATGATCAACTGCTGGGCTGGGTCAAAACCGAGGCCCCAAAGGTTTCCCTGCTTGCATCGGTTTGCACCGGGGCCTTCATTCTGGCTGAAGCGGGCTGCTGCTCCGGCAAGACAATGACCACCCATTGGGAAGACATTCCCGATTTTCGCGAACGCTACCCTGCCATTGACTGCGCTCGGAATGTACGCTGGGTGGAAGATGGGGCATTGATCAGCTCGGCAGGCATTTCCGCCGGCATCGATATGGCCCTGCAAATGGTGGCGCGTCTTGGCTCTGAGGAACTGGCAAAGAGGACCTCGCGGCAAATGGATTTCGACTGGACGCGCACCGGTCTCTCTATTGCATAGCTTGCCATAATGGCAACGCCTTCAGGCTCGTGCTACCCGTATATGCGAGCGCATAAAAAGAGGCCTGAGTTTCTAAACGACTGGGTCGCAAGAAAACTCAGGCAAGCTTCAGGGAAAACGCTTTCTATCGTGGGCACACTATCCTCCTAGTGGGAGGATGATCAAAAACGCATGTCCGGAAGCCACCGCGCAAAGACGCGGCCAGAAAAAGCTGTAAGAAAGATTGGCTGGATTAATCAGGCCGTCGGCTTCTTGGGCGCCATGACAACGGCCTCCCCGGACATCACGGCAAGGCCATCCACTTCGGCAGCGCAATCAAGCGTAACGCGGCGGCCCTTGTCTTGCAGGTCCTTCACAGTGGCTGTGACCGTCACCGTGTCGCCCGGACGAACCGGTGCCTTGAACTGTAGCGTCTGGGAGACATAGATCGAACCAGGCCCGGGAAGGCGCATACCCAGAATGGCAGAGAGCAGACTGGCGGTGTAGATACCGTGCGCTATGTTGCTGCCAAATCGGCTAGCTGCGCCATGAGCCTTGTCTATATGAATAGGGTTGTGGTCACCGGTCAGATCGGCAAAAGCTGAAATATCACTTTCCGTTACCGTATGGATCAAGCTTTCCTGCTGCCCGATCTGCATATCCTCATAATAGATTGTCCGTGGTGCGACGCCTTCAAGCGGTGCGGTCATTCTTCGTCCTCCCCTGGCCATTTGAGCCATAATCCCCCGGTGGCTCATTTCCCTGTTCATTCCACACACCGTCTGCAGTCACTCTGTCAACACTGTGCCATGGACCTATTCTTGGCCCTTGGTAAAAATCCCTTTTGGAAGAGGTCTACATCCGGCCGCGAAATTTTGCAATGCAGCATAATTGAGCATGTGCAACAAACGCGCTGACGTCAACACGGCATAGGTCTATTGAGCCAAAGTGGGAGAAAAGAGGGAAAGAGAGACAGTTGGAAGCTGAAGCATTCTCATGCTTGTTACTTTTACCAAGAGCGATGAAGTGCACCTGCCCACCTGTATTGGGGAGCCGTGTCAAGACGCGCAGGCCCAAATCGGACCTCAGGGCTGTGATCAAACCGGTCTCTTTATGGTTAATCGATATAAAGGTTAGTAAAGGCTGAATAAAATACTGCAGCTAGGTAAATATTGAAGCAAATTTCGATGATTTCCTAACAAAACAGGCTGTTTGTTAGGAATTTGGACTTACCCCGCCTTTTGCCAGTTAACCGCTTTTTTAAACCCTTGAGATAGTCTGCTCACCATGTCAGGGAACTCAGAATTCCCGAGCACAAAAAACCAACAGTCTGAAAAGTCGAAAATTCCGCTGATAAAGGCGGTAATGCAGTGTGAGTTTGGAGTAAACAAATGGCCCTCGATCTTTCTATGCCGGTACTGGTAGTCGATGACTATAAAACCATGATCCGCATCATCAAGAACCTGCTCAAGCAGCTTGGTTTTGAAGATGTAGATGATGCTGCTGATGGAACCGAAGCTCTGGCGAAAATGCAGGATCGCCGTTATGGCCTTGTCATTTCCGACTGGAATATGGAGCCAATGACCGGTTACGAGCTTCTCAAGCAGGTTCGCGCAAGCGATTCCCTGTCCAAGACACCGTTCATCATGGTGACAGCCGAATCCAAGACCGAAAACGTGATTGCAGCCAAGAAGGCCGGTGTAAACAACTACATCGTGAAGCCATTCAACGCCGCAACGCTCAAAACCAAGATTGACGCTGTCTTCGATAGCTAGGTCGATCACTCGCATTGCTATCCTCCCGAAAGGGAAGAGGAATGCAGGATGATGATTGTTTGGTTGGGCCGCAGTGCCGGGCTTCATGCCCGGCAAGCTCCTCGGCTAGACATTGGGCTTTAAGCAATGAGTGCCAAAAGCCACCCGATTCCCCCTTGAAAATGATGACAGGGGACTTCGCCGCAGGGTTTCTCCCGCGGTCTACGGGAGCGCCTACCGCAAATCTCGCCTCTGACGGGAAATAAAACATATAGGCGCTTTGAGCGATGTGGTTGCAGAAACAATTTGAAATGATAAGGCGATCAAGTCGGTCAAATTTCTGAAATCAGACCCAAGGGGAAGATGAAATGGCAGCAGAAGCAGAACAGCTAAGTGCAGAAAAAGTCGCACAACTCGTTGCTTTTCTAGAAAAGAACAAGGGAGAAGCCGTCTCTCTTAATGACATCATGGCTCTGGCAGAGGTCATGGCGAACAGCCTTGATTCCTATTTGCAAGCCATGGACAAGACCCTGTATGAAGAATTCACGTCCATCGCGACTGAAATTTCATCCATGAAAGATGAAATTGCCGCCTTGCGACCTTCGCAAATGCGTCATGCCGCCATCCCAGATGCCGGGCGCGAACTGGACGCCGTCGTCGAAGCGACGGAAAATGCAACAAACATCATCATGTCCTCCGCTGAAGAAATCATGGGCGCTGATCCAAGCGACTCTGAGGCTTATCAGGCGTTGGTCAATGACAAGGTCATCGAGATTTTCGAGGCTTGTTCCTTCCAGGATATTACGGGCCAGCGTATCTCCAAGGTCGTGCATGCTCTCAATGTGATCGACAAACGGGTCACCACTTTCGTTGAGCGCATGAAAATGACGGATTTGGAGGATGCCAGCTATGACGAAGTTGAATCCGATGAAGATCGTCGCAAACGCGAATTAATCCTTCATGGTCCGCAGCATGCTGGCGAAGGGGTTGAACAGGACGAAGTGGATGCCATGTTGGCAGATCTGGACTTCAGCAATAAAAAACTGAAGGACGAAGAAGACAGCAGTCAGGACGATATTGACGCCCTGTTCGGCTAGGCAGCCTGCGCTTCGCAGGCTATGATTTCAGGTAAGACTTGCAAAGCCGGGCAACAAGCTCGGCTTTTTCTTTGTGCAAAAGCAGAGATACCATCACATATTTGGGTATGTCGGTCCGCCTCCGCCTTCTGGGGCGGTCATCAGATAGGCCATGCGGGGTTCCCGCATGAGAAGCCTATCGTCAGGAAAGCATGGACCATTACATGTTCGGATAAGTCGGCCCGCCGCCACCTTCCGGTGCGGTCCATGTAATGTTGCCGTTCGGGTCCTTGATGTCACCAGATAAGCCTCGCGAGGCTCGCCCGCGAGATAAGCTTATCGGCAAAAGGGATTGTGACATCCTTACATATTGGGGTATGTCGGCCCGCCGCCACCTTCCGGTGCGGTCCATGTAATGTTGCCGTTCGGGTCCTTGATGTCACCAGATAAGCCTCGCGAGGCTCGCCCGCGAGATAAGCTTATCGGCAAAAGGAATTGTGACATCCTTACATGTTCGGATAAGTTGGCCCTCCACCGCCTTCCGGTACGGTCCATGTAATGTTGCCGTTCGGGTCCTTGATGTCACAAGTCTTGCAATGGACGCAGTTGGCGGCGTTGATGACATAGCTCGGCTCATCGCCGCTTTCATCCCATTCATAAACCGCCGCCGGACAGAAGCGCTGGGAAAGACCGGCATAGACATCATGCTCGGAACTTTTCTGCAGGGCCTCGTCGGCAACCACCAGATGGCAAGGTTGATCTTCCTCGTGGTTGGCACCCGAGAGATAAACCGAACTCAGGCGATCAAAGGTGATAGCGCCATCCGGTTTGGGATAGTCGATTGGTTTGCACTGGGCTGAGGGCAGGGTGGCCTTCGCGTCCGTTTTGCCATGAGCCAGTGTGCCAAAGAATGAGAATCCGAACAGTGTGTTGGTCCACATGTCGAGACCACCAAGGCCGACGCCGAGAAACAGACCCAGTTTGGCCCAAAGTGGCTTGACGTTGCGTACCTTGAACAGATCCTTGCCAATCGGGCCCTTGCGCCAGCTTTCCTCGAAGGTGACAAGCTCGTCATTGGCGCGTCCTTCAATCAAGGCATTAACAACGGCGTTTGCTGCAAATATGCCCGAATCCATGGCATTATGAATGCCCTTGATGCGCGGAACATTGACAAAGCCTGCCGCACATCCGATCAGCGCTCCACCGGGGAAGGTGAGGCGCGGCACGGACTGATAGCCGCCTTCGGCGATACAGCGGGCGCCATAGGAAAGGCGCTTGCCCCCTTCAAACAGTGGCTGGACTGTCGGATGGGTCTTGAAGCGCTGGAATTCTTCAAACGGGGAAAGATACGGGTTCTTGTAGTTGAGATAGACCACAAGACCTACGGCAACCTGATTGTCTTCCATGTGATAGAGGAAGGAGCCGCCGCCTGTGGAGCTGTCCAGTGGCCAGCCGAAGGTGTGTTCGATCAGACCTTCCTGATGCTTGGCCGGATCGACTTCCCATATTTCCTTGATGCCAAGGCCGAACTTCGGCACATCGCAATCGTTGTCCAGGGCATATTTGGCAATCAACTGCTTGGCCAGCGACCCGCGCACGCCTTCGCTGATGAATGTATATTTGCCCAAAAGCTCCATGCCGCGCATGTAAGTGTCCTTGGGCTGGCCATCCTTGCCAAGGCCCATGTCACCGGTGGCGACCCCGCGCAACGCGCCCTTGTCGTCATAGAGCAATTCTGCGGCGGCAAAACCGGGATAGACTTCCACGCCCATCTCTTCGGCCTTTTCGGCCAGCCAGCGGCACAGATTGCCAAGAGAAATGATATAGTTGCCGTGGTTATGCATCAGCGGCGGCATGATGAAGCCGGGAAGCCCGATCGCGCCGGCAGGTCCGAGCAGGCGGAACTTGTCTTTCTTGACAGCCACTTTCACCGGGCAGCTTTCATCTTCTTTCCAGTCGGGGATAAGGCGACTGAGTGCCACCGGATCAATCACCGCGCCGGAAAGAATATGCGCGCCCACTTCCGAGCCCTTTTCCAGAACCACTACCGAAATGTCTTCATTCTTCTCGGCTGCCTGTTGCTTGATGCGAATGGCGGCAGACAGCCCGGCAGGCCCTGCACCAACGATCACCACGTCGAATTCCATGCTTTCGCGTTCAGGAAGTTCGCTCACTTCAGTTCCGTTCGACTCTGTCATGTGAAGGTCCTTTTCATTATACGGTCGAAAGGCTTTCTATCGACACTTATCGCAGTTGGCCCTATAAGGAGTATCATTAGCGGAAAAAGTAGCCCGAATCCAAGTGTTCAATATGCATAACGTGGTGACAACATCTCATGATCTGAAAGCCCTCCTCGACTGGTACGAGGCGATGGGCGTGGATTGTGCTGTTGATGCTGCGCCGCAAGATCGCTTTGCTGAAAGCCTGCGACAGGCCCAAGCGCGCCAGAAAGCGCGACCAGCGCAGGATTCTCAACAAAACCGGCCTTTTTCCCCTCAAAGTCCTACTAATAGATCTACGCCAGCGGGTGCGGGCAATCAATCCCATCCTTCGTCCAATGCTGCATCGCACAATGCTTCGGCCGCCGGAGCGCCGGGGGGATTGCCCACCAATGCACAGGGCGCCGTTGAAAACGCAAGAGCACTGGCGCTGCAGGCCAGCAGTCTGGATCAATTGCGCCAAACACTGGCATCCTTTGAAGGCTGCAGTCTGAAATTCTCCGCGAAAAATCTTGTATTCGGAGATGGCAACCCCAATGCAGACGTCATGTTCATCGGCGAAGCGCCGGGGCGGGACGAGGATTTGCAAGGTGTGCCTTTTGTCGGTCGGGCAGGGCAACTGCTAGACAAGATGATGGCGGCTATCAATATGGATCGCAGCAGCAGTTACATCACCAACATTCTGCCATGGCGTCCACCGGGCAACCGCAAGCCGAGCCTTGATGAACAAAACCTGATGCAGCCCTTCATTCATCGGCATATCGAACTGGTCAATCCCAAGATTTTGGTCTTTCTGGGGGGCACATCTGCCCAGCAATTGCTCGGCAGCAAGGATGGCATCATGCGCCTGCGTGGGCGCTGGCAGACTTATTCTATCGGCGGGCAAGACAAGCCAAAACGCGATATTCCCGCCATGCCCACTTTGCATCCGGCCTTCCTACTGCGCACCCCGGCGCAAAAGCGCGCAGCCTGGCAAGATCTGCTGGAAGTGGTCGCAAAATTGGAATCGCTTCGCTGAAGCATAATTGGTTCGATCTAGATCAGCTTTGTGCGCCTGTCGCTTTTTTAGCAATGGGCTCTGTGATAGCATTCCAGAATGTCTCTTGTTATTCGGCTACTGATTGTTTTTGTCGCTTTGGCCATTGTGCAAACGACGGCCCATGCCCAGAGCTGTACGCCGAAGAAAACCTGCACGCAGATGAAAAGCTGCAAAGAAGCGACCTATTTTCTAAAAGTGTGCGGTCACAAAGCGCGAGATAGGGACAGGGATGGGATTCCGTGCGAAAAACTGTGCGGCAAAACCATGAAGCAATATAAAGAGAGATTGGCTGCAGGGAAGTGATTGCGAAGCGCTGCTTTTTGGGCTTCGCACTCCTGTTTTACAATATCAGTGAGCTTGTTTGAAATAGAAAAAGGCCGTGTCGGAACGCTCCGGCACGGCCTTTTTGTTTGTCGTTATGAAATGGCATTACGCCGCAGCGACATCATCGAGGAATTGATTGACCAGCGTCTGCAATTCGTCGGTCTGTTGCAGCATCTCATGGGAAACAGTCAAAACACTCTGGGCCGAGTCCAAGTTGGCGCTTGCAGCTTCTGCCACGCTGCCGATATTTTCGGTAATGTTAGCTGCGCCAGCGGCAGCGCGCTGGACATTCTCACTGATATTCTCCGTTGCGCTGCCCTGTTCTTCGACGGCGGCTGCAATGGTGTTCGAGGTTGAGCCGACTTCGGTCATTGTCTGGGTGATGGCGCGGATGGCTTCAACCGCATCATTGGTTTCAGATTGAATGGCTGAAATCTGCCCTGAGATTTCTTCGGTCGCCTTGCTGGTCTGGTTTGCCAGCTCTTTGACTTCAGCAGCCACAACAGCGAAGCCGCGGCCCGCTTCGCCAGCGCGAGCAGCCTCGATTGTGGCGTTCAGGGCAAGTAGATTGGTCTGCTCGGCAATATTCTGAATCATCGTCACCACTTCGCCAACCTGCTGAGCCGCATTAGCCAGACTGGAGATCTTCTGATCGGCTGCCGTAGCAGTGCTGACGGCCTTCTGGATGACTGTTGAGGAGCTTTCGGTCTGACGGCCGATTTCGTTGATCGAAGCAGTAAGCTGTTCTGCAGCGGCAGCCACAGCCTGAAAATGCTCCTGAGCCTCATTGGAAGACCGTTCCACGGTGTCTGCCTGCGTTGAGGTCTGGGTGGAGTTGGCAGATAGGGTGCTGGCGATTTCTTCCATGCCCTTGGTCTTGTTGGCAACGGCCTGCATGGCATGCTGAGCCAGTTCTCGGAACTGTTCGATAAGCTCTTCCATGCGCTGCTGACGACGCAGTCGTTCTTCCTGTTCTTTCTCGGTGGTCGTTTTCAGACGTTCACGCTCGATTGCATTCTGGCGGAAGACTTCCACAGCTTTCGCAATATCACCAATTTCGTTGCGTAGACCGGCATAAGGAATTTCTGACTGTCTGTCCCCTTCTGCCAGATTGTTCATGGAACTGATAATATTGCGGATTGGTACGACGATGCTGCGACCAAGGAAGAAGGCCAACAGAATGGTCAGAACAGCAGATCCAAACAGGGTGGAGATGAAGATCAGCGTGACCTGCTTGTCGATCTGGCTCAGTTTGTGCTCTGCCTGTTCGCTGCTTTTGTTAGCCAGCTCGCGAATGGTCGCGAATTTGAACGACATGGTGTTATAGAGCGAGTTCATCTCTGCAGTCATTCTGAAGAGATCATTGTTGGCTGTCTGAATGTTACTGATCGTCTCGGTGTAGCTTGTCACATCCTTGGTAATGGACGCACGCACCTCTGAAGACAACATCGCGGTCGCCAGCGTGTTGTTCATTTCCTTCTGCTTGTCTTTCAGATCGGAAAGGATGTCGGCCGCACCTGTTTTCAGATAGTCCTTTTCCAGATGGCGCATCTCGAGCTGAAGCACCAGCAATTGCTGGCTTCGTGTGTTGCGGATGGTTTTGTCAACATCCGATGCAATCGCGTTCAGCTCACCACGCATTCCGCTATAATCGGAAAAGCCGATTTCCTTGGTCTTTTCTACGATCTTGTGAAAGCTCTTCTGATCGTCTGCCAGTGCCTCTCGCAATTCTGCGACGGATTCGTTGGTCGTGCCGTAGATGTCGACCTCGTTGATCTGGTCGAGCAGGTTGACGGCATCCTCGTAAGCCAGATCGAAGCGGACGGCAAATTTGCGGTCATTTACGGTCTGGAAGGAGCTGGCGTTGCTGCGCATGTTCAGAACCGACAGGTTGACCTGCTGCACAATATCCTTGATGGAATTGGCGACTTCCCCTTCCTTGATGGCTGCAGTACGCATATTCGAACCAACATAGTTGGTCGTACCGAGGATCACGACACCCAGCAAACAAACGACTGTCAGGGCAATGATGCGATGGGAAATTTTCAACGATTGAGAAAATTTGAGAAACCGAGCGGACTTCTTAAACATGGGAACACCGAACTATTGTGAAAATTCGAGAGACGTGGATCGGGTTGCATATTGTCAGAAGGATCTAAAAAAATAATTTACGACACAAATAGGAATATTATAATGTATTCCCGAATTGGGTCATTGTTGGAATATATTTCTTCGTTAGCATTGTGAAAACTACAAATAGTTGTGCTTTGATTTGTTATAGTTGTATTGCAACTTTATTCTATCGCCACAAAAAAATGCAAATTTTATAAAAATTCCGAATTGCCCATGTGCAGCCACCAGTGCGATTTCTTGTCACAGGTCAACTAAAAAAGCGGGCCTCAAAAGACCCGCTTTTCCGAATATGCAATGCAATGTGCCCGCGACTTGGTGTGGGGCCAATTCTAAGCGCGTAATCAGCTCCAGCCGCCACCATAAGTCTTGTAGAAGATATGCAAGCCGATTTTCTTGCGCTTCTTCATGGTGCGCGCCCATTTGGGATGCACATAGGTGGCGTGATAGTGCGTGGAAGAACCAACGGATTTGAGCCAGACCTCTTCATTCACGACTTCATCAGCCAGCTTCTGAGCAAGTTCCCATGCCTTCTTGGAGCGGACACGATCTGGAATGCCATCACAGGCAAAGGAAAACTGGCAGGCATTGCGCTTATGCTGGTTCTGGTAGACCACACCACAGATAGAGTTTGGATAGGCCGGGTTCTTGACCCTGTTCAAGACCACTTGGCCCACAGCGATCTGACCATCTTCCGGCTCGGAGCGACTTTCGAAATAGATTGCATTGGCAAGGCAGGTCTTCTGCTTTTTCGTATAGGACGATTTTGGCAGTTTGTTCGTCACCCAGGCGTGCTCGCCCCGTGCGTCAATCTTGGCTTTCTTGCTGGAGAAGTTGAACCAGCTCGCCCAACGAGATTTCTTCTTGGTCTTTTCTTCCTTGTCATCATCAGCAAGCCTGGCGAGCTTCAACTCGGCGTGGCGCTCGCGGCTGAGAGCCAGAGTTGGAGGAATGTCTTCCTCATCCTTTGAGTCGGCCACCTGCTGTTCTCGCTTTTCGGCTTCTGCAACAATGGGCGAAATATCAAGCGGCTTGCTGACCTTGGCATTCTGGCTGCTGTCATCCGATGAACCGGAGAAGGGAACGCGCACGCGGGGCAGGGCATTGATCGGGGCAATGGAAGCAAGCACAGGTGCCTGAGTGGTTTCTTCTTCAGCTGCTTCGTTCTCGTCCACGGAGTTGAGATCGTCGATGGCATCAAGCACGGTGACTTGATTGTCCTCGCTGATAGCCCCCTTGCGCTGTTCTGTCAGAATGGCTTCAAACGGCGCTTCGGTGCTGTCCCCGGTCGGTGCATAGGCCATGGCAGTCGAGCCTGTAACCATTGGATCGGTGTCCTGCATGGCCGGATCTGCAACGCCATTCTGAGCGACCATGATAGCCGGACCTGTAGTGATGGTCTCCGTCTTCAGGAATTGGTGGGCATCCGCCATCACCAGACGCAAATCGTCAGCTGGCGCAAAAACCAGTTTGGGCAGGGCGTCGTTGCTTTCCTCGGCCATCGGGCTGGCCATATGCCAAACCGAGCCGGACCAGTTCATGGCGATGTCGCGCCGACCATGGGAAACCTTGAAAGGTTCGAATGACCAACGGCGGCGGCGATCCCCCTTGCCGTCATTGTTGACGTTGAAGGTTTCCTCCAAATCGGAATATTTGGCTATTTGATAGGTTTCACGCGTTTTGAGCAGCTTGTCCTTGCCGGAAGGCTCGGACATCTGGATGTAGGTGCCCTTATTAAACTGCCTCGCAGCACTCAACGCCTTAGGAACCGGGGGAATGGTGGGCTGTGTGCTTGCCTTCAGGCGCGCCACAGCCTGCTCCGGAGTGGTTGTCTGGGTGAATATCTCTCCGGTCCAGCCCTGCTCGCGCAGGTCAGCCAGTGAAACGGCTGCAGATCTGTCCTCGTCGAGAGATTGAGTGAAAGAAAGGACCAGACCGGTGCTTATCATCAGACAGGTGGTCAGACCAAGGCTCTTCTGGCCCAGTAGGGATTTCGACATTCTGTCACCAATTACACAACGCAACTATTACACTCTATCGCGTATCCCGGTGATACTCGCAAACGGGACCGCGCACGCAGAACAACCGGCGAACTGACCGGTTCAAGAGAGAATAATGCACCATTAACCTTGAGAGAGCGTTAACGACACGCTCGACGGTAAATAGCCGGTAAAGCGTTATTGAGGCGAAGCTTGGGCAGGAAAATTTTTCTCTAAGCAAATTTGACAATATGACCAATTTGACTACGGGAATGTGTGGAGGACTGGGGCAAATTGCAACGGTTTGCTCCGTAAAAAGCCCAGGACCGTTCTGGTCGCCTATGCACATTTCTGGTTGTGGAGACTGCGTGCTATCAAACGGGTAGCGGACAGAATACCCCTCGGCTGAGCATAAAAAAATGCCCGGAGCCCAATGAAGGGTCCGGGCAAGTAATACCTGTATATCTGCCCTTCCGTTTGGTTCAAACCAGCAAAGAACCGAAAACGTAGGAGGCGAATGTCAGAACAGTCCCCGCAGAATGTCCGCACTACACCTAGAGCCAAATAAGGTGACGCTCTCCTGAGCACACATACAAGCAATCTAAATCTAACTGGAAATGAATATTAAATCACCCCAAAAGTGATGTTTTTCGCTTTTTAATTTATCCAATTTACCAAATGTCCAATAGGAAAAAGTTATGAATAGAAAAATTTTTCATTTGATTTGTATCTTACATCATCAGACGCAAGTGTTCGTAGCGAATAGTTTATTAACAATTGGTCAGTTTTGTTTCATATCAATAATTCTCGATATAGTCCATGTATGGAAGCGTTTCAGGTGAATTGTTGTTAGTGCGTTTTATTTAGTCCTGATTGTATCTGTCAGGCGGCGCTCCAATTCTTTGGTGATGATGTGATCCGCCATGAAAGGACCTCCAGCCTGCCTGATTTCGGAAGCTGGGTTGATCTGGGCCAAGCCTATCTCTCCAAATTTTCTTCTAATGCGATCCAGTAGCCAAACTGTCGCCTGATCTTGGCGAAATGACATGAAATGATCGCTTTCCAGCAAACTGCCACGATGAGCGTCGATTGCCTCTATAAGTTGTTGTAACCCTGTATCGTCCATGGCCGACACCAGCAAGACCGGTACGGACCAGTTCTTGTCCTTGCGCATGGTGAGAGAAAGGGCTCCGTCCACATCGGCCTTGGCTCGTCTTGCTAGAACTCCGACATCTGCTTTGGTAACGACTATGATGTCCGGAAGTTCCATGACCCCCGCTTTCATGAATTGCAGGCTATCGCCCGAACCGGGCTGGATGCAGAGCACCACGCTATCGGTGGCAAAGGCGATGTCTGATTCTGATTGCCCAATCCCCACTGTTTCCACAAGCACCCGATCAAACAGCGCTCGCATCAGCACGATGGCAGCTACCGTCTCATGAGAAAGGCCGCCCAGCCGGTCGCGCGCAGCCATTGAGCGGACGAATACATCCTTGTCGGTCGGGTCTGTATCCAGACGAGTCCGGTCTCCCAGCAGTGCCCCACGGGAGAAGCGGGAAGAGGGGTCTACAGCAACAACGCCCACGCGCTCGCCTTTTGCTCGCCAATGTCGGATGAGGCTGTTGGTCAATGTGGATTTGCCCACACCCGGCGGGCCGGTGAGCCCTACGACATGGGCCTGTGCATTGCGGGTTGCCTCATCGAGCAGCTGTGCGATGGCTTCATTGCCTTCTTCGGCTTCCAATGCGCTAAGCGCCCGCGCCAATGCACGCTTGCCCCCCTTGCGGATGTCCGAAAGGGAAAGGGAAGATGTCTGGTTCGTCGAGCTGAACAGGTTGCGCATGGGGCTCCATTGATGATTTAGCGTTCCATATCGCTTAGCATACGCACGCAATGCCGCCAGACAGACGTTAGACTTAGGCGGGAAGGCTAGGAGAGGCGCAGAGGAGCAGAAAAGAGACGGCCAGAAAAGGGAAACTAACAAAGAGAAGCCAGCAAAGCGAGGCGCTAACAGCGGCTTCAGAAAGAGAGTGCTTCTTAGAAGAGAAACCGCGCGGCTTGCCAGATGAGGCGCGCGCCCCAAAGGGAAAGAATGCTCCCTGAAATGAAATCGACTGCCTGCATAAAGCGGTCCGGCACCCTTTCGCGCACCAGCGCCGTCAATCCGACAAGGATGCACCACCAGAGCGCCGAACCGCAGAAAACTCCGAAGACCAGCCAGAAAGCCGCATCGGGGCCACTCTCGGCTCCCCTGGAAAGACCCGAGATCATGCCGATGAAAGCGATGATGGTCGCCGGGTTGGATAGCGTGAGCAGAAAGGTCGTTGCATAAGCCTTGAGTGGTGCGTGCACGGAAGGGGCCGCAGCCGGCTCATGAGGCTGGGCCTCAAAACCGCGCCGAAAGGTTGTCACCCCCAGATAAAGGATCAGCAGTCCACCGGCCAGCCGCATCCAGTCACCGTGACTGACCAGCAGGCCCGACACGGCAAGCCCGGTGGCCGCGAGAATACCATATAAACCGTCAGCAGTTGCCGCGCCCATGCCGGTGGCAAGTCCCATCAAACGTCCCTCGCGCAAGGTGCGACGGATGCATAACAGTCCGATCGGGCCAACGGGTGCCGCTATGGCAAGGCCAATCACAATCCCCTGAAGATAAACGCTGCTCATCATGATCATCCGGCTATAAAAAGGCCTCTTTCTGCTTTGCGTCTTGCCACAGAAAGAGGAGTAAATGGGCAAGCTACACCGGATATTTTAGGGATGGAATTCAGCTTTAAGCAATAAATTATTGTCAGTTATGGTGTGAGCAGTAGCTGTGACGGAAATAGAAAATTTTTCCGCAAAAATTGCGGAAATGCCTGTGGATCACTGTCATCTGGCCGAATAATTTACGGCGCGCAGACAAGGCCAAAAGCGCTGTGCGTGTCAGAATGGGGGAAGAGATCTCCCCCCCCCCACTGATCTCAGATCCGTTGATGGCGCCGCAGGGTGGCCTGCGCGGCAGAGAGGCGGGCAATGGGCACGCGATAGGGTGAGCAGGAAACATAGTCGAGCCCGACCCGTTCACAGAACTCGATGGAAACCGGGTCGCCGCCATGCTCGCCGCAGATGCCCAACGTGATATCTGGGCGGGCAAAGCGCCCGCGCTCGGAGGCGATTTCGATCAATTCGCCCACGCCCTCGATATCAATCGAGATGAAGGGATCCTGTTCCAGTACACCAGCCTTGATATAGTCGGCAATGAAGCGGGCCGCGTCATCACGGCTGATACCGTAAGTGGTCTGCGTCAGATCGTTGGTGCCGAAGGAGAAGAATTCGGCCGATTCAGCGATCTTGCGGGCCTGAAGGGCCGCCCGTGGCAACTCGATCATGGTGCCGACGCGATAATCGATCTCGTGGCCCATTTCCTTCATCACCGCTTTGGCGGTCGAATCAATACGGGCCTTGACGAATTCCAGTTCCTCGCGGATGGAGACCAGCGGCACCATGATTTCCGGCTGAACCGGTGCGCCCGTCTTTTCTCCCGCCGAGACGGCTGCCTCGAAAATGGCCCTGGCCTGCATTTCCACCACTTCCGGCTTGGAAATGGCGAGGCGGCACCCGCGATGGCCGAGCATCGGGTTGAACTCATGCATGGCATGGATGCGGCTTGTCAGGCTGTCTTCGTCAATCTTGAGCGCATGCGCCATGGCCGCAATGTCGTGGCGATTGTTCGGCAGGAATTCGTGCAGCGGCGGATCAAGCAGGCGGATGGTGACCGGTAGCCCGGCCATGGTTTCAAACAGGGCTTCGAAGTCGGCCCGCTGCAATGGCAATAGCTTGTCCATCGAGCGGCGGCGATCTTCTTCGCTGGTGGCAATGATCATGGCGCGGATATCGAAGATGCGATCATCCTGAAAGAACATATGCTCGGTGCGGCAAAGGCCGATGCCCTCGGCGCCGAACTCCCGGGCAGCCTTGGCGTCTTGCGGCGTGTCCGCATTGCAACGCACCTTGAGGCGGCGGATCTTGTCGACCCATCCCATCAGCGTGGCGAATTCTTCGCTTAGCTCCGGATTCTGCATCTGCACATCGCCATTGAGCACATCGCCCGAGCTGCCATCAATGGTGATGAGATCGCCCTTGCGGAGCACGACGGAGCCCACGGTGACGCTTTCTTGCTTATAATCGATATGCATTGCGCCAGCGCCGGTGACGCAGGGAATGCCCATACCGCGCGCAACAACGGCAGCGTGGCTCGTCATGCCGCCACGTGCGGTCACGATACCGCGGGCCACATGCATGCCGTGCACGTCTTCCGGACTGGTCTCCACGCGCATCAGAATGACCTGTCGTCCATGGCTGACAAATTCTTCCGCGTCCTGCGTGCGAAACACCAAATGACCGGAGGCCGCCCCCGGAGAGGCAGCCATGCCCTTGGCAAAGACCACACGCTTTTCGCTGTCGGAAATAGTCGGATGCAGCAACTGGTCCAGCGAGCGCGGATCGACGCGGGCAACCGCCTCGGATTCCGTGATGAGCCCTTCCTTGGCCAGATCGACTGCAACCCGAAGGGCCGCCTTGGGGGTGCGGGTTGCCGCGCGGGCCTGCAGCATCCACAATTTGCCCTTCTCGATGGTGAAGCCGAGCTTCATCATGTCCATATAGTGTGTTTCCAGCCGATCGCAGAGGGTAAGAAATTTGCTGAAGATATCTGGCATCAGCTCTTCCATGCTCTTGACGTCAGACCCTTCCGAGCGGATGAGGGGCAGGGGCTTGGCGGAGCTTGATTCCATATCCTCGCCATGGGCCCGGGGCAAGAAGCTGCCTTCGAGGGTCTTCTCGCCGGTATCCTGACTGCGCGTGAAGGCAACCCCGACCGCGGAATTATCATCAAGATTGCCGAACACCATGGCCTGAACGTTGGCCGATGTGCCCCAGTCTTCCGGGATATCATGAAGATGACGATAGGTGATGGCGCGGGCATTCATCCATGATGAAAAGACGGAACTGATCGCCCCCCAGAGCTGCTTCTGGATATCCTGCGGGAAGGGCTCATCCAGCTCATCCTGCACCATGGCCTTGAACTGCTCGATGATAGCCTTCCAGTCTTCTGCGCTGAGGTCCGCATCAAAAAGGATATCGCGCTCGTCCTTGTAATCCTCAATGATTTCTTCAAAGGCAATCTGGTCTATGCCCAGCACGACATCGCTGTATTTCTGGATGAAGCGGCGGTAATTGTCATAGGCAAAGCGTTCGTCACCGGTCTCGCGGGCGAGTGCCTCCACCGTTTGGTCATTAAGGCCGAGATTGAGGATAGCCTCCATCATGCCGGGAATGGAAATGCGAGCCCCGGAGCGGATGGAAAGCAAAAGCGGCTTTTCCGGATCGCCAAGGCGACGGCCCGTCAGCGCGCAAATGCGCTCGATGGCAACATCCACTTCGCTCTTCAGGTTCGCGGGGTAGACATGCCCCATGGCAAAATAGCTGTTGCAGAGTTCGGTCGTGATGGTGAAGCCGGGGGGCACCGGCAGGCCCATATTGGTCATTTCAGCCAGGTTCGCGCCTTTGCTGCCCAGCAGGTTGCGCATCCGCGCATTCCCGTCTGCTTCACTGCCGCCAAAATTGTAAACCCAATGAGATGCCAGAACCATTTTCTTCCATTCCTTCTGCGTTATGAGTCCTTAGTACCTTTCCCAACGCTCAGATCAAGGTGAAACTGGGGTCCACCTCTATTTTTCTGCATGTCGGTGCATTCAAAGGGCCAAAATTGCGGTGCGTTGCCGTAACTTTCCTGCTTGCTGTCATGGCAATGTCATTAGCCGTCGATAGTTTTCGACCTATATTCGGTCTTCTCTTCCAAGGGCCTTGATATTGTATCGTATCATTTTTCAATTTTTGGGCTTCAGGCAGGTTTGCAATGTATACGGCATCCGACATTTGGAATGCGCAATCGCGCGCGCAAATCATTCTGTCCGCACTGGCGCAGGAAACGCGGCTGGAAGTTTTCCGTCTTCTGTCCCAGGCAGGGCATGACGGCATGGGCGCTGGCTCAATCGCCAAGGCGCTGGGCGTTCCGCACAACACGCTTTCCACCCATCTCTCGATTCTGCAACGGGCCGGCCTCATCCGCTCCGAACGTCAGGGCCGGAACATCATCTATTTTGGCTTGCAGGATTGCCTCACCGACCTCATGGCCTTTCTGCAGGATGAATGCCCGCAAGCCATGCCCGCTGGGGAAGACGAGATGGCGGTAAAAGAAGCGTGATCTAATCCACCAGATCCCGCCCAATCGCTAAAAAAGTGTGGTGTTTGCCTGCCTATCTTCCTAATGTGGCAAGGGACGATCCCGCCCCAATATTACCCTCAGGGCCACCCTCAGTATCGCCCCCTGCGAAGGACCCCAAATGCAGAATGTGCTATTTCTATGTACCGGCAATTCATCCCGCTCTCTTATGGCCGAGGCCATTCTGGGGCGCATGGGGAAGGGGCGTTTCAAGACTTTCTCCGCAGGCAGTCAGCCTGCCGGCCAGCCCAACCCGTGGGCCATTCAGTTGCTTGAGCAGTTTGGCTATCAGATCTGTCGGCTGCGCTCGAAAAACTGGAGCGAATATAGCCGTCCGGGATGTCCGCAGATGGATCATATCATCACGGTCTGTGACAGGGCGGCGGGTGAAACCTGCCCCGTCTGGCCCGGCAACCCCGCCACTGCGCATTGGGGCATTGCCGACCCTGCTGCTGAAGTGGGGGACGACAAGGATATGCAACTGGCTTTCCTGACGGCCTATGCGCACCTGTCCGATCGTATCGGCCGCTTTGTCGCTCTGCCCATCGAAAGTATGGATGCGGAAACCTTGCGGCAGGCAATGCAAGAGATCGGCAATCTTTCGGGAGCAACCGGAGACCACATTTAATGGCTTATACTCTGAGGGCTCAGCTGTTGGCTGAATTCTTGGGCACAGGAATACTTCTTTGTACCATCATCGGCTCCGGCATCATGACCGGCAGCCTTTCTCCAGACAATGCAGGCGTCGCGCTTTTTGGCAACACAGTGCCACCGGCTGCGATCCTGTTTGTCCTCATCACCATCTTTGCCCCGATTTCGGGTGCGCATTTCAACCCGGCGGTGACGCTGACTTTCGTCGTGCGTAGGGAGTTCCCGGCGCGCAAGGCGCTGATGTTCGTCGCCATGCAGCTTCTGGGTGCCGTCGCAGGAACCATGTTGGCCAACTTCATGTTCAGCGAACCGCTTATTTCCATGGCAACCTATCAACGCTTCGGCCCTCAGCAATGGGTGGGTGAGCTGGTTGCCACCGGAGGGCTGTTGCTCACTATCCTTGTCTGCATGCAAACCAAACCTCAATCGATCCCGCCTGCCGTTACGCTTTATGTGACGGCCGCGATCTGGTTTACCTCATCCACCTGTTTTGCAAACCCGGCAGTGTCTATCGGACGGGCCTTCTCGGATACATATGCAGGTCTCAGACTACAAGATGGCCTTGTCTTTGCCATGTGTCAGTTGCTCGCGGTTTTTCTCGTTCTGCCGTTGGTCAAACTGGTGCTTGAACAAAAATAGGACAGCCCGCCTGCGCGGTGGCTCCGTCTAGGGCCCCTTGCGACAGGCTCTTGCATGCGTTGCCCAAAGACTTGTTACAAGTGACTGCTATTCTGTCTTGACCAAAACAGCGGTGATCGGCTTACTTGAAAGCAGGGAGCAGACACCAGGGATAAAGGACCAAACCCGTGGCTGACACACAGACCAGACTGGCCAAGGCGCGCCTCAATCACAGTCAGCGCGCGCCGATGATTGCCGAAATGCATGCGCGCCCTTTCCTCAAACTGGGAGCACCCAGCCGGCTGGCCTTCATTGCGCTCAAGCCGGAAGAGGATGGCACTCACACTCCGGCTCTGGCCCGCAAGCAGTTGATAGCCTTTCTCGATCAATTCGGTGTGGAGCATCCGCGCGATGATGCCGTCTATCACATTGCCCAAATCGGCGAGGAAGAGGAGGGGATGATTCTGAAGTGGGAAAACCACTCCGAATTCGCCACCTATACACTCTATAGCTACGCACCCCGACCTGATCATCTTGGGCCGGACAGCTTTGCCACGGATCTGCATGATCATTTCACCATCGAATGGCTGGAGGCCTTCCCTGGCCGGATTGTCTCTTCGGTTTCGGCCCGCATTGAAAAGGTGCAGAATCAGATCGCGCTTGAAGAACAGATCTCCGGTGTGGCTCATAGCTGGTTCGGCTCGGCTTCAAGCTTTGCCGCTGCTTATGTCAGCGATGGCGATGCGGCCATTGCGGCTGATTTCGATCTGGACCACAGAGGGCAAATCAGGTTGGTGGTTTTGGCTTGCAGCGAAGTCAGTTCCAGCCGTCTGGGGCGCATCATCCAGCGCTTTCTGGAGGTGGAAACCTACCGTGCCATGTCCATGTTGACGCTGCCAGCCGCGCGCCATGTGCTTGGCAACATCAAGGATCTGAATATAAAGCTCAGCCAGACCGTCGCCCGGATCGGTGACGAGAAGGAAAGTGACAAGGTGGTGCTCGACGAATTGCTGGGCATCTCTGCGGACCTTTCGCTCCTGTCCACCAGCAGCTCCTCACGCTTCAATGCCGGTCGCGCCTATGAAGACCTGGTCATGCAGCGCATCGAGCTTTTGCGCGAAAAGCGCATTCTGGATCGGCAGCTCTTTTCCGAATTCATGAAGCGGCGCTACATGCCCAGCATGCGTACCTGTCGTTCGGCACAATATCAGCTCGACGACATGACCTTTCGCGCCGCCCACGCCTCTGAATTGCTGGGCACGCGCGTACAGGTGACTACCACCGATCAGAACCGGCAACTGCTGGCCCAGATGGATCGGCGGGCCGCGCTTCAGATCCGCTTGCAGGAAACGGTGGAAGGCCTGTCTGTGGTGGCCATTTCCTATTATGCCGTCAGCTTGCTCACCTACTTGCTCACGCCCCTTGCCAAGGCCATCCATCTGGAAAAAACCACGATGGCTGCTGCCCTCGTTGTCCCTGTCGTGGCTCTCATCTGGCTTTCGATGAACCGGCTCAAAAAGCGGCTTATTCGCAAAACAGGCAAGGGCGATTAAGTCCGGCTCTTGGCTTCTGTCCGCTCAGAAATGTCTATTGCACGCCGCCATGGCTGACCCACCAGTTGGGGTGGGAAAAGGCGAGGCGGCGGGCTGCATATTCGGCATGTTTGACACTTGCGAACAGTCCAAAGCAGGTCGCCCCCGAGCCAGACATGCGCGCAAACAGGCAGTCGCCATCATCTTCCAGTGCTTGCAAAACAGTCTCGATGACCGGGGCCTGTTCAATGGCCGCCATCTCCAGATCGTTGCGCTGATCGTCCAGCCAGTCTGCCAGAGCAACCGCCGAGAGAAAGGCAGAGGGCACAGGCCCCATAGGCTTGTTGTCTTTACGCTTGAGGCTTTTGAAAATGCTTGGCGTGGAAATCGGTACGCGCGGATTGATCAGCACCATGCCCAGATTCTTGGGCAATCGGGGCCCCGGGCTCAGCTCGTCGCCGACACCACCTGCAATGAGGCAGGACCCTTCAAGACACATGGGCACATCCGCGCCTAGCTTAAGGGCAATCATGCGCAGCTTGTCATCATTGATCGTCCGCTGCCACAGACGCAAGAGACCCAGCAGCGTCGCCGCCGCATCTGAAGAGCCGCCGCCGATACCCGCAGAAATGGGCAGGGATTTATCCAGCGTCATATCTGCTTCTGGCTTGCATTTGAGTTCTGCTGCCAGTAGACGCGCAGCCCGGACCATCAGATTGTCCGGCTCCTGCCGCAGGCCTTCGGCAAAGGACCCCTTGACCGACAGATGCAAATGCCGCGAAGGCTTGAACTGGATGCGATCTTCCGCTCCGCCAAAAACCACCAGAGATTCCAGCAAGTGATAACCATCGTCCCTCTGACCCGTGATATGCAACGCGAGATTGATCTTCGCTGGTGCGGTCAAGGTGAGGATGGATTGGTCTGTTGCCGTTTTGGTCATTACAAGCAGTCTGTCTCAAGTGGTTTGAAGGTGCGCGATCTCTGGGTTCCATTGCTGTTACTGGGGAAAGATCTCTGCTTTGCCTGAAGGCGCTTTTTGCCGGCGCTGTTAAGCTGTGTGAGCCTGTCCGGTATCGCTGCGTTTTCCAAGCATCTGGCTTGATCTGCTCACCCGGCGCAACCATAAGATGATTCTCACCCCGCTGTCGCCAACCTGATAGGCAAATAACTTGAAACCTCGCAGAAGAAGGTGAGCAAGCCTTTGCGCCAGATGAATTTTCCCTTCAAATCACAAGCATATGGACATCAATTGAGCTTGTCCAGATCGTTTGCGGAAGCCTGGCTAAATACGTATTAGACACTAGCATAATTGCTGTGAGCGATCAGAGGCTGTCGCTTGTTTTTGGCCCTTACTGTCGGAGATGGTTTCAGAGACATGAACAGGGCAAAGAAAAACGCTGCGCGGAAAATCCGGCGCAGCGTTCAGCTATTTTAACTTGCAAGCGGGTCAGTCAGCAAGGCCGTTGGCAATCTTGTCATCGACCGATTTAAGCAGGTCTTCATCAGGCTGCATGGTCTTGACGCGCTGCCACTGGAAGGTGGCCTCGTTCTTGCGACCAGCCCGCCAATAGGCGTCGCCCAGATGGTCCGTGATGGTGGGATCTTCAGGGCGCAGTTCTACCGCCCTTTCAAGGAAGTTGACCGCCTCTTCATATTGTTCGAGGCGGTAATGGGCCCAGCCGAGAGAATCCACGAAGAAGCCATCAAACGGGCGCAACGCCACGGCCTGACGGATCATTTCGATGGCTTTGTCCAGATTGATGCCGCGATCCACCCAGCTATAGCCCAGATAGTTCAGCACCGTTGGCTGATTGGGGAACAGCTTGAGCGCCGACAGCATGTCTTGTTCGGTTTTGTCCCAGTCTTTGAGCTGATCATAGGCAGAGCCGCGCAGGAAGTAGAGCGACCAGTGGATGTCCCGCTTGACCTTGATGCTATCCAGCCCGTGGGTCAGAATATCAATCGACTCCTGAAAGCGCCTTTCGGACTGATAGATCCGCGAAAGCACCGAAACGGTTTCAAGATCGGAAAAATCTCCTTCCAGCAGAGTTTTGAGCCGATCAATAGCCTCGTCGGGGCGATCCAGTCGCGCCAGAACAAAGGCACCACGACGCTGGGCCTTGCGATAGACCGGGCTACCGGTTTTGATTGTGTCATAGCGGGCAAGGGCCAGTTCATTCTTTTCAACGCGCTCTAGCAGCCGCGCCAAGGAAAAACTGGTCATGTCATTATTCGGGCGCAGATAGTCGGCAAATTGCAAATAGAGCGCCCCACCTTCAATGGCTCCTTCTTCGGTCAGCGCATTGCCAAGGGTCGAGAAATATTCTGCCGCACCGTCTTGTGGCGTGCGAATGGTGCTGGCGATCGGCTTCATTGCAGAGAAGGTGGTCATCAGCCATTGTTTCTCTTCAACGTCAGCGGCGCTGGCAGCAAATTCCTCAATAACCTGACTGGCCCGTTTTTCATTGCCGGCCTTGAGAAGATTGTTGACGAGGGCCGTGGCCGTTGCCAGAGAATTGGGGTCGGCATCAAGACTCTGCTGAAGCAGGGATGTCGCCTTGGTGTAATCCTTGGCATAAGATGCCACAAGCCCGGCATGAAGCGAGAAGAAGAACTGGTTGACCTCGCTCTCTTCATCAGCCTTGAGCATTTCCAGAGCTTTGGGAAGATTGCCCCGATCCTGCCCGATGCTCGCCCATGCTTCCAGAACGGTCTGGGAGATGAGGGCAAAGGGGCCATATTGCGCGGAGGCACTCAGCAGGCGCGGATCATTGAGGTTCCGCCGTAGTGGCGAACGCGCGATCAACTGGACTGGATTGTCCTGCATGATCTTCACGCCATTCTGGAACTGGATTGACGCACTGGAATAATTCCGGCCCTTGAGGGCCTTCACGCCAAGAGCCAGATGGATCATCGGGGCGATGCGTGCGTTCAGCTCGCTGGTCTCGGCAGAGACTTCTTCCTCTTGCGCATCCGTGGCATCCTTCGCTTTCTTGGCAGCAGGATGATTGCTCATGGCAGCCATCTTGTCTGCAAGGGAGAAGGCTTCATCATGGCGACCGGTTGCCAGCATCAGGGCAAAGTTGCGTTCCAGTAGCAGTAAATTCTCGGGATCTTTCTCAAGGGCCTGTGCATAGAAATGCGCGGCCAGCTCCAGATCCTGCTCATCCTGTGCCAGACGCGCCGAAAGATAAGTGCCCGTCAGGGTGGTCTGCACATCAGACAAGGCCTCGGGAATGGATTCCGGCGTGCTCTCAGGCGCTTCGGTGGTCGCTCCGGCCAGAGAGGCCGGTCCTATCAACAAGGCAAATCCTACGACGCCGGTCAGGAAGTGTTTTCGAAACATCTTGAGGGAAAATCGAAAGTGCATTTAGTCAGCCTTGTTGTTGCGCAATCCGTAGCGATTGTAACCATAGCGCCATGACGACGGCGAGCAATGCGCTTTCTTGCTGCTTGCAAGCAAAGAAGCGCCCGGAGCAATCAAACAAGCAATTGTTTGCGCGGTTCGCTCAGTCATGGCTGTGACCCGTTATTCATGCGGCTCATAGCGAATTAGGAATGTAGCATGGCTTTTTTGAGGCCCTGTCGCAAGCCCCACTCTTTAGCCCTGTACATAATAAAGAATGTTAAAAATCAATAACCAAAATGCCCCACCCGGGTGGCAGAAATTTGACCTTTTGAAAAAAGTAGACTCATTTTTGCTAGTGGATTGGTCTTCAAGGGGCAACCTCATCGCCGTTTTACCGTTTGATCTGCAACGGATACCCTTTGCATTCGTCAATGCGGACGGTGTGGCTCTTGCCCTGTGGGCCAGAGATCAGTCCGATCATTGGAAAGACAGCAGCTGTCAAGCGCCGTTCCATCGCTTTTGTGGTCTGCAAAGGGAAAGGCTCACCTCTCTCCGAGCAAATCAGTGCCCACGCGCAATGCAGAATTCCACCGCATCTATAAGCGCTGACTTATAGGCGCTATCCTCGAACACATCCAGAGCGGCAATAGCCGTGGCGCCGTGGGTGCGGGCCTGTTTGAGCGTGTCTTCCAGCGCGTTGGTTTTTTTCAGAAGCCCCATGGCAAAGTCTAGCGCACCGTCTGTGACATCCTTGCGCTCTTCCATCACCCGCTTCCAGAAAGCCTTGTCCTCTTCCGAGCCACGCTCATAGGCCATGATCACCGGCAGGGTGATCTTGCCTTCGCGGAAATCGTCGCCGACATTCTTGCCAAGTGCGGCTGCCGATCCACCATAATCCAGCGCATCATCGATCAGCTGGAAGGCGTTGCCCAGTTCCATGCCATAGTCGCGCAGGGCCGTGATCTTGGCTTCATCGCTTGCCGCAATGATCGGACCCACTTCACAGGCCGCTGCAAACAGGGCTGCGGTCTTGGAGCGGATGACCTGCATGTAATCGTCTACCGTGGTCTTCATATTCTGAGCCACGGACAGCTGCAAAACCTCGCCCTCAGCGATGACACAAGCTGCCGTAGAAAGCACGTCGAGCGCCCGGATAGAGCCGACATCCACCATCACGCGGAAGGCCTGACCAAGCAGGAAGTCGCCCACCAGAACGCTGGCCTGGTTGCCCCAGAGCATACGGGCGGCGAGTTTGCCCCGGCGCATGTCGCTCTCGTCGACCACATCATCATGAAGCAGCGTGGCTGTATGCATGAACTCAACAGCCATGGCCAGCTTGACATGACCTGCAGAGGTGGTGTCGTCATAGCCGCACATGTTGGCTGCGGCAAGGGTCAGCATCGGACGCAGGCGCTTGCCCCCTGAATCGATCAGATGCTTGGCCACTTCCGGAATCATTTCGACATCCGAGCCAGCTTTTTCGAGAATCAGATCATTCACGCGGCTCATATCCTGTTTCACCAGGTCGATAAGCGGCTGAATGCTGGCTTGGGATTTATTTGTCTCATTGAGAGGTGGGACAACGCTCACGCGGCGGCTCCAATTTTGTGTCTTTTCTTTTCGGTCGCGAGAATAGGCGGGTCACCGGACAACGACAAGGGGCAGGCGCGGAATTGTTACGGAATCACGTTGAAAATTATTCCTTTGTCTGCATTTTTCTTGCGCATCCTTGGACCAATGTACCGGATCAGGGGCAATCAGGCCGGAGAACATCCTGCAAAGGCGCTTGGCCAGCCTATAAGTCTCTTTTCTCCCCAAGCTTTTCAATTTATGGTTCGGCCCATCTGCAAAGCTGATTTCAATGGTCCCAGCACAAGGATACTGGCGTGGAAGAACTCATCAAGACAAACAATCCTGTGACCCTTTCCTTCGTGGAAGCCCTGCTCAAGGATGCCGGTATTCCCTATCAGTCTCTTGATCACAATATGAGCACGCTTTACGGCAACACTCTCAATTCCATTGCGCGCCGCATTCTGGTGGATTCCGATTATCTGGAACGCGCCCGTCAGCTGTTGCGCGATGCTGATCTGGAAAAGGAAGCGGATTGGTCGCTCGGCGAGTAGGCCTCTCGCACAAACGCATTTTGCAAGACATATCAGAAAGACAGGCCATGCCTTCCAACTCAGCCGCGCCCGCTCCCTTGTTGACCAACGTGCCGACTGTGGCAGCCGCAGGCCTTCCGGCGGATGTCGCAATGAGTGAGGATGACTTTCTCGGCGGGCGCATTTCGCTCCTGCAGCCGAGAAAGGGGCATCATCGCTCGGGTACGGATGCCGTGTTGCTGGCGGCCTGCACGCCCGCAAAACCGGGCGATCTGGTGGTCGATCTGGGCTCGGGGGTGGGCGCTGCGGGCCTCTGTGTGGCGGCGCGGATCGGTGGCCTTCGCCTGCTTGCCGTTGAAATCGATCCAGAAATTGCCGCCATCGCTGCGGCCAACATGGCCCGCTCCAAGGCCTTTCTCGCTGAGGCTTCGGTCATCAGTTGTGATGTCGCCTTGCGGGGCGACCCGCGCAAAGAAGCGGGACTCGTCGAAAATCTCGCCGACCATGTCATCGCCAATCCGCCTTACTACCGGCCTGAGAAATTTCAGACCTCCCCCAATGAGGCACGCGCCACGGCGCATATGTTGACCGATGAGGGTATGGAGCCGTGGTTCCGAACCGCCGTTTCCATCCTCAAGAGCAAAGGCACTTTCACCGTCGTCCAACGGGCAGATGAATTGCCCACGCTGCTTAAACTGATGGAAGGGCGCTTTGGCGGCATCACCGTGCAGCCTTTCTCGGCGCGAGAAGGCGAGGCTGCCCATCGGGTGGTTATTCAGGGCAGAAAGCAATCCCGTGCACCGTTCCGCCTGTTACCAACAATCGCCCTGCATGATGCTGGCTCGGACACCCCCGGCGCACAGATAGAAGCCGTTCACCGCCATGGTGCGGCGATTGAGTTGGGGTGATTGCCCAACAAAGGGCACAGCTCTTCTATCGGAATGCAGGAGAGCCGCACTTCTGATTGGGTCGTGCAGGTTTCAGATGGGCTCTAAATACCAAATTCTTTCTGCATGACGAAATTAAGATAGCGCCCGTCCTCAATTTCGAACCAGCTTTCCCCGAGTGTCTTGAAGCCCTTGCGAAGATAGTAGGAAACCGCTTCCTCATTCTCGGCATTGACGACGAGAAAGGCTGCGTCATGTCCGGCCTTGCGCATGTCGGCGTAGCTGGCCTCTAGCAGAGTCGTCCCAATGCCTTGCCCCTTATGGCGCTCGCGCACATAAAGCGTGTCGATTTCCGCTGCAGGGCAGGCTGGGAGTGGTCGCTTTGAAGGACAGCTCCAGCGTAAATAACCGCGCAGGCCTTCCTGCCCGGCATAGTCCACCCCATCAACGAGCAAATGCTGGTCTTTGTCCGCAATCAGAGCTGCCATGTTATCAGGCGTGAAGGTCTCCTGCGCATAAGCCGCAAAAACCGGAGGAATACCGGGGCGGCAATAGGTATGCAGCCAGACCTCGATGCTGAGCGCTGCCAGTGCGCCGGCATCATCCTGCTTGGCCACGCGTATTGCCATCAGCCCAACCGGTCGCGGAGGATGCGCTCGAAGATTCGGGCCCCGCTGGGCGTCAGGCTGTCGGGGAAGTCGAAATCCGGGTTATGCAATTGTGGCTGGCTTTCTCCCGACCCGAGCACGAACAGGGTAGAGGGGCAATGATGGCCGAACTGGCCGAAATCCTCAGACCAGCGCATGGGCTCGCTCTGCTCTTCTGTTGTGATGCCCTCAGCCTCAAGGGCCTTGGCAACCAGATCTGTGGTCTCGGGCGCATTGGTGCAGGCTGCGAATATGTCGTCCTGTTCGATCTGAAGGGTAAGACCAGCCTCTCTTGCCGCGACAGTTGCCAACTGCTCGGCGGACGCCACCAGACTGCCCATCACATCGTCACTGACGGTGCGCAGCGTGGCCCATATTTGCCCCGTGCCGGGGGCAACCCCGAAGCAGGGCTCGCCAACGCTCATATGGGTGATAGTGACCAGCTTGTAGCTGTCATCAAGGGCCTGTCCGGCGTCAAGACCATTGGTTAGGGCATTGAGGCCTGCGGCGATTGTCATCATCGCTTCGACCGGCGAGATGCCATCCTGCGGCATGGAGGCGTGGGAAGGCTTGCCTTCCAGCAGAATGCGGATGCCGCGAGAGGCACAGCACATGGCTCCTGATTTGAGCGCCACCGTGCCAAGCGGCAGGCCGGGCAGGTTATGAAGGGCAAAAGCCATATCCGGTTTGGGCACCTGACCCTCAAATACTGGATCGCGCAGCAGGGCAGACGCGCCCTTGCCGGTTTCCTCGGCCGGCTGGAACAGAAGCACGACCCGTCCGGATGCCGGGCGCTGACGGGAAAGGCGCATGGCCAGAGCCAGAAGAATGGCCATATGCCCATCATGACCACACAGATGGGCCTTGGTTTCCAGCTCGGAGCGATAGGCAAGATCGGATTGTTCCTGAATGGGCAATCCGTCCAGTTCACAGCGGAATAGCAGGGTGGGGCCATCTTGCCCCGAGTCAAAGGTCGCCGCGATGCCCGTGCCGCCAAGCAATGTGCCGTCCGGCTCTGTCCACGGGCCGAGCCCCGTCACGATGCTGTCCGGTGACAGCTTCTGCAATTCCTCAATGACCGTCTGCGCTGTTGCCTTCTCAAAGCCCGACAGATCCGGACGGCGATGCAGCGCCTGCCGGAAAGTCACCAGATGGTTGATTTCGGAATTGGTCAGCTGTGTGCTCATATCTTCAATTATCCACGTTTGCTTCTTGTTTCGGTGTTGTGATGACCGATTGATCAAGTCTCACTCTAAAGACCCAAACGAGGCAAAAGAAAGGGAAAAGCACAGCAGACTGTTGGAAAGACAGGAAATTGGCATGCAATAAGCGGATTTCGAAACCAAACCTCAACAGCTCTGCGCTTATGACAAGAATCATTCTGATGGGGCTGGAAATAGCAACCGCAGCCGCCTAAGTAAAAGCTATTAAAAGATTTGTTGTGCCTCGACCGCAAGTAACCAGAGGATGTTTGCCGTGAAAATCATGAAATATATCAGGAAAGCCATTCCCAACAGCATTCTCCCTGAAAAATGGACGAAAGAGCCGGTAGTCATCCCTGTGGTGCGCATGGTTGGCCCTATCATGGTCAATCAGGGCGGTCCGATGCGGTCGCATCTGAATATGGCCTCCATCGCAGGGCCTTTGCAAAAAGCCTTCGATATCAAGG
The DNA here is from genome assembly GCF_900115225.1 of Cohaesibacter marisflavi. GTDB lineage: Bacteria > Pseudomonadota > Alphaproteobacteria > Rhizobiales > Cohaesibacteraceae > Cohaesibacter > Cohaesibacter marisflavi. The sequence goes on along the minus strand of NZ_FOVR01000003.1, from coordinate 141,215 downwards.
ACGCGCCCGCTGTGGCGATTGCCATCAACAGTCCCGGTGGCTCGCCGGTGCAAAGCCGTCTCATTCATGAGCGCATCCGGCAGTTGGCCATCGAGAAGGAAAAGGACGTCATCGTCTTTTGTGAAGACGCGGCTGCGTCCGGAGGTTACATGATCGCTGTTGCTGGCGATGTTATCGTTGCTGACCCCAGCTCCATTGTTGGATCTATCGGTGTTGTGTCTGGCGGTTTCGGCTTTGTCGATGCCATCGAAAAGCTCGGCATCGAACGGCGCATCTATACGGCAGGCACGCAAAAAGCGATGCTTGACCCCTTCAAGCCGGAAAATCCAGAGCATCTGGCTCATCTGGATGAATTGCTTCAGGATCTGTTCGAAAGCTTCAAGGAGCTGGTGCGGGGGCGCCGCGGCGACAAGCTGACCGAATCCGAGGACAAGCTCTTTACAGGTGCTTTCTGGACCGGCAACAAGGCGCTGGACTATGGCCTCGTTGATGAGCTGGGCGACATGAACAGCTATCTCAAGCGCCGCTTTGGCGAAGATACCAAGCTGAAGCTGATTTCCCAGTCTTCCGGTTTCTTCAGCCTGTTCCATTCTAGTTCGCTTTCCATGGGGGCAAGTCACAACGCTTCTGTGGGCGATCCTGTTGATCGCATCGCGGCAGGGCTGTCAGCTGACAAAATCCTTGCAAGCCTTGAAGAACGCGCATTATGGTCCCGCATCGGATTGTAATCACACCAAGGATTCTGATGATCCTTGAAGGGGCGCGCTGAAAGGAACAGGGCAGTTGATCGCGAAGTTAATGGTAATGCTGGCCGCGCTGGCCGCCCTCTGGATCTTTTCAAAGCTGCTAACGAAAATTCGCGCGCAGGGCACAGAGTTGAACCGCCGTCGTCAGGCCGAACTGATGCGCCAGAAAGCTGAAGCCCTAAAGCAAGAGAGCGAAAAGGCAAAGCGCGAGGCAGATATCATCGATCTGGAGCAGGATCCCGAAACCGGTGATTTCCGCGAAAAGCGATAAAGCTGCAAGGACACGTTTGACAGTTCCGGCGGGTCTCGCAGGAGGGATAAGTTTTTGACTTATCCTCACGGCCAAGAATCATGAAACAAAGGAAAAGGGAGCGAGCGCACCGATATCGGCTTGCTCCCTTTTTCTTTGTTGGGGTATGTGGATTTTTCGCCCTTTCTCCACCAAGCATGCACAGTTTGTGCAAGCACCTGTGAGCACTGATATGGAGAAACCGGTCCTTTACCTGCTGCTAACAGCTGCCTGAGCGCTTTGTCTACCAATGGGCTAAGGCAGGCTCTTGCCAAAAGAACCGGCTGACCAATAGCATTGATGGGCTCACACTCGTCATGCGGGTGAGCGTCGCCTGTGGGGGAGGGGCGTCATCATGTCGGTTCTTGATCAAATTCTGCCAATTCTGTTTCTCATTCTGGCGGGCATGTCGCTGCGCCTGTTTAATGTCCTGTCGCCGCAGATCATGGAAGGCCTGACCAAGCTTGTGGTCAATCTGGTTTTGCCCAGTGTGCTGTTCACGGTCTTTCTGGATATGGCGATGAAGGCCTCCTATCTGGGTGTCTTCGTGGTAACGGCCGCCATTTGCGGCGGGCTTTATGCGCTGGGGCGGATCGTCGGGCCGAAACTGGCTCCCAACCATCCTTATTTCCCCTTTCTGATGACCGGCTTTGAATATGGCATGCTCGGGGTCAGCCTGTTCGGTGGCGCTTATGGATTGCAGGCGGTGGGCTATATCGCCGTGGTCGATCTGGCTCACGAGCTGTTTATCTGGTTCATTTTCGCGCCCATGCTGATGATCCGCCGCGACGGACAGAGCGATCCGGCAACGATCCTGAAAATGTTTGCAACCTCGCCGGTGGTTATCGCCCTGGTCGCCGGTCTGGTGTGCAATGGCCTCGGCCTGTCGGATTTCATCAAGACGACGCCAGTTTTCTCAAGCCTCTATGGCACCATGAAGCTGCTGGCTGGTATGGCCATTCCGCTCATCCTGCTGGTGGTGGGCTATGGCATTCGCATCCATCGCGAGGGGCTGGGCGATGTTTTGAAAATGGTCGCCCTGCGCTACGGCATTCTGGTGCCATTGGCGCTTCTGCTCAATATGTTTGTGCTGGATGGCCTGCTCGGCCTTGGCGAACCCTTCCAGATGGCTTTCTTCACCCTGCTGATATTGCCACCCCCCTTCATCATTCCACTCTTCATGCAGAAGGCACCTGAAAGTGAAAGGGCTTATGTGATCAATGCGCTGGCGGTATCCACCGTGGTAAGCCTTGCGCTGTTTGCCATCTATTTGGGGTTCCATCCTACCATCTAGCGGGTAAAAACGGGCGGGCAATGGCGAGGGTGCTCACTTATCCGCATAGCGGGTCGAGCACGTCGGCGACCAGATAGCCATCGTCACCGAGACGACCATATCTGGCGAGCCAGTCGAGAAAGATCATCGCACTCTGGCTGGGCTGGGGGCGCTCCGAGGAAGGACGCACAATGAGGCCTTCCTTGAAACAATAGAAGCCGGCAGGCGCTATCAGCGTGCCACTTTTCAGCTCTTTCTCGATGAGAAATTTGGGGGCCAGTGCCACGCCCATGCCCCGCTCGGCAGCCTCATAGGCGAGCCCCGCCAGCTCGAAGGTCTGCTGGCTTTCGCAGGATAGCGTGAGACCGGTCATCTCCGACCATTGCGCCCAGCCACTTTCCGAGCCACGTCGGTCAAGGCGGTTCTTGAAGGCCAAATGTCCGTCTTCAAGATGATGCGGGTAGGAAGATGATAGCACCGGCCCGATATGGACATCCCCCAAGGTGGTGCCATTCGGGTGGGCTTCTTCTGGGCTCACAAAGCGATCCCATGAAAGCACCAGATCTACCGAGCCGTCGAAGGAGTGGGAATTGAGCGGGATGGTCAGGGTTATCTGGATCTCGATATCCGGATGATGCCGGTTGAAACGCGCGACAATGGGAATGGCCCAGACGCGGGCAAAGGTTGAACTAACCTTGATGGAGACTTTATGCTGCGTCCGCTCAAGGCGCAAACTGTCATAGCCCTTGCGAATATCGGACAGACCATCCGCAACGATCGAGGCAAATTTCTGCCCTTGAGGCGTGAGCTTGATGCCCGAGCCATGCTTCTCGAAAAGCGGCGTTCCTGCATGGTCTTGCAACTGATGAAGCTGCTTGCTTACTGCACTGTGGGTCCGGCCAAGCCTGTTGGCCGCTCCCGTCACCGAGCCGCTGTGGTACAGCGCTTCAAAGGCCAGCAGGGAGGCTAGGGGTGGCAATTGCGCCATGGATTGTGGAAGCTCCGGCTTATGTGAGGGCATGGGATCATGTCACTTTTCCTCACATATAAGGTGCGTATTTTTCAATTTTATTACAGCCAAAAAGACGCAATAATTGCACTAGCTCGGGCGAGACGAATCCGATAGCAAAAGATAACAAAAACAATGAAGGAGAGAAGGCCATGAAGACGAGCTTTGAGGGCGATTTCAATCGCATGAGCCATCATGAAGCACTGGCTTTGATCGCCAACTATGGGCCAAAGTGGCAAAGAAGCTTGAGACAGACGCTGGCTCTGTGGCGTGGCCGCCGCAAGGAACGTCAGCAGATGCGGCGCGATCTTAAAACGATCGGCTTTAACGATGCTGTGCTGGAAGATTGCGGTATGACCCGGCATGAGGCGGAAAAGGAAGCCTCAAAATATTTCTGGCAGGCCTGAGACCTGCCAGAAAAGCAATTCAATCAAATCATTGCCTCGCACGCCGGAGCCGGCCCACGATGCAAGTCCCCCATTAGCCGATTTCGGTGTGTGAGGTGATGATTTTGGAAACGAGGCCATACTCTTTGGCTTCTTCAGAAGAAAGCCAGTAATCGCGGTCGGTATCGGCTGCGATTTTTTCAATCGGCTGGCCTGTTGCTTCCGAGAAGAGCTTGTTGAGGCGCTCATTCATCTTGATGATTTCGCGTGCCTGAATCTCGATGTCAGAGGCCATACCGCGCGCACCGCCCGATGGTTGGTGCAGCAGGAAGCGTGTGTTTGGCAGGCAAACGCGGCGCTCTACCGGAACGGAAATATAGATAAGAGCACCCGCAGAGGCGACCCAACCGGTTCCGATGATCCAGACCTTCGGTTTGATGAATTTGATGATGTCATGCATGCAGTCGCCAGACTCGACATGGCCACCTGGAGAATTGATGAAGACCTTGATGTCTTCGTCGCTTGTGGCTGCCATGGCGAGCAACTGGGCGCTCACCTTCTGGGCCATTTCCTGCGTCACTTCACCGTAAATGAAGACGGATCGGGATTTGAACAGGGCCTCGGCCGCATCCTTGCCCATAGAGTCTTCCGACTTTTTTTCATTTTCTTCGCTCATGGTGCGAACTCCCATCTGGCAATTGACTTTGCCCTTTTGGCATTTGGCGCAAACCGGGCGTCGAATCAAACATAGTTCGCGCCCACCTTAATAACAACTCGTGAACAAGTCCTTTTATCGATGCAACAAAATGGCGCTTCATCCCTACGCTGTAGTTTGCATGGTTGTTTGCGGATGAAGGACATGAAGGTTCAATCGGGCAAGAGCCCATTAACGTCTTGCAACAAAAACCGAGAAACCGGTTGATGAAATGCCGGATTTGTGGAATCTACTGGACGCACTCTAATCTAAATCTCTGTTTTTTAGAGCTTTTCTACTTACTAATCTGTTCTTGAACAGCGGATCGTCCTTATTTGAAAACATCCGGAATTGTGCGGCAGCGCAGACCGCATCTTCCGGAATGGGAGAGTATAATCATGAAAGTCAATTTTCTTGCTGCCACGATTGCCGGCCTGACCCTCGCTGCGACAAGCTATGCCTTTGCGGCAGACAGAAACGTAACCATCAAAAACCAGACCGGATATGCCATCGTTGAATTCTATGGCTCCAACAGCGGCACGAATGAATGGGAAGAAAATATTCTGGCAGGTCAGCGACTCAATCATGGAGAAGCCGTTGAAATCAACTTTGATGACGGAACCGGAAACTGCATGTTCGATTTTCTTGCCGTGTTTGAAGATGACGACCGGGTTACACAGGAAAATATCGATGTCTGCAAGATCGGCACTTTCACCTTCGGTGAATAGGGCAAAGCCTACGAAATAAAGGCATGGTGAGAAGAGGGGCTGCGGCCCCTTTTTTGCATCAGCAGCGCATCGACAGTGCATCAGCGATGCAAGACAAAAATTTGTTCTTGCTATGTTCTATCTTCTGCCGCATCATTCTCTCAGAACAAAACGCTAACAGAATCGACGGGCGCTCGCAAGCGCACGCGAGACGCGATGGAGACTGATGAGCATGGCCGCCGCCAAAGCAACCGCTCGCAAACAAGGTTTGGAGGACGTAGATCCCTTTGTCGGTTTTCAGGTCGACCCCGGCCTGCATAAGGGCAAACGCATTCGCGGCAGGGGAACCCGTTCCAACAAGACGGGACGGTTCGAGCCCTACCAGACAGAACCGGTCGATGACGGCTGGTCTTACCCGGATGGGGAAGAGCCGCTGCCGCCTCTGCGCACGGAGGTGCAGGAAGAGAAGGCCCGCACCATCATTACGCGTAATGACTCGCCGGACATCCCTTTCGACCGCTCGATCAACCCTTACCGCGGCTGCGAGCATGGCTGTATCTATTGCTTCGCCCGTCCGACCCACGCCTATATGGGGCTGTCGCCGGGGCTTGATTTCGAAAGCAAGCTTTTCGTCAAGCCCGATGCTGCCAATCAGCTGAAGAAGGAACTCTCGGCCCCTGGTTATCGACCGCGCCCGATTGCCATTGGCACCAACACCGATCCCTATCAGCCAGTGGAGCGCGAGTATCGCCTGATGCCCGATATTCTTGATGTGCTGGAGGAAACGGGCCATCCGGTGGCGATTGTCACCAAGTCTGCGCTGATCCTGCGCGATCTGGACAAACTAAAGGCGCTCAATGAACGCAATCTCGTCAAGGTGGCTCTGTCTGTGACGACGATGGACAATCGCCTGTCCCGCGCCATGGAGCCGCGTGCCGCGAGCCCGAAACGACGCCTTGAAACCATCTCGCGGCTGGCTGAAGCGGGCATTCCCACATCAGTCCTGGTTGCACCTGTCATTCCTGCGCTCAATGACAATGAGGTAGAAACCATTCTCACTGCAGCCTATGAAGCCGGGGCGCGGGAAGCAGGCACCATTCTGTTGCGCCTGCCCAATGAAGTCAGTCCGCTCTTTCAGGATTGGCTGCTGCATCACTATCCTGATCGCTACCGCCATGTAATGAATGTCTTGCGCTCCATGCGGGGTGGCAAGGACTATGACAGTCGAATGGGGCAGCGCATGAAAGGAACAGGGCCTTTTGCTGAGCTTCTTCATAAGCGCGTTGATGTTGTGTGCAGAAAGCTTGGTTATAACACCCGACGCACACGGCTATCCTTGAAACATTTTGCAGCCCCAAAAAGAAACGAGGCCCAATTATCTCTATTCTGACAGGAGCATTGCTTAAAGTGTCTTCTGCATAACAATACTCGATATTCAGTATACTTATATTTGGCAGCAGGCGTCTTTAACACATGATTAAGTGAGATATTTTTGGATAAGTGTGAGCAAATTAAAAATGTTCTATCTTTAGCCCAAGATATCATTTGTACTCTCTACGGAATCACTTTAGGAGCCAACCCGATTAGGTTAATGGACCGGTTTTTCCGGTTTTTAAAAGGGTTATAGCAGGGACACGCCGCATCGTTCCTGTTGCGCGGTGAATGTGGCTTCCCTTCACTGCGCCTCCAGCTGCCCCGTTTCAATCGCCGTTTGGCGGTTTGATCGGGGCAGCTTATTTTTTCAAGAGCTTAACTGCTTTGCAGCAATAGAAGACCCGGCCTGCTTGTCCTCTCCCGTTTCAGCTTTTCTCATGAGGTCGTGCTCCGTCAGACGCAGCTGCTGAGGCGAAAAATGTGGGCCTAGATCACCAACTTTATATTCTGAGGCAAGCGAAAAAGCGTGCAAGCATTCGCAAATAGCCCACACCCTCTCGTGAAACACTTTTCTCTGCCCCTCCGGCATACTACGCTAACGAAGTGTTAATGGTTTGATTCGTCGCCTTGGGCACTCGAACAGGGCTTTTGCAGCGGCGCAGGGCTGGCTGGAATTTGGATAGTATGGGCTTCGTGCCTGATGAGTAGCGGCAGCGAGTAAGGCGATTGGATCGCCCCGCGAAGCTGAAGATGTAACTAGTAAAGCAGCGGGGCCACGAAATGCCTGTAACGGAGATGAAAACATGCAAAGGCTAGGGGCCGTTTTTATCGCCATTTGTATGGTCGCCATCTCTTTGTCTGTCGGCGCCATTTTGCATTTCAAACTCGGGTTGTCCATAACTGAGGCCTCGCCTTTTTCCTTCGGTATTCTGCTGACGCTGCTGTTGGTGCATTACCAGATTTCCCGCGTGCGTGATCGCATGATGCTCGATGAGCAGATGGATGATCTTACTCGCCTCAAACTGGCCCTGACCAAGGAAGTGCAGGATGTGCGCGAAATGGCGCGCGAGCTCGATAGCACCGTAGCTAGCCGCCTTGAAAAAGAGGTGGAACCCATTCTGGCAGAGCTGGATGTGATAGGTACGCTGGTCAAGCAACTGGCCGAGAGCTGCGCTGATCTTGATGAGCGTATGCAGCAGGGCGAAGGGCAGGTGGCCGAGGTCAACGCCAAGCTGATTGCCGCCACCAGTTCCGTAAAGGAATTGGAGGAACATCTGCGCGCCAACGCGCGCTCTCTGTCCGCAAGACATGAAAGACCGGCTGAGAAGCCCGTCCAGCCTGTGGCCCAGCCCGTTGCACCGAGCTATTCCGAGCCCGCGCGTCGGTATGATGAACCCGAGGAACAACCAGCGCCAACCCAATCTCATGTCCAACCTTATGCCGAGGAGCAGGGGAACCGCCCGTCGCCGCCACCCGCAGCGACAGATGGAGGTCCAACTGGCCCATTTGCAGAGACGAGGGAACAACCGGTGACGTCGGAAGACGAAGCCAAGGTGCGTCGTGCTCTGGCCCTTGGCCATATCGAACTGTTCATGCAGCCGATCGTTGCCCTGCCTATGCGCAAACCGCAATATTACGAAGCCCTGACACGGCTGAAGACCGACGATGGCGAGGTGATTACGCCAGACATCTTCTTGCCGGTCTGTCGCCAGAACGGCTTCCTGCCCATGTTGGATCGATTGGCCGTCAATGAGGCATTCCGCCTGTTGCGCCGTCTGTCAGATCGGGGCCATCCGGTGGAGCTGTTCTGCAATCTCGCGCTGGAGAGCCTTGCCGATAGCGATTTCTTTGCCCTGATGCGGGATCTGTTCGATCAGAACCGTGATCTGGCCCCCCATGTGATTCTTGAATTCTCGCAGGCTGATCTGCGCAAATTCGGGTTGATGGAAGAAGAGACCCTGAAGCTGCTCAGCTCCATGGGCTTCCGCTTCTCGGTAGACCGCGTCACCAATCTGGCTGCCGGCTTTGACGAGTTCGCCCAGAAAGGCGTCAAATTCGCCAAGATCGCCGCGCCGATCCTGACCCATCGGGAAGCCGGTCGCGGGCTTGATATTCACCCTGCCGACTTTTCTCGCCTGCTTTCACGCAAAGGCATGGACCTGATTGTCACCCATGTTGAAAGCGAGCGCGATCTGGTCAATCTGATCGACTATAATGTGCATCTGGCCCAAGGGGATCATTTCGCGCCAGCCAAGGCACTGAAGGGCAATCCGGCCACGATGCGAGGCCCCTTGCAAGCAGGAACCGTCTCTCAGCAGCAACAGGCCGCTGCAGCCCCTCGTCCGGCGATACGCCCCTCGCAGGTGGCGCGCATGTCTGGGGGCGGCAATGAACCGACACCAAACCGTGCTTCGCCTGTTGATCGCCTGTCCCAGTTCCCCGAGCAATCCCGCCTACAGGCGCCTTCGGCCCCGTCCTCCCGATCGGCCACGTCATCGCGTATGTCAAATGGCTCAGGGGCGCAACGCGCGCCACAACGACCATCTCAACCGGCTTCCTTTTCCAACGAGCCGACGGCCGGAGCAGGGAGCAACGGGGCTGAGCGTACGCTGGGAGAAAATCCGCGCATAGCCGAGGCCCTGCGCGCCATGGCCGCCGAGGATACCAACAACAGCGAAACTCGCGATCACTTCCGCGCCGTTCTGGCCGAGGCCGCAGGCCTGATTGCTCCGGGCGAAGCATCGGGGCAGACCGGTGACGGAGCTGCGCCAACCGTTCGCGCCGCCGCTCAGGATCGCATGCAGCCACAACGCAGCGCAGGCCAGTCTGATCGCCTGCCTGCGGCCGATGATTTCGGCCTGAAAACGGGAACGGATCGCGGCCAATATATTGAAGTGTCCTGATCGCCCTCAGGTGACATCGATGAGGCGCGGCATTTTTGCGCACATGTTTGCGATAGAGGGCATCATCTGCCTCTTGACCTTGTATTTTTAACAAGAGACAAGAGGGAGAACCTGAAACCACTTCTCGACATGAAGGGATTGCCATGTCTTCCCGCATCGCTGGCCTGTCAGCCATTGCGCCGAATTACAAGGGACTATTGTCCGACATCTGGGGTGTTCTGCACAACGGGCAAACTGTCAACGACTGCACCGTCGAAGCGCTCGGCAACTTCCGCAAAGACTTTGGCAAGGTGATTCTGATCACCAACGCGCCGCGCCCTTCTGCCCAGATTTGCGAGCAGCTCGATAGCCTCGGCGTGCCGCGTGACTGCTATGATGCGGTCGTCACCTCGGGCGATGTGACAAGAGCCGAGCTTACCAAGATCGGCAAAAAGAAGGTGTTCCATCTGGGCCACGAGCGCAATCTGCCGCTGTTTGAAGGCCTCGGGCTGGAACTCGTAGGGGAAGACGAAGCAGAGATGATCTGCTGCACCAGTCTTCTGGACAATCTCACTGAGACGCCGGACGATTACGACGCCCTTCTGCATCGCCTTGCCAAACGGCATCTGCCCTTTGTCTGCGCCAATCCCGACAGGATTGCCGATCAGGGCGGCAAACTGGTCTATTGCGCTGGTGCATTGGCCGACCGTTATGAGGCCTATGGCGGTGAAATCGTCATGGCAGGCAAACCTGAAGCCCCGATCTATGAGGCGTCTCTTGCCAAGTTTACCGAGATCAACGGAGCGCCGATTGCCAAGTCCGACATTCTGATCATTGGCGACGCCATGCCGACGGATATGCGCGGTGGCCATTATCAGAAGATTGATGCCCTGTTCATCACAGCGGGCATTCATGCGCAGGATTTCGGCCCCATGGATGCGCCTGATGATGATCGCGTCAGCCTGCGTCTGACCCATGAGGACGTGGAAACGGTCGGCTTCATGACACGCCTAGCCTGGTAAGAGCAGCATCCTCTTTGAACGGGCGGTTGGATTGACCGCTCGTCTATCCTATATTCCTGTTTAGAATGCGGCTTGCGGGCCGTAATGCGCCGACAGGAAAAGGAACGTGTTATGCCTCAGGATCAGATCTTTCATCTCGCCAATCGTGTTGTGGTTCAACTTTCCGGCTCCGAGGCGGAAAGTCTGCTGCAACGGCTTATCACGATCGATCTGGATGATCTGAAACAGGGGGAGCTTCGTCACGGAGCCTTGCTGACGCCGCAGGGGAAAATCACCATCGATTTTCTGCTCTCGCGAGACGACGGACAGTTCCGCTTTGATCTGGACAGGGAGCAGCTGGGCACCTTTATCAAGAAGATGACGCTTTATCGGATGCGCTCCGATGTGACGATAGAGGAAAGCAGCGAACGCGTTGGTGTGGCCTTTGTAGCCGATGCTGACAAGGATGCGCGCGCGCTACGTGACACCCGGTCCGATCAACTTGGCTGGCGGCTTTATGGTGAGGGCGCCCAGTGGCAAACCTCACCCGAATTGGAAAATGCCTATCTGGCCCGCCATATCGCGGCCATTGTGCCTCAGGCCGGTCTTGATTTCTCTCTTGATGATGCATTTCCTCATGACATCAATATGGACGCGCTGGGTGGTCTTGATTTTGGCAAAGGGTGCTATATCGGGCAGGAGGTGGTCTCACGCATGCAGCATCGAGGCACCGCCCGCAAACGTCTGGTGCGCCTTGAAGCGGATATGCCGATTCCCCCGACTGGTACCAAAATCCTTGCCGGAGAAAAACCGGTCGGCGAAGTCGGGGCTATGCTCGACAAACGCGCTCTGGCCATTGTGCGGCTGGATCGGGTGGCCGATGCCCTCAAGGATGGATTGGCTCTGACGGCAGGCAGCGTGCCCTTGCGCATTGAGTTGCCAGATTATGCCGACTTTTCTCTCCCCGCCTGAGTGTGGCTTTATGCCAACTCTTGTTGCAATTTGCATGAGGCCGTCATTGCTTCTTTGGTGATGACGGTCTTTTGCGCGGGTTCGGTTGCGGAAAAGCCAGATTACACCTCTATTTTTGGTCCATGCTTAACAAAAATACAAGGCATGGGTATCCTTCAATGCTTTATTAAGCATCTCTCCTTAGGCTGAAAGCTATTGGGGACGAAGGATTGCTAAAATGTCGACGGACTTGCTTGTACTGGATTCATTGGTTGCAGACATCGCTGATTTTGCCAAAAAGCAGATCGATGAAGGCGATCTTTCAGGGCCACGCTTTGGCGCCTATGTGAAGCTGGCCTGGTGCACGCAATCTGGTACACCTTGCTATTCCGATTGTCAGAATATCACGGAAGCTCTGCAAACCCTGCGCGATTTGGAGCAGAATGAACAGGTCGACAGCTTCTATGTAGCCATGACCGCAGCCAGCATGGAAGCCTTCCCGCAAATGAATACACCGCTCAGCGATTTTGATGCGATCCGCCGCATGGGCGCAGCCTTGCGCGAGGTTGCCTGACGCGCCGCCGGCCCAAAGGACCGGCAGTAAGTCTTGTAGAGGATAGGCCCCATTCGGGGCCTTTTTCATGAGCGCAGCTTGGCCCGTTTGAGATGCTCATCAAGGCGGGGCATGATTTCTACAAAATTGCACGGTTGATGGCGGTAATCCAGCTGATGGACGAGGATACCATCCCATGCATCCTTGCAGGCACCGCTTGAGCCGGGAATGCAGAAAATGAAGGTCGTGCCGGCCAGTCCTGCTGTTGCTCGAGACTGGATGGTCGATGTGCCGATTGTTTCAAACGAGATCTTGTGGAACAGCCACGAAAAGCCATCCATCTGTTTGTCAAACAGCGGGGTCATGGCTTCCGGCGTGACGTCGCGGCCGGTAAAGCCGGTACCTCCCGTTGAAATGATGACATCCACGCCCTCATCGGCAATCCACGCCTTGGCTTGCGCCTGAATGGCCTCGACATCGTCTTTCACGATGGCTCTGTCAGCGAGGCTATGCCCCGCAGCCTGCAAACGGTCAACGAGGGTCTGACCGGATTTGTCATCTGCCAGCGTGCGCGTATCGGACACCGTCATGATGGCAATTTTCATCGGAATGAAAGAGCGGGGCGCATCGGAATCGGGAGAATGGGTATAGGCCATGGGTGTCTTTCCTGTCGGTCTTTGGCAAATCGGTATCAAGCGTGAGCCGATTGAATGGCCTAACAGCTTGTCCTGTCAAGATGCAAAGCATGGCCAGAGAGCTCCGACGCCCACTCGATACCAACCTAGCGCCCGATATAGCGATCTCGCCGGTGATTGATGGCGATGATGGAATTGAGCACGATAGAGCCAAGAACCGACCAGGCAATGATGGGCCATGGGAAGAAAAACAATGCGGTGGCGAAAATCGCCAGATCCAGCAATTGCTGCACATAGCCAGCCCGAAAGCCGGTGAATTCCTGAATGGTCACGGCCATCGCTCCAACGCCGCCCAAGCTGCCTTCATGGCGAATGATGGCCAGAAGCCCGGCCCCCACCATGGCGCCGAAGGCGAGAATGCCAACAAGTGGATCCAGATGCTCAAAGCTGATGGCAGGGGAGACGAATTTCATCATGGCCGACATGCCAACCACACAGATGACAGACTTGATGGTGAAGCGCATGCCCATGCGATGATAGGTGAACCAGTAGAAAGGAATATTGACCAGAAAGAACACCGTGCCGAAATCATAATCCGTCAAATAGGAAATAAGTAGGGCAAGCCCTGCGGTCTGTCCGGTCAGAAAGCCCAGATGGGTCAGAAACACCATACCCAGAGAGCAGGCAAAGACACCGAATGTCAGCCCTTGCACATCGTCCAGAAGGCTATGCTTCTCACTATTCTTATGGGGATCTTTGTTATCTGCGCTGGGCTTTTTGTTGGTCATGGCCGATTGGCATCCGTGGAAATGGGCTTATAGAACTTGTTTCCTGTGCATCTAAAGAAAACACGCAATGGATACCAGAAGAAATATTCAAAAAGCGACTTCGTCATTGCTGCCTTGCTCAAAACGCCGGGCGAAGCAGATATCTGGCTATCGGAATGAGTGTAATCGGGGAAGGGGGCAGGCCTAGGCGCCAAAGTGGGCCCACGAGCTAGACCAAAAAGAGTTGTTGCGATCCACCTTCGGAACATTGCGCGTTTGGGGGACGCTTGGAAGGGCAATTTCACCGCGAAACCAGTGCGCGTCAGCTATCACATTGGGGACGACGAAAGCTGTTGCATAGTCTAAGCGGAGCCAAAGGCGGATCGCTGGCTCGGCTGTCAGCAAGGACAACCGGACCAAGAAGTTCGTGGCTATTGGGAGTAAGTTTCTTGTCGGATCAGCAAACGCCGCATCTCCTGATCGCGTTGGCGGCCTTATAATGCATCGAACCTGAATGAAATCTGAGTGCATCATTCATTTAGCGTTCATATTGGCATCGAAAAGCAAGGGGATGTTGCTTAAATGAGAGCGTAGCGAATATATTTGTGCTGGTCCAGCGGAAATTCGCTATATTCCTGCGCCCTAAGCGGTCGGTGGATGCGAGAAGATAATCACAGCGCAAAATCGCGCTTTTCTTATGATCCCGATTGCATTAGGGTCCGCTCGAGCCTTCGGGACACCGAGTACTGAATTTTTCCACTTTAAAAGAGACACTTTAGGAAGATGACCGACATTCTTGCCCCTCACATGCAGCCGGAACGTTCTTTTCAGGGCATGATCCTGGCGCTGCAGAAATATTGGGCCGATTACGGCTGCGCAGTTCTCCAGCCTTATGATATGGAAGTCGGTGCCGGTACGTTCCATCCATCGACCACCTTGCGTGCGCTTGGTCCGCGTCCGTGGCGCGCAGCCTATGTGCAGCCATCGCGCCGCCCAACTGACGGGCGCTATGGTGAAAACCCGAACCGTCTGCAGCATTATTACCAGTTTCAGGTCTTGCTGAAGCCAAGCCCGGAAAATCTTCAGGATCTTTATCTTGGCTCTCTGAAGGCGATCGGTATTGATAGCTCCATCCATGATATCCGCTTCGTGGAAGACGACTGGGAAAGCCCTACCCTTGGTGCATGGGGCCTTGGTTGGGAGTGCTGGTGCGATGGCATGGAGGTCTCCCAGTTTACCTATTTCCAGCAGGTCTGCGGCATTGAATGCGCACCTGTCGCTGGTGAATTGACCTATGGGCTGGAGCGCCTGGCCATGTATGTGCAGGGCGTGGACAATGTTTACGACCTTAACTTCAATGGCCGCGATGGCGACGAGCGGATTACCTACGGTGATGTCTTCCTGCAAACCGAGCAGGAATATTCCCGCCATAACTTCGAATATGCCAACACCGAAATGTTGTTCCAGCATTTTAAGGATGCGGAAGCTGAATGCCGGTCTCTTCTTGAGCAGGGCGAGAAAGCAGGCAGTGAAGCTGGCATGCATTACTGCGTTTTCCCAGCTTATGATCAGTGCATCAAGGCATCCCACGTCTTCAACCTGCTTGATGCGCGTGGCGTTATCTCGGTGACTGAACGTCAGAGCTATATTCTACGCGTGCGGGAATTGGCCAAGTCTTGCGGTGAAGCTTTCCTCAAGACCAAAGCCGGTGGCCTTGGCTACGAGAGCTGATCGCGACCGATATCAGCAAACAGGATTGATACAAAAAACCGGCCTCAGGTGATTGAGGCCGGTTTTTTGTTCTCAAGCGATGGCGTCGGTCTATTTGTTTTTGCCCGACTTGCCATTGTTGCTTGACGCGTTGCTGTTGGCATTGCTCTTGCCGTTGTTGCTTGACGCGTTGCTGTTGGCATTGCTCTTGCCATTGTTGCT
>NZ_FOVR01000003.1:0-125811 GCF_900115225.1 Cohaesibacter marisflavi | reverse complement strand
TTGCTGTTGGCATTGCTCTTGCCGTTGTTGCTTAATCCGTTGCCTCCGGCATTGCTCTGCTTGGATGCTGCGTTGGCGTGACTTGATGATGCGCTGTTTCTGCTGTGATCATTGTCGTCATCACTAGAACTGGAGAAGCTGCTCGATGCTGACGATGTTCCGCGCCCATTACCGCTATTGCCATTCGCTGAGGCGGACGAGGTTGAACTTGAGAGCTCCGATCGGGCTTCCTCCACCGATGTCGTCGCTGTCTTGCTGCCAGCCTTCAAGGCCCGGGTTTTGCCCTTAACCTGAACCGTTGCATAGAAAATCGGCTTGGTGATCTTCGACTTGATCTGTTTGATGGTTGGCTTCTTGCCCTTGGCCTGAACCGTCATGTTCGTCTTGCCGGATGCGGCCTTGGTAACAGACGCTTTCTGCCCACGCGTGATTTCCGTCGTGTTGCCGGTTGCTCCGTCGGAGACTTCCACACGGCCACGGTTGACTGATACCTCTGCGCGATTCTGTGCCACATCGACGGTAAAGACGGTGCCTTTGACCACAGCGGTCAGATAAGGCGTCTTCACAGAGAAATGCTTTACGTCCTGTTTATTGACGGTCAACTGGATGCGGCCGCTTTGTTGTAGAATGACGGTTTTGCCAGACTGGATGTATTTCGCGGGCGGAATGGCCATGATAGCACCAGGGCCGACCTGCATCCGCTCCTTGCCCCGGATGAGCAACAGGCGCGTGCGGTTCTTGGTCGATAGTGTCTGGCCGGGATGCAGCACAGACCCCTTGCGCACCTTGATGGCCTTCTCACCCTTCTGGGCGATATAGGCAAGACCTGTGATTTTCTGCACGGTCCAGCTTGCGCCGGATTGCGCTTGAGCGTGCAAAGGCAGGACGAGAAGCAGAACGAAAGCGAATAGAATGCGCCGCATAGCATGCGTTTCCTTGACAGTCTTTAAAAGACCCGAAGTCTTTTGATTTTTATTAAAAGCAAAAATGACAAGGATGCCTAAATGCCTGATTAATAGGCACGTCGATATAATATTATTTCTAGTGTTTCTAGGTAATTCCACGCGGTAGTGTTAACGAAGTATTGTCGTGATAAATAGCATTTGAATGGTCTGGGCAAAGGAAGGGGCCAGAACCAATCTTTGGGTTATATATTGGACAGGCGCGTCCATGAGTTGCGTGGATAACTGTCGGTTCGGCGCGCCGCGCTTTGCCACCTATCGGTCGGCTTTCTGCTTTTTGCCAGTCTGCATCGCCTCAAGCTGGGCCTTGAATTTATCGCAAGGGTCTTTCTCATCCACCCGCGGCGTAAACCAGATCCAGTCATAAAGGGCCGCGTCAAAAGCAGCATAGGACGAAGGCTTGTCTTCTCCCCGTGCGACCTCGACAAAACCTATCGATACCACGCGGGCATCTGCTTCCAGAAACATCGGCACGCCTCGATCCTTGCGGGTGTGGCCGTTGCCTGCCACAAGAATGGCGAGGGACCCGTCCTGATGGCTCCTGCGCATGGCGCGGGCCATATGCGCATCCTTGAGCCGTTGCATCTCCATCATGGGGCCAACAGCATCCCGACTGATCATACCGCAATGGGCTGCGACCAATTCATCTGTCAGGCTCTGGCTCTGAGCTTTGTCATAGATGGTGTCCCATTTCAGATCCTCTCGAAGACGCTCGGGTACCTTACCAGTCTTTCCCAAAGCGCGCAGATCTGATCGCTCAGGGTTTCCTGCAAAGATCGGCATGGCGTGGGTTATCGCGCTGGCAAAAATGGGTTGATAAGAGCTCCAGTCGGGCCAACCGCGATCGTTCCAATGCAGGTCTTCTCCCAGAGCTGCAAGGCGCTCGGGCAAATTGGCGTTATCAGCCGCGCGATTGCGATATGCAAATCTGGTTACCGCATCCACGAGGGGCTGGTGAGAAGGCTCTAACATTTCGAAAACCACTTTCGCCTCACGGCCTAGCGCACCGACTTCATCTATGATGTGCGCTTGCAGGGCATGATGACGTGGATTGTCATGTTTCTCGCCCAGCAAAAGATAGTCGGCGATGGCTATGGCATCATTAAGCACTTCCGGCGTCGCTCGCTTGCCGGTCTTCATACGCCAAAGGCTCTCAGACAAAGGATGCTCGCTAAGCAACATGGGCTTTTCTTCTGTAACGGTTTGGGCCAGAGACGGTGCGGACCATGCGCTAAAAGCAATCAGAAAGGTAAACCCCAGAAAAAATCTTACACCAGTGGCATCACACCACAGTATAAGTTTCTCGCGCAAGAGAGAGAACGAATGTCTGTTCTTGCAGGTCATGGCATGGTACCCCTTAACTGTTTCGAGTTCGATTGTCGGGTCTCTGGAACAATCCTAAAGCATCTTGTCTATGCTTGCATCCATCTCGGGCAAGACTTGGGCTAAAGAGTGAGAGCCACAGGAATTGCTGTGTTCCATGTCAACTCTTGCTTGCACTTTGTGCCATCTGGGTTACTCTCCGCATAAAGGCCTGTTTGCTGCAAGGCTGGCCAATTCACAGGAGACATGATCATGGCTATCAGTTGGGTCCTATTGGGGATCGTGGTTCTTTTGGGCCTTTATGCTATTTCCATCTATAACAAACTGGTCAAGACCAGACAGATGGTCAATGAGGGCTGGTCGGGAATCGACGTGCAGTTGAAACGTCGCGCCAATCTCATTCCCAATCTGGTGGAAACCGTCAAGGGCTATATGGGCCATGAACGCGAGACGCTGGAAAAGGTAACAGAGATGCGTGCCCGTGCTGCCAATGCCTCCAAGGGTGGCGCCATGGAGCGGTCATTGGCCGAGGGCAATCTTTCTAAGGCCCTGGTCAATCTCATGGCCGTGGCCGAGAACTATCCCGATCTGAAGGCCAACGAAGGCTTCCTCAATCTGCAGCAGGAACTTTCCGGCGTGGAAGATGAAATCCAGCTCGCCCGCCGCTACTACAATGGCACCGTGCGTAACCTCAACACAATGATCGATCAGTTCCCCTCCAACATCGTTGCGGGCTTCTTCTCCTATGCCAAGAAGGATTATTTCGAGGTTGAGAATGAAGAAGATCGCGCAACACCTCAGGTAAAATTCTGATTCTCCGATCCGCAGCAAAGCCCGGCGCGGGCTCTTGTTGCCTATTGATCTGACATGTCGCACTTGGGCTGCCAGGTGCGTTTCCTTATATGTTTGCGCCGATGCGGCTGTCCGAAAAGGGACTTAGATATGCCACTGCGATTCTCACTTCATTTGCTTCTCGTCGCTTTTCTCATGCTCGCAGGCTCCGGAGCGGATGCTCTGGCGCGAGAGAGGATTGCCGACTATCAGGTGGCTATCAGCGTCAATAAGGATCGCTCCGTCGATATTACCGAAACCATCGAAGTGTATGTTGAGGGAGAGCAGATCAAACGCGGCCTGCTGCGCGATATCCCGGAGACCTATCGGCGTGAGGATGGACGCTATGTGAATATCAACCCTCAGGTCAGCACGGTCCGCCGCGATGGGCAGGATGAACCCTATCAGATAAGCCATGAGGGGCGGTATTTCCGCCTGCGCATTGGCGATGCCAATGTTCTGTTGCAACACGGGCTGCACACCTACGAAATTTCCTACAGTGTCGAAGACTCGATTGGCTTCTTTGATGACTATGACGAGATCTACTGGAATGCCATTGGCACCGAATGGGCTTTTCCGATCGAACGGGCCCGCGTGACGGTACAACTCCCTCAAGGGGCGTCGGTGCTGCAATATTCTGCCTATACGGGCCGCTATGGCGAAGGGGGCAACAGCTACACGGTCACGGATCAATCTGACCGGTCAATCAGCCTGGAAGCAACTCGCCAATTTGCCCCCCGCGAGGGTATGGCCGTTGCCGTCGCCTGGCCAAAGGGTGTGATCGCTGCACCAAGCCAAAGCGAACAGGCAGTGGGTCTCTTTCTTGATAATAGCCCGCTTTATGTGGTTCTGTTCGGGGCCGTCGTCACCTTTATCTGGCTTGTCTATTCGTGGGTGAAAGTTGGGCGCGACCCGGATGCCGGTGCCATCATTCCTCTTTACCGCGCGCCGGAGGCGATATCGCCTGCGATGGCCAGCTATATCGAGGGCATGGGAGAATTTGAAGAGGGCGAACAGAAGACCTTCATTGCAGCGCTGATCTCCATGGCGATCAAGGGGCTGATCGAAATCAGGGAAGTCGGCAAGAGCGCCGAAATCATTCGCAAGGATGCGCCCGGTGTTACGGTGGCAGGCAAAAAACGACATGTATCGGCAGTCAAAAGCCTGCCGGTGGGCGAGAAGGCTCTGTTCAAGGCCCTGTTTGACGGGCGTGACACAGTCAAGCTGGCAGACATGGAATATAAGCAGATGAGCAAAATCATGTCGGCTTTCACCAGTGCCGTTGATAAGGAAACCGACGAGACCTACTATCACGAAAATATGGGGCGCTCTTTTATTGGCTTGCTGATCACTGTCGTCTCTGTCGCTCTATACTTCCTCCTCAAAAGCTTTTGGGCTCCGCCTTTTGAATTTCCTATTCTGGAAGTGATGGTCTTGGCGTTTTTAGGCGCTGTTTTCACCATCCTGTTCATGGGTGTTACGGCCCTTTTGCCCCACAAGCTTGAGAATGCCTTGAAGGGGCTCATTCTGGCGGCACTGGCCGGAACAAGCCTTTATGTGCTGGCTGTTGGGCAGGAAAATATCATTCCGGGCCTCTGGAGTGAGTTGGCCATAGCGCCAGTGCTTCTGATCCTCTTCATGTGGCTGCTATCGTTGGGCTTCTATCAATGGATGAAAGCCCCCACGCAGCTTGGCCGACAGGTGATGGACAAGATCGAAGGGCTGAAGCTGTTTATGACGGTGACCGTTGCCCAACAGGTGGACGAGGCCAATGCGGCCGATATGCCGGAACTGACGCCAAAGCTCTATGAAGATCTGCTACCCTATGCCATTGCCCTCGGGGTGGAACGCAAATGGTCCAAGACTTTCGAGGAAAAGGTCTTCTCGCAATTGCCTCCGTCCCGGGCCTATCATCCGATCTGGTATGTCGGCGCCTATAGTGCGGCCCACCCGACGGCAGCTCTGGCACAAATCACCGATGCCATTGGCACAGATCTCTCCAGCGCCATGACTCCGCCAGCTTCGTCCTCATCAGGTTCTTCAGGCGGCGGTTTTTCTGGCGGCGGTGGAGGCGGCGGCGGCGGTGGTGGCTGGTAGGCCCCACCTCTTTGACGCTTCTTTTGTGCGCCGCATTTATGCGTTGTCAGGTCCGAGCCGTTCATAGATCGGGCGGAAGCTGCGCCTGTGATGGATCGTGATACCGAGCCGGTCCAAGGCCTCCAGATGGGCTCTGGTGCCGTAGCCCATGTGGGTCTCAAAGCCATAGCCGGGGAAGGCGCGCCCCATGCGCATCATCAGATGGTCCCGCGTCACCTTGGCCACGATAGAGGCCGCCGCGATAGAGAGCGAGCGGCTATCCCCCTTGATCACATGCATGCCGGGGCAGGGAGAGGCGGGAGCCACATCGCGCCCGTCAAACAGGGCATAGGCAGGCGGAATGGCCAAACCACTGAGCGCGCGCGCCATGGCCCAGAGCGTCGCACCGCGAATATTGAGGCTATCAATCTGGCGCGGTGAGGCCGAGGTAACCGACACTTGGGCGCTGGAACAGATGGCCTCGAACAGGGCCTCCCGCTTGGCCTCTGATAATTTTTTGGAGTCGTTGAGCCCCTGAGGGATCGCATCAGGATCAAGCACCACGGCGGCAGTCACGACTGGGCCAGCAAGAGGCCCACGTCCCACTTCATCAACGCCTGCCACAAGGCCTCCATATTGCTTCATCGCCGCTTCTTCAAGCGTGAAGTCTGGTCCGGTGGCTGCTCCGGTTCCTGCGCTGGTTGATGCAATGTCGAACAGGGAGCCCTGTTTGCCTTTTCCTTTGCCGCGAACTTGCTTCATCATCAGGTGTCCCTTAGCTCGCATCCATCTTGCTGCTGCCGCCCACCCTGAGGCCGGGGGCCGGGCGTTCGACCAGAACCGAGCGGCGGAAGCGATAGAGCTTGGCTGGGCGGCCACCCGTGCGTGTAGAGGTCGCTCCGGTTGGTTCAACCAATTGGCCCTGTTCCACCAGCCGACGGAAATTCTGCTTGTGCAGATGACGGCCTGAAATGGCCTCCACGGTTTCTTGCAATTGGGTCAGGGTAAAGCTGTCTTGCAAAAGCTCGAAGATCACGGGGCGATATTTCAGCTTGCTGCGCAAACGCGAAATGGCGGTTGCCAGAATGCGCCGGTGATCCATTTGCATCGGTTGGCCAAAGAGCAGCGCATCGGGGGAGGGGGCAATGCCCCGGTCGCGGTAATGCTCGGGCACAAGACCTGCTTCATAAAGCAGCTCATAGCGTTCCAGTACGCGCTCTTCATCCCACACGGCACCATCAATACCGAAAGACAGGCGCAAGCGCTGCATGGGGCTCAAAGGCTTGTTGCCATCATCGGGCGCAACGGCTGCCCATTTGCGCAAGGCCGGAATCAGTTGGGCGTCAAGCAGAGCGGGGCGGTCATCGCGCCAGTCTTCCCATGGAAAATGGCTATACCAACTGCGCCACCGCCCGCCGAATTGCTCCAGCTGTCCACCCGGACCGTCTTCGGTTGCCTCAGCCAGTTGCGTCAGCGCCAGATACCCGATGGATACCTCGTGTATGTCGCTTTCATGCGCTTCCATCCGGCGGCCTCTGTCGCCGAAGGTGTAGAGCTGTTCCACATAGCCCAGCCGCAAGCCCGTTTGCCTGCGCACCCAGCCACGCAGGCCAGCTTCCAGCGTCCGGTGACGGGTAGGATCAAACGGCCCGAAGGGCAAGGAAGCCTGCGAGTCATAGGGCCGATTTGCCGAATTGGGTGCTTTCGGGGAGGAGGGGGCTGGGTCGGGCGTCAGATCAGCAAAAGAGGAGCCCGGCTTGTGATGCATGGTCTGGGGCAGATGCACTTCCAGAACCACCGGCGTCAGGTCGCGCACGGCAGTAATGGCGGCATTGAGGCCGACCGAGATAGAGACCATTGAGGCGTTGTCGGTTTCCTGATCCACTATATCCTCGCGCTGTCAGTGACGCAGCTGTTGTAGCCGCAAGAGCGAGCACAACAGACCGGCATTATCTTATAACTACAGCATAGAGGTTTGAATGAAAACAGTTTCCGCTCAGAGGATGTGAGGCATGGCAAAAACATTGCCCTCATAGCAATCAGCGCCGCGCCCAATGCTCTTGATGGCTTCACTCATGCGCCCGTCGCGCCTAAGCAGATGATCGGCCAGTTCCACAAGCCGACGGTTGGGCGTCGCCGGAGGAGAGGCTTTGCGCAGGTCTTGCGCCAGCAGCATTTCGTCAAGCTCGGGCCGCAAGGCACAGGCTGCAATATAAGCTGAAGCCGTTGACCGACTGACGCCTGCCCAGCAATGCACCACCATCGGAGCGCTACGGTCCCAGTGGCGAAAGAAGTCGATCATTTGCTGGACTTGCTGCTCTGAACTCAGCGTAAAGCCCGGGATGGTCGCCGCGATGTCATTCATGCCCAAAAAAAGATGATTCTCCTTGGCGATACGTCGCGGCCTTTCGACCTCCATCTCGGGGTTGACCACGCTGACCAGGTGGGAGGCTTTGACATCGTCAACCACCTTTTCAAGCTTGGATAGAGAGCAAACATAGAGCATCGAACTGACCGTTCCTTTTTTTGCCGATCTTGATATTGGAGAGGGTGCTGGTTTTCCAATCCATGATCGGGGTGTCTTTGCGTCAGGCGTAGACTGTGCTTCTTTGTCCTGACAAATCACCCTTGAGGGTCCATAGCAGACTAGCAGCTTTTCTTCTTCGGTGCGCTTACAGGGCGCTCACCATTTGGTCGCAGATCCTTCGTCTCACGCATCCGCATCGCTCCGGGCGGCGCTTGGCTTCTTTCATCCTTCCAGCGCTTTGCGCAATGTGTGAAAGCGCTCAAGAAAGGCCTCTTGAGCCTCCCCCGTGCTCCACGGCGCTATGGGAAGCTCGGCTTCTTTTAGACCGTTTGGCGCTCCGAACAATTGCTCCGCTTCCACTTTGCCAAAACCGGCCAGATGGATCGCCTCGAAATAGGCCGAAATACGATCGGCCTGTTTTATCTGCTTTTTTAGGGCTGCCGTGGGGTGGGGAGCGAGACCGAAACGAATATGGATTGCTGCTTCCAGTCGCTCTTCTATACGCTTGTAGTCCGCGCCGATGGCTGACTTGAAGGGCGAGATCATGTCGCCAACAACATATTCTGCTCCGTCATGCAGTAGGCCCATCATCAAGGCTTCAAGTGGCAGAGACGGGAATTTCTGCCGCATGATCATTTCCACGATCAGACTATGTTGGGCTACGGAGAAAGGGTGATCGCCGATGGTCTGCCCGTTCCAGCGTGCAACACGGGCAAGGCCGTGGGCGATATCCTCGATTTCGATATCGAGCGGGGAAGGATCGAGCAGGTCAAGCCGCCTGCCAGAGAGCATGCGTTGCCAGGCGCGTGGGGCATCGGATTTTACGGGCATTGATATCTCCAAACTGTCGCGGGCAGCTTTACCCCAAAGCGGCTGACAATGGTATGGAAAATCGTGCAAGCTTTCCACAAGTCCATGCATATGACGCAGAGCATGCACCCGGTCTTATTCATAGCTTAGGGTTGAAAAGAGAGGGCGCGACAAAAATATGAGCCAAATTTTCAACAATTAAATAAGGGGAATTCGGTATCTAAATTATGAGAATGAAAGGCAACAATTAAAGTGACTTATTGGCTGCGTTTTGAAAAATTCTAAAAATATTTTGACCGCTCATTTCCATAACACACTGTTTTGTTATGCCTTTTTGATTGACTTTGCGAACAATTCGCATCAGTTTTTACTACAAGAACACCGAGCTGGGCCTTGAACCCAACATTGGAGATAGAAATGAAAAAGTCCTTCCGTGCGACGGTGTGCGTCGCCGCACTCATGGTATCATCTGCAAGCGTGAGCTTTGCCGCAGATGAAGTCAATATCTACTCCTATCGGCAGCCATTCCTGATCGAGCCTCTGCTTGAGGCTTTCACCAAGGAAACCGGCATTCTCACCAACCTGATTTTTGCCAACAAGGGGCTTGAGACCCGGATCAAGGCAGAAGGCGAATATTCTCCAGCCGATCTGTTGCTGAGCACCGACGTTGGCCGTCTTCAAGCGGCAGCTCAGCAGGGCATTGCGCAGCCAGTGGTCTCCGACACCCTGAAGGCCAACATTCCGGCCCATTTCCGCGATGGTGACAATCAGTGGTTTGGCCTCACTTCGCGGGCCCGTGTCGTCTACGCTTCCAAAGAACGCGTCGAGCAGGACAGTATCACTTATGAAGAGCTGTCTGATCCGAAATGGCAGGGGCGCATTTGCACCCGTTCCGGTCAACATGATTACACCATCGGCCTGATTGCCTCGATGATCGTGCATCACGGCGCCGAGGAAACCAAGACATGGCTGGAAGGCGTCAAAGCCAATCTGGCGCGCCGCCCGACGGGCAATGATCGTGCGCAGGTCAAGGCGGTCTATGCCGGTGAATGCGATATCGCACTCGGCAACACTTATTATATGGGCAAGATGCAGACCAACGACAAAGAACCCGAGCAGAAGCAATGGGCAGAGTCGGTCCGCATTCTTTTTCCCAACAGCGATGGTCGTGGCACGCACGTAAATATCTCGGGCATGTTGCTGACCAAGCACGCACCAAATCGCGAAAGCGCCGTCAAACTGATGGAATTCCTGTCATCGGAAGAAGCCCAGCAAATCTATGCGGAAGGCAATTTCGAATATCCGGTCAAAGAAGGCGTGCAGCCATCTGAACTGGTTATGAGCTGGGGCAGTTTTACACCGGACTCGGTTGAGCTGTCCAAGATTGCCGACGCACGCAAAGAGGCCTCTGAACTGGTCGATATCGTTGATTTCGACGCTGGCGCTAACTGAGCTGAGCCAGCAAGTCAGGCAGCCCTTTTAAAGGAACTGAGTTTTAAGGAGAAGAATTTCCCGAATTGGCTGAAGGGGAACAAGCGTGATTTCACTGCCAAACAAGGTGAGTTGTACTGGTCCTACTGCTTTTTCCTTGGAGTGACCCTTCGCCAATAAAGCGCTTGGCGGTCGATAGACGCGATACTGGTCCTCTCGCGTCGACTGACTGCAAAAAGCGCTTCCCCTAGCGGTCCTGCATAGGTGGCTCCATAACAAAGCTGGTCCCTTTGTTATGATGCGTCATCAAGTGAACACTCTTATGCTTATCGGGTTTATCCCGGAAAGACAAGAATGTGGGACGGTACATAAAATCAATCGGAGAAACTTATGTGGAAAGCTGGTCCCTTTCCCATTCTCCACCTTGTCCGGTTGATCCTTTATGGCAAGTGCCACGACGGTTTCTATCCGTCGTGGCACTCTTGTTTTTTGGGGAGGTCTTCGCCCCTGGGGTGTCTGAAACCGCAGCTTTTGCTGCGTCATGATCAGGCTGGAAGCTCTTCGGCGGCAGCGTCCGTGCGGCGTGTGGCAACCAGCGTAATGATACCGGCAACTGCTGCAAGGGAGGCGGACAGCACTGCGGTGCGATAGTCAAAATAGCTGGCGATGATCCCCATCAGCGAACCGCCAACCAGCCCCGAAAGGAACATGGAGTTGGTGTAAAGCGCCATGGCGTTGCCGATGAAGCCGCGCGCAAAGGATTGCATGAAGGTGATGCTGACCGCAGCGAAAATACCGAAATAGGTGCCTTCGATGGCTGCAGCGATAGACATTTCCGTCAACGAATTGATCGTGGAGAGATAGCTATAGCAGACGACGGCCATGAGGCTTGCCAGAATCATGGCATTGCGCACGCCCATCTTTTTCAGCAAGCCCGGCGTGCCCAGAATGACCACCACCTCAAAGAAGCATTTTACCGCGATCGACAGACCCGGCGCATAGTCAGGCAAATGCGCTTCCTTGATCATGAAAAGCGGAGCTGAGGACAGGGCCAGCGAGTTGCCAAGCGCAATGAAAAAGCAGGCAACCGTCGCGGCCCAGAGCGGGAAGTTGAAGTTGCTGGTGGCGGCAGCGCTGGCCGCAGACGAATCTGCATGGGCCGGATGGGTGCGTCGAAATGGGTGCTTGAGCGTGATGTTCCAGGTCAGAAGCCAGACGCAGCCAACCGCGACCGCCAGCTCGAACACGATCATGTGGCCATAAACACTGGCCAGAGCGAAACAGAGCGCAGGCGCAACCATCCAGGCCAGCGACATCATGGCACGGACACGGGCATTGAACTTGGCTGAATCGAGATGTGATTGCTCCGAATAGAAGCGGGCAAAGCTCAGAATAGTGCCAATGGCCGAGTTGGCAATCGCCAGACAGGCTGCGAAGATTGTTACCAGTGTCCAGTAGCTCGTAACCACCAACAGCGAGCTCATCGCTGCCAGATAGCAAAGAATGGAGGCCAGCAGAAGCTTGCGAATGTCCCAGCCCTGATCGATCTTCTTGCCCACAAAGCGATTTGCCGTAACCGCCAACACCGTGGCCACCAGAGAATAGAGGCTGATCATCATGGGAGACTTCTGTAAGTCTTCGATGATGAACAAGCCCATGAAGGGTACGGTTGCTGCATTGGAAAAGGAACCGACGAACACCAGAACAAGCACAAGATATTGATTAGGCATGGCAATGGACACTTGCAGGATCTCATGGCTGTAAAGCAGGCCATGGAAGACTATTTCAGGGAAGGTGGAAAGCCCCAAAGGCTTGAAACGAAACGCGCTTGAAACGATAGAAGCTGGAGGGGAGTTTCGGGTCAGTGACCCAAGCCTTACGCAAAATAATTAATTTGCGATCAATCGCAAGAGGCGATTGAGTGATTTTCCAGCCAGCATGGCTCATATGCAATGGGCTCACCCCTTGTGAAGCCTTGTAAAGCCTTGGGGGCGTTGGGGTTGCGCTTGAAAATGAGGGGAATTTAAAATATGGATATTGTCTTCAAGAATAAGGAGTTTCCCCAAGGGGGCGGAGGATGAATGACCAAGTCAAATGATGCAGCATCCGCCATCACGACCAACGGACTGATTTCGCAGTTAAAGCGCTGGCTTTCCGGTCGGGTGTCTCCCCGTGTTATGGGGACATCGCGGGTGGCCCTCGTGCTGCTGGCTCTCATTCTGTTGATGGTGATTGCGCCGATCCTGTCTCTTGTTGTGATTGCTTTTGGCGATGCCGGTGACGTTTGGCCGCATCTGTTATCAACCGTTCTACCGCGTTCGGTCATGACAACAATCTGGCTGATGCTCGGGGTGGGCAGTTTGACGGCGCTGATTGGCGTTTCGACCGCATGGTTGGTAACAATGTGCCGCTTCCCCGGTCGTGCACTGTTCCAATGGGCGTTGCTGATGCCTTTGGCCATTCCCACCTATATTGTGGCCTATGCTGCGGTGGATATGTTTGACTATTCCGGTCCTGCGCAAAGCCTCATCCGCTGGCTCTTCGGGTTTCAGAGTGCGCGCGACTACTGGTTTCCCGAGGTGCGTTCGCTGCCCGGTAGCATTCTGGTCATGAGCTTCGTGCTTTACCCCTATGTCTTCCTGACAACGCGCGCTACCTTCCTGATGCAATCGGCCTGCGCACTGGATGTTTCGCGCACATTGGGGGCCGGGCCGGTGCGGCTGTTTTTTGCTGTCGCTCTGCCTCTGGCTCGCCCGGCCATCGTGGTCGGGGTTACGCTCGCCATGATGGAATGCCTCAACGACATCGGTGCGGTGGAGTTTTTCGGCGTCAAGACGCTGACCTTCAGTGTCTATGATACATGGCTCAACAGGGCCAGTCTGGCAGGGGCTGCACAAATCTCCACTGTCATGTTGTTGGTGGTTCTTCTGTTGCTCTGGCTTGAGCGGCGCGGGCGGAGGGAGCAGCGCTTTACTACCACAACACGGCGCTATCAGTCTTTGCCCAGTTTCCGCCTTGGTGGGTGGCGAGCAGGGCTGGCTGTTATGGCCTGTGCCTTGCCGATCCTGATTGGCTTCCTGTTGCCTGCCTCTATCCTGATGCGCTCGGTCTTCTTTCACTGGCGCGATAATCTCAATGCCGATTTTCTAGCCGCAATGGGCAATTCGCTCTTTCTGGCAAGTTTTGCCGCAGTGTTAACGGCTTTGCTAGGAACGGCTCTGGCCTATTTCGCCCGCACCCAGAAGAGCGCTCTGGTCAGCGCCGTCACACGCCTTTCATCCATCGGTTACGCCGTGCCGGGAACCGTGCTGGCAGTCGGCATACTTATTCCTGTGGCTCAGTTGGACAATCTCATCGCTGCAAGCATGCGCGATTGGTTCGGGCTGGCGACGGGCCTCATCCTCATCAGCTCCGGAGCCGCGATGCTCTATGCTTACTGCGTGCGTTTCATGGCCATGTCCTATGGAGCGGGTGAAACGGGTCTGCAGCGCATATCTCCCAATCTGGAGGCTGCCTCACGTACATTGGGTCGATCATCCTGGCGCACGCTGGTGGAGATCGACCTGCCTCTTATCCGGCCTTCATTGATTTCCGGCGCTCTGCTGGTTTTCGTCGATGTTATGAAGGAGCTGCCAGCGACCATTCTGTTGCGCCCCTTCAATTTCGATACGCTGGCCACGCTGGTCTATGGTCAGGCGTCGCTAGAAGCGTTCGAGAAAGGGGCATTGGCAGCGCTGACGATTGTGGCGGTAGGGCTCGTGCCGGTCATTCTTCTTTCCCGCACATCAAGCCGCTCCATGCAAGGCTAAGCTGGCATAAAACCTGACAATGACATGGAAAGATAAAAGATCCCGGCAAAGCCGGGATAGTTGGCGGAATATGCGGACTTATTCCCGTCCGCTTTTTTCGGGGCCACCTCAGTCCAAAAGGCGCTTGGACCAAGATGCACGCCGAAGCTGTCAGGCACTTATATACAGTGCAGTTACATCAAATTTGAAGTATTATTTTCTCAAATTGAATTATATTAGAAATGAAGAGTTAATACATAAAAGTGCTTATTTAGAAATACTCAGAATTACAACGTGTTGCTGGTTTATTGTGCGCCTAATAAGTGTGTTATGGCAAGGATTGATTGAATAACTAATCAGAAAAACTAAATGATTTAGGGAGTATACGTAATATACAAGTTTTCTAATGTGAGAAATTTAATTTATGAGCGAGTGGGGTTGTTGAAAATAAAATTTAACAATTTGGACATGTGATCAACAACTGTTTCATTTGAGAAAAGAGAATTTTATTACTATAAGTGAATTTATTTTTCCTCAGAGATCGTGAGAAAATGCACACAGGGGTTTCTTTTGATCAAATACTGAAAAGGTGTCTCTTCATTTTAATACGCCACAAATCGCTGAAAGCTGCAGGTTCCATTTGTGAATGCTCCTGCCATGGGGCTTTCCCTGTTGTTAACCAGAGCTAGCTTGCATTTTAATTTGTACAATTTGCAGCAGACTGGATAGTATGTGCACGAATTATGGGCACTTTATGGTGCTTGTCGGACTTGAATACTATCGCTGTGATTTTGTCACGCCACCACCTGACAGAGCTCCGAATGCTCTTTAGCAACAGGCTTCGGGCCCTTTGTCTGGCGACGATGTCAGCTTGGTGTCCGCGTCGCATATCAGGTGATATGAGGATCAATCAGAAGCAGGCGCGCGGGACCAGAAGCAGCTTGCCGTGCACATGGGCCTGATTTGGGCATAGCATGATGTGCGCTTCAGATATGTGATCCCTTTTGAAAGAACGGGTTATAAATGACAAAGACCATACGGATCCGTATCCTGTGGAGCTTGTTGGCCTTTCTTGTTGTGATTATCGGGCTGGTCTTGGCCACGCCCTATTTGATCAACACGAAAGTGGTCAAGAAGCAGATTGCCGAGCAGATTTCTGACTGGATGGGACTTCCAGTAACCGTGAGCGGCGAGCCGGTTGTTACGGTTTTTCCCTATCTGACCGTCAAGCTCAGGGACGTGGAAATTGCATCCGGGCTCGGGGGGGACGAGCCACCTTTGGTCTCCACGCAGACACTGCGCGCCGAAATGTATTGGCTGCCGCTGCTGCTTGGCAATTTTGAAGTCCGTCGTTTCCATCTCATGCAGCCGAATCTGGAACTGATAAAGGATAAGGATGGTGCCTTCTCTTGGGATCTGCGCAAGGGTTCCCTATTCAAGACTGACGATGACAGTGGCCGGCTGACGCTTTCCGACGTGACCCTCGGCAATTTTCGCATAACCGGAGGGGTCGCTCATTATCAGGACCGGACGACGGGCGAAGAAGAACGCTTTTCCAACGTCAACATGATGTTTGACTGGCCAAGCACCGAAGATCTTGCTTCGATCAATGGCAGCGCCATCTGGCGCGGGGAAAAGGTCGACCTGCGAGCCCAATCAGGTAAGCCGATGGAGCTGTTTGCCGGGGGGCTTTCTCCCCTTTCCGCGAAGCTGTCCTCGCCCAACTTTTCGGTTTCTTTTGATGGCTCGGCTGCAACCATTTCGAATTTCCAGTTTGAAGGGGATTTCTCCTTTGATACCCCGGCGCTGGGCGCGTTGGCGCAGTGGCTGGAGCGACCATTGCCTTCTGATCGAGATCTGGGGGCTGCCTCCCTGTCTGCCCGGGCCAATCTCATTGGTGCGTCCATTGCGTTATCCGATCTGGACGTAAAGCTTGATGGCAATCAGATCAATGGCGTTCTCCAACTGGACTTCCGGCAGGAACGTCCGATGGTGCAGGGGACTTTGGCCAGTGATGATCTGGATCTGGGCCAGTTCGTGCGTGTGCCCGAGAGCATTGAAGACCTGATGGCCTATGATCTGACAAAGAGCAAGGCCGCAAAAGTCGATTTCGACATTCGCATTTCGTCGTCCGATCTGAAGCTTGGTTCCGTTAATCTCGGTCAGGCTGCCGCGTCTCTTATGACGCGCGACAATCAGGTATCTTTCTCCATCGGCGAGGCCTATGCCTATGGCGGTCGGCTGGAAGCTACCTTCAATATGCGACAGAAGCCCGATGATCCGTCCATTATGATCTGTAGCTTGCGGGCCAAGGCCAATGGCGTCTCCGCTGGCGGCTTTACGCGGGAAATGTTCGGCAATGAGTTTCTCAATGGTACAGCTCTGGTTGAAGTCGACTTGCAGGCAGAGGGGACCCATGTTAGCGATGCATTGGCAGATGCACATGGCTCCCTGTCGGTGGTGCTGACGGATGGCGAGTTGCAGCATTTCGATATGGATGTCTTCGAGACAGCCTTGCAACAGGAGAAGGGCCTCGACAGGGAAAAATTGCATGCAGGAAATGCCCGCTTTGATGTGCTGTCGGTGCGGGGACAAGTGGCCAATCAGAGGCTCGATGTCGAGGGACTGCGGCTAACCTCGGGCAAGCGGGCGTTGCTGGGGGCGGCGCAATATGGCTTTGCAACAGGTGAGCTGAATTTCCCCGGCACACTGGCGATCTATAAAAGCTCTGACCCGGCGACCCATTCCACCGAGCCTCCCGAGAAGGAAATCCCGTTTCTTCTACGCGGCTCCTTTGATGCGCCACGCATTTCTCTGCGCAAGGTGCAGGATGCTGTTGTGCCGTCTGATGAAGAGATCTTGGCGCCCGGTGTCCCTGCAGAGATTGCCCCATCCGGAGATAATGCCCAAGCGCCTCAAAGCGACGACAGCCCCATTGGCGGTGTTGCTTTGCCTCTGGTTCTGAGCGATCCGGAAACCGGGCTTTCCATCAAAAATACATCCACCCAGCCTTGAGAGCCTGCTGCCCCTGTTGCCCGCAATTCCTAGGATTTTGCAAGGCGAGATCGGAAGGCGGCGAATCTGGTTAACTGATATTAACCTTGTTGCGATAGGATGCGATGAAGCCGCAGCTTGAGCTGATTCTGCTGTTCCCAAAAAGCGGCCAAGGAATAGATCGAGACAAGAGGAGAGATCCATGCGCATCGCCAGACTGTTATCCGGATTTGCCAAGGCTCTGCTTGCCTCTTTGATCACCGGATCCGTGCTTGGCTTTCTTGGCATCACAACCCGTGATCTCTTTCCGGGTATGGCGATTTATATCGATCGGTTGACCGACGCCGTCGAACTGACGGTCAACTGGCTCGTCATCTGGCTGGTGCCCAACATTATTGTTGGAATGGTGGTAATCATTCCGGTCTGGATTATTCTTCTCATATTTGGTCCCAGAAGATAGCGTGCCGTAGGAGCCAGCCCGGCACCAAACCAGCGTCGAGCCCTCGCAGCGTAAGGCTGAGCCTCAAGAGTCCCCGCGTTTGGAAGGATCAATCCAGCGTTCAAGCAACTGCGTTGCGCTGATATTGTAGCCCAGAGATTCATAGAAGCTGATAACCTTCTCATTGCCGGTGCGTACCATCAACTGGGATTTCCAGATTCCCTTTGCCAGATGCCAGTCTTCCACGGCCTTCATCATTGCCTTGCCAAGACCGGCGCTTTGATGCTCCGGCGAAACAGAGAGATAATAGGTCCAGCCGCGATGACCATCATGGCCCACCATGGTTGAGGCGACAATGGGGCCACCTTCCTCCAGTCGGGCAACCAGCACAGCCGAATTGTCATTCGAACGGGCAAAGGCAATGTCGTTGTAGGGATTGTTCCAGGGGCGTGTCAGACCGCATTCCTGCCAGAGCGATACAACAGTTTCAATTTCATCTTCTGCAAGATCAGAAACCACAAGCTTTTTCATTGGTCTTGGTCTTTCTTAAAAGAACTGGCGGATTTGATCAGCTTGTCCGGATTCATTAGGCCTTTGGGATCAAACAACGCCTTGATCTGCCGCATGATATCCATTTCGACCGGATCTTTCACGGCTGGCAGCTCATCTCGCTTCAAGGTGCCAATGCCATGCTCGGCTGAAATAGAGCCCCCCATATCGACGACAATCGCATGAACCATGGTGTTGATCTCTTCCCAGCGGGCCAGAAAAGCTTCGCGATCCGCGCCCAATGGCTGGGAGATATTAAAATGCAGATTGCCATCGCCCATATGGCCGAAGGGCACGGGGCGGCAACCCGGAATGGCCTCTTCGCAGGCAGGAAGAGCCCGCGCCAGAAAAGCAGGAATGGAGCTGACGGGAACAGAGATATCATGCTTGATCGATCCGCCCTCATGCTTCTGCACTTCACTCATGCCATGGCGCAAACGCCAGAAATCCGCCGCCTGTTGTGTTGTTTCGGCCAGTGCGGCATCTTCTACGAAGCCAGCTTCAAAGGCTTCCTCGAAAATGGCTTCTATCAGAGCTCGCCCGTCGACAGCAGGGGAGCCGATGGAGATTTCCAAAAGACAATACCAGGGATGGGGAGCTTCCAAGACGTCACGTGCACCGGGGGCATGTTTGATGGTAAATTCCACTCCCATGCGCGGCATCAGCTCAAAGCCGGTGAGCATGGACCCGGCATGATCCCGCGCCAAATCAAACAACGAGAAGGCCTTCTCCGGCGTTTCCACTGCAAAAATGGCAACCTGCTGATCTTTTGGTCGCGGATAGAGCTTGAGCGAAGCAGCGGTGATGACGCCCAGTGTGCCTTCTCCTCCGATGAAAAGGTGTTTGAGATCGTAGCCCGTATTGTCCTTGCGCAGAGTGCGTAGGCAATTCATGATGCGCCCATCTGGCAGCACCACTTCAATGCCAAGCACCATGTCGCGGGTGTTACCATAGGAGAGTACACTGGTGCCGCCGGCATTGGTGGATAGATTCCCTCCAATCTGGCAGGAGCCTTGCGCTCCGAGCGCCAGCGGAAACAAGCGGTTGGCTTCCTCGGCCGCTGTTTGCAACTGTTCCAGCACGACACCAGCTTCCACAATGGCGACATTGCTATCGGCGTCAAGGGTGCGAATACGGTTGAGCCGTTCGGTCGAGAGAATGATCTGGTTGCCGCTGGCATCGGGGGTTTGGGCCCCGACGAGCCCGGTATTGCCCCCTTGTGGCACAATCGCGCAATTCTGCTCATAGGCAAGCTTCATCACCGCGCTGACCTCTTCGGTCGATCCGGGTTTGAGCACGAGGGCTGTCTTGCCAAAGAACTTGTCACGCCATTCGCGGCAGTAGGGGTCTGTATCTGCGGAAGCAGTCAGGCAATTCTGCTCGCCGATGAGCACTTTGAATTGTTCAAGGATGTGACTGTCAAGCCGGGCTGGCTCCACAGGCTTTGGAGAAATAGATGAATTGGTCACTTGCAACGTCACTTGATAGGCAAGGTCTTCGCCGGGAAACCGGCCTTTTAGACCAAGAGGTGGGTATATGGTCCAGACCCTAGCAGAAGACATCTGATGTGAAAAGAAGTCTTGTAAAACTGCTTAAGACCTTTGGTAGGCGCAGCAGGCAAGTGATATTTTGAATGTGGGATGTAGATAAGTAAAATTGCCTAACATAAGAATGAATTTTTGGCTTCTCGGGCCTCTTTTCTTTTCGTCTTCGAGATGATGCCATGATGAGAAAGTGAGCTTCTGCAATGCAACAAATGACGATTCGGAACGAATTGTAATGCAACGGAAGTTTTAGAAGTTACCAACTCGCCACTTAATAAGTTACGCACAGGGTAATCGTATGCGCACGACCAAAATTCAGAATAAAGCAAAATATTATCGCTGTTTTGCGCATAATTCATAGCATTTGCGAAATAGATAGTTATAAAATATTCGTTATTGCTATTTGTCTGCATCACAGCAAGGGGACAGCTGGATGCCTAATATGGGTTCATCTTCAAGAAAGAGACCTGTTCAGCGTATGAACAGTGCTCGAAGACAGCTTGAGATCGTGAACGCAGCGTTCGACTGTATCGCTGTGTCAGGACACTTGTCGCTGTCAACAACAGAACTTGCCTACAAAGTAGGCATTTCACAGCCGGCAATTTTCCGGCATTTCAGGTCAAAGCAACAGTTGCATCGTGCCATTCTCGAAGAAGCTAATCTTCGTGTGATCGATGAACTCAAGTTATTGATCTCTCGCTCCGAGATGTGGAGCGATCCGGCGAATCTGATTCAGGATGTCGTTGCCCAGATGGGAGGGAGCTTCGAGCGCTCACCCGGGGTATGGCTGACCCTGATTTGTCAGCGCAGCATCGCGGCCGAGGCCGAAATGCCCGCTGATGAACACGACGGCCGGTCGCATAAATGTGCCATATCGCAATTGACCTACACGCTTGAGCGGCTGTTCACGGCCGCAAAGGACAAGGGGCAGGTTGATGATCATCTCGATCCGCATGATGTGAGTAACATCATTTTGTCCATCCTGTTCGGGATGGGGCAGATCTGGCTGAATAGCGAGCGCAATTTCGATCTACAGCACCGTCTGGATATCGCATTGAAGGGGGTTCTGGCCGGATATCATTTCCTGCCAGATCAACCAAGCGGAGCGATACCCATCTCTGCGATCGCCTGAAAAGGCAAATGCGTAGAGAGCGGCCAACGTGCGGCACTGTGAATGAGTGCGAAAGAGCATGAGGAAATGTGAGATGCCGATTTAGATCGGCGCCTCACATCTTTTTGTGTGTCTGGTTGCATGCCTTGAGTTCGGTGTGCTGGCTTGTTGGTCCGCTCAGTCTTGCTTGCTGCCAGTGCCTACAGACCTGTTGCTTCTCATCTGCCGGTGCTGTGGCGATCGGTGGTGGTTAAGAAACTGTAACAAATATTGAGCAGCCTGCGGCATCGGCACAGCCATTTAGGCATTGCAATTTTATCGCAACATGGTGGATAAAGGCTCCACAAATCTCGAGATGGATTGCTCGGGGCCTTGGAGCAGGGACTTGATTGGCACGAATAGGCCGGTCGTGGGACCTGCTATTCTCTATTGGCGCGGCTTCTGCGCCTGTTGGAAACCCGGACCTTAGCAGATTGCGCACAGCGGCCATCCCGCCTATAAGCCTCTGACAGATTATTGCGTTAGAGCGCAGACACTACGCGAGTCGTTCGCGATGACAGAATCAAGAGGGTTTCTATGTCTGACAAACCACAATTGTTGAAAGGCAAACGCGGCCTGATCATGGGTGTTGCCAACAACCGGTCTATTGCCTGGGGCATTGCGAAGGCATGCAGTGATGCCGGTGCCGAGTTGGCTTTGACCTATCAGGGCGATGCCATGAAGAAGCGCGTTGAGCCACTCGCCGAACAGTTGGGCGCCTTTGTGGTGGGACACTGCGATGTGACCGAAGGTGAAACCATCGACGCAGCCTTCGCGACCTTGGCAGACGAGTGGGGAAGCATCGATTTTGTCGTTCACTGCATCGCCTATTCCGACAAGGATGAGCTGACCGGTCGTTATATCGACACCACGGCTGAAAACTTCACCCAGTCCATGTTCATCTCGGCCTATTCCTTCACCGCGATTGCACAGCGCGCTGAAAAACTGATGACGAATGGTGGCTCCATGCTGACCCTGACCTATTATGGTGCGGAGAAAGTTATGCCGCATTATAACGTCATGGGTGTTGCCAAGTCCGCTCTGGAAACGTCCGTCAAATATCTGGCCGAAGATCTGGGCAAGGACAAGATCCGCGTGAATGCCATCTCCGCAGGCCCGATCAAGACGCTGGCTGCTTCCGGCATTGGCGATTTCCGCTATATCCTGAAATGGAACGAATATAACTCTCCGCTGCGTCGCGTGGTCACCACCGATGAAGTTGGCGATTCTGCTGTTTACCTGCTGTCCGACTTCTCGCGCGGCGTAACCGGCGAAGTGCATCACGTGGATGCTGGCTATCATGCTGTTGGCATGAAGGCTGTTGACGCGCCTGATATCACGGTTTGATCTGCTTCTGACCCGGGGCTGAAAGAGGCTCCATCAAAGGGTAAGTGGCAAGCTGCCGCATTTTGCATCCGTGGTCTTCCGAATTTGTCGGTTGACCACGGGTGTTTTTTTTGGCCTAAAGACGTCATCAAGCCGACAGGCATTTATCGGATCGTGACAATGAAGAGGGTGGCGCGTGTCCCCAAAGGGGGGCAGCCGACGATACCCTGATGTTTGCCAACGATGCAGAGGCGATCCCGAGCCTGACGCTTAGCATGCACCGAACCAGCCCCATTTGCGGCCCCGAGGAGAAATGATGCCTATCCCGCCACTCTACTATATTCGCCATGGTGAAACCGACTGGAATGCTGAATATCGCTATCAGGGCCAAAAGGACATTCCTCTCAATGTGAAGGGAGAGGGGCAGGCGCGCCGCAATGGTCGTGTGCTGGCTGAAATCCTGCCAGATCCGTCGCACACCAACTTGTTTTGCAGTCCGATGACACGCACCCGTCAGACGCTGGCCCTCGTCATGGAGGCGGCAGGCTGGACCGATAGCGACTGGGCAAAGAGTGTTCGGTTTGAAGACAAGATCATCGAATTTTCCTTCGGCGACTGGGAAGGTTGGACACTGGAAGAGATCAAGGAGCGCGAACCAGAGCTCTACTGGGAGCGGGAAAAGGACAAATGGACCACCTGCATGCCCAATGGCGAAAGCTATCAGATGCTTGCAGAGCGGGTTGGGGAGTGGCTCCACAGTCTGGATAAACCCACTGTTGTCATCGCCCATGGAGGTGTCTTGCGCATTGTGCGTCACTTCCTCGAAAAGGTACCCGAACTCGAAGCCCCGATGCTGAAAACCCCGCAGGACAAGATCTACTATTGGGATGGTCACGAAGCCAGCTGGATTTGATCCACAGCACCGAAAATAACGCAAAATATGAGATTTTTGTGTTATTTCAACGGGTTATTCTAGTGGTTTGATGATTGTTAATTTTGACAATAATCACCCTTGATTGAATAGAATTTTCGGTAATTTTTACTTAAGTCCGCTTTCCTATTCTGACGAAGACTTAAGATACTTTTGATAAAGTTTATCTTGAGAAACGGGAAACCAAATAGCTTGAAGCGCGGTGTTCTGCACCCTGCTTTTGGGGAAGCGACGAGATGAGAATTTTCACGACCCTACCAACAACCCTGTTGATGTGCGTATCCCTGTTTGGCCTTGCTTCGGCGGCTTCAGCTCAAGACATCGTGGCATCAATAGCAGGAAGCGAGTTCTTTTGCGAAGGCGGCAATGAATCCTCCGGTCGTGCCTACAAGTTCAAAGTGGAAGACGGCTCGGTCATGCGGATTGACCGGCGCTTTCCTGACAAGGAAGTCGTCTTCCAGATCGGTCGAGCCAGCAAAGGACAGCTGGGTGAATATTGGAGCTACGAGACCCTGAGCGACAAGCGCAATAACCGGCTGCATCTCTATGAGCGTGTGTCCATGCGCTCACCCGACCAGAGCCGCCACATCTATACCACCTACGAGCTTTACAAGGACTCCCAAGGGGTCAATATGGTGTTGTATAATGGCGTTAATGGCGCCCGCGACTGGACCCAGAAGACCGTGCGTGATTGCGGCTACATGGTTGGCGACAAGGTCATGCGCAAGGGCAATCGCTATTGGTCAACGACCTTCGCGCGCTAGATGCGGGGGATGCCCTCTTTTTCATGATGCGAATGGAGAATGCGGCGGGAATGAAATAATTCCGTCCGACGTTTGACCTTTGCGCCCTTGCTCTTTATGAAAGTCCCGTTGGATTTCATCATGGCGGTCCTGCCAAAAGGCACGGAAGCGCCCGATCATGAAGAATGGCGTAACAAACAAGGATGATGCAGATTGCTCTGCTGTCTCCCGTTTACGCCTATCCCTCGCATGATCGCTTGAGACGGGAAGCTTGCCGCACATGTCGCACAACAGTTTCGGACATCTCTTTCGCGTGACCACCTGGGGCGAAAGCCACGGGCCGGCCATTGGCTGCACAGTAGACGGTTGCCCGTCCCTGATTGCCCTGACCCGAGAGGAAATCCAGAAGGATCTGGATCGCCGTCGGCCGGGCCAGTCGCGCTATACTACCCAACGTCAGGAAGCTGATCAGGTCGAGATTCTCTCTGGCGTCTTCGCGCATCCCGAAACCGGTGAGCAGGTGACAACGGGCACGTCTATCGGGCTCATCATTCACAATACCGATCAGCGCTCCAAGGACTATGGCAACATCGCCGAGCGCTATCGGCCCGGCCATGCCGACTATACCTATGATGCTAAATATGGCGTGCGCGACTATCGCGGCGGTGGCCGCTCTTCTGCGCGCGAAACCGCCATGCGCGTAGCAGCAGGGGCAATCGCGCGCAAGGTCGTGCCCGGCGTGACAATCCGCGGGGCGCTTGTCCAGATGGGGCCGCACAAGATCAATCGCGACAATTGGGACTGGAA
The DNA here is from genome assembly GCF_900115225.1 of Cohaesibacter marisflavi. Taxonomy (GTDB): domain Bacteria; phylum Pseudomonadota; class Alphaproteobacteria; order Rhizobiales; family Cohaesibacteraceae; genus Cohaesibacter; species Cohaesibacter marisflavi. Next base: position 101,580 of record NZ_FOVR01000003.1, on the reverse strand, counting down.
CGAGGTGGGCAACAATCCTTTCTTCTGCCCGGACAAGGAAGCGGCAGCTCTCTGGGCTGACTATCTCGACGGGATCCGCAAATCCGGCTCGTCCATCGGCGCTGTCATCGAGATTGTGGCATCCGGTGTGCCTGTCGGCCTTGGCGCTCCCATCTATGCCAAGCTGGATCAGGATCTCGCCAGCGCGATGATGTCTATCAATGCCGTCAAGGGCGTGGAGATCGGTGAAGGCTTCAACGCCGCCTGCCTCACGGGCGAGGAAAATGCCGATGAAATGCGTCTCGGCCCAGATGGCCAGCCGGAATATCTCTCCAATCATGCGGGTGGCATTCTGGGTGGGATTTCCAACGGGCAGGATGTCGTGGTGCGCTTTGCCATCAAGCCGACCAGCTCGATCCTGACGCCGAAAAAGTCCATCACCCGCTCTGGTGAGGAAGTTGATGTTATGACCAAGGGGCGTCATGACCCTTGCGTGGGCATTCGGGCCGTGCCGGTTGGTGAAGCCATGATGGCGCTTGTTCTTGCCGACCACACTCTGCTCCATCGAGCGCAACAGGGCTAAATGTCCAATTGTTTTTTCGCTGACAGATACTATTTCTTAGCGACAGACAGACGCCAACAAAAGCGCCGCTGAATGATTTGAAAAGAATGCTATAACCAGCACCGAACACGCATAACAAGAATGAGGATAGAAACGACATGGCCGATATGGAACGGGTAGCCAAAGCCATCCGCGCATTTGAAAATGGCGAAATGGTCGTTGTAACCGACGATGATGATCGTGAAAATGAAGGCGATCTGATTGTTGCCGCGACCAAGATCACACCCGAGCAAATGGGCTTCATCATTCGACACAGCTCCGGCATTGTCTGCGCGCCCATGACAGGGGAGAGCGCACGCCGGCTGAACCTCAACCCGATGGTGGCTCACAATGATGCGCCACTCTCTACGGCCTTTACGGTTTCTGTCGATTATAAGCACGGCACCACCACCGGCATTTCCGCCGAAGAACGCTGCATCACGGTGCATGGCCTGGCTAATGGCAATGCCGTATCAAGTGACTTCGTGCGTCCGGGCCATATTTTCCCGCTGATCGCCAAAGAGGGCGGCGTGCTGGTGCGCTCAGGCCATACCGAGGCTGCGGTGGATCTGTGTAATCTGGCCGGTTTGCCACCGGTTGGTGTCATCTCCGAGCTGGTCAATGATGATGGTACGGTCAAAAAGGGCCCGGACATTATCACCTTCGCTGAGGAGCATGGCATTACCCACGTGTCCGTGGCTGACCTCATCGCCTACCGCCAGCGCATCGAGCGCTTGGTCGAACAGATCGAGGATTTCCCGATCGACACCCGCCATGGTCCGGCCCGCGCCGTGACCTTCAAGGCCAAGTTCGACGATATGGAACATGTGGCTTTGATCTTCGGCGATATCCGCGATGGCAAGGATATTCCTGTGCGTATCCATCAGGAGAATGTTCTGGCCGATATTTTCGGAACCTCCGGCACGCTGGACAAGATTTCCGAGAAATTCGCAGCCGATCGTGGTGTGCTTGTTTATCTGCGTGACGGCTCCCCTTGTGTGGCCACCGGCTCCATGCGTCCGCGTGATGGCTTGGAACTGGCCCAGAATGAGGAACATTCCAGCGCCAAGGGCCGCGACAATGACTGGCGCGACATTGGCCTTGGCGCGCAGATCCTGAAGGATCTGGGTATCTCTTCCATTCGTCTGCTTTCCTCGCGTGAGCGCCATTATGTGGGCCTTGACGGCTTCGGTCTGGAAATCAGCGGGACGGACATCATCTGATCGCTCTCGCGTCAGAAAAACACATCAAGACAAATGAAAAACCCGCAGCGCTTTGATAAGCCCTGCGGGTTTCGCTTGCCCAACCGCTTGTGCAGTTGATCCCGCTTAACTGTGCGCTCTCATGGTCGGGGTGGCTTTGGGGCGGAACAGAGGCGAAATGAGACGGCGCCAGGCCAGCGCAAACCCGGTCCATACGAGAAACAGGCAGGCCAGAGACGCGATACCCGCAAGGGTCTGCCCGATAACGCCATAGACTTCGCCTGTATGCAGAAAACGGATATAGCGGCGCAGAGCTTGCGTTGGCGTGGCCATCTCATCAGGGCCCTTGACGGCGGCGACATCGCCCGTTTCCCTGTCATAGGTAATGGTCTGTTGGGTCTGTGCCTGTTTGCCATTGCCCGTATCGATCAGAACATCCACGGTCTTAGCCTTGTCAGAGCTCGGCACTATGATAGAAATGCTGTTCCAGCCGCTTTCCACGCCTTTGGCCTTGTCTAGAATGGACTGAAGGGAAACAAGCTGCTCAACAGGCAACTCAGAGGCGCCACCACCAGAAGATTTCGCCCACATGCCTTTGCCTTGGCCGCGTCCTTGCGGCGCTTCCAATCCGGCGACGGCAAACACTGCGTTGCTGGCCCACTGATAGGACAGCACGGCACCAGACCCGACCACAGCCACAAGAGGAATGATCACCCAGAAGGAAAAGACATGGTGCCAGTTGAAATCGCGCGCCTTGGATGTCGGCATTTTCTGGAAGAATATCTTCTGTTTGAGGAACGGCCATTTCCATTTGCGCGGTAGCCACAGATAGGCCCCTGAAAGGATGATGAACAGGAAGGCCACATTGCTGATCTTGACGATATCGCCGCCCACGGAATTGAAGCCCATGGCCAGATTGCGATGGATATTTTCCATGAAACCGAAGAAGCCCTCGGTGGGGTTGCTCTCGCTTTCGATGAAGCTGCCGTCATACTGGTTGATCAGTTTGGAGTCGTGCCGCCCGGCAGAAACGGAGACAGGCTTGCTTGTATCGCTGTAGAAATTCAGCGTAGCGGTTTGGCCGGGGAAGGCGGGTTTGGCAATTTGCAGGATTTCATCTGCCGACAAAACCTGCGTCTGGCCAGCCGCAGGTTCAACGCTCGGATCGAACGCTGCCTTTATCTGCATTTCATAGGTCAATAATACGCCCGTCAGAGCCAGTGCAAAAATGACGAGGCCCGTGGCGACACCCACAATCAGGTGAGCCCAGAAAATAATTCGTCTGAAAGACATGTCAGCGTCTCCGCTCAAGAGGTCATAGCTCGATATATGGGCTAAGCATATCCCAGACGGTTGCTGGAAAAATCTCAGCAATTCCTATTAGTGTCTTAAAGTGTCTCAGAGCAGCTTCTGGTTACATTCAGATACAAACTCGTCGTTTGCAGCTGGCTTTTGTCGTAAGGGATGGGGAATAAACGCCACAAATAGTCATAATTATTCTTTGGAACCATTTGAACTTTGCTGCAAGGTTCCTAAATATAAGAAAAGCAAACGATCATATCTGATTCACTTTTGCTTCTTACACTTGAGAAAATTCCCTAGGAACAGGTGGAAAAAATGGCAAGAAAAGCAGTTGAAAAAAGCGCTTCCATTGATGTCGCCAAATATGCCGCGATGCTGAGTTTGGGACTGGTCGCCTATTCCTTGTTTTGGCTTACAGTGCTCTGATCAGGCTTTAAAGGCTATTTTGAGAAAAGGGTGAACGTCGCCACAGCGAGCGCGGCCTAACCTATTTCCCTGTTTGGTCCAACCGCCCAACAGATGCGCCCCCTTTTTCCTGTTTTTATCCAATCTCGCCCAGCCCTTTTATGAGCCATGTCAGCTCCAATAAAATTTGCTGCTTGACCAACCTGTGGCTTGGCCCTATCTTTCGCTTCATGATAATCAAACCAACCATTGCTGCCGTATCCTATTGGTACCCATCCTTGTAGATGGGTGGTTGGCTTTTGCGTGCTTAAGACAGACCACCGGGTTCGGTGGTCTTCTTGTTTCTGATGTCTGATCTCCGCTCCCGCTTTGAAGGCTATAGGCCCCGCAAAATGGGGCACAGGAGACAAGACATGACCCATCTATCAAAAATCCCCACTTTCACTATAAGGCAGGCAAGTCTCGGCGATTTTGACGCCATGGGCCCGCTATGGCATCTGCTTGATGGTTACCACCAGGGACAGGACCCCAAGCGCTTTCCCGGCACGCCAAAGGATGCGCCACGCAGCAAAGCCTATATCGCCGAGTTGATCCATTGTGCAGATCGCGCTCTGCTGGTGGCTGAACAATGCCCGACGATCGAAGGGGAACGCGGTTCGCTGATCGGTCTCAGCCTCGTGACGCTGAAAACCTGCCCACCCGGACCTGTCTTTCCGGTTCGGGTGATGTTTGAGATTGATAATCTTGTAGTGGATGAAACCTGTCGTCGGCGGGGTGTTGCGCGTGCCCTTCTTGCTGCTTCGGAGGAATGGGCAAAAGAGAACGGGGCCAGTGAAATGCTACTTAACGTCTATGCCTTCAACGAGGGGGCCAAGCGCTTTTATGAGTCGCAGGGTTTTCAGCCCCTGCGCATACAGATGGTTCATGCCTTGTAGTGCCTATTGGGGCCTATGCTATTCTGGTGCACGAGGGAGGGCGACCTGTGGCCCAAGGCTGGCAAAGACAGGGCGGAGTGATCCTGTGCTGCCCTGTTCCTACCTTTCCTCCATTAGTCCTTTCGTGTGATCTTCAGCGCGCACTCTTGCGGCCAAAGCGTACTAGCGTCTGAAGCAGCAAAGCTATGAAGAGGCCGTTGAGCGTGTGCCAGAGAAAATGCGTGCCGAGAGGAAAAGCGCTGCAAACGCGCATGTCGATTGTGCGGAAGAAAATCGAGATGGTGAACACGATAGCAGCTGCCAGGATCCATCCTCTTGCGGCATGTTTGCGCAGTTGCAAGACCAGCGCGAAGCCATAAAGCGCTATGATGCCCGGCAGATATTGGGTGGAGCCATTCAGCCCATCGCCACCGGCGTCTGCTTCATTGCTTGCCAACAGAGACCGCGAGAAAGCGAAAAGAACGGCGATGATGCAGACAAGGGTGATGCCATAGATCCGGAATGCGCGGGCAAGAGATGGTCCCACGATACGGTAGATCGCAAGAAACAGATAATAGGCAACGAAGGTCCAGATCGGGATGACATCGGCAAAAGAAGACCAAACTTGCGCATGGGTGTGAAACAGGAAAGAGCCCGCGCCGATTAGGCCTGCCATGAAGATGGCAATAAGGATCAAAATATCCCCTTTTGTTTCTCCGTTTTTCTTGTGCAATCTGTGGTAGATCCAATATCCCCAAAGGGCAGCAAGTATGAATGACAGGTTGGTTAGTGCATTGATTGGTTCTGACCAATATCCGGCATCCGTTCGCTCGCAATAAATGTCAATCGACGTCATCAGCGTTTGTGTCGACATGGAGTATCCTGTTATTTTCGATGCTCTCAAGAGGCGATTGTCAGAAAATATTTAATGAAACATTAAGTGAATCCGGTTTACCAAAAATGACAGAAAATTCAAAAGGATTTACTTATATATGTTCTTTGTATGTTCTTTTATTTTCTGCGGTGTTCTGAAAGTGATTCATTTGTTTGAACTTTGTTCTTTTCCTGTTCTTGCCGAAATTAAATAAATCAAAAAAACTTTATGAAATCGCTTTACTCTTCAGATGCTGAGATGAGGCAAAATCGGGTATCAAAACTGGTTGCTTATGTAAACTACTGCTGGAGGATTCTCGCTTTGCAGCCCGCACGCATCAAGTCATCTTAGGGGGGGCTTGTCCTTCTGCCCAGAGGCACTGCGCGCATAGCGCGAAACAGGAGAACAACGCAGAAAGCCTTGGCGGGTTACAGTTTGATACAATTTGGTTGGGTGCAGGCATAGTGCGCCATATTTTGGAAGATTTTGTCTGCTAGACGGCAACTGTAACAGGATTTTGAAACGGCTCTATCACCGAGATTGCAAGATAGGGTAGAACTGCCAAAGAAGGGGGCTCCATATCGAGAGGCTATTGAAGCGATAGATTTCTTTCCTATATAGAATTTATTATTGCTGAAAATGTTTTCTTGCCAATGGAACCATTCTTCCGTACGGGCGTTATCGTAGTGTAAGCTCTGACAATGAGGTGATTATAATGCGCAAGATGCTTTTTCTGACGGCTATCAGCATATTGTCCAAACATCTTTTTAAACTTGTACTCAGCGTGAAAGATCGTCTGGCCTAGCACCGATGTAATCTTCTGCCCGGATGTGCCGGGTGAGCGGATGGTAATCGAGTTGGTGTATGGGCATCTCGACGCCGCACTTGACCATGCGCCATTTGACGACTTCCTTGAACAGTTTATCCTTCCCGTTCTTCTCTCGCCTGAAAAATTTCTACAGAAGTTTTTTGCCTTTGTTTCAGCCCCTTATGGTTGTAAAAATTGGAAGCTGCGCGAGACCTCTATATTTCTGACAATGTCTTGGCGTTTCAAATCCTGATATAGAAAACATCAGAAACAAAAGACGGCGAAAATCTGCGCAAAAAATGAAGGTTGCTTTGATTTTTCGCCGATATGCAGCCAACTATAAGGCTCCTTAAACCAGAAGAAACGCCATGCAGAACAATACGCATATCCTTGTTATCGAAGATGACACCGAAATCCAGTCGCTGCTTGCGGCTCTTTTGCAGCGCAACGGCTGGACAGCTTCACTGGCCTCCAATGGACGCGAAGCGGACGCCATCATGGCTCGCAGCTTTGTCGATCTGATCCTTCTTGATGTCATGCTGCCGGGGGAAGACGGACTGAGCATTTGTGCCCGCGTGCGCTCCATTTCTACGGTTCCCATTCTGATTCTTTCTGCCAAGGGGGAGGATATTGATCGGGTTGTCGGGTTGGAACTGGGCGCAGATGACTATATGTCCAAGCCCTTCAATCCACGAGAGCTGGAAGCCAGAATCAAGGCGATGTTGCGCCGCAGCCGCATGTCGATCAAAGACAGCCGCATGCAGGCGCCAATCCTGTATTTCGGCGGCAAATGGCAGCTTGATGTTAGAAAGCGCGAGCTTATGGACTATAATGGTGTGCAGACTCACCTCACACCGGCTGAATTTGATCTGTTGCGTGTCTTCTGTGAGCGCCCCGGGTTGACCTTGACTCGCGAGCAGTTGATCGAGCTGACGCAGGGCCCTAATACGGGGGCGACCGAACGCAGCATTGATATTCTTGTTTCGCGTTTGCGGCGTAAGCTCGAAAGCGGAGAAGATGGACAAAAGCTGATCCATACCGTGCGTTCGGGCGGCTATGAATTCATTGCCGAAGTTCAGGAACAGCGCGAGCCTGCATGAAACAACTCCGCTGGTTTGCATTTCTGAACTCCATTGCCGGACAGCTGCTCGTGCTGCTTCTTCTGGCAACGGCCCTTTTTCTGACCGGCATCTATATATCTGTCCGTGCGGCGCGTGATGCGCCGCTCGCTCCCCCCGTTATGCTCTTCACCGAGCGCCAGATCGGCATAGCCGAGACGCTCGCGCAATTGCCTGAGGCGCAGGCGAGCACCTTCTTGGAAAAATTGCAGGCGCTGCATCCCGGTGTGGACTATCAACTCCTCGACGGAAAAGACCCTCGTCTGGAAGGCCTAACATGGGTGTCGCGTAACCTGGCGCTCAAAGACCAGACACATGAAGAGTCCGTCAATCAGTCCCGCTCAGGGGATGTAGCCCGACCGCGGGAGCCACAAAGGGATCCTTTCTTTGACAGTCTTGCCAATCCTCAAAAGATAAGCATTCCTCTGGCGCGTACATTGTCTGCCGAAGGGAGCAACATGGTTCATGTAACCATCTATTCCCGCATGCTGGACCAGAAGGTTATTAGCGCCAGCATTCATATCCAGATCAGAACACCCCCCAACCGTCAGGTAGAGAGCATTCTGGTCTTTACGATCGTCTGCATGTCGCTGTTGTTGCTTTGGGCGATTATCTTCCTGATCCGGCCCTTACGCCGTCTCGCTCAGGCAACCAATAACATTGCCAAGGAAAATGCCACGCCGCAAAAAGTGGATGTCGCCGGGCCAACCGAATTGCGTGTCGCCGCGCTGGCCCTGAACAAGATGCAGGACCGTATTCATCAGCTCATTGATGACCGCACCCGCATGCTGGCGGCTGTCGGGCATGATCTCCGCACGCCTGTTACGCGCTTGCGCCTGCGAGCTGATACCGTAGAGCCGGAGGAGGTGAAGACCGCTTTCCTGCGCGATCTTAACATGATGGACGGCTTGCTCAAGCGCCTGATGACCTATTTCAGCAAAGGTGAGATTGATGATGATCCGGTCCGGCTGGAATTGAGCAGTCTGGTGGATAGTCTGGTTTGCGAATGGGATGATGCCGGTGAGTCGGTGGCACTGGTGGGATATGCCAATATGACGATTTTGGCCCGCCCCAACGACCTGATGCGCATGGTTGATAACTTGATCGACAATGCCATTAAATATGCAGGCAGCTGCGAGGTGTCATTGAGCCGGGAAGAGAGCGAGAAGGGCGACGTCGCCTGCCTCAGGGTCATAGATCACGGACCCGGCATCGCTCAGGAAGACAAGCTCCACTTGCTGGAACCGTTTGAACGGGGTGACAAGGCGAGAACAATGAATGACAAGTCCGGCTTCGGACTCGGCTTGGCGATTGCCCGCAAGGTAGCCCAAATGCATCAAGCTACACTGGAGCTGACCGATACGGTCGGCGGTGGATTGACGGTCATCGTCCGCTTCCCGATCGCCAGCTAGTCAAAGTCGGATGCTCAGACCGTCAGCTTGCCTGTATGCTTGACCGCGCGCAAGGTGAGGGTCGAATTGACCCGTACAACGCCGGGCAGGTTGGTCAGGATGTCATGATGGATGCGTTCCAGATCGGCGGCATTGCGATAGATGACGCGCAGCAGATAGTCATATTGTCCTGCCAGCAGATAGCAGTCCTGAATCTCGTTGATATCCTTAATGGCCCTTTCGAACCGGGCCAGCGAATCGCGCCCCTGTCCATCCAGTGTCACAAACACGAAGGCCGCTCCGGACATGCCGCAAGCCTTCATGTCCAGATGCATGTGATAGCCCGCCACAAGCCCGCTGTCTTCCAATTGCTTGACCCGGCGCAGGCAGGCCGATGGCGAGAGATTGACCCGCTCGGCCAACTCTGCGTTGCTTAGCCGCCCATTGTCCTGCAAGAGATTGAGAATCTGGCGGTCTCTTTTATCTAGTTTTTCGAGGCTCATGAAAATTCGATCTTTTGATGATTTCGCGCAATTATATGCGAAAATTGACAGCGGAAACAGCCTTATTTCGCCGCACATTGCGTTTATTTTACGCCATCATTGAAAAGTTATTCGAAATGCATAAGCGCCCGCGAGAGGGGCTCCGGGAGACCTGATCGACAAAAAGGCGTAATGGCAGCAATCACCATGGAGAACTCAACAATGCTTATCGGATGTCCCAAAGAGATCAAGGACCACGAAGACCGCGTCGGTCTGGTGCCTTCCTCAGTGCTCGAACTGGTCGCCGCTGGCCATGAAGTCATGATCGAAACCAATGCCGGTGCCGGTATCGGTTGCGCAGACGAAGACTATGTTGCCGCAGGCGCAAAGATCATCGCCACTGCCGACGAGATTTTTGCAACGGCCGAAATGGTCGTTAAAGTGAAAGAGCCTCTTGCCGTTGAACGCGCGAAGCTGCGCTCCGGCCAGCTTCTCTTCACCTACCTGCATCTGGCTCCCGATGCAGCCCAGACCGAAGATCTGGTCAAATCAGGCGCAACCTGCATCGCTTATGAAACCGTAACCTCGAAAACCGGTGCTCTGCCGCTTCTCTTCCCGATGTCTGAAGTGGCTGGTCGTCTGGCTCCGCAGGTTGGTGCTCAGGCGCTGGAAAACAATGGCGGCGGCATGGGTGTTCTGCTCGGTGGCGTACCGGGGGTTGATCCGGCCGAAGTCGTCATCATCGGTGCTGGCGTTTCCGGCACAAACGCTGCCCGCGTTGCTCTGGGTATGGGCGCAAGCGTCACCATGGTTGATCGCAACACCGATGCGCTGCGCGCAGCTGTTGACCGCTTTGGCACGGCCATCAAGACCGTTTATTCCAACAAGGGCAACATCGCCCGCGTTGTGGAGCAGGCCGACCTTGTGATCGGTACCGTGCTGATCCCGGGTGCTGAAACGCCGAAACTGGTTACCGCAGAGATGATCAAATCCATGCGCCCCGGTTCTGCGGTTGTGGACGTGGCCATCGATCAGGGCGGCTGCTTTGAGACCTCCAAAGCTACCACGCACTCTGACCCGACCTATGTGGTCGATGGTGTCGTGCATTACTGTGTGGCCAACATGCCCGGCTGTGTCGCCCGCACGTCCACCTTCGCACTCAACAATGCGACCCTGCCATTTGCACTGGCTCTGGCCAACAAGGGCTGGGAGCAGGCTTGCAAGGACGACCCATATCTGCGCACCGGCCTCAATGTGCATGACGGCAAGGTAACTTATGAAGCCGTCGCCAAAGCGCTTGGCTATGACTATACGTCTCCTGAAAGCATTCTGGGGCTCTGATGATCTGTCTGGTTTGCATCAGGGCCGGCACTTCCTGATGCACGACAGAGCCCGGAATGATGTGAAAACGCCCGTTCGCATATGCGATCGGGCGTTTTTGCTTTCAGAGGCAAGGGTGTGTTTTGCGCGCGATCAGGCGCGGCGCAAAAAGCGTGGCTTTTCACAGGAACGGGCATAGTGGAAGCAGAAGATTTCGTTCCAGCCTGTATCATATCCATCCCGCATCATGGCTGCGATGGCGCCATAGCTATCCCATCCGCCATGCACCAGCTTGACCAGTGTGCGGTGGGCATTCATTTGCAGAAAGCTCACTGTGAGATAGGTCGCATGATCTAGCGGTTGGCCCATATGAAAATTGATCGCAAGCGAGTTGGGCTGATCACAGTCGGCAAAACAGCCCCAGACATGGCGCGTATCATCCGAGGCGATTTCAATGATCGCGCCCCCTGCTACCGGATCGGTTTCGAGTGCCTTGGCGGGCATGCCGGTGCTATGGATCGAAATTGAGCGCGTCTCAAGAGGCCACCAGCTCCCCATGCCCATGGAAAAGAGCTGGTAGGCAGCGAGCGCGTCGCAAGGGACTTCAATCACTTTGACGATCGGTTTGAGCATGGCACAATCCTGACAATACCGCTCGGCGCCTCCGCTGACCAACGGCGATGGTTCAAAGGTTGAGGAAACGACAAATCGTTTTCCCGTTACTTTTTACTTGAATGGCCTTCTTACAAAACTCACCAATCAGGATAGAGATCACGCTCATGGCGCACAAGGCGTCCTTGGTAGGATACCAAAAAGCAAGAAACACAACCCTTTGTTTTAAATAGGTGTTTTTCTGCCATAAAACTGGACGTATCGCCTGCTCGCTGCCCGGCACCAGATTTATGCGCTGATAGCGACCCAAATCAGCGCCGAGAAAGACGCACGCCAAGCATGGTAAAATTGGCAAGTGGGCGGTGTATCCTTACAGAGCAGACTTTACCCACAAGGCTGTTTGGCAGTGCTTTCCTGTGTTCGCTTCTCTTCTCCGGCAGGAGTAGAGGGGGAGGTCGTTGAGGTGAGGGCGGGATCTGTTCCAGCTGTGCTGCGAGACAAGCCGGCTTCGACTTCGCGTTTGCGGCGATGGCGTGTCATCAAAGGACGCGTCGTTTTCAAAACCCGATCAAAAGGGCGGCCCGCTCTTTCCTCCAACCATACAAGCGCGTGATCAAGCCAATCGACATGTTTACGCAGGCGGCGCACAGCATTGCGCCCGACGCGGCTATTGGCGATTAGGAGAAAGGCCCCGAGCGCCAGCAGTGGCACGCCGGTTGGAATGGGAAGCCATATGGTTGCCAGCCCCACGAGCAAGCAGAAGAAGGCGAAGCCAATGATCGCCCATTGCCTGAGATTCGAGATCACCGTCTTTCACTCCTACCAGACGGCAGCGTGCCTGAATTGCAAGCCAAGTCCATCAATCCGACTGAACAAGAATAGAGAATAAAGAGATAGAAGCCTGTTATGGCTCTCCATTTTCTTCCATTAGGCTGCATGTATGACAGCGTGAAGACAAACAGGGCCGTCATGGGCGCTAAAGATCGAGCTTTTTAATGCCATAGCGCAGGCGGGATTCCAGCGGCTGAGTGGTTTTCAGAACACGCACCATCTTGGCCTTGCTCTTGCCCTCGAACCAGCGCATCTGGCGATCAATCAGGGCAAAGCGTCGGCGGGCACCACGTACAAGGGCGCGTCCTCTCCGGCTGTAGGCGATCAGCAGGAAGGTTGCGAAGGTCATAAGAATTGCCCCGATGGGAATGGGCGTCCAGACAGACCCCAGCCCCACAAGAAACAGCAAGATAGCGAAGGTGATAATCACCCATCGCTTTATATGGACCATCTGGTGGCGACCTCTCAAAGGCAATCGGGGTTTACACCCATAACGATCTAAGTCATGCAATATCTAGTCAGCATAATGGCAAGATCAAGTCGATTGTTACCAAAAGCCGAAATTATACAGAAGCAAAGAAACTTGTCGTCACGCTCCTTTCATTATAGAAAGGCGCGCCCGGAGCGCGCAAAAGAGAGCTGCCCGAGGCAGCCCTTTCTGCAATTGCTAGCGGGTGAGTGTAACGACGCATTCCACATGCGGCGAATATAAAAACTGATCCACCGGTGTGACCGAAGCAATTGTGTAGCCGCCATCCACCAGAATGCGCAGGTCGCGGGCCAGCGTGCCCGGATTGCAGGATACGGCAACAACGACCGGTAACTGGGATTTGGCGATCTCCTCGCATTGAGCCTTGGCTCCAGCGCGCGGCGGATCAAACACGAGGGCGTCGAATTTCTTCATTTCTGCGGCCAGCAACGGGCGACGGAACAGATCGCGGCGTTCCATCTTGATGCCCTTGAGCTTGTCGCCAAAGCGCCATGCACGTTCAAGAGATTTGAGCGCCGCATCCTCGCCTTCCAGTGCCCAGACCTGTGCTTTTTTGGCCAGTCTGAGGGCGAAGGTGCCCGAGCCACAGAAAAGATCGATCACACGCTTGGCGTCGCCCACGCTTTCCAGAATCATCTTGGCCATGGCGCGTTCGGCGCTTTCCTCCGCCTGTACAAAGGCCCCGGCAGGCGGGCTGACCTGTGCTGCGCCCATGCGCAATAGCGGCGGGCGGCGCTCGAGCAGCGTCTCGCCATTGGCTGAAAGGCGCGCAAGATCCAGATCTTCGGCCATTTCAACGGCTTTGAGATAGTCTTGGCCACCCCGCATGTCCTTGACGTCATCCAAACTGAGATCAACGCCCGAATGGGTTGCCAGTAGGGTGATGCGGGCCTCTTTCTTCTTGGTCATGAACAGGGGCAGATAGTCAGCCAGCTTTGGCAACAGCGCATTGAGAGCAGGCACAAGCAGCGGGCAATGGTCCACATCGACCACCCGTGTCGAGCGGGCTTCATGATAACCAAACAGCAGACGGCGACCGATGAGGCGCGCGGTCAAAACGGCTCTGCGGCGCTCGCCCGGCTTGGTGGCAACCAGCGGATTGATCGCAAGATCTTCAAAGCCGCGAGAGGCGAGAGCATCCCTCACAAGATCCTGCTTCCATGCGCCATAAGCCTCTGGCGCCATATGCTGCATGGTGCAGCCGCCACAGGTTTGGAACAGCGGACAGATCGGCTCGACCCTGCTTGGGGACGGCGTGACGATGCCTTCGAGTTCGCCGCGCTCTCCCATGGGGGTGACGCGCACGCGCTCCCCTTCCAGAGCGAAGGGAACATATAAACTGCCTCCGCCATAGTAGGCGATCCCGTCGCCCTTTGCGCCAAGCTCGTCAATCGTGATTTCAACAGGGTCTGTCACTGTATGTTTGGTCCTTCAGTGCTGCCGTGCTTTATGGCCTAGGCCAACTGGCCGGGCTTCAAAGCGCATAGTTCAATCAGAGCCTACCGGATTCGTCCGGCTTTGTCGTAGGGCCTTTTCTATTGCCGGGCGAATATACCACCCCGCGTCTTGCGCAATAGCAAAACCCGCCGTGAGTGTCTCACTGCGGGCTTTTTGTTTGTGCATGCCGGATAGATCGGGGCGATGGCCCTCTATCCGGTTCTTTTATTGAGCGGTATCCTTCTCGCGCGCAACGGCCCGCCAGCCGATATCGCGGCGGCAGAAGCCATTGTCCCAACGCACCGCATCCACGGCCTGATAGGCAAGACGTTGAGCTTCTGTGACCGAACGACCACGCGCGCAGACATTGAGCACACGGCCACCGGTGGCCACCAACTTGCCGTCTTTTTCTGCCGTGCCAGCGTGGAAAATGGTGACGCCCTCCAGCGCTTCGGCTGCTGAGAGATCCGCTATTTCAGTGCCTTTCTCATAGGAGCCGGGGTACCCCTTGGAGGCCAGCACCACATTCATCACCACATCATCTGACCAATCAGCCGAAACGCCTTCCAGCTCGCCCTTGGCTGCGGCAAGCAGCAATTCAAGCAGGTCGCTTTCAAGGCGCATCATCAGGGTCTGACATTCCGGGTCGCCAAAGCGCACGTTATATTCGATCAGCTCAGGGCCCTTGTCAGTGATCATCAGACCAACAAAAAGAATGCCTGTGAAGGGCGCGCCGCGGCTGGCCATGCCATTGATGGTCGGGCGGACGATCTTTTCCATGACCTCTTCGGTCAAGGCATCGGTCATCACGGGAGCCGGGCTATAAGCACCCATGCCGCCTGTATTCGGGCCGGTGTCGCCTTCGCCAACGGGTTTATGATCTTGTGCAGAGGCCAGATGCAGCGCGGTCTTGCCATCGCAAAGGGCAAACAGGCTGGCTTCCTCGCCCTGCAAGAAAGCTTCGATGACCACTTCAGCACCGGCTTCGCCGAACGCTCCGTCGAAGCATTCCTTGACAGCCGCTTCGGCTTCGGCATCGCTCATCGCGACGGTGACGCCTTTGCCTGCGGCGAGCCCGTCTGCCTTGATGACGATCGGGGCTGGATGGTCTTTGAGATAGGCAAGGGCAGCGGCGCAATCAACAAAGCGCGCATAGGCCGCGGTCGGGATGTCAAACTCGGCGCACAGATCCTTGGTGTAGCCTTTGGAGCCTTCCAGCTGGGAAGCTTCCTTGGAAGGACCGAATGTCAGGATGCCTGCCGCGCTGAGGCTGTCGACAAGACCGTCAACCAGCGGCGCTTCCGGGCCGACAATCACGAAGTCGATAGCGTTGGCCTTGCAAAAGGCGATAACCGCATCATGGTCGCTCTCTTGAATGTCGGCTTTTTCTGCTAGCGCCAGCAGGCCTGCATTGCCCGGAGCCACATACAGTGCGCCAAGACGGGGGGATTTCTTAAGGCCATAGGCAAGGGCATGTTCGCGTCCGCCAGAGCCGATGAGAAGAACGTTGAGGCGATCAGTCATCAGGGCCACCTTTTGATAGAGACAGGGAACCGCTTGTGCGGCTCGAAAAACAAAGAATGAGACAGGTGATCGTCTGCTACCCTTCAGCCGCCACAAAATCAAGCCCACAAGCAGCCTCAGGGCCAATTGTTGCCCTAAAAGCCATGCACAAATGCTGAAAAGGCATCAGGGACGGTTGATTTGTCCGTTTCTGGGCGCTTCTAATCAATTTGAAGCGCAATAAAAAAGCTCGAAAAAGGAACGCAACGGTATGTAGGGAGGACAACGCAAGAAAAGGCAATTATCGGGCGATCCAACCTAACAAAATGACCGTAAAGACGTAAGCTAAGCACAAAGGCTGCGCCCATTTAGTTTATATAATACAAAATGATGCTGTGCCAGAACACCACAATACAATTTGAGTGGTTGACGCAGACAGGAGCATGGGGCAATGCTCTTACGTGAATAAGGGTTCTCCTTTTCGGCTCACAATCAACGACCAAGGACATATTTATGAAGGATCAGGCGACACTGGGTGAGGGACGCGTTGCAGATGCAGTGCGTGGCCACTGGGCAGACACTTTGTTGCCCGCGTGGTTTCGTCCCTATGCGCGTCTGTCCCGTCTTGAACGTCCCATCGGCTGGTGGCTGTTGCTTTGGCCCTGTCTGTGGTCGCTGACGCTTGCCGTTTCCACGGCACAATCTGGCACATTGCCGCCGATCGAGCATATCCTCTGGTATGGATTTGCGTTCTGGCTGGGCGCTGTTGCCATGCGCGGCGCCGGCTGCACCTATAACGATATTGTCGATCAGGATATTGACGAGAAGGTGGAGCGTACACGCTCACGCCCTTTGCCCAGCCATCAGGTTTCCCGCCGCTTTGCCGGGGTGTGGCTCGCAGCCCAGTTGCTGATTGGCCTGTTCGTTCTTCTGCAATTTAACAGCTACACCATCTGGCTTGGATTTGCGTCGCTGAGCGTCGTGGCCATCTATCCTTTCATGAAGCGCATCACCCATTGGCCGCAGCTCGTGCTCGGGCTGGCCTTTTCATGGGGAGCGCTGGTTGGCTGGACATCCATCACGGGCCAGTTGGCGCTGGCGCCGGTATTGATGTATCTGGGCGCCATTGTCTGGACCATCGGCTATGACACCATCTATGCCCATCAGGATAAAGAAGACGATGTCATGATTGGCGTGAAATCCACCGCGCTGCTCTTTGCTGAAAATACCCGCGCCTGGCTTTCGCTTTTCTATGCTGTGATGGTTGTCTGCATGGCGGCCTGCTTTGCCGTATCCGGCGTTTCCTGGCCTGCCTTTGTCGGACTGGCGGTTGCTGGTCTGCATATGGGCTGGCAGATCTGGAAGCTGGATATTGACAATGGTGGTCAGTGCCTCGCGCTGTTCCGTTCCAACACGCAAGTCGGCTGGATCATCTTTGCCGGATTGTTGGTCAGCATCTGGCTCTAGCCTTCCGCTCTCTCATTTTTTGCTAAAGCTGGCCCCCGGCGTTTAGCCGTCTTTAAACGCGCCGAGTAGATATTCCTTGTTGCCATCGCCGCCAAGAATGGGCGAGGGGATCAATTCGCGTATCTGCCAACCATGACAGGCGGGGTCTTCGTCTCCAGACAGCCAACGGGCAATATCCTGTGCTGTGCGTTCGCCTTCGGCTGGATCTCTCACAAGCCCTCCCTTGCCGATGCCCTTTTTTCCCACCTCGAACTGGGGCTTGACCAGCAACACGGCGAAGGCTCCCGGCTCGGCCATTTCCAAAGCCGCAGGCAGCGCCAGTCGCAAGGAGATAAAGGAGACATCACTGACGAGGGCGCTGAAAGGATCTGGTACGTGCGTGCGATCCAGATGGCGCGCATTGACACCTTCCAGCGAATGAAGCTTGGGATTGTCCAACAGGCTCGGATGCATCTGATCATGCCCGACGTCAATGCCATAAACCGCTGCGGCGCCGCGCTCCAGTAGCACCTGACAAAAGCCGCCGGTGGATGCTCCAATATCGACGGCCACACGTCCCTTCGGATCAAAGCCGAAATGATCAAGCCCGCCGATAAGCTTCAATGCGGCGCGGGAGACATAGCCAGCCGCCGGATCATTGATGGAGAGCGCTACCTGTGGGCCTACCATCTGGCTGGCCTTCGTGGCTGGTTTGCCATCCACTTGCGTAAAGCCACGCTTGATAGCGTCGCGTGCCCGCGCCCGACTGGCGCAAAGGCCCCGTTCGACAAGAGCCTGATCAAGCCGCAGCTTTTCCATGATAGAGGATCCTCTTATTAGGCGGGGCAAAAGAGCAAAGCTCTGGAGCTTCGGTAGCGCCAGCATTGATTTGCCGCCAAACGCAGGAAGCAACTGGCGTGCAGCCCCGAGCCGCCCCAGTCAATAGAGATTGGTCGCCGTCAAATCAAGAGAGTTTGCCCAAAGGACCGGGGGCTGCATTCCTATTCGGCGCTGGCAATCAGGTTACGCAGCTTTTCTACCGCGCTGTCATGTGCTTCGCCAAAGGAAATGGTTCCGGAAAAGGCGCCACCCTTTTTCATCAGGAACACAGAGGCGGTATGATCCATGACATAGTCGCCGTCGCCACTGCCGTCATCCACCTTTTTGGCATAGACCTTATAGGCCTTTATAACAGCATCGGTTTGCTCGCGCGTCCCTCTGAGGCCAATGAGCTGATCAAAAAACGCGTCCACATAATCACCCATGGCCTCCTGCGTATCGCGCTCGGGATCAACGGTGACAAAGACGAAATTCATCTTTTGGGCGTCTCCACCCAATTCCTCCACCCAGAGGGTCATTTCGCTCAGGGTCGTGGGGCAGACATCCGGACAGAAGGTGTAGCCAAAATAGATTGCCAGTGGTTTGTCGGCAAAGTCGGCATAGGTGACCGGTTTCCCCGTATGATCGGTGAGCGAAAAGTCGCCGCCGATTTGCACCTCGGTTTGTCCTTCTTGCGTTTTTTGGACCCGCATTTCTTCACTATACCAAGAAAAGACCAGAATCCCCAATACGATGGCCATGACGAGGCTCATGGCCCAAGAAATGGTGCGTATCAGCTTTTTCATGAAACGGTCCCTTTGGCTACTGGATGAATCTGCGCATGGTTTCAGCGTGATGGGCCTTTCAGTTTTCACAGCTGTGAGGTGAAGTCAACCGGACGAAACTACACATGAGGCTTAAGGATGAGAGGTTTAGGCCTGTATCAGACACCGCTTTGAGCTCACGATTGAGCTGGCAAGTGCCCGAAAGAATGGGCGGGAGCGAGCAAAAACTGGCGCAGATTCGCTTGGCGCTAGCGGTGAGTGAGCGCCAGTTTGATGCCAAAACCCAGAAGCAGCAGCCCCGTGGCCCCGTTAAGCGTGCGTGCAATGGCCGGACGGGCCAGAAACCGGCGTGCCTTGTGCACCATGAGCGCCAGCCCTCCTTGCCACATCATCCCCAACAGAAAATGGATGCCCGCCACCAAAAGCGATTGCCACAGGGCAGACTGGGCGGGATCGATGAACTGGGGCAGAAACATCATGTAAAACAGGATAGGCTTCGGGTTGAGCACATTGGAGAGAATGCCCTCACGAAAAGAGGTGATGAGGGAAACGCGCCTTGCGCCTTCGTGCGCCACCACAAGCCCATGCCCGCGCCAAGCCGACAGCAGGGACTGGAAGGCCAGATAGACAATAAAGAGTGCACCGGCAAATTTGAGCAGAGTAAACAGATAGGCCGATTGGAGCAGGATCACCGAGAGTCCCAGCGCCGAAATGGTCGCATGCACGAAAAGCCCCGAGCAGATGCCGAAACTGGTGGTAAAGCCATCGGTAAATCCGCCACGCGCCGCATTGCGCAGCACGAGAACCGTGTCCATCCCCGGAGCCATGGTCAGGGCAGCAAGAGCCAGAATGATGGTGAGGAAGGGAAAGTGATCAAACATGGCGGACCTCAATCAACAAACACATGCTTATGCTCTTGATGCACAGGGCAGAAGACAAAAGCGGTGACGGTAGAGACGGGCCAGAATGGCCTTTAAGCAGACGATGGATCGATCCGCCTCTGATACTGAAAGCCAAAGGGTGCGGAATAA
Organism: Cohaesibacter marisflavi; assembly: GCF_900115225.1. Taxonomy (GTDB): domain Bacteria; phylum Pseudomonadota; class Alphaproteobacteria; order Rhizobiales; family Cohaesibacteraceae; genus Cohaesibacter; species Cohaesibacter marisflavi. The sequence continues at coordinate 82,230 of NZ_FOVR01000003.1, read as the reverse complement.
TCCTGGTAGGGTGCGCGCAAAGGAGATCACGGGCACCTCATCATTTCTAGAGCAAGCCGTGATTGACAGCAACAGACAACAGAGGTTGTCTGCGGTGCACCCTTTGCAAAGGACGCTACCACGGGAGACTGCTCGGCCGAGGCGAGCTCAGGTTTCGAACTGATCGTGAGCACCCCAATACATGGCTTCGATCTTGTTGCCCTCAAGGTCACGCAAGAAACAGCCATAATAGGCCTCGCCATAATGAGGCCTTGGGCCTGGCGCGCCATCAGGTGTTGCTCCCATTTTCAGCGCTTTGTCCCAGAAGGCCTGAACCATTTCCTTGCTGGTGGCTAGAAAAGCGAAATGGGTGCCATTCCCCACGCCGGCCTTCTGCTTGTCATGGGGCGTTTGGACCCAGAATTCGGGAAACATCTTGCCAAAGGCAATAGCGCTGACTTCTCCGGGCACATCAACTTCCATGATGACCTTTGCGCCAACGGTTTCCAAAACCGCCTTGTAGAAATCCCGCGCCCTTGGAAAATCATTCGTCCCTACGGATACATGCGCCATGATGACGGGTGGTTCGCTAGTCATTCCGGTCTCTAAAAATATGTTCATGAAATGTTCTTTTTTGAGAATGCACTCAGCGCTCCATTTCGTCAAGCCGTATTTTCTCTTATGCAGACGCGAGTGTGCCTACACAAATACTTAACGCCGGATCGGATTTGTTCGCTTTAATACAAATTCTGGTTCCACGCATTTTAATAAGCCTGTGTCGGTGAGCGCGTTGTGTGAAAATACAACCTTTATGTAGTAAAAGCGTAACACTCTTTGATATTTACTATCCTGAGCATCCTTTCGGTTTCATTGACGGGCTGCGACCGGGGGGTGTCTACAAGACACGGTATTTAAAGGGGACTTCATGGCTGGGGATTCACGCGTTTCTGCGAGTGATGCGCGAGGAGACGATAAGACGGAGACTGAGCTTGAGCAGGTTCTCGCACAAGCTCGCGGTCGTTTTGCCGAGAATCCAAACAGTCCGATACGCAGGCGCGATCTGATTGAAATCCACAGGACCATCGGCAAGCGACATCTAAGGCGCGGCGACAAGTGGTCGACGCTGACCCATTGTGAAGAGATTCTCAAACATTTCGAAGGATTGCTCACCCTGACAAAACATCAGGAAGAGACAAAGCACGACATCAGCATCTGCCAAATCGAACTTGGTGATTTGAGGCGTGCTCTGGGGGATGAGATTGGCGCGCTCGTTGCCTATGGTGAAGCCTTGGCAATTTGTGAAAAGTTGGTGGCCAAAGATCCACAAAATGCCTGCTATAACCGAGATCTTGCAATCGCAAAATGGCGTGCTTCCGAACTGGACCCCAAGAATAGGGATCGTTTTCTGCAAAGCGCCCATGATCATTTGCTTTGCTTGCAAGATCGTGGAGCTCTGGATGAGGCCGATATGTGGATGATCGGTGCCATCAAGGAACAGTGGATGGCGGATGGCCCGTCTTGCAGCCTCTGGCAGAGAATGCGAAGTTTCTTCTTCTAGAATGCTCGACATCTGCCTCGGGAAGGCCGGTTCGGACAATCCGGAAAGGCTATGCCCCGACCTCTTGTAAATGTGACCATTTGGCGATGTCCCATGTTCTTGCTCTCAAGCATATTTCCCTATAGACATTGGGAAATAACGCCGCATCATGTGGCTATTGCTTTCACATTACAAAACCTCATCAGCGCTTGTTTTGTCATCCTTTCGATAGATCCCTGTCCACGATCCGGTCGTATATGGTAAACTGCGTAATGAAGGAAATTATAACCGGCGGTTTTTTCGGTCTTTTGGGACTGATTGGCCTAAAAGGAAAACCAGCGGCGCGAGCAGCCAACTCGAATGCCAAAGAATAACAGGTGACGGAATTGTCCAAGACCCCCACGCTCGACAGTATCAAGTCCATCGAAGATATCCGTTCAATGGATATGGAGCAGCTCAAGGCGCTCACGGATGACGTGCGCACCGAGACCATTGATGCAGTATCGGTGACGGGTGGGCATTTGGGGGCAGGGCTGGGCGTCGTGGAACTGACTGTGGCTCTGCACCATGTGTTCAACACGCCCAATGACCGTGTCATCTGGGATGTCGGTCATCAATCCTATCCGCACAAAATTCTCACCGGTCGTCGCGATCGCATCCGCACCTTGCGTCAGCCCGGTGGCCTTTCAGGCTTCACCAAGCGGTCTGAGAGCGAATTCGACCCCTTTGGCACCGGCCATAGCTCGACCTCTATTTCGGCGGGACTGGGCATGCAGATGGCCTCTGAACTGAAGGGTGAAGACCGCAATGTCATCGCCGTGATTGGCGACGGGGCTATGAGCGCCGGTATGGCCTATGAGGCCATGAACAACGCCGGGGCGCTCGACAGCCGCCTGATCGTCATACTCAACGACAATGACATGTCCATTGCGCCGCCGACCGGCGCCATGAGCGCTTATCTGGCGCGCCTCATTTCCGGCAAGACTTTTCTCTCCCTGCGCGATGCCGCCAAACAGCTGGCCCATCAACTGCCGCGCTTCTTCAAGGAAAAGGCTGCGAAGGCTGAGGAGTTCGCACGTTCTTTCGTCACAGGAGGCACTCTGTTCGAGGAGCTGGGCTTCTATTATGTCGGCCCGATTGACGGGCACAATCTGGAGCATCTGCTGCCGATCCTGAAAAATGTGCGCGATACGGATAAAGGCCCCATTTTGGTGCATGTGGTTACCCAGAAGGGCAAGGGCTATGCGCCTGCCGAGCATGCCAGCGACAAATATCATGGCGTCAGCCGCTTTGATGTGGTCACCGGCACCCAACTCAAGCCGCCCAGCAATGCCCCCAGCTACACAAAGATTTTCGGCGAAAGCCTCGCCAAGGAAGGCGCCAAGGACAAGAAGATTGTCGCGGTTACTGCCGCCATGCCGTCAGGCACCGGCATCGATATCTTCGAAGAGCAGTTCCCAGATCGCACCTTCGATGTGGGCATCGCCGAGCAGCATGCTGTCACCTTTGCTGCGGGCTTGGCCTGCGAGGGGCTGAAGCCCTTCTGTGCGATCTATTCCACCTTCCTGCAGCGGGCCTATGATCAGGTGGTCCATGATGTGGCCATTCAGAATCTGCCAGTGCGCTTCCCTATCGACAGGGCAGGCTTTGTCGGTGCCGATGGCCCAACCCATGCGGGCGCCTATGATATTGGTTTTATGGCGTCCCTGCCCAATATGGTCGTCATGGCTGCAAGCGATGAAGCCGAGCTGGTGCATATGGTCGCCACGGCGCGGGCCTATGAGGATGGGCCGATTGCTTTCCGCTATCCACGCGGTGAAGGCGTCGGGGTCGAAATCCCTGAAGAGGGAGTTCCGCTGGAAATCGGTAAGGGCCGCATCGTCAAACAGGGCAGCAAGGTTGCCATCCTGTCGCTGGGCACACGCCTTGCCGCAAGCCTTGATGCCGCTGAACGGCTAGAAGGCTATGGCCTTAGCACAACGGTAGCCGATGCACGCTTCGCCAAGCCTCTGGACCGGGATATGATTCTGGAGCTGGCTGGTACTCACGATATGCTGATCACCATCGAAGAAGGGGCCGTGGGCGGCTTTGGCTCTCAGGTGCTGCATCTTCTGGCAGCAGAGGGCGCGTTGGATGGTTCCCTGAAGATCCGCTCCCTGACCATGGAAGACCACTATACCAACCATGGCAAACCCGATGTTATGTATAAGGAAAATGGTCTGGATGCCGATGGCATTATCCGCGCCGTATTTGAAGCTCTAGGCAAGGATCTCAACGCCGCGATCGAAGCGGGAGAAATGGCCTGACTGGCTGCCAAAAGGGGATGAAAGCGTTGGAACAAAGAGGGTTTCCCCTCCTTGTTCCCTCAGCAGCGAGTGACTTGAATGCAAATATGCATCTTCGATGAATCAAGCTATGCATTCATCGCATGCCCGCATTCGCCGATTGCTTCTTGTGAAAAGGCCTATTCGGGCCGATATCTATGGCTGTAAATTGGATCCCTTCCAATCTCTGATCGCCGCCCGCCATACTTCAAAACCGCAGCCTCTGACGCGCGACAGGAGACGGATCCTGCTTTCTCAAAAGCTGGTCACCCGTTCGTGACCTCCGTTTTTGGGACAAAAGCTGCATTCATGCGTTGACCTAGTGCGTACCTGCCGACTGAGACAGAACGCATCTCGCTTGCGCGGCGCATTTATGCACTCATTTGGACATTGGCGGATGTCCGGGACCTGAAAGCACCTGTCCATTTGCTTTCTCCCTCTCGTCTCATGATCGCCTCTGGTCAAGTGAGTGCCCATTTATGACCAAGGGACTATATTATGAGCGAATCCATAGCCAATTTTGTTGCAAGAACGCTTGCTGAGGCCGGTATAGAACGCATCTGGGGCGTGACCGGTGACTCCCTGAACGGCATCAGTGACAGCCTGCACCGGCAGAAGAAAATCCGCTGGATGGGCACCCGTCACGAAGAGGCCGCCGCTTTTGCTGCTGGCGCCGAAGCCCATCTGACCGGCGAGCTGTCCGTTTGCGCGGGGTCTTGTGGTCCGGGCAACCTGCATCTGATCAACGGCCTGTTTGATTGCCAACGCAATCATGTGCCGGTTCTGGCAATTGCCGCTCATATCCCGTCTTCCGAAATCGGCTCGGGGTATTTTCAGGAGACCCATCCGCAGGAACTATTCAAGGAATGCAGCGTCTATTGTGAAATGGTCAGCACGCCCGAGCAGATGCCTTATGTGCTGGAAATGGCCATGCGCAATGCGATTTTGAAAAAGGGCGTTGCTGTCGTGGTGCTGCCCGGTGATATCGCCCTTAAGGCCATGCCTGAAGACGTGGACGTGCGCTGGTCCAAACCGGCCCTGCCGGTTGCTCTGCCCGCCGAAGAAGAGCTGGACAAGCTGGCGGCCATCCTCAATAGCGCAAAACGGCCAACGCTTCTTTGCGGTGCTGGCTGCGCTGGGGCCCATGCAGAAGTCATCAAACTGGCCGAAACCATCAAGTCTCCCATCGTCCATGCTTTGCGTGGCAAGGAACATGTGGAATGGGACAACCCCTATGATGTGGGCATGACCGGCCTTATCGGTTTCTCCTCGGGCTATCACGCCATGGAAAATGCTGACACGCTGGTTATCCTCGGTTCCGGCTTCCCCTATCGCGCCTTCTATCCGGCCGATGCCAAAATCGTGCAGTTGGATATCAGCCCTGACGCCTTGGGAGCTCACACCCAGATCGATCTGGGCCTTGTGGGGCAGGTGAAACCAACCCTTGCCGCGCTTCTGCCCAAGCTGGAAGAAAAGAAGCACGATAGCTTCCTTAAAACCGCGATCAAGCATTACAAGAAAGCCCGCGAAGGGCTCGATGAGCTGGCCAAGCCAAGCAAATCCAAACGGGATATCCATCCGCAATATCTGGCCAAGGTCATTGGTGAAAAAGCCTCCGAGGATGCCATCTTCACCGCCGACGTGGGTACGCCAACCGTCTGGGCCGCGCGCTATCTGGAAATGAACGGCAAGCGCAACCTGATCGGCTCCTTCAACCACGGCTCCATGGCCAACGCCATGGTGCAGGCCATCGGAGCACAGGCTGCTGCCCCTGATCGGCAAGTGATCGCCCTTTGTGGCGACGGTGGCTTTTCCATGTTGATGGGGGATATCTTCACCATCAAGCAGCTTGATCTGCCGGTCAAGATGATTGTCTTCCATAATCGCTCGCTTGGCTTCGTGGCCATGGAAATGAAGGCTGGCGGCTATATCTCCGATGATACGGATTTGAACGATCCTGACTTCGTCAAGATTGCCGAGGCAATCGGCATCGACGGCATGCGCGTTGAAGATGATGCGGAATTGCCCGCCAAGATGGAAGAATTCCTCGCCAAACCGGGGCCGGGCCTGATGGATGTCATGGTTGCCAAGCAAGAGCTGGCCATGCCGCCAAAGATCAAGGTCGAACAGGCCAAGGGCTTCAGCGTCTATATGATGCGGGCCATCCTGTCTGGCCGTGGCGAAGAACTGGTTGAACTGACCAAGACCAACTGGCTGCGCTGATCTGCGCATACAATAGCGATCATAAACAAAACCCCGGCGGATCAGGGCGATCCACCGGGGTTTTCTGTTGCACGTCTTGTGCGCGCGGGTCCTAGAAAATCCAGTACCAGACAAGGGGCAGCAAAATGGCTGTTGCCAGTGCGTTGAGCCCCATAGCGAGGCCGGAAAAGGCGCCCGCCTCTTCATTCACCTGCAGCTTGCGCGCTGTGCCCAAACCATGTGCCGCCGTGCCAATGGCAAGGCCACGGGCCGCCCAGCTTTTGACCCGCACGATATTGAGCACGGTTGGGCCGAGAGACGCACCCAGAATGCCGGTGATAATGACCAGAACGGCGGTGAGAGAAGGGACACCGCCAAGCGCTTCGGTGATGCCCATGGAAACAGGCGTCGTAACCGACTTTGGCGCCAGCGACAGGAAGGATTGTTCAGAGCCTCCCAGCGCCCAGGCGATCAACACCGAAGATACTGCCGAGACGGCAGAGCCGGTGAGCAGACTGATGGAAATGGCCAGCGCCGATTTGCGCACCTTTTCAAACTGCCGATAAAGCGGAATGGCCAGCGCCACCGTTGCCGGACCTAACAGGAAATGCAGGAATGAGGCACCCTCGAAATAGCGCTCATAAGGGGTACCCGTTACCAGCAACAATATGACCAGCAGGATGATGGCAATCAGCACCGGATTGACAAGCGGCTTTTTGCCGGACTTCTGATAAAGATACAGGCCGATCTGATAGGCGATCAGGGTGAGCGTGAGATAGAGCAGGGGGCTTTCGCTCAAATGCTCCCAGAGCGTGGTAAGGGATTGCATTTTCTCTACTCCTTATGCCCGCCGATGGACTTGTTGCGGGTGAGCCAGCTCATCAACAGGCCCGTGACCGCGATGCATAGAAAGGTGCTGATGACCAGTGAAACGGTGATGGGCACGATCTCGCGCTGGATCAGCTCCGCGTTGACCATGATGCCGACGCCAGCGGGAATGAACAGAAGGGACATGTGAGAGAGCAGAGTATCGCCAACGCTTGAAAGACCATCGGGCACAGAGCCCTTGATCAGCAGGCCGAAAAACATGATCGCCATTCCGATAACGGGGCCCGGAACGGGAAAATCAAAAAGCGTGACCAGCGCTTCCCCAATCAGCTGGCAGAGTAATATGACTGTTAAATAGAAGAGCAATTGCGTTCCTCTCTTCCTTCTTGCTGGACCGCTTGGGCCTTCAAATAGTATCGGATTGCCCTCTGACAGGCGCACGAATGCCCTCGGCAAAAGCGACCGGAGAGAGACCGGTGCCCGGTGCGGGCCGTGCCGCCGGATGCGTCAGGAGATGGCAAAATGACGCATACCATGTTTCGCGTATCGAAGGGAGCGCAAAAACGTGGGTGCCGTGCCCAATTCGTGCAAGGCAGTGTTGCACAGAGCTGGACCAAACCTTCTGAAAGCGCCGACTTTATAGTTAATAAAAACTTTAAGTCGCAAAAGAAGCGTCTCAGCAAAGTGACTTAAGTGATTCAAAAGACTCGCAATAAATCGCTTTAAAAGTGCTTTTGCTCATGTTGAAAGAGAACATGAAGTTCTTAAAGCCGGGCAGCAAAAAGGGGAGCACTCGGCTCCCCTTTCAACGTCTCTAAATGATCCGGATGAGGGATCAGTGCTTGCCCAGATAGGTGACCAGAAGGTCCTTGGCAGACTGGATATCAGTCTTGTCGATCATTTCGCAAACGGTGTGGATGTAGCGGGTACCGACGCCGATGGCAGCTGCCTTGGTGCCGGAACCTGCCTGTTGACCGGCAGCCCCATCCTGTCCACCGCGGGCGAGGATGAAGCGTTGAACCGGAATGTCTTTTTCTGCGGCCACAGCTTCAAGCTCTTCCACCAGATCGATATCGGCGATGAAGGAACCGTCCTTGATGTCGAGACCAACGCCTTTGCCTTGTGTGGTGATGGTGTCTTTTTCCGGAGTGCCCGGCGTGTCGCAGGACAGGGTAGTGTCGACCCCGATAACCACGTCTGGAGCAACCCCGAAGCTTGCCGTGCGGGCGCCTCTGAGGCCGACTTCTTCCTGCGCGGTGAAGGCTACGGTGATTTCGCAATCATGGGCTACCTTGGCTTCGACCATCTCGCGGATCACTTCGATGCCGAGCCAGCAGGCGATGCGGTTGTCCAGAGCCTTGGAGACCACTTTCTCGCCCATGTCGAGCAGGGGCTCGTCCATGACGATATAGTCGCCGACTTTGACTTTTTCCTTGGTGGTTTCACCCATGCCCAGATCGACGATGAAGTCGGTCACTTCAGGCAGCTTCTTGCGTTCTTCCGGAGTGGAGATATGCAGGCCCTTGCCGCCCGGATTCATCACGCCCTTATAGTCGCCATCGTTGGTGCAGACGAGCACGCGGCGCGCAAACAGGGTGCGTGGATCGAAGCCGCCAACCGGATCGATATTGATGAAGCCTTTATCGGAAACATGGCTAACGAGAAAGCCGATCTCGTCCATGTGGCAGAGCAGCAGGATGCGCTCGGGAACAGCCCCTTCTTCCTGCTCGGTCGTCGGGAAGCGGGTGCAGACGAGCGACCCCATGGCGTCAGTATAGATTTCATCAAAGAGGCCTTCGGCTTCTTTTTCAATCAGGGCGCGGATGCGATGTTCGCGGCCCGGAACACCGGGGGTTTCGCAAAGGCGACGGAGAAGATCAATGTTCATTATGTTCTCTCTATGGAAATTTCGAATGAGACACTCTATATCAGAGGTAACGTGAAATGACAGCATCAGGCAATGATTCGTAGTCGCTTGTTTAAGGGCTTTCCCCTAGGTGCTGTCAAGCGAATCCAATTGAACACTGTCGGCGCGTGCCTGACGGGCGCATCGACGGGGGTGAAGGACAAGACTGATGAGAGATCCATATAGCGTGCTTGGGGTGTCCAAGTCGGCGGATGAGCGCGAGATAAAGAGCGCGTTCCGTAAGCTTGCGAAGAAGTATCACCCCGATCAGAACAAGAGCGATCCCAAAGCGCAAGAAAAATTCTCCGAGGTCAATCAGGCCTACGAGATTATTGGTGACAAGGAAAAGCGCGGAAAATATGACCGTGGCGAGATAGACGCTGAAGGCAAGGAAAAATTCCATGGCTTCGCCGGTGGGGGCAACCCGTTCGGCGGTGGTGGCGGCAATCCCTTTGGTGCTGGCGGACGCGGTGGCAACCCGTTCGGTGGCGGCAGCGCAACGGAAGATATTTTCAGCGAAATCTTCGGCAACATGGCTGGCGGCGGCGGACGGCGCGCAGGCGGCAATCCGTTTGGCGCAGGGGCGGATCCCTTCGGCGGCGGCGGCCATCATGGCGGCCAGCATCGCGCCCAGCCTCAAAAAGGACAGGACGCCGAAGCCAAGCTGAGCGTAAGCCTTGAAGACCTTGTTTCCGGCGACAAACGGCGTGTGCATCTGCCAACCGGCAAGACGCTGGACATGGCCGTGCCCAAGGGCGTGAAAGATGGCCAGACCATCCGCATGAAAGGGCAGGGCTTTGAAAGCCGCACTGGTCCGGCAGGCGATGCGCTGGTCACGATCCAGATTCTGCCGCACAAGCTGTTCACGGTCGAGGAAACCAATATCCGCCTTGAATTGCCGCTGACTCTCTATGAAGCGGTGCTTGGCGCGAAGGTGCGCATTCCGACCCTTGAAGGCAAGGCAGAGGTCAAGATCCCTGCGGGCATGAGCTCGGGCAAAAGCCTGCGTCTCAAAGGCAAAGGGCTGCCCGACAGGGACGGCAACCGGGGTGACCTGCTGGTCACCGCCAAAATCATCCTGCCCGAAGGCTCCGATCCGGGCCTCAGAGCCTTGATGGAAGACTGGCAGGATACGCGGCCCTATCGTCCGCGCGGGCCAGAATTCGGCTAAGGCGATAAAGATCAGGAAGCGGCCCTACGGGCCGCTTTTTTAGTGGCTTTCAGTTTTTGTCTCACCCACCTTCTTCAAGGCGACAAGGGTGAGGATCGGGCCGACAATTTCAAAGATCACCGTCGTGCCGATGGTGATAGCCAGTAGTTGGTCACCAATTGCGGGGAAATGATCTGAGGCTACCAGCGCCATGCCCAGCGCCACGCCCGCCTGCGGCATAAGGGAAAGGCCAAGCCAGAGTTTGTGTCTGGGTGCTGTGCCTGCCCATTGGCAGCCGAGCCAGCCGCCGACGAGGCGCCCTACGATGCGTAAAATGATATAGCCGAGCCCCACCATGCCGATATTCACGATTCCGGCGATTTGCAGCGAGGCACCAGCCAGCACAAAGAAAAACACCATGAAGGGCCATTCGATATGTTCTATCTCATGGAAGGCTCGGTTGTGATGCTTCGCAAAATTGACGATGGTGAAGCCCGCAATCATGCCTGAAAGCAGGAAGGAGACGTCAAGCCAGATAGCAAGGCCTGCACACAGAAAGACAAGCCCCAGAGCTTCCAGCTGCATGGGTTCGCCGGGTCTTATACGCCCTGAAAGGTAAGAGCCCGGCAGGCCGATCAGCAAGCCGATGCCAATGGCACCGCCCAGTTCCCGCCCCGCATTCCAGAGAATGTCATCAAAGCCACCGCCGGTCACCGCTTTGGCGATCACCAGCAACAGGCTGAAAATGATCAGCCCCCACGCATCATCAATGGCGACAATGCCAAGCAGGATGCGGGTGAAAGGCCCTTTGGCTCCGGTCTGCTTGATGACATCCTGCGAGGCTGCCGGATCTGTCGCCGTTCCAATGCCCGCCAGCAGGAGAGCGAGGAGGAAGGACGCGCCCAACGCCATGAGGCCGCCGCATATGGCCAGCGCTGTGAGCACCACAACAACGGCAGAAACGATGAGAATGGTTTTGCCCCGCTTGCGCAGTCCGGCGAGGGAAAGATGCCCTCCCAGCAAAAAGGCCACCATGGTGAGTGCTGTTGCGGCCAGAAACTCATACCATTCGGCAAACTGATCGGGCAAAAGATCCAGTCCCGATGGACCAATGATCACGCCGAACAGAATGAGCAGGGTGACCCGCGGCAGACGAGTGCGCCGCCCCAACTCGTCGGTCATCAGTCCGACAAGCAGAATGCCGCCAAGAGAAAGAAACAGCAGATGCAGGTCCATACGCGTGCCTCAGGCGTTCTGCGCGCCTTGAAACCGAGTGCGCACAAGAAAAAAGAGGGAAGGCTGGAGGAAATTCCTCGCCTCCCTTCATCATACACCCATTTGAGAAGGGCCGCGCACCGACCTTCGGATCATCCGCGTTCGGGTCAGTTGACCGGCGTTACCAAGGGTTTGCCGGCAAAATAGGCGGCAAGGTTGTCGAGCACCAGTTGCGACATGGCTCCGCGTGTTTCCACGGTGCCGCTGGCATTGTGGGGATGCAGCACAACATTGGGAATGGCGGCAAAGGCCGTGTCCGGAGTTGGCTCGTTGAGGAACACATCCAGCCCGGCACTGCCAAGACGGCCGTCTTTCAGGCAGGCGATGAGTGCGGCTTCATCCACCACGCTACCACGGGCAATATTGATGAAGCTGCCTTCCGGTCCCAAAGCTTCCAGAACGGCCTCACTGATCATGCCTTCGGTTGCTGCGCCCCCGGGCATGGCGGCGATCAGCACATCGGCCCACTCGGCCATGGCAACCACATCTGCCATATAGCGATAAGCAACACCGGCCTGTTCATTTCGGCCATGATAGGCAATCTCAACGCCCATCGGCTCAAGGCGGGCGGCAATGGCCTTGCCGATGCGACCAAGGCCGACAATACCGACCTTTTTGGCCTTGATGGCGCGTGTGAGCGGAAAGGCCCCATCGCGGCCCCATGCGCCTGTGCGCACATAGGCGTCGCCTCTGACCAGATCTCGTCTGACAGCGAGAAACAGACCCAGCGCCATATCTGCGACATCATCGGTCAGCACGTCTGGCGTGTTGGTTGCCTTGACGCCCTGTTCGGTGCAGGCCTCCACGTCTATGGCATCATATCCGACGCCGGAAGAAGACACGACTTTGAGATTGGGCAGGAAGGCCAGCTGCGCGCGGGTGATGCCGCGTCCACCATTGGTCACCACAGCAACAATCTTTTCGCCCACTTCGGCCAGAAACGCATTCTTGTCTTCGGCCAGATCATATCGATGAAGAGTGTAGGTCGCTTCGAGCTGTTTCTGTTGGTCTGGGCGAAGGGGAACAATTACAAGAACGTCCGGTTTCATGGGCGCGAGATCCTTGATCGGTTGGGCCGACACATCTTTATCATTTTCGCGAAAAAGGCGAGCTGCCATCAATAAGGCGAGGAGAGGGAGATAAAGGGTGACAAAAGACAGATAAAATCGATTGGCTTTAGCCTTAAAGGCCATGTGTGGCGAGTTTAGCGAAAGAGGCTGTGGCCTGCAAACCTCCTTCCGCAAGTTTTCCTCCCTGTTGACCACTTTGAAGAACAGAGCCTTGAGACGGTGCGCGGCGCCCTGCCGCATGTGTGGCGACATTTTGTGCGCTTCGCACCCTTGGCTTGCGCAGCCTTTCGATGTAGCACCATAAGAGGTGTTTTTTGCCAAGCCCGCGTGGCCCTGAGCCGCAAGCGCAGCGGGTTTTGCAAAAAGGCAGACAGATTGCCCGATGGGCTGCAACAGAGGCAAGAGCAAGACAATGGATCATGAATTAAAGACCGTGGCAGGCAAACGCATTCTCTATGTCATGGCGGTGGACGCTGAATATGGGGATCACCTGAAGGCGAAAATCGTGCCTCTGATGATCGGCGTGGGGCCGGTGGAAGCAGCGATCAACGTATCGTCTTTCCTGTCCCGTCTGGTCGCCACAGACCAGAAGCCCGATCTTGTGGTGTCTCTTGGTTCGGCAGGGTCCGCATCGCTGGAGCAGACCGAGGTCTATCAGGCAACTGCCATCAGCTATCGCGATATGGACACGTCGCCCCTCGGCTTTGAAAAGGGCAAGACCCCGTTTGTCGATTTGCCGGTCAAGGTGCCGATGCCCTTCACCATTCCCGACGTCAAGGAAGCAACGCTTTCAACGGGCGGCAACATCGTCTCCGGCGCTGCCTATGATGGTATCGATGCGGATATGGTGGATATGGAGAGCTTCGCTGTGCTCCGCGCCTGTATGTATCATGATGTGCCCATGATCGGCCTGCGCGGCATTTCCGATGGCAAGAAAGAGCTGACCCACGTCAATGACTGGACCGAATATTTGCATGTTGTCGATGAGAAGCTCGCCCATGTGGTGGGCCAGTTGGAACGGGCAATCAACTATGGCCTGATCCGTCTGTAGTCTGCTTTGAGCATGACCAATGCAAAGGCGCGCAAAGGGAGGCCATTGCGCGCCTTTATCTATCAGATGAGATGATGTGCGCCGTATCAGTCCAGATTGAGGGCGGTCGCCGGTCGTTTGCCTGAAAGCGCCGTCAGCACATTCTCCACCGAGGCAACGGCAATACGCCGCATGGCTTCTTCGGTCGCCCCGCCCAGATGAGGCGCAAGGATGACACGATCTGACCGGCCAAGGGCGCCCAGAGGCGCGTCTTCTTCATAGACATCCAGACCGGCCGCAAAGAGGTGTCGCTTGTCAAGCGCATCAAGCAGGGCAGCTTCATCCACCAGACCGGCGCGGGCCGTGTTGACCAGAATGGCACCCGGCTTGACGAGCGCAAGGCTGTCCTTGTTGATCATATGCCTTGTTTCGGGGCGCAGGGGCGTGTGCAGCGAAATGAGGTCTGCCTCCGCCAACCCGGCTTCCAGTGAGCTGGCCCGCTCGAAGTCTCCCAGATCCTTGACACTTGGGGAATGCACCAGCACGCGCATGTCGAGTGCGCCACGCAGCATCTCGCCAAGGCGGGAACCCGTATGACCCCAGCCGACGACGAGAGCTGTCTTGCCCTGTAACTCAAGGGTCTGGTTGCGATCGCGGAAGCCGAAGCGTCCAGCGCGTTCTTCCCTGTCGGCGGCGGGAAGCAGACGGGCGGCAGAAAGGGCAAGGCCCAACGCCAGCTCCGAGACCGATTGCGCATTGGCGCCGGGGGTGTTGCACACCAGAACGCCGTGACGGGTGGCAGACTCTTTGTCGACCGCATCATGGCCGGCCCCATGCACGACGACAACCTTCAGTTTGTCGGCGGCGGCAAAGGCTTGTTCGGTAAAGCCGGCATTGCGGGTGATGCAGGATTCGCATCCCGGCGCCAGCGCGGCGACAGTATCCATGGACGGATCAGGGCAAATGACGGGCTCTATGCCATTCTGGCGCAGGAGCTCTAGGCCTTCCTCATGGACAGGCTGGACAATAAGACACTTCATGGTTGGTGCTTTTCTTGTTTTTGTGATGGATCAGCTTTGAATATACAGGAACATCCCGCCAATCAAGATCAGGCAGATGAGAAGGGCAAGGGCTTTGTCTCTGGTATCCCTGTCAAATCGGGCTGCGCGCTGGTTTATCGCATCTTGGCGCGAAGCCCTATGATAGGAAGCCTTGCCCTTACGATAGGCGTCCGAGAGCTCCGCGGTGTGGGGAGCGAGATCCAGATCTGGAGGCGTTTCGGGCATGGCTTCGGTCCTTTACGGCATCGGCTCTAGCTTAGCGGCAAGTCGCGATAGCGATTGAGCACGGCCCCATCATAGCCGTCAAACACATGATGACCTTCGGGCACATGCAGCAGATGTTGCATACCGGCACGCTTGGCCGCTTCGATGCCCACTTCGCTATCTTCTACCACGAGGCAGTTTTCCGGCGCATACCCCATGGTCTTGGCAGCATGAAGAAACAGGCCCGGCTCCGGCTTCCAACTTTTCACGACATAGGAGCTGAAAATCCGGTCCTCAAAATGCGGCAACAGGCCGGTAAGGCCGAGCGAGTGGCGCATCTTCTTGATCGGACCGGCCGAGGCAATGCATTTGGGTGTTTTAAGCGCTGGAACCACGTCGAGAACATCGGGAAACGCTTGCAAACCGGCTTCAAACAGCTCTGCCACATGGGCGCGATAGGTGGTCTCGTAGTCCTCAGCCAGCTTGTGACCAACCCGGCCTTCCATCGCTTCGACAATCTTGTGGAACTGGAAGCCGCGCAGATTCGCAACCATATAGTTCACATCCCAGTCAAGGTCCGGCACGGTATCGCAATAGCCTTGCAGGGACAGGATTTCACTGTCAACCAGAGTGCCATCCAGATCGAAAATCACGCATTGAATGCGGTTAAGGTCCAGCTGTTTCATGGGGTTTTGTCTTTCTTATGAGGCGGGGAATGCGGGGGGTAGCATGATTGTGATGAGCTTTATCATAGATATTTGTCATACCAAACATGCGATTTGGATCATGGTCCGGCGCTTGTGGATGCGGACGAACTCGTTTAGAGTTCCTTTAAAGTAAGAATAACAAAAATTATCCGCTAAGGAGCTGTTTCATGTCTTCGAACACTATTGCTAGCGCAGGAGTCTCCCGGCTCAGACTGTTTCGTGAAGTTTATCTGGCCCTCGTATGCTTCCTGTTTGCGCCGACAGCCTGTGGCTGCCCTTGTAACAAGTAAGACGTAAGGCGCTGCCCGGGCGCCTGCTGCTTATATAAGTTGTCTGACCGACACTGACAAGGAGCCGGCCAGGTCTCCCCTCTCGCCAACGCGAATCGAGTCCAATCCCATCCATTGCGCCATCAACGCAAGCTCTTGTGCCAGAGCTTCGGCCACTTTGCCTTGGTCGATGCGCGCTTCTCCATGGGCGGCAAACACTTCAAGGACCGACTCCTGTCGATTGGCCTTGAGGTCCAGCCGGGCTACAAGCCTGTCACCCATCAGGAAGGGCAGCACATAGTAGCCGAACTGCCTTTTCTCTTTTGGTACATAGATTTCAATGCGATAGCGGAAATCAAACAGGGCCTCGGCGCGATCTCTATACCAGATTAGGGAATCAAAAGGCGCCAGCAGGGCTCGACAGGTGGCGCGGGCAGGAAGCTGTGCGTCTTTATAGATATAGGTTGGTGCGTCCCAGCCTTGCACGGACACTGGCTCGATGATGCCTTCTTCCAGGAGAGTATCAAGCGCCTTGCGGGCTTCCGCAGTGGGCAAGCGGAAATAGTCTCGCAAGCATTTCTCCGTTCCGATGCCGTGTGATTTCGCCGCCAGTGCCATGAGCTGGCGATGGGCCGTAGCTTCGTCGAGCGCAGGGGCTTCAAGATAATCTGAGGGAATGACACGCTCTGGCAAATCATAATAGCGGGTGAAGCCCTGCCGTCCGGCAGCCACGATATGGCCGCACCAGAACAGGAATTCCAGCGCGATCTTGCTGTCATTCCAGCCCCACCATGCCCCGGAGCGTCCACCCCGTTTTTCCAGATCCGAGACACATAATGGTCCGCGATCCGCGATATCCTTGAGGATCGTTTCAAGCACTTGCGGGTTTTCTTTGGCATAGCGGGAAAGCTTGCCCCAGACGCCTTGATGCTGGCAGGCCCGTTCCATGCGCCATTTGAGCGCCGGATAGAGGCTGACCGGCATCACCGAAGCTTCATGACCCCAATATTCGAAATAGTCCTTCTTTCTTGCGCTTTTGGGGCCTGATACATCATGCAGAAGCCGATCAACGGCTGCCTTGTCATAAGCGCCAAAGCGCGCGAACAGCGTCAGATAGTGCGCCCGATCCAACACATTCACAGAGTCGATTTGCAATAAAGTGAGCTGATCGAACAGGGCATCCAGATGGCGCCGGTCGATGCGCTTGAGCCCCCGCCGTTGGGGCAGAAAGCCCTGAGCTTTGAGGGCTATACGTCTTGCCTGGGCTTTCGAAAGGCTTTGCTCTGTCATATGACCGCCGCGAACTGTTTGGATTAATTGAAGATTCGGATATTTGCCACTCTGGGGTAAGAAACGTAATGCGCAACGGGAAAGCTGCAGGTTGCACCCACAGGCAAAAAGCATTGCGTTCAGTCAAAAAGTTGAATAAATCGCATAATTCGTCCCGTACTCCAGCGGATGGTCTTGGTCCTGAAAGATTGCTGAGATACTCTCCCAAAGAATGGGTTCCACCTCCGTCTCAAACGACATCCGACGGATGCCCAGTGGATCATAGGAAGGAATTACCACAATGTCATTGCTGAAAAGCTGGTTGATCCCCGGTGCCCTGGCAGTCGCAGCTGTTGCCGGGCTGTCCCTGTATGGCGAAACCGAGAAGATCGAAGCAGACCTGACCGGACGTGCCCTTGCGGTTCTGGAACAAAGGGATATGGACTGGGCGAAAATCACATTCCACGGTCGTGACGCCACCTTGACCGGCATTGCTCCTGAAGTGGGGGCCGCTGAAGAAGCGAGCGCGTTGTTGCTGACCGAATGGGGCGTGCGTGTCGTCAAGGACAAGACCGATCTTCTGGCTGCGCAAAGCCCCTATACATGGGGCCTATCCCGGCAGGGGAGTGAGCTGACAATGATCGGCTATTTGCCTTATTACGAGTTGAAAAAGGCGCCATCCACTATCAAGGCCACCATCTCTGATGCCGAGCTTGAAATGAGCAGTGTGGAAGCGGCGCGCGGCGCACCAGAAGAAATTGCCGCTGCAGTAAAGCTCGCCACTGCGCTTCTGGCCGACCTGCCTGAAGGCAAGGTCATGCTGATCGATGACAAGCTGACCATTTCCGGTTCGCTTCTAAATGAGGTCGATGGAGAGGGCCGCTATAACCGGCTCCAACAGACCATCGATAATGCGGATCTTGGCTCAATCGCTGTCAATGTCCAGATATCGGAGCCCCTATCTGAAAGTCAACCGGACGCCGAAGAGCTGCCGGACAGCAGCGATGCTAAGCCCGGCTTGATCGAACCTGACACGCTTCAGCAATAGTCCATAAGGAGTTTGAAAATGGGATATCTTATTGCAAATCTCTATCCATTGCTCCTGTTGGGAGTTGTTCTGGGCGCGGCCATTGGCTGGTTTGCTTGTGAACCGCAAGATCAAGATAAAGCGAAAGACTGAGGGAGAGGGCCATGACCGTTCTTATCGGGCAGGAATTGCTGCTCATCATTCTCGCCGTGATCTTTGGTGCCTTGCTGGGCTGTGCCCTGAGGGCCTTTCTGGCCAGCCAACCGGGACAGGATCTGGCCAATCGGGCTGAAGCTCTCTATGACCCGGCCGCGGCGGCTGCGCGTAGAGCATCAGAAGAGTTTCCGCTTTCCGCAGCCGAAGAAGGCAATCGGGCGACTGATGCCGATGCCGCTTCCCTTTCTTCTGTCTCCCTTACTGGCGCTCCCGTGCCTGATGGGCGCGAAGAGCCGCTGCCTCAGGAGCAGAGCGTTATTCCGGTTGAAGTGGTTGCCACTGTCATTGACGAGGAAAAACCCAAGGGCGCCAAGCCGAAGAAAGGCGGGCCCGTCGACACGAGCGTCGACCCCACTTTAGTCGCCGAAGGCATGGCCGGCGAAGGCCTTGTGGATGCCCCTTCAGATACGGACCAGCCAGAGGGCGTCAAGCCCAAAGCGCTTGAATCCCCCAGAGATGGCAAAGCCGACGATCTTAAAAAGATCAAGGGGGTTGGCAAGGTCATCGAAGGCAAACTCAACAATCTGGGAATCTACCATTTTGACCAGATCGCCCGCTGGACCGACGCTGAAGCGACATGGGTATCGTCCATCCTCGACTTCAAGGGACGCATAGAACGCGAAAACTGGATCGCTCAGGCGCGCGAAATCATCGGGCCAGATGCAATACCTGTCGACATTGACGAAGCTGATGAAGATGCAGTGGCTGCAGCCGGTGCCGTGCCGGTAGAGGTTGTCGAAGCAGAGGCAGAGCCTGTGGATGTGGACGCTGAAGAGGAAAAGATCGAGCAGGTTCTGGCCACCTTGCCAGAAGGGGCGTCGGCAAAGGAAAAAGCCGAAGCCGTTGGGTCCAAACCCGCTCTGCTTTCTGGCCCGCGCGATGGAAAGCCCGACGATCTCAAGCAGATCAGGGGTATTGGCCGGGTGATCGAAACCAAGCTCAATGATCTGGGCATCTATCATTTTGACCAGATAGCAGACTGGTCTCGCGAAGAAGCCCACTATGTTTCGACCTTCCTCAGCTTCAAGGGGCGCATCGACAGGGAAAATTGGATTGCCCAAGCCAAGCTTCTGGCGTCCGGTCAGGCAACAGCCTTTTCCATTCGCGTGTCCAAAGGGCAGGTGGAAAGCTCTCGAGGCTGAGTCGAAAAGAAGACCCGGCCTTGTGCAATTGAGAAGAAAAGCGCGGCATCAGCCCGCGCTTTTTTATTACCTGGCCATGATGGGTAACGCCATAGATAGAGAAAAATACCTTGTAAAAAATACCTAATTACCTGAGAAAAAAGGATAAATGGCAGTTTTGGACAGGTGGTACACCAGCATTTAGTTTAGTCTTGTATGAAATTTTTACTTGCGCAATGATTGATTTACCCTTGCCCCATAACCTCTGGGTGAAGAAAAATGAGGCCAGAGGGTTGACCATTGATAGGCATCCTTTTTGAAAAAGCTCTGGATTTCTATGGAGCCAAAGCAAAGAGAAACAGCGCCGAACTCATAAGGGCGCAATACCAGATCTGCACCCGCCAGCTGCCGCTGGTTTATACAATATTGCTGAGCAGCATTTGGGGCGTGGCTCTGACAAGCAGGGCTGTGGCTCCGGCCTGGCTGGTTTATGGCACGCCGGTCATTTTCACCTTTGTATTTACTGCGCGCATTCATCACTGGTTCAATGCCCGATCCGAATTTGAGACCGTGGAGCGCTGCAGACGAGCCATGGCGCAGATCAAGCTTCTTGGCGCGGCGCTCCCCATTTTCTTTACTGCTTGGGCCTTGTCTCTGTTTGAATATGGGGACCATGTCATTCGGGTCAACATCTCCTATTTCATGGCTATTTCGGGAATCTGTATTGTCGTTTTCATGATGCATCTGCGGATTGCCGCCTATCAGGTGGCAATGTTCGTCTACATTCCGCTGGTCATCCGCCTGTTACTGACCGGAGACAGCGCCCTGATGACCATGGGGGTGAACCTGTTGATTGCTGCAGCTTTGCTGGTGGTGGTGGTCTATGTTCAGTCCAGCCATTTCCGCAATGCAGTGAAGTCAGAAGTCGCCCTGCAACGGGCCAGCGAGCATAACCGGACGCTGGCCAATCTCGATAGTCTCACCAGCCTGCCAAACCGGCGTCTGTTTTTTGATAATCTCAATAGGGAAATCGCCCTTGCACAAGAGAATAGGCGGCGGCTGGCTGTCGGCATTCTGGATCTGGATGGCTTCAAGGCCGTGAATGATCTGCACGGGCACACTATTGGCGATTTGTTGCTACAGAATGTGGCTGAACGGCTCAAGAGGCTGGTCGGAGGGGATATCTTGGTGTCACGCCTCGGCGGAGACGAATTTGCGCTGCTCATCAAGACACGCAATTCCGACGCTGAATTGCTGCTGCTGGGAGAGCAGATCTGTGCTGTGCTCCGCGCGCCTTTTCTCATCGAAGAGGGGCGCATCAGCATTTCCGCTTCGGTTGGTTACGCGGTCTATCCCGATGTCGCCAAAACAGCGCATGATTTATATGAATGCGCCGACTATGCTCTCTATCAGAACAAGAGAAACAACAGGGGCTGTCCCAGCCTGTTCGCCAAAGAGCAGGCCACTGAGCTCGAACAGCGCGGCCTGATCGAGCAAGCCATTCGCTCGGCAAATCTAGACAAGGAACTCAGTGTCTATTTTCAGCCCATCGTCGAAGTGTCTTCAGGCCGCATTGCCGCCTTCGAAGCTCTGGCTCGTTGGCACAGTCCGCAGGTTGGTCAAGTTGCCCCTTCGGTCTTCATTCCCATTGCAGAACAAAGTGGCCGGATTTGCGAAATCACTCATACCCTGCTGGCCAAAGCCTTGTCAGAAGCCGCTAATTGGCCGCACGAGATCAAGCTTTCCTTCAACCTCTCCACCCTTGATGTGAGCGCAGGGGAACGCACCCTGAAGCTGGCCTCCATTGTCATGCACAGTGATGTTGATCCGCGCCGGATTGATTTTGAAATCACCGAAACCGCCGCCATGGGCCGGGAGAATGAAGTACAAGCTTCTATTGCGGATCTCAGAGCGCTCGGCTGCGGCATTTCACTGGATGATTTTGGCACCGGTTTTTCCAGCCTGAGCCAGTTGCACGCCTTGCCGCTGACGACGATCAAGATCGACCGGAGTTTTGTGAGCGAGCTGGACAAGAATCAAGCTGGCTACAAGATTGTCAAATCCCTGCTTTCGCTCAGCCGCGACATGGGCGTGGAATGTATTGTTGAAGGCGTGGAAACGACTGCCGAGCTGGATATGATCAAACGGCTCGGAGGGCGGCTTGTGCAGGGCTACCTCTGGTCAGCGCCGGTTCCTGCCGAACAGGTCGGCGTGCTGATCGCCAAGCATGAACAAACATGCCTGTTCCTCGCCCCCATGGAGCGGGCAAAAGGACAGGAGAGGGCTCCCCTGTCCTAAATTTTTTAAGGGCAAGTGCCCGAAACTCACCGTCAGGCGTGCAGATAGCGCTCAACCAGACGTGCCCAGAGCGCTGCTCCGACCGGCAACATCTCGTCAGAGAAATTGAATTTCGGGTTATGCAGAGCCGCTGACTCTTCTCCGTTGCCCACGCGAATGAAGCAGCCCGGCTTATGCGCCAGATAATGGGCGAAGTCTTCACTGCCAGAACTGATCGGGAACTCGGCGATATTCTCTTCGCCCACCAGCTCCAGCGCCACTTCCTTGGCAAACGCCATTTCCTTGGTGGAGTTGACCACTACCGGCAGCCCGTGCGGAATATCCACCTTGGCCGTTGCTCCAAACCCTTCTGCGATGGATTGGGACATCTCGATGATGCGCTTTTTGGCATGATCGCGCACGGTCTGGTCAAAGGTTCGCAAAGTGACGCGCATCAGGACCTCTTCGGGAATGACGTTCGGAGCATTGCCGCCATGGATCGCACCGATGGTGATGACGGCAGGCTGGAACGGATCGATGTTGCGCGACACGATGGTCTGCAGGCCAATGGCGATATGGCAGGCGGTTACCACCGGATCTACGGTTTCCTGCGGGCGAGCCCCATGGCCACCTTTGCCGCGCACGGTGATGTCTATCATGTCGGCGCCGGCCATGGCCGGTCCATCGCGCAGCATGATCTGCCCAACCGGAGCACCGGGATGGTTATGCAGGCCATAGATGCAGTCAAACGGGAAGCGTTCCAGAAGCCCGTCTTCGATCATCTTTTCTGCGCCACTTTTGACCGGGCTTTCCTCGGCTGGCTGGAAAATGAGATTGACGGTGCCGTCGAATTTCTTGGTGCGAGCGAGATATTCCGCTGTACCCATCAGCACAGCCGTATGGCCATCATGGCCGCAGGCATGCATGACGCCTGCATTCTTGCTGGCATAGGCTAGGCCGGTTTCCTCGGTGATCGGCAGGGCATCCATATCGGCGCGAATGGCAATGCTCTTGGTACCTTCCCCTACTTTGAGTCGCGCCACGATACCGTGTCCGCCAACATTTTCGGCAACCTCATAGCCCCAGTCCTTGAGTTTGCCAGCCACAAAGGCTGCGGTTTCGGATTCCTGATGCGACAGTTCGGGATGCTGGTGAATATGCTGCCGGTTGGCAGCCATCTCTTCTTTTTTGTCTTCAAAATCAGAAAGGGAAGCAAAATCGTTGCTCTGATCCATGAAAGGTTCCTTTTATTGGTATTGAGGGCAGGGGCCGAGGCGGGGTGGATCGAACCGACGCTGCCTGATCTGGAAGGGTTTATGGTGCTGGACACCATCCCATGGAGTTGCACATTACAACAAAATGAGTAAGAAGAAACACCGACAATCTTGCATTGCTGATTTTAGTCAGGTTTTGAACAGACCGTCCTCAAGGGCCGTGACGCATTCTGCGATGAAGAGCGACTCATACAGAAAAAGCCGGAGACTGGCTCCGGCTCTGGTTTGGCATAGACAATGGATCATCTGCTGGCAGCAGAAAAGATCAGGCCTTCACGGCCAGTCGGCCATCAAGCTTGGCACCATTAGCCTCTGTTATGACCTTCTGCTCGCGGATGAAGGCGATCACCTCGTTGCGATAGACAAGACCGGTATGGTCATAGTCCAGCTTGCGCAGATCAAAGCTCGGGATGTCACCTGCGACGCCACCGGAAATCGGCTTGCCGTTCCAGGTTTCACCATAGGCACCAAAGGCAATGTAGCTGTTGATCGCGAGGGTGAATTTTTTGTCCAGAACCTCTTCGATCGGCTGGCCATTGAGCGTGATATTGACGGCCTTTGCGGATTTGGCATCTGCGCCCAGAGCGATTTCATAGCGAATGCCCGAGGAGAAATGTAGGAAGCCGCGCGAGACGAAGCCATTCAGGTCTACATCCTTCGCTTCTTCGGGGCGGAGCAGGCGCACCGCATTGTTGTTGAGCATGTCGCGCAACTGAGCACCGGTCATGGTGGCCACATGAATGGCGTCGGCATAAGGCATCACGTCATACCAGGCCTTGAAGGACAAAGGCCCCTTCTCCACGCCGGCCGATAGGCCCGTCGCATTGAAGAGAGCAAAATCCACCTTGCCGCCGGGGAAGGTCTCCGAGCGCGCCACCACGGCATCATTCATGAAGTTGCCAAGAGCACTCTCGCCGATATAGCGGCTGGCGATGGTGACCTCACGACCAAGGGTATCCGCTTCCACCATGCCGATGGTCTCGGCCAGCTTGCTGTCGAGCTGCTTGAGCAGCGGGCCAACCACGGTGTCTTCGAATGAGGCATCCCAGTCGCCTTCCTGCTGCAGGGAAGGATATTTCGGATCGTCGCTGGCAACACGCTTGTCGCTGGCCTTGATCGGATGCAGGGAAACCGAATTGTACCAATCCTTACGGCCCTGATGGGCGGCGATGGAAATGGCTATATCACCAAGGAACTTGCCGTGGGCTAGAGCCTGAGTGATGAGCACGCCGTCCTTGAGGTTGTTCTCGTCAATGCCGGACTCATTGAGTTTGGTGTGCGTATGGCCGCCAACCACAACAATCGGCTTTTCGCTCAACTCGCCTGCAATCTTGGCAATGGCAAAGTCTCCGTCGCCAATGTCACGCGCCGTGGCTGCCTTGCCGGATTTATGCTGCCCGATGCCATAGCCGCAGTGGGAAAGAATGACGACCACATCGGAGATTTCGGAGACAGCAGGCAGCAGGTTGGAAAGCGCTGTCACCGGACGGTCAACCGCGAGGGTCGGATCGTTTGGCTGGCCGACGCGGGTGTCGATGTTGGTGGTGAGGCCAATGAGCCCGACGCGCAAGCCATTGATGTCGGCAACAGCTGCGGCGGTGTAGTCTTCATCACGCTTCATATAGCCCGACGAATGCACGTTGGCGGAAAGCAGCGGGAAGGTCGCATCCGTATCCTTGCCCTTTTTGAGCAACTCGGCGCCACGGTCGAATTCATGGTTGCCCAGTGCGGCAATTTCGACACCGGCTGCACTATAGGCGCGATAGCTGGCGTCAGCGACGAATTCCTCAGGGCTCCAGCCCATCAGCTCGTCAAAGATCGAGCCGGTGTGGTCATCGCCAGCGGAAACAAACAGCACAGCTTCATTCTCGGCTGCATTGGTGCGGGCTTCCTTGACCAGCTTGACCATCTGCGCAAGGCGGTGGGTGTCGCCCTTCTTGCCGTGCAGGTCGGTGATATGGTTATGCATGTCGTTGAAATGCAACACGCGCAGAACGCGGCGTTCGCCTTCTTGAAGGACGGGCGCCGGAACGGGGCTGCCATCTTCGGCCACGATGGTTTTGATCGGACCGCTGAGCGGATCGCCCTTCAAAAGGAACAGCTTGTCGATGATGCCGTTCGGGTTGGGCGTGGCGGGGACCAGCTGCAACTCGCCAGCCATGGGGGCGGCATTGGCGCGGAACGTCAGCATGGGGGAAAAAGCGGCGCTCGTGGCAATGGCGGCACTGCCGAGCAGCAGGGAGCGGCGTGACATGCTCGTGTGAGCATTGACGTCTTTGTTGGACATTGTCGATCTCTAGCAATTGAATTTTGAAAAAGCGGATAAGAGATCGCAAGACTTGTGCAGATGTGTTTCAGCGTCGTGACGGCTGCGTGGCAGTTTGGTGACACCGCTCGTAAGCGGCTGAAACCATGGCTTGGATAGGGACAGGAATCTGTGGACCGGCAGACAAAGCCAGGCAGCTTGAGCCAGATTGCTCGCTGACCGTTCGGCGTCAGGCTGCCGCGCGCTTCAGTCTATCATTGATGGCTTCGCCCAGCCCTTCGTTGCTTATGGGGGCAACCGCAATACAGGTCACGCCAGGCCGATCGAGCGCACGCAGAGAAGCAAAGAGCTTCTGCGCCGCTTCAAAACTGTCACCTGTTTCCGAAAGATTGACCACCTCTACAGCGAGGTCCGCATTGGTTGGCAAATTCGGCCCGAATGCCAGAAGGGCTTCTCCTTGCTGAATCTCTTTTGCGTTGAGGCGTACAGCGACTGAGGGCGCATAATGACTGGTCATCATGCCCGGAGAGCTTGGGGCCGTGTCGTCGGTGCCCGCGCGGGCGAGGGGGCGCCCCAGCACTGCTTCCAACTGTTCAGCGGAAATGCCGCCCGGACGCAACAGCGTGGCCGGTACGCCGTCAACACAGAGAATGACGCTGGATTCCACGCCGACCCGACAGGCGCCTGTATCAGCGATCATGTCGATGCGGTCGGCCAGTTCTTCGGCCACATGGGCTGCCGTAGTCGGGCTCACGCGTCCTGAGCGGTTAGCGGATGGGGCGGCCAGCGGCTTGCCTGTTGCAAAGGCGAGAGAACGCATCAATGCCGAATCCGGAACCCGCAAGGCCACCGTATCAAGCCCTGCTGAGGTGAGATCCGCAATCGGGCTCTCCTCGCGCTTTTTAACGACAAGGGTCATCGGGCCGGGCCAGAAGGCGTTCGCCAATTTTAAAGCATCCTCATTGAACAGCCCGTGCCGCTGGGCAGCTTCAAGGCTTGGCAAATGCGAGATGAGGGGGTTGAAGCTTGGCCTGTTTTTGGCCTGATAGATACTTGCGACCGCTTCGGCATTGGTGGCATCTGCCGCCAGACCATAAACCGTTTCCGTCGGTACTGCGACCAACCCGCCTTCAGCTAGGATCTTGCTGGCGCGCAAGAAACCCGGATCCTTGGAAAGGGTGGCCCCCGGAGCGCCGGTTTGCGGGTTGATGTCGAAGTGAAGGGGCTGCCACTGGGCTGCTGGTCTGGTCATTGCTATCAATGCGGCTGGGCTATCAAAGGGTTGGAAAAGAAGTGCGCCTCTTTTAGAGGACTGAGGCGGCAACGTCCAGAGCTTCCTTGCAAGGGACCCATTTTGATCCCTGCTCATTGGTTAAGGCGTCGAGGAATAAAGAAAGGCCACCGGCAACCAAACTAAGGAGGAAGCTGCCGATGGCCTGACTTATGCCGCCCATCGGGATAGGATTGGGCGGCCTTCAGGGAACTCTGTCCTATTGGCCCATGGCCAAGACGAGATCAGTTGACCCCGACTTTGGCTTTAGGCTCATTGTCATTGGCTGCAGTTGGAGCTGCAACTGATGCCGAGGCGGAAACTGCCGGTTTGTCAGGTGTCGCATCAGCATGCTTGATCTGCTGGCCGACGGTAACGATCAGCATCTTGGAGGGATCAAGCAGGCGTTTGGCTGCGCGTTTGGCATCATCCAGCGTAACCCCTTCGATATAGCTGTTGCGCTTGTCGAAATAGTCGATGCCCAGTTTTTCATTCTGGATACCAACCAGCTGGCGGGAAATCTTCGACGAGCTGTCAAAGCGCAAGGGATAGTTGCCAATGAGGAATTTCTTGGCTGAAGCCAGTTCTTCCTCGGTTGGGCCTTCATTGCCAAGGCGTTGGATTTCCTGCTTGACCAGCATCAGCGCCTGATCGGCATTTTCCGTGCGAGTGCCCATGCCTCCGGCCAGCATCTGCGCATGGTCATAATCAGTCAGATAGCTATAGACCCCATAGGCAAGGCCGCGCTTCTCGCGAATCTCTTCATAAAGACGCGAGGAGAAGGAGCCGCCGCCCAGAATATGATTGACCAGATAGGCTGCGAAAAAGTCGTCGTCATGGCGCTTGATGCCCGGCATGGCGAAGCTGATTTTGGTTTGCGGCGTAGCAAAATCAACGTGGAATTCACCCGTTTTGGAAATCTCGACATCGTCCACCGGCTGGAGTGTGCCACTTTCCGGCAGCGGCGCGAACACCTTGTCGAGCATTGCCTTGAGGCTTTCTGCATCAATGGCGCCGACAACGCCGATGGTGAGACCGTCTCGGGTCATCACATTCTTGTGCATGGCAACCAGATCGTCGCGGGTGATACGGGCCAGAGAGGCCTCTGTGCCGTTTGTGTCGCGACCATAGGGATGGCCCTCAAAGAGCGCATCCCGCATGGCTCGTGATGCGATGGCATCAGGGTCGGTCAGCTTGCGCTTGGCCGAAACGATCCATTGCGCACGCATGCGCTCAATCGGGTTTGCGTCGAAATGCGGAGCTTGCAGGGACTTGGCCAATAGATCGAAGGCGATGTCCTTGTTCGGCGTCAGGGTGCGCAGCGAACCATAGAAGCGGTCACGACCTGCATCGAAGCTGAGCTTGATGGCATTGTCTTCAAGGGCAGTCTGAAAGGCCTGACTGTCCATATCGGCTGCGCCTTCATCAAGCAGGCTGGAGAGCATGGCTGCTGTGCCGGCCTTGCCGTCCGCATCCTGCGCACTACCACCGGTGAAGGAAAAATCGATCGCGATGATGGGCACCGTGCTGTCTTCAACCAGCCATGCCTCGATGCCCTTGTCACTTACGACGCGCTGGATTTCAGTCGCGCGCGCATAGCCCCAACTGAGCATGATCAAAAGGCTGGTCAAAAGGGTCAGCATCAAGAGACGCGGAGCTGAAAGCTTGTTGCTTGGAGCCAAAGCAATTGCGCGAGCCTTTTTGCGGCGCGACTGAGCGATAGCATTCTGGATCTGTGCCTGGCGCAAGAGGGCGGCCTGTCGTCTGGTCATCTTGATCCTCCTATTCTGCAGTAGCGCTGGAAGGCGCCGCTTTGTCATTGGCAGCTGATGGTGTGCCCTCAGCTTGCGGTTTCGGCTTTGGCTGGCCCTGCGGTCGGGCCTGCGGATTCGGCACCTTCTGGGAAGCGCGTGGCGGATCCTTCGGATAGCTCATCTCTCTGGCTTTGGGGATGGCCTGATCCACATCGCTGCATTTTTTGTCGTCTTGCGCGCTGGAAGGCGTGATGCTGGCCCCCGGCGGCAACAGATAACCTGTCACGGACCGATGTGCCTGAAGATACTTATCGGCCACGGCCTTGATCTGCTCGGGAGTGACTTCAGCCAGATGCTCTGGCCATTTCCTCAACTCATCAAGAGACTGGCCGGTGGAGAGCGCGGTACCGACGATTCGGGCCAATGCGGCCTGATTGTCCTGTGCATAGAAGGTTTGGGCCAGCAGAGAGCGTTTGGCGCGCGCCACTTCTTCTTCGCTCACCCCATCCTTGATGATCTTGTCGATCTCCGTGCGGATGCCCGCCAGCACATCGCCCACCGTATGGTCTGCTGCCGGGGTGCCGTAAAACAACATGCGCGTGTCATCGAGACCGGTGCCCTGATAATAGGCGCCAGCGGAGGTGGCGATTTTGTTGTCGATAACCAATGTCTTATAGAGGCGAGAATTGGTGCCTGAGCCAAGGATATAGCCGAGCAGGTCGAGGGCCTGGGCCTCTCCATTCTCAGCTGTGCTGTCAGATGGGGTGCCATAGGCCTGACGCACGCTGGCCTGATTGACCCGTTCATCAGTGAAGGTGAGGCTGCGTGCCGTGCGCTGGGGCGGTTCGTGCGGGCGAATCCGTGCTTCCGGTTCGGCACGCCGCTCGACCTTGCCATAGGTCTTTCGCGCCAAATCGCGCACTTCATCCTCAGAAATGTCACCCGCGACGATCAAAATTGCGTTATTGGGCGTGTAATATTCATTATACCAGTCAATCGCATCCTGCCGGTCAAGCTGTTCCATTTCATGCTCCCAGCCTATGACCGGAATGCCATAGGGGTGGTTGCGATAAAGCACAGCATCAAGAGATTCACTCAACAGAGCGCTGGGATTGCTGTCTATGCGCATGGCGCGCTCTTCCAGAATGACCTTCAATTCCGGCTTTACCTGTTCGTCAGTGAGCTGCAGATTGGCCATGCGGTCGGCTTCCAGCTCCATCATCAAACCCAGATGTTGCTTGGCGACCCGCTGATAATAGGCGGTATAATCCTGAGTGGTAAAAGCATTCTCTTCCCCGCCAAGAGACGCGACAATTTTGGAGAATTCGCCGTCCGGATGGGCTTTGGTGCCCTTGAACATCAGATGTTCAAGGAAATGCGCGATCCCTGAAATGCCGGGCTTCTCATCTGCTGCACCTGCCTTGTACCAGACCATGTGGGTGACCACCGGGGCGCGATGATCGGGAATCACCACCACCTGCATGCCGTTTTCCAGCCGGAAGGTGGAGAAATTCTGCCCGAACTGCGGCAACTCCGCCAGATTGGCTCCCATTGCCTGACCAAGCGTCGCCGATGGTGCGGCTGTGGCTTGCGCTGGGTTTTGGGAGGGCGTAAGCGCGGACTGGCTTGCCAGAGCTGCCGGGCCACTGCCAAGAAGGCTGCCAGTCATCAGCATGATCACCATGGAACGGTGGATCGAGCGATTCAATGAGAAAACCTGTCTTCGCATTCAAATCTCCAGTCTTTATTTTACGCGTCCACTTGCGGGAGCCTGTTATTCATCTCTGGCCGAGCACTGCACTCAATCGCGAAAGGCGCTTTAATCATCAGCTTTAAACTGTAAGCCTTACCAGAAGCAGACCTGTCGCAAACCTTTTGCCTAGGGCCTAAATCACAGTTGCGGCAAAGCTGTGGCAGGAAGACCATCAATCGCTTCGATATGCTTTCGTCCTCTTATAGCGATGCACATATGCCTGCGGATCTTTCAGTCTTGTCGTGTCTTATCCTGCCTCATAAGGTAAGGGCGATAGGCTCTAACCCCAAATGAAAAGTTCGTAACGCAAACGAACAAGATTCATAGGGCATCCATTATAGATTTTATGCTGCGACACAAAAAGTCATCAGCCTTTATGATGCTGTTGCGAAGAAGCTTTGGAACGGATTCTGGGTGTAAAAAGATTCTGTACCACATCCGGAGCCGAGAATTAGGGGCTCGAAAATCAAATAAACACACAGGTTTTTGAGACTTTCGTAGTGATACTGATAGGAAAAATCCTGCGCAAAAATCAGCAAATGACCGAATTGTGCAAGTTTTCAAGCGCGTTTTGCACCCGCGAAGAGCATCTCTACTGACCAATTGGACGAATGAATAGAGGATATTTTGCCCGAATTGGCAATTTCGCTAGAGATTACAGGCATATGACTTAGGGCTATGCTGTCTTGACACCCCAAGACCGCCCGATTAAGGTGCGCCCGTCTTCGACAGTTGCAGGGGCTCAAAGGGATGTCCGGTAAAAAGCTTACGGAAATTCAAGGGGGGCCTCATGCCGGGGAATGAAGACCACAAGCTGGATGACCGTCTGGGGAATTTGGACGCGGAACTCGCAAAAATGCGCGAGTCCCAAGCGACAAAAAACCGGGCAAAAATGGACAGCGAACAGAGCAATGGACTTGCGATGGCCTGGCGTCTTGGCTCAGAGTTTGTCGCAGGGGTTCTGGTTGGAACTGCCATTGGCTGGCTGATAGATGAGTGGCTTGGGATACGACCTTGGGGGATGATAATCTTCCTTTTACTCGGTTTCCTGGCCGGAATGCTGAATTTGTTGCGCTCGGCGGGCAAGTTGCCCCCTCCGGGAGCTTGATTTAAACGAACTGTGACTTGCCATGCGCTTTAATCGCAGGTAAGGACGCATTTAGGAATAAAAGGCCAGTCTGACGATTACGGCTCTGCGCAATGGGCGCACCGGACGTCAGGTCAGGTTGACCAGATTAAGTGAGAGGGCAAACGAGTGACAGATCCCGCTGTTGATCCGATTCATCAGTTCCAGATCCATGATATTTTCACTCTGGGCGAAGTCGGTGGTGTGCAGTTCGCAATGACGAACTCCTCCGTATTCATGATCGCAATTGTCGTTCTGATTTCCGGGTTTCTAATCCTTTCGACATCTGGCCGCGGCCTGGTGCCGACGCGCTGGCAGTCTGCTGCCGAGCTGATGTATGAGTTGGTCGCAAGCACGCTGCGAAACTCTGCCGGTACCGAAGGCATGCGCTTCTTCCCGTTTGTTTTCTCGATCTTTGCCTTCGTGCTGGCGGCAAACGTGATCGGCCTCGTGCCTTACTTCATGACGGTAACGAGCCATTTGGTCATTACTGCGGCTCTGGCGCTTTTGGTTATTTTCACCGTCATTGTTTATGGCCTGATGCGCAACGGCCTTGGCTTCTTCAAGCTGTTTTTGCCATCCGGGTTGCCTGTGGCAATCGCGCCCTTTATCGCCATTATTGAAGTACTATCCTTCCTGTCGCGTCCGGTTTCTCTTTCCTTGCGTCTCTTCGGCAATATGCTTGCCGGTCATATCGTGTTGAAAGTGTTCGCCGGATTCATCGTCACCTTGACGGCGGCAGGTGTCGGAGGCTGGTTTGCCGGCATTTTGCCGCTCGGCATGACCGTGGCCCTGACCGCACTGGAAACTCTGGTCGCAGTTTTGCAGGCCTATGTATTCACGATCCTCACATGTGTTTATCTTAACGACGCGATCCATCCGTCACACTGATAGGACATGCAAGGCTCGTTTGAATGAGTTCGAACCAACATTAACCCAACTCAAATTCTGATTGAATGAAACAGGAGAATTTACAATGGATGCAGAAGCAGCAAAGCTGATTGGTGCTGGTATCGCTTGTATTGGTATGGCTGGCGCTGGTATCGGTGTTGGTACTATCTTTGGCAACTATCTGACAGGTGCACTGCGCAACCCGTCCGCAGCAGCCTCTCAGTTCACCAACGCTCTGGTTGGCGCAGCGCTTGCAGAAGGTCTCGGCATCTTCTCTCTCGTCGTTGCCTTCCTGCTGATGTTCGTTGTTTAAGACTGATTTTCTGTCCTGATGGACAGGATTAGACAACGGAAAAGATTCAAGGATTCAGTTTCGCCTTGATTTCTTCAGTCAAATGGTTTGAAGCGGACCGGCGTATTGTCTGTCCCTTCTGCCATTGAAGAGACGCGATCTCTCGAGTCTTTGCCTCTGGAACGCAAGCTGGCGACCGATTTTATCGGTACGATGTTTGCGAGATTCAACGGCAGGATTTGACGGCCTTTTTGGCAGAGTGCAGGCCATGGCCTGTTAATTTGTTGAGGTCGAGAGGGTGATCGAGCCGCGAAATTGACGTTATGATTTGGAGATGACGATGGCGCAACAGCAGATCGATGCGCATACAGAAGTAGCCGGACACGGCGGAGGAGAAGGCGGGCATGCATCGTTCCCTCCTTTTGATCCAAATACGTTTGGGTCTCAGCTTCTGTGGTTGGCCATCACCTTCGGGCTGCTTTACTACATTATGTCCAAGGTGGCTTTGCCACGAATTGCCAACATTCTTGAAGTGCGGCGTGATCGCATCGCCAGCGACCTTGGCGAAGCCGAGCGTTTGAAGCGAGAGACAGACGAAGCGATTGCTTCCTATGAAGAGTCTCTGGCTGAAGCACGCCAGAAAGCGCACGGTATTGCCAATACCGCTCGCGACGAAGCAAAATCTCATATCGAAGCTGAATTTGCCAAGGTTGAGGCCGACGTCGCCAGCCAGATTTCCGAAGCGGACAAGAAGATCGCCGCTGTGAAGGATGCTGCCATGGGTGAAGTCGACGCAATCGCAACGAGCACCACATCAGCCATTCTGGAACAGATTCTCGGCTCCAGTGTCGCTGAAAAAGAAGTTTCCAAAGCAGTCTCGACTGCCAAGGCAAACTAAAGGGAGAGCCTGATGGGTACAAATACGCTATGGGCCTTTATCGGTCTCCTCATCTTTGTCGGTATCATCATCAAGATGGGTGTGCCGGGCATGATTGCCAGTGCTTTGGACAAGCGTGCCAAACTGATTGAAGACGAACTCGATCAGGCTCGCCGCCTTCGTGAAGAAGCACAGGGTTTGCTTGCCGAATATCAGCGCAAGGCGCGTGAAGCGGAAAGCGAAGCTGAAGAAATCGTGATGCTTGCCAAGCGCGAAGCGGAAGCGATGGAAAAAGAAGCGCAAGCCAAAATTACCGATTTCGTCGCTCGACGCACCAAGCTTGCCGAGGACAAGATTGCGCAGGCTGAAGCCAGTGCGATCAGCGAAGTCAAGGGCGCCGCAACGGATCTGGCCGTCAAGGCCGCCGAACAGATTCTGGCTAAGAAGATGGAAGGCAAAGCAGGCAAAGATCTGCTGAAGGCTTCTATCGCTGA
Source organism: Cohaesibacter marisflavi (assembly GCF_900115225.1). Taxonomy (GTDB): domain Bacteria; phylum Pseudomonadota; class Alphaproteobacteria; order Rhizobiales; family Cohaesibacteraceae; genus Cohaesibacter; species Cohaesibacter marisflavi. The sequence continues at coordinate 48,781 of NZ_FOVR01000003.1, read as the reverse complement.
GGTAGGCTCCAAGCTCCACTGATTTTGTAGCCGACTGTCTGCCTTGCAAGGGCAAAGAATTTCAAAAGCCGTGGCATCATGATGCCGCGGCTATTTTATTGGCCGTAGGCGGACTGAGCCGCAGGGACTGGGCTCAGGGCTCAGGGAAGAGGACCGAAGGCAATCAATCTATCTCAAGCAAGCTTGCTTCTACTCTTAGAACCTACAGGACATTGCCATAGAGCCATCTGACGCCGGTTTTGAGACCCACTGTACAGATATTGGCAAACACGCCATTGGAGAGCTTGGCGACGTCTCTGTGTAGGGGGGCGTCTAATAGTTGTTTCTCAAGCGATGGAGGCTCATCGCGTAGCCAAATCAGAAGGCTGGTGTTGGGTTCGTAATGTTTAGCCGCCTTGCGCAACACTGCGCGCTTGATTTCTCGCTCCACCTCCTGAACGCTGATCCCGAAAGGGCGGAATTTATCAATCACAACGCCAACCCGAGACATTTCACGATCATGGCGCACAAGATCCGCCCCTTGTCGAGGGTTCATTGCGCGGGTGATCTCCAGATAGCCTTCGCGATCTGGCGAAATGTGGGGTTGGTTGGAAACGATCCGGTAGATGGCGTCGAAACTGCATCCATTGTCTGTTTTAGGATCACCACTTCCGGTCCGTGTTGCGCATACCTCCATCGTTGAATCCCAATTGCGAATGTCGCCGCTGACATGTTTGCCGAAAAGCAACAACGGGAGCCACTCATCGACATGCTTGGCTCCCGGTCCGATATGTGACGTTGATGGATGCTGCTGAACGAAATAGGGTTGTTCGTTAGCTAAAGCACGATCGAAATTCTGTATTCGTATGCTCTCTTCCCAGAATAATTCTTCGAACTCGCAAATATTCAGCCAGTCGGTTAAATCTGGGTCAGATGGACTTTCATAAATCATGCGACTTGCTTCCAAGAATCGTTTGATTATATCCACTTTCCAAAATATTGAGTTAAATTTTTGCGGGAAAATCAACTTTTTTCAAGAACCGTATTCTCGATGACCGATCTATTCTGGTTCAATACTTGGGTGTGCGTGCGCAATATTTTGTCGCCGAGAGAAAATTGTCATACGACTCGAGCTGGAAAACGAAAGGATGTTCCAACAGAATGCTGCAGAATCTTATCGATTTGACGACAAAGGCAGTGCTGGCACCTCTGTCGAAGGGCGAGGCGGGTGTTGAAACCGTTGGTGAAGTGAGAGAGGTCAGGCGCGCAGTGACGCCTTCGCTTTCCGCCCAAGCTTCAGGTCATCTCGTTGGATGGTTGGAAAAATGCACTTATTGTCAATAAATTAGCACTAGCATGATACAAGCAGCGCTTCCGGACCGCTCGCACGGACCGGACGTTGACAAGCGAGGTTCAATCATCGATTGTAAATTGGCTGTCATATGGCTCGATTCTTGTGGGGAGAGAGCCATGATAAAGACGGCAAAACTTGGTCAATCGCACGGGGGGAGGGGACCGACCGCCCGTGACGCGCCGTGGCGTCGATGACCATTGACACGGTGAAAGTTATGACATCGAAAAGTAGAAAGTCTGGCGAAGGTAAGAGAAACACCCGAGAACTGATCCTTGAAGTAGCCGAGCGAGAAATTGCTGTAAACGGTGTTGAGGGGTTCCGGTTGAAGGATGTAGCCGAACAGGTCGGCATTCAGCTTCCGTCTCTCTATGCGCATTTTGCTGGCCGTAAAGAGTTGCTGGAAGCATTGACCAATGAGTTTTTAGGCACTCTCTACGCGCTCTATAAAGAGCTCTCAGCTCTGCCGCCGCGCGAAGCTCTGCTGGCGAGCGCTGACCGTACCATTGACCTCTATTTGTCCAAGAGGGGGTATGCGCGCCTGCTGCTTTATGATTTCCCAGCTCCCAACAAGAATTCCCTGATGGTGAACAGTGAGGACAAGATCATAGAGATCTTGAATCTGATCGAAGAAACCATCCAGAGAGGCGTAGCACAAAATACCGTGCGGGATATTTCCGCCGAGCTATTTCTGTCTTTCCGCCTCGGTTTGACCCTGTTTCCACTGTTTATGCGCCTTGACAGAAACGGGGGAGACATGGTTACTGATCAGGAGATCATCCATTCAATCAAGCGCGAGTCCAACTTCTTACTGGCTCACTTCATTTCTGTGCGCTGATCAGCCATCGCCGCTTTATCTGCCAAAGAGACTCACAAATCTCCTGCGACATGGCCCCGCTATGGGGTGTTGAAGGAGGGGTATTTGTTTGTGTCATACCGCTTATGCAAAAATGCATGAGAAAAGTTTAGGCACAATTTAGAGGGCGGTATGAGCGGTTTTCTGCCTTATAGTTGAGCAGACATTGGGATTAATTCCAATGTTTCGTTTGAATATCTGCTGGTTGGAATCATAAAATTTTTCATAGCGGGTTTTGGCAAGAATAAAATGCGGCATTGGGTTTTTTGCTCGAGCAATGTGTCTGAAGCATTGCTAAGATGCGCCATTCGAGTGGCTGTTTTCGGCCCTGTCCAAAAATCCGGGGAAAGGCACTCAGCATTGGACTGAGTCAAATATCTGCGTTTAGCATTGGGCTAAAGTCATATTACCGGAGTGAAATGGCAAAAAGACGAGACATGACCATGCCTGAACAAGCAAAGAAATCTTCTTCTAACGATCTCCTGCAAAAAGAATATCATGAGATCGGTATCCCTTCCGTTGCTGCTGCTTGCTGCGTGAAGAAACACGTAGAAACCAAGCACACGGACTATGATCCAGTGCAAGCCAAGAAATAAGCACATCATGTGTGTGCTCGGGTAGAGTGCCGGTTGGCCCTAGCTGAGGGCCTGTAAAACAGTGTTTCGATTTCCTGTTTCGGAAGCGCTGGTTTCCGTCGCACAAATGCCCAGTATGTGTGAATCTGCTTCAACCCTTTGTCTCGGCTTTCTATATGAGAGCGTGCATGACGCAGAGACAAAGCTGACGGTGTGCCTTCCCCGCGGCGCAGCGACGTAAAGACTACACCTTTAAAAGCGTTCCTTCGCAAGAGGAACGCTTTTTTCATGGAAGGGTAATCTTTGCCCGATTATTCCGGGCCTGTGGTTTGGCTTTCCTCCCGGATGCCTCATCGCGAGCTGTGAATGAGCGACCAAGCCAGAAGCCACATGATGATGCCGATAATAAAATCTAGAATTCTCCACGCGATTGCCCGCTCAAACAGAGGCGTGAGCACGCGCGCACCATAGCCCAACGCAAAGAACCAGACAAAAGAAGCCGCAATAGCGCCCACCGCAAACAGCATCTGCTGAAGGCCCAGCCAGCGCGCAGAAAGGCTGCCCACCAACATCACCGTATCCAGATAGACATGCGGGTTGAGATAGGTGAAGGCCAGAACAGTAAGTATGGCGCTCTTGAGGCTTATGCTTTCGCCCTTGGACACATGCATGCCGCTGCTCTTGAAGGCCCGTATAAAAGCTTGCAGGCCATAAAAAAGCAGGAACGCAAAACCACCCCATGTGATCAGTGTCAGCAAGATGTGGGATTGCCGCACCAACGTGCCCATGCCCGCCACGCCTGCGGCTATGAGCATGGCATCGGAAAAAGAGCATATCAGAACAATGGGTAAAACATGCAATCGCTGCAGCCCTAGCCTCAAGACAAAGGCATTCTGAGCCCCGATGGCGATGATGAGAGAAGCACCCAGCAAAAAGCCCTGCAGCATAGGCGCGTAGATGGAAGATAGCGTCATGGATTGTCTTTTTTAAGAAAAATCTCAAGGCAAGAAGAAGCCGGACGTGGAACGCCCGGCTACATTGTTTCTTTCATTCTTCGGGAGTGCCTGGCTTATGGGTAAAGCCGTGTTTTCTCCCATCCATCGCCGCTTGGTTTGAACACGACGCGATCGTGCAGTCTGAAATTCCGGTCATGCCAGAATTCGATTTCTTCGGGCACGACCCGAAAACCGGACCAATAGTCAGGGCGCGGAATGCGTCCGATATTGAACTTTGCGGTATATTCAGCAACGGCCTTTTCAAGCGCAAAGCGACTTTCCAGAGGCCGGGATTGTTTGGATGCCCAAGCCCCTATGCGGCTGCCGCGTGCGCGGGAATCGTAATAGGCGTCCGCTTCTTCCTTGCTGACCACTTCAACCGCCCCCCGAATGCGCACCTGACGACGTAGGCTCTTCCAATGGAAAAGAAGGGCCACTTTCTGGCTGGCCAGCAGCTCACGTCCTTTGGCACTTTCGAAGTTTGTATAAAAAACGAATCCCTTTTCCGAATAGTCCTTTAACAGCACCATGCGCACGTTTGGCATGCCACTTTCATCCACCGTGGCTACGGCCATGGCGTTGGGATCGTTCGGCTCACTGGCTTCAGCTTCCGCTAACCAACGAGAAAAGAGCTCCAGAGGCTTGTTTGCCTCAGTAAAGTTACCACTCATTAACCTTCCTGGCTGAAAATAAACTATGACTTCAAAGGCGGGTCCTGCATGACGATGCGGGCTCGGTCTAGAGTGTAAAGGAACCCGACATGTTTGGCCATAGAGTCTCTGCATCAATTTACAGCGCCGCCCGCGGTGCCGTAAAGCTTTGCGTGCTGGCTGCCTGTTGTTCCCTCGGTGCTTGCGCTTCTGTCAGTTTTATGGGCTCCTCCGATCAGGTCGACGACATCAAAACCGGCTCGATTGGCGTGACAGACCGCTTGCTCGCTGGCATCGACCCTTCAGACTGGCAAGTCATGCTGAACCGTATGTCCTCCTTCGACAAAGTCGCCATGCAGGCCGAACAGGTCAACGCAGACTGGATCAATCCTGAAACCGGCTCCAAAGGGCGGATTACTCAGGTCAAGAAACTGCCTGACATGATGAACGAGGAATGCCGCTCCTTCAAAAGTTCCATGCATCGGGTAACGGGCGTCGAGAATATCGAAGGTCAGGCTTGCAAGGTGCCGGATGGCAGCTGGCAGATCGTTGGTTTCTCTACGGGTGTCTCTGTGTAGACGCCTTCCAAGTTTGCTTTCTGATAACCCCACTGTGCCTTTCCGAGGCTTCTCTGCTCATGTTCAATCTTTTGCATATGTGTCAATGAACTGTCACATATGTCCGCTAACGTGTGTCCTGTAGCGCCAATAAGGCGTTGCAAATGCATGTTTCAAGACTTTCAGAACCGGGTTCTTTTTCGTTTTTATTCACTGGTTTCTTACAAATTTTGCCATCACCAGTTGATGTTGACTTTCCTTTTTCTAAAGCAGATCCGGGTTCCGCACGAGCCCGGATCTTCTTTTTGGAGCGGTTCCATAAAGTAGGCAGTTACACATTGTAATCCTTGCTCAATTTCCCGTGCCGCTATTCGTTTCAAGAAGCCCTTCTATTGCATTCCTCATCCGAAGAACCTTTCGAAAATGAATTGCTTTTACTCTATAGGAGCAAAACTTATCCCCTGTAGACGCTGAGGGTCTGGAAAAATCGACAGGTTCCTCCTATAGTGATCGGCAAGAAAATGCTGCCTCAGGGCAGGGGACCAGCGGTGCGCTGGTTTATTTATGGCTCTTATTATGCTCAATGTGAGCATAAGTTTGGTCAGAAGAAACGATGTCGGGCCTCAAGACCAAAGGTCCGGATCGCAAGGTTGGCTTTGTCCTACGCCAAGATGCCAGTAGGAAGGCCAGACAGCACCGCGCAATTTGAAGGAGGCCAGACTCGGATGATGATGACAGCTCAGACTGCAACCGATTTTGCAAAACGTGCCCCGAGCAAGGCTGCACAGGAGCGGGGAATCCTGCCCATGCCGCCGCTTGTCTATAGCGATGAGGTGGCGGCAGAGACCGCGCCACTCTATGAGCTGGTCAAGCATGTCATTCCTTCCATCGAGTGGCCATTCCACGCGCCCTATATCTCGGCGATCAACAAATTGAAGAAAGAGCGCGGCGCGGTTATTCTGGCGCATAACTATCAAACGCCGGAAATTTTTCATGGCGTGGCTGATATCCGGGGCGATAGCCTTCAGCTCGCCATCGAAGCAGCCCGCTCGGATGCCGATCTGATCATCCAGTGCGGCGTGCATTTCATGGCGGAGACCTCCAAGATTCTATGTCCTGACAAGACGGTACTCATTCCCGATAGTTCGGCCGGATGCTCGCTCGCTTCGTCCATTACTGCCGCCGATGTGCGCGCCCTGAGGGATCAATATCCCGGAGTGCCGATCATCACCTATGTGAACACCTCGGCGGACGTGAAGGCCGAGTGCGATATCTGCTGCACCTCGTCCAATGCGGTCGAGATTGTCGAAGGCCTCGGTGTTGATCGGGTGTTGTTGGTGCCAGACCAGTATCTGGCCAAGAATGTCGCCGCCCAGACTGATGTGGAAGTGCTGACCTTTGCCGGCTCCTGCGAAGTGCATGAGCGCTTCACCGCCGACGAGATCCGCTCCTATCGCCGCTCCATGCCGGATGTGCAGGTGATCGCTCACCCTGAATGCCCGCCTGAAGTGGTGGCCGAGGCTGATTTCTCCGGCTCGACCAAGGGTATGATCGATTGGGTCAAGACCAACAACCCGGAAAAGGTGATGATGATCACCGAATGCTCAATGGCCGACAATGTGGCCAGCGAAACACCTGACGTGAATTTCGTGCGGCCCTGCAATCTCTGCCCACACATGAAGAAGATTACGCTGCCAAAAATCCTCGACAGTCTGCTCTATATGCAGGAAGAGGTCACGGTTGATCCCCTCGTTGCCGACAAAGCCCGAAGGGCCGTCGAACGGATGATCAATCTGAAGTCCTGATGTCTTGAAGGTCCGGGTCGATCTGTTGCGATTGGCCCGGACTTTTCTTTATTCCCCCCAGCCTACGCTCCGGCAAAGGCAGGCCTCAAGGGTTGCGCTAGAAATGGCGGAACCAGATCAAAGTCAAATCCATGAACATTTCCGCATCCGACGATTTTCGCCCCGAAAGCTGGCAACGCCATGATGAAATCATCATCGTTGGCGGAGGGCTGGCAGGGTTGTTTTGTGCTTACAAGCTGGCACCACGCCCTGTAACGCTTATTTCTGCTGCCCCCATTGGCGAGGGCGCGTCCTCTGTTTGGGCGCAAGGCGGCATAGCGGCGGCGGTCTCGGAGGGCGACAGCACCGCCTCGCATTTAAGAGACACGATCAAGGCGGGTGCGGGCATCGTTGATGAAAAGATCGCCCGTCTGATGACCAATCAGGGGCCACAGCGTATTCTCGATTTACTAGAAGTGGGTGTGCCTTTCGATAAGGATCTGGAAGGCAAGCTACGCCTGAGCCGCGAGGCAGCCCACTCCGCCAGCCGCGTCGTCCGTGTTTCTGGCGACAAAGCCGGCTTTGCCATCATGGAAGCCTTGATCCGGCGCGTCATCGACATGCCGTCCATCCGCATCGTTTCCGGTTATCAGGCTGAAAAACTGCATATGGAGGGGCGCTATGTAAAAGGCATCATCGCCCGAAGATGCGGGCAAGGCGCAGACACCGACACCCATACGCTCTTTTTTCCTGCACGCGCCGTGGTGCTGGCGTCCGGAGGCTCGGGCAACCTCTACCGGGTGACCACCAACCCAACCGAATCCAACGGTGATGGCATAGCCATGGCGGCGGTTGCGGGCGCGGTTATCGCTGACCCTGAATTTGTACAGTTCCACCCCACGGCACTTGATGTCGGCAAGGACCCTGCGCCTCTTGCGACCGAAGCTTTGCGCGGCCATGACGCCAAGCTGATCAACAAGGCCGGTGAACGCTTCATGCTGGGCGAACATGAGCTGGCCGAATTGGCCCCGCGTGACATCGTAGCCCGTGCCATCCATCGGCAGGTCGAAGAGGGAAAGGGGGCCTTCCTTGATTGCCGTGAGGCAATCGGAGACAGCTTTTCTGAGGAGTTCCCCACCGTTTATGGTCATGCGCAAGAGGCTGGGATTGATCCCGCAACCGAACCACTGCCGGTCGCACCGGCAGCCCATTATCACATGGGGGGCATCCTGACGGACGCACAAGGACGCACGACCCTTGATGGGCTTTGGGCCGCAGGCGAGGTGACGGCCACCGGAGCCCACGGAGCCAATCGTCTGGCCTCCAACTCACTGCTCGAAGCCGTGGTTTTTGCCTCCCTCGTCGCGCAGGATATCAACCAGCAGCTCAGTTCGCCCAAACATGAGCTTTGGCAGCCCATCCGCAACGAGCGAACCCTGCCTGCGCTGCATCAGCCCCAAGAGGATATCGCAAGACTGCGCGCTACCATGAGCCGCTATGTTGGCGTGGAACGTGATGGCGCAGGCCTCAAAGCGGCCTTGCAGATCATCGCAGAACTGGAACAGAAGAGCGTGACGGACAGCTTCCGCAATCAACTGACCACAAGCAAGCTGATCACCGTGGCGGCCTATTTGCGCAAGGAAAGCCGGGGCGGCCATTTCCGCAAGGATTCTCCGCATCAGCAAGAGGACTGGCGTCACAGGACCTTCATTACCCTCAAGCAAGCTGAAGCCGAAATGGCAAGGATTCTGAGCGCAGCCGAGCCCGATTGATTTAAGACAGGGCGCATGGCATCGCTTTTTGCTAACTGAAGGCGTCAAGTTCGCAGCCAGGCGTCACCACCAACAGACAAGACAAGAATTCGCAAGACATTCGAAGGAAACCGCATTGATGAGCGACACAAACATCTTGCCCGCAGACAAACTGTTTCTGCCCCAACCCATCATTGATGATGCTGTGCTTGCTGCCCTGAAGGAAGATCTGGGCCGTGCTGGTGACATCACCACGCTTGCGACCATTCCTGCCGATGCGCACGCCAAGGCCGTGATCGCTGCGCGCGACGAGGGGATCATCTCAGGCATTCCAATGGCGGAAAGCGCTTTCCGTCAGATTGGCGTATGGCATGGAGAGGCGGTTTCTTTCACACCCATGATCGCCGACGGTACAGAAGTGAAGGCAGGGGATGTGGTCGCGGAAATCTACGGCCCAGCACGTCTGGTGCTGTCTGCCGAACGGATCGCTCTCAACTTTATGTGCCACATGTCCGGTGTCGCCACGGCGACCCACAAGATGGTCAAGCTGATCAAGGGCACCAAGGCAAAAGTGACGGGCACCCGCAAGACGCTGCCGGGCCTGCGGGCTTTTGAAAAATATGCAGTCAAGTGCGGTGGCGGCTCCAACCACCGCTTCGGGCTTGATGATGCAATTCTGATCAAGGACAACCATATTGCAGTGGCAGGCTCGATCACCGAAGCCATTCGCCGGTCGCGTGATTTTGCTGGCCATTTGGTGCGTGTCGAAGTGGAGGTGGACACCATCGAGCAGCTCAAGGAAGCCATCGCCTGCAAGCCGGACGTCATCATGCTGGACAATATGGGCCCGGAGAAGCTGGCCGAAGCGCTGGCCCTGCTTGAGGGCACCGGCATCATCTCCGAAGCCTCCGGCGGTGTCAGCCCTGCAACGATTGCGGCGATTGCCAAAACCGGCGTGGATTATATTTCTGCTGGCTACATCACCCATTCAGCGCCAAACTTCGATCTGGGGCTGGATATTTCCGTCAGCTAATCGACAGCTGCCAAACTTGAAGACTAAAAACCCCGCGACCTACTCGGTATCGCGGGGTTTTTCGTGATGGTCACTCAAATGCCCATGCCACTTGCAAGCAGCTTTCTTTCATTCTCTGCGAGATAGGGGCGCTGTTTCGCCTAGTTGCTCCTGAAGCCTGTATGATTACCCGCACCGCGTCGACCAAAGCCATTGGCCTGCTTTCCTGCGATGATCGGAACGCGCGCTCTGGGGCGTTCATTGGCAGCTTTTGGTGTGGTCCTGCCCTCGGGGTGCGCGTAAGCAAACTCTTCATTGAAAAAGCGTTTCCTCGGCGGGCTCTTGCTCGACCCCATCTGGACGATCAGGTCAGGGCTTGCGTCGCCCCCATTCGGGTCATCGCCAAATTTATTCGGCCCACGGCTCCCTCGTTTGAAGAACAATAAGAAGAGCACGTAAAAATTGATGAAGGGTATGAACGTGCCGAACCACCAGAAGCCGCTTTTGTTCACATCGTGCAACCTGCGTACCAAGACCGAAAAATTCGGAAGCAATGTTACGAGCCAAAACAGAGCTAACAGAGGAAGGCGTGTCACAGTTTCGGAAAATGTCGCTCTTCCGGCTAAAAGAGGGCCTGCGCCAAGCAGAATATTGATCAGGATTGTGGTTAGATTCCAATACCAATATTCGGAGCGTGGTGCGCGTCCATTGAAACTGAAATAGTGTCTGAAACAGGATGAAATTGCTGCAAAGTAGCCCATGTCAAAATCCACAATCTATGATGGCAATGTCACCACTATTGATTGCGGGCCTTAACTGGCAGTTAAGCCGCATGTGAATTTGATAGCCAGACCAAATCTCTCATTTTACAGCGTTAAAAGAGGATTAAGTGACGATCTGCTCACTCTGCCGGAGAGGGCGAATGAGCCGGTGCGCTATCATAAGAGGAGCGCGTGGCTTGTGCGTCTCGTTTGGCAAGCGCAGCCATATCCAGTGGATTGGCACCAAAGCGGTTGAAGCCTTCCTGACTTTTGCGCGCCAGCATAGCCACCATCGGGAAGAGACCAAAAAAGGGGATAAGATAAACCAGAGTCCACCACCATTTGTGGCCCCTGTCATGCAAGCGCCGGACGGTGATGGCTACCATTGCTGGAGAAAAGAGCAACAGATAGAGCGGCACGAATGGCTCTCTGTTGCCCATCAGCTGATAAAGAAACAGCGCAAGACCGCTTGGCTCCTGCTGCCGGATATAGGTTACATCGGCCCCTAGTGCGGCGAAAAACATCAATGTGAAAAAGGTGAAGAAAAACCAGAATTCCATCCGCGCAGTTCGGCCGGAATAGGAAAATGACGCCCGAAGAATTGAGAATAGCTTGCCATAGAGTGAAAACATTGCCTGCTCCTTCTTCGGCATCGTGCCCAGCATCGGCCCGATTGCGTTAGGAGAGCCTACGAGAGAGGGTATGGTTAATCAATCGTAAATTTCGCATTTTGCAACACATGGTTAACGCCCGCACGGATAGCGGAATCCGCCGGTTGAAAAGGGATACGGCCTTCTAAGGCTTGGTAAAAGAAAGGCGTTTCGTCTCAATCGAAATGCAGCTCTCGGGATGGGAAAGCATGGCCGAAGCGATTCTCGCCAGCCGGGCCGGGAACAAAGCCGACCACAAAATAGAGCACCATCACCAGCGCCACGGGAATCCACAGCATTTGCGCCATGAGCGCGGGAGCAAATGTGGCTATCGCGAAGGTCAGCAGAATGCCTGCTGGCACAATAAGGAACCACTTGCCCGACAGGTCCATATCATGCAGGCGACGCACTGTGAGAGAAATGCCGAAAATAAAGGTCAGGGCAAACCACGCCTTCCAGATTTCCGAGAGCAGTGGCGCATTAAGGCCGATGAAATAGAATCCCGCCGTCATGAGCAGGGAAAACCCGATCCAGAGCCAGAATTCGGCCCGTCCGGCGCGTCCCTTGAAGTCAAGGCAATGGACAAGACTATGTTCAACAAGCTTCACGGCAGACATGGCACCAACCTTTGAAAGATCCAATCTGGTTTCCAACATGAGAGACTGCTCACCATGCCGCAAGACCGAGTGATTGCCCATTAGCAAATCTACCGGCTCACTGCAATCGCAAGCGGCCAGCGGCATCGATTCATCCGATTTCTTTGAAAACTCAACGAAGTGTGCAGCGGATAACCGCCCCTTCTGCCTCCATTGTTGCATTGACGGGAGGGGCGCAAACGTTGGATGCATAGAGATGAATATAGCGGATTGTACGGATATCCGTATTTTGCTCGGGAGCAAACCAGAGAGTGTCGACCATTTACATCACGCACCCTACCTTCATGAAGCACAAGACGCCTGAGGGCCATCCGGAACGTCCGGATCGGATGCGTGCGGTCAATATTGCTCTGGAGCATGAGAAATTCATCTATATGCCGCGTGAAGAGGCCCAGCTCGGGCGCCTCGAGGATATTCTTCGGTGCCATCCGCAAAGCGTCATTGATCATCTTGAGGAAAATTCCCCCAAAGAGGGACTGATTTCACTCGATGGAGACACGACGGTATCGCCTGAAACCATGACTGCGGCGCTCTATGCTGTGGGCGCTTCCACTCAGGCCATCGACGAGGTCATGCAAGGCAAGGTGAATAATGCCTTCTGCGGCATTCGCCCTCCGGGCCATCATGCCGAGCAGAACCGCTCCATGGGCTTTTGCTTTTTCAACAATGCAGCCATCGCGGCGCGCTACGCCCAGGAGCATTATGGAGCCGAGCATGTCGCCATTGTCGATTTCGACTTGCATCATGGCAACGGCACACAGGATATTTTCTGGGATGACCCCAGTGTGATGTATTGCTCGACCCACCAGATGCCGCTCTATCCGGGCACCGGAGCTTGGACGGAAACCGGCAAGGATGATCTTGGCAATATTGTCAATGCGCCCCTTGGTGCAGGGCAGGGGGCAGAGCAGATGCGGGACGCCTTTGAGTCGCGCCTTTTGCCCGCACTTTATGATTTTAACCCCGATCTGGTGATTGTCTCCGCCGGGTTCGACGCCCATATCCGTGATCCACTGGGCGATCTAACCTGCACAGAGGCGGACTTTTCGTGGATGACCGGCAAATTGATGGATGTTGCAGATAAATGTTGCGACAACCGTCTGGTGTCTTTGCTGGAAGGGGGATACGACCTGACGGCGCTTGCCCGTTCGGTCGCCGTTCATGTGGACCGGCTTATGCACGGGTGACTCCGCGCCCGATCCCGGAGCTTCCGGTCCACTCGAAGGGAGGGTCCAATGGTGCCAGGCATTGGACCCTTTCCTTTTGCCCCATTGCAAAAGCGCAAAGGGCGATCACGGGACAATCATGTGATAAGCCCGTTCGACTTTAATCTCCTGAATGTCTGAAGGCTTTTGCATTGAGACATTTCCATGTAAAAGGAAATGAGCGACTCAATGGTCGCCTTCACCTGACCAATTTCTAGCCTTGCCAGAGGAAATCAATTCGCCATGTCAGACCTGTCCGAGCTCACCTTTGAAGCAGCCCTTGCCGAACTGGAACAGATCGTTCAGAGACTGGAACGGGGCGATGTGCCTTTGGAAAAATCCATTGAGGAATATGAGCGCGGCGAAGCGCTGAAGCGCCATTGCGATGCTTTGCTCAAAAAGGCCGAGGAAAAGGTGGAGAAAATCCGTCTGTCAGCAGAAGGGCAGGCTGCAGGGACCGAACCGCTCGACGTAGACTGAGCGATTTCGTTTCATCACAGGATCTGCTTTAGCTGCCTATCTGGAAGCGTCCGCATCATGCTTGGTGCCGGGCGCTTTGTTTTGCTGTGGCTTCTTGACGGGCATGAACAGCACGACCAATATGCCCGCGCCGCAGCTAACCACGCTTAGCACAAACCAGATGAGACCCGAACGGCCCTTGGCTTTGGCTGTGATGGCACCGATGACGCCAGCCAACAGTAAAACCTGTACGACAATCATCTCATAGCTGCCGATGTAGAACAGGCTTGGCATGGACATGGGGGCTCCTCATCGTCTTAAGCTGGCGCATCAATCAATCAGATCGCCTTGCTTTAACAAGTTTGAAGCCATAAGGCTATTGCTGAAGCGATATGGGACGTCATAAAAACGACTAAGCCCATCACGGGGAGGCCTGAGCGAAAGGCTTCATCAGCAAGGAATGGACAATGTCACCGATCAATAATGATGTTCATGGGAAGTCCTCATTGTGCCCCTGTGGTAGTGGCAAGGACTATGCAGAATGCTGTCAACCCTTCCATGATGGCACGGCGTTGCCCGAGCGGGCCGAAGCCTTGATGCGTTCGCGCTATTCCGCCTTTGCGCTTGAAAAGATACCCTATCTCAAAGACACGCTCTGGCCGAAATATCAGCCCGGCTTCGATCCCTTTGCTACAGCCAAATGGGCCGCCGAGAACCACTGGAGCGGTCTGACGATCTTGGCAACGGACGTTGGTGACGCAAAGGACAGACGCGGCACCGTGCTGTTTGAGGCGCGTTATCTGGCTGGCGGGCAGCTGAACACCCATCGGGAGCTTAGCCTTTTCCGCAAAAAGGCGGGTCGTTGGTACTATGTCGAGGCCCTGCCGGAAGGGTGATTTTTAACTCGCGTTCGGGGCACAGACGTATTTTGTAAGTTTTGCAATTAGGCACTAGACGATCAGTCTAATTGTTCTTATATGCTGCCTATGACGAAAAAAACAGAAAAAACACGCGAGCATATTCTGACCGTAGGCCGGCAGCTCATATCTGAGCTGGGGTTCAACGCGCTCGGCCTTGGGTTGCTGCTGAAGGAAGCCGAGGTTCCCAAAGGGTCTTTTTACTATTATTTCGCCAGCAAGGAAGATTTCGGCTGCAAACTGCTTGAGCAATATATCGCCTATTACCATGAACGCCTTGATGCGCTCTGGTCCAACGAGAAGCGATCCGGCAGGGAAAAGCTGATGGACTATTGGGACCAGTGGGTGGTCAATCAGTGCCCCGTCAATGCCCAGAATACCTGTCTTATCGTCAAGCTCGGGGCGGAAGTATCTGATATGTCAGAAGACATGCGGATAATTCTGGCCGATGGTGCTGCGTCCATCGTCAATCGTTTGGCTGAGCAGATAAATGGGGGCATCAAAGATGGCTCCCTGTCATCAGACATTCAGCCAGACCTTACTGCCTCCATGCTCTACCAAATGTGGCTTGGTGCCAGCCTCATGGCGAAATTGCAGCATTCGGCGAGCCCGCTTGTTCAGGCCAGAACCAACAGTGAAATCCTGCTGCCTGCCGCCTGAACCAAAAGCAACAAAACCTATCCGTACCTATATAGAGACGACACGCACGACACCTGGAAATATAAAACAAGACGACCGGTCTATTACTAAATGGTGTGGTGCGCACAGGAGAGAGACAAATGACACAGACAGCAACAACAAACCGCCAATTCATCCTTAATGAACGTCCCATTGGAGCGCCGGACGAAAATACC
Source organism: Cohaesibacter marisflavi (assembly GCF_900115225.1). Classification (GTDB taxonomy): domain Bacteria; phylum Pseudomonadota; class Alphaproteobacteria; order Rhizobiales; family Cohaesibacteraceae; genus Cohaesibacter; species Cohaesibacter marisflavi. The sequence continues at coordinate 33,769 of NZ_FOVR01000003.1, read as the reverse complement.
CTGAAGCTGGTATCAAACGCCATTCCCGAGCCGGGAGAAGGCCAGATGCTCTTGCGCACGGTCTATCTTTCGCTAGACCCCTATATGCGCGGACGCATGAGTGCTGCCAAATCCTATGCTGATCCCGTTGAAGTCGGAGACCCCATGGTTGGTGGCACGGTTGCCCGTGTGGTCAAATCCAATCTGGATGGCTTTGCCGAAGGCGATTGGGTACTCTCATACAGCGGTTGGCAGGACTATGCCCTTTCTGATGGCACCATGGTCACCAACATGGGCACGAACCCGGAAGCGCCCTCTTGGGCTCTGGGTGCATTGGGCATGCCGGGCATGACCGCCTATACCGGCCTGCTGCAGATTGGTGATCCGAAGCCGGGCGAAACCGTTGTGGTCGCAGCTGCTACCGGTGGGGTGGGGGCCAATGTGGGCCAGATCGCCAAGATCAAGGGTGCGCGCGCTGTCGGTATCGCTGGTGGCAAGGAAAAATGCGACTACGCGGTGAAAGAACTGGGCTTTGATGCCTGTATCGACCGCAACGCCGATGACTTCGCCGAGCAGCTCGCCGCCGCTTGTTGGGACGGTATTGATGTCTATTTCGAGAATGTCGGTGGTGATGTGTTCAAGGCTGTGGTGCCTCTCTTGAACACCGGTGCGCGCATACCTCTTTGTGGCGTTATCGCTCAATATAACAGCACGAGCACTCCGGAAGGGCCGGATATGTCAGGCGCCCTGATGGCGCAATTTCTCACGCGCCGCGTCACCGTGCGTGGCTTTATTGTGTTTCAGGATTTCGGCCATCTCTATCCGGACTTTGCCGCCGATATGACCCGTTGGATCAAGGAAGGCAAGATCAAATATCGTGAATATTTGGTCGATGGGCTGGAACAGGCGCCGACTGCATTTCTCGACCTATTGGAAGGCCGCAACTTCGGCAAGATGGTCATCAAGGTTGGTGAGCACTCACTCTGAAAATAGAGATCAATCCTAGGTGAATCACTTAATTGATCCATGGCAACCCGACGGGAAAAATCTCGTCGGGTTTTTTGTGATCTCGGAAAATTGACCTGCTATTGGCCTAAAGTGTGAGGGAAATATGCGCAGTTGCTCAGTTCTCCGGCAAATTCGGGGACAGATATCCAAGGCTTGTCCGCATTTTTCGACATATTTGTGGGGATCACTCTTTCCGCTCTAGTCAGGTCAAATTTGTCATGAAACAGTTGCCAAGGCTGGTTAATGTTGCCCGCGCTTTTAAGGGTTCCGGTTTGCCGGAGTGAAGGCCCTGACGAAAGCTCCCCGAATGCAAGCAGCCGCTCCTGTTTTGGCTCACATGAAAATCGCAACAGGGCGGACATTTCGACTCTTTGAAACGGGCGAAGTGGAATCGGGGAGATCAATCATATTTTGGAGGTTTCTCTCATATGAAAAGTCTACTCACCGGTGTTGCTGCTCTGGCACTTTCCGCCGGCTTTGCTGGCGCTGCCCATGCAGACTACACGCTGAACATTCTTCATCTCAACGATGTGCATTCCCGCATCGAATCCATCACCAAATATGACAACACTTGCGATGCCAAGGGCGAAGAAGAAGGCAAGTGCTTTGGTGGTGTTGCGCGTGTTAAAAGCGAAGTGGAAAAACTTCGCGGCGAATTTGCCAAAGAGGGGGCCAATTCCCTTCTGTTGCATGCTGGTGACGAGTTCCAGGGCTCGCTTTTCTACTCCACCTATAAAGGGGAAGCAGCTGCTGAATTTGCCAACGCCATCGGCTATGACGTGATGGCCGTGGGCAACCATGAGTTTGATGATGGCCCGAAAGGTCTCGCAGATTTCCTCGCCAAAGTGGATTTCCCGATCATTTCCGGCAACATTGATGTGTCCAGCGAACCTCTGCTTCAGGGCAAGATCAAGGGCTATGTCGTCAAGGAAATCGGCGGCGAAAAAATTGGTATCGTATCCGTTCTGGCTGAAGACACGGCAGAAACCTCTTCTCCAGGCGATAAGGTTATCTTCTCTTCCTCTGAAGACTATCTCAAGCAGGCCGTTCAGGAACTGACCGATCAGGGCGTCAACAAGATCATCGCGCTCACTCACGAAGGTCTCGTCAAAGACATGGATCTGGCCTCCAAAGTGGCCGGTGTCGACGTGATCGTCGGTGGTCATTCCCATTCTCTGCTATCCAACACCAATGATAGAGCCGAAGGGCCTTATCCTGTCATGGTGAAGAACCCGGACGGCAAGGATGTTCCGGTCGTTACCGCCTATGCCTACACCAAATATCTGGGCGATCTGACTGTAACCTTCGACGATGATGGCAATGTTGTTTCAGCAGAAGGCGAACCGATCCTTCTGGATGCATCAGTCACGCCGGATGAAGCTGTTCTGGCGCGCGTCAAGGAACTGGCCGCTCCGATCGCTGATCTGAAGGCAAAAGTCATTGGCTCTCTGGGCGCTGACATTGACGGGGCGCGCGAGAGCTGCCGTCAAAAGGAATGCGCCATGGGCGTGCTCGTGGCTGATGCCATGCTCGAGCGCGTGAAGGATCAGGGCGTTTCCATTGCCATTCAGAATGGTGGTGGTCTGCGTGCATCCATCAAGGGCGGCGAAGTCACCATGGGTGATGTGCTGACCGTTCTGCCCTTCCAGAACACGCTGGCAACCTTTGAACTCACCGGAGCTGACGTAAAAGCCGCTCTGGAAAACGGTCTTTCTCAGGTTGAAGAAACAGCCGGACGCTTCCCTCAGGTCGCCGGTCTTAAATATAGCTGGTCTCGCAGCAAGCCTGCTGGCGAACGTCTGGTATCGGTTGAAGTCATGAAAGACGGTGCCTGGACACCAATCGAAGATGATGCCGTTTATGGTGTTGTCTCCAACAACTATATGCGTGCTGGCGGCGATGGCTATAAAGTCTTCAAAACCAACGGTAAAAACGCCTACGACTATGGGCCGAACCTTGAAGATGTGGTTGCAAACTATATTGCCGACCATCCAGACTTCGAAGTTGAACTTCCCGGTCGTATCACCGAAGTCGAGTAAGCCAATACGGTACGCTTTTGCGTGAATTACGCCGCCCGGCAGGAGGAAACCCTGCCGGGTATTTTTATGGGGTCGACACAAGTCGACTTGTTGGGGAGCCCCTTAAGTGAGACACTCATAACCGAAATCAGTGATATGCAAGGAGGAGCATTATGACTGTCGTGTACGGGCTTATTGTGGTTCTCATCACATTCTTGATGGCAAACGCAGTTTATAAAGTGATGGAGAAAATGAAAAAGTAAGCGTCCTTCGACCGGTTGGTCGCGCCCTTATTTTTGCTATGCTGCTGCCAGTCCTGCCAAAGGCCGACAGGGGCATCCTATATCTTTCCACCCTTCTTGTCCGAACAGCATGGCTTAAGCTTGTTCGTTCATTGAGTCTGTCTGTCCAACCTTGATGTTCCCTGCAAACCAATCCTGTTGTTACCAAGGGCTGGGAGAGGGAGAGAAGTGCGTTTTGTTGCAAGCTGATTGCAACAAAACCGCATAGATCACGGTCTATGCCCGTTCGTGAATGTGGACAATGCGTACCTGACACAAAAGTCGGTGAAGATCTTGCTAAAAACCGCATCAACAGCCGGTGTCGACCTTGATTAATTCATTTCTATGTCATACTTCTACCGCCACCAACGGAGTGTAGCTCAGCCTGGTAGAGCACTGCCTTCGGGAGGCAGGGGCCGGAGGTTCGAATCCTCTCACTCCGACCAACCTTTTCAATAGGTTAGGTCTTTCCCGTTTTTCCTCCGCCCATGATTGAGCCCATGAAACGGCCTAAAGCGCGATGCTGAATTATCGCTTTTTCCCTTCTAAAGCACTGACCGCTGACTGCTGAAAATCAGGATGATGATGAAGATAGACGCGCTGAATCGTCTCTAGCGACGTAGCGAAATAGCCTGCAGCATGTGTTGGATCTGCTCTGTTCTGCATTGCCCAGGTGATTGCTGTATGCTTGAGCGTGTGGCGGGTCACATTTTCGATACCGGCTTGTTCGCACACTTTACGCCAAGCGGTATTGATGCGCTGAACTTTTCTTCCCTGAAAGCTGATGACATATTGCGGGCTGTTCTTTTTCCAAAGACGTGCATGCAGGCGAAGCTGACGCGGTAGGCGCGATGGGGTGCGTTTCTTTTTGGTTCGTGCTTCACCAGATCCGGATCGATAAAGAACGCCATTATCAATGTCGATATGTCCTGCTGTCTCCGATGGCGACCATTCCAGATTCAGGATCGCGCTCATTCTGGTGCCGGTGTAAACGGCAACTAGGATAAATTTAGCTACATGCCTGTGTCTGGGGTTGCTGCGGGCCGTCCATAACAACTTGGCGACTTCTGATCTGGTAAGCCATCTTTCCTTAGATGGTGGGCGCTCTGGCATTTTTACAGGAGGTATGCTTTCCAGATACTCTTCGTCTTTGCAGTAATGAAGAGCTGCTTTTAAAACGCCAAGTTCCTTCCTGATCGTTCCTTCTGAAACGCCTCGGGCTTTGGCGTATGCATCACATGTTTTTCTTGAAATGTCAGAAACCTGCTTGTTGCCCCAGAAAGATAGCAGCGCCTCGATGGCATATCCTATGCGCTCGGGAGCTTGGGTATTTGGCGCGTGTTCCTCGGCATAGTAAGTCAATGCTCTGGCTATGCTCAGATCTTCAGGAACAATGTGTTTGCGGCGAGACCATTTGCTCTGGATGTAGGAAGCTAGGCCTTTTTCAGCTTCTGAGCGATATTCTGGGCCGAAACCAGTGCTAACCTCCTTTCCTCGGTCGAGTATGACGAAGACGGGCTCTCTACCTTTTCTTTTTCTAAGAAGGAGGCGTGGTGGTTTGGCTTGACGCGGCATTGTTCAAACATCTCTTGAATAGATTTATGCGTGGTATAATCGATGCCACCAATGCGGGATACGAGAAGGTTTCCCTTATCGCGCTCCTTGCGAAGGGCCGATATAGAAAAGCCATATTGTTTACTTGCTTCAGACAATCGGAGATATGGTCTTTGTTCCATGGCTTTTTTCTCTGTGATCACTATTCGGTTGCTCCCCGCGACGAGCGTGGATGCGGCAAAACATTCGAGGAGATGCTCGCCGCGGGGAAGTGGCTATTCGCTGGCTGGAGCCATTCCCAAGGCGTGAAGATAGAGATCGAGCAAGGATTCCATTTCCTGCCGTTCATTGCTGTCTTGCTTGCGCAAGCGAATAACCTGGCGCAGAACCTTCACGTCATACCCGTTGCCCTTGGCTTCGGCGTAAACGTCTTTGATATCGTCGTTGAGGGCTTTTTTCTCTTCTTCCAAGCGCTCGATGCGCTCTACAAAGGCTCTCAATTGATCGGCTGCAACGCCGCCTGGATTGCTCATTGGATAGCTCCTGTGATCAGTAAGAGGGACAGAAGGCAGACAAAGGGGCCGCTCATTGCGAAGATGGCAGCGGGAACATGACGTAGGGATACGACAATCTCGATGACTTCCTCGATAGCTGGTTTGTTCTTTTGGCAATACATTGCCTGTCTCCTGATTGGATGCCCCGGCAGGGAGTGCGCGGATTGCGCTGCAGGGCTTTGTTCATGTCTTTGGGGTTATTATCCCTGCCGGGGAATGGGTTATTCGTCCCTGAGGGCGCCTATGATCTTTTCGCAAAGGGTGGTGATGCTCTCGGCTTCAGTTGAGCCGGCATAGTCAGACAGGCTTCCAATGAAGCTGTCTGAAGCATGCGTTCCCATCGCTTCAAGGAAGTAGAAGAACTCTTCCTCATCGCTGAGCATGTCCTGTGCGATCTGGCCGCCAGTGACGGTTGTTTCGATGGTGATCATGACAAGCGCCTCTCTACGCTGCCATCCAGCTTCTTTTTCCAGCCAGAGGCGCGAGAACCAGCAAAGGGGCGAGAGGGGATCTTCTGCTTACGGCGTGTTTCGAGACCAACATGCTTGTTGTGCATGCGTTTGACCTTGGCGATGGTCTTTACATCGGCCTTGGTCTTACCCTTGTGGCAATCACAGCAGAGGCACTGGCAGTTATCTAGGGAGTTGTCGCCATCCAGACCACAAGGTTTGATGTGGTCATATTCAGTCGTCTCCGGATGTAGCTTGGCGCCACATTTAACGCAGCAGCCACCATCGCGAAGGAAGGCTTCAGCTTTTGTCTTTCTGGAGAATTCGGACCGGTTCGTAACAAGCTTTTCAGCTGTCTGTTCCGTAGCGACTGCGGCAAGCATTTAAACCCCCATCGGTTGCGTTCGATAGGGGTAGTGTATGGTGTTAAATAACACCAGTCAATGCAAAAGTGTTAATTAACTCCATTTTAGTTTGAGCTCTGCAGGCGATCACACAAGGTGATCGAAATTGATTCGTGAACTTAAGCGTTGGGTAATTGGCTTTAGAAATTTGCGGGTATTAGGATGTCGGGGGGGGGATGTATGTATACCTGTTGTCGGGCTCTAATACCTGGATTACTAGACGTACTAGCCGCTGAGCGATGACAAGCTCTGGTTAGACTAAGTAAAAGCTACTTGTTTCAGAACCCCGCGACGTGCAGGGCTCTGTGTTCCAGCTATTCAAACGGTCCGCTTGCTTTTGCTGGGGCATAGCCGCCAATAACGAGAGCTTTTACAAACACATTCTCATATTCTTTGAGTTGGATGAGCTGCTCTTTGTCGGGCGCATTGCGAAAGTGCTCAGGCAAGACTAAAGGCTTTTGGAAATTTGGGTCGGTTGACCAAGGGTGGAATTCGACGCGGTTTAATTTGAAGTTCAAATACACGTATTTTGCCGTGTACTCAAAAGTGCCGTCATCTTCTCGGTGGCGCTCAATGATAACAAGATCGTTGTTTTTCAGCTCTTCTACGGTCATGCCGTATGAAGCCATATCAACACAAAGAAGTTCAGACCCATGAGGATATCGCTTGTTGATCGAGTTGCCGTCTACTAGCACAGTGAATTGAACATTAAGAGGATAGGCTGGGTGAGGGGAAAGCACGGACCTGTCTTCACCTGGCTCAATTTGTGTGTTGGAAAATTCTCTCCACAAACCTGCTGCCACCTTTCCCATGCGGGGCAAGGTAATTTGCTCCTCATAAAAATGATCATGATCTGAAGGAAGCACGCGGTCGGTGGCTTCCTTTGGGCCTGTGCCACTAAGTAGCCAATCAGGAGACGTTTCTAACGCTTTTGCCATTAACGTAAGCGTAGACCTGCGCGGTTCTTTTGATTGACCGCGAAGGTAATTGTAGAAAAGGTCTTTCTTTTTTCCGACGCGCTCGGCTGCTGCCGTGATCGATAGATCAAGCTCTTCAAGTCGCGCGCGGATTCGGTCCGCAAGTGTTTCGTTCATAGTGTGATAATACACCATATTGGTCAATTGATGTTGTCGTTAAAAAACGCTTGTAATGGTGTTAATTAACACTTATGCTTTTCCCATGATGATGACTGACCACATAGTTTCACTAGCCGATGCATTTTGCAGACAGAATTCTATTTCTGTCGCAACGCTGTCAAATCGACTTTTCAAAGATGCACGCAAGATCGATGCGCTGCGCAACGGGCGCGATCTCGTTACCGCGCGCTACCAGTCTGCTCTTTTGTACTTTGATGAGCACTGGCCCGCCAATGTCGAATGGCCTTCTAATATTCCGCGACCATCGGTGGCGGAAGAGGACAAAGCGCCAGCTGCATAGTCATCAACGATTTTCAGAGCATGAGCAGTTCGTTTGCTCAGCTCCATTTGAAAGGCGGGTTTCCTCCTGACCGCTTTTCATTTGTTTGCGGCGGATCTGGAAGATTCCGTCAGCCCGACTGGCTTTTTCCCCCAACCCATATAGCCAGTCGGGCAATGAATTTGAGGTGTGCTGGCTTCCGCAATTCACTCAGCCCCTCCAACTCTCAGGCCTTTACGGCCTGAGTTTTTTATCCCACGCCAGAAACAGCCAGTCACCGGCTGCTTTCTGGCAGAAAGTGACGGTTGGATATGACGGCAATTATCAACCCGGATGGGAGCCAAAGGCTCATAGCGCTGGAAGACCTGCAAGACATTTCTCTCATGACTTCGCGCTTTATGAAGACCTTGCGCCATGGATCGCATAGAGGGCGCGTGGCCCTGGAGAAAGTGACGCGCGTTTCGAATATGCAGTTGCGGAGGTATGAGGATGCAACAGATCCCGCAATCGTGCCGCTTGATATCGTGATGGAAATGGAAGTGATCCTTGGCTTTCCGCATTTCGCGGCATGGCTTGCCGATGTTCATGGCTATGACCTGGTGAAAAGGAAGGCAGGGCAGGGAGAGACCTTGCTCACGATGTGCCGGAAGAGCGTCAAGGAAAGCGCCAAGTTTCACGAAACGGTATTGGAAGCAGAAGCGGACGGTGTTCTCACCTTGGAAGAGTGGCGCGACATCAAGAAGGCAGCTGCTGACGCAAAGGACATTGCTGCAGAAGCCGAGGTTATGGCCAACGTCAATATCAAACGCATGCAGGAGGCGAGATGATGGAAAAGGCCAAGCATTCCCCTTCCTTGCGCTATCCACGTTCCATGGGCATTAATTGGAGCATAGAGCGCAAACACGACTCGAAAGGGCGCCCACAGATTGCTTATTCGGTCGGTAAGAATCTGAACAACCATGTAACGTTGTCTCCTGTGCGGGGGTGGTTTCAATGAAGGTCTATTATCCAGGACTTGTCATCAGGGCCAATGAGATTGGCTTGATCAACAACCAGCATTTTCTCGACGCATGCCAAGAGCTAATTGATGCAGAAGCAGGCGTTGATGTTGGATCGGTCTACACTCATCACCTAGGAGACATACTGCCCCTTGGAGATGCAGCAATAGCACTCTTCAGGAAGATCCATGATTGGAGAATGGGAGGCGAGAAAAATGATAGGTGAGAGGCCATTTCGTCAAGAGACCAGCCATAGGGAATATGTTCTCTGCAAGAGCCTTTCAGATGCTTGTGAACGTTGGCTGTCTTGTCCTGAACCCCGAATAGAGAAGGCACATCGTTCGATACTGTTGATGAGCTATGTCCAGAGCGGGCTTGGTAATCGGGTTTTATTAGCCCTGGTCTTTCCGTCAGCGAACATGTGTGGCCGTTTTGTAGACGCGGTTGCTATGGCGGTCGTAGAGGGGAGGGCCAAATGCTGAGAACATCTATCGTGCTTCTGTCGTTCAGTGTGGCGACATCATCGGTGGCTATGCCTGTTTGTGGATCCGGCAAGCGCGTCACTTGCGTTGTTGATGGTGACACTTTCTGGCTCGGTGGCGTGAAATATCGCCTGAAGGACGTAGATACTCCGGAAGTGCGGGGAAAATGTCGCAATGAACGTAGGCTAGCTAAGAAGGCCACTGAGGCACTACGTGGCTTTCTCGGACGCGGAGAAATGCAGTTGACCACCTATGGACGGGGATACTATGGGCGTGTCCTCGTGAAAGTATCTATCGGTGGCGTGGATGCAGGTGAATGGCTTATCGAGAATGGTCTTGCCAGGCGGTGGCCTGATGGCGAGAAATGGTGGTGCCAATGAGTGTCAAGGTCTCCACATGGGCTTGGGAACTCCAGTGCGTGAAGGGCATGACCAAGCTAGTTCTGATGGCTCTGGCAGATAGTGCCGATGATGACGGCTTCTGCTGGCCAAAGCTTGACACCATTGCGTCAAAAGCTAGTACCTCACGTAGCACTGTAAAGAGGGCTATCAAGGAGCTCTCTGACCTCAATTTGCTTTCCGTAGAACATCGCGAGCGCGAAAATGGTGCTAGTGCGACCAATTACTACTGGGTAAATGTAGGCCATAACCCCGATGTATATGCACAAGATGTAGAGGGGGCCAGAATGAACCCCTCTAGAACATCTGAAGAACAAACAGAGGGGGGAGGGGTTCAAAATGAACCGGGGGAGGGGTTCACAGGTGAACCGGGGAGGGGTTCAATGGTGACCCCCCATAATGAACCGTCATTTAAACCGTCAATTACTTCCCCCCTACCCCCCAAGGCGGGGGGTGTCGCTGCGCTGGCTGACAAAAACTGGAAAGAGCTTTGTGAAAAATGGGAATTGCGTTTGGGCGATAGCTTCGAGCAAACCAAGCGACCATGGGCAAACCTGGACTATCCCGAGAAATGCTTTGCAGTGGCGCACGCCAAAGCCTTCCAGAAGGACAATCCGAAGGTTTATTTGAAAACCTATTTGCGGAACAAACGCTGGCAGAGTTACGAGCAAGCTGCTCAGAAATCCAATCAAGGCCAATTCGTTTTTATTGAAAAGGGATCGCCGGAGTGGGCCGCTTGGAGCCGGGCAAAAGGAGGCGCGATCTTTGCAAGCTTCAACAAAGATCACAGGAAATTGGGTTGTTACCAGCGAACACGCTGGCCTCAGAAGAAAGTGGATGATAACAAACTGGCAGGCTAGCGGCGTGCCCAGCGTTATCTAGCCCATCGGGAAGAGGCAAAAAGCCCGCCCGGAAGAATGCGGAAGCCAGCACACCCAAGACCTGCATGAACGAGGCTTGGGACATGACAACAACAAAACGTCAGACAAAAGAAATTTACAACGAGCGCATGAGAGCGCTTAGACACGGCAACTTTGATGCCGATATCTTCCGAATGATGGCCTCTGATGTGCCCCTGCGCGTTATCGCTCACCGGATCAAGATTTCCCCCTACCACCTAAAACTGCACGCTGACCGCGTTTTGAATGCCTTCAAGGCGCCGGATGATGCTGTCAAAACGTTTCCATGGTCCAGAAAGGTTGTCGTGAAATGACTGATTGGGCAGAGGCCGAGAATAGGGCGGCAAGGGCACGGGCGACACGTCAACCATCCCGGAAAATCAAGACTGAAACCGACACCAGGCTTGCGGGTGAGAAATCGCTCAAGCGTGTAATGGTCGAGAACCCCTACGGCAACGGGGACATGGAAAGAGCGACCAGGCGTGTGATTGATCCAATTGAAAACTTGTTTGCTCGCGGGCGACTTGATGACATGCAGCACAAGGCAGCTCATCTGGTGCGTAAAGCCGTTGAGGGAATGAACCAAAGTGTTGGATCGATTGACCCGGAGAGGATCCGTGTCGATGGTGGTAAGGCGGGAGATGCCACGGTTTATATACTCGAGGCGGGTGAGGTTCTGAAGCGGGCCCAGAAAGCTGTAGAGATCGAGATGGGAAGAGAGGGCTGGAGTGTAGTCAGGCGCGTGGCTGGCTTCGGGGAAGCTCTCACGGTGGTAGCTCTTGATTTTGTTGTCTCGGCAGAAGAGCTCAAGAATGGGGGCGTGAGCCGGGAGGCCAAGGCCTATGCAAGTCGGACGCTGCAGCTTGGGTTGAATTGCGTAGCTGTGGAGTTTGGGCTGTCCTTCTAAAGCGATAGATCAATGACAACGGATTTTTTTGATATCAATTCGTTTTCTAAGTGCCTCTGCTTCTTGATGAGCATTCTCCAGGAGATATCTAAGCACAGCCCCTTCTTCTCGCTCTCCGGTTAGCAAGAGCGCCCGATTAATCAAGGTGGAAACCTTAAACCATGAGTCATCGTTGTTCGACATGAGGAAACTCCCTTCTATGATATTTTACACGCTAGGGTTTTTCTTGTCGCCCAGTTCTAGAGTAAAAAACGCGACACATTTTAAAGCCAAGGAAATTGGAAAAGATTCTCAGTAGTTTGGGCATCATGAATGATTTGGTGAAATTCACAGGCCCATATCAGCAATCATTGACCTGAGTGGCACTCAAGGTTCACCCTTTAGGCACAATCAAGAAATGCGCCCGGAACTGGTGACAGTCACCGGGCTTTTTGATGTTCGTTCTTTGAGTGCCTAACGGCCCAAAACCCGTCTTTGCCGTTCTAGAGAAACCGATGGAGATTTTTTGAACAAGCGCAAGAAAGCTCCGAACAGCCATCCCACTGGTGCGGCAATAACGTATGCAAGGGGCGGAAAGAATGCCCTTAGAAGCAAATCGAGAAAAGCAGCAGGTTTGAATAGGGCGAACAGACTGGTTCCAACTATGGAGCAAAAGCCCTCGTGAGAATAGCAGGTCGACAAGGCCAGCCACGTCCCGATGTACGCGGGAAGGAAAAGATAGAACAGAATGTTAGTGAAGCTCAAAACGGGAGATTTGTTAAAGAAAATGCGCACGGTCACCAAAGCGAAAATGATTGGTGTGGGAATGAGAAGCAAGTTGATATATGCGTCCCGTACTTCTGGATGTAAGGAGTCAAAAATCATAGGGCACCTAAAGAGTTGATTTGCACTAAATGGTAGAGTTTATTTGCAAAGCAATTTTTAATACGGCCCTAAGCTCCACAGCCTTTGGTGATGTAGGTTAAGAGAATAAGTTTCGCCCGGAGCCGGAAACGGTTGCCGGGTTTCTTAATTCTTGCTCCGGATTGGCGAGCAGACAGGAAGGCCTTGCACCGGTGTTCGCCATCGGCCAGTGCTGGCCGGTGACATTCGTCTGCTTTTCAATGCGGAGTAAACAATGGCTCTCAAGGAAATTAAAAAAAAGGACACTCAAAAAGAACTGATGGATCGAATAGAACGGGCCGTTGAATTGGCAATCGCTGCTACAAAAGAAACTCCTTTGTCAAAAGACAAGCTGGTTCAGTGTCCAACAGCGATTGAAAAGTTTGTAAGAGGTTAGGTTTTTCTTCGGGTAGAACCTCCCGTTGCCACTAGGCATTCTGCATATAGATCGAGATAATACTCTCTAAACGCCTTGCCATCCCCTTTGGGAGCAACATTATTTGCTGCTTCAAAACTGAAAATTTGCTGCGCAAGTTTATATGCGACCTCCTCTTTTGAGGATTTCGCAGTGTTAGTTTTATCTCTCATTTTGTTCTCCATATGTGGGGAGCGAGAGTAGGGCAGATTCGCAGAGTAAAGTCGACGGTCCTGGTGCAAAAGTTGATAGCTATCGCGCACACGCGCGAAAAAGCCGCAGTGGGTTCAATTGCCTTACTTTAGGCATCATCTACATATCAATGGAATACTCGTGTTGAGTGCCGCCACCAGATCTTGATCAGGCTTTGAGCTGGTAATTCAGTGAACTAGACAGTCATTGGTATTTATCTGAGTTAACTGGGTGAGGCACGACTGGTGTTGAACAGATAAGGCTTTACTACGATGGCTCTGCGACGACTAAAAATAGGAAATAAAGTTCGTATTCGCGATTTTGAGAACTCGAACGAATTTCTTGATGGGGTCGGTACTATAGTTGAGGTGCAGGATGCCGGTCTCGGTATTATCATAAAGGTCGCGGTTGGTGAATCGGAGGATTGGTATCTCTCGGAGCGCTTGGAGCCATTGCTTCATGTCGTTTAGGTAGGATGAGGAACTACCACACCTTTTGTTCAGTCGTCGGTCTAGTAGGGCGGTGCTGAATAATTTTAAAATCGCGACAGGCTCTGATATTGCCACCTTTACTAGGGCTCGATCTAAGGATCGGGCCTTTTTTTATGGAGAGAATAATGAACAACCATGAAGAACATATCATGCAGTTTTCTTGCTATTCACATTTGCCGGAGCAGTTACGGGCAGTTCGCAAACCATTTCGCGAGACTGCTGAACGGGTCATCGATGAGTTGCCACGCAATCCAGAACGCATAACAGCGTTGCGTAAATTGCTGGAAGCAAAGGACGCCGCCGTTCGTGCCTTGGTGGCAAATTAGTAGTTCTGCTTGTGCTGTGAGTTTGAGTTTTGAGCGGTAAATCGGGACTATGACGGTAAAGAAAAACAAATCGAAAAAGCCTCGACAGCCCTATGTTCTTTCAAAGGCCAAGTGGCAGGAGATTTTGGCGGAGATTATGGAAGGCCAGAGTCTCAATAGCATCTGCAAGAGAGAGGGTATGCCAAAGGCGGCAACTGTTTACAAGGCATTGGCCAAAGATCCCGAGAAGCAGAAGGAATACACGCTTGCTTGTGATATTCGTCTAGAGACGCGGCTTGATGAGATCATCGACATTGCAGACGATGGTTCCAATGACTGGATGGAACGCAAGACCAAAAGCGGGGATGTGATCACGGTTGTTGATCATGAGCATGTGACGCGCTCCAAGCTTCGGATTGAGGCTCGCCAATGGGAAGCTGCCAAGCTGAAGCCCAAGAAATACGGGGTTCCTGCACAAATGGTGCTGGTGAAAGACGCTGACGAGGAAGGCGCAACGGCCAAGCCTCGGTCTACTGAAGAAATCAAAGCGGCTATCATTGAGTTGATGGCGCAAAGCAAGGCCAAGAAAGACAAATGAGCTTTGACAATGACGCAGCACTGACGGAGTGGATTGAAAACCTCTCCGGGCAACAGCGTGCAGATTTGGAAGCTACCTTGGGGCCTTTGTTCAATCGCCTCTGGAAGCCACAAGAGGGGCCGCAGACTGAGGGCTATTATTCTCAGGCAGACTTGATGCTGTATGGAGGCGAGGCAGGGGGCGGTAAGGGACTGAGGCCCGAAACACCGGTTCTCACGCCCTTTGGTTGGAAGGCAATTGGAAAGCTGAAGATTGGCAGCGCGGTGTGTGCAACCGATGGCACTGTCACCCGAGTGATTGGCAAGTTCGAGCGTGGGAAGCAGCCGGTCTATCGGTTGGCCTTTTCTGATGGTTCGGAAATCGTCTGCGATGCGGATCACATCTGGCTTGCCTGGGCCAGCCGAAAAAGCCGCAAGATCGGGAATGCTCTGACTTGCGGGGAAGACGGGGCCAAGAAGTGGGCCACTTCGGCGATCTTCGAGCATTACAGCAAGGGAAGGGCACGGCTAAAGATCCCTGTGATTTCAGCGCCAGTCCGTTTCAATGTTGCTGGAAGCCTTAAAGGACAGGGCAAGTTCGTTCGTCGCACTTTGCCGCCGTATGTGTTGGGCGTGCTGATCGGTGATGGAAGCTTGAGCACTGGTGTTGCTCGCTTCACGGTGCCCGACCCTGAAATCGCTGAGCGTGTTGCCAATGAGCTTGGATGCAAACTTGGGGAGTATGGAGAAGAAGACAAGGCGATCAGTTATCGCATTCCGAATGCCTTTGCTCATGATGGCCTGGCTGATCTAGGACTGCTTGGGTGTCGGTCTGAAGATAAGTTCATTCCCCGGATTTATCTGTTGGGGACGGTGGAAGAACGCTTTGCTTTGATGCAAGGTCTGATGGATACCGATGGATGGGCTGAAGAAGATGGGGACGTCTATTACTGCACGGTTTCCGAACGGCTTCGGGATGATGTTCGCGAGTTGGCTCGCTCCCTTGGTGCGATTGTCACTTTACGGGAGAAGGACCCGCCTTTCACCTATCGAGGCGAAAGGCGGCAAGGGCAGAAAGCCTACACGCTCCGGATCAAGATGCCCGCCTCTGAGCGGGTTTTTTATTTGCCGCGTAAGAAAGTTCGCGTGAAAGGCAAGAGCTACCAGTCAATGGGGCTCACACTGGAGAGCATTGAACCTTGTGGCTTTGCTGCGACGGTCTGCATTGCTGTTGAACATCCGAACTCTCTGTTCATCACTGAGCACTACTTGGTGACGCACAATTCGGATCTGCTGCTCGGCTTGGCAGTCAACGAGCACAGGAAGTCAGCGATATTCCGTCAAAAGCTCTCTGATGCGAAGTCGATGGAAGAGCGCTTGGCCGAGATTGTCGGTGATCGTGGCCGGATGAACTATTCGGATCATGTCTGGAAGGATGGAGAGCAACGCATTCAGTTTGGTTACCTGGAGAAACCGGGAGCAGAGAAGGGCCATCAAGGCCAACCAAAGGACTTTCTAGGCTTTGATGAAGGAGCGCAGCAGCAGGCAAAAAAACAGATCTTCCTGATGGGGTGGGTTCGCTCGGTCGATCCTGATCAGCGCTGCCGTGTGGTGATTGCTTCTAACCCTCCGCTCTCTGGTGATGGTGATCATCTGATCGAATGGTTCGGGCCTTGGCTCGATCCGATGCATCCGCTTTATCCTGCCAAGCCCGGACAGCTGCTTTGGGCTGTGTTCGTTGGTGATGAAGAAGAGATGCATTCGGTATGGGTGGATGGACCAGAACCGGTCGAGATTGAGGGAGAGGTAAGAACGCCTAAGTCTCGCACCTTCGTTCCTGCCTCTCTGGCGGACAATGCCTACTTGCGCGATACCGATTACGGAAGTCAGCTAGACCAGCTGCCAGAGCCTCTTCGCACGGCGCTCAAGACAGGCAACTTCATGTTGGCCCGCAAGGATCATGCCTGGCAGGTTATCCCGTCTGAATGGGTACGGCTGGCGCAAGAGCGTTGGAGTGAAGACCACCCGCACCTCAAAGGTCGCATGTGGGCAATGGGGGTGGATGTGGCGCAAGGGGGCGGCGACAAGACAACGCTGGCACCGCTGTACAACGAATGCTTTGCACGCCTGACTACGGAGCGCGGCATTGATACCAAGAATGGCCCGATTGTTGCGGCTCTGATCCTGAAAGAGAGACGGGACGGGGCTGATATTGGAATTGACTGTACGGGCGGTTGGGGCAACTCGGCGCGGGATCACCTTGAAACCAACAACCAGATTGCGGCCTACTCCGTGGTGTTCTCAAAGGGAACGCAAGAGAAGCAGTCTAACTGGTCATTAGGGTTTAAAAACGAGCGTGCGCGGCTCTGGTGGCGCTTCCGTGAGGCATTGGACCCGAACGGAGAGCACAAGATTGCTTTGCCTCCGAGCAAGAAGCTTTTTGCTGAACTGACAGCGGTTCACTGGATGGTTAAATCGGGTGGCTCTTCCAATGAAGGGCTCATCCAGATTGAAGAGAAGGACGAGGCCAGAAAGCGTCTCGGATCTTCTACCGATGAAGCCGACGCCGTGATCATGGCTTGGGATCTACGGGATGCTGCACAGTATCGCATGCTCAAGCCTTTGATGGATGAACAAGAGGACGAATGGAGCGCCCTGGGAGATGTTGGATAGGCAATGAACAAACAAGATTTGCACGAATTGGCGGCCGCCTATAGTGCCGCTTCGAATGGAAGGCTCATCAATTTGATGGGCCTTTTGCTTTTTCTGGCTTTGGCCGTGACGGTTGATCACCGGTATTTTCTGGTGGCGCTGGTGTCCATCCTTGCGGTGGCTGCAGCCTACTTCGCGGACATGCTCAATGAAGTGAGCCTGATGTGGGTGAGTGTCATTCTGACCGTGGTTCCCTTTGGTTTTCTTTTGTGGTTGGGGGTAGGGCTATGAGTGAAGAAAAGGTGGTTTCTCTCAACGGCGGGCCTGTCCCCTTGGCCGGACAAGTGCAGCAAGATGTGATTGATCGGCTTGAGGGACTTCTTTCTTGCGCCCGTTCTGGTGATCTCCAAGGCTTTGCCTGCATCGCTTATCACGCGGAAGATAAATGCAGTCGATGGCGGGCGGGGTCTCAGGGCGGATATGCCATGCTTGGTGCGCTGAAAGTCCTGTCTGATGAGATGAGCGATCTGATCAGGGAACCTGCAGAATGAACCGTGTTGTCATCAAACCGGCCACACGGCGCGATCTAAGCTTTGTTGCTGCTAATCTGAGTGATGAGGACAAGGCCGAAATCTATTGCCAGATGGACAAACCGGACAATCGCTTGATTGCCGAGATGGCTTATCAGGGCTCGCCCTTGTGGCGTTATGTGGCCTGGCTGGATGGTCAACCGGTGTTGGCGTTCGGTGTCGGCCTCTTCCATTCTCGGCTTGGTTTGGCATGGGCTTGGGGCACATCGCACAAGCTCCGCGCCTTTCCCGACGCAACCCGTTACATGCTTGATGTGGTCAAGCCTGCCTGTGTTGCCAGCGGGATCGCCCGCATTCATGCCGATGCACTTTCCACCCACTCCAGCGCCCATAAATGGCTCGTGCGCCTGGGCGCTCACAGAGAAGCCGTCATGCCCTCTTTGGGCTTGGGCGGAGAAACATTCTATCGCTATGCGTGGATCAACGAGGAATAGACCATGTGCTTTATGTCCACACCCAAGGTACAGCCAGCGCCCTCAACTCCTTCTGAGGATGATGAAGAAGTCAAGAAACGCAAGGCAGAAGAGGAGCGCAAGACGCGGGAGCAACAGGGGCGCCGTTCAACGATCCTTACAAGCATGTCCGGCGCTTCTGACTATGGGAAGAATTTGAAAGTCACCAAATTGGGACAGGCAGGAGCCTAGGAAATGGGACTTGTTCAAGACATTCTTGATCGCCAAACGCAATTGGCTTCTGACCGGTTGCCCTGGGAAAGTGAATGGGATGCTGTCATCCGGTTTGCTTTGCCCTATGAAAAGGGTGTGACCGGTATGAACCGGCTTGGCAGTGCGGAAAGCGTTCTGACCCAAGGGCCGCGCTCGAAACGGCCCGGAACGAAGCTGCTTGATGGCACTGCGATCTATTCGATTGAACGTCTGGCGGCGGGCATTCTGAGCCTGACAATGCCGCAGTCATCCAAGTGGCATGGATTGGGATCTGTTGACCCACTGGCTCCGGATCTGGATGAAGCTGCAGAAGATTGGTGCAGTCGTGTGACCGACTATCTGTTTGCGGTGCGCTATACGCCAAGGGCTGGTTTTGCCTCGGTCAATGAAATGGCGGTCAAGGCTGCATGCGGGCTTGGAACCGGCGTCATCTTTCTGGAAGAAAGCTTCGGGGATGCGCATACGCGTGAAGCGCAGATGCCGTTCAAATACAGCTATGCGCCCCTAGCTGAGTGTTTCCTTGGGCAGAATGCACAAGGCATTCACGATACCAATTACAGGCTGGTCAATTACAAGGCGCGACAGGCGGTCCAGAAGTTCGGGGAGAAGCATGTCTCGTCCAAGTTGCTCGATGCTGCCAATGATCCACGGCACAAAGACACGTCATTCCAGTTTATCCATGCCGCCATGCCAAGGGCAGAAGCTGGCAGCTCTGCTTCAAGCAATCGGGACAGTGCTGTTGCCTCCTACTGGGTTGAGGTTAGTGAAAAGAAGCTTGTCAAGGAAAGCGGCTATTTCACCTTCCCTTATGTTGTGCATCGTTGGGTGAGACGGGCAGACAGTCCTTATGGGGAAAGCCCCGTCATGCTGGCCATGCGAGAGATCGTGCGTTCCCAGATCATTGAAGAAGATGTGGCTCGTGGTGTTTCGCAGCAGGGCAAGCCACCTATCGCCACGGTCGCCGGGAAAGTGAATGGCAAGCAGGCCCCTTTGCGTGCGCCCAACTTTGCGCCGGGGGCCAATAACAAGGGCTATCTTGATCCATCAGGGGCGCTTTTTGCAAAACCAATGTTGGAGAGCAACGGGCAGGCATTGAGTTTCATGCTGTCCATTCAGGAGGCAAAGCGCCGCCAGATACAGGACATGCACTATATCAACCTGTTTCAGATCCTGGTCGATAATTCCCAGATGACCGCGACAGAGGTTTTGCAAAGGGCCCAGGAAAAGGGCGACCTTCTCGGGCCGGTCGGCACAAGCTTCCAGCAGTCGTCTTCGCTTCAGGTGGATCGCGAGCTTGAAATTCTGGAGCGCAAGGAGGCGTTTAATCCCGGCTCCGCTCTGGAAGCGCCAGACAGCATCTATGACCACGATATTCGGGCGTCCTCAACCTCTCCGATGGACCGCTTGCGCCGGACAGAGGAACTGATCGGGGCCAATGATGTGGTCGATACAGCTTTGAAATTCGCCCAGGCAGGAAAGACCAAGCTGCTTGAGCGGATTAATGAAGACGAAGTGGGTGATCTGGTTGCTGATGTGCGTGGGGCTTCCCGCAAAATCTTCTACAGCGAAGAGGAAATGGAAGCTCAACGTCAGCAGAAGGAGCAGATGGCTCAAATGCAGCAGATGCAAGCCGGTCTCGAAATGGCCGGGCAAGCGGCGGACGTTGCGAATAAAGGTGTACCGGCAGTGGAGCAGTTGAATGCGCTTATGGAACAGAGCCAGTAAAGACCGGGCCGTACTGCAAGCCAAGAAGAGGCTGGTTGAAGCCTGGATGCGCTTTAGTGAAGGCAAGGCCAGCAAGGATGATTTTGAAATCATCATGGCGGATCTAGCCAATTTCAGCGGGTGGGATCGCTATTGCGATCATCCGCCCGATAATGCGGAAGCACAATTTAATGAGGGAAAAAGGTCTGTCTTCGGGCGGGCCTTTTCCTTTTTGACGATGACGCGGGGCGAACGGATCGCCCTTTCACAGGCTGCTCTTGAAGAGGCCAGGGCAGAAGAAGGAGTTTGAAAATGAACCAAGGACTTATGAGCCTTATTCGCGGTGGTTTGATTGCTTTTGCGCCTGAAGACGAAGGTGCTGGCGGCGGGGATTCTGCGGGCGCTGGTGGTGCGGGAGAAGAAAATGCCTTTGCATCCAGTTTGACCGGAGAAGGCTTTGCCGACTTTGCCAAAGAGCAGGGATGGAATAGCGCCGACGATGCTGTGAAAGCCTATCAGGTTCAGCGGGCGGGCCTTGAAGGTATGATCAAGGTGCCGGGTGAGGATGCGAGCGATGAAGACCGCGCCGCCTTTGCCAAAGCGCTCGGGGTGCCGGATACAGAAGACGGCTATCAGTTCTCGTTGCCTGAGAAGATGCCGGAGAATGTCCAGTATGATGAAAATCTGGCCACGTCCTTCAAGGCAAAGGCCAAGGAGATCGGCTTAACACCTGCCCAGGCGCAAGCCCTACATGACTTCCAGATGGAAGCGGTCGGCACTCAAGCCAATGCCTTTCTGGAAGGGCAGAAGCAGGCTGAGGCTGAAAAGACAGCCAAGGCTGAAGCTTCCCATGATGCTCTTGTCAAAGCATGGGGCAAGGAAGGAAGCGAGAGCTATAACAAAAATTTGGCTCTAGCCAATCGGGCACTGAGCAAGATGGTGCCGGACGGCAAGCTCATGGAAGAGTTCAAGAGCAACGGTGTGTTTTCCGAAGATGGCGCGGTTCTGATGCCGCACTTTGCCCAGGCGCTCGCGGGTATTGGTCAAACACTCTACTCGGAAGATGGAGATTTGGACGGCGACAACCAGACAGATGAAAATCCATGGGATGCCGACACGTTCAACCTCACCAAACAGGGTGAGATTTACAAGGCAAACCCTGAAAAGGCGGAACGATTGAAAGCCGCCGCCAAGGCCAAACGCAAATAAGCGTAAAGCCGCAAACCAACCGCAACAACGTCAGTAACGGGAGATAAAAGTTATGGCGAAGGTGAAAATTAGTGATGTGATCGTTCCGGAGGTTTTCAATCCTTACGTTCTGGAACAGTCGGTTAAACTCGATACCCTGATTGCCAGTGGTATCGTGTCAAACGGGATTGACGGGCTCAATCTGTCCGGTGGCGGCTTCCTCTTCAAGATGCCGTTCTGGTTGAACCTGCGTAACAGCGGGTTGAGCGCGCAGCGCCTTTCTGACAATGATCCGCTTGTCCCGCGCAAGATCGGTGCTGGTAAGGATATGGCTCGCCTGCATATGCTGGGTGATGCCTGGTCATCCAACGACCTGTCCAAATATCTGGCCGGTGATGATCCTATGAAAGCGATTGCAACGGAAGTGGCTGGATATTGGGTTGACCAGCGCCAGAATATCCTTGTGCAGACCATCAAGGGGATTTTTGCAGCCGCTTCTATGGCAGTGCTGACCCACGATATCACCGCTCTTGCGGGTGGTGCGGCGCTTATTGACTTTGCATCAAGCGTTGATGCCGGTCAGAAGCTGGGCGACCAGAAAAGCAATGTCACTGGCTATCTGATGCACTCGGCTGTTGAAGCCAAGTTGGCCAAGGACAAGGCCATTGAATATGAGACGGTTGAAGGTAAGACGGATCGGGTGCCTGTCTATATGGGCAAACGCGTGATCGTCACCGATGCGCTTCAGCCGGTTGGTGGTGTCTATACCTCGCTGCTCTTTGGTGAAGGGGCCTTTGGGTATCAGGAACGCTCTCTTGAAGATGACGAGGCCCTTGAGACTGATCGTGACAAACTCGCGGGCGATGATCTGCTGATCAGCCGCAGTCACTTTGTGATGCATCCGCGTGGTGTCGCCTGGACTGAAACCAATGTTCCTGACAACGATACCAGCCCGACCGACGCGCAGATTGCGGACGGTGCCAACTGGAATCGTGTGTATGAGCCAAAGAACATCCGCATGGTTGCTCTGAAGCACAAGATCGCTGCCTAAGCCGCGACTTCCTCTTAATCATAACCCGACAAATGGCCGCCTCTGAGCGGCCTTTGTCGTATCTGGAGACATGTAGATGAGTGCAACAGCCCATCAGGCCCGCCGCCGCAAGGCTCTGGCGGCAAGAAAGCGCGATGAAGCGCGTGAAGAACAGGCTGCTTTGGCCGGTAAGGAACTGAAGGCAGCCTATGACAGCGTTGGAGAAAACGGAGCGCTACCGTCCGAGGCTCTGAATGCTGCCGTGACGCTTGAGCAGATCATGGAGAATCCTACGCTGAATGGTGACGACATCGCGCAAGCCCGCAAAGCGTTCGCTCTCGTTATGGCTGAAATCGAGTTGGCCGGAGATATCGAACCATTGCCGGTTACGTCTGATCTAACCAGCATCAACGGCATTGGCCCTGCCAAGGCAACCAAGCTTATGGAAGGTGGCATTGCCGATCTGGCGGCTCTTGCCAGTGCCAGCCCGGAACAGATCGAAGCTCTTTCGATTGATGATGACTGGATCACCGAAGCCAAAGCCCTGCTTGAAGGGGGCGAATAAGCCATGGCGAGCGGGTACACGGATACGGCCATCGCCAATCTGGCTTTGGGTCATCTCAATGAAAAAACGATTGCTGACTTCGATCAGACCGGCAATAGCAATGCGCGATGGTTCAAGACCAACTATGCGCACTATCGCAATGAGCTGTTGAGCCTTTATCCCTGGAACTGTGCCCGCTCGCGCGTGCTCTTGCCGGAAGCTGCCGAGAAACCGGCTTTCGGTTGGGACTATGCCTATCGTCTGCCTGAAGACTTCCTTTCTGGCATTCCTATTTACGGTGATGACAGTACGGAAATTGTGGTCGAGTATGAAGGTGATGAAGTCCTGACCAACCATGCCGGGCCGTTGAAGTTTCGGTACATCAAGCGGCTGGATGATCCGGCGAAGTTCAGCCAATTTTTCATCAACTGCCTGGTGCCTTATCTGGCTCTTGGCATGGCGCATAAAGTGACGGGCAAGAACTCTTATGCGCAAACAATGCAATTGCTCTTTGATGACGCATTCGAGAAGAACACCGCGCTTGAAGATCAGCAGAACACGCCCCTGGAGGCGCTCTACTGATGACGGTCAAGTTTCCTCAAGTCACGATGTCGCAAGGAGAGATATCTCCCTATTTGCATTCCAGATCTGATCTGGAGCAGTTTCGAAAAGGGCTGGAGATCTGCCGGAACTATCTCCTGATGCGGCATGGCGGGATCTATAAGCGATCCGGAACGCGCTTTATCGATCTGGCCAGAAACCAGAATGCACCATGTCGGCTGGTGCCTTTCGTCTTTTCGATGAAACAGCATTACATGCTGGAGTTTGGAACCGACTTCATTCGTTTCTATTCGGAGAAGGCACAGTTGCAGGCCACTGATGGATCGGGGGCCTATGAAATAGCCAACAGCTTCACCCAAGATCAGTTGAGCGCGTTTGACTATACCCAATCGAGCGACGTGTTGACGCTTGTCCATGGGGCTCACAAGCCGGCTGAACTAAAGCGTAACGGTGATGTTGATTGGAGCCTTGCTGCTATCACCTTTGACAGTCAGATAGACGGGTGGGGGGAAGACAGCTGGCCACAACATGTCTGCTATTTCAATGAACGGATCACCTTTGCCAACTGGACCTCGGACCCGCAAGGTATTGCCTATTCCAAATCCGGTGCATTCAAAATCCTCAAATATACCGGCGATGCTGGCGATCTTTCAGCCGATGATGCGATGTATCTTTCAATCCTTGCCGGGCAGGTCAATGAAATCAACTGGATTGCCGAAGGGGAGGAAATGCTCATCGGTACGGCTACGAGTGCCCGTATTGTCGGGCCTTCCGATAGTTCCGAGGTGTTCGGGCCGACCAATAGCCGCCAGAAGCGACAAGCCACTTATGGTTCAAGGGCGGTAAGGCCGGTTCAGGTAGGCGACGCTTTGCTTTATGTCGGTTTCTATGGGCGGAACTTGCATGAATATATCTATGATTCCAGCGCCTATAAGTTCATTGCTCCGGATCTGACAGTGGTCAATGAACACTTCTTTCGCTCTGGCATTGCCGAGCAAGCGTTCCAACAGCTTCCAGACTCTATCGACTGGATCAGGATGGAAAACGGTTCCTTCGTAGCTCTGACCTATGAACGGGATCAACAGATTGTGGGCGCTGTCGGTGTTGAGCTTGGTGGCGGTGGCAAGGTTGAGGCCGTGGCCACCAAACCGGGCAAGACTGGCGATGAAGTCTGGCTGCAAGTTGTGCGCACCCTCAACGGGCAAGAGGTCCGGACGATAGAAATCCTCGATCCGCCTTTTGAAGATCAAACGGTCGAAGATGGCTTCTTCATGGATTGTGGATTGACCTATGAAGGCGACCCGATCAATGAAGTCACAAACCTACCAGATTTCTTCGACGGGCAGGAAATCGCGATCCTCGCTGATGGCGTTGTGATGCCGCGTCAAACGGTGTCCGGAAATAGGTTTGCTCTTCCCAACGACCAGACAGCTTCGAAAATCCATTTCGGGTTTCCCTTTCGCGCCCATGGCAAGACCTTGCAGATTGTGGATGGTCGGCCAGACGGGACATCCATGGGAGAAAGAAAGCATGTTCAGCAGATCGGTATGGACGTGATCCGGACTGCTGATTTGCAAGTCTCCCAAAGTGAGCCTGACGAGGCGATGGAGACGGGTGAATTCGAAGATTTGACGCCAATGGAAGGCGACGAACTGGTTTCCAATTCTGTGCGTTTACAGACCGGTTTGCTCTCCGTCAGTCAAGATGGATGGAGCGATACCGGATCATTTCATTTCTGGTCAGACAAGCCTTTGCCTTGCCGGATCAGGGCAATCAAAACAACGGTGGACCTTTAGGATGTGTGCGATTGTTGGTGCAATTGTCGGGGCTGCGGCTTCGGTGATGCAAGGAGCTATGGCCGCGCAGTCGGCCAATGCCCAGGCTGCGGTTTATGACCGGCAGGCTCAAATGGAACGTGACCGGGGTGAGTATGAGGCTGGTCTTCAGGATAAGGCTTTGACCCGCACGCTTGGCAAGAACAGGGCTACGGCGCTTGCCAATGGTTTGGCTTTGGTTGGCACGCCAGCCGATGTCATTACCGACAACGCGGTTGAAGGTGCGCTCGATGTGCAGGCGATCCGCTATGGCGCAGAGGTGAACGCCACGAATTATGAAATGCAAGCGGATGTTAGCCGTATGCAGGGAAGGCAAGCCATGGCGGGTGGTGTCTTTGGTGCCATTTCTCCCATCATCAAAGGGGTTAGCCAAACATTTATGGGTGGAGGTGCCTACGCATGAAACTTCAGAAAGTGAATGCCGGTCGCAGGCTTGATACCGGTGCAGGCACAATGCCCCGCATAAGCAACTCGCCCATGTTGGCCCAAGGTATCAATCGGGCCGTTGATGCGGTTGCAGATTTCTCAACCTTGTATGAGAAGCAGCAAGCTAAATTGATGGGCTTCAAGGCTCAACAGGGCTTTGTGAAGCTTGGCAATAACCTCAACATGTCCATGTTGCAGGCAGAACAAACGATGCCTTCTGATGGTGGCAAGTTTGCCGATGAGCGTTTGGCAGACTTCGGGGAACAGTCCAAGAAGTTTCTGGATACCCTGCCGCCAGCCATGCAGGCCGCCTATGCGCCCAAATTGGAAGCGTTGCGCGGGGATGTGGCAGAGAAAGCGTCTCGTAAGCAATTTGCCCGCCGCAATCAGTTTTATATCGACGGTATCAGTGACATGGCAGATCGCCTCAAAAATGGTGTTCTGCAAAATCCGGACAGTTATGAAGAGACCGAGAGTCTTTTGGCCTCCAGTATCAACCAGACAGGTTTGCCTGATTGGAAGAAGTCAGAAGCCCTGAAGAATGTGCGCAAGGTGCTGCGTGGTCAAGCTTTGCAGGGGCTTGCTCTGGCGGGGCGGGTGGAAGACGCACGGACATTGGCCAAACAGTGGGATGCAGAGGACACCACGATTGGCAATGGATCAGTAACCGCGACGGAGTTGCCCGGTGAAGCGCAAAGGCTGCTGAGTGTTATCTCCGCTCCTGGCATAGAAGGGGCGGACTATAACACGCTTTATGGTGGTGGTTCCTTTGATGGCTATGGGGATCATCCGCGCAAGTCCATTCCTATCGATAGTGGGCGCAATGCGGGAAAGACCAGCTCTGCAGCCGGTCGCTATCAGTTCTTGGCCGGGACATGGGATGAGGCAGCCAAGGCGCTTGGCCTGAAAGACTTCAGCCCTGAAAATCAGGACCGGGCGGCGTGGTGGCTCGCTCAAAGGGATTATAAGGCCCGGACTGGTGGAGACTTGTTGGCTGATCTGGAGGCGGGCGCTTATGACAAGGTGCGAGCTGGTCTTGGCGGCTCTGGCAATGATACGACCTGGGAGGGGCTGCAGAAGATCTCTGATGCCTCATTTGCCAATGCCATGAACGCAGCCAGTGCGGTTGGCGCGGGTGATGGTGGCCAGATCGTGACCGATGGTGTGGGCTTGCACAAGGCCGAAGGGGCGCCCGTTCTCGCTGATCCAGCCTCCGGCATGGGGCAATGGGGACAGCTAACAGAAAAGGCGATTTCTGCTGCTGACAGCCAGAAGACAAAGGAAGGACTTACGCGATTTAATGCTTTGGATCTGAAGGTGGCTAACGGGGATGTGGTGAGCCTTGAGGATATCAACGCTGACAAGGTTATGACGGAGAACCAGAAAGCAACACTGATCCGGCGCGTAAAAGCCGATACCAAAAAACAGATTGCTCTTAATGCAACTGCCGAGCGGCTCAAGACCAATCCGGAGAGTTTTAATCCGTTTCTAAGCGAAGACCAAAAGGCGATTGATGATCTGTACAAATACCAAACCAAGGCGTCTGGAGGCATGAGCAGCAGTGATGAGGAAACACGCAAAGCCTCGATGGCCTTCGTTCTCTCACTGGCTGATCAACAAGGCATTGTTCCGAAAGGAGCGATTGCGGAAATGCGCCAAATGCTAGTCTCTGATGATGCTTCCAAGGTCAGAAACGGGTTGGAGATCGCAGCCTTTATCGCCAAGGATCACGCAGTCGAGCTTAAGGCGCGTGATGGTGGTTCCCCTCTGGCTCAAGCGGGGCGGGAATATGACTATTATGTCAATCATCTTGGTATGACGCCGGAAAAGGCAACGGCCCGCTATATGCAGCGTCTGACCCCAGAGTTCCAGCGTGAACGGGACCGACGCGAAAAGCTGCTCAATGGCAAGACCGGATACCTCGCGACTCTGGGTAAGAAAGAAGTCGCCAGTGCGTTCGGCGGCTTCTTCGGTAACCCGGATGTTGGCTTCACGGAGGGGCAGCGCCTTTCTATTGAAAGTGATTACAAGGATGCAGTCACCGAGCATTTTCTTGATACGGGCGATTGGGAGCTGTCGCAATATCTGGCGAAACAGGATCTGGTTGGCCCGACCGGCCTCTACGGGGTGACTGAAATCAATGGTTCCAAGGCCGTGATGCGGTTTCCGCCTGAAAAAGTCTATGCGCAATTCATCGCCCATGGCGGCAGCATTGAAGAGGTCGCGGAACAAGCCGCCTCGGATGCATCCGAAGTTTTTGGAACAGACATCAAGCGCGAAGATATCGGCTTTGTGGTGGATAGTGAGGCAGAAGCGGAAATCCGGGCAGGGAAGCCGAAATACCGGCTTGTGGTTCGGCTCAAGGGTAAAGACGGCCAGGACTACATCCAGACAACCCCGGCCTATTTCCAGTTTGATGAGAAAGCAGCGTTGGAGAAACGGCGGCAAAACCGCAGAGAAGCGCTTAAAGAAGATCCTCAAGAAAATGAAGACGATCTGATCGGTCGAGAAAAATCTCTGGACAGGTATCTTGATGGGCCTATCGCTCTGCCGACTGAAGCAATTGAAGATCTACCATCAGGCCCGGCCGAAAGAGGTGCGTCCAGAAACAGGCATGAAAGACGGCAGAAGCAGTTGGATCGGGCTGATGCAAAGAGGCTAGAGAAAGAAGCCAAGAGGCTTGAAGAAGATGAAAAGCGTGCGCGGCTGTTGAGTGAATATGAACAGAGAAGGAAACAGTGATGCCGTTGCTTGATCAAAATATGCAGCCAATCGAAGCACAGGACTTTCATAAAGATCTGTTGGTGAAGCCTCCTGAGAGACGTGGTAGCGATCAAGAGAGCCCTTCGGGGCTTGATACAATCTTGGCTAGTGTGCGGTCTGAGAGCCCAATCGCGGCTTATGTAACAGACCTTAGAAACTCGGTCTATTATGACCCGGACAAATCTGAGGAAGGGTTTGATATTGTCCAAGCCTCAATGGACGCTGGTCTATCAGATGAGCAATTTGATGATGTGATGCATATTCGCAATCGGAAGAGCTTCGATATCTGGATGGATCAATACCAGCAGGAGCAGCGCGATGAAAGAACATTGGCAGCCAGTGGATTGTTCGGCTTTGTTGCCCAATTCGGTGCAGGGTTGTTGTCGCCCACCTCACTTCTCCCTGGCGGGGCTTTGGTGAAAACAGGCAAACTAGGTTTGTCTGCAGGCAAGTCAGCCCTCTCGATTGGTGCTTGGACAGGCACTGCTGCCGCCATTGATGAGGTGGCGCTTAATCAGTTCCAGATTGACCGGAGTGCTGGTGAAAGTGCCGCGGCCATTGGCGGGTCTGTCTTGTTGGGGGCCTTGCTTGGTGGTGGTATGGCAAAGTATCTCAACAACCATCAGATCAATTCCCTGGCGATGGAATTGCAGGGCCACATCTACAAGGGAGATGTTGACGGTGAAGACGTTGGCGAACAGATCTCGCGATATGTAAACGGCAATAGCTCGGTTGGTGCAGCGGCCAACACAATCGAGAGCATCGAAAATAACACGATTGCCGGAAAGACAGCGCAGAAGCTTGCCAAGTTGACACTTTCCAATCCGCTCTTGCGCGGCCTTCAATCGCCAAGTCCTGTGGTTCGGGACGCTGTTACCAAGTTGGTTGAGAACCCGATCTATCTGAAAAAGAATCTGGATGGACATGCGTCCATGTTGTCAGTGGAAACCGCCATCAAAGAGTGGGACCGTGGGGCGCTGGCCCAAGGCATGGAAGGATATAAGGGGGCTTATAAGGCGTACCGCCGAGCCGGGGGGAAATTGAACCAGGCTGACTTTGCCGAACGCGTAGCAAAGGCCATGCGGCGCGGTGATGTTGATCCCGATGGCGATCCTCATGTTCAGCAAGCGGCAAAGATCTGGCGTGAAAAAGTCTTTGATCCTTTAAAGGACATGGCTATTCAGGCCGGGCTTCTACCCGAAGATGTCCAGCCAGCCAACGCGATTTCCTATCTCTCTCGCGTCTATAATAAGCCGCTAATTGAAGCTGATGAAGAAGGCTTCAAGCGGATGGTGCGCGACTGGGCCAATGGTGCTGTTCGGGAAGATATCAGAAGGGCGCGTGCAGCCGGAGACCGACGCCTTGGAGATGTAGACCGGGAAATTCAGGAGCTGAAGGTCAACCAGCTACGGGAAGAAGAAGCTTTCAAGAGACGCCAGCAGCGCAAACCCGAAAGCCTTCCTGATGGGCTGGAACCGGATGATCTGCAAGGCATGATCAATGTGGTTCAAGGACCGCGACCACAGCAGCCTGAAACCTTGATGCAGTTCCTGCGGCGTCGGGGTGGCCTCTATGATCCTGATGGTGAATTGGTAGCGCTGGGGATCAATCATAAAAGCCAGCCGGGCTTTCTGAGGAAGACGCGCCGTGAAACGATGAGCAAGGAGGGCGGTTGGGATCTGGACACAGCAGCCCGCATGGCGTGGGAAGAAGGCTTTATCCGGTCTCCTGATCGTCCGACCGTGGCCGAGTTTCTTGATGCTCTGTCCGATGACTTTTCGGGAATGCGCCGTGTGGTGCGTGAAGTGGATGAGGAATTGGCCCAGGCTGCGGACAATTATGATGATCTGATCCGCGCACTGGATGAGCTGGATATCAATGTTGGTGAAAAGGATCCACTCAAGCGCTTTCGAAATGTCAAAGAGCATCTGACCACTGAAAGCGTGTTGCGCCGGTTTGTCGATGCGAGAAAACATCAGATGCAAATGCGAATTGGCAAACTGCAAGAAAGGCTGGCTCAGATAGAGGGGGCTGTTGGTCAGAGACCCCTGATTGAAGACGATATTGATTTTGACGATCTCTCAAAAATGGAGCTGGAAGAGGAGGTTGAACATGTCGTGGAGAGCATCTGGCGCAAGGTTACAGGGCGGCCAGATCTGGAAGAAGAAACGGGCTTAACAGCGTTCCGGAAGCGTTTGCCGGAGAGCAAGCGCGGGCCAATGAAATCCAGAACGTTTGATATTGATGACAAAATTCTTGAACCTTGGCTTGAGAACAATGTTGAAGCAGTTGCGCGACGCTATGCACGGGTCATGTCTGCCGATATTGAGCTGACGCGAAACTTCGGAAGTGCCAACATGGAAGGGTTGGTCACGAAAATCTCGGATGATTACGAGAAGCTCCGGGCTCTTGAAACAGATCCCAAGAAGAGGCAGGCTTTGAGCAAGCGCGAGAAGAGCGATCTTGCTGATATCAATGCGATGCGGGATCTCCTGCGCGGCCAGTTCGAGCCGGACAAACAGGCAACGCTATTTGCGCGGATCGTGAATCTGGCAAATATCTTCAACTACACGCGAGCGCTTGGGGGCGTCAGCATTTCCAGTTTGCCGGATATTGCGCGCCCGATGATGGTGCATGGCCTCTCCCGCTACATGAAAGACGGGATCAAGCCCTTGATGGCGCACCGCAAGGCTTGGAAGATGTCCGTTAAAGAGGCTCATCTTGCCGGGACTGTGGTCGAGAAAACACTCCAATCGAGAATGGCGAACTGGAGTGAAATTGCCGATCCTTATGCGCAATTCTCTCCGTTTGAGAATTTCATGCAGAATGCAGCGAGCGTCTTTTCGAAGGTTAACGGGTTGACCTATTGGGATGACTTCATGAAATCGGTCGCTTCGGTCATGACGCAAAATAGGCTGATTGAGAATATGCACAATATCACCAAGCTCGATGGCAAGGAGCGGTCCTACATGGCCTATCTGGGGATCGACGAGGCAACCAGCTCGGCTTTGAAAAAGGAACTCAGTCGCCATGCTGAAAAGATTGTTGGAGTGTGGGTGGCCACCACCGAGAAGTGGGAAAGCAAGCATGCCGTTCGGATGTTTCGGGCAGCGTTGAATAAGGATGTTGACTCCATCATTGTGACCAAAGGTATTGGTGATGTGCCTGTCTTTGCTCACACGCCAACGGGACGCCTATTGCTTCAGTTCAAGAGCTTCGGGCTTGCCTCACATCAAAGGGTTTTGATGCGGGGCATGCAGGAAGATGCAAAGAGCCTTACGGCGGGCATGGTCTTTGCTACGACTATTGGCGCTGCGGTCTCTGCCTTGAAAAATATCGAGAGCAATCGCGACCTATCGGATAATCCGGGAACATGGATTGCTGAAGGGATCGACCGATCTGGCTTGATGACGGTGTTTTTCGAATTGAACAACACTTATGAGAAAGTGGGTGGTACTGGGATCTATGGTGGATTGCAAAAAGCGTTTCCTGATCGGGATCAGTCGGGAAGGGCCTCGCGCTATGCTTCGCGCAATGTTGTCTCTTCGATGCTTGGCCCCTCGATGGGGCCTGCGGAAGATTTTGCCCGGCTGCTCTATGCGATGCATCAGGGTGATTTGACGCCAGGAGATATAACGGCAATCCGGCGATTGGTGCCTTTTAGCACATTGCCGTTTGTCCGGTCTGTGCTGGAATATGGCATCTTGCCTCCGCTCAAAGATGCGGTTCGCTGAGAGTTACAATCAAAGTTAGTGCAACAGGCTCGCTTAGGCGGGCCTTTTTTATGGGAACTGAAGAATGGCAGTAACCAACGAAGAAAACAGATGGGAGGCTACCGGCGACGGGATGACGAAGCGGTTTGTCATCAAAGCCAAGTTTGACCGGAACGCCGACATTGCCGTCTATCTTGATGGTGTGAGGGCTACAAGTGGCTTCACCGTAGAAGGAGCGGGGAATGCAACGGGTGGCGCCGTTGTATTTGCACAAGCGCCAGATGATGGCGTGAGTGTCATCCGAGAAATCGACCCCGCAGTCGTGCAGCTGCTAGACTTGCCCAACGCTGGCGGTGGGGCGGCTGCGCTCAATCTGATCGAGCGCGGTCTTGATCGCCTGACCATCATAGCTCAAGTGCTCAAGAGTAAAGTTGAGCGGGCATTGATTATTCCTGATGGGGTGAATGATGATGTGGCCGCGTTCGATGCGCGTGGTTTTAGGCTTGAAAATGTCGCCTCTCCTGAAAAGGGAGCGGATGCAACAAACAAAGATTGGGTTGAGCAAGAGGTTGCCAGCCAGATCGATGAGAAGACTTTGCATGAATCCGCCGATGGGCAGTTTGATGCGGCTGGCCGGTCTATCCGCAACCTGCCAGAACCGACACAGGAAGACGAAGCCGCAACATTGGGCTGGGTTCTCAAGCGCTCTGCCATTGCTGGCCCACAAGGAGAGAAAGGCCCTGACGGTGATCAGGGACCAGAAGGACCAACGGGGCCTGTCGGACCTCAAGGCCCAATCGGCCCGAAGGGTCCGGAAGGGGATCAGGGAGAGCAGGGGCCAATCGGTATTCAGGGGCCACAAGGTAAGCGCGGCCCGATAGGACCGGAAGGCCCGGCCGGAGAGCAAGGACCACAAGGGATGGTAGGCCCACAAGGCCCGACGGGACCGCGTGGTCCTGAAGGCGTGCAGGGTCCAATTGGTATCCAGGGGCCGCAAGGCCCACAGGGCGCTGAAGGTCCGATGGGCGAAAGCTATGAAGTCGATAGCATGGGGCTCATCGCCAATCGCGCGGAATATGACACCAAGCCATACATGTGGTCGTTCCTGGCAATTGATGAAGGTAAAATCTATTGGAAGCGATCCAACGAAATTGCCCATTGGACCGATGGCATTGCCTTCGGGCGTGGCCCAACCGGTTCACAGGGACCACAGGGGCCGCAAGGTGTCAAAGGCGAGAAGGGGGATCTTGGCCCTCAAGGTGAAGCCGGACCTCAAGGTCCACAGGGGATAGAGGGGCCGACCGGCGCAGCAGGGGCTCGTGGCCCAGAGGGACCGGAAGGCCCAATCGGGCCGCAAGGTGTTGTCGGTGCTCAGGGGCCGCAAGGCATTCAGGGCGTTAAAGGCGAAACCGGCCTTCAGGGACCGATAGGCCCGAGCGGCCCGACTGGCCCGCAGGGGCCTAAAGGGGATCGTGGCGCGACCTGGCGCGGCAGTTGGTCAGCGGCCATGGCCTACGTTGTCAATGATCTGGTTGAATATGACGGCTCTACTTACATCGCCCTTGCATCCTCTTCCAATGTGGCTCCAACCGGATCGCTTGGCACCAAATGGGCTCTCTTTGCAGAAGCAGGATCGGCCAGCAACCACACCCATGATGACCGCTACTATACCAAATCGATCGCTAATGGACGCTATCTGGGCAAGAGCGCCACTGCAGCCAACGCTGCAAAGCTTGGTGGCCATTTGCCAAGCTATTTTGCAACGGCAACTAGCCTCGATGACTACTACAACAAATCCACCTCAGATAACCGGTATCTGCGCAAGGGAGCAAAGGCCGCAGACAGTGACAAGCTGGACGGGAAGCACGCAAGCGCGTTTGCTCTAAAGAC
>NZ_FOVR01000012.1 GCF_900115225.1 Cohaesibacter marisflavi | reverse complement strand
GTCTTTAGAGCAAACGCGCTTGCGTGCTTCCCGTCCAGCTTGTCACTGTCTGCGGCCTTTGCTCCCTTGCGCAGATACCGGTTATCTGAGGTGGATTTGTTGTAGTAGTCATCGAGGCTAGTTGCCGTTGCAAAATAGCTTGGCAAATGGCCACCAAGCTTTGAAGCGTTGGCTGCTGTGGCGCTCTTGCCCAGATAGCGTCCATTAGCGATCGATTTGGTATAGTAGCGGTCATCATGGGTGTGGTTGCTGGCCGATCCTGCTTCTGCAAAGAGAGCCCATTTGGTGCCAAGCGATCCTGTTGGAGCCACATTGGATGAGGATGCAAGGGCGATGTAGGTCGAGCCGTCATATTCAACCAGTTCATTGACCACGTAGGCCATGGCCGCTGACCAACTGCCGCGCCAGGTCGCGCCACGATCCCCTTTAGGCCCCTGCGGGCCAGTCGGGCCGCTCGGGCCTATCGGTCCCTGAAGGCCGGTTTCGCCTTTGACGCCCTGAATGCCTTGTGGCCCCTGTGCGCCGACAACACCTTGTGGCCCGATTGGGCCTTCCGGTCCCTCTGGGCCACGCGGTCCTGTTTCGCCGGTTGGGCCTTCTATCCCCTGTGGACCTTGAGGTCCGGCTTCACCTTGAGGGCCAAGATCCCCCTTCTCGCCTTTGACACCTTGCGGCCCCTGTGGTCCCTGTGAACCGGTTGGGCCACGCCCGAAGGCAATGCCATCGGTCCAATGGGCAATTTCGTTGGATCGCTTCCAGTAGATTTTACCTTCATCAATTGCCAGGAACGACCACATGTATGGCTTGGTGTCATATTCGGCGCGATTGGCGATGAGCCCCATGCTATCGACTTCATAGCTTTCGCCCATCGGACCTTCAGCGCCCTGTGGGCCTTGCGGCCCCTGGATACCAATTGGACCCTGCACGCCTTCAGGACCACGCGGTCCCGTCGGGCCTTGTGGGCCTACCATCCCTTGTGGTCCTTGCTCTCCGGCCGGGCCTTCCGGTCCTATCGGGCCGCGCTTACCTTGTGGCCCCTGAATACCGATTGGCCCCTGCTCTCCCTGATCCCCTTCCGGACCCTTCGGGCCGATTGGGCCTTGAGGTCCGACCGGCCCCGTTGGTCCTTCTGGTCCCTGATCACCGTCAGGGCCTTTCTCTCCTTGCGGGCCAGCAATGGCAGAACGCTTGAGAACCCAGCCCAATGTTGCCGCTTCGTCTTCCTGGGTTGGCTCTGGCAGGTTGCGGATAGACCGGCCTGCCGCATCAAAGTGACCGTCCGAGCTTTCGGTCAAATAGCGTTCGTGTATCCGGCTTACAATCGCTTCTGCGTTGTTGCCGATTGTAATGAAGTTTTCCTGTAGCTCTTGGAGTTCTGCTTCGGTCAAAGACTGAGGGAGCAGGATTGAACGCGCCAGCTTTTCCCTGAAATTATGATCCTGCTCGATGATCCATATGAGGCATCGTTCAAAAATGGCGTTGATTGTCGATGGGGAGTAATTGGCGCTGGTTAGGCGCTGATAGAGGTTATATTCGGCATCGCCCCGAATGCTATAGACAACGTCTTTCTCTGCACCTTCTGCGAGCGTGATCGCACCGCCAAGATCTTCACCCGCTCCGGATATCGTATAGTCGACATTCAATCGCAATATGGAGGATGTACCATCCTGTTTGACAATAGCCACTTCGAGATCTTCATCTCGTTGGAATTTAAAGGTGACAGAAAATCTGACCTGCCCGTCAAAGGCCGGATATTCCAGATATCGGTCATCTTCAGAGATTGAGTTTTCAGCAGACATGAAAGCGATCCCAAGCGAATTACTCCTCTATCAGGATCGCCCGAGCCAGCTCCGGTCAACCGCGCACTCATTCAGCCAAATATAAATTATTGACAAATGTAACCCATTGGGTTACTAAAACGATCATGATTACCGTCGTTGAAATAGCAGGTTTCATTAAGCAGGCAGAAAAGCTGTTTGATGAGACTGAAAAGCAGGAATTGATCAATTTTCTCGCCGAAAATCCGGAGGCAGGAAGTGTTATTCCAGGCACTGGCGGTATTCGCAAATTGCGCTTTGCGGCATCAGGACGAGGCACAAGAGGTGGGGCAAGAATTATCTATTTCTATTACGATGAACGCGTTCCCCTCTACGCACTGGCCGCCTATGCAAAAAATCAGAAAGAAGATCTTGATCCCAAAACCAAGAAAGTGTTGACGCAACTGGCTGATATCATCAAGAAAGCAGCAAGGAGTGAGAAATGAGCGATTTTGGAAAAGACCTTATCGAAGCCATGCAGCAAGCCGCTGCTCATGCACAAGGCAAAGATGTTCCGGGAACACGCGTTCACTATTTCCCTGATCCAGCTAAAGTGCGTGCAAAAATCGGGTTGTCACAGGAAAAAATGGCACCATTGGTTGGCATGAGCCTATCGGGCTATCGCAAGTGGGAGCAAGGCAAGCGCCAAGTGAGTGGCCCGGCACAAACCCTGCTTCGCGTTCTGGATAAAAATCCCAAGGCTGTTATTGATGCGCTGGAAGATGTGGCCTAATTGCGTAAACCTGGGACAACGGCTTTGGCTTTTCGTTTAATCCGCTGACCATTCAATTCGCGCTCATGTTTGGCCATTGCCACAAAATCCCCCATAGGTGCTGCAGATCCATCTTCCAGCAGGCGTTTGCGATAGTCCGGCCATGCCTGCTCTACTGCTTCGAAGGGAACTACCCCTGCCGTTGCATAGCGATCTGCGAGCACTGACAGGATTTGCGGATTAAGTGCTTCCAGCTCGCGATAGTGGCTGGAAATATCCGCAATGCCTCTCTTCTCCCATCCCGGCTCATTGAGCATAACAAGCGCATTTCTGGCCTCTTCCACTTGGATCGACGCCAAAATGTCGACCATGGCCCCCCGATCATTGGAAGGGATCCCGGAAATATCGCCCTCAGCTCCTGTAACTGTGTCATCTACCAAATCCTTGCGAAGCTTCGATATTGCAAGAATGGCTCTTCTCGCACGATCAAACGGATGAAGCTTCTTCGCCTGAGAAGCTTTTCCCTCCATATGCTTTGCGGTTATGTAGACGCGTTGTTCTTCAGTCAGGCTTGCCAAATAGTCTTCTCGTTCAGCCCCTTCGGACATGGCATCATAACTGCGTGAAGCTGCTTCCCATGTCCCTGTTGTGATGGATACTTTTTCCCAAAATTTGTTAGCGGATCTCGCCCCCTTAGACGCCGATTTGATGAACCTGCGTAGGAAGGGCCAATCATCTGCTGATTGCTCAGGCTTGTCACTGGCAAGGTCGGAAATGGAAAGCAAGGAACGACCGAGACCGCCGCCAAAATTGACCAGGATCTTGTCTGTCAGGATTGGCGACCAGCCTAAAGTTTTTCCAAGCAATTTTGAAAGAGACGATGTTGCTGCTGTTTGCTGTAAATAGGGTTCAAGGCCTTGCAGTTCCTGTGGGATGATATCTGCACCAGTAAAGAAATCTTTGTTGGTTTTCTGTTCGAAGTAGGTGCGCACCAAGGGGTTGGATTCAAGCAGATTGGGCGGCAATGTCGCCTGAAGCGCTCCGGCTTGCCAGCGCTCAAACGCTGTCGGATCCTGTCCTATAACAGCATCCCAGGTTGCTTCCCCAATGTTGAGAAACACTGCAAGTTCGAACGGCTTGGGAATAGCCGTCCACTTGTTTCCAGACTTGACCATCCAGTGGGAGGCTCGGGTTGTTTCATTGAGTTCGTGATATTCGTCATGTTGACGCATCATAGCGTGGAGCGCGGTTCCTGCTGTTATCAACGCTGAGAGGCGAACCCATGCCCAGGCGGCCTGTGGCAGCGCCCTTTCTTCTTCGGCGTTCAAGATCTGCCCCATTGCCTTCTTGGCCAGTGGCGTAACCATCTGGCGAACGCTCTTATCAAGGCCTTGTAGGCTGGCATTGAGAAACGGTATTACACGGGATAAGCCAACCATCTGAAACCCATGGCGGTCAAAGTCGATATGGTCCCGAGCAAGCCAAGCGGCTTCAAAGGCTGCTTCATAGTCGGCCAGTCCCCGTCCTTTCGCCTCGTCGTAAAAGGTTCGAAACAAGCCTATACGGGTAGCAGTCTCGCTGACCTCGGTTAAGCCCATCAGTCCCTTTGTGAATTCAATCGGGTTCTTGGTTCCAAGATATTGGGTAAAGTAGCCCTTCTTACGGAGTGCATCGAGATCGTGCTTCATTGCACTGTCGCGCAAGGCTGCAACATTCTCCCCGCCCATAATGCCGCCCATCTGGTTATACATGCGGGCTGCGTCACGACTAAACAATTCATCCCTCATCCCGCTGGCGGTGGCAGATACCCGTTGGAACGGCTTTCCATAAAAAATAGCCGCCATTGTTTGGTCCCTGACGATGTTGGCCAGAATGAACTCTGGTGCGCTGGTTACCCCTACGCGCAGCGCTCGTGACGGGTAAGCCAGCATGGAGACCCAAAGGTTTCTTTCGCTTCCTTGCATATGCAGGAAGGTTTTCATTACCTGATCGCCCTTTTTCCCGTCTGCAATCCGGATCGCACGCAAGGTTCCACCATCTCGAAACGTTAGGATGTGACCCTTTTCTGTTGTGACTTGGGGCCTAAAGTGTTTGATTTGGACATCTTCGAGAGACGTTCCTTCAAATATATCTCGAATTGACTGGATCTCCGGTTCCCCATATCCGACCTGTCTCATGCCTTTCGTCATGTCTTCAACCGGGTTGGTTTTCAAAAGAAGCTTCATTTCATGGGCTGGAATTCGCTCGACAATCGCCCCTGTGTTGTCCCCGGCTTGGATAGCCAAGCGATCAAGAGCTTTGATCATGTCATTCTGGGCAATAGCGATGCGGGTTTCATACATGTCAGCAATCATTGCTTCCAGAGGATTGATCGTATCGCGCATGGATCCTACGAAACGGTCAACCTGGCGAGACTCCATACTCCTGGGGCCTTTTGCATTTGTGCCTATAGGACCGCCATCTCCTGGATAATCCATTACCCGTTTCATCGGAACATAGTCGCGGATTTCTAGCCCCGCTCGATATTGCTCTGGAGAAATCAGGCCGGCATCCATTTTCAGTTTCCAGGAAGCCTTGCCCCATTCATGGACCATGTTTGCCGCTTCCATGAATTCCGGGAATTCCTGCTCATAGCGCTCAATGGCGGTCAGGCAGTCCCCTTTGGAGATCTTGTCCGGTTCATTCGGGATCAAACCTTTCTCGAAACGTTCCCATTCAAACAGAATGCGTCTGGCCTTGAGGTAAGCTGCAAAGTCAGCCATTCGCCCATCATTCCATTTAGAGAATACGCTGGTGCCGCCCATAGCCTTGATAATGGCATCACGCAGACTGGCTGAACCGGGGGTGAGAGAATGATATCCATGGACACCATATAGAATATCCATGTGGGCACCAGACCGAGCCCCCTCGGCCATTCTGGCCAGTTTGTAGGGGCTGTCGATCGCCTTCAGGTCCATTGCTCTGCCGGTATTGTCATTGAAGGCGCGAACCAGCGCCTTTTCCAGGCGGTAGACCGGGTGTTTGGCATCAAGCATATGGAAATATGCATCATGCAGGTAATCGGCGATGGTGTTGCCAAGCCCATATTCTCGCACTTCATCCAGTAATTTTCCTGCGAGTGGTTTCTGTTTGGATGAAACTATGGTGCGCTTTATGGCCTCATCAGAAGGAAGGCGGTGCCACTCGTAAAAGGCGTCCTGCAGGGCAACCAGTTCCCTGAGCATATCCTGATTATTCTTCTGCAGGTAGCGCGTGAAGGCCTTGGTGAAACGCGGGGCTTCCTGCGACACGTAGTTCGGATTGGTCATATAAAGTCGGAAGAACTCGGCAAACCCTTCACTTAGTTCGTGGCCTTCCGGTGTGCCTGGATACTTGAGCGGCTCGATCTCGATAGCGTGCAAGCGGATCAGATCGCTGAATTCTTTTCCCAACTTCTTGTCCAGGTGATGGCCCACTTCGTGGGCAAATACCTTGAAATCGTCGCGTACCCGCATCCTGATCATGCCGGTGCGGGTGTGGAATGTGCCCCAGACATTCATCATGGATCGGCCACCCGGCCATTTCAGAACCTTTTGTCGCACACCGATCACGCCGGTTACCGTGGCCAGCCGATCTGTCAGATCCTTGATGCGGTTAAAACTCTTTTCATGAACAGCAACGGCGTCCTCTGTCCGAATACCGCTTTCCGGTCGATGTAAATCTCCTCTCATTTCTGATCGCATTTTCGACAGGAAGGGCTGAACCTCTTCGTCTTGTGACCGGATCGCTTCAGCAAGATCATTTTCCAGCTTGCCCTTGGCCACATCAAGAGTCATATTTTGCTCGGCCGACGAGGTGGAGGACGTGTCCACCTGGCGATCTTCACTGCGCGCCATAGTATCAGTGGGGCGTCGGCTTTCCTTGTTGCTGACTTGCTTTTCTGGTATTCTATGATCAGCCGGCAAGGTGGAGGAGCTGTGTGTGTCCGCCTGGCGACTATCAAGGCGCTCCGTACTACCCTTGATATGCCGGTCCTTTTTCTCAAATGCTGTCATCAGCCATGTTTTGGCTTCTCCGTCAAAATCGAGACGAACAACAACCATTCTGTTGTCGCTGGCAAGCCGAATACGATTGCCTGTTTTTGTGATAATCGATGCAGATCTCACAATGCCAGGCAAGTCATTTACGACTTCAGGGTGTTTCTCCACGATCTTTTTCAAACCAAGACCCTTTTGACTTTTTGGGTCATAGTCACCCCAGATCACATCAATCGGACCGATTTCAGGATGGGAAATAGCCTCGGGGGCTTCTCCGGCATTCATCTGTTTGAGCCGATCAACCAACCCGATCCAGTTGCCGATATAACTATCAGGTTTCAGTACTGGGCCAAGTTTTCCAATTCCTGCAATATCAGGATCTGTTTCTTTCCATGTTCCGTTGTTTTTCCAAAGTGGCTCCGCATTGGGGTCCATGGCCATGGATTGTGTTTCCGATGGTGCCATAGTCTCTCTTTGTTGAGGAAAATACCTGTCCCCTAATGCAATAGGATCATTTGGACTTTCTGAGTCCATCAGAGCGCGTTTGGCAATGGACGGTGCCTCCGGCTCGCCAAAATCAAGTTTGACGCCCTCGGGCAGCTCCACGTCCATTTTGGGGGTGTCTGAGGTAACAGCAACATGGCTTTCGTCGATTGTAGGGCGAATGAAGGTGTCAGCAGATGGAACTGGGGTGGGCTTAGTTGCCTCGTGAATTGCATCAACAGCTTGAGATTCTGGCGAGGCTGTTCTATGGGAAATTGGCCCCATAACACCGCCCGCGACAGTACCAACAGCTGTTGAAGCTAGCCATTGCTTGGTATCGAATTGATCGCGGAATCCTGCAGTCTTCTCTATTTCCTGAATAGCAGCGTCAGCGACGGCATTCGTAATAGCGGCATCAGTTGCACCAGCAAAGACACGAGCTCCGATTGACGTCATAGAACGACCGGCTAAACCTACGGCTTTGGCTCCGACGCCAACAGGAATGAAGTTCTCGAGAACAGGAAGGTTATTTTCGTTGTCCCAAATCCCGCCTGCGATCTGGCCAAGAAGCGCTGCGCTGCCTTCCAGCATTCCATGCCATTCAGGTAGCGCCTGATATCGGCTGTCAAATAGCTCCCGGTCCGCTTTCCTCGTAGTGTCCTGCAACGCACCTTGAATTGTACCCGTTCTATTTTGCGCTTCCATATTGAGAAGAAATCGATCTGCTAGGCCGGGGCCCTTGTCGAATTGATCATACGGATTTGGGAGAGCCTGAGGATCTTTTCCTGCATCTATGTTGTCATATGGATTTGTCATTTGCTGAGAGGGCATAACATCCTGATCCTATAGATTTTTAATGATTTGGTTTTCGAGCAATTGTTGATGAATTGGCCCCCAGCCTTGCATCATTGAAGGACCAGCCAAATATTCTGCTCTTCTGGCGTCAGTTTGCTTTTGGGCCGTTTCTCGTTCGATGTTCTTTTGCAATTCCAGAAACTTGTCAGAACTGCCGGTCCCGAACTTGGCGTCAAAGTCAGTTGCCGTTTCAGGATGTGCGAGAAGGTAGTCGATGTGGTTTGTATTGGGTGTTGCTGCGAGGGGCATATTTCCCTCAAGCGCTTGTGCTGGGAGGGATTGCTCAACAGTTTCGTTGGCTGCGGCAATTTCTCTTCGGCTAGGCACTTGGCCCAGTTGCGTTTTTCTGAGGTAAGCCGTTGCAACTTCAGCTGCCTCCTTGCGAAGCCCTTTCCAGTTGAGGATCTGTGACATCACTTCATCAGCATATATCCCATAGACACTATCGAGTTTGCCGAAGAGATCCTGCCACACTTGACGATCTGTGGATTTAGCAACAGGCATGGCAACGCTGGCGAGCTCCGAATTCGTCAGCGGTGCCTTGGCAAAGTCCGAGATCCCGATGGCTTCCTGTGCTTCAAGCCTACCCTTGATCAGCTCTTCCATGGCAACGGGATCACCTTCATAGGCTTGCTCACGAATGGGCTGGAGTTCATCAAACGCATTGTCTACCGCCAGAGCGGGATCTTCCTTGCGCTGTTTGAGTATCCGTTGGGCCTCTTTCTGGGCCGTGTCATGAATAGCCATTTGATCCGTGAAGCCGGATGTACCTGCCTTTGGCTCCAGCCCCTGAAGATGGGCTTGCATGTCTGAAGCTGACATGACATCGAGGCCGGATGTAGCCTTGAAAAGGTCGGCCTGTATTTGGCGGTTATGCTGCCAATTCGTGGCGAATTCTTCTCCAAGAACGCCTTTGACCTGGTCAAAGGTGAGTTCCTCATCATCGATAGATAGACCGATGCCGGTGGAGCGAATTGAGGCCAGATCGTCCTTGACCCAGCCGCGCATCTTTTGCTCTTGCAGCTTGGCAGTCGCTGTTTCTGCTTTATTCTGACTGGAAATTGCTCCTTGGTATTTCCGTTCAAGGGTCTGGATTTGCTCAAGGGAAAGGCCTTTGACAAGCTCATCCCCATTGGTCCAGCTCTCTTTGAGCCCTTCTACAAACTCTTTCTTGCTATCGATATCAGGCAGGGCATCAAAAGTGCCATCAAGGCGGCCTAACGTGACGGTATCGTTGATGTGTTTTCGATCACGAAGGGCTACATCAGCGGAAATAACTCCGGCATCAAGAGCGCTCTCAATTGAAGCCAAATTCTCATTGATGGAAACGCTGAGGCTTTCTCCTGCTTCTTCGTCATTGGCTGCGCGGTAGGCCTGTTTTTGCAAACTGTTTCTGGCGTCACTGATCGTTTGATCATAGTCAGCGCGTTCCCCGTCTCGTATGCGGGCATCCTCGGCGGCGCGCGCTGACTTCTCATAGCCAAATCTCTTCTTTGCAAAGGTTTCTTTTGCAAAGGCGATGGATTCGGGATCATTGCCAGTCAGTTGACCAATTCTACCCAGGACGGTGTTTTCTGCTTCATCAAATGCCGCCGCCAGCTCTGCTGGATTGTCTTTGTGATCCTCATAAAGGGCATCAAGCTGTTGGGTGACTTCTATGGGAAGGCGACGACTGATTGCTCTATTCTGCGCGGCTGTATAGGCTTCCCCCATGGGAGTATCACCGCGACGCAAGGCAAGTGCGGGCCCCGAAGAAGATGGGCGTCCCGTGCCCGCAACATGACGCTCGGC
The DNA here is from genome assembly GCF_900115225.1 of Cohaesibacter marisflavi. Lineage (GTDB taxonomy): Bacteria > Pseudomonadota > Alphaproteobacteria > Rhizobiales > Cohaesibacteraceae > Cohaesibacter > Cohaesibacter marisflavi. Next base: position 191,736 of record NZ_FOVR01000012.1, on the reverse strand, counting down.
GAATAGCAGTGCAGCGCGAGCCTTGTGCGCCTCCATTTGTTGTTCGACTTTGTCGCGTACGGTGCCAGGCGCCCCTCCTGCTGCTTCGTCTGATGCGTTGGGCCTACCAACCTGACCAGCATTGATGGCGGAGTAAATATCAAGAAGCCCCATGCCTGGCTTAACACCCGCATCCCTCAAATAGCGCACGATTGCGCCATTCTCGCCAAGCTGAGAAGCAATCGGGTTATTCCAATCGACACCATATTTTTGGGCTTGAGGTTCTCCAAACTGAATGAGACCACGATGGGTGCCCCATTTCGTAGTCGGTCCTTTGATTAATGGATCAAAAGTCCCTTTCGTTTCGTATGAAATAACAGTTGCAAGATCTTCGGGCGAAACCTCTAAGGCTGCGGCTGTAGCCTGAATGCCGGTCCTCAGCTCATCACTGATCTGCAATGTGGCACCAGTTCCCAAATCCGCGCTATATCCGGCCTGCGTTCCTTGGTCTGATGCTGTGGCAATGGCCTGCTGTTGCTGCCGCTTCATGGCGCGGTCAGCCAAATTGCCAAGGGCCTGCCCTGCCCGTCTCAAGCTGTTGGCCGTGGTGAACCAAATGCCGGCATTGGGATCAACGGCATATCCTGGCTTGGTGCTTACCTGGCCATGCGTATTCAGTTCCGCCAGTCTGCCCGGACTGCGGGCGCGTTGATTTGCCATTTGGCTTTCTCCTTATCCGAAACTGCTCAAGGCATTGCCAATGAAGCCAATACCTCCGGCGCTGCGCGTGCGTTTGGCAACTCTGCGGTACCCAGCAGATCTGGCGCGCAACATCGCGGCGCGGGCGTCTGCATCTGCCCGATCAACGGAAATGTCATCGGCTGCCCGTTCTTCTAGGGCGTTGGCGTTGTCTTCTGCGGCCCCCTCTCCGACCAATTGACCGGCGGCTGCAAATTTCACGGCATTCTCACCAAGGGCTTTCGAGAGCGCGCGCTTAATTTCCCCAGCGCGTTGGACGCCTTTGGTTTCTTCGTCAGTGGCTTGCATGTCAGCCACATCGGCCTGCATTTCATAGCCTTCCGCTTGCGCATTGGCGCCTTGCAGACCCGCAATCGCGCTGGCAAATCCGGCAACGCCCTGCAAGATCGAGGAGGCTGAAATGCCGGTGCCGAATAGTCCCGTTGATGCTGCTGTGGTGGCTACGGCCGTTGTGCCCGCAGTTGCAGCCGTTCCTGCGGCGGCCGTACCAGCTGCGGCCCCGCCGCCGCCCATCAAGGCTCCTATGCCGCTGATCAACATAGTCATGGCAAGCTCCCTACAGTTTTGCTTCAGAGGTAATTGAGCGCACGGTAAGGCGACCTGGTCTCAATTGTGTGATTGTTACGGTTGGCTCGTCGGCATAGCCGCGCAGTCCGCGCAATTCGATCAGGCCGGTGTAGCCATCTTCGAGTTCGGGTTTGATCAGGTTGGCGTCATACTGCCGAAGGGGAAAATCGACTGGATCCTGTCCATTCGCCCCGATGGCAATGGACGTGGTGTCGATGACCGAGATCCAGACAGAATGAATGCGAGATCTGCGTCGGATGATAGTTTTGTCAGCGATTTCGCGAGAAAGCGGCAGTGTCTCGACAAGCGGCGGGCAGAACAGGCCGACCTCTCCCTTTTTGACCGGATCATCAATGGTGATGGTGGCGTCCGACACAACGTAAGGGCCATAGACATTCCCATCCCCCAGGCACCAGACCTCCATGCCTTCCAGATGACCAAGGCCGGATATCAGTTTTCTTGGAGCGCTATAGCTAAAGCTGATCGCGGCATCGAGGATTAGCCCTTTCTCGAATGTCTCAAATCGCCTTGAGCCATCCCTCTGCATGATGACGTTCATTTCATTGGCACTGTTTACATCAATCGCTTTGTAAAGACCGGACTGCGATGTAAAACGGCCAAAACCCGTCACATCCTGTTGCCTCAAGAGGAAACCGGCCCGCATGCTTCCCTCCTCATCGATGACGCCCAGCAGGTTGGCATCGGTAGAGGATTTGGCCTTGCGCACGGCCATGTCACACACATTGTCAAACAGGTGCGGAGAGAGAATAGAGATTGGCTGGGAAATGAAGTTGCCATCTACATCAGTGTAGCGAAACTCGGAGAGCACAGATCCCGTCTTGTGGCAGAAGATTGCGCCGCCTTCGTTCTTAACTACCGGAACTCCGGCCTTGGAGCCATGGGTGGATGCTTCCACATGCACTGTCGGATCGGTTTTGCTTATGGAGCGGTCCGAGATCCAGAATTCCCTTTCAGATGTGAAAACCAGCATATTGCGGCCATCGACCATATGCAGGATCTTCTCGCCGCCTTCACTGTCCAGAGGAACGACAAAAGCCCCATTTGCTTCGTCCAATTCGGTGTCAAAGGAGAAGTAACGGCCAGTGATCGAACACATCCAGTTATTGGGCAAGTTCTTGAAACCGCCTACGATTGTCCGCTGCTGATAGAACAGGCCGCAACTTGGCCAACCCTGATCATTGGAAATGATGGCTTCCCCTGGCGCAACGCCGACAACCAGCTTGTAGCAAGGAATGGCGGCATCGCTATCATCCAGCACATCAGCTGAAACAGCCCAGGCATCCCCGGCATTTTGATCGCCGCTGAAGACCACCTTGATCCGCTTGTCTTCGATGACCTCGCATGTGACGCCATCCGCGACATTGGGCAATTGCAGGATGGCATCCTGCATATCTGCGGCGCACTGGCTCCAATCGCTTTCGCTGGATAGCTTGATCGAGACGGTTTCAGATCCGGAGATCGTCAGCCGGAAGCGATGGTCCGCATCAAGGGAAACAAACTGCACCTCCCATTCTGCCGGAATGCCGTTTGAATAGGCACCGCCATAATCATATTGGGGCAGTTTTTCATATGGCAGGCTATCACAGCCCCATACCTGGCTAGCTTTGTCGTAATAGACTCGTGGTGTCTGCACATCCTCATGGAACAGGAAGAGCGTATTCATTCGGTGCGCCCATTCCATCTGCTTCAACTGGCTCGATGCCAACGGGTGCTGGATACTGGTCAGGATGACACCATCCTTGATTACATCGAGGGCACCATCTTTTAGAACGAAATCATGTACGACACCCTGCGAAGTCTTAAACGGGATCAAGCGAGCAGATGTATCATCCAGCGTGATGGAATGCCTCGTGCCATCGCGCAAGGAAAAGCCACCCTGCGGATGCAGCTGGGTGTTCTCTGCCCATTTGAGGCCGGTGTTATAGAATTTGAGTTCCGTACGGTCATACTCAAACGGATCCAGCTCACCGGATGTAAAGCTCGCCTGCAAATGGCCGGGTTTGGCTACCATCGCCCAAGCTCCCCTAAGACAGGTAAGCAGCGGTCAGAGGGTTATTGCCCATCCGCATGCTCTTGTTGGGTTTGGTGAATTGATCGGCGTTGATCGCTGCTCGGATCATGCCGCCCCGGCGCTCTTCCCTGGTATCGCCATAGGCCAACCGATCCAGCGTCTGAAACGTCTTGATGTCGGCCGCGATGGACAGCACCAGTTTGGCCGCAAGGCCTGTGGCAACTGCTGAGACAAACAAAGGGTTCCAGAGATGTGGCCCGACTTCTGTCCTGATAACGGCGTATAGTTTTTCCTGATTGGAATAGATCTTGCTGCCGTACTTCACATAGTCAGTGAAGGCCCGATCCGGCTGTGAAGGAATGTCGGTTATCTTGTCAGTGGCAATGATAAGGTTTTCTGTCGGGATCTGGTGGATATAAGCATATCCCGTGATCGGCGCTTCGCGCCTACGGTTGAGCAATACAAGCGATTGCGCAAAAGACCAGGGATGAAGCGCCAGCGCCGCCTGCGCATCCATCTTGTAGGCATCCAGGGCTGTCACGCCATTATAGAGCTCGGACGTAAGATCTTCAGGTGCGGTGATGCCCGCGATATCGCAAGCCGATTTGATAACGGAATTCTCATCAATCATTGTCGAGCCCTTCAAATGAAAAACGGCCCGATCCAATAAAGACCGGGCCGCCAGTCGGCCTCAGGGAGGAGCGAGACGTTAAGCTGTGGTCTGGGTTGCGATGGTGACTGTCGTCGCAGATACGGCAGTGACAATGTAGTTTTTGAGCTTGGGCGCACCATCGATATCAAGTCCGGCCAGAATGATGTCGCCTTTCTTCAGGTCAGGCGCGAGGCTATTGAAATAGCCTGCGGACTGCACCGCAGCCGCGTCATCATTGGTGTGATAGGTGCAGAGCGATTTGACGGAACCGGAGCCGGTTCCGATTGCGCCAACAGAAACAATGCGTTTGAAGCCGTTCAAACTGAACGCCATGATATTTCCTTTCTTATGAAACTAAATTGGGAAGAATGGCCGAGGGTCAGTTCAGCTCGATATCGGTTGGAACCTTGAAGCGTCCGCGAACGGTGCCCGTCGGCTGGAAACAGGCTGCAGCGCCTTCAGTTTCCATACGAACAGTCCAGCAGCCAAGGCGGTTATCCCAATCCCAAATGCTCGAAAGATCGGAATTGTTGGCCCAACCAGAAGAAGAACGATGGTACATCTCGATATCGTAATGCCCGTCTTCATTCTCGATGAACAGATCATCCGGAGCCTGGAACCAATGCACCCCGCCCCAGAATTTGGAGGTGGTCACTTTGGTGAAGCTGAGATCGTCGCCGGTCCAATCTGCATTGTTGAATTGCTTGTAGGCACACGCCTGATCAAACAGCAGTGAGGGCAGCGGACAGAAGACATTCCCATCCCATGGCACGTCAGCCTGTTTCAACGCGCTGGCCATCAGTAGAAGATGTTTAAGTTCAAAGGGCGTTGTGGCCCCGCCGATCATGCCCGGCTGGCCATTGGCGTCCAGTAGTGGCTTCATGCCCTTACCTGTGCCTGCTGCCTTGCTGGATGAGCCATCCAGCTTGACCATGATTTCATCATCGGTCGCGCGCCCAAGTGCCATAGCGCCAGCGGTCTGGATTGCTTCCTTCTCATTGGCGGTCATGCGGGCAAGGTCAAATTTATAGACCTCATCAAAGGCTTCCCATGTTTCAAGGATCGCTTCGACGCGACCCTTCTGGGCATTCATCGGAACAGCGGCCTGCCCGCGCTTCTTCTTATTGGCCTTGCCTTTGCCCATCAGGTTGAAATAGGCCTTGCTGCCTTCGATGCTGCCCGCCGGTGTTACGGAGGATTTCAGCAGAAAGCCCTTGGCCTGATATTTCTGGATAACGCCGTCTTTATACTGCTCCACAAACCAGGTTGGTGCATCAGTGCTCATGTCTTGTAGCCTTCCAAAGCGAGTGTTCGTCTCGCCAGAGGCCCTACCGACTGCGGGCAATGAAAAAGGCGGTGCAATGAGCCCTGGCTTGGCTACAACGCTAACCGCCTGAATGTTCGGTCAACTGATGAACTTGGGCTGATTTCAAATTTATAGATATAAAAGCAAGTGCATGACTACAATTTGTAATTGATGGCTTTGGTTGCGTACCTTTAAATTGGCGTCACACAATGTAATTCGAATCAGGGTTTAATTAGTAATGGTTGCAACTAATAGAGTTATTTTTGGCGCCTTAAATATCGTCGCTCATCCCCATCCAAAAGGAATTTACCCCAAATTACTGGAAGTAGCTTCCAAATATACGGTAAATTTTAGAGGGGTTGAATTTGCAACTATTTCAAAGCCAAGGATTGTGGAGGATGGAATTTATGTTGGTGTAATTTATGTTTGGACTGAGGTTAACAAAGATGAACCAGCTATTGATAAGCTTAAATTGGAAGAAATAGATTTTGATGACTCGGGTGTGAAAATTCCCGATAACATTGGTTTGAACTTGAAAACATTTTACTATGCTTTACGCGAAAAAGATCACCTTCTAGTTGTCGAGACGAAAAATGAATTGAAAAAAACTTTTTCAGTTAAAACAGCTCATAAATTTTTCGAAAATATTTTTACTCGATCGATGGAAACCCTCGACATAAAAGAAGTATATGCAACAATTATTCCGGCCGAAGGTACCCTAAAAAGTATTTTTAATATGTATTCTCTGTATAAGGTAGTTATCGATTTAAAGCGCCCGAATCCCGATGACCACAATGCTGCGCAAAGAAGAGTATTAAGAAACCTAGAATCTCAAAATGCAGCTCGCCAAACAATTGCTCTCGTTGCAGCAAGTCGCCAAGAGGGGCTTGATTTGAATGAAGATAATAAATTGATTGCGTCTGTTGCAGAATATAGTGGTAACGTCGTCGGTGAGGGACGGGGAATAGAAGGTGAGAAGCTGAAAATATCTACCAACAAAATTCCAAAATTGGTGGAAGAGGTTTTGGAAGATGAAATAGGCGTGAGAGCGAGAATCGTTAATGTGTGTAAAAGATGGCTTTTGTAGCTGTATCAAACAGTTCGTTCCTGAAGTGCCTGACTATTTCTTGCTTTACTGGAAAAATTATGGCGGGTGGATAGCGCTTGTAAAATCTATTTATTTATGGTCTGCAATAATTTTCTCGTTTATGACTTATCCAATTTGGCTTAATTTGAATGAGATGAGTAATAGTCGTGCATGGCATGCATTTGCTTCAAATATTGCGCCGAGTTTGTTGGGATTTTCAATCGGTGCATTCGCAATTTTTCTCGCTTTTAATGGGAAAACATTGAGGCTTTTGATGGAAAATGGCGATAATAATTCTTATTTTATGGATCTTTCAGTTAGTTTTTTTCACTTTATATTCTCTCAGGTATTATCTATTGTTCTACTGATTTTTTCAGTCGCTTATGAGACTTCAGCATTTTTTTCGTTTTTTGGATACTTAGTTTTTATCTATAGTTTGTTAGTTGGTCTTTCGGCTGCAGGGAATTTGCTAAATGTTGCTTGGATAATGAATTTAGCTCTTGGTCCTTCAGATGGGGACAATGCGGCATCAGAAGAGCACAATGAGGGCTAGTCTTCATTGTTGCTTAGCTCTCCATCTAAAATTGTCTTATGCATAAGAGCAATTATTTGTTGACTCGACCGTTTCTTAGTGGATCCTAAGAAAAGAAAAACTTAAAGGGTCTTATTATGAAAAATGCATCCAAACGTCTGATCAGCGAAGCTGATTTGTTGCTACCAACACTTAAACTATTGAATGGTGAAAAAGACGGATTTTTATCGACGTCTGACCTTATCGTTCAACTTGAAAAAGAAATGCATCCAATTGGGCATGATCTAGAGATCTTGGAAGGACGTAAGGATTCGCATTTCTCTCAAAAAGTTAGGAATATGGTTTCTCATAAAGAAAGCCCCAATAACATCATCAACCTAGGGTTTGCTGAGTATGATGAAGAGAGAAAAGGCTTAGTTATAACGGATGCAGGCCGGGCCAAAATTCAAGAGTAAAGTTTTTTGTATCCTGGTTGGAACCATTTCAGCTCAGTGCTTCCCGAATGCTTTTTATCCCAAACAAACCATGCGTAAGCCGTGGTTCCCGATCCTGCTTTCACTGCGTTTTTGGGATAAAATGTAATTCTTTCGCTAAATACCCAAACTCTACTTGGAGGAACGGTCGAGAAAATTGTTCGTGCTCTAGACGCTCCTTCTAAAAACGCGAGCCTAAGCAAAAGAGCAAATTTTTGACTCGAAAGCTTATGCGCTTGCTCGACGAATTGTTGTGCGCTGTTATATGGAGGATTGGTTATGATGTTTGAAACTTTTTTTGTTTGTTCCAAAAAGTCCACACCGGTTTCCCCAAAACCTCGATCATAAAGATCACTGCTAATCACTTGATTGCCAGTCTCCTGCAGAACGTTAGACATTTCTCCATCGCCACAAGCGCATTCCCAAATATCACCAGTGAACACCTCATTATCAATCAGTGCATGAGTTGCCCATGGCGGGGTTGGAAAGAAATCCGGCCCGTTAATATCTGCATTTCTCTTTACTGTTGGCTTAAAACCGCCATTCAAATTATATGTTGCATCCATCGCCATGTTCTCAGTCATTCACGATTCTTCGTTCTGTATGATGAGGTGATTTGCGGTTAATTATGAATTAATATTTTTTTAACTTTAGTCGGCAGCTTGGTTTTTATCCCCCATACAAAGCCAGATAGCTGTCATCATACTTCTTCCTGACGTCCGGATCATATTTTGTGCTCTGCGGGTCGATGCGCGGATCAGCGCCCATCTTCTTGAGGGTTTCCCTTGAGTAATGCGTGGTAGCGCCCGCGTCCTGTCCGCCAAGAGCAATACCTTTTTCTCCTGCCATTTTCTGGATGGCGCGAATGACCATCACGCCAGACGCGGTTTCGGCCATGCCTTCGAAGAAGCCCGCAGCCGCTTCCGGCAGCCCCATGGTTTTGGCCAGATTACCAGCAATGGCATCAGCATCATTGATCGCCTTTTCAGCCACTTTGTTATCGCCGCCAAGCATTTTGGCAAGGCCGTCTATCTCCGCTTTCGGATTGAATGGTGGTGCAATCACGCCCTTTGCTACGGGATCTCCAAATGTGTCATTGATAAAACTCTGCAAGACGTCGGGTGTGATGCCATTCTTCAGCGCAGCGGCCTTGGCTGAATTAAGCAAAGGATCGTCTTTCTCGCCGAAATAGCCTTCCAAGCCTTCAGATGGTGTGAACTCATAGCCGGAAACATCTTCGGGCAGTTGCGGTGTTGCATCCTTGATGCCCGCCATCAGCTTGTCGATGGTTTCCTGGTCCGTTTCGCCAAAGTAGCCTTCTTCGAGGCCGTCTGGGCGGTAGAGGGTTGTTTCCGCGCTGTCGCCGCTTTCTTCGGCGTTTCCGGTGTCTGAGCCAGATCCGGTTCCGTCTTCAGCTTCGAATGCGATGGTTGGCCAGTGGTGTCCGAGAATGAACATGGTGCTGTGTCTCCTTGTACGGATGCGTTTGACGGGGTGAAACCCGCCTTTTTAAGGTCAGAAAGAATAGAATGGATGATGGAGTTCTGGCCTTCGCGATAGGCGGACATCACTCCCACCTGATCAGAAGAAAGGCCGGATATGCCAAGATTGACAGGAGGACGCCCAACGGTTCCCCTGATCAATTCTTCAAGCACATTGCGCCCCTGCTCCATCGAGAAGATCACCAGAAGATCCTGTCGGAAGCGCAGCTGCGCAGCTTCCTTTATGGCTTTTTCTTCTTCAGCCAACTTGCGTTTTTCCGGATGCGCAAACATGTTTTGCAGATTATCGAGGGTTTCCCAGCTGTGCTCGCTGCCAAGACGGGAAATCATGTCTTGAAGGTCAAATCCGGCGCGGCTCATTAAGCTCCCTCCCCGGCTTGCATGGCCATTTGTGCTGCCATCATGGTGGCTTGCTCGTCCTGCTGTTGCTTTTGCATTGCGGCGCGTTCTTCAGCAGTGACGATGAAACGGGAAGGAACGCCCAACTCGTGGCCGATATATTCAAGGGCGTCTTGCAGTTTGGCCACTTGTCCAGCCTCGGTCTGCAAAATGGCCAGCACCATATCGATCCACTGGGTGATCTTTTCGAGTTTTTCGGCCGCGCGCGCCGTTGCCAAAGGCGAAGAGACTTTCACCTGGATCAAGATCTGGTCTATTGGGATCTGCGCTTTAATCAGGCCCTTTTTGTAAGCAATTTCGATCAAACGTCGGGCAAGAGGCGCGATGATCTCATAGACAAGGCGTCCAAATGCCCCGATATGGTCCGTAGCGAGCCGTTTGACCCTTTCTAGGATCTCGGTAGCGCTGCGCACCGCAGCTCCGTCTGGCGGCAAGCTCTGGTCCATCATGGTGGCCTGTACGGCCATCCGGAGATCATTGAGGATGATGTTGTTGGTATCCAGCCTTGGATCGGTCATGCGCTGCACTGTTGGTCCAAGCACGCCGCCATTGCGAGCCACGGTCCAGATCGCCCCGGGCTCGATTGCTGATTGATCCGGATTGAACACACCGTCATCAACGGCAGTCCAGATGCCCAGGAGCGCTATTGCAGCCGCCTGCAAGGTCAAACTCTGCGCTGTATTCAGCGTTTTGATGGAAGGCATGGCAAGCATGACAGGGCCACGGCCCATCGTTTCTCCTGGGACGCGGAAGTAGCGTGGTGTCAGCCATGGGTTGGTAAGGCTTTCCTCTTCGCGAATGATTGTGTCTTCATCGCAGTCGACCCATGTGGTCGTGATCCATTTCTTTGCCTTGCGGTCATAAAGGGTCGCGACGCGCAGCTTTACATCATCGCTTTCATTCTTCCGCAGCTTGTCTTTGAAGTTCGGGCCAAACTTGGCGCGTTCATCCCAGAACTCATCCTCCACTTCCCAGGCATCCCATTTCCGGTCCCAGAAAATGCCCCGCACGTCACCATGGCCACCCTTTAAGAGGCGCAGCTCATCAATCGGTACCGCTACAAAGCGCGCCGGTGTATCGGTGTCTTCACCTTCCTGGATGTACATGGCGCCAGTGCCCGCCGAAAGATCCAGCCCCATCTCATGGAAAGCCAGATCAAATTCGCCATTGGACGCCATTCCGGTGATAACGGATGTATAGGTTTCAAGCTCGGGCCGAAGCTCGTTCTTGACCTTGTCAGTGAGAATGTCGCCGGGAGCAAGACGGAACATTTCTTCTGAAACGAAGTCTTGCCAGAGCCGTCCGGCAAAGCGAAAAGCCCCGACGATCGCGGTCTGGTCAAATGCCTTGTTGACCCGCTTTTCGCCCGCTCCGGTCTCGGATATGCCCTTACGATAGGGAATGGCATAGTCAAAGGCCTCATCAAGCATTGGCTTGAACTTGAGAAACTCGGTGTCAGCCTTTTTGTAAAAGCGTTTCAGCTTCTTGATCTTGGCTTCATCGTTTCCCTTTGAGCTGCCAGTATTTTCTGGCTCTTTCGCGGCATTGGGCGCTGTGCTTTGTCTCTTTGCCATGAATGCGCCTTATCCGAGCGTGGATTGACCATCGGACGCGCCGATATAGGTCAGCAGTTTGTTGCCGCCAGCGCGTCGACCGCCGCCCTTGGCCTTGGCTGTCGCCTGATCGGTTTCTGCCGCCGTTTTGGCGAGTGCGGCCAACTGTTTCCTTTGGTTTTGCTCTGCAACTTTTCTCTGCAAAGCCACTGCGCCGTTGTCTCCCCCGCCGCCCAACAATCCGCCCATATCGCCAAATCTCCATGCCAGAAGTGATTTCTGCCAGAGTGAACCCACAAAGCAACGCAATATGCGCACCGGCCCGTGTGGTGATCCTGACTTCGATTTCAGCATAGGGGGAGCGTGCCAAGGTCAACCGAATATGCCGGACGATCCGTCGAAGGTATTTCGCAGCCTCCGGGCGTGCCAAAAACCATGCTTCGGCAACACCATCGCTTCTCAGCCAAAGACCGGTCACAATAACTGCTTCACCATTATCGTCAGAAAGCGCCCACGTCTCCGATACAGCGCGTTGCGCCTTCAGACACTGCCAGACGATCATCGGGCGTTGACCTGCTACACAGGCAAGGTCATAGAGGCTGGATGGATGGTGGATCTCAGGCATAGCGGTGCGGATCAAAATTCCGTCTGGAAGCGGACGCGGCCTTGGGGGCTGATGCTCGCCTCTGTCGCTGCGATTGCCCCACAACAGCGGGACGCCCACGATACCCCAGGACCAGATACTGCAAACTATCGTGGGGGTGAGAATAGTCGTTCTTTTCCGGCTGCAATGAGAATTGCTCTGAACCGCCAGAAAGCTTCTTGAAGCGATAGCCGGACATGAAGCCTCGGTTCAAAAGCTTGCAATGGGGCGAAACCAGAAGGCGCGGGGTTTCCCCGTCGATGAAATGCGTAAGTTCCTTTTCAACCGCACCAAGACGAAGTCCCAGTTCGTTGGAGCCATTGGCCGGAATGAGGATCGGCATCTTCAATTCCACCTGCATGGTGTCGAGCCAAGCCTGCTCGCCGCCTTCCCTGTCTGCGCCATATTGGCTCGCCGGATCGGCCCAGGCGCGAATATCGGTCACCATCTGATAGCGCCGGTCCAGCAGATCAAGAACCATTTCAGCGAAGCGAGCCGCGCCCACACCTGCGCCCGGAACCAACTCATCGGTGATGCGGATCTGGCCATTCGGCATTGGCTGTCCAAAGATCGCAGCTGGATGCAAGGCAGCGTCCATGCCGATCAACAACGGCAGACCTTCTACCGGATCAAGTTTTCTGGCCGCGATGTGACGGTCCTGATCAAAAGATCGGTAGACCGGCAGGCCTTCACGGCTATAGCCATACTGGTTGTCGACAAAGCGGCGCACATACCAGTCCGGTTCAGCCTCGATGATCTTCTGGTAATAATCCGGCTCCAATCGGGAAAGGTTCTCGGCATTGGGAGACCGTCCGGAAGGCTGTCGATATAGCTTCCTGTGTGGTGCCGGATTTTCAACCAACTGCTCATAGGTCCAGTTGTCCATATCAGGCGCGTTATAGTCGCCAAGCACGGTTCGCATGCGTTTAGCGTCAGGATCGGCCAGATCTTCTTTTTTAGGATAGCGGCCCGTGCGTTGCTCGATATAGCGAAGTACGTTAGCAGCCAGCGTATCGGCTTCGTTCATCCAGCCACCAGAGATTTCCAGCCCGCGCAAGATATCTTCAATTGACTGATCGCCAATCCCCAAAAAGATCGTTTCCGCTTCCACCTTCAACCCGCAAGGCAAACGCCAGCGCAAGATGTGGGTTGCCGGACGATCATTGCCGCCAGACCAGCTTGAACCGGGATAGGTGCGCGGGAACCACTGCTTCCACGAATTCAGCACGGTGCGCTCGGCATCGCGGAAAGATGTGCGGACCACCACGAACCGGTCTCGGATCCATCCATCCTTGCAGGGCGGCATCTGGGTTGCGGCCACAATACGGGCTAAGACACAGGATACCGTTTTGCCTCCCCCTACCGGCCCCATGATGAATCGGCTCATTTCCTTGCCGGCAATGAACGAGCGCGAGATAGTCCCAGCCGGTTTAAAATGATAGGGATCGAAGTCCTCATCCTTCTCATAGGCTTGCACCAAAGCACGAATATCGGTATTCTCAGGAGCGATAAGACCCGTCTCGTCTTTTCCCGGAAATTGATAGCTCATTCCCCTCACCCCCACTGTAAATCAGCCATAGTGTTTTTCCCCCGACCCTTGGCCGGAGACCACGAGAACGCGCCCTTGGCTGGCTTTTCTCGATGAAAATCTTCATCGGTGTGTCGCGTCACACCCCTATATGGGGGGCTGGGGGGTGCTTCGGGGGAGGCCCTGCGCGAAATCCTGCCCTTGGTGATGGGGAGAGGAAGAGCGAGCAGAACCGAAGCGAGACAAATTTCTCCAAGCCCGCTCCACTCAAAACATGCCGGTCCCCCTGTTATGCCATGCCTGTCCTTCTGATAATCTATCAGCTGCAACATTGGCTATTCTCCCTTGTCTTTCAGTGGCTTGGCTGCTTCATGAGACACCTTGTCATGAGACGCTTGATTGTCGCTCTTGCTAAGTGATTGATTTTGTTGACTTTGGTCCTCGATGCCATGACCAATAGAAAGCAAGCCTTCTGAAGCCTGATTGGTCTCACTCTGACTGTCATCGCCCAGGTCAATGAATAGCATTGGCAGGCGATCATTCTCTTCTTCGCTCTGCTGTGGCTTCTTGCCGTACAGGTATGGCGTCAGCTGGTCCTGCACCTTTGTCTGCAAGGCCATAACCTCGGCAATCGACGGCACACCGAACAGAGTACCGGCTCGATAGGCATCCATTGCCTTGTCTGCTTTGATCCCTTGGGCATGAGCCTGCATCACAACGATTTGCTTATGAAGGTCCAGCGGATGTGCTGAAGCGATCTCGCCTTGTGCCAGGAGCGGATCTCGCAGTCCTTTTGCCCGATAGAGTTTCTCAATTGCTTGCGTTTTGCGGTTTGTCGCACCTTTTGGCCTGCCTGGGCCACGCTTTTCCATCCGTGGCGCAGGGAAAACCGCCATCGGCGTGCCCTCACACCCCTCTTTTTCGCTGGTTTGAAGCAGATCCATTTGCTCTGTTTTATCTGTCATCTATCTGATAAACCTCGATATTTTATTCAAACGAGCAGATTGCATGGCGACTGGATGCAAAGGCTCGGGGACACCAAATGTCACTGGTGTCCCCTCAAGTGTCCCCGTAAAAGCTCAATGAAACCAATTGCTTATCTCTATAGTTCCACTAGTTCCACTAGGGACACCTATTTCCCTATACGCGTGCGCGTGCGCGTAACGTGAGGCTCATTTGGTGTCCCCAGTGGAACCCACGCTTTAAGCCTCTGTTTTGACTTTGAAATATTGGGGACACTAGGTGTCACTGAGGTGTCCCCAGTGTCCCCTGTGGTGTCCCCGGACCCGTCATGAACGGGAACACACCCACAGCTATTTGAGCCTAGCGCCGATCACACCTGGTCAACTGTCCGCTTGGACTGGCAGGGCTTTTGCCCTTGCAAAAGGCGTGACAGGACGCGGTCTGTCTTAGACAGGAAAGGGTCGGGGTTGAGTGGCAAATGTGATTGAGGCCTACGCCTTGGAGTTTCCTTTCATTGGTAATGGGTCGGGGCTAACCAGTTAAAGACACACGCTTTCGTCGGGTGATATTTCGCCTGGCAAAGGGTTGGGGAATACTCTTCAGGGACGTGCCTTGACACAAAAATAACTCATAGTTATATTTGTGACGTATCAAGGAAGCACAGATCGCATGTACAAAGTCGCCTATAAGTCGCAGGCAATGAAGGCATTGAAGCGCGTACAGCCCAAGAGGGCCAAGAGCATTCATAGCGCCATCATGAAGCTGGCCGAAGATCCGGATAGAACAGACATGAACGTCAAGCCCCTGTCCGGGAGAGATGGATTTAGACTGCGGGTCGGGGATTATCGTGTTCTGTATGACAGGGACGATGAAATCCGTATCCTTTCCATCGAAAAGATTGGCCCCAGAGGCGATGTGTACAAGCGCTAGGAGTGAAGCATGGCAGTTCCAAACATCATCTATGACGAAGCCGGTCGCCCTTCCAAGGTGGAGTTGAGCTGGGAAGACTATCTGGCCCTGGACCCGAGCGCAGCTGACATCACCTTGTCTGATGAAGAGCTTTACGACAAAGCCAAGGCCGAAGACGGAGAGTATTTCCCCTCCAGCTTGGTTGATGATCTGCTGAATGGAGAGAACCCCGTCAAGGTCTATCGCAAGTATCGCGGAATCACTCAAAGGCAGCTGGCCGACTCTGTTGGGGTCAAGCAGGAGATGATCTCCCAGATTGAGAGCGGCAAGCGCAAAGGATCCATCGACACGATCAAAGCCCTTGCCGATATCCTTGGTGTTGATGTGGACGATCTGGTCTGACATCACCCCACCTTCTCTGCATAGTCTGCAAAGGCTGTCAGATTGACCAGCGTTACGCGTCGGGAGACACCGCCTATCTTCACCTTGTTGAATTCCTTTCGGTATTCTACAATGTCCAGCGGCCCCTGACGCAACGCATAGGTCCAGACACCATTGCCCCAGGGCATACCATCAAACAGACTTGTCAGGTTTGGCCCCTTGTTGGGGATCGCAAGAAAATCACTAGCGGCATCGATCTTGTTCTGGCCCTTCGGTAACAAGCCGATATCCACCTGAGCCAACAGCTCTCGCGTCTTGGCGACATCGAGGTAGCTGTTGCCGCTATCCTGATAGCCTTCAACCAACGCGCCAATCGTGTGCTGCATGCCGCCGCGCCAGGCATCGACACGACTGGTCAGCAGATGTTCTAGGCAGGCTTTCCAGTTTTCTTCAGCAGCCTCCTTCTCGGCAAGCCCTTGCGCATTGAGCGTATCAGCCCAACCGGATAGATCATCCGCCCGATAGCCAGCTTCTTCCATGCCTTCATCGCCCAACAGCAAATGAGCGCAAGCAAGGAAGGTGCCGTAGGTGTCCTGCCCGCGACTGTCATGGCCACCATCCCGCAAGACTTCGCGATAGGCTTGCCAGGTGCCATCAAACAAGCCCCATTGATCGCTAAGACGGCGCAATAGCTTCGGCCCCGTATTCGGGTCCAGATCCGGCAATTCGGTCACGGCATCCGGATCGAGTTTGTCGATGGATATCACGGCCATACGCGAAAGATCCTGCGGAGCGAGCGGCGGCGGATTGATGGCGGAAAAGAGAAAGGCTGATCGCGCCTGAAACTCGACGCCGGTGTGGTCCTGCCCTCCCCGCAACATCAAGCCGCCACTGGCCGCAAGGCGTGCCAGTTTGACCACGGCCGTCACGCGCCGGTTGTCATCTTCGCTTTCCAGCTCATCGATGGCGACGGGCAACGAGCCATTGCCAACACGCTGATAGATACCAGCCGGTGTCGTGTCCGTTGAGGAAACGAGCCCATCGCCCATTACAGCCTTGTAAATCTTCTGCAAGGTGGATTTGCCCACGGCCTTGTCACCAATCAGAAAAACAGACGGCCGCCATTCCAGCGCGCCACCAAGCATGCCGACTCCCATGGACCCCAGAAACAGCAAAGGATCGACCTCTGGCCGCTTCCAGTTCCAGGTCTTCAGAAGGCGGAACAGATCCCTTGCCGGATTGTCTTCAAAGGAGACGGACTCTTCCCATGGCCCATGAATGGAAGGGCGCTTGGGGTAGAAATAGCGCCCCTCTTCCCCTGTCTTGATCCGCTTGCCATTGATCCAGAGGCTGTCGCCGCAATGGACGATCAGTTCACCATCGTCTCCGCGCCAGGCTCCGAGCCCGCGCACCTTCTCCACGGCATTCCAGAGCCCTTTGATAGACGCTGCAGCATAGAAGGTCTCGCGTAGCTTTTCTGCTTTGAAGCCGGTGGGGTAGTTGTCTCCCTTGCCATATTGCGGCCAGGCCCAATAGGCATAGCCGATATGACGCCCGAACAGGCGCTGGATAAAGGCTTGCCCGAAGCTTGAAGGGCTGACTGCTGCCAGCTGTCCCATGGCGTCGACCAGATAGATGATATCTCCATCCATGCCCAACGGCTGCACTGGGCAATCCGGCGGCAAACCAGCTGCATCCGGTTCCCATTCCCCAGGCGAAGCGTCACCGCGGCTAAAGCCATCCTTCTCTTTGGGTATGGGCGGCTCTTTCTTGCGCTGCTCCTGCTCCCGCGTCACTTCCCTGAGGGCAGGCATAACCGCATCCCGAATTTGTTGAACGCCTGATGCCGACACAGCGCACCTTCTTTCCTTGGTTTACTTGCTAGTCCGTGCGCCGCCGCGTTGCGACTTGCCCTGATGTGCCACTGGTCGTTCCCCGATGGAGAAGAATGGCGTTTCATCATCAAACTTGGGGTCTGATGCAGTTTGCGTTTCTTCTGGTTGCTCTGGTGCTATCGGGCCTTTGGTTTTAGGCATGCTGGCAATGGCTTTGAATGCAGCATCGCGCACTGGGTCTTTATCCAGCGGCTTGTCATCGGGGGCGAAGGTCTGGTCATCATGGGGGATCGGCTTGCGTTTCTGAGCGGCTTTTGCCTGCTTGCTCTTTTCTTCCCGCTGCCAGATTTCCAGATCAATGAAAACCAGCCGACACGATTTCGCAAAGAGCCGATAGGCTTCACGCACATCAAGCGATTGCTCGAAATAGCTGTCCGGATCCGCCTTGTGCAGGGCCAGCTCGGCTGCCTTCCGGAAGAGCTGCTCACCGGTCACATTCTCCGGCCGATCACAAACATACTGCGCCAGAATGGCAAGATCGTCTTCTGTCTGCCTGCCCTCTTCCAATGGCTCGAACAGACGATAATAAAGCTCTAGCTCACTCTGCGCGCCTTCCCGCATTTGCGTGACCAGCGCCAACGCCGCCACATGCCCCACGGCCATAGCGACTTTCAGGACATCGACATCCAAGATGGGCTGAATGGTTTCTTCATCTGACATGGTTGCTTCCTTGATGTTGCGACGGGCCAATGCTGCGGTTCAGCCGATCGGACCCAATTCGGTCAGATCGATGACAAGGGGAATGGTGAAGCTGCTCAAGCCGCGATTGCCTTCGACCAACATCACCACCATCGGATCTATTTTCGTGCTCATGCGCACCGGCAAACCGAGGATCTCCATGGTCTGCTCCTTGATGTTGATGACATCAATGTAGTTGACGGAAGAATTGCGCCGGTTCTCGACCAGCGCGGTCACGACATGGCTATTCACCACCCATTTATCGGGTGTGCAGCCTCTGGCCTTGGCGCTGGCAAGCGCTTCCTGAAACAGGTTTCTGGGCATTACGCTGCCCTCCCTAATTGGCGAGCAAAAGAGAATCTGCGCATATTGGTTGTATGAGATGGATTAGAGAGAGATGGTGTTGGAGTTGTTTTGCTAGCGGCGCGGTAGGCGGTTTGGTCGTCGTGTGCATGGCCACTTTTTTCTACTGGTGGCTTGGTGCAAAAACTTTTTGGGACGTTTGGGGAGCAAATAGTGGTTGGGCGGCTGCTATAGGCGCTCTTATCGCTGCTGCATGGACGACAAGATGGCTCAGAAAGCAATACAAACAAATAATGGAGCAGAACAATCTTCAGAGGCTTAATCACTATGAAGAGAGCAATAGACTTATTGCAAAATATATAAAGGTTGTACACTATGCGATAAATGACGTTTATTCTGCAAGTAATTCTTTCCGTTATATTTCTGCTATCTGCACTGCAGATGGCACAAAAATCCACCATCGAGTGGAAGCATTTATCGAGGCGTATGAATGTCTCAATAACTCCGTTTATCGAATTGATGCAGAAATTATTGAAGCCATCGGGCCTGACGGGATGAAAAACGCAGCCGGTTATATTGATGATATCAATAAATATTTTGAAATGTATTTCAAAACATTTGGAGAAAATATAAGAAATTGGTTTTCTGTATTTGATCTTAACGACCCCGAAAGCCGGGCCGAGTTGCAAAGAATTATTTTGTCGGTTGTAACTCAAGGATTTGATATGGAATATGAAAGAAAATTTGGCAGAAGTATTCGCGATGACATGAACAGTCTCGAAACTATTTATCGAGAAGTCCAAAGCGACCTCGCAAGAGCACAAATTCGGAACAACAACGAGATAAGAAAAATAAAATCCCGCCTCACATAGAAAAAAAATTCTTCCCCTAATTGTATTTGCATTTTCCATATTTATTCCTGTAGCCATCATCACTCCCCCCTCAACAAGTCATTAAAATCCTTGCCCGATGAAGAGCTAACAGATGCCACCGGCAGGCCATGACGTTTGATGCGATCCATAGCTTTGTTGAATAGCTCCTGCGCCAGAGGCTTGTTCCAGTCGTTGTCTTTGAGCAGCAGCACCGAGCCAAAACAATTATGCAGTGGCAGGTGCAGCAGGTTCGGCAAAGATCCCGCCGCCAACACCCGCGCTTCTGGAACAGCCAGCGCAGCTGACAATCCGTCCTCGATGCCTTCTCCAACGATCACAGGGCAAACCATCCCCTTGTCCGCCATGGTCTTGGCGTCCATGTTGCCCTTGCCTCGTGTCAGCCAGATGGCCGCACCAGTGGTGCGCGGATACATCAGCTTCGCCTTGCTTTGGTCAGCAACCGGCGCTTTGCCGCGTCCGTCCGGAGCCAGAAAGGTGTAATGCAAGGCCTGCAATTGCCCATCAATGCTGCGCATGGCAGAAACGATGGCGGGAAACTTGCGGCCCCATTTCACCTTGATTTTCTTCTTGCCCTCATAGCGATATTCGGCCTCATACCAATATTCGCACTCCGGTAGAAAGCGACAGAAGCCGACACGGTTTCGGATCTGATCAAGCGGTACGCCACGATATCGAAAATACTCTTCCCCCACGGTGCCGGTGATAGGAACGGTGGTGGACCAGGTCCGCCGCGCCCTGTCCACCATCCGCCGCTGAAACGCCAGATCTTCTTCTTTCTGGCGAGCCTCTCGCTTTTTGACCTCACGCATGAACTTTGCCTTCTCGGCTTTGCTCATGGTCTTCCAGCCAAGCCAGTCTTCGGCCCAGGCGAGCGCTTCCTTCTTGTCCAACCCCTTGCAAAGACAGATCAACCCGAAGATGTCGCCTTTCACGTCATCATCCGCATAGTCCTTGAAAGCGCCTTTGGCGTTGCCGCCAATCCAGACAACAAAGCTCCCTGCCCGCCGGTCATGCCGCACAGGGCTTTTCGCGGTGTAGTTATTGCCCGTGGCCTTTCCGTCAGGGACCAGCTCTTTCACCAGTCGCAACACATCATCCTGAAGCGCTGCCTTCACCTCTTGCAGTCGACTAGCCATGTGCGCCTCCATGGATCTCCCCTGCCATTTCATCCAGCAGATGATCGATTGCAGGATCATCCCTGCTCTCTTCGATCTGGCGAAGGCTTTTGGAAACGGCCTGCTTCGAAATACCGGCAACACCTGCTGCCATCACAAGCGGCACATTGAGTTCAGTCACGATGAGATAGAGCGCCCGTTGGCGGCAACGGCTCGCAGCTGCGCGTGCGGGGCTCTGTTTGTCTTGGGCTTGAGGATTATCGGCCAGCACAAGCGCAACATTCAATCCGGCCACATCGGCCAGTCTAGCCAGCAGCATTCGATAGGCTGTTGTCGAGAGAGCCCTGTCATAGAGAGCTGCGCGTTTTGCTTCGTGCGCTTTCTGGGCAATGGCCCGCTCCATGCGCCGCAGGCTGGAAGGACGCGGAATTGCCTGCCCTGCCCGCCAGCGATACCATTGGCGCACTCGGACATTGGCTAAGACACAGATTTCTGCGATTGAAAAATTCTGATCCGCACAGGCAGAAGAAATTTTGTCCATCTTGTGCACAAACACATCAAAAGATGCACCCTGTGCACTCTCGGTTGACAAAAGACATGTCTTTTTGGCTTTTTGCAAAGTCTTGCTGTTTTCTCGGCGTCTTCCGCTGCCTCTCATGGACTAGTCCTCCCGCCGCTCTGATGGCCGCGCAGAACGCAAAGCGTTAAGTGCCCGCTGTACTCGCTCAAGATCAGCTTCCGCTTTCTGCTGATCTTCGGCCGCTCGCAGCCGGTCCACCCAATCAAACCCGCCATTGCGTTTCATTGTGCGAATGCAGTCATCATCCATCGCCGCTTTCAGCAGTGCGGGCCCATAGGCGTGTAGAAGCCGTATAAAGTGCTCAAGGCGTGGAGAAGAAAGCCCTGCCAGCCAGCGCTCGACCGTGCGTGGTGGCAGTTTGGCTTTCCTGCCCACTTCTTTAGCGGTGTTGGTTGGATGTTGCTTCCGCAGAAAATCCGCCAGCCTGTCGCGCAAGATGGCGTCACGTGCGCATAACAAGGGGTCTTGTAGTGTGGATCTGCGTTTGATGAAGAGAGGATACTTCATTCTGTTAGCTCCATGTTTCTAGAGGGAGCATCAATGAAGTCGGAGGCCTTTAGCTGAAAATTCGAAGCAAGAATAAACCTCTTAATCATTCTCAGGGTCAAATTCTGTTGACCTCTAAGAACGCGAGAAACAGTCATGCGAGACACGTTGGCGTTACGAGCGAACTCCGCTTGGCTTATGCCTTCGTTTTCTAAAAAGAGTTGAAGAGGATGAAGAGGTGGATCGTTTGTCATGATCGACTTGTAACATCATAGTTTAATTTCTTCAATTCAAAATGTAACATAGAGGGTTATTCCATGTTACAAAATTTACAATATGCTTGCGCTATGGATCAAAAAGAGCTTCAACCCAACTTTATCAGACAATGGCGAAAGCACCGCGGATTAACTCTGCGAGAGCTTGAGGAAAAGATGTTTGATGAAAATGGGGATACTACGGTTTCATTCGTCAGTATCGGTAGAATTGAAACGGGTAAGCAGCCGTATAATCAATTGGCACTAGAAGCTATAGCTAAAGCGCTGGACACAACACCTGTTGCTTTGATTTCCCAACACCCTGACGATGTTGATCCGCTCACCGATTTTATAAAAGGGCTATCAGATCAAGAGAAACTGAAAGCCCTTAATGTTTTAAAAGCGATGTTTACATCTCGTTGAATTGACGGGATTCTTAGTGTTCAAATCCTTTAGCATTAACGCACCTTCGGTTGGGTCTATACCCTTTTGGCACATCCGCCTTCGCCATCATTTCCACATCTCCGCGCATTTTAAGATCTTTTGTTCGATCGAAAACCGCTTCAGGATTTTCAATATAGTTTGAAGCGTCGAGTTCCATCATTATACATGCTGGTGTCGTGTATTCTTCTAAATTGTGAGAAACCAAGACCGGCCCTTGATATAGCTCCAAAGCTTCAGTTTGGCTTATCCCTAAAATTGCTCCCGCACTCAGCGCAAGAAAATGGATGCAGCGTTTCCTCACCTCTAACTCCTTTTGGTTGGATTAAGACTCTTTTCTCCTTAGAAGTGTAGCTCTTTGGTTTTGTTATTTTGTAACGTCAGTATTTAATTCACTTGATTTTTGTAAACCGTGATGTTACATGTCCTGCTAATGCAATGAATTCGATTTTACCATTTGAGAGTACAAAATGATGACTCCAACCCTCATTCAGACCCATTCTATGACACTTAATCGTCAGCAGATTGTCTCACTGCTGGATGTTACAGAAAGTGGCTTTGACCGTGCTAGGCCAAAGCTTGAAGAGGCAAATTTCCCGAAAAAACTACCCGGAATGAACCGCTGGTCCAAACCGGCTGTCATCGCCTGGATCAAGGCAAGCGGCAATCAGGATCTGATGCTCCGGATCCTCATTGGTGAGCCCAATGAGCCGGAAGAAGAAGAGCTGGAAATTCCGGATGTTCCAGCCGAACTAGCTGCAAGATATGGTGGGGTATCAGTATGAAACTCACCCTTCCTGCCAACGTTCCGGTAACATTTTACCCGACGTTGGGCGATGATGACCGTAAACGCTTTTCCCTCATGCAGCCCATAGGCGACATAACAGATGAACGCGGCGGCTCTGTGAAGGCGCTGACGGATGGTCGCGTAATAGAGCTGCGCCATTCCAGCGAAGCGAAGGTAATTGTCAATCTCAATGACATTCTGGCCGAAGTGATCAAGGCCACCTTCTATCGCCTCCACCTCGATGCCACTCTTCCCAAAATGGAGAAATCAAAATGAAGAAGTCCCCGAACGAATATGATGCCTATGTCGGCGCTCGCGTGCGCATGGCCAGGTCCATTGCCGGCATAAGTCAGGAGAAGCTCGGTGAGCATCTCGACATCACATTCCAGCAGATCCAGAAATACGAAAAAGGGTCTAACCGTATCAGCGCGTCCAAGCTGGTGGAAATCAGTCACGCCCTAAACAAACCAATCAGTTGGTTCTTTGAAGACATCGAGAATAACAGCAAGGGTGATGACGGATTGGAAACAGCCTTCCAGTCGCCTCTTGGCAGTCGCCTTCTGCGCACCTTCTATCAAGCCACAAATGAGCAGCGAAAAATGATTGCAGATCTTGCTGCCACTGTCGTGGGCGGCAATCAGAAGCAAAGCGCCCCCGCAGAATGAAAAAGCTGCCTGTAGCATTAGCGACCAAACCACTGCTACAGCCAGCTCCAATTCATACGATGTGACATCGCCCTCCTATCTTGCCCGTAAAAGCAACCATGGGCAACACCTAAGGGGCGAGCCTAACGGCTTGCCCCATTTTTTTTTGCCCACGAACATGAGGGAAATGTCACGCAGATTTGCCAAACATATGACTCATAGGATCCTCGATGGCAAAAGTTACTCTAAAAATTCCATATGTCGTTTGGCGAGATGGTCGGCCACGGTTCGTGCCTGGGCCGAGTGTACGCGCTCTGGGCTTTACGGGGTGCGATCTTAAGCACCCCGATGGAACTTGGCTAACCCTCGATCAAACCATCGCCTGGTCGGAAAGCTTTGGGAATGAGCTAGAAGTCAAAAGACAGCAAGCCAAACTGAAACAGAAGGCATCAAAGAAGAAACCACGCAACCTTTCCCGGCAGGGTTACATCACGGTTGGCGAGCTATTGGCTAAGTGGCTTGTGGAGCGCAAGACCGAGCATATGCAGACTGGAAAGCCATCCAGCAAGACGCTGCGGAGCTATGACTATAACATTCGTGCGTTTCAGGACTTTGATGAAGAGCTTTGGACGGCTCCGGCCGTTTCCGTCACCGACGTGCTTGCCAGTGGCATTTACAAAAAACTGCGCACCGAGAAGGGTGTCTCTATGTCCAAGGCGATCATAAGCACGGTGCGCCCTGCATGGCGTTGGGCAAAAAAGGAGATGGGACTTGTAACCAACAATCCTTGGAGTGATCTGCGCATGACGACTCCGCAGCCTAGATTGCGCGTCGGCACGGTTGATGAGATGAAGCTGCTGATTGCAACTGCGGACGCCATGGGGCGCCACGATGTAGGGGATGCAATTATGCTCGGGATCTGTTCAGGCCAGCGACAAAACGATCGCTTGCTGTTTCAGCTCTCAGGAATGGATGATCATGTTTTGACATTCAAGCAGTCCAAGACTGGCGCTATAGTTCAGATGCCTGCAATCCGACCCTTATTACAACGCCTTGCTGCAGCCAAGATCCGTAGAGAAAAATTCCGCAAAACCTTCCCGACTCTTTTGGTCGATGAGAAGTATCGCTGCTGTTGGGATCGGGGCGACGATGGTGATCGATACCGAAAAGAGTTTCGCAAAGTCTGTGACAGGGCTGCTGAAAAAATGCCGAGTCTCAAAGGGTTCAGGGATCAGGATCTGCGCGATACGGCCGTGACATGGCTCGCCAATGCGGGCTGCACCCTCCCCCAAATGGCTTCCATTACCGGTCACTCGGTCGAGAACATCCATAAGATTTTGAAGCACTATCTGGCCCAAACACCGGAACAGGCTTCCCTCGCCGCCCAAAAGCTTCTCGTCTACATCGAAAAGAATGGTGATTTATGAGATTGCGTCGAGGGAAAATTAACCACGGGACTCAACTTGGACAATCGTTCTTGAACTGTACAATTGTAAGCATTAGTTTGTTCAAAGATAAGAACAAATAGAGAACTGAAATGCCTCAGCAAAAGATTTCGAAATTGCGACATGATGTCGAAAACATTCAGGGACTAGCTGGCACATTGGTGCTACTTGATGGCTATCCTGGAGAATATGAGAAGAAAGTTCGGTCAGCGGTCCATTGCTTGCACAGCTATCTGGAAAGCTATATCGATGAGCTTGTGAGGGAATTTGACGACTTGGAAGAAGCCACCAAGTCCATATGAGATACATTGCTAATCGGGGTGCCTAGTCTCAAGGCACTCCCTGTAACTCGATGAAACATAAGAAGTTTCAGTCCCTTAGAAGTCAGCTGCTCTATCCAACTGAGCTAAGGGGCCATCTTGTTGCGAAGGGAACTGTATCCCCTGCTGGGTATATCTGCAGCATGGAAGTGCTGCTGAGATTAGTGGGTCCAGTTTCCCTCAACGCGCGTGGTGGAGAAATTGTCAGAGTAAGCTTTGACGTTTCTCTTGCGCTCTTTGGGTTTCATAACCAGATAGTCGATATTCTCACGTTCAGCATATGCTATTGCGGCTTCTTTGGTGGGAAACGACAAATTAATCTGCTGGCGTGTATCCGCTGAAGACATATGGCCCATCAGAGGGTCGATTTTTCGGGCAGAAACGGGTTCAAAGGTCAAATGCCAATCCTGACTTGTTGCCTGACCGGACTGCATGGCATTTTTCGAGGGTTTGAAAATTCTCGCTTTTGTCATGGTGCCCTTTCTGACAGGTCTGCCGAATAACCCCATTGAATGGTCGGAGCGAGAGGATTCGAACCTCCGACCCTCTGGTCCCAAACCAGATGCGCTACCAGGCTGCGCTACGCTCCGTGCCAAGCATCGGGCTGATCATGAAACCAGCCCGAAGCGGAATGGCGATTGAATAGCAACAGCATGCCTCCTGGGCAAGCGCAAAAGATGACTCTCTGTCTATTTTGATAATTTGGGTGTGAACAATTGATGAAGCAGTTCGTCACCCACTTTGATATTAAGCTTGTCCACGGTTCCTTTCGGAACTTCAAGAACATATCGAACCGGCCCTGCGGATCCGATGACAGATTCAGAAAGTGGCGTGGTTCCCTTGACGATATGATGGATGCGACCGTCAGGCTCTACAAAGATCATATCAAGGGAAATATAGGTATTCTTCATCCACATATAGACGGGTTCGGTCTTATCAAAGTCGAAGAGCATACCATTTCTATTCGCAAGCTTTGTGCGATACATAAGCCCTTTCATCCGGCTGGATTCATCAAGCGCCAATTCTACCTTGAAAGCGTGGTTTGTCTGCCCACTTTTTATGATGAGATGGGTTTCATCCGATAAAAAGGCCCCGACTTCATCTTCTGGTATCGTTTCTGGAATCTGAGCTGAGTGGGCGTGTGCCGAGAGCCAAATGGCCAAGCCAGCATAAACAATCAGACTAAGCAGGATCAGTGACTGGAGTGAAAATTGGCTTTTGCGCATCTGCATTGGAAATTACCTTAGGTAGGGCGCTGGCAACGAAAAAGCTGCCACGCCCGACGGAGTATCCTGTGAGGGCTGGCACAGATCTATATTTAGACTCAGAAATGGGCAATGAAATGACCAAGCCGAAGACTTGGTGCCGGCAAGAAAGAAAATAAGGTCAATCTAATGGGATGAAGGAATGTGAGCACCGGTAGACGGGCGAATTTCAGTGGCCATCTTCCCTTTTGGGCTGGGGCCATATCTGACAAGCACTTCCTGATGCGGGCGCAATTCGGTGAGGCCATAAATGCGCAGCGTTTCCATATGAATGAAAATGTCAGCGGTCCCCTCACCTTGTGTCAGAAAGCCAAAGCCTTTTTCCCGGTTGAACCATTTCACCCAAGCTTTTTCCAACTCGCTGGTGGGGTTCACTTTGACATGGGTGTTTGCTGGCGGAAGCTGTGATGGATGGACGGCGCTGCTCTCATCCATGGAAAGGATGCGCAGGGCCTGAAGCCCTTTTGGGCCTTGCAGAACTTCACAAACAACGCGCGCGCCTTCATATGCAGTGCGGTATCCGTCGCGGCGCAGGCAGGTTACATGGAGCAATATATCCGAGCTGTTATCATCCGGCACAATGAAACCGAATCCTTTTGCAACATCAAACCATTTGATTTTGCCTGCAATTTGCGTGACGTCCAATGCCGCATCATCGGCAGTGCCAATGTCAAAAAGTTGCTGCTCTGGTACGACTTTCACACCCATAGCCCTGCCTCAACGCAATTCGTAGCCTCGTTCCCGACTCAATACACTGGTCGATTCTCGGAACGAGGATATCATCTTGACCAGAGACTGCATCAATAATTTTTTAACTTTTTAAGTGATTGGGGTTTGAGACTCTTTGCCCGGAACAAGCTTTTGGCAACTGCCCAAATAATGGTCCTGCAAGTGATCAAATAGTAACTGACTTCCTCAAGAATAGCGTCAGGCTATCAATTTCATGATTGAGCCTATTTCTTGTTGGGACGTCATATCGGCGAGTTCGTCAAGGGGTGTTGAATCTCTATTGATTATGACCAGCTTAGCGCCATGCTGCTTGGCAATTTGCGGGAGTCCTGCGGCTGGATAGACAACCAAGGAAGACCCGAGAACGATAAAGAGATCGCAGTCTCCGGACAGTCTCATCGCACGCATCATTTTTTCTTCCGGCATCGCCTGTCCAAAATTGATGATGGACGTTTTGACCAATCCACCGCAGTGGGGACATAGAGGAGAGTGGCCGGTTTCTTCGATGTGTCGTTTTGCTTCTGCCAGGGTCATTTCCGCGCCGCAATCAAGGCAACTGGCGACGGTTCCGTTGCCGTGAATCTCGATGACTTTATCCGGATTCTGGCCGCTTCTCTGATGCAGTCCATCAATATTCTGGGTGATCGTGCAGTCCAGTTTCCCGCGCTTTTCAAGACGCACGAGCGCTTTGTGACCCTCATTTGCTTCCGCTGCCAAAAATTCTTCATTTTGGATGAAACGTCTACGCCAGTCTTCTAGACGCGTGTCTTCATCTGCAACGAAATCATCAAACATGATCGGGTCCATCTTAGCCCATAGGCCATTGGGAGAGCGAAAGTCGGGGATGCCGCTTTCAGTGCTGATGCCTGCCCCGGTGAAGGCGACGATATGATCGGAATGGTCAATCAGTTCCAGGAGCTGTTGGGCAAGCTGTACAGGGCTATTGAAATTCATTTCATCAATCCTATAGTTAGTGGACGACTTTATTCAGCTCTAGGGAAGCATTCATATGAAATATCTCCATACGATGGTGCGAGTTAGCAGCATTGAAGAATCTCTCGATTTTTATTGCAACAAACTCGGTCTGAAAGAAGTCCGCCGTTCAGAAAATCCCGATGGGCGTTTTACGCTCATTTTCCTCTCGGTTGATGGTGAGTTGGAAAATTGCGTTGAACTGACCTACAACTGGGATCCTGAAGAATATGGCGAAGGTCGCAACTTCGGCCACCTCGCTTATGAAGTAGACAATATTTATGAATTTTGTCAAAAATTGATGGACGCCGGTGTTGTTATCAACCGTCCGCCTCGCGACGGCAATATGGCATTTGTTCGGTCTCCTGATAATATCTCTATCGAGTTGTTGCAGAAGGGTGATCCGTTGCCACCGGCCGAGCCATGGGCATCCATGAAAAATACCGGTAAATGGTAAGCCAACATCTGCGTTGACCTGTTGTCGCGTATAAATTCCAGCCTTTCCGATTGTTTCGGGAAGGCTTTTTTGTAGCCTGATAGTGGAACATATGCGCTGTCATCACATAATCGATACAACGGATGGGTGGATGGTTGTTAGCTTTCCATGCATTCGCGCGGGCACATTATATATTCACCATTTTCAGGGCTATAATGGATTAGAATCAGTATTTCTTTGTAGATTTGGTTTGCTCCAATTATCTCGGTACCGGCAACATGTAGGCGCATATGGCTAATCCCACAGAACCCCTGTTTTTCTCCGAAGCAATCGTATTTCTGGGCGCGGCTGTCGTTGCGGTTCCAATTGCAAAGAGAGCCGGAGTTGGTGCGATTATTGGCTACCTCATCGCAGGCATTGTGATTGGGCCATTTGGGTTGGGGGCAATTCAGTCCGTTGAAAAAATCCAGCCAGTGGCCGAGTTGGGCGTCGTCTTGTTGTTGTTTGTGCTCGGGTTAGAGCTCAATCCAAACCGGTTATGGCGCATGAAGAGCGATATATTCGGGCTGGGAACCAGCCAGATCCTGTTGACCGGGTTCGTTCTTTCCGGTGTCATGATTTTGCTCGGGCTTCCCAATACGGTTGCCATCATCGGCGGCTTTGGCATGGCGCTTTCATCGACGGCATTTGCTGTGCAAATTTTAAAAGATCGGGGCGATTTTTCGTCTGTCTATGGGCAGCGTGCTTTTGGTATCTTGTTGATGCAGGATATTGCCATAGTGCCCTTGTTGGCGATGGTAGATATTCTTGTATCAGGCGGCGCTACACACGCAGAAAGCTCAGCCTGGAACCAGATCGGAATCACGGTTGCTGCCGTGCTTCTAGTGATCGTCGTTGGTAAGTATCTCCTTTCCCATCTGTTCGCTATTCTGGCCAATACGCAAGCGCGCGAAATGATGCTGGCGGCGGCGTTATTGGTGGCACTTGGCAGCGCGGCGTTGATGCATTGGGCTGGATTGTCGATGGCTTTGGGGTCTTTTCTGGCTGGCATCATGCTCGCCGAATCCAGCTACCGGCACACGCTTGAAGCTGATATCTTTCCCTTCCGCTCGCTCCTGATGGGCCTCTTCTTCATGACAGTGGGCATGACACTTAATTTGCCAATCACACTAGCTTATCTCTGGCAGATTATTGTTGGCGTAATCGTGGTCATGGGGCTGAAGGGGCTGGTTTTGTGGCTTCTTGCGAAAATGACCGGCTCTCCGAACGCAGACGCCATGAGAATTGCTGTTACCCTCCCTCAAGCTGGCGAATTCACCTTTGTTCTGTTTGCTGCTGCCACCTCAACCGGTTTTGAAAGCGATCTCTTCACGGTCATGTCTGCGGTCGTCATTCTCTCCATGATCATGACGCCGCTGGTGGGCAAGGCCTATGCCGCCTATATCGCTCGTCGAACCGTCACGGGGGAACGAGAACCAGATGCTGCCCCTGAGAAATTTGACGATCATGCTCCACAGGTACTGGTGGTGGGGTTTGGGCGTTTCGGCATGGTGGTGGCCCAGATGCTCATGTCCAACGGGCTGGGCGTCGTTGCCATTGACAACAATGCGCGCCGGGCTGTTCAAGCGCGCCGGTTGGGCCTTCCCGTTTATTATGGCGATGCGACACGCGAAGATGTGCTTCGGGCTGCGGGGGCTGAAGATGCCCTGCTTATAGCGTTATGCGTTGAGAATGAACAGGTGATGGCCCATGCGATCGAGCTAATCAAGCAGTGCTTTCCCAAGGCCAAAATCTTCTGCCGTGCGACGGACAGGGCACATGCTGTGCAGCTCGCCTTAAGCGAAGTTGACTACCATATTCGAGAAACCTTCGAGAGTGGCATCACCTTCGGGCGGGAAGCTCTTGACCAGCTTGGCATCTCAACGGAGCGAATTGTTGAGATCGAAACGGAGGTCAGACAGCAGGATCTTGAACGCGTTGTTCTTGATTCCGAATCCGACGCAGCAAAGAATAGCGAGAAACTAAAAGAAACGACCGCGCCCGACAAATCAAAGAAAAAGAGTGCTGTCGGCTGAAGGAGCGAGCGCTTGGCATATGCTCTGCTCGCTCATTTCTTTACAGCTTATTTGGGAATGGCAATTGGGTAGTCGGGATATTTTGTCCATTCGGCCATAGAGCCGTCATATAGACGCACATCCTTGTTACCTAGCAATTCATGCGAGACGAACCAACCCAATGAGGCTCTGTGGCCAGAATTGCAAAAAGCGATCTGGGGGCCGCTCATAGGAATATTGCGGTCGGTAAAGATCTTTTTGATTTCCGGCAGAGACAGAAACTGTCCACCCTTAATCGGTTCTACAAGCTTGTCAAAGGGGAGGTTTTTTGAGTTCGGAATGGTCCCGGGCCGTGCGCCCCCTACCTTGCCATAAAATTCGCCCTCGGAGCGATAGTCGACGAAGGATGTGCCTTTTTTCCATTCTGCCAATATTTCTGCGGCCTCAGGCGCCTTGGAGAGATCGGCCATAGCCTCATAATCAACCCGATTGACCGGTACAGGCTGTTTCGACCAATTCGCTTCGGGTAGTTCGCTATAGGCAATCAGGCCGCCATCAAGAATGGAAATTTCTTTATGCCCTAAAATCTTGAAAGTCCAATAGACTCTGGTTGCTATGGCCATTTCATTTGCATTGACGCCGATTGGCGCCAGAATGACATGGGTGTCCTTGGATATACCCAGAGAACCGATCAGTTCAATGAGATAGCGCGTGTCGGGCAACGACATGCCTTTTTTGGGCTTGGGTTGTCGCCATTTATTGAAATCGGTGTTGACGGCCCCGAGAATATGAACGCGGGCATATCCTTCTGCGGGTTGCAGATCCAGTATGGTGATGTTTTCATCAGCATAATGAGTTTGCAACCATTGGGGCGACACAAGTGGGGTCGCGGCTTGAGCGACGCCGGTAATTGTAGAAAAAACAATCCCCGCGCAGACAGAGAGCGCTGCGCGAAGGTAAATGGATGGATCTTTAATATGGCATTTCAAATTCATCGAGACGCAAGCCTTCTGTTGAACTTAAACTGACATATTAAATAGCACTTTCCTCAGTAGAAGACCAAGAGGAGAATAATGACGATTGCCAGTGCAATAAACGCCCACATTTGCGGGCCGCCCAGAAAGCCCTTTACTGCCGCTTCTTCAGCTTCCGCCTCGAGTTCTTCAACCGGGTTTTTTGCCTCGTGAAGAACGTCTTCAAACTCGGGTTTATCATTGCTCATGTCATTTCCCTCCAGTTGATCAAATTCGGCTACAAAGCGCGAAAAATAGTCCGACACGATTGCCTTGCTGACGGTGGGGTCATTTTTGACCAGCTTGCCATTCAGTGTCGTATGCAGAGTGCTGTTTAACTCAAGGACCGTCATTTCCCCCTCTTCTTCAGTGAGGGTGATTTTATGACCGCCCTTTGGCAATAAAGCTGCAGGATCTGTTCCTTGCCAATCTACTTCAAGATAGGGACTATATTCCCCCGCATCAACGAAGTGATACAGATAATGGATGATTTTTCCATCCAAGACGGAGCTATTTATGGTCGCAAGAAGTGTATTTGAGTCCAGTTGTTCAACGTCAATACAATTAGGAAGGAGTCTTTTTAAAGTTACGGGCGACTTAAGACATCTCTTTATTCTTTTGTAATTTGCTGGAAGTCTATATTCACTCTTAAACTGCATGGGGGTGCCTTATTTCGTGTCGTGCGCCTATTGCTATTTGAATGCTGGTTTGGCATGTGGCAGCTATTTCGTTCCTTCGATCATAACATGCGGGATCCGTATTTTTAACTAATATGTTGGCCCGGTACAAATTCGTGTTCGTCATGAACGAGAAAATACCTACTTTGTGACTGGAAAGAGCCGCTTTTGTTTGATATCAAACACGCCTTATCCCGAATAGGAGTTATCTATGAGCGTGTCCGAGACATCCACTCTTGCGACAAGGGTCAAGAGGCCTGAACGAAGCGAACTACTGATGCCTGCAGGTAATCTAGAAAAGCTGAAGATGGCGGTGCTTTATGGCGCTGATGCGATCTATATGGGCACGCCAGACATGAGTCTCAGAACCAAGTCCCAGATGACGCTGGAAGATGTGGTTGAGGGGATCGAGTTCGCCCATGCACATGGCAAGCGGGTTTATCTAACGCTCAATCTGTTTTCTCACAACAAGGACATCGACAAGCTGCCGCAATATGTCGAGACAGTGCGCAAGGTGAAGCCGGATGGGCTAATCGTTGCCGATCCGGGTGTCTTCATGTTCGTCAAGGCGCAAGCGCCCGAGTTGGAATTGCATGTCTCAACGCAGGCAAATGTTTGTTCGTGGCAATCGGTTAAATTCTGGGAAAGCCAGGGAGCCAGCCTCGTTGTTATGGGGCGTGAGGTTTCTTATCCGGAGCTCGCCGAAGTGCGGGAGAAATGCCCTGATCTGAAGCTTGAGGCCTTTGTGCATGGCTCCATGTGCATGACCTATTCCGGCCGCTGCCTGTTGTCGAACTTCATGGCTGAGCGCGGCGCCAATCAGGGCTCATGTGCCAACAGCTGCCGCTGGAAATATAAGGTGCATATGAAGTTGCGCGATGGCACTGTGCGCGAACTGAAGCTGAGCGAAGAAAATCTGGAACTGTTCGACTTCTTCCTAGAGGAAGAGCAGCGCCCCGGAGAATTGATGCAGATTGTCGAGGATGAGCGCGGTTCTTACATCCTCAATAGCCGTGATCTTTGCATCATGCCCAAGCTGCCAGACTATCTTTCTATTGGCGTTGATAGCCTCAAGGTCGAAGGGCGCGGCAAAAGCCCCTATTATGTGGCCCTTGTTGCGCGCGCCTATCGAATGGCGATTGATGATTGGTATGAAGACCCGGACAACTGGGATCCTGAAGCCTATATGGAAGAGCTGGCTACGGTTCCGAACCGCGGTTACACGCTTGCCTTCCATGAAGGGCGCTTGACCAACTATGCGCATGGCTATGAAGAAACCTCGACCTTTGCAGAGTGGGAATTTGCGGGCATGGTCAAGGA
The DNA here is from genome assembly GCF_900115225.1 of Cohaesibacter marisflavi. Taxonomy (GTDB): domain Bacteria; phylum Pseudomonadota; class Alphaproteobacteria; order Rhizobiales; family Cohaesibacteraceae; genus Cohaesibacter; species Cohaesibacter marisflavi. Next base: position 158,164 of record NZ_FOVR01000012.1, on the reverse strand, counting down.
AGTGCGCGATGATGCCTTTGTTGTTCTGGTCAAGAATAAGCTCGAAGCCGGTGATGTTTTCGAGTTTGTCTCCCCTCACCTTCGTTCGCCCATTCCGATCCGCCTTTATGAATTTGAGGATGCCAAGAATGGCAAGATAAAGGATGTGGTCAATCCGGGCACCAATCCTGAAATCCGCATTCCCTTCTCGCTGTTTGATCACGAAGATCCTGGCTTGCTGGCCCAGCATGTGCCCGTTATGACCGTCGTACGCAAGGAACGCGCCTTGACGCCGGCGCAGTGGGCGCGACTGAAGCATGATGCTGAAGCCCATGAACTTGAGCTAGGTACCGGCGATGAAGGTCTCTACGGCCGCAAGAATGTGAAGCTTCAAGACGCTCTGGATGCAGACCAGACAAAGCGCTCAACCAAGAGCCCGCGCCTTGGCACAGAAGGCTGCTGTGGTCGTGGCTGTAATGGCTGCACCATCTTCTGGAATGATCCGAAATATGAGAAGGCGCGTACGCTGCTTGCCAAAAATGAACAAGGCAAACTGCTGACCAAGCAACAGGCGCAGCAAGAAGTTATCAAGAAGGTTTCATAACAAATAAAAAGGGAGGGTTTGGCATCCTCCCTCCTTTATATGCAATTGGAATGTTTGCTTTTATTCAGCCGCAATAATACGGGATTGGACGCAGTAATCCGTGTGGTGCACGACATCACCCAGCTCGGAAATGGTTTCGAGCCATTCGCGAATGACAGCGGGATCTGAGGGGGCGGCCTGTACGCCGGGTTTCAATTTGCCCTTAAAGGCGGCTTCCGTCGCCAGACTGACGGTGTTGGCGACAAGACGCGCCATGGCGCTGGCATGTCTGGTTCCGACGCTATCCATACTTTTGGCCTTGTGCCAGATTGTGATGCCGTTTCGCATAACTTTTAATTCAACCGTCAGCACGACGCGATCAAATTCGCCATCTTCATACCGATAGTCTGCCCAGAGCTTGTCGCTTAGAGGGCCAAGCTCGGCATCCACCTTGTCCGCTTCTGTTGTTTCAATGGTATTGAAAATATCTTTCCATGCTTCGGCCCAACCATTCAGGCGCAAAGTACCGCGCACGAAACGCTTCATGGTCCAGTCTTCCGAGATGCCATAGTGCGGCATGAAGACAACCGAGTTGCGGTTTGGGTAGGACTGGAATGTTTCCATGCCCTCAGCAAGGGCCACATCATAGGATTTTACAGCGTCCCATGGTTTGGCGATGTCGATTTCCTTGCCTTCAACGATGGCTTTGGCTGGGTTTTTCAGCGCCTTGAGGACGCCAAGGGGCGACCAACTGAATTTGTAAGTAAAGTCGTTGGCAATGGTTGGAAAACCACCACAATAGGATTGGTAGTCGTGCTCGTTGTCGGGCGAGAATTGCGGACTGGCTTTATAGTCTTCAATGAGCAAATGAGAGAGTAAATGGTCAATGCCGGGGTCGAGCCCCACTTCATTGATGAAGATAAGTCCCTTTTCTTTCGCTTCCGCATCAAGCTCGACCATCTCCGGGCTGATATATGATGAGGAAACAAAGTTTGCCCCCTTCTCAAGGCATAGCTTGGCGATGTTGAGATGCATGGAGGCGGGCAACATGGAAACGACAATGTCGCCCACTGCAATTGCCTTTGCCAACTCGTCGTTGTCGGCTGTATGCAGCGTTACGTTGCCGGTAAGGCCTTTTGTTGCTGCCTTGGCTTTTTCAAGATCCTGCTCCCAAAGATTGACGGGGTAGTCTTTGGCGACAAGTCTGCGGATGCCGGGAACGGAGGCCAGTCCGGCGCCGAGCCAGTGAATTTTCTTGAGTGGTTCGCTCATTGATAACGCTCCAGAGGAAGGGTGTTAGGCAGCTTCTGACTGTCTTTTGTCTGAGCTTTGCGCTTCCTGGTGGGGCGTTCAAGTGGCTTTGTCGGTTACTTTGGCAAAATGACGGGCATTTTCGTCAATCTGTTTGTGCTAATGACGCAAATGGACAGAATGCCAATGAATTGGGCATGCCTAATAATTAATCTCTGTGCATTAGTCTTTCGTTTTATGCTTATCCCTAATGGAGCGAAATAAAATATGTTCTTGCGAGTCAAAAAGGCCCGACAGATGCCGGACCTTTGATGCAATGGCTAAATGATGCGCTTATCAGGACACATGTTCGGTCAGGTGGAACTCATCCCCATGCGCCTTGATTTCTTCAAACCAGCGATGGATCGTTGTAGGATCTGACGGTGCTGCGGATACGCCCGCAGGGAGAGAGCCTTCCAAAACAGTTTCAACCGCGAGGCTAACAGTAATGGAGACGAGCCGCGCCATGGCTGAGAATTCTTTGCTGCCTTTGGAATCAAGGGCATAGTCTTTGTGCCAGACAACCTTGCCATCTTTGCTGGCCTTCAGGTCAACAACCAGAACAACCCTGTCCGGTTCGCCCTCATCATAAGCATAGTCCGTCCAGAGCTGCTCGCTCATGGCCGCCAGTTTTGCATCGCCATCCGGACCTGCCAATTCATTTTCAACGAAATGGAAAATATCGGCCCACGCATCTGACCAGCCATCAAGGCGCAAGGTGCCGCGTACGAAGGTGTGGACGTTCCAATCGCTGCCCATGCCATAGGCTTGCATGAAGGGCAAGGAGTTGCGGTTTGGATAGGACTGAAAGACTTCTGCGCCACCTGGCAGATTGGCAGAATAGTCTGAAATCGCATCCCATGGTTTCTGTGTGTTGACTTCCTTGCCGCCCATGATGGCTTTTGCCGGGCTTTTGAGAGCCTTGAGAACCCCAAGGGGAGACCAGCTGAATTTATAGCGGAAGTCGTTGGCAACAGCTGGGAAGCCGCCGCAGAAGGACCGGAATTCGTGGCTATTGGCCGGATCGTAAGCGTCGCTTGCCTTGTAATCGCTCATAAGGAGATGGGCTAGCAAATGGTCAAGACCGGGGTCGAGGCCCACTTCGTTGACGAAGGTCAGCCCCTTGGCCTTTGCTTTTTCGTCCAATGCAGCCATTTCCGGACTGACATAGGAAGACGAAACAAAATGAGCGTCTTTCTCAAGGCAAAGTTCGGCAATTTGTAAGTGCATCGTGGCAGGCAGCATGGAAACAGCGACATCTCCGGGCTTCAATTCTGCACTGAGAGCATCAAGGGTGAATTCCTTGACATCGAATGAGCCGCTCAATCCTTGCGTTGCTGCCTCTGCTTTGGAGAGGGTACGGTTCCAAAGTGTGATTTCTCGATTTTTGGAAATAAGGCGGCGGATACCCGGCACGGAAGAAAGCCCCGCACCAAGCCAATGAATATGTGACATACTACTGTTTCCCTCGTATTTTGTTTCCCTTTGGTATACCAGTATTTTTGTCACCTGCAAGGCGTGACTGCCTGACTTGTCGAAAGAATGGCATTTGTTACAGGGGTAGCTTGATTTTTGCCTGTTGTTCGCAATACATCATCTTAACAGAACCAAAACCAGAGCATTCCACTGTCCGATTAAAAGTGAGACCCGCTATCGATGCAAAGTGATATAGACATTGCCCGCGCCGCCACACTGAAACCAATCGCCCAGATAGGCGAACACCTTTCTATTCCCGCAGAACAGCTAATCCCCTTCGGACATGACAAAGCCAAGCTCTCGCAAGACTGCATGGACGCACTGGCAGATCGCCCCAATGGCAAGCTTATTCTGGTGACGGCCATAAGTCCTACTCCCGCGGGGGAAGGCAAGACAACCACCACAGTTGGGTTGGGTGATGCGCTCAATGCGATTGGCAAGAAGGCAAGCGTCTGTATTCGCGAAGCCTCGCTGGGGCCCTGTTTTGGCGTTAAGGGTGGCGCAGCTGGTGGCGGCATGGCGCAGGTTGTTCCGATGGAAGAAATGAACCTGCATTTCACGGGTGATTTTCATGCGGTAACAGCGGCGCACAATCTGCTCGCCGCGATGGTCGACAATCATATCTACTGGGGCAATGACCTCGATATTGATGTACGGCGGATCAAATGGCGTCGCGTTGTTGACTTGAATGACCGATCCTTACGGCAGATCACGACAGGGCTTGGCGGTGTCGCTAACGGATTTCCTTCAGAATCAGGGTTTGATATCACCGTTGCCTCAGAGGTGATGGCCATTCTTTGTCTGGCAGAAAACCATAAGGATTTGCAGCGCCGTTTGGGCGACATTATTGTTGGCTATCGAAGAGACCGTACACCTGTTTCTTGCCGAGATATCGGCGCCGACGGGGCCATGACGGTTTTGCTCAAACAGGCCATTCTGCCTAATCTGGTGCAGACGCTGGAGAATAATCCTGCCTTTGTGCATGGCGGCCCTTTCGCTAATATTGCTCATGGCTGCAATTCGGTGCTTTCCACCAAGGCTGCACTCAAGCTTTCCGATTATGTGGTGACGGAAGCTGGCTTTGGAGCAGATCTTGGAGCGGAGAAATTCTTCAACATCAAGTGCCGCAAAGCAGGTGTCGCGCCTGATGCTGCCGTGATTGTGGCAACTATCAGGGCGCTCAAGATGAATGGTGGCGTAGCCAAGGCCGACTTGGGCACCCCGGATGAGGATGCCGTTTTGGCTGGATGTGCGAACCTTGGTCGCCACATCGAAAATGTCAAAAAGTTCGACGTTCCTGTCGTTGTTGCTATTAATCATTTCACCTCGGACACCGTAGAAGAAACCGCCGTGGTGCAGCGTTATGTTGAGAGCATGGGGTGCAAGGCCATTCTGTGTACGCACTGGGCGGATGGCTCCAAAGGGGCTGTGGCGTTGGCCGAAGCCGTTGTAGCCATGACAGAGCAGGAAAAGCCGCAATTCAAGTTGCTTTATCGGGATTCCATGTCGTTCGTGACAAAAATCGAGATTGTGGCCAAGGAGATTTATGGCGCAAAGGGTGTTCTTATCAATCAGAAGATCCGCCAGCAACTGGAGCAATGGGAAGCGGAGGGCTATGGCGAGCTGCCTGTTTGTATGGCCAAAACCCAATATAGCTTTTCAACGGACCCGACGCTCCTGGGGGCACCAAGTGATTTTGACGTCCCTGTCAGAGAAGTCCGTCTTTCTGCCGGGGCCGGTTTCATCGTCGTGATTTGCGGGGAAATCATGACAATGCCAGGACTGCCGCGCAAACCGGCGGCCCTGTCTATCCACCTTAATGAAAAAGGCGACATTGAAGGCTTGTTCTAAGGAGTCTATAGCTGTTGGCAACTTATTGCCGCATGAGCATGGAATCACACGTCTTGAAAGAGAGAAGCACATGACCGCAACACGCATTGATGGCAAGGCGATTGCCGCAGCGCTGAGAGAAAAAATTGCCGTTGAGGGCAAAAAACTGATCGATGAGACTGGCGTCGTACCAGGCATTGCGGTGGTCATTGTTGGTGAAGACCCTGCCAGCAAGGTTTATGTCGCGTCCAAAGGCAAAGCTGCCAATGAATGCCATTTCAAATCGGTGGAACATGCTCTGCCAGCAGATACTTCAGAAGACACACTCTTGTCTCTTGTAGGCGAGTTGAATGAAGATGATAGCATTCATGGCATTCTCGTTCAGCTCCCCCTGCCCGATCATATTGATGAATCCAAGGTGCTGGAATTGATCCGCCCTGACAAGGATGTTGACGGGTTCCATCCAATCAATGTGGGACTGCTCACTGCAGGTGCCAAAGACAAGGCCATGGTGCCCTGCACGCCAGCGGGGTCGCTTATTCTGGCCAAGAGATCTCTGGGCGATCTTTCCGGCAAATCCGCCGTGGTGGTCGGGCGCTCCAACATTGTAGGCAAACCGATGGCGGCTCTTTTGCTGGCAGAAAGCTGCACGGTGACCATCGCGCATAGCCGGACAAAGGATTTGCCAAGCGTTGTGAAGGCTGCGGATATTGTTGTTGCTGCGGTTGGTCGCCCCCAAATGATCAAGGGCGACTGGATCAAGGATGGTGCGTGTGTCATCGACGTGGGGATCAACCGCATCCCCGCTCCCGAACGTGGAGAAGGCAAAACGCGGCTTGTTGGCGATGTTGATTATGATGGCGCTGCAGAGCATGCGGGTTTCATAACGCCGGTTCCGGGTGGCGTTGGTCCGATGACCATTGCGTTGCTGATGGCCAATACACTCACCTCCGCACGGCGTGCCGCTGGCTTGGAAGACCTTGACTATGCAGCGCTTCTTGGCTGATGCGCTCGGACTGTGAGGCGGTTTGGTCTGGCTCATCAAAGAGCCGTCCACATAACCTTCTACTCATTGAAGTGTCATGAATTTGATCTTATCTTTAAAGGGCCGGAACGGTCTGATGGAGTAAATGATGCCTAACAAAGACGTCACTGAATATCTTATTGCGAAAGTGAAATCGGAAGGTTTGCTTGAAGGTTATAAGCGTGCACGCAAACCCAAGCCACCTCAACAGAGTGACGATACCTTCCTGAAGGCTGGCTATCGCATTTTGGAAGAAACTGGCGCCATGCCGCGCGAAATCGAACTGAAGAAGGCCATCGCCGAAGAGTTCGAAAAGTTGAGCGAAGCCAAGACTGACGAGGAAAAAGAAGAGCATTTCCGCAGATTGGCTGAACTGCAAATGGTGCTTGGCGTAGAGCAGGATGCCCGTCGCAAATTCTATACCGAATGATCTTTATGCATCATATGAAATGAAAGAACCCGCCCTGTTTCAAGGCGGGTTTTCTTTTGGCTCACTAATGCTAAACTATTCTATTTATTCATTTTTTAGGCTACGTTATATTCCAACGCAGCATCCAGAAGATAGTCCGAGACATAGTCGGAAAAGGAATTTCTGACAAGAATAGCATAGTGATCACGCGTTGCCCTTTGCCATATTGTGACATCGCATCGCGCATATAGGCTATTGACGCAGTGCCCCTTTCTCCATTTATTGGAATAGAAATCAATTGAGCAGCCCTTGCTTAGCACATCGCGAGAGGATGGCCCCGCAAGGGACAGCATGACTTTGCTATTTGAGATATCAACCAAAGCACAGTGATACTCTGCGAGAGCCAAAGCCATCTCCGGCAGAGGCTTTAAAGAATCTGTTTCATTGGCAATGATCAGCCACTCATCAGGTCCCATCCAGAGAGCGGCAACTTCGCCTTTCTCCTGACTGCTGCATGGCTTGACTGGAAGGGGCGACCCGATCAGATTTTTGACTGCCGCCAGAAACGATTTGTCCGCACTATCGCCGCGCAACGTGATCAAATTAGGCTCACTTTCAAGCGAAAGAGTAACGGCTTGGCCGGAGCCGTTTTTGAGTAGATCTCGTTTGGCATATAAAGGGGATTGAGCTGAAAGGTGCTGCAAGTTATCCATCCCGATGGGCTCCTTCAATGTCATAGAAAATCGGGTCGACAATCGTCACCTTGTGCCAGTTACCCAATGAGAAGCTGTGTAGCTGCTCGCCCTTCCGGCCAAGACCACCTTGAATGAGAGCAAGCGCGATGGAATGACCCAGATGCTCACTCCAGTAACTGGATGTGACATGCCCCACCATGGGAATTGGTGTTGGCGCGTCGGGATTTTCAACGATCTGCGCCCCCTCTTCCAGAACAAATTCCGGGCTTTCTGTCATCAATCCCACGAGCTGCTTGCGATCACTGCGCACAGTGTCCGGTCTGGCGTGAGATCGCATGCCGATGAAATCCGGTTTGTTTGTGGAGACAATCCAGTTGAGCCCGAGGTCTTGCGGTGTCTGCGATCCATCAGTGTCTTGCCCAACCAGGATATAGCCTTTTTCGGCCCGCAAGATATGCATGGCCTCGGTGCCATATGGCGTTATATCCCATTCCTGTCCAACGTTGGCCACATGGCTCCAAAGAGCAAGTCCATATCGTGCCGGGATATTGATTTCATAGGCCAGTTCTCCAGTGAACGAGATCCGGAATATGCGGGCCATCACGCCGCCGATCTGGACTTCTTTGTGCGTGAGGAACGGGAAGGCTTTTGCGCTCCAATCTTCGTCAGCGTTGAGCCGCTCCATGACATCCCGCGCTTTGGGGCCATTGATGGCAATGGTTGCCCATTCTTCCGTAATAGAAGTGCAGTAGACCTTGAGATCAGGCCACTCTGTTTCCAAATAGTCTTCCATATGGCTCAAGACATGTGCTGCACCAGCAGTCGTTGTCGTGGTGACGAAATGCGTGTCATCAAGGCATGTGATGACGCCATCATCCAACACCATGCCATCTTCTCCGCACATGATGCCATAGCGACAATTCCCGGGCTTCAGGTTCGTGACGGAGTTTGTGTAAAGCCGATTGATGAACTCGCGTGCATCCGGCCCTTGAATATCGATTTTCCCCAAAGTCGAAACGTCGAGCATACCGACGCCCTTGCGTACCGCCTTGCATTCTCGCCTGACCGCTGCGTCCATGTCTTCGCCTGCTCTGGCATAGTACCAAGGGCGGTTCCATTGACCGACATTTTCAAATAGTGCTCCGGCCTTCACATGCGCTTCATGCATCGGGGTTGTGCGCACGGGGTCCGTCAGGGGGCCAACAAAGCGTCCGGCGACTGCCCCGAATGAAACTGGCGTATAAGGCGGACGGAAGGTCGTGGTGCCCGTTTCTTCAATGGAAGATGCGGTTTGCCTAGCCAATATAGCCAAGGCGTTGATGTTGCCGGTTTTGCCCTGATCCGTTCCGAAACCACTTAAGGTATAGCGCTTCATATGCTCAACGGAGTCAAAGCCCTCTCGCTTGGCAAGGGCAATGTCTGCGGCAGTCGTGTCATTTTGAAAATCAACGAACTGTTTGAGTTTCCCTTGATCCGCCGGATTTTGTGCGGGGACCTGCCAGCAGGCCTCGGACACACCGGTGTCAGGTTCCTCAACCGCATAACGGCGGGCCGTTTTTCTTGTAGGTTTACCGTAGGCCGTTGCTGCTTTGATGCTCTCACGGCTGCCCGCACGCAGCGCCTCGTTCAAGCTGAAGTCACCATTGGCCGCTCCAATGACGGAGCATTCTTTCTGGCCGTATATATCCGGCACAAATGCGCATATTTCTGCGTCATAGCGCAGTTTGCCAGAAGCCTGACTAAAGAGATGAACAGCCGGACTCCAACCGCCAGACATCATCAGAATGTCGGCCTCAAACCGCTCCTCCTTGCCGGTGATCGCATGACCGTTCCATGGTGCAGCATTGACCCCCTTGAAGCGATTGACACCAAGTGTCGCGGTTACAACATGGCCAGACAATAAACGCGTTCCGGTAGCGAACAGCTCTTCAACCAGTGGGCCCTGAGGTTCCTGCCGTGGGTCGATGACGGCAACAAGATCGCCACCAGCCTTTTTGAAATCCAGCGCGGCCTCATAAGCCGCGTCATTGTTGGCAAACAGGATGGCGCTTTTGCCCGGAAGAACAGCGAAGCGATTGACATAGCTTTGAACCGCGCCTGCGAGCATGATGCCCGGCCGATCATTGTCTGAAAAGACCAGAGGCCTTTCATGGGAGCCTGTGGCCAGAATGACCTTGTCAGCGCGAATGTGCCATAGGCGCTCTCTCACATTGGCTGGGGTGGATGCCTCTCCCTTGTGATCAAGACGTCTTTCAATGGCAATGATATAATTCTGGTCGAAATAGCCAATCGCAGTGGTGTTCGGCAAAAGAAGCGCAGTGTCACAGGTTTCCAACTCTGAAGTGACGCCAGAAACCCAATCCATTCCACTTATCTTGTCGATGGTTCGGTTTTGAGAAAGCAGAGAGCCTCCAAATTCGGGCAAAGCATCAACCAGAGCCACCCGTGCCCCGGAAAGTGCGGCGTCTCTGGCGGCTGCCAATCCTGCTGGCCCCGCTCCGACCACCATCAGGTCAACATGTCTGTGCATATGGTCATAGACATCGGGATCCGGATCGCTCGGCGCTTTGCCCAATCCTGCGGATCTGCGGATGATTGGTTCAAACACCTTCTGCCATAGCGTGCTTGAGCCGAACATTGTCTTGTAATAGAAGCCGGCGCTCATCAAACGTTGGGCTATGCCACTTAATCGTCTTGCATCATATCGCAAAGAAGGCCATGCGTTGACCGACGCGGCAATGAGCCCCGGATGCAAATAGGTTTCCGTCGCTTTGGGGTTTGGTTCGCTGCGGTTGGACACATTGATTTGCATTATTGCGTTGGGTTCTTCAGGCCCAGCGGTCATGATGCCGCGCGGTCGGGCATATTTCATGGAGCGAGCAACAAGATGGATATCGTTGGCGAGCAATGCGGACGCCAGCGTATCACCCTCATATCCCAGATAGTAGGTGCCATTGAAGCGAAGCCGGATCGGAACGTCGCGATTGATCCGCCCGCTAGAGGGCAGTCGATTGACACTCATTTCGCGCCTCCTTTCCGGCTCTCTTTTTTAAGTTCCGCAATAGACGGTTTCTCAAGGGCCGTGTAGGAGCCGATGATTGTGTGATTGCTCGTGTCGCGCAAAAGATTGAACCATCGGCGACACCCATGGACATGGAACCAGCGTTCGCGCATGAGCCCCTTTTTGTTGGGGCGGCCAAAGAGATAGGCTCCCCACGCTTCGTCTGAAACCTCGGAGGGGGAGTCAGGGCGTTCAATATGAGCCTCACCGCCATAGGAAAACTCGGTTTCGTCACGGTCACCGCAATAGGGACATTTGATTTTCAACATATGCTCAGTTCCCTCTAATGCGCGACGCCAGCGGCGCCATGTTCATCAATCAAGTGACCTGTCGAAAACCGATCGAGCGTGAAGGCTGCGTTCAACGCGTGCGGCGCTTCATTGGCGATGGTGTGTGCGAAAACAAAACCGGATCCGGGTATGGCCTTGAACCCTCCGGTGCCCCAGCCTGCGTTGAGATAAAGATTCTTAACTGGCGTAGTTGAGATGATCGGGCAAGCGTCTGGAGTTGTATCGACGATACCACCCCACATGCGCATCAGTTTTAGACGCGAGAAGATTGGAAAGAGTTCCAGTAGGGCAGAAATCTGAAGCTCCACCACATGGAACGAGCCCCGTTGAGCATAGGATTGGTAAGCATCAATGCCTGCTCCCAGAACAAGCTCGCCTTTGTCTGATTGGCTCACATAGACATGGACAGCGTTCGACATGACGACTGTATCGAGCACGGGCTTGATTGGCTCGGAAACCATGGCTTGCAAGGGATGACTGGTAATAGGCACAGCAAAGCCAGCCATTTCTGCTAGAACCGAAGAGTGCCCAGCGGTGCAAATACCGATCTTGTGAGCCGTTATGGTGCCGCGATTGGTTTCAACTCCAGTTACGCGGTCGCCTTGCCTGGTAATGCCTGTGACTTCGCAATTCTGGATGATATCAACGCCGCGCATATCGGCTGCGCGCGCGTAGCCCCAGGCAACGGCATCGTGGCGCGCCGTACCTGCCCGTTTTTGTAGGGATGCCCCAAGAACCGGATAACGGGCCTTCTTGTCTGTGCGAATGATCGGGCAGAAGGCCCTCACCGCTTCTGCATCGAGCCATTCTGCATCGATACCATTGAGCTTATTGGCATTTACCCGTCGCTTTGTGTCTCTAACATCCTGCAGGCTATGGGCCAGATTGAGAACGCCTCTTTGGCTAAGCATGATGTTGTAATTGAGATCTTTGGAAAGCCCCTCATAAAGTTGCAGCGATTTTTCATATAGATGGGCGGCATCATCCCAAAGATAATTGGAGCGTACGATGGTTGTGTTGCGTCCGGTATTTCCTCCGCCGATCCACCCCTTTTCCAAAACCGCAACTTTTCGAACGCCATGGTTTTTTGCCAAATAGTAGGCAGTAGCAAGACCATGCCCTCCTCCACCAATAATGATGACATCATAGTGGTTTTTTGGAGTTGGGCTCCGCCATTGCCTCGGCCAATCCTGATGGTAGGTCATGGCGTTGTGAGCGAGAGATGCGAATGAAAAGCGCATTGAATTGCCTCAATGGTGATTGCTGGTCAGCTGCATAGTCCTATTGAATCAGTTTTTTCCCTTAATGGTATGGAAGCCGACCATAGCGTCGAAATCAACCCAGACGAGATAATGCTTTTGTGCGTTTCTAGGGTGTTAGGTGCATTGAAACTAATTTCACGACTGATTTAGAGTTAGTATTTATTACCCTTATTTATTTTTAGGGTAAGTTTTTAATCCTCATGGGTCTCAATCAGAGCTTCAAGCAAACGACATTTCTTCGGAGCCATGTTAATTGCCGGGCAACCAAACGGGGCACGACTGCTAATGGGCTAACACTGTCGCGTGTCTCACGCGACCATGTGCTTGATTAATCGCATTGCGATAGCGGAATATTGACCGGACGGCTACGAATATCTGCTACATGAATTAGAATATCTGGCTGTCTATCATGACGTGCAAGGAAGGAGGTATTTATAGTCATTATGGGCGAAAAACGTCGCTATTGTGCCGATTTTCAAGACTATCCGCGATGAGGTTGAGCATTACTTGGATATGGAAATATATATATTGTATTTACCATTTTTCTTCTTCCATTGCGGCGTGTTTTGTCCGATGCATTGCTCCTGATTGATTTTCGAGCAAATTGGGAATTTTTGTGGCAAATATTTCGTCATTGACCGCAGTTTTAGCGATTTAAATTATAAATTCGTTTAAATAACTTTCATTGAAATCACTTTTCAAAACGGCACACATGACGTTTTTGTAAGTAATTTCATGATTTTAGATGAAAATATTTTAGATTAGAATTGGTATTTGTAACATTAATGTGAAATTTCCAAACAGACGTAAATCTAATCTTTGAGTTTTGATTTTTGTGATGTAATCTTTAAGCGTTGGTTTTTCTGAAGCGTTTGGTTTGCCGCGCGCGTAAGCGGCTACTCAGGGCCTCACGAAGAAGATGACTACCCCATGGTGTACATGAGGTACCCATGGACAAGACCCTTAAGTCAAAAGGAAATTTGAAATGGCAACCGGAACTGTTAAGTGGTTCAACCCAACCAAGGGCTATGGCTTCATTGAGCCAGCTGAAGGTGGAAAAGATGCGTTCGTTCACATCTCTGCGGTTGAACGTTCCGGCCTAACAACCCTTACCGAAGGTCAGAAGGTTGAATATGAAATGGTTGAAGGTCGCAACGGCAAAGAAAATGCCGATAGTCTAAAAGTGCTTGGCTAAAGCGATCTAACAGTCCATTGAAGGCTTAAACAATCTTGAGACCCTGGTGCCAGCATCGGGGTTTTTTGCTGTCCATATTTTTGTGGCATGTGTCTCTTTTGTCTATTTATTTTTCTCTTCCTCTTGCAGAAATTTGATCTTATTCCTACCTAGTCTATAGTGAGTCCGTACCAATCAACGGGCTCGGTTAAGGAAGTGTCTTCACGCACATGTCACGCCAACTGCGAAGCATTCTTGTTATCATGCTTTTGTTGTTCGGGCTTTATGCCGGGACAGGTAAGACATTTGCGCTTGATCACAAGCAGCCGGTGTCTTGTAGCGAAGCGACCAAGATTTCCGCCTCTGACGGCACGCAATTAATCGGCTGCGGTGAAGAACAGCAGTATCAAACCTGTTCTTCAGATGGTTCGTTTTCTTTTTTCCTGATTAAAAGCGACCTTGATACGCACAACGGGCCTTTTCATATCATCCCCTACTCTATTGTAGAGATAGATCTTAGGGGAGCGACCATTCCGCCTGATACCCCTCCTCCCATATCCTGAAGTGATGAGAATTTTTGTTCGTGTTTAGCCCACTCTTTTCAGGAGTGGCGCCAATCGCGATTGCAGTGATCGTTTATCTCGCAGCAAAGCTTAGTAGAGTATTGTGCGCTCTTGTTGACGCGCAGAAGCTCCTTAGACGGCGTTGTAAAAGGCATTTCTCATTGTCTGACAGAGGACAAATTATGGGCACACCAAACAAACATGCGACCATTATGGGTGAGCGTATGAAACCGGAATTGTCGGAACAGGATGAACTGACGCAGTTTCTGCGCAAGGCATCCAGTTTGGGGTTTTCGGGAAAGGAAATAGATCAGCTCAAGGCTCGATACGGGGCGCACATTGATATTGAATTGCGATAATCGGCCAGCGCCAATTCTCGGCATAGACCCTTGAGGCTTGGCTCTAGGGCTATTTTGAAGGCGGCCTCGCCCGCAATTATATCCTTTACCCGCATTTACAGTAAGCTGCTACTCAGCAGCTTACGCGGGACTTGACTGCACATATAAAAACGCTGACGCGGTCTTGTGAACCACGCCAGCGTCAATCTTTATAAGCTCAAAATCTTGCGCTTGCGCCTTAGTCTTTGAGGTTCTCTAGAGCAGTCCAGAGCTCTTCGAACAGGGCTTCGCAGTCGCGTGGAGAGTTGGCGACCAGCGGATCAATCATGAAGCCACTGAAGATCTTCTCCTTGTCATTTTCCATGACACCTTCCAGCACAAGGCCCTGCACCGTCAGGTTCCGGCTCACGAGGGACTGCACAGCAGCAGGCAGAATGCCGCAAGATACGGTTTCGATCTTGTTTTCGCTGACCAGACCGTAGCTTTCCACGATGCTGCCCAAAGGAGCAAAGTTGTTCTGCCCCGTGTTCGGCATGTTCACCTGTGTACGGCAAGGCTTGTCGGCAGCACCGCTGAGCGCCTCAATCATCAAGACACCTTCTTCGCCCGAAGGTTTGAGGTCGGATTCAAGGAATTCCTGGCGGGCTTCGTCCTGCGATGCCTGGCGTTTGACGCGCCATTCGTATGGCGTGAGAACAACGCCCCAGCTATTCAGCTCTTCACCGCTCTTGATATACCATGGAATGAACTCTGCCAGATGGCGGTCCCCCGCTGCTCCAAGTACGCCAAAGCGCTTGAACAGATCCTTGGCAATCTCGAAGTCGGAGTCAAACCAAAGCTCTTCCTTGGTGCGGTTTGCAGCATTGGCTTTCAGGGTATCAACATCAAGAGGCTTCATGGCCGACTTGAATTCTTCGAAGATGTCTTTGCCGTTCCACTGTGCGCCTGTTGCGAAGGTGAAGTGGTTCACGCCAGCAATGTCGAGTTTGATGTCATGACGTGCTGGAAGCGGCACATCATAATGCTCGCTTACCCACTTGCAGAGCATTTCCTGCGTGTGGAACACTTCGTGGCAGCAACCAACGGCCTTGATGTTCGGCTGTGCGGCTACGAGAGCCGCGGTGCACCATGCCATAGGGTTGGTGTAGTTGATGACCCATGCATCAGGGCAAACGTCCATGATGTGATTGGCGAAATCAGCCATGACCGGAATAGACCGAATGGCGCGAGCGATGCCGCCAGGGCCCGTCGTGTCACCAACGCTTTGGTAGATGCCATATTTTTCAGGGATCTTGAGGTCTATGAAACGGTTTTCGGTCGGGCCAGGTTCAATGGAAATAACGACAAAATCCGCACCAGCCAGTGCGCGGTCGAGATCGGCCTCGACCTCAACTTCGAATTTTCCGGTTGCTTCCGGGCGGGAGAAAATGTGCTTGCTGACTTCTTTGTTCTTTTCAGCAGCTTCATTGTTGATGTCATACAGAACGAGACTGCCGCTAAGGGTTTTGGAAAGAGCGAGGTCGGCCATGAGGTGCAGAGCCCACTGCTGACTGCCTCCTCCGATATATGCGATTTTTACGTTTTTCATAAGCTAGGCTTTCGAGTTTGTAATCATGTGAATGAGTTAAACTGAGATGCGGCCAGCACCGTAGACCCTGGTCGCCAAAATTGGCGGCCAAGAGCCATTTTCAGTGACGAGGAACCTGTGATCAGAGCCCGATAAGGCGTGGCAGGAACAGCGTCAGGGACGGAACGTAGGTAACAAGCAACAGCACACCGAATAGAACCGCGAAGACCGGGAGAAGGAACGGAATGATCTTTTCGATCTTCGTATCTCCCACTGCCGCACCTACGAAGAGCACGCAGCCAACAGGCGGAGTGATGTTCCCGATACCGAGGTTGAAAATCATCATTACGCCGAAGTGGATCGGATCCATCCCGAACATGCCGGTACAGATTGGCATCAGGATCGGTGTGAAAATAAGGATCGCTGGTGTGGCGTCCATGAAGGTGCCCAGAATGAGCAAGGAGATGTTGATGATCAGCAGCAGAACGATACGGTTATCGGTCAGTTGCAGAAGCGTTTCGCCGATCATCTGCGGGATCTGGGCATAAGCCATGATCCAGCTCATCAAGCTCGAAACGGCCACCAAAAAGAGAATAACGCCGGTTGTAAGGGCGGTATCGCTCAAGGTTTTCAGCAGCATTTTGCCACTGATGGTTCTGTAGTAGAAAGAAAGCAAAAGGCTGTAGACAACAGCAACCGCAGCACCTTCCGTAGCGGTGAACACGCCACCAACAATGCCGCCCATCACGATGACAATCAGCATCAGGGCTGGTACTGCGTCCCAGAAGACCTTCAGTTTCTGACCGAACGTGCGGTCGGATTTCTCGGTTGGCAGGTTGTGCTTCTTTGCCATGAAGTAGGCTACGATCATCACGGCTACACCCCACAGGATGCCGGGAATCCAGCCGCCCATGAACAAGCCAGCGACAGAGACGCCACCACTGACGATCGAGAACAGGATCAGCAGCCCGCTCGGCGGAATAAGCATGCCGACGGGGCCGGATGCAATGTTGATCGCAGCGGAGAAAGCCGGGTTATAGCCCTTTTCCTTCTGAATCGGGGCCATAGTGCCGCCGATAGCTGCTGTGCAGGCCATGCCAGAACCGGACAATGTACCAAACAGCATGTTGCCCATAACGTTGGCGTGCGCCAGCGCACCTGGCATGCGGCCACCAAACATAAGAGCAAGATCAATCAGCTTCCTGGCAATGCCGCCATGGTTCATGATGTTGCCGGCAAGCATGAAGAAGGGAACTGCCAGCATCCCAAAGCTGTTGATGCCGCCGAACATCTTCTGGGCGCCCTGAAAGGCCACCATATCAAAGGGCAGAATTACGAGGATCGCCGCCAGAGAACTCAGGCCGATACCGATTGCAATCGGAATGCCGGAGAACATGAAGACCAGAAACAACGGCAACAGGATCATAATGACGAGATTAGTATCCATTCGAACCGCTCCTTATATCTTTAACGACCTCAACAAAATTTTGGGTTTTGAGCAGGACTGAAAGGAATCCCGAGAAGGGAATAATCATATACACCCAGTTCATAGGTAGGTTCATGCTGTCCGAATACTGACCCTCACCTATGAGGACCAATGCGATGCCGCCCTTGATCATGACGATCAGGCAAAACACCAAAACACATGCGAAGCTGAAGACTTCAAACATGATTCGGGTCCGCCCCTTGAACATGTCCTTGAAAAGTCCAAGTGACATGTGGCGATCAGTGATACCAAAGGCGAGAGCAGCCCCCAGATACACCAACCAGATCATCGTGAACCGCATGGCTTCGTCCGTAAATTGGGGCGGAGCATTGAGAATGTAGCGTGCGAAGACCTGCCAGGATGCCATCACAACGAGCAGGACCAGAAAGACCGTGATCAGAGACAACACAGCCTTTTCCAAATAATTCCGAAATTTCACCATGAAGGTTTGTGCCTTAATTAGAGGAGAAAGGCAGTGTTTCCGGCTTTAGCCGGAAACACATCATACGAGGGTTAGATACCGCTCACCTTACTCTTGAGCTGCTTCAATGCGAGATACGATCTCGGCAGCTTCTTCATTGTTGGCGCGCAGCTCGTCATAGAGCGGCATAACGCGCGCTTTGAAGGGGTCCAGATCAACATCCTTGAAGGTTACACCCTGCTCTTTGGACTGCTCGATCGCCTTCGCAACTTTTTCTTCTTCAAGAACAGCAACACGCTTGGTATAGTTTTCCGCTTCTTCCTTGAAGATTGCTTTCTGCTCGTCGTTTAGCTTGTCCCAGGTTTTGGTGCTGATGATCAGCACGTCCGGGATGGTGAAGTGACGATCGAAGGAGAAGTGACGAATGACTTCGACGAACTTGCCGTCGATCAGAGAGGTCGGGCTCCCTTCAGCGCCATCCACGATGCCCTGCTGCAGAGCTGTGTAAACTTCACCCCAAGGCACAGGCGTTGCCGTTGCTCCGAGCATTTCGACAGCCTGTGTCATTGAACGACTGTTCGGCACACGGATTTTCAAGCCTTCCAGATCAGCCGGGCTGTTGATTTCCTTGTCTACGGTGTAGAAGCTACGAGCCCCTGCAGTATTCCAAGCAAGGCCCATGAAACCGGAATCCGGATGAGAGTGGAACACATCATCTTTGACTGCGTTCATGGCTTTTTCAACGCCAGCTGCATCTTTAAAGAGATACGGCAGCAGGAAAGCACTGTAGACCGGGTTGAATTTTTCCAGATCCGTTGGTGCAGTCCGCACCATATCCAGAATACCCATGCGCAGCTGGTTGATCATTTCGGATTCGGTACCGAGCACGCCTGCGCCAAATACCTGCACCTCGACGTCACCACCGGTGCGCTCTTCAATTGCAGAGCTGAACTCATTCAGTGCGACAACAGTTGAGTGATTGTTGTTGTGAGAATCCGACACTTTGAGTGTAAGAGCAGATGCAGAAGAGCTAAGAGCCCCGAATGCGATTGAAGCAACCAGAAGTGTTCCGATCTTTCCAAGTCTCATGACTTTCTCCCTTTCGAAACGAGAATTTTAAACTTGAGACAAAGAAAGTATTTTTACGTATTATCCGGCATGACTACTTTTTGAAGCCTCCACCATGGTCGGATAACTGTGTGTTATAGTGCAATCACTCGCAAAAATACCCTCTTTTTGCATATGACAATTTCAGGTTTACTGGAATTGACAAATGGCTTGACGCGAATATAGATTTCTCGAGGCTTTAAATCCAATACAAAAAAACGGCTCTAATATAAATGAATTTTATAGCTGAGAGCGCCGTTTATTCGGGAGAAATCGGAAAATGGATCGCACGCTAGAGCAATTTCTTGAAGTCGCAGACGCAGGGTCTTTTGCTGCGGCGTCCAGTAAGTTATTGATATCTCAACCTGCTTTGACCTATAACATCAAGAAGCTTGAAGAAAAAATGAAGGTAAAACTGTTCAAGCGGTCCTCTCGCGGTGTGCGTCTGACCACTTATGGTGAGACTCTCTATAAAAGTGCGCATCTTATGCGCCGGATTTATGCAAATGCTATAGACAATATTGATCAACTTCGTGAAGAACGCGAGCATGGTATAAGTATTGGTACGGGGTATTCTACCTGGACGCAATTCTTCAAAGATTATTTAATCAAGCATCATCAGGCTTTTCCAAAGGTTTCTATCAATGTCAGTGTCGGGAACATGATGGCCTGTATGGACCATCTGCTCGCCGGTGATATTTCATTGTTCGTCGGGCATATTATCCCAGACTTCAATAAACGTAGCGAAGTAGAATTCATACCTCTTGGCATGGCTGCCGATGCCTATTATGTCCGGCCTGAGCACCCCCTGCTTGCGGAACCGCGTCATCGCGAAGAGATCACCCAATGGCCAACATGTATCGCTGTTCAACCCGAAGACCGACAACTCGGCCAACGTGCAGATGCAAATGAGCCTCGGTCTGACTGGTTTGGCCACACCTTCATGTCAAATTCCATGACGGCTTGTGTTGATATGGTGCTGGAAACCGACATGGTGCTGGTTCATTCGACACAGCTGAATAGTTTTCTTAGCAGTAAGGGGCTTGTTCAAGTTGAAATGGCTCCAGATGAGGAAATCCCTCGCTGGCTCATGGGGATCTATGTTTTGCTCGAGAGAAAATCCGATCCGAGGATTGTTGAAGTTATCGAAGCGATTCAGGCCTTTGCGCCGAATTTCGGGTTCGAGCCGGAAGAATAGCTCTGCACATGTTTGATGGTTTTATCGTTGCTTTAAACGGTAGTATCGGAGTGCGTCTTGGTGTTCTTTGCACTAAGCCTTCCCTTGCGTTTGCGCTGTCTGCTCAGGCGCTTTGGGCATTTGTCTGTTCTGTCGTCGATATTTGCGGAAGTTATTGAGTTATTCTTACAAATTTGTAAGAAATTTGCCCAGTAAACTGTCGCAAATGCTCAGTAATTAGGCGATTCTAATCGGGCCGAATCAATGTTCCAGCTCTCGTTGGTCCTGATTTTGCTAATTTGAAAAGCGAGAGACCAGCTTGTCCAGTTCAAACTCCGATAGCCTAGCTCAATCTGATTGGGCTTCCTATGCAAGAAAAACGGCGCCAATACTGCTTGCTCTCGTTTTGTTCGTGCTCGGTGTTTACGCGCTTTATCACCTTTTAAAGCCAGTCAAGGCGGCAGACGTTATTGCTCAGGTGCGCATGACCCCGTGGTGGACATTGTTGTCTGCTCTTTTGGCAACGGCTGCCGGATATGTTGCGTTGATCGGTTATGACTGGTCAGCCTTGCGGTCCCTAGGCAAGAAAGTGCCTGCCAATGCCATCGCAGTGGGCGGATTTCTTGGCTACAGCTTCGGCAACACAATCGGTGTCAGCGTGATTTCTGGCGGTGCCGTGCGCTATAGGGTCTATTCGGCCTTTGGCTTGAGTTTGTTCGAGATTGCTAGCGTTTCGACCTTTGCAGCGCTCGCTTTCGGCTTCGGTATCACGGTGATCGGCCTTGCTGCTCTGGCGATTCACCCTTACGCGCTGGTGAATATTCTGCCAATCGCACCCGACAGCCTCAGAGTTTGGGCTGGCGTGGCCGCTGTGGCCGTCGTGCTACTCCTGTTGCTTATGTCTCTGAACGGAAAGAGCCTACGATTGGGCAAATTCGAACTCTCGGCACCAACGCCGGGAGTGCTTTTCTCTCAGTTGGCCTTTACCTTGATTGACACCTCCATGGCAGCCCTTACGCTCTATGTCTTGCTGCCGGGGGCTCGCCCTGATTTTCTTACCTTTCTGCCAGTCTTTGCTGCCGCATCAATGGCGGGCGTTCTGAGCCATGTGCCGGGCGGTGTCGGTGTTTTCGAAATCATTATTATTGCAGCGCTGCCCAAGGGTGTGCCGCTTGATCAGATCGCCGCTGCGCTGCTTCTGTATCGGCTTATTTATTATCTTATACCCTTTGCTCTTGCCCTAGCCTTTGTCGCAATCAATGAAGCCCGCTTTGCCGGTGGGTTTATCACCAGACTGTTCGGCGATGTGTCTGAGCCTCTCCGTCCGGTCATGAAGGCAGCCAGTGGCGTGGCTCCCACTCTTATTGGCCTCGCTGTCTTCGGCATAGGCAGTTATCTGGTTCTTATTGCGCTCATGCCTTCAGTCCGGCCTGATGAAATCGATCCCGATGATCTGCTGGCTTCCATTCTTCTTGAGGGTGGCGCCCTCCTCTCTGCCGTTTTGGGTGTCTTGTTGGTCATCTTGAGCCAAGGACTTGTGCGCAGAATATCCGGAGCCTACTGGCTCACTTTAGCTGCTCTCGCTGTAGCTTCTGGTGCAGCTTTGATGAACAAACTCGATCTGGATAGCGTCCTGTTGCTGCTGACTACGGCGATTGTGCTTTGGCCTTTTCGAAGCCTCTTTAACCGTTCGGCCAAATTGACCCGTAGTGTACTAAGCCCGGGATGGTTTGCTCTTGCGGGCGGAATAGCGGTCAGTGCAGCAACAGTGTTTTTCTTCATGCATGAGGCGACCCCGTACAGCACAGATCTCTGGACTGATTTTTCAAGCATAGCTAATACCTCCCGTGCTTTGCGCGCCGGATTGGCCGGATCATCCTTCTTTTTGTTCGTAACTGTTTGGCTCGCCATTCAACCTGCGACTTTCCATACTAGGCCTCCTGATCAATCGGCCCTACAGAAAGCCCGCGCCATCATTGATCAGCAGAATGACCCTAAAGCCTGTTTGGCTCTGACCGGAGACAAGGAGCTGTTTTTTAACGACAGTGAAGATGCTTTCATCATGTATGCGGTGCAAGGCAACAAGTGGATCGCCTATTCTGACCCTGTTGGACCGAGGGATTCTATCGAGCCCCTCGTCTGGTCATTTTGGGAAGAGGCTTACGATAACGGTGCTCATCCAGTCATGTTCGAGGTGAGCAAAGCCTATCTTTCGCTCTGGATCGAAATGGGCTTTTCCCTCCATAAGATCGGGGAAGAAGCCGAAATTCTATTGCGCGATTTCACCCTTGCTGGCAGTAAGTTCAAATCCATGCGTTCAGCACACAATAAGGCACTGAAGGATGGGTTCGAATTGTCTATCAATGAAGCCCCTCACGATGCAACTTTGATAGCCCAATTGAAGTCGATTTCAGATGCGTGGATTGCGGACAAGATTGGTGGAGAAAAAGGCTTTTCGTTAGGACGGTTTGACCCGGACTATTTGCAGAATTTCCCGATTGCCACCATCAAGCACCATGGGCAGATTGTGGCCTTTGCCAATATTCTTCGTCCGGGGGACGGCTCTCGCGTTTCAATAGACCTGATGCGCTACCCGCCTGAACAGGCCAACGGCGTTATGGAATTCCTATTCATTGAACTGATCGAGTATTCTCGTAGAACCGGTGCTGCGGAATTCAGCCTCAGTCTTGCTCCGCTTGCGGGTCTGCAAGTGCGCAAAGGTGCCCGTCTTTGGAACCGTTTCGGAGCCATTATGTATCGGCACGGTCGGTCCTTCTATAATTTCGAAGGGCTGCGTGCCTTCAAGCAGAAATTCCATCCGGAGTGGCAACCGCGGTTTGTCGCGGTTCCCCCCGGGGTTTCTCCTATCTCGGCGCTAAAAGATGTAACCCTGGTCATATCAGGCGGTGCGGGAAAACTTTTCTGGAAATAGGAACTCCATGACGGTAAGTCGCCTCTGCGCTGTTTGTATTGTCTAAAGGGGCGCTTGACGTTCTAGCTCAAAGCACCCACTTCGCGCAAAACCGCGGCGATTTCATCGCGGGCTTCCTTGCCCAAGGGCGCCTGGGGCGAAATGGGGTCGCCCACCTTGAAGCCCTGCAGATCTAGGGCAGCCTTGATGCATCCCGCTATGGAGTATTTGGCAAAGATTTCATTGATCCGCCAGAGAGGGCGTTGCAGCTCCATCGCCTTGTCCCAGTCACCCTTCTGGGCGGCTTCATAAAGCGCGATGCTCTGTTTAGGCACGATGCAGGCGGGGCCAGCCATCCAGCCCACGCCACCAATCATCATGACACAGGCGGGAATATGCGCGGAGGCGGAGAATACCTCCATACGCCCTCTGGTGCGTTCGATGATGGAAAGCAGGCGCCCGGTATTGGTTGAGGCATCCTTGATATAGCGGATATTATCGATTTGGCTCAAGCGCTCGATAACCGGCAAGGTTAGGTCTGAGCGCTGGAATTGCGGGTTAGTATAGAGCACAACGGGCTTGCCATCCGCAGCTTTGGCAATCTGGGTAAAATAGCTCTCGACCCCGGCTTCACTGACCGGGAAATAGGCTTCCAGAATGGCAAGAATGCCGTCCGCTCCGGCATTGATCATGTGGCGGGTCTGGGCGACAGCGTCTGCGGTCGAGGTTGAGGCCACGCCCGCAATGACAGGCACCCGCCCCTTGTTCGCCTTGATCACGGTGTCCACGACTTCGTTGCGTTGCTGCTGTGAGAGATAGGCGAATTCGCCAGTGCTGCCCAGCGGGGTCAGCCCATGCACGCCGGCCTCGACGAGATGATCAACGAGATCAGTCAGTATGCCCTTCATCACGACACCATCAGAGGTGACAGGCGAGACGAGATAGGGAAAGACACCACGAAAAGACATGATCAAACTCCATTAAAGAGTGGAACCGGACCTGAATAGACGACAGATCCGAGAAAAAACTCAGGCCACATCTGCCGAGAGCGGGATGGACGGTTGAGCCCCGTTCTTGCAACAGGCCAGACTTGCTGCTTTCACCGCCTTGCGAGTGGCGGAGACAGGATCGGCTCCATCGGCCATCATCTGGCAGAAATAACCGCAGAAGGTGTCACCAGCTCCTGTAGTATCGACCACCTTGTCCAGCTTGGGGGACGGCACCTGAACTGGTTCCCTACCCGGTTCGACCACCAGCGCACCTTCGGCGCCCAGCGTTACGATCAACAAGCGATCCTTTTGAGCCACGAAAGCCTTTGCCCGCTGTTCCATAGGGTTGGCCCCAGGCATCAGGGCATCAAATTCGGTTTCGTTGGAAATAACCACATCGGCTTTGTTGGCCAGAGGCAGGTAGGCGTCCTGAAAGGGTGCGGTATTGAGCACGCTTTTGGCTCCGGCCTTTTTTGCCAGATCAAGGGCATGATTGATGGCTGCAAAGGGGATTTCCTGCTGCAATAGCAAAAGGTCACCCTTTGCGAGATCACCAAGTGTATTGTCTGCGGTTTGAGGAGTAACCTCCCCATTGGCACCCTTGACGATGGCGATGGTATTCTCACCGCTGTCTTCCACCTGAATGAAGGCCAGTCCGGTGCTTTTCTTGCAGGCCCTCGTGCGCGTGAGGTCAACACCGGCTTCCTCAAGCAAAGCAAGCGCAAGCTGAGCATGACTATCTGCTCCGGTCAGCCCTACCATGCGCACGGTGCCCCCAGCCCGACGGACGGCAAGCGCCTGATTGGCGCCCTTGCCACCAGCGGACATGTCAAAACCATGGGTGGTGATGGTCTCGCCGGGGCGGGGAAAATCCGCAACACGGATCACCATATCGAGATTGATGGAACCGAAAACCGTAATCATTTTGCTTGTCCTTTTCGTCACGGCACTAAGCTGGGGGCACATTGTCCCATTGGCGATGGGAGCCCGCCCTATCCTTCATCATTGAGGTGGCAGGCAGACATATGCCCTGAAGCAACCGCCTTGAGCATTGGCCGTTCCAGTTTGCAGCGTTCCATGGCATGAGGGCAACGCGGATGGAAGTGACAGCCCGAGGGTGGTTTCAATGGCGAAGGTATCTCTCCCTTGATCGTATGGAAAGAGGAATGCCGCCGTTTCAGGCTGGGGACTTCACTTAAGAGTGCCTGAGTGTAGGGATGGTTTGGCTTGGCGAACAATTCCGCCGTTGTCCCCTGCTCTACGATCCGGCCCAGATACATCACGACAACCCTGTCGGAGATATGACGCACAACGCCGATATCATGGCTGACAAACAAATAGGCCAGATCATATTCATCACGCAGATCCATGAACAGATTGATGATCTGGGCCTGAATTGAGACGTCAAGAGATGCCACGGCTTCATCACAGACCACCAAATCCGGACGCAATGCCAGCGCGCGGGCAATCCCGATCCGCTGTCGCTGACCACCAGAGAACTGGTGCGGAAAGCGGTTCTGGGTGGTGGGATCAACACCACATTGCAGGAGCACTTTCTCGATATGCTCGGCCATCTGCTCTTCTGGCACGACCTTGTGATAGCGGGCAGCCTCGGAAACGGACTTGCCGATACGGTAGCGCGGATTAAGAGAATCGAGCGGATCCTGAAAGATCATCTGGATCTTGAGATGGAATTTTCTGGTCGCTTCCCCTGAAGCATGGGCAACATCCTGCCCCCGATAGAGAATGCGACCTTCTGTCGGGTCATCAATGCCCGCTACGATACGCCCGAGGGTCGACTTGCCACAGCCGGATTCACCGACCAGCCCGACCACTTCACGCTGATGAATGGCAAAGGAAGCATCGTCTACGGCATGCACCGTGCGGCGGTTGATGGGTGCGCCCAACCGGGCGGCCAGTTTGGCGGCAAAATCGGGCTTGCGCTCAAAGCGGCGCGTGACATGATCGATTTCCAGCAAGGGTGCCTGCTGATCCGGGGAAGCCTTCACCTGCGCTTCTTGTTTTTCGCTATTGGAGATCATGAGACCTGTTCTCCCTGATTGATCGGATGCGCACACCGCACCGAGCGCGCCGCGCTGGTCTGGGTCAGCTCTATGTCGTTCAGGCAATCAAGCTGAACATAAGGGCACCGCGGATGGAACCGGCACCCCTTGGGCATCCGGTCAATGGGGGGCGTCATGCCCGGTATCTGGAACAGACGCGAACCGGGGTCATTGTCCGCTGGAATGGACCGGATGAGCCCTTGCGTATAAGGATGAAGCGGGTTGTCGAGAACATCATCCAGTGGGCCCTCTTCCACAACCGATCCCGCATACATAACATAGACGCGTTGGGTCAATTCGGCGACCACGGTGAGATCATGGGTGATCCAGATGAGGGCCGTGCCGCGCTCTTTGCAGAGCTTTTGCATCTCGGCAATGATCTGCGCCTGGATGGTCACATCAAGCGCCGTTGTCGGCTCATCAGCGATGATCAGATCGGGATTGTTGAGCATGGCAATCGCGATGGCGACACGCTGACGCATACCGCCGGAGAATTGATGCGGATAGGCATAGAGCCGCTCTTCGGGGTCGGGAATCCCCACCATACCGAGCGCATCGCGACAGCGGTTGCGGGCAACCGTCTTGTCAATGCGGGGATCATGGGCGGTGATGGCCTCAATCATCTGCGTATCGATCCGGAGCACCGGATTGAGGGTCATCATGGGGTCCTGAAAGATCATCGCCATGCGATCACCCCTGAGAGAGCGCAGACGCTTGGCAGACACTTTGCGCAAATCCTCACCATTGAGCAGGATTTCGCCTTTTGATACCCGGCCCGGCCGGTCAATGAGGCCCATGATAGAGAGGCCTGTCACCGACTTGCCGGACCCGGATTCGCCCACCAAACCTACAATTTCACCCGGCTTGATGGCCAGATTGACGTTGCGCACGGCGGCAACGGCTCCCTTGTCGCCGTCAAAAACGGTTTCAAGGCCGCGCAATTCAAGAGCATAGTCAGATCTGCTGGTCATATTTGTAGTCATGATCTAGTCCTTGAACTTCGGATTGAGCACATCGCGCAGGCGGTCGCCTACAAGGTTGATGCCGACGATCAGCAACAGCAAGGCCACGCCGGGGAAGACTGAAATCCACCAGTCACCGGAGAGCATATATTTGTTACCGTTCGAAATGAGCAGACCAAGCGAAGGCTCAGTCACCGGCAAACCGATGCCGAGGAAGGACAAAGTGGCTTCCAGACTGACCGCATAGGCCACACGCATGGTAGCAACAACAATCAGCGGCGGCAGGCAGTTTGGCAAAATGTGGTTCATAGTCACCATGCGCGAAGGCAGGGCCAGACAGCGGGCCGCGTCCACATAGGTTCGCCCGCGTTCCACGAGAGCCGCACCACGCACGGTTCGAGCATAATAGGCCCATTGGGTCACCACCAAGGCAACGATGATCTTGTCAACGCCCTGCCCCAGAATGGCCAGCAGAATGAGCGCCACCAGAATGGGAGGAAAGCTGAGCTGAATGTCGACCAGGCGCATAACCAGCGTGTCGGTGCGACCGCCAAAATAGGCGCTAATGAGCCCCATCACAGAGCCAATCACCAGCGCAATACCTGCAGAGGCAATGCCCACGAAGATACTGGTCCTGAGACCATAGAGAATGGCGCTATAAAGGTCGCGCCCCTGATCGTCCGTACCCAGCCAATAGGTCATGCCCGAAAAGCTTTCCGAGCCCGGCGGCAGGCGGTTATCGAGAATATCCAGCACGGCCAAATCATAAGGGTTTTGCGGTGCGATCCAGTGAGCGAATAAGGCCGCCAGAAGCATCACCACAACAATCACCGTGCCCACAAGCCCCAAGGGGTCTGTCAGGACGCGCTTGATGGCGCTGCGAATGGGCCGCGCAGGTGGCTCGGGCGGGAAGCTGTTGGCCGCTGCAATCTGGGCGGCGAGGTCTTCAGACGAGCCCGATGCATTCATGTTGCTGGTCATATCGGTCATTCTGATCCCCCATCGATTTTGACGCGTGGGTCAACCAGCGTATAGGTCAGGTCCACGATCAGGTTGATCACTGTAAACATGAGCACCGTAATCATCAGGTAGGCGAGAATAACCGGGCGATCGAGCGTTGTGATGGCATCGATGATCAGTTTGCCCATTCCCGGCCATGAAAAGATGGTTTCCGTGACCACGGCAAAGGCGATCAACGCGCCAAGCTCCAGACCGACGACGGTGATGAGTGGAATGAGCGTGTTCTTCAGAACATGCAAGAAGACGATCCTCCATTCGCTCACCCCCTTGGCACGCGCGAAGCGCACATATTCAGATTGCAGCGCTTCAGATACGCCTGCTCGGGTCAGGCGAATGACAAGCGATATCTTGAACAGGGCCAGATTGAGCGCAGGCAGAAAGATATGGGATAGGCCGTCGGTAGTGAATATGCTGAGTGGCACCCCCAGAACATTGACCGTTTCACCACGCCCTGAGGCCGGCAGGATATCAAGCTTGACAGCAAACAGCAGGATCATCATCAGCCCGACCCAGAAAGTGGGCAGAGAGAAACCAAGGATGGAAAAAGCCATAATGCCGCGCGATTCCGGCTTCGATGGACGCAGGCCGGCAATCACCCCAAGCGGAATACCAAAAACCAACCCAAGGAACAGGGCGCTGAAGGCCAGTTCCAGTGTGGCGGGCATGCGCTCGAAAATGAGGCCCAGCGCGGGGCGGTTATAGAGAAAGGAATTTCCCAAATCACCCGATAGCGCTCCTTTGAGGAAGTGCCAATATTGCACCCAGACCGGCTGGTCGAGCCCCATGCGCACGATCAGTTCGGCGCGTTCTTGAGGCGTTGCCGTTGCGGAGATCATGACATCCACCGGGTTGCCAACCAGATACACGCCAACGAAGACGAGGATTGACATCACCAGCAAGGTGAGAAGGGTCTGTCCACCACGGCGAAGAAGATAAGCTGTCATTGCAGGTCTTCCTCCCTGTTTGTTAAGCTCTGATGCTTGTTGGATTTGGTCCTGCGTCCGGTTTGGGCGAGAGACTTGAGATGATCAAGGAATAACGCACGTATGCCATCGCTATTCACCTCCTCAGCGATGCAATGCGGCAAAGTACACCCTTCGTTACTCGATGTATCACTGCAGATTTTCTTGCGGACACGGCTCGTGTGGCCAGCAAGTTCCGGACCAGTGGCCACGCTAATGCGCGAGCGTCGGGTCAAAAACAATTCGGGCGCGACGAGCCAGACGACGGGCAGAAGATCATGAACGGGCCCGCCAGGACCGCCATAAAGCTCAGGATTCTCGCGATCACTGGCACGGAAAAGACGTGCAAAAACTTGCCCTACGAGTCCTGCTTCGCGTGCAATCTGATCCAGATCCCGATGTGTCAGGCGGCATGTCCAGGTAGCATCCAGCGGGAAAAGCGTCAGTGCAATACCGCTCTCGCAAACCATGCGCGCCGCATGTGGATCGCTGAGCATATTCATCTCGGCATATGGGGCTCGGTTACCCAGAGCCTCAAAAGCGCCCCCCATGGCAACGATATTCTCGATTCCTTCGAGGCAAGCCCTTTTCCCAGCCAGCTTCATTGCCAGAGCAAGATCTGTCATCGGTCCCGTCACAACAAAAGTGATCGGGTTACCCATGGCTGCAGCGTCCCTGATGGCCTGCGCCATCGCCAGAGCCGCGCTATTTTCCGCATTGTCCACGCCAGCCTCGACAGCAGGTAGGCTGCTTTCAAGATCTACGAGATGATCGCGAAACAGGCCAAGCGCCTTGTGTGCACCGTAAATCTGCTCACGAAGCAGAGGGCCGCTAGAGCCTTCGTAGCAAGCCACCTTGCAAGATGGGACCGCCAGCGCGCATGTGAAGCGTGCATTCTCCAGTGCCGTTTGCATAGAAACATTGCCAGCCACGGCGCCTATGCCGATGAGGTCTATGTCTCTGTCTGCAAGGGCAAACAGAATGGCTGCCATATCATCGATACCGGGGTCTGAAGAAAGAAATATCCGTTTTCCCATCACATCACCCTGCTTGGGAGAGCGATCTGATCCGCTCACTCATGATGGAGAAGACACCGTCTGCATTCACTTTCTGGACGATTTGTGCATCCGCCTTTTCTCCGGTTTGGCCATACCAGTCAGCCACCGTCTGACCATAGCAGAGTTGGCTGTCGCATTCGACGAAGACCTTGGCGAGTTCGGTCTGGAACAGATGTGGCGCAACCAGATAGACGGTTACCAGAGGGTCATGCATGGGGCCGCCATCCGATCCGTAGCGACGCGGATCGTTGCGCGACCAGCCGCTCAAGAGCTCATAAGTCGCAGCGAGCGGCGAACCGGCCTCCCCGCCCTTAAACCATGAGACCCGCTCGGGAGATGTCATCGCCTGATGGGTGGCATCGAGTGGAAGGGCAACATAGTCTAGGCCTGCGGAATAGACTATACGGGCGGCGTGGGGATCTGCCAGCATGTTGAATTCGGATGTCAGGGTGCGGTTGCCTGCAATCCTGTAAGCACCGCCCATAGAAACTACACATTCAATTGATGAGAGCAGCTCGGGGTGTAGCTTGATTAGAAGGGCCAGATTGGTCATCGGCCCCAGTGTGCAAATGGTCAGTTTTTCGTTGTTGGTTTTTGCTGCGCGCAACAATTCAGCCATTTTGCCCACCGCATGCTGGGGGGATGGCTGCGTCACCGGATCGGGCAAAACCAGCTTGCCCAGCCCGCCCGCTCCGTGAAATTTGCCAAAGATCGGCTCACCGATCATCGGACTATCACAACCCGCATGAACAGGAATATCTGTTCTACCGGCAAGCTCCAGTATCTTCAGTGCATTTTGGGTGCAGACTTCAAGCGGCACGTTGCCGCAAACAGTGGTAATTGCTTTTACATCCAGCTCGGGAGAACCCAGCGCGAAAAGGATGGCCAACGTGTCATCAACGCCGGGGTCGCAATCGATGATGATGGATTTCTTCTTGGTCGGGGATGCCTTCGCAGACATGGCATAGTCTTTCTGTTAGGGCGAAGCGGTGACTTGATGTCATCGCTTCGCCCTTGGCTCTTGGGGTCTTACTGCGGGGTCTTATTACTTTGCCGAATGGACGTTGGCTGCGAGCGTGTAGCCGTCCGTTCTGCCATTGTAGGTCAGGCTATTTTCCAGCCCCCATGTATGCGCCAAAAAGAAGACAGGGATTACACCCATATCATCTATGGCGATTTTCATGGCGTCCTGAAGCGCCTTGTCCCGCGCATCCGCATCCAGAAGGCTACGGCCACGCTGTAGGGCTTCATCGAAAGCCTTGGAGCTATAGCGACCGCGGTTTCCTCGCCCGGAATTGTCGCCGTAGGTCTCTAGCAGTGGCCCAAGAACGCCGGATGCTTCACCGGTTTCGACGGCTGCACCGCCCATGATAAAGCTGAATTCCAGCGCTGACGCGCGCGAGAAATAGACGCTTTTCGGCAGGGTCACGATGTCTGTGTTGATGCCAACACGGGTGAACATCTGCCCGATGGCCTGTGCAACAAGGCTATCATTGGGATAGCGGTCGTTGGAGGCATGGAAGGTCAGATCAAAACCGTTCGGATAGCCTGCTTCTGCAAACAACTCCTTGGCTTTCTTGGGATCATACGGATCCGGCTTCAGACTATCGACATAACCGGTATAGCCTTCAGGTACCAGCTGACCGGCGGGCACACCCTGTTTGTCCATAATCCGATCGATAATCGCCTGACGATTGATGGCCAACGAGAGACCATGGCGGACGCGAACATCCTTAAGCGGGTTCTGTCCATCCGGGCCCTTGGCGAATGGGGAGTCGTCGCGGTCCTGATCCATATGCAGATACATGACGCGGTTGGAGCTGTTGCTGACGATGCCAACGCCGTCTTTATTCTCCAGCGTTCCGATATCAGCAGGCGGCACCTGCTCGATCATGTCAACATCGCCTGAGAGAAGAGAAGCAACGCGAGCGGATGGGTTTGAAAAGACCTTATAGGTTACATTGTCCCACTCAGAGACGTCGCCCCAATAGTCATCGTTGCGTGCCAGCTCGATGGTGCTATCCGGAATCCAGCTGACAAATTTGAATGGACCGGTTCCGATCACGCCCTTGCCGGTGTTCAGATCAGAGCTTGGGGTTTCCCCTTCTTCTGACGGCAAAATAGCAATGCGCGAGAGGTTGTTGGGCAAAAGCGGCATGGCTGTTTCGGTCTTGAATTCGACCGTCATCGGGTCAATCGCCGTTACCGCAGTAATGCCCTTCACATAAGGCATGAAAGAGCTTGGGCTATTTTCCGAGGCCAGCTTCACGCGAGCAATAGAGGCCACGACATCGTCAGCATCGAAGTCTGATCCATCGTGGAATTTTACGCCTTCACGCAAATGGAACTGCCAGGTCGTATCGTCAACGGCGGTCCATTCGGTTGCAAGGGCTGGTTTAAGCTGCTGACGATCATCCTGATTGACCAGACCATCAAAGATATTACGAGCCATGGCACTATTGGTGCCGATGACATAGAACTGGGGGTCCATTGAGGTTGGTGAACCGGCGATCCCGATCTTCAGATCAGCAGCAAGAGCTGCAGGGGCAGAGAAACAGGTTGCCAGCAAGCCTGCAGCGAGTGTCATCGCGACGCATGGTTTCGATACCATGTATTTTCCTCCCGAAATTTATGATCCAGAGTACCTCCACGGTCTCTGGACAGTTGCAGCCTAACGCCGCAAATCAATAGAACACAATTCAAATTTTCTTGCCGATCTATGCCGAAATGTTATATTCTACTTTTTATGCATCACATCCAACAGCGCCAAATTGAGGCTTTTCGCGCCGTAATGATCGCAGGATCAATCAGCGCCGCCGCAGCCAACCTTAATATTACTCAGCCAGCAGTTAGCCGTTTGATCCGGGACCTTGAGGCGGAAATCGGCTTTCAGCTCTTCAATCGGGTGCGCGGCAGGCTGGTTCCCCGGGCCCAGGCGTCTAAACTCTTTCACGAAGTTGAGCGGGTTTTTGTTGGGCTTGACCATATTTCTCGTGTTGCGCAGGATATTAATGCTGAATCGGAAGGGTTTATTCGGCTTGGAACCGTGAGCTCTCTAAACAAGTTGTGTGCTTCTGTCGTTTTGCCAGAGGTTCTTGCAGTGCACCCCCGCCTGAGCGTTATTTTCGATACCGAAAGCACTGAACG
This sequence comes from Cohaesibacter marisflavi, assembly GCF_900115225.1. GTDB lineage: Bacteria > Pseudomonadota > Alphaproteobacteria > Rhizobiales > Cohaesibacteraceae > Cohaesibacter > Cohaesibacter marisflavi. The sequence continues at coordinate 125,320 of NZ_FOVR01000012.1, read as the reverse complement.
TGTTTTGGATCTTGTCAGCTTAAGACACTATGATATCGGGCTGATTTGTAGTGAATATGTGCCAACGGGGTTGTTCAGCGTTTTGCTTGGCAGAGGCGATGCTGTTGCTGTTGTGGCACAAGAGCATCCCCTTGCGCAAAAGGAATGCGTCTCCATGGAAGATCTTTCCAGAGAGCGCCTCATTCTTCCCGGCAGAACATCGCCCCTGCGACTGTCCTTGGAAAAGACGATTAACGCTGCCAACATCAACACGAGCAATTCCATTGAAGCGTCATTGGCCAATGGTTGCCGACTGGCCTCATCTAATCTGGGCGTTACAATCACAGATCCGCTTGTGGCAAAAACCTCATCTGCAAAAGTCAAGATTCTCAAACTTGAGCCCGCAATGTCAGTCTCTTACCAGTTGGTCAGATTAGAAAAGGCCAGACCGACTGGCCCATCAGCCCTATTCGAAGCCAGTTTCAAAACGGCGATAGAGAAATTGCTAAACTGACTATGAGGGGAAAGACAGCGCGCGCAAGCAGACCAACCTTTTTAAAATTTGCCTGCCAGGTTTTTGGTCGACGACCTCTTTTTTAGTTCGAAGCCGGAGTTAACAATCCGCTTTTTGACGCTTTGAGGTTGGTCTATTTCAGCCAGCAGCATTTCAAATGCCATTTTACCTATCTCATAGCGAGGCGTGGCAATGGCTGTGAGAGCTGGATGCATATGCTTGGTCATTTCCATATCGTGAAAGCTGCATATGCCAAGTTGATCAGGCACTGAAATCAGGCGCCTCTGTGCCTCGACAAGGACACCTATGCCGATGTCATCATTGTTGCAAAAGATAGCGTCAACGGTCTCGTCTTTTGAAAGCATTTCTTCCAGCATATGACGGCCGAGCCCAACCGAGGATGATTGTGGGGTCGTCACCATTCTTCGTTCATCCCAGAGATTCGCCTCTTGGCAGGCTTTCCGGAACCCATCCAGTCGACGGCGAGAACGGGCGTCAAGCCGCGCTCCGACACAGCCGGGATTGCGATAGCCGCATTCGATTAGGTGGGCAGCTGCTGCATACCCTGCGGCTTCATGGTCGAATCCTACTGCCATATCTATCGGGGTTCCACCATAATCCATGATCTGAACAATCGGACAGTGTGCAGAAGACAACATCTTTCTTGCTTTTTCTGTCTGTTCAAAGCCTGTCAGAATTAGTCCTGCCGGTTTCTGCCGCAGAAAAGTGCCAATCAACGCTTCTTCCTTAAGCGCACTGTAACGAGTGTCGCCAATCTGGATGAAAAACCGCGTCTCCTCACTGACTTCATAAATCCCATCCAATACATCCTCAAAGACAGTGTTGGTGAGGGATGGAAGCAATAAGCCAATATTGTGCGTGACCCTGGAGGCAAGAGCAGATGCTGCCGGGTCCGGGCTGTATCCCAGCTTCTCAACTGCGGCCTCGACCCTAATGCGCATCTGTGGTGACACCAGTTCCGGCGAACGAATGGTGCGCGAAACAGTGATTGCACTAACATTTGCCGCTTTCGCCACATCAACAAGGGTTGGCTTGCGGGATGATGATGATCGTCTTTTAGCCATGAGTTTATCATAACTTATAGAGTATTTCTGTCTATAGACATTTGGTTGATTGACGAATGATTGCGCAATCATTTATCACTTATGGCGAGGCAACGACAATTCGCTTTGGAGGAAGGGAGAGTCCTGCCTACCCATCACAGAATGGGAAAGCCCATTTACGGATTCACGGGAGGAATCACACAATGAAGCTTGTTACTGTTCGTGCGCTGGCCCTCGGCGCCGTCTCTATTCTGGCATTGGCTTCTGGTGCTTTTGCGCAAGACTATGCCCTGCGCTTCCAGTCATCAGACCCGGCCGGCAACCCCAATTTCGGACTACAGCAAGACTGGGCCAAAATGGTCGCAGAGCAGACAGACGGCAAGGTCACCATCGAAATGATGCCAGTTGAAACCATCGTTGCTCATAGTGAAACGCAGGATGCTGTGGCTGCGGGGATTATCGACGGTCACTTTACAGACACCTCTTACTTCGCGGGTAAGGAACCTGCTCTCGGGCTTATTGCCAATCCAGTCGGAGCCTGGTCAGATCCGAACCAGATGCTCGATTTCGTCTATAACGGCGGTGGCAAAGAACTCATGAATGAGATTCTTGAACCTTATGGACTTCACTTTATAGGCCCGACCACACCGGGGCTTGAAGCCTTTGTGTCCAAGGTGCCGCTTGACGGTGTCGATGACCTGAAAGGTCTTAAGCTTCGTGCGCCAGAAGGCATGGTGCAGAAGGTTTTTGCAGCCGCAGGAGCCGCTCCGGTTAACTTGCCTGGCTCGGAAGTCTTCACCTCGCTCGACAAAGGCGTGATTGATGCCGCCGATTACAACACCTTCTCGACCAACCAGTCGCAAGGTCTGCATGATATTGCCAAACACCCTGTCTACCCCGGCTTCCATTCCCTGCCGTTGATCGAGGTCAGCATCAACAAGGCGACGTGGGATTCCATGCCGGCTGAGGTGCAAGATCAGGTCGCCAAAGCAACCAAGGACTTTGCACAATATCAGATCCAGAAACTGAATGAACGCGATCAGGCGGCCGTTGCCAATTCGGCTTCCGATGTGGTGATTCACGACTGGCCAGCAGCCGAACGTGCCAAGTTCCGTTCTATCGCCAAGAAGCAGTGGGCGGAAGCAGCCAAGGCATCGCCCTATTCTCAGAAGGTCTATGACACTCTGATTGCCTATCTGGAATCAAAGGGACTTATGGGAGCCGACTAGGCACCGGACTGCAAGAGCCGTCTGCTGGGAGAGGCGTCGCCCAGATGCCTTCCCGATGTGCGCCTAACCTGACGCGCTGATCCCGAATGTTAAAACGCCTCCCCGATGAGGCGAGGATCCAGTCGTTCCAGACTGGATCCATTCTCCCCCTTGGCCACCCACAGGTGTCAAATGACCGGATTAGAAAAACCCAACGAAGAGGCCAGTATCGCTGACCACAAGAAACCGCCGAAGGCATGCCCTGAGGCAGGTTTGTTCGGCAGGATCGTAAACCGAATGGGGATTGTTTTCTCTGTCGGTATTCTGGTCTCTGCAGGAATTCTCTTTGTCGAAGTTGTCATGCGCTATGTCTTCAATAGTCCGACAACATGGGCACATGAAACCGTCGTATTTCTCAACGCATGTGCCTTCATCTTCGGCGGCCTATATGTTGCCGCCCATAACAAACACATTCGGGTCGTGCTGGTTTATAGCATGATACCGGATGGACCGCGCCGCTATCTTGATGCCGTAATCTCGTTTGTATGCATGGTGTCTACCGGTTTTTTCGCCTTTGCATCATGGTCAAGCATCCAGCGTGCGATATGGACACCGCAGGGACAATTCCATCTAGAAACGAGCGGCTCGGCATGGAATCCGCCCTTCCCCGGCACACTGAAGGTGTTCCTATTCGTCATCATGATTGCCCTGACGATCCAGTTTTTCATCTACACACTCAAGTTTGCCTTCAAAGCGGGAGCTAAATGATGGACTTCCTCATGAATATCAAGGCGTTGGGCATTGAAGGTGCCACACTCGCCATGTTCGTCACGCTTGTAGGCCTACTCTTAACCGGTATGCCGCTGGCTTTTGTTACCTTGCTGGTTGCTCTTATATTCGCGCTTGGCTGGATGGGGCCCCATGGTCCTGCCACTGATTTCAAGCCGCATTTTCAGTTTCGTCAATTCCTTCGTCTTTGTTTCGGTGCCTATGTTTGTGCTAATGGCTGCCATATTAGACCGATCAGGCATAGCGAGGGACTTGTTTGATGCCATGAAACTGCTCGCGGGTCGTATTCGTGGCGGTGTCGCGTTGCAGACCTTGCTGGTTGCCGTCATCTTGGCTGCCATGTCTGGTATCGTCGGCGGCGAGGTCATCCTTCTGGGGATGCTTGCCTTGCCGCAAATGCTGCGTCTTGGTTACGACCGCAAGCTTGCCATTGGTGTTTGTTGTGCTGGTGGCGCGTTGGGTACTATGGTGCCTCCCTCCATCGTTCTGATCATCTATGGCTTGACTGCCAACGTCTCCATCGGCGATCTGTTTACAGCATCCTTCCTTCCCGGCTTCATGCTGGCCAGTTTCTATGCGGCCTACATTCTCTTTCGTGCCTATACCAATCCAGCTCTCGCACCCATCGCCGAGCCAGAGGACATGACACGCACCGAAAAGCTGCGCCTGCTCAAGGCTCTGTTCCTTCCCGTCATGGTAGTGATCTTCGTTTTGGGGTCCATTTATGGCGGTATTGCCTCTGTAACAGAAGCTTCCGCAGTAGGCGTGGTAGGCGTACTTCTCTCGACCGTCATTCGGGGTGAATTTAACAAGACCCTGCTGCTTGGTGCCATCCGGCAAACGCTTGCAACCGTGGGCATGATCGTATGGATCGGTATTGGTGCATCTGCCCTAGTGGGAGTGTTCAATCTTATGGGAGGTACTCGGTTTGTCTCGGCTCTTATTCAGGGCGTATCGAACGAACCGATTGTGATTATCCTGTTCATGATGGGCATTCTGTTCCTGCTTGGCATGTTCCTTGACTGGGTCGGTATTGCGCTGCTCTGCATGCCCATCTTTGTCCCAATCGTCAAAGACCTCGGCTACGACCCAGTCTGGTTCGGTGTGGTCTTTGCCATGAATATGCAAGTCAGCTTCCTATCCCCACCATTCGGTCCGGCTGCCTTCTATCTAAAGTCGGTTACACCACCGGATATCTCTTTGGGTGAAATCTTCAAATCGCTCTTGCCGTTCATCTGTCTCCAGATCTTGGCAGTCGCCACCTTGCTCATCTTCCCGGGCATCACAGGCCGCTAGGCAGATGAATAGCCAAAAGGAATTCGTTATGTCCAATGAAAAGAAACGCCGCCCTCTCCGTTCGGAGCTCTGGTTCAACGACCTCTCCAACCCTGAAATGACGGCCATCTATATCGAACGCTATCTCAATTATGGAATGACGCTTGAGGAACTGCAATCTGGCAAACCGATTATCGGCATCGCCCAGACTGGGTCAGACCTGTCACCCTGCAACCGGCATCATCTTGAACTAACGAAGCGGGTCCGCGATGGCATTCTCACCGCTGGCGGCATCCCGATGGAAATTCCGGTTCATCCTATTCAGGAGACGGGCAAACGTCCGACGGCCATGCTTGATCGTAACTTGGCCTATCTCGGCCTTGTGGAAGCCCTGCATGGCTATCCGATTGACGCGGTCGTGTTGAATATCGGCTGTGACAAGACCACTCCTGCCCTGCTTATGGCTGCGGCAACCGTTAACATTCCGGCTATTGCTCTTTCCGTCGGCCCAATGCTCAACGGCTGGTATAAGGGCGAGCGTTCCGGTTCGGGCTCGATTATCTGGGAAGCCCGTCAACAGTTCGCAGCGGGAGCCATTGACGCCAAGCAGTTTCTTCAGATGGCTGCGTCCTCAGCTCCGTCTGTGGGCTATTGCAACACGATGGGGACAGCTTCGACCATGAACAGTCTGGCAGAAGCCCTTGGCATGCAGCTGCCCGGTTCTGCCTCCATTCCAGCCCCTTACCGGGAACGGTCGCAGATTTCTTATGACGTGGGAGAACGCATCGTAGACATGGTGTTTGAAGACCTCAAACCTGCCGATGTCATGACCCGCGATGCGTTTGAAAATGCCATTGTGATCTGCTCGGCGATCGGTGGGTCAACCAATGCGCCTATTCACCTCAATGCCATTGCTCGGCATTTGGGTGTTGAGCTCTCCAACGAGGACTGGGATGCAATTGGTTATGAAGTTCCGCTGTTGACCAATGTACAGCCTGCGGGAGAGTATCTCAGTGAGGATTTCTACCGTGCAGGTGGCCTGCCTGCGGTTATAGGCGAGCTGCTCCGTGCCGGCCTCATTCCTCATCCAGAAGCACTCACTGTTACTGGCAAAAAGTTTGGCGAACTCTATCAGGAAGCCGAAATAGAAGAGCAGGAAGTCATTCGTTCAATTAGCAAGCCACTGGCAGCGCAGGCTGGGTTCCTTAATCTAAGTGGAAATCTTTTCGATACTGCAATCATGAAAACGTCAGTCATTGATGACGAATTCCGTAGCCGATATCTATCCAATCCGGACGACCCCAATGCTTTTGAAGGGCCAGCCTTTGTCTTTGATGGCCCCGAGGACTTCCACAATCGCATTGACGATCCTGATCTCGGGATAACGGCACACAGCATTCTGATCATGCGGGGTGCCGGACCAATCGGCTATCCGGGAGGTGCGGAAGTCGTCAACATGCGTCCGCCGTCTTATCTGATCAAGCAGGATATTCACGCTATGCCATGCATAGGGGATGGCAGACAGTCAGGCACCTCCGGCTCGGCATCGATCCTCAACGTATCGCCAGAAGCCGCAGCAGGTGGCAACCTTGCGATCATCAAGGACGGAGATTTCGTGCGTGTTGACCTGAATAAACGCGCCGTAATGCTTAAGGTTTCAGACGAGGAAATTGCCAAGCGACGCGCCGACTTGCTTGCCAGTGGTGGACCAAACGTGCCTGAGAGCCAGACACCGTGGCAAGAACTGTTCCGCAAGCATGTCCGTCCATTCTCAGAAGGTATGGTTCTGGAAGGCGCAGATAAGTATCGGGACATCGGAAACACCAAAGTTCCGCGTCACAGTCACTAAGCCACACAAGATGATTGCCGGAGATACGACAACAGTCCTCCGGTAATCCTTTCCCCCAACTCGGAGCAATCCTCTGCTCGTATTCCTCTTGCTAAGTTGATTTTTATCGCCGGAGCAATTCATGACGTCAGATTCTCAGAAGCCCATTCTTTTTGTTGGCGCCCTCACCGAGGACAGTATTTTTCGAGTGAGTGGATTTTCCAGTGGGTCCGGCAAGTTTATAGCCGAGCGGGCGACTCGCAACGCTGCCGGTATGGCTTCAAGCGCAGCAACGGCTGCCGCTCGCATTGGCGGCAAGGCAACGCTTTGGGCCAGCGTCGGTGACGATGCCTCAGGAAAGGAATTGATAAAGGATTTGCAGTCCGAAGGCGTCGATTGCGGTCTTGTCCGCACCGTTATTGGAGGTAAGAGCGCTCGAGCAATAATTATCGTTGACGAAACCGGAGAGCGCTGGATCGTCGTCGATTATGACCCGGTGACACAATCCTCCCCTGAGGGGCTACCAACCAATGACTTCTCACAGTTTAAGGCGGTGATGTGCGATGTGCGCTGGCCTGGTGCCGCTGCGCTTGCCTTGGATGCAGCCAGGGACGCCGGAGCAATGGCCATTCTTGATGCAGACGTCGCCCCACGTGATGTACTCCTTGATCTGGCAAAGCGGGCCACCCATTTGATTGCATCAGAGCCTGGCGCCTCCCTTCTATGCGACAGGAAAAGTTCTCCCGAAAATGCCGTTACCGCGCTCAATGACCGATACGGCGTTGTTGTCTGTGTAACAGCAGGTGGCGACGGCACCTATTGGTGCCCGGCTCAAGGAGGCCCCGTACGGCATGTCGCTGGCCCCAAAGTCGAAGTCGTTGATACATTAGCCGCTGGAGACATATTTCACGGCGCCATAGCGCAAGCTCTATGCGAAGGCCAACCAATGGAAGACGCCATCCGCTTTGCCAGTTCTGCTGCGGCACTCAAATGCACCGTGTTCGGAGGACGTCTTGGTGCGCCCGGACGCGCAGAAACCATCAAGCTCATGGAGGAAACCTATCATGGATGAGCAAACCCTGATTTCCAAACTGAAGGCCGGCCCGGTCATTCCCGTTATAAATCCTGCGTCCGTAAAGGCTTGCCTTGACGCAACCGATGCGCTCGTTGCTGGTGGCGCTATCGCCATCGAAATTACCCTGCGCTCAGAGATCGCCCCCAAAGCCTTAGAAGAATGCCGCAAGGCCTATCCGGATATTGTCATCGGGGCTGGGAGTGTGATGGATGTGGAACGCTATGATCAGGCTGAGGCGTTGGGGGCTGATTTTACCATTGCTCCGGGGCGGTGCTTTGATGTCGAGAAACGGGCGAAGGGGCGTTCCGTTGTGCATGTGCCTGGCATCGTAACGCCATCCGAAATCATTCAAGCACGACTTGATGGCTTCCATCTTCTCAAATTTTATCCGTCCGAAGCCATGGGCGGTGCCAAAACCCTCAAGGACTTCGGGCACATTTTCCCGGATATCATGGTCATGCCTTCTGGTGGCATAAGCTATGAGCGCCTTCCAGGCTATGCATCAATTCCCATTGTTCTCTCCGTTGGAGGATCATGGATGTATGCCCAAAATGGTAATTATCGCGAGGCATCAGACATGTCCGACAAAATGAGAAAGTCTCTATATGCCATGCTCAAGTCATGAGCCCTAACGTTGAAACATGCAAGAAGGCTGAAAACTGCGAGTTTTTTTGCTGTGATTGGCACGTCTACGCGAGCGCCTAATACAAGAAAGCCCTGCAATAGCCACGAAAGCTAAGGCAGGGCCCCAAGATAGTGGTCATCGATGCAAATATGTCTGCAAGACGCTATCTACACCATCTTCAGCGAGACATATTGCCCACCGGATGAATGCCTCCCGGAAAAGATCATTCTGGGCGATATCCCCGTAATACTGTCGCTGGTTCAGCCAGTTTGTCGGGTCATCAACCGATGCTTCTGCCACCTTGTTCAGTGCAGCCCAGTTGGGATCATTCGGTTCAATCACAGAGCCGTCTTCTCGTTTGCCATAACAATAGCGCATCCACAAAGCGCTCATCAGCGCCAATCCGTCTATCGGCTGGCCATTTGCCAGCGCATCACGAATGGACGGAATGATGAAGCCCGGTTGACGACTGGAGCCGTCAAAGGCAACACGGCGCGTCGTATCAACAATTTCGGGATTTGAAAAACGGGCTTCAATAAGCTCGAGGTATGAAGATGGCGTCATGTCCGGCACGGGCTTTACATTTGGCAACACCTCACGCTTCATCGTATTCAGCAAAAATGCCCGAATAGCTTCATGGTCCATGCAGCCAGAAATGGTCTTGATACCGAGCAGATCACCTGACATGGAGATTATCTGGTGGCCTCCATTAAGGATGCGCAATTTCATGGTCTCATAGTCATGGACCGACGGTGCAAAGGTAGCTCCGGCCCTATCCCAATCTGGGCGACCTTTGCAGAAGTTATCTTCGATAACCCATTGCCTGAAGCTTTCGTGGGTTACAGGCACTGCATCATCGATGCCGAAAGAATGAACCAACGCCAATTCCTTGGCCCCAGTGGCTGGAACGATGCAATCGACCATCGAATTGGGAAATGTGCAATGCGTCTCGATCCAGTCGGCAAGATCCGCATCTGACAATTTGGCGAGCGAAACAAGGGTGCGCTTCAATATGCCTCCATTGCCTTGCAGATTGTCACAGCACAAGCCGGTAAAGGGGCCGGTTCCCGCCTCCCTTCTCTGCTTGAGCGCTGCAATCATGGCCCCAAAAGCGGTTCGCGGGCTATCTGGGTTGGCAGCATCATGCTCCATATCAGGATGTGTGGCGTCAAACTGTCCTGTCGCCGGATCGAGATAATATCCCCCTTCTGTGACAGTCAGAGCGACAATCCTGATATCAGGTTGGGACATGCGCTCGATAAGCGGGCGATTGCCCTTTTCGACAGGCACATAGTCAATCATCGACCCGGTGACTTCGGCGGACTTCTCCTTGGGGTCCAATCTGATGAGCGTGGTCAGAAAATCCTGTGCCACCAACCGCTCTCTTTGCGCCCTGTCATGATCGCGCACGCCAGCGCCGACAATCGCCCAGTCCTTGGCCAGCCCCATCTCCATCAAGCGATGCAGATACCATGCCTGATGCGCCCGATGAAAATTGCCAAGACCGATATGGACTATTCCGGCAGAAAGGGTTGAACGATCATAGGTCGGAGTTTTAACGCACGAAGGTATATCTCCAAGAGTGTCATTTCTAAGCGGGATCAGCTCAACCATTGTCCACCATCCACATTATAGGTTTGTCCGAGAATGTAATTTGCTTCATCACTCGCGAGAAAAATGGCCATACCGACCAGATCGTCTGCACGCCCCATGCGCCCATAGGGAACCGCCGCATCGACCTCCTTTTTCTTCTGGCCGGGTGCCTTCTGCTCGAGATCGGCAAAGAAACTATCGACACCATCCCAGTGTTCGCCGTCGACCACACCGGGTGAAATCGCATTCACATTGATGCCGTGTTGGATGAGATTGAGCCCGGCAGACTGGGTGAGCGAGATCACCGCTGCCTTCGATGCGCAGTAGACGGACACAAGAGGCTCGCCTCTTCGGCCTGCCTGACTGGCCATATTGATGATTTTGCCCTTGATGCCCTGCGCGACCATGTGGCGAGCAACGGCCTGCATCGTAAAAAGCGTGCCAGCGACATTGATATCAAAGACCCTTTGAAAATCCTCGCGCCGGATCTCGGTGACAGGTGCGGCGGTAAAGAGGGCTGCATTGTTGATTAGAATATCGACCTGCCCCAACGTCTTGACTGCGGTGTCTACTGCAGTCTCAATGCTTTGCTGGTCTGCCACGTCCATTTCAACTGCGTGCGCCTTGCTACCTATGGCATGCGCACTGCTTCTAGCGCGTGCGCTATCAATATCGGCAATGACCACCTCTGCGCCTTCACTTGCATAAGCTCTAGCAAAGGCGAGCCCTATTCCGCGCGCAGCACCGGTAATCAGCGCCTTTTTCCCTTCAAGACGGTTCATGAGACCCGATGCCCCTCGCTATCGAATTTATGGATCTGGTCCATTTGGGCGGAGAGATAGACGGTGTCCCCATGGTTGATTTTTACTTCTCCACCAGCCCGAACGGTCATCGGGTCGCATCCGTCAATGCCATGCACGTGGATGAAAGTGTCTGAGCCAAGATGCTCGGCGACGCCGACCTTGCCTTGCCAGACATCGCCCTCACCTTTCGGGCAAATCTGAACATGCTCGGGACGAACTCCGATTGTATGAGCGCCCAAGGTTCCGGCTTTTTCTCCATCGATGAAATTCATCTTGGGAGAGCCGATGAAACCGGCCACAAACGCGTTGCGGGGTTCTCTATAAAGATCGAGCGGAGAGCCGACCTGCTCAACCCTGCCCGATTGCAACACAACGATCTTGTCCGCCATCGTCATGGCTTCAACTTGATCGTGGGTGACGTAAATCATGGTCGTTTTGAGCTTCTTGTGCATTTCGCTGATTTCAAGGCGCATCCCCACACGCAAGGCTGCATCAAGGTTCGACAAGGGCTCATCAAACAGAAACGCCGTAGGGTCCCGCACAATGGCCCGCCCGATCGCCACGCGCTGGCGCTGGCCGCCCGAAAGCTGCCCCGGTTTACGATCGAGATAGTCGGTGAGGTTGAGAGCCGTCGCTGCCGCTTCAATGCGCGTATTTTGCTCGGCTTCGTTCATTCCGGCCATGCGCAATGGAAAAGCGATATTCTTGCGCACAGACATATGCGGATAAAGGGCATATGTCTGGAAGACCATGGCCAGCCCGCGCTTGGAAGGGGGAATATTGGTAACATCCTCCCCATCGATCAGAATACGGCCCGACGTTACCTCCTCCAGACCTGCAATCAAGCGCAGGAGGGTTGATTTCCCGCAGCCCGATGGCCCGACAAAAACCACGAATTCACCATCCTCGATGGTCAGGTTCAAGGGCGGGATGACTTCCAGATCACCAAATTTTTTGGTGACATTTTCCAAGACTATACGTCCCATCATTTCCTCCTACTTCACGGCACCAAAGGTCAGACCTTGGACCAACTGTTTTTGACAGAACCATCCCAGCACGATGATCGGCCCGACAGCCGCAGCCGACACCGCAGACAAACGTCCAAAGAAAAGCCCTTCGGGCGCACGATTGCCCTCGATCAGTTTGGAAAGGGTTGCAGCTTCCGTGGTGGTTAGACGGACGGTCCAGTAGGCTTCATTCCAACAGAAAATGAAGCAGAGCAGCGCGGTAGAGGCGATGCCACCCCATGCCAGCGGAATGAGGATCTCCCTCACCTCCCCCCATGTGCTCACGCCATCCATCTTGCCTGCTTCGATAATCTCTCGCGGGATTTCCTTGAAGTAGGTGAACAGCATCCACACCACGATCGGCAGGTTGATGAGACTGAGCACCAGGATCAGCAGGAAGTGCGTATCGAAGATGCCGAGGAAGTTCTTGGTAAGAAAGGTCATCGGATAGAGCACTGCGGCCGCAGGCAACATCTTGGTAGACAGCATCCACATCAGCACGTCCTTGGTGCGTCGGCTTGGGTTGAAAGCCATTGCATAGGCAGACGGAATTCCAACAACCAATGTGAAAATTGTTGCAAAAACCGATGTGATGACCGAATTGGCCGCAAAGCGCCAATAGTCGTAGTTTTCCGTCATGTTGATGTAGTTATCAAGCGTTGGCGTAAAGGAGAATAGAAACTCCGGCTTGACCGCAACAGCATCCGTCTTGAAGCTTGTCAGGATCATCCAGAAGATGGGAAAGAAAAATAGCAGGCCGACCAACCAGGCAAGAACGGTACGACTTGTCTTTGAAAATCTGTTTGTTTCAGCAACGATAGCCATGGTTCAGCTCCTTAATCCATCAATGTCTTGCCAATCATGCGCAGCAGAAAAATCGCCACGATATTGGCCAAAATGACGGCAAAAATCCCTGTTGCGCTGGCTGCACCAATGTTGTTATTGGCGAACTCGCCGATCAGATAGGGAAGATTCTTGTTTCCGTTTCCGCGACTAACGATCTCGATTTCCGCATAGAGCGAGAGATGAAAGATCGCCTGTATCATCACGACAATCGCGATAGGTCGCCCAAGATGCGGCAGGGTGAGAAAACGGAACTGCGACCATGCCCCCGCGCCGTCCAATACGGCGGCCTCTTTTTGCTGTTGATCCTCAGACTGCAAAGATGTCATGAAAATCAAAACCGCAAAGGGTGTCCATTGCCATGTGACCATGATGATTACGGCGTAGGCTGAGGTCTGCGTAGCCCTAAAGGAAATCGGCTCCAATGTTGGCCACAGCGAGAAGAACCAGCCAACGAGCGGCGCGTCCTTGAGCAAGGTGATCAGGTCGTTGATCCCTCCGATGGCAATACCCTGTAGCCCCAGCACCGGGTCCAGGATCATGTTGATCCAGAGAACCGCGTTGACGGCTGGCATCACGAAGAAGGGAGAAATCAACAAAACCCTTACAATGCCCCGCCCCGGAAAGGCCCGATTGATCAAAATGGCAATCAGAACCCCTAGTGTAACGGTCAGGAACAGAATGCTGCCAACAATGAACAGACTATTTTGAACCGCAAACCAGAAGTCCTTTGCATCGAGAACAAACTCATAATTGCCGAACCCGCGCCAGTTGCTCAGCGCAGGAGTTGTCCATTCAGGCCGACGCAAATTATTGAGAACGTATCGAATGAACGAGAAATAAAGCGTCATGCTCAAAGGCACCAGCATCCAAACCAGCAGCAGCAAAACCGCTGGGGTCTGAAGAAGCCGCGCAAGCTTTCTTTTGGACATATCTCACCCGTCCCTGCGAATGACCCCATTCGCATCCCATAGTGCGGGCATGTTGGGCTCGGGCCGATACCGCAACGCACTGCGATCGCCGGAGCCTTTTCAACCCATAATTTTGTAAATGTGAAGGTCGATCATGGCCGACCTTCACTGATGTGAGGAGATGGTTATTCGAAGTATCCGGCTTCTTTCATGATGGATTCGGCCGCATCTTGAGAGGCTTCCAAAGCCTCATCGACGGTTTTCGCACCAGAGAGAGCGGCAGCCATGTCTTGAGCGACAGCAGAACCGACCTCGGGAAACTCCGGAATGGCAGCAAACTGCACCCCGACATATGGCTTCAGATCCGTTGCTTCAGGCGCGGCGGATTCAATCGCAGCAAGTTCTGCCGAAGCGAAGTTTGCTGCGGCCTGAAATTCGGGATTTGCGTAAGTTGATTTGCGCGTACCGGTTGGTACAGCCCCCCAGCCAAAGTCCGGATGGTTGGCAACGGCCTGAATATAGTCCTTGGATGTTGCCCACTCGATAAATGCCTTGGCTTCTTCTGCCTTGTCTGTCCCGGTAGGAACAGCCATTGCCCATGCCCAGAGCCAGTTGGCTCCAACAGGGTTGCCAGCATTTGGAGACTGCGCATAGGCAACCCCGTCAACTTCAAGGAATGAGGCCGCAATGGTTGCATCGATCCACATGCCACACTTGCCTTCATTATAAAGCGCAAGAATTTCATTGAAGGAGTTGCCTTCCGAACCCGGAGGGCCGTAGGTGCCAAGGAGATTGACATAGAAGTTAATCGCTTTGTGCCACGCTTCAGTGTCAATCGTAGGCTTGAAGTCTTTGTCGAACCACGCGCCGCCGAACGAGTTCACCATGGCCGTGATGAAAGCCATGTTGTCGCCCCACCCCGGTTTGCCGCGCAGGCAGACGCCATACACGCCTGCATCTGGGTCATGGATTGCCTTGGCCGCAGCCAGAATATTGTCCCAGCTGTCATTGTCGGCAATTGTTACGCCCGCAGCATCCGTCAGGTCCTTGCGATACATGACCATTGAGGACTCGCCGTAGAATGGTGCTGCATATAGCTGACCATCGTAAGACAGGCCGTTGCGAATGGCCGGAAGCATGTCATCGATATCGTAATCGTCACCGAAATTCAGCGGCTCGATCCAACCGGCTTCCCCCCAGATTGGCGCTTCCTGCATACCGATATTGATAACATCATACTGGCCTCCTCCGGTCGCCGTGTCCGAGGTTACCTGCTCACGCAGAACCCCTTCTTCGAGCGAGACCCAGTTGAGCGCCACACCGGTTTTCTCGGTGTAGGCCTCGGCCACTTTCTGCATATTGATCATGTGACCGTTATTCACGATCGCGATTGTCAAGGATTTGTCCCCATCCGCAGCAAAGGCTCCGGTTGCGATAAGAGTCATGGCCGTCGATAGGCCCAATAGTGTTTTGCTAAACATCCAATCTTCCTCCCTAGATTGTGGTGAATAGGGAGGAAATAGAACATGACGATATCGCGCGGTCAACTAATTATTTACGCGCGTAAACATTTAGGATTAGGCTGACTTGCGCATAATCAATTTTCCTTCGAAGAAAGTATCGGGCCTGACCTCCGTGGTCGTTTCACTTTTGACAGATTCCAGAAGGACTTCGACAGAACGACTAGAAATTGCATCATAGTCTTGGGCTATTGTCGTGAGTTGTGGATAAGTAAAACGGGAAAACGGGTGATCGTCCTGCCCAGCGACACGGATATCCGCATCAGGAGCCAAACCGACCTTCAGACCCTTTTCATGACAGGCCGCAAGAAACCCGATTGCCAGACGATCATTGCTGCATAATACCGTACGGGATTTGAAAGCCCCAGAGGCAAGTGCGCGCAGCCCACCCTCATATCCGATATCCTCAAGCGCCCATCCCTCACCATCAATCTGAACAATCTCCGGCTCTAGCCCATGATCTTTCATGGAATTGATATAGCCTTGCCGTCGTTTGCGCGAGTTGGGATTGGGTGGCGTTTTCATTTCAAGAAGCGCAGGAGGTTCACCACTCCGGTAGAGATATTCAACCATCAAAGTCGTAAACTGGGCATTGTCCGATCCAACGAACGCCATCCCTACATCTTTGATATTGCTATCGAACAAAACGGTTGGCACATCCTGACAAAAGGCGGCAACAGCGTCTTGGTTCGACAGGCGGCCAAGTGGTGCCAACAAGACCCCGGAAGGTTTCATTGATCGAAGAGCATCAAATATCTTGCCCTCATGCTCAGCAGAGCCATTCGAGCTGAAAAGCGATGGAGAGTAGCCAGCAGCAACACATTTCTGCTCAAGATTGCGCACCATCTCCCCGAAAAAGGGATCCGACAGATAGGGAACAACAATGCCAATCGTTTTCGTTAATCGCCGGTTCTGGTTGATGGCGTAGATATTGGGGCGATAGTCAAACCGTTCCAGCGCCTCCTCGATCTTTTTGCGTGTCGAGGGCCTGACGCTATTCGGGTCATTGAAGAATTTGGAAACGGTCGGACGCGACAAGCCGCTCGCCTCTGCGAACTGTTCCATATTGCGGATTTTGGGTGTGCGGGCCATTTGTCTGCATCTCATTCTTGTCCTGACAAGGGAAGCACAAAAATTTTACGCGCGCAATTTTAATATTTCCTCCAATAGAACTTCGTCATCAAACCATTGCACAAAACAAAAAACTTCGCGCTCTGAATGAACCAGCATTGCTGTTGCTCAGGACACTAAAAACCCGCCAGAGATTGTCTCTCTGGCGGGTTGAAACCAAAGCAAAGCGCCTTGTGACTAACCCTATAAGGTTGAAGAGGCGGACGCGTTAGTTAGACGGCCTTGCAGTCTGCATCTTGGCCAGAGCTTCTTTAGCATCGAACCCTTGTGCTGTGACGGCTTCTACCCACGCTTTCTCAAGCGGAGTGGCAACGGACAGAAGGTGATCAAGTACTGCGCCATCCGCCGAATAGACATTGATTCCGGCATCGCTGGTCGCTTCGAAGCCCTCCGCATCTTTCTCGTCCCATGCCTTGCCGGCCAGCTCAGAGAAGGCCAGACCGGAAACAGACATGATTGCCTCCTGATCTTCCGGGGAAATGCCTTCCCATTTGGCCTGGTTCATCACAAGGAACCATGAGGTGTTATAAAGCCCGCCACTAACGGTCATCACGTCGGTGAGATGCTTTTCCAGTTTGAAAGCCAGAAGCGAGTCCAACGGCATGCAAACACCGTCAATCACGCCGCGCGTCAGCTTTTCATAGACCTCGCCTGACGACATGAACAGCGTTGTGGCGCCCATACCTTTTAGCAGATCTGCAGGATAGCCCCCCGGAGTACGCACCTTAAAGCCGGCAAAATCGCTCGCCGCCTCGAAATGCCTGTCTTTGGACAGAAGCGCGCCCGGACCGTGGGTGAAAAGACCAAGGACATGCGTCCCTTCATGTTCAGCGGCAGCGTCGAGATCTTCGGTGTATACGGTCCAAAAATTCTTCGAAACGCTCACGGCATCATTGCCAAGAAAAGAGAACTGACCGACGCGAGACCTAAGGAACCGGCCATCGTTGATAAAGCTGTGTAGACCATAGGTTATGTCAGCCACGCCATCACGTGCCATGTCGTAATGGGCGGGTGGTGCGCCTAGCGGCTTGGCCAACACACGGATTTTCACACGACCTTCGGTGACCTCTTCGACCTGCTTTGCCCACGGCTTGATCGCCCCCACGACCAACTGATGGCGCGGCGGTAGCCAGCTTGAAAGAACAAGCTCTGTTGCCGCAAAAGCAGGCATGGCTGTCAGTGTGGTGACGAGGGCTACCCCGCCAAGAATAGTGCGTTTGATGATGTTCAACTGTGATCCTCCCAGATTGTCAATTGGGAAGCCGCGTGTTTACGAGGTTCCTCTCCTCGCTCACACCACAACAGGCTCCCTCCGGATTAATACTTAACATGTTAATTTTAAATTAGACAAGTTCAACCTTCGCGGTAGCTCTTTAGCATTGGCGACGACCGGATAAGGTCACAAGAGCACCAACAACCGGCGGGAGAAGCGCGCGCCCACCTTTAAGCTGATTGAAAAGTACAGGCTATACGGATGATTGGGAGTGTGGACCCCAGACGCCATCTGACGCGGACTTGCCCTGATCGCACAGGAGGCCGAGGCCGTATTATGCAGATCCCTTCTATTCTGAAGGGATCTGCTTGTCCGACAAACGAATGTTTAGAGTAATGGTCTTACTGCCCGCGCTGATCCAGCATGAATACATCAAAAAACTCAGTGAGTTGATCATGCGCATCGAGAGGCAAGATAGTCGCAATATGCTGGTCTGGTCTGACCACGACCACACAGCCCTTGGATCGATCAATGCCGCGCATTTCATAGACGTCCTTGCCCAGGTCGGTTTGAAACACTTTCTCGTAATCCCGCAACCCGTATTTACCTTTTGCTGGCCACAGATAGTCCTGTAGGTCGTGCATGGATAAGTCCTGCTGCTGGAAGACGGAGTACGTGTCGATGACCGCATCTATATCCGCCCCTTTCGGAGTGTATTTCTTCACCGGCGACTTTTCATTGTTGGCAAGAAAATCAACCAGCCGGGCAGAGGCCGAAGTCGGCTCTATTGGCGATTGCGTGTCACCAAACACAAACAGGCGCCAACGACCATCCGCCTTCACCAGATGCCCCAGATGTTGGCTCCGGCCGTCTGCCACGCGCGTAGCTTCAGCAGAGTGGAACCGCTGTCCTATATGAAAGCCCGTTGCCAATTCCTGATTTTCCTGCCCGGTGCAAATGTATGACGGGTAGTATTCGATTGACGTCCCAGCCACAAAGCCGCTCTGACGCTTCATGAACGCTTCAATCTTGGTGGTATCAATCTTGGCCTGCTCGGAAGCGTCCCCTGCAACGGGGCGCGTGGCAACCAATTTTGATAGCTCACGATCAGCGTCAATCAGTTGTTGCGCAACCTTGCGACGCTCCGTGCCATAGGTGCTCAAAAGCTTTGGATCGCTGCGACCTTGCAGAACAGCGGCCAATTTCCATCCAAGATTGAAGGTGTCTGGCAGCGAGGTGTTTAGCCCCCACCCACCTTTCGGGCTATGAGTGTGGCAGGCATCACCAGCCACAAAGGCACGAGGAATAATGTCATCTGAGCAGCCAATCGGTCGATTATCAAAGCGGTCTGCAATGCGCTGGCCTACCTCATAGATGGACCACCAGGCGACCTCTTTCACATCCAGCTTATATGGATGGAACACCTTCTGCGCCTTCGCGATCAGATCCTGCTCGGTCAGTTTGACATCTGCCACGCGTTTATCTTTGCCCAGCAGATCCAGCTCCACATAAAACCTGCAAAGATATCCACCTTCCCGCGGAATCGTCATGACGGCCCCGTGGTCATGAGATTGGAGGAAACTCTTCACACGGATATAGGGAAAATCCGTCTTGAGAAGAATATCCATGACGCCCCACGCCTTGTTGGCAGATTCCCCCTGAAGCCGAATATCCAAGGCTTTGCGCACACTGCTTCGCGCCCCATCGCTCCCGACAATATAACGGGCCTTGATGACCTCTTCTGCTTGCTTGCCTTCTTTATCGGTGCGCTTGAATGTGGCCGTGATCGGATATGCGTCCAAGTCCTGTGTCAGGCTGTCATCAATCTCCAAGGAGACCAGTTCGCGGCTGTAGTGCGGGCGCAAAGCGGTGATGGAGTTTTTCATACCATCCAGCAAGAGCTCATGAAGGCGTGCCTGATTGACGATCCCATGAGTAAACTCGGAAAGTCCGGCTCTCGCGTCAGGAATTTTATGAGTCAGTTTGATATTCTGCGGATTTTCCGGATCCGGTTCCCAAAATGTATTTTGTTTCAGCTGATAGGTTTCTTTCACGACCATTTCGCTGCTGTTAAACGCTTCCATAATTTCCATAGTGCGAGAAGAAATGCCATCAGCACGTCCGAACAGAAGCGGACCGGGCTCTTTGTCGACAATGCAAGTGGTTATGTCTGCAAACTCGCTCATCTGACGCGCCATGGTCAGACCTGCGGGACCAGTCCCCACAATCAGCACGTCAACTTGAGCCGGCAGATCTTCAATCGGTGGGTTCGGATATGGTTTTCTAGCAGCATCGGGAATCTGATAATTCCCCGGTTTGAAGCCATTTAAATGAAATTGCATGAGGTTTCCTCCCAAATCAATGCAGCTCACTTGTGCTTTAAAATACTGATCTGGCCCGGTGAAGGGCCAAACCGAGACTGCGCGTGATGACCCGGGTCCCCATGTCCCGGGCATCTGTTTTCCTTAGGCAGCCAATCAGTCGAGAGAAAAGACGACATTGGTTTGACCAGTGCCTGAAGACGGGAAGTATTCGGTGATCACTTCTCCTCTGCCCTTATAGTCTTTCCAACCAAGGGCGCCAAAAAGCATGATGGTGTCATGCATATCGCCCTCGCCGTCACAATATTTTGCATAGTCGGGCAGCATATCGAGAAAGAGCTCATTCTCGCCATTTTGCCACATCTCAAGCACTCGACGGTCCACGACCTCATTGAATTTGGAAGAGATGGTGAAGGTGCCGTTATTCTCGGCATAGATATCATTGGGCCAGATCTGATGGCTGAGTGAGCCGGAGGCGATTAGCGCAACCTTTGAATCGGACTTCTCGATTGCCTTGCGGATCGCCAATCCCAGCCTGCGCGAGCTTTCAAGGCTGTGCACGGTACACATGGCTGCAACGGAAACTACTTTCAAAGCAGCGTCTGCGTTCATGTAGCGCATCGGAACCAACGTGCCATATTCAAGGTCAAGGCTATCGACCTGATGGCTCAGCGTATAGACATCATCCTCTCGCGCAGTCTCCGCGATCAAGTCGCCGAGCGCCGCGTTTCCTTCATATTCGTAAGGCAGATCCTTGATGAACTGGGGAAATTCATGCGAAGTGAACATCCCTTTGAAGCGGTGATTGGCGTTGACATGATAGGCCGCGTTAACAAGCCAATGGGTATCGAGCACCACAAAGGTATCCGCTCCGGCTTCGCGTGCCCGGCGGCCGATCTCGGCATGCCCATCAATGGCGGCCTGTCTGCAGCCTTTCAATTTTGTATCCCGTTCGGACATGACCATGGTTGGTACATGTGTGACCTTGGCGGCCAATACGATTTCACCCATAGCTTTTCCTCCCTCTACGGTGAATGGTGTGCACCCGCTCCCTCACTTCCTGCGGCCCCGGCCTAACCGGCGACCAATAACAGCGAAAGAACGGGAAAGAAAATCAGCAGCAGAAGCCGCAGAATATCGGCGATCCAGAACGGCAGAATGCCCTTGAAGATGGTCTTGAGCGAAACATCGGGCAAGGTCGCCTTGAGAACGAAAACATTCATGCCAATGGGGGGCGTGATCAGCGAGATCTCGGTGACAACAACTACAATGATGCCAAACCAGATCAAGGCGAATTCCGTGTCAGACAGCAGATCCATGCCGAAGTCCAACTGATACATCAGCGGATAGAAGATCGGAACGGTCAACAGGATCATGGAAAGGCTTTCCAGCACAGTGCCAAGAAGCAGATAGATGATGATGATCATCGCCATGATGATCCAGGCATTGACCTCAAGAGAATCAATGAAATATGCCAACTCATCGGGTAGTCCGGCAAGGTTGATATAGTTGGAGAAAACCTCCGCGCCAATGATGACAAGAAAGATCATGGCTGTGCTTTCCGCCGTATCCATCAATGCGCGCCAGACTTCCTTTACCTTCGCATGACCGGTTGCAACGACCATAAGGAGCGCCATACCAGAGCCCATGCCTGCAGCTTCAATCGGAGTAAAGAATCCGCCATAGATACCGATCATGATAAAAGCGAACAGTGCGACAGACAGGATGACACCATAGAGGCCTTCGACCGGATGATCGTCAATATCATAGGATTTTGGAGCCAGCGATGGATTCAGCTTGACAGCGACCCAAACCGCAAGAACATAGCCCAACAATCCTATGATCCCGGGGATGATGCCAGCCAGAAACAGAAGGCCGATATCGCTTTCGGTCAAAATCCCGTAAATGATTAGAATAACCGAAGGCGGAATAAGAATACCGAGTGTACCACCTGCAGCGATTGCCCCCGAGGAAAGGCTGTCGGAATAGCCAAATTTCCGTAAGGATGGCATCGCAACCTTTGACATTGTCGCAGCCGTTGCGAGCGACGATCCTGATACGGCCGAAAAGCCGCCGCAAGACAAAACCGCAGCCATTGCCAGACCGCCCGGCAGGCGCCTGACAAGACGCTGGGTTGCCGAAAACAATCCAGCAGCGACGCCCGAATAGGCAAGCAGATTGCCCATGAAAATGAACAGCGGAATAACCGAAAGCGAATAGGAAAATACCGTATCGAATGCCGTCGTTGAAACCATGATCAAAGACGCATCGATGCCGCGTAAAAGAGCAAATCCAATGGTCCCAATCACAATCATGGCGATCGCGATTGGGACGCGAAACATGGCAAGCGCCAACAGCAGAGCCGTTGCAATGAGAGGTTCGGTCATATCAAAACTCCTGGCGTTTGCGCATTGGAACGAGCACAATCAGGCCGCTGACCAGATAGGTGATGGCTCCAAGTAAAGCGGCAGGCCAAACCGGCAACGAAAGATCGTTGGTCACAGCGCCGTCTTCGAACAATTTCAAGCCATGCTCCCCAACATTCCAGCTGAGAACAAAGAACACAATTGCCGTAACCGCGGCCCCGAAGCGCCCTATCCGTAAATAGGTCTCGGAACTCCAGAAATGGCTTAGTAGGTCTACCTCCACATGACTGTCCTTGAATGTAGTCATGGGCAGAGCCGCCAGCACCAGATCGGCAAGCAGGATCTGGGTCAATTCAAAGGCGCCGGGCAATGGGGCGTCAAAGAAATAGCGCCCGATAACGTCGATCACGGTGACCGCCACGAGTGTGAGCAGGAAGGCCGCAGCCATTGCAGGCAGAACACGTACGATGATGAAGCGAAGCCCTTTAAGGGGCTTCGGGTGTTTACGATGAGCGGCCATCATTTGTTTGGCTTTACAGTTTGCATGCTCGCAAGAGCAGCGGCGGCATCGTAGCCTTGCGCCTCAACAGCTTCGATCCAAAGTTTCTCAACGCCAGCCGAGACGTCTAGGATTTTGCCCAAAACGGCTTCGTCTGCTGCATAGACAGTGATGCCAGCCTTCTTTGTGGACGCTAACCCCTTGGCATCGGCTTCATCCCAGGCTTTGCCAGCCAGTTCAGAAAAAGCCTCACCGGAAATCGACATGATCGCGGTCTTGTCTTCATCTGAAATGCCATCCCATTTGGCCTGGTTCATCACCAAAAACCAGGAGGTGTTGTAAAGCCCACCGGGAACAGTCATGACATCGGTGATGTGCTTATCAAGTTTGAAGGCGCGGACTGAATCCATAGCCATGCAAATGCCGTCAATCACACCGCGCGTGAGTTTTTCATAAACTTCACCGGATGACATGAACAATGTGGTCGCGCCCACCCCTGACATCAGGTCAGCGGGATAGCCCCCCGGAGTTCTGAGCTTAAACCCCTGAAACCTGTCCGGGCTGTCAAAATGATAGTCCTTGGAAAGCAGCACGCCGGGACCATGGGTAAATAACCCCAAAAGCTTAGTGCCTTCATGTTCCTTGGCTGCCTCCAGCTGACCACCATAGATAGTCCAGAAATTCTTGGAGATTTCGGTCGCACTCTTGCCAAGAAATGAGAATTGCCCAATACGAGAGCGCAGGAAGCGATCATCTTTAGTGAAACTGTGAAGACCGTATGTGATATCTGCGACACCATCTTTTGCCATGTCGAAATGCGCAGGAGGTGCCCCCAGAGGCTTTGTAAGAACGCGAACTGTCACACGCCCTTCAGTAACCTTGTCCACTTGTTTCGCCCAAGGCTTGATGGCTCCCATGACCAACGGATGCCGTGGCGGCAGCCAGCTGGACAGAACCAGTTTAGTTTCAGCACTTGCACCACCACTAGCGAACATGGAAACAGCAAGCA
Source organism: Cohaesibacter marisflavi (assembly GCF_900115225.1). Lineage (GTDB taxonomy): Bacteria > Pseudomonadota > Alphaproteobacteria > Rhizobiales > Cohaesibacteraceae > Cohaesibacter > Cohaesibacter marisflavi. The sequence continues at coordinate 101,747 of NZ_FOVR01000012.1, read as the reverse complement.
TAGCCCCTGCAAGAAAATTACGTCTGGAAATGGTCATTGATATTCCTCCCCCTGTGACCGCCTGTGATCAAATCGGTTTGATGGACAATCTCTCCTCTAAAGTTCGCCGCTCACAGTTCAAATTTTTATTTAACTTGTTAACAATATAGCAGAGTTGGTTCTGCTTTCCATTGCCTACATTTGTCGAATTCAAGCAAAATTCTTTTGTAAGGCCACGAGCCCTGCGCGCATAACACCGACATCGGAGCCAACGGCCAGAAACTCGACCCCCAATTGCTTGTAGCCCTGTGCAAGAGATTGATCGGACGTCAAGATTCCTGCTGCTTTGCCTGCTGCCTGAATGCGTTTGAGCGTATCGGTGACGATCTTCTGCACCTCTGGCGCTCCCGGACGCCCCAAATATCCAAGATCTGCAGCCAGATCAGCTGGCCCCACAAAAACGCCATCAACGCCTTCAACGGCAAGAATGTCATCAAGAGCATCAAGCCCGGCCCGGCTCTCGACCTGAAGCAAAACGCAAACCTCTTCGTTGGCGGTTTGTAGATAGTCGGCAATGCCATTATACTCAGAAGCACGAGCCAGAGCCGCCCCCACGCCTCTTACCCCATGTGGTGGATATTTCGCCGACCGAACGACCTCGGCAGCCTGCTTGCCGCTTTCAATCATCGGAACAAGCAGAGTCTGAGCCCCGATATCAAGCATCTGCTTTGTCTCGGCCCGATTATCATCGCGTGTCCTGACCACAGCCTGCGTCTTTGCACCAATTGAACGGAGCTGCGCAAGCGTATCGCGCAAACCGTTTGGCCCGTGTTCTCCATCAATCAGCAACCAGTCAAATCCGGTTCCGCTGCACAATTCAGCGACAGACGGATCGCCCAGACCAAGCCAAAGGCCGATTTGTGTTTCACCTGCCTTGAGGCGCGTTTTGAAGATATTCTCTGGGGCTGGCATGGGAGCCTCCTTCATTCAAAATTTACAGTTACATGGCCGAAATCGCCATAATCGGCAGCAATGCGCGTGCCGGACGGACATTCGATAGGCGCGATGAAAGAGCCGGCCAAGACAACCTGCCCTGCTTCGATGCGCTGGCCATAGTGCCCCATCCGTTCAGACAGCCAGACGATGCCCATGACCGGATCATTCAGCACAGCAGCCCCAAGGCCCGTGGCCGTAACTTCATCATTCTTGGTCAGGATTGCGCCCACCCACCGAAGGTCATACGCCTCGGGTGCATGGCGCTGTTCTCCCAACACGATGCCACCGTTGGCGGCATTATCTGAAACCGTATCGAAAATCTTTCGGGTCTGACCAGTAGTCGCATCTTGCCTTGCAATCCGCGTATCCAGTATCTCCAGAGCTGGAGCGACATAATCGGTCGCCGCCAGAACATCCTCCCGACTGACTTTTCCATCCAGTGGAGCTTTCATGATGAAGGCAATTTCCGCTTCGATACGCGGCTGGATAAAGCGGGTCGCCGGTATGGACGCCCCATTCTTAAAGTCCATATCGTCATAGAGAACCCCGCTGTCCGGCGTGGAAATGCCTAGAGCATCCTGCATGACCTTGGACGTCAGACCGATTTTCCAGCCGATGATGGACCGGCCCTGCGCCTTCTTGTGCGGCATTTGAGCGGCCTGAATGGCATAGGCATCGTCCAAAGTAATGTCAGGATATTGAACGGAGAGCAGACCAATCTGTTGCCGTGTCTGTTCTGCCTTCAGCAAATCTGCTGCTGCGCTTTGAATAGCGTGTTCACTTAGCATTGTTCATCCTCCACGCCATTGCGAAGCAGGCCAATGCCTTCTGCTTCCACTTCGATCACATCGCCCGGCTTCAACCAGACAGGAGGATCAAATCGCGCGCCAGCCCCAGTGGGTGTTCCGCACACGATGACATCGCCAGGAACCAAAGTGCAGAAGGTGGACACATAGGCAATGATATAGCGGAAGCTGAACATCATCCGAGACGTGCGGTCCTGTTGACGCATTTCACCATTGACCCGGGTTGTCAGTTCAATGTCATCCAATTGATCGGCTGACCGGAAAGGCACAAGCCAAGGGCCTATGGCGCCCGAGCTGTCCCAGTTTTTTCCTTGGGTGACATTGAATTTGGCATGGCGCACCCAGTCGCGAATGGTGCCCTCATTACACAGGGTCAGAGCGGCGATATGGTCATAGGCATCCGCTTCAGCGATCCGCCGCCCGCCCTTGCCGATGACAATGGTGACTTCGCCTTCATAGTCGAGCTGCGGGCTTTCCGGCGGCCGCACGAGATTGCCTTCATGACCAGTAAAACTGCGCGGAAAGCGAATGAACATCGACGGCTTGGACGGGGCGGCCTGCCCGTCCTTGTACTCGGCATTGCGATCTGGGAAGTTGACCCCGATGCAAATCAGCTTTTCCGGCTTGTCGATAGGAATGAGATAGTCGACATCCTCTTCTCGATAAGCAGCAGAACGCCCTTCCGCTGCCTTGATGAGCTCTTCAAGTGCTCCGGCTTCGATGACTTCCTTGAGGCTCGGAAAACGCGTTCTGAACTCTGGCGTCAAATCGATAATGCCTTCATCCGTTACCAAGCCATAGCGATCGGAACCATTGGCATGAAAGGCCGCAATGCGTGCGGGAATAGATTTCATAGTCAGCCTCCTCAGGCTATTCCGCCGAAGCAGAGATATTTGATTTCAATGAATTCCTCGATGCCATAACGGGACCCTTCCCGCCCGAGGCCAGAGGATTTGATGCCGCCAAACGGCGCTTCAGCTGTCGAGATAAGACCGGTATTGATGCCGACCATTCCATATTCAAGTTGTTCCCCAACCATCCACGCACGCGCCAAATCGCGCGTATAGAAATAGGAAGCCAAGCCGAATTCGGTGTCGTTTGACATGGCAACGACGTCCGCATCCTCTTCAAATCGGAACAGCGGGGCGACAGGGCCGAAGGTTTCCTCCGAAGCGATCGCCATATCCTGTGTCACGCCGGTGAGGACCGTTGGTTCAAAGAAGGTGCCCCCAAGTGCATGGACTGAGCCTCCACACATGAGGCTTGCCCCTTTGCTTGTGGCATCTGTGATATGTTCCTCGACTTTGGCAATGGCTTTGTCGTCAATCAACGGTCCGAAGATCGTGTCTTGCTCCAAACCATTTCCAACCTTAAGGGTCGACAGTTTTGCAGCGAGCTTTTGTGCAAAAGCCTCATAGACGCCGGATTGGACATAGATCCGATTGGCACAGACACAGGTTTGGCCATTGTTGCGAAACTTTGAGATGATCGCCCCTTCAACAGCGGCGTCCAGATCCGCATCATCGAACACGATGAATGGCGCATTGCCTCCAAGCTCGAGCGCCAGCTTCTTGACCGTTGGAGCGCATTGTCGCATCAACTCCACCCCCACCGGTGTCGAGCCGGTAAAGGTCAGTTTACGAACCTTTTCACTGCCGGTCATCACAGCCCCAATGGCTCGCGCAGGCCCGGTAATGACCGACAGCAAACCATCAGGAAGCCCTGCCCGTTGCGCAAGGACTGCGAGCGCAATGGCAGAAAAGGGCGTCTGCTCGGCAGGTTTGAGAACCATGGCACAACCGGCAGCCAGCGCTGGGCCTGCCTTGCGTGTGATCATGGCGTTGGGAAAGTTCCACGGCGTAATCGCTGCAACGACACCAATCGGTTGCTTGATGACAACAATCCGCTTGTCCTCGGCATGACCGGGGATCACATCGCCATAAACCCTGCGCGCTTCTTCGGCGAACCACTCGATGAAAGATGCGCCATAGAGGATCTCGCCCTTCGCTTCCGCCAGCGGCTTGCCCTGCTCCAATGTCAGGATCAGCGCCAGATCATCCGCATTCTCTATCACGAGATCGTACCAGCGCCGCAGGATAATCGATCGTTCCTTGGCTGTTTTGGCAGCCCAGAGTTTCTGCGCAGCGTCTGCGGCCTTGATAGCTGCCTCTGTTTCAGCGCCTCCAAGGCTTGGGACACAGCCGATGGTCTCGCCCGTCGCCGGGTTGGTGACCACTATTCCCGTATCGTCCGCAGGTATCCAGTGCTCCCCAACGAGAGCGGCCTGCTTGAGCAGTGACGGATCTTTGAGCATCAGTTAGTCCTCATTTCGAACTGCCCGGGAAGGGCCTTTGTGGCCCATCCCGAACCATCAACTCACGGGGCGATGATCGGGCTTGCTGCCATATCGCTCTGTTTTGGCTCAAGGTCTTCAAACAGAGAGCCATGTTCGAACCAGGACCGTGGAGCCGGTGCACCCCAAAGGGTCTGGCGCTGTGGATCTTTGAGGTCCCATTTGATGGCCTCCAGATCGGGATCAACAGTTTGATAATCAGAACAATAGATCTCGATGCGGTGCCCATCCGGATCAAGAATGTAGAGGAAGAAGGCGTTGGAGATGCCATGGCGACCCGGGCCGCGTTCGATATTGCTCACATAGCCAGTGGTCGCCATCAGATCGCACAGATCGATGATGTTGAGTGGGGTTGGCACCCAGAAGGCGGTGTGGTGCAGGCGTGGCCCCAGACCATTGGTAAAGGCGATATCATGCACGCCGCCCTTGCGATGCGTCCAGGCAGCCCATAGTTTGCCGCTTTCCTCGTCCTCGGTATATTCCGTTACACGGAAGCCAATTTCATTGTAGAAAGCCACACTCTCATCAACCGAAGATGAGAAGCAGTTGAAATGATCGATGCGTAGCGGCTTCACGCCCTTGTAAAGTTCATATTTTTGATGAATTGGAGCAAGGCGATCCATCTGGAAATAGAATTCAATCGGCATGCCGAAATTGTCGACGGTAGCGAGAGTGCGCCCCTGATAATCGCGTTCGACCCATTCAACCGGATGGCCTTTTTGTTTAAACCAATCATGTGCCTTGTCCAGTTCGTCCTCGGAAAACACCTTGAAGGACAGGCTTTGTACATCGCTTTTGTCCGTTTTGCTCAGAACAAGGCAGTGATGGCCACGCTCTTCCAGAGCACGAAGATAGATTGCGCTATCCGTCTCATCGGTGACCTGCAGGCCGAGAGTGTCTACATAAAAGCGACGACTGGCGCTGAGATCCTTGACGCCGAAAACAACGTGGCTCAGGCGTAGAATGTTAAAAGGCGGATACAGATTTGGTGCTGGAATAGGCATGTTTCTCTCTCCCCTGGACACATATAGGTGTCCTGTATTTTGTCTTGCGGCTCTCACTGGAACGCTTGATTAACAGTAGTCTGGGGCAGGTTTGCCTGCCCCAATGTGCTCTTGGGTTGAACGGGTCAGCCCAACCGAGGCACTTTGTGATGTTGTCTTGGGAAGGAAACATTGACGGTTTCCATATAGAAGTCGAAGGACCAGTCCCCACCATCTCGCCCGATGCCGGATGCTTTGACGCCCCCAAACGGCGATGGCAAATGACGCACATTTTCCGAGTTCACCCACATCATTCCCGCCTCAAGGCTGTCGGTCATGCGCATGGCGCGATCGAGATCACTTGTCCAGAGATAGGCCGCGAGGCCATACTGGACATCATTGGCAAGGGCCAAAGCCTCGTCTTCATCCTTGAATGGGATGGCAGTCAGAACGGGACCGAAAATCTCTTCCTGTGCAATGGCCATGCTATTGTTGGCACCGGTGAACAATGTTGGGCTAACAAAGCAGCCAGCCTCACCGACCTTCTCGCCACCAGCTGCAATGGTTGCCCCCTCTTCCCGCGCCTTTGAGAAATAGGACAAGACCTTTTCCTCGTGGACCGGATGGATGAGCGGCCCGACGACGGTTTCAGGATCAAGCGGATGCCCCACCTTGATGCTCTTGGCAACGTCTGCCACCTTGGTCGTGAACTCTTCATAGATGCTCTCCTGCACCAGCAGGCGCGAGGATGAGGTGCAACGCTCCCCATTCAGCGAATAAATCATGAAGGTTGCTGCGTTTACTGCGCGATCAAGATCGGCGTCATCAAACACGATTACCGGGTTCTTGCCACCAAGTTCGAAATGGAACCGCTTAAGGGTATCCGCGCCCTGACGCATGATGTGCGAACCGGTGCGACTTTCTCCAACAAAGGCAATAGCCTTGATGTCCGGATGCTCGGTCAAAGCACGACCGGCACCGTCGCCAAACCCGTTGACAAGGTTGAGGACGCCTTTCGGCAACCCAGCCTCTTCCGCGATCTCAACAAGAAGCTTGGCCGTCATGGGCGAAAATTCAGCAGGTTTGTGCACCACGGTGCAACCAGCGGCGAGAGCCGGAGCAATCTTCCAGGTAGACAACATGAAGGGTGTATTCCACGGCGTGATCACACCGATCGGTCCGATCGGCCGGCGCGAAGTCACATTCATCTGATTGGGATTACGAAGAGCCACCCCGTCTTCGGCTGAAGGGGCCTGGTCGGCAAAGAAACGAAAGTTTGCGGCACCACGAACAGCAGCCTTCGACATGAAACGCAGGGCCTGCCCTGTATCCATGCACTCGGTAAAGGCAACTTCCTCGGCCCGGGCTTCAATGGCTTCCGCAACCTTGATCAGGATGGCCTTTCGTTCCTTTCCGGGCATTTTTGACCAACTGACAAAGGCGTCCTTGGCAGCTGCGACAGCCGCATCGATGTCGGACGCATCCCCTTTGGCGACTTGCGCCAGAACAGAGCCGTCCACCGGGGAGATGGTCTCAAATGTATCGCCAGTATTCGCAGGGACACTGGCCCCGGCGATATGGTTCATCACACCAGTCTCACGGAATTTCGCAAGATATCCCTGGGCTTTGGATAGATTCTCATCAAGAGCGCTCATAGATCTTCCTTTAATTCTGGCCTGATAGGCGGGCATGAATAGGGGTGTCTTTCCAGCTCAGGTCTGGGTTGATGACACGAATTTCGAGGGAGAGCGCAAAATGCGTCGTGGCCAAAGGTTCTTGAAGAGCGTCGCTGACTGCTGCGAATATCTCGTCCCCTGCGGACTTGAGCTGTGCTGTTGAACGACCAGAACCGACCGACAGGGTGAGTGCCGCAAAATCATTTTGCGGCAGCCCATCAGCAACGATGGCAAAATCCGCCTTGAAGGCACGCACTCGAATTCCCGCCTTAGGGAAAATTCCAGTTTTAAGCATCGCTTCATAGGCTGCACGGCATAGCTCCGCCATGTCAGCACGGCTTTCCAGACCCGCTGAATACTCGATTTTCAGATGTGGCACGATTTCCTCCCAATTATTTACTTAACATGTTAAATTATTCTGCTAATGTCAATCTGGCCACTATTCAATTTTAGTCTAGTGTTACAAAGTCTGGTAATTTGCGATCTTGCATCGATTTCTGAATATTTCTCGACAGTAGAAGCAATCACGCCGAAGGAGTTTAGGGAATGACAAAACAACCGACCCGCGCTGGCATGGAACTGAGCCAGACACAAAGAACGTTGCCAATCGCCCTATTGAGAGCGCGCGAGGCGGTGATGGATTATTTCAGGCCTTTGCTCGCGGAGCATGATGTCACGGAGCAGCAATGGCGCGTGATGCGCGTACTGGATGAGTTGGGAACTGTGGACGCCAGTTTTCTGGCCCGGCAAGCCTGTATTCTTGCCCCTTCCCTTACACGCATTATGCGAACGCTGGAGGCTCGCGGGTTTGTGGAGGTGAGCCGTGATAGCTCTGATGGTCGGCGCACATTGGTCTGCCTGAGTAAGGAAGGAAGCCAATTCATTCGGAAGCTAGCCCCGGCTAGTGCCAAGATTTATCAAGACATTGAAAGCAAAATTGGCAGCGAACGAATTGGCACGTTGCTCGATGAGATCGAGATTCTGCTCGAAGCCCTCAGCCCGGAAAAATGAGACTATATTCGCCATCATCGCCTATGAAGAAGAGGATTGTTGTAAACTAGCGGAAAGCCATGCCGAAGATATTCCCCACAATCATCCCTTTGCTGATGGCATCAAACGAGATTCGTTTCCAACATACGACTTTTTCCTTGCCTAGAATGAATACGATCTGGATTCTGCTCTTGGTGTTGAACACGCTGACTTGGAGGAATAGCTGGGCAAGGCCTGATTACTCGGGACGAGGCTGCATAGCACTTTTTAACCTATTGCCAGAAAGGCGAGAGCTACAGCCGGCCCAATCCGAATTATGGCACAATTGGATGTCTAGGAAATTTGGGGTGATATATATAGAGCCTCGATTTCCCGTTTATCAAAATGTTACGGGGCCGTCCAAATACGGACACTTGTTTACGAGCTTTCTCGGCAGCCCCGTTTTCCCACCCCAGCCATTCGATTGAAGCGCAGCATATGAGACAAGAAGGCTTTTGTGTCTCGTGCCAAAGCTCGCTCTAGATTACCAACAGGGGTATGCCAGTTGTACGGCCGTTTTCCAAAGCTGTTTGCGCTGCACCCGCGTCAGACAGCGGATACAGGATTTCCCTAGGGATTTCAGTACTGGCTTTTAGCGCATGAATCATCACGGGTGTCACTGCATTGTATCGCACCGGATCTGACAGATATGCCATCACACTTGGTGCATGGAATGCAAGACTTCTCAAAGGACTCAAATCTGTTGCTGTTAGCGATGTAAGGGCGCCGCCAGCTTGGCCAATACTTGCAAAGGTTCCAAATTTCTTCGTGGCCTCCAAAGAGGCCCTGAATGTTGGCTCGCCGATGCCGTCGATTGTGAAGTCCACACCTTCACCATCCGTCCAATCAAGCACGGCTTTAGCTATGTCCGCATCTCTGCCAATGATCACGGTATCTGCTCCATAGCCGAAAGCAATTTGCGCTTTTTCATCCGAGCTTGCTGTCGCAATAACCCGCGCGCCCAACAGTTTGGCCCAAGGCACCACAATGCTGGCCAGACCGCCCGCCCCCGCATGGATCAAGATTTTTGTTCCTAGTGACACTGCGTGCACTCTAAAGAGTAGCATATGGGCGGTGAAGGCCCGCAGGAGGCTGCCTGCGGCGTGCGAGTCAGAAATGTCTGCTGGAAGCTTTATCGCGCGCCATGCCGGCAAAATTCGAGCCTCAGCGTATCCACCCACAACGCCGGCGTAGCCAACACGATCCCCTACAGCGAGATGGCTAACACCGTCTCCAATTTCCTCCACCACGCCTACGCCCTCAACGCCGAGAATAGCTGGCATGGGGAGCGGATAGATGCCCTTGCGTTGATAGATATCGATAAAATTCACGCCTGCGAATGTCTGCCGCAGCCGGATTTCGCCGTGTCTCGGCATTCCAGGATCTCGTACGACAAGTGATAGATTCTTGACAGCGCCGGGACCGGACAATTCGATAACCTTGTTCATGATTGACCTCGTTAAATCGTTACGAGGTGAAGGATCTGTAATTTTCTTGCCTTTTGGAATGCGCAAATTGCGCATATATTTGATGCATATTTTAACCTTGAAAGGCGTGTCTGGTGTGATGGATTGGGAGAATATTCGGTATTTCAGAGCCGTGATTGAAACCGGCAGCGTTGCCGCAGCTGCCCGTGACCTAGGCGTTGAACGAACCACAGTGACCCGACGGATACAAGCGCTCGAGCGAGAAACAGGGCTCGAGCTTTTTGACCGTCGCGGAAGGCGATTGGTGCTGACGGCAGCAGGGCAAGATTATGCTCATGTAACGGGCCGCATGTCTGACGCTGCACAGGAAGCGGCCCTTTGTGCGGAAGGGATACGGCCGGGGATGAGTGGTCGCATCAAAATCTCGGCCCCACCCTCTCTTGCCAAAGCGCGATTGATTGCCCCCCTTTTGGCATTCGGGTTTAAGCATCCAAAACTAGAAATCGAGCTCATTGGTGAAATCGGTTTTGCCTCGCTGCATCGTGGCGAGGCTGATATAGCGGTTCGGTTGTCTCGCCCGGAAGAAGGGGATCTCGCGATTTCCAAAATGAGTCCGATTGCGTTTCACCTCTACGGGCATCGAGATTATGTTGCGAACACGCCCGAAGATAAGAGGCGCTATATTGGTCAAAGCGACGAGACCGTAGCTACGCCACAACATGTGGCCCTCAAACAGATAGCTGGCGGAAAGTTTGCCATTTATTTGGATGACATTGACCTTCAATTGGCCGCTGTCCTCGCAAAGGGCGGCATTGCCGCATTGCCCGATTTCCTCGTCGAGCACCAGGATGACCTAGTGCCGTTGGGGGCGAAGACCCCGCTTGTCGAGCGCGAAGTCTGGTCCGTGACCCATAATGCTCAGCGTCACCAAGAAAGGATCAAGGAAACGATCAATGTTATCAGACAGGCTCTTCACTGATGCGTCAGGCTTGAGAAATGATAGGCAGTTTGAAACCCCAAAGTGTCTACAATTATAGGGGCAATTCACTTCAAGTGATGGCAGATCTTCAGGATAAACGCAAACTCCGGGTCCACGACGGTGTCCGTTATCAAATGAAATGGTACCAAAGTGGCTTCAAAGTAAGAGAGCATTTGTCTCATCTGGTTGTAGATACTATGCGGCGGTTTTTCGGTGAAGCAAGCGCCTTTTTTTCGAGTGTATCCTGTATGATGATTTTTCTTTGCCTGATGTCTGTCTCATAACCTTTCCTATGGGGTTAAGATGAGACAGAATCTCTCTCTTAGCAAATCAACCTAGTTGGACCCATAGGCGTTGATGGCGAACAGGCCCACACCCGATTCTCGCAGGTGTGAGCTTCTCCCGGAAAACTGGGCGATGGCATAAGCTGCAAATTTTGATTCGCTCATCTTTAAGCACCGTGTTTAGGCCAGCCTCTGGAGCCCGCCACTTTACTACCGCAACAAGTCAGCGGCTTTTTCGGCGATCATCACGACAGGGGATGCGGTGTTGCCGGAGACAATTTTCGGCATGATAGAAGCGTCTATGACCTGCCCCCTCCACGCAGAGATTTCAATGTCATCCGGTTTCAAAATCCCACCCGTGGCTTCCTAGAAGCCATAAAGTTTTTCGGCGTTTTTCCATGTGCAGGCCAGATACTGCTCGGTAGACAGAACCCTCTGCAGCAGCTTCAGCATAGGTGGAATTTGTGGAAGCGGCGGCTTCGTCATCACATGCGGCCAGTCGCTGCCCCAAATGCATTGGTCCGGGTAGGCTTGCGCAATGGTTGCGACCAAAGTGTCCAGATCGTCATAGTGTCCTATCTGGCGGCTGACTCGGGTGGGGGAAAGCTTGACCCAGACGCGGCCCGTATCCATCAGACGGCACAATTTTTGCAAATCCACAGGCACGTCAGGGTCGACATGGGCAATATGATCTAGAACCAGTAAAACCGCTTTCGGAAGCTTCGGCATAAGAGACGCTATGTCGTCGAAACTCCGTGGTTCGGTGTTCAACTCGATGTGCCAGCCTAGGCCAGCGGCGACTTCACCAAGAGCAGGCAATGTGTGAAGATCGCTGCCCCCCAATCTCGCGCGGTCCTGAATTCTGATGGCACTCACGCCAGCTGCATGCAGCGCTGGCAGATCGGCCGTTTCCGGGTTGATCGCAGCAACACCGCGCAAGGAGAGCCCCACTGATTGCGAGAGTGTTTCAACCAGCCGCGAATTGTCTGTTCCATCGACTGACGCCTGAATGATAACAGCGCGCTTAATGCCTAAAGGAGCCACCTCCTGCGCATAATCCGCAATGTCTACAAGTGGGGGGGCATAGGCCCCGCTTGTCTTTGCTGGCCGTTTGAAGAAGGAATGGATGTGGCAATCACAGACCATGCCGGAATTGGAAAGATTAGCCATCGCGACCGGACCTCTTGCTTCTGAAATATACGAAGACGCTGGTTGTGATCGACATCACAATAAGCACCAGCAAAATGAGCGTAATGGGAGAATCCGCAAAAATTGCGAACTTTCCACCACTTGTCAGCAAAGCTTGACGCACGCTTTGCTCAAAGGGATGCCCGAGAATGAGGCCGATGAGCAGAGGCGGAAGCGGAAAGCCGCTGCGCCTGAAGAGAAAGCCGAAAAAGCCAGCCCCTAACATGACCCAAACATCAAACAGGTTGTTGTTTACCGAGAAAGCGCCAAACAATGCCAGAATGGCAATCGCTGGCAGCAGATGCCGTGGCTGAATGCGCGTTACATGAATGGCAGCACGGAAAAGAAGAAGGCCAAGGATAACAGTCGGAATAGATGAAAACAGCAACGCTTCAAAAATGGCGTAAACTTCAAGTCCATTCTTTTCAAAGAGAAACGGACCGGGTGCCAAACCATGCAGCATGAATGCGCCCAGAATGACAGCCGTGACCGCGTCTCCGGGGATGCCAAGCGCCAGCGTGGGGACCAGAGCACCGCCCGTCACAGCATTGTTGGAAGCCTCGGGTGCGGCTATGCCTTCGGCTGCGCCCTTGCCGAATGTTTCCGGTTCCTTGGAGCGTGAGCGCGCCAGACTGTAGCTCATGAAGGCAGGAACGGTGGAGCCGATGCCCGGCAGAATACCAACGAAGGTGCCGATCATGGAGGAATAGAGGAGCGTCAGGCGCATGCGCCACATTTCAGCAACGGACACATGGGACGAGCGCAGCTCCGGCATGACATCGGCGCGAACCTCCGGCGCTCGGTTAAATACCTGCAGAAACACTTCCGACATTGCAAAAAGGCCAATCAGGACCGGAATGAGCTGGAAGCCGGATTCCATGGCGAAGGAATTGAACGTGAAACGCGGTGTACCACTGATCGGATCAAGTCCGACAATGCCTGCGCAAACACCAACCAGCACCATGATCAAGGCATCAAGCCGGGAACCGCCACCAAAAAGCACGATCACCAAAAGTGCAAACAGCATCAACACCGCCATTTCGGCAGGCCCAAAATCAAGCGCCAGTCGCGCCAAAGGTTCGGCAAGCGCCATGAGCACAAGGCAACTGAAGATATTGCCAAAGACACTGGCAAAAAGCGCCAGCCGCAGGGCGCGTCCACCTTCGCCGCGCCGCGCCATGGGAAAACCATCCATCGCAGTCGCCGCCGAGGATGGTGTGCCGGGAACATTAAGGAGGACAGCGGAAATCGATCCGCCAAAAATTGCCCCCTGATAGACACCCAGAAGCAGTATCATGGCGGGAACGGGCTGCATGGCAAATGTTACCGGAATAAGCAACGCGATGGCCATTGTCGGGCCCAGCCCCGGAATGGCGCCGATAATTACGCCGGTTGTAATGCCGATCAGGGCCGCAGCCACAATCCAGAGATCCAGCAATTGAAGAAATGCATCCCAAAGCACTGCGGAAGTCCTCACACTAAAAATATGTTAATTCATCAAGGAAGGGGAACGCCTATGCCGTAACGCCCGCCATAGTAGACGGTAATGGCGACAATCAAAGGAAGCCCCAAGACAAGCAGCGGCCGCCGCTCACCCAGCGCCAGCGTGGCAACAATGCCAAAAAAGATGGCTCCAGGAAGAAAACCAAAATGCGGCATTGACCAAAGCGCAATAATTGCGGCCAGCAGAACGATGAACACCTGACCATAGCGATGGACAGGACCGATCGGGGTTTTCTGTTCCCCGAAATTCAGGATCAGCCTCAATGCAGAAATTGCTGCCAGCAACCAGAGCACGACCACGGGAACCGTGCGTGCATCCGGCCACTGATCGCCAAAGCTAAAAATCTGAATTTCAGAATCCGCGATCCAGATTCCGACAAGCGAACTGACCAGCAATAGAATGCTGGTCAGAGCTGGCATGGTCAGTTGAAAATGCTTTGTTTTAGAGGTCATTGCCATTCACTTACTTGCTGATTTCTTTAGCAATTTCCTGATAGGCGTAGAAATTTTCCGAGATCGTCTTTTTCAGTGCCTCGCCCGACATGATACGGACTGGTTGGCCGAGCTTGGTCATGAATTTCTTGAATTCATCTGAGCTTGCAGCTTTTGTGAACGCAGTTTCCAACTTGCTGATGATCGCAGGGTCGGTTCCAGCAGGAGCCAGAATGCCGACAATTGAGGGGAACTCAGCTTTGTAGCCAAGATCATTCAAAGTAGGCGAATCGGGAAATTCAGGATCTCGTGAGCCATCAAGCACACCAAGCAGGCGAAGCTGCCCGTCTTGGACGAGATCACGATAGGCTGGAACGAGCGAGATGTCGACATGACCGCCGAGAACTGCCGCGGTGGCTGCCGAGGCTCCATTGAAAGGCACATGTTGCAAAGCGCCACCCGACTGCTTGGCGACGGAAGTGAATGCCAGATGAGCACCACCAAGCGCACCTGCCGTACCAAAGCTGAGGCTTGTGCCGGATTTTGCCGCCTCAATCATGTCTTCAAATGTCTTGTAGGGCGAATCCGCCTTCACAAGAACGCCATGATAGGGGCCGGAATAGTTGAGAACAGGCTCAAAATCTTTGAGAGGATCGTAACCGACCGGGCGCAGAGCTGGTGTTACAAAAGAGGGTGATGAGGTCGCAGCAATCAATGTGTATCCATCAGCATCAGCCGCCGCAACGGCGCGCATGGCGTTTGCACCGCTGCCACCTGGCATATTTTCAACAACGATCGGTTGGCCGAGCAGCTTTTCGGTCTGCGAGGCAAGCTGCCGTGCGGATGTATCGGTCGTACCGCCAGCGCCATAGGGAATGATGATTTTAACTGCATGGTCTGGATAATTATCCGCAGCCTGAGCGACAAACGGTGTGAGCAGCATACCGGCAGCAAGTGCAAGACCAAAACGACGTGTGATTTTCATATTTTTCCTCCACTAGGGAACTACTCTGCGGAAAGTCCGAAACCCTTTTCAAGCATCAGACAACAGAACAGTCGAAACCCAAATTTGACACATCGGAACGGGCAATTTGCATAGCTGTTGCTTCAACTCAGAAAGTTAAACCGCTACGATCGACCATACCTACGATGTCATCCTCCACTGTCGATATTACCTACAGCTACATTAAACAAAAAAGCGCGTATTTCTTAACATTAGAGTTAGAATAACTTCATCAACAAAAACAGAATTTATGCCTTGACCGCAAGACACCAGATCAGGTCCACTTCAATCGAATGAAACCGTTCAACATCGCCGGATGAAACAAGGCCAGATCCACTTATAAATTAGCTCAAGACTGTTCAAACAAACCGGGCTATCTCTCCATACTTCGAAATTGCTCATCCGAGGTAGAGATTGGTATATGCGGCGGATTTCGTTGAAAAAGTAGCAGATTTTGAGGAGGAATTTGGCGCGGTAAAGAGGTTGTTGATGGTACTTCACGCCGGGATAGAGATCGGATTCGTCATCTTGCGCAGGTTCCGGGCTGTCACTGCGACATAGAATTCGTCCCTGGCTCCATTTGGCCCTCTGAGGCATAACCGATGCAGTTTCATGATGCGCTTGAGATGAGCAAACAGCCTCTCCACCTTTTTTCGCTTGTGAATTGGCGATTAAAATTGACGCACCTGTATCCGTTAGTGTCTGCACACCAAGTGCGGAGGAATAAACAGGTGATATTGATGGACAGTATTTTGAAGTTCCGTCGCAGGGAGCTGCTCGACAGGACGTCAACCGGATGGGCTGGCACAGCTTGTACGACAACGGAATTCGCTACAATAGGGGCAAAACAGGTGGATTGGTTGACCTGCCACTTCATGCCAACCTAGAAGAGTTTCTAATCAACATTCCAAGCCATCAGAAAACCTTCATCACGAAAACCAAATCTTCTGATGAAAGCTATACAACTGAACCGTTCGGCAATTGGTTTGGGAAACAATATAAGGAATCCGCGTTCCTGGGTCACCACATGGATTGCGCAAAGCCGGCGCTACTAAACTGGCCGAGGCTGGAGGCTCCGAGTATGAGGTAATGATCTTCTTGGAACACAAAACGCCGCAGGAAGCACGGAAATATGTGTAGGCAGCGAACAGGAAGAAGATGGCTGATAATGCCATGGCTAGGCTTAAATGATGTCCAACCTTTACCCTCAGGCTGGACAAAAGCCCTCGCAACTACCTGAGCTGCAAGGGCTTTTAGTCGAAAGTGGTACGCCCTACGGGACTCGAACCCGTGTTACCGCCGTGAAAGGGCGGCGTCCTAACCGCTAGACGAAGGGCGCTCATCAATCGGTGAGGCGGTTTATAAAAAGCTTTGTCCTAAAGCGCAAGCCTCAAATTTGGCTTTTTAGACTTTTTTTCATTCCGATGACAGTTTGTCCAAAGACTTTTCATTTCACCTTGCGCAAAGGGGTGCTTTGGGCGTAATTAGTTGCTTAATCGAACTAAAAAATTCAGATAACACAGCGGTGAACCAGAATGTATGTCAGGGACAACCTCGTTAATGATATCCGCACGTCTTCGCGTCAACTTGTACGCCAATGGGGTGTCCTGGCCAAGCATGTGGCAGGGACCGACTATTCTCTAAGCGCTGTGCACGCCGTGTTGGAGATCGGCCTTTCCGACGGCATTAAGTCGAAAGATTTGGCCCATGCCCTGATACTGGAAAAATCGACCATCAGCCGCCTTGTCAAAAGCCTTGTTGAACAGGGACTGGTTGTCAAGGTAAACGACAAAGCCGATAGACGTCAGCAAGGGCTCTCACTCAGCGAGAGCGGGAAAACCCTTTTCGAAGCCATCAACCTGCATGCCAATGAGCAGGTTCGCGATGCACTCGATTCAGTGGACCGGTCAAGTGTCGTAAAAATCGTTGAAGGCTTGTGGCTCTACGCCAATGCTCTTGGGCATACAGAGACAGCGGAAAGTCCACAACGAGTCGAGATTAAAACGGGCTATAGAGCGGGCCTTATTGGCCAGATTTCAGCGCTGCATTCCCAATTCTATTTTGATTTGGTTGGCTTCGGGGCCGTATTCGAGGCAATTGTCGCGAGCGGAATGAGTGAGTTCGCGCAGAGGTTGGACAAGCCTTGCAATCAATTCTGGTATGTCGAAGAGAACGGCAAGTTTTTGGCCAGCCTTGCTCTGGATGGTGAAGATATAGGCGACAATATTGCTCATCTGCGATGGTTCATCGTAGATTCGAGCTTGCGCGGCAGAGGCGTCGGGCGTCAGCTGTTCAGTCGCGCTGTGGCCTTTGCTGATGAGGCCGGGTTTAAGGAAACCCATCTTTCCACTTTCAAGGGACTAGATGCGGCACGCCACATCTATGAGTCATACGGCTTTGAGCTTGTAGAGGAAAAGCCGGACACGACGTGGGGCAAGGAAGTCATCGAGCAACAATTTGCGCGCAAACGTGCCGAATAACCTCCTCATTAAAGCCCCTTGCTATGGCCCTTTGACTTCGGAGGCATCAATGATGCGGAGCTGAACGGAGGGCCGTCCTTGCCAATAGTCAAGGGAGAGACTGCCTGCCACATGCAGGCTACTGCCTCTATTCTCCAGCAGCAATTTGCCGATTGGCTCTTCAGCCGCTCTGAAGCAAATACCCTTCAGCTTGCCGCCTGAACTGTTTGACAGGGTACAGCGGATGTGTCCCCCCTGCCCTACGACATCGGCAAAGGCTATTTTGTGGGAGGGAAACACAAAGATCGGTTCGGGATTGCCTGCGCCATAGGGGCCTGCCTTTTCAAGCATCTTGACAAGATCTTCTGTAGCGCCAGTCGCTGTCAGGGCTGCGTCAATTCTCAATTCATCGTTGGAGCGTGCTTGTTCCACCTGCTCACTAAGACGTTCATGAAGAAAATGGCGGAATTCTTTTATCTTGTCGGTTTCGATTGTTAAACCGGCCGCCATAGCGTGGCCTCCGCCCTTGACAAGCAATCCTGCCGCATGGGCTGCGCGTACGGCGCCCCCCAAATCAGAACCTGCAATGGAGCGACCTGAGCCCGTGCCAGTACCGTCGGGGCCGAGTGCAATGGCAAAGGCGGGCCGCCGGAATCTTTCCTTGAGACGTGAAGCCAGCAACCCGACGATCCCTGCATGCCAATCAGAACTGTAGGTAACAAGACCCGCCCCGTCGGGGTCTTCCATCAGCTGCCTTTCAGCCTGCGCGATGGCGTCTTCCAGCATGATCTGTTCAAGCGCCTGACGTTCCTTGTTCAGTCTTTCTAGTTCTGAAGCGATATGTTCGGCTTGTGATTGATCCTCACTGGTCAGAAGCTTGGCTCCGAGCGCCGCGTCACCGATACGGCCACCGGCATTGATACGCGGGCCCAGCATGAAGCCCAGATGATAGGGACTGACAGGTCCGGAAACGCGGGAAACGGCCAAAAGCGCATTTAAACCAAGATTCCGGTTGGCACGAATGACCATGAGCCCCTTAACAACGAACGCTCGATTGAGGCCAATAAGAGGAACCACGTCGCACACGGTTCCCAGCGCTACCAGATCCAGCCAGCCAAGCAAATCGGGTGCAGGGCAAACACTTTTGTAAAAGCCAGTCTGTCGCAGCGCTCTGTTCACGGCAACAAGGGTCATGAATGTGACCCCGACAGCTGCCAGATGGCCCAATTGGCTCAGATCGTCCTGCCGGTTTGGGTTGACCAAAGCAACGCAAAGGGGAAGCTCCTCCCCCACCTGATGGTGGTCGATGACTACGACATCGGTCTTGCGCTCATGGGCGCGTTGCAGAGCATCGAAGGAGGTCGAACCGCAGTCCAGAGTAAGAATCAGGGTGTGCCCCTGCTCGATCAATTGGTCCATAGCATCGGGGTTCGGGCCGTAGCCTTCAAATATGCGGTCTGGAATATAGATCGTTGCCTCGCAGCCGCAATGGCGCAGAAACAGAGCCATAAGGGCGCTTGATGTGGCTCCATCCACATCATAGTCTCCAAAGATCGCGATCTTTTCCCGGTTTTGAATGGCGCGGACGATCCGGTCTGCGGCCTTATCCATATCCGTCATGGAGGAAGGATCTGGCATGAGACGCTTGATGCTAGGGTCCAGATAATGCGCGGCGCTTTCGCTATCCTGTCCGCGGGCGACCATGACCCGAGCGACGATGTCGGGAATATCTTCCCCTTGTGCAATGGCGCTTGCCAGCTCAACGCCCCTCAGATCCAAGCTTTCTACCCATCTTCGTTCTTTTGCGGATTTATCAACGCCCAAATAGCTTTTGCTGGTTTGATAGTCGGATAGCATTTGCTGGATCTAGTCTCTCGATTGCAGGAATCAGTTTTCGGCTGACAATTTAGCATGTTCGTGCAGGGGAACCACGAAAAAGGCGGGGTGTCTTGCCCCGCCTTTTTCAAACGCAATGGTCAAGCAAATCAATCAAGATGGAATTTCTCGAACTGACGATGCTCGGTTTCGACCCAGCGAACAGTGCCGGTGGAAGACCGCATCACAACCGTCTGGGTTTTGATAACTTCTTTGCCGAATTTCACACCGGAAAGCATGTTGCCATCGGTTACGCCCGTTGCGGCGAAAGTAACGTCTCCTCCGGCCAATTCCATCATATCGAATTTCTTGGACGGATCTTCAATGCCCATACGGATGGCACGCTGGAGCTGTTCGTCGTTATTGATGACGAGGCGGCCTTGCATCTGACCACCAATACAGCGCAAAGCTGAGGCAGCCAGCACGCCTTCGGGTGCACCACCAATACCCATATAGATATCCATGCCGGATTCGTCAGGGTCGGTGATATGGATGATGCCCTGCACGTCACCATCACCGATCAGACGGATGGCTGCGCCGGTTTTGCGTACATCTTCAATGAGTTTGGCATGACGTGGACGGTCGAGAATACAGACATTGAGATCAGCAACATCGACGCCCTTGGCTTTTGCCAAAGCATTGAGGTTATCTGCCGGGGAACGATCAAGATCGACAAGCCCCTTGGGATATCCCGGGCCAATCGCGATCTTGTCCATGTAGACGTCCGGCGCGTTCAGGAGGCTGCCTTCATCTGCAATGGAAATGACGGCAAGGGAGTTTGGCTGGTTCTTGGCGCACAGAGTTGTGCCTTCAAGAGGGTCCAAAGCGATATCAACTTTCGGTCCCTGTTTATTACCGACCTCTTCGCCGATATAGAGCATCGGCGCTTCATCCCGTTCGCCTTCGCCAATAACGACGCGACCGGTGATAGGTAGCTGGTTCAACTCGCGGCGCATGGCATCAACGGCGGCCTGGTCGGCGGCCTTTTCGTTACCCTTGCCTCTCAGGCGTGCTGCGGAAACGGCCGCACGTTCAACAACGCGAACGATTTCCAAGGTCAGGATACGGTCAAGGACCGGTGCTTCTCTGATTTCACTCATTCAAATTCCCCTTTTGCCCCGCGGGGCGATATGTTCAATGAAATCGGCATTCAAGATAAAGCCATTGAATTGAAATTATTCCAATTTCACAATCTCTCAATTCTGATTACTTGTGGAGATGCTACCACATGTCCGTCACTGACGATCGTTTCGATCGCGGTGCGAATAGCTAATTCTGTTGTCTCATAGGTGATAAGAACAACATCCTGATGGTTCTTATCCTTTGAGTTTGTTTCACTTTTCTGTTCTACTTTATATTTTGCTTTTCTTTGAACTATACTTTCGAGTGAAATGCTCTGTTCAGCCATGCGATTTGCGATGGATGCAAAGACACCCGGCTGATCGCTAACCTTAAGACGCATGTAATATCCGCCTTCATGAGCACGCATACGAGCGCGCTTGTAGGGTTCCAATACGGACGCCGGACGTCCGAGTGGTTTCACCTCAAGACCACGGGCAATATCCACGATATCCGCGATTACGGCCGAAGCAGTTGCGTCGCCCCCTGCTCCCGGACCAGACAGCGTGATCGAGCCGATCGCATCGCCTTCAATGGCAACAGCGTTAGTGACGCCATCAATCTGTGCGATGGCGGAATCCTGAGGCACCATGGTTGGATGCACGCGCTGTTCGATACCGGAATCTGTCTTTTGTGCGACACCAAGCAACTTGATGCGATAGCCGAGCTCTTCGGCAGCAGCGATGTCGGCAGGCGTAATAGAGGTGATGCCTTCCAGGAAAATGGAGTCCACTTCGATCTCGTGACCGAATGCAAGGCTGGTAAGGATAGCGAGCTTATGGGCGGTATCGTTGCCCTCGACATCGAATGTCGGGTCCGCTTCAGCATATCCCAGACGCTGGGCATCCTTGAGGCATTCCTCGAAGGACAGTCCCTCATCTTCCATCCGCGTTAGGATGTAGTTGCAGGTGCCGTTTAGAATGCCATAGACGCGCGTTATATTGTTGCTCGTCAAACCTTCGCGGATAGCCTTGATGACTGGAATACCCCCCGCGACGGCGGCTTCAAAGTTGATGGAGACATTATGCTCTTCGGCGAGTTTGGCCAGCTCGTTGCCATGTTTGGCAAGCAGCGCCTTGTTGGCCGTGATGACATGTTTGCCAGCCTTGATGGCAGCTCTTACGGCATCTTCAGCGGGGCCGCTATCGCCCCCGATCAATTCGACAAAAACATCGATTTTATCGCTTGTGGCCATTTCAACAGGATCTGTGTACCAATCGAACCCGGTCAGGTCGATGCCACGATCCTTGTTTTTGTTTTTTGCGGAAATCGCTTCAACACGGAGTGCTCGACTGGATTTGATGGCCAGTTCATTTTCCATGGAGACGAGACGTTTAAGGGCTGAAATGCCTACAGTGCCAAGACCAGCAAGGCCGAGCTTGAGAGGATCGCTCATTTAGTTTGTAGTCCGATAAGTCGAGTTTATTGTGCTTGCTGTTTTGTCAAATTAATTTCCGAAAGAAAAAAATTCATGAAATTCAAGAGCAAAACGGCTGTTGTCTAGAATAAATACGCAAGCCAACGACCATCCGCAAGAGCAATCTGGCTTTTGCCAGAATTGTGTGCATTCGCGGATGGCATTTTTGTTTCTATCTACAAACGATCCTGAGGACTTATACTCAGGCTGAGGCCATGAAACGGCGGATGTTGCGGGCAGCCTGTCGGATGCGTTGTTCGTTTTCTACAAACGCAAGGCGAACATAGTCGTCCCCATATTCGCCAAAGCCGACGCCTGGAGCGACCGCAACATGGGCTTCCTCGACAAGGCGCTTGGCAAATTCCAGAGATCCGATGTCGCGGAATTGCTCAGGCACCTTCACCCAGGCAAACATGGTGGCATCCGGACTTGGTATCGGCCAGCCAGCGCGCGTAAAGCTCTCAACCATTACATCGCGGCGGTATTTGTAGACGTCCCGTGCTTCCTTGATGCAGTCTTCCGCCCCATTCAAGGCAGCCGCTGCGGCGACCTGAATAGGTGTAAAAGCACCATAATCAAGGTAAGATTTAACGCGAGTCAGGGCGCGGATCATCCGTTCGTTGCCAACAGCGAATCCCATGCGCCAGCCCGGCATGGAGAAGGTCTTGGATAGCGAGGTGAATTCAACCGCGATATCCTTGGCCCCTTCCACTTCCAGAATGGAGGGTGGCAAATCATCGCCAAAATATATCTCGGCATAAGCCAGATCGCTCAGAACCATGATGTCATGTTCCTTGGCGATCTTGACCACTTCCTTGTAGAAGTTGAGATCAACCGTGTAGGCCGTCGGATTGGACGGATAGTTGACTATGAGCGCGATCGGTTTTGGAATCGAATGGCGTACGGCACGGTCGATGGACCGGAAAAATTCTTCATTCGGTTCAGCTGGCATGGAGCGAACAACGCCACCGGACATGATGAAACCGAATGAATGAATCGGGTAAGTCGGATTTGGCACGAGCACCACATCACCAGGGCTGGTGATGGCCTGAGCCATATTGGCAAAGCCTTCTTTCGAGCCGAGTGTAGCGACGATTTCGGTTTCAGGATTGAGCTTCACACCGAACCGACGTTCATAATAGGCGGCCTGTGCACGACGAAGGCCAGGAATGCCGCGTGACGTCGAATAGCGGTGTGTCCGGGGATCCTGGATCGTTTCGGTGAGCTTTTCCACGATATGCTTTGGTGTTGGCAAATCAGGATTGCCCATGCCCAGATCGATGATATCCGCGCCCGCCGCTCGCGCCTTCGCCTTAATCCGGTTGACCGGTTCAAAGACATAAGGAGGGAGACGGCGTATTTTATGGAACTCATCCATAGTTAGGCTCCTTGATATTAGGACAGGGACAGAATTGAAGGCTTAGCCTTGTGAAGTGTTGGTGAAAATGGCGCTAACCGGATTGGTTTGCCAGATCTAAATCAGTTTTTGCACATGGGAATTAGTCAATAAGATGGCCACATTAAATGTGGCTACCGACTCCGGACAGGATTCTTGGCAAATCGGCAACTTTGATCAAATGGTCAAATACCAAACAATACCAAGCGGATTTTACTGCTTCGCTCGCGCATTCAGTTGCAAGAGCTCTTCTTCCAATTTCTTTCTCTCTTCGGGCGCCAACAGCGAGGGATCCTTATCCTTGAGATTGGTGATCGTCGGATAGTCCGTTGTGTCGGGGCCTTCATTGAGAAGATCCAGAGAATAACCCAACTGGCTCGGCGCGAAAGGTACGCGCGCGATGGTTGACGCTTGCGCGTTGGAGATTTCTCCAGCCTGCGCATTGGCAGCATCAGGGGTTGATGCAGCATAGACGTCATTGGTATCGGTCAATTCCCCGCTCGCCAGATCGGAGTGCGTCGCAGAGCAACCTGCCAAAAACAAAACGAGAGAAGCGCTAAGAGCAAGGCCAATTTTCTCATTCATCGGTTTCATTCCTGTCAGAAGCGTGCCCGCTTTATGGATCTGTATATCCAGGGAAAAGATACAGACTGATAAGGAAGCCAATCATGCTTCCTTTTCTATGAGATCACCATGATCTGCGTGATACTACAATCAGCAGACACGTACTGCTCCGATTTGTCGCATTAATGCATTTATTTATGCCAATCACTTGAAATTTCAAGAGATCATCGGGTTTTTAGACATTTTAGCTTGTCGACCATAGTACGATGAGTGTCCTTGGCTATAATGCCAATGGCCTAGTTAATATGTGCTTGTCCGGTGTTGTCTAAAGCAAGCAAGCGATTATCTTGGCGTACCTGACCTATCTCGGATTGAGGCACCAAGTCAGATGTTTCCCGTTAATGAATTGTGTGGATCGGCGGCTTTAGATGGTTGATGAGAAAGACAAGGACGATGACACAGCTGGGTCGCACGGCGCGGACAAGACTGCTGATGCGTCTTCCTCTACCAGTGGGGGCGCGGGGCCGACGGAATTTTCTGATTTCATGATCCATGACCCAGAGAAATTTGCAGCCAACATCGCCAAGGTTGTTGAGCAGGCTGGCAAGGTTGCGTCCGCTTATCTTCGTCCGCGTGAAAATGGCATGGATACGCATACGGTTGACTATGTAAACCATATGGTGCGCACCTTTGGTGAAGTGACGCACTACTGGTCCTCTGATCCGGTGCGTGCGATGGAAGCGCAAACGCGACTTTGGGGGCGCTGTCTTGATCTTTGGGGAGCATCCAGTCGCAAAATGCTCGGAGGAGATGAAGAGGATGTCGCCTTTGCCGGCAAGGATGATTTGCGCTTTAATGATCCGGAATGGCAGAGTAATCCTTTCTTCTCATTCGTTAGGCAGCTCTATCTTATTGCGTCTCAGTGGGCCAATGAAATGGTCAGCGAGGCCGAGACGATTGATGACCACACCCGACTCAAAGCGCTGTTTTACGTCAATCAGATAATCAATGCGTTCTCTCCCTCCAACTATGTCTTGACGAATCCCGAGCTGCTACGGGAGACGCTGGAAAATGACGGAGAGAATTTGATCCGTGGCATGCAGATGCTGGCCGAGGACATTCAGGCTGGTGGCGGCAATTTACTCATCCGGCAGACGGATATCTCTGAGTTTGGTCTGGGAGAAAATATTGCCATCACGCCAGGCAAGGTGGTCGCCCAGAATGATATCTGCCAGCTTATCCAGTACGAACCCAACACCGACACGGTCTTGAAAACGCCTCTCCTCATCCTCTCTTCATGGATCAATAAATATTACATTCTCGATCTCAATGAGCGCAAAAGCTTCATCAAGTGGTGCGTGGAACAGGGGCATACGGTGTTTGCGGTCTCCTGGGTCAATCCTGATGAAAGCCTGAAGCACAAGACCTTTGAAGACTATATGCAGGATGGTGTCATCAATTCCATTGAAACAATTCGACAGATAACAGGCGAGGATCGCGTCAATACAGTCGGCTATTGCGTTGGTGGCACCTTGCTTTCTGCTGCGGCAGCCTATCTTGCAGCCAAAAATCTTGATTGGATCAACAGCATAACGCTCTTTGCTGCGCAGGTGGATTTCACCGAAGCGGGAGATCTCAAGATATTCATCGATGAAGAGCAACTCACCGAGCTGGAAAAGGTCATGAATGCGCAAGGCTATCTGGACGGCATGTCGATGGGCAATGTCTTTAACATGCTGCGGCCAAACGATCTGATATGGCCCTATTTCGTCAACAACTATATGCGGGGGCTTGAGCCGTTTCCCTTCGATCTTCTGTTCTGGAATCAGGACTGCACCCGCATGACGGCGGCTTGTCATTCCTATTATTTACGCAAGTGCTATCTGGAGAATGCGCTGGCAACGGGAACTATGATACTGGATGGTCTGCAGCTTCAACTTTCAGCAATCCGGTCGCCAATCTATTGCCTTGCCATGAAGGAAGACCACATCGCCCCTGCCCGCTCCGTATTCAAGGGGTGCAAGCTCTTTGGGGGACCGGTGGATTTTAGATTAGGCGGCTCGGGACATATTGCAGGCGTCGTCAATCCTCCAGAGCGTCGCAAATATCAATTCTGGCGTGGCGGCCCTGTAGAAGGTGCGCTAGGCGATTGGCTGGAACGTGCGCAGGAAACACAGGGCTCATGGTGGCCTGATTGGCACCGTTGGATTATTACCAAAGAAACATCTTGCGTCGATGCGCGCCCGGTAGGCTCGGAACAATATTCCCCGCTCGAAGACGCTCCAGGCAGCTATGTGAAACAGACATACTGACTACGGACTTTCTCGTTGAAGAGTTTCTTGTTTCAAATGAAACGGGTTGTACTTCCCGTTTCAGTTCGCTTGTCGTTTGCACAACCCCTTAAAAAATCTCACATTTTCAATGCCTTGCCAAAACCATCTAGCAAAGGGAACCCGATAGTGCGACCATGCAACTTGCTACATTAGTTTCATTTAAGCGTCATCGAACCGTAATATCCGGCTTTTTAAATGGTGGATTAAGACTCGTTCGCCACATCTAGCAGAATCGATAGCAAGAAGAGATATGTCGCTATCCTCCGCGGCACCCCGTGGCGATTTGATAGCTATAGGAGACTACCGTGGCGAAGCTGACATACGACAATGTTTCTAAAAGCTTCGGCAATATCGAGGTTTTGAAATCCGTCTCACTCGATATTGAAGATGGCGAAATGATTGCCCTACTCGGTCCTTCCGGATGCGGCAAGACGACCATGCTGCGGCTGACGGCGGGGTTTGAGCGCCCCAACTTTGGCGCCATCTATAAAGGCAGCAGCGTCTTATCCGATGCGCGATGCCATTTGGCGCCAGAGAAACGCAATATGGGTATTGTATTTCAGTCCTACGCGCTGTGGCCCAACATGACGGTGGCCGAGAATGTCGCCTATCCTCTCAAGATACGCAAGATTCCCGAAGAGCAGATGGAGGCAATTCTTTTCGATGCACTTGATATGGTTTCTTTGCTAGACTTTGCGGACAAGGAACCCGCGACACTCTCTGGCGGGCAACGGCAGCGGGTGGCACTTGCTCGCTGTCTCGTCATGCAACCAGATGCAGTGTTGCTCGACGAGCCCCTTTCCAATCTTGATGCTCATTTGCGTGAGGTAATGCAGAATTCCTTTGTCGAATTCCACGAGCGATCTGGCGCCACCATGGTTTATGTAACGCACGATCAGTCTGAGGCCATGGCCATGGCTGATCGCATTGCTGTGATGTTTGATGGTGAATTGGCGCAGGTCGATAAGCCGCAAAATCTTTATAGCCAGCCCAAAACCGAACGCGTAGCCCGTTTTATCGGGCAGAGTTCCATCCTGACAGGCTATCTGGAAAAGCGACAGGATGGATGCTGGCGCGATGTGGTTGTTCATGGACAGGAGTTCCGCACGCGGCAGGATCAATTTGTTGCATCACAGATGGAGGCCTGTCCGGTTAGCTTGTGCGTACGCCCCGAGCATATCAGGCTCGATCAGGAAAACGGATTGCCCGCGCGTGTTGTCGGCTCCACCTATCTAGGCGAGAGATATCGTATTTGCCTTGAGATGAGTGATGGAGCGGAAGTGGTTGCCTATAGCGGGCAATCGGCAAGGTTAGGCTCCAATATACGCTTTACTTTTGACGACGCGTGGGCAATTTTAAACTAGATCTCGCCGGGTTAGTCTCAAGTCAAAGACAGTCTATGCAAGCGTAATGATGGTGTTTCACAAAACTGGACTCGCGAACGATATGGCACAGAGAGTTTTTTGCTGATCGAGTGGATCAGCACTCTTGAGCAATGGAAATCATGAGGCCTATCGCCGCACATTTGCGGGCTTTTCTGCATATAATCAAACATCTTCAGCTTTGGAACGTTTGTATTTAATACACGGACCTGAAGAAACAATTGCGCAGAATGTACGGAAAAATGACCGGCAAACGAAAAAATCGTCCGTTTTCATCTTTTATGAGCTTGACGCATTCCCCCATACCATTTACGCACAGCCTTAGTTCTGTGACATGAATTCTCGGCATCTGTTTTAAAGAGTAAAATAGATGATCGGGGTTTTTGCGCCCCTTTTTGCAAGAGTTGAGCTATAATTGTCTGTATAACTCAGGTTTCACAGCCTTTTATTACGCGATAGTTCAATGGCGCAGGCACCTTCCAAGGTGCAATGCAAAGCGGAACCGTCGAGCGGTATGCTCGTCGTCATTACGGATCACTGCAATGGTCCGGTTTCGGATAAAGACGACGATCTCGCACTTTGGTCCATATTTTGGACCGGACTTAGAGGTCGCGCCCTTAAAAAGTGAGGATAAGCGGTTTGGAACAGTCTCAGAATCAATTCGGCCTGTATGACCATAGCTTTGAAAAAAGCAGCTGCGGTGTTGGCTTCTTGACTTACAAATCCGGCGTTCAAACCCATGATGTTCTTTTGAAGGCGAACGAAGCTTTGTGCACCGTTCCCCATCGTGGCGGCATGAGCGCGGAAGGTGTCGGCGATGGCGCTGGCGTTTGCGTTGATTTGTCTCTGTCTTTCTTCCGCAAGATCACAGGCCTCCCCACTTTGGAACTGGGCGAATTCGGCGTTGGCAACTTCTTCCTGCCAGAGCTGAAAAAGAACTGGGATGCTGCAGACAAGCTGATCAAGGAAAGCCTTGAAAAGAATGGTTTGCGCATCGTTCTTGTACGCGATGCTCCGGTGAACAATTCGGTCATTCGCCCGGCAGCCTTGAAATATATGCTGACGGTGCATCAGGTTGTTTTCATTAAAGATGAAACGATGGATGCCAAGACCTTTGACCGCAAGATTCATGATGCGCTAATGGCCATTGAAGCCGTGGCTTATCTGGATCCTGACCTCAAGGGGCTTTACCCGCTTTCCATGTCTGCGCATACGCAGGTCTATAAGGGCCGCCTCAACTCGAACGAGGTCATCCCCTATTTTTACGATCTGACCGATGAGGATCACAAGATCCACTCGCTGTTCTTCCATACGCGTTTCTCCACCAACACCGAGCCGCAGCCTTCCATGGCGCAGCCGTTCCGTTTGATGGCGCATAACGGCGAGCTCAACACGGACAAGAAGAACCGTCTCTCTGAAGCAACCATTGCCCAGATGAAAAATCAGCAGATCTATTCCCCTCCCGGGCAGTCTGATTCTGCGCGTCTTGACCAAACGCTGGAGCGTCGTCTGATTGAGGACGATCTTGATCTGATCACGGCTGTTGTGGCCATGATGCCGCCAGCTTGGGAGAATGACACGCGTTTTCCCGAAGATGTTCGCGTGATGCTCGAATATTTCTCTCTTTATGAAGAAAAGAATGACGGACCGGCCGCTTTGATCTTCGGTAACGGCAATGTCGTGGGTGCGCGCCTTGACCGTTTGGGCCTGCGCCCTCTCCGCTCTGTAGAGACGGACGAATATCTTTGTGTGATGTCAGAGGCCGGTCAGGTTGATTTTGACCCTGAAAGCATCTTGCGGCGTGGACGCATCGAAGCTGGTGGCATGCTTTACTATGATCATGAGGCTAAGCAGTCCTTCACGTCAGATGAAGCTCTCAAAATGCTTGCGTCAAAGCGCGACTATCGTTCGCTGCTTGAGAAAGCCCGCAAAAATCTTGATGATCTGCCGCGCACAGATGGCAAAACCAAGGTTGCGGAATCCTTCACCGATGTTCAGCGTTCGGTTGCCTATGGTCTCAACCAGGAAAGCTTCAAGTTCCTGCTCGATCCGATGATGCAGACCGGCAAGGAAAAGATTTCGGCTATGGGCTACGGCGTAGCGATCAACGCGCTGACCGATCAGGAAGGCGGCATGTCGAAATATTTCTCCCAGCGCTTTGCTCAGGTCACCAACCCGCCGCTCGACAGTTTACGCGAAGCAGACGGCATGACCTTGCGTGTTGCCCTGGGTGCGAAGCCACATTTTAACAAAGGCGAAACCAAGCAGTTGGTCGTTCCAACGCCGGTGCTTTCGCCAGATGATCTGGCTGCCATTCGGGCGCAAGGCGATGTGGAAGTCACCGAAATCGCCATGACCTTCCTTGTTGATCACAAAGCCAACAAGACAAAGGCACAGGACGATCTCATCGCCGCGGTTGATGCCGTTTGCGATGAGGTGGAAGAAGCTGCGCGCGAAAAGGGTGGCATCGTCATCCTGTCCGACGCGATGGTGGACGAGAAAAGAGCCGCCATTCCTCTGCCTTTGATGATTTCGGCTGCCAACCAGCGCCTAATTGAACAGGGCGTGCGCTTCCGTGTGTCTCTTGTTGCGGAAAGTGGTCAGATTGCCTCTGCCCATCAGATCGCGACGGCTCTGGGCTTTGGTGCCTCGGCTGTTATGCCGATCGTCGTGGAAGCCCGCGCCATGGAGTTTGCTAAGGGCGACCTTGACGCTGCCAAGGCAAATATCAAGCAGTTCATCTACGCGGCCAACAAATCCCTCATGAAGACCATGGGTAAGGTTGGCCTCTGCACCGCGGAGAGCTACATTGGCGGTGAATTCTTTGAGCCGAACTTCCTTGATACGGACGAAGCCATTCTGAAACGCTACTTCCCCAACATGAAGAACACGGTTGGTGGCGTTGACTTTGCTTCTGTAGCAAAAAGCGTTGTTGATTGGCACATTCGCGCGTGCGAAGTCAAAACCGAAGATGACATTCCTCTTCTCGGACTCTTTAAAGAGCGTTCCGAGGGGGCCGGTCATACTTATGGTACGTTGGCTGTTCGCGGGTTTGTTGAAATGACTGAAGAGCCGATCCAGTCGGATTTGTCCGCCCCTGAAAAGGGCGATGCAAATGTCAATGATTTGCGCCTTCTGCCTGTCGAGAAACTCAAGGATGCTTATGGCAAGAGCTCGGATTCCTATCGGAACACCAGCTTCGGACGCCGTACGCCGGAGGAAATCGACGCCTTCAAAATCACGCCAAACTATCGCAAGTTTGCTCTGGAACTGGCCAAGGAACGTGAAGCACGTCCTGCGGCTCTGCGTGACGTACTGAGCTTCCCAACGGATATCAGCTGGGCAACCACGGCAGATGAATTCCAACACGAACTGTTCCGGCATGATCTGATCGGCAACAACAACTTCTATGTGCGTGGTTTGCGGGTTCATCACAATAAGGACGACAGCTTTACGGCCTTCTTTGCGAGCAAATATAGCCACGAAAGACTGGTTGCCCTTTCTGTCGCCCTGAAAAAACAGTTCGGTGACGAGTTGCTCACCATGGAAACTGATGGTGAACATATTCATATCACCGCCAAGGGGCTTGCGCATAACTATCTGGCCAACCACAAGCGTCCAAACGGCAAGTTGGCTCTGAACAAGGTTCAGCCAGCTCATGAAATTACGGCGATGCTAGCCTCTGGCGCCATGTCTCATGGGGCTCTGGTGGCTCCGGCTCATGAAGCTGTTGCCCATGGTGCAAACATGGTCGGCGCCTTCTCCAACTCTGGTGAAGGTGGTGAGCATTATTCCCGTTATGGCACGATCCGCTCTTCGAGCATCAAGCAGCTTGCTTCCGGTCGCTTCGGCGTTTGGACCGGCTATCTGGCCGACCCGACGCTAGAAGAAATCGAGATCAAGATTGCACAAGGTGCCAAGCCGGGTGAAGGCGGCCAGTTGCCAGGCAAGAAAGTAACGGTCGAGATTGCTGCCGCGCGTGGCGGCACGCCGGGGGTCGAGCTTATCTCACCTCCTCCGCATCACGACACCTATTCCATTGAGGATCTGGCGCAGCTCATTCATGACGCCAAGGCAGCGCGTGTGAGAGTTATCGTTAAGCTCGTATCCTCTGAAGGCATTGGCACGATCGCTGTGGGTGTTGCCAAGGCTGGTGCTGACGTCATCAATATTGCCGGGAACACCGGTGGCACGGGGGCTGCTGCGGTTACCTCGCTCAAAAACACTGGCCGTGCAGCCGAGATCGGTCTTGCTGAAGTGCATCAGGCACTCTGTGCCAACGGTCTACGCGACAAGGTCGTCCTGCGTTGCTCCGGTGCGCACCAGACTGCAACAGATGTGATCAAATCCTGCCTGCTTGGTGGCGACAGCTTCGAGTTTGGTACGACAGCCTTGATGATGCTCAAATGCGTCATGGCGAAAAACTGTAACGTCAAATGCCCTGCAGGCCTGACGACAAACTCAGAAGTGTTCGATGGTGACCCGCGCGCTCTTGGACAGTATCTGATGAATATCGCCCATGAATGCCGCGAGATTCTCTCAAATCTCGGCTTCAAGAGCATGCGTGAAGCCCGTGGCCGCTCAGACTATCTGCACCTGATCAAGCATCCAAGCGCGATCGGTCAGATGGATCTGCGCAACATGCTGCAAGTGGTCAAAGAAGTTCACATCAAAGAGCCGGTTTATCTGGAAGCGCATTTTGAAATTGACGATATGCTCTTGAAGGAATTCAAGAACAAGGCTGTTCAGCGCCATCACAGAAATGCAAAGCTCGTTGTTGAGAAGAAATTGGACAACCGCAACAAGACCGTTGGTGGCCAGTTGGCGATTGACATCGAACGCATGCTGCAGCACGAAATTTCTGAAAAGCATGTGAAGTCCATGCCGATGGTCTATACCGATGATCGCGGGCGCAACATGCTCAAGCCAGAAACGCTGGAAATCCACACGCACGGTTCAGCTGGCCAGTCTTTTGCGGCCTTCTGTAACTCCGGCATGGTGTTCCATCATGTCGGCACCTGTAACGATGGTGTCGGCAAGGGCGCATCTGGTGGCAACATCGCCATCCATACGCCGGGTGGTGGTACAGAAGAAAACTATCTGATCGGCAACTTCGCTCTCTTTGGCGCCTCTGGCGGGTCTCTGTTTGTTGAAGGGGGCGCTGGCGACCGCTTTGGCGTTCGTAACTCCGGGGCAACCGCAGTTGTCGAAGGGGTTGGTGACTTCTGCGGCGAATATATGACCAACGGAGCCATCATGAACCTTGGCGGCTTTGGCAAGGGCTTCTGTAACGGCATGTC
This sequence comes from Cohaesibacter marisflavi, assembly GCF_900115225.1. GTDB lineage: Bacteria > Pseudomonadota > Alphaproteobacteria > Rhizobiales > Cohaesibacteraceae > Cohaesibacter > Cohaesibacter marisflavi. The sequence goes on along the minus strand of NZ_FOVR01000012.1, from coordinate 69,264 downwards.
CGGTGGTGTTGCCTACCAGTATGATCCTTATGATCAGCTGGAAGCCCTCTACAGCCATGACTCGGTCAAGCTGCATCGTCTTGACGGCGATAGTGACCGGGCCAAGCTCCACCAGATCGCAGTCAAGCGCCTGCTGCGTCATCACGTGAAGTTCACCGGTTCTGAAAAAGCCAAGTTCCTTCTGGAAAATTTTGATACTGAAATGGCTAACTTCAAGTTCGCCACGCCGTTGGCGCTTGAAACCTATCAGAATTATGAAGCTATTCTGAAGGCCAAACCACGCAAGGAACTGACCGAAGAGCTAGCAAACGCACTGGTTTCGTACCAACTGCGCAAGTTCAAGCTGGCCTATCGGGATGGCAAGGTGATTGCGAACGGCATCATTCCTCAGCAAGGTGAAACTGACACCAAGCTGATGTATGAGCTGATCAACAATTTCACCGTGATCAACATGGCCCAGCAGATCGTCAAAGGGCGCTATCGCGGCGCTGAAATCAGTGCGGAAACGCTCAATAGCGGTGTTCGCAAGCTAATCCTCACCGAGGATTTCACCCTGATGACGAAATTGTCCGGCATCGCGCGCAAGGCTCTGGAAGACTATTCAGATCTGGAACTGGCCGTGCTGGTTTCTGACAAGCGCATGAAGGACTATAAAACGGCTCTGTCCAACCGTAACGTCCGCCTGATGGATTCCATCGGGACATATGGTTGGATCCTGCTTCAGGATCGGTTGAACCGCAAAGCCATGGGCGAGTTGCCGGATTTCGAAAGCTTGTTTGCTGCGACTTCCAGCCAGGAACTGGTCAAGCAGGTGCCATGAGCACCTGCTTTCCAAGACGTCCTTTCGATATCAATTTCAATTGACGGATCAATGAGAGATGACCATACCTTTCCTTCCTGATGACTCCCCTTTTTCTGAAGACCAGAAGTCCTGGTTAGCTGGCTTCTATGCGGGGCTGCACACCCAGATGCTCGCCGGCAAAAAGTCCTCTACGTCCGAATCCCAATCGACCATTACCGCTCACATCCTTTTCGGTACCCAGACAGGGAACTCGGAAGGGTTGGCTGAAGATTTCGCCGCGACGCTCAAGGCAGAAGGCGTCAACGCCGTTGTCGCCTCGCTGGATGATGTGGAAGTATCCGCGCTGGTCGAAATGAATTATGTTTTCCTGATTACCTCCACCTATGGTGAAGGGGAAATGCCTGATAACGCGCAACTCTTCTGGGATGCCCTTAAGGCGGCGGACGCCCCTCGCCTTGAACATATGCATTTCTCTGTTCTGGCGCTGGGTGATACCGCCTATGACGGCTATTGCGAAGCCGGTAAGCAGTTTGACCTGCGGTTCGAACAACTGGGTGCCAAGCGTTTGGCGGCTCGTGTGGACTGCGACGTCGACTTTGAAGAAAGTGCTGACGGCTGGATGGCCTCAGCGCGCGAAGAACTGGCAAAACACAAGCCCGAAGACGCAGGTGGGCCAATCCCGCATAGCGCTGCGGCGGCTGCCAAGCCGGCCAAATCTAAATGGACGCGCAAGAACCCGTTTGAAGCGCCGGTTACGGTCAATCATCTGCTTTCAGGTGAAGGCTCCGCGAAAGAAATTCGCCATTACGAATTTGATCTTTCCAACGATGGGCCAAACTATGTTGCAGGCGATGCCCTGAACATTGTCCCGACCAACGACCCTGCCCTCGTCTCAGAGTGGCTGGACTATTTGGGTGTGTCCGGAGATACCGCTGTATCCGGCAAAGACAAGTCGCTTGAAGAACTGCTGTTCAGCCAGTTGGAAATTTCAACACCGTCCAGTGAATTCATCAAGGCCATTGCGGCTCGCACGGATGATGAGCATCTCCAGCATATTGTCGACTTCAACGACAAAGAGGCGATGGAAGCGTATTTGTGGTCCAAGGATGCTCTGGATATTGCAAGACTGCATCCCAAAGCACGCTTTTCGGTTGATGAGCTGATCAAGCTCTTCAAACCTTTGCAGCATCGTGCCTATTCTATCTCCTCCAGCTCGAAGATGTTTGCAGACAGCGTGCATCTAACAATTGCTTCCGTACGCTATGAAAGCCATGGGCGCAAACATGGTGGCGTTGCATCCTGTTTTCTTGCTGATCGTGTCGGCAATGAAAAATCCAAGGTTTTTGTTTCGCCCAACAAGAGCTTCCGCGTGCCAGAAAACAACGATGTTCCCATGATTATGGTTGGACCGGGAACTGGTATCGCTCCGTTCCGCGCCTTCCTTCAGGAACGTCAGGCAATCGGAGCCAAGGGCTATAACTGGTTATTCTTTGGTGACCAGCATGAAAAGACCGATTTCATCTACAAGGACGAATTGGCCAAGATGCAATCTGACGGCATTCTGAACCGGCTGGATCTTGCCTTCTCTCGCGATCAGGCTGAGAAGATCTATGTCCAGACCCGTATGCAAGAGCATGCTAAGGATCTTTACGCTGCACTCGAAGAAGGTGGTCATTTTTATGTCTGTGGCGATGCCTCTCGCATGGCCAAAGACGTGGATCGCGCCTTGCACAAGGTGATTTCAGAACAGGCTGGTCTCAGCTCAGACGGTGCCATGGACTATGTTAATCTGATGAAAAAGGAAAAGCGCTACGTGCGCGACGTCTATTGATCCGGTTGAAAATAACCAACAAAAAGCCAGCCCGCAAAGCTGGCTTTTTTTATTGCCCCCTGTTCCCCCTGCATTTTGAAAGGCTAGTACAGGTGATCAATGTTAACCCAATCCTTTTCGGGTTATACTGTCATCTCAAGAAGGTAAGCGGATGGCGGCCGTTAGGCCATTGATCAAGGGGACAGATTAATGAAGAAGGCTCGGTTATTTTCTACCATCATGATGGCTGCTGGCATCATGTTCATATCACCATTGTTGGACGGAGTGTTGGGGCCAAACAAGGCCGCTGCGCAGGGCTATCGCAATATGACCTGCGGCGAACTTTGGTATGCTCGCAACGCGATTTTTGCCCGACAAGGTTACTGCTTTAAAACCGCCAGAGCGCGACAGGTCTTCGGTCCGCGTTGCTACGCTCCATGGGGGCGTCTGGCGCCAGCACAGCAGAGACGCGTTGACACCATTGTCTATTGGGAAAGACGGTTTGGTTGCCGTCGCTGACGCGGTTGATAATTGGAAACCAAAAAAATGGCCTGTCGGCATGAAGCTGACGGGCCATTTCTGCCTCCTGACACATATTGCGAAACGTCAAGTTCTCAGAGACTTCGGCCGCTCTCTTTCATCATATGTGCTACCTCATCAAAAGCTTTATCCTTGGGCAGATCCTCTAGCTCCAGCGAACATTTTCTGCGCCAATTTGGATGCTGATCGACGGTCCCGGGCAGATTCTGGGCTTCTTCCTCAGCCAGAATGTCATCCAGCTGCACAGCCAACATGGCAACCGGTGAATGCGCCAAACTCCCATGGATCGAGTTAAAGAGATGATCAAAGCTCAAATCGCCATGTGTGCTTTCATCCGGATCCAGTTTGGCGAGTTCCGCGACATCGTGCGCACGCGCTTCCAAAGCTGCGGTTGAAGGATGCTCAGAGCCCCTGATCCGGTCCCGCCACTTGATGTCACATCCAGAGATGAAGCCCTTGAGGGTTGGCGTATCATGGGTGCTAAAGCTGGCCAGACTGAATTCTCTTAGTTCGTTGGGATGCTTGAAACGGCCATCGGGCCATTTTTCATATTGCAGGACCGAGTAGCCATAAATGCCATGCGCTTGCACAGCATCGCGGAAACCGTCTGGCACCAAGCCGAGATCTTCCCCGATTACAGCCGTATTGGAAGCATCTGCCTCAATGGAGAGAATGGAAAGGAATGTATCGAGTGGTTGAGTCACATACGCTCCGGGTATGCCACCATCAGGTATCCAGAAGCTTCGGTTCAAACCGAGCACATGATCAATACGCAGGACGCCTGCATATTGCATGGCGGATCGATAGATGTTGCGTAGAGACTTGTATTTGTTCGCGGCCAGCTTTTTGGGCGCATAGGCGACGAGGCCCCAGTTCTGACCGTCAGGCCCTAATTGATCAGGAGGCGCGCCTAAAGAAATGCCCTGAGCGACACTGTCATGCTCGCACCAGCTTTCGCCGCCTCCGCGACGCGCGCCAACGGCAAGATCCAGATAGAGCCCCAAGCCACCATTGCCGCTTGCCCGTTGCTGTGTTTGGGTCAGCTGCACACTTGCTATCCATTGGAGCCAGACATGGAAGTCAATCCGCGCAGCATACAATTCTCTGGCAGCACGTATGGCATCTTCTTGGCGATCTCTAAACTGCACCGGCCAGCGGTGCCATTCAGGGCCGTAATGATCTGATAGAGCCTCATAGAGCGCGAAGCGTTCAAGATAAGACCCTTTCTCAGCTCTGAAGGCCGCCAAAGCGTCGAGAGATGCCTGATCTGCATGAGCAAGGAAGAGCGAATGTAAATCGCGCACTGCCGCATTGTGACATACGCGATGGGATTGATATTCGACCTGATCAGTTGCTCTCAACTCAGTCCATTGCGTTTCCACGGCCTGCAACAACGCATGAAGTTGAGGAGTATCCTGCATGCCGCAAAACCGATCAATCGCGATATGCTGGGTGTTCAGAAAGCCCCGGTGCGTCGGAGAATAGGGACTCATGGCATATCGATCTGAAAAGCCCAAGGCGTGCACGGGATTTATGCCGACAAAACTCCCGCCAAGGGATTGCACATACTCGGAAAACTGAGCCAGGTCTTCAAAATCACCAATGCCGGAATTGCGATGTGACCGGAAGCCATATAACGGCGCATTGATACCCCAAACGCGGCCTTTGCCCGTCAATTGCTCAACGGATGGCGCTGTAAGCGGGGCAGTGATAAGCGTGACGATTTCGACCCGCCCACCCACTTCACAAACCAGCTCATGGATTCCTGATGGCAAGGGTGGCAGGGAGATATGCGTGTCGGCAATGCCACACAAGGCTTCATCCGGTATGCCGCTTCTAACCTCGTCAGAAAGGTCTTCATCCAACTCGATGTGCCAACGGGCACCAAGGCCGAAATTGCACTGATAATCAAAGCCGGTACCGGTGATCAACTCACGAGGAAACCATCGATCCTGTTCGGCCACCACATAGGCGTCAATGGCCTCGTCGATCATTGCATCATTGTCCAGATGCAAGCCATTGGCGCGCAGAAGGGCCAACTGAGTTTCTGCTGACGTCTGAACCAGATTGCCGTCAAAATCGTTGTAAGCAGTGTGAATTCCAAAAAAACCAGCAAGAGCGTTCAGCTTGTCTTGATTCATGTGTTTGCAGTATCCGCTTCTAGTATCAGGGCAACGACGGAGGAACCCGAAATTTCGGTGGAATCCTGCTGTGTTTCCAGGCTCGGGTGTTGGGTTTGTTGTGCCGTATCCAAGGCCCTGACCCAGCGAAATCCATCTGGACAGGAGGGCAAAACAACACTGGCAGCAACATTGCTGCGGTTAAAAATTATAAATACAACATCATTGTCTTTTTCATATGACGGTGCTTCAGCAGAGCAACGCAAGGTGAGACAGAAGCTTGAGAGGCTTGGGTCGCGCCATTTGAGCGAGAAGCCACCAAAATCAGTCCATTCCACGTCTCGCAGATCGTCCTGTTGACGCTTGGCACCATGCAAAAAGCGGTCCTGACGCAAAGCCTTGTGCTCGCGCCGGAAGCTACTCAGGTAGCGCACGAACTCCATCAGGTCATTGTCGGCATTGGCCCAATCAACCCAGCCAATTTCGTTGTCCTGACAATAGGCGTTATTATTGCCCTTCTGGCTATTGGCAATCTCGTCGCCCGCCAGCAACATTGGGCTACCCTGACTGAGAAACAGTGTAGCCAGAAAATTCCGCTGACGGCGTTTGCGACGCGCAAGAATGACCGGATCTTTCGTATCGCCTTCAGTGCCGCAATTGTCACTATAGTTGGCGCCATGGCCATCCATGTTGCTTTCACCATTCGCATCATTGTGGCGATTGTTGTAGCGGGTGATATCGGCCAGCGTAAAACCGTCATGGGCAGAAATGAAATTAACCGAAGACCAGGCGCGGCGCCCTGCCCGATCGAATTTGTCAGCCGAGCCGAGCAAACGGGAGGCCAGATCTGGCGTTGTTTGCGGATCACCTTTCCAGTATCGACGTGTGGTATCTCGATAGCTGTCGTTCCATTCGGAGAATTCAGGCGGAAAGCCACCAAGACGATAGCCACCCGGGCCAATGTCCCATGGCTCCGCGATCAGGCGCACGGTGGAGAGAATGGGATCCTGTCGGATGGCATCAAGGAAGCCGCCGTAAAGATCAAAGCCATAGTCTTCTCGAGCAACCGTCGTTGCCAAATCGAAGCGGAAGCCATCAACCCCCATACAAAGCACCCAGTAGCGCAAGGAATCCAGAACCATACGCAGAACATACGGGTGCGAAACATTGACCGTGTTGCCACAGCCGGTATCATTGACATAATAGCGTGGCTGGCCAGCAATCAGGCGATAATAGGTCGCATTGTCCAAACCGCGGAAACAAATGGTAGGACCATTCTGGTCGCCTTCTGCGGTGTGGTTGAACACCACGTCGAGATAGACCTGTATTCCGGCAGCCTTTAGCTTTTGCACCATGGCTCGGAAACCGACAATACCATCAGGCCCCAGATACCGTGGCTCCAAAGCAAAGAAACCGATGGAATTATAGCCCCAATAATTGACCAGATTCTTGTCGAGCAAAAATTCGTCGTCAAGAAAATGGTGCACCGGCATCAACTCAACGGCTCGTACATTGATCGACAACAGGTGATCAATCATGGCATCACTGGCGAGCCCTTCATAGGTGCCGCGCAAACTCTCTGGCACATCAGGGTGAAGTTTGGTGAGACCTTTGGCATGGGCCTCATAAATTAAATCACGCCCATCCATGACAGGCGCCTCAGTTTGCAGAAAGTCATTAAGTGCCGGATCCGAAACGACGGACTTCGGAACGCAAGCCGCGCTATCTGCAGCGCCAAAGGTCAAGTCTCCACCGCTTGCGCCTTTTTGATATCCAAACAGGGTCGCCGACGGGGTCCATTTCCCGAAAATCTCGCGCGTATAAGGGTCTAGCAACAATTTATTGGAATTGAAACGATGCCCCTGCTCTGGTGCATAGATGCCGTGTGCGCGATAGCCATACAGCGTTCCCGGCTGTAAACCATGTAGATAGCCGTGCCAAACCGGTCCTGTTCTTTCGGGCATAGATATCCGGTCGATCTCTTTCGTCCCGTCATCGGAAAACAGGCAGAGATCGATCTGACTCGCATTCGCAGAAAAAACCGCAAAGTTGGTGCCCTCACCATCATAGAAGGCACCCAGTCGATGTGGAGTTCCATGGGATATCTTGTATTTCATCAATGATCGGTCCTACTGGGCACAGTCATTCAAATGAGCGACTTGTACAGGTCTGCATATAGCTCGGCGGATTGGTTCCAACCCACCTCTTGCGACATGGCGCGTCGCATCATTGCCTTCCATTTCTTGGTTTCGGAAAACAGGTCACATGTCCGATGGATGGCCAAATCAAGGGCTTCAACTGTCGTCGGTGCGAACTGGATACCTGTAGCGCATTTGGTCGCTAGAGCGGCAGCATTGGCGTCGATAACCGTATCAGCAAGGCCACCCGTATGCGCAACGACCGGGATTGTGCCATAGCGCAAGGCATAAAGCTGTGTCAGACCGCAGGGTTCAAAGCGCGAAGGCACGAGAATTGCGTCCGCGCCCCCCTGGATCTTGTGTGCCAAATCTTCGCTATAGCCGATTTTGACCGCAATATTGTCCGGAGCATTCTGTGCAGCATTGAGACACGCTTCTTCGAGCCGTTTCTCACCCGTTCCGAGGACAAGAAGCCGCGCTCCACGCTCGACAATGGTTGGAATGACCTCCATGAGCAGATCGACACCCTTTTGGGTTGTCAGGCGAGAGACAATCCCGAACAAAGGCGCATCAGGATTGCTTGCCAAGCCATATTGCTGTTCAAGCCATTCCCGGTTGGCTGCTTTGCGTTTGAGGCTTTTGGCACTATAGGTCTTTGTGAGGCTAGGGTCTTCCTGCGGGTCCCACACACTGAGATCGATACCGTTTAAGATTCCGACAAGGTCGCTTTTGCGGCTTTTGAGAAGACCTTCCAATCCCATTCCGAATTCAGGCGTCAGCAGCTCTTGGGCATAGGTGGGGCTTACCGTGGTGATCTTGTCTGCAAAGGCCAATCCGCCTTTTAGGAAACCGGCATGCCCCCAATATTCAAAACCATCTGGGTTGAACATATCGCCCGACAATCCCAGAGTTTGTACGACACTGCCATCAAACAACCCCTGAAATGCGATATTGTGGATTGTCATGACCGACGGAGGCGCTTCTCGTCCGGATTGCTTCATATAGACAGGAACGAGGCCTGCTTGCCAATCATGAGCATGCACGACATCAGGTTTCCAACCGCCAATGCCATCCAAGCCGATTTTAGCACCAATCAGTGATAAGGCCCCAAAACGAATGGGATTGTCTTCCCAGTCGAACCCCTCTTCATCAAGATAGATGGTCCCCTTCCTGTCATAGAGATGGGGTGCTTCCAACAGCAGAAGATTAAGCCCTTTGGCCCGCACGGATATGACTCGTGCAGGGCCACCAAACAGATCTTCCAATTCGAGCAGAACATCACCATGTTGAGCCCAACCACTCACATCCGGATAGGCAGGCAAAAGAATTTTGATCGTGTGATCAAGCTGTTCGAGAGCCTTTGGTACTGATCCGATTACATCGGCCAGACCGCCGGTTTTTACGAATGGTGAGCATTCGGAAGCAATAAATAAAATGTTCATCTATAGGTCCAATCTGTCAATCATGGACTGGGTGATTAGGCAAATGCCCTTTTCAGTTCTGCGGAACCGTTTGGCATCAAGTTCAGGATCTTCGCCGACAACCAGACCTGCTGGTATTTTGACGTCGCGATCAACAATGACATCCTTGAGCTGTGCCTTTCGATTGATTTCGGCATATGGCAACGCCACGACACCACTCATTTTCGAGAATGAGTGTGCTTTTACGCCTGTAAAGAGCAGGCAACGATTAAGGGATGAACCTGAAATGATACAACCGCCGGATACCATTGAAGAAACGGCCTGACCACGACGGCCCTCTTCGTCATGAATAAATTTGGCTGGTGGCGTTAGCTCCTGATGCGTCCAGATCGGCCAATCATTGTCGTAGATATCCAACTCCGGAATAAAGTCCGTCAGGTCGATATTGGCTTCCCAGAAGGCATCTACGGTTCCCACGTCGCGCCAATATGGTTTCGTTTCCAGTCCGGAACGAATGCAAGACCGGCTAAATGGATGGGCGATAGCTTTGCCACCCTTGACCAGCTTAGGGATGATGTCTTTACCGAAATCGTGATGCGTATCGGGATTGCAGGCTTCCTCGCGCAGAATGTCATAGAGGAACTTCGCCTCGAACACATAGATTCCCATGGATGCCAGAGCGCGTTCAGGATCGTTTGGCATCGCAGGTGGATTTTCGGGTTTTTCGATGAAATCTAAAATGCGATCATCTTTATCGACTTTCATCACGCCGAACGCCTTGGCTTCTTCCAGAGGCACTTCAATAGAGCCGACCGTCACATCCGCACCCGTTTCTACATGCTGACGCACCATCAAGGCATAGTCCTGCTTGTAGATGTGATCACCGGCGAGAATGACAATGTATTTGGGGCCATAGCTCTCCAGAATGTCGATATTTTGATAAATGGCGTCCGATGTGCCCTGATACCAAGCTTCGTCATTCATGCGTTGCGATGCGGGCAGAATGTCGAGAAACTCGTTACGTTCTTCACGCAGAAAACTCCACCCCCTCTGCAGATGGCGGATCAGACTGTGGGCCTTATACTGGGTCGCAATACCGATACGTCGGATACCGGAGTTCACGGCGTTGGATAGAGCAAAGTCAATGATGCGGCTCTTTCCGCCGAAATACATGGCAGGTTTTGAGCGCTTATCCGTGAGTTCCTGCAAGCGGCTGCCCTTGCCGCCAGCGAGAATGAATGCCATCGATTGATTGGCAAGTTTCGACGTTTCACGATCGAGTTTCATAAAATGCTCTCCCCACTTGTGATTGTTGACACACGTTCAAATCCGTTCAGGCTTGCTCCAGTTGAAAATAGAGCGTTGAAAGTGGCGGCAAGGTCAGTGAGAGCGAAACATCGCGTTCATGCGAACCAATATTCTCGGTCTCTGCTGCGCCCAGATTGCCACGTCCACCGCCTGCATAAAGGCTTGAATCCGTGTTCAGAATTTCCACCCATCGACCCGCCTTGGGCACACCAAGGCGATAGCTCTGACGCTCAACCGGCGTCATGTTGCAAACCACCAGAACCGGTGCATCGCCCTCATCGCCATATCTAATCCAGGCGAATACGGAATTTTCAGCCGAATGGCATTCGATCCACTCAAATCCTTTTGGATTGCTGTCATTCCTATGAAGTGCAGGAACCTCGCGATAAACGCGGTTCAGGTCGCGCACAAGCGACTGCACACCACGCTGGAAGTCATATTGAAGAAGATGCCAGTCCAGACTTTCATTGTGGTTCCATTCTTCCCCTTGCGCGAATTCGCCACCCATGAACAGCAGCTTCTTGCCCGGGTGCCCCCACATGAAGCCGAAATAGGCCCGTAGATTCGCGAACTGATCCGCCGGGTAGCCGGGCATTCGGCTTAACAAAGAGCCTTTGCCGTGGACGACTTCGTCATGGCTAAGCGGAAGAATGTAATTTTCGGAAAAGGCATAATGCATTCCGAAAGTCATATCGTGATGATGATATTTGCGATGCACAGCCTCATGAGACATGTAGCGCAGCGTATCATTCATCCAACCCATGTTCCATTTATAGCCAAAACCCAGTCCACCATGATTGGTTGGAGCACTCACACCTGGAAATGCCGTAGACTCTTCGGCAATCGTCATGATGCCAGGGGCTTCGCGATAAGAGGTAATGTTGGTGTTTCGCAGAAAATCGATAGCTTCGTAATTTTCGCGTCCACCATCTTTGTTGGGAATCCATTCCCCGTCCTTGCGCGAATAATCCCGATACAGCATCGACGCTACTGCATCCACACGCAAGCCATCGATATGATGTTCATTGAACCAGTAAAGCGCGTTGGCGGACAGGAAGTTGGAGACTTCGCGGCGACCATAGTTGTAAACGAGCGTGTTCCAGTCCGGATGAAAGCCTTCGCGGCGGTCTTCATGTTCATAAAGCGCCGTGCCATCAAAGCGGGCAAGACCGTGAGGGTCTTCAGGAAAATGCCCCGGCACCCAATCTATCAGCACACCAATGCCTGCAGCATGGAACGCTTCCACCATGTCACGAAACTCTTCCAACGTGCCGTGACGAATGGTCGGTGCAAATAGACCAACAGGCTGATACCCCCAAGAACCATCGAATGGATATTCCGAGATTGGCATCATTTCGACATGAGTGAAGCCCATATCCTTGACATATGGAACCAACTGTTCGGCCAGTTCTGAATAAGACAGCGGCCGGTTCCCTTCGTCTTTGACGCGGCGCCAAGACCCCAGATGCACTTCATAGATGGAAATCGGCTTGTCAATTTTTGTCGTCTGCTCGCGCCCCTGCATCCATTCGTCGTCTCGCCAGTCATGACCATCAAGCTTACGAACGATTGAAGCGGTGCGCGGAGCATGTTCCGAGCCAAAACCAACGGGATCAGCCTTCAATGGAAGCAGTTGGCCCTGACGATCAAGCAGCTCATATTTATATGCCTGCCCCTCGCCCACTTGTGGAATGAAAATTTCCCAAACACCGGTTACCCCACGCGGGCGCATGGCATGACGCCGGCCATCCCAGTTGTTCCAGTTGCCTACGACAGAAGCGCGGCGCGCATTGGGAGCCCAGACAGCAAAATGTGTCCCTTCGACTCCATCATGGGTAATGACATGGGCCCCGAGTACTTTCCAGAGCGACTGATGGGTTCCTTCACCCAGAAGATATTCATCTAGCTCACCGATAACGGGACCGAAACGGTAAGGATCTTCCTGAATCCAGACATGATCCCCAACGCGGGCCCGGATCTTATAGGCAAACCACTCTTTCTTGCCTGCAATCGGCTTGGCGAACAGATCTGGCGCGACATCATCGCGTTCCAGTTCCTCAATCAGTGCGCCAGTTTCGTGGTGGATTACTTCTACTTCGCATGCGCCGGGAATGAAGACCCGAACAACAAGCTGGTCTTCCCATTCTTGCAGCCCCAAAACCGAGAATGGATTGCTGTGAACACCATTCTGAATGGCCTGAGCGTCTCTTTTTGAAGTATATGTCGTCATCGCCCTGCTCCCCCTTTGTTACTTTTACGCTAGAGCATGTGATCCGCAAATGGAACTGCCAGTTGGGTAGTATCCCTTTGTTTTTTTAACCTAGAATTTCATACCGCCAATTTGTCGCAGGAGCTGATATTCTTTATAAAATCGGATTCTAGTTATAATTCTAAGACCCCGACGGCAAAGGCTCAAATTTCGCCGTCGGGTCATTGTTAGCGGTTAGCGCTCATAAAGAGATTTGGCGCCCCAGATATCTTTTGCATAGCCTTTGATGGTGCGATCCGATGAGAACCAGCCCATATTGGCCGTGTTCAAAATCGTCTTGCGGGTCCACTCCTTGGTATCGAGATAGGCTTTATCGACTTTACGCTGCGTATCGAAATAGTCGTCGAAATCACAAGTCACAAGGAAGTAGTCGCTCTCATACATCATCTGCACGATTGAACCGTAGCGATGAGGTTCATCAGGCGAGAATACACCGCTGGCGATCTGGTTCAGCACACGGTAAAGACGCGGGCTGGCCTCGATGGCGCGGCGGGAATATTCGGGCTGATGACGGCGTTCCTCAACCTCTTCTGCGGTCAAACCGAACAGGAAGAAGTTTTCAGCCCCTACATGGTCGCGAATTTCGACATTGGCACCGTCCAGTGTGCCAATCGTCAAGGCACCGTTCAACGCAAATTTCATATTCCCCGTGCCTGACGCTTCCTTGCCGGCCGTAGAAATCTGCTCGGACAGATCTGCCGCTGGCATGAGGATCTCTGCCATGGACACATTGTAGTTTTCGGGGAATACGATCTGCAGATAGTCCTTCGTTGCCGAGTCATTGTTGATGACGGTAGCGACATCATTGATCAAGTGAATGATCTTCTTGGCCACTTCATAACCCGGAGCTGCCTTGCCACCAAAAACCTTGACGCGTGGCGTCCAGTCTTTAGTCGGGTTCTCCTTGATCTCGTTCCAGTAGGCCACGGCTTCGATCAGGTTCATCAGCTGACGCTTATATTCATGAATACGCTTCACCTGAATATCGAGCATTGCGTTTGGATCAATCTGAATATCACGAATATCAGAGAGCCAGTTGATGAAACGCCGTTTATTCTCGAGTTTCGCCTTATGGAATTCTTCCTGGAATGCGGCATCGTCGGCGTAGGGCGCCAGACGTTCCAGCTGTTCCAGATCATCCGGCCATTCAATGCCGATGGTGGAGTTGATCAGATTGCGAAGCGGTTTGTTGCAGTCATACAACCAGCGACGCGGTGTGATGCCGTTGGTCTCGTTGATAATCCGTTTCGGATAGACCTTGTGCAGATCGCCAAAGACGGTTTCCTTGACCAGCTCCGTATGCAGAGCCGAAACGCCATTGACGTGGGTTGCCATTATAAAGGCCAGCTCACCCATATTGACGTTGCCATCCTTGATGATGCGGATGTCAGAACCCGTGTCTTTGAGATGCTGATCCTGAATGATTTCAATGATGCGGTAATGACGGGGCAAAATGCGAGCGAACAGATGCTCGGGCCAACGCTCCAAAGCTTCGGGAAGAAGCGTGTGGTTGGTATAGCCAAGACATTTGCGAGCGATATCGATGGATTCATGGATTTCGATGCCATGAATATCGGTAAGCAAGCGCACCAGTTCGGGGCCTGCGATGGCCGGGTGCGTATCGTTGAGCTGGATCGCTGCCTTTTTGGGCAAATCGCGCAGATCATCGTTGGTGGAACGATAGCGCCGGATCAGATCCTGAATGGAAGCAGAGGTAAAGAAATATTCCTGCTTCAGACGCAACTCTTTACCGGTGTCTGTGGTGTCATCGGGGTACAAGACGCGGGAAATGGTCCGCGCCAGAGCTTCCGGCGCACTCGCCGCAAGGAAATCGCCCCGGTTGAAGCTCTCAAGGTCGAATGCGCGGGTCGGTTTAGCAGACCAAAGACGCAAGGTGTTGCACCAACGTGCTTGCCAACCAAGGGCCGGAGCGTCATAAGCCTGAGCCTTGACGGTTTCAGCCGGATACCAAACGGCGCGACCATCAGTTTCGCTCACATGACCACCAAAGGCGATAATATAGGCCACTTCTGGGCGTTCGAACTCCCACACGTTGCGCTGGGCGAGCCAACCTTCAGCCGTCTCAACCTGCGCCCCATTTTCAAAATGCTGCTCGAACAGGCCGTGTTCATAGCGAATACCATAGCCATGAGCCGGAATGCCCAACGTTGCCAGGGAATCGAGGAAACAGGCTGCCAGACGGCCCAAACCGCCGTTGCCGAGCGCGGCATCGGGTTCGTTGGCCACAATGGCGTCATAGTCCTGCCCGAACTCACGCATCGTTTCGCGGGCGACATCTTCAAATCCGAGGTTGATCGCCACATCTTCAATGAGACGCCCGATCAGAAACTCCATCGACAGATAATAAACGCGTTTTGCGTTGCTGTCATAGGTTTTGCGGGTGCTATCAAACCAAGGGTCAACGACGATATCGCGCAGAGCCAGAGACAGGGACATACGCCAATCATAAGGCGTTGCATGCCCTTGATCCTTACCGAGAGAATATTTGAGATGCCGGAGAACTTCTTGCTTTAGCTTGATTTGGAAAATCTTTGTGTTCATGAGCCCGAACGTCCAGTTGTTATATAGCCATTGGCGATACCGGAGGCTGTCCTCCAGATGTCAGTATGCAATCATGATACCTTATTGCGCATTCATGCTTTAAAAATCGCAAACTAATGCCTTCTTACGCGCTTGATATGTCACAAAAGTATACAGATGCCTTGTTTTCCACGGCAGGTACCGTCAAAATTTGAACTACTAAAAACTATCGTCAAATGCTTCTGCATAAAATACAAGCACTGTGGTTGAATCGGGGCAAAAATGGCAACTTTTAAGCAAATGCCTTCGCTCTTTGCGCATCAAGTGAGCAGAAATATTGGCAGTTTTCCCCAGTCAGGAAAAATCTCTCTGCCATTCTAGCACGTATCTCACCCTTTGAAAGAACCTTCAAATTTCCCCTCAGGTTTCAACGTCACCTTTCAATGTAAAGTTATAACACCCTAACAAGGGTGATTCGCCACCCCCAAATTCCAGAAATCTTTTCGGTTTCGAAAGCATGCTTTTTAAGCTTGAGAAACGCAATTCCCTGGCCGGTCATAACGGTGCCGAAAGGCACATGAAGCATTCGCACGCTACGCAAAAACATGCTTCGGACTTCTGCGAAGGGCAAACATCAAAGGAGAATTTTAACTGAACCGCATCACTGCTTGCATTAGCCAATAAAAAAGCGCAGCCAAGGCCGCGCTTTTTCGCAAGAGCATTCAATGTCATTTGGTTGATCAAGCCGCTTTTACATTGCTGAGCTTGGGCATCAATTCGAGCAAATGCTGCGAATATTCATGCTGCGGATTTTCGAACAGCTGCTCGGTGTCTGCTACTTCCAGCAATTGGCCATGTCGCATAACGCCGACCTTGTCGCACATCTGGCGAATAACCGGCAGGTCATGGCTGATGAAGAGCATGGTCAGGCCCAATTCCGCTTGCAAATCCTTCAATAAATTGAGGATCTGGGCCTGAATGGACACGTCCAGTGCAGATGTCGGTTCATCACAGATCAGGAAGCGAGGCCGTGTCGCCAATGCGCGAGCAATGGAGATACGCTGACGCTGTCCACCCGAGAATTCATGCGGATATTTGAGCGCCGCTTTGTCGCCCAGACCAACATGATCGAGCAAATCACGCACGATGGTTTCCGTTTCTGCCCGAGAGCTTGCCAATCCGTGGAAACGGATCGGCTCGGCAACGATATCCAGAACCTTCTTGCGTGGATTAAGCGAAGAAAATGGATCCTGGAAGATCATCTGCATCTGGCGGCGGAAATAGTCGCGCTTTTTCTCTGTCGTAATCTGGGTCAGATCCGTGCCGGCAAAATAGATGCTGCCTTCCGCTGGAGTGTAAAGGCCGGAAATCATGCGAGCGATGGTTGATTTACCGCTACCACTCTCTCCAACGAGGCCAAAGATCTCGCCTGAGTTGATTTCGAAGTTGGCGTCTTTTACCGCATCGAAATATTCCCGCTTGCTCTTGAACATAGAGTTTTTGGTCAGGAACCGCATATAGAGATTCTCGACGTGAATAAGCGGGCCCGTATAGTGGTCACCAAAGTCACGCGCCTGACCCAGCCAATGGTTGGCAACATCAAGGCTCTTTTTGGCATCACCGGCAGACTCGATATATTCGACCAGAGGAAATCGATCCAGACGCTTGTCTGGACGTGGCACAGCGCTGATTAGGCTCTGAGTGTAAGGATGGTCCGGATCACCAAGAATCTTGGCCGTCGGCCCCTCTTCCACCAGATTGCCGCGATACATCACAGCCACGCGGTCGGTCACATCAGCAATCACTCCCATGTCATGGGTAATGATCATCATGCCCACATTCTTCTCGATGCAGAGCTTCTTGATCAATTCAAGGATCTGGGCCTGAATGGAGACGTCCAGCGCGGTTGTCGGTTCATCGGCAATGATCACTTCCGGTTCAGCACACAGAGCCAGAGCAATCACCACGCGCTGGCGCATGCCGCCAGAGAATTGATGCGGATATTGTTTGACCCGATGGTCTGGATCGGGAATGCCGACCTGCCGGAGAAGGTCAACGGCACGTTGTTGGGCTTCATTCTCATTCAGATCGAGATGCAGCAAGATGGTTTCCACCAGTTGCTTTTCGATGGTCTGAAGAGGATCGAGCGACGTTAGCGGATCCTGAAAGATCATGCCAATGCGCTTGCCACGCAGCTTGCGCTTGGCATTGTCGCTGAGATTATCGATGCGCTCGCCCTGAAGATAAACTTCACCCGCAGCCATACGCCCAGGAGGCTCCAGTAGGCCGATTACGGCATTGCCGATGGTCGACTTGCCAGCACCGGACTCCCCGACCACGCCCAGAACTTCACCTGGATTGACATGCAAATTCACCTTGTCCACGGCAACCATTGTGCCGCGACGGCTGGGGAATTCGATACGGAGATCTTTTACTTCCAAAAGAGTCATATTTGATCCACCTCGCCTTATCGCAGTTTCGGATTGAGCGCATCACGCAGCCAATCACCAAGAAGGTTCACGGCAAGGACGAGCAGGATGAGAGCAACACCGGGGAAGATCGTGATCCACCACTCTCCCGAGAAGAGATAGTCGTTACCAATACGGATCAAGGTGCCCAGCGATGGAGTGGTCGGCGGAACGCCAACACCCAGAAAGCTCAATGTCGCCTCGGTGATGATGGCAAGGGCCAGATGGATCGTCCCAATAACGAGAACCGGACCGGTTACGTTTGGCAGAATGTGACGGAACAGGATCGTACCCGGGCGAATGCCGATGACGCGCGCCGCCTGTACATATTCCTTGCCCTTTTCCACCATGGTCGCTCCACGCACCGTACGGGCATATTGCACCCAACCGGAGATACCAATGGCGAAGATCAACACATAGACCGCCAACTCATCATGCAATTCGCGTGGGAAAATACCGCGCGCGACACCATCAATCAGCAGTGCGATCAGAATCGCAGGGAAGGACAACTGAACGTCAGCAATACGCATGATGAAGGTGTCTGTGCGGCCGCCAACATAGCCACTGACGAGGCCGAGCCCGACACCGAGTACAACAGAGAAGGCAACCGATGCAAAGCCAACCAGAAGCGAAATACGGGCACCATAAAGAATGGTCGAAAGAATGTCGCGTCCCTGATCGTCCGTTCCAAGCAAGAAGCGGATATCGCCATCAAACTCGTTCCATGCCGGAGGCAGGTTGGAATCCATAATGTCGATCGCAGCAAGATCGAATGGATTGTGCGGAGCAATCCAGGGGGCGAAGATGGCTGCCAGAATGATGAGAAGTGTCACCACTGCAGACAGGATAACGATTGGCGAATGGGAGAAGCTGTACCAAAGGTCGCCGTCAAAAAACCGTTTCAGGGCTTGTTTCATTGGAAGAATTCCTGATTTACCATTGGGACACCTCTCATCGACCACTTGATACGCGGTCTACGCGCAAGCGCGGATCAACGAGGAAATACAAAACGTCAACAATCAGGTTGATGACCACAAAGAACAGGGCAATCATCACCAGATAGGCCGCCATAATAGGAATATCGACGTCACTGATGGCCTGAATGAAGAGAAGCCCCATACCCGGCCACTGGAAAACACTTTCGGTAATGATCGCAAATGCGATAATGGAACCGATCTGCAGACCGGTAATCGTGATCACCGGAACAAGCGTATTTTTCAGGGCGTGGCGATAATTGACAGACCGTTTGGGCAGCCCGCGTGCTCTGGCAAACTTGATAAAATCCGTACGCAGGATTTCCAGCATTTCAGCCCGAACAAGACGCATGATCAATGTCATCTGGAACAGCGCCAGGGTAAAGGCTGGCATGATGATGGATTTGAGGCCGGATTCGGTGAGCAAACCGGTGGACCACCATCCAAGATGGACGACATCTCCGCGTCCGAAAGTTGGCAGGACGCGCCAAACGACACCAAACAGCAGGATCATCAAAATACCGATAAGGAAAGTCGGTAGAGACACACCAATCAAAGATCCTGTCATGATCAGTTTTGAAATGATGCTGTCTCGATGCAAAGCTGTATAGACCCCTAACGGGATTCCCAACAACAAGGACATCAAGGCCGAAATGAAAGACAGCTCCAACGTTGCAGGCATACGCTCGGCAATCAGATCGCTGACAGGCTGTTTATGGTGATAGGAAAGACCGAAGTCTCCCTGCACCGCCTTGCCGACAAAACGTCCGAATTGCACGATGAATGGATCATTAAGACCAAGCTGTTCTCGCAATTGCTCACGCTCTGCAAAGGTCGTGTCCTGACCAACCATATTGCTGATTGGATCGCCGACATAGTTGAAGAGCGCAAAGGCTACGAATGCCACGGTCAGCATAACCAACACACTTTGCAGCAGCCGTTTCACGATGAATGAAATCACGGAATTTGCTCCCTGAGATCGAGTTGTTTGCCTGAAGATCATCTCCAAGCAAAAACCCGGGCATTCTGCGATGCCCGGGCGATGTTGTTGTTATTGTTATTCAGGAAGAACAACGTTGCGGAAGTCGAGAACGTTGTCGGCGCGCTGCGGCACGGTGACACCTTCGCGAACACCCCAGGAAAGAGGCTGCTGGTGCAGTGGCAGATAGCCAACTTCGTCTTTGACGATCTGGAATGCTTCGTCGATCATTGCCTGACGTGTTGCAGGATCGGTTTCTTTGCCGATCTCGTCAGTCAGTTCATCGACTCGAGCATTGGAATAGTGACCCAGGTTGAACATGCCTTTCTGAGCGTCTTTGTCGACAGAATGCATCAGGTTCAGGATGGCGTTGTGCGCATCGATGGAACCAGGTGTCCAGCCAAGCAGGTAGAAACTGGTGTCAAAACCACCCGTTGCAAGGATCTTGGCGAAATATTTGGACTTTGGCTGAGCGTTCAGGTCAACCTTCACACCAACTTTAGCCAGCATGGAAGCAACAGCCTGACAAACCTTCTCGTCGTTGACATAACGGTCATTCGGGCAATCCATACCAACTTCGAAACCATCAGGATACCCGGCTTCTTCAAGCAGTTTCTTGGAGAGTTTCGGATCATAGCTATATGGCTTGGCGATTTCAGCATTGAAGCCGTTGATCTGCGGAGCAATCAGAATGCCAGCTGGCGTGGAAGAACCGCGCATGATCTTCTTCTTGATCGCATCAAGATTGATCGCATGAGCAAAGGCTGCACGCACTTTCTGATCTTTGAACGGGTTCTTGCCTTTGATGTTGGAATAGAGCAGCTCGTCGCGCTCCTGATCCATGCCAAGGAAGATCGTGCGGGCTTCAGGTCCGGTCAGCGGAGCAACGCCTTCTGCTTCATCAAGACGTTTCCAGTCCTGAACAGCAACCGGGTAAACCAGATCCATTTCGCCGGAAATCAGAGCAGCAACGCGGGTGGAAGCCTGCGTGATCGGAGTGAACTCGACTTCCTTGACGTTTGACTTGATGTCTTTCCAGTAGCCATCAAAACGAACCAGTTTGGTTTTCACGTCTGGCTGACGCTCGACAACCATGAATGGACCGGTGCCGTTTTCATTGAGGTTGGCATAGTTGTTCGTGTTGGTGTCGCTTGGGCTGGTGGCTTCGAGCGTGTCGTGTTCTTCACTCCACTCTTTATCCATGATGTACAGGAAGGTAAGATCCTGCATCAGAACAGCGTTTGGCTGACCAGTGGTTGCCTCGATTGTGTAGTCATCCACTTTGGTCATGCTAGCGATCTGACCTGCGCGACCACGAAGGTCGGAGCCGTCGGTCTGGGCACGTTCCCAAGAGAAGATGACGTCATCAGCAGTAAAGTCGTTGCCGTTATGGAACTTGACGCCTTCACGCAGATGGAAGATCCATTTGTTTGGTTCCGGGTTTTCCCAAGACGTGGCCAAAGCCGGGATAAGCTTCAGATTTTCGTCATAAGCGGTTAGGGCTTCGTAGAAGTTTCCCTGGAAGCCGAGCGTAAAGGTCTCGTTGAGGCTATATGGGTCCAAAGAGCCCATGTCGCCCTGAAAGGCATATTTGAAAGTCTGTGCTTGCGAAGGAGCGGCGATTGCAAGGGCGCCGATAGCAGCCGCTACCAACAGTGATTTTCTCATTAATGTCATTTGCTGTTCCCTTTTTTATAAAAGATAACGAATTTTGCTCGGTGGGTTGCAGTTTGTTACGCGATCACATTTTGTACAAGGCCAAATACCACTTTTGTACAAGCGACCTTCATGTGATTCAGCTTTTTGTCTGAAGCACGATCAATTTGGTGATAAAATCCACGGCCTTGTCGACTTCAGAAACTTTTAAAAACTCATTGGCTTTGTGGGCCTGATCAATTGACCCCGGCCCGCAAACTATGGTTGACACTCCAGCTTCCTGGAATTGTCCACCCTCGGTACCATAGGGCACGACGCTACCGGTATTCTGGCCGGTCAGATGACGGCAGATCGCTTCAGCGGCGCCCTCCTCTTCGGGTGCCAATGGGGGCGCAGCGGCAATCACTTCGGTGACGATGTCACAGCCCGGAGCAACCTTGCGCATTTCTTTGAGCAGTTCAGCACAGTAGGCATCGAAACGATCCTTGATGTCGCTGATCTTGTCCCAAGGCATATCGCGCACATCCCAATAGAAGGAGCAATCGCGGGAAACGATGTTTGGCGCAGTGCCACCCTCGATCATGCCAACATGCACCGTCGTGTATGGAGGCTCGAAGCCGCTGTCTGGGAAGCTGTGTTCCTTATAGAAATTAAGCTGACCTTCGAGAAAGCAGACCAGTTTCGCGGCTGTCATAACAGCGCTCACGCCCAAGTGGATCTTTGAAGAATGGGCTTCCTGTCCGGTGACGGTCGTCTTGAAAACGTTGATACCCTTATGAGCGTTGACCATCTTCATGAGGGTTGGCTCACCGACAATGGCGGCGGCCGGTTTTGGCACCTGCTTGACAATTTCCTCAATCATGAATGGTGCGCCGACGCAGCCGATTTCTTCATCATAGGAAAGCGCGAGAATGATTGGCTTCTTGAGGTCAGCCTTGACCATTTCCGGAACAAGCGAAAGATTGATGGCAGAAAAGCTCTTCATATCAGCCACGCCACGGCCGTAGAGATAGCCGTCTTTTTCGACGACAGTGAAGGGATCCGTATCCCAAGGCTGCCCCTCTACAGGCACGCAATCTGTATGGCCACTCAGGATAATGCCGCCTTCAACTTTCGGACCGATCACAGCAAAAAGATTGGCCTTGGTCTTGTCATCATTATAAACAAGAGTGCTCTCGATATCGAAGCCGGCCAAATAATCTTTGACATAATTGATCAGTTCGAGATTTGACTTTGCTGAGTTGGTATCAAAAGACACCAGTTTGGAAATGAACTCGATTGCTTTTTTTTGTGTCACTTCAGTTGTCCTGTGGCGCTCGAAATATTGTTATTATTATACATATGGATAATTAGCAGCAGCATAATGTCAAATCGAATTTTTTTTGTCTTCTATGCGTAGATGCTATACCCTGTCAATAATATCATTCGCTCTTTATGAAAAATGGACCGCCCATGCGACTACGACAGATTGAAGCATTCAGAGCCACGATGAATACCGGCACCATCACAGGTGCGGCAAACATGATGGCGGTTACACAACCCTCCGTTAGTCGTCTGATTGCGGATCTTGAAATCAATTTGGGATTTCGGTTGTTTGAACGAAAGGGAAGCCGACTGCAACCAACGGAAGAAGCGCTTCGTTTCTATCAGGAGGTCGAGCGAACATTTGCCGGAATTGATCAACTTGAAGCTGTAGCAGATCGAATTCGTCAGGAGCAGATGGGTCTGTTGAGTGTCTTTTCGACGCCCGCTCTTGCGACTTCCCTCATGCCAAAAGTTCTAAAAAACTTCCACCAATTATACCCAGAAACTAAAGTGCGCCTTGAAGTGCGCATGCCCATGGAAATTTTTTCACAGCTCCAGTCGAGTGCAGGAGACGTCGGTGTTTCCAATCATGCCGCCGAGTTGCCGGGTGTCATACAAGAGCCTCTCTACGATGCGGCTTTTGTTTGTGTATTGCCAAAAGACCACCGTCTGGCAAAAAAGGACGTCATAAACCATGGTGATCTTGATGGAGAGACCCTGATCGGACTTTCGGCTGAGGGACCGCTCAACTGGAATAAGATTTTCAAGAATTTTCGAGAAAAGGGCATCGAGAACTATAACTGGATTTCGACGCAACATGCAGAGGCTGGCTATGCGTTGGTTTCCGAGGGCTTGGCAATTGGTGTGTTGGAGCCATTTTCGGCAAAACGCTGGGAAGGCATTGGGGTCGTCGTTCGTCCACTCAGACCCAAGATCTGTTTTTCATTCTCCATTTGCTTTTCAGCAAACAAAGCCAAATCATCCGTTGCCCAAGACTTCGCCAAGCTCGTTCGTCAGCAGCTCGCAGATGAGCCTCCTCTTTATCAGGATTAGGCCAGCTTACTAAGGGCACCGGTTAACCGCCCCTGATAGGGTATAATTAGAGGCGGTTTACCTGTTTTAGATTATGGGATTTGGTTCAGCCATTCTTCGGTGCTGAATTTTTCGGCCACAAGCTTTTCCGCAGCAGCATATTCTTCTGGTGTTATACCGCTCTCGGCTCCACCATTCAGGGACATGAAAGTTTGCTTCATGTGGTCGATTACGGCCCGTCTCTCCATGCCAGTCTGGCTCTTGACCGGATCGACACGCTTTGCAGCGCTCGCAGTGCCTTTGTCCGAGAGTTTTTCACGCCCGATGCGCAACACTTGCATCATCTTGGAGGCATCCATGTCGTAAGCCATCGTTACGTGGTGCAACACCGTATTGCGCTGATAGCGCTTTTGTGCTGCGCCGCCAATCTTGCCCTTAGAGCTGGTGATATCGTTGAGTGGCTTGTAAAAGGCGTCGATCCCCATTTCATTGAGCGCCTTAAGTACCCAATTATCAAGAAAAGCGTAGGAATCGGCAAAGCTCATATCGGCGACGAGGTCTGTTGGCGCATATAGAGAATAGGTGATGGCGGTCCCCTTCTCCACGAACATGGCCCCTCCACCCGTCACACGGCGAATGACTTCCACGTCATGCTCTTTGGTCGCGTCCAAATCGACTTCGTTCCTCAGGGACTGGAATTTACCGATGATAATCGCAGCCCGATCCCATTCCCAGAAGCGTAGTGTTGGAGCGCGGCGACCAGAAGCAACTTCTTGTGCGAGTACATCATCCAGTGCCAAATGCATAGCGGGAGGCACCGCGCCGCTATCAATGATCTGCCACTCGTAATCGCGCCATGTTTTGCTGACACCAAGAGCACGGCGCACGGCGATAGCGACAGATTCTGGTGTAAAGCCGATCATCGCAACATCACTATCGAGCTTGGCATTGATCGCCTTGGCCATCTCTTCGACGGATGCACTAGCCGACACGCCTTCAAGGGATGCACATATATCGTCCAAAGCTTCCGCAGGTTCGAGGAAAAAGTCACCGGCGATCTGTACGTCGCTCAAAGCGCCATCTTTAACCTCGACGTCGGCGACGACTAGTTTCCCGCCATGTACCTTATATTCACCATGCATGAAATGTCTCCTGTAAAGCTCTGAATTCACTATTCGCTCAAGCGCGGGCAACCTAGGCTTAAATAGGAACCCGAGCAAGATTTTTCAGGGTCCCCTTTTTAAAACCTGCTGCGCATTTTCTGCATAAGAGCTAACCATCCTTTATATTCGTGTGATTTGGACATGAAATCCGCCCCATCTTCATTGAAAAGACATTATTCCAGCATTAAATATATTTGCTGGTGTCGGTTTCATTCTCAAACAGATCAACGACAAGCTAAGCCAATATATGAATAACGAGCTTCAGCCGTTTGGTCTAACCATGACGCAAGCCAAGTTTTTGCGCTTTCTCAATAGCCGAAAAGGCATGGATACGTCCCAAAAGGACATCGAGGACTATTTCGACATTGCCCACTCCACCGTTATTGGCGTTTTGAGGCGCCTTGAACAAAAAGAGTTGGTTACCTTTGTCGATGATCCCAAAGACCGAAGGAAGAAGCTGGTCATCCTCCTGCCAGCTGAACAAAAAATCCACGACCAGGTTCAAAGAGCCAAAAAGCGGATTGACGAACAAATGTTAAAAGGCATGACACAAGACCAGATTGAAGCGCTGGAAAAGAGCCTGAAGCAGCTTCACGACAATATTCTGGACTTGACACATAACAATAAGAACGGACCGCACGAGATATGAAACCGCAAGACCTATCCAAAGAGAACTATCTCTTCGAGAGAATGCCCGTCCCTCGAGCCATTCTCATGAACGCCCTGCCAACCATTGCCGGCATGGTTGTCATTCTTGTCTATAACATTGCCGACACCTTCTTTGTTGGCCAAACCAACGATCCATTTCAGGTAGCTGCTGTTTCGCTAGCAACGCCCGTTTTTCTACTATTCATGGCAACGGGTAACTTAATTGGCATTGGTGGTACATCCGTCATTTCCAGGGCGTTTGGTGAAAAACGCCCCGAATTTGCCAATCACGTCAGTTCCTTCTGCTTTTACGCGGCGTGGCTCGTAGGGATTGTCTTTGCGACAGTCTTCCTGTTTTGCATGCCTCAAATCTTGCAAGCGATTGGGGTGAGCGGCAACACGATCGTGCCGACACGTGACTATCTGACCTATGTGGCTCCCAGTGCGCCTTTTGTGATCATGAGTGTTGCCTTCGGCAATATCGTCCGCTCTGCAGGCAAGGCAAAGGAAGCAATGTTCGGCATGATGTTGGGCACGGGGCTCAACATCATTCTCGATCCTATCTTCATTCTCTATTTTGATATGGGCGTTGGCGGGGCAGCTATCGCGACGCTGATTGGCAACGTTGTTTCGGCCTACTATTTCTGGCGTCTGGTATCGGGTGGCAAAACGTCCCTTTCCATCAGCTTTGCCGACTTCCGCATTCGCGGCGTCATCCTGCCCGTTATCTCCATTGGTATCCCGGCTGCTCTAAACAACGTCCTTATGAGCACCTCAATCATCGTTCTCAACAATGTGCTGTCGAGCTATGGCGACATTGCTGTCGCAGCAATGGGCGTCGCAACAAAGGTGTCGATGATAGCAGTGCTGTTGCAGATCGGGCTTGGTGTCAGCATTCAGCCGTTGTTGGGCTATAACTATGGCGCCAAGAATGCAGAGCGCTTTCGTGCAATCTTGCAGACAACGATCATTTATGCTCTGGTCATGGGCTCAGTGTTGACACTGGCTAGCTGGCTTGGTTCTGGCTATATCGTCAATGCCTTTATCGAAGATCAGGCGGTTTATGATCAAGGCGTACGCTTTGTCAAAGCCCTGCTACTGACAGGTCCCGTCATTGGCATCATGTTTGTCTATATCAACACTCTACAGGCAATGGGGGCCGCTAAGGAGTCACTTATTCTTTCAATCAGCCGACAGGGCTTCATCTTCATCCCGATGATCTTTACACTGAACTATTTCTTCGGGCTCTCTGGCGTGGTTTACGCCCAGCCTGTAGCAGATGTCATGGCCATCCTGATTTCGATTGCTCTGGTTTATCCGCATTTGGCGAAATATCTGCCCAAGAGCGAAACCGTAAGCAACCAACCTGCTGACTATAAAAGCCAACCAGCGCACTAGATGACTCTTGGCTTTCAAAATAAGATGACAAAGCCCCCAATGGATATCCATCCACGGGGGCTTAATGTTGTCTGGAGGCTTTTCCCCAAGGCTTTAATCAGCCCTTGTTGTTTGCCTTGAGTGCTCTGAAGACACGGTCAATCAACTCGTTGAGGATTTGTGGTGAGGTTGCATAGTTGAAGCGGACAAATTGTTCGTATCCCTCGCCAAAATTAGCACCGTCGCCACCAACCACACGGCCTGTATCGCGCAAATAAGTAAAGGCTGAAGATGGCAGATCCAACGTGGAGAAATCAGCCCACCCCAAATAAGTTGCCTCGGGTTTGATCAACCCCACTTCCGGCATCTCACGTGCAAATCGATCAACAAAGAGGTTCCGGTTTGCCTCAAGCTGAGCCAGGGCCTCCGAGAACCAGACATCGCCCTTCTCCCAAGCTGCGATGGTTCCCAACATACCACCAATGCCCGGGTGCCCTAAAAGCATCGGCGGCAGTTTTTGCGAAAAGCGATCCATGAGCGTCTTGCTGCCGAAATACATCACAGCGCAGCCCAGTCCGGGGATGTTGAATGTTTTGGAAGCCGATTGCAGCGTAACTGTCTGATCAGCCAATTCCGGGAACATCTTCAAGAAAGGCGTGTGCTTACGGCCATCAAAGAGAATGTCGCAGTGTATTTCATCTGAAATGACAACAAGTCCGTGCTCTTGGGCAAGTTTGGCAAGTGGCGCCAGCTCTTCCTTGGAAAAGACCCGCCCCGTTGGGTTATGGGGATGGCATAGCAGCAGGATCTTTACATCTGATGTGATCTGCCTTTTTAGCCCTTCGATATCGAGATCATAGCGACCATCGACCACGGGCATAGCGTTGCAGACCGCGTTCCTTCCTGTTTGCTTGATGGCGGCAAGAAACATCGGATAAGCGGGAATCTGGACAGAGACACCCTCGCCCTTTTCGCTAAATGCGAAAACCGTTGCAGCAATCGCCTGAACGAGATTGGTCACCGGTAAAACCGTCTCGGTATCGACACCCCAATCAAATTTTCTTTGCATGCGATCCTGGAAGGCCTTCTTCAATTGCGCTTCGGGGCCGTGGGGGCCATGAGAAGAATAGCCGAAGCGCTGATGATCAACGGCTTCTTGCAACGCCTCGAGGATGACAGGTGCTACGGCAAAATCCATTTCGGCAGGATTGGACGGTACAATGTCTTCATCAAAATCAACCCACTTACCGCTTGCCCGCAATCGCAAGCTCTCGATATTCAGACATTCAAACATGGCTATCCTTTCGCATTTTCATAATTGAGCAATCAGATATAGGTATGAGAAAATATGATGGTAGGCAATGGGGACTGTCGGATCTGTCGCCAAAGGCGAGGCTGAAGTATCCGAGTCTACCCGTAAGGACAGTTTATCGCATCGGGGCTATTTGAAAGCCGGTTATCAGGCAATTGTCACAAGATTTTGGGTGACGACTAAAATTTCTGCAGTTTTCCAATTCGTGCCTGATATTCAGACATTTACCATACATCCACACACTATTGACTCGCTATTGGGGTCGAATTTCTGCCAATTGGTTAGAAATACGCAAATGATCGCCCAACGCACATCGTGCACAAATTATATTCATCACTAGAAACAAACACCTAAAGAAAGTATTCGCGAATTGTCCCCGCTTGACAGAATGGCTCTAAAGTAGTTGATTATACGCATGACACATCGTTTTGATGTCTCTCCAAATGTTGAATATTTATATTACTCTCCACCATTAAGCAGTCGTTGCCCGCGAGAATTTTACAGTAACCTAATTATAGAGTATCCACAAAACTACTTTTAAAAATTTACATTTTTATTATATATTACAAAAAACAAGAATTATATTAACACTCTACTTTGAATTTGAATTCAAATTCAGGATGACCTCAATTTTGCCAAAAAAATGGCAAGCTGCGGAGGAACAATTTCCCTTACCAATAGAATTAAAGCTTGGCTCTCAAGGAAGGGAAATATAGTGCAGCTTGCCAGTTGGATTGGTGAGGTTGGGAGGTCCGCCCCTCACCATAGGAAGATCGTTTGTCAGGCGATATGTGAGGCCACGATTTAGGCGGCCAGACACGAAATCGTTCTTTGTTTTGCGATGCCAGTTATCTTTGGCGGGACGCAATTGCTAGACTGACATATTCTTAGAAAAGACGAATTTCATGCGATTGCTGTAGGTCTCTCCGGGCTTAAGGACCACGGACGGGAACTCGGGATGGTTGGGCGAATCCGGATAATGTTGCGTTTCAAGCGCAAAGCCGGGATAGGTTTCATACAGCGCACCGCTCTTCCCCTTTGTTGGCTGATCCTTGAAATGATTGGCCGTATAGAATTGTACGCCGGGCTGGTTTGAGTAGAGTTCAAATCCCCGTCCACTGGCAGGATCGGCCGCTTTCGCAGTCAACCGCATCTTTCCGTCATAAACCGCGTGGCACAGATTGTGATCATATCCTCCATCCGGCCAAGCATCGGCAATATTGTCGCCAATGGCGTGGAGTTTGTTGAAGTCAAACGGAGTTCCCTTGACAGGCACAATCTCACCGGTTGGGATTTTTTCTGGTGTTACGAGTGTGTAGCGGTCAGCGAGGATGCAGAGCTGCTGGTCTTCGACACTGCCGCTGGCATGTCCTGCCAAATTCCAATAGCCATGATAGATAATGTTTATAATGGTAGTCTTGTCGGTTGTCGCCTCCATCGTCAGCTCTAGTGAGCCCATACAATCAACACGATAGGTTGCAGCCACTTCGACTGTGCCGGGATAGTTCTGGTCACCATCAGGGCTGTGCATGCGAAAGGTAACGGAATTGTCTTCAGCATTCGGCTCCGCATGCCAGAAGCGCTTGCCATAGCCGGGCAAGCCGCCATGCAAATGGTGGGGACCACTGTTGGTAGGCAGTTGAATCTCTTCCCCTTCCAGCGTGAATTTGCCCAGATTGATCCGGTTTGAAAAGCGGCCGCATATTGCGCCAGCATTGCCCGGATTATCAATATAGCTTGCGGGATCATCATAGCCGAGCACTATATCTTCGACTTTTCCGTTCCTGTCGGGACGCAAAACGCGGGTCAGGATGGCCCCATAGGTCATGACTTCGATGGTCGTTTCGCCTCCGGTGATGCGATAGGCTTCGACATCCTTGCCATTGATCTTGCCAATCACTTCGTGCTCAATTGCTGAATTTGCCAAAACAATTCCTCCTCGCCCGGAAAGACGTTCATTTAAGGTGGGTCGCTTCGCATGAATTGAAACGGATGGCCCACCTGAATTATGACCGCGTTTTCCAGTACGGTACGTCCCTTTTTCGGGATTGATCTTGAATTTCAGATTGCCTCTATAAAGGACAGAGGCTGTCCTCTTTTTCGGAGGCCAGCGGTGTGCGCCGGCCTCCAGATTGTCAGATTGCAGATCTGCCAGTCTAATCGGCAGCCTCGCTTTAGAGGACAGATTTGACCGCTTCAGCAACCGCTTTGTCGGTAATGTTGAAGAAGTCATACAGCACAGCCGGAGGAGCAGACTCGCCGAAGGTATCCAGGCCGACGCAAGCGCCTTCAAGCCCGACATATTTGCGCCAGTAGTCGGTATGAGCGGCTTCAACGGACACCCGCGGAATGCCTGCAGGCAAAACTTCCCTCTTGTAAGCCGCATCCTGACGATCGAACAGGTACGTGGATGGCATAGAAACAACGCGCGCGTTGATGCCTTCCTTGGCCAGAAGGGCCTGCCCTTTGAGTGCGATATCCATTTCGCCGCCCGTGGCGATGATTACCGCCTGCAGATCGCCTTTTTCTTCGCTGATGACATAGCCACCCCGTTTGATGGCATCGATCTGGGCGTCATTGCGTGCAAAGGCTGGGCAAACCTGACGGCTAAGAGACATTAGCGTCGGGGTCGTGTCATGTTCTAGAGCGCATTCCCAAGCAACAGCAGCTTCTGTTGCATCGCATGGACGCCAGACATCGAGGTTCGGGATCATGCGCAGTGAGCCCAAATGTTCAATCGGCTGATGCGTTGGGCCATCTTCGCCAACGGCGATAGAGTCATGGGACAGAGCGTAAATGACGCGCTGTTTCATGAGCGCACCCATGCGAATGGCATTTCTCTGGTAATCCGAGAAAGTGACATAGCCGCCACCAAACGGGATAAGACCACCATGCAAGGCAAGACCGTTCATGATGGCACCCATGCCGAATTCGCGAATACCGGCAAAGAGGAAGTTGCCTCCATCTTCAGGGGTGATGGCTTTGCAGTCATCCCAGATAGAAAGGCACGAGCAAGCAAGGTCTGCGGACGCACCGATCAGCTCTGGCAGTTCTTTGGCGATCATGGTGATTGCCTTGTGACTGGCCATCCGAACCGGCATTTCTTCCTGAGCCTTGGCGGTTTCCGCGATGTACGCCTTCATCTTATCGGCAAAATCAGCAGGCACTTCACCGGCCATGCGACGTTTGTAGCTTGCGGCTTCTGAGGGGAACGCTTTTTCATAGGCTGCGAAAGCGTCATTCCAAGCGGCTTCTGCTGCAGCTCCTTCATCGACAGCACTCATTTCGTCATAGACTTCCTGAGGGATTTCGAATGCAGGATAGGTCCAGCCCATCAGCTTGCGTGCGTTGGTGATCTCTTCGTCGCCTAGCAGATTGCCATGACAGGCAGCAGTGCCAGCAACAGTCGGAGCGCCCTTGCCGATGGTGGTTTTGCAGCAGATCAGGGTCGGCTTGTCGCTCTGTTTTTTCGCTTCAGCAACAGCAGCTTCAACAGCTTCGATGTCATGCCCATCAATGTCACGAATAACATTCCAGCCATAGGCTTCGAAACGCTTCGGAGTATCATCTGTAAACCAGCCTTTCACCTCACCATCAATGGAAATGCCGTTATCGTCGTAAAGCGCGATAAGCTTGCCAAGACCTAGGGTTCCTGCGAGCGAGCAGGCTTCATGGGAGATGCCTTCCATCATGCAGCCATCGCCAAGGAACACATAGGTGTTGTGATCAACGATGGTGTGGCCCGGCCGGTTATATTCAGCAGCCAAAACCTTTTCGGCAAGCGCCATGCCGACAGCGTTGGCAATGCCCTGTCCGAGAGGTCCGGTGGTTGTTTCAATGCCTGGCGTTACACCATATTCCGGATGCCCTGGCGTTTTGCTGTGTAGCTGACGGAAATCCTTGATGTCGTCCATGGTAACGTCATAGCCGGTGAAATGCAGCAGACTATAAATCAGCATGGAACCATGACCGTTGCTGAGCACAAAGCGGTCGCGGTTGTCCCATTTTGGATTTCTGGGGTTGTGTTTGAGATGACCTTTCCAAAGGGCAACCCCCATTTCAGCCATGCCCATAGGCATGCCGGGGTGGCCTGATTTGGCGTTCTGGACTGCATCAGCCGAAAGGAACCTGATTGCGTTTGCGAGAACAGTTGGGGCTCTATCTGCCATTTTAAACCTCGTGGAGACTTACTTGTATGCCGTAACAAAAATTTCGATCAGGGTGTCGCCGCCCAGATCCGGAGAACAAAGTGTTGCGCGTGCAGGAAGATGCTCGGCTTCAAACCAGTCACCCCAGACTTCACTCATCTCGGCTTTCAGATCGAGACTGGCGAGATAGATGGTTGCGAACAGAACCTTGTTCTTGTCTGACCCTGCTTCGTGCAGATAGCCTTCCATCTTTTCGAGGGTTTCGAGCGTTTGCCCTTTGATATCCTTACTGGTATCATCGCAAGCGGTACCGCCGACAAAGACAAATCCATCTTTCTCAACGACACGATGCAACACAGGGGTAGGAAGATATCTGTTTACCATGGTGTGTTTCCTTTCCTTGTTTGTGGGGGAATTGTCGCAATGCTTGTGGAAGGGCGCGGCAATTCCCTTGATCCTTTTTGGCGTTATTTCTTTTGTTTCTTGAACTCTTGCTCGATCAAAGCTGTCATGTGTTCGAGAGACGCCATCGCTACGACGCCATCGTGGATTTGCGGTGCGGCCGATGTCTCGCCCCTGAAGGCGGCGGCGGCATCGGCGATCAAAGCTGCATAGCCTTTGTGATCTTCGTTGGCTGCAGCAGTGAAGTTTGGCTCCCAACAGAGCGTATCAACGTTCGGATTGAGAGTGGCCTCCCTGTCATCCGCCTTGAATGGTGGGTGACGGAAATATTTGACATGGATGATATTCTGGATCTCGATCCGCTTGTGATCACCCATGATGGTCATGCTTTCGGTAGGCGTTCCGCGTGATTGGGTTGTGCCCATTGCGACGGAGCCGATCGAACCATTTTCGCATTCGAAGCCGAGGTGAACGAGAATATGTCCCGGTTCCGAAACGTTGACGCGCACTGACAGATCTGCAAAGGGGGCCCCTGCCATCCATGGCAACAGATCCATATAATGCACGCAGTGATGCAGGTAGAAGCTTGAATAGTCGGCCTTGCCTGCAAAGTAAGCGGGCTCGTTCATATAGTAGCCAGAGAGCCCCATAATCGGCCCGAATTCAGGTGCTTTTAGGATGTTCCTTGCGATGCGGTTGCCCGTCGCGTAGCGTTTCATGAAGCCGACGACGACCGGCTTGCCAGCCTTGTCAGCTGCATCTGCAATCTCTTGCGTGCTAGCCAGATCCTTTGCGGGTGGCTTTTCTATAAAGACGGGCAGCCCTTTTGCGAGAGCAGCAAGTGCGGCATCATGATGAACCTCTGGCCCGACAGCCATGCCGATGGCATCAAGCCCCTTGTGATTAATCAGGTCGCGAAAATTGCCATAGGAAGCATCTGCACCATATTGCCATGCAGCCTTGGAGGCGGCCTGTTCGTTCAGATCGCAAACAGCAGCAATTCGTAGATCATTCTTAGCCAATTGCGGCATCAGCATTTGAGACGCGTGGCGGCCACAGCCAATCCAGCCGATATTGAGTGTCATCTTTGAAACTCCGCCATGTGGGCACATGCGCGCACCAGGTCTATTGAGGCAATCAGTTTCTGGCTTTCGTCTTCGTGAGGTGGGCGCCATTGAGCGATAGGCAAACCGATCCGGTCATCATCACGCCGGAAGGGTTCGAGTGTAATCGGCCCTTGATAGTTTATGTCGCGAAGAGCCTTCATAATTTCTGGCCAGTTCATGTTTCCCGTACCGGGAAAGCCACGATGATTTTCATTTCCTTGGAAATAAACCAGTTTATTGCCTGCCAGCCGGATCGCATCAGGAATGGACCGCTCCTCGATGTTGGCGTGGAACGTGTCAAACAACAGACCAAGCGAAGGGTGATCCACCGCACTGATCACACGCATGGCCTGCGAAACCGTAGAAATCACGTCCGTTTCGTAGCGATTGAGGGGTTCGAGAGCGAGCAGGCAACCTGCTCCGTTGGCCAGGAGGGATAATTTGGACAAGGCCTCAATCACCCGCTGCTCTCTAGCTTTCATTTCCGCATCAGTGACAGGCGCGGGCGCCCGTCCTGCAAACACCATGGGAGCACCATACAATGGACCGCCAACCGAAATGGCGCCGACTGCATGCGCCAGATCGATGCAATATTTCAGATAGTCGGATCCCGCTAAGCGAATTGCTGGGTCTCCATCCGAAATAGAACGTGTAAGAGATACTCTTGCGGCCAGCGCAATGGTAAGACCAGCATCATCGAGCGCCTTTCTTACATCGCTTGCATCAAGCCCTTCTTCAGGTTCGGGAACCAACAGTTCTACCAGATCAAATCCGAGCTCTTTCATCCGGGCAAACAAGCCCAGATGCTCCCGCCTGAAGGGGCGGGCAAATTGCATCGATATGATTCCGATTGGGTTGTTCATTGTCTTGTCTCCATGGGGCACAAGGCCCCTACCCCTTCACTGCACCCTGGGTCATGCCGCTGATCAGACGTTTCTGAACGATCAGGAACAAGATGGTGGCTGGCAGAGCTCCGACGATACCGCCGGACGTCAACAGACCCCACTGCACTTCATATTCACCAATGAGCGTCTGGATGGCGACTGTGATCGGGCGCACATTGGAGCCCCCGAGAGACAGCGCATAAAGATACTCGTTCCAAGCGGTGATGAAGATATAGATGCCCGTTGCCACAATACCCGGCATGCAGAGCGGCAGAACCACCCGGCGCAATGCGCCCAGTCGCGAACATCCGTCTGTCATCGCGGCCTCATCAAGGGACTTGGGGATGCCATTGATGTAACTGGT
Source organism: Cohaesibacter marisflavi (assembly GCF_900115225.1). Lineage (GTDB taxonomy): Bacteria > Pseudomonadota > Alphaproteobacteria > Rhizobiales > Cohaesibacteraceae > Cohaesibacter > Cohaesibacter marisflavi. Next base: position 34,497 of record NZ_FOVR01000012.1, on the reverse strand, counting down.
CATCATCCAGACCGAGAAGGGAATAGCGACAGTGGAGTTCGCGATGATCAAAGCCAGATGGGTATCCAGCAGACCAAGCACACGCATCAACACGAACAGAGGCAGGATCAGCAGAACGATCGGGAACATGTTGATGATCAGAAACTGCGTCAGAAGGTATTTCTTGCCAAAGAAGCGGAAGCGCGAGAAGGAGTAAGCCGCCGTTACGCTCAGTGTTAGGCCCACGACAACCGTGCCCGCAGCCACAATGAAGGACGTGATCATATTGTCCAGAAAACCAACCGTCTCGAATAGGCGGATATAGTTTTCAAAGGTTGCCCCGATCAGGCTTGGCCCTTGGGTGAAGAGTTTGTCTTCCTGTGTCAGAGACGTCAGCATCATCCAGAGATACGGGCCCAAGGTGAAGAGCAGGATGACTACCATCGGCAGCTCAACAGTCAGAAAGCGACGGAGTTTGCTTTTATGGCTAACCATTATTTCGTGTCCTTTCCAACCTTGCGCAGATAAACCACAACAACGCCAAGAAGCATGATGGTGAAGAGCACTGCGAGAGACGATCCGTAACCGAAATCGAGATTGGTGCGCGCTTTGACGAAGGCATAAAGCGGCAATGTGTAGGTGGAGTAGCCCGGGCCACCGCCGGTCATCACGTAGATCACGTCAATGGAGTTGGCCACCCAGATCGTTCTCAGAAGGACCGCCGTCACCAGCACACCGGAGATGCCCGGCAGAGTAATGTGCCAGAATTGGCGCCACTTGCTGGCTCCGTCGATGGATGCGGCTTCATAGTAGCTTTTCGGTATGGATTGCAGGCCAGCAAGGATCATCACCGCGAAGAATGGGAACCCTTGCCAGGTGAGCGTGAGGATAATGGCATAAAGTGCGGTATCCGGATCAGCCAACCATGGTACGGAATCCTGAATGATGTTCATTCGAAGCAGGAAGTCGTTGAGGATACCGTAGTTGGAATCGTAGATCCAAACCCACATCAGGCCGATCACAACGGATGGCAGCGCCCAGGGAATGATGATGAGTGCACGCGCCAGAGGACGCCACGGAAATTCCTGGTTTAGCAGCAGCGCGGTTATGAGCCCAAGAAGGAGCTGGCTCGGGATGGTCAAGCCAATCCAGATCACCGTGTGCTTAAGAGAGATCCAGAAGACCTCATCGTTGAACGCGGCGAAGAAATTCTTCAGGCCAACGAAGCTGATAGCATTTGGTTTCCACAATACATAGTCATGCAGGCTCATCCAGGCCGCTTGCAGCATTGGGAAGAAAACAATTGCCAAGGTTACGATCACGGCGGGCGATAAAAGCGCATAAGGCAGTACGCGCTTAGCGAGCGCCGCGCGGCTCGATGGCCACTCAGATGCAGTCATAGTCATAGTCATTTCACCGGGTAGCGGGCCGGTGTCCTATGTGCCGCCATCCTGACATCTCCATCCAAGAGCAGATGTCCGACAGCGCAGAACCGGAGTCATTGGGGGATAGGTTCGGCCGAAATGAATTCGACCGAACCAATTGCATCTGCTCAATAATTAGTGATTGAACAGGGCTTCGATTTTCTCGTTCATTTCTTTTGCAGTGATTTCGCCTGTCAGGGCGCGCTGCATGTTGACCGGCCATTCGGTGTTCACGAAGTCGGACGTTTCCGGCCGGTTCGGAAGCATATGGGCGAATGGCAAGGATGCGACAGTCGCATCAACGAAACGCTTCGGATGCAAGGTCCAGTTTGCGGAGTCAGACTTGGTTACCGGCAGCTGGCCAGTGGACTCGTTAAACTCTTTGTTGTTGCCTTCGGAGGAAAGGAAAGCAATCCATTTCCAGGCAGCATCCTTGTTGGAAGCGGATGAGAAAACCGCCGTGGATTCATCCCCGAAGGAGGTCCAGCGACCGCCACCACATTCAGGCACGGTGGTTGCAGACACCTTATCACCCAAAGCGGCAACCATGTCGTTTGCAGAGCCGATATGGTGAATGGTCATTGCGGTTGTGCCAGCTTTGAATGCGCCGGTCACTTCCTTAAAACCATCATTTGGTGCAGATGGTGGGAAGACCTTGTCTTTCTCGAACAGGTCAACAACAAACTGCGTGCCAGCAACAGCTGCATCGTTTGTCAGACCACCCTTGTCAAAGCTTGCGCCTTCACGAGAGAGGACCATACTGCCCCAGTGATCATGACCACCCTTGCCACCACGGAAGCCGAAGCCGTAAACATCTTTGCGGCCGTCACCATTGGTGTCGCGGGTCAGTTTGATCGCAGCGTTGCGGAAGTCATCGCATGTTTTGGGTGGTTCAAGACCCAATTCCTTGAACATGTCTGCACGATAGTAGAGATACAGAACAACATACTGAACCGGCAGATAATATTGATTGCCATCAGGACCTTTGGTCAAATCGAACAGATTTTCCTGAATATCGCTCGCTCCATCCCATGCGGCGATACGATCATCAAGCGGCTCCAAGGCACCCATTTCAACCAAGCGGGGCTGAGCGTGCATTTTTACCATGGCGGCGTCTGGTGCGCTGCCTGCGATGATAGAGGTATAAAGGTTGTCGTAATAACTATTCCATGGAATATTTTCTGCCTCAATTTTGATGCCAGGATTCTTAGCTTCAAATCTTGAGACAAGATCCGCCATAGGGTTGTCTGCATTATCAAAATGATACCAGAATTTCACAGTATCTTCTGCGTTTGCAGCTGAGCCGCAAACAAACATTGCCGCAGCAAGCGCTGCGACTGACAGTGATTTCTTCATCTTCTCCTCCGCTTTATACCGTGCAATCACGGCAAAGTGGTTTCCTCAATGCCCGTAGTATGACAAGAGAAGCCTCCCGCTCCTCCCGAGGCCGCTCGGGCTTCGGCCAACTCTTTCCCCGATCTTTCGATCTTCCTTCAAAGACAGCCCCTCTCCTGACTTATCCCTGAATGATAAAGCCGCCCTCCTTCCCTTCAGGCAGCGCGCAAATCCTACTCCTCTTCTTCCGTAATATCGGGCCCGAACTCCTCAATCGTGGTAACGTGGTGGGCCATGGCGGCGGTTGCCCCTTTGGCATCTCCCGCGGTCAAGGCGTCCAGAATTGCCTCATGTCGCACAGCTGTTTCGTACAGATCGCGTTGACTACCAGAATTCAAAATTTTGAAACGGTGGTTATGAATAAGGCAGCGCTGAAGAACCGGACGGACACTTGGCAGATCTGCAGCATCAAACAGGTTCAGATGAAACGCCCGGTCATGAATGGTCACCTGATAGACGTCGTCTTGCATCGCTGCACTTTTCATAGCCTCGATAATGTCGACCAGTTCGTTTTTGAGCAGCGCACCAAAGCGGCGCAAAACGCGCGACATGCTGCGCGACTCAATGTCTCGACGAATGCGGATCAGCTCGTGCGCATCATCCGCGCGCGCATCAGCAACGAATGTTCCGCGGTGAGAACGACGCTCTACCAGCCCATCATTGCTCAAGGCAATCAGAGCTTCACGCACCGTACTCTGGCTACAGGCGAAACGTTCGGCAATGTCCATTTCCACAATGGTCGCCATGGGCGGCAGAGCACCCAGCATAATTTCACGCTGTAAATCTTCATAGACAGTGCGGCTTCGCTTCACACCGCGCTTTGGAGCTGCGACTGCGCCTCCTGCCATTTTATCAAGATTTCCGTTCGCCATTTTGTACCCAGAGCTTGCATCTCAGTTTCATTATCGATAATATAGCGATAATTAATCGATATGACAAGCCGACTTTTTGCAGTCTCTATCGATTGTCCCCCTCATCGGCACTGATGCCGACTATGGAGCCAATTTACACGTGGAATAGTCGGGGTTTACCGATCCCGGCAGGTCATCTGGGAGGAACTGATGGCGAGTATTAAGCTTGAACGTCTCATCAAGAACTATGGGACGTTTCGCGCGATCAAGGGTATTGATCTGGATATTGCGGATGGTGCATTTGTGACCTTTGTCGGGCCTTCCGGCTGCGGCAAATCGACCTTGTTGCGGATGGTTGCCGGGTTGGAGGAAATCTCGGGAGGCACCCTTAAAATCGACGATGAAGTGGTCAACGAACTGGAGCCTCGTGACCGTGATATCGCCATGGTTTTTCAGGATTATGCGCTTTATCCTCATATGTCTGTTGCGGAAAACATCGGCTTCGGACTCAAAATGCGCGGCATGGAGGCCGGTGAAATCAGCAAACGCGTAAAAGAGGCGGCAGATATTTTGCAAATTTCTCCCCTTCTGGAACGCAAACCGGGCCAGCTATCAGGTGGACAGCGCCAGCGAGTTGCCATGGGACGCGCCATTGTCCGCCGCCCGAAAGTCTATCTGTTTGACGAGCCTCTCTCCAACCTTGATGCCAAGCTGCGTGTTGATATGCGCACCCAAATCAAGCGTCTGCACAATCTTCTGGAAACGACCACCATCTATGTGACTCACGATCAGGTTGAAGCCATGACACTGGCTGACCACATCGTTATTCTCAAGGATGGAATCATCATGCAACAAGGCAATCCAGTCAGCGTTTATGAACGCCCGATCAGTCGGTTTGTTGGTGAATTCATCGGCTCTCCCAAGATGAACATTATTAGCGCGACCGTTTCACGCGACAGCGACAAGGTCAATTTCACCAATGAAGGCTTTGCCTTGAGTGTTTCGGCTTGCGAAAAGGCCGATGGTCAATTGATTGAAGTGGGTATTCGTCCGGAGCATCTCATTCCTTGCGATAAGGAGAATGCCTTGATTGCTGCGCGCGTTGACGTTTTGGAACCGCTGGGCTCGGACACGCATGCCATTTGTCTTGTTGGGAAGCAGGAATTGACGGCGCGCCTTGATCCTAGTCTTCGTCTCAGCCCCGGCGATACGCTCTATCTCAGAGCTGAGCCTGAAAAAATCCACTTCTTTGATCCAGAATCAGGAGATCGCCTGGAAATTGATGTGCCGCAGCAGGCTGCAGCCTGATAGTCGCTGGACAAGCAACCTATTTTACGACTTCTCCGTCCTCAACATAAGCTTGAGAAGCACTTAGACCAACTTAAAGTGGCTTGTTCCTGCAAGTCACTTTTTTCTTTGTTATGACAAAAGCAAGACGCACCCGGAAAATCTCTGTGTAATTGCACCTCAGCTCCCTGAATGTATATTCTAAGCATTCAATCAAACCGAGCAATAATCCACAATTTTCAATTTCTTTTTCTAAAAATCACCTGATTCTGTTCTCACTGCCATCACATTTATCAGTTAACACCGTTTCTTAAGATCCAAAATGCAACCCTAGCGTTTAGAATACGAAGGCGCAGAAAACCATCGTATCAATGAACCTACAGTCGGGAGAGTATCAGTCATGGCAGCGCCATCAGATTATGAACAACTCATGTTGGAACTGATCAACAGGGCTAGACTTGATCCTTTGGGGGAAGCTGCGCGCTATGGCATTGATTTGAACGCCGATCTTCCCGCCGGAACTATCAGCGCCAGCATCAAGCAGCCTTTGGCAATGAATGAAATTCTTATTGATTCTGCTCTTTCTCACAGCCAATGGATGCTAGATACCGACATTTTCTCTCATACCGGTGCCTATGGTAGTGATGCGGGAGATCGCATGGCCGATGCTGGATACTCATTCACCGGCTCATGGGCATGGGGGGAAAATCTCAGTTGGCGCGGCTCAACAGGCACTTATGATGCTGAAGAATTTGTCTATCTACAGCACCAAGGTCTTTTCCTCAGTGCAGGCCATCGCGAGAATACTCTCTATGACTATTTCAGGGAGGTGGGCATTGGTCAGCTCTATGGCGTATTCACCTACGCTGACAACGGAGTTGACTACAATGCCTCAATGACGACGCAGAATTTTGCGACATCCGGCTCTTCCTATTTTCTAACCGGAGTTGCCTTTGATGATGCCGACAACAATAATTTCTACTCCGTGGGAGAAGGACGCAATTATTTAGCCGTCTCGACTTCGGCGGGTACGGTGTGGTCCAGTCAGTCAGGCGGTTACAGCCAGCCAATATACAATGAGACCAATGCGATCACCTTTTCCGGAGGTGGTTTAAATGCGCCAATGACGGTTACGGTCAATGTGTCGAACGGCAACGTCAAGCTCGATGTCGTTGATGGGGATACCATCTGGAGTTCGGCTGATGTGATACTCGGAACCGGCGCCCACAAGCTCAAGCTTCTGGGTGCAGGCAATCTTTCCGCTACTGGCACTGCGCTTGATGACCAGCTTGAGGGTAACAAGGGGGACAATAGCCTAAAAGGAGAGGCTGGAGATGACACACTCTTTGGCCTGCTGGGGCAAGACAATCTTAACGGTGGCAGTGGCAACGACAGGCTCTTTGGCAATATCGGTAACGACACGCTTTTCGGTGGAATGGGCAATGACCTTCTCAATGGAGGGCAAAATGTGGACATCATGTATGGAGGGGCTGGAGACGACATCTATGTCGTTGATCACTCATCTGATAGTACACGCGAATTTGCCGGAGAAGGTGCTGACCTCGTACGGAGCTTCGTCAATTTCTCCTTGAAAAATGACGGTGCCTATATCGAGAATCTAACCCTCGTCGGAAAAACAGCAACAGACGGGACAGGAAACGCCCTCAGTAACGTCATCCGGGGAAATGCCACAGACAATACGCTCATTGGCAACAACGGGTTTGATCATCTCTATGGCCATATGGGCAATGATACGCTGAGAGGCGGCAATGGAGAAGACCGTCTGTTCGGCGGCCTTGGCAACGACAAGCTCTATGGTGGGAATCATAACGACGCCCTGTTTGGAAATCAGGGCAATGACGTTCTGTTCGGCTTTAATGGAAATGACATCCTCAATGGCGGCTTTGGGGACGACATCATGTATGGCAATCAGCACAATGATACGCTCAACGGAGACAATGGCCACGACCGCCTTTATGGAAATCTAGGGTCTGATACCTTGCGTGGCGGTAACGGCAATGATTGGCTCTTTGGTGGCGTGGGGGATGACGTGATTTATGGCGGCAACCATGCCGATCATCTGTTTGGCAATCAGGGCAATGATTTTTTGCATGGCCGTCTGGGCATGGATACGCTCGTTGGAGGCCTCGGAACAGACCTGTTATATGCAGGGCAAGACCAGTTAAAGGATACATTCGTCTTCAGAACTGTTCAGGACAGCCAGCCGGGCACAGCGCGCGACAAGATATTCCAGTTTGAAACCACGCAGGATGTTATCGATCTCAGCCAGATTGATGCAGACACATCCAACGCTGGTGATCAGGATTTTTCTTATACCGGCACGATGGCATCAGCCAATTCTGTCTGGATCAGATATTCGGCGACAGATGCATTCATCTATGGCGACCATGACGGCGATGCTATTGCCGACTTTGAAATCCAAATCGTCGATGTCAATTCTCTACGGCAAACAGACCTGATTTTGTAAAATTTCAGGCAGCTAGTCGATGAAAACAATAAACAGGCAAGGCGCTCGTACGCGACCTTGCCTGTTTTATTTGTTTGTAATGAAATGGATACTCAGAGGACGAAATCCGATGCGCTGATATTATTCAGGTTCACCAGTTGGATCTGGAAATCGGCAACGGCGTCTCCGTTGACATCGCCATAAATGGTAACGTCCGAGCCGGTATCATCATACCAGACAGAGTTGAAGTCAGCATGGAGGCCACTGAACTGAAAAGTCTGGTTGCCGCCGCTTTGCGTGTTAGCGTCTATACCAGACAGGTCGATAACATCCTCTCCACTGTCAAATAGAAAAATCCTGTCATGAGCAGCCCCAACCTTACTATCGTTGGCATTGTTAAAGATAAAAGTGTCTTGAGCATTGTCTTGACCAGCATACATGCGATCAAAGCCTGTTGACCCAATAAATCTATCAGCACCGGCGCCGCCATACAGGGTATCGTTGCCCTGATTGCCCTCAAGTACATCGGCGCCATTGCCTCCATACAAGAGGTCGTTGCCAAACCCTCCCTTGAGCGTGTCGTTGCCACCATTGCCAAAGAGCTTGTCATTACCATTTACACCGTTGAGGATGTTTCTGGCGTTGTTGCCTTCGATCGTGTTGGCCAATCCGTTGCCAATGCCATTGATGGCCTTGTTACCCATCAAGGTCAGTGTCTCGATATATTGGCTGTGCGCCTTTAGCGAGAAGTCGATATAGCTTCGAACCTGGTCGACCCCTTGGCCTGGGGCCTCATTAACTTCATCGCCTGTATGATTGACGATATAGGTATCGTTGCCCTTGTTGCCCCACATCTTGTCAGCGCCAAGGCCACCATTGAGTGTATCATTGCCTATACCACCGTACAGTTTGTCTGCTCCGGCATTCCCGAACAGGCGATCACTGCCATTGCCCCCGTTCAGCAGGTCGTTGCCATTTCCTCCATGCAATGTGTCGTTACCGGCGACACCATAAAGCTTGTCATTTCCATTGACACCAAAGAGAACATTCTTGGCACCATTGCCCCAAATAACGTTGGCTAGCCCGTTGCCGGTTCCATTAATATTCTGATTTCCGATCAAGGACATTTTTTCGATGAACTGACTATTATCCTTCAAGGAAAAGGTCACGGAGCTTTTGACAAGGTCTACCCCCTGCCCGGCGACTTCACTTACCTTGTCGTTGACATTGTCAACGATATACGTGTCGTTGCCTTGATTGCCAGCCATCCGATCAGCACCGCTACCACCATCGAGATAGTCGGCTCCCAGCCCACCCACAAGGTTGTCTCTACCGGCTCCGCCGAACAAACGGTCTTGACCATTGCCACCATTGACAAGGTCATTTCCGTTTCCACCCTTCACTGTGTCGTTTCCGGCTCCGCCAAAGAGCCTGTCATAACCGGCTAATCCGTTTATAACATTCTGTGTCGAGTTGCCCCAAATTGTATTGGCCAAACCGTTGCCGGTTCCATTGATCGCCTGACTTCCACTCAAAGTAAGATTTTCAACATTGTTACCCTTGTTGTTCAGATTGAAACTTATGGAGCTTTTTATCAGATCAGTACCGTTGGGGCCTTGCTCAATAATGCGATCGGACCAGGAATCAACGATGTAGGTGTCATTTCCAGGCCCCCCATACATCGTATCGCCGCCAGATCCGCCATTCAGAGTGTCTCTTCCCTTATATCCAAACAGGAAATCATCACCAGAGCCGGCACTCAGATAATCATTGCCATTCCCGCCCTTGCGCACTTCATAGTCGATGCCGCTATCAAGAATGGTTGCAATGCCGATATTGTCTTCGGTTCCATTGGCGATGACCAGAGTTGGCGTGACTATGAGCGAAATGGTCTCGGTGTTTTCGATGATCGTGTCGCTCTTAACATTGACAGCTACGCTGGCGACAGTCTGGCCGGCTTTGAAGGTTACGGTTCCACTCTTGGCGATATAGTCCGGGCCTGCGCTGGCAGATCCATTCTGGGTGGAATAATTAAGAGTGAGGTCTTTATCGTAAGGCCGAGAAAGCTGAATCTCATACACAGCCTGTGCCACACCACTTCTGGGCTCTGTGATAACCGGATCGGACACAAACAAGGCAAGATTTGACCCTGTTCCATCGTCATCAAGAATGACACCCGTGGCCGAGAGACTGCCTTCACCGCCTGCCAATGTTGCGTTGGTGGGATCAGTCAAAACCAACGAGAAATTTTCGTCTGCCTCATCCAGATTATCACTGTAAGGATTCGCAAATATCGTCTTTACGGTCTCTCCAGCTGCAAATGTCAGTGTACCGGAAAGACCCTCGACATCGTTGTAATAGCCTTCGATTGCGCTACCATCTTGCTGGGTCTTAAAGTCAACTTTCACTTCCGCATCGGAAGCCTCGGAAAGCTCCACAATGAAGACAACATATTCGTCTTCGGCCCCGACGCCATTGGAAACGGATATAACCGGTAAATTGGCTGTAGCAGGGTCATCGTCCTTGATTGTGGCAATACCGGCAGCGTCATCAACCGAATTGGTTATGGCGCCGGTCGGGGTCACAACCAGCGAGAAACTCTCGGAATCTTCAACGTTAGTGTCGCCTTTAATGCTCACCACTACACTTGCAACGGTTTGCCCTGCATCGAATGTTATGGAACCGGTTCTGGCCACATAATCAGATCCGGCAACGGCAGTGCCGTTGCGTGTTGTATAGTCAAGGGTGAGATCCTTGTCATATGGCTGAGAAAGCTGGATTTCGAAGACAGCTTGCTTTGTTCCGCTATCCCCTTCCCTAATCGTTGGATCAGAAACAAACAGAGCCAAGTCTGAGCCCGTTCCATCATCATCCAATATGACACCTGTTCCAGAAAGGGTTTCCTCGCCGCCAGCCAACGTGGCGTTGGTTGGGTCGGAAAGGAGCACCGTGAAATTCTCGTCAGGTTCATCAATATTGTCACTATAGGCATCAAAATAGAGCGTTTTGACCGTCTCTCCTGCTGCGAAGGTGATTGTGCCATAGTCCAGATCGTAGTCGTTATAGTAACCCTCGCTCGCGGTGCCATTCTTGAGTGTTTGATAGGAGACTGTGACTTCTGCATCCGATGCTTCAGAGAGAGTTACTGTGAAAATGACATATTCGTTTTCAGCTCCTTCTCCATTTGAAATGGAGATCACCGGTAGATTGGCTTTATCGGGGTCATCATCCTGTATAGTGGCAATGCCTGCAGAGTCATCAACCGAGTTTGTAATTGCACCAGTTGGCGTCACAACCAGTGAGAAACTCTCTGAGTCCTCAATTTTTGTATCCCCTTTGATATCGACTGCGACACTGGCAATCGTCTGACCTGCATCGAAGGTGACGGTTCCACTTTTGGCCACATAATCTGCGCCGGCGACCGCCGTACCATTTTTGGTTACATAGTCGAGGGTAATGGCCTGATCATAAGGCTGAGAAAGTTGTATTTCAAAAACAGCTTGCTTCGTTCCGCTGTCGCCTTCAATGATAAAGGGATCAGAAACAAACAGAGCCAGATCAGATCCTGTTCCATCATCATCCAGGATCACCCCGGTGGCAGATAGGGTCTCCTCGCCGCCTGCCAGCGTAGCATTGATCGGATCGGATAATCTCAAAGAGAAATTTTCGTCAGATTCATCAAAATTATCACTATAGGGATCCATAAAAATTGTCTTTACGGTCTCACCGGCGGCGAAAGTGAGTGTCCCATATTCCAGATCGTAGTCGTTGTAATATCCCTCGATAGCAGAGCCATTCTGAAGAGTCTCGTAATATACGGTCACCTCTGCATCGGATGCCTCGGACAGCGTCACCGTGAAAACAATATATTCGTTTTCTGCCCCTTCACCATTTGAGATGGAAATCACCGGCAGGTTCGCAGTGTCCGGATCGTCATCCAGAATTGTGGCTACTCCAGTAGAATCCGAGACCGAATTGGTGATAGCTCCGGTTGGTGTTACCACCAGTGAGAAATTCTCGGGTGCCTCAACCATCGTATCCGCTGTAATCGGCACAGAAACACTCTTGATCGTTTGGCCTGCATAAAAGGTTATGGCACCGCTCTGCGCAGTGTAATCATCCCCCGCAATTGCCGTCCCGTCCTTGGTGTTATAATCGAGGGTTATGTTGTGGGCGTAGGAACGAGACAGTTCAACATCAAAGACAGCATATTTGGTGCCGCTGTCGCCCTCCACGATTTGTGGGTCAGACACAAAGAGGGCCAGGTTAGAGCCCGATCCATCATCATCGAGGATAACACCCGTAGCAGAAAGTGTGTTCTCTCCACCAGACAAGGTCGCATTGATTGGATCGGATAAAACCAACGAGAAATTCTCATCAGCCTCGTCCAGATTATCGCTATAAGGATTGACATATATGGTTTTGGTCTTTTCACCTGCGGCGAAAATCAGCGTACCATATTCCAGATCGTAGTCGTTATAATACCCTTCGATGGCGCTACCATTCTGAATGGTCTGATAATAGACCGAGACCTCTGCATCCGATACCTTTGAAAGAGAAACGGTAAAAGCTACATAATCATTTTCGAGGCCTGCGCCCCCTGTGATGGAAATAACCGGGTTGGCCATAATTTTCTCCAGAACCAACGCATCAACGCGTTGTGAGTAAAATGGTTTTCAGAATCTAATTTTTCTTTTCAATGGTTTCTGGTGCTCAAATATGGGAACACCCAAAAGGTCGACCGTAATTTTGCCGCCCCGTATAACATCGAGAGTTTATTTCAAATTTTATATTTTTCAAATATTGACAAATGAAAAATCGAATAATTCTACAATATATTTATTCCAAACTTTTATATATTGATTTTATTATCTGGAATATTTGAAAATCACCAGAATAGATACCATTGTTAAATATATGTATTTTCCATATTTGATGCCGTAAATGCATATTTGTTGCGAATTTATGACACGCAACCTAAGCCATTATATTTTATTGAGTTATTAGGCTACATCATAAAACTTCTGTTTTGACTGACGTATTATACCTAGACATAATTACAGCTTTGAAATTTATCGCTATGCGATTTTCGATTTATTAGCCCCCGATTCATTCTCATCACAGGCAGTTACAATGGATCTTTCTATCAAAAGCAGGATCTAAGGAACTACAATTTCGCCCCCCCCTTGGTTCAAATAGTAGCTGGCCACGGAATTTTCTAAAGAGAAGAGCTTCAACCTCAATTGAACTTTCCGCTTTTTGTTTCGGAGATTGACATCAATCGGCAAAGTGGGAGAAAATAAGCGGCCTTTCCAAAGCGGATTATATTGATCGCAATTCACCTTTGTATTTCAAATCATTGGAAATAGGTTTTGTCTAGTTCAGATGAATTTATCACTTCACTCTGGCTGGCGCGGCAAGGCATTTACGAAAGCAATGCGCTGTAAATTTACGTTTGAATATTGGAGTTCCATTCGTGTCCCGAAGAACCTCGCTCGCCTTGATTGGCCTCGTCATAATCGCGCTCTATGCGGTTCCCTATCTTGCCATTGGTCATATCGCAGCGTGGTATGGAAGCTTCCTGTTCTGGATCTGTGCCGCTGTGGTCATCATTTTCCTAAACCTTACGGCGACAGCTGGCTTTAAGGGAGGGGAACAGTGAGCACTTCATTCATCTGGACCGGGATCGTTATTTACATCGTTATCGCTTGCATCGTTGCCTATCTGTCGCGCCGGAGCAACGCCCCGGACATGACGGACTATTTTGTTGGCGGACGTAACTTCGGTGGCGTGATATCGGCGCTGAGCTATTCGGCGACGACCTATTCAGCCTTCATGATGGTTGGTCTGGCGGGCCTCACCTATAAGGGAGGCGTTGGAGCGCTCGGCTTTGAAATTGTCTATTTCGCTGGTGTTTCACTCGTGGCTATATTCGGTCCCCGCTTTTGGTTGATAGGCAAGAAATACGGTTTTGTAACACCCTCGGAAATGCTCGGTGCGCGCTACGGCTCACGTTGGGTGGCCATTGTGGTGGCGCTCGCGAGCTGTCTGTTTCTGGTGCCCTACTCCGCCGTTCAGCTGGCCGGTATCGGCTATCTGCTTTCAGGCATGAGTGATGGCGCCATTTCCTTTCCTGTCGGCCTTGTGATTGCGACATTGCTGGCAATCATCTTGTCTTATGTTGCCGGTATCCGCTCCGTTATGTGGACAGACAGCCTTCAGGCGCTGCTGATGATCTCGGCTTCAGTTCTCGTGACTATCGTGGTTATAGATCAGTTGGGCGGCTTTTTTGGCATGTTTGCCAGCATCGCAGAGACCAAGCCGGAAATGCTTCAGGTGCCTGGACCGGGGCTTTTCAGTTTCAAGACCATGCTTGGCTTGACCATTCCGTGGTTCTTCTTTTCCATTTCCAACCCGCAAGTCAGCCAACGCCTCTTCATGCCAAAATCATTAGGTGCCCTGCGCCGCATGTTGTTGCTCTTACTTTGCTTCGGCCTTGTTTATACGATGGTCGCTGTCCTTTGGGGCTTTGCGGCATTTGAAGCCTTCCCTGATCTGGAAAATGCTGATCTGGCCAGCGCGGCCCTTCTTGGCGCAGACTTCTTGCCACCGGTGCTTTCCATCGTTGTAATGATTGGCATTCTTGCAGCGGCTATCTCGACCATTGACTCCATCCTGTTGACCCTATCCTCCATGCTGGCACGCGATGTCTATGGTGGGTTCCGGTCTGGTGCCACGGATGCCGCTCAGCTGAAGATCGGCCGCTTCGTGATCCCAATCATCTCACTGATCGCATTGGCCTTTGCTTCTCTAAAACTGAGCCTGATCTCGATCCTGTCTGTCGCCGCCTCATCGGGGCTTGTGGTGATGGTTCCTGCCATAGTCGGGGCTTTCTTCTGGAAGAAAGGCACTGCTGCGGGAGCCTTGAGCAGCATCCTCTTGGGAGGTCTGTTCGTTATCGTGATGTATATGACGGGTAATAGTCTTTTTGGGCTGAATGCCGGCATTCTGGGCTTGCCTGTTGCTACTATTCTCTTCGTATTGGTTAGCCTTGTCACCTCTCGCAAGGATGACGTGATGCACATCTTCGTGGATGAAATCAGTGATCAGCTTGCTCATCTGACGAAGTAACTCCGAACACAGGCCCCGCTGTGATCTGTTTGAGCCTTTCTCCATCTCTGATGAGGAAAAGGGCGTTGATCCCCTTGGCACGGGCGACATGCAATCCGGCTTCCGCGCCCATTACCATGAGTGCGGTTGCCCATGCATCCGCAGTCATGCATTGCTCGGCAATCACGCTGACTGAAGCTACATTATTTTGAAGTGGGCCATTGCGGCGCGGGTCCATCGTGTGGCTGAAAGTGCGGCTTCCAACTTTTACCCAGTGACGATAGTCGCCGCTGGTCGCAATGGCAGCGTCCTGCAAATGCACCATACCAAACGCCTCTCTCTTACTATAGTCAGGTTTCTCCAAAGCAACAGACCATGGCACGCCGCTTACCTTGGAGCCAGCAGCGCGCATTTCACCATCGATACCCACAAGCCCGTTCTTGATGTCGAACGCATTTAACACTTCGGCCATGGCATCAACGCCATATCCCTTGGCTATACCGCATAGGTCGAGCTTTACCTGTGCCTTTTTGAGTACGGCCTGCCGCTGATGATCCAGCTCCAAAAGCGCATGTATCGGCGGTCTTGTCTGGCCCAGTTGCTCACGGATACTTTTTACATCGGGTTGTCGCGAGGTGGCTCCAAATCCCCATGCATCGACGATGGAACCAACGCTCGGATCGAACAGGCCACTTGAAGCGCGATTGATCGCCAAGGCTTCTTCCAGCACCTTGAAAAGGTTTGCTGGCACTGTCGTCCATACACCGACCTTGGCTCTGTTTAGCTGCATGAGATCTGAATCCGGTTTCCAGGTGGACATTTGCTTATCCACCCGCTCCACGGCGGCGAACAGCGCATTTTCAAGCTCTTCGTCCCGTTGCGCCTTCTCGCTCATGATGATGGTGCTATAGCGAGTACCCATCGTTTGGCCGTTGAAAACATGCCGGTGCAAGCCAGCTGGCTGGAGACCCTTTCGTTTCATATCAAAAGACATCTTCAACATACCGCCCTTCCTTTCTTAAATCTGTCAATTCAATCCCGGTGGTTTGCAGAATATCTGTTAGGGTTTCCTCGATGCCTTTGGCCATGCCTCTACCACCGCACACCATGATCTGGGCACCATCGAGCACGAGCGCAGCAAGTTCTGCTGCGTCTTGCCTTAACCGATCCTGAACATAGAGTCGCTGCTGTGCGCGCGAGAAGGCTACCTTCAAGGAATGCAGGAACCCCGCCTTATGCCATTCGCCCAATTCTCGACGATAAAGGAAATCTGACCTTGGGTGACGAGCCCCGAAGTAAAGACGCATTGGTCTCTTGCGGCGATTATTCCGAATGAAACCGACAAGAGGAGCAATGCCTGCCCCAGCCCCAATCAGGATAACCGGAGCCTTGGACGCTTCCAAACGAAAACCGGGATTGGCCTGAAAGGATGCCTCAATAGTATCGCCAGTTTTCAGGCCATGCAGCTGCTCGGAACAAAGGCCGCCGGGAACATTGCGCACGCAGATTTCGACAAAGCCGTTCTTGCGGCCGGATGCGAGCGAATAATAGCGTGGAACCTTATCTCCCTCTGGCGTGATGGCGAGCAAATCGCCGGGTTCAAAGGCTGGCAGACTTCCGCCCATCAGACGCGAGATCCGCGACTTCGTGTCGTTGGCTATCTCAAACCGAAATACAGAGGTTGGCGCCTGCACGTCTTGTCCATAATCTGCCCGTGACACGAGCCGCAATTTGTGGCGTTTCACATCGATCTGAACGGGATCCAGTTCCAGCGTGATGCCAAGATTTTGCGACAAGGCGTCATTCCAATGGTTGAACTCCTGGACGGACTGCCGGTTGATTGTGGCCAGCGGCATAAACTGATGCCAGCCATTCCGGGTAAAGCGTTCGCCAACCCTGAAGGCAAATTGACAGAATTGAGAAAACTGCTTGTCACCAAATCCGAGTATGGCAACGGGAACATCCTTGTTGCCTTCATAGGCATCCAGCCTCGTCATAAAGTTGTTGGCAGATGCAGGAGCTTCCCCATCGCCATACGTAGCCGTGAGGACGTAGATCTGGTTCGCATTCGGATAAATTTTGGCCATATCGTTCATTTTGGCAGTGTGAACGCGCAATCCGGCTCTGGACAACCCATCATGAAGGCTACGCGCAAAACCCCAAGTGCTATTGCCTTCGCTGCCAACGAGAACAACTGCGTCGGCATCCTGTGATTTTGTGTTGTTGGAAATCCTTGGTTTGCTTTGTCTTTTCTTCCACCAGATGAGAGCCCCGGTCGCCCCCATGGCTGGCACACCTAGCGACGCAAAACCGAGCAGCAGAGCGAGCGGCGCAAGTCCGTCACCGGTATGCAGCATATAGATGAATTCATAAATCTGCTTTGCACTGCTATTGGGCGTATAAGCCAATAGCGCACCGGTTGCCTGATCCACATATCCAGACCCGTTGGCGGTCGTCAGCGTAAAAGCGTCACTTGCATCCCCGTTATAGGGGAAGGTCAGTTCGCGCAGTTGTATTACCGGTACATTCTGCAGCCCCTCAAGGGAGATGATGGGGGCTGGAGGACTGCCATTGACCGCAGGGAAAGCCATGTCCGAACCGGAACCGTCTGGCGCAAACCCGAATGTTGCAGCAGTCATATAAAGGCCCGTAACGGCACTAAGGCTCAATCCGAGTATGGCCATCCGCGCTAATTCAAGGTGAAAACGTTGGGACAGCGTTCCCCGGATTGGACCAAAG
Source organism: Cohaesibacter marisflavi (assembly GCF_900115225.1). GTDB lineage: Bacteria > Pseudomonadota > Alphaproteobacteria > Rhizobiales > Cohaesibacteraceae > Cohaesibacter > Cohaesibacter marisflavi. The sequence continues at coordinate 17,245 of NZ_FOVR01000012.1, read as the reverse complement.
AGCTGGCGCCAGTCCCCCATGCGGCGTTTGAGCATAATCAGACCAGACACACAGATGAGCAGCATGACCGCGGCCCCCAAACCAGCGGTCATGCGCCCGCCATCACCCAGAAACAGGGACCGATGCAAATCGGTGAGCCAAATCCGGGTCTGCGATGGTTGGTAGGCCCCAAGGCTCTCGCCCGTTGTTGGATTGATAAGGTCTGCCCCGGAGTTGCCATTCTCGAAATAGTAGGCAACGATCTGCCCGGAGGCGTGACGCACAATTTGTGATGTACCGGGATGGCTCTGTTTAACCGCATCAGCCAGCGCCGCGACCGAAAGGTTCCTTGCGGGATCTGACGATTGTCTGGTCTGTTCCAGTACAGGAAAAATGGAAAGGGCCGACCCGCTGATGGCGATAACCAGAACAAGAGGCATGAGAAAGAGGCCGGTGATTTTATGAATAAGCTGCTGCATGGCAAGAAATCTCGTTATCAATCAAGGCAATCAATTTGATTTCTGAGACAGGGGTTACATGTCGAAACTGAATGACTGAATGAAGCGACGGCCAGATGTCATCTTGCCTGAATTGTCGCTATCAAGCGGTACAACGACTTCCGAGGGAGCTGAGCCCATATGTTCAACGGCTGTGTCTATGTGTAGCTCATAGCCTGCATCAAACAGGGCATCGGACAAGTCCAGCGTCACATTCAGCGTACGCCCGCTCCCAACGCTTGCACCGGTGATGCCATCCACTTCGGCTGAGTTGCCACCTGTTGCGCGAGACCAATCGCGCAGATCCCGATAATATTTTGAGCGGCCACCCGACATCCATAACGAGCCCTGATAGGCTCCGGAGGCATCGGTGACATACATCACCATATAGGCTTCCGGACCGCCATAGTTGCTCATGGTGGTTGAGAAGGTTACCGGTTTGGCTTGCGCTGCGACGGGCAACACGAACGCGCTGGCGAGAGCAGCAGAAGCGAGGTATTTATTCATGTCTGGTTTCCTTTGAAAATATATTTGCCCCGAGCTATTTTTATTATCCGGTTCGGGGCCGAGAGGTTGGCTCCAGGTGCGTGGGATAGTCAGTTCATGGTGACCTTCGGGGATGATCCCTTGTTGATCAGTTTGTTGTTGTTGATCGGGCCTGTCGGATTTTGTGCTGCGGCCTGTCCGCGCCCTCCCCGATGATCGTCGTCGTCATCATCGTCCCAACCAAAAGGCATCTTCCAGCCAAACAGGCTGAAGTGATGATCCCCGTCGCGATCATGGTCGCGATAGCGGGCTTCTTCGCCTCGTCCATATTCGCGTTCCTGTCCGGAATAACTGCGTCCGTCATGGCCGTAACCGTCGGCATAGGTTGCTCCCGCTGCGAGTGTGATGCCGCTGATCAGCAAGGCACCTGCAATAAGTTTCTTCATGGCTCTGGTCTCCCGTTGCGTTGATTTGATGGAGGCACTATCGCGGACCAGACTGAAGGCGACCTGACTGATAATTTCTTTTTGCTTCAGCTTCCTGTAAGGTTGCGCGGCAACACTGCGGCAGGCTTCAAAAGCAACTCGGTGTAAAATAATCAAAAGAAGGCGAAGAAAAATGCGGGTCTTGTTGGTCGAGGATGACACGGTATTGGGGTCCGCTGTGCGCGACCAGATTGCCGCAGACGGACACAGCGTGGATTGGGTACAGCGTCTTGATGCTGCAAGTGACTATATACACGCCGCGCCCTATGAGTTGATCCTGCTGGATCTCATGCTTCCTGACGGTCTCGGCATTCCGTTCCTCAAGAAATTGCGCGGATCAGGCGATGTTACACCGGTGATCATTCTCACAGCACTGGACCAGATCTCTGATCGAATAGACGGCCTCAATGCCGGAGCCGATGACTATCTGGTCAAGCCATTTGACCTTCAGGAGTTGACGGCGCGCCTCAAGGCTGTTGCCAGACGCTATAGCGGCAACCCCAATCCAATTGTCAAACTTGGTGCTCTGGACATTGATATCGCCGCCCGCTCCATCGCCCGCGAAGGCAAGCAGGTCACACTCACCGCGCGAGAATGGGCCTTGTTTGAAGCCTTTTTGCAACATCCCGGCAATCTCCTTTCAAAAAACCAGCTTGAAGAAAGCCTTTATGCGTTTGATTCTGAAATTGAGAGCAACACCATTGAGGTTCATATTTCTCGGATGCGCAAGAAACTGGGTGCCGGGATTATAGAAACCGTGCGCGGCATGGGGTATCGGCTGGAGCAGCCATGAAATTGAAATCCTTCGTAAAAAACAGCCTGCAACTGCGGCTCTCACTCGGGCTGGCCCTCGGGGTTGGCCTTCTGTGGGCGGCCGCGACAACGGTTAGTGGCTTTGTCGTCAAGCACGAACTGGATGGCGCTTTCGATCAGGCGCTTGCCGAGGCCGTTGAGCGCCTGTTGCCACCCGTCATTCATGACATTGTCGAAGGGCGGGACACGCGCGATGAAATGGGCAACCTTGAGATCGATGGCCTGAAATTGGGGCGCATTGGCAGATCGTGGCGCGAAGAAAGAGGCCTTGATCGCGAAGGCTTCAAACGTCGGCTCCATAGGGAGCGGGATGACGAAGATGACAACGAAAAAGACGAAGACAGCCATGAAAGAGAAGATGATGAAAAGCCTGTCTTCACCTCGCCTGAAAGCCAGTATCTCACCTATATTGTGAGAGACGCTCAAGGCAGGATCCTGCTTCAATCCAAAAATGCAGAAGCAGATATTTTCCCGTCTGTAGAGCAATTGGGCTTTTTGACGCTGGATGATTATCGCATTTTCACGGGCTCCACGCTGGATGGCAATGTGATCATTTCAGTCGCAGATCCTATGGCCAGACGTCAGAGGGCGGCGCATGACACGCTGGAAGCGCTTGCCATGCCGCTTTTTATTCTGGTACCGCTCAGCATGCTGGGGGTATGGTTGCTGGTGCGCATTTCAATGCGATCAATAAGAGGTTTCAGAGCGGAGATTGAAGCCCGTGGCTCCGGAGATCTTTCCCTTATCAGCGCAGAGAACCTGCCATCGGAAATCGAGCCTGTGGCAGACGCGGTCAATAACCTGCTTGATCGCATGCGCAGGACGCTGGAGGCCGAGCGTAGTTTCACTGCCAACAGCGCACATGAACTTCGAACCCCCGTAGCTGCGGCTCTTGCGCAAACACAAAGGCTCATCTCTGAAGCGAAAGACGCGCCGCTTCAGGAACGCGCCCGCCAGATTGAAACGGCCCTTAAGTCTCTTTCACGCCTTACAGAGAAGCTGATGCAACTGGCGCGCGCCGAAGGCGGTGCGATGTTGTCGGAAGAAGCAAGGGATATCTTGCCCATCTTCGCGCTGGTTCTGGATGAATTCCGGGAGGATAGTGATCGGCTGAAAATCCGATTACCGAACAAGCCGGTGCCGTTACTCATCGATGCCAATGTGTTTGCCATCCTCTTACGCAATCTTATTGAGAATGCTCTCAAGCATGCGACAGCAAATAGTCTGGTAGAGATTGAGTTGCGCCAGAATGGAGAGCTTGTGGTGCGCAACGACTGTAATGCAATAACGCCAGACATACTCAGTCGTCTGACCCGCCCCTTCGAACGTGGACAGACGGGCGCCAAGGGCAGCGGCGTGGGACTTGCCATCGTCGCGGCGATCGTCAAGGGCAGCGGTGCTTCGCTGCGCCTTAACTCGCCCATTGCCGGAAAAGCCAGAGGCTTTGAAGCCATTGTGTCTTTCTCCCCCAAAGGGGAATGACACGGGCGATTCTGCCTCCGGCTCAAGAGTTCATCTACTTCATCGCGTTGCGCTGATCGTGCATTCGGCGGATATTTTCAGGCCATGTGCTTTTGATGTATGAGAGCACCGCGATGATTTCCTCATCACTTAGCACATCCTTGTATATCGGCATGTCAGTCTGATAGTCCGGCATATTCCCGATCTCGGCCAGACCAAATTTGGTGATACCGAATAGAAGCGCGTCGGCATGATGCCATGTATGGCCGGTTTCATCATGAGGCGGCGCCGGCAGCCGCCCGTCTTCGTTGGTTTCGCGCCAATTGGGTTGTCCTTGAAGATTGTCTCCGTGGCAGGCTGCGCACTGCTCTGAATAGATCCCTTTGCCCAGTGTGACAATCGCCTCATTGCCAGGACGCAGCAGCCCCTGGCTGCTGCTATCTGTTGCGTAAAGCATATCCCCAAGCCCAACGGCGACGATTGCGGACAGAACCGTTGAGACCATTATGGATTTTGTAACATGTTGGCTTTTTGATTTTTTCTTGCTTGCCATCAGACAACCTCGAACCATGTGGTCATGCCCGCAGCAGCATGCTCAAGCATGTGACAATGCAACAGCCATTGACCGGGATTATCTGCTACAAACGCGATTTTAGTTGTTTGGCTTGGTCCGATCAGGAAGGTATCCTTCCACGGGCGTCCCTCATCGATGGTGCTGCCTTCCCTTTCCTCGATACGGAAGTGATGTCCATGAACATGCATGGCATGGGGCCAGGCTGTATCATTGATCATTTCAATAATTACGGTCTCCCCGCGTTTGGCCGTAAAAAACTGCTGCTCAGGCAGGTTGGCCACACCGTTGAATGCCCAAAACTGCATGGACTGCATCATCTCCTGCCGGCCGAGGGGGGCCCCCTTGTAGGTCATGTTTCCCATGCGCCCCATCGCGCCGCCCGTAATATGCAATCGATGTGTTGTGGCAGCATTGAGGTCGGGCTCGGTGAGTGCGTTGGGTTTCAAGACAGGAACAGACGGAGCGCCATTTACCTTGCCTGTGACGCGAAAGGTGGCAAAAGGAAATGGCTTGTTGCCGGAAAGCTCTTCAAGGACAAAATCCTGCCCTTCCTTCGGGATAACCAAAAGGTCCACGCGCTGCGCCGAAGACAATAGATATGGCTCATAGGGCATGGAGATTGGCTCTGGCAAAGGCTGTCCATCAAAGGCCAAAATTTTCGCCTCGAAGCGATTTGGATCCAGCTCAAGAGTGCGTGCGTTGCTCACATTGATGAGGCGCAAACGATAGGGTTCCCCTGCCCTCAGGTCGATCTCGGGCATGCTTTTGCCGTTGACTGTGATCCAGTTACCCAGACGTCCGGCATGGCTCCAGTCCATCATCATGCCCATGGAGCCTTCATCAAATTGCCCGTTCTGATCCAACAGCCAATCATCTATCACGAGGGTAATGTCATGCTCGGAATCGAAGGTAGGATATGGCTCTTCGACAATCAACGGGCCATAGGGCCCACGCCCGACCTGATTCCAGCTTCTGTTATGGGCGTGATACCAATAGGTTCCGGCATCGGGAGCGACAAAATCATACTCAAATCGTTCCCCGGGTTTGACGGCGTTTTGTGTCAGACCGGACACTCCGTCCATAGCATTTTCAATGCGCACACCATGCCAGTGAATAGAGGATGGTTCATCCAGTTCATTGATGAAGCGCACCTTCACCCGCTCCCCCTGCTTAACACGGATTTCCGGTCCGGGTGTTGTTCCGTTATATGTCCAGATAGTCGATCTTGGACTATTTGGGTAAAGGGACTGTTCGGCTTTTTGGGCACGGATTTCGAGAAAACCATCTTCCGTTTGCGCAAGGGCAAAATGATAGGGTGCAAGGGCTGCGGCGGCAGCACCCGCACCGAGCTTGCAAAAATTGCGTCTATTCAGATTCATCGTCGCTTTCCAATCGGCAATCACAGACAAGGCGATGGCGCGCCAGGTCTTTGATGCCGGTATCATGGAGTCCGTATATTTCAGTGCAAATGCTGAACGTCACGGACACGTTATCGTTTTGAAAATGGAAGAATGGCCAGGCCTCATGGCTTTCTGGCCCGGAACTCCATGTGGCAAGTGGCGCAAGTTTCAACCATCATGGTGAAAACGCCGTCTGCAGGCATCTGCCCGAGTTGATCGGCCTCATGAGCATCTGTGCCCATCATACTCCCCATATGCCCGGCCCCTTCCATCATGGCCCCACTCATCATGGATCCATCCATCATCACTCCGTTTTCAGCCGCAAGCGTCAATCCGTCTGCGTAGCTTTCCAACTGGCTGGACAACTGAGAAAAACGTTCCCAGTCAGTCCAGATTTCCGGCTTGGCGTGGGTGGGGGCTTGAAGAGATCCTTCAGGAAACTGATCGGCAAGATTTTGGCCAGCATGCTGTTTGATGATCTCGGCCTGCTTGCGGACAGACTCCGCGTCATATGCCTCCGGATCTTGCACCATGGCTTTGACAGCGCGCACGGCCTTGCCCATCTCTTTCATTGAATGCATGCGCTCTTCGACAATGCCTGTCGCACCATCATGGGCATGTGCCATCGGCCCCAAAGTAAGTGGAGCTGACAGCAGCAGAGTTGCTGCGAATACAAATGCTTGTTTCATGGAAAGTCGCCTTTGATTGAGATTTGAGTTTATGGTTCAAATTCAATCAGGCAAAACGCGGCGGTGGAGGATCCGGCGAAAAGATTTGGGCGATAAAATCGCGGATCGTGTGTGCGGGGACGGTATGACTTAAGATTGGACCTGGCACATCTGCACCACAAGAGAGCGCAAGAATCTGACCTCCACAATGCATCTGCTGTTCATCCTGCATTTGCGGGCACCCCTGACAAGGCGGCCCCATATCATGCAAAGACTGGTCGATCTCGAATTGAGAGAGCTGTTTCTGGCCGAGCGTCTGAACCACATCAGCATGGGTAAAGCTGCAACCCGAATAGACAAGACAAAGCACACTCAACATGATGAGCATGTTCCCTATCCATCCAAAGTGAGTAGCAAGGCGTTCCAAATCTATCAATCCTGATTTTCTTTCCGATGCCTATCGTGCCACAGAATGATGAATATGACAGGTATGTTTTTCAAAAACATTCTCTTTAAGGATCTTGTAGCCATGAAGCATCAAAGGCTGCCTGTTAGCCGCAGGGACGCATAACGGTCAAAAGATGGTTTCAGAATGAAACGGGCGATAGGGCTGCTTTTTTTTCAGTATGCCAAGAGAATATTGCATTAAGTTTGGTCAATTAGCTCATTTGCACATTTTGCAAGCAACTTTTATATCGAAACAGCCTTCAGCAACTTGTGGTCGAAGAATTGTTGAGGTAGCTTTTTTTTATTCACTGCTGTCGAGGATAGGAGATACTTATGAAACATTTTAAGATTTTTACTGGCGTCGCTTTTGCGCTCAGTCTGGCCGCTTCGGCTGCCGTGGCACAGGATATGGCATTTTTCCGTATCGGCACGGGCGGAACCGCAGGCACCTACTACCCGATTGGCGGCCTTCTCGCCAATGCGATTTCCAACCCTCCGGGGTCTCGTCCATGTGACAAGGGCGGTTCGTGCGGCGTCCCGGGTCTGATTGCCTCGGCTCTGTCTGCCAACGGTTCTGTTGCAAACATCAACGCCATTGCGGGTGGCACGCTAGAATCCGGCTTCTCACAGTCCGACGTTGCGACCTGGGCCTATACCGGAACCGGCATCTGGGAAGGCAAACCGGCCGTTGAAAAACTGCGCGCCATTGCCAACCTCTATCCGGAAAGCATCCATCTCGTTGTGAGCGCTGACTCTGGCATTTCCAGTGTTTCCGATCTAAAGGGCAAACGGGTTTCCATGGATGAACCCGGCTCGGGCACCCTTGTTGATGCAAAAATCATTCTCAATGGCTATGGCCTAACCGAAGACGACATTGAGCCGGAATATCTTAAACCCGACCAGGCTGCAGACCGGATGCGCGATGGCGCGATGGATGCCTTCTTCTTCGTAGGCGGCTATCCTGCAGGTGCCATCTCGGAACTGGCGAGCCAGCATGATGTGAAACTCATCCCGATCACCTGCGATGAAGCTCCGAAAATCTGCGAAGACTTCAAATTCTTTGGTCCGGACACCATTCCCGGCGGGACCTATGAAGGCAACGCAGATAGCGTGAATACGCTCTCCGTTGGTGCCCAGTGGGTCACAAGCGCGGATCAACCCGAAGAGCTGGTCTACAACATCACGAAGGCCCTTTGGAACAAGAATACCCGCAAGCTGCTTGATGCGGGCCACGCCAAAGGCAAGATGATCACGGAAGACACAGCCCTTAACGGTGTCGGCATTCCTCTGCATCCGGGTGCAGAGAAATTCTACAAGGAAGCAGGCCTGATTAAATAGGCCCATCGGCTCGGGCCCTTGCCTGAACCTTAAACAGATCTGAAGGGGGGCGAGGCAGATCTTGCCCCCTTTACCACTATCCGACAGGAGCGCACGGGATGACAGAGGACCGCAGCAAACAAGAAGATGGCGAGGAAATCCATCATCTATCAGCCGACGAACTTCAGGCAATCGAGGAAGAATTTGACCCAGAACTCCGCTTCCGGACACTGGCTTGGCCTCTAACGCTGATCACGGCAGCGATCCTGTTTCTCCTCTCGTGCTATCACTATTATACAGCCGGTTTTGGCATCCCTCAGGCAACGGTCCACCGCGGGCTGCATCTGGGTGTCACATTGCTGGTCGTCTTTCTCAGTTTTTCAGCCTTTGGCAAAAAGATCGTCACTCCAAGCTGGAAGGCACCTTTCGGACTGCCGCTCATTGACTGGGGGCTCGCCATTGCCGGGGTGCTCAGCGCGCTTTATGTTCCGTGGATCTATAGCGAACTTGCCTTCCGCGTCGGCAACCCATTGCCCATTGATATCTTTATGGGAACGGTGATGATTGTCGTGCTACTGGAAGCGGTGCGTCGATCCATGGGCTGGCCATTGCCGGTCATCGCAATTCTTTTTATGGCCTATGCCTATTTCGGCAAGTCCATGCCGGGAATCCTCGTTCATCCGGGCGCCAGTTGGGCCAATATCGTCAACCATCTCTATCTCACTTCGCAGGGGATCTACGGTACGGCTCTCGGAGTGATCGCCACCTATGTCTTCCACTTCGTGCTGTTCGGCGTGATGGCAACGCGCATTGGATTGGGCCAGTTGTTTATCGATGTCGCCTCTGCGCTCGCCGGACGTTATGCGGGCGGACCGGCAAAGGTGTCCGTACTGTCTTCGGCCATGCTCGGCTCGATCTCGGGTTCATCCATTGCCAATACGGTGACCACCGGAGCGCTTACCATTCCGGCCATGATCCGCATCGGCTATCCACGTCATTTCGCAGCCGCAGTTGAAGCGGCCGCCTCAACCGGTGGGCAGATCACGCCGCCCGTCATGGGCGCGGTCGCCTTCCTGATGATCGAATATCTCAATGTGCCGCTCACTACGATCCTCACGGCGGCGCTAGTGCCTGCATTCATGCATTTCTTCGGCGTTCTGGTTCAGGTCCATCTGGAAGCCCGCCGCCTTGGCCTCAGGGGCATGTCTGCTTCTGAATTGCCAAACGCATGGAAGGTGCTGAAAGAGGGCTGGTTATCGGTTGTGCCTTTGGCAATTCTGGTCGCCGTTCTGTTGTCTGGACGCACGCCTTTTGCCGCAGCCTTCTATTCAATTTCTGCCTGCATCGTTGTCTTGGCTATCCAGCAAATTCAGGCTTCCGGCCTTATAGGAGGCATCAAGGGTACGATCTATGAGGTCTTTGAGGGCTTTATTCTGGGTGCGAAACAATCTTTGTCTGTCACAGCTGCAGCGGCGTTGGTGGGGGTTGTGATCGGGGTTGTTACTCTGACCGGGGTCGGCTTCAAGATCGCCTATATGGTCACCAGCATTGCGCAAGGGTGGGCAACATCACTCCATGCAATGACCGCCTTCTTGCCTTTTGAGTTGATGACTGTGCCATCACTGACCCTACTATTCACACTTATGCTGACTGCGGTGGTTTGCATCCTGATGGGGTGTGGCATACCCACAACCGCTAACTACATTATCATGGTTGCAGTTGCGGCCCCCATCTTGGGTATGCTCGGCGTGCAGCAGATGGTGGCGCACTATTTCGTCTTTTATTACGGCGTTCTGGCTGACGTGACACCACCGGTGGCCATGGCCGCCTATGCCGGCGCCGGGATAGCGGGCGCAAACGCCTTCAAGGCAGGCAATACGGCCTTCCGCCTGAGCATGGGCAAGGCTCTGGTCCCCTTCGTCTTTGCCTTTCAGCCAGCCCTTCTTATAGTGACTGATGGCTTTACCTGGCAAGCCTTTGCGCTGGCCTTTGGTGGCGCAGTGCTCGGCATCTGGATTCTGGCATCTGCTGTTTCCAACTGGCTTTTCGCACCACTCTACTGGTTCGAGCGCATCATTCTGATTGTAGCAGCTTTGCTATTGGTGGCACCAAATCTGATTGCTACCGCAGTTGGGTTGGTCGTCATCGCTCCGGTCATTCTGCGACAGTTGCTCCCCCGCTTGTTGCAACGGTCACAAATGGGGTAAGGGGAGCAGTGCTCGTTCTGACGGACCCAATCTCGCACCGGGCGACGCTCAAAGGGACAAAATGAGGGCCGATAGCTTCGTGACCGTTCATACGGCCCATCGGCAACGATCATAGTGGAATGGACAACATACGTGAGCTATTCATCGACCATAGGGAAGACCCGTTATAGCTTTGAAAGCTTGAAAGATCTGCTCGCTAAGGCAACGCCTGAACGATCTGGCGACGAGTTGGCAGGCATTGCGGCAGAAGGCCCTGTCGAGAGGCTAGCCGCGCAGGTTGCTCTTGCTGATCTACCCCTTCAATCCTTTCTGGATACGGATATTCTCGGTGTTGAGAATGACGAAATCACGGAGCTGATTTATAGCAGCCATGACCTGCCAGCCTTCGCTCCCATCTCCCATATGACCATGGGGGAATTCCGCGAATGGTTGCTGGCTCCGACGACAACATCGGAAATCTTGAACAAACTGCAGCCCGGGCTCACGCCAGAGATGGTCGCCGCTGTCTCCAAGATTATGAGATCCCAAGACCTGATAGCAGTGGCTCAGAAATGCCGGGTGGTCACGAAATTCAACAATACAATCGGCCTTGAAGGGCGTATGGCCACTCGCAACCAGCCCAATCATCCGACGGACGACAGCCGAGGCATTCTGGCCTCTGCAATTGATGGCCTGATCATGGGGACTGGCGATGCGGTAATCGGCGTCAATCCGGCAACCGACACAGTCGAGGACTATATCCGCATCGTGTCGCTGCTTGACAGGTTGGTCGAAGCCTTGGAGATACCGACCCAGCATTGCTGCCTTGGTCACGTAACTGTGGCACTGGAGGCGATAGGGCGCGGAGCTCCGGTCGACCTTGTTTTCCAGTCAATTGCGGGCTCTCAAAAAGCGAATGAAGGTTTTGGCGTTAATCTTTCCCTGCTTTGTGAAGCTCATGAGGCGGCCCTGTCTTTAAAGCGGGGAAGGATTGGCGACAATGTCATGTATTTCGAAACCGGACAGGGAGCAGCCCTTTCTGCGGATGCCCATCACGGCATGGACCAACAGACAATGGAGGCCCGCGCCTACGCGGTCGCTCGAGAATTCCGCCCTCTCCTCGTTAACACCGTCGTCGGGTTCATAGGACCAGAATATCTCTTCAACGGAAAACAAATCATGCGCGCCGGTCTCGAGGATCACTTCTGCGGCAAGCTTTTCGGGCTGCCGATGGGGGTTGATGTTTGTTACACCAATCATACAGATGCAGATCAGAACGATATGGATAGTCTTCTTGTTTCTCTATCTGCGGCCGGAGTCAATTTTGTCATTTGTGTACCCGGTGCCGATGACATCATGCTCAATTACCAGAGCCTATCGTCCCATGATGCGATCTTTGTGCGAGAAACCCTTCACAAAGCCCCTGCTCCCGAATTCTCTGACTGGATGGAAAACAAGGGGATCACGGATAAGACAGGTAGAATGCGATCCGAGCCAGCCCTTAGCGGCCCTTCTCTTTTGGCTCTGACAGAGGCTGCACAATGAAAAAAGACGTTTCGGCAAGCCAACTTGATACGCATTTGCGTGAAATGACGGCAGCTCGTGTTGCTCTTGGTCGTTCCGGCAGTGGCGTGCCGACCGGCGCTTCCTTGGCCTTTGCCCTGGACCACGCACGCGCGCGTGAAGCGGTTTGGTCCGACATGGACAAGACCAGCTTGCGTGAGGCGCTTGTCTTCTGGCCGCTCGCCAGCGTGAGAAGCGCAGCCCCTGATCGCTCAAGCTATATACGCAGACCGGATCTGGGTAGAAAGCTGGCGCCAGAGACTGATCTTTCCACCTTGCCAAAAGAGGGAATTGTCATAGTCATTGCTGATGGTTTGTCTGCAATGGCGGTGAATGCCAATGCAGTCAAAGTCGTTACACACCTGCAATCGCTCTTGCCCGAACCTGCCGGTATCGTGTTGGCAGAGCGCGGTCGCGTTGCCATTGGCGACGAAATCGGGGCGATGGTTTGCGCGAAGGCTGTTGTGGTTCTCATTGGTGAAAGGCCCGGTCTTTCCTCTGCGGATAGTCTGGGTGCCTATATCACCTGGTCACCAGAACCAAGGCTACCTGACAGCCGTCGCAATTGTATTTCCAATATCCGAGATGGCGGCCTTGCGCCAGAAGATGCTGCAAACAGGATTGCCACTCTGCTTCGTCGCATGGAAAAAGCGCAAATTTCCGGCGTCGCGCTGGCGGGGTCTGTTGCCGAGCAACTCTTACACAAAGCGTAATTTCTAAAAACCAAATGCTCCAACTGCTTTACAAAAAGCATCACGTACCAATATTTGCGCAAGTCCATAAGCCTTCGACCAGCGTCATGATACCTACAAGCGCTGAAAGCCAAGAGGTTTGTCGGGATGGCAGTAAAGTTTCAGCCTAGTACCAAAGCTTCAGTCTGCGATAGTTGTGAACCTTCAAAGTCGGAGCAAAGAGGCGTCAGGTCGAGATGTATAATTTCATAAATGCCAGAGCCAGAAGTTGCTTATACCGGCGTTCGATTGAACAATTTTCAATACTGCAATTATAACATAAGCGTTTTTTCTGAATATTATAAGAAACTATAGCCTCTTACAGCCTTAACCCATATGAAAACTATACATCTCAGAAAAGCGCACTATTTCTAGTTGATAAACTCAGAATACAGAATTGACACGGGATCACAGATTTGTATCTTTCCTTTATATACCGATATGAAGTTGACCTACATAACGAAGGAAAACAGAAGCATGACGAGACAGCCCCAATCGGTTCGCCCAATTCTGTCTTTCCTCGACAAGGCAGGACACAGAGCAAGTGCAGAGCGCTTTGCTCTGTTATCCCAGATCGAAAAGGAAGGTTCGATCTCGGCTGCAGCCAAGCAATTGAAGATCAGCTACAAGGCCGCCTGGGACGCAGTCAATGCGCTCAACAACCTGTTCAGCACCCCGCTCGTGGACGCAAAGCCTGGCGGCAAGAAAGGCGGTGGCGCCACCCTCACCGATGAGGGACGAAAGGCTCTGATCGCCCACCAACACCTCACCGAACGGCTCAATGCCTTTCTCGCGGAGATCGAACAGGATATCTGCGGCAATAGGGGCAGCTCCCCGCTTTCTAGCCCCCTTCTATGGAGTTTCGCCATGCGCACCAGTGCCCGCAATGTCTTTCACGGCATCGTCGAAGATGTCATCACCGGCGCGGTCAATTCAGAGATCAGTCTGCGTGTATCGGAGCAAACGGTATTGACCACCGTCATCACCAACAAAAGCGCAGAAACACTGGATCTGCGTGTTGGAAGCGAAGCCTTCGCTCTCATCAAGGCTTCAACGCCGGTGCTGATGGCCGACAATGAAGATGCGCGCCTCTCTGCCCGCAACCAGATCAGGGGCACGGTCAGTTCGGTTGAACCGGGCGCGGTCAATAGCGAGATACAGCTCGATATAGGGAACAGTAAAACCCTTACCGTGGTTATCACCCGCCAGAGCACAGAAAGCCTGGACATCAAACCGGGCGACAAGATGTGCGCCATCATCAAGGCATCTCAAATCATCCTCGGCGTCGAATAGCAGTCCTTTTAATACACTCTGTTCCAAGCAACCCGACCATCCCGAAAGGCACTGTCCCTATGACACCTTCTTTCAAAAATCTGCTTTCTCTTTCCGCCCTTACACTTTCACTCGTTGGCCTTGCTGGCCCATCCCCTGCCGCTGACACCAAGGTGGCGGTTGCTGCCAACTTCACGGCAGCAGCCAAGGAAATTGCCACAGCTTTTGCGGCCGAAACTGACCATACAGCCACGCTGAGCTTCGGCTCCACCGGCAAGCTCTATACACAGATCTCAAATGGCGCGCCCTTCTCGATATTTCTGGCGGCGGATCAAGCCCGACCGATCAAGGCAGAAACAGATGGACTGGCCGTACCCGCTAGCCGCTTCACCTATGCTCAGGGCAAGATCGTGCTATACAGCACCGATCCCGATCTGGTTGATAGCGATGGTGCCGTTCTCAGGGCTCCTGACAAGTTCCACAAGCTCGCCATAGCCAACCCCAAGACAGCCCCTTATGGTGCCGCCGCCATGGAAGCCCTCGACAAGCTGGACGTCCCGGCTGCCGTGATGGACGCACTGGTGCGCGGTGACAGCATTTCCCAAACCCACCAGTTTGTCGCCTCCGGCAATGCACAGCTGGGCTTTGTTGCCCTGTCTCAGGTCGTCAACAGCAAAGAGGGTTCCCGATGGGTCGTCCCTGATGATCTTTACGCTCCTATCAAGCAGGATGCTGTCTTGCTGAAAACCGGAGCAGAAGATGAAGCCGCCAAGGCCTTCCTTGCCTTTCTCAAAGGGGAAACCGCCAGAGAAATCATCCTCAAATTCGGCTATGGTGTCAAATAGTCAACGCCCGGCACGTAAGGGGCGATAAAGGGCAAGAAGGAGACTAGCATTGCTCGAGGCCATAATCCTGACACTGGAACTGGCGATCACCGTCACTATTCTGCTGCTGATCATCGGCACGCCGATTGCTTGGTGGCTCGCCAGATCGAAGAGCTGGTGGAAGGAGGTGGTCGGTACACTGGTCTCCCTGCCGCTGGTGCTGCCACCAACCGTGCTCGGTTTTTATTTGTTGCTGGCGCTCGGGCCGAACAGCATGCTCGGTCGCTCCATTGCGGCGGTGGTCGGGCACACCTTGCCCTTCACCTTCGCTGGCCTCGTCGTAGCGTCCATCATCTACTCCTTACCCTTCATGGTGCAGCCAGTGCGGAATGCCTTCGAGGCCATCGGAGATCGGCCGCTGGAGGTGGCTTCCACCCTGCGTGCGTCACCTCTGGATTGCTTCTTCTCCGTCGTGCTGCCGCTAGCAAGGCCCGGCCTCATCACAGGCACCATCCTCAGCTTTGCCCACACGGTGGGAGAATTCGGGGTCGTTCTGATGATCGGCGGCAACATCCCCGGCGAGACAAAGGTGCTCTCCATCGCCATTTATGATTATGTCGAAACACTGGAGTGGAACAAGGCTCACTTTCTGGCAGGCGGCATGCTTGTCTTCTCCTTTCTTGTCATCTTCAGCACGACAACTATCGAGAAGCGTTTAAGGAGACGGATGCAATGACCGGCACTCATCTTCCGTACAACTTTCATAACGACCAGTCCGACGTGATCTCAGCCCGCTTCAAGGGCCCTCAGGGCAGCTTCAAGCTAGACGCAGCCTTCACGCTGCCTGCCGCGGGCATCACCGCTCTGTTTGGCCCCTCGGGCTGTGGCAAGACCAGCGTCCTGCGCTGTATTGCCGGGCTCAATGCCATGAAAGAGGGTTTCTTTTCCCTCAAGGGCGGCATCTGGCAAGACCAATCCCGCTTCCTGCCAGCTCACAAACGCCCCGTTGGTTATGTCTTTCAGGAAGCCAGTCTCTTTCCCCATCTCTCAGTCAAGCAGAATCTTGTCTACGGGCAAAAGCGCAGCCAACCTCTCAGCCCATCAGACACGGCCCGGCTAGATCAGGATGATGTCATCGAGTTGCTCGGCATCGGGCCCCTGCTCCAGCGTTCTCCCAACAAGCTCTCCGGCGGGGAACGTCAGCGGGTGGCCATTGGCCGCGCCCTTCTGTCCTGTCCCAGCATCCTGCTCATGGATGAACCCATGGCCGCGCTCGACCGCTTTAGCAAGAACGAGATCCTGCCCTATCTGGAGCGCCTGCACGATGAACTGAAGATCCCCATTCTCTATGTCAGCCATGACATCAGTGAAGTGGAACGCCTCGCTGACCAGATGGTTCTGATGCAACAGGGCACGGTCAAGGCCGCCGGACCTCTGCAGTCCCTCTTGTCCAATCCAGATCTGTCGCTCGCTCGGATGCCAGATGCCGCCTCCGTCCTTGGCGGCACTCTCTCCGCGATGGACGATGCCTTTGGCATCAGTACCATCATGGTCTCCGGACGTCCCTTTTATGTCCCCGGCGTCAAGGGGCCGATCGGACACCCCATACGTCTCAGGATCGAAGCCAGCGACGTCGCTCTCTCCCGGCATATGCCCGAAGGCTCGTCTTCCATCCTAAACACTCCGT
Source organism: Cohaesibacter marisflavi (assembly GCF_900115225.1). Lineage (GTDB taxonomy): Bacteria > Pseudomonadota > Alphaproteobacteria > Rhizobiales > Cohaesibacteraceae > Cohaesibacter > Cohaesibacter marisflavi. The sequence continues at coordinate 855 of NZ_FOVR01000012.1, read as the reverse complement.
CCGTCACCATTGAGACCATCCAGCCCTTCGGCGACCATATGGCCAACATATTCCTCACTCTGGGCGAAGATCTGGACAGACAGACCCTCATAGCCCGCATCTCAAACAAAAGCCTCCACGCCCTCGACCTGAGGACCGGCGACAGACTTCAGGCGATGATCAAATCTGTTTCAATGGTGAGGTAAGTGTGATTGCTCTACGCCCTGAAAACTGGATCGTTTTGAATAACAGTTTTCCGCGCTATTCTTCTGGCTGAGAGAAGGAGAGAAAGCGATAAAAGCATCGAAGTTTTCGGTCGCACAGAAGGCGTTTGTTTTGAAGCTGGGTGATGATGGTGTACCCCGTTGCAGAGCTCTGCAGGAAGGCAGGCATCAGTCAGGTGACCTATTCTAACTGGAAAAAGAAGTATGGTGGATTATTACCTGATGAGATGCTTGTCGATTGGGGGATTTTGATCAGGCGAGACTGTCGAGTTCTTCTGTTCGTTACCTCAAGCTTGTCAATAATCATTCAAAACTGACCCGCCTTCAGCATTTAAAATTGCCCCACCCTTTAGCTGTTTAACGCGGCCTTTTCAGACCGCGTTGTTGTTGCGAAGGCTTGTCCATAGCCCCGCGTAGTGCAGTGGCCCCACTAGCCAAACGAAGCGAAGCGGGGTTGTGGTCAAGCCGGGGGCTTAGCTCTGGGATTTTTACTTCTGCTTTGAGCAAACCGATAAGACTTGTTGCCGGTCTCAACGATTGCGCAGTGATGGGTGACGCGATCCAACAGCGCGGTTGTCATTTTTGCGTCGCCAAAGACCGAGACCCATTCCCCGAACTCCAGATTTGTCGTGATGATGACGCTTGTCCTCTC
>NZ_FOVR01000004.1 GCF_900115225.1 Cohaesibacter marisflavi | reverse complement strand
GACGTGTTCTCGATCTCTGGTCGTGGTACGGTTGTTACCGGTCGTGTTGAGCGTGGCATCATCAAGGTTGGTGAAGAAATCGAAATCGTCGGTATCAAACCAACTCAGAAAACCACCTGCACCGGTGTTGAAATGTTCCGCAAGCTGCTTGATAGCGGTGAAGCAGGCGACAACGTTGGTGTTCTTCTGCGTGGTACCAAGCGTGAAGACGTTGAGCGTGGTCAGGTTCTCTGTAAGCCAGGTTCTGTTACCCCGCACACGAAATTCAAGGCAGAAGCCTACATTCTGACGAAAGAAGAAGGTGGGCGTCATACCCCGTTCTTCACCAACTATCGTCCACAGTTCTATTTCCGCACGACCGACGTTACGGGTGTTGTTACCCTTGACGAAGGTGTGGAAATGGTGATGCCAGGCGATAACGTCAACATGAATGTTGAACTGATTGTGCCAATCGCCATGGAAGAAAAACTGCGCTTCGCTATCCGCGAAGGTGGTCGTACCGTCGGCGCTGGTATCGTCGGCGCAATCGTCGAATAGTCACTAGGGCAGGGGTGTTGTGGGTGCTCCCAAAGCACCCCAGTCTTTTGAGGTTGAAAATATGAACGGTCAGAATATTCGAATTCGCCTTAAGGCATTCGACCATCGCATTCTCGATACGTCAGCAAAGGAAATCGTGTCCACAGCTAAGCGCACAGGCGCAAACGTTCGTGGTCCAGTTCCTCTTCCGACCCATATCGAGAAGTTCACTGTCAACCGTTCGCCGCATGTTAACAAGAAAAGCCGTGAGCAGTTCGAGATCCGTACGCACAAGCGTCTCCTCGACATCATCGACCCGACCCCTCAGACGGTTGATGCCCTCATGAAGCTAGATCTTGCGGCCGGTGTGGACGTTGAAATTAAGCTCTAACGTGAGCGAGAGGCAAGAGTAGCCATGCGTTCTGGTGTGATCGCACAGAAGTTGGGAATGACCCGCATTTATACCGAAGCCGGAGAACATGTTCCGGTTACGGTTCTCAAAGTTGAGAATTGCCAGGTTGTTGCTCAGCGTACTGTAGAGAAAAACGGCTATACCGCACTTCAGTTGGGTGTAGGCAAAGCCAAAGTAAAAAATGTTTCGAAGCCAATGCGCGGCCACTTTGCCGTAGCAAAGGTAGAACCGAAGCGTAAACTTGCTGAATTCCGCGTAAGCGAAGAAAACCTCATCGAGGTTGGTTCTGAGTTGACTGCGGATCACTATATTGCTGGTCAGCATGTGGATGTTGTTGGTACGTCAATTGGTAAAGGCTTCGCCGGCTCCATGAAACGTCACAATTTCGGTGGTGGACGTGCAACGCACGGTAACTCCATTTCCCACCGTGCCCACGGCTCTACCGGTCAGTGTCAGGATCCAGGCAAGGTCTTTAAAGGCAAAAAGATGGCTGGTCACATGGGCTCGACCCGCGTGACGACGCAGAATCTGAAGGTTGTTAAAACCGATGCCGACCGTGGTCTGGTTCTGGTTCAGGGTGCTGTTCCTGGTTCCAAGGGCGGTTGGATTCTCATCAAGGATGCTGTCAAGAAGGCTCGTCCTGAAGGGGTTCCGCTTCCTGGTGCTATCCGTAGCGCAGACGCTCCAGCAGCTGAAGCGCCAGCAGCGGAGGGTGAAGAATAATGGAACTTAAAGTTAAAACCCTTGACGGCGGTGATGCAGGTTCCGTAGCTGTTTCCGACACTGTATTTGGTCTCGAACCACGCGCGGACATCATTGCCCGCATGGTTCGCTTCCAGCAGATGAAGAAAATGGCTGGTACGCACAAAACCAAGACCCGTGCTGAAGTGATCGGCACTACCAAGAAATACCTTCGTCAGAAGGGTTCTGGTGGCGCTCGTCACGGCAACAAGAAGGTTCCACAGTTCCGTGGTGGTGGTCGTGCGTTTGGTCCGGTCGTTCGTGACCATGCAATCGAGCTGCCTAAAAAGGTTCGTGCGCTTGCGCTCAAACATGCCCTGTCTACCAAAGTGAAGAATGAAAATCTGATCATTCTTGACGATGCGAAGGCAGAAGCACCAAAGACCGCAGCCGTAAAGAAACAGATTTCCGGTCTGGGCATCGAAAGCGCTCTGATCATTTCCGGTAAGGAAGTGGACGAGAACTTCGCAAAAGCTGCCCGCAATATCGTCGGTATCGATGTGTTGCCGGTTCAGGGCATCAACGTTCTTGATGTTCTGCGTCGCGACACTCTGGTTCTGACCAAGGCCGCAGTCGATGCTCTGGAGGAACGGTTCAAATGACCACCCTTCGTCATTACGATATCATCCGCAGCCCGGTGATCACCGAGAAGGCAACCATTCATTCCGAACAGGACAAGGTTGTTTTCAACGTATCCAAGGATGCGACTAAAACTGAAATCAAGGCCGCCGTAGAGGCACTGTTTTCCGTCAAGGTCAAAAGCGTCAACACTCTGGTCCGCAAGGGCAAGGTTAAACGCTTCAAAGGCATTATCGGCAAGCAGGTCGACGTGAAAAAAGCGATTGTTACCCTCCAAGAGGGCCAATCGATTGACGTCACGACTGGTCTTTAAGCAACGCGGGGATAGGCTTTAAGTCATGGCACTCAAGACCTTTAAACCGACAAGCCCAGGCACGCGTCAGCTGGTGATCGTAGACCGCTCCGATCTTTGGAAGGGGAAACCGGTCAAAACGCTCACCGAAGGCTTGACCAAGTCTGGCGGTCGTAACAACCATGGTCGCGTGACATCACGTCGTCGTGGTGGCGGTCATAAGCGTACCTATCGCATCATCGACTTCAAACGTCGTAAGTTTGACGTTGTTGGTACGGTAGAGCGTCTGGAATATGATCCAAACCGTACGGCATATATTGCTCTGGTTAATTATGAAGACGGCGAACAGGCATACATCCTGGCTCCTCAGCGCCTTAAAGCTGGTGACAAGGTTGTAGCTGCTAGTAAAGCTGCCGACATCAAACCGGGCAACGCAATGCCTCTGGCAAACATGCCTGTTGGCACGATCATCTACAACGTAGAGATCAAGCCAGGCAAAGGCGGTCAGATTGCTCGCTCTGCCGGTGCTTACGCTCAGCTTGTTGGTCGTGATAGCGGTTATGCAATCATTCGTTTGAATTCGGGTGAAACCCGTCTGGTGCTTGGTTCTTGCATGGCAAGCGTCGGTGCAGTTTCCAACCCGGAACATTCAAACATCAATCATGGTAAAGCTGGTCGTAGCCGTTGGCTCGGTAAACGTCCAGAAGTGCGCGGTGTCGTTATGAACCCGGTTGATCACCCACATGGTGGTGGTGAAGGCCGGACCTCTGGTGGTCGTCACCCTGTGTCTCCATGGGGCAAGCCTACTAAAGGCAAGCGTACTCGCTCTAACAAGTCGACCGACAAGTTTATTGTTCGTAGTCGTCATCAGCGCAAGAAATAAGGGTTAACCGATGGCACGTTCTGTTTGGAAAGGTCCGTTTGTAGACGGATACCTTCTGAAGAAGGCAGACAAGGTTCGCTCTTCTGGTCGTCACGAAGTGATCAAGACCTGGAGCCGTCGCTCCACGATCTTGCCTCACTTCGTCGGGCTCACCTTTGGTGTGTACAATGGTCAGAAGCATGTACCGGTTCTCGTCTCTGAGGAGATGGTCGGTCACAAGTTGGGCGAATTTTCTCCGACCCGTAACTATTACGGTCACGGGGCCGACAAGAAGGCTAGGAGGAAATAATGGGTAAGGCAAAACGCGCACGCGTCTTGAAAGACAACGAAGCTAAAGCGGTAACCCGCATGCTTCGCACGTCTCCGCAGAAGCTGAACCTTGTCGCAACGATGATTCGGGGGAAAAAGGTTGATACGGCTTTGGCTGACCTGACCTTCTCCTCCAAACGCATCGCGAAAGATGTAAAGAAGTGTTTGGAATCTGCGATCGCAAACGCTGAAAACAACCATGAACTGGATGTTGACAGCCTGATCGTTGCAGAAGCTTATGTTGGTAAGGCACTTGTGATGAAACGCTGGCAGCCACGTGCTCGTGGTCGTGTCGGCAAGATCCTCAAGCCTTTCTCCAACCTGACGATTGTTGTTCGTGAAGTTGAGGAGACAGCCTGATGGGTCACAAGGTTAATCCAATTGGTCTTCGTCTTGGGATCAACCGCACATGGGATTCTCGCTGGTATGCTGACAAAGGCGAATATGGCAATCTTCTTCATGAAGATTTTGCAATTCGCAGTATGCTGGAAAAAGAACTCAAGCAGGCAGCCGTATCCAAGATCGTTATCGAGCGTCCGCACAAAAAGTGCCGTGTGACCATTCACTCTGCACGTCCGGGCATCGTAATCGGCAAAAAAGGCGCCGATATCGAAAAACTTCGTGCGAAAGTTGGCAAGCTGACAACTTCCGATGTACATATCAACATTGTTGAGGTACGTAAGCCGGAAACAGATGCCAACCTCGTTGCTCAGTCCATCGCTCAGCAGCTGGAACGCCGTGTGGCTTTCCGTCGCGCGATGAAACGGGCCGTTCAGTCTGCTATGCGGATGGGCGCCGAAGGCATTCGTATCAACTGTGCAGGCCGTCTGGGTGGAGCCGAGATCGCACGTACCGAATGGTATCGTGAAGGTCGCGTTCCGCTTCATACTCTGCGCGCTGACATTGACTATGGTACTGCTGAAGCACTGACTGCTTATGGCATCTCTGGTATCAAGGTGTGGATCTACAAAGGCGAGATCATGGAACATGATCCAATGGCCTCTGAACGTCGCGCTTCTGAAAACCAGGATCAGGGCAATAACAGCAACCAGCGCCGTCGTAGCAATAAACCTGCTGCTTAATGTCGGTTACAAACTGAGTTAAGAGAGAAACACAATGCTGCAACCAAAGCGCACAAAATATCGCAAGCAGCACAAGGGCCGCATTCACGGCAACGCCAAAGGGGGCTATGAGCTCAACTTTGGTGCCTACGGCCTGAAGGCTCAGGAGCCTGCGCGTATCACCGCTCGTCAGATCGAGGCTGCGCGTCGTGCTATGACCCGTCACATGAAGCGTGCCGGTCGTGTGTGGATCCGTGTGTTCCCGGACCTGCCAGTATCCAAGAAACCTACCGAAGTCCGCATGGGTAAAGGTAAAGGTTCTCCTGAATATTGGGCAGCTCGCGTAGCACCGGGCCGTATTATGTTTGAAATCGATGGTGTACCTGAGGACATTGCTCGGGAAGCCATGCGGCTTGCCGCTGCGAAGTTGCCTATCAAGACACGCTTCGTACAGCGCATCGCCGACTAACGGTGTGAAGGGATAACCCGATGAAAGCATCAGATGTCCGCGCGATGACAGCGGATCAAATTGCTGATGAGTTGGAAAAGCTGAAGAAAGAGCAGTTCAATCTGCGCTTTCAGAAGGCAACTGGTCAGTTGGAAAATACCGTGCGTGTTCGCGAAGTTCGTCGTGATATTGCACGCCTGATGACCGTCGCGCAGCAAAAGCGCGTCGAGTCAGCAGAATAGGAGAGACGGGATGCCAAAGAGAATTTTGCAAGGCCTCGTCGTCAGCGACAAGCAGGACAAGACTGTCGTTGTGAAGGTTGAACGCCGTTTCACGCACCCGCTTCTCAAGAAGACTGTGCGTCGTTCCAAGCGTTATCAAGCTCATGACGAGGGGAATTCCTTCAAAGTAGGTGATCAGATCTTCATTCAGGAGTCCGCACCTATTTCTAAATCGAAACGTTGGGTTGTAGTAGGTACGGAACTTCCTACCTCTTAATCCGGCTTGGCAATTGGACGTAAACCCTGCGCAGTGATGCGTTAGGGGAGAATAAAAAAGGCGGCCAGTCATGATTCAGATGCAAACAAACCTTGACGTCGCGGATAACTCCGGCGCACGTCGTGTCATGTGCATCAAAGTGCTCGGCGGCTCCAAACGGAAATACGCAGGGATCGGCGATATCATCGTCGTATCTGTCAAGGAAGCGATTCCGCGTGGGCGTGTTAAGAAGGGCGATGTGATGAAGGCAGTTGTGGTTCGTACCGCAAAAGCTATTCGTCGTCCGGACGGCAGCGTCATCCGTTTTGACCGCAGTGCAGCTGTTCTGGTGAACAACAACAAGGAACCAATCGGTACCCGTATCTTCGGCCCGGTTCCTCGTGAGCTGCGTGCTCATAACCATATGAAAATCATTTCCCTTGCTCCGGAGGTGCTGTAATGGCTGCGAAACTCAAAAAGGGTGATCGCGTCATTGTTCTTGCCGGGAAAGACAAGGGCAAGAGCGGTGAAATTGTGCAAGTGATGCCTGCTGAAGAGCGGGCTATCGTGCGCGGTATCAACATGGTCAAACGCCATCAGCGTCAGAACCAGATGCAGGAAGCGGGTATAGTCAATAAAGAAGCCCCGATTCATCTGTCCAACCTGGCCCTGGCTGATCCTAAAGACAATAAACCGACCCGCGTTGGTTTCACTGTCAAGGACGGTAACAAAGTGCGTGTAGCCAAGCGTTCGGGAGATGTGATCGATGGCTGAGGCTGCTTACACCCCGCGTCTCAAGACGCTGTATGAAGATGTCATCCGCGCCAAAATGCAGGAACAGTTCAACTTCTCCAATCCACATCGGATGCCGAAGCTTGAAAAAGTTGTCCTGAACATGGGCGTTGGTGAAGCGGTTAACGATTCCAAGAAAGTTAAGGCTGCCTTGGAAGATCTGCAGGCAATTGCCGGTCAACAGCCGGTAGTGACCAAAGCGCGCAAGTCCATTGCGACCTTCAAGGTTCGTGAAGGCATGCCGATTGGTGTAAAAGTTACTCTGCGCGGCGACCGTATGTATGAATTTCTCGATCGTCTGATCACGATTGCGCTGCCTCGCGTACGCGACTTCCGTGGTCTTAACGGGAAGAGCTTTGACGGCAACGGCAACTATGCCATGGGCCTGAAAGAGCATATCGTCTTTCCAGAGATCGAATATGACAAAGTTGACCAGATCTGGGGCATGGACATCATCGTCTGCACAAGCACGAGCAGTGATGATGAAGCACGCGCCCTTCTGACAGAATTCAACTTCCCGTTCAACCGTTAAGGTCCCGCGGAAAGTACGAGGAATATGTAATGGCTAAAAAGAGCGCTGTCGAAAAGAACAAAGCTCGCGCACGGCTGGCAGACAAGTATTCTGCTAAGCGTGCAAAGCTGAAAGCCCTGGCAAAGGATGAGTCCCTGTCGCTTGAAGAGCGCTTCAAGGCTCGTTTGAAACTTGCTGAGCTTCCACGCAACTCCGCATCCATCCGCATCCGCAATCGTTGCGAAGTGACTGGCCGTCCACGCGGCTACTATCGCAAATTGAAGATGTCCCGTATTTCACTTCGCGAACTGGGCAACGAGGGTCAAATCCCTGGCCTGGTGAAGTCGAGCTGGTAAGGAGCGCGGTCCCATGGCAATGACTGATCCCCTTGGGGATATGTTGACCCGCATCCGCAATGCGCAGATGCGTAAAAAAACAAAGGTTTCCACTCCTGCATCCAAATTGCGTCAGCGCGTGCTTGACGTTTTGGCTTCAGAAGGGTACATCCGCGGCTACACCACCGTCGAATTCGAAGGCGGCAAGTCCGAACTCGAGGTCGAGCTGAAATACTTCGATGGAGAGCCGGTGATCCGTGAAATCCAACGCGTGTCCAAGCCTGGTCGTCGCGTGTATGCATCGGTTAAGAATATTCCGATCATCCACAACGGTCTGGGCGTGTCGATCGTCTCCACTCCGAAAGGGGTTATGGCCGATCATGACGCTCGCGAGAACAACGTGGGTGGTGAGGTTCTCTGCCGCGTCTTCTGATGCGGTTTGAACCTTGTTATCTCAGATCTAATTTCGGTCATAAAGGTCGAAATTAGATCAACGGTTTTAAAGCGATCAGCTTAAGTGCCTTTAAGGTCGGTAACCTTGGGCAGGCTGATCTCAGATCCGGACAGGTTAGTCTTATGTCACGTATTGGCAAAAAGCCTGTTGCAGTCCCTAGCGGTGTTACTGCGACAATTGATGGCAAGACCGTCAAAGCGAAGGGTCCGAAGGGTGAACTCTCTTTCGTACTCAACGAAGACGTCGATGCCAAAATGACGGATGATGGTATTCTGGTAGAGCCACGCAACAAGTCCAAGACTGCGCGGTCTCTTTGGGGCATGTCCCGCACCCAGATTCTCAACATCCTGAATGGTGTTTCTGCAGGTTTCGAAAAGAAACTTGATATTAACGGTGTGGGTTACCGCGCGCAGATGAAGGGCAAAGACCTTCAGCTCGCACTTGGTTTCTCTCATGATGTTGTCTATGAAGTTCCCGAAGGGATCACGGTTGCTTGTCCTAAGCCAACCGAGATCGTCGTGACCGGCATCGACAAACAGGCCGTTGGTCAGGTTGCTGCAGAGATCCGTAAATATCGTAGTCCTGAGCCTTACAAAGGCAAAGGCGTGAAATATAGTGATGAATTTATCTTCCGCAAGGAAGGTAAGAAGAAGTAACGGAAACTTATTATGGCGAAGGCACTATCTCAGTTTGAGCGTCGTCGTGCACGTGTACGTCGCGCCCTGAAAAAGACTGCCAACGGCCGTCCGCGTTTAAGTGTTAACCGGTCTTCCAAGCATATTTACGCTCAGATCATTGACGATGAACAAGGTGTTACACTCGTAGCAGCTTCTTCTATCGAAAAAGATCTTCGTGAAAAGCTGAAAACCGGCGCGGACACAGCCGCCGCTTCTGAAGTTGGCAAACTGATCGCTGAGCGAGCAGTTGCAGCCGGCCTGAAGGACGTGGTCTTTGATCGTGGTGGTTATATCTATCACGGACGTATCAAATCGCTCGCAGACGCTGCGCGCGAAGGCGGATTGAATTTCTAACGCGTCGGGCTACCGATTGCTCAGACGAGAGAAGAAAGCTCATGAACAAGAAACCTGATCGTAACGATCGTGAAGAGCGCGAAAGCGAATTCGTCGACCGCCTCGTCCACATCAACCGCGTTGCTAAAGTGGTTAAGGGTGGCCGCCGGTTCGGTTTCGCTGCGCTAGTCGTTATTGGTGACCAGAAGGGCCGTGTTGGCTTTGGTCACGGCAAGGCACGCGAAGTGCCAGAGGCCATTCGCAAGGCATCTGACGCAGCCAAACGGAATATGATCCGTGTACCACTCCGCGAGGGTCGCACCCTGCATCATGACGTTTATGGTCGCCACGGCGCCGGTAAAGTCACGCTGCGTGCTGCTCCTGCTGGTACTGGTATCATCGCGGGTGGTCCGATGCGTGCTGTGTTTGAAACACTGGGCGTGCAGGATGTGGTTGCCAAGTCTGTTGGTACTTCCAACCCGTACAACATGGTTCGTGCAACCTTTGACGCACTGAAAGCAGAAGACAGCCCTCGTGGCGTTGCTGCTCGCCGCGGTCTGAAGGTTTCCACGCTCCAGGCTCGTCGTCGTGTCTCTGATGGGGGGCGCTCTGACAGCTAAGCTGGATGAGTGAACCTTTCATCTCTAGATAAAAGAGGAGCCGGACATGGCAACTAAGGAACAGGGCACCGTTACTGTAGAACAGATCGGCAGTCCTCTGCGTCGGCCAAAAGATCAGCGCGCTACGCTGATCGGTCTTGGTCTTAACAAATTGCATCGTCGTCGTACTCTTCAGGACTCGCCTGAAGTTCGCGGCATGATCGCTAAAGTCTCTCACCTTGTCCGCGTAGTGGACCAGGACTAAGAGGCGGGAGAGTATTATGAAGCTCAACGAAATTCGCGATAACGACGGCGCTACGCATTCCCGCAAGCGCGTTGGTCGCGGCATCGGGTCCGGTCTGGGTAAAACCGGCGGACGTGGTGTCAAAGGTCAGAAGTCTCGCTCGGGTGTTGCTATCAAGGGCTTTGAAGGTGGTCAGATGCCATTGCATCGTCGTCTTCCAAAGCGCGGCTTTAACAACATCTTTGCAAAAGACTTCAATACCGTTTCCGTTGGACGTATTCAGCAGGCAATTGATGCTGGCAAACTGGACGCTTCGGCTCCGGTTACTGTAGCCACCCTCAAGGAAGCTGGTGTTGTGCGTCGTGTTCGTGACGGTGTTCGCTTGCTTAGTGATGGTGAACTGACTGCGAAAGTTTCCTTCGAAATCGAAGGCGCTTCCAAAGCAGCCATTGCAGCAGTGGAAAAAGCCGGTGGGTCTGTAAAGATCATCGGTGCAGAAGAATAAGAAGGGGGCTCATTTGAGCCTTCTTTTGCTTTAAGGGTAGTGATGGGAAGTGATTCCCGTCACACCCTATACATTTGTTTTGGCGCCCTTATATTTGATCTGACAATTTTGAGTTTAAGAGAGCGCTTCAAGCGGAGTAGAGAATGGCTTCGGCAGCAGAACAACTCGCCGCCAATATTAATTTTGGCGCCTTTGCAAAGGCAGACGAACTGAAAAAACGCATCTGGTTTACGCTGGGTGCTTTGTTGGTTTATCGCCTTGGTACTTATATTCCGCTTCCAGGGATCAACCCTGAAGCCCTGGCTAATGCCTTCAATAGTCATCAGAACGGCATTCTTGGCCTGTTCAACATGTTCTCAGGTGGCGCTGTTGGTCGTATGGCCATCTTTGCGCTCGGGATCATGCCTTACATTTCCGCCTCCATTATCATTCAGTTGATGACCACGGTGTCTCCGACTCTGGAACAGCTGAAAAAGGATGGGGCACGCGGTCAAAAGACCATCAACCAATATACCCGCTACGGTACCGTCATTCTTGCCACGCTGCAGGCATACGGCATCTCGGTCGGGCTTGAAGGGTCCAGTAGTATCGTATTGGATCCGGGACTGTTCTTCCGCTTCTCCACTGTGCTGACGCTTGTCGGCGGCACAATGTTCATGATGTGGCTGGGCGAACAGATCACGGCACGCGGTATCGGCAACGGTATCTCCCTGATCATCTTCTCGGGTATTGTGGCCAACCTGCCTACGGCTGTCGCGCATACCCTTGAGCTGGGTCGTCAGGGCACGCTCTCCACCGCAGTTATTCTGGGTGTTGTTGTTGTTGCTGCTCTCGTTATTGCTTTCATCGTCTTCATGGAACGTGCTCAGCGTCGTCTGATCATTCAGTATCCGAAGCGCCAGGTCGGCAACAAAATGTTCCAGGGCGATAGCTCGCATCTGCCACTGAAGCTGAACACGTCCGGCGTTATTCCGCCGATCTTTGCCTCTTCTCTGCTGCTGTTGCCAACCACCGTGGTGAACTTCATTTCCCGCGACGGTTCCGGGCCTGACTGGCTCAACACGGTGACTGCGCTGCTGGGGCATGGTCAACCTCTGTATATGCTGCTTTATGCTGCCTTGATTGTATTCTTCGTTTTCTTCTACACAGCGATTGTGTTCAATCCGCAAGATACCGCGGATAATCTGAAGAAGCATGGCGGCTTTATTCCGGGCATTCGTCCCGGGCAGCGGACTGCAGAGTATATTGACAAGATCCTCACCCGAATTTCTGTGATCGGTGCGATCTATCTGGTTCTCGTTTGTCTATTGCCCGAGTTTCTTATCTCCGCAACTGGCGTTCCATTCTACTTCGGGGGCACGTCCCTGTTGATTGTGGTCAGCGTAACCATGGATACGGTTTCTCAGATCCAGGGACATTTGCTGGCCCAACAATATGAAGGGCTGGTCAAGAAATCGAAGCTAAGAGGAAAACGTCGATGAGATTGATTCTGCTGGGACCACCGGGTGCGGGTAAGGGTACGCAGGCTGAACGACTGGTGAATGACTTTAGTATTTGCCAGCTATCTACCGGTGAAATGTTACGCGCAGCTGTTGCTGCCAAGACGCCAGTAGGCCTGCAAGTGGAACAGATCCTGGAACGTGGCGAACTGGTTTCAGATGAAGTGGTCTGCTCGATCATCTCCGATCGTATCGATGAAGCGGATTGTGCCAATGGGTTCATTCTCGATGGCTTCCCGCGTACGATCGCTCAGGCTGAAGCTCTGGACAAGTTGCTTGAAGAAAAAGATCTCAAGCTGGATGCTGTGGTTGAGATTAGCGTGGACGAAGGCATCCTTCTGTCTCGCATCGAAAAGCGTGCGTCCGAGACCGTGGGCGGTGCTCGTGCCGATGACAATGCTGAATCGCTGAAAAAGCGTCTGGCTGTCTATCGTGAGCAGACAGCTCCCCTGATCGACTATTATGCCAAGACAGGTCTTCTGAAGACTGTTGATGGCATGCAGGACATCGAAGCCGTTGCGGCTTCCATCAAGAACGCCCTGTCATAATAATTTCTGAAGATCCGGCAATCCTATGGTCGTCGGGTCTTTTTCTTTGGTCGCGCGGGTAGGGTGGTGTTTTTGCCGTTTGCTTGTGCGCAAAGATGATAATTTTGAAAAAGTCAACTAATTTGTCGCATTTGCAGGTTTTGAGGTTGACTTACTTCAAGTGAATCCGGTACTAACCGGCGCTAATCACGTTTTGTTACGTGGCAGTGTTCGGAGGCCCAAAGCTTTCGAGCACATTTTTGCGTTCTGTTCTCAGGCGCACACATAGTTTGCTCTCCGGTCTTGTGACCAAATGGAGGTCAAACCAAAAATGAAGAAAACTGTCTCCTACCATTAAGCCCTCGGGCTAAGGATGGGGAGGGGATGTCCAACAGTCTGCAGCTAGATAGGTAACTGTCCGCTGTAACGAGGAGATTAGACGTGGCCCGTATTGCTGGCGTCAATATACCGACGAACAAGCGCGTCATCATCGCGCTTCAATATATCCATGGCATTGGCCCGAAGTTCGCCAAGGAAATTGTTGAACAAGTCAACATTGCTCCTGAGCGTCGTGTCAACGAACTGTCTGATGCTGAAGTCTTGAAAATCCGCGAAGTGATCGATGCCGGTTACACTGTGGAAGGTGATCTGCGTCGTCAGACATCGATGAACATCAAGCGCCTCATGGATCTGGCTTGCTACCGTGGCCTGCGCCACCGTCGTGGCCTGCCTGTTCGCGGTCAGCGCACACACACCAACGCTCGTACCCGCAAGGGTCCTGCAAAAGCGATCGCTGGTAAAAAGAAATAATCCACGTCCGGTGGAGCCGCTGGTATCACGGCGGTGTAGAGATCGAGGTAAAATATGGCTAAAGATGCCTCGCGCGTTAAGCGTCGCGAACGTAAAAATATTACGTCTGGCGTAGCGCATGTGAATTCAACCTTCAACAACACCATGATCACCATCTCTGACGCTCAGGGGAATACTATCTCCTGGTCTTCAGCTGGTGCTATGGGGTTCAAGGGCTCTCGTAAGTCCACCCCGTTTGCCGCTCAGATGGCTGGTGAAGATGCAGGTAAAAAAGCTGCCGAACATGGCATGAAAACTCTCGAAGTTGAAGTTCGCGGTCCTGGTTCAGGGCGTGAATCTGCACTTCGTGCTTTGCAGGCAGCGGGCTTTACTATTACGTCCATCCGTGACGTGTCCCCAATCCCGCACAATGGTTGTCGTCCGCGCAAGCGTCGTCGCGTCTAATTGTAATTCAGGTTCCCTGCAAGTCCAATGCAGGATTTTGCGGGGTGTCGCCCCGAAACAAGAAAGGGTTGAGACGTGATTCAGAAAAACTGGCAGGAACTCATCAAGCCAACCAAACTCGAAATCACCCCTGGTGACGACGAATTGCGTGTCGCCAAAGTGGTTGCCGAGCCTCTGGAACGTGGCTTTGGCATGACTTTGGGCAATGCCCTGCGTCGTGTTCTGCTTTCATCCTTGCAGGGTGCAGCGGTAACCTCCATCCAGATTGATGGTGTGTTGCATGAATTCTCTTCTATTGCAGGTGTTCGCGAAGATGTGACGGATCTGATCCTGAACGTTAAAGAGATCTCTTTGCGCATGGAAGGGGAAGGTCCGAAACGCATGGTGCTTCGTAAAGAAGGTCCAGGTGTTGTTCGGGCTGGCGACATTCAGGTTGTCGGGGACGTCGAAATTCTGAACCCTGAGCTGCCACTTTGCACGCTTGACGTGGGTGCAGAATTGCGCATGGAATTTACCGTTGATAGCGGTAAGGGCTATGTGACTGCGACTCAGAACCGCCCAGATGATGCTCCTATCGGTCTTATTCCGGTCGACAGCCTCTATTCTCCGGTTAAACGCGTTGCTTACAATGTCGAGAATACCCGTCAGGGGCAGGACCTCGACTTTGACAAGTTGACGATGACGATTGAAACCGATGGCTCGGTCAAACCTGAAGATGCTGTGGCTTATGCTGCACGCATTCTGCAGGACCAGCTGTCTATCTTCGTCAATTTCGAAGAGCCAGAGAAGGAAGTTGTTCAGGAACAGACTCAGGAGTTGGCTTTCAACCCGGCACTTCTCAAGAAAGTGGACGAGTTGGAACTGTCTGTCCGTTCTGCAAACTGCCTGAAAAACGACAACATTGTTTACATCGGCGATCTTATCCAGAAGACGGAAGCGGAAATGCTTCGCACTCCGAACTTTGGGCGCAAGTCGCTTAACGAGATCAAGGAAGTCCTTGCTCAGATGGGTCTGCATCTTGGCATGGAAGTTCAGGCTTGGCCGCCTGAAAATATCGACGATCTCGCAAAGCGCTACGAAGATCAGTATTAATCACCAGCGGTTTGTAACCGTCGGATAGAGTAAAGGAGAGGGCAATGCGCCACGGCAAATCAGGTCGCAAGCTCAATCGCACCGCTTCTCATCGCAAAGCAATGTTCGCCAACATGGCAGCAGCTTTGATCAAACATGAGCAAATTGTTACCACTCTGCCTAAGGCTAAAGAACTGAAGCCGATTGCAGACAAACTCATCACTCTGGCTAAACGTGGCGATCTTCATGCACGTCGTCAGGCTATCTCTCAGATTCGCGACAAAGATATGGTTGCAAAGCTGTTTGAAACGCTTGGCCCACGCTACGAAGAACGCAAAGGTGGTTACACCCGCGTACTCAAAGCCGGTTTCCGTTATGGCGACAACGCTCCGA
This sequence comes from Cohaesibacter marisflavi, assembly GCF_900115225.1. Taxonomy (GTDB): domain Bacteria; phylum Pseudomonadota; class Alphaproteobacteria; order Rhizobiales; family Cohaesibacteraceae; genus Cohaesibacter; species Cohaesibacter marisflavi. The sequence continues at coordinate 427,992 of NZ_FOVR01000004.1, read as the reverse complement.
TGGCTGTCATCGAGCTGGTTGACCGTGATCCGGAAGCACGCGGCACGGACTCCGGTCCTACCGCTGAAGCTGATGTGGAAGACGCAGCGTAAGCATTGCGTTGAACAATAACATTTAAAGGGGTAGTCTCAAGACTACCCCTTTTTTTGTTTGGTAGATTAGATGTCCTATTTACAACTTTCAGCTTTTTTTATTAGGCTCTCTGGTATCTCATTTCTCATTTTCTTCTATTTAGAGCATGGTTCCTTTTTTCTGCTTCTGGTTCGCACTAGCTTAAATGATTTTGCTAGCTTGCCGACATTAGGCCTTGCTATTGTTCTATCCGGTCTTAGCTTGATCATTGGAATTCTTTTTTTAATTTTTCCTTGTAAATGCGCAAACCTGCTGATACCGGGCAAGGTTTCAGACGAAAAGGAAAGTCCATCGATCGCTTTAAGGAAGTTGTTTGTTATTGCCCTTTTGATGACCGGCATTAGCTTCGCTGCCATCGGTCTGTTGGACTTAATCAGCTCTATTGTTGCGTTGAGTTTGCGTGGTGTGCCTTACTTGTGGCGCGATGCAAATATGGCTTTGGCGAGCAGTTTGTTCATCTGCCTTTTAAAAATCGGGTTTGGCTTATTTCTGATCGGCGGGAAGAAGCAAATTTTGCGTTTCAGATGGTGAGGGCTGGTCTCTGTTCGGATGTTTAAGATGTCGTTAAAGCCTGTCGCAGTCCCTCGCGCTTTGAAAGGGCGGCTTCGTGCTGCCCTTTTGTGGCCTGGCGTACTTCGCTATCTTTAAGTCTCTCGTCTACAAGCTTAGGCGGTCGACAGCGTTTAGCACCCTATTTGATTAAATCTTGGCAATGGTTGAAAATGGGCGCAATCAGATCTTAATTCTGCCTGCTCATATTCCTATCTTTTCGGGTAGAGATTTTTCCTTCGGTGCTCTGAAGGACCTTTTCCTTATAAAAAAACGAGGTTTTATGATGATTTCGCGAAAAGGGATGGCAACAGTCGCCGTTTTGCTCATTGTGGCAGGTGGGGGATATCTGGCGCGTGATTTCGTGCCGTCGTCCAACGCAGCTAACAAAGTCGAGCCGCCCAAAGTTACGCAAGTGGTTGAGCGCGTGCCCGCCAGCAAGGCGGAGATGCAACTTAGCTTTTCGCCTCTGGTCAAAGAGGCTGCGCCAGCTGTGGTCAACGTTTATGCTACGCGCAAGGTGGTGACCCGAAGCCGTTCGCCCTTCTTCAACGATCCATTCTTTGAACGATTTTTCGGGCAGGGCGGTTTCGGCGCACCACGCGAACGGGTTGAACGGTCGCTCGGATCTGGCGTGATTGTGGATCATACAGGTGTCATCGTCACCAACCATCATGTCATCGATGGGGCAACCGAGGTGAAGGTAGCATTGGCCGATCGGACCGAGTTCGAAGCCGATGTGGTGCTGGATGACGAGAAGACAGATCTGGCCATTCTGAAAGTCCGCGACCTGAAAGGCGATTTGCCTCATCTGGAATTTGCTGATTCGGATGATACCCAAGTTGGCGATCTGGTCTTGGCAATCGGTAACCCCTTTGGCGTGGGGCAGACTGTGACGAGCGGCATTGTCTCTGCGGTTGCGCGGACGCAGGTCGGTGCCTCCGACTATAGCTATTTCGTGCAGACTGACGCAGCCATCAATCCGGGCAACTCCGGCGGGGCTCTGGTCAACATGCAGGGGCAGTTGGTAGGCATCAACAGCTCAATCTATACCCGCTCGGGTGGGTCCAATGGGATCGGTTTCGCCATCCCGGCCAATATGGTCAAATTGGTGGCCGATGCGGCTATTTCAGGCAAGGCAGTTCAGCGAGCCTGGTTCGGCGGTAGCTTGCAGCTGGTTAGCTCCGATATTGCGTCCGGTCTGGGCCTTGATCGCCCGCAAGGGGTGCTGGTCACCGAGGTTTATCAGGATAGCCCGGCTGAAGCTGCCGGTCTGGAAGTTGGCGATCTGATTCTCAAAGTCAACGGCAAGACTGTTGATAGCCCGGATGCCTTCGGCTATCGATTTGCGACTGTGCCGCTTGGCTCTGATGTGTCACTGGATGTCGTCCGGCAGGGTGGCGCCCGCACCATCGTGATGAAGGCTGCGGCTGCACCAGAGAAGCCACCCAGAGACGAGCGCTATATTGAGGGCTATTCGCCCTTCGATGGTGCTACGGTACTTAACCTTTCGCCCCTGGTTGCTCAGGAATTGGGAGTTGACAGCGGCCTTAAAGGTGTAGTCATTTCCGGTGTAAGAAATGGCACGACATCAGAGCGTCTTGGCCTTAAGATCGGGGACGTTATTCGTAAGGTCAACGGGCAGGTCGTCCGCAACACCAAGGATCTGGAAACGCTTTCCAATCAGGAATTCCGCCTCTGGCGGCTTGAGATCCAACGTGACGGCAAGCTCATCAAGACGACAATCAGTTGAGATTGAAGTGAGCAATTTGTTTGAAAATGCAGGGCTGGAGGTTTCCAGCTCTGCCGGAAAAGGTGATGAGACCGGGGAGGGAGCTTCCCGGCCTCTTGCTGATTTGCTGCGACCGAGGCAGCTGAAAGATGTTGTTGGACAACAGCATCTGGTGGGCCCGGATGGCACCTTGACGCGCATGCTGAAAAGCGGATCGCTTGGGTGTCTCATCCTGTGGGGACCGCCGGGCACGGGCAAAACGACGGTTGCGCGGCTTCTGGCGGATGGAACGGATCTTCATTTCGAACAGATCTCAGCTATTTTCTCTGGTGTTTCCGACCTCAAGAAAGTGTTTGAAGCGGCCCGTGACAGGCGCCGGATGGGCAAGACGACGCTGTTGTTTGTCGACGAGATCCATCGCTTCAACAAGGCGCAGCAGGATAGCTTTCTGCCCGTTATGGAAGACGGTACGGTGGTGCTGGTTGGTGCCACAACGGAAAATCCCTCCTTTGAACTCAATGCTGCGCTTTTGTCGCGCTCTCAGGTTCTGACCTTCCAAAGCCTCGATGATGATGCCATCGGGCAGTTGCTGTCACGCGCCGAAGAGGCGTTGGGGCAGCGTTTGCCGCTTGATGATGACGCCCGAACGGCCCTTATCCGCATGGCTGATGGCGATGGTCGCTCGTCGCTGACGTTGGCGCAGGAGGTTTGGCGGGCTGCTCAGGAAGATGAGATTTTCACGCCTGAGCAATTGGGGCGTATCCTGCAACGCCGCGCGCCGGTGTATGACAAATCGGCAGAAGGCCATTACAATCTGATTTCCGCCTTTCACAAGTCTATCCGTGGCTCAGACCCGGATGCGGCGCTCTACTATATGTGCCGGATGCTTGATGCGGGGGAAGATCCGTTATATATCCTGAGGCGCATGACCGTCATGGCATCCGAAGACATCGGACTGGCTGACCCGAATGCGCTCGTGCAAGCACAGGCAGCCCGCGAGGCATTCCAGCTGGTCGGAGCGCCCGAAGGCTATTACGCGCTCTCGCAACTGGCGATCTATCTCGCTACGGCACCAAAATCAAACAAGGGCTACATGGCCTTTGCGGCTGCGATGGATGCGGCCAAACGCGGAGGCTCCCTGCCTCCACCGAAGCATATTCTCAATGCCCCGACCAAGTTTATGGCAGAACAGGGCTATGGCGATGGCTATCGCTACGACCATGATGAACCGGATGCCTTTTCCGGACAGGACTATTTTCCTGAAGCGATGGGGCGGAAAGTCTTTTATGAGCCGGTTGAACGTGGTTTTGAGCGGGAATTGCGCAAACGTCTGGACTATTGGTCCAGATTGAGAATGGAAAGAAACAAATGAATCAATTTATTTTTGTGGCTATCGGCGGCGCTTGCGGGGCAAGTTTGCGGCATCTGGTCGGTTTGGCTGCGTTGCGCTCTTTTGGCAGCGGGCTGCCCTATGGCACGATGATTTGTAATATCGTCGGCTCCTTTTTCATGGGGCTGCTTATTCATTTTCTCGCGGTCCGGTTCAGTGCCAGTACGGAAATTCGCCTGCTGCTGACGACGGGTTTATTGGGCGGTTTTACGACCTTTTCCACCTTCTCACTCGACATTGTGACAATGACCGAGCGGGGGCAGTCGGGTTTGGCACTGTTTTATATTGCAATCTCGCTGGCGGGCGGTATTGTGGCGCTCTTTGTGGGGCTTTCGGCAGCCCGCGCGCTGGTGTGAACGAAGAAAGTTTGATCGAATGGCAACCATTCAGTTTCGTGAAGTGACAGGGGATGAAGACGGGCTGCGCCTGGACCGCTGGTTCAAGGAGCATTATCCGGGTCTTTCCTTTGGCCAATTGCAGAAGTTGCTGCGCACGGGACAGGTGCGTGTCGATGGAAAGCGGGTGAAAACCAACGCGCGGCTGATGAAGGGGCAGGAAGTGCGCATTCCGCCTCTAGCAACCGATGAGAAATCCCAGAATGCTGCTCCCAAACGCGCCATGCCACGCGCATCGGATGATGATGGGGAATTTCTCAAGTCGATCATGCTTTACGAAGACAAGGATCTGTTTGTCATTAACAAGCCGGCAGGCTTGGCGGTGCAGGGTGGCTCGGGCATGAGCCGCCATGTGGATGGCATGCTGGAAGCCTTGCGTGATCGCAACGGGCAGAAGCCACGCCTTGTGCATCGGCTCGACCGGGACACGTCGGGCGTGCTGGTTCTGGCGCGCAAGCGTTCCATCGCCATGGAACTGACCAAGGCTTTCCGCGAACGCTCCACCCAGAAAACCTATTGGGCGCTGGTGCGTGGTGTGCCAAAGCCGCATCAAGCTCGCATCTCCACCTATCTGGCCAAATATCAGGCCGAAGATGGCGACCGCATGCGCATTGCGCGGCATGGAGATCAGGGGGCGCAGCATGCTGTTACCCATTATTCCGTCGTTGAAACATCCGGACAGAAGATGTCCTGGCTGGTGCTCAAGCCGGTGACCGGTCGGACCCATCAGTTGCGTGTGCACACGGCCTATATGGAATGTCCTATCGTCGGAGACCCCAAATATTTCAACGTCGAGAATTGGGAATTTCCGGGCGGTATCCAGAAAAAGCTTCATCTGCATGCACGCCGCATCCGCATTCCGCACCCGAAGGGCGGTATGCTGGATGTCAGTGCGCCGCTTCCTCCCCATATGCAACAGAGCTGGAACCTTCTGGGCTTTGACGAGTCTGCCTATGATCCCGAGATCGAGGATGAACTCGGCTCCGAAGACTGATTGCACTGCCAAGATTCGCTCCGACATGTGTTTCCATTCAGCGTGAGGGCCCCTCTCATGAGCCTCAAACTCTTTATCTTTGATTGCGACGGTACTCTGGTGGATAGCCAGCACACGATTGTAGAGGGCATGGAACATGCGTTCGGGGTGCATAGCCTTGAGCCGCCCACGGCTGACGCCACGCGTTCCATTATCGGATTGTCGCTGCCAGAAGCGATTGTCAAACTTGCGCCGGACTTGAGTCTAGCTGCCAATGCGGCGATTGTTCAAAGCTACAAGGACTATGTCATCGCCAAGCGGGCCAGTGGAGACGCCATTGAGCTGCTCTATGATGGCGCCAAGGAAGCCATTGAGGCGATCGCCAAGGACGCCAATGTGTTGCTCGGCATTGCGACCGGCAAAGCCTATCGCGGCGTTCTTCATCTGTTTGATTGCTATGACTGGCATGATCTGTTTGTGACGGTGCAAACAGCCGACCGAGCGCCTTCCAAACCGCATCCGGGCATGATTTTGCAAGCGATGGAACAGACAGGTGCGCGTCCGGAAGACACCTATATGATCGGCGATACCAGCTACGATATGGAAATGGCCATCAATGCCAAGGTAACCCCCATCGGCGTAAGCTGGGGCTATCATACTTCTGATGTGTTGAGAGACGCAGGGGCCGAGCATATTGTCGATGATTATCCGGCGCTGCATGCCTTGCTGGGGCGTCTTTGAAACTCCGAACCTGACGGGACAGTCTGATGGCAGAACAGGATAAGGATTCGCGCGAAACGTTCGGCGTGCTGTTTGGTGATTTTGCGCCGGGACAAAAGGACAGCACCGAAAACCCCATGATGCGCTCGAAAGAAGCGGCGAAGGCGGCTTTGCCCAAGCGATTCTATAAGGATGTTTCCGTTGGCACAGAAGAGGGCAATGGTGAGGCCCTTGGAGGCGAAACGCTCTATTGCGTTTTGCTGGATGGTCGCAAGGTAAAAAGCCCGGCTAAGAAGACCGTGTGCGTGCCAACCCGTCAGCTCGCCGAAGCCCTTGTTGCCGAATGGGACGCGCAGGAGAAGGAAATCAATCCGGCCTTGATGCCGTTGACCCGTCTTCTCAATTCCACGGTAGATGGCGTTGAAGAGGCGCGCGAGGCGATCATCGAAGAAATCATCGCCTATCTCAATAATGACTTCATTTGCTATCCGGCGAGCCACCCGGAACGGTTGGTGCAGCGACAGAAGGACCATTGGCATCCTGTGCTGGATAGGGCCGAGGAAGCCCTTGGGGGCCGATTCGTGCAGGCCAGTGGCATTCTTGCTATCAGGCAGTCTCCGGTGATGGGAGAGCGTCTGAGGGCGCTCTGGGCCGATCTGGATGTCTATCAGCTTGGTGCGTTGCACAGCATGATGACATTGACCGGTTCGGCGCTGTTGCCTTTTGCCCTGTGGGATGGGTTTCTAGAGCCTGAGGCTGTGTGGAATGCGGCCATGGTGGATGAAGACTGGAATATCGAGCTTTGGGGCGAGGATGAAGAAGCCACCAAACGCCGTGTTTTCCGCCGGGCGGAGTTTGAAGCCGCCGTTCAGGTCATTACAGCCCTGCGTCCCTGATTTTCTGGTGCTCTCGTGCTTATAGCCTAAGACTATTCTCTCAGGCTTTCATCCGATCTGCCAGCTATTTGCTCCAAAATATATGTGTTAGCCCTTATACAGGCAAAGGTCTGCGTGCTCGGGCCTTTGCCATATTGATCGATATCTGCTTGCGCAGTGGTCGGTGATGCGACCTTGTGGGAAGAGCGTAAGCGGTGCGTAAACACTGTTGGTCTGGGGGCTCCTTATCATGAAAAATGTAATTGCTGAGCTGGAAAAGCGCCGTGAGCAGGCCCGGTTGGGGGGCGGCCAGAATCGCGTGGACGCGCAACACGAACGAGGCAAGCTAACAGCCCGCGAGCGGATAGAAGCCTTTCTGGATGAAGGCTCGTTTGAAGAATTCGACATGTATGTGCAGCATAAATGCACGGATTTCGGCATGGAAAAGGTCAAGATGCCGGGCGATGGTGTTGTGACCGGGTGGGGCACCGTCAATGGACGGATCGTCTATATTTTTGCCAAGGATTTCACGGTGCTCGGAGGCTCTCTCTCCTGGACCCATGCCCAGAAGATCATCAAGATCCAGGATATGGCCCTGAAAAGCCGCGCGCCGATTATCGGCCTGTTCGATGCTGGTGGGGCGCGCATTCAGGAAGGGGTCGATGCTCTGGGCGGCTATGGCGAGGTGTTCCAGCGCAATGTGATGTCTTCAGGTGTCATTCCGCAGATTTCCCTCATCATGGGGCCATGCGCGGGGGGCGATGTCTACTCGCCGGCAATGACCGACTTCATCTTCATGGTGCGGGATCGCTCCTACATGTTCGTGACGGGGCCGGAAGTGGTCAAGACGGTGACCAACGAGGAAGTTACCTCCGAACAGCTTGGTGGTGCGTCCGTGCATACGACCAAGTCATCCATCGCGGACGGGGCTTATGATGACGATATTGAGGCCTTGTCGCAGATGCGGCGTCTGATTGACTTCCTGCCTGCCAATAACTTTTCCGATCCTCCCTTGCTCGACAATTTCGACCCATGGGACCGCGAAGAGCCTTCGCTGGATACACTGGTGCCGAATAATCCGAACAAGCCGTATGACATGAAGGAACTGATCCTCAAACTGGTTGATGAGGGCGATTTCTTTGAAATTCAGGAAAGCTTTGCTCGCAACATCATCACCGGTTTTGGTCGCATGGAAGGGCGCACCATCGGCATCGTGGCCAACCAACCGATGGTTCTGGCCGGTGTGCTGGATAGCGACTGTTCGCGCAAGGCTGCGCGTTTCGTGCGCTTTTGTGATGCCTTCGAGATTCCGGTGGTCACACTGGTGGATGTGCCCGGGTTCCTGCCCGGCACCGATCAGGAATATGGCGGGTTGATCAAGCATGGCGCCAAGCTGCTGTTTGCCTATGCCGAGGCGACTGTGCCCAAAGTGACCGTGATCACACGCAAGGCCTATGGTGGAGCCTATGATGTGATGGGTTCCAAGCATTTGCGTGGTGACGTCAACTATGCATGGCCGAGCGCCCAGATTGCCGTGATGGGGGCGAAAGGAGCGGTAGAAATCATCTTCCGCAAGGATCTTGATGATCCTGACAAGATCGCCGCTCATACCAAGGATTATGAAGACCGTTTCCTGTCGCCGTTTGTCGCGGCCGAAAGGGGCTTTATTGATGAGGTCATCATGCCATTCCGCACGCGTTTGCGTGTGTCACGCGCCTTGCGTATGCTGCGCAACAAACGGTTGGAGAATCCGTGGAAGAAGCATGACAATATTCCGCTTTAACGCGTTATTTTGTCTGTTGAAATCCTGACGTAGCTTTATCCGGTCGCGCTTCATTTACTGATGCGCGACTTTTTCTTGTTACGCTACCTCAAAGAGCAAGATCCAGTTTGAGGGGACAAGGCTATGCTGATCAGCCTTTTTGTGGGATGTCTGGTGATCACGATCTGCGTTTTTGTGCAGATGTTGGGACTTATTGAAGTCTTCAACCGTGTGCGTGTTCTGGCGCTTATCTGGTCTAATATCGCCATTCATTATCGCAAGATGTGGCTGATGGTTGTCACCGTGCTGGGTGTTTTTGTCATCCACGCGTTGCAGATATGGGTGTGGGCCGTAACTTACTGGATGGTGGGGGCGTTGCCGGATTTTGATGAGTCGCTCTATTTCTCCACCGTGACCTTCTCCACGCTGGGCTATGGCGATATCATTCTGTCAGAGCATTGGCGCATTCTGGGGGCGCTGGAGGGGATTGCCGGCTTCATCTATATCGGATGGTCCACGGCTTACCTTATCGGGGCAAGCAAACGGTATGGACCGTTTGCTGCCAAACATCATTTCTAACAAGCTTATTTTCTATCTGCGCTTAACGCAGGTCTGCCTGATCGAGGAATGAGCCGACCACGGTTTGCAGATGCTTCGTGGTGGCTTCATCTTCGAGTTTGCCGTTGGGGAATTTCTGACCAGCGAAGGTGACCGCGATTTCCGGCAGGGGGAGCATCTTGCAAAGCATACAGGAGAGGGTCTCGCGCATCTGTGCTTGCGCCCGCACGCCACCAAGAGGCCCCGGAGCAATAGTGGCAAACAGTACCGGCTTGTTGGTGAAGCAGCTGGTAAAGGCCGGGCGGGACAGCCAGTCGAGCGCGTTTTTGAGAACACCGGGAATGCCGTGGTTAAATTCTGGCAAGGTGATCAGGACCGCATCGCTTTCGGCAATCAGTTTGCGGCTGGCGAAAACGGCCTCGGGGCCGTTCGCCGTGTCCATATCCTGATTATAGAGGGGGATCGATGCGATATCCACGCTATTGAATTCAGTGCCCTCAGGCAGCAAATCTGCCATGGCCGCCATCAGCGAACGGGAATAGGCCCCTTCGCGCAAGCTGCCGCAAATACCGGCAATTTTCAAAGCTTTTGTCATAGTCAAAATCCTTTGGAGCAAATGGATGAGGAGGCCAGAGGTCTTGCGGCGCAAGGCTTCTGGCGAAGTCGTCGAGGTGAAAATAGTCCTCTGGAAGAAAGGGAGGTTGCGAACAAGTGTCCGCTTGGTGATTTCACTTATGTTTATCAAGCAGGCTGATGCCTGTCACGTCCAGATTTTCCAGCATGGAATCAATCGATTGGCCATTCAGGGAGAAGTCTGGCGCGAGATCGCGCAAGGGCACTAGCACAAAGGCGCGTTCGTTGATAAAGGGGTGAGGGATTTTCAGCTTATCCTCATCTATCACCTGATCCCCATAAGTCAGCAAATCAATGTCGATGATGCGCGGACCCCAATGCTCACCCCTGATGCGCCCCATGCTCTTTTCAACGGCAAGACAGACCGCGAGCAATTCGCTTGCGGGCAGTGTCGTCTTGATGAGGGCGCAGGCATTGATGAATTCGGCTTGATCGGTTTTGCCCCATGGCGGAGTAATGTAATAAGGCGAGCGGGACATAACCCGCACGCCTTTCTGGGAGGAAAGGGTCGAAAGGGCGTCTTCAATGGTGATCGCCGGATCCCCAATATTGCCGCCCAGCGAGATATACACCTCAGTTTCCGGTGACGTGCCGTTCATCATGCATAATCCTTGCGGTCTCTGGTAATTTCCACTGCTATGTCTTTGATGATCGCGGGGATGGGGGCTTCCGGTTTACGAACCTTGATCCTGACCTGTTGCAATTGCGGAAACTGGGTCAACAGATCCTTGGCTACCGCTTCGGCCAGAGCTTCAATCAACTTGAAACGCTGGTTCTGGACGATATCTGCCAGGCGCTTGACGATAAAATCGTAGCGCACGGTCTTTGTTTCATCGTCGCTCTGGCCGGCCGGGCGCATGTCCAGATAACAATCCAGATCGAAATAGAAACGCTGCCCGAGGGTGGCTTCTTCTTCAAAAACACCGTGATAGGCAAAGAATGCGAGGTCTCGGAGGATGATGCGATCCATCGGGTCAGGTCCGTTGTTGGTCGTAAACGGCGTGTGCAACGGCGAGCGCATCTTTGTGTGCTGCGACGTCATGCACGCGGAAAATGGCGGCCCCCTTCATCAGGGCAATCACATTTGAGGCGACGGTGCCGAAGACCCGATCCCGTGGTTCCTCCCGACCGGTCAAGCTGCCGATAAATCTCTTTCGTGACGTGCCAATCAATATTGGATACTCCCAATCGCACAATTGTTCAAGTCGAGCCAAAATTTCGATATTTTCTGCCGCATCTTTGGCAAAGCCAAAACCGGGGTCGAGAATGATTTCTCTTGGCTTGACCCCGGCCTTGAGGGCGATCTCGATGGAGCGGTCAAAGAATCGCTTCATCTGCTCCATGATGTCGATATCGCTTTGGCGCTCTTTCTCCCAGTGATTGATGATGACCGGTGCATGATGGTCGGCTGCGGCTTTGGCGATGTCCGGCTCGCGCTGTAGGCCCCACACATCATTGACGATATGGGCGCCGGCCGCCAGCGCCTTGTCGGCGACGCGGGCCTTGTAGGTATCAATGGAGATGGCCCGACCAAGATCGGCTGCAGCGATGCCTCTGATGGCCGGAATGACGCGGTCCAGCTCTTCTTGCTCGACCACCAGATCTGCGCCAGGGCGTGTTGATTCCCCTCCGATATCGAGTATCTGCGCGCCTTCGTTAGCCAACTGTCTGGCATGGTCCAAAGCATTCTGCTCGGCCAGAAAGCGTCCGCCATCGGAAAAACTATCCGGCGTCACATTGATAATGCCCATGATGAGCGGCGGTTGGGCCGGTGTCCAATGGATCGGGCCCAGCGTGAGTGGAGAAAGAGGGAGCGGAGAAGAAGTCTGTTTCATTGCCTTGGCGCCTTCGGTGTCACGCATTGTGATTTTATGCCATGCATAACAATATTCATGTTGTGAGGCAAAGCCATGCGAGTGGCTTCTGTTTATTCTATTTTTGCGCGGTTGTGCAACTAAGAATCTTATCAAATAGTCTCATGATATTCGGGTAACTATCAGAAATATAACTGATTTTCTGCCATTCCTTCGATGGTCCGAATTGTCACTGCCATCACCGCGATTTACAAAGTTCTACGTAGATGCATTCCGCCGGGTCGAGACCGACAGACAAGCTGTTAGGCAGTGATCCAATCCGAATGGTCCGAAGCGCCCGATTTGAGGGCGCGCGGGGGGAAGAGGACAAAAGCAGGATTGTCATGTTTGAAAAAATTCTGATTGCAAACCGCGGTGAAATTGCATGCCGTGTCATCAAGTCAGCCAAGAAAATGGGCATCAAGACCGTCGCCATTTATTCAGATGCGGACGAGGATGCCATGCATGTGCAAATGGCAGATGAGGCCGTGCATATAGGGCCTCCGCCAGCGACCCAATCCTATCTGCTGGGGGACAGGATCATTGAAGTCTGCAAGGAGGTCGGTGCAGAAGCCGTGCATCCCGGATATGGCTTTCTGTCGGAAAATGCCGCTTTCTGTAAAGCGTTGGAACTGGCCGGTATCGTGTTTATCGGTCCGCCTCCTGGAGCCATCGAGGCCATGGGGGACAAGATCGAATCCAAGAAATTCGCGCTGGAGGCCAAGGTGTCCACGGTGCCCGGTCACATGGGCGTCATCGAAGATGCCAATGAGGCGGTGGAAGTCGCCCGTGACATCGGGTTTCCCGTGATGATCAAGGCCTCAGCTGGCGGTGGCGGCAAGGGGATGCGCATCGCATGGGATGAAGCGGAAGCCGCGGAAGGCTTCGAGCGGGCGAAATCCGAGGCGAAGTCCTCCTTTGGCGATGATCGCTGCTTCATTGAAAAATTCGTGGTCGGTCCGCGCCATATAGAGATTCAGGTGCTGGCAGACAAACATGGCAATGCCATATATCTCAACGAACGTGAATGCTCGATCCAGCGCCGGAACCAGAAGGTCATCGAAGAAGCTCCGTCGGCCTTCCTTGATCCGGCGACCCGTAAGGCCATGGGCGAGCAAGCGGTGGCCTTGGCCAAGGCTGTTGGCTATCACTCCGCCGGAACAGTGGAATTTATCGTCGACAAGGACAAGAATTTCTATTTTCTTGAAATGAATACGCGCCTGCAGGTGGAGCATCCGGTAACCGAACTGATCACCGGCGTGGATCTCGTCGAGCAGATGATACACATCGCTTACGGCGAGCCACTGGCTATGGCGCAGGAGGATGTGAAAATCAATGGCTGGGCAGTGGAAGCCCGCATTTATGCCGAAGATCCGCTCCGCAATTTCCTGCCCTCCATCGGACGTCTTGTGGACTATCGACCGCCGCTTGAAGGCACCGCAGATGGCTTGACCGTGCGCAATGATACGGGCGTGGAGGCGGGCTCGGAAATCACCATGTTCTATGATCCGATGATTGCCAAGCTCTGCACCCATGGGCCGGATCGGATATCTGCGATTGATCATATGTCACGGGCGCTGGACGCCTTTATCATTGATGGTATCGAGCATAATATTCCGTTCCTTACCGCACTGATGGAGCATCAAAAATGGCGTTCGGGCGACATCACGACCGGATTTATTGCCGAAGAATATCCCGATGGATTTGAAGGGGGGCAATGGGACGCCGAAACAGAATTGGCCCTTGCCTGTGTCGCCACCTCCATGGAGCTTGTGATGCATGATCGTCTGCATCGGTTCAAGGACAAGCGCAAACTGGATTCCATGCAGATGCATGAGCATTGGATTGCCGTTTTTGACAAGCACAAGAGGATTCCCATTCGCTATCGCGGCGGCAACCCAACCACCCCGATTGATATGGATCTTGCCTTGCCGGATGGTCATGTCACCTCGGTGCTTTCCGATTGGGCGCCGGGCTGGAAGCTTTGGTGCGGGGTCATCGGTGGCAAAGAGTTGATTGTTCAGGTGCGTAGAGGGCTCAATTCCTACATTCTGATCCACAAGGGCGTGAAACAGGAGATCAAGGTGATGCGGCCGCATGTCGCCGAGCTGGATGCGATTTTGCCAAAGCGTATCCCGCCGGATACATCCAACCTGCTTCTTTGCCCGATGCCCGGGCTGGTGGTTTCGATCGCGGTAAAGGAGGGGCAGAAGGTTCAGGCGGGCGAAGCTCTCGCCACGGTGGAAGCCATGAAAATGGAAAATGTGTTGCGGGCCGAACGGGATCTCGTCGTCTCCGAGATTCTGGTTTCCGCAGGAGATAGTCTGGCAGTGGATACCGTGATGATGGAATTTGCATCTGCCAACAGCGACGCAGCCTGACTGGCCAAGATAAACAAGGTGCTGGTTTGAACTGGCCATGAAAAACCCGGCTTTGAGCCGGGTTTCTCTTTTTTGCGATTGCTGCTGTGAAGGGAATTCCCGGACTAGCGCACCGTAGGGCCGAAAAGCTGTTCAAATTCCTCTCTCAGCGTCATGTCGACATCAGGCATGGCTACCGGATAACCCAGATCAACAAAGCTTGTAACTCCATGCTTGGCGATGCCACAGGGGACGATGCCACTATAGTGATCCAGATCCGGCTCGATATTGAGACTGATGCCGTGGAAGGTGACCCACTTGCGCACGCGAATACCGATGGCTGCGATCTTGTCCTCAACGTCGGTGCCTTTTTCCGGGCGTGCAACCCATACCCCGACGCGGTCTTTGCGGCGTTCGCCCTTGATATTATGCTCTGCCAGCGTGTTGATGATCCAGGCCTCAAGGCTTTCGACAAACAAGCGGATGTCCTGACGGCGGCGTTTCAAATCCAGCATGACATAGGCGATGCGCTGACCCGGACCATGGTAGGTATATTGTCCGCCGCGCCCCGTGGTGAAAACGTCAAAGCGATCCGGAGCAACCAGATCTGCCGGATTGGCGCTGGTCCCAGCGGTATAAAGAGGAGGGTGCTCCAAAAGCCAGACACATTCGTTTGCCTCTCCCTTGGCAATCGCGGCAATCCTGTTTTCCATGAAGACCATTGCATCGGGATAGGGAATCAGCCGATCTGAAATAATCCAATCGACAGATTCGCCTGTGCTTGTCATCATTGGAGTTGAAGGACTGTTGGTCGGATCAATAGAATTGTTATCGTCGTTATTGCTTGTCATGGTCGTTTGATCTGTGGTCCGGTTTGGTCGGCTCTTGATTTGCGCTTTTTTGTTAATATTTCATTTACCAAAGAAGGTAACACTCTGTTAATGTCTTACATAGTCAATCCGTGGGTAGCACGGAAGGGTACATCGTGGCTAATCTAGATTCCATATCGATTAATATATCTGTCGTGCTCGGCACAACAGAAATCCCGATTCATCAGCTCCTGCGTATGGGGCGTGGTGCCGTCATCGAACTTGACGCGCATGAAGAGGATGATTGCCTGATTTTGGCCAATGATATCCCGGTGGCTCATGGACAGGTGATTCTGCGCGGTGAAAAGGTGGGAATTTCGATTACGCGGGTTCTGATGCGTAGCCCTGACTGGCGTCCACTTCGCGGCATCCATCGCGTAAACGGGTAGTTTTTCATCCTTTTTATGCGCTTGATTATGCGTAAAATTTCGCTGTCTAGGAAAATCTCCGCACTTTGTCATCAACTTTCCACATTTGTTGTTGATCTCCATCTTAAACGCTTGTGCGGGCAAATCTTATTTGATAGTTACACGCCACCAACAAGGAAATATCCTTGATCAAAACACGGTTTGCGGCCGTGGCGGAATTGGTAGACGCGCAGCGTTGAGGTCGCTGTGGGGTAACTCCCGTGGAAGTTCGAGTCTTCTCGGCCGCACCAAGTTTTCTCTTGGAAAACAGAATTTCCTCTTTGGAAACAAAAGGTTGCTTCGGCAGCCTTTTTTGTTGTTGGCCTGCCTTTCCGTTTGCGCTTCTTTGCGTGCCCGATTGTGTGCGTACCTCACTGCGTCTTTTCGATAACCCGCCTCGAATAGAGATCATGACCAATATTCTTAGCATCACCCTGCCAATCTTCCTCCTTATTGGTGTGGGGTATCTGGCTGCCTATTTCAGGCTTGTCAGCCCGACCGATATAGCGAGTATTGGGCGTTTTGTTCTCTATTTTCCCATGCCTGCCCTCATCATTGTAGCCTTTCAGAGCCATCCCATCGGACAAATTCTCAATTGGAGCTATCTGATCGCCTATGGCGGTGGGTCGATTGCCTCCTTCTGGCTGACCACACTTTGCGGGCGCTATGTGCTGAAGAAGGATTTTTCGACAAGCGCCATCTACGGCATGGGGACGAGCGTCTCCAACAGCGCCTATATCGGGTATCCTGTGGTGTCTGCCATCATCGGTCCGCTTGGTGCGATCTGTATGGCGCTGAATTTTCTGGTTGAAAATATCATCATCATTCCGATGTCTCTTATGTTGGCGGATGCCGGAAGTGAAAAAAGCGCACGCCTGTCTGGTATCATCCGGCAGATTCTTTCCCGGCTGATTCAGAACCCGATCATCATCGGCATCGTGCTGGGGCTGGCTATTTCCCTTTCCGGTGTGGTTTTGCCTGGACCAGTCGAAAAGGCCCTGACGCTCCTTTCGGCCGTTGCAAGCCCAACTGCTCTTTTCGTGATTGGCGGATCACTGGTTGGGCTTCGCCTCAAAGGCATGCGGGGCGATATCTCGCTCGTCTTTATTTTCAAGCTCGTTGTGCATCCCCTAATGGCTTTCGTATCGATTATGGTGTTTGTTCCGACAATTGAACCGGAATTTGCCATAGGGGCCATTCTGTTTGCCAGTGTGCCGATGATGAGTATATATCCGATTTTTGCTGAGGCCTATCAACTGGGGCAGCGGGCAGCTGCTGCGGTTTTCGTCGCAACAATGCTCTCCTTCTTCACTATTCCTGTTGCTGTTACAATGGTTCACGCGCTTTTTCCTCTGGGCTGAGTGGGCGTGACTCTGTGTCTTGGTGGGCCGAAGGGCTTTGGCTTTGACCGTGGTGCGAGGGAGAAATGCAATAGAAAATGCCCGACTCAGAATGTGAGACGGGCATTTGTTGTTGGGGCCTTTAAATGGAGCAGAGGCCTTTAGAGCTGGGCAACCTTGAAACTGTTTGACGGGGTTTCAAACTGCTTCTGTCCAGCAATGAGCTGAAGCTCCCATTGGTTGGATGCTGCGGTTTCTTCCAAAATGCCAAATACCGCATTGTTGCAATGTTCCAGCGCTTGCTGCGCTTCAAGGCCATTGATCAATCCGGCAAGGAATGTTGCCGAGATCATGTCGCCGACGCCCACTGGCTCCCTTGGGAAGGTCAGGTGAGGGCGCTGGGCCAGATAGTTGCCTTGGTTCGATGCCATCAGCATGGAGAACTGATCGCCCTTCACACCGTGTAGATGCTTGGCAAGCACGAGATTCGGCCCCAGAGCCAGCGCCTTTTCACAGGCAACTACCGCGTCTTCCATACTGTGAATGTCCTGACCGGCAAAACGTGTCAGTTCGAACTGGTTTGGCACCAGAATGTCGGCCATGGGCATAAGGGTGCCGACAAGGCTTTCCGCGACACCATCACTAACGATGCAGCCTTTTTCCGGGTCGCCCATCACCGGATCACACAGATAAAGACAATCGGGATTGGCGGCCTTGGCCTTCTTGACAATGTTGGCGATTACATCGCAATGGGATGCATCGCCCAGATAGCCGGTGACGATTGCCCGGATATTCTCGAGGACGCCAATCTTTTCCAGCCCGTCGAATATCTCGGCAATGGCCTCTCCAGCGACTGCCTTGCCGGTCCAGCCCTGATTATACTGGGTATGGTTGGAAAAATGGACCGTGTGGATCGGCCAAACCTCCAGACCCATGCGCTGCATCGGAAAAACTGCGGCGCTATTGCCAGCATGGCCATAGGTCACATGGGACTGAATGGAAAGAACACCTTTCATGACTGATCTTCCTTTCTTGGAAAGAGGCAAGATTGGGTGAGCCTCCTTGCGGGCAGGTATCTTGCTTGGGGAAGGGGAGAGCTGGGAATGTCCGCTTATGTTTTGTTTCAAACCCGGCTTAGGAAATAAAAAATGAGGGTACCCCTCATCTCATCACTTGGGATGAAGGGTACTCTCTTTCAGGGAGGATTCCAAAGTTACAATTGTGTAAGTAACGAGCGCGGCAGGCGGGGGAGAGATCGAGATCGTGCCATTTGATGTCCGCGCTCGCCTTGTGTATTTCAGATGGACGCAAATACGGACGGGTCGTCACCCGGTTCCCATTCTATCGGGGTGCCGTCGGTGGGATTGTATGGGGCCTTGATAAAGACCGCTTTCCAAGGCGTTTCTCCCTTGTTGATCACATAATGCGCTTCGCCCGGATCGCAGCGGAGGAAATCCCCGACACCGAGTTTGTGCAATTCGCCGTTCACATACATATGCACTTCGCCCTCGATCGTGAGGAAATTCTCCTCGATCACGCTATGCTTGTGAGTCGCGAAATGCTGGCCGGGCTGCAAGGTGACAACGCCGATGTCGGATCTTGGGCCGCGCTGAAGATATTTAGGCCCGTGGTCTTCGAAACGGTATGAGTGATCGCCTTCTTTTGTTTTGAACATGGTTCCGCCTACGCCTATTTCAAATAGAAAACGTAGCCTCTTTCTTTGGCATCCATCCTGACCCACCAGATGGTCTCTCGTCAGGGAATGCTTTCGTGTTTTTATTTGGCCACGTATTCTGGGCCGACTGAATGGGCATGACGGAGAAATCGGCTGCCGCCATGCCTTTTTTGTATGGTCAGGTCAACAGCCCTTGAGAGCTGAGGATCCTTGAGTTCGTGGTTAAAGCCCCGGAGCTTTCCACATGGATTGCGTCACTTTGTTCTGGACCAGTGCGCGCTGAGGGGCGTAAGCCTGACGCCAGCGGTCTGCCAACTCCGTATAGAGGGAGTGCTTCTCGGTATCCGGTTCAATGCGACGGGCCCAGCGTACGGTGGCATCTGCCGCTTCGGGCAGCGAACTGTAGACACCAAGGCCGACCCACGCGGCCAGTCCGCCTGCGAAGGCTGTCGCTTCGGTGACTTCCGGCACCTTGACCGGGAGCCCAACCGCATCAGCGAGGATCTGGCCCCAAAGCTTGCCTTTCGAGGCGCCGCCTGCGAAAACAAGTTCATCAAGCTGAACCCCTGCCAGATTGGCTGCGAGATTGAGATTCTCGGAGGCAACAATGGCCGCGTTTTCCTGAATGGCCCGGAAAATTTCCGGCTTGCCGCATTTGCTGGCATCGAGAGACAGGTTGAGCAGGGAAGGCGCGGCATGATACCAGGCACCCAAATTCATCACGTCGCTGAAAATGGGGATGATGCCATTGGCACCAACCGGCACTTTGGCCGAGGCTTCTTCCAGAAGTACATAGGCGTCGGTGCCCCGTTCCTTTGCGATGCGCATTTCTTCCTGACAGAAGGCGTCGCGGAACCAGCGTGTGGTCATGCCCACCATGAAGGCAATGCCTTCGGCCTGGCTGACGCCCGGCACCACATGAGGGTTGATGCGAATGCGCATGTCCGGATCGGCAATCGGTTCGGGGATATTGACAACTTCCTGCCAGAAGGTGCCGCCCAAGACTGCTGCATGTCCGGGGCGGGAAACCCCAAGCCCCAAGGCCCCCATCTGTACGTCGCCGCCGCCCATGACAACAATCGTGCCTTCTGCAAGGCCGGTTTCTTCGGCTGCATCAGCTGTTACCTTGCCAATGGGGGTACCTGTTTCAACAACAGGAGGGAAGATATCATCCCGGATACCGGCACGGCGGGCAATTTCCAGATCCCATGTGCGGGTTTCCAGTGAGAATATGCCTGTTGTGCCTGCATTGGACGGGTCGGAGGAGATGACGCCGGACAGGCGCGCCAGAATCCAGTCTGACAACATCGACATGGTTGCCATATTGGCATAGACGTCTGGCAGATGCTTTTCGAGCCATTTCAGGCGCGGAATGGCTCCCAATGCGAAGCTCTGTCCGCTAATGGAATAGGCATAGCGCTCAAGCTCCGGGCTTTTGGCCTGCAACTCGTGCACTTCAGCCGAAGCGCGGGAATCCACGTTGGCGCAGGCCCAGAGCTCGCCGCCATCCTTGTCATAGGTGACGATGGCTTCACGCATGCTGGTGGCACTCACGGCGCGGATGTCTGGCCCTTTCAGGCCGGCATTGGTCAGTGCTTCACGGACGCATTTGCTCAACAGTTTCCAGTTGGCTTTGCAGTCGAACTCCATGGAGCCGGGATATTTCGGATCGCTAAGATGGGTCCATTCCTCCTGACCCACTGCGATCTGATGGCCTGCGCTGTCAAAAATGACCGCTCGGCCGCTACCAGTTCCGGCATCAATCGCCAGAACGTATCCCTCTTTCTGTGTCATGACTCTCTCCCTCAATTATGGCGAGAGCTGTCGGCTCATCGGTAATGAGCACATTAAAGTGCTTACCGCGGGCAGCAGCTCTAATGGCCTCGACCTTTGTTTGCCCGCAGGCTGCCGCGACAACATTGGGAATTTCCCGCAAGGCCTGGAGATCCAGACCGATAAGGTTGTCGTGAAAAGGCAAATCGAGAACATTGCCATCTTTGTCATAGAAAATTGCAATGAGGTCTCCCACAGCGCCCTGGCGCCGGAAGGCCTCAAACTGAGATCCGGTTGCATAACCGGAGGTGATCAAGGTGGCCTGATTGGCGACGGAGCCGACACCAACAAGCGCATAATTGGCTGTTCTGGCCATGTCCATCACATCGACAACATGGCGCTCGCTCCTCAGGCTTTCGGCCAGTTCCTGACTGGAAACCATCAAGGGGGCAGGAATCAGATGGACATTCTGGGCCGTGCGGCCTGTCGCGACACCTTCTATATAGGCGGCGACACCACCGGTGAGGCTGACCAGCGAGATATCTCTGTGAGACAGGGTTTGTGCCAGCCTTTGCAGGGCACCCATCACTGTCGCGCCCCAGCCCACTGCGAGGAGGTCGGCATTGTTCAGTTTGCCCATCAGATATTGACTGGCGGCTTCTGCTATGCGTTCGGTTGAATGCTCACCGTCGTCTGCAGGAATGACTCGGGCTTCTTGTAAGCCGAATAGTTGCTGCAAACGACCTTCTAGTTCGAAGCATCCGCCATAGCTGGAATTGATATGAATATGAATCAATCCCATCTTGCGACCCTTTTCCAACATTCTGGAAATCTTGATGCGAGACAGATTAAGGATGTTCCCGATCTCACTCTGGGTCATTCCGTCATGATAATAATACCATGCCACGCGGCTCAGTAGTTCGGCATCATGATGTTCAAATTTGCTGTCGTCGCTCATTGTGATCACATGTCTGATGATTTGATGAAGTGTGCGTTCATATGATCACATAACTGCATTGTGATCAACCCTTTCTTCGCGCATAAAAATTTTCTTTTATTTAGAATTGCACTAGAAAGCTATAAATATGTATATATTACATAATGATAACTAAAGTTGTACGCAAAAGGTGGTATCAAAATGAATGATCATATGTCCACCGACAAAACATATGACGCCGAATTTGGGTTGACAGAACACAGCTACTGCGCTTAGCTTTTATGAGAATTTGATGGCGTTCTGTTCATGTGAACGCCTTGGGACACATTGAGATGGTGCCACCTAGCATCACCATGTCGACTTTAACACGGAGGAAATTCATGGCTGATATCGATGACATTAAAGAAGGCAAGGACTTCGGCGTTGATGTTCCAGTAGAAACCAAGCCATTCCCAGTAAGAGGGTCCAATGCACTTGATTGGGGTATGCAGGACCGTTTGGCTCGCATTTTCCAGAAAAAGAGCAATAATACGGTCATGTTGGCTTTTGACCATGGCTATTTTCAGGGGCCAGCTACCGGTCTGGAACGTCTTGATCTGACGATCCGTCCGCTTGCTGAATATACAGACGTGCTAATGTGCACCCGTGGTGGCCTGCGTGCGACCATGCCGGCAGACATTCGCAAACCTGTTGTGCTGCGCTGCTCGGGTGGTATGAGCGTTTTGACGGAACTGTCCAACGAATTGGTTGCAGTTGATATTGAAGACGCTATCCGCCTCAATGCATCTGCTATCACCACCAACGTTTATGTCGGTGCTGAATATGAGCATCAGTCTCTGGCCAACCTGGTCAAACTGATCGATACCGGCAACCGCTACGGCATTCCGACAATGGCTGTTACCGGCGTCGGTAAAGATATGGCACGTGATCAGCGTTACTTCTCCCTTGCAACACGTATCTGTGCCGAGCTCGGCGCCCATATCGTCAAATCCTACTTCATCGAAGAAGGTTTTGAAAAAGTCGTTGCCGGTTGCCCGGTTCCGATCGTGATTGCTGGTGGCAAGAAACTGCCTGAAATGGACGCGCTGACCATGGCTTACAAGGCTATCGACCAGGGCGCACATGGTGTGGACATGGGACGAAATATCTTCCAATCCGATAGTCCTGTCGGCATGATCAAGGCAATTCGTGCCATCGTTCACGATGGTGAAAAGCCAGAAAAGGCCTTCGAACTCTATGAGGCAGAAAAGGCTTCCGCCTGATCTGCATGCGTAAAACGCACTTGACTCTGCGACCTCCGGGACGGGGCCGCAGAGGGAGGAAGCGGCATGAAGCCGCACAAAATAGAGTGATTGAGGAGCGCTTCAGTTATGACGGATCCAAAGCCGTCTGGCCAACGCAAACAGCTCATTAAAGCAGATAGCATCTGGAAGTTTTTTGGGAATGTAACTGTTCTTAAAGGTGTTGATCTTGTTCTTGAGTCCGGCCAAATTCACGCCCTTCTGGGAGGCAACGGGGCGGGCAAATCTACGCTTATGCGCATCATTGCCGGTCTACATGGTGTTGACCAGGGTGATCTTTACATCAATGGTCAGCATGCCAACAAACTGACCCCGGTCTTGGCGCGCCAAATGGGCATCCATATGGTTCCCCAGGAGCCATTGCTTTTTCCCAATCTCAGCATCGAAGAAAATGTTCTCATGAACATGAAAGGCAATCGTGTTGCCCTGCACACGCGTCTGGTCGAGCTGGCCAAAGAGATTGGCACCAATATGGATCTGCAATCTCCGGCAGGTCAGTTGGAAGTTGCCGACCAGCAAATGGTCGAAATTCTGCGCGGCTTGATCCGCGATGCACAAATTCTCATTCTTGACGAACCGACATCTGCACTGACCCCCCGTGAAGTGAAGCTGCTGTTCGATCGTATGCGCGCTCTGGCCGCACAAGGGGTGGGGATCTTCTTCATTAGCCACAAGCTGAATGAAATTCGCGAAATCGCGGATATTGTCAGTATCTTGCGCGATGGTCGCGTTGTCATGGCTGGGCCACCAAAGTCCTATACCGATGCTGAAATCGTTCGGGCCATGACAAAGGTTGAGGGCGGCAGTGAAAATGTTCTGGGCGAGCGTCATCAGCAGACCCATCATGGTAAGGTTGTCCTCGAAGTTGACAATCTGTGCGGTGAAGGTTTTGCCAATCTGAGCTTCTCGCTGCATGAAGGCGAAATTCTTGGTCTGGCTGGCGTTGTTGGCTCTGGGCGTACAGAGATGGCAGAAACCATCTATGGCATCCGCAAGGCTGCGCGCGGCAAGGTTTTGATCGGCGGGCAGGATGCAACGCATACCGATCCGCAGGCCAGCCTTGATCTGGGGCTTGTCTATCTGCCTGAAGATCGTCAGACCAGTGGCCTGTTTGTCGATGCGCCCCTGAGCTGGAATGCCTCTTCGCTTGTCTTGCACCGCGAGCCTTCCTGGCTACAGCTGAAACAGGAAGAAGAGCGTTTTCAGAAATATGTAAAAGAACTCGGAATTGTCTGCGCGACGTCTTCACAAGCGGTACGCACGCTTTCTGGTGGTAACCAACAGAAAATCCTGCTGGCAAAATGCCTCGCTGCCAAGCCGCGCGTTCTTATTCTTGATGAACCGACCCGTGGCGTGGATGTGGCAGTTCGTGCTGACATTTACAGCATCATTGACGATCTGGCCAACAGTGGCGTCGCCATCTTGATGATTTCTTCCGACCATGACGAGATCCAGCGATTGAGCCATCGTGTGCTGACC
Source organism: Cohaesibacter marisflavi (assembly GCF_900115225.1). Taxonomy (GTDB): domain Bacteria; phylum Pseudomonadota; class Alphaproteobacteria; order Rhizobiales; family Cohaesibacteraceae; genus Cohaesibacter; species Cohaesibacter marisflavi. The sequence goes on along the minus strand of NZ_FOVR01000004.1, from coordinate 404,279 downwards.
ATGGCTCATGGCTACCCCACGGGCGAACTCGAAGGGGATGAAATCACGGTGGATGCCATCGCGCAGATGTCCTTCGGTGTGAGTACAGAGGAGGCGAAAGCATCCTGATGATACGTTTTCTGCAAAATAACCGCGAGGCTTCGGTTGCCATCATTATCGTGATGCTTCTGGCCATTCTCGCCATTTCTGATCCGTCTTATCTCAAAGTCGAGACGCTTCTTTCGATCTACAGCAACTCACTCACCTTGTTCGTGCTGGCAATTGGCGCGACCATGGTGATGGCCACCAGAGGGCTTGATGTGTCTGTCGGGTCCATTATGGGGCTGGCTGCGGCTATCGCAGGCGTCTGCATGAATGATGGTCTCGGTATCGTTCCCGCCATAGGCATTGCCCTGTTTGTCGGACTGCTTTGCGGTTTGTTCAACGGATTCATGGTGGCCATTCTTCGGGTGCCTGCCATTGTGGCAACGCTGGGTACGTTGGGTTTCTTCCGTGGCTGTGTCCATTTGACCACGGGCGGCAGTTGGATCGAAGGTCTGCCTGAAGCCTTCAAGGGATTGTCTCATGCCTGGTTCCTTGGCCTGTCTCCGTTCGCTTGGCTGGTTCTGTTCCTGTTGGCAGCGGCGCATATATTCCTGCGCTACACCGCTTTCGGGCATGCAATCTTTGCTGTTGGTGACAACAGGGAAGGGGCCCGTCTGCTTGGTATCCGCGTCAACACCGTGCAGCTGACCGCTTATGCGATCAACGGCATCCTCTCCGCGCTGGCTGGCATTATCTTCGCCGCTCAGATCGGTTTCATTCCGAACACTGCTGGTAACGGCATGGAAATGCGCGCCATTGCTTCTGGTGTTCTTGGTGGCGTCAGCCTGTTGGGCGGCACCGGTACGGTTATCGGTGCGGCGCTCGGTGCCTTTTTCATGACGGCGATCGACTCGGTTCTGGTCATGCTGCGCTTTGATGCCTACTGGAATGACATGATTGCCGGCGCAATCCTGCTGATCGTGCTCATCGGTGATGGACGCATCCGCGAAGCCATGGCGCAGTCTCTGCGCTACCAGAAATATCGCAAGTTCCTTGAGCCAGACGAAGCGTCCATCAATGCTTCTGCCGCTCATGCGACCAAAGATGCACCCGTTTCAGGTGCCCGGGTCACCGGCACTGACGAGACGGCGGTTGCAGCCCATTCCAAGGAGTCAAGAGCATGAAATCCTTAGGCTTGTTCAAACGTTGGGAAGCTGTTCTGGCACTGATCCTGGTCGTGGAGATCCTGTTCTTTGGTGCGATCAATCCTGCTTTCCTCAATGTCAGTACACTGCTCTATTCAACCAGTGACTTCATTCATGTGGGGATCGTAGCTCTGGCTCTGACTCTGGTCATCATCACCGGTGGTATCGATCTTTCCATCGGTGCTGTGATGGGCCTTTCGGCCATCACGCTCGGTCTGCTTTGGGTTGCTGGCGTCAATATCTGGGTTGCCTGCTTCTGTGCGCTGGGCGCAGGTGCCATCACCGGCATCATCAACTCTGTGGCTATTCAGGTTGCTCAAGTCAACCCACTGGTTATCACGCTCGGGTCGAGCTTCCTGTACTCGGGGGCGTCGCTGGTTCTTTCCGGCCTTGGTGGAGCATCCGGCTATGAAGGCATCTCCGGCTTTGACGACAGCTTTGTCGAGCTGGCCAACCTTGAAGTCATGGGAATGCCGTTCCCGCTGGTGATTTTCCTCATCGCAACGGTTGTCTTCATGGTGTTGCTGCATCGGACCCGCTTTGGTCGCTACATCTATCTGATTGGTCAGAATCCACGCGCAACGCGCTATGCCGGTATTCCACAATTCCGCACGCTGACCATCGCCTATGCCCTGACCGGCATCATGGCAGCGCTTTCCGGTCTGGTTCTGGCATCCTATTTCGGCTCGGCTCGTTCGGACTTTGGTTCGGATGCTCTGATGCCGGCCATCACCGCCGTCGTTCTGGGAGGAACGAGTATCTATGGCGGTTCTGGCACCATCTTGGGTACGGCACTGGCTGTGCTTGTAGTCGGGTATTTTCAAACAGGCCTGCAAATCATCGGGGTTTCCAGCCATATCGCAAGCGCTCTTTCCGGGGCTCTGCTGGTGGTGGTTGTCGCGATGCGCAGCCTGAGCGAAATCGGACGCGCCTATTTCCAACTGTGGCGTGTTCTCAACAGCACTGGCAAGCAAAAAGCCTGATCCAGTGCATTTCTAGGGAGGTTGTCGGCGGAGGTCTCTCATATCTCCGCTGGCGTAACGAGGATTAACTTGGGAGTAGAAATATGAAACATCTTGGAAAAATTTCCGCAGCATTGGCTTTCGGCGTTGCCGCAACCTGCATGATGACCCCATCAATGGCTGCTGATGCCAAAATCGCCTTCATTCCGAAAATGGTTGGCGTTGGCTTCTTCAACTCTGGTGGTCAGGGCGCTGTTGCTGCTGGTAAGGATCTGGGGATTACCGTTACTTACGACGGTCCGACCGAACCATCCGTTTCCGGTCAGGTTCAGTATATCAATACCTTCGTAAACCAGGGTTATGACGCCATCGCTATTGGTGCAACGTCTCCCGACGGCCTTTGCCCGGCTCTGAAACGCGCCATGAAACGCGGCGTGAAAGTATTGACCTGGGATTCTGATACAAACCCGGAATGCCGCAGCATCTACATCAACCAGGGCACGCCTAATCAGTTGGGTGAAATGCTCGTCAAAATGGCTACCGATCAGGTTTCCAAAGAAAAAGCCAAAGTTGCTTTCTTCTATTCAAGCCCGACCGTTACCGACCAGAATGCCTGGGTGAAACGCGCCAAGGAAGTGCTTGCCGAGAAATATCCTGGCTGGGAAATCGTAACCACCCAGTATGGTTATAATGACGCTCAGAAATCCCTGCAGACCGCAGAAGGTATCCTTCAGGCTTATCCTGATCTGGATGTTATGCTTTGCCCAGATGCAAACGCACTGCCAGCAGCAGCTCAGGCCGCTGAAAACCTGAAACGCGCTGGTGATGTTACCATCGTTGGTTTCTCCACTCCGAACGTAATGCGTCCATATGTCAAACGCGACACTGTTAAACAGTTCGGCCTTTGGGACGTAACGAAACAGGGTGCTCTGACCATCTATGCAGCTAACAAACTGGTTCAGGATGGCCCGATGAATGTCGGCGACAAACTGGAAGTTCCTGGCATGGGCACCGTTGAAGTAAGCCCGAACAGTGTTCAGGGTTACGACTATGAAGCAGACGGTAATGGCATCATGATCCTGCCGGAACGTCAGGTCTTCACCAAAGACAATATCGACGACTTCGACTTCTAATCGGTCCGATAAATTTTGAAAATTATGAGCCAAAGGGGTACGCCCCTTTGGTTTCCCTTTGCCCTCTTTCTTCCCATCTTTACCCTGTGAGGACAGATCCATGCATGTAACGCTCGTTGAAATCCAAGTTAAAGCAGACCGCGTTGATGACTTTTTGCGCGTCTTCCATCCCAATCATCTGGGCTCGATCAAGGAGCCGGGATGCATTCGCTTTGATGTGCTGCGCGATCCTGAAGATGAGACCAAATTCACCATCTATGAAGCCTATGAAGATGAGGAGGCGGTCAAGGCTCACAAGCAGACCCCGCATTATCTCAAGGTGAAAGCCGAGCTGGAAGACATCATGACCGGCCCGCGCACGCATAAGGTTCTGACCGGCGTTTGGCTGCCTCGCTAACGCCGTTCGGTTCCCGTTCCATTCCGATTCAAGAGACTATTCAGGAGAGATAGATGCCAGATCTTTCGCAACAGGATCTCGCTTCCCGCGAAACCCTCGTCCAGTGGCTCCGCACGGATGGCCCGCATATCAGCGTGGGCCTTATGGCCGCCAACCCCATGGCCTATGGTGCCGCAATTTCAGAACTGGAAGAAGCTGGCGTTTCACTCCTGCATTTTGACATCATGGATGGCGTCTTCTGCCCGCAAATGACATCTGGGCCGGGGCTGGTCAAGGCCAGCAAGACCAAGATGCTCAAGGATGTGCATTTGATGGTGGCTGATCCTCTGGCCCAGATTCCTGCTCATCTGGCTGCCGGGGCTGACATTGTTCATGTGCATGCGGAGGGGATGACCCATTTGCATCGTGCCCTTGTCGCTCTTGATGGTCCGGTTGCTGGCTGTGAAAGTGGCCGCAAGGTTGTGCGGTCCGTCGCGCTTAATCCGGGCACGCCTGTTGCCATCCTCAAGCCTGTGCTGAGGTTGCTGGAAATGGTGACGCTCATCTCAGTTGATCCGGGCTGGCCGGGTGGTGCTCCTGATCAGGTGATCGCCGACAAAATTGCCGAATTGAAGGCTATGGCCAAGGAGCAGGGCGTCGATCCGCTTATTGCCATTGACGGTGGCATCAATGCTTCAACCTTCTCGATCGCGCGTGATATGGGTGCCGACATCATTGTGTCAGGCAGTGCGACCTTCAAGGCTGGTGCGACGTTGAAACTGAATCTGGACGCGATGACGAAAGGCTGATCGGCGTAGGCGCTGGCTGCTGATGCCTATGTCGTTGCCACCAGTCGATGTGACGCAAGATGCTTGTTTCAAGTGGCGTTGAAGCTTGCCATTGTAACAGGTCTTTTGCCAGAGATGCATCTGCATAGCTTCCCGCGACGTCACCGGGGCGTCGCGGGGCTTTTTTTGTCCTGATTTTCCTGCCCAGTGCCTTTTCTGCGGCGGCAATCAACTCCTTGACTGTTACTCCATCTCCAGATCCCAGATTAATGGCGCGTGTGCGATGTGGTCCATCCAGAGCGGCTCTTTCATCGATCAGCGTGTCAAAAAGATTGCATGCCTTTGCGTGAGCCATGGCGAGATCGGTTACGTCCACATAGTCTCTGATGCCTGAACCGTCGCGGGTGTCATAATCCGTGCCCGTAATCCGGAAAGGGGTTCGGGATAGGATCGCTTTGGTCAACTCGTTGAGCAAGGAGCCGCTATTCAAATCTCCAGGGCCACAATAGCCATCCGGGTGGGTCCCAATCGGATTGAAATAGCGCAGATTGATGATGCGTAGCGGCCCCTGTTCTGCGGCCAAGCCGCCAATCTGTTCGCATAGCCATTTGGTTTCTGCGTAGGTTGATTGCGGCGCTATGGCGCTTGTTTCCTTGAGGGCACCCTGTTTGTTGCCATATATGGACGCGCTAGAGCTGAAAATCAGGCGCTTGCAGTCGATGATGGGAAGATTTTCCAACAGCTCGACAAATTCCGAGACATTGTTGGTTATGTATTTAACGGGATCAACTTCGGACTCGGGAACTGAAATGTAAGATGCACAATGAATTGTGACGTCTATTTTTCCTATTTCGCATCTTATGCACTCGTATAATGCTTTTTCGGAAATTCGTCCGTTATAAAAGCAGGCGCTTTCGGGAGAATTTAGAATGTATCCCTTGTCGAGGCTATCGATTATTACGACTTTAAAGCCGTGTGTGACCAAAATATGAGCGATTGTACTTCCGATATATCCGGATCCACCAGTAATCAATACTGTTTTGGTCATAGTAGAACTCTATTCTTTAAAAGAACGAAAGTATATCTACTATGGTTGTTTATAATCGTTAAAATTTAGTGATGAATATTTTTGTTTTTCTCTCTCTGATGCGTAGGTTTATTGTAACTTTGAGAGAAGGCGGGGCATAACCCTTGGCTCGATATGATCATGCAAGCAAGTCGGCAGAGCAACCTGGTGCCTGGTTGACACGGTGCTGCGATGCAGGATAGGCGATGCTGCGAAGGAGGGGAGGAAGACAGAGCGGCCGTAGACTGAGCTGCTGTTGAGAAAGTGAGAGCGTTTAAACATGCTTATGCCTTGCGATGCTCCTCTCGAAACAATCGCCAAGGCAACTTTATAAGCCTGACCGCATCGAATGCTGGTCATATGGAGATTAAATGAAGCTTGGTTACTGCTTTTTGTCAGTTTGCGCCATACGGAGCGCTTTGAGGCGGGCGTTTTTCTCTCTGACCTTTTTGGTCTTTAATTCATAGTCGCTCAGTTCACTATCTTGCGACTTATCACCCATGGAAAATAGCTTTTCGGCAGCGAGCCGGTCTTTTCTGTTCACGGTTTACCCCCGCTAAAAAGTTAAGGCCAGCATCAAATAATGCTGGCCTTAACTCTGAATTAGTCAACCAACTGCAGATTTACAGCTGATTCTTTGCCGTTACGACCGGTTTCCAGTTCGAAAGAAACTTTCTGGCCTTCAGACAGGGTAGAGAGACCGGATCTTTCAACAGCAGAGATATGAACGAAAGCGTCTTTGCCGCCTTCTTCTGGCTCGATGAAGCCGTAACCTTTGGTGGTGTTGAAAAATTTAACGGTACCAGTAGACATGGAATTCTGTTCCTTGAAGTAGTATCATCGCCCGCGACATGCGGCGACACGGCAGTATCAACATCGAATGCTGGCCGGGTAGGAACAGTATTACGAAATCAATTAGCTACCCTCTTATAAAGCTGAATGAGTCAAAAATCTAGTCTATTTTTTAAAAAGCCAAGATGCAAACCCCTGTTATATAGATTTTTTTTATTTTTTCCTCAAGAAAATTTGTTGTGGCAAGCTTTGGGTAAAAAAATAGCAGCCCTAAGCTGCTATTTTCTTGATTTATATTGTTGCTATTCGTGTCAGGCGAAAGCGGCTGGTCTGGGGGCTGAATTTTTGCCTTGGCCGTTGCCTTTGCGCCGATTGGAGGCGCCGCCCCGATTCCGACTCATATAGCCGTCAGGTTTGGCGCTGCCACGTGGCTTTTTCTTGCCAAATGTCGGTTTGCCTTCTTTGGCCGCTCCATCCAGTGGAGACCAGGATTCGTTGGCTTTAAGATCAGCAGGCTTACTTTTGCGTGCATTGCGGCGGGGTTTAGCCTTCTGGACCTGCTCGGCTGATTGATTCCGATTGCCATTGCGGTTTCTGTTTGCGCTTTTGGGAGGCGTATCCGGAACCTGCGCATCCAGTGGCGAATAGCTGTCGCTTTTCTCTGCATGCAATTTGGAGCCGATCAGCTTTTCGATTTCTCTTAGAAGCTTGGCTTCTGACGGATCGCAGAGAGAAATAGCAGTGCCGGTGCGCCCGGCGCGAGCCGTGCGTCCGATTCTGTGAACATAGGCTTCCGGTACTTCAGGCAGCTCGAAGTTGAAGACGTGGGACACATCATCAATGTCGATACCGCGCGCAGCAATGTCCGTTGCAACCATGATGGTTATTTCGCCCGACTTAAAGCTTGCCAACGCCCGGACCCTTTGTCCCTGGCTTTTGTTGCCATGGATTGCGGTCGCCGAAAGACCTGCTTTTTGCAGATGCTGGCTAACCCTGTCTGCACCGCGTTTTGTGCGGGTGAAGACGATGGCGCGTTCGACATCTTTTTCGGAGAGCATCTTTGTCAGGGCTTGACGTTTGGATGCGTGATCCAGCAGGTGGACGCTCTGGGTGATGCGTTCGATCGGACGGGAAACGGTGGCTACAGCCACTTCCGTCGGTTTGTTCTGGAAGTCCCGCCCCAGTGCCTTGATCTGGGTCGGCATCGTGGCTGAGAAGAGGGACGTCTGGCGCTTCTTGGGCAACTGCTTCATGATTCGACGAATGTCGGGGATGAAGCCCAGATCGAGCATATGGTCTGCTTCGTCCAGCACGACATAACTGGTCTGGCTGAGGGAAACATAGCCATTGTTCATGTGATCAAGCAGGCGGCCTGGGGTGGCAACGATGATATGGCTGCCGCTGGCCAGCTTGCGGATCTGAGGCCCTGGTTTGACGCCACCAACCACAATCGTGACCGATACGCGCATATGCTTGCTGTAAGCGCGGATATTTTCTGCAATCTGGGCAACCAGTTCGCGGGTCGGAGCTAGAATGAGGGCTTCGGTCGATTTCGGGGTCGGGCGTTTGTCGTTGCGAGCCAGACGGTCGAGGATAGGCAGCACGAAGGATGCGGTTTTGCCTGTACCTGTCTGGGCAATGCCCAGAATGTCCTTGCCGGACATGGCCACGGGAATGCCCTGAGCCTGAATGGGAGTAGGGGTGGTGTAACCTTCGGCTTCAAGGGCACGAAGAAGAGGCTCGGCGAGGCCGAGGTCATTGAAATTTGTCAAAAAGATCTGTCCATATGCCATTGCTTGGTCGCGCATGAATGCAGCGAGCAATGACGTTCGTCTTGTCAAAAGGGGGAAGCTTGCGCAGAAAAGCTGCCTATGGGGTCTGAACTTCAAAGAGTTCGTCCCGGCAACAATCATCACGATTGTTAGCAAGAAATCTTGCTCCGCTGATATTGCGACTATCGTCCACGCTCGGGCAAGAAATGGCTATGTACAGCAAAAAAAGCAAAGATTCAAGTGATTTCGTATCGCTGGCATTTTTCGTTGCGGGCCGGTTTCTCAGGAATGGTGCCTGAGGGCTTCCACCACAACTCGGAATGCGGCGGTCTGTTGGCGGCGGCTGGGATAATAGAGATGATAGCCTGCAAAGGGTTCCGACCAATCCTGCAGTACTTCTACGAGCGTGCCGTTCTGCAGGTGGGGCTCAACCTGGCAAAGTGGCATTTGTGCCAGTCCGTAGCCATCAAGGGTGGCTTGCAGAATCTGCCCCACGCTGTTGAAGACCAATTGCCCCTCCACACGAATGCGAAATTCCTGACCATTTTCGCTGAATTCCCAGGCGAAAAGGCCGCCGTGTGTCGGTAGGCGCAGGTTGATGCATATATGTCTGGTGAGATCGTGTGGATGGGTCGGCTTTTGATGGGTATCCAGATAGCGCGGCGCGGCAACAACGGTCATGCGCATTTCCGGTGCTATGGGAACGGCAATCATGTCTGAGGCGATGAGCTCGCCCAGTCGCACGCCAGCATCAAACCGTTCGGCCACAATGTCTGTCAGGCCATAGTCGGTCATCAGTTCAACGGTGATTTCGGGATAGTCGTCGAGCACCTTTTTCAGCTTGGGCCAGAGTACCTGCTCGATGGCAATTTCATCGGCCGTGATGCGAACGGTGCCTGCCGGCTTCTCGCGCAGAGAGCTCACTTCTGCAAGCAGCATATCCATTTCGTCATACATGGGGGCGAGACGCGCCAGAAGCTTGTCGCCAGCCTCGGTGCGGGTGACGCTGCGGGTGGAGCGTGTCAGAAGGCGCACGCCGAGCTGTTCCTCCAGCCCTCGGATCGTCTGGCTGACAGCAGAAGGTGATACGCCGAGTTTGGCTGCCGCGCGGGTGAAGTTTCCCTCCCGATCAACTGCGAGAAAAACCGACAGATCGTCATAGCTTGGCTTGGCCATTGATTAGCTCCACTTAATACTGAATTTCGTTTTTAACAGCTACAGCGAAAAATCACCATCCTCTATATTGGCGGCAAGATTGGAAAGGCCGGTCGATGACGCACCTGTTCACGCGGTATCGATTGGCTCGTTTCACTGATGTGACTTTGAGATCCTGAAGGGAAAAAACTATGGCAAAAGAAGAAGAAGAGCTTTCTCCGGCCCGCAAGGCATTTGGCGATATTGCTCCTGCACTGGCCGGATATTCTGATGATGTGCTGTTTGGTGATGTCTGGGAGCGGCCCGGTCTTTCACCGCGAGATCGCAGCCTGATTACAATTGCGAGCCTTATTTCCCTTTATCGCGTCAATGAGCTGCCATTTCATCTCAACAAGGCAATGGAAAACGGCATCAGCAAAGAGGAAATCGTCGAGGTGATTACGCATCTGGCCTTCTATTCGGGCTGGCCAACTGCGAACACGGCCCTGCCGATAGCACGTGAAGTCTTTGCAAACGCTGATAGCAAATAGCCGATGATTGCGGCCCTGATACATGGCACTTGGGCCGGTTCTGAACAAATTCAATAATGACAAGGAAAGACCAATGAAAATCTTTCGCGATGGTATCGATACCTTCAAAGGGCCCGCCGAGTGGTTCACTGGTGATGTATATGTTGACTTCATGGGGGCTCCGGATGGCACGCGTGTGAATGCCGCGAATGTGCATTTCACACCGGGCGCGCGCACTCACTGGCATAGCCATAATCTCGGCCAGCTTATCTTTGTGACTGAAGGGGAAGGCCGCTGCCAGAAAGAAGGTGGACCGGTTGAAGTTCTGCTGCCGGGGACTGCTGTTTTCTTTGAACCCCATGAGTTGCATTGGCATGGGGCTGCGCCTAACCGCTTCATGGTTCATGTGGCCATGCAGGCTCCCGATGAGTCGGCTGATGCCAATGTCTGGGGCGATCCCGTTACAGATGAGCAATATGAGGGCTGAGCCCGTTTGATATCGGGGCAAGCATATCAAACAGTGGCTGAAAGCCGGGAGCGTTGATCGCTTCCGGCTTTTTACGTATGTGTCTGATTTGTTATAAATGCATGGGAAGTTAGTGGTAATTTCTGCACCAGTTATGCACCGAGAAATGGCTCTCACAAGACGGTATGTATTCTGATATCTATAGATAATTCAATGTTTTATCTATGGAAAGTGATTGCTGTCTTCCTTTTGCGGCCTGCTTGCGTTGACGCAGCAATACTTTTTTTACATATTACGCCCCGAGACGAAGGTTCCGACGATCCATTCGGATGAAAAGGGAACACGGTGAGACGATTTCGTCGAGACCGTGGCTGCCCCCGCAACTGTGAGCGGTAAGCTGATATTTGAAGATCCACTGACTGGCCTTAGCCGTTGGGAAGGGGAATATTCAGCGAAGACCCGCGTAGCCAGGAGACCTGCCCTTGTCTGTCACCCGACCTTTGATACGGGGTGTGTCAGGGTGCGGCCTTTCCGTTGAGGTGACATCACAAAAACCAGATCTGTTTGCCAGCTCTTTCAGAGGCTGCTTGTGCGCATGCTGAAATGAAGGGCTGGTTGGCAGAATAAATATGGATGCTCCGAGCGCGAAATTTTGCGTTGGGGTGTTGTTGGGAGTTTATCAATGTCAGGAAAAGCGGGTGTCACCAGCCTGATTGCCCTGGGTTTGCTTGCAAGCACAAGCGCCTATGCGGAAGAGTTCAACCTTGATGAAGTTGTGGTTAGTGCAGGGCTGATCCCGGTTGACGAAGAAAAGGTAGGCCGGGCTTACACCGTCGTTACCAGTGAGCAGCTTGAACGGAACCAGACAAAATATGTTGCCGATGCTTTGAGAAGCGTTCCGGGTGTGATTGTCAATCGGACCGGTTCCTATGGCGGTTTGACGAATATCCGTATTCGAGGATCGCAGACCAACCATGTGCTTGTTCTGATCGACGACATCGAAGCTACCGAGAATGCCAACGGGTCTTTTGACTTTGGTGGGCTTCAGGTTTCTGATATCGAGCGCATTGAAGTCTTGCGCGGACCGCAGAGCGCGCTTTATGGCTCCGATGCGATTGCCGGTGTGGTTCATATCATCACCAAGTCCGGCAAACGGGACGGCAACCATGCCTCTATCAAAACCGAAACCGGCACTGATGGCACGGCCCTCGTCGATCTGGGGCTCTCTGGAGGTCAGGAGCGCTTCGATTATGCCTTTTCCGGCGCCTTCAGAAGAACGGACGGGTTCAACGTTTCCGATGATGGCTCCGAAGATGATGGGGATCGCAACCTCACACTCAATGGACGCTTGAATGTCGATTTGACCGATGATCTGAGCTTCAATGGGTCCATGCGCTACACGGATCGCAACTCGGACGTGGACAATACAAGCTATACCACAGGTAAAGCGACTGATGCTGCGGGCCTTTACAGCAAGACGCGTGAATTCTACACCGGTGGTGGTCTGACCCTGTCATCAATGGACGGCCAGTTGGTGCAGAAGGTCAAGGCCGAATATACCAACGTGGAAAGCAAGCAGAATTCCGGCGGCCTGTATCTGGCAAAAACTGAACGGACCCATCTTGGTTATCAGGGTACCTACTTCTTCGATACGCCTAGCTTTGCCGCTGCCAAACACAGTGTTACTGGCGCTTCCGAATGGGAGTATGAAAGCTTTGAAGATGGCTATCTGAATAACGGTACGCAGGAGCGTAATCTTTATGGCTTCGTTGGTGAATATCAGGGCCAATATTGGGACAAACTGTTCCTGAACGGGTCTGTCCGATATGATGTCAATGATGATTTCGAAGACGCTGTTACCTACAGCGCTAGCGCTGCCTATCAGATCGATCAGACCAATACACGCTTGCATGCGTCATTTGGCAAAGGTGTCAAGAACCCGAGCTTCTATGACCAGTTCGGTAGCTACACCACCTTTATCGGTAACCCCAATCTGAAGCCCGAGAGCAGCATCGGCTGGGACTTCGGCATCAAGCAATCAATGTTTGATGATCGCTTTGCTGTTGACGTGACCTATTTCAGCCAGACCTTGACGGATGCGATCATCAGCTGTGGCGCAGGGGCTGTAACGAGCCTGTGCAACTCGAGCGATGAAACCGAAAAGCAGGGTATCGAAGTGGCCGCAGATCTTGCCGTGACGGATACCTTGCATGTGAAGGCCTCCTACACCTATCTTGATGTGGAATCGGGCGCAACGATCATTCGTGCTCCTGAGCATCAGGGATCGGTTCAGATCACCAAATCCTTCCTTGATGGCAAGGCGCATATCTTTGCTGATGCGATCTTCAACGGCGATATGACGGATAATGTGTGGACGATCAATCCATCAGGTTGGTACGTTTCCTCGCCGGTAACCCTTGCCGACTATGCTGTGGTCAATGTCGGGGCGGATTACCAGATCAACGATCATGCACAGATCTATGGACGCGTTGAGAACCTGTTCGATGCGGACTATGAAGAAGTCTATGGCTATAACACGGCCGGTATCACCGGTTATGTTGGTCTGAAGGCCGATTTCTGATCCTGCTTTAACGCAAAAAGGGGCACACTAACGGGTGTGGCCCTTTTCCCATTTGAGGGATAAAGACTATATGGTTCGGACGCTGCTCGTTTCTGTGCTGCTTTTATTGGGCGGGTTGGCGCCCGAGCCTAGCTTTGCCCATCCTCATTTTCAGCCCCAGCGGGTGGTCTCGATTAATCTTTGTACTGACCAACTCGCCATGATGGTCGCGGGGCCGGACCAATTGATCTCTGTATCAAAACTGGCTTTTGATCCGAATACATCCGTGATGGTTGATCGAGCGAAGCGATACCGCATGAATCATGCCCGCGCCGAGGAAATTATCCGGATGAAGCCGGATCTCGTTTTGGCTGGCATCTATACATCCAAAAATACAATCAATCTGCTGCAGCGCTTCGGTGTGCGTGTCGAGCAATTCTCACCCGACAGCGGCTTTGATGCTATCCGCAAGAATATCCTGCGGATTGGAAATTTGTTGGGCCAACATGAGCGGGCCAGCCGATTGCTCAGGGATTTCGACAACAAGCTTGCCTCCCTCAAGAAAAGCGCTCCCAAAGAACAAAAGGTTCTGGCTTCCTATGAGCCCAGCAGCTACACCGGCGGCGCTGGCACTCTTGCCAATGAAATGATTAAGGCTGCGGGCCTGCGTCATATGGGGGAGGACCTTGGGTTTCATGGGAGTTCGGTAAAATTGTCGCTTGAAGCGCTCATTCGCGAAAACCCGGATTTTGTCATGTCTTGGTCCCAATGGACCGGTGGCCCTGCACGCGCAACCCAGATTCTGCGCCATCCTGCGCTTGATGAATGGTTCGGTCCAGAGCGACGTGTCACCGTTGATACGCGCTACTGGATCTGTGGCGGGCCATTTACGGTGGATGCCATCGCGGACTTGCAAAAAAAGATACTGCAACGAGAACGAGGAAACTAATTGATGGGGCGTCCTTCATTTCCAATTCTGACGATGACGCTATTGGGGCTCGTTGTGGTTCTATTCCTGCTCTCGCTGGCTGTCGGGCAAGTGTGGATCAATCCTTTGAATGGTCTCTTCGGCGCAAGTGATAATGTGACACGGGTGGATCAGATCATTCTGCTCCAGATTCGTTTGCCGCGCGCTATTCTCGGGCTGGCCATCGGTGGCATTCTAGGGCTATCGGGCGCCGTTTTGCAGGGGCTTTTGCGCAATCCGCTGGCTGAGCCGGGTGTCATGGGCATGTCTGCTTCCGCTTCGCTCGGGGCAGTCATCGCGATCTATACGGGGCTGACAACAGCCTTCGCCTATGCCCTGCCTATTGCGGCGCTGTTCGGTGCCTTGTTCGGGGTGCTGCTGCTTCTGCTTTTGGCTGGCAGAAGCACGGATGTGCTCACGCTCATTCTGTCGGGCGTAGCCATTACGTCACTGGCAAGTGCCCTTACATCGCTGGCTCTGAACCTGTCGTCCAATCCATTTGCTTCGCTGGAAATTGTCTTCTGGATGCTGGGGTCGCTGACGGACCGCAGTATGGTGCATGTGTGGTTGTCTGTTCCGTTGATTCTTGTGGGGAGCGTAATGCTGTTCTCAACGGCCCGTGCGCTGGATGCCCTGAGCCTCGGGCCAGATGTGGCGCGCTCTTTGGGGGTCGATATGCGCCGCACTCGTAGCATGGCCATCGTGGGGACGGCTGTCGGGGTTGGGGCGGCCACTGCCGTGAGCGGCACCATCGGCTTTGTTGGTCTCATCGTGCCGCATCTTTTGCGCCCTCTTGTCGGCTCGCGGCCGAGCCGGTTGTTGCCCGTGAGCGCCCTTGGTGGGGCTGCTTTCCTGTTGGCTGCGGATTTGTTCATTCGTCTGGTGATGCCTGACAAGGATCTCAAGCTCGGTGTGGTCACCGCCATTATCGGTGCGCCATTCTTCCTGTGGCTCTTGCGCAAGATCAGAAGGAGGGTCGTGTAATGTCCATCGAATGCTCCGGCGTTGGCATAAAGCTTGGCAAATGCCAGGCGGTCAAACATGTGACCTTTGCTTCCGGCAAGCCCGAGCTTATCGGCCTGATCGGCCCCAACGGGGCGGGCAAGTCGTCTCTGATGCGGGCTTTGGTAGGGCTGATCAATTTCTCGGGGCAAATTCTCATAGATGAGGTGCCCAGCTTTGAATTGAGTGCGATGGAGCTGGCGCGGCGGGTTGCCTTTCTGCCTCAGGAGCGGGTCGTGCACTGGTCTTTGGCGGTGCGGGATGTTGTGATGCTGGGGCGCATGCCCCATCAGACCGGTTTGGGGCGCCCCTCACAAGCTGATGAAGAGGCCGTGGATCGGGCTCTTGATCTGATGAGCCTTACAGACCTGCAAATGCGCACATTTGATGAATTGTCCGGTGGCGAACAGGCGCGCGTGCTGATTGCGCGGTTGGTGGCGCAAGAGGCCAATACAATCATTGCCGATGAGCCGGTGAATGGTTTGGATCCTGCCCATCAGATCGGTCTGATGCGCCTGCTTAAGCAATTGGTCGCGCAGGGCAAGACGGTGCTGGTATCATTGCATGATCTTTCGCTGGCCAGCCAATGGTGTGACCGGATCCTTATTCTTAACAATGGTGTGCTGCTTGATGATGGCACCCCCAAGGCTGTCATGACAGAGCGGCGTATGCGAGAAGTTTACGGGGTCCGCATTCAAAATGTGGAAGTTGGCAAACAGTCTTTCATTATTCCGACCGAATTGGTAGGACACGCCAAGCCCATGAGCGGGGCTTCCGAAGGAGAAGAAGCCAATGGCCTTTAAGCAACATTTGTTTGAGCTTTGGTCCCTGTTGATCGATATGGGGGGATGGACGCTCGTCGCACTGGCTGCCCTTTCGATTTTGACGGTTGCGACTGCGCTGGTTTCCGTGGTGCAAATTGCTATGTTGCAGCCGCATTCCTATCGCAGTGGTGCAGCGCAAGATTTGCGCTATCATATTGAAAAGAGAAAGAAAGCGGGCGCAACACGAGTGCAGATCGAGGAAAGCGCGACCATTGTTGTGCGCGGTTTTTTGAGACAGGCGCGCACGGGCTTTCGATTGCTTGAGCTGATTGTGACGGCTGCTCCGTTGTTGGGGCTTCTGGGTACGGTGCTTGGCATGATCGATGCGTTTCAGGCCATGCAGGCCGCTGGTGATGCGGTCAATCCTTCCGATCTGGCTGGTGGTATCTGGGTAGCCCTTATCACCACAGCTGCGGGCATGGTGATCGCCCTCACAGCCATGATCATTCATGCTTTGCTTGATAGTCTGGTCGAGAGCCTGCGTTATCGCCTTGAGTGTGTTGCGACCGATGCACTGTTTGGTAACGGGGCAGAGCGCTCCGACTATCGTTCCGAGACTTCTGCGCAGAATGATGTCCTGAAGGCTGGAGCCGAGTAATGGCGTTTGATTTTTCAGAAGAAAGAAGGCGCAGACCTCGGGTCAGCCTCACATCGTTGATCGATGTGATCTTTATTCTGATTGTCTTTTTCATGCTTGTTTCCTCCTTTAGCCAGTATCGCGTGATTGATCTGGTCAAAGGGCAAAGCGGCAGCGGCGGGCAGTCCACCGCGTTGCGTCTGGTTTTGCAGGCCGATGGGGACCTTTTGACCAGCGCAGGGGAACCTGTGGATCAGGCCTTGGCGGATGCTGTCACCAACCGTCAGCCGGTGAGCATCTTTCTGGAGGCGTCAGTGCCGATCCAGCATGGCGTTGATGCTCTTGATCGGCTGAAGGCACTGGGCATATCTGCGGTTTCTCTGGTTCCGGAGGCGAGCAATGCAGTTCAATGAACCAGAACGGCCAGCCTTTGGCGAAACCATTCTACCGATGATCAACGTCGTGTTTCTGTTGCTCATCTTCCTGATGCTGATGGGGCATATTTCTCAGCGGCCCGCGCTGGATATCGATCCGGCAGAGAGCGCTTTGAGCGAGGAAAAAGGCGCATCCCTGATGCTTTTTGTTGATGCGCAAGGGGCGGTTCAGTTTCAGTCACATATGCAAAGGGATGAGGCGTTTGCGGCGCTGAAAGCGGCGCTTCAGGAAGACACCGAGGCGCGAGATCTGGTGATCCGCGCGGATGCGGGAGCCGATTTTGCCAAAGTGCTCGAGCTGGCGCAAATGTTCCAGCCCTATAGCAAGGGTGAGGTCAAGCTGGAGGTGCGGCAACGGTGACACGACTGGCTTTATGGGTTGTCTGCATTTGTGCTGGTGTTCTGGTGCACCTCGCGCTGGCGTTCGCCTATTGGGCGGAGCTTGATGGGGAATCCCGCTATGACATGGGCGGGGCCTTCATGGGCAATATGCAGGTGAGCATCATGCCAGATATGGGGCAGGGGACCGCCGGTGGCAATCAGGATGTCATGGCGAATGGCGATGGCGAAGAGGTCGACAGCGAGCCCATGTCGGCTCAGGTGCCTGCACAGGAGCCCGCCCAGATGCCTGCTCTGGAGCCTTCTGAGACCGTAGCCGATGCTATGGCCGATCCGGCGTCTACTCAAACGCAAGCGAACGAGACCGAACTGAAAGAGCCATCTGAACCAGAAGTGGTCGCTTCAGACGCAACAGAGCCAGAGCCGTCTTTTGAGCCCAATATTCCTGAAACAATCGATGCGGCAGAAACGGCCACTCCCGATGATGAGCCTGTCTTCGCTGACAAGTCCGAGGTAGACGCTAGTCCTGCTACTGAGCCAGTAGCAGAGCCGCAAACAGGACCGGTTGTTGCAACCAAAGAGCCAGAGCCACAATCGCCCGAGCCGGTCGTGCCATCAATCACAGGGTCTGAAACAAAGCTACAAGCAGAGACTGAGCCTGAACCTGATGAGCCTGAAGAGCCGCAGCCCGAAGAGGGCGCAGTTCTTCGAGCCCCCGTCTCCAAGCCTGCACCTGAGCCTCTCCTTGCTTCGAAGCCTGCGATTAAACCGGAAATGGAAGCTGCACCAGCGCCTCAGCCTGAGGTCGAGATGGCGGTAGAAGACGAGAGGGTTGATCCCGTCCAGCCTATGATGCTGCCGAAGTTTGCGCCTGTTGCCGAGGCAAAGCCAGAAGAGGATCCCTCAGAGGAAGAGGCCGAACCGGCTCAGCAGGTTTCGCTCATGCAGGGCGGTGCGCTGACGGCCTTGCCCGCATCTGCGCCAAGACCCAAGATCAAACCGGCTCCCGCACCAAAAGGCTTGCGAGTAACGAAAGCCGAGGGACTTAAAGACGGTGGCAGCAGCCAAACGGCTCGCTCCTCTTCAAGTCGCAAGGCGGCCGGGGCAGCCCGGAATTCCGGACATTCGCCCAAGGCATCTGTGAGAGGTGATGGCGGGACTTCCAACAAGGCCGGCGGAGCTGGTTCCCGTGGTGTCCGTGCCAGTTATGCGACCCAGTTGCGCCGCTGGATTGAGCGGCACAAGCGATATCCTCGTTCGGCCAAAATGCGTGGCGTTCAGGGGCAGGGCGTGGTACGCATTGTGATCAATCAGTCTGGTCGTGTTCTCAAGTCCACGCTCGTCAAGAGTGCGGGGGATCGCTATCTGGATGATGAAATTCGTTCGCTTCCCATGCGAGCTTCTCCGGCGCCGAAACCGCCAAAGGAGTTTTCCGGGGCTCGACACACTTTGACCCTGCCTGTGAGATTCTCAAGATAGATGCCCTTTCCATGTTCGATCGTTCATGAAGCGCCTTGGCTTTGTGTTTCTTTTTCCCATCCGGCGCGTGTCGCCAGTTGGGCGGTGAACCGCCCCGGCCTTGTCACTGCGCAGCAGTTGCTCTGGCGGGAAGTCAAGAACAAGGATCTGCCGATTGACGTTGACCCAGTTGCATGGCTGGAAAAGGAGCTTGAAGCGCGGGACGGACTGGATGCCGTAACGATGCTGACTTCATGTGATATCGGCAACTATTGCGTTGCTGATGCAGAGGTTGAGACTGTCCGCGTCAAGGCGATTGTGACAGTGGGGCTTTCCAATGCCGAGCGGATCGGTAGGCGCCTTGACTGGAGCAAAGAGGGATGGGGCACTATCAATCTTGCCGTCATCATTGATCAGGGGCTTGAGGACTGGGCTCTTCTGGAAGCGATGTCCATCGCCACGGAGGCCCGCACTGCGGCTGTGTGTGATGCAGATATCCAGATCGCCACGGGCCGGGCGACCGGAACGGGCACGGATTGTGTCGCCGTTGTCGCGCCTGAAGGCGAGGGCGCTTATGCGGGGCTGCATACGGCCTTGGGAGAGGCAATTGGTCATTCAGTCTATGCCTCGGTTTCTGAAGCTATTGGCAAATGGCGAAAAACCAGGCCCGGCATAGCTTTCCCCGGTTGAATTAGCCGCCAATATTTTCGCATAGATGACAAGCGTTCCGATACTTTTCATGCCTGTCCAAAGTCTATGACCGGGAAACCGGCGGAGGATCCCGATGGGCGTCTAGTAGGAAAGTATAATCGCCTTTCTTTGAACTTTTCGGGCGTTAAAGCATTAACGCTATATATATAATTTGTTTATCAGGAAATCCGTGTTTGAAAAGAAACAAGGCTTGAAGTCTGATGGCGCTTTGCGGCAGAACAGGGTAGGTTCGTGTCGTATCGGGATGTGGTTCGCAATAAAGAGGTAGTCAGTGCAATTCGAAGAGATCAATCAGGATGGCGCCTCTGTATTGCAGCAGGTGCGCGATGAGAATGGGATGATTTCCCAAGAGCTTTTCCAGCTCATCGACGATGCCATCGAAGCGCGCAATTCCGATCTTCTCGTCAGTCTGACGCAGGATCTGCATGAGGCGGATCTGGGCGATATCATTGAGGCCCTCAGTCCTAAAGACCGCTCCGATTTCATCGAGTTGCTGGGCGATTCCTTCGACTATACCGCGCTTGTCGAGCTGGATGATTCCCTGCGTTCCAAGATCGTCGAATCCCTGCCGAACGAGCTGGTTGCCGAAGGCATCAGCGAGTTGGATTCGGATGATGCCATCGTTATTCTGGAAGATCTGGAAGAAGAGGATCAGGCCGAGATTCTGGCGGCTCTGCCAGCCATAGATAGACTTCAACTCAAGCGTTCGTTGGATTATCCCGAAGATTCCGCCGGTCGTCTGATGCAGACGGATTTCATAGCGGTGGCGCCCTTCTGGACCGTTGGTCAGACAATTGACTATCTGCGCGAAACCACTGATCTTCCTGATGATTTCTACCAGATTTTTGTAATTGATCCCGGCCACCGGTTGCTGGGCACCATATCTTTGGATACCTTGCTGCGCTCCCGCAGGCCAACCCGGATCTCCGAAATTCAGAATGAAGAACGCCATTTTGTTATGGTGAATCAGGATCAGGAAGAGGTGTCCCGCCTGTTCGAACGCTATGACCTTTTGTCGACCGCTGTGCTCGACGAGGGGGAACGACTGGTTGGTGTTATCACGATTGATGACGTCGTCGACGTGATCCATGAAGAGGCCGCTGAAGACATCAAGCGATTGGGTGGTGTTGGTGACGAAGAAATTACCGATACGGTTGTTGCGACTGTTATGTCCCGTATGCCTTGGCTCATTGTCAATCTGGCAACGGCCGTTATTGCCTCGCAAGTGATTGCATTCTTCGATGGAACCATTGCGCAAATGGTGGCTTTGGCCGTGCTCATGCCGATTGTTGCGTCTATGGGGGGTAATGCTGCCACGCAGACAATGACCGTTGCCGTTCGAGCGCTTGCCACGCAGGATCTCGACAAATTCAATATGCTGCGCGTTGTGTCTCGTGAGATTCTGGTCTCGATTTTCAATGGCATTGCATTTGCTATTATCCTTGGGATCATAGCGGCAGTCTGGTTTTCCAATATCCAGCTTGGCTATGTCATGGGGGCGGCGTTGGTCGTCAATCTGTTTTTTGCCGGGCTCTCGGGCATCCTCATTCCCGTTGGTTTGCAAAAGGCCGGGGTTGATCCTGCAATTGCCTCTTCCGTTTTCATTACGACAGTGACTGATGTTGTCGGCTTCTTTTCATTTCTTGGCCTTGCCGGCTGGTGGTTCGGCCTGATGTAAATCAGAAGGCGCAGACAGAAAAAGCGCAGGCAGTAAAACAGGGGGAAGAGGATGGCAACCAGAATTACAGGTATTCTGGAAACTCCGGTCTATGTGGATGATCTGGCGAAGGCCTATGATTTCTATCATGGCTTTCTGGGGCTTGAGCGCATGATCGAGGGGGATCGCATCCATGCTTATGACGTGGCTGCCGGACAAGTTTTGATTGTCTGTTTGCGCGGGGCGAGTGATGAAGATGCGCTGATCAACGGTCAAAAGGTGCCCGGGCACAGCTCCTATGGACCATCGCATTTTGCTTTTAAAATCGAACAGGATACGCTCTCGGACTGGACCGCAAAGGTGCAGGATGCAGAAGTGGACATCGAAAGCCGGGTGACGTGGCCTCTTGGTGGCCAAAGCATCTATTTTCGCGATCCTTTCAACAATGTTGTCGAGTTGGCGACGGCGGGCGTTTGGCCCAATGATCCGATAAATAAGTGATTTCTTTTAGCTTGAGGGCCAAACGGTCTGGCCAGACTGGTCTTTCCTTCGCTACAGTCAGGGTATCGCAAGGAACCGTGTCGCGATCAGAAAAGACGGAGAAAGCCATCATGAAACGTTCGATCAGACTTCTTTCCTGCGCGTTGCTCCTTTGTGCTGGCGTCGCCGGAGCGCCATCATCCTCCATGGCAAATAAAGGCGCGCAGAGCCCGTATGACACGATTTATGTCGTGCTCAAGGATACCTATTTGCGAGCCGGACCAGAGATCAATTCAGCGAAAAAATACCCGCTTGCCAAAGGCACTGAAGGGGTTGTGATGCGCTGGTGTCGCAATGAATTCAGCTTTCGCGATTGGGCCTACGGTTCGCTTTCCCAGCGGCGCAAGATGCTTCAAAGCCGGGTTTGTGAAGTTCAGATCAATGGCAAGATCGGCTTTGTTGATGCCAAATATCTCGATCTGATGTGACGGAGTGAAGCGCCGACTATCTCAGTCAGGTTTTGTCTCGTCTTTAGGGGCTGTGCGAGCCACCATCAGGCCAGAGAGAATGAGCACCAAGGCGATCCATGTGGTCAGGGCCACCTGTTCAGACAGCAACAGGGCGCCCAGAATAACGCCGAAGACAGGAATGAGATTCATACCCAGTGAGAAGAAGCTGGCGCCGATGGCCCAGATGAGGCGATAACGCAGTATGGTTGCCAAACCGGTTGGCAACAGGCCGAGAAACAAAAGGCTCAACCATGCTTCGCCGGATATACTGGCCAGTTCCGGCACACCCTCCAGTAAGCCAAGTCCGATCAGTTCGATCGTCGCAAATCCGAGGATAAGGGTTGCCAGACGTGTCGGGGGGATATCCTTCACCTGTCGGATCATGGCTCCGGAAATCGCGTAGCACAGCGACGCGCCCAGCACGGCGACCATGGAAAGGACCGCTCCGGTGCCAACGGACTGCAGGGCCTCGTGTCCAACCACCAGCGCAATACCACTAAAGCCCAGAATAATGCCTATGACCTTGAAAGTGTTGAACTTGTCATCATGAGTGGTCAGATGGCTGAAGATAAGGGAAAGAAGAGGCCCGGTGCCAAGCAGCAGCGAGGCGATGCCCGCTGAAATGGTCAGTTCCGCCCATGAGATCAGCATGAAGGGGATGGAGACATTCAGCAGGGATATGATCAGCAGGTTGGCAAGGCTCTTGGCTGATGTGGGCAGGATGATGCCTCGATAGAGTGTCCAGGGCAGCAAAACCAGAAAGCCTATGGCAACGCGCATGGCGGCCAGCCAAACCGGGCCGGTCTCTAGCACTGCAACCTTGATGGCGATAAAGGATGAAGCCCAGATCAGCGTCAGAAACAGCATCAGGGACAGGTCAAGCGGTGTCGGTTTGCGGATCGAGTGAGGCGCCATCGGCAGTAAGCTCTGGAATGTTTGGATCGATTATGAGGCGGGATCATACCCGTTTGACCCAAATAATTGCAATATGCAACTTTTTAGGGCGCTTATCCCGGGCCTTTTGTCTACAAACGGAAGGAGTGGGCTGACTGCGCGGTGGACCACGCCGCACCGGTCTTCTAGCCTGTCTGATTTCTTCTAGATGATGTTTTTGGCAATTACCTGCGAGCGGGAGAAAAACTGGCGTCGGGTGAGAACCAGAGCAACAAGTGTTGTACCTGCAATCATCAGCCATGGATGGATAAACCAGCCGAACACCGGTGCGGAAAAGAAAAAGCCACGCAGCCCAAGGGTGAAGTGATGACCCGCAAGGGTGTTCATTTCTGCGGCTTGTTCAATGGCCTGTTCGATTTCCTCTTCCGATGCATCTCCGGCATATGGGAAGGCGCCAATCAGAATGGAGGTGTAGTTAAACAGGCGATAAGCCCAGCCGAACTTGAAAAAGGCGTAGACATAGATGGCCGTGAGGCACAGGGCTTTGATCTCCCAAAGCTCGGGAGAGGTCTCGACGGGCAGGGACAGATCATTTGTGACTTTCATTGCGACATCGGTGGCATTCAACATGGCAAAGCCAGCGCCAATGGCCAGGAGGGACGTGGAGGCAAAGAAAGCGGTTCCGTTTTGTAATCCATTCAGTATGCCGGTATCGATCATGCGAAATTCACGCTTTGAAAGCGAGCGCATCCAGCGGCGTCTATGCGCTGCCATTGATACGGATATATTGTGTTTCTTCAGCGGCGAATAATCGACGAGATAGGTAAAGCCGATCCAGATCACGAGATACCAAACGAGGGCGACGATATCCAAAGTGGAGAATGGAATCATGGATGAGATCCTGTCATACTTGCAAAGCCTATGGGTTGCCGGGATAATCGGCTAAACTGCGCCAGATTGAAACACGGATTTGCCATATTACGCACAAATTTATTAAACACTAGATGATTGTTTTTCTTAGAAATTTCTCCACCGATTGCTGACTTGCAGCAAATGCATGCCTAAATGGTTGCGAATTTATTGCCGAGACGTTAACAAGGGGGCCTCCGCGCTCACAGCGTGAGTGTGCGGTATCATATAGTCAAGTGACAGCTGAGGTTACATGGACAACGAAGTCAACGTTTCTTGTTGGGGCGTCACAATGAAAGCGGTTTTGGCCCTCGGTGCCATTCTTGCCATTGTGTATTTCTTCGGAGCATTTGATACGGTAGCGATTGCTGCTGGTTAAGCGCACACTTAAGAGATGTGCGGAGAATGCGAAAAAAAAGCGTGGGTCGAGCCCACGCTTTTTTCATTTTCAGGGTCTGCTTTTAAGCAAACTGCGGGTTTAGCGCCCGAATAGTTTTGATAGGCCGCTCTTGGTCTGAACACCCATGCGGGAGAGGGCATAGACACCGCCCGTTAACATGTAAGCGTCACAATCGACGCAATCGGCCAGTTGGCGTGCATAGCCGTTGGTGCGGGCCCCTGAGGCACAAAAGAAAATGGCTGCCGGAGCGCCATTGGTATCGATCGGGCCTTTCAGGGAAGAAAGGGGATGATGCAGGGCGGACGGAACTTCTTTCATCATCAGTTCCATTTTCTCGCGGACATCAATCAAGATTGCGCCCTTGTCCAACAGGGTTTTGGCCTCGTCATGGTTGATCTGTTTGACGATCTGCTTCTTTGCCATTTGGCTTTCCTTTAAAATCACTCTGCTTTCGCCTGAGCCTCACCTGTGCTGTCGTTGGAACAGTAGAGGTCTTTCAGGACGCTGAGCAGCAACTCTGCATTTCCATCTGAAATGGAGTAATAAATGGTCTGGGCGTCGCGGCGGCCAGCAATAAGACCGTCTTCACGCATTTTGGCAAGATGTTGGGAAAGGGCGCTTTGGCTGATATGGAGGCGATCAGCAAGGCAATTTACCGACTTGTCGGCTCCATCTGTGAGTTGACAAAGGATTCGCAAGCGATTGCCATTGCCGAGCAGTTTGAGAAGTCTTGCAACTTCATCTGCCTGATCCGCCAAAGCCTCGATTGAAGAATCCTCTGCCATTCCCGGTCCTGCTTTGAACCTGATCGGGGCAAGCAAGCTTTGGATTTGGGGGACCCTTGGTCAGCAAGCTCGCTCTGATCAGTTGTATCATTAGATTTTGCTAATTTAGTATATTCGAATATTAAGTCAAGCGAAAATTCGGAATAAGTGATATATAAATAGGTGGTATCGGCAGGGCAGCGTTAGGCGCGTCAAGGCCCCCCCGGGGTTGGTGGGGATGCAAACCGAAGGATGCCAATGGCTTCCTTCGGTTGTTTGACTGGTGAGTATGCGGCTGGGAAAGCGCACCAACTAGCTGTCTGACTTGACGCTGTCTTCGACCATGGCTTTTATGGTGTCAAAGCGCGGGGACCAGCCGAGCTGATTATGCGCCCGGTCCGATGACATGCGTTGGGATCGCGCATAGGCTGAGGCCCAGTTGCCATGCTTGACTTGTGCTTCTTCAATGGAAATGACACGCGCCTGATAGGGCAGGCCGCAGGCTTGGGCGACCAGCTTGCCAACCTCTTCTGCGGTGGCGCTTTTTATGGCGCTGGCATTGAGCAGCAGGCCATCGCCGCGGTTGTCCACGGCGCTGACATAGAGTTGGGCTAGATCATCGGCATGAACGAAGGGGAAATGGGTGTCCGTGGCGCCCACAATGGTGATTTCGCCATCCTCCTTGAGGCCGCGCGCATAGTCGGCGATGAAACCACGCCCCTTGTCTATGACCAGACCGGGATGGATAACCGTGAGGAGAAAGTTCGGGCATGTGCTGAGTTGTTCGATGCTGTCGAGCATCCATTCGAATTCTGGCACCGGGTCCAGCATGTGCCGCTCGGAAATCGGGATGACTGGTTCTTCGGGATAGAGCCAGCAGCCACCGGTATAAAGGAACGGAATTTGACGCTCTTCGGGCAGGCTTTTGGCAATCTCCAGAAGAGCGCGCAC
The DNA here is from genome assembly GCF_900115225.1 of Cohaesibacter marisflavi. GTDB lineage: Bacteria > Pseudomonadota > Alphaproteobacteria > Rhizobiales > Cohaesibacteraceae > Cohaesibacter > Cohaesibacter marisflavi. The sequence continues at coordinate 378,595 of NZ_FOVR01000004.1, read as the reverse complement.
CAGATTGTGGTCGACGCTGCCCATGTCATTGTCAAAGGTTGCCGCAGCATGGATGAAGGCATCATGCTCCAGCGCCAGCGAAACCCAGTCGCCCGGATCGGTCAGGCTGCCCCGTACTGGTGTTGCGCCGAGACCTTTTTGAATATCCGCACTTCTGTCAGAGCGGGCGAGGGTGGTGACCTCATCTCCGCGCTTCAAGAAAGCTTTGACAATGGCGCTCCCCACCAGACCGGTGCCGCCTGTAACAAATATTCGCATCGAGTCTTTTCCTGTCTTTAGGTGCAAATTGCAAAAATTCGCGTTTTTATAACTTATAGCAAAATGTGCATAAATCCATGGCCAAGTTTTGGCGATCCGTTCTTAACTTTATAGCGTATGAACAGCGTGATAAGGAACCGGCATGACAGTTCATATTGTAAAATTGTGCGTTGGCGTCGACAGTGTCGATGATCTGGAACGGTGGATCGAACACAGGCGGCATTTGCAATCGCTTGCGGGCGAACCGGAAGAGCATATTCATACCACGCGCATGTCTCCCAAGCGGCGGGATGAAATTCTGGATGGAGGATCGCTCTACTGGGTGATCAAAGGCATGATTCTCGCCCGGCAGCCGATTATTGATCTCAGGCAGATCGTTGGGGATGACGGCATATCGCGCTGTCAGATCGTGATGGATCCGACATTGATCCGCACCGAGTCCCAGCCCAAGCGCGCCTTTCAGGGGTGGCGTTATCTCAAGGATACCGAGGCCCCCAGAGACCTTGATCCTTTACGCGAAGATGATGATCTACCGGCTGATTTTCGGCGAGAACTGGCGGATCTGGGGCTTCTCTAGGCTGCTTTGACAGTCCAAAGGTGCTCCGGAACCATTTGATTGGTTGGCTTTTTTCAATGCATGCCTAAATATTGGGGATGAATGGTCCTTAACGGACCACATCACACAATGCTCGGGAGGCCCAGATCGTCATGGTCAAGAAGCAAGATCAGCTGGTTGAAAAAACGACTCAGACCACGCCGGAAGTCCGCTCTGACAAAGGCGAGGTGGCGGCGTTTCTCTCCAAGGCGAAAATGGTGCGCAAAGCGCAAGAAGCCAAGGGGCTGAAACCTGCCAGCGGGAATCTTCTGTTTGCTCTTGATGCCACCATGTCACGTCAGCCGACATGGGATGTTGCCTGTTCACTGCAAAAGGAAATGTTCGAGGTTGCGGAAACCCATGGCGGCCTTGCCACCCAGCTTGTCTATTTTCGTGGTACGAGCGAATGCCGTGCCAGCCGCTGGACACGGTCGGCCGCAGACATGACCGGCTGGATGGAGCGGTTTGATTGCCGCGCGGGGCGCACGCAAATCGGGCGCATTTTACAGCATGTGAAAAATGAAGTTCTGGAAACCAAGATCGACGCCGTTGTCTATGTCGGTGATTGTCTGGAAGAAGACCCTGATGTGATCGTCGGTCTGGCGGGTGATATTGCGCTCAAGGGCGTGCCGGTGTTCGTCTTTCAGGAAGGCAATGATGCGATGGCAGCTCATGTCTTCAAGGCAATTGCGCGATTGACCGGCGGCGCTTATGGTCAGTTCGATTCAGGAGCCAAACTTAAGTTGGCCGACTATTTGAAGGGCATCGCGGCCTATGCTGCGTCTGGCAGGGATGTAACCCGTTTGCCGCGCGATTTGCAGAAGCAGCTGCCCGGACCGACTTCCTCGCGATAAGGGATGAGCGAAACAAGATGATTTATCTACTGGCCGGATTTTTGTTTTTCGTCGGCATTGTTCTGTTGGTGCGCTGGGCTGCCTATGCGCCTGCTGGTGACGTGTTGTCGCTGGTCTACAAGCTGGGGGGCGTGTTCTTCCTGATCCTGGCTGCCTTCTTCCTGTTTCGCAAGCAGTGGGTGGTGGCTATGCCGCTGGCACTGTTTGCCTGGTCGCTGTTGAGGAAGAAATCTTATCTTGCCGGAGCCGACAAGGAGAGCGGCAGAGGGTCGACTGTGCGGACGGCTGCGTTGGAAATGACGCTTGATCACGATACCGGCATCATCATCGGGCAGGTATTGGCCGGTTCGTTCGAAGGGCGGGAGCTGGATAGTTTGACAGAGGCTGAATTGAACAGCCTCTGGCAAGAAGTTGGTGGCGACAAGGAAAGTCGCGATCTACTTGAAGCGTATCTTGACGGCCGGCATCCCGACTGGCGAGAACGCTTCAATATTGACCCTGCAGCGAGGGAAGGAAGCACGGCGGACTCTGGCCCCATGACCAAGGAGGAAGCCTATCAGGTGCTTGGGCTTGCGGCGGGTGCCAGCGATGTGGAAGTTGTTGAGGCGCACCGGCGCCTCATGAAGCGGCTCCACCCGGACCACGGGGGCTCCACCTTTCTTGCTTCCAAGATCAACGCTGCCAAGTCCGTTCTGCTCGGAAAACATGACTGATCTCCTACTACTCAATTACTCTTAAGGATTCAGTGCCAGACAGGCAAACTCTTGTTTCTTCAGGGTTTTACAGGCATCTCGTGCAGAAGACTTGCTCGGGAATCCAGCAAAACGTGCTCGATAAAGGGTGGTATTTCCTTTTTGAACTGTTTCCGTGTGGTTGACGCGGCCGTTCAGCATGCGTCCATTGCTTGCTCTGGCCTTGTCTAGAATCTCGTTGGCTGCTTCAAGCGAAGGTGTTGCACTGAGCTGGATCTGCCAGCCGGTCGGAACGCTGCTCCATGGAGCTGCCTCTGGAAGCGGGGCTTCATGCGTAGACAGATCGCCGATTGGGTCGTTGGCCGGACGCGGCAGGGGCGGAATGGCCAAGGCAGCAGTTGTCAGGCGAGGACGCGGTTTCGGCATGGATTGCGCTGTATCGGCGATAGCGCGACGCAGCGTAGATCCGGTCACCGCACTTGCCTGTGGCAGAGTGGAGACCTGAGCCGTATCAGCCATTACCAAATTCACAGGCGCCGGTTGAGGCGCAGCAGATGCAACGAGCATGGGCTGGGCTGGCGACAGGGTTTTGGCTTTTGGCAAACGAATGCTTTCGGCCAATTCAATATAGCGACGTGTGGCAGGAACGCCGACCATTGCTGTCATACGGCGGCCGGTTTTGGCTTTTGGTAGATATTGCTTGATCAGCTTGCGCATCTGTGCGTCACGGCTTGCGCCTGTCCGCCCGCCCATGACCACGGCCACGATGTGGCGGTCACCGGTTTTGACGTTTGTAACAAGGTTGAAGCCGGAGGCACGGGTATAGCCGGTTTTGATGCCGTCAACGCCCTTGACGCGGCCCAACAGCTTGTTGTGGTTGCCGTAGCGGGCTTTGCCATATTGGAACACGCGCGTGTTGAAATATTTGTAATAGGTCGGGAACCGATCCTGAAGGGCACGTCCGAGCAGGGCCATATCAGCTGCAGTGGTCTTCTGATATTTGTTGGGTAGACCCGATGCGTTTTTGAAGGTCGTGTTCTTCATGCCAATGGAATGGGCCTTGTCTGTCATCATGCGCGCAAATTTGGATTCCGTTCCGCCGATATTCTCGGCAATCACGGCAGCCACGTCGTTGGCTGATTTGGTAACGAGCGCGAGGATGGCATCCTTCATCTTGATGGTGCTGCCGGGTTTGAGGTTCAGCTTGGAAGGGGCCTGACCGGCGGCATGTCTGGAAACCTTGAGGCGGCTGTTGAGCGACATCTTTCCTTTTTCAAGCTGCTCAAACGCCATATACAGCGTCATCATCTTCGTAAGCGAAGCTGGATAACGCGGGGAGTTTGCATGGTTTGAATAGAGAACCTTGCCGCTTTTCACATCGATGACGTAGCCGGCATATTTGCTGTTGGCCGCCTGGGCGGAATGGGGGGAAGCCAGCGCGGCGATCGCCATGACCATGGCTGCGGCGATCATAATGGCTGGGCGCACAGGATTTGCACGCCATGTGGCTCTGAACGCTACTCTAAACACTTGACGTCCTTTGAATGTTTGTCATGACTGACGGATTTTTCCGCTTTGAGGTTTTGTTTCGAGTGCGACGCTTCGAAGGCGAGTATAGCCTGTCGCATCCTTTTTAAAAAGGGTATGGAAACTCGGTTAGGAAAAGGTAAAAAATGCGCAACAAGAAGCAATTTGCGAAAAATTTTAATTTTGTATTAGCATGTTAAGAATGTTCAACTAATTGAAATATATAACGGAAATTAATTTTTAGCCGCCGTTTGGCTATGAAAGCATATACCCTTACAATGAGAGGACAGCATGCTTACATTATTTTGTGGCATCTGGGGTTTTTTGTATGTCAAACTCATACCTGTAGTGTCTCGATTCAAAATGCCTCATCCAAGCCCTGTGATTTGGGCTGGGGAAAAGCCTGAGATGCTCAAGAAGACCAACCCGGCATCCGGTCGGGAGAATTTGTGGAGACAATTCAAGCAATGAGTAAGGATATTCGTCGCCTGGATGAAGATGAAGACCTTGGGGTGACAACAAAGTCAAAACCCAAGACCAAGCGTCCTAATATGTATCGGGTCCTTCTGTTGAATGATGACTTCACGCCGATGGAGTTTGTTGTTCACGTTTTAGAAGCGTTTTTCAACAAGGGCCGAGAAGATGCGACCCGTATTATGCTGCATGTACACCACCACGGGGTGGGTGAGTGTGGCGTCTTTACCTATGAAGTGGCGGAAACCAAGGTGAGCCAAGTGATGGACTTTGCCCATCAGCACCAACATCCGCTGCAATGCATCATGGAAAAAAAGTGAGGATACCAAGTGCCATCATTTTCTAACAGTCTGGAAGCTGCCCTGCACAAAGCTCTGATGACCGCGAATGAGCGGTTTCAGGAGTTCGCTACACTTGAACATCTGCTGTTCGCGTTGATTGAAGATAGTGACGCGGCGGCGGTGATGCGTGCCTGTGGGGTGGATTTGGACCTGTTGGAAAAGAATTTGCTCGATTATATCGACAATGAGCTTTCCAATCTTGTGGTGGACAAGGGGCAGGATTCCAAGCCAACGGCAGGATTCCAGCGCGTTATTCAGCGGGCTGTCATTCATGTGCAGTCTTCGGGCCGCGAAGAAGTGACCGGAGCGAATGTTCTAGTTGCCATCTTTGCGGAACGGGAAAGCCATGCAGCCTACTTCCTGCATGATCAGGACATGACCCGCTATGACGCAGTCAATTATATTTCTCATGGCATCGCAAAGGCGCCGGGGATATCGGATGGTGTGCCGCCAACCGGTGCCGACGATGACATGGATGATGATTTCGATTTCGAGGAAGACGAGGAAGAGGGCGGTAACAAGGCCGAAGCACTCAAGGCCTATGCTGTCAATCTGAACGAAAAGGCGCGCGACGGGAAAATCGATATTCTCATAGGGCGTGATGCCGAGATCCATCGGACCATTCAGGTGCTCTGCCGTCGTTCCAAGAACAACCCGCTTTTTGTCGGTGACCCCGGAGTGGGCAAAACCGCGATTGCGGAAGGGCTTGCCAAGCGCATTGTTGACGACAAGGTGCCTGACGTTCTCAAAGGGGCGACCATCTTCTCGCTTGATATGGGCACTCTGCTGGCAGGGACCCGCTATCGGGGCGATTTTGAAGAGCGTCTCAAACGCGTCATTAAGGAGATCGAGGAATATGAAGGGGCGATCCTCTTCATTGACGAAATCCATACGGTGATCGGTGCTGGCGCGACCTCTGGTGGGGCCATGGATGCGTCCAACCTGCTCAAGCCATCGCTGGCTGCGGGCAATTTGCGCTGCATGGGCTCGACCACCTATAAGGAATATCGCCAGTTCTTCGAGAAGGATCGTGCTCTGGTGCGTCGGTTCCAGAAAATCGATGTCAATGAACCATCCCTGCCGGATGCTATTGATATTCTGAAAGGGCTGAAGCCTTATTTCGAGGATTATCACAGCGTGAAATTCACCAATGACGCCATCAAGTCTGCGGTGGAGCTTTCTGCCCGCTATATCCATGACAGGAAACTGCCGGATAAGGCGATTGATGTGATCGATGAAACGGGTGCTGCGCAGCAGTTGTTGCCGGTTTCACGTCGCCGCAAGAGCATTTCGGCCAAGGAAGTGGAAGCCACCGTTGCCACGATGGCACGCATTCCGCCGAAAACCGTTTCCAAGGATGACAGGGAAGTCCTGTCCAATCTTGAGGTTAACCTCAAGCGGATGGTGTATGGACAGGATCAGGCCATTGATGCCCTGACCAGCCAGATCAAGCTGGCTCGTGCCGGATTGCGCGAGCCAGAAAAGCCGATTGGTAGCTATCTCTTCTCTGGCCCGACAGGGGTTGGTAAAACCGAGGTGACGCGTCAGCTGGCTGATCTGATGGGTGTGGAACTGCTGCGCTTCGACATGTCGGAATATATGGAGAAGCACACCATTTCGCGTCTGATCGGTGCGCCTCCGGGCTATGTCGGCTTTGATCAGGGCGGTCTTCTGACTGATGGCGTTGATCAGCATCCGCATTGTGTGCTGCTGCTCGACGAGATCGAGAAGGCCCATCCGGATCTTTACAACATTCTGCTGCAGGTGATGGATCACGGTAAGCTGACCGACCATAACGGCAAGCAGGTGGACTTCCGCAACGTCATTCTGGTCATGACGACCAACGCCGGAGCGGCGGAAATGGACAAGCCGGCTATCGGTTTCACCCAGTCCGAGCGTTCCGGGGATGACGAGGAAGCAATCAACAAATTGTTCACGCCGGAATTCCGCAACCGTCTGGATGCTGTCATTCCGTTTGCGGCTCTGCCGACGGAAGTCATCCATCAGGTCGTGCGCAAGTTCGTCATGCAGCTGGAAGCCCAGTTGGCAGATCGCGGTGTAACCTTCGAGCTGACCGATGCGGCCACCGCATGGCTTGCCAAGAAGGGCTATGATCCGAAAATGGGCGCGCGTCCGCTGGGCCGTGTCATTCAGGAACATATCAAGCGGCCACTGGCTGAAGAGATCCTGTTTGGCAAATTGACCAAAGGCGGCACGGTACGGGTTGATATTGATTTGGACAATATGGAGAAGCTGTTCCTGTCCGTGATCGAAGAGGATGAGCCCAAGGCTGACAGCACAAAGAGCAAGAAGGCCGATGGCAAGGGCGAAGCCAAGGCTGCTGCCAGCACCGATGAGACGAAGAAGGGCTCGCGCCGGACTTCGTCAAAGAAAAAGGCTTCGGTGCCCAGCGTAGCCAAGGTCGACAAGAAATAGTAAAAAGGAGCGCCAGCGGTAACGTTGGCGCTTTTTCATTATGTTTCCTCACATGCCCGGTTGGCTCAAGCGTTTGCTGCTATTCTTTGCTTTCGCGCTCGTTTCCCTGATGAGCGCCAGTGCAATCATGCGGGCGGCATTTCCCAACGGCATCTTCGGTAGCCTGATCGATCCGGCCACGGGGCGGGCTGATGGCGTTGAGTTGCTCAAGAATATCCTGACGCTCGCGGCGGGCTTTCTGCTGGCGCTTTCCTTGCTCTATCAGCATTTCTTTGGTGGCGAATGATGTGCCAAACATCGCATCTTTCTCGATAGGTGCTTGCATTGCGCATGATTTGGCGATAAATGCTTGGATATGAAACAGATGTGCCACCAATATCAGTCGATTATTCTCACCATTCTTTGAATGGTGGGCTTTCGTACGTGCATATCACTTACCGGAACCCGCCTGAGGCGGGTTTTTTTGTGCCGTCTCGTGGGTATTTTTCAAGGAGACGGACATGACCTCCCAAGCATTACACTCTGTGATCGAGGCTGCCGATAAAGCGATCTCGGCTGAGGATTTCGACAGCCTGATGGATTTCTATGCCGAGGATGCGACGCTGGTCGTCAAACCCGGTCTGGCTGTTACAGGCAAGGACGCGATCAGAAAAGCCTTTGTCGCCATTGCCGAACATTTCAAGCACGAGCTCACCGTAAGGCAAGGCCCTATGGAAGTGTTTGAAGGGGGCGACACGGCGCTGGTCGTGATGAAGACCTTTCTGGATACGGTTGATTCTGATGGCTGGGATCTGACGCTTGTGCGTCGGGCAAGCTATGTTTTCAAACGGTCGTCAGAAGGCCAATGGCTCTGCACGGTTGATAATTCCTATGGTACGGATCTGCTCGAGGCATAATCTCGGGCAGATGCACCTCTATGGAATGAGGCCGGGAAGAGTGAAGTCTATCAAACACTTTGCAAGAGAGCCGATGCGGAGTAAGCTCTGCTTCATTATGCCCGCAAGCTGTATAGTCTTGATCGGCAATCACGATGCTTATGCTTGACCCGGGGTTCGTTTGGTGGATAAACAGTCCAGATGAGTCCGCAATAAAGAGGTGACCCCGTGCTTTCAGCACTCGGGATATTGATTGCCGCATTGGGCGGGATGATGTTTTTTCCCGCGCTTATCGATCTGGCATACCAAAGCACAGACTGGCACGCCTTTCTTGGCGGAGGCTCCATATCCATCGGATTTGGCGTAGCGCTCTTTCTGGCCATGCGTGGGCAGGAGGGGGAGTGGTCCATTCGCAGCTCGATTCTGTTTGTGAATGGCAGCTGGTTCGTGCTCAGTGCGTTTGCGGCGTTACCGCTCTATTTCTCCTCGCTTGGCATCAGCTATGCCGATGCCTATTTCGAATCCGCTTCCGGCTTTACCACGACGGGCTCCACCGTGCTCAGCGGCCTTGATACCATGGCGCCGGGGCTGCTCTTCTGGCGATCCCTGATGCAGTGGCTCGGTGGCTTGGGCATCGTCGCTATCGGCATCACCATTCTGCCCATGCTCGGCTCAGGTGGGCAAAAACTGTTTTTCCTGGAATCCTCCGAGCAGAGCGACAATCCCTATCCGCGCATCCGCGAGTTCGCGGTGAAGATTGCCTTTGTCTACATGTTCCTGACGGCTTCATGCGCCTTTGCCTATTTTGCTCTGGGCATGACTTTCTTTGAGGCGGTCAACCACGCCATGACGACGCTTTCAACGGGTGGATATTCCACCTCGGATGGCTCCATGGCGCATTTTGATAGCGTCGGGATCTATTTTGCCGGATCGCTGTTCATGTTTTTTGGCGGCTTGCCCTTTCTCTATATGATCCGTTTCTTCTCGGCGGACAGGGGGCGGGATCCGCAGATCGGGCTTTATCTCAAGGGTGTTCTGATTGCGGCGATCGGCATTTTCTTTGCCAAGCAATGGCTCTCTCCAGGCCCCGTTATCGAGGATTTCGCCATCTCGCTGTTTGATGTCATCTCCATTGTGACAACCACGGGCTATGGCGCGGGTGACTATCAGGAGTGGGGCGCGCTGTTTGTTGTCATCTTCCTCATTCTCACCTTCTTTGGCGCCTGCTCGGGCTCGACGGCGGGCGGCATCAAGCAGTTCCGTTTCGTCATTGCCTGGCTCATCATCAAGAATGCCGTGGCCAAGCTGATCCACCCCAACCGGATTGTGCCCATGCGCTATGGAACAAGGGTGGTGGACGATGAAATGGCTGCATCCACGCTGAGCTTCATATTCCTGTTCTTCGTCACCTTCATGGTGTTTGCCATCGTGCTGCAATTGTGTGGCCTTGATTTCGTGACAGCGATGAGTGCGTCAGCCACGGCACTGGCCAATGTTGGCCCCGGACTGGGTGAGATTATCGGGCCTGCAGGCAATTTCAGCAGCCTGCCGGATATTGCCAAATGGCTGTTGAGCATCGAGATGATTCTGGGGCGTCTGGAAATCCTGTCTGCGCTCACCATCCTGATGCCTGCTTTCTGGCGTTGGTAGGGAAGCCGATTGCCGCTTTCTCCTGCAATTCAATATGCGTGCCTTGCATGGCGGGTTGAATGGTTTGGGCGTCTATGCCAGACTCAATTCTCTTCCTGTCTCCTTCCTCCAAGGTCCGAATGATTTCAAACAATATGACTGATGCGCCGTCTGCAGCTGCAGACGAAGAAGGCCGATCCGGTTGGTACTGGTATCGGCGCGGTATGCGCAATCTGCTTTCCACGCCCGCGATCGTGCTCTATTTTTCCTATCTGGGCTTTGGCAGCTTCACCTATGAAAGCGGCGTGGATGTCTATCTGTCCATGTTCATGACCATCGTCACATGGGCCATTCCCAGCAATGTTATCCTGATCGGAGGCATCCTGTCGGGATCAAGCCTGCTGGCCATCTTTGTGGCTGTCGCACTTGCATCTGTGCGCATGATGCCGATGGTGGTTTCCATCGTGCCTGAGCTAAGAGGTGAGGGCATTGCGACTTGGAAGCTGATTGTGTTGGCCCATTTCACGGCGATCACCTCTTGGGTTTTTGGCATGAAAGAGTTGCCTGTGCTGCCGCCTCATGGGCGGGCGCCCTTCTTTGGCGGCTTCGCGGTGTCTCTTGCCGTGCTCAGCGTTGGTATCGTTGCGCTTGGGCATGGGGTTGCAGGGGCTGTGCCGCCAGAAATTGCTGCGGCTCTGTTTTTGATGACGCCACTTTACTTCATTCTAACCTTGCCAAGTGCTGCTCGGCTTTTGTCGGACAAGCTGGCACTGGTCTTCGGCTTCATCCTTGGGCCTCTATTCGCTTTGGTGGTGCCTGAAATGGGGCTCGTGCTGACGGGGCTCGTCGGTGGCCTTGGCGCCTATGGCATTGGTTACTACTGGAGAAAGCACGCATGACGATCCTGTTTGACAGCTTTGATGTGTCCTGGTGGCCTTATCTGTTTGTCTTGCTCGGGGCTTCGTTGCCCACGAATATGTGGCGATGGCTGGGAGTGGGCTTTGCCGGGCGATTGAGAGACGACAGCGAATGGATCTTGCTGGCCCGCGCGATCGCCAATGCTCTGGTGGCCGGGGTCATCACGCGACTTATTCTGTTCCCGACCGGTGCCTTGACCTTTATTCCCGTCTGGATGCGGCTTGTTGCGGTGGCGGTTGCCGTGGTCTTCTATTTCGGATTGATGCGCAATCTGTTTATCGGGGTGCTTCTGGGCTCGTTGACGCTGGTTGGTCTGACGTTTCTGTTCGGTGTTCCCATGACGTAAAAGGGGCGCTGGTGCGCCCCTATAAAATCTTCTGAAATCGTCTGGTGTCTATCAGAGGCTTTCCAGTGCCTTACGGTATTTGTCTGCATGGCCAGCGAGGATGTCGTTGTCTGCCATCTCACCGGTCTGCGGGCGCAATTCAACGCCTTCATAGCGCGGGACCACATGGAAATGCAGATGGAACACCAGCTGCCCACCTGCGCCTTCGTTATTTTGCTGCACGGTAACACCATCGGCACCAAAGGCGGCCATCGCTGCTTTGGCGATTTTCTGCGTGGTGGCAATCACGGCATTGAGGTCGCTTTCTGCGGTGTCGAAAATATTGCGTGACGGATTTTTCGGAAGCACCAGCGCGTGACCGTCAGACTTGGGCATGACATCGAGAAACGCGATGGTTAGCTCGTCTTCGTAGATTTTGTGGCTTGGAATTTCGCCACGCAGGATTTTCGCAAAAATATTGTCATTGTCATAGGCTGGCGTGCTCATGAGTCGAATCCATTGATTGGTTAAAAGTGTTGGTGGAGACTAACAGCGCTGACGCGCGAAAGCTATCCGTCCCCTTTCTTGAAAGGGGTCAGTGTTGTTAGGAACTCCTGCTCGGCCTCGGCCGCGCGGCGCTCCCTGTTCAAATAGTCTTCGATGGCTTCCCGGAAGGCGGGATGGTCTATCCAGTGGGCCGACCATGTGGTCTGGGGGACATAGCCTCGGGCGATCTTGTGTTCGCCCTGAGCGCCTGCTTCCACGCACATGAGATTATGTGCGATGGCCCATTCAATAGCCTGATGATAGCAAAGCTCGAAATGCAGGCAGGGATAGTCGCCTATGGTGCCCCAGTAGCGGCCATAAAGCGTATCGCCGCCAATGAAGTTGAGCGCACCCGCCACAGCCACATCGCCGTCATAAGCCAGAACCAGCAGGATCTTGTCGGCCATGGTCTCAGCGATCATGGAGAAGAATTCCCGGTTGAGATAGGGGCGGCCCCATTTACGCGAACCGGTGTCCATGTAAAAGTCGAAAAAGGCGTCCCAGTCTTCTTCGCTTATGGCGTCGCCGTGCTTTGGGCTAATGGTGAGGCCGTGGCTATGGGCGGTCTTGCGTTCCTTGCGAATATTTTTGCGTTTGCGCGATGAGAGTTGGGCGAGGAAATCGTCAAAGCTCTCGTAATCTTCATTGATCCAATGAAACTGTTGGTCACGTCGGACGAGAAAACCTTGTGCCTCGAATTCATCTTTCTGCGCTTCTGGCAGAAAGGTCAGATGAGCTGAGGAAATGGGATAGCGCTCGCAGAGCTGCTTCATGCCGCTGGCCATGGCTGCGGCGGCCACTGCCTCGTTGACGCCCTTGCGGGTCAGCATCTTGGGCGCGTTGACAGGCGTAAAGGGAATGGCGCTTTGCAGCTTGGGATAATATTGCCCGCCTGCGCGCTCCAGCGCATCAGCCCAGCCATGGTCGAAAACATATTCGCCTTGGCTATGGGATTTGAGATAGAGGGGCAGGGCGGCCAGCACAGAGCCTTCTCCATCCCTGAGGACCAGATGATGCGGCATCCAGCCGGTTTCCTCACAGGCGCAGCCTGCGCGCTCCAGCGCATCCAGAAAAGCGAAGGACAGGAAGGGGTTTAATTTTCTGGGACTGAGTGTGTCCTCAAGACAGGCTGTCCACGCCGCCTCTCCGATCTCTCGCATGGAATGAACAACATGGAGCTGGTAATCGGATGTTTCAGACATAGTCTCAGCCATGGGCCTCTCTCAAAATAATCAAACTATCACTTAGATTTAAGAGACTATACCGAGATTGTAACCCTCAAAAGGCGAGGGGCTAAAAAATATTTATCGAAAAAATGGCGTCTGATGTGGGCTTAAATAAGCGATGACAGACTTATCCGTCATCGCTGGGGCATGCGCCCGAAAAATTAGTCTTCCAGCTCGACAATGGCTTCCACTTCAACGGCAACACCGAACGGAAGGGAGGCTGCGGAAACGGCTGAACGGGCATGGCGGCCTTTGTCACCAAAGACATCAACCATGAAGTTGGATGCGCCGTTGATGACGGCAGGCTGATCGCCGAATTCGAGGGTGGAGTTGACAAAGCCCACCAGCTTGACCACGCGAGCGACCTTGTCCAGATCGCCGGTTGCGGCTTTCATCTGGGCAATCAGGCTAATGGCGCAAAGCTTGGCAGCTTCTTGGCCGGCTTCAGTTTCCATAGTGTCACCCAGCTTGCCGATGACTTTTTCGCCAGCAGCGGTCTGCGGGATCTGGCCGGAAATGAAAAGCTGGTTGCCGCTTTTTACATAGGGAACATAGTTTGCTGCAGGGGCTGCTGCTTCCGGAAGGGTGATTCCGAGTTCTGCAAGTTTGGCTTCGATTGCACCTGACATTATAAACTCCGTAGAAAGGTCTGTTTTGTTCTGGTCTCGGCGCTGATGGCAGTCTGGCTGCCTTTGGCCGAGAGGGTGTTCAACATTTAGGGGAGGCAAGCCTGCAATGGAAGTAAAAGCTTGTCTGGCACACGCATTTTCACGCATTCTCCAGACTATTTTTTAAACCGTTCTCTTATGGTGATGAGGGGAGCCCAAGCTGAAATTATGCGCTTCTAGTCCAGGCCGCTGTCTTTATCGGGCTTCTGGGCCGAATGGATGTCGCTCTTGCGAGCGCCGCCGCTCTTCTCTTCCGTGAGTTTTCCCTTCAGCGTCAGGCCCAGTTCCACCATTTTTCCGCCAAATTTGGTGCTGAGCAGATCCATCGCTTTTTCAGCACTGGCGCGTTTACTGGCTTGTGTGTCGACCAGATCGGGCGGATCGGCAAATTCGCTGGAGTGCAGCTCGCTGATGCCGATTCCCAGAAGGCGATAGGCACTTTTGCGGTTGGCTAGCTCCTTGAGCAGCAAGTCTTTTCCGATGCTGAAGATCTTGTCGGTCAGCTGGGTTGGGTCAGAAAGGGAGCGGCTGCGGGTGATGCTTTTGAAATGATTGTCCTTGAGCTTCAGGGTAACGGTGCGGCCCGCTAGATCTGCTTTCTTGGCGCGGGTGGAGGTGTCTTCACTCAGGCGCCTCAAGATGGGCAGAAGATCGTCTGCGCTCGCAAGGTCTTTGCTGAAGGTCGTTTCGGCGCTGATGCTCTTGGTTTCAGACTCGGGATTGACCGTGCGGGTGTCTTCGCCATGGGAAAGCTTGGCAAGGCGTAAACCGAGCGCACCGTAGCGCTTTGCCAATTTGCTGGCATCTGCTGTCTGCAACTGGCCGATGGTGTGGTAGCCATCCTGAGCGAGATTGCGTTGGGAAACCTTACCGACGCCCCAGATCATGGAGACCGGCTTATCCTTGAGGAACTCTTTTGTTTCCGCTTTGCCAATGATGGAAAAGCCGCGTGGCTTCTCCAGATCAGATGCGATCTTGGCAAGGAATTTGTTGTGGCTGAGACCAACGGACACCGTTATGCCTATGCCGGTTTCAATCTCCTTGGCAAAGCGGGCCAACGTCATGGCCGGATAGGCATGATGCAATCGGTCTGTGCCTGAGAGATCCAGAAAGGCTTCGTCGATGGACAAAGGCTCAACAAGAGGGGTGAGCGCCTGCATCGCTGCGCGAACTTCTTTGCCTACAGCGCTGTATTTCTTCATGTTTGGCCGAATGATGACCGCCTCAGGACAAAGTTTTCTGGCCTTGAACATCGGCATGGCGGATTTGACGCCACGGATGCGCGCGATATAGCAAGCCGTGGCGACAACACCCCGTTCGCCGCCGCCGATGATGACCGGTTTGTCCCTGATCTCCGGATTGTCTCTCTTCTCCACGGATGCATAGAAGGAATCGCAATCGATATGCGCCATAGACAGCTGACGCAGCTCTGAATGACGCACGAGCCGAGGCGAGCCGCAACGAGGGCATCGGCGCGGGGTTCCTTCGCCTTCTTCAAGGCAATCTCGACAAAGGAAATGTGCGGTCTGTGTCATGTGAGCCAACAAGATTAAGTGGATAGGGGCTAGAGGGCGCCTGTGTTTGCCATGCTCATCGGATCAAGGCGCATCTTGGCGGAGACCACGTCTTCCGGCGCGATGGCGCTGTTGCTGGCGAAGGCCAATATGAGCGAATCGTCACAGAGCAGAAAGTCGAGTACTGCGGCCAGGAATGAAGGTTCCGAAGCGACGTCCCGTATGCCATTTGCATCGAGCCCGGACAAGGCCAAAAAGCGCCCTAACAGCTCTGAATCGCTCGACAAAAATCCCAGCGCCTGAATGCCCACGGTCTCCGCTGCCTCGAGGCTGAGGCCAGATTGTTTTTTCTGCATGATATGGTGTTTGCCCTTTTGAAAGGTTTATTCTGTATATACGATAACCGAAATAATAACGCATCTGATACGGAAACCCAGATCTGATTGATCGGGGTGTCAGGTCTGTGCATCACATGCGAGCTGCGGACGAATTATGGCCAAAAAGATTCTCATCGTCGAAGACAATGAACTCAACATGAAATTGTTTCTCGACCTGCTGGAAGCCTATGGGTATGAGACGGTAGGCACCCGCAATGGGCTTGATGCCCTTAAGCTCGCCAGAGAGCATATGCCGGATCTGATCCTGATGGATATCCAGTTGCCCGAAGTTTCTGGTCTGGAAGTCACCAAGTGGCTCAAGGAAGACGATGATTTGCGGCCCATTCCCGTGGTGGCCGTCACCGCATTTGCGATGAAGGGAGATGAGGAGCGGATTCGTCAAGGCGGATGCGAGGCTTATCTTTCCAAACCTATTTCCGTGGCAAAATTTATTGAGACCGTGCGCACCTACGCTGGTGATGCTTAGACCGGAGTTGTAAGCAAATGTCTGCCCGCGTTCTAGTCGTTGATGATAATCCCGCCAACGTCAAGCTGCTTGATGCACGCCTTTCAAAGGAATATTTCGATGTTCTTTGCGCCTATAGTGGCGCCGAGGCATTGGAAATTCTGTCCGGCAATATGGTCGATATCGTTCTGCTGGATGTGATGATGCCGGCCATGGACGGGTTCGAGGTTTGCCGCAGGATCAAAGCCAATCCCCAGACCGTGCATATTCCTGTGATCATGGTGACGGCGCTAGATCAGGCGAGCGACCGCGTGGCTGGATTGAGCGTGGGAGCGGATGATTTCCTCACCAAGCCGGTCAACGAGGTGGCTCTCATTGCCCGGGTCAAGAATCTGGTGCGCGTCAAAACGATGACGGACGAGCTGCGCTCGCGTGCCAATACCACCGAACAGATGGGCTTTGACAGCAGCGATATCATGAAGCGTTTGATGCATCATGAGGGAGGTCAGATCCTTCTTGTCGATGATTCACGGGCCAGTTCGGAACGTATTCGCAAGCAGGTGCTGGGGCAGTTCGATCTGTTTCTGGAGAATGACTATACTTCCGCTCTGAAGCGCTGTACGGATCAGGAATTCGACTGTGTGATGATCAATCTGGATATGCACACATTCGATCCTCTGCGCCTGTGTGCGCAATTGCGTTCTGTTGAGGCCTGTCGGCTGACGCCAATATTGCTGTTGGCTCAAGAGGGCGATGAGGCGCGGATCATGCGCGCCTTTGAACTTGGCGTGAACGACTATATTTGTCATCCCGTTGAGCGGAACGAGCTTTTGGCTCGTCTCCGTACGCAAGTGTTACGCAAGCGCTATACCGATGCGCTTCAGGATACCATCCAGCATACGATGGAAATGGCCATTATGGATGGTCTGACCAAACTCTATAATCGCCGCTACATGACAAGTCATATGAAATCTCTCCTCGTTTCTGCACGCGAGAAGGAGCGGCCCTTGTCTGTTCTGCTGATGGATATTGACTTCTTCAAATCGGTAAATGATACCCATGGGCATGATGCTGGCGATGAAGTGCTGGAGGAATTCTCCCGCCGTATGCGCAAAAATACCCGTGGTATCGATTTGGTCTGCCGCTATGGAGGCGAAGAGTTTGTCGTGATCATGCCGGACACCGATCATTCTCTGGCCATGGTGGTTGCCGAACGCATTCGCAAGAAAGTGTCGGAGAAGCCCTTTATCATTCATAAGGGGCGGCAGATGATTGATGTGACTGTGTCCATCGGTCTTGCTTCGAGCTGCCGTGGTGAAGACGCTCAGGATGATCTGATGAAGAGGGCCGACGAAGCGCTTTATCAGGCCAAGCACGAAGGGCGCAATCGTGTCGTTGTCGCTCAAGTCAAAGAAGTTTCGTAAATATACTTATTATAATTGGCTTTTTGATTATTACTCTATTGCTTCTTTGGGGCGGGGCTAGAAACGCCAAGAAGCCATCCGTTTTTGATAGGGATACGCTGGAAGCTATACGCAATAATTGTGCGTCCTCTCCCCTCTAGCTTATTGGTATTGCTTAGGTATCTCCCACAAGTGTTTTTCCTTGCGGAGTTTCCACCATTGACAAGAGACAGCAAAGGGATGGCGCATTTTTGAGGTGCGAATCTGTTGCAAGTGGTTCGATCAAGGAGCCAAGAAACAAAGATCGAAGCCTTTGAGATGGTGTTAAAGAGCAATCTGACAGGTAATTGAGCCAAGAGTCCTTGGGGATTTACCTTAATTCTTTATCAAACAACAGGATTTTATCGAATTTGGTAAACAATTCGTTGAAATTGTCACTTTTTTTGTTAGGCTTGGATCAGATGTAAAACGGAGTGGGGGACGCCGTTTGTTAGCTTGGCAGTTTGACTGCAGGCTGTGCTATGTCCACACATTTCCGTTTTATACGTATTTTCCCCTACGGACATCCAGGTCCGCCGCATCTCCTGGGACCGTGGGGCTTTGGTCGGTTCAGTAGCAGCAAGAGTGGCCTCCTCAAGTGGTCTGCAACTGGACCGGCCATCCTTTATTCTCCCTTTATTCTCAACATTTGCCCCTGATTCAGGATTGGGCGCACGTATTTTTGCGGTGCCACTTTCATGCATCGGCACTGTTTTACTTATTATGTGCAGCGGATGAGCGTGCAGAAATAAATTGAGGGATGTTGAACGCCCCAACCTTGCCAGGTAAGCAACAAAAAACCCGCATGCCAGAGGCAAGCGGGTTTTTTAAACTGTCACCAGTAGAAAGATGCCTTACTTGATTTTGGCTTCTTTAAACTCGACATGTTTCTTAGCCACCGGATCGTATTTCCGCTTGACCATTTTTTCGGTCATGGTGCGGGAATTTTTCTTGGTGACGTAAAAGTAACCCGTGTCAGCGGTGCTGACCAGACGGATTTTAATTGTTGTTGCCTTAGCCATAAGTCTTTTCCGTCATTTGGGCCCGCGACAAACTGCCATTCAAACCGTATGCCACCGGGGCATTCTGTTCTCTTGGCTGCCGGGCCGAAGATGCGCTGAGCGGAAAAGCGACCGTCTCAGCAAAAACCTGTTTCGAAGCGCCAAACTACGCAAAGTTGGCTTATTGTCAAGAGCGCGTATCGAATTATCGACGCCAAACTACCGAAATCCGGCTCACTTGTCGACAGGAAAGAGAGGGAAATGGCAGTAATCTGCGATTTCTCGGGTTTGGGCTGTGGTTCAAATTTCTGCGCGGAACATGGATTTTCCCCGCATGAAAAAGAAGGGCGTAGGGCTCTGTGGCGCCAACTCCGGATCAGTCTTTAGCCTTTCTTCCAGCTCATGGAGAATCTCTTTGGTGATGCGTGGCAAATCCAGATCGTGAGCATCGGCAATGGTAAGCCAGTGCAGGTCTTCCAGCTCACCCGAAGGGCCGGTACCTTCGCTGAGGCGATCAGCTATGTGACGGGCATCTATGGCGAAGAAACGCGTATCGAACCGGCGGCTTCTACCCGGTGGCGTTATAGCCCGGCCAATGAAACGCAAGGGAGAGAGCGTGGGGAGCAGCGAGCGATGTTTGAAAGCACTCCAGTCTTCTCCCTTCAGCCCTGATGGATCTGCTTGCGCTGCGATGAACAGTCCCGCTTCTTCATAGGTTTCTCGAATGGCGCAGATCGCCAGTCCTCGCATCCGCCTGTCGCTGGAGCCGTTTCTGGCCCCACAGCGCAGCTTCTCCATCACGCCTGTAGGAAGATCGTCGGCACAGGGTACATACCGGTCTGCGGCATCGAGACGCCCTCCGGGGAAGACGAACTTGCCGGGCATGAAGCGATGACGCATGTGGCGGCGCCCCATCAGGATTTTCGGGGTGCCGTGGTCATGGTCAAGAATGATGAGTGTGGCCGCATCCTTGGGGCGCACATTGGGCAAGGAGCCATCATAGAGCCGTTGCGCGTTGGCAGTGAGGTCCGGGTGGACTTCGATATTGTTGATATGTCTCATCATGATCTCACCGTGTACTCTGGCTTTTTGGCTCTTCTTAGCGTTTGCGTCCCTTCTTGACCCTCGGCTTGACGGTTCTTGGGCGAGTGGTACCCGGCTTCTTGCGGCCTTTCGAGCCGAAGGAGCCTTTGCCACGCCCTTTGTTTCGGGTCAAATGGCCCGGAGCCTTGCCCTTGGGATGTCTGCGGCCTTCAGTGAGCATTTCAAAGCGCAGAGCGCCTGCCAATGGGGCCGCTTCGACGAGCTTCACATCGACAATATCGCCGAGGCGGAAAGTCTCTCCCGTTGCCTCACCGATGAGCTGATGATTGGGCTCATCATAATGATAATAATCATAGCCCAAGGTGGAGGCCGGAATAAAGCCATCGGCGCCGGTATCGGAGAGCTGAACAAATAGGCCAACACGGGTGACGCCGGAAATCTTGCCAGTAAAGCGCGCACCGACCTTGTCGGACAGGAATGCGGCAATCAGCCGATCCTTTGTGTCTCGCTCAGCTGCCATGGCGCGGCGTTCGGTGGTTGAAATATGCCCCGCGATATCGGCGAGCTTGCCGTCAAAGCCTGCGGGCAGGCCGTCGTCGCCTAGTTTCAAGGCGGCGATCAGGGCGCGATGCACGACAAGGTCGGCATAGCGACGGATCGGTGAGGTGAAATGGGCGTATTTCAGGAGATTGAGCCCGAAATGGCCGATATTCTCCGGATTATATTCTGCTTGCGCCTGCGAGCGCAGAACGACCTGGCTGACCAGAGGGGCTTGCTCGGTTTCCGCTGTGCGTCTGAGGATCGCGTTGAACATGGAAGGGCGCAGATTGCCGCCCTTGGGGAAGCTGAGATCCATCGATTGGAGGAATTCTCTCAGGCCTTCCAGCTTTTCCGGTGAAGGATTGTCATGGATACGGTAGATCAGACCCTGCTTGTGCTTTTCCAGCGTTTCCGCTGCAGCCACGTTGGCCTGAATCATGAATTCTTCCACCAGCTTGTGCGCATCCAGGCGGGGCGGAATGACAACCCGGTCAATTGTGCCGTCAGGCTTGAGCATCAATTTACGCTCGGGAATATCCAGTTCCAGTGGCTCTCGGGCGTCGCGGCCCGTTTTCAATACCTCATATCCGGCCCAGAGGGGCTTCAGGATCGATTCAAGGATCGGACCCGTTACTTCATCCGTAGTGTCATCAATCGCGCTCTGTGCCTGATTGTAGGAGATGCCTGCGGCGACACGGATCATGACGCGGTGGAAGCTGTGGCGCTTTTTCTTGCCTGTTTTGTCAAACACCATGCGCACGGCCATAGAGGGGCGGTCTTCGCCTTCTCTCAGCGAACACAGGTCGTTTGATATCCGCTCGGGCAGCATGGGCACGACACGATCCGGGAAATAAACTGAGTTGCCGCGTTTGATGGCCTCGCGATCAATATTGCCCCCCATGCGCACATGATAGGCAACATCCGCGATGGCCACATAGGCGATCACGCCGCCTTCGTTGGCCGGATCGTCGTCAGGTTCGGCATAGATGGCGTCGTCATGGTCCTTGGCGTCTGCCGGGTCGATGGTGATGAGCGGCACGTCGCGCCAGTCTTCCCGCCCCTTGAGGTCAGGTTGGGTGGCGCGTTCGGCTTCTGTCAGCACAGCATCGGGGAAGATATAGGGAATGCCCAAGGCGTGGATGGCGATCATGCTGACGGCCTGCTCGGAGGCCATGGGGCCGATCACTTCGCGCACATGGGCGCGCGGCGTCTTGGATCGGCCGGAGCGGGTGATGGACACAGCCACCAGATCGCCTTCAGAAGCGTCGCCCTTGGAAGCATCATCGATGGAGAGTTCTTGCGTTTTCTTGTCGATGGGTACAAGTCGCCCGCCACCGTTGATCGGGTCGCGTCGGTAGATGCCGAGGATGGAATCCTCGCGTTTGGGCAAAATCTTGATAACGCGTACAGCCTGACGGATGCCGGGGAGCTCGAATTGTTCGAGGTCTCTCTCGATCAGCTTGGCCAAAACACGATCGCCGATGCCGGGCACGGCCTTGGACTTCTTGTCCGGTTCGATCAAGAGGCGAGGTGGGGTCGCGTTTTCGTCGCTGCCTTCCCATTTGACGGGAACACCGATCAGGTCGCCCTGAGGGTCACGCTCGCTGACA
Source organism: Cohaesibacter marisflavi (assembly GCF_900115225.1). Taxonomy (GTDB): domain Bacteria; phylum Pseudomonadota; class Alphaproteobacteria; order Rhizobiales; family Cohaesibacteraceae; genus Cohaesibacter; species Cohaesibacter marisflavi. Next base: position 357,237 of record NZ_FOVR01000004.1, on the reverse strand, counting down.
CGATAGACGCCAACCGCCGGCAACTCTCCGGATTTGACAAGGCGCTTGCGGCTCTTCTCGATATGACCGTCTTCGGTCAATTCCTTCAGGATGCGTTTGAGCCCGATGCGGGCACCGCCGGATATGCCGAAGGCGCGCGCGATTTCGCGCTTGCCTGCTTTTCCAGGATTTTCAGCGATGAAGGCGAGGATTTCGTCTTTCGAGGGAAGGCCGTCCTCCATTGTGGGTCTGCGTTTGCGTATCACTTAGGCGGTCCTTCTCATCATGGGCGATATGGTCGTGCGTTCGCGATGCGCGATGGAACGTGCATGCGAATGTCTACGAGCAGTATAGGCACGGTTTGGCCGAATGGTCAGCTGTCCTTATTCTTCATCGACAGCTTCTGCCTTGTCTTCGGCTTCTGTTTTCTTTTTCGCGGTCGACTTTTTGGCTGTCGTCTTTTTGGTAGCAGCCTTTTTCGTCGTTGTTTTCTTGGCCGTCGTTTTCTTGGCGGTGGTCTTTTTCGCTGCCGTTTTCTTGGCAGGGCTCTTTCCTGCCTTGGCGGCAATCAGCTCGAGCGCCTGCTCAAGGGTCACATCTTCAGGCTTCATGTCTTTTGGCAGGGTCGCATTGATTTTGCCATGGTTGACGTAAGGGCCGTAGCGACCGGATTTGACGGTGATGGCGCCACCTGCATCTGGATGTTCGCCCAGTTCCTTAAGTGACTGTGCCGTGCGGCGACGGCCGCCATTGGCGCGCTTCTCAGCCAGCAGGCTTACCGCATGGTTGAGGCCGACAGAGAAGATGTCTTCCACGCTTGGCAGGTTGGCGTAGGTGCCATCATGCAGCACGAACGGACCATAACGGCCAAGGCCCGCGGTGATCATCTTGCCATCTTCAGGATGCTCGCCCACCTCACGTGGCAGAGAGAGAAGTTTGAGGGCCTTTTCCAGATCGATTGTCTCGATATCCCAGCCCTTCGGAATGGAAGAGCGCGGCGGCTTTTTCTCTTCGCCCAACTGGACATAGGGGCCAAAGCGGCCGGAGCGCAGCGTTACATCCTGTCCCGTTTCCGGGTCGGAGCCGAGCATCTTGGTGCCATTTTCGCCCACTTGCTGGGCGTCGCCATCTCCATCGGCTGACAGCTGGCGGGTATAGCCACATTCAGGATAGTTGGAGCAGCCGACAAAGGCGCCATAGCGGCTGGTCTTCAGGCTGAGGCGGCCATCGTCGCAGGATGGGCAGGCGCGAGGGTCCTTGCCATCTTCGCGCGGCGGGAAGGCATAGGAGGCCAGCACTTCGTTGAGTGTGTCCAGAACCTGACTGACGCGCAGCTCCTTGGTGCCATCGACATGGGAGGAGAATTCCTTCCAGAAGTCGCGCAGTACATCCTTCCATTCCAACTCGCCAGCGGAGATCCGGTCGAGCTTTTCTTCCAGATCGGCCGTGAAGTCATACTGCACGTAGCGCTCGAAGAAGTTCGAAAGGAAGCCGGTGACCAGGCGGCCCTTGGATTCAGGGATCAGGCGCTTCTTGTCGAGCACCACATAGCCACGATCGCGCAGAACGGAAAGGGTCGCGGTGTAGGTAGACGGACGACCGATGCCCAATTCTTCCATGCGCTTGATGAGGGTGGCCTCGGTGTAGCGCGGGGGAGGCTCTGTGTGATGCTGGCTGGCATTGACCGCTTTTTGCTTGACGGCTTCCCCTTCGCTCATCGGCGGCAGGCGGTTGCCATCATCATCGTCGTCGTCATCTTTGGATTCGGTATAGAGGGTCAGGAAACCATCAAAGCGGACCACCTGACCGGTGGCGCGCAGCTCGGCGTTGCGGGAGCCATTGGTTGCGGTGATGTCGACAGTGGTGCGTTCAAGACGGGCGGACTCCATCTGGCTGGCCAGTGTGCGGCGCCAGATCAGCGTGTAAAGCTTGAGCTGTTCTTCATCGAGATACGGCGCCATTTCTTTTGGATGGCGGGTGATGTCGGTCGGGCGGATGGCCTCGTGGGCCTCCTGCGCGTTCTTGGCTTTCACCGTATAGTGGCGTGGCTTTTCGGGCAGATAGCTCTTGCCATATTCCCGCTCGATCATGCCACGGATCGGCGTGATTGCTTCTGGCGCGATTTCGACACCGTCAGTACGCATATAGGTAATGAGGCCGGTCGTTTCCCCGCCAAGTGAAACGCCTTCATAAAGGCGCTGAGCAATCTGCATGGTGCGGGCAGCGGCAAACCCAAGTTTGCGCGAGGCTTCCTGCTGCAGGGTCGATGTCGTGAAAGGCGCGAACGGATTGCGGCGCACCGGTTTGGCCTCAACCGAGCGAACCTTGAGGCTGGCCTGCTCGACCAACTGCTTGATATCAGCGGCTTCAGCTTCGGTCTTGATATCGAGGCGGGTTTTCTTCTCGCCATCAACTGCCGTGATGCGCGCCTGGAAATCGGCACCGGCACCGGTTTGCAGATCAGCCAGGATCGACCAGTATTCCTGCGGGATGAAGGCTTCGATTTCTTCTTCGCGCTGGCAGACAAGGCGCAGGGCAACGGATTGTACGCGGCCCGCAGAACGGGCACCAGGCAATTTGCGCCAAAGCACCGGAGACAGGGTGAAGCCTACCAGATAGTCAAGCGCCCGGCGCGCCAGATAGGCGTCAACCAGAGGCGTATCGATATCACGCGGATGATCCATGGCATAGAGAATGGATTCTTTTGTAATGGCGTTAAAAACAACACGCTGGACCGGCTGATCCTTCAACACGCCGCGACGCTTTTTCAACACCTCCAACACATGCCACGAGATCGCTTCACCCTCTCTATCAGGGTCAGTTGCGAGAATGAGGCGGTCGGAATTCTTCACTGCTTCGGCAATTTCGGAGAGGCGTTTCTTCGATTTCGCATCCGCTTCCCACGTCATGGAAAAATCGTCGTCCGGCAGCACGGAGCCGTCTTTGGAGGGGAGGTCGCGAACATGCCCGTAAGAAGCCAAGACCTTGTAGTTCTTGCCTAAATACTTATTGATCGTTTTGGCTTTGGCTGGCGATTCTACGATTACGACGTCCATTTGAAATCCGTACTGTCCATTAGCGTTTTGGTCCATCAAGCGACTGGCAAGATGGAGCCGGTAGCTAGCATTTGGTTCTGATTCTTCTATTGTCAATGCTAGTCACATGACTGCTTCGACCTTTCCCGTCAAGTGCGGCGGCTGTCTAAAGCGGATATAATTTCTCTTGCTCACATGCAAGCATATTGTGAAAATACAACCATTGGTATATGGTGTGGTTGTATACAATCAAATATGTTGGTTGTATGATCGGCAAAACGAGTAATCTTTTTGCCGCAATATAATTGCAAATAACCAATGTGGAGAGCCAAGTGAGAGAAGACGCTCAATTGCTGGAAAGTGGATCGCCTGTCAAGACAGCTGACTATATATATGCGCATCTGCAAGACCTGACCCGGCTCGCCCGGCGTGACGAGTTGGCGATGCTGGTCTATCTGCTTGAGATGGCACAGATAGAAGCCATGGAAGTATCCAAACAGATCCGGCCCGCCAAGTCACTTTGATGTTATCCCGCTTCCTTTTCCCAAAAATGCGCTTCAACGGTTCCATCCTGACGACTGCGCATCAGGCCTTTATCGAGACTGTCTGGTTGCCGTGGCGCTCAAGCCGCCCTGCGAGATCCAGCTCCAGCAACAATAATTGAACCTGACCCAGCGTCAGGTCGGATTGGCGGATCAGATCATCAATAGCTATCGGCGCGAGACTCAAGCTGCGGATGAACCGGATCTTGTCGGATTCATCAGGCTCTGCGTTCCTTCCTTCCGGGGCTCCTTCACTCTCCTTTTCCATCAATGGCAGGCTTTGCTGTGCGGGCGTGTAATTTTGCTGCGTTGCGAGGGCGTCCAGAATGTCCTGCGCTTCGCAAACCAGCGTCGCCCCCTGTTGGATCAGGTGGTTGGTGCCGCTGGCGCGTGGGTCTAGCGGAGAGCCAGGAATGGCGAAAACTTCGCGGCCCTGTTCCAGTGCGTAGCGGGCGGTGATGAGTGAACCGGATCGTTTGGCTGCTTCCACCACCAGTGTCCCCATGGCGATGCCCGAGATGATGCGATTTCGGCGCGGGAAATCCTGAGATCGGGCCGGTGCATTCCAAGGCGTTTCCGAGATCAACATGCCCTGTTGCGCAATGCTTTTGGCCAGGTCGACATTCTGTCTCGGATAAAGCTGATTGAGCCCTCCGGCGACGACGGCAATGGTGCCAAGCGCCAGAGAGGCTTTATGAGCGTGTGTATCAACGCCACGCGCCAACCCGGAAACGACCACGACGCCTTTCTGGCCCAAGTCGCGGGCGATCATTTCTGTAAGCTTTGCCCCGCTGGCCGAACAATTGCGCGAGCCGACGATCGCGACTGCCGTTTTGCTCGCCAGCTCTGGTCCGCCCATGACTGTCAGCAAAGGGGGAGGCGCAGGAATATGGTTGAGGGCTTGCGGATAATCCGGCTCTCCGGTTGCCACAAGGCGGGCACCTGCGCGATGAAGGGCCGTCCATTCAGCCTCTACCTCAGCTTCGGATGCCATGTGAAAGGCGCGTCGGGCTCCGCCCTTGCGAGAGAGAGCAGGCAGTGCATCGAGGGCTTTCTCGGCGCTGCCGAAATGATTGATCAGATCGCGGAATGTTGCCGGGCCAACATTTTCGCAGCGAATGAGACGCAACCAGTGGAACCGCTGCCTCTCTGTAAGGCGAAAAGGATGATGGCTGATATAGCCGTCGCTGCCGGGTTCTGAGAGAGCCATTTCATTTGTGTGTGCCATCACCGGGGTATCTTCTATATTTGGGGATGGCACATCACTTGTCATTTGTCTGAACCTTCTGATGAGGCTTCATCGCTGGTGCTTTCTGAGGGCACTTCCTTTTTGCCGCCGATCTTGCCTTCTGTGCCATCCAGCAGGCGCTTGATATTCTCTTTGTGCTTGATCCAGAGCACGACCGTGAGAATGGCGAACAGTTCAGCCAAACCAATCCGTCCGAAGCCGAAAAGCACAAAGGGCATCAAAGCACTGGCAATGAGTGCGGACAGAGAGGAATAACGGCTGAAATAGGCAGACGATAGCCAGATGAACCCAAATGTTAGGAAAGCCGGAGGCGAAAGAGCCAAAAGCACGCCCAGATAGGTGGCAACGCCCTTGCCGCCACGAAATTTGAGCCAGAAAGGAAAGATATGGCCCAGAAAAGCTCCGGCACCTGCCAGACAGGAAATCAGGAGTACATGGTCCGGCGAAAAGACAATGGCGCATTCCCGCGCAATGATAACGGATAGAGTGCCCTTGAGCAGATCACCAAGCAGGGTCAGGGCTGCCAGCTTCTTGTTGCCGGTGCGTAAGACATTGGTTGCGCCAATATTGCCCGAGCCGATTTTGCGTACGTCTCCCATGCCGGCCATCTTGGTGAGCAATAGGCCGAAGGGGGTCGAACCAAGGATATAGCCGAAGAGAACGGCGATAATGAGTTGGGGCAGGGTGTGGCTCCAGCTGATAGGGTCGATCATGGGCTGTGATCCCTTGTCTTCATGCAGGGGCCATCAAGGGCAGGCGCCTGACTATGGGGGCGGGTAGCCAGACATGTTGCCTGACCACCCGACCGATTCTCTTGCGAGACTGTTCAGCTAGGATCGTAATGGTGAACCAGCTGTCCTTCAACGTAAGTTTGCAGAACTTTGCCCGAAAGCTGCGCCTTGTGGAAGGCGGTGTTCTTGGAACGCGACTGCAACATGTCCCGATGCATGACCCATGGTTGCTCGGGATCGAAGATGATGATGTCTGCCGGAGACCCCGGTTTCAGGCTGCCAGCGGAAAGGCCGAGCAGTTTTGCCGGTGTCGTGGAAAGGGCCTTGAAGGCCTGCATCATGGAGAGCTGGCCGCTATGGACCATGCGCATGGCGGCTGGCAACATGGTTTCCAGTCCGACAGCTCCATCCGCACATTCGGCAAATGGATGGCGTTTGGTGTCCACGTCCTGCGGATCATGGGCAGAGACGATGACATCGATGGTGCCATCGGCAACCCCCTCAATCATGGCGAGGCGTTCTTCTTCGCTTCTGAGCGGTGGCGACATCTTGTAGAAGGTGCGGTACAGGCCGATGTCATTCTCATTCAGCGTGAGATGGTTGATCGAGACACCGCAGGTGACATCATAGCCCTTGTCTTTGGCCCGACGGATGATGTCGAGGCTTTCAGCGCAGGAAATCTGGCTGGCGTGGTAACGGCAGCCCGTGAGCTGGGCTAGGCGCACGTCGCGGGCGACCATGATGGTTTCCGCTTCTGCCGGAATGCCAGCAAGACCAAGACGGGTTGATGTTTCGCCAAGATTCATGACGCCATTGCCGACCAGATCCGGATCTTCGGGATGATGCACGATGAGGGCATCGAAGTCGCGCGCATAGGTCATCACGCGGCGCATGATCTGGGCGTTGGTGACGGCCTTGCGGCCATTGGAAAGAGCCACGGCGCCAGCTTCGAGCATGAGGCCGATTTCGGTCATTTCCTTGCCGCCCAGACCGCGCGTCATGGCAGCATAGGGGTGGACATGAACCTTGGCTGTGTCGCGCGCGCGCCGCTTGATGAAATCGACAAGGGCGATGTCATCGATCACAGGGTCCGTGTCCGGCATGCAGGCGATGGAGGTGACCCCACCAGCGGCTGCGGCACGGCTGGCGCTCTTGAGGGTTTCGCGATGTTCTGCGCCCGGTTCCCCTGTGGTGACATGCATGTCCACGAGGCCGGGGGCTGCAATCTTGCCTGCGCCATCTACACGCAGAATGTCGGATGGCAGCTGGCTGGCGACATTGGCGCCGATGGCTTTAACTTTACCATCCTCGATCAGGATTGCGCCCGACTCATCGAGCCCCGTTGAAGGGTCGAGCAATTTAACATTGGTGAGGGCGAAGGCTGCTTGTTGTCTTTCTGGCATGATCATCTCCCTCTTAGTCCAATTCCGCAGGCTGAATGTCGAGACTGTTCTTGGCCAGCAATTCAATGATCGCCATGCGCACAGCCACGCCCATTTCCACCTGCTCGTGAATGACCGAGCGACCGGAATCGGCAACCGAGCTGTCGATCTCGATGCCCCGGTTCATTGGCCCCGGATGCATGACAATGGCATCTTCGCGGGCATAGCCGAGTTTTTCTTCATCAAGGCCGTAGAAGTGGAAATATTCGCGTATGGACGGAACGAAGGCCCCGTTCATGCGCTCAAGCTGCAGCCGCAGCATCATTACCACATCGGCGCCATCAAGCCCTTTGCGCATGTCGCGGAAGCATTTGACGCCCATTGCCTCTACGCTATCAGGCAGCAGCGTGGAGGGCGCCACGAGGCGCACTTCGGCGCCCATGGCCGTCAGCAACAGGATGTTGGAGCGAGCGACGCGGGAATGCATGATATCGCCGCAAATGGCGACAACCAGTCCTTCCAGCGTGCCCTTGTGCCGCCGGATGGTCAGTGCATCAAGCAGGGCCTGCGTGGGGTGTTCATGCGCGCCATCGCCTGCGTTGATCACCGAACAGCCAACCTTGCGGGCGAGCAGCTGCGGCGCGCCAGCGGCATTGTGGCGAACAACCAGAATATCCGGATGCATGGCGTTGAGGGTGGTGGCCGTGTCAAGCAGGGTTTCACCTTTCGACACGGATGAGTTCTTCACGGACATATTCATCACGTCCGCGCCAAGGCGCTTGCCTGCAAGCTCGAAGGAGCTTTGCGTGCGGGTGGAGGCCTCGAAAAACAGGTTGATCTGGGTTCGACCCTTAAGGGCTACCTTTTTCTTTTCAACCTGACGGGAAACATCTACGGCTTCTTCTGCAAGGTCGAGAAGAGCTGTGATTTCTGGGGGGGTCAGCCCGGCAATGCCGAGCAGATGGTGGTGCGCAAATGCCACGATCATTATCCTAGCGTTTTTGGGTTTTCGCTAGAAGTAAAGCTATAGGTGGAAAAGAGAGTCTCCGCAAGTGGGTGTTCGCACTCTGTATATATCTTGATGACTTTTCAGTCATCTTTTCCAATGCTGCCTTAGCTGAGGTTCAATGAACGCACCAGAGCCAGCCAAAGGGGAATGGCCAGCGCAGACAGGGGTGTTTGCCAGGTTACAATGGCAGCGATGAGGGGCGCATTGCCGCCCATCTTCTTGGCGAGCACATAACTGTTCATGGCGGTGGGAACGGCTGTGCTGATAATGACGACTTCCAACGGCTGGCCCGTAAGGCCAAACAGCATGGCAAAGCCAATCGCCATGGCAGGCATGCCGACAAGGCGCAAGATGCAGGCAAACCAGACATCCCGTACGGGCGGTAACGCATGTTTGAGCTTGATGCCCGCCCCAACCATCAGCAGCGCGCAGGCGAGACCAGCACGTCCGGTGATCTCGACGGTCGAGGCAATCGGATCCCAGATTGGAATGCCGGAAAGATTGACTGCGAGGCCTAACAAAGATGCGATAATGAAGGGATTCTTGATGATATTGAGCAGAACATTGCCAAAGCTGGGGCGCCCGTTCGCGCCGAATACAGCCATGATGCCGACAATAATGATATTGATGACGGGAATCATCGAGGCCATGGAAACCGCCACCAGCGCCATAGCATCATTGCCAAAGGCTTTTTGCACGATTGCCAATGCCATGAAACCATTCCAGCGCAATACCCCTTGATAGACCGAGGTATAGGAGGGATTGTCGATGGAAAAGAGCGAGCGGAAAACCGGGTAGAGGGCCAGCATTACCGCTGCCATGAGTATAATGGCCGAGACCAGCACAAAGGTCATGTCGCCCAGCGGCACATTCTGCAAATCTGCCTTGAAAAGCGAATTGAAGATGAGGGCCGGGAAGAAAAGCCAATAGGCGATCGTCTCCAGACCACCCCATTGATCTTCGGGCACAAGGCCGCTTCGGCGAATATAGAGCCCGAGGCCAACAAGAAAAAATGTTGGAATGATGGCTTCGACGATCACATACATTGGGGCAGCTTTCCGGCGGGGCTTTTGCTTGCTTTCTGGGAGATTTCAGAAAGGCGGTCTTAAATGCGAGACCTAATTAGTGACCGAAAGCGGAGCCAAGGTAAAGAGAGAGGCAGAGCATTCGGCCTGAATTAGACGGAATTCTCCTCATTTTGACCTCTGTTTATCCGCTTTGCTGTGCGTTGTCGTCTTGAGCTGTGCAAGGGCCCCTCAACTGCAGGGCTAGAGCTTGAGCCGTTCCATCGGTGGCAGGCTTTCCTCTTTCTTTTTCAGCCTCTCCTCGGTTTTGACCATATAGTCGCGTTTGCTTGGCTTTGCGGCTTGCTTTTTGGCCAACTGGATCTGGAAAATGAACATGTTGTCCCATTCAAAGGCCATTTCAGAGCCTGCAAGATAAAAATCCCACATGCGGTAGAATGTCTCGTCATACAGGGCAATGGCTTCCTGTTTGCGGGCATTGAACCGCTTGCGCCATTCCCGGCAGGTATAGGCATAATGCATGTTGAGAATTTCTATGTCCCGTACGAGCAATCCGGCCTTTTCAATTGCTGGCAATACCTCAGACAGGGAGGGGATATAGCCGCCTGGGAAAATATATTTTGCAATGAAGGGATTGGTCACATTATGGCCAGCCTGGGGGCGGCCGATGGAATGGAGCAGCATGACGCCGTCGTCATCAAGCAACTGGGCGCATTTGCGAAAGAAATTGTCATAGCGGCCTGTGCCCACATGCTCGAACATGCCGACCGATATGATGCGGTCAAACGGTTTTGTCTTCAGGTGGCGATAGTCCTTGAGCTCGAAGCGCACGCGATCTGCCAGATTGCGTTCCTCGGCGCGTCGGTTGGAAACAGCCAGTTGCTCGTGCGATAGCGTGATGCCGGTCATGTCGACGCCACTGGTTTCGGCCAGATAGAGCGCAAGACCGCCCCAACCTGAACCGATCTCAAGAACGCGATGATCCTTTTCCAGCTGCATTTTTGCCGCCAGATGCCGTTTCTTGGCCAGTTGGGCCTCATCCAGAGTGCTCTCTTCGCTTTCGAAATAGCCGCAGGAATATTGCCAGTCGTCATCGAGAAACAGATCAAACAGGGCTGGCGTCAAATCGTAATGGTGCGAGACATTCTTACGGTTCAGGTTGATCGGCAGGCGGGTTGCTGCCTGCGCCTTCAAAAGACGCCACAGGTGACGTGCGCGCATCAGGGGTGAAAAAGTGCTGTCAGGGGTGTTTTTCCTCACTAAAGAGAGAAAGTCATATATGTCTCCCTCTTCAACGACAAAGCGCCCTTGCATATACATCTCTCCCAGAGTGAGGGCAGGATCTTTTGCCAGCAGCTTTTCAGCCTCGGTGTCATTGACACGTACCCGCACAGAAGGCGCATCCTTCTGGCCATAGGATATGGTTTGACCCGTTGCCCATGTGACAGATAGCTGTCCTGTTTTGAAAATGCGGGTAAGGAGCGTATGAAGCGGTTTGTTCATGAGGTCTCTCTGTTGCGTTGATAGGAACAACAGAGGCCGCGCGTTCTGGATTGCTGGTTGCTGTCACGCCGGGCGGCAAGAAAGGGGTCTGGTAAGGTCAGGTCGATGCGGGACGGGCATATCCTGAGTGTTTCTCTTGCGTGACAAGAAAAACCAAATGACGAAGAACGCAGCTTGGTCTCTGAGATATGGTCAAAAGAATTGGCGCGACGCCTGAGATGGGCGCACGCCTTGCTGTTATTATGATACTTTTGCCGCGACTTGTGAAGCGAACCGCATGTTTACAGATTCATTAAAATCATGTCACATCTTCATAGCTGAATTTATTGGTTTGTGTCACCGCATGTTTCGGGCACGGTCAAGGGCGCCTTGCAGGATGAAAGAGGCTGCCATTTTGTCAACTACCTCGCCACGTCTGGCGCGAGAGGTGTCTGCATCGAGCAAGGTTCTGGTGACCGCGACAGTGGAAAGACGTTCGTCCCAGAAGGTGACGGGAATAACGGGAAGCTCCCGTTCGCGCCAAAATTCGCGCATAGAGAGATAGAAATCTCGTGTCGCCTGTGCCCGTGGGCCTTCGGAGCCATCCATATTGAGGGGCAGGCCCAGAACGAAGCCGCCAATTTCCTGTTCGGCGCAGACGGCAACCAGGCGCTCTGCATCCTTGCCAAATTTGGTGCGCTGGATGGTTTCCAGTGGCGAGGCAATGGCTTTGCCGGTGTCAGAAATGGCCAGACCGATGGTCTTGGTGCCCAGATCCAACCCCAACAGCCTTTGGTTTGGCATCACTAAAGCAAGCAGCTCGGCAAGGGGGATGTCGATGGGCAGTTTCTTTTTCTTTTTGCGAACCATTTATCGGCCTTATATGTGAGCTGGCTATATTGCAGGATCTTTGTTTTCATTTGATCAGCAAAGTTTACATATCACGCATTCCCACCGATACCAATGCTTCCTGCCTCAAGGCTTGTATTTAACAGGTATATATCGACCGTTGAGCGCGCAAAGCGGTAGAACTCTACTCTTGTCTGTTTCTTTCTGGTTGTATCATCTGTTTTAATATCAGGTGCAACCGGAAGTCGTCGGAAACGGCATTATTCCAAAAAAAATACATACGGGAAAATAATACATTTTTACATAGCTTGTTATTTGAATGTTATTAGGAAAAATTGGGAAAATGAAAGAGTTTGTTTCTCATCTTCTTTAAATCGGTAAGGTATTTTTTACAACTGCCGCGCTAATTTCGCCTCGGGGACAGAGTGGGAGTTCTACATGAGACGGTTGGAAATTGGTGCTGACGAGGCGGTGGCGATTGCTTTAAGCATTGCTGAAGCCTCAAGCGAGCACGAGTTGTTCGTCTCCATGCTAAAAGCGGTTGAAGCCTTCCGGGGGGAAACACGCTTTTGCGCCTATGTTGTCAAACATCAAAAAGCCGGTGTCCGGATTTCTGCCGATTTTGGATTTCCGCACCATGATTTGCCCTGCGAGCAGGTTGAAGACTGGTTGCTGCGCGATGGTCCGAAGCCGGGTATTTGCCATGGTTTAGCTGAGGGATGCCGCTCAGCTGGCGCCAAGCTCATGGCGGGCGATGAGGTGCTCGGTGCTATCTTTATGGTTTTTCCGGACAAGAAGGATGGTGGCCAGGCTGACGAGGTGAATCAGAATCTCGTCGAAGATTTTGCCCGTCTGGGCGCATCCTCTCTGGTTGCCTTGAGAAAACGTCGCCTTTCGACGATGGTTCTCGAAGCGCTTGAGCAGAGTGAAGAGGCCATTGTCTTTTACGGGGAAGACGATGAAGGCGTTATCTTCAGCAACGATGCCTATCATAGAGTTTTTCCACACTATCCAAGCCGGCGAGAGTTGCAGGGCAAGAAGCATATCGACCTTTACAAAATGGATCTGGAAGCGGGCGTGATTAATGATCCGCTGGCCCTGTCCGAACCTGATTGCTATTTGAAAGAGCGCCAGGCGCTCGCCGAAAGGCTGGTTGATACCCAGAGAGAAATCCAGAAGCTCGGCAAGAAGACCTATATTTATACCCGCACCCGGTCGCAGGCCGGTGCCATCATGTCCCGGCGTATAGATATCACTGAACAGGCCGTCGCAGAGGCGCGTTTGCGGCAGAGGGAAAAGCAACTTCAGTCGCTAGTCTATACAGATTCCCTCACGGGGCTTCATAACCGACCCTATTTTCTTGAATATATGGAAGATCTGGCAATCCGGATGAAGGATGGTGATCTGGAGGCCGTTTCTGTCTTCTGGATTGATTTGAACGGCTTCAAGATTGTCAACGACACCTATGGTCACATCTATGGTGACAGCATTCTGCGCAAGATTGGCCGTCGTCTGCAAATGGGGGTGACCGAGGCGTCCGAAATGGTGCGTTATGGCGGTGATGAATTCGTCATGGTGTTTGAGAAAGCCGTTGTGGGGGAACAGCTGGAAGTTCTGGCGAACCGGATCCTGACCATCATAAGTGCTCCGATCAATCACGAAGCAACGTCTATTCAGATTGGGGCCAGTGTGGGGATCGCGCGGACCTCTGGTCAGGATGCGGATCTGGCAGAGCTTCTGGGCAATGCTGATCTGGCGATGTATGAAGCCAAGAAGCAGTCTCTTTGCGCCTATCGGATTTTCGATCCCCAGATGCGCTCAAGCATGATTGAACGCAATGCGTTGATTGATGATATTCGTGAAGCCTTCGACAAGGAACAGTTCGAGCTTTATTTCCAGCCTCAGTTCAACACACAAAAGGGATCGCTGGTAGGCTTTGAGGCGCTCGTGCGTTGGCAGCATCCTGTCAGGGGCAGCGTTCCACCTGACGTGTTCATTCCCATCATGGAAGAGAACAAGATGATCGAGGAGCTGGGGCGTTGGGTTCTCATGGGAGCCTGTAAAGAGGCCAAACACTGGCCAGGAGACCTCTTCGTCGCGGTCAATGTGTCTCCGCTCCAATTGCGGAACCCGCATTTTGCGCTCACGATCGGGCGAGCCTTAGCGCAATCGGCACTGAAGCCTGAACAGCTTGAGCTCGAAATCACCGAATCCGTTCTGCTGGACGAGAATGATGGTGAGCGCTCCCAGATCGAGACATGGAAAAAACTCGGGGTTCAGGTCGCGCTGGATGATGTGGGCAAGGGCTATTCCAGCCTGAGCTATTTGAGCCAGTTTCCGTTTGACAAGATCAAGATTGATCGCAGTTTCCTCAAGGCTTTCGAAGCAGGAAAACCCAAGGACGCCTCAGCGGTCATTCTTCATGCCATTGTTGAACTGGGCAAGACTCTCGGCAAGACCGTGATTGCTGAAGGTGTGGAGACGGCCGACCAGTTGGAATATCTACGCTCTGTTGACTGCGATCAGGCGCAGGGCTTCTATTTGGGGCGGCCGATGCCAGCTAAAGAGGCGCGCAAATTTATTCGCAAGTCGCGGTCGCTTTTGTGGCGACGGGCCAACATGTCATTGGGGTCCTGAGCCTTCCAAACGAGGCGTTCTGGTCTGGATAGGTGTAGCATTTTGTTCTTGCCTCCTGTGTGAACTATGCCTTGCAGGGGCATTCGGTATTAAAGAGGGCAGGCGAAAAGGCTTACAACAGGGGCTGATGTGGGAAAAATGCCCGGCTGAGGCTGTTCCTGCTGTCCTTGCAGTTGCGCGTAAAAGTCCTGAGATGCTATAGCCGACTATGAGTAGGATAAGACTCGTAGGTGGTCCGGTATCGTGCGCTATCGTCAAGCGCTGTCCGGACCTTTATTTGGAAGGCTTGCATTCATGTCAATTGACAAGGATACGGTCAAGCGCGTGGCGCGTCTCGCCCGCCTGTCCGTTACAGAAGAAGAGGCGGAAAGCCTTAAGGGTGAATTGAACTCCATCCTGAACTGGGTTGAATTGCTCAACGAGGTGGATGTCGACGGCGTCAACCCGATGACTTCTGTCGTTACCCAGAAAATGAAGAAGCGGGATGATGTTGTCACGGACGGCAATTATGCTGATCGGGTTGTCAGCAATGCGCCTGCTTCTGAAGACAATTATTTCATGGTTCCAAAGGTCATCGAATAGACCCTTTTTGCTGGCGTCGACCTGCTGTCGAGCCGCATCAGAACCCTTTTCTCAAGACCATCGGGATAAGGGGATTTGTTCGCAAGTCCCAATCCTGCAAAATGTGAGGATAGCCACGTGACAGATCTCACGTCTCTGACTATTGCAGAGGCCCGCGAAGGGCTGGCAAAGAAAGAATTTACCGCGACCGAGCTGACGACCAGCTACATCACCGCGATTGATGGTGCCAATGAGCTCAACGCCTATGTGACCAAGACGCCGGAAAAGGCTCTTGAAATGGCCAAGGCATCAGATGAACGGATCGCCAAAGGTGAAGCCCGTCCGCTGGAAGGCATTCCGCTGGGCATCAAGGATCTTTATTGCACCAAGGGCGTCGGCGCCTATGCCTGCTCTCATATTCTGGATGGCTTTACACCCGAATATGAAAGCACGGTAACGCAGAATCTCTGGGACGATGGAGCGGTTATGCTCGGCAAGCTGGCCATGGATGAGTTCGCTATGGGCTCGACCACGGAAACCAGCTATTTCGGTCCGGTCAAAAACCCGTGGCGCGCTGAAGGCGAAAGCATCGACCGTGTGCCCGGCGGGTCTTCAGGCGGCTCTGCTGCTGCGGTTGCTGCGCGCATTTGCGCTGGCGCAACAGCATCGGATACCGGTGGGTCCATTCGTCAGCCTGCAGCCTTTACCGGCACCGTTGGCATCAAGCCGACCTATGGCCGCTGCTCACGTTGGGGCATGATTGCCTTTGCTTCTTCGCTCGATCAGGCTGGCCCGATCGCCCGCACGGTGCGTGATGCTGCCATCATGATGAAATCCATGGCCTCCGTTGACGCCAAGGACACCACCAGCGTTGATCTGCCTGTGCCCGATTATGAAGCGGCTCTGACGGGCGACATCAAAGGCATGAAGGTGGGTATCCCTAAGGAATATCGCGTCGATGGCATGCCGGAGGAAGTGGAAGCCAACTGGCAACAGGGCATTGACTGGCTGAAAGCTGCTGGTGCCGAGATTGTCGACATCTCCCTGCCGATGACCAAATATGCTTTGCCGGCCTATTATATCGTGGCTCCGGCTGAGGCCTCTTCCAACCTTGCTCGTTATGACGGCGTGAAATATGGCTTGCGTGTCAATGGTAACGATATCATTGACATGTATGAAAAGACCCGTGCAGCCGGATTTGGTTCCGAGGTCAAGCGCCGTATTCTCATCGGTACCTATGTGCTCAGCGCTGGTTATTATGACGCCTACTATCTGCGCGCCCAGAAGATCCGTTCGCTGATCAAGCAGGATTTCGAAAAGGCGTTCCAGTCCGTTGATACCATTCTCACTCCGGCTACCCCTTCGGCCGCTTTCGAGCTGAACAAGGAAATCACCGATCCGGTCGAGATGTATCTCAATGATATTTTCACTGTCACCGTGAACATGGCCGGTCTGCCGGGCATTTCGGTTCCTTCGGGCAAGAATGGTCAGGGCCTGCCAATGGGCTTGCAGCTGATCGGCAAGGCCTTTGATGAAGAAACCCTGTTCCGCACCGCCGGTGTGTTGGAAGATGCTGCTGGCATCCTCGAAGCACCGACCAAATGGTGGTAATCAGACAGAGAAACGACAAGGTCAACACCAATGCGTAAACCTGAGGAATGCACAGAAAAGGCCCATATCCGCGAGGAAATAGACCGTATTGACCGTGCTTTGATCGCGCTGTTTCGCGATCGCGATTCCTATGTGCGGCGCATGGCCGAGCTGAAAACGGACCCGTCTGAGGCGCGTGACGATGATCGCGTCAAGGCGGTTCTGGACAAGGTTCTGGCCGAGCTGGAAGACAAGGAGCTTGCTCCGGATCTTTACATGCAGTTCTGGGAAGACCTGATCGAGGTCAATATTGCTTATGAGGAGACGGCGATTGCCGCCCATCAGAGCGAAAAGAATGATGCATCTGGCGCGTGAGCTCACGCGCCGTCATTGTAATCAGGAGCTGCTGCATGCGCTCCGATATTGAAAGCTGAGGACGAGAATATGGCTGAAGCGTCCAGCAAATTGATCAAGGGGGCTACCGGCGACTGGGAAGTGGTCGTTGGCATGGAAATCCATGCTCAGGTCGCCTCTGAAGCAAAACTTTTCTCCGGCTCTTCCACCAAGTTCGGTGGCGAGGCCAACGACCATGTGAGCTTCGTTGATGCGGCCATGCCCGGCATGCTGCCCGTGATCAACGAGGAATGCGTGCGTCAGGCGATCCGTACCGGTCTTGGCCTGAAAGCCAAGATCAACAACCGCTCGCTGTTTGACCGCAAAAACTATTTCTATCCCGATCTGCCGCAGGGCTATCAGATTTCCCAGTATAAGGACCCGATCGTCGGAGAAGGGGAAGTTGTCCTGCATATGCTGGACGGCGAGGAAGTGCGCATCGGCGTTGAACGCTTGCATCTGGAACAGGATGCGGGCAAGTCGATGCATGACCAGCATCCGACCATGTCCTTTGTGGATCTGAACCGGTCTGGCGTGGCGCTGATGGAAATCGTCTCCAAACCGGATATCCGCTCTTCGGAAGAAGCCAAGGCTTACATGACCAAGATGCGCACCATTGTGCGCTATCTGGGCACGTCTGACGGCAACATGGAAGAAGGCTCCATGCGTGCTGACGTGAACGTTTCTGTTCGCCGTCCGGGCGACGAGTTGGGAACGCGTTGCGAGCTGAAAAACATGAACTCGATCCGCTTCATCGGGCAGGCCATTGAATATGAGGCCCGTCGTCAGATTGGTATTCTGGAAGATGGTGGGTCCATCGATCAGGAAACCCGCCTGTATGATGTCAAAAAAGGCGAGACCCGTTCCATGCGCTCCAAAGAGGAAGCGCATGACTATCGTTATTTCCCGGATCCTGATCTGCTGCCGCTCGAATTCGACGATGCCTATGTCGAGGCTCTGCGTGAGCATTTGCCGGAACTGCCAGATGACAAGCGCGATCGCTTCATCTCCGATCTGGGTTTGAAGCCTTATGATGCTTCCGTTCTGGTGGCGTCCAAGCGCCTTGCCGCCTTCTTCGAGCAGGTCTGCGAAGGGCGTGATGCACAGCTGTCTGCAAACTGGGTGATCAACGAATGGCTTGGTCGCATCAACAAGGAACAGCTGGATATCGATGACAGCCCGATCTCTGCTGACCAGCTCGGCAAGATCGTGGATCTGATCAAGGCCGGTGACATCTCTGGCAAGATCGCCAAGGATCTGTTCGAGATCATCTGGACCGAAGGTGGTGACCCGGCCGAAGTCGTGGAAGCCAAGGGTATGAAGCAAGTCACGGATACGGGGGCTATTGAAGCCATCGTGGACGAGATCATTGCCAACAATCCCGGTCAGGTCGAGAAGGTTAAGGACAAGCCGGGGCTTATCGGTTGGTTCGTCGGGCAGGTGATGAAAGCCAGCCAGGGCAAGGCCAACCCACAGGCGGTCAACCAGATCCTCAAGGACAAGCTGGGGCTGTAAGGCTCTCTGGCCCTTGGGGCCATCAAATGAATGTCATGAAAAGGTGCGAAGGATGTCTTTCGCACCTTTTTTATTGCAGCTACGATAACTATTGCATCTTGCTGCTTTTCACATACGTGCTTTTCGGGGCTTGGCA
This sequence comes from Cohaesibacter marisflavi, assembly GCF_900115225.1. Classification (GTDB taxonomy): domain Bacteria; phylum Pseudomonadota; class Alphaproteobacteria; order Rhizobiales; family Cohaesibacteraceae; genus Cohaesibacter; species Cohaesibacter marisflavi. The sequence goes on along the minus strand of NZ_FOVR01000004.1, from coordinate 339,122 downwards.
ACCATCGGTGTGGTGCATATAGTTATTGCAATAACTAAATAGGGGCGTGTGCAAAGCGATGCTCCTATCTGTTCAAAGGACCTGACAATGACCATGTTGATTTTTGGTGTTCTGCTGTGGGCGGTGGTGCATCTCTTTCCGATTTTTCTTCCAACTGCCCGCGCAGGACTTCTAGGCCGTATGGGCGAAGGGCCTTACAAGGGGCTGTTTGCCCTTCTGATTATCCTGTCGCTGGTTTTGATCGTTTTCGGTTGGCGCGTTGCTGGTGAGGCTGGTTATATCGGCGATGTCTATGATGAGGACTGGACGCGCCATCTGACCCATCTGCTCATGCTCTTTTCAATCATCCTGTTTGGTGTCGCCAAGGCTCCGACGCGCATTCGACGGTTTATCCGGAACCCGATGTTGACGGGTATGGCGCTATGGGCCATTGCGCATTTGCTCGTGAATAATGATCAGCGGTCTTTGGTGCTGTTTGGCGGCATGTTGCTTTGGTCTGTTGTTTCCATTATCGGCACCAACCGGCGTGACGGAGCCTATGTGCCGCCTGAGGTTGGTTCATGGGGAAGGGAGATCCGGATCATTCTGATTTCCGTGGTTGTTTATGCTGTTCTCATTGTCGCACATCCCTATTTTACGGGCATGGAAGCGATGGACTTGAGCTTCTTGTGGTAAGAGCCAAGAGGCCGACACAGAGGCGCATTCACATGCAGGCGCCACCAAAGGCGGCTTGAGCGCACAGGCGATCAAGCCCTCATCACGATTGTATGAGGCTGATTGCACCCGTGGGGCCTGTTTCCTACATTGGGTGCAACAGCCTTTCTGCATGAGCAAGGCTCACTTCTTTACTTGACCAGGATGATTTGCATGACCGAACAGACAAAACCGATTGACCTTTATTACTGGCCGACACCCAATGGTTGGAAAATCACCATCATGCTCGAAGAGCTGGGGGTGCCCTATACCATCCATAATATCAATATTGGTACTGGCGATCAGTTCGAACCGGACTTTCTGGCGATCTCACCCAATAACAAGATGCCTGCCATTGTCGACCCTGAAGGGCCGGGTGGGGAGCCGATCTCAGTGTTTGAATCCGGTGCCATTCTGCTTTATCTGGCGCGCAAGTTCGGGCGCTTTCTGCCCGATGACGAGCGCGGGCGAGTGGAAGTAGAGCAATGGCTCATGTGGCAGATGGGCGGCTTTGGCCCGATGCTGGGTCAGAACCACCATTTTGGCACATATGCGCCAGAGAAAATCGAGTATGCGATCAACCGGTATCGAAATGAGACCCACCGACTTTATGGCGTGCTGAACAAGGCGCTGGAAGGACGGGACTTTGTGGCCGGAGATTATTCCATTGCTGACATGGCGATTGTCGGCTGGGTCGTTCCGCATGAGCGGCAGGGAATTGATCTTGAGGAATTCCCCAATATCAAACGGTGGTTCGCTGCGCTGAATGCGCGTGCGGCCGTGAAAACCGGTCTTGCCATCGGCAAGGAAGACAGAGCCAAGTTTGACCTATCAAAGGACAAGGACGCGCAATCGGTACTGTTCAACCAGCGCGCCCGATAAAGAAGGAACAGACGCACTTGAAGGCACCCTTCGGGGTGCCTTTTTTGTATTGCCGTGTTCAAATTTACGCGGTGGATTTTCAACGGCTTGGGAGCGAATATCCTTAGGAAGGGCTTGTTGAAAAAGAATTCTATGGTTTCCAAAGCGTTATGGTCCTTATTCAGATTTTCTCTGAATTTTATCGGCCGTTGGCAGAAAAGCGCCAAAGCCAAGGTTGATCAAATGTAAACTTTACGCTCGTGTAACCTTTTGTTTTTATTGCGGTAACCAATTCCTTTTACGTCGAATTGAGAGATTTCCACCACCATTGATCTCATCAAAACGGGCAAAATGCCTCATTCACAAAGGCCTTGATAAAGGGTCGGGACGCGTAAAACGGGGAATTGAAAATGGCACGGATGGAATTTAATGCAAGCGAGCTGCATGGCTCTGGCAAGGAAGCAACTGGCGAGGTTTTCTTTCAGTTGGGCCTGTCCCACTCGATCGGCGACAATGGTGAGCCGGATCTGATTGCTGCACACAAATGGTTCAACCTGGCTGCAATGAAGGGTGTCGTTGAAGCGGCAATTCGTCGTCAGGAACTGGCTGAGGAAATGTCATCTCTGGACGTTGCCAGAGCACAGCGCGAAGCGCGGGAGTGGATCCGTCTGCACTAGGTTTTTTGTTTGGCCCGACAAGGACAATGCGACCGGGTTCTTGGCAAAGGGTGACATTCGAAAGATCGCGTGCAAACGGACAATCAAATGAATATTTCTATTTAGCGGGCCCCAGCATGCTGGAGCCCGTTTTTATTTGTCTGCTTTTAGTCGCCATAAGGCTAAAAGCTAGAGCCCAGTGGAAGAGCGCTAGAGCGCCAGAGCGTCTTCGATTTGCGCCATGCCCGGGGCGCCGTGGCTGTAGCCATTGATGAAATGATGGGACGGCATCAGTTCGCCGATTTTGGCGCGCGCTTCTGCTGCGTCCATCTCGTCCTTCATTACAGAGCGGAAAATGCGCGCAACGCCGAGCATATCGCCCGTGTGGGGCGAAAGACGGAAGGCGTTTACACCTGCCGCAGCCAGAGCCGGAAGCTCTTCCAGCAGCAACTGTGAGCCATAGGACATGGTTTGGATGCCATTGACTGCAAGGAAGGGCTGCCCCGTGAGACTCTTGACCTCCCGACCATCGGGATCCTGATCACAAACGAAGCGACAGCTGTCCTTGTGTAGATTGTGCAGGCGGGCATGATAGCAACGGGCTGAAAGGGCCAAAGGAAGCCGGCCAAAGACCTGCATTTCATATTTGGGTTCGGGGGCGGCCTTGATCAACTGGGCGATCGTTTCGGCAGGCACCTCGGGTGGCATGACGAAGCGTTCGGCTCCGCGTTTTGCGAGCGAGGTTATCGTTGCTTCATTATAGATGTTGATATAGGGGCCGATGACGAATTTTCGGTCTTTGAGAAAGGCCATGGCGGTGAGGTCGTTGGCCTCAACGCTCCACATGTCTTGTTCGCATTGTTCGCGCAGCACCTTGCGTTCAGGCTTGGTGGTGACAAGGGCCAGCGTCGATATGATGACTTTCTTGCCCGCCGCTTCCATGCGTTCGAGAATATCTGGCAGCACATTGTTGCGGAAGGGCAGGCGCTTTGAGCAGACGGCTTCGCCGATATAGATGAGATCGAAATCGGATTCATCTGCCATTTTGAAATAGAAATCGCGCCAGTTGGCCTCGGACCAGTTGAAGAGGCAGGGGCCAAGGGTGAGTTCAGTGTTTTTCATTGCTTTTCTCCCTTGAGCGTTAGCGCCATGTCTTCTGGTATGAGCCTTTGGTGCTCTTCTGGCCTTCGGTCATTGGCGCCAGCAGGGCATCAAGATCAATGCTCCGGCCTGCCGCCACCGCATCCACTGCTTGACGGAAGCTCTTGACCACTTGCGCCATATAGGCCTTGCCACGCTGGCGTCCTTCGATCTTGAGGGCCGTCACGCCGGCTTCCTGCAATTGCGGCAGGATCTGGGCTGCGTTGAGGCTGACAGGATCTTCAAACACATAGCCGGTCTCGCCCAGAGACTCGAAACGCCCTTTGCACAGGGTCGGATAGGCAGCCGCTTCTCCCTTGGGATACTGGTTGATGGTAATACCTTCCAGCGTGCTTTCCAGATGGGTGCCATGGTCTTCATATTTCACCGAGCCCGGAGGCGAGCAAACGCCGTTGATGTTGGGCGATTTTCCGGTGCAATAGGAGGAGAGGGAGCAGCGCCCTTCGGCCATGACGCAAAGGCCACCAAAGATGAAGACTTCCGTTTCGCAGGAGATCTCCTTGTTGATGGCTGCGATTTCCTGAACCGTCAGGACGCGCGGCAGAACCACACGCTTGGCGCCGAATTCTCTGGCATAATAATTGATCATGTCAGCATTGGCAGCGGCAGCCTGCACCGAAAGATGGACGCGCAAATCCGGATGCTTGCTGGCGGCATAATCGAGCAGGCCGATGTCGGCCAGTATGATCGCATGGGCATCTGATGCAGCCACATCATCGATGGCCTTGTACCAGAGATCCATGTTGCCAGCTTGGGCGAAGGTATTGACGGCAACCAGCACTTTCGATCCATTTTTTCCAGCATATTCAATGCCTTGCTGCATTTCTTTGCGAGAAAAGTTGAGGCCGGGGAAGTTGCGGGCGTTGGTTTGGTCGCGAAAACCGCAGTAAATGGTATCCGCACCCGCATCCACTGCCGTACGCAGCGCCGCAGGGGTTCCGGCTGGGCAGACCAGCTCCATGGCTTTTTGTGACATAGGTTTCTATTCCAAAGCTTGCTGAGTGGTTCTATCAGGTCGGATATGGGCCCGGCATGCCATCCATTGTGGGGTGGCTTGGGGATTCCTCTTGGGCGCCGCGCATGAAGGCGCTCTTCTTGAGAGCTTCGATAAAGCGCTTGCCACCTGATTCAAGCGGGCGGCTCAGAGGCCCCGCTATGGCGGAGCACTCATGCACGAAGTCGATTTCAGCATCGTCAAGCGCATTGCGCAGGGCGAGCACGGCTTCGGTATCCCCTTCAATGGTCAGATCGCGCGAGAAGAAGAGGGCGTCGCCATCCTCTTCTCCGTCAAGCAGGCTGACAAGCGACAGAAAAGGAGCTGTGACCGTAACATCCCGATTGGGAAAGCTTTCCAACGATCGGGAGAGACGCAGCTGTACCTTTTCGTTATGAAAGGTCATGCAGGCGACCCAGTCGAGATCAGTGGGCACAATAACAAAGGATTTTTTCGCATAGTCATCGAGCCGGTCGAAGAATTCAGGATGCTGACCGGCGACTCGGTTTGCGACCTCGGCAATGAGCCGTTCCAGAGGCAGAAGAGGAAGATAGCGCGTGAAGCGTGCGACGATTGGCGGAAAACTGCGCACCGTTCCGTTTGACATTGGGTGTCTCCTCTGGGTGGTTTTACTTGCTTGCAAATGAATGGGCAAACTATGGCGCCTCATGTGCCATGCGTGATCATTCTCTCGATCTATATGTTTCTTTTACTTGATAAAAATCATTTGGGCCTGTGCTAAAATGCCTCACGTATTTTCCCTTAGTTCAATCCTTTGTTGCATCGGGGAATTTGTCTTCGAGTCTGGCAAGCGGCAGAATAAAAATTGACAATTCTGGGTGGTGGGTGTGTTTTTTTAGGCAAAAATAGGGGGCGTAATCATTGTAATTATTGCGCAATTGCTTTGGGACCTGCAAAAAGCTGCTGAGGGACAATTTTTCTTCTATGCAAGTCCCTTCAACCATGGTAGTGACCAGCGTCAACTTCTATCCTTTTGTTTCTGTCTGAAGTGTTCAGGCTCGTGGCTTTTTTGCGGGCAAGGCAGAGGCGTTTATCCTTTTGGCACCGCGTTCACGCTTCCATGAAGTGGCGTGGACCAAACTCAGAGGAGAGTTGGCATGGCCACCATCATTCATCCTTCCACCGGACAAGAGGCTTTGACCTTTGACGATGTTCTGCTTCAGCCAGATCATTCGGTCGTCATGCCCGGTCAGGTTACCATCACCACCAATCTGACCAAAGAAATCGAGCTTAATCTGCCGTTGCTTTCTTCGGCCATGGACACCGTGACAGAAGCAAAAATGGCAATCGCCATGGCGCAGGCTGGCGGCATGGGTGTTATCCATAAGAACTTCACCAACGAAGAGCAGGCCGAGCAGGTCCGCCAGGTGAAGAAATTCGAAAGCGGCATGGTCGTCAACCCGTTGACCATCACGCCAGACTATACCGTGGCTGAAGCCAAGGCCCTGACCAAGAAATATGGTTTCTCCGGTGTGCCTGTTGTTGAAGGCAGCAAGGAAAGCGGCTCAAAGGGCGGGCGTCTCGTCGGCATTCTGACCCACCGCGATTTGCGTTTCGCCTCTGATCCGGATCAGCGCGTTTACGAACTCATGACCCGCGATAATCTGGTAACCGTGACTGAACAGGTCAACCAGGAAGAAGCCAAGCGCCTGCTGCATCAGCACCGCATTGAAAAGCTGCTTGTTGTCGATGACAAATTCCATTGCGTTGGTCTGATCACCGTGAAAGATATCGAGAAGTCCCGACTCAACCCCAACGCCTGTAAAGATGCGCAGGGCCGTCTTCGCGCTGCTGCTGCCTGTTCTGTTGGTGATGACGGCTTCGAACGCGCCATGGCGCTGATCGATGCTGAAGTGGATGCATTGGTCATTGATACCGCGCATGGGCATAGTCAGGGTGTGCTTGATGCTGTGACTCGCATCAAGAAAGAGACCAACAATGTGCAGCTGATCGCAGGCAATGTGGCCACTGCTGATGCAACCAAGGCATTGATTGACGCCGGTGCGGATGCGGTCAAGGTTGGTATCGGGCCGGGCTCGATCTGTACGACCCGTATTGTTGCCGGTGTTGGCGTGCCTCAGTTGACCGCTGTCATGGACTGTTCAACGGCAGCGGCCGAGCAGGGCATTCCGACCATCGCTGATGGTGGCATCAAATTCTCCGGTGACTTTGCCAAGGCTCTGGCCGGTGGTGCTCAGGTGGCTATGGCCGGTTCGCTTCTGGCTGGTACGGACGAAAGCCCCGGAGAAGTTTATCTCTATCAGGGTCGTTCCTTCAAATCCTACCGCGGTATGGGCTCTGTCGGGGCCATGGCACGCGGCTCGGCTGACCGTTACTTCCAGGCGGAAGTGCGTGATACCCTGAAGCTGGTTCCTGAAGGGGTTGAAGGTCAGGTGCCTTACAAGGGCTCTGCTTCGGCTGTGTTGCATCAGCTCGCCGGTGGCCTGAAGGCTGCCATGGGCTATACGGGCTCTGCTAATCTGGAAGAATTCCGCAACCGCGCGAAATTCGTCCGCATCTCTTCTGCCTCCTTGCGCGAAAGTCACGCGCATGATGTGACGATCACAAGAGAAAGCCCGAATTACGGCACGACGGTGTAACCGTTCGCTTTTGCCTGATGGCACATGATTATTTGATGCGGGATTTGCTGGACCTTTTGGTTTTTTGCAAATCCCGCATTTTTGTTTGTTGGGGGGGACTTGCTCAGGAGGAGGGCACAAGATGGGGGACAGTGCTGCCCTCTGACTGTTGGTCTTTCCCCGCAGTGTCCTCTTGAGGCAACTCCTTTGGTTTGACCAATGTCCATTTTTCCACCAGCGCGTCATGCAGATCCACGATTGGCGGATTGTTCCTGTCGGCAGGAACGGTGAAGCATGTGTTTGTGCCAACGCGGGAACTCCACCACAGGATGACCGGCGCAAATGCAATGGGCAGGGCAACCGGCAGGAGCCAGTATAGAATGCTTGGTGTCAGTTGATAGGCAACGAGCAGTCCGCATAGCCCAACCAGAGAAATCCAGCTTGATGCGAAAAAGCTCTCGCGCCAGCTCAATTGACCATCCCCCCGATTGTTGGTGGGCCAGCCACCGTCCTTGCCCATCAAGACCTGATAGACAGAGCGGGTCGTAAAGAGCATGACGATCGGGGCGATGAGGGAAGAGAGTAGCACTTCAAACAGAGTTGAGACGAAGACCTTGCCAATGCCGCCAAATGAGGATGCCTGTCCCGTCAACGAGGCTTTTACAGCCACCAAGAGCTTGGGCAAGAGCAGCAGGCCAAAGATTCCGACCAGCAAGCTGAGAGCTTCGAATGTCATTGACGGTGGGATATAGGGGATTGGCCAGTTGGCTTCGGGGAAATAGTCGGGCTGAACGTCAAAATAGGGGGCAAGAATGGAAACCAGCAAAAAGACCAGCCAGAACAGAGGCGCGATATAGGCCATAATGCCTTGCGCGAAAACAAAACGTGACCATGCCTTGAGGCCCGGCGCTGTTATGATGCGCGCATGCTGCAGGTTGCCCTGACACCAGCGACGATCGCGTTTTGCATGGTCTATCACATTCTCGGGACCTTCCTCGAATGAGCCTTCCAGATCATCATCAACTCTCACAATCCAGCCTGCCCGAGCCAGAAGAGCGGCTTCTACATAATCGTGGCTCATGATATGACCGCCAAAAGGGGGCATGCCCTGCAAGACCGGTAAGCCGCAGGACTGGACGAAGGCTTGCACGCGCACAATGGCGTTATGCCCCCAGAATGGGCCGGTTTTGCCTTGCAGCATGGCTAAGCCGCGGCAAAAGACGGGGGAATAGAAAGAGGCGGCGAATTGCATCGCCCGCCCGAATCGAGTTTCAGCCCGAATAATCTTGGGCAGGGTTTGCAGAAGTCCCAAACGCGGCTCCGCTTCCATGCGCCGGATCATTTCCAGAATGGTTTGCCCTTCCATCAGGCTGTCGGCATCCAGAATGACAGCATAGTCATAGGCGCCACCGGATTGCTCGAAGAATTCCTCTACATTGCCCGCCTTCTTGCCGACATTCTGGGCTCTGCGGCGATAGAAGAAGCGCCCCCGGCCGTTGCATTCCTCGACAAGCCGCACAAACAGGTCTTCCTCTTGTTGTGCAATGGCATTGTCACGCGTATCCGAGAGGATCGCAAAGTGGATATTGGCTTCAGCGTCGGCTTGTTTGATGGACTTGTCCATTGCGGCAAGGCGGGTGAAGGACATGAGCGGGTCTTCGTTATAGACCGGCATCAGGACGACCGTCCTGCCGCTGATCCATCCGGCTCCATGCTTCAAGGGGCGCTTTGCAGAGGATGTCAGGCCGATAATGCCCTGCATCCCGCCCCAGGCCAACCAGATGGTGGAGACCAGAATGAGGAGGGAGAGAGCAATGTCGATCAAATTGATGCCGTTAACGGCAACCACCTGCAAAAAGGTGAAGAAAGCGATCACTCCCACAGCGAGACTTGCGGCAATGGTGCCGCCCCGCAACAGATAGAGCCCCAGTTTTTTCATCTTTCTAGTCTCACACACCGGACAGCTTTACGGTGGTCCGAAGCAAGTGCCGGATGTTGACCATCAGCCTGTAGCGGTTCCGCTTGGGGCGTTCCAGAGTCTGAGTTGGCATGATCATAGGCGCGCGCGGCAAAGCGCAGGGGCCAGATGTTAATTCATCAAATGTCATTGTCGTCACCTTGATTTACGATTGCAAAAGTTGGTTCTTCCAGAGACTTATTGATTGATCCATTGATACGCCCATGTCTCGGTCAGTCGTCGATCGAAACCGGACAGATGTGTCGTCATTTCCACGATGTTTCCTTCTGGAGCGGAGACATCCATGACGAGGCGCCAAACCCTTTCTTCTGGGATCGGGGTGAGAGCCTGAGTCTTGATTTCACCATGCATGATGTTGCTGTTGATCTTGACTTTATCCACTTCACTGGCTGGCAGATCTGCCAAAAGCCCATCCTTGAAGTCGATGACAAATTTGCGGGTGCCATCTTTATTCTCGACACCTGACACCCCGCCAGCACCCGAACGGGTTTCAAGCACATATGCGAGGCCTTCAGCTGCACTGGCGGGCAGATCACCCCAATGCATCCGATAGGCATATTCATAGCGTTGGCCTGCTTTGCCACCCTTTTCCGGCACCCAGAAAGCGACGATATTGTCGTTCACCTCCAGTTCGGACGGTATCTCGACCAGTCGTACCGAGCCTTTGCCCCAATCCCCCTTTGGTTCGATGCGCAGCGACGGACGGCGCTCATAAAGGGCAGAGACATCCTGAAAATGATCGAAATTCCGATCACGCTGCAACAAGGCAAAGCTCTTGGGGGACTGTTCTGCAAAGTAACTTGAGGCCAGCATTGGCGGGTTGGATAGCGGACGCCAGACACGCTCGCCATTCTGCTTTATGATCTCAAGGCCATCGCTGTCATGCACATTGGGGCGATAGTCATCAAACGCATCGCGATTGCGCTCTGCAAACAGGAACATGGACGTCAGTGGCGCCAGGCCGAGCTGAGGAATGTCTTCTCGCAGATAGAGGCGGGCGGTCGTATCAATGACCGTATTGTCCCCCGGAGCGATTTCAAAGCGAAAGGCTCCTGTGACAGATGGGCTCTCCAGTGCTGCATAGATCGTGATGCTCTGTTCTGCCGATTTGGGGCGCTCTACATAAAAGCGGGTGAAGACCGGAAATTCTTCCGGCTCCGAGCCTCCGGTATTGATGGCGAGTCCGCGTGCGGACAGGCCATAAACCGAGCCTTTGCCCAGTGCCCGAAAATAGGAGGCGCCCTGAAAGGCGATCAGTTCGTCAAACACATCGGGTCGGTTCAGAGGATGATGCAGGCGAAAACCGGCAATGCCTGGCAGGGTCACATGCTCGGGCACCATGTCCCTGACCTGACGTTCATAGATGAAGTCGTCGGTGCTGAAGCTGACCGGTGTTGCCTTGCCATCAGAGACCTCGTAAAGGGCAACCGGCGTTTTGAACAGCCACCCCATATGGAAGGCATGCAGACGAAAAGCCGATTTGTCGATATCTGCCAGTTTGGCCTTCTCCGGGTTGTAGCGGATCAGGCGATAGGCATCATAGGTCAGATCGTTGAGATAGGCCTTGTCAGACGCCTGTGGAGCAACATAGTCCTTTGATGCCAGTATCTCCATTTCGGCCGACATGCTGTCAAAGCTGAAATCCGCAGCAGGCGTTGCTGGCTGCGCAGCTTCTTCATTGGTGCCTGCGGCTTGTGCGATTTGGCTTAACGATACCAGAGTGGTTGCCGCAGTAGCAGCCAGAAATGAACGGCGAGATAGAGACATCGGGATACGCATCCATGTAGATTAGGTTAGTCGAAAAACACAACGTTCTTAAGTTCGAAAAAGTTCCCGGTCGGTTCAACCAAACCTTGCTTTTGTGCAACCGGAGCAATTCGAGCAAAGGATTATGTCTCTATCAGGCACAATTATGGCGGAACTTTTGATTGTCCTCTCTGTTGGTGTGTTTTGGTTTTAACTATTTGTTTTATTTAAATTATTCTATCTGTTGTAAGTTTGGGTTTTGGTCGAATAGAGCTTTGCGCTTCGCGAAAAATCTTTCAACCAGAAATGAAACAAACGCTGCTGAATGAGAGGGAAGTGGCCGATTTTGTGCCTTCAGGTGGGCTGTTTTGATAAAGTGTTTGTGATCTCGGCTTTACCGCGAATCGAAAACCAACCGTTTCTTGCCTCCGTATCTCCCCTTATCCGCAATGCAGCGGACAACAAACCAATGGGAGAGACAACATGACCTTTTCACGCACAATGACTCTTGCTGCCGCAACCGCAATGGCTGTGGCTTTCGGAAGTGGCGCAGCCTTTGCTGATCATCATGCCAAGATGGTTGGCGGAGCAGCCATGTATGAAAACAAGACGATTGTCGAAAATGCCGTGAATTCTCAAGACCATGAAACACTCGTTGCCGCAGTGAAAGCTGCCGGACTTGTTGAAACCTTGCAAGGGGATGGCCCTTTCACAGTGTTTGCTCCAACCGATGATGCGTTCGCCGCATTGCCAGAAGGAACCGTTGCGAGTTTGCTGAAACCGGAAAACAAAGATCAACTGACCAAGATTCTCACATGCCATGTGGTGGCCGCTGACGCCATGTCTGACGCAATTATGAAGATGGTTGATGACGACAAAGGCGCCCATCCTGTTAAAACTGTAGGGGGCTGCACTTTTACCGCCATGTATGATGACGGCACGGTGATGCTCAAAGATGGTCAGGGCAATGTGGCCAATGTCACCATTGCTGACGTCAAGCAATCCAATGGGGTTATCCATGTGATCGACAAGGTTCTGTTGCCTGCGTCGTAAAGGGCTCGCCCCCTGCTGGCCGGAGCGCATTTGCGCTCCCGGCTGGTGCTGATTTAACGACCTGAATTTTTAAATCGAGGAAAGGCTTATTCGCTATGGAAAGACGTCGATTTCTACTCTCTGGTGCTGCGGCACTCGTTGGGGCTGTGGCTGCCGGTACGTTCTTTGAAAGACGCTCGCACGCGACTGAGGCGGAGTCATTTCCCTTGCAGTTGAGCGAAGCGGAATGGCGCGAAAAACTGACCAAAGAGCAGTTTGAGGTGCTTCGCAAGGAAGGAACAGAACGGGCTTTTACCAGTCCGCTAAATGATGAAAAGCGCGCCGGTATCTTTCACTGTGCCGGATGTGATCAGGCGCTCTATTCCTCAGAAGCCAAATATGACAGTGGAACCGGCTGGCCCAGCTTTTATGAAGCGTTGCCGGAGGCTGTCGGTACGAAAGAGGACCGAAGCTTTTTCATGACCCGGACAGAGGTGCATTGCAGCAATTGTGGTGGGCATCAGGGGCATATTTTTGATGATGGCCCTCAACCAACCGGAAAGCGCTATTGCATCAACGGTGTCGCCATGACATTCAAGCCCGCCTGAGGAGGCGGTCAATAAATGCGATTTCCTCAGCCATCCCCGGCTCTTGATGAAAATGTAAGACACAAGAGCTAAGGTGGCAGCATGTTGAATTGGTTTGAGGAAAGACTGCATGTCAGATCACGTTTTGCGGGCTTATCTGCTGGATGGGCAAGGGGGCGCCTCCGCCTTGCCATCAGATCACATCTCCAAGGCAGACAGGGCTGACGGGCTTGTCTGGATTCATCTTGATGGAAATGATACGGCCGCAACGCGTTGTCTTGAAGATGAAATCTCATCTCTTGATCCATTTATTATAGGCGCTCTTCTGGATGAGGAAAGCCGTCCGCGCATGACGCAAATAGGTCACGGAGCCTTGCTGGTGTTGCGCGGCGTCAATCTCAATGAGAATGAAGACCCCGAAGATATGGTGTCTATTTGTCTTTGGGTGGAAGAGACGCGGATCGTGATGGTCAGCCGTACGCGGATTCGGGCGGCCGGTGATATTGAAGCGCGGCTTTTGGCCGGTGGCGGGCCGCGCGATACAGGCCATTTTCTATCCATGCTTTGCGAGCGGCTTTTTGCGCGCATGGAACCTATCCTGACGGCTCTTGACGATAGGGCCGATGATATTGAGGAGCAGGTGCTTGAGCAGAGCAATCCTGACCTGAGAGGTGCGATCACCGATGTGCGCATTCAGGCGATCATGTTCCGGCGTTATATGGCGCCTCAGCGGGAAGCCATTGATCATCTGCGCATGGCGGACTTCGAGTGGCTGAACAATACCCATCGACGCCATTTGCAGGAGGTTTATAACCACTTGACACGCTATGTTGAAGATCTGGATGCCATTCGCGAGCGCGCGCAGATCGTCAAAGACGAGATTGCTCATGTGCAGGCCGACAGGCTCAACAAGCATATGTATATTCTATCGATGATCGCCGCGATCTTCATGCCCTTGGGGTTTTTGACGGGGCTTTTGGGGATCAATGTGGCTGGCATCCCTGGTGCTGAGTTTGGCTATGCCTTCTGGATTTTTGTCGGCATGCTTTCCTTGATTGTTGCGCTTCAGCTGCTCCTCTTCAAATGGCTCAAATGGTTCTGAGGGCGTGGCAACGCTTCTATCCGTCCGATCGCAGTTTCCTGCCCAGAAGAGAATAGTCTTTCAGGCTGAACGGCTTGCCATTGAAGGCAAGGCTCAGCAGCTTGCTCTGCTTGATCGCAAAGATATGGATCGCATAGCAAAGCGCGTAGGTGATCACGATTAAAAGGGCATATTCAGGCAGAGCGCCCAGATGTGTGTGCTGGAATATGGTCTTGTAAAGCAACACAAATATCGGCAGGTGAAACAGATAGATCGTGTAGCTGGAATCGGAAAAGCTTCTCACGATTTTGCTTTCCCTGTTTCCCATAACAATCAAGAAGGACAGCGTGAGAAGGATCATTGGACCACGCAAAAGGGCGTAAATGACCTTTGAGATAAATGTCAGTCCGTAGATAGTCAGGACTTCTCTGGTGGCAATCATGGCAGCTGCTATGACCAGCGCGATCGCAAAACTCTGCATGCTGAGAAGCTTCGTGAACTCGGCTCTGTTGTAAAAACAGATCATACCGAGACAGTAATAGGGCAGGTAGTCAAATATCGATTCAGGTGCAATGAAAAGAAATTTTTCCGGAAAAATCCGGTTGGCAATAAAGTTCAAGCCGGCTGCAACAAACGGTGTGATAAAGGTTACCGTGACGAATAGCTGGGTTCTGGTCATGCGGACATTTTTGCGGATGTGTCTGCAAATGGGAATGGAAATGAGGATGTAGATTATCAGATTTCCAAGAAACCATAAATGGGACAGCCACTCGCCTTTTATAAAGTAGTCTTTAGCAATGATATAATCATAACCATAGACAGAATAATGCATAACTGGATTAATGAGTGCTCCGCAAACGACCAGAGGTACGGCGATGCGTACCAGGCGATCTCTTAGAAAGTTCGGGCGTTGCTTCTCCATCACCAGCGCAAAGAAAAAGCCCGCAATCAAGTAGAATGCTTCCATGCGAAAGCTATGGATGAGGAAGTTGAAACCGTTGACGATGGGTGTTGTTTCATCAGAAATGATGAGCCAGTCGTTTCCTGTTCCATAGAAGCTGCCGGCATGGAAAAACAGCCCGAGGATCATCAACACTGCGCGCGCAAAATCCATCCCGTTCCACCGGGCGGCCTGGGCAGAAGATTTCATCTGATTTATGCTTTCAAATAAGACTATTACCAGAAAATTGGTTCGGCTATTTCGCCGTCGAGTTGGTGTATGCTTGTTTAAAGCAATTCTCAATTCTTGCGCTTATGCACACTTATTTGTTCTTTGAGTTGTGTTGGGTTGTTTTGATGCTTGAGTCTTGGGTGTGGTTTGAGCGGCTGATTATGGGGTGTGGAGAAAGGGCTGGTAGAATGCCGTGCTGTGTGTCTAGAGAAAAGCGAGCAACCATTTCAATTGAAATATTCCTGATTATAACTGCCTGTGCAGGCCAAAAACTGGCAAAAGCAGGCTTGGACTCTGGCGCTTGATCGTTTACACCCAATTCTCCAAAGGCGGGGCATTCCGCCGATAGTCTGATTTAGGATGGTGTGACATGAAACTGGGTGGTCGTCTGCAAGCCGCAATTGAGGTGCTCGAAGAAGTGGAGGGCCGCAAGCGCCCCGTCGCTGAGGCGCTCAAGGATTGGGGGCGGACGCATCGGTTTGCCGGATCGGGTGATCGATCCGCGATTGGCAATATCGTCTATGATGCTCTTCGAAAAAGGGCGTCTCATGCATGGCGCATGGGGGAGGATACGCCACGCGCGCTGGGGCTTGCTGCGCTGGCGTTTGATTGGAACCATACCGCCGATCAATTGGCGGGTTTGATTGCCGAAGACAGCCATGCACCCGAAGCTTTGACACAAAGCGAAGTGGCAGCCATTGAAGCCAAGTCGCTCAAGGATGCGCCCTTCTGGGTGAAGGGAGATATCCCTGAATGGCTTGAAGGTACCTTTATGGAGACCTTCGAGGATGAAGCGTTGCTGGAGGCCAAGGCTTTCGCGCGCCGCCCACCGGTAGATATTCGTGTCAATCGTCTCAAGGCCGATATTGGCAAGGTGGAGAAGGAGCTTTCGCGCTTCAACCCCAAACGCACCAAGTTGAGCGCCGATTGCCTTCGTTTTGCGCCCAAGGGTGGGGACTATCGCCAGCCGAATATTCAGGGCGATCCGGCCTTCCGCAAGGGCTTTTATGAAATTCAGGATGAGGGCAGCCAGATTGTCTCCAGTCTGATCTTTCCCAAGAAATCCGATCAGGTGTTGGACTATTGCGCTGGTGGCGGTGGCAAGACCCTCTCTATGGCCGCGCAGATGGAGAATAAGGGGCAGATCTATGCCTTTGATATCGATGCCTCCCGTCTGGCCCCGATTGTTGATCGGCTGACCCGTGCTGGTGTGCGCAATGTTCAAACCCGTACCCCCAACGAAGGAGCGCTTGATGATCTTATCGGGCGTATGGACCGGGTTGTCGTGGATGCGCCATGTACGGGTACCGGTACTTGGCGTCGCAGGCCGGAGACCAAATGGAAACTGACAGAAGAGCAACTGGATAAGCGTATTGAGGAGCAGCAGATTGCTCTTGCGCAGGCGCGCCAGTTCGTTCGTCCGGGTGGCTATCTGGTTTACATCACCTGCTCGGTTCTGGCGGCAGAAAATGAGGAGCAGATCTATCACTTCATTGCCAACAATCCAGACTTCGAGCTGGTCTCGGCCGGTGAGGTCTGGCAGGACATGTTTGGCTTTGATGCGCCCAAGCCATGGTCCTCGGATATGATGAGCGTAACCTTGACGCCGCACTCGACCGAGACAGATGGATTCTTCTTCTCTGTTATGGAATATCGTCCCGACTGATTTTATTCATTCGGCGAATTCAGATACTTGTTGGAATTTCATATCCAGTGAATTGAAGCTTGGCGAGGGCTGGTGTATGAGAATATGGTATATTCAAGAATCATAACGAGTGAAATGAAGTATGTCCAAATCTGGTGATGCCATTCAGGTTTCCATGTTCGACAGCTTGCCGGATCTGGCCCCTCAGAAAACCCAGCTCAAGCCTGGAGAGGACGAGGCCAGCGCCAAGCCTGCCAAATCGAAAAAGAAGGTGTCGCCAGCCACGGCGCTTGCCAACGAAGAGGCGTTCACACTCGAGAATTTTCTCCCCTATCGCATTCTCGAAGTGGCCCAGGGCATTTCGCGCCGCATTAGTCGCGTGCTGCATGATGAGTGGGATATGAGCATAGCCGAATGGCAGGTGCTTGCCAGTTTGGCGCGGGATGGCGCTGTTTCCGTGCGCGAGATCGAGCCGCGCACCTTGCTCGATACCGTCGCCGTTTCCCGTGCGGCCAAGCGGTTGACGGATCGCAAATTCATCAAGCGCGACGTGAACAAGCAGGACAAGCGGCTTGTGGTGCTCAAGACCACGAAGAAGGGCCGCGATATTGCGTCTGAAATTGGTCACTATGTGATGGACATGGAGATCGAGTTTCTGAAAGGCATGAATGTGCAGGACCGCATTCGTCTTTCCCAGCTGCTGAAATCCTTGCGCTAAGGTGTCTCCCTTCTTTGGCCTTTTTTGCGTTGTTTCTTCTGAGCTGATGGTGGTCTGAGGTTCGGCTGGAGTTCCTGCGCATGTTGATGCTGTTTTCCCTATTGCTCCTCTTTTTGCGCTTGAGTTTGTGGCTCCTGATCCTTGCTGCAAATATTCTGATCCTGATGGTCTTTTTGTCGATTGCTATGGGCGGCTGATGGGCGAACGATCGGTTTGGGGCGGATTTCCATGCTCTTTGGCTAAGTGAGACGCTTCTGCACTTGGAAAAATCGGCATTTTTGGCCGTGCACCCATGCAAAAAGCCGTATGAGAGATTGCCTTTGCCATGGCTTCAGCATAAGAGGGGGGAATAATTTTACTAAGGCTGTTTTGGCCAGCTTTTAGGCTTTAGGGAAAGGGACGCATGACGGACAAGATTCTCATTATCGACTTTGGATCTCAGGTCACTCAGCTTATTGCCCGACGGGTACGCGAAGCGGGGGTCTATTCCGAGATTGTGCCATTTCAGAGCGCGGAACAGGCTTTCAACGAGATCAAGCCAGACGGTATCATTCTCTCGGGTGGGCCAGCATCAACCGTAGACATCGGTTCCCCCCGAGCGCCACAGGCAATCTTCAGCGCAGGCATTCCCATTCTGGGCATTTGCTATGGCGAGCAGGCGATGTGTCTGCAACTTGGAGGTACGGTTGAAAGCCCTGATCACCGCGAATATGGGCGCGCCTTTGTTACCGTGAAGGAAAAGAGCCCGCTGTTTGATGGTGTTTGGGATCTTGGCACGAGCCATCAGGTCTGGATGAGCCACGGTGACCGGGTTGACGGTCTGCCCGCCGGCTTTGAGGTCGTTGCAACATCTGAAGGGGCCCCATTTGCAGCGATTGCTGACGAAGAGCGCCGTTTCTATGGTGTGCAGTTCCACCCTGAAGTGGTGCATACACCAGATGGCGCGCAGCTGCTCTCCAACTTCGTGCATAAGATCTGTGGCTGTGAAGCGGACTGGTCCATGGCGCAGTTCCGTGCTGCTGCTATCAAGCGCATTCAGGATCAGGTTGGTGACAAGAAAGTCATCTGCGGCCTCTCTGGTGGCGTCGACTCATCTGTCACGGCTGTGTTGATCCATGAAGCAATCGGCGATCAGCTGACTTGTATCTATGTGGACTCAGGCCTGATGCGCCAGAATGAGAGCGAGCAGGTGGTCGGTCTCTTCCGTGAGCATTACAATATTCCATTGGTGCATGTGGATGCCTCCGAGATCTTCATTTCCGCTCTTGAAGGGCAGACAGACCCCGAGCGCAAACGCAAGATTATCGGCGGCCTGTTCATCGATGTGTTTGAAGATGAAGCCAATCGCATCGGCGGGGCGGATTTTCTGGCTCAGGGCACGCTTTATCCGGATGTGATTGAATCCGTGTCCTTTACCGGCGGACCTTCGGTGACCATCAAGTCGCACCACAATGTGGGCGGTTTGCCAGAACGCATGAATATGGAATTGGTCGAGCCTCTACGTGAGTTGTTCAAGGACGAGGTTCGTGCTCTTGGGAAAGAACTCGGGTTGCCTGCAAGTTTTGTCGGGCGTCATCCGTTCCCGGGGCCGGGGCTTGCCATTCGCTGCCCGGGCGGTATCTCACGCGAGAAGCTGGAGATCCTGCGTCAGGCCGATGCGATCTATCTCGATGAGATCCGCAAGGCTGGTCTCTATGATGCCATCTGGCAGGCCTTTGCGGTTCTGCTTCCGGTTCAGACCGTGGGTGTCATGGGCGATGGTCGCACCTACGAATTCGTATGCGCCTTGCGCGCGGTCACTTCGGTTGATGGCATGACCGCTGATTTCTACCATTTCGATATGGATTTCCTTTCCAAGGCAGCAACCCGCATCATCAACGAGGTGAAGGGCATCAACCGCGTGGTCTATGATGTGACCTCCAAGCCTCCCGGAACGATTGAGTGGGAATAAGACCGAGAGTGGCAAGGTATCGCATGGAGGATGCGACAATGTCTTGCCTATCTTTGGAACTATAGGTGATGTATAGGGCTATCCAGTTTCGTCTATTGCACGACTCTGGATGGCCCTTTTTTGGAGGGGCGGCGCTTATGGCCTGCCGAAGCCGGGATAAAGTGCCGTTTTGCTTATTCAGCTGGACTGTTTAATCTCGATATTCTAGCTGTATATGCTTACTATTGGTCTTGGGGGGGGAATGGTGTCGCAAAACTCAATATGGTTCAGGCTCAAAAGAAGGGCCAAGAAGCTGCTGGCAAAACCGGGCAAGCTTTATCGTCGTCATATTCGCAAAGATGCATTCACCCGTGAAGTAGACCGTTGGTTTGCCGATCATGGGGATGAGACCCTCAGGTTGGATTATCCCGACCTCACTAGGGATTCGATTGTGTTTGACTTGGGCGGTTATGTTGGAGACTTTGCTGACGCCATCAATGATAAATATGGCTGCAAGGTTTATCTCTTCGAACCTCATCCGGACTTCTACAACAAGTGTGTAGAGCGCTTCAAAGATAACAATCAGATCGTTCCTCTGAATTATGGCGTGGCTGATGTCGATGGCAGTTTTGAGCTTTCCGATAGTGTTGATGGGTCTTCTTTCCTCAACTGCGAACATGAAGGCAAGCAGACCGTTCGCTGCGAAGTGCGCGCGTTTGACCGTGTCATTCAGGATCTTGGAGTGGATGAGATCGATCTCATGAAGATCAACATTGAAGGAGGGGAATTTCCTCTGCTCGAATATCTGGCACATCATGAGATGCTTTCGATTGCCAAGGATTATCAAATCCAGTTTCACACCTTTATCAAGGGGGCCAAAAGCAAGCGGGACGGCATCGTTGATGCTTTGTCAAAGACCCATGAAAGAAGCTGGTGCTACACGTTCGTTTGGGAAAATTGGCATAGAAAATAGGTCTGGCTAGCAGAGTATGGGAAAGGGCGGTTTGTAGCCCTTTTCACCTCCTTTCCCCCTTTTTAACTCGTGGCGGATGACTTGTTTCACTGCCCCAGCGGATAGCCATCGAAGGGCTTGATTTCTCGCAGTACCATGGATGACTGCATTTCCTTGATGCGGGGCAGTCGGCGGATTTCGTCCATGGCGAAATCTGCGTAATGATCAAGATCCTTGGCGACCACCTGCAAGAGAAAGTCGGCATCTCCTGCAAGGCTATAGCAGGCCACCACGCTCTCAAGAGTTTGCACCTGACGGGCGAATAGCTCGGATTCTTCCTCACTGTGGCTGTCGATTTTTACGCGGATGAAAGCCAGTACGCCCAAGCCAATGGCGCGTCGGTTGATGCGGGCTGAATAGCCCTCAATGACGCCGCTGTCTTCCAACTGCCGAACCTTGCGCCAGCAGGGGGATGTGGAGAGGCCAACCTCTTCGGCGAGGGCCTGATTGGTCAGCCTGCCATCTTCTTGCAAGGCTTTGAGGATGCGTGTGTCGGCAGGAGAATGGCTCACGGTAGGTTCTCTCTATATTGGTTGAGTGTTGGGTAGGTTCTACCGTATATTGGCACAAAATTGCAATTAAAGGCAGGAAATTTCTGGGTTGCACGGGTAGACTTGGCCAAAAGTCAAAGGAGGCTTATTGACCATGAAGAGTGATTTACGTGTTGCCATCATCATCAATCCAGACATGCCTGTCGGTCTGATTGCCAATACCGCCAGTGCCATTGCAATCGGGCTGGGGGGCAATCAGCCGATTCTGGCCGCGCGCAGTCTTACCGATAATGTCGGGCGGACGATCGATGTCAGTTCACGTTTGCCTGTCCCCATTTTGCAGGCTTCGCAAGAGACTATCGGAGATTTGTTGCTGAAGGCTCTTGAGAAAAAGCATGAGGATGCGCATGTCGTTCCTTTCCCGGCCTTTGCCCGGTCGCTGCACGCCTATGCCGACTATGAGACTTCATTTCCGGATCGGAATCTGGCTGAAGAGGAGATTGACGGGCTCGGGTTGGTCGGGCCATCAAAATGGATAAGATCTCTGACCGGTTCGCTCAAACTGTTGCGCTAGGAAGAGCTGACTAAGGACGATTGGGTAAAAAGAAAGCGCGGCCTTTGGGAGGAATCGCAGGTCGCGCTTCTTAATGTCTCCTTGAGGAGGAGGCCCCGGGAGGAGGTGGGGCAGGAGACATGTCTAGTTGGAAATGACCACCTTGGCTGATTTCATGCCGCCAGCTGATTTGATTAGTTTAAAGAGGATCTTCGCATTGTCAGGGTGCAGACGGACACAGCCGTGAGAGGCCGGGCGGCCGAGGCGCTTAATGGATGTCGTGCCGTGAATGGCCCAGCCCTTGTGAAAGAAAACCGCGTAAGGCATTGGCGCATTGTTGTATTTTCTTGAGCGCCACATGGTATGCATACGGTAGGGGGCATATTCGCCCCTCGGGGTGTAGTAGCCTTGGCGTGCCGTGGAGACCTTCCAGCTGTGCGTGATTAGTCCGTTGACATAGACATTCATGCGCTGTTCGGAAATGTCGATTTTTGCGATGATGGGCTTTTCTGGCGGGGTCTTTTTCTCGGAGGCGGTTTCTCCAAGCAAGCGTAACTCGCCGGTGATCGGCTGGCTCTTTGGTGCTGCGATGATGGTTGCTTCTTGGGGCGTAGCAGACGATGTGGTTGCCAGAGCCTGACAGCTTAATAGCGTCAAACAAGCCAGACTTATCATTACTCGTTGCAGCATCATGATCTCAATCCCGTCATGAGAAGTATCTCGCGTTACTTCCAGTTTTGGTGCCAGATCTTAAAATTCTTCTAGCTGACGGGTTGGGAGACCGGATTTGAATTAAATTTTAGATATTAAGGTAAAGGATTGGTTGCGGTGCTTGCTCCGCCGCTTTGCTGAAGTGCTCGTCATGCGGCAGGAGCTCTCGGACCTATTCTATTTAGTGAATAAATACACGCGTATTATTCTTGCCGTTCACGTCTACCAGTTCATAAAGCTGTTTGGCATTGTCCGGATCCAGACGAATGCAGCCGTGAGAGGCTGGTGTGCCCAGAGATTTCACTGCCGAAGTTCCATGAATGGCATAGCCGCGGTAGAAGAAGATGGAGTAAGGCATTGGCGCATTATTATATTCTTTTGACCGGTAGGTTTCATACATACGGGTCGGACGATAGAGCCCTTCAGGGGTATCAAAGCCCTCGCGTGCAGAAGAAATGGGCCAAGTGTATTTTTTCCAGCCATTGATTGAGACGAACATTTTCTGCTTGGCAAGATCAACACGTATCTGGATCTCGTCATTGACCGTCGCGAAGCTGGGAGTTGCTCCCAAAAGAGCGGTCAGCATCAGCCCCAAGGCAGCAGTCTTGCTCAGTGGAGTGAATATTTTGGTCTTGAGGTAAGAAATCAACGAATGGCCCAGCGCCAGCATGATGATGCCCCTTTTAGGAAAACTGAAATCTTCAATGAAACCTGTGTTTGCGCCAGAAAAGGGAATCAATTGAAAGATTCGAGGCGGCAAACCCGATAAATTTAAGCGAAGATTACTTATTTCCTTCGGAATAAGAAGATCTCTTGAAGCGGTATAAGGGTTTTACCCAAGAAAAAAATGGAAAGTGTATCTTTTGCGTCTCACTGGATGCGCTTGTGGTTGGCGCTTTTGTGCGAGACTTGCGCCTTTGCCTATTTTTTTGCCTTTTCTTTCTTGGCAGCGCATTCGACGCAAAGGGTCGCGGTCGGGTCTATTTCCAGACGCTTGAGGGGTATCTCGGCATCGCACTCAATGCAATAACCAAAGTCGCCGCTTTCAAGACGTTCAAAGGCCTTTTCAATTTTCTGAAGCGCCAGCGCGCGACGGCGCTCTGTTTCTTTGGCCATGGCCTGACTTTGCAGGGCATCCATGCGCGAAAGGCGACCAACGCTTTGTTGGTCGAGGGCCACCACATCTCTGGACTCTTTCGACAAGTCGCTCAATGCTGCGATTTCGATGCGCTTTCCTTCCAATAGCTCCATTGCTGTCTTGGGAGAAATAGGCATAGGTCGCTCCTTTTGTTGCGGCACCGCATACCGATGCCGTCGGTAACAAAATTTTCCTTAGAAAGCTGGCTTGATGAAATCCTGCGCAAAGAAGAGCCTCACAAGCGCAAAAATTTCACAACGAGAGCGTGCGGCAGTTATCTGCCAAGGTCAATGCTTTTATTGTAGCCTCTATTCTATAGAATGACTGTACAACCTGCATGAAGGACACAAGGTCGCAGCTGGCGCTTGTTATTCCTTATTTTGTTCTGCCTTGGCATGAATTCTCTTCCGTGTTTGACTTTTATTATGGGGCACGCTACCGCTGATCTGATTTAGGTGGTTTCCCGTAAGTAGGGTGCCGATTTTTATTGTGTCGCGCATTTTTCAGGAGTTGAGTGGACGTATGGTTTTATTGCTGGTGGGGATTGCCCTTTTTCTTGTCATCCATTTGGTGCCTCAGAAAGCCGAACTGAAAGATGGTTTGACCCTTCGCTTTGGTGTGATGGGATATCGCATGTTTCACGGCGTGGTTGCGCTTGTTGCTGTCGGGCTGATCTATGTCGGATATTTTGCGGCCAAAGGAACCTTTATTCTCTGGTATCCGCCGATCTGGACAAAGCACCTTGCTGCGACGCTGATGTTGATCGCTTCCATTCTGGCTTTCTCGGGGGCTTTTTCGGGCAAGATAAAGCAGAAGCTTACGTCTCCCTTCTCGATTGCCATCAAAACATGGGCTTTTGCCCACTTGCTGGCGAATGGTTCTCTTTCTGATCTGATTCTGTTTGGATTCTTTCTCTTCTTTGGCGTGAGCTATCGCATTTCCCTCAAGCGCCGCATCGCGGCCGGGCGTGTTACCATTCCGGAAGGCCGAGTGAGTCAGGATATTTGGGCCATTTTGCTCGGGCTTGCCTTCTATGCCGCCATGATTTTCGGTGTACATGAATGGCTCTTTGGCGTCAGTCCGCTGTTTTGATGCGGATAGATCGGTTTTCTTTGACCAAAAGATCGCTCTGATCCAAATGCAGCCATGATTGATGGGCAAAGAAAGAATCCTGTCAGCTTTGAAGCACTTTTGTCGGGAAAATCGGGGTAATATCAGGTTATTTGCCCTAACTCTGGGGGTTTTTCCGGTTTTTCCCGCTTGCGAGTGGGCTTGCGCCGCATTGCATGATTGCGTCATGTGTTGGGACCGGCTAATGTCCCGCAACAGAAACGGAATATTGGTCTGCCTTTCGGGCAGTCGAAGAGAAAGTCTGCCGGCCCGATTGTCCGGCGCAAGCGAGGAATGATGTCTGAGTCCGATTTTATCCGTGAAGTCGATGAAGAGCTGCGCCATGAGCAGATCAAGAGCATGTGGGACAAGTTCGGCCCCTATGTGATCGGCTTTGCTCTTCTGATCGTTTTGGGAACTGCAGCGGACAAGGGCTATGAATATTGGCGCCAGACACAGGCTGCCAAGGCAGGGGATGCCTTCATTCATGCGCTCAGCCTTTCTGAAGACGGCAAAAAGGATGAGGCGCTCGCGGCGCTTGAACAAATCAAGGCTGAAGGGTCAGGTGGATATCCGCTGCTCGCCGAGATGCGTATCGCCTCTGAAAAGGCTGCCAGTGGCGATGTCGACGAAGCGATTGCTCTTTTCAAGGATGCAGCCAACAATCCTGATGTTCAGCCTGTTATCCAGAGCCTTGCGCGCATCCGCGCCAATGTTCTGATGCTCAATCAGGGCAAGGCCGATGAAGTCATCAACGAGCTGACCGGCTTTATGGATAACAATGGTTTCCGTCATTCAGCCAGAGAGCTGGTGATGCTGGCCTATCTGGAAAAGCAGGATTATGCTCAGGCCATGCCGATCGCAGAGCGGATTTCGCAGGATGCGGAAACCCCGCCTGAAATGCGTCAGCGCGCTGAAGTTTATGTAATTTATATCCGCTCTCAATTTGAAGAAGGCGGAGAAAGCACTGCCAAGGAGGCTGCTGAATGAGACCTGCATCAGGTGTGAAAACCGAAACGCGTTCTCTGGCATATGCCGGCAAGGCCGCAATGGTGGCTCTTGTGCTCGGTTTGGCAGGCTGTTCCAGCGTGACTGATTTTGCAAGCGACGTGAATCCATTCAAGACACCGGAAGAAGTCTTGCCGGGCGAGCGGCAGTCGCTGTTTGACACCGCTGCTGTTGCCAAGGTGGAAGATACTTCGCCGGTATCCATTCCGGGGGCTGTCGATTTCTCTTCCTGGTCTCAGGCCGGTGGTCCGACGACCAACAATCCACCGAACGTCTCTTTTAGCGGGCAGGGTGCTCGCGTATGGAGCGCCAATGCCGCCATTCGCGGTGGTGACTCTGACGAGCGCGCCGCGGCGCGCCCTGTGTCTGTTGGTGGACGGGTTGCTGTTTATAGCCCTGACGGGGCTGTCTCCCTTTATAATGCCTCCAATGGTGGCCGCATCTGGAATGTCTCTGTAAGGCCCCAGAATGAAAAAGGCGTGTCTATTGGTGGTGCTGTGACCATGGATAGCGCGCGCGTTTTTGCAGCGACCGGTTTTAGCGAGCTTGTTGCGTTGGATGCTGGCAGCGGTCGCCGCCTCTGGACATTCCAGCTTGATGCGCCCGCGCGAGGGGCTCCGGTTGTTGTCGGCAATACGGTCCTTGCCGTTTCGGCTACAAACTCCCTGTTTGCCGTCAATGTTTCTGATGGCGGTGAGCTCTGGACGTTTGAGGGTATTCCTCAGGGAACCGGTCTGATGGGATCTGGCGCGCCTGCTGTTAGTGGCAACACGGTTCTGTTTTCCGGCACCTCTGGCGAGCTTGTGGCGCTGGATATCAAGTCGGGTGAAATGCGTTGGTCTGACACCATCGTTCAGGGTACCCGTCGTTACGCGATCTCTGGTATCTCGGCGATCGCCGGTGGTCCGGTCGTCTCTGACGGTATTGTCTATGCGTCGAGCGTAAGCGGCAACACGATTGCCCTGCGGGTGCGCGACGGCGAGCGGATCTGGGACAGGTCTTTGGGCTCGGTGCATGCTCCTGTCGTTGCAGGCAACAGCATATTCGTTGTCGATCTGGATGACCGGATTGTCGCTCTTAACAAGAAAACCGGTAAAATTCGCTGGTCAAGCCAGCTGCCTTCGGTTAGAAGCAAGAAGAAAAGTACGAGTTGGGCCGGTCCGGTGTTGGCTGGCAGTCGCCTTTGGGTGACATCCAACGACGGAAAACTGGCCGCTGTGGACCCGAAAAACGGGAGCATAGTGCTCACCAGAGACATCAAGGATCCCGTCTTTATCGCCCCAATTGCCGTGAGTGGTCGTTTGATCATGCTGAGCGGATCGGGTCGTCTGTCCGCTTATAACTAGAGGCTCCCTCTTTTTTAGCGGTTGGGAAACCTTAGGAATTCATTGGTAACCCCGGAGTTGCTTTGCGGCTCCGGGGTGCCGTGCTATTTAGAGGATAGGGCTTCGCAGCATCTTTTGCGGGGCCAACCTCATTCGATCTGTTTGGACGAAGTGAAATGAAACTGAATGTAGCCATTGTGGGTCGCCCCAATGTTGGCAAATCCACGCTGTTCAACCGCTTGGTTGGCAAGAAGCTGGCGCTCGTTGATGACCGTCCGGGGGTTACCCGTGATCGGCGCGAGAGCGAGGTGCAGCTGGGCGATCTGCATATCAACATCATCGATACTGCCGGTTTGGAAGTGGCCGAAGAGGATGCGCTGGAAACACGCATGCGCCTGCAGACTGAAGAAGCCATCGGTATGGCCGATGTGGTTCTTTTCATGATGGATGCGCGCGCCGGCACAACTCCGATGGACGAGCATTTTGCCGCCATGGTGCGCAAGGCAGGCAAACCTACCATATTGCTGGCCAACAAGTCCGAAGGCAAAGCCTCTGACGCCGGATATTATGAAGCCTTTTCGCTTGGTCTGGGTGAGCCTATGCCGCTCTCTGCCGAGCATGGCATCGGCATGGCGGATCTTTATGAAGAACTCGTCAAGTATGATGAGGAAAAGAGAGCCAAACTCGGCAGTGATGAAGCCGATGCCATTGAGGCAGCTCTTGCTGAGGACGATGGCCCACTGGTGGATGTCGACATCGAGGATGACGAGTCCGAGGCTCCGCTCTATGATCCGACGAAGCCCTTGCGGGTAGCTATTGTCGGGCGTCCGAATGCGGGCAAGTCGACGCTCATCAACAATCTCATCGGCGAAGATCGCCTGTTGACCGGACCGGAAGCGGGCATTACGCGCGACTCCATCTCGGTGAACTGGGAGTTCCGAGATCGCAAGTTCAAGCTGTTTGATACTGCTGGCATGCGGCGCAAGGCGCGTGTGCAGGAGAAACTTGAGAAGCTTTCCGTCTCTGATGCGCTGCGCTCGATCCAGTTTGCCGAAGTGGTGATTGTGACGCTGGACGTGACCAAGCCGTTTGAGAAACAGGATCTGCAGATTGCCGATCTTGTCGGCCGGGAAGGGCGCGCAATTGTTATTGCTCTTAACAAGTGGGATCTTGTCGAGAAACCGCAAGAGATGATGGCCGAGCTGCGCGAGAAGGCAACGCGCCTTCTGCCGCAGATGCGCGATGTGCCGCTTGTTCCGGTTTCCGGTCTGACGGGCAAGAATCTGGATCGGCTGATGAAGTCGGTGCTTGATATTTATGAAGTTTGGAACCGCCGTGTTTCCACTTCCCGTCTCAACCGCTGGCTCAATGGTGCAACGCAAGGCCATCCGCCTCCAGCCGTTGGTGGTCGTCGTATCAAGGTGCGCTATGTCACCCAGATCAAGACGCGCCCGCCGACCTTTGTGGTCATGTGTTCCCGTCCGGACGACCTGCCAGATAGCTATCAGCGCTATTTGCTCAATGATTTGCGCGATACGTTTGATATTCCTGCCGTACCGGTGCGTATGTTGATGCGTAAGGGGGATAACCCCTATGCAGCAAAAGCAGCCAAACGGAAGATTTACTAGCAGCTCTTTCGAGTTTTTGTCCGAAATGATCCTGCTTTTGTAATATCTATGAATTTCGCTCTATTAGTTTGTCATTTTGTGACCAATTGATGACGCATTTTTTCATAGATTTGCGCAAACTTCTGTGGCATCGCTCTGCCTTGATGTGTATAACATCTTCGCCGACCCCTTTGTTTACGATCCTCTCGTGAGATCAGTGGGGTCGGTTTATTTTACAGACCTGTATTTACAGGCGTTCAGCAGAGTGAAAAGAGGACAAAATGAGCAAGACCTGGACACCGGACAGCTGGAGATCAATGCCGATCCAGCAGGTGCCGGATTATCCCGATGCCGAAGCAGTAGCCGCTGTCGAAAGCACGCTTGCCACTTATCCGCCTTTGGTCTTTGCTGGCGAGGCGCGCAAATTGCGTAAGCAGTTGGCGCGAGTTGCTGAAGGTGAAGGGTTCCTGCTTCAGGGCGGCGATTGCGCTGAAGCATTCGTGGAACATCATCCTGACAATATTCGCGATTTCTTCCGTGTGTTCCTGCAAATGGCAGCCGTTCTGACTTTTGCCGCCGCTTCTCCGGTGGTCAAGGTTGGCCGTATTGCTGGTCAGTTCGCCAAGCCGCGTTCCTCGCCGACAGAGACTGTTGACGGTGTGGAACTGCCAAGCTATCGAGGCGATATCATCAACGAGACCGGATTTAACAGCGATTCACGCGTACCAGATCCACAGCGCATGATCATGGCTTATCGCCAGTCAGCGGCAACGCTGAATCTGCTGCGTGCCTTTGCCCAGGGTGGGTATGCCAATCTGGATCATGTGCATCAGTGGACAATGGATTTCCTCAAAGATAGTCCGCAAGGCCCGCGTTATCGTGAGTTGGCCGACCGCATCACCGAGGCCATGGATTTCATGCGTGCCTGCGGTGTTGAGCCTTCCAAGACAGAAAGCCTGCGCTCCACGGACTTCTTCACCAGCCATGAAGCCTTGTTGCTCGGGTATGAGCAGGCCTTCACGCGCGTCGATTCGACCACCGGTCTGCATTATGCCACCTCTGGCCATATGCTCTGGATTGGTGACCGCACGCGCCAGATCGATCATGCGCATGTTGAATTCTTCCGCGGTATTGAAAATCCGATCGGTTTGAAATGCGGTCCGAGCATGACGCCTGACGAGCTGCTTCGCCTCATCGACGTACTCAATCCGGACAATGAAGCCGGTCGGCTGACGCTGATTACGCGTTTTGGGGCTGACAAGGTCTTTGACCATCTGCCAAATCTTGTCAAAGCGGTTAAACGTGAAGGGCACAAGGTGCTGTGGTCCTGCGATCCGATGCATGGCAACGTTGTCAAGGCAGCTAATGGCTACAAGACCCGCCCGTTCGAGCGCATTCTGAAAGAGGTTGAGAGCTTCTTTGCGGTGCATCGGTCAGAGGGGACTTACCCTGGCGGTGTGCATGTTGAGATGACGGGCAAGAATGTCACGGAATGCACCGGTGGTGCCCATGCCATTTCAGAGGATGACTTGTCAGATCGCTACCATACGGTTTGCGATCCGCGTCTCAATGCGGATCAGTCTCTTGAACTGGCTTTCCTGATTGCCGACAATATCAAGAAGCACCGTGCCAGCCTCGATGCAAGCGAAATTGCGCCTTACTAAAGGCGCTTCCTGATTCCATTCATGAAAGCCCGGCACTCTGTCGGGCTTTTCTTTTGCCGGAATTGTTTGTGAGTGGCCTTGAAAACTGGAATGCGTCAAATAGGATAGCTGCTTTGGTCACTTTACATTGGATTATCGCATTCTCTGGCTTTATATCTTTAGTCGAGAGTTTGTAAGCTCCTCGCTTCAATAACACTATTGCAATACAGGATCGCGCCGTGACCGAAAGACTTGTTTTCAGCCTTGCTCAACTCAATCCCCATCTGGGGGATATTGCGGGTAACGCCGAAATGGCCCGCGCTGCTCACAAGGTCGCTGCCGAACAAGGCGCGGATTGTCTGGTGCTCAGTGAGCTGTTCATCTCAGGCTATCCGCCTGAAGATCTCGTTCTGAAGCCAGCCTTTCAGGATGCCTGTCGTGAGCAGGTGGAAAAGCTTGCCGAATTGACTGAAGGCGACGCTCCGGCCATCCTGATTGGCTCGCCATGGGTGGACGGAGAGCGGCTTTATAACGCTGTTTGTCTTCTGGACAATGGCGAAGTGCAGGCGGTGCGCTACAAGGCCGATCTGCCGAACTATGGTGTGTTTGACGAAAAGCGCGTGTTCGCCGCAGGCCCGATGCCGGGACCGATCAACTTGCGCGGCGTGGCTGTTGGTGTGCCCATCTGTGAGGATATCTGGGATATCGAGGTTTGCGAATGTCTCGCCGAGACGGGCGCTGAGCTTCTGGTGGTACCCAATGGGTCGCCCTTCAATCTGGATAAATGGGAAGTGCGTCAACAGGTTGCAATCCAGCGCGTGATCGAAACGGAGCTGCCGCTGGTTTATCTCAATCAGGTTGGCGGGCAGGATGAACTGGTGTTTGACGGTGCTTCCTTTGCGTTGAATGGCGACCGTTCGCTGGCCATGCAGATGGTTGGTTTTGCCGAGGATCAACAGGTTCTCGTTGCCGAGCGCATCGATGGCAAATGGATGCTTTCCGGCCCGATCGAGCCGGTGATGGACCGCGATGCAAGCGCTTGGTCTGCCTGCATGCTGGGGCTGCGTGATTATGTCAACAAGAACCGTTTCCCCGGCGTTGTGCTTGGTCTCTCCGGCGGTATCGACTCGGCAATCTGCGCAGCGCTGGCTGTGGATGCTCTTGGTGCGGATCGTGTGCATTGTGTGATGCTGCCATATCGCTACACATCCGGTGAGAGCCTCAAAGATGCTGCTGATTGCGCCAAGGCGCTTGGCGTGCGCTATGATGTCGTTGATATCGTCAAGCCGATGGAAGGCTTCTCGGAAGCTCTGTCTGGCCTGTTTGAGGGCACAGACGAGGGCGTGACGGAAGAAAACCTTCAGTCCCGTGCGCGTGGCACCATTCTGATGGCCGTATCGAACAAATTCGGCAATATGGTCGTAACCACGGGCAACAAGTCTGAAATGTCCGTTGGCTATGCCACGCTTTATGGCGACATGAATGGCGGCTTCAATCCGATCAAAGATCTCTACAAGATGGCGGTCTACCATCTTTCTGCATGGCGTAACCAGCACAAGCCCGACGGGGCTTTGGGGCCTGCAGGGGAGGTCATTCCGGCCAATATCATTTCCAAGGCACCGACAGCGGAATTGCGTGAGAACCAGACCGATCAGGACAGTTTGCCTGAATATCCGGTTCTGGACGACATTCTGGAATGCCTCGTCGAGAAGGAAATGGGCATCGAGGAAATCGTCGAGCGAGGCCATGCTCCAGATCTGGTGCGCCGCATCGAACATCTGCTTTATATCGCCGAATATAAGCGCCGCCAGTCTGCGCCGGGCGTCAAGCTCAGTGAGAAGAATTTCGGTCGCGACCGGCGCTATCCAATCACCAACGGGTTCCGTGACAGAGGCTGATAGCGCCCGTCAAACCCGCAATATCAATTTAAGGAAGTCTGCCTGATGGCTGAAATCGTTCGTTTCGCTCCGTCTCCGACGGGAAATATTCATATCGGCAATGCGCGTCCGGCGCTGATCAACTGGCTGGTAGCGATGAAGACCGGCGGTCAATTCATCTTGCGCTATGATGACACCGATCAGGAACGGTCTCGAAAGGAATATGCAGACAATATCGCCGAGGATCTGGCTTGGCTTGGCGTGAAGCCCGATCGGGTCGAACGTCAATCCGAACGCATGGGCGTTTACGACACGGTTGCCAAGAAGCTCAGGGATCTGGGCCGGCTTTATGCTTGTTATGAAACGCCTGACGAGCTGGACCGGAAACGCAAGCGCCAGCGTGCACGTGGTCTGCCGCCGGTTTATGATCGCTCGGCCCTAAAGCTGACTGAAGAGCAGATTGCCGCTTATGAGGCCGAGGGCCGCAAGCCCCATTGGCGCTTTTTGCTCGATCAGAAAACCATCAGCTGGGAAGATGGCATTCGCGGTTCTCAGAGCATCGAGTGCGATAGTGTGTCTGACCCGGTTCTGATCCGCGCCGATGGCACCTATCTTTACACGCTGCCCTCGGTGATTGACGACATCGACATGGGGGTTTCCATGATCATTCGCGGAGATGACCATGTGACCAACACGGCGGTTCAGATCCAGCTGTTTGAAATCTTGTCTGGCAAGAGCCCGAAATTTGCCCATCACAATCTGATTATCAATGCCAGCGGTGAGGGGCTGTCCAAGCGGCTTGGATCGCTCTCTATCCGGCAGATGCGGGAAGAAGGCTATGAGCCACTGTCCGTTGCGATTTTTGCTGTTCTGAATGGGACTTCTGAGTCTGTTCAGCCGCTGGCGGATATGGAAGCTCTGGCTGACTTGTTTGCACTCGACAAGGTATCGCGCTCTTCATCCAAGTTCGATATGGCCGATCTCAATCATCTCAATGCGCGCATTCTGCATGAGACGGATTATTCAGTCGTGTCTGATCGTTTGTCTGCCCTTGGTGTCGAGGGAGGCGAAGCCTTTTGGCAGGCTGTGCGCGGTAATATCGAGCGGTTGCCTGATGTCAAAGACTGGTGGTCCATCGCCCATGACGGTTTGCCAGATGATGCTGTCGAGAAATCGGATGAAGACGCCGAATTCTATGCCAAGGCGCTTGAGCTGCTGCCGTCTGAGCCTTGGGATGCAACCACCTGGAAAAGCTGGACATCTGCTCTCAAGGCTGAAACCGGCAGAAAAGGGAAGTCCCTCTTCATGCCGTTGCGCGTGGCTTTGACCGGTCGCTCGCATGGGCCGGAGCTGGCGTCATTCCTGCCGATTATTGGTTACCAAAGAAGCGTGGACCGACTATCCTGATCGAACGCCCATCAGCAGTGCGGACCGAATTGGCGTCCGCACTGACTTCAGGCGGCTGATAGGGTTCGAACTTCATGCCATAGCGCGCCAGTGCCTGAGTATCGGGATCAACCATTGCGGTCTGCTTGGGCGAAGGGAATGGCACAAGTGGAGCGGCCGGTGTACTCTGGCGCGGCGGCGCCGGTGTGAACTGTGGCGTCATGGCCTGCGCGCGTGGGCGGTCGCTGTTGGAGATGGAGGCCATCTGGCTTGCCGGAGCCTGACAGGAGCAGCCCGGCACATATTCCTGCTTGTAAAGATAGGCTGTTTCCAGCGCCTGATAAGGCTGGCCAGAGAGGGACACCATGTCGTCAGGGCTCTCGCCGGGATTGTGATAGACAAACAATTCCGCATCCGTGCCCGGGCAGCTGGATTGGCACATCTGGGCATCCCGCTGGAAGCCATTCTGGGTGGTGGAGAAGCTGATGGGGAAGAAGAAACCATCACAGGCTCGCACACATACCGTGCGGAAGGTGCCAACCTGCGGAATATCATAGTCCCTTAGATTATATTCACGCACGGAGCCGCCGCCATTGCCAAACAGGGATCCGAACAGGCCGCGCCGTTGTTGGCGTACTGGCTGCGCAAATTGCTGATATTGTTCGCCGCAACCGGCGCGGGCCAGCTGGGTGAGAATTTGCGCTTTCCTCTGGCCTGTATTGTCGGGCGGAGGGGCATAGCGGTTGCGTTTTTGTTCCAGAGCGGCCAGATTGCGTTTCATCTTGTCGATGCGTTTGACCAGCGCCGGACAGGAGGCCTTGGGCGTTCTGCGGAACAGGAAGATGTTGCCACCAAAGCAGGCATCGCGCTTGGCGCGCGCCTGAGCATTATCCAGTTCAGCCTGCTGCTTGTGAACTGCAGCATCGATTTTTTGATAGTTTCTTGATGAGGTCAGGCCGCCACCGCGCTGGAGCCGTGCGAGGTCGCCCTCCAGCTGCGCACAAATCTGATCGTTTGACGACCAGGAGGTTTGGGCCTCTACAGGGAGCGTTGCCCAGAATGTAGCAACAAACAGTCCGGCTAAACTCACGCGCCTTTTCATCTTTGGTCCCAAATTCATGGCCTCTGACAGATCGATTAAAGGGGGCCGCCTCACCAAACGCATCATGTGCAGGCGGATCGTTCGGGGGAAGCAAAATTCCGCTTTTCTGCTCCAGAATCACCTCCGATTGAGGCGAAATTATAGTCATATTTTCGTGCATGTCCTTTGACAACCAAGGAATTTTCGCAAAATTTGCAATTGATTATGACTCTCACAACAAAATGCAAAGTGGTTTCCCCGCCAAGGCGCAGGAAATCCGCGGTTTTTCCTTGTCCTGCTATGGGAAACTACGCTAAGAGACCGGTGGAAATTGAAGGGCTCTGAGCAGGCAGCGAGCCGTTCCGTCTTTTATGGTTTTGTTTGGATAGGTTCATGATTGAAGCAACAGAGTTTCGTAAGGCGCTCGGACGTTTTGCGACCGGTATAGCCATCGTTACGACTATGGATGACAGGGACGCGCCCGTGGGGCTAACCGTCAACAGCTTCAATTCCGTTTCGCTTGATCCGCCTTTGGTGCTTTGGTCGCTTGACAAGAGCTCCAACCAAATGGATGCCTTCTGCAGTAGCGGCTTTTATGGTGTGAGCATTCTGGCGCACGATCAGCAACTGGCTTCCAACCTTTTTGCTGCCATGGCCGAGGATCGTTTCGAGAAGGTCGAATGGAGCGCAGGGCAAACCGGCGCGCCTCTGATTGACGGGGCTCTGGCACGGATCGACTGCAAGACGGAGCAAATCATTGAAGGGGGCGATCACGTCATTCTGCTTGGTCGGGTGGTCGATATTGCCGTGTCCGAGGGCGATCCGCTTGTTTATTACGGCGGCGGCTATCGCGCGCTTGCCTAACCTCTTGATGAGGCTTTGTAGGATTAAAAAACCTCCCGGAAAGCTGAGCTTTCCGGGAGGTTTCTTTTGGTTTGAAACTGGCGGTGAAGCCTAGCTTTGCGGCTGCGGCACCGGCTTCTTGCCGAACATTTCTGCGTAATCCACGGCAACCTCATAATGTGGGTCTTCGATAACGGAGACTTCGACGAACTTGTCTGCTTTTTGCAGCAGATTTTTGCAGTCCGTAGAGAGATGACGCAGGTGCAGCTTCTTGCCCTGTTCTTCATATTTGGTGGCCAGTGAATCAATGGCCTGAAGGGCCGAATGGTCCCAAACGCGGGCGCCCATGAATTCGATTACCACATCTTCGGGATCGGATTTCGGGTCGAATTGTTCGTTGAAGCTGGCGATGGAGCCAAAGAAAAGCGGGCCGCGCAACTCATAGACCTTCCAGCCATGTTCTTCGGTGCTGACGCTCACATCTATGCGTTTGGCCGCCTGCCAGGCAAAGACGAGCGCCGAGACGATGACACCAACGATCACGGCAACGGCAAGGTCGGAATAGACCGTAACGGCGGTGACCAGCAGAATGACAAAGGCATCATGACGCGGGATCTTGGTCATGATCTGCAGACTGCGCCAGGCGAAGGTGCCGATGACAACCATGAACATGACGCCAACCAATGCTGCCAGCGGGATCTGCTCGATGAGGCCTGAGGCAAACAGGATGAAGGCCAGCAGGAACAGCGCCGCCGAGATGCCAGACCAACGCGTGCGCCCACCTGACTTCACATTGATCATCGACTGGCCGATCATGGCGCAGCCGCCCATGCCGCCGAAGAAGCCTGTGACAATGTTGGCCGTGCCCTGAGCAACGCATTCCTTGGACGCACCGCCATGGGTATCGGTCATTTCAGCAACGAGATTGAGCGTCAGCAGGCTTTCGATGAGACCGACAGCTGCCAGAATGGCCGCATAGGGGATGATGATCTGCAGGGTTTCCAGATTGATAGGCACCATCGGAATATGGAATTCCGGCAGGCCGCCAGCGATCTGGGCCATGTCACCGACACGAGGGATATCGAGATTGAAGCCAATCACGATCAATGAAACTGCGACAATGGCCAACAGGGGCGCCGGGATTGCCTTGGTAACTTTGGGGGCCAGCCAGATGATGCCCATGGTGACGACAACGAGGCCGAGCATGATGTAAAGCGGTGTGCCTGTCATCCAGACGAGGGAGCCGGAGGCATCCTTGACCTTGAACTGGCTGAGCTGGGCAAGTCCGATGACAATGGCAAGGCCGTTCACGAAGCCGAGCATCACCGGATGGGGCACCATGCGAATGAATTTGCCCCAGCGCAACACGCCGGCAAGGATCTGGAAAATGCCCATCAGGATGACCGTGGCAAAGAGATATTCAACGCCGTGGGTGACAACCAGAGAGATCATGACAACCGCAAGGGCGCCTGTTGCACCGGAGATCATGCCCGGGCGGCCGCCCAGAACGGCAGTGATGAGGCCAACGATAAAGGCTGCATACAGTCCGACGAGTGGATGGACTTGCGCCACGAAGGCAAAGGCAACGGCTTCTGGCACGAGCGCCAGGGCGACGGTCAGGCCGGACAGAGTGTCTGTCTTGAGCTGCTTGGGAGACAAATCAAAACGGAAACGTTCGCGCAGGCCATCCGCAGAGGAGGTCTGTGTGTTCATGGTTCTTTCCTAGCGGGGATTGAGGAGAAGGACCCAAAAGGTGCTTCGAAAAATACGTATTAATTCTAATAATTCGAGCGTTTTTAACGTATACGCCCGGAAATGGCAAGTAAAGGCGCCTCATTTTCGCTTGCATAGCAGGCTTGCGCCTCGATTTTTCCAAGATGCTTCCCTATATCAGCTTCAGTGTCTCGTAGAGGTAGCGATGTGCATTGGCATCTACCGAGCGGACAGGCCACAATGGTCGCAAACTGATTCTAAAACGGGATTTTATTATGCTTCGCATATTGATGGGTGTCGGTCTAGCTGTTGTCATGAGCGTTTCGGCTACGTTCGCTGCCGAGGAGCCGGAATTGATTTTCAAGAAGTCAACGGTCTGGAAGCTTCTCACGCCTGACCACAAATTGGCGACCTACGCGATTGATGATCCTCTGGTTGAAGGGGTGGCTTGCCACTATACCGTGCCGGAAAAGGGGGGCGTGTCTGGCATGCTTGGCGTTGCCGAAGAAGTGTCGGATATCTCGTTGGCCTGTCGTCAGGTTGGCCCGGTTACCTTCAAGGAGAAATTCGAGCAGGGTGAAGAAATGTTCGAGCAGCGCCGGTCGCTTTTCTTCAAGAAGATGCGTATCGTGCGTGGTTGTGATAAGACCCGTAACGTGCTGGTTTATCTGAGCTATTCAGACAAGCTGATTGAGGGCAGCCCGAAAAACTCAACTTCCACGGTGCCCATCATGCCATGGGGAGATCATGAAGCCCCGCGCTGTGAAGACTGGCTGGATGATTGATCAGCTCTGATTGGACTTTGTGCGCTTAGATGGTAACCCCGGTTAGCTTGGCAACATAGTCTCTCATGTGCGTTTGCAGTTGTGAGATGGGATCATCGGGCGCAGCAGTATAAGCGTGATCATCCCATGCGGTGACCCGAC
This sequence comes from Cohaesibacter marisflavi, assembly GCF_900115225.1. GTDB lineage: Bacteria > Pseudomonadota > Alphaproteobacteria > Rhizobiales > Cohaesibacteraceae > Cohaesibacter > Cohaesibacter marisflavi. The sequence continues at coordinate 301,845 of NZ_FOVR01000004.1, read as the reverse complement.
GAATGAAGCGAAGGCTGTTGGTCATGAAGAGGCCATCAGCCTTTTTTATGTCCTCAGGAGAGAGAGAGGCTTCGGTTGCCACAAAGCCCCATTGCGGCGCCAGTGTCAGCAGCTGTTGGCGCACAATACCGGGTAACACACCGTCGGAGACGGGCGGTGTCGTCAGGCGGTTGCCATGAAGGGAGAAGAGATTGCCGATGGTGGTGCAGGCAATCTTGCCCTCCGTGTTGAGTAAGAGAGCATCGCTGACCCCTGCCTGTTCGGCCTGTTGAGCGGCGGCGACATTGTCGAGATAATTATTGCTCTTGATGCTGGCGGTGAGGGACTGTGCGTTGCGTCGGATGATGCTAGTGGCAAGGCTCATGTCTTGAAAGGCAAGACCATCGGGCAAGGGCGCCAGCGTCGCCAGAAGGGTTGGGCGAGCCTCCTCCGGGGGCAGGAGCCCGCGTCCACCGCTGCCGCGAGAGAGGGCAATTCTCAAAATGGCATTGGCCTCTGACGACAATGCTGCAAGTTGGCTAACTGTGTGTTCCAGCATGACAGGGTCCAAGGACATCTCCAGACGGTTGGCGCTTTGGGTAAGGCGCGCTCTGTGCTCTTGCCACCAAAGCGGCGCCCCATGCAAGACAGGCAAGGTTTCAAACAGGCCATCACCAAGCAGAAAGCCGCGATCTGATGCAGAAAGCGAGACGTCGTCACAAGCCTCATCGATATAAAGGGTGCCGTTCAGCATTGTCGCTTTCATGATGGAACGCCTTTCCTTTGGTTGCCGTATCTGCATTCAAGCATGAGCATCGTCCAGAAAATTCTTGAGCAGGGTGTGCCCATAGTCGGTCAGGATCGACTCGGGATGAAACTGCAATCCGATTGTCGGGTGGGTTGCGTGTTTAAGGGCCATGATCTCGCCATTCTCAGACCATGCCGTCACGATGAGTTCTGAGGGGACAGCCTGCGGCGAGACGACCAGTGAATGGTAGCGGGCAACTTTGAGAGGGGACGATATGGTACGGAATATGCCGGTCTCATCGTGGCTGATCTGGCTTGCGCGTCCATGCATGGGCTGTTTGGCCCGTATAACTTCAGCACCAAAAGCATGACCGATAGCCTGATGGCCAAGGCAGATGCCAAGGATTGGAATGCGACCGGAAAAATGGCGTATCAGGTCGATCATGATGCCAGCATCTTCTGGCCGTCCGGGGCCGGGAGAGAGCAAAATGGCATCCGGGTCGAGGCGAGCAATGTCTGCGATGTCCAGCGCGTCATTGCGATAGACGGTGACGGCTTCTCCCAATTCCTCGCAATAGCGGGCAAGATTGAAGACAAAGGAATCGTAATTGTCGAGAATGAGGATCACGGCTGCTTCCCGCCTTTTGTTGCGGGAGAATGCTCCAGTGTTGCGCGCTCGTCTTCAATGGACGTGCCGAAAGCCTTAAATAGTGCTGAGGCCTTGTGCAGGCATTCTTCATATTCCTCAGCCGGATCGGACAGAATGGTTATGCCGCCGCCGACATTGAAATGCGCCATGCCATCTTTGAGTGTAACGGTGCGAATGGCGATATTGGTGTCCATGGTGCCATTGAAGCCGATATATCCGATACAGCCACAATAGGCGCCGCGGGGTAGGTCTTCCAGCTCGGTGATAATTTCCATGGCGCGGATTTTGGGGGCTCCAGTGATGGACCCGCCCGGGAAAGACGCGGCGAGCAAGGCGACTGCGCCATTGGGGGCTTTCAGTTTGCCTTGCACTGTGGATACCAGATGATGCACGCGGGCGTAGCTTTCAAGCGCACAGAGATCGGGCACCTTGATGCTGCCCGGCTCACAGACGCGGGAGAGATCGTTGCGCATCAGATCGGTGATCATGATATTCTCGGCGCGATCCTTCTCGCTGTTGAGCAAGATTTCCGCATTGGTCTTGTCTCGCTCCGGGTTGGCAAGATCACGCGGCGCAGTGCCCTTGATCGGGCGGGTCTCCACATTGCCCGATGCATCGAGCGTGATGAAGCGCTCGGGCGAGCTGGAGGCAATCACATGGTCGGGATAGGCCAGGTAGGCTGCAAAGGGGGCCGCATTGTGCGCACGCATTGCGCCGTAATAGGCCAGCGGTGTCGCGTTGGTAGCCTTTGGCATGGGTGCAGAAAACCGCTGGGTGATGTTGGCCTGAAAGATGTCGCCCTGCCGGATATAGTGGCGCGTCTTGGTGATTGAATTCTCAAAGTCGGAGCGGGAAACATCAGATCTCCAGCCGCAAATGGAGGGCGGCGAGGTCTGGCTTGCCTGCAGGGCAGGCTTTGCCTTGCTTGCTTTATTCAATTGATCGCAAAACCAGTCGAGACGCTCTGCTGCATGGTGTTCGCACTCATCCCCTTTAAGGGGCCAGCCGGAAGAGAAGACATAGGCGCGTTCTATGGTGCTTTCGGTCAGGGCTTTGTCTTGCCCTTCCTCAGGGGCAAAATGGTCAATTGCTAGTACAAGATCATAAAAGGGCAGGAGAATTGCGTCGAGCGCTTCGTCTTCTCGCGATGTGCGCGGCAAGACTTCCAGCAGTCTGCCTGCTTCATAGGAGAGATAACCCAATGCTCCGCCCTGAAAAGGAGGCAAGCCATCTCCTACGGGCTGCAGGGCAAATTCCTGCAGCTTGTTGTTCAGCGCGATAAGCGGAGGGTCGGCAAGCGGGCTGTCATTCCAATAGGCTGTGCCCTCGGACACCCTGAAAATGGCAAAAGGCGAGAAACAGAGAAAGGAATAGCGGCCAAGGGCGGGGGACCGGGCCGCACTATCCAGATATGCCAGATAGGGCTGGCTGCTTAATGCGGGGAGCAAGCTGGCCGGATCGGTAAAGGGGACCTCCCGAACGCTCGGAACCGGGGGCTTCTCATCGAAAGTGCCGACCATGTCTATTCTCGGGATCCTCTTGAGAGGGAGCCGCTAGAAGTCAGGCTCCGCAGAAATTCTTGTGCAAGACAGCGAGCACTTCTTCCACGATCGGGCTGGCGAGCGAATAATAGATCGTCGTACCGTCGCGGCGGGTGGAGACGATATTCTGCGCGCGCATCAACGCCATATGCTGGGAAACAGTCGTCATGCGCAGACCCGTTTTCTCAGCCAGCGTTCCGACATTCTGCTCACCGTCGATCAATTGACAAAGAATGAGCAGGCGCGGCCCTGATGCCAGAAGTTTCAGGAAGCTCGCTGCTTCTTCAGAATTTTGTTCTAGTTCTTGTATTTTCATTGTCTGTAGCCAGTTGATTTTTTGTCCGAAGCTTTCATCAAGCCGGGCCCTTGTCTTCGAGGGGCTATAGCATATCGGACGCCGTCTTGTGAAATCCGATCAGGAAAGCATTTGTTCAGCACGCGGAGTGTTTGGAAAGGCACTATAGCGATTGTTGAACGAGAGTGAAGCATTTTCGCGTTTTATAAAAGTGCTTTCAGATAGAATTTGCAATTCGTTGGCATTCTTGAAGAGGCTTTCTGCTGAGCAGGGGGTAAAATTTGTCTGATGCGATAGTCAGTGCAGAGAGACGCGGAAATGAAAGATCCTACCTGCGAGATTGCCACAGGGGTGCGTTCCTCGTTGTTTGCGTCGGAAAGTCGCTTATAAAACCACATAAATTGATAAAAAGAGCGGTTGACGTGGCAGGGCAATTTGGCCATTGTGGCCGCATGAAAACGGACCGTCTGACCAACTGCTGCATTATTGGTTTGATTATTATCCACTAGCACCTTTGCTGGCTGGAGCCGTTTCGCTCATCCCTTGAAAATATGAAACGATTTCCGGCCAACGGCGAATGTGCGGTTGCGCGACGGTTTGGGCCCTTTCTGTGGAATGGTTGTCCTTGCGTTTTGTGTTTTGATTGGCTGCCGGAGGCGGCAATAAAATTGGGAATGGGTCAATGACCGAACATGCTGAACAAACTCAGTTGATGCTTTACAACACGCTCACCAAACAGAAAGAGGCGTTCTCGCCACTCGACCCTGACAATGTTCGCATGTATGTCTGCGGGCCGACCGTTTATGACACGGCGCATATCGGCAACGCGCGTCCGGTTGTGGTGTTTGACATGCTGTTTAGGTTGCTGCGCCATGTCTATGGGCCCGAGCATGTGACCTATGTGCGCAACATCACCGATGTGGATGACAAGATCAACGCGCGTGCAGCCGATAGAGGCATCTCCATTCGTGAGCTGACCGATGAGACAACCGCGCTTTATCACGCCGATATGGATGCTCTTGGTGCCATGCGCCCGACCATCGAGCCACGGGCGACTGAGCATATTGAAGATATGCTGCGCATGATCGGCACTCTGATTGAAAAGGGGCATGCTTATGCTGCGGAAGGGCATGTTCTCTTCGCGGTGGACAGCATGGAAGACTATGGAAAGCTATCCGGTCGCTCGGTGGACGACATGATCGCCGGGGCGCGCGTCGAGGTGGCTCCCTATAAACGCAATCCGATGGATTTTGTGCTCTGGAAGCCTTCCAAGGAAGGGGAACCACGCTGGCCGAGCCCATGGGGCGAGGGGCGTCCGGGCTGGCATATCGAATGCTCGGCGATGAGCGAGAAGCATCTGGGCGAAGTGTTTGACATTCATGGTGGTGGGATCGACCTCACCTTCCCACATCATGAAAACGAGATTGCCCAATCGCGCTGTGCCCATGGCAATGAGGCGATGGCAAAGGTCTGGATGCATAACGGGTTTGTGCAGGTCGAGGGCGAGAAGATGTCCAAATCCCTGGGCAACTTCACCACGGTGCATGACCTGATCGACAAATATCCCGGTGAGGCGATTCGTCTTGCGCTTTTGACGACCCATTACACCAAACCGTTCAACTGGACCGCCGATGGCGTGAAGGAAGCCAAGCGCATGCTGGACCAATGGTATGCCCTGACGGCTGACGTTGAGGCTAGTGAACCTGATGCGGCCGTTGTGGCAGCTCTTGCCGATGACCTCAATACGCCAAAGGCCATTGCCGAGTTGCATGGCTTGCGCTCCAAGGCAGCGCAGGGCGACAAGGCCTCGGCTGCATCGTTGAAGGCAACGTTGCAGCAGTTGATCGGTGTGCTGGGGCAGGATCCGAAAGCATGGGCGGACTGGCGTCCGGCAGCAGCCGGTGACGTTGACGAAGCGGCCATTCAGGCAATCGTTGATGAACGCCTTGAAGCGCGTAACAGCAAGGACTTTGCGAAGTCCGACGAATTGCGTGACAAGCTGGCTGCCATGGGCGTCGTACTCAAGGATAGCAAGAACAAGGAAACGGGTGCATTCGAGACCACCTGGAGCCTTGAAGGCTAAATGAAACATGGCGGGGCTCCATCAGCCCCGCTTTTTTAGACCGGGCAAGCAAGCGCCCAAATTCATTCTCTTCATTCAGGACCAGACACATGACCAAAGATCGTCTTTATCTGTTCGATACCACCTTGCGCGACGGTGCGCAGACCAACGGCCTCGATTTCAGCGTAGAAGACAAAATTCTCATTGCTGGCATTCTGGATGATCTGGGCATCGACTATGTCGAGGGAGGCTATCCCGGGGCCAATCCGACCGATGATGCCTTCTTCAAGGAAAAACGCACCAAGAAGGCCACATTCACTGCATTCGGGATGACCAAACGGGCAGGGCGCTCGGTTGAGAATGACCCTGGCGTTCAGGCTTTGATCAACGCCGCTTCGGACGCAATCTGTTTTGTTGCCAAATCATGGGATTACCATGTGGATGTGGCGCTTGGCTGCACCAATGAAGAAAATCTTGAAGGGATCGCGGAGTCTGTAAAGGCAACCAATGCAGCTGGCAAGGTCGCTATGGTCGATTGCGAGCATTTCTTTGATGGTTACAAGGCCAATCGGGCCTATGCGCTGGATTGTGTCAAGACCGCCTATGAAGCCGGTGCGCGCTGGGTGATTCTGTGTGACACAAACGGTGGCACGCTTCCCCATGAAATCACCCAGATCGTCGAGGATGTGCTGACATTGGTGCCCGGTACTCATATCGGTATCCATGCGCATAATGACACCGAACAGGCTGTCGCCAATTCGCTGGCGGCGGTGCGGGCTGGGGTCCGGCAAATTCAGGGCACGCTCAATGGCATTGGTGAACGGTGCGGCAACGCCAACCTGATCACGCTGATCCCGACGCTGAAGCTGAAAGAGGAGTTCGCCGATCAATTCGAGATCGGTGTGCCCGATGAGAAACTTGTCGAACTGACGAGCATTTCGCGTGGTTTCGACGAATTGCTGAACAAGGCTCCGGATCGCCATAGTCCCTATGTCGGGGCTAGTGCCTTTGCGACCAAGGCGGGCATTCATGCCTCGGCCATTTTGAAAGATCCTCAGACCTATGAGCATGTGGATCCGGCGCTGGTGGGCAACCATCGCAAGGTGCTGGTTTCCAATCAGGCAGGCATGTCCAATCTGATCGACGAGCTCAAACGCATGGGTATCGTGGTTGAGAAGTCCGACCCACGCCTTGTGGATCTGCTCTCCATCGTCAAGGAACGCGAAGCCCATGGCTATGCTTATGAAGGCGCGAGTGCGTCGCTTGAGTTGTTGGCGCGGCGCCATCTGGGCTCGGTGCCTGAATATTTCAAGATCGAGAGTTTCCGTGTCATGGTGGAGCGGCGGCATAATGCCAACGGCGATCTGGTGACGCTCTCCGAAGCGGTGGTAAAGATCTGGCTGGATGGTGAAAAGCTGATGTCGGTGGCTGAGGCAACCGGTCCGGTCAACGCGCTTGACCTTGCCTTACGCAAGGATCTGGGACGCTTGCAGGGCAAGATCGACGATCTAGAACTGGTGGACTATAAGGTGCGTATCCTCAATGGTGGCACCGACGCCATAACCCGCGTTCTGATCGAAAGCCGTGATGGAGCCGGCCACAGGTGGTTTACAGTTGGCGTCTCCGAGAATATTGTAGACGCTTCCTTCCAGGCCTTGTTGGATTCTATTACCTTCAAGCTTCTCAAATATTCCTGATAATGCGCCCCGGCAGCAGATGGTTGCTCTTTGGGCACGGAAACTGAGGCCCTATGAGCCAGATGCGCGATAAAGCCGGGGGCATTGCGCCCGCTTCCGATGGGACATTGTCCTCTGAGACAGCCAGCAAAGACACCCAGATCGGGCTTCTGATGGCCCTGGGGGCCTACGGCTCGTGGGGTATTTTCCCGCTCTATTTCTCGATGCTGGCTCATGTGCCGGCCATTGAGGTGGTGGCGCATCGCATCTCCTGGTCGCTGGTTCTGATGGCTGTGTGGTTTCTCTTGCGCAGACGTTGGGGGGAAGTCTGGCCGGTGTTGAGGCAACCGCGTGTTTTCGGTTTGCTCATTGCGACCGGGCTGCTCGTCAGTAGCAACTGGCTCACCTATGTCTGGGCTGTGGGCCACGGGCAGGCGACAGAGGCCAGCCTTGGCTATTTCATTGTGCCCATGGTCAATGTGGCAACCGGGTATCTGCTATTGTCTGAGCGTCTTTCCCGCTTACAGATTGTCGCGATATGCCTTGCCATATTGTCCATTTTGCTGCAGATGCTGCTCTTGGGCACAGTGCCGATTGTTTCGCTCTTGTTGGCGCTGACATTTGGTGCCTATGGCTATTTGCGCAAAATCTTGCCTGTTGGTGCCAATCTTGGCTTGCTGGTGGAGCTGATCGCGATCACACCCATCGCATTTGGCTATATTCTGTATCTGCAAACCAGCGGGGCGGGGCATTTTGTGTTGTCTGATAAGCCGACAATGCTGCTGCTTATCTTCACCGGGCTGATTACATCCATGCCTCTGATCTGGTTCTCTGGTGCGGCCAAGCGTCTTAATATGATAACCATCGGTATCATGCAGTATCTCAACCCATCCATCCAGTTCATGATCGCCATTTTCGTGCTCAAGGAAAGCATCTCCATGAGCAAGCTGGCAACATTTATGCTGATCTGGCTATCGGTTGCTGTCTATTCCTATGACGCGCTTTCCAAAAGGCGGCATAATCGCGCAAAGTCAAAGGCGGTCTGAGCCTGCGGCCTAGTCTTTGCCGGGGGTGATGAGCAACCAGATCGCTGCTGCAAAAAGCGTTAGACCCGCAATCCGGCGCCAATCAATCGGCGTCGACGATTGTCCGGTGACGCCCAGATAGTCGGCGAGCAGGGCCACGCCCATTTGTCCAAAGACAATAAGCGCTACGGCGGCTGCCGGGTTGACCTTGGCAAAGGCAAAGGCCGAGCCGGTGACGATGATGACGCCGGCAAGGCCGCCAAGCAGCATTTGCAAGATGCGTTGCCAGCCCAGAGGGGCGAGCGTCAATTGGCCGTTATAGGTGAAAAGCGCCAACAGGGAAATGGCGATCAGGCCACCTGCGACATACATGACCAGCCCGGTGCTGGCTGCGTTGTCCGCCAGACTGATGCGGGCTGCCAGAATGGCCTGAAAGGAAATGACAGCGCCGACGATCAGTGCCGCCAGAGCCCCCAGGGTTGCAGGTTGATTCATGAAGCCATCCGGGCAGACTGGACTGCCAATATTTGTTGAAGCCGAGTTTTGCGCGCGGATCCTATGGTATCGGTGCTGATATGGCAACGCGAAGTGTGGATAGAATACGCCCTATCGCGCGCTGCTAAAGAGCGTCGAGACTGCTGTTTCGGTGTGATCCGTCCATCTCTTCTTCTGGGATTTTGTCCACTGCTTCGCGTAGCAAGGGGACGATCTGATCGGTGGATCGGGCGGTCAAAAAGGAAATGCCCATTCCCTGACGAAAGAAGGCCTCTTCTTCCATATGATCGAACAATCGAGCCAGAGGATCCCAGAAGCCATTAATATTGGCCAATAAAATCGGCTTCTTATGTTGCCCCAATTGTGCCCAGGTGAGCATTTCGACCACTTCTTCCAAGGTTCCGATGCCGCCGGGAAGCGCTACAAAGGCTTGAGCTGCATCGAACATCTTGCGTTTTCTTTCATGCATGTCCTTGGTGACGATCAAGTCTTGGACTGTATCGAGCATGACTTCGCGTTCCTGAAGAAACTCTGGAATGATTCCGGTGACATTGCCCCCGTTGTCGAGTACACTCTTGGCAAGAATGCCCATGAGGCCAACTGCTCCGCCACCATAGACAAGCCTGATATCCGCTTTGGCCAATTGTTCGCCAAGCGAGCGCGCAGCATCTGCATAGATAGGTGATTTACCGCTTCCGGATCCGCAGTAGACGCAAATATTTTTTAATTTAGACATGGATGTTGTGTTGCATTGATGTCCGGTCCGGTCAAGCCGGTTGTTGCAAATAGTGCGCTAGTCTTGTCCGGGTGTTAAAAAAAGGTTAGGAATTGGCTTGAAGGTTCAAGACTCTATCATTTTCGGGTGACTCGTTGAACATTCGGGTGCTTTATGCCTTTTCTGCCCTTGTAGGGAAGGCGCTGGACGGCGTGGGAATTGTCGAGCCGATGTCCGTTCTGGTGTTAATTGTGGCATTGCCGCTGATCGGCACAACTGAAGTGTGATTGTAGGATGAAATCTGCTGCTCCTTTTGTCGCAATAGTTTGCGGTGTTTTTGTTGCTCTCGTTGTTGGCATCGCCGCTTTCGGAGACCGAATTGGTCTGGGGAATCTGGCGGATGGTATCAATGACAGCCTGTCGTCTGTTACCTCGCTGGTGTTGCCTGAGAAAGAGCAGACCCAGCCGCCAGTTGAAGCGGCCAAGGAAGAGACAGCTTCCAAGCCGGATAGCGCGCTTGACACCAAAGAGCCCCAACAAACCGGGCAAGCGGAACAAACAGGATCAGATGCGGAGTCCGCAGGGTCTGATCTGGCGCCGACCTTTGATATTGTGCGTGTCGAGCCTGATGGCAATACGCTTGTTGCGGGCAGGGCACAGCCAGGCTGGACCGTGGAATTGAAAAACGGATCGGCCATTCTGTCCAAAGCCGTCGCCAATACCGATGGTGAGTGGGTTATGATCTTGAATGATCCGCTCGGGGAAGGCGTGTCTGATCTTTCCCTTTCGGCCCAGTCAGAAGATGGCGGCGAGGCGATTGCGTCCCAAAGCTCGGTGACGGTTGCCCGTTCTGCGGAAAAGGATGGGGAATTGCTGGTCGTTGAGACCGAGCCGGGCAAGGCCTCCAAGATTTTGGCCAGCATCGCCAAGCCAAAGGCAGCTGAAGCGTCTACTGAGGCGGCAGAACCTGCAGAATCTTCAGGGGAGACAGAGACTGCGTCTGCCGAGACTGCCGGTGATGCTTCTGCCCAAGTGGTCAGCCTTGACAATGCTTCTGTTGGGGCGCCAGTTGCAGAGCCTTCTGCTAATGCGGCACCGATGCAAGAAGGAACGAACACCAAAGCGGGCGGCTCCGAGCCAATGGCCGTTGCCAGTAAGGATACGGGCACGGATGCGTTGGTTGATGCCACTCAAGATACAAGCCCTGCGCAGACTGCCGTTGCGCAGGAAAGTGCTTCCGAGCAGGTTGTTCCGGCTCAGGCAGCGCTTGAAAAGCCTGCCGATGATGCTACTGCACAGTCCATCTCGATTGAGGCTGTAGAGATTGAAGGCGATATGCTTTTCGTCGCGGGTGCTGCGGAGCCATCGGGTTCGATGTTGAGGCTCTATATCGATAATGGCGAGGTCGCAAGCGCGCGTAGCGGTGAAAGGGGCCGCTTCCTGTTCGACAATAATGTTTCTCTTGATGCCGGGTCTCATGTTGCCCGTGTGGATCTGCTCGACGGTAGCAATGGTGACGTGTTGACACGCGCCGAGGTGACCTTCTCCAAACAGGCTGGCGGGCTTCAGATCGTCAGCGCGGAAGGCACCCTGGGCGACAAGGTTCAACGCGGTGTGAGCGCGTCGGCAGAATCCGGCGCTGTTGAAACCAAGAAGGTGATCATCCGCCGTGGTGATAATCTCTGGACGATTGCACGCCGTGTCTATGGCGCTGGCATTCGTTATTCCACCATTTACGACACCAACAACGACCAGATTCGCGATCCGCACTGGATCTATCCCGGTCAGGTGTTCGAGTTGCCCAAGGGGCAGGATGGTTGGGATAACAACTTCGATGCGGTTGAGACGCCCGATCTGGGGCAGAATGTTGCGCCTTCGGCTGATGCTGTTGCGGGCTGACACTGCTTTATTTGATTTTGTAAAATGGCCAGAAGCTCGCGCTTCGGGCCATTTTGCGTTTTGATTGCCGATCATGGGCAGGGCCTGGTTGCGTGATCTGAAACACATTTCTTATCGTAAATATGCGATGAAGCCTTGTTTTTGTCTGCGGGTTTCTCTATTAATCGCAATTATGCGATGAATGTGTTGGCCATTTCTGATGGCTCCAAGCGTGACATGGATAAGGATATGGCCGAAATGCAAGAGAATGCAGAGCGAGGGCTTTGCGGGGATGCAAAGACCGACGATTGCTGCTGCGAAGTTGATCTGGAGCTTGCCCGCGCTTTCAAGGCGCTTGGCCATCCGGCCCGTCTTATGATCCTTTCCAAGCTTGGCTCTCATCAGCATTGTTGCGGGGATATCTGCTCTTCCTTGCCGCTGGCCCAGTCCACTGTGTCGCAGCATCTCAAGGTGCTCAGGGAATGTGGCTTTATCGAATGGCAAACGGCGGGCCCGCAATCGCACTACCGAGTGAATTCGGAAAAGGTTTCCTGGTTTCTTGCTCGTAGCGAAGCATTTTTCGCTGGGGTGACAAACTCGCTATCCAATATTGACTAAAGCGCAGAGAACAATGCGCTTTGCCTCCTCTCGGCGCAAGCCGACAATTGCAGGACCAAATTCTTATGACCAAACCACCTTCCATCTCCAAACCGGAGAGTGAAAGTGCTCAGGATATCGATGCAGAAGCGTCTGCATTTTCGACCTTACGCAAATTGTGGCCTTATATCTGGCCCGCAGATAGAAGCGATCTGAAAAAACGCGTTGCCTTGGCTGTTGTCGCCTTGGCATTGGGCAAGATTGTCAATGTGCTCACGCCCTATTTCTTCAAGTGGGCGACCGATGCCCTGACAGATAGCAGTGCACCGGATGGCGTGGGCGCTGTCGGATGGCTCAGCATTCCGGTGATGCTGGTTGCCTCCTATGGTCTGGCGCGCATAACCAATGTTGCTTTTGACCAGATGCGTGATGCATTGTTTGCCCGCGTTGGCCAGCATGCAGTGCGGAATCTGTCTTTCAAGACCTTCGAGCATATGCACAAGTTGTCTTTGCGCTATCATTTGCAACGGCATACCGGTGGCCTCTCGCGCATTATAGAACGCGGTACGCACGCCATTGAAGGAGTGGTGCGCCATACCATTCTGCATGCTGTGCCCACATTCTTGCAGTTTATCTTCATGGCTGCGGTGATCGCCTATCAGTTCGATATCATTTATGTTCTGGTCGTTGTCGGGATGATCGCGCTCTATGTCGCCTTCACCATTCGGGTGACGGCATGGCGCATCGATATCCGGCGCCGGATGAACGAATCCGACAATGAGGCCAACTCCAAGGCCGTCGACAGCCTGCTCAACTATGAAACGGTCAAATATTTCGGCAACGAGGAGATGGAGAGCACGCGCTATGATAGCTCGCTTGGGGTCTACCAGAAAGCCGCTATCAGTACATGGGTGTCACTTGCTTGGCTCAACTTTGGCCAGACCGTGATCTTTTCCATCGGCATGGCGACCTGCATGGGCCTGTCTGCCTATGGGGTTATGCAGGGCACCCAGAGCGTTGGTGACTTCGTGCTGATCAACGCGCTGTTGATGCAGCTGTCCATTCCACTCAACTTCTTTGGCTCCATGCATCGGGAGATCAAGCAGGGGCTGGTGGATTTGGAAGCCATGTTCAGCCTGATGCGCGAGGCGCCGGAGGTTACGGACAAACCTACTGCCGCAAAGCTCGCCGTCGATGGCGGTTCTGTTCGGTTCGACAATGTGCTGTTTCACTATGATGAAGAGCGCCCCATCCTCAAAGGTGTGAGCTTTGAAGTGCCAGCGGGCAAGACCGTGGCCATCGTCGGGCCGTCGGGGGCAGGCAAGTCGACCATCTCGCGCCTGCTGTTCCGATTTTATGATGTCAGCGGCGGCGCGATCACCGTTGACGGGCAGGATATTCGCGATGTGCAGCAGCTGAGCCTGCGGCAGAATATCGGCATGGTGCCGCAGGATACGGTGCTGTTCAACGATACGCTGCTTTACAATATCGGCTATGGCCGTCCGTCCGCGAGCCGGGAAGAGATCGAAGATGCAGCTCGTATGGCCCAGATTTCCGAATTCGTTAAGAGCCTGCCCAATGGCTTTGACACGGAAGTGGGTGAGCGAGGGCTAAAGCTCTCCGGCGGTGAGAAGCAGCGTGTGGCCATTGCCCGTACCATCCTCAAGGCTCCTCCGATTCTGGTGCTCGATGAGGCCACCTCAGCGCTGGATAGCCACACTGAGCAGGAAATTCAGACCGCTCTGGATCAGGTCTCGCAGAACCGGACCACACTGGTCATTGCGCACCGCCTGTCCACGGTGATCGGGGCAGACGAGATCATCGTGCTCGAAGCTGGCAAGATCAAGGAACGCGGCCGCCATGCGGACCTTCTGGCTCAGGGTGGGCTCTATGCCTCCATGTGGGATCGTCAACGCGAGGCAAGCGAAGCAGAAGAGCGTTTGCGTAAGGCGGTTGAAGGGGACAATCAGGGCTATCTGCCAAGCCATGAGCTGCAGCCAGCGGAATGATATGATTCCCGATTATGGAACTAAAAACAAAAATCCCCGGCAACTCAACTGGTTGTCGGGGATTTCTTTGAAATCGATTCGGGTTCGATCCGATTGAGACTTTGATTCAGCTTTTGGCGCTAACGCCTTGAATTTGGATTCAAATTCAAGGCTGGGAATCAGTCGTCGTAAACCGGTGAGCCATATATCTTCCAGCTTGCGGAGCGGAAATCATACATGCGGCCCTGTTCCATGCAATCCGGTACGAGACAGTTCACGATGTGAGGAACCAGCTCGGTTGGATGTGGTAATGTCATCGGGTCTTCCCCGGGAACAGCCTTGGCGCGCATGCCTGTGCGGGTGGGGCCGGGGTTGAAGCAATTGGCCTTCACATTGGTTTGCTGGATTTCGCCAGCATAGGTGCGGACCATGGCTTCCAAGCCTGCCTTTGAGATTGAATAGATGCCCCAATAGGGATTGCATTTATGGGGTGATCCGGACGTCACAAAGAGAGCGCGGCCCGCATCAGATTGGCGTAGCAGCGGATCGAGGGAGCGGATCAGACGCCAGTTGGCGGTCAGGTTTACGCCCATGACCTTTTCCCAATCCTTGACCGGGTCCAGATGAGTGATGGGCGTCACTGCTCCCAGCAAGCCGGCATTGCCAAACAGGATGTCGAGCTTGCCCCAACGTTCATAGATCGCACCGCCGAGGCGGTCGATGGCGTCATAATCCATCAGGTCGAGCGGCACCAGCGTTGTCGAGCCGCCAAGGGCCTGAATTTCATCGTCCAGTTCTTCCAGAGCGCCGACCGTTTTGGCAACCGCGATGATGTGGGCCCCTTCCTTGGCGAGCGCCAGGGATGTGTGCCAGCCGATGCCACGAGACGCGCCTGTAACGACGGCTATGCGATCTTTGAGACGTTGTTCAGTCATCGCTCAAATCCTCTTCTAGTCGACCAGCAGGCCAAGGGCTCTGTGATTTTCCGATGCTTCAAGATCTTTCAGGCGTGTCGGATAGTCGCCAGTGAAGCAGTGATCGGTGAATTGCGGGTTTTTGTTGTCCCGACCTTCATAGCCACAGGCACGGTAGATTCCGTCAATGGAGATGAAGCCAAGGGAATCGGCGCCAATATATTTGCGCATGCCTTCCAGATCATATTGGGCGGCAAGCAGCTTTTCGCGGTCTGGCGTGTCGATGCCGTAATAATCGGAGTGAGTGATTGGCGGGCTGGCGAGCAGCATATGCACTTCGGTTGCGCCTGCATCACGCATCATCTGCACGATCTTGGATGAGGTGGTGCCGCGCACAAGGCTGTCATCCACCAGAACGATGCGTTTGCCCTGAACCTGAGATCGGTTGGCCGAATGCTTGAGCCGCACACCAAGCGCGCGAATCTGCTGGGTTGGCTCAATGAAGGTCCGGCCCACATAGTGGTTTCGCACAATCCCAAGTTCGAACGGAATGTCCGCTTCCTGCGCATAGCCCAGAGCGGCCGGAACGCCGGAATCGGGAACCGGTACCACAACATCCACGTCCAGAGGATGTTCCTTGGCCAGTTCGCGGCCCATCAGCTTGCGCACTTCATAAACAGATCGGCCTGCGATAAAGGAATCCGGACGGGAGAAGTAGATATATTCGAAAATATCGAGGCGGGCAGGCTGTTCGGGGAAGGGATGATAGCTCTCGATGCCATCATCAGTGCAGACCACCACTTCGCCATTCTTGATTTCGCGAACGAAATCGGCGCCGATCATGTCGAGAGCGCAGGTTTCCGAAGCGAGAACCGGGGAGCCATTCAGGTCACCCAGAACCAGCGGGCGAATACCGAGCGGGTCGCGCGCGCCGATGAGTTTCTTGCGGGTGAGGGCCACCAGAGCGTAGCCGCCTTCCATCTGGCGAATGCCATCAATGAAGCGGTCGATGATGTTGGATTCACGGCTCTTGGCGATCAGCTGCAGCACAACTTCGGAATCCGAGGTGGACTGGAAAATAGCGCCACGCTGGATGAGTGAGCGACGCAGGGACATGGCGTTGGTGAACTGGCCATTGTGAGCGACCGCGATGCCGCCGCCTTCCAACTCGGCAAATAGTGGCTGGACGTTGCGCAGTGCAGCGCCGCCTGCGGTGGAATAGCGGTTGTGGCCAATGGCATTGTTGCCGGGTAGCTTGGCCATTGTCGCTGCGTCGGAATAGTTATCTCCGACCAGTCCGAAGCGGCGCTCCAGATGGAAATGTTTGCCGTCATAGGTGGCTATGCCAGCTGCTTCCTGCCCGCGATGCTGCAGGGCATGCAGGCCAAGGGCTGTAAGCGCTGATGCGTCTTCAAAATTATGGATGCCGAACACGCCGCATTCTTCATGCAGGGTATCGCCTTCGCAGGACCAGTCATCTTGAGCTGCATCCAGGCAGCCTTCTGGAAGGCTGGATGATGGCTCGCTCGAAGCCGGAGTGTTCCGGTTATTAGAGGAGAGGGAGAGAGACGCAGGAGAAAATCCCTTTACCGACATGATCGTGAGATCCTTTCAAGTGAAACGCAAATGGTTTCAAGTCTTTGTTTGAAAGCAAATCGCTTTTGGCACATGCGCTGCCGAGAGGTGCGAAATGCGAGCAGGCCCCCACAAGAGGAAGGCCCGGAGAAACTGTTGTTCTGATGTCTAGAGCAATATGCACCTGAGTGACCTCAAAAGGGATGCAGTGGCTCCAGAATGCAGAATGGCGGGATGTTCCCGCCAATCATGTTGCTGCCATGTCTATCACAGCGCACTCATTTCGTCATCTATGCTTTGGTCATTCCGTGGCCTTTTACCAATTCGAAAATGGAATGACTGCATATTTATTGGTCCTGCGCCTGCGCTTCCTGATTGAGCTGCAAGGTTTCCTTGATCCGGACTTCAGGATCATCTGGCAGAAGATTGATCAAGCGATCACCAACCGTGTTGAGCAATGGTTTGGCCTTGGCCTGTGCGATCCAGTCGGGCTGTTTGTCGCTGGGAACGAACCAGTTGAAGAACACCATCGCAACGGCCATCAGAACTGCGCCACGAACAGCGCCGAAAACGAAGCCGAGGGTTCTATCCAACGCACCAATGGAGCTGTCGAGCACGAAATCGGAAATCTTGATGGTGATGAAGGACACCACAATCAACGTGACGAGAAAGATGCCAAGTGCCGTGGCCGCTTGCGCCAGAATGGGTTCAGGCAAATAGTTCTTCACATAGGGCAACAAATCCCCGGTGAATTTAAGCGTCGTAAAAGCGGCTGCCAGCCAAGCGGCAATCGAAAGGACTTCACGCACGAAGCCACGGATCATGGCCAAAAAAGCTGAGATCAGCAAGACGATAATAAAAATCCCGTCAAGGAGTGTGATGGGCATTGTTAAGTCATCCTGTGTTTGGCCGAGCACGGGCTGGATGGTGATCAGGCATCGGCGAAATTGCGTTCGTGCCCTTCTATAGGGCTAAGAAAGGGGCAAGAGCAAGGCTTTTCGGGTAACTTCTTATGGCTCTTGTGTGTCCTGTGTCAGGATTTCGGTTCCCGAAGCAATGCGAGCCACCAGATCCGTCAGGGTTGAGAGGTTTGAAAGCTCCAGTTCCGCTGATTTGATCGATTTTTGTGAGGCTTCCGGAACAACGGCTTTGGCAAAGCCCAGTTTGGCCGATTCCTTGATTCGCGATGCTGTGTGCGACACCGGACGCACGGCACCGGACAGACTGACCTCGCCGAAATAGACGCAATCGGACGGAAGGGCGATGCCTGCCAGCGAGGAGACCAGCGCGGCTGCCACCGCAAGATCGGCTGCCGGTTCACTGATTTTCATGCCGCCTGCGACATTGAGATAAACATCGTGGCTGGAAAGACGCACGCCGCAATGGGCATCCAGAACCGCAAGGATCATGGACAGGCGGCTTGAATCCCAGCCGACAACGGCGCGGCGCGGGGTGCCGAGCGGAGACTGGGCCACTAGAGCCTGAATTTCCACGAGCAAGGGGCGGGAGCCTTCCATGCCAGCCAGAACGGCAGCGCCGGGGGTCGAAGTGTTACGTTCGCCAAGGAACATGGCCGAAGGGTTGGCCACTTGTGTGAGGCCACCTCCGGTCATTTCAAACACGCCGATCTCGTCGGTTGGGCCGAAACGGTTCTTGATGGCGCGCAGAATGCGGAACTGGTGGCCGGAATCCCCTTCAAAATGCAGAACGCCGTCTACCATATGTTCCACAACGCGGGGGCCGGCAATCTGGCCATCCTTGGTGACGTGACCAACGAGGATGACGGCTGCTCCGGTCTGTTTGGCATAGCGGATCATAGCCTGTGCAGACGCGCGCACCTGCGTCACAGTGCCCGGGGCGCTGTCAGCGGCTTCTGTCCAGAGGGTCTGGATCGAATCGATCACGACCATTTGGGGCGGAGGGCCAGAGGTGAGGGTGGCCAGAATGTCTTCCACGCTGGTTTCAGCAGCCAGCTGCACGGTTGCCTCGGCAAGGCCGAGACGGGCCGCCCGCATGCGGACCTGATCAATGGCCTCCTCACCGGAAATATAGACCACGCTGTGTCCATGGTGGGTGAGGGCGGCGGAAGCCTGAATGAGCAGGGTGGATTTTCCGATGCCCGGATCGCCACCAAGCAACAGCACCGAGCCTTTGACGAAGCCGCCGCCAGTGACGCGATCCAGCTCGCCAACACCCGTTTCGATGCGCGGAGCGGGCTTGTCTTCGCCTGAAAGCGGCACCAGCTCGACAACCCTGCCGGATTTGCCCCGGATGGTTTTGGGAGAGCTGCCGATGCCTGCACTTTCAACTTCTTCGATGATGGAGTTCCATTCACCGCAGGATTCGCAGCGCCCCGCCCAGCGGTTTGTTACCGCGCCGCATGACTGGCAGACAAATGTCGATTTCTTGCGTGCCATGGTGTGTTCTTTCTCCGAATCCCTGTCTCTTTTTCCTTCGAGCGCTTATAAATAGCTGCGAAGGGCGCGCAAGCCAAGGCTTGTCAGAAGTTCATAACTGATGGTGCCAGCCGACTCGGCCACATCGTCGACGGGGATCTGGCTGCCGAAAAATTCAGCCCAGTCGCCTCGCTTGACCTGCTCCTGAGGAATGCCCGTCACATCAACGATAATCAGATCCATCGTAACCCGGCCAATGATGGGCGCCTGATGACCATTGATGGCGACCTTTGCGCCTTTTTTGAGGTCGCTGCTGCTGGCTGTGCGCAGATACCCATCAGCGTAGCCAAGGCAGAGTATGGCAAGCCGGCTGTTGCGTTTGGTGGTCTCTGTCGCGCCATAACTGACGGATTGTCCCTCGGGCACGTCACGCATGGAAAGCACGCGGCTTTTGAGCGTTGCGACGACCTTCATCGGGCTTTTTTCGCCCTCACAAACCGCTCCGCCATAAAGCGCAATGCCCGGACGGCAGAGATCGAAATGATAGTCTGGCCCCAGGAACACGCCACCAGAATTGGCCAGAGAGGCCTTCACATCCGGGAACAGGGCGCGCACGGCGCGGAATTTTTCCAGCTGGTCCAGATTTTTCGGGTGTTTGGGTTCGTCGGCGCACACCAGATGACTGATAATCAGCTCCAGCGCAAAGGCCGGTTTGGCTGTCTTCCATTGCGTTGAGAGGGCTTCGGCGTCTGCAAAGCTCAAGCCAAGGCGGTTCATTCCGGTGTCGAAATGAATGGCGCAAGGAAGGGCCTCTTCTCTGTTGGCGCAATAATCCTGCCAGAGGGAAACTTCCTCTCGACAGCCCAGCACAGGGCGCAGCTGATGGGCGCGATAATAGTCAAAGCCGTCTTTGCTGTCGTCTCCCACCAGGCCATTAAGCACATAAATGACAGCATCTGGCAGGAGTGTTCGTGCCTTGGCGCCTTCCTGCGGATGAGCCACGAAGAATGTGCGCGCACCAGCCTGCCACAGGGTCTCTGCGGCGGGTTCAAGGCCTGTTCCATAAGCATCAGCCTTGATGACGGCGGCGCATTCTGCGGAGCCTGTTTTCTGCGCCAACATTCGGTAATTGTCGGCAAGGGCCTTGAGATCGATGGTCAGGTGACTGCCGGCAAGGCTCGGGTCTGGTGCGGTGAGATGGGAAATATGGGGGAGAGAAATATCGGGCATGATGCACCTTTTCTGCGCCTTTAGCAGAGGCGGTCGGTTTTCAAAGGGGGAGGGAAAACCGTTTTTCTTGTTTTTGGTAGGGTGGAGCGTCGGGCTCCATGAGTTGGGCGCAGTTTAGTCTGCGCTCCTGAGTAGGTGCAAGCCCAAAAGTCAGTTGGGCGCGCGCTCGGCGAGATGCTTCTTGCGACCAATGGCCAGATAATGAAATTCTCTAACCACGCGCAATGTCGGTTTGACACCAAAGAAAATGGAGCCGATCAGAAAGCACCATGTGCCGGGGATCTGCCAGCTATCATAAAAGAACATAACCGAGCCGACGACGAACAGAAGAGCCGCGGAAAAGTCGACCAGCGTATAGGCGAGCTCATAAGCGGCATAAATATCTTTGTGAGCCTGCGACTGTCGGCTGTTATGCTCTTGAAACATCTTCATTTGGAATACGAGCCCCTTTTCCTTGGTTGCTTTTGGTCTTTGCATCAGAGCAAACGTGCGACAGGTTTGTCCAGTCTTGCCTTGGTTTCTCTAAGATGGAGTGAGGGTGGCGAGGCCGTAAATCCATTAAGGCGAATGACCAAAGATGAGCCCTAAAGCAAGAAAACGCCCGAAGGCGCTTTCCTGATCTCTGGTCCGTACTCTTATTCGTAAGCCTCGGGGATATATTCGTCGCGCGCCAAATCGGAGAAGCGCGTGAATTCGCCCTGGAAGGCGAGAGGCACGATGCCGGTCGGGCCGTGACGCTGCTTGGCGATGATGACTTCTGCCTTGCCCATGCACCGCTCCATTTCGGACTGCCAGGTGAAATGCTCTTCCGTGCCGGGCTTGGGCTCTTCGCGCATCTTGTAATATTCTTCGCGATAGATGAAGAGCACGACGTCGGCGTCCTGCTCGATGGAGCCGGATTCACGAAGGTCGGCGAGCTGCGGGCGCTTATCGTCTCGGGCTTCCACCTGACGAGAAAGCTGGGAGAGGGCGATCACCGGAACGCTCAACTCCTTGGCGAGAGCCTTGAGGTTGGTCGTGATTTCGGTGATTTCCTGCACACGCCCCTGAGAGGCCTTGGAGGCGGAACCGGAAAGCAGCTGAAGATAGTCGACGATCAGCAGATCAAGGCCCTTCTGGCGCTTGAGGCGGCGGGCACGCGCGGCGAGCTGGGCGATGGAAATACCACCGGTCGGGTCGATATGCAGCGGCGTGATCTGCATTTCCTGCGCTTTTTGCGCAATGCGGGCAAATTCGTCCTGATCGACCTTGCCTCGGCGGATCTTTTCCGAAGAGACCATTGCCTGCTCGGCGATAACACGGGTGGCCAGCTGTTCAGCGCTCATTTCGAGCGAGAAGAAGCCAACCACACCTCCGTTGATGGTTTTCAACGAGCCATCGGGTTGTTCTTCAGAGCGATAAGCGCTTGCGATGTTGTAGGCGATGTTGGTCACCAGCGAGGTTTTACCCATCGCGGGACGAGCAGCAAGAATGATCAAGTCCGAATGCTGCAGGCCACCCATTTTCTGATCGAGGTCGGTAAGCCCCGTGGAGATGCCCGATAGCTGTCCATCACGCTTGTAGGCTGCTTCGGCCATCTCGATGGCTTCCGTTGCAGCTGTAGCAAAGGACTGGAAACCGCCCTTTTCGCCGCCGGTTTCAGCCAATTCAAACAGGCGCTTTTCTGCATCCTCGATCTGGATGCGCGGTGGCGTATCGATGGGGGCATCATAGGCAACATTGACCACATCGGTGCCGATCTCGATGAGATTGCGCCGGGTGGCAAGGTCCATGATCAAGAGGCCGTAATCTTCGGCGTTGATAATGGAGGTGGCTTGAGACGCTAAGCGTAGCAAATAGACATCGATCGGCATGTCGGCGATGACATAGTCTGCCGGGAAAAAGGTTTTCAAGGTAACCGGTGAAGCGATCTTGCCGGACCGGATCAGCTTGGACATCTTTTCAAAGATGTCTTGCAGATTCGGATCGAAGAAATGATGTGGCTTCAGAAAAGCCTCTACGCGGTCATAAGTCTGGTTGTTGACCAGAATTGCACCTAGTAGCTGCTGCTCGGCTTCCAGATTGTGGGGCGCCTGACGTGATGTGATGTCATCGGCTTTTTCGAGCTTTGCAGCGGTTTCCATGGTCTTACCTCATCCTTGCTGTGAGATGATCTAAATAGCCACAGAGGGCATGCAATTTGAAGCGCTCTGTTTGCTATTCACGGCAATCAACAGCGGAAAAATTTTCCTTCGAATTTCGCTGGACTCTGATGGGCTTTCGAGTCCGTTCGAGAATCGACTCAGAAGGTCTTTTCTGATCCAAGTTGTACCTCGAAACCTATCCAATTGGTTTAGATTTTAAGCAATTCAGCAGTGTGGCAGGCGAATTGTCACAATCGATCTTGTGATTGCCTTCTTTGCCTATTATTCTTTTGATCAAGGCTTTTCGATTGCAAGGACCCTGTCGCTAAAGCCGCTCTCAATGTTCGCTGTGCTGATCAACCAAGATCGAGAGATGCCAGGTTCGACATCTTTGATGCAGCATTCCAGATACTTGACCTTTTCGGGGCAAGTGCTTGCTAGGTAAGTACTTTATGGCACAGGAAGCTCAAACAGTCTCATTATCAGGTGACGTTTTTTCCGCTGTTCGCGAGATGGCGATAGAGTTTCGCTTCATGCCTGGGGCCAAGATCAATGAGACCGATCTGGCTCATGAACTCGGGGTCAGCCGGACTCCGGTTCGCGAAGCCCTCAATCGGCTGGTAACTGAAGACCTGATCGATTTCAGGAAGAATTATGGTTTCTTCTGCCGCACGCTTGATTTGCAGGATGTGCTGCATCTGGCTGAAGCCTACAAGACCTTTCATCTCTCCATCTTGCCGCATGTGTTTGAACGTGCCGAGAAATCCGAGGTGGAAGTATTGCTCGCATCCTGTCAGCAGATGGCAGAACATGGCAATGAGATGCCGCCTTGTGAAATGGCGCGGGCGGATCAGGCTTTTCTTCACGATGTCACCATGCTGACCAAGAATCCGGTGATGGCGCAGATTAACAATAATATTTCTGCTCGAATCCGCTTTCTGCGTAAGGTGATGCTGGAGGGCTACGTTTGCAAACGGGCCTATTTCAGCAAACAGCAGTCCATTCTGGAGCATATTCTGGAGGGACGGGAAGCTGAGGCCAAAGACGTCTTCGATGATTATCTGACGATTGACCCTTCAGAGGCGGAAAAGGCGCTGACACGCGGGCTGGGTCGGATCTATCTCCAAGGAGCGCATTGATCCCCGACTTGGGGATGCGGTTCTTCCTCTGAAGTTGCCACATTTAAAGCAAAAAAAAGCGGGCCCGAAGCCCGCTTTTTGCGTTTTTAGTGCTCTTGATGCGCTGTCGCTCTTACTTGGCTTTTGTTGGCCACAGGAAGAAGTTGCGACCATACTCGGCGCGCT
This sequence comes from Cohaesibacter marisflavi, assembly GCF_900115225.1. GTDB lineage: Bacteria > Pseudomonadota > Alphaproteobacteria > Rhizobiales > Cohaesibacteraceae > Cohaesibacter > Cohaesibacter marisflavi. Next base: position 278,656 of record NZ_FOVR01000004.1, on the reverse strand, counting down.
CCTGACGCCATGCTTCCCAGGCGACAATGAAGGACACAAAGCCAAGAAGGAAGATATATTCGACGCCCCCCTTGTTCCAGGTCCACACAAACTCTCCTTTGGTGAAGAGCGTGGTATAGGCGGCAATCGCCATGGTGCCAGTTGATGCCAGACCAAGCCATTTAGTCAGAATGTTGAAGGTCAGGCCGATGACAACAGCGGTTTCGGTCACAATTGCCAAAAGTACAAAGAAGATGGCGGGCTGAAGGCCGACTTTGGCAAAATAGCCAAGCAACATATCAAACGCCTGAAACTTGAACAGAACGTGAGGGATGTAGATGAGGCCGGTGACGATGCGCAGCAATGCGAATGGGGTCAGAGTGAATGCTGGTTTCATTTCGATATCCATCAAGCTGGTTGCTTTTGATTTTGATGTCTGGATGAATGATCACTAGGATTATTCAGATTAGTATGCTGTATATTATACAATAGAATATTCTATTTGATTTGTATCATCCACCAGCGCTATTCCCCAGTCAGATATAAAAAAACCCGGCACAGAGGCCGGGTTTTCAAAAGACATTTCTGCATAAGCAGACGCTGTCGATGGGAATAAGAAGCTCTTATTCTTCTTCTTCAGCAGATTCTTCGGCGACTTCTTCAGAAGCTTCAGCTTCTTCTTCGCCTTCGATTTCTTCCAGCAGCTCTTCGTCGAGTTCCAGATCTTCTTCAAACTCGAATGCTTCGTCGCGTTCGGTCAGGGACAGGTCTTCGCCAGCAGCCTGACGGTCAGCTTCGTCCTGAGAACGGGCAACGTTGGCGGTGACAACCAGTTCGACTTCCGGATGCAGGATCACGGTAACGGAGTGCATGCCGATGGTCTTGATCGGACGGTCCAGAGAAACCTGGTTGCGCGTCAGGGATACACCGCCATCAGACAGAGCGTCGGCAAGGTCGCGGGTGGAAACAGAGCCGTAGAGCTGGCCGGTTTCGGAAGCGGCACGGATAACGATAACCGTTTTGGCGCCGATGCGTTCTTTAAGAGCTTCTGCTTCGCTCTTGGCTTCCAGGTTGCGAGCTTCGAGCTGTGCGCGTTCAGATTCGAAGCGTTTCTTGTTGGCTTCGGAAGCGCGGATGGCTTTGCCCTGAGGCAGAAGGAAGTTACGTGCATAGCCGGTACGTACAGTGACGATGTCGCCCATCTGGCCGAGTTTTGCGACGCGTTCAAGCAGGATCAGTTCCATTTTAGTCTCCATTTTATCATCCCTTAAGGATGACTGTTCCTTGTGTTTTTCTTTATTGGTTCAATTGGGCCGGTAAGGCCCGGATCAGCTTTGCCCGTTTCCCTCATCTTTGTCTTGGTCGGTTGGTCTGAGGGGACCGCGCGGCATTCGGGAGCGGACATTAAAGAAGATTTCTGCGCCACCCAAAAAAATCAGCACGATGCCGATCCATTGGAAAATGGCGAGGAGAAAATAGGTCGTCCATAGAATGACCAGCCGCGCCGGAGATTGGCGGGTCAGGTAATGCAGGACAGAAAGGCCAACCAGAAGCACGGCCGTGCCAAAGGCAGTGGCTACGATTTGCGCCAGAATCTGGGGCAGGCCACTCAGGATGAACATGAGGGCGAGACCAACCAAAAAGATGAATACGGCGACGGGCGACAAGGTCAGCTGGTGAAGATTTGGCCAGGGACGTTGCAGCTTTCCCGATTTCTGAACCACCTTGCCTGCCAGATAGAGGTTGACCACCGAACTGAAGGTCACCATCAGAACAGAGGCCATGGGCGCCATCCAGGTGATCATCGAGACGATGTCGTCAATGGTCAGGGCGGTTCCCTCAGGCAGCGACAGTTGCTGGGCCTCGTAGACCTGGTTCATCATGACCGAGATTGTGTCGCGATATTGATCGAGACTGAAACCAAACGGGATGAACATGGCGACGCTGGTGATGCAGGCGATGGACGCGATCCACATCAGCAGGCGGTCCATCGGATACCAGATGGTTTCGCCGGTTTCGGTGTTTGTCTGGCTAAGGGTTGCCAGTCGCGCCAACCACCAAGGGGGAACACTGTTCACCACCATGAAAAGAAGGCCTGCGAGTGGGCTGATCAGAAGCGAAAGAGCCACACCAGAGCTGACGACGGCGATGAGCCCAGTAAAGGAGCCCCAGCCGAGCGATGCAATCATCAGGGGAAGAGGGGAGAGAATAATGAGAATGATGCCAAGGCCGAACATCCCGCCGACATAGCCGGAGAGGTTCAGAAGCGCGGTACAAAGACCGGCAATAATGCCTATGATCAGATAGTTGCTCATTCTCTTGGCTGTCCCGCTTGCCCTGAGGTGGGCGTTTGCTGGCGGTTAGAGGCAGGTCACATTCGCCTGTCCCAACGGTCGATAGTGGATTTCCCGAAAGTTTGGGAAGGGAAAAGGGCGCTTGATCGCCCTTTTCCAAATCTTGATGCCACTCAGCGCTTAGCTGATGACGTATGGCAGAAGGCCCAGGAAGCGAGCGCGTTTGATGGCACGAGCCAGTTCGCGCTGTTTCTTGGCAGAAACTGCCGTGATACGGGATGGAACGATCTTACCGCGTTCGGAAACGTAACGCTGCAGAAGGCGAACATCCTTGTAATCAATCTTCGGTGCATTATCGCCGGAGAAAGGGCAAGTTTTGCGACGACGGAAAAATGGACGACGTGCTCCAGACATGATTCTTGCTCCTCTTACTCAGCTGCTTTGTCAGAATTGTTGTCACGATCTTCGCGACGTGGACGGCGGTCACCACGGTCACCGCGCGGGCCACGATCGTTGCGATCGCCACGGCCACCACGACGGTCGTCGCGGTCGCGCTTCTGCATCATTGCAGACTGTTCTTCTTCGTGCTCTTCAACGCGGATGGTCATGAAGCGCATGACATCTTCGTTGATGCGCATCTGACGTTCCATTTCAACAATTGCATCGGAAGGAGCGTCGATGTTCATCAGAACATAATGCGCCTTGCGGTTCTTGTTGATGCGGTATGCGATGGTTTTCAGTCCCCAGAATTCGACTTTGCCGACGGAGCCTTCATATTCACCAATAAGGGTTTTATATTGCTCAACCAGAGCCTCAACCTGCTGCTGAGAGATGTCCTGGCGAGCAAGGAAAACGTGCTCGTAAAGCGCCATTGTTCCTGCCTTGTCTCTTGAGTTTCAACATATCAGCTCGACCGGCGCTAAGCCTCCAAAAAGCCTTAGATGACAAGGCTCTTTTGAGAATTTATTGCTTTAAAGAGCGAGGACACAGGAAGACGGAAATCTCTCTTTCCTACCGTTGCCCGGATTGTGCTAAGGTGCAAAATCCAGACAATAGTCTTCCGTTCAGCCCTCGGCCTCGCCTAGCTGATCCGCGCTTTATAGCCGAATTTTCCTGATGTGCAAGGCCAAATTCAGGAGAAATGCCTAAAAATAGCTTCTTTGTCCTGTTTGAGTGGCTTGACCCTGTGATCGCCGCTTTTGACGGATTTGGCCATTTGGCGGGCTTTCAAAGTGAATAAGCGTAGGGTGAATGCGCGTTTTCTCGAAAAATGCGCACCTTTTCGCTCTGTTTTACCCCGTAAGTCTTGACTCTGGGAGGCAATAAATACAATAGCGAACGATGAACTTCATAAAGCTGTCAAAAATGGCCCGATTGAGCGTTTTGCCCGGTCCTCAGGCGGCTTGTCGTTAGACCGCGCAGTTTGCGCAAGGAACAAGAGACGCATGCGAGAAGTTGCGTCCGATTAAATCAAATAAGGTTGAAACGTCATGAGTGTTGCTTTTACTTTTCCCGGACAAGGCAGTCAGGCAGTTGGAATGGGCAAGGCGCTGGCCGACGAATTTTCTGTTGCGCGCGCTGTCTATGAAGAAGTGAATGATGCGCTGGGTGAAAAGCTCTCCGATATCATGTGGAACGGTCCGGCTGATGTGCTGACCCTTACGCGCAACGCACAGCCTGCTCTTATGGCAGCATCCATTGCGGCTCTGCGCGTGATGAAGGAAAAGGGTCTCGATCTGGCAGACAAGGTTTCCTATGTTGCAGGTCACTCACTGGGTGAATATTCCGCACTGGCCGCTTCCGGGGCGCTGAGCCTTGGCGATACGGCGCGTCTTCTTCGCATTCGTGGCGATGCTATGCAAAAGGCTGTTCCTGTGGGTGAAGGCGCCATGGCGGCCATCCTCGGGCTTTCCATGGATGATGTGAAAGCGGTAACCAAAGAAGCTGCCGACGGCGAAGTTTGCCAGGTGGCCAACGACAATGCGACCGGTCAGGTCGTTATTTCCGGTGCTAAAAGTGCCATTGAGCGGGCTGCTGCTCTGGCTAAAGAGAAAGGCGCAAAGCGCGCGCTGCTGCTGCCGGTGAGCGCACCTTTCCATTGCGCTCTGATGGCGCCTGCCGCCGATGCCATGGCTGACGCCCTTTCCAAGGTCACCATTCACAAGCCTGCTGTTCCGCTCGTTGCCAACGTTCTGGCCAATGCGATTGATGATCCGGAAGCCATCCGCAAGCATCTTGTCGAGCAGGTGACCGGAATGGTGCGTTGGTCCGAATCCGTTTCCTGGCTTTCCCACAATGGTGTTGATTGCCTCTATGAAATCGGTACGGGCAAGGTCTTGTCTGGTCTGGCCAAGCGTATTGTCAAGGGAATCAGCACGGTAAATGTTGGTGAACCGGGCGATATTGACCCTGCCATGGCAAAATTGGCCTGATAAGCATTTGCAAAGACGCCACCGGTTCGTATATCCAAGTCTTGACAATGGCTCAGGCGAAGAGGGCGACCGTTGCTTTCAATGGCGTCTTTGGCTTGCGTTGACTGAAACAATAAGCTGGTCGCTTTCTAATTGGAAAGTGATTGGCTGTTGGAGGTAGATGATATGTTTGATTTGAGCGGAAAGTGCGCTCTGGTAACCGGCGCAAGCGGCGGTATCGGCGAATCCATCGCGATGGCGTTGCATGCACAGGGTGCCAAGGTCGCCATTTCTGGCACGCGAGTCGAAGCGCTCGAGGCCCTTGCAGAAAAACTCGGCGGTGACCGTGTATTTGTAACGCCTGCAAACCTGTCGGAGGCCGAATCCATTGCGTCCCTGGCTGGCGATGCGGAAACCGCCATGGGGCAGCTCGATATTCTGGTGAACAACGCTGGCATCACGCGCGATGGTCTTTTTATGCGCATGAAGGATGAAGACTGGGAGCAGGTGCTGACGGTGAATCTGACTTCAGCGATGCGCCTTTCCCGTGCGGTTCTGCGCGGCATGATGAAGCGGCGTCATGGTCGCATTATTTCCATCAGCTCGGTGGTTGGTGTCACTGGCAATCCGGGACAGGGTAATTATGCCGCAGCCAAGGCTGGCATGATCGGCATGACCAAGTCTCTGGCACAGGAAGTGGCCAACCGCGGTATCACCGCAAACTGCATCGCACCGGGCTTTATCAAGACGGCGATGACGGACAAGCTGAACGAAAAACAGCAGGAAGCCATCAACTCCGCGATTCCTGCAGCGCGCATGGGGTTGCCCGAAGAGGTGGCCAGTGCTGCGGTTTATCTGGCAAGCGACGAAGCTGCCTATGTCACCGGACAGACACTGCATGTCAACGGTGGCATGGCGATGATCTAACAAGATCAAATCTGCATTTGAGGGTTGAAAATCTTCAAATGCACCTTTAATTGCTTGGATAAGAGCGGGAAGAAGGAAACATTTGCTTTTCTGGCTCATTCCTGATCTTCTCAAGCGCAAGAAAGTGTGTTACGAACCGCGCGAATTCCGGTGAAAGCCATCTGAGATTGGCTGATTTGGAAGCGGTTTAACAGCCAGGTTCACTTTACAGGATTCCTTGGAGTCTGGTGGGCCAATTGGCAGTGTGCAAAATCGGGAAAGAGATTTGTTCGGCAATTGGCCAAAACAAGCTGTTTTTCCAAACTTGATCGAACGCTAATTTTGAGGAAAGAAAATGAGCGATATCGCTGAACGCGTAAAAAAAATCGTGATCGAACATCTCGGCGTTGACGCTGAAAAAGTAACCGAATCTGCAAGCTTCATCGATGATCTGGGCGCAGACAGCCTTGACACCGTTGAGCTGGTTATGGCTTTCGAGGAAGAATTCGGCACCGAGATCCCTGATGACGCTGCTGAAACCATTCAGACGGTCGGCGACGCTGTCTCCTTCCTGACCAAAGCTGCCAACTAATCTGTTAGCGGCGGACCTCAGCAATGCGGTCTAAATGGTGAAAATAAAACCGGAAGGGGCTCGGCTCCTTCCGGTTTTTTTGTTTCAGCCGCTTAATGCTTGTTCTGGCTTGAATTGGTGACATAAGTCTGAAATGAATAACTCCTGAAAAAAGCTTACGTGAAACAGCTTTTACGGGTAATAAATATAAAGGCGCACTTGCCCCCGGGTAAGACCGGTAGAGGCGAGGTTACAAACAAGACTATTTGGAGACTGAGGATGAGACGAGTTGTCGTAACCGGTATGGGTATGGTCAGCCCGCTTGGCAATGGAGTTGAGACGACCTGGTCGAATATTCTGGCTGGCAAGAGTGGAGCCAAGACCCCGACCGGGTTCGAAACGGAAGATCTGGCCTGTCGCGTTGCTTGTCAGTTGCCGTTTGGTGATGGCACGAATGGCACCTTTAATCCCGATGATGTGCTGCCGGTCAAAGAGCAGCGCAAGGTTGATCCCTTTATCGTTTATGCAGTTGCGGCCGCTGATGAAGCGCTGGCAGATGCAAACTGGAAACCGGAAAGCTATGAAGACCAGATCTCCAGTGGTGTGATGATCGGGTCCGGCATTGGTGGCCTTCTGGGTATTGAAAAGGCGGCTTATGATTTGCAGGCGAAAGGGCCTCGTCGTATCAGCCCGTTCTTTATCCCCGGCCGTCTTATCAACCTGGCTTCCGGCTATGTTTCCATTCGTCACGGCCTCAAGGGCCCCAACCACGCAGTTGTTACGGCCTGCTCTACAGGCGCACACGCGATTGGCGATGCGGCCCGTCTGGTTGCACTGGGGGATGCAGACGTAATGGTTGCCGGTGGTACCGAATCTCCGATTGGGCGCCTGGCCCTTGCCGGTTTTGCTGCCTGTCGCGCGCTCTCAACCAACTTCAACGATGAGCCTGAAAAGGCCTCCCGTCCTTATGACAAGGATCGTGACGGCTTTGTCATGGGTGAAGGCGCTGGCGTTGTCGTGCTGGAAGAATATGAGCATGCCAAGGCACGTGGGGCAAAGATTTACGCCGAAGTCATTGGCTATGGCATGTCCGGCGACGCCTATCACATTACGGCACCATCTGAAGACGGTGACGGGGCATTCCGTTGCATGTCCGCTGCGATGAAGCGCGCAGACATCACGCCTGCCGATATCGATTATGTCAACGCGCATGGCACCTCGACGCCGCTGGGTGACGAAATTGAGCTCAGAGCCATTGAGCGTCTGGTTGGTGATGCCGCCGAAGGGTTGACCATGTCTTCGACGAAATCGGCGGTCGGGCATCTTCTGGGTGCTGCTGGTGCTGTTGAAGCGATTTTCTCGACGCTGGCCATTCGCGATCAGGTGGCTCCTCCGACATTGAACCTTGAGAATCCATCCGTCGACACCAAGATCGATCTGGTTCCCAAAACACCGAAGAAAATGGATATCAAGGTTGCCTTGTCCAACTCCTTCGGCTTTGGCGGTACCAACGCCTCCCTGATCTTGCGCGCGGTCGACTGATTGGTTCCAACGCCAAAGATTGCGGCGCGGCCAGTCTTGTTCAGACAGGCGGATCGTGCGGCGGATCAAATAGATATAAGAGAATGAGGCGGCTCCGGAGCCGTCTCTTTTTCGCCATGAAGACTACGTAAAGCGTCGGATCGATTGATTTGTCTTTGGATGAATCCCCGGGCGTTGAAATGCGTAAGATGTTTATTCCGGAGTTTTTCGGAAAATTGAAATGTTGAAGAGGCTTTGAGCCACGAAATGCAACGGCCCAGATGCCGGGCTTTCGCAATTGATGACCCATCTTGACTTGAGGCGGACATGGTAGACGGTAAAGACGACAAGGACAAACTGCAGGAAGAGCAGAAGAGCGAGTCTGAGGTGACACAGGACACTGAAAAGACAGCTGAAAAGTCCTCCGAAACTAAGCCTTCAGATAAGACGGATAAAGACAGCCCGGCGTCATCAGACGATGACGCATCCAAGAAGGACGATTCGGACAAGGAAGCCGCTACGGCTTCTAAAGATGATGCGTCTTCTGCCAAGTCTGCCAAAGAGGAAGAGACGGTTACCTCTACAGGAGATACGTCTTCCAATGACAAGGCTGAGGAGTCCGAGGCTCCGGATGTTGAGCCGACCTCAGCTATGGTGTCCGACACCGGCGAAGTCAAAACCCCTAAGAGTGCCCGTCAGGCTATAGAGCCAGAAACGCCACCGCCGCCGCCAACGCGGTCAAAAGCGGTGCGCCATCCGATTGTTGTTTTCATGAATTTCGTGATCACGGTCGTGCTTCTGGCGGTGATCGGGATAGGCGGTGTCCTTTATTACGGCAAGCAGACTTTCATCGAAGAGGGCCCACTCAAGCAGGAAAAGACCATTCTTGTGAGTGGCGGCACTGGCCTTGGCACAATCGCAGAAATTCTGGAACGCCAGAATGTGATCAGCGACCAGACGATCTTCAACTACGGCGTCCAGATCTATCGTCAGGATACCAAGCTGAAAGCTGGTGAATATCTGTTCAGTCCGGGTGTTTCGATGATGCAGGTGATGCAGATTCTGACCTCCGGCAAATCCATTCTGCATTCGGTTACGGTGCCAGAGGGGTATACCTCCTATCAGATCCATCAGGTTCTGATGGACAATGATATTCTGATGGGCCCGCTGGATGAGATTCCTGCGGAAGGGACGCTGCTGCCAGAGACCTATAAATTCGCGCGTGGCACGACTCGCAAGGAAATGGTCAAGCGTATGGCCGATGCCCATGATCGCGCTGTAGCGGAAATCTGGGATCGTCGGGCGGCAGATTTGCCTTTGAAAACCCCCGAAGAGCTGGTGACACTGGCGTCCATCGTGGAAAAGGAAACCGGAAAGGCCTCCGAGCGCACCCGCGTTGCCGGTGTCTTCATCAACCGGCTCAATCAGGGCATCAGGCTGCAGTCTGACCCGACCGTCATTTACGGCATCTTTGGCGGCAAGGGAAAACCGAAAGATCGCCCGATCTTCCGCTCTGATCTGGACAAGAAGACTGATTACAATACCTATCAGATCCCGGGGTTGACGCCGGGGCCGATAGCCAATCCGGGGCGAGCGTCTCTGGAGGCGGTTGCCAATCCGAGCCGCACCAAAGAGCTGTTCTTTGTGGCTGATGGGACCGGTGGTCATGTCTTCTCGGAAACGCTCAAGCAGCATAACGATAATGTCCGGCGCTGGCGTGAGATCGAAAAACAGCGGATCGAAGCGGCCAAGCAGAAGGAAACAGAGTCCAGCGAGGGCGGCGACCAGGAGCAGCCAGCCGAATAGGGCTTTCTTTCTGGAAAAAATTGATGGCGGTCGAGCGTTAGGCTCTTGGCCGCCATTTTGATTCTGGGCACGGGGCGCTGGGATCTTCTCCTAGTGAAGCTCGCTGCTGTCTTTGCTGAATTCTCTTTCTGCCAACGCTATGGCCGCTGAAATATGCTCAGGCTGGTCTATGGACAGGGGGATGGATGCAATCTGGTGCAGGGGCTCGCCGGGGAGCGGTGCTGTTTCTTCGATGTCAATCCTGTAGCGGATGGCGATCATGTCTGCGTGGGAGCTGCGCAGCGCAACTCTGGTGCTCCCCTTGGTGTGTGACAGGATAAAAGCGGTTTCGAAATCCCACCCCAAATCAACGCCTTGCTGCGTGCGAGAGACAATTCCAGCCATCGATTCGGAAAGTTCAGGCTCCGCTGTTATCTGCAAGCGAGCCTTGTCGATATAGATGAGAGCGAAGACTGCCGACAAGCACATCTTGGTCGCTCCGGAGCGGGTTGCATCCAGTAGCGCGGCAATGGCGTCTTCATGCGGCTTGGGGCTGGTCAGGCGTTCGCTTTTGGATTGTACGGCTTTGTTGCTTCTATCAGACATTGATTTTTGCTTGGTAAAGTGAGCTTGTCGGTCATTGTCGCCTTTTAAATTGTGTCAGGCAAGATGCTAGACTTGACAGGTCGCCAGCTGTTTCTGATTGTATGCGCGCAGGACAGGATGGCATGCATCACTGCTTGCTCAGGAATTTAGGGACACAGGATCATGACGCTTGTTAGCATGACAGGTTTCACCCGCTTGGGTGGAAGCTTCGGGAGATATAACTGGACTTGGGAGATCAAGACCGTCAATGGCAAGGGGCTGGATTTGCGCCTGCGCTTGCCGCCAGGGTTTGACGAGCTGGATCGCCCCGTTCGCGCCATCATGAGTGAGCGGCTTGCGCGAGGGTCCTGTTATGTGTCCCTGACGGTTCAGCATGAAGCCCCAAGCCAGTCGCTTCAGGTCAATCAGCAGGTTCTAGACTCTGTGCTGGACGCTCTTGCCTTGATCAAGGATCGTGTTGATGCCAAGAAGCCCAGTCTGGATGGGATCCTGTCTATCAAGGGTGTGATGGAGCAGGTCGAGGAAAGCGAAAGCGAAGAGGTGCAGGCCCTGTTGATCGAGGCGATGCTGGCCAACTTCAAAGATGCGATGACCGATCTGCAAAGCATGCGCAAGAGCGAGGGCGACGCGCTTGAGAAAGTCGTCATGCAGCGCGTCGAAGAGCTCGAAGCGCTGACAAAACAGGCGGAAGAGTGCCCGGCGCGCAGTGCCGATGCCATTCGGACCAAGTTGCGTCAGCAAATTGAGCGCATTCTTGAGGCCGAATCCTCTCTTGATGAGGACCGACTCTATCAGGAGGCCGTTCTTCTGGCGGGCAAGGCGGATGTGCGCGAAGAATTGGACCGGCTTTATGCACATTGTGCTGCGGTGCGGGCATTGGTCGCAGAAGACCGCCCCGTTGGTCGCAAGCTGGATTTTCTGGCTCAGGAATTCAACCGCGAAGCCAATACCCTCTGTTCCAAATCCAATGATACCAGCCTGACCGCGATCGGCCTTGACCTAAAGGCGACGATTGAGCAGCTGCGTGAACAAATTCAGAATGTCGAGTAAAAATATGACGGAAAATTCCATGATCAGACGCGGTTTGATGCTCGTGCTCTCGTCTCCTTCAGGCGCGGGCAAATCGACCATCAGCCGCCATTTGCTGGATAGTGATCGCAATCTGCAGCTTTCTGTTTCGGCGACGACACGGGCCAAGCGCGGCAGCGAAATTGACGGCGTCCATTACCATTTTGTGCCAGAGCGCCAGTTCCACGCCATGCGCGAACGCGGGGATCTTCTGGAATGGGCCGAGGTGCATTCCAATTTCTACGGCACGCCGCGCGATCCGGTGGAAGAAGCGCTCTCCAAGGGCCGTGATGTTCTGTTCGATATCGACTGGCAGGGCACGCTGCAGCTGAAAAAAGCTGCTCGCAAGGATGTCGTCTCGGTCTTCATTCTGCCGCCATCCATGGAGGAGTTGAAGCAACGCCTCGTGCGCCGTGCTGAAGACAAACAGGATGTCATCGAGGCTCGGTTGCAAAATGCCCGTGTAGAGATCGGCCATTGGGACGAATATGACTATGTTATCGTCAATGATGATCTGGAAAAGGCTTTCGCGGCCGTCCGCTCGATCGTTGAAGCGGAACGCCACAAGCGCGAGCGAGTGATCGGTGCGCGCGGCTTTGTCGAAGGCATGCTCAACAGCTAAGCGCTCACGAAGTTTGAGTAGAGATAAGAGCAGAAAGGCCTGACACCGTGTGTGGTGCAGGCCTTTTTATTTTCATCTACTTTATATGTGACTGTGCGACTCAGCTTCCTCGCATCGCGTCCAGGCCGTTGGCCATGGCCACAAAGCCTTCCACGGACACGGTTTCTGCACGTTGGGTCGGTTCAAGACCGGCCTCTTCGATCAGGCGAAGATGATCGACACCAAGGCTCTTGAGGCTCTGGCGTAGCATCTTGCGACGTTGCCCGAAGGCGGCGGCGGTGACTTGTTCCAATGTGCGCAATCTGCAGGGCAGGGGATCGGCTTTGGGAACAAGATGCACGATGGATGATGTGACTTTCGGCGGCGGGCTGAAGCATTCCTTGGCTACATCAAAAAGCTTGTCGGCATGGGTGCGCCAACCGGCAATGACGCCGAGGCGCCCATAGGCCTTGTCTTCTTCCGTGGCGATGATGCGTTCGGCCACTTCCTTCTGGAACATAAGGGTGAGCGACTCGTAAAATGGTGGCCACGGGTCGGCTTCCAGCCAGTTGAGAAGCAGCTGGGTTCCCACATTGTAAGGCAGATTGGCAACGATGCGTGCCGGGCCTTCGGGGACAAGACTGGTCATGTCAACCTTGAGCGCGTCTCCCTCGATGATCTCCAATCGGCCGGGATAATGCGCTCCTATCTCTTCAAGCGCGCCCAGGGCACGGGAGTCCATCTCGATGGCGATGACCCGTTTTGCACCTTCATGCAGCAAGGCGCGTGTCAGGCCTCCGGGGCCGGGGCCAACCTCGATTATCGTGTGGTTGGACAGATCGCCTGCCGATCGTGCAATGCGGCAGGTGAGGTTGAGATCAAGCAGGAAATTCTGGCCCAGACTTTTCTTGGCGCGCAAGTCATGCCGTTCGATTACGTCTCTGAGGGGCGGCAAGTCATCTATCTGGGCCATTGGATCTTTCTTTCAAGCGTGCCGAAGCAATGAGATTTGCACTCAGTATCAAATCTTTACTTCATTGGCCAGCTTGAGAGCCGCCAAGAGGCTTGATGGATTGGCAATGCCCTTGGTCGCAATATCCAGCGCTGTGCCATGGTCTGGCGATGTGCGCATGAATGGCAACCCAAGGGTGACGTTGACCGTTTCGTCAAAAGCGATGGTCTTGACCGGAATGAGGGCCTGATCATGATACATGGCCAAAGCCACGTCATATTTCTCGCGCGCATTCTTGTTGAACATCGTATCTGCCGGATGAGGGCCGGTTACGGCAAAGCCTTCATCCTGAAGCTTTTTGACGACTGGAGCAATGATGGCTGCATCTTCTTTGCCCATGGCGCCATTCTCGCCGGCATGGGGGTTAAGGCCCGCAATGGCGATTTTCGGCTTATCGATGCCGAAACGGGTCTGTAGGTCATGAATCGTAACGCGAGCGATGTTTTCCACCAATTCCGGCGTAATGGAAGGGGCGACCTGATTGATCGCAATATGGCCAGTGACTGGGATGGTGCGCAGCTCGGGGCCTGCTAGCATCATGACCGGCTGGATCTTCTCGCCAGTATGTTTTTCAGAAAGGGCGCCAAGAAACTCGGTATGACCGGGATGCTCGAAGCCATATTCATACAGATTGTGCTTTTGAATCGGTAGCGTAACGAGAGCCTTCGCCTGTCCGGTGAGAACGGCCTCAGTTGCCTTTTCGATCGATTCGATAACGCCCGGCGCGTTGCAGACTTCTAGCTCTCCGGGATTGTCGCTCAGTTCATGTTCGATAGGAATGACAGGCAGCGTCATGGGAAAGGCGTCAAAGACTTCTTCGGGCTTGCAGGTACGGATGGGAACGGTCAAGCCGAACAGGCGCGCGCGGCGCTCCAGTAGAGCGGGATCGCCGAAAACGACAAAGGGGTTGATCCCTTCCTTTTCGCTGCTCAGCCAAGCCTTGAGGATGATTTCAGGGCCGATCCCTGCGGGTTCGCCGATGGAAACGGCTAGAATATCGCGTTTGGAAGCCATTGTTTTTTCCGGATATCAATGTTTTTAAACGAATTAGTCCCTGCCACTTTGGGTGACAGAGACATATTTATAGGCACATCTATGAGTATTATACCATACAACAGCAGTTGGATAGGGAAGAGGTCTAGCGCTTGTCGATAACGGCGTTAGAGCGCAGCTCCGAAAGGTAGCGCCGTTCGAGCATCTGGCTCTGCTCGTTGCGCAGCTTGGACTGGATCTCCGTGCGCAGAGTTTCCTGCTTGCCAAGATCTTTCTTGTCGCAAACGGCAACCATCTCGTAGCCTTCGCTGACCTTGATAGGAGCGGTGAGCTTGTTAACCGGCGTATCTCTGAGGCGCTCTTCCAATGGACCGGGCAGTTCCGTGGTGGATTTGCGGCCAACACGTTCAACGGCAACATCGGTGAGGGTACGCGCTGTCTCCAGATCCTTGCTGCAGGAAGAGAAGCGTGCACGAAAGCGCTTGGCTTCTTTAAGGCGCTGGTTTCTCTCACCATTGGATGCCTTCGAGCGAACGACAAAAACGACGCGCGTCAGGTCAAATCGGATTGCTTCCTTGACCTTGTCGTCCTTCTTGGTCTGATCACTCAGCAGCTGGTAGATTTCCGCTTCATCAACATGGACCTGAGAGTTGGAGCGGGCTGCGACAAGATCGCGCCAGGAGAGCTGGACTTTGAGCCAGTCCTTCAAGGTTTCAGGGTTGATGCCAGACTGCTTGATGATGGAGAGTAGGCGTTTCTTGCTCAGCTTTGCGTTGGCAGCCATGTTCGATACGGCGCCATCAATTTCACGATCAGAAGCTGTCATGTTGCGACTGCGCGCTTCAAAGAGCTTGAGCTTGTCGTCAATCAGTTCGTTGAGAGCTGCTGTCCTGCTCAGATTCTTCCGATTGCCCGAAAGGAGCTTTTCCAGACGCTGACGTTGCGCAACATCAAAATCGGTAATCACAGCACCGTTGACGACTGCTTTGATCGTGCTGGCCAAAGCCTGCTTTGTTTGCGCGCTTGAAAGCAGCACAAACATGGCCAGAGCGAGAATAGACAAGGTCTTGTTCAGTTGATCGTGCTTCATGAAACGGGCTCGTCATCGTGCTTGTAAAAATAGGACCGGAAGAAAAGAAAACCGATCAATCAGGGTTGTCCTTTTCTATCCAGTTTTTCTGAGTCAAACGCAAGTATGCAGTCAAATACGGCTAACTGAAGACGTTTTCCGTGTTTTCCTAATCAGATTCTTCAGAATAACTAAGCTGTCCATCTGCCAGTGATTTGAAATCGAACTGAAGCATGACTGTTTTGTCACTTGTCGTGTCTGAATAGGATTCGCGTGTTTGCGAATATTGCAGGCTTACAGCAAAGCACTCATCTTCATATTTGAGTTTCAACGCACCACTTACGAGACCGCCTCTGGCGATGTCATACTGGCTGCTGCCGCCGACCGACCAGAAGTCTGCAAACTTGATGGACGCTGCGGTGGTGATTTCCTGCCGAACCTGATTGATGCCTGCAGACGGGCGCTTGTCGGTATAGGCATAGCCTAAGGAGCCCGTATAGCGATCATAGCTGCCAGAGGCAGAGACGGAAGCATATTTCAGGTCCGCTGTATCGGAATCAAACCGCCCGCGCGCAATCGCCGCGATGCCTTTGTTGCTGTTGACGCCCACGCGCGCGACATAGTCAGAGCGTGTCTTGTCCAGCCCGCTGTCCAGACCGGTGCTTGTCAAATCATTCTTGGCGAAGGAGTTGCGTCCGGCAAGCTGGAACGAGCGGCCAGCCAGCGCGTTGACAGACCAGCCACTGGCCATTTGTGCGCGATACTGGAAGCCGATATTGGCGCGCGTGCCGCCCTCAACGCGGTCATACCCTGAAAATTTGTTCGGGTCGAAGAGAATGGTGTCGTCAAAGATCAGGCTCTGCGAGTCATCATTGGGCAATTCGCCGATCTGCGCCTCGTTTGGACGCGCAATCACCTGAGCGATCGGTTCAATGATGTGGGACGTGCTGCCTGTGGTCACCAGAACCGGCAGTCGATAATCGACACCGACAGTTGGCATGCCGCGCAAGGCCAGATTTTCGTCGACCAGAGCAGCAGGAGCACCCGACTTGCTCGGCATCCAGTAAAGATCACCGCGCAGGGATGTGAACGGGGTAATGACCTGACCACCGGGAGCGACAAACTTGCGTTTCCAGCTCGCGTCCACGCTGGTTCGGTTATAGGTTCCGCTGACGCCATCGGTGCGGGTTACGCCGCCAATGGTTGTCTGGCGTTCATCATCGCGCGTGATGGAGGTCGAGTTGACCTGCAGCCGTCCTTCGCCGCCAAACAGAGGCGTCTTGGAATAGGCGCTATAATCAATAGACGGATGCACAACGGCCTGTTCGGACTGGTTCAGGCTGTCGGTCATGATGTTATAGTAGTTGGCGCGGGCGTCGAAATAGTTCCGCTCGCCCTGACCGACCAAGTAGATGGAGGAACGTTTGCTCTCATCCTCGTTCGTCAGGTCATAGTCGCGCAGAAAGAGCTTGTCCGAAAGCAGGGACACGTCCCAGCCGAATTTCCATTTGCTGGAAAGGTTTAACTGGCCGGAACTCTCAATTGCGCCACGGAAGGTTTTATCACCGCTGGTGCCAGCAAAAGCGTCTTTATCCTGCTGCGAAATGCCCGCCACCCGCACATTGTATGTGCCAATGCCGACATGCTGGCGCCAAGTGGCGTTGCCCAGCAAGCCTTGTTTGGAATAATAAGTCGGCGAGAAGGTGACGTCATAGCTTTCCGATGGCGCCCAATAGTAACGCGGGGTTACATAGGTGCCCAGCTCGCTGTTGTAGCCACCGCGCGGAGCGAGCAGACCGGAGCTGCGCTTGCGTGAAGGGTCCGGATGAGCCAGATAGGGCGTGTAAAGCAGGGGAACGCCCATGAATTCGAACTTGGCAGCCTTGTAATAGACCATCTTGTCTTTGGAATTATAGATGATCCTTGAGGCCTTGATCTGCCAGAGAGGGGATTTCTTCGGATTTTCGCGGCACGGTTCGCAGGTGGTATAAACCCCCTTGTCGAACACTGTGATGTCGTCGTCGCGCCGTTCAGCCTTGTCTGCTGCAAAGCGCGCCTTCTCAGGCGTTTGCACCCGCAAGGAACGGACAAAGCCGGAGCGGAAATCTTCCGTGATATCGATATAGTTGGCGGTCATCACATTGCCGCCAGGCTCGGTGATACGCACACTGCCGTCTGCAATCAGGCGAGCAGACTTCTGATCATAGGTAACCTTGTCAGCCTGAAGCGTGTAGTCGCCATAATAGATTTCTACATGGCCAACTGCCGACACGCGTTCATTGTCATAGTCGTAGACCATTTGGTCAGCTTCGACCAACATTCGTGCGTTATCATCGGGGCGCTGAAGCTTGACGTTGGAAACGATATCCTGCGCTGCCGCGGAGTTCATTGAAGAAGGGACAAACACAAGCACAGATGCAAGCAAAGCCGCGCGCAGACCGGTGGTTACGGTCGCGTGTGAAACAGTGTCATTCCAATATGCGGACTGGACGGTACGACGCATACTTATCCGTCCTCCTGATACAACAAAATAGAAAACCCCATCAAGGAAGCCACAATCGCTGGAAGCCAAGCTGACAGAATTGGGTTAACCAACCCTGTATTTCCTAAATCTTTAGCTAATTCTGTGACTACATAAAGCACGAAGCCAGCAATAACGCCACCCAGAATCATCTTTCCCACATTGCCGAACCGAAAAATTTTTAGTGATACGGTTGCCGCGATCAGCACCATTGCCGCCAAAAGTAGGGGTTTGGCCAAAAGAGTTTGAAATCGCAAACGATATTTATATGCAGGAAGACCCGCTCGACTGGCCTGCTCGATAACGTCTGGCAGGTCCCAGAAGGGTACAGAATCAGGATTGGCTATGGTCTCTGATGCCTCCTGCGGCGTTAGGTGGGTGCTGACCAGATAGGTCTGATAGTGGCGCGGAGCTGCGGATGCGGAACTGACCAGCACATCGCTCAAATGCCAATAGCCATTTTCCAATATGCCTGATTTCGCATCGACCCGTTCGACGAACCGTCCTTCGGAATCGTAGGAAAATACCGTCACGCCTCCCAATTGACGGCCGTTATCAAAGGTGGTTCTCGCCTTGAGGATGGAATCGCCATCTTCACCCTTTTGCTGCACCCAGCCCTGACTGGCTGGCTGGCCGCTGGTGGTAAAGCTGGCGCCAAAAATTCGGGCGTCGATTTCCAGTGACTTTTCCTTGAGATAGGCGACACCGGGATTATAGACGGTGGTCGCGAAAACACCCAGAGCAACGGCTACGAAAAGGGCTGGGGCGACGAACTGCCAGGCGGACATGCCTGACGCGCGTACGATGACCAGTTCGAGGCGGCGGGACAGGTTGAGAAAGGCCGCGATGGCCCCGAACAGGGTTGCAAAGGGCAGAATGCGTTCTGCGAGTTCAGGGACACGATAAAGCGACATCAGGAAAAGGCTGAGTGCGTCGGCATTCTCCTTGTTGCTGCCACGCCGGATCAGCTCGACATAGTCGACCAGAAGGATGAGCAGAAAGCAGCCAAGGAAAATCGTCAATATTGACCAGAGAAACCGTGTGGCAAAATAGCGGAAAATGATATTTGGCGGCATGCTACGACTCTAAAAATCGCTTTTCTGGTTTTGGTTTCCTGAATAATCCTTTGACCTTATGCAATATGCTGTCGTTAAACAACTCCATTATGCGGATCAGATTGTCCATAGCCGTCAAGCGGCGGCCGCTGAGCACCATCCAGAGCCCCAGTATGATGGAAATAATCGGCAGGGCATACATAAAGGGAACCGCGAGGGGGGATCGAATCGCCAGACTGGTAATTCCGAAGCCAGCCAACCGGATGGCAGCCACAAGAATGACAGCCACAAAAATCGCGCTGCCTCGTCGCTCTCTGGTGGTGCGCACCTGCGCAAGGAAGGCGGCGACGATTGTGGCGAACACCAGATTGTAGAGCGGGTTGGTAAAACGGTCATGCAACTCCGAACGGGCAACTCCGGGCTCGCGCTTGATGGTCGGGTCGTCCTTGGGCGGATTGAGCAGGGTTGTCGTGGTCAGTTCGCGTGGCTTGTAATATTGGACGCCGCCCTCACTGACCCCCGTGAATTTGGATAGATCAATGGCATAAGAATCAAAATTGATAATATTCACCGTCGTGAAATCCGGATTGGTTTCATCCAGCTCGCCATCGTCAGCGGCTTTGATCTGCTGCTGCTGGATCGTGCCTTGCTCCATGCGCAGGAAGGTCGCTTGCGGCGTTTCGACGATTTGGGCGAATTCCGACGAGTAGACAATATGCTTCTTGGGATCGCGCTCATCAGAGAGGAACAATCCGCGCATGATGCCGTTTGGTTCCCGCTTCTGGATATGGAAGGTCATGCCATCTTCAATCTCGGAGAAAATGCCTTCCTTGACGATGTTGGCAACCAGATCAGCACGCACCTGCGTAATGAAGACACGCAGGGATGTGAGAGCCTGCGGTGCGGCATAAAGACTGAGAAATCCGCCGGTAAGCGTGGCCACTAGCCCCAGAATAATGATGGGCTTGACCACCACCCAAGGCGGCGCACTCGTCGCATTGATCACGACCAGTTCGCTGTCTGCATTGAGGTTGTTAAGGGTAACGGCGACAGCGATCAGCACTGCAAAGGGGGCGATAACCATGACCAGTGTCGGCAAGACCAGAGAGGTCATGGAGATAAAGATCAGAATTGTCTGCCCTTTGGCCGTTACCAGATCCATATCGCGCAGAGCCTGCGTCAACCAGACGATGGCAGTCAGTATGGTGACTGTCATGAGAAAGGCGGTCGCGGCGCGCATGAATATGTATCGCTCGATCAGCTTCATGATCTCTTCGTCGTGATCCTATGTTCGGTTTTTTGTATGCAAGGATTATGGTTGGTTTATGGCTGTCTCCCCTTCGGCTGGCAAGCATTTTAGTTGGGAAGTTCGGTGCTCTGGAAAAAATATCCCGCGAAAATGACCTATTTTGAAAGCGGATGATGCAATTTAGCCAACAAATGATGGCGGGGTGTTCCTTCCGCACAGTTTTCTTCAAAGGCTTTTGCATGGGCCGTTTTGAGAGCGGTCTTGAACTCGAGCGCCAAAGCACCCACAATAGTGTGAACTAGATATATTCCATTTTCCACTCCTGTCTGGCCCATTGGGGGCGACCTCGGAGCGGACCTCCTGAAAAAGACATCCTAACAAAAAGAAAGACATCGTCCTTTATGGCTACTCTCCCTTTTATTCAGTTTGAAGCTTTGGGCACACCGGAAACCGGTGCTGCCGTGTTGTTTGTTGACAAGTCCCTCGCCTTGAGTGCAACGGGGAAGGCGCTTGATGAAAAGAGTGATGGGGCAATCGGGCGAGCGATCAAGGCAGCCGATTTCAAAGGCGGTTTTTGCAAAAGCGTACAGATTCTGGCCCCTGCCGGTGTGGCGCTGGACCGCATTATTCTCATTGGCCTTGGTGAAGAAACTTTATCTGAACGCGATTTTGCGGATCTGGGTGGAGCGGCCATTGGAGCTGCCAACGGCTCAAAAGTCATCCATGTCGTCGCCGAGGCTGATGACAAGGAGATGGACGCTGCCAAAGTTTCCCTGATTGCCATGGGCATGAAGCTTAGGGCCTATGATTTCGATCTTTACAAGACCGAGAAAGGCAAGCCCAAGAAAGCAAAAGAAGCAGCAAAGGTTTCCATTCTGTGCGCGGATGCCAAAGGAGCGGCCAAGGTTTGGGAAAGTGATGAGGTGATCTCGGATGGAACCCTGCTAGCGCGTGATCTGGTCAACGAACCGGCCAATGTGCTTGGACCGGAGGAATTTGCAGCCAAGGCCAAGGCGCTGGAAGCGCTGGGGGCAGAGGTGGAAATTCTCGAACAAGCAGATCTTGAAAAACTGGGCATGAATGCTTTGCTTGGTGTGGCGCAGGGATCGGTGCGCGAGCCTCGCGTGGCCATCATGAAATGGATGGGCGGCAAAAAGGATGAAGCGCCCGTTGTCTTCGTGGGCAAGGGCGTCGTGTTTGATACCGGCGGTATTTCCATTAAGCCAGCTGGCGGCATGGAAGACATGAAGGGCGATATGGGCGGGGCCGCTGCAGTCACCGGCCTTATGCATGCGCTCTCGGGCCGCAAGGCCAAGGTGAATGCCATCGGCATCATCGGTCTTGTTGAAAATATGCCCGATGGCAACGCCCAGCGTCCGGGCGATATTGTTACCTCCATGTCTGGCCAGACCATCGAAGTCATCAATACGGATGCGGAAGGCCGTCTGGTGCTGGCTGATCTGCTGCATTACTCCAAGGAGACCTTTGCGCCACGCTTCATGATTGATCTGGCGACCTTGACTGGTGCTGTCATTGTGGCCCTTGGGGCTCACAATGCGGGCATCTTCTCCAATTCGGACGATCTCTGTGCGCAGCTGTCAAAATCCGGAGCAACGACGGGTGAAACCGTCTGGCGTCTGCCTTTGGCCAAGGAATATGACAAGATGATCGACAGCAAGTTCGCCGACATGAAGAATACCGGTGGCCGCTGGGCTGGTTCCATTACGGCGGCGCAGTTCCTCAAGCGCTTTGTGGGCGACGTGGATTGGGTGCATATCGATGTCGCAGGCACTGCGATGGATGCACCGAAAAACGAGATCAGTCAGGGGTGGGCATCCGGCTTTGGGGTCCGTTTGCTTGATCGCCTCGTGAAAGACAATTACGAAGGCTGATGGCTTAGGACAAGGTGCCGATCTTTGGCGCTTTTCAAATGAATGCAGAGGGTCTGGCCATGTCAGGCCCTTTTTCGTGGTTGCCTTTTCGTTATCTGGCTGTTGCTTGATGGGGTGTCCATGCTAGACAGGAAACAACGCTCCTGTTTGGAAATGAATGATGCCGGCCGAGATTTTCTTCTATCATCTACAAATGCAGCCTCTTGAGGCGACGTTGCCCGTGTTGCTTGAGAAGTGTCTCGAGAAGGGCTGGCGCGCATTCGTTCAGACAGGCAGTGAAGAAAGAGCCTATGTGCTCGACACGCACCTGTGGAGCTGGCGGGAAGACAGTTTTCTCGCCCATGGCTTGCATGGTTCGGCGCATGCGGAGCATCAGCCGATTCTCATTGCACCGCAGGGAGTGCCTGCCGCCAACGAGGCGCATGTGCGCTTTTTCGTCGATGGGGCAAGGCCGGAAGAAAAGCTCACCCTTCTGGAAGGGTTGGAGCGGGCGATTCTGATGTTTGACGGCTCAAGCAATGAAGCCTTGCAGGCAGCCCGTATCAGCTGGAAAGCCCTTAAGGAAGCGGGATATCCCGTCACCTACTGGCAACAGACACCAAGAGGCGGCTGGGAAAAGAAAGCCTGATATTCCAGTAAGAAAGCGGAATTTTTGCCACAATTGCGCCGTTGACTATGCGTCGCTTCTTGATGGAGCGCGCTCTGCGTGCAGAGCTGGGTGAATGGTCTAACGCATAAGTGACCTGATCCCGTGGCAGAGTGGCAGAATGTACGTTAGTATCATGGTGGACGAACCCTTTTTCAGGAGGCATGCATGAAGGTTGGAATTGTTGGTGCAGGTATGGTCGGCTCGGCAGCGGGCTATGCGATGGCCTTGCGGGGCACGGCCAGTCAGGTGGTTTTTGTCGACTACAAACCCGAATTTGCCATAGCGCAGGCCCAGGATATTGCGCATGCGACGCCTTTTGTCTCCTCAACGGTGGTTACTGCGGGCGATTATGATGCTCTTGAAGGAGCGGATATCGTGATTCTGTCTGCTGGCGTCGGGCAGAAACCCGGAGAAAGCCGCATTGATCTTCTGGCGCGCAATGCCGAGGTGTTCAAGCAGATTATCGGCAAGGTGCTGGCTGTGGCTCCGGATGCCATTCTGCTGGTTGCCTCCAACCCGGTTGACATCATGACCCAGATCGCCACTCGTCTGTCCGGCCTTCCTCCGCATCGCGTGATCGGTTCGGGCACCATGCTGGATACGGCGCGGTTCCGCCATCTGATCGGGCATCATCTGGGCATTTCGCCTCAGTCTGTCCATGCCTATGTGCTGGGCGAGCATGGAGATAGTGAGATACTTGCCTGGTCGTCTGCGCGGGCAGGGGCTTTGTCCGTCGAGGAGTTCGCAGCCAATATCAAGTTTCCGCTTACCGCCTCCGTCAAGGACAGGATCGACGATAATGTGCGCAATGCTGCCTACACAATCATCAATGGCAAGGGGGCGACGTGGTATGGCATCGGTGCCGGGCTTGAACGCATTGTGAGGGCGATCGCCAAGGATGAGAAAGCGGTGCTTTCGCTTTCAATCGTGACACCGAATGTGGAAGGGGTGCGCCATGTTGCGCTCTCTGTTCCCCGTGTTATCGGACGCAACGGCATTGAGCTGGATCTTTTGCCCGAGCTTGATGAAGCCGAACATGAAGCCTTGCGCAAGTCGGCCAGCATGCTCAAGGAAACTGTCGACGCCGTCAAATTCCACAGCTGAGGTAAAATCAGATACCAGAGCAGACAAGAGGGGCGTTGAGCCCCTTTTTCATCGTTTGCACTATTCAGCCTATACCAGTCTATGCAGCTTACAATATCGCCAGCGAGGTTGCTCTGGTTGGCGGTGGGAAGAGACGATCCAGCTCGGAAAGCGTCTCATCAGTAAGGTCGATTTCGAGCGTGCGGGCGTTTTCTTCCACATGCGCTACGGTTCCTGCCTTGGGAATGGCCACAATCCCGGATTTGCGAATAACCCAAGCCAGAGCCAGTTGAGCAGGTGTGAGATCCAGATCCGAGGCGAGTGATTTAAGCTCCGGCCTTGACAACAGCCGGGCCTGCTCAATGGGCGAATAAGCCATGATGGGCAGGCCATCTTCTTGTGATTGGGGGAGTAGATCCCATTCGATACCGCGGCGGGTGAGATTATAGAGCACCTGATTGGTCGCTACCTGTTCGCCGCCTTGCGTACTCATCAGTTCGGTCATGTCATTGGGATCGAAGTTGGAAACGCCCCAATGACGGATCTTGCCTGCCTGCTGGAGCTCTTCGAAAGCCGCAATGGTTTCTTCCAGCGGGTGAGGGCCTGGCCAATGGAGCAAATAGAGATCCAGCCGGTCTGTACCCAGACGGGAGAGGGAAGCTTTGCATGCTTCGAGTGTGCCTTCATGACTGGCATTGAAGGGCAACACCTTGGAGACGAGAAACACATCATCGCGAATGGGGGCTATGGCTTCACCCACCACGCGCTCCGACTTGCCTGATCCATACATTTCCGCTGTATCGATGAGCGTCATGCCCAACTCGACCCCGCGGCGCAAGGAGGCGACTTCATCCGCTTTGCGGGATGGATCGTCGCCCATATACCAAGTGCCTTGCCCCAATGCGGGCACAACGTCCTGATGTGCGAATGTGACTGTTTTCATGATGGTTCTCTCCCTCCGGCGCTTATGGGATGCGATCGGATCGTTGGGAGAATGTCACCATAAGTTTGCAGGTAATGCAAATGGTGGTTTAGTGGGGCGTGGAATATTCAACCAGATCCCAGAGGTTGCCATAAAGGTCTTCAAAGACCGCAACGGTGCCATAGTCTGCTTCCAGAGGCGGTCTTATGAAGGAGATGCCCCGCTCCTGATAAAGAGCATAGTCGCGCCAGAAATCGTCTGTCTCAAGGAAGAGGAACACACGGCCTCCTGCCTGATCGCCGATATAGCCTGCCTCGTGCTCATTTTTGGCGCGGGCCAGCAACAGAGATGTTTTGCCTTCTCCCTTGGGGCGTACCACGACCCAGCGTTTGTCCTGCTCGGGCTGATAGGTGTCATCAATCAGCTCGAAGCCGAGCTTTTCGGTATAAAAGGCAATCGCCTCGTCATAGTCACGCACGACAATGGCAATAAGGGACATGGATTGAGACATCATATTCGCCTTTTCTGGATCATTCCTCGATCTCTTCGGACATTTCCAGCCACTTTTCTTCCAGCTTGTCCAGCAGAGTGGCGAGGTCGGAGCGGTCCTTGGAGAGTTTTGCGCCTTTTTCAGGGAATTTGGCGAAAAGGTCCGGATCGGCAAGCATGTCATCGATCTTGCTCATGCGGTCGCGGATCTTGTCCATGTCGCGCTCTGCTGCTTGAATCTTGCGGCGCAAGGGGGCCTGCTCCTTGCGCTTTTCAGCGGCGGAACGACGTTTTTCCTGTGCCTGATTGGCCTCGTTGGCCGCCGCCTTTTCCTTTTGCGTGCTGTCTGGGCTGTTGCGAGAGCTGAGCAACAGGCGGCGATAGTCTTCCAGATCGCCATCATAGGGTTTGCAGGTGCCATCATGCACCAGCCACAGGCGATCCACGCAGGCTTCCAGCAAGTGCCGGTCATGGGAGATCAGCAACACGGCGCCTTCATAGTCGTTGATGGCATGGACCAGCGCTTCGCGGCTGTCGATATCAAGATGGTTGGTCGGTTCGTCAAGGATGAGCAGATGCGGACCATCGAAGGTGGCTAGCCCCAGCAAAAGGCGGGCCTTTTCACCTCCTGAAAGGCTCTTGGCTGCAATATCCATCTTTTCTGTGCCAAGGCCCATTTGGGCGACGCGTGCCCGCACCTTGGGTTCGGTGGCATCCGGCATCAGGGTTCGCACATGGTCATAGGCGCTGTCATTGGGGCGCAGTTCATCCAGCTGATGCTGGGCAAAGAAGGCGATCTTGAGCTTGCCCGCGCGGAAAATGGTACCGTCCTGAACGTCCAAACGGTCGGAAATCAGCTTGGCAAAGGTGGATTTGCCGTTGCCGTTGGCCCCCAGAAGCGCCAGCCGATCATCTGGGTCAATGCGCAAGTTCATATTCCTGAGGATCGGTTTGCTGTCTTCATAGCCGACAGACGCCTTCTCTAACCGAATGATCGGTGGGGCAAGGCCTTTTTCCGGATTGGGAAAATGGATCGGCTTGACGTGATCTTCCATCACCGCTGCAATGGGAGACATTTTCTCCAGCGCTTTCAGGCGGCTCTGTGCTTGCTTGGCCTTTGAGGCTTTGTAGCGGAAGCGTTCTACGAAGGCTTCCATATGTTTGCGCTGCTCTATCTGCTTGGTGCGCATCTTCTGCTGCAACTCAAGCTGCTCACGACGGGTGCGCTCAAAATTGTCATAGCCGCCGCGATAGGCAGTCAGCTTCAACTGATCGAGATGGGCGATATGGTCCACGGCCTTGTTGAGCAGGTCGCGGTCATGGCTGATGATCATCACCGTGTAAGGATAGCGGGAGATGTAATTTTCCAGCCACAGGGTACCCTCAAGGTCGAGATAGTTGGTCGGCTCGTCGAGCAACAACAAATCCGGTTCGGAAAAGAGAATGGCAGCGAGCGCGACACGCATGCGCCAGCCGCCGGAAAAATCGGCTGTGGGGCGGGCCTGCGCCTCAGCATCAAACCCCAGCCCATGCAGGATGGTTGCGGCGCGTGCTTCGGCGGAATGGGCGCCGATATCGGCAAGGCGCAGCTGGATTTCCGCAATCCGTTCCGGATCGGTTGCCGTTTCGGATTCGGCGAGCAGACGGGCGCGCTCCAGATCAGCCTTCAGGACGAATTCAAGCAGGCTTTCTTCAGACGCGGGCGCTTCCTGCGCAACCTGACCGACGCGCGCGCCTCTGCGAATCGTGGCCGTGCCGCTTTCGGGCGCGATGTCTCCGACCAGTAGCTTGAACAGGGTGGATTTGCCCGTGCCATTGCGCCCGACGAGGCCCATTTTACAGCCTTCGGGAACAACGAGCGTGGCATATTCCAGCAGTGTCCGGCCAGCGATGCGATAGGTGAGGTTATTGATATGCAGCATAATGGGTGCCTTTTGCCTTATTTCATCGTCGATGGCAATCGCTGCCGATGCAATCTCTTGGCTTGATCCTTTTTTGCAACAGTGAATACAACTGTTTCGCGTGCCTTGAGGACAAAGAGCAATTTTTTTGCAACTTGTGCTGGCCAATCTGGCTCGCTCCCTGCATTATGCGCAGCCCCGAAACCCTTTGAGGAATGTATGATGACGATCAAGCTATACGATTTGTGTACCGCAGACAGGGCCCTTCGTTTTTCTCCAGCCTGTTGGCGCACCCGCATGGCTCTGGCTCACAAGGGACTTGAGGTGGAAACGGTTGCGACGCTGTTTACCGAGATCAAGTCCATTGAGGGAGGTGGGCAGACCACTGTTCCTGTGATAGCTGATGGTGACACTGTCGTTCGGGATTCTTTTGCCATCGCTTTATATCTGGAAGATACATACCCGGATCTGCCCTCGCTGTTTGGCGGAGAAGGCGGGCAGAAGATGGCGCACTTCATTGATCGCTGGGCCAATGCCGTTGTCGACAAGCAACTGGTTCGCTTTTGTCTGCTGGATATTTACAATCGGTTGGATGAGAAGGACCAACCCTATTTCCGCACCACCCGTGAGAAACGCTTCGGCTGTGCGCTCGAAGAGGTACCGGATCATTCTCCAGACCGCCTTGACGCTTTCCGAGAAAGTCTTCTGCCCATGCGCCTTGCATTGCGCGATCAGGCATTTCTCGGTGGCGATGCTCCTCTCTATGCGGACTACAGCATTTTCGGTTCATTCCAATGGGCGCGTATGGTCTCTGACTTTGTTCTGTTAGAAGAAGATGATCCGGTTGCACAGTGGTTTGATCGTTGTTTGGATCTGTATGATGGCTTGGGGCGTAGTTCTAAAGTATAATTCACTTGTGTAGTTCTGATCTTCTTTGTGTCCAAGTGAATATAAATTCGCGTCTATTTGGTTTCGTTCGCGTTTCGGCTGGTTTTTTCTTGCGGGTGCTTTGGGGGCAGGCTATACAGCGGCGCAATGCAACCTGCTGACGCAGGGAAGAGGTGCGTCGGCTATGGTGAAGCAAAGTCAAGAGGGGAGATACCATGGCTATCGAACGCACTTTTTCCATTATCAAACCAGATGCAACAAAGCGCAATCTGACCGGCAAGATCACAGCCAAGCTGGAAGAGGCTGGATTGCGCGTCGTTGCCTCCAAGCGCATCCGTATGAGCAAAGAGCAGGCCGAAGGCTTTTATGCCGAGCATCAGGGCAAGCCATTCTTTGCGGGGCTCGTGAATTTCATGATCTCCGAACCGGTTATCGTTCAGGTTCTTGAAAGTGAGAATGCCATTCTTCTTAACCGGGAAGTGATGGGCAAGACGAATCCTGAAGAGGCCGATGAGGGAACCATCCGTAAGGAATTCGCCCTTTCCATGAGCGAGAACTCGGTCCACGGATCTGATTCACCGGAAAGCGCTGCGCGGGAAATTCAGTTCTTCTTTTCCGATGATGAGATCGTCGGATAAGCCAGACCATCTGGTTCGCTGATTCAAGCCTCCGAGCCTTGAGGGTCGGGGGCTTTTCTATATTCAGATCTGTCATTTGATGACAATTGTTTGATTTGGGCCGTAAAATTGGCCTGCCGGATTGCTCTCATGAATGGAATCAGTAAATTGGCGACATCGGTTTTACTTTTTGAGGGAATATTCATGTTCAGATTTGGAAGCGGTTACTCTGTTTTGGCTGCGGCTGCGATCTCCTTGACGATGCTTGGCGCTCCGGCCAAGGCGGATGGTTTGACCAAAGATCTTTATCGCGCGCGCGTCGTGGATTTCTGCCTGTATGATCGTTGGCCCAAGGCCAAGGATGGCGAGACGGATGGCATTCTCTCTGCTTGCAAATGTGCCGCCAAAGAGTTCGTGGATAGTCTTGAGGGCAAGGATCTTGAACGCGCTCTTAAGAGCGGCAAGCCGGGCTGGGGCCAGAAGCGTACGATTTTGAGTAACTATGCGTCCTGTAACAAATAGTTCCAAGTTGCTGATTTGAGAAATGAAAAAGCCGATGAATGGATATTTCATTCATCGGCTTTTTTGTTTGATCTGGGCAGGCTTTATGCCCTAGTGGAAGAGAAAGCGGTCTGTGGGCTGCTTGTCGTCTTCGTCTTCTTTTATGATCACGCGCATGCCATCAACGCGTGTGCGGTCGGCTGCGACCAGTGCCAGCGCGCGCGGATAGACCTTGTGCTCCATAACGAGGATGCGTGCGGCCAAGCTGTCTTCGTCGTCATCATCCAGAACCGGTACGGCGGCCTGCGTGATGATGGGGCCGGAATCCATATCGGCGCGGACGAAATGCACGGTGCAACCGGCAAGGCGGCAGCCTGTGTCGATGGCGCGCTGATGGGTATGTAGACCCTTGAAGGATGGAAGCAGCGAGGGGTGGATGTTGAGCATGCGATCATGCCACTTTTCCACGAAGCCCGGCGTCAGAATACGCATGAAACCGGCGAGCACCACCAGTTCGATGTCATTGGCTTCCAGCACGGACTGGATTTCCGCATCAAACGCCTCGCGGTCGCCCTTGAAGGGGCGATGATCGACAACGGCCGTGGCGATGCCTTCACGCGCGGCGGTTTCAAGGCCCTTGGCGTCGGCATTGTTGGCCAGCACGAGGGCGATGTCGGCGGGATAGTCTTCTGCTCTTGCGGCTTCGAGAATCGCGGTCATGTTGCTACCGCGCCCTGAAATCAGGATCGCGGTGCGCTTTTTTGCCTTGGACATGACGGCTTAGCTCCCGAAATTGATCATGCTGTCATAGACGACCGCATCGTCTTCGCGGTCTGCCAGCGTGCCCAGCTTGAAGGGGGCTTCGCCTGCTTCGCCAAGAGTGGCGATCACGGCATCTGCTTTTTCTGGCTCGGCGACGATGATCATGCCGACACCGCAGTTAAAGGTGCGCAGCATTTCCTTGTCGGCAACACCTCCCAGTTTCTGCAACCAGCCAAAGACTGGCGGAGGCGTAACTGCGGCGAGATCAAGATGGGCAGCCAGACCGTCAGGCAGGACGCGCGGGATATTTTCAGGGAAGCCGCCACCGGTGATGTGAGCCAGTGCCTTGACGCCGCCTGTTTCGCGAATGGCCTTGAGGGTGGAGCGCACATAAATGCGGGTCGGCTCCAGCAGGGCTTCGCCAATGGACTTGCCATCAGCAAAGGAAGCCGGGCTGTCAAAAGTCAGCTTGTTTGCTTCCAGAATGCGGCGCACCAGCGAGAAGCCATTGGAATGAACGCCCGATGAGGCCAGCCCGATGAGGACATCGCCTGCTTTGACATCCTTGGGCAACAGCGTGCCGCGTTCGGCAGCCCCTACGGCAAAGCCTGCCAGATCATAATCGTCCTTGGCATACATGCCGGGCATTT
Source organism: Cohaesibacter marisflavi (assembly GCF_900115225.1). Classification (GTDB taxonomy): domain Bacteria; phylum Pseudomonadota; class Alphaproteobacteria; order Rhizobiales; family Cohaesibacteraceae; genus Cohaesibacter; species Cohaesibacter marisflavi. Next base: position 248,661 of record NZ_FOVR01000004.1, on the reverse strand, counting down.
CGGCGGTTTCACCACCGATCAAAGCACAGTTGGCTTGCTTGCAGCCCTCGGCAATGCCTGCGATCACATCGGTCGCCGCTTCGACATCAAGTTTGCCAGTGGCAAAATAGTCAAGGAAGAACAGAGGCTCGGCGCCCTGAACAACAAGATCGTTGACGCACATGGCAACCAGATCGATGCCGACGGTGTCATGCTTGCCGGTTTCGATTGCGACTTTCAGCTTTGTGCCTACACCATCGTTGGCCGCCACCAGCACCGGGTCGGTGAAGCCTGCCGCCTTCAGGTCGAACAAGCCACCGAAGCCGCCAATTTCGGTGTCCGATCCTGACCGAGCCGTGGCCTTGACGATGGGTTTGATGGCCTTGACCAGGGCGTTGCCCGCATCAATATCCACGCCGGCATCTGCGTAGGTTAGGTTGTTTGGGGCGGAGGATTTAGATTCTTGGGTCTGATCGGACATAGTGGATCCCTGACACAAATTACGACGCGTTTTCTTTGCCCCTGAGACACACGAATTTCGCTGCAATTGCAAGCCCTCTTGCGGCTTTATGAGCGCAAAAAGCGCGGTTTTGCGATTCTGTAGCGTCATTTAGGCACGTGGATGCGTGCCAGTTGCAGGCCAAAGGGGAGAAGTTGATTGCCTGCACCTGGATGAACAGGCATGCTGAAAGCCTGTGGCTGAGCATTGGATAGGCTGTTCAATTTGTTTTTGTCATCAAAGGAACATATCCATATGCCCTTGGGTTTTGATATAAGGAGCCCGACCTCTTAAATGATTTGAGCTGACGTTGAGGGCTACATGGTCAATCGGCTTGGGGTCAATCGGCTTGGGGTCAATCGGCTTGGGGTCAAACGGCTTGGGGAATGAATATGACGTTGCAAAAACAGTTTATCGTCTGGATGTGTGCTTTTGCCGCTTTCGTGCTGTGCATTTACGTGTTCAGTGGGATCTTGCTGCCCTTTGTTGCCGGAATGGCGCTTGCCTATCTCCTCGACCCTGTAGCTGATGCCTTTCAGCGCCTTGGCATGAACCGCATGTGGGCGACCATTTCGGTGTTGATGATTTTCGTGCTGATCTTCATTCTGCTGCTGGTGCTGATTGTGCCGGCTCTGGCGCATCAGATGGCGGGTTTTAGCCAGAAAATGCCTGAATATGTTGCCTCCCTGCAGTCCATGATCAGCAATAGCACATCGGACTATATGCCCAAATTCCTCTCTAACTTTGATGCGGAGAGTCTGCAGAATAATATCAAGGATATTGTCGCGCAGGGGGCCTCATGGGCCGGTCAGTTGCTCAAGTCGGTATGGAATGGCGGGCAGGCCGTTTTGAACATGTTGGCACTGCTGGTCATTACGCCGGTGGTTGCGTTTTATCTGCTGCATGACTGGGACCGCATGGTGAATACCATCGACGGCTTCCTGCCGCGCGATCATAGAGAAACGATTCGGGATCTGTTCGATCAGATTGATGAGAGCGTTTCCGGCTTTGTGCGCGGGCAGATCTTGGTGGGGCTCATTCTGGGGACATTCTATGCCATCTGCCTTTCGCTGGTGGGCCTTAACTTCGGCCTGTTGATTGGGTTGATTGCCGGTATCATCAGTTTTGTGCCTTATGCGGGGGCAACCATCGGGCTGATCCTGTCGGGTGGTGTTGCCATTGTGCAATTCTGGCCGGATCCGATTCCCATCGGGTTGACCATTGGTGTGTTTGCTGTCGGGCAATTTCTTGAAGGCAACATCTTGCAGCCGCGGCTTGTTGGCGAGCGGGTGGGGCTGCATCCGGTGTGGCTGATGTTTGCATTGCTGGCGTTTGGATCCCTGTTCGGGTTTGTGGGCATGTTAATCGCTGTGCCGGCAGCGGCCGCGATTGGCGTTGTCGTGCGGTATATTCTTGACCAGTATGTGCATTCTCCGCTCTATCGTGGCTATCATCAGGTCCCAGCTGATGGCAATGGGGCTGGCGATGAAGCCAAACCGGAATAACAATAACAACAAGACGGGCTCCGTATCTGCGACAAGAACGGATGTCTGAAATGAAGGCTGGCGTGAGGAAATTCGATGGGTTCAGCAAAAATAAGTGATCAGATGCCCTTACAGCTCCCTCATGAAGCGGCGATGGGACGGGAAGATTTTCTGCGAGGTCCATCTAACAGGGCCGCGTTTGACATGATTGATCTGTGGCCGAACTGGCCCGCGAGTTGGTTGTTGCTGGCAGGGCCGGTTGGGGCGGGCAAGTCGCATCTTGCCAATATCTGGCAAGAGCGCAGCAACGCAATGATCGTGAATGTCGCGGATCTGAATGATGCGGACCCCACCGAGCTGGTGCAAAGCGGGGCCATCGTGGTTGAGGACGCGGACAGCCCTGAACGGGACGATACCGCCCTGTTCCATTTGCTCAATGCTGCGCGTGAAGCACGGGCTTATGTGCTGATTACCGCCCGAAACTGGCCTGAAAGCTGGGGGGTCGGTTTGCCCGATCTCATGTCCCGGTTGCGCCTGACGACACCGGTCGAGATTTACGAGCCCGATGACGAGCTGTTACGCAGCGTGCTTGTCAAACTGTTCGCGGATCGTCAGCTCTCTCCAGACCCGAGTGTGATTGAATATATTCTCATGCGCATGGAACGTTCTATTGGCGCGGCACTGGTGATTGTGGAGGCTATTGACCAGCAGGCTTTGGCGCAGCATCGCACCATAACGCGGCCGTTCGTGTCTTTGATTCTCAAGGAACTCTCAGACAAGGCTGACGGGCTCGTGCCCTAAATGGTCGGTGGCTCAAGGTCGGGTGCTTGAAGAGGATTGCTTCTCGCAGGCCTCAAACCCTCAAGCTTCCATGTTGATATCTGATCGGGCACAATATCCGCATTGTGACAAGCGTCACATAACTGCTAAGGTGTTTCTATATTCGCTGGTTCAGTGCGCCCTGAATGTCGATGCCTGATTGTTTCAGCTGTTTGAGAATGGGCGCGGAGTGTTTTCGTTTTCTCCTTGATTCCATGGCCTTGCATGAAGAAGGGGGAGACGGTAACGGCAGAACAGAAGCCGCACCCCTTGACGATGGGGCGATGCAGCTTCCTCATTCAAGAGTGACGGACGGACCTCTATGTCTGATATCAATGAAACGCATCCATATTCATCACCAGAACCTGTTGGCGCTTCTGACGCCGGTGTGCCTGTTGTTTCCGACGAACCGAGCGTGGAAATGCGTCCCAGCCAGGAAGAAATCGAAGCTTTGATGGCCAGTCCGGGGCGGTTCGTGAACCGGGAGCTTTCATGGCTCGGCTTCAACAGTCGCGTGCTGGAAGAAACCGAGAATGCGAACCATCCTTTGCTGGAGCGCCTGCGCTTTCTTTCCATTTCCGCCAGCAACCTTGATGAATTTTTCATGGTGCGTGTAGCTGGTCTGAAAGGCCAGAAGCGGGCAGGTATTACATCGATCAGTGCAGACGGTCTTGATGCCGGGCAGCAACTGGTCAAGATCAACGCAGCAGTGAATGAGCTGGTGGATCGTCAGCAAGCTTGCTTCAAGGATTTACGCCTGTTGCTTGAAGAGGAAAAGATCCTTCTGATCGAGCCGAAGGATCTGACCGATCAGGATATGCAGGTTCTGGAAAAGGCATTTCTTGAAGATATCTTCCCGGTGCTGACCCCGCTTGCGGTCGATCCGGCCCATCCGTTCCCCTTCATTCCCAATCTGGGCTTCTCGCTGGCTCTCAATCTCAAGGGCGGGCATGGCCATGGTGATCTGACGGCCATTGTCCGCATGCCCAATGCCTTGAAACGCTTTGTGACACTGCCAAGTGTTGCTGAAGCTGAAGATAGCCACCGCTGCATTCTGCTCGAGCAGGTCGTCTCGCTGTTTATCGATCGCATTTTTCCCGGCTATGAAGTGATCAATATCGGCTCTTTCCGGGTTATTCGCGACTCGGATCTGGAAATCGAGGAAGAGGCCGAAGATCTGGTACGGCATTTTGAAAGCGCGCTGAAGCGTCGTCGCAGAGGGTCGATCATTCGTCTGGAGTTGGAAACCTCGACAGATGAAGACCTGCGTAATTTCGTTGCGCATGCTGTTGATGTGGATGATGATGAGGTCGTTGATATCGATGGGCCGCTGGGCCTGAGTGATCTGTCCGAACTGGTCAAGCTGGATCGTCCAGAGCTCAAGTTCAAGAGCTACAATGCACGCTTCCCTGAGCGGATTCGCGAGCATAACGGCGATTGCTTCGCCGCCATCAAGGAAAAGGACATTGTTGTCCATCATCCTTATGAGAGCTTTGATGTGGTGGCGCAGTATTTGCTGCAGGCAGCTTTGGACCCTGACGTTGTTGCCATCAAACAGACGTTATATCGGACATCCAAGAATTCTCCCATCATTCGTGCGCTGATCGAGGCTGCGGAAGCAGGCAAGTCGGTGACGGCACTTGTCGAGTTGAAGGCGCGTTTTGATGAAGAGGCCAATATCGGTTGGGCGCGTGATTTGGAGCGCGCTGGTGTGCAAGTGGTATTTGGCTTTATCGAGCTGAAAACCCACGCCAAATTGTCGATGGTGGTGCGTCGCGAAGAGGGCAAGCTGGTCACCTATTGTCATATTGGCACGGGCAACTATCACCCGATCACGGCCAAGATCTACACGGATCTCAGCTTCTTCACCGCCGATGAAGAAATCGCGATGGATGTGGCCCGTGTTTTCAACTTCATCACCGGATATGCCGAACCGGACCATCTCAGGAAGTTGCTCGTTTCTCCTTACACCATGCGCAAGTCCTTGCTTGAGCATATCGAGAATGAAATCGAACATGTGCGAGCCGGGCGTCCGGGGCGCATTTGGGCTAAGGCTAATTCGCTTGTTGATCCCACCCTGATCGATGCGCTCTATCGCGCCAGTCAGGAAGGCGTGAAGATCGATCTTGTGATCCGCGGGATTTGTTGTCTCAGGCCGCAATTCCCGGGTCTGTCCGATAATATCCGGGTCAAATCGATTGTTGGACGCTTCCTTGAGCATTCGCGTATCATTTGTTTCGGTAACGGCAAGGAATTGCCAAACAAGGAAGCCATCATCTATTTCGGGTCTGCAGACCTTATGCCTCGTAATCTGGACCGTCGGTGTGAAACCTATGTTCCGGTTACCAATCCCACGATCCATGCTCAGGTTCTTGATCAGATCATGGTCGCCAATATAATGGACAATCAGCAAAGCTGGGAAATTCTGCCTGATGGATCATCGCGCCGAATTCAAGCTGCGGAGGGCGAACAGCCCTTCAACGCGCATAGCTTCTTCATGACAAACCCAAGTCTTTCAGGGCGAGGTGACTCACTAGAAAATGACTCTCCAAGGGCATTCACAGATCGAATCCAGCGATAAGAATCTGGACAAACTCACCATGCAGGGGCGGATCAGTGGATCTGTTCCTGTTGCCGTGGTTGACATCGGTTCAAACTCGGTGCGCCTCGTCATGTATGAGCGCGAGGCGCGTGCGCCTGTGCCGATGTATAATGAAAAGCATCTTTGCGGTTTGGGGCGCGGCGTCGGCGTAACCGGCAAGCTTGAGGAAAAGGCCGTGGATGCCGCTTTGGCGGCTTTGCGCCGGTTTCGTTTCCTCATGGATACTGCGGGCGTGAAGAATAAATATGTTCTGGCCACGGCCGCTGCCAGAGACGCCAGCAACGGACCGGATTTTCTGCGACAGGTGGAAGAGATTTGTGGCATTGAGGCTCTGGTGCTTTCCGGAGAGGATGAGGCGCGCAAATCGGCTCTTGGTGTTGTTTCAGCAATGCTGGACCCTTGTGGCGTGGTTGGGGATCTGGGGGGCGGAAGCCTTGAACTTGTGTCTGTTGATGGCCAGACACTGGGTGTCGGTGCCACTCATCCGCTGGGTGGTCTGCGTTTGCAGGACATGTCTGAAGGCTCTGTGAAGCAGGCCCAGAAAATAGCCAAGAATGAGCTGGTCCAATCAGAACAGCTGAAGGAACTTGAGGGCAAGACCTTTTATGCCATCGGTGGCACCTGGCGTGCCTTGGGCAAGCTGCATATGGCCTCGGTGGGCTATCCCCTGCATGTGATGCATCATTATGAAATAGATGGCGAAGAGGCTTTGGAATTCTGCCATCAATGCATTCGGGATGACATTGAAGATTTCTCCGGCATCAGTGCTGTTTCCAAATCACGACGCAGCCTGCTTCCCTATGGCGCGGCGGTGCTTCATGAAGTGATCAGGAAGGGGAAGCCCAAGCGGATCGTTTTCTCCTCTTTGGGGGTGCGTGAGGGGCATTTGTATGAGCTGCTGCCAGCAGAGATCCAGCAAGAAGATCCGTTGCTTTCTGCCTGCGAGGACCTTTGTGTGTTGCGCTCCCGCTCGCCACAATATGCCCATGAGCTGGCCGATTGGCTCGACAAGGTCTATGAGGCGCTCGAAGTTGCGGAAACCGATTATGAAAAACGTTTGCGGCGGGCTGCCTGTCTGTTGACTGATATGGGCTGGCGTGCGCATCCGGATTATCGGGGCACGCAAAGCCTTAATGTCATCGCCCATAGCACCTTCATTGGCATCGACCATCCCGGTCGGGCCTATCTGGCGATGTCGAACTATTTCCGCCATGAAGGCCTGTCCGGGGCCAAGCTTTCCGGTCGTATGCGGGAGATGAGCAATCTGCATCTGCGCACCATGGCGCAGATTACCGGGGCTGCCCAGCGGCTGGCGCATGCTGCCGTTGGCGATTTGCCGGGCGTGCTTGACCGTCTGGATATTCGTTTAGCGGATGACACGGCGGTGTTGACGCTGCCTGACGACCTCAAGATGCTGCGCCATAGCAAGCTGGAACGGCGCTTTACCAGCTTCGTCAGATTGCTAGGCTATGATGCGCAAATTGTTTGAACTCGGAGCTGATCGGGGAATGGAGTCTGTCGCTCAATGAAGGAACAAGTGGATCAAGATGCACACTGGATTGTCGTCCATGGCGTGATGGAGGAAGGGGGCGCTATTCAGCCGGTCTCCGTGGAAGCCTGTTATCGTGACAGAGCTCCTTATGGTGAGTATGTGCTGTTTGCCGCCAGTGACCCGGAAGCTATCGAAGAGGGCAAGATCTCGATCGTCGATTATGCCTATCTGGCTGAGGTCCGCGTTACTTTCGAGGAAGACTTGGTTGGTGAGGGGGCAAACAATATCGACTGGTGCTTTGATGATTTCGCCGAGCAGGGAGACCGCTTTGCAAAGGAAGTCTGGCCCAGTTGGCAGGATGTACGGCTGATCGACATCTCCGATAGCATTTTCCCGCCCGGCGCGGATTTCGTCATGGCGAAGAGCGTTCTGTCCGTTGAGGAGAATTCCGCGACATGGGTGGAAGTGACCCGCATCGAGGCTGAACAGCCTGCCGAGTTGGCTCTGACCTTCTCAAAGGTCGAGCGCAACCGGTTGCTGGAAGTCAAGGCCGTTTTGAAAGAGGATCAGTTGCCGGTGGCTCTTGTCTCCGCGCTCTGGGAACAACTGGTCGCGCGCTTCCGTGATTTGCCCTATATGCAACTGGTTGGCGCGGAGCGCATCGAGCCGGAGGATGAGGATGAAGATTTCGTCATCGATTCCATCGGAGAGGTTGCCGGCGAGGCTTGAACAAAGCTGGATAAGCTTGATAAAGACTTGCTAAGCTCGATATAGATTGGCGAAGCGCTTATTAGTTGCCTCAGAGCTGGTCATCGGGCGTGAACATGACCGGCTGATTGCGCAGCTTGCTTTGCGAGAAATGATAAAGCGCAACCATGGCCGCCGCAAAGCCTGCAAAGGCACCAACCCCAAGTGCCCATCTAGGCCCCAGGTTATCCGCAACCCATCCCACAATGGGAGCGCCAATCGGGGTGCCTCCCATGGTGATGGCAAAGCGCAGGGCCATCACGCGTCCTCGCATTTCCGGATCAGTAGAAAGCAGCATCAGCGCGTTTGATGTGTTCAGGAAGGTCATGGCCGACAGGCCGACCAGAATAAGCGTTATGGCAAACCACCAGTAACCCGGGGTCATGGCTGCAATCAGGCAGCCAAAGCCGAACATGGCTGTGCCGATGAACAGGGTCTCAAAACGCGGGCTTTCTCGCCCTGCGGCCATCAGGGCCCCCATCAGCGTACCGATAGCGGAAAAGGTCGTCAGCAGACCGTAGCCTTGCGCATCGGCATGAAACAGTTTCACGCCCATGGTGGAAATGTAGATCGGGAAATTCATGCCGAAAGTGCCTATGAGAAACAGCATGATCAGCATGACGCTCAAGTCTCTGCGCCCGAAGGCATAGCGGAAACCGTCCATGATGCCCTTGGTTGACCGGCGGGCATATACGCTCGGCTGCAGCTCGGATTTGCGTAGCAGCAGGAGCGAAAGAAGTACAGCGCCGAAAGACAAACCATTGATGATAAAGGCAGGGCCCGTATCAAAGGCGGCAATCAAAAGCCCCGCAACGGCAGGGCCGATCATGCGGGCACTGTTGAAGGAGGTCGAATTGAGGGCGACCGCGTTGGAGATATCTTTCTTGGCGACGAGTTCGCTGACGAAGGTCTGTCGGGTGGGAGCATCAAAGGCAGCAGCGCATCCGAACAGGAATGCCAGCAGATAGACATGCCACAGCTCGGCAAGCCCTGTGATGACAAGGGCGCCAAGGATCAGGGACAATGTGCCCATGATGGTCTGGGTTGCGATCATCAGTTTGCGCCGATCAAACATATCGGCCACCAGGCCGGTGATCGGGAATAGCAGTAGCTGGGGACCAAACTGGAAGGCCATGGTCATGCCCACGGCCGAGGCGCTATGGTCGGTCAATTCGGTCAGGACTAGCCAGTCCTGCGCGGTGCGTTGCATCCATGTGCCGATGTTGGAAATCAGGGCACCCGCGAACCAGAGGCGGTAGTTGTAAGTACTCAAAGAGCGGAAAACCGCTCGGAAATTCAAAGTCATCCAATAATTCCAGCAACGCTTGGCGCAGTTGACCAAGACTCGCAACAATGAGGTATTTCCCAGACTTCGAGACGATTGAGAGCCCTCGGAAGGGCGGCATTTGACGCCGCATCAAGGGCAGAATGAGGCTTGTATGATGGGACGCAAAAGCTGCATCTCGAAAGAATCCTGGACAAAATGGAAAACTTGCCCTAGATCCTGACCCGTCTTGGTACAAGTGGAACTTATTAAGAGCTCTGTCTTAAAAGGATTGGCGCGTTTTGTCCAGCATACCGGCGCAGTGAGCGCAGATATGCGCTCACATTATGATGATGTCTCTGGCTGCTTTGCCTTGCGGCTCTTGCCGGAGCGCTTGCCATTTTTGCTCTGGGCTGGCAATTCGGGTGGGTCGCATTCAATCGTACCAACACGCTTGCCTTCAAGGCGTAGAGCCATTTCGCCGCGCTTGATACGCAGTGCATATTGCCCGAACAGTTCCTTGCGCCAGCCTTTGAGCGCAGCAACATCGGCGTCGTCATCACAGGCGATCTTTTCAAGATCATCGACAGTGGCAATGACCTTGGCAGCCACACCATGACGCTCGGACACCAGCTTGAGCAACACCTTCATCAGGTCAACGGCAGCCCCTGAGCCTTCCGGCTGGTTCTTGCCTTTGGGCACATCTGGCAATTCGGTTGCCGGAATGTCAGCCACTTCATGCATCAGTTGCAAGAGGTCCTGACCGGCCTTTGAACGCTCATAGCCCTTGGAGATGGAGCGCAGCGCGGTGAGAGCTTCCGGTGTCTTTGGCTGATGGATGGCCAATTCGAAAATGGCTTCATCCTTCAGGATGCGGTTGCGGGGCACATCGCGCGATTGCGCTTCGGATTCCCGCCATGCGGCCAGCATTTTAAGGGCAGCAAACTCGCGCGGCTTGCGGATGCGCAACTTCATGCGCTTCCAGGCGTTGACAGGCGCGGTGTAATAGGTGTCCGGAGAGGTGAGAATCTTCATCTCTTCCTGAACCCATTCGCTGCGGTTCTGTTCATCCAGATTGGCATGAAGGGCGTGATAGACGTCGCGCAGATGCGTTACGTCTGCCAGAGCATATGTAAGTTGCTTTTCAGTGAGCGGACGGCGGGACCAATCGGTATAACGATGGGATTTATCAAGACGCGTGCCGGTGAGGCGCTGAACGAGCTGGTCGTAGGATATGGAATCACCAAAGCCGCACACCATGGCAGCGACCTGACTGTCAAACATGGGCGAAGGAATGAGATTACCCATATGATAGATGATTTCTATGTCCTGTCGGCCTGCATGGAAAACTTTCGTCACGTTTTCATCAGCCATCAATTCAAAGAATGGCGCAAGATCAAGCCCTTCTGCGAGCGGATCTATAAGAAACGCATCGTCAGGGGAGGCCATCTGGATGAGGCAAAGTTTCGGCCAATAGGTCGTTTCACGCAGAAATTCCGTATCTACGGTTACGTAGGGGTGCTCTGCGCATTTTTTGCAAGCGTCTGCCAGCTCGGCAGTAGTCGTGATCGTCTTCATTGGGCTCGCTTATATCGAACATTTCGTCTTTTGTCGCCAATTCTTTGCAAGGACTCGGCTGGCAATGGGGATTATTGCAGTGTGTTGCTGCAAAAAGCCACCGCTATTGGGAAAAATTGCCAATTTTCTTAACGGCGTAGACCGTCACTCTTTTGTTGCATAGCTATTGGGAGAACTTTTGTTTGGAACTTTTCCATGATTTAATTTTTGGGGACGATTGGTCATCGTCTTTTTCCGAAACAGCCTCTTTGTCGGATTGCATCATGGAAATAAGAAAAGAAACGGCCGCGGATTTCGACGCGATCATGAATGTAACACTGGCCGCAGCCAGACAGCATCAGCTTGGAAAGCAGAATGGCTATTTCACGTTGAATGAATTGCGCAAGTCTGGTCTATTAACCCTGTCGCTCGTTGCCGAGGTTGATGGGACTATCGTTGGTCATGTCGCTTTTTGTCCGGTGCGTGTGTCCGGGGGCGATAAAGGTTGGTATGCGCTGGGGCCGGTTTCGGTTCTGCCTGAGTGCCTCAGCCAGGGGATCCGCAAGGCTTTGATTGCGGAAGGACTGGAGATGCTCCGGCAGATGCATGGCAAGGGCGTCGCACTTGTCGGGGATCCCGACTATTTCAAACCGCTCGGCTTTATGAATGCGCCTGAGATGGCCAGCGTGAAGGATATGGCTGACGAGTTCCTGATCATGTCTTTCGATAACCGGATGCCCTATGGGCGGATGGAGTTTCCTGAAGGTTTTTTTGCCGCTCGATAGGAGGCTTTTGGCCAGACTTTGGCCAGACTGGAGCAAACCCCCAAGCTTTTTTCGAAAAAGCCATCGGTTTTGGGCTGTTTGGCTTGACACCTTGCGCGCAGAGATGCAGGGTCCGGCCAGATTTTTAACATAGGGCGTAGGTTCTGCGCCCTTTTTGCGTTGAAACCGAGAGAATTGCGCTTTATGAAAGGCGGGACGATTTATCGGTTGAAGTTTCAATTCGAGATGTGAGCTTTGCCATTTGATGCAAATCGCAGGCGCCATCTCAAGCATCAGGGTTTATTCATGCATCCTTATCGCAGCCATACCTGTGGCGATCTCAGAGAGAGCCATGTGGGCGAAACCGTTCGCTTGTCCGGTTGGGTACACCGTGTCCGTGACCATGGCGGTCTTCTTTTCATCGATTTGCGCGACCAGTATGGTCTGACCCAGGTCGTGGCCGATCCGGATTCCCCAGCCTTCACCGACGCTGAAAAAGTGCGCGGTGAATGGTGTATTCGTATCGAAGGCGAGGTCAAAGCCCGCTCTGAAGACACGATCAATGACCAGCTGCCGACCGGCCAGATTGAGATTTTTATCTCCAAGCTGGATGTTCTTGGTGCTTCCAAAGAGCTGCCGATGCCGGTCTTTGGTGAGCCGGATTATCCCGAAGATACACGTCTCAAATTCCGCTTCCTGGATTTGCGCCGTGAAACCTTGCACGCGAACATCCTGAAGCGCTCTGCCATCATCGCTTCTGCGCGTCGTCGCATGAACGAAATCGGATTCAACGAATTCCAGACCCCGATCCTGACGGCTTCTTCGCCGGAAGGCGCGCGTGACTTCCTTGTTCCTTCGCGCATCCATCCGGGCAAATTCTACGCATTGCCGCAGGCTCCGCAGCAGTTCAAACAGCTTCTGATGATGTCCGGTTTCGACAAATATTTCCAGATCGCTCCTTGCTTCCGCGATGAAGATCCGCGTGCAGACCGTCTGCCGGGTGAATTCTATCAGCTCGATATGGAAATGAGCTTTGTTGAACAGGAAGACGTGATCACCACGATGGAACCGGTCATTCGCGGCCTGTTCGAAGAATTCGCCGAGGGCAAGCCTGTTACGCAGGACTTCCCACGCATTCCTTACAAGGAAGCGCTGCGCAAATATGGCTCTGATAAGCCTGACCTGCGTATTCCGATCGTTATGGAAGAGGTTTCCGACCACTTCCGCGGCTCCGGCTTCAAGATCTTTGCGCGCATGCTCGAAGACAGCACCAACGAAGTTTGGGGCATTCCGGCCAAAACCGGTGGTGCTCGTACCTTCTGTGACCGCATGAACAGCTGGGCGCAGGGCGAAGGCCAGGCTGGCCTTGGTTATATCTTCTGGCGCAAGGGCGAAGACGGATCTCTGGAAGGGGCAGGGCCTCTTGCCAAGAATATCGGTCCGGATCGCACTGAAGCCATCCGCACCCAGCTTGGTCTGGATGCCGGGGATGCCTGCTTCTTTGTTGCCGGTGATCCGAAGAAATTCTACGACTTTGCCGGTCGCGCCCGTAACCGTGTGGGCGAAGAACTGGATCTCATTGATCGCGACCGCTACGACCTGTGCTGGATCGTTGACTTCCCGATGTATGAGTGGAACGAAGACGAAGAGAAAGTGGACTTCTGCCACAACCCGTTCTCCATGCCGAAAGGTGCGTTGGAAGGGCTGGAAAACACGGATCCGCTCGAACTGGACGCTTATCAGTATGACATCGTCTGCAACGGCTATGAAATCGGCTCTGGTGCCATTCGTAACCACCAGACCGAAGTCATGAAGAAGGCTTTCGAGATTGCCGGTTACAGCGAAGAAGTTCTGCAGGAACGCTTCGGTGGCATGTATCGTGCCTTCCAGTATGGCGCTCCTCCGCATGGCGGCATGGCTGCCGGTATGGACCGCATCATCATGCTGCTCTGTGGTACGCCGAACCTGCGTGAGATCTCCCTGTTCCCTATGAACCAGCAGGCTGAAGATCTTATGATGGGCGCTCCAAGCGACCCGACCAATCAGCAGCTTCGCGAGTTGCATCTGCGACTTAATCTTCCAGAATAAGAAACCTCTGGAATCTTCTGATTTACAAAGAAAAGGCGGCTTTTAAAGCCGCCTTTTCTATTTCTGTATTCTGCACTGATGAACGAAGATGCCGTTAATTGTCGTTGGCGATCACGCCAATGGCCAGCAGATATGGAATCTGCTGCGGTGCGGTGGCCGCGACACCCAAAAGCTGAGCAACTGGCACTGGATTGGATGGGTTGAGGCTTACCATCAGGCTTTGCGGATCTTTCAGGAACATGTCGACTTCTTTCACTACGGAGTCGTAAAAAGCCGCCTCCGTGAAGCCGCTCAACACAGCACGAAGCTGCATCGATGCCATTTCGCGTGTCTGGTCCGGCCCCATGCCCATGGTAACGCCTGCCAATTTGATCAAATCATCCAGTCCGCCCAGATCCTTGAGCGTCAGGGATGCAGGAAGCACTGAGGCGGTTGCCATGGCTGCTTGCGCCGTTTCCGGGTTCTCGAGATAATCACGCATGATGCCGCCTGCGCCAAGAGAGCCGGAAAGGGAGACGATATTCGGCAATTCCAACTTGATCGGGCTGATTTGGAAGGTCTGGCTTTCATCGTCCCACGTCATGGCCAGCTCTTCATTGATCGTCACGCTATCAAGTCCGAGCTGATCAAGAAGGACTCCGGCAAGGGGATGCTGCAGCATGGACTTGGCAATCGTGAGATTGTCGATCTTTGTGGTGACTTCTGCCGGAATAGCCAATCCTATCCGGTCATAATGCAGATTTACCTCATTGGCCGAGAGCGCGTTACCCTTGCTGTCTTCATAGGCGAGGTCTTTAAGGGCAAGGGTGAGTGCATTCGGGCCAAGCTTGACAGCTTCGCTACCCTGCGGTGGGTTGCCCTTCATGGAATTGAATATTGCCTGCTTGATCAGTTGGTAATCGGCAAATTCAAGATCCTCAATGGCGAGACGGCCAAGTTTGAAGCTCATTGCGGGTGGTCCGGCATAGGTCATTCCGGAAATGGACGATTCCTCAATGCCATAGCTGCTGAAACCTGCCTGCCGGATCGATTCGAAGCCAAGCGTGGCTTTCTGGCCAAGGTAAGGGCCACTGGGAAGCGTGATGCTTGCCTCAGTCTTGCCAATTTCCGTAAGGCCCATGGCGAAGCTTCTGGCCAGGTCAAAACCGGATTCAATTAATGCCTGCTGGTCCTCTTCGGACAAGTCATCCGGATTGAGATCTTCGGCAATCATTTTGTCGAGGAGTGGCACCAGATAGGTAGCCGGCTGTTTGACTGTGATGTCTGACTGGCTGGCCGGGCCGATCTTTATTTCAGCGAGATTCGGGACAGATACGTTGATACCCGCCATTTCGCTCTTTTCCAGAACGGACTTGGTACCTTCGATAGGGGCCGCGTTGGGGTCGATGACGCTCAACAGAGCGCCGATGTCATAGCCTTCGTAACGGGTCTTGTTGATGGTGTAGGTGACTTGGGCTGGGTTGCCCTGAGCCAGATCTGATTCTGGGGGGAAACTGTTCTTGCTATCGAAGACCATGTCAGTTTTCTGATAGGCAACTTCATAGCTGCCGATCCTGCCATTTTTGACATCCGATACCTGCATTGGCCCCGTTTCTGTGGTCTGCACAGCGTCCTGATAGGCATCCACATATTGCTTGGCGATCATCCCTTCGACGGAAGTGTTTTCATATCGCGTCTGCATGAGTAGCGGGCGGATATAGTCCATCACGCTGCCGATCGGCCGCGATGGAGCAAGCTTGAACTCGCCAAGGAAGGGGGAATAGGCCGCTGTTATGGTGCTTTTGCCCGTGGTTTCCAGCTTCAGGTGAGTGTCGTCAGCTGTTCCCGGAGCATCAATATCGAATGAGCCAGTCATTGTATCAATGGTCATGCTGTCATAGGCATAACCGGCCTCTTCAAGACGAAGTCCGGTGTAGACAGCGGTCGGCAAAGCAATCTTGAGGGCGATTTTCAGCTCGCTTTTGCTCTTGCCCTCTTTTGATATGCCATCAGCCGCCGTGTCGTCGCTTTCCTCGCTGAAGGTGCGCTTTGTAGGAACTGGCAGGGAAAAGTCGGTCTTGAAGACAAGATTTTGAACGGTCAGGCTATCCGTTGCCTCGTTATAATGAACGGAACCGTTTGTTGCTGTCAGCAATCCGGACTGATTCATGTCTTTGAAAATCGCGTCCCAAGCTGTTTCCGCATCGCTTTGGGCATGCACCAGAGCGGTGGAGACAAGAAGGAAGCCGAGGGTAAGACTTGTACGTTTCATAGAAAGTGAGCCTCATTTACAAGAAGAAGATCTGCGAAAATGATTGATAACAAATGCTCGGAAACAAATGTTTGTGCAGGTTTTTTACGGTCTTGGCATGGTTTGACGCATGCCGCATTGCTCCTGTCGATGGATAAGGGAGTCGGTTACGAAATGTCTAGGATCGATTCTAGCATCCCTTGAGTTTCAACGCTTCTATTTTGAGAATGTGTTGGACTAATGTCGCCCAGATTTCATAACGGCAATTTACGCAACACTATCGCGCTTTGATTATGGTTAATCCTCTGTTAGCCGCAGCGGATTATTCTCTTGCCAGAGAAGGGAAGTGCGCCTTGAAGAATCGGTTTCGGTCCATAATTTTGCTATTTCTTGGCGTGGTCCTGGGAATTTTCCCGGTGTTTGCCGCCCATATAGCCATGCGCGACTATCTGATGGGCCGGGGGGAGCGTTTCCTGGATCAGACAGCGCAGCGTACGCTGGTGCGGGCCGAGACCTTTGTTCAAGAAGCCATCGATGTTTTCTCTGCTTTGCCTCATTTCCGCGTTCCCGTTTGCGACAATGCGCTTCAGGAGCGTTTCCGCGGAATGATGCTGCGTCACTCGGTGCTGCATGATGTCGGGCTTATTTATAATGGTGAGTATATGTACTGCTCTTCTATCAAGGAGAGCACCAGCTTCCAGCCTACGTCATCGCAGGTGATCGGCGCAGTTGATCATTTGAGCTACCGGGCGGTGCGCGATAGTTTGACAGGCAAGGAAGGTTTGCTTGTTCAATGGCATATCACTGAGTTTGTTTCGATTGGCGGGTTCATTCTTGTGGAGAATTTCGTTCCGCAGGGCATGCAGACGGATTATGTCGATTTCTACCGCATTTCGATGAAGCTGAAAAATAACGAGACTATCACCGAAAGCACGCCGGTTAGTCGACTGCGCCAAAGGGCGCCCTTCTATTCGTTCGAGCCTGATCCGAATTGGGTCAAGGATCTGATCACCCACGAGGTCAATTCTTCGCGCTATCCGCTAACGGTCTCTGTTGCTCTGCCTTTTTCGGCAGTGTGGGATTCCTTTGGCGGCGTGATGCGGGTCGTTGATGGTCTTGGTATTCTGACCGGTGCGTTGATCATGTTCTTCTTTGTCCGGATGGGGCTGCGCAAGCCGGATCCGTATGTCAGTCTGGAGCAGGCGATCAAGCGTAAGGAATTTGTGCCCTACTATCAGCCCATTCTTGATATCCAGAGCGGCAGGCTGGCTGGCTGTGAGGTTCTTGTCAGATGGCGCAAGCCGGATGGGACGATCCTTTCTCCCGGCCATTTTATCGATGTGGCTGAAGCCTCGGGCCTGGCCCTGCCGATGACCGCGCTGCTGATGGAGCAGGTGGCTGAAGATCTCTCCGAGAGCTACGCCAAGCATCCGAACCTGAAGGTTGCGATCAATCTGTTCAATAAGCATTTTGAGGATCTGGCCATCGTGCGCGAAGTAGAGCAGGTCTTTGGCAATTCTGGCGTGCGGTTTGAACAGCTCGTTCTGGAAGTGACCGAGCGGTTGCCGTTGGAAAATCTGGACCGGGCGCGGGCCATCATTGCAAGGTTGCAGGAACTTGGCATTCGGGTGGCGCTTGATGATGCCGGTACAGGCCATGGTGGTTTCGCCTATCTGCAAAAGCTGGGCATGGATATCATCAAGATCGACAAACTGTTTGTGGATACCATCACGGCAGAGACTGAAACCGTTCCGATCATCGATTCTCTCAGTCAGATGGCCAAGGGCATGGATATGGTCGTCGTTGCTGAAGGCGTAGAGACCGATGAGCAGCTTGACTATCTGCGGCGCTCGGGGATCGACGAAGCACAAGGTTTTCTCTTCTCTCCGGCTCTGCCGGCTTCTGCCTATCTGCAGTTGGTCGGTGCGTTGGGTGGAAAAAACCAGAAGAAGAAACAAATTCCAGCTGCCAACAAGGACAATGTGAAAACCGTCTCCTGATGTGCTGAGCCGGATCGAGGTGTGTATTTGTGCTCGGATATCTCCTAGGTAATAGATACTGCAGCAGCTGCTCGGAAGGCGCGAAATCGGCGTTTCCGCTGCGTGTCGATGTTTCTTGGTATGTTTCCAAAAATCAACTGAATTTTCACTGATTTATGCTCAAATTAGCGCAATTGTTTGGGCGAGGCTCTATGATCAGAAATGCCAAGAAAATTGCGGGATACTCGTTACTGGCGACGGTAAGCGCAGGCTTGCTGACCATCGGCATGCAATTTGCCATGCGTTGGCAGGTTGAAAAAGAGATCAAGGAAGACCTGCAAATCTCGGCAGATGTCATGCTGGAACGGGCGAGCGATGCCGCTCAAACTGCAATCAATGTCCTGAATAATCTGGCGCAATCTCCAGGCCTGTCCTGCACGACGGACCATCGTTATCGCTATAGTGACGCGGCTCGCTCTACTGCCTGGATCGACACCATTGGTCTGGTGGATCGCAATGGCAATCTGGTCTGCACAGATCTGGGCCAGTCGGCCCGCCAAACCGGTTTGTTGCCTGCCTATCAGGTCGGTGACAAGGCTGTTACCTTGTCTCTATCGGCCGGTGCCGGGCAATTTGATATGCCATCCTTGCTGGTTGTGCGCCATGTTGCCAATGGTCGCCGTCTGGTGGCGCGTGTTCCGGGTGAACTGGTCCGCATCGACCCGGTGCGCA
Organism: Cohaesibacter marisflavi; assembly: GCF_900115225.1. Classification (GTDB taxonomy): domain Bacteria; phylum Pseudomonadota; class Alphaproteobacteria; order Rhizobiales; family Cohaesibacteraceae; genus Cohaesibacter; species Cohaesibacter marisflavi. The sequence continues at coordinate 230,425 of NZ_FOVR01000004.1, read as the reverse complement.
ATGATTTGCGGCGGTTCCGTTATGCTATGCTCTCCATGGGAAGCGGTACACATTGGTTCATTCTCGAACCGGAAACAGCTGGCGGCGAGATCATTGATCGGGTGTCTGTGCATTCCGATGTGTTGCCCTTTGAAGTGCAGATGTCTATTACCGAGGCCGCGATTGATGTTGTGACGGCTGATGAGCGAGAGTTCATCAATCTACTGGGCCTTTTTTTCGGCCTGATCATGGTTGGTATCGGATGGTATTTTGGCCGCTATAGGCCCTCCGATGGAGACATCATTCTAGATGCGCTCGATAATGGCGAAATCGTGCCCTATATGCAGCCGATTATTGATCTTGATAGCGGCGCTATCACCGGATGCGAAGTGCTTGCCCGTTGGCTCAAGCCTGACGGAAGCGTTGTGCCGCCCCATGAATTCATTCCGTTGGCCCAGAATTACCGGCTCACGCGCGAGGTAACTTGCCGGATCATGCAGGATAGTTGTCGGCTACTGGATCCGGTCGTGCGTGAGGGGCAGGTCTTCAAGGTTGCGCTCAACTTGTTTTCCCATCAGATGATCGACGATTCCATCGTAGCCGATATTGAAGATGTGTTTAAGGATAGCAAGCTGGGCTTTAAGAATCTGATTTTCGAGATTTCTGATCGGGTGCCGATCCAGGAAATGGATCTGGCCAAAGATGTCATCAGTCAGATTCGGGCCCTGGGCGCTGAAATTGCACTGGATGATGTGGGGTCAGGCCATAGCGGGCTTTATAACCTGTCTTCTATCAGCGTGGATATTCTGAAGCTGGACAAGCTGCTGGTTGATGCGTTGGATGGGGGCTTTGCTGGTCCCGAATTGGTTCAGGGGCTGATTTCGTTGGCTGAGAATCTGAATATTGGCGTCATCGCTGAAGGGGTGGAGACCGAAGAGCAGGTTATCCAGTTGCGTAAAATGGGCGTCTCGGCTGCGCAGGGATATCTCTTTGCACCGCCTTTGCCAGCAGCTTCCTTCTGTAAGTTGATGAAGGTTGCGCGCAAGCGCCAGACCGCCAGCGAAGTGATCCCCGATATGGAAGAAGCAACGGAAACCGGGGCAGAAGAGGCCGCATAATGCGGCGCCTCTTCTTGTGCTCTTTCTAACCTGTATTCTGTCTTACTTGCGGCCTATTGGAAGGCCGTCTCGGCAAAGCTGCGCAGCTTACGAGAATGAAGCCGCTCGATTGGCATGCCTCTTAACGTTTCCATCGCCTTGATACCGATCTTGAGATGTTGGCGCACCTGCTGGGTGTAGAAGTCGCTGGCCATGCCGGGCAGTTTCAATTCCCCATGCAAGGGCTTGTCTGACACACAGAGCAAAGTGCCGTAGGGCACACGGAAGCGGAAACCGTTCGCTGCGATGGCCGCTGATTCCATATCAAGACCAATGGCGCGGGATTGAGACAGGCGCTCCACCGGTTCCTTATGGTCGCGCAATTCCCAGTTCCGGTTGTCTATGGAGGCGACGGTGCCTGTTCGCATGATGCGCTTGAGCTCGTAATTCTTGAGACCCGTAATGTCTGCGACCGCATCTTCCAATGCTACCTGAATTTCCGCGAGTGCCGGAATGGGAACCCAAGTGGGCAAGTCGGCATCCAGAACGTGATCTTCTCGGACATATCCGTGAGCGAGAACATAGTCACCCAGACGCTGTGTGTTGCGCAGGCCGGCGCAGTGGCCCAGCATGAGCCATGCGTGGGGGCGCAGGACGGCGATGTGGTCCGTAATGGTTTTCGCATTGGACGGGCCGACGCCGATATTGACCAGCGTAATGCCGTTCTGATCTTTGCGCTTGAGGTGATAAGCAGGCATTTGTGGTAGGCGTGGCGGTGCTTCGCCCTCAACAGGTTCGGTTGCACCCGAAGGGGTAACCTGATTGCCGACTTCGACAAATTCCACATAGTCCTCGGAGCCATTTGCCATCTGTTCTCTGGCCCAGTTCACAAACTCGTCGATATAGAACTGGTAGTTGGTGAACAGGATGAAGTTCTGGAAATGCTCCGGTTTCGTGGCGGTGTAATGGGCCAGTCGATGCAGAGAATAGTCGATGCGCGGGCCGGTGAAGGGCGCCAGCGGGACGACTTCATCGGGGCCATAATGCTGCGTTCCGTTGACGATTGCATCATCGGTGATGGCCAGATCAGGCACATCGAAGACGTCGCGCAAGGGGCGAGACCATGTTTCGGGCAGGGCGCCTTCCACATTCATGCCATTTGGCCAGGCAAAGTGAATGGGGATCGGGGTCATGGAAGGCCCCACTTCAATGGCGACGTTATGATTGGACAAAAGCAGTTCAATCTGCTGCTTGAGATAGTGGCTGAACAGATCCGGACGGGAGATGGTGGTGGAATAAGTGCCCGGACCAGGGACATGGCCAAATGACAGGCGGGAGTCAATCTGGGCATGGGTATCTGTCGTCATGCGGATTTCAGGATAGGTCGCACGATACCGCCCGGTCGAAGGCACATCATTTTGTGCGACGCGGGTGAAAGCATCTCTGAGGAATTCAGTATGAACTTGATAAATATCCAGTAGTCGCTGAATGGCGGCTTCTGCATCACGAAATGTTTCATGGCTGAAGCGATCCGGAGCGATCGTGGAAAAGGCTGTCTTCATTTATTCATTCTCCTTTTCCTCTGGCCTTTTCAGGTGTTTTGACAAAAAGGTCAAGCGGAAATGTTTTATCGGCAACAATGTCGGCTTTGGTGTTGCAATTATGTGTGCACCCTTGCGCATTCAAGAGCGACTAAAGATTGTGCTGATCTTTTAACTTCTTTGAGTGTAGTATTAATATTTTAAATGATGGTCTTTTTCGAAATTTTTACAAAAGTGGTTTATATTATTTTTGGAGAAAGATGTATTAAATCAGAATTCTGCATCATTTCAAATAAAATTGCCGTGCCGAAAGGGATGTTCTTATGAGAAGAAACTTTTTGTTCGCCGGTATCAGGGCTATTTTTGCTTATACCGTTTTGGTGTTTCCTTTGAGCGTGCCTGTATGGGCTGCTTGTCTAGAAAATGGAGCCGATCAAACACTCTATATACTTTTGAAGAGCAAGAGTGGGCAGATTGAGCGCAATCTGCCGGTTGGTGATGTGATCTGTCTGAATGTCAGCGAGAATACCGAGGTGAATGCCAACATCCAGCCTTTTGGCGGGGCGCGCTTTGGCTGCCGGTTTGAGTTTTATGGCAAGGGCAGCTATCTCATCACGCATTTTCAGACGATCGATAATTGCCAATTCAAGGATATCGGCAAATGATACGCTTTTAAAACTGCGTAATCTATAGGATTGGCAAAACACATTTAGGTGGTATGCTACCGGCCAGCTTCATCAAACAGATTGCCGAGTGCCATGACTATTGAATTTCTTCTCACTTCGCTTTTCATCGTGATCACGCCTGGGACGGGCATGATCTTTACGCTCGTTGTGACCTTGCGTAGAGGCCTGCGTATGGGTTTGATGGCGGCGTTGGGTGGTACGCTCTCGATTATCTCTCATATCACCGCAGCGGTGCTCGGGCTTGCCGCCCTGTTGCATGCCAGTGCGATGGCGTTTCAAATGGTCAAATTTGCCGGTGTCGCCTATCTTCTGTTCATGGCCTACAAGATGTTGAAGGATAAGGAACAGTTTGATGCGGATCATCTGGATGATGCGTCCGTGCAGGGACCGTCAGCCTTGGGTATTGTGCGGGACGGGATTCTGCTCAATCTGCTCAACCCGAAACTGTCGATCTTCTTTCTCGCGTTCTTGCCGCAGTTCATCGATGTGAACACGGCCAGTCCGATGCTTGATATGGTGGAATTGGGGAGCATCTTTATGGTGATGACGCTTCTTGTTTTCGCCCTCGTTGGTGTTGCGGCTGCGTCTGTGCGGGACAAGCTTCTGTCTCGTCCGGCTGTTATGGCGTGGTTGAAGCGTGGCTTTGCCGCGACCTTTGTGGCGCTTGGTGCGAAGCTTGCTCTTACCCAACGCTGATAAGGCTTTGCTCCCTTTCGCATGAATTGAAAAAGCCCCGCTCGATGTGAGCGGGGCTTTTCTTGTTCCTATGTTGGGGGCTTGGCACCCAATGGCTGACTGTGATCAGGAGCAGCCGCTCGTTGCACCACACGTGTCGCATTTCAGGCAGGTGCCGTTACGCACCATGGTGAAATTGCCACATTCAGAGCAGTTTTCACCTTCGTAGCCTTTCATGCGCGCCAAAGCGATCTGGTCGGCCTTGCTTTCGGTTTTGCCAACAGCCGGTGTTGCAGCAGGTTGAACCTGACTTTCCGACTTCAGCATGGTTGCCGTGTTAGATGGCATCGCTGTCTTGGTTGCCGGGGTTGCTGCATGACTGTGATCATGATCGTGATCATGGTCATGACTGTGGTGATGGGCGTGCTCTTCCTGGAGACGTGCATATTCTTTGCCATCCACGAGTTTGAAGCGCTCGGCTTTACCACGCAGCAGACCTTTTGAAATCGGCACCGGAACTTTGCCTTCAGCGCTGCCTTTGCCTGTCGAGGTCGTGGCGATGTCATCCGGATTGACGTGAGCCAGATCGTGGCGATCCAGATAGGACACGGCCAACTCGCGGAAGACATAGTCAAGAATGGACGTGGCGTTCTTGATGGCTTCGTTGCCCTGCACCATGCCAGCCGGTTCAAACCGGGTAAAGGTGAAGGCGTCGACATATTCATCAAGCGGCACACCATATTGCAGGCCGAGAGAAATGGCGATTGCGAAGTTGTTCATCAAGCTGCGGAACGCGGCGCCTTCCTTGTGCATATCGATGAAGATTTCGCCGATCTGACCATCGTCATATTCGCCTGTCCGCAGGTAGACCTTATGGCCACCAACAGTTGCCTTCTGGGTGTAGCCCTTACGGCGATCAGGCAGTTTGAGACGTTCGCGCACGCGGTGCTCGACAACCCGTTCAACCACACGTTCGACAACCTTCTCGGACACCAGAGCCGCTCGTTCCGGCATTGGTGCAGCAGCAATTGCTTCGACAGCATCTTCTGCCTCGTCTTCATCGTCGTCCAACAGCTGGCTGTTGAGCGGCTGGGACAGTTTGGAACCATCGCGATACAGGGCGTTGGCTTTCAGCGCCAGCTGCCAGGACATCATGTAGGCGTTCTTGCAATCCTCGACCGATGCATCATTGGGCATGTTGATCGTCTTGGAGATCGCGCCGGTGATGAAGGGCTGGGACGCAGCCATCATTTTGATGTGGCTTTCCACCGAGAGATAACGCTTGCCGATGCGGCCGCATGGGTTGGCGCAATCAAAGACCGGAAGATGCTCGTCCTTCAGGTGCGGAGCGCCTTCAAGGGTCATGGCACCACAGACATGAATGTTGGCAACGTCGATTTCTTCCTTGCTGAAGCCCATGTGGGCCAGCAGATCGAAATGCGGATCTTCAAGCTGTTCGTCACTCGCGCCAAGCACTTCCTTGCAGAAGTCTTCGCCAAGGGTCCACTTGTTGAAGGCAAACTTGATGTCGAATGCGCTGGCAAGACCACCTTCGATGGTTTCCAGCTTCTCGTCTGTAAGGCCTTTGTCCTTCAGAGCATTGTGGCTGATGGCGTTGCAGCTTTTCAGCGTTCCATGACCAACCGCATAGGTTTCGATATCCTTGATCTGCTGGTCGTTATAGCCAAGCTTTTTCAGGGCATTAGGAACGGTACGGTTGATGATCTTGAAATAGCCGCCACCAGCGAGTTTCTTGAATTTAACCAGAGCGAAGTCTGGCTCGATGCCGGTGGTGTCGCAGTCCATGACAAGGCCGATGGTGCCGGTTGGGGCAACCACGGTGGTCTGTGCGTTGCGATAGCCATATTGCTGGCCGAGTTCGAGGGCCTTGTCCCATGCTTCGACAGCATGATTGATCAGGGTCTTGTCCTTGCAGCTTTCATGGTCAAGCGGCACCGGATTGATGTCGAGATCCTCATAGCCATCGGTGTGGCCATAGGCGGCACGGCGATGGTTGCGGATGACACGCAACATGTGGGACGCGTTGGCTTCATAGCGCTCGAAAGCACCCAGTTCCTTGGCCATTTCTGCCGAGGTTGCGTAAGACGTACCGGTCATGAGAGCGGAGATGGCGGCACAGATGGCGCGGCCTTCGTCGCTGTCATAAGGGATGCCGGAGGTCATCAGCAGGCCGCCGATGTTGGCATAGCCCAGACCCAAGGTGCGATAGAGATAGGACCGCTCTGCGATTTCCGGAGACGGGAACTGAGCCATCAGAACCGAGATTTCCAGAACCATGGTCCACAGACGTACCGTATGCTCGAACTCCTCGACAGCGAAGTTGCCATCCTGCTGCTGGAACTGCAGAAGGTTGATGGAAGCCAGGTTACATGCCGTATTGTCAAGGAACATATATTCCGAGCAGGGGTTGGAGGCGATGATTTCGCCATCAGCTAGGCATGTGTGCCAGTCGTTGATCGTGGTGTGGAACTGCAGGCCCGGATCGGCAGAAGCCCATGCGGCATAACCGATCTGTTCCCAAAGCTCTTTTGCTTTAACGGTTTTGCGAACGTCGCCCTTGATGCGGCCGATAAGGTTCCAGTCGCGGTCTTCCTTCACTGCGTTGAGGAAATCGTCGGTGATGCGAACGGAGTTGTTCGAGTTTTGGCCAGCCACCGTGAGATACGCTGCGCTATCCCAATCGGTGTTGTAGGTATCAAACTCGATATCCTTGTAGCCCTGTTTGGCAAACTGGATGACGCGACGGATATAGTTCTCCGGTACCTGCATCTTCTTGGCAGCGCGGATTTCGCGCTTGAGAGCAGGGTTCTTTGCCGGGTCAAAGCATTCATCGTTGGAGCCCTGGCAATTGACGCAGGCCTTCATGATGGCTTTGAGATGCTTGGAAACGATCTTGGAGCCGGTAACGATCGCGGCGACCTTTTCCTCTTCCTTGACCTTCCAGTTGATGTAGGCCTCGATATCCGGATGGTCGATGTCGACCACAACCATCTTGGCCGCACGGCGCGTGGTGCCGCCTGACTTGATGGCGCCAGCGGCGCGGTCGCCGATTTTCAGGAAGGACATCAGGCCAGAGCTTTTGCCGCCACCGGAAAGGGGTTCCCCTTCGGAGCGCAAAGAGGAGAAGTTGGTGCCGGTACCGGAGCCATATTTGAACAGGCGTGCTTCACGCACCCACAGATCCATGATGCCGCCTTCGTTGACCAGATCATCAGAGATGGACTGGATGAAGCAGGCGTGTGGCTGCGGATGTTCATAGGCGGTTGCGGAGCGGGTCAGGCGGCCGGTTTCAAAGTCGACATAATGGTGACCCTGGCTCGGGCCATCGATACCATAGGCCCAATGCAGACCGGTGTTGAACCATTGCGGGGAGTTCGGTGCGACGCGCTGGGTGCAGAGCATGTAGCGCAGTTCGTCATAAAAGGCGCGGGCGTCGGCGTCGGTGTCAAAATAGCCACCTTTCCAGCCCCAATAGGTCCATGTGCCAGCGAGACGGTCAAAAACCTGCTGGGAGGACATTTCCGGGCCGAAGCGTTCGTCTTCAGGCAGCTGGCTCAGCGCTTCTTCGTCCGGGACGGAGCGCCACAGCCAGGAGGGAACGGAATTTTCTTCAATGCGTTTCAGCGCAGCTGGTATGCCTGCCTTCCGGAAATATTTCTGAGCAAGAATATCTGCGGCCACCTGAGACCAGCTTGTTGGTACATCGATATTCTCGAGACGAAATACGATTGACCCGTCCGGGTTGCGGATTTCACTCGTAGCCTTACGAAACTCGATGGAATCGTATGCTGATTTTCCTTCAGTGGTATAGCGCCGCTCTACACGCATTATAAATCCCCTTGGCAAAGGTATTGCTGACTTTCAATTGGCGTCAGCAGGCTGAATGGGTCAGTCAATCGGGTTTCCTGGCCTCGGAAAGAGCCGATCTTCTGTGAAATTCTGAATCTGTGTCACAAGCGAATCGTGGCACAATGGCTTCGTTTTGATGACACCAGTAGATTCTCATAAGGTTAACAAAATCTATATATGGTGTCTATGTTATGTTGGCGAGCCTATATCTTGTGCTTCTTGCTTTTTTCCCCCTGTTTTAAGCGCATAAAAATCCCCAACCCGAACCTTTCAACAAACACAGAGTTACCCACTGGCCGTTTCGATTTCGAGCTTGGTTATTTTCAATGATGCTGGAACAGGAAGTCTGGAGCACAAGTCCAGAGACGCCGCTGTCTTGACGGTTCGGATTATGGATTCTTGCGATGATGAACGCAAGAAGGACTATTCCTTGTGGGTCGTGTTTTTCTGTCAATCTATATGTAGTGTTTTTTGTGGTCCGATCAGGAATGGGAAAAATCTGCGCCTTGGATGGTGGAGCAGTGGGGAAATTAACTTTCTTAGGCGCTGAAACAAATCTGTTAAAATTGAAATCAAATTCACCGCCGCTTTTTGAACGTGAATTAATCGCTCTGTGGCATCCTGTCCTTCAACCTCAGGAAAAGGTGCGAGAAAACAGAATGTTGGATGGATTTCTGGAACATCATGCGGCTTACGGGCTTAGTATCGAATCGCTCGATATTGTTATTGTCGACGACTCCAAGTCTGTGCTGACAATGATTCGATCAATGATTTCTTCGATGAAGGTCGCTCGGGTCCGCACCTATGATCGGGCCGATGTTGCACTGCATGCCATCATGCATGAACCGCCCAATGTCATTGTCACCGACCTCAACATGGCCCCCATGTCTGGTATGCAGTTGCTCAGCCTTATCCGCAACGCAACGATGAAGCCACTATGCTACATTCCGGTGATCGTGGTGACTGCCCATGCGACAGAGCAGCGTGTGGCCAAACTGTTTGAAACCGGGGCGCATCATGTTCTGGCCAAGCCCATGTCGTCTGCTGCGATTCAGCAAAGGATCGCGTCCCTATGTAGCGACAAACGACTGATGCTCCTTGATGGGGATCGCTATGTGATCGATGGCATGGAAGAGGTGCTTGAGGAAAAGCGCAACAGATTGCGCTCTCTTGCCAAGGCGCGCCAGTTCCATGAACAGACCTTGCCGCAGGCCAGACGGAGCCAGCGCGATGTTGACCGCATTCTGCATAAAGCCGACGAAGAGGAAGAATTTATTGATGCACAGGCCAAGCCGTCTCTCTGGAGCGGTCGTGGCTCTGGTCGGTCCCACAAAGAAGGTGATGCTGCATCTACCTCGTCGCGACCATCGAGATCTCCACGCTTTGCCAGCGTTGGCGGCCGACGGCGGTAGCTGGCGGGCAGGGCAATCCATTCGTCGGATTTTTCCTTGCCGTCTCTGGACATCCGCGAAAATATGTAGTCATAGTGTCCCTGTTCGAACTGCATAAATAACGGGTCGTCATGAAAAACTTTCTGCTTCTTCTGTTCACATGGTGGGGTAAAACGACGTTCGGAACCTGGTTGCACACCAAAAGGTTCGGAGTTTTCGTTGGCCAGGACACTTTCGGCAACAAATATTACAAGCAGAATGTCTCCAGAAACAAAAGCTATACGGGCAATCGCAAGGGCGAACGCCGCTGGGTGGTTTATGCCAATCCTGCGGAGGCGAGTGCTATTCCGGCTGGTTGGCATGGCTGGATGCATTACCGTACCGATGTGCCACCCAGCGAGCAGGCTATTCAGCACTGGTCTTGGGAGCGTGCGCATCAGCCTAACATGACCGGCACCGGGAAGGCCTATCGGCCGAAGGGATCTCTTCTGGCAGCCAAAACTGAGAAATCCGATAGCGCGCCGGACTATGAAGCATGGGCGCCCTAAGCCGGCTTAGCCCATTCCTCAATGCTGTCTGAATAGGGCGAGACATAAAGAATCGCCTTTTCTGTCCAAAAGCATGCCTTCCAGTCACAATCCTGCCTCGTATCTCCGCCACAAGGGTGTATGGCGGTTCAATGGACTTCTGCCGCCAAGCCGGGGGTATCGGCAAATCAGCCTTGCCTTTTGCCCTAAAAGAGGGCTAGGAACGGGGTGGTCTTGGCGCTTCGTTTGGCTAAGCTGATACAGGGCCGCCGATTGTCGGAGTTTTGAATGAATATTATGCAGGGCCGCAAAGGGGGCTGGATCATGAGAAGAATGGTGATTGCTTCTCTGTTCTTATTGGGTTGCTTGATGAGCTTGCAGGTCAAGGCAGAAGAGGTTTCCAATCCGGTTGCCACTTTCGCTGGTCTGGACAAGATCACCGCCCGGATGATCCAGTTTGATGTCTATATCAATGAGACAGTGCAGTTCGGTTCCCTGCAGGTAACCCCACGGGTTTGCTATACGCGTCCGGAAACGGAGCGGCAGGAGGAAACCGCATTTGTCGAGGTGGACGAGATTACGCTTGAGCGCAAAGTGCGGCGGATCTTCACCGGCTGGATGTTTGCCTCCAGTCCCGGCATGAATGCTGTCGAGCATCCGGTTTATGATGTCTGGCTGGTTGGTTGCAAGCAGTCCACAGAAGTGCCTTCACCCAATTGATATGGCAACCATCCATTGATCCGGTGGGTGTAAACAGTCTTCTTTTCAAGTCAGTGCGTTATGCTTCGTCTTCGGTCTCCTTGTCGAGGGCATAGAAGTCGGCGCGGGTATGCATGGCATGGTCCAGCAGTGCGTGATATTCTTCCTTGGGTATCTCGATGGTGCCGAACTGCTTAAGATGGTCGGTGATGAACTGCGTATCCAACAGCGTGAAGCCCCCTGCGTTGAGCCGTTCAACCAGATGGATCAGCGCCATCTTGGATGTATCCCGCTCGCGTGAGAACATGCTCTCGCCAAAAAATGCCCGCCCCAAGCTGACGCCATAAAGGCCACCTACGAGCCGCTCTCCATCCCACACTTCCACCGAGTGGCAGTGCCCCATGTCAAACAGCTCCCTATAGAGCATGTGGATTTGCGGATTGATCCAGGTTGTGGGGCGATCCGGTGCAGCTTCTGCACAAGCATCCATAACACCACCAAAGTCCGTGTCGACGCGAATCTGAAAGGGGGTCGTGCGCATGGTACGGCGCATTCTTTTGGGGATGTGAAAGGCATCCAGTGGGATGATGCCGCGCAGTTCCGGTTCGATCCAGAACATGGAAGGGTCATCGGCGCTTTCCGCCATGGGGAAAATGCCGCAGGCATAGGCCCTGAGAAGAATCTGGGGGGTGATTTCCATGAAGGATGAGTCGTCAGTCATGCTCGGGACTTTACCACAGCTCTCTTTACAGTTTGTGCAATTGTCACCTTTGGAACGCAAAAGACCGCGCCCAATGTGCGCGGTCTTCATAATATTGTGCTGAATGGAAATTCAAGGCAATGCTTTACTTGGAAGCAAGATATTTTTCCAGCCAGTGAATATCATAAGCACCGTTGGCGATGTCGGCATTGTCAACCAGATCGCGGAACAGAGGCAGCGTGGTCTGGATGCCGTCAACGACGAATTCATCCAGAGCGCGCCGCAGGCGCATCATGCATTCCACCCGGTTGCGACCGGTTACGATCAGTTTGCCGATCAGGCTGTCATAGTAGGGCGGAATGGAATAGCCCTGATAGACGCCGGAATCAACGCGCACGCCGAGGCCTCCTGGTGGATGATAATAGGTGATCTTGCCCGGTGAAGGCACGAAGGTCTCCGGGTTCTCGGCATTGATACGGCATTCGATGGCATGGCCCTGGAACTTGATGTCTTCCTGACGGATATCAAGACCGGCACCGCAGGCCACCTTGAGCTGCTCGTTGACAAGGTCAATGCGCGTAATGGATTCGGTGACCGGATGCTCTACCTGCAGGCGGGTGTTCATTTCGATGAAATAGAACTCACCATTCTCATAAAGAAACTCGATCGTACCGGCTCCGGAATAGCCAAGACCCTGCATGGCTTTGGCACAGATATCGCCAATCCGGTTCTGCTGCTCCGAATTCAGAGCAGGGGATTGGGCTTCTTCCCAGACCTTCTGGTGACGGCGCTGCAAAGAGCAATCGCGCTCGCCCAAATGGATGGCGTGGCCCTTGCCATCACCCATGACCTGCACTTCGATGTGGCGCGGCTTTTCGAGATATTTCTCGACATAGACCGTGGAGTCGCCGAAGTTGGCTGCTGCTTCAGAGCGGGCTGTGGTGAAGGCAAGTTCCATCTTGTCTTCGGAGTGCACAACCTGCATGCCCTTGCCACCACCGCCTGATGCGGCCTTGATCAGCACCGGATAGCCCATTTCTGCGGCAACGCGCTTGGCGTCTTCAGCGCTGTCGACCCCGCCTTCAGAGCCGGGAACCACCGGAATGCCGAGGCGTTTTGCGGTTTGCTTGGCTGCGATCTTGTCGCCCATGATGCGGATATGTTCCGCGCTCGGGCCGATAAAGCTGATCTTGTGCTCTTCGAGAATTTGCGCAAAGCGGGCATTCTCGGACAGGAAGCCGTAACCGGGGTGGACCGCGTCGGCGCCGGTGATTTCACAGGCAGCCAGAATTTGCGGGATATTGAGATAGCTGTCACGGGCAGACGGCGGGCCGATGCACACGCTTTCATCTGCCAGTTTGACATGCATTGCTTCGGCATCAGCGGTGGAATGGATGGCCACCGTCTGAATGCCTAGTTCTTTACAGGCTCGCAAGACGCGAAGGGCGATTTCACCCCGGTTTGCGATGAGAACCTTTGAAAACATGGATTTCCCCTACATTCCTGACTATTCAATGATGACCAGCGGCTCGTCGAATTCGACGGGCTGGGCGTCTTCCACCAGAATAGCCGTGATTTTGCCGGCTTTGGTGGCAGGAATCTGGTTCATGGTTTTCATGGCTTCAACGATCATGAGGGTATCGCCCAGGCTGACCTGATCGCCTACGGAGACAAATGGAGCAGAGCCCGGTTCCGGAGAGAGATAGGCAGTACCGACCATCGGTGAACGGACCGCGTTGGCAAGATTGGCGTCAGCTTCAGCACCAGCGGCTGGGGCAGGCGCCAAGGCTCCGGCGGCGGCAGGCGCAGCCAATGGAGCAGCAGCCTGAGGCGCTGCAACGGCCTGCTGCACGACGATCTCACGGGCAACACGAATACGCAAGTCTTCCTGCTCGATCTCAATTTCAGTCAGGTCCTGAGACTTAACCAGCTCCGCCAGTTGACGGATGAAATCAGGATCAAGTTTGCTTTTTTCTTTGGTCATATGTTCGCATTCCGTTGGTTGATTACCAGGCAAGCAACAAGGTTTGGCCTGGAGCACATGGCAGGTTTCCCTTATGCGCTTTCTAGATGATCCACGAGCGCTTCGATCGCCAATACATATCCTTTTGCGTTGAGCCCGCATATGACGCCAAGCGCTGCGGGAGACACATAGGAATGATGACGGAAGGATTCGCGTGCGTGAATGTTGGAGAGATGAACTTCGATAACTGGAAGGCTGACCGCCCGGATCGCATCCTGAAAAGCGACGGATGTATGGGTATAGGCTGCCGGATTGAAAATGATGCCGCGTGCATATTCACGGGCCTCTTGAATCCAGTCAATCAGTTCACCTTCATGATTGCTCTGCCGAAAGACGATCGACCACCCCATGGCAGCAGCCTTTTCCTTGCACATCTCCTCGATGTCTTTCAAGGTGGTGGCGCCGTAGATGCCGGGTTCTCTCAGACCAAGCAAGTTCAAATTGGGGCCGTTGAGAACATAAAGCGTGTTTGTCATTTCGCATTCCGCGCTAGAGACTAGTAATTCGTAACGTTTGCCCTTACCAAATGAAGCCTTTGGATCTGGGCAAGAGGTGGCTCGATGAGGCGGGCGACCTCTAGTGGTTCCTTATAGGCGGTCCCTAGCTCAGTGAAAAGATATGAAAAGGGCGGTAATGCTTTTCATTCCTAGTTATCGTCATGATTTTTGGCAAAAAAGACTATTCTAAGGCAGATTTGCACCTTGGCGGGAAACTGCTGGGGAAATAGGGAAAGGCGCGTATAAGGACGCCTCTCCAAGTCTTTTCTACCCAGCGTGGTTTCGCTCTATCAGCAACTGGTCGAGCCGCAGCTGCGCAAGTTGGCAATTTTGCTTTCAAAGGCTTCCAAAGCAATATAACCCGGGATGACTTCGTCTCCCAAAACATAACCCGGAGTACCATTCAGGTTAAGCGCATCAGCCAGTCTATAAGCATCCATGATCGGCTTGCGGGTGTCTGTGTCTTCATAGAGCTTTTCCAGCTCTTCTCGTGGGATGTCGAGCTTTTCAGCAACGCGCAGTGCGGATTCCTTGTTGGCCGTGCCGCGCATGGTCATCATGGCCTTGTGAAAGTCCCAGTATTTCTCCGGCGCAACTTTGGTAACACCAACGGCGACCAAAGCGGCTTCCTGCGACTGAGGGCCAAGGATTGGCCATTCCTTCAGAACGACGCGAAGGTTTTTGTCAGAATCCATTAGCTCCAACATGCTACCGAAGGCCTGTTTGCAATAGCCGCAGTTGTAATCAAGAAATTCGACAAGGGTCACATCACCCTTGGGGTTGCCCAACACGATCTGATCCTTGGCGTTGAACAGTTCTTCCTGATTTTCCACCAGTGCCTGTTGGGCCAATTTGGCGCGTTCAAGCTCCGCCTGCTTCTGCTTCTCTGCTTCCTGTTGGCTGAGGATGGTGAAGACCTGACGGATGAGGTCAGGGTTTTCGAGAAGATAGTCAGAAATGATGGACTCAATTTCCTGCTTCTGCTCAGTGTTGAATTCAGCTGCGCTGGCCGGCATGGATGCAACTCCCATGAAGGCTATGGCAGCGAACAGAGAGGAAATCTTTGAAAAACTGTGGCGCATGATTAGGCGTCCTTGTGCGTTTCTGTCTTGGTAAGCAAGCATTTTGGTCTGTTAGAATGGCTCTGAGAATAGGGCAGTTTGATGAGGATGGGAGACAATTCTCAAATTGTTCACTTGATTGTGACCATACGCCACGCCCTTTCGGGGCGCGGTGCTTTGTCGAGCAAGGCTCTGCATCCCTTGCCTCAAGCCGCTAGAGTTTGGGCTGCTTGTACGACATGATGTCATCAGCCTGAAGCCATTCTGGAGAGCCGCGTTTGAGCTTTTTCTTGGCCCGGGCAGCCATGGCTTTTGCTCCCGAAATGTCACCAGAGGCGAAATAGCCGTTGGCGGTTGCGATTTCGGCCTTGGCGCGGTTGCCCAGATTTTCATAGGCCTGTGCCAGAAAACGATAGCCAACCGCAAGATCCGGATCATTCTGCAAGCCGCGCTGAAGATGGCTGACAGCTGCGCTATAGTTTCTGTTATTCTTTGACGAGAGAATGGCCTGCCCAAGCATGACGCGGAGTATGCCGACATCGGGGCGCAGGGAAACCGCTTTGTTCAAGGGGGCGATGGCGTTGTCTGCCATGCCCGTTTCCAGATAGATCTGACCTTTCAGCTCCCAGAAATAGGGATTGTTCGGTTGGGCCTTGATGAGCTGGTCTACTTGACGGATGGCTTTGTTGCGATTGCCCAGACGATAGGTGACGACGGCTTGCGCATAGAGGCTCGGCAGGTCTCTGCCCTTGAAACTGCGCATGACGCGTTTTGGGTCTTGTGTGAATGCGGCGAGCTTGGCGCGTACAAGATCATGGCGCAGCTGCAACGAAGCGCTGTCTTTCCGGCTGTAGTATTTGCTCTTTTTGGCCAATCGCTCAATCTGTGCAATGCGCTGACGGGGCAGGGGATGCGACTGGATATAGGGGTCAACATACTGGCTGGAGAAAAGAGACTGATCAGCAAAGCGGCGGAAGGTTTCCAACATGCCACGCGCTGACTGACCGGTTTTGGCCAGGTAGCGAATTGCGGCGCGGTCCGCTGCGGTCTCTTCTGTGCGGGCATAGCTCAGGAAAGTACGCTGTGCAATGCCGGGCGAGCTGCTGGCGATGGCGGTGCCCACTCGTGCAGCATCGCCCGAACCGGCGGCAGCTCCTGCTGCCATGGCTCCTGCTCCTGCCAACATACCGATTGCCGCGATCGTTTGAGCGCGTTTCATGGCCTGACGCAACCGGATGAGATGACCTCCGGCAATATGGCCCGTTTCATGGGCCAGAACCCCGATGATTTCATTGGGTGTTTTGGCCTGAATAATGGTGCCGGTATTGATGAACATGCGCTTGCTATCGACAACAAAGGCGTTGAAGCTATTATCCTTGACCAGATGGATGCGGATATTGCTAGGCTTGAGGCCTGCCGCCTTGAAAATCGGGCGGGCATAGTCCTTGATCAGTTCCTCGGTTTCTGCATCGCGGATCAACTGGACGCGGCGGCCCTGCGCGTCGGCGCTGGACGTGGCCAGTAGCAATGGCTGCAGGCTGATCAGCAGCGTCATCAGTGCACAAGCCAGCCGATGGCCGACGCTCGCTAGGGAACGGTGTGCTTTCCGTTCGGCAATGGGTGGAACTTTTCGCAAAGACTTGGTACCTAAGTCTTTAAACATGATCACAACCTTCTTTGATTTTCTAAATCCCCAAAAAGAGATCTACCGGAGATCAAAGCCACTGTCTGTCTGGCGGCATGGATTCGACTTGTTGAGCTTAATCCTTGCCCGTGGCCATGGTCAAAATGTGGCATAGAAATATTTAGCGGCCATACAGACACATAGTAGAGCCAAAAGGAAATAACAAATGCGCAGCATTTCCAAGCGCGGCACGATTGAGCCGTTTTTTGCGATGGACATTATGGCAAAGGCCAACGCTCTTGCCGCCCAAGGAAAAGATATCGTCCATATGGAAATCGGGCAACCCGGAGCGCCTGCGCCCAAGCTGGTAAGGGAAGCGGCAGAGAAGGCGCTGGTTGATGGGCGTATTGGCTACACCGATGCTTTGGGGATCCGGGCTTTGCGTGAGCGTATTGCGCAGCATTACGATGACCACTATGGCGTGACTGTATCACCTGATGCTGTGGCTGTAACAACCGGTTCCAGCGCAGGCTTTAATCTGGCCTTTCTGTCGCTGCTTGAAGTGGGCGACCGGGTCATTCTGCCAAGCCCGGGCTATCCTGCCTATCGTAATATTCTTTTCTCGCTCGGTCTGGAAGTTGTCGAGGTGGAAACGCGGGCCGAGGATCGCTGGAGCCTGACGGCCGAGGATATCCGGCGGGTGCATGCGGAAAAACCGGTGAAGGGCGTGTTGATTGCGAGCCCGGCCAATCCGTCCGGCACGATTATGGATGGCGAGGCGCTCAAGTCGGTTGTCGATGTATGCGACGAGCTTGGGATCTGGTTCATTTCCGATGAGATCTATCACAGCCTCGAATTTGGCATGAAGGCCGAGACGGCGCTTCGCTATTCTCCCAACGTGGTGATCATCAACTCCTTTTCCAAATATTACTGCATGACAGGATGGCGCATTGGCTGGATGGTGTTGCCTGAGATGGCTCAGCGCTCTGTAGAGTGCCTCAGTCAGTCGCTCTATCTCTGCCCGCCCATGCTCTCGCAGGTGGCTGCGGCCGCTGCTTTCGATGCTCATGAGGAACTGGATCTGGTCAAGGCTGGATATGGGCGCAATCGTGCCTATTTGATGGAGGCGCTGCCCAAGATCGGGCTGGGAGACTTCATGCCGGTGGATGGTGCCTTCTATGTTTACAGTGATGTGAGCAAGCTGACCAATGACTCAATGGATTTTGCCCTGCGTTCTCTGTCTGAGGCAGGGGTTGCTATCACGCCGGGAGCGGATTTCGATCGTGAACGCGGCCACCGCTATGTGCGGCTTTCCTTTGCCGGTACTGAAGAGGCAATGCATGAAGGAATCCGGCGGCTGGGAGACTGGCTCGTCTGATTGTGGCGCGGGGCGCGCTCGATGTGCGTCTGTTTTTGAGGTTTTATATCGGAAATGAACAAAGAAAAAGCCGCATCCCTATGAAGGGATGCGGCTTTTTAATATTGGGCGTCAAAAGAAACGCTTAAAGAAATCCAGAGCGGTTCCACCAACCGGTCCGCTTGGGACGATCGTCGTCTTCTTCCTTGGTCTCTTCCGGCTCGTTCTTGGCGATCACAGTCTCTTCAGAGGCCGCCGCTATCGGCTGGACGGAGGTGTCTTCCGATGGCTGATCGGCGTTTGCATCAGCATCATCTTCAGGCTTTTCTTCGCTTGCAGCATCGGTGACGATCACTTCAGCAGGGGCTGCATTTGATGCAGGTGCCTGGCTCATGTCTTCACCATTTGCCGTTTCCTCAGATGTATTTTCCTCTGACCCAGCATCAACTGGCGTAGCATCAACGGGTGCGGCTTCGGTCGGAGCGACGAAAACCGGTGCCGGTTCTGCTTCACTGGTTGCGTCACCATTCGCAGTGGCGTCTCCGGCTTCTTCCTGTTGCGCCCGTAGCTCTGCGTCAGAAGAGGCATCCTGCGGAGCTGCCGGTTCTACCTGAGCTGTATCATCGTCAGACTGCTCTGGCGATACGGCAGCTACATCAGCGGCTTCCGGTGCGTCTGCGGCTGGTGCTGGAGCATCGGCTGAGGGCAGCTCAGAGGAGGCCTGTTGCGAGGCGTCTTCGCTGGATGGAGCCGAGACATTCTCGGTGCTGTCATCACCCGAAAGATTGTAGACTGCAGGGCTTTCGCCGACCACTTCCATGGCCTCTGCCGTCATTTCTTGTGCTTCAGCATCGCTGTTGCGGTTGCGACGATTGCGGCGGCCACCGCGGCGGCCCCGGCGGCGACTTTTCTTAGGCTTCTCTTCGCCATTGTTGTCACCATCGCGCGATTCTGCGGATTGCTCGGAGTCGCCATTGGACTCGTCGCCATTTTCTTCGTCTGACTGCTCATTGTCGTCGCTGGAAAATCTGGCCTCCGATTGGGCCTTCTTACGACGGCGACGACGGCGACGTTTTTTGGAGCTGCTTTCTTCTTCGCGCTCCTTCTCCTCTTCAGCCTGCTCATAGGCTTCGAAGGCTTCGTCTTCTTCGTCGACAACAACTTCCATGGCTTGCATGGAGATGGTTGGCGTTGGCGCTACCGGCTGCTCAAGCGGTTCGCCGCGATCAATCTCGAGATGCTTGCCTTCCATGTGATCGTCTACTTCCACATGGATGTTAACGCCAAAGCGGTTTTCAAGCTCAAACAGATTTGCGCGCTTCTCGTTGAGGATATAGAGCGCGACGTTGCTACGGGTGCGGACCACGACATGGTGGTTGACGCCCTTAAGCAGGTGATCTTCGATGCTGCGCAGAACCAGAAGTGCAACAGAGGCTGCAGCACGCACATAACCGGTGCCCTGACAATGCGGGCAGGGGTCCATGGTGCTTTCAAGCACGCCGGTGCGGATACGCTGACGGGACATTTCCATCAGTCCGAAATGCGAGATGCGGCCAACCTGAATGCGGGCCCGATCTGATTTCAGGCAATCCTTTAGGCGTTTTTCAACTGCACGGTTGTTGCGCTTTTCTTCCATGTCGATGAAGTCGATTACGACAAGACCGGCAAGGTCGCGCAGGCGTAGCTGGCGTGAAATTTCTTCAGACGCTTCAAGGTTGGTAGAAAGCGCAGTGTCTTCAATATTGTGTTCGCGGGTCGAACGGCCGGAGTTCACGTCGATGGAGACGAGGGCTTCGGTCTGGTCGATCACGATATAGCCGCCGGACTTCAGGGTCACTTGCGGACTGAACATTGCGTCCAACTGGCTTTCGATGCCAAGGCGCGTGAAGATCGGTTGCGGCTCGCGGTATGGCTGAACATTGCGCGCGTGACTTGGCATCAGCATGCGCATGAAGCTTTTCGCTTCCTTGTAGCCCTCTTCGCCTGCGACAAGAACCTGATCGATGTCCTTGTTATAGAGATCGCGTATCGATCGCTTGATCAGCGAGCCCTCTTCATAGACGAGCATCGGAGCTGCGGACTTGAGTGTCAAATCTCGCACATTCTCCCACAGACGCAGCAGATATTCGAAGTCGCGCTTGATTTCGGTTTTGGTGCGTGACGCACCGGCCGTGCGCAGGATAACGCCCATGCCATCAGCCACTTCTAGTTCGGAAGCGATCTGCTTGAGGCGTTTGCGGTCGGATACATTGGTGATCTTGCGGGAGATGCCTCCACCGCGTGCCGTGTTAGGCATCAGAACGGAGTAGCGACCGGCCAGAGACAGATAGGTGGTCAGGGCTGCGCCCTTGTTGCCACGTTCTTCCTTAACGACCTGAACAAGCAGGATCTGGCGGCGCTTGATGACTTCCTGAATCTTATATTGCTTGACGCGACGACGGCTGCGACGTTCTGGCACTTCTTCCAGAGCATCTTCTGCGCCGACATGTTCTACATCAGCATCTTCTTCTTCATCGTCGTCATCTTCTTCTTCTTCATCATCATCAGAAGCGGAGAGAGTGTCGTCCTCATCGTCTTCGTCATCCAGATCTTCCGGATCAACGCTGACAGTTTCATCTTCTGCTACGGCATGTGCCTGAGCAGGAGGGGTCGTGGTGTCATCAGACTCGTCTTGAGAGCTTGGCTCAGATGCGGCTTCTTCCTGAGTTTCGGAAGCGGTTTGCTCTGCTTCCGGTGCCTGTGCAGATGCGTCGTTTGTCTCGCTGGCAGGTGCTGCGTCCGCAGTGCTTTCAGTGTCTTCTGCGCTTTGAGCTGTCTCAGCGGTAGACACAGCAGCGCTTTCACCCGATGCCTGTTCCTCGGAAGAGGTGGCCGGAGCGTCTGCGTGCACTTCATTGTCTTCCTGTTCGGAAGTGTCGGGCTTGTTGGCTTTTGCAGACTGCTTGTCTGATTTGCGCGAAGAGCGGCGGCGTCTGGATTTTTTTGCCGGCTTTTCTTCTTCTTGAACCTCGTCTTCTTCGTGGCCCTTTTCTTCTTCAAGAAGAGCCTGACGGTCTGCCATCGGGATTTGATAATAGTCCGGATGAATCTCGCTGAATGCAAGGAAGCCGTGGCGATTTCCGCCATAATCTACAAAGGCCGCCTGCAGGGACGGTTCGACCCTGGTAACCTTTGCTAGATAGATATTGCCGCGCAATTGCTTGCGATTGGCGGACTCGAAGTCGAATTCCTCAACCCGATTGCCGCGTACGACGACAACCCGGGTTTCCTCCGGATGCGTCGCATCAACGAGCATTTGATTTGCCATAAAGTGTTTTCTCCACGGAAAGGCGCGCCGACAACCGTTCTGGCCGACTGAGCCGACGCTCGGCAGGTTCGCGCTTCTCCGCTTTTGTCTGATGACGACCCGACCACTTTTGGTTCTCGGCTGTGCAAATGGTTGAGCGCCAGGGCATGCAGTGTTTCTGCAAAGCTATCGCCGGCTTTATAACTCATCTGTTGGCACATCCCTTGGCGGGTCCTCTTGTTGATACTCGATGCCCGAGGACGCTTTTCATCCTCGGCAGGGGTTCTTGGCAAGCAATCGGGACTTTAAGTACGCGCTCCAGATTGCTGCGAATTTGTTATGGTCTTCGGGGCCGATCCCGAATTTCCGGGCCATTTGCCAGAGCTTGGCATGTCCGTTTCGCCGGCGCGAAACACCGGATGACGCCAGTCTTTGAGGGGCGTCGGGTCTTTTCGCCAGTCACGCATTCTTGACGCTTCTGTCTTTTGTCAGAAATGCGGATTCTCGAATCGGATCATTGCTTGGCAATAATAGCTTAAAGGTCTTTGTAGGGTTCCTTACACAAATATGCAAGTGCAAGGCGGTTGAACAAGTGAGTTGATACGCTGTTTTTGCTTGTTATCTATACTTAAATATACAGATATTCCATGCAGACATGTGTATAGCAGCTGTCTGTCAAGATGTGGTTAACCCTGAGGCGCCACTCTGCGGTTTGGCCGAGGACGGTGAAAATGCTTGTTTTGCTGTCTTGTTGCCACATTTCTTTTTTCATTACGCTCAAGATGAGACCCTTTGCAACGGAAAGAGGCAAATGACTTCAGCTATGAGATTGGTCGGACGGTTTCTGATGCTTGTAGGGCTTTTGCTCTGCAGTCCGCTTGCTGCGCAGGAACAGGCCGGATCCATGGTGTCTATCCAGGGGGCGCTTACTGACGGCAATGCTGAGAAGGCGCAGTTCATTCTCGATGTTTCCGAACCCGTCGGCTTTAGCGTCTTTGCTCTTCAAGACCCTTACCGTCTGGTGATTGATCTGCCTGACATGGATTTTGAAATGGAGCAGGGAATGGGGCTTGTCGAGCGGGCGATGGTGCAGAATTTCCGCTTTGGTCGCTTCGGGCATGCCGGCTCACGTGTTGTGCTGGATCTTGCAGGGCCAACCAAAGTGGAGCGCGCTTACATCCTTCCTGCGGTGGACGGTAATCCAGTCCGTCTGGTGTTCAATCTCGAGGCCGTTAGCGATCGCGAGTTTGCAGAGCAGTCTCTGCGGGATGTGATCCGTATTGGTGCTGATGGCAAACCCCAGACGGGTCCGTTAGTAAAGGCTCCTGCCGCACCTGTTGCCGAGAAAGAGGAGGGGGATACACGTCCACTTATCGTGCTGGACCCGGGTCATGGTGGCATTGATACAGGCGCTGTTTCCAATAAGGTGCAAGAGAGTAAGGTTGTGCTCTCCTTTGCCAAATCGCTCAAGAAGGCGCTCGAAGCCGAGGGACAGTTTCGCATCTTGCTGACACGGGATACGGATCTGTTCATTTCTCTTTCCAAACGGGTTGCCTTTGCCCAAGAACACAAGGCAAATCTGTTTTTGTCGATCCATGCGGATATCGTGCGTGAGCATTATGTTCGCGGTGCGACGGTCTATACGCTGTCAGAACGCGCCTCGGATGCGGTTGCGCACAAGCTGGCGCAACAGGAAAACCGTTCTGATCTAATTGCCGGGCTGGAAATCGACCAGTCTGATGACGTTGTTGCCGATATCTTGATTGATCTCACAAGGCGGGAAACGGCTAACCATTCGGCGCTTTATTCCCGTACGCTCGTGGGCGCGCTCAAGGCATCCATCCGGCTGTCAAAAACGCCCGAGCGATCCGCCGGTTTCCGCGTGCTCAAGGCACCGGATATTCCGAGCGTTCTGCTGGAGTTGGGCTATCTGTCCAACAAGGAGGACAGGGCGGATCTCCTCTCGAAGGAATGGCGGGAAAAGGCGATCAAGTCCATCGTCAAATCCATCAATGGATTCTTTGCCCGGAGGTCTGTTCAATCCAGCGCCCTGTTTGTGCCATCCAAGGGGTAAAACCCGAGAATCAGCGGCGGTTTACGCCAGGGCTGATCAGGCTGAAGAGGGCGCAGACGCTCTTGATGTCCATTTTCTGCCCTTCTTGCTGGATATCATCCAAAAATTGGGCCGATTAGGTGCGGATAAAATTCTTAACAAAGCCCTTTTGCTGCCCCAATGTCATGTGATGGTTGCAAAATGATTGGCGGCAGAATAAGTCTGTGCGTGATTGAGACTGGGTTGGCCTTATGTCGGCCTGTGTCGGAAGGTGCTGCCGTTGGGATGTCGATGCATCGTGAACCGACGATTTGCTGAGCATGCGGGATGACGCCGCGCACTGCTTTACGCTCTCTTTTAATACGGGATAAATAGGAACAGATATGATAATTTGGCGCTTCTTCGGCTTTCTCTTTGCCGCAGGTTCGGTTCTGTTCATTGTGATCGCCACCGCTGTATATATCTTCCTGAATTCCATGATGGCCGGATTGCCGGACTTCACAGCCTTGCGGAATTATGAGCCTCCAGTGACCACGCGCATTCATGCCACTGATGGTCAATTGATGGCTGAATATGCGCGTGAACGACGCTTGTTCCTGCCAATTCAGGCTATTCCGGATCGCGTGAAAGAGGCCTTTATCTCAGCCGAGGACAAGAACTTCTACACCCATGCGGGGCTGGACTTCACCGGCATCGCACGCGCTGTGGTCACCAACGTCAAGAATATGGGGCAGAATCGTCGCCTCGTTGGCGCGTCGACCATCACGCAGCAGGTGGCCAAGAACTTCCTTTTGACCTCGGAGCAATCCTACGAGCGCAAGATCAAGGAAGCTCTGCTTTCCATGCGTATCGAACAGACTTTTACCAAGCCCGAGATTCTGGAGCTTTATCTCAACGAGATGTATTTCGGAATCGGGGTCTATGGTATCGGCTCTGCCTCGCTCAACTATTTTGACAAGTCCGTGCATGAACTGACCCTCTCGGAGGCCGCCTATCTGGCAGCCTTGATGAAGGCACCAAACAACTATCATCCGATCCGGCACAAGGATAAGGCTATCGAGCGCCGCGACTGGGTTATCGACCAGATGGTCAGCAATGGCTATGTAACGGTTGAGGAAGCCAACAAGGCCAAGGCAACGGACTTGCAGGTGACCTTCCGTCCAAGAGGCGCGCATATCTTTGCGGCTGACTATTTTGCCGAGGAAGTGCGTCGCTGGATCGACAAGACATTTGGCGAAGAGAAGCTCTATAATGGTGGCCTTTCTGTTCGGACCTCTCTTGATGTGAAGCTTCAGGAAGAAGCGCGCGTTGCGTTGAACCATGGTCTTGTCAAGTTCGACAAGGGCAAGGGCTGGCGCGGGCCGATCACCAACATCGATATTGCTGGAGACTGGGGCAAGGCCTTGCTGGACCAGAAGCCGCTGTCGGATGTTCCTGAATGGAAGCTGGCTGTTGTGCTCTCTACAGAAGGCAAAGAAGCAACCATTGGCTTGCGGCCTGATGAGGAAGGCGAGAATGCATCTGCCAACGAGCGCCAGATCGCGACCCTTCCGTTTGATGGCTTTAAATGGGCCAAATGGTCCAAGGGAGATCGTAAGGGCAAGGCGGTTCGCAACGCATCTGACGTATTGGCGCCGGGAGATGTTGTCTATGTCTCTACCAATGACGATGGCAGCTTCGAGCTTGAGCAGGTGCCCGAGGTTTCCGGTGCGCTGATTGCAATGGACCCGATGACGGGGCGTATTCTGGCAATTGCGGGCGGCTTCTCCTTCGATCAGAGCCAGTTTGACCGCGCCACGCAGGCCTATCGTCAGCCGGGCTCTTCTTTCAAGCCTTTTGTTTATGCGACTGCCCTTGATAATGGCTATACGCCTTCCAGCGTTGTTATGGATGCACCGATCGAGATCGATCAGGGGGGCGGACAGGGCATCTGGCGTCCACAGAACTATGGCGGCAAATTCTATGGTCCATCAACCCTGCGTTTGGGGATCGAACTTTCGCGTAACGTCATGACTGTGCGCCTCGCCAAGGATATGGGCATGCCGCTGGTTGCTGAATATGCCAAACGCTTCGGCATCTATGACAATCTCATGCCTGTGCTGTCCATGGCGCTGGGGGCTGGGGAAACAACTGTTCTGCGCATGGTGACGGCTTATTCGATGCTGGCCAATGGTGGGCGGCGGATTACGCCGACCTTTGTTGACCGGGTGCAAGACCGCTATGGTAAAACCATCTACAAGCATGACCAGCGCATTTGTGAGAATTGCAATGTTCAGCGTTGGGAACATCAGGGCGAGCCGACCGTGATTGATAACCGTGAACAGGTGCTTGATCCGATGACCGCCTATCAGATCACTTCCATGATGGAAGGGGTTGTTCAGCGCGGCACCGGTACGATTGTTCGCAAGGTGGTTGGCAAGCCGATCGCGGGTAAAACCGGCACCACCAACGACGAGCGCGATGCCTGGTTTGTTGGCTTCTCGCCGGATCTGGTGGTTGGGGTCTATGTGGGCTATGACCGGCCGCGTCCAATGGGGCGTGGCGCTACGGGTGGCCATCTGGCAGCTCCGATCTTTGCCGAGTTCATGAAGGTGGCTTTGAAAGACAAGCCAAAGAAACCATTCAAGGTGCCTGAAAGCATTGAGCTAATTCCGATTGACCGGCGTACGGGCCTTAGGGCTTCGGCCCAGAGTGACGGCGTCATTCTGGAAGCTTTCAAGCCGGGCACGCTGCCGCCAGACAGCTATTCCGTTATCGGCTTTACCGATGATATGGGACGGCCAGTGACGGCGGAAGAAGCCGAACAGGCCTTGACGCAAGGCACTGGTGGTCTGTATTAAAACCAAAATCTTATCGTGTTGAGAGGCGGATGCGGCGAAGGTTGCATCCGCCTTCTCGTCACCTGAAAGATTGATCGTTTGAATGTGAGGGCAGCGGGTCTGCCTTCTCTATGATGAATGAAGAGAAAAGTATGCGCGCAGAAATCCAGAATGTAGTCGACGAAATCAAGCAGGGTCTTGCTCTGCTGAGGAGGCATCTTTGACTGGGATGTCGCCCAGAAACGCCTGCTCGAACTGAATAACCTGGCTGAAGATCCGAACCTTTGGAACGATCCGCAGAATGCCCAGAAGCTGATGCAGGAGCGTCAGAAGCTGGAATCGGCGATCAACGGCTATCTCAAGGCCAAGCAGGATCTTGAAGATTCCATTGAGCTCATAGAATTGGGTGAAATGGAAGATGATGCCGACGTGATCAAGGATGCGGAAGACACGCTTCATGCGCTCTTGAAAACAATTTCCCGCCAGCAGATCGAGACCATGCTCTCGGGTGAAGCGGACGGGATGGACTGCTATATCGAAGTGCATTCCGGTGCGGGTGGAACCGAAAGCCAGGACTGGGCGTCGATGATGCTCAGGATGTATACCCGCTGGGCCGAGAAGGCCGGTTTCAAGGTCGATGTTCTTGAGGTGACCGCAGGGGAAGAAGCTGGCATCAAGGCTGCTACCATCATGGTCAAGGGCGAGAATGCTTATGGTTGGGCGAAGACTGAGTCAGGCGTGCACCGTCTGGTGCGTATTTCGCCGTTTGACAGTCAGGCGCGCCGTCATACGTCTTTCTCATCCGTCTGGGTCTATCCGGTTATTGACGATACCATCGATATCGAGATCAACGAGAGTGATTGCCGCATTGATACTTATCGTGCCTCGGGTGCTGGTGGTCAGCACGTCAATACGACTGACTCTGCTGTTCGTATCACGCACCATCCAACGGGGATCGTGGTGCAGTGTCAGAATGAACGCTCGCAGCACAAGAACCGCGCTCAGGCATGGGACATGTTGCGCGCGCGCCTGTATGAGCGCGAGCTGCAGATTCGTGAAGACAAGGCCAGTGCCGAAGCTGCATCCAAAACCGATATCGGCTGGGGACATCAGATCCGCTCTTATGTTCTGCAGCCTTACCAGTTGGTCAAGGATTTGCGCACCGGCGTTGAGAGCACCAGTCCGCAAGATGTGCTCGATGGTGCTTTGACACCTTATATGGAAGCTGCGCTCGCCCAACGTGCCTATGGTACGGAAGGGGAGGATCAGGTCGAGGATCTGGTTTAAAGCCTGCTTATTTTGCTTTGTGAAAGCAGTGTGCTGAGGATGCTCTGATACAGCCTCCGCCTTTTCGCAAAGAAGCTTCCGCAAAATGATTGAAAGCCCGGTTCTTATTCAAGGACCGGGCTTTTTCTATGGCGGACTGTTTGTAGATTTATGTGGCCCAAGGGGGGCGGCGAAGAGGTTGGGCAGGCAAGAGGTCTGTCTTAGTGTGCCACTGTCCATCCCTTGTGGCATGACTCATGCGAAAGACGAAACGTGAGTAATAAGGGCTGGGCGCGACACCGCTTGGGCAGTTCTGACGACTGATTATTTTCGGTGGGTGCCCAGTTGAGTCTATAGGATAAGAAAATCTACGCCTAAATCAACTTATGCAATTCTTTTCCTGCGATAAGGAAAGAGTAGGGGTTTACTGCTTTGCCTCTTACGCGGGTTTCGAAATGCAGGTGAGGGCCGGTTGAGCGCCCGGTTGAGCCAACCTTGCCAATGATGGTGCCTGTGTTGACATGTTCGCCCTTTTTGGCCAGCGCCTTGCTCATATGAGCATATCGGCTGACGACGCCATTGCCGTGATCTACTTCGACCATGATGCCGTAACCGGAGCGTGGGCCAGCATAGGTGACGGTGCCGATGCCTGCCGCCCGAATTGAATTGCCGTACCGATCCGCGACGTCGATGCCTGAATGCATGGACATGCGGTTGAGAAACGGATCCTTGCGAATTCCGAATTTGCTTGAGAGACGTCCGGAGGGCAGGGGGTGACTGATGGGCAGTTTCTTGACCTGATTCTTGAGCTGAACAAAACGGTCCAGAGCAATCTCGACCTTCTCGGCATCTTCAGCGAGCTGATCGTGGTTGTATTCATCTGAGATGGGGATGTAAGGTCCACCAACGGCAGCATTTTCTGCAGGCACGTCAACTCTGATACCAAGGGATGCGATGCGCTTTTCAACGCGGTCTGATTTGTAACGCAGGTCATTGAGCAGATTGTGCAAGATGACCTTGCTATCGATCATCTCCTGCTCAAGACGATCAGTTGCATCAGCCAGTTTGAGAATGGTCTTGTCATCCTCTGAAGAGACTTCGGTTGCATCGAAAATCGAAGGAGTTTCTTCTTCATTATAGGCAAGGGCTGTTGTCTCATCCGTTTGAAGAAGGGGCGCACTGTCTTGCGGCGTCTGAGTGGAAGCCGCTGCGCTATCTGTGAAAGATTTGCTGCTTCTGAACCCTAGGCGCGTAAGCTCCTCAAAGCGGCTGGAAATTGCTTCAGCTGATACGGGAGCGTGCGCCACAGCAGTTCCTGCATAAGCGAGCGCAAGATTCGGTGAAGCTTCCGGCTTTGCCATGGGCGCAGCAGCCTGCTTTTCTTTGGTGCGCCACGGAGCTGTTTTGGGTAGCGGGACTTTCAATTCCGAACGGATGGGAAGGCCTGCTTCACGGGCTTTGTTGATGATCGGATCCAACACAGAGGAATAGGCTTCAAAATCAGCCTGTTTCTGCATCAGCTTCTGGACATGGCTCTCAAGGGCTTGCTGGTCCAGCATCTGGCGGCTGGCGATGCGGTCTATCTGGCTACGTAGCTGGGCAATGCGGTCTTCATATTTGCTCTGCATCTGGGCCTGTTCGGCTCGCGAGTAGGATAGAATATCATCGCGAAAAACAAGATAAGCCGTTGCAGACAGATACATGATGCTGAAGAGAATGCCGAAAAATGCCAGGCCAGAGACGACCCAAGGGCGCACGATAAAATCCTGAACCGTATCGCCATGCGTGATGATGATACGATGCGGTTCCCTCCGGCGACCAAACTCTCTACTTCTTCCTTCAGAAAGCATTTAACACCCAGCCATAAGACACACTGATTGAACCAATCCATTAGGCTGCGAATATGGTTAATATTTCGTTTATAAAACAATGGTGTCGTGGCTAGATAAAGGGAGGAAGTGGCTGAAAATAGCCGTTTTTATGAGATGAAACTTGGTTAATCAGCGCAGCCAGAGCGCGTGTTTCACGCTCTGGCCGATGGGTTGATAATAGGGATTCGCAGAAGTCTTACAGGGCTTGGGCCGCATCAAGCACCTCGGAAGCGTGATTCTTGACTTTCACCTTGCTCCAGATTCGGGCGATCTTGCCTTCGCTATCGATGAGATAGGTGCTGCGCTCTACGCCCATATAGGTTTTCCCATACATCTTTTTTTCGACCCAAACGCCGTAGGCATTGCATGTTTCCTGATCCGGATCGGAGGCGAGACAAATGGTAAGATTGTGCTTTTCGACGAAATTGTCATGCTTGCGCACGCTATCGGGAGAGATGCCGATAACCTGTATGCCGAGGGCGGCGAAATCATCAGAAAGACTGCTGAAGTCCACCGCTTCTATTGTACAACCGGGTGTGTTGTCCTTGGGGTAAAAATAGACAATAACGGGTTTGCCCAGACATGCGCTAAGCGTGATCTCTCCGCCACCGTTTGTCTTCAGAGTAAAATCTGGCGCTTGTGCACCAACTTCGAGTTTTTGGCTATCATCAGGCATGGGTCATCCTTTTGTCTCTTTTTCCGCTATTGTTACTCTAACGCGAGTCGATCTGGAAATTCATATGTCTTACGCATTTTGATCCGGTGTGGATCAGGGATTTGATATTCCATCCGGTCGAGGGGACTTTATTCCTATATTTGCGCGCAGGCTTCTAGAAAGACCTTGTGAGCGGTACGAATCTAGCCTAACAGAGCATAAAGCGATCTGGGGTGGTAGGGCGCTTCGAAAGAGAAGTGAAGCGAATATGGAGGCATATCATTTTGGCTAATCGCTCAGAGACGCCACCGGATCCGGAACTTTCGCCAGAGCAGCAGCCCGCTGACCATAGCAACGCATCCGCACCCGCCTCACGTTCCAGAATGAAACGGCGGATCGCGGTTTTCTGCGGTGCGTTCGTTCTGCTTCTGCTTGTGCTTCTGGGCGGCGCAGTGCTTCGACTGTCTTATGCTCCTGTTTCCATCAGTAGTTTCCGCGAGGAAATTGAAGACCTTGTTGCCAGGAGACTACCTCCCGGTCAGAATCTAGAGGTGAAAGACGTACTCATCGGGCTTTCCGATCGCTGGCGCCTTTCCCTGCAACTAACAGATGTTCAGCTCCGTGATGAAGCCGACGTTCTTCTTGCTGCGCCCAAGATTGATTTGGAAGTGGGGCTTCTTGCTTTGATGCATCGCGAAATTCGCGCGCGGAATGTCAATATTCTGAGCATGAAGGTCAAGGTCCGCCGAGACACCAAGGGACGTCTGCTTATTGCGGGGCAGGACCCTAGCCGGTTGAGTGATGGAGCTGCCCCGGCGGATAGCCTTTATGATCCGGTCGATCCGCAATTTGTTTCTGTGCTTAATTCCGTGCGCCGCGCCATAAAGCCACTGGCCGATGACGATCTTAATAATCGGCCACCACAGATTCTCATTCGTAACACCGAAATATCGTTTCGCGATGAGCTGGTCGACAAGGAAAAGACCTACGAAAATGTTGCCTTTGCCTACAATCCGCAAGGGGAGGATGACAATCTCTGGCGCATCGATTTTGCCTATGACGGACAGCATGGCCGCATTCATTCGGCCATGGCCGAGGTGCCGATCGCCACATCAGATGATCCTGATGCGGGACGGTCCATCCAGCTGGTGTTTGAAAATATCTCTTTGACGGATATCTTGCCGCGCTTCTCTGGCGAGAATAAGAATTTCAGTTTCAGTTCGGCATTTGCTGGCAGGGCGCAGTTGAATTTTGACGAGGATGATAGTCTTTCGGGCATGCGGGTGTTGCTCGATGTCGGCGAAGGCCTGATGGAGTTTGGCGAAAAGGACGATGCCTATCTCGACAGTGCCTCTTTCCGCTTGGACTGGGTGCCCGAAGAACGTGAACTCCGGCTGATTAACAGTCATGTGCTCTTTGGAGAGACCGGAGGGAACTTCCTTGGCCGTGCCGTTTGGCCGGATACCGAGGATGGAGCCATCTTGGTGCAGTTGCAGGGCAATGATCTGAAGCTGGCTGCTCGGGATAATCCATATCCCAGCCGTATGCTTCAAACTTTTTCCCTTCAGACCCGCATAGATCGTCAGACCGGTGTAGCAACTGTCGACGATATTCGTATGGTAGCTGACGAGGGTAGTGTTACGGGATCTGGCACCATTTCACCGGTTGATGGTGAGTTGGCGCTCAATATGGGCTTTGATATCTCTGAAATGCCCTATGATTTGCTGTTGCATATGTGGCCGGTCAATATAGCAAACGGTGCGCGCAAATGGCTGCTGAAAAATCTTGAGGGCGGCACTGCCACCGGTGGCCATTTCGATCTTGCGCTGACAGAGAGCATGCTCAAGCGCAATGAAGAAGGTCGGCTCATTCTGCCTGATGATGCGGTGCATGGCACATTCGGTTTCAAGAACGCCCGATTGGCTCCCTTTGGCGAGCTGCCACCTGGAGAGGACCTCTCGGGTGAGGGAATCGTCACAGGGCGCACATTCCAGACGTCCATAGATACCGGGCGGTTTGTCACCAAAACGGGACGGCAGTTTCCGGTGGGCAAAGGCCGGTTCGAGATACCCGATCATTCTCAAAAGCCTGCTACTGGTGTGTTGGTTCTGGAAGGCGAAGGGGATGCCGTAGCCTTTGGCGAGATCATTGATAGTGATCCGATCAACAGTTTGAAGAATGAAGGGCAGAAGGCATCTGATTTGAGCGGTTCCGCAAGCGCAAAGGTGCGCCTGAGCTTCCCGTTCATCAAACCCCTGAAGCTGGAAGATGTCAATTATGATGCGCAGATAACCCTGAAAGGGGCGGCCAGCACCAAGCCTTTGCGGGGGCATTTGGTTTCTGATGCAGATGTGGAGATCAATACTGACGGCAAACGCATGGATATCAAAGGGCTTGCCGTGATTGATGGCATTAAGGCGGCCCTTGATTTGACCTCTTCATCCGATGGATCTGTTGTTTCTTCTTCCAGCTTTGATCTTGCGCTGACTGATGCAGACCGCAGCAAGTTTGGTCTTGGACTCGAAGACTGGTTGCGTGGTCCGGTCTCTGTGCGGGCCACCCAGAATGGAGATCGACCCAAGCTGACCAAGGTGACTGCTGATCTTACCAGGTCTGAACTGGATTTGACTGTTCTGGGCTGGAGCAAGAAGCCCAATGTTCGCGGCAGTGCTGCGTTTGACCTGATTGATAAAGGAGACCATTTCGCCGTTGAGAATCTTGTCATTTCTGGTGATGGTTTCGATGCTGATGGCTCGTTGGTGATCGACAAGGATGACGGTTTGCAATCTCTCAAGATAGACAATCTGGCGCTTAGCCGGGGGGATCGGTTGAGCATCGATGTGGTGAGGAACGGCAAGGGGCCTTATCGTGTCGATGTGAATGGAGATGTACTGGATCTGCGCGGAAAGCTAATGAAAAGCCCCTTCGTCGGCAAATCAACCGATGGCGAGACCAGCCCAGTGGATGTTGTGCTGAATGCCAAGATCAAGCGCGTGATCGGATTGTCGGGCCACTCCATATCCGGGCTGACAGCATCCGCTGAGCTCGAAAACGGACTGGTTACAAAGATCAACGCTCGCGGGGTTCTGGATGGTACTAGCCCGATTGAGGCAATCACCAAACAGGAAGAGTTTCCGACGGTTCATCTCGATGCACGGGATGCTGGCGATTTCTTGCGCTTTTTGGGGGCTATTGATCGCGTGGTGGGAGGGCGACTAGCACTGTCGGTTGCCCTGAGGAAGGGGCTGGACACCATATCCGGGTCTATCCTTCTAAAGGATTTCAAGATGAGTGGAGAAGTGGAAAGACGCCAGTCATCCCGCTCTACGACCCAGAATGTTGATAGCCGGTTTGATTCTTTCTCGGTGCAGTTTTCCGGTGAAAATGGTGTCTTTGGCATCGGGCGAGGCATGCTCAAGGGGCCTGTGTTGGGGGCGACGGTCGATGGTTCCATCGACATGAAAACCCGTAGTTTGAATCTTTCAGGAACCTATATTCCCGCCTACAAGGTCAACAACATTTTCAGTCGCCTGCCTATTATTGGCAGAGCGCTTGGTAACCGGAAAAATGAAGGTTTGTTGGGGATCACCTATGTTGTCAAAGGCGACATGGCGAACCCGACATTGATCGTCAATCCGGCTTCGCTGTTGGCGCCGGGGGCGTTGCGCAAGATGTTTGAATTCTGACGTTTTTTGTGAAGTTTGCTGCGCAAGTAGATTGGTATTTGTCCATTCCGCTGCATTTGTTCCCGATATGGAAAAGGCTCCTTTAAAGGAGCCTTTTTGCTGTTTCTTTGCTTTAGCCCCTCTTTAGAGGGCTTTGCCAGATGAAGACCTCAGGAGAGCTTCAAGAGCACATGCTTTTTCTTGCCCATGGAAAGCTTGATGACACCGTCTTCATTGAGGTTGGCCTTGGTCAATGCCAGGCTGTCATCCGTGACGGTTTCGTCATTGAGCTTCAAGGCACCGCCCTTGATGGAGCGACGGGCGTCGCCGTTGGATTTGGCAAGGCCTGCAGTAACAAATGCGCTAAGGATGCCGATGCCGGCGTCCAGATCTCTCTCAGGTACCTCGATCGTTGGCAGGTTGGCCGCAGCTGCCTGACCGGCCTCAAATGTCTTGAAGGCGGTTTCGGCGGCATTGTCCGCGTCGACGCGGCTATGAATGAGCGCGGTTGCTTCTGTTGCCAGAATCTTTTTGGCTTCGTTGAGCTCGTTGCCTTCCAACACTTCCAGACGCTTGATTTCGTCAATCGGCAGCGTGGTGTAGAGGCGCAGGAAACGCCCGACGTCTGCGTCAGACACATTGCGCCAGAACTGCCAGTAGTCATACGGGCTGTACATGTCGCCACGCAGCCAGATGGCACCAGAGACGGATTTGCCCATTTTTGAGCCGTCGGATTTGGTGATCAGCGGCACGGTGAGTGCGTAGCATTCTGCATTGTTGAGGCGGCGGCAAAGATCGATACCGGAGACAATGTTGCCCCACTGGTCCGATCCGCCCATCTGCAAGCGGCAGCCATAGCGCTTGTTGAGCTGGGTGTAGTCGTATGCCTGCAGAAGCATGTAGTTGAATTCAAGGAAGCTGAGGGCCTGCTCGCGCTCAAGGCGCAGACGCACAGAGTCGCGGGCCAACATCTGGTTGACCGATACACGGGAGCCAATGTCGCGCAGGAATTCAACATAATTGAGATCAAGCAGCCAGTTGGCATTGTCTTCCTGTACGGCGTCGGTTGGGCCATCGCCAAAGTCGAGCAACTTGGAGAAAACTTCGCGGATGCTTTCCTTGTTGGACTGAATCTTTTCCGGGGTCAGCAACTGGCGGGTCTCGTCGCGGCCGGATGGGTCGCCAACCATGGTGGTGCCGCCGCCCATGAGGGCGATGGGACGATGGCCGGTTTTCTGCATCCAGTGCAGGATCATCATGGAAACGAGGTTGCCCACATGAACAGAGGGAGCCGTGCAGTCATAGCCCACATAAGCAGTAACCGTCTCCGTGCTAAAGAGTTTGTCTAACCCTTCCGGGTCTGAACACTGGTGAATGAAGCCACGCTCACTCAAAGTGTGAAGAAATTCGGATTTGAAGGCGGTCATGCCGCTTTTCTCCTTAAAGATACGGTTGTTACTGCTAGTCTGGCCTGATGTCTATGATGCTGGGCACACCGGACAGGATGGCCTTTCGGGGAGATGGTCTAGCAAAGATCATGGAAAAGATCACTATCAAGATTGGGAAGACGGGGACAAAAATGGCAAAAAATGAGGAAAAACTGTCGCTTGCGGTGGGGTTGATGAGCGGAACGTCCTGTGATGGCGTTGATGCTGCGCTTATTGAGACCGACGGAGAGGGGCAGGTGCGTTCCATCGCCTCGGCTTTTCGCCCCTATGAAGCGCATGAGCAAGCCTTGCTGCGTCGGGCGCTTGACGATGCGCATGGCATGAAAGACAGGACGGCACGTCCCGGCTGTCTGGTGGAGGCCGAAGCTCTGGTTACCAAGGCGCATGGTGAGGCTGTGGCCCAGCTTCTGTCGCACGATGCCGCCAAGGGGATCAAGCCTGACGTGATCGGCTTTCACGGGCAAACCGTCTGGCACGATCCGTCCGCTGGCGTAACGGTTCAGATTGGCAATGGGCAGGCGCTGGCGAACGCAACAAAGATTCCCGTCGTGCATGACTTGCGTGCTGCCGACGTTGCTGCCGGGGGGCAGGGGGCTCCGCTTGTGCCGATCTATCACAAGGCGCTTAAGGCTTGCAGTGTCATCCCATTGCAACAGCCCTTGGCGATAGTCAATATCGGCGGGGTGGCAAATATCACCTGGATTAGTAAGGACGGCTCCCTTATTGCCTTTGATAGCGGGCCTGGCAACGCGCTCATTAATGACTGGGTGTTCAGCAAGGATGGGCTGCCTATGGATGAGAATGGTGCCATTGCTGCGGCTGGTTCTGTTGACTTTCTCGGATTGATCGGCCTGATGGGCAACCCTTATTTCAGGAAACCGGCGCCGAAATCGCTGGATCGCAATGCCTTTGATATTTCGCCCATTCAAGCGATGTCTCTGGAAGACGGGGCAGCCACGCTGACTGCCTTTACCGTTGAAACACTCTGTCTTGGACTAGAGCATATGGAGATCCAGGAAGGGGAACCGGCTAAGATGGTTGTTGTTTGCGGTGGCGGACAGCATAATGGTTATATGATGGATCAGTTGGGCGAGGCGCTGGATAGCCCCGTTATGCTCGCTGGTGATCTTGGCTGGAATGGCGATGGACTGGAGGCGGAAGCCTTTGGATATCTCGCGGTTCGGTCGTTGCGGCAGCTGCCACTTACATTCCCCGGAACCACTGGGGTCAAGCAGCCGCAGACCGGTGGCGTGCTGTCACCACCGGTTTGAATGCTCAGGGTGAGCTATTAACACGACAAGAAACAGGGGGACTTTCATGGTCAGTGTTCCAAGCAATAGAGGGTATGAAATAACGGCGGCAAGTCTCGCCAAGCGTTATGATGGGTATGAGATTGAAGATTCGCACGGCTGGTTTCTGAACATGTTGCCTCCGGCACCGTTGACTGTGCTGGATATCGGTGCAGGCTCGGGACGTGACGGGCTTCACTATGCCGAGAAGGGATATCAGGTTACAGCGATTGAGCCGACAGATGCGTTCAGGAAGATTGCTCAGGCCAAGGAAGGGGCTGAAGCCATCGAATGGCTGGAAGACACCTTGCCGGAACTGGAAACATTGGGGCAGCGTAGATTTGACATCATTACCCTCATTGCTGTCTGGATGCATCTTGACGTGGAAGAGCGCGAAAGGGGCATGGTGCGCCTTAACGACCTGTTGGAGCCGGGAGGTTTTCTGGCCATGACCGTGCGTCACGGGGAGCCGCCGGAAGGGCGGTTGATGTTTGAAGTTTCCGATGAAGAGGTGATTGAAGCTGCCCGAGGGCTTGGGCTGTCGCTCGTCAGTCACGCCAATGTTGAGTCTTCCCAGCCGCTCAACAAGGCCAAAGGCATCACCTGGAGCCGCTTTGCTTTCAGAAAAGGCTGATATGTTGACATGACGGGATGGCAAAAGATCCCCGAAGATACAAAAAAGGCCGCTTTCAAAGCGGCCTTTTGAATATCTGGTTGCTCCGTTAGAGCTGGATTGCCGAATCCGACGAGTCGTCGTTTTCCGTGATCTCTTCCAGTTGGGAAGGATCAAAGCCGATCCGCTTGTCCAGATAGTTGGCGCAAACATTGATCAACTGATCGGTTTCTTCCTTGAAGAAGTGGTTGGCGCCCGGAATGATTTCCTGATCTATGACAATGCCCTTCTGGGTTTTGAGCTTGTCGACAAGGGCCTGAACATCCTTGTGAGGCACCACCTTGTCCATGCCGCCATGGGTGATGAGACCAGAAGACGGGCAGGGGGCGAGGAAAGAGAAGTCATACAGGTTGGCTGGAGGCGCAATGGAAATGAAGCCTTCCACTTCAGGGCGCCGCATCAGCAACTGCATGCCAATCCATGCGCCGAAGGAAAAGCCCGCGATCCAAACGCCTGGGGCTTCTGAATGAAATGTCTGGACCCAGTCCAGAGCGGCTGCCGCATCCGATAATTCGCCCACGCCGTGGTCAAATGTGCCTTGCGATCTGCCGACTCCGCGGAAATTGAAACGAAGAACGGTGAAGCCACGACGCGCAAACATGTAATAGAGATGATAGATAATCTCGTTGTTCATGGTGCCGCCGAAGCGGGGATGCGGATGAAGAATCAGTGCGATGGGGGCCTTGCGGTTTTTGGAAGGATGCAGCCGTCCTTCCAAGCGTCCGGCAGGGCCATTAAAGATCACCTCTGGCATAGGGTGCCCGGTCCTCTTTTAAATTGGTTCATTATGGGGATCCCACAGCTTCAGCCTGAGCCTGTTTCACTTACATGTGTACATTCAGACATTCAGCGGTCATCCATGGAAAAGGATGGGGCTATAAAACTTGACTAATTGGCGCAAGTTTTATAAAGCTGTTTTAGAATGGTTCAAAACTAGAGACAGGGCTAAAGTTGGTGCGATCCATTTGATTGTCCTTCTTAACACAAATGGATGGTTGAATTTCAAGTCTTTTCGCAGCGGGTAGACGAATTATCTTAGCGGACTGTCTCAAAATTTGCCTCGGGCCATGGTAAATGCTCAAGAGAAGCCTCGGGACGGTTCCGAGGGGCAAGTTACAGGAAAGAAAAATGCAGCGCGCCTATCTTGATCATAATGCGACCTCGCCTTTGCGCCCTGATGTGAAAGCGGACATCATTGAAGCGTGGGAGGTGGCTGGCAACGCGTCTTCGGTCCACAAAGAGGGGCGGGAGGCGCGCGCGTTGGTGGAGAAGGCCCGACAGCAGGTGGCCGATCTGGTCGGGGGTGGTGCCCGTCAGGTTATTTTCACATCCGGAGCCAGCGAAGCGAATATGCTCGCGCTGACGCCGCATATGAAAGTCGAATATCAGCCTGATCCGGCTTCTGCTCTGTTCGTCAGCGCCATTGAGCATCCGTCGGTTTTGTCCGGTGGGCGTTTTGGTGCCCAAGCGCGGCGCGAAATTCCGGTTTTGCCGAACGGGATGGTGGATGTGTCCGCCCTGCGTCTGCTGCTCGAAGCGCATGACCCGCAAACAGGCCGTCCCATGATTGCAGTCATGGCGGTGAATAGCGAGACGGGCGTCATTCAGCCGATCGCCGAGATCGCGGCTCTGGCGGAAGAATTCAACGCCTATTTCCATCTTGATGCCGTGCAGGCAGCAGGTCGTATTCCATTGGATATGACCGAGCTTGGCTGCAGTAGTCTTTCGCTCTCTGCGCACAAGCTCGGTGGCCCAAAAGGGGTTGGTGCCTTGATCATGGCGCATGAAGGAACCGAGCCTGAGCCCCTGATTACGGGTGGTCCGCAAGAGAATCGCCTAAGGGCCGGGACAGAGAATGTGGCTGGTATCGTCGGATTTGGCGTTGCCTGTCAGGCTGCGGGTGAAGACTTGCACAAGTCCGATGGATTCGGAAGGTTGGCGGCCCTTCGTGATCGCTTCGAAGATCAACTGCGGGCGTTGGATCCTGATGTCGTGATTTTTGGCGCCGATGCTGAAAGGGTCGGGAACACAAGCCAGTTCGCCATTCCGGGTACGAAAGGCGAAATGGCGCTGATCCGTCTTGACCTTGCAGGTGTTGCCGTGAGTTCCGGATCAGCCTGCTCTTCAGGCAAGGTCTCGGCCTCACATGTGCTATTGGCGATGGGGTATGGGACTAAAGTTGCAGGCTCTGCGATCCGGATGAGCCTTGGCTGGAACAGCAAAGAGCCTGAAATCGATGCACTTATTGAGGCTCTTGGGCAAATATGCGTCAAAAACTCAAAAAATAGTTTAAGAGGCATTGAGAAGGCGCTGTGAGCGCGCTTATATAGAGATCATGGAATTGATCTTCTTGCGTGATAGAGACGCGCATGGATATCAAAACGGGTGTGCTGCTGGTCCGGGGCTGGCGGCATCAGGGCAAAAAAGAGATGAGTTAAAAACTGCGATCGGGCATCTCTGGACATTTTTGCTTTGCCAACAGACCAGTGTTGGATCCACGATAGTGCAGGAAACTGGGCGAGCAGCCCTATGACCGGCGGTCTTTGAAACCGCTCAGGAATGGAGTAGCAAATGGCTGCTGTTAAGGAGACGGTCGATCAAGTCAAGCAGATCGACGTTGACCAGTATAAATATGGCTTTGTGACGGAGATCGAATCCGACAAGGCCCCAATCGGACTGAATGAGGACGTAATCCGCTTCATTTCCGCCAAGAAGGCAGAACCTGAATGGATGCTGGAATGGCGCTTGGATGCCTACCGGCGTTGGCTGACCATGGAAGAGCCGACATGGGCCAAGCTGGATTATCCCAAACCCAAATTCAACGATATCTATTATTATTCCGCACCGAAGGTTGCCGAAGGCCCCAAAAGCCTTGATGAGGTGGATCCTGAACTTCTTAGAACCTATGAGAAGCTGGGTATTCCTCTGCAAGAGCAGGAGATTCTGGCTGGTGTAACCGAAGAGAACCGCCAATATTCCAAGGTTGCTGTCGATGCCGTGTTTGACTCGGTGTCTGTGGCTACGACCTTCAAGGAAGAGCTCAAGAAGGCTGGCGTGATCTTCTGTTCCATTTCGGAAGCCATCCGCGAGCATCCCGAACTGGTCAAGAAGTATCTTGCTTCTGTGGTGCCGGTTTCGGACAACTTCTATGCAACTCTGAACAGCGCGGTCTTTACCGACGGGTCGTTCGTGTATGTGCCCGAAGGGGTGCGCTGCCCGATGGAGCTGTCTACCTATTTCCGTATCAATGAGCAGAATACGGGCCAGTTCGAGCGTACGCTAATCATCGCAGACAAGGGCTCCTATGTGTCCTATCTGGAAGGATGCACGGCCCCTCAGCGTGATGAAAACCAGCTTCATGCTGCTGTGGTAGAGCTGATTGCTCTGGAAGACGCCGAGATCAAATATTCGACGGTCCAGAACTGGTATCCGGGCGATAGCGAAGGCAAGGGCGGCATCTATAACTTCGTGACGAAGCGCGGTGATTGCCGTGAGAAAAACTCCAAGATTTCCTGGACCCAGGTCGAGACCGGTTCCGCCATCACATGGAAATATCCTAGCTGCATTCTGCGTGGCGAAAATTCCACTGGCGAATTCTACTCGATTGCCATTTCCAACGGTTATCAGCAGATCGACAGTGGCACCAAGATGACGCATCTGGGTAAGAATACCTCTTCCCGCATCATCTCCAAGGGCATTTCCGCCGGGCGGTCCAACAACACCTACCGTGGTTTGGTGTCCGCGCACAAGAAAGCCTCTGGCGCACGTAACTTCACCCAGTGTGACAGCTTGCTGATCGGTGATCAGTGTGGTGCGCATACGGTGCCTTATGTGGAGAGCAAGAACGCATCTGCCATCTTTGAGCACGAGGCGACAACCTCGAAAATCTCCGATGACCAGATGTTCTATTGTCAGGCACGTGGCATTGGCGAAGAAGAGGCTGTGGCGCTCATTGTCAACGGTTTCGTGAAGGATGTGATCCAGCAGCTGCCGATGGAATTTGCCGTCGAAGCGCAGAAGTTGATCAATATTTCTCTAGAAGGATCAGTTGGCTAAGCGCGTTTCATCTTTCATGAAACGATGAGCTCTGGCCGTATCTGGCCCCGTAGCGCGGGCTTGGGACACTTATGATTACTGGGATGGCGAAGCCTGAGAGGCGACGCCCCAAAGGAAACAAAACGATGTTGGAAATCAAAAATCTTCATGCCGAAGTGGAAGGCAACAAAATCCTCCGCGGTATCGACCTTACCATCAATGCAGGCGAAATCCATGCCATCATGGGCCCGAACGGCTCTGGTAAGTCCACGCTCTCCTATGTGCTGGCGGGCAAGGATGACTACGAAATTACCGAAGGGGAAATCCTCTTCAACGGCGAGAATGTGCTGGAAATGGAACCCCATGAACGTGCCGCTGTGGGCCTGTTCCTTGCCATGCAATATCCGATTGAAATTCCCGGTGTTGCCAACATGACTTTCCTCAAGACCGCTCTGAACGCCCAGCGCGTGGCTCGCGGTGAGGGGGAATTGAAAACCCCGGATTTCATGAAGAAGGTCAAGGAGCTTTCCGCAAAGCTCAATGTGACGCAGGAAATGCTGCGCCGTCCGCTCAATGTGGGCTTTTCGGGTGGCGAGAAGAAACGTAACGAGATTTTGCAGATGGCCCTGCTTGAGCCAAAGCTCTGTATCCTCGATGAGACCGACTCCGGCCTTGATATCGATGCGCTACGGATCGTCTCTGATGGTGTGAATGCCTTGAAATCGCCTGAGCGCTCCATGCTGGTCATTACCCACTATCAGCGTTTGCTCAACTATATTGTTCCTGACGTTGTGCATGTGATGTATCAGGGCAAAATCGTCAAATCCGGCGATAAGGATCTTGCTCTGCAGCTGGAAGAAAAAGGCTATGCAGAGTTCACCGGCGAAGCTGCGGCTTGATTGGGAGGAGACTTATGACGAAACCTACAATCAAAACGGCTGCTGATGAAGCGCTGGAAGGCCTGTTGAAAGCAGCGCAGGAAAATCTGCCTGGTAATTCGGACTTTTCGTCCCTGCGTTCGGCTGCTGTTTCTGCTTTCGAGCAGAATGGTTTGCCGACCCGTCGCGTTGAGGACTGGAAATATTCCGACCTCAAGCGGGTGATGCCGTCTGATCTGGCTCTTGCCGAACCGGTCGATGCGGCCACAGCAAGGGAAAATCTGTCTGGGTCGGGCATTCTTAAGTCTGTCGACAAGATCCAGCTCGTGCTGGTCAATGGCTGCTTCAGTGCAGAACTGTCAGACCTGTCCGAGCTTGAGGATTCCGTTACTGTGCGATCCGTTTCGGATGCGTTGCAGGCTGGCGACTTTGTGCTGGATGACCCGGAAATTGCCAAAGGCGATATCGCGCTGTCTCTCAACACTGCCCTGTTGCAGGATGGGGTGATCGTGGAAATCGCTGAAGGGGCAGACCTGGCTAAGCCACTGGAAATTCGTCATGTGATGCTGGGCGGTGGTCTTGCCACCTTGCGTAACCGCGTCGTTATCGGCAAGGGCGCAAAGGTTGGTATCATCGAAACCTTTGTTGGCGATGCGGCAGCCTATCAGCTCAACAGTGCCATTGACTATCGCATCGCGGATGACGTCAAGCTGAATGTTATGCGCATCATCAACGAGGGGGATCAGGCGATCCATCTGGGGTCTACCACGGCGACAGTCGGGGGTAATGTGCATTTTGAACATTTCACCCTGTCTGCCAGTGGGCAGTTCGTGCGTAGCCAGTCTTTCGTTGCGATGCTCGGAGAATATAGCGATGCCGATCTGTTTGGTGCTTCGCTGGTCAACGGCAAGCGGCA
This sequence comes from Cohaesibacter marisflavi, assembly GCF_900115225.1. Classification (GTDB taxonomy): domain Bacteria; phylum Pseudomonadota; class Alphaproteobacteria; order Rhizobiales; family Cohaesibacteraceae; genus Cohaesibacter; species Cohaesibacter marisflavi. The sequence continues at coordinate 187,844 of NZ_FOVR01000004.1, read as the reverse complement.
TAGCGATATTACGCTTAAGATGGATCATGCGGTACCAAACTGCAATTCCAAGGAACAATATCGTACGGTTCTTGATGACAAGGCTGAAGGTGTGTTCCAGGGGCAGATCATCGTGCGCCAGTATGCGCAGAAGACCGACGCTAAGATGATGAGCCAAGCCTTGTTGCTGTCTGAGGATGCGTCCTTCAACAACAAGCCAGAGTTGGAAATCTATGCTGACGACGTTGTCTGTGGGCATGGGGCAACCTGTGGTGACCTGGATGAAGACCTTCTGTTCTATCTGGGATCACGCGGTATTCCCAAGGATTTGGCCAAGAAAATGTTGGTCATGGCTTTCCTCGCGGAAGCGATCGAAAATGTTTCCAACGATCAATTCGTAGAAGCTCTGGAAGGCTATATTCTGGACCGTCTTGGTCTTTCCGAGTGACGCATAGTTAATATAAGAAGGGCACTCTTTTATGAGTGCCCAGAATTGGAAATAGGACCATGATGCATTCCCCTCAGGTGGCCGCAAGCGAAGGCTATGACGTTGAGGCTATTCGCGTAGATTTCCCTATTCTTTCGCGGGAAGTTTACGGCAAGCCATTGGTTTATTTCGATAACGGCGCATCGGCGCAGAAGCCGAAGGTCGTAATCGATGCCATCGCCGAGGCTTATTCGAACGAATATGCCAACGTGCACAGGGGGCTGCATTTCCTCTCCAATCTTGCGACGGATAAATTTGAAGCTGCGCGCGAAACCGTGCGCCGCTTTCTCAATGCTCCTTCGGTAGACAATGTCATATTCACCCGCTCTTCAACCGAAGCCATCAATCTTGTGGCCCATTCCTATGGCGGCATGGTTCTGGAAGAAGGCGATGAGGTGATCATTTCCATCCTTGAGCATCATTCCAACATCGTGCCCTGGCACTTCCTGCGCGAACAGCGTGGTGTTGTGATCAAATGGGCGCCGGTGGATGAGGATGGCAACTTCCTGATGGAAGAGTTTGAAAAGCTCCTGACGGACAAGACCAAGATCGTTGCCATTACGCAGATGTCCAATGCTATCGGCACGATTGTGCCGGTTAAGGACGTGATCAAGAAGGCTCATGCGGCAGGCGCCAAGGTGTTGGTGGATGCCAGCCAGAGCGCGGTGCATATGCCGATTGATGTGCAGGATCTCGACGTGGATTTCCTCGCCATCACGGGTCACAAGCTCTATGGACCTTCAGGTATTGGCGCGCTTTACGGCAAGGCGGAATTGCTTGATGCTATGCCTCCCTTCATGGGCGGCGGCGAGATGATCAAGGATGTCACGCTGGACGGCGTAAGCTATGGTGAGGCGCCGCACAAATTTGAAGCCGGCACCCCGCCGATTGTTCAGGCTATTGGATTGGGCGTCGCGCTTGACTATATGGATAGTATAGGGCGCGATAAAATCGCAGCGCATGAAGAGACATTGCGGGCCTATGCTCATGAAAAGTTGGGTGCTATCAACGCGCTGCGCATTTTCGGAACTGCCAGAGACAAGGGGGCAATCATCTCCTTTGAGCTGGAAGGCATTCACGCGCATGATGTTTCGATGGTCATTGACCGGGCAGGTGTTGCCGTGCGTGCGGGCACCCATTGTGCCCAACCACTGATGAGCCGGTATGGGGTGACGTCTACCTGTCGCGCTTCGTTCGGACTTTATAACACCAAAGCTGAGATCGACATTCTCGCACAGGCACTGGACAAGGCGCGGGATTTCTTCTCGTAAGCGCGCCTCGAGGTTTGATTTTCTTTGGCGCGGCCAAGGGTAGAAATAGAGAAATGGGTTCATAATGATGAGTGAGACAGTGAGCAATAGTGAGGCAGAAGAGCCAAATGCCCCGAGTATGGCTCCCGCTTCGGGCATTCCGATCGATGAACTAGAGCGACTGAGTGCGGACATCGTCGAGGCGCTTAAAACTGTTTATGATCCGGAAATTCCGGCTGACATCTATGAAATCGGTCTGATCTATCGGGTGGATATCGATGATGACCGGAATGTAGAGATTGATATGACGCTGACTGCGCCGGGCTGTCCGGTTGCCGGTGAGATGCCGTCCTGGGTTGAAAATGCCGTCAGTTCGGTCGCCGGAGTGGGGATCGTCAAGGTCAATATGGTGTTTGATCCCCCCTGGACGCCGGATCGCATGAGCGAAGAAGCCAAGATTGCGATAAACTGGTACTGATCGACTGGCGGTTGGCGTCAGATGATCGTTCAGGTCCGGTGTCGCCAGAGGGTGCAATCGTCATCTTCCCGGATGGGGAGATGTCGCTTGTGGCCTGCGATAGACCTGTCCACGAGATGAATGTCGTTGAGCTTTTGATGCCAACGCAATGATGCGACAGATATATGAAAGAAGGTGCCGCCATGGCTGGCAAATTTCAGGTTCTGACCATTTCCGACGAAGCGGCCGATTTTATCCGCTCTGTTGTCAATGCATCTGATGAACCGGTGAAGGGCATCCGCATCGGTGTGAAGAATGGTGGCTGTGCCGGTATGGAATATGTTCTGGACAAGGTGACCGACGTGAATCCAGCTGACGATCTTGTCGAAGACAAGGGTGTCTCAGTGTTTGTTGACCCTAAGGCCGTTTTGTTTTTATTGGGCACAGAGCTGGGCTATGAGCAGACCAAGTTCCGCTCGGGGCTCACATTTAATAACCCTAACCAGACTTCGGCTTGCGGCTGCGGTGAATCGGTGGAACTGACCCCTGTGGATCCGTCTGCTCTGGAAGCGATGAAGAGCCACGCTTAACCCAGAGCGCGCGCTATTGGATCGCTGGAGTGCCTTAGAGCCCATGAAAAAAGCGGCCAATGGCCGCTTTTTGCTTATTCCGTGTATGTGCGGGTTCAGGCAACGCCGGTTTCATCCAGTAGCAGATTGACATCCGGATCGGTTTCGCATTTGACAAGATTGCGTCCGCCGCGTTTTGCCGTATAGAGAGATTGGTCTGCCCGTTCGATCAAATCTTGCATCGTGTCACCCTTGGAGAGAGTGGAACAGCCGATGGAAATCGTAATGCGTCCCAGATTCTCGCCAGTGGAGCGCTTGATGAGTTCTTTCGCCATGACCGCTTTGCGGATGCTTTCAGCTACAGCCACTGCCTGTCTCAAATTGGTGTTTGGCAGCACAACTGCAAATTCTTCTCCGCCATAACGGCAGGGAACATCACGGCCTTTGACATTCTGTTTCACGGCCACGGCAACCAGACGAAGCACCTGATCGCCGGTTTGGTGACCATAGGTGTCGTTGAATTTTTTGAAATGATCGATGTCGGTCATGAGCAGTGAGAGGGGTTCATCATTCTCAACAGCTTCTTCCATGGCCTGCTCGAGCGAACGGTCGAAATGCTTGCGATTGGCCAGAGTCGTCAGATCATCGGTCAGGGATTCATATCGGATAGTATCCAGAGATTCTCTAAGCTGTTGAACCTGAGCCTGAGATGCAGCGAGTTGCTCACTCAATGTCCGGTTCTGTTCTTCGGCTTCTTTCGTTGAATTAATCAACTGAGATACGATTTCGCGGATGACATTCCGGTCTTCTGTCTTGGAAAGATTGTGTGACGCGCCCATGAGGGCATCGCCATACTGGCTGGTGGCTGAAATATAGCCTTCGACTTCACGTACAATGGACCGGATCTCGCTCGAAATTTTCCCACCAACTTCGTCAACGCGATCGCCCAAACGGCTCGGAGCCAAATGTTCATTATAGATCGTATCAAGCTGCGAGAGCGTAATGGACCCATTTGTTCTTAGAATGTCGTTGATTGCTTTGTTCAATCCACGATTAAAACCGGCAGCATAGGTGTACCAGATTTCATAATTGCGAGGGTAAGCCGGCATCTGATTTTTTTTCAGATTTCCCAGCGCAGACTCACCATAAATATATGTGCGTTTGAAATCGCTATTGTCCATTGCGTTTGCTGCGTGACTGGTCACGCAATCCCCTCGGTTCGCCCCAAAATTTTGCCCAATAGTAGTCGGGCAAGGCTTAAAACGACGTTAAATATGGTGGCCTTTCGCTTCACATAAGCCTAAAAATGCATCTTTGACTATGCTTGAACACTTGGCTAATACAGCTTAAGAGGGAAAATGGGATCTGTTTTTTCTTACATAGAATAAATAAAAACCCCGGAAGACCGGGGTTTTTGTTAGTTATAGTTAACTCATCTGCAACGGGCAGGTGGTTTGCTTGCCAAGACAGCAACCTTTAATGCTATCATCGCGAGCAAAGCTTCAATCCGTTGTGCCGTTCTTTTGCGCTTTGCTCTTGGGCGGGCGGATGGGCTGAAGCAGGAATGCGGGAACATGATCACCCATTCCGATCACTTGCCTGTCGCCACGATCCTTGGATCGGCCTCTGTTGTTGCGCGCATTGTTGTCAGAGCGATCTGTACGGTCAGAGCGTGTGTTGCTGGTTCTTCGTCCGCTGCTCTGTTGAGCCGGCGCTTCATCCTTGTTGGCTGAAACTTCCTCTTTTTGCTGCGGCTTTTCTGCCTTCTCTTTAGGCTGCTCTTCTTGTTTGGCTGAGTCTGCCTTGGCCTTGCCACGGCTGCGGCGTGGTTTGCGAGACTTGCCCTGATCCTGTTCGTCATCCTCGGAAGAGTGAGAGGAGTAGTCGATGTCTCCTATCCATTCCACCTCATCTCCGGTCAGGGATTTGATGGCATCGAGATATTTTTTGTCGGCCTTTGTCGCGATTGAGATCGCAACGCCCTCGCGCCCCGCGCGACCGGTGCGGCCGATGCGATGGACATAATCTTCCGCGTGGGTTGGCAGATCGAAGTTGAAGACATGGCTGACGCTTGGGATGTCCAATCCGCGAGCGGCCACGTCGCTAGCAACCAGAAGGGTGATTTCATTATTCTTGAAACCATCCAATGTCGTCATGCGTGAGGTCTGATCCATATCGCCATGAAGCGCACCGGCATTAAAGCCATGTTTGTTGAGCGAACGACACACAGTTGCAACATCGCGCTTGCGGTTGCAGAAGATAATCGCGTTGGTCAGATCTTTGGCGTCATTGATGAGAGACCGAAGAACGGCGCGTTTGTCCCACGGTTTGGAACCGGAGGAGATGAGGCGCTGGGTGATCGTTTTTGCGGTTGAGGCCGCCGGAGCGACTTCCACTTTTACTGGATTATGCAGGAATTGATCAGCCAAGCGCTGAATTTCCTTTGGCATGGTCGCAGAGAAGAAAACGGTCTGACGGGTGAAAGGCAGAAGTTTACAAATCCGCTCAATATCGGGAATGAAACCCATATCCAGCATGCGGTCAGCTTCGTCGACAACAAAGGTGTCAACGCCGGTCAACAGCAATTTGCCCCGTTCGAAATGGTCCAGAAGGCGGCCCGGGGTCGCGATCAGTACGTCTGCGCCACGATCCAGCTTTTTGAGCTGTTCGGCGAAGGATACACCACCAATCAGAAGGGCTACCGTCAGTTTATGGTTCTGACCGTAAGAGGAAAAGCTCTGCTCGACCTGAGCGGCCAATTCTCTGGTTGGTTCCAAAATGAGAGTGCGTGGCATGCGCGCTCTTGCGCGGCCGCTCTCCAGTAACGAGAGCATTGGAAGCGTGAAAGAGGCTGTCTTGCCCGTACCGGTTTGAGCCACCCCTAGAACATCCTTGCGGGCAAGGACATGAGGAATTGCCTGTTCTTGAATTGGGGTTGGCTTTTCATACCCAGCAGATTTTACTGCTGCGAGCACTTTTTCACTCAGACCTAGATCCGAAAAATTCATCAGATGATGGAACCAATTGTTGCGCTGCGTTTTCGGTAATTCTCATAATTAAGTAAAACTGAAAACGTGCATAGGTTTTAGAAGTTGGCGGAACCATACGATTTTGAGCGAATTTGTCAATGCAATGCGGCAAATACGGTTTATTTGAGATGCTAAAACTGGAAATTGGACAATTTTCCCCAAATTTCAATTGGGCGCAGTAAAACCTGCTGTTGTAAAAAGTGACTATATCATTTGCGCGATTGTTGCGAAGCTTGAAAAGCCTCAAAGCAACTGGCCCAGGAAGACTCTTCTGCCGGGGTTTCCGGATCAAGTTTCGTCTTGATTTTGTTTTCGACATTATCAAGCAGATCGTCAAGGGTTTGGCCGGAGTGATCGGGCGTATCCTTGTCCACTTCTTCAAACAGATTGATCCAGCGATCCGTTGCGCGGCCAAAAAGCATCAGACGATCCAGCGCCCAAGATGGGTCGCTTGGGCGTAGCAGGCCGAGCAACGCCGCCACGATAGCGATCGGGCTTAGCATCAAATCACGCAGGTTGTCTGCAGCTAGTCTGAGCTGAAAGAAGAATGTACGCCGTACAACGTCGCCGTAACTCTGGGATTGATGGGGCTTTAGGCTGTGCTTCTTGCGCTTATATTGTTCATGGCGATTGGCATGAAGGGGCGCTAAGAGTCGCTTGTTCCTTGGATCCTTTGACCGTCTCATGCCGTGTTCCCGTGCCTATCAAGAAATGCGTTCGATAAAAAATAAATGCTATTGGCAGGTGCAATTTCTGATATGGCAAGATTAGCGGCTATTTCAAGAGCTGAAAAGTCAAAATTTGTCGCTAGACTAGCTGATTATTGCTCTTTGAAGAAATATTGCCAGACACCATCAGGGCTAATGCCAAGTATATAATAGGCATATTGCCCAGATTGTATGGTTTGCTGGTAGGCATCTGGCGGCAAGAGCTGGCGTAATTCTTCTCTTTGTGCTGTGTCGAGAGAGGATATCGGGTAGTGCGCGAAATAGGGCCAGACATAGGCCTCATAGGGCGAACCCCGCCCTACATGCACAAAGCCACTGGTCAGTGTATCAAAAAGCGCGTTGAGAATTTCCTCATCTTCACCGCTTTGGGAAAGGCTGCGTAGCTGCGCAACGGGATCGCGGCTGCTGGCGGCTGCTGCGCCGAAGCTGGGAGGCATTTCGTTCATTTCGATTGGCATGCGCAAGGCATCAAGGCTGTCTTCTTGGCTGGCTTCGAAAATGGCTTTTGCCATGCGCCAGACTGGCAGGGGCAGGGCGCCAAGGTCTCGTAAAATGACTGGACCTTGCGCAGGGGTGCTGGAGTAGGTCTTGCCACCCATTTCCTTGATAGAGCGACCATTCACGGTCGCTCGAGACCCTACGGGACCACTCGAATAAGGATATCCCTGACTGGAGGATGAATAGTCTGGCTGGGGAACCACGCCATTGATGGTCACGCCGCTTGCTGCAATGGCCGAGTGTTGCGACAACATGATTAGGGCCGTGCCCAGCACGATCCCCTGTGCCAAGGACAAAAGCACCAGACTGAAGGGCCTTTTGTTGTATAACTGAAGCGTCATGCCAGACCTTGTCGTTTCTTCTGCCTTCCTTTGCAAAGGAAGGCTCACGAACTTTGTCACAAGTGTTTCTGCCTGCGTGCGGTCTGATGATTGTTAGCGTGCCCTGATGTCTTTGCAAGCACAAACTCCTCGCGCAAGGCGCAAAAAGGGGAGCCGGTCGGGCTTTCCGCGACTTTTACTGAATGCGTCGATCCAGTGTGTAGTCGCCGCAAAGGATCCTGTCTGGCAAATCCGAACAGAATTCGGCGACGGTTTCTTCGCCATATGCCAGAACGAGGCTGCTGAGTGCCTGAAACAGGGCTGCGTGCGCCAGACAATCGATATTCATGCCGTCATCAGACGCCTGATCCCATAAATCGCCAAGAATACACAGCGCTTGCTGCTTCTGCTTGTCGATTTCGCGCATGTCTTTTTCCGGGGCAGAGCCTTGATTCACGATTGTTTGGTCGGCCATAGATGCGCGTCTCCTCGGAACGAGTGTTTGTCTTTATCCGGGGATTTTATCGCAAGACGCGGGCCATTTTTATCGAGGCTTACGCGCGGTGTCGCGGGTGGAATCCCAAGATGTTGATTCTGTTATCAATATCCAAGGGATAGCAGATTCTGCGGATCTGCGGGCAATTCCTTACCGAAAGGTTAAGGTTTTCCTGAGGATTTAACCTATATGGTTAACGCGCGTGTTTCAGCTTCAGCGTTGCGAGCAGGGATTGGCCTTCGGTGTGATAAAGGCGGGTTGCCTTGCGGGCCTGATCATTGCAACTTCTATAAGTCTTTGAGTAGGCGAGGTAACTCTTGTTGAAGTGATCTTTAAGTTGCCGCGCTCGGGCGTCGTCGGCATTTTCGGCTTCCAGCAAGGCTGCCATTTGAAAATACCAGTCTTTGGGATCGCTGCCGTTGCATAGAGGATCAAGATACATGAGAGCGCCAACGATTGAGCTCAAACGTCTGAGATTCTGCTCATAAGGGGGCAGATTGTTGTCGGCGGCTCTCCCCGGCAAGGGCGAAAGGCAAAATGCGGCTGTCATGATCAGCAGAAAGGCCGAAGCCTTTGCATTAAATGTCAAGATCGGTCGCAAATTCGGCATTTTCCTGAATGAATTCAAAGCGGGCTTCGGGTTTGTTCCCCATCAGACGGGTTACGACTTCCTTCGTTTGTCCCGGAATCATATCAACGATCTGAACTTTCAGCAATGTCCGGTTCTTGGGATCCATCGTTGTGTCCTTGAGCTGGTCAGAGCGCATTTCACCCAGACCTTTAAAGCGCCCGATCTCGATTTTTCCCTTGCCCTTGAATTCCTTGTCAAGCAGCTCATCCTTGTGCATATCGTCTCTGGCATAAAGCGTCTTGCCGCCCTGACTGATGCGATATAGCGGCGGAATGGCCAAAAACAGATGTCCGTTATGGATCAGTTGCGGCATCTCCCGCTGGAAATAGGTGAGCAATAGAGACGCAATATGGGCCCCGTCGACGTCAGCATCCGTCATGATGATGACGCGATCATAGCGCAGATCGTCATCATTGTAGTTTTTGCGGGTGCCACAGCCCAGCGCCTGAACCAGATCAGCCAGCAGTTGGTTGGCGTGGAGCTTGTCGCTGGAGGCACTGGCGACATTCAAGATCTTGCCGCGCAATGGCAGAACGGCCTGCGTGGTGCGGTTACGGGCCTGTTTGGCAGAGCCACCAGCTGAATCGCCCTCCACGATGAAGAGTTCGGTGTCGCCCTTGGCATTTTGCGAACAGTCGGCCAGCTTGCCCGGCAGACGCAGTTTGCGCACGGCCGATTTGCGGCTGACATCCTTTTCCTTGCGACGACGCAGACGTTCCTCCGCGCGGTCAATGACCCAGTCAAGAAGGCGGTTGGCCTGCTGGGGGGCATTGGTCAGCCAGTGGTCGAACTGGTCTCGAACGGCTTGCTCGACAATGCGCGTAGCGGCAGTGGTTGCGAGACGATCCTTGGTCTGACCAACAAATTCGGGCTCGCGAATGAAGACCGAGAGCAGGGCGCCAGCGCTGGTCATCACATCGTCTGCGGTGATCAGGGTGCCCTTCTTGTTGCTGGTCAGTTCGGCATAGTTTTTAAGGCCGCGCAACAAGGCTGTGCGCAGGCCGCTTTCATGGGTGCCGCCTTCGGGAGTTGGCACGGTGTTACAATAGGAATTGAAAAAGCCATCGCCACCAAACCAGCAAACAGCCCATTCCACGGCGCCGTGACCGGCTGACTTTTCGGTGCGGCCGGCGAAGATTTCCTGAGTAACGAGATTGGTCTTGCCAAGGGTGGCCGCCAGATAATCCTTCAGCCCTTCGGGGAAATGGAAGGTTGCCTTTGGTGGAACCTCCGGGCTGTGCTCCAGCAATTCCGGTGCACAGGACCAGCGGATTTCAACGCCGCCGAAAAGGTAGGCCTTGGAGCGCGCCATATTGAGCAACTGCTCTGGTTTAAAGCGGAGTTTCTTGCCGAAGATCTCGTGGTCCGGCTTGAAGGTGACCTTGGTGCCGCGCCTGTTATGCACGTCGCCGAGCAGCTCCAATGCGCCGGTAGGAATGCCGCGGGAGAAGCTCTGGCGATAGAGCTTCTTGTTGGAGGCAACTTCCACCACCATGCTCTCTGAAAGCGCATTGACGACGGATGCGCCCACGCCATGCAGACCACCAGATGTCTCATATACGGCAGAATCGAATTTGCCGCCCGCATGCAGAGTTGTCAGGATGACTTCCAGCGCCGACTTGTTGGGAAATTTCGGATGCGGATCGACCGGAATGCCGCGTCCGTTATCTGTGACGGTGATCACGTTGTCCGGCAAAAGCTCAACTTCAATCCATGAGGCATAGCCTGCGACGGCTTCGTCCATGGAGTTGTCGATGATCTCGGCAAACAGGTGATGCAACGCTTTTTCGTCGGTACCACCGATATACATGCCGGGTCTACGGCGTACGGGCTCCAGCCCTTCGAGAACTTCAATGTCTGCTGCTGTATAGTCGGCCTTTACCCCAGGAACCGACGCCGGGCTATTGTTCCCGGATTTTGGTTTCGGGGTGGCCGGAGCCGCAGGGGCGGCTTTGGGGGCGGGAGTGCCGCCCTTGGGTGTTGGCACAGAGGCAAAAAGATCGTCAGACGCAGACATAGACTACTCTTCGTTTCCGACAGGACAGTTACGGGCTCGGTAACGGAACAAATGAACGCTACCGATCCTTTTCGTTCGGTCTTAACAGTTTTCGGGCTGTTCGCAAGTGCGAATGATGCGCAATAAACGGCGCGAATCAGGCTCTTAATCGTTTCCACAATGTCTTTGGCTAAGGGGCACTGGTCAAGTGTTCGCTGCAAGGAAATGTGAATCCTCGCAGAAATCAGGCCTTTTACGAGCAGAAAGGGGGCCATGAGCCCCTCTGTTTGGCGTGCTTTGAGCATGCAGGGCTCTTTTGTGGCTGGTGAGCGAGACCTGATCGGGACAGGTGTGAAAAGTTTCAAATCATGGTTAATCTTTGTTAACTATTTGCCCCTTAAGTTTGGAACGTATGGGGACAAAACAAACGGATATTTCATGGAACAGGTTGAGGCTGAAATTGACAATCTGCGAACGTCGGTATTTGAGTTGAAATCAAGCCTCTACAGGGCCGACAGAGCGCGGATGCAATATCAGGATGTCTCAGGTATGTCCCCATGGCTTAATGCTACGGCGACATGTTTTCTTGCCTTGTTCTTCCTTTTGATCTAGGGCCGCGCTGTTTTGCCGATCTGGTGCGCAGCCCCGACCGGTTGAGCATTCTTCATGTTGGTTCGATACCTTATCCACCCACAAAGTCTGGACAATTTGTCTCTTTCTCAGAGCGCCTGTGCGCTTGATGACGATGCGCGTGCGCGTGCCGAGGCTCTTGCAAATAGCGGCCTGCTGGATGGCACGTCCTATATTTTCTCCAGTTCTCACGCCATGACTCGCCAGACAGCATCCATTATAGGGGATCGCTTGTCTATTCTTCCCAGTATTGATGCGGACATGGATGAAAGCGATAATCTGGTGACGGGCGCATTACCTCAGTTTGGTTTGGTGGGGCGATTGAAACGGCTTTTTTCGGCATATGAGGATCAGGGTGCGGCGCCGGGCGAGGATGCTATGGATGCGCAGGACCGTATCGCAGCTGCCTATCTTTCTGCAATGGAACGGGTGCTGACCAGTGGCATGCGCGGAGATGTCCTGATGGTTGGTCATGGGCGCGTTGGTGCGCTGCTCTTCTGCTATCTGGCCGGGCAGGGCATCGGGGCTGAATTTACTCCGCCACCGGCGGGATATTATTTCACCTATGACTGGGGCGCACGCAAAATGCTCCATGGCTGGCAGGCAATGGAAGAGGCTTGAGTCTCGATGGCTAATAATCTCTCAGGTTTAGTTGCCACCTAGCAATCTGCGTAGGTAAGTACGGAGGCTCGTTCCTTGACGGGAGCCTTTGAATTTTCTGAAGGCCTGGACTATTTTTTGACCCTCGCGTTTCATTCGCTTTGGATCGTCAAGATGGATCTTCAATTTGAGATGTTGGCAGGACACAGTGCGTGTGGTCGGATCAATTGTTTCTAACAACAGATAGTTCCACTCAGTCTCGACTATGAATGATAATCTGGACAAGCCTTTAGTATGCTGGAGGTCAAATGCGCAGATGGCACCAAGAGAATCCTTTGATTTTTTCTGGAGACCTTGTAGCGATTGGGTGAGCATCGGTAAGGCCGTAAGGTTTATGCCCGCTTCTTGAATGAACAATTCGGCGATGCCAGCCAAACTATCCACCGGTGGGATGTTGACATCTTTGTATTCCTTGAGTTTTTCCAGTGCTTCGCTGTGACTGGCATTTTGCAGGCTTCGCTTTTGGTGGCGCATCTTGGATTGTCAATAACGTGAGAGAATATGAGGATTCTGATTGTTGCAGTCTTGGCTTAACTCTGAGTAAAAGGGACTGAGTGAGGCGGCGATAATAAAAAGGGCCGGTAAAAACCGGCCCTTCTTAATTTTGCTTCCAGTGTGCTTGGCGGCGCCAGGCACTGGGAATTAGCAGCTGTAGTACATTGCGAATTCAACCGGATGCGGGGTGTGTTCGAACAGCTGAATTTCTTCTTCCTTGAGTTCGATGTAACCGTCGATCTGGTCTTTGGTGAATACGTCGCCAGCCAGCAGGAAGTCATGGTCAGCCTTGAGGCATTCGATGGCTTCACGCAGGGAACCACAAACGGTTGGGATCCCTTCGAGTTCTTCTGCAGGCAGATCGTACAGGTTTTTGTCCATTGCATCGCCCGGATGGATCTTGTTCTTGATGCCGTCAAGGCCGGCCATCAGAAGAGCGGAGAAGCAGAGGTACGGGTTAGCGGACGGATCCGGGAAGCGAGCTTCAACGCGTTTTGCCTTTGGAGATTCGGTCCAAGGAATACGGATGCAGCCAGAACGGTTACGTGCAGAATAGGCACGAAGAACCGGAGCTTCAAAGCCCGGGATCAGGCGCTTGTAGGAGTTGGTCGATGGGTTGGTGAAAGCATTCAAGGTTTTTGCATGCTTCAGGATACCACCGATGAAGTACAGGGCTTCGTCGGACAGATCAGCATATTTGTCGCCAGCGAAGAGCGGTTTGCCGTCTTTCCAGATGGACATGTTGCAGTGCATGCCGGTGCCGTTATCACCATAGATTGGCTTAGGCATGAAGGTGGCGGATTTGCCATATGCCTGAGCAACGTTATGGATGACATATTTGTATTTCTGCAGCTCGTCACCCTGTTTGGTGAGGCTATCGAAAATCAGGCCCAGTTCGTGCTGGCAAGAAGCCACTTCGTGGTGATGCTTGTCAACTTTCATGCCGAGAGATTTCATGGTGGAAAGCATCTCGGAACGAATGTCCTGAGCATAGTCGGTTGGGTTCACAGGGAAGTAACCGCCTTTGATGCCCGGACGATGACCGGTGTTGCCGGTTTCGTATTCGGAATCGGTGTTCCAGGAAGCGTCGATTGCGTCAACTTCGTAGGAAACCTTGTTCATGGTGTTGGCATAACGAACGTCGTCGAAGATGAAGAATTCAGCTTCTGGGCCGAAGTAGGCAACGTCACCAATGCCGGAAGCCTTGAGGTATGCTTCAGCTTTTTCCGCGGTGCCACGTGGGTCGCGTTCGTAAGGAGCGCCCGTATCAGGCTCAACAACAGAACAGTGAATGCAGAGCGTTTTTTCTGCATAGAACGGATCGATGTAAGCGCTTGCGCAGTCTGGCATCAGCTTCATGTCAGAAGCTTCAATGGATTTCCAGCCGGCGATAGAGGAACCGTCAAACATGAAGCCTTCTTCGAGGAAGTCTTCATCGACCTGGTCTTCAATAACGGTTACGTGCTGCAATTTACCGCGAGGGTCGGTAAAACGGATGTCAACATACTTGACGTCCTGATCTGAGATCAACTTGACGATTTCAGCTGGTGTGCTCATTCCAGTATCCTTTACTGTCTGTAAATTAGGAAAAGGCCAACGTCTTGCACTCCGTTGTTCCGTATTCCCACTTGAGTCTGAACTGTTCCCTTAGAAGGTGTTTTATTGTCCCTTGGAAGGTGTTTTTGTAAGTCTCTGGCCGGGAGAGCCAGAGGCTTTGTATTCTTGTCTTAGATGGCGTCGTTGCCGGTTTCACCGGTACGAATGCGAATGGCCTGCTCAACAGTGGAGATGAAAATCTTACCGTCGCCGATACGACCTGTCTGCGCTGCCTTCTGGATGGCTTCCACGGCATCGTCGACCTGATCTTCGGCGAGGATGACCTCGACCTTCACTTTGGGAAGAAAATCGACGACATATTCAGCGCCGCGATACAGTTCGGTGTGACCTTTCTGCCGGCCAAACCCTTTTGCTTCGATCACTGTGATACCCTGCAAACCAACTTCCTGCAGAGCTTCTTTGACTTCATCGAGTTTGAAAGGTTTGATAATTGCCTCGATCTTTTTCATGGCTGTTCGCTTTCCCAAACTATTTGTGCTTTGGAGCCTCTATCAACCAGAGATCGATCTGCAAACGCCCAATCACACCCTGGTTAACTTTTGAGCCGGATTGCCTCAGTCATCCGAAGCCCCAAGGGACATCTTCAGCCGCTTTCCGGTTTGTGAAAATTTATGCATTCTACGTGCCAATTGTGTTGTTCGGAATAAAAGCAGGAAATCCCGTCCTTCACCAGTACCCAAGGGTCGAATTTTAAGGCATTTTGGGGAAATGAAATGATGTAAAAATAGGCAATTGATGCAATTTTGATCATTAGACCTTTCGGCTAGGGGGCGAATTCGGTGACTTTAATGGTCACTTTTAGGTCACTTTTTTCCGAAAAACCCTTCTTTTGCATAATATCAAGGCACTGATTGCTCTCTTAAATGTCGCGCTTTGTGGGGCTGTTTGACGCAGCGTTGCAGCCTCTTTTGTTGTGGCAATTTGTTAACGGGGAGCCGGTGATGGACTGGAGGTGCTGTTTGCGCCGGGGAGTGATCTGTAGAAAGCGATAAATACGGGCAATTGTGGAATGCGTGATTGTTGTTTCGCAATTCTGGCTATAGATTCCCAAAGAGAGTCAAGTGCTTCGCAGTGCGTGTTGCCGCGGCCTGTCACCAGATGTCTGGAGGGTCGTCTTATTGAGGAATGTCTGGGATGTCTGAGCTGAGTGAAACCGCAATTGAAATTCTAACGCCAAAGCAAATGGGGGAGGCGGATCGTCTTACCATTGAAGGGGGCGTGGACGGCTACCAGTTGATGGAAAGCGCAGGGCAAGCGGTAGCCACTGCTGCGATTGACCTTCTGGAGCGGAAAACCGGTTCGGGGGCGTCGGGCATGGTCTGCATTCTGTGTGGGCCGGGAAACAATGGTGGTGACGGCTTTGTTGCCGCGCAGCTTCTGGAAGAAGAAGGCTGGAGCGTCATTATCGGTTGTTCTGTGGAAGTGGATGACCTTAAGGGGGATGCACGTCAGGCTGCGGAAGAATGGGGCGATGAGGTTTATGCGCTTTCTGCCAGCCTGTGGGATGATTCTGACATCGTCATTGATGCCCTGTTCGGGGCTGGTCTGGATCGGCCAGTGACTGGCGAGATTGCTGAGTTGATCGATGCGCTCAATATGAGTGGCTTGCCGGTTCTGTCTGTGGATTTGCCCAGTGGCGTCGAAGGGGCCAGCGGGCAGATCGGTGGAGCGGCGGTGCGGGCCGACCAAACCGTTACCTTCTTTCGAAAGAAGCCGGGCCATCTGCTTTATCCGGGTAAGGCCTCTTGCGGGCGGATTCTTGTTGTCGATATTGGTATCGATGCGGATGTACTTGAAGAGACGGGCTGTTGCGCCTTTGAAAATGGGCCGGCTCTGTGGTTGGGAAACTGGCCAGAGGCGCTCAAGCCGCTGGAAGTCATTCAGGCCGAGCGGTTGGCAGATCACAAATTTCACCGGGGTCACTGTCTCGTGCTGAGTGGAGATGCCTTGCATAGCGGCGCGGCGCGACTGGCAGCCCGCGCAGCGCTGAGGGCCGGAGCCGGTCTTGTAACTCTGGCCCCGCCGGAAGAGGCTGCTCAGTCTGTCGCGCAACACGTGACCTCCATCATGATCGAGCCAATGAAAATTGCCGGTTCTCTGGATGGACTCTTTGACAAGCGGGATTGTGATATTTTGGTGGCCGGACCGGCGCTCGGGACGGGGGGCGATCAGCAGCGCTTGATTGAGCAGGCGTTGGAACTCGATATGGGGCTGCTTTTCGATGCCGACGGAATAACCTGTTTTGCGGAAGGGGTAGCGGCTGGCTCCATGAGTATGGCCATGATGCGTGATTCTCCAGCGGCGCAGTCGGGACGGCTGGTTCTAACCCCGCATGAGGGGGAATTCGCACGCTTATTCCCGGATCTTTCCTATCGGATGAGGGAGGAGAAGCAGCTTTCCAAACTTGATTGTGCGGTCGCGGCGTCTCAGCGTTCCGGAGCGGTTATCATTCTCAAGGGCGCTGACACTGTGGTTGCGAGCCCGGATGGTTATGCCGTTATTCACTCGCAAGGCATTCCGTATCTGGCGACAGCGGGGAGCGGTGATGTTTTGGCTGGTATCGTTGGTGGTTTGATGGCGCAGGGCATGCCGGCATTTGATGCTGCTTCAGCTGCCGTATGGTTGCATAGTCAGGCCGGGGCCACGCTCGGTCCTGGTCTTATCTCTGAGGACCTCATCGAGATATTGCCAAAAGTCTATGAAGCCCTGTTTGAGGATTATGATCCAGATGAGAATGGTCCGGATCTGGAGAGCTACGGCGACGATGACTGACGCTTTAGTGCGAGAGGAAGGGCTTCCTCCCTTCCTTAGACACATGCCTGTTGCTCTAGATGATCTTGGATGTCTCTGATAGTTTGATGGTGGACAGAATCTGTTTGGTCGCGTCTTCTGGGATGGTCGTGTTGGACACGATGTGGTCCGGAGAATCACTGAATGCGGGTAGGGCTTTTCTTATGGCCTCGTAGGTGGTTTGAACTTGAGGACCCAGCCGCTCGCGATTTTGCCTTGTGGCTTCTCGTTGTTCGACAGTGGCGAGCGGCGCCCACAGGGTGAAAATATGGAATGTGCAGCTTTCATCGGGTGGCAACAAGTGCCGGAAGTCTTGTAGTTGTGCGTATGTGGTGAAGATGTAGTCGAACAGTACTATTTCTGCGCCCATTGTCAGATAGCTGTTGATCAGAGCGGCTGCCGCTCGATAGGTCGATCCTGCGCCCAGAAGGGCGCGCGCATGGGCGGGAGCAAAGGAGCGCAAGCAATCCCCTGATTTAGAGATCATATTGGGAAGCGCGCCGACCAGTTGCGCACTAATTGTGCTTTTTCCAACGCCGGCAGGTCCATTGATGACAATGATTGTAGGCATGGCCTCATTCCGTTTGTCTATTAGAGATCCAAGATGCACATCGGGGAGCCTTGGACATATCTTGGTTTACGCCGCTATCATTAGACAATCCCTTTTGCTTTGCTGGGTGAATGGTTGAGGTGGATAATATGGAGCAGGGGGCCTGTTACGCTGTGGATCATCTGCCGGCAGAGATCATTTCTGTCGAAATCTCACCGAATACCCCCAACGCCGTGGGGAATTTTGCACTTTTTGTGAATTTCCCTTTGCGCTTTCCATATCGGGTGTTATAGAGGCTCCGCTCGATTTGCTGGCGCAACAGGCGCAGCGCTGTGCGGGTGTGGTGGAATTGGTAGACACGCCAGATTTAGGTTCTGGTGGCGAGAGCCGTGGGGGTTCAAGTCCCTCCACCCGTACCATAGCTTCTCTTTTTCAGGTCAAATCGGAAAAGAGGAGGAGACAGGTGTAGGCCGTACGATGGAAGGCTTTTGCCCCGTCGCGGCCTGTCTTTGTTGTTAGTGATAGGCGTGAGGCTGTTTGACGACAGCAAATTGATACGAAATTGGACGCACCGAACCTGTTGGAATGTTCGACCTGTTTGGCGCGCCTCGAACCAAACTGAATTTGACAAAGAACGAAAGCAGATTGATATGCAGGTCACTGAAACCCTGTCCGAAGGTCTGAAACGCGAACTGAACGTCGTGGTTCCTGCTTCTGATCTCGAAGCCAAGCTGGTCGCCAAAATTGATGAAATCAAGGGTCAGATCCGAATTAACGGCTTCCGCCCAGGCAAGGTGCCGGCATCTCATGTCCGTAAACTGCATGGTAAAGCCCTGATGGGTGAAATCATCCAGGAGCTGATCAACGAGACCACTCGGACCACTCTGGAAGAGCGTAACGAAAAATCGGCCATGCAGCCGCAGTATAAACTGACCGAAGATGAAGCCGAAGCGGCTAAAATCATGGATGGTCAGGCTGATCTGGACTTCACCATCATTTATGAAGTGCTGCCAACCATCGAAGTGGCTGACGTTTCTGGCGTTGAAGTCGAGCGTCCGGTTGTGGATGTTGAAGATAGCGAAGTTGAGGAACGCCTCGGCCAGATCGCTGAAAGCTCCCGTCCTTTCGAAACCAAAGAAGGCAAAGCTGAAAATGGCGATCGCGTTGTCATGTCCTATCTGGGCAAGATTGACGGCGAAGCCTTTGAGGGTGGTGCTGATGAAAATGGTCAGCTGGTTCTCGGTTCCGGTCAGTTTATTCCGGGCTTTGAAGAACAGCTCGTCGGCCTTGCTGCTGGCGACGAAACCGTTGTCAAAGTGAAATTCCCTGAAGAATATGGCGCTGAGCATCTTGCTGGCAAAGACGCCGAATTCGAAGTGACCGTCAAAGAAGTTCAGGCTCCGGGCGAGCTGGAACTGGATGATGAATTCGCTACCAAGCTTGGCATCGAATCTCTTGATAAACTCAAAGAGCTGATCAAGGACCAGATCGTTTCCCAGTATGGCCAGATGACCCGTCAGCGCGTCAAACGTCAGCTGCTCGACAAAATGGACGAGCTGCATCAGTTTGAAGTGCCACCAACCCTTCTGGAACAGGAATTCGAGAATATCTGGCGTCAGGTTACAGCTGAAATGAATGAAGCTGGTAAAACCTTCGAAGACGAAGATACGACCGAAGACAAAGCTAAGGAAGAATACAAAACCATCGCAGAGCGTCGTGTTCGCCTTGGTCTGGTTCTTTCCGAAATCGGTGAGAAAAACGAAATCACCGTTTCCGACGAAGAAGTGCAGCGCGGCATCATGCAGCGTGCTCAGCAGTTCCCGGGTCAGGAACGTCAGGTATTCGAATATTACACGAAGACTCCTGAAGCGCTGGCTTCCATTCGTGCGCCGATCTTCGAAGAAAAAGTTGTCGACTATCTGCTCGAGTTGGTGAAGGTTGAAGACAAGACCGTAACCAAGGAAGAGCTGGAGAAAATGGTCACCGAAGACGAAGAATAAGGTCTGACCACTCCTTCGACAGAAGATCAAGACGCCTGCCGTTTTTAGACGGTGGGCGTCTTTGTTGTTTACAACATGTTGAATTTATCCCGCTTAACCATATCTATTCATTTTAGAAAGTGAATAGACTGGTCAGGCCCCGCTTTTACCAGATAGGATTTTGGTGCGGCATAAAGATCAGCTGATTCCCCACTCTTTGAGTATTTGTCAGTAAAATATTCATTGTCGCAGTGCTAATGGAATGAAAAAGATCCGTTCTCGTGATTCTCGATTGTTCCAGACTGCGCGTTTCATAAGGGTGGGATAGAAGTCACGGCATGGATGCGCTATGCCTGACATTGCCTTTGCGAAAGAATCGTTTTTTGCTGGGCGTGATCGAAAATTGGTGGCTCTTGTCACCAGATGGCCTTATTCAGCGTTAGTGTTTAAGGTTTGGCGTGCGGTGCAGAGGGTAGAAGACGCCTGCGCCCAATTGGTGTTGATAAGGAAAGACGAATGAAGGATCCTCTCGATCTCACTATGAATCTGGTTCCAATGGTAGTGGAGCAGTCAAACCGCGGTGAACGCGCCTATGACATCTATTCACGCCTCCTGAAGGAACGCATCATCTTTATCACGGGCCCGATTGAAGATCATATGGCCGCGCTTGTTTGCGCCCAGTTGCTTTTTCTGGAAGCGGATAACCCCAAGAAAGAGATTTCGCTTTACATCAACTCGCCAGGTGGCGTGGTTACTGCAGGCATGTCGATCTATGACACCATGCAGTTCATCAAGCCTCCGGTCGCAACGCTTTGTCTGGGGCAGGCCGCCTCGATGGGCTCGCTGCTGCTGTGCGCTGGCGAGAAGGATATGCGCTTTGCGCTTCCGAACGCGCGCATCATGGTGCATCAGCCATCCGGTGGTTTTCAGGGGCAGGCGTCTGACATCCAGCGCCATGCAGAAGACATTCTGAAAATGAAGCGTCGCCTGAATGAAGTCTATGTAAAGCATTGCGGACAGGATTATGAAACCGTCGACAAGACACTTGATCGCGACCATTTCATGACCGCAACCGAGGCCAAGGACTGGGGGCTTGTCGACAAGGTTGTCGAGAACCGCAATTCGCTTGCGCCGGAAGAATCAAAAGAAAAAGACAAGGATTAAGATCCTTGTTGATCCAGCCAATGTATTTGAACGTATTCAAACTGGCTGGTTTCAGGCATTCCGAAAAGATCCTGTTAAACCTATATTGATCTTTTCGGGTACATGCTTTCATAAATCTGGCGGCATATAGCTGAATTTGGCTAATTTATGCTTCTGACGTCAGGGAGTTTGGGTTTATTTTGCTTGCAGACATTGCTGAGCAATTTAAACTAGAAGGCCGGTAATCTATGAGAGACTGCCGACTGCAACGAAAAAAGAGGCACATACATGAGCAAGGCTGGTGGTGGTGATAGCAAAAATACGCTCTACTGCTCCTTCTGTGGCAAAAGCCAGCATGAAGTGCGCAAGCTGATTGCGGGTCCAACGGTTTTCATCTGCGATGAATGCGTTGAACTGTGCATGGATATCATCCGCGAAGAAAACAAATCTTCAATGGTGAAGTCCAAGGACGGTATTCCGACACCGCAGGAAATTTGCGATGTGCTTGACGATTATGTAATTGGGCAAGGCCGGGCGAAGAAGGTTCTTTCTGTCGCCGTTCATAACCATTACAAGCGTCTTGCTCACGGCAAGAAAACAACTGATCTCGAACTTGCCAAGTCCAACATCATGCTGATCGGCCCGACCGGTTGCGGCAAGACCTTCCTTGCCCAGACCATGGCGCGCATTCTGGATGTGCCTTTCACGATGGCTGATGCAACAACCCTGACCGAAGCCGGGTATGTTGGTGAAGATGTCGAGAATATCATTCTTAAGCTGCTTCAGGCCGCCGACTATAATGTCGAACAGGCCCAGCGCGGCATTGTCTATATCGATGAGATCGACAAGATCTCGCGCAAGTCCGATAACCCATCCATCACGCGCGATGTGTCGGGTGAGGGCGTGCAGCAGGCCTTGTTGAAGATCATGGAAGGTACCGTGGCGTCTGTTCCGCCTCAGGGTGGGCGTAAGCATCCGCAGCAGGAATTCCTGCAGGTGGACACGTCCAACATCCTGTTTATCTGTGGTGGCGCCTTTGCAGGTCTGGACAAGATCATTTCGGCCCGCGGCGTCGAGAGCTCCATTGGCTTTGCGGCCAAAGTGGAAGATCCTGATGAACGCGGCACAGGTGAGCTGTTCAAGGAGCTTGAACCAGAAGATCTGCTCAAATTCGGTCTGATACCGGAATTTGTCGGTCGTTTGCCGGTTCTGGCAACCCTTGAGGATCTGGATGAAGACGCTCTTGTCTCCATTTTGACCCAGCCAAAGAATGCGATTGTGAAGCAGTATCAGGCTTTGTTTGAAATGGAAGGTATTCGCCTGACATTCCATGATGAAGCTCTGCGTGGGGTTTCCCGCAAGGCAATCGAGAGAAAAACTGGTGCACGTGGTCTGCGCTCCATTCTGGAAGCCATCCTGCTTGACACAATGTATGAGCTCCCTGGGCTCGAAGGTGTTGAAGAAGTGGTCATTTCCGGCGATGTGGTCAAAGGCGAGGCACGTCCGCTTTATATCTATGGAGATATGAAGAGCGAAGCTGAGCCGACATCCGCCTGATTGGTCGGTCTTTTTCTCAAAGAAATCAAAGGGCGGCCTTGGGTCGCCTTTTTTGTCGGTATGAAAATGCGTGTTTGGCGCTTTTCTTGCACGGGAAAACCGACACTTCGCCTGCTGGACAAACCGCTTTGTCGCAAGCCTTTTTTCACAAAGTTGGGAAGGGTTTGTGGAGTGGCTTGAAAAGCGTGTCGCGAAGCCCCAACTAAATGGTACCGTGAGACGGTTTTGTTTTTGTGTGAGTCTCACCCTGTTCATCTGCCGATGACGTTTCTGGTCCAACGGCTTGTTTTGAGCGTAGGACTATGTATCGGCTTTATTGCGGGCCAAGGGCCGCAGATGTACCCTGTCTCTGACGGGAAGGGTCAATGATCCAAGAAAGGTAGGAAAGCATGACCGAAGGACCTGCGATTGGCGCAGCCAACCCAATGGCTTCGGATACTTATCCGGTCTTGCCACTGAGAGACATCGTTGTCTTTCCACATATGATTGTTCCGCTTTTTGTGGGCCGCGAAAAATCCATTCGCGCTCTGGAAGAGGTGATGCAGTCTGACAAGATGATTCTGCTGGCTACGCAAATGAATGCCGGCGACGATGATCCTGCCCCAGAGGACATCTTTAAAATCGGTACGCTCGCAACCGTGTTGCAGCTGCTCAAGCTGCCTGACGGCACCGTGAAGGTGCTCGTTGAAGGCGTGAACCGCGCTAAGCTTGGCGACTTTACCAAACGTGATGATCTTTATGAAGCAACGGCAACGGTGCTGCATGATGAGGATGGCGAACGGGTTGAGGTCGAAGCGCTGGCACGTTCTGTTGCGACCGAATTTGAGAATTATGTGAAACTTAACAAGAAGGTTTCACCTGAAGTGATCGGGGCTGTGTCCCAGATCGATGACTATTCCAAACTGGCTGATACCGTAGCGTCCCATCTTGCTATCAAGATTCAGGAGAAGCAGGAAATCCTGGGTATCGTCAGCGTGATTGAACGCCTCGAGCAGGTGCTTGGCCTGATGGAGAGTGAAATCTCCGTTCTACAGGTTGAAAAGCGAATTCGCAGCCGCGTCAAGCGCCAGATGGAGAAAACCCAGCGCGAATATTATCTGAATGAGCAGATGAAGGCCATTCAGAAGGAGCTGGGTGATTCCGAAGAAGGTGCGGACGAGATTCGTGAGCTGGAACAGGCAATCGAGAAAACCAAGCTTTCCAAGGAAGCGAAGGAAAAGGCCGAGGCCGAGCTCAAGAAGCTCAAGCAGATGAGCCCGATGTCCGCTGAAGCGACCGTCGTGCGCAACTATCTCGACTGGCTGCTGGGTATTCCATGGAGCAAGAAGTCCCGCGTCAAAGTTGATCTTGAAAAGGCTGAAGAAGTCCTGGATATCGATCACTATGGCCTTGAGAAGGTTAAAGAGCGGATTATCGAGTATCTTGCAGTGCAGACGCGCACGAACAAGCTGAAAGGCCCGATTCTGTGTCTGGTTGGCCCTCCGGGTGTTGGTAAAACCTCGCTTGGCAAGTCCATCGCACGTGCTACCGGGCGTGAGTTTGTCCGCATGGCGCTTGGTGGCGTTCGTGACGAAGCCGAGATTCGCGGCCATCGCCGCACCTATATCGGCTCCATGCCGGGCAAGGTGATCCAGTCTATGAAGAAGGCCAAGAAGGCCAACCCACTGTTCCTTCTCGATGAGATCGACAAGATGGGTATGGACTTCCGTGGTGATCCGTCTTCGGCTCTGCTTGAAGTGCTCGATCCGGAACAGAACAGCACCTTCGTGGACCATTATCTTGAAGTGGAATATGACCTCTCCAACGTGATGTTCATCACTACGGCGAACACGCTCAATATTCCAGCTCCGCTGATGGACCGTATGGAAGTCATTCGTATCGCCGGTTACACCGAAGATGAAAAGGTTGAGATTGCACGGCGTCACCTACTGCCGAAAGCCATGTCTGATCATGGTCTCAAGGAGGGTGAGTTCAGCCTTGATGATGAGGCTTTGCGCCTGATCGTTCAGCGCTACACCCGTGAAGCCGGTGTGCGTAACCTTGAGCGTGAGCTGATGAAGCTTGGGCGTAAGGTGACCAAGGATCTGATTATGAAGAAACTCGACAAGATCGACGTCACTGTCGAGAATATCGAGGATTACCTTGGGGTTCCTCGGTTCCGCTTCGGCGAAATCGATGCCGAGGATCAGGTCGGTGTTGTCACCGGGCTTGCCTGGACGGAAGTGGGCGGCGAGTTGCTGACCATCGAAGGGGTCATGATGCCGGGTAAGGGCAAGATGACAGTAACGGGTAACTTGCGCGATGTGATGAAGGAATCAATTCAGGCTGCAGCCTCCTACGTGCGCTCGCGTGCGGTGGACTTTGGTGTCGAACCTCCGTTGTTCGACAAGAAGGACATCCACGTTCACGTTCCCGAAGGGGCAACGCCGAAGGACGGACCTTCTGCAGGTATCGCCATGGCTACGGCCATTGTTTCCCTGATGACCGGTATTCCGGTGCGCAAGGATATTGCGATGACGGGCGAGATCACCCTGCGCGGTCGTGTTCTGCCGATTGGTGGTTTGAAAGAGAAACTGCTCGCAGCCCTGCGCGGTGGCATCAAGACGGTGCTCATCCCTGAGGAAAATGCTAAAGACCTTGTCGATATTCCGGACAATGTTAAAAACGGCATGGAGATCATTCCGGTCAATAATGTTGGCCAGGTACTCGAAAAAGCACTGGTTGAAAAACTGGAGCCGATTGAGTGGGACGAAAGCCAGATGCCTGACCCAAGCGTTAAGTCCGAAAATGAGGAAAACGCCTCGGTTGCGCACTAAAAACCGCAGAATCGGTCGGGTTTTTTCGATCGATTTGGTTCATGGTCTTTGTGTCATGGATGAAAAATTGAGGCCCTTCCTATGTAGGAAGGGCCTTTTTTCGTTTTGTATCTGTTAATTCCTGTTTAAACCCACAGAAATGGCTGATTTCTGCGAAATTCCCTCTTGATTTCTGACCCAATTCACCAGATTGTCGCATTCCGCGTCTGGTATTTCCCAAGGTGTGTTGATTCTTAGTGGTGAAGCATTGCGAAGGACCATGAGCTTTTGCGATTGAACCGAAAAGGAAGATAATATGAACAAGAACGAACTGATCTCTGCTGTGGCGGAAAAAGCAGATCTCACCAAAGCACAGGCTGGCGAAGCGGTTGATGCGCTGTTTGACATCGTTTCTGATACCCTGAAAAGCGGCGACGAAGTCCGTATCATCGGCTTCGGCAACTTTTCTGTAACCGAACGTGCTGCGACTGAAGGTCGTAACCCCCGCACCGGTGACACCATTCAGATTCCTGCTTCCAAAACGCCTAAATTCAAGGCTGGTAAAGGTCTGAAGGACGCTGTTAACAGCAAATAAGAGCGGTATATTTCACGTCGCTGCAAGAATTTGACCCCCGGTCTCATATGGATCGGGGGTTTTTACGTTGAAGGATTGCCTGTATAAGCGTCACCTGAACCATAGGCGGCGCTCTTCGTGACCGAAACGCTCCGCACCAGACCAAGACAATCCTGTCGCTTCCCTGCTAATCCGATGCGCTCCTCCTTGAAGGGAGCCCGGGAAGAAACCGAAAGGTGGACCATGACCCAAATTTTGCTGACGCCCGACTGCGAGAAATGCGCTGCGCTCTGTTGCGTCTGTTTGGCTTTTGACAAATCGGAAGACTTTCCGATCGACAAGCCAAACGGTGAGCCTTGCCCGCAATTGTCTGACTGTCAAACCTGCAAGATTTATGAAGAGCGCGAACAGCAGGGCTATCGGGGCTGTATGCATTTTGATTGTCTGGGGGCAGGGCAGCGGGTGACGCAAGAGGTGTTTGGCGGCCGAAATTGGCGCGATGATCCCAAGTTGCTCGATCCAATGACGCGGGCGTTCGTCATCATGCTGAAGGTACATGAGTTGCTGGGGCTGCTTGATGCGGCCTCACGGTTGCCGCTCACCTATGAGGAAATGGATCGCTACGACGTGCTCATGAGCGAGTTGGCGCCCGCTGAGGGCTGGACTGAGGAGCTTTTGGAGGGCTTTGAGGGGCGTGGCACGGAAAAAGACGTTCATGCCTTCCTGAAGTCCCTGCGCCATCATGTGGCATGATGAAAATGGACTAAGGGGTAAGGTTGGTATGCGGTTCTCGCTCATTGCATGCCAGTTGTTGATGCCCCAGATGCCAGAAAAGCCGCCTATGGAGAGAGAAAGCGTGGAGGGACTGTCGAATCTCTCTTCGGCTCCTCTGGAGGTTCTGGGGCTCATAAAGCTCTAGGGCAATTTCTGCGCAAACACAGATGCACGGACAGATCAAATTGATTGGATAAGGACCAACGCTGCCAATTTGAGGAAAGAAGAATGGTGGGTGATGAGAGATTCGAACTCCCGACCCTCTCGGTGTAAACGAGATGCTCTAACCAGCTGAGCTAATCACCCACTTTGTTTCACTACGATCAGATATCAGTAGTGAAGAGCGTTTCATTTGAAGCGCTGCTCGCTCATCGTTCCCGTATTTGCTGATGTCAAACCATCTGGATGACATCATATGCTGCCAGTATCTGGAAGCTTGGGGAATGGTGGGTGATGAGAGATTCGAACTCCCGACCCTCTCGGTGTAAACGAGATGCTCTAACCAGCTGAGCTAATCACCCGTACCCAATGTGCGTGAGCTGCTTTTAGAGGCTGAGTGCCAAGCATGCAACAAAAAAATGACAGTTGAATTCTTTCTCTGGGGAAATCGAGGTGTGTGGTCGAGGCGGTGAAAAATTCAGTGTGGGAATCTTATCCATCACGGGGCCAAAAAGAGGGTTGTTTCTGATCTTGCAGGATAATTTTGAGGTGGATGCGCACTTTTATTGAGCGGCCACCAGATCGTGCCTTTGGATAAAATCAGGTTTCCAACAGGGGAATCCGCAGGAATAGGCCGGTTCTGCAAAAGGACTGTGAAATTTTCACAAAAAGAATTTCTAATGCGCTTGACTTAGCGTCGTCCGCGTCGTATTTCAGCGCCACTCCACACGGAACAGTCGCTTCGGCGGCGCCCAAGTGTGGTTCGGGTAAATGGGGATGTAGCTCAGTTGGTTAGAGCGCCGGCCTGTCACGCCGGAGGTCGCGGGTTCGAGTCCCGTCATTCTCGCCATCCCAAAACCGCGCTGGCAATCAGTTTTGATTGTTGGCATGAAATGCGGGGATGTAGCTCAGTTGGTTAGAGCGCCGGCCTGTCACGCCGGAGGTCGCGGGTTCGAGTCCCGTCATTCTCGCCATTTTCTCATGACAGTCTGATTTGACATTGTTGTGACATGATGGCCGCGAATGCGGCTTTTTTTGTATGTCCCTTCCTGATTTTTTCTGTTCTGCGTTTGGCGCCTCTATTCTGGCGGCGTGTCTCTTTGCGCATTGGCTGATTGAGGTACGAAGCGCGCTCGATGGGCGCTCTCTGTAGATTTGATTCCGGTTTGTGCGTCACAGGCGTCGCACTGTGCCTGAGAGCGTTTTTAAGGAGTGTTCTTACGTTTTGGGCGTCTCTGGCAGTCAGGTACAAAAAAAGGCCACAGCGAGCTGCTGCGGCCTTTTCTGAAGGATCTTGTTTGGAGGACTTAGTCCTGCCAGGCCCAGAAGGAAACGGGCAAATCTTTCTTGTCAGCTTCCCAGCGCTTTTCTGCTTCTTCGATAGTCAGCAGTCCGCTCTGGGTATCAACATATTCACAAACCGAGGAAGAGTTGATAGTTGCGATCTGCAGCGCTTTCTCCGGCGTGGCGCCAGCGCCAAGGATGGCGCCGAATGTGGAGGTGAATGCATCACCCGCACCGGCTGTGCCGCGCACATTGGTTTTCTTGATCGGGCAATGATAGATGCCTTCTTCGCTGCCCAGATAAGCGCCGCCAGTGCCATCGGTGATGAGAATGTATTTCGGACCGATGGACATCAGCAGAGACATGAAGCCGGACAGGGAGCAGTGGACATGGTCCATGATCAGGCCGCGGGTCATGAGGCTCTTGCTGGCGCTCTGGTCCATTTTGACGGTGCGCATGTTGGAATGCTTGGAATAGTCAAGCAGGGCAGGCATCATCAACTCGGCTTCAGCGCGGTTGATGTTGATCAGATCGATATTCTTCGCCGTGTCGAGGAATTCCTTGCCACGACGATTGATCTGGCGTTCGCCTGGGTTGGCAACGACGAAGGCGCCGGCTTCCTTGCCGCGCTGGCAGATCATCGGGAAGGCTTCGGCCGACTCGTTGGACATCGGAGCGATATGCAAAAGTTCAGCGCCATCGAAGATGCCTTCGTGGATGTCTTCGTCAGTCACCCGGCAGTTTGCGCCACGAGCAGTAAAGATCGATGCGTTGCGGTCGTGGGACGCGATCATCACGGAACAACCGGTGATGGCCTTGTCTGTTGTCATGAGCCCCGTGTCGGAAAGACCTTCGCGTTCCAGAAGCTGACGAACCATCTCAGCTTCAATGTCTTCGCCGATTTTGACGTTCGGTGTCACTTCATTGCCAAGGCGCGACAAGGAAACCGCAGCATTAATGGCACCACCACCGACATGGGTGGAGATGTTCAGCGCATCAATTTTGCGACCTTGCTCGAGCATCAAAAATGAATTGTGCGCATTGGTCATGGAAATGCGCTCAATGTCATTGTCGGCAACAATGGTAATGATATCGATCATTGCGGAGCCGATTGTTGCTGTTTTCATCAGACTTGCCTCATTTTTGGTTGATCGTCGTGAAAGACTGTGAGCGAGCGTCCCGTCGCTCTATGAAAATTTCGTGCTGCGACTCTTAAATAGTTTTTTTCTTCTCGCCCCGAAAAAAATCAAACTTGCTGTCCGACTTACAATAGAATCCGTGAATTTCACAGACTTATTTTGAAGAAACTGCGACTATAGTATAAAAATTGGGCAATCGGTCGACCTGGTGAATGTGGGGCAGGGCCTCATATTCGTGTCATATTCGTGCAGTCAGGAATTGTGAATATGTCGGTGACACTTTATCTTGAGCTGTGTTTAGGAAGTGGTTTGACCTTCGTTGTACGTATTGTTTCTGTGGGTGCGATTCGACCTGTGCATCAGTTTTGCGGTGATCTTCGCTGTTAGTAGCTATCTGCGACAAAATTGGTCAATGACCCTTGCTTAAGTGTTTCTGCTGAGGTAAGCGTGCAAAGGTCGAGGTTGTACGAGGACCACAACCTTAATCCTGTCTCAGTTTTCGCTTGACATATTGCCGCTCCTAGATCGACACCTATTGGCTATGTCAAGTGAAGGACCCTATTCGAGAGGACCGACTATCATGGAAGAGCTGCTCTTAGATTATCTTCCCATTATCATATTTATCGGCATCTCTCTGATTATCGGTCTTGCCCTGCTTGTCTCTCCCTTTATCGTGGCGTTCAAAAACCCCGATCCGGAAAAACTCTCTGCTTATGAGTGTGGCTTCAATGCCTTTGACGATGCGCGTATGCCGTTTGATGTGCGCTTCTATCTGGTGGCGATTCTCTTTATTATATTTGATCTGGAAGTGGCGTTTCTCTTTCCGTGGGCGGTGGCATTCGGCGATCTGGGGCTATTCGGTTTCGTATCTATGATGATTTTTCTGGCAATTCTGACTATCGGATTCGTTTATGAATGGAAGAAGGGGGCGCTGGAATGGGACTAAGCGAACAAAATCAGGCACTGGTCGCCCAGCAGCCCAAGGGCATTCTTGACCCAAAGACAGGCAAGCCTATTGGCCATGACGATCCGTTTGTATCTCAAATGCGTGCGGATCTCTCCGACAAGGGGTTTCTGGTTACCGCAGCCGATGATCTGATCACCTGGGCGCGTACCGGTTCTCTCATGTGGATGACCTTCGGACTGGCCTGCTGTGCAGTCGAGATGATGCAAATGTCCATGCCGCGCTATGACTGCGAGCGCTTCGGCTTTGCGCCGCGCGGCTCGCCCCGTCAGTCTGACGTGATGATTGTTGCGGGCACTTTGACCAACAAAATGGCTCCGGCCTTGCGCAAGGTCTATGACCAGATGCCCGAGCCTCGCTATGTCATTTCCATGGGATCCTGCGCCAATGGCGGGGGCTATTATCACTATTCCTATAGTGTTGTAAGGGGCTGCGACCGGGTTGTTCCGGTCGACATTTATGTGCCCGGTTGCCCGCCAACGGCGGAAGCGCTGCTCTATGGGGTGCTGTTATTGCAGAAGAAGATCAGGCGCACGGGATCGATCGAGCGCTGATGCTTGTATGAAAGAATTGCTGATCGGCGGGGACCGCAATGTCGCCGATTATAGGAAAAGGGCCGTTTTGGCTTTTATGAGGACGATCGTATGGACGAGACACTAAGAGATCTCGGTGACTATATCGAATTGGTATTGGATGGCAAAATCATCGATTGGCAGATTGCCTTTGGCGAGCTGACCGTCAATGCCAAGCGTGATGATATCGTCGAGATCACACGGATTTTGCGCGATGATCCCCGTCTCAAATTCGTCTCCTTCATAGACCTTACCGCCGTTGATTATCCCGCACGTCCAGAGCGTTTTGATGTGGTCTATCACTTGCTGAGCCCGAAGCAGAATGCGCGGGTCCGCATCAAGATCAAAACGGATGAAGTTAGTTATGTTGATTCCATCTGTGGTGTCTTTCCCGGCGCCAACTGGTTCGAGCGCGAAGCCTATGACATGTATGGCATCCTGTTTGCCGGACACCCTGATTTGCGCCGCCTGCTGACAGACTATGGGTTTGACGGCCACCCGCTGCGTAAGGATTTTCCGCTGACCGGATATTATGAAGTGCATTATGACGACGAGAAAAAGCGCGTCGTCTATGAGCCGGTGAAACTCGCACAGGAGTTTCGCAATTTTGATTTTCTCAGTCCCTGGGAGGGCGTTGATTATGTTCTTCCCGGAGACGAAAAGGCCGAAGGCTGATTAGGGACTGAGAGGGGATTGACGCGCTATGGCTGAAAAGCAGGTAAGAAATTTCAATATCAACTTCGGGCCCCAGCATCCCGCTGCGCATGGTGTGTTGCGTATGGTTCTGGAGTTGAATGGCGAGATTGTCGAGCGGGTGGACCCGCATGTGGGGCTGCTGCATCGTGGCACCGAAAAGCTGATAGAACATAAGATCTACTCGCAGGCGACGCCTTATTTCGACCGGCTTGACTATGTGGCCCCGATGAATCAGGAGCATGCATTCTGCATGGCGGTCGAACGTCTTCTGGGGCTGGAGGTTCCGCGCCGGGCGCAGCTGATCCGTGTTCTTTATTGCGAGATCGGGCGCATTCTCAATCATATCCTCAATATCACAACGCAGGCGATGGACGTTGGGGCGCTGACCCCGATTCTGTGGGGCTTTGAAGAGCGCGAAAAGCTGATGGTCTTTTATGAACGGGCCAGCGGCTCGCGCATGCATGCCAACTATTTCCGCGTCGGCGGTGTTCGCCAAGATCTGCCCGAAGACCTGATCGATGATATCGAGGCTTTCTGTGATCCCTTTCTGAAGGTGGTTGGTGATATCGATACGATGCTGACCGATAACCGCATTTTCAAACAGCGCAATGCCGACATCGGCGTGGTGGCGCTGGATGATGCATGGGCATGGGGCTTTTCCGGCACCATGGTGCGTTCTTGCGGCGTGCCGTGGGATTTGCGCCGGAGCCAGCCTTACGAATGCTATAGCGAAATGGAATTCGATATTCCGGTCGGAAAGCACGGGGACAATTATGACCGCTATCTGATGCGCATGGAAGAAATGCGCCAGTCAGTGCGGATCATGCGTCAATGCATTACCAAACTGCGTGAGCCTGAGGGGCAGGGGCCGGTTTGCACCGAGGATGACAAGATCGTGCCGCCAAGGCGCGATGAAATGAAGCGCTCGATGGAAGCGCTGATCAATCATTTCAAGCTTCATACGGAAGGCTTCCATGTGCCTGCCGGTGAGGTTTATGCCGCTGTGGAAGCACCAAAAGGCGAGTTTGGTGTCTATCTCGTCTCAGATGGCACGAACAAGCCGTATAAATGCAAGATTCGCGCGCCGGGCTTTGCGCATCTCTCCGCGATGGACTTTTTGTCTCGTGGTTATCAGCTGGCCGACGTGTCCGCCATTCTCGGATCGCTTGATCTGGTGTTTGGCGAAGTGGACCGCTAGGTCACTGCAATTCGGGCCTTGGTCTGGCCCCTGATTTTAACTTCGGTCTTGCCTTTTGAGTGAGGCGAACCGAACCAGAAACGAGGAACGGCAGACATGAGTGTCCGTCGCCTGCATAGCGAACAGCCGGAGAGCTTCGAATTCTCAGCGGAGAATCTCGAATGGGCCCGGAATGTGATTGGTCGATATCCTGAAGGGCGGCAAGCGTCGGCGGTCATTCCGCTTTTGACGCGTGCGCAGGAGCAGGAAGGCTGGGTGACCCAGCCTGCGATCGAATATGTGGCGGATATGCTGTCTATGCCCTATATTCGCGTTTTGGAAGTGGCAACTTTCTATACCCAGTTCCTACTGCAGCCGGTGGGCAAGAAGGCCCATATTCAGGTGTGCGGCACCACGCCGTGCCGTTTGCGCGGGGCGGGGGATCTGATCCGGGTCTGCAAGAACAAGATTGCCGACAAGCAGTTTGCGCTCTCTGAGGATGGTGATTTCTCTTGGGAGGAAGTGGAATGTGCAGGCGCGTGCGTCAACGCGCCGATGATCCAGATCTCCAAGGATACTTATGAGGATCTGACGCCGGAGATTTTTGAAGAGCTGATCGACAAGATTGCGGCTGGCAAGGCTGTCGAGCCGGGAAGCCAGACAGGCCGACAGGGCTCTGCTCCGGCAACCGGCCCCGTCACGCTGACCGATCCTTCGCTTTATGATGGCTCTCGGGTCAAGTGGGGTCTTGGCGCCGAAATGGATGAGCCGGAAGACGAAGTCGAAACGGCTGAGGGCGCTAAAAAAGACGCCCAATCAGATGCAACAGAGGGGGGGCAGCCTGACAGCAGCGCGGAGAGCGGTATGCCGGTTCTTCTGCGCGAGCCTCTCGACGGTAAAGCGGATAATCTGAAGGAAATCAGCGGTATTGGTCCCAAGATTGAGCAAAAGCTCAACGGGGTCGGTGTGTTCCACTTTGCCCAGATCGCCCAATGGACCGACGAGAATATTGCTTTCATCGACAGCCAGCTCGCCTTCAGGGGCCGGATTGCCCGCGAGAACTGGATTGAGCAGGCTAAAGTGCTGGCCTCTGGTGCCGAGACGGACTTTTCCAAGCGGGTGCAGGCCGGTGCGGTTTCATCCAGTAAGAGCGGAGGGGATGCATAATGGCCGTAATGCTCGAGGATAAGGACCGGATTTTTACCAATATTTACGGCATCCATGATTGGGGTCTGGAGGGTGCCTTGAAGCGCGGCTCATGGGACGGCACCAAGGGGCTGCTGCAAAAGGGGCGCGAGTGGATCATCAATGAGATGAAGGCATCTGGTCTGCGCGGTCGTGGCGGTGCTGGGTTCCCGACTGGGCTTAAATGGTCTTTCATGCCGCCAAAGCAGGAAGGGCGCCCGCATTATCTGGTTGTCAATGCCGATGAATCCGAGCCGGGCACCTGCAAGGACCGCGAAATCCTGCGCAACGATCCGCATCATCTGGTGGAAGGCTGCCTGATTGCGGGCTTTGCCATGAATGCGGACGCGGCTTTCATCTATGTGCGTGGTGAGTTCATTCGTGAGCGCGAGCGGCTACAGGCTGCCGTGGATGAGGCCTATGAGAAGAAGCTCATCGGCAAGAACAACATCCATGGCTATGATTTCGATATCATCGTGCACCATGGTGCTGGCGCTTATATCTGCGGTGAAGAAACTGCCCTTCTGGAATCGCTGGAAGGCAAGAAGGGGCAGCCGCGTCTCAAACCGCCATTCCCGGCCAATGTGGGCCTTTATGGCTACCCGACGACGGTCAACAATGTGGAATCCATCGCCGTTGCACCTACGATCCTGCGGCGCGGGGCCAACTGGTTCAAGGGCTTCGGTGCGGAGAATAACCACGGCACTAAGCTGTTCTGCGTTTCTGGCCATGTCAATCAGCCCGCGACTTTCGAGGAAGCCATGTCGATCCCCTTCAAGGA
Organism: Cohaesibacter marisflavi; assembly: GCF_900115225.1. Lineage (GTDB taxonomy): Bacteria > Pseudomonadota > Alphaproteobacteria > Rhizobiales > Cohaesibacteraceae > Cohaesibacter > Cohaesibacter marisflavi. The sequence goes on along the minus strand of NZ_FOVR01000004.1, from coordinate 153,883 downwards.
GCTGATCGACAAGCATTGTGGTGGCATTCGCGGCGGCTGGGACAATCTGTTGGCCGTTATTCCGGGTGGCTCTTCGGTCCCTTGCGTTCCGGCAGACCAGATCATGGATTGCCCGATGGATTTCGACAGCCTCAAGGAGCTAGGCTCCGGTTTGGGCACGGCTGCGGTCATCGTGATGGACAAATCAACCGACATTGTCGCTGCAATTGCCAGGATTTCCTATTTCTACAAGCATGAAAGCTGTGGCCAGTGCACGCCATGTCGTGAAGGAACCGGCTGGATGTGGCGTGTGATGGAGCGCATGGCGCGCGGCGAGGCGCAGAAGAAAGAAATCGATATGCTGTTCGAGGTTTCCAAACAGGTGGAAGGTCATACGATCTGCGCCCTTGGCGATGCTGCAGCATGGCCGGTGCAGGGGCTTATCCGCCATTTCCGGCCGGAAATCGAAAAGAGAATTGATCAATATACGGCCAATCCGAAAGCGGATGCGGCCCCGCTGGAAGCGGCCGAATAGGCCGATAGAGTTTAACGCAACGGAGACACGTTCGATGGCAAAGCTGGTCGTTGACGGAATTGAGATAGACGTCCCGAAAGAATATAGCCTGCTGCAAGCTGCAGAGGAGGCCGGGGCCGAGATTCCGCGTTTTTGCTATCACGAGCGTCTGTCGATTGCGGGCAACTGCCGTATGTGTCTTGTCGAAGTGAAGGGCGGGCCGCCCAAGCCGACGGCTTCCTGCGCGATGCGCGTGGGCGATCTGCGCCCCGGGCGCGATGGCGAGCCTCCTGAGATCTTCACCAAGTCTCCCATGGTCAAGAAGGCACGCGAAGGGGTGATGGAGTTTTTGCTCATCAACCATCCGCTTGATTGTCCGATTTGCGATCAGGGCGGGGAATGCGATCTACAGGATCAAGCCATGGCCTTTGGCAAGGGTGGTTCGCGGTTCGACGAGAACAAGCGTGCGGTCGAGAATAAATATATCGGTCCACTGGTGAAAACCACCATGACCCGCTGCATTCATTGCACCCGCTGTGTGCGTTTCACCACAGAGGTGTGTGGCATTCACGAACTGGGACTGGTCGGTCGCGGGGAAGATGCCGAGATCACCACCTATCTGGAAGCGGCGCTCACATCGGAGTTGCAGGGCAACGTGATTGATCTCTGCCCCGTTGGCGCTCTGACATCCCGGCCTTATGCCTTCACGGCGCGCCCGTGGGAATTGACCAAGACCGAGACCATCGATGTGATGGACGCGGTGGGCAGCAATATTCGCGTTGATACCCGTGGTCGGGAAGTGATGCGCATCCAACCACGTATCAATGACGCAATCAATGAGGAATGGATTTCCGATAAGACCCGCTTCCTTTGGGATGGGCTCAAATCACAACGACTCGACAAGCCTTATGTGCGCAAGGATGGCAAGCTGACCCCGGCAAGCTGGGATGACGCCTTCCGTGCCATTGCTGCCAGGCTGAATGGCTTGGCCGGTGACAGGGTCGGCGCAATTGCGGGCGCGATGGCAAGCGTGGAAGAAATGTATGCGCTCAAGGCTCTGATGACAGCCCTTGGTTCGGGCAACATGGATGCCCGTCAGGATGGCTCTGTTCTGACGTCTGCCATGGGACGAGCGGCCTATTTGTTCAACGCCACCATCGAGGGCATTGAAGAAGCGGACGCGATTCTGATCATTGGTTCCAATCCTCGGATGGAAGCGGCTGTGCTCAATGCCCGCATTCGCAAGACATGGCTGGCCGGGAATACAAGGATTGCCGTAATCGGAGAGCAGGCCGACCTCAAATATGGCTATGACTATCTGGGCGCTGGCGCTGACATTCTGGCGGATCTTGCTGATGGCAAGGGGGCTTTCTTTGACAGCTTGAAGAGCGCAGAAAAGCCACTGATCCTCATCGGGCAGGGGGCGATCAATCATGACGATGGCGAGGCAGTTCTCGCGCAGGCAGCAAAGCTGGCTGAGGCTTGCGGCGCGCTTGCTGACGAATGGAACGGCTTCTCGGTGCTGCATACCGATGCAAGCGCTGTCGGAGCCTTGGAAGTGGGCTTTGAGCCGCAGGCAGGAGGCAAGGATATCGCCGCGATGCAGGCCGGTGGCGTGGATGCTCTGTTCCTGCTTGGGGCCGATGAGCTGGCCTTTGATGCCTTTGGTGATGCATTCAAGATTTATATCGGGAGCCACGGCGATGCCGGTGCCCATGCGGCAGACGTCATCTTGCCTGCTGGGACCTATACCGAGAAGTCGGGGCTATATGTGAATACTGAAGGGCGGGTGCAACTGGCAATACGCGCCAATTTCCCTCCCGGAGATGCCAAGGAAGACTGGGCCATTCTGCGGGCGCTCTCTGCTGTTTTGGGCAAGACTTTGCCGTTTGACAGCCTTGATCAGCTGCGCGCGCAGTTGCTTGATGCCTATCCTCAGTTCGAGGTGACGGACGAATGCCTTGTGGGCGATCCTTCTGATATCAGGGCGTTGGCGCAAAAGGCAAAACCGGTCAAAGGGCAGGCATTGATTTGTCCGGTTTCGGACTATTACCTGACCAACCCAATCGCGCGCGCCTCGGCTGTCATGGCCGAATGCAGCGCACTGGCCAAGAGCAACAAAGCGGAAGCTGCGGAATGAGAGGACTGCTAGATGAATGATTTTGTCGCAAACTGGCTGATCCCTGGCGCCATCATGGTGGGGCAATCCCTTCTGCTGTTGGTCGTTCTGTTGGTTGTGATTGCCTATGTCCTGCTTGCCGATCGCAAGATCTGGGCTGCCGTGCAGATGCGGCGCGGGCCAAATGTGGTCGGGCCTTTCGGCCTGTTGCAGTCATTTGCAGACCTTTTGAAGTTTGTTTTCAAGGAACCGATTATTCCGTCCGGCTCCAACAAGGTGATCTTCCTGCTCGGCCCACTTGTTACCGTGACCGTGGCGTTGGCTGCGTGGGCTGTGGTGCCGGTGGCGGATGGCTGGGTGATCTCGGACATCAATGTGGGCATTCTCTATTTGCTGGCTGTCTCCTCTCTCGGTGTTTACGGCATCATCATGGGGGGCTGGGCGTCCAACTCGAAATACCCGTTTCTTTCTGCCTTGCGGTCTGCCGCGCAGATGGTTTCCTATGAGGTGTCTATCGGCTTTGTCATTGTGACGGTGCTGCTGTGCGTCGGGTCGCTTAACCTGACCGATATCGTCATGGCGCAGCAGAGTGGCCTTGCGACCAAGCTGGGAATGCCGTCAATCAGTTTTCTGAATTGGTACTGGTTGCCGCTCTTCCCGATGTTCGTCGTGTTTTTCATTTCAGCACTGGCCGAGACCAATCGCCCGCCGTTTGATCTGGCAGAGGCGGAGTCCGAGCTGGTGGCCGGTTTCATGGTTGAATATGGCTCGACCCCTTACATGATGTATATGCTGGGTGAATATGTCTCGATTGCGCTGATGTGTTCGATGACGACGATCCTGTTCATGGGGGGCTGGTTGCCGCCGCTTGATATCGCTCCCTTTACATGGGTGCCCGGCGTTGTCTGGTTCATTCTGAAGTCCAGTCTGGTCTTTTTCATGTTTGCCATGGTGAAGGCTTTTGTTCCCCGTTACCGCTATGACCAGTTGATGCGTCTTGGCTGGAAGGTGTTCCTGCCGATGTCGCTGTTCTATGTGGTGCTGGTGGCTGGCGTTCTGCAATTTGCCGGTTGGGCGCCATAAGAGCCGGAAGGGCAAGAGGGGGCAGGAATGTTTGATTTGTCGTTGCCCGGAATGGTCGGGGCCCTGATTGGCGGGGTGATCGGCTGGGCCGACTTCAAGATGATTGGTGGCCTTGTTGGCGCCAAATGGATGAAATCCCGTTCGGAAAGGGGCCTTGGCAACCATCCGAACACAAAGAGATTTGGCGACTGGATTCAGTTTGGAATCTGGTGTGGTACACAGCTTCTGTTTCCGGTGATCGGCTATTGGGCCGGTGCGTCGCTGGCAGGCTAAGGGTGGTTGAAGAGAGATGGATCAGGCAGCGTTGATTGCTGGTAGTCTTGGGGCCTTTGTCGGATTGGCGATTGCTCTGGTGGCAAACCTTGTCGTTTTGCCTGCTGTCCTCAAGGCACAGGAAGACGGGTTCATTATGGGGCGCAAGACGGTCTTGAGTTCCATGACCCCGGACACGGTGGCCCGGATTACGCGTTTCATGTATCGGGTTCCTATGCCGTTGTTGTTTGCATTTGTTGGCTTTCTGGCCGGTTTGAAGGCGTATGGAGGGTATTGATGGCACTAGAACAAGCTGCTAAATCGCTGATGCTGAAGGAGTTTGTTTCGGCCTTCTTCCTGTCGATGCGCTATTTCTTCGCGCCCAAATCGACAGTGAACTATCCGTTCGAGAAAGGGCCGGTGTCTCCGCGCTTTCGTGGGGAACATGCCCTCAGACGCTATCCAAACGGGGAAGAGCGCTGCATTGCCTGCAAATTGTGTGAAGCCATCTGTCCGGCGCAGGCGATTACCATCGAGGCGGGGCCGCGCGGCAATGACGGAACGCGCCGGACGACCCGCTATGACATCGATATGACCAAATGCATCTATTGCGGCTATTGCCAGGAGGCGTGCCCGGTGGAAGCGATTGTCGAGGGACCGAATTTCGAATTCGCCGCTGAAACGCGTGAGGAGCTTTTCTACAACAAGGAGAAGCTGCTCGAGAATGGCGAGCGCTGGGAGCAGGAACTGGCTCGCAATATCGCATTGGATGCGCCTTACCGCTAAGGCGGTATGCACTGGATTTCAAGGAGAGATGCCTCCCGCAAGGGACGCAGGAAAGCAAAAGACATGATTCTTCAGAGCGTCTTCTTTTATCTGTTTTCAGCGGTGCTGCTGGTTTCGGCGCTGATGGTGATCGGTGCGCGCAATCCTGTGCATTCGGTGCTGTTTTTGATCCTTGCCTTTTTTAATGCTGCGGCACTGTTCGTGCTGCTGGGGGCCGAGTTTCTGGCGATGCTGCTGGTGGTGGTCTATGTGGGCGCGGTTGCGGTGTTGTTCCTGTTTATCGTGATGATGCTGGATGTCGATTTCGTTGAGCTGCGGGCCGGCTTTCTGACCTATATGCCGGTCGGTCTTGTCGTGGGTGTCGTGCTGTTGGCCGAGCTGTTGATCGCGCTGGGCGGTTGGGCTCTGAGCCCCGATCTGGCGGCGAATCTGGGGGAACCGATGCCAACGCTGGCTGAAGCTTCCAACATCGAGGCCATCGGGGCGCTGCTCTATACCAAATATGTTTTCTATTTCCAGACTGCGGCGTTGATCCTGTTTGTCGCGATGATCGGGGCGATTGTCTTGACGCTTCATCACCGTAGGGATGTGCAGCGCCAGAATATCGAGCGGCAGGTTGCGCGCAACGCCGAGAATTCAATTGAAATTGTAAATGTGGAACCGGGTAACGGCATCTAACCGGACCGACACCGCTTGTAATAAGTGCCCGCCATTCAACGCGGGCGGGACCAAGAAGGGACAGACAGAGAGATGGAAATCGGGCTTAGCCATTATCTGACCGTTGCAGCGATCCTGTTTGTGATCGGGATGTTCGGCATTTTCATCAACCGGAAGAATGTCATCGTCATTCTTATGTCGATCGAGCTGATCCTCTTGGCGGTCAATATCAACTTCGTTGCCTTTTCCTCCTATCTGGGTGATCTGGCTGGGCAGATTTTCGGTTTGCTCATTCTTACTGTTGCCGCCGCCGAGGCGGCAATCGGGCTGGCCATTCTGGTCGTGTTTTATCGCAATCGCGGCTCTATCGCGGTTGAAGACATCAATATGATGAAAGGCTGAGAGAGATCATGTATTCGGCCATTGTCTTCCTGCCGCTGATTGGCTTTTTGATTGCGGGCCTGTTCGGGCGCACACTCGGGCACAAGGCGTCGGAAATCATTACCAGCACGCTGCTGGTGATTGCAGCATTCTTGTCATGGGTTGCCTTTCTTTCTGTTGGGATCGGCCATGGAGAAAGCCAGACAGTCAACATTCTGACCTGGCTCAGCTCCGGAGATCTGGAAATCAACTGGTCCATTCGCGTCGATACCCTGACTGTTGTGATGCTGGTGGTCGTGAATACGATTTCTGCGCTCGTACATATCTATTCCATCGGCTATATGCATGGCGATCCGCATCGTGCGCGTTTCTTTGCCTATCTGTCGCTCTTCACCTTTGCAATGCTGTCGCTGGTGACCGCCGATAACCTGTTACAGATGTTCTTTGGTTGGGAAGGCGTAGGGCTGGCCTCCTATTTGCTGATTGGCTTCTGGTATCAGAAACCATCGGCCAATGCTGCTGCGATGAAGGCGTTCATCGTCAACCGCGTGGGGGATTTCGGCTTCCTGCTGGGGCTATGCGGTATCTATGTGCTGTTTGGCAGTATCAGCTTTGACACGATCTTCGCCAATGCTTCGGCCATGCAAGAGCAAACCATTCATTTCCTCGGGCAGGATTTCAACGCGCTGACGACAATCTGCCTGCTGCTCTTCATGGGGGCCATGGGCAAGTCGGCCCAGTTCCTTCTGCACACATGGTTGCCTGATGCCATGGAAGGGCCAACGCCTGTTTCCGCGCTTATCCATGCTGCCACCATGGTGACGGCGGGCGTGTTCATGGTGGCGCGTCTGTCACCGTTGTTCGAGCTTTCGCCCACGGCGTTGGAAGTGGTGACCTTCATTGGTGCCACAACGGCCTTCTTTGCTGCCACCGTTGGCCTCGTACAGAATGACATCAAGCGCGTGATTGCCTATTCGACCTGTTCGCAGCTTGGCTACATGTTTGTTGCGCTGGGGATCGGCGCCTATGGCGCTGCAGTGTTCCATCTCTTCACGCACGCTTTCTTCAAGGCCCTGCTGTTCCTGGGGGCGGGCTCTGTGATCCATGCGGTTTCCGATGAACAGGACATGCGGCGCATGGGCGGTTTGCGCAAGCATATCAAACTGACCTATCTGATGATGCTGGTCGGCACCTTTGCGCTGACGGGCGTGGGCATTCCGGGCACCATTCTCGGCTTTGCCGGTTTCAATTCCAAGGACGCCATTATCGAATCCGCCTTTGCTGCGCAAAATGGCATGGCCAATTATGCCTTTGCGATGACGGTGATTGCGGCGCTCTTTACCAGCTTCTATAGCTGGCGGCTTATCTTCCTGACCTTCCATGGCCGGGAGCGCATGAGCGCGGATGTGAAGGCGCACATTCATGAAAGCCCAGCCGTGATGACCGTGCCGCTCATCGTTCTGGCGCTTGGGGCGGTTCTGGCCGGTATGGTCTTTGCCGGATATTTCTATGGCCATCATTATGAGGAGTTCTGGAAGGGGGCTCTGTTCACGGGGGCGGAGAACCATGTCATGCATGAGTCCCACGACGTGCCGATGATGGTCAAGCTTGCCCCATTCGTCATGATGGCTGTCGGCTTCCTGGTTGCCTTTGGTTTCTACATCCTCTCGCCGAGCACACCCAAAAAGCTCGCCGAGCGGCATAACTGGCTCTACAAGTTCCTGCTCAACAAATGGTATTTCGACGAGCTTTATAACTTCCTCTTCATTCGTGGTGCCAAGGGGCTTGGTTCGCTGCTCTGGAAGGGGGGAGATGAAGGCGTGATTGATCGCTTCGGGCCAAACGGGATTGCGGCGCGCGTTGTTGCGCTGACCAGTCGGATCAATCGGCTACAGACCGGATATGTCTATCACTATGCCTTTGCCATGATGATTGGTGTGGCGATCCTGATTACCTATTCCATGCTAAGCGGGGGAGCACACCAATGAGCGACTGGCCACTTCTTTCTACGGTCGTTTTCCTGCCATTGGTCGGGGCGATGATGATCCTGCTGGTCAAGGGCGATACGGCTATAGCCCGACGCAACATCACCAATGTTGCGCTCTGGACCACGGTGGTGACATTTCTTATTTCGCTGCTGATTTTGAGCCAGTTTGATTCATCCAATGCCGGCTTCCAGATGCAGGAAACCGCCGACTGGCTTGGTGGCTCCATTGCTTATCGCATGGGAGTTGATGGCATCTCGATCCTGTTTGTCATTCTGACAACGGCGCTGATGCCCGCTGCCATTTATGCCAGTCGCAATTCCATCCAGAAGCGGGTGAAGGAATATATGATTGCCTTCCTCGTTCTGGAAACGATGATGATCGGCGTCTTTTGCGCGCTGGATCTGGTGTTGTTCTATCTGTTCTTTGAGGCGGGCCTCATTCCGATGTTCCTCATCATCGGCATCTGGGGTGGTCAAAACAGGGTGTATGCCAGCTTCAAATTCTTTCTCTACACGCTAGCGGGATCGGTGTTGATGCTGCTGGCCGTGATGGCGATGTATTGGGACGCTGGCACGACCGATATCGTGACGCTGCTGGCCCATCCTTTCTCGCCGCAGATGCAAACGTGGCTGTGGCTGGCTTTCTTCGCTTCATTCGCTGTCAAAATGCCCATGTGGCCGGTGCACACCTGGTTGCCGGATGCCCATGTGCAGGCACCGACGGCAGGGTCGGTCATTCTGGCGGGGGTATTGTTGAAGATGGGGGGCTATGGCTTCCTGCGCTTCTCGCTGCCCATGTTCCCGATTGCTTCGGATATGTTCGCGCCGCTGGTCTACACGCTATCGGTGATTGCCATCATCTATACCTCACTGGTGGCACTGGCCCAGCAGGATATCAAGAAACTGATCGCCTATTCGTCGGTGGCGCATATGGGTTATGTCACCATGGGGGTTTTCTCCATGACGCAGCAGGGCGTGCAGGGCGGTATTTTCCAGATGATCTCCCACGGTATCGTCTCGGGAGCCTTGTTCCTGTGCGTTGGCGTTGTCTATGACCGGATGCATACGCGTGAAATCTCGGCCTATGGTGGCCTCGTCAATCGGATGCCTGTGTTTGCCACGCTGTTCATGATCTTCACCATGGCCAATGTAGGCTTGCCCGGAACGTCTGGTTTTATTGGTGAGTTCCTGACCATCATTGGCGTGTTTCAGGTCAATACGTGGGTTGCGCTGTTTGCTGCAACGGGGGTTATCCTGTCGGCCTCTTATGCCTTGTGGCTCTATCGCCGGATCATCTTTGGCAAGCTGGAGAAGGAGAGCCTCAAGGGTATCCTTGATATGGATATCCGCGAGAAAACCATTCTAGTGCCGCTTGCTGTTTTGACAATCCTGTTCGGTTTCTACCCTGCGCCCATTCAGAATGTGACGGCTGTGGCTGTCGAAAATCTGATCAACAATTATCAGGCAGCCCTCAGCGCTGCGGACAAGCTGGCACTGCTTGCTCAATAGAGCGCGGTGTGAGCGAAACATGAAGTGAGTGAAAGATGACCACTGAGTTGGCTACGCTTCCCAATCTGATGCCCGCTTTGCCGGAAATCCTGCTGGCTGTCGGTGCCATGGTGTTGTTGATGCTGGGTGCATTTGGCGGTTCGAAGACCTCTCAGGTGGTTAACGGCCTCGCGGTTGCCGTGCTGATCATTGCCGGTGCGATCCTTTTGTTGTCGTCTGGCGGAACTGTGACCACTTTCAATGACGCCTTCATTCAGGATCCCTTTGCCCGCCTGATGAAAGTGCTGGTGTTGATCGGGTCGGGTTTCTCATTGGCGATGTCTGTTGGTTATACGCAGGAAGAGAAGTTCGACCGGTTTGAATATCCGGTGCTGGTGCTGTTGGCAACGGTGGGCATGATGTTGATGCTCTCGGCCAATGACATGATCGCCGTCTATCTCGGCCTGGAGCTGCAATCGCTTACTCTTTATGTGCTGTCTTCTTTCAAGCGCGATAGCGCCAAGGCAACGGAAGCGGGCCTTAAATATTTCGTGCTGGGGGCGTTGTCATCGGGCATGCTGCTCTATGGCATGAGCCTTGTTTATGGCTTTACCGGTCAAACCTCCTTTGTGGGCATTGCCGAGGCGGTGCATGTAGAAGGGGCTGGTATTGGCGTCATCTTCGGCCTTGTCTTCATTCTGGCTGGCTTGACCTTCAAGATTTCCGCTGTGCCATTCCATATGTGGACCCCCGATGTCTATGAGGGCGCGCCAACGCCTGTGACCGCCTTTTTGGCAGCGGCGCCGAAGGTCGCGGCGATGGGGCTTATCGTGCGTGTTGTCATGACGGCCTTTGACCCGATGGATCTGCAATGGCAGCAGGTGATCACCTTTGTTTCCATCCTGTCCATGGTGCTCGGGGCTTTCGCAGCCATTGGCCAGCGCAACATCAAGCGGCTGATGGCCTATTCCTCGATCAGTCATATGGGCTATGCCTTGGTGGGCCTTGCCGCGGGCAGTTCGGCCGGAGTCGTGGGCGTCATTGTTTATCTGATCACATATCTAGCCATGACGCTGGGCACTTTTGCTGCCATCATGTCCATGCGTCGTCGCGACGGCATGGTGGAGCGCATTGATGATCTGGCTGGCCTCTCGCGCAATGATCTGCCCATGGCGGTGTTGCTCGGGGTCTTGATGTTCTCGCTGGCGGGCATCCCATGGATGGGGGGCTTTATCGGCAAGTGGTTTGTCTTTTCTGCCGCAATCGAGGCCGGGCTCTATCCGCTCGCCATCATAGGCGTGCTGGCGTCTGTTGTGGGGGCCTTCTATTATTTGCGCATCGTCAAGATCATGTTCTTTGATGATCCGGCACCGGTGTTCGAGCGCCCAGCCAACGAGTTGCGTCTGGTTCTCGTGATCAGCGGATTGTTTATGGCGTCGATGGTTTTCTATGTGAGCCCGATCCGTACCGTTGCTGAACTGGCCGCAAACAGCTTCTTCTGATTGGGGCTTTGCACCTGCTTAAACATTTGTTCGTCTTTTGCGAGACAGTGACTGGCGGTTATGATATGTAGACACTGCCCGAAGGTTCTTCGGGCAGTTTTTTGTAGGGCCTTATCTGTCTGGCAGATGGATCTCACCCCAGCCCTTCGGTTTTGCAGATTGAGCAATCGCATTGAATAAGCTACCCGAACCATATCGCCTGATATCTTTTGACACGATCGATTCCACCAACAAATACGCTCTGGATGTCGCCAAGCAAGGCGAAGAGGGTGGATTGTGGATCTGGGCTGGTGAACAGACTGCTGGACGCGGCCGTCGTGGGCGGCAATGGAGTTCCGAGAAGGGCAATCTGGCAGCAAGCCTTTTGCTGCTTAGCCCGGCTCCGCCGAATGTTGTCGGGCAATTACCGCTGCTAACAGCCACGGCCGTGCATCGAGCGATTTGTGATCTCATTCCACCTCATATGCAGGCGGCATTGCGCATCAAATGGCCCAATGATCTGCTTTGGGGCGACCAGAAAATTTGTGGCATCCTTCTTGAGAGCACTTTTCTGGTTGATGGTCGCCAGGCGGTTGCCGTTGGCATCGGCGTTAATTGTCGCACACATCCAGACAAAACCGATGGTCTCAAAGCCGCAGATATTGCGCAGACAGGCTATGATGTTTCTCCCGAGCAACTGCTCGAGCGATTGATCTGGCAGATGGCGGATCGGCTGTCTGTCTGGCAACAAGGCTCCAATTTTGCCGCCATCCGCGATGATTGGCTTTCTTGCGCGCGCGGGCTGGGGCAGCATGTGGTGGCTCGCTTGCCCAATGAAACCGTCGAGGGCACCTTCGAGATGCTCGATGAAGATGGGGCTTTGATCATGCGGCTGGCAGACGGTCAGACGCGAACGATTTATGCGGGCGATGTCTTTTTGCCCGGAATGCATTCAGAAATGCAAAAATGATGGCGCAGGAAAGCGCCACGATGAGAGAGAATATGACGTCTTCTGAACTGGTCTTTATGCCGCTGGGCGGCGTAGGCGAAATTGGCATGAACATGGCCCTTTATGGCATCGGCCCGGAGGGGGACAAACGCTGGCTGATTGTCGACTTCGGCGTGGCCTTTGCCAATGAGGCGCATCCCGGTGCCGACCTGATTTTCGCCGACATCCGTTTTCTAGAGCAGGAACGGGATCGTATCGACGGCATCGTTATCACCCATGGGCATGAAGATCATTTTGGCGCGCTGTTTGCGCTTTGGCCACGCTTGGAAATTCCGATCTATACAAGCGGCTTTCTGGCTGACCTGATCGAAGCCAAGGCCGAAGCCGAACCGGGCTCGCTCGAAATTCCGGTCAATCAGGTGGAGCAAGGCTCTCGCGTGCAGCTTGGCCCGTTCAACGTTGAGTTCGTCCCCGTTTCCCATTCCATCCCCGAGGCCAATGCATTGGCGATTCGCACCGAGCATGGGCTCGTGTTGCATACCGGTGACTGGAAACTGGATGCCACGCCCGGTGTGGGCAAGGGCACCGACATCGCGCGTATGAACGAGTTGGGCGAGGAGGGCGTGCTCGCCCTTGTTTGCGATTCGACCAATGCATTATCGGAAGGCTCTTCGATTTCAGAGAAAGAGGTAGAAGAAGAGCTTACAAAGCTGATCGCCAAAGCGCCCCATCGGGTTGCCGTTTCTACCTTTGCGTCCAATGTGTCTCGCGTGCAGGCAATTGCCAGGGCGGCGAGGGCCAATGATCGGCAATGTGTCGTGGTTGGCAGGGCCTTGTGGCGCTTTATCGAGGTGGCGCAAGAGCAGGGCTATCTGAATGATGTTCCCGAATTCATCTCTGACGATGACTATGGCTATTTGCCCCGTGACAAGGTGGTTGCCATTTTGACGGGCTCACAGGGGGAGAAGCGCGCTGCACTGGCGCGGGTTGCTGCCAAAGAGCATCCAACGGTGCAGCTTTCCAAGGGCGATCAGGTGATCTTTTCCTCAAAAGCCATTCCGGGCAACGAACGCGCGATCAACGAGGTGATCAACAATCTGGCGGCTCAGGATGTTGAGATCATCACCGAAAAAGATGCGCCAATCCATGTCTCCGGGCACCCGAAACGGGGCGATTTGCGCAAGCTTTACGAATGGATCCAGCCAAAAATCGCAGTCCCTGTGCATGGCGAAGAAATGCATTTGCGGGCCCATGCCCAATTGGCGCGCAAAATGGGCGTGCGAGAGGTTCTGCATGTCCGTAATGGCTGGATGGCCCGGCTGGCTGGTGGAACGGTCAAGAGTTGGGATGAGTATTTTGGTGGCCGTCTGTACAAGGACGGTTCGCTTGTTGGCACTTTCGAAGAAATGGGGATACAGGAGCGGCGCAAGCTCTCCTATGTGGGGCATATTTCTGTGGCGATTACAGTCAGTCGCAAGGGGGAAATTCTGGGTCATCCACAAATGGCCCTTGCCGGTATTCCAGAGAGGGATGCAAATGATCAATTGTTTGTTGAAATCGTGGAAGCCGGGATTTTTGGCGCCCTGAAGGGGATGCCAGCCAAGAAACGCAAGGATGTGGAAGTGCTGCGCGAGGCTGTCCGGCGCTCTGTTCGCTCTGAGGTGAACCAAAAGTGGGCCAAAAAGCCAGTTGTCGCAGTGATGATCAACCTTGTATGACAGTGAGGAATGCGTTTCCGGTAAGACTAAAGGCGTGTCGCGTTGACAGGCCATGACCGGTAAACACCATAGTGAAAAAGGATGCATGGAAATGATTGGTCGTTTGAACCATGTGGCGATTGCCGTACCAAGTCTCGAAAGCGGCGTAGCTACCTACGGCGGCACTCTGGGTGCCAAATGCTCTGAACCACAGGAAGTCACCGAACATGGCGTGAAAGTGGTTTTTGTTGAACTGCCGAACACGAAAATCGAACTGCTTGAGCCAATTGGCGAAAACAGCCCGATCGCCAAGTTCCTTGAAAAGAACCCTGTTGGCGGTATTCACCATGTTTGCTACGAAGTTGACGACATCATCGCAGCTCGTGACAAACTGAAAGCTGAAGGCGCGCGCGTTCTTGGCGACGGCGAGCCAAAAATCGGCGCCCATGGCAAGCCTGTTATCTTCCTGCATCCGAAAGATTTCTGCGGAACTCTGACCGAGCTGGAACAGGTATAAGCCTTTCCTTTTAAAGGAAGACTTTTATGAGTTTAGTCAGCGGCCTTGCTGTTTATTTCATTATCTGGTGGCTTTCCCTCTTTATCGTGCTTCCCTTCGGCGTGCGAACGCAAGCAGAAGAACAAGATCAACGACTGGGAACCACAGCCAGCGCTCCGGCGAAGGCGATGATGATCCGCAAGGCCGTTGCCACCACTATTCTGGCCTCGGCATTGTTTGCCGTCTTCTATTGGGCTGTTGTAGTCAAGGGATATGGCTTTGACCTGCTATCTTTCCTGCCCATGCCGGATAGTTTGAAATAGATTCTTGGTGGGGTTCAGCTCCGCTATCCCTCGCTTCTTCCATTAATTTGATTGTTTGAGATATCTGCGCGGCACCCTGAGCAGCCCGTAGCGCGAATCTGTGCGTGCGGTTGGCTGTGGCTGCCGGTTTGTCTGGCGGTCGGAATAATGTGTGATTTTCTAAGGGAAATCGAGAAAGTGATGTAAATTTATGCAGTGATGAAAAATGTCACATGCCTGTCACTTGTAATCGATATCCATCGACACAATATGTACCTCGGCACATTGGAAAATGGACAAAAAAAAACAAGGCCGCAAAGCCTTGCTTTTTTAGTGATCGCGACGTGATCTCATTGCTCAGTGTGCATTTGTGGTTTTGCTAATACTGAGCGGCAGCAGCTAAAAGCGCGCCAGAGATATGTATCCTCCCAAGACATTACTGCGCGAAGTGAGATAACGGTGGTGAGCGTATCTCTTATCGTTATGCAGGGACATTAATCCCAATCGCCCAATTTGTCATCAATATTTTTATGCAATTGCGTATTTTTTCGCTTTTTTTTGAGAGTGAAAATCAACTGCAGGGTGAAAGACAGAATGTTATTCGTCTTTCGAATAAGGTAAAGGTAAATATTACCTATGGTGGCGGACGGTGCCTGTGTAAAAAGTCGATCTGCAGGCTTCATCTTCATTAATTGCTGTCTCAGAATCGATCTCGGTCTATAAAGGCCTGAAGTGATATGCGGTCAATTTTTCGGGCTTTGTATGGGCCTGTGACGCGCGTGCGTATTCCGTTTTGAATTCTATTAGAAAGAGCCAGATCCATGCGTCTTTCCCGTTATTTTCTGCCAATCCTGAAGGAAACCCCCAAAGAGGCGGAAATTGTCTCCCATCGCTATATGCTTCGCGCTGGCATGATCCGGCAGCAGCAGGCCGGTATCTATAGCTGGCTGCCGCTCGGGCTGAAGGTGCTGCGCAAGGTTGAGCAGATTGTGCGGGAAGAGCAGGATCGCTCCGGCGCCATCGAGCTTCTGATGCCAACCATGCAGCCCGCAGAACTCTGGAAAGAGAGCGGACGCTATGATGATTATGGCAAGGAAATGCTGCGAATCGTCGACCGTCACGAGCGCGACATGCTGTTTGGCCCGACCAACGAAGAGATGATCACGGATATCTTCCGCACTTTCGTCAAATCTTATAAGGATCTGCCGCTTAATCTGTATCATATTCAATGGAAGTTTCGTGACGAGATCCGCCCTCGCTTTGGTGTCATGCGTGGACGTGAATTCCTCATGAAAGACGCCTACAGCTTCGATATGGACGAGGCACGGGCGCGCGAAGCCTATTATCGCATGTTTGTCGCCTATCTGCGCACCTTCAAACGCCTTGGCATGACGGCTATTCCTATGAAGGCCGACACGGGCCCAATCGGTGGGGATCTCAGCCACGAATTCATCATTCTGGCTGACACGGGTGAGAGTGAGGTCTTCTGCCACAAGAATTACCTGTCCAAGGAAGTGCCCGGCGATGATGTTGACTTCTCGGGCGACCTTTCCGGCGTTGTGGCTGACTGGACCAACGAATATGCGGCAACGGACGAAATGCATGATGAAGCTGCATTCAATGCCATTCCGGAAGCGGATCGGATCGCGGCCCGCGGCATCGAAGTTGGCCATATCTTCTATTTCGGCACCAAATATTCCGACAAGATGGGCGCCAGCGTTATGGCTGCCGATGGCAAGGACTATCCGGTGCATATGGGCTCCTACGGCGTTGGCGTTTCTCGTCTGCTTGGCGGTATCATTGAAGCCAGCCACGATGAAAACGGCATTATCTGGCCAAAGGCCGTGGCTCCGTTTGACATCGGCCTGATCAATATGAAGGCTGAGAATGAAGAAACGTCTGCGGTCAGCGAACAGCTCTACGAGCGCCTTGGAAATGCCGGATTCGACGTTCTGTATGATGACCGCGCCGGACAGGCTGGCGCCAAATTTGCCACGATGGATCTCATCGGTCTGCCTACCCAGATCATTGTCGGACCGCGCGGCCTGAAGTCGAATGAAGTGGAAATCAAGGATCGTGCCACAGGCGCACGCGAAATGGTTTCCCTCGACGGGGTTGTAGATCGTATTATCGCCGGTAAATGATTCGATAAAACAAGAATATGTCGCCTGCATCGGCTTGGCCGGGCGGGCGGCGGTTCTGTCTGGAGAATTGTATGTCCGCGCCAAAGATCAAATCACCATTCGCCATGTTCGAATGGATGATGGCGTTCCGTTATTTGCGTTCTCGTCGGCGGGATGCTTTCGTGTCCGTAATTTCCTGGCTTTCCTTTTTCGGCATCATGCTGGGCGTGGCCACGCTCATCATCGTGATGGCCGTGATGAATGGTTTCCGTTCGGAACTGCTCGACAAGATTCTCGGTATTAACGGCCACTTGGTTATCCAGCCGATGGATACCGAGTTGACGGATTACAATGACATCGTCAAACGCATTGACGGTGTGGATGGTGTCAGCTTTGCTGTACCCTTTGTCGAGGGGCAGATTTTGGCCTCTGCGTCCGGTGGTTCTGCCGGTGCGCTTGTGCGGGGCATGAATAAGGACAGCATCGACAAGCTTCAGCTGGTCTCAAAAAATGTCCTTCAGGGCAGCTTTGATGACTTCGACAGCTCCGATGGCGTGGCGCTTGGATCGCGCTTGGCCCGCTCTCTGGGGGTCATTGCCGGGGATCGCGTGACGCTCATATCGCCCAAAGGTGCCGTGACGCCGATGGGGGTTGCGCCGCGTATCAAATCCTATCCGGTCAAAGCCATTTTCGAGATTGGCATGAGTGAATATGATAGCACTTTCATATTCATGCCGCTGGAAGCGGCGCAGGCCTATTTCAATCAGGATGGCAAAGTCTCGGCCATTGAGGTTTATCTGGATGATCCTGACCGGGTGGGTGAATTGCGCCCTGCGGTGGAAGATGCCGTAAATCGGCAGATCTTCATGACCGACTGGCGCTATCGCAATGTCACCTTCTTTTCGGCGCTGGAAGTTGAGCGCAATCTGATGTTCATTATTCTGACGCTGATCATTCTGGTGGCGGCGCTCAATATCATTTCCGGTCTGATCATGCTGGTGAAGGACAAGGGTAGCGACATCGCGATTCTGAGAACCATGGGGGCGACGCGCTCCTCTATCATGCGGATCTTCATGATCACGGGGGCGGCGATTGGCGTGGTGGGAACGTTTGCTGGCTTCATACTCGGCCTGATCGTGTGCCTCAACATCGAATCCATCCGGCAGTTTGTTTCCTGGGTGACGCGCACGGAGCTGTTTTCGCCAGAGCTTTATTTCCTCTCGAAACTGCCTGCTGACATGAACCCATCCGAGACGATTTCCGTTCTTTTGATTGCTCTGGTTCTCTCTTTCCTTGCCACGCTCTATCCTGCGTGGCGTGCGGCTCGGCTCGATCCGGTGGAGGCTCTTCGTTATGAGTAAGAAAAGCTTTTTCTGGCCGATCTTGAGCGACGAAGAACGTGCTAAGGCGGCCAAGCCAAAGGGACAGAGACATGAGCAGACTGTTTCGACTCCTCCAGAGGCTTTGCCACAGATAGCTGAGCCAGCTGCCGGGTTTGTTGAACTGACGGGCAGCATTCCGGCGATGCCGACATCAACTGCGCCGGATGAGGCTTCCCTGGGCTCTCAGGATGTGGGAGCTGTTCCCGGAGCGGATCAGTATACTGCTTTTGATCAGGGATCTGGGCAGGATTACGATCCGCGCGATGCTTCATCTGACGAGAATCTTCTGGTGTTGGACAATATCCAGCAAGCCTATGAGCAAGCCGAGGACGATCTGGTCGTTTTGAATGGCGCGCATCTTACGGTTCGGGCTGGCGAAATGGTCGCGCTGGTGGCGCCCTCCGGCGCGGGCAAATCGACCTTGTTGCATATTGCCGGATTGTTGGAGCGCCCTACAGCGGGCGAGGTTTATATCGCCAATGTGGCACAAAGTCAGGCGGCTGACAGGACACGCACTTTGGTGCGCCGCAATGAAATCGGCTTTGTCTATCAGTTCCATCATCTGCTTGCAGAATTCTCCGCTCTTGAGAACGTCATGTTGCCACAGCTCATCCGTGGTGAACTGCGTAAAGAAGCCGAGACACGTGCCAAGGAATTGCTGGCCTATATGAAGATTGATCACCGTTCTGATCATCGGCCCAGTGAGCTTTCCGGTGGTGAAAAGCAGCGGGTGGCTATTGCTCGCGCAATGGCCAATGCTCCGCGCGTGTTGCTGGCTGATGAGCCGACGGGGAACCTTGATCCCAATACCTCCGAATATGTTTTCAAGGCGCTCAATGCCTTGGTGAAACAATCTGGCATTGCTGCGCTGGTCGCTACCCACAACCTGTTTTTGGCCGAACGCATGGATCGGCAAATTACGTTGGTTGATGGCAAGATTGTAGACCTCTGAGACATTCCTTTATTTAATAGATATTGATCCGCCCGCCCTCTCATGTTCGAAAGGTGCGGGCGCATTTCGTTATGCTGGTCTGCATATAGTTTCCACTGGTGCCTGTGAATGGATACTGGATTGGTGGGGATATCTCAGGCTGCTTTTTCACTGAGCCGGGAGAGTGTGTGGAAAGACTGTTCACAAGCGGAGGACAAAGTCTGGTTGGTGTGGTCGGCTCTTTTGGGGGATGTTCTCCTGTGGATGTTTTGGGATGAGGTCGGGGACAGAATGAAGCTGTGTGAATAATTTGCGAACAACTTCTTCTAACTATCTAAAAAATTGTAATAAAATTGAATTTGCGAGATTAAAAGAAAGTGCTTGCAATGAGAACAAAACAAATACATAATGAGGATATAACGCGAACAGTTTTGAGGTCTGGTAATGATTATTCGTGATGTTCTTGCGCTCGGTTCCCTTATCACCTTTATGTCCATGATTGGCGTGTGGATGCAGGTTCTGGTTTGATTTTCCTGTCTGAATAGTGGGGATAAGAGAGGATAACTATGGGGACGGCCTGCTGGGGTTCGGAAGGTTATTCAAAGCCAAACCTGCTCGTTGTGGAGAGCTTGTCGCCACCGTCTGACAGCTATCATCAGGCTTTGCCATGCTCCTCTGCATTTCCTATTCTTGAAGCCTTGCGCGATCTGATTCTAGCGACCCATGTCGGGCGCTGTCATGTTGATACGGGAAGGCTTTGCTGTGATGAATGGGCTGTCGGACGATCTTAAATTTATCCATTTGCATGTGCATTCGGCCTATTCTCTTCTTGAAGGGGCCTTGCCCGTCGCCAAGGTGATCAAGAAGACCAAGGCCATGAATATGCCCGCTGTATCCATTACGGATACGCGCAACATGTTTGGTGGACTTGAATTTTCCGAAAAGTCTGTCGGCGAAGGCCTGCAACCGATCATGGGCTGTCAGGTCGAGATCTATTTCAACGATGGAGATTATCAAGGTAGCGGGCATACGGAATTGCCTTCCATCGTTTTGCTTGCTGCCACGGATCAGGGCTGGGCTAACCTTATGCTCCTTGTTTCCCGGTCCTATCTCTCGCCCGAGGATGATCAGGAGCCGCATGTTACGGTCGGTGATCTGGAAGAACTGGGTGAAGGCATCATCTGCCTGACCGGTGGCGGCAATGGCCCCGTGGACCGGATGTTGGCAAGCAATCATGTGGCTAAGGGGCGCGAGCGTCTTGAAATATTGAAGCGCGTTTTCGGTGACCGGGTCTATGTCGAAATCATGCGGCATGGGATGCCGCATGAGGCTATTGTCGAGCCGCAGATTATCGATCTTGCCTACGAATTTGAAATGCCGTTGGTGGCAACCAACGATGTCTATTTTGGCGAGCGCGAGGACTTTGAAGCCCATGATGCGCTGCTTGCCATTGCGGAGAGCAAGGTCCTCATCCAGAGTGACCGTCGGCAGCTGACTCGGGAGCATTATTTCAAAAGTCAGGATGAAATGGCCGAGCTGTTTGCCGATCTGCCTGAAGCTCTTGAAAATACCATTGAAATTGCGCAGCGCTGTTCGACACGCGTGCGTACGGTCAAACCGCTGTTGCCACGATTTGCGGGTGCGGACGCCGATCCGGAAGAAGCCGAGCAGCATGAGGCTGCCGAGCTACGCAAGCAGGCTGAAGAGGGGCTGCGCCGCCGCCTTGATATTCACGGTCTTGCACCGGGGTTGACAGAGGAATCCTATTGGGAGCGATTGGAGTTCGAGCTGGGTATTATCGTTTCGATGAAATTCCCCGGCTACTTCCTGATTGTTGCTGACTTCATCAAATGGGCCAAGGAACATGGAATCCCGGTGGGGCCGGGGCGTGGTTCCGGTGCTGGCTCGCTTGTGGCCTGGTCCTTGACGATCACCGACCTTGATCCTTTGCGCTTTGCTCTTCTGTTCGAACGATTCCTGAACCCGGAACGTGTGTCGATGCCCGACTTCGATATCGACTTCTGTCAGGACCGACGCGAAGAAGTGGTGCATTATGTGCAGCGCAAATATGGCTGGAGCAACGTTGGACAGATCATCACCTACGGTACGCTGCAGGCCCGCATGGTGCTGCGCGACGTGGGGCGCGTGTTGCAGATGCCCTTCGGTCAGGTGGACAAGCTCTGCAAGCTGGTGCCCATGAAGGGGGCGGTGTCTGTGTCTCTGCCCGAGGCTCTGGAGCAGGAGCCGCGTCTGGTTGACGCCCGCAAGGAAGAGGAGATCGTGGATCGCCTCATTTCCATCTCGCTGAAACTGGAAGGGCTCTATCGCCATACGTCGACTCACGCTGCTGGCGTTGTGATCGGGGACCGGTCGCTAGATAAGCTCGTCCCCATGTATCGCGACCCGCGCTCCGATATGCCGGTGACCCAGTTCAACATGAA
Organism: Cohaesibacter marisflavi; assembly: GCF_900115225.1. Taxonomy (GTDB): domain Bacteria; phylum Pseudomonadota; class Alphaproteobacteria; order Rhizobiales; family Cohaesibacteraceae; genus Cohaesibacter; species Cohaesibacter marisflavi. The sequence goes on along the minus strand of NZ_FOVR01000004.1, from coordinate 132,835 downwards.
GTTTGTTGAGAAGACCGGCCTCGTCAAGTTTGACTTTCTTGGTCTGAAAACACTGACGGTTCTGCAAACGGCTGTGCGCTTTGTGGAACAGCGCGGCATCAAGATCAACTTGTCGGAAATTCCGATCGACGACCCGAAATCCTACGAGATTCTCTGTCGCGGTGAGACGGTTGGTGTGTTCCAGCTTGAAAGTATGGGCATGCGCAAGGCCCTGCTTGATATGAAGCCCGACCAGTTTGAGGATATCATCGCTATCGTGGCGCTCTATCGGCCCGGGCCCATGGCCAACATTCCGGTCTATTGCGCGCGTAAACGTGGCGAGGAAAAGCCGGACTATATGCATGAGTTGCTCGAGCCGGTGCTGAAAGAGACCTACGGCATCATCATTTATCAGGAACAGGTGATGCAGATCGCGCAGATCCTTTCCGGTTATACCCTCGGCCAAGCTGATATGCTGCGTCGAGCGATGGGTAAAAAGATCCGTGAGGAGATGGAAAAGCAGCGGGTCTTCTTCTGTGATGGTGCTGAAGAGCGCGGGGTGCCGCGCGAGCAAGCGTCCGAGATCTATGACCTCGTGGCTAAGTTCGCCGACTATGGCTTCAACAAGTCGCACGCTGCTGCCTATGCTCTGGTGGCCTATCAGACTGCCTATATGAAGGCGAACTATCCAGCTGAGTTCCTTGCGGCAATCATGACGCTGGATATGAACAACACCGACAAGCTGTCGGAATTCCGCCGTGATGCGATCCGGCTCGGCATTGAGGTGCAGCCACCATCCATCAATGAATCCGGCGTCGAGTTTCTCGTCAAGGATGGGGCCATTATCTATTCCATGGCGGCAATCAAGGGGGTGGGGCAGCCCGCCGCCGAGCATATCATGGAAGTGCGGGGAGATAAGCCGTTCAAGGATCTGGCTGATTTCGCCAAGCGCATCAGTCCGCGAGTGATCAACAAGCGCACGATTGAAAATCTGGCAGCTGCAGGCACCTTCGATGTGCTCAATCCCAACCGGGCGCAGGTTGTTGGCTCCATTGACATCATTATGGGTGAGGCAACAAGCCATTCGCGCGATGCATCATCGGGGCAGGGTGGCCTGTTCGGCGAGGAAGAGGCTGCGCCATTGCCTTTGCCGGATGTGCGCCCATGGACAAGTCAGGAGAAACTGCAGCGTGAATATAGTGCGATCGGTTTCTATCTGTCGGCCCATCCGCTGGATGAATATATTCCGCAGCTCGAAAAGATGCGTATCCAGCTCTGGCAGCAATTCGAGATTGCCGTCAAGCAGGGTGCCAGTGCGGGGCGTTTGGCCGGTACGATCACCGGGAAGCAGGAACGCAAGACCAAGACCGGTAACCGCATGGGGATCATCACCATTTCCGATCCGACCGGACAATATGAAGCGGTGCTCTTTTCCGAGGCGCTGGCGCGCTTTCGTGATGATCTGGAGCCGGGCAATACGGTTATTCTAGAGGTGGGGGCCGACGAACGGCCTGAAGGGGTCTCTGTGCGCATCAACAATGTGCGACCGCTTGTCAGTGATGGCATGCGGCAGGCCATGCGCGTGTTCGTGAATGACCCCAAGCCACTGACATCCCTGCAAAAGCAGCTCGATGACAGAGGTGATGGCGAGGTTTCCGTGATCGTGATGCTGGATGAGGGCGAATGCGAAGTCGAGATGCGGCTGAAGGGCAAATATTATGTTTCGCCTGAGGTTGGCAGGGCCTTGAAGGCCATTCCGGGGATCGTCGATGTGGAAGTCGGCGTCGCTTAAAGTGGCCTTTTGGGAGGCGAAGCAATGAAGTGGTTTCGTCTCCGGTCTGGAGAGCGTGGCTTTGATGATTGTCCAGGCCGCAAGCGTCTAGCGATAATGGGTGAAACCTTCCACCAGACAATCGAACACCGCTCTGATGCGTGGCACGGCGCGCAGATTTTCGTGCGTTACGACCCATGTGTCGAGCGCGTATACGCTTTGATCCTTCAGGATATGCACCAGATCTGAATGGCGGCTCCCGAAAGGAACCTGAATGACGGCGATGCCAAGGCCAGCCCGTGCTGCGGCCAATTGCGCCGGATGGCTGTCGGTTGCCAGAGCAATTTTTGCCGTTGTTTTGCTTAGGCCCAGCTTTTGCGCAAGCGCGAGGTCGCTCAAACTGCGATCCGGGCCAACGAAGTGGTGCCTTGACAGATCTTCCATGGATAGAGGCGTGCCGTGCTTGGCAAGGTAGGCGGGGCTTGCGAAAAAGCCCAAGGGTATTGATGCCACCTTGCGGGCAACGAGCGCTTCCTGTTTCGGTTGCACTGTACGAACCGCAAGGTCAACTTCCTGCTGAAGAATGTCGGCGGGCTTGTTGCTTAGTTCCAATTCGATTTGAATGGCAGGATATCGGTCTTGCAGTGTGGCAAGCATTGTTGGAATGACCTCTGTGCCCATGACCTCGGGAACCGATAGGCGAACCGTGCCCGCAATGGCGTCGGGTGGGGCCGATGCTTTGCGGATGAAGTCAGCTGACGCCATTGCCATCGCCTTGGCGCTTTTGTGTAGCTCTCTTGCGGTTTCCGTTGGGGCGAGACCGTTGACCGAACGGGTGAAAAGCGGTGTGCCCAAACTCTCTTCAAGTGATGAAATCCGGGTTCTGACTGTTGGCTGGGAGACGCCAAGCTTGCGGGCTGCCGCCGAGAGGCTGCCTTCTTCGAGGACTGCAAGAAAGCAGCGTTGATCATCCCATGAAATATCCTTGCTCATAAAAATCATACTAGCACCTGAAAGATAATTGGCAATTTCTTTTCTATTAAAAGGGCGTCAGTCTTTGGCGATAGAGAGCGGCTGCGATTCAGACGCTCATTTGAGACCAATGCGGAGATGTCGGATGGATTCAGAAATGAATGGCGAACCCAAGGTCCGGGTTGCACTGGTTCTTGGCGCTACCGGTGGGATTGGTGGGGCGATTGCCAGCGCGTTGGTCGCGCATGGCTGGTTGGTGCGTGGCATGGCGCGGGACCTTGAAGCGGCAAAGAGAAGCGGTGTTGACGGCGTAGAGTGGTGCAAGGGCGATGCCATGAGCGCTTCGGATGTGCTTGCCGCAGCGCACGGGGCCGATGTCATTGTGCATGCAGTCAATCCACCCGGCTATCGCAAATGGGAAGAGCTTGTGTTGCCGATGATCGATAACACTATTGCGGCCGCGCTAGCCAATGGGGCACGGATTGTGCTGCCCGGAACGGTTTATAATTTCGACCCTGAATTGACGCCGGTGGTGCGTAGCGGCAGCCCTCAAACCGGGCGGTCTCGCAAGGGGCAGGTTCGCATCGCACTTGAGAAGCGTTTAAAAGACGCAGCTCCTCAGGTGCCGAGTCTCATCCTTAGAGCTGGTGATTATTTCGGCCCTGATGCGCGATCAAGCTGGTTCACTCAAGCGATGATAAAGCCGGGGCGTCCTTTGAAGGCGGTAACAAATGTCGCGCGGGGAGCCGGCCATAGCTGGTCTTATCTTCCCGACGTGGCGGAAGCGGTTGCTCTATTGCTCGAAAAGCAAAGTGCTCTGGCCCCATTTGAAGACATTCCCTTTGAAGGCTATTGGGATCGTTCAGGACGCGGTTTGATTGATGGGCTCGAGGCTGTGTTGGGGCGTAGGCTTGCAGTGCGGGCCTTTCCCTGGTGGCTGATGCGTCTGGCAAGTCCACTCGTTCCCTTTGCTCGTGAGGCTTCGGAAATCGAACCCTTGTGGCGCCATTCCATGCGGCTTGACAATGAACGCCTTGTCAGCCTGCTGGGGAAGGAGCCGCGCACGGACCTTATTGAGGCCTTGCGCGCGACTCTGGGCTCCGTTGGCTGCTTGCCGGAGCGGAAAGGATAGCTATTTGGGGTTAGCTTGCCGCGGAGGCCGTGTCGCCAAGCTCCACTTTCGCAGGGCTTGGGGCCGAGGCATCCGGTTTGGTCTTCTTAGGTGCGAACATGACGATGTTGCCGGTCAGCGCCAGTATGAGCCCAAGAACCGATGTCCAATGCCAGATATACCCTTCGAACAGGGTGGAAATGGCGAGCGCGATGATCGGAAAGAGCACCGTCATGTAAGCCGCTTTGGCCGAACCTATGCGCGCTACCAGAATGAGGTAGGTGGTGAAGGCAACGATGGAGCCGAAAATCGCGAGATAGAGCAGGGCACCAAGATAGGTCACGTCTGCCGGGGCGACAATCGGGGTGCCTGTCACTGTGATCAGAGCCAGCAGGATGAGGGCGCCGTAGCACATGCCCCAGGCGTTTGCAGTGATGGGAGAGATGCCCATCTGGCTGTTGCGGCGAGAAACCATGTTGCCGAAAGAAAAGAACAGCGTTCCGAGCATGGCAAGGCCCGCGCCGGTGAGGGCTTCAGTGCCGCTACTTGAAAAGACATCGCGGCCGAACAGCAGAACAAGACCACAGATGCCCAGAATGCTGGCAAGAACCATCTGTTTGGTGATTTTGTCTTTGTAGAAAATGCGGGCATTGATGGCGTTGAAGATGGTCGCCATCGAAAAGATAACGGATTCCAGACCCGACGGGATATATCGGACGGCATAGTAGAAGCAGATGAAATTCAGGCTGAACAAGCAGAGGGCCTGAGCAACCAGCCAGATTTGATGATCCTTGCGTGGCAGGCGAAGACGGCCAGACAGGGCAAGACCTGCCACAAACAGCACGCCAGCGACGCCGAAGCGATAGAAAATGGAAACCAGAGCCGGAACCGGACCGGCTTGCAAGGCGATGGCGAACCAGGTGGTTCCCCAGATCAAAACTGTTGTTACGAAAAGAAACGGGATCATGACTGAAACCTTTATTGTTGAACTTTCGGTCTAACTGTTTCGTTGGTTCCGCTTTTGCATAATCTTGCGGTGAAGTGAATCTGCGCTGCCACATGACGATTGTTGGTGGCGTGAGCTGGTGTTATAAGTCGGTTTAACAGCTCGGCGTTATCTCGTATCTTTTCGGTTTTCATTCCATGCGCTCTAAGGATCATTCCGTTTTCGGATTTCTGCAAGACAGTTCAACTGCGATCAGGCACGGCAGCCTTGATCTCGGTTTTGGGCGCTCTTGTGCGATCTGGAGCAACCGGGAAGACCATGTGAACTATGATGAGCTGCAAGGGCATGCCTTCAGCATGTATGTGCGAAACGGACAGGATGTCTGGCGCGTCGATCAGAAGCCGGTGCGCGGCTGGCCGGGAGCGGTTTGCATTTTTCCGCAGGGGCAGAGCTCGGAATGGGAGGTCAATGGTCCGTTGACCATGATGCATCTCTATCTGCCTGATCAAGAATTGCGGCGTTGCTATAGCGAGATGATGGATCGGGACGGACGACAGATCGAACTGGCTGATGTTACCTATGCCAAGCCGGAGGGGCTCATTGTTCCCTTCTCACGTCTGTTTGGCGAAACTTGCGCAGGCAATGCGATGGGCGCTGAAGAGGCGATGGTCGAGTTGATCGCAGAGGTTCTTTTGCAGAAGCGGTTTCATGGCGAGCAAGTCAAGCCGATCCGGGGTGGCCTTTCCATGCCTGTAAAACGCAAATTGACGGATTTCATCGAAGACCACCTTGATAAGACGATCCGCCTGCGCGATCTGGCGGTCATTGCGGAGCTGAGTGAATTTCATCTGCAAAGAAGTTTCAAACAAACTTGTGGGGTCTCGCCTAGCCTGTTCGTTGCCCATCGGCGTGTGGAGCGGGCCAAGAGTCTGATGCGTGCCGGAGAACCTCTGGCGCAAGTTGCCGATGCCTGCGGTTTTTCCAGTCAGAGCCATTTTACCCGCAGCTTCAAGGCCGGAACGGGGGTAACACCCGCCAGCTTTAGAAAGGCTGTCGCTTAAGCGCTCTCTATTGCGCTGGTTGAGATGGTGCGCGTCTTGTGCAGACGCTTGTGCCTGACGTGCAAGTGAAGCCAATGGGGGTGCAAGAAAGGGTGCCGTCATCAAGACGGGTGCAGCGCTCGCAATCATTGCTGGCTTCAAGGCAGTTGCTGTCTCGCTTCAGAATTGCCGATATCGCATCGGAGGCCTTGTCCAGATTGGACAGATAGGCCTCATATTTCTGGCGACAGGGAGCCGGATCGGCTGTTGCAGCCCTTGGGGCTAACAGGGCGATCATGATAAGGCTGAGTGCAAGGATGAGCCTGCTATGCATCGCGATTCTGTTCCGGAGACTTGAGCTGGTTGAGGGATTGATGTGCAAATCATTCCAGTATCGCACAAGCTTATTGCGAAGAAATGCATATATCAAGGGTGACCTGTTCTGCTTTGATGGTGCCCGATAAGCGGCCATTCCCCAGAAAAGGCGGCCTTGCGGCTTGCATTCCTGAAAGTTAGCGCCTATAAGCACCCTCGAATCCACATGCGGGAGCAGGGTGGCAGCATGGAGAAATGTGCTGACATCCATCCGGTGCCCATTTTGGCCACATCCCGCAGAGGTTAAACCGGTAAAGGAAATTTTACATGGCACTTCCTGAAGTATCCATGCGCTCGCTGCTTGAAGCAGGTGTGCATTTTGGTCACCAGACCCACCGCTGGAACCCGAAAATGGGCAAATACATTTTCGGCGCTCGCAACAACATCCATATCATTGACCTGTCCCAGACCGTTCCTCTGATGAACGAAGCTCTGAAAGCTGTGTCTGATACCGTTGCTCGTGGCGGTCGCGTTCTGATCGTTGGCACCAAGCGTCAGGCTTCTGGTCCTGTTGCTGAAGCTGCTAAAGCTGCTGCCCAGTATTATGTGAACTCCCGTTGGCTCGGCGGCATGCTGACCAACTGGAAAACCATCACCCAGTCCATCCAGCGCCTGCGCAAGCTCGACGAGCTGCTTGAAGGCGAAGGCAAAGGCTTCACCAAGAAAGAACGCCTGACCCTGACCCGCGAACGCGATAAACTGGAACGCGCTCTTGGTGGTATCAAGGACATGGGCGGTGTGCCTGACCTGATCTTCGTGATCGATACCAACAAGGAAGACATTGCAATTCACGAAGCCCGCCGTCTGGGCATTCCTGTTGCCGCTGTTGTTGATACCAACTGCGATCCTGATGGCATCGACTTCCCGGTTCCGGGTAACGATGACGCTTCCCGCGCAATCTCTCTTTACTGCGACATGATCGTTGCTGCTGCCATTGACGGTATCTCCCGTTCTGCTGGCGATGTTGGCATTGATCTTGGCGAATCCGAAGATGGCCTGCTTGAAGCCGCTCTGGATGACGAAGATGGTGAAGAAGCTGCTGCTCCTGAAGCCGCTGCTGAAGAAAAAGCCTAATAAGCATCTGCTTAAAGGCGAGGGCGCTTACATATTCCTGTCTTGAAAGCCTGTCAGCTTTCTGGGAAGTCGAGTGCTTCAGAAATGAGATTTGAGGGCTGTGCCCTGATTTGATTGAAATGGCCGCCCGGGATCGTTCGGGCGGCTTCTGGCTTGTTTGATAAAGGACGTGAGGCTGCAATGGCGATTACAGCATCAATGGTTAAAGAGCTCCGCGAAGTTTCCGGCGCGGGCATGATGGACTGCAAAAAGGCCCTGGGTGAAACCGACGGTGATATGGAAGCCGCAATCGATTGGTTGCGCACCAAGGGCTTGGCGAAAGCTGCAAAGAAATCCGGTCGTGTTGCCGCTGAAGGGTTGATTGCTATTGCTGGAGAAGGCAATAAGGCTGCTCTTGCAGAGGTTAATGCCGAAACCGACTTCGTTTCCCGTAACGAACAGTTCCAGGAACTGGCTCGCAACATCGCGTCTGTCGTTGTTGAAGCTGGCGATAAACTGGAAGATATTCTGGCTGCACAATATCCTGGCGGTGGCACGGTTGAAGAAACCATCACCAACGCTGTTGCAACCATCGGCGAAAACATGAACCTGCGTCGTGGCAAGGTTCTTAGCGTAGACAAGGGCGTCGTTGCTTCCTACATGCACTCCGCTACGGCTCCTGGCCTTGGACGTCTTGGCGTTCTGGTTGCTCTGGAATCTGAAGGCGATGCAGAGAAGCTCGAAGCGCTTGGCAAGCAGGTTGCCATGCACATCGCAGCAACCAACCCGCTGGCTGCAACCACCGAAGAAGTTGATCCTTCTGCTATCGAACGCGAAAAAGCTGTGTTCTCCGAACAGGCTAAAGCGTCTGGCAAACCGGACAACATCATCGAAAAGATGGTTGAAGGTCGTATGCGCAAATTCTTCGAAGAAGTTGTTCTGCTCAAGCAGACCTTCGTTATCGATGGCGAAAACACCGTTGAGCAGGCTATTAAAAACGCTGAAAAAGAAGTCGGCGCGCCTATCAAACTGGTTTCCTTCGCTCGCTTCGCTCTTGGCGAAGGCATCGAGAAGAAAGAAGAAGACTTCGCAGCTGAAGTTGCCGCTGCTGCTGGTAACTAACTCGCGCGAAGCCCTTTTTGCTTTGCAACAGGGTTGAAAAATCGAAATTCGAAGGGCGCTGGGGATGACGAACCAGCGCCCTTCGTGTATGCAAAGACAGCTTTTCTTCCGGCCTGTAGATCCTGCTTGCCGGGTGCTCCCTTTTAAGTGGCGCAGTCATTGGCCTTTATCCTGTCTGCTGCCGGAGGAGCTTACTACGCGAGGTGTCTGACAGAATGGGTAATTTGAAATATAAGCGCGTCTTGCTGAAGGTTTCGGGCGAAGCGCTGATGGGTGAGCAGTCTTTCGGGATTGATCAGGCAATGGTGGCTCGCGTCGCTCGTGAAATCGCGGATGTGCGAGCGCTCGGTGCTGAGGTTGGTGTCGTTATTGGCGGCGGCAACATCTTTAGGGGTGTTTCTGTGGCGGCCAAGGGTGGAGACCGGGTTCGTGGCGACCATATGGGTATGCTGGCAACGGTGATGAATGTGCTGGCAATGGCCAACGCGCTTGAGAGCATCGATGTTCCTGTGGTTGCCATGTCTGCTATCGCCATGGATGAGATTTGTGAGCAATTTACCCAGCGTGCCGCCAAGGCCTATCTGGCTGAAGGCAAAATCGTGCTTTTTGCAGCTGGTACCGGCAATCCTTTCGTTACGACAGATTCGGGCGCGGCCCTGCGTGCGGCTGAAATGCAGTGTGATGCCGTCTTCAAAGGCACTCAGGTGGACGGAGTTTACTCTGCCGATCCGTTGAAAAACCCAGATGCTATCCGTTATGATGAGATCAGTTATACAGAAGTCCTCAAACAAGGGCTGAAGGTTATGGATGCAGCTGCGATTGCGCTTGCTCAAGAAGCAAATATCCCGATAATTGTTTATTCATTGCACGAACCGAACGGAATTGTTGAAATTTTGCAGGGGCGTGGGCGCGCGACAATCGTTTCCGGCCAATAGGCTCGGGGGCGATAGTGTCATGCTGCGCCTGAGGAATGAAAGTCGATCTGCGGGCTGGATGGATGAAAGGCCGCAGATCATGCAGGGGGAAACGGCTCAGGGGAGCCTCATTGAGGGGCGTGAGCTAAGAATAGACCCGGAATGATAACCGAACTAGAAAACAAGAGGCTTTACCATGTCTGCCGAAGAACTGGATCTTGATGACCTTGAACGCCGCATGAAGGGGGCAGTATCTGTTCTGAAAACAGAATTGTCCGGGCTGAGAACCGGACGCGCATCGATGGCTCTTCTGGACCCTATTACGGTGGAAGCTTATGGCCAGACCATGCCGATCAATCAGGTCGGTACGGTTTCCGTGCCAGAGCCGCGCATGCTGTCGATCCAGGTTTGGGATAAGGGCATGGTTGGCGCTGTTGAAAAGGCGATTCGTGAATCCAACATCGGCATCAATCCGGTCACAGATGGCCAGTTGCTTCGGCTTCCCATTCCTGAACTCAATCAGGAACGTCGTCAGGAAATGGTCAAAATTGCCCATTCTTATGCTGAGAATGCGAAAGTATCTGTGCGCCATGTGCGTCGTGATGGCATGGATATGTGCAAGAAGGCCGAAAAAGACGGTATGAGTGAGGATGATGTCCGTCTTTACAATGACGAGATTCAGGAACTGACCAATAAATATGTTGCCGAAATCGACACGATGGCTTCCAGCAAGGAAGCAGAAATCATGCAGGTTTAGGTCTTTCAACCAGGCATTGATGCCGGGTATCTCAGGTGAAATGCCCTTGGTTGTTGATGTGGGCTAAAGGTTGATAAGGCGCCTTTGGTGGGCCGATAGGGCCTTGGCGCCATATGTTACGGTCAAGAAACGGCCCGGCGATGCGCTCATAGTTTATGGGGCATGTCGGGCTGTTGTGGAACCAAGGGGACGGGAATTTTATGGTTGGCCAAATGCGTTATGCGGACACTTCTGTTGCAGGAAATATGGCCATACCTCGCCATTTGGCAGTCATTATGGACGGCAATGGGCGGTGGGCGCAGGAGCGCAAGCTGTCCCGAACACAAGGCCATCGTCAGGGCGTTGTTGCCGTTCGGGAAATCGTCTCCAATGCCATTGAGTTCAAGATTGAATATTTGACGCTCTTTGCTTTCAGTTCAGAGAATTGGTCGCGCCCTCAATCTGAAGTTCGTGATTTGTTGGGGCTACTCAAGCTCTTCATCAACAAGGATCTAGCCACCTTGCACAAGCAGAATGTGCGGGTGTTGGTGATTGGCAGTCGCGTCGGTCTGGAAAGCGATATTGCTGCGTTGCTTGATAAAGCCGAGCGGCGCACGCAGAACAATACCGGTCTGACTTTGCAAATCGCGTTCAACTATGGTGCCCGGCATGAAATTGTCGATATGGTGAAATCTTTGGCCCGTGAGGTTGAAGAGGGACGGCTGACTGCCTCTGCTATCGATGAAGCGCTTGTCTCTCAATCTCTTTACACTGGCTCTGTGCCCGATCCCGATGTGATTTTGCGCACCAGCGGCGAGCAGCGGTTGAGTAACTTTCTTCTCTGGCAGGCCGCCTATTCGGAATTTATTTTCGTCGATTGCTATTGGCCTGATTTTGATCGGCAGCAGTTGGAATTGGCGCTGGTGGAATATGGTCGGCGCAATCGCCGCTTTGGTCGCGTGACCGTCGACGATATTGAGCTCAATCAGGCTGCACTGGTTTCAGGCAGGTAAAATGCCGGTGTGTCGAACCGGTTGTGAACTTTACGGGAGAAGCTGTTCTGGACTCTTTAAAGAAACCCGCAGGGGAGGCTGAAGACAAGACGCAAAAGAAAAGCCTCTGGTCTGATCTGATGGTCAGATTTGCGTCGGGTATTGTTCTGGCTGCTGCTGCCTTTGCTGTTACATGGTGGGGCGGCGTTGCATTCGCCCTGTTCTTTGGTGCTGTCACCATCCTGATTTATCGCGAATGGTTGAGCATGGTGGGCGAAGCGCCTGCGCAGACGCCCGCTCTGACAGGCTATATCGTCATCATAGGCTCGCTATTCTGCTTCTATTTCACAGACTGGCAAGCCGGGCTTGCGATCCCCGCATTTGGTGCGGGATACCTGTTTTTTGCGCGCTGTTCTTATCGGACCGCGCGCTGGTGCGGCCTTGGTATTCTTTATGCCGCTGCTTTTGGTGGCGCCATCTTTCTGCTTAGACAAGATCCGGACTATGGTTTGCAAGCCATCTTGGTGTTGTTTGCGCTGGTTTGGGGCACGGACGTATCGGCCTATTTTGTTGGGAAATATGTCGGCGGACCAAAGCTTTGGCGCCGTGTTTCTCCCAAAAAGACTTGGTCGGGGTCCATTGGTGGTCTCGTTTTAGGGACCGGATTTTCTGCATTCGTGGCTGTGCTTTTGGGCATTGTGCCTGATATGAGGCTGATAGCATTGCTCGGTGGACTTTCTGTGCTCTCGCAGGTGGGGGATCTTGCAGAGTCACAAATGAAGCGTATGTTTGACGTCAAGGATTCCGGCACTCTCATTCCCGGCCATGGCGGCGTCATGGACCGCGTCGATGGGTTGCTTTTTGCGGTCGTCGCTGCGGCCCTGATCGGGGTTGCCCTTGGCGATGTTCATTCTGTGGCAACCGGTTTTCTGATTCAGTAGGGCCTTGGGTTTCTTTCGGGCCTAATCTTTGTTTTGTTCTAAATATGAGTGGGTTATGTCCAAGACTTCATCCGTTGATTCCTCCGTGCAAGGCAGCGAAGGCACGCCGAAAATCATTTCAGTGCTGGGGGCAAGCGGATCGGTTGGGGATTCTGCGCTCGACATCATTGCCGGTTCACCTGATCGCTATCGGGTCAATGCGCTGACTGCCAATCGCAATGTTGGTAAACTGGCGCGAGCCGCTGTCAAATCTGGGGCGCGGTTTGCAGTCGTTGCGGATGAAGGCTTTTACGCCGATCTCAGGGATGCCTTGTCCGGCCATGACATTGAAGTCGGGGCTGGGCAGAGCGCTGTTGAAGAGGCGGCAGGGCGTTCTGCTGATATCGTGATCGGTGCGATCGTGGGCGCTGCGGGCATTTGTCCAACGCTGGCAGCTCTCAAGGCAGGCAATCAGGTGGCACTTGCCAACAAGGAAGCGCTGGTGTGTGCGGGTGATCTGGTGATGGCCGAAACACAGCGGCTCGGTAAGCCGATCCTGCCGGTGGATTCTGAGCATAGCGCCGTGTTTCAGGTTTATGAGCGTGAAAACCGAGCAGAAATTTCCAAGATTGTGTTGACCGCGTCTGGCGGCCCTTTTCGAACATGGGACAGGGATGCCATAGCCAAGGCATCGATTGAGCAGGCCTTGGCGCATCCCAATTTTTCCATGGGCAACAAGATCACTATCGACAGTGCATCGATGATGAACAAGGGACTGGAGCTGATCGAGGCGCATCATCTTTATGGGGTCTCTGCGGATAAGCTGAAGGTCGTTGTTCATCCCCAGCAGATCATTCATGGCATGGTGGCCTATAGTGACGGTTCTTTGCTTGCGCAGCTTGGTGCGCCGGACATGCGCATTCCTGTTGCTCATTGCCTTGCATGGCCAGAGCGGGCGCCTGCCAATACAGATCGTATTTCTCTTGTCGAAATTGGGCAATTCACCTTCGAAGCGCCGGATTATGAGCGGTTCCCCTGTTTGCGCCTTGCCAAAGAGGCGCTTGAGGCTGGAGGCAGCCTGCCCAACATCATGAATGCTGCCAACGAGATTGCTGTTGCGGCCTTTCTTGCCGGTGATATTGCGTTTGGCGGTATTGCGGAGCTAGTCGAAAAGGTCATGGCGGAGTTTGTGCGTCGGGATGAAGTCGGAGCCGCAAGTGATGTCGGCGATGTTCTGGCTCTCGATCAGGCTGCACGAAATGTGGCGCGACAGATATTGAGTTGATTTATGGGCTTTGCGTGCTGGCCATGGGCGAGCACAGGTTTTAACCTCAGGGCAAAGCTAATTTGAAACGGATTATTGCGTGTCTTCCTTAAGGGGAGATGCGAGAGACGGAGTCATTGTGATGGTTGGTAAACCCGATAAAGCCTTGCTGGATTATGTTGCGCGCTTTTCCTATTACCCTGATCCGGACGCCAATGAGCCTCTGGATGTGTCACGCGAGAAATATACCGATGCGCGTCGATCGCTCGTCGGGCGTCATGATGATAAAATCACGATTGTTGATATGGATTTCGGCAGACGATTCACTCCCGAAATAATCAAGGCCGGGCCGCGCAAACTGATCCTTTATATTCATGGTGGCGGGTGGCGCAATTGCAATGTCATTACCCATGCAAGCGCCATGGCTGATCTTGCCGTTCTGTCTGAGCGTGAGGTGTTTGGTCTCAGCTATCCTTTGGCACCAGAGCATACCCATCCCGCTGCAATTGATGCGGTATGCGCAAAGATCGAAAAAATTGCCGCTGAGGAGAATTGTGAGATTGCATTGGCCGGGGATAGTGCCGGGGCCAATCTGGCGCTCGCTGCTGCGCTGCGCTTGCGCGATGCAAAGAAGCCCGTGCGTATTTTCGCGTTGCTTCTTTATTATGGCTGCTATCGCCGCCTGTATGATACGCGGTCGCACAAAGCCTATGGGGATGGAAGCAACGGACTTGCCACTGCATGGATGAGGGCCTTGTGGAACTTCTATCTGCCCGACGATGCCGACCCTACCTATGCGGACCTGACGGATGCTGAAATGCATGATTTGCCACCGGTCTATTTGTGCGAGGCGGAATGCGATTGTCTGGCGGACGACAGCCGTTGGCTGGCGGGCAAGTTGATGGAAGCGGGCGTGAAGCACTATTATGATGTCTATAAAAGCGTCGTGCACGGTTTCATTCACTACAGCAAATATTATGACCCCAGTTATAAGGCGCTGAAGTCAGCCGGGCGTTTTCTTGCAATGTTGGATGACCAAGCGTAGCTGCTTTCTGTTTTAATGTTGAGAGGCTGGTCCAGCAGGGCCTGTTGATCTCTCCATATTTTCACCCTATTTAAGCCTTCTTTAGAGGATCACCGCTACGCTAGCGCCCAGGAAATGTGGAGACTTTAATGGAAATCCTTCAGAGCATCTTTTCAGCCGGTACAGGCCTGCTCGGTTATGTCATTCCTGCGCTTTTTGTGCTCATGATTGTCGTGTTCTTTCATGAGCTTGGCCATTTTATGGTAGCTCGCTGGTGTGGCGTAACCATTAGCGAATTCTCCATTGGCTTCGGCAAAGAGCTGTTTGGGTTCTATGACAAGCATGGTACCCGCTGGAAGATTTCGGCGATTCCCTTAGGGGGATTCGTTAAGTTTCTTGGCGACGAAAATGCGGCAAGCGTGCCGGATCAAGAGGCCATGGAAAGCCAAGGCGAGGATGACAGGGAAGGGTCTCTGCATTCGAAATCTCTTTGGGCACGGGCAGCCATCGTGGCGGCTGGACCTTTTGCCAACTTCCTGCTCTCTATCGTCATCTTTGGTATGCTGCTGTTTTTCTATGGCAAGGCGATTACGCCTGCGCGGGTCGATTCCGTTGTGCCTCAAAGTGCTGCCGCAGAAGCCGGGTTCGAAGTCGGTGACATTATGCTGTCTATTGACGGGCATGAAATCAAGTCATTCTCGGATGTTCAGGGCATCGTTGCTCTCAGCTCTGGTGATGCGCTCAATATCTTGGTGGACCGTAACGGCGAAGAAATCTCGTTGATGACAACCCCACGCCGTACCGAAATTACTGATCAGTTTGGTAACAAGCAGAAAATCGGCGTTCTGGGCATTCGACACGAAGCGCGTCCTGAGGATGTAATCCGTAAAAGCTATGGGCCGCTGCAAGCCGCTTGGGGCGGTGTAACCGAAACCTATTCAATCATTGATCGTACGCTTGGCTATGTCGGGCGGATCTTCGTGGGCAAGGAGGATGCTGACCAATTGGGAGGTCCGATCCGCGTTGCTCAGGTTTCCGGACAGGTGGCAACCTTGGGGATCGTCGCTCTGTTCAATCTTGCCGCGATCCTTTCGGTCAGTATCGGATTGCTCAATTTGTTCCCGATCCCAATGCTGGACGGGGGGCATCTTGTATTTTATGCGCTGGAGGGCATTCGGGGCAAACCATTGTCGCCAAAGAGTCAGGAGCTTGGGTTCCGGATCGGCTTGGCGCTGGTCTTCTCATTGATGATATTTGCCACCTTTAACGATATCACACATATTTTCCTGTCAAATTAGGGATGTAGATAATTTTCCTCGGGGAAAATAATTATAGTGATTTTCGCAGAAATTTGTGGCTTATGGGCAACTGAATGTTATCTTTGTTGAAGTTAGATGTGTTCGGGGGTTGATCCTTATGCGATTCAAGGTAAAACCTTCTTAGGCATAAAGATTCCATTTCAGGGACAATTTGTGTCCAAATCGAATTTGATGATTTAGAAAAGAGTGTTGGGGCTGATGAAGAAAATTAAGACCATCGCATGGAAGGCGGCACTAGCAACCGTTATGTGTGCGGGAGCGCCGCTCGGTCCTGTAGATATTTTTGCAATCAGTCCGGCTTTTGCACAAACGGTCAGTCAAGTCGTTGTAAAAGGCAATGCGCGTGTATCGGATGACACCATCCGGTCTTACGTTGTGCTAAAGCCGGGGCAACGATCCAGTGCTTACGATATCGATGAGTCACTCAAGGCTCTCTATCAGACAGGCCTGTTTAAGGATGTCGACATCCGCTTGAGCGGTTCTTCGCTCGTTGTCGAGGTTCAGGAAAACGCGGTGATCAACCGTATTTCCTTCGAAGGCAACAAGCGCGTTAAAGACAAACAGCTTGAAACCGTGGTGACTTCCAAGAGCCGCGGCATTCTTAGCGACAACCGCATTCAGACAGACGTTCAGCGTATTCTGGAAGCCTATCGTCGTGCAGGCCGCTTCGGCGCTCGTGTCGAGCCAAAGGTTATCGACTTGGGCCGTAACCGCGCAGACCTCGTTTTTGAGATTACGGAAGGCGCTAAAACCTCTGTTGCCAAGGTTTCCATTCTTGGCAACAAGGCGTTCGGCGATTCTCGTCTTCAGAACGTTCTGACGACAAAAGAATCTGGCTGGCTCAGCTGGTTGCTTACGGATGATGTTTATGATGCTGACCGTTTGGCTGCTGATGAAGAGCGCCTGCGTCAGTTCTACCTCAACCATGGATATGCTGACTTCCGCGTTGTTTCCTCGGTTGCCGATCTGGACCGTGAACGGAACAAGTTCTTTGTGACCATCACCGTCGACGAAGGCGAACAGTATCGCATTGGTGACGTTGAAGTGGATAGCGCTGTTCCTGAAGTGGATGGTGAAGCGCTGCGCAGTCAGGTGCACACTGGTTCTGGCGATGTTTACAGTGTAGACGCTGTCTCCAAGTCTCTTGAAGACATGACCATTGAGATTTCCAAGTCCGGTTATGCGTTCGCACGCGTGACACCGCGCGCTGACCGTGACTATGAGAACAAGGTCATCAATCTTGTTTATCAGGTGGATGAGGGTAACCGTGCCTATGTGGAACGGATCAATATCCGCGGTAACACCCGTACGCGCGATTATGTCATTCGTCGTGAATTCGATATGGCTGAAGGCGATGCCTTCAACCGCGTGCTGCTTGACCGTGCGAAGCGTCGTCTTGATGCGCTTGGCTTCTTCGAAAAAGTTGCTGTTACCACAGCGCCGGGTACATCCGCTGACCGTGTGGTTCTGAATGTTGATGTGGTCGAAAAGGGCACGGGCGCAGTTACCTTGGGTGGCGGCTATTCCACCAGCGATGGTTTTATTGCTGACGTTTCGGTTTCTGAAAAGAACTTCATGGGCCGTGGACAGTATCTGAAAGTGTCTGCTTCTGGCGGTGCCTCCAAGCAGTCCTACACCTTGTCCTTCACCGAGCCATATTTCTTGGGTCGTCGGTTGGCTGCAGGCTTTGACCTGTTCCATTCAACCTATGAAGACAATGACTATCGCGATTATGACTATAAGCGCGACGGTGGGACCATTCGGTTTGGCTTGCCGATCACGGAAGAGATCTCCTTCAATCCGTACTATACGTTGGAGCAGAAGGAAATTTCGAACTACGATTCCTATAACCTGCCAACAGCTTCTCCGGGTATCAAACAGGCTCAGGATGAAGGCGCGACCATCAAGTCTGCTCTTGGTTATAGCTTGGTCTACAATTCGCTCGACAGCATGACTGCTCCTACTAGCGGTATTTATGGTAAGTTCAGTCAGGAATTTGCTGGTGTTGGCGGTGATGTTCGCTTCATCAAGTCGACCGTTGATGCGCGTTACTATCATGAGCTGTATCCTGCATGGAGTCTTGTTGGCATGTTGCGCGTTGGCGCAGGTCACATTCAGGGCTTTGGTGGCGACGATGTTCGTCTGCTTGATGCCTTTAGTCAGGGTGGCGACACGATCCGTGGCTTTGCTTCCTACGGCTTTGGTCCTCGTGATGTGAACTCTGGTGAAGGCTTGGGTGGTAAGACCTACTTCAACGCAACTGCTGAAATGCAGTTCCCGCTGCCTTACTTGGATAGCGTTGGGCTGAGTGGTGCGGTCTTTGCTGATGCTGGTACGCTGTTTGGTTCAGATGCTGCTGGTGCCATCTATGATGAGCGCAGCATCCGGTCTTCCGTCGGCGCTGGTGTTATTTGGGCGAGCCCGTTCGGCAGACTGCGTCTTGACTATGGCTACGCTCTGACCAAAGAAGATTATGATGAAACGCAGGTTATTCGCTTCGGCGCTGCGTCTTCCTTCTAAGACTGACTAGAAACACAGTACAAAGCCGCTGCTCTTATGGGCGGCGGCTTTTTTTTGAAAGCTATCATGACCGACGCTGCTTTTTTTTCTAAAATTGAAACCCTTTCCCTTAAAGCAATCGCTGAGCTGATTGGGGCTGAATTGCCTGATGACGCAGATGGCGCTATGCAAATCAGCGATGTTGCTCCGATTGACACCGCAGCAAAGGGGCACGTTACCTTTCTTGACAATCCCAAATATGTTGGGCAGTTGGAAAAGACGACGGCAAGCGCTGTGATTTGCGCCAAGCGTTATCACGAGCGAGTGCCTGACGGGGTTGTTGTGCTGGAATCGAAAAACCCATACAGGGCCTTCTCGGAAGTCTCAGCCGCTTTCTATCCGGAAGCCGCAGTGCCTATGGCTTATTTCGAGACCGATGGGGGTATTTCCCAAGCAGCCTATATTCACCCTTCCGCGAAGGTTGAGCCGGGCGTTTGTATTGAGCCGGGTGTCAGTGTTGGTGCCAATGCCGAAATCGGGGCGGGTACCACAATCGGAGCCGGGGCTGTTGTTGGGCAGGGCGTGCGTGTTGGCCGCAACTGTCATATTGGCGCGAATTGTGTTCTACAACATACACTTATCGGCGACAGTGTGATCCTTCATCCCGGTGTTTGCAGTGGTCAGGATGGCTTTGGTTTTTCCATGAGTGCAACCGGCCATCAAAAGGTCCCTCAGATCGGGCGTGTCATCATTCAGGATCGCGTCGAGATTGGTGCCAATAGCACCATCGATAGGGGCGCAAACCGCGACACCATTATCGGCGAAGGCACAAAGATCGACAATCAAGTCCAGATTGGGCACAATGTTGAAGTTGGTCGCCATTGTGTGCTTGTTTCCCAGGTTGGGCTGTCTGGGTCTTCCAAGCTTGAAGATTTCGTCGCCATTGGTGGACAAACCGGTGTTGCTGGCCATATTACCATTGGTATGGGCGCGCAAATTGCCGCTGTCAGTGTGGTCAAGGATGACGTGCCAGCTGGTGGTCGCTATGGTGGCGTACCAGCAAAACCAGTAAAACAATGGTTCCGCGAGATGACAGCGCTGAGCCGCCTAGCTGAGAAAAACAAATAGCCATACGGTTACAAAGCGGGCCGATCCTTTTCCATGTTGGGTAAAACAGAGGGATCAGAGCTCATGCCGAGGTCTTTCATCTTGGGCAGAAGGTCTCGCAAGGTGTTGAAGGGAAATGAACTATGAGTGAAAAACAGACCCTTGATAGTGCAGATATCATGCGTGTTCTGGAGCTGCTGCCGCATCGCTATCCATTCTTGATGATTGATCGCATCATCGACATGGATGGGGACGACAGCTGCGTTGGCGTCAAGAATGTTACCATCAACGAGCCGCATTTTCAGGGACATTTTCCTGTTCAGCCGGTTATGCCGGGCGTTTTGATTATCGAAGCGATGGCCCAGACGGCCGGTGCGCTTTGTGTCAATAGTCGCAAGGATCTGGGGTCTCCGAGCCTCGTTTATTTCATGACCATTGAAAAGGCCAAGTTCCGCAAGCCGGTTGTGCCCGGAGACGTCCTGCATATTCACGTCCAAAAGGTCAAGAACCGCGCCAACATCTGGAAATTTGCTTGTATTGCCAAGGTAGATGACGCAAAAGTCGCCGAAGCTGAAGTGAGTGCGATGTTGATCGGAGAAGAACAGAAATAATGGCGAATATTCATCCAACCGCAATTGTTGCCGATGGTGCGCAACTCGCCGATGATATCGAAATCGGCCCCTATAGCGTTATCGGTGCAAATGTTGTCATTGGTGAAGGTGGCAAGGTGCATTCTCACGTAGTGGTCGAGGGAAATACAAAAATCGGCAAAAATGTCGAGATTTTCCCTTTTGCTTCGGTTGGTACCATTCCTCAGGATTTGAAGTTCGAAGGTGAGAATGTTGGCTGTGAGATTGGCGATAATGTCAATATTCGTGAATATGTCACCATCAATCCGGGCACGCAGGGTGGCGGTGGTCTGACCAGGGTTGGCAATAATTGTCACCTAATGGTTGGCGCACATATCGCTCATGACTGCATGATCGGCAATGATGTTATTTTGGTGAATCACGCGACCATCGCCGGTCACTGTGAGATTGGTGATCATGCGATTGTTGCCGGGCTTTCGGCGGTGATCCAGTTTGCCCGCGTTGGCGAGCACGCCTTTGTGGGCGGCATGTCTGGTGTCGAGAATGATGTCATTCCGTTTGGCTCCGTTATTGGCAACCGCGCCCATTTGGGAGGCTTGAATATCGTTGGCCTGAAGCGTCGTGGTTTCTCTCGTGAGACCATTCATAATCTGCGTCATGCCTATCAGATGCTGTTCGATGCAGAAGGCACGCTGAGCGAGCGCGTTGACAAGGTAGCGGCTGCCTTTGCTGACGATGAAAATGTCATGAAGATCGTCGACTTCATTCGCAAGGGGACCAAGAAGTCTCTTTGCACGCCGCGCAGCAACAAGGATTGATCGATGGTGTCTTGCGGTGATGGGCCGGTGGGCATCATCGCCGGCGGACAGGATCTTCCTTTCGAAGTCATCAATGCGCTACACGCTTCCGGACGTCCCTATTTCATATTCGGTATCGTCGGTGAAGCCGATGCGCGCATTGAGAGCCACCCCCACCACTGGATCAAGTGGGGCGAGATTGGCTTGCTTTTCAAGCTAATAGAACAGAATGCCCTATCGGAGCTGCTGTGCATCGGGTCTATCCGGTCACGTCCGGATTTCAGCAATATCCGGCTCGATTTGGGAGCGATGAAAGCTCTACCTGCGATTTTGCGTATCATGGCTGCTGGGGGCGACGAAGGCGTTTTGCAAGGGGTCGCCGGCTTCTTCGAAAAGCGTGGAGTGCGGCTGGTATCTGTGCCTGAGGTGGCGCCCGGGCTTGTTGTCGGGCCGGATCTCAGCGTCGGAAATAAGGCAGCCGAGGCCAATGAGAGCGACATAGCCCTTGCTGCGCGGGCTGCGGGCCTCATCGGCGCTCTGGATGCCGGGCAGGGGGTTGTCGTTGCCGCCGGGCGCATTCTGGCGATGGAAGGACCGGAAGGCACCGACCAGATGCTTGCTCGCGTCTTGCAGATCCGGCAAGAAAAACGCGCGCGCTGGAATGAGGGCAAGCAAGGGGTGTTGCTCAAGCGGGCTCGGCCAGGGCAGGACCTGCGTTTTGACATGCCCACAGTAGGCCCACGAACCATAGAGAATGCCCACAAGGCAGGATTGGCCGGTATCGTCTGTGCTGAAGGGGAAGTGCTTTGTGCCAATCGTGCTCAGAGTCTTGAAATGGCGCGCGCTGCAGGGCTCTTTCTCGTATCTCGCAAGCTTGAAGATTTTTCTCTTTGATCATTTGATTGTCGGCATCAAACGGCTCCCGGGGAGTGCGCCATGAGTAAAGAAGTTCCTCTGATCTATATCGTGATTGGCGAAGAATCTGGTGACCAGCTCGGGGCGCGAGCCATGAGAGCGATCAAACAGGCTTGTGGCGGCCATGTGCGCTTTGCTGGGCTGGCGGGGGGGCGGATGCAGGCCGAAGGGCTTTCGTCTCTCTTTCCCCTCTCAGAGATCGCTGTAATGGGGATTATTAACATCATCAGGCAATATCCGTCTCTTTATCGCAGAGGGATGGAAGTGGTCGAGGATGTGCTCGCCAAAGATCCGGATCTGCTGCTCATCATCGATAGTCCTGAATTCACGCATGCGGTGGCCAAACGGGTGCGCAAGCGGAAGCCTGAGCTGCCCATTATCGATTATGTGTCGCCCAGCGTGTGGGCCTGGCGTCCGGGTCGGGCGCGTAAAATGGCACGCTATGTGGATCATGTGCTGGCGCTGCTGCCGTTCGAGGTAGAGGCGCATAAGCGCCTGCAGGGGCCGCCTTGCACCTATGTGGGCCATCCTCTTATCGAGCGTCTTGATGTTCTGCGCCCAGCTGCGGGTGAGCGCGGAGGGCTTGGTGCTCCGGTGCTTCTCGTTCTTCCGGGCTCACGGCGTAGCGAAGTTTCCCGCTTGCTCGTTGAATTTGGCGGTGTTGTCAAATTGGCGAGGGAACGGTATCCGAATTTGCGTGTCATTCTACCTGCCGTCGCCCATCTCAAAGAGCTGATCGATGAGGGGCTGAAGGATTGGCCGGTCAAGCCAGAGATTGTGCTGGGAGAAGAAGCCAAATTTGCGGCGTTCCGGCAGGCTCATGCGGCTCTGGCAGCCTCGGGTACGGTGACGCTGGAGCTTGGGCTTTCGGGCATTCCGATGATAGTTGCTTATAAGGTGGATTGGATTGTGCGGCAATTCAAATGGCTGCTGACGGCCCACTCCATCGTTCTGACCAATCTGGTGCTTGGGCACAATGCCATTCCGGAATTTCTCGATGATGAGGCGAATGCGCAAAATTTGGCTCATCATTTGCTGCCCTTGCTTGAGGCCAGTCCGGAGCGGGCAGCGCAAGAAGCGGCCTTGAGCGAATTGGATGAAAACATGACGCTGCCTGATGAAACCCCTAGCGAGCGGGTGGCGCGCATTGTGCTTGGGGCGTTGCCAAAGTGATTGGGCGTTTTCGAAAGCCACGCAAGAACAAACTGATATGAAAAAGGCTCCCATGCGGGAGCCTTTCTTGTAAGTGAGCCAAGTATCTGGCGCGATCTTAGCGATCTTCCATTTCAACATAATCGCGCATAGGGGCGCCGTTGAACAGCTGACGTGGGCGACCGATACGCTGGGACGGATCTTCCACCATCTCTTTCCACTGAGCAATCCAGCCAACGCTACGAGCCAGCGCGAAGAGCACAGTGAACATTTCGGCCGGGAAGCCGAGTGCACGCAGGGTGATGCCAGAATAGAAGTCGATGTTTGGATAGAGCTTCTTCTCGATGAAATACTCATCGTTCAGAGCAATCTTTTCCAGCTCCATTGCGACCTGAAGGGTTGGATCGTCGCCATGGCCGAGCTCGTTGAGCACCTCATGACAGGTCTGCTGCATGATGCGCGCACGCGGGTCATAGTTTTTGTAGACGCGGTGGCCGAAGCCCATCAGGCGGAACGGATCATCCTTGTCTTTTGCTCTGGCGACATATTCAGCCACACGGTCAACGGTGCCGATTTCATGCAGCATGTTGAGAGCCGCTTCGTTGGCGCCACCATGAGCAGGACCCCAGAGGCAAGCGATGCCAGCAGCAATACAGCCGAACGGGTTTGCCCCGGAAGAACCGGCAAGACGCACGGTGGAGGTCGATGCGTTCTGTTCGTGGTCGGCATGCAGAATGAAGATGCGATCCATGGCACGTGCCAGGACAGGGTTCACTTCATATGGCTCGGCAGGAACCGAGAAGCACATATGCAGGAAGTTCGCCGCATAGTCGAGGTCGTTGCGCGGATACACAAATGGCTGACCGATGGAATATTTGTAAGCCATGGCGGCCATCGTCGGCATCTTCGCGATCATGCGCAGAGACGCAACCATGCGCTGATGTGGATCGGCGATGTCGGTAGAGTCATGATAGAAGGCAGACAGACCACCAACGATACCCACCATGACAGCCATTGGATGGGAGTCGCGGCGATAGCCGGTGTAAAATTTGCTCATCTGCTCGTGAACCATCGTGTGGCGGGTCACGCGCGTATCAAAATCCTGTTTTTCTTCAGGAGTAGGCAGGTGTCCATACAGCAGCAGATAGCATGTTTCCAGAAAGTCTCCATGCTCAGCCAACTGTTCGATCGGGTAGCCACGATAAAGCAGCACACCTTTTTCGCCGTCGATATAAGTGATTTCTGACTCACAAGATGCAGTGGAGGTGAAGCCAGGGTCGTAGGTGAACATTCCGGTTTCTTTATAGAGGGACCCGATGTCGATGACGTCAGGCCCGATAGACCCGCTACGCACGGGAAACTCCCAGGTCTGGTCGCCGACAGTCAAAGTTGCTTTTTTATCACTCATTCGGATACTCCCAAATTTTGAAAACGATTTGCTGTTGTTCACGGAGCTTGAGCTTTATGCGTGGGCGCACAAAACCTTCCCTGACAACATAGGAATTGCGCTTTCGGTATCTGATTTTTTGCATTGTCGCAAGCAGTCTTAGGACTGAATATAGGGGCGCGATGGTAAAATATATAGGATTTTCAGTGCCTTATCCTACAAAAGTATGAGCGCTTCAGTCTAAAAACATTCATATTGCGCGAAACAATTATCGCGATAAGACTATGCTTATTCTACCGGAGCTTGGCAAGGGTAGAATCATGTTTATGTTTGTTGCGCAATCGCGCGAAAATCTTGTCAATTATATTCAAGATACGTAAAAAGCCGGTCGTAAGACCGGCTTTCTCATTATTTTCCCCAGAGCCTGTGTAAAAACCCTATTGGGTCTGATCCTTAAGGCGGGCGATTGATTCATCTTTGCCCAAAATGATCAAAACGTCGAAAATACCCGGCGATGTGGCGCGGCCTGTCATGGCAGCCCGAAGGGGTTGCGCAACTTTGCCAAGCTTGAGGTCTTTCTCTTCAGCAAAGGCCCTGATGAGTGCGTCTGTGCTTTCCAGGGTCCATTCTTCCAGCCCTTCAAGGCGTGGGAGCAGCTCGGACAGCATGGCGCGGGTTTCATCGGTCAGATGCTTGGCTGCCTTGTCTTCCATCGCCAGCGGGCGTGTATCAAACAGGAAGGCCAAGCCAGCCTTTAGGTCGAGCAAGGTTTTGGCGCGTTCCTTCACGCTTGGCATCGCCAGCATGATCTGTGCCTTCTTGGGCTCGTCGATCAGATCCAACATGGACTGGCCATCTTCAAGATGTGGAAGCAGCGTAACAAGCTGGCTATACAGGTCATCGTCATCGGCATGACGCATGTGCACGCCGTTGAGATTTTCCAGCTTCTTGAAGTCGAAGCGGGCGGCTGCCTTGTTCATGCCGTCAAAGCCGAACCATTCGATCATCTGATCGGTGGTCATAACTTCGTCGTCGCCATGGGCCCAGCCGAGGCGAACGAGATAGTTGCGCATGGCGACCGGCAGATAGCCCATATCGCGATAGGCCTCTACGCCGAGGGCGCCGTGGCGTTTGGAAAGCTTGGCGCCATCCGGACCATGGATCAGAGGAATATGCGCCATGGTTGGAACATCCCAGCCCATGGCCTGATAGACGAGGGTCTGGCGGGCGGCGTTGGTCAGATGGTCATCGCCGCGCATGATGTGTGTTACGCCCATGTCATGGTCGTCTACGACCACAGCAAGGTTGTAGGTCGGGTTGCCATCAGAACGCATGATGATCATGTCATCCAGATCTTTGTTGGGGAATGTGACCGTGCCCTGAACCTGATCTTCAATAACGGTGGAGCCTTCCTGCGGGGCTTTCAGGCGAATGGCAGGTTTGACGCCTTCCGGGGCTTCGGACGGATCACGATCACGCCAGGTGCCATCATAGCGTGGTGGGCGCTTTTCCGCGCGGGCCTTTTCGCGCATCTCCGTCAACTCTTCCGGCGAACAATAGCAACGATAGGCTTGGCCAGCTGCCAGAAGCTGCTCGACCACTTCACGGTGACGTTCAACGCGCGAATATTGCGAGATCGGGTCGCCATCATAAGACAGCCCCATCCACTCCATTCCGGCGATAATGGCATCGATGGCAGCGTCGGTGGAACGCTCGCGGTCCGTATCTTCGATGCGGAGCAGCATTTTGCCGCCATTGGCTTTGGCATAGAGCCAGTTGAAGAGAGCGGTGCGCGCCCCGCCGATATGGAGAAAACCTGTCGGGGAGGGGGCAAAGCGCGTTACAACCTGTGAACACATAATGCTATCAGTAACCTGTTATTCGGGATATAGTGCACCGGAAGTTGAGGCAGGTTGTGCCTACGGATCCCATTCTGGGGTCCGCAACGCGCTCCGCTTCAGGAACCGGCGATTGAAGTTGTCAAGGATCTAACACAGCTTGCGCCCAAGGCGAAAGACCTCATGACCGTCTGACGGTCGAAAAAGAGGTGCATAAGGACCAAATGTGATGGAAAGGGCGTCCCATCCTGCTGATAGCACAGACCGAAGCAACGCTCCGGCCATGCCAGAGGTCCATTCCGACGCCTATGACTGGCAGGGACTCGCCAACAATCCGGGCCTTGGCAAGCGCTTCAAATTCTGGCTGGAAGCCCTTTGGCAAGGGATTGAGCGGAACTGGCAGGAGGATTGCTCAGATCAGAATGCCCGGTTCCTCTGGGTGGCCGTCTTCATGGGGTTTGGTGCCGCCCTCTATTATGTTTTGCCTGATGAACCCAGTTTCTGGGGGCTGCTAGCGGCGTCTCTGGCGCTGTGTGGTTGGGTATATCATCGCGCGGCCAAAGGACGGGTGGTTTTTCCGCTCCTGTTGGTGACGGCAATTGTCGTTGGTGTGTGCGCTGCCAGTGAACATGGGCATTTTTCAACGAGCCCCGTGTTGGACCATAGCCTTTCCAGTCCGGTTGTCGGTCGCCTTGTCCGCGTTGAGCAGAGGGGAACAGCCAAAAGGCCGCAGGAGCGCTGGACCATCGCTGTTGAAACCATAGAGAAACTCAGACCTGAGCGCACCCCGAAAAGGCTTTTGCTCATTCGGCGCGGGGGCGAGGAGCAATTTCGCGTTGGGACAAGGCTCAGAATGTGGGCTCACCTGACACCCTTGCTGCAGCCCGTTTATCCGGGGAGCTTCGATTATGGACGTTATCTCTGGTCGCGATCTATCGGTGGTCAGGGCTATTTGAGCAATAGTATTGAGCGTCTGCCGGAAAAGACGAAGTCGGGCTGGCAAGGGCTGGTGCATGATGTGCGCGACAGTATCGAACGGACCAGACAGGCTGTGGCACGTTATATTCTGCATCGGGTGGATGGAGAGGCTGGGGGATTTGCCGTTGCATTGGCCGTCGGGAAACGCGACTTTCTGGCTGACAATGTGGAGACTTCGCTAAGGCGTAGCGGGTTGGCACATATTCTTGCGATTTCCGGATTGCATATGGCACTGGTGGCTATGTCCGTCTTCTGGGGTGTGCGCGGGATTCTGGCCTTGTTGCCGCAATTATCCTTGCATTATCCCATCAAGCAATGGGCGGCTGGGATGGCGTTGTTCTGCGCGGCTGCCTATCTGGTTTTCTCCGGCGCATCGGTTGCCACCATCCGCGCCTTCTGCATGACGGCCATTTTTCTGATAGCGATTCTGGCGGGGCGTCCCGCTGTGACCATGCATAACCTAGGGCTCGTTATGGTGCTGCTCATTCTCGTGCAGCCCTATGGCGTTGTTGAAGCCGGTATGCAGATGTCTTTTGCTGCAACGGCGGCCCTTATCGCTTCCTATGACCGCTTGACCCGTCTCCGCTTGCGTAAGAATGGTGCGCTAGCGCCTTCAGAGCATGGGCTTGTCTTTGGCTCGGCTCTTCATGCAGGGCGATGGATCATCGGGATCGGGCTGACATCTTTGATTGCGAGTCTCGCCGTGCTGCCCTTGTCCGTTGCGCATTTCCAGCAGATGGCGCCCTTCGGGCTTGTTGCCAACCTGCTTGCGATGCCACTCATCAGCCTAATCGTGATGCCGATGGGGTTGGTCGCAGTGTTCATGACGCCCTTCGGCTTGCAATCCTGGCCGCTGCAACTGGTCGAGTGGGGCCTTGATTGGGTCATCTCCATGGCGACAATGGTGTCACAGTGGGGGGACGCAGACTATCTTGTTGTCAAAGCCGGAGGGGACTTCCTGCCCTTTGCCCTAGCAGCACTTGCCGTCTATACCATTCATCGCAAATGGCTTTCGTGGCTGGCTGTTGTCCCGCTTACTGTTGCTGCCGCTCTGTGGTGGTTTGCACCGCAGCCTGACATCTGGATAGCGCAGACAGGTACCCGAGTCGCCAGTCGCGATATCGAGGGGCATTGGCAAAGGACTGGGGGGCGCGGGATGACGCTCGACTATCGGTCTGTTCTAAGGGCTGATGGGGATGCGCGTGCTCTGGGGGTTGGTGATAGCCAAGACCGAGAGCCGAAAGAAAATCCGCTCTTATTGCAAACAAGCGCATGTGATAGGCAGGCCTGTTTTGTGACGTCTCTGAATGCATCCGCGGCAGGGAGGAGCGATTTGTCTCTGGCTATCGTCAACAAAGCGTCGGCTTTTTCTGAGGAATGCGCGCTTAGAGACATCATTGTGTCGCGTTTGCCGGTGCCCCAAAGCTGCAAGGGGCCAACGCTCGTGATCGGAGCCGACAGGTTGTCACAATCCGGTGCGCAGTTTCTGTATCTTCATAAACAGGATGAACAAGGTCTGCTTGCGCGGTTGGCTGAGGACTATTTTGACATTGATGGGTCCGCTGGGGATGAAAAGATATCAGAGCTGGCGAGAAATCCACATTGGCGAATCGAGGCGACTGCCGCTCTGCCCGTTGGCAAACGCCCTTGGGTGACTGAGAGGCGCTAAAAGTCGCTTTATGTGCAAGAGAGAATACTCATGAAAAATGCGCCCTTGGGCGCATTTGCTGACTTCTCGATGTGTCTGGAAGATCTTGCGTCAATATTGGCGCATCAGTCCGACCAGCTTGCCCTGCACCCGAACCCGATCTGGGCCGAAAATTCGCGTTTCATAAGCCGGGTTGGCAGCTTCCAGCGCGATGGAAGCCCCTTTCTTGCGAATACGCTTCAGAGTGGCTTCTTCATCGTCGACCAGTGCGACGACAATGTCGCCTGAAACAGCGTCATCTGATTTTTTGATGACAACTGTGTCGCCATCCAGAATGCCCGCTTCAATCATCGAGTCGCCACGAACCTCAAGGGCAAAATGCTCGCCACCGCGCAGCATCTCTACCGGCACAGACACGCTGTGGGATTGGTGCTGAATGGCTGAAATGGGAACACCGGCCGCGATGCGGCCCATGACCGGCACCGACACACCGGAGACTTCTTCTGTCTTTTCCGGCTCGACCGGCTCACTCGCACGCGATTTGCCAAGGCCACCTTCCACCACACTGGGCGAAAAGCCGCGGCTTGGCGTGCTGAGCGTTGGTTTGTGCGCTTCTGGTAGCTTGAGAACTTCCAACGCTCTGGCGCGGTTTGGAAGGCGCCGAATGAAGCCGCGTTCCTCAAGCGCCGTGATCAAGCGGTGAATGCCTGACTTGGAGCGCAAATCCAGAGCGTCTTTCATTTCGTCAAAGGAGGGGGGAACGCCTGATTCCTTGATGCGTTCATGGATGAACATTAGCAGCTCATGCTGTTTGCGTGTTAGCATTTCCCTCTCCAAATTCCGCGATCGCTTTGTTCTCATAAGCGAAACAACAGTGGCACAAATCACGAACAAACTATACATGTTCTCGCTGTGTTCTGCAAGCGTGAAAAAGACCTGATTTGTCAATAGGAAGAGGGAATTGTGCGGTTGCCCGGTCTTTCGGGGAGCACATTTTGGCTTTTGATTGGGGTGGGTTAGGCCATGATTCTCACGGGGCAGTCAAACATGGTGGCAAACAAAAGGCGTGGGGAATAAAGTCTCCACGCCGAAATCAGCAGATTGTGCTTCAGTCATCCATGATCAAAGTGGCAGAGGGATTGCTGCCCAGAAGCCAAGGGCGGTCAGTCCGTTCAGGACAAAGGTCATGATTGCAATGGCTGTAGCCGGAGGATCGATATGTGTGTCGCCATGAACCAGGAACAGGCGGGCGCACAATTCACCCAGAAAGGCACAAATGATGCCTACGATCAAAGCCCAGAGCATGCTGCCAGATGCAACGCCCGCAATGGCTGCAGGAAGCGCAATGTGGTGGGTTACAGGCACAGCAAGGCCGAGCGAAAGCAGGATCAGGCTGGCTGCTGCAAAGCCGAAAGCCAACAGGGCGCCGGTGCCGCCATAAGTGATGCCGAGCCAACCACCCAGAAGACCAACGCCTGCGCCGATAAGGGCAATCTGCCCCTTGGTGCTCTGGAAGGGCAACCATTTGATGGCATCGCTTGGATCGAAGAAAGAACGTCCTTCTTCAGCTTTGCCAAACAGGCCGGCTTTGCCCCAGATGAGGCGCGCAACGACAGCTGAAACAAACACACATATGCCCGGATAGTCCGTCCAGGCAAGCCCCGGGCCGAAGTTTGGAATAAGCTGTACAAGGCAGCAAAGTGCATAGCCAAAGACGCCGAAGATACCGCCAACAAGTAGGACGTCTGGTTTGTTCAGCCCCATGCCCGCGGTAATGATGTCACGTCCGTTGTCGATGTATCCTTTGTTGGCAGCATAGGCTGCGGCTGCAACACCAGAGGCAAAGCCGCCCACATGCGGGCCGAAAGCCCCAAATGGCAAGCCGCCGAAATAACTGGCAGCGCCCTGAGCTACGCTGGTTGCGTCAGGGGCAATGCCCAATGTCAGGGCAACCCCGATCAAAGTTAGAAAACCGACAAATGCAAAGGCTGAAAGCGCACCTAATGCTGCGCCAAAGATCCCACCGCCAAACGCGACAAGAAGACTGATTATTGTAGCCGTCATATTTTACTCCCTAAAGCTTCCCGTAGTTGATGCCGACCAAGGGTCATCATCGAGCCGCGTATGTCCGCTTTCACCTCCTCGTTGAAAGAAGAAGGCCTCTCGACCTCCGTAATCTTGCGAATACTCAAAAGATCGAACACGCACTGGCATATTTAACTATTGAGATGAATTTCATTAATGACAATTGAATTCATCTTTAAATACTTGGGATTTGCTATCTGTAATTTGCAAATACTTTTAAATGCATATTTATAATGATGGGATTTGGTCAATTCGATTATTTTTACAAAAGTAGGGAATTTTTTGTCTTTGCTTTTTGAAGGCGCATAGGGCTGTGCTACAGCATTTGTTGTTTTTAATTGTTATAGTTATATGTATGTTTAATATAACATATATTTCAGTATCTTAATTGGAATTTTTCTGAGTTTCTCGGTATGGAGCCGCTTGCTCTTGCGCTATGCAGTTTGGGTCAAAATTTTTGCTAATTGTTCCATTTGATGGTCGTTCTTGAGCGATTTCGGGTTAAAAATTTACCTTTGTCTTTTCCTTATCTCTTTGGCTTTTGTCTTACGTCATTTCCTAAATGACTGAATTAACTGTGATAATTTGGTGTGTCAAAAGCCTGTCACACAATGTCAATTCTTTACCCCTCAATGACAAGCCTCTCCATTGATAGAAGTTTGGGCACAGGACTAATGTTTCGGCACAAGCCGGTCGTGGATCGGTGGGAGGCATTGGTTTTGTTTGGAGGGGCGGCCTGTAATGACAAGTATACTCATTATAGCTGGTGACTATTCGGAAGATTATGAAGTCATGGTTCCCTACCAGGCGTTGTTAATGCTTGGTTTTACGGTCGATGTCGTCTGCCCGAACAAGCGCAAGGGTGACTTCATTCGTACTGCAATTCATGATTTTGAGGGTGATCAGACCTACTCGGAGAAGCCGGGACATCTGTTTTGCCTTACCGCTTCTTTCTCGGCGATTGAGCCAGATTGCTACGACGGGCTTTATCTGGCCGGGGGAAGGGCGTGCGAATATCTGCGATTGGATGACGATGTCCTTTCCATTTGTCGCGGTTTCATGGAGCGCAATGCGCCGCTGGCCGCGATTTGCCACGGCATTCAGATTTTAACCGCAGCCAATGTTGTTCGCGGGCGCAAGCTGACGGCCTATCCGGCGGTTGCGCCGGAAGTCGTCATGGCGGGCGGAGAATTTATCAAAGTTGAACCGGATGAATCCGTAGTGGACGGAAATCTCGTGACCTCGCCAGCCTGGCCCGGCCACCCCGCCTTGCTGCGCAACTTTGTCAGTTTAATCGGTTCTCAAACATAGCACTAAGGAAAAGGCGATGGCGTTTGCGACAGAGAGTGCAAGCGAGGTCGTATCCTGCAGCCTGGAGGAAGTAATGATAGAGAAGGGCTTTTCTCAACCAACCGAACGTATTGTGCGGTTGAAAAACCAGATTCTGAACGCGACGCCTTTTGTTGAGTCCGAGCGTGCAGTTCTGGCTACCGAGGCCTACAAGGAAAGTGAACATCTTTCCCCGATCATGCGCCGCGCAAAAGTGGCCGAAAAGATTTTCAATAATCTGCCGGTTACCATTCGCGACGACGAACTGATCGTTGGTGCCATCACCAAAAATCCGCGTTCTACGGAAATCTGCCCGGAATTCTCCTATGATTGGGTAGAAGCCGAGTTCGAAACCATGGCAACCCGCATGGCTGACCCTTTCGAAATTCCGAAAGAAACAGCTGCCGAGTTGCATGAAGCCTTCAAATACTGGCCGAACAAAACCACCAGTTCCTATGCTGACTCCCTGATGTCTTCGGAGACCAAGGACTGCATCGCAAATGGCGTCTTCACCGTTGGTAACTATTTCTATGGTGGTGTCGGTCACGTTTGCGTGGACTATGGCAAGATCATGAAAATTGGCTTCCGCGGTATCATCGAAGAAGCCGTCAAAGCCATGGATGCGATGGACAAGAATGATCCATCCTACATCAAGAAGCGCCAGTTCTACGAAGCCATCATCATCACCTATAATGCAGCGATCAATTTCGCTCATCGGTATGCTGACAAGGCACTGGAACTCTCAAGGGCAGAAAGCAACCCGACCCGCAAGGCCGAGCTGGAGCAGATCGCTAAGAACTGCGCACGCGTTCCTGAATATCCTGCTTCCAACTTCTGGGAAGCTTGTCAGACCTTCTGGTTCATCCAGTCTCTGATGCAGATCGAATCCTCGGGGCACTCCATTTCTCCGGGCCGCTTCGACCAGTATATGAACGACTATCTGCAGGCTGATGCATCCATTGACCGTGCTTTCGCTCAGGAACTGATCGATTGCATCTGGATCAAGCTCAACGACGTCAACAAAACCCGTGACGAAGTGTCTGCTCAGGCCTTTGCCGGTTACGCCGTGTTCCAGAATCTGTGCGTTGGTGGTCAGACGGCTGACGGGCTGGATGCGACAAACGATGTTTCCTACATGTGCATGGAAGCTGTTTCTCACGTTCGTTTGCCAGCTCCTTCCTTCTCCATTCGTGTTTGGCAGGGCACGCCTGATGCATTCCTCTTCCGCGCTACGGAAGTTGTTCGTCTGGGTCTTGGTGTTCCTGCCATGTATAACGACGAAGTGATCATTCCGGCTCTTCAGAACCGTGGTGTTTCTCTCGCCGATGCCCGCGATTACGGCATTGTCGGTTGCGTTGAACCGCAGCCAATCCATAAGGCAGAAGGCTGGCACGACGCTGCATTCTTCAACGTTGCCAAGATCCTCGAAATCACCCTGCACGGTGGTAAAGTTGGCGAAACGCCAGGCACCATCGGCAACAAGCAGCTTGGCCCGGTTACGCCGGATGTATCGCAGTGGAAGTGCCTTGATGACTTCTACGATGCTTTTGAAAAACAGATGGCCTACTTCGTCTACCATCTGGTTGAAGCTGACAACTGCGTTGACATTGCGCACGCCGAAATGGCTCCGCTGCCGTTCCAGTCTGCAATGGTTGATGATTGCCTTGGTCGCGGCATGTCCGTGCAGGAAGGCGGTGCCTTGTACAACTTCACCGGTCCGCAGGCCTTTGGTGTTGCTGACACCGGTGACTCTGTCTACGCAATGAAGAAATTCGTCTTTGACGAAAAGAAAATCAGCCCGGCAGAACTCAAGGAAGCTCTGGTCAACAACTTCGGTCAGCCGGTTGGCGGTGCTGCTCCTGCAGCTGCTGAACTGTCTGAAGATCAGGTCTATGCCGCTGTTCGCAAGGTTCTTGCCAACAACAATTCCATGGATGTCTCTGCTCTGAAAGATCAGGTCTATCAGACCCTTGGTTCTTCCAGCTCGGCGCCTAGCGGCAAATATGCCGACATTCATCGCATGCTCGATAGCGCCGAATGCTTCGGTAACGACATTGATGAAGTCGATCTGATCGCCCGCAAGTGCGCTGAGATCTACTGTAAAGAAGTCGAAAAATACACCAACCCGCGCGGCGGTCAGTTCCAGGCTGGTATCTATCCTGTGTCTGCCAACGTGCTGTTCGGTAAAGATGTTGCTGCGCTGCCTGACGGACGTCTGGCCAAGGCACCTCTTGCTGACGGTGTGTCACCTCGTCAGGGTAAGGACACCAACGGTCCGACCGCAGCGGCAAACTCGGTTGCCAAGCTCAACCACTTCATTGCCTCCAACGGTACCCTCTATAACCAGAAGTTCCTGCCATCCGCCCTTGCTGGCGACAATGGCATCCTGAACTTCACATCGGTTGTGCGCTCCTACTTCGATCACAAGGGCATGCATGTCCAGTTCAACGTGGTGGACAGAAACGTCTTGCTCGAAGCTCAGCGTGAACCTGAAAAGCACAGAGACCTTGTGGTCCGCGTGGCTGGTTATAGCGCCCAGTGGGTCGTGCTCGCCAAGGAAGTGCAGGACGACATCATCAGCCGTACCGAGCAAAATCTCTAGGAGATTGGCCGACCTGCCAAGGCCTTTGGCTCTGGCAGGTCAGTATGGCGCGACAGGCTGTCGGGGTCTTTTGAGGTTTCTCTCTCCGGCAGCTCACAATTGCTCAAAGTGTCAAGGATTTCTGTTTTATGTCTCGTTATCAGAGCTTCTTTTCAAAAACTGAAGTTGTTTTTGGAGCCGGGATGCTGGATCGACTGAACGCTTATCGTGGTCAGAAGGTTGCGATCGTCACCGATGCCTTCATGGCAAAATCCGGTGCTCTGGACAGAGTGCGGGCGCATCTCACTGGATCAGAGTGTTTCGTCTATGATGAAGCGATCCCAGAGCCGCCTATCGAAACAGTGTCCAAGGGAGCTGGCCTTCTTGCCGACTTCGAGCCGGATGCGATCGTTGCTCTGGGTGGCGGTTCTGCCATTGATGCTGCGAAAGCCATTCTGGCTGTCGTTCGAGAAGTCAAACCCCAACTCACTATCCAATTTGTAGCCATTCCCACCACATCGGGAACCGGATCAGAGGTAACGTCGTACGCCGTGATTTCCGATCCGGCCAACAATCGTAAATTTCCATTGGTATCCAACTCACTGATACCGGATGTTGCGATCCTTGATCCCGAATTTGTCCGCACGGCTCCTGCCAATGTAACCGCGGACACCGGAATGGACGTCATAACCCATGCCATCGAGGCTCTTGCATCTTCCCGCTCTTCCTATTGCTCCGACGCACTGGCTGCCAAGGCCTTGTCGTTGGCATTTGAAAGTCTGCCGGCTGCATTCAAGAATGGTGATGATCTGGAAGCCCGCGCAGAGATGCATCAGGCTTCCTGCATGGCGGGCATGGCGTTCAATTCGGCAGGCCTCGGCCTGAACCACGGACTGGCTCATGCCATCGGCGGACAGTTTCATGTCGCCCACGGTCGTCTCAATGCCATGCTTCTGCCTCTGGTCATTGAATATAACGCTGGCCTTAGCGAAGGCGCTGCCTTCTGCGAAAAGACGGCGGACGTCTATGCCAGAGCTGCGACCAGCCTGGGCCTGCGTTTCCCAAGCATTAAGATGGGTGTCTGGGCTCTCATTCACGCGATTGAACGCCTGAATGCTCAGTTCAATATTCCCGCAACGCTTCGGGGGCAGGGGATCGACATGAACGCATATGCCCACAGCGAACAAACCCTTGTGAAAGCGACTTTCGCGGATGCCTGCACGGCTACCAATCCCAGAAAGCCGGTTGCTCAGGATCTGGTGCGGTTGCTGCGGCGCCTTGGTGGATAGGAGATGAGGGAGGACACCGATCAAACTACTTAAAAACTTGACGCCTCTAAAGGGCACATTCTGAACATCAAGAAAACTGGAGAGAAAAATGCAACAAGAAGCATTGGGTATGGTTGAAACCAAAGGCCTCGTAGGCGCAATCGAAGCCGCTGATGCGATGGTCAAATCCGCAAATGTTGGCCTGATCGGCTATGAAAAAATCGGTTCCGGTTTCGTGACCGTTATGGTTCGTGGTGATGTTGGCGCAGTTAAAGCTGCTACCGACGCAGGCGCAGTGGCTGCCGAGAAAGTTGGCACCGTGGTTTCCGTCCATGTCATCCCACGCCCACATACCGAAGTTGAAAAAATCCTGCCGAAAAGCGCGGAATAACCCCTGATCAGAAGGAGTATCGACAATGAATAACGATCTTGTCGAACAGATCATGGGCGAGGTTATGCGCAAAATGGACTCGGAAGCTGCTTCCGCTCCCGCACAACCTGCAGCCCCTGAAGCGAAAAGCTGCGCAGCCAAGCTGCCGGCAGCTTGCGGTCTGACCGAATTTGTCGGAACCGCAATTGGCCACACCATTGGTCTTGTTATCGCCAATGTTGACTCTTCCCTGCATGAGCAGATGAAGATCGACAAGAAATACCGCTCAATCGGTATTCTTGGTGCCCGTACCGGTGCTGGCCCGCACATCTTTGCCGCTGACGAAGCCGTCAAGGCAACCAACAGTGAAATCATCTTGATCGAGCTGCCTCGCGATACTGAAGGCGGAGCTGGTCATGGTTCTTTGATCCTGTTTGGTGCTGAGGATGTTTCCGATGCCCGTCGTGCCGTTGAAGTGGCTCTGAGTGAAGTAGAACGCACCTTTGGTGATGTTTATGGCAACTCTGCCGGTCATCTGGAATTCCAGTATACCGCACGTGCAAGCACAGCCCTGAACAAAGCTTTTGGTGCACCGCTTGGCCAGTCCTTCGGTATCACCGTCGGTGGCCCGGCTGCCATTGGTGTTCTGCTGGCTGATACGGCTGCCAAAGCGGCAACTGTGGATGCGGTTGGCTATTCTTCACCAGGCAATGGTGGAACCAGCTTCTCGAACGAAGTCATTTTCACCTTCAGCGGTGACTCTGGCGCTGTGCGTCAGGCTATCGTTGCGGCTCGTGAAGTGGGCAAGCAGGTTCTCAAAGCCATGGAACCTGATGAGGATCTTCCTTCCAGCACAACCCCTTACATTTGATCGTAGGAAAGGAGGATCGTCATGTCGCAGAAAAGCCTCGGTTTGATTGAAACGACGGGCCTGACTGCTGCCATTGAAGCGGCAGACGCTGCCGTGAAATCTGCAAATGTCGAGCTTGTCGGCTACGAATTGGCCAAGGGAGGTGGCATGACGGTTGTCAAGCTCTATGGCGAAGTCGGTGCAGTCAATGCTGCCGTAGCAGCGGCAACCGCCGCTGCTGCCAAAATCAACACGGTCGTGTCCACGAAAGTGATTGCAAGACCTGCTGATGGCATGGAGTGCATGGTCATCTCCGAAGAAACGGTTGGTGCCGACCTCCCAAAGCCACCTGAGCCTCCTGAACCGACTCCGCCGACAGGTGGGGGGGAAGGGCCGAAATCCGGTCCTGACGATTCCGGTGAAGGTGGCTCGGACAAGGGCACTGAAGCCACTGGCGAGGACGCTGGAGCGGATGCTCTGGCCCCTGAGCAGACCGAAGGCAAGGCCGAGGCTGCTGAAAGCGCAAGTGCTAAGAGCAAGGTAGAGGCGGAGAAAGCGGAACAAGCAGTTCCGCAAGAGGCAAAAACGGAAGAGCTGGATCTTAAGCCGGTTGCTGACGTCAAGCCAATCGAGGCTGCAAAGCCCGCATCATCTACCGCCAAACCGGCTACGACACGCAAGACAGGCCGTGGCAGACGCAGACGCGCCTGAGTGGTTTGTCTTCCGACCATGAAAGATTTTCATCCCGCGGTTCTCTTGAGCTGCGGGATGACAAAGAGAGAGCAAAGAAAGAGCCATGCAACTGACTGAGCAAATGATCGATAAGGTTGTCGCCGATATTCTGGCAAAGGCAACAAGCAGCGCGGCGTCAAAGAGCGATCCTGCCTTGGTACCGGTTGGCGTGTCGAACCGCCATATTCACCTGTCCAGAGAAGACATGGAAATGCTGTTTGGTCCGGGGCAAAATCTAACCCGCATGAAGGCCATGAAACAGCCAGGACAATATGCGGCTGAAGAAACAGTTACTCTGAAAGGCCCCAAAGGCGAGCTACGGCGCGTTCGGGTTCTCGGGCCATTTCGCAAAGAAACACAGATCGAGATTTCCGTATCAGACGGCTTTGCGTTGGGCATCAAGGCCCCGATGCGCATGTCCGGTGATCTGGATGAGAGCGCCGGCTTGGAAATTGTTGGCCCGCTCGGAACGGTCAAGCTGGAGCAGGGCGTCATTGTGGCGCAACGCCACATCCATATGCATCCCGACGACGCAAAAAAGGCCGGTGTCTGCAATGGCGAGATTGTGAGCGTGGAAGCGCAGGGGCCGCGTGGGGGCATTCTCAAGAATGTTGCCGTGCGCGTATCCGAAGCCTCCGCTCTGGAAATTCATATCGATGTTGAAGAAGCCAACGCGCTTGGCCTCAAAAACAACGATCAGGTGCGGATTTGCAAATCCTGATTTTGCAAATTCCTACGGAACCCAAAAGTCAAAAGTCACAAGCCAACTGAAGAAAAGTCACCATGCGCAGTTCCGATGATATCTTGCACGACTTTGCAGACCTGATCAGAGAGGAGGCGATCTTGCCGAAATCTGAATGGGCTGAAGGCCCGTTGAAGGTCGGCGTCGACCTTGGTACGGCCAATATCGTGCTATCGGTCGTCGATGCGCAGAACCGGCCTGTTGCCGGAGCAAGCTATCGTTCGACAGTCGTGCGTGATGGCATTGTGGTTGATTATGTGGGGGCTGTTCAGGCTGTTCGTTCTCTCAAGGCGATCATTGAGGATCGCCTTGGCCAACAGCTTGTTCGGGCCGCAACGGCCATTCCTCCCGGCATTCATGCCGGTAATGCCAAGGCCATTGGCAATGTGGTGGAAGCGGCCGATATGGAACTTGTTGAGATTGTCGATGAACCGACAGCTGCATCGCGCGTATTGATGGTGAGCGATGGTGCCGTCGTTGACGTGGGCGGCGGCACCACAGGCATCAGCATTCTGAAAAATGGCAAGGTGCTGGGCTCCTTCGATGAAGCAACCGGCGGAACGCACATGACCCTTGTGCTTGCTGGTGCCTATGGCATGAGCTTCGATGAGGCTGAAGAGCACAAGCTTGATGTTGCGAACGATCGGGATGTGTTTCCCGTGGTGCGACCTGTGGTCGACAAGATGGCCAGCATCGTTTCCAGATTTCTGGATGGCAAAGATGTTGACGACATCTATGTGGTTGGCGGTGCCTGCACATTTTCCGGCTTTGAAAAAGCCTTCGCGCAACAGACTGGCAAAATGGTGATCAAACCGGCAGAGCCGCTTCTGGTCACACCTTTGGGTATTGCAATGTATGAGCAGAATGCCAGCCAGACCGGGCCGGCGGGGGGAGTGCAATAATGCCAGACCTCTCCCGTATCATTCAAACGGTTCTCGTAGAAATCATTTCAGAAAAGATTATTGAACGACTTTCAGTGATGAAGCGCAAGGCGCTGGTTTTGCTGGATATGTCGGATGCCGGAATTGGAGATGCCGTTCAGGAACTGAACAAGCTGTATCGCGACAGTTGGTCACTTGATGTCGCTGCCACGCGCGAAGTGTTTGAAGCCATACCCTCCACCTTCCCTAGTCAAACACTTGCGATACCCAGAACAGCATGGACCGTACTTGATGCGGCATCTCCAATGACCGGCATGTCTTCACTACTGGACGATAAAACCATGCTCATCGTTCCCAACATGAGCATGGCACTGGCCGCCAAGGTAGCTCATGGCATCGGTGATGATGCGCCTTCAAGGCTGATGTCAACGGCACTGGAGACCGGCAAAGTGGTTGTGGCGGCAAAAGACGCCTGTTGTCCGGCCTGTCGTGATCGTGATGATCGGCCGTTTGTCGCCAATGATGCCTATCGGGCCATGATGATCGCCAATCTGGAAGCTTTGGATCACTATGGGGTCCGGCTTTGCCGCGCACCCCAGCTTTCGAAGGTTGTTGCGGGTGCCGTGACACCGTTCGCTTCGGGGCCTCGCGCTTTCATACCAGAACAAAAAGCCGAGCTCGTAACGCCTCCTGCTCCGGCACTCATCACCGCCGATAGCAAACGCGTGTTCGGATGGCGTGACGCCAAGCTTGCGAGCGGCTCAACAGTTAACATCGCTGAGGGGGTAGTGGTCACGCCACTCGCTATTGAGGAACTGAGGGCGCGCAACATTTGCGTCGTCAGGCATTGAAAGGTCAGGACCATGTATTTGGCTAAAGTCATCGGAACTGTTGTTTCCACCAGCAAGGATATGTCCCTGTCCGGATCCAAGCTGCTGATTGTGGCAAAGCTCAACGAAAAGCAGGAGCCGACTGGAGAGACGGAAATCGCCGTCGATACGGTTGGGGCTGGTAACGATGAGATTGTGATCGTTACCCAGAACAGCTCGGCGCGCAAAGCCGCAACGCTGGAGAATTCAGTTACCGATGCTGCGATTGTTGGCATCGTGGATACCGTTGAAACCAAGCATAACTGGTAAGGACATGGTCGATGCTGACAGCAGAAAACAGGGAGCAGATTTCGGAACTGATCAATCGCGAGATCTCGCGCTTGAACCCTGGTCTCCTGAGCCAGACCCTGACCTTGAAGGAAGCCAAGACGCTGGCGGACCTTGCGCAGAAGAAGGCTTTGGAGATTGGTGTGCCAATTGCTGTTTCGATTGCCGATCCACATGGACAGCAGATCCTGTTTCACCGGATGGAGAACACGCTGCCGGTGAGCGCCCAACTGGCGACAGACAAGGCGCACACAGCAGCGACCTTTCGCATGACGACTGAGGAATTGGGCAAGCTGGCCCAGCCCGGTGAAATGCTTTTTGGCGTGCAGGCCAATATTGGCGGGCGCGTCGTGATTTTCGGCGGCGGCATTCCATGCTGTCGCGATGGTGCGGTTATCGGCGCCATTGGAGTGAGTGGAGGCACTGCCTATCAGGATGTACAGATTGCCGAACGCGCTCTAGACCTTTTTTCGAATAAACCAGAGCCTGTCTCTGAGGAAGGATGAAACCGTGAACGATCAACAGATCTCCGAAGCTGTGACGAGAGTCCTCAGCAGCTTTGGCGGAGCTAGCGCCGCACCAGTGGTTCCCGCTCCGGTCAATAATAAAACGGTGGCAAAAAGCACCCCTGCCGAGGATCAAGTGGCCAGTCTCGTGTCCCAAATCCTTGGTGAAAGCAAATCCGGTGGCGCCAAGGCAAAGCCGGACTATGTTCCAAGCCCGACCAAATGTGGCTGGGAACGTGCGGACAAGGGCTCTGCATCTGATGATGCCATGGTCTCGGACGTGATTGCCAAGGTGCTCTCGGAATCGATGGGTAAAGCCCCGGCATCAACTGCAAAGGCTGCCGCTTCGTGTGTATCGATTGCTGTTTCCGATGCGGAAGCAACCGAATTGGGTGATGGTGTCTTTGCTACCATGGACGAAGCGGTCGAAGCTGCCGCGCTTGCCCAGAAGCAATATCTCTTTTGCTCCATGGAAGAGCGTCAGTCTTTCATCGATGGCATTCGCGATGTGATCCTGGAGCCTGAAACTCTGGACCGGATTTCCCATATGGGTGCCGAGCAGACGGGTATGGGCAAATATGAACACAAGATCATCAAGAACCGACTGGCCGCTGAAAAGACTCCGGGTACCGAAGACCTGACGACGGAAGCATGCAGTGGCGATGGCGGTTTGACGCTGGTGGAATATTCCGCCTATGGCGTTATTGGGTCCATCACACCGACGACCAACCCGACAGAGACCATCATCTGCAATTCCATCGGCA
Organism: Cohaesibacter marisflavi; assembly: GCF_900115225.1. Taxonomy (GTDB): domain Bacteria; phylum Pseudomonadota; class Alphaproteobacteria; order Rhizobiales; family Cohaesibacteraceae; genus Cohaesibacter; species Cohaesibacter marisflavi. The sequence continues at coordinate 91,121 of NZ_FOVR01000004.1, read as the reverse complement.
TGCTGGCTGCAGGCAACTCGGTGGTCTATAGCCCGCATCCGCGTGCGCGAGTTGTTTCCCTTTTGACCATCAAGCTGATCAACCGCAAGCTGGCAACGCTTGGCGCTCCAGCCAACCTGATCACGACGGTACAAGAGCCTTCCATCGACAACACCAATGCCATGATGCAGCATCCCAAAATCCGCATGCTGGTCGCTACCGGTGGACCGGGTATCGTGAAAACGGTCATGTCCACTGGCAAAAAAGCCATCGGGGCAGGGGCAGGCAATCCGCCGGTTGTCGTCGATGAAACCGCAGATATCGAAAAGGCTGCCGTTGATATCGTCAATGGTTGCAGCTTCGATAACAATCTGCCTTGCATCGCCGAGAAGGAAATTGTCGCAGTCAACCAGATTGCGGACTATCTCATCTCCTGCATGACCAAATGTGGTGCCTATCTGGTGGAAGACCCGGCTGTGGTCAAGAAGCTCGAAGCGCTGGTGATCAACGAAAAGGGCGGGCCGCAGACCTCATGCGTTGGCAAAAGCGCTGTCTATCTGCTCGACAAGGTTGGCATCAAGGTTGGTGACGATATCAAAGTTATCTTGATCGACTTGCCCAAGGAGCATGTCTTCGTTCAGGAAGAGCTGATGATGCCGATCCTGCCTCTGGTGCGCGTGCCAGATGTTGATGAAGCCATCGATTTCGCTGTTGAAGTCGAACATGGCAACCGTCACACGGCGATGATGCATTCGACCAATGTTCGCAAACTGACCAAGATGGCCAAGCTCATCCAGACGACCATTTTTGTCAAGAATGGCCCATCCTATGCAGGCATCGGCGTTGGCGGAGAAGGCTATACCACCTTCACGATTGCCGGACCGACCGGTGAAGGGCTGACCGGCCCGAAAGCCTTTGCCCGTAAACGCAGATGCGTGATGGTTGAATCGCTGAATGTGAGATAGAGCGGCATCCCCTTTGCTGCTCTCCAAGGGTCAGGCGCTCGCGCCTGGCCACCCCAAACAAATCTCTGTTGCTCCCAACAACAGGGCGAAAATCAGAATGAAATCTGAGGGAGGGACCGCGTAATGAATGCAAGGATCATCAATGCTCCGCAACCGGACGTGCTGCTGATGCTCCAACGACGCATGCCTCCGCATGGCCGCACATGGGTCAAGGAACACAGTGTCGGGTCCATCGGTCTTATTCAGGCAAGTGTGACGGATCTGTTTTTCTTCTCCGATCTTGCCTTGAAGGCTGCCGACGTATTCACCGTCGAGATCTATGGCACATGCCCTCAGCATGTAACGACACTGGCAATTCTGGGCGAAACCTCCGCAGTGAAGGCGGCGATGGAGTCAATCGAGATTGCAGGACAAACCAGCTTCTGACCGGGATCGAGGCATAAAAGGACTAGGCGGGAAAGAAAAATGGCCCCAATTAACTACGATCAGGAAGGTGTCGTCTTCGACATCCAGCGCTACTCAATTCATGATGGTCCCGGCGTACGGACAATTGTCTTTCTCAAGGGATGTCCGTTGCGGTGTCGTTGGTGCAGCAACCCTGAATCCCAGGATCCGAAGCCGGAGCTCTTTTACAAGGATTCAAGCTGCATCCATTGTGGCAAATGCCTTCCGGTCTGTCCGGTCGCGGCATTGTCTCAGGACAATCCGGGCTTTGTTGATCGCGACAAATGCATTCGTTGCGGCGCCTGTGCCGAGGCGTGCCCAACCGATGCCCTGACACGTTCGGGCAAAGTGATGACCGTCAATCAGGTTTTGCAGGAAGTGCGCAAGGATGCGACCCATTATCGCCGATCTGGTGGCGGGATCACGCTTTCCGGCGGCGAACCGCTGATGCAGAGTGATTTTGCCCGTGAACTGCTTAAAGCTTGCCATGAGCAGGGCTGGAATACGGCAATGGAAACCACCGGCTTCACAACGCCCGAGATCATTGCTGACGTCATGCCTCATGTTGATCATGCGCTGCTTGATATCAAGGCTATTGATCCGGCTGTTCACATGGCCAACACCGGCGTTGACAATCGCATCATCCTTGAAAACGCCATCCGGACTGCCATGACCAGCAAGTCGGTTGTCGTTCGTGTTCCAGTGGTGCCCGGCGTCAATGACACCGAACAGGCAATTTCGGATATCGGTAACTTCGCCAAGATGTTGCCCGGTGTGGAGACAGTCCATTTGTTGGGCTATCACTCCTATGGGGAAAATAAGTATGGTTTGCTTAACAGGGCCTACCCAATGGGCGATACCCCCGATCTTCCCAAGGATGCCTTGCCTCCGCTCAAAAAGGTCATCGAGTCTCTTGGATTGAATTGCATGATCGGTGGTTGAGCCAGGACTAGCGGGAAGAAGAAGGGCAGGAGAAACCCATGCGTACAAGCCTCGTCAGCGCGGAATCGGTAACCGAAGGGCATCCGGACAAAGTATGTGACCAGATTTCGGATGCCATTTTGGATGCCTATCTGACGGTCGACAGAGAAGCCCGTGTTGCTGCCGAGACCGTTGCCGCCGGAGACACTGTGTTTCTGGCTGGCGAGATCACTTCACGACAGCGCGTGAATGTCGAACCCGTCGTGCGCGAAACCATTCGCCAGATCGGCTATACCGATCCGGCTCTTGGTTTTGATGCGGATCATTGCTTTCTGATTACCGATCTCCGTGAGCAGTCGCCCGATATCGCGCAAGGGGTTTCTCGCGCCGGTGAATTGGGGGCGGGGGATCAGGGCGTTTTCTACGGCTTTGCCACAGATGAAACGCCTAGTTACATGCCTGCGCCCATCCATTTTGCCCATAAGCTCACCAAGGCTTTGGCCGATGCGCGCCACAATGGTGTGCTGGATTGGCTGCGGCCGGATGGCAAAGCGCAAGTGACCTTCGTTTATGACGAAAAGGGTTTGCCAACACATGTCAGCAGCATTGTCGTATCGACTCAGCACGCCCCTGAAGTGGATCAGAAAATGTTGGTTCGGGGGGTGTTGGAGCAAGTGATTTGTCCATATTTGCAGCAGTGGATCCAATCAGATACACGCGTGCACATAAATCCCACTGGACGGTTTGTGGAAGGCGGTCCAAAAGCGGATACAGGGTTGACCGGACGCAAGCTGATGGTTGATACTTACGGCGGAATTGCCAGGCACGGAGGCGGTGCATTCTCTGGCAAAGATCCGACGAAAGTTGATAGGTCAGCTGCCTATTATGCCCGTTATATCGCGAAGAATATCGTGGCTGCTGGCCTAGCAAAGAAATGCGAAGTTTCTCTAGCTTTTGCTATTGGGCAGACAGAGCCTGAGATGGTTGATGTGAATGCATTCGGCACATCAGTCGTCGATCCGGACAAATTGGTCTATGCCGTGAAGGAACTCTTCCCACTGACGGTTTCTGGGATGATCGAAACGCTTAATTTGCGTCGACCAATTTACAAGCAAACTGCTGCCTATGGCCATTTTGGCAGGGAAACAGGTGTGTTTCCATGGGAGGGAATGGAACGTGCAGCAATCTTACGAAGGTTCTGCCAATGAGGAGATAATCGGCTGGGGAGGAAGACAGGAAAACCCTGCAGGGAAGAATGGTAAAGGCGCGCATATAGCTCGCAAGAAATTGTCTGATCTGATCAGTGTGGAGGTACTGCAGAAGGTTCAGGACGATTTTAGCGCAGCTGTTGGTGTTGCTATTGTTATTGTCGATCCTGACGGGGTTCCCGTTACTCAGCCAAGTGGTTTTACTCCTTTTTGCAATACAGTTCGCAAAATGGACAAATTGCGCGAACGGTGTTTTCACTGTGATGCCGTCGGGGGGCGTATTGCGCTTTCAACCGGCGAGCCATCTATCTATAAATGTCATTGTGGGCTGGTGGATTTTGCCGCGCCTATCATCATGAAAGATCAGTATCTTGGTGCCGTTGTCGGTGGTCAGGTGCACCTGACCGATCTGCATGAGGGTGCGGATCTGGAAGACATGTCCAACTTGTTTGCGTCCGGGGATTCCTGGGACGTGGACAAGCAATTGGTCGAGCTGCATGAAGGCGCTTGGCAGTTGCCCTATGACCGGCTGAAGAGTGCGGCCTATTCGTTGCTCAACATCGCGTCGCATCTGGCAGAAGAAAGCTACTCCAATACGGTTTCTCAGGAGCTTTATGTCAAGAATATGCGGTTGATGGAGGAATCCAAGAAGCGGGCCGAGCTGGAGCGTTCATTGCGCGAGGCGGAGCTGCAGGCCTTGTCCTATCAGGTCAATCCGCATTTCCTGTTCAATGTCCTCAATACGATTTCACGATTGGCACTCATTGAAGATGCGGGCGAGACGGAAAAGACCGTTCACGCCTTTGCTGACATGATGCGTTATATTCTGAAGAAGAGCGGGAACCAGTTTGCACCTTTGGGGACTGAAGTGGAGCATGTGAAGAACTATCTCTATCTTCAGAAGCTGCGGTTGGGTGACCGGTTTGACGTGTCTCTGGACGTGCCTGAGGAATTCAATGAAGTGCTTTGTCCCTTCATGATCCTGCAGCCAATTGTCGAGAACTGCATCAACTATGCAGTCGAGCCGCGTGAGAGTGGCGGCTTCATCAAGATCAACGCCTATTCGGATGTGCAGGATCTGATTGTCGATATAGAGGATAATGGGGAAGGTATCTCGCAGAAGCGCAAGCAATCTGTCCTCAAAGGGGAATCCGAACACGGAAACCGCAAGAGCATTGGTATTTTCAATGTCGGTAGTCGCTTGCAGCATTTCTTCGGTGAAGAATATGCTCTTGAGATTGTTAGCCCCTATCGGCAGGGAAAAGGAACGCTTGTGCGCATCAGGCTACCGCTTGAGTTCGACCCGTGTGCGTTCCAGATGAAATAGGCTCGCGGTTTTCCGAGGGGCGGTTGAGGAGAATGAAACATGTATGATGTTGCTATCGTGGAAGATGAGGAATTGGAGCGGCGTGCGCTGCGTACAATTCTGAGCAACAAGATTGACGGCATCAATATAGTTGGTGAGGCGCGCAATGGTGTTGAGGCAATGGACCTCATCAACAATAACGCGATTGACCTCATTCTTGTCGACATCAACATCCCCAAGCCAAATGGTCTGGAAATCATCCAGTCGCTGCGGCAGAAGAATATGAAGACCAAGGTCGTTATTCTCACTGCCTATGACTATTTCGAAATCATGCAGAAAGCGATCCATCTCAAGGCGGATAGCTTTCTGCTAAAGCCAGTAAAAACAGATGAGTTGCTCGGCGTTGTTAATGCGTGTCTGGGAGATTTGGGAGCAAGTCGCACGCACAACGAGATTGCCGATCAGATCTGGACACTGCTGGAACAGCGCGCCTATAGGGAATGTCTCTCACTGGTACGCAAGCATCTTGAAGCTATTTATGCGCGCAAGGGCGAAGCCCCGCGTCAGGCTATTCTGGACTTTTCCGATGAACTTCTGGCCCTTTCCGATAAGCGCAAGGTCGAGATGCCGGACGATCTTCTGGGGCAAATTGCCAATTTGCGAAAGGAACGGTTGGACGCGCGCAGTCGTAACAGAATACATGGACTATTCTGTCAGATCGTTGATGCCCTGTTCCAGATGACGGAAGAACATTTCGGCCGGTCACCGGAGCGCATGCAGAATGTGTTGAATTATATCGAGCGCAATCTGAATAAGGAGATTACGCTGGAGGATGCCGCCAACTGCGCTAGTGTCAGTCCGTGCTATTTTTCGCGCCTGTTTAAAAAAACGATGGGGGATACCTTCGTTGCCTATGTCAAGCAACGGCGCATTCATCACGCGAAAGAGATGCTTGAGGGTAGCGATTTGCCGATCATGAATATCGCACTGGACTTGTCCTTCAACGACATCAATTATTTTGCCAAGGTGTTCAAGAAGGAAGTGGGCGTGACGCCGAGTGAATATAGGCGTCAATGCCGCGCTTGACAGGAAGCGCAAGTCGGCCAAAGCCCTCTGCGCTCCTGATCTTTGCGATCTAACAATCGCCTAGCCAATGCATTTGGTGGGCCATAAGGCGCCGTTGTACTCTGGACGGATAGTCCGAGATAATGGCGTCAACGCCCAGATCGATCATCCTATCGATGTCTTCTGTCTCATTGACCGTCCAGACATAAAGGCCGATGCCGAGGGCTCGGGCTTCGGACACGGCTTGCTCGTCGAGATCCTTATATAGGCTCGACCAATTGTTGCCGCCTGCCTTCTTGATGAGCGCAGGGATCGTTTCATCATCTGAAAGGCATTGGGTTCTACCAAGCCATGGGGAGCCCTTGTAGATGGTGGCATGCTCTCCATTGTGGGCGGCGATGGTCAGATAAGAGCGCTTTAAATGGGAAGCCTTGTCTTGTACGAAATCGAGAATGGCCCAATCAAAGGACTGGATGATCACCTTGTCGGCGTAGGCGTGCTTCTCGATGAGGGCCAGAAGGATGTCGACGGTCTTTTCCGCTCTGTCCGTGTGGCCCGGACGGGTCGGGTCTGATTTGACCTCGATGTTGAGCGTGATGCTGCCTGCGCCCGAGCTGGTTTCATAATCGCTGCAAAAGACCATTATCTCTTCAAGAGTCGGGATTGTTACCCCGTCAAGGAAAGCCTGATCGGGGAATTTTGCGCCATAGGGGCTGCCTGCCTTCAAGCCGCCGATGTCATAGCTTTTCAGCTCTGCCGCCGTCAGCGTAATGGATTCCGGTCCGGTGCCGGTTAGCCATTGGCCCTCGCTGTTTCTGGTCTGCGCGGTCGAAAGCGTGAAGTCATGGGTTGCCACCAGAATGTCGTCGGCAGTCAGTTGTATATCCAGCTCCAGCGTCCGGATGCCCGTGGAAAGGGCGTAGGCATAGCCTTCAAGCGTATTTTCGGGGAAAAGCCCCCTTGCTCCGCGATGACCATGAATGTCGATCACGCGGACTTGCAAGCGCGATTGTGTATTTGGCATTGAATTCCTCTTGATCTAGTTGATGCGCTTTCCGCTTTCCGGATCGAAAACATGCAGGTTTTCCGGGTCGATTGCAAAGCTGAATTGCGTTCCGCTGCTCACGCGGTGGATGCCATCCAGCCGAACGGCCATGCTGCTGGTGGCTTTGCCAAAGTCGGCATGAATGATCGTGTCGGCGCCCAGTTCCTCGATGACATCGGATTTAAAAGAGAACAGGGCGTTGCCGTTGGTGGCCAGACGAATATGTTCCGGTCGCATGCCAAGGTTGACTGATGCTCCTGCCTGCGCGTTGAGGCGCATGCCCAGCGGGATGACTTCACCCTCTGGTAGTATGATAGAGGAGGCGTCCTCGCTAACGGTGCCGTTGAGAATGTTCATGGCCGGTGAACCGATGAAGGTGGCTACAAACAGGGTTGCCGGTTTGTCATAAAGATCAATCGGTGTGCCGAACTGCTCAACAGACCCTGCATTGAGTACCATCAGCCGATGGCCCAGCGTCATGGCTTCCACCTGATCATGGGTGACATAGACCGATGTGATGCCGAGCCGCTCTTGCAGTTTCTTGATCTCCAGCCGCATTTGGACACGCAATTTGGCATCGAGGTTGGAAAGCGGTTCGTCAAACAGGAAGACATCCGGCTCGCGCACGATGGCGCGTCCCATGGCAACGCGCTGGCGCTGACCGCCGGAAAGCTGGCGGGGGGAGCGCTTGAGATATGGCGTTAACTCGAGAATCTCGGCGGTCTCTTCCACGCGACGGCGAATTTCCTCTTTTGGCACTTTCCTGATCTTCAGCCCGTATGACATGTTGTCGAACACGCTCATATGGGGATAGAGCGCATAGTTCTGAAAAACCATGGCGATATTGCGTTGTGCCGGTTCGAGCTTGTTGACGACGCGTTTGCCAATCTGGATCTCGCCGCCGGTAATGCTCTCTAGCCCCGCAATCATGCGCAGCAGGGTGGATTTGCCACAGCCAGAAGGGCCAACGATGACGACGAATTCGCCCTGTTGGATGGAGCCGCTGATCCCGTGGATGACTTCGCTGGGACCGTAGGATTTGCGTACATAATCAAGAGAAATATTGGACATGATTTAACCTGTAGATCCCGTTATTTATCCGTTTCCGTCAAGCCTTTGACGAAGAGCTTCTGCATGCTGACGATCACCAGAATGGGGGGCAGCATGGCCAGCAGTGCTGTCATCATGATGGTGTTCCATTCCGGCGTGCGTTCGGCGGAGTCGAGCATTTCCTTGATGCTGACAACGACCGTTGAGAGCGAGGAATCCGTTGTGATCAGAAGCGGCCACATATATTGGTTCCAGCCATAGATGAAGAGAATGACGAACAGGGCGGCAATGTTGGTGCGCGAGAGCGGCAACAGCATGTCAAAGAAGAAGCGCACAGGGCCTGCCCCATCTATGCGGGCGCTCTCTAGCATTTCGTCCGGAATGGTCAGAAATACTTGCCTGAACATAAAGGTCGCAGTTGCTGAAGCGATGAGAGGCACGGTGAGGCCCAGATAACTGTTGAGCATGCCCAGAGATGCAACCACCTCGAAGGTTGGCAAAATACGCACCTCGACGGGGAGCATCAGCGTGATGAAAATCATCCAGAAGAAGCCCATGCGGAATGGAAAGTCGAAATAGACGATGGCGTAGGCCGAAAGGATGGAAATGATGATTTTGCCGATAGCGATCATCAGGGCCATGATGAGCGAGTTGAACATCATTTTCCAGACGGGGAGCATGTCGACACCAGAGACGACCTTGCCTTCAAGGGCCAGCTTGAGATTATCGAAAAAGTGCGAGCCCGGCCAAATAGGGATAGGCGCCTGCGACATGCGGGCCAGATCGTGTGTCGCGGCAACGAAGGTTATCCAGATCGGGAAAGCGATAAGGATAACGCCCAGGATCAGAATGATATGCGTGAGCGTATCGAAAAAGGGACGGTTCTCAACCATTAGTAATCAACCCTTCTCTCGACATAACGGAACTGGATGACCGTGAGGCCGATAACCATGGCCATCAGGATCACGGACTGCGCTGCCGAGCCGCCCAGATCAAGTCCGATAAAGCCATCGCTATAGACCTTGTAGACGAGCGTTACGGTGGAGCCTGCCGGGCCGCCTTCGGTTACGGCGTGAATGATGCCGAATGTGTCAAAGAAGGCATAGACGATGTTGATGACGAGCAGGAAAAATGTGGTCGGGGAGACCAGCGGAAAAATGATAGTCCAAAAGCGCTTGGCCGGGCCTGCGCCATCAATGGCTGCGGCCTCGATCATGGATTTCGGAATGGCTTGCATCGCTGCCAGATAGAACAGGAAGTTATAGGCAATCTGCTTCCAGCTGGCTGCAAAGACAATCAGAGCCATGGCCTGGCCGCCATTGAGAAAATGGTTCCAGTCGACCCCGATCAGATCCAGCCAATAGGCGATGATGCCGACGGACGGGTTGAACATGAAAACCCAAAGAGCACCGGCCAAAACGGGAGCAACGGCATAAGGCCAGATCAGCAGTGTTCTGTAGATTGTGGCGCCTTTGACCACCCGATCTGCAAAGCCGGCAAGAATCAGGGAGAGGAACATGGAAAGCGCGGCAACCATGACCGAGAAGAAGATGGTACGGATGAAGACATCAGCATAGAGCGGATCTTCAAATAGGATTTCAAAATTCTCGAACCAGACAAATTCACGGCCAAAGCCAAAGGCGTCTTCAATCAGGAATGACTGATACATCGCCTGTCCGGCAGGCCAGATGAAAAAGACGATCGTAATGGCAATCTGGGGCGCTACCAGAAGGTATGGCAGGGGGGAAGAAGGAAAATGAACACGCTTGATCATGTCATCGGGGTCCTTGGGGGCTTGCCGTAAAACCATGCCGCCCGGTGGGCGGCATGGAAATTGTTCGCTTTAAGCCAATGAATTATTTGGCGCTGCGTTCGAACTTGCGCAGAAGAGCGTTGCCGCGTTTTACAGCGTCGTCCATAGCGGTCTTGGCGTCTTTTTTGCCAGCCCACAGAGCTTCCATCTCTTCGTTGACTACGTCACGAACCTGAACCATGTTGCCGTAGCGAATGCCGCGGGAGTTCGGGGTCGGGGTGTTCAGGCTAAGCTGTTTGATGGCCGTGTCGGTGCCAGGGTTTTCCTTGTAGTAACCCTGCTCCTTGGAGAGTTCGTAAGCGGCCGTGGTGATTGGCACATAGCCGGTGGTCTGATGCCATTTGGCCTGAATTTCCGGAGTGGAGATGAATTTCAGGAATTTGGCAACGCCTTTATATTCTTCACTCTCATGGCCCTGCAGCACCCAAAGGGTTGCACCACCGATGATGGAGTTCTGAGGCTTGTCAGCAACGTCGGTGTCCAGTGGCAACATGGTTTGGCCGAAGTTGAATTTGATGTCCTTTACAAAGCCGCCATAGTAAGCGGAGGAGTTCATCCAGAGGCCACATTCGCCATTGACGAAGAGCGGACGGGATTCACCGGTGCGGCCGCCATATTTGAACAGGCCTTTTTTGCCATCGTCAGCGATCTTCTGCAGACGGTTGATGACAGCGTCATTGTTGAAGGTGAATTCGGTGTCGAAACCGGCAAAGCCGTTTTCCTTGGTGCCTGATGGCATGTTGTGCCATGCGGAGTAGTTCTCCATCATGACCCAGGATTGCCAACCGAAGGAATAGCCGCAGTCCATGCCGCTATCGACCAGCTTCTGGGCAGCTTCTTCCACTTCATCCCAGGTGGTTGGCACATTGGCGCCTGCTTTGTCCAGCGCGTCTTTGTTGTACCACATGACAGGGGTGGAGCTGTTGAATGGCATGGAAAGCAGATCGCCTTCCGGGCTCTGATAGTAGGAAACAACAGCTGGCAGGTAGGCTGACTGGTCGAATTCCTCGCCAGTGTCTTTCATCAGCTGGCTGATCGGATAGATAGCGCCTTTGGCTGCCATCATGGTGGCGGTACCAACTTCAAAAACCTGAACGATGGCTGGCTGCTCTTTCGCGCGGAATGCTGCGATAGCGGCCGTCATGGTGTCTGCATAACCGCCCTTATAGACAGGAACGACTTTATAATCGGACTGAGAAGCGTTGAATTTCTCGGCCATTTCGTTGACGAGTTCACCGTTGACACCACCCATGGCGTGCCACCATTGAATTTCCGTTGCAGCCATTGCCGGTGCGGTCAGGCCTGCAATGATCGTTGCAGCCAAAAGGGCTTTGCGTGACAGTTTCATTTGAGTTTTCCCTTGCTCAAAACAAAGACAATATGAATTCGTTCCTCCAAGTCCTCAGCTTCCTCTGCAAGGAAGTGGCTTCTTCTTCTCTTATGGAGGAGGGAAGCCGCCCGGCCGTTTAAAGGCGCTCCTAACATCATTGTGTTGAGCGAGATGACCGGCCCGTTTGGACAAGGGCAAAATGAGGCGAGCGGTTGAATAATTCAAATGAAGTTTTTTCTTAAATGTCATAACATCATGTTATGAAATTTGGTATTTGGTAAAGCGTGGCAGGTTGAAGGCGCGGAAAAGAACGAGACGCATATGATACAGTTGAGACAGTTGGAAGCCTTTCGAGCGGTGGCGACCACGGGGAATGTGACGTCGGCGGCCAAGCTGTTGGATATTTCGCAGCCAGCGGTTTCGCGCCTGATATCGAGCCTCACCCAGCGGGTGGGCTTTGAGGTTTTTATGCGTGATGGCGGGCGGCTCGTTCCAACGCAGGAAGCGCGGTTTCTATTGGGCGAAGTAGACAGGGTGCTGGCCGGCCTTGGCAATATCGAGAAGCTGGTTGAAGAAATTCATGATTTGCAAGTCGGGCATTTGCGCATCACGTGTCTGCCGGGCTTTGCGACCACCCATTTGCCGCGGGTTGTTGCCGATTTCATGAAGGAACGCCCGGGCGTGACTATGGCCATTGAGCCGGATAGGCCGGAGCGCATTCTGGATTGGATTATCTCGCACCAGTATGATGTGGGTATCTCTTCCCATCATGAACCGCATCCTGCGCTGGAGATCATCCCAATCATGATGCGCAGTGTATGCGTTTTGCCGCAGGGGCATCGCCTCAAGGACAAGGAGCATATTACGCCGCAGGATCTGGACAATGAGCCCTTTATTCATGCCAGACGCGGCAGTGATTATTTCAATTTGGTGAATGCGGCCTTTGAGGCGAGTGGAGCGCGGCTTAATCCGATCATAGAATCGCGTCAATTCGGCTTAGCATGCCGTATCGTGGCCGGAGGTGTTGGCGTTAGCGTGGTTAGCATCATCGATGCATTAGAATATGAAAAAGACGGCCTGATCATCAAACCGTTCAAGCCCGTGGTGCCTCACAGGCTCAGCATTCTCTTTCCAACCCACACGCCCAGATCTGTCATCACGATGGAATTCATCGATCGGTTTATCAAGAGTTTGGAACCGTACCAGATCAAAAGCCGAACGCAGGCCTACTAGTCGGGAAGGTGCCCGGCGCATGTTTAAGACATCCCGCCACGCACAACGAAACGTTGGTGGCGGGATCGGATCTGCGAGCTGATATCATCCAACTGGGTGGATGGGGCAGAAGGAGGTTACGAGCAACCATTCTTGAAGGTGATAACAGGCCAGCGCTGTTGGCGAACCGTTTGCTTCTTGATCCATGCGTTGCCATTTTCGATTTTGACTTTGCACCACAGGCCATCGGACGCCACCGTGCAGACTTCAGCGCTGACACAAGCATTGGGCTTCAAGACAGTCTTTATCGTTGCGTTGTTGCGTGGCTCTGTTCTGGCGTTGAGATTGACCAGAATCTGCACCGGTGATGGCGACCCGATGCTGGCTGCCGGGGGCGCGAAATCTCGTGGAGAGGCGCATGTCTGGCTGTAACCAATGTAGGAACACTGGATCGACTTGCGGGCTTTCTCGATCTTCCGAGCAACTTCCAGCCTTTCGATGATGATTGGCAGATTGTTCTGCAAGATTGTTCCGCTCAACCGTTCCTGATTGCCTCCAACCAATGCGATCGCCGTATTGGCGCTGGACATGAACACCAGCTGGTTATTCTGTATCCGCCAGCCAGCGATATCCGCCAGATCGCCGCTACAACCCTTTTTCGTTATGGGATAAAGATCGCCGGATTTTTGTGCAGAGAAGGCCAGCTCGCAGCTTTTCTGCTCTGCGAAATGCCTGTCATAGGTAATCCAATTGCCAGCGAAGGCTTTGGCCACCGCTTCAGCGGACTGGGCATGGGCGGTTTCTGGGGCAAGAAAGCCCAGACAAAAGAGACCTGATAAAAATGCAGAAAATAACCTGATCATTGAAGTCACCGGTATAAGATATTGATCATAATTGTTTATTCATATCCGGCGCAGGAGCGCCGAAGGTGTAGCTACGGGTTTTTGTCACCAACAAAGTATCTTCGGAAAAGAGACTGAGCTTGGCCTCGATGTGATCCTTGGCGCCCAGAACAAAATGCAATTGGCTGGTTTGATACACGCGATCTGCCTCGGCCTTGATGCGGTTTCCTTGCCGGGTTGTGGCGGTGCCGCTTTTGCCCGTTTTGCGCACTTCAAGCTGGACCTTGTATTCTCCAGCCTCAGTCACGCGAATTGCGTCTTCAATCGAGAGCTGGTTGCCCGTTAGATGCATGATTATGTCTGCCTTCGGTGGCTGGGCGAGGGCCATGGAGGGGGCTCCCATCAAGAGAGGCAGACCAAATGCCGCCAGATGTTTTATTGAGGCAATCAGGTGCGGCATAGGCCGTCTCCGAGGCAGTCGCTTCGCCAGTAAGCCACCAAAGGCTCGTGAATTAGAATTGGGTTTGTGTGATGCTTACTGAAGCGCCATTGGTCGTCACCGTGACAGGCTGTGTCGTGGTTACTCCATTGGCATAGAGCGTATAGCTCACATTGGCGCCATCAACACCGGTGGCTGACGTCGATGCGCCTTGCGCGACCAACTGGCTGTCATTGTCCGAGCCGACCTGCGTCAGGGATGCTGTGACATTGTTGCCATCGACGTCGATAGATCCCTGATTGTTAGACCCGTTCTGTAAGATTGTGCCATTGGAAAGGCTGCCATTGATGCTGACGGACGCATTGTTGCCCGCGCCGTTTTGAACGACGGCCGCAAAGGATGGATCAGCAGTGCCCGAATTGACATAAATGTCGGCGTTGTTGCCTGTTGGCTGTCCCTGACTATTCTGGTTTAGATAGACGACATCCTCGTCGCCCTCAACGGTGATGGTTGCGCTGTTGCCATCTCCCTGTTGCACAATCGGGTTTTGAAGCCCTTCGGTGATTTGCAAGGGGTTGGACATGTCCATCACTTCGAATTCGGATGACTCAAGTGGCGTAGCCTCGATGAAGTTGACGCCACCGACCTGACTGCCCGTTGCCTTTTGCTGGTCGATTGAAATCGTATTTGCCGCACCGTCCTGCTGCAACACCAGTATATTCTGATCTCCCGCCAGTGCTGGTGAGAGAGAAAATCCCGCCAATGCCGTAGCGAGAAGTCCCAAGGTTAGAGCTTTGTTCATGTGCCAGTTTCCTCATTCATTGGCACAGAATAATCCTAGAAAGATCTTTGCGAGATGCTGATGCTGTTGTTGCTTCCCATCTGGCTGAAGCTGACGTGATTATTCTGTCCATATTGCTGCACAGCGGCCTGATTACCTGTGCCCTCAATTGAGGCTTGGAGCGTGTTTTGGCTCCCGTTTTGCAGGAAGGAGAATAGATTGCTTGTGCCGCTAACATCGACAATCATACTGTTATTGAACCCTTCCTGTACCAAATTTCCCGGTCGCAGACCGCTCGCAAGAGCTACGCCTGTAAAGTTTGCCCCTGCGGGTCCACCATTGTTGTTGCCATCGATTGTGATATCCATCAGGTTCTGGCCATAGCCTCCAAAGGCGAAGCTTTGGGATAGGTTCAGACTGTTGCCATTGCCCGTAATGTTCAGCTCGATAACATTCCCTTCTGTATTCGCGTCATCCAGTAATTCGATGACGTTGGTATCTGCTTTTGCCTGCGATGCTGCGCTCAGCAAAAGGATCGCAGCGATAGCTGTAAGTTGTTTTTGCATGTCCCTGTTCCTTTGCTTTCGTTTGAAGCGATTAGAACAGGTATTTCTTTAATCAGATTTTATGGCGCCCTATCGAATGACTGATCGGAGCCTTTTCTTGAAATTGAAGTGAATCTTGCGTTAAATCCTGTGGTAGAGTGATTGAAAAACACTACTCGCTTCTACTGCAGGATGATAAGTTGGTTGTAATTGCCCGTTTGGCGGTAATAGGCATAGTTATCGTTGTTAGATTGTATCACCGCCGATTGGTTCGATAAACCGGTTATAGCGCCATCAATCACGTTTTGATCACCAGTCTGCGAAAAAGCGAATTTGTTAAAGCTGCCGCCATTGACTTGGATAGATGCAACGTTGAGATCGCCGGTTTGCATCGCTTGCCCGGGCGTAAGCGTGCCGGATGAAGCGAGCACAAGATCTGTGAATCCACCGAGGGCTGCATCGTTGGTTTGGTCGCTGCGGGAGAGGGGGGTGACCGCGCCATCAAACGAAACGGTCATGCTATTTTCATCCCCGGTCTGTTTTGCATCCAGCTCGTTGTCCTTGCCTTTATAAGTAACAGCCATGCTGTTTTTGTCACCCGTCTGCATGAAGTTGAGCCGGTTGCCATCCCCGATTTGGGAGGAGGCCACCTCGTTTTCGATCCCGTCTACGGTGCCGCTCAGCCAGTTGCCGTCGCCATCTTGCACAAAGCCATAGGCTGTCATGGTTGAGGCATCTGTGGTTACCATGTTGAGCGTATTATGATCACCCAGCTGTTTGACTTCACCTTGAGACACCTGCAGCTGTTTGGTATTCTCCTTGGTGAACTGTCCCAAACCGCCAAACCCATCACCGCCATTGTCATCTCCTTCAAGTGTGATGGTGGCCAGGTTGCCAGTGACGCTGACAAGGTCGTTATTCTGGATCAGAGACCAAAGCATGTTGCGCGAGCCAATCATGGCAACGGAAGCCCTGTTGAAGCTGCCGACCTGATCATACTGGGCTATGCGGTTTTCTGTTCCCGAATGTTGGAAGATGGTGGCTTCGTTTGATTGGCCATATTGGCGGAAGGTATTGAGGATATTGCCGCGATATTGTTGCGTCACATTGGCAATGTTGCCGCTGCCATTCTGGATGAACCATCCAATCCGGTTGCCATCATAGGAGTCTTCTGCGCCATCAAACTGTCTTATCACAGCGGTGTTGCTGGCTCCGTTTGTGCTCGTCTGGATTTGCTGGATTTCGCCGATGCTGTGATTGCCTTGCCCATCTCCTGATCCAGCTGTTCCATCGATAGCATTGTGCGACTGGATGATCGTAAGGCTGTTGCTCACACTGGAGGCATAGGTGGGGGAAGCGTCCTGCGAGATCGCACCGATGCGGTTCATGCCAAGGGCATTATCATTTTCCTGCGTGATATCAAGCGTGTTCTGGCTACCCGTCTGGTAAAGACCCTGCAGGCCCAAACGGCCTGTTGGGGCGCTGGCGCCCGCTTCGTTGGCATATCCTGATTGTGATATGGTTATGCCATTGCTGGTGCCTTGCTGAGAAATGAATATTGCGGTCTCGTTTGCGCCCACCTTGTTCGAATTGCCAACCTGATCGATATCGATGACGTTGGTTACACCGGTCTGCCCGAGATAGACCTCATTTTCATCAGCCAGCGTCGACGGTCCATAAGCAACCATAATCAGTGTCAGAACTGGCGCTAACGAATAAGAACTGAATTGTTTCATAAGACTGCCTTTGTGGCTTTCACTTTACTTTAGAACCGATGACGAATGGGCGAGGGGTCGCCCATTCTATATGCTTGCTTTGCATGCAACTTCTCTCAGGACGTTTACTGGCTGATGCCAACGATGTTGGAAGAGCCCACCTGATTGACAACGGAGATGTTGCCGTTGCCTTGCTGGCTGATGGCCACTTCGTTGAAGCTGCCGTCAGAAATGCTAACGTCGATGGAGTTGCTGTCCCCATTCTGCTGGGCTGCAACAAGGTTATTGGAGCTGCCGAGCAATGATGAGCCGATAGCGATGTCCATCACGTTGTTGGACCCGGACTGGCTCAGCTCACCACTTATCAGGCTGACGGCTTCGGCGGCACCGTTAAGGGCCCAGGTGCCCTTGCCGTTGTTGTCGCCATAAATCGTTACCGACATGGCATCGCCCGTGCTGAGATTTTGTGTGGCGTCGAACTGGTTGCCATTGCCTGTGATGTCAAAAGACACTGAGCTTAGCGAAGCTGTCTGCTGAGTAGACAGGATTGCGTTGTCAGATCCATTGATGTCGACATCCAGATCAGCTTTTGTGCTGGCCAACTGGTGGTCTTCTACCGAGTTGTTGTTACCAGTTATGTCGATGGCGACATTATTGTCAGACCCGTAATCCTTCTGATAGGTTCTTGCTTCGTTGCTGTCCCCATCGATCATTATGGTGGCAGTGTTGTCCGTGCTATATTCGTTCTGATAGGTGAAGTTCTTGTTGCTGTCGCCTGTGATGGTTACCGTGGCATCATTGTCACTTGCCGTTTGCTTAATACTCGAATAGTTGTAGTCACCAATCACCGAGGTTTTGGCAACTTCCGCATTGCCCCACTGGTTTATGTAGAGATGGTTGTTGCCCCGTGTCTTGTTGGTAGACGTGACCTCGATTTCTGCGTCATTGTCACTCGTGGCGGCGGCATGCTGCTCGATGGAAGCTCGGTTGAAATCCCCAGCATGCACGGTGATTGTTCCTTTTGCACCGTTGCTTTGGATTAGCTTGGCCCAGTTGTTGTTGCTGTTGGCTCCGAGGGTAATCGTACCGGTATTCGAACCGTAACCCTGTTGGTTGGCCCCAACATTGTTGTTGTTTCCGATAATCTTGTTGATGGTCAAGCTGTTGGTGTCGGTGGCAGAATGAGCCGTTTGGGAAACGCCGATTTCGTTCTGGTCTCCAACCACGTCCAACGTTTGCAGGATATTGGTCCCGCCGGCATCGTTTGTCTGGGCTGCTCCGAACTGGTTGCTGTTGCCAGAGATGATCAGTTCAATGCTGTTGTCTGTGCCGGATTGGGTGATTTCACTGCCATTGACATTTGCCAATGAGGCATAGTTGGTAAGACTATCGGCGGTGCCATTATCGTCGCCGGTGATCGAAACGGTGACAGAGTTGGTGCTGTCGCCATTATTGAACTGGCTTAGCGTTTTCAGCCGGTTGCCCGCGCCATTTTGCGTGACTTCGGCGGAGTTGGTGCCATTGGCCGTGGTTTCCTGAGACACGGCGGTCACGAGATTCGAGGCTCCACCCTTTTGGGTGATTGTCAGTTCGTTTGTTCCCGTTGCTCCGGTTGCGGTGCTTTCTACTTGCTGCACGGAGCCGATGACGTTGCTGTTCGAGGATTGCAGGGCGTCGAAATTGTTGCCATCGCCCAGCTGATCCACGCCGCTGCCCAGAAGACCGATCTGGTTGCTGTCCCCACTCTGGATGATATCCAGTGTGTTCTGGTCTCCATCCTGAAGGACGACATTGGTGCTGTTGCCCACCTTGTTGCCCTGCGTTTCCGCTCCGGCGTTGGTCTGGTTGATGGACGCGGTGTTGCTGCTGCCATTTTGCTCCACGAATGCGTCATTACTTGCTGCGAAAGCCAGACCTGCGGCGGAAATAACACCTGTTGCAGCGGTTGCCAGCAAAGCCAAACGAACCTTGTTCATTTATTCTCTCCAAAAAATTACTTCTTAAAAATTGAGCCACCGGAAAGCCTGAGTTGGCCCTCACGATGAACTGAAAAATGATTTCGCGGCTCTTGCCGCATGTGGCCGGAGGGGCGGGAGTGCGTCCCTCCGGTCTTTATCCATTTCGAATGGCTCTTACTGAGCGATGCCAACCACGTTGGAAGACCCTGTCTGGGTTACGACCGAGTTGTTGGAATTACCACTCTGCAGTACGGCGACCTGATTATCGTTGCCGCCTGAAACAGAGATGGTAGCTTCGTTGCTATTGCCCATCTGGCTCAGAGCGAAGGAGTTGTTGTTGCTGTCAGAAGAAGAGAGACCAACATTAACGGTTGCTTCGTTGCCATAACCGGTCTGGATCAGCTCGCCTGCTGTCAGGCCAATAGCATCGGCTGCGTTCGCCGTGGTGAAGTCAGTCGTGTTGTTGCTTGAGCCAAAGATATCGACGGTCAACTGGTTGTCGGCACCTGAGACTGATGCGGTCTGTATGGTTTTCAGGATGTTGGAGCTACCGTTTGCCGTGATGGTCAGCTGGTTGTTGTCTGCCTGCAGAGCGTCAAAGTCGTTTCTGTCACCTGATGTGATGGTAATCTTGGCGCTGTTGGTACCGGTCTGGGAAAGACCGATCAGGTTGCTGTTGCTGGCCGACTGCAGATCAATGAGGCCATAGTTGTTGCCAATCTGCTTCACGCCGATATTGTTGTCGTTGCCATGAATTGCGTTGATGGTCAGATCATTGTGGTTGCTAGAGACTTTATTTGCGTCCTGCAAGACACCCAATTCGTTGCCGTCGCCGGTGATGTTGAGAGCGGAAAGGGTGTTGCGTCCACCGCCATAGTTATTTTGGGTTACACCGAAGGCGTTTGAGTCGCCGTCGATATTCAGGGTGATGCTGTTGTCTTCACCCATCTGATTCAATTCGCTAGTTGCAGCGCCAGAGGCCCCAGCTTTGCCTGCAAGTGCGGCAGTGCCGTTGCTGTTGCCTAAGATGGTGGCCGTAATGCTATTCACTTTGGAATTGGCACCGTTGACATTAAGGCCAATTTGGTTGACAGCATTGATCACGTTGCCTGAGCCATTCTGCGTGATGGTTGCTGTATTTTGAGACCCTAGGGCAACCGCCTGCAAGACCTGGTTGATTTCGTTGCCGGCCCCACCAAGCTGATTGATTTCAAGTTCGTTTTTCTGTCCTGCGCCACTTCTGGTCGCTGAGCTGAACTGAACCACGCCGCCAACGATGTTGCCATCGCTTTCCTGAGTTACGTCTAGGCTGTTATCGTCACCGATCTGAGCGACACCGTCGGTCGCCGTTCCTGAGGAAACAACACCCCAAGAGGTGCGATCAACACCGGTATGTCCGATTTTGAAGGTAACATCCCCAATTTTATCGAACTGGTTGACGCTTAGGCCGACTGTGTTTGATGAGCCGCTCTGCACTGCGGTGATGGAGTTGTTGTTACCATCCTGAAATGCTGCGCTTGTGTCGCTAGGGCCGGTGTTGTTGAACTGGTTGTCGGTGCCTGCACTCTGGTTGATTGAGGCCACGTTGCCGTCACCATTCTGGCGGATAGCGGCGTCGTTGCCGCCAGCAGCGAATGCGTATCCTCCTCCGATAACTCCCGATGCTACTGCGGCTAGAAGTGCCAAACGAATTTTGGTCATTTGATGTCTCCAATATGAATCACGTTTCTCAAACTTGCCACCCACCTGAGCAGCTGATGCTCGCCTTCAGGTATGGTCAAAATGCAACCATCGAAAATATATTGGCGGCAGTACAATCATTTACCTCTTCTTAACTTTATAAGTCAATATGTAATAATAAATTTAATTAAAATTGTAATGTGTTTGTATTTTTAAGTTTAATTCAGATAGTTAACTTCTGAATGTAAATAAAAATAGGGCTGGAAACTATGATAGTCTCCGCCCTATACAACTTAATACAACTGTTGTTGGATACTTTGTGTATTTTTAACCTAAAGGATCTTCGTTACTTGAGTATGGTGGAGGCAATCTTCTTGTTGTTTGCCTCACCTCCGGCTGGGGGCGCACAGCCCTGCTTACAACCAGTTTGGGCACCGTGGCTGAAATTGTGGTTGCGTTTTTTGTTTCCGGTTCCGCCATGGGCACGGGCTCTGCGCTATCGGTCTCTTTATATTGTTCCGATTGCAGGGTCTGCACATAGGAGGAGCCATATTGCGGATCCTTGAATTGCCAGATATCCAACTCGACCCCTTCGACAATCAACGCTTCAACCGCTTTTTCAACTGCTGATTCCAGAGCAATCTGGCTAGGCTCGTTATTGGTGAAGCCGCCTTCGGCCTGCAGCAACTCATCCAGTTTCACGTAGCGGAAGACCGAAGCCTGAAGGCCGACCGATACCACCGTTTTTCTGGCAGTGACTGTGGTAAGCACTTCACCTGTCTTGGTCGAGATTGCCCGCAAGGAAACCGTGATCTCGTCCTTGGAATAATCGCTGTCGCCCGTGATGCCCAGATAGGAAGCGCCTATGCCGCCGGTCTGTACATTGTGGTTGTAGCCGATGATACCGCCTTCGATGATGATGGCGGCATGTTTAAGTGGGGGCAGGGCCTTGGCGTTGATTTTCTCTTCGCCACGATAAAGCCGGCGCATTTCCGTAATGATCTGGCGCTCCTTGAGCAGGTTTGCCAGCTTGTTGCGTTCCATAACGGTAAACCAGCGCCGATTGCCGGCATCCTGCAACGCCTTGATGAGGATCGATACACCGCCTTGGGTGACCGCACGAGACAATTGCTGATAATTCTGGGCTTCGCGATATTGTCCGGTTTCATCCCGGAAGTCATAGACCGCGACCGGAATGCGATGTTTCGGTGCCGGGATGTTTCTGAGGCGCAAATTGACTTCACTGACTTCGGCAACACGTGGAGCCTCTGTCATCAAAGTCTTGTTGGTGGCGCATCCTGTGAGCGCGAACAGCGAGATCAACAGAGGGGCAGCCAGCGCGCGCCGGGAGGCCATTTTTGATTTGGAACGAAGTTGGATAAAAATATTCATTATGATCGCCGGAAATCAGTCGGTTACTAATTGAGGAACTTCAATATTCGTGACGGTTCCGTCGGTGAAATCTGTGATAGTCAGCGCAATAGATCCGCCGGTCTGATCAAACGTGATTTCGGTATCACCAAAAGTGATGGTGCCGCTGTCTTGCGGATCGTCCCCGAAGATCGCTTCAGTAACCTGACTTGCCAGAGCCGAGAGCAATCGGCTTTGCAACTGGCTTACAAATAGATCAGCCGTTGTGTTGTCATTTGTTGTGCCGCTGCCGCCCCCTGATGCGCTGCTGACATTGGCGTCAGAAGCGGTGGCAGATCTCTGCGCGCTCGCAATGGACAAAAGGTGAGATGAATTATACGGGCTACCACCAAACGTGGGGTTTACCGGCGTGTAGACGAGTTCTGATGCGTGGGCAGCACTTGCAACGAGCATCAGGCTGGCCAATGTAATCGCTATTCTCAATTCAATGTCTCCTGAGCCAAGGCCTGGCTTCCCAATCGTCGTGACCTTCCAAACAGCAGTTCGCTATCAAATAGTCAAAATTGATTGCGTGAATATTTAATGCAACTCAGTGTTTAGTAGTCAATATGGTTGCGTTAGTCAATGCAATAACCACAGGTTGTATATAAATTGTGTTATTGCTAGCGCCTTAGATCGAACAAGGTTCTATCACGGGTTGTAGTAATACCGGCCTGAAATATCATACTTTTCCGGAACGGCGCTATCTGGATGACTACAGATATAGTGGTTCTAAGTTACATGCTTGCCGCTAAAGGCTATGTCAGTTTTAGCCATATATGCACGTGACGAAGGGGCTTTTTAGAACAAACGAACTCGGTTTGCGGGCTCTTTTGGGTTGTATATTTGGATATGTTATTCGGAAATATTTTTATAAAATATTGAAATATAATGGGAATATGAAATGGCCATTTTGGTTTGGCCTATCTCGCGGCAATCATTAATGAATTTTTGCTTGAGGTAGTGTGTCTATTTTGCAACAAGATTCAATTGTGTTCAAAATGTGATAAAAATCGGTGGATATCATCACTGTTAAAACTACTTATAGTTAATATTCGGTCTTTAAGAGGCGGATGGTGTTGTCAGTGGTGAGAGTTGCTACAAAATATCGGGTTTTTGCTCTTGCTCAGAGCGAAACGTGAAAAATAGGTAATGTTATAGCATTTTCGCAATTGGCTTAGTGACGTGGCGGGCGAATAGTCGTTAGAATGGCCCTAATTGCAATAGATAGCCCCTGAATAGTCTTTTGTTTTCAGATCGACATGATATAACGGCCTGATTTCGTCTCGAACCGGCTTTCGAAGAGACTGGTTCGCGCGGGTGATTGCTAGGGCAAGGCGCGTCCTGACACGTGTGCGGATGTGGCCTGAATAACTTGAAGGAGTAAGCAATGACGCAGCCAAATGAGGCTTCTCAAGCTAGCGCCAGTGCCGCCAGTAAATCGGCCTTTCCGATTCCGGCAAATGTGTTTGCAGAAACCGTAACAGAAGTGAAGCATTATACGGATCGGCTGTTCAAGTTCAGAATTACGCGCCCGGCAAGTTTCCGTTTTCGTTCTGGTGAATTTGTGATGATCGGCCTGCCAAATGCAGAGCGACCGGTCTTTCGCGCCTATTCGGTTGCTAGCCCTTCATGGGATGAAGAGGTCGAGTTTTATTCGATCAAGGTGCCAGATGGTCCGCTTACCGAGCATCTGCAGAAGATCAAGGTGGGTGATACCATCCTGATGCGCAAAAAGCCGACCGGTACACTGGTCAATGATGCTCTCATTCCAGGCAAGCGCGTCTATATGTTCTCCACCGGCACCGGAATAGCTCCCTTTGCATCGCTTATTCGTGACCCTGAAACTTATGAAAAGTTTGATCAGGTGATCCTGACACATACCTGCCGTGAGATTGATGAGCTGAAATATGGCGAGGAACTCGTCGAGATCTGCAACAATGATCCGCTCGTGGGTGAATTCGCCAAGGGACGGCTCATTCATTATACCTCGGTGACACGCGAAGACTTTCCGCGCATGGGGCGGATTACCGATCTCATGGAATCGGGCAAGCTGTTTGAGGATCTCGGTGTACCGCCGATCAATCCTGACGTAGACCGGGCGATGATTTGCGGATCCATGGCGATGCTCAATGACACCAAGGATATGCTGGAAAAATTCAATTTGGTTGAAGGGTCCAATGCACGTCCTGCAAGCTTCGTCGTCGAACGGGCCTTTGTGGACTGATTGATTGTGCGATCAAGTGTAAGATCACTGACAGGCAGATTTAAAAAGCCGGTTTCCTAATGGGAACCGGCTTTTGTTTTTATAGCTTGATGATTTGGCAGGGGGTTCCGACCTTGCTGGCGGGGGAGTTCGGAGGACGAATGATCACGCAATCGGCTTCTGCAAAGCTGGATAGCTTGGAGCTGTCTTGATCGGAGAAGATCGAAGCGACGGTGCGGCCGTCTTTATCTATATGCATGCGAGCCCGCATGTAGCTTTGGCGATAGTCATTCTCGGGCAAGGCACTGCCCAACACGGCATCTGTGATTTTATAGGGGCCCTTTTTGCCGAGCATCTTGCGGATGATGGGCTGTAGGAAGAGCAGGGCGCATGTCATGGATGAAACCGGATTGCCCGGCAGGCCCAGCACCTGTGTCTTGCCGAGTTTGCCAGCCAGAAGGGGCTTGCCAGGCCGCATCGCAATGCGCCAGAATTTGAGGTTCATGCCAGCGCGCTTCAGCGCCTCTTGCACCAGATCGTGATCTCCGACCGACACGCCGCCAATGGTGATGAGGCAGTCGACTTCGGCGGCAACGGCCTTTTCAATGGTGGTTGAAATCTCTGTCATGTCGTCGCGAGCAATGCCCAGATCCATGATGTCGGCACCGATGGTTTGGGCAAAGGAAGCAATGGCGAAATTGTTGGCGGCGATGATCTGGCTTTCTGTCGGCGTTTCCCCTGGAAGAACCAGTTCGTCACCCGTCGCCAGAATGGCAATGACGGGACGCTTGTAGACAGGAAGCACGGCATGGTTCATGGCCGCAGCAAGGGCCAGATGGCGATAGGTGAGTTCTGTGCCCTTCTTGAGCAATGTCTCGCCTGTGGCGAAATCTTGCCCGGCCTCACGAATGTTGGAGCCCTTTGTTATCTCCTGCTGGATTGTCACAAAAGCCCCGTCGCGCTCGGTTTTTTCCTGCATGACGACGGTGTCTGCTCCCTCGGGAACAGGGGCGCCTGTAAAGATGCGTACCGCTTCCCAATTGTGAACGGCATCAGGGAAATGGTAGCCGGCAGGCACTTCGCCGATGATTTGCAGCTTGGTGGGAAGCTCTTTTACATTGTCGGCCCTGATGGCATAGCCATCCATCGCAGACGCCCTGAAGGGAGGTTGATCGCGGTTTGCAACCAGATCTGCTGCCAGAACGCGTGCGGTCGCGTTGTGGAGGGAAACATTCTCGACTTCCGAAACGGAAATATCGGAAAGCAGCTGCTCCAGTGCGTCATCCACATTCATAAGGGCCATTCCAGTTGCTCCTATTTGTTGTTGCTATCGGCTTGCCAATGGCCGGATTTACCACCCTGTTTTTCCAAGAGGCGGACATCGGAAATGACCATGCCTTTGTCGACAGCCTTGGCCATATCGTAGATCGTAAGGCTGGCAATGGAGGCTGCCGTCAAGGCTTCCATTTCAACACCGGTCTGACCGGTCAGCTTGGCCGTTGCGGTTATCACAAGGCCGGGCAGGGCTTCGTCTGCCTCAATGTCCACGGCGACCTTGGAGAGGGCCAACGGATGGCACAGCGGTATCAGCTCATGGGTGCGCTTTGCTGCCATGATGCCGGCGATGCGGGCCGTTGCCAGAACGTCGCCTTTCTTGGTATTGCCTGAAAGGATCAGGTCGAGCGTCTCGCGCTTCATGCGCACATGGGCGGATGCTACGGCGATGCGCACGGTTGGCGCCTTGGCTGAGACATCGACCATATTCGCGGCGCCGGTGTCATCAATATGAGTCAGTTTCGCGTCACTCATGTGAATTTCCCTCCCAAGAAACGCCAAGATCCGTTGAGGCGTTCAACCGGCCGCAGTTAGCGTGCCAGCAAATCCCGCGTTGCAGCGGCAACATCATCCTGACGCATCAGGCTCTCGCCTATCAGGAATGTATGAATGTTTGCTTTGGTTGCAAGAAGAGCCAGATCCTGTGGTGTGAACAATCCGCTTTCGCCGACCAGCAATTTGTCATCCGGCACCATGGGAGCCAGATCAATGGAGGTTTGCAACGTGGTTTCGAAGGTTTTGAGATTGCGGTTGTTGATACCCAGTAGCGGGGAGGTGAGGTGGGTGAGGGCGCGTTCCAGCTCTTCTTTATTATGCACTTCGACGAGCACATCAAGGCCCAACGCGAGAGCGGCTTCCTCAAGCGTCTTGGCTTCGTCGTCGGAGACTGCGGCCATGATGATCAGGATGCAGTCGGCCCCCCAGGCGCGGGCTTCGTAAACCTGATAGGGTTCAAACAGAAAATCCTTGCGCAGAACAGGCAGGGAAACCGCGTCGCGCGCAGCGATCAGGAATTCCGGATGTCCCTGAAAAGATGGGCTATCGGTAAGCACGGATAGACAGGCTGCCCCGCCCTCTTCATAGGCCTTGGCAAGTTTGGGGGGATCGAAATCCTCCCGGATAAGGCCCTTCGAGGGGCTGGCTTTCTTTACTTCAGCAATAAGGCCATAGTGGCCGTGATCAACCTTGGCCTTGAGGGCATTGTAAAAGCCGCGCACGGGGGCCTGCTCGCCAATACGGGCTTCCAGATCGGCAACCGTGGTGTGAAGCTTGGCCGCTGCGATTTCCTCGCGCTTGTATGCTTCGATCTTTTTGAGAATGTCTGCCATTGTCCTGTCGGAGCCTTACTCTGCGGTTTGATTGGAAACGTCTATTAGTTTCTTGAGGGTAGCCAGTGCCTTGCCGCTATCGATCAACTCGGCAGCCAGCTCGATGCCTTCCTTATAGTTGGCAACCTTGCCACCCAGCAGCAGGCCTGCGGCAGCATTCATCAGAACGATGTCGCGGTAAGGGCCTTTTTCGCCTTCCAGAAGCGCAGTAAGGGCTTGAGCATTTTCTTCGCCGGTGCCGCCACGCACGTCCTCAATGGTTACCCGCTTGATGCCATAGGCTTCAGGAACCAGCGTGAATTCGGTAATGGCGCCGTCTTTCAGTTCGACGACCTGCGTTTCGCCAAGCGTCGAGATTTCGTCGAGGCCGCCTGCACCATAAACAACCCAGATATGCTCGGCACCAAGATTTCTGAGCACTTCAGCAAAGGGGCGCAGCCATTCGGGGGCAAATACACCGATGAGCTGACGTTTGGCGCCAGCCGGGTTGGTGAGGGGGCCAAGCATGTTGAACATGGTGCGCGTGCCCATCTCCACCCGAGATGGACCGACAAAGCGCATGGATGAATGATGATTGGGCGCAAACATGAAGCCGATCCCGGCTTCCCTGATGCAACGAGCCACACCTTCTGGATCTTGCGCCAGATTGACCCCGAGGCTGGTGAGCACATCGCCTGAACCGGACTGGGAGGTCAGCGCCTTGTTGCCATGTTTGGCTACGGGCACGCCAGCTGCAGCCACGATCATGGACGCGCAGGTGGAGATGTTGTATTTCTTGGTACCTGTGCCGCCTGTGCCCACGATATCGACGGCGTCAGCTGGTGCTACGACCGGAGTCATCTTGTCTCGCATCTGGGAAACCGCGCCGGTAATTTCGTCGACGGTTTCGCCGCGCATGCGCAAGGCCATGAGGAAGGCGCCAATCTGGGTTGGTGTGGCGCGACCGCTCATGAGCAGATCAAACGCTTCTACAGCTTCCGCTTGGCTAAGTGTTTTGCCCTCGGCGACCTTTGCGAGAAAAGGTTTCATCTCTTCCATTCTATTGCTCCCGACTGTCTACTTCGGCCCGGTCGGAGAACGGCTGGGTCGATGGTATGTGATTATGAAACCGGGGCGCCGCGTCGAGCAGTTTGCCTGCTTCTTTGCGAAAACGCCCCGGATAAGGTCTTCAATTGTTACTAGCGCGTGCCGCTGACGACCTGGTTCATCATGGCTTCATTTACGGTGTAGCCAAGATTGCCCAGAATAGTTGCGCTCAACTGCGACAGCAGGTCTGTGCTTGCATTCTGGTTCAGACGTGCCTTGACGGATTCAAGCTGCAGGGCATCGGGATCGAATTCAGGATCCGTTACCTTAGCAACTTCCAGCACATATTGTGTTTCACCATCTACGGCCGTTGCTTTGTGGTGAAGCGGGCCACCAAAGGCCTGCTCAACAGCTGAGGCAGGCAGATCGCCATGAACCTGACGGGTGATGTCGGTTGCGGTGGCAACGCTCAGGCCCCGTTCTTCAGCCACGGCTGCAAGGCTCTTGCCACCTTCGATTTCCTTGAGGATCTCTCCGGCCAGTTCCGCATTGCGGCTCTGGCGTTCGTCTTCCTTCCAGGCTGCGACAACATCATCATGCACTTCATCCAAGGCCCTATCGCGGGCTGCTTCGATATCGGTGACACGGAACCATGCAAAACCAGTATTCCCGATGTCGATCGGATCGGCTTCATAGTCGATGTCCGTATCGAAGACGGAGGTCAACAGAGCTTCCTGTTCTGGCAGGTCCGTTACCTCTCCACCCCGTTCGAGTTCGCCAGCCTTGGAAATTGTTGTGACGGTGCGCAGTGGCAGATTGAGTTTCTGAGATACTTCCTCAAGCGTGGAGCCGCCTGCGCGCATATCCTCGACATTGTCGAACATATCGAGCACTTCGCCATTGGCGCGCTCTGCTGCGATCTCGGCCTTCATCTGGTCTTTGACGTCTTCAAACGGCG
Source organism: Cohaesibacter marisflavi (assembly GCF_900115225.1). Lineage (GTDB taxonomy): Bacteria > Pseudomonadota > Alphaproteobacteria > Rhizobiales > Cohaesibacteraceae > Cohaesibacter > Cohaesibacter marisflavi. The sequence continues at coordinate 62,560 of NZ_FOVR01000004.1, read as the reverse complement.
TAGCATGCGGCGGTTCGGTCTTGGCGTTGCGCAGAAGCAGGAAGCCGAACTGGCCTTCTACCACATCTGATACAGCGCCTTCATCAAGTGAATAAATGGCGTCTGCCGCCGCCGGATCGGTGATTTCACTCTTGGCAAGCAGTCCGAAGTCAACATCGGATTCGGTCAGATTGCGTTCTGCCATGATGTCTTCGAAGGTTGCGCCACCTTTGATCTTTTCAAGGGCTGCTTCTGCATCTTCCTTGGAGCCGAAGAGAATCTGCTGCATCTGGCGTTTTTCCGGCAGCTGAAAGCGATTGGAGACGCTTTCATAATAGGTCTGGGCATCTTCATCAGAAACCGCCGACGGATCCATGATGTCGCCCGGTTCCAGCTTCAGGACCACGAAGGAGCGATATTCCGGAGCACGAAAGGCAATCTTGTTTTGCTCATAATAGCTGTTGAGCACGTCTTCGCTTGGCTCTTCAATCGCGTCCAGATCGGCTTCCTTGAGTGCGATGTAATCCACGTCGCGTTTTTCAAAGCTGAAATCGTTGAAGACCTTCAGGGTTGCTTCGGGAAGGGTGGAATTGCCGGTGAGACCCTGTGCCAGCTGGCGGCGAACTTCCAGTTTTTCGCGGTTGGTCACATACCGGTCTTCCGTGGTGCCAGCATTGCGCAACACCAGAGCCATCTGATTGCGGTTGAACTTGCCGGCGGTCTGGAACGCTGGTTCCTCGGCGATGCCCTTTGCAAGCTCTTCAGAGGAAAGCCCCATATTGAAGTTGCTGGCCAGATCATTCAGGGTTGCTTCATTGATCATGCGTCCGAGAACCTGGTTAGGCAGCCCGAATGCTTGCGTCTGGGCTGCTGTCAAGCGCTGTCCGAGGCGACTCGACAGGCTGTTGACCTCAAGCAGCAATTCGCTCTGATAGTCGCGGGCGTCAATCTCGGTATCGCCGACCGTGGCAACGGTGCTTTGTCCGAAGCGGCCGAACACATCGGCGATGCCCCAGACTGCAAAACTCAAAACCAAAAGAAGCATCAGGAGCTTCGCGACAATTCCTGAAGCCATCGAACGCATAAATTCCATCATGGGATGGTGTGTCCTTCTTTCATACAGAACGAATGTTCGGGGTGCGCCGTTACAACGCCGTCTGCATTCTGTTCTGCCTTTTCAAAATGTTTGCCGGATCATAGAAAGCTCGATCCATCGCCGCAACCCAATCAGTCTAGAAAAGGAGGCAGAAATGGGGATGGGAGGGTATTTGTTCGCAAAAAGATTGCCTTCAGGCGCCATTGGCATTTCAATTGGCTGGAAAATAGGGGGTAACTGATCAACTCTTGGCTTGTGTACCGTGCATTTTGTCTCTGGGCGGGGTAGAACACTGTAGTGCTAAAGTTGAATGCGTGGTGGGGCGATGAAGTCGTCAATCATTGACTTATTCAACGGAACCCATTCTATTGCCGATATCTGAAATATTGGAAGGAGCAGATTAATGAGCATCAAACCGCTTGTAGCCGGTAACTGGAAGATGAACGGGCTGAAAGCCTCCGCTGCGGAACTGGACGCGCTGATTGAAGGCTATGATGCCGATCTGGCTGCAAAGGCAGATACGATGATCTGTCCTCCATTCACGCTTGTTGCTTCTTTTGCCGAAAAAGCTGCTGACAGCGCTGTAGCCATCGGGGCACAGGATTGCCATTTCAACGTATCTGGCGCTCACACCGGTGATACCTCTGCCGAAATGCTCAAGGATGCCGGTGCTTCTGCCGTTATCGTTGGCCATTCCGAACGTCGCGCCGATCATGCTGAATCCAACGAAATCGTCAATGCCAAGGCTAAAGCAGCCTGGGATCAGGGGCTGGTTGCCATCATTTGCGTTGGTGAAACCGAAGCCGAGCGCAAATCCGGCGAAACCCTCAATGTTGTCGGGTTCCAGCTGGAAGGCTCTATTCCTCAAGGCGCAACGGCTGCCAATACCGTTATCGCTTACGAACCTGTATGGGCAATCGGTACCGGCCTGACGCCAACCGCAGAAGATGTTGCCGAAGTGCACAAGTTCATGCGTGACGAACTGGTCAAAGCCTTCGGTGCCGAAGGTGCCAACATGCGTCTGCTTTATGGTGGGTCTGTCAAGGCTGCCAATGCCGACGAGTTGATGGCGGTGGCCAATGTTGACGGTGCTCTGGTTGGTGGTGCCAGCCTGAAAGCTGCTGACTTCCTGGGCATTCTGGCAGCCTACAAATAAGCTTTGCAGCCTCGTGCTTGCGCTTTAATAAGCCTCGATGTGATCATTGCATGGCAACTCGGGGCTTGTTTCTTGCGCCTCTTGTGCCCAAATGAAGGCAAGAGCCAAGGAAAAAATGTCGTTGGCACTGGAATTGCGGCAAGTCTTGTTGTAGAAGACCACCCAGATTATGTGAACCTTATGCGTCGGGCCGCACTTGCTGCTGGCCCGATTGACTGTTTTAGAGACGGCCCAGACGATGGAATCAGTATTAATTGTCATTCACCTGCTGCTAGTTGGCGCGCTTGTTGTTGTGGTGCTGTTGCAGCGCTCTGAGGGCGGCGCACTCGGAATTGGCGGCGGTGGCGGCGGCGGTTTTATGTCCGGTCGCAGCGCAGCGAACCTTCTGACCCGAACCACAGCGATTCTGGCAACCGGGTTCTTCCTGACTTCTTTGGGGCTCACCATTCTGGCGGGGATGAAAAGCAAGCCATCTGACGTTCTTGATCAGGTGCCTGTCGTCGAGCAGAATCAGGCTGACCCTGCTTCCAATGCTGATGGCGCACCACAGGGCGGTGTCCTTGATGAACTGAACAAGATTCAGGAAAGCACCACGGGCAATCAGCCTAGTGGGCCTCAGGTGCCGACCTCGCAATAGGTGCGAAACGGGATTGTCGATGTGTCGACACGAGAGATCAATTCCAACCGGCCCTTGCCGATTATGCGAGGGTCGGTTTCTTTTATGTGTGGCGTCTATGCGCCAATCATGAAATATTAGGGGCGGAACCTAAACCAAAAGAATGGCACAAGAAAAAGTTCAACTTAATGGACAGGGCTGTTCTGAAAAATGGATGAGCGATGCTCACCTTTGCTTAACGGTGAGCGGCGCTTTAGTTGTTGGAACCGAGACGATTTGCTTGGCGAATCGGTACAAAGGGAAGTAACTTAAAGTTCCATGGCGCGATATATTTTCATAACTGGCGGTGTGGTGTCCTCGCTCGGCAAAGGGCTTGCGTCTGCGGCTCTTGGGGCGGCTCTACAAGCGCGTGGCTATTCAGTTAGACTACGCAAACTCGATCCTTATCTCAATGTCGATCCCGGCACGATGTCTCCCTATCAGCATGGGGAATGCTTCGTTACCGATGATGGTGCGGAAACGGACCTGGATCTGGGGCATTATGAACGGTTTACCGGCCGTCCTTCCAACAAGAAGGACAACATTACGACCGGTCAGATCTATCAGAATATCATCACAAAGGAACGCCGCGGCGATTACCTTGGCGGGACCGTGCAGGTCATTCCGCATGTGACTGATGAGATCAAGGCATTTATTCTAGATGGTAACGAAGACTATGATTTCGTGTTGTGCGAAATCGGCGGCACGGTGGGTGACATCGAAGCAACGCCTTTCTTCGAGGGTATTCGCCAGTTGGGCAACGAATTGCCTCGCGGGCAGGCTATTTATATCCATCTGACCCTTCTTCCCTATATTCCTAGCGCTGGTGAGCTCAAAACCAAGCCAACCCAGCATTCGGTCAAGGAACTGCGGTCTATCGGTATTCAGCCCAACATCCTGATGGTGCGCTGTGACCGTCCGGTTCCAGAATCAGAGCGCCGCAAGCTGTCGCTCTTCTGTAACGTGCGGCCTGAGGCTGTTATTCAGGCCCTTGACGTCAAGAATATCTATGAAGTGCCACTGTCTTACCATGAACAGGGACTGGATCGCGAAGTTCTGGCAGCCTTCGGCATCGATGGTGCCCCAAAACCGAATTTCGAAGTCTGGAAGAATATTCTTGATCGGGTTCACAACCCCGAAGGCGAAGTCACGATTGCGGTCGTGGGCAAATATACCTCACTTCTGGATGCCTATAAGTCCCTGATGGAAGCTCTGACCCATGGTGGCATTGCCAACAAGGTCAAGGTGAAAATCGACTGGATCGAATCCGATATCTTCGAAGAAGGCAGCGACCCAACCTCGCGGCTGGAGGGCGTGCATGGCATTCTGGTGCCCGGCGGCTTTGGCGAACGTGGGTCCGAGGGAAAAATTGCAGCGGCCAAATATGCACGCGAAAACAAGATCCCGTATTTCGGTATTTGTTTTGGCATGCAGATGGCTGTTATCGAAGCAGCACGCAATCTGGCGGGTATCGAGGATGCCACCTCTTCGGAGTTCACGCCGGAAGGCCATCATGTCGTTGGTCTGATGACCGAATGGAGCAAGGGCAACTCCAAGGAAGTCCGTGCACATGACGGTGATCTGGGTGGTACCATGCGTCTTGGCTCCTATGAAGCCCATCTGGCAGAAGGCTCCAAGATTGCAGAGATCTATGGCGACCGGATCATCCACGAACGGCATCGCCATCGCTATGAGGTCAACATCGACTATAAAGAGAAGCTGGAAGCCTGCGGGCTCAATTTTGCCGGCCTTTCTCCTGATGGGGTGTTGCCTGAAACGGTGGAGATCGCAGATCATCCATGGTTCATCGCGGTTCAGTATCATCCTGAGCTGAAATCCCGTCCGTTTGCTCCGCACCCGCTGTTCAAGTCCTTTATTGAAGCGGCCGTTGAGCAAAGCCGACTGGTATAATCAGAATTGCGAGGCGTGATCGAAGTCGGTTGCGCCTCGTTCCTGTTGAAGCAGACATAGACGACGTTTCCGGGAGGACTGGCCATGCTACGCGGCGTGGATCATATCGTAGTGGCGGTCAAGGATCTTGAAGCGGCACGCGCGCTCTATACCGCGCTTGGCTTTACGGTTACCCCGACCTTTCATCATCCCTTCGGAACCATGAGTGCTCATGTTCAACTGGACAGAAGCTTTCTGGAGCTGTTGGCTATTGAAGATGAGAGCCTTATGCCACCGCAAGCGGAGGGAGACCTTTCCTTTCCGCGCTTCAATCTGGCCTTTTTGGAAAAGCGGCAGGGGGCTTCCATGCTCGTTTTGCGCTCTCTTGACAGGACTGCGGATCTGGACGCTTTCAAGGCGCTAGGGCTGCGCACCTTTCCTCCGTTTGACTTTGGCCGTAAGGCCACATTGCCGGACGGTAGCGCGGCAGAAGTTGGGTTTGCTCTCGGCTTCGTCGAGAACCCGCTGATGAAGGAAACCGGCTTTTTCGTCTGTCAGCATAAGCATCAGCCCGAGCTGTTCTGGAAAGAAGAATTCCAGACACATCGCAATGGTGCGGACTCCATTGCCTCCGTTCTGTTTGTTGCACATAATCCGTCCGATCATCATGAATTTCTGGGAGGGTTTACCGGTCAGCGTGTCATGCGCTCGTCCAGTGCCGGAGTCGTGATGGACATGGATGGCAGCGACTTGCAGGTGCTGACGCCATCGGCCTGCAAGGCCTTTTATGATCTTGACGTGCCACACGATTTGCCTGAAGAAGGCGGCGTTCTGGGCGTGCGCATCAGAGTTGATATGGCGCGCGCCAAGGCTGTGCTTGATGAGGCTCATATTCCCTATTCTATCCATAATGGTCAGTATATTCTGCAAGCAGAAGCAACCGGTGGCGTTGGACTTGTGCTATGCGAAGCGTCTGACTGATCGCCCTTAATGAGAGTGAGATAAATCGATGACTGTACCCAATCCTGTTGTGTCTGCTGGTGCTGTGCAATTTGGCAACAATCTGCCACTGGCTGTGATGGCGGGGCCTTGCCAGATGGAAAGCCGCGATCACGCGCTGGAAATGGCCGCTGCACTGAAGGAGATTTCAGACAATCTCAATATCGGCATTGTCTACAAGTCGTCTTTCGACAAGGCCAACCGCACAAGCCTCAAGTCTCAACGCGGGATCGGGCTCGATAAGGCATTGCCAATCTTCGTCGAGATTAAGGAAACTTATGGCCTGCCAATCGTGACGGATATTCACGAGACGGAGCAATGCGCGGCCGTGGCTGAAGTGGCGGATATTCTTCAGATTCCGGCGTTTCTTTGCCGTCAGACGGATCTTTTGGTGGCGGCAGCCAAAACCGGTGCCGTGATCAATGTCAAGAAGGGGCAGTTTTTGGCACCTTGGGACATGCGCAATGTTGCAGCAAAGATCGTGGATAGTGGCAATGCCAACGTCATGCTGACCGATCGTGGCACGTCCTTTGGCTATAACACTCTGGTTACCGACATGCGTGGTCTGCCTATCATGGCTCAGACCGGTGCTCCGGTGATTTTCGATGCGACCCATTCGGTGCAGCAGCCGGGCGGGCAGGGCGAGACATCTGGTGGTCAACGTGAATTTGTGCCGGTTCTTGCCAGAGCAGCGGTTGCGGTGGGCGTTGCTGGCCTCTTTATCGAAACACATGAAGATCCAGACAGCGCACCGAGCGATGGCCCCAACATGGTTCCGATCAAGGAACTGGAGAAGCTATTGGCGCAGCTGCAAAAATTTGATGCAATTGCAAAGGCCTGATCGCCTTTTCACTTCTGGCACTATCGTCATCAGAATGTACAAGGCCGGAGCATGTGCTCCGGCTTTTTGTGTTTAAGGGCAGGGGCAAGAGCTTGCAAAAGCATGAGATCGTCTCGTCCTGTGATTTGATCTGCGTCAAATTGCCTCATGCAATATACGGATCTGGACTAATACGTATTAGTTCATATATACGCACTGCAAGAGACAAACAGTGAGTTAGAAAGAGCGTGGCGAACGCGTCTTGGCAATGTTTTGGAGGCGATTTATGAGCGAAGTAAAAATGTCAGATACCAAGCTGAGCACGATCCTGCTTTTGGGCCTTATTCTGCTGCTTGTTGCCTGGGGCTTTGCGATCGCTTCATGGGGATATGCCGCGATTATTATGCCTGCGCTTTTCCTGACCTTTGCATCCCTTGTCGCCCTGGTCTTCGTGACCAGAGGCTGACTTTTAGAATAAACGGTGGTGAGAAAAGGTGTCGGGATCAAGTCCTGGCACCTTTTTTCTTTTCTTTCACCCGCAGTTGCAGAGCCATCAAGCGGCGCGGTGATGCCTAAGGACTTCTCCTTCATCCTGCCAGCGCCAATGGTCGGTGGTTGTGAGTTCCGTGCCACCCCACCAGCGATGCAGTGCATTTTCAGAAATGAAGTCGGCCTTGCCATCAAGCAGGCTTTTGCCAAATTCTGTAATGTGAAGCTGAGCGGTGATGAATTCCTTGCGCTGGGCGCCATCTTCGAAAATGCGCGGCTGGAACTCCTGCGGCAGGCCGGTGAGGGCCGGGCGTGTGCAGAATTGCAAGGCCGAGAGAATCCGGAAAAAACTCCAGTCTCCCAGAAAGGCCGCTTCTTCCATATTGAGTACTTGCGCAAACAACATGCCGGGGCGATTGACGCCGCGATTGAGGCGATAAAGGACCTGCCGCTCGGTACGCGAAAGGCCGTCCGGTCCGGGCAATTCCTGTAAAAGGCGCAGCAAGGCTTGCGCCATGAAAGGAAAGCCGGGAATCCCATCTCGCCTGATTTCATTTATGGCTTCCGGTCCTCCGGATACATAGGCTTTCCACGTGCGTGAGGCGAAGGCAAACATGCGATCAAGAACCGGCAGAGACAACTCTTGCAGCCTGCCGATCCTGTCGGCGGTTTGCATGCCCAGATAAGCCGGTGACTGAACGATCGTGACGTTGTTTATCCGGCCAAACCGACTCAACATGTCGAGGATCTGCAAAATTTGAAGCTGGTCATAGAGATCATGCTCGAACCAGAGTTCGATCTTCTCATACTTCTGATGATTGCGCAGCAGCTCGAGCCGCGCTTTGAAATCTTCCTGAACCTTTTCCCGGGTTACGACATGGCCATCCGCAAGTGTCTGCGCTCGCAGGGTTGCAAAGATCGTGTCATCTGCATCCGGCACAGGGCCTTCATGCAAAACATCCCGCCATGGCAATACAGTATCGCCAATGCCCGCCTGTGTGAGAAGATCTGCGGCCTGATCGCCGTTGGTGATAATCAGTTCAGTCACTTGAGGGCCTCGTTTGTTGGCTGGTTGAGGATTCTTCTGTCCGTATGTCTCGCGTGCTCGACCATTCTTTTCATTATGGTCGCCCATGGGAAGGGACTTACAGGAATTGTCCATAAAAAACGCACAATCGGGGATTAGCAATCATAAGCGCATAAATGATGCCGGAGGAATTTTCTGATTGCATTTGAGGCATTTGGAGCGTTGCTATCCTTACGCAAGTCCTAAAATGCACAAGTACGATTCGTGGATGCGAGAATTTGAGCAATTTCGCTTAATACTAAAGCCTAATTTTACACAGATCAAAGCGCCGGATCGCAAATGGCTGTAATCGGACTGACAAAATGCTCCCCTAGGGTTCATTTGTGCATAAAAACTGTTTCTTGCTCTATGATTCTCTCGCAAATTTCGATAGATAATCGAGCATCTGACTTTAACCAAATCATGCAAATTGAGGTACGATCATGACCGCAATTATTGACATCGTGGGTCGCGAGATCCTTGACAGCCGCGGTAACCCTACCGTTGAAGTTGACGTTGTTCTCGAAGATGGCTCCATGGGCCGCGCTGCCGTTCCATCAGGCGCGTCTACCGGCGTTCACGAAGCGCACGAGCTGCGCGATGGCGAAGAACGTTACGGCGGCAAAGGTGTCACCAAAGCTGTCGAAGCCGTCAATGACGAAATCTTTGATGCTCTGGTAGGTCTGGACGCTGAAAACCAGATCCAGCTTGACAAGGTCATGATTGAGCTTGACGGCACCGAAAACAAAGGCCGCATTGGCGCAAACGCCATTCTGGGCACCTCCATGGCTGTTGCCAAGGCTGCTGCTGCTGCTGCCGGTCTGCCGCTCTACCGCTATGTTGGCGGCATGAACGCTTGCACCCTGCCAGTTCCGATGATGAACATCATCAACGGCGGTGAGCATGCTGACAACCCAATCGATGTTCAGGAATTCATGATCATGCCGGTTGGCGCTGACAGCATCAAAGAAGCTGTTCGCATGGGCGCAGAAGTTTTCCACGCTCTGAAAAAGAACCTCTCCAAAGCTGGTCACAACACCGCTGTTGGTGATGAAGGCGGTTTCGCACCGAACCTTGAATCCACCAAAGCTGCTCTGGACTTCATCATGCAGTCCATCAAGGACGCTGGCTTCAAACCGGGCGAAGACGTTTACCTCGCTCTGGACTGCGCTTCTTCCGAATTCTACGAAGATGGCAAATACAACCTCAAAGGCGAAGGCAAGGTTCTCGATTCTGCCGGCATGGCTGATTACCTCGCTGACCTCGTTGCTTCCTATCCGATCATCTCCATCGAAGACGGCATGGACGAAGACGATTGGGAAGGCTGGAAACTGCTGACCGCCAAAATCGGCGACAAATGCCAGCTGGTTGGCGACGATCTGTTCGTAACCAACACCGCCCGCCTCAAAGACGGCATCAAAATGGGCGTTGGCAACTCCATCCTCGTTAAAGTGAACCAGATTGGTTCCCTGACCGAGACCATGGAAGCTGTTGAAATGGCACATAAAGCATCCTACACCGCTGTTATGTCCCACCGTTCTGGTGAAACCGAAGATGCAACCATTGCTGACCTTGCTGTTGCTACCAACTGCGGTCAGATCAAAACCGGTTCTCTTTCCCGTTCCGACCGTCTGGCAAAATACAACCAGCTGATCCGCATCGAAGAAGAGCTTGGCCCAATGGCTAAGTTTGCTGGCCGCTCTATCCTGAAGGGCTAATATCAGGCTGTAGGACCATTCGGTTCGAGCTTGAAACTTGAATTTTTGACCGGCGCGTCCATTGGGCGCGCCGGTTTTTGTTTGTAATAGCAGAGACTTGATTGAGTAAAACTGGCCTTTACTATAAGTTGTGCAATTATCGGTATGTGTGATTAATTATATGAAATGCCCGTTGTGTGGCCGGATTCTTCAGGGGCTGACAGGCCCTTGGCGATGCTTGAATATCAAGATAAGGACTTTGATAAATGAGTGGTTTCAAATGTGAGTTTCAATTGCTGGAAGCTCTGGGACTGATTATTCTCTGGTTTTTTCTCAGCGTTATTACTTTGGGGTTTGGTGCCGTGATCGCGCCCTATTATCTGGCAAAAGCACCGTTGAACCAGACATTCCTCGTTGACCAGCATGGTGGCAAACTGGCGCGCCTGCATGTCGACTTCAATCTGGGGCAGATTATTGGCCATGCTGTGCTTTGGTTCATTCTGAGCATAATTACCTGCGGCATTGCCTATATCTTCTATTGGTTTGCAGTGGTTCGTAAGTTGATCAATTCTTCGGTCTTCTTGCCAGTCAACACGAGTTCTGTACCGGCGGAATAACGGGCAGGGCAGAAATAGGGGTTCCGGCCCGCCTCGTTGGAGCCGGGAGATGCTATGTCTTTGCTGTGTCTGCTTGATGCGCTTTAAGAAAAGAGCCGACCAAGCTGCGTATCTCTTCGAGATGCGTAAACAATGCAACATGCTCTGCGTTCTTAACGGGGTGAAGCTCGGCAGTCTTGATCGTCTGTTGTGCGATCAAGGCGTGGTCGAATGGCACGACGGGATCTCTCTCTCCGTGAATGATCAGGGTTGGGCACTGGATGCAAGCAAAGGGACTATCTCTTTCTTTGCTAAGCTGCTGTGTGTCATTGATGGTGCCAGGGAGCCGTTGCGGCATCCTGTCAAAGAGACTGTCTTGTAGGGCTTGCATTAGGGGCCATGCCTCCGTGTCGGCTTTTACCTGCTTTAGCAATGCCGGATCTGAGATGGATCGGCTTGCCGTTTTGGCCGGATTCTGTCTGGCGCGCTTTTGTAACCATGCGATCGCGCTCTCGGACTTCGATAGCAAACTCATCAGGCCAAGCCTCATACGAATAGCTCGTTTGACTGGTAAAAGCGTGGTGCAGCATGAAACAAGTATGAGTGCGGCGCATCTGTCTTGATATCGCGCCGCAAACTCGATCGCTGATGGGCCTCCTGCTGATATGGCCATGATCGCCGCACGGTCTATCTGCAATTCATCCAGCAGGCCGGCAAAGAGGTCGGCCTGTTCTTTTGGAGATTTCCGGCCAGAGAGGGGTGAGCCAAGATAGCCCGGTCGGGATAGGGGGATTGTTCTGATTGCGGGGCACGAACCAAGTGTGGCGATGCCAAGTAAGGCGCTTTGGTCGATGCCGCCCATGCCTCCGTGAATGAGAAGGCAGGCTGGAGCTTGGCTGTTTCCATTGCATGCATATTCGATGGGGCCTTTGCTGGTATGAATGGTCTGGCTCCTGGCCATGATTTTGTGCAGTGAAGCGGGCATACTATCTCGCTTTCCCGTGGGGCAGTTTTGCCAAGCTTTTTCAAGTCAGGGCATTTCTCTGCATGTGCCACGATGGATTTCAAAGGGAATTCGAACGGTCGTTCAGACTGGCGGCGGGCAATCAGGTTCTGGATGGTGTGCCTGTCTGTTCCTTGCGGGCCTTCATCAGCTGTATGAAGGTGCGGGCCGTTGCTGGCGGCGGCATTTCCTTGCGTCGATACTCGGCGCCGTTTGCTGTGCGTGTGAGATATTGTAGGTCCACCAAAGCACGGCGCAGGATCGCGTGATCCTCAAAGCCATTCTTGCTCTTCAACAAGGTGTTGACCTCACCTTCTGTGAGAGAGGCATGAGCGGGGAACAGAGACCAGAGCCACCAGAGGCACAAGTCTTTTTGCGCCTTCCTGCTTGGCCAACGGAGTAAGGTTGCTTCCGAGCTTATATGGCGCAAGGTTTGTTCGATGAGATGATGATCAATTGCCTCAATCGGTCCAGAGGGCTTTGCTAGCCGTTGCTCTGCTGCGTGATTGGCTCTGAAATGTTGGAAATTCTTATAACCGGCCGCCCGCGCCAAAACATTGAGCCATTCAACATGACTGGGTGCAATGTTGGCTTGTCCGGCTGCCATTTTAAGGGATTTGGCAAGCGCAGAAATATCGTCGACCTGAAAGGGAATCGTTTGTTTAGACATGACTTATCCTCGACTTGTGCCGATCATTGTCAGTCGTGGTCACTCTTGCGACGCGGCACGGGGATAAGTGTCGGGTCATTATGGTGGCAGGTTTAGCTCTTCAAAGAAGTAGTGACGCCTTGGTGAACTGCCGACCGTGGGTGTATTTATCTCAAAAGCGTGATTATTTCAAGAGCAATCTCACGTTGTTTCTTGAAATATATTGCATTGGAAATGAAATAATATAATTTCATTGGGTATGAAATATAATTTAAAGAAAGTACTGTTTTAAAGAGGATAATGGCTCGTGGCTATCACGAGCCTCTATTTGTGTTAGTCCTTGGCGAGAGACAATGAAAGCGCCCGTCGGTGTATCTGTGAACGAGATTGGCGGCTCAAGGGCTGCAGGTTTCGCTGATTGGTGATGTTTTGAAGTTATCGCGTGCTTTTGCGCAGGAGGAAATGCCAGCTGCTTTCAATAAGCATCCAGGCGAGGCGTCCGAATAGCACATAGAGCGCAAAGGCGAGCTTGTCGTCTATCTTGAGAAGCTCAAACCATTTGGCATAGGCGAGGATATAGGGTTGGTGGTCGATCCAATCGATAACAATGCGAGATGCGGTATGCACGCTCGTATAGATCTGCTCCTGATAAAGAAAGCAGTAGATATAGAGGATCGTACCAAGAATGATGCCAATGATAAGTCGCCAGAAGCCGATCAGTGTGACCCCGAATAAACGCAAAAGCAGCATTTTATCCCCCTGTGATTGCGTTTGCCTCAAGGGACTTTAGCCAATGGGGTGTCGTCTGTCAGGTCTCTTGCTGCGTTTGTTCCGTTTTTATCCCGAAGAGGCAATCGCGGGTGCCGGTTGCGATTTGTTTCTCTAGCTCCAGCGCTGCAAAATGGAGGAGGCGTCGATATCAAGCTGGGAGAGCAGGCGCGCGGCGCTTTGCTCAAGCATGGCGTCAATGCTTTCTGGTTTGAGATAGAAGGCCGGAACCGGCGGAGCTATGATCCCGCCCATGCGGGTTACTTGCTCCATGGCCTGAATGTGTCCCAGATGCAGCGGGGTTTCCCGAACGGCCAGCACAAGTTTGCGGCGCTCCTTCAACATCACGTCTGCCGCTCGTATCGATAGCCTGTCGGTCTGGCAATAGGCAATGGCGGCAAGGCTGCGAATGGAGCAGGGAGCAAAAAGCAGGCCATCAAGAGGATTGGAGCCAGAAGCGATGGACGCGGCCAGATTGTGATCATCATGGCAATGGTCGGCGCATTCCTTGAGTTCTTCGATTTGCCCTTCGGTTAGTTCAAGCTTCGCCGTTGTCTCTCCGCCAGACGTTATGAGCAGATGAAGCTCTAGTGGCTGGCCGCTTTCTTTCAGTGCTTTCATCAATTTCATGGCGTGAAAGCCCAGAAGCGAGCCGGATGCGCCGGTGACAACAAGGCCGATCTTTTTTCTGTCCTGCATGGTGAAGCGTGTCCTGCCCTCTGGTTTTAGAGTTTGAGCTTGGCGACCAGATCGTCGACCTCGTGAATGGTTTTCGGGTCCATTTTCAATTCGCGGCCCCATTCGCGGCTCGTCTCCGACCCGATCTTGTCAGTTGCGTCAATCCCCAGCTTGCCGCCGAGCCCTTCTAAGGGGGAGGCAAAGTCGAGATAGTCGATGGGGGTGTTGTCCACGCGCAAGAGATCGCGGGCAGGGTCTGCCTTGGTGGCAACGGCCCACATGACATCTTCCCAGCTTCGGGCGTTGATGTGAGAATCAACGATGATGATCAGCTTGGTCATGTTGAATTGCGGCAGCATCGACCACATGCCCATCATGACACGGCGGGCCTGTCCGGCGTAGCGTTTGTCAATGGAAATGACGGCGACGCGGTAGGAGGCCGTTTCTGGTGGCAGCCAGCAATCGACGACTTCAGGGAAGGCCTGTCGCACCAGCGGCATGAAGACATCGTTGAGGGCTTCTGAAATCACCGAGGGTTCATCGGGGGCGCGGCCTGTGTAGGTCGACAGGTAGATCGGATCCTTGCGATGGGTGATGCCGGTGACGGTCACCTTGGGGAACTGCTCCACGGCATTATAGTAGCCGGTGTGATCGCCGTATGGACCTTCGGGTAGAGTCTCAGTGGCCGATACCGTGCCCTCAATGACGATTTCGGCATTGGCTGGCACGAGCAGCGGCTGGGTCTTGGCTTTGACCAGCTGAGTCGGTTTGCCCCGGAACAGGCCTGAGAATTGTGCTTCGCTCAGGGTTTCCGGAATAGGGGTGACTGCCCCCATGATCGTTGCCGGGTCGCTGCCAATCGCAATGGCGATGGGCATGTCTTGCCCTTGCGCTTTCCATTGCCTGAAGTGTGCCGCTCCGCCGCGATTTTCCAGCCAGCGCATGATAAGCGTGTTCTTGCTGGCCTGCTGGATGCGATAGACACCCCAGTTATAACTCTTGATTTCGTCACTTGCGGCAGGCTTTGTGATGACAATGGGCCATGTAATAAGCGGCGCTGGCTCTTCAGGCCAGCAGGTCTGGATGGGGAGGGTATCCAGATCGATATCCTCACCGGTATGGATCACTTGCTGACATTGCGCTCGGCTTTGTACTTTGCCTCTAAGGCTGGTGGCTGCCTTCAGTAGTGGGCCAATGGCAGGAAGAATCTCCGAGCGTTCGGGTGGTTGAGGCTGGCGCAAATAGGCCAGGAATTCACCAAAGGCGATGAGTTCCTCTTCGTTGCAGCCGAGAGACCAAGCGACTCGCTTGACCGTGCCAAACAGATTGATCAATGCCGGCATGGCGCTGAGTGTACCATCGGATTTGATCGGGTTTTCTATCAGCAGGGCAGGGCCGTTCTTTGTCATGACGCGGCGCTGCAATTCCGTTGCCTGAAGCTTCATGCTGACCGGCTCTGAAATGCGGATCAGCTCACCCTGCTCCTCGCAGAATTTAATGAAATCGCGCAGGTCCGTAAAAACAGGAAGGCGTCTGCTATGGATATGCATGTGTTGGCCCCGATCGTTGGCTTGGCTGTCAGCAAGTTTGAAAGCACATGAGACGATAATGTGCCTGCTCTTCTCCTTGCGGCATAGGCTGTAGTTACTTGTGAGCTGATCCTCTCTCGGGATCAAGGTCAAATGCTTGTTATTCCTGTCCTAAAAAGGAGTGCAGCTTCATTTTGACACACTCAAGGAAATGAATGGGTCGGCTCGAAGTGATTTGTAAGTAATTTATTAACTTATTGAATTGATTAACTTTTTATAAACCAAAAAAATATGCAAATTTCGTGTTTGGTGGGTTTTTGGAAAGCGTTTGTTAACGCTAAGGGGGCTAAATGGTAACCGTGTCAGGCAGAAAAGGTTTTGCGTACTGCCTGATAACCGAGTTGTGTAGGGTGTACGGTATGGCAACACGCCAACGAAAAAATTCTGTATTGCGCCAATTGGTGCTGCCCTTCTTTTTCCTGTTTGTTATCGCTTATTTCGTGTATCATACGCTGCATGGCGGCTATGGCGTGTATGCGCTTGCAGGCATGAAGGTGCAGGCTGACGCTTTGGAGGCTGATTTGCTTTCCTTGCGGTATCAGCGTGAAGCCGCCGAACATCGTATCGCTTTGTTCCGTAAGGATACTCTTGATCCTGACATGATGGACGAACGGGCTCGCGCCTATCTTGATCTCGCTGATCCGAATGAGATCGTTATTTTCAATAATTAACTGAAATATGGGTGACAGATTTATTTTAACCGAAATCCGGTTAAGTGTATTTTATTTATAAAAAACAATGGCTTAGCGATTATTTTTCGGTGGATTACTCGCGCGATCTTCAATTGCAGATTAGAGCTTCCTAAATTATCTTACATACATGGAAACGCTTTAGGGAGCAGCAACATGGCAGCATCCGCGTCTAGCGCCGCCAAGAAGGCGGCGAAGGGGGCATCCCGCACCCCGGTGAATCGCACAATTGTAGAATTTGATAAGGATCAGGAACTTCACGCATATCGTGAAATGCTTTTGATCCGCCGTTTCGAAGAGAAAGCCGGCCAGCTTTATGGCATGGGTATGATCGGCGGCTTCTGTCACCTTTATATTGGACAGGAAGCAGTTGTCGTTGGCATGCAGATGGCATCCAAAGACGGCGATCAGGTGGTAACCTCTTATCGTGACCACGGGCATATGTTGGCCTGTGATATGGACCCCAAAGGGGTGATGGCCGAATTGACCGGCCGTAAAGACGGTTACTCCAAGGGTAAAGGCGGCTCGATGCATATGTTCAGCCGCGAGAAGAATTTCTTCGGCGGTCACGGCATCGTAGGGGCTCAGGTCTCCATCGGCACCGGCCTTGCTTTTGCTAACCAGTATCGTGGCAATGACAATGTCTCCTTTATCTATATGGGCGACGGCGCATCCAACCAAGGCCAGGTTTATGAAAGCTTCAACATGGCGAAGCTGTGGAACCTGCCGGCGATCTACGTGATCGAAAACAACAAATATGGCATGGGAACCTCGGTTGAGCGTTCTTCATCCAACACAGATCTTTCCCAGCGCGGTATTTCATTCGGCATTCCTGGTGAGCAGGTTGATGGCATGGACGTACGCGCTGTTATGGCTGCTGCTGAACGCGCCATTGAATGGGCACGCGAGGGCAAGGGGCCTTATATCCTCGAAATGATCACCTACCGCTACCGCGGACACTCCATGTCCGACCCGGCGAAATATCGTTCCAAGGAAGAAGTGCAGAAAATGCGTAATGAGCATGATCCGATCGAGCAGGTGCGTCAGCGTCTGATTGATGGTGGTTTTGCTTCCGAAGACGAGCTGAAGTCCATCGATAAGGATATTCGCGCCGTCGTCTCCAACGCTGCCGACTTTGCACAGTCCAATCCTGAGCCGGATGAATCCGAACTCTGGACCGATATTTATATGCCTCTGTAAGGTGAAGGGATTGAATTATGCCAATTAAAGTACTTATGCCGGCCCTCTCCCCAACCATGGAAGAAGGCAATCTGGCCAAGTGGGTCAAGCAAGAAGGTGACAAGGTCGAAATCGGCGACGTGATCGCGGAAATCGAAACCGACAAAGCCACCATGGAAGTTGAGTCTGTCGAAGAGGGCACTCTTGGCAAAATCGTCGTTGCTGAAGGCGCCCAGGGTGTCAAAGTCAATGAACTGATCGCCCTGATCCTCGAAGAAGGCGAAGATGCTTCCGCTCTGGACAATGTCTCCACCGATGCTGCACCTGCTGCTGAAGAAGCGCCAGCGGCTCCTGCTTCGGTTCCTGCCGAGCCAAAATCCGAAGCACCGGTAACGTTGCCCGATGTTGAAGACGAGCCGGAAGTGCCGGAAGGCACACCGATGAAGACCCAAACCGTTCGTGAAGCTTTGCGTGACGGCATGGTCGAGGAAATGCGCCGCGATGACGACGTCTTCCTGATGGGTGAAGAAGTGGCTCAATATCAGGGTGCCTACAAGATTTCTCAGGGCATGCTGGACGAGTTCGGTGAGCGCCGCGTGATCGATACGCCAATCACCGAGCATGGCTTTACCGGTCTTGCTGCCGGTGCTGCTATGGCTGGTCTGCGTCCGATCGTCGAGTTCATGACCTTCAACTTCGCCATGCAGGCGATTGACCACATCATCAACTCGTCCGCCAAGACGCTCTATATGTCTGGTGGCCAGATTCACAACCCGATCGTGTTCCGTGGTCCGAACGGCGCTGCTGCCCGCGTGGCTGCCCAGCACTCTCAGGATTACACCGCATGGTACAGCCAGGTTCCTGGCCTTGTTGTTGTGCATCCTTACAGCGCTGCTGACTATAAGGGCCTCATCAAGTCTGCGATCCGGTCTGACAACCCTGTTGTCTTCCTTGAGAACGAAATCCTCTATGGTCACAGCTTCGATGTGCCTGATGTTGATGATTTTATTGTTCCTCTCGGCAAGGCCAAGATTGCTCGTAAGGGTAAGGATGTGACCATCGTTTCCTTCGGCATGGGCATGCAGCATTCTCTCAATGCAGCTGAAGAGCTGGCCAAGGAAGGCATCGAAGCCGAGGTCATCGACCTGCGCACGATCCGTCCGCTGGACACTGAAACAATCATCCGCTCGGTTATCAAGACCGGTCGCTGTGTTGTTGTCGAAGAAGGCTGGCCACAGGCTTCTACGTCTTCGGAAGTTGCTTTCCGCGTCATGGATCAGGCGTTCGATTATCTGGACGCACCGGTTGCTCGCGTTTGCGGCAAGGATGTTCCGATGCCTTACGCGTCAAACCTCGAAAAGCTGGCTCTGCCAACCGTTGCCGAGGTGATTGGTGCCGTTAAAGCTGTCACCTACACCGCTTAAAGGAGAGAGATTATGCCTGTAACAATTACGATGCCGGCCCTTTCTCCAACCATGGAGAGCGGTACGCTTGCCAAATGGCTGGTGAAAGAAGGCGACGAGATCACTTCCGGTGATGTCATTGCTGAAATCGAAACCGACAAGGCAACCATGGAAGTGGAAGCTGTTGACGAAGGCACCATCGGCAAGATTCTTGTCGAGTCTGGTACCGCTGACGTTGCTGTGAATGCTCCGATTGCCCTGCTTCTGGAAGAAGGTGAAGACGCCTCTGCACTGGACGGCTTTGACGCTGGTGCTCCGGCTGCTGCACCTGCTGCTGATGCGGCTCCGGCCAAGGAAGAGGCTGCTCCTGCAGCTGCTGCTCCCGAAGCCAATGTGGCTGCTGGCCCTGCGCCAACGGCTGCTGATGGCAACCGCATCTTCTCTTCTCCGCTTGCTCGCCGTCTGGCCAAACTCAATGATCTGGATCTGGCCAAGATCTCCGGCACCGGCCCGCGTGGCCGTATCGTCAAGCGCGATGTGGATGCTGCGATTGAAGCGGGCACTGCCAAAGCCGGTGCTCCGGCTGCTGCAGACGCACCAAAAGCAGCTGCCGCTCCGGCGCCTGCCGCTGCTGCTTCTGCCGGTCCGTCCGACGAACAGGTTCTCAAGAACTTCGCTGAAGGCTCTTACGAATTGGTTCCGCACGATGGCATGCGCAAGACCATTGCAAAGCGTCTGACCGAAGCCAAGCAGACCATTCCGCACTTCTATGTGTCGGTTGACTGCCAACTGGACGACCTGCTCGCTCTGCGTAGCCAGCTGAACAATTCGGCTCCGCGCAAAGACGACAAGCCGACCTACAAGCTGTCTGTCAACGACATGGTGATCAAGGCTCTGGCTCTTGCTCTGCGTGATGTGCCTGATGCCAACGTCTCCTGGACGTCTGACAACATGGTCAAGCATAAGCATGTTGACGTGGGTGTTGCTGTTTCCATCGAAGGTGGTCTGATCACGCCGATCATCCGTAAGGCTGAGGAAAAAGCCCTGTCCACCATCTCAAACGAGATGAAAGACATGGGCAAGCGCGCTAAGGAACGCAAGCTTAAACCTGAAGAATATCAGGGTGGAACGACCGCTGTGTCCAACATGGGCATGATGGGCGTCAAGAGCTTCTCTGCTGTGGTGAACCCGCCGCATTCGACCATTCTGGCCGTGGGTGCTGGTGAGAAACGTCCGGTGATTGAAGGTGACGAAATCAAGGTTGCGACCGTGATGACCGTTACCCTCTCTACCGACCACCGCACCGTGGATGGTGCTCTGGGCGCTGAGCTGCTCAAGGCATTCAAGGGTTATATCGAAAACCCGATGAGCATGTTGGTCTAATCCCGACGGCCTCCTGACTTTTCCGGTCGCGCCGATGGCGCGATCGGCTCCCGGACAATCGGTTTTTCCAGCTTTTCTTTTTTCAGGGAAGAGAGGGATACCTAGCAAGTCCGGTGAGGGGTCTGAGGTGATTTAGAGGAATTTTCAAAATGGCACAGACTGAATTTGACGTAATTATAGTCGGTTCTGGACCCGGTGGTTATGTGACTGCCATTCGCTCGGCGCAGCTTGGTCTCAAAACGGCAATCGTTGAAAAGAACGAACTGGGCGGCATCTGCCTTAACTGGGGCTGCATCCCGACCAAGGCTCTGCTTCGTTCCGCAGAAATCTATCACTTCATGCAGAATGCCAAGGATTATGGCCTTTCTGCTGAAGGCGTAAGCTTTGACCTGCAGAAGGTTGTCGAGCGCTCCCGTGGCGTTTCCAAGCAACTGAACACAGGCGTTGGCTTCCTGATGAAGAAGAACAAGGTCACCGTGATCAAGGGTGAAGCTGTTCTTGAAGGCAAAAACTCGATCACTGTTTCTGGTGATGACGCTGGAACCTACAAGGCCAAGCACATCATTCTGGCAACCGGTGCTCGCCCGCGCGTTCTTCCGGGTCTTGAGCCGGACCAGAAACTGATCTGGACCTATTTCAACGCTCTCAAGCCGGACATCATGCCGAAAAGCCTGCTGGTTGTCGGTTCCGGCGCGATCGGTATCGAATTTGCCAGCTTCTTCAACACCATGGGTGCTGATGTAACGGTCGTGGAAATGATGCCGAAGATCCTGCCGGTTGAAGATGATGAAATCTCCGGTATGGCGCGCAAGTCCCTTGAAAAGCAGGGTATCAAGATCCTGACCGAAGCCAAGGTGACGGGCGTCAAGAAGGGCGGCAACAATGTCGAGGCTACCATCGAGAAGAAAGGTGGCAAGACCGAAGTCATCAAGGCTGACCGTATCATTTCCGCTGTCGGTGTTCAGGGCAATATCGAGAATCTCGGCCTTGAAAAGCTCGGCATCAAAACCGATCGTGGCTGCATCGTGATTGACGAATATGGCCGCACCAATGTTGAAGGTGTCTATGCGATTGGCGACGTTGCTGGTCCTCCGATGCTGGCCCATAAAGCCGAGCATGAAGGCACCATTTGCGTTGAGAAAATCGCAGGACTCAAACCTCATCCAATGAACAAGAGCACGATCCCGGGTTGCACCTATTGCCATCCGCAGGTTTCCTCAGTTGGCCTCACCGAACAGGCCTGCAAGGAAAAAGGGCTCGACGTTCGCGTTGGTCGCTTCCCATTCATCGCCAACGGCAAGGCCATTGCGCTTGGTGAACCGGAAGGCATGATCAAGACCATCTTTGACAAGAAGACCGGCCAGTTGCTCGGCGCCCACATGATTGGTGCTGAAGTGACCGAGCTTATTCAGGGCTTCTGTGTTGCGATGGGGCTGGAGACCACCGAAGAAGAGCTGATGGAAACCATCTTCCCGCATCCGACTCTTTCGGAAATGATGCCGGAATCGGTTCGTGACGCTTATGGTCGTGTGATCCAGACGTGATTATGAGCCGTATAGGCCAATGATCCTCCAATTTAAAACTACGTGGTGAGCGTTGCGGGGCAGGCGTATCATCGTCTGCCCCGCGTAGGGAACTTGATTGCCCTCTCACAGATGCTATGTATGTAAGAGGACGGATATGGGGTCCGCTTGCATATTTTAATCAAGAGGTAGGAACATGGGGTTTATCGGTTGGATTATTGTCGGCATTATCGCCGGCTTCATTGCTGAAAAAGTGACAGATTCCGATCATGGCTTGCTCACAAACCTTGTTGTGGGGCTGATCGGGGCATTTGTCGGTGGTTTTATTGCTGGAAAGTTCGGTGTCCATTTCGTCAATAATGCGTTTCTGGATACCACGATCATTGCGACACTCGGCGCAATTCTGGTGCTGTTTGTCTATCAGAAAGTTCGATCCTGATCGGCTTGACCGCCTGCTAAAGGTTGGATATTGCTGATCAACCAGACTTTATAGGGATGACGAGGAACCTGAATGGTTACGATCATTGATACCGTTTCAAACAAGGCAGACACTGTGAGCAAGGTGGTTGCCAAACCCCGCCATCCCGAAAAGGCCCATCGGCCTGATAATCCGATCCAGAGAAAGCCGGACTGGATCCGCGTCAAGGCTCCTGGCTCCAAGGCCTACAAGGAAACCCTCGACATCGTTCGCGGCAACAAGCTTGTAACAGTCTGCGAAGAAGCCGGTTGCCCCAATATGGGTGAATGCTGGTCGCACAAGCATGCCAGCTTCATGATCATGGGCGAGATCTGCACCCGTGCCTGCGCGTTCTGCAATGTTTCAACCGGCATGCCCAATGCTCTTGATCCAAACGAGCCTGAAAATACCGGCCGTGCGGTGGCTCAGATGGGCCTCAAGCATGTAGTGATCACGTCTGTTGACCGTGACGATCTGGAAGATGGGGGCGCACAGCATTTTGCTGACGTGATCCTCGCTATCCGCGATGCTTCACCGGAAACGACCATCGAGGTTCTGACGCCGGACTTCCTGCGTAAGGAAGGCGCGCTGGAAACCGTTGTGGCGGCGAAGCCTGATGTGTTCAACCACAATCTGGAAACGGTTCCATCCAATTATCTCAAGGTGCGTCCGGGCGCACGCTACTTCCATTCCATTCGCCTGCTTCAGCGCGTTAAGGAACTGGACCCGACTATGTTCACCAAATCGGGCATTATGGTTGGCCTTGGCGAAGAGCGTAACGAAGTGCTCCAGTTGATGGATGACCTGCGCGTTGCCGATGTGGACTTCCTGACCATCGGGCAGTATCTGCAGCCGAGCAAGAAGCATCATCCGGTGATCAAATTCGTGACGCCGCAGGAATTCAAAGGCTATGAGACGATTGCCTACACTAAAGGTTTCCTGATGGTTTCGGCCAATCCACTCACGCGGTCTTCCCATCATGCAGGGGAAGATTTCGAAAAGCTGAAGGCTGCTCGTCGCGCCAAGCTTGGTCAGTGATTGGAGATCCTTGCCCATATGCCAAAATTCCAGACCCGTCATAAAGTGAAGCATTCCGCCGAAGCGATGTTCAAGCTGGTGGCCGATGTCGAGCGTTATCCCGAGTTTGTGCCGCTTTGCAAATCGCTCCATATTCGGGGCCGCAAGGAAACGCCCCAAGGAGCGATCCTTGTCGCGGACATGGTTGTGGCCTACAAGATGATCAGCGAGAGCTTTACCTCCAAGGTGACACTTCTGCCGGATCAGAACCAGATTGTTGCCGAATATCTGGACGGGCCTTTCAAGCATATGGAAAACCGTTGGACCTTCGAGCCCATCGAGGGAGAGCCCGGGGCCTGTCATGTGGTTTTTTACATCGATTATGAATTCCGTAGCCGGATGCTCTCTGGTTTAATGGGAACGATGTTTGACAAGGCTTTCAAAAAGTTTTCGTCTGCCTTTGAGCAGCGCGCCGATCTAATCTACGGAACAGCTGCCTAGAGGAACCGGGTGGGTATGAAAAAGGCCGCATGATGCAGCCTTTTGTGTGTTCGGTGTCAGCCATCAGCTTGGCATGTGAGTGCCTGCAGAACTCAGTCTGTGGGGCTGAGGCTCTTGCCCAGAATATGTTCGTCATTGCCGATCACTTGCCCCGAGCTTCCAACAATCAGCGGATCAGGGCCGTGGACGATGTGACGATCCTTGTTGGGGTAGGGCAGGGACGCCAGAAAATGCTGCATACAGTTGAGACGCGCGCGCTTCTTGTCATTGGACTTGATGATCGTCCAGGGAGCGTCTGCCGTATCGGTGTAGAAAAACATGGCTTCCTTGGCTTCAGTATACTGATCCCATTTGTCCAGAGACGCCTTGTCGACCGGGGAGAGCTTCCACTGTTTGAGCGGGTCGGTCTCCCTTGATGCAAATCTGCGGCGCTGTTCTTCCTGCGTTACCGAGAACCAGTATTTGAACAAACGGATACCCGAGCGGCGGATCATGCGTTCGAATTCCGGCGTCTGGCGCATGAATTCGAGATATTCGCTCGGTGAGCAGAACCCCATGACACGCTCAACGCCTGCGCGGTTATACCAAGAGCGGTCAAACAGCACCATTTCGCCAGCAGCGGGCAGATGCTCCACATAGCGCTGATAGTACCATTGGGTCCGTTCTCTATCTGTTGGTTTGTTCAGCGCCACAACGCTTACTGTGCGTGGATTGAGATGTTCCATAAACCGCTTAATGGTGCCGCCCTTGCCTGCGGCATCTCGTCCTTCAAAAAGAAGAACAATTTTTTCGCCGGATTCTTCGACCCATTTTTGTGCCTTGAGGAGCTCTACCTGCAAGAGGCTCTTCTGTTTTTCGTAGGTCTGGCGTTTCATCTTCGTCTTGTAGGGATAGACCCCATGCTCGAAGACACGGCGAATTTCACTTGGATCGTGGCGCATTTCATAAAGGGAAGGGCGCGGCTTTTGTTCTTCTTGCGGGGTGTCAGGGGATGATGGCGCTATTGATGCTGCTGTGGCTAAGCGTTCGTCCGGCTGGCTTTGTACCAGCACCTCTTCCAGTTTTGCCAGATCTTCAGTTTTGCCGTCTGTCTCGTCGAGAGAGGCATCCTTGGCTTTTATGGCTGGTTTAGGCATTTTTTCCTCCCCTGGTTGGCTTTATTTCAAACTATGCCAATTAGATTAACCTCAAATGAGCCCCCGTTACAGAAAATTGGAATATGGTTAAAATTACTTATGCTACGGGATTGCGCAGGAATCGGGGGCCAAGGGCGTTGCAGAAAAGACACGCCAGAATGAAAAAGGTTTCGTTAACCATAACGCTTAACGCCTTATGCCCGTGTTCAGCCACATTATGGAGTCAGCTTCGAGACAGTTGAACGGGGCAGAGATAAAAGTTAATGAAAACCCGTCACAGAAGTGACATTTTTGAGGTTTTGATAGGTTTCAAGAAATCTCATTAAAACAAGTCACTCGGGGAAGAGCGATATTCAAACGGCGCCCGGCGATTGGGAGCGATGCTGCCGGGTAAACAGGAGACTGGGGCTGTGAGGCGTTGAGACGTAAGGGTCTTTGTGCTGAGCAGACAAGTGGTATTTCATGAAGCGTCAAACAAGTTTTGCGGTAAATCTATTGCAGACTTTGACCCTGATCGGCTTATTTGGAGCCGTGGGGAGTTTGCCTGCCCATGCCTTCGATCCTCGCACGATCGAAGAAGGGCAAGCCAGCCCCGATGAAGCGTTTCGCTTCGGCGCGCAAGCCTACAAATTTGGCAACAAGTCCACCGCTGTGCAGGCTTTGACCTATGCTGCGCACAATGGGCATATGGCGTCTCAGTGGAAGCTGGGGCGGATGTATGAAGAAGGGGACGGGGTCGTCAAGGATCCCAGCCAAGCCTTCGATCTGTTCAATGGTATTGTGCGACGCTATGGGGATGCGCAGCCGGGGTCTGTTGAAGCGCGCTATGTTTCAAACGCCATTGTGAAGCTGAGTGCATTCGTGCGCTCAGGAATCAAGGGTAAACTGGATCCCAATCCAGGAAAAGCGCGTGATTTTCTGCAA
Organism: Cohaesibacter marisflavi; assembly: GCF_900115225.1. GTDB lineage: Bacteria > Pseudomonadota > Alphaproteobacteria > Rhizobiales > Cohaesibacteraceae > Cohaesibacter > Cohaesibacter marisflavi. The sequence continues at coordinate 37,218 of NZ_FOVR01000004.1, read as the reverse complement.
TATGCTGCGTCTTATTTCCGCGATCCGGATGCACAATATCATCTGGCAATGTCTTATCTGGACAAATCCGATGGCAAGATAGAGCCCAAAATGGCTGCACGCTGGCTGAGCAAGGCCGCCCGCAAGGGGCATATTGGTGCCCAGCTGGAATTGGGTGAGTTGCTTCTTGAAGGCAGCATTCTGCCGCAGCAACCGGTCAACGGGCTCAAGTGGCTGACAATTGCTCGGATGCTGGATGCAACCAATCCCGAAGTGCTGGACCGTCAGGAAGCCGCTTTTGCTTTGGCCGATGATTCCACGCGCAAAAAGGCCGTATCTCTTGCCAATGAATGGTTGGATAACGAATGAATGGTTGGATAGCGGCGGCAAACTGATTGTCCGCCGCTTTGGCTTTCATCTCTGTTTTAGGCAACGCCTATGACTGTGAACAGCTGAGCGTCATCATGACCGGCACATGGTCAGACGGTTTTTCCCAATCACGGGTGTCTTTCTGGATTTCGCACGCCTTCAGCATGTCTGCCGCCTCTGGCGAGAGCAGATGATGGTCGATGCGAATGCCGTGATTGCGCGGCCAGGCGCCGGCTTGATAATCCCAGAAGGAATATTGGTGTGGCGTGCCATTACAGGCGCGGAAGGCTTCGGTAAGGCCGAGGGCCTTTAACTCCCTGAACAGTTCAAGCGTCTCTGTGCGATATAGGGCATCGCCCCACCAGGCATCATGATCATGCACATCATCTGCCGTCGGGATGACATTATAGTCGCCGGAAAGAACAAAGGCTTCCTCAAGTGTGAGACGGTCTTTTGACCAAGCGATGAGCCTGCGCATCCAGTTCAGCTTGTAGGGATATTTTTCTGTCTCCACCGGATTGCCGTTCGGCAGATAGAGGCTCACGACGCGCAGTGGCCCCTTGTCGGTTGAGAAGATACCCTCGATAAAACGGGCCTGCTCGTCTTCATCGTCGCCGGGCAGGCCGCGATTGACCTCTTCAAAGGGCAGACGGGATAGAAGGGCCACACCATTAAAGCTCTTCTGGCCGTGGGTTTCCACGTTATAGCCCAGTGCTTCAATGTCCGCGCGCGGAAAGGCTTCATCGACGGACTTGATTTCCTGCAGGCAGGCAATGTCCGGCTTTTCTTCTTCCAGCCACCTTAGTAGGTTGGGATGACGAGCCTTGATGCCGTTGATGTTCCAAGTGGCGATGCGCATGGGTGGCCTCTTTGCTGATGGGCATTTATGGTCAAGTGTGAGTTGTCATGCCCGCGGCGTGTGGGCAGCCGGTCAGATCGAGAAGCTCGTACCGCAGCCGCAAGATGCGCTGGCGATCGGGTTGTGGATCTGGAAGGACTGGCCCATCAGGTCGCTGACGAAATCAACTTCAGCCCCTTCCATATATTGCAAAGAGAGCGGATCGAAAAGGATCGTTGCGCCATCCTTGTTGATGACCAGATCATCGTCCTCGCTGCTCGTCACAATGTCATAATTATACTGGAAACCGGAGCAGCCACCACCACTCACGGAGATGCGCAGCATGGAACCATCCTTTTCCTTGGAAAGGATGGTGGCGATTCGTTTGATGGCACTATCTGTCACTGTGATCGGGTTTGACATTTGGATATTCCTGTCTCATTTCCCATCCGCGCTTCTACTAAGGCCCCTATTTTGGCCAGAAGTGCTTGATACAGGCCGGTTTTGCCTGAAAAATGGAGAATTACACCTATAAATGGGGCTTCACAAAGCCTACTCTTTCTCATGATAGTTAAGATCGAAAGAGCGCAAGTCAACCATTTTGGCGGTGCGTGTTAAAATTCTTGAACTTGGAATGGAAGAATAATGGTGTCAGCGATCGGATTTGGTGCGCAGCCGCGCGCCCGCTATGCTGTTTTGCCTCATGAAAGCAAAGGGCGTTTGTTTGAAGAAGCTGCCAGTCCCACGCGCACCCCCTTCCAGCGAGATAGGGATCGTATCATTCATTCCTCGGCCTTCCGGCGCTTGCAGGCAAAGACGCAGGTCTTTCTCTATCACGAAGGGGACATGTTCCGAACGCGCCTGACCCACACGCTGGAGGTTTCACAAATCGCCCGTTCCATTGCGCGGGCTTTGTCTGTTGATGAAGATCTGGCTGAAGCGCTGGCACTTTCGCATGATCTGGGACACACGCCGTTTGGCCATGCGGGGGAGCGGGCGCTCAACAAGGTGATGCAGCCTTATGGCGGGTTTGATCACAATGCCCAGTCCTTGCGGGCCGTGACTGCGCTAGAGCAATGCTATGCAGAACATGATGGCCTCAATCTGAGTTGGGAAACCCTCGAGGGGCTCGTCAAGCATAATGGACCGCTGACCGACCGGGACGGGAAGGGGATCGGGCATTATGAAGGCGGACTTCCCTATGCCATTCGCGTTTATGCCGAGCAACAGGACCTGATGCTCTGGTCCTATGCCAGCATCGAAGCGCAGGCGGCTGCCATTGCGGACGATATCGCCTATAATTCCCATGATATTGACGATGGCTTGCGTGCGATGCTGATCTCTCTGGATCAATTGCGGGATGTGCCTCTGGTCTGCGACTTGCTCAAAGAGGTGGAGGCAACCTATCCGGGGCTGTCTGAAGAACGCACGGCCCATGAAATTGTTCGCAGGCTGATCACGCGGATGGTTGAGGATGTCATCAATACGTCGATGGACAATCTCAAGAGGCTGGCTCCGCAATCGGTCGAGGATGTGCGCAATGCGTCGGAGACGATTGTTCACTTTTCCAGCGAAATGACCGCTGCCGTGACGGGAATCAGACAGTTTCTTTTTCATAATGTTTATCGGGAAGACCATGTCATGCGCATCATGCGTGGTGCGGAGAAGGTGCTTGAAGATCTCTTTGTCTATCACTTTAATGCACCTGATATGATGCCGCTAAACTGGCAGTTTGACCTTGATGGAGCGCCACGGAAACTCGTTGCTCGTCGCGTTGCTGACTATGTGGCTGGTATGACAGACCGTTTTGCCATTCAGGAACATCAACGTCTGTTTGACGTCACCCCGGATTTGGGTTAGATCCTATCCCCGAACATATGGATTTTTGCGGGTTGGGGCTCCATGTGATGCTTTGTCGCTTGAGAATAGACGAAAGCGATGGCGTCCGGGTGTCCTGACCCTCTACACTGCTAGCAATCAGTGCCAGATGCGCGCTACTTGAGGCGAGTTTCAACAAGAACCGCCCCGCCACTGGCCGACGATCATACAGGATTGAAGATGAACGTCTTTACTATTTTTACCGACCGGGTCAAGGCTGCAATCAGCGAGATCGGATTGACGGCACGCGATGGCTCAGAGCTTGACCTGTCCCGTGTGATTGTCGAGCCTCCACGCGATGCGGCCCATGGTGATCTGGCCACCAATGCTGCGATGGTCCTGTCCAAACAGGTTGGCATGAAGCCGCGCGATGTTGCTGACAAAATCGCTGAAGCGCTCGCTGAGGACAGGGATGTGGCCAAGGTGGATGTCGCCGGTCCGGGCTTTATCAATATGGCGCTGTCCGATGATTTCTGGCGGGGTCTGGTGAAGACGATCGTCAAGGCCGGTGAGGCGTTCGGTCGTTGCGATCTCGGGGCTGGCTCGAAGATCAATGTCGAATATGTGTCCGCCAACCCGACCGGCCCCATGCATGTGGGCCACACGCGTGGCGCCGTGCTGGGGGATTGCATTGCCAATCTGTTGGATTTTGCAGGCTATGACGTTTGCCGCGAATATTACATCAACGATGCGGGGGCGCAGGTGGATGTTTTGGCACGGTCTGCCTTCCTTCGGTATTGCGAGGCGCTGGGCGATGATATCGGCACCATTCCAGATGGTCTTTATCCGGGCGATTATCTCGTGCCTGTTGGCGAGGCGCTGGCCAAGGAACATGGCGACAAGCTGAAAAAGGCAAGCGAAGAGGAATGGTTGCCTCTGGTGCGGGCCTATGCTGTTGATGCGATGATGGAGATGATCCGGGGTGACCTTGCCGCCCTCAATGTCAATCATGATGTCTTCTTCTCCGAACGCAGCCTTATCTATGGCGAGAAGGATCGGGTAAAGGAAGCCATCGAATGGCTGTCTGACAAGGGACATGTCTATGTGGGCACTTTGCCACCACCCAAGGGGCAGCTTCCCGATGATTGGGAAGATCGTGAACAGACACTGTTCCGGTCAACTGAGTTTGGCGACGATATTGACCGTCCTTTGAAGAAGTCTGACGGTAGCAACACATATTTCGCCAATGACATTGCCTATCACTTTGACAAGTTCAAACGGGGCTATTCAAAACAGGTCGATATTCTCGGTGCTGACCATGGTGGCTATGTCAAACGGCTGAAATCTGCTGTTGCAGCCATCACACAGGGTGAGGGTGGTCTGGAAGTCAAGATTTGTCAGCTGGTCAATCTGATGCGCAATGGCGAACAGCTCAAGATGTCCAAGCGCGCAGGTAACTTCATCACGCTGCGTGATGTGGTGGAAGAAGTGGGCGTTGATGCCGTACGCTTCATGATGATGTATCGCAAGTCCGAGGTCACGATTGACTTCGATTTTGCAAAGGTCACCGAACAGAGCAAAGATAATCCGGTCTTCTATGTGCAATATGCGCATGCCCGGACCGCTTCCATTTTCCGCCAGGCTGCAAATGAAGTGCCGCATCTGTCTGTCGGGCTCGAAGATCTAGCAAATGCCGATCTGAGTGCTATAAATGATGAACTGGAACTGGCGTTAATCAGAAAGCTGTCAGAATATCCGCGAATAGTAGAGGGTGCGGCCGAAACACAAGAGCCCCACAGGGTTGCGTTTTACCTTTATGATCTTGCTGGATATTTCCACGCTGTGTGGAACAAAGGCAAGGAAATGCCGCAATTACGCTTTATTAACGTTAAAGATGAGAAAATGACTCTAGCGCGCTTGGCTCTTGTTCAGGCAGTGGCCACGGTAATCAGTTCTGGCCTCGGTCTGCTTGGTGTAAATGCACCTGAAGAAATGCGATAGTTGGTTACCAGTCATTTCTCAAGACAAAGCTTTGCCAGGCAGTACGAGTTAAGTGTATGAATGAAAAGGCAAATCGCCATGTCTGATCCCAATGACAAGAAGCCGCAATCACCCGCATCCAACTGGTCCGATTTTGAACGTCAGGCTCGTGAAAACAAAGATGCGGCTCCGGTTATGGAAGATCCATTGGCCGAATTGGACCGAATCGTCTCAAGTGGCGACTTTGGTTCAGGTTCCGGCCAACGTGGTGGTTCTACTGTTTCTGAAGATGATTTGCGGATTCTGGAACAAGAATTAATAAAAGAGTTGCGCGGACAACATGATGAATCTGGCTATGTGCCGCCGGCTCCAGGTGGTCAGCCAGCTGCGCCTCAAGGCGAGGTAACACGTGCGGACATGCGAGAGCATGATCCGGTGCCACAGGCTCGTCCAATGGCGCAAGGCAGGCCTCAGCAGCCGGTGCAGAATAGCCCTGCGCCTGATCCGCGGGACGCCATAGATCCCAGATTTGATCCCGGATATGCAGTGCCTGAAACTCCGATTTCGCAGGATCCTGGAGCGTATGCTCAGGAACCAGAAGTTTCTCAGGCTCCGCTGCCCTCTGCTGATCGCCCAGCAGAAGGCGGACCCGGGCTGGATGACTGGAGCTCACTTTTTGATGACATCGCGCCATCTTCTTCGGCGCCATCTTCTCCAGCTCCCACTGCTCCTGCAGTCGAGTCGGAGCACACGCGTCAGCCTGTCGAGACTGCCGATGATGAGCCGCCGGTGGCTACCAGTGGAAGCTATGGTCAATTGAGCCGCCGTTCTGCCGCAGAGAAGGAAGATTCCTTCTTCACCGGTTTGCGGGCTACGCGCGAACAGGACGATTTCCGCTCTCAGCCAGAGCAACCTGAGGCAAGCCCTCATGCGCCGGAAGTGTCTCTTGGAGAGCAACGAGGTCCGTCCCTTCGAGGTGGCCGGTCCTATGATGAAGGTGCAGCCGGTCCTCAATATGGTCGCCAAGCTGAGCCAACCGCTCCGCGTGCGCCTCGGGTCGATCCGCTTGGCGGGTATCAGCCTGAAGCGGCAGACGCGCCAGTGGAGCCTGCTCCCGAACCCGTCATGCCATCCAGTTGGAGAGATCGTCGGCAGGCTGAGCCTGTTGCCGATCCTATGCAGGACTACCGTCCGAATGATCCAGCTGCCGGGGTATCTGATGTTCCTTATGGCGGTGGTCAATCCCCGCGGTATGCGCCGGATCCTACGCCAGCGCCTGCATCCGAGCCTGAGCCATATGGCACCTATTCGCGATCTCAACAGAGCCCGTCCGATAGCTACGGACAGCGGCGGCCTGTTGAAGAACCGATGGCACCAGCTCAGTCGCGTGGTCTGCGTCAGGACCCGTTTGCGGTCTTCAATGATCCGTCTGCGCAGCAGGCAAGCGAACCCTATATGCCGTATAGGGCACCTGAACCAAATCCAACGCCAGCTCCTGACGTAAATGTTGCCGGGCAGCATGATGATTATGCCAACTATGGCACAGACCCATCTTACCGTGATCCGGGCACCCAATCCTATGATCAGGGATATGCGCCGGGGCAGGGTGGCTATCAGGATCCTGTCGGGGATGACTTTTCTGCTGCGGATGCGCCTGTATATGGGTCATATGCTGATCCGACGATTGCTCAGGCAGCCGCAGAGAGTGCGCCCAATTATCAGGATGAAGACTACACCACTCTTGAAACGGCCGCAGCCATGGCCGCTCCTCAGCCAAAACGCAGGTCCCGCAAGGGGCTCTACATGGCCGCTGCTGCGGCTGGTGTTGTGGTTGTTGGCGGCCTGCTGGCTTGGGGTTTCGGGCAGAGCGGCGGTGGCAGCACCGAAACACCGGTCATTGAGGCCAATAATGATCCGGTGAAGGAAACGCCTGAAGATCCGGGTGGCAAGGTTGTTCCGCATCAGGACCAGACGGTTTATGACCGTATTGATGGCACCGAAAGCGATGAAGGGCCGTCCAACATGATGCCGGCAACCGAGACACCGATGGATATCACAGCCAACGGACAGTCGCCGCGGGTCATTCCATTGTCTGGTGGCGAATCTTCCGTGTCCCAGTCTACGGGTGATGGCGATTCCGTCAGCGGTGCAGTGGCTCCGAAAAAGGTTCGTACCGTGGTTGTGCGGCCTGATGGCACATTTGTGACCTCTGAAGAACCTGCAGATTCTGGCGCCAATCAGAACCAGAATACGCAGCTCTCCAGTGTCGATCAGCAATTGTTGAATGCGACGCCTTCCGAACAGGCCATTTCGCAAACCAACAATACGGATATCAATGGCAATCAGCTCAATGGAGGCGGGGCGAATGCCGTGCAGCCAGTTGTTGATGAAGAAGATATGCCGTTGCCGAAGTCCAAGCCTGCCGAGTTGGCGGCGCTTCAGGCGGCTAACCAGAGCAGTGCACCTCAGCTTGCACCAGCTGCACCGCAGCCGAGCAGCCAGGCTCCGTTGGTTCTGACGCCAACCGCCCCGGCGGCGGCTCCTGCGCCCAATCCTGTTCCGCCACAGTCCATTGCCGCTCCGAGCGGGAATGGTGGCTACACTGTACAGGTGACGTCTCAGCGCACACCTGAGCAGGCACGGGCCAGCTATGCCAACATTCAGGCCCAGTTGAGCAGCGTGCTTGCCGGGTATCAGCCGGATATCAAGCAAGCCGACCTTGGCGCACGGGGCATCTATTACCGTGTCCGCGTTGGTTCCTTTGCTGATCAGGGTGGCGCGATCAACTTCTGTAACCGGATCAAGGCTGCCGGTGGTGACTGTCTGGTTGCACGTCAGTAAGCTCAATACTCATATATGAATGCGAAAATCCGGCTTAGTGGCCGGATTTTCTTTTTGTGCGCTTGGTTTGGCTCAGAAAGAACGATAGTCTTTCCTTATAAGGGTAACCGATAGCGGGTCTGGGGCGAGACCTTTCTGTATAGTGAGATCTGGCGGAGCATGGCATCTAGCGAAGAACGTAAGGGGCGCGGGCAAGGCAAGGCGGTTGTTGGCGAGACCTCCGATGTGGATCAATTGTCCACTGCTGCCGAGGATGCCACTTTGCCCTTTGCATTGACGAGCGAAAGCGATGTGTCCGGGGGGCAAGGCGATAGCGCCAAAGCTGACGAAAATGCCTCATCTTCAGAGGCAAGTGCGGATTGGGGTGAATTTTCTGATCTCAATCTGGTGCCCAAGGCAGGCGTTGGCGAGCCATCGCTGATTGTTGATGTCGATGGCTTTGAAGGGCCTCTGGATTTCCTTTTGGCGCTGGCCAGAAAGCAAAAGCTCGATCTGACCAAGATCTCAATTCTGGCGCTGGCCGAGCAGTATTTGCAATTCATTGAGCGCGCCCGCAAGCTGAGGCTGGAACTGGCAGCGGACTATCTGGTCATGGCGGCCTGGCTGGCTTATCTCAAGTCCAGATTGCTCATCCCCGAGATGCCTGATGAAGATGAGCCGAGCGGTGAGGAACTCGCAGCCATGCTGGCCTTTCGTCTGCGCAAGCTTGAAGCCATGCGCGAGGCTGCGGGCAAGCTTATGGATCGCCCCTGCCTTGGACGGGATTTTTTCATCAAAGGGCAGCCTGAAGATATGTCCCTTATCCGCAAGCCCCAATTTTCCGCCTCGCTCTATGATCTGCTGACCGGCTATGCCTCTTTGCGGCAGAGACAATCTGTGTCGCTGGTGCATGTGCGCAAGCGCGAGGTCTGGTCCCTACCCGAGGCCCGGGATGTTTTGATGCGGCTGATCGGCGGCGTTCATGACTGGACGCCCGTTGAGACGATTTTGCAGACCTATCTCAAGCTCTCGGATATTCGTACAACGGCTTTGGCCAGCTCTTTTGCCGCTTCATTGGAGCTGGTGCGGGAGGGGCATCTGGAGATCCGGCAGACCGATGCATTCGGGACAATCTATGTGCGCGGCAAACAAGGGAAGGGCCAATGATGGAAGAAATAGAACAGCCCTTGGGGGGAGAGTATGAGGCGTTGGCCAAGGAAGCGCGCTTGCAGCTCAAGCGGATGGTGGAGGCCCTGCTCTTTGCCAGTTCGGAGCCGCTGAGTACGGCCGATATCGCTGTCCGTTTGCCGGATTCGGTCGATGTGCCGGCCATTCTTGCTCAACTGAAAGAGGATTATAAAAATCGCGGCGTCAATCTGATTGTGGTGAATGACAAATGGCTGTTTCGCACGGCCAAGGATCTTTCTTTCATGATGCAGGCCGAGGCGATCGAGCCGCGCAAGCTCTCGCGTGCGGCTTTGGAAACACTGGCCATTATCGCCTATCATCAACCCGTCACGCGCGCCGATATCGAACAGATCCGCGGCGTTTCCGTTGCGCGCGGCACTTTGGATGTACTGCTGCAGACCGAATGGGTGCGGGTAAGGGGGCGCCGGCGCGTTCCCGGGCGTCCGGTTACCTATGGCACCAGCGAGAAATTTCTTATGCATTTCGATCTGGCATCCATTCAGGATCTGCCGGGGTTGGAAGAGCTCAAGGGGACTGGCATGCTGGATTCTGCCTTGCCGCCGGCTTTCTCCATGCCGTCACCTGATGACACCGAAGATTTGGCCGATGACGAGGAGCCGCTTGAAGATAATTACGAGCTCGCGCTTGAAGCGATGGAAGAAGACGACAAGCAAGATACCGATGAGTCCTGATTGGCCTTCCTTGAGAGACCAAAGTTTGCCTGTCTTGATGTCTATATTATGAGTATAAAAGTTGTGTTTTGGAATTGGCCAATGCATAAGACGTCTGAGACTGGATATAGTCAGCCCATTTAACGGAGAGTATCATTGAATATGCATGAGGGCCGCAATCGTTGGGGAAGTCGAGGCACGGCGCGGGCAGCCATCGCTGCCGGACTTGATTTTGAGGCGATTGAGTGCTCGTTCGATGGGCATGAAGTACTGCGTGATATCTCTTTTTCCATTGAGCCGGGGCAGATCGTGTCCCTGCTTGGTGCATCGGGTGCTGGCAAGACTACGCTATTGCGGATCGCGGCCGGTATCGAAAGCCCGACTTCCGGAAAACTGCGGCTTAATGGCAAGGTCGTTGCTGGCGAGGGGGTATTCGTGCCACCCGAGGCGCGTAATGTCGGGTTGATGTTTCAGGATTATGCCCTGTTTCCGCATCTCTCGATCCTCAAGAACGTGATGTTCGGGCTTAAGGATTTGCCGCTAAAATCTGCCGATATAGAAGCGAGGGCAGCGCTCAAGCGTGTCGGTCTTGAAGAGTATGCGGATCATTTCCCGCATATGCTTTCTGGTGGGCAGCAGCAGCGCGTGGCGCTGGCGCGTGCCATTGCGCCTCGGCCCAGTGTTCTGCTCATGGATGAGCCTTTTTCCGGTCTTGATAATCGCCTTCGGGATCGGGTGCGCGATGAAACCATTGCGGTGTTGCGTGAAATGGGGGCAACGTGCGTCATCGTCACTCATGATCCGGAGGAAGCTCTGCGGGTGAGTGATCGCATCTTGCTTTTGAAGAATGGGCATATTGTGCAATATGCGAAACCGGAAGACTTGTATTTTAATCCAGTTGATTATTGGGCGGCACGGTTTTTCTCCGACCTTAACGAGGTGGAGGGCGTCGTCAAGGCGGGTGCCGTGCATACGCCAATCGGTGTTTTTGCAGCTGACGGCTTTGAAGACGGGCAAGACGCGCTGGTCTGTATCCGCCAGCAGGGCGTTAAGCTGCATAAGGCGATCAATGAGGAATATGTGTCCGCTCTGCCTGCACGCGTGAAGAGACGTATGTTTCTTGGAGAGATTGATTTATATGAAGTAACAATCAAGGATTGCGACAATCCTTTCTTTGTCCGATCTGGTTCTGGACATATTTTTGTGCCAGGAGAGAATATCGGTGTATCGTTTCGTAAAAAGGATGTACTGATATTTGCCAAATCGTCCTAGATTGCTTATTTCTTTGACAAAGTAAGCTCAAAGCTGGCAAAAGGCTCTCGTGTGTTCGAGCGTGCGCGGAGAGGCTCTTTGCGACGCGAAGCAGAAAATAAAGGGATTTCAGTATGCAGATTGGTATCTGGCAGGTCGCAATTATTGCTGTCGTTGTTGTTCTTCTTTTTGGTCGTGGCAAGATTTCCGACCTGATGGGTGATGTCGCAAAGGGCATCAACAGCTTCAAGAAGGGCCTCAAGGAAGAGGACAAGGAAGAAAACGACCAACAGGCTCTGGAAAGCAAGCAGTCTGAACAGGTTTCTGCAAGTAGCGAAGAGAAAGACAAAGTGAACTAAGCTGTTAGCGCACTTTTGTTATCTATTTGTTTTTCCTGTATTCTAGCGTGTCCGGTGCATTTCGATGTTTGATATCGGTTGGAGCGAAATCATCGTGGTGGTTATCATCACGATTCTGGTGGTAGGGCCCAAGGAACTGCCCGGATTGCTCAGAACTGTTGGCAAAACCGTTGGCAATGTTCGACGTATGGCCGGCGATTTCCAAAATCAGTTCAACCAAGCCCTGCGGGAAGCGGAGCTTGATGGTGTTGCTGATACCTTGAATGATGTCCGCAATCTCAATCCGCGCAATGCGGTCAAGAATGCTGTCACCAAGCAGTTGGGTGACATCAGCGATGTGACGGATGATGTCTCCAAGAGCATGAAGGAAAGCACCGACGAGATCAATTCGTCGCTGAATGACAAGCCCGCCGAACTCTCTTCCAAAACGGCGGATGAGCCTTCTCAAGCGGTTGAAGTAGAAGAGGCTTTTGCCGAAGAAAATCAGGATACCGAAATTCTGGATGGTGATGCAGCCAAGGATAGCGCAGAACCGGAAGCCGGTGTGACCAAGAAGGCTGACTGATGAGTGACAATGAAAAAGACGAGATTGAAGAGAGCAAGGCTCCTTTGATCGAGCATTTGGTGGAGCTTCGCAGTCGCCTGCTCAAGACGGTGATTGCGATTGCGATTGCCTTTTTATTCTGCTTCTATTTTGCCAGCGATATTTTCAATATTCTTGTCATCCCTTATGAACGTGCCGTTGGCGGAACGCATCAGGTGGAGATGATTTTCACCGCGCCGCAGGAATATTTCTTCACCCAGCTTAAGATCGCGCTTTTCGGCGCGCTGTTCATTGCCTTTCCGGTGATCGCCAGTCAGATCTACATGTTCATGGCGCCGGGGCTCTACAAACATGAGCGAGAGGCCTTCCGGCCTTTTCTGATTGCGACGCCAATCTTGTTTCTGCTTGGCGCCTGCCTTGTCTTTTTCGTCGTCATGCCTCTGGCGATGCAATTCTTCCTTTCCATGGAGCAGGTGGGCGAGGGACCGGTTGAAATTCGCCATCTGCCCAAGGTGAGTGAGTATCTCGGTCTGATCATGACCCTGATTTTCGCCTTCGGCCTTGTGTTCCAGCTGCCGGTGGTTCTGACGCTGTTGGCGCGTGCCGGTATCGTGGATTCTGCTTTTCTCAAGTCAAAGCGCAAATATGCTGTTGTGGTTGCCTTTATCATGGCTGCTATTTTGACGCCGCCAGACCCGATCAGCCAGATGGGGTTGGCGCTGCCAACGCTGCTGCTTTATGAATTGTCCATTCTCTCGGTCAAATCCGTGGAGAAAAAGCGGGCAGAACGAGACGCCGAAGAAGAGGCGTCCTAGAGATTTTCGCAAACTTGCACCATGGCCTGAAGGAAATTGTTTGTCTTTCGGGCCATTGTTTGTGGGTTTTCTGCATTCTTTGCGGTGACTAAGTGGCATTATGCTTGCTTCATGCTTGGGGCTTGCCTATTTTTCGCCCGTCTTAATTTTTCAACCCTCCCACCAAAGCTAGATTCGGGATTACTGACATGTTCGATATCAAATGGATTCGCGAGAATGCCGAGGCATTCGACAAGGCTCAAATTGCACGCGGAGCTGAAGCATCGTCATCCCGGCTGATCGCGCTGGATGAGGAGCGGGTCGTTGAAGTGCAGAAATTGCAGGAAGCTCAGCAGCGCCGCAATGCTGCCTCAAAGGAAATTGGCAAGGCCAAAGGGTCGGGCGACGAAGAAAAGGCGCAGGCTCTGATGGCCGAAGTGGGTCAGCTCAAAAGCGCCATTCAGAATGGCGAAGCCAAAACTCGTGAGTTGCAAGATGCGCTCAACGCGGCTCTGTCGAGCCTGCCGAACATTCCGCTGGATGATGTGCCTGCTGGCAAGGATGAGGACGACAATGTCCTGCATCACACTTGGGGTGACAAGCCGGAGCTCAGCTTCGAGCCAAAAGAGCATTTTGAGCTGGGTGAAGCGCTTGGTCAGATGGACTTTGAAAGCGCAGCAAAACTGTCCGGTTCGCGCTTTGTTGTGCTGAAAGGTCAGTTGGCGCGTCTTGAACGGGCCATCGGTCAGTTCATGATCGATACCCACATCAATGAGCATGGCTATGATGAAGTGTCCGTGCCGACATTGGTGCGTTCTGAAGTGATGTTTGGTACTGGCCAGTTGCCGAAATTTGCCGAAGATGCCTTTCATACCGATGATGATCGCTGGCTGATTCCGACTTCCGAGGTTCCGCTGACCAACCTGGTGCGTGAAAGCATTGTAGATGGTGAAAAGCTGCCGATGCGCGTAACGGCACTGTCTCACTGCTATCGTTCCGAAGCCGGATCTGCTGGGCGTGACACGCGTGGTATGCTGCGCCAGCACCAGTTCACCAAGGTTGAAATGGTTTCTGTAACGGACGAGAACAGCTCAGTTGCCGAACAGGAGCGTATGCTTGGCTGTGCGGAAGCCATTTTGCAGAAACTTGGCATTCCTTACCGTGTTGTTACGCTGTGTATCGGTGATATGGGCTTTTCTGCACGGCGCACGTTCGACATCGAAGCTTGGCTGCCGGGCCAGAAGACCTACCGCGAAATTTCCTCTGTTTCCACCTGTGGTGATTTTCAGGCGCGCCGCATGAATGCGCGCTATCGTGATGCCTCTGACAAGAGCGTCAAATATGTGCACACGCTCAATGGTTCCGGCGTCGCCGTTGGCCGTTGTCTGATTGCTGTCATGGAAAATTATCAGACTGAAGATGGCTCCATCGTGATTCCGGAAGTTCTGCGTCCTTATATGGGCGGATTGGAAAAGATTTCCGCCTGAAGCATCAGATGCTTCAGTTCATGACTTTTGGCTTGTGGGTGCGCGTTCTGATCGCCCGCAGGCGGTATTCCTGTTTTCCAAACGCGGATCGCTGCGCTTGGCTTTTTGAAACTTTGACTGATGAGGCAATGCAATGCGAATTCTTCTGACCAATGACGATGGTATTAACGCACCCGGTCTTGTGGTGCTAGAGAAGATTGCGCGTGCGCTCTCTGACGATGTCTGGATTGTTGCGCCGGAAACCGAACAATCCGGCATGGCGCATTCCCTTACGCTGCATGATCCGCTCCGGATGCGGAAACTGGGTGACAAAAAATTTGCCGTACACGGCACCCCAACAGACTGTGTCATCATGGGGGTTGATCATATTCTGGACGGGCGTCCGGATCTTGTTTTGTCAGGTGTCAACCGCGGTCAGAATATGGCTGAAGACGTGACCTATTCGGGCACTGTAGCCGGTGCAATGGAAGGCGTTGTACTCGGTATTCGATCCATTGCTCTTAGCCAGTCCTATAGCTGGGAGAGCTGCGAGCCATTTGACTGGAGTGCTGCCGAAGAGCATGGCGCTCGAGTTGTCAAGGATCTGCTCGATCATGAATTGCCAAGACAGACCTTGCTCAACGTGAACTTCCCGGCATGTCCGGCAAGTGAAGTGGAAGAGGTTGTCTATACCCGTCAAGGCAAGCGCGATCAGGCGCATTTGAGCGTGGTTCCGCGCGTTGATACGCGTGGGCTTTCCTATTTCTGGCTTGGTTTTGAAGATCGCAAGTCCGACCCGGCCGAAGGAACTGACCTGCACGCTGTGATGCATAAGAAAATCTCGGTTACGCCGCTGCATCTGGACATGACAGACAATAGCACACTCGATAAAATGATGAAGGCATAGGGGGAATTACCCTATTAATACCAGCCTCTTAATGTCAGAGAGGGGTTGGATTTTTCTCATCAGAAGGCCGTAACGCGAGCGCGTTGCGGCCTTTTTTGTATTCATTTGCTCAAATGGGAAAGTAAACACAGGGTAGTGGTTTCGATGCCCATTTTAATGCCTGTTTTAAAGGTTTGGAAAGGATACTTGGATTAAATTGGTATCAACTTGTAGGGTGTTGTGCGTAGAACCGGTGTTGGTATGGACTATTTAGTATTGCGTAAGCTTCTGTCAACGACCTCATTGCTGGCGATGGCTGCCACCCTTGCAGCCTGCAGCGGTGAAGTTGAACGTTTTGGAACTCCTGGCTCAGGATATACTTCCAATCAGAATGAGATTTTTACCAGCTCGGTTCGTTCTCAACCCAGTGTGGCGCCGGTGAATCAGCCTATGCCAGCTGTCGTGCCTGTGGGGAGCAGTAGCGCGCAGCCTATTTATCGTGATCCTGCCTATCAGGCAAATGCCACCAAGCAACCTTCTTATAATGCTCCCGTTTATTCGGCTCCTGCGTCTCCTGCACCCGTTGCACAGGCTTCTTCTGTCAGTCAGTCTGTTCCAGTGTCTCAACAGGCAGCTCCTGTCGCTTTGACAACTGGGTCTATTAATCGCTCAGCATCAAATACCTATCAGTCATATCCGTCGCAGCCCATGCCGCCGATGCCTTCGGGGAATCGTCAAGCGTCTGCCGGTCCTGTCTATGTTGATGTGGCCAGTGCTTCCAATTCTAGTGGGTATCCTTCTAGGGCGCCTTCCTCCAATGCTGCTGTTCTGAATGGGCCGCCGGTTGTTGTGTCGCGCTTCGATAGCCTGCCGCACGCTGCACCGCGCCCGAAATCCCAGGTCGCTTCCTATAATCCTGCGCCTAACAATCAGTATCGGCGCGTACCTGTTTCTATGCCAGCGGCTTCTTCAGCGACGGCTCCGCAGCAGGAAACGCAGCAATCTCGTTTCAGTCTGGCTAGGATATTCTCACTGCCAAAGAACGCGCCTAAGTCCAAAGGGATAGATTATACTTCAACGGCTTCGATCGCTCCGCCGAACCCTATTCCGACGGGCGGACAAGTTGGTAATAGCTATTCAGATCAAGTGCGTGCCATGTCTGCGCCTTCTGCATCGGCACAGAATCACGCCCGAACGAGTGGTCAGTGGACCAGTGTCGGCGGCACTATGGTGACGGTCGATCAGGGTGAAGATATTCAGTCTCTTTCGCGCCGCTACGGTGTGCCGGAAAAAGCCATTGCTGATATCAACGGACGGAATTATGTGGTGCCGGGTCAGCAGGTTTTGATTCCTGTGTTCCAACAGCAAGGCTATAGAAGCTATGCAGCCCAGACACAGCGACCACAGCAGCCTGTTCAGCAAAACCGGAATGCCCAATCGTCGCAGCCCATGCAGCTGGCGTCCATCAGTTCCAGCTCGGTGCAGTTGCCTTATGTGATGCGTGTGCCAAAGGGTAACCCTCTGCGTTTGCGCGGTCAGTCCGCTTATGGGCGCGAAGTTGTGCAACTTCAGCAGAATGCAAATGCCCAAAACCGTCATATGGTCAATCCCGGTGAGACACTGAGTGGCATAGCGAGCCGTTATGGCGTGTCAACGCGTGAGCTTGCTCAGGCCAACAATATGTCGGTCAGTGCACCTCTGAGAATGGGGCAGCGCTTGCATATTCCGCAGAGAAATCAGCAGCCTGCGATCGATTATACGACAACGGCATCGATCAATCGCAATGCCGGTGGCGTATCGACGACGCAACAGGACAGCCGTCAAGTATCTGCGCCAGTGATTGCAGCGGTTCCGAAGGCAAAGCCACGTTGGGTGCGTGAAATGGCGTCAAGCGCCCATTCATCACCTTCAAGCCAGCCGAAGAAGCAGCGCGTTGCGTCTCTGAAAAATGCTGTTGGGTTGCCAGATGAGGCTTCCAGTTCTGCGCCTTCCCAAGTAAACGCAGCACCGGTAACACCTGTGTCCAATCAGTCAAACGACACCGCTTCTGCTGCGAAATTCCGTTGGCCTGTTCGTGGGCGCATCATTTCCGGATTTGGTGGCGAGAATGCTGGAGTTCGTAATGAGGGGATTAACCTCTCTGTGCCGGAAGGGACGTCCATTCGTGCGGCAGATAATGGGACCGTCATCTATGCGGGCGATGACCTGAAGATGTATGGCAACTTTATTCTTGTTCGCCATACCAATGGTTGGGTTACGGCCTATGCTCATAACAACAAGCTGCTTGTCACCAAGGGTCAGATAGTACGGCGTGGGCAGATTATTGCTGAGGCTGGGATGTCTGGCAACGTGAGAGCTCCTCAGTTGCACTTCGAACTGCGAATTAAGGGAGATCCGGTCGATCCGGTTCCATATCTGAGCTAGATATCTCGCTCAATCATGGAGCGAGAATGTGTTTATTTATAAAAAGCCACTATCAAAAGATGGTGGCTTTTTGTTTTATTGCTGATGAAATGAATTCTATTCAGTTGAAATGAAATGTTTTTGCGTCATCGCTTCGATGAGCATGATTATGGCGTGTTCGACCGTTGCTGCGCGTACATTCTCGCGATCCATTGCGGCAAAGATCTTTTTGTTGTGGCTTTGGGTGTACTGTTTTGACGATACGGCAAAATGAACCAAACCTACGGGCTTTTCCTGCGTGCCACCGCCGGGGCCGGCAATGCCGGTGACGGATACGGCGAAGTCGGCGTTGGAGTGCGCAAGGGCGCCGTCAGCCATGGCGCGAGCAACCTCTTCGCTGACAGCGCCAAATTCTTTGATCATTTCAGCAGGAACGCCAAGGACTTCTGATTTTGCTTCATTGGAATAGGTGGCAAAGCCGCGGTCAAAGGAAACTGACGCGCCGGGAATTTCAGTCAGGGTGGCGCTTATCATGCCAGATGTACAGGATTCTGCCGTGGCCAGCTTGTAGTCATGCTCTCTGGCGATTTCTAAAACCTGATTGGCCAGTTCAATCGTGTCCATGGTCACATACATGTTTGATCCTTTCCTGAAGAAGGGCATTCAGGGGCTGTCGTCTAGGCGTGCTCTTGCCCGGATCTTCAATTGTGCCAGTTTGATGGGCTTTTCGTTAGTGTGACAATCAGTCTTCTTGTTCAGGCAAGCGTACTGTGGCTGTAGCAAGTGCTGCAATGCCTTCTTTGCGACCCGTAAAGCCCAGACGCTCGGATGTGGTTGCCTTGACGCTGATGCGGTCAATGGAAATCTGGCAGAGCTGGGCGATTGCTGTGCGCATATCCGGCCGGTGTGGGCCGATTTTGGGCGCTTCGCAGATGATGGTCATGTCGATGTTGGAGAGCTTGCCGCCGCGCTCTTTTACGCGCCTCACGGCGTCTTTTAAGAACAAATCCGAGGCGGCGCCTTTCCATTGCGGGTCGGAGGGCGGGAAATGTGTGCCAATGTCGCCGTCGGCAATGGCGCCAAGGATTGCATCTGTAATGGCATGCAGGCCGACGTCGGCGTCGGAATGTCCCTTGAGCTTGTGCGTGTGGGGAATGGAGACGCCACCGATGATGACTGCATCTCCTTCATCAAAGGCATGAACATCATAGCCAGTGCCTACTCTGATGTCTGTCAGTGGGCGCGAGGCGGTTGGGGTGATCATGGTTTCAGCCATGGTGAGATCTTCCTGACTGGTAAGCTTGCGATTGGAGGGGCTGCCCTCGACGATATGCACCGGCTCGCCAACCCATTCAGCCACAGAGGCGTCGTCGGTGAACGCGTGGAGTGTTTGGTTAAAAGCTTTTTCATGTGCGTTCAGGATAAAGGCATAATCAAAGGCTTGTGGCGTCTGCGCAGACCAGAGTGTCGTGCGGTCAATGGTTTCCAGAATCGCGCCTTTGGCATCGACTTTCTTGATGGTGTCCGTAACGGGAGTGGCAACGAGGCAGGCCTTGTGCTCTTTGAGGCTTTCAAAACAGCGCGCCAGAATGGCGTCGGTGATGAAGGGGCGGGCGGCGTCGTGGATCAGCACATGCTTTGGATTTTCCGTCTTGATTGCCTTGAGGCCATTGAGGACGGAAATTTGACGCGTGTCGCCGCCGTGAACGGGAGGAAGCAGTTTTGCTTTGGCTTGTTCGGCTAACTGGCCCGTCAAGGTTGGTGCGATCGCTTCATTGTAAAGATCGTTGTCTTGCGAGCCGATGACGACCTGTATTCGATCAATCTTTTCGTTGGCGAGAAACTGTTCCAGTGTTCTGAGCAGGACCGCTTTGCCGCCTATCTCGAGATATTGCTTGGCAACGGTGTCGGATGCGCGTCTGGCGCGACTGCCTGATCCAGCGGCAACGATAATGGCGGCGCATGTCATTTTGTCTTGGTTTCCTGATCGGTCACGTGCGTGCGGTGCTTTGATTCGCCAAAAGCGAGAAAACTCGGGTGATATCGGGCGCACGCGCTTGTTTCTTTTTGCAATGCCCGGTGGATTGTTGCAATAATGGATTTGCGCCCGTTTGCAGTAAGGCTTTTCATGAAAAAGAAGCTGCGGTCAAGTGATCTTTGGGTTGCTTGTTCACTTAGGGTGTTAATGATCAAAAATTGATCAGCGAATTTGCTTGCACATTTATTAGGCACAGATATACTGTCTAGTGTTGTGAGTTTTGAAAGCTGATCTCTTTATGCCATCGCTTCCATTCCATAAGGCTGGAAACAGCTTGACTGTAGGGTCCGTTTCGTTGCCGAACGGCGTGTTTCTTGCGCCAATGTCGGGGATAACGGATTTGCCTTTTCGCATGCTCGCCAAACGGTTCGGGGCAGGGCTCGTTATTTCCGAGATGGTGGCCAGCAAGGCCTTTGCTGTAGGGAAGGAAGAAATGCGCCTGAGGGCCGAAGGGCAGGGCGTGGATGTGCATGCCGTGCAACTAGCTGGCAATCAGGCCGAATGGATGGCCGAAGCTGCGCGCCTGTCTGAAGGGGCTGGGGCGGCGCTTGTCGATATTAATATGGGCTGTCCAGCCAAGAAAGTTATTTCCGGTTATTCCGGCTCTGCGTTGATGCGTGATCTTGATCAGGCCCTGCGTTTGATTGACGCGGTGGTTGGTGCCGTCTCTGTGCCGGTTACCGTCAAGATGCGGTTGGGCTGGGATGATGACAGTCACAATGCGGCTGAATTGGCCAGGCGGGCCGAGGAAAGCGGCGTTTCCATGGTGACGGTGCATGGACGCACGCGCAATCAGTTTTACAAAGGCAATGCCGATTGGCGCGCTATTCGGGTGGTTTCTGATGCCGTGTCCGTGCCTCTGATTGCCAATGGTGATGTGCTGAGTGAAGACGATGCGATCACCTGCCTTGAACAATCGGGTGCGGATGGGGTGATGATCGGGCGAGGCGCTTATGGTCGCCCATGGTTGCCAGGTTTCATTGCGCATTACTTTGCAACGGGTGCGTATCTGGACGAGCCCGCTGGCGCGGATTTGCTGGCACTCGTGCTGGAGCACTATGACGCCATGATCGACTATTATCCCGATATTGTCGGGGTGCGATGCGCTCGCAAGCATCTTGGTTGGTATATGGATGGGGTTTTGCAGACACCCGTTTCCAATTCCTCCGAACTATCAAATCTTAGAAAAGTAATTTTAACCGCAGAAGAGCCTGAGACTGTGCGCATTGCGCTGCGCGAGTTTTTCAGCGTTGCTGCGGAGAGGCACGTAGCATGATTGAAAGCAAAAAAGGCGGCAGCTTGGCGAGCAACCCCTATCAGGCAATGATGAGTTCCTTGCCGCATCCGGTCGTGATGGTTGATGAGGAGGGGTTCGTTGCTGCAGCAAATGATATGGCGCAGTTCTTCTTCCAGTCCAGCGCGTCTCATTTGCGCAAACAGAAGCTTGCCGAATTGTTGCCCTTTGGCAGTCCGGTTCTGGCCCTTGTCGATCAGGCTAGAGATCGGCTTGCGCCGGTGAATGAATATCGTATCGACATTTCCAACCCGCGCATTGGGGTCGAAAAGGTCGTGGATGTTTATGCTGCGCCCGTACCCGACATGACCGGGTTTGTGACCGTGATGCTGCAAGAGCGTTCCATCGCTGACAAGATGGATCGTCAACTGACCCATCGCGACGCAGCGCGTTCGGTGACGGGGCTTGCTTCCATGCTTGGGCATGAAGTGAAAAATCCTCTCTCTGGCATCCGGGGCGCAGCACAGCTGTTGGAAAGCTCCGTCTCGGATGAAGATCGCGCCCTTACGCAGTTGATCACGCAGGAAACTGACCGGATCGTCCGATTGATTGACCGGATGGAAGTCTTCTCTGATCAGCGGCCGGTAGAGCGTGAGGCCGTCAATATCCATGTGGTGCTTGATCGGGTCAAACAGTTGGCACAGGCCGAGTTTGGTGACCGGATTCGCATCATTGAAGAGTATGATCCTTCCTTGCCGCATGTTTTCGCCAATCAAGACCAATTGGTTCAGGTGTTCCTGAACTTGGTCAAGAACGCGTCTGAGGCTGTTATTGAGGTGCCCGATCCCGAGATCGTTTTGACGACAGCGTTCCGTCCCGGCATCCGTATTCAGGTGGCCGGTTCGAGCGAGAAAACCTCACTGCCACTGGAAATTTGCGTAAAAGACAACGGACCGGGCATTCCCAAGGAACTTGAGGACTGCCTGTTTGATCCGTTCGTGACGTCCAAAACCAACGGATCCGGTCTCGGGCTCGCACTGGTTGCCAAAATTATCGGGGATCATGGCGGCGTCATTGAGTTTGACGGGTCTGGTCGCCAGACCATTTTCCGGGTGATGCTGCCCACCAGCACCTCGGATCAGATATAGGAGTTCGGACCACTATGCCAAAAGGGACAATCCTGCTTGCAGATGATGATACCGCCATTCGTACGGTGCTGAATCAGGCGCTGTCTCGTGCCGGATACACCGTGCGTCTGACTTCGAACGCCACTACCTTGTGGAGTTGGATTTCACAAGGGGAAGGCGATCTGGTCATTACCGACGTCGTGATGCCGGACGAGAATATTTTTGATGTTCTACCGCGTATCAAGAAGGCCCGGCCTCATTTGCCGGTCATTGTCATGAGTGCGCAGAACACTTTCATGACGGCGATCAAGGCATCAGAACGGGGCGCTTATGAATATCTGCCCAAGCCTTTTGACCTTAAGGAGCTGATCAATATTGCTGGTCGTGCTCTTTCAGAGCCAAGACCGAGTCTTCAGCCTGCGGATGACGATGGAACGGATATTCCGCTTATTGGCCGCTCTGCTGCCATGCAGGATATCTATCGCATGCTGGCGCGCCTGATGCAGAATGACCTTACGGTCATGATCACGGGCGAGAGCGGCACCGGCAAGGAACTTGTCGCGCGGGCTCTGCATGATTATGGCAAGCGCCGCAAAGGCCCGTTTGTCGCCATCAACATGGCGGCCATTCCGAAAGATCTGATTGAGTCCGAACTGTTCGGCCATGAAAAGGGCTCTTTCACCGGTGCGCATGGGCGCTCGGCAGGCAAATTTGAAATGGCCGAAGGGGGCACGCTGTTTCTTGATGAAATCGGTGATATGCCTATGGAAGCGCAGACGCGTTTGCTGCGTGTTTTGCAGCAGGGGGAATATACCACCGTTGGCGGGCGCACGCCGATAAAGACGAATGTGCGCATCGTGGCTGCGACCAACAAGGATTTGCAGTCACTCATTCATCAGGGGCTTTTCCGTGAGGATTTGTTCTTCCGGCTCAATGTCGTGCCGATGCGTCTTCCTCCTCTGCGGGAACGTGCCGAAGATATCAAGGATCTGGTGCGTCACTTCTTTGCTCTTGGTGAGCGTGAAGGCTTGCCGGTCAAGCAGATCCAGCCAGATGCTCTGGATGTGATGTTGCGTTATCGCTGGCCGGGCAACGTCCGCGAGTTGGAAAACCTCGTGCGGCGTCTGGCGGCGCTTTATCCGCAGGACACAATCACGGCCAACCAGATTGAGAATGAGCTCAATCAGATCAGCCTGACGACAGACGTTCAACCTGAGCAGAAAGTCCAGAATCTTGCCGGGGCCATGGAGTCTTATCTTGAACAGCTGTTCAAGGAATTTGGCGACAGCCTACCACCTCCGGGGCTTTATCACCGCCTACTCAGAGAAATCGAGTATCCATTGATTTGTGCCTCTCTTGCTGCCACCAAGGGCAACCAGATCAAGACCGCCGAATTGCTCGGGCTCAATCGGAACACTCTGCGCAAGAAAATCAAGGATCTTGATATTCAGGTGGTCAGGGGCGCCTGATCGCCAAGAATCCGCCATTTACAATAGCTCTGTGGCTTTTTTGACACAGAGGTGCCGTTTGGCATGGACAGTTTCTGAAAGACCTGTCACATTTAGGCAACAATTTCATTGAATAGAAGGGGCGATTCCCTCTATTGGGATAGCCCTTTTTGCTAGGATTTGTTGCGCGTGTCATATCTTTCGGAGTCTGAAGCGTCCGCCAAACGGCCGGCTGGCCTTGACCAACTCGGGGGCAAGGAAGCTGCTGCCAAATATGGCCCTGAGAAACCAGAAAAAAGAAGCCGATTGCGTTATATCGGCCTGATTAGCGTTGTGCTTTCGGTTGTTTCAGGCGTGACGTCCTTTGTCATCCTGTTGGGATTGACATCAATCGAGCCGACCGATGATGTCATCAGAATAGCGATGATCGTGAATGGCGTGCTGCTGTTCATGCTGGCGCTGATCATTTTTCTGGAAGCCTGTGCCGTATTGCGGGCTCGCAAAAAGGGACGGGCTGGCGCGCGGTTGCATATTCGCGTCATGGGGCTGTTCGCTCTGGTGGCAACGGTGCCAACGATCCTTGTGGCGATCTTTGCAAGCATTACGCTGGACCGTGGTTTGGATCGCTGGTTTTCCTCGCGTACGCAGGCGATTATCAATAGCTCGCAAACGGTTGCCTCGGCCTATACCAAGGAGCATGCCCGCGTATTGCGCAATGAATTGCTGGGCATTTCGCAGGCACTGAATGAGGCCGAACCCTATTTTCTGCTTGATTCTGATCGCTTTCGTGCCATCTTCTCGCGACAGACCCGCATTCGCGGCATTCCTGCGGCCTTTGTGGTCAACGGGGCCGGTGAGCAGTTGATGGCGTCGCCAAGCCGGCTTGATCAGCCTGCGCCCAAGATGCCCGGGCCGGAATTGTTGGAACAGGCCCACAGTCAGCCTGTCTTCATTGCTCTCGGCGACTCTAACCTTGTTGCCGGTATTTCTCGGCTTGAGGAATTCAACGACGCCTATCTGTTTGTCTTGCGGGTAATCGACCCTGTTGTATCAAATTTTCTGCGGATGACGTCGGAGAATGCGCAGGAATATCGAGCCTTCTTTGATAGCCGATCCAATATTCAGGCTGCATTTGCCATGCTTTATACAGGGGCAGGGTTGATCGTTCTGCTCTCGACGACTTGGTTTGCTATCGGTTTTTCCAATCGGCTGGTCGCGCCCATCCGGCGGTTGATCGGAGCGGCCGAGCGCGTGCGACATGGGGATCTCTATGTGCGTCTGCCGGTAGACAAGGGCTCGTCTGATTTTGGAAATCTGAATGAGACCTTCAACACCATGACAACAGAGTTGCGGTCCCAGCGGGACGAACTCATTCTGGCGCGCGATGCCATTGATGCCAGACGGCGCTTTACCGAAGCGATGTTACAGGGTGTCAGCGCCGGGGTGATCGGTGTTGATGAGACCGGAGAGATCACGCTGGCCAACCCGTCTGTGTTGAAGATCCTCGGTCTCAAAGAGCGGGATTTGCTAGGCGAAGATCTCGACAATGTGCTGCCCGAGATTGCGTCGCTGGTGGACGAAGCAGATCATCTGACCGAGGCACACAAGGAAGGCCAGATTACGCTGGTGCGGAATGGTATCGAATATGCCTTGCGTGTGCGCGTAACCCTCGAGCGTAGCAATGAGGACGAAAGCCACTCATATGTTGTCACCCTGGATGATATTACCGAACTGGTCAGCGCGCAGCGCTCTGCCGCATGGGCTGATGTAGCACGCCGCATTGCGCATGAAATCAAGAACCCGCTGACACCGATCCAGCTTTCCGCGGAACGCCTGCGTCGGCGCTATGGCAAGAAAATCGCCGAAGATGATCAGAAGGTCTTTGAGCAATGCGTCAATACCATCGTCAGGCAGGTGGGGGATATCGGTCGCATGGTCGATGAATTCTCCTCCTTTGCCCGTATGCCCAAACCGGTGTTCGAGCATGGGGATCTGTCGGAGATCATCAAGGAATCGGTCTTCTTGATTGAGGTGGCCAACCATGACATCAAGTTTGATACCGATATTCCGGAAAAGATGCCGGTTTCCTTTGATCATCGGCTCATTTCCCAGGCTATGGCCAACATCATCAAGAATGCCACCGAGGCGATTGCCGGACGAGAAGATCGGCAGGATATTGATGGTCAGGTGATCGTGAAGGCGGAAGAAGAAGGCGTGAATTATTGCGTCCGTATTATAGATAATGGCATTGGCTTTCCCGCCAATAACCGGCAGCGCCTGCTTGAGCCCTATATGACGACCCGAGAAAAAGGCAGCGGTCTGGGGCTTGCTATCGTTCGCAAGATCTTGCGCGAGCATGGTGGCGGCATTCAACTGAGAGATGCCAGCGAAGTGACTGAATTCGAGCAGGGTGCATGCATCGAAATTCGCCTGCCCAAAGAGGGAGTGGAGCAGGATACGTCCGGTGAATCTGATGAGAGGGCTGAACAGAATCACAATTCCGGTTTGGCTCTTTCCGATCAATCAAATAGTGAAACGGAGGTCTGAAGATGGCGGCTGATATTCTCGTAGTCGACGACGAGGTCGATATTCGTGAGCTTGTTGCAGGGCTTCTGGAAGATGAAGGCTATGACACACGCATGGCGTCACACAGCGATGAGGCGTTGGAGCTGATCGAGCAGCGGCGACCATCCCTGATCTTTCTTGATATCTGGCTGCAGGGCTCTCGCCTTGATGGGCTTGCCTTGTTGGCGGTCATCAAACAAAAGCATCCCGAACTGCCGGTTGTCATGATTTCCGGTCATGGTGGTGTCGAAACGGCGGTGGCTGCCATCAAGCGTGGTGCTTATGACTTTATCGAAAAGCCCTTCAAGGCTGATCGTCTCATTCTGGTCGCCGAGCGGGCGCTGGAAGCCTCAAGCCTGAAGCGCAAGGTGAAAGATCTGCAGTCGCGCAGCGGCGGGGAGACCAAGCTAGTCGGCTCGTCAAGCCCGATGAACAATCTGCGTCAGATGATTCAGCGCGTTGGCCCGACCAACAGCCGCGTATTGATCTCTGGTCAGTCCGGTTCGGGCAAGGAACTGGTCGCACGTTGCATTCACCAGCAATCGCCGCGCTCCGAAGCGCCTTTCGTGATTTTTTCCTCCATTCAGTTTGCTATGGATGATCTGGAGTTTCAGCTTTTCGGTACAGAG
Organism: Cohaesibacter marisflavi; assembly: GCF_900115225.1. Taxonomy (GTDB): domain Bacteria; phylum Pseudomonadota; class Alphaproteobacteria; order Rhizobiales; family Cohaesibacteraceae; genus Cohaesibacter; species Cohaesibacter marisflavi. The sequence continues at coordinate 10,811 of NZ_FOVR01000004.1, read as the reverse complement.
GCCGATGGGGCAACCCAGCGCAAGGTGGGGGCTCTGGAAGAGGCTCACGGCGGCACTCTTTATCTGGAGGAGATTTCCGATCTGCCCCATGAAATGCAAAGCAAACTGACTCGGGTATTGACCACCGGCAAGTTCATTCGTGTTGGCGGCAGCAAAGCTGTTCAGGTTGATGTGCGAGTGATTTCTTCCACGTCGCGTAACATGGAGGGGCTTATTTCAGAAGGCGTGTTCCGTGAAGATTTATTCCATCGTCTGAGTGTGGTGCCGCTTGCCGTGCCGCCTCTGGCTGAGCGACGCGAAGATATCCCTGAACTCGTTTTGCATTTTATGGAGCAGCTTTCCTCGACCTCTGGCCTGCCTGCGCGCAAGATTGGCGAAGATGCCATGGCCATTTTGCAGGCGCATAACTGGCCGGGCAATATTCGCCAGTTGCGCAATAATATCGAACGGTTGCTGATTCTGACCAAAGGGGATGAGAATGCGGTGATCACCGCTGATCTGCTGCCTAATGAGGTGGGGGAAACTGTTCCGAGCATTCCTGGAGGTGGAGAAGCTGGAGAGCAGATTATGTCTCTACCGCTCAAAAAGGCGCGTGAGGTGTTCGAGCGTGAATATCTCAAGGCGCAGATCGCTCGATTTGGCGGAAATGTCTCGCGTACAGCTGAGTTTGTCGGCATGGAACGCTCGGCGCTGCATCGTAAACTCAAGAGCCTCGGTGTGGTCTAGAAGTGGCCAACCAGCGCTCGATTTGGCTCTGTTTGCGCCTATTGCCTTCTTATATGAAGAGAGCTATGCGTTTCTTTCATTGGGCTTGGTGTGAAAATATGCAATAAAGCCCGGATGACATTTCTCATGGAAGCTGACCTTTGGGGCCGGCGCCTTGGGGCATCGAGTTCAATTCGCCTTTGCCTGCCGCGCGCGGTGGTCTGGCGATAAATGAAAGCGGTCAGTTATGAAAGTGGTGATTTGCGGCGCAGGACAGGTCGGTTACGGCATCGCCAAGCATCTGTCATCGGAGCAGAATGACGTTACGGTGATTGATAGTTCTCCGCGGCTGGTTGCGGCCATTCGGGACACGCTGGATGTGCGTGGCTATGTGGGCCATGGGGCTCATCCCGATATCCTGGCGCGAGCCGGCGCTAAAGAAGCTGACATGATCATTGCTGTCACGCTTTATGATGAAGTCAATATGGTCGCCTGTCAGGTGGCGCACTCCATTTTCAATGTGCCAACCAAAGTGGCGCGTGTGCGTGCGCAATCCTATCTTGAAAAGCATTATGCGGATCTGTTCTCTCGCGAGCATCTGCCGATTGACGTGATCATTTCGCCAGAAGTGGAAGTGGGGGAAATGGTGCTGTCGCGCATGGCGATGCCAGGAGCGGAAGATACCGTGCGGTTTGCCGATGGTGAAGTGCTGATGATCGCGATTGATTGCGAGGAAGAATGCCCTGTTGTCGATACGCCATTGCGTCAGCTGACCGAGCTTTTCCCTGACCTTAAAGCGGTCGTCGTTGGCATCCGGCGGGACGGGCAGCTTTACGTGCCTCATGCCGAGGATCATCTGCAAGCTGGCGATCTGGCTTATGTGGTTGTGGCGCGTGAGCAGGTCTGGCGTACTCTGAGCATCTTTGGTCATGATGAGGATCAGGCAAACAAGGTTGTTATCGCTGGTGGTGGCAATATCGGACGCTATGTGGCGCTGGCCATTGAAGAGCGCAGAAAGCGCACCCGCGCCAAGGTCATCGAATTTGATCGGGATCGCGCGATCAAGATTGCCAACGATTTCGAAGACACAATCGTGTTGCAGGGCAGCGCGCTTGATCAGGACATCCTGAAAGAAGCCGACATTCGCGAAACCGATACGATGATTGCGCTGACGAACAATGATCAGGTCAATATTCTTAGCTGTGCCATGGCCAAAAGGTTGGGCTGTGCACGCACTATGGCCCTGCTCAACGATTCCCACTATTCGGATCTGGTGCATGATCTGGGCATCGATTCAAACGTTAATCCGCGCTCGGTGACCATTTCAAAGATCCTGCAGCATGTGCGCCGCGGGCGTATTCGCGGGGTTCATGCGGTTGAAGATGGGGCGGCCGAGGGCATTGAGGCTGAAGCGCTGGAAACATCACCACTGGTTGGGCGCCCATTGCGAAGCGTCGAGTTTCCGGATGGCGTGCGCGTGGGGGCCATTTTCCGGCGCAATGCGGTTTTGATGCCGGATGGTGACACCACCATTCAGGCTGGTGACAGGGTAATCCTCTTTGCGCTGGCCGACCGTGTGAAACAAGTGGAACTGCTGTTCCGCGTCAGCTTTGAATTTTTCTGAGTTCTGATTGAGGCTGTGCGCGGATGACCGCTATTCTCTATTACCTCTCCATTTTGCTTGGTGCGCTCGGTGGGCTAATGCTGCCCACTGCGCTCGTCGCACTGAGTGCTGGTGATACTGAACTTGCGGAAGGCTTTTTGCTCACATCCGGCCTGACGGGCTTTCTCTCGGGCGGGGTCTATTTTGCCTTGCGCGGGCAGGAAAGGGAGATGCTCAATCAGCAGACCTTTCTTCTCTGCGTTCTGGCCTGGTTGGGGCTGCCTGTTGCTGGCGCCTTTCCTTTCGTTCTGACCGGACAAATGGAATGGGTCGATGCCTTCTTCGAGGCGGCATCGGGCATCAGTACGACGGGTGCGACCATATTGCAAACGCTGGAGAGCGTGCCAAAGGCGATTATCTTCTGGCGGGCCATTCTGCAATGGTTTGGTGGATTTCTCACGCTGTTGAGCTTTCTTCTGATTTTGGCCCCTAGTGGCGTGGGCGTGATCCGAGACACCTACAGCAAGTTTATGGAGCAGAGCCTTGGCGATGAAATTGGTTGGACATTCAACGTTTTAAGGCAGGTTGGTAGTGCGTATGGTCTGGTAACACTTACGCTTGTGGTTCTGTTGGTCGTTGCGGGGATACCGCCTTTTGATTCCACCTGCATTGCCTTTTCGACTATTTCAACGGGAGGCTTTTTGCCCGTGGATGGGGCTATCGGTGAGCATTATAACAACCGAATGGCCGAGTTCATCATCGCAATGGGGATGATGGCCGGTGCGTCGAGCATTGTGTGGCATCGCATGGCTGTGCGGAATAAGCTGCGTTTTCTGGTTGAACATAGAGAAAGCTATATTCTTTTCATTCTGATGTTTGGCGCCGGGCTTGTCTACTCCATCACCTTGTTCCAACTGGCCGGTGGCGCTAGCGTTCTGGCTCCGGGGGCGGCCTTGCGGCAGGGCTTCTTTGCCGCCATTTCGTTGATATCAACGACAGGGTTCGAGTTGCGCCATGCGGACGTCACAGTCTTCCCTGGCCTTTTGGTCATCAGTCTTGCCATGATGGGCGCGACTTCTTTTTCCACGGCAGGGGGGCTGAAAATCTACCGTATGTTTGCGCTCTTCATGCAACTCGTCAGCGAAGTGAGCCGGCTTTTCCATCCCAACAAAATCCGCAAGGGCTGGATCGGTCATGCCAAACCAACAATCCAATTCATGAATGGCGTTTGGACATCGCTTCTGCTCTCTATCATTCTGATTGCCATCGTCTCTGGTGTCGTTACGACCAGCACAGGCTATCTTGAAGGTGGCCTCATCGCTACGATTTCGAGCTTTGCCAATATCGGGCCGCTCTACAGCACGAGCTGGGCGCAGACGGCTGATTGGCCGCGCTATTATGAAATGACGCCGCTTGTCAAATATGTTCTGGCAGGGACGATGCTTATCGGGCGGATGGAAATTGTTGTCCTGCTGGGGGCGTTAAATTTCAAATTCTGGTACAGATAGTGCTTTATAACGCAACACAATGGTTGGTTTTTGGTAGGAATGCATGAATTGGTTGCGATTGCGACTTGGCAAGCAGGTGGTTTTGTTTAAACTGAGGGCTTGAGAATCGTTATCGTTTGATACTCTCGAGTTTGAATGGCGCGGTTGTTAAGACGGTTTGTGGGGGACAGTCTAGCAATCATTCATCATTTTCCCCCAAGATGTGTGGACAATCCAGACTTTGCGGCATTGCTTAAATAAAAGAGTTATGCTCAGACTGGTTTAATCTTACGGACTACGTCATAGTGATGGTTCAAACTAGGTTGGAATAAGACCGAGTGTTGAATTAAAAGAAAATAAGGCAGGACACATGGCAGAACGAGCCCAGAACCTCCAAGATACCTTTCTCAATCATGTCAGAAAAACAAAGACACCTTTGACTATTTTTCTGGTCAACGGGGTCAAGCTGCAAGGCGTTGTAACCTGGTTTGATAATTTCTGCGTACTTCTGCGCCGTGATGGTCATTCTCAGCTGGTTTACAAGCATGCCATCTCGACGATTATGCCGAATGGGCCGCTGAGTCTGTTTGAAGGCGGTGAGACTGGCGAAAAGGCTGAAGGCTGATTGTCAGATTCAGGTGAATTCGAAGGGCAGGACGAGCGTAAAGGTCCGCGCAAGATGATCGAGCGTGGTGCCGTGGCAACGCGTACTCTCGTTCTGGTTCCCATTCTATCGCAACATTTGCAGAATAAGGCTGCTTCCGAAGGGCGTATTATCCGCCGGACGGATGAGTCACGTCTGGAAGAGGCGGCAGGACTTGCTGCTGCCATCGAGCTGGATGTTGTCGATGTTTTGCGCGTACCGCTCAATGCCATTCGCCCCTCGACCCTGATCGGGAAGGGGAAGCTGGAAGATATCTGGGATATTATTGATAGGGAGAAGGTTGATCTGATTATTATCGATCATCCACTATCCCCTATTCAGCAGCGCAACCTTGAAAAGGAATGGGATACCAAGGTTCTGGATAGAACCGGGCTCATTCTCGAAATTTTCGGACGTCGCGCCCAGACCAAAGAAGGTCGGCTGCAGGTCGAACTTGCGCATCTCAATTATCAAAAAGGCCGGCTGGTTCGTAGCTGGACCCACCTTGAAAGACAGCGCGGCGGTATCGGTTTCATGGGCGGTCCCGGTGAAACGCAGATTGAGGCTGACCGAAGAGCCCTGCAAGAAAAAATCAATCGTCTGGAGAAGGATCTCGAGCAAGTGCGCCGGACGCGCGGGCTGCATCGATCCAATCGCCAGAAAGTTCCGCATCCGATCGTTGCGCTTGTCGGCTATACGAACGCGGGCAAATCGACATTGTTCAATCTGTTGACCGGGTCAGGCATCTTTGCCAAGGATCTGTTGTTTGCAACGCTCGACCCGACCTTGCGCACGATGGTTCTGCCTCACGGGCGTCCGGTTATCCTGTCAGATACGGTCGGGTTTATTTCCGATCTTCCAACACATCTGATTGCAGCCTTCCGCGCGACGCTGGAAGAAGTGCTCGAAGCGGACGTGATATTGCATGTGCGCGATATCGTGCATGAAGACACCAATGCGCAAGCGGAAGATGTTGCCAACGTTTTGCATGATCTTGGTATCGAGATCGACGAAGATCCACGCGTGATTGAAGTCTGGAATAAGATTGATCTGTTGCCCGAGGAAGAACGGCAAACTGTCATGGAGCGCGCAGCCTCTCAGCAGCCATCGCGTGCAACGGGGCAATTGCAGCCTGTGGCCGTTTCAGCTGTTTCCGGGCAGGGGACAGATGTTCTGTTAGCCGAGATTGAAGACAAGCTCGGCGAGGATGACAATATTCTCACGCTGCATCTGGGCTTTGAAGATGGGGAGGGGCTGGCATGGCTCTATCGCCATTGCGACGTTCTGGACCGATCGGATGGAGAAGAGGGCATTGATTTGCATGTGCGGGCGCAAGACAAGGTGGAAGCCGAACTGCGCAACCGGTTTGACGTCGATTGATTACCGGCAAAGATGCTGTTTAGATACCGCATCGTCACGAAATTCAAAAGGCCTCGTCCATTTTGGGCGGGGCCTTTTTGTTGGGCTCAATCGCGTTCTTTTTTGGCTTCCTGCCAGAGATCTTCCATTTCGTCCAGGCTGGCATTTTCCAGACTGCCTCCGCGCTCGGAAAGTTCGTTTTCGATATGGCCGAAGCGATCGCGGAATTTCTGGTTCGTATAAGCCAGCGCTTCATCCGGGTCTACATCGAGATGGCGGGCGAGGTTGGCAACTGCGAAAAGCAGGTCGCCGATCTCGTTGCGTACAGCCTTTTCATCCATTTCATGAAGGATGAGCTCGTTGCGCACTTCTTCCACTTCTTCGGCAATCTTGTCCAGAACAAGCAGCGGATCGTTCCAATCGAAGCCAACCTTGCTGGCTTGCTTTTGTAGTTTGACGGCCGCCTTCATGGTTGGCATGCCGCGCGGTACAGCAGAAAGAAAGGTTTTGTCCTCGTCAGTCAAACCCAGCGCCTGGCGTTCACTTGCGCGCTCGGCTTTTTCCTCGGCCTTGATGGCTTCCCATGCCTTGCGGACCATGCCTTTGTCACGGGCGTCTGTGTCGCCAAATACGTGCGGGTGGCGCCGGATCATTTTCTTGGTGCTGGCTAAAACGACGTCGCCAAAATCGAAGCTGGCCGGGTGGTCTTCCATTTCCTTGGCCATCTGCGCGTGGAAAACAACCTGCAACAAAAGATCCCCCAACTCATCACGCATGTCATAGAGGTCGTTCCGCTCGATGGCGTCCTGCACTTCATACGCTTCTTCGATGGTGTAAGGGATGATGGAGGCGAAATCCTGTTCGATGTCCCAGGGGCAACCAGTCTCCTTGTCACGAAGGCGGGCCATGATTTCGACAAGCGTTGCTATGTCGCGTGAGGGTTGAATTGTCATTTTTGAACTCAAGACTTATTTGAGGTGGGGCGCCTTTTGTGGCGTATGGAATGACTCACCTTGAGCCGGTGATCATGTCCCGTTTATGCCCAAAGCCTTTGCGCTTTGCAATGGAGAAACCTGCTGATTGCAGGTTGCGCCTTACCCAGCCTGCAGCCGTGTAGCTGGCGAGAGTGGCTTCAGGGTTGGACGCATCATAGACCGATTGCATCAGGGTTTCGGACCAAAGTTCGGGATTGGTCTTGGGGTTGAATCCATCGAGAAACCACGCATCGATGGAAGAGGGGATCGTCTTGATCCCATCGGCGGCATCTCCGATATAGAGATGAAGCGCGACAGAGTTAAAGTCGAATTTTAGCCAGCCTTCACTATTTGGCTTCCATTCTTCAACCAGTTTATTAGCGAGCTCAGCGAGATCCGGCCAGGGCGAAAGTGCTTTGGCAAGGCTCTCTTGGTCGAGCGGATATTTCTCAAAGGAGATGTAAGTGAGTGATGGGGCATTGGTTCCTTGCGACATGGTGCAGTCGTTCAACGTATCGTGCCACGCTTGCCAGGTGGCTAGAAAATTGAGTCCCGTTCCAAAGCCGAGCTCGCCGATGGTGACGGATTGTCCATTGAGCCAGCGCTCCGGCAGCCTGTTGCCATCTATGAAAACATAGCGCGTTTCATCAAGGCCGTTTTCCCGCGTGTAATAGGTGTCGTCAAAGCGTGTGGATTTAGGGGTCAAATTGTCAAGCCAGACGAGTTCAGGAGGCTTCGCCATATCAATTTTCCGTTCGATCGATTAGGGTACGGCAACCTTAACTGTGGAAGCCTAGAGCGTGGTGTCCGGCATCATGCCGCTTCCTTTCATAAGAAGAAATATGAGCTATGCCAAGTCCTCTCAATTCCTCATCATCCACTCATTATGATTGCCTCGTTGTCGGCGGTGGCGTGTTTGGTCTTTCCATTGCCAGAGCCTGTTTGGGCGAAGGCATGAGCGTTGCGCTGGTCGATAAACAAGAGATCGGGCAGGGCGCAAGCTATGGTCTTCTGGGAGCACTTTTGCCCCATATGTCAGAGAGATGGAATGAGAAAAAAGAGTTTCAATTCAATGCATTAAAAAATCTTTCTGAAGTTAAAGTATTACTTGAAGAAGAGACTGGTCTTTCCATCGGTTATGATCGCTGCGGACGCGTCGTGCCGCTCGGTACCGAGGCGCTGAGAGAGCGCCATGAGGTGCGATCCAAAGAAGCAGAAGTGCTCTGGCATGGCGCCGAGACCGGCTATTATCACAAGGTTTTCCCGCAGGATGATCTGGGCGGTTGGCTTAATGCTGAGCTGTGCCCGGAAGGATATGCGTTTGACAATTTCTCGGGGCGCGCCAATCCTCGTGCTTATTGCGAGGCTGCTCGGGCGTCTGTCATCAAGCGCGGTGGCGTTGTCATGGAGAATGCTGAAGTGGTCGACATCAAAGATCTGGGCGAAGGCGCTCAGGTGACGCTCGCCAGCGGAGAAACGCTCTCGGCTGGTCTTGTGGTGCTGTCTGCGGGCTATAAGAGTTTCCCGATGATCGAGGCACTGACAGGCAAAGAGGATCTTGGTATCGGCGTTAAGGGGCAGGCGCTGATTGCCAAGGTAGGACAAAAACCCGGTCTGCCGGTTTTGTATGACCGTACTGTCTATGTGGTTCCGCATGATGATGGCGTCTGTGCCATTGGTAGCACCACAGAGGAAGAATGGGACGATGAACACAGCACAGATGATCGCTGCGATGAAATCTGGGCCAAGGCGCTCAATCTGTGTCCGATGTTAGAAGGGGCCGAAATCATGCAGCGCTGGGCCGGAATTCGTCCCAAGGCCACAAAGCGCGATCCAATGGTTGGCTTCTTGCCGGGCTCGAAAAGCATCTTTGCTGCGACAGGTGGTTTCAAGATTGGCTTTGGCTTGGCCCATGCCATCGCTCAGGTTTCTGTTGAGCGGCTTGCCAAGCTGGAGCCTACATTGAAGCTACCAGACTCCTTTGAGGCGTCAAGCCATCTCAATGGCAAAGCTTGGGGCCAGAAGTAAGCGCCGGCAATCTGGGCTACAGTTCAAGGCAATCATACAGGCCGCCAGCGTTTGAGCTCTGGCGGCTTTTTTATATCATGTCGAGGGAGGGGCTATAGCCAATGCCGTTTAAACGATGATGCGTGTGAGGCATCCATGACACCGCCGTTTGTTTATATCAATAATTCGCATAATGTATTATTTCTCGCATTGAAATTTTCTTCACTGACTGACTGACTTAAATTTTTTTTATTTAATTCAATAATTTATGCAAGACGTAGATGTGGATTTTTAACAAGAGTAAAAATTACATGTAGTTTTGTAGTCAAAATGAGCGGTTTCAGATGCCAAACTACAGTTTTTGATACTAGCTAACACAGTTCGCTTGATTTGCTTGTCGGAAGCGCAGCGCAGTAAGATCAAAGAAATTCTGTCTGCTATTTCTGGATACTTCAAGCTGCCTCCTACATTGTCCCTGATGAAGGGCTGAACCGACTTTCTCTGATGAAAAAAAGCCTAAGTGGTAAACTGGGCGGGAAGCAGCCATTTGCCGAAGATGCGAGATCTCAGATGTTACCAACCGAAGCGGCCATTCAAAAAATCTCAGAGCGCGATCATCGCTCAGAACTCAAAACGTCAGAATTTAAGAGTTCGCTGGGATCTACAATGTGCTTCTTCGTTTCATTTGGTCACTCCCTATAACGCAATCTCTTGAAATGCCAATTTGCAGCTGTATAACGAGTTAGGAAGAGTGGGAGTACGTAAATGTGAGGTGGTCCCGGTTTTTTGGACAGGTTTGCAGCGTTTCTAAGGTGTATCGGGTTTAGGTTTCATGCTGCTTTTTGCTCTCCGCTACCGTCCCAGTATGCTTCGTCCGGGGTTCGCCGATCAAGCGCGGAATGAGGCCGCTCGGTATTGTACAATCCTGTTCCATAACGCCCATCTCTCTATGTTGTTGATGTAAATAAGTTTTGTTGATCTACTATGTGTCCTGCGGGGTGGTTTTCCTTGTTTTTGACCCTTTCAGCGATAGCTTGACCTGTAGGTTTGTCTAAATCAGAGCGTTCAAAAATCCATGGACCGTCAGGAAGAGGATGTAAGGCAGCTATTTCTCCGGCCAAGACTGCCCGCTTGAGCGTTTTCTGACTTATGTTCAAATATTTTGCTGCATTGGTCAGATTAAGCCAAGGCTCCATACCATTCTGCGCGGCGTGGAATGCCGGGATTTTTCGGTGTGAGCGCAATGCGCACACACGCTCCCGTGTCCAGCGATTGCCGTTTCCGGTGAGTAGCCCATTTCTATTTAATAGGCCTGCGATCAGATCGTCTTTGGCGATCAAAGTGAGCTGTTTGACAGCTTCAACGGTTTCCAGTGGCGTGCTATTGCGTTGCCCGCGTCGCCTTTTAGGAAGGCGAAGTTCGGTATGGGCTCCCCCCACCCAGTGGATGACGAGAACAATCTCTACAGTATCATCGTCAATATCGGCGACAACCTCATGAATGACAGTGCGCACGATGCGTTTTTTAAGCCGAGCGTCTGTGGTTGGTGCATTCCAGATAGCTTGCAGGTCATCGGCCAACCCCGCGAAGGAGACGGGTGAGTTATTCTGCGTAGTTTCTATATTTGCGTCATGGACAGAAACCTGCTTTTCGATTTCGGCTTGCCGGATGAGCGCAGTATTCAGAGCTGGTCCCAGGCATTTGGACCATGTGTTAAGGTGGATCGCCTGAACAGAAAGACGATCCGAAATGACGAAGAGAAAACGCTACTCTGCCGACTTCAAGGCCAAGGTTACGCTTGAAGCAATCCGCGAAGAATTGACGCTTTCAGAGCTGTCGAAGAAGTATGATGTCCATCCCAACATGATCAGCGCTTGGAAGCGAACTGCGATTGAGAATATGGCGTCAGGCTTTTCAAAGGGCAAGGAAACCGAGCATCAGGGTAATGATGCCGAGATTGCCCGGCTGCATGCCAAGATCGGCCAATTGGTTGTGGAACGAGATTTTTTATCGGAAGCCTCTGTTCTGCTGGG
>NZ_FOVR01000006.1 GCF_900115225.1 Cohaesibacter marisflavi | reverse complement strand
ACTGTTGAGTTCCAGCGACTGGATGCCGGTCTTCTCGAACAGCTCATGGGCGCTGATCCTGCTTCTGCGATAGAAATCGGGCATGATGCCTTCGGTGCGGGCATCTCGATAGCTTACAAAGGGCAACAAGGCCGCTCCATCCTCATCCACGGGCACGAAGTCCACGGCCCAGCTATCGACGCCGATGGAGGCGATGGTCGGATCTGAGGCGAAGGCCTTACCAATGCCTTGCCGGATGCCACCCCAGAGATAATCAAGATCCCAGCAAAGGCGACCATCAATTGACTTGGGGCCATGAGGAAAGCGATTGATCTCTTGCAAAGAGAGCTGTCCATCAGACAGCGCAACCTTGAGCACGCGCCCCGATGACGCCCCCAGATCCACCGCAACAACGGCCTTGGTGACCATGATCTCCTCCCAAATGTGCAACGCCTTTGCCTCTCCCAAAGATGATCCTTCGATCGAGCGCTACGCATTTAGTTAGCCACTGGCTTCAAATTCAGACAGGGTAAAAAAGTCAATTTTTAGCTATCTGTTGGCGAGATATGACTAGTCAATATGATTGATATTATAAATCAATAGGTTGATCTCTATTGTAAAAGGCTCTGAAAGTCTTTGTCAGTTTTCTATCGGGTTGGTGGGCTGATCTCCCCATTTAGGCAAGCGGGTCATCGATGCCCCTTATGCTTTCCAAGTAAGGGGATGGGATGTCTTCTTTGTATTTGAGGGAGAGTTATAGAATGCTAATGTCTAAAGCGACTTGTACGGACTGAAAAGGCGCGCCACATTGTGTTTGTGAAAAGCGCTTGGAGAAACGAAAAAGAGAAAGAAATGTAAGGCTTTTGCAGAAAAAGTGTAAAACCACAACCAATTCAAGAAAGCGAATTGTTGTAAGTTCCTGAATTGAAGGGGGAATTTTGGTAGCGGAGGAGGGACTTGAACCCCCGACACGCGGATTATGATTCCGCTGCTCTAACCAACTGAGCTACTCCGCCGAACCGTTTGCTTGCCCGTTTGGGCGCGGTGTGTGAGGCTTATAGGCATCGTGTGTTGGGCTGTCAAGCTGGCTTTGCAGCATGTAGGCAGAAAATTTTCTGTTGTGAATAAAGCCCTTGGCGATAGCGCAAGAGGAAGCGGAAGAATACGTATCTTGTCAATTGGCGATGAACGCTGGCCCGCTTCATACGATTGCGAGGCGGGATTGCTTTATTTCTTCCCGTGAAAGACTTCCTTGCTTGGAAGACCTCTTGTTTCTTATATAGGCTTAGTATTATGCGGTGATTGCAGGAGAAATGGACGTGCAGACCAGATTGAATTGCGTGGATATGGGCGAAGGAGAGGGCGCGCCCGTCGTGTTCTTGCATGGCTTTGGTGGTGATGTGAGCAGCTGGTTGAATTTTCAGGTGGGGCTAGCAGGGTCCTGGCGCTCTCTTGCGTTCGATTTGCCGGGACATGGCGGCTCGCTGGACTATCCCAAGACATGCAATGCTGTGGTCGCCGCAAAAGCGGTTCTGGATGATCTGGAAGCAATGGGTATTGGCAAGGTGCATCTGGCGGGGCATTCCATGGGCGGGGCTGCAGCTGCCGTCATCGCCCTGAGGCGGCCTGAGCTTGTCGCGTCTCTCAGCCTTCTGGCTCCGGGGGGCTTCGGACCTGAAATCAATCAAGCCCTGTTGCGCCGCTATGCAGCGCAGACAGATGAAGAAGGCTTGCAGATGGTGCTGGAGCAGTTTTTCGGCTCCGAGTTCCGGTTGCCCCGTGCCATGGCTGGCTATGCGGCGCAGCTGCGTCAGGATCCGCATGTGTGCGAAAGTCTGAAGCGGACCGCTGAGGCCATTCTCGATGGCAAGAGGCAGAAGACGCTGCCTCTGGATGAGTTGGGGGGCTTGTCACTTCCGATCAAGGTTATCTGGGGGCGTCAGGATCGCGTCATACCTGTCGGGCAATGCGTTGGCCTGCCTGCCATGATAGCCGTGCATATTTTCGAGAAAGCCGGCCATATGGTGCATCTGGAGGCCAGCCGCGAGGTGTTGGCTCTCATCCGGCAATCCATTCGCTCTGCTCGTTAAGAGAGCGTCGGCTGCTGTTGGTTAATATTGATTGCTTTAACCATGTTTTGCTGTCCTCATCTCTTAACAATTGCTTAACGTTAAGCGAGAGCATATATTGATAGTCTGTATTCGAGAGATGACAGAAGCCGTCGTTTGAGGTCTTTAGAGAGGGGACATCAGTCAGATGCGCTTTTGATTCGCTCAACTTATTGCAATGGATGGGGACGAGGAATCAGGTTTGCCTCTGGCGAAAATGGTTTTGAGCAGACGGACGGGATTCGGACATGGAAGAGCAGCAACATACTGAAAATAAAAGAAGTCTCGACCGTGCCATTCGTGATGTCCGGATCGCTGATGTGGAACAGAGCAGCGTGGTTGTCGAGCTTGGTGACACCGAGCGTGCCCGTTTGGAGATTCTCCATGAGGCACTCGAGGATGTCGCCAAAGAGCTGCCCGAAGATATGGAAATGCTGACCTTCCAGATCGTTCCGGGTCGTAAACCGCGCTTCTGGATCGATATCACGAGCTTCGTCGAAATGGCCCGCGACAAGCGGACTTATCGCTTTCTTAAGGATACCCGGCTTGGTCGGGTTGTGCTGGCTCAAAGTCAGGACGTGGATGATGTGGCCGATTCCGTGACCCATTATTTGGCTGAACGCATCATCGAGCGTGAGAAGGCAATCGAGTCCGATTATCTGCTCAACAAGATGTCCGATAAGGCGATCAATCCCAAAACCGCGGCTTTGGCCAAGCGTAGCCAGTCGGGCGGTTCCAACGCCATCTGGTGGTTCCTGTGCGGCATTCTTGCTGGTGCAATTGGTCTGGTGCTTTACGCCTGGTTCCTGCCAACCAATTTCTAGATGACCTGAGTGCCTTGCGCTGTTGAGGTGCCGTATTGCAGCGTCTTTATCCGTTGGGAATGGAGAGCATCTGATTGCCCAACTCGCTGATCAGCTTGTCTTCAGAGGAATAGCCGCGCTCGATGAGCCTGCAGCTCCAATTTCCAGCCTCTCCATCGATATCAAATAGATTGAAACGTGCTGCCGGCTTATGGCTGTTGCCAAACCCTTGCGAGGCGCTGGGAACGCAGATGACCGGAATGCGCCCATTTGGACCTTCGGTGCTGTCTTTGGTCAATAGGTGAGTGTGGCCGTGCAAAACCAGCTCTGCACCATGCTTGGCCAGTGTTTTGCGGAAGCGTGAGCCGCCGATCAGCCGCTTGTGCCAATGCGTGGAGCGTTTCAACGGCGGATGGTGAATCATGACAACACGAAATAGGCCCTTTTCCTTGCACTCATCGAGCAGCTTGGCGAGCTTCTTGGCCTGAGATTTACGGAAATAGCCGGTTGCCAATAGAGGCAAGGTTGCCCGGGCTGAATTGACGCCGATGATAGCGACCTTTTCGCGTACTCTGAGATAGGGGAAGGTCAGCGGGCCAGAATGGGCAATGTCTCCGCTCATAAAGGGACGCCAGGCTTCTTCGGCCTTCATGCGGGCGTTGGGTACATAGGCATCATGGTTGCCGGGAATGACCGATACGTCTTCGGGCGAGCCCAATGTGGTCAGCCAGCGCTTTGCGTTGGCGATCTCCGCAGGCAGGGCCAGATTGACAAGATCTCCCGTTACCGCCAGATGGTCCGGGTGCTGCTCCTGCATGTCCGTGATGAGATTGTCCAGAGTGTCTGTGGTCAGCACACCCTTGCGGTTTCGGCGCCAATTGACATAGCCGAAAATACGCTTGTTGGCGAGCTGCCAGGCTGTTGCTTCGGGCAGGGGGCCAAGGTGGGGGTCTGAGATATGCGCCAATCTAAACATAAGATAGCGCATAGTTCTTTTTATGCTGTACGTCCAGATGCTTTTTGAGCTTCACCCCAATTACTCGAGATCTGTCATGGCATTGGAGAGATGGGACCTAGGCCGGCAATAAAAAAGGCAAGAGCCTTGCGCTGGCTCTTGCCTTTTTGTGTGGCCGCATTTTGTTCATTTCAGCTGATTGGAGACAGCCGAAAAGCGCGTGTTAGCCCATCGGATTGATGAGGGTGTTCACGACTTTGCGGTCGGACATATTGACTGCTGGTTGCCAGTGATAGCGAGCAGTTTTTTTGCTTTTCTTCAGGAACTTCATCATGGCCTTGCTCCGGTTTGATGAATTTTTAGACATAAACTGCTGAAAAAAGCAGCACATATTTGAAATTTGCGCTCATATTCCTGATAAACCAATAGGAATATAGTCGAAATCTTGCATGTCTGCCATGCAATTTCTGGTTCGTTGGAAATATATAATAATATCAAATTGTTAATAAATAATATAAGCAGAATTGACTTTCACTTTCTGGTTGATAAGTCTTCGTTGGCGGGTTTCGCAATTAAGGGCTGAATTTGTCTGAAATTTTAGCATGATTATAAAATGTGCAATTTTGGAGGATTGGCTGCCTAGAATTTTGGCGCGCAAAGCGGACGCTTTTGCTGGGCCTTGTTGCTCTCTTGAGAGCGATTGAAATCATCTTTCATTCAGGCTGGTTCAGGCGGTGTAAGATTGCGCGTCTGTTGCTCGGGCTTTGCTATTTGTACTTATGCAAAAACGCCTAGCGAGCGAGGGCGGTCCGCACAAAATTGAAAGGCCTGTCAAACGCGTCATTTGGGGATGGATCGGACCTGCGGGGCGCTGTTGTGGTGATTCCAGTCGTTAGGGAATGATGTCACTCGGCATTGGGGGAGCCTTTGAGCGTCGGGGATAGGTAATAGCGGCTCGCCAGCGCTCAACCGGCCACGATGAGGCAGAAGGGGTTAGTTGTTCGGTGAATTGTGCTTTTTATATAGAATATTTGGAATTTAATTTTGTTATTTTGTTGTTTGAAATATTATGTGACGTATAGACAGCATCGGAAGACTGTGGTAGCTGGGAGCTAACGAATAGGAGAGACCTTCAATGATGCTACGACGACGGAAACCATAACAATAGTTGGCGCAAGCGTATTTGAGCATGGCGTTTCATAAAGGAAAGCTGCTCTGCTTCGCAAATGCGCCCAATCCGAGCATCAAACAAGGCAATGCCGCCCATGCGGTCACAAAACGGAAATCCCCCAATGTGTGAGTTAGACTTTACCCTTGAGCGTGAGCTCCCGCTTCATGTGAGTGCGATTGAACAGCTGCATCGTGATGCGTTCGGTCCCGGTCGTTTTGCTAGGACCGCATTCCGTGTGCGCGAAGCGGTTGAACCTGAGGCCTCCTTAAGCTTTGTGGCTACCTCTCATGGCCATCTGGCTGGCTCTGTGCGGTTGTCTCCCATCCGGATCGGGGGATGTCGTGCCTTGCTGCTGGGGCCTTTGGCCGTCAATCCTGATTTCAAGAATAAGGGAGCCGGCAAGCTTCTGATGGGACGGGCCATTCATGACGCCAAGTATCTGGACTATTGCGCCATCCTGCTGGTTGGCGATTATGACTATTATGCGCGGTTCGGCTTTGAGCGCGTGCCCATGGGCGCTATTGAGATGCCCGGACCGGTCGATCCTCTGCGTCTTCTGCTGTTGCCTCTTGATGTCGAGGCTGTAGGGCAATGCAAGGGGATGGTCAAGCCGGGTGTTTGATCGAGCCGTCTGGATCACCCAATGTTAGAATTTCATTGCGCTCGCTGACTAGCGTCCTATATTCATTGCGGTTTCCCTGCGTCGCGGATCATTGTTTAGTCGCGTGACCAGGGAAGATCTGGATTTTGGAACGCAATGAACGACAAGCAGCATCAGCAAAGAACGCAGAGGGGCGCTACGTCCCACGGCGAGGATGAGGCCCTGTTGCCAACAATGCCTGCCAGCCTGTCTGCTCTGATGGAGCGGGCAGGAGACAACCGTGCCCTGCCGCCTGTCGAGACATGGCATCCTGAATTTTGCGGTGATATCGATATGCGTATTGCCAGCGACGGGACATGGTTCTATCAGGGCACGCCCATTCTGCGCGACGCTCTGGTGCGGCTCTTTGCGTCTGTGCTGCGAAGGGAAGAAGACGGGCAGACCTATCTTGTTACGCCGGTTGAAAAGCTGCGCATCACTGTCGACGATGCTCCCTTTCTGGCTGTCGAGATGGCTGCAGAGGCAGATATGCCGGATCACAGTGGACGTCTTGTTTTTCGCACAAATGTTGACGATCTTGTTCCGCTTGATGCCGACCATCCACTGCGCTTTGCGCTTGAGGATGGGACCCACGGTCTCAAGGCCTATTTGCGCGTGCGCGGTGGGCTTGAGGCTCTGGTAACACGGGCCTTGATGTTCGATCTTGTGGCTCTTGCCGAGGAAGGAACGGGAGACACATGTGGGCATTTCGGTATCCGCAGCGGTGATGCCTTTCCCATTTGTTCAATGGAAGAATTGGCCATGCTTGAAGGAATGGCTTGAGGGAATGGAATGACGGATTTTTCAGCTCTTGAGTTTCGTCAGCGGGTTGTTGAGGCGCTCGCGCGTGATGCCGAGAGCCATCGCTCGCCGGTCGAGCAGACGCCCATCAAGGATCTGGCGTGGCATGAAGGCGAGGTCGTGGCACTCAGAGATGCGGCGGTCCTCATTCCGATTGTTGATAGGGGGCAGGAGGCGACGGTCATTTTGACCCAGCGCACCAGCCATTTGCCTTCTCACGCCGGGCAGATTGCCTTTCCCGGGGGCAAGGTGGATGACGGAGATGATTCTCCGCAAGGGGCTGCCTTGCGAGAAGCGGATGAAGAGATCGGCCTTGCCTCACGCTATGTTGATACTTTCGGACTGCTTCGCCCCTATATTTCCTCCACCGGATACCGGATTTTTCCTGTTCTCTCGACCGTTCAATCGGGCTTCGATTTGGTGCCAAACCCTTGTGAAGTCGACGAAATTTTCGAGGTGCCCCTGCGCTTTCTGATGGACCCTGCCAACCATCAGCGCAAGAGTGGGGAGTGGCGGGGAAAAACGCGTCATTACTTTGCAATGCCTTACAAGGATCACTATATCTGGGGGGTTACCGCTGGTATCCTTAGAAACCTTTACGAGACGGTCTATCATTCATGATCCGCGTCATCATAACGCAAGTTATTCTGTTCCTGCTGCCATTCATTCTTTATGCGGCTTACCTTTTTCTGACAAGAAAGATCAATAAGCGGGCATGGATTGACGCACCCCGATACTGGCTCGTGCTGGCAGGCATTCTCTTCTGTCTGGCTGGCTTTATCACCATGTCGGTGGTCAATAACAACCCGCTAAGCGGCACCTATGTTCCAGCCCATTTTGACGGGGACAAGGTTGTGCCCGGGCAGATCATGAGTGAGTGATGAGCGCGCAAGACCATAGCTGCGGTGTTGCGGATGATCCCGCTTTCGGGTGGCGCAATGATCCTTCGTTGCAGACAGTTTTTTCTCTGGTCAATCGCGACGGGGAAGAAGTGCGTGTTGTGGGTGGCGCTGTGCGCAATTCATTGCTTGGAGCCAAGGTGTCCGACATCGATTGCGCTACCACGGCCGAGCCGCACACCATCATGGCATGGGCCCAAGAGGCGGGCATCAAGGCCATCCCGACCGGCATTGACCATGGAACGGTGACGCTGGTCATCGACGGACGCCCCTTTGAGTTGACCACCCTACGCACCGATGTTGAAACCGATGGACGCCACGCAGAGGTGGCTTTCGGGCGTGACTGGGGCGAGGATGCTCACCGGCGCGACTTCACCATGAATGCCGTCTATATGGATGCTGAGGGGCGACTATATGATCCTGTCGGTCAGGGCATCAAGGACGCGCGTGCGCGGCATGTGCGCTTCATTGGCGATGCAGACAGAAGGATAGCCGAAGACTATTTGCGCATCTTGCGGTTTTTCCGTTTCTTCTCCCAGTATGGCGAGCGTTTGGAAGAGGGCGACTATCAAGCCTGTATTGCCGCGCAAGCCTCGCTGCCAACGCTCTCTGCTGAGCGGATCGGGGCGGAGATGGTCAAGCTTCTGGAGGGGCCTTTTGCGCTCAAGGCTCTGGATGCCATGCATCAGGGTGGCATGCTCACGGGGCTGTTGGCCTGTGTGCCCCATCTGGCGCGGTTTGCTCGATTGAAGCAACTGGCCGCGCAGCTTTATCTCAAGCCGGATCTCAATCTTCTTATGACCGCGCTCTGCATTGATGTGCGCGAAGATGCCGAGCGGCTGGCCAAGACCCTGCGACTGCCCAACCGCAATCGCGACGCGATGATGCGTATGGCGAAAACTGTGCGCAGCATCAAGACCATTAATGAGCAGGTGCTTGAACAGCTGGCCTACGCGCATGGCAAGGAGACCGCACGGGATCTGGTGCTGCTGGCGCTGGTCAGACGGCAGATTGCCCCTGACTTGACCGAGCTCTCAATGCTGCTGCGCGATATTGCTCTTTGGACAGTGCCTGTTTTTCCGCTCAACGGACGTGATCTCATCGATAAAGGCATGAAGCCGGGGCCCAAGATCGGCAACCATCTGGGGCAACTGGAAAAGGCTTGGGTCTCCAGCGGATTTGCGCTAAGCAAAGGGCAATTGCTTTCCATGGCAAGATCCTTGCGTTAGATGCCTTTTCGGCCTGCGCTCTCTTCTGCGAGACGCGATCTGGTCGGGCTGTATCGCGAGCGCTTGCCTGCAACTGTCCGGAGTTGTCTCTTGTTTCCTGCTCTTGTTATTTTTGATTGCGATGGCGTGCTCGTTGATAGTGAGACGCCTGCCAATGAAGTGCTGGTCGCCAATCTCGCGCGCCATGGTATGACTCTCACGATTGAAGAGGCCGAGCGAAAATTTGTCGGCGGTACTTTGCAGACCGAGTTTGAAACGCTCAAGGCCATGGGGGCCGATCTGCCTGACGATTGGTGCATGGAATATCGCAAGGAGCTGCATGGTCGATTGCGCGAGGGTGTTGAGCCTATTGCCGGTGTGATTGCGGTTTTGGATCTGCTGGATGAGAAAGGCGTGCCCTATTGTGTTGCCTCCAATGGGTCGGACGAGAAAATGTCAATCACACTAGGACAGACCGGCCTGTGGGAGCGGTTTGACGGGCGTCGCTTTTCTGCAAGGACCATCGGCATAGCCAAACCCGAGCCGGGGCTCTATTTGGCTGCGGCCGAAGCAATGGGCGTGACTGCGGATCAATGTGTCGTGATTGAAGACAGCGCTAGCGGAGCGTTGGCGGCGCAAAGGGCAGGGATGCTCTGTTTTGGCTATGCGCCCAAGGGCACTGGCCAGGCCCTTGCTGCCCATGGCGCCCGCATTTTCAGGGATATGAGCCAATTGCCCGAATTGCTGAACCAGCATGGTGAGGGATAAGCGAAGCGACGCCGCTTCGCCCTTTGTTTATTCTTGCCGTGTTCAGGCTTGCTGGGGTCTGGCTTGATGGGGGCAGGCTAGCCGTCTGGCCTATGGCCATTTGACCTCTGGCGGCATGGACGACAGGATGGAATCCACATTGCCGCCGGTCTTCAGGCCGAAAATGGTGCCTCTGTCATAGAGCAGGTTGAATTCCACATAGCGCCCGCGCTGGATCAACTGTTCCTCACGTTCTGCATCGGTCCATGGCTCTCCCATCTGGCGCCGCACAAGCATTGGATAAATGTTTAGGAAGGCCAGTCCGACATCCTGCGTAAAGGCGAAATCGGCTTCCCAGTCACCGCTATTGTGGCGATCATAGAAGATGCCGCCAATGCCGCGGGCTTCATTCCTGTGCGGTAGATAGAAATAGCGGTCGCACCATTCCTTATAGGCTTGATAATCGGCTACAGAATGCTTGTTGCAGGCCTCCTGCATGGCCTTGTGAAAGGCGATGCTGTCTGGGTCTTCCTGTCTGCGGCGATTGGCCAGAACGGGCGTCAGATCCGCACCGCCACCAAACCATTGACGAGTGGTGACGATCATGCGGGTGTTCATATGCACGGCGGGAACATGCGGATTCTGCAAATGGGCAATCAGCGAAATGCCCGAGGCCCAGAAACGAGGATCTTCCGATGCACCGGGGATCTGGTCGCGGAACTGGGGCGCAAATTCACCATGGACCGTGGAGACATGCACACCGACTTTTTCAAAGACGCGACCCTTCATGATCGACATCTCTCCGCCGCCGCCTTTGGCTCCGGAATGGTCGGTGCGTTCCCAAGGGGTGCGAACAAAGTTGCCCGGTTCTTGCAAGGGGCCGGATCCCTTCAACTCCTGCTCGATTGCCTCGAACTCGGTGCAAATGCGATCTCGCAGGGTTCGGAACCAGTCGGTGGCGCGTTGTTTCTTGGCCTCAAGATCGGCTGGCAGGCCTTCGGGGATGGTGCTGTTTGCTGTTTCACTCATCGTCAATAAGATCTCACTTGCCGTAGGGCTTCGGTGGTTATCATTGCTGTCGAGATGGCCAGATTCAGCGAGCGCTCGCCCGCGCGCATGGGAATCGTGATGCGCTCGGTCACATAGTCATGCACTTCATCAGGAACGCCAGCGGATTCTCTGCCAAAGAGGATAATGTCACCGGCCTTATAGGTGATTTCATAAAAGGATTGAGACGCCTTGGTGGTGGCAAGGAGCAGCCGTCTGCCGCTTTCCTTTTGCCAATCCTTGAAGTGGTTCCATGAGATATGCTTGGTGAAACTGGCGCGTTCGAGATAGTCCATGCCAGCGCGGCGCAGGGTTCGGTCATTGAGCGTGAAACCACATGGTTCGATGATATGAACATGCAGAGCCAGACAGGAAGCCATTCTCAGAATGGTTCCCGTGTTCTGCGGTATGTCCGGCTGGAAAAGGGCAATATCTATAGTAGTCATGGGTTGGTTTTACAGTCTTGATCGTGAATCACAATGGAAATGTTATGGCTGTCGACTGGAAATCGCCTGCTTCCCAAGTGTATTAGGTTGCGCACCAAGGCAATGTCTTTCTCTTTGCCCAAGCCTTCAGCAGCGTGTGATTAATATCACAGCACAGTTCATAACTGTGTTTAGAATTATTCATGCTTATTTTGTCATCAAAGCTGATATAAGCTGCGCATAATCTGCATCAAAGCGTGGGCGTGGCGATCCGATGGTCGGGTAACTTCTCGCGTGTGCGTTTTCTCACCCCTTTGTCCGTCGTAACAGGACCGGATCTCTCCGGTAGCATCGTGATGTTTTCCTTTTTTGAAAAGCTGGTTGACCCGTTTGCCGACTATAGTCTTGAGCAGCCACCGCAAGGGTTCTGGGCTTTCATGTGGTATTACACCCGCCCTGTGGCTCCCTATATGGTCGTCGTTTCCGTGATAACCGCGTTGATCGCGATTATCGAAGTCAGCCTGTTCGGTTTTGTCGGTGATCTGGTCAACTGGTTCGCCGATAGTGATCGAGCTACTTTCATGACTGATCATGGTGGCGATCTCATTTGGATGGGCGTGTTGTTGCTCATCATCATGCCGGGACTGGAGGCAATTTGGCAGATCCTCTTCCACCAGACTGTTATGGGCAACTATCCCATGTCGATCCGCTGGCGCCTGCATCGCTATTTGTTGCGCCAGTCGATGGAATTCTATCAGGACGAGTTTGCCGGTCGGGTGGCGCAAAAGGTGATGCAGACGGCCCTGGCCGTGCGCGAAGTGGTATCGCGTCTGGCGGACGTGTTCGTCTATGTCTGCGTTTATTTCCTCTCGGCGCTGTATCTTGTCAGTACGGCCAAGTGGCAACTCGCCTTACCGATGCTTCTATGGATCATTGGCTATATCGGAGCTTTGGTCTATTTCGTGCCCAAGATGCGCGATATCTCCCGTGATCAGGCGGATGCGCGTTCGGAGATGGTGGGAAAGGTGGTTGACGCCTATTCCAATATTTCCGTCGTCAAGCTGTTTTCCCATGCGGCCCGCGAGGATAATTATGCCAAGCAGTCGATGACCGGCTTCATGAATAATGTTTATTCGATGATGCGTCTGGTGACGATCATGGAGATCACCCTCAAGACGCTGAACAATCTGCTGCTGTTCAGTTCGGTCGCGGTTGGCATCTATTTCTGGCAAGTCGGGCTGGTCCTGCCGGGGGATATTGCTCTGGTGGCGGGGTTGGTCATGCGCTTGCGTGGCATGTCCGAGTGGATATTGTGGGAAGTCAGCGGGGTGTTCGAGAATATCGGTACCGTGCAAGATGGTATTGGTACGATTTCCCAGCCGCAATTGGTGCGTGATACCCATGATGCGAAACACCTGATCGTTGAGCGCGGGGAAATCACCTTCGACAAGGTCTGTTTTGACTATGGCAAGGATGAGCCGGTGATCGATGGTCTGGATCTGACCATTCGTCCGGGAGAAAAGATCGGGCTTGTTGGTCGCTCCGGGGCTGGCAAATCGACTATGATCAATTTGCTGTTGCGCTTCTATGACCTCAATTCCGGCTCGATCCGTATTGATGGGCAGAATATTGCCGATGTCAGGCAGGATAGCTTGAGGGCGCAGATCGGGGTTGTCACCCAGGATACCTCTCTGCTGCATCGCTCGGTGCTTGAGAATATCATCTATGGGCTTGAAGGGGCCAGTGAAGAGGCCGCCTACAAGGCTGCGGAGCAGGCGCAGGCGCTTGATTTCATCAAGGATCTGGAAGACCGCTATGGCAACAAGGGCCTGTATGCCGAAGTGGGTGAACGCGGCATCAAGCTTTCCGGAGGGCAACGCCAGCGGATCGCCATTGCTCGGGTTCTTCTCAAGAATGCTCCCATCCTTGTGCTTGACGAGGCCACTTCGGCTCTTGATTCCGAGGTGGAAGCAGCCATTCAGGATAGTCTTAACCTGCTGATGAAAGACAAGACCGTTTTGGCTATCGCGCACAGGCTCTCAACCATTGCTTCCATGGACCGGTTGATTGTCATGGATGGCGGTCGCATCGTGGAGATGGGAAGTCACGAGGAACTGCTCGCACAGGGCGGACTCTATGCTTCTTTGTGGGACAGACAATCAGGCGGTTTTATCGCCTGATTGCCAAAATCGGGTATTTTGGCCGATGATGGCCTGTTTTCCACTAGAATCATTCCAATCCAAAGGTCGAAGACAAGCGGAAACGCGCTTTGTGGGAACTGCTTGGATAAGTAGTAGTCCTGCGGTGTTTCGCTCAATTTTTGCCGATATAAGACGAATTTGTCAGGCCAAACTGCTGAAAATCGGCAGTTTCTGCGATTTGCCTCTCTAGACAACATCAGCGATCAATGTAAAAAGTGTTTGACTGGTCTCGGTAATGTGAACGAGCACCGGTGAAATTGGCTCGCCGCGATTTTGGGACTTTATCGTTTCGCAAGGGACGTGATTATTTGGAGGCGCAGGCGAGCTGGAAGTTGGACACTGGCTAGAAGAGGACCTCGTCTTGGCTACCAGCGAAAGGGAAGAACCAACCCGCCGCGATTTTCTTTATATCGCGACCGGAGCGTTTGGGGCCGTCGGCGCAGCTGCGCTCGCTTGGCCATTTATTGACCAGATGAACCCTGATGCCAGCGCTGTGGCGCTTTCATCCATTGAAGTGGATATTTCCTCAATTGAAGAGGGACAAAGCCTCACTGTCAAATGGCGCGGCAAACCGGTATTCATTCGGCATAGAACTCCGACTGAGATTGAAGAGGCCAAAGCTGTTGACGTGGCTGACCTTCGCGATCCTCAGACCGATGAAGAGCGCGTCAAGCCCGGCAAGGAACAATGGCTGATCATGATCGGCATCTGCACGCATCTGGGGTGTGTGCCCGAAGGACAGAAGGGCGACTATGATGGCTGGTTCTGCCCATGCCATGGATCGCACTATGATTCCGCCGGTCGAATCCGCCAGGGTCCTGCTCCACTGAATCTGGAGTTGCCACCCTATGAGTTTGTTAGCGATACCCTGATCAAAATCGGCTGACGCCCGCAAATGTCTTAAGGAGACCAGTCATGAGCGGACATTCGACCTTCGAGCCGCAGAACGGGTTTTTGAAATGGATGGAAAGTCGCCTGCCGATTGCCGGTCTGGTGCATTCTTCCTTCATTGCTTACCCAGTTCCCAAGAACCTTAATTACTTCTGGACTTTCGGCGCCATTCTCGCCGTGTGCCTTGTGGCGCAGATCGTGACCGGCATTGTGCTGGTCATGCATTATGTGCCCAACACCACGCTGGCCTTTGCCTCTGTCGAGCATATCATGCGCGATGTGAACTGGGGCTGGATGCTGCGCTATATGCATTCTAACGGCGCGTCCATGTTCTTCATCGCCGTTTATATCCATATTTTCCGAGGCCTTTATTACGGGTCCTACAAA
This sequence comes from Cohaesibacter marisflavi, assembly GCF_900115225.1. GTDB lineage: Bacteria > Pseudomonadota > Alphaproteobacteria > Rhizobiales > Cohaesibacteraceae > Cohaesibacter > Cohaesibacter marisflavi. The sequence goes on along the minus strand of NZ_FOVR01000006.1, from coordinate 231,737 downwards.
GCCCCGCGTGAGGTGGTCTGGATTTTGGGTGTCGTGATCTTCCTGCTGATGATGGCGACCGGCTTCATGGGCTATGTGCTGCCATGGGGACAGATGTCCTTCTGGGGCGCGACGGTTATTACCAACCTGTTCTCGGCCTTCCCTTATGTTGGCGACGCAATCGTGACGCTGCTCTGGGGTGGTTTCTCGGTTGATAACCCGACGCTCAACCGCTTCTTCTCCTTGCACTATCTGCTGCCATTCATGCTGGTTGGCGTGGTTGCCCTGCATATCTGGGCTTTCCATGTGGTCGGCAACAACAATCCGACCGGGGTTGAGGTGAAAGACAGCAATGATACGGTGGCCTTTACCCCGTATTACACGATCAAGGATATCTTCGCGATTGTCGTGTTCCTTGTGTTCTTTGCCTGGATGATGTTTATGGTGCCAAACTTCATGGGCCATCCGGACAACTATATCCCGGCAGATCCGCTTGTGACGCCTCCGCACATTGTGCCCGAATGGTATTTCCTGCCGTTCTACGCGATCCTGCGTGCTATTCCTGACAAGCTAATGGGCGTATTGGCCATGTTCGGTGCGATCGGCGTGCTCTTCGTGCTGCCGTGGCTCGATACCTCCAAGGTTCGTTCCATGAACTATCGTCCGCTGGGGCGCCAGTTCTTCTGGATTTTTGTCGTGGTCTGCATCGGGCTTGGCTATCTGGGTGGTAAGCCGGCTGAGGGAGGCTATGTGCTCTGGGCGCGTATCTTCACGGTTTACTATTTCGCCTACTTCCTGGTCATTTTGCCGGTGCTCGGGTTCATTGAGAAACCGAAGCCACTGCCCGCGTCGATCAACGAAGCAGTCTTGGCCAAACATGGTGATTCTGCTGCTGCAGAAGCAAGAGCCTGAACGAGCGAGGAAAGGGACAACCCATGATTACGCTTACCAAAACTGCGGTTCGCGCGCTCGTTGTTGCTGGCGCCATGGCGGTTACATCCGTCGGGGCGATGGCTTCGGGTGAAGGCGGGCACAAATACGAAAAACAGGACTGGACCTTCTCAGGCCCGTTCGGGAAATTTGATAAGGCACAGCTGCAGCGCGGCTTCCAGATCTATCGTGAGGTTTGTTCAAGTTGCCATTCACTGGACTATATTGCATTCCGCAATCTGGGGCAGGAAGGGGCGCTTGGCTATACCGACGATGAAGTCAAAGCGATTGCTGCTGACTATGACATCGAGGATGGACCGGATTCCGAAGGGGACATGTTCACCCGTCCGGGCAAACCCTTTGATCATTTCCCATCGCCTTTCCCCAATGTGGAAGCAGCTGCTGCCGCCAACGGTGGCAAGGCTCCGCCTGATCTTTCCCTGATTGCCAAGGCGCGTGCTGCGTCTGTCGGTCCTGATGTCGGGGTGGAAGTGTTCAACGACATTCTGCGTATGATCTGGCACCCGGTAACCGCCTATCAGGAATATGGGCCGGATTATATCTATGCCCTTCTGACCTCTTATGAGGAAACGCCTGAAGAGCTGGAAGAAACTGTCGGCGACAAATATTACAATCCGGCATTCGGATCTGGTGTCGCGATCGGCATGGCTCCACCGCTTTCTGACGAGCTGGTGGATTATACCGATGGAACGCCGATGACCACGGAGCAATATGCCAAGGACGTGACATCCTTCCTGATGTGGGCCGCAGAGCCCAAGCTGGAAGAACGCAAGCGGGTGGGCGTGAATGCTCTCATCTTCCTTGTTGTCTTCTCGTTCCTGATGTTCTTTACCAAGCGCAAATTGTGGTCGAAAGTGAAGCACTGATCACGAAAGCGTCTGGATTAGAAGTCAAATGAGGGCCCCTTTTCGGGGCCCTTTTTTGTGTGCTGGTTGAAAGGTTGATCGAAAGGGGAGGCGCCGGATCGGCGTATGCTCAGATGATCTGCTACGATTGTGTAAAGGAAAAAATCTCGGGAAGCTTGTAGATATATTAAATACTATATATGGAAGTATAAAATTTAGCTATAGAGAGGCTGTATGCCAGCAAAAACCGAAAGTAGAAAAAACAACAACAAAAACGGGCGCGTATCCCTTGCCATGGTTGCTGCGCATGCTGGCGTCTCTATTGCCACCGCCTCAAGAATTATCAATGGCATCACCAACAAGGCATCAAAGCAAACCGTAGAGCGCGTTCGGGCTTCCGTGGAGGCATTGCACTACCGTCCGGCGAGCATCGGAAGGGCTTTACGCTGTCAGGAAAGTCGCATTATTGGCCTGCTGGCCGCCGCCATCGAAAATCCGACCATGGCTGCGATTGCTGCTTCTATAGAAAGGGCGCTGCGGGACGAAGGCTATGTCATGTCCGTTTGCGATACCTATGAGCGCGCCGATGTGCAAGATGAATATCTGCTTGAGATGCAATCCCAACTGGCGCGGGCGGTCATCATCGTTGGGGCAGTGGGAAGCCCGGTTCTCGACCGGATGCGTGAGAGTGGCCCGCCGATGCTGTTTGTCAATCGGCCCGATCCGGACGATAGCAATAGCCCCTATATGGGTATCGACAATTACCGGACCGGGCGCGACGTGGCTGATCTGCTGATTGCGCGGGGTATTCGCAACGTGGCGCTCATTCATGGGGCTCTTGATCGTACGGCTGCGACCTATCGGCGTCAGGGCGTTCTGGATGGACTGGCTGAAGCGGGGATTATGGAGCGCGATATCCTGCATGCGCATGTTGAAGGGCTTAATCATCTGGAAGTGGGCTATGCAGCCATGGCTCAGATTTTGGAGCGCGATAACCCGCCGAGGGTCATCCTTTGCATGAGCGACATGTTGGCTTATGGGGCCTATCGACAGGTTACCGAACGCGCTATGGACCCTGTAAGGGACTTCGGCTTTATCGGGTTTGATGCTTGCCCTCTCAATCCATGGATTGCGGGATGGCTGAACTCTATTGGCGTGTCTGCCGAACATTATGGACGCGGCAGTGTTGCGGCATTGAAAGCGGTCTGGGATGGCGAGGAAAGACCTTCGCCCCTTTTTCTTCCCCATTCCCTGCATTTGAGCGGTCAGCCTCTCCCTGGAGAAAAGTGAGCAGGCTTGCGCCGTAGCCGAGAGGTTTTTCCCTTGCGGCTTTGACCTGTGAAGCTTGTGATCCCGAATCGGGGCGGCTTTCGCGGGCGAGGTCCGGAGGCTTTCGCTTTATGACGCTGCATGCGTTGTTTCTGCGCCCATTTGGGAGGGGTTGCTTGCACTTTTTGAATTGCCTTGTCCGGATTTCTTGTCCATATCTAGGGGAGGGCAGATCCAGCAACTGGATGCCGATAAAGGGTACGGCTGCGTCCAACAGGAAGCCGGTGCTTATCTACGAATTGCGAGAAGCGGAGCCTAGCGAATGCAAAGCAGCGAAAAACTTGATCTCAAGAGCCTCATCCGATCCATTCCGGATTATCCCAAGCGAGGCATCATCTTCAGAGACATTACCAGCCTCATTTCCCATGCTGACGGCTTCAAGCAATCCATCCGTGATCTTTCTGCACCCTATCTTGATAAGGGCATAGAGAAGATTGTTGGTATCGAAGCGCGCGGCTTCATTTTCGGAGGTGCAATGGCGGATTATCTGGGCGTGGGATTTGTTCCCATCCGCAAGCAGGGCAAGTTGCCCGGCAAGGTGGTTGCTCAGGATTATTCTCTGGAATATGGCACCGACCGGATCGAGATGCATGATGATGCGGTTGCGTCAGGAGAGAAGGTGCTTCTCGTTGACGATCTGATTGCGACCGGCGGCACGGCTGTGGCAGCTTGCGAGCTTTTGCAAAGTGTGGGTGGTCAGGTTGAAGGGGCTGCTTTCGTAATCGATCTTCCTGACCTTGGCGGCGTGTCGCTGCTCAAAGAGCGCGGTATTGATGTGCATACATTGGTAGCCTTTGAAGGGCTCTGATCGCTTTGTTATGCCGGTGCGCAGGAGTCTGCGCTGTGACTTAATATCGCATATAAGTGTTTTACCTAGGGTGAATGCTTATATGGGAGTAAGATGCAATCCTTGCTACAAAGGAGTCAGATCATGACTGTGAATGTTGGAAAGCTCGATCGGATCATTCGTGTGATCGTGGGTATCGTCTTGCTTGCGATCGTCTTCATCGGACCGCAAACCCTGTGGGGCCTGTTGGGAATCATTCCACTGGCGACCGGTTTGTTCCGCTTCTGCCCGCTTTACACCCTTATCGGGTTCAATAGCTGCCCGGCGTCTGAAAAGACAGATGCCTGAATAGATAGGGTCATTCCCGCCGGATATTACCGAGATTTGGGTCTCAGGTAGTGCCGGTTGCTATGAAAACGCCCGCCCCGGATCAGTATCTGGAGCGGGCGTTTGCTATTTTGCGCGGAGCCTATCCCCTTTGAAGTGGCGTAAGGCGCGACCCGCGCTTTCTAGTGTTGCACAATGTTGGCGCGTGGAGCCAACCATGGCAGCAGGGCGGCAAAGCCGAAGACGACGGTTATGATGCCGAACATTTCCAGCGTCGAGAGCAGCACACTCTGATGGTAGATCGTGTAGCTGAGGCTGCCGACAGCTGCGTCGTGGGACATCCCTCCTTGCATCATGTCGTTGATGACCCGGTCGGTGTTTGGCATCATGTTAACGAGCTCATTCTGCTTCACGCGTGCGGTATTCTGCCATTGGGTCTGCACCAGAGACGTGGCAAAGGCCCCTGCGAGCGTTCGCATGAAGTTGGAGAGCCCGGCGGCGTTGGCTTGCTCATGGGGCTCCACGGTGGCCAAGGCCAGCCCTGTGACAGGGACGAAGAACATCACCATGAATGGCCCAGTGAAGAGCGTTGGCCACGCCATTTGCATGAAGGTTACATCACTGTTGAAAGTCATGCGCCATGCCATCATCGCGCCAAGCCCCAAAAGGCCCGTCGAGAGAATTATGCGGGCATCAACCACTTCGACCACCTTGCCAACAATGGGTGCAGATACCATGGCCAATATGCCCATGATGCCGGTGGCATAGCCAGCCCAGGTGGCGGTGTAGCCCATATTCTGCTGCAGCCACAAAGGCAGGATCACCACTGAGGCGAAGAAGGCGGCAAAGCCCCCGGCAAAGGTCACCGAGGCAGCCGTAAAGCCCCTGTGCCTGAAGATGCGCAAGTCTACGATGGGGTTTTCATCGGTCAACTCCCAGATCAGGAACGAGAGGAAGCCTATGACGGCAATCGCTCCGAGGATGCAGATTTCCGGCGAGGAGAACCAATCCTTGTCTCGCCCTTCTTCGAGCATGACTTCCAAAGCCCCGACCCAGATGATCAGCAACCCAAGGCCGACGGCATCAATGCGCGCCTTGGTTTTGGGGTCTGGCTGATGTCTGAGGAAGGCCCAGACAACCAGGCCTCCGATAATGGCTACAGGCACCTTGATATGGAAGATCCACTGCCAGCCATAGCTATCGCAGATGATGCCACCTAGAATAGGGCCTGCAATCGGGCCGATAAGGGTCGTCATCGCCCAGAGCACCGAGGCCGCTGTGGCTTTCTCCTTGGGGAAGATGCGCATCAGCAGCATCTGGGAGAGAGGCATGATGGGGCCGCCAACCAGACCGAGCATGACGCGCCCGAGAATGAGTGTGTTGAGCGAGCCGGCCATGCCGCAATAAAGGGAGACCAGCGCAAAGGCAAAGAAGCAGAAAATGAAGGTTCGGGCGGCACCGAACTTCATGGCCAACCAGCCTGTCAGAGGCACAGTGATGGCTTCCGCCACCGCGTAGGAGGTGATGACCCATGTGCCTTGCGACATGGAAACACCCAGAGATCCGGCAATCGTTGGGACCGATACGTTTGCAATCGTGCTGTCCAGCACGACAAGAAAGTTGCCTGTGCCGATCGCCAGAGCAGCAATTATTAGGCTGGCCCCTGTTAGGGGCCGGCTGTTGCTGTCATCGTTCGTCATCTTTTTATGTCCTTTATGTCCGACTACTCAGCGACATGAATGTCGGCTTCCATGGACAGGCCCACTTCCAGGGGATGGTCTTTCAGTTGTTCTGGATTAAGTGCGATGCGGACCGGTAGGCGTTGGACCACCTTGATCCAGTTGCCGGTGGCGTTCTGGGCAGGGACGGCGGAGAAGGCAGCGCCGGTCCCGCCAGAGAAGCCCACAACGGTGCCCTCAAATTCGACATCGCTGCCGTAAAGGTCGGAATGAAGGGTCACAGATTGGCCCGGCTCAACCTTTTCCAATTGCACTTCCTTGAAGTTGGCATCGACATAGACCTCGTCAAGGGGGACGACGACCATCAGGCGCATGCCCGGCTGAACCCGTTCTCCGACCTGCACGCGGCGCATGGACACGACACCGTCGACCGGTGCGCGAATGACCGTGCGGTCCAGATTGACTTGAGCCTGATCTCGTTGAGCCTTGGCGACCAACACTTGGGGGTTGTTCTCCACTGATGCACCTTCGATCATGGCTGCGTTGGCCATTTGCTGACCTTCCGCGGCTTCAAGTCCCGCGCTTGCCGCTTCGAGAGCCGCTTCTGCTGCTCCCAGATTGGCCTCGGCATTCTTGAAGGCGGTTTCGGCCATGGTCAGCTCATCGCCAGAGACGGAGCCGTTTTCGACCAGAGTCTGGCGGCGTTCGAGGTCGATCTTGGCCTTGGCGAAATTGGCCTCGGCCATTTCATGTTGGGCTTCAGCGCGCTTCTGATCGGCCTTGCGGCCTTCGATCTGGGCGAGCAGGGTCTTGTCCGTTGCGTTCAGAGCCTTGACGGCCCGCAGCGACTGCTGATAGCCGGCTTCGGCCTGTGCCAGATGCAGCTTGGCGTCGGTATCATCCAACACCACCAGAATATCACCTTTGGCGACATGCTGGGTATCGCTGACGCGTACTTCCTTCACCGGAGCGGCAATCAGTGGTGTGATGCCTGCAATATCTGCGCCCACATAGGCGTTGTCGGTGATGGCATGCTTGGACGCATAGAGCGTGTCATAGGCGTAGTAGGCGCCAGAAAGGGCCGCTACAGCGACGAAGAGGCCAAAAAACAGGGGCCAGCGTTTGCTTTTCTTTTCAGGCATTTCTGTCTCGCGATCCTCATAGATCTTTTCGATCTTGTTCTCGAGTTTTACATCCGTTGGTACTTTTTTCATGTCACTCACTTGGTTTTCTCCATGTCACGAAAGCCTCCACCAAGAGCACGGACCAACTGAATATCGAGCGCAAAACTACGCGCTCTCAGAGCAGCCGCGGCACCGCGGGCGCCAATCATGGCGTCCTCGGCGGCTAGGACTTCAAGATAGGTTGCAAGGCCGCCTTCATAGCGGTTCTTGACAATGTCATAGGCATTTTGCGCCGCTTGCACGGCATTGCGGGTTGCTCTCAGGCGCACGGAGAGCTGGCGTTTGCTCACCATGGCGTCGGCAACATCTTTGAGCGCTCTTGTGAGCGTCTGATCATATGTCGCGACCGCCATCTCCTGGCTGGCTTTGGATCTCATGAAACCAGACCGCAGGCGTCCTCCGTCCAGAATCGGCAGAGAAACCGCCGGGCCGATGGAGCCGAGCGTTGCGTCTCCGGCATGTAGCATGTCTAGGCCAAGGGCCTGTCGGCCAATCATCGCCGTCAAGTTGACGTTCGGGTAGAAGGAAGCCTTGGCCTCATCTACGCGTTTGACAGCTGCCTCTGCCCTCAGACGTGCGGCAACAATATCCGGGCGGCGTCCCAGAAGGTCGAGCGGCAACTGGTTTGGTAGGCCATAATAATGACCGCCGTTGACCCTTGGACGTTTGATGGACAATCCTCGGTCCGGTCCTTTGCCCAGAAGAGCTGCCATCTGGTTCTTTGCCAGAGCGATATTCTCGTCAATGGCAGCAAGGCGGGCGATCGTGCTTTGCTGGTTGGATTTGGCTCTTTCGAGTGCGCTTTCATTTTCAAGCTGCTGATTGAAGCGGGACTGCATCAGCTTGAGACTGTCGTTGCGGACACGCAGGGCGCTGGAGGCTGCATCACGGCTGGCATAAAGCGATGCTAACTGCGCATAAGCCTGTGCGATACCGGAGGAGACGGCAAGGCGCGCTGCTGCAGCCTCTGCTTCGGCTGCTTGCTGTTCGCCCTTGGCGGCGGCCAGTGCGGCCCGGTTCTTGCCCCAAAAGTCGATTTCCCAATTAAAGTTGAGCGTCGCGATGCCGCCATCATTCCAGCCTTGAGGCACGAATGCTTCATCCATCAGATAATGGTAGCTCTGGCGTTCCTGATCGACAGACGCCTGCGCACCAACATTGGGAAGCAGGCCGGCCTTGGACATGCCGGTCGCGGCTTTCGCCAATTTGAGGCGCGCCTGTGCCAGCCGAATATCGTTGGCTTGCGAAAGGCCTTCCTTCATCAACTGGTTTAGCTGTTTGTCTTTATAGGCTTCCCACCAATGGTCAGATGGCCATTGGGCAGCGCTGGAAAGGAGCGACTTTCCGGTCTGATAGCTTTCAACCGATTTCATCTCGGTGAGCGGGGTGTCTTTTGGCGGAATGGCGCAGCCAGCCAAGAGAATGAGGATGCTCAGGGCCATTGGCGTGGCGCGATGGTGGTTCAGATTGAAATGCGACATAGTTGGGAAATCCAAATTGGGTTCAGGGTGCGGTAAAACCGTACAGTACGTTTTAGTTATATTCTTCACTTGCGCTCGTCAAGCTAAAACTGTACTCTTGTGTTCACTTATAGGGAGTGTCGCATGCGCGTTAAGACAGATGAAAAACGGCTCGAGATTCTGCAGGTTGCTGCCAAAGTCTTTGGCCAGAATGGCTATCATGGGGCCAGCATGTCAGCGATTTCTGCGGAGCTTGGGGGGTCAAAAGCTACACTTTATGGTTACTACAGTTCTAAGGAAGAATTGTTTGCCGCCGTGCTGATGCAGTCATTGGATGATCAAGGAACCGCTGTATTCCGGATTTTCGAGGACCGGGACAATGATGATCTGGCGGGTCAGTTGAAAAAATTCGGACGCGACTATCTGGACTTCATCACCGATCAGGAAACCATGGCGCTTTTTCGCAGCGCCGTTTCTGAAGATTTCGAAGGTAAGCTGTCTCAGTTGCTTTATAAGAACGGTCAGGGACGTGGCTGGGGTGAGGTGGAAGACTTTATGGCGCTCAAAATGCAGCAGGGGGCCATTTCGGGGCCTTCTGCCCAAATTGTCAGCCTGCATCTAAAGGGGCTGTTAGAAAGCGGAGTTGCCGAGCCGATTATGTATCGTTGTCCCCCATTGCTTGATTTCGATCTCGCGGTTGATGCAGCTGTCGATGCGTTCATGAATGCCTATGGCGGGGCTGGCTGATGGGCATACAGGTTGTTTTGCATTATGTGCGCGTGATCCTGCGCTATCTTTGCCGCCGGCAACGCTCAGAGCAATAGAGAACCTGCGGCCAGGAACGCACCCATTTCTTGCGCCAGTTGAATGGCCTGAGGCATGCCGGACAGATTTTGCTGGGTAGAGGCGGCTTGCTCCTGCTCATAGGCGCTGGCTCCTCTTCTTTTCCTTAACGACTGCCATAGCGTTTGTTGCTGCCAAAGAAGTCCATTGGCGGCGTAATGAAATATTTTCATTTACACTATGGCTCTACCGGAACTTATACGGGTTTGAACCGTTGATCGGATGATACCATTTTAAGGAAAACAACAAGGGATCGGGACGAAGGGGTTTGCAAGAAAATCCAGCCTGCTCCCTTCATTGATTTCATTATTTTCAGGAGAGCCCAATGAAAGATAGTTATGATATTGCCGTCATCGTGGGGAGTTTGAGAAAAGACTCCATCAACCGCAAGGTCGCTAATGCGATCGTCAATCTGGCCCCGGAAAGCTTGTCTTTCCGTTTTGTGGAAGTGGGCTCATTGCCCTTCTATAATCCGGATCTGGATGGCGAAAATGCACCCGAAGAATGGAAATCCTTCCGCGCGTCTTTGGCGCCTGCCGATGGCGTTTTGTTTGTAACACCGGAGTATAACCGTTCTGTGCCTGCTGCCTTGAAGAATGCGCTTGATGTCGGGTCGCGTCCTGCTGGCGAGAGTTCCTGGTCTGGTAAACCTGCGGGTATCGTATCTGGGTCTCTGGGCGGTATTGGCGGCTTTGGCGCCAACCATCACTTGCGCCAGTCCCTGACCTTCCTTGATATGCCTGCCATGCAGCAGCCAGAAGCCTATATCGGCGCATTCGGTGGTCTGTTTGACGATAAGGATCAGATGACAAATGACGGTACGCGGGACTTCCTCAAGCAGTTTGCTGCGGCCTTTGCCGACTGGGTCAAGCTGCACGCCAAGTAAGCCCGCTTTGATCAGAGTTTGTTACTGCTAGCGCATAAAAAGCCTGCCCGGAATGGGCAGGCTTTTTTGTTTGGCTGTTCCAGTTCCTCAAGTGTTGAACTTGAAGAGCATGACGTCGCCGTCTTGCACAATATATTCCTTGCCTTCGTCGCGGGCTTTGCCAGCTTCTTTGGCCGCTGTTTCGCCACCAAGGGTCACATAGTCATTAAAGGCGATGGTCTGGGCGCGGATGAAGCCGCGTTCGAAATCGGTATGAATGACACCGGCGGCCTGTGGGGCCTTGCAGCCTTTGGTGATGGTCCAGGCGCGGGTTTCTTTCGGGCCAGCTGTGAAATAGGTGATGAGGTGCAGCAGGTCGTAACCGGCGCGGATCATGCGGTCGAGACCGGGCTCTTCCAGGTCCAGCGTTTCCAGGAATTCTTCCTGTTCTTCTGCATCCAGCTGAGAGATTTCAGCCTCGATCGCTGCAGAGATGACAACGGCGCCTGCGCCCTGTTTTTCTGCCATGGCTTCAACAGCCTTGGAGAATTCATTGCCCGTGCCAGCGCTTTCCTCATCCACATTGCAGATATAGAGGACGGGTTTTGTCGTCAGCAGGTTGAGATCGTTGACGGCCTTTCGTTCTTCATCGTCGGCCATGTCGAGCATACGGCCCGGTTTGCCATCATGCAGCAGCTCAAGCAGGCGATCCATCAGGGCGGCTTGCGCCTTGGCGTCTTTGTCTCCGGTCTGACCGCGCTTGCGCAGGTTGGCCACACGGCGCTCAAGGCTCTCCATGTCAGAAATCATCAACTCGGTTTCAACGGTTTCAGCGTCGGTAACCGGATCGATCTTGCCTTCCACATGGGTGATGTCTTCATCTTCAAAGCAGCGCAGCACATGCACAATGGCGTCCACTTCGCGGATGTTGGCCAGAAACTGGTTGCCCAGACCTTCGCCCTTGGATGCACCGCGCACGAGACCGGCGATGTCAACAAAGGTAAGGCGGGTCGGGATGATTTCCTTGGAACCGGCAATCTTTGCGATGGCATCCATGCGCGGATCCGGAACGGCAACATCGCCCGTATTCGGTTCAATGGTGCAGAAGGGATAGTTGGCTGCCTGTGCCGCTGCGGTTTTCGTTAGCGCGTTGAACAGGGTGGATTTGCCGACATTTGGCAATCCCACGATACCGCATTTAAAACCCATTGCTCTTAATCCTTGTTTCTGGTGACCAGCTGTTTCAGCGCTTCGGCCATCGCATTGCGTGGGGGCTCCGCGTTTTTGTCGGAGCGGGCGCTGTTGCTGCCCTTGTTCGGTTTATCCGAGCTGCTTGATGATGCCTTGCTGCCTGGTTGGGAGGGCTTTGTGTCAGCGCTTGCGGATTGTGACTTGCTTTTCTTGTGGCCATTGACGGGAGGGGCCAGCCTCTGGTTGAAATCCGTCATGAAGCGGCCCAGATCATTCTCGATGAGGCTCTGGGCTGTGTAGGCCAGAGCGTCGAGTGTTGGCTCCAGCCACTCTCTGTCCACTTTGGCGAAATCGCCTAACACCCATTGGGTGACCCGTTCCCGGCCCGGATGGCCGATCCCCAGACGGATGCGGTGGAAATTGTTGCCGATATGCGCACCAGTCGAGCGCAGGCCGTTATGCCCGGCGACGCCGCCGCCCAGTTTGGCCTTCACCTTGCCGGGGTTGAGATCCAACTCATCATGATAGACATAGACGTCTTCAGGCGGGATCTTGTAGAAGCGACAGGCTTCCGAGATCGCACGGCCGGATTCATTCATGAAGGTGGTAGGCTTGAGGAGCAGGACTTTATTCGAGCCGATAAGGCCTTCGCTGACCTCACCCTGAAACTTGCGGCGCCATGGACCGAAATTATGCTGGCGGGCAATCTCATCGACTGCCATGAAACCGATATTGTGGCGGTTTCCTGCATATTGGGGTCCGGGATTGCCAAGTCCGACGAGCAGATACATGGATTAACCTCCCGAACCCTGAACTTGTGGGGTCTGAAACGCAGAGCCGATTACTCAGCTTCTGCTTCAGCGCCTTCTTCTTCTTCACCTTCAGCTGGTTCGTTGAAGCCAGCAGGTGCTGCGATGGTAGCGATGGTGAAGTCGCGATCGGTAATGGTCGGGTTCACACCTTCCGGCAAGGTCGTTGCGGAAATGTGGATCGAATCGCCAAGATCGGCTTCTTTCAGATCGAATACGAAGGATTCCGGAATATCGGTTGCCGGGCATTCAACTTCGACGTCACGACGAACGATGTTGAGGGCGCCACCGCGTTTCAGGCCTGGGCATTCTTCTTCGTTGATAAATTCAACTGGAACACCAACAGTGATTCTGGTGGTGCGTGAAACACGCAGGAAGTCGACATGCATCGGGAAGTCACGGATGACGTCGAGCTGGTAGTCGCGAGGGATCGCGCGGATCTTGTCACCATCCACATCGATGGTCACGATGTGCGTCAGGAAACCGCCCTTATGGATCTGAAGGTTGGTTTCCTTGTAAGGGATAGCGATGGAGATAGGATCTTTCTTGTCGCCATAGATGACGGCAGGGATCTTGCCTTCGCGACGCAATGCACGAGCGGACCCCTTACCGACCCGGTCACGGCGTTCTGCTTTGAATTCAAAGTTAGCCATTGGATATACTCCTGAAAAAATAGAAAAAAGGCCGAATGTTCGGCCCCGCTGCTGCAACTCCTCCAAGGGTGTAGAGGCAGCTGGAGGGCTTATAAGACATAAGGGTGCTATTGGCAAGCGGTGGTAACGCAGAAATCAGCGATTTTTCGCGGCGACCTTTGCCCGTCCTGTTATCGGAGCCGGACAGGCTTGTCTGGCCTATGCAATCAAACTCTCATGCAACGGTGTTGCCGGCAACTGCGATCATTAAAGCAATTCGTCAAAAGCCCCATCAAGGAACGGCTTGAATTTGAGCCATTCTTTGGAACTGTTTTTGTAGATTGACTTTCTGACCTGCAAATTCGATGCGGTTTTGACCATGCGGCTGTTTGCATGAGGAGACAGACAAGCATCCTGCCAGTCGAGGTTCAAATAGCTGATCAGCTTTCTGATTTCAGTGTCATGGTCATTGGTCAGAGCATCATAATCGACTTCTATTATCCGGTCGCCATATGTCTGGTTCCAGAAGGTCATGAGGTCTTCATATAGCTTATAGAAGCGCACGACGGCTTGAAGATCATAACTGTATCCCAAACCGTTGCCGACGAAGCATGTCTTGAAATTAGACCAGCAGATCGCTGCTGCATCGCGCTTCACATGGATGATCTTCGCTTCGGGAAGCGCCGAACAGATAAGGCCGATCTGGCGGAAATTGTAGGGCATTTTGTCGGTGACATATGCTTTGCCTTCGGATGCTCTTTTCAGTTCCGACAAGTATGTCTGTCTGAAAATCTGTAAATTTTCAGTCGTTGCAGGAACGGTTCCCAAGCTGATTTTTAAACCCAAGTTCGTTGCATAGTCGAGTTCGCCACCTCCATGGACGTCACCATGGCTCGAAATGATCTGCTCAATCAATGTTGTGCCAGATCGCGGCATGCCGAGAATGAAAATCGGTGTGACAGTCTCATCGTCTCGGGAAGGAACCAATGCTTGTGCTTTGATGCCGGGCGCTGACTGCCGGATCTTTTCGAAAAGCTCTTCATCCTTTTCGATAGTGTAGTGCACACGGTTGATCTGCAGTGCGCCACCCGCTTTATAATGCTTGAGAGACTCCTCCAACTGGCCTGTTTCTTCATGGATTTTTGCCAGAGTGTAATGTAGCAGGATCTTGTCCTTGCTTGACAGATCCTGCTTGTTCAAAAGGCCTTCGATGAAGCCGATTTGAGGATCATCTGGAGTGTGGTCTAAATAGGAACCAATATTATGGAGCGTTTGTGCGTCATCTGGCTTGATGGACAGCGCTTTTGTGTAAGCCTCCATAGCCTTGTCGGGCTCGCCGGCCGATGTAAAGATAACGCCGAGATTGGTGTAGGCGCTTACATGCTCGGGGTTGAGAGACAAGGCTTTGTTGCAAGACGCAATGGCCTCCTCGATGTGACCTTGCTCATACAGGGCCGTTCCGAGATTGCTATGGGCTTCGGAAAATGCGGGACGATGGCGTATGGCCTTTTGGAATGCCTCGGTTGCCTCGTCAATTTTTCTTTGTTCCAGATAAACTGTGCCAAGATCATTGTTGGCCTCGGGCAGGTCTGGCTTTATGGACAGGACCTTTCGGTAAGCACTCTGCGCCTCTTCCATCTTTTCAAGATCCTGCCAGCTGCGGCCCAGGTTATACAATGCCTCGGGAAATGCCGGATTGATCGACAGGGCTTTCTGGTAAGCTGCAATTGCTTCGGTCAGCTTGCCCTGTTGGCGAAGAGCATTGCCGATATTGTTGTGGGCTTGCGGCAGATCCGGCTTGATGGATAAAACCTTCTGAAACGAAGAAATGGCCTGCTCGTGCAATCCCTGCATTTGCAGGGCGTATCCTTTGTTCAGGTGAGCCTCGATATAGTCTGGCTTGAGAGAAATTGCTCGATCAAAGGCAGCTATGGCCTGATCGAGCTTTCCAAGCTGGATGGAAGCAATACCGTGAATATACCAGATGACAAACACATCGGGGCGTTGCTTGAGGATTTCCTGAGACTGGTCAATGGCATCTTGGAAGAAGCCTTTGGAAAGCAATCCACCCAGTGTCCTGATCGTTTCGTTGATGTGGGTGTTCGCGCCTCTTATTTTAATCTGCTTTTCCAAGAGAGCTAACCCCTGAACTGCGCGACTGTTGCCGGGGAAGACTTCCAATACAGTCTGATATAGCCTTCTCGCTTCGGAATAATTGCCCTTTTGGGCCAAGGCTTGAGCATTCTTGAGGGTGAGATCTACTTTTAGTTTTGCCAACGTGAATAGCCTTCAACAGTGAAAAGCGGAGATGTAAGATCAGACTTTGGCAATCTCAAGATGTGAAACAACAACTGCTGCCAAAGAATGAGCTTTGTATTGGGCGATGTGAAACGGCCCTCAGAATAGAAACAACCTTGAGCTCTTGGTACGTATAATTGTCAATAAGATGTGGTCAGCACACGTCATTGAGGTGGGCATTCTATCGGGGGATGTGTCGAACAAATCAGACAGGATGGCGGTAATTTACTCCAGATTCGCAGCAACGCAAGGAATGATTGTTATCCAATTGTAACCAAGCGTTTTCCGCGAGTTGGAGAAGAGCGTAGTCCCGGCCAATCAAGTAAATGACTCTGGGGAAGGGCGCTCAAACAAAAAGCCCGCAGCATCAGATGAGACTGCGGGGTTATCGATTTTCGCGCTAACAGGGAGGGGGCTGAAGCAGCTTGAGCTATCCCGTGACTATTCAAGTGCTATTCCGTTTGAGGCACTATATTGGGCTCGATATGGGAATATCCAATCAGATCAAGCATCTTTTTCAGTTCTGGCTGCGTCATGCTTAGGTCGATATTCTCCGTTGTAAATGCTGTGATTTGACCGCTGCCATCATTGGGCAGGCGCATTTCCAGAACCAATTCTTCGGCTGGGTCCAAAAATACTTTATCTGGACAAGCTCTCTCGAAAGCAAATCGCAACCATGGTAAATGTGTGCTGGAGAGCGTATAGGCGGCGACCCCCATTTGTTGGGGTGTCAGGTTGCTCATATAGTCTCGCACACGCGCTTCCGTCCTGTCAGGATCTGAAACGAAGATGCCTGTTTCCACCAGCTCATCGATCAAGGGAGATGCGTTCGCAAAGCTGGCTTTGAGAGACGAGGGCTTTAAACGCTCAACAAACTCTCTTAGCTTTGGATCAGTAACCATTGCCTCTACGCCCAGAATACAGAAATTGCCGTATTCGGCAGCTCTTCTGACGGGCGGAGTTACGCCATATAGCTCCAACTCAGGAAAGGCTTCCTGCAATCGCTCCATAACAACCATGCTTAGCACATTGGCTGCGACAATGACTTTTTGGGCCCCATGAGACTGCAAGAAAGAGACGCTCTTTCTTCCTGTCTCAAATAGCTGATCTGGTGTCTTTTTGCCGAGAGGAAAGCTTGCTCGATCTGCAAACCAGATAATATCCTGATTGGGATAATGCTTCTTGACGGTTTCAACTATCCCAAAGCTGCCAATGCCAGCGTCGAAGATGCCCACCGGGGTTCCTAATTGATCCATACTGTTATGGCTCCAGAGAAACAAAAGCCCACAGCATTTATGCGATGCTGTGGGCAAATTTATTTAAGTTCCTTCGACATTTCGCGCCGAAAGACTTCAGCGTGCTGCCTAGTCGAACAGGGATGAAACCGACTGTTCGTTGGCTGTGCGGGAAATGGCTTCGCCGAGCAGGTTGGCGACACTCAGAACGCGGATGTTATGGGCGTTCAGAACCGCTTCAGTCGGCTCGATGGAATCGGTGATGACCAATTCGCGCAGCTTGGAAGCGGTAATGCGGGCAACAGCTCCACCAGACAGAACGCCGTGGGTGATGTAAGCTGTAACCGATGCTGCACCCTTGTTGATGAGGGCTTCTGCTGCATTGCACAGGGTGCCGCCGGAATCGATGATGTCGTCTACGAGTACGCAGTTGCGGCCTGTTACATCGCCAATGATGTTCATCACTTCGGATTCACCGGCGCGTTCACGACGCTTGTCGACGATGGACAGCGGGGCGCCAATGCGTTTTGCCAGAGCGCGGGCGCGAACCACGCCGCCAACGTCCGGAGAAACCACCATGACGTCTTCGACTTCGTTGCGTTCCAGAATGTCGCGGGAGAAAACCGGAGCGGCATAAAGGTTGTCAGTCGGAATGTCGAAGAAGCCCTGAATCTGGGCTGCATGCAGATCGAGTGTCAGGACGCGATCTGCGCCCGCATTCGAGATGAGGTTGGCAACCAGTTTTGCCGAGATTGGTGTTCTCGGGCCGGGTTTCCGGTCCTGGCGTGCATAGCCGAAGTAAGGCACGACCGCGGTAATGCGGCGTGCTGATGCGCGGCGCAGAGCGTCGATCAGGATCAGCAGTTCCATCAGATGGTCGTTGGCCGGATAAGAGGTTGGCTGAACCACGAAGACATCCTGTCCGCGCACATTTTCGTGCACTTCGATGAAGATTTCCTGGTCCGCAAATCGTCTTACGGAAACATCGCTGATTTCAATGCCGAGATAATCGGCAATGCGTTTGGTGAGAGTCGGATTGGAATTGCCGGCGAGAAGTTTCATGAACCTTATGCCCTGTCGCTTCGCAAGATTGGGGGAGCCGTTGGTCGGGGGATGGCTCCTATGGGCCCCTGATTAACAATCCCCTTTTCAACGATTGAGACTTTCAAAAGTTGAAAAACTGATTGCTTGAAAACTATTGGAGTGGATGCCGCGTTCCTGGAGGATGCGCTGTATTGTAGGGGCCTTGTAAACAACGAACCCCCGTCTTGTAAAGTTTATGTGACGCAGTGAACCGCTTTTTTCTCTAAAAATAATGCTAAAAAATGAGCCTCCGGCCCGCTTTCGGGTCGAAGGCTATAGGAAGGTCTTACGCCTTTCTGTCCGAATTGCCGTCAGACCTTGAATTCGGCAACGGACTGGACAAGGCTCCGGGATACCTTTTTGAGCGATTGAGCACGGTCTCTTGTCTGGCTGGCGTTGCTTTCGCCGCTTCTGGCGCGACCATTCAGAATGCCGCTGGTTTCAGATAGGCCTTTGGAGGCGGTCGACATATCGTTGGCTGCCATCGAGATCTCGCCGATGCCGGAGGACAGTCCGGTGATTCTGTTGGTCATGTCCTCTGCCATGGAGCTGATCTGAGACGTGCTCTGGGCGATGTTGGAGGTCGACTGGCTTTGCTGATGAGTCGTCTCGCGGATCGTTTCCACGCCTTCGCGAATGGCCAGAATGATTTTGGAAACCTCATCGATGCCTGTCTGGGCACTGTTGGAGCCGCTCTGGATGCGGTTCACTTTTTCCTTGATTTCTTCCACGGCCTTGGAGGTCTGTACCGCTAGCTGCTTAACCTCGTCGGCCACAACGGCAAAACCTTTGCCCGCTTCGCCCGCGCGGGAGGCTTCAATGGTGGCGTTGAGGGCCAGCAGGTTCGTCTGGTTTGCCATATTCATGATGAACTGCACAACCACGTCAATTTCTTTGGATGCAGCCACCAGTGCTTCCATGGTGTCGTTGGCATTGGACGACAGATTGGCTGCCTTGAGTGAGATTTCCGAGGCATTGTCCGCGCTGGAGGCGATCTCCTCCACAGACTGGGCGAGATGGCCCACCGTATCGGATACTTCGCGGATCTCGTTGGACATGCTGCGGGCCGAGGAGACGATTTCCTCGCCATATTTGGCCATTTGTGATGAGGTGCTCTGGGCCGAGCCGATGCGGCTTTCAACGCCGGAGACCACTTCATGCATGCTGGAGGAATGACTGGCCAGCATTTGGGAGTTGTCGGTGAATTCCTGCGAGATCTCAACCAGATTTTGCGAGGTTTCGTCCACGGCCTCCGCCTGTCTGGATATTTCGGAGACGAGGTGATGGACCTTGTCGACAAAAGGGTTGATCACCTGGGCTAGCTCGCCCATTTCATCCCCGGAGCTTTCGTCAAAGCGGCTGGTCAAATCGCAGGTGCCTTCGGTCATTTCCATCAGCTTGCGCTGTAACTCGCCAGTGCCGAGGGTTGCGCCATGTTCGGAAATGTTGAGGCCGCGCAATTCGTCTTCAGCGTCGACACGCAGGCCGACGGTCATATCAATCAGTTTGAACATGACGATGGCAGCAGTGAAGGCCCAGACAAAGCAGAGCAGCACGCCTTGTCCCTGAACCAAAAACTGGTCAACACGGGAGCCTGCGGCCAACTTGCTGTCAATGGCAAAGGGAGCGACTAGCAGGGTGCCCAATGCACCGCCCACACCATGAACCGAGACGGCGCCGACCACGTCATCCAGCTTCAGTACGCCAGCGATGAAGTCTTCGGCAAGGCATACGGCAAGGCCCGCGATGATGCCGATCATCACGGCGCCATGCGGATTGACGGCATCGCAGCCTGCGGTGATGGCGACCAGCGCCCCGAGCATGCCGTTGATGGAGCGGCTGGGCTCGAACACGTCATCCTTGACCCAGCCAAGCAGAAAGCCTGCCGTGCCGCCAAAGACCGCTGATAGCAAAGTGTTGGCAATGATGCGGGCAAAGTCCGGCGTTCCTGCCGTTGTGGAGCCACCATTAAAACCGATCCAGCCGAACAGCAGAATGATGGCCCCGGCAGAGGCAAGAACGATGGAATAGCCCTGGATCTTGTTGGGCGTACCGTCTCTGTTGAAGCGACCGATGCGGGGGCCGATGATGATGATGCCAGCCAAAGCCACCCAGGCTCCGACCGAATGGACGACCGAGGAGCCTGCAAAATCGATGAAACCTTTGTCCGCGAGCCAGGCGGTGTTGTCGCCGCTTAACAGGTTGCCCCATGCCCAATGGCCAAAGACCGGATAGATGATCATGGAAATGAGCACAGAGCTGGCGAGATAACCGGTAAAAGTCATACGCTCGGCCACCGCGCCGGAGACAATGGTGGCGGCAGTGCCGACGAACACGGCTTGAAAGACAAAGAAGGTGTAATTCCAGTCGGGGAAAGAATCCCACGCGAACAGATCGGTTTGCCAACCGATCCAGCCGCCAAGACTGGTGCCAAACATGAGCCCGAAACCAAGCAGGTAGAAAAGGGAAATGGAAACCAGAAGGTCGAGAATATTCTTCTGGGCGACGTTGATGGAATTTTTCGAGCGCACCATGCCGCCTTCAAGCAAAAGGAAGCCAACCTGCATGAGCAAAACCAGCGCGGCGGCCGTCATGGTCCAGATGTGATCCGAGTTGACCTGCTGGGCGTGTATACCCTGTGCAATCTGGTTTTCAAGCTCGGTAATACGTGCCTCAAGCGCTGGCGTGGCCATGGCACTTGCAGATCCGAATAGAAAAGTAACAAAAGATACTGTAATACTACTGATATAAATAAAGCACGACTTTCGCTGCTTTATTGAAGAGAAGTATTGCATTATTTTATTCCCCTATAAAATTGCTTTATTTTTGTCAGGGATGATATTTTGTTGTTTTTTAAACGTGGTTAACAAACTAAAAATCAAGTATAGAGAGACAATTTGTCGCGCTGTTGTGCCGAATAATACAATTTTAAAATTATAGTTATTCTAGATATCGGAAAAATATATTGGATTTTTGCCAATTTCCGAATTTGTGTCGCCTCCACTAAGGTGATGCATAGAAAAGCGCCCGCTGAGATCTGTGGGCGCTTTTGGGCAACTTGATTATTGTAAAGCTGTGCTGTTCTAGATGCTGGCGTGCCAGGTTTTAAGCTTGGCGGCTGTATCCGTTGCCACCTTGTCCAGAACTGGGCCGGTGACGCTATCCCATGGATCGGAAGAGACCATCTGGGTCTTTTGCGTTCCGGTTACGCGATTGACGCGTTTGCCCTTCGCATCGAAAATATCCCAGACATAGGAGACCACGCACTCGGAGCCGGATTTGCTGGCAGAGAAGTAGCCCTTGATCCGATGGGTGACCTTGCTGTCGGTGCGCTTGACCACAGGCAAGGACTGTTGTGCCACGCGCATGCCAAGCGCTGTTGCCAATTCGCGGGCAACACGGCTGGGTGCGCCAACCATAGGCTCGAATGTCAAGACCGCACGAGAGGCAGGAGCCTGATATTGCGTGGCTGGCTGGCTGGTGTTGGTGCTGGTCGCGTTGGGAAGGCTGGTGGCCGGGGGAAGACCTGCCGTGTCTGCTGCGGCCAGATTGGTTATGCCATCCTGACCGGTTTCATCAGCAGGAGCCTCTGCCGGTGGCAGGCTTTCCAGAATGGAAGGAGGGGTGTCTCCAATTGCTCCGGGAGGTGTGGGGGCTCCTCCGCTGGCGCATGCAGTTACGAGCATCGCCAGAGAAACCAAAGCTGAGACTCTGCTCAGTAAACCCAGGTGTTGATTATGCATGGTATCATCACTCCGCATTTCTGTGCGCTCAATGTCATTTTTGCCCAATGGCCTCATTGGCAAAAAGAAGGAACGGGGTCGGTTCACTTGAGCCAAGCGGACCCTGTTCCTGTTGCGTTGTGACCCTATCAAACAGGATTTGTTTTAACTCTTCTTTAAGAACAATAAATTGTTACCGAACAATCAATTCCAGTGGCAGTTTCGAGAGTGATTCTGGCTCGGATTCCGTCGTCAGATATGTCTGCCCCAAGGTCATGGCTACCTGTTCGTCGCTATCCATGATGATCATATGCGCAAACAGGGTCATGTTCGGGCAGATGGCATATTCGTTGCCGCGATAGATCAAGGGCCAGTCCATCCAGTTGGGGGCAAAACGGGCACCAACGCTATAACCGCAGGCATTGAGGCGATGGGCATGGGCGCCCATTTCATCGATAACCTTGGCGTGGGTATCAAAGATGTCGCCAATGACGTGACCCGGACGCATGACCTGTTCCACCGCCAGCAGCGCTTCTTTGGCAATTTCATACAATTCCAGATGCCTTGGGGATGGTCGTCCGATGACGAGGGTCCGCATTGCAGGTGCGTGATAATGGCGGAAGGCGCCGGACCATTCGATGGTCAGCTGATCTTGCGCATCAAGGGTGCGGCGGCCGGTCTTATAGCGGCAGAGCAGGGCAGATTCCGATGATCCAATAGAGAAATGGTTGGCTGGATAATCGCCGCCATGTTCCAGAACGACGCCTTGCATGGTTGCCAAAATTTTGCCTTCGTCGGCGCCGGCCTTGATGAGCGGCAAAGCCTCGGTGAAGGCAAGGTCGGTCAATTCTGCAGCTTTGCGGGTATAGGCAATCTCTGCGCCGGACTTGATGGCCCTCAGCGGAGGGATGATTCTGGAAGCGTCCTCGGTGTCGGCAAAGGATTTGAGGGAATCGTCCAGCGTTTTGGCATCTTTGCCCGTTAGCCCGTGGGCGTCATATTCGATGCCGATGCGGCTGCCCAGAAGGTCCAGCTTTTCCAATAGGCCACGCAGTTGTACCGCCGGTGAGGCTTTCTTCTTCTTGCGGTCCGCCCAGATATGGATGGTGCCGATATTGGATGTCTGTTCGGCCTGGCGTACGTCGGCTGAACGGGTCAGCAGATCGGTGCTGCCATCCTTGCGCAAGACCAGACACTGGAACAGATTGAAGCCCGTTGTGTCATAGCCGGTGAGCCAATACATGGTTTCTTGAGCGAAGATCAGCATGGCATCGAGTTTGCGATCTGCCATTTTCGCCAGAAGAGAGGCCTTGCGGCTTTCGAATTCATCCGATGAAAAGTGTAGCGCCATGAGAAGCTCCTTGGTTGGCGGGCTCAAACCTGCCGGAATATAAATGGTCAGATGATTGCTATTGCTGAAATCAATCGGCCATAGTCGGGTTCATTGCGGTGTGTCGTCCGGCGATAGCTGAAGAACAGCTCTTCTTCGCCATAGGTGCAACGATCGAGATTGATCGCGGTGCCAACACCGCTTTCCTGCAATCTTGATAATATGAAGGCTGGCAGATCAAACTGCACATGTCCATCCCTTTTGCCCGCGCTGAAAAAGCGGTTCCAGCTTGCGGATCTTTCAAGGAAGCGGTCCATGAAGGCCTGATCGACCTCGTAATTGTCACGTGAAATGGTGGGGCCGAGAATGGCGGTGATGGCTTCAGGCTTTGCTCCCAGCTCGCACATCTTGTCGACCGTATCGGCGATGACGCCTTCAAAGGCGCCGCGCCAGCCAGCGTGGGCCGCAGCTACGACGCCTGCCTGCTGGTCTGCGAACAGAAGGGGGCCGCAATCAGCGGTCAGGATTGCCACGGCAAGGCCGGGTGTGTTGGTGACGAGCGCATCCAGTTTTGGCGTTTCGCCTTCTCTGAAGGGGGCGTCGACGATCATCGCATCGGGGGAGTGGACCTGATAGGCGGTGACAAGCCTGTCGCTGGCAACGCCGAGGCTTTTGGCCACCAAAGCGCGATTTTGCCTTACCTGCTCTTTGTCATCGCCCGAGCCGAAACCGCAATTGAGGCTATGATACGTCTCTTTCGAGCTGCCGCCTCTGCGCGTGAAAAATCCGTGCGCTATGCCATCAAGGGCCTCAAGTGACGGATGTTGAATGCGCATGCTGTCTCCCGATTGTCGGTTAAGTTGGGTGTGCGGTGGGCAAGATCTTATCAAAGAGTCTTTTCCTTTGAGGGGGAAGTCAACAGGAAAAAGAGACTAGTGAGACGCCCTGTCACATGAAAATACCCGTATTTCTCTATCTCCGCTTCCGCCCCGCTCACTATGTGAGCGTAGCTGGTGGCAGAGATGTCCCCTCAGGCATCAGGGCAAGACATTTGAACAGACTTCCCATTTGCTCTGGGCTTGCGAGACGCTCAACCGCTTGTGATAGTCTCTCTTGCACTTGCTGGCTCTGCCCGGCTCCAATTTGCCCGGCGCGCTGCAAAAGCCCCATGGCAAGCAGGAAATTTCCTTGTGTCATCACCGGTGGGGCAATCATTCGGCTGACTGGAGCTTTAGCGAATTCTTCCTTTGCGCGATTGCGTAGAGCAGTAAAATTCACATGCGCCGTGAGGTCGTGCGCGCCGGGATCGGCGAGCGGATCAGCATAGGCGTGGTGGCGCATGGCCTGAAAGGTGTCCCCATATGCGGGGGTATCATAGCCATAGTCGATGAAGAGCCCTGCGCCGCCATGGGAAGCAAGATGAGTGCTAATGCTGCCCATCATCGCGTCGCTGGCAGGCGCGCGCTCGAGAATGGCGCCGTCTTCAGCTGTCTCTTGCGGGGTGCCCAAGCCGCGGACAGGGCCAAGGCCGAAGCATAAGTGATCCTCAGCGTAGAGCCCGATCACCCGTTCATGCCAATGGCCTTTGTGAAAGACCCATTGATGGATAGGTAGGCAATCGAAAAATTCATTGCCGACTATAAACAGAGGGGCTTCTGGCAGACTGGCAAAATCTGTGTGCCACTCTTTGGAGGCGTCAAAGTTTGCCAAGGCTTTATTCTGCTCACGCTTCAATGTCGGGCTGATCTCAACAAGATGCACATGCAGATGCATGGCGGCGTCTCTGTCAGTGGCTATGGCGCGGATCATGTCGCTCATCAGCGTGCCGCGACCAGGGCCGAACTCGACCAGATGAAACGGCTTCGGGCGGCCTGACTGTTGCCAGATGGCAAGCATCCAGATGCCCAGCAGCTCGCCGAAAAGCTGGCTGATTTCCGGTGCGGTTATGAAATCTCCTCCGGAACCGATCGGCTGCTGGCTTGTATAATAGCCATCTTGCGGATCTGAGAGGCAGAGACTCATATAATCGGCAACGCTGATCGGGCCGGTTGCCCGGATCATGCGCTTGAGGCGCTCTTTTAGAGAGGTTCGTGCGTCTTTACCCATCGGATCGCTTCAGCTGGGCATGGATGATCATGGCCAGACCGGCGAGGATCATCGGGGCCGAGAGCCACATGCCCATTGTGGTACCAAGGCTGAAATAGCCAAGCTGGCTATCAGGCACCCGCACCAGTTCCACCAGTGAACGGAAAATCGCATAGAGAATGGCAAACAGGCCGGCAACGGTTCCCGGCTTTTTCAATGCGCCTGTCCAGTGGCTGAGGACGCGCAGGATGATGAACAGCAGGAGCCCTTCCAGTGCCGCTTCATAAAGCTGACTGGGGTGGCGCGGCTCCGGTCCGCCATTGGGGAAGACAACGCCCCACGGAAGGCTGGTGGGGAGGCCCCAAAGCTCTGAATTGATGAAATTGGCAATGCGTCCGAAAAACAGCCCGATGGGAGCGGCCATGGCGACAAGGTCGAACATGGACAGAAGCGAAATGCTCTTGGCACGGGCAAACAGGATCATGGCCAGTGTGACGCCAAGGAAGCCGCCATGGAAGGACATGCCGCCGGTCCATAGGGCCAGTATCTGCATGGGATGCTGTAGATAGGCATCGAGATTATAAAAGAGGACATAGCCCAGCCGACCGCCAAGAATAATGCCGATGGTGGCCCAGAAGACAAAATCATCCAGAGCTGCAGCCGAAAGAGGGCTTTCGTTGCCCGGCCAGAGCTGTTGTCTGGCAGCAAGGCGCTTGGTGTAGAACCACGCAAGCAGAATGCCCACGATATAGGCGATGGCGTACCAATGGATCTGGATCGGCCCAAGGGACAAGAGCACAGGGTCGATCATCGGGAAGGGAATGGCCAGAAGGGTCACGGCTCTGCCTTTTGAAAATGCTTCGGTATGTCTGGATTTGTTGGTTTATCGACGTCAAGTCAAGGGAAACTGCAAATATTCATTGTGAAATACGCATGGGGCATTATATCTGGAGATAAAGACAGATCTAAGGCAGGATGGACGCAAGCCAGCCAAATCATGGGCTTGCCGCGCCAAGCGAGGGGAAAGTGTTATGACACAGACAAACAATCGGCTTTTTGATGAATTCGCCAAATTGATGAATGATGCCGCCGGTGTTGCCCAAGGGGTGCGCGATGAGGCAGAGGTCGCGATTCGTGCGCAACTGGAACGCCTGATGGGCGACATGGATCTGGTGACGCGCGATGAATTCGAAGCAGTCAAGGCCATGGCCGTTGCCGCGCGCGACGAAAATGACAAGCTCTCGGCGCGTCTTGCCATTCTTGAGGAAAAGCTCGGTGTGTTGGATGATCTTTCTTCCATCGATGGCGCTGATCTTGATGGCTCCGATAAGGCTCCTGAAAAGGAATAAGGTGCCTTATCGCGCATTGGTTTCGTCACGGATGCGTGGCGCGGGAAAGCCCGTCTGGTTTCAGGCGGGCTTTTTGATTGTCTGGTTGGTTTCTGGCGTCGGCCATTTTTCATCTGATGGCTGACTTTTATCACCTTTGGCACGATGAGAATTTGAAAAAGCCCGCAGTCTGTGGCACTCAAAAGGGATGACAAGATCTGCAAGGGCTGGATCTGAACATTAATTTGATGGAATTGACACAATGAAAATGAATGAGTTGTCGCTGGTTTTGGTTGGTGCTGGCAAGATGGGCGGTGCCATGCTCACGGGCTGGCTTGATATGGATCTGGAAGCCAAGAATGTTACGGTGATTGATCCTGGACAGCCAGAAGATATGAAAGCGCTTGCAGACAAATGCGGCTTTTCCCTAGTCTCCTCACCTGAAGCTGTTACGCAGCCGGACATTCTCGTCATTGCAGTCAAACCGCAGATGATGGCCAAGGTGCTGCCGGGCCTCACAGGTCTGGTTGGACCGAAGACCGTTGTTGTTTCTGTCGCTGCTGGCACGCCAATTGCGACCTTCCAGTCCTATTTTGGGGCGGACACGGGTGTCGCTCGCGTCATGCCGAATACGCCAGCTCAGGTCGGGCGCGGCATGTTTGCAGCCTTTGCCTCTGAAGGGGTGTCTGCGGAGATGTGTGAGGCGATTGCTGAACTGCTCTCTTCCACTGGTGAATTCACCTGGGTTGGCGAAGAAGCCCTGATCGACGCTGTAACGGCTGTTTCCGGCTCCGGGCCTGCCTATGTCTTCTATATGGTCGAGGCTCTGGCCAAGGCTGGTGAAGCGCTCGGGCTGGCGCCGGACGCGGCCAATCTGATGGCGCGGCAAACCATCGTCGGTGCCGGAGAGTTGCTCCATCAGTCACCGCTCAGTGCCTCTACCCTGCGCGAGAATGTCACCTCTCCGGGCGGGACCACTGCCGCAGCGCTTGCCGTGCTGATGGCTGAAGAGGGCGGGCTTGGCGAATTGCTGGCCAAGGCTACGGTTGCTGCCAGAGATCGCTCTATCGAGCTGTCGAAATAGGCTTTTGAGCCATTCTATATAGCCGTTCCGAACAGGTTTACCCTTTCGGAGCGGCTTTTGTCTGCCCGGTTTCACGCGATTGTGCTTGAAATGCCCCTGTTTGGGCCACATTTGTAGAGTAGACTGGTCAGAACGGCATGCATGATCAATGGGGCGTCCTGTTTTTCGTGTGATTTGATCCTGATTGTGCAAAGCATAGTATCAAACTGCATATGACGGGTTTAAGCGAGGGAGAGAAAGATGGATCACAATCCGGAAATCAGACAGCGCCTGTTTGAGGAGTTTTCTCAGGTCGTCATGACCAGAGGGTGGCGCTCCGTATCTTGCGCAGAGATTGCGACCAAGGCTGATATCGATATCAAGCTGGCCTTTCTCGAATATCGCGATCGCTATGCTTATGTTTCCGACCTTGTGCGCCGCATCGATCAAGCGATGCTGGAGTCCTATGACCCGGATATGGGAGACGAACCGGCACGGGAGCGTCTTTTTGATGTGATCATGGCGCGGTTCGACGCCATGCAGGGACATCGGGATCTCATTTTGGAGCTGAACAAGGCGGCGCGTCGGGATCCGATGCTTGGCCTCCATCTGCTAGCCCTGTCGCGCCTGACAGGAGAGTGGTTCCTTGATATTTCTCACATCTCTCCGGCTGGTCTTTCTGGCATGGCGCGCAGCAAGGGGGCTCTTTTGGCTTATGCGCGAGCCTTTTCGGTATGGATTGGTGATGACAGTGCCGACCTTGCCAAAACCATGGCAACCCTCGACAAGTTCCTCAAGAAGGGCGAGAAAGCGCTGCACCGTGCTGAGAAAATCGCGTGCGCTCTGCCTCGCATGGGTAAACGCTGTCGCAAATCCCGTCGCCGCTCTCGTTCCGGTGCTGGCGATGACGCGGTGAAAGACGATCCTATCGTCAGTGAGGGGCCTTCTGTGGACGGTGGCTCCATGGCACCCATGCCGTCTTGATATCCATTCGCAACTCCTTGATTATTCCCTTTTTACGAAAAGGGAATAATGATGACGGAAAAAGCAGCAGATATTGCGTTTGACGATTTTCTGAAAGTGGATATTCGCGTCGGTACGATCATCGAAGCCGAGGTTTTTGCCGAGGCGCGCAAGCCTGCCTATAAGATGAAAATCGATTTCGGCGCTGAAATCGGGGTCAAGAAAAGCTCCGCGCAGATCTCAGTCCACTATATGCCCGAAGAGTTGGTTGGCCGCAAGGTGATGGGCGTTGTCAATTTCCCACCAAGACAGATTGGGCCCTTCATGTCCGAGGTTTTGACCTTGGGATATGAGGATGAAGAAGGTGCGATTGTGCTTGCCGGTGTCGACAAGCCGGTGCCAAATGGCTCCCGCCTCTGTTAGCGGTTTCACGCCATTGCTTTGCTGGAGGTGGAGGGCGAATGTCCACCTCGCAATGTCTCGCTTCCAAATTGTTCCTGCTACGAAAACGATCAGGATGGCAGGCGCAGGGTTGCTCTTAGTCCACCGAGTGCACTGCGGCTCAGTCTGAGATCTCCGCCATGGGCGCGGGCAATATCCCGGGCAATCGCCAACCCAAGGCCGGTGTTGGGCGTGTTCTGGTTG
This sequence comes from Cohaesibacter marisflavi, assembly GCF_900115225.1. Lineage (GTDB taxonomy): Bacteria > Pseudomonadota > Alphaproteobacteria > Rhizobiales > Cohaesibacteraceae > Cohaesibacter > Cohaesibacter marisflavi. Next base: position 203,104 of record NZ_FOVR01000006.1, on the reverse strand, counting down.
CGCGCGGTATCAAGCCTATAGAAGGGCCGGAAGACACTTTCCAGCTCGTCTTCCGGAATGCCCGGACCATCGTCGTCGATATTGATCAGCCACCAATTGCCCAACCGCTCCGATGACAATTCAACAGTTTCTGCATAGCGTGTGGCATTGCTCAACAGGTTATGCAGGCATCGTTTGATGGTCTGCGGGCGTACCTCGATGCTTTCCCCTCCGGTATGCTCGATGGCCAATTCATGGCCCGACCGTTGGACATCGAACTGAAGCTCGGTCAACAATTGCGGGATGTCGATCACTTCGGCCTTTTCCGAAGACGTCCCCCGTGCAAAGGCCAGATAATCCTCCAGCATCATTTGCATTTCATCCACGTCGCGCTGCATCTCGGACGTTTCGGGGCTTTCTTCCAGAATCGCGAGCTGCAGTTTGAAGCGCGTGAGGATCGTACGCAGATCGTGACTGACCCCTGCCAGCATGACCGTTCTCTGTTCTATCTGTCGCTCGATACGGCGTTTCATTTCCAGGAAAGCGTGAGCGGCTTGCCGCACTTCTCGCGCACCTGAGGGGCGGAAATTAAGCGCTTCCTGCCCCTTGCCGAACCGTTCTGCCGCGCCTGCGAGGCGTTGGATAGGGCGGATCTGGTTACGCAGGAAGAGAATGGCAACAACCAGCAGCACCAGAGACGTGCCCGCCATCCAGACCAGGAAGATATGGGAGTTGGAGGCGTAGGCCTGTGAGCGGCGTGCAAATACACGCAGCACTTTGTTATCCAGCTTGATGCGGATTTCGACAATGTTGGAGCGGCCGACCGTATCAATCCAGAAGGGCTTGCCGATCTGGGCCGTTATGTGACGCGACAGGGCATGATCAAGCAGGTTGAAGAAGGGTTTCGGGCCGGGCGGGGGCAGCGGTCCGTCGGGCAGAATGGAGATGTTGAGGCTAAGCCTGTCCTGCGCGATCTTGATGACCTGACTATAGTCGTCGTCCTGCGGATAGGTTTCCAGAATGGCGATGATGGCAGCAATATCCTGCGTCACCGCAGTGGAAAGACGGTCTGTCACCGTCTGCCAGTGACGCTCCATGAAGACAAAGGCAAGGACAGACTGCAGGATGACCATCGGTGCAACGATGATGATGAGGGAGCGGGCAAACAGGCCCTTGGGCATGGCTCGCGCGAGCAGGCGAGCGCCCTTGCGGTAGCCTTTGTAGAGCAATTGCAGAGGCAGAATGGACTGGTGCAGCACACGAAGCCAAAGGGGCTTTAAAGCCTCCTCATGCGCTTTCTCAGCGGCGGTCTTCTCACTGCCGGTCTCTTTCTTGATATGCCCTTTGGTCATGCTTTACAGACCCCTGAATGGTGCTGCCGTGAAGGGAAGGCGACTACCTGCCATTAATCAGTCAATAGACGATAGCCAATGCCCCGGATGGTTTGCAAATAGATCGGGTTGGAAGGATCCGGCTCGATCTTGCGGCGCAGGCGGTTAATCTGTACATCAACGGTGCGTTCTCCCGTTCCGTCTTCTCCGGCAAGTGCCAAGCGGGTGACTGTTGCCCCCGGTTGAGAGGCAAACAGGCAGAGCAGTTCACGCTCCCTGTCCGTGAGGCGAATGACGTCTTCGCCGCAGAGCAGCTCCTGTCGTTCCAGCTTGAAGCAGAAGGGACCAAAGGTCACCTCGTCAATCGGGCTTTGGGGTTGGCTGACGTTGCGTTTGAGAATATTGCGAATACGCAACAGCAGCTCGCGCGGCTCGAAGGGCTTGGAGAGATAATCCGCCACGCCGATTTCCAACCCCTGAATGCGGCTTTCCGCTTCGGCGCGGGCTGTCAGCATGAGGATCGGCACAGGATTGGATTTGCACAAGTCTGCCGCCAGCTCCATGCCGCTTTCGCCAGGCATCATGACATCGAGGATCAGCATGTCGAAGGTCAGGCCGGAAATCGTCTTGCGGGCTTCCTGCGCATTCTGTGCCGTGGTTACGCGGAAGCCATTGTTGGTCAGATAGCGATGGAGCAATGTGCGAATGCGGCTGTCGTCATCGATGACCAGCAAATGCTGCGCATTGTCCGGCAGAGATTTGGCGTCACTTGGCATCAGGTCTTGTCTCTCATTTTCTTCGGCTGGAATCGTCCGGCTCGAACACAGTCAATGCTTCCAATCCGTGATTGAGGCTTCGCACCGTAGGGCGCCCTTGCGGCTCAATCATGGCGTAAAGAAAGGCTTTGCTTGCTTTCTTGGTCTCTGGCGGCAAGGTTTGCAAGGCTTCTTCTATGCGGCGCGCCTGACATTTGGAGATTTCCAACGCCAGTTCGCGTCCTTTTACCGTGGGGAAGAGGCGTCTCTGGCGCCGATCGGTTTCGCCGGGCTGTTGGGCGATATAGTCGTCTTCAATCAGCTGCTTGAGCACGCGGGCCAGACTCTGCTTGGTGATCTTGAGAATATCCAGCAGGGCAGCCACCGTAATACCCGGCCTGCGATTGACAAAATGCAGCACCCGATGGTGCGCTCGTCCATAGGACAATGTCGCAAGCATGGTGTCCGGATCGGCCACGAAATCGCGGTAGGCAAAGAAGAGCAATTCGATCATTTCGAAGGAGATGCCATCATCTTCCGACATGGGATGCGTGATGACCTCGTCGCTGTCCACCTTTTTCTCGGTCATTTTATTTTTTCTCTTGTTACGAATTGCAGGCGATCAACAGTTCGTCTCTCGTGGCTCAAGTAGGAAAAATCTTCTAACTTCATTGAATATCCGGTCAAAACCATTTTGTCACTCCCTGTGTCTGGAAGGGCAATATATGTCAGTAATGTTGACTTAATTTGTTTCATTTGTTACACATTGATCAACATCCGGGTAATGATTGAACAAATATCGACGAAAAAACATATCATTTCAATCTTGCTACGGAATAAATGGAATTGGATCGGTTTGAGTGAATTGTATCAACAAGGCTCATTTTCCGGTTCAAAAATATCCATCGGCGAAGAACCGACGGAATTGTCAGGAGTGAAACGATGGCCGATTTAGCATTTGATCAGCGCGAAGGTAGAATCTGGTATAACGGTGAATATGTAGACTGGAAAGACGCGAAAGTACACGTTCTTACCCATGGCCTGCATTATGGTTCCACCGTGTTTGAAGGTGTGCGCGCCTATGGCGGCGAGATTTTCAAGCTCAAAGAGCATACCGAACGCCTGATTGCTTCGGCCAAAGCGCTTGGTTTCGACCTGCCATACAGCTGCGAAGAGCTGATGGAGGTTCAGAAAGATGTTCTGATTCAGAACAATCTCACCGACGGCTATCTGCGTCCGGTTGCATGGCGCGGTGCTGAATCCATGGGTATCGGCGCGCATGACTGCAAGATTCATGTTGCTGTTGCTGCTTGGGACTGGCCTTCCTACTTCTCTCTCGAAGAGCGCATGAAGGGCCTGCATCTGATGATCGCCGACTGGCGTCGTCCGGATCCGCGCACCATTCCATGCAAGGCAAAGGCTGCGGGTCTTTACATGATCTGCACCCTGTCCAAGCATGCTGCCAACGACAAGGGCTTCACCGACGCCATCATGCTCGATCATGAAGGGTATGTTGCAGAAGCTACCGGCGCGAACGTCTTCTTCATCAAAGACGGTGTTATCCATACGCCTCGTCCGGACAGCTTCCTTGATGGCATCACCCGCCAGACGGTTATCGATCTGGCTAAACGCCGCGGCATTGAGGTTCAGGAACGCAAAATCCTTCCTGAAGAAATGGCCGACATGGAAGAATGCTTCCTGACCGGCACGGCAGCTGAGATCACACCCGTTGCGTCCATCAGCCAGTATACCTTTACTCCGGGCGCTGTTACCGAGCGCCTGATCCACGATTATAACGACGAAGTAACGCCAAAGGCTGTTGCTGCAGAATAGTTAAAGAAATAAGCAATCATCCCTTCCTGAAGTAGAAAGCGCCGTCCAATTCGTTGGGCGGCGCTTTTGTCTGGGGGAGGACTGCTGCTCTTGAAAGCCAACTTGCGGATCTGCTCAGACGTTCAACTTGGTTTCAAAGGGGGGGGGATTTTTGACAGGCGTTCTTGTCAAAGATCGGCTATGCCAGTGTGCGGGTATAGCCGATCTATGTTGCCTATCTCCGTGGTTCACTGCTTGCAGCGAGGATCTCCCGGGCGGCATTCAATGCGGCGTTTGACGCCGGGTTTTTGTCCGGATGGTCTGTTCTGTCCTGCCTTGGGGCGGTTGTGGGTTGGAGCTGCGCGACTGTTACGGTCTATTGGTCGCTTGCGTTCTAAGTTAGGCCGCAAGTTTCTGTCTGTTGGCCGCTTGCGCTCGATGTCCGGTTTGTTGTTTCTTGCGTCCGGGCGTCTGGTGCCAGCCGTTGGTTGACCTCTCTCGAGACGCGGAGAGACTACCCGGGGTGGCTTATTGTTACGGTTGAACGGGCGCGCAGTCGGTTTGTTCCAGTCGTGCGGGCGAACATCCGGCCTATGTGGGCGTACATCCGGCTTCCGTTCATAATGGCCCCGCTCTCCGCGGCTCCATCTATCCCGATCGCGATAGAATGAGCGGTTTCTATAGTGATTGTTCCAGTAGGTTCCGATGCTGAAGACCACGGAGGGAATGCCGAGGGAGCGGTAATAGTCTGGCTCGACTCGCACGCGTCTGCTGCGATAACTCGCCTGAACATAATGGCCGGATACCCAACCTCTGTTACCAAAGAAGCTCACATCGCACCATGGTCTATCGCTCAGGCAGCCGTGAATTTCGACTGACCGGCCGTCAGGAATGACCGTGATTACGGGGAAGTTTGTGCTGGGGCCAGCGCGCATGTTGACGTTTGCTGTCGCAAAGCCCTCTGCTGCCTGCGCGAGGGCTGGCATGAAAAATGCGGCGCCAATCGCTATGCACTTGAAGAACAATTGTCTCAAGGTTTCACTCCTAAAATATTATTTCGTTGTGTCTGCCGATATCTAACAAACACGCGGGGCACCCTGATTGTTCCGCTATTGCTGCATGGATATGCTTGCGGCCTACATGTCGGAAGGCCAAGGGTGTGCAGGGCTGTAAACATCAACCTCTAGTGACTTTGCGGAAAAATATTGGACAAACTAAGGCAAGTTGTCGGGTGGCTCGAAACATCCACTCAGCCGTGGTTTTACCGCTATTGCTCTTTCCAGCGGTCCAGAGCTTCGTCATCCTTGAGGCTGGCTTTTACCCAGTCGCTTTGGCCATCTGCGAGGCTTTCCTTTTTCCAGAAGGGGGCGCGGGTCTTGAGGAAATCCATAATGAATTCTGCCGCCTCAAACGCCACTTGCCGGTGGGAGGAAAGGGTGATGACAAGCACAATACGGTCGCCCGGTTCGAGCGTGCCGAATCGATGGATGATGCGGCTGTCTGTCAAATCTGGCCATTTGGCATGGGCCTCGGCCTCGATGCGTTCCAGCTCAGCTTGTGCCATGGCCGGATAATGCTCCAGCGTCATGGCCGAGATCCGCTGATCCTTGACCATGTCCCGCACGAGCCCGGTGAAGGTCACTGCTGCGCCGACAGATGTGCGGCCGCCAATGAGGGCGTCAAGTTCACTGGAAATATCGAAATCATCAGGCTGTAGGGTAACGCTCATATGAGAGTCCATATTGGCTGGCGATTGCTGCTGCCGGTCGGTCAATGAAAGCCGGTTTGGCCGTTTCTCAGCTTCCCCATATAGTATTGTCGGGCGGATTGAACAGCGGCCATTTAACCTCCGGTCATGGGCGGGAAAAAGGCAATTTCCTCCACTCTGTCCACCGGATCGTCCTGTTCGGCATGGAACTGGTCCAAAGCGACCCTGACGGTCTCTGGCTCTGAAAAGGCGATGGCATAGCCATCGCCGCGACCTTTCTGCCAGATGAGTAAGTCTCCAACGGTATCGATCGTTGCGGGCAGATCAACCTGCTCTTCGTCAATGCCGATATGTTCGCGCAACCAGGCAAAATAAACAAGTTTCATAGTCCGGTCTCCTGATGTAATTGGTCCATTACATAGAACGGGAAAAACACGCCAGAAGTGTGGCGGTCGCCTGTTTCGCGTGCTTGGAATCAGTCTTCAAGCAGATACTGCATGCCTGCGCGGAAATAATCGTAGCCGGTATAAAGGGTCAGAAGCGCGGAAATCCAAAGCAGAACCAAACCCAGATCCGATACAAAAAACAACACCTTGTCTCCTGCCGGACCGGCGAGCAAAAAGCCGATGGCAATGAGCTGGGCGGTTGTTTTCCACTTGGCCAGCTTGGTGACGGGAACACTGACTTGCAGCCCTGCGAGAAATTCGCGCAGGCCCGAGACGAGAATTTCGCGGCATAGAATGATGACGCCTGCCCAGATTTGCCATCCGGCAAGGGTGTGATCATTGGTCAACATGAGGATGCTGACGGAAACCAGCAGCTTGTCGGCAATCGGATCCAGCATTCGGCCAAGGGCGGACTGGAGATTCCAACGTCTGGCCAAATAGCCATCGAGAAAATCAGTTATGGCGGCGGCGCTGAACAGGCCCAAGGCGGTCCAGCGGGCCCAATCATGGGTTGGCCAAAGCATGCAAAAGACGATCGCCGGAACCGCTAGAATACGGGCGATGGTCAGAATGTTTGGTATGTTGAAGGTTTTTGAGCCGGTCATGGCGGGCAGCTCCCTTCTCGGACTGGACTGAACTGGATGATAGTATCTCGCCTCTTTCAAAGCACGTCCAGTGCGTTCTCGTCAATGCGGCTAAACACTTGATCCGCAATCAGGTGGCATCTTCATGAAAATAGGCGTGAATATTTCTGGCCATCTGTTCAGATATGCCATCTACGGCGAGAAGGTCTGAGAGGGCTGCGCTGCGTACGGCCTTGGCTGTGCCGAAATGATGCAGCAAGGCGCGTTTGCGTGCAGGCCCAATACCCGGGATATCCTCAAGGCCGGTTTGCGATATGGCCTTGGAGCGACGCGCCCTGTGGGTGCCGATGGCAAAGCGGTGGGCTTCATCGCGCAGGCGCTGGATGAAATAGAGCACCGGATCGCGCAAAGGAAGCATGAAACTCTCTTTGCCGGGAACAAAGAAATGCTCGCGACCCGCATCGCGATCTGGACCCTTGGCGACGCCGACAAGGGGTAGGTCGTGGACTCCGAGGTCAGCGAGGATCTCGCGCACGGCGTTGAGCTGCCCCAGACCGCCATCGATGAGAAGAAGGTCTGGCCAGGCCGGGTCAGGCACATGACCGTTCTTTTCCTCGTCCAGCGCTTCAGCAGCCTCGCTGGCTGAGGGGCGCTTGCCATTTTCCTTGAGCAGGCGTGAAAAACGGCGTTGGAGCACCTCGCGCATCATGCCGAAGTCATCGCCCGGGGTGATGTCCTGCGATTTGATGTTGAATTTGCGATATTGGTTCTTCATGAAGCCTTCCGGCCCCGCCACGATCATGCCGCCCACGGCATTGGTGCCCTGAATGTGACTGTTATCGTAAACCTCGATGCGGTTGGGCCGGTTTGCCAGCCCAAAGACTTCTGCAACACCATCCAGCAAACGGGTTTGACTTGAGGTCTCCGCAAGGCGTCGTCCCAGCGCTTCCCTTGCGTTGGAAAGGGCGTGGTCGACGAGTTCTTTCTTCTCACCACGCTGGGGCACCATAACGGAAATTTTCTGTTCTGATTTGCTGGTCAGAGCTTCGGCGATCAGGTCCTGTTCCTCAATGGTGTGAGAGAGGAGCACGAGGCGCGGGCAGGGCTTGTTGTCGTAGAACTGGGCAACGAAAGCGCCCAGCACTTCGGCTTCGTCCTGCGTCTTGTCCGCCTTGGGGAAGTAGGCGCGGTTGCCCCAGTTCTGACCGGTGCGGAAGAAGAAGACCTGAATGCAGGTCTGGCCGCCATCCTGATAGCAGGCAAAGATGTCGGCTTCTTCGGTATTTTGCGGGTTGATGCCCTGATGGGACTGGATGTGGCTAAGGGCTGCCAGACGATCGCGATAGATCGCGGCGCGCTCGAAATCCAGTTCTTCGGCGGCTTGCTGCATACGGTCGGACATTTCCTTGCGCACGGTCTGGCTCTTGCCCGTCAGGAACAGATGGGCCTCCTTGACGAGGGCAGCATAGTCTTCAATCGAGATTTCGCCGGTGCAGGGTGCTGCGCACCGCTTGATTTGATGCAGCAGGCAGGGGCGGGTGCGGCTTTCATATACCGAATCTGTGCAGGTGCGCAAAAGGAAGGCTTTTTGTAGGGCGTTGATCGTGTCATTCACCGCGCCAGCCGAAGCAAAGGGGCCGTAATATTTTGCCTTGCGCTTGCGAGCGCCACGATGTTTGGCGATTTGTGGGGCTTCGTGATCTTCACCGATCAGAATATAGGGGAAGCTCTTGTCATCGCGCAGCAACACGTTGAAACGCGGACGGAGGCGCTTGATAAGGTTTGCTTCCAGCAACAGGGCTTCGGTTTCGGTTGCCGTGGTCACAAATTCCATGCTGGCTGTCAGCTGGATCATCCGCAAGATGCGGTTTGTCTGGTTGCCGTGGCGGGAATAGTTAGTGACGCGCTTTTTGAGATTCTTCGCTTTGCCGACATAGAGCACATCGCCATTGGCGTTGAGCATGCGATAAACGCCGGGGCTGTTTGGCAAGCGGCGCACAAAATCGCCGATCACCTCAAAGCCGTTCTTCGGGCGAGCCTGTTGCTCCTCGCTCTTATCCTCTGCTTCAGGGGATGGGGGCATCCCTTCTTCTGCGTCAGTCTGGGGTGTCTTTGTCTCTTCGCTCATGGTCTCTGATGGGTTGCCATAGATTCTGATCTGGCAGTCTACAGGCTATGACTCGGAGCGGAAAGTCAATTCCACCCGGCTCGATTCCGACGCTTCGTGCAAGCGTTGTCAGTTGACAACAAAGGCAAGCGTCACATAGGCAACATAGAGCAGAACCATGAGAATGCCCCGTGCTCTGGTCAGCTCCATCTTGAAGACTGTGAAGAGCAGCATGAGCAGCGCTGTTGCGAGCATGAAGAGCAGATCCTGCCCGATGACCCGTTCGGGGACGGACACGGGGATGATGGTCGCGGTCAGGCCCATGATGGCCAAAATATTGAAGATGTTCGAGCCAATCACGTTACCAAAGGCCATGGCACCCTGATTGCGGATCGCGGCGACAAGCGTCGTGGCCAACTCGGGCAGTGACGTGCCCAGAGCAACCACCGTCAGGCCGATAACCGCTTCTGATACGCCCCAGGTGCGGGCGATGGTCGAAGAGCCTTCAATGGTCAGATGGCCGCCCAGAGGCAAGCCGATCAAACCGATGATGATGAAGGCAATGGCCACACCCAAATTGGAAGGGGCTTCTTCGAGCAGGTCATCATCCACCAGATCGCAGGGTTCGCCGCGCTGCTTGCGCGATGTCCAGACGGTCCAACTGAGAAAGAAGATCAAAAGGGAGAGCAGTACGATACCCGATGTAACATCGAGCACCCCTTGCAGGCAGAGGGCAGAGAAAACGACGGAAATCGCGATCATGAAAACCGTGCTGGATCGCGTGCCGCTTTCCGAACACTGGGTCGGGCGGATCAGGGCGGGAAGGCCCAGAACAAGCAGGATATTCGTGATGTTGGAGCCAACGACATTGCCAATGGAAATGCCGCCAAGGCCTTTAAAGGCTGCGTCGAGCGAAATGATCAGTTCGGGGGCGGAGGTGCCAAATGAAACGATAGTCAGACCGATGATGAGTGGGGGGATGCTGAGACGTGTTGCGAGCGTGATTGCTCCACGAACAAGTAGGTCGCCTGCAACTAGGAGCAAGACGAGGCCTCCAACGAGGTACAGGTACATCATCATGAGTTGGACTGGATCCGTTTTTATTTTGTATTTGGCAGCTCTTTTTTCTGCAAAGCAGTAGTTATCCGCAGTATATAAGAAGATGCAAGGGACATTTAAAGGCTTGATGTATAATTATTTTTGGAGAGTTTTTTAAAGTCTTTCGAATGTAATGAATTGTTTTTATTCGTTTTTGTGCAACTCACCCCGTTCCGGACATGGTTAAGAGCACGCTTGCGCAAGAATGTCTGTCGGAAATGGATTAAAGCGCTGAAATGGGCTCGTAAGCGGAGCTGTTTCGCTGTCAGGTGCGCGCTTTGCGTGAGCGGTTGGAGCGATACCTCTTTTTCGTGCAAAAAAAACACCGATCCATTTCTGAACCGGTGTATCAATAGTCTCGTTATAGGGCGCGAGGCTCCTAGCGCAGAGAGCGGCAATAGGCCCCATAGACGCGCCATGGGTCTCGCCCCAGTATGCACGCTTCCACATTGTAGCTATAACCAGCAAACCCGGCTTTGGCTTCAATCAGATAATAGATGGTCTTCTTGTTGCCCTGCTGGGTATAGCCGGTTGCCTGACAAAAGCGGCGCGGGAAATATGGCTCGGACAGATCTTGCGTTTTGGCGTGACGGACATGATCCAGAGTGATGATCGGATCGCCCGACTGGATGACATTGGATTCGGCGATGGCAAGTTTGCTGTCCACGCGGGAGAGAATGCTCGAACTGTCACATTCTGGCAGAACAGCGGCAGAGGCAGCCCCGGTAAAGGCCGAGAGCAGCAAGGCGCCCGCCAAAGAAAAGAAATGGTGTTTCATGCTGTCAGCTCCTATTGACTGAGGGGCCCGGCGCATGGCGGCGGGTAACTGAAAAGTGAAATGCAGACTTCATTTGGTCGCTGGAACAGACGCTCCAGATGATGACCCTGGACATGAAATCAGGCTCAAATATTTGGTTAACACAAATACTGTTCCTGTTTCCTGCCGATCCGTCAAGCTGGAAAGGGACTGGGGTCTGCTTCGAGGCAGATTGCTGGCGACTATTGACGTGAAATTGGGGAAAGTCCCCAAGTTGCGCGGTTAGCGCACCGCCAGAATACGCAGCTTGTCTTTCGAGCGGCATTGTCCCTTGAGAGCAGAAGCGCTGCAGCGCCTTGGCTCGCCCGCCTTATCCAGACAGACGCGCACCTCCCGCAGCTTCTGCCGACCGCAGGTAATAAAGAGGCTATCTTTGGGCAGATCTGGGTTGGCGTTGTAAAAGCTTTGCTCGATCTGACTTGCCGTCATCAGGAGAGGGCGGGCCAGATCCTTATACTGCTCAGGTCGATTGAGCTTCTTGAAGCTTTTGACGGCAAGGCGGAAATAGTCGAGCGCATTGAGGCCGCTGCATGTGCCGTGTTTGTCCCATTCATGATGGATGAGGCTTTCGCTGGGCGAGAATTTGAGCATTTGGGAGACCAGCTTGTCAGATGGATCGCGAAAGCGGGTTGGGCACCGATCCGGATAGCCTTTCTCATATTGAGGCCAGAGACCATGTATGACAAAGCCGTAGGACCGCTCGGAGAAGCATTGAAGCTGATCGCGATTGCGCTTTGCCTGATCGGCGCAATAGGTGGGAGACCACGAAAGGGTCAGGATGTAATAGTCGAAGTCACCGGCCTCATCGGCCAGCGCTGGGCGGGATGAGCCCGCGAAGCTTACCAGGCCCGCCAAGAAAATGAGGCATGCCATGAGCGGAAGGAAAGGGGCGGACCTTTGTTTCATGTTGGGCCTCATCTAATGGGTGACTTGGGGGGCTCGGGCTGGCCATGATTGGCGCGCTAACGGGCGCTTTATTTGGGTGGCGCAATCCATTCAAGGGTTGAGCGATGCGCGGTTTGTCCGAATATGTCGGCAAGCACGGGCAACAATGCCTTTAGTTCGTCATGCAATGTGTAGGGCGGGTTGATGATGAACAGCCCCGTCCCATTCAACCGCTTTGCTGTGTCGAGCTTATGAACGATCATTTCGGCGCGCAGGATATTGTCCACGCCGGACTCTGCCAGCATTTGTGCTGCGTCATCCACGTCTCGTCGCGCCTTGATGGGATACCAAAGGCAATAGATGCCGGTGGACCAGCGCCGATAGCCCTTGAGAAATGCGTCAACCATGCGGATATATTCGTCTGGCTCCTCAAAAGGCGGATCGACCAGCACCATGCCGCGGCGCTCCTTGGGGGGCAAGTCGGCGCGCAAGGCTACCCAACCGTCATCTTCGCGTACATGGATCTGTCGGTTGCGACCCATGGTGATGGCCAGCGTTTCGGCATCCTGGGGATGCTTTTCGATGAATGTGGCCCTGTCGACAGGCCGCAGCATCTGTTCGATGAGACGGGGGGAGCCGGGATACAGCGCCATCTCCCCATCCGGGTTGAGCTCGTCAATGATGCGCAGATAGTCAGACAGGCACTCTGAAACAAGCGGAGGGAAGCGCTTGTCTGTTCCTCGTAGGCGCGCGATGCCCTCCTGCCATTCGCCCGTCTTCTGGGCTTCTTCACTGGACATATCATATTCCCCGATGCCTGCATGGGTATCGAGCACAAAGCAGGCTTTATCCTTCTTTTGCAGATAGGCAAGGATGCGCGTGAGAATGATATGTTTGAGGCAATCGGCAAAATTGCCCGCGTGATAGATATGGCGATAGTTCATCTGGATGGCAATCGGGTTGAGTAATGGGTTCCGCTGCTATGACCTACCAGAGGCCGCCTGTCAAACTATGCTTGCAGGCAGGGCGCAGTTTGCACTCTCTTTGGTTTATCGGATGGTTGATGAGCATCAGAAAGGGAGACAAGGGGCGTTATTTTTGCTCTTTGGCGTCTTTGCCCTTTTCACCCGTACTTTTTTCTGATGCACCCTCTTGGGTTACTATGCCGGATGCTTCGCCCTGCTCAACTTCGTCAACGAAGGGATAAATGATCAGATCTTTGTCATTATCCTTCTCTTCGCAATCTCCGGAGAGGCCGATCTGGGCGATGTAAAAGCGGCCTTTCTGCCAGGAATAGATGCTATATTGGCGGCAGGAGCTGGTGCTGCCCTGTTTGGGAAACTCGGAGCGGAGCAGCTTTTTCTTCTCGTCCCATGTGGGTTTTTGTAGCTCGGTTGACGCATACCAGCCCAATTTCGTGTCGAGCTGCGGGAAGGTCACCAAATTGGCCCATTCCGCCCGGCCATCTTCCACCTGATAAAGCCGGTAGCTATCGCCATAGAGGTTGCTGGCACAGACCAATCCATAGAATGTCTGCACCCCTAGGCGGATGATCAGTGCCTTGTCTGCCAGCTCTTCATCATCAAATTCTGCCAGCCAGCAGCCCATGGTGGCGCGGTGGTTATCCAGAATGCGCTGCGGGATCTCTTGCGCCTTGCCTTCTGTGACGGTTGCAGCGAAAAGGAGGCTTGCCAGACAAGCCAGCAGGAAAAAGCCGTGAACCGTTTGCAGCCACAAGCCCATGCCATTAGCGATTGCTTTAACAAGGATTTTCTGTCCGGATCTCATTTCGCTTTCTCCTGAGGAGGGTGACGCCAAAAGAATAACTGACTCGCCATGATTGGCCAATTGCTGCTGTTTGATATTTGTTCAACTCGTCGCGATGTTGCCACTTTACTCCAGTTTAGTCTTGCTGCTGCCAGTTTTGGACAGCTTATTCACGGTTGCTTTTGCAGCCAAGTGCTTTATGCATGAAACAATCACCTCTCAAATTGTTTTTGAGCATTTTTTCCCGAAGAGACAGGCCCCGAACAGACAGGATTGGTCACATGAAAGTTGCAATCATTCCCGTAACATCATTCCAGCAGAATTGTACGATTATCTGGGATGAGGAAAGCGGAAAAGGCGTGGTCATCGATCCGGGTGGGGACGTGGAAAAAATCCTGCAAGTGCTCGACCATGAAAAGATAACCGTCGAGCGCATTCTGATTACCCATGGGCATATCGACCATATCGGTGGCGCGGCAGAATTGCGTGACGCTCTGGATGTCGATGTTGAAGGCCCACATGAGGCTGACAGGGAACTGATCGAGCGGGTGGCTGATCAGGCTCTGCAGTTCGGTGTGCCTGCGGCCAAGCCATGCGAGCCGGATCGTTGGCTCACGGAAGGGGATACGGTTGATATTGCCGGTATGCCTTTTGCCGTTCTGCATTGTCCGGGGCACGCGCCGGGGCATGTGGTTTTCTACAATGAGGAAGCCCGTTTTGCGATCATGGGAGACGTCCTGTTCAATGGCTCTATCGGCCGTACGGATCTGCCGGGGGGCAATCACGAAACGCTTCTGGCGTCCATCCGCGACAAGATCCTGCCTCTAGGCGATGATGTTGCCTTTATCTGCGGACATGGGAACCATTCCACCATTGGTGACGAACGAGTGAATAACCCATTCCTCAAGGGACTTTGAGACTTTTCTGGAGCACGCCTTCCAAGCTGGGGGCGTGCTTTCGCGTTCCGGGAGGCAGGGATGAGTGAGATTTCTTTTTCGAAGGAAGACAAGGCGCGTCTTGTCGGAATCCTTCAAGACTATCTGCGTGATGAACTCGATCTGGATCTCGGGCGGTTTGAAGCCGAATTTTTCCTTGATCATCTTGCAACCCATCTAGGGCCGATCTTTTACAACAAGGGCTTGCTGGATGCGCAAGCGCTGCTGCAAAAGCATATGGATAGTTATAACGACGACCTCTACAGTCTTGAAAAAGGGTAGAAACAGGCGGTTTTATGGTCGCTTCTTGGCTGTCTGTTGCATAAATGCACTACGTAAATGGGCGAATTGCTGATAGGTTGCAATCCAATCGGGTGAGATTTGATTCCATTGAAAGTTGGGCATTGAAATGAAATTCATATTGGCTGTGTGTTTTGCATTTCTGGCTGGAGCATTTGTGCTGTCTGATCAGCAGGCTCTTGCCAAATCTGTACAGGTGGTGCCCTCGGGAAACCGCCAGAAGGTTCAGCCCAAGATCCCCAATGGATCCCATTTGCGCACCAAGGCGCAGAAATTGTCGTTTGAGAAAAAATACGACAAGGTTCATGCCCTTTTGCAGAAGGACAAAAAGCTCCTTGCCAAAATCAAGGATGCAGCTGATGTCTATTCCATCGATCCGATCCATATGATTGGTGCGATTGTTGGTGAGCACACCTACAATATCAATGTTTTCGACTATCTTCAGACCTATTACACAAAGGCTGCCATCTATTCAGGCATGGATTTGAAATTCGCCTATGATGGCGAAGATATCGAGACCTTCCTCAAGCGGCCACAGTTCGAAGCCTGTGACGAACACAAGGATTCTTACTCACTCTGGTCCTGCCGTCAGGCGGTCTGGAAAAAGGACTTTCAGGGCAAGAAAGTGGACGGGAAGACCTTCCCGAGAGATCGTTTCAGCAAGGTGTTCTTCCAGCCCATTTATGCTGGCCAGACCTTCGGCCTGGGGCAGATCAGCCCGCTAACGGCGCTCAAACTTTCCGATCTGGTGCATCAGAAGTCTGGTATTCGCAAGCTGGATGCCGACAATGCTGCCGGGGTCTACAATGCGATCATGAAACCGGATATTTCTCTGGCCTTTATGGCCGCGATGATCCGCAAGGCCATCGATGATTACCGCAGCATCGCAGGTGTCGATATTTCGCAAAATCCTGGAATTACGGCGACACTCTACAATATCGGTGATTCCGATATCCATGCTCGTGAACTGCGCGAGAAACGGAAGAAATCCGGTCGCACAGTCTGGCCCCAAGAGAATTATTACGGCTGGCTCGTCAACGACAAGGCAGAAGAGCTGGTGGCTCTGGTCGACGAAGCCGGGGGGGCTAAGAAGCGCATCAAGCAGGCGAATGCGCGTCAGTAGCCTGCTCGTTCGCTCGGATCTGTTTTTCAAAATACAATCTAGTGGAAGCCAGCCATGGTGGCATTACTTGGGGCGCCTTATGATGCGTTCCGGATGCAGACCTTAGTGGTACCGGCATTCTTGAAGCCCAGACGCTTGGCCGCCTGACGGCTGACATCCAAAATGCGCCCCTTGATAAAGGGGCCGCGGTCATTGACCCGAACAATGACCTTTTTGCCATTGCGCATATTTGTCACTTCGATTTTCTGGCCAAACCGAATAGAACGATGGGCCGCCGTCATCTTGGTGGGGTTGGCCATTTCGCCCGATGCTGTTCTCGTCGTTAATTGATACCAGGATGCCGTCCCGCAGTGGCTCTTGTCTGCAGCGTGGCTTACATCCTGCAATACCATAAGGAACAGGGTGGCCGCGATAAGGCCTATGCCGGTTGATGCAATCTTGTTCACGCTTGATTTTCTCACTCTTTGTTTGTTGCGCTTGGTCGGTCTCGCGTTTGAGGCTCCTTGTCATCTGTCTTATGGGCGGGAGTGTGATCGAAACATGGCCATTTTCAATCGATGCGTGATTTGGACGCCCTGAGAGCAGAAAAAGGCGGAACTGTTGCAGATTTGCTACATTATTCAGCGTATGTCTTGTAAAAAATGACGATGCGTATGATAATCGTGGATAGTCTTTCTATGTACGTAAAAGACCGGCTGGTAAAATTCTCGTATCTCCGCTTAATGCGACGCAAACATGAAATGAAAATTGCAGAGATCGCTTGAGATTCTCATTTGTCTCACGCGCTGGCATGGTTGCAAGTTAGTCGTTTATAGCGGATCGCCAGCGAAATCTATGCCTGATTTGGCCGCCGAAAGGACCCCGTCAGATGCTTTATCTTGAATTCCTGTTTTTGCTGGTCATGCTCTATATCGGCTCCCGTTTTGGCGGGATCGGTCTGGGCGTGGTGTCCGGCATTGGCCTGGTCATCGAAGTCTTCATCTTTCAGATGCCGCCAACGTCTCCACCCATCACCGTCATGTTGATCATCCTGGCAGTGGTGACCTGTGCCTCTATCCTGGAAGCCGCCGGTGGCTTGAAATACATGCTGCAGGTCGCCGAGCGCATGCTTCGCTCTAACCCGAAGCGCGTTACGCTGATCGCTCCGTTTGTAACCTACACCATGACCTTCATGTTGGGCACGGGCCATGCGGTTTATTCCATCATGCCGATTATCGGTGACGTAGCTCTGAAAAATGGTATCCGCCCGGAACGCCCCATGGCAGCCGCGTCGGTTGCTTCTCAGGTTGGTATTACAGCCTCGCCGATCTCTGCTGCGGTCGTCTATTACCTGGCACAGTTGTCAGATATCAATCCTGATATCACGCTGCTTTCCATTCTGATGGTTACCGTTCCAGCCACCTTGTGCGGGACGCTTGCCATGGCGCTTTATAGCATGCGTCGCGGCAAGGAACTGAATGAAGATCCGGAATATCAGCGACGTCTGCAGGATCCAGCGTGGGCGGAACGGATCAAATCTACCACGGCGACCTCTCTCAACGAGGCTCTGCCAACTTCCGCACGCAACGCCGTGCTTCTGTTTGTCCTCGCCATTCTGACGATTGTCTTCATCGCCATGGTGCCCGAGGTGAGAACTGTCGCCGGAGCTGAGAAGCCGATCAGCATGTCCGTTGTCATCCAGATGATGATGCTGTGCTTTGGCGGTATCATCATGTTGGCCACAAAGACGCATCCGCGCACGGTGCCTGACGGGGTCGTGTTCAAGTCGGGCATGGTTGCCGCGATTGCCATTTTCGGTATTGCTTGGATGTCGGACACCTATTTCAAATATGCCATGCCGCAGTTCCAGGCTGGTATCGTTGATATGGTGACCCAATATCCGTGGACCTTCGCACTGGCGCTGTTCATCGTGTCTGTTGTGGTGAACTCTCAGGCCGTGACGGCGCGCATGATGTTGCCGGTTGGTCTGGGGCTAGGCTTGGAGCCTGCGCTGCTGATCGGGTTGATGCCTGCAGTTTATGGCTATTTCTTCATCCCGAACTATCCATCCGACATTGCCACCGTCAACTTCGATGTGTCCGGTACAACGAAGATCGGAAAATGGTACTTCAACCACTCCTTCATGGCAGTTGGCTTGATTGCCGTGGTTACCGGTTCGGTCGTTGGCTTCCTGCTGGCCGAGATTGTGATTGGCTGATGGACGCCTCGTTTGGGTGACGCGATGAATGAGAAAGGCCCCGCTTTCAGAGTGAAGCGGGGCCTTTTCTTTTGACTATTTATCTGCCGATTACGGGTCAGCTCTTTGGGCGCTTGGGGCGCGGAGCCTTGCTGGCGCCTTTGGGACGGGGCATGTCTGTGCCTGGGCCCATATCGTCCAGATCGGGCTGCTGGATACGGCTTCCTTTGCTGGAGCCTGATTTCGGCATATTCGCCGAGGTGCCATATTTGCGTTCGCCGCGATAGCCACCGGTCTTCCCGTCGACTGCCGACTGGCGAGCCAATGGGTCATCGGCAATGGCCAGCTCGGTTTCGCGCAGGCGCTTGACTTCGTCTCGCAAACGAGCGGCTTCCTCGAATTCGAGGTTGGCAGCGGCGTCCTTCATGCGGCTTTCCAGATCCTCGATATGGGCTTCCAGATTGTGCCCGATGCCAGCCTCTGTTTCTTCGGCCAGGCCTTTGTCGACGGTGACATGATCGCTTTCATAGACCGATCCGAGAATGTCGCCGATATTCTTCTTGACCGTCTGCGGCGTGATGCCATGCTCTTCGTTGTAGGCAAGCTGCTTTTCACGACGGCGATTGGTCTCGGAGATGGCGCGGTCCATGGACCCGGTCATCTTGTCCGCATAGAGAATGACTTTGCCGTCGGCGTTACGAGCGGCACGGCCGATGGTCTGGATGAGCGAGGTTTCCGATCTGAGGAAGCCTTCCTTGTCGGCGTCCAGAATAGCGACGAGGGCACATTCGGGAATGTCGAGACCCTCGCGCAGCAGGTTGATGCCCACGAGCACGTCGAAGGCCCCAAGGCGCAAATCGCGAATGATTTCGATGCGCTCGATGGTGTCGACGTCGGAATGCATGTAGCGCACGCGCACGCCCTGCTCATGCAGATATTCGGTAAGATCCTCAGCCATGCGCTTTGTGAGGGTCGTCACCAACGTTCGGTAGCCCTGCGCCGCCTTTTCCTTGACCTCGCCGAGCAGATCGTCAACCTGCGTCTTTGCGGGGCGGATTTCGATGATCGGATCGGTCAGGCCGGTGGGGCGAATGACCTGTTCGGCAAAGACGCCACCGGCTTCTTCCATTTCCCAGTTGCCCGGCGTTGCGGAAACCGCCACAGTCTGTGGACGCATGGCGTCCCATTCCTCAAAGCGCAAGGGACGGTTGTCCATGCAGCTTGGCAGGCGGAAGCCATATTCGGCCAGCGTTGCCTTGCGGCGGAAGTCGCCGCGATACATGGCGCCGAGCTGGCCGATGGTCACGTGGCTCTCATCGACAAAGATGAGCGCGTTGTCGGGCAGATATTCAAACAGGGTTGGCGGTGGCTCTCCGGGCAGGCGGCCTGTGAGATAGCGTGAATAGTTCTCGATGCCCTGACAGGCGCCGGTTGCTTCCATCATTTCCAGATCAAAGCGGGTGCGCTGCTCAAGACGCTGGGCTTCTAGTAGGCGGCCATGGGCTTCCAGCTCGGCAAGGCGCTCGTTGAGCTCCTTTTTGATGCTCTTGATCGCCTGATTAAGCGTCGGGCGCGGGGTCACATAGTGCGAGTTGGCGTAGAGCTTGATCATCTCAAGCTCGCCCATTTTCTGACCGGTCAGCGGGTCGAATTCCTTGATTTCCTCAACCTCGTCACCGAAGAAGGAAATGCGCCAGGCACGGTCTTCATAGTGGGCCGGGAAAATCTCGACCACATCGCCATTCACCCGGAATGAGCCGCGATGGAAATCCATGTCGTTGCGCTTATATTGCAGCGCCACCAGATCGGCCATCAGCTGGCTCTGGTCGATCTCGTCGCCGGTCTCGATCTTGAAGCTCATTTCGGTGTAGGTTTCCACCGAGCCGATACCGTAGATACAGGAGACCGAGGCGATGATGATCACGTCGTCGCGCTCGAGCACGGCGCGGGTCGCCGAGTGGCGCATACGGTCGATCTGTTCGTTGACCGTGCTTTCTTTCTCGATGAAGGTGTCGGTGCGCGGCACATAGGCTTCCGGCTGGTAATAATCGTAGTAGGAAACGAAATATTCCACCGCGTTGTTGGGGAAGAAGCTCTTGAACTCTCCATAGAGCTGGGCTGCAAGGGTCTTGTTGGGCGCAAGGATCAGAGCAGGGCGGTTGGTCTGGGCGATCACCTGCGCCATGGTGAAGGTCTTGCCCGAACCGGTAACGCCGAGCAAAACCTGCGTTGCTTCGCCATCACCGATGCCTTCCAGCAGATCGGCAATTGCAGTTGGCTGGTCGCCCGCCGGTTCATATTCGGTTTTCAACTCGAAGGAAACGCCGCCTTCCGATTTTTCCGGACGATCCGGACGGTGAGGGCGCCATGGTTCAGAATCCATGAATTCCGGTCGGCCATGCTCGATGAGGGATTCCAGCGCGCGCACGGTCTCTGTGACGCCCGAGCGGTCGTCATTCTTGCCCTTTTTCTTCTGGGCCTTCTTGCGCTCCTTGGTGACACGTTCCAGCTCTTCAGCTTTCTCGAGCGAGATGTCTAGACCGGCAACCGGATTCAGCCCGCCGGCAGCGCGGTCTCGGGCGGAGGCCTTCTGGTCGTCAGCTTTCTTGCTGCGCTTGGCAGCGGGCTTTTTGCTGGCGCTCTTAGGCTTCGGTGCTGGTTTGGGCTTGGCATCCAGATTGGCGGCCTGAGCGATTTCGTCAGCCCAGTCTGCAATCGAGTCAGAAAGCGGGGCTCCTTCAAAGGAGGCTTGAGGCGCTTCGCCCAACCCACTTTGCTTATCAGCCTCTTCCTGTTTCTTGGACGCCATGTGCTTACCTCTCGGAGCTGTTTAAGCACAATGTAAGGGAACAAAGCGAGAATATGAAGGGGGCTTGGCAAAATTTTTCCGATGGCCCTTTTGTCCCTCCAAAGCACATCAGCCGAATTGATTATTTCTCTTTGTATTAAATAGTCCTAATATTCGAAATAACTAAAATAAAAGGGATGCAATTGATTGCGAGGAGCGCCTCATTCCGGGGGGAAGGGTGCTGAAAGGGAGAGAATATGACGCATGTAGTGGTTTTGGGAGGAGGCCTGGGCGGCCTTTCAGCAGCTTATGAGATCCGCCAGCAACTGTCGAAGGCTGGTAAGGTGACCGTGATTTCAAACAAGCCGTTTTTCCAGTTCACACCATCCAATCCATGGGTCGCCGTGGGATGGCGCAAGAAGAAGGACATCACACTCGATCTGGCAACGGTTTTGCCAAAGAATAAGGTGGACTTCATCTGCTCCGCCGCCACGAGCCTTGATCCTGAGAATAACACTGTCGGTCTGGAAGATGGCTCATCGGTTTCCTATGATTATCTGGTGATCGCAACGGGTCCTGAGCTTGCCTTTGACGAGATCGAGGGCTTGGGCCCAGAGGGCAACACCATTTCTGTTTGCGATGTTGACCACGCGACCGCAGGGCATGAGAAATGGGAAGCCTTCTGTGCTGATCCTGGCCCGATTGTGGTGGGTGCCGTGCAGGGGGCATCCTGCTATGGCCCCGCCTATGAAACAGCCATGATTTTCGACACCGATCTGCGCAAGCGCAAAATCCGTGACAAGGTGCCCATGACTTTTGTGACCTCGGAGCCTTATGTGGGCCACCTGGGCCTTGGCGGCGTGGGTGACACCAAGGGCATGCTGGAATCGGCCATGCGCGACCGGACCGTGAAATGGATCACCAATGCCAAGGTCGACAAGATCGAAGAAGGCATGATGTATGTCACCGAGGTTGACGCTGACGGGAACGAGAAGAAAAAGCATGAGTTGCCCTTCAAGCATTCCATGATGCTGCCAGCTTTCCGCGGTATTCCAGCGCTGCGAGGTATCGAAGGGCTGGTCAATCCGCGCGGCTTTGTCATTGTCGACAAACATCAGCGCAATCCGAAATATCCCAATATTTTCGGCATCGGCGTTTGCATCGCCATTCCGCCTTATGAGGCGACCCCGGTGCCGGTGGGTGTGCCGAAAACCGGTTACATGATCGAATCTATGGTCACGGCATCGGCCAAGAATCTGGGTGAAATTCTGGCGGATAAAGAGCCGACCCATGAAGCGACCTGGAACGCGATCTGTCTTGCCGACTTTGGCGATTCAGGGCTGGCCTTTGTGGCCATGCCGCAGATTCCGCCGCGCAACACCAACTATTCAGGGCAGGGTAAATGGGTGCATCTGGCCAAGATCGCCTTTGAGAAATATTTCCTGCGCAAAATCCGTAAGGGCGAGACCGAGCCATATTATGAAAAGGCCGTTTTGAGTCTGCTGGACATCGCCAAGATCAAGAACTGAGTAACCAACCTCCTGGTTTCCCGTGTGGAAGGCATCCTTGGCCGCTGTTCTTTTGAGCAGCGGTCTTTTTGTTGTCTGTCTCTTGTTTGCTTTGATTGAGCGATTTGCGTCAGGCCGGAATGTCGGCTGAGGCTTCTGTTGTGTCCGTGGCTTCGGTTTTCTTTTTTGCGCGACGCAGGCGCTTCTGGATCTGCGGCAAAAGCTCGACCAGCAGAATGCAGGAGAAGATCAGGAAGCAGCCCAGATACTGGGTTGACGTCAGGCGTTCGCTCAACAACAGAGCGCCGAAGATGGCGGCAAATACACTCTCGCCGGACAGGATGATTGCGGCGTCCGCAGGCGGCGTGTAGCGCTGCCCGATGGCTTGCAGACCGAAAGCAAGGGCACCGGAGAAAACGCCGGTATAGATGATCTGGAACCAGGCGCCCTGAAGGCTGGACAGGTCCATTGTCTCAAAAGGCAATCCACCAAGGAAGCCGAGTACGCCAGCGGTGGCAAACTGCAGGAAGGCAAAAGCCAACGGGTTGCCATATTTGCTGACCATGCGTCCCACGAAGATGATCTGCAACGCCCATGACAGAGCGCTGAACAGCATAAGAATGTCGCCCTCTTTCATGGTTTCCAGACTGCCTGCCAGCAAATAGGCACCAAGCACAGAGATGGCTACAATCGGCCAGATGATCGGGGTTGGCCAACTGCGGAAAATCAGAACACCGATGACCGGTGTCAGGGGAACATAGAGAGCTGTGAGAAAGCCTGCGTTGGTGACCGATGTCGTGGCAAAGCCGAATTGCTGGAACGCCATGCCAGAAAAGAATACAACGCCCACCAGAATGCCCTTGCCGATCACCGGCAGAGGGATCGGATTGCTCACCCTACGCCGTTCGAAATAGGCAAAGGGTGCTACAGCCAAGGTCGCAAGAAGGAAGCGCACGCCTGTGAAGTTCATCGGACCGATGGACTCCATCGCAGTGGACTGGGCGACAAAGGCCGCACCCCAAACGATGGCAGCGGTCAGCAACAACAGGTTGGCGGTCATTCTTGGCATTGATTGCAGCTTTCCAGTGTGAGGAGGGGGAAATGCGGGCGTGGCGCCAGCAAGAATGACCGATTTCTAAGGCAAGAGTCTCACCACTGCAACCGAATTCTATTCATCAATCAAGCAAGAATTTTGATGGATTGGCTTGGCATGCTGCCGCCCGTTCAAACTGCTGCGTTTTAGCGGATCAACTGAGCTGTTTTACGGTCTGGCGTGGCCTCGGCGATGAAGCGCAAGGGGCCGCTGGTAAGGCCATCAAATGGCCAGCAGGAAGAGAGGACGAGTGAAGAACTCAGCGTATTCCTGACAAGGCCGGATTGATCCCAGCGGGCGATGCGGCTGGCATCGATGGTGTAATGCAAAGTCGGGCCGTGCATTGGCTCCAGCGACACCTGCATGCCAACTTGCAAATTGGCAAGAGCCTTGAAATGGGTATCTCTGTGCGCCGAAATGACGCTCGTTCCCCGTTGGCCCAGCGGGGCGGACTGATCTAGCAGAACCGGACCGAAGGCGAGGCCTTCGCCGCCGGATTCCTTGAGAATGATCGCTTCAAAATCAAGGTCCGGGATGGTCAGTTTGGCAACTGGCCAGCTGTCTGCCCATGGCCATGCCTTGTGGGGCGCGCCATCGCTCTTGCTCTGCTGCCACGCCCTCTCCAGCAGATATTGAGCGAGTTCGGCCTTGACGGGGATCCAGCTTCCCCAAATGAGTAACCCCAGCCCCAGCAGTCCAAGAGCCATGGCGCTGACTGCGCCTATTTTAAACTGCGTGGGGCTGGGGGCTGGTTTTTCCATACTGTCCTTGGTGTGTGCGTTTTTTTGAGAATGTGAGAAAAAGGCGCGTGGACCGAAGCCCACGCGCAGGCTGCTACTCTAAGGACAGACCTAGCGCAACTCCGGTCGGATCTTCCGCCATTGTATCCATGCCATCAGGACACCGGCCAGGGTCAGCAGGGCGATACCCAGGAGGATGAGAAGATCCGACCGCGTTGCGGTCTTGGGGAGAAGAATCTGGTTGCCGCCGGTCGGGGCAAGGGCAACCTGAGCGGGGCCGCTCTGGGGGGCTGAAGCCACTTTCATGGCCTTCATGGCGGCGGGAGCAAGCGTCATCAGACCGGCCGTGCGGTTGCCTGCCTGAGGTGCCGGGGCAATGGCAGCATCAATGCCGGTGTCCATCATCGGAGCACTCTCACCAAACACGCTTTCCATTTTCCAGCCATCGGGGAGATTCAGTGGAACCTTCTTGCTGTCCAATGTCTGATTTTGCGGGCGTGATGGGGTGACGTCGACGGCGACGAGGCTCGTCAGGCGCGTGACCAGATGATGTGTGAGTCCGAGGGCTTCGATCCCCTTGTCGAAAGACGCCGGATCTGTCGCAAGCAGGCGTTCATTCTCCAACTGGCGGATCTTGCCTCGGGCCCACAATTTATCGATTGCATCGGATGGGGCAGCCTTGGTGATGTCGACAGTCATAGACCATGGCTGGTTGTCAAAACGGCCTGTAAGGGTCAGTTCCTGACCCAGATCTTTGCCCTTGAAGGCAACCACAACCGGCTCTCCCTTATAGAGATCTGGCAACGCACTCGGAGAGGCCTCGATATCCTTGCCGTTAGCAAAGGTGATGCTGAGGTCGGTGGCGACTGGCGTGGTGAGCTGGGTGAAAAGCTCTGCCATCTTGCTCTTCACTTCGGTGATATTGCCGATCTGGGTGAAGGTGCCGCGTCCGACTTCTGCTGCGCGGGACATGAAGAAGCTGTTCGGGGCAGATCCGATGCCGACCGTGAAGATGCGAGAGCGGCCCATGCCGGATTTGACGGTTTCAAACAGCTGGCGCTCGTTGCCGATGGCACCGTCGGTGAGGAAAATAACCTGACGCAGGGTCGGTGAATCGGGATTTTGATCCTTTAGGGCGGCCTGCATGGCGGGCAACATTTCCGTGCCGCCGTTTGCTTCAATTGCTGCCACCCAATAGCGCGCGGTGGCAATATGCTCTTTATCTGCCGGTTGGGGCGAAGGGAAGAGCTGCGCCATGTCATTGTTGAAACGGATGATCTGGAAGGTGTCTTCCGGCTTGAGCTGGCCCAGCGCTTCGATCAGGCTCTCGCGTGCCTGCCGGATGGAGGGGCCATCCATGGAGCCAGATTGGTCGATGACGAAAATCACTTCGCGTGGGGGTACCTTAAGCTCGGTCGCCAGTTTGTAAGGTGGAGTGATATAGGCCAGCAGATACTGTTCTGCTTCGCTTTCCAGCAGGCTTTCCTCTTCCTCATTTTCATCTCTGGCGTCCTTGCTTTGCCCATCGCCGGTCTGCCGCTGGTTGGGGTCGTCTTTGAGGGTCTGGGTAAAGAGGCCAAGATTGGGCGTTTCACTTGGCTTGCCACTCCATGTGAGCAGGAAGTCCTTGTCGGCTGGTACGGCTTCACCCTTTAGCGAGAGGGTCATGGTGTCGCTGCCTTCGGGCTTTACCACCACATCATGATAGTGGCTGACGACATTATCGAGAGGGAAACCGGCCTTCAGCTTGATGCTGAGTGTAACAGGATTGCTCTTGCCCTCTGTTTTCGGGTCCAGCACGGGGGCGGTGATCGCCTCGCGATCAGGAACCGGATCTGTCGTACCCCAGCCGCTCGCATTGTCGGACTGGTTGGGCTTGAGATCAATGACGGGCTTGAGGGGCTTGTCGAGGGGATTGTCGAGGGGATTGTAACGCGGCGCGACGACCAGCGGCACACGCAGGGAGAATTCTTCATCCTTGCGCGGAATGCTCTGCTGATACTCGATCTGGATGGTAATGGAATCCCTCGGACCTATATTGGCGACAGCGTTTGTGAAGAGATTGGGGCGATGCTGCTCCAGCAGGCTGGCTTTCTTGCCTTGCTGTTTGGCGGTTTCGTAAATCTGGCGGGCTTCTTCTTTGGGCTTGATCTGGCCTTCGATCATGCGCTCGCCGATTTTCATTCGCAATTCATCCACGGCGGCGGTGTCTGGCAGGGGGAAAACATAGATGCCCTCGACCCAGGCGTCGCTCGGGTTGAGGAATTTCTGCGTAACCACAGCGCGGGCGATCGGTCCGGTGACATCGATCTTGATGTCGGTCGCCACCTTCGGCGCCTCGATATATTTGCCCGCTTCCTTGGCCTTGAACAACAAGCCGCCCGATTGCATGTCATCGGGGGTGAGAAGCAGTGGCTGCGCCGTGGGGGTGTCCTGCACGGTAGATATTTGTGAAGGGGCCGAATGGGCTGGCTTTCCGAAGGCTATGACGAGAGCTGCACAGATCGCAAATGCATAGGCTCCGATCCAGAGCTTAAAAATTCTTGAAATGGGACTTTTGCGTTCGGCATAGGCGCTCAGTTCTATTGTATGGCGCTTTCTTTTCCTGTCGCTTGTCCGGTCATTTGCGTTGGTGTCAGGCAATGTCATTGTTTTAAATCCCGTGGCAGGGTTGGTCCAATGATACTGTCTCACGGGATTGCGGCCCGGATTTGCGTGAAAGAGGGCGCAAAGGGATCAATATTGTGACAATTTCGGGGCGCTTGGTACAATTGTATGTGATGGCTATGAGACCTTTGGATGGGCGCGACAGCTTGCCTCAGCAGCTTCCCTGATCTTTCCTCTTTACCTTATGGACGTTGTTTGTTATGTATATTCGCAAGTTCTAATTTAATGGAGTTCTAAAATGTCGCTCGATCGTTCCATTCTCGCATTTGCAGGCTTCATGGTCCTGCTGTCCGTCGTTCTGACGGTCTATGTTCATCCGCTGTTTATCTGGCTGACGGTCTTCGTTGGCGCCAACATGATGCAGTCTGCTTTTACCGGTTTTTGTCCGGCCGCCATGATTTTGAAGAAAATCGGCGTCAAGCCCGGCACAGCCTTTGAATGATGCAACAAGGACGAGGCATCGCTCGATGCCTTGATCACTCAATCCAAAGAAAAAGCCGCGGCATTCGCTGCGGCTTTTTCTTTGGTTATTTTGCCTTGGGTTTTTGCTTTGGCTATTGGGTGTCTTTTTTCAGCATGCCCGGCTGCTGCTCTTCCAGATAGGCTTCTTCTGCGGGTGTCAGTTCGATCTTCTCGTAGCCGGTGATCATGGTCTTGATATAGTGGAACACCGTTTTGCCTGTGGTCGTCATATAAACATGGATGACGACAAAGGTGATCATCGCGAAGGCTGCTGCCGTATGCACAAAGGCCACCAGAGTGAAGATCTGCTGGCCATTCTGGATGTTTTCCCAAAGGCCGTAGAGCAGATAGGCAATGCCCGAGAGCCACAGGGCCGGGCCGATGATGACCATGAAGGTCAGGTAGGCCAAAGACTGCAGGGCATTCTGCTTGCGATTAAGGCTCTTCGAGTAGGGGTGCGGGGCGCCGGTGATGATGCCATAGGCATAGAATTTGATCACCGCGAACAGTCCCTTGTTCTGGGGCAGATAGTGGCGCCACTGCCCTGTGGTGAAGTTCCAGAAGGTGGTGAAGAGCCACAAGAGCAGCAACAAAATGGCTGCATAGGTGTGGACCATGACCGCCAGCGGAAAAGGTACCAGCGTGAGTGAGCCGTGCAGATTGAAGCCCGAAAAGGCCAGAATGAAGATCAGCAGGGCCTGGGACCAATGCCAGAAACGCTCATAGCGCGTATAGATTTTCACGGCCCGCTTTTTGACGTCGGGCTTGTTGGCCAATTCTTCTGATTGGGCAGAAGACGGTATGTCAGTCATGATAATGTCTCCTCAAGCCTGTGTCTTGCGATTGCGAAAGATGATGCGCAGCAAGGCGTGGATCAGAACGCCCAGCAAAGTCAGCCCGAAGGCGGCATAACCAATCCAGTCGAGCCATTTGAAATTGTCACGTCCCGGCATGTAGATTCCGGTGATGCCGTCGAGCCGTCCTTCCTTGGCGTGGCATTCGGTGCAGCGCACAGCCTGTTCTTTGGGGGCGACCATATGGGTGATCGGCCAATACATGTAGGTATCGACAAAGCCCAACTCGCCGGAGAAGTCCTTGCCGATGAACTCCATGGCAGCAGGCACCGATTTGTCCCAGTCGAAATTGGTCCAGAGAGCCGTGTCGTCCTTGCCGAAGACATGGTTATAGACCAGCTGATTGTTTGCCTTGTCATATGGCTGACGCGAATGCATGCGTTTGAATGGCCAGATGCGGGATTTGCCATCGGTGGCTGATCCGCCAAGGGCGTTGATCTCGACAACCTTGGTCGGGTCGATTGTGTCGTCGAGCAGGGTCCATGTCGTCTCGCCATTGAACCATGAATAGAATGGCTGGACATTCTCGGCATATTCAAAATCGCCCTTCTCGGACATGTAGCTGGGATGGCCATGCTCATCCATGACCTTGTAGGGCTTGCCATCCTTCAACTTGCCAGCCGTTGACCAGTCCCAAAGGGTTTTGGTGGCAACACCCCCTCGAGCGAATTCGGGCACATGGCAGGTCTGGCAGGCGACCGTGTCGGTATGATCATTGAGCTTGATGCCCATGATGTCATTCCCATCATGCGGGCGCGCCGAATGGCAGCTCTCGCAGGAGGCGGACGGTTCCATCAGGCCGGCATGCTGATCGAGGGAGCGGATTTTGGCGGTCTTGGTTTCCTCACCATCGTTGGTGATTGTAGTGGGTTTTGCCTCGGTGCTGTAGCGCGAGCCGGGCCATTGGTGGCCGGAGCCTGAATGGCAGGCTGTGCAGGCCATGTTGAGGCCGTCTGCATTCATATGCACGTCAAGGGCAGCATCGGGATGGTTCAGGGAACTGTCCAGATCCCCATGTTTGACGCCGTCACCGCCGCCGCCATAATAGTGGCAGGAGCCGCAATTCTCACGTTGCGGATTGGTGACCGACTGAGCTGCCATGCTGAGATTTGGCGGCTGGACGATCTTGCCGTTCCACGGGGTCGGTTCATAAAGCGGGTGACCGGCCTTGGTGGGGAATTTCTTGTAAAGCGCTGTATCCGCATGACAGACGAGGCAATCGACTGCTTCGGGGTCGGAAGGGGGAGGCTGGCGCATATCCTCCCAGCCATACCCTGCATGGCAGGATGTGCAGCGCGGCTCGTTTGAGGCGACATTGCCGCAAAAGCTGTTGATGACGGTGCGCTTGCCGAGGGTCTGGCCAGTGGCCTCATTCTTGGTTTCCCATTTCCAGTGCAGGGTGTGCTGCACCTGATCGGCTGCTTCCGTGTGGCAGGAGAGGCAAGCCTTGGTGACCTCAGGGCCGGATTTGAAATCCTGTTGCAGAATTTCAAACTTGGAATGGTCTGCCGTGCCGCCAGCTGGTTTGCCGGACAGTTGCAATGCTGACGCCTTGGCATCTGCATTAACGGGGGAATGGGGGAGTGTTTCCTGTCCGGATGCCGCAAGGGCTTCGATGTTGGACAGGGATAGCAATGATACAAAAGAAAGGGCAGACACGGCCATAACAAGGCCTCTGAGGGCTTTGATATGCGGCCGTCTGCCCTTAGATGCAAAGTTCGCCATGTGGTCCTCCGAACAAATGCAAAAGGCAAGAAGATCAGTTTTCCCGGCAGAAACTGATCTGGTTGTCGTAAAATGCGGAATCGGCTCCGGACCGGTTCCGACAGGTCTCTTTAAACAAGACTATAAAATGCTTATTTTGGATATTCGAATTAAGTAGATGAGACATGTTGTCACGCGCGGTAAGTTGTAGGTATTTTTGCGCATGTAAGAAAAGGCCGCAGGGTGCGCCCACGGCCTTTGAAAGTTTGCTCGGTGCTACGCCGCTATTTGATGCGGTCTGGTTCATGTGCTTCCAGGTAGGTGACTTCTGCTTCGGTCAGTTCCATATCCTCAAAGCCGGTGATCATGGCCTTGGTATAGTGGATCAAGGTTTTGCCCGTGGTGACCATATAGATATGACCAATCACGAAAGCGACCATCAGGAACGCTCCTATGAGGTGGAGCAGCACCACGAGGCTGAAGATCTCGTGGTTGCCGGAGTTCCCAGCCCAGAAGCTATAAAACATATAGGCAAGCCCGGAGAGCCAGAGGAGTGGCCCGACCAACGTCATGATGGAGAAGTATGCAAAGGACTGCAGCGGGTTCTGCTTGCGGCTGAGAGTCCGTTTATAGGGATGGGGCTGGCCGCGCATCATGCCAACGAGATAATGCATGATGACTTCCCATAGCCCTGCGTTGGTTGGCACAAAGTGACGCCACTGTCCTGTGGTGAAGGTCCAGAAGGCTGTAAACAGCCACAGGAAGATCAGAACAAAGGCAGCGATGTCATGCATCATGACCGCAGAGTGGAAGGGAATGAAGCGGATCGTTCCATGCACCGTAAAGCCGGAGAAGGCCAGCACGAAAATGAGGATCGCCTGCGACCAGTGCCAGAAGCGTTCATATCGGCTGTAGTTTTTCACCTTGCGATGAAAGACCTTGGATTTTGCCTCTTTGGCTTTGCTTGCCGCAGGGCCAGAGGCAGAAGAGATGTCCGTCATGAGTCTGTCCTCCTTAATGATTGCGCTGTTTGCGCGTGGCGAAGCGGAAGATGGTGTGGATAGCAACGCCCAGAATGGTCAGGATGATCAGGCCGTAGCCCAGCCAGCTGATCAGAGGAAGGTCGTCGCGCCCCGGAATATAGACCCCTTCTATATTCTCAAGGCGTCCACCCTTGACGTGGCATTCGTCACACTGGACGGCCTTGTTCGCGGGGGCAACCATGTGAGTGATGGGCCACCACATGCGGGTTTCGATAAACTCGAATTTGCCCGAATAGTCCTTGCCCATATAGTCCTGACCGCCCTGAATGGCCTTCGCCCAATCGAAATTCTTCCAGAAGGCATTGGCGTCCTTGCCGAACAGATGCATATAGACCAGCTTCTTGTTTTCAGCGTCGATGGGTTGTTTGGTATGCATCAGCTTGAAGGGCCAGATGCGGGCATTCTCGTCTTCCGCGCTGCCGCCAAGAGCGTTCAGCACCACCGGTTGGGTCGTATCAAGCCTATCCTCGTCGGTGACATAGTTGACCTTGCCGTTGAACCAGCTGTAGGTCGGCTGGACATTCTCTTCATAGATGAAGTCACCCTTCTTGGAATCGTAGCTGGGGTGGCCCTTGTCATCCTTGATCGCGAATGGTTTGCCGTCTTTCAGCTTGCCTGCCGTTGACCAGTCCCAGAGCATCTTGGTGGCAACGCCACCGCGTGCGAATTCGGGAATGTGACAGGTCTGGCAGGCGACCGTATCGGTGTGGTTGTTCAGCTTGATGGCTTCCAGCGTCTTGCCCTGATGAGGAGCGTCTGTGTGGCAGCTCTCACAGGAAGCGGTTTCATTCATCCGGCGCATGGCGAAGGAAGGAAGCTTCTTGCCTTCTTCGTCGCGAGCCTGCGGTTTGGCATCCATGTCATAGCGAGAGCCGGGCCAGACATGGCCAGAGCCGGAATGGCAGGCTGAGCAGGCCATGTTGCCGCCATCAGCCGCCATATGTACGTCCAGATCAACGGATGGATTGTCCAGCGAACTGTCGATATCACCATGTTTGACGCCATCGCCGCCGCCGCCATAATAATGGCAGGAGCCGCAATTGTCGCGCTGGGGCAGACTGACGGACTGGGCCGCTTCAATCAGGTTGGAGACCTTGAAGGGCTTGCCACCAAACATGGTTGGTTCGGTGACCGGCAGACCGGCCTTGGTGGGGAACTTCTTGTAATATTGCGTGTCTGCATGGCAGACGAGGCAATCCACCGCTTCCGGTGCGGAAGGGGGATTTTCGCGCATGTCTTTCCAGCCATACCCTGCATGGCAAGAGGTGCAACGGGCCTCGTTGGAGGCGACATTGCCGCAAAAGGCATTGATGACATAACGCTTGCCGAGCTTCTGGCCGGTTTTCTCGTTGTCATATTCCCATTTCCAGTGAATGGAATCATGCACCTGAGTGGCCGCTTCGGTGTGGCAGGAGAGGCAGGCCTTGGTGACCTCGGGGCCACTTTTGAAATCCTGTTGCAGAATTTCAAATTTGCTGTGGTCAGCGGTTTCACCGGGCTTCTTGCCCGTGATCTGCTTTTCGGCAGATTGATTTGTGCTTTCTGTTTTGTTTGCGGCGGTGGGGGAAGCATTGGCGTTGCTCCATCCAATCACCGGTCCTGATATGGATGCTAGTGCAGTCAGCAGGATTGCCGCAGACAGATGTCTGAAGGCAATTCCCAAGCCCCTAAAGGCTGCATGGTCCGTCATTTGGTCCTCCCAACGGATGCAGTATGTCCGATCAGGGAGAGTCGGAGGGCTGTCCCATGATCAGTTCGAGCCTGTGCGCAGGGGCGCTTGGCGGGCGCATGCGCAATCTGGAATTGGGGCGCCAGACTCGCCCGGTCCGTAATCCAATATATTGCAAGATTAGAAAATTACAGATTTGTAATGTTGGACAGAATGTCGCATCTGTGGCAAAAGCGGCGGGATTGGGCGGTCTGCCTAATCTTATTAGGAGAGTGTGAGCGGACGCTGCAACGCATGATCTACGGAATTTCCTGTAGCTTGAAACAAATGTAGGCATCCCCTTGTTAGTTGGATACATTTGTGCGCAAGATTCTCGACGTCCAGAAGGCGAAAACGGCCAAATCTTGCCCGGATTGCCTTGAATTGTCTTCAGGGCTGCACTAGGGTGCGCGGGCGGACTGGCTTGGTAATTATGCCAGCCTGTAAGTCCGTTTGTCTTTTTTTTAGCTGAAAATTTGGAGGGCTCAATGAGCTTTATCGCCGAGCAGCTTTCGCGCGTGAAACCATCCGCGACCATTGCGGTCACCAACAAAGCTCGGGAACTGAAGGCCGCTGGACGTGACGTCATCGGTCTTGGTGCCGGGGAGCCGGACTTCGATACACCGGACAATATCAAGGCTGCTGCGATCAAGGCCATCAATGAAGGCAAGACCAAATACACTGCTGTTGACGGTCTGCCTGAATTGAAAGAGGCCATCTGCGCCAAATTCAAACGTGAAAACGGTCTTGATTATCAGCCAAACCAGATCACGGTCGGTACCGGCGGCAAACAGGTGCTGTATAACGCACTGGTCTGCACCCTGAACCCGGGTGATGAGGTTCTTATTCCGACCCCATATTGGGTGTCCTATCCAGACATGGTGCTGCTTGCCGGTGGCGAGCCTGTTGTCGTGGAAGCTGACAAGGCAACCTTCAAGCTGACGCCGGAAGCGCTGGACGCTGCGATCACGCCAAAAACCAAATGGCTGATCTTCAACTCCCCTTCCAACCCGTCAGGTGCAGCCTATTCGGAAGCCGAACTGAAGGCGCTCACCGATGTTCTGCTCAAGCATCCTCATGTTCTCATCATGAGCGATGACATGTATGAGCATCTGGTTTATGACGACTTCAAATTCACCACACCAGCCCAGATCGAGCCAAAGCTCTATGATCGTACGCTGACGGTGAACGGTGTTTCCAAGGCCTATGCCATGACTGGCTGGCGTATTGGCTATGCTGGTGGACCTGTTGAACTGATCAAGGCAATGGCCAAGTTGCAGTCCCAGTCGACCTCCAACCCGAGCTCGATTTCGCAGTATGCATCTGTTGAAGCTCTGAACGGTCCGCAGGATTTCATCGCCGAACGCGCAGAAGTGTTCAAGCAGCGTCGTGACCTGGTGGTAAACGCTCTTAACGACTGCGAAGGTATTTCCTGCCCGATGCCTGAAGGGGCTTTCTATGTCTATCCGTCTTGCGCGGATTGCATCGGCAAAACCGCTCCATCCGGCAAGGTGATTGAAACCGACGAAGATTTCGTAACCGAGCTTTTGGAAGCGGAAGGCGTTGCCGTTGTGCAGGGCTCTGCTTTCGGTCTTGGTCCGAACTTCCGTATTTCCTATGCGACGTCAACCGAGGCTCTGACTGAGGCTTGCGCACGCATCAAGAAATTCTGCGCTTCCCTCAAATAAGGGATGCTGCCAGGGAGACTGGCCAAAATTGATCTTTGATATCGAGAAGGGGCACCTAGGTGCCCCTTTTTGTTTATGTGAGCCACTCGGCTCAGTCGGTTCGAGGCTTTCGGTTGCGTCGGCTGTCTGTTCCTGCTGTCAGCTCTGGGCTTGAGAGCGGATTCGGGCTCGATGCTGAAGCGATATTTCCTTTTTAATTCAACTAGATAATTCGTCTTATAGACGAAAGATTAGTCTTAGACGAAGGGCTGTCATCAAACCGTCAAATTGCAGTGAGTCCATAATGCAATCTCGGATTCTTTTGCGTTTGATCAAACAGACAGGGCAAATCTCGTTTAAGCTGAAAGAGTACTGTCCGCGCTTTTTGACAGTTTGGCGCGTTTATTCAAGGCAAGAGGAGTAGGGTCAAACTTACAAGAAAACACCAGGAGGAGCTGATGGCTGATCCCATGAGAGCAGTTGATCAGGCTGGTGCCGGACATCATGCAGAAAACAGAAAGGAGGATCTGCCATGGGACAAGCTGGCAGAAGAGTCGAGGGTCCACGTTGCGTAGCCATCGTCGGGCCCTTTGGTAGCGGTAAGACAACTCTCCTTGAAGCCTTATTGGCGCGAACCGGTGCAATCAACAAGTTCGGATCAGTCGACAGTGGAGGGTCTGTTGGCGATGCATCCGAGGAAGCACGCGCGCACCATATGTCGGTGGAAGCCAATATCGCCGAAACGGAATTTCTTGGAGATCCCTATATCTTCGTTGATTGCCCTGGCTCAGTCGAATTTCAGTTTGAAAGTCTTCCAGCGCTCTCCGCCGTCGATCTCGCAATCGTCGTTTGCGAACCGGACGAGAAAAAAATTCCAGCCTTGCAGGTTATTCTCAGGCAGCTTGAAGAGCGCAACATTCCCAGAATTCTCTTTATCAATAAACTGGACAAATGCACGACACGGGTGCGTTCTGTCGTCGAGGCCTTGCAGCATGCCTCCAACACGCCGCTTCTGCTGCGTCAGATCCCGATCTGGAAGGGCGAACAGGCCATAGGCTATATCGATCTGGCTCTGGAACGATCCTTCCTTTACAAGGAGCATGCGCCCAGCGAGCTGGTGGACATGAGCGCGGATGATCAGGAGCGCGAATGGGAAGCCCGCTATTCCATGCTCGAAACGCTTTCCGATCATGACGATAAGCTCATGGAGATGCTGCTGGAGGATATGGAGCCCTCCAAGGAGCAGGTCTTTACCGATCTGGTGAAGGAAATGCGCGAGGGGCAGGTCATGCCGGTGCTGATCGGGGCTGCCGAACAGGAAAATGGTGTGACGCGCCTGTTGAAGGTTCTGCGCCACGAAGGGCTCGGTGTCGGCTATACGGCGGAGCGTCTTGGTTGCCCTGAAATGCCCAATGGCGAGCCTGTGTTGCAGGTGATGAAAAGCATTCACACCTCTCATGGTGGCAAGCTGTCCATATCGCGGGTGCTGAAAGGCTCGGTGAAGGATGGCGATGTCTTTTTCGCAAGCGCAGGCGAGGAAATCGGCCGCGTGTCAGGTCTCTTCCATGTGCAGGGACAGAAAACCATCAAGGAGAGCTCTGCCGGCGTTGGTGAGGTCATCGCCTTGGGCAAACTGGATGATGCTCACACGGGCATGACCCTGACAACGGCGAAGGAAGGTGTCGCACAGCTCGACATGTATGAAGCGCCATCTCCGGTGTTTGCCATGGCCGTTAGGCCCAAGGAACATCGCGATGAGGTCAAGCTCTATGCCACCTTGCAAAAGCTGGTTGAAGAGGATCCTTCTCTGATCGTCGAGCAAAATCAAGATAGCAGCGAGACGATCTTGCGCGGGCAGGGCGAGATGCATTTGCGTGTGGCTCTTGAGCGATTGCAGGGGAAATATTCGATCAATATCGAAAGCCATGTTCCGGCCATTCCCTACAAGGAGACAATCCGCAAAGGAACATCGGTGCGTGGGCGCCACAAGAAGCAGTCTGGTGGCCATGGCCAGTTTGGGGATGTGGTTATCGAGATCAAACCCTTGTCCAGTGGAGAGGGCTTTCAGTTTAGCGAGAGCATCACTGGGGGCGTTGTGCCCAAGCAGTATTTCGGCTCTGTCGAGAATGGCATCAAGGATGCGTTGATCAAGGGACCGCTGGGCTTTGAAGTTGTCGACCTGGCGGTCAATCTTAGTGACGGGTCCTACCATACCGTGGATAGCTCCGATCAGGCCTTCCGCTCGGCAGGCACGTTGGCCATGCGTGAGGGGCTGCCGCAATGTAGCCCGGTGCTGCTGGAGCCAATCGTGAATGTGAAGATCGCTGTGCCCAATGATGTAACGCCCAAGGTCAACACTATCGTGGCTGGCAGGCGTGGTCAGTTGATGGGCTATGATGCCCGGCCCGGTTGGGAAGGCTGGGACGTCGTGGAAAGTCTGATGCCGCAATCCGAGATCAGTGATCTGATCATCGAGTTGAGATCTATCTCCGCCGGTGTTGCCTCTTATGAAGCTTCCTTCGATCACATGCAGGAGCTGACGGGGCGACAGGCCGACCTCGTGCTCGAGGCAGCCAAGGAAGCTTGATAGAGACAATCGTCATGTCGGAAAACGGGGCTGCGGCTCCGTTTTCCTATTGATAATATTACCAGTGACAATAATCAGACTTTTGTCAGATTTTTTGTTGCCTTTTGGCTTTTGAAGTCCGATAGTGTTGGAGCTTCTTTCACGATCTTGTCTTTGCCTGGCGCAAAGACAATTGACCTGCCCGCAGTTGAGCATGGTTTATCCAAGCCGCCCAAACGAGCAAGAAGTTCTCGCAAACAATAAACATTATAAATTGGCGTCTGGGGTCTCATGACTAAAGGATTTCTTATTACCCTATTTATGCAGCGTAGCCGAGAGCATGAAGATCGCCCTCTTGCACGCTGGATTATTGATCAGGCTATGCAGTTGGGCATTCGTGGTGCAACGCTGTCTACGGCCCAAGAAGGGTTCGGCCATGATGGTCGCTACCATTCCAACGGCTATTTCGATATGCAAGATCCGCCGCAGAGATTGACCATGGCGGTGACAGCCAGCGAATGTGATGCGTTTTTTGCGCTCATGAGGTCGAATGATCTGAAGGTGTTTTTCACCAAGGAAGAAATCGAATTCGGTTTCACTTCGGAAGAATTATAAAAGAGCTGGCGAGGCGATATTGCTTTGTTAGGCTCTTAAAGTGTTAGTCTATGCGAAGGTGGTTGGGAGGACTTTGCCTTCGCTGGTGGCGTGCGCTGTCAAAAACCAGTAAATCAATGGCAATCTGAGCCATTTGCAGTGGCAATCATAAGCCACAAAAGGAAAAAATAATGATAGGTCCTCTCATCAACGGTGCCGCAATTGTGGTTGGCTCCATGGTCGGCGCTTTCATCGGTGCCAAAATCAAGGAAAATGTAAAACAGAATATGCCGATGGTATTCGGCATTGCCTCCATGGGGCTCGGGGTTGCGATGGCTGGTAAGGTGGTGGCCTTGGCTCCGGTGGTGCTTGCATTGATCGTCGGCTCGCTGGTGGGCGAGATTTTCGACCTCGAAAAGTCCATTCACAAAATGTCTTTCAAGACCAAGAGCCTCCTGTCCAAACTGACACCATCTGACGGTGCGTTGCCACAGGATGAATTCCTAAACCGGTTTGTGGCCCTGCTGGTGCTGTTCTCCATGAGTGCGACGGGCATTTATGGTGCGATGGTGGAAGGCATGACCGGGGATACGACCCTGTTGGTCGTCAAGGCCATCTTGGACCTTTTCACCGCCATGATCTTTGCAGCGACGATGGGCTATATCATCGCGCTGCTGGCGGTGCCGCAGCTTATCGTTCAGGCGCTGTTCTTTTTCGCTTCGGTGCTGATTATTCCCCTGACTACGCCGGATATGCTGGCTGACTTCTCGGCTTGTGGTGGCTGTATCATGCTGGCTGTGGGGATGCGCATTTGCGGCATCAAGCAGTTTCCTGTGGCCAACATGATCCCGGCGCTCTGGATTGTCATGCCAATCTCATGGGGCTGGGCAACCATTTTTGCCTGATATCGCTTCTACAGCATCGGCTCTGAGGGGGCTGGTCGTTTAAATGGGCTGGTACTGTGTGGTATGTCCGCGCGTGCCAGCCCTTTTGTTTGCGTATCCTACAGGATTGTCGTCGTCATTGCGCGGTGGACTAGGAGAGGGTCAAAAGGAGAGCTGATCTATTTCAATGGCCGCGAGAATAAGTATTTTTTCAAGGGCTCGCGCGTGGGATTTCATGGGAAGAATTCACAAAAGCGCATAGCGCGCGTTGAATAAATAATAGCCATGCCTATTATTTAAACAAATTTTGGTAATAATCGAAAAAGCAGGTGGAAAGAAAAAAAGCCGGACAAAAGTCCGGCTTATAAAGTTTATTCCGCACAAAAGTGCGGAGCAATCACCTTCCAGAGGGGAACAGCTGGCTACAAACATCGTCGCAGGGAGGAGGTTAGCAACGATTATTGCCTTCAGCTGAGGCATATATGCCTATTAAATAGACGGTTTTCAATGTTCGCAGATGCAGTTCTGTTATGCGTTTCGTGCATAAATATACGTTTAAATACGTAAAAGCCCATGAGCCGAAACTCATGGGCGCAATATATCTTCCAAAAAGACCTGAGTTAGAGCTTAATAATGCCAGCTGGCTGCCTTTGACAGCAGAAAATCGCGTACGGCATTAATGCGCATCGAATTTCTGAGCTCCGCCGCATAAACAAAATAGGTTTCAAAGCTTGGCATTTCCACACTTGGAAGCAACTGAATCATCTCATCGCGTGGATGAACCACGTAATCTGGCAGAATCGCGATGCCTGCACCACGCATAACCGCATGGCGAATGCCTAGCAGGTTGTTTACCTTCAGCGCCATTTGACGTTTTTTGCCCGGGGGCATCTGGGCTGTTTCGAGCCAGTTGACGTCCTTGAGATAGTTGGGGTGGTTGTCACCAAAGCAGATCAGGCGATGCTGCTCCAGTTCATCCATGGAGCGGGGCTGGCTGAATTTCTTAAGATAGCTGGCTGAGGCATACATATGGAAATGCACGGTGAAGAGCTTGCGCTGAATGAGGTCTGGCTGTGTCGGCTGGTGCAGTCGGATGGCCACGTCGGCCTGTC
The DNA here is from genome assembly GCF_900115225.1 of Cohaesibacter marisflavi. Classification (GTDB taxonomy): domain Bacteria; phylum Pseudomonadota; class Alphaproteobacteria; order Rhizobiales; family Cohaesibacteraceae; genus Cohaesibacter; species Cohaesibacter marisflavi. The sequence continues at coordinate 163,891 of NZ_FOVR01000006.1, read as the reverse complement.
GCATGCCAAGGTCGAGATCCTCGTTCTCCAGCAAGAGCGTGAGCGCGATGCCGGGGTAAAGCTCCATGAACTCGGCCAGATGCGAGGTCAGCCAGGCTGACCCAAGCCCCACCGTCGTGGTAACGCGCAACTCGCCGGTCGGCTTTTCCTTGGAGTCAGTCAAATGGGTGCGGACGGTTTCCAGCTTCATGAGCACGTCATGGGCTGTGCGGTAAAGCAGTTCGCCCTGTTCGGTCAGGATTAGACCGCGTGCATGTCGATGGAACAACGTGACCCCGAGGTCCGATTCCAGAGCGCTAACCTGTCGGGAAATCGCGGATTGGCTCATATGCAATTTGTCGCCAGCGTGCGTGAAGCTGCCAGCGTCGGCGGCCGCATGAAAAATGCGTAGTTTGTCCCAATCCATAGTTTCCTCCGGCTGAATTGCTGGTCCTGCAATCCATGCTAATGTCTGATTCTTAACGAGCCTTGACTAGCCGTAGTGGACGCTGCCCATGTTATGCGTTTGGGCTACGCCAGATATGCGGATTCAAGCGTAGCCCTTAGTCTAATAAGTTTCAAACGCAAAACAAGGTAGCCGGAGGTCTTAGGACGTTATTTCTGGGCAAAACCCGTTATTATTCAGCGTCTTCTTGTTCTGCAAGGAAGCGTTCTGCTTCCAAAGCGGCCATGCAGCCCAAACCGGCAGCCGTTACGGCCTGCCGATACTTGTCATCGGTGACGTCTCCTGCGGCAAAAACGCCTGGAATTGAGGTCACTGTCGAATCAGGTGCGGTCCAGATATAGCCGTTTTCCTTCATTTTCAGCGTGTCCTTGAACAGCTCGACGGCGGGCGCATGGCCAATGGCAACGAAAATGCCGTCTGCGGTGATATCTGTCATCTCACCGGTTTTGACATTGCGCAGCTTGGCACCGGTCACGCTTGGCGGGAATCCTTCCTTGCCGATGAATTCTTCAACCACGGAATCCCAGATCACTTCGATTTTCGGGTTCTTTTCCAGGCGGTTTTGCAGGATCTTCTCGGCCCGGAATTCATCGCGGCGATGGATGACCGTCACCTTGCTTGCATGGTGCGTGAGATAGAGCGCCTCTTCCACAGCGGTGTTGCCGCCGCCGATGACCAGCACTTCCTTGCCACGATAGAAGAAGCCGTCACATGTGGCGCAGGCGGAGATGCCGAAGCCCTTGAATTTCTCTTCGGTTTCCATGCCCAGCCAACGCGCCTGTGCGCCTGTGGCGATGATGATACTGTCGGCCGTATAGTCCGCGCCGGAATCGCCTTTTGCCTTAAAAGGGCGTGCGGTGAGATCCACGTCGGTGATAATATCCGAAACAAGGTTGGTGCCAACATTCTTGGCTTGAGCCTTCATTTGCTCCATCAGCCATGGGCCCTGAATTTCTTCAGCGAAGCCGGGATAGTTTTCCAGCTCGGAGGTGATGGTCAACTGACCGCCTTCCTGCATACCGGCAACAAGCGTCGGCTCAAGCATGGCACGGGCAGCATAAATGGCGGCTGTGTACCCTGCTGGTCCAGAGCCAATGATCAAGACTTTGCTATGCATCGGATTATCTTTCTTTGATGATGGCCATGAAGGGGAGCGGTCTCCGCTTCATTGAGATCCTTCAAGAGGGGTCGGGTTGAGCAGAAGCCGGATTTCCTCTGCTATCAGTTCTGTTGAATCTATGGCGGGCCGGGCTCCCGTTTCAAGAGGGGCGGGGAGAAGTTGTACAAAAGGGTGTTGGACGAGTTGATTGATCGTCCGTTTCAGCTTCTTTGGATAGGCATCCGGCTCAAAAATGTAAACAGGAACTTCGCACGATAGGACATCGGAAAGCATGGAATGGGAATCAGCTGTAACGATGATCACATCGGCGAGGGCGAGCATCGAGAAATAGGGATTGTCACCCTGCTCATCCCAGATCCAGTGAGGGTGTCCGATGAGCGCCTTCTTAACGGCGGTTTTCAAGTGGTCCGGCGTTCGTCTGGAGGGGGTGACCATCACGGAAACATGGGGGGGCAGCTCGTGGCTTAGATAGTGCGCAAGCCGTTTCGATGCTTGCTCGCCGAACTTCTCCTTTGCCGTATCGCCGCCCAGAATAAGCGCCACGCGCGGGGCTGGCAGATGAAGCAGGGCCTGAGGTGCCTTGGTTCTTGCTGCGGTCAGCTGGCTCGGCGTGATGCGGGTCGGGCCTGTCAGTGAGACGATTGTGCGAGAATCCCGGCGTTTGTCGTGGAAGGGAACCCAGACAAGATCCGCATTGAAAGAGGTAAGGCGTGGATCTTTGAGGAAGACCGTTATGGTTTGCGGGCTGACTTTCTTGAGCTTTCTCAGATAAGCTACGGTCCGGCGGCCTGATGCTATGGCCACATCGGGAAAGGGACCATAAATGGGGGAGGCTGGATTTTTGGGGCTGTCCGATGGCGGTATCGGCCCATGCGGCATGAGCCAGACCCATGGTGCTGACGGGGCCACATGACGCAGTTCTATGGAGCCGCCCAATCGCTCAGCAACGCTGAGGCATTGATTCTCGTCGCCAGGCTTGCCATCGCTCAGAACCCAGATTTTCATGCCTGTTATGGCTACCACTTTCGACTCTCCTGGAGGGGTGATCTTTCCAAATAATTCACCGAAACGGCGTTCTGTGTCCTAAATGGGCACAGAAATATGTCTAAACTTTCCAGATTTGTCCAATTAGCGCTATGATCGTGTGTCGCTGCGCGCTATACCTTGGTATGGACAACAGCTCAGGTTCCCATGAGCTTCTCGAAAATAAGAGACCTTTCGCCTTGAAAGCAAGACTTGATCCAATTGACTGGAAAATCCTGAAAGAGCTTCAGGATGATGGTCGTATCACAAACGTAGAACTGGCGCGTCGCGTTGGTATTTCTGCGCCTCCATGCCTGCGCCGCGTTCGCGCGCTGGAAGAAGCCGGAATCATCAAAGGCTATCGTGCCATTGTTGACGAAAAGCAGATCGGCTTTGACGTAACAGCGATTGCTATGGTCGGGTTGCATAGTCAGGCTGAAGCCGATTTGGTGGCCTTTGAGGAGCGTGTCAGAGCATGGCCGCAAGTCCGGGAATGCTACATGCTTTCCGGGGATATCGACTTTGTTCTGCGCTGTGTGTCGCCTGATTTGCAAGCTTTTCAGTCTTTCGTCATTAATGAACTGACGTCTGCGCCCAACGTGGATAGCGTGCGTACATCGCTGACCATCCGCTTGAGCAAGAATGCGCCGAACGTTCCGATCAATCTGGGTGACTGACGCGATACAGACGGAAGAGCAGCGATTGTTTAAAAGCGCATGGCGGGAGCAACGCCGATGCGCTTTTTTATTGGCTATGAATGTCTTCCATTGGATCTGAGCAGCTTGTTAAGCTGACAGTTTTCGGGAAGGAACAAGTCCAAAGACCTGTTAGATATATTTGATTTCGAGGATCTCGTAGGATTTCGACCCGCCGGGGGCCATGACTTCTACGGAATCTTCAACCTGTTTGCCGATCAGTGCACGTGCGATCGGGGAGGACAGGGAAATCTTGCCTTTTTTCAGATCAGCTTCGACATCGCCAACGATCTGATAGGTTTTCTCTTCATCGGTGTCTTCATCGACCATGGTCACTGTGGCGCCAAACTTGATGGTGTTGCCACTCATCTTGGTTACGTCGATGACTTCCGCACGCGAAAGCTTGTCTTCGAGCTCGGAGATACGGCCTTCATTCAGGCTCTGCTGTTCCTTTGCAGCATGATATTCGGCGTTTTCGGACAAATCGCCATGGGCACGCGCTTCGGAGATCGCTGCGATAATCCGCGGGCGTTCTTCGCTGCTGCGCTGTTTCAATTCTTCACTAAGAGCCTGATATCCGGCAGGCGTCATTGGGATTTTTTCCATTGCCTTCGGAAAGCCTCCTGTTAAACGGGGTACGAGGCCCCACAAAAAAGTTTAGCGTCCCGAGGGTTTCGTGCCCTCGAGACGCACATGAATGTTCTATGCAAGACGGTGTTGGTCTTGCCAATCAGGAGAAATAGTCCTGCAGAGGCCGGACTTCAATATCTCCCTTCTTATAAGCTTCAATGCCCTGAGCTGCTGCCAATGCTCCGGCAACAGTCGTGTAGTAGGGTACCTTATGCAAAAGTGCAGCGCGGCGCAAATCCCGGCTGTCGGAAATTGCCTTGGCGCCCTTGGTTGTGTTGAAGACCAGGTGCACTTCGCCATTCTTGAGAGCATCAACGATATGGGGGCGGCCCTCAAGCATTTTATTGATTTTTTCGCACTCTATCCCGTTTTCAGACAGATAACGCTGTGTACCACCGGTCGCGATGATGCGGAAACCGACATTCTTGAGGCGGCGGACGGCAGGCAGAATCGCCGGCTTGTCGTCATCCTTGACCGAAATAAAGGCTGTGCCCTTGCTTGGAACCTTTGTGCCACTGCCCAGCTGTGACTTGGCAAAGGCAACCGGGAAGTCCTTGTCCAATCCCATGACCTCACCAGTCGAGCGCATTTCCGGGCCGAGAATGGTGTCGACGCCAGGGAAGCGGGCGAATGGGAATACGGCTTCCTTGACAGCGATATGGTCAAGTTTGTCATGTTTGACGTCCTGATCGGAAAGCGGTTCGCCGGTCATGACGCGCGAGGCAATGCTGGCGATCGGTTTACCAACAGTCTTGGCCACGAACGGTACGGTACGGGATGCACGCGGGTTGACCTCGATGACATAGATGTCGCCATCCTTGACTGCGAACTGCACGTTCATCAGGCCGACCACATTGAGGGCAAGCGCCATTTCCTTGGTCTGGCGCGCCAGTTCATCCTGAACGTCCTGAGACAAAGAGTAAGGTGGCAGGGAACAGGCGGAGTCACCGGAGTGAATGCCGGCTTCCTCGATATGCTCCATGATACCTGCGATCACCACTTCCTTTCCATCGCACAAGCAATCCACGTCAACCTCAATGGCTCCGGAAAGGTAGCTGTCGAACAGCAGGGCATTCTGGGCGAGAACGGCGTTGATCTGGCCGGTTTTGTCATTCGGGTATTTGAGGCGGATATCTGGTGGGACCAGTTCGGCCAACGTCAGCTGGATATATTTCTCGAACGCTTCCGGGGTGCGCACGATTTCCATGGCGCGGCCGCCCAACACGTAGGATGGGCGCACGACAACAGGGAAACCGATCAGATCAGCCACGATGCGGGCCTGTTCGATGGAATAGGCAATGCCATTGCGTGGCTGCATAAGGTCGAGCTTATGCAGAAGCTTCTGGAAGCGATCGCGGTCTTCGGCCAGGTCGATGGCGTCCGGAGAGGTGCCAAGGATCGGAATATCTGCATCCTGAAGCGCCTGAGCCAGTTTCAGTGGCGTCTGGCCACCAAACTGCACGATGACGCCGATGAGTTCGCCTGTTTCCTGTTCCTTGCGTAGAATCTCGATGACATCCTCAGCGGTCAGCGGCTCGAAATAGAGACGATCGGAGGTGTCATAGTCAGTAGAGACCGTTTCGGGGTTGCAGTTGATCATGATGGTCTCATACCCGGCTTCGCTCATGGCAAAGCAGGCGTGACAGCAGCAATAATCGAACTCGATACCCTGACCAATACGGTTTGGACCACCGCCGAGAATGGCAACCTTCTTGCGCTCCGAAGGATTGGCTTCACAGGCCGGAGCACCGTTGAATGGCATCTCGTAGCTGGAATACATGTAGGCGGTTGGTGACGCAAACTCGGCAGCGCAGGTGTCAATGCGCTTGTAGACCGGGCGCACGTCAAGATCCTTGCGAAGGGCAGCGACTTTCTTGGCCGAGGTGCCAGCCAGCTCTGCAAGGCGCACATCTGAGAAGCCCATGCTCTTGAGCTTGCGCATATTGTGCGCATCCTTCGGAAGGCCGTAAGCCCGTACCCTCTCTTCCATGTCGATGATGCCCTGAAGCTGCTCAAGGAACCATGGATCATATTTACAGGTCTCGAAAATCTGCTCGTGGCTGACGCCAAGGCGGATGGCCTGTGCGATCTTGAGCAAACGGTCCGGAGTCGCCTTGGCGAGCGCCGCGCGAATAGCGTTCTTGTCATCGCCCTGATCCAGCCCTTCGATTTCCACCTCATTGAGGCCGGTAAGGCCCGTCTCCAAGCCACGCAGGGCTTTCTGAAGGGATTCCTGGAAGGTACGACCAATGGCCATCACTTCGCCAACCGACTTCATGGCAGTGGTCAGGGAAGGCTCTGCGCCCGGGAATTTCTCAAACGCAAAGCGAGGGATCTTGGTGACCACATAGTCGATGGATGGCTCAAAGGAAGCCGGCGTTGCGCCACCGGTGATGTCGTTGGCCAGTTCGTCCAGTGTGTAGCCGACAGCCAGCTTGGCGGCGACTTTGGCAATCGGGAAGCCGGTCGCCTTGGATGCCAGAGCCGAGGAACGGGACACACGCGGGTTCATTTCGATCACGATCAGGCGGCCGTTTTCCGGATTGACGGAGAACTGCACGTTGGAGCCGCCGGTCTCCACCCCGATCTCGCGCAGAACCGCCAGAGAGGCGTCGCGCATGATCTGGTATTCCTTGTCCGTCAGCGTCAGGGCTGGTGCGATTGTGATCGAATCGCCGGTATGCACGCCCATCGGGTCAAGGTTTTCGATGGAGCAGATGATTATGCAGTTGTCGTTCTTGTCGCGAACGACCTCCATCTCATATTCTTTCCAGCCGATGATGCTTTCTTCCACCAACACTTCGGTGGTTGGAGAGGCATCAAGGCCACGCTCGATGATTTCGAGATATTCTTCGCGGTTATAGGCTACGCCACCGCCGGTGCCGCCCATGGTGAAGGATGGACGCATGATGGCGGGCAGGCCAACAACTTCGAGCGCTTCAAGCGCCTCGGGAATGTTGTGGGCCAACCGGGAAACCGGTGTGTCGAGACCGATCTTGTTCATCGCTTCGCGGAACAGTTCGCGGTCTTCAGCCTTATCGATGGCTTCAGCCGTCGCGCCGATCATCTCGACATTGTATTTTTCCAAAACGCCCATTTTGCGCAGGGAAAGAGCGCAGTTGAGTGCCGTCTGGCCACCCATGGTCGGGAGCAGGGCGTCAGGGCGTTCCTTCTCGATGATCTTGGCTACGATTTCCGGAGTGATCGGCTCGATGTAGGTTGCGTCCGCCATGTCCGGATCGGTCATGATCGTCGCCGGGTTCGAGTTGACCAGAATGATGCGGTAGCCTTCTTCTCGGAGAGCCTTGCAAGCTTGTGTTCCGGAATAGTCGAACTCGCAGGCCTGACCGATAATGATGGGTCCGGCACCGATAATAAGGATGGATTTTATGTCTGTCCGCTTTGGCATCGTTCTTCGCGCTCACGTCGAGGCACCGCTCACCCTTGTCTTGAAGAGGAGCCTGGCCGTTGCTGGTCGGGGTGTGCAGATGAGATTTGGATCGCTATAGCGAAATATTGCCCATATTGCCATAGGGAAAGGAAGTTTTTTTGTCTCTATCTAGCACTTTTTCGGATGATTGTTTGGCTGGTGTCAACAGATAGCCGTTTTCTTGTCAGGATTGAGGCATGTCCCGCAGAGTCTGGGGAAAATACGTAATGACGACTCACTAGGACGGAAGAAAGGGCCACCCGGTCCTGTCAGAGGGCTCCCTGATCGGAAGGGGGCGTCTCGTCTTCCTGCGAGAAAGGCTGTTGCTCCACACCTTGCTCTTCGCCTTGGTCGTCGGTCTTGTCTTTAAATATGGCTGGGTCGAATTTGCTGACCGTAGTGCCGTCAAAGTCGGAAATACCGATTGTCAGCGCATAACAGGCAAGGCGGACCGACTTGGGAATCGTGACTGCCTTTCCATCCCGATTGCCCTTCTCGTAATACTGAATCATGCGCTTTTTCAAGCCGAGCAAGTCTGCTGCGTCTTTCTGTTTTAGCCCCATTTCTTTTCTCCACGCGCGAAATTGCTGCGCGGACATGGGTTCATCGTCTTGTTTTTGTTCAGATTTTGCCACGGCTTACTTCTTTTTGCGCAAAAAGTGCGCCTTACTGTTGACATTGATGCACTTAGTGCGCATATTTACTGACATAAGCGCACTGAGTGCAGTCCGTTCAGCTTATTTAAAACCTACCTTCGCAATAAGGTCAATGGTTGATGCTGCATAAGAGTGTGATGAAAACCGGGATCCCGACAGGAACCCATTATATGGAGTGCCCCCAATGTTAGTCGACCTCATGGTAAGTCGCGAAACACTGGGCGTTCGTCGTCGCTGCGACGTTCACAGATTTGCCCAGCTTCGTTGCTATCTTGCACGCGTGTTCAAGGACTTTGGCGCGTAACGAATAGGAGCCAATTCTTGCTGTAATGCGGAATGGCCCGGGATTAAAAAATCAAGTCTCCCAAAGAAACGGCCCGATGGATTATCGGGCCGTTTCTTTTTGGCTCAAAGGCAGAGATCTGTCTGTTTTTGAGTGAGGGGCTGACGATAAGACGTAAGCGAACCAAAAAGCCCGCCACCATGATTTCCATGGGGCGGGCTTTGTTTTATTGATATGAAGATTTTTAAAAGCCGCTCTTACTCTGCGACTTGTTCGATGCCCTTGCGTTCCCGCATCAGATTGGTGAAGCGGGTAAAGAGATAGTGGCTGTCTTTCGGTCCCGGAGAGGCTTCCGGATGGAACTGAACCGAGAAGATTGGTTTGCCTTTTACAGCCAGACCACAGTTAGACCCGTCGAACAGGGAAATATGGGTTTCCTCGATGCCTTCTGGCAGGCTTTCGCCGTCTACAGCAAAGCCATGGTTCATGGAGGTGATTTCCACTTTGCCTGTGGTTTTGTCCTGAACCGGATGGTTGGCGCCATGGTGCCCCTGATGCATCTTGGTGGTCTTGCCTCCAAGGGCCAGTGCCAGCATCTGGTGGCCAAGGCAAATGCCGAACAGAGGAATGTCTGCCTCAATCACTGCTTTGATGGCATCTACCGAATAGCTGCCGGTAGCGGCCGGGTCGCCCGGACCGTTGGAGAGGAAAACCCCATCGGGCTTCAGTGCCAGAATGTCTTCGCCGGTTGCCGTGGCAGGCAGGACTGTGAGTTTGCAGCCCTGATCGGCGAGCAGACGCAGGATGTTGCGCTTTAGGCCATAGTCAATAGCGACCACATGGAACTGTGGATCCTTGAGCTTGCCGTAGCCTTCATCCCAGACCCAGGTGCTTTCATCCCACTCGAAGGTCTTGTTGGCGGTGACATCCTTGGCAAGATCTGCGCCGACCAAGCCGTTCCAGCCTGCCGCTTCGCGCTTGAGAGCCTCGACATCGAACTTGCCGTCAGGCGAATGGGCGATAACCGCATTGGCCAGACCTTTTTCACGGATCAGACCCGTTAGTGCGCGGGTGTCCACACCAGCGATGCCAACAATGCCGCGCGACTTCAGCCACGCGTCGAAATGGCGCGTTGCGCGGTAGTTGGAGGGCTCGGTGATGTCCGTCTTGATGACGGCGCCTCGGACGCCTGCATCATTATCGAGATCGATGGTTTCTACATCTTCCTCATTGGTGCCGACATTACCGATATGAGGGAAGGTGAAGGTGACAATCTGGCCTGCATAGGAAGGATCGGTGAGGATTTCCTCATAGCCGGTCATTGCCGTATTAAAACAGACTTCCGCGACGGCGGAGCCGGTAGTGCCGATTCCCTGTCCTTCAATGACAGTGCCGTCTGCCAAAACCAGGAGAGCGGTCGGTTTGAAGTCGTCCCAAGGGGCCGGTGTCGTCTGAGCCGGTGAAGTAGCGGGGTGAGCCATGCCGTGGGTGTCCTGAAAATGCTGTTTGTCTGATTTCTGTGCCCGTTCTCGTCCGCTGGAGCCCTTTGGGCACTGCGTGAATTGCAACGAGGATGGAGACAGGGAAATGCTTGTTCTCAGAGGTGATGATCTATGACAAAAGTGCTCGAGCGTCAATGAGTCTGGGATAAATAATTCGAAAAAATATTTTTCAAAATGATGCGATTTCAAAATTTTGTGCTGTTTTGAGGTTTTGTATTCCTCTTATGCATATTATGCGGTGATGGTGCTGGCTTTTTCCCCATGCTATGCGCCGTAGCAGCATATTGTCCGTTCTTTAGCGGAGCCCTGCATAGCTGGCCAAATGCCTGGCCTCTGTTGGTCTGTCTGAGGCTGTCTCTTTCGCAATGGGGACTTTCAAAGTGTCGGCTTTATCTTATTGGTTAGCCGTGGCTTTTATGCAATTCTACATAGATAGGGTTCTGAGGAGCGTAGGTCCTGCTCTCACCTTTCAACAGTGGAGGCGCTGTGAAGAAATAGGGGCGCGGGGCGGTGTAACGCTAGGAACGCGCTGGAATTCTCCATGTTTTTGCGCTGTTCATTCTTTGTTAACGCTTTGCCAAACAAGTGGCGGACTAAGACGTAAGTGCAATGCCGACTTGCCTAACATTGAAAGTCACTGTATCAAACATTAAGTTTTTTCGGTGGCAAAGCCATGCTAACGTGGCTGGAAACTGCCGATATAGTGGCGAAATTGCGCCGCTTTACAGGAATTTTGCTCTTGGCCTTCAAAACGGGATCCGCTTTCTTGCCGAGAGCGTTTTATGATTCCTGGCAATGAAAGGCCAACAGAGATGAGAGGCCAGCAATATGCGTGAGCAGATTACCGAAAGCCTGACAGAGGCAATCAAGGCTCAGGACAAACGCCGTATGGCAACCCTGCGTCTGGTGACCGCCGCTATCAAGGACCGCGACGTCGATGCACGCGGTCAAGGTAAGGAAGGGGTCTCGGACGACGACATTTTGCAGATCCTTGCCAAAATGATCAAACAACGTGAAGAATCCATCCGTGTTTATGAAGAAGCCGGACGGGAAGAACTCGCCCAGCAGGAACGCGAGGAAGCCGAAATCATCAAGGAATTCCTGCCCCAGCAGATGGGGGAAGAGGAAGTCTCCCAGACTTGCGCCAAGGCCGTAGAAGAACTTGATGCTGATGGCCTGAGGGATATGGGCAAGGTGATGAACCACCTCAAAGCCACCTATCCGGGGCAGATGGATTTCGGCAAGGCAAGCTGCATCGTCAAGGGCTTGTTGCTCTAGCGCTACCATCACAACAGTTTATCGCTTTCTTCTGAGGCCTCTTTAAAGGAGGCCCCGAAACCGTCTATGGTTCAATGGTTGCGTTGAAGTGACCTTTGTGCTTTTGGAAAATCTGATATTATCATCGGATCGTGTTAGCCTGTAGGGATGTCGCAAGAGATCCGTGCGGGTATCTTGTTCTGGAATATGCCTGCTGTTGGTCTGACATGGTCTAACCACATGCGGTTTTTGAGTTCGAGCCTTGCTTATGAAATTTCCGCAAAGTCTGCTGGAAGAAATAAGAGAACGCATTCCTGTGTCCGACGTGGTCGGGCGCAAGGTTAAATTGCGTCGTCAGGGGCGGGAATATGCCGGTCTTTCGCCCTTTAACAAGGAAAAGACACCCAGCTTCTTCGTCAATGACCAGAAGCAGTTTTATCATTGTTTTTCCTCTGGCAAGCATGGTGATATCTTCAAATTCTTGATGGAAACCGAAGGGCTGAGCTTTCCTGAGGCCGTCGAGATGCTGGCAGGGCAGGCTGGGGTTCCGCTACCCGATCCGGACCCGCAGGTGCAAAAGCGCGAGCGCGAGCGGGCCAGTCTCTATGACGTCATGGAGATGGCGACCAAGTTTTTCCAGCTTCAGTTTCATTCGGAACTGGGGCGCGAGGCGCGCACTTACGCCAACAACCGGCGACTGACAGAGGAAACCATGCGGACGTTCCGTATGGGATTTGCTCCCAACAGCCGGGATCACCTGAAGAGCTATTTGCTTGAGCATGGCGTCAGTGAACAGGATATGCTGGACACTGGCCTGATCATCAAGCCTGATGATGGCCGCCCCACCTACGACCGCTTCCGCAATCGTCTGATGATCCCCATTGAGGATGAACGCGGACGGGTCGTGGCTTTTGGTGGTCGTATTCTGGACAAGGATGGCAAGCCGAAATATCTCAACTCTCCGGAAACGCGCCTCTTCTTCAAGGGCAATATGGTGTTCAACGCCCATCGGGCGCGGCAGGCGGCCTATGAAGCGGGCTCGGCAATCGTCGTGGAAGGCTATATGGATGCCATTGCGCTCTATCAGGCCGGAATTCGTCATGTGGTTGCGTCTCTGGGGACGGCCTTCACCGAGCAGCAGATTGCACGCATGTGGCGCTTTTCCAATGAGCCCTATATCTGCTTTGACGGTGACCGCGCCGGTCGGCAGGCGGCTCATCGCTCGATTGAACGCATTCTGCCCAACCTGAAGGCTGGTTATTCCTTCCAGTTTGTCTTTCTGCCCAATGGTCAGGACCCCGATGATCTGGTGCGCGAAGGCGGCGCGGATGCCTTTGCCCCGGTTTTGGGGCAGGCGCGCAGCCTATTTGACGTGATCTGGGAGCGGGAACTGGAAGCCCAACCGGCAGATACACCCGAACGCAAGGCCGCTCTTGAAAAGCGCATCGAGGATCTGGTGCGTCTGATCAAGGATGAGCGCGTGCAGCGTCAGTATCAGATGAGCTTCAAGTCGGCTTTGTCGAATTTTTTCTGGCAGCAGGAGCGCGATCGCCGCGATCAGAACCGCAACCGCTTCTTTACCGGTGGCGGTGCCCGTGCGGGCAAGGGGGCCGGACCCTCCAGCGCTCTACAGGCTTCGGGTAATGTGTCCCGTGCGCCAGAGATCGGGCAGTCGACGGAATATGAATATTGCCTCATCGGGCTCTCTATTCATATGCCCTACCTGTTTGAACAGTTTGCCGAGCAGGTTCTGTCCGTGCCATTTCAGAAGGAGAGCCTCGAAGCCTTCAAGTTTGTGCTCTCGCACATTATCTTTGACCAGAAGGCGCGCACCTACAAGGATATCTATGATCAGTGCCCGGACAATCTGCGGGAGCTGCTTGATGATATGCATGGGGTTGAGGTGCGTGATGGTAATGGCAAGGTCATCCATCCATGGGGTTGGCGTCTTGCTGGACGCCGCAGGGTGCATCAACTGGTCTATAAGCCCAGCCGGTTGTTTCTGGAACGGCTTTTCCAATCCTATCTCAATGTACTCGAAGTGCGAGAGACAGAGAAGGATCTGGAAAGGGAGATGGCTACTCTTTCTGCCGGAGTGGACGAGGGGGCGTTTCATCGCATCCAGTATCTGACCAACGAATTGCATCGGCGCAGGGAAGAAAATCTGCGCGAGGAGCAGGAACTCAGCGAGCTTTACGACCAGATGAAAAGCGGCAGCGAAAGGGTTTCTCTGGAAGAGGTGCTGCTGCAATTGGCTGCGCCGGTCGATGAAAGCGCCTGAGTCTATCTGATTCGTATTTCTGGCGAATCAGATGCACGCGTCGGGTTTTGTCCTGTTTTTTGCGGATTTGAGAATAAAAACCGTAAAAATGATTCGAAAAGTCTCCCAAAACAATGTTTTTTCTGCTCTTGGGGGTTGCCGAATCGAATCGCTGCGCTAAATATCTAGTTCCGACAGCCCCATGCGCCAAATGTCAAGTTGGCGAAGAAGTGATTTATGCTGCGGATAATCGAACGTGATCTGAAGCCGGGGACTTTGCCGTCTAACCGGCCTGTTTTTGTGGATATATGTGCAGGGGATCGTTGTGACTGCACCAAGCAGGCTTGGGTTAAGAGGCGTTTAACGAACCCATCTATATGAATGTACGTGAGTCCTGAACATCATGCGGTTGTTGCGAGCACCGGCATAATTGCATGACCTACCGTTCGTACGAGTGGATGCCGAAGCAGACGCCCCACTAAACCGGGTGTCTTTGGAGACAGGAATGGCAACAAAGGCAATGCAAAACGACGACAAGACCAACAGCGAAAGCTCCAATTCGGACGCGCCGCTGTTGGATATGACGGACACTGCTGTCAAGCAGATGATCAAAACCGCCAAGAAACGCGGTTACGTCACTTATGATGAGTTGAACGAAGTTTTGCCGTCGGAAGAAGTTTCATCTGAACAAATCGAAGACACGATGTCCATGCTATCTGACATGGGGATCAATGTGATCGAGTCAGAGGAAGCTGAAGACAACGAGTCGGAAAGCAATTCAAAGGATCTGGTCGAAGCCAAGAGCTCGACCGCTGTTGCTAAGACGACAACCAGCAAGGAACCGACAGATCGGACCGACGACCCTGTGCGCATGTATTTGCGCGAGATGGGCTCGGTGGAGCTTTTGTCGCGCGAAGGCGAAATCGCTATTGCCAAGCGCATAGAAGCCGGCCGCGAGGCTATGATTGCCGGTTTGTGCGAAAGCCCTCTGACCTTTCAGGCTATCATCATCTGGCGTGATGAATTGCTTGAGGGCAACATTCTTCTGCGCGATATTATCGATTTGGAAGCGACCTACGCCGGCCCCGGCAACGAGGACGAAGAGGAGGACGATTCCGACGATGAAGCAGATGGCGAAGAGGAAAGTGCAGCAGCGACCCCTGTGGTTGAGGCAGCCGCCAAGCCTGCCGCTGTCGCCGGGCAGAAGCCTGCCAACGATGAGGAAGAAAAGGCCGAAGGGGAAGGCGAGGGTGATGATGATGAGGATGACGAGGATGATCTCGAAAACAACCTCTCTCTTGCCGCAATGGAAGCCGAGCTGAAGCCTAAGGTTCTGATCATTTTTGACCAGATTGCTGAAGATTACAAAAAGCTGCGTCGTTTGCAGGATCAGCTTGTCGAGCAGCGTATGGCCAACAAGTCTCTGTCTCCCAGCCAGGAGCGTCGCTACGACAAGCTCAAGGAAGACATCATTGTCGAGGTCAAGAGCCTGTCCTTGAATCAGAATCGTATTGATGCTCTGGTCTCCCAGCTCTATGAAATCAACAAGCAGCTGGTTGGCCGCGAAGGACGTCTTCTGCGTCTGGCTGAAGCCTATGGCGTCAATCGGTCCGAGTTCCTCAAGAACTATCAGGGCAACGAGCTGGATCCGAACTGGATCGAACGCGTTTCCCAGTTGACGAGCCGTGGCTGGAAAGAATTTGTCCATCACGAAGGCGATCGGATTCAGGATCTGCGCGAAGACATTCAGGTGCTCTCTACCGAGACCGGTCTGGAGATTGGCGAATTCCGCCGCATCGTATCCTCCGTGCAGAAAGGCGAGCGCGAAGCCCGTCAGGCCAAGAAGGAAATGGTGGAAGCCAACCTGCGTCTGGTTATCTCCATTGCCAAGAAATATACCAACCGTGGTCTGCAGTTCCTCGATCTTATTCAGGAAGGCAATATTGGCCTGATGAAGGCGGTCGACAAGTTCGAGTATCGCCGCGGTTACAAATTCTCGACTTATGCCACATGGTGGATTCGTCAGGCGATCACCCGCTCGATTGCGGACCAGGCCCGTACGATCCGTATTCCTGTGCATATGATAGAGACGATCAACAAGATCGTGCGGACGTCGCGTCAGATGCTGCATGAGATCGGTCGCGAACCAACACCGGAAGAGCTCTCTGACAAATTGCAGATGCCGCTTGAGAAGGTGCGCAAAGTCTTGAAAATTGCCAAGGAGCCAATCTCTCTGGAAACCCCGATCGGGGACGAGGAAGATTCTCATCTGGGCGATTTCATCGAGGACAAGAATGCGATCCTGCCCATCGATGCAGCCATTCAGGCGAACCTCAGAGAGACCACGACCCGCGTTCTGGCTTCCCTGACGCCGCGTGAAGAACGCGTGTTGCGTATGCGTTTCGGCATCGGCATGAACACCGACCACACTCTGGAAGAGGTTGGTCAGCAGTTCTCCGTGACGCGCGAACGTATTCGTCAGATCGAAGCCAAGGCGCTGCGAAAACTCAAGCATCCAAGCCGCAGCCGCAAGCTGCGCAGCTTCCTTGATAGCTAGAATCAACTGACTATCAATCTGAATCACGAAGCCCGGACAAGTCATTGTCCGGGCTTTGTTTTTTGGGGCTTTCTTGAAGTGATTTCAGGCCGAATGTCATGTGCGATCAGCCTTGAAAAGACAGCTCTCTTCTGGCTTTAAGTTTCACAAGAGAGTCCGCTTGTTCACAAAAGGATTCAGGTTGGTTAGTCGTCCTTGAGGAACCAGCTGGCATTCACCGTGATGGTGATTTCCATCTCGCCCTTTGCGACGGGGACGGCAGAGTCAACGGCTTCCATTTTGGCCGCGCGCATCATCATCGGCTGAGGGCTTCTGAAACCACCTGACTCCGAGAGGCTCTGAAGAGAAGAGAGATCGGTGCCAAGTTGCTTGGCATAGAGCTCGGCCTTATGACGCGCATCGGACAGGGCTTCCTTGCGGGCTTCGTCGAGCAGCTCATCCTTGTTGGAGATGTCGAAGTTGAGGCCGGAAATATCATTGGCGCCCGCATTGACCAGTGCCGTCAACACCGTACCGACCGATCCCAGATCATGGATGCGCAGGGTTGCCCGATTGCTGACGACATAGCCGACCACTTCCGGTGCGCGGGGCTGGGTGCTGCTATCAGGATAGACCAGTTGTGGATGAATGTTGAAGTTGGAGGTTTGAATATTCTTTTCTTCAATGCCTGCCTTTTTCAACTCTGCCATCAGCTTTGCCATCTTGTCATTGTTGTCTGCCAGAGCAGACTTGGCGTCCTTGGCTCTGGATTCCACACCTGCCGACAGGATGGCCATATCAGGAGCGGCGCTCAGGCTGCCTGTGCCGGATACAGAGATGGTTCCGGTATTCGTCTCTTCGGCGCCTGCGGGCAGTGCAGTCAGGAAAAGAAGAGTGGTCAATGCGATCAGGCTTTTGTTCATGATACTGGGGCTCCCCAAAATAAATAGGACCCTGCCTTGATAGTCAGAATGCCGGTAGGTCCGGCTGTCTCTGGCAGGTGGTTTGATAAAGAGGGCCATCTTTTTCCAGCTTTGTGGCCGGAGTAGGGTAGGGAGCGGGCTTGTGTATTAGAAGGTGCAAGAATGCGGTGGCTATCCACTGATCGCTTTGTCGGGGCTTGCCTGCAAAGACAATTCAGTATAGTTGAAATGCACCTGAAATTCAGGGCCTGTAGCTCAATTGGTTAGAGCCGACCGCTCATAACGGTCTGGTTGGGGGTTCGAGTCCCTCCGGGCCCACCACCTCACCTGTTTTACGATTGTTCCTCAATCACTTAGTTGAATTGTGGACCAGATTTTTTAAGCCTCTGGTCCACTTTACCACTCCATCGACTCAATTTTGCTTACTGCGCTCATGGCGAGTCGTCTGCGTTCTGCACCTTTTGTATAGACTTCTGACGTCTTGGTATCGCTGTGACCAAGGATTGCCATGATCTCGTAATTAGTGCATCCCTCACACGCGAGCAGCTCTCCAGCGGCTTTTCTGACGCCATGGCTTGAGAGGTGGTGCAATCCAGCTTGGTCGCACCATTTTCTCATTCGGTTGCCAAGCGCTTTCTCTGATTTGAAGGCTCTGCCGTGTTCCGTCAGGATGTATGTTTTGCCTTGAACGGTCTGCGTGCGGATCGCCTTTAAGAGTGGTGGCAGCATTGGGATCTCAACATAAGTCGAGTTTTTCTTACGTGGTTGCCAACCAAGCCATTTCCTGCCGTCAAGATCGAATTCTTGTCCTCTGCCGAGCCATATGGCATCCCCGATCCTGCATGCTGTGAACATGAGCAGAGTGAGATACAAATGGGCAGTTGTTCCGAGTTGGTGGGTTGATCGGTATTGCTGGAGGTCTTCAATAGACCACGGAGTAGCTCCGCTTGTTGGCTTCCTGTTTAGTTTGGTCACGCCAACAGCCGGATTATCAAAGCAAATCCCTTTTTCAATGCCCCAATTGTACATGGTGCGTATTGTCTTGACCATGTTGTCCGCCGCGCCGGGGGTCTTCATCATGTTGTCGCGGATCTCGACAACCGCCTTTTTTGGCATGGCGAGCACTTTGTCAGGATATGCGGTGCGCAGTCGGATAAGGAAGGATTTTTGCTGCGCGAGCGTGTATTTCGATTTAAGACCTGCCTCAACCTCTTTTTCAAGTTGCTCTTGATAAAGGTGGGTTAGCCAAGCCAGAGAGCCGCGTATCGCTCTTTCTTCTACTGGGGTGGTTGGGGATAGCTGGATGCCCTTGCGCGCCGCTAGATACAGCTCAGAAAATTCTTTGTGTTCTGGCCCTGCCTTTAGTGTGATCTTTTTATTCGGGTTGCCCTCAACCCTCACACGATATCGTGTTTCACCTGTCGGCAGGGTCTCTTTTGTCAAGCCGGTATAGCGCAGTTTCATCATGAGGGCTTAATCCCATCCCTTGAGTTGCGGATTGCTCGGCGTGTCTTTACTGGCAACATTCTGGATCTCGCCGTTGCCAAACACAAGCCTGACTTGTTTTGGCTCAATGTGCATCTCTGAAATGCCAAGGCCTTGGCCCTTGGCTGCTTTGATGGCACGCTCGATCTGTGGTTGCGTAATGTTGCCGGTTCTTTTGCTTGCAGCGCCCATGGCAGCCTCCTCAACTGGCGATCATTGGTGTGATGATGGTCGCGGCTTTCATGATAGCGAGATAGGTGCCGAAGCCGAGGGCGGAAAGGGTGACTGCGATTGGGATGATCAGGCGATCCATTATTGTGCTCCTGTGGTGAGGTGGACAGTGGTGCGGTCGGGAATTGCCGGGCAATTCCCTAGAATGGGATATCGTCGTCCAGATCGTCGCGGGTGCGGCTGTCTGGGCCGGTTGGTTGATCGCCATAGCTGTCCGGCTCGGCTGGTGGTGGCCCGCCTGCTCCAACCTTCTCCAGCATGGTTAGGGCGGCGTTGTAGCCCTGCAACACCACCTCGGTGGTGTAACGGTCCTGACCGCTCTGGTCTTGCCACTTGCGGGTCATGAGCTTGCCCTCAAGATAAACCTTCGAGCCTTTCTTGAGATATTGCTCGGCGATCTTGCAAAGGCCTTCGGCGAAAATGACAACCCGGTGCCATTCGGTTTTTTCTTTCCGCTCGCCGGTGTTTTTGTCCTTCCAGCTTTCGCCTGTGGCAAGGGACAGGGTACAGACGGGGCGACCGTCTTGGGTGCGGCGGATCTCAGGGTCTTGCCCTAGATTGCCCACAAGGATGACTTTATTGACTGATCCAGCCATTGGATGGCTCCTCTCTAACTTGCAGCCCGTTCGGGGTTGCGTTCCGCCATGCGGTCAGGGATATGCTGCTCCACCCGGTCAGCCCAAAGAGCGGCTGCGCTTTCGGGTGCGCGTGGCATGATGGGGTGCTTGGTGATCGCCGCGCCTTTGGTCACGCTGCTTGCATGGCCGCTGCCCATGTCGCGCAATTCCGCTTGAATGGTTGCGCTCTGTGCTGCGATCAAAAAACGAAGGGTGCCAACGTCTGGATGACGCTCAAGCCCTGCGGCAAAGCGTATCGAGGACCGTATCCGGGTAATGTATGGATCATCCTGCCCAATTGGCTTGATGTTGGCGCTAAAGCGGTGGCTGTCGTCCAGCTCCTCGATCAGCGCCATGACTGGCTCATCAAAGGCCGAATGTGCAAAGAGCAGCAGGGCCTCAAGCTGGAAATCGGTTGGCGCGATCTCGGCGAGGTTGAGCAGATGATCGGCAAAGCTATAGTGACCACCGAAAAGCAACGGCATCCAAGGCTTGAGGGCGAGGAGCCTGCCGAGCAGGCGGAAATCGATGTCGTGCGGCTCTGGCAATTGCGGCATAGAGCGGCGCTCAGGGAGAATAAAATGCAGTGTCATCGTGGTTTCTCTGTATGGGGCGAATGGTTCAAAAGAGAATGGAGGCCCATACGCCAATCATCGTCATAAAGGTGATCAAGCTGCCAAGAGCGAGAATGTCCCGAATGATCATGGTGTGAGCCTTTTCTGATGGGATAGAAAGGAGGGGCGGATCCGTTGCGATTGGGAGGAGAAATCACCAATCCACCCCTCAGGTGCTCACCCCTCGCTCGTCGCTAGATAAGGGGTGAGGTGGGGAGGCCTCCTCCTAACGTCCGCTTGCGCGCCTCAAAAGGGCGAAGGCTTGGCCGGATGCGTCAAAGGCGCTGAGGGCGTTGTCCGCGATTTCCTGTTCAAGCTTGATTGTCACCGGGCTGTTGCTAAACCAGTCTTCCAGTGTGCTGCGAATGGCATCAAGCTCATCCTCATTGCGGCGCTTGCTGAGCAGCTTCCACTGATAGTTGGAAGGCCAACGATAGGTGCGGCTATTGATGATTGCGGTGGTGCCTTGGTGAAGATAGGGGCTGGCTGTCGCCGATAGATTTGTGACTGTCATTCTGCAAAGTCCGGGTAAAGTTCTTTGCATTATTGAAATTCACAAAAAGTGAATAGTCAACAAAAAAATTCACAAAAAGTGAATAACTTATAATTGTGGTTGTGGCGATCTATTTCTATCTTGTTCTGGTTGTTTGGGGGAATGGGGTTTTTTAGGTGTGAATGCGGTTGTGTTGTGCATATAGGTTGAAAAGTAAAGAAAATCTTGATTTGTTCTTATTTTGTTCTCATTGTAAGGGAGGGGAGACTTAAGAGTGTAAAATGAGTGATGAGTTGAGATTGAAGTTGATGTTAGAGGCTTGTTATGTGTCGGGGTTTTCGCTTGATGTGTTGGAGTTGCTCACGCGTGGTCTGGACGCCCAAGCTACCCGCATTTGTTGTGGTAATGTATCGGCTCTCCCTAAAAACAAAAAGTCGAGTGACACCCCATAGACCTTGCTGATTTTTAGAGCACCTTGAAGTGATAAGCGTTGGTTGCCTTTTTCCCAGTTATTTAGCTGGGTAGGCAAAATTTCGACGCTCGATGCGAAATCCTTCTGCTTTAGGTTCAAATGGTCTCTCAGCCATTTGACTCGCTCTGCGACTTTTTCCATGGATGCTTCGTCTGGTGTTTTCATAGCGCTTATTTTGCACAATTCACAAAAAATGAATATTTCTAAAAACTAATCTTGACTAAATTCACTTTTAATGAATTTATTGAGGCATGGAACATGCTCGCAATATCATATCTTCGTTGGGCTCTCGTGAGGTCGCTGAGCGCCTAGGAGTAAAGCTACCCGCCATTAGTAATGCCGTTTCTTCCGGTCAGTTTCCTGCTGCATGGTATCGCGAGTTGCGAAATCTGGGGCAAGAAAAGGGCGTTGTGGTGCCTGACAGGCTATTCAATTGGAGGCGGGCGGCGGATGACGTCGATGATTAGCCAGTTTTTCGCCCTGTCTGGCCAGCTTTTGGCCGAGGGTTGTGGCTTCCTGCCGGAAAGTCTCGGCGCTCATCTCTCTCAGGTCTGCCGGGTCGTCTTTATTCCGGTTGTTTTTCATTGCCTTGATCTCCTGTGGTTGATGACCAGTCTGCAAGACTGGTCAGCCTCGGTCCATGTTTTTTCGCGGGGTCCTTGCTCATGACTTATGCGCTTTCCAACAAGAAAATCAGTGCTCTTTTGGCAGCTAGCCGCCTAGATCTCGATGCGGCGGGCGGTGCGGAGGCTGTCTCGGAAATTACCGGCTATCGCGCCCAATCCCTCGACCGGATGGCGCGCCCGAAAGAGCCGGATGATCCCAGTCGTCAACAAAGCATGTCTTTGCTCGTCTTGGCTGAGATCATCCTTTTCAGTGAGGGGCGATCTAACAACGGGGTCAAGCGTCTTGCCGATCTTGCTGGCATGATCGCTATCCCCAAGCCTGACGGCTGTCAGGTGGGGCGCGGCCATGCTGCATTCTGTGCTGTCACAGAGGAGTTCGCCGGTCTGGTTAAGGCCCTATCTGAGGCGCTCGCGGATGATGGCAAGGTCAGTGCTCAAGAGATTGTTGATCAGGATCTATGCGGCAAACTGCAGGCCTTGGCGCGGGTTTGTATGACCCTTGAGGCGCGTTACACGGCGCGCGTTGAGGAGGGCGAATAGATGCCCGACAAGCGAGCAAAGCTAGTGCCGTCAAAGCAAGCGCCAACACATTGCAATGCAATGTGTGAGAGCGTCCATCCGCATCCAAGACTCTTTCTCTCAAAACAACTGGCCAAAGAGCTGACCCGCATGGGTGAGGTCTGTGCTGGCGTTGTGTTTGGTGATGATGTCACCCTCGTCAACATGTCTGCCGGTGGTGTGATCTATGGGATTTTCCTGTCTAATGAGGAAGAGCTTGAGGCTTTTCTCGATGAGCAAGCCCGACTCCATGTAGAGGGGGGCGTTTGATGATTGTAGGCTCGTTGCTATTTCATCCTATATCGTTGAATAGCTTCTTCGATTTCCAGTTTCCGGTTTTTAAGCTCGGAAGCCTTATCCTCGATCAATTTCTCGAACAACCTGAGAAAGCTCTCTGCAACTTTCTCCGCTTCCTCGAAGGAGGCCCTGTTCGCGATATTTGCTTTTTCTTCGAGTTCTCTCAACTTGGTGAGAGCAAGTTCCTCGATTTCGCTCTTAAGGTCGTTCCAGATATCGCTTCTTTTTGGTGGTTTTGTTTCGAGGAATTTCGATTGGACTTCTTTGAAATGCTTTTCGGTGCGTTCAAGCAGATTGAGCTTGGCAGTATCAGCAAAAAAACCGCCGAATTCTGGTCGGAAATCGAGCTCTTTTACCGCCTTCTGGCCGGTCCTGATAGAACTCAATATTTCGTTGATCTCTTGCCGCTCATCTTTGAACTCTGGTATCCGAGCCTGCAGTTTAAGCCAACTAAGCGTTATCAGAGCCACTATTGCCGCTATCCAGCCAGAGAGAGCGGAAGCCCATTCCCTGAGGCAGGTTGCTGCAGGCAAATCAGACTTATCCGATGTTCCGGTACAGAATGTATCGAACCAACCAATGAGATAACCTACATACAAGACTACGAGGAGGCAGGAGAAACTGCCGATAGATATGCCCCACATCGTGCGGCTATCAATAGTGACGTGGACGTTGCTGAGTTTGCTCATTGGACATTGCCTCTTTGCCATTCTTGGTTCTGCTTATCAAAGGTTGCGAGGGTCGCGCAATGACCCTCCTCATCGATCAATCCAAAAAGCCAACTCGATATAGAAGCAACGAGGCATGCGTGAAACATTTTTGCATGGCCAGGGGCTGCTCCAATTGGGGCGCATTCGGCATCGGGGCCTCATTCAAAGCGGGCAAGCCGGGGCAATGGTTTTGCTCTGAGCATATTGCTCAGGCGCATAAACAGCTCTGCACTGAAACCCGTAAGCCTTCCGACATTCCTGACTATTTGTTGCCGCAACCCGTCCGCGCTCGCAAGGCACGGCGTGAGCGCAATTTTAAGAAACAACAAGGGGTTTTGCTATGACAGACAAGGAAACTACGTTGCCGCCGTCAATGCTGGAACATGCCTTGGCGCTGGCCGAGAGGGGCTTCGCTGTCTTTCCAGCCAACCCAAGCAACAAGAAGTCACTCATCAAGGCTTGGCAGGAAAATGCCACCAAAGATCCCGATCAGATCCGCCAATGGTGGGCGCGGTGGCCGCGTGCGTTGATCGGCGCTCCGACTGGCTGGGGCTGTGATTTGTGGGTCTTGGACCTTGATGCAAAGGTCGATGAGGCGACCGGTGAAGTGATCGAGATCACGGATTTGATCGCTATTGTCGAGGCGGCTATCGGTGAGCCTTTGCCTGAGACACTAGCAACCGCAACACCAAGGGGCGGGCGGCACTTCTTTTACCGCATGCCGGGCGATGGTCGGGAGGTGCGCAACCGCAACCCGCTGATGGAAAATATTGATGTCAGGGGTGAGGGGGGATATGTCATCGTGCCGCCTTCGGTGCGGGCTGACGGTGCGGTCTATCGTTGGGCCGTTAATAACGATCCTGTTGAGGCTCCTGAGAGCCTGTTGGATCTGGTGATCAAGCCAGTCGAGCAGGAGGGGCCTGAGGGCGGTGCCCCTCCGGCGGCAATGGGTGACTTTCAATCGACCTTGGCCAAGGAGGATGAGGCTGTCCGCAAATATGCGCTGGCGGCGATGGATGGCGAGTGTCATGCGGTGCGCAGTTGTGGCAAGGGCGGGCGCAATACTCAGCTCAACAAAGCGGCCTTTGCTATCGGTCAATTGGTCGGCGCTCAGGTGGTGTCGCGCGCGATGGCCTTTGGCGTGTTGCAGGATGCGGCGCAAAGCAATGGTCTGATGAAAGATGATGGCGCTAAGGCCGTCCAAGCAACAATCAATAGCGGGCTGAATGACGGGGCCAATCACCCGCGAGACCTGTCTGAGATCCGCGCCAAGGCCGCGCGGCGGGCTGCTCGCTCCGGGTCTTATCCTCCAGCGCCAAGCCCTGATGATTATGGCGGATTTGCCGAGGATGACGGCGGCGCTAAGGGTGAGGAAATTCAGCCTGATAAGCCGGACCAAGCGGCGGAAACTAGCCAGGAGGATGCGGGCGCCAATAAGGCTAAAAAGAAGCGCAAAAAGAAATCATCCTTTTCCGCTCCACCAAAACGCTCTGATGGATCGGCGCTTTATTCGGCCTTGGATCGTGAGCTGGCCGAGCTGGAGCGCAATGATCTGGGCAATGGTGAGCGGCTACAGGCCCGTTTCGGGCAGGATTTGCTCTATGTGCGCGATATTGGTTGGCACCATTGGTGCGGCTCGCATTGGACCGAGGATGGTGCACTTGAGCATGTTCACAAACGCGCGCATGAAACCGCAAGGGCAATGCAGGATGAGGCAACCGCCTTGCGTTTTGAGCCTCCTGAATGGCTAGAGAATGAGGAGGAGATCTCCGAATTTGCCAATAGTCATTTTGGCTTTGCCATTTCCTGCGGCAATGCCGGACGGATCGCCAACATGATCGCCACGGCTCAGAATTACATGACGGTTGAGCCCTCTGAAATGGATGCCGATCTCATGGTCATCAATCTGGAAAATGGGTCGATGCGGCTTGAGGGCGCGTGCGAGACCTTGAAACCGCATAGGCGTGAGGATCGATTGGCAAAAGTGATGCCAGTTAGGTATGACCCTGAGGCGCGGTGTGAAGTGTTTCAGCGATTCATGGATACGGCGATCCCATGCAAGAAAAAGCAAGCCTTCCTGCAGGTCTGGGCGGGCCTCTGTCTGACCGGCCTGACGCGAGAGCAGAAATTCGTTTTCAATTTCGGGGAGGGTGGCAACGGCAAATCCGTGTTTATGGATTTGCTGGCCAAGATGATGGGGCCCTATGCGGCGACAATCAACTTTTCGACCCTTTTAAAGGATGACCGCAAGCGCGGCTCCGAGGCGACGCCTGATCTTGCCCGGTTGCCCGGTAAGCGATTGGTCAAGGCCTCTGAGCCTGAGCGTGGATCGGTCTTGGCCGAGGCGGTCATCAAGGAAATCACCGGTGGAGAGCCTTTGCAGGTGCGCAAGTTGCGTGAGGATTTTTTTGAATTTTTCCCGCAATTCAAGCTCATGGTTTCGGGCAATCATCGGCCCTCGATCCGCTCGGCTGACCGAGGCATCTGGCGGCGCGTGGTGTTGTTCCATTGGGATCAAAATATCCCTGAGGATCAACAGGACAAGGGCTTGCCCGACAAGCTATGGCAAGAGCGTAGCGGGATCCTCAATTGGCTGCTGGATGGCGTCAGGCGCTATCTGGAGGATGGTTTGCAGGTGCCTGACGTGATTACCAAAGAAACCCAAAACTATAAGGAGGATAGTGACCCGCTTGGGCGCTTCATTGCCGACTGTATCGAGCGCGCTCCGGGCGAGGAGGTCAATGCCACCACCCTCTATGAGGCCTATTGCTCATGGGCGCGGTTGAATGAGGCACCGATCTATAAAATGACGGGCTTTGGCCGCGCCATGGTGGAGCGTGGTCTGGAGAAGCGCAAAAAGCGCACGGTGAGCTATCTCAATATCCGGTTGGATTATGTCATGCCCGATGCTGGCAACGTGCATGATGGTCCACCTGTGCCGCCTGTGCCGCAAAGTGTGGAGGATTACAACGGCTAAAAGGGGCGCAACTGTCGCCAACTCTCAAATAACTGTCGATTTGGAAAATGCAGTCTTTTCAATGCTGCGTAGAGGGCTGCGATAGTTGCGAGGGTTTTGGCGGCAACAAGGCTCATGTGGGTGTGTGGGTGTATGTGCGTAACCTTTTAACCTCATATAACTGTCTTAACTGTCTACCCATTTAGGTAGGGAATTGAAATATTTAAATAAAACGGTCCGACGGTTTTCTTTTTGACTGTCAATTGACCGTCGAAAAACTATCGTCCTTGTAAGATTTGACAATAAAGGCTCGAAACATGGTTGAAATTTACAAATCCGGTCCGGTCTTACCGTCCAATGCAAACGCTAAGGTTTATTATCACGCGCCTGCCGTCCAAGTTCGTCAGGAGAGTGCAGCGCCTAAGCCTATCGGTATTGTTGGCCTCCTGCGGTGGGTCTATGGCGATCAGAAGGCTGATCGAGTAATTGGCTATCAGGCAGATGATGCGGTCTTGGGTTTTGCCAATGCCAACGGCACTTTTGACCGGATCGAAGAAATGGGCGTTATGATCTCCGGCTCCGGCCCTGTTGGGCAAGATCTGGATCCGGCGGCGCTGGCTGTCCATGAGACGGTTTGCGATTATGCGGGCAAGGGGCAAGAGCAGGCCATGCGGGCGGGTGCCGTGGTTCTCTATGCGCGTGCCGGGTTTGAGCCGGGTGTGCTCTGCGAGTTGCCGCCTTTGCGCTGCTATGATCTGAACAAGTGTAGTTATTGGGCCGATGACCAGCGGTTGAGTTTTATCCCCAGCAACATGTTGCGCAAGCCTGCAGGCTATGACGGGCCATATATCCGCAAGGGGCAGGCCTGTGATATTGCCTTTTCCCGCGATCATGCAACCCATGCCAACGAATTGAAAAAGTGGGAGATTTGGGCCTGTGGCCTTGAGGAGATCCATGCCATGATCCCGCGTCTGCATCGTTGGATACTCAAGCCCTTCGAGCTGCCGCCATTCGTCAAACGGACGCCGGATCCGGTTGAAGGCTCACTTTATGGGTTGTGTAATCAAATCGTTTGACATAGCTTTTAATAGTCGAAAATCACCCGCGATTTGCTCACGTAGCAAGCGCGGGTTTTTTGTTGGCGTTCCTTGTGGTGAGGTGAACCCGCTCTGGCTTGATTGTCCGGGCGGGTTTTCTCATGGCCGATTTGGAGCAACGCGATGTGATTGATGTAGATCTATCCAACTTCGAGAAGACGCTCGACCTCATCCAGACGATGGGCAACAAGTCACCCCGGATGCTGCAAGCAACAGTCCGCCAAGCGGGGCGGCGAGCTATGACGCCATGGCGTCAGGCCACTGCCAAGCAGGCAGGCGTCAAGGCGCGCAAGATCCAACGCTCAACCAAGACCAAGAGTTACGCAAGCGCGGGGGAATTCATCTATGAGATTCGCGTGCGAGCAGAGTGGTCTTACCTGACCGAGTTTAGCCCGGCCCAAACCGATGAGGGGATCGAGGCCAGCCCTTGGGGCTCGCGTCAAATCTTTGCCGGGTCTTTCTTCGGTACGGTTGAGGCGGGCAAGTCAGACAAGTCTCATCTTGGCGTTTTCATTCGCCAGACTGAGGACCGCCTGCCGATCCGCCAACTCTATGGCCCAAACGTGGCAATAGAAGGCGCACGCGGCAAGGCTGCGGATACGTTCGAGAAAGAGAGCGAGGAGGCCCTCAATGCTACCCTACAACAAGAGATCGCTCAGCTCTTCACCTGATCCAGCCCCTCGGCTAACCCGGTCAACCTGCTCAAAGCGCGCGGGTCCTTCCAGCCCCCGCACCTCACGCGGGGTTGTAACCTCCCGTGGATTTTCTAGTTAAAACTATGTTTTTGTTGGGTTAACGCGGTTAACGGGGTTAACGGAAATGGTCGGTCAGGTTAACAGCGAGACGCTTTTCAAGACGGTCACCGAGCTTGCAGAGATGGAAGGGGTCTCAAAAGCAGCGATCTCCAAACGCCTCAAAAAACTTGAGGCTGCTGGGCTGGAGCTAAAGCGAAATGATCGGGGGCATATTGTCGGGGTGCCGGTTGCTGATTATGAGGCGCTTGCCAATGTGACGATTGACCCGATCAAGGTTTCGGCGGCGCGTCCCGAGGCTGGCAAAACGCAAGTGGATAGCCTGCCTAGCTCGCTGGGGCCATTGCCGGGATCGTTAGAGCATAAGCGGCTGGAAGAAAAACAGCTTGATATTGATCGTAAGAAGCGAGCCGAGGCCCTTGAGATGGGGCAACTGGTTCGGCTCGACCTGTTGCGGCCCGCTCTGGAGCGGGCGGGCAAGGTGATCCAAGCCGGGATTAACCGGCTGGAGAATAGGGCCGATGACCTTTGTCTGGCGGCTGAGAAAGGGTCGCATGCGGCGCGGCTGGAGTTGAAAGGATATTCGGCTGAGATCTGTGACCTTGTAGCCAAAGAGCTGGCAGCGATTGCTGCTGAGGCCCCTGAAGGAGATCCGCCGCTATAGTTCGTTGGTGTTGTTATGGCTTGGTTTGCGGGCGCTGAAAAACTGATCTTCGGTGAGCTTGCGTCTGGGATCAGGCCAACCTTGCCGGTAAGATTTCCTGAGTGGATTGAGCAGAATATTGTTCTGATCGATGGCGATCATGCCGGGCAATTGTGGAGCCGGTCGAATGCGCCCTATCTGATTGAGCCTGCTGAATGTCTGAGCGTTGAGCATCCGTGCAACGTGGTGACAATTCGCAAGAGCCAGCAAACCGGAGCGTCAATTCTGGCCCTGTCGTGGGCGCTCTATATCGCAGATCAAACGCCTGCCAATACGCTTTTTGCAGTGCCGTCAATTGATGCGCTCAAGGATATGAGTGATCAGAAATTCCGGCCTTTGATCGATGCTTGGGAAAATCAAATTGGTCGGCAAGTCATTAAGCCGATGACCAGCCGGTCGGATGAGGGGTCCTCCAAGTTTCTGAAAAAGTTTCCCGGCGGATATATCAAATTCGCCAATGCCAACTCGGCGATGGATCTCTCATCCAAGACGGTGAAATATGGCATCAAGGATGAGGTCTCCAAGTGGCAGGATATTTCGGGCGAGGATGATCCGGAAACACTTTTCTTTGGTCGCTTCACTGCCTTTCGTCGGGCCAAAACCTACAAAATTTTCCAGCTCTCGACGCCTGAGCTTGATGCGGGCGAGGAAGGCGGCAAGGGTGTCGGGCACTGCAGAATTGACCGGGCCTTTCTCGCTTCTGATCAGCGCTTTTGGTATATCCAATGCCCTGAATGTGGTGAATGGTTCTATCAGCATTTTGATGGCTTGGTGATCGATGAGAGATCGCCTCACAAATCAAAATATGAATGTCCGCATTGCGGGCATCATGTGAGTGAGGCCGAGCGAGTGAAGGGCGTCAAGGCCGGTCATTATCGGGCGCATCGCGGCAATGAGGGGCGTGAACCCGGCTTCCATATGGATGCCTTCGTCTCTCTGATGATGAGTTATGAGGCGATTGCTCAGGACTATCTCGACTCTGAGAAGGGCGGATCCAAAGGACCAAAGGGATTTAAAAACCTTGTCCTTGGCTTGCCCTTTGCCATGAAAGGCAACGCTCCTGAGTGGAAAAGGCTAATGGAGCGGTCGCAACATTACCCTGAAAACCAGATCCCGCGCGGTGGCCTCATTCTGGTTGCCGGTGCTGATGTGCAGCACAAGGGGATATGGGTCATCATCAAGGCTTTTGGCCGTGGTAAGCAGAGCTGGACCATTTCCGCCAGATGGCTGGACGGTGACACAACGGACGCCAATGAGGGCGCTTGGAAAAAACTGGCGCGCGTTTATGAGGAAGAATTTCCCGATGTGAACGGTTGTCTCAGACCGATTGAGATGATGTGCGTTGATGCGGGCGATGGTGGCCGGGCTGGGGCGGTTTACACTTGGTGCGGTGCGCGCCTCAAGGCGCAAGCGATCCATGGAGTGGATGGCTGGGGCAAGCCTCCGGTTGGACCTGAAAAACCTGTCACCTATGATTATCAGGGGCGACGGGTCAAGGATGGCGCAACGCTTCGAGCGGTCGGGACTTGGGACCTCAAGGCGACCTTTTACGACAATTTGCACAAAGAGGGTGTTGTCTCCGGTGCCTCTGAGGATCCGCCCGGATATTGTCATCACGGTGATTTCTTGCCGGATTGGTATTACAAACAAATCACGTCCGAATATCTCAAAGATGTGGTTGTTTCGGGGATCCCAAAACAGAAGTGGCAACCGGTCGGTGACAACCACTTGCTCGACTGCGAGATCTATGCAGTTGCATCCGCCGAGATCCTCCAGATCTCTCTCTTTGAGGATCACAATTGGCACTATCTTGAAAAACAATATGGCTTGCTTGGTGAGGTTGGCGCGCAACAGGAGCTTTTTGCTCCTGAACCTGTCAAAGCCTTGATCAAGCCTGAGCTGGATTCTGAGCCGGATCCTCAGCCTGAGGGCAACTCTCCAGACAATGGATTGTTGTCTGCCGGGGATGATTGGCTTGGGCAAAATGATGATTGGTTGGGCTGATGAGCTGGACGAAAGAAGATTTGGCCAATCTCAAAAAGGCCTTTGCCCTTGGTGCCAAGAAAACCAAGATCAACGGTGAGGAGGTTGAATATAGATCTCTGAGCGAGATGAAAGAGATCATAGACATGATCGAGCGAGATCTCGCCGGGAAACCTCGATCCGACTTTATCCATACAATTTATGAGAGTTAGCGCCATGGGCTTTTTGTGGAATGCTGCGGGAGCGCTTGCCTCAGGGCAGGCGCTCCAATATGTGCGCTATCAGGTTGGCCGGTCGATCATGGGGCAACGCTCCTATGCTGCCGAGATGCTTGCCAAGCGCTTTCGAGAGTTTGTCGCGCCTCGCACCTCTGCGAATGCCGAGGTGAGGCCATCGGCTGGCACGGTGCGTGCCAATGCCCGTCAGGCGGTGCGTGATAATCCGGTCGCTGAGCGGATCGTGCGCCTGTTTGAGATCTATCTCATCGGGCGCGGGATCAAAACCAAGTCGAGGACCGGGGTCAAGACGCTCGACAAAAAGACAAACAAGCTGTTTGACCAATGGGCCGAGGTTGCCGATTTTGGCGGTGAGGAGACCTACTATGGTCTCCAGCGGCTTGTTGTGCGGGCCATGGCTGAGAGCGGTGCTGTGCTGATCGTCTATCGATGGGATCGAGATTTCCCGATCTTGCCGTTGCGGCTGCAGGTGCTTGAGATCGATCATCTCGATCACTCAAAAGATGGGCCTTTACCTCAGGGTGGGCGCATAGATATGGGAATTGAGTTTGACCGGCATGGTCGGCGGGTTGCCTATCATATCTATGATGAGCATCCCGGTGAGGCTATTTCCTATGAAGGGTTCCAAAGCACCCGGTTTTTGGCGGAAGACGTTATTCATCTCTATCGCAAGGACCGGCCCGGTCAAATCAATGGTGTGAGCTGGCTTGCGCCTGTTCTGCCGACGCTCAAGGATCTCAATGAGTTTTTCGAGGCTGCGTTGGTCAAGGCAAAGATTGAAGCATGCTTTGCTGTATTCCGGCAACGTCCTCAGGCAGGCGGCGCGCTTCGGCCCGGCGACAAGGGTGAGAGCGTGGGGCCATCAGTGAGCAAGATCTCGCCGGGCGTTATCATCGACGGCAAGCCGGGGGAGGAGTTCAAGGCGGTCGCGCCTTCGAGCAATTCCAGCTTTGAGATGTTCGTCACCAATATCCTGATGTTGGTAGGGATCGGCGTCTCGATGACTTATGACCTTGTTTCTGGCGATATGCGCAAGGCGAATTACAGCTCAATGCGTGCCGGTCGGTTGCCCTTCTATCGATTTGTTTTGCAAACGCAAGAGTTGTTGCTCATCCCTCGCTTTTGCTCACGCGTTCAAAAATCTTTCATTTTTGCGGCGGTGCTCAAGGGGGAACTCAAGCCAAGAAAAGGCGGCTATCCCGCTGACTTTGTGCCACCGGTGCAGGAAAATCTCGACCCGATCAAGGATATGCAAGCGGACATTTTGGCCGTTAAAGCGGGTGCCATGCCGCCGCAAGAATTCACCGCCCGCTGGGGCCGTGATTTTGATGATGTGGTCGCCAAATTTGTCGAGGCTGATCAGGTGCTCAAGGGTGCTGGGATCAGCTTTGACTATTCAGGCAATGTGAATGCATCTGTCGATCCTCCGGATGATGCCGAGGGTGATGATAAGAAAGGGGATGATGATGCCCAAAAAGACTGAGCAAAAGCGTTTCCAGCCGGGAAATCAAAGCCTCTCACGAGCGGCTGATCTTACGCCTTCAAGCTATGATGAGGGATCCCGATCCGTTGAGGCGATCCTCTCAACGGGATCCCGCGTGCGGCGCTGGTATGATTTTGAGGAATTGGAAATCAGTGACGCGGCGATTGATTTGAGCCGTGCGGCTGGTGGCCAAGTCAAGCTCCTCGATCATCATAATCAGTTTGAGCGAAATGCCATTCTTGGCACCGTCAGTGATGTGCGGGTCGAGAATGGCCAGCTTGTTGGCCTGTTGACCTTCGCTGATAGTGATGCAGGCCGAGAGGCCGAGGGGCAGGTCCAGCGCGGCGAGCTTTCCAGTGTGTCTATCGGTTACAAGGTGGATAGTTGGGAGCGCACCGGCGTTGAGGATGATCGCGAGATCTGGACGGCGCGAAAGTGGGAATTGCTGGAGGTGTCTCTCGTCTCCGTTCCTGCCGATCCGTCTGCAAATATTCGTTCCTTGCCGCAAGGCGAACCTATTGAAACTCCAGAAAATGAGGATGGCGACATGCCAAAACAAACCGATAACCAGCGGGCCGGGCAGTCCGCCAATCAGGATCCTGTCAATGGTGGCGATCCTGCAACCGATGTTGCAACGCGCGGCGCACAGAATGAGCCTGCTGCGCCTGTTCAGTCTGAGCGCTCTGCCGCAACGATTGACTATATTTGCGGGCAGGCCGAAGCCTCTGGCCTTGGAATGGATTGGGTGCGCTCTATGGGTGGTCGCTCTGAGCAAGAGGTGCGTGATGCTGCACTCAATGCTTTGCAGGCTCGCACCTCGGCCCCGACCAATGGCACGCATAATGAAAGCACGCTCGACAATCCTGCCAATATGCGCGGGGCCTTGATCGATGCGTTGGCCTCGCGTGCGGCTGGTAGCCAGCCGAGTGATCAGGCGCGTCAGTTTACCTCTTATTCGATTGTCGATGTAGCTGCGACCTCTATGGGCGAGCGGGCAACGTTCGGGCGCAATGACGTTGATATCATCCAGCGCGCTCTCACCACCGGTGATTTTCCGCTGATCCTGGAGGGGGTCAATCACCAGCTCATGCGGCGTGAATATGATCGGGCGGCTCCGACCTATCGCGAGATCATGCGCCGGTCTGACTTGCAGGATTTCAAGGCCTCCAGCTCTTACAGTCTTGGCGATTTCCCGACGCTCAAGCAAGTGACGGAAAAGGGCGAGATTGATTTCGGCGGTATCTCGGAAGGCAAGGAAACCTCCCAGCTTAAAACCTTCGGGCGGCGTGTCTCGATCACTCGTCAAATGCTGATCAATGACAATCTGGGTGCATTTGCTGACATTGGTCGCCGGGCGGCTCAGGCTGTTTTGCTGTTTGAGAATGGTCTGGCTTACAAGATCTTGCTGAGCAACGGCGGCAATGGTCCAAAGCTGTCGGATGGCAAGGCACTGTTTGATGACGCTCACAAGAACTTGCTGGCTGCGGCGGCGCTCGGTGTTGATGGGGTCTCTGCTGCTCGCAAGGCTATGCGGCAGCAGGAGAGCCTAGATAAACAGCGCTTGAGCATTCCGGCGAAAAAGCTGCTGGTTGGCCCCGATCTGGAAACTAAAGCTGAAATGTTCCTTGCTCAGGTCACCCCGACCAAGCAGGCTGACTTTAACCCGTTTAGCGGCAAGCTGGAGCTGGTTGTCGAGTCTGAGATCATTGATAAATCTTGGCGCTTGTTCGCTAACCCTGAGATGTATGACGTGATGACCTACGGATATTTGCGCCAAAATCCGGGGCCGATCTTCATGCGCAATCAGTCGAGCCCGGTTGATGGCGTTGAGCTGGTCGTGGTGCTCGATTTCCATGTCTCGGCATCTGATTTCCGGGGTGCGGTCAAAAATCCCGGCCAATAACTAGACCTATCCATTCCACTATTTGAGCAAAAGCCTAGCCACCGCGCTGGGCTTTGCTCGTTTTAAGGATCCAAGATCATGAAAAACTATCTTTCCGATGGCAATGTCATTGATGTGCCTGCGCCAGAGGGTGGCGCCAAGTCTGGCGCTTTTGCTCAGATTGGTTCTCTGTTTGGTTGCTATGTCACCTCTGCCAAGGAGGGTGAACTGGTGGGGCTTAAGCGCAACGGCAAATATGATGTGCCCTTTACTGGTAATGCCGTCTCGGTTGGTGCAAAGCTTTATTGGAAGGCTGCGGATAAGGCCTTCACGGGGGCCGCAACCGACAACACGTTGGTGGGCATTGCTGTCTCGGCTTCGGCTGACAGCCGGATCGAGATCGTGCTGGTCCCGTCCGTGGTTTAATCATGTCCCTGCGGCGAGCTATGGCGACCGTTTCCGCTGGCATCAACAACCAAGTTTTTGGTGAACGCTATTCGATCAGTCGGGTGGTGCGAGACCAATATGGAAATGCTGATAAAAGTGGGACGGTCGAGCCTTTTGAATGCGTGGGTGTCCCGCTGGATAAAGAGTTTTCGCAAAAGCTCGATGGCGAGCGGATCGGCGTCAACTTTAAGGGTGATGTCGCCCTGACGGTGCCGTTTATCCGGTTTCGAAAGGCTGACTTGCCGTCGGGCTTTACCTTCAAGGAATTGGATCGGATTGAGCAGCTCGACCATGAGAGGGCTGCTTATGT
Source organism: Cohaesibacter marisflavi (assembly GCF_900115225.1). GTDB lineage: Bacteria > Pseudomonadota > Alphaproteobacteria > Rhizobiales > Cohaesibacteraceae > Cohaesibacter > Cohaesibacter marisflavi. The sequence goes on along the minus strand of NZ_FOVR01000006.1, from coordinate 129,179 downwards.
CGTTGAGTATGCGCCTCAGTCCTCCAATGACCTGATCAACGTCAAGGTGTCAGTGGCATGATTATCAGATCCATTTTGCAAATGTTGCTTGTGCAGGCGATCAAGGCCGCTGATACCCTTGCGGGTCATGAGCGGGTGTTTGACGCTCTGATCGGAAATATCATCAAGGATAAGGCGCACCATTGCGCTCCTATCGTGATCGTCAATTCCGAGGATACACAACTCACGGTCAGCCCTTCGGTGTTCAAGGGGCGATCAGAGCAAACGTTTCTCATTTCGATGGCGGTGCTTTATGCCGATGAGAAAGCGGCGAATGATCCAAGCCGCCAAAAATGGAAATTACCGTATTCAGATCCGGGAGCGGTGATTTATCTCTCGCGTCTTGAGCGAGGGATCTTATTTGCCTTGCAGCCTGAGAGCAGTGAGGCGGCTGAGCTGTTTCATGATGGGGTGGATCTGGTGACTGGCAAAAGCATGGTCGGCGGTGGTCGCAAAGATGGGGTGCGGTTTGCCGCGCGTGAGATCTATCTGACCGCGCGCATGCTGGCCGAGCCAGCGCCTCACAAGCCTGCCACCGGTTGGGTGGATCGGGCGCTCTCCTATCTTGAAAATGTCCCTGAGACGGCACGCCATGCGGCTTTGTTGCGGGCTGATATTGCCGGGGATCCGGCGGCATTGCCGCAATTGGCTGAGCTGGCTGAGCGCAATATGAGCAGCGGTGAGGCTCAACTGCTGGGGCTTGGTGATCTTGTGCCGGATGAGGGCGGCTTTGTCTGGTTGCCGGTCGCTGGTCTCGACCCGTCTGACAAGGTTTTGGATTGATGGATCCCTTTCAGGAAATCTTTTCAAGGCTTAGCGCGATTGAGAAGCGGGTCGAGCGGGTTATTCGGTCGGGCAAGATCACAAAAGTTGACGGTGATTTCGCCGAGATCTCGGTCGGTCCCGGTGACCCGATCCGCGCGCGAAAGAAAAGCTTTGCAGCCGGTGCGGTGAAACTCAACATTACCGCCAGTGTGGGCGAGCCTGTCACGCTCTTTTGCCTAAATGGTGATGCGCGGCAAGCTTTTTTCCTGCCCGGTGACTGGACCGGCGAAAACAAAAACCCCTCTGATGGTCCTGATGAGCTGAGGCTGACGGTCGGCTCGACCTCCTTGCGGATCAAGGATGGCCAGATCTTGGCCGAGGTCGATGGCAAGCTTTTGGAGCTGACAGGCTCAGGGGTCCGCACGGTCGGCAATGTCGATCATGATGCGGGTTATGTCAAAAATAACGGCGTGAGAATTGATGAGACCCATACTCATGGCGGTGTCGTGAGGGGCGGATCTCGCACGTTTGATCCAAAGTGAGGAATTAAAATCATGTCCAAGACAATGAAATGTAAGGTCACCGAAAAGGCCGGTGAGCGTATCAATGGCGCACCGGTCAAACCGGGGCAGACAATCGAGCTGACCGAGAAACAATTCAACTATTTTTGGTTGCTCGGTCATGTCACCACCCCGGCGCATGAAAAGTCCGAGGCGAAAGCTAAGGCCGCGTCCAAGGGTGAAAAGGCCCCTGACGCGGCGCGCGCAAAAGACAATGCCGGGGATTGATCGCAATACTGGCAAGATGGCGAGCGAGTGGGATCACACGGTCCAGAGCATTCGGGATTACATCTTGCCAACGCCTTTTGGTGTGCGCGTGATGCGTGAGGATTTTGGTTCGTTCATTCCCCTGATGTTGCTTCGCGAAAATCTCGACAATGAAAATGCGCTCTTGATGTTCTGGGCGATCGCTCTGGCAATTGACCTTTGGGAGCCGCGTTTTGATGTCAAGCGTGTCAAGCCAGCCGAGGCGGTGACCACCCGGCGCAAGGGCCGGTTGCCGGTCGCGGTCGTTGGCGATTTCATGCCGCACGGTCACTTGGGTGATTTCACTGTCGAAAAACATAATGTCTCTGTGTTCTTGGCATAGGTCGGTTGAAGAGGCCAACTATGAAAAATCGCTTTCTCGCACCGGATTTGAGCGCATTGCCCGCGCCTCATGTGATCGAGGATTTAGATTATGAAACGCTTGTCGGTGAGCGTGTTGATGAGCTATCCACACGCTTTCCCGCGTGGGATGTCGGATCTTTGGAAACTGATCCTCTCAAAGTCAATCAGGAGGTTGAGGCCTATTTTGAGCTGATGACGCGCGGGCGGGTGAATGATGCTTCAAAGGCTGTCTTGATCACCCATGCGGTTGGCTCGGACCTTGATGCGATTGGCGCGCGTTTTGCAACTTCGCGTCTGACTGATGAGCCTGATGCTGACTATCGTGAGCGCATTCTCTTGGCGCTTGAGGCCTTCGCCTCTGCTGGGCCAGCCGGAGCCTATCGCTATCATGCAAAAGCGGCTCATTCTCAGGTCAAGGATGTTGGTCTCTCTGTGCCGCGTCCGGGGGCGGTTCTGGTGGCGGTTCTGTCTCGTGAGGGGGATGGAACGCCATCGGCTGAGGTTGTTTCTGCGGTGCGATCACGGCTCAACGATGATGCAATCCGTCCTCTGACAGTCGCAATCACAGTCAAACCGGCCATTGTGACTCCATACCGGGTTAAAGTCTTATTGCACATTCCTGCCGGACCTGATCCTCAAGAGCTTGTTTCGGCGGCAAGGGCCAATCTGGAGACGATCACAAGCAACCGACACTCGGTCGGCGCGCCAGTCAATCTATCGGCTTTGATTGCAGCGGCTCACGTATCCAACGTGCAAAGCGTTGTTATCGCTGAGCCAACTCGTGATTTGGTTCCGAATGCGGATCAAGTCTTCTGGTGTGAGGGCTTTGATATTTCCTATGAGGTGTTGGCATGACCTTCAATGGTGCATCTGTGTTGCCAAACAATGCGACGCCTCTGGAAAAAAGTATGGCCTTGGTGGCGGAGCGGCTGCTTAGGATCGAAGTGCCTATTCGAGAGCTTTGGGATCCTGACAAATGTCCGGTGCCAATGCTGCCCTATTTAGCAGCGGCTTTCTCGGTGGACTTCTGGCGCGCGGATTGGGATGAGAGCAAAAAACGTTCTGTGATCCGCATGGCGGTGCGTCATCACCAAATGAAAGGCACGCTTGCGGGGATATCTGCATATGCTGTCTTGGCTGGATCCGAGGTGCTCTCGGTCAGGCGCGCGCCTCTCAAGTTTTTTGCCGGGGCGTCTGATACGCTAGAGCAAAGGTTGGCTTGGCTTGAAGGGTTGCCGAAAGTGAAAATCTTTCGGAATGTTCACCCTCAGAATAAGAGATCGAGGATTTATGCAGGCGGGGCGATTAAGCCCTTTTTTCTTGCTCGGCGTGTGGCGATGCCGTCAACGGCAACCGTGCGCTCTCGTCAGCGGGCCGTCTTGATCGAGGATGGCATTTCGCAAGAGATCGGTGTTGGTTTCGATGCGGACGGTTATCAGACGGTTCATTTGCGGCGCTCCGTTGGCAAGCGGGCCTTTGCTGGCCGGTTTGTCGGTCAAGTGCCGGTTCGTTCGACCGCTTCAAAACAGGTTGCCCGGATTGCAGCCGATAAAATGGCTGAGCATCCAAAGCTTGCGCGTCCTCTGCGGCCTGCTGGTTCTGGGAATGGTCTCTTGCCAACCTATGGCTCAGAACCAAAGAAGATTGGCAGAGCATTCTTTGCCGGTGCGCGTCTTTTCCGGCGTTTCGCTGCGTTTCCTACGGGGCACTATCGTTATTTCATGCAGATCGCTCTTGCTGGTGATCTGGCTCCTCCAGAGCCGCGCAACTCAACCGCCTATGCCTCATTTACGCCTTTGGAAATGCCAGCGCATACGGCTGAGCTAAAGGTTTCAATGCCTGGCAAATCGCTGCGGCACGGTTTCTTTGCTGGCGTCAAGCCTGCTGGCAGTTTCGCCAACAAGGTGGATAAAGCCCGCCTTAGCGAGAGCTTCGAGGCGATGCGGTCAGCCAAAGCGCTGGCTGATTGCGTGTTGATCAATAGTCAGACCTATCGGCCTTTCTTGGCCGGTCAGCCACATTTTGCAGGTCAACCGATCCTCGCGGGTCAGATGACCAGAAGCTAACAGGAGTTAAGTTAATGGATCGTCAGGTCATAATTAAGGACTATCAAGAGGTTTCCGCTGAGGACTTCATGAACATTCAAGGCCATGTGCGGTCTGGGGTGGATATGCTCGTCAAGCATGCCATCCATGATGGTCAGGTCTATGGTGGGTTTGAGGTTGCTAAAGATGGCAGCTTTGGCATCACAATTGGGGAAGGTGTCTATTTTAACGCTGGCAAAACCTATATGCGGCGTGCGCCGATGAGCCTTGACCTTGTGCAGCATCAGCCTGTTGCGAATAAGAAAATGGTTGCCATCGTGGTTTGGGGTGGCGATGTCGAACAAGAACCGGTTTATCGCGACTTTGTTGTCAATCTGGAAACGGAGGAAACCGAGGCGCGGCAAATCAACATCCAGAGCGCGCGCGTTGCGCATTTGGCGGCGATTGGTGGCATGGAAAGTGGTGACCCTCAATCGCCGAACATTCCTCTTGATCGTATTGCAGTGGCCTTTGTTATTCTGTCGCCAACTGGCATTGAGAGCATCTCCGCAAATGCTGATGATGATCTATCCCCGACAAAGAAAAATGATATTCGTTTGACACTTGTCGAGCAGTTTCAGGCAGAGGCGTCTCCTCGTATTCAGACCCTTGGCTCTGATGTTGCCAACCTTGCCAACAAGTCACGCGGTCTTGTGACCAATGCTGATTTGTTCGGGATTGCCGGTGATGTTGCCCGCTTGAAAGAGCGGTTTGGCCTTCCTGATGATTATTCGGATTATGGGGCCGACCACTTTCTCAATGGGGATGAAAGTGACACGCAAAATGCGGAATGGATGGCACGCCTCGAAGAGGGGGTTCGCTTCTCTCCTGAGAATGAGGGCATCTCTGAGCTAGGTGTCTTTTCCTCCATCGATCCGCATATCACCCAGATCAATGGGATGATCCTGCCGAAATACAAGTCTCTTTTGCGTTTTTCGGTCAGTGGTTATGTCGATGATTTGTCCATCTCGCAATATTCGCAAACCGGTTATGAGATGGTTCAAAAAACCATGTCTCGCGAGCGTGTACGCTGGGGTGGGACTTACGAATATTGCACCAACTCGCAATGGTGGCGTGAAGGTAATTATGACTCTGTGACGGGCGTCTTTACCCGCAATGGCGAGAGCTTTCAGGTCTTGTCGGGTGATGTGAATACCAATCACCGTTGGATCCGTTTGCGTCAATTCTGGCGTGATACCTATGAGGAGCCTTATTGGTCGGTTGTTGAAACCAATTATACCCTCAACGGCGCTCAGGTGGCTCAAACCTTCCTGAATACGCAAGAAGGATGGTTGACCGGCATTGACCTGAATTTCACCAAACGCGGCACATCCGGTGATGTGCATGTCTTGGTAACAGAAGTGACGCCAAGTGGCTCACCTGATCCTAAAAAGGTGATCGCGCGGAAAACGCTGACTTTCCTTAAATTGAAGCTTTTCCCGGAAAAGACCAAGGTGAATCTCACGCCAACCTATCTTAAGGCTGGTGGCCGTTACGCGGTGGTGCTGATAACGCAAGGTAACCATTTTGTCGCGATGGCTGATGGTGGCCGCTATCTGTCGGGGACTTTCTTCTATTCGACTGATGGCGCCTATTATGAGGGCGATCTCACCAAAGATATGATGTTTGGTCTGCGCTTTGCGAAATTTGATAGCAGCCGTGTGGTTGTCAATATGAAATCGCTCCAGCTCAATGGTGGGATTGCTGGTATCGATATCATGGCTCCGATGGTTTCGCCTGATGCTTGTGAGCTGACCTATGAGGTGCAGTTGCCAACGGGGTGGGTTTCAATCTCGTCAGTCTCGCCTAGCAAACTCGCGGGGCTCCCGCCTAATCTGCCGTTTCGAATCGTGTTCCAAGGCACGCCCGATTTGCATGCCGGTCTGTTTCTAACGGGCTCGCAAGTCAAACTCCAGCGACCCCGTACTTATTTCCGGCATATTTCAACCTCGCGGATTTTGGCTGCGGCCAGTGACAGGGTGCGGATTGAGTGGCAGCTCGGCAATTGGAACGGATCGCGTCACACATTCACGGCCAAGCTCAAAACGCCTCATGGCGATGAGCAGCCGGATATCGTTGAAGACACTCCTTTGCCTGAGGATCGGATTAAGCGTGTGATGACCTTCAACCTCTCCCAACTTGCCCCAAGCTTCGTGATCGTGGCGGAAGGCACAACCACAACTGCGCTCGATGTGTTCCATGTTGAGGAACGCGTTGATATCGAGCTTTAAGGAGATGATCTCATGCCTGAGAAAACCAAATATGCCCCGGATCAGATGTACTCTGTTCGGGTGGCCAAAGTGGTTCGATTTAAGGGGACGCCTCTGCGTCCTCGCCACACTTATCAGCTTAGAGGGCGCGTGCTCAATGAGCTTGAGGATGGGATCATTAAATCGGCGGATCTAATAGAAGAACCAAAAGACGCGGTTTGATCCGCAAATATAGGAGTGACCGGTATGGCCTCGCGTATGGATTTGTATCGGACCAAGCGCAATGATGATCTTGGTGATCCCAATTATTGGGACCGGAAGTTTAAGGACATTGACGCGCGAATTTCTGTAAATGAAGAGCAGCGTGATACTCTTGAGGAGGTCATCGAGGAAGGGCGTCAGGTCTTTCGTGAAAAGGCCAATGAGGTATTGCTGCCTTTGATCAAAGAGGTTCATGAGATGGCTGATGTGGGCGCACTCTTGCGCACCACTTCTGCCACTGAGCATGATCTTTCATTGGGCGGTAAGGTCTTCTATATCGATGAGGGCCATCGTCTTTCCTTTGCCGCTCCTGCCTATGTCACGATTTATCGGATGGAAAGCCCCCAAGCTGCAATGCTTGGTGAAGTGGTGTCCTATACCAAGGATACCGGTGAACTGGTCGTTGATGTAACCAAGGCTGAGGGCACTGGTTACGGTGGCGGCTGGACGGTCACAGTGGGCAATCCATCTGATACCGTTGACGCGATTGTGGGCGTCTTTCAAGCGCGCGATGACACAAAGGAATATAAGAATGAGGCCAAGCTCGCTCAGGCGGGGGCGGTTAAAGCACAAGAGCTTACAGAGCAAGCGCGCGGTGAGACCGAGGCATTTGCCCAATCGATCCATAATGATGCGGATCGGGCAGAGGATGCGATTGATGAGCTTGAAACCATCAAGGGCTCTCAAAGCAAAATCTATCTTGGGGCTTTCGCTGTTGACCCGTTGCTCGATCTCAATGGCGATCCGCTGGTCAAAGGGGCCGAATATTACAACACGGTCGATAAGGTCAAAAAGATCTATGATGGTAATGGCTGGACGGTTTCTTATGTGCCTGTTGGTTCTGAGGTTACGTCTGTTTTCGGCCGCATGGGCAATGTCACGGCTCAGGTTGGTGACTACTCATCCGAGAAGATCTCGCGCACGGTTGGTGCTGGCGGTGTGGATGGTGCAACGGTTGAGGCGGCTCTTGCTGATCTGAGATCAACCGCTGATACTGATCGATCAGCCAAGGCTGATAAGGTGCGTAAAGTGACCGGCTCGGGCTTGGCGACGGGAGGCGGGGATCTCAGTGCGGATCGGGTGATTGATGTTCCTGAGGCGTCCGATGCTGAGGCTCGGCAGGGAACGAATGGGACTAAAGCGATGACTGCGCGGCGTACCAAAGCCGCCATTGATGCTTTGGTGCCTGAGGCTGATACAACAAAGCACGGCAAGGTTATACTTGCAACGCCAACGCAAGGCAGTCAGGGCATTGCTGGTGTTGTTGTTGATGCTGCCTTGATGAAAGCATCCATCGATGCGGCGATTGATGCACTAGTGGGTGGTGCGCCCGCGACGCTCGACCAAATCCATGAGTTGGCTGATGCCATCGGCGATGATCCGAATTTTGCCACGACCGTCGCGAACCAGATTGCGTCCAAGCTCGATGCAAGCAACGTTACCGCATGGGCTTTGCAAAATTTGCTCGGTGCGGGTGGGGCGAGCACAGTGCGCTCCAATCTTGGTGTGATGTCATCAACCGATATCAATAGCGCCTTGAGTGACAAATCTAATACCGGTCATACACATGATGACCGGTATTACACCAAGTCCATCGCTGACGGGCGTTTCCTCGGGAAGGGGGCCACTGCAGCGAACGCTACCAAACTGGGTGGGCATCTGGCGAGCTATTTTGCAGCAGCAACCAGCTTGGGCAACTATTACAACAAAACAACGTCTGACAGCCGGTATCTGGGAAAAGCTGCAAAGGCGGCAGATAGTGACAAAGTGGACGGGAAGCACGCGAGTGAATTGGGGGCGTCTATCGCCCTTCTCGAAGATCAAAAGCCATCCGGGGTGCATGGTCAAGTTGGCTCAACGTCATGGTATGTTCGCCATCTAAACACAGAGGTGAGTGACCCAGATGGAATAGTTACTCTGGCGAGTAATGCATTCACCGTGTCAAAAGACTGCTTCGCGATCATATCCTCGCCGGGGCGTGACATATCACAGTATCGCCTTTGGAATGTCACAAACAATAAACCCGCCACAGGAGTAACCTACAGCTATTCCGGTGGTGGATATACATTTCCAAACACATTCTTCGCCCGTCTTACTGCCGGGAAAAAATACCGCGTTGAACAGAAGGACAATATGGTTCTCTCGAACGTGAGCGCTAGTGGCGCTGGTGTCGAGGTTTATACAAGAGTGATGCTCATTGGCTAAAGGGAGGGCAAAGCATGAGATACGCATTAGTGATTGAAGATATCGTCGATAGCATCTCATTCGAACAGGTTGCACCTGATTGGGTGCCTGTTTCAGACGGTGTGTTTGCGGGATTTCTACAGAACCCGGATGGAACATTCTCTGCTCCTGTAAAAGAAAGTCCTGCTCCCACTCAAGACGACTATGAGGAGGCAATCCAGAATCTGCTTGAAGAAACCGCCCGCAGTCGCCGTTACAAACAAGGCGCCACTGCTTTTGCTACCTACGTAACCTCTCAGGATCCTGAGTGGGCCGCAGAGGCGCAAGCATTCGTCAAGTGGCGTGATACTGTTTGGCGTTATGCCTATCAGCAGCTTGATGCTGTCCTAGCAGGTGAGCGGGAGCAACCGACACTCGAAGAGCTTCTTGCCGAGCTGCCGGTGCCAAACTGGCCAGCCCAAAGCTAAATTGAAAACCCGGCTCGTCTGAACCTCACCAAAATCAATACCCTTTCACCACCCGCCTGACGCCTGTCAGAGCGGGATTTTTCATGTCTCTCTGAATGGAGAAAAACTATGTCAGAAATTGCAGTCGGTCTGTCGGGTCGTTGGGATCTGTCCAATCAGGCCCGACCGATCAAGCAGGCTGATTTTAGCGTGCCGAGTGTGACCGGTATCTGCCAGAATTTGCCAGAAGGCACCGAGCAAAACCGTTGCTATACGGTTGCCACCAATGACTCCGATTTGGTCGCTCGCTTTGGTGAAGGGGATCTGGTCGATCAGATCCGCGCCATCGGTCGCGGCCTGCCAAGTGGCAAGCAAGCGCTCAATGTGACGGTGGTTCCGGTCAAGGATAGCACCGAGACCGACCCGACCGCTAAACGCGATGCCAATATTGCGGCCTTGCGCGGTCTGGATGATCAAAAATCCGGTGTTTATGCCCTTAAGCATGCGGTCGCACAAGGGGCGCTCATGCCGCGTCTCAACACGATTGCGGGCGGTTACGATGCATTCATCCAAGACAATACCGCAAACCCCATTGTGACGGCGCTGACGGCGGTCAATGCCTCAACCTTTGGTCATGCCTTTATCAATGGGCCAAACAGTACCGAGGTGGAGGCTAAGGCGGTGCGCTCGCTCTATTCGGATCCGAGCCTCACGATGATTGAGACCGGTGTGCAGATTGCCGATGAGAGCAACGATCTTGAGACCGTCGGGGCGTCTGGCTTTGTGGCCGGATTGCAGGCGGCGGTCGATGCCGAGCATGATGGCGTGCCGTCTCATGTGGCTGGCAATCGAGCTTTGCGCATTGCCGCGCCGGGCCGAGAGATGACCTTTGACTGGATGGATCCATCGACGGAAGGTCAGCGGCTCCTCAATGCGCAATGTGACATTATCGTGCGAGGCCGCGTTGGGGGTGATTTCGCGGCGGGCGAGGGCGGCATGATCCTTGTGACTTGCAACACTTTGTCCAGTGATCCGCTGGAGCGATATTACAACGTGGTGAGAATGCAGAATTACATCCTGCTCACGCTGTTGCGTTCTTACAAAGTGTTTCTGCTCAAATACAACATGAACCCCAAACGGGCGATCAAGGCGGCTATCAAACAGACCAACAATTGGCTGGTGGGGATGGCTCAGCGGGAAATCATTTATTCCGCGCCCAAGGTGCTGTTTGTGCCTGATGCTGAAACGCCAAGCGATTGGCGCAAAGGCAAACTGGCCTTTACCGGTCGCGCTGAGCCGCGTGCCCCTCTCACACAGATCGATCTGACTATGGAGCGCGACGATGCCGGCATTGAGCTGGAGATCGCCGAACTCGAAACCTTTGCCAAAAATCTGAGCCTGTAAGGAGCTGACCCCATGGCGCAAAAATTCAAGGTAATGAAGCGGGTTGCTGCAACCTGCTCTGAGCTGCCCGATCAGGTCTTTGCCGAGCTGATCGAGGAATTGGGCTTTCCTGCTCTGGTGGATGGCTATGAGGATTTTGACGGTGCAGGTGCGTCCGGCCCGACCATTGAGATCAGCACCGGTCAAATGGAAAAGCTGACCATGACCCTCAAAATGCTGGGCAACCATTCGGATCTCTATGCGGTATTCCGCAAAAAGGCCGTCTGGACCTTCACCGGCGTTGTTGAGAATGAGGTGACCGGCGAAAAGGTGCCGCATGAGGTCACTGCCACCTGCCGTCTTGGCGGCATCACGCCTGAGGCCAAAAATCGAACGGGTCTTCACAAGCATGACTATGAGCTGAAAAGCATCATGGCGGCTGAGATCTCCGAGAATGGCAAAGAGCTGTTTGGGTGGGCGTGGGGCGAAAGCCCTCGCTTTGCCGGTGTCAAGATTGAGGCCGAGGACGATGCAATCCTCGGCCTTGTTTAAGGTTTGAAAATTTACATCCCCTGAGGCGGGCTTGTGGCCCGCCTTTTCTCACTCAAAGGAAAGACCAATGACCGAGAGCAAAAAGAAACTCACTTTTTCCGATCTCTTCTTTAAGGAGCCAACCGGTGGCGATATTATTGATTATTATGCTGCGCTTGATGAAAATGAGCCGGTTCTTGTGAGCTATGCCAAGGCGGCTGCTCTTATGGCTGATGTGACGCTTGATGATATCCGCTCGATGCCTGAAAAGGACTTCTGGGCGGCTGCAGCGCGCGGTAAAGCGGCTTTTTTTCCAGATCTGATCTAGTTTCTGATTTTACCAAAGCGAACCCGATCAAAGTAGATCTTTACCGGGTCTGCTTTGAGATCGCCTCAGAGACCGGCTGGTCTCTGCCTGATCTGATGGCCCTGCCTCTTGGTGAGCTGGGCTTTCTCCATTCCCTGATATCTGACAGGTCGTCAGCCGAGTGATCGGCTGGCGGCTTTTCTTTTTGGAGGCGCACCATGTCAACGCGGGAAATTGAAACCAAACTAACGGTGCGGGGTGTCGATAAGCTCACCGGGACCCTTGGCAAAATGTCCGGCGCGGCTGGCAAATTCGGTACCAAGGCAAAGCGTGAGTTGGGCCAGCTCGAAAAACTGCGCGGGCCGGTCAAGCTGATCGAGGATTTCCGCAAGGCAGAAAGCCAACTCGGTAAGTCGGCAACCAAAATGAAGGCCGCGAAAAGTCGAGCCAAAGAGCTTGGTCAGGCTTTCAAGAATGCGACTCGACCAACCGCGAAAATGCGGGTTGAGCTGGAGCGGGCGCAAAGTGCTGCGAGAAAGGCCTCCTCAGAATTCAAGGCCAACCGTGCGGCATTGCGGGGTAACCGTGAGGCGCTCAAGACTGCCGGGATCAGTGTCAAAAACCTGGCCGATAAAGAACGTGAGCTTGCCTCTGCGGTTGGCACGGTCAATTCCCGTCTGGATGCTAACTATAGCAAATTCAAGAAGGTTACCGCCCAACAGAAAAAGTGGGCCGAGGCAAAGCGCAAACTTGATGAGAGTCTAAACCGGGCAACCGGTTTGACTGCGACCGGTTATGCTGGGGTGCATACTGGAAGCCGGGTCTTGTCTGGCTTGAAAAATCCGGTCGATGAGGCCAAGAATTTTGAAGAGGAAATGGTCGCGGTTGGCGCTGTGACCCGCACGATCCGCGACAAGAAGAAATTTGGTCAGCTACGCGATCAGGCGCTCCGGCTGGGGGAAACCACGAGTTTTACCAATGTCGATGCGGCAGGCGCTCAGCGCTTTCTTGGCATGGCAGGCATGTCGGTGTCCGACATTCTCAGCTCTATGCCCTCGGTTCTCAACCTGTCCAAGGCTGGGCGCACCGATCTTGCTGGCACGGCGGATATTGCCTCCAATATCATGTCTGGCTATGGCATGACCGGCAAGGATATGGGGCGGATTTCTGATGTGCTGGTTGGCACTTTCACCCGGTCCAATGTCAACGTGAAACAGATTGGCGAAACCCTCAAATATGTCGGGCCAAAAGCCAAGGCGGCGGGGCTAGAGCTGGAGTATGTTGCAGCGGCGACCGGCAAACTTGGAGACGCTGGTATTCAGGGCTCAATGGCTGGTACGGCGCTCCGGACTGTTATCTCACGGCTTGCTGGTCCGCCTGAAATGGCGAAAAAGGCTCTTGCGCGTCTCGGCGTTGAAACCAAGGATCTCAATGGCAATCTCAGACCATTCGAGGAACTGCTCGATGAGATCGCTGATAAAATGAAAGATCTCGGTAGTGCTGAGCAGATCGAGTTGACCAAGAAAATCGCCGGTGAGGAGGGGTCAAGTGCTTTCACTGTTTTGTTGGAGCAAAGGGCGCATATCAAAAAACTGCGTGATGAGCTGAAAGCTGCAAAAGGTGAGGCCAAGGAAATGGCCACTATCATGGGGGACAATGCTGCGGGTGATGAGAAAGTTTTGGGGTCGGCATGGTCGGCGCTCAAGACGGAAATCGGCACTCAGCTTTTGCCCGACTATCGTGAGCTTTTGCACACTACCACCGAGCTGATTAATGCCGGGCGTGAATGGGCCAAGGCCAACCCGGAATTGACCAAGACCATTGCTGTGTTGGCTGGGGGTGTTGGCTCCCTGTTGGTGGTCGGCGGTGGTGCCGCCTTTGCTCTAGCTGGGGTTGTTGGCTCCATTGCCTTGCTCAAGGCAACCTTTCGGGCTGGCGGTCTGGTCCGGTCTTTTGGTTCCTTTGGCAGTGCACTCGATGATTATTCCACCAAGGCCGAAAAAGCGGCCGTCAAAACGCGCGGGCTCAAGGCTTCAGTGAAAGGGCTGGTTGGTAAAGCTGGCTTGCTCAATGTGGCAACGCTGGGGTTTGCTGCCTATGAAACGGGACAGGCTTTCAGCGAGATGAAACGCCTTGACGAGATGTCGCCAGAAGAAAAGGCGGCCGGGAAAAAGGCGCTTGATCGTAAGTTGGACGCGCAGAACAAGGCGGCGGAAAATCTGCCGGTCATTGGGAGCCTTTACAAGTGGACCAAGGGAGTGCGGTCAAGCCTCGGCTTAGGTCAATCGTCCGGCGCAGGCTTGCCGATCCGGGATGATCTGGCCTCCAAGCAGCAACGCTTGCAGGCGGTCAATGCGCAGATTTCGTCAGGTGGTGGCTCTGCCAGCCTTGAGGCTGAGCGGTCGCAACTGTCTGGCGAGATCGATGGACTGACCGCGCGGATCCGTCAGGCCGAGATTGACAAGGCCTTGCAGGCTCAGGCTATGGGGGTGCGCTCAGCGCCTCTCGCTCAGGCCTTGGCGGAAAAGGCGGCGCAAATCCGATCCGTCAATGTGTCGGGCGGGGCCGCGCCCAAGCCTGTCGATGGTCAAAGGGCCTTGGGTGGTCCGGGCTATGCCGGGGCCTCCTATCAAGTCAATGAGGATGGCACTGAGGTTGCCATATTCGCCAAGAATGGCCGTGTTTTATCCCGCAAGGATAGCATGGCGGCGGTAGCTGGCCAACGGGGCGGCGGCGATGTCTTTGCGCCTCAGATCCATATCAGCGGCGGCGGTATGGATCCGGCTGCGATTGCTCAGGCTGTTCGGGCCGAGCTTGAACGACTTTGGCGTGACCAAAAGATGAGCAGCTTTCACAATTCGGAGTTTGCGTGATGTCTGATCTATTTGTCATTGATGGGGTCGTGATCAAGGGGCAGGTCTTCGGTGGGCTGAGATCCTCCCAATCGACCACCGCGCGGGTCGCTCGCAAGGGCGTGCTGGGTGGTCGGAAAACTCATGAGAAGATCGGCAAGGGTGACAAGAAATTCACCCTTGAGGGCAAGATTGCGCCTTTTGAGCTTGGTGGCTTTCCTGAGGTCACCGGGCTTGAGGAGGCGTGTGATAATGCAAACCCGGTTTTTGTGGCGCGTGGTGATGGGTCGGTGATGGGCTGGTATACAGTCGCGTCTTGCGAGATGTCTGACAGGCATTTGAGCGGTCGCGGGATCGGGCGGGTGATTGATGTTACTCTTGAGCTGGAATTGACGCTCAAGCCAGATCGATCCGCTGCCACGAACCGTCTCAACAATCTCATGGAAAGGCTCGGCTTGTAATGTCTGATTATGAAGTGATCAAGGTCAGGGCAACCGGTCTGAAACTGTCAGACCTGCTCTGGTCTCACTATCGGCGGCGCATTGTGGGGGCGGTCGAGGAGGTGTTGCACCTCAATGCCGGTCTATCGGCTTTTGTCGAGCTTCCGCTCGGAATTGAGATCAAGGTGCCGGTCGCCTCCAGCTTCGAGGCGGCTGAGCAAGTTACTGCAGTGAGGATTTTTGACTGATGGGTGCAAGCTATTATGCGGTATCAATCGCTGGTCAATTGCGCCTATCCAGTGAGGATGATCCGGCGCGGGTGATCAGCCTGACAATCAATGATCCCGATGAGGCGGCTGCTACGGCATCCCTGAGGCTCGATGACAAGGATGGGGTGATCTATTTGCCGCAAAAGAATGACCCGGTGTCTATCACCTTGGGGCGGTCGAAAGGTGGCGCGCAAGAGACATTCCGGGGCAAGGTAAGCAATGTCACCTCAAGTGGCGGTAATGGTGGCCGGACTTTATCGGTTTTGGCTGATGCGGCTGACCTGACAGGCAAGGCAAAACAGCCCTTGCAAAAGAGTTGGCAAAACAAGTCTGTCAAAGACATTTTGACCGATGCAGCAAAAGAGGCGGGTCTCCAGCCTCCTCGCATTGATGAGGCAATCGGCAAAATCATCCGTGTCAGCGAGGTGGCCGATGGCGAGAGCTATCTGGAATTTGCCAAGCGCATAGGCCGTGAGGTTGGAGGCAAGTCAAGCCTGTTTGATGACTTGCCGGTCATGATCGAGTCCAATGGTGGCAAGTCTGCGAGCGGTCGCTCACTTGTGCCGGTCGATGTCATTTGGTCGGACCAGTCGCCCAATCTGACCGGCTGGTCGATCTCACCAAAGCAAAGCCGGTTCGCGCATTCCGCCTTTGCAGCGCGCTATTTTGATTTTGAAAAAGGAGAGGTGGTTGAGGTTGAGGCCGAGGGCAAGAAAGAGGCCAAGGCCAAGGCGCGCTCCAGCGCTTCACTCAAGGCCACAAAAGAAGAGGCCGAGGCTGCGGCCAAGTCAGACAAGGAAGGCGCTGAGCGGGCTGCTGGGAGCGGTACAATCACCTGTGATGGTAACTCTGCGATCTTTGCGGGCGGTCTGATCAACCTCAAAGGCGCGCGGGCTGGGGTGGATGGCCAATACCGGGTCAAGAGCTGCACCCATACGCTCAATGACTCAGGCTATCTTTGCAGCTTACAAATCGAATTACCAAAGGGCGGGGCCGGTAAAGACGACCGCAAAAAGCAGGCCGCAACCCGGTCGCGTTCTGACTCATCCAGTGAGCCAAGCGGATACGGGGTGACCTTTGGTGGTGTATGAATTAAACCCCGCACCGGGTGGCGCGGGGGGCTTGTCATCCTGCAAGCATGGTTCGCGCGGCGGATGCTAACCATGCAGCGCGTGTGATGTTTTTGTTGCTGGCGTCTTGATCGATGGCGGCGAGCAAGCCTGCATCAAAGGTCAGGTTGGCGCGTACGCTACGGCCTGTCATTTCGATGTACGGGATCACCACCAAGACAGCTCCATTGTGAATGTCTTCTTGCACATCGGGTATCGCAACTACTTCAGCCATAGTCCATGGCACGGGACGCTCGGTTGGATTGTCCTCAAAGTAGAGCCTCAAGGCTTCAGCAGCGTTTCTTGCTGCTTCATCCAAGCTATCGCCCGCAGAAAACACAGTTTCCAACTGGGGAAAGCTCACCCCATAGGTGCTATCAGGATCTTTTTCGATTTCTGCGATATAATAATCCATGTTGTATCCTCTGTTATGTTGGCGGTGGAAAGGGTGGCGCTAAAGCCACCCTGCCATTTTTGCTATCTTTCGGGCTGTCCCTGTTGGGAGGTCTTTCTTGGGGTGAGGAACGATCACAATCCTGTCTCCCTTTTTTAGTTTGTGGTGTGAACCAGAAATACTAATTAGTTCAAACCCTTCAGACCTTAGCCTCTTGATGATCTTACTTGAGTTTCTTTCCATTACCGCCCTTCCTGTGTTTATTATAATGCACTATTTTTTTGATTTAATCAATGGAAAAGTGCATTATTATGCGCAATATGCAAGCGAACCGCGTTTGATTTTTTGTTCTGTTTGGGCGGTCGACTATAGGGGCCGTGATCAATGCCGCTGATATGGAGCGCTGTGCTCTAGAAAAAGTGGATCCGTGCTTTGGCCGCTAATTGGCCACGATAAACACCTCACCAAAGTGACTTGAGATAGCTGCCTTTTAGGCGGCTTTTTTTATGAGGATAGAGAAATGAGAAACCTTTCAACCGAGCAACTCAGGCGCGTGCAAGTCAGGCTCAAGGCTTTGGGCTTCGATCCGGGGCCTATTGATGGCTTGCCGGGTCCAATGACCTCGGCGGCGATCATCGCCTTTAAAAAATCGGTCAACCTCAACCCTCGCGATAAGGTTGGCCCGATCACTTTGCGCATGCTGTTTGAGGCCAAGACCAATGCAAAGGGCGTGGAGCTGGACATTCCGCCTCTTGCTCGGCCTCTTATCCAGCGCCTTGGCTGGCATGAGGGCCGCAATACGCTTGATCTGATGCATTGGTTTCGAGCCTTTGGCAAGATGCTGGGCAACCCTAAACAGCTTCCTTGGTGTGGTGAGGGGGCCGAGAATGCTGCACTGGAAATGTTCCCATCGGAGCCGGTTCCTTCAAACCCGTTCTTTGCTCAAAACTGGCGTTCTTATGGCGTTGATGCTGGTGGGCCGTTGATCGGATCATTCGGGGTTATCCGCTGGAGCGCAAAGGCTGGTCATATCGGGGTTGTTGCCAATTATGATCGCAAGACCGGCATGGTCACCCTGTTGGGCTGCAATCAGAAAGACCGGATCGGCTATGACAGTTTCCATATTCGTCACTTCATAGCCTTCCGCGTGCCACCTTCTGAGGAAGGCAAGATCTATGCGTCTTTTGCAGGGACGCGTCCATCCTCTGGCTATGGGGTAACGCGATGAGAGACAATGTGCCAAACACCAAGGGCTATCTCTTGCCAGACCCCGCCTATGTCCATGCTTGGCAATTGCGGCGTCTCTGGCGTCCTCTTTTTGCCTTGGTCTTTATTCTCTTCTTTGCTGCGTTGGCGCTGACGGTCCTGCTCTTGCTGGCCGTGGGGCAGGCTCAGCTCGATGATGCCTCAAATCTCCTGATTGTGATGATAGGCACCGGTGGTGCAGTGACTGGCGCTCATACCATTGGCCGCTCGTGGGAAAAGCGTCACGGCGCTGACGGTTTCTTTCCGCCGGATCCGGGGCGAATGGAGGCGGGTGACTGATTATGTGGCTGTCGTTTTTAACGGATCGGCGGGTGTGGTTTGCCGTGGCTTTCCTCCTAGTCGTGTGCGCTGCCTATGGCAAAGGGCGTCTGGATCAATTCAGAATTGCCCAGATCGAGGCACAAAAAGTGCAGATCGATCTCAAGGATGGCCATATCAAGAGCCTGACCCGATCCATCAAAATCAATGCCGAGGCCTTGGAAAATGCCGTTATACGCGCGCAAACCCGTGAGGCTGAACAATCAAACCTTGAGCAGAAGGTAAAAGACTATGAGGCGCAACTTGGTCAGGCTGATGCTTGCATCCTTACTGATGATGACGTTAGCCGGTTGCAAGACATTCGGTGAGGCGGTCGGGGCGGACTATTTGCCGCCTATGCCTGCCGATCTGCAACGCCAGTGCGCGGATCCGGGCGTCCAGAGCGGTCGGGACGCCCGGGCGGTGATCGCTCGTCATCGTCAATCCTTGGCTGAATGTCGCAATCGTCACCGCGATGCTGTGCAATTCTATAAGAAGGTTCGTGGTGCTCGCTTAAGGGCTGGCCAATGATCTCTCAGTCGGAAACAAAAGTCGCTGCCGCATTGGGGGTCAATGGAATGGCGTATTATTGGGATCAGTACTTCAATCCCGTTTTGCAGGGTGTCCTGCTGATCTTCACTATCGTTGCCATGTTCATGTTGATCCTGAATAGATGGCAGGACTGGCGGATCAAGCGCAATCAGCTCCGAGAGGCTAATGCCGCTGCTAAATAGTATAAAAGCCCGCCGATTTCATATCGGCGGGCTTTTTTTGTGCCTTGCTGGCTTTGTGTAACGCTGTGCGCAATGATACTCACATCATTGATCAAGTCGCGAGAATTAGCTCTTCGCTGTCATTTGGGCGCAGCGCAGCACTTTCTGTGTTCAGCTAAGAATACGGGCCGGATGAGCGGACCATTGAGGCATTCGGGTCGATGAAATGACCATCTGGTTGGAAGGGCGGATTGCAGACATGCTGCGGTGCAGTAATGGCTCGATGGAGTTTTGCAGAAGCGGGCATTATGACCAGATCAAATTTGGAACAGTCTGAGTTCTAAGTTTAATCCCGTTGATGTCGGTGAAATGCGGTACCTGTCACTATTGATCAAACTCAATAGCATATCGGTAGTCCAGCCAGTCATAGAGGCAAATAATTTTGGCCAGCGGCGTAAGCAGTTTGCCATTTTTAACATGTTCATCAAAATGAAGCCTGATGATTGATTTCAGATTCTTTGCATCTGCAGGTGTTAAGTCTTGTTTCGATGAGTGCGCAAGAACTTGCGTGAAACCGTGTGCCTCGTAGAACTCTGTCAGACCATGCTCAAATTCAGGCATGCGTGTAATAACGTTTCGAACAGCGCCTGGATTATTAAAATTTCTTTGAGTGTATGCGGCTCTTCGAATAACCTTGTCACACAGCTCTTCAGTATTTATTCGTCCGTCTTCCATTATTCTTCCCGCCTCCCTCAAGTATTTAAATACAGGGAAATATGATGCGGGAGGAAAGTCTGGCATTGTCACACTTAAGACATGTCCTGGATCGAAACGACCGTTATCGAAGATCAGATCTCGACAGAGATCATATCGGTTCAAACCTTTGTAGCCGGTCTCATGGTATTTAGTAATAGCGCCAACCCCGAAAACCACCTCAAGATTTTCATGGGTGTTAGTGCTATCGATATCCGCAACAAGTAGATTCCCCTTTGGATCGTTCGTACGTACTAGATCAAACACATACTCTTTTAGTTCTCTGAGAACATTCGCTGGAAAACGCCGTTTTATGGATGCAAGGGCAGAAAAAACTGGAATAAATGAGTTTGTTCGGATGGTCTTTATAGGTACAGTTGTTTCCCCAATTTTTATGGTCCCATCGCTAAACGTAGGTTCTTCTTCAGGTTTCCAATCGATGACAATAATTCTGTCTCGAAGTTTCTCTAAGCTGTCACCTGAAAGGCACTGCCCAATGCTTCTTAAAATATCAACAATGTTGGTGTCGCTTAGAGAGTATCCAATGAAAATTACAGGGTGCTCTACAAAAAATGTGAGAAGTTTAGATGTGAGATAAGGGTATTTACTGTCGAAAGAATTATAGTCTTCTTCTGTAAGAATCTGGCTGTTAGGATCTGAGCAACAGCCATGTATCTTGAATATTTCGCCAACACCCTGAAAGTTGTTGAATATAGCACCCTCTTGCCCGATAAATACTTTGTATTCTGGGAATAAGCGTTCAAGCATCAGATCCCAATTAGTAGTTATGATACCGTCTATGCACGATTTCTGGAGTAGCTCAAGCTCGTGCTGTAGGGTTTCATCTGTGGGAGATGTTTCAGAAATTTCTTTGATATAGCGAGCGATTTCGATCTTCAATGCCGAAGAGGTCACCTTACATGCATCGCTATAACGCTCTCTGGCATTGGAATACTTATCTTCATTCCACCAAGTGTTATGATAATCCATTGCGAGCAAAGATGCCGCGGCTGGCAAGCTACCATTAGACGATGAAACGTAGTAGTTGATGTTTTGCCCAATCTCTTCTGAAAATTTTGCCAATAGATGGAACCAATCTTCCAACCCGAGATAGCGTCGGGAGAATCCTGAGCCTACGAAAAGAATTGGGCTGGAATCGAATTTTGATAGATGCTCGTAGAGATCTGTCTGCATGGGAACCATCTTTGTGGGGGGTGTGAGAGTGAATTTTACACCTGACCAATAAATTGCATTGAAACAGGCTTAACCGCAATCTTTTTATTGGTTTTGTTTTCGAGATTATGGATATCATAAGCTCAATCGAGACTTGAGCACATGTTTTCAAATAGAGACGATTACATCGAGCCTTGGAAGGTAAAATAGTCAATCACTGATTGTGTAATTCACATCAACATGAGTGCAGGAAAGCTAAAGAACTACAAGCTGGAAAGGAATACAGGAGATGGATTTCGGTAGCTATCAGCGTGCTCAATGCCGCGGAGATATTTCTCCTGCTCTCATCCACCTTACTCGAAACTGTGATCAACTGAAATCTATCCTCCAAAGCTGGCAGATCAAAGCTTCTATTAGTGACTGGGTCACAAGATATGATCCCGCCGGGGCAACTTCTTTCTATGATGTGCCGCCTTGCTTTTGGCTGCAACTTGTTGCGACTAATCCAAATGGCCGGACGGGTTTTGGAATTGCTGTTGCAAAGGATGATTTGTGGGAAAGAGGAGGGCGTCCTGCAATCTATACAGATATAGGAGATGCTCAAATATGGCCCGAGAGCGAGCGTTTCCGAATTGTCTATACCAAATTGGGCAGGTTGCATCAGAAAATCGATTGGATGCACGAGAGGGAATGGAGGGTTCGCGGCCCTCTCAATCTTGATAATTCTAAATATTGGTGGGTTCCTTGTGTGCCAACTTATGCTGATGCATTGGAGCTTTTCAAGCTATTTAATTGGGGCATGATGGGCATATCAATGGTATTACAGTGCATTTATGTGTTAGAACAAGGCCACGTTGTAAGTCGTCCACCCATTCCACAATTGCCGATGGTCATTTCTTCTACTTAAGTATAGTGCTCAATCTTCTAAGATAAACGCTCTAACTTGCTTTTTGGTTGAGAGAAATAGTTCCACGAATGCCTTCAAAGTAGGTCTACTCAGAGTGATAGACTACTGGACAATGTGGCTTTCTTTGCTTGTTTTGAAGAGATCATTGGTGGTTTTCAGTTCAACTAACTCAGACGCTGGTTGTAAGTATGTGTTTTTTTGCTGAATAATTATTTTTAATGTGAATTATTAGCGTTTTATCAATAAGATAGCTGTCTTCCCTTGCGGCAAGTTGTACAAATGCCAACTCCAAGAACACTGCGTTGCAATATCAGATGTCAGTCGAAGGTCTACAAAGGGCTGATTGTAAATCACACGTCTGGATGACTGTTTCTTATTAATGGTGCGTCACACCAGTCCGGTAGGAGCCCATCTCGGATATTAGCTATGGCTGGCCAGCATCTACGTAATGACCCACTGGAACCTGCAGAGTCTATGCTTGTTAATTTGAAAACCCCAGCGGGAGCTCGCAAAGCCAGAGCCTGATGATGGTGTTGTTATATTGTCAAATATCGATGATAAAATAAGGTTTTTATATCTCGCTTATTTGACTATACTGCCTACGCTCTAATTTAGGTGAGAATGTCATTTCAAATATAAACATCGAAATTAAATCATGGAAATAAAGAAATAATAAACCGATGAATAATGAGCAAAGAAAAATTAGAAAGACATTCGTCTGGCATTTGCAAAAAAAATCGAAGCGTAGCAAAGTAATACCAGGTATATCAAAGCGGCAACCACCTATATCATTGCAGCTTGAACTCCCACCACAACCAGATCCTCCATGGTGGGATCATAAATTGTGGGGAAGTGTTCTAAGAATTGGTGAATTCTTAACAATTCTAGCTGGGCTTATCGCTACGGCATTCGCAATTGCCAGCTTAAAAACTGCAAATGAGCAGACGCGCCTTGCAAGAATGGCACTCGATGTGCAGCGCGAAAATATAAAGGAACAAACGACAATTGCTGCATGGCAGATTCTAGCATCACCATCTCCTAGTGCACCAGGTCGACGGTATGCGCTAGTCACTCTTATGGATTTGGTGGGAGGGAAATTATCTGGACTCGATCTCAGCTGTAGTGCAATCAACCGTATAGACGAGAAAGGAGTTTGTACGACTCCTCCAAATTTTGATTATCTGCATTTACAAGCACCAAAAGACGAAAACTGGTTTATTTCTGAGTCCAATTTCTCGGACAACTCGTTCTATTATGCAAAATTTGATAATTTATCTCTTTATTTTTCAGACCTCAGTAGAACAGGCTTCTCTCAAGCCGTATTTAATGGTGGAACTTTGACTGATATCAAATGGAGCGATAGCGACCTTCAAGATGCAAAATTTCGTAGTGTAAAAATGGGTAATATTGACTTCACGTCTAGTTTTCTCCTCGGTGCTGACATCAAAGAAAACACATACATTGATAAAACTTATATAAATATTTCTGGTGCCTCTCTTTGTTTTTCTCTAGTGGGCTTGGGGAAATGTCTTCGCGCAGATCAAGATTTTTTTGATCACGCGTGGTTTTACGCAGACGATCCACCAACAATATTTGGCCCCATGGCTGATTTAAATGATTTCTTGCTGAGAGCAGGCTGTGTTCGTCCTCCAAAAAGTAGTTTTATGAAGGGGGGCGCAGCACGCCGCCTAGCCATCAGAACGCCAAGGATTCCTGACAATTGTGTCGAAAACGCTTTTGTAAGGTTGGGTGACATTGCTAGGAACGAAAACAATAACGCTCAATATTTGCCAAAATAATGAGTCCCGAATATTAGTAAAAATTGCTTAAATTCAATTGAATACAGAAAGCCAGATGATCTTGCGTTGCAACAGTCTGCTTGGAGCCCAAGGTGCACATGAAAAATTGCAATCTTTGAGACAAACTCAATAAGGCTCTTATGGTATAAGTCAGAATCGTTGCAGTCTCTCGGTAATTAAATCGTTTTGCTGAGTGCACAAACCCCAAAAGATAACCAAGTGGTGCAAAAGATGGGCTCAAAACCTAGTACGTCTCTTCCCAATTGGACGATATTGCTGTCCGCTCTAATTCCTATTATCTGGATAATAAACCTTATAGCTCTGTTTTCTTTACAGAATGAGACACGTGGTACTTTTGGAGATATGTTTGGGGCAGCTAATTCTATATTTACTGGCGCAGCTTTAGTTGCATTGATAATTTCAATTACGCTTCAAAAGCAAGAAGTTGGAGTTGCTCAGAAGGAATTACAAACAGCACAAAAAACTCTTTCGGAGCAGCAAAGCCTCACGATTGCTCAACAGAACTATCTAGCCGAGCAATCTGTGGAGAGCACATTCTTTAATATGCTTTCGCTGTTGATGGACGTTGTCAACAACATGGACCTAAGCAGTCAGGGCGAAGTGACAACGACTGGCAAAGACGTGTTTCACGTTCTTGCACTACGTGTGAAAGGACGTGGAGACAAAGCTCCCAAAATCGCAAAGGATCGACTCTTACAGAGGAAAGCAGAGGCGGGTAAGATGTCATCCTCCAAAAATATTCCAGACACTAGAATATCTTCTGAGGAAATATATGAAGAGATTTATAAGTCATTTCGGAATGATTTGGGGCATTATTTCCGATTGCTGTACAATATTATAAAATTTCTGAAGTTTTCAGAAAGCAACAAGAAAGAAATGTACATTGATTTGTTGAGGGCGCAGCTGTCTGATGATGAGCTAATACTTATATTCCTTAACGGATTGTCGATGCGCGGGTCGAAAATGAAGTTGCTAATAGAAGAATTCGGTCTTCTCAGACATTTGGACACAAATGACGACACATTCCTCGATGCAGAAGGTAAATTCGATGAAAGTGCCTATCTGTAGGCATGGCAATGAACGGCAGCTTCGTCCGCCTTGCTGAAGTTCCCTGTATCAAAATGCTGCACACTGAAGGAATGGCAGCAATGGGGAAGCCACTTCAAGGTTCGTGACAACAGCGAAACGTCAGAATTGGGCCATCTCATAACAAAGAGTCGTCAGTCCTTCTTTTTGTGGTCTTTGGCGATGATGATGCCAGCCTTACCCAAAACAAGAACAAAAAACCCACCAATCCAACCTGCAACAAACGAATTAATCGCGACGGCGGTGCCCATCAAAGCCAACCCCATGTTTCCGACTAAAAGTGTGAGAGCCATGGCACATACGATGGGGATGACCAAAAGAAGCTGGATGAAAAGTGGATAGCTACGAAACCATTTCCAAATAGCCGCAGCAATAGGTTTTGAGCGTTCTAGCATTCGTCAATTTCCTGTAATGGTCCTCGGCATAGAAACAAGCAAGTTCAAACGCAAGAGAGAGCTTGCCTGATCAAGATGTAGAAATTATGCGGCTGATGGGCGTTTGAAGCGGTTAGAGCAGTGAAGCAAAATTTACAATACACTGTTAAGTTTCAGAGGACTTCCTGTTGATGCTCCATAACAATATTTCTGATGCGTGCAAGTTCGGCATTCACCTTTTCGGACCAATTATCTGGCAACGTGCATTCTAGGCTGTGGGTGACAATTAATGGCTTCTCTTTAGTACCTTCATGCTCTGTATCTACCAGCAAAATTACCTTATCTAGGCTTTCAGAGATCTCTAATAATTTTTCTGCTTGGGCGGCTATTATGCCCCTCAATAGATTGAGAAGCGGCACGCATTCTTCATCAACATGAATGAACTTCAGTTCCTCCTCGAACAAGACTGCCTGCTTAAAAAAGTCATTTATTAATAAACATGAGTGATGAATTTCCTCAAGATCCCCAGGCTCTCCGGGTTTGCCCCAAGCTTCGTTGAGATTTTCCATAATGCCAGCAAGCGAAGAAAAGAAGCCTTGTATTCGTGAGGTTTGTTGCATGGTCCAATCTATAAAATCGTCCAATTGAACTCGTTGCAACGGTCGTGTGTACAAATCTTGACGTACATCTCGGAGCTTTCGCATGTGAGGGGCGGTAAGATATCGGAGAAGCTCAGCGGTCAATGACCATTCCCAAGCTGTAGGGCGATCCATGACTATTCGGCGTATAATTGGTGGATAGCCTGAAAACTTTTCGGATTCAGATGCACGTTCTTCAAATCGAATTTTATCGCTGATACTGCTCAGTTCTGAAGCCACGAAGTCATCATGGATTTCTCTCCACCGGAATAGTAGAGCAGCAGAATAGGCCTGCACATCTTTGTCAACCATAGTGTGGCAATTGGCGCAGAGCCAAATTCCATTGGTGATTGCGGCGCGAGAATTTTCACTCATTGACGGATCAAATCTTGCAGATCCTGAGTTTGCACCGAATATATGGGCTGCTTCACCAAGGATAGTGGCCTTGTCTTCTTCCGAGTTTGGACCCACAGTCAGTTTCCGGCAGTCAGGATTAGAGCAACGATACGCGGCGCGCTGCGCAAGTGTGAGAATAGTCTTTGTGCTAAATCTTGGCTTCATCCCAATCGATCCCCAATTATCGCGATAAGCATGCAATTACCAAATGAATTTGAACACCGAGTTCCATCCATTGCAAGCCTTGAGAGGACGGCAAAATGGAAGTCAATCTAGCTTCTTCCAATCAGAATATAGAGCTGAATACAGATAGATCGATTGAAAGGCCGCTTTCGCCGATTACACCAGAGATCTCGCAAGCGCGGCGAATGTCCGTTGCGTACTTCTTCGAATTTTCTAGGCAGTCTGGTCCACATCTTTCATAAGCCATTGAATCATTTGGGCCAGTTGTTGCGGTGTGTTGGTCCATGAACTAATTGATTATATTTATCATTCTAGAATTATTGAAAGCCCTCCGGGCCCACCACTCTCCTTTAAAATCTATGCAGATACAATATCTTACAAAGAAAATGCCCCACGAAAATTGGGCGCGTGGGACAGTTTTTACCAATTCAGTGTTTTCAGTCTGCTCATCGCAGTGAATGCGCGCTGCCATCTTCCGACGCCTTTTGTGCAAATTTCAGACACTTAGCTTCCTGTTGCGGCACTGTTGACCAGCTTGTCTTTTCCCTTCAATGCCTCGTTGTCGGGGGCATAACCGTCGCTCTTGCCCTATACCGGCGATTTAAAAGGCGGTAGGTTGGGCGGTGATTGCAAAATATAAAGACACACGCATAATCAAGGAATTGATCAATGACGAGAACCGTTTGGATTACGGGGGCCGGCTCAGGGATCGGCGCAGCAATGGCCGTTGCATTTGCAAAGGCGGGCGACCGGGTTGTCCTTACCGGACGCAGCGAAGACAAGCTGCTGGATGTGGCCCGTAGCTTGCCTGCTGGTGCTGATTATCTGGTTCTGCCGGGCGATGTTGCGGATCGTGAGGGCATGGTTCTGGCTGCAGAAAAAATTGCAGACTGGGGGGACGGCTTGCATGTGCTATGCAACAATGCCGGTCTGAATGTTCCCAAGCGCTCGTGGGCCGAGCTGGATTGGCCGAGCTGGGATAAGGTCATCGAGGTGAATATCACCGGTGCGCTGAATGTGATCGCGGCCTGTCTGCCGGTGATGCGGGCGCAAAAAGATGGTGTTCTGATCCATACATCAAGCTGGGCGGGGCGCTATCACTATTCGGTGGGTGGAGTTGCCTATGGCGCTTCCAAACATGCCTTATCGGATATCTCTGCCAGTTTGAATGATGAAGAAGGCAAGAATGGCATCCGCTCGACCGCTTTGTGCCCTGCTGAAGTGGCAACGCCATTGCTCAAACAGCGCCCGAATTTCGATGAGAGCACGATGGTTGGCATGATCCAGCCGGAAGACATGGCGAAAACTGCCCTGTTTGTTGCAGATATGCAGCCCGGTGTGGCTCTGCATGAGATCGTGCTGGCTCCGGTGCGGAAATAGCATTTGCTTTGCCGAAATATTGGTTGTGGGGCGTCTTCTTGTGAGAGACGCCCCTTTTCATTTGTGCCATTTGTGGCTCAAATTTCTGGTGTGAGATCTATCAGACCAGTGGAATACGGATCTCGGTGAGGTTGTCTTCCGGCCTGGTTGTGGACGGGTCTGTCAGATAGACCTCAATGGAATTCTCATCGGTTGCCTCGCGCCCTGAATGCGGTAGCCATTGGCCAAACAGCCAATCATAGGCTGCCTGCAGGCCGTCATAGGATCCCTTGTGAAGCGCCACAGCATAGTCACCCGCAGGGATGGTTTTTCTCTGCATGGGGGCCGTCACCGTGGTGTCTTCGGGCAGGGTGATACAGACATCGCATCGCAGTTTTTCTGCCTCCACCGAATGGGGATCGTCATAGCAGATGGACATGGATACCGTATCCTGTCGGAACAAATTGTCTTGGGCAGCTTTGCTGCAGAGCTGTTCGAATGCAGCGCCGCATTCGTTGTCGGGGCCGGTGTGACGCATGCTGGCCACATGAATTTCGGGAATGTTTTTGATTTCAACGTCGAACATGGTTCGTCTTCCTTCAGTTGCCATATAGTGGGCGAGGGCACGGGCTTGCGAATGAAGCATCCCCAATCGGGCGGCTTTGAGCGCCCTTGAGGTCATTAGCGATTTTCCCGTGATTCGGTACTGGCTTGGAGACATGCCGAAATGAATCTTGAAAGCACGAGAGAAGCTCTCGCTATTTTCAAATCCGGCATCAAAGGCAACGCATGTGACGGAGTGATCTTGTGAAACCAGCTGCTCTCCGGCCACCTCAAGGCGACGTCGCCGGATGTATCCACCGATGGTTTCTCCTGTCATGCCTTTGAAAATTCGATGAAAGTGGAACGGTGAAAAGTGGGCAATGCTCGCCAGCTCCTGCAGACTTGATGGGTCTGTCAGGTTGGCATCAATATGCTCGAGAACCCGGAGCAAACGGGTCTCATACTCTTTCACACTGCTTGTCTTCATGGTTCATCCTTCATCGCTCTTGTTCCCAAAAACAGGACGGCGTTGATCTTTTGCGCTACTTGGGCAATTGGGGTTTGACCTCTGCCCATCCTGTTTTGCCAGTGGTCGCAACCTAGCGGCTTCGTGAGCCTCATACTTGACATGGCTTGCTGACTTTTCGAGAGATGGAGAAATGAATGCTGGCCGTACGCTTGGAAGAAGGCTGTGTGACGAGCGCCTTAAGCGTCGGCCTGCTCGGCTTCATGTTTCTTGCGGTTTTCTTCGATTGCGTCGCAATTTTGCGATGCCCAGAGGCAAAGGGCATAGAGTGGATCGATCAGGGTTTTCCCCAAGTCCGTCAACTCATATTCTACCTGAGGCGGATTTTTATCGGCGTGGACAGTACGCAAAATCAGTCCGTCGCGCTCCAAAGCGCGCAAGGTCAGTGTCAGCATGCGTTGTGAAATGCTCTCTATTTCTCGTCTCAAAACGCTGTAACGCTTTGGTCCTTCTGATAAAACCAGAATGATAAGGGTCGACCACTTGTCGCCTATACGGGCCAGAATCGGAGAGATGCTGCCGCAGTCTCCGGGAACACTCATGTTACCTAGCTTCAAAGTTGTGCCTCCTTGCGCGGCTCTATGACGCTACTATTGTATGTAACATACATTTTGTTCGTTATAAAGGAGAAGCAAGACATGTGTGAATTCTGTAAGGCGGGACTTCCTCATCGCGAAACGGGCACCTCACGCAGAAACATCCTGAAGAGCGCGATGGCCGGAGCGACGGCAGCCGCGCTATTTCCCACCCTGCTCAACCGTTCGGCCGAGGCCTCTGAATTGCCCAAGGGTGTGGGCACTTCAGGTCGGCGTACACTTGTAAAAGGCGGCTATATTCTTTCTCAAGACCCCTCTGTTGGAGATTTCGTTGGGGACGTGTTGGTCGAGGGGAAGAAAATCCTTAAAGTGGCTCCCTCTGTCGAGGCCTCTGATGCTGCGGTCATCAATGCCAAGGGGCGTGTCGTCATGCCCGGTTTTGTTGATACCCATCATCACCAGTTCGAAACGGCGCTGCGTTCCTTCCTGCCCAACGGTATCATGTTTGCCGATCCGACCCGCTCGGGAGAACCGAACTATCTCGATGACATTCTGGGCAAATTCTCAAAGGTCTATCGCCCCGAGGATGTCTATATCGCCGAGTTGTTCGGCGGGCTCAGTCAACTTGATGCCGGTGTGACGACGGTGCTCGATGTGTCCCAGATCCACCATTCGCCAGAGCATTCGAATGCCGTCATCGAGGGCATGAAAGATGTGGGCCGCCGTGGTGTCTTTGGCTATTTCGAAGGTTATGGTCCGGATCTGGCCTATCCGCAGGATGCGCGCCGCATTCGCGATGAGTATTTTGCCTCCGATGATCAGCTCCTGACCATGCTGATGGGCGGGGAAGCCTATTTGCCTAACATCGACCCGCTGGACCTCTGGAATCTGGGCAAGGAACTCGACCTGATGGTCGGTCTGCATGTGGTCGGCTCATTGGGTATGCAGGAAACCATGGATCGCCTCATTCCGCATTATACCGACAAGCATCTGTTCATTCACATGACCGGTATGTCGGATAGGGCCTGGGATCGTGCCAAGGAAGTTGGTGCCCATGTTTCCCTCTCGGTGCCTATAGAAATGCAGATGCGCCATGGCATGCCGCCGATCCAGAAGGCCATCGACATGGGCATGGATCCGTCCCTGTCGGTTGATGTGGAATGTACCATGACCTCGGACTTCTTCACCCAGATGCGCAGTGCCATCACCCTGCAGCGGGCCATGGCCAACCAGCAGGCGCTGGAAGATGGGCCGGAGAATGCACCAGCATTGCTCCATGCGCGTGATGTGCTCAAGTTAGCCACCATCAACGGTGCAAAGGGTTTGAAACTGGATCACAAGACCGGCTCTCTGACGCCGGGCAAGGAAGCGGACATTATTCTGCTCGATGCCGAAGCCCTCAACGTTGCCCCGCTCAACAATGCTCCGGGGGCTGTTGTGACGTTGATGGAACGCTCCAATGTCGAGACCGTCATGGTTGCCGGTCAGATCAAGAAATGGCAAGGCCAGCTGGTCGGACAGGATATCGCTGCGCTGCGCGACAAGATCACGGCATCGCGCGATTATTTGTTCGAGGCTGCCGGGATCGAAATCCCTCTTTTTGATTGATTCTTTTTGTGGAGTTTTACCAACCATGAAAAGAAAGCCTCGCGCGGAAATCGCGCGGGGCTTTGTTGTCGGTTCCTCACAGGGGGGGCTTACTGCGCAATATAGCCGACGCGATAGATTTGCGTCCTCTCATCACGCTGAACTGGAAGGTGCTGCCCCATCTCAAAGTAGATCTGGCGCCATGTATGAGGGTCAAAGCCAGCAAAGGCCGCCGTTGCCCCTCGTTTGATAGCGGTGCTGACAGCTTCCTCCATGTCTTTGCGTAGATCGGCAAGGCTGGTTTGCGGTGCTATGGGAGCTATGTGGCGTGTGGCGAACTGGCTTTTCGCCACATCATCGGTTACGCAATGAGCAAGGGGAAGCCAGATTTCGATGTCGGGCCTGCCGAAACTGTCTTTAAGCGCTTCAAAGCCCTGACTGGCAAGAAATGCGCTTGCCCCTTCGGCGTCATCCCAAATATAGAATGGTGCATAGAGATTGTGCTGACTGCTATAGGCCTCATCCTGCCGCTTGGCAGACAGATAGGCCTTGCATTTGAGATGCGGAAATCCGTTGAGCAAATGGCCTTTGCTCTTTATTCGCTCATCAATGCGCGTCATGTCGTAGTCGGCAGGCAAGGTGAAGCTATATTGCATTGCGATCATTGAAATGCTCCGTATCTAGGGTGGGTCCAAGGCACCGAATGGACCGCGCATATATCGCGTTTTCATCTTATCCATCTTGGTGATGCTGATTGACATCTCTTGTCTATCGCATCATGATTGTGCTGAAAATCACATAGTTTTTGAGTGATAATCCTGAAAAACGGGATGGTGATGCGGAAAATCAATCTGGATATGGCCGCCCTGCGCACATTCGTGACGGGCATTGAGGCGGGCTCATTTGCACTTGCGGCGGATCGTCTGGGGCGTTCTACTTCTGCGGTCAGTGCGCAACTTAAAAAGCTGGAAAGCCAGATCGGCAGCCCCTTGACCCAAAAGTCTGGGCGGGGTCTTGCCCTGACCGATACGGGTGAACAGCTATTATCCTACGGGCGCAGGTTGATCGAGCTGAATGATGAAGCCATCAGCGCCTTGTTCGACCCCGATCTGGAAGGCTGGGTTCGGGTGGGCCTGCAGGAAGATTTCGGCGAACGGCTGCTTCCCTCCATCCTTAATCAGTTTGCGCGGACGCACCCCAAGGTTCGCATCGAGGGGCGCATTGCCCGCAACAAGGAATTGCGCGAAAAGGTTGCCAACGGACAGCTTGATCTCGCTCTGGCCTGGAGTGATGGTGGATCGGGGGACAATGCGGAAAAGCTCGCCGATATTCGGCTTCGTTGGCTGGCCAGTGACATTGGCGCGCTTCTTTTAAAGCAGAATGCCGCCTCTTTCGTGCCGTTGGTTGCGTTGGAAATGCCATGTCAGATGCGTGTCATCGCGTGCGACTGTCTCGACAGACAGGCCTCCGCTTGGCGGATTGCCTTTGAAAGCCCCAGTCTTGCAGGCCTCTGGGCGGCAACCGAAGCGGGGCTGGGGATCGCACTGCGAAGCGAGATCGGCCGGCCGGCCAATGTGCATCCGCTTTCCTGCGCAGACTATGGCTTGCCAGATTTGCCGTCTCTTGGGGTGGTTCTGCATTATTCCAGTCGTGCGCCGAGCCTTGTGACCCAGCATTTTGCTGCGATTCTGAAGAGGGAAGTTGCGGAGGCTGTTGCTGCCATATCTGCGCCAGATGGAGTGGCCGGATCGGCGGTCTGATAAGTGGTGTCGGGTTGGCTGGTGGGGAGGTTTTCCCCGCTCGGAGACGATTTGTCCCAGTCCTTCTTTCAAACCATCCTCAGCCAGTCTGGCACCTTGCTACAGAGGTCATGCTGGCTTATAGATCATGAACTTTCATATTCTCATTTGTTTGCACGGATACGAGACGTCATGATTACTCCGGTTCTTTTATGTGGTGGGTCTGGTACGCGCCTTTGGCCTCTTTCTCGCAAAAGCTATCCCAAGCAGTTTGTGCCTCTGATTGGTGAAGAGACCCTGTTTCAGGCCTCTGCCAAGCGGTTGTCCGGAGAGGGATATAATGAACCGGTTATCGTGACCAACGCCGACTTCCGTTTCATTGTGCCGGAGCAGCTTCTCGAGGTCGGCATCGATCCGGGGGCGATTCTGATCGAGCCGGATCGACGCAACACGGCCCCGGCGGTTTTGGCGGCGGCGCTCTATCTGGCAGAGAAAGACCCCGATGCCCTCATGCTGGTGGCGCCTTCGGATCATGTGGTTCCGAATGCAGATGCCTTCCGCGCCGTGGTCAAGATTGGCGAAGCTGCAGCCAAGGAAGGCAAACTTGTTACCTTTGGTATTGAGCCAACCCATCCGGAAACAGGCTATGGCTATCTGGAGCTTTCCGACTGTCTGGGGGCTGACAAGGCGCGGGCTATGAGCCTTGAACGCTTTGTCGAGAAGCCGGATCTACCGGACGCGGAGAAAATGGTTGCGTCAGGGAAGTTCCTCTGGAATGCGGGCATTTTTCTGTTCTCCGCCAAGGCGATCATCGAGGCGTTCAAAAAGCATGCTCCCAATCTGATGGAGCCAATCGAACATTCCGTGCGCAAGGCTGTGCCTGATCTGGGCTTTCTGCGTCTGGAGCCGGAAAGCTGGGCCAAAGCGGAAGATATCTCGATTGACTATGCGGTGATGGAGCGGGCGGATAATCTGGCCGTGGTGCCTTTTTCTGCTGGTTGGTCTGATCTTGGCGACTGGGGGGCCGTCTGGAAGGAAAGCGAACGGGACGACAAGGGCGTGGCGCTTTCTGGCAATGCGACCTCTATTGACTGCTCCAACTCGCTGCTCCGCTCCGAGGCTGAAGGGCTGGAGATTGTTGGCGTCGGGCTGAATAATGTGCTGGCTGTCGCGATGCCGGATGCCGTTCTCATTGCTGATGCAAGCCGAACGCAGGACATCCGCAAGGCCGTTGATGCTCTCAAAGAGAAAAAGGTGCGGCAGGCCGAGGCTTTCCCGCTGGATCATCGCCCATGGGGCTGGTTTGAAAGTCTTGTTGTCGGCGGGCGTTTTCAGGTGAAGCGCATCGTAGTCAAACCCGGCGCGGCCCTGTCCTTGCAATCGCATCATCATCGGGCCGAGCATTGGATTGTGGTCGAAGGAACCGCCAAGGTTACCATCGGAGCAGAGTCTAAGCTGCTGACGGAGAATCAGTCGGTTTATATTCCCCTTGGAGAAACCCACCGTCTGGAAAATCCGGGCAAGGTGCATATGGTGCTAATCGAAGTGCAAACGGGTTCTTATCTTGGCGAAGATGATATCGTTCGCTATGAGGATATCTATTCAAGAGATTAGGGTATCGCTCCGAGCTATGGCGGTTGGTGTGCCGATCTTGCCAGACCATAAGAGTAGGGATAATTGATCCTTCAAGCCGTATCTCTCAGGCATTTGGAATGAAATTATGGAAGTGAAATTTGGGACAAGTGGTCTGCGCGGGCTTTCGAGCGAGTTGACGGGGCTTCCAAGTGCTTTATATATGACCGCTTTTTGCCGCTTTCTGGAAGAAAAAGGGCTTGCTCAAAAGGGGGACGTCCTTCTGGTGGGGCAGGATCTGCGCCCATCCAGCCCGGAGATTGCAGCGCTGTGCTTCGGAGCCATCAAGTCTTGCGGCTTTGTGCCGATTGATTGCGGTATCCTGCCGACCCCTGCGCTGGCCCTTTCTGCCATGGGGCAGAATGCTGCCTCGGTGATGATTACCGGCTCGCATATTCCGGCAGATCGCAATGGCATCAAATTCTATGTGCCTTCTGGCGAGATTACCAAGGAAGATGAGCTTGCGATTGTTGCGTGGGCCGAAAAGCTGAGCGGTTCGGTTCTCGAGGAAAAGGGCGTTTCAGAAAGCGATGGTGGTGCAGCCATTTCTGCCTTTTTGCAGCGGGCTGCATGCCTTTTGCCAGAAGGGGCATTCAAGGGCAAAAAGATTGGTGTCTATCAGCATTCCACCACTTGCCGCTCTATGCTGGTTTCTTGCCTTGAGGATTATGGCGCAGAGGTTGTTCCTCTGGGGTGGTCTGATGCGTTCATTCCGGTCGATACGGAAGCCGTATCGAGCGAGACTGTTGCCCTGCTGCAAGGCTGGGCCCGGGAGCATGGTCTTGACGCTGTTGTCTCGGCTGATGGCGATGCAGACCGGCCCTTGGTGGCCGATGAAACCGGCCTGCCGCTGCGGGGGGATCTTGTCGGCCTCATTACCTCGGGCTCTCTTGGTGCTGAGGTGGCGGTTACGCCCATTACGTCCAACTCCGGCATCGAGAAAAACGGGGCTTTTGAAGTGGTGCGTACCAAGGTTGGCTCGCCCTTTGTCATCGCCGGCATGATGGAAGCCCTGTCTCAAGGCAAATGCAATATCGTCGGGTTTGAAGCCAATGGTGGCTATTTGACGGCGACTGCCTTTGCTCCGAACGGACATCCGCTTACCGCTTTGCCCACACGGGATTGTTTCCTGCCTATTCTTGCTACGCTCCATAGCGCGTTTAGCGCGAACAAGTCTCTGTCCGAGCTTGTTGCGGACTATGCGTTGCCTTATGCGGATGCTGACCGGATCAAGAATTATGCGCAGGAGCGCGGCTCTGCCCTGATGACATTTTTGCGCGAGAGTGATGATAATCTTGCGCAATTCTTTGAGCCTATTGGCGCTGTGGCTTCCAAAAGCGACATTGATGGACTGCGTGTTTTGCTAAAGAGTGGCGAGATGGTCCATTTCCGCCCCTCGGGCAATGCACCTGAAATGCGTTGCTATGTGGAAGCGGAAAATGAAGCGGCAGCCAAGGCACTTTTGCAAAAAGGGCTGGGGCTGTTGAAAAATTTCACTGTCTGATTTTGCCTAAGTATTGCGATTATTTGATTTAAAGCCGCAGACTTGATGATCAAGCGGAGCCTTCAGGACTAACCAAGAGAACCAGCCGGTGACCAGAAAAATCGTCCAACTGACAAGCAACAACAATCTGGAGTTTTTCTTCCGTCAAACGCCGAAGGGCGATGGGATATGGGGAGACAATCAGTTCGATCTGGTCGATGGACGGCACCATGCCGACTGGCTCGTCGCCTATGATGAGCCCAACAAGATATGTGAAACAGATTTGCCCAGGGAGCGTCGGATTCTGTTTCGTACCGAACCCAAGAGTATCAAATATTATTCGGCGGACTTTCTGAATCAGTTTGGGGCTGTTGTCTCCATTGATGACAATCCGTCGTTTGATGGGCAGACGATCTTGTCTCAGGTGGCTTTGCCCTGGATGTATGGTCTCGATTTTGAACGACCCCAAGAGGCCTATCAATGGGACGCGCTGGCCGCCGATAGAGCCGTGCCGCATAAGGGCGAGCTGTCGGTCGTCTGTTCCACCAAGAATATGAATATCAACCAGAGCCGCCGTATCCGCTTTCTCTCTATGCTGAAAGAGGCGTTGGGCGACCGGATTACGCTGTATGGCCGTGGTTTTCGTCCTATCGCGGACAAGAGGGAGGCCATCGACGGCTATCGCTATCATCTGGTGCTGGAGAATAACCTGCTCAAAGATGGATGGACCGAAAAGCTGGCTGATCCTATTCTGGGCGGGGTTTTTCCTATCAGTGCCGGGAGCCCCAATCTGGGTGATTATTTCAACCCGGAAGGCTTTGCCTCTATCGATATCACCAAGCCTAGGCAAGCGGTTGCGAAAGTCCTTGATATTCTTGATCGCGATCTTGCCATGAAGGCAGGTGCGGCGATGAAGGAAAACAAACAGCGCCTAATGCAGCAGAACAATTTCTTCTCTCTATGCAGCCGGGTCATTGAGACCATTGAAACCCGTCAGGGGGATGGTGATTTTCAGAGGCTGGAAAGGGCCTTTTCTTTCTGCCCCAATCGCGTGCCGAAATGGAAAAAGCTCTGCTCTGTGCCCAAGCCTTTGCGCCCAGTGTCTCGCAAGATGTATCTCTCCCTCTTCGAAAGGCAGTAGCTCCATGCAAGCAACGTCTAACAGTCCGGAGCTGGACAAGGTCATCGTAACGAAGCTGCAGGGCGGGCTGGGAAATATCCTGTTTCAATATCTGGCCGGTCTGGCCCTGGCGCACAAGCATGATTGCCCTTTGTACTGTGCGCAGGATGGCGGCATTATGCATCAGTCAGGGCTTGAGCTGGTGGGCATAAAGCCTGACTATATCGAGCTGCCCGATGCCCTGATGCGTCGTTCCCGCCGCAAGAAGGATCGCCGGTTGGGCGATCACTTCAGAACGATGCTGGGTCTGTGGCCTTTAAAGCCGGTAACCGAGCCGCATTTTCACTATTGGTCGGGCTTTGAAAATCTGTCGAAGGGCATTCTGTTGTCAGGCTATTGGCAGAGCCCGCGCTATTTTGCATCCCTTGTCGATCAGCTGGCCGAGATTATAAAGTTGCAGCCCATTCTTGAGACGTGTGATCCGGCTTTGGTTTCTCAATTGACGGGCAATAACACGGTCAGTGTTCATATTCGCCGTGGGGATTTCTTGAAAAACCCCGAGGCTTTGGCCGTTCATGGTATTGTTGAAGCGGACTATTATGATCGGGCACGAGAGCAGTTGGAGCGGGATCACCAACCGGATCTTTATTGCATTTTTTCCGATGCTCCGGAGGCGGCAAAGGACATGCTGTCCCACTGGGATCGAACGCTCTTCATTGAGGGTAACAACCAACAGCAAGATCTGGCACTGATGAGCTGTTGCCGTCACAATATTATTGCCAATAGCAGCTTCAGCTGGTGGGGGGCTATGCTCAACCAGAGTGGTGACAAGCAGGTTTTGGCTCCGAAAAACTGGTTCTCGCCCGAGGCCTTGAAACGCCGATCTGTGGCAGATCTGTTCCCTGAGGGGTGGCTGACGATCTGACGTGCCCTTTGCAACGGGCTTCTATATGCTCGCCACATAGCGAAAAAAGACTATCTCATGAGAGCGTTTCGATGAAAGTTTTGAATTATTTGCCACGCAACATGCATTTTGGACCGGCCAGAGCCACGTCCATTGATCTGTGCGTTCATCAGCAGAGCGTGAGAAGCGAGCATGAAATTCTGGTGGTCTGCGACGAAATCGATAAGCCCTTTGACGATGTGGCGCTGAGGATGCTGTTTAGTGGCAGCCGCAAGCAAAAGCTGCGGCAGCTGCAAGCCATCGTTGCCGAGTTTCAGCCAGACCTGATCGT
Organism: Cohaesibacter marisflavi; assembly: GCF_900115225.1. Classification (GTDB taxonomy): domain Bacteria; phylum Pseudomonadota; class Alphaproteobacteria; order Rhizobiales; family Cohaesibacteraceae; genus Cohaesibacter; species Cohaesibacter marisflavi. Next base: position 91,370 of record NZ_FOVR01000006.1, on the reverse strand, counting down.
GGTCCAGCAGCACGGACCGACGGCGCAAAATGTTGCAAAGCTCTTTCGCCCCGTTCCGGTTATGCTTCATCGGCATAATTTTGAAGATGGTGGCAAGCTGTCCTGGTTTAAGAAGTGGCGTCATCAGAAGCGCTATGAAGCCTTGCAGGGGCTTATCTTCGTATCAGACACGTGCCGGACGAGCTTTCTGGAGCGATATCCAGCCATCAAGACGCCGCTCTATACGGTCTTTAACGGGATCGATTGTTCGCTCTGGCACGCGGATAAGGGTAAGAAAAACGAGATCCTTTTTATCGGTCGCATCGAGCCACAGAAGAATGCGCTTCCAGCGGCTGAGGCGATGGCGCAATTTGTCGCGCAGCGGCCTGATTGGTCGGGCTGTCTGGTCGGTGGGTTTAGCGGGTCTGATGAATATGTGGCAAAAGTGAAGCGGGCCGTTGCAGGCAGTGAGCGTCTCACCTTGCTGGATGGATTGCCCCATGAAACCATAAAGCAACGTTTGCAGGAGGCAAAAATATCGCTTATCTGCTCGGAGCGTGAGAGCTTTTGCCTCGTCGCCATTGAATCTTTCGCCGCCGGGGCCGGGGTGGTTTCCACGGCGAATGGGGCCTTGCCAGAAACCATCGGTAAGGCAGGTATCTTCCTTGAAAGTCTCGATGTTGAGGAGATTGCCGCTTGTTTGATGAAAATGGCCGACGAGCACGCGCATTTTGCGGCTCTTGGGGCTCAACAGGTCCAGAAATTCGACTTGCAGCAGACCGTCCATTGTCTGGACGACGTCTATAGAAAAACTGTCGGATAAAGGCGAAGACCGGATAGTGGACATAATGGAAAAAATACCCGAAATCTCAGTTGTCTTGCCGGTATATAATGGCGAAAAATATATCGAAGCAGCCCTGATCAGCATATTGGAGCAGGATTTTACCGACTTCGAACTGCTGGTCATCAATGACGGTTCGGTTGATGGCACTGAGGCGATCTTGGAGCGGCTTGCCGCGCAGGATGAGCGCATCCGGATCCTCGCGCGGGACAATGACGGGCTTGTTTCTGCCCTCAATTGGGGGCTTGAGGAAGCGCGTGCGCCGCTTATCGCCAGAATGGATGCCGACGACATTTCCTACCCCAATCGCTTTTCCAAGCAGTGGCAGTTTCTCAAAGACAATCCCGATGTCGGGCTGGTTTTCGCCCAGATGAACAAGGTCGATGCGCAAGGTAAACCGATTGGCAAAGTGACCAATACGCGTACATCACCGCAAGATGTGGCCGTAGCGTTGAGTAAGGGCAATTGTCTGCCGCATCATCCCACTGTGATGGCCAGACGCTCCGAGATGTTGGGTGCTGGCGGCTATCGGGACGTCTTCAAGGGCGCAGAGGATCTGGATCTCTGGTATCGCATGAGCAAGAGAACCAAGCTGGCTGGCTTGGCAGATGTGCTTCTGGACTACCGGCTGCATGAGGGGCAGGTCACCCAGACATCCATCGTGCGGCAACGCTTCTCTCAGGATCTGATTATTCTCATTGCCAAAGAATTGGAAGCCGGTCGGGATGATCCTTCAAAAGGCTGGGATTGTGTGCCTTCGTTTGACTGGACTGCAACGTCGCCCCAGCTTCTGGCTGCGCCAGCGAATATGGTGGCGCTTTTTCGCTACTACCATCTGATTGACCGCATTTTGACGCTCAACGGCATTAAGGACCTCGCGTCAGAGGATCTTGATGCGCTGCTTGATGGCTTAAAGAGCAAGTCTTTCTTTGGAAGCGCCAAGGTGCGGCAGGTGCTCGCCCATCACATTGTGCAGGAAGCCAGACGGCGCGGCCTGCGCGGGCTGGCACTGAAAGCGATGCTTTTTGCGCTCAAGACCAACCCATCCCGCGCTCTTCGCCATGGCTTCAAACCATTCTGATTGGGTGTCGGCGCGACAAAGACGTATCCTTGGGGTTTGCTCATTGCACACGGCGCAATAGTTTCAAGATATGGATACAGTTTGAAACAAAGTCTTTTCGCAAAAGAAGCGAAAGGGGAACAAGGCCTATAGTAATGGTATTTTGGCGATCGAATAACAATGCTCGCAAGCGCTTTCATGAAACGACCAAGGTGAGCGCGAGTGCTCGCATTAGCGATGACACCCAACTGGGAAAATATTGCTATGTTGGCAACTACAGCGACATAACCAAGGCGACGATTGGCAATTATGTCTCCATCGCGAATAATGTTTCGATTGGCTCCGGCGAACATCATTTGACTAATATTTCCACCAGCAGCCTATTTTACGATGATCCATATGAAGAGCTTACCCAAGGAGATTGCTCTCTGGGAAGCGATGCCTGGGTCGGTGTGGACGCCATCATCCGCCGAGGGGTTTCCATTGGAATCGGAGGCGTTGTCGGGGCCAACTCCTTTGTGAATGCCGATGTTCCGGATTTTGGCATTGTGGTTGGTTCGCCTGCACGCCTGATCGGCTTTCGGTTTTCCGAGGCGCAGAGAGAGGCAATTCTTAAGAGCCAATGGTGGGAAGAGGATCTGGAACGGGCGCGCACGATTATGAAGCAGCTGAAGGTTAATATGTTTGCTGTTTGATCCTGTCTTGCACGCTTATTTCTTCTTTGCATCCGACAAGAGCTGATGCTCGTAGATCTTGGCGATGCGCAAGAAGCGTGAAAAGGCATAATTGTGAGCCAACACCAGCCCCCAGAAACCATAACGGTAGCTGCGGCGCAGGATATAGCTTTTCAGGAAGCTAAGCGGAAATTCATAGACCAGACGCCAGCGAGAGATATGGCGTCCCTTTGCGACGATGTCGTCTCTCTGCATGTCCGAATAGCGGTTCATCTTCTCCACGGCCCACTGGACCGAACGAATGGAGTAATGTGCAATCTTTTCGTCGAGCTTCTTGATCGTTGCGTCTTTCTCAGGCCTTACCGTGTCATGCACGGTGGATTCGGAAAAACGGCCCTTGTTACGGTTATAGAGACGGTATTGCCAATAGCCGTAAGCCCATTTCTTTGGCTTGTCTTCATGCGCGAAGACGTCAAGGATCTCGATCTTGTATATGTCGACATCCGGGCCGATCTTGAAAATGGAGCAAATTTTATCACGCAGTTCCGGGGTGACTTCTTCATCTGCGTCAATATTCAGGAGCCAGTCATTGCGACACAAATCTTCGCCGAAGCGCTTTTGGCGCCCATAGCCCGGCCAGGCATTGAAATGGACCTTTGCGCCCAAGGCCTCGGCAAGCGCGGTCGTGTTGTCGGTGGAGCCGGAATCGACGACGATTACCTCGTCCACCCAATCGATAACGCTGAGAATGGCCTTTTCTATCCGGTCCTCTTCATTGAGCGTAATGATGAAGGCTGAAACGGGAAGGGAAATTTTGTCATTTGAATTCTGCATGCACACGCTCATTGTTACCGCCTGTATAAATTGATCACAGCGGCTGGAAGGGGCCTTTGGAATTGCCGGATACACCCGTGGGCCAGAGCGTCCGAGAATAGACCATTTGTTTCCGGCCTGTCATCCATTGAATGGCCATATTTGGTGTGCCTAGAGTGGAACTCCCCAGCTGGGTTGAACCTGTAAATCCAAATGCAAACAGGCTTTGCGCAAAGCTTGGGTTAACAGGTGACAGGTTGAGCAGAGTTGGTCTATGATCGCGCCAACTTGGCCATGGTCTGACCAAACCGGTTTGACCTTGCTTCCGATGTGCATGCTCCATCTCTGCGGCTTCCTTTATAGGCTGCGAGGGTCCTGTGCCTGACGACGAATTTTGGCTGGAAATTGGAGCTGGTTTTTGCGGCGATCCTTTTCACGGGCCAACAAAATTGAACTTGAAGAGAGCAAAGATGACAAAACGGGCGCTTATCACCGGTGTCACTGGGCAGGATGGCTCATATCTGGCCGAATTCCTGCTTGAAAAAGGCTATGAGGTGCATGGTATCAAACGCCGCGCATCCTCTTTCAACACCCAGCGTATTGATCATATTTTTGAAGATCCACATACCGATAATGTGCGTTTCAAGCTGCATTATGGTGACCTGACCGATAGCTCGAACCTGACCCGTATTTTGCAGGAAGTGAAGCCGGACGAGGTTTATAACCTTGCGGCGCAAAGCCATGTGGCCGTGAGTTTCGAGAGCCCTGAATATACTGCTGATGTGGATGCAACCGGCGCCTTGCGCCTGCTGGAAGCCATCCGCTTTTTGGGGCTAGAGGAAAAGGCGCGCTTTTATCAGGCATCCACCTCCGAGCTTTATGGTCTTGTTCAGGAAACCCCCCAGACCGAGACCACGCCGTTCCACCCGCGCTCTCCTTATGCGGTTGCCAAGCTTTATGCCTATTGGATCACGGTCAACTATCGTGAGGCCTATGGAATGTATGCCTGCAATGGCATCCTGTTCAACCATGAATCCTCGCGTCGTGGAGAAACCTTCGTCACCCGCAAGATTACCCGTGGCCTTGCCAATATCGCGCAAGGGCTGGAGCCTTGCCTTTATATGGGCAATATCGATGCTCTGAGGGACTGGGGTCATGCCAAGGACTATGTCCGGATGCAATGGATGATGCTGCAGCAAGATGAGCCGGATGATTTTGTCATCGCGACCGGCGTGCAATATTCCGTGCGCCAGTTCATCGAATGGTCTGCCGCCGAGTTGGGCATTACTATTCGCTTCGAAGGTGAGGGGCTCAAAGAGGTTGGTATCGTGGAGGCCATCTCTGGCGAGGACGCGCCTGCGCTCAAGGTCGGGGATGTGATCGTGCGGATTGATCCGCGCTATTTCCGGCCCGCCGAAGTGGAGACCCTTTTGGGCAATCCGGCCAAGGCCAAGGAAAAGCTGGGCTGGGAGCCGGTCATTACCGTGCAGGAAATGTGTTCTGAAATGGTCGCCAATGATCTCAAGAATGCCCGCCGTGCGCGGCTCTTGCGCGAGCATGGGCTGGAGCTGCCTGTGTGCACGGAAAGCTGACATCAATGACTAAGAAAACACTGCTCCTTACCGGAGGCTCCGGTATGGTCGGGCGCAATATTCTCGAGCATCCGACTGTCAGCGCTTGGCATATTCTCGCTCCGGGGTCCAAAGAGCTTGATCTCACGGACGCAGGGTCTGTTGATGCCTATGTTGCTGAGCATAAGCCGGACCTAGTGATCCATGCTGCAGGGCAGGTGGGTGGCATTCAGGCCAATATGGCCCACCCAGTGGCGTTTCTGGAACGGAACATGGCCATCGGCCGCAATATTATCATGGCGGCGCACAAGGCTGGCGTGAAGAATTTCCTGAATTTGGCCTCGACCTGCATGTATCCTCGGGCGGCGGAAAATCCGTTGCGCGAAGACATGATCCTCATGGGCGAGTTGGAGCCGACCAACGAAGGCTACGCCCTTGCCAAGATCATGGCGACCCGCCTTTGCCAATATATTCGCCGCGAAGACGCAAGCGCGAATTACAAGACCATCATTCCGTGTAATCTCTTCGGGCGTCATGATAAATTCGACCCAAAGCATTCCCATCTTCTACCCGCCATCATTCACAAGGTGCATATGGCCAAGGAAAAGGGTGAGGAGACGGTTGAAATCTGGGGCGATGGCACGGCACGACGTGAATTCATGTATGCCGGTGACCTTGCCGATGCCGTCATGAAGGCGGCAGGTGATATCGACGCCTTGCCCGAGCTGATGAATTGCGGGCTTGGTCATGATCACGAAATCAATACCTATTATCAGAGCGTTGCCGATGTTATCGGTTGGGATGGAGACTTTACTCACGATCTGTCCCGCCCCGTGGGCATGAAAAAGAAGCTCTGCGCAACGGATCGTCAAACCGAATGGGGCTGGTCGGCCTCAACCTCGCTGGTTGATGGCATCCGTGCGACCTATGATTTTTATCTCAATGAGGCTACGAAATGAGTGTCCGTTTTCCGCTTGCCACCTCTTCCTGGGATCAGAAAGAGCTGGATGCCATTCAGCGCGTTGTTGCGTCAGATCGTTATTCCATGGGCAATGAAGTTGCTGACTTTGAGCAACGCTTTGCGGACTATTTCGGCTCGAAATATGCCGTCATGGTCAATTCGGGCTCTTCGGCCAATCTGTTGATGACCGCCGCTCTGGCCTTTACCAAAAATCCTCACTATAAGCTCTCCCGTGGTGATGAAATCATCGTGCCTGCCGTGAGCTGGTCAACGACCTATTATCCGCTCAATCAATATGGGCTGCATCTCAAATTTGTCGATATCGATCTGGAAACCCTCAATTATGATCTTGAGGCGCTGGAAGCGGCGATCAGCGACAAGACCCGTGCGATCATGGTGGTCAACCTGCTTGGCAACCCCAATGATTTTGACGAGATCAAGCGGATCATTGGCGAACGGGAAATCGTCGTCATCGAGGACAATTGTGAATCGATGGGCGCAACGTTCGGAGGCAAACAGGCAGGCACCTTCGGCGTGATGGGCTCCTTCTCCTGTTTCTTCTCGCACCATATCTCCACCATGGAAGGTGGCGTGGTGGTGACCGATGATGAAGAGCTCTACCATGTCATGCTTGTGTTGCGAGCCCATGGCTGGACTCGCAATCTGCCCAAGTTCAATCAGGTGACGGGCGAGAAATCAGATGATCCATTCGAGGAAAGCTTCCGGTTTGTCCTGCCTGGCTACAATTTGCGCCCGCTTGAAATGTCCGGCGCTCTGGGGATCGAGCAGTTGGAAAAACTGCCTGCTCTCATTGAAGGGCGACGGGCGAATGCGGCACTGGTGCAAGCGCAGCTATCTGACCATCCGGTCTTCATGATTCAGAAGGAAATCGGAGCTGCCAGCTGGTTTGGCTTCTCACTGGTGATACGCCCCGAGGTCGATGTTGCACGTGCGGATCTGGTCAAGGCCCTCGTTGCGGCCGGATTTGAATGCCGTCCTATCGTCGCGGGCAATTTCGCCAGAAACGAAGTGATGCAGTATTTTGATTATTCGATCCATCAGGATTTGAAGAATGCCGATTATATCGACCAGCATGGGCTGTTTGTCGGCAACCATCATTATCCGATCCCTGAGGCTGTTGAGGCCTTGTCGCAAATGATGCGTTAAACCGGATATGGCCTTCCCCGGTATGCGGCTAAGGCCGTCCGGGGGAGGCTGAAAACTATTCCCGATTGCCGCCTAGCTGTTGCCATATTCGGCAATGAAGGGCAGGGGTATTTCCTCGTTGGGGTATGAAAGCCCCTCAGCTTCCAGCCAGTTTGACAGAGTGCGGTTGAAGTCCTCTATGCCATATTGCACAGGACGGAAGCGCGGCGCCCAAGGCGCTGGATGATAAGTGCCATCCTTATCGAAATCTCCGCCGTTCCAGTCTGTCCATGGGGCGCAAGGATTGATGTGTGCGCCAATCCGGCTATGCAGCACTGCGACCTTGCCGACCGCTTCCAGCGTCTTGAGCGCTATGGTGCCAGTGGGGGCTTCATAATGGGATAGCTCGCCCAGCGTGCAGCGATAGCCCTTAACGGGGGAGATGCCGTAAGGGGTTGCGCGCACGCGCTCGAACCATTGCCGGCCAAGATAGAAGCCTCCATGCCTCGCGGCTTCGCTGTCATCATGGGTGAAGCTGCAATCCCAGAAGACAATGCCATAGGGAATATGGATGTTGGTGCTGGGAGCTGCGACATAGCTGTCAGCGGTGCGTGCACCTTTCGAGCGGATTTCGCAATGGTCGAAAAAGGCGGTGCTGTTGCCAAAGATGAAATCGACATCGCCCTCGATAGTGCAGTTTTTATAATAGGATTTGACGGTGACGCGCGGTTCGTTGGTCTTGAAATAGAGCGTATCCTGATCGCCCAGCAGGCGGACATTTTCAAGCATCACACGATCAGCTGCATCCACGAGCACGGCAACCGCCTGATGCTGCCCGTGAGACAGCTGGCCTTTTGCGTTGCGGGTCACATCTGTCCTGTCGACGATATCCGGTGTGACACGGTCTTCGTTATAGCTGTTCTCGATTGTGAGATTGAGTGCTTCGAAACCGTCGTTGCGCACGCGCATGACGCAGGAATTGGTGGTGCCGATGTCAAAGTCACCCCGAGCGGAAACCTCATCGAACATCGCCCTGATGCTCTCCTCGGTATTAAGGAAAGCCGAGCCGAAGCGCATGGTGTAAGCGTCGGCGGTAAGGCCCTGATCGATATCCACCGAGATGATGGTTTGGCGTGCATCTTCGGCGCGGCCATAGAGTGTGATCGGCACCTTCTGCCCGTTGATTTCGAGCGCTGGGATATAGACCAGCTCGTTATAGGTGCCCGGCGCGATTTCGATAAAGATGCGCTTTGTCAGCCCTTTGCTTTTGGCCTCGGAAATGGCGTGGCTGATGGCCTGCTGAATGGAGGCAAAGCAATCCGGCTTGCTCATGTCGCCCGGATCAACGCGATAATCGGGTTTCAGAGCGCGGGCGTAGCCGTGAAGGGCAGGGCCAATCGGGTCCCAGTCTGCGGGCGATGTCTGGGCGTCCTGAGGGGTGCCATCATGGCTCAAGACCTGCTCAGGGCGGTAGAGGTCTGCCATGTCTTTTGCCATCTGTGGACGGGTCGGGGCGTTGGCGATGGACTTGTCTGTCATTTGTCGGGCCTTTGGTGACGGGATTGCTGCCGTTTTGCTCGGAGGCGTTGAGGCCCTCTTTACTGCACCATTCTGCGCACCACCTTCACGCCATCTGCAAGGCCTGCGGAAGGATAGAGGACGATCTGGTCTCCTGCGCTTAGACCATCAAGAATTTGCGCTGAAATGCCATTGTCTTTTCCGACCTTTACACGGGTTTGATATGCAGTTTTGTCCACGACCCTGAAGACCGCCCATGTCTCGCCATCCCTGAAGAGAGCATTGGATGGTATGAGTAGGGTATTATCATCGGACCAGATGACGATTTTTAATTCCACCCGATAGCCATGCCCGAGCTTCTCGCGTTCGTTTTTGGGGCTGGTGAAGCGGATGATCGCCTTGACGCGTTGTTCTTCCACCCCAAGGGAGGAATATTTGGTGTAACCCCATGGCTCGACCCGCTCCACGGTGCCTTCCAGTTCGCTGTTGCCCCCCCAATCTGCGATCATGACGCGGTCTCCCGGGCTGACCTGTACGGCATCGGTGGAGAGCAATTCCACGACGACTTCCAGATCATGATCGATATTGCCGATTTCCATGATGTCGGTGCCCGCAGAGAGCGTGGTCTCGCTTTTCTGGATGACGCGCAATACGGTTCCGGTGGTCGGCGCTGTCAGGGGGACAGGGGCGGAGCTGTCACTGGTTGCGCCTGCGGCGTCCTCTTCAAAGCCGATCAGGCGGGCGCGGGCATTGTCGAGTTCTGCTTCTCTTACGGCGATCACCGCTTCGGCATTGTCCTTGGTTGCGCTGGCTGCGCGATATTCCGCTTCAGCGCGATCCAGTGCGGCCTTGCTGGCGGTGTCTGTTTCGGCAAGCCTGCGTGTGCGGTCCAGTTCCTGGCTGGCAAGGTCCAGATCGGATTTGGCCTTGTTGAGGTCGGCTCTTGCTACCCGCAGGGTGGCTTCTGCAGCGGTTACAGATGCGCGGGCCTGTTCGCGGGTTCTGATATCCAGCATGGCTGGGCTGGAGGGGCGCATCTGGGCGATGACAGTCTCTCCCTTGACCACAGGGTCTCCGGGCTCCACTTCCACACGCAGCAGCCGCCCGGCAACAGGGCTGGATACCACATAGGCATCATGAACGCGGGTGAAGCCTTCCTCATTGACGGTGACTTGCATGGCTCCCATCTTCGCTTCGCCCATATCGACAGACGTGGGCTGCGGCCAGAAGGCATAGGCCAGAGCAGCCACGACGAGAACCGTTGCCGTGATGGCGAAATAGGACCGGGATCTTTTTCTGGCCATGACTGTTAGCCCTTTCGGTTTGCAATTGCCGCTGTGTTGATATTCATTTCTGCCTCTTGCTTACTCCCGTATTTTCATTCCCGTATTTTCAGGGCCGAGACGAGATCTGCGCGATCAATATCGCGCCGCACGATCCAGCCTGAAAAAACAGAGGCAGCAAGGACCGCAAGCGCCGCTCTGCCGTAGCTTTCGGGGATGAAAAGGATCGGGATCTGGTAAAGATCCGTGCTGAACCCCTTGGCAATCACCATGGTGAAATAATAGCCCAGAATGGAGCCGATTGGCAGGGCGGCCAGCGTGATGACCGCCAGTTCCCCTAACAGAACGAAAGAGACTTCCGATCGGGTGAAACCCATCACCCTGAGACTGGCAAGGTCGCGCTGACGTTCGGCAAAAGCGATGCGGGCGGCGTTATAGACGATGCCGAAGGTGATGACTGCCGCGATGACCAACATGATGTAGCGCATGGAGCCTGCGCCGGTATCCATCATTTTCTGGAAGGCGGCGCGGGCGTCTGATTTCATGCTGACACCGGCCACATAGGGGCGGCTCTTGAGCGCCCTGAAGATGGCGCTGGCTCTGTTTTTGTCAATGCGTAGATAGACAGCAGAAATGCGTCCCGGTTCGCCCAATAGTCTGGTCAGTGTATCCATCTGCATATAGGCGGGGGAGCCCAGCAGGCTCTCGGCCACGCCGCTCACCGGAACGCGCAAGCTGGGGCGGGCGCCTTCCAGCACATCGATATTGAGGATCTCTCCGGGTTGGATATCCAGTTCTGTCGCCAGAGACCGCGACAGGATGATGCCGCGCTCGGGCAGGGTAATGGGTGCGCTCTTTTCATCGAGCGCCCGTTTCAGGCGCGGGTGGGGTACAAGTCCGGTGATGGCGCCGCGATAGCTTTCCACGCCATTGTGAAAGACGACGGCGATGCTGCGCTCTGGCTCTGTTTCGATGATTCCGGGGATGCTTTCCAGTTCGTGGATGGTTTTTGCCCCCAAGGGATGGGTGAAGGTTACGGTCACATCGGATCGGTCCATCACCGTGTAGGTGAGGTCAATGGTGTGGTCAAAGCCTGCCAGCATGGAGATCATTGAAACTGAAAGCGCCATGCCGCAGGCGATGCCCATAAGAGAGCCGATCATCCGTCCCGGTTGACGGGTGATGCGCCTCAGTACCATGCGGCTGGGTTGATCGAGCAGGTGGTTGAGGCGTTTGCCGAAGCGATTGGTTCTGGAATAATCCGGCGGTGCTGGCGGGCGCATGGCAACCGCTGGCGTGAGGGCAAAGACCTTGCGCAACACCAGAAGACCACCGGCAGAGGCCGCCGCGATGGACGTGAGGATTGCCGTGGCAAAAGAGGCCGGGTCAAGCCGGAAGACCAGCATGGGGAATTTGTAATAGGTGAGGTAAAGCGGCATCATGGCTCGCCCAAGGGCTATGCCGCCGATACAGCCCAGAAGGGCGCCGCCGATGGCGATGACCAGCACAAACTTGAAATAGTGCAGGCCCACTTCCCTGTTGGTGTAGCCGAAGGCCTTGATGAGGCCGATCTGTTCGCGCTCTGCTTCCACCATGCGGGAAATGACGATGTTGAGCAGGAAGGCCGCAACGGCCAGAAATAATGGTGGCACAACACGAGACGAAGAGCGCATGCCTTCGATTTCTTCGGTGACGAAGCGGTTGGACGTAAGGTCCTTGAGGCCATAGGAACCGAGCCCACCATAGGGCGAGAGAATGCTGTCGACCCGATCTAGCGTTGCCTGCAGATTGTTGCTGCGCCCGATGGAGAGAATGGCTTCGTTGAAAGCCCCTTGCATGTCGAAGGCGGCGGCAAGGGCGGTGCGGCTCATCCAGATGACACCGAAGCGGCTGTCATCAGAGATCATTTCCCCCGGTGCGACGCTGTAGAGATATTCCGGCGACTGGGCGAGGCCGACGATGGTCAAGGTGCGTTTGGCGCCGTTCATCGTGGCCGACAGAGTATCGCCTGGTTTGAGATTATGCGCATGGGCAAAACTGTTGAGCAGGACGATCTCGTCGGCATCCTTGGCATCCATCCGACGTCCGTCGGTAAGGTGAATGGCGTTAAGGCGTGGTTCTCCACTGTCGGGCAGGGAGATGGCGATGGCACGTAATGGCAGATCAAGGCTCGGCAGGCTGATCAATGCGGAACCGGTGATACGCCCCTCGGCTGCGGAAATGCCAGGCAGGGCTGCCAGTTTGCGGATAATATGGGAAGGGGCGCGCTTGACTGGAGCGAAGACATCCCCGAGACGGTGGCGCTCATAATAGACCCGTCGGGTTTCTTCCAGCGAGTTGATGACACCGGCCATCATCACCAGCAACGTGACGCCGGTGGCGATCACCATGGCAATTGCAATGGCTTGCCCCTTGATGCGCCAGAGATCGCGTGTCAGCTTTTGGTCAAGTGGTGACATGGGATGCCTCTCCTACCACTCGATGTCTTCAGGGTCGCGCTTTGCGTCATTCTCCACCACTTCCCTGATGTGACCATCGGCGAAATGAATGACGCGGTCAGCCATGGCAGCGGTGTTGGCTGCATGGGTGACGATGAGTACGGTCGCGCCCAGCTTCTCGTTGATATCCTTGAGCACCTTGAGCACCACCTTACCGGTCTTGCTATCGAGCGCGCCGGTAGGCTCATCACAGAAGAGAACGGTGGGTTGCTTGGCAATGGCGCGTGCGATGGCAACACGTTGCTGTTCGCCGCCCGAGAGTTGGGCAGGGAAATGATCGGCGCGCTCGGCAAGGCCAACCAGCGCCAAGGCTTCTTCTGGCTCCAATGGATCATCGGCAATCTCTGTGACGAGCTCGACATTCTCATGGGCCGTCAGGCTTGGCATCAGATTGTAGAACTGGAAAACAAAGCCCACATGATCGCGGCGATAGAGGGTCAGCTTGTCGTCCGGCAGATCGGATAGGCAGAGGTCTTGAAAATAGACGTCGCCATCGGTGGCGCTATCCAGTCCGCCGATGATGTTGAGCAAGGTGGATTTGCCGCTGCCCGAGGGGCCGAGCAAAACCACGATCTCGCCAGCAGGAATTTCCAGATCCACGCCGCGCAGGGCGTGAACCGCTGCATTGCCTTCGCCATAGACCTTGGTGAGGCCCTGTGTTCTGAAGGCGAAAGGCTTGCCTGAATTGTCCTGCATCTGAGTTGCCTCACTGAGGGGTCGGGTAGGGGAGCCTTATTGAGCGTGTCGCATCAAGATTGGTTTGTATCTCGACCTTTTCGCGCTCCGTTTATCATACATCATTTCTTTGCTTCTTGCTGGCTCTTTTCCCAGACAAATCCAAGATTCAATCCTGAGATCATTTCCCGTATCAATCCAGAGTCTTGCGGAAACGGGCAAGGGAGAGAATGACAAGAATGATGGTGAAGCCCATGAGAGCAAGCATGGGGGATCGCATCGCCTCCAGATCTGCCCCCTTGAGCATCACCCCGCGCACAAGGCGCAAGAAATGGGTGAGCGGGAAAATTTCACCAATCATCTGGGCCCAATAAGGCATGCCCTTGAAGGGGAACATGAAGCCCGACAACATCAGGGAAGGCAGGAAGAAGAAGAAACTCATCTGCATGGCCTGCATCTGGCTGCCAGCGACAGTGGAGATGAAATAGCCGATCAGCACAAGCGACGAGATGAAAACCAGAATGCCGCTGATCAGCAGCGCCAGAGAGCCCACAAAGGGTACATGGAAGACCATCTTGGCCGCAACCAGAATAACAATGACCTGCACGGCACCAACGCCGAGATAAGGCAATATCTTGCCTAACATGATCTCGAAGGGAGTGGCAGGCATGGCAAGCAGATTTTCCATCGTGCCGCGTTCCACTTCGCGGGTGAGGGCCATGGCGGTCATCATCACCATGACCAACTGTAGGATAACGCCGAGTAGACCGGGGACGATGTTATATTGTGAAATGCCTTCGGGGTTATAGCGACGATGGACGACGATATCCAACTGGCTGTCTTGCTGGCTCTGGGTGCCCAACGCGCGGGTGAGGGCCTGCTTGGCAACGGTCGAAAGCGTGGACACGGCGCCAGATGACGCAGAAGGGTCCGACGCATCGGCCTCTATGAGAATTTGCGGTTCATCGCCACGCAGTACACGCTTTGAGAGGTCTGCCGGAATGGTGACAATGAAGGAGACCTTGCCCTCCAGCATCAGCTCGTCGGCGTCTTTAGCCGAAATGCCGACATAGTCGAAGCGGTAGTAATTTGTGACCTCAAGCGCAGAAACGATGGCGCGGGTAAACTGGTCCTGCGATGTCGTCACCAGCGCCGCTGGCAATTGTTTGGGGTCGGTGTTGATGGCAAAGCCGAACAGGGCCAATTGCACAAGGGGAATGCCTATCATCATGCCGAAGGTGATGCGGTCGCGCATCATCTGGGTCATTTCCTTGGCAAGCAAGGCAAAGAGGCGGGAGAAGGAGAAGAGATGGTTCATATCATTTTCCCTCCAGTTCCGGCTCGGCCATGTTGTCTGTGGAGCCACTCATATATTGGATGAAAACATCCTCAAGGGTGGTCTGGCCGGGTTCGCAACGGACGTCAAACTGATGGCTCGCCTTGTTGACCGCGGTTTCCAGCAGGGCCTTGTTCTTGCCCACCACATGCAGGCTGTTACCGAAGGGGGCGATCTGGTCGACCCCGTTCTCAGCCTGCAACATGCGCGAGGCCGATTGAGCGCCTTTGCCTGAGAGAATGAAGGTGTGAAGGCCCGCCTGGGCGACAACCTCATCAACGGTGCCCGAGGTGAGCAATTTGCCATAGGCGATATAGTTGATACGGTGGCAGCGTTCGGCTTCGTCCATATAGTGGGTAGAGACCATGACTGTCATGCCTCCGGCTGCGAGATCGTGGATTTCATCCCAGAATTCCCGTCGCGCCTTGGGGTCAACTCCCGCGGTTGGTTCATCGAGCAGCAGCAGCTTTGGCTTGTGCATGATGCAGGCGGCAAGCGCCAGTCGCTGCTTCCAACCGCCTGAAAGCAAGCCCGCTAATTGATGGCGCCGAGAGGTGAGGCCGAGTTTGTCCAGTGTGTCACGCACATAGGTGCGGGCGGGCGACAGGCCGTAAAGACGGGCAACAAAGTAGAGATTCTCCTCAATCGTCAGATCGGTATAGAAGGAGAATTTCTGTGTCATATAGCCCACCTGCCGCTTGATCTTGAGTTGATCGGCATGCAGATCATACCCCAGCACAGAGCCTTCGCCTGCATCGGGGGTGAGCAGACCACACATGACGCGGATGGTGGTCGTTTTACCGGACCCGTTAGGGCCGAGGAAGCCGGAAATCTCGCCTTCCTCAACTGACAGGGTTACATTGTCGACCACCGTCTTGTCGCCAAAGCGTTTGACCAGATTGCGGACGTCGATCGCCTTCATCTGCTGCCTCCGCTCCCTGCATCTGTCAGCCATGCCGAGACGATTTGACCGGGATTGAGTTTTGATCCCTCGCTGGCTTTGGCTTCGATGAGATAGACGAGTTTCTGCCGGTTTTCGAGGGAATAGATCACCGGTGGGGTGAATTCCGGCCCGTCTGAAATGTAGCTTACGGTAGCGCTGAGATCATCGCCGCAGGAATCGCAGGTGATGGTCAGTTTGCTGCCCATCTGGATGCTGGCGAGGCTTTCCTCGGGAATGTAGAGTTTCAGCTTAATGCCATCATCGGGCAGAATTTCTAGAATGGGCACCTGAGGGCCGGCCATCTCGCCTGCTTCGTGGATGATGTCCGTCACCACACCGGTGACGGATGCCATAAGAGTGCGTTGTTCCTCTTTCCATTGCGCAGATTTGAGCGCGGCCTCGGCCTGTTCTACCGCAGCCTTGGCTGCTGCGATTTCATTCTCTCGGGCTGGCAGGCTGGTATAGGCCAGATTGGAGCGGATTTCCTCGGCCTGTGCCTTGGCCACGTCATAGGCTGTGCGGGCGGTGTCATAAACGCTTTGGGCAACAGACCCCTTTTCAAGCAGGGTGCGCTGGCGCGTCATGTCACGCTCTGCTTGCCGTGCGCTTAATTCGGCGGCTTTCAGAGAGGCCTGAAGGGCCGCGATCTTCTCCGGTCGGGCGCCCTGCTCCAGATTGGCCAGCGTGCTTTTGGCCTGCGACAGGGCGGCCTTGGCATTGTCTACGGCGATGGCTGCATCCTGTTTTTCAAGGCGTGCGACGATCTGGTCAGGAACGACATGATCGCCCCGTTGCACAGGTACGTCGATGATCCTAGCCGTCTCTATGGGAGCGACTTTGATATAGGTGCCTTCCACATAGCCTGTCGCCAATGGGGAGGGGGGCAGGCATGCGGCGATCAAAACGCCGATGACGGGAAGGGAGCAGAGAAAACTCATGTTTTTCTCCTGTAGGTTTCAACGATATTGCGAATGTTGGTTTGTAAAACCTGAAGGATGATATCGATTTGGCCAGACTGATAGGAGGACCAGTTTTGGTGGCGCAGAATGACTGGCTCGCCGATGCGGAAATAGGCGAGCATGCTGATCTGGGAGAAAATCGCGACCTTCAACTCCTCTCGCTCCGCCTCGCTATCGTCTCTGCCGGTTGCTTGCAGGAAAAGCTGGTAGAGCATGGTGAAGGTGGGATTGAAGAAATGTGCATAGACATGCTCAAAGACTTCGCCTTCTTCATGGGCTTCGCGCAACATGAACCGCATGATCGGCTGCGCTTCTTCAAGGCTCAAGATTACGACAGCTTGTCGCAGCAAGGCATTCTCAAACAGGGACTGTGGCTCTTTGAGACAAGTGGGCAGTTGGATCGCTTCGGGGTCCTGCCGCAGGCGGTTGAAGCGGGCGACGATGGTTTCTGCGCATGCCAGCCGCAAGCCGGCCTTGCCGCCGAAATGATAGTTGATCGAGGCGATGTTGGTTTGGGCCGCTGCGGCAATTTCGCGCGTGGAAGCACCCTCATAGCCTTTTTCAGCAAAGAGCTTGAAGGCTGCCATTATGAGCAATGTTTTAGTTGTGTCCGATCGGGTTTGTGCCATGGGATGTCGCTGACTGGTTGCGCATTTTGCTATTGTCTGAAGCGCAATGTAGCACCGACGTAAAATTTAATCAATCGATTGATTTAATTTTGAGATGGAGGGGGTTGTTGGAGATGCCGCACCCATGGGGCGGGGCAAGGTGTGTTTGATTGTTGGGGCAAAGCTCTGTATGGTCCAAGCCAAAATCAGACATTCTGCAAGGCTCTTCTCATGACCTCTTCATCTGACACCACGTGCGATACCAATGGTGCGTCTGTTTCCTTCCGTCTTGCAAAGCGGGAGGATGCAGCGCTTATCCATCAGATGGTTGCCGATCTTGCCAACTATCTGGATGAGGCTGGCAAGCACACGGCCAGCGTGGCCGATTATGAGATCCATGGCTTTGGTGATCGACCCAGATTTGAGGCGATCATTGCCGAGGTCGCGGGGGACGCGGTGGGCATGTGCCTGTTCTTTGACAGCTTCTCGACATGGGCGGGTAAGCCGGGGCTTTATGTTCAGGATCTTTATGTCTCGCCCAAGGCGCGCGGCCTCAAGCTGGGACGCTTGCTGCTTGAGCAGGTGGCGCAGCATGGCCTTGCGAAGGGCTATGCCTATGTGCGCTTGTCTGTTGATGCCAACAATGTCAACGCGCAGGGCTTCTATGAAGCGTGCGGGCTTGAATGGTCCGATACGGAACGTCTTTATGTGGCGCGGGGTGATGCCTTTGCTGTGCTGGCTGGGAATTGACCTGATGGAAAGCTTGCTTGACGAATTGGCCGCCTGCGCAGGGTGGCGCGAGGCTTTGGCTGCAGAAAAGCCACGCCTTGCAGAGATTGAACGTTGGCTGAAAGAGGAAGAACGGCTTTATCAGATTTTGCCCGAGCGTGGGCTGCGTCTGAACGCCTTGCGCAAGACACCGCAGGAAAAGGTGAAGGTGGTCATCACCGGTCAAGACCCCTATCCGGGTCTTGAGGGCATGGTGCCTCACGCCATGGGGCTCTCCTTTTCCGTGCCGCATGGGGTGAAGCCTCCGCGCTCGCTCAATAATATCTACAAGGAACTGGCCGCAGATTATGGCCTTGTGCCGCCCGGCCATGGAGATTTGTCTGCATGGGCTGAACAAGGCGTCTTGATGCTCAACAGCACCATGACACTGCGACAAGGCGCTTCCGCCTCCCATGCCAAACGAGGGTGGGAAGCTTTCACCGCAGCGGTGCTTTCCTGTGTCAACAGGGCTGCTGATCCGGTGGTCTTTCTGGCCTGGGGCAAGCATAGTCACAAGCTGGCTGCGGGCATCGACGAGGGCCGGCATCAGGTGATCCGCACCTCGCATCCGAGCCCCTTGGGCGCACGCAAGGCGGGCGTTGATTTCGAGGCCTTTCTGGGGTCTCACTGTTTCCTTCGGGCCAATCGGTTTCTTGAGGGAAACGGCCGTGCGCCCATCGACTGGTGCGCACTCTGAGCTTTCTCTTGCGCAGTGCTATGGGCACAAGCTACTCCGCTTCTTTGGAACAAAGGTGCGGTCTCTGGCGTTGAATGTGGGTACAAGCAGTCATGTTCAGAGAGCTATTTTATGTCCAATTCGCTTCCCACTGCCCAATCCGGATCTGTACGCGCAGAAGTTACGGGGATCACAACCGAAGAGCGGTTGCGGCGCGTCGCTTATAGCGCGCTGATCATAATCGGTTTTGTAACGCTCGTGGCGGCGCTGGACTTCGCCCAGTCCATTCTCTCACCGCTGGTTCTGGCTGTGATTATCGGCTTGGTTTTCGGGCCGTTGGTTGATCGCATCGAGGCCTATGGAGTCCCGGCTTGGTTTTCAGCCATGACTGCGGTCTTGCTGCTTCTTGCGCTTATCGGTGTTGCCATTACGGGCTTTGCAGTGCCGTTGGCCGACTGGATGGATCGGCTGCCGGTGATTTGGTCGCGCTTGCAGGCCGAGCTGGCCAACTGGAAGGGGCTGTTTGCCTCGCTCGCCAGCCTTCAGGATCAGTTCAGTGAAATTGCCGGTGGTGATCCTGCCTCAATGACTGTCAATGTCGCTGGTGGCGATACCGTCAAGCAGGTTGCCTTTTTTGCTCCCTCGCTTGCGGCCCAGATCATCCTGTTTCTGGCGGGACTGTTTTTCTTCATCGCCACGCGGCATCAGGTGCGCTATTCGATCCTGACGCGCGCGGACCATGGCACACGTCGCAAGAAGCTTGCGACCATGTTCGATGATGTCGAGAGCCGCCTTTCCAGCTATATGCTGAGCGTTTCCATGATCAACCTGCTGCTGGCTGTGGTTGTTTCCGGCGCTATGTGGATGCTTGGGGTGCCATCACCCATGCTATGGGGGCTTCTGGCTGGTATGCTCAACTTCATCATCTATATCGGGCCTGCGATTATGGTCTGCATCATGCTTGCGGTGGGGCTTTCGCTCTATGGGCAGTTTTCGATGATCGTGGCACCAGCTGCTGTTTATCTCTTTATCAATTTCCTCGAAGCGCAGTTTGCGACGCCTCTGGCGCTTGGGCGCATCATGACGGTCAATCCGTTTCTGATCTTCCTTTCTCTGGTCGGCTGGATCTGGCTGTGGGGGCCAATTGGCGGCTTCATTGCTGTCCCGGTCCTGTTGATCGGGCAGATTGTTGTCAATCACAGCGATTTTATCGACTCAGAGAAAAATGCTTAAATCCTGACAGTTAGCATGCTGAAAATTTTCTCGCTGTCCGTGCAAAAAGTCGGTTGTGCATTACCAAATTTAAACAATTCAAAACGATACTGAATAAAATATTCTGATGTTCGAAACCTTAAATATTTCCAGAAGGGGGCTCATTCTGGGGATTGATCGGGATAAATTCGTGCCACATATATTGGAAAATCTGGACAAGTCCTTTTATATGACTGTCCTTGATGCGCTGAATGACGGGGTTTATTTCGTCAACCGCAAGCGTCGGGTTCTATATTGGAACAAGGGGGCCGAACGGCTTAGCGGCTTTACTGCAGAAGACGTTTTGGGCAAGAGTTGCGCAGACCATACGCTTAATCATGTTGACGATGAAGGCAATTGCCTGTGTCTACAGGGCTGTCCATTGGCAGCTTGCATGCGCGACGGACAATCACGTGAAGTCGATGTCTATATGCATCATAAGGCGGGACATCGGATACCGGTTAGCATCCGGTCCTTTCCCATTCGCAATGAAGTTGGGAAAATCACCGGTTCTGTCGAGGTGTTCAAGGATAACAGCCAACATCTGACGATGGTTTCCGAATTTGAATCCTTGCAGCAGGAGGTGGTTACCGATCCTCTGACTGGCGTCGGAAACCGGCGCTTTGCCGACATTTCGCTGGACCGTTTGCAGGTGATGCAAAGCAGAGAATATAAGCCATATGGCGTGATTGTGGCGGATATCGATAATTTCAAGTCCATCAATGACACATGGGGTCATGGCGTTGGCGATCGCGTGATCGTGGCCATTGCCAAAACGATGGCGGCCATCCTGAGGCCTTCCGACATCGTTTGCCGACTTGGCGGTGATGAATTTCTTATCCTGCTGCCGAATGCAAGCCCACGAGGGCTCGAAATCGTGGGGAACCGGCTGGATCTTCTCATTAAGGAATCCTGGATGGATCTCGAAGGAGAAATGCTCTCCTTCTCGGTATCCATAGGGGCGGCCCTTTCTGATATGGGCAAGTCAGCCGAAGCCGTCGTCGAGCAGGCTGACAAACAGCTCTATCTGAGCAAAGCTGAAGGTCGCGGATGTTTTCACCTTGATGGCAAGAAGCTCAACGCGTCTCGCTAGATGCATGGTGTTTGTTCGCTCGCGGCGGCGAAAAGTCTCCAGAATGGGGATTGAAACGCCGCGCAGAGGTCTTTACAACGAGGCAACTCATGATTTCCCTCGTGCAATTTCCATGATTCCAGAATTGCGGGTGAGGCGGAAATCCTTTGGAACCACGCGTTTGGTCCCCACGGTGACCAATTTGCGCGCAAACACTCTATTCGGACGGTAGCGATATATGGCGCGACAATTCATTTATCACATGCATGGTCTTTCCAAGACCTACGGTGGCGGCAAGAAGGTTTTGGAGAATGTCCATCTTTCTTTCTACCCTGATGCGAAAATCGGTATTCTCGGCCCGAACGGTGCAGGTAAATCCACCGTGCTTCGGATCATGGCCGGGCTGGACAACGAATTCACTGGTGAAGCCTGGGCCGCAGATGGGGCCAAGATTGGCTATCTGCCTCAGGAGCCGGTTCTTGACGAGAGCAAGGATGTTCTTGGCAACGTGATGGAAGGGGTTGCCGAAAAGCAGGCCATTCTGGATCGCTACAATGAACTGATGATGAATTATTCCGATGAGACCGCGGAAGAAGGTGCCAAACTTCAGGATGTCATCGACAGCCAGAATCTGTGGGATCTGCAGTCTCAGGTAGAGATGGCCATGGACGCATTGCGTTGCCCGCCGTCTGATGCCGATGTATCTGTTCTTTCCGGTGGTGAAAAGCGCCGCGTGGCTCTTTGCAAACTGTTGCTCGCAGAGCCGGATTTGCTGCTTCTCGACGAACCGACCAACCATCTGGATGCTGAAACGGTCAACTGGCTTGAAAAGCATCTGCGCGAATTCAAGGGCGCCGTGCTGATCATCACCCATGACCGCTACTTCCTTGACAATGTGACGGGCTGGATTCTCGAGCTGGACCGTGGCCGCGGTATTCCTTATGAAGGTAACTATACGGCCTATCTCGAAGCCAAGGCAAAACGCCTGGCTCAGGAAGGGCGTGAAGAGGCTGCCCGTCAGCGTGCCCTGTCGCGCGAACAGGAGTGGATTGCTGCCAGCCCGAAAGCCCGTCAGGCCAAATCGAAGGCTCGTATCAAGGCCTATGATGAGCTGCTCAAGCGCAATGAAGAGCGCGCACCGGGGACCGCCCAGATCATCATTCCGCCAGGAGAGCGTCTTGGAGATGTGGTGATTGACGTCGAGGGGCTCAAAAAGGGCTTCGGCGAGCGTTTGCTGATCGATGGTCTGGATTTCAAACTGCCACCGGGTGGCATTGTTGGTGTGATCGGTCCGAACGGCGTTGGCAAAACCACCCTGTTCAAGATGTTGACCGGCCATGACCAGCCAGATGAAGGCTCCATCACTCTGGGTGAGACTGTGCATCTTGGTTATGTTGACCAGTCTCGAGATGCTCTGGACTCGGACAAGACCGTTTGGGAAGAAATCTCCGAAGGGGACGACATCATCAAGCTGGGCAAACGCGAGATGAACAGCCGCGCCTACTGCTCCGCCTTCAATTTCAAGGGCGGCGACCAGCAGCAGAAAGTGGGCTCTCTTTCTGGTGGACAGCGCAACCGTGTGCATCTGGCCAAGGTTCTGAAATCGGGCGCCAACGTGTTGCTGCTCGATGAGCCGACCAACGATCTGGATACGGAAACCCTTGCCGCTCTGGAAGATGCTCTCGAGGATTTTGCCGGTTGCGCCGTGGTCATCAGCCATGATCGTATGTTCCTTGACCGTCTTGCCACGCATATTCTTGCCTTTGAAGGCGATAGCCATGTGGAATGGTTTGAAGGCAACTTCGAGGATTACGAGAAGGACAAAGTGCGCCGTCTCGGCCCGGATGCTGTCAATCCCAAGCGTGTCAAATACAAGCCATTCACGCGCTGATCTTGCATACGCATTGACAGTCTGAATTTCAAAGAAAGCCCTGCTCCTCCGAGCAGGGCTTTTTGTTTGGGAATTGTTAAGATTTGACCTCTCTGGATGTGCTCTGGGCGGCGTCTTTTGGGCACTGACAGCTTTCTTCCACATGTGATTGCAGGGGCTGTTTTTCCGTAAAAATTGGCCTTCAAGCAATATTGCAACTTTTGATAAACATGCGGTGGATTTGAGTTTAGTTGTTGAAATATTTGATAAATCACATGTTTTGAATGTATTGAAATGAAGTATTTCAAATTTTAATTGAATTTATCTATATTTTTCAGGAGTTTATCTTCAAATTCTGGTTTGCTGTTTAGGCGTTTATAGATCGCTTGTCTGTAGTTTGGCCTGAAATCGAATTTCCAAACGGGGATTTCATATCAGAACGGGAATTGTCAAAATGCAGGCTGCCAACGTAAAAACCGAACTTGTGGACTGGAAAGTTCTTAGCGGTCAGAGCGATAGTGGTAAGAGCGACGAATTGATGCGCCATGTCGCGTCCTTGTTTTCGCTGACAGCGTCTCATTGCGATGATGAGCAGTTAGCCACCTATGACACGGTTATGCAGCGGCTTGCAGATCTTGTGTGTGAGGATACGCGTTCTTTTGCTGCACAAAAGATCTGCCATCTCGAAAATGCCCCGCATAATATCATTCGCCGCTTTGCCTTTGATGCCATCAAGGTTGCTGACCCCGTGCTGCGCCATTCGCCGGTTTTGACGGATGATGATTTGATTGAACTCACCGAGGCGAATAGCGAAGATCATATGGTCTCTATCTGCACGCGCAAGAGCATCAGCAGCGTGGTAACTGATGTGCTTGTCAAATCCGGGCGCGAAACCGTGATGATCAAATTGGCAGCCAATTGTGGCGCCGATCTCTCCGAAGATGGTCAACGGCTTCTGGAGCAGGCTGCGGACAATGACCGTTTTCTTGCTCGGGAACTGGCCAACAGGATCGCGGACAATCAGCGCTCTGCTCCAGTTCTGAGCAAACAGGCTTCAGCTAGAAAGCATGTTGATCTCAGCGGTGTGTGGGCCTGCATAGAACCGATGGTTGACGAGCATTTCTACAATCTGTCGCGCCATTCCTATCTGGCGCGATACCGGTTTGATTCCTCTTTGACCAAAATTGACAAGCTTCATATGCAGGGATTTCTGGGCAATGGCGTGTTGCGGCAGTTTGCCTGCAATGATCAATTTGCCGATCTGGTTTGTGGCATTGCCAAGATGACCGGCTTCCCTCATCAGATCATCGCGCGCATGATGGCGTGTCTGGAGTGGGATCAGGTGCTCAGCCTGTTTCGTTTGCAGTCTTTCTCAGACGAGCTGGTGCGCGACGTGTTGGAATGCGGGCCCTGGATGTTGTGCCTTTCTGCCAATCAATGCAGCGCTGTTCTCAAGCGTTATAGACAATTGAGTACGGATGAAGCCCTTAAAATCGCCAATAGCTGGCCAAAAACGGGCCTGATACTAGACTGACAGGCGCTTAAACCGGTTTGAGTTCATTGGTGATTGCTTGATGCTCTTGATCCGCAAGTAAACAAAAGGTGACCGCTTCATTCGGTCACCTTTTTCTGTTTGTCACTTTTATTTTCAGTTTCACCATTTGTAGTGTCCCGGTTCTTGAAAATTCGTTGTATTCTCGGTTTGATACCACTTTCACTCAAGACAACTTGTAAAAACAAAGCTTTGATGTGCTTCGATGTTCGGGTAAAATTGGTAGGCACTGAGTTGATTACAACTGTTTTGCCTGCTATGGATTTCGAGTGTCGGTGTTTAAAAGGTCCGACAGGCAGTATGGGGGCCAGCCAATGCATGTAACCGCATTCCGGATTTTCGTTAGAGATCTTGCAGTCGCACGCGATTTTTATGCCAATTCGCTCAAGTGGCCCATGGTCTGGGACCGCTTCGAACAGGGAGCCGTCGGTTTTGAGCCGGGCATGCTGGTCATTATCGAAGAAGAAGATGCGCGAGGCCCTCAGGCGTCCCTGATCGGTCGTTTTACCGGTCTTTCACTGGCCGTTGATGATCTGCCGACCTTGTATCAGACTCTCAAAGCGCGTGGGGTTCCCTTTGTTGCGCCACCTGAAAGACAATTCTGGGGTGGATCGCTTGTGCATTTGATCGATCCCTCAGGCAATATCATCACGCTTGTTGAATAAAGGGCTTTGGCCTGTCTTCAATGCCGTTGCTGCGACCGGAACAGATCGAACAGCTTGTGTCTTTGTGATTGCCCTATCATCCTGATATGAAAAAAGCGGACCATATGGCCCGCTTTTGTTGTTTTGACAGAATGTCAGCCACTTTATTTGTGCCCATTCTCCGCATCATATTTCTCAATAATGGAGCGGATGGTGCACGCCACATTCGGTGCAATGTCATCGCGGTCCATGCCGTAGGATACGTTGGCCATCAGGAAGCCTGATTTGGACCCGCAGTCATAGGTTTCACCATCATAGATCATGCCGGTAAAGGACTGATCATTGTTGAGGCTGATCATGGCGTCGGTCAACTGAATTTCGTTGCCGCTGCCCGGTTGCTGGTCCTTGAGATAATCAAAGATTTCAGGCTGCAGGATATAGCGGCCTGACAGGATCAGGTTGGACGGTGCGGTGCCCGGCTCCGGCTTCTCGACCATGCCGTTGATCTCTACGCTGTCTTCGAATTTTTCGCCCGGCTGAATGACACCATATTTGAAGGTCATTTCCATCGGTACTTCTTCAAGTGCAACGACGTTGCCTGCGCGCTTGTTGTAGACGTCCATCATCTGGGCGAGGCAGCCCTTGGGCGATTTCATGATCATATCTGGAAGAAGCAGCGCGAATGGTTCATGGCCGACAAGCTCTTTGGCGCACAAAACGGCATGCCCGAGACCCAGCGGCTGCTGCTGACGGGTAAACATGGTGTGGCCTGCCTTGGGTAGGTCTTTGCGCAAGCTTTTGAGCACATCATATTTGCCGCGCTGTTTGAGCGTGTCCTCCAGCTCAACCTGTACGTCGAAATGGTCCTCGATGACGGCCTTGTTTCTACCGGTAACGAAAATGAATTGTTCGACCCCCGCAGCCCTGGCTTCGTCAACGACATATTGAATAACTGGTCGGTCGACAATCGTAAGCATTTCCTTGGGCAGGGCTTTGGTCGCTGGAAGGAAGCGTGTTCCAAGACCTGCTACAGGGAATACGGCTTTGCGGATTGGCTGTACCATTTGATTTTGCTCCAATAAGTGATTTTGTTCTTCAAAAATTGCTACGTTTCAAGAAAAGTGCGCGTCCATTCAAACCAGAAAAACGCAAATTATGCAAATGTGGAGAATTAATTTGAGTGGTGAACTGTTACTATCTTGGCCATAATTTGGCAGCATAGTGATTCACACTGCTGCTTTGTTTGCGATAACAGGGATTGTTTATGCCTATACGAATTTGGACAAGTCTTTTTGGGTTCACCTCCGTTCGGGGATTAATTTCCACAGGCTTTCTGCTGCTTGCACTTCTCTCTACAGAGTCCAACGCGCAAACGGCGCAAGGGTTCCAAAATTGGATACGGAATTTTTGGCCAACGGCTCAATCGGCCGGTATTACGGCAAAAACTTACAATGCGGCTTTTGCTGGTGCGCAGTTCGATAGCTCCGTGATCAAGCGGGCGACCAACCAGCCGGAATTTGTCAAACCCATCTGGTCCTATATGGATGGCGCGGTCAGCGACCTGCGCATCAAGAATGGCCAGAAGATGCGAAGCAAATATGCGTCCCTGCTGGGTAGACTGGAAGATTCCTTTGGTGTCGACCGGTATGTCCTTTTGGCGATCTGGGGCATGGAAACCGCTTACGGCTCCATTTTCAGCAACAAGGCTTTGATCAAGCCGACCATTCAGTCGCTCGCGATGTTGGCCTATGCAGATCCCAAGCGTTCACAGTTTGGGCGCACGCAATTGATTGCTGCGTTAAAGATCCTGCAGAATGGTGATGTTGCTCCTTCCGAAATGGTTGGCTCGTGGGCTGGAGCCATGGGGCACACCCAGTTCATTCCCACCACCTTCCTGAGTAAAGCGGTGGATTATGATGGTGATGGACACCGGGATATCTGGAACTCCATTCCGGATGCTCTGGCTTCCAGTGCGAATCTCTTGAAAGAAGCTGGGTGGGAAACCGGCAAGACATGGGGTTACGAAGTGTCGCTGCCTAACAACTTCCCCTTTGAATTGGCCGATGGAAAAATCACGAAGACGCTTGCCGAATGGGAGAAGATGGGGGCCAAGCGTGTGCACGGGCGCGCCTTCCCGCGGCCAAGCGATCAGGCCCAGTTGATCATGCCTGCTGGCTACCGCGGACCAGCCTTCCTCATTTTGAAGAATTTCTCGGTCATCAAGCGCTATAACAATGCCACATCCTATGCTTTGGCTGTTGGCCATCTGGCAGATCGTATTCGCGGTGGGCAGGGCTTTGCGCATGAATGGCCACGTTCTGACCGGATGCTCAAAACAACCGAGCGAAAGGAGCTTCAGACTATTCTGAACCGCCTTGGATATGATACAGGTGGCATCGACGGGCGGCTGGGCTCCAAGTCTCGAGCCGCTATCCGTCATTGGCAAAAACGCAACGGTCATGTGCCGGACGGATTTGCCAGTGGTGATCTGTTGGAAGCTCTGCGCAAGAGCTGACAATCCCGCTTTTGCGGTGGCGATATAGTTGGAGACGGGCCAATGGGCTTGAAGAAGGGACAATCCGGTTTTGCCTTTGTGCATGTGGCGCTATGCCTCGTGACGGTAATCTCATTGTTGCTTCCGCTTCTGCTGGCCGGGCCCGTTCAGGCAGCCCCATCTCTTTCTGGCTCTAGCATGAATGGGAAGCCCGCAGCCCAGCAGCGGGCCACCCCGGATGATGGGCGCTATGATGTGGCGTTGGGATTCTTTGAATTTCTCTTCAAACGCCGCACGCCCAAAAAGGAAAAGAAGCCCGACACCTCTGACAATAAACCGGTGAAGCGTGGGCCGGTCGTGCCGGTGATCAAGACCGTTGAAAAGGATTCAGATGCATCTGTGATCGCGGTATTCGGTGATGAATTTTCGCAGGATATTGCATGGGGGCTTCAAGATGCTTTTGCAAAAGCGCCTGACGTCAGGGTAGAGATTCATTCCAAGCCCAATAGCGGACTGATCTATCGGGCCAAGAATAACCCCTTGAGTGATGCCGAGGATTATTTTGCAGCCCATCCCTTCAACTTCGCTGTTGTGATGGTAGGGCTGAATGATCGCCGGGAGATGCCTGCGCGCAAAGATGCCGAGGGCAATGAGATTACGCCGGCTTATGAATTCCGCACCGATGAATGGGCCCGTGCCTATCAGCGCGAGATCGATCGGGTGCGTCTTGCTTTTGCCAAGCAAGACAAGCCTGTCTTCTGGGTTGGATTGCCGCCCGTGGGCAATGAGCAACTTGCTGCTGACATGCGTTATCTCAACGACCTTGTTTCCAGCCGTCTGACCGAGCGGGACGAAGAGTTTATTGATATCTGGGACGCCTTTTCCGATGAGGAGGGGAACTTCTCGTTCCGTGGTCCGGATTTGTCGGGGCAGGATGTCCGGTTGCGCTTAAAGAACGCCATTCGCTTCAATAAGGAAGGTCGACGCAAGCTCGCATTCTATGTTGAGAAGCTGGTTATCCGTGTGCTGTCCCAGTCAGTTGATGAGGATGTGTTGCCCAAGACGCTCGCCAAGGCCGATGAGACCGCCTTGCGGGAAGGGTTGGGAGCGCGGCGCGATATTTATGCTTTGCGAAAGCCACCGCTTGAGTCGGAAGACTTAATCAATCCCAGTGTCTTTACCCTGTCTTTCTCGTCCGGAATAGACGGCGAAGATCAGCTGGCGGCCGCAGAGAATGCTCCCAAATATCGAAGCGATAATTTTGCCTGGGGTGGCAAGCACTAAGCCTGTTCTGTGCATTGAGAGCTGTGCTTTTGTCCCCCTTTGCCTGATCTGTGATTGCCCCTCTGCGTCTCATTGGGTATGAGTCTTTCCCATACAGAAACAAGGCCTCTCTATGTGGCCTTGCATGTTTTCATTTCGATCCTCTGAAGAAGAGGGCGGAGCGCATTCGTCTTGCGCTTTTCGCCTTGAGCCTTCGGACCGTTAGCAAATTGGGACTTTCATCATGAGCATTGAGCGCGCACCGGATTTTGATTTTCTGCACCAACTCGCTGATCTGGCCGGAGAAACGGTCATGCCGCTTTTCCGCAGGGCAATCGAGATTGAAAACAAGCTTGAGGGCGGCTTTGATCCGGTGACCGATGCGGACAAGCAGGCCGAGCTGAAACTGCGCGGGCTTATCCAGGAGCAGTTTCCAAGCCATGGCATTCTGGGGGAAGAATTTGAGGGCAAGGATCTTGATGCCGATGGCCTGTGGGTTCTTGATCCGATTGACGGTACGCGCGCGTTTATCTCCGGCCTGCCAACTTGGGGGACGTTGATCGGCTATCGACATTCTGGTGGTCAGAGCCTTGGCATGATGAGCCAGCCTTTCACCAAAGAGCGCTTTTTCGGCGATGGCAAAAGTGCCTTTTATCAGGGGGCGGATGGAAAGCGGCCGGTGAAGACACGGTCTTGCAAGGCGATCGGAGACGCGACTTTGTTCACCACCGCTCCGGATATTTTTGCCCCCGATGAGCTCAAGGCCTTTCAGCGGGTTGAGGATGCAGTGCGCCTGTCGCGCTATGGCGTTGATTGCTATGCCTATTGCATGTTGGCCATAGGCATGGTGGATCTGGTGATCGAAGCGGCTTTGAAGCCGGTTGATATTGCGCCGCTTATTCCGCTGATCGAAGGAGCTGGCGGTGTGGTCACCAACTGGCAGGGTGGCTCAGCCTTTGATGGCGGACAGGTGGTTGCAACGGGCGACCCCGATCTGCATCAGTCGGTGCTAGATCTTCTCGCCAGCAAAGGCTGAGAAAGCCGACTGGCTATTTTAGAGATGCTTTTCCGAGCGCATTATATCGCTCAGGCGCTTTCCTGCCTGAGCGTATTTTCGCCGGGAATAAAGCTGTCAAAGGCAGCCCAGAACTGCTCACGAATGATCTCTCGCTCCATCATGATTTCATGCTTGCTGCCGGTAATGGAGATGGCGCCTGCTGCCCGTGTGGTTTTGGCAAATAGTTCGGCAGCGGCCGAGTTCACCACAGTATCGTTGCCTGCTGTGACGATGAGCACCGGGATGTGGATTGAGGATTGGAAATCGCTCGATTGCAGGCGGTCCATCGCCTTGCAGACTTCATGGGTCCACAGAACGGTAGGCCCACCGATCCCCAGGGCCGGGCAATCGATGAGAAATTGGCGGTTCCTGTCATAGCGGGGGCCGTCTGAGGTGAGCTGATTGGTGTAAAAGCCACCTCGGTCAAAAGGAGTGTGGCTGGCGCCGGGCACATAGCTTTCGCCAAACCCCGAATAGCGCAGAAATCCTGCCGATCTTCGGATGGTGGATTGGCGAGGCTTGATCCCCAAAAAGCTATGCCCCCCTGTTGAGAGTTCAATCAGAGGAGCGCAGAGCACCGCGCGATCAATTTTGATCCTGAGGTCGGGCAAATTGGATAGCAAAATGAGCCCGCCCATAGAGTGGCTGAGAGCAAAGCAGGGCGGAGGACAATCCGGTAGGATGACTTCTTCGATGAACTGTTCGAGATCCTTGCCATAGTCGGAAAAGCGCCGAACATGTCCTTTCATGCCATTGCGGGTCAAACGATCTGACAAGCCTTGCCCGCGCCAATCCATGGTGGCGACAGCAAAGCCACGCTGGCGTAGCTCGGTGATGACTTCATAATATTTTTCGATGAATTCGGACCGGCCATGTAACAGACAGATCGTGCCTTTGGGATCTGGAGCCAAGGAAGGCCAGCGGGCAACGCGCACTTTGTGTTGATCCCAGCAGACCATTTCATGGCAGACGCCATCTGCCAGCTCGGGAAATTTGTCGAGATTATTCAGCTGCATATCTGCCCCAGACGCCTTTAATAGCCCTTTTGACATGCAGTTTAGCGAAAAGTGATCTCGATGGGAGGGGAAAATGCCCGTTCTTGGGGTTTTTCACGAATAACCGTAGTGCGAGACATATCAAGGTGGGGGAATGGTGCCGTACACGTCAATCGGCCCCACCGGAGTGGAGCCGAATATCGACGGTGGCATGTTTTAGAAGGCCCAATAGGCTTGCCCCTGATCCAGAAAGGAATTGAGGCGCAGAATGAAGGAGTAATTCACATCATTGCTTGGGCGCGCATGGGTGCTGCCATAGCTGTGTGAATAGCGGCCGGAATAGTGGCGGTCGTTGCTCCAGTTGTGGTGTGGCCGTTCGGCTGCCAGGCGTGCCTGCTTGATGAAATTGCCGGTGCGGGCGCTGATTTCCAGCAGATACGGGCGACCAAGTCTGTCACGGGCCTTCATCGAAGCGACATTGCCGCGCAGGGAGTAGTCACTGATATCGCGATAGCCATTACGTTGCGCGATCTGCGTCAGGTCATAGCGCGAATAGGTCTTGTGGATCTTCGGTGCATGAACGACTTTCTTCTTGATGACCTTCCGGTTGACGGTGGTTTTCTTGACGATGGTCTTTTTGCCATTGGCGTTGCGGATGACTTTCCGCTCGACGGTTTTGTTGCGGATGACCTTTTTCGTGACTTTGGGCTTGTGGGCCTTACGGACCTGGGGGCGATCATTATGGTGCGTTACGACCTGGCCTGACCCATAAATCCGGTAGAAGCGGCTTGAGTCATGGGAATAGTCGCGCGCCTGTGCTGGTTGGTAAACGGTGAATGCGATCATGATGGGAAGTGCGATTGCTGTCAGTTTCATTGTCTTGCCTTTCCTTTTTCTATTCGGTTCGGTCTGTGCCGTCGTTGTTATGAAAACAAGGTAGCAAAGGCTTCCTGAACCCATTCGGAAAGGGCTGTTCATGTCGAATTCAGCAACATGGCAGCTTTGTGGCAGGGGATTTAATCCGCACAATCCTGCCGTTTTCAAAAAATTTATTGGGGGACTTGAAATGCATTTGAGGCATTTCCATATCGAATAGTGTCGGAGGCCAAAACGGCTCCGGCTTCATTTCCTTCCCGCCTTGAGAAGGGGGAAGGAGTAGCGAAATAACGCAATTTTTGTCGCTCAAAGGAGGACTTTATTATGCGTCACTACGATCTTACTCCGCTTTATCGCTCTACTGTTGGCTTTGACAAGCTCTTCTCCATGCTGGACACCGTAACCGGCCCGGACAGTAGCACTCCATCCTATCCACCTTACAACATCGAACGTCTGGCTGAGAATTCCTATCGTATTTCGATGGCTGTTGCCGGTTTCTCCGAGAAGGATCTTTCCATTGAAGTGAAAGAGAACGCGCTCAAGGTAACCGGTGAGAAAGTCATCGAGGAAGACGAGAAGGAAAAGGACTATTTGCACCGCGGCATTGCCTCGCGTGCCTTTGAACGACAGTTCCAGCTCGCCGACTATATGCAGGTTGAAGGGGCAAGTATGGAGCATGGTCTGCTTCACATTGATCTAAAACGTGAAATCCCTGAAGCCATGAAACCGCGCCAGATCGAGATCCGCTCGTCTGATCGTGACAATGACCCAACCGTCATTGAAGGTTCCAAACACTAATTTCCGACAGAATGTCACCCGGCTTCTAAAGGTCGGGCGCGACCGGTGGCCCTTAATTGGGCCGCCCACGCTTCTTCGTCTCAAGGCAGATTGTCGGAAGGAGCTCATTTTCATGCCGCTTCCGGCAATCACTCTCACAGAAAAAGCGCTCTTCCGTCCGGTCGAGCGCTTTTTTGATTTTGGCATTTATACTGGCTAGTCTGGGCCGTGCCTATTTCAGGCAGTCAAGGAACTGGTCGACCTCAGCTTGTGTGGTCGAGAAAGAGCAGACCAGACGCAACAGGCTCTCGCCCTCGCCCGGGCATTCTTCAGGCGCAAGACCAAAGCTTGGCCAGTCATAGAAAACAGCACCCGCAGCAGTGGCTTTCTGGGCTGCCTGTTTGGGAACGATGGCAAAGACTTCGTTGGAGCCGGTTGGCCAGGCAATGCGGGTGTGATCCATAGCCTCAAGTCCTTTGACCAGCCTTGCTGCCATGGCGTTGGAATGGCGGGCATTGTCCAGCCAATGGTCATTTTCGAAATACCCTTCGAACTGGGCGGCTGCAAAGCGCATTTTCGAGAAGAGCTGTCCGGCGCGTTTGCGGCGATAGATGAAATCCTTGGCATAGTCCTTATTGAAGAAGACCACGGCTTCTGCGCACCAGGCACCATTCTTGGTGGCGCCAAAGGAGAGCACGTCGACACCGGCTTTCCATGTCATCTCTGCAGGGGTTACACCCAGAGTAACGAGGGCATTGGCAAAGCGGGCACCATCCATATGCACGGCAAGGCCGTTATCCTTGGCCTGTGCCGAAAGCTGGGTGATTTCCTCGACGCTGTAGAGCGTACCAACCTCGGTGGCCTGAGTGAGGGACACTGCGCTTGGCTGACCATGATGCACCACGCCATGGGGCACTTCCTGAAAACCGGTTTGCAGGGCTTCGCGGCTCAGTTTGCCATGTCTGCCCTCCAGCCCCCACATGCGGGCACCTGAGGTGAGGAATTCCGGTGCGCCGCATTCGTCGACGCGGATGTGGGCTTCCTTGTGGCAGAATACTGTGCCGGCCGGTCCAGTGAGCGCGGAGAGCGCCAATGCGTTGGCTGCGGTGCCCGTGCCCACGACAAAGACAGAACAATCCGTTTCGAAAATCTCCTGGAATCGCTGCTCGATGGACTCGCAGATGGGGCCATCGCCATAGGCGGGCTCGTAGCCATCTTTGTGGCGCATCAATGCGTTCATAATAGGCTCGGAGGCTCCGGCCCAGTTGTCGCTGGCAAAATACATGATTTGATCCTTGAGGTGGGTCGTCTTTTGCCGCCTATACGACAGTTTTGTCGTCTCAAGGTCAAGGGGAAAAGGCCGCCGGGATCCTAGCCAGCTTTCGCACGCCGCCAGCGGGCCAGAAAATGGTCCACAGATACAGTGCCCGGGCCCTTTATGATGAGCAGCAGCAGCGGCATCAACCAGAGCAGGCGCTGGTCGAGAATGGCCGAATTGTGGACGCTGTCAAACAGGTGCCCGATGGTCTCCGCTTCCACTCCATGAAACTGGATATCGACAAAGGTCATCACAGCGATGAAACCGATGAAGGCAATGGCGGTAACGCGGGTGGCAAGTCCGATAAGGATCAGGATCGGCAGGATGAATTCTGCGAGGGTCCCCGCCAGCACAATAAGGCCCCACGGCAGAAAGGCAATCTGACTGCTGTCATAGCCAGCCGCTTCAACAATGGGCGGGACAATCTGGGCGTAGGCTCCGATCGAGGGTGAAAAGAGCCCTAAGGGGCCATCGCCCAGCTTTGTCAGTGCGGAATTGAGGAAATAGAACAACAGCACACTGGAAAAGATCAGCCGGGCACTAAGACCGAGGAACCATGGTTCCAGTTTGCGCTCTAGCCAGCCAAACTGGCGATCATGAAGCGAAGCAGCGGTGGTAAGGATGCTCATGGTGGGTCAACTTTCGTGATGCTGATTGGCGCTGTTATCTTGGTACGGCTTTGGCTCTCTCTGGTCTTTCACGTCGATGGAGGGAAGATGAAGGCCAGCCAAGGCGCCGGTTTCCAGAAGGCCTCCCAGATTGCGGGCGAAGTCAAAGGCTGGTGCTGCTTCAAGGGCCACTGCCGCTGCCTGACCAAGCGTTAGGCCTTCTCCGAGTGCGTTAAGAAAGGCAAAGCCGCCAGCAGGGAGTTTGATGGCCATGACATCCCATTGCGGGCGCGTAATAAGGCTGGCTTCTGCTTCTTGGGGCAAGGATGCCATTGTCTCTTGCGGTGCATCTTGCTTATGGGCGGCCCAAATGCTGTAGGCAGGATAAGGGGACGCCAGCAGGCGACAAGCCGGATGGAGCGTGAAGGTCAGCTCTGCCAGACGGTCTGGTGGGATCTGTTGCAAGCTGGTGGGATCTAGCGGGGACTGATCTGCGGCATGATAGGCTTCCTGCCACGCAAACTCGATGCGGGCCACATCGCCCATATAGGGAAAGGCTTGTACGGGCTCGAAGCCATCAAGAAAGCTGGCGAACTGGTCGCCATAGCGGCTGAGAATGGCGGTGCGCGGCGGGTGGTTGGTGATGTAAACACGGGCCATGGCGCGGAAATAATCCTCCCCAACCAACGCTGCGATCGTGGGGAAAGAAGCCATCATAGCTTCGGTGAGGCTGACGATCACATTGTTACGATAGACACCGAAGCGCTTTTGCGCCTTCTTCTCCGGCTTTGGGCCGATCACGTCTTCCGGCGTGGGATGATCGGGCTTTATTAGTGCGCTGGAAAAAGACGCCTGCCCGGTATGAAGGGATGGGCTAGCTGACATGGCGGTGCCCCAATATCAGGTCTGGCTCAGGTTCCTTGAGCCTTGTTGGCAGTGCCCGCAGCTTGTCTTCCGCCCGCATGGCTTCGGCAAACAGAATGTCCCAATCGGGGATGTTGTTGTCCCATTCGATCAGCGTAGGGACAGCGCCGGAGCGCGCCAATGTTTGGTCATAAAGAGCCCAGACAGCATCTGCGACTTCTCTGTCATGGGCGTCAATCAGTAGGGGCTCGCCTTCGTCATCTTCATCGCGGGCGAAACCTGCCAGATGAATTTCTCCCACATGTTCGACGGGGAAGGCATCAAGATAAGCAACGGGGTCATAATTCTGGTTGGTTGCCGAGACATAAACATTGTTGCAATCCAGTAGCAGGCCGCAGCCCGTGCGTGCAACCAGTCGCTCAAGGAAGGTGATTTCCGACATGGTGGAGCTTTCAAAGGCCACATAGACGGACGGGTTCTCAATGAGAATGCGTCGGCTCAAATGGTCCTGTAGCTGGTTCACATGATCAACGACACGATCAAGACTGTCCTGACGGTAGGGAACGGGCAGAAGGTCGTTGAAGAAGACCTCGTCATGGCTGGACCAAGCCAGATGTTCTGAAAAGAGGCCGGGCGCGTAGCGCTCATTGAGGGCCTTGAGGCGATTGATGTGATCTGTATCGAGCGACTTGTCTGCGCCGATGGAAGCTCCGACGCCATGCAGGGAAAGGGGATAGCGCGCAGCGATTTCGCTAAGATAGCGGTGTGGTGGCCCTCCGGCGCCCATATAATTTTCAGGGTGCACTTCAAACCAGCCGATGTCCGGCGCGGTTTCCAGAATGGTCTGGTAATGCTCCGCCTTGAGGCCGACCCCGGCTCTTGGCGGGATTTCTTTGGGTGTCGTGCCAGATGAGGCAGGTGTGATCTGGGAGATTGGCATCGGATCATTTCCTTCAAGCGATCAGACGGGCACCCCTAGAGTTTGGCGAGGAAAAAGCGATCGCGGTTGGTGCTGATGAGAAAGGTGAGGGGCGGGTTCAACTCAGGGCTGGAGCCCTTCCGGCACGGATGACCATGCCAAAAGGGCCCTGGCGCGTGGTTATATCAGCCTTCAATCGGTTCGAGGCTGCCCATACCGTTCGGGGTTTTCATGGTCGTGCAGGTGCCTTTCGGGACCAGCTTCCATGCATTGCCCTGATAGTCTTCGGTGGAGGTGCCTGCACATGTGGTGCCTGCACCCGCCTTGCAGTCATTCTGGCCTTTCAGTGCGACGCCGTAGCATTTTTCCTTTTCAGCAGCCTGAGCGCCGTCAACGGACAATGTGGTCAGAGCGCCAGCAGAAACGATGGTGGCAATGGCACCGGCGAAAAATGTTGCAGAAAGCGTATTAACTTTGGTGGACATGGTTGTCTCCAGAATATGATGAGTAAGTGAGTGGGGTCTAACGAGTATCTGTTGCCCCGGAACGCCTTCAATGCTGCCCAGAATGCCGTTCAATAGGAAATGAAATGGGAGTGAGGCCGCGCGCACGCTGCTTCACCATGCTGTGAGGGCTGCGTTATAGTGGCAATAAGTGCGACTCTCGGTTGTTTTGCGCTTGGGGCTTTTTCGTAAACTGGCAATATTTGCATCCCAAATGAGCAAAAATGTTGGATTGCGCGAGTTGCGCAAAAAATATGCACATTAATTGCTTGCCATGGAAGGTCGCTTTTGAGGCATCTAAAAATAAGTAATTTCAGTTATTTGGTATATTGTGATTAAATATTGTGCAAGTTTTTAGCGTTGTGGTGCGCTGTGTGGCTTGGAACCATTCTGGGTTTGCTTGACAGTTTCGGGATGTAAATGCGACCCTATTCTTGCGGAACATTTTTCCCGCCGCCCTTGCTGGGCGTTTCCTCCTTAGACTTTTCGGGCCGCGTTAAGCGGCCTTTTTTTTGTTTTGAGATCAAGTCGATAGGAGATGCCGTGTCTTCAAGGGCAACTGGTCAGAAGAGAGCTTGGCTCCAGGTGTCTCGCGTTTGTGAACGCGCTTGATCAGGGAGGCGCATCAGAAGAGAAAGTACGGTGTGGAGACGCAAATAAAATTACTCTGCGGCAGCTGCTGTTGGGTATAGAGCGTCGCTTGCACATTGTATAAGCAGCTCAGTGAAGCGTCCGAACAGGTCCACCAGCTCCTGAAAGTGAGGAACAGGCTCGAAAGTGTCCTCATTCATATAGAGGCTGCGATCAATTTCGATTTGCAGAGCATGGAGACCTTTTATCGGACGCCCGTAGTGCTGGGTGATGAAACCGCCGGCATAGGGGCGATTGATATCCACACGCAGCCCCAAATGGCCTAGAATGCTTTTGGCCGCACTTATCAAGGACGGGTGACAGCTGGCGCCATAGCGATCTCCCAGAACGATATCGGGGCGGTTGTTCGGATTGGCATTTTGAAACACCCGCGACGGCATCGAGTGGCAATCGATAAGGCAAGCATAGCCGAAATTCACATGCGCCAAAGCCAGCTCTCTACGCAAGCATTGGTGATAGGGCTTGTAAAGCGTTTCGATCCGCTCCAGCCCTTCCTCAAGGCTCAGCTTATGCCGGTAGATTTCCTTGCGTTCGGAAACGATGCGAGCGATGGTGCCCAGGCCGCTGCCAACCCTTGTACCGGACGTTTTGGCATAGGAGGGCAGGGGATCCTTGAAGACAATCGGGTCCAGCTCGTAGGGTTCACGATTGAGATCAAGATAGGCACGGGGAAAATTGGCCGCCATGAAGGGCACACCCAAGGACGTCACTTTCGAAAAGAGCAGATCGACATAGGAATCTTCAGAGCTACGCAATTCTAGCTCGGTCAGGCGACTGGCCTTTTTGAACTCTGCCGTATAGCATCGCCCTGAATGGGGCGAGCTGAAGAGAAAAGGCGCCAATTGTTGTTCGGGCCTCTCTATCCAAAATGGCACATCCAGCGTATCGGTTGGCTGAAAATCGTCAGGGTTCAATGCGCTCTCGGTTCTTTTCTTGTCGCCGCAGAGCGACTGATCTTGATGGACCTTCCGCACTCTTTCTGGTTTGCGCCATTTTGAGAGTCGGTCAGGGGATAAAAGTCTAAAGCTTGGCTATCTTATCTCTTGTCAGATAAGTGTATTTCAATATTATCGGGATTAAGTGCGTCTGTTACAAGGAAAAAGGGATGAAATTCGCCTGAATCAATGAGAAACGGGTTGAAATCTCTTTTGGTTCACGGGATTTTTACCCCGAGCCTATTGAATTGTAGCTTGCCAAATCCCGAATTCGGGTTAAGACGAATTTGCAAAAATATGCCCGGCTGCGGGCTGGAGAAAAATATAACATGTCGCAGATTTTGCTTGCTGAAGACGACAATGACATGCGCCGCTTCCTTTCGCGTGCGCTGCAGAATGCGGGATATGAAGTGGTCTCGTTTGATAACGGGAAAAGCGCATATGACCGACTGCGCGAAGAGCCATTCACCTTGTTGCTCACCGATATTGTCATGCCGGAAATGGATGGCATTGAGTTGGCACGGCGCGCAACGGAGCTTGATCCTGATCTGAAGGTGATGTTTATCACCGGATTCGCCGCTGTGGCACTGAACCCGGACAGCAACACGCCAAAAGACGCCAAGGTGCTTTCCAAGCCTTTCCATCTGCGCGATCTGGTGAATGAAGTCAGCAAGATGCTGGCTGCCTGAACAGGGGCTACTGGGCATCATACGCCAATTGGGGCTGTTGATATTTATGGTTTTTCACAGCTTCATTGCCCATTGATGACAGAATTGTAAAAGGGGGTTGCAATCCCTCTTTGAGGGCGGTAGAAGCCTTCTCACCGCACAGGCTGAACTCAACAGCCAACCAAGGATGGGCGTATAGCTCAGCGGGAGAGCACTTCGTTGACATCGAAGGGGTCACTGGTTCAATCCCAGTTACGCCCACCATCCTTTCCTCTCTATAGATCAAGAATATAAAGCAGTTTCTTCGCAAAAGTTGCTGGCTTCAGAGTTTTCGTTGCTTGAATGGCATGAATAGGCGATTGGCTTGATGCAGATGCTCAGTGGTAAATGTTGCCTTTGGTCGCGCTTGTTAAGCGCGTGTCTGTCCTGGCGTTCTTCGCTGCAGTCCGGTTCGGACCCTTTTTAGGATGTGCTTTGAGGCCTCTGCTAATCTGGCTCTAGCTGACAGTATAGTTGATGAAAGTTGCTGCTCATTGCCGCCAAAAGCGGGGATGCGTTGGGGCAGGGCACTTAACGCTGCAAGCAGTGAGCTGTCGCTATATGAGTGGGCGGCACTTTTCAGGCATCCCTTCCCATCCTGCAACTTGCAACAGACCTTTAACGTTGAGGACCTCACAACCACGTTCTTTCCATATAATAAGATCTTTTTGCGCCAATTTGCGCAGGGTCTTGTTTGTGTGAACGATCGACAGTCCCAATGTGTCCGCGATATGTTGCTGTGTGATCGATAAATCTGAGCATTCTTCTTGCGCAAGTCCAACTGCGGTCGCTTTTTGATGGAGATAGGCCAAAAGATACGCTGCGCGTTCTAGCGCCGTCCTGCGGCCTACACTAACCAGATGCTCATCGAGAATGCGTTCTTCTGTTGCGGCAATCCACGTGATGTCATAGCCAAGGTCAGGGTGTTTTTCGTACAATTTCATCATGTATTCGCGTTCGAACACACAAAGGGTCATGGCGGAAAGCGCTTCTACCGAGTGTTCCATCTCTCCCATGATGGATCCTTGTAACCCGATCATATCTCCCGGCATAATATAATTCAGGATTTGTCGACGACCATCTTCCAAAAGCTTTGAGCGAAAGCCCCAGCCGGTCAGTACGGTGTATATATGCGGGTTGTTGCTCCCTTCCACCAGTATCGTTGCACCGGGGTCGGTGTGTAATTCCCCCTTCTTGAAGTTGGAAACAAACTCCAACTCGTCAGGGCCGAAGTCGCGAAACTTCTTAATTTCCCTTAGAGGGCATTTTTCACAATCTGTACGTTCAGCACGCGCTTTATGGTTCTTCATGTCATCACCGGCCGTTCATCTGTCAAAGAAAAACGAAATAAAAGGACAATAGTTCCAAAAGCGTGATTTGACATGTCTTTTTTAAATGCTGTGCCTTCTGGTTTGGAGCATATTCGGCCATTCATTTATTGAGGCGCTTATCATGACTACTATAGAACCAAATTTTCTGATCGTTGAATCATGGTATGTTGTTGCCTTGGAGTTGCAGTATCACGTTGAGCGGTTCTTCGGTGGGCGGTGTCGTATAGTTTCATCAAATGATCTTGATGCTGTTCTTTTAGGCGAGGGAGCATTTGCGTGCATTATTTGTGATACGGGGCCGGTGCAGGACCTGCCCGATGATTTTTTGCGTGCGATCCAAGTCTCAAAAATCCCACTCGTTTTCACGACCTCTTGTGACACGTTTTTGATGGGGGTTCCAGGCTTTGAGACAGTTCCTGTCCTTGGCAAGCCTTATCAAGTCCATGACTTAGTCAAAGCGATCACTATGGTGATGCGAGCCTCATCGGTGCCGCCTGATTCATCCGCCCAGCAATAAGGCGCGCCTGAATAAGTCAGAACTGGTCTGAAATAGAGGCATCTTCCAAGTTGATTTTCCTCCAGATTGCTTCCGCGAAAGAATATCCGGCAAAGAGGATGACGCCGAGGCCAAGGGCAGTTAAGAACCAAACACCAAAGGGCAGATATTGAACATATGTCAAAGCGTCTTTCACATCTGGAGGCGCGCCATCACCGCTTTCGACACCCAAAAATCGTAAGATCATAATGGTCGCAATGACGGCAAATACGATGCCACGCGCGGTGAGCCCCACCATCGAGACCGGGTGAATAATCGCCATTATTTGCGTGTTGGCCTGAAAATGATCTGCATATTTCCGGGAGAGCGCTTTCCACCAATGGGCAAGAGCAATTCCGATGAAAACACAGCCAAGGGCGAGTGCGACATATTTCTGGCCGATCACCTGACCCATCTGCTGTGCCAGCCCACCGGCTTCGTTCTCACTCTCGGAGGCAAATGCTCCTGTAAGTGAGGCCGCATAAAGGGCCAACCCTGAATAGGTGAAGGCACTGGAAAGCAAACCAAGCCGTATCGCCAGGCCTTTGGCTGCCCAGCCATGATTGTCGGTATCCAGAAGCGATTGCACCAATCGCCACATAATATATCCGACCAGCCCCACGATCAGGATAAGGACAAGTGTCTCTCCGAGGGGCTGCTGTAGAATCTTGAGAACCGCACCTTTGGGGCCTTTGCTTTGAGCCGCTCCCCACGCGGCAAAAATCGCAAATCCTCCCACGATCAGATAGACGACGCCGCGTGACAAATAGCCAGCTCGCGCCAGATATATGATCCAGGTCTGTGAGTTGCTTTGCATAGCGTTGATATTTTCCTGTTCGGGGGAATTTTTCCCGGCTTCATCATGGAGCAGATGCTGCGATGACTCTAAGCGGTTTTGTCGATTGCAAATCGATTGGCCAACAGCCAGCAGAATGCTGCCCACGCAAGACCAAGGAGCCACCCTGCGACCACATCCGATGGCCAATGGACACCGAGATATATGCGACTAAGGCCAATCAAAATTACAAGGGAAAAAGTGCTGTAATAGATAAAACGACGAAGGATGGCGTGATCAATGAAACGGGCAATGATTGTCGCGATGCTGATCCAGTAAATCATCGATACCGTCGCATGTGCGCTGGGAAAGCTGGCGGTAAATGTGCGATCCAGATGGGCTACTAAATCCGGTCGGGGGCGATCAAACAGGAATTTGAGGCCGTAGGGGATAATTGTTCCACTGACAAGTGTCGCCATAAGGGTCAACCCAGCGCCCCTTTGGCGCGTGATGAAGAGGCCGGTCAGTACCAGCAACGCCACCAGCGTCAAAACTGTGCCACCGCCCAATGCCGTGAGTTCGAGGAATATTTCTTCAACCCATGGGGGGCCTAACGGACTGACTGTTTCCCCTCGTTCGATGAAATGGGACATCACCGAGAGATCAAACGCCGTTGTTGCGTCCGTTGATACAAGATAGGCAATTGCAGCAAATCCGAGTAACCCGATGATCATCACACTCCAGACAAAAGTGTCGGTCATCTTGAAAGTGTCATTCTCAACGTCGCCCTCTGTCCGTGAACCAGAGAGGGGACGCGAAGGCATTTCAGAAGCTGGGTCAGGATTTTGCATATAGTTGAACCATCAATTTTTTCGGGAATGAAATTGACTGCCCCGGCCTTTGGAGGCTTGGAGTTGGAGTTATGTCGGCAAGATTTCTTTAAAGTCGGCCTGAGGATATATTGCCTTTGCCCAAGTCTCGTCTGGTGCTGTGCTTTGCTGCTGACTTTTTATCGTTGTTCGGCATGTTGATCTCCTTTTGTATCCGCTAGATCAAACGAAACAGGAGCGTGATTGGTTCCAACAAGGTTCCTTGCCTTTTCGCGCAAAGTTACGGGTGGGCATGCGCTGGCACCGCGCAGCTTCTTTCATCCAGATAAAGCAAACTGCTATATTTGTGCCGTAGGTCTCTTCACTAGGCGGCCCAGAGCATTGCGCTCGCAACAGCGCCGATGGCACTTGCTATAATCAGCATAAGGCCATCACGAGCCGTGACCGCAAAACCGATGAACGCAAGTGCG
This sequence comes from Cohaesibacter marisflavi, assembly GCF_900115225.1. GTDB lineage: Bacteria > Pseudomonadota > Alphaproteobacteria > Rhizobiales > Cohaesibacteraceae > Cohaesibacter > Cohaesibacter marisflavi. The sequence goes on along the minus strand of NZ_FOVR01000006.1, from coordinate 48,764 downwards.
ACGGATGGGACAAACACTCCGCCGGGCACCAGTGCCAAAGGGACCATGCTCAACGCAAAAGCCGCGATCAGGATCGCTGTCAAAATGGCCCATGGTGATCGGGTCATGAAAGTCAGTCGTTCTGAAAAAAGAAAGCTCAATTTTCCGGCATAAGGCCTGACTTTCTCAATGGCTGACGCAAGGCGTTTGCCGTCAACGCCGCCCACCTGTATGAGGTTTGGTAGGGAAGGGGGAGAGTCTTTAAGCGCATATTGCCCGGCCAATATCAGGCATATAAGGCCCAGAAATATGCTTGCACCCGGGATGGCACCAATGGGCGATGCAGACACCAACCCCACAACAGAAATGACAGGGCCGTGGGCGCGTCGACCGAAGGCATCAAGGAGATCGCCGATGGTGAATTTTGCTTTGCCGTCAGCCTTTTCCTCTATGGTGTCGAGTATTTCAGATATCAGAGCGTTCTCACTCACCTGCTTGCTCCGTCATTTAAGTGGTGCGTCTCTATATCCAATGCTCCATGTCTTGTGATGTTCCCCCTTTTTGAAGGGCTTATTGTCTCTTTGGAAACTCAAGTCGGTGTTTTCCGTGCTTGTTGCAAGGACGCTCAAGCATATTTGCCAAGTCTTCTTGGAAGAACAGAGACCCGCCTTCATTGTGGTTGCAAAATCGACTGCCTTCAAAAGCTTGTGATCAGCAGGTTGGGAGCGGATCTAGGCAGGGAAGCTATGTCTGTCGATATCACTAGGATCAAGCGGTTCTGTGGTCTCGGTTGCGTGCTGGTATCGGTATGAAGGGGATTGGAATATTTCTAGTCGGTGAGAAATTCTACGTGCGAACTGTTGTCTTTCGGTAGGCTTTATCGCATTGAAAACATTGATTATTCGCAAAGTGTGGGCGAATGGATCCCATCTTTCCCACAAGAATTCTGGAACCCATTCACCTTGGCTACGTTGACTAGACAACGGCACGTGAGGTTCGAAGGTCGCGTGCAGTTCGCAATCTAATCTTGCAACATTAGGAGCTTGCCAAATGAAACGCATTCTTGCAACCACTGCCATGACACTTCTTCTTTCCACGGCTGCTATGGCTGACGATCACATGTCTTCGTTCAAGACCTATGATGAGCCTGGCGTCATGGACATTTACGCTTCTGACTTCATCGGAATGCGCGTTTACTCCGCCCAGAAGGACTATGACACGTTTGATGAGAATGCGACCGTCGATGCTGGTGCTGAAACAGAATGGGATGATATCGGTGAAGTCAATGATATCATTCTCAATCGTGATGGCAGCGTGAAAGCCGTTATTCTCGGAGTTGGTGGCTTCTTGGGTGTTGGCGAGAAAGACGTGTCTGTTGATATGGGCAGCATCAAGATGGTCAATGAAACAGGCGATGAGGGCGACTTCTTCCTGGTTGTCGATGCAAATAAACAGGTTTTGACCGACGCTCCGAATTTTGAGCGCATGATGGAAAATGCAGAAGACAGGATGGATGCTGCTGGCGCCAAGATCAAAAGCTATGCTGATGATACCGTTGAAGATGTCTCAAAGACCATGAAAGATGCCAAAGACAACATGGCTCAGACAACGAGCGAAGCAAAAGATAGCATGGTCAAGACGATGAACGAGATCCAGCGCGAGACGTTTGGGGCTCCAAACATTGAGCGTGATGGCTGGAATGTCGTTGAGATTTCGGAACTCACTGCCGATGATCTGACCGGAGCCCGTCTTTATAGTGTAAAGGATGAAGATATCGGCGAAATTGACAAGCTTCTGGTCAACGAAACCGGTGAGATCGAGAAGGCCGTTCTTGACATCGGTGGTTTCCTGGGGATTGGCGAACGCCGTATCGCCGTGCCCATGGATGAATTGGAAATCCTCCGAACCGATTCTGGCGCTGACGTGCGTGTTTACATCGACGCAACGCAGGAAGAATTGGAAAATCAGCCTGAATATAGTGGCTCTTAAGGTTTGCGGACCAAGAGAGCCTGACAGGCTGGCCATTTCTGAATTTTAAAAATGCCTCTCGTCAAATCCGGCGAGAGGTATTTTTATATAAAGATCATTCTTTCCCAATGCGCATCCGCGCTTTCAAATATGGCGCTTTCAATGAAGTAGAACATAGTCTGACGGAGGAAATTCAAGCCATTGCGCAGGGTGTAGCGACAAGGCATTTGGGCTTTCTGTCCCCTTGCGGAGCGTCCGTCCGGGACTGTAACCAACTGAAAAATCGGGGTGCCCGCGCGAGGGGACAAGTCGAGAAGACCTAAGACACAGTCTGGCCTATGCCGCCTTAATTATCTGCATAGCCAAACAGGAGGGAGCTTTATTGGTAGTTTAGCCATCTTTGATGGATTCTCCCAGAATGTCAGCCTTGGTCGCCCCGCGTGAGCCCATTGGTTTTGCGGGGCCGATGGTGGAGTCTATTTTGGTTTGCGCCTCGATCTCGGCGTTCAACTCCGCTCCCATCAAGATGATGAAGCTCGACATCCATAACCACATCAGCAGGATGATTGCTCCAGCCATACTGCCGAATGTTTCATTGTAGCTGGCGAAGTTGGAAACATAGATCGAGAAGCCGATTGACCCGATCAGCCAAAGCGCGCAAGCGGTCATTGCTCCCGTTGTCAGCCATTGCCATTTGGCCTCTTTGCGCGATGGGCCAAACCTGTAGACAATCGATAAACCGGTGACGACCAGCAGGGCCATCAGGAACCAACTCGCGGTAGAAAAGATCCCTTGTATCCAGCCCGGGATCGCGAGAATGTTAAAGATGGTCGGCAACGCAATAGCTGCTGCCACAGCGAAAACAAATCCAACAACCATAATGAGGGTCAAGGCCAGCGTGATCAGGAGCAGTTTGAAAAATCCGCGTTTTTCCTTCTCGTCATAAACAACGTTCAATCCCTGAACCAGACTGGCCATGCTGCGCGAAGCGGAGTAGAGCGACAAACTCAATCCCAGAACCAGCGCCACACCCAAGCCTCGCTCTTGTGAGCCTGCTACAGATTTCGCCTGATTGAGGATAATGGCGGCTGCGTCTTGGGGAACGAAATTTGTGATCAATTGGAGCTTGCGGGCGACTTCTACGGGCTCGACCACGAGGCCCGCGATTGCCATGAGGGCTGTTATCGCAGGAAAGACTGCAAGCAATGTGTAGAAGGCAACGCCAGCTGAGACGAGGCTTATGCGGTCTTCGATCAGCTTATTCTTAACCCTGAACAGTATGTCTATCCATCCTGAAAAGGGAATTTGAACCGGGCTTTTTGCTTGTCGACCTCTTGGCATTTCTTGCTATTTCCTCAACATCATTATGCTTGTGGCAGGACGTGAACGGCCAGACACTCTGTCAAAGATAGGCCCGAAAGGCTGGCTTCCATGTTGGATTATGGGCTACTTATATTCAATGGCGAATATTGCATTTGGTTCCCAATTTTATCGGAAGCGCATATCCGTGCGTAAACTGTATGATGGCTAGGGAGACCGCAGTTCAATGATGGTTGCTAGAACGAAGAGGGCTGCTGCTGGAAGCCTCGTTTTTCGTTTCTTGATCCGCTGTTCTGCCAAATGTCCCCAAAAACAGCAAAGACCTCAGGCGCTTTGCCCGAGGCCTTTATCGTAAAAGCACAAGGCTCTTGTTATGACGGCAGCACGGCTTCAGCTTCGATTTCTACGCGATAGGGGCCGACGAGTTTTGCCACCTGCAACAGGGTGTTGGCCGGGCAAGTGTCGGAAAAGAAGCGACCATGAGCAATAGATACCGCTTCACAATCTTCCACATCGACCAGATAGATGCGCGTGCGCACGACATGTTCCGGACCAGCGCCATGGGCACGAATGGCTCCGATGATCTTGTCGAGAATATAGGTTGCCTGTGCCCCGGCATCATTTGGCGCAACGGCATGGTCGGAGCCATGGGTTGCCGTGGTGCCTGAAACGAGAATGCGGTTACCAACGCGGACGGCGCGACAATAGCCAGCCAGCGGTTCCCACTTGGAGCCGGAGAAGACACGGGAGCGATCGGCAAGGCTGGGGTCTGCCACGGCCGGATTGACCGGTGCAATCGAAGAGAGATGGTGGGAAAGATCGCCCGATGCGGTCAGGAAGGGGGGCTTGCGATATTCGTCGCCGCAGTCACCGGGAACAGCAGACATCTGGGCAAAGGCGGCGTCCAGCGCTGCGTGATCTTCATCATCTAGGGCAAATTTAAAGACATTGAGGTTGCTGGCACGATGCTCGGCTTCGGTGATGCGCGCGCCGATGATGGTCGCTCCGACTGCCGGATGTTCCAGCACCCAGCGGCTAGCGACGTTGGAAAGCGAAACGCCGTGCTTTTCAGCGATGGTGTGGGCGGTAGATAGCAGCGACTGGAACGCATCCCAACCGCCGGCGGTATCAATGAAGCGCTTGTATTTCATGCGGCTCCAGTCGGCGATCTCCTGCGGCTCGGGTTTGCCCAGCCAATTCTCGGAGATGAAGCCGCCGCAAAGGGTGCCATAGGCCAGCAGCTTGATGCCATATTTGGCGCAAAGGGCTGAGAGGGGACCGGCAGCACGACGGTCAACCAGCGAGAAGCTGACCTGATTGGAGACGATTTTGATGCCTTCCTCAAGCGCCAGTGCCAAATGGGCCGCATCGAAATTGGTGACGCCGATGGCTTTGATGAGGCCTTCATCGCGCAGTTTCTCCATCTCGTGCATGGCGTCTAGCCAGCGCGGATCTTCAAAGCTCCACCAGTGGAACTGCAACAGATCAACCGCATCGACACCGAGGCGGTCAAGGCGTTCCTGTACACCGGCGCGAACGATTTCCGGTGTCATGGGGCCAGGTTCCGGGCACCATTTGGTAAAGGCGCGGATCGGCGTGTCCTTGGGGCTGTTTGCCAGTAAGGTTCCGGTGATCAGCTCGGCCGAGCCGTAATGGTCGGCCATGTCGAAGCTGTCAAATCCGGCTTCGGCATAGGCAGTAAGGCGCGGAGCCGTTTCTTGCGGGTCCAGCAGGTCTCCGTCCTTTTCCAGATCGGCAACCTGCCACAAACCACAAACAAGGCGGGAAATATTGAGCCCGGGGGCGAGATCGATACGATCAGGTGTGTCAGACATCTGTCTTTTGTCCTTCAGAGTGAGAATTTAAATCGCGGCGAAGGGCGCGCCGCAAGGGTGCGCGCACGGTGCCAGCCTCGCCCAGAATGCCATAGGGGCGTAGCAGCAGCACGAGGCAGAGGGCAACGCCGATGAGGACGATTTGCAGGGATGCCGCGCGGGCCTGCTGATCTGGCGGGAAGACGCTGGCAACGAGGCTTCCGGATAGGGCCCAGATGGCCCAGACCAGCACAGCACCAAGAATGGCCCCGCGCATGTTGCCCGAGCCGCCGACAATCAGCATGGTCCAAACCTGAAAGGTCAAGGTGGGCATGTAGTTGTCCGGTGCGATGAAGCCGATGAAATGGGCCTGTGCCGCGCCGCCAAGCCCCATGATAAAGCCGCCGATGGCAAAGGCCTGCAAACGATAGGTGACCGGATCTTTACCCAGAGCCTTGGCTGCCTCTTCATCTTCGCGCAAGGCACGCAGTACCCGGCCCCAAGGGGAGCGCGTCAGGCGTTGCAGAGCGAAATAGCTGACCAGAACCAGAAGGATCAGTACGCCCAGATTGGCGATGGCAAACAGGCTGGGATTCTCTGCCAGTCCCCCGAAAGGGCGAGGAATGAAGCCGATGCCGAACGGCCCACCGGTGATGCCTTCCAGATTGAGTAGTGTCAGCTGGATCACCACCGCAGCACCGAAGGTGGCGATGGCGAGATAATCCGCCCGCAGACGCAAAGTGAGAGCTCCCAGCAAAAAGCAAAGGATGCCAGCCCCCAACCCGCCACCAAGCCAACCGATGACGATTGGCAGATCGAAGCCGCCCAGTCGTCCGTCGATGGCTGGGGTCGTCAGGATGGAGGATACATAGGCCCCGACAGCCACAAAGCCCGCGACGCCAACATTGAAGAGGCCGGTCTGACCCCATTGCAGATTGAGGCCAAGGCAGATGACTGCATAGGTCAAGGCCATGGTGAGGAAGAAGGCGCCGTAGGAAAGAAGGTCGATCATGCCGCAGCCTTTCCGAAAATGCCCTGAGGGCGCAATAAAAGCATGGCGACGAGGATGACAAAGGACACCGCAGCCCTCCATTCCGCACCAATGATCTGCACCGTGAAAGCTTCGGCAAGCCCGACCATCAGTCCGGCGATCATGGCACCGGGCACCGAGCCTATGCCGCCCAGAATGGAGGCGGCAAAGAGGGGAAGCAGCAGGTCAAGGCCCATGGTGGGGCGTATCTGCACCACAACGCCGGACATGATGCCGCCAACGGCAGCGAGCGCAGCCCCCAGCATCCAGACCATGCGAATGACGGCACGGGTGTCGATGCCTGCAAGGCTGGCGAGATCCGGGTTTTCCGAAACGGCCCGCATGGAACGCCCTGCCGCCGATTTCGTGAGGAGCAGATGCACCGCAACCACCATGATAACGGCGAGCACCAGGACCAGCAGCTGGTCAGGTGTTGCTCTGAGGCCGGGCAGGATGGGGCGCGAGATCTGCAGCGCATTGGTGAAATAGGCCGGACTGGAGGTATAGATGAATTCCAGCAGATTGCGTAGCGCCAGCGCGGCCCCGAAGGACGACATCACCAGAATGATCTGGGCTGACCCTGCCTTGCGCAGGCGGCCAAAGAGCAGCCAGTCTACCGTGAGGGCAACGAGACCAGTCAGAACCATGGAGGTGATCATGGCTATGGGCACCGACCAGCCGAAGGAAAAGGGGCCAATCGGGGTGCCAAGGCCGGGCAGCAGTGCGCCCAGGGCCGCGCTTACGGTAAGGGCCAGATAGGCGCCCCATGACAGCATTTCGCCATGCGCGAAGTTGGCAAAGCGCAGAATGGAATAGGTTAGGGTGACGCCAATGGCTCCAAGACCGATGATCGAGCCATTCACGAGGCCATCCATGATGGGTTGCAAGGTCATTGGGCTGTCTCCTCGACACCGCCGCCACCAAGATAAAGCTCTGTGACCACCGGATCGCCAGACAGATCGGCGGAAGGAGCATCATGGGCCACCTTTCCTTCCACGAGGATGACGCCGCGGGAAGCCACTTGCAATCCGACGCGGACATTTTGCTCGACTAGAAGAATGGTAACGCCGGTTTCGTTGATCATCTTGATGCGGGCAAAGACCTCGTCGACCAAGAGGGGCGACAGACCTGCGGATGGTTCATCAAGGATGAGCAGGGCCGGATCTGTGATGAGGGCGCGGGCCACGGCCAGCATCTGACGTTGTCCGCCGGACAGAGCCCCTGCGCGCGTTGAAGGACGTTTGGCCAGATCGGGGAACATGGCGAACATGGCTTCAATACGCTCGGCGCGGAGCTGCTTGGGCAGGATTTGCGCCGAGATCTGAAGATTTTCGCGGATGCTCATCTGAGTGAAGATATTCTCGGTTTGCGGCACGAAGGTCATACCGCTATGCAGCTTCAGATGCGCAGGCAGGTGAGTGATATTCTCTTCTTTGAGTAGTACCATTCCCGAATGGATGGGCACCAAGCCAGCAACCGCCTTTACAAGGGTCGACTTGCCTGCGCCATTGGGGCCAAGCAGAACCACGAATTCGCCCTGCTGCACCGTCAGGTCGATGCCGTTGATAATGGGCAGATCGGGTTGATAGCCCGCATGCAGATTGTGTAACGTCAGGATGTCTTTCGTCATGCCGCATCCCCCAGATAAGCGCGCACGACCTCGGGATCGCGAATGACCGCGTTGGGGGCGCCTTCTGCCAGCTTCTGGCCCAGCGCCATTACCATCACGCGAGAACAAAGCCGCGCCACCATATCCATATTATGCTCGATCAGCAGGATCGATACGCCCTGCTCGTTAAGAGTGACGATGCGGGCCATGATTTCTTGCAGTAGGGTCGGATTGACCCCCGCTGCCGGTTCATCAAGCAAGATGACCTTTGGATCGGCCATCAGGATGCGTGCCAGCTCGAGCAGTTTGCGCTGCCCGCCGGAAAGCACTCGGGCCTTTTCATTCTCCAGATGGGAGAGCATCAGGAAATCGGTAAGGTGACGCGCCTTTTCAAGAGCGCGGGCTTCATCTTGGCGACTTTTGCCCGGGCGGAAAAAGGCGCTGATGGCACGTTCGCCAGATTGGCCTTGCGCGCCGCAGAGCACATTTTCAAGGACGGTCATCTCGGGGAAAGGGCGGGGGATCTGAAAGGTCCTACCAAGTCCGCGCCTTAATCGTTTTTCGGCTCCTTCGCGGCTGATGTCCTTACCATCAAGCAGAATGGAGCCGGAACTTGGGAGTAGGGACCCGGCCAGCATGTTGAACATGGTGGTCTTGCCCGCGCCATTGGGGCCGATGAGCCCCAGAATCTCTCCCTGATGGAGATCTAGGGATAAATCATCCACTGCCTTGAAGCCCTGAAAACTACGCGTTAGCGACCGGGCAGACAGAATCGCCTCCGTTTTTGCCGGGTCGGTTTCGATCGGACCTTGCGGGCCTTCCATGGTCTGCGTCATTCAATCCCCAGATTCTTGCGGATCTGCTTCTTTCTATACTGCCCGTTGGGTCATTGCTCGGTGCGCTTCAGACAGATTTATATCTTATATCTTTGATCAAAGATTATTGACACAAGTTGCATTTGCAAGCAAAAAAAGAGAGAGAAACAGAAAATCCATCAAGGCTGGTGGTAAACGGGTTGCTGATGGCGGGAGTGACGAGCGAACGATGAAGAACATGCTGAAGGCAGATCAGACTGTCGATGCAAAGGCCATCCCTGGGCTGGGGTCCGTTGCGCGGGAGTCCTTACAGGAGCGGGTATATCAAGAGCTGGCCAAATCGCTGATGCATGGGGTCTTCGCCGCCGGTCAGGTGTTGCGCATGCAGGCGCTGGCTGACACCTTGCAGGTGTCCATTATGCCCGTGCGAGAAGCGCTGGCGCGTTTGGTCTCCGACCAAGCGTTGGAAATGATGCCGAACCGCTCGACCCGTGTGCCGCTGATCACTGCAGAGCGGCTTGAGGATCTCGCCCGTGTTCGCTGCCTGATCGAAGGCGAGTTGGTGCGACTGGCCACACCCAAGACCGATAAAGCCACGATCAAGAGCCTGCGCGACATGACAGCAGCTTGCGAGGCTGCCTTTGAAAAGCCGCTTGATGATGAACAGGTCAGCGTCACTTCCGGGCTAAATTATCAGTTTCATTTCACCATCTATGGCATGGCAGGGTCGGACGTGCTGTTGCCCATCGTGCGCAGCCTCTGGATGCAATCGGGCCCATTTGTTCGGGCCTCGGCGCTTGTCTATGGTCGCAAGCCTTCGATGACTGCGGTGCATCATCATTGGGCTTTGATTGATGCGCTGGCCGAAGGAGATGCCGGAGCTGCGGTGAAGGCGTTGCATTCCGATATAACCCAATCCTTCAATCTGCTGCGTCAGGATATCGTCGAGGGAACAACTGATGAGTGACAGCTTCGAATTATGGGATCTCAGGGTGGAGGTTATAGCGCCGGAAGGCGGGCCGATTTATTGCGGTGCCAAGGTTGGCGACTATTTCGAGCTGCGCGGTGAGATGATCCATATGCCTCCGGGGCAGGGCTTTTCTATCTATTCGCTGGCGGCCCTTCTGCCGCTTTTGCCTGCCAAGCAGCGGGACACGCACCCCAATGACTGGATGAGCACCGATGCCGAAGTCGCCTGTCCTGATCCCAATTGCAGCACGCGCTTTCGCATCACGCGCATCCGCAAGCGCACATTCAGTCATGCCGAAACAACGGCTGTTCCGCTTGCAGCGGATACGGCACCAGAAAGTGAGACCTGAAATGACGACCCTTCCAAAATTCAGTCTGGCCCCTGACTATGCCATTTCGCGCGTGATCCGCGGCGGATGGCAATTGGCCGGCGGGCATGGGGCGATCGACAAGAAAGCGGCTGTTGAAGACCTGATTGCAACCGCTGAAGCGGGAATCACCACCTTCGACTGCGCCGATATCTATACCGGTGTCGAGGAAATCATCGGCGCCTTCCGCAAAGCCTATGCAGACAAGCACGGTTCCGAGGCGTTGGATGCCATTCATGTCCATACCAAATGCGTGCCGGATCTGGACAAGCTCTCCCGTCTTACCCGCCCGCTGCTGCAGGAAACCATTGACCGTTCGCGTGCCCGTCTGGGTGTGGAGCGTCTTGACCTAGTGCAGTTTCACTGGTGGGATTATGAGCAGGGCGATTGGCTGCAGACGATGCATTGGCTCCACGAATTTCAGCAGGAGGGCCGCTTGCGGTTCCTCAGCTGCACCAATTTCGATAGTGACCATGTTGCAAGCATGAAGGCTGATGGATTGCCGCTGACCACGATACAGCTACAATATTCCCTGCTCGATCATCGGCCCGAAAAACGCATGGCCGCGCTTGCGACCGAGCATGATTTTCATTTTCTCTGCTATGGCACGGTTGCAGGCGGATTCCTTTCGGACCGTTGGCTTGGCGTGGCTGAACCAGAAGGTGATTTGGAGAACCGGTCCCTGATCAAATACAAACTGATCATCGAGGACTTCGGTGGCTGGGATCTTTTCCAATCGCTGTTGCAGTCCCTGCGGACCATTGCTGACCGGCATGACACGGACATCTCGACCATCGCCTCTGCCGCTATTCTGGCAAGGCCCGCCGTTGCTGGCGTGATTGTTGGCGCGCGCAATCGCAGCCATCTAGCTGCCAATCTGGGCATCGGTGCGGTGACGCTAACGCCCGATGATATGGCCGCCATTGACACCATCCTATCTCAGTCGACACCGCTTGAGGGAGATGTCTATAGCCTCGAGCGCGATCGGTTTGGTCGGCACGGATCCATCATGAAATATAATCTCAATAAAGAATAGGCTTAAGCCTTCGCCAAACAGGCCCGAGATGGGCCCCTTCCTACAGGAGTGTAAAATGAAGAAATCATATTTAGCACCGTTGGCCGTTCTGGCGGGGCTTGGAGCATGCATGGCACCTGCCGTGGCGTGCGATGTTGAAGTCGGTATGGTCATGGAATTGACAGGCCCGGCCGGTGTCTATGGGCAGGCTGGCGCAAAGGCCGTTGAGATGGCCTTCAAGGACATCAACGAAGCGGGCGGCGTTTTGGGCTGCACCCTGACAGCTGATACGCGCGATAGCCAGAGCCAGGGCAACGTGGCCGTGGATCAGGCAACGCAGCTGGTCAATATCAAGCATGTGCCGGTGGTTATCGGTGGCATCATCTCCTCGGTTTCCCTGCCGATCCTTACTTCCGTAACAGCCCCTGCGAAGGTGGTTCAGGTCTCTCCGGCCTCATCTTCTCCGACGCTCACCCAGCTGGGCAAGGAAGGAAAGACAGGTGGCTATTTCTTCCGCACGATCACCTCTGATGCGCTACAGGGCACGGCAGCCGCGCAATATGCCATTGATCAGGGCCTTAAAAAGCTCGCCATCATTCACGTCAACAATGACTTCGGCGTCAACATGATGCGCGAATTCTCCGCCACCTTCAAAGCACTTGGTGGTGAAATCACCTCGGTAACCCCGTATAACGAAAAGCAGGCCAACTATTCTTCCGAAGCCACCGCGGCGCTTTCCGGTGAGCCCGAAGCACTCTATCTAGTCAGCTATCCGGTTGATGGTGCCACGATTGCTCGCGCTTGGATTTCCAATGGTGGCCCGCAGAAATTCCTGCTCAACGATGGCATGAACTCATCCGACTTCATCAAGGCTGTCGGCGCTCAATATCTCAATGAAGCCTATGGCACCTCCTCTGGTACGGATGAGACTGCTTCGACCAAATATTTCTACGATAATTTTGCAGACTTCTCCGGCGGCATTGCTCCAGATGCACCTGCTGCAGACCGCTCCTATGATGCGGGAGCGATTGTCGGTCTTGCCATTGCCAAGGCTGGCGAAGCAAAGGCAGACAAGATTCGAGATGCTATCTTTGACGTCACTGGCACTGAAGGTACGCCGATCTATGCTGGTCCGGAAGAATTCAAGAAAGCTCTGGACCTGATCAAGAAGGGCGAGAAAATTCGCTATGAAGGTGTGATTGGACCGGTCGGATTTGACCAGTATGGCGATATCACCGGGCCGTTCCGTCTCTGGAAGATTGCTGACGGGACCATTGAAACCACCGGCATGATGCAGGCTGATGAAGTGGCCGAGATCAAGGCCAAAGCAAACCAGTAATTTTTGAATAGATGCTTGAGACTGAAAGGCTGGAGGCAAGTCCTCCAGCCTTTTTTGTTGCCGTTGCGTTGGCGGCAAAAGACGGATTTATGCGAGCAATTACATTGGGTGTGTTAAAAAGTGAAAACAAATGTAAAATTATGAGAATATACTGATTGTCAAGCTGTGAAAAATTGATAGTATGTGTGAAGATATGCAAAACGCTGTTGCGAGATGAACGGATCAGGAGGAATTGGCTCTGCTTCCCAAACCCAGTCGGTTTGCAGGGTCATGATCTTAAGTCTCTGATGGCTAAAGTGTTTCCACGAATGGTACATGCTCGACAGTGCTCATTTGCCTGAAGGCAGCGCTGTGTCCAATGGCCTTATGCATATAGATACAGGGAGGAACCAACATGTGACCGCTCGGTCATGTGACAGCTCCCCTCGTGTCAAAATAGTCCTTCCCTCCTAAGGGTGCAGAGATCTCAGCAGCGCATTTCGATCTCTGCACCCGGCTTGCACAATCTTGTCGTTAAGGAGAATTTTCATGAAAGCAGCATTGGTCGTCGATACCGAGACAGTCGAAATCCAGGACGTGCCGGAGCCTGAACTCAAGGATGATGATGTCCTGATCAAGGTGAAGGTTGCCGGAGTATGCGGCTCCGACCTACATCTGTTCAAAGGGACACACGCCTTTCGCAAGCCGCCGGCAGTGCTCGGCCATGAAGTGGCTGGCGATGTCGTCAAGGTTGGCTCCAAGGTTACCAAATTCAAAGAGGGCGATCGCGTAACGGTTTTGCCTCAGGTTGGCTGCGGAGAATGTGAGTTCTGCAAGCAGGATCTGGTTAATCTGTGCCTGAACAAGAAAGTCCCTGGCACGCCAAACTGGATCGGCACATTCGTTGAATATTTCAATGCGCCCGAGGAGACCGTTTTCAAGCTTGAGGATTCGGTTACCTATGAAATCGGGTCGTTGACCGAACCGCTCGCCGTAGCTGTGCATGCGCTGGCCCGCGCTAGTATGAAAAGCCGAGATTGCGTGGTCATTCTGGGCACAGGAACCATCGGCATGCTGTGCGTGGTTGCTGCACGTGAAATGGGCTTCAAGAAGATTATCACGACTGATACGGCTCCGTTCAACCGCGAAATGTCACTCAGGCAGGGTGCTATCGTTTCCTATGATCCCTTGAAGGATGATGTGGAGGGGAATGTCAAGAAATTGACTGATGGCCGCGGCGCTGATCTGACGCTTGTCTGCGCCGGAGCCCCGAATATTCTGGATCAGGCTTCTGCATGCACGCGCCGTCGTGGTGAAATCGGACTGGTGGCTATGATCACCAAACCGATCCCCTTCTATTGCTACAGCACCGTTTTCAACGAACAAACCGTTTACGGTGCCATGACTTATGAAACATGTGACTTTGTGAAGGCGGCCGAAATGGTCAATGGCGGTGTCGATCTGTCTGCCTTTGTCACGCAAAGGCTTCCGCTTGATCAAACGCAGGAGGCGCTGGACATCCTCAATCAGAAAAAAGAGGACGTCATCAAGGTTGTTGTGACCTTTTGAGGCGGACGTTGATCGAGAGAAGATTTAACCCTGTAAATGACAATCTGACTTCGGGAGGAAGTTTGAAAATGAAGAGTCTATTGTCTCTGGCTTCAAAGCCACTGGCCTTTTGTGCCCTCGCAGCACTGGTAACTCTGGGTGTTCCCGGGCAAAGCCGCGCTGATGACGTGCTCACACTGAAGCTGGGCCATATCCAGTCTGAGAAAGACCTGTGGCACTTTGGCGCCGAGAAATTCAAGGAAGAGCTTGAAGCCCGTTCCGATGGTAAGATCACATTGGCTATCTATCCCAACTCCACGTTGGGTGGTGACCGTGATCTGGTTGAAGGCATGCAGATGGGCACGGTTGATTTTGGCCTGATTGCTGGTGTGCTTGGCAACTTCGAACGCTCAATCCAGTTGCTCGAATTGCCCTATCTGTTTCACTCACAAGATGAGTTCAATACCGTTATTCATGGTGAAATCGGTGGTGAGATCGCTCAGAATGTGCTGGATCAAGCCAATATCCGCATCCTGAATTGGTGGGATCGCGGCCCGCGTGAAGTGACCTCCAACAAGCCGATCAACGGCCTGGAAGATCTGCAAGGGCTGAAGATCCGTGTGCCTGAAATTCCTGCCATGGTCACGACCTGGCGTGAAATTGGCGCCAACCCGACGCCAATGGCCTGGAGTGAGGTTTATACCGGTCTCGAGCAGAATGTGATTGAAGCTCAGGAAAACCCGATCCCGTTCATCTATGGTGGTCGCATCAACGAAGTGCAGAAATATATCGCCTTCACCGATCACAAATATGAGTATGTCACTATCGCGATGAGCAATGTCCGCTGGCAGCAGCTGACAGAAGAACAGCAGAAAATCGTCACCGAAGCTGCCGCCGCTGCAACCGAAGCAGAAAACAAGGCTGTTAGCGAGCAGGCTGAAAAACTCCTGCAGGAAATGGTCGATGGTGGTCTGCAGGTTACCCATCCTGATAACGGTCCGATTGCGGCTGCGGCGACAAAAGCCCATGAAGCTTTTGCCAAGGACGTCAATCTCGACCTCTATAATCGCATCCAGAAAACCCTGGGCCGGTAATAGTCGGATCTGATCCTCGCCATCGCGCTGCATCCTTTTTGCTGATCGAGCATTTGCTCCTCTGCGGCCTGAAGAACCAGTGCGGTGGCCCATTTTCCACGATTTGAAAGACGGCGGAGGAGCCATCATGGAAAAGCTAGACACATTTATTCACCGAACGCTGCTCTGGACCATAGCAAGCCTCATGTTCGTCATGATGGGCCTTACCTTCACGCAGGTCGTTGCACGCTATCTGATGCATCATTCTCTGAGCTGGTCTGAAGAAGTCGGACGGTATGTCTTCGTCTGGATTTCCTTTCTCGGTCTGGCGGCGGCCTTTCGCTCGGGTGCGCATGTCGCGCTCGATATTCTCTCCGATATTCTGTCTCCCGCCCCGCGCCGGGTGCTTGCAGTCATCAATACATCCTTCATCTTCATTCTGGCGATTTCCTTGTTCTTTGGCGGCATTGCCCTGATGAAATTCGGCATGAACCAACGCAGTCCGGCGTTGGATTTGCCCATGTATCTCGTTTATCTGGTCATCCCCTTCAGCGGGATTGCCCTTGGCTATTTCGCATTGCGCGCGGTTTGGGGCCACCTGACCGCCAAATTGGAGGACTGAACAGTGCTTGGCTTGATCTTGTTTGGCGGATTTGCCTTCTTCCTCGTTCTCGGCCTGCCTGTCGGTTTCGGACTGGCGCTGGCTTCTGTCGCTGCGATTTTCTACAAGGGCTTTCCAATTGCCCTTTTCGGACAGCGCATGTTTACCGCCGTGGATTCCTTTCCCTTGATGGCCATTCCGCTGTTCATGTTGGCCGGTTCCCTGATGGGGCATGGGGGCATTACGCGCCGGATTATCAATTTTACCCTGTCCTTCGTTGGCAATGTGCGGGGCAGTCTAGGCCATGTTGTTTCGCTGAGTGGTGTTATCATGGGGGGCATCTCCGGCTCGGGCGTGGCTGATGTGGCTGCTCTGGGCTCTGTTATGATCCCCGAAATGAAAGATCGCAAATATGATGCTGGCTTCTCTGCGGCGCTTGTGGCTTGCTCGGGCAGTATCGGGCTGATTGTTCCTCCATCCATCGCCATCATCATCTATGGTGTTGCAACGCAGTCATCGATCGGCGACTTGTTTATGGCCGCCATTGCGCCAGGTGTGCTTATCGGTCTGGGCTTTCTGGCCTACTCCTATTATTTCGCGCGCAAAAAGGGCTATCCCAAAGAAGGCAAGGTGAGCCATCAGGAAAAGTGCCGCCGCTTCAAGGATGCTAGCTGGGCTCTGATGATGCCGATCATCATAATCGGCGGTATCCGGATGGGCATCTTTACCCCGACTGAAGGTGGCGCAGTGGTGTCTGTCTACGCGCTGTTTGTTGGCATGTTTGTCTATAAGGAAATCACCCTTGCCAAGATACCGCGGATCTGCATGGAGGCAGCTATTGCAACGGCTGTCATCTCGGCCATCATCGCTTCGACGTCCCTTTTCGGCTGGCTGCTGACCAGTGAGCAGATCCCGCAATATCTAGCAGGCAAGATCCTGTCGTTGACGGACAATAAATATGTTCTGTTGCTTCTCATCAACGTCATGCTGCTCATCGTTGGCATGTTTATCGACAGCGGACCGGCCATTCTGTTGCTGACGCCCATCCTCGGGCCTGTTGCATCAAGCCTTGGCATCGATCCGGTTCAGTTCGGCCTTGTCATGGTTATCAACCTCACGATTGGCCTGCTGACGCCACCGGTTGGGACTGCCATGTATGTCGCGGCGAACATTTCCGGGGTTCCGGCGCTCAAGCTGACCAAGAGTTTTGTTCCCTTTTGGATGATCATGATTGCGGTCCTGATGCTTGTGACCTTCGTTCCCGCCTTTACCACATGGGCATCCTGATGCCTTGGGGCAAAGCAGATTGCTGGATCCTTGCAAGAGAAAACAGAGAGGCATGATCGACATGACAGCCAAGATTTATCTGGTGCGACATGGCGAGACCGAGTGGAACCGTGATGACCGGATGCAGGGCCAGCAAGATTCACTGCTGACCGCCAAGGGCCGGGCGCAGGCCAAGCAGACAGGACGTGCCCTTGCCAGAGTGGGGGCTGATAATCTGCCCACCTGGGTTAGCCCGCTTGGGCGAGCAGTGGCCACCT
Organism: Cohaesibacter marisflavi; assembly: GCF_900115225.1. Lineage (GTDB taxonomy): Bacteria > Pseudomonadota > Alphaproteobacteria > Rhizobiales > Cohaesibacteraceae > Cohaesibacter > Cohaesibacter marisflavi. The sequence goes on along the minus strand of NZ_FOVR01000006.1, from coordinate 31,793 downwards.
CTGCATTGATTGCAGAGGAGGTGGCTCTGGGACCGGTCATGCTGGAACCGCGCGTCAAAGAAGTGGGGCTTGGCTCCTGGGAGGGGTGGACCGGCGAGGAGATTGCCCGTTTTCACGGGGAGGCACTCGCTGACATCCCGCGCTCTGCCTGGGGCTTTTACAGCCCGGATGGCGAAGGGTTCGAGCTTGCTGCGAGTCGCGTCAGGGAATGGCTCGGCGAGCGCACCGAAAGCGCAATCCTGGTGATCGCTCATGGCATGATCGGGCGGGTTTTCCGAGGGCTTCTGACGAGCATGACGCCCGAAGAAGCGATGATCTCAAATGTGCCGCAGGATGCCATCTGGTGCTTTCATGAAGGACATTTGACCGAATTGGCCGTGGAAGGCCTGTCGTGATGGACGTGAACTTCGCCCTGCGTGCCAAGATGCCGCCAGAGCGAAGCTTCAAGCGTAAGACAAAGGAATGGAAAGATGAGCTTGTTATTGGGCGTGATTGCTGACGATTTCACCGGTGCGACCGATATCGCCGGATTTCTGGTTGCCAATGGGATGGCTACGACACAGTTGATCGGGGTCCCCGCAGACGACATCGAGGTGGATGCAGAAGCCATCGTGATTTCGTTGAAGTCGCGATCCTGTCCCGCCGACGAAGCGATTGCAGAAAGTCTGCAAGCCCTTGAATGGTTGCGCGCGAAAGGGTGCAAGCGGATTTTCCAGAAATACTGCTCCACCTTCGATTCCAGCAAAGAAGGCAATATCGGCCCCGTGGCTGATGCTCTGCTGGATGCCCTTGATGACAGCCTGACGGTGGTTTGCCCCGCTTTGCCGATCAATGGTCGTACGATTTATAATGGCTATCTGTTCGTCAATGGCGTGCTGCTGGAAGAATCTGGCATGCGTAACCACCCCATCACCCCCATGACAGACAGCAGTCTGATGCGCCTGATGGAAGCCCAGTCTGCGGGGCGCTGTGGGGTTGTTCCCGCAGAAATCATCGATGAGGGTGTCAAGGCAGTCAAAGCGGCGCTGGAAGCTGCACGCGCAGAGGGCAAACGCTATATGGTGCTGGACAGCATTACGGATACCCATCTGGATATTGTTGGTGAAGCCGTCATGGACATGCCGCTCGTAACCGGCGGGTCAGGCTTGGGGGCAGGTATAGCCAGAGCCCTGAAACAGCCCGATCTGGCGGACGCGGAAGATGCGGCAAAAGCGGGGGCCGCCCAACCGGGACGGGGGGTTGTTCTTGCCGGGTCCTGCTCCACGATGACCAACCGGCAGGTCGCTCTTTATAAAGCCAAAGCCCCGTCACGCGCTGTCGAACCGGAGCGCTGCATGGCCAATGCTGAAGGGTATGGCAAGGAACTGGCCGCATGGGTGCTGGATCAGCCATCCGGGCCGGACAGTCTTTCCCCCATGCTGCATGCTACAGCTGACCCTGAAACGTTGCAGACCATTCAGAAGAAATATGGCGCGAAGGCATCCAACGCCATTGAGCAGACCTTTGCCGTTGTCTCGGGCATTCTGGCAGAGCAGGGCACCACGCGCTTTGTCGTTGCCGGAGGGGAAACATCAGGGGCTGCCGTCAAGGCGTTGGCGCTTTCCGGGTTTGCAATTGGCCCTCAGATCGCTCCGGGTGTGCCATGGGTACGAGCCATCGATAAACCCTATTCGCTGGCTCTCAAATCAGGCAATTTTGGCGCGGAGACCTTCTTCTTCGATTGTCAGATGCCGGAAGCGCTGGCCGGATTGAACTTGGCTGACAAATAACAATAAAGAGGTGAGCATCATGACCAACCAAGACACAATCACCCAGATGTGCAGTCTGTGCGCAAGCCTGTATGATCGCGGCTATGCCGTGGGCGGTGCCGGCAATGTTTCGGTTCGAACGGAGAGCGGAGGCTTTATCGTTACGCCAACAGGCAGCAGTCTGGGGCGTCTTGATCCTGACAAGCTGGCTGAATTCGATAAGAATGGAACTCTGATCAGCGACTATCGGCCATCAAAGGAATTCGCCTTCCATAAGGGGCTCTATGAAGTGCGGCCGGATATCGGGGCTGTCGTGCATTTGCATTCCACCTATCTTACGGCATTGTCATGCCTTGAGAATCTGGATAGAGACAATGCCTTACGGGCTTTTACGCCCTACTATGTTATGCGGGTTGGGTATTTGCCTGTCGTGCCATATTATCGCCCCGGTGCGTCTGAGATTGCGCGGGATCTTGAAAGTCTGGCCAGGAAGCATCCGGTCAATGCCTTTCTGCTTGCGTCCCATGGCGTGGTGGTTTTGGGAAAAACCATAGAAGAAGCCGTTGGCAATGCTGAGGAACTGGAAGAAACAGCCAAGCTGTTCTTCCTGCTTGATGGAAAACCGCTTCATTATTTGAATGAAGCTGAAGTGGCCGAACTTAGGCAGTAGTAGTCCGGGGAGCAATCCGGGGCAAAGAAAACAAGGGCAATGGGAAGCTTTGCGTCCGCCTTTTTATGGCGCAAGGCGAACGCATTGCATGAACTTGTAAACTGAAGGTTGCATTGTTAAGAATGACACTTGCGCTTGGCGTGCATTTGTCTAATCACTGCTGAAAACCTTGGGTGTGACTGCAAGACTGGGCCGGGCTTTGTTCCCGCAAAAAGAGGTATACCGATGATACCTGCTGAAAGACAACGTCGTATTCGTCAGGCGATTGAAACCAAAGGCATGATCAGTTTTGCCGAAATGGCTGAGATACTCGATGTTTCCCAGATGACGGTTCGACGCGACATGCAGTTGCTGGAGCGCCAGGGGCATTTGACGCTGGTTTCTGGCGGTGCGGAGCGTGTGGGGCGCTTCTTTACTGAATTGCCGATGAGTGAAAAGCGCACCCTTCAGCATGCCGAGAAAACGGCCATTGCACGGGAAGCTGTGAAAATGGTGCGACCGGGCAGTGCCATCTATTTCGATGCCGGCACGACCTGTCTTGCGATTGCCGAGGAAATCGTCAAACGGCCCGAGCTGCGTGATTCCATTATCGCGGTGACCAATGACTTCACGGTCATCAATCAGTTTATGCTGAACTCGGGCTGTCGCCTTTATCATACGGGTGGTGAAGTGCTGCGCGAAAATAAATCCTGCATCGGCGAGCTGACTTCACGCGTTATCAGTGGTCTGAATATCGACCTTGCCTTTCTTTCCTCCTCATCGTGGAATGAAACATGGATGTCTACGCCCAATGAAGCCAAAATTGCCGTCAAGATCGCGGCGATCAAAGCGTCCGAGCGCACGGTTCTGGTGACGGACACCTCGAAATTCGGCAAAGTGGGCTTTTTCAATGTCATCAAGCTGCAAGAGCTGGATGCCGTGATCACCGATAGTGCCCTGTCTCCTGACATACAGGAGCATCTTGTGCGAACCGGGGTCAATCTCAAGCTTGTTGATCCTGTCATTGATGACGAAGATCTTGATGAAGGGGCGTCGGCCTAGAGCATGATGGTCTGCTTTTAGGGCTGCTCTTCGGGAGGCACCGGAATGATCGAGCCGGGAACCGCATAGTCCTCGATCTTGTCGCGCAGCATGTCGACGAGCGTGTTGACCATCGGGTCGGGATCGTCCTCGCAGTGACGAATAACCCCGAATGAGACCCATCGTTCAGGAAGCAGAGGCCTTGTGGTGACAAGGCTGCGGTCCATAGCCAGCGTGCTGAGCCTGTCGATGATGGTTAGCCCGGCACCATGCGCTACCAGATGCTCGGTTATCTGGGATGTTCCCGCAAGAATTTCCTTCTCGATCCGGATGCTTTGCGCATCGAACATCATGTCGGTCTGGCGTCGGAGCAGCATGCCCGGAAAATTCTGCACCAGAGTTTCGCCTGCCAGATCTTCTAGCGTCACATGTGTTTTCTTGGTGAAGGGGTGGTCGGCTGGCATCAACACTTCAAATACGGCCCTGACCAGCGGTGTGCTTCTGGCCGAACGGAAGCTGATGGGTACATTGCCAAAGCTGAGATCATATTCCCGTCCATTGATCCAGCTTTCGATATCGCGGTGCGATCGCACATCCAGCGACAGTTTGACCTCGGGGTATTCCTTTGAAAATCGCGCCACGCTTGGTGCCACAACCGAAAGTGCCGTGCGGGGCATGGTCACCATTCTCAGCCGCTTGGGGCGATGGGCGCGGATTTCATCGGCAATGGCCGGGATCTCCCTGAGGCCCGCCAATATACGATGCGCTTCACGGTTAAAGGCGGCGCCTTCCTCTGTCAGGCGGAGGCGCTTTTTCTCGCGCTTGAACAAGGTCAGCCGCAACTCGGCTTCCAGAATGGCAATAAGGCGGCTGACGGCCGGTTGGCTTAAATGCATGGCGCGGGCTGCCCCGCTCACAGACCCCTCGGTAATCACCGCCTGAAACGCCATCAAGGCCTTAATGTTCATTATATAACCAGTCTAATATCAGTTAATTTTATATTCTCATATAGTATATGCATAAGCGCTATAACTCAATAAGAACTATATTGGTCGGAAGTCATTTGTTCCCCCGCATTTTTTTCCGCCTATCAAGTCGAGTTCGCCAATGTCAGTTCTTTCTCCCCGCCCATCAAGCGTCGACGCCCTAATAGCGCGTCTTCCCGACCGTCAGAGCATTGATGTCAATGGCCTTTCGGTTTCCTATCGCGCCATGGGGGAGGGGACACCTATTCTTTTCCTGCACGGCCTTTTGGGGAGCGCTGATAGCTGGGTGCTTCAGCTGCTGGGCCTGTCGAACCGTTATCGGGTGATCTCCTGGGATGCGCCCGGCTATGGTCAGTCCGATGGGGTCGAAGACCCCGATATCGAGCTGTTCGTCAAACAATTGCAGGGCTTCATTTCAGCGCTTGGTCTTGTTGCGCCAGTTCTGGTCGGCCATTCCATGGGCGGCGTGTTGGCAGCCCGGCTGGCGGCAGCCCCCCGCCAGCCGGTCTCCCGGCTCGTGCTCTCCTGTACCCATCCCGGTTATGGTGCGCCTCGCGATACGCCGCCAACGCAGAAGCTTCAGGATCGCATGGTAGCGCTCAAGGAAGAGGGGGCAGTTGCCTATGGGCGCGAAAGGGCTGGCGCCATGGTTGCCCATCCCATCGATCCTTTCTTGCTGGAGGTGGCTGCTCATGTGGCCGCTGGCACGCGGCCGGACGGCCTGTTTACGGCGACCCGCATGCTGCAATTTGCCGATCTGCGCCCGCATTACCAGCATATCGAAGTGCCTACCAAGGTGCTGTTTGCGGAACGCGATCCTGTTGTTCAGCCCGCTCTTAGCGCTGAGCTGAAAGAGCTTACACCTTTTGCGCTTCATGAAACTTTGCCCAATGTCGGACATGCCCCCTATCTGGAGGATGCTGATAGTTACGAAAGGGCCATAACCGCGTTTCTCATCGAAGAAACGGACTTGACAAAAGCGCGCTAGTCCGCAAGAGGGCGGCTCTTTTGTCCAACTTTCAGCCGTGTCGGATCGAAGCTTGTTAAAAAACTTCTTCTTAAACAGCGGCACCAAATAACAAAAATAGCGAAATCGCGTACATGCCGACTGACCATGGCAATGGCCGCGACAAAAAAGGAGGAAATCCATGACCGGATTTTTAATCGGCCTAGTGATTACCGTGGTGGTGGCTTGGCTCATCATCAAGAAGTATCAGGCCCACACAGTGCTGCTGATCGCAGGCTTGCTGCTGCTCAGCCTCACGCTGCTGGTTCAGCCAGAAACATCCATTCTGTTCAAAAATGCCAAAAGCACGGGACTGTCCCTGTTTGACATTTTCGACTATGTCCGCGGTTCTCTTGCCTATCGTGCAGCGGGCCTCGGTCTGATCATTATGTCTGCTGGCGGCTTTGCCAAATATATGGACCATATCGGCGCAACCGATGCTATGGTTGATGTGGCTATTCGCCCGCTCAAGCTGCTGAATGCGCCTTATGTCGTTCTGGCTCTGGGCTATGCTGTTGGGCAGGTACTCAACATTTTCATTCCAAGTGCGGCTGGTCTTGCCATGCTCTTGCTGGTGACCTTCTACCCAACGCTGGTGCGTCTCGGAGTGAGCGCTGCCGCAGCCGCTGCCATGATCGGCACCACTGCCGTGCTTGACCTTGGTCCGGCATCGGGCGCTTCCAACCTGGCTGCCAAAACTTCCGAACTTGATGTGGCTGTCTATTTTGCCCAGCATCAGATTCCGGTCGGTATTGCGGCAATCATCGTCATTTCGCTGCTGACCTATGTGTCCGGTCGCTATTTCGATGGCAAGGCCGGTCATGTGGCTACGGCTGAAGAAGCAAGCGAGGTTTCAGAAAATGAGAGCATCAAGCGGGCTCCAACCTTCTATGCGTTGCTGCCGATCATTCCGTTGTCCCTGATCCTGATCTTCTCCAAGCTGCTGGTCAGCTCTGTGAAGCTCAATGTGGTGACTGCCATGATCATCGGCGCCCTGTTTGCCTTCGTTTGCGAGCTGATCCGGCACCGCAATGGCAAGGATGCTGCCAAGGGCTTCATGGCCTTTTTTGATGGCATGGGCAAGATGTTTGCCCGCATCGTCAGCCTGATCGTTTGTGCGGAAGTCTTTGCTGCCGGTCTGAAGACCATCGGCATGGTCAACTTCCTCATCGATGCGGCGCAGAATGCCGGTTTTGGCATCACCGCCATGACCATCGTCATGTGCCTGATGGTGACTGTGATTGCCGTTATTACCGGCTCTGGCAATGCGGCCTTCTTCTCCTTTGGGCATCTGGCTCCCAATATTGCTTCCAGCTTTGGTGCAACGGCTGTTTCCATGCTGCTGCCGATGCAGCTGGTCGCTGGTCTGGCGCGCTCCATGTCCCCGGTCGCCGGTGTCATCATCGCAGTGAGTGATGCGGGCAATTGTACCCCGATCGATATCGTCAAGCGCACTGCACTGCCGGTTGTTGGCGGGATCGTAACCGTGGTCCTCATCTCCGTGATCTTTGCCTAAGGATCATGCTCAAAAATGGGGAAGTGGGGCTCTCACTTCCCTTTCAACTCCCATTCCCAACGTGTGAAATCGACCGGCACCCCTTTGGGGACTGGTCTGAAAGAGACGAATATGAACAGGACACCACTTGATATCGAGAGTTATCTCAAAGACCTTGAAACTCTGGTCAATATCGACAGTGGCAGCCACGACAGGGCCGGCGTTCTCAAGGTTTCGGAGTTTTTTACCGAGGAATTCTCAAAGCTTGGATGGCAGGTGTCCAGCCATGAGGTTGATGACGCTCTGGCACCTTGTCTGGAAATGCGCAGCCCAAATGCCGAAGACACATTCGACATCCTCATTCTGGGTCATGTGGACACGGTCTTCCCGAAAGGAACCGCTGCAGAGAGACCTTTCCGCATCGAGGATGGTCGGGCTTATGGGCCCGGCGTCATGGATATGAAGGCAGGGGATCTGTTTGCGCTCTATCTTGCGCGCGCCTTGCATGAAAGTGGCGAAGATATGCCCTCGATCTGCGTTGCGTTCAACAGCCATGAGGAAATCGGGTCTCGCAAGGCTCGCCCATGGATTGAGGCTCTGGCTGCGAAAAGTAAGCGGGCCTTCATTCTTGAGCCCGCCCGCGCCAATGGTGATCTTGTCTATGAGCGCAAGGGATGCAGCCGTTATCACCTGGCCTTTCATGGCAAGGCAGCCCATTCCGGTGTTGACCCGCAAAATGGGGCCAGTGCTGTCAACGAGCTTGCCCATTGGGTGATCGAGCTGCACAAGCTGACCGATTTTGACGAGGGGCTTAATCTCAATGCCGGTCTGGTTTCCGGCGGCACTTCCGTTAATGCCATCGCGGAACGGGCCGAGGCTGAGGTTGACGTTCGGCTCGTCACCCTTGAACAGGCACAGCGGGTGCAAGATCGCATCGACGCAATGCAGAAAGCGCCTTTCACCGATGGTGTGCGCGTTGACGTAAGCGGAGGCATGACCCGCCCGCCGATGAATGCAACCGAAGAAACCAAAGCACTATGCAGCCGTATCGACGCCATTGCCAAGCCGCTTGATATTCAGTTTGGCTGGCAGAAAACCGGCGGCGGGTCGGATGGTAATTTTACGGCCTCTCTTGGCCTGCCCACCATCGACGGCATGGGGCCGATTGGCGGTCGGGCGCATAGCCGTGAAGAGTATCTCGAAGTAGATAGTATCGCCGAGCGCTTTGCCCTGCTTGTTGAAATCGTGCGTGATTTCAAGAACAGCTGATCCGGTCCCCTAGACCCCACTTCCGCGCGTCCGGATCGTGCTGCAGTCCTGTTTGCATTCCTGATTATGCAGACAGGACGCTTTTCTGCACTTTTCTCTTTCTTATGGGAGTCAGTGCAGTCGCTCTCCTTCCCCCGACCCCATAGGGCCGCTCGAAGCCTGTTTTGCCTTGCAAGTCAGATCTGGCCTGCAAGAGGCATCGTGCCCTGTGTCTCTGCATGAGTCCCTTGGCATTCTCTGGGCGTGCGCCCGTAAGGGCCACCTCTCATTGCCCCAATTTCCTATACGAGCAGACAAATGAAAATCGAAAATAGTATTCTCCGACAGGCCGCGCTCAACGCGGGTATCGGAGCCGAGGAACTGGCCGTCTTCTTTTCCGAAGGGAAGGTGGTCACCTATCAGGCCAATGAATGGATCTTTCAGGAATCCACGCCGCGCCTCTGGGCCGGAGTGATCCTTGAAGGAGATCTTGAGCTTGTTCGTGGTCTGCATGGGGCCTCTCGCAAGATTGGAACCATGATCGCCGGCGCCCTTATTGCGGAGGGAGCCTTTCTTGAGGGAGATGCCCATTCCAATGGTGCCGTTACGCGCAATGGCGTGAAAATCTGGCAGATCTCCCGCGAACGGATTGAGGACATCAAGGCCAATCAGCCTGAACTGTTCTACAAAATTGTTTCGCAGATAGCCGTTGGCATCAATCGGCGCTTGCGTGTTTTGTCCAACAAGCTTTATCAGACCAGCAAGACCCTCGATGTAGAGATGAGCGGCTTCCGGCAGGAGAGCGACTCGTTGGGCACGCGGGAAATCTCAGATTCCGTCTATTACGGCGTGCAGACCCAGCGGGCGCTGGAGAATTTCCCGATCTCGGGCGTGCGGCTTAACAATTTCGATCACATGATCGAGGCGCTGGCCATGGTCAAAAAGGCGGCTGCCTTGGCCAACTATCAGCTCGGCAGACTTGATGAAGCGCGTATGAAGGCCATTTGCGGTGCTTGTGAAGAAATTCTGGATGGCAAACTGCATGAGCATTTCAAGGTTGATATGTTTCAGGGCGGGGCGGGCACCTCAACCAACATGAATGCGAATGAAGTCATCGCCAATCGCGGTCTTGAATTGATGGGCTATGACAAGGGCGATTATCGGCATCTGCATCCCAACGACCATGTGAACTGCTCCCAGTCGACAAATGATTCCTACCCGACAGCCATCAAGCTGGCGGTGCTGCTTTCCAATCGCAATCTTGTGCGGGCAATGAACGCATTGCGCGGGGCACTGGCACGCAAGGCCGAGGAATTTCAGGATGTCCTGAAAATGGGCCGCACGGAAAACCAGGATGCCGTGCCCATGACATTGGGGCAGGAATTCAGTGCCTATGCGGTCATGATCGAGGGCGCCATTGCTTCGCTTGAAGAGGCTGCACTTGCCATGCAGGCCGTCAATATGGGCGCGACGGCGATCGGCACGGGGATCAACAGTCCGTCCGGCTATGCGCCGCTTGTCGTTGAAAAGCTATCAGAGGTCAGCGGCTTTACTCTGCGTCTTGCCCCCAATCTGGTTGAAGCAACGCAGAATGCGGGCAAATTCGTGCAGATGTCGGCGATGCTCAAGCTCGCAGCGGTGCAGATTTCCAAGATTTGCAATGATTTGCGGTGGCTGTCTTCGGGGCCGCGCTGTGGCCTCAATGAAATCAATCTACCCCCAATGCAGCCAGGGTCTTCCATTATGCCGGGTAAGGTAAACCCGGTTATTCCGGAGCTTGTGAACCAGATCTGTTATCAGGTTATGGGCTATGACAGCGTGGTGTCCATGGCCGCCGAGGCGAGCGAGCTGGAGCTTTGCATGGGTGAGCCTCTGATTGCCTATGATCTTCTGCATGGCATGATGATCCTCAAAAATGGCTGTGTGACACTGGCATCGCGCTGTGTCGAGGGCATTGAGGCGAACCGGGATGTCTGCCTTGGCTATGTGCAGTCGAGCATCGGGCTGGTGACGGCACTGGTGCCTCATATCGGCTATGAGCAGTCTGCCGCAATCGCCAAGCAGGCACTCAAGACCAACGAGACGGTGTATGATCTGGTTCTGCAGAAGAAGCTTCTCTCGCAGGACGAACTGGACGAGATCTTGAAGCCGGAAACCATGACGGACCCACGTTCCGCTGGCGATGCCTGATTGGTCACAGCATTCATATTCTGAATGGAATGAAAAGGAGGGTAGCACAGGTGCTATCCTCCCTTTTTGATTGCGCGGTGAAGTGGCCTGTCACTTCCAGACAGAGAAGCCACCGTCCACCACCAGATTATGTCCGTGGACATAGTCCGAGGCGGAGGAGGCGAGGAAGAGAATAGCCCCTTCCAGATCGTCCGGTTCCTTCCCCATACGCCCTAGTGGTGTGAGATCGCTATAGCCCGAGATAAACGCGGGGTGATGGTTGCGCTCAATGCCACCGGGGGAGATGGCATTGACATTCACCCCCATCGGGCCGAGATAGCCAGCCAGATCGCGGGTCATGGCGAGAATGCCTCCCTTGGCTGCGGCATAGTCAACTGGCTGACCGAGCATACCCGCCGGCTCATAGATGCGCCTGTCCCGCCCGACAATGGCGGCAATGGAGCCGAAATTGATGATCTTGCCGTGACCCTGATCGGCCATGCTTTTGCCAAAGGCACGGCAGCAGAGCAGAGGCCCCGTCAGGTTGCTATCAATCATGGCACGGATATCGGAAGGCGTACGTTCGAACAATTTGGCAATCGACGCACCGACCCCGCCACCTGCATTGTTGATGAGGATGTCACAAGCCGGGCACCAGTTGAAGAAGGCGCTGGCTGCCGCGTCGATGGATTCAGGTTCCGTATGATCCAGCTCCAAAGCCAGGCAGTTGTTGCCATGTTCGGCACGGAGCTTGTCGCAAGCTTCTTCGGCGCGACTTATGCTGCGCGAGGAAATAGCAACAGAGGCCCCTGCAGCGGCGAGAATGTTCGCCGCTGCGAAGCCGATATTTGCTGCGCCGCCTGTGACAAGGGCGCTTTTACCCCGCAAGTCAAACAGGCTTTCAATGCGGCTAGGCATTCTTTTGCGCCTCTCTCCATTCGATGATAGGCAGAATGGCTTCTTTCATGAGGGCGCGATCATCCTTTGTCAGCGGGCGGAAGGGGCGACGGGATACACCGGCGGGGATACCCATGATCTCAAGGGCTTCCTTAGAGCCGGGCATGACGCCCACTTCGATGAGAGCATCGATTGCGCGGTTGGCAATGGCCTGCAGCTTGCGGGCTTCTGCGATGTTGCCACTGAGGGTGAACTCTCTGAGCGCGACGAAGAGATCGCCCATGAAGTTGTAGGTGGTGCCAATGGCGCCGTCCGCTCCGCTGGCAAGGCCTGCAAGGCACATTTCATCATAGCCATTAAAGAGCAGGGCATCCGGGCAGAAGGTTTTGAGCCGTTCAAGCTGATACATGTCTGACGAGGTATGCTTGATGCCAATGATGTTGGGATGCGCCAACAGTTCCGTCAGTTCTTTGGTGGAGAAGCTGGCAGTACGGGCAGGGAAATTATAGATGATGAGTGGTAGGCTTGACGCGTCGGCCAGGGCCAGATAGTGGGCCAGAACCTCTTCGCGCGAGAAGCCGTAATAATAGGGGGTGATGGCCGAAATGGCCTGATAGCCTGCTTTGGCAGCGGCATCAGCCAGCGCGATGGCTTCTTTCGTTGCGATGGTGCCCACATGGGCAATCAGGGTTAGCTTGCCTTCAGCAGCCTCGGCTGCCTTTTCAAGGCATGCGACGCGCTCATCATGGGGCTGAAGCATCGCTTCGCCAGAACTGCCTCCGACATAGATGCCCTGCAGGCCCTGCTTGCGCACAAAGCTGACAAGCTGTTCGAGGGCTTCATAATTCACGCTCTCATCCTCGTTGAACGGGGTCAGCAGAGCGGCAAAGATTCCTTTGAATGTGTCCATGATCGTATCGATTCATTGTCTCGTTTGTTGTTCGGGGAGCCGGGCGGGACAGGGCCTGCCCGGGAACTATGTGAAGCGTTGGCCGCCAGCCCTTAGCCCATCAGCAGATGGGGAATGAAGGTGACCAGAGAGGGAACTAGGGTCAGCAGGGCCAGAAGTCCGAAAAGAGGGATGAGGAATGGCAGGATGCCGATTGCCAGTTTGCCGAAGGGGATGTTGCCCACCTTGGACACCACAAACAACGCCACGCCCATGGGTGGGGTCAGGATGCCGATCATCAGGTTGAGAATAACCAGAACGCCGAAATGGATCGGGTCGATGCCATAGCTCATGGCGGCGGTTACCAGCACCGGAACAATCAGCAGCAGAATGGCCAAAACTTCGATGAAGGTACCCAGAAACAGTAGCAGCAGGTTGACGATCAGCAGGAAGGTTAGCGGGTTGCTGGAGAAATCAAGGAAGAACTGGGCCACATGTTGCGGGATCTGTTCCTTGGCGAGCACATAGCCGAACAGATTGACGCCCATCATCAAAAGGCCGACTGAAGCCGTGTGGTTGAGCGTATCGCGCAATACCTCGAACAGTTTGGCCCATGTCAGCTCGCGATAGACGACGGTTCCCAGAAGAAGGGCATAGCTGGCAGCGACCACGGCTGCTTCGGTGGGAGAGAAAATTCCGGCAAAGATGCCGCCCACGATGATCAGAGGCGTAAGAAGCGGCACAACCGCGCGGCTGAAGCTGATAGCGACCTCGCGGCAGGAAGCCTTTTCATCCTTCGGGTAGTGGCGGATCTTGGCAATGGTATAGACCATGATCATCAGCACCAGTGCGCAGAGCACGCCGGGGACTATTCCGCCAAGGAATAGGCCACCAATGGAGGTGTTGGATATCACGCCATAAACAACAAGCGGCACGGATGGGGGGACCAATGGGCCGATGATGGCGGAAGCCGCTGTTACCGAACCGGCAAATTTGGCATCATAACCGGCATCGCGCATGGCCTTGATTTCAAGCTGGCCCAATCCCGCCGCATCGGCAACTGCCGAGCCTGACATGCCAGAGAAGAGCAGGGAGGCGAGAATGTTGACATGGCCAAGTCCACCGGACACATGACCGACGAGGGCCTTGGCAAAACGGAAGATTCGTTCTGTGACACCTGCCGTGTTCATCAACTGAGCGGTGAGGATGAAGAAGGGAATGGCCAGCAACGGAAAACTGTTGAGACCGGCCACCATCCGCTGGGCTGCGAAATTGATGCCGCGCCCTTCCAGGAGCATATAGGCCAGTGAGGCGACAATCAGGGTAAAGCCGACCGGCATTCCCGCAAAGAGCAGTCCGAACCAGCCACCAAAAACATAGAACATTATAGCGACCTTTCTCGGGAATCCTGCACAAGGATCGTGTCCTTGTTGTCAGGGGATGACTGACCGGTGATCAAAAAGCGTATATTCTCGATAATGACGATGACCATGCGAAAGGCCATCAGGGCCGCACCGACGGGCAAGGCGCCATAGAGGAAAGCTTCGGAAACACCCAAGGTGACGGACACCACGCGATTGGCGCGCAGCATGCCGAAATAGCCATACCAGACCAGCATCAGCAGAGCGGCGACCACCACCATATTCAAAAGCGTGCGCAAGAGGATGCGCAGGCGGTCTGGCAGCATGAGCACGAACACATCCATTGAGATGTGCGAGCGGCTGCGGACGCATTCTGCGGCCCCCATGGCCACCATCCAGACAAACAGATAGCGGGCGGCTTCTTCTGTCCAGAAGAGCGGGGCGTGAAAGACAAATCGGGTAATCACCTGGAGCGCGATGGCGCCGAAGACAAAAATGGACAGCACGATCCCGATGGTCTCCTCAAATCTGAGAAGACGCTGATATAGAAATGACGATTTCATGGACAAAGCCTTCCAAAGCGCACCCCGCAAAGAGGAATTGCGAGGCGCATGAGTGGAGGAGGGGTCAGTCAGCCAGACTGGAGAGTTTTTCGACAATTCCCTCGCCGAACTTGCTGTCGAGTTCCTTGTAGGATGGTTCCATGGCTGCTCGGAAAGGAGCCAGTTCTGGGCGATTGACCTTGGCGCCATTGTCTTCGAACTTGCTCAGCAGGGCGGCTTCGTTATCCTTGACCACCTTATTGTTGACCAAACCGCCGGCCTTGAAGGCATCCATGACGATCTTCTGGTCTTCTTCAGACAGATCTTTCCATGTTTCCTCTGACATCAGCACGAGCTGATCCTGAACCAGATGGTTGGTCAGGGTGATGTTGCTCTGCACTTCCATGAATTTCATGGCGTCGATGATCGGGAGCGGGTTTTCCTGTCCGTCAACCTGATTGGTTTGCAGGGCCAGATAGACCTCTGCAAAGGCAACAGGGGTCGGGCTGGCACCCATGGCTTTTGCCCATTGAAGCTGAGGCGCGGAATTTGGCACGCGCAGCTTCATGCCCTTAAAGTCTTCCAGTTTCGTGATGGGCTTGTTGGATGTGGTTTCGCGGGTGCCGAAATACCAGGAATCAACGGTCCTCCAACCGTTCTCCGTGCGCATTTCTTCCAGAACGCCCTGTCCCCAATCCGATGCCAGAATTTTCTGCAGATGATCGAAATCCTTGACCACATAGGCGGTACTGGCGATCACGGCGCGCGAGACCCATGGGTCCATACCGCCAAACGGGTTCAGTGTGAAATCGAGATCACCCAGCGTGACCTGTTCCATCATTTCGGTAAAGGTGCCGAGCTGCGAATTGGGGAACACCTCAAGTTTGAGGCGGCCGTTGGATTCTTCCTCCAATACCTTGGCGGCCTCCATGACGCCTTGATATTGTGGGTCGCCCGGCGTCCCTTGCATGCCAAATGAGAGCGTGCGCGTATCCTGAGCCAGCGCAGGGCCAGCGACGAGCATGCCGGCAACCGCCAGGCAAGTCAGTACATGTTTCATAGGTTCCTCCCTTAATCATGTCTGAGTATTTTTTCCCTTTCGGGGCGCGAACCGGATGGGGCATCCAGATCGCTTTTTGCATTTCTCCTGATTTTCAAGCAGGCCGAAAGTCATCCGGCCTCGCGTGGTCCTTCGTTCGATATCCTCCCGCCTTGCGTTCCAAGCGCTCTGGCGAGGGAAATGGTCCTCCTAACCGAATTCCTGATATCGCTTCTGAACATCCTTGAGATGTTCTTCCATGGCCATCATGGCGTCGATGGGCTTGCGGTCCCTGATCGCGTTGAAAATTGCCACATGGCCTTCGAAACTCTTGGTGTTGGAAATGCCTTCATCCTTGGGCAGCGGGCGCTGGTTGATCATCCAGTCGACGAGCGCATCATGCATCGCCATGAAAATGGGATTGTCCGGAATGCTGGTCAGCAAGCGATGGAAGGCGACGTCGGTGATGGCAAAGGCGCGCGGCTTCATGATGGTCTGTTCATTCTGCCTCAACGCCTCTTCCAGTGCTTCTATCTGGGCTCCGGTTGCGTTTTCTGCCGCATAGCGGGCGACGGCCCCTTCAAGGAAAATACGAGCCTGCTCGAAATTCTGAACACCTTCGGAGGAATCCAGCAGGATGTTGGCGACTCCTGACAGAGATGACAGCAAGGCCTGCGGGGTCGGGCGCGTGACACGCGCCTTCTCTCCCATCTTGATCTTGATGAGGCCCATTCTCTCCAGCCCGAAAAGGGCTTCGCGAATGGATGGGCGTCCGACATCGAACATCTCCATCAACTCGCGTTCAGAAGGCAAGGAGCTGCCCTCAGGATAAATCTCGTCCCTGATGAGCTCTTCCAGTTTGATGCGGACCTCGTCCGACAATTTTCTGCGCAAGGATAGTTTCATGGTATAACTGTTAACCTGTTATACCAGTGGCGTCAAACAGAATCTTGATGACAAGCAGGGCCTGTTTTTCAGACGGAGGGAATTTGATGGTCTGGATAGCTGAACTGGGGAGACACTGCGGTCTTTGATCGGATTTTTTCTATATGGAAATGGATAAAATTAGACCAATTAATTCAATCGTTTGTTTTTCAATTCTCCTTTCTCTGAGGGCCGCGGGAGGCGGGAGAGGAAAATGCTCTGTGAAGGCGAAGACATTTCCCCAACTTGTTTATTGAGTGATTTTGTAAGTGGTTACACTTGGTTTGTGCAGGAGCAGCGCTGAATAAGGGGCATGTATGCCAGATGTACTAGAATAGTTAAATTTGCTGATAAATAGTGGTAAGTGTTTGATGTGGCGATTTTGTTGCCACTAGGCTGTGCGCGAATAGCGTGTGTCTTTGGGCTGGGGGTCTTTTTGCTACCCTTGTGGTTCTTACTGACATGCTTGGGTGCAAGTTTCGCGGACATTTTGCGTTCAATGAGCCGAAGGAGAATCGGCCTTTACAAACTTGTATACAAGATATATGAGATATACCGAAGAGGAGATAACAATGATCAGCAGTCTGGCTGTTGGTGGAGGAACTATGGCGGCAGGTGGCAATCATCGCGCGTTGACGACAACGCAGATTGTGCATCGCCGGCTACGCACCGAAATCGTTTCAATGCAGCGTCTCCCCGGAGAAGCGATCAGTGAGAAAGAGATCGCTTTGGAACACGGGGTCAGCCGCACCCCCATTCGCGAAGCGCTGCTGCGCCTTGCGGAGGAACGGTTGGTCGACATCGTGCCGAAATCGGGCACTTCGGTTGCGAAAATCCCCATTGCTGATGTTTTGGAATCTCAAGTGGCAAGAGCTGCTCTGGAGCAGGTGACGACGAAAGCCGCCGTTCAGCTGGCCAAGGGCAGCGACATTGCAAGAATGCGCGCGCTTATCATTGCCCAGCAGGAGCATAAGGAAGCGGAAGACTACGAGAAATTCTACGCAACGGATGAAGATCTTCATCACGCGATCGCTTTGGCGGGAGGATACCCGGGAATCTGGACGATCATCGATCGGATCAAGCTTCATGTTGACCGCTACCGGCTTCTGACCATTCAGCAGCCTTTGCGTATGGAGCGGGTGTTGCAGGAGCACGCCGATATTGTCGAGGCGATTGCTGCTCATGATGAAGACCGCGCTGCGGAGGCCATGCGGTTGCATCTTGCCGGCCTGAGTGCCGAGGATCTGAGCGAGATCCGAGATCGCAACCCGAGCTACTTTACAGGGGACTTGGAACAAGTCCTCGATAGATGGCGGAGAGAAACCACTTCGCTGAATTAGGGGCAGCTTCCTTATGGATTTAAGAGGGGTTGCCGCCGCGTTGGATCTACATGTGTTTGATCTACAAATGGAGGAAGTTATGAAACATTATAGTGCTATTGCTGCGGTCGCAGGTGTGGGGGCGCTCGCTCTTTCGGCTGTTTATGGCGCAACCCCTGTTATGGCTGAAACCGTATTTCAGGTTGCCTTCAACCAGCCGGAATCCCATCCGCAGTTCAAGGCCATGCAGAAATTCGGCGAGGCTCTGGCTGAGCGTACAAACGGCGAGTATAAAGTTGAGGTTTATCCCAACGAATTGCTCGGCGCTCAGAAAGAAGCCATCGAGATGACCCAGACCGGCACCATCGCCATGTCGCTGGCTGCTGCAAGTCTTCTGGAAAGCTGGAACCCTGATTTCGTTATCTTCAACCTGCCTTACATGTTCGACAGTGTTGAACAGCAGCGTCAGGTTGTGAACGATCCTGCAATCGTGGGTGATCTTTATCATTCTGTTGAAGATCAGGGTATCGTTGTTCTGGCTGCCTTCCATGGCGGCGTTCGCAACGTTTACCGCAAGTCCGGTCCGGTTGAGAAACCTGCTGATATGGGCGGCGATAAAATCCGCGTTATGCAGTCCGATACCAACATCGAAATGATGAACCTGATGGGTGGTAACGGTATCGCAATGGGGCAGGGCGAAGTTTACACCGCTATTCAGACCGGTGTTCTTGACGGTGGCGAAAACAACGAAATCGTCTACTCTTCCCTGAAACACAGCGAAATCGCACCATACTATTCCTATACCCAGCACCTGATGATGCCAGACTATCTCATCATGAGCGCTGACATCTACAATGATCTGCCGGACGATGTGAAACAGATCTTTGCTGAAGAACTGCCAAAAGCTGTCGACTATGAATATGAGTCCTTCGCTGAAGCTGTTGCTGTTGCAAAAGCCGACGCTGAGAAAGCCGGTGCCAAGTTCAACCAGGTTGATCTGCAGTCCTTCAGAGATGCTGTGAAGCCTCTTACTGAAAAGAAACTGAGCAGTGACGTTACCAAGAAGATCTATAGCCAGATCCACGGTGAATAATCTGTAGCAAGGTTCCAAAGCCAAGAGAGGCCGGGTGCTTGCATCCGGTCCTCATTCAAGGGCGAAGGAGGAAGTTTCAATGCATGCTATTAAGCGCTGGGCTGATCGCATTCTGGCTACGAGCTGCATAATCCTGTGCGGTCTTCTGGTGGTTGCTGTAACCTGGCAGGTTGTGGGGCGCTTTTTCTTCAATAGCTCCGGGGCATTCTCCGAAGAGCTCTCCAAAATCATGTTTGTCTGGTTCGTTCTTTTGGGAGCAGCTTTGCTGTTCGGTGAAAAAGGGCATATGGCCATCGAGATCGGCCTCGACATGATGTCTGCCAGAAAACAACTGATTTTCCAGATCATCATCAGTCTTTTGATCCTCGGGTTTGTCACCTCCATTCTGCTTATCGGGGGTGTTGATGCTGTCAACCGGACGATGCGTCAGACAAATGCGGCAATTCCGGTCATCAGAACAGGGCAGATCTATCTGGCTCTTCCATTGAGTGGCGCCTTCTCTGTTTTCTATTGTTTCTACAATATCTGGAACGATTTCAAATCCTTGACCGCATTGGGCAAGGACCAATCCAGCAAGATGGAGGGCTGACCCAGTGGCAAACGCAGCCGATATCGGCCTAATTATGCTCATTTCCATACCAATTCTTCTCGCAATTGGTGTGCCGATCAGTATCGCCATGGGGATTGGTTCCGTGGCGGCCATGACCACCATCTTCGGTTTCGATCGGATGGCAATTACCGCAGCCCAGCGTGTTTTTGCCGGAATCAATTCATTCTCCCTGCTGGCCATTCCCTTCTTCGTTCTGGCCGGGATTATCATGACCAACGGAGGTATCGCCCAAAGGTTGATCAACTTCGCCAAGGCGGTCATCTGGTTTATCCCCGGGGCTCTCATCCAGACCAACATCGTGGCCAACATGCTGTTTGGCGCGATCAGTGGCTCAGGGGTTGCCGCTGCTGCTGCTATTGGTGGCGCGATTGGTCCGCAGCAGAAGAACGAGGGCTATGATCCCAATGTCGCGGCGGCCGCCAATATTGCTTCTGCGCCTGCGGGCATGCTTATCCCACCCAGCAACACTTTCATCATCTACTCGCTCGCCAGTGGTGGCGCATCTGTTGCCGCTCTGTTCGTTGCCGGTTACGGTCCGGGCATTCTGTGGGGATTGGGTTGCATGATCCCTGCCATGTTCTTTGCGCGCAAAGCCGGATATAAATCCGAAAAGCTGGGCAGCTTCAAAGACAATGTGAAGATCACTGTTGATGCGGTTCCATCCCTGTTCCTGATCTTCGTTGTGGTTGGTGGTATCATCTCTGGTATCTTCACGCCGACGGAAGCCAGCTGTATTGCTGTTGTGTATGTAACGATCCTGTCGTTCCTATATCGCACCATCACGGTCAACATGATCCCGCGCTTCCTGTTGGCGACCGTCAAGACAACATCCATGATCATCTTCATGATCGGTGTTTCTGCCATCATGGGCTGGATCATGGCTTTTGCCAAAATCCCGAACATCATTGCGGACTCGCTTCTGAGCATTACCGACAGCCCGATCCTGATCATGATCATCATGAACTTCGTGATGCTGCTGCTGGGCTGCGTGATGGATCCGACCCCTGCGATCCTGATTTTCGCTCCGATCTTCCTGCCGATTGCCATGTCTCTTGGTTTTGATGTGGTGCATTTCGGTGTGTTGATGGTCTTCAACCTCTGCATCGGTACGATTACGCCGCCGGTTGGACCCATTCTTTTTGTCGGCTGTCGAATAGCGGATTTGAAGATCGAGCAGGTTGTCAAACCGATGTTGCCTTACTTCCTGATCCTGTGCTGTTTGTTGATGGTTGTCACATTCGTACCGGAAATTTCACTCGCTCTGCCTCGTCTGGCAGGCCTGATGAATTGATCATCGCAAGCAAGGTGTAGAAAATGGAATTGCCGAGCATCTTTGCTCGGCAACAGGAGAGTTTTGACCTTTCCGCCCTCGCTGGCGCAAAGGTCAGGCAGGCGACAGCTCACCGGGCGGCAACGCTCCAATGAGGTCGCCTCATGAAGGAGAAACAAAATGAAAGCTCTAGTATATACGGCCCCGCATAAGGTGGAAGTTCAAGACGTTCCTGTGCCCGAAGGACGCAGCGGAGCTGCCAAAATCAAGATGCACTATTGTGGTGTTTGCGGCACCGATATCGGCATTTTTGCAGGCAAACATCCGCGCGCAACGGCGCCACTGGTGCTTGGGCACGAATTTGTTGGTACCATCGAGGAAATTCAGGATGGGTCCGGGCGCTTTGCTCCGGGAGACCGCGTAGTTGCCTATCCGCTTTTGTCCTGTGGTGAATGCCTTGCATGCCGCACCGGCCATCCGCATGTCTGCAAGAGCCTGAAGCTCATCGGTATCGACAAGGACGGTGGCATGGCTGACTGTGCATGGGTCGATGAAGATGTACTGTTCAAGGTTCCTGACACGATGACCGACAAGATTGCCGCTCTGGTCGAGCCTCTGGCCGTCGTTGTGCGCTCTCTGCATCAGGCCCGTTTTGATGTGCTGAATTCTACGGTTGTCACTGGCGCCGGTCCGATTGGCGTTTTGACGGCCATCGTTCTCAAGCATTCCGGTGCATCCCGCATTGTTATTTCCGATGTTGATCAGGCCCGCCTTGACGTCTGCAAGGATCTTGGTCTGGAAACTGTCAATGTGAGAGACACCAATCTTGTTGACTATATCAACGAGACCACCAACGAAGAAGGCGTGGACATCGTGTTCGAATGTTCCGGCGCTCCAAGCTCGGCAGCTGAAATGACCAAGCTTTGCCGTATCGGTGGCACCATCTGCATGACTGGCATTCACAAGGAAGAACGTCCGGTTGATTTGCGCGACATGAACTTCAAGGAACAGCTCCTGATCGGCTCACGCGTCTACACCAAGCAGGAATTCGAAATGTCTGTTGCCTATGCGCAGACCATTGCCGAAGACCTTGAAAAAGTGGTGACCCAGATTGTTCCGCTCTCCGAATCCGAAGGCATCTTCGACATGATCGCAGATCCGGCCGTCAACACGGTCAAGGTTCTCGTCGATTGTCAGGCATAAGAAATTCAGAAAGACTAAATTATGAACCCATATGACGTAAAAGGTCAGAAAGCCATTGTAACGGGCGGTACGCGCGGGCTTGGCAAAGGTATGGCCGAAGTGCTTCTTGAAGCCGGTGTTGAAGTGGTCATCTTTGGCTCGGGTGCCAGCGTGCATGATGTGGCCAAAGAATTTTGTGATCGCGGATTTACCTGCCATGGTCTGACCGTGGATCTGGCAGACGCCAAGGCCCGCGAAGAGGGCTTTAACAAGGCGCTCGAAGCATTGGGCGGCGATCTGGATATTCTGGTCACCGCAGCGGGCGTGCAGAAGCGTCACAAGAGCGAGGAATTTCCGCTTGATGACTGGAATGCCGTTCTGGAAGTCAACTTGACTGCTGTCTTCGATCTCTGCCAGCGGGCTGCCCGCGTGATGCTGCCAAAAGGGCGTGGTAAGATCGTCAACATCGCGTCGCTGCTGAGCTTCTTTGGTGGCTATACCGTTCCGGCCTATGCGGCCAGCAAGGGCGGCATTGCCCAGTTGACCAAGGCGCTTTCGAATGAATGGGCCAGCCAAGGCATCTGCATCAACGCACTGGCTCCGGGTTACATGGCAACCGACATGAATACGGCTCTGCTGGCTGATGAAGGCCGGAATGCCGAGATTTCTGCGCGCATCCCGACCCATCGTTGGGGCACGCCGGATGACATGAAGGGGCCGCTGCTGTTCCTTGCCTCTGGGGCTTCCGACTATGTGAATGGCACCATCATCCCCGTCGACGGCGGATATCTGGGCCGCTAATCGCGCCGCATTTTGAAAGTGAAAGATAAGCTTATGAAAGTCATCGTATCTGATTGTGACCACGAGTCGATGCAGATCGAAAAAGATGTGCTCGCTGAGGCCGGTCTGGATTTTACCCATATGGCCGCTCGTACCGAGGATGAGGTGATCGCACAATGCAAGGGCGGTAACATCATTCTCAACCAGTATGGCAAGTTTGATGACCGCGTCTTCACGGCTCTGCCGGAAGTCAAGCAGATCGTGCGGTATGGCGTTGGTGTCGACAATGTCGATCTTGAAGCGGCAACCCGTCATGGCGTGCAGGTTTGCAACGTGCCTGATTATGGCATGCATGAAGTGTCCGACCATGCTCTTGCTCTGATGATGGCGCTGATCCGGAAGATCCCGGCCACTGTCAGCCACACCCGCAATCGCGAGTGGGACTTCCGCAAGATGGCCCCGATCCGTCGGATTTCCGAAATGACCGTTGGCGTTTTGGGTGTTGGCCGCATTGGCGGACTGTTCGCCAAGAAGGCTCTGCCGCTCTGCAAGGAAGTTCTGGTTCATGATCTGAATAGAACAGATCTTGAAACCAAGATCCCCGGCGTCAAGCAGGTTAGCCTGGAAGAGTTGCTGAGCAAGAGCGACGTTGTCTCTGTTCATTGCCCTCTATCCGATGAGACGCGGAATCTGATCGATGCCGACAAGCTCAAAAGCATGAAGCAGGGTGCCATCCTTATCAATACCGCCCGTGGCGGCATCATTGATGAAGAAGCGTTGGCTGTCCAGCTGGAAGCCGGAGCCCTTGGTGGCGCCGGGCTGGATTGCATTTCTGCCGAGCCAATCGACAAGACATCGCGCCTTCTGGATATGGACAATGTCTTTATTACCCCGCACATGGCTTATTATTCAGAAGAGTCCTCTGCTGAACTCAAGCGCAAGGTTGCTGAGGAAGCTGTGCGGTTTGCTAAGGGTGAACCTGTTCATTACCCGGTCAATCAGCTCTAAGAGCCTGATTTATCCTCCCTCTGACCGGTAGAGTGTCAATCACCCCGCACGGTCCGGCCCCAAGTGGCCGGACCGTCAAACAGTTAGGAGACTGGTCTTGTGATATATGGTCGACTTGATAACTTGTCCGAGGTTGCTTCGACGCTGCCTCAGACCATCCTTGAGGGGCTTCGTTTCCTCGCAGAAACCGATTTGGTAGCGTTGCCCGAAGGGCGTAATGAAATCGACGGGGACCGGATGTTTGCCATGGTGCAGGATTACGAGCCCAAGCCGAAGGATGAAGCCAGACCCGAAGCGCATAAACGCTACATCGATATTCAGTATGTCGCCAAGGGTACGGAACTGATCGGAACGACAGCCCTTTCCAAGGCCCCGAATGTGGTCGAGGATCTGCTCGAACAGAATGATGTCTATTTCCTCGACGGACTGAAAGAAGAAAGCATGCTGGCAATGTCCGAGGGGACCTATGCAGTCTTTTATCCGTGGGATGTGCATCGCCCAGGCTGCTCGGCAGGAGAAGCATCTCAGGTCCGAAAGATTGTGGTCAAGATTGCAATGGAGCCGGCCAAGGCCTGAGGTTGGCCCATTGTGCTGAACGCTCTTGGCGCCCGAAGCCTCTGTTCGTCAAACCAGCCATCATGACCGGTGGATCAGGCTTGATGGCATGAGGCCTTGAGTGTCCCTGCAACAAGAGAAGAGTTCGGGTGGAAGTGCTGGCAAGAGAGAAAACGGCCCGTGTGGGTGTCGCAAATGCAGCAGGATTGCTGCCGGTTTGATGACGGTTTCACTCCTTGAGAGTTGTTGATTGTCGAAAACAGGACAATTAAATGCGACTTTTCTCTTGGCGCAGGAAATATGAAGAGTATGAATGGATGTATGGATTCATTTTCGTTGTTACCAACTGGTAGATGACCATACCGATTTGAGCGAACACGCAAAGGAGATGCCTAATGGATATCCGCTATTCCGTTAATCAGAAACACTTCAAACGGATGACCACGGAAGAGGTCGCCGAAGAATTCAAGATCACTAATCTTTATGTTGCCGATACCATTCAGGCCGTCTACAGCCATGTCGACCGCATGGTCACCTTCGGCTGCATGCCTGTTAGCGAAACCGTTCCTCTGGACAAAGGCATCGAATGCATGAAGACATTCGGCACCGACTATATTCTGGAACGGCGTGAAATCGGTATTTTCAATCTCGGTAATACCGGCACCATTGTTGCTGATGGAGTCAGCTATACGCTCGATTTCCAGGATTGCCTCTATATCACGCGCGGCACCAAGGAAGTGACCTTCCAGAGCGCTGACGGGTCTAACCCGGCGAAATTCTACATGGTCAGCGCTCCGGCGCATAAATCCTGCAAGACCACCTTCCTCAAAATCGCCGATGCCAAGAAGGTTCCGCTGGGCGATCAGGAAAACTGCAACAAGCGCGTCATCAACCAGTTCATCCATCCGGACGTTCTGGAAACCTGCCAGCTGTCCATGGGCCTGACCCAGTTGGAGCCGGGCAATGTCTGGAACACCATGCCAGCGCACACCCATGAGCGTCGCATGGAGATCTACACCTATTTCAACCTGCCTGAAGATCAGGCCGTGTTCCATATGATGGGTGAGGGCGATCAGACCCGCCATCTCATGATGCATAACGGTGACGCTGTGATCAGCCCGTCCTGGAGCATTCATGCTGGTTGCGGCACCTGCGCCTATACCTTCATCTGGGCAATGGGTGGTGAGAACCAGACCTTTGATGACATGGACGTCATTCCGATCAACGAACTGCGCTGATCTGAAAATTAGACGGGCTGCCTTTGCTAAAAGGCGGCCCGTTCTCATCTTTCAACCCGCAAGGGCGCTGCTGGCGCCTTTGCGGGTTTTGTTTGTTGGGGCGGGTTTTGTCTATCAAGAGGACGGGAGGCTTAGTGCGTTCCCTTCAAAATCGCCTCGGTCAACTCGGAGACTCTAATGCCCTCGGCTGGGGAGCAGGGATTGGGGGCGCTATCAAGAAAATGCGCTACGACGCGCTCAATGAAGGGCTGGTGCACATGCTGAGGGTCTTCAAGCTCGATCAGTTGCTCCGTGCCCTCGATGGTGAGTGAGATGGGAGAGGGGGCAAAGAATCGCATGCTGGCCACACCCTTTTCGCCATGAAGCGTAACCCGTTCCTCATTTTCTCCTGACGCGTAAGCGCAGAGGCCGATCGCTGGAAAGGCTCCATAATCCAGCATGAAGGTCACCAGATCTTCGGCCTTGGTGTTTTGCCCTTGTGTTTTGGTAAGGCCAGCGACAGAGGCTGGCGTACCAAACAAATAGGTTAGCCAGTCGAGCGTGTGCGATTGCATGTCGACGAACAGACCGCCGCCATTGATGGCCGGATCGGTTTTCCAATGATGCCCGGGGCCATCCTCGGCACGCATCAATTGGCGTACTTCAATCATGCGCAGGGCACCGATTGTGCCGTCTTTGGCGATCTGACGCAGTTTTTCAAACCGTGGCAGCGCGCGCCGATAGTAGGCAACGCAGAGTTTGCGCCCGGTTTCCTTGGCAATCGCCTCCATGGTTCGGCATTCTTGCGGCGTGAGCGCCATGGGCTTTTCGACCAGAACATCCTTGCCCGCTCGCATGGCGCGAATGGCATAATCGGCGTGCGTGTGAGGCGGTGTCGCGATATAGATGGCTGTCAGATCAGGGTTTTGAATGAGTGCGTCCGCATCCGCCGTCCAGTTAGCCACCCCGTGCCGCTTGGCATAGTCGGCGGCCTTATCAGGATCGCGTCGCATGACGCAGCAAAGCTCTGATCTCTCGGTCTTTTGCAGCGCTGGGCCGCTCTTTTTCTCGGTGACATCACCGCAGCCAAGAATGCCCCAACGAACCAGTTTTTGATCTTGCACTGACATATCACCTCCTGTTGTTTGCCGCCTTCATTTTCGCAAGACAGCGATGCCGCAAGGATATACCGGCAACTGAGAGAGGCGCAATCAGAACCGCTGGCTAATCGCAATGAATGGGGGTGGCTTGTGCGCGGCAAAGGCTATGCCCAGCTCGGTATGCAGTTGGAGCCTGCGCAAAGCTGATAGGGAGGTTCTTGCGGGCTTGCTTGAATAAGTCGGTGAGCCGTCAGATTGTGTGTTGATTGCAGCCCGGCAGGCAGAATGCGCGCCGGGCTGTAAGGCTGGGCCCTTCATTAAAGGGTGATATCTGCAGCTGTAAGGGCACTGGTGTCGACCAGGCGCACTTCAAAGTCTGCCGTGGTGTCTCCATTCACATCCGCATAGAGCATGATGTCGGAACCGTCGTTTTCATACCAGACAGAATTTGCCGTTGCTGTGGTGCCGGTGAAAGCAAAAGCATCATTGGCTCCCGTGGCGCTGTCGGCGTCGATGCCGGAGAGATCAATCTTATCTTCCCCGTTATCGAAGCCGTAGATCGTGTCATGCAGGGCATCGCCAACTTTACTGTCGTTGATGGAGTTGAAAATAAATGTGTCAACGCCATTATCCACGCCAGCATACATGGAGTCTGCGCCGAGGCTGCCGATCAATCTGTCTGCGCCGGATGCCGCATAGAGAGTGTCGTTTCCTACGCCCCCGTTGAGGATATCATTGCCGTTGCCCCCGTTCAGGATGTCTGCACCTTGATGGCCGTAGAGTTTATCAGCCCCGTTGCCACCAAAGAGCTTATCGTTGCCCAGATTGCCGCTGAGTGTATCATTGCCAATGTGGCCGTTGAGGGTATCTGCTCCGCCCTTGCCTATGAGGGTGTCGTTGCCAGCAAGACCGTTGAGCGTGTTATTGCCCATGTTTCCGACCATCTTATTGTCTTGCATGTTGCCGGTGCTGTTGATGTTGCCTTTGCCGATCAGCGTAATATTCTCGATATGCTGGCTGTTGGCCTTGAGATTGTAGTTTGACGAACTGAAGACCTGATCGACGCCTTGATTGGCGGCTTCATTGATCTTGTCTCCGTACGCATCGACATAGTAGGTGTCATTGCCAAGATTGCCCGACATGGTATCAAGGCCGAGGCCACCGTTAAGCGTATCATTGCCGAGATTGCCGATCAGCGTATCATTGCCCTGATTGCCAATGAGCACATCAGCACCGCCCTTACCGATAAGGGTGTCGTTACCTACGAGGCCTCTCAGGGTGTTGTTGCCCGAGTTGCCGGTCATGGTGTTGGCTTGCATGTTGCCGGTGCTATTGAGATTAGCATTGCCCGTCAGGGTTATATTCTCGATATACTGGCTGTTGGCTTTCAGATTGTAGTTGGAAGAACTGATAACCAGATCTATGCCCTGAAATGCCACTTCATTTACCGTGTCGCCATAAGCATTGACATAATAGATGTCGTCGCCATTGTTGCCGGTCATAATGTCAATGCCGGCGCCGCCAATCAGCCTGTCTGCGCCATTGCCACCTTCTAGGACGTCATCTCCACCATTGCCCCGAAGGGTGTCGTCGCCATCTTCGCCGCGCAGGCGTTCGCCGGCGGCGGCACCAATGAGAGTGTCGGCATAATCGGTGCCGCGGACTTCTTCAATGCTGGAGAGCGTGTCTGTGTCTCCAAAGCCATCGATTGCCTTGCCGGTTATGAGGTTGACGGTAACGCCGGAGGTTCCTGTGAGGCCGTTCTCGTCCTCATTGAAAGCATCCTTGCGATAATCTAGGGCATCATAACCGGAACCACCCTGGAAGGTGTCGTTGCCGGCCAGTCCCTGATAACGGGCATAGTCCTGGTTGGCGCCAATGAAGGTGTCGTCATACCTTGTTCCGCGGAAGGATTCGATGCCCGTGAAGGTATCGACATTGTTATAGGCGTCGTTGATGGTTCCGTTCTGAATGCTGACGGTGATGGCATTGGTGCCGCCATATTGATAGTGATTGTTATAATAGACCTGATCGAAACCGGCACCCCCATTCAGGGTGTCATTGCCCTGACCGCCGATGAGTATATCGTCACCGCCGTTGCCATTGAGGATATCTGCACCAGAATCGCCCCACATCTTGTCTGCGCCGGAGCCACCATTGAGTGTGTCATTGCCGTTATAACCATCCAGTTCAAATGGTTCGGCATCAGTGCCTACAGCCTCAATGTTCAAGGTATCTGAGCCGCTCAAGATGATTTCAAACAGAGCGTCAAGCTCGGACACACTGCCCCATTGCGAGAAGGGGAGAGAAAATCCGCTGATCGTTGCATAGACGGTGCTGCCATTGGCATTGGTGTATTGAACAGAAGTCAGCGTCCCTCCGGTCAGGTAGTCCTGAGCGTCGAACGTAAAACCAGTGCCGTTCAAAGTGGTCAAAGATCCGTCAAAGTTTTCGATGGAAACGCGTGTGGGCGTGTTGACGGGTGCGTCTCCGTTCTCGTCGAAAACCTGAAGCCACTGCCTAATGCCTGTGTTGGATGCAAAGATGGTGCCCTGAGCCATGAAAAATCCTTCGGTATCGTTGCTGCTTGAAGGCAAAAATGCTGCCTAGCGTGTTGTATTGTTTTAAAAGTTGCTTTTGAATTATTGTTGGTAATGAAATTAACATCCAGCTTCGAAAATTGGAATATATCTAAAATGTAAATGATCAGATTGCACTATTTGCAATTTTTATGAAATAATAAAATGCCATTGATATTAATTACTTGTCTTTCATTTGTGGTCTAAGTGTTATTGTGTATATCATTTGGGGCAGGCATTGTCTTCTCGTTCGTGAGATACTATGAAACGGCTTGTCAGTCATTCCGGTTTTATTTGGTCGTATTGTCTTTTGCTTGCTATGAGGCATCGGTTGTCAGTGAGCGGAAAGACGCACGCGCGTCTAGAAGCCATCAAAATCACCTAAAAATAGACCTGCTATACATTGGATGTTTTCGTAATTTTCAGGGATTTCAAGGCAAATATTCTTGACAAAATCATAAGAAAACCGATATTCATAGGATGAATTAAGGATGCGTCTGATGGTCGGTTTTACGCCTGAAATTGCTTCTTCGTGACGAAAATCGGCTCGATATGCGATGCGTTGGCGGTGTAGGACCAGTCTAAATCGACTAAAAGCCGGCCAAAACGCGAGACGCGGGCAATGAATTTACGAAAGGGCTGCGGGAGAATGAGCAAGAGACCACCGATTGTTTTGAACCCAATGGACACGATAGCGGTATTGCCTCATGGAGCGAAAAAGGGTGAAGATCCCCTTGAGCTTGGTGCGCCGCTTGAGAGCAACATCATGCCGGGGCACAAGATTGCTCGCAAGGCACATGAACAGGGCGAAGCGATCATCAAGTTCGGCCAGATCATCGGCCGCGCTACCCAGCCGATTGGAGCTGGCGAGCATGTGCATTCTCACAACTGTGCCTTCTCTGACCATGGTCAGAATTACGAGATCGGTTGCGATTATGAAGCGGCTAAAGCTGCTGTCCCCAATCTGGAAGCCCGTACCTTCATGGGCTATAAACGTGCCAACGGCACAATCGGCACGCGTAACTATGTCGCCTTGTGCTCCACGGTGAACTGCTCTTCTACAGTTGTGCATCGCGCCGCTCAGGAGCTGCAAATTGAAGGCGCGTTCGACGCCTATGAGAATGTTGACGGTGTTGCGATCTTCACCCATGAATCCGGCTGCGGCATGAACAACAAGGGTCTTGGCTTCGAGATTCTCGACAAGGTTCTCTGGGGGCATGCGACCCATCCGAATGTGGGTATGGCCCTGTTCATCGGCCTAGGCTGTGAAGTCATGCAGATTTCCAAGATGCGCGAGAATTTCGACGATCCGAACCAGAGCTTGATGGATCGCTTCATCTCAATGACCATTCAGGAAGAGGGCGGCACGCGCAAAACCATCGATGCCGTAAAGGCCAAGGTGCGCGAACTGCTGCCTGAGCTGAACAAGGCCAAGCGTGAAGAGTGCCCGGCCTCGGAACTGAAGATCGCTCTGCAGTGTGGTGCATCCGATGGATTCTCTGGCATCACCGCCAACCCGGCTCTTGGCGTGGCCTCCGATATGCTTGTTGGTCTTGGGGCAACTTCGATCCTGTCCGAAACTTCTGAGATTTATGGCGCTGAGCAGCTTCTTCTGCGTCGTGCCGTGAGCAAGGAAGTGGGTGACAAGCTGGTCTCCCAGATCCACTGGTGGGAAGACTATGTTGAGATGCATAAGGGTAGCCTCGACAACAACCCGAGCCCGGGTAACAAGGCTGGCGGCCTGACCACCATTCTGGAAAAATCTCTTGGTGCAACGGCCAAGTCTGGCTCTGCTCCGCTGACGGCTGTCTATGATTATGCCGAACGTGTGACCGAGCATGGCTTCGTCTTCATGGATACCCCGGGCTATGACCCGGTTTGCGGTACCGGCCAGATTGCAGGCGGCGCGCATATGATCATCTTCACCACCGGGCGCGGCTCTGCCTATGGCTCCAAGCCAGCCCCGACCATCAAGGTGGCTTCCAACGATCATCTGTTCGCTTCCATGCCGGATGACATGGACATCAACTGCGGTGACATCCTCTCTGAAGGCGTGACATTGGAGCAGAAGGGTGCCGAGATCGTGGAAGAGATCCTCAAGGTTGCCTCAGGTGCGCCGACCAAATCGGAAGCCCTCGGCCTTGGCGATAACGAGTTTATTCCCTGGCATATCGGCGCGGTGATGTAAGAACCGCCTCTTCGGTGCCCCAGAGGGGCGCCGAAAGCCTATCAAGTAGAAGAATTCAGAAGGATACTGAATATGCAACGCGTGAATGAGAGCAATCTTGCAGGCCGGGCTCGTCCGACAGAACGGATCATCCAGTTTGGTGAGGGCAACTTCCTGAGAGCCTTCATGGATTGGAAAATCGATCGCATGAATGAAGATTGCGGCAGCGACTATGGCGTCGTCATTGTCCGCCCGATTGATGGCGGTGTGCCGATTTCGCTCAATGACAGCGATGGTGTTTACACGGTTCTCTCCCGTGGCGTTGGCCCGGATGGAGAGGCTGTGTCTGATGCCCGCCTCATCTCAGCCGTTCGTCGTGAACTGAATGCTGTCAAACAGTGGGACGAGGTTCTGGCGCTGGCTCGTAACACCGACTTTGTGGCCGTGGTCTCCAACACCACCGAAGCCGGCATCGTTTACAATGCCGATTGCAAGGCAACGGACACGCCACCGGCTTCCTATCCGGCCAAGGTGACCCGTCTGCTGCTGGAACGCTTCAACACATGCGGCGGCGTCGATGCTCCGGGCTTCCACTTCCTGCCGTGCGAGTTGATCGACCACAATGCCGATGAGCTGGAAAAATGCGTGCATCAGCATGCCAAGGACTGGGATCTGGGTGCAGATTTCATGAGCTGGTTGGAAAGCAAGAATGCCTTCTTCAACACGCTGGTTGACCGCATCGTGCCGGGCTATCCGCGTGATGAAGCCGCCGATATCGAGAAGGAACTGGGCTATCTTGATCCTCTGATGGTAACCGGCGAACTGTTCCACTTCCTTGTCATTGAACAGCGCGAAGGCAAGCCTGATCTTTGCCTGCCGATGGCGGAGAAGGATGCGGGCACGGTGATCGTGCCAAATG
>NZ_FOVR01000022.1:36221-37206 GCF_900115225.1 Cohaesibacter marisflavi | reverse complement strand
GCAAAGAGCCACATACTCTTCATCGTCGTCAGACCATGTAACGCGATAGGTGTAGTGTTTATGGTCAACCATCGTCCTTTCCCTCCAATCTTCTAGGCCGTAGACTCATAAACTTCTGATCCCGACAAGTGCTGCGACGAGTTTGATAGCAGCCAGAAAGTTTAGCGGGTTCTTCTCATATCTGGTGGCGATGGCGCGAAACTGCTTGATTTTGTTGAAGAAGCGCTCCACTGCATTGCGCTGTTTATAGACCCATTTTGAAAAGGTCACGGATGCCTTGCGATTTCGTTTGGGCGGGATATTCGCCCAAGCGCCCCGTTCTTTGGCTTTTGCCCGGATGGCGTTACTGTCATAAGCCTTATCCGCAAGGATGATTGTATTGGCTCTCATGATGTCGAGCATGTCATCAGCAGGGCGACTGTCATGGACTTGTCCGGCACTCAGGCGCAGGTCAATTGGTCCGCCTTCTGCATCGACCAAAGCGTGGATCTTGGTGGTCAAGCCGCCCCTGGAGCGTCCCATGCAACCATCATCCTGATCCCCCTTTTTGCCGTGGCACCGTGTTGATGGACCCGAACATAAGAACTATCGATCATGATGATGTCGCCGTCATAAGCCTCGGAAACCGCTTGAAGAAGTCGATCCCAGATACAAGCTTTACGCCAACGGACAAACCGATTGTAGCAGGTCGTATAAGGACCATATCGTTCGGGGATATCGGCCCAGGGGGAACCGGTGCGAAAACGCCAAAGGATACCATTCAGCACCCGACGATCATCAACACGGGCAACACCCCGAGATTTGTTCGGTAACAAAGGTTCGATAACGGACCATTCAAAGTCGGTTAATTCATAACGGCGGCGTGTCATGCGAGGCTCCTTAGTCTGGAACCCTTGAATCACAATCTCGACTGAAATCAAACAACTTTTATGAGTTTACGGCGCAAAGTTGCTGCCTGAACAGATAATCAGATCCACCTTATTCA
>NZ_FOVR01000022.1:0-36206 GCF_900115225.1 Cohaesibacter marisflavi | reverse complement strand
AGTGAAGGTCTCCATGGACGGACGTGGGCGCTGGGTCGATAACCGGATGATCGAACGGCTCTGGCGATCTATCAAATACGAGTGCATCTATCTCAATGCATTTGAGACGGGATCAGAAGCAAGGGCTGGCATTGGAAAATGGATCTCCTACTATAACGAACTACGCCCCCATTCTTCCCATGGCATTCTGACCCCGAATGAGGCCTACAACACGATGAATGGAACAACAAAACTGGCTGCCTGAACAGATAATCAGATCCACCTTATTCAGGCTAAAATTTGGTCGAAATAGCAGGACCATGTATTTCCATCTCTTTTCCAGCTCACCAGCGACCAGTCGGTTCTCTGGATCTATGGCGTTATATTGCCGAAAGGCTCTATCGACTTCATAGTGTGCGGCCTCCAGATCCCGACACAAGGCTTCACGAACTTGATCCCGCCTCTCTTTGGCTTCCATTCGGGCTTTCAACGCAGCTTCGAGTGCCCCAGGTTC
The DNA here is from genome assembly GCF_900115225.1 of Cohaesibacter marisflavi. GTDB lineage: Bacteria > Pseudomonadota > Alphaproteobacteria > Rhizobiales > Cohaesibacteraceae > Cohaesibacter > Cohaesibacter marisflavi. The sequence continues at coordinate 35,713 of NZ_FOVR01000022.1, read as the reverse complement.
GACAACCTGTAACAAAGTTTGCTCGATTGCATCGTCAACACGCAGGCCGCCGAAAGCAATGCATTTGGGGTCACCATTGTCGAGCTGTCCGCGACAACAGGAATAACGCGGAATGTTGTGCTTGGTGCCGGAATAGCGAGCAGATAGTTTACGACCGCAGCGCCGGCAACGTACTATGCCTGCCAGCACGGCATTGCCATGCTTGGCGGCACCATGATGTTTGCTTGATGGCACGTTCTCACTCACCATTTTACGTATTGCCTCTGCCTGCTCCCAGGTAACATATCCCTCATGAGTGCCGGGCATGAGCGCGAGCCATTCATCGCGCGGTCGATGTTCATGCTTCATCTGCATGCCGAAGCCATTATAGCCTGCCACAGCTTTTGTTTTACCATAGGCATATGCTCCACCGTAGGCAGGATTTGTAATCATGCGGTGGATTGTTTGGTAATAAGGTCTGCGCCAAATAGTCTGGCCATCTTGCTGCTTGGCTGGCAACTCAAGTCCATGTTCGAGGAACCAGAGCAATGCTTGTCGAGCGCTGCCCAGTTCCAAGACTTTGTCGAACACCAATTTGATGGCCTCTTGGACCCTTCTGTCGGGATCTTTCTCTAGGCGATCTCCAGCCTTCACAAACCCAACGGGTGCAGAGACAATTAATTCTCCCCGTTTTGCTTTTGCATAGCGAGCAGCCAGTGACCGTTGTCGCAGAAGATCAAGCTCATATTCGTTGAGCGATCCTTTTAAGCCAAGCAGTAGGCGATCATTGCTTTGACGAGGCGCATAGATGGTCTCCTGATCAACCAATACGGTATCAACAACGCGACACATCTCGATCAATTGTTGCCAGTCCCGGCTATTACGAGCAAACCGGGACACTTCACGAGCAGCAACGGCTCCAACTTTGCCAAGGCATACTTCCGCAACCATGCGATCAAAGCCAGCCCGTTCCGCGCTGCCTGAGGCGGAACGGCCAAGGTCGTCATCAATCACTTCTATATGCGACCAGCCCAATTGGCTGACACGGTCTCGCATTGCATATTGAAGCGTGCTGCTTTCTCTATTGTGTAGAACCTGGTGAACTGAGGACTGGCGTACATAAACGATTGCTTTGCGTTCCAGATGATGATGCTCAATCTTCTCAGACATTACCGCTCTCCTTCTCCAAGAGTGGAATGTCCTGGCCAATGCTTGCTTTTGACGCGTGATTGGCTCCGTGTTCCATCATCATTCGCGCCATTAATCTGGTTATTTTGATGCGCGTCTCCTGCGGCAGCGTTTGCCAGTGCGGCGTCTGAGGGTGGTACGGTCCCTCCAATGGACTGAATAGATTTAACTGTTGCTCGGGGCTTGGTTGAAATCGACGCATTATCACCTCCCTGATTCTGATCACCAGACATAAAGTCTGCGCTCAAACCATGGGCACTCGAAGACAAATCGAGTTCACTGGCCTTGGCAATCTGGGCAAGAAGAAAATGTAGCGCTGATAAACCAGACACATCGACACGTGGGTAATGGCATACTTGAACCGACAAACAAGTCTGCCGATCAAACATCCAAAGGGGAATCTCGAGTGCGATATTGGACGTATCACCGACCTGGTGACATCGAGCAATTTGAATACCCGCCTTGTTTACGATCTTTTCGATCAGGACTTCTTGCCCGGACCAGGCATGATATTCATAAAGCACGCGCCGTTGTCTGGTCTTATGGGTTTTGTTAAACCCGGTTGTACAATGAGGATCGGCCTCATTCAGCAATCGGATACAACGTTCCGATTGCTCTGCATAATCCCGGTGGCGTAACCAGCCCGTCACTGTGATGAAAGCCGGAAAAATATAATTCCCGGCGGTCCAAACTTGGGGCTCACTGCAGAATGTTGAATGTCATTAAAATCGGATGGAGTGAATGCTCATCCTGACTGCGATAGTTTAAAATCCATAGTACCATGGCATGAATATACTGAAGGTTGCCCATAAAATGACAATTAGTGGCAATCCCACACGCGCAAAATCGCTAAAACGATAATATCCCGGCCCCATAACAAGTAGATTAGTCTGGTAGCCTATGGGCGTTGCGAATGAACAGTTTGCTCCAAACAAAACGGCCAATGCGAATGGCATTGGATCTGCATCTAGTCCAGTTGCCAACTCTATGGATACTGGTGTGAACAAGATTGCTGTCGCGTTGTTGGATAGCACATTCGTGAGAATAGCTATCAGGAGAAACAACATCGAAAGGATAACGGCAGGCCCGGCATTTCCAATCAATCCGATAACACCATCAGCAAGATAAGCGGCTGCGCCGCTTTTTAGCATGGCCAAGCCAAGAGCCAATGAGGCTCCCACCATCAAGTAAATCTGCCGATCTAGAGAGTTCACGGCTTGTTCGAGTGTCAGCACTCCGGTCAGGAGCATGAGCATAACACCGAAGACTGCAGCTGCTGCGATTGGTAGGAGACCGGACACGCTGAGAAGGACGACGCCGACAAAAATTGCTCCCGCCATCTTTGCCGCTTGAGCTCCCGGCAGGGGACGTGCCGTCCCATCCAGAACGACAACTCCGGAGTGTTTTCGCATGCGTTCCACAACTTCACGGTCACCTTGTACTACCAGGACATCACCTTCCAGAAGAGTTCGTCCTGTCAGAATGCGGGTTATTCGAGAATGCTGCTCAACCCCGAGGACAAGACAGCCATAGCGGGAGCGAAAGTTTGCCTCTTCAATCGACTGACCAACGAGTTGTGAGCCTGGCGCGACCATGATCTCGACGACAACTTGATCGTTTGCAAGCAAAGCCTTTTCTTCTCTACTCGAAGTATGACCCCTCTTGCCCGATGTTGCAAAAATCAGCTTTGGGAATTTTGTTTGGGCTTCAGCTAAAGCATCGTGAGTTCCCATTACGATAAGGGTGTCGCCTTCGTGGATTTCGAGGTCTTGATAAGGCGGGACGAGGCGCTGCTCTCCTCTTAGCACAAGAATGAGGCGTGCCCCTCGAATGCTCAAGAGATTGAAGCAGATCCGTGCTCCGATCAGCTTTGTTTCATTTCCGACTGTAAACTGTGTGATGAATCTTCGATGATTACCTGACATGAAACGTTGGGCGGGCGAAGATCTCCTTGGAAGCAAATAGGGGGTGGCAACCCAGAGATACATGAGGCCAACACTGGCAAGAACAAGGCCCGGAACAAAGAACCCGAAGAATTCAAGTGGCTTTTGTCCCAGTTCCACCATGGTTCCGGACACAAGCAGGTTGGTGGAAGACCCAACCAATGTCGTCATGCCCGCGAGAATGGCGATGAAAGACAATGACATCATGACGCTGCTCGGTGATTTAGAAAACCGCTGAACGATTGTTTCAAGAATCGGAATGAAGATCACGACGACCGGCGTGTTATTGACGAAAGGACTGGCTATGAAAACAGCGACAAAACAAATGAAAATGGCGCCCTTGTAGCTTTTACCCGTTCTTTGGAACAACTGTTTAATTACCCAGTCCAACGCCCCGGCTCTCCACAAACCATTGCCAAGAACAAGCAACGCCAGAACGGCAATCAGGGCGGGGTTTGCAAATCCCGCCAATAGGTCTTTGGTATCCAGAAGGATTTTTCCGTCAGGACTTCTCAACGGAATGAGTTCAAACAGCAGCAACAAGGCAACCAAAAGGACGAGAGCCGTTATTTCAACTTTAATGCGATCAATCGCAAACCCAAGGATCGCGACAATCACCAACGCATATGTCATCCAAATGTGGAAGCTTCCCGCTGCAAGACTAGACATTTCTGGATACACGAGGCCCTCCGAGCCGATAGCAGTCCGCTCATTTGAAGAGATACAAACCGAACCTTTTTCTGCTGATCCAAGTTGGATGCCTTGCAACTCTGGACATTGTCTTCAAGAACGGAGATGCCACATCTGACAGGCAAATGACTGTTGAACTGAAGCTCTCGTCGCTATTGATCTTGCCTCTTTGTTCCCAAAACCCCATCGGGGGCTGTCTCCGAAGGAGTAGCCGCTTTCATTGTTCTGATGAACTTGAATAGGTCACTGTCTGTTGAAAGAACGAGAGTTGTTTCTCCGGAAATAATGTCTTTGTAGGCCTGCAGCGTCCGGGTAAATTCATAGAATTCAACGGTCTGGAGGTCGGTATTATATGCCTTCGCATAGATATTAGCGGCCGTTGCATCTGCCACACCTCTGATCTCCTCAACCGCTCGATAGGCCTCAGACTGAATCTTGTTCAGATCTCTTACGCGATTTCCTCGAATTCGTGCCGCTTCGCCGTTTCCTTCGGACAGGAAGCGTTCAGCGATCTGGCGCCGCTCAGAGATCATACGATCATAGATTTTCGGCCGCACGCTTTCGTTATAATTGATGCGCTTGAAGCGGATATCGAGAAGCTCAATACCGAAGACACGAACTTTCTCTGCCGCAGCCTCAAATATCTGTCTTTCTACAAGGGCTCTGCCTTTGCTGATTGGCACCAGTGCGCCAATATCCTGCGCTCGTTCTTCGTCCGTTAGAAGCGTGTCACGTAAGGGGGTCCGATCCTTGGTCGTTCGAATGATCTCGATTAACTCATGCTTGGCAACCGCATTGCGGGTCTCACTACCGAGAATGTCGTCAAGGCGAGACTGGGCACTGCGCTCATCTCGCAAGCGTAGAAAATACTGAAGAGGTTCTACAATCCGCCAGCGTGCAAAGAGATCGACCGAGATATAGAGCTTGTCCTTGGTCGGCATATCGGAGGGACTTCCATCCCATTCAAGAACCCGCCGGTCGATCGGATGTACTTCTTGAATGAAAGGGATTTTGATCTTCAATCCGGCAGTGACAATCGGCTTACCCACGGGCTTTCCAAACTGGGTAACAATGGCCTGTTCCACTTCGCTGACGGTGTATAGCGAACCACTGATAGCATAGACCAAAGCGATGGCGACCAGTCCTAGAATTGCGGATGTGATTTTCATGGCTGGCTTCCTTTTTGTCCGCCGAGATTGAGGAGCGGCAAAATGCTGCCTGTCGTCTGATCGACTACGATCTTGGACTTGATGCCCGGAAGAACAGACTGCATAGTTTCGATGTAAATCCGACGGCGGGTAACCTCGGAAGCCTTCTTGTATTCGGAATAGAGCGCGGTGAACCGGGCAGCATCTCCCTCGGCTTCATTGACGCGTTTCAGCCGATATCCATCAGCTTCGCGGATCCGCTGATCCTTCTCGCCTTCAGCGAGTGGAATAACTTTGTTGTACTCGCGGCGTGCCTCGTTTATGAGCCGCTCTTTTTCCTGTTGAGCCTGGTTTACCTCGTTGAAAGAAGACTGAACCGGTCCGGGTGGATTGATATTCTTGAGCTGAACCTGATCGATGCTGATTCCCATTGCATATTTTGAAGAGAGTGCCTGCATCTTCAAAAGGGCTTCACTTTCGATTTCTTGTCTTCCGATGGTGATAACTTCATCGACCGTGCGATCTCCGACAACCTCACGCATTACGGATTCAGAAACATAGCGTAGTGTTGCCCGGGGCTCGCGCACCTCAAACAAAAACTTGACCGGATCCGAAATTCGGTATTGCAGAACCCATTCAACCAGAGCAGCGTTCAAATCTCCGGTGACCATTTCTGTTTCCAAGCGGCCGTCCGTCGGGGTTTGGTAGGCGTCGTTGGCGCCCGGTGTGGTGAAGCCAAATTCCTGTTTCAACTGCCGCTTGATCGGGACGATCGTTGCTTCGTCGACACCGAAGGGGAGCTTGAAATGGAGACCAGAAGGGACTTCGGAAGAATATTTTCCAAACCGTTGCACGACGGCAATCGAGTCGCTAGGAACGGTGAAGTATGAAGACCATGCAAACAGTGCTGCCAGAATCACGGCGCCAGCGATAATCACCGTGCGCAAGGGGGGCGGTCCATTGGGGAATATGTCTCCAAATGGTGAGCGTCCCTGTCCGAAAAAAGTGTTTAAGTTGTTTGGGTTGGAACGGTTCTTGGGGCTCCATGGCCCTTCACTGTTGGATCCGTTGCTTTGATCTGGCATGCGCTTTCCTTGATAGTCGTTATACGGAACATCTATGAACAATGGCATTGGCCAGAGAAGTTTTTGCCTTTGAAGTGATGCGCTCGTCATCTGTGTGCATCACTTCAAGGTGAGCGCTCAGCCTTTGGGCTTTTGCTGCTTCTGGACGGCTTTTTGAGGCGCGATATTGATTGGCGTGATCTTAGAGCCCTTTTTTATCGCATCTGTTTTTTTAGTCTTTTCAGCCTCTGCGGCCCGGGTTGTCAGATCTTTGAAAGACATCATATTCATCCTTTTGTTTGTAAAATTATTTTGGAACTCATCTCGATTGGTCTTCAACTTCGGCCTTTAGTGAGAATTTTCACGCTCTGTTTTTCTTGGATTTTATTGGCCCAGACACTGAAATTCATCAGGGTGTTCTTGCCAAATGTCTGTGTCAGAGGAACGTCTGCTGCGTCGCGTCCGCGCGCGACCAGAATGCGTCCGATGCGCCGGGTATTGTTGCGCGGATCAAAAATCCACCAGTGGCCAGAGAGATAGACTTCCATCCATGCGGCAAAATCACCGGGGGGATAGGGGCCTTGCTCTCCAATGTCACTGAGATAGCCGGTACAATACCGTGCAGGTATGTTGAGGCAGCGGCAAAGTGTGATGGCAAGATGAGTAAAGTCGCGACAGACACCCTTGCGTTCCGTCATTGTTTCAGACGCTGTACGCGTCGCCCGTGCATGTTCATATCCGAAAGAGACATGGCCGTGAACAAAGTCACATATGGCCTGAACACGAGCCCAGCCGGGCGCTGTTGTCTCAAAGAGTTGCCACGCTTTTTCAGACAGAAGATCTGTTTCGCAATATCGGCTCCCCAATAGATAGACGAGCGTATCGGCGGGCAAATGCTGAACCTCGAATTGCACTGCATCAGGTGCCTCTGGATCGGGTTCGCCTTTATCACGGAATATGCCGTCTGTTGTCAGTTCGAAGTCTCCGGCCGGAGCAATCAATCTGGTACACCAGTTTCCGAAGCCATCACGATAGCTTTCCAAGGGTACACTTGGTGAGGAAACCATAAAATCAGGACGTTCCAAGTCGCCAAAATGTGAATAATGGACGTTCAGAACAGCAACCATTGGTGTGTCTTGCGGAAAGCTGAAATGAAGCCGGCTGCCAAGATTGATGCGCATATAGTGCCTCCAAGGCATTTGTCTCTTCGGCTCGTTTCTCAAGGAAACGGCCTAAAAGCGCGAGATTTCGGATCTAACTCCTTTGGGCTTTGAGGTAGATGCTTTTTAAGGCAAAATTGAAAAAGCGATGACGCCTGCAAGCAAAGCATCAGACGACTTTTGCGATCCGGATGTCTTCAGAATGGATTGCAGAGCCGAGTATATGGGGTCATCCCGGGTTAAGATGAAAGACAGCCAGTGTCTGAAACGACTATTTGTCGAGCTTAAGTGCAATGAGGCAGGCTTGAGCCAAATCACGGTCCGGCTTTTCTGCTCCCGGAACAGTCGCCCAGCCACTTTCCATAACAATGTCACGTCGCTTGTAACTCGATGCGTCCGTGATTTTGGTGAGGGTCGCCTGACGATTCAGGTCTTTGTTGGACTGATCGACACAGACCGGAACAAGGGCTGCGATCACATCGTCATGAGCCATGGACATCGCCATTTTGTTGGAGCCAGAGGATGTCATCCAGCCGCCCCACGCAAATCCTATAACACCAACGCATACCGCGCCAATCACTGCTCCATATAATCCAGGTTTTAGCCATTCAGGGGTTTTCATGTCAGGTTCTCCTGCGGTCAAAGCACCGCTTTTCTATGAGCAGGTTACTTCGCCTTTGCAAAACAGGTACTGATCAAGGTTAACCTCTCTAGACTATTTTTAGCTTGGCAAGCTCCCTTGCCAGCCGCGACCTCGCCTCCTATCGAGCTTCAATGCGAAAGAGCTGAACACGGGTCTAGAAGTTCGAATCTAGTCCTAATCTGTAGAAAGATTTCCTGGTCCTGCTATAAGCGCGCATCGCGGCATTCTGAATGCGAGATCTCAGATTTTCAAAGGCTTGCCTATGGGGTTGTCTCTCTTCGTCATGGGCCTTCATAAGATGATCAAGTGTTTCAAACGTCATGGAAAAGCGGATTTCCATGAGACCATCATATCCGGAAAATCGTATGATCCCTGTATCCTCGTCAACGTTGCAGGTCTGGTTTGGAAAGACTAAGCCCATGATGAGCTGCGGCTGAAAAAGCCTCTCTCTTCATTGGGGGTTGTAAGAGGCTGGTCTGAGGTTTCTTTTGGCGATCCTTCTTCCGATCTGTCCATCATCTGGGCAGCCGTACACGTCGTGCTATTCTTCGTTTCCATATCCTTGTCTATTTCTGAGGGAGGCTTGGAAATGGCACTGTCTTTGTCCCGTGATCCCTCGGCCCCAGAGTGCCGAGCACATATGTCCATATTGCTCATTTTCCCGATCGCACCTCCTTCGTCCTCCCAAAGAGACAGTGCCGTCTGAGTGGGTCTCAAACGGTTTTTATCTAATATGCTATGCATCAATCTCTCCTTATTTTCTGTAACCCTGTTGGAGCGTCAGACAGCTCGGACTTAATTCCTCATTATTAGCTGCAAGGACCGCAAATAAATCACCCACCCCAGTCAATCATGGCAGTCAATTCGTCCTGATCAACGGTATGCCGTTCTGTTTGCCCTTTGGTCGTGCCGATAGACGGAACATCGATGCAAATCGATTTGCACCGATACGCTATCCATGAGATTCCTTCAATTGCCTCGTCTTCCCGAACGAGCGTGTAGTCGCCGGGAGGATAAGTCTTGTCAGATCCGGGAAATTGGAATTCATGATCGAAATGAATAATGGATGTAGTAAAACGACTGTTCATTTTGTCCTCATCAGGCGGTAAGGTTGCTTGAGAGCATTCCACAGCATGGAATCAAAAAGTTTGTTTACTTACTTTGCCGCTAGCTAGCGGTGGCGAACTGAATTGCCCCCGGCAATGATTTTGTTGATCAATTCAAAAATCTGTTGATGTGTTTCGGGGGCAGAAGCGTCTTTAATAGCATTCTCATGTGCAGCTGCCGCATCTTCCAAAACCCCAAGGATCTGGGCTTCCGTCATGATCTTTTGATCATTCAACGCCAAAAGAAGCGACTCGCAAATTGAGAGCGCAGCAATCCCCTCAATGAGTTGTATCTCTCGCATGTGGTCATTCCCTCAGAGTATGAGCAAAGAATTGGCGACTATTTATTCATCCTATCTTCCCAAACATTCGGATATGATGGACTGATCAAGATCAGCATCTTGAGTTGTTTCTTCCGAAGGTTCAAAAGCGTGGTGATTCTATGAAGACTATTTTGAACACGCCAATCGCACTGAAACTAAGCGCTTGCATCGGGCTGTCAGAACATGAACTCGAGATTCTTGGGCAACTTCTCAAACAGAGCCGAGAAATTCGAGTTGGGCAGGATCTGGTGCAACAGGGCGAGACAAATCAGGCCGCCTTCATTTTGATGAGTGGCTGGGTGTGCTCCTACAAAATTCAGGCTGACGGAACCCGACAAATCGTTGACTTCCAGATACCAGGTGATTTTTTGGGTGTAAGAAGTGTTTTGTTTCACACTTCTGATCACAACATCGAGCCCATAACAGAAGTTGAAGTGTGTGAAATCTTGATACCTCGCCTACTCGATACCTTTGCTCAACACCCACGGCTTGCCATGGCTTTGCTCTGGGCATTGTCCAGGGATGAGGCCATGGTGGTCGAGCATCTGGTCAATATTGGACGTCGTAATCCTGCAGAGCGCATGGCCCATTTTCTTCTTGAGCTAGGTGCCCGCCTTTCTCTCATCGGAGCTGGCAGCAAAACCGGCTTTACCTGCCCGCTCACTCAGCCCCTTCTTGCCGACGCGCTGGGCCTGAGTGCAGTGCATGTCAATCGAGTCTTGAGACAGTTACGAGAAGTCGGAATGGCGACTTTTCGCGATGGACAGGTAGTCTTTGACAATTATGATCGCTTGGTCGCATTTGCTGATTTTGACTCATCTTACCTCGATCAGGCTGGCCCTCTGCTGACATAGACCAACCAGACTACTCGTTTCCATGCTTGGGCTTGCTTAGCAGCATTAACCTTGATCAGTGCCGAATTTTAAAAGGCTGATAGCTTGAATAGATAACCTTTGGCAAGCGATCCGGTCTTCACGCTGTGCGTTCGTATGGAAAGAAGCTGATCGATACTGTTGTCCTCTAGTTTTCAAAAACGAAATGACTGCCTACTGCCATAGGTTTCTGCATTGCTTTGTCACACCAGTGGCACAGTGCGAAAGGGTTACAATGATACCTCTGTCATTTCTTGCTAATTTAAATGGACGAGCCTTCAGGCTTTGGAGGGATACCTCTCCGATCAGGGAAGAGCTATTCAGCGCCGAGCGCCTAGAGCTTCATGCGAAAACGCTCGCAGTCGCACAAGTGGTTTCGCCAAACCCTCCAAGAGTGCCCACGCTGCAAAAGCGCCTCAAAGAGAATGCCAATGCGATTCATGCCGCTTATCTTTCCAACGCTGAAGAGCTGGAAAACCACCAAAATTTGGTTCCCGCTGCGGAATGGCTTCTCGACAACTATTATCTGGTAGATGAGCAGATACGCGCCATTAAAAGCAGCCTCCCTCCAAGCTATTACCAGCAGCTGCCCAAATTGATTGATGGACCCTTGGCTGGCTATCCTCGCGTTTTCGGCATAGCCTGGGCCTTTGTTGCTCATACAGACAGTCATTTTGATCCCGAGATATTTCTAAGATTTATTCGCGCCTATCAAACAATCCATCCGCTTACCATGGGCGAACTTTGGGCGCTTCCGATTACGCTCCGTATTGTGTTGATTGAAAATCTTCGACGTCTGGCAGATCAGATCGTCGCCGGACGAAACAGCCGCATTGCGGCCGACACCCTCGTCGATCAGGTGCTGATGAAGAAAATTGCTTCTGATGTCGCTCTGGCCGAGATTTCATCAGCCCCTTTGCCCGAACGGTTCGCAGCGCAGCTGGCCAAGCGTCTACGTGAACATGATACCGATGACATACCCATATTGGCCTGGCTTGAAGAGAGGCTATCCAGCGAAGGCTGCTCTATTGATGAAGTTGTCTTGCGCTCTCAGCAAAATCTTGGTGCCTCCAACCTGACCGTCCGCAACATAATAACCAGTATGCGCCTGATTTCCGGTATTGAGTGGTCGGAAGCGTTTGAAAGCGTGAATCTGGTTGATGCCGAGCTGCGCAAAAGCAAAACTTTTGCTCTGATGGACTTCGCGACGCGAGACATGTATCGCGACGCGATTGAGGTTCTGGCACGTAGATCGCCAATATCGGAAATCGAGGTGACGAGGCAGGTCATGGCGCTGGTTTCAAGCGCGGGCGGTGCAGATTCGCAAGACAGCCGCCTCTCAGATCCCGGTTACTATCTGCTTTCAAATGGGCGACCGCTGCTAGAAACCAAAATAGACTTCAAGCCCCCCATGCGCCTGTCGATACTGCGCTTTAGCCAACGGTTGGGCGTTGGCGGCTATGTCGGTCTTATCTCCTGTCTTGCCCTCATGATGCTATGGGCATGCATTTGGGCTTTGAATATCTCAAGTATCCCAGTCGGGATTCTGCTTTGTTTGGCCGGCTTCATTCCCGCAACGGAGGTTTCGACAGCATTCGTAAACCGGTTCGTGACCTGGAGCTTTGGCGCGGTGATCCTGCCCAGCATGGAGTTTGATCACGGCGTCTCCATAGACTCGCGAACCATGGTGGTCGTCCCGACCATGCTGAGCAATTCGGAAGAGCTCCTCAGGCAGATCGAACACCTCGAAATCCATTATCTGTCCGGCCCGGAAGACGATCTCACATTTGCATTGCTGCTCGATCGTATGGATGCAGACCAGAAGTTCCTCGCTGAAGAAGATGCTATGATCGCAGATGGCGAAACGGCAATCGAGCAATTGAATAAACGTTATGGAGCAGGTGTAGCAGGCAAGCGTTTTCTTCTTCTTGTTCGAGATCGACAGTTTAATGCTTCTGAGGGCAAATGGATGGGCTGGGAGCGCAAGCGCGGAAAGCTGCAAGAGCTCAACCAATTGCTGCGAGGGGCAAAGGACACCACTTTCAACGCTCTGGATGGCACAATTCCATGGGTGCCGGACCAGGTTCGCTATGTAATCACGATGGATGCCGACACCCGATTGCCAAGGGATGCCGCCCGCAAGCTAATCGGCAAAATGGCTCACCCCCTCAATCGTCCGATTTTCGATAAAAAGACACAACGCATTATTCACGGCTACGGTATTCTTCAGCCACGCGTAACCCCTACGCTGACAGCCAAGGGGAAGAACACGCTTTTTCACCGGGTCTTTTCTGCGCCCGGAGGCATAGACCCTTACTCTTCGGCCATTTCCGATGTCTACCAGGATCTATTTGGTGAGGGCTCTTATACTGGCAAGGGCATTTATGACGTTGATGCCTTTGAGGCGGCTCTGGCCAATCGCATTCCGGAGAATACGGTTCTCAGCCACGATCTGCTCGAAGGGATATTCGTTCGTTCTGGTCTGGTTTCAGACATTGAAGTCATCGATGATTTTCCCTCTCGCTACGACGTGGCATGCAAACGCCAAGACCGCTGGGCCCGAGGCGATTGGCAATTGCTCCCATGGATATTGGCATGGCACAGCCACATAAAATCGGTCGATCTGATCGGCTTTGCAAAAATTCTCGACAATTTGCGGCGGTCCCTTGTTGCCCCCACCTTGTTAGCCTGCCTCGGGCTCGTTTGGATGTTGCCCTTTACGTCGGCGCTGTTGGGGACGTGTTTCGTTCTCTGTGCCGTGGCTATTCCCGAATTTGTTTCTTGCTTCTTTGCCGTTATTCCCAAGAATATGGGGATACGCATCAGTAGCCATTTCCAGATGCTGGGGGCCGAATTCAATGCAGCGGCAATCAAGACCTTGTTGTCACTCGTCTTCCTGCCTCATCAGGCCGCGATCATGGGACGGGCCATTATAAAGTCAGTCACGAGGCTCTATGTGACACACAGCAACATGCTGCAGTGGGTTACGGCGGCTCAGGCAGAGCTTGCGTGTGAACTGAAGCTTTCGGGGTTCTACCGACTAATGATCGGCGGAACAGTGTTGGGCCTTGTCATGATCGCGGGCGTGGCCCTTTTATCCCTGCAGTCATTGCCGATCACAGGACTCTTTGCCTGTCTTTGGCTTATCTCTCCTCTCGTTGCCTTTCAGATCAGCCGCACATCTGACAAGGCAAAGAGCACCGAATTAACGCCGAGTGAGAAAGAGCGCCTGCGCGCGATTGCACGCCGCACCTGGCGCTATTTTGAAAGATTCGTTACTCCCTCTGACAATATGCTTCCACCTGACAATTTTCAGGAAGACCCCAAGCCAGTCATCGCACACAGGACATCTCCGACCAATATCGGGCTTTATCTTCTATCCGCTGGTGCGGCCTATGATTTCGGATGGGCAGGAAAAAGCGAGACGGTCGAACGGCTGGAATCCTGCTTTGAAACCCTGCGTCGCATGGAGCAATTCCGTGGTCATTTCTTCAATTGGTATGACACAACCAACTTGAAGGTTCTCGAACCGGCTTATGTCTCCACGGTGGATAGCGGCAACCTTGCTGGTCACCTGATCGCTCTGTCAAAAGCATGTACTGAATGGAAAGCCGACTTACCCATAGTCGCCGTGCGTATGGGGATGAACGACACGCTCATGCTGGCGCTTGAGGCCTTTGAGGCCGTCATGGTCAAGTCTGCCAGCACCCAACGCCTTGGCCTGCTCTATGAAGAACTCAAGTCCGGACTGAATGGGGATCAGGACCTAGAGGTAATCGCGCCAAGATTGGGCCGCATTGCCAGAAAATCGGTCGTCCTGGCAAATGAGCTTTCCGTCATCCCGGAAAAAGACCGTATGCCAGACTTGGTCTATTGGACCACAGCCCTTGCAAACAGAATCCGCGAGTTTGAAAGGGATCATTCCGCCTCGCCAGAGGTACGGGATCATTTGAGCCTCCGCTTGGACGCTCTGGCTGATGAAGCGAGAGCCATGGCGTTGGCTATGGATTTCACATTCCTCTTTGTCCAAAAGCGGAAGCTGCTCTCCATCGGTTATGCACCGGCCGAGAACAAGCTTGATGAGAATTGCTATGATCTTCTCGCCTCCGAAGCCAATCTGGCGAGCTTTGTAGCCATAGCAAAAGGGGATATTCCAACACGCCACTGGTTCAGACTTGGTCGACAACTGACACCAGTCAAGAACGGGTCTGCCCTCGTTTCCTGGTCAGGGTCCATGTTTGAATATCTGATGCCTTCCTTGGTGATGCAGGCCCCTGCTGACAGCCTTCTCAATGACACCAATCGCCGCATTGTGGCGCTTCAGCAAGGCTATGGCAGAAAGCTGAACCTGCCTTGGGGCATCTCTGAATCTGCGTTTAACGCCCGGGATATCGAGTTCACCTATCAATATTCCAATTTTGGGGTTCCCGGTTTGGGATTGAAGCGCGGGCTTTCCGAGAACCGTGTGATTGCACCCTATGCGACGGGGTTGGCCGCGATGTTCGACGCCCGCAATGCCTCGATCAACTATGATCGGATAGCTGATATGGGAGGATGCGGACCTTACGGATTTTATGAGGCCCTGGATTTCACGCAATCCCGATTGCCCGACGGGCAGAAAGTGGCAATCGTCCGCAACGTGATGGCCCATCATCAGGGCATGACCATTGTTGCCATCGCCAACGTTATGCATGATGGGCTCATGCGATCCCGTTTTCACAGTGATCCACTCATCATGGCCAGCGAGCTTTTGCTGCAAGAACGCAGACCGCGTTATGTGTCGTTGGTCCATCCCGGCGCCGAAGAAGTGAAAGCCTCAACCGAAGAAGCCATATTCAACGAGCCCACAATCCGGCGCTTCAAGTCTCCACTGATTGGGGCACCAATTACTCATTTGCTCTCAAATGGCAGCTATAGCGTGATGTTGACAGCGCGAGGCGCCGGTTACAGCCGGTGGGGTGAGATTGCCATCACGCGCTGGGGTGAGGATTCTACCCATGAAAATTTCGGTTCTTTCATCTTCCTCAAAGATGTCGATTCCGGTTCTGTTTGGTCTCCTGCCGGTCATTTGGCCAAACGAGACCTGAAACAACAGCAAGCGGTCTTTGCCGAGGATTATGGAGAGTATTCCTGCCGCAACGGATTGCTCTCCTGCCGAATGGATGTGCTGGTTTCGGGTGAAGATGATGGTGAAGTGCGACGGATAACGCTCTCCAATGCGGGGCTACGAGCGCGTCATATTGAAGTCACGTCCTATAGCGAGCTGGTTCTTGCTTCCCCGGTATCGGATGCCGCTCATCCGGTCTTTTCCAAGATGTTTGTTGAAACGGAATATCTGCCCGAATTTGGCGGTCTTTTGGCAAATCGCCGCCGTCGTTCACCAGATGAGCCGGAAATCTGGGTCTGTCATTTCGCTATTGTAGAAGGGGAAATAGCGCAAGAGCCACAATACGAAACGGACAGGCTGAAGTTTTTGGGGCGTAATCGCTCGCTTGCCAACGCGAAGGCTTTAAACGACAAGGCTTCGCTATCCAATACGACTGGCACTGTTCTCGATCCGATCTTTTCCTTAAGGCATCGGGTCAGCATCGCCCCCGGCGAAACACTGTACATCACATTTTGGACGCTGGTGGCGGCGTCTCGTTCCGAGTTGATGAATTTGCTTGATAAGCATCATGATCACAATTCCTATGATCGTGCAAAAACCCTGTCCTGGACACAGGCGCAGGTGCAATTGCGTCACCTGAACGTATCTTCAAGTGAAGCGGCAGATTTCCAGAGTTTGGCCTCGGCACTTCTCTATTCCGATTCCCGATTTCGTGCGTCTGCTTCAGTGGTCGCCAGCGGGGCAGGTCGCCAATCAGCTCTGTGGCCTTTGTCAATTTCCGGAGACCTTCCCATTGTCCTTTTACGAATATCGGATCTGGATGGTATGCCATTGGTGAGACAGCTACTGCGTGCTTATGCCTATTGGCGTATGAAAGGGCTTCATATTGATCTCATCATATTGAACGATCTTTCAACCAGCTATATTCAGGACTTGCAGTCCGCAATACAAACTGCGATGAGATCGTCTCAGATCCGCAATGAAAATGAACAAGGATCTGTCTTGCTTCTACGCTCAGACCAGATCAGTTTGGAAGCGAAATCCCTCCTGATTTCTGTCGCGCGCGCGTCGCTTGTAGCCAATCACGGGTCTCTCTCGGAGCAATTGGGCCGCATTTTCCAATCGGACCAATCGTCATCAACGACAAACTTTGACAATGCATCTCTTACTCCTGTGACGATCTCTGAGCAAGACCTCTTACCGCAGCCAACAGATCTGGAGTTTTTCAACGGCATTGGAGGCTTTGACAAAGACGGTACAGAGTATGTCATCACCCTGAAGGATGGCGACAAAACGCCTGCACCATGGATCAATGTGATTGCCAATCCACATTTCGGCTTCCAGGTATCGGAGACTGGTAGTGGATATTGCTGGGCAGAGAATAGCCGCGAGAACCAGTTAACGCCATGGTCCAATGATCCTGTGGCTGATCCTGCGGGTGAGGCAGTTTATATCCGCGATGAGGAGAATGGTGCGGTTTGGTGTCCAACGGCTCAGCCCATTCGTGACAAAGGCACCTACATAACGCGCCACGGGTTCGGCTACAGCAGGTTCGAGCATGCCGCCGGAGGGATCCATTCCAATCTGGTGCAATTCGTTCCTCTGTCAGATCCGATCAGGATTTCCAAGTTAACATTGACCAACAGGTCCAACCGAAGGCGGCACTTGTCCGTCACCCTCTATAACGACTGGGTTCTGGGCTCATCCCGAGCCAAGTCCGAGCCTTTCATTCTAAACGAGCGAGATGAAGAAACCGGCGCTCTGTTTGCAACCAAACCGTGGAATACAGCCTTCCCCGACAGGGTTGCATTTGCCGATTTTAACGGTCTTCAGCAGGAATGGACGGCCGACCGAACCGGCTTTATCGGACGAAACAGCAGCCTTGCCCATCCGGAAGCCATGAGAAGAAAAAACGCACTTTCTGGTGCCATGGGGGCCTGCCTTGATCCGTGCGCAGCACAGCGCATCTCCGTCGTGCTGAAACCGGGCGAAAGCCACGATTTTGTCTCCCTTTTTGGGCAAAGCCGCACCAGGGAGAACGCTCGTGAAATTATCACGCGATACCGCGCTAGTGATATCGATGCCTGTCTTAATGAGGTTCAACGGTATTGGAAGGATAGTCTGGGAGCGGTGCAGGTTAAAACCCCCGATCGAGCCATGGACATCATGCTCAATGGTTGGCTCCTCTATCAGACGCAGGTCTGCCGCATCTGGGCGCGCTCGGGATTTTATCAGGCAAGTGGAGCCTATGGGTTCCGAGACCAGATGCAGGACCACATCGCACTGACCTTCTCTCAACCGGAGGAAACACGAAAGCACCTTCTCCTTGCTGCTGGGCGGCAGTTCGTGGAAGGCGATGTTCAGCATTGGTGGCTCCCCCATTCGGGGCAAGGGGTCCGAACGCATATTTCCGATGACCGGGTGTGGCTGGCCTTTGCCACGGCAACCTACATTGTCCAAACCGGGGATGAGGCCATTCTCGATGAAGAAGTGCCGTTTCTGGATGGTCCTCTGTTGGCAGCAGGGACCCATGACGCCTTCTTCGTACCGGAAATTTCCGACGAAACAGGAAGCCTGTTTGAGCATTGCGCCCGTGCGCTGGATTTGTGTCTGGCTTTGACGGGAGAAAACGGGTTGCCGCTGATCGGCACTGGCGACTGGAATGACGGCATGAACCGTGTTGGTGAAGCAGGTAAGGGAACAAGCGTCTGGCTCAGTTGGCTGCTTTTGCGGAGCATTTATCTTTTCGTTCCGATTGCCCAACAACGAGATCCAGAACGGGCCAAACTCTGGACCTCGCATGCAACCTCCTTGCTAACGGCTCTTGAAAATATTGCGTGGGATGGGGAGTGGTATCGCCGAGCAACCTTTGATAGCGGTGTTTGGCTGGGATCTGCTGCTAGTGAAGAATGTAAAATCGATTCCATCGCCCAATCATGGGCTGTCTTATCTGGAGCGGCAGATGGGGATCGTGCGCGAGTGGCCATGCATTCCCTTGAACAACATCTTGTTCTCAGGGACGAGGGGTTGGCGCTGCTGTTCACGCCGCCTTTCGATCAATCTGCCAGCGATCCTGGTTACATCAAGGGCTACCCGCCGGGGTTACGAGAGAATGGCGGCCAATATACCCATGCGGCGATGTGGGCGATCCTTGCTTTTGCACAGCTGGATGAGGGCGAAAAGTCCCACTCACTTTTGGCTTTGGTAAATCCCATCAATCATGCGCTAACACCAGAGGCAACAGAGCGATACAAGGTGGAACCCTATGTGATTGCTGCAGATGTCTATTCTGTCGCACCCCATGTCGGACGAGGAGGATGGACCTGGTACACTGGATCGGCCGGCTGGATGTATCAGGCAGGCATCTCTGGTATTCTTGGCTTGAGACGCGAAGGAAAAACACTGACTATCGCTCCCTGCATTCCGAGAAACTGGCGGGGCTTTGAGTTGCGTGTAAGAGTTGATGAGACCGACTATGACATTGCCGTTTCGCAGACTTATGTAGAGAGAGAGGGCAGATCGACCGCTACTCTAGATGGCAAACCGTATCCGGCGTTTCACAACAGCGTAAGCTTGCGACTGGATGGAGAAAATCATCGCTTGCAATTCGATTTGCAAAGGCAAAAGGGGGGGTAAGCAGATTTCTCAAAGAAATAGTATGCTCACTACTTTCTAGTGTTTTCTCGTTCTGCTCTTAAGACAATTATTAAAAGGTACCGTCGAAACCAACTTTGGGCAGGGAAACCAAATATTTGTTCAAATAAATCACGCAATCTTTGCTTCTAAGTTTATGAGACAAGAAGGTAGTACTCTGATTTACTAAATAAAAGTTGCCTCGCTTGGTGGTCGAAAGGGATAGGTTTCTCACGGAAAAACCCGGCTCCCGCCACGACGAGCGTAATTCGCTGCCCATTCAATAAACACAAACCTTAGGACAGCGCCTCAGCCCCAAACAGCAGGCGGATAGAACAATCATGGTAAGATTGAAGATACAACATCTCACTATTTATCGATATGCAAGTAAAGTCTCACTTGGCCCACACAGGTTGTTATTGCGGCCATGCGAAACACGAGATTTAAAGCTCATTTCATTCAACATTGAAATGTCTCCTCAAGCAAAAATCATCTGGTCACATGACGTTTCAGGAAATTCTATTGCAAACGCTGAGATTTCATTGCTCACTGATTATCTATCTATTCACAGCCATTCGATCATAGAGCTCACAGCTGCTACATGGCCTGTTTTCGAGATTGCCGCTTCGGCCATGAATTACCCTTTTCTATACTCAGATAACGATTGGGCAGATCTCGGTGCTCTTCTTCATCCTCAGTTTGAGGACCCGGAAAACCAGTTAGCAAACTGGATTGAAGGCTTCATCATGCAACGACCGACAGATACCCTGTCACTGCTCATGGATATTTCAAACGGAATATCATCGCAAATCTCTTACAAGTCCAGGGAAGCAGAAGGAACACAGGACCCCACCGAAACCTTAAACAACGCATCTGGTTCATGTCGCGACTTTGCGGTCCTTTTTGCGGAAGCCGCGAGAACACTTGGCTTCGGTGCGCGTATTGTCTCAGGCTATCTATACAATCCTGATGAGAGCTATATCGGATCGGCTGGCTCCGGGGCAACTCATGCATGGGTAGAGATTTATGTGCCGGGAGCAGGTTGGATACCTTTCGACCCCACAAACCGAACCGTTGGATCAAGTAATCTCATCCCCGTTGCTGTAGGGCGCGATATCCGGCAGATTGCACCAGTAACAGGCAGCTTTCATGGAACAGACCGTGATTTCATAGATATGTCAGTGAAAGTAACGGTCGAGAAAGAAACTGAAGATGCTCTGCGCCCTTAAAACTGGTAGAGACATGGGGCGCAGGTCGTCACTACTTCACACGATCATCGGCAAAGTCGCTCTTGCGAAATTCAAGGCTGAGTGCAAGCAAAGCGCAAATGGCCTGAGCCACATCCGGACGGATATGAATGTGCCCTGTCTGATGGGCAATCGGCTCTGGTGATGCGAAAGCAGCAGGATCAAGAACCTGAAGATTGGCACCAGCTCGCGGATCTCGAACCGATTGGTAACGAATGATCTCCGCCTGCGCTTCTCTTGCCTTGTCTGCGAGATCAAGACAGGTATTGAAGACCTGTTTGTTCGTCCAGAGGTCTGTATCCTTCGCCAAAGGATCAGACTGAGGCCTTGGTTTTTTGGCATGGGCTGGCCGCGATCGACGCTGCTTGCTTCACCGAAATTTGAAGCATCTGCCTGAGGATGTGGATTGGACAATCTCGTATTATGGGGATGACCGCGAGCGCCAGAGGATTGAGGCAGCTGCTATCGAGATCTGCATACCCTCCGAGCGTGCGCACTTCGCCCTCCTGCGCGACCTATAGGCCTAGCCTCTACCTGGCCGTTAATCGGATGCTGATGCTTCGTCCCAACATACGAGGGATATGGGGTGAGGCCTTCTTGCTTATACCCGCAAAATTGCAGGCAACGCCAAAAGCCCGGTTGAATTGCCGGGTCGAGATGGGATCGATGCGGTTGCGACCGAGAAACAGCCCCCCCCCTTCGGCCGAGCTTCCCGATAATAATCACGCAAGAGTTCAAGCAGGCTCGAAGACAACATAACTTGTCGATCCTTGCGGCCCTTACCTTGCTCAATCCGGATCAGCATCCGGTCACTGTCAATATCACTGATCTTGAGATGGGCGACTTCGCTCGCTCGTAGACCTCCACCATAAGCCACGCTGAATGCCGCGCGATACTTCAAGCCAGGTCCAGGGGCCGCTTCCAGAATGGCTACGACTTCTTCAACGCTCAATACAACGGGTATTTTCTTGGCCATTCTCTGATAACGCATGTGTCGCTTCATCTCGGGGCACGGGCAAGTGGTCGAAAAGAAAAAGCTCAACACTGTCAGCCGATTGTTATAGGTCGCAGCCCCGACGCCGTGATCCTTCATATCAAGCTGGAAAGCCCGCAATTCTTCAGGTGTTGCACTGTCGGGTGAATGACCCAGGAAGCGTGTGAACTCCTGCATGGCCCGCAGATACATCGTCTGTGTCTTGGGCATCAAACCCTTGATACGCATACCGGCCATTTGCTAGTCAGCGCTTGTTTCAACGAAGCTTTCCCATTGCTGCCATTCACGCAAACTGCAGCATTTTGATACAAGGAACTTCAGCAACGCGGACGTGGACGAAACCGCTCTCGCGGCATTGGTGCTCGCTGCGTTTTTTGTGCCTCATTCTGATTGCTGATTTTATAGATGATCCTGTCTGTCGTTGAATTGGGTTTTCTCAACCCAGCGACAGGAGATCTTCATGTCCAATCAACATATGCCGGCACTTCGCCTTCGTTTTCTCGAAGATATCGGCCGGCTACGTCACCGACCTTATTATGTTCAAATCACACCCACTCAAGTTGCGATAGGCGGCCAGATTTATGAGGGCCAGCTCGCGAACTGCCCCAGCAAGTTCGAGCTTGACACGAACCGCCCAAACCGATCGCTATCCGAATTTTCGGGCAAGAAGATCTTTGATGCGCTCGGGCTCTCGCCCCAATAGTCTTTTCAAGGTTGGATCAATCATCGCGAATTCTCCCTCCCGGGCAGCGCGATAATAGCCCGTCATAACTCTAATGACGCTTTCCGGAATCCCATGATCCCGCGCAGTCTTGACCATAGTGTCTTCGCTAATGATGCAGCGCTCTATGGATTGGCCGACGATTTCTCCTGCCAGTCTTGCAAGATCCCCCATATCGAGTGCTTCACTGCCGACCAAAGGAGATGTTGGGCCTTCGCGCGTTTCGTGACCGCTCAGGAACAGGGCATCCACCTCGGCTAGGTCTTGGTGGGTCGTCCAGGCAACCTTGCCGTCCTCGGGGCCGGTCAGACAGCGGCTCTCAAGCCCTCTTGCATGCATACTGATGGCGCTATCAGCATAAAACCCGTGACGCAACGCCGTCCATGCAAGGCCGGATTGCGCCAGCATTGCCTCGGTCGCAGCGTGATCTCTGCCCGGAGGGAAGTGTGATTGTGAGTTGCTTGAGACCTGGCTGGTATAGAGCAATCGCTTCACGCCCAACTCCTTTGCCACAGCTATGGCTGTTTCATGTTGGGCCAGTGCATTGCCTCCGGATGCAGCTGCATTTGAAGACACAAGCAGCAGTCGCGCTGCACCGTCCCAAGCAGAGCGCAAACTGTCAGCATCATTGTAATCGCCCTTTCTGACACGGACACCGCGAGCGGCAAGGTGAGAGAGCTTTTCTGGTTCTCGAACACTTACACCAATCTGCTCTGCTGGCACGAGGCGCAACAGCGCCTCCAAGACAAGTCCGCCAAGTTTTCCCGAGGCCCCGGTAACAACAAGCATTGTTCAATCTCCAATCGTAAGTTTGGTGGCACTGACGCCCAATTCATTTTAATTGTTCGACACAATGACTGTTTTCAAATAGTAAGATAAGAGAGCCAAATTCGAACAGGTTGTTCTGTATGGAGAGCAAAGTTTCCTTTGATGATCTAACCGTCCTGCTTGCCGTGCTTCGTGACGGGGGCTTTCGTGCGGCCGCCCGCCGACTTGGTGTTGCACCATCTAAGGTCAGTGCGACAATCTCGCGAATTGAGGCGCAGCTTGGTGTGCCGGTTTTGCGTCGCACGACCAGAAGCCTGCATCTCACCGATGAAGGAAAATTGCTTGTGGAGCGGGTTACACCGCTCTTGTCTGCCGTGGATGCCGCTTGTCTTGAGGTGGTCAATCTTGGCGGGCGGGTGAGAGGGCGTCTGAAACTGAATGTACCCGGTGCAGTAATGCCAGATATCCTGCCTCCACTGCTTGCCGAATATCGCCTCCAACATCCAGAGGTGGAGGTGGAGATCATGGTCGAAAACGATCTGGTGGATGTCGTAGCCGCTGGTTGTGATGCAGGTATCCGCTATGGCAGCGTGCTGGAACAAGACATGATTTCTATCCCGATCGGTCCTCGCACACAGCAGATGGCATTGGCTGTAGCCCCCACCTATTTTCAGGAACATGGCATGCCTCTTGAACCGGAGGATCTAACGGCACACAGGGCGATCCGGTACCGCCTGAAGGACGGCCCGCTGTTGCCTTGGACGCTGTGCCGAGAGGGGCAGTTCATCGAGGTAAAGCCAAACAATGCCCTCATCCTGAGTGTGAATGCAATTGACACGGGGCTGCGTTACACGAGAGCGGGTATGGGTATCATTCAGACATTCCGTAACTGGCTGGATGAGGATTTTGCCAACGGCAGGCTGGTGCCGGTTCTTCCAGATTGGTGGCCCGAGATGGATGGACCACGTCTTTACTATCCCAATCGGTCCGCGCCGCAGCCTCTGCGCAGCTTTATCGAAATTTGCCGGTCCACCGTTTAGATGTGTTGCTCTAGTTCCGTATTAGATGTGCAAATTTGACAATACGATTGGGAGCGTGGCGAATGTCCGCTTCAAGGAAACTACAATGCAGCATTCAAAGATTGGTCAATGCCCGTTCTGGGCCGCGAATACCAATCACGGCGCCAGATGAGTTATTTCCGGTGATGATGCACTGCACCAGTCCGGTTCAAGCCCAAACTCGACATTGAAAATGGTGGGTCTTTTCTCATGAGTGAAAGAGGAGCCAGGAACTCACGGCCCAATCCGGTCATTCAGTTGTCGTTATGATCCCTAAAGAGACTTCCACATTGCCGACATTCGAGCAACCTGCTGCATTTTGAGCGACCAGATGACAGGTCAGCGGACGAAGGGGACATTCGATGCAGTGCAGCGTTTTCGCAGTGAATTGAGGATGGGCCATCGTAGTCTCCTTGCCTCATTTTTAGGGGACAAGGTGTCTACAATTCTAGGGGCAATTCAGAGCTATAGCAGAGGCTATCGCTGTGCTCGAGAAAAGAACATCGAGTTCACTGGCCTAAGTGGCAGGAAGACTGAGCTTCTCGACTGCTCCTCAGAGTTTTTGCAACAGAGCCGAGAAAAATTGACCAAAGGCGAGAAAGGAAAACGCTATTTGTTGCAAAATAACAAAAAACCCCATCGCAAGGATGAGGTTTTCTGCTAGAATTTATTGCTTATGACAGGATCCCAGTTTTCAGGTAGCAGCCGCAGCCATCTACACTCCTGTATCTCTTCGTCTTTCGACTACTTTACCAACTAAATAACTAATTGGTGCATGAGGAGGGCGTTCTCACCTCATAAGCTATGAGGCATATATCGCATTTTTCCTCCAAAAATCAAGAGTTTTGCGATCCATGCCCGATGCTTTTGTCTCAGCTAAGAATTTTGGCCACCCATAGTTGAGACTGAAGTCCAATATTCGCATGTGTGGAGTCTTAAAATTTATAACATAGTAGACACTTCCCTGCTGGCACGATACAGTGTCTCTTAAATCGTAAAACGCATCCTTAATAGACGATTTGTCTATGAATCGATTTAGAAGACATTTCCATGCGACTGTTCGGCTACGCTCGTGTTTCGACCTCCCAGCAGTCTCTTGAGATCCAGGTGAACGCCCTCAAGGAAGCCGGCGTTCTGGAGAGCCGGATCTTTTCTGACAAGGCGTCAGGCAGTCATCTCGACAGGGAAGGTCTTCATCTGCTCCGGATCAAAGTGGAGGGAGGGGATGTCATCCTGATCAAGAAGCTGGATCGTCTCGGCCGAAACACCGAAGACATTTCATTTTCAGATGCAGTCTGCTGCTTTTTAGAACTGTCAATGCGAAGTTCCGTGCGCACTTGATGAACATTGACTAGCGCAATGACGGAGATGGCCAGGGACACTATTGATGCAGATCCTGCAATGATGTCGAACGCTTCCAATTATCGACTCCTCCTACTCATCAGAAAACTTGCTTTCAACAACACATGAAGATAACCAAAGATTGTCTTAGATTTAAGTCAAACTCAGGGTTTTGTTTTTGGAAGTTAAAAATGATTTGCTTGTCTACGTACAGAAAATTCCGGCAAATTCCGAAAAATATACAACTAAAACGCGAATCCAATTATAATTTGTATAAATTTAGATTGGACAGCAGATGGCAAAGTACAAACAGAGCAACAGAGCATCTTTGGAGGCACGTTTTGATTTTGCGGAAGACTCGCTTGCCCGCATCGAAGGCCTGTGGGATTCGCATCTTCGATTGGCTACGGGTTATGACGACGGTGAGCCGTATTTGGTCCGTTTATTTAGAAAGAGTGGCACAACACTCGACGACGATTTAAAAGCCATTATCGCTCGAGGTTTGAGGCGAATTCGACGAGTTCTCTCATCAAGACAGGCTCGTGAGGTTCTGGTAGAGGTATTGGAGATTGCTGAGGACGCCGAGGAAATCGCCATCGTCATGGTCGATCCAGGCAGTCCGGTTGCGGGTACTGCGCGGAGGAGGGCGAAGCAAGGCCGATTCTTGACCAGTGGCAGTAGAGTCGCGTTCTGGAGTAATATCAAGCGAATTGCCGAAGCCTTAGCACTCTGCCATAGTGCTGGCATTGTCCATGGTGCGGTAAGCCAATATACGATCTTCTCTCAATCAGATGACAGTGTTGACTACCGTCTGGGAGGCATCGAGGCATGTGTCCATATTGCTGATGGCAGCATTGGAGAGTCAGGACATCTTTTGCGCACCTCGGGGGCGGTTTCCTTTAGGCAGGACTGGATCGATCTTGCTCGTGTAATTGCATCCATTCTCGATCTTGACGGCAAGAATTCCCCGTCGTTGCTCACCATCGAACGACGGATGATCGATCGCTTGGCAAATCCGCCGCAATTTCAGCTTTTCGACGGTAGCGTCGTGCTGGAGGAGTTGCAGCAGATCATAACGGAACTTGGTCGGGTTGGGTCTAGTTCAGATGGGGAACTCATCCTTTATCCTTCGCGGGGCGCTCTGCAGAGCGATTTGCCATCGCTTTCGTCTGGCACCATTCCGGCAACTGATTCTGTCGCGATTGCGCAATTTGTCACGGAAGATCTACTATCGGCCGGTGTTCGGCTGGTTCCAGAAGATCAGGATAACGTTCGAATTCTCACCGACCTTGCGGTCTATAATGTGAAAATTGTCAGCGATACGGTCGGAATGATAAAGAATGCTCATAAAAGGCACGCCAACGATTGGATGCTGGGGGCCAAAGATATCATCAACCGCATTCACCTTTCGAGGAATCGCGCAAGTGCGGAACAGCGCGTCCAAAATCTCGGACCAGGTGTAAAACGATGGCGCGATTTTTCTGCAAACGTTTGCACGTCGGGCCCTGTGAATGATGAACCGATGTGGTTTGCGCTCATTCTTTTGGAAGCGTTCACGCTATTGCGAGAACAGTTCCGACTTTACCCTGTTGAAGTTCTCTCTTTGCCGAATACTGAGCAGGATGTGGTGTGGCTCTTATCGCGCGATGATGCCCCCAGAGATCAGCAACGGGAAACTATGAAACTGCGCCCTGCGGCCGAGGCATTGCGCCGCGAACTTCGTTATGACGATGGAAAGGCAAACTGGACGGTTTCCAAATCTTCGAACCTAGCAACGGGCGGAGAGCGTTTGCCGGAACTTAGCTACGAGGGTAGGGACTTTATCAATGGCAAAGTGGCGTTCGCTTTCACAACGAACATCACGGTTCCTGCCGGGCAATTTCTTTATCTTCGACCCCGCAAGGATAAAGGGGCAGATCGCGCAATCAGGCGTCGATTGCAGAACATTGTTGCCGCGAGATCGAATCTGGAACTTCTCAGAGCATTAGATGATCCAACGCAAGTCGCAATGGACGAAGCTCTACGCGCTATAGCCGCGCCAGGCGCTCCGCCAGCTGATGCAGAGATGGATCCCTCGAAGGTTGAGGCTTGGACATCGATTGTCGCCGGCAGGTCAATAAATGTGGTTGTTGGTCCTCCGGGCGTCGGAAAAACCTTTCTCATTTCACATCTCATCAAAAGCATCTTGGGACAAACACCCGATGCAAGAGTGTTGGTATCCGCACAGAACCACGAAACGCTCATTCACATGGAGGAAGAGCTTAGAAAGTTCCTACCTGAGGAATCGACGATTGTTGTTCGCGTGGAACGGTCTCGCGTAGGTGAAGAAGAAAGCACTTTGAGGCGAGACACGGTTGGGCTGCTGCGGTCAATCGCAAAGCCCAATGCCAAGAACGCTGCAGTGATGCAAGACCAGCTTTCCCGGATCAATCAGTCCCTAAGTCCTGTCGATCAATCGGAACAAGCGATGGCAGAGCGATCCTTACGGGACACCGACAATCTAGTGCTTCGATCGTCCGATGTCACTTTGGCAACGACTTCATCTTCAGTTCTAGAGGAGATGATCGCAGATGGAGAGCAATTCGACTGGGTCTTCATTGAGGAGGCAGCGCGTGCGAACGGCGCGGAAATGATTGGCGCACTTCTATTGGGCAACCGCCGCGTAATGATTGGCGACCACAACCAGCTCTCACCCTTCGATGCAGAAGAGAGGCAGAAATTTTATACCCCTGAACGCTCCGAAGAACTGCTGAAGGGAGCAAAGGAAAAGCTGTCGACCATCTCCGATTTGCCCGATGAGATTGACGTGGCTCTTGATGCGCTCAACGCGGATCATCTACTATTGGCAGACGTCTTGGCCATATCTAGCAGATTTGAAGAGCCGTTCAAGTCGATTGCTGATCGGGAAGCCGAAAGAACCAACGATACAAACCGTCCGAGCTCGATTGCAAATATGCTACGCGAACAAAGCCGCATGCATCCGGTAATAAGCGATCTGGTATCAAACACATTCTATAATGGAACGCTTGTTTCATCCGCACGTGTGGAGCAGCGCGAAAGCGTTGTGGAAGCGATAAATGGTTTCCCCAATTCGCCTATCGTAGTTCTCGATATGCCCTCTTTGAGCGTCCTCAAAAGACGTGCGTTCGAACACTCGGTGCAACGGTCCTATCGCAATGAATCTGAGGCAGTAGCGTTGCTGGCGGCCCTTAAAGAGCTTAGACCTATCTTGAAAGCCGGAAAAAAACGTCCAACCTTAGCTGTTCTGTCTCCGTATTCTGGGCAAGTGAGTTACTTGAGGCGTCTGCTGAAGCCTCAAATAGACGTTGCCAATAGGACGCTTTTTGGCTTTGCAAGTCCACGAGACGACGGCAAGTTCGTCTTCACAAGTGACAGTTTCCAAGGGAGCGAGGCGGACGTGATTGCGGCAAGTCTTGTTCGCAACAATGTACTCGTTGGTTCACGCGCGTTGGGATTTATGAAAAACCCTCAACGGTTGAATGTACTACTTAGTCGGGCAAAACATAAACTGATCTTGGCAGGGAGCCGCCAGTTCATTCGGAACGCAGTGGACGGAATCGATCCGGACTCGTTGAAAGAAGACTTCGGTTTCCTGAGGAGGATGCTCGAACAAATCGAGGAACTTTCGAAAGCGCATTACCAAGAGGCTGGAGGGGGTGTTACCATCGTCACGGTCGATGAAGACGGGAGCCTGCCCAGATGAAAAATATCTACATTCCGGCATGGCAATATCGCGCACCAGGCATCGTTCAACGGATCTGGGGTTGGAGCCCGATAGAGGAAATGGTGCTATTGTCGCTCGATCAAACTCCCGGTACTATCGCCAACGTTGCTGGAAATTTACATATCCCGCGGCAGGTTGTCAGTTCCACAGTCGCTCGCCTAATGCAGTTCGGTCTGGTTGAAGTTCGGCTGTCTCGGCAGCCGGTTCTAGCAACAAGCAGTGTTGGAAACGACTTCATTCGTTCAGGACGGGCACTGCCTGAACGAAAATCTGACCGAGAAATTGGCATTAGCATAGTTTTCGAGAAGGTCGGACTATCAGTTTTCAGGACTAGAGATGTAGACATAATCCCAGTATCAAAGCTGCCGGACAGTGGAGCGATCGTGGCCTTCCCTAAAATCGAAGCTCCCGAAACAGACCACTCAATGATGCAACGTGTTAGCCAGTTCCTGGCAGGCACACTTCGACCGGGAGAATGGCTGAGGGGCGTTCAGGCGAATAGTTCGTTTTTAGAACGCAAATTCTTGGTTTTGAACCTCGATGATGTCAATGACGGCATTCTGCCCCAAGGAGCCAGCGACCAACTGGTAAAAGCGCTTAAGGCGACGATAAAAACCGGTGTTTTGCCCACGGCAGCAGCTCCGAAGCCGCCCGAATCTCTTTCTATTGAAACATCCTTCGGCAGTAGTAACCTCATTGTTGGCGCTGAACAGCATTTACAGCGTTTTGAAGAAATTGTGGGCACCGCAAAGTCGCATGTGTTTGTCCTTTCAACGTTTGTCGCGTCGCAGTCTGACGAAATAGGCATCGAGAACCGAGAGCGTATTTGGCGCGCGCTCGAAGATGCCTGTCGACGCGGTGTTAGATGCCACTTGTTCTTCGGTACGTCGCTTGACAGAGCCAAGAATGCAGCCGCGATGCAAGAGCTCTACCTGAGGCTCTCAAAGGTTCGGCAGACGAGAGGGTATCTTTTGGTTCACAGGGATCCTGTCGGCAGTCACGCTAAGTTCCTAGCAGCGGACGACGGCCAGGATGGTGTCGTTTTAGTCATGGGATCCTGCAACTGGCTGTCTTCACCGTTTTCGGCCGTTGAGGTTTCCGCGGAGCTGCGTGAATCTCAAGCTGTAGCGATCGGTTTGGATTTGTTGCGCGAGATCGTCGCAAAACTCTCGGAGGCCAGTCGCTCCGTGGAAACACTTCAATTCATCTCTTCAGAACTGAGGCGCCAGAAATTTAGGCTTTTGTCGTCCGCTGACGAGCGACCTTCGATGGCTCGATTGACAATACTGCATGCGGCTGATCACGAGCGTCTTCTGAGAGTGGCAGCACATCAGGCGCAGGAACGCTTCGTGTGCTGCACAAATAGAGTTGGAGCCAATATGGTGCCGGCTTTGTTTGATCCGGCCGAGATTGCCGGTCGGCGGCTTGATGATGTTCGAATTTACTACTCCCGGCGATCTGGTCCCGTAAAACGTGGCCATGTGTCAAAACACAAGAAGCGTTTGCATGGCATCGTCGAGCTCTCAGGTGTGCCCAAACCGCAATTACACGCAAAGTTCCTTGTCTGGGATCAAGACCATGTCGTAGTCAGCACCTTAAATTGGGGTTCTCAGTCGGGCTCGGAAGACAATCCACTGGACGAGATCGGTTTCTATTTTGAAGGTCCAGGCCTTGCGAGCTTCCTACTTGAGAAATTCGAGGCTGTGACTTTTTGACTAAGCGACATAGTAAGGACCGGTAATCATTGAATCTCAATGAGCAGCCGCACTTTGGAGCCATGTCGGCGATCAAAGTGTAGCCGTGCTTCGTGCAATCAAAAGAGTTGCCTTGTCGGTTCGATGAGGCAATGCTCGTTACAGTTCATCAGGATTGAAACTTGACGCCTCTGTTGGGGTAAACGGCGTGCAAAAGTGCCCCCTTATATTATTGCGGTGATGTTTCGTGGATTTTTCGGAGAGTGTTAACCGCGATGAATGGATGCTGATATAGGCATTTAACGTACCCATCTTTCTGATCATTCCCCTTTCACAATTATCCAAGACATATTAAGTTGCCAGCAGGATGGAATATTCACCATCTCGGGGCGTGAGAACCCCTCACGAAGCGGCCGATGTCGGCCGAAATGACATCTCCTCGATCTTTGGTCGGGGAGGCTTCAGCGCATGTTCAGAGCTCCGGCTTAAAGGCTGTAGCGGTCGTCTTCGTGCGGCTTCTCAACTCCCCGGTCACCAAGTCATTCTTGGTGACCATTTCCTTGGATTGAGAAGAGTAGGGGGCGCAATGTCGAGCTGGAATCTCAAGGTAAAATCAACTGAAACAGCATGGTCTCGTGTAAAAGGCCAAAGCAGACCATCGTGTCAAAAATCATTGGAATCGCAAGACCATAAGCGCACGGCAAGATGACCATTCCAGGCTATCAATCATTAATGCTGCCGGTCTTGCGTTATGCGGCTCAGGCGGAACAACGGGTTCCGCCTCTTGCCGAGAAGATTGCTGTCGACTTTGAACTGTCAGCTGCAGAATGCGAAAGAATGCTGCAGAGTGG
This sequence comes from Cohaesibacter marisflavi, assembly GCF_900115225.1. Lineage (GTDB taxonomy): Bacteria > Pseudomonadota > Alphaproteobacteria > Rhizobiales > Cohaesibacteraceae > Cohaesibacter > Cohaesibacter marisflavi. The sequence continues at coordinate 4,438 of NZ_FOVR01000022.1, read as the reverse complement.
CGGCCAAAGTATTCTCAAAAATAGGATACACTGGGCGAAGTATTATATGCACAAAGCTGGATTGGTTGATTGTCCAGCACGAGGACGTTTCATCGCGTCCGATGCAGGCAAACGACTGCTGGCAACAAATCCGCAGAGCCTGGACTATCAACACCTTTTGTCCATCCCACAATTTGCCGCTTACCATGCGGCAAACAAGAAGCAAGGCAATGCTGCCTCCACACGTTCGAAATATCATGACGATACAGCGAAACAAGCATCGACCCCAGAGGAGCAGATTGAAGATGCCTTTGCAGCCCTTAACTCGGCTCTTCAAACCGAATTACTTGATCGAATTCGGGAGAATTCTCCAGCATTCTTTGAGCAGGTAATCGTCGATCTTCTCATTGCCATGGGATATGGCGGGTCTCATAAAAACGCAGCAGAGCAATTGGGCAGATCTGGGGATGGTGGCGTGGACGGCGTCATTAATGAAGATCGACTGGGCCTTGATCGCATATATGTTCAGGCCAAGAGGCATGCTTCGTCGAACAAGATCGGAAGGCCTGATATGCAGGCGTTTGTTGGCTCTCTGGTTGGCTTCGGCGCAACAAAAGGTGTTTTCGTGACCACCTCATCCTTCACTGACAGTGCGACGAAATATACGAGAAGCCTGCCACAACGCGTGATACAAATAGACGGAGTCCGGTTGGCGGAGCTGATGATTGAACATGGTGTGGGTACCCGGGCCTATCGCACCATTCAGGTTCAGCGCCTGGACGAAGACTTCTTTTCTGAAGACGGATAGAACCGGCGAACAGAATGTTCCCCGGCGCGAATAAGGACAGAGCAATGCCGAAATCATCGAAAATACCGGCGGATCATTTGCCAAACCCTCATCCTGGTGAAGTTTTGCTGGAAGAGTTTCTGAAGCCTATGAAACTGAGCCGGGACGATCTCGCACGAGCCGTTCATGCACCTTGCAGCCAAATTGACGAGATCGTTCTTGGAAAACGAGCGATTTCTGCAGATATGGATCGACGATTTACTCGCTACTTTGGTCTGTCTGAGGGCTTTTTCCTCGGGCTGCAATCTGATTATGATCTTTTGGAACTGCGGCGCGATGCAGTCAAATGACCTGCCCGTCATCACTGTCGGAATGCGAAATAGCACAGAGAAATTCAGAGGTGTAACATGGAAGTCAATCTTCTCGAAGCAAAAGCCAAACTCTCGGAGCTTGTCGAGAGAAGCGTTGCCGGCGAAGAAGTGATTATCACCAAAGCGGGTGAGCCGCTCGTGCGACTTATCAAATACGAGGTTGATCCAAATCCTTGCAGGTTGGGCCTCTACAAGGAAGCCGGTATTTCAATGGGCGAAGGTATCCATGATGGAGATGACGAACTGGCAGCCATGTTCGACATGAAGGAATGATGAGGCGACAGCTTCTAGAAACTCCGTCATCACTGGCGGTACAAAAACCGGGAATCCGCGTTACCAGAAGACAGATATCGCCCATTTCTTAGAAATTGGCCCGATGGGCCAATGCGTCTCAGTTCGGCTTGACACTTGGCGGTCCGCTCGAACCGAGACGCGGCCAAACAGATATCACGCAAATATATCTAGTTTTCGGTTCAGTTCTCCCGCTTTTATCGTTTTTTGATAGGGTTGGTTACCGCATCTTACTTTCGGCACTTTGCACTGCTGCCTTGGATTGTCCAAACACCAATCAAAACCAATTGCACGTTTTTGTTCGAGTGACGGGATATCCCACCGAGATTTCGGCCAGATTTGGAAAGTCTTCCAGATTGTCGTCTCGCGAGCTGAAGAATTTGTGGTTAAGGAATAAATATTGCGGTTACAAAAAGAACCTAAGTGCCACATCCCGGTTAAGTGCCTTTGAACCACCTGTGGCTGCCTGATGCAGTATTTGTTCGTCGTCGCAAGCAAGAACGCACCGATGTGTGGCGCGGGTCACTGCTGTGTAGAGAAGGGTTTTGTCCAACATCCGATCTGATGTGTGGTCAATTGCAACAATAGTGTTTCGCCATTGCGATCCTTGGCTTTTGTGGATTGATACAGCGTAGGCCAATTCCATTTTTTGCAAAAGAGATAGGTCGACGCTGAGCTGTCGGTTGTTTAGCAGTAGGATGCCAAAAGCACCGTCTTCATTGGGTTCATCGAAGATGGCGACCAATCTTCCAATTTCGCCATTTCGCACATCGATATCATAGGAATTCTTGGTGATTAAAATTGGATCATCCAGGCGGAATCGTGAACCTTCGCTGGAGACAAATTCAATCATCCCTTCTTCTTGGTCAAAATAAGGGATGGCAGGGCGATTGTTGCCCACTCTGGACTGGATATCTTGATTGAGCTTGCGCACCCCGACTGGGCCGTTACGGGTGGGACAAAGGATCATTGTGTCGTAGCTATCATGTTCCCAAATTTCGATAATGCGATCCGTAGGCGATATGGCACAATCAATGCCGCAGGGATTCCTGCTATGAGGTAGATGGTAATAGGAATTATTTCGGATAGCGGTTGCAAATTGATGTATTAAGCTGTCCTGAGATTGTCGTTGCACGGTCATTAGATTGAAGGTTGGAAAAACTTCTGAATCCAACAGGGCATGGAATACCAACCCACCACCAACTGGTGGCAATTGCTGATCGTCACCTACCAGGAGATATCGAGTGGACGGATGCATTAAGCTCAATAATTTGTGCATGCTATAAATGTCGACCATTGAGGCTTCATCGATGATGACTACACAATGCTGAGGCCTTTTTTCCTCGGCCATATTGCGGATGTCTGTAATAAATTTGGCTATTGTTGATGCGGGCCTTCCAGTCGCTTCAGCCATGCGCTGTGAGGCCCGTCCGCTTAGGGCAAGTTGGGTGATATTGATGCCAGGAGATATGCGGTCCAGGATATGTATGATGCCTTTGAGGATGGTGGTTTTGCCAGTTCCTGCTCCACCAGAGATAAGGGCCACTTTTGATCTAATGGCTCCGAGGATTGTGCCTCGCTGATTTTGAGTTAGCTTGTATGGGATACGCCTTTGATAGGAGTCAATTTGAAGAATGATTTTTCTGTCGGATAGTCCTATTTCCCAATCAGCGAGATTGTGGCCTTCTCCATCGATGCGCTGTGCGGATGATTTGAGAATGTTGGCCACTTCGTTCTCAACAATGTAATTCAATTCTGTGATCACTTTCCCATCGATCAAGCCAAGGGATCGTTGGGCTCCAGCGGCGTTTAAAAGCTTTGTAGGGGTATTATATCCCCTCCTGGCACATTCTGTATTGAACTTGTCATGACTGACTGCTGTGGAGCCTGTGGTCGCACAGATGTGGTTCACGACGTCAGCAGCTTTTGCGGCCAACACGATTTCGCTATCTGATGCAAAGCCCAGATCTTCTGCCAGGGAAAAGCAGACTTTAAATCTTACGCCGAACTTTGTGAGGTCAAATGGATTCTGTTGGACATAACTGATTGCATCAGGCCCCATAACCTCCCACATGCGATATGCCACTTTGAATGGGATAGATTTCTGAGAGAACCAATTGATTGTCTCGATTTGGTCCTCACTCGGGAATTTCACGATGATCTCTTGAGCCATTTCTGCTGTCATCGTGGGTATTTTAAGAAGTTCATTGGTGTCTGCGGATTGGGCAAGGGCGATGAAGTCTGGATAATTGGCAAAGCGTCTAGCTCTTTGTGGGCCAACTTTCTTGATGTTCTTGGATAGCCAAATTTGAAGGAGGTTAGTTGAGATCATTTCCAACTCAACTATCTCGCATTTCATCAGGTCTTCGACGAAGATCTTGCCGCTCACGTTGATTCTATTTTCAACTATCGGGCCATCTACTTGCCAGATTGATCCAGGCAGAACTGCGCCGGAGAAGGTGTTGGGAAAGACGCAGCACAGGTTTCTATCGCGCTGGACATAGGTTCCATCACTATTCAGCTCACGAGCGGATAGGAAGCCATTTCTGCGCACGTTACTGATTTGAATCTTCATGCATCTTCTCCAGAGCTTCAGCAAGAAGATTGAAGTCCTGTGAGGCTTTTTCACGAAGCTCCAATTGAGCCAGACGGTTTTTAAGATTTCGGTTTTCAGCTTCAAGGCTGACAATGCGTTCCATTAAGCGGCTACTTTCGGCAGATGACAGTTTAGCTTTGTCGTTTGCTCTCTCTCTTGCTGCGTTAGCTTCGCGCAATGGTTTTGCGACATCGACCAAATTGCTTGCCGCGCAGAGTGTTTCTTCCGCGATTTCTAAAGCTTCTTTTAAGGCGGGATTGGTGTTGAAGTTAGAGCGGGCAAAACCAAGCTCGACTGCAATGGATGATTTGTTCAGTCGTCTGCGCATTCCGGGCACATCCGCGCATGGATTCCAATTTTATCCGCGCACCGATTCCGATCGGATCCGCGCAGTGATTCCGGGGCATCCGCGCA
>NZ_FOVR01000032.1 GCF_900115225.1 Cohaesibacter marisflavi | reverse complement strand
ATGTCCTTTGCCGAGCCACTGGCGATGGATACCTATGAAGAGAACCCGCATACGGGCTCCTTCATCCTGATCGACCGCTATTCCAACCAGACGGTTGCGGCTGGTCTTGTCTGGTTTGGCCTGCGCCGTGCCGAGAATGTGCATTGGCAGGCAGTTGATGTGGACAAGGCGGCGCGCGCCGAGCAGAAGGGTCAGAAGCCACGGGTTCTGTGGTTCACCGGTCTGTCGGGGTCTGGCAAGTCTACCATTGCCAATCTGGTCGAGAAGAAGCTGCATGGGGAGGGCCGTCACACCTATCTGCTGGATGGGGACAATGTGCGCCATGGCCTCAACCGTGACCTTGGCTTTACCGATGTGGACCGGGTCGAGAATATCCGCCGGATCGGCGAGGTCTCCAAGCTGATGGCCGATGCGGGTCTGATCGTTCTGACCGCCTTCATCTCCCCTTATGCCGCCGAGCGGCGCATGGTGCGCGAGATGCTTGAAGAGGGTGAGTTCATCGAGGTCTATGTTGATACGCCGATGGAAGTGTGTGAAGCACGCGATGTGAAGGGCCTTTACGCCAAAGCTCGCGCGGGCAAGATCGAGAACTTCACAGGCATCGATGCGCCATATGAAGAGCCGGTCAATCCGGAGATCTATGTCAACACCGCCAAAATGTCTGCAGAGCAGGCATCCGATCTCATCGTCAAAGCGCTGCAAGAGCGGGATTGATAAAAATATGCCCGGAGCTATACGGTTTCGGGCATTTCAGGCTCTTCTGATAAGGCCCATAGGCTAAAGGCAGAGAGAGTTATTTCCTACTATAATCTCTCGTGAAATCACTTATTATGCGAGGACAGGTCTGTATTCGCGCAGGATTCGGCTGAACTGTTGCAAAGCCAAGAAACGTCAAGGACACTAATGATGCAAACTTCAATTCTTGCCAAACTTATTTCTGAGCTGGAAGAAGCCGCAGCCCCTTTTGCTGATCTCAATCAGCTAACACAGATGGCACTATCAGCGAAACCTGCTGAAGAGATCTCTTCGCATGTGGAGCTTGCGCGTGGCATTCGCGTCGATGTGCAGCCTGACAGCAAAATTGAATTCAAGTTGGAACAAGCTCAAGAGGAAACCGGGCTTCGTTTGTGTGTCGAAGACCGAGCCGATTCAAAATGGGTCTCCATCAATTTTCTGGTTCCGATCGCTCAGGCGAAAGACGCTCGCTATATTGTCAGCTTGATTGATGCTTACAGCAAAGGCATGACGGCTTTCCGCCCCTGTGTGCGCTATCATCTAGAAGAGCGCTTCATCGACCGCTTCACCAGTCCTCTGGCGGTCTTTACCGATGGACGCACGGAGCAGTTTGTGATTCACAAAATGGAAGAAGAGCTGCTTCGGGAAGCCCGGAATATTGAGATCATCTGGTTCTTTGATGGTACAAAATTTGATTTGAGCCTCTTTGCAATCGAACATATCAAAGTTTGATCGCAGGTTTCTCGAATGTTTATATTTTGTAGGTAGTTATTAGAATGGTCCATGCTGAATACTCTTTTGTGATTCCCGCATATAATGATGAGAAGGGAATTGCACGCCATTTGGATTTCTTTTCCAGGCGGCAAGAGGCTCTTGAGGTGATTGTTGTTGACGATTGTTCAACCGATGACACCGAGGGTGTTGTTGCGCGCTTCGAAATGCCCAATAACATCAAGCTGATCTATCACAAACAAGACCAGAATAGCGGGCCAGCCGCTGCCAGAAATCTCGGAGCATCGCTCGCAAGCGGAGAGTATCTGACCTTCATCGACGCAGATGACATGATTTGCGATAGCTTCTTTTTCTATATCAAGTCATCGGTTCTCAAGAATGGCGCAGACTTTGTGATCTATAAGTATCATCTGGCCGCGCATGAAGATGATCCTCTGACATATGAAATGCACGAAGTGGACCGTTCCTTCTTTTCCTCGATCGGAAGCTCCAGATATCCTGCGGGCATGTTTTCCTTGCGTGAGGTTCCGGGCGTTCTCAAAACCGTAAATTTCCCATGGAACAAGACCTATAACCGCGACTTCTATGTCAAAAGCGGCATCTGTTTCCCCGAAGCGCGGTATCATGAAGACATCCAGCCTCACTGGATGAGCTTTCTCAAATCCTCCTATTTCGGTATTCTTGGTTGGGCTCCTCCACTTGTGGTCCACTTTGAATCGCCTGAAGGAGAGCGTGCGACCAACTATATTGGTGAAATGCGTTTGCAGCTGTTTCCTATGCTGGAAGATATTTCAAAAGAGATCCAGCATCATGAAACCAATGCTGAACTCTATGCTGCTTATGATGGCTTCACCGAAGATGTTTTCAGTTGGCTTATCAACGGGTTGTGTCGCGATGAAAGCGAGACCAGCCTGTTCTGGAAAGAGCGCTATCAAGCGGAAATAGAAGTTTTCAAAGCCAAAAGCCAGGAGTGGCGTCGTGAAAATTAGTGCTATTGTCACTTGCTATAATGTTGAAGAATATGTGGCCATCACGCTCCAGTCTGTGCTTGATTGCGGATTTGATGACCTTGAATTGATCGTGGTTGATGACTGCTCAAACGACGGCACGCAAGCGATTATAAAGGCGATTGCCGATGATCGACAAGACGTGACAATTAAGCCGGTATTCTTCTCCAAAAACACCATTGGCGGTGTAGCCACGGCAGCCAATGCCGGCTTGGATCTGGCGACTGGCGACATTGTCCTGTTTGTTGATGGCGATGATTGGGTCATTCCGAAATATACCAAGCAGGCCGTTGAGATGCTCTGGAAGAGCGAAGCCGATTTCATCGTTTGCAACTGCAGCGAATATTGGAACCATGACGGCAAATACAGCCAATATCCCGAACATCATCTCTGGGGACAGGTTGCCGCCGAATGGCGCACCGACCGGTTGAGAAATACCCTCCTGGAAATGGCCCCCTTTCCATGGCGCAAAATCTATCGGCGCTCGTTTCTTGAAGAAAAGGCGATTCGCTTCCCCGTTGGAGATTTTTTCTTTGAGGATAATCCATTTCATTGGGAAACAACCACAAAGGCCGACAAGTTCCTTTTTCTCAACGAAATTACCCATGTCCATCGCATGAACCGGACCGGGCAGACGATTGGTGCGAGCGGTACGCGTTTCATCAAGATTTTTGATCATGCTCAGATCATGCTGGATAAACTCAAGAAGGATGATCTGTTTGAGAGCTACAAGAAGGATTATGCCAAGTGGCTCTATAAACACATTCTCTGGTGCAGTCGCTATGTGCCTCCGGGCTTTTTGAACGAAGTGTTCGAACGAGCCAATCCTCTGCTGAAAGAATTGCCAGCCCAAACGTTTTGGGAAGTTGTCTCCACTTCAGGATACAATGCCAAGGATGTGCGAAAAATCGCCGCGATATTTTTGAATAAGAGATTTGAGTTCCTGCAGGAATTCTGATTTTTATAAAGGAACACTTTAAGCTTTGATATTTTCGGGAGTGGTCGCTGTATGGCTAAATATATAAATGTAGAGGTGGATCAAACCACTTCCGATTTGCTTGCTGAAATGTCTATCGAGTTTTTCGGAGGGAAAAGGAAAATTAGGCCGGGAGACGTTATCCGCAGTCGTATCGGATCGGTCGTTGAAGAATATTCCCGTCATCCAACCAAGTTGCTGATGCATTCGGGCTCTTTTTCCTATGCATCAGATAATGGACGTTCACTTCTGGGGATGGCAACAGGACGCTACTGCAGCGTTGCGGTTGGTATTCGGGTCATGAATGGCCATCATCCCATGGAAGCGTTGACCACCAATCCTTGGCACTATGGAGATTTTTACAAGGAAGGTAACATTCCTGCCGATTTTGTTTATCGAGGCGAGCGACCTGCCTTTCCGCAAGAATATGGCCCGGTCAAGGTTGGCCATGATGTATGGGTCGGCTCGCATTGTACCCTGATGTCGGGCAAGCAGATTTCTACAGGTGCGGTCATTGCGGGCGGAGCGAATGTTACCAGTGATGTGCCTCCTTATGCGATTGTTGGGGGGAACCCCGCAAAAGTAATCCGCTATCGTTTCCCCGATGAAATTATTCAACGTTTGCTGGAATCAAAGTGGTGGGAAATATCGCCGAAGCTGCTTCGGGATTTCAATGTTTTTGAAGTGGAGGAAACCCTTGATGCAATAGACCGCTTGCGTCAATCGGGGGAGGCCATCGAATTTACTCCGAGGAAACTCAAAGTGACAGCCAAAGGGTTAGAAGAAGCTTCCTGATTGTGTAACTGACTTAGTGAACCTGTGCCGTCAGAGCGTTAGGTTGAGCCTTCATTGAGAATGCGAGATGATATTAAGTCTATCGTGACTTTCGGTTAGGTAAAACAGCGTGGAGACATTTAGAAACTTCTGTCTTCCGGTAAATTTGTTTTATAAATTGATATGCTGTTTGTAGCTGCGGTAGTCGCACTGAAGCCGAAGAACAAGGAATTGAATATAATATGACCTCTGCGCGAGAAATCACGATCATTGCTGCGCCTAGAACGGGAACAAACTATTTCTGTGATAGTCTTGGTGAGTTTGATAATTTTGCCAATTTATTCGAGATTTTCAATCCACGCGGTGCTTTTGGATTGGCACGCTTTCCTGAAGTCTTAGAAAGTCTTTGCGAAAAGGCTGGCATAGACTTTCAGGACCAGACAGATCCTGCTCTTACTCAGTATGTCGCAGAAAACCGGTTGGCATTTCTTGAAATTCTAAGGGATTCTATGACCAATGCAGGCAAATTGGCCTATTCATATAAGGTGTTTCCGCACCAAATGACCGGAGATGAACTTGATCAAATGATCGTCAAGCCTGATAGCCTGATCTTGTTTATTGTTCGCAGTCGTATTGATACCTTTATTTCCTACAAAAAGGCGATGCTATCCGATGTCTGGGTGAATGCAGACACCAAGGATACCAAACCGGAAATCGAGTTTGACGAATTCATGCAATGGGCCGAGGTAGAAGATCGCTGGTATAGAGCCTCCGAGGAGCGCGTACGTAAGGCTGGAAAGTCATATATGACCTTCTCTTATGAAGCGGATATCAACGTAACCAAACCGGTTCTTCTGGAACAACAATATCTCTATCTTCGTGGACAGGGTGTTCCGGTTGAATTCCCGTCTGACATCACGCCTCCGACATTCAAGCGGCAGGACGGTGTTGTAGGCCCGTTCAAAAAAATTCAGAATGGCGAAGAGCTTAAACAGACATTTTTGGACAAGGGTTTGTTGGGTAAATATGCCCTTAGAAACCCATTGGTTGATCTAAGAACAAGTTAAACGCGAGTATAAGCATTTCTGTTTGATATCTGGAATGCTTAAGTTTTGAACCACATCATTATGCCGTCTAATGATTTTCATCATTGGTGGTCGATGGGCTTTCGAGAAAATGTCTGGCGTGCTGAGATAATTTATTTGCTGTGATGAGCTGTTTCAGCGGTGCACTAAAATCAATAAGGTAGAAATCCAATGCAAATTGCTAGTGAATTAGGGAAAAATGGGTACTACATCCAGGTTGGTGAAAAAGTGCCCAGCAACTTCACAGTATTGGGTGAGCGCAGTTCTGGAACAAATTTTCTGAAAGCACAGCTCGATACTATTCCTGATATGCAGTTCAAGAATTGGGGATGGAAGCATGCATTCATTACGGCTTGGAATGTTTCACCCAACTTGATGATTTTTGGAATCGTCAGAAACTGGAATGATTGGCTACTCAGTATGCATAAAAAGCCATGGCATGCATCCAAACAACTCCACGAAATGGCGTTTTCTGATTTCATTCGGACAAAATGGGAATCTCATCCCATTCCAAGGCCGCGGCAGGATCAGAATATGATCATCGAAAAACTAATTCCCGGTGACAGAAATCCGATTGATGGATCGCAGATTGAGAATGTCTTGGCACTTCGTGCTCTCAAGTTGAAGAATCTTCTGTCTTTGCCCTTAAGAGCGGAAAATGTGGTTTTGATGAAATATGAATGGTTCAATCAGAATCCCGGTGCGCTGTCTGATCTTTTAAAGAGCAAGTTTCCATCTCTCGACTGTCCGAATTTCGAGAAGATAAAGGGCACAAGTTTTGCGTCCTTCGAGAATTATAAACGGTTTGAGGATTTTCGCCCTGAATTTCCCAAGAGCATACCTGAAGAAGATCTGCCTTTCATCAAAACCAATCTGGACAGTGAGTTGGAAACAAGTCTCGGCTATATGTAAGAGAGGCTTGCCCGCACAACAGATGTATTAAAAAAGGCCACTGCGTTTCATCGCAGCGGCCTTTTTTATGCGCTGAAAACTGCTTCAGAACGTCTTTGCAATGAAAAACGGGTTGGCAAATGGCGCGTCATCCTGGACGACTTTGCCATATTGCAGGCGTTTGCCATCAGGTGTGATTACCGTGCCGCCGGCCGCTGAGAGAATGGCGTCGCCAGCAGCGGTATCCCATTCCATCGTGCGCCCAAAGCGCGGATATAAATCAGCTTCACCGGCTGCCAGAAGGCAGAATTTAAGCGAAGAGCCGATAGATTTCTGTTCGCCCACGGTGAAGTCCTTGAGATAGGCTTCTGCTTCCGGCGTATGATGCGACCTGGAGCCGACCACATCGACCTTATCCGTTGTTGGGCGCGTCTTGATCTCGTGCCAGTTTTCGATAGCATGAGACGTGCGAGGATCCGCTACATCTCCCTGCCAGCAGCCAGTGCTGACATCGCCTGCATAGAGCCAGCCTTTGGCAGGTGTGAAGATCACACCCATTACCGGAACATTGTCGCGAATAAGGGCGATGTTGACCGTGAATTCGCCATTCTTCTTGATGAATTCCTTTGTTCCGTCCAGCGGGTCGACGAGAAAGAAGTCTCCATCCACATCAGGAATATTTCCTTCCGCGGCGGATTCCTCCGCAACGACAGGAATATCAGGCGCCAACGCGGCCAGATGCTTCAGAATGACGGCCTCGGCTGCCTTGTCGGCCTGCGTGACCGGTGAATCATCACCTTTGATTTCGACATCAAAATCTGTTTCGTAGATATCCAGAATTGTCTCGGAAGCACAAAGGGCTGCTTCGATCAAGCTCTTGAGAAAAGGCGTCATGAATTAGTCCTTTGTCAAATACGCGACAATGGCATCTGCAGCATCTTCGGCAGACATCTCATCGGTATTTACATAAATTTCAGGATGACGAGGTGCTTGGTATGGCGCATCGATGCCTGTGAAGTTCTCGATCTTGCCCGCGCGAGCTTTGGCGTAGAGGCCCTTCACATCGCGTGTTTCACACACTTCCATCGGCGTATCAACATAGACCTCAATGAACTCGCCCTCTTCAAGCATCTCGCGCACCATGCGCCGCTCGGCTGCATAAGGGGAGATGAAGGCGGTCAGAACGATCAGACCCGCATCGGCCATCAGCTTGGAGACCTCGCCGATCCGGCGGATATTCTCGACCCGGTCCACATCGGTAAAGCCAAGATCGCGGTTGAGGCCATGGCGCACATTGTCCCCATCCAGCAGATAGGTGTGACGGCCTTCCCCATGCAGCTTCTTCTCGACCAGATTGGCAATGGTAGACTTGCCAGACCCCGACAGACCGGTGAACCACAGAACCCGTGGCTTCTGACCCTTCTGCTCGGCGCGCGCCGCCTTGTCCACATCAACCGCCTGCCAATGCACATTCTCTGCACGGCGCAGGCCAAACCAGACAAGACCAGCCGCAACCGTCTGGTTGGAATAGCGGTCGATCAGGATGAAGGAGCCCGTATGCGGGTTCTCTTCATAGGTATCCATCGCCAGTGGCTCGGCAAAGGACAT
>NZ_FOVR01000019.1 GCF_900115225.1 Cohaesibacter marisflavi | reverse complement strand
GGCGCGACTTGCTTGAAATCTTCGAAGAAAGATATGGCAATGCCTCGACGCTCATCACCAGCCAACTCCCCATCAGCACATGGCATGATGTCATTGGTGAGCCGACCTTCGCTGATGCCATCCTCGACAGGTTCGTTCACAACGCCTATCGCATCGAACTAGAGGGCCAATCCTTCCGAAAAACTCACGCCAATATGGGTGACGAAACCGGCCAAAACTGATAACAAAAATCAACCGCCTCACGGCAATGCATCAGAGCCGCGCGGATAGCCCGGAATGGGTGCGCGGATGTTGTTGGAATGACTGCGCGGATACGTCGGAATCCGCAGGGTTCTCCCCCTTGCCAGGAAAATTCAATTTCATCAAGCGGATTGGATTGAATATAGGTGCGGATAAAGGCTTCCAGAGTCTGATCATCCATCACACGCTGATCATTTTTAGGAAGTAGCGTGCCTTGTTCCTTCTCCAGATAGAAGCAATAGTCACAGGCGATATTGCATCGGAAGCCTGTTGGCTTGGCCATAAGATGATATGGCTTGCGCGCGGTACGCTTTGAGCCGCGGATACCCTTGGCCATGTTCCCTCCCTTGAATGATCGTGGATTTGATCACTCCTGTTGTTTTTACCCCATGCTTACGTCCATTCGCCAATGAAGGCTGTGATGTTGGTTTGAGGCAAGAAACAGTATTTACTTTGTGCATTGCATGTGCAAAGTAAACAAACGCTAGCTTTTATCCAAATGGTCGTCAACTGGAATTTTTTGTGAAAAACCTCAAACGCATCTGGTTGAATGAGCCTAAAGGCGAAGATGCAATTTAGAAAGGAATACCCTCTTGACCAATGGCGCAGGTTGGTTATAGCCTTGAGTTTACTTAGTGCGTACTAAGTACTAAATTAGGGAGATCTTCTTGAGCAATTCGCAATCTGAGGCGCATCAAAGCGCATTGAAACAATTCAGCGTCTCTTCGTTTGAAGAAGCTGTTTTGGCTGTGCAATCCGGACAGCCGCCAGAAGAACGTGCTGTATCGCTCTATGAGCAATTGACTCCAAAGGAGCGTCTGGCGCTGCTGCATGGTGACATCCCTTTTTGGAAGGGGCGGAGTGGCATCATGGAGTTTGGCTACAATCACATTCCCTATGTGATGGGCTCTAACAAAAGGCTAGGCATTCCCGGTATCAGCTTTATTGACGGACCGCGCGGTGTTGTGGTCGGAGAGGCAACGGCATTCCCGGTTTCCATGGCTCGCGGAGCATCATGGGATGTGGGGCTTGAAGAAGAGATCGGTCAGGCTATTGGCCTGGAAGTCCGCGCCAGTGGTGGTAACTTCTTTGGTGGCGTCTGTATCAACCTCCCTCGCCATCCGGCTTGGGGACGCATTCAGGAAACCTATTCTGATCAATCGGTTTTGATTGGTGAAATGGGAGCAGCATTGGTTCGCGGTGTCAAACCCAACGCAATGCCCTGCATCAAGCACTATGCTCTCAACTCGATGGAAAATGCACGGTTTGATGTTGATGTGTTGTGTGATCAGCAGACCATGCAGGAAGACTATTTGCCACATTTTCGCAAGGCTATGGATGCCGGTGCGGCTTCTGTTATGTGCGCCTATAACAAAATCAACGGGTACTGGGCTAGTGCCAACGCAAACTTGCTTACCGAGATTTTGCGCGATCAATGGGGTTTTGATGGCTTTGTTATCAGCGACTTTGTGTGGGCCATTCGCGATGCTGCGGAATCGCTGGATGCCGGCATGGACCTTGAAGCTCCGTTTGCTCAGCTGAGAGCTGATCGATTGCCAGCTGAGCTGGAAAGCGGCAAGGTTGGATGGGATAAGGTCGAGACATCCGCCCTGCGTCTGATCGCTACACAGCTGTGCCATTATGCGCAGAGACCTCAAAGTGAACCTGAGCCGAGCATCATCGCCGGGCAAAAGCACAGAGCTTTGGCTCGCAAGGCTGCTGAAAAATCTATGGTGCTTCTGCGTAACGAGGACGTTGATGGTCAGCCGGTTCTTCCGTTGGATGAGAAGAGCCTTAAAAGCATTGCCGTGCTGGGGCGCCTGTCTGACCTTGAGAACACTGGAGACAAAGGCTCTTCCAACGTCCATGCTTCCCATGTGGTTACTCCGCTCGAAGGCATTAAGGCCGCATTGCCGGAGGCGTCAATTTTGCATGCAGATGGAAGCGATCTGGCCGCTGCGGAAAGACTGGCTGGCGAAGCAGACGTTGCCGTCGTCGTCGTAGGCTATACCGCCGCAGAAGAAGGTGAATGGGTGAACGGGCGGATTTATGCGCGAGATGATCTCATGAAGCTTTATCCTGACCCCAAAACCGACGAAGAACGGTCGGTTCTCGCCACCATGCTTGAACGGCTTGAAGCTGCCAAGGGCAAGCCGGAGATTGGTGGAGACAGAAAGAAACTCGGCTTATTGCCGGAAGCTGTCGAGCTGATCCGCAAAATGCGTGCTGCCAACCCTCGGTGCATCGTGGTGGTACAAACGGCCGGGGCCGTCATGATTACCGACTGGTATGATGAAGTACCTGCTCTCGTTCTTGGATGGTACGCGGGTATGGAGGGGGGACATGCTTTGGCTGACCTTCTCTTGGGCCGTAAGAATTTTGCCGGGCGTCTCCCTTATGCCATGGCAGCGTCTGAGGACGATCTTCCTTACTTCGACGCAGCTGCAACGCAAATAGTCTATGACCGCTGGTACGGTCAGCGCAAGCTGGCGTGCGATGGTAAAGAAGCTTTGTTCCCGCTTGGTTTTGGGCTTTCATATACAGAGTTTTCTATCAACAGCGTGCATGTGGTGGAGAAAACCCAGGACGGTCTGCGCCTGTCTGTTGATGTCGCCAACATCGGCGAACGTACCGGACAGATCAATCTCCAAATCTATGGAGCCTGCTCGCAAGGTCCAAGAGCTGGCGAACGAGAATTGCTTGGGTTCGCTCTTGCGAATCTAAAGCCCGGTGAACGTTCAGAGATTTCAATCCAATCCAGTCTTCAGCCTCTATCTTGTTGGGATCAGGAGGGGCTTCAATTTGTGCCTCCTGCAGGAGAAATCGTGATAGAAGCGTCCCAACATTGGGGAGCCCCGGCCGGAGCCTGCACAACTCTAAAAATTTAATCTGATATTGGGAGGAAAATACAATGTCAGCACAAAACGCAAATGCCGGTTCTCCAAAGGGATGGACAGGCAAGACCTCAAACGATGACCAACCGCATTTCCCTACACGGATCGCAATTGGTCTGGCGATTGGGTCATTCTGCTGGATCGTGGCTTATCTGGGCGCAGTCGCCGTACTGCTTCCCGCGCGTGTTGCAGAGATTGATTCCGTTGATAAGGCTGCAATCATTGCACTCAATTCGACAATTTCCATGGTGGTGGCAACTCTTGCTAACCTCGTTATCGGTGCATTCTCTGATCTAACACGCAGCCGCTTCGGGCGTCGTACCCCCTGAATCTGGGTTGGTGCTGTGGGCTCTCTGGTCAGCCTCTACTATTTAGGGCAGGTCACCACAGCTGCTGGCCTGATCGCCACCTGGGCCATCTACCAGATCTTCCTCAACGCTATCATTGCGCCGCTAATAGCTACGATCGCTGACCGCATTGCGCCTCGTTACCGCGGGAGTGCCGCATCGGCCTACGCACTTGGTATCGGGGTTGGTGCAGGCTTGGGCCAGGTGATTGGCGCCCGGTTTATCGGCGATATCTCGATAGGTTTCATCGTTCTTGGCATTCTGACAGTCATCAGCGCGCCCGCAGCGTCCTACTGCTTCCGAGAGCTTTCTAGTACTGCCATGCCGAAAAAGGCATTCTCTAGGAAGATGGTGCTCGATCACTTCGTGTTCGCTCGTCACGATGCTCGCGATTACTATCTGGCGCTGTTTGGCAAATTCTTCATCATGGTCGCCAAATTCTCGATTCAAGGCTATATCCTCTACATTCTGACCGACTATCTGCTGCTCGATAAATCCGATGCAGGGCATTATATCTCGATCACGGCCACGATCATCATGATCGCAGGCATTGCCATGGCCTTTGTATCTGGCCCGGTCGCCGATAAACTTGGTCGCATCAAGTTGCCAGTTGTGCTTGCCTCTCTCCTCATCGCTCTTGGCGTTTTCTTGCCCTATTTTGCTCCGAATCCAACCATGATCATTCTTTATTCGGTCTTTGCCGGGTTGGGGCTTGGTATCTTCAATGCGGTTGATCAGGCTCTGAATATTGCTGTGTTGCCGGATCCTGAAACCTCCGCAAAAGATCTGGGTATCCTGAACTTTGCTGCCACTGGTGGTCAGATTGCAGGGCCGTTGCTCGCAGCAGTTGCCATCACGACCATCGGCTATCACGCACTCTTCTTAGTTTCCGGCTGCACTGCGATCATCGGCGCAATTTTGTTCCTGATGATCAAGCGTGTTCGCTAAACCGAGCGGAGAAAGCTGATGTATCTCCTCCTGATGTCGGTCTTCGTTGGCGCTATCTTGCAGAGGGTCTCAGGCATTGGATTTGCCATGGTTGTTGCCCCTTTCACGATCATCGCAATAGGACCGGCTCAGGGCGTGGTTCTGGTGCAAATCTGCGGCGTCACATCGGCGATTTGTGTTATGACACAGGTCTTCAAAAATGTGCATTGGACCACCTATCTTCTCTTGTTGCCGGCAAGTGCCATCGGGATTCTTGTCGGCACGTATCTTGTTTCATTGTTTCCCAGCGCAGAGGCTGAAATAGTCAGTGCCGTAATCATGCTCTTCATGTTGGCCTTGTCAGTTCTGGCTGGACGTTTGCGTGAATATCAGCGTGATGTGAGGAGCCTTGCTGTCGCCGGAGGGCTCGCTGGAGCAATGACCGTTCTGGCCGGGGTAGGGGGCGTGGCGTTAACGTCCCTGAAGCAGGCAACGCGATGGGATCAGGTATCCTTCGTCGCAACGCTTCAACCCTATTTGATTACGCTGTCGACAGGTACAGTCGTCGCGCGCGTGGTTGCTTCGCCAGATGCATGGCCCGTTCTTTCTGGCCTCGTTTGGCTCGGAATCTTGGCTGTCATGATTATCGGAATGATTTTAGGATCAAAGCTGGCTTGCGTGATGAGCGCAAGACATGCTGCTCAGTTGACCCTTTTGCTATCTCTGGTCGGGGCCGTCTCTGCCCTTTTTGACGGAATGTCAAAGCTCTAGAAATACCCTGACACAGGCTCATCTGTGTATCGTCGTACGGGGCAGGGTGACAATGGTGCAATATTCGGATTGCAGTGCTAGACTTGTCGCGAAACGCAAAAGATGCGTAATATTATTAATATAATTGGACAAGCAAATTCATGGGTTCATTGGGCAAGGGAACTGGGCAGCGGCTTAAAGCTGAAGACAGAAAGCTGCAAATTATTGATGTCGCGTCCCTCTTGATTTCACAGCGTGGCTATTGGGGTATCTCTATTCGTGATATTGCTTTGCAGTGCGGCATTACGGATACGGCAATCCTGCATCATTTTGGTACGAAAGAGCATATGCTTCTCGCAATCATCGAAAAACGCGACGAAGATGATCGCCAAGCCTTTGCAGATGAACTGGGGGTGAAGCGAGAGGATCTCTATAGCGCGATCCCACAGATCGAGCTTGAAGATGTGTGTGCGGCTATCGTCAAACGAAACGCCAAACAACCCGAAATAGTTCGCCTTTATGCTTTGCTGAGCGCCGAAGCGCTGCAGCCCAATCACCCCGTACATGACTATTTCGCCAAGCGAGAACAACAGGTGATCAATACCTTTGCCTCAGCAAAAAGTGAGATCAGCATGGCGCCTCAAGCACGAGGGCGCCTTCTGCTTTCGCTCATGGATGGTGTCCAATTGAGGTGGCTGCGGGACATTGCAAATGTCGACCTGATTGCCGAATGGAAAGTTGCTTCTTCCTTTCTATTTTGAAGTCCGAAGAGGAGAGCAATGAGATCATTCTGTTCGCGAACGGTCCACTGGCCTGCGAAGCCAAAACCTTTCTTGAGCCACAGCATTGCTTCGAAACCAGCGATGGTTCGTCTGGCTGTGTGGAATGATTGGAAACCACCAACCTTTGGCATATTCTTCTTGACCCTGAAATGATCGCTTTCTATGCGGTGCTGCAAATGCTTGGTGACATAATGCCCAGGGTCCGGCTTCAGGTGGCCTTTGTCGACCGATTGTTTGATCGTTGACGGGAATGTATTGGCGCCATCAGTGCCGATCTTGCCCGGCGACAGGAGCGGCTCTTCCTTGAGCATCTTGTTGAAGAAACGTTTTGCTGCCTCAATATCGCGGTTGGTTGTAAGCAAGAAATCCACGGGATTGCCGTGTTTGTCGATGGCCCGGTACAGATATTTCCACTTCCCCCGCACCTTGATATAGGTTTCATCTACCCGGATTGATCCGTAAACGCTGTTCTTAGTCTTTGCAGCAGATCTTCGGCATAACGGCAGTCAGCATGTTGCCCCTCAGACAGACGCAGGTCGATGGGAAATCCATCAGCATCGACAAGAGCATTTATCTTTGTCGTCAGGCCGCCCCTGGAACGTCCCATGCCTCGATTGGATCCCCCTTTTTACCGGTCGCACCATGCTGGTGCACTTGGACACATGATGAGTCAATCATCTGGATGTCACCATCGAAAGCTGATGAGATCGCTTCAAGCAGGTGATCCCAAACGCCAGCTCGGCACCAGCGCACAAAACGATTATAGCAGGTCGTATATGATCCATACCTTTCCGGTATGTCGGCCCATGGGCTGACTGTGCGAAACCGCCAAAGAATACCATTTATAACCCGTCGGTCATCCACGCGCGGCACGCCTCGACTCCTTTGCTGTAGAAGCGGTAAGATGACTGACCATTCGAAATCTGTCAGATCAAAGCGACGTCTCATCAAGCCCTCTTTTGTGAAGGCCATTGAATCAAATCAAGCGGCGGATGTGAGCCCGTTTATGAGTTTACGACCTAGTTTTCTCGCATTTAAACCCACTATTTCAGGTAATCAATCTCTGTTGATATACAGAGCCGAGTTAGAGATACTTAGACAAAATAGCATTTTACAAAACAATACTGCCTGTCAGATAGCTCTGGCAGGCAACAATGGTTTAAGAATACGGAAATCCGGACCACTTCGATAGCGCGCGGTCTCTTGGCCCTTCGGGCCTACAGGACAGCCAACATGCCGCCGTCGACATAGATAATCTGACCGTTTACATAATTCGAAGCAGAAGAGGCAAGGTAGACTGCAGTACCCACAAGCTCTTTAGGGTGTCCCCATCGTGCTGAGGGGGTTCTACCCTTGACCCAGCTGTCAAAGGCCTCATTTTCCAGAAGGGCCTTGTTCATTTCGGTGATCATGTAGCCTGGCCCGATCGCATTAGCCTGAATGCCAGAGGCGGCCCATTCAGCTGCCATGGAACGGGTCAGCAATTTGATCCCGCCTTTTGCTGCGGTGTAAGGCGCAACAGTGGCGCGTGCCACTTCACTGGTCAGCGAGCCGATATTGATCACCTTGCCATAGCCACGCGGGATCATGCGCTTGGCTGCTTCCCGACCGGTCACGAAAGCGCTGGTCAGGTTGGTGTCGATGACTTTGTTCCACTCGTCCGTGCTCATTTCCACCATGGGCTTGCGCAGCTGGATACCGGCATTGTTGATCAGGATATCGACATCAATCCCTTCAGCATCAAACTGGTTAAAGGCCGCGACAACCGAAGCGTCGTCGGTCACGTCAAAAGCGGCTTCATGCACCTTATGGCCTTTGGCGCGCAGCTCGGCTGCTGTTGTAGACACGCGTTCCTTGTTGACACCATTGACAATGACTGTGGCGCCGGCTTCGGCGAGCCCTTCCAGCATGGCGCGTCCAAGGCCTCGGGAAGACCCTGTGACAAGAGCGGTACGCCCGGTAAGATCAAAAAGGGACATTATTAAACCTCGCTACGTTTTACGGTCAGATCAGAGCGTTCGAAAACAGCTGGCAGCAATTCCGTGCCGAGCCCGGGGCCTTCCATGGGGTAGACATAGCCATTTTCGATGCGCGGAACCTCGGTGACCAGTTCCTTGTACCATCCGGTATAGAAGGCGCGCACGGATTCCTGAATGAGTGTGTTGGGCTGGCTGAAGGAGGCATGAATTGCTGCCGCGAAGGCAACCGGCCCAGTGCAGTCATGAGCAGCAAAGGGCTTGTGATAAATCTCTGCCAGAGATGCAATTTTCCGCCCTTCGGTCAGGCCGCCTGTCCAACAAAGATCGACCATGGCCAGATCTGTGGCGCCTTGATCGAACATATCCTTGTAAGGCCAGCGGGAGCCGAGCGTTTCACTGGCGCAGACCCAGACGTCTGTCGCATCGGCATATTCGGCCAACGCCTGCGGCGAGTTCATGCGGATCGGATCTTCAAACCAGGTCGGATTGTAAGGGGCCAGCGCTTTGGCAATATTCTTGGCGGTGGGGAGATTCCAAAGAGAATGAAATTCCACCAGAATATCCATCTTGTCGCCAACGGCTTTGCGGATCTTTTCAAATGGATCCAGAGCCGTTTTTAACTGGTCCTTGGTGATGAACAGGCCTCTGTTTTCAATCGCAGGTGGATCAAATGGCCAGATTTTCATGGTGGAAATGCCCTGCTCGAGCAGGCTTTCGGCAAGCGCGCCTGCATCGTTCATGAAGGCGGTCAAATCCTCATATGGTCCTTCGTCCTCATCAGCGGCTGCCCGGTTCCAAGTGTCCACCGGCTTGATGTTGCGGGTCCGAACATAGTGATAACCGGCACAGGTGTTGTAAACCCGAAGGCGGTCCGCGCAAAGGCCCCCCAGCATCTGATGAACCGGCTGATCGCAGACCTTACCCAGAATATCCCATAGCGCGAAGTCTACCGCTGATGCCGCTCTGTATTCGGCGCCGGTGCTAGACTGGGCCAGTGGCAGGTTAAGCATCTCCTGATTCAAAGCCTCAATGCGCAGCGGGTCCTTACCCAGCAAGCGCCCGGCAAGGGTATCATGGATATGCGCCGCTACGGCATCGGCTCCATAGAAGGTTTCACCCAATCCGATGATGCCGGCGTCTGTATGAACGCGGACCCATAGAACGTTTGAGAATTCTTCCGCTTTGAGCGTTTCTATCGCTGTGATTTTCATGTTCGCCTCAATTTGAAATAGAGCAGGGCGTAAAGACGGCCTGGAAAAGGGAGGATGATGCGGGGAGGGACGCATCATCCTTGTGACCGGGACTAGTCAAAAGTGAGCTGCACCTTCATGACGCGCGCCCGATCACTCGCAAGATCAAAGGCTTCCACTGCTTTTTCGAAAGGCAGTGCTGTTGTGATGATCGGTGAAATGTCAATCAGCTTTTTACTCATGAGATCAATTGCATAGCCGAATTCCTCGCCAAATCGGAAGGAGCCCACCAATTGCAGCTCTTTGGACACGATCGTGTTCATGACGATGGACATCTCGCCACCAAGGCCCAGCTGGATGACGCACCCGTGCGGACGAATGGTCTCGACGGCAGACCGGAAGGCTGACTGATTTCCCGATGCTTCAAACAGCACATCGAAATAGCCCTTATCTGCCGAATAAGCGGTGAGCTGTTCAGGATTGTTGGCAACGTTGATTGTTGCACTGGCTCCTGCTTTGCGCGCGATGCCAAGGGGGAAGTCGCTGACATCCGTCACAACGATTTCCGACGCTCCAGCATAGCGTGCGGCAATGACAATGAGTGCCCCAATCGGACCGCAGCCCGTAATCAGCACTTTCTGGCCGACGAGCGATCCGGCCTGACGAATGGCGTGCAGGGCGACACTGAGGGGCTCTGCGGTGGCCGCTTCCGACATGCTCATACTGTCGGGGATAGGGAAGACCTGACTTTCGCTGACCAACAATATTTGCCGGAACATGCCCTGTGCATGAGGGAAGCGCATGGCGCTGCCGAAATAATGCATATTGAGGCAATGGGTCTGTTGACCTGCGCGGCAGAACTTGCATTCGCCACAGGGCAGGCTGGGATTGAGAGCAACGCGCATTCCTGTTTTGAGATGCGTTACCTCTGATCCGACGGCGTCAATCGTCCCTGCCGTTTCATGGCCAAGAGCCATGGGCTCCTTGATGCGCACGGTTCCAAAACCACCATCGTGATAATAATGCAGATCCGAGCCGCAAATGCCCCCATACTCGATCCGGACGCGCACGTCATGTGGGCCGGGTTCTTTGACCTCAACGGGTTCGATCCGAAGGTCTTTGGGCGCGTGTATGATGACACCATGCATGGTAGATGTCCTTTCATGGGAGAATGTGTTTTCTGATAAGATCGCTCTTGATCTTGAAGAGCGATCTATTCCAATTGCTTTAGTTCATCAGCACCCCTGGCAGCCAAAGCGCGATATTGGGGAACAGGATCAGCATGGTGATTGCAAAGATCTGTAAGAGGATGAACGGCCACACGGAGTTGTAGATATGCATCAGGGAGATATCCGGCGGAGCAACCGACTTCAGGTAAAAGCCTGCAGGCCCAAAGGGCGGTGACAGGAAGGCGACCTGCATGTTCATGCAGAACAGAACACCAAACCAAACCGGATCAAAACCAAGCTGCGTAATGATTGGCACGAAGATTGGCATGGTCAGCAAGAGAATGCCGATCCAGTCCATGATCGTACCAAGCACAAGAAACAGCAGCATCATCATGATGATGGTCATCAGAGGGGGCAGGTTGGCGTCCAGAATGAGATCGGACATGAAGTCGCGACCGCCAGACAGGTTGTAGACGCTCACAAGAACGCTCACACCGAACGTTACCCAGAGAAGAACCCCACATGCGCGCAAGGTTTGAACAAGACCATCATTGAGCAAGCCGAAGCTCATTTCGCCCCTGATGGTGATCAGGATGAGGGCCCCTGTTACGCCGATAACCGCTGCTTCAGTGATGGATGTGATGCCTCCATAGATGCAGTACATGATCAGAAAAATCAGCAGAATGGGCGGAACCAGTGCCTTCAGCGCCTCTTTCACCGACATTTTTGCCCGATCTTCAGGGCCAACCGGTGGTGCCAGTTTCGGATTTTTCCAGCAGCGGATGAGAATATAGCTCAAATAGAGGCTGCCCATCATCAGTCCGGGGATTGTTGTTGCGATGAAGAGCTTCTGGATGCTCACGCCGCTGACCAGACCATATATGATCAGAACGATGGAGGGCGGGATCATGGTGCCCAGTGAGCCACCTGCCAGAATGGTGCCGATCGCCAGATTGCGATCATATTTGAGGCGAAGCATCTGCGGTAGGGCGATGAGGCCAAGCAGAACGATCTCTCCTCCGATGATGCCGCTCATGGCTGCCAGAATGACCGCGATGAGAAGCGTCACGATCGCAACGCCACCTGTAATTTGACCCGCCAGGCGCTGCAATCCCGAATACATGTCTCTGGCGAGCGTGCTGTGTTCAAGCAGAGAGGCCATCAGGATGAACATCGGTACGGCCGCGAAGGAATAATCCGACGCCATGCCGTAAACCTGCTTCAATGGCAGACCCAACGCTCCCGGACCAAACTGGAAATAGATGAGGGCGGTTGCCAGGGCTCCTGCTGCGAAGCCAAGCGGGACGGCGCAGATCATCAGGCCAACCAATCCCAGAACAAGGATCAGTGATACGATTTCAGGCGTCAGCATTCTTGCCTCCTGCTGTTATGGCGGCTTTGAATGCGGCTAGTTTCAAGATGAAATTGCGGGTTGCATACAAGGCCATCACCGCACCACAAACCACGATAAATGGCTTGATGGTTGCCGGAATGGGCGCGTTAAAGGCTGTTCCGTACCGTTCCCAAGTGGTCAATGCTTCCCATGCTTCATCAAAGCCATAGATGCTCAATGCGGCACAAAAGATGATGATGGAGACAAATTGCACGATGTCGAAGAACAGGCGCAGTTTCGGTCCTGCCAGATCATAGGCAATCGTGATGCGCAAATGGCGGTCATGCTTCATGGAGTAGATGCCCGCATAGACATACCCAATGGCGCAGACATAGAGCGAAAGCTCGTTGGCCCACACAGTTGGAGCCATGAACACATAACGTGCAATGACTTCATAGGTGGTCGCAATCACGACAAACGCAAAGAGCCAGGCCGGAGCTGTTTCCAGCGTCAGTCTGGTATGTCGCTTGTGCTCTTCATCGCTATCGGTGATGTTTGGAATTTTGGTAGACAAGGAATCCTCCCGGGCATCCGGAAAGCCGAGTGGCTAACCAGTGGTGACAATCGGAGAGATCCCGGCGATCTTTGAGAACCGCCGGGATCGTTGCGAATGCAGGGAGATATCAGGTCAGAAGACCAAGGTTCGTCATGAAGCTGATATGGCTATCATAAATCTTTTTGCAGAGTTCGCTGCGTTTTGACCAATCTTTCCAGACTTCCTGAGCTGTTTCGCGGAATTTCATGCGATCTTCCTTGCTCCAGTTGGATGCCTTGATGCCTTTGGCTTCGAGTTCCGTTACGATCTTGTGATCTTCCGTATCGATCTCTTGATAGAGCTTGGAGGCAATCGCGGTCTGAACGACCTGCATGACCTCTTTGAGATCATCAGGAAGAGCATTCCATTTCTTCAGATTGATGGCGACATGGTCGGCAGGCATGGAATGGAAGCCAGGATAGGTGAAGTTGGTGGCAACGTCATAGACACCGAGATTCTTGTTGAGCGTAACGGTGCCAGCGTCACATCCATCGACCACGCCTGTGGTCATAGCCGTGAAGACCTCGCCAAATGGCATGACAACCGGAGCCGCGCCGAGTTTGGCAAAAATCTCTGACTCCATCCCCGGAGGCGAGCGGAATTTCCAATCCTTGAGGGATGCGATCCCATCCAGCGGCTTGGTGGAGCTGAGTGATTCAACACCAGGGCAGAAAAGGCCGATGAGATACATGCCGTGATCGGCATAGATCTCATCGACGACTTCTCGCCCGCCGCCATAATTCAGCCATGCATGCAGCTGCATCGGGTTTTCATATCCCCCCATGACGTCGCCAATGAACTGAAATGCAGGCTCCTTGCCAGTCTGATAGCTGGCTCCGGTCATGTCAATGTCAAGAATACCCGAAGACGCCGCACCAAATGTTTCGAAGTCCTTTACGATGGCTGAAGAAAAGTGCAAATCGATTTTAAGGCGTCCTTCGGACAAGGTTTCGCAAAGCTCTGCCCAGTCTCCATACATCTTGCCTTGTGGGGAGCTTTCGCTCATGTGTGTTTGTGCGCGAAAACGATATTTTTTGTCGCCTGCATTGGCATTGCTGCTCAGGCCTACGAGCGTGGACGCAGCTGCTACCCCTCCAACAAGCTTGAATGCATCTCTCCGTGAAACCATTTTCTCCTCCTTGGTTCTTCGACAATAAAGCAAGAATTTTGCCTCATTTTTGCATTGATATTTTGTGATATATCACATAATATTGTGGCGTACCAGAGGAAAATATTGCTATTGATGAAGGCGCAGCCAATTTTCACATAACACAGGCAAGCTGCGAAAACGGAGGCGGGTCAGCATGACGGAATCCATGGGAATTTCAGGTAGACAGGTATCGACAGAGCAATCGACACAGGGGCGAAATCTAAGCGACATTGCTTATGATCGGATAGAAGAGGTCATTGTTCATCTGAAAATCCGTCCCGGAGAATTTACGACGGTTTCCGCTTTGCAACAGGATATTGAGTTGGGCCGAACCCCTGTTCTGGATGCTGTTCGCCGTCTGGCCGATGACACTTTGGTACTCGTTCAATCAAGGCGCGGATTGCAAGTTGCTCCAATACAGCTTGATCGGGAACGTCGTCTTCTAAAATTGCGAGCTGATGTTGAAAAACACGCGGTCAGATTGGCCGCGGAGCGAGCAAATTCGACGCACCGAAGCCGTATGTTCCAACTAGTGCAAGCACTGAAAAACGAATTGGATGGTCGCAACATTCATGCATTCAACGAGCTTGACCGCATGCTGGACATGCTCGTGCTGGATGCAGCAGACGAGCCTTTGATTTTGCGGACGCTCCGTCCTCTGCACAGTATTTTTCGACGCACAGGTTACATCTATCTTGCGCATCTGGATTCTGACGGTGAGGCATTTGTCAGCTCAATTGAACGCCACGCAGTGATGCTTGACGCGATCGCAAGGGGGCATCAGGAAGACGCGGTTGGCCATTTAACAGATTTGATCAATCTTGCAGAAGGTATGTTTGACACTATGGCTCGAAAGATCGATCCAACCTTGCTGGATATTAACATCCAGCCGCTTTCCCTTTAATCGATTTGTCAGTTCTTGAGTGAGGATTTCATTATGGCAAAACTGAGCATCGTATTCCACGGGCGCAATGCATCGACTTTTCACGATGGGTTTGAGGATCTTCTGGATAACAAGCATTCCATCACAATTCTTCCCGATGTTTTGTCTGATGCTGAAATGCAGTCTTCATATGAGGATGCCGACGTCATAATCGGAACGGCAAACAGCGCTGAATTGCCGTTCCCAAAAAAGCTTCGGCTATTTCAGGTTGCTGGTGCGGGATCTGATGGGGTTGATCCCTCTTGCCTGCCAAAAGGAGCGACGGTTTGCAATTGCTACGGTCATGACCAGCCGATATCGGAATATGTCATGGCAACAATCCTGAATACGCGCATTCCCATCATTGATGCCAATGCGCGTTTGCGTCAGGGTGACTGGGCCTATCAATCCGGACGAAGCTTGCACGGCGAAATTTCCGGGTCTGTCATCGGCTTGGTTGGGTATGGCCATATCTCGCAAACCATTGCCAAATGCGCCAAGGTATTCGGGATGAAAATCTATGTGTGCAATAGAAGCCCCGTTCCCTGCGGAGATCTGGTTGATCATTATTTTCCAATTGATGACTTACTGGGCTTTTTGTCTGATGTGGATTTTGTCGTTTCTGCTTTACCGCTTACAGATCAAACTTCCGGGTTGCTCAATAAGGAAGCCTTTGAAGCTATGAAGTCTACGGCCTTCTTTTGTAATGTGGGCAGAGGTCCCGTTGTCGATGAGAAGGCGCTCTACGAAGCCCTAAAGAGAGGAAAAATCGCCAATGCCGCGATTGATACCTGGTATGTCTATCCTTCTGCCGACAACGACAGCCCTCAACCATCCCGATATGCTTTCAACGAACTGACAAATCTGGTGATGACACCTCACATGTCTGGCTGGACGCAAGGGACGATCGACCGCCGACGTCAAGCGATGGCGGAAAATATCAACCGTCTGGCAACAGGTGCACAGTTGGAAAATGTCGTGAATGAGGGAGGCTAGGCGTAAATCAAAGGCGCTTGATCTAATCCTCACATATAAGAATCTCATTGCTATAGAGTGTTTATCGGCCCGCTTTTAACCACGGGCCGTTATACCGAGAGTTCTATGGTTGAAATTCTCGTTTGTCTCATAGCATTTGAAGATGGACAGTCCTTGGACTCATTGGTAGCCTTGACTACTGTGTAGGCTGGGCTGGTGATCATGTCGTGGGCCTTGAGAATGCGGGAATCCGAGGCTTTCGAGACGAAATATCGCACTGAATCGGTGAACATCACTGCCAATTCTCGAGGCGACAGTTCCGGCTCGTCAACTGCTAGTTGGATGACCTTGCTCTGGATAACGCTAGGGATCCGGTGCCAAATCTTTTCTTCTCCAGAATGCAGAATATTGCTTGCGGGGCGCACGCTTGATGTCTGTAACTATCTTCTCAGATGAGCTGCGCTCTTTGTCTGATATCTGTCTCATGCCCACTCCTATGGGGTTTCGATGAGACAAAATCTCTCTTGGCAAATCATTCTATTTGGACTCATAGGCGTTGATGGGAACATACAGACGCTACTGCACAGAATGACGTCGAGCAGTTTGTCACCTCTTATGCGCAAATCCTTTCCGTGGTTTTCGAACGTCTATTGGAAGAAAAAATCTTGTCTGGTTATCGAGCTATTTCGTGAGCCGAGAAGGGTCGGACGAAGAAACGGTACGCCACTATGTGGAGTGCCAAGGTCAGCAGTTTTCAGGATAACACCGAAGAGAATTGTCAGCAGACGCGATAGCGGGGGCAAGCCTTAAGGCCCCGGCTTTAGCCGGGGCGATCTATTTTCTCGTCTAGTTAAAATGGTGCCTAAGAGCGAGTTGTCAAGTAGGTCTCAATTTGAGATACGATGTTTGCAATGCTTTGATCGATTGAAACGACAATGGCGTTTTCATCGCTCTGGGGCTGTTCCAAGATGGCCAACTGGCTCTCGAGGAGACTTGGTGGCATGTAATGATCCTTGCGGGCAGACAAGCGTTCAAACAACAACTCCTTGCTGCCATGCAAGTGAACGTAGAGCACCGGACGATCAATGTGCTCTGACAAATAGCGACGATAGCTGCGTTTTAAAGCAGAGCAGCCGCAAACGCTGCTACCTGTGTCCGTTGATTTTTCATTGATCGCCTTGGAGAGAATTTCAAACCAGGGCCATCGATCCTCGTCCTGCAAGGCAACGCTCTTCGACATTTTGTCGACATTGGCCTTTGGATGATAGTCGTCCGCATCCAGGAATGGCAAACCATGTTTCTCTGCCAGCGCTTCGCCGACCGATGACTTGCCGCATCCACATACGCCCATGACGATGATCACCGGCAGAGAACTAGACTGAGACTGTGATGCCGCCGTCAACATAGAGAATATGTCCGTTTACGAAGGAAGAGCCCTCAGAGCTCAGGAAAATGCAGGCGCCAACCAGCTCGGAAACATCACCCCAGCGGCCAGCCGGTGTGCGGTTGCTCAGCCAGTTGGTGAAGTCCTCATCGGCGACAAGAGCTGACGTGAGTTCGGTTTTAAAATAGCCAGGAGCCAAGCCGTTGATCTGCAAGCCGTGACGCGCCCAGTCTGTAGCCATACCCTTAGTCAGGTTGGCGACTGCGCCTTTTGAGCCGGTGTAAGGGGCAATGGATGGGCGTGCCAATGCGGTTTGTACCGAGCAGATATTGATAATTTTGCCCTTGCCGCGCTTGATCATGTGCTGGGCAACTGCCTTGCTGACGTAAAAGACAGAATTGACATTCAGTTTCATCAGGAAATCGAATTTGTCGGCAGGGAATTCTTCCAGCGGCGCGCGGTATTGCATGCCAGCGTTATTGACCAGAATATCAATGGAACCGGCTTCCTTTTCGAAGGCGTCGATCTTGCTGGCAACGGTCTCCGGGTTTGTCACGTCAAAAGGCAGTTTGTGGACGGTAGCTCCGATGAAGGCGAGCTTGCTGGCTGCATTTTCCACCCGGTCAGGATCGATATCGTTGATGATTACTTCTGCTCCGGCTTCAGCCAATCCCTTTGCCAATTCAAAACCAATGCCTTGACCGGATCCGGTAACAAGGGCGCGTTTGCCTTTTAGTCCAAAAAGACTGTCAATTTTCACGGCCGTTTCCTTTCCTCGTTTGAAACTTCAAGAATTATCTTGACGAATTAAGTGTTATCGATAACATTCTTCAGCAAAAGGGTGATGTCAAGTCTAAAGTGATGTGATCTAGGTGAATTCTTGAAACGTGGGAGAACGGAAATGAAGTCGATTGTTTGTCATGGGCCACTAGATCTTCGGGTCGAGGAAACCGAGCTGCCGAGCTTAGGAGCGGGAGATGTCCTGATCGATGTTGAGGCTGGCGGGATCTGTGGCTCTGATTTGCATTATTATCACGACGGCGGTTTTGGAGCGGTCAAAATCCAGCATCCAATGGTGTTGGGGCATGAGGTGTCTGGTCGCATCCTGGAAGTGGGTGAGGGCGTATCCAATGTGGCAGTTGGCGATCTGGTTGCGGTTAACCCAAGCGTGCCTTGCGGTGAATGCGAATATTGCAAGAAGGCTATGTATAACCACTGCCTCGACATGCGTTTTTATGGTAGTGCCATGCGCGTGCCTCATGTGCATGGAGCCTTCAGTCAAAAACTGGTTGCTAAGGGCAGTCAGTGCTTTGCGTTTGCTTCTGGAACCAAGGCATCATCCGCAGCGTTTTCAGAGCCATTCTCCGTTGCATTACATGCGGTTGGAAGATTGGGGCCTCTCATCGGAAAGCGTGTCTTGGTAACGGGGGCAGGCCCGATTGGGGCACTTGTTGTAGTTGCCTCAAAGCTTCACGGAGCGCTAGAAGTTGTTGCTACCGACATCGTTGATGAGGCTCTAGAACGTGTCGTTGAGCTTGGCGCAGATAAGGTTGTCAATGTCGGGCGCGGCGGAAATCCTCTGGCTGCTTATGGGGAGAATAAGGGTTACTTTGACGCCGTGGTCGAGTGCTCGGGTAGCCAGATGGCAATCCTCTCTGCGCTGGATGTTGTACGCCCTAAAGGGCGTATCGTGCAGCTTGCGCTTGGCGGCGACATCACTATTCCACAAAACGCAATCGTCACCAAAGAAGTCGAATTGTGCGGCTCATTCCGATTTTTTGAGGACTTCGCTTGGGCTGTCGAATTGATTGGATCCGGCCGTGTTGACCTATCTCCATTGCTTACACGGTCCTTCCCCCTGGAAGATGTTGCGGAAGCATTCGAGCTTGCTTCTGATCGCAAGAAAGCGATGAAGGTGCAGCTTCAGTTCTAGCGCCTGGGTGGCATAAAAATCGCTTATGCCACCAAATATTTTCACAATATTATGGTATCGATAACATTCAAAAACGCTAATCTGTCTTAAAGGGCAGCAATATGGAGAAGTTCCATGGAACAACGGAAAATTGGCATCATAGGGTTGGGCGTTATGGGGCAGAACCTGGCGTTGAATATCGCGGAAAAGGGGTTTGGGGTTACGGTCTTCGATCCTTGGGAAGAGGCCCGTGCGGCTTTCGGCACTTCACTGAAGAAAGAAGCTGAAGCCGAGCTGTCGTCGCGGATTATGGTCGCAGATTCTCTGGACACCTTTTTGAGCGCTCTACCTTCCCCAAGAGTGATTTTGTTGATGGTCAAAGCGGGTGAGCCGGTTGACGAACTGATCGGGAAGTTGAAGTCGACTTTAGTCAGTGGAGACGTTGTCGTAGACGGGGGCAACTCCCACTATGAAGATACGATCCGCAGGCAGGAAGAGCTCCAGAAAATGGGAGCGCTCTATATCGGTCTTGGAGTGTCGGGCGGCTACGAAGGGGCGCGCCATGGCCCGTCTATGATGGCTGGTGGCGACCCCGCGGCTTATGCCCTCATGAAGCCGGTTTTTGAAAGTATTGCAGCCAGCTATGACGGGGTCCCCTGTTGCGCGCATGTGGGATTGGGCGGTGCCGGGCATTTTGTCAAAATGGTGCACAATGGTATCGAATATGCCATCATGCAAATTGTGGCAGAGGCCTATATGGTGATGCGCGATGTATATCATTTGGATACCACATGGTGCAGCAGAGTCTTTGCCGATTGGAATGAAGGCCCGTTTGGCTCTTACCTGATGGAAATCGCCAGTACGGTTTTGAGCCAGCCAGATGATTTGAATAAGAGCGGCAGTCTGGTTGAAGCAATTCTGGATGTTGCCGAGCAAAAGGGCACAGGGCGTTGGAGCGTTGAGGCTGCGCTCAAATATGGAATGCCGTCAACAACGATCAGTGAAGCGGTCTTTGCACGGACCATGGCCTCTCAAAAAAATCAGCGCGTCAAGGCGTCAAAAATCCTGCCTGGACCCGATAGCAAAACGGCAGTTGTAGACAGCATGTCTCTCAAGGCCTTGCGTGATGCCGTCTTTGCTTCTGTTATTGTGGCCTATGCCCAAGGGTTTGCCCTGATACGGGAAGCGACAGAACAGGAAGAATGGGGCGTTCGGTTGTCCGAAGTTGCCAAGGTCTGGCGCAGTGGTTGCATTGTGCGATCCAAGTTGCTTGATACGATTGTTACGACCTTCGACGCCGAGCCGGATCTGATTAACCTGCTTCTTTCCGATTTCTTTGTTGGGCTGCTCGCAGACTATCAGGAAGACTGGCGCAAAAACGCTCGGCTCTGCGCTGAACATGCCGTAGCCACTCCGGTCATGTCCGCTGCGTTGACCTATTATGACGGCTATCGCACAGAACGCTCATCTGCCAACCTGCTGCAGGGGTTGCGCGATTGTTTTGGTGCTCACACCTATCGCCGAACTGACTGTGACGGGATATTCCATACAGAATGGAAATAGTCTTCGTCTTGCTCGGAAAGTTGCAAACTGTAATATAAAGAAAGGTGACACGGCGCGGCCTTCACCGAGGCGGCGCCATGCTATTTCGCGCAGCTACCCTAAAATTACTTGATTAGAAACTGTCCTGAAGAATATTGATATCTCCAAACGACCAATTGAAACGCGACCTCATGAAAAGAACGAGCACCTGAATGAAGCAACTCACCCCGATTTCAAAAGTGACGATGCGGGATGTGGCCGCTGCTGCCGGTTGCTCCACCATGACTGTGTCACGTGCTTTGCAAAAAGATGGCCGTGTCAGCGAGAAAACGCGTAAAAAGATTCTCAAGGCTGTTAAGGAGCTTGGCTATGTGCCGGACATGACTGCGGGGAGTTTGTCTTCGCAGCGATCTGGTTTCATTGCCCTTCTGCTTCCCTCCCTGAATAACCAGCATTTGGCAGAAATGGTTCATGCCTTGACTGACGAGTTGGGTAAGGAAGATCTGCAGTTGCTGATAGGGCATACGGACTATCTTTCCAGCAAGGAAGAGACCCTGATTGAAATGATGATGAGACGCCGTCCCGAGGCTCTCGTCATCTGCTATGACGGGCATACAGATCAAGCGATGGAGCTCCTCAAGACGGTGGCTGTTCCGGTGATCGAGTTGTGGGAAGATCCTGAAAATCCCATCCAGCACACCGTAGGCTTTTCGAATTTCAAAGCTGCCTACGACATGACTGAAGCGCTTGTGCAAAGAGGCTACAGGAAGATTGGCTTTCTGGGCGAGGCCATGGATGCTGGAACCCGTGCGGGAGCCCGTCGAAGAGGCTTTCAGGCGGCGATGAAAAAGGCCGGGCTGGATGACAATCGAGTTGTTCAACATGATATCATGCCAATCAGTATGGACGGCGCCAAGCGGGCCACGGAAGTTTTGCTGGAACAGTATCCTGAGATTGATTGTATTTTTTGTGTTTCAGACCCAGCAGCTTTTGGCGCGCTCAGCCTGCTGCAAGAAAGGGGCATCGCTGTACCCGACGATATAGGCCTTTGCGGCTTTGGCAATTTTGAGATTTCTCGCTTCACGCACCCCCCCATTAGTACGGTCGGGGTTGATGCTGCCATGGTTGGTAAAAAGACTGCCGAGCTTATCTTGCGCCTACGCAATGGCAATGATGCAGAGCAGGGAACGCAAGACCTGTCGGAGCATCTTCGTCTAAGGCCGGAATTGATGTTCCGCCGCTCGCTTAAGAATTCTGCTTGAAGCTCTCTTTTGGAGACCCGTGCGGTTGCTATTAAGCGCCCGCACGAGAGGATTAAGGTCAGGCCAGCATTTCAGACAGCGGCGTGAGTTCATGGCCTTCGTGAGCGATGAGATTGCGGATATTTCGCGCCAGTGTGACGGATCCGGGGGTGTCGCCATGAACAAGAATGGTATGGATGGGCGTTGAGAGCTTTTTGCCATTGATACTGGTAATGGAGCCATCGTTGAGAAACTGCCTTACGCGCTCCGTGACCGCTTCAGGTTCCTTGATCACCGCACCAGGCAAGCCCCGTTTGACGAGTATCCCATTGTCGTCATAGGCGCGGTCCGCGAGAAACACATTGGCTGTTTTGAAGCCTTTCTTTTCTGCGACTTTGGAGAATTCGGTATTCGCTAGGCAAAGAAGGATAAGATTTTTATCGAAGGAATAGACGGCATTGACTAGCATTTCAGCCAGTTCCTTGTCTACGAACGCCATATTGCCAAGAGCACCATGAAAATTCATGTGCGTCATCTTGTGGCCTGCAGCGGTGGCGATGCCATAGAGTGCGCCCAACTGATAAATGACATGCTTCTCCAGCTCAGCAAGGTCCATATGCATCGGGTGACGACCAAAGCCCAACCGATCCGGAAAGCCCACATGAGCACCGATATCGGCTTTATTTGCCTTTGCGGCCCGGACCGTCTGATCCATGATAACAGCATCGCCAGCGTGGTAACCACAAGCGATGTTGGCTGAGGTGACAATCTTGAGCAGAGCCTTGTCATCTCCAAGCTTGTAGGGGCCAAACCCCTCTCCAAGGTCCGAGTTCAAATCGATCTTCATCGGAATATCCTTTATGTTTACGCATTGGGGTGGCTCAAGGGCCTGTGTGGCCTGCAAGCCTGCCTATATCTTTTTCGCGATTGATACCAAAGCCGTTCCATAACCGACCCGCATGTTTGGCTCGGCGAGAAGCTGTGAAATTACGCCATTACAGGGAGAAACGAGAGGCGTGAGTAAAGGCCCACTGAGCAAAAAGCCAATGAGGTCGCCCCTGCGCACACTCTGGCCAACCCTGACGCCAGAATTGGGGTGGCAGGGGTGATGCGGTAGGAACTGGGCTGCCAGTGGGGCCACGACTTCCATTAGGTTGTTTACCTCTGCAAACCCTTGTGGTGCATTTCTGCTCGCTTCAGCCTCCCGAGTGAGAACGACTCGAACATGCATACTTCCTTCGTGAAGGCTCAACTCCTGCACATGCGCATCTTTTGCAAGTGCAATTATCTTCTGGACATCATCCTCGGAAACGGCCTTAGCAGAGACAGTTTTTGTCATTTCAACAGGTCCCGGTAGGCTTTTGAGAGCGCACGCACCTTATCGATGAATTTGTTCATTTCCCTATAGGCCGCGAGAGCTTCCTCATAGGAAGTCTTTTGGAAGCAGATCTGATTGCCGATACGAGTTTGAGCAAGGCGCCACATATCCGCATCAATGACGGTCCCGATTTTGGGATACCCACCAGAAGTTTGGGAATCTGCTGTCTGAATGATCGGCGCTCCTCCGGGAGGAACCTGAATGACGCCTGGCACGATGCCGTGCGAGCGCATTTCCAGTTTGTCGGTCATCGCGAGGTTGGGGCCTGCCAATCTGTAGCCAGCTCTGCTGCTTTGCGGTGTGATTTGCCACGGTGCCGTAACAAGCGCGTCCAGAGATGCCTTGTCAAAATAGTCATGCTCGGCGGCGGGAAGATAGCGCAGCATTGTTATTGCGTCATTTGTGCCTACAGAGGCATGCGAAGGTTGTGGCAGGGCAAGGGCCGGAGAGATGGCCCCGAACCCACCCGGAGCAATTGGCGGGAAGGGGTCTGCTTCAGGCAAAGACTTGATAACGTCACCATTTTGCAGCATGCGTCCGTCGAGGCCGCCAAAGGCGCAGCGCAGGTAAGTGCTGCGAGACCCGAGCACCTCTGGAACGTCAATGCCGCCAGCCAGATGGACATATGCGAAGGAGCCGGAATTTAGTTTGCTCAGCGAAAGGGTTTGCCCCTTTTCCGCATGAAACGCCCAATTGGGGTTGATTTGTTTGCCGTCCAGCTCAATGGCGCAATCTGCGCCGGTAACGGCGATGTTGACACTCGAGAGGATCTCGAACTTGATCGGAAAAAGGGTTACTTCGATCGCCGCAGCTGTTTTGGCATTACCCAGAAGCGCATTCCCCATTTGCAAGGCAAGACGATCCATTGCGCCGCCAATACTGACACCATGGCGGTAGTTTTCATCGCGCCCGAGATCCTGAATGGTCGACAATCCAATGGTATAGGAAATTTTGATCATGGGATGATCCTTTCAACTCTGAAACGGACGGTGTCACCGGGGGATAGAAGGGTAGGGTTTTCCTTGTGAGGGAAGAAAAATTCCACATCTGTGTGCCCCAGAGTATGCCAGCCACTGGCACCGGGAGATGCGGATACAGCGGTTTGCATGCCACCTATAGAAACGGAACCGGCAGGAATGCTCAGCACGGGCACTTCGCGCCTGGGAACCCAGATGCGTTCGTCTGTGATGCCCAGATAACCCAGTCCCGGATGGGCGCCCAGTGCAAAAACTGAATAGTCGCGGTTTGCATGCACGGCTACTAGCTCATCGACGGACATATTGGTCAACTTGGCCGCGTCATGAAGATGCGGTCCAAGCTCTCCGCCATAGATGACGGGGATCTCGATGAGCTTACCTTCGATTTTCCAATCCGTGGCTTTTTCCCAGGCTGCGATCAGGCGGTTCCGGAGTTCGGAGGGGTCTTCGCATGGGGACCTGAAGGTGAGCATCAGGTTTGTCATGCCCGGAATGGCTTCCTTGATGTTGTCCCAGCCCTGAACTTCGTCGGCCAGTGCCCAAATGCGCTTTTGAGTGGGGAGCTCGAAGGCCCCTGGCGCCTCAAACAGCATAGCGGTGGTGCCCAGGAGGCTGATGTTGGCTTGGTCTTTCAACTTGCTGAAAGCAGAGAAGCGTGTGTTCATGTTTCAATTGACCTGTTCTGGATAAAGTGAATGTCCACAGCGCCTCTTTGAACCGCAGGATCTTTCACCAGAGCCAAAAGAAGCGGAAGATTGGTTTTCACGCCTTCAATCGTGATCTCGCCAAGGGCCATTTCCATCCGGGCAAGAGCCTGGTCTCGGTCAGCCCCATAGGTGATGACTTTTGCGATGAGGGAATCGTAATAGGGAGGCACGGTGTGGCCGGTGTGAATATGGGTATCTATGCGCAGCCAGTTGTAATCCGGGATTTGCCATAGATAAATCGTCCCCGGACAGGGCGCAAATGTTTCCGGATCCTCGGCGTTCAAGCGGCACTCGATGGCATGCCCTTGCACTGGATCCTTTTTCTGTTTGAGCCGCAGGGTCTCGCCTTGCGCCACACGGATTTGCTCCTTAACTAGGTCAAGGCCCGAGGTTAGCTCGGTGACGGGATGCTCGACCTGAAGGCGCGTGTTCATTTCAACAAAGAAAAAGCCGCCATCCTCATAAAGAAATTCGAATGTTCCAACGCCTCTGTAGCCGATGCGCTCGCAGGCCGCGACGCACAGATTACCTATCTCAGCGATCTGGCTGCGGGCGATATCCACCGCGGGCGATTCTTCGATCACCTTCTGGTTCCTGCGCTGCAAGGAACAGTCCCTGTCGCCGACCCAGAAGGCGTTGCCATGGCTATCGCACAACACCTGAATCTCCACATGCCTTGGCTTTTGCAGGTAGCGCTCCATGTACAGGGCCGGATTGCCAAACGCGCTACGTGCTTCTTCTCGGGTCACCGTAATCGCTGCGTCCAGAGCGTTTGGATCGGCCACAACGCGCATGCCTCGTCCTCCGCCTCCGGACACGGCCTTGACCATGACCGGATAACCAATTTCTGCAGCCATGGAGCGAATTTGGCCCGGATCTTCCGGCAATCTGCCCTCAGAACCCGGAATGCACGGGATACCGGCTTCGATCATGGATTGCTTTGCCTTGATCTTGTCACCCATCGTGCTGATGGCGCGCGGTGAGGGGCCGATGAAAACAAATCCCGCCTCTTCCACTTGTCGTGCAAAGTCCGCGCTTTCCGATAGAAAACCGTATCCCGGATGGAT
The DNA here is from genome assembly GCF_900115225.1 of Cohaesibacter marisflavi. Taxonomy (GTDB): domain Bacteria; phylum Pseudomonadota; class Alphaproteobacteria; order Rhizobiales; family Cohaesibacteraceae; genus Cohaesibacter; species Cohaesibacter marisflavi. The sequence continues at coordinate 20,524 of NZ_FOVR01000019.1, read as the reverse complement.
GGCATCTGCTTTGCAGCTCTCTGCAGCGAAGAGCAACGCAGGGATATTCAGATAGCTTTTCGCGGCCGAGGCCGGGCCAATGCAAATTGCTTCATCCGCCATCTTTACATAGTCCGCGTCAGCATCTGCAGTGGAGTGCACAACAGCGGCGGAAATTCCCATCGATTGACAGGCCTTGATGATGCGAACCGCGATTTCACCTCTGTTTGCAATGAGTATGCGCTTGAACATCATTCCGGCCTCAGAGCGAAAAGAGGTTGATTTGCAACGATATCGGCTTCGTCTTGAACAAGAATCTGGGTGATCGTGCCGTCATGAGGGGCGACTATTGGATGGAGCAGTTTCATCGACTCAACCATGCCAAGCGTATCGCCTTTAGAGACATGAGCTGAAAGCTCAACAAAGGCAGGCTGGCCAGGAGAGGCCGTTGCATGAAAAAGGCCATACAAGGGAGACTGAATGACTATATCGGAGTCCGAATGCGCATGGAGGGGAAAGCGTTCGGAATCCGGGTCATGTTGAAGGTCGGCTGAAGCCGATTTTGATGAGCTTTCGACAGGTGCATTTGCCGTTCGGTCCATGGTGATTTTCAGGCGGAAATCATCCTGGTTTACCTCTAGCTCGGCGACACGCGGGTCTGACGCCAAATCAATCAGACGTTTCAGTCGATCCAGATTAATCATCAGTCTTCTTTCTTGTATGGCCCTTTTCGGGGAGGATTAGTTTTCGAACTCGCAGCCTTTGCCGAGCGCTCTCTTATCCATTCCCACTGCCTCTAGAAGATCTGCACCCTCTTTGAGGTCTTTCATCAACTTGGCTTCGGTGTCATCTCTTTCGCGCGATTCCTTTGCCACCCACTTAGCATCTTCCGGACGCACAACAACGAGCCCGTCGTCGTCACCAACGATGATGTCACCTGGGTTGATGATTTCACCGCCGAACGATACCGGACGGTTTACATAGCCGAGGGTTTCCTTGACGGTGCCTTTGATGCACAGTCCTGGGCTGAAAACAGAAAAGCCGTTGTTGTTGAGCGCTGGCCCGTCGCGCACACCGCTGTCCGTTACGAGGCCTGCGATACCGCGAGCCTGACACCATGTTCCCAGCACCTCGCCGAAGCAGCCTTGTTCACTGGAGCCGTCGGTTGCGAACACCAACACATCCCCTGGTTTCGCGATGCTGATCGCTAGCTGAAGCATCATGTTGTCGCCGGGGTGGGATTTAATGGTGATAGCCGGACCGCAAACAGTCATGCCATTGTAGATCGGTTTGATCTTTGAGGATAAAGCACCCTTACGCCCCTGAGCTTCATGCAAAGTTGCGGGAGTGAACTGAGAAATTGCCTCAATGTCTGCGGCATCAGGGCGTTTGATATTCTTAATCACATGGACCATTTGGACGTCCTTTCCTTTTAGAAATCTTGCGGAAAGGGTAGGTCCAAACATCACCTCACGACCAACATTAATAGAAAATGGGGTGATCAATTCGACTTATAGAAGCTATTGGGGAGGGCGTACTCCCGGCCATTGATTGGAGGCAATCAACTCGCGGACCAGTTTGAACAAGATGTCGTGAACGGCCATGGCGGGCTCGGATAGGGGAATGGAATCCGACACGCAGATCGAAATAGAAGCCTCGATTTTTGGCTCTTTGAGCGGCAACAGGATCAGTTGCTTGAAGTCAGACATGCGACTGGCGGCTGACCAGGGCAGGATGGTTGACCCCATGCCTTCGGAAATCGCCATGCCGAGCGTTTCCATGGATTCGATTTCGGCAACAATATTGGGCGTTACTTGCACCTTCTCGAAGGCGTTATCAACGAGTGCGCGTAACAGATGGATCTTACTTGGCAGCAAGAGAGGGATATTCTCAATTGACTTGAACGAGATCTCCGTTGCACCGTCTTTGGCATTCAGGAGTGAACGACGTGAAATCAGGAACAGCTCTTCCACGGCCACCTGCTGAAAATTGACGCCCCGCATCATGCCCGGATCGTAGATGAGGGCAAGATCCATGCGCCCATTCATGACCAATTCACTGAATATGCTGCCAAAGTTATCATTGATGTGCAGTGTAATCTCGGGATACTTGCGCTTCACTTCTTTGAGCAGCGACAAAGAAAGCGTTGATGTCGTGCTGTAGGGAGCCAGACCGACAGAAACACTACCAGAAATAATCTTGGCCGCAGCGCAGACGTCTGCGCTCATGAAATCCATCTGCTTCAAGATGATTTGCGCATGCCGGTAAAGGGCATTTCCGGCTTCGGTTGGCGTCACCCCATGCCGACTGCGGATAACAAGCTGTTGTTTGAAATGCGCTTCAAGGCCGATCAAATGCTGACTGAGTGCGGGCTGAGCAATGTTCAGAGCATCGGCCGCGCGGGTCAGGCTGCCTTTGTCAATAATCTTGATGAAATAGCTCAACCTTTTGGTGTCCATGGAATACCTTTCTGTCGGTGAATGCAACTTACAATAAAGAGAAGCTTATACGGACCAGCGCAGGGCTTGAAGTTAGTCAAACTGTCGAATTGCAGCAAGCATACACGGCTTGTTTGGAAATGAAATATATCCGAATCTTTTATAGGTAGAATGAAATATTCTTTTTCACATGATGCCGTCCGAACTACGATCTCAAAAAACACTAGTTTTATACGAGGTCATAATGGCATTTTCAGATTACAAGGTCGCATTGGTTACCGGAGCTTCGGGTGGTATCGGAGGGGCTATTGCCGAGCGTTTTGCAAAAGAAGGTTTGACAGTTCATGCCGTCGGCCGCAACAAAGAGAAGCTCGATGAACTAGCTGACCGCTGCGGCTGTGTTGCTCACGCAATTGATATTGCAGATACCCAAGCATATCGTGACCTTATTGCATCTCTGGATGTTGATGTCATGGTCAATAACGCTGGTATCGACCACAGTGGGACCATTCACACCCTCAGTGCTGATCAGATTGACGCCCAGGTTGATATCAACTTCAGAGCCGTGCTTCATGGCATTGCCGCTGCACTTCCGGGCATGATCGAACGAGACCGTGGCCATATCATCAATACCACATCTATTGCGGCAGCATATTCATTTCCAAGCAACACGATTTATCACGCCACCAAAGCCGGTGTGCGCGCTTTGACGAATAATCTTCGACACGATGTCTATGGAAAACGTATCCGTGTAACGGAGCTTTGCCCTGCACGTGTTGCAACAGAAATCTTCGGTAAGGTACATGGCAATCCTGAGCAGACCCAGAAGGACTTTGTTGATGGATATGAGATTTTGCAGCCGGAGGACATCTCGGATGCAGTAGCAAATGCCGTTGATGCGCCATCCCATGTGAACGTCAGCTATATCGAAGTGTTTTCGACTTTTCAGGTTGAAGGAGGCCTGAGATTCGAACGTTACACCGCCAAGTGACGCGGGTTGACGTCGGGATAATCGTGTCCCGGGGTCTTGGAGGAAAGCAAGCTGGAGGAGCTACAATGACGGGAAACAAAACCGCAACCAATCACCATAAATTCGAGGGAAAAAATATGCTTAAGGCCTTTAGAAATATTGCGTACGGTGCAGTCGCTATGCTGGCTGTTACCGCGTTTAATCCGGTTTCGGCATCGTATGCCGCGACGTTTGACTTGTCGGAAGTGATGCCAGAATCTAATTTTGGTACGCAAAATATCAAAAAGTTTGCTGAAGAAGTGAAAAAGGCAACAGATGGTCGCGTAGACATTCAGGTTCACGCCGGTGGTGCACTAGGTTTTAAGGGGCCAGAACATCTGCGTGCAGTGCGTGACGGATTAGTCCCAATGGCCGACATTCTTGGTAGCCAGCAGATCGGGGATCAGCCCTTGTTTGGCTTGGAGAATGTTCCGTTTCTGGTATCTTCTATGGACGACCTTCGTGTGCTGCATAAGTTCTGGCGCCCCGAGATCGAAAAGGTCGCCAGCAATTACAATCAGAAATTCCTTTTCTATGTACCGTCTCCAAAACAGTATATGTATCTGAAAATTGATGCTGTTTCGGTTGATCAACTGCAGGGTATCAAAATTCGCGGTGCTGACAAAACTACAGTGGATACCATGAAAGCAATTGGTATGGCTGGAGTGCAGATTCCGTGGGGAGAGCTGATTCCTGCCCTTGCTTCTGGTCGCGTCGATGGTGTTGCTACTTCCGCAACTTCAGGTGTAGATGGCAAATTCTGGGAGTTCCTCAAATACATCTACCCAACCAACCATACTTGGGGCAGCAACATCGTTTCTATCAATCTGGATGCATGGAATAAGATTAGCCCTGAAGACCAAAAAACAGTTCAGGATATTGCGACTAGTCTTGAACCGGATTTTTGGAATGTGGCCCGTGACAAAGATATGCAGAGTGTAGTCACCATGCAGCAGCATGGCATGGATCTAGTCGAAATTTCTCCAGAAATGTTTGCCGAAATGCAGGCAAAAGCCAAAGCCCTGTTGGACGAATATCTCGAGCGGGTTCCTTCTGCAAAGCCGATTGTAGATGCCTATCTTGCTGAGCTCGGGAGAGACTAAGAATGTCAGCACCGGAAACTTGCTCTACTGAGACAAAGATTCCGGGAATATTCACCTTCTATGTGCGGGTCGTTCATTGGCTCGCCATAGTTGGTGGGGTTCTCGCCACACTATGTCTTGTTATTTTAACGTTCCTAGTTTTTACGGAAGTTTTGCTTGCTGCCTGGACAAAGTTTTTTCCGGCTATGCACGCGGATATTCCGGTTGCTTGGGAATATAGTGGGTATTTGATGGGCGCTGCCTTCATGTTGGGCTCGTCCCTTACCATGCGCGCAGGAGGACACGTGCGTGTTACGGCTCTCATCGGAACTCTGACGCCAAAGGCGCGGCACATCGTTGAATGTTTCACAACTACGATTGGCATGCTATTTTCCGCCTTTCTATCCTACGCACTTATAGCTGCAGCGTTTAAATCATTCCAAGACGGAAATGTGTCCTTTGCCAGCTACACACCGCTCTGGATTCCTCAGACTGCTATTGCGGTAGGCGCCCTTTTCCTGACGTTGGCACTCATCGAACGCCTAATCCGTTGCCTCTTTGGGTTGGAACTAGAAATCCATGGTCTCAAGGTGGTTTCGTCGCACGATCTTGATATCACGAAGGACTGATCACATGAGTGTAATCATAACAACATTGCTTCTTGCTCTACTGGTCGTGCTTGGCTCAGGGATTTGGGTGGGCCTTTCCCTGATGGGAACAGGGGTGACTGTAATCTCGCTGTTCCGCGATATCCCGATCGACAAACTGCTCCCCCAATATGTGTTCAACATTCTGACTACGAGTGAATTGGTTGCTCTGCCCCTGTTCGTCATCATGGGAGAATTCCTCTTTCGCACGAAGCTGTCACGCTCTCTCTTCAACGGTCTAGCGCCCTGGATGGGCTTGCTTCCCGGAAGATTATTGCATGTAAATATTGTAGGATGTTCAATTTTCGCCGCCATCTCGGGGTCTTCTGCAGCGACAACCCAAGTCGTCGGACGAATCTCCCTAACGGAACTACTACGCCGCGGATATTCTCGTGACATTGCCATCGGTAGTCTCGCTGGGGCTGGCACTCTGGGCTTCCTTATTCCTCCCAGCACTGTGATGATCATTTATGGTGTGTTGGCTGAAGAATCCGTTTTGAAGCTTTTCACCGCAGGTTTTCTGCCTGGCATGTTGCTTGCGCTGTTGTTCATGGCTGTGATCATGATCAGAACTACCATCAATAAGGATGCAATTCCAGAAGCTGAAAAACGCCTGCGTCATGTGTCCATGGCCGACCGTATCTACGCTCTGAAGGAATTGGCCCCGGCACTATTTCTCATTCTGGTTGTTTTGGGCTCTATGTATGGTGGCTTGGCTACCCCTTCCGAGGCTGCTGCTGTTGGTGTCTTCGGTGCCGTTTTTGTCGCAGCACTCCAGGGCGGTTTGAGTGTGAAAGCTGTCCGCGATGTTGCGCTCAGTTCCATGCAGACTTGCAGCATGATCGGCCTGATCATCGTTGGCGCGACCATCTTGGGCAATGTCACATCATTCTTGGGCATTCCAAACTTTATGGCTAGCTTCGTGTCGGAACTCCAGCTCTCTCCTTTCATGCTAATCTTTGTTCTGACATGCGTCTATCTGCTACTCGGGTGTTTTCTTGAGGGCTTCTCCATGATCGTAACCACGCTGCCGGTTGTTCTGCCTTTGGTAACAGCTGCAGGGTTTGATAAGGTCTGGTTTGGTGTTTTCCTCGTGATCGTAGTCGAGCTGGCTCAAATTACACCGCCTGTTGGATTCAATCTCTTCATTATTCAAGGGGTTACTGGCGATGGTATCGGCTATATCACCCGAGTTACCTTGCCATTCGTCGCCTTGATGCTGGCCTTTATCGCCTTTCTCGCCATCTTCCCTGAATTTGTCATATGGCTGCCCGCAGTCCTGTATGGCTGATTGAAACGCCAAGTAATCGGAGGACATCATGTCTGAACTCAAGCTCGCTGCGCGCATCCAGCGCATTAAACCCTCCCCCAGCACGGCCGCAGCAGATCGTGCCCGTCAGCTGCGTGAAGAGGGGCGCGATATCGTCAACCTGACTGTTGGAGAGCCGGATTTCGACACCCCACAGTCGATCAAGGAAGCCGCTTGTGCTGCCATCATGGCAGGGGAAACAAAATATACCGCAGTTCCCGGCACTGTGCCGCTGCGCAAAGCTATTGCAGCCCGTATGAAGCTGTTCACGGGGGTGGACTATGGACTGGACCAGATCACTGTCAGCAATGGGGGCAAACAGGTAATCTTCAACACGTTGATGGCGACTGTTGGCAAGGGTGATGATGTGCTTATTCCGGCACCATTCTGGGTTTCCTATCCGGATATGGTACTGGCTTGCGGTGGTAATCCGATTATCATTCCGTGCGTTGAGGAGGATGGTTTCAAGCTGACGGCTGAAGCTCTTGAAGCCGCGATTACGCCCAACACACGCTGGCTCATTCTGAATTCACCGAGCAATCCGACCGGTGCGGTTTACACGGCAGAAGACCTTAAGACGGTAACCGACGTCCTGATGCGTCATCCGCAGGTATGGCTTCTGACCGATGATATCTATGACGAGATCGTCTTCACTGATGCCAGAATTGCTAGCCCGGTTTCTGTTGAGCCTGGCCTTATCGATCGCACCTTCCTGATCAATGGCGTGTCCAAGACCTATGCCATGACTGGCTGGCGTATCGGTTACGGTGTTGGTCCTGCCCCACTTGTAAAGGCCATCAACACGTTGCAGTCGCAGATGGCTTCCTGTGCGTCATCCGTAAGTCAGGCAGCAGCAGTGGCCGCACTGACCGGTGATCAGAAGGAAGTGGGCGAGTGGCTGAAGGTTTATCGGAAACGTTGCGAACTGGCTGTTGAGCTTCTCAATACCGCCCCCGGCCTTAGCTGCCGCAGCTCTGATGGGGCATTCTACGTTTATCCAAATTGTGCCGGAGTTATCGGGAAGAAAACGCCTGATGGTCAGGTAATCAAGGACGATGGAGATTTCGTGCTTTACCTGCTGGAAAGCGAAGGCGTCGCTGTTATCGCAGGCACAGCATACGGCTTGTCACCTTACTTCCGGATCTCTGTTGCCACCAGCGAAGACGTGATCCGTGACGGGTGTGAGAGAATTATCAAGGCATGTAGCGCGCTGTCCTAGGAGATAGCTAACTTGCAAATGGAGCCAGTTTAGCAGCCCTATTCTAGTCGCTGGCTCCATTTTTTCTCGCAGGACATTTCATATCTCAGGCAACCCTTCCTTTGACCATGAGGTGTAACGGTAGGTTAGGTCAAGGAACTGCTGTTTAGGCTGTGACCTTTAAAGTGAAGGGAAAATCCTGGGCTCAGGAGGAACAAAACATGGAAAAACCGCATATTTTGCAAATTGGTCCCTATCCGGACTGGGACATGGAGCGACTGGAACAGCGATTCGTCATGCATCGCTATTTCGAAGCGGAAGACAAAGCCGCATTTCTGTCCGAATGTGCGCCGCAAATCAGAGGCATTGCAACACGTGGCGAGCTCGGGGCCGATATGAGCTTGATTGAGGCTTTGCCTAATCTCGAGATCATCTCGGTTTATGGTGTGGGCTATGATGCCGTTGATCTGAAGGCAGCCGAAGCTGCCGGTGTTCGCGTCACCAATACCCCAGATGTGCTGACAAAAGATGTGGCCGATCTTGGAATGGCGATGATGCTGGCGGCTTCACGAGGTGTTATCGGAGCTGAAGAGTGGGTGCGCACTGGCAGCTGGAAGAACAAGGGGCTCTATCCATTAAAGAGCAGGGTCTTTGGAAAGAACGTTGGTGTTCTGGGGTTGGGGCGCATCGGCTATGAAGTTGCGCGTCGCTGTGCCGCCTTCGACATGGAAATCCATTATAGCGACCTTGAAGAGCGTGATTTTGCCAAAGACTGGATCTTTGTGGCTAACCCGGTTGAGTTGGCCAAGAAAGTCGACTTTCTCTTCGTGACCCTTACGGGTGGTCCTGCAACCAAGGGCATTGTGGGCAAGGAAGTCATCGAAGCCCTTGGACCGGAAGGCATGTTGATCAACATTTCCCGTGCATCGAATATTGATGAAGTGGCTCTACTGGATGCTCTGGAGAGCAAAGCTCTTGGCTTTGCTTGTCTGGACGTGTTTGACAGTGAGCCTGACGTCGATCCGCGGTTTTTTGCGCTGGATAATGTCTTGCTGCAACCGCATCACGCCAGCGGCACAATTGAAACCCGCAAAGCGATGGGTAAGCTTGTTTATGACAACCTTGCCGCCCAGTTTGACAAGAAACCTCTGCCAACTCCGGTTCTTTGAGGTTGTTGCTGAAAACACTTCCCTGAGTTAAAGTCAACAAAGCCCCGGCCTAATATGGTCCGGGGCTTTCTCTTTCTGGAAGCTCTTCGTCTTCAGGATGGGGGCGTGGCTCGAACTGTTTTGCTGACAAGAGAAGCCGAAGTTGACGCTGCTCTCTTCAGAGAATGGATTGACCTGTCGCTTCCCAATCTTTTGCAAATTGGTCGAGGCCTTTGTTTGTCAGCGTATGGTTTGCAAGACTCTTGATGACCGCTGGGGGAATGGTTGCCACATCCGCCCCTTCCTTAGCTGCTTCTTTTACGTGGTTTGCAGTCCGAATGGACGCGGCAAGAATTTCTGTCTTGAAGTCGTAACTGTCATAGATAGCGCGGATCTCGCGGATAAGATCCATGCCATCCAGATTGAGATCATCCAGACGACCGATGAATGGCGAAATGTAAGTTGCACCGGCCTTGGCGGCCAGAAGGGCCTGATTGGCTGCAAAGCACAAGGTGACATTGGTCTTGATACCCTTATCGCTAAGTTTTCGGCAAGCTTTTAGACCATCAAGCGTCAGGGGCAGTTTGATGACTACGTTTGGAGCGATTCGGCTCAAGCAACCTGCTTCCGCCATCATGGTATCAAAATCCATGGAAGCGACCTCTGCTGAAACCGGGCCAGAAACAGTATTGCAAATTTCTGCAATAACTTCTTTAAAGTCGCGTCCTGATTTGGCTATCAGGCTGGGATTAGTGGTAACACCATCTACCAGACCATAATCATTCAGCTCAACGATGTCGCTAACAATAGCGGTATCCACGAAAAATTTCATGAGTTCTCTTTCTTGAGCGTGTCCGTTCTACTTGATCAAGAAAAGACACGCACGCAGACTATTTTGATGTTATGGGAATGGTGTGGATGGTAAGCTTCTTCTGAAGAGCATATTCAGGCATCTACGGCGATTTGGTCGACATCCTCGTTCTACATAAAGCCGGTTTTCTCATCCCCGTCAATGGCCGGATTGCTAGCCTCTGTAGCGCTAATCTAAGCGCGCTCAGATTCCCGGTGGGTCACACATTTAACCCGAGGCTAAAGGGTTCCTTCCGTCTCGGGTTATATTCAAAGTTTGCTCAGATGCCGCTGGACTTGTAGGCATTGGCAACAGTTTCAATCGCTAGCACGTATGCAGCAGTACGCAGATCATCAACGCCGTTGCGCTCCCGATAAACGGACAGCATGTGGCCGAAGGCCTTTCGCATCATTTCCTCGAGGCCCGAGCGCACAAGGTCAATTTCTTCACTTCCGCGAACAAAAGCTTTCCATTGTTCTTCCGGAATCTTGACGCCTGTCATGGATTCGAGCATTTCGGCGATCTGGCGGTTTTGGGATTCCTGACGCTGATGATCGAGAAGCCCCAGACGCATATGGCCCAGATTCTTAATCCACTCGAAATAGCTGACTGTGACGCCGCCGGAGTTGACATAGATGTCTGGCAGAATAACGACGCCGCGCTCTTTGAGGATCTTGTCTGCATCATAGGTGGTCGGGCCATTGGCGGCTTCCACGATGACTGGAGCCTTGATGCGGGGGGCACTCTCCGAAGTGATGACATTCTCCATAGCTGCTGGCAGAAGGATGTCGCATTCCTTTTCCAACAAGCTCTGACCGTGCTCGATGAAGTCGGCATCAGGGAAACCGCGCACTCCTCCGGTGCGGTTCATGTGGGCACGGACTTCATCGACAGGAAGCCCTTGTTCACGATAGATTGCTCCGTCCCGCTCAATGATACCCTGAATGAGACAACCGTCTTCTTCTGAAAGGAACTTTGCTGCATGGTAGCCCACATTACCCAATCCCTGAATAATGATGCGTTTGCCTTTCAATTCGGGCGTCAGGCCTGATTTATTCAGATTTGGCCAAGAGCGGAAGAACTCTTGAACGGCGTATTGGGTGCCGCGCCCGGTTGCCTCAATGCGTCCTTCAATGCCACCAGAGCTTAGGGGTTTACCAGTCACGCATGCCGCTGCGTTGATGTCCAACCGATTGAGCCGTTGGTACTCATCTGCAATCCATGCCATTTCCACTTCGCTAGTACCCATATCGGGGGCGGGAACATTCTGGCTAGGGCCGATCAGATTTCGTTTGGCTAATTCCTGTGTGAAGCGTCGAGTGATGCGCTCCAGTTCGTGCGGTTCCCAGTCGTTGCGATTGATCTGCAAAGCGCCTTTGGAGCCGCTAAATGGAATACCGATCAGGGCGCACTTGTAGGTCATCAGAGCAGCTAGACCTTCAACCTCATCTTGATCAACGTTCATTGCATATCGAATGCCGCCTTTGGCCGGATGCTGATGCTCGCTGTGAACGGAACGCCAGCCCGTAAAGCTGTATACACGCCCACGGAGTCTGACACCGAAGCGGATTGTTACGGTCAGGTTGCAGGACTTGATGCGCTCTTTGATGCCATCTTCCAAGTGGCACAAAGAGGATGAATGATCGAATAGCTTGTCGACACTGTGTAGTATCGAGTTCTCAGAAATATTGGGCATGGTTTTTCCTCCCGAGCTCCGGGATTGGAGATTATAATGCTTGTCGATCGGCTCTACCGCATGCGGATATTGGTTAATGGCAATTGGAAAAGCTGATACAAGCAAAGCATAATACTGGCGGGAAATGGGCTCCAAGACTGTTTGGTTATGGTGCCAACCGGTTTTATGATGTGAAGGGCATTGCCAAGTTGTTTGATGCTTTTGTTTTGTGTAGACCGGCAGCATGAAAATACCAAGCAGTTTTGCCCGCCTGAAAGGGTTTCGTTTTCCTCGTGAGGTTATCGCCTATGCGGTGTGGGCCTATCATCGGTTTGCATTGAGCACGGCCGATGTGGAAGACCTGCTTGCTGAGCGCGGGGTTATCGTTTCGCGTGAAACGGTCCGGCTCTGGGTCAATCGGTTTGGTGTTCATTTTGCCAGTTGCATTCGCAGAGACCGGCCCAAGCCGAAAGACAAGTGGCACATGGATGAGGTCGTCATTACGATTGGGGCTAAGAAATTCTGGCTCTGGCGTGCAATTGATGCGGATGGCGAAGTTCTCGATATTCTGGTTCAGCCGCGCCGCAATAAGCAGGCGGCCAGGCGCTTCTTCTCCCGACTGGCGATCAGAAAAAGCTGACATCAATGTTGAATGGATATCTCGGGGAGGGTGGCAATATTACTTTCCTGACTTTTGATGGGATCGACCATATGGGGTCTGCGCGCAAGTTTTTCTATATAGAAGCCGCTCGCGATTGGCTGCTTCGGCAGACAAGGAACTAAAAGATTCAAATTATTTGGCTTGCAATCCCTTCAGGATGATTGCAAGCCGGCCTCTGATCATCTGGCTTTGCCATTCTCTGTCAACTGGATCCTTTAAACGGCGCCGTGGTAGCATGGCTCCAAAGACCACATCCATCATCAGGCCTGCACAATCCACTGTATCGCTGATGTGTAAGGTTCCATCTCGCTTTTGGTCCTCGAGCCATTCTATCAGCTCTTCGCGAGAGCGGATAATGCCCGTGTCGTAGATGAGATCTGAGAGTTCGGGATACTGCAGGCTTTCTCTAGCAACAAAATTGAGCATCGCATCGCGCTCCGCCGCAGCTTGATCATCGAGATCCAGACGAAATATCCGACAGAGTGCATCCAATGGGGCCAGCTGTTCGTCAGCAGGCCGTGGCAGATCGAGAATAGCTTGCCTGCGCGCGCGAACGACTTCGCCAAAGATTTCGGTCTTTGTGCTAAACTGCCGATAAAGATCGCGTTTCGAAATTTTGGCTTCTGAAGCGATCATGGCAGTTGTTGTTTTCCCAAAGCCGTGATGGACGAAGCAGCCATGGGCTGCGTCGATTATTCGATTTCGCAAAACAGATGTATCGATTGTCTTAGGACGGCCCCTGTTTCCCGATGATTTTACCATGATCTCTCAACATTGTTGCTACGCACATAATTTGGCCTTATTAATGGTACGAAATTAGTACCATTAATTCCCGGCGCGTAAAAGTTCAAAGTCAACGCGCATGTATGGGCGACTATTCCTATTTGTGACAAGACAAAGGAAACTGTTCTGTGTCAATGAAAAGAAACAATAAAATAACCCTGTGTCTTTCCGGAGCCTGCTTTGCTTTGGCAACATTTGCTGCCCAGGCGATGACACAGGATGAGGCTATCAGCGCTGCGACCGAAAAGCTCAAGTTAACCGATGTGTCTCTGGATTATCGCGATTCCTATGGGCAGAACATCCGTGCTGCCTTGCCTGATGGGACATGGGTAGAAGTCCACTTGGATCGCGATGGGCAGATTAATGAAATCGAAGGGCACCGGAAACGGGGTTTTTCAGAGCAATCTGTACGTATGTTGATCCCCGCAGAAATTTTGCAGAACCCCTCATATCCGTCGGAAGCCCATTTTCAGAAGCTTGACTTCAAGGATGGATACAAGGTGGAGATTGAAGGCTACGGCCCCAATAGCCGCGAGTTTAAAGCCGAATTCCGGCATGACGGCAAACTGCTAGAACTGAAAAAAGAGAAATAGTGGAGCCTACCGCCCTTATTGGTGCAAGGGGTGCCCTAAAGCAGAAAAAGCTCAACAAAAAGGAATAAATCAGCATGACCCTAAGGTTTTCACGAACGCCTTTGGTAATGGTAGTCTTGGTCCTGAGTATCTGCATAGGGCTGAGTATCACAGAGCGAAGCCAGGCAAAAAGTGCTCTTCCGGTCGTAAAACCTATCGTTGCCTGTGCCAATCTGGCAAATGAGGACATAACGGCAATTGGAGGTGAAGGCAGCAAAATTACCAAAGCTGTTGAAACCACCAGCGATGGTATTCCCGTCTGCTCTGTTGAGGGCATCCTAGCGCCTGCAATCGGTTTTAAGGCTTTGTTACCGCTGCAAACATGGACACAACGGTATTTGCAGGTCGGGTGTGGCGGCCTGTGCGGGACCATCTCCCTAAGGTCTGGCGCTTCTGCTGGCTGCTCACTGCTGACCAACGGAGAGTTTGTCATGGCCGCGACAGATATGGGGCATTCTGGCAACGACATCGATTGGGCGTCTGATCCGCAAAAGCAAGCCGACTTTGCCTATCGGGCTCAGCATGTCACCGCTCAGGCTGTGAAGGCTTTGATCTCCATATTCTACGGTCAACCACAGGCTTTTTCCTATTTCAACGGGTGCTCCGATGGTGGTCGAGAAGCTTTGATGGAGGCAGAACGCTTTCCTGGCGATTTTGATGGGGTAATTGCTGGTGCTCCTGCGATGCTTTTTACGGTTCAGAATACCCTGTATCACGGGTGGCAAGCGGTTTCGAACACTGATGCTGAAGGCAAGGTGATCTTAACTAGTAAGCGCCTGCCTCTCTTGCATTCTGCGGTCGTGGCAGCATGCGATGAAACAGACGGTCTCAAGGACGGTCTCATTGCCCAACCTGCCTTGTGTGCATTTGATGTTGCGTCCATCACATGTAAGCAGGGAGCGAAAGATACTGCCAGCTGCCTGACTGCGGATGAAGCCGCTGTTGTTCGGAAATTCTATGATGGCCCTCACGATCCCAATACCGGGGCGGCATTGACGGCAGGTCAGCCCCTTTACGGCTCCGAGTTGGAATGGCAAGGGGTTTATGTGGCAGATTCCGAAGATGATGATTTGATGAGCACTGGCGCGGCGCTACCTGTGTGGGGGAACCTGGCCTTTGAAGACACAAATCCCGATATTCAGCTTTCTGATTTGCGTTTTACAGAAGAACGATTGGAGGCCTTACGCGCCAAACATCCGCTTTTTGATGCGACTAACGCCGATCTCAATGGCTTTGAAAAGGCTGGTGGCAAATTGATTATGTGGCATGGTTTGACTGATCCCCATATTTCTCCTGCCAATACTCTGTCTTTGCATGAGGCCATGATTGCGACCATGGGAGCTGATGCTGTTCATGGGTTCGAGAGGCTTTATCTGTTGCCCGGCGTCGGGCATTGCTCGGGAGGTCAGGGGCCAAGCAACATTGATCTGCTTTCCGCAATGGTGGAATGGGTTGAGAGTGGTGTTGCCCCCGAAGCTGTTATGACCTATACGACTTCAGAAACGTCGTCTTTCGGCCAGCCTGATTTTGACGATGGTGGCACCAAATTCCATCGACCTGAAAAGCTGGACCTTGGCATTGCAAAGCTGCCAGACATGACCCGGCCGGTTTATCCTTATCCGTTTACAGCGCGTTACACGGGTGAAGGAAACTATACCGATGCGTCAAACTGGGAAAAGGGCAAGAAAGCTGTCGTTGTGAAACTTCGTAAGTGGCCAGGATCCGATCTGTTTGAGCCATACCGCTTCGCCCAATAGGTTTAAGCATGGGAGCCGTTTTGAGCTTAGCCTCAAGGCGGCATTCTATGAGGGCATTGCGTCGCGTATAAACAGCAATTTCAGAATTGATACAATAAGGGTACTGAATTAGTACCTTTAAATTGGTTAGGGACATGACCATATTGGTTGAAGTGTAGCCGAACTAGGAAAACAAACCATGACAACATCTCGACACCAACCCGTTCTAATGAACAGACGCTCCGTTATTCTTGGCCTGACGATGGCTGGAGCGTTGGCGACAGTTTCGGCTCCTTCCTTTGCCAATGCCATTTCGATTGAAAGTGCCGAAGCGATTACGAAGGTATATGGCGACGGCCTCCGGTTTGTTGCGGTTGCTGTAACTTATTCCGCACCTATTCCAGCGTCGGTATTATCCGCCGAACAGTTTAGCGTTGCTGGGCGAACAGTAACGGAAGTCTATCCTTCAGCATCACCCGATCCGGACGATCGATCAGAGACTGGGCGTGTTGTAATTGTTGCCCTGTCTGCGGATGACGTCGACGCCAGCCTTGCGATAAAGGCGCCGAGGGAGGAAAAAGAGCCAGATGAGCAGCAAGGCAAGGGGCCAGGTGGGCCGGGCGGTCCGGGTAAGGCAGGAGAAGCCAGTATCTCCGATACGACCTGGGCCGAACCGCAAGGTCTCCTGTCGCAAAGAGAAATCCAGCTAGACGTCCAAAACACCATTGCGACCGCTTCAGTGCAGACCTCTTCGGTCGTCAATATGATTGTCGATGACTTTCTCCAACTTGAATGGCACGACCCTGAGACGGGTGATGTCCTTGCCTATAATCTCTATGTTCCCAAGGATTATGACCCCTCCAAGTCTTATCCTTTTGTCAACTTCATGCATGATGCAGGAGCAACAAGCAATGATGTGCTTACCACGTTAAAGCAGGGTCTTGGAGCAATTGTATGGGCGAGCCCCGAGGATCAGGCCGAACGCCCTTGCTTTGTGCTTGCACCTCAATATGCGGAGATCATTGCAGATGATGAATCCAATACCTCCAGCATGCTGGATACAACCATCAATCTGATCAAAGCGCTGACACAACAATATTCCATCGATAGCTCTCGTCTTTTTACCACCGGCCAATCTGGCGGAGGCATGATGTCGATTGCCATGAACATCAAATATCCGGATTTCTTTGCGGCCTCTTTCCTGGTTGCCTGCCAGTGGGACGCTTCTCTAGTTGCTCCCATGGCTGGCAATCGGCTTTTCATTCTGGTCAGTCAGGACGATAGCAAGGCCTTTCCCGGCCAGAACGCCATTACGGAAGCCTTGGAAGCGGAGGGAGCGCGCATTGCAAGAGCGGAATGGGATGGTAAGTGGACCGCCGAGCAATTCCGCTTCGCCTTTGATGCTCTGGATACGCAGGGA
Source organism: Cohaesibacter marisflavi (assembly GCF_900115225.1). Classification (GTDB taxonomy): domain Bacteria; phylum Pseudomonadota; class Alphaproteobacteria; order Rhizobiales; family Cohaesibacteraceae; genus Cohaesibacter; species Cohaesibacter marisflavi. The sequence continues at coordinate 3,957 of NZ_FOVR01000019.1, read as the reverse complement.
GCCCGCATCAACTATGTGACATTCGCCAAGGGCTCAGTGTTCAACGAGGGCGAAAGCACGGAAGGGGCAAGTGGTCATCGCAATACATGGCGTGTCGCCTATTCTATTGAGCCGATCCGTGCATGGCTTTTCGGCGATGCTACCTAAGGCAAGCGGCCTTTCTAACTGCCTTAATAATCATAATGAGAGTTGCATAATGATCCGCAGTCTTTTTCTTTCCCTTAGCCTTTTGCTTTCGCTTTTTAGCGTGGCAGAAGCGCAACTCATGCCACCGGCTAGTTCAATCATGGCTGAAGCCAAAGCCGCAACTGATGCAAAGGATCTGGCAAGGGCGGTCGAGCTATATAAGAAAGCTTATGCCAACAAAGAGCCTCATGCTGCTGAGCAATTGGCTCGCCTCTATCTCGATGGCGGTAAGGGGGTGGCCGTTGACTATGTGGCTGCCCGCGTATGGGCACAAAAGTCTGCAGACGCGGGCGAAACACGAGGATTGCTGTATCTTGGCAAGATCTGGATGGAGGGCCTTGGCGTCAGCAAAGATCTAGACAAGGCGCTGGGATATTTTCGTCAGGGGAACCAAGCTGGGGATATGAAGTCTGCTCGCTACATCGGACTGATTGCGCTTGAAAGACGTAAGGATGCCGAAGCCGCTAGCTGGTTCGAAAAGGGGGCTATGGCGGGCGATATAACCAGCCAGTATTATCTGGGGCGGGCCTATCAGGCCGGAGATGGAGTTGCCCAAGATTTCGCAGCCGCATTGAAGTGGTACACAACGGCAGCAAAGCGTGGAGATTTGATTGAATCCGATGGTATGGTCGGACTGGCTTCCCTTTATGAGCAGGGGCAAGGCGTGCCAACCGATTTGGAAAAAGCCAAAGGCCTCTATCAGAAAGCTGCAGACCTTGGCAACGCGAAGGCGCAGGAAGCGCTTAATAGGATTTCTAAAGTCCAAAACTGAGCCCTCCATCAAGGTGTTAGTCTGGTTGGTTTGCTCTGAATAGTGGGGCTAGTTAGTCGACCCTATTTGGCCGACCAAATGGGCAGCGATATTATCGACTACAGGTCTGCGTGTTGGACTGTTCGGTAGGTTTAGTACCATGGCGCGGCCTGTTTTCGCCTGCTTTAGTGAGGCTGGAACCAATTGTCCGGTTTTGAGCAAAGAGTCGATGAGACAGGCGTGTCCCATTAAGATACCGGCCCCTGCTTTCGCTTCCTCTACCGCAAGGCCATAGAGCGAATAACGGGCCCCTGCGTTTAAAGCGTCCATTTCTGCACCAGTCTGCTCGGCCCATAACCGCCAACCACTTGACCATCCCTGATCATGGAGTAATCGAGCTGAACCCTTCGCGAATCCTTCTGCCAATTTAGGTGCGCAGACGGGAAATATTATGTCATGGGCTAACACGATCTGATCTGAATTGTCATTCGGTTCCTCAAAGAAAATAGACAAATCGAACATCTCCCTTGACAGAGTAGGTGGTGTCTCCAGCGCGGTTACTGAAAAATTCAATTGGGGGAAGGCATTGCGCAGTCGCTCAAGGCGAGAAGGTAGCCAGAGTTGGGCAATTGCTGGCAGGGCCGCGATATGAATGTCACCATTGGGCTAATTTTGTTGAAAAACTAATGTTGCGATGCGGCGAGAATGCTGATTCAATCTTCCCATGGGATGAGGATTGAAAGCGATGATGGGGCACCGAGAGAAACAGCAAGCCGAGCTATTTTATGAGTTTTCACTTGAGGGGCATGTGCCTCAGGATCATCTTTTGCGGTCCATTGATCGCTTCGTTGATCTGACATCTGTCCGTGACCATCTCAAACCATTCTATAGCCACACAGGCCGCCCCTCGGTTGATCCGGAACTGATGATCAGGATGCTGCTGGTCGGCTATATAAATGGGATCCGCTCCGAGCGGCGCCTTTGCGAAGAGGTTCATCTCAACTTGGCTTATCGGTGGTTTTGTCGACTGGATCTGACCGATCCCGTGCCAGACCATTCGACTTTCTCTAAGAACCGACATGGTCGTTTCCGTGAAAGCAATCTGCTACGGATGGTATTCGAGGCAGTGGTTGCCCGTTGCATTGAAGAGGGTGTCGTTGGTGGAGAGCACTTTGCGAGCGATGCCAGTCTCATCGAAGCCGATGCCAACAAACAGAATTCTACTGCCAAGGAAGATTGGGATCCTGACAAGATCAATCCAGAGATCGCCTCCCGCGCGGTCAAAGACTATCTCTTTTCCCTGGATGACGAAGCTTTCGGTGCGGCGACAGATGTCGTTCCCAAATTCACTTCACACTCTGATCCATCAAGTCAATGGACAGCGGCCCGTCATGGACCAGCTTTCTTTGCCTATTCAAACAATTATCTTATCGATACGGATCACGCGATTATCGTTGATGTTCAAGCCAGCCGCTCAGTGCGAACTGGCGAGACCTATGCCACGCGGACCATGATTGAACGCGCACATGAGAGGTTTGGTCTTTGGCCGGAGCGCTTGATAGCTGATACTGCCTATGGGTCGGCAGAGATGCTGGCATGGCTGGTCTATGATTGGGGAATTGAACCGCATATTCCGGTGATCGACAAATCGAAACGCGATGATGGGACATTCTCGCGGGAAGACTTCGCTTATGAGCGAGAGACGGATTCCTATGTCTGTCCGGCAGGCAAGCAACTGCTCAGAAATCGCAGAAAGTTCCAGACCATTCGTGCGGATCAAAGTGACCTTGATTTTGTCAAATATGGAGCAGCAAAAGCAGACTGTGAAGCCTGTGCCCTCAGGCAACAATGCTGTCCAAAGGGAGCTCCGCGCAGGCTTCTGCGTTCAAAATATGAAGGAGCGCGCCAGATGGCCCGCGACATAGCCAAAACCGAAGATTATGCCATCTCATGCAAGCTGCGAAAGAAGGTCGAGATGCTGTTTGCCCATCTCAAGCGCATCTTGGGTCTCAGGCGGCTCAGGTTACGAGGTCCAAATGGAGCCAATGACGAATTCCTCATCGCAGCAACCGCCCAGAACCTCAGAAAACTTGCAAAGCTCTTCCCAGGCGGACCAAAGCCGCAAACGGCGTGAGGCAATCTCATTTGTCTATTCTTCGAATACCTGAAAACCGACTAGAAAAGGCGAGTTTTTCAACGATATTGGCTCGAACCAGCCTGATGCAGCGCATCATCATGTGAAAGCACTCTTCTAAGGCCTTTATTCGCAATGGCGGCCCTAACCGGACTCTCGCCGGCCGATCAGTGTCACAATGGTGCTTCCCCATACCTGCCGTTCGAATGAAGTGCAGCATTTTAAGCAAATTATGGTTGGGAAAGCGGGCTTTCGTAATGAGCCACTCTTAACGCTTCCGAGCCAAACCCAAGATTCCTAATAAAAGGGATAGCTAAAACAAAAAAACTCGCTTAAGTTGAGGCGGGTGGATCTCGGAATATATCTCATGGCACTTCGTTTTAGGCAAACCTTCACTCTTTTCCCGGGTGTTCGGATAAATATCAGCAAGGCAGGCATCAGCACAAGCATTGGTATTCCAGGAGCATCCGTAAACATCGGGCGACAGGGCATCCGCGCAACTGTCGGAGCGCCGGGAACGGGCATCTCTTACAGCAATCTCATCGTTCCTGCGAGGGTGGGTTCTGCGCATTCCGGGCACATCCGCGCATGGATTCCAATTTTATCCGCGCACCGATTCCGATCGGATCCGCGCAGTGATTCCGGGGCATCCGCGCACCCCCTGATGTAATGCTGCGAGGCAATCAGCAGCAGGCTACCTTTCCGTTTTTATGGACTGGAAGGTTGCCCAATGAAGAGATTGCCAATGCGAAAAATTAGAGAAGCTCTCCGCCTGTCTTGTGAGGGTATGTCAACCCGTCAGGCCGCTGCTAGTCTGTCGATAGGTGGCACGACATTGCGGGAGTATCTGTATCGCGCGAAAGAGGCCGGACTGTCCTGGCCGTTG
>NZ_FOVR01000005.1 GCF_900115225.1 Cohaesibacter marisflavi | reverse complement strand
GACCACCAATCAAGCTTCTAAAAACGTAACGAGCTCTTTGTCTCATTCGGTCCATAAGGACCTCAAGACCAAGCCGTCCACGTTTCTCTTTAGTCATTCCATATTGTCAAAGATCAAAAAGCAAAATGCCTTTTCTTAGAACTCAAAGCCAACATTCTTAATCAGCCAAGTCCCAAATTTTGGGGCGAACCGCCCCGCCGCCAGCAGCGCCGCCGCTGTCGATGGATCGGTTTATAGACCCCACCCCAATCAGAGTCAAACACTAAAATACATTTTTATGACATATATCCCCACCCATCGGGATAAACATAAATATATAAATAAATTCAACAGCTTAGAGAAATCCACAATCCAAGATCCCAACCACAAAAATCCACCACAAACAAAAAAGCCCAGATTTCTGCCATTCATAAGCAAACTGCCAAACAAGCCGCAATTACACCCTTCAAACACCCCTAAGCAATATCACTCATAAGTCGCGCATTACTCCTTCCGCTTGGACCCCCTTGCGGCTCTTCATAGTCCAACGGCACGACTTCTACTACTTTGCCTCAATGCAGAGAACGCGCCCGACACTCCAACTGTGGCCGCATCAAAACGACACCGAAAAGAAGGTTATTCAAACCGAGCTCATCGAAGGTAACCAAAAGCGGGCTTCGGCTATCTCAACTTGCAACCGCGTCAAGGACTGAAGAGCATTTCGCCAAAATGTTGAGATAGCCTTCTGCATTCCAGGCAGAGCGACCGATGAATAATCCATCTATGTTCTGGCAAGAGATGAAGTCCTCACAATTGCCAAGGTTCACTGAACCGCCATAAAGGCACAGCGGGCGATGCCCCAACACTTCGTTGGCAACGGCAAGGATCTCTGCATGTCGCGCATTGGCATAGTCCGAGTTTGCAGGCACTCCTTTTTCGCCGATTGCCCAGACAGGTTCATAGGCGAACAGAATTGTCGTAGATTTCTGTTCATATGACAGCTTGCCGAGCGCCCCACGGACCTGCTCCTCAAGAATATCGCGCGCGTGTCCAGCTTCTTTCTGTTCAAGAGTTTCCCCGATGCAGATCAGCGGTGTCAATCCATGACTTATGGCAGCTTTGGTTTTCAATCCGACTGTCTCATTGGTTTCGCCAAAGAATTTGCGCCGCTCCGAATGGCCCAGTTCAACCAGGTCAAGATTGCAATCGGTCAACATCAGTGGAGAGATCTCGCCCGTCCAGGCTCCAGCCTCCTCCCAATGCATATTCTGTGCACCAACTTTGACTGAGCTATTGGCCAATAAAGCCTTTACTTCGCGTACCATCGTAAAGGGTGGCACAACAAACCTCTGGATGCGAGGATCCCGCACTGGCTCGGCGGCCTTCAGATGATTGGCAAAGGCGACTGCCTCAGCCAACGTCTTGTTCATCTTCCAGCTCGTACCAATCCAGAGGTTAGGTGTAGGGGACATGCTTCATTTCCTTGCCACAGTAGCTTCAATCCTGCGTCCTTCAGATCCTCGGACACACTATTTTTTTGATTGTTGTCCGAGGCGGCCCACTCATGACCTATGAAATCAGATAAACCGCCCAGACAGAGCGCCGATATCGATGGCTCTACGCGCTACCAATCGATACATGATGGCCTGCCTTCGGTCTTCGCCTCTCACGAGGAACCTCCACATCCGGCATTTCAGCAGATCCTTTCTGTTTTCGAATGATTTAGCACTGATGTTGGTGGTTATGGCTTGAGGCTTCTGCTCATCAGTGTTTGCGATTTAAGCTGCTTGTGATTGATGTTGCAAGCGGCGCGGTTGGATTGTCTTCTGCTTAATTCTTTCCCATTTTTCAGAATGGCCTGTCCTCGTCCGGAGTAGACGTCAACCGGGGCTAGATTGAGGGCGTCGGTGACATCATGAACCTTCATGATGGTGCACAACTTCCAAACCACCACATTGCAAGAGAAGTCGTCAAGGATAGCCTCGCGTCTCTTTTTCATGCATTCTCGCGCAGGGATTTTGCTTCGTCCAAAAGAATCACAGCAGCTTGCGAGAATGGCATAAGAGCGCTTCTTGGCTTGCCTCGGGTCCGTGCCCAAGCGCTTATGCAATGTGGTGCGGGGTGTGCCGTCAGGCTTGACAATAAAAGGCCTTAGCCGGTCCGGCACGGTTACCCTTGCGCGATACTGCCCGCGATAAAAATCGATGTTCTTACCTAGCTTTGCCATCTGCATAGCGACACTCATTTTGAAACAAGCTTTGTATCAAAATTTGTAGCATGCAGCGCATGAGGTCTAGATTGTATAGGGGAATCAAATGGGTAGCAGGAAATGGCGGACCTCTTGCGAGATAATCCGAACCTTATGGACGATATTTTCAGAGAATTGGGGACATGGGAAGAACTTTTGAGTTCCCTGCCTGAATTACCTGAGGATGCAACCTATTCCGCCGATGATCCTCCCGATTTCACCCCAAGCTGATTTCACAACACCATCATTATCAATTTCACCCGCCCTCATTATGAGCGGCGGGTTTTTTGTATTTGGAGCCCTGTTACCCCACCATGTCAAAAACGCCCGACCATCGCATCACGATCCGGCTCAAGCCGGACGAATATGCCTTGGTGATGGCAAAGGCGGGGAATAAACCAACAAGCGCTTTTGTTCGTGAACTGGTATTGGAGAAGGCAGCAAAGCAGCGCAAGGGCTACAAAGCTGCACCCGTGGCCGATCACAAATCTCTTGCGCAAATCCTAGCTTTGCTTGGACAACACAAGCTTGTCAAAGCCTTCAAGCAAGCCGAAAAGCAAATTGACGATGGTCTTCATCCTGCCGACGACGAAGCCATTATGCTCTTGCGTGAATGCCGTGACCTTCTTGCCAGAATCCATCAATTACTGGTGCGAACTTTGGGAGGTTCAGGTCAATGATCCTCAAAGGCTCACAGCGCAGCCATGGTAGGAAGCTCGCCCAGCATTTGTTGAATGACGCAGACAATGACTTTGTCGAAGTCCATGAAGTTAGCGGGTTCCTGTCAGATGATGTGACAGGCGCTTTCATGGAAATCGAAAACATAGCCAAGGGCACGCGTTGTAAACAGCCATATTTCTCCGTATCGCTGAACCCACCGGATGATGCCAGTGTCACACTGGAGATGTTCGAGGAAGCCGCAAACCGAATAGCCGAAGCACAAGGGCTCGAAGGCCAGCCCCGCGTCATGGTCTTCCATGAGAAGGAAGGCCGCCGTCATGCTCATGTGGTCTGGTCACGCATTGATGCAGAGACCATGACAGCTAAAAATCTGCCTCACTTCAAAAACAAGCTGCAAAATCTCAGCCGCGATCTTTTCTTCGAGCATCAATGGACAATGCCGCAAGGCTTGCGTGACCGATCACTCAAATCACTGACCAATGTGACTTTAGCAGAATGGCAGGCCGCCAAACGGCGAGGCAAAAACGCCATCGACCAGAAGAAACTGATCCAGCAATGCTGGGCAGCGAGCACCGACAAAGCAAGCTTCGAAGCAGCCTTACAAGACCATGGCTATCTTCTCGCTAAAGGCGACCGCCGCAACAGCCATGTCATTGTTTGTCACGATGGCGAGATACTCGCCGTATCCAGAGCCACAGGATTGAAAGCCAAAGTCGTAAGGGAACGCTTGGGCGAAACCGATCAGTTTCGTAGCGTTGATGATGCAAGGCAGCTTCACATTCAGAATCTCCACCGCCAATTCTCAGCCATGGCTGGCGAAGCACGAGGTCAGCTATCAAACCAACGCGCGAAGCTGGACAATGAGCGTAAGAACCTTATCCAGAAACACCGCGATGAGCGCGCCGCTCTTGATAAAGGTCAGGCAGAACGCTGTAAGCAGGAAAGCCAGACCCGCGCCTCCCGCTTTAAAACTGGATGGTCTGGTTTCTGGCAGCTGATATCTGGTCACAACAGGAAAATCAAAGAGCAGAACACCCAAGAAGCCTACGAAGCCTTGCAACGTGACCGCGCCCAGCGTCAGCAGCTTATTGACGATCAACTCAAAGAGCGAAAGATCATTGACGATCAAAGGACAAAACTCCGCCAACAGGCCATGGGGTTGATTCAGGATTTGCGCTCTGATCGGGATCGTTTGATTGAAGCACTGGAGAATCCAATCAACAAATCGAGCCGAAGGCGCACCGTTCGGTCATACAAACAAGCTGAAACCTACATATGGCTAGACCAAGAGCCAGGACCTTGATCTAACTTTCATAATCCATTGCTGACATTCAGAAGACATTAAGGGAACTAACACTGCGCGGACTTAGCAGCAATTCGCGGCCGCTGCGCCAATGTCGCCTTTTGCGAAACGGGCAATCAGATGAAGCGTTCCCTTCTCCACAATCAGTCCTTCAACGTAGACTGTCCTTCAAGATGCTTTCCCAAGCCTGCAACCATCAGGTTCATCAGAGGCTTGTAGTCCCCAAAATACTGTGGCGGCGCATGCAGCGAAGTCTTTGAAGGCTTAAGGAACGCGGGGCCGACGCGAAGCACATGTGGAAGGCGGGGTATCATGAGGTGACACAAGAAGCCCTGCACCAGCAATGCGAACGCGAAATGGTTTCCGGGCTTCTTGCCCTTCTTGCTGATCCGGTAAGCATTCACGGGCAGGATAATGTCTGAGACAATCTCCTGTGAGAATCCCCCGTCATTCGGCGGGCGTTTATCGTAGAGCCTCGTGATGGAGCAAGAACAGGATTTCAGCGTATCGCCCCGGTCGCCTAACAGGAGGGCCAAGAGCCGCGCTCTGTCGCGCATGCTAACCCTTGCATTCGCATACATACTATTGCCGGTCACGCTCGCCCGCCAGCAAACCGACGCAATACACTGGGCAAGATGATTTGGCGAAAAGTCATACCTGACGCCGAGGCCGTTGGCCTTAACTTGCTTGTCCCACGCCTTGAAGGCATTGGTGAGTGGACTATCGAAGTTTTTGTTGAAGTGAGTTTCGCATTCCCGACAGAGCAACTTTGCCTTGCCGGTGTTTTGACTTAGCCCGATCTTACCATCGCCTTCTGGTATGCTGATAAGCTGTCCGTTGTTTCGCCTTGAAATGGCTTTGAAAAACCCATCGGGAATTGAATGAGACGCACATAGCTCACGATCTTTTTGGCAAAACGCGCAAATCGGCATTTTTCGACTTCCAACATCAGGACAGGGTCAGGGATTGTCGCCTACCACAACTGGTAGGCCGCAAAAAGTCAACCTTCGTTTCATTTAGGTGCACCCTAAAAGCTGACTTTGCTACGGATTGCAGCATCAGTCACTTAGGGCTCACTTTACCAATTTGCTGCAAATAGAACGAACGACTGCTTAGTTCACTCTGTGATTGGCTAACCATGTCGATCCGCCTTTCGGCTCCTAAACCGCTCCATCCCCTGTTTGGCAACGAGCAGCTCCAGATTGTCATCGGTATAGTCCATGCCATACTGATGCTCATCGCGGCGGATGACGTAATCAAGGACTGTGCCGAGGGCATCATCAACGGAAATGCCCTCATGATCAGCACATCGCAAGACGGTGTTTAGGAGCCATTCCTTGGATGGAGCATATTCGTATTCCAACGCCCGGTCATACCAGCGCCAGACAAGTCGGTAGGTTTCCAATTTTCGCGTTACACCATCGGGAAAGTCTAGGCTTCGAGCCGACGTGCGGAACATTTCTTCTCTTTCTCTTTCAATCAAATAGTCAAACATGGCTTTAGTTTATCGTTTTTGCCAAGCTCCACGCAAATTTCATTCGATTTCTTGTTGATTTTCAAAGTCATGGCGCATGGTGCGCGATGCGTTGTCGAGGCGTTTTTCGAGATGATTAATGCGACGCTCACGCATGCGCATCCAAGCTCGATCTGTATCGCCGGAATCTTCAATCCAAGATGGTTTGGGGTAGTTATATTCCGGTATAGGGGGGTCCTTTTCCCGATCCGCGATTAGCTGATCCAGCTCTTCGCGGGTAGCAATGTCAAGCTTGTTCTCGTCCATGGGAATTCTGGCTCCTGATAGAGGAATGCCCACCCGCATGATGCGGATGGGCGCTGTGAGTGGAAATTACATTTCAGGGTCTTGTTCACGCGATGGCGTGTTGTCACGCTCTCTAACGGGCAAACCCTGATCAGCTCGAACCTGTTGTAGATAGTCAAACGGATCATGGCTGTAGGTCTCATCAAATTTGGCGACAATCATTGCCTTCATTTCATCTTTCGGATAACCAGTTTGATCCGCCAAGCGATCTGCATATTGAGAAAGCGTTTTGCTATAATAACCTTTCTCATCAATCTGATTTTTAATTCTATCAGCATAGTCCTGCACCTTCTTGTCATGCATTTCCTGCCAAGGCACCGGATCAGGCGTTGCTAAAACTGGGCCATTGGCAGAGTGGAACACATGTGCCTGTTCTAAATTCTCAGGCAGTTCGGTGTTCTGGAAGTAATCACGCAAGGGCGTTCCCTGTTGCGAGCGCGGGATGCGGGCGACGCCATCACGCGTATGGATCAGGCGGGTTTCTCTTGGATCGTCCATCTTGCTCTCCTCGAATGGCTATTTGAGTTTTCGGAACACAATGAAGGGGCAATTCGGCCCATCCAGCGTGAATCGCTCAAGGCCGATATAGTGGCAATTAAACTTCGGCCCCGGATTTGAGTAACTTCCATAAAAGCTATATTTCAGCCGCAGATGGGGCGTTCCCAGGACAAGTCCGGTTGCAATGAGGGCGGAAGTCAAAATCAATGCTGTCTTTGACAAGTGCGAGGCAAAATAGCTCGCAAGCAACGGCCATTTGCGAACCCGTGGCAGAGGGAACCGACCGCGACGCGTCACCTTGCTTTTGCGCCGCATGACAATCACTTCGATGGGTTTCAAATAGCGTTTGCCGCCATACATACTGTTGGGAGCCAATTCCATGCGCCATGGCTGGATGGAAAACACCTGAACCTTCCGCGCCAGAATGGGCTTGAAGTTGCCATAAAAAATCAGTTGGGCATCCTTGCGCATGCGACGGATTTCATCAGGCTTAAGCAAGGCTCTCGCGGTATGACTGACGCTTTCCTTCACCCCATCATCATTGAACGCAAAACTCGCACTCCCCGTGGTGATATCACCCAGATATTTGGTCAAGAACTCCAAAGTCGATGGCGACCTGATTCCGCCTAGGAAAACCTTGATATCTGTCTCGGACAGGATGGTCTCATAAGCGGCATTTCCATAAACTCTTTTAAAATCTTCAAGGTCTTGCGTGCCACCCAACCACTTGACCCCGTAAGATCGCAAAAGAGTCAGAATGGTTGGCAACGAATGTAGTGGGCTGTTACAGCATTCATCATGGTAGATCACGACAGGAATGTTGTTGTTCGCCCTGACAAGCTGATCGGAGGCAATCCAGAGCATCAGGCCAGCCCATTTGCCCAGCACATCCTTGTTGGCAAAGTCAACGGTCAGATAAACCGTAATCTTCTCTTTCTTCAGATCAGCAAAAGAGAAACTGGTCTTGGACGTGATATTGGATAGGTAATTTCCTGGACCAAAGGCTTCCAAAGCTTGCATCGCCCCGATACGGAATTGCTCAAATGTCTTAGCAGAACCATCCTCGCCAAAAGCCATGCGGTGCAAATCGTCAGACATCTGGGCAATCTCGCCCTTGAATTTGGATGAACGCCCAGCCTGCATCAAAAGCTCATTGAGGAAAGCCTCATTGGTCAGGGCTCGATAAACCGTGGTCAGGTTCCGATGCTCTGCCGGGCATACGGCAACCACTCCCAATACCAATATGACAATCATCAGGCGCGTACCATCGCGGAAGAATTTATTCGCTCCTTCCTCGGCTGGCTCAGGATAGAGTTGAAGTGCGAGACCTCTTGCCAATGACAAAGCCGCCGGATCGTCGGCCTCAAAGAATTCAAAAATATAGTCGAGAGGATTGAGACAATGGGTATCCTTACTCATTGGATCAAGCACCATGACGCGGTGCTTGAACTTCTTGCGACGTAATTCTGCGGTGGTCTCGTAGAATTCCCGCTTGATATCAACAACAACAGCACTTTGATCATTGCCAGCCAGTTCATTCATATAAACCGTCGAGCTTTTAGAAGACCCGGCAGGCCCGATCACCATCATGTGGGTCTGAGTTGTGAGCCAGATTGCTGTATTGCCGATCACGCCACCAAAGCGGCTACCGGGCTTGCGTATATGGAGCCCAGCCCGTCGTGCGTCCTTTTCAGTCAGAAAGGCAGATGTGCCATGAGATGACCCATCGCTAATGGCACGATAATAACGGGCAAACTCCCGAAGAAAACCCAAGCCAACAGAGAAGGCATGCATGCCATGCGCCGCCGCGCCAAGCGCTAACGCTCCAGCAAGCAGTTTCATCCAGTCAGGAGAATAGGTTCCCGGCCAGAAGTAATAAGCGCCATAGGCAAACCCGGCAGACAATATGGTCGAACCGATCAATCCCGGACGATCAGAAGGCGATTGTTTCTGCATATCGTATCCTTTCGCAAAAAGGCGCTCCGCGTTATGCGAAGCGCCTGTTCAGCTTGGGATTTTTCGATATCTCAGGAGGGTGATGATCGGGCCGGGTTTGGGCTATTTCCCGGTCAAAATGTCTGTTGGTTTGATGATGATCCATGCCTTGTTCGGCACTTGACCATCACGCATAACACTCTCTGCACCCTTGCCCTTGTTGCCTTGCTTGGCGGCAATGGTGAAGGACTTCGCCCAGACCTCATCATCGATGGCAATGCGGATTTCTCCGCTAACGCCACCAACAGGCACTTTGCCGCCATAGAGGTTGATCGCCAGTAACGTGTCGCTGAGATCATAAGTGCCATTCAGAGCCACAGTTTCAAAGCCATTGACCGGGCTATTGCGGAAATCCTTGTAAAGCTGGCCTTCCTCCGTGCTGGCCTGCCCAAAATAGATCACTGGCGATGATGGTGTAGGCCGAACAAACAGATCGAGATCAGCTTTAGGGGCCGTCCAGCTTACACCGATGCGCGGATTAACTGCACGACGCCAAACTGGCTCAGGCGCAGGGTGTGGTTCTGGACGCGCGTCATAAACTTGCGCAATCTTGCCCGTATCGCGCTCGAACAAAAGCATCTCCTTCTTATCCGTTGCCTCCAACGGTTGGCTATGCTTGATATCTGGCACGTCCGTTCCAGCCGTCTCAAACAATGTGGCAAGGTCATCACCAAAATATGCCAACGAACCGCCATGCGCCTCAACACTCAAAGACCAAAAACGCTTCACTTGATAGCGATGGGCATTAGAAACCACCCAGTCAAATCCATCAAAGCCGATATAGACATCATAGCCTTTCAGCGAGCCGGAAAGCCCTGATGTTCCATAGGGACTCTCACTCACATTGGCGGCAATGTGGCCGTCATTCGGCACACGACCTCCAATCATTGATAGGGATGGTGCTTTAGGATCATCATGGATGGGAGAGCCCAGAATAATCAAGTCAGCACCATCCTCGGTCTGATAATTCTGGCGCAGGGTAGCAAACATGGCAGGCATATCAACACCACTAACACGACCGGGAACAGCCTCAGCACTCTTGATAAACTTCTTCAAACCAGCCAGTGCCTTTGGATTGGCATTCAAAAACACCTTTGGAATCTTGGCATGTTTGCCCTCCGGTGCCTTGAAGGTGGCGACCAGCTTGACCTTGCTTGCATCAAAAAAGCGAGCCGTCTCATTGGGTTCAAGATGACCTAGCATATGAGCGATTGCTTGTTCCGCCTGCTTCTTCAGAACCTCTGGCGTCTGCTGGGATGAGAAGCCAAACACCATATCCCGAGCAAGAGAGGGAGTTGAAAGAGCGGTGGCAACGACCAACGCAAAGGCGATTGTTGAGCGTTTCATAATGTCTCTCCGTGATTAAAGGATGGATGGGGTTGGTTGACCACGACGGCCTTCAAACATCAGCAATGCTGTGTTGATATAGCCCTCAAGTTCGGCTTCGAGTCTGCAGTGTTCTGCGATCAAATCGTCAAGCTCGTCTTCGAGTTTCAAAAGGTGCTTCTCCAGTGCAGATTCGCGTTTCTCGAGATCGATAAAGTCTTGATTGGGACGGAAATAATCCGGTGAATAGCGACCCGCGATAATCGTCAGGCGCAAGGCAAACACGGCACTTATCAGGATTTCGGTGCTGAGCGAGACAATAATGAAAATCGTATCGCGAACGCCGTCCCACCAAGATGCATCGTCAAGGAAGCCGCCACTTAAGGCGTTGGGGCTCAGTCCGTGGTAGGAGCCTGCGTAAAGCACGATCCAGAGACAAACAGAAACAAGCATCGCTGATACAAGCGAGAAGATGTAGCTTCTCGTCTGCCAGCCGCTTCTAAGGAAGCCATGTACTGACTTGATGGCAAATCCGCAAAGAGGAGCCAAAGCCGCCATGGAAGCAGGTAACAACGGATTGTCGAGAAAAACGACAACACCGCTGCCAACCAGATTAGTATAGGCCGTAATGAAAGAGGCTACAGCCGCCATCATGGTAACGATCAACAGAATGGTGGCTTCAACCCTATGGCGGCTCTGCCATTCGCAGAACTCAGCCTCGATCATATCGGCTTCGTCTCTGCCCTGATTGCCGCGCCAAGAAGCGGTCTGCTTGCTGGTTGTACGAAGCTCGGCCTTAACCTCTTCAAGCTCGGCCTGAGCGGATTGAACTTGTTTTTCTTTTCTCGCGACCTGGCTTTTAAGAGAGGCCAAAACACCGCCAAAAGCCGCATTGAATGCTGATTGAACGCTTTGAATCAGATGGGTTCTGGCAACTTCATCATCTTTCAGCAGAAGCGCCGTCATTACATATGTTTTGAGCTCATCCAAAACGAAGCCTTTCAGCTTCGCTTCAACATCCGGCGTCAATCCGTGATCGCCGTAGGAACCTTTCTTCGACATGGTTCTGTCCTTGTCTCAATTGAAAGAATTTGCCGATTGGCTCTTTTCAGATATCGGCTTCAGACAAGGCCTTCGGGTCAGGACCGGGCGCATCTCGGGCGACATGCTTGATAGAGGTCTGTTCAGCAAAACCAGAAACCACCTGTATGAGTATTTTTTGACTTTAATATCCAAAATTTGGTATAATCTAAGGGACTGAAACTTAGGTGGATTTTGGGGAACTAGTGGAACATAGGGACGAATTCAACATCATAACAAATGCGCAGAATAATCGTGCTCGGCAGCAGAATATGGATGACCATAATCATGAGCTGCGCGGTACGAATGTTGGTCGCATGGCGCGGTTCCTTAGTCCCGAAGTGCGCGAGATTGTTGATGGTGAGCGCAAGGGCAAGAATGGCCTTAGCGCCATGGATATGGTGTTGATTAGTGCGGAATATGCTCACGCATTTGAAGTGGCGGAGCGGGATATTCGCGGGGCGCAGATTAAGGCCGGGGCATTTCTGGATAAAGTTGATGCAGTCATCGAAAAACTACAACAGGAAATCGATGAAACGCTAGAACAGGCAGTGACCCTGCCTAATGGCAAGAAAGCCTTTATGAACGAACGCGGAGAGGTCTATACCGAGGACGGGGAACTCGTGGATCAAGCGATCGTTGATGGTATCGACTGGACGGACAGACCTTCCTTGGAATTGCGCGAAGAGCAATTGCGCCGCATGGACAAAATGCAAGAATTTGCCAATGAAGGAAGTCGCTTAAGTTTGCGCCTTGGCGATATAGACAACGAATTGCATGATGAAGACAATCCGCCTGACCAAGATAAAGTTGACGCTCTCCGTGACGAAGCCAAAGAAATTACGAAAGAGTTGGAAGAGCTGGACCATGGGGTAGATGCCATCTCCAAGCATGATGTTAGCCATCATGTCGACTCCTCACCTCAAGTTTTGGCCGCTATCACCGTTTTGCCACCTGTTTAGTTATTTTCCAAACTTGCCACAGTGCTTTTGCAGAATTGCTATAAGCACAGCACTTGGATAAGTCTCTGGCAAACGTTTCATAGTTGCCAGAATTTCTGCATCTTTCTTTTTAGTTTCGGCAGGTGTGTCACCATACCAACTCGCAATGCACTGTGCCATATCTGGCCGTATCTGTGTTGCAATCACAGTCGCGGTATTGATGGTGAGTTTGATGAAATACTCTTGCGAAGCATAATCGTAAGTTAAAAACTCTTTTGTTTTCACGCTTTCACTTGCCGCATACGTAGGCATGGAAGAAGCGAAAGCTATTGCAGTGATTGCGGCAATCTGTGCTAGGCTTGATTTTCTCATAAGTGATGGAATTTGTTAAAGAAATCGTACAGCCAAAAGATGAATTATGCAAAACTGAAAAGCGGCGGAATAACTGGATTTTTCAAATTTGAAAGCCGCCAAAGCGTGACCGGATTCCCGAACTCAAAAAGGATCGTTTTTGAAAAGGGAGTTTTGCCATGACTTTCTTACCAGAGCCAAAATGTCACGGGCGGCTCATGGGCTATGCACGTGTCTCAACCCCGGAGCAAAGGCTCGACCTCCAAATCGACTGCCTCAAATCCGTTGGTTGCGCGCGGATATTTCAAGATCACGGCATATCAGGAGCCAAAGCCAAACGCCCCGGTCTGGACGACATGCTCGCCACGCTAAAACGGGATGACATGGTGGTGGTCTACAAACTAGACCGCCTCGGGCGTTCAGTCCTGCATCTCTCCGATCTTTTGGTACGGTTCCAGAAAGAAGGCATCCATTTCTGCTCACTATCAGAAGGGATCAACACGGCAACACCAGCGGGACAACTGACGTTCCATCTATTCAGCGCCGTTGCCGAGTTCCAGCGCCAGATAATCGCAGAAAATACCGCCGCCGGGCTCCGCGCCGCTCGTAAACGTGGAACAAGACTAGGCCGTCCCCGTAGCCTGTCTAAAAAGCAAGCGATGGATGCTGCCCGCACCATCACCCAAACTGGACGTTGTCGCGAGGACATAGCCAAGCGACTTGGGGTCTCCCGAATGACACTAGACAGAGCTATACGAAGAGTGGGGGCAACCACATGACCCAATCAGAACAAGACGCTGTCATCGACAGCCTCATCAACCTCATGACCGAACTGGGAATGCTGGAAAACCGCATCCGAGCATTGCGGGAATGCATCGAGCCTGTTGCAGACGGTTTGTTTTCGCAACGATCTTAGTCGGAAACGAAGAAGACGGCATCCCGCTTCGGGATGCCGCCTACAAACACTAGGGCAAAACAATTTCGTCAAAAGCCGTTTTGCAACGTTCCAAAACAATTTTCCGAGCAATATCCAACCAGAAAATCATAGACAAACGACGGTTTTCAATACAATGAATACTCGGTTGGCTTGCCTTCTCGAAGAACCTATTCATAGCGCGGCGTGCGCATTTAGTGAATGAATTCTCCAGATTCGATAAAGGACAATCTTCACCAAATAGAACTACATTACCATGAATGTTATAAACACAAGGCTTATCAAAGGTTTCCATACGCTCAATGTCAAGAACTTCGCCTTTGGCTGTCGCGATCACCCCACCGTTTGCGTGATGATCCAAAATGATCGATATCGCTGAGTGTAATGTCCTCATCGCTGATAGCTCCCATGCGCGAAAAAAGCACGCCAATTCGCTTTCAAAATATGGGTCGCGCAACTGCGAGGTGGGTGCCCCAGACACTTCTCCTGCTTTTGCGATTTTCATCTGGAGAATCTCCCAGGGATCAGTTTTGGGATCGAAATTGATAATCCCTGATGCTTCAAGAATGTCCTTCCATGTTGAGAGTGTTTGATTATTACCATTGCTCGCAGCGTCGATTGTTGATTTCTTTTGCATGTATCCACTTCCTGCAAAAAAGTGGAAAACGATCGAATTCCAAGTGGGGTGGGCTGAGGCGATTTCCTTAACCCGTGCGCTGAAACAAACTTGGCATTAAAAAAAGCACCAAATCGACAGACAACCTGCTTACTTCTTGCTAATATCGGTCTGATATCACTCGATAAATCATTGAAAGATTGTATGTTTTTAATATTTTTGATATTCTGTATATATGAAATCGACTTATACAGAAAAGGCATTTGTTGTAACCGAAATCGATATGGAGACCGACCAACCGGTTAAGGAAGAGTGGTTTGATGAGCAGGAGCAACTTCATCGGCCACGCAACCTGCCAGCCGTAACAAGACATACCGAAGACGAGACACAACTCGAGTATTGGTACCACGGCCAAAGAAATAGAAATGACGGCCCAGCTGATGTATCAATTTGGCGAGAGACAGGCGTGGTGTATAGCGAGCTTTGGTACAGTTATGGAGAATTCCTCGGAGCAATAAACCGTGACATCCATACAGGAGAAGTCGTCCACTCTGACTTTGAAAGCCCGAGCGACAATCATCCCCATTATCCAACTCCTAGCTGAAAAATCATCTTTAACATCCATCCAAGGCTAGAAAGTATGACTAAGTAATCCTAAACTACCCATCCTGCTGGAAGTGGTCTTTTTTTTGGTGATTCATGATTGCTAACGACTTGCATCTCAATAAACGGGATGGTTTTGAAAAATTCGAAACGCTGCTGGAAAATGAGTTTGAACATGTTGGGGGAACAAAAGCCACCAAGCTGGGCAGTTACATCAAAGAGATAATTGGCGACGCGGTAGAAAAGAAATACTCGAGCGACATCTCAAAATTAAAAGAGGAAACTTGGAAAGAGTTCTTGTCCAATGACGTAAAAAGCATTGGATACGAGAAAGTCAAAAGGACGTTGTCTGGCGCTTCATTCTCAACTGGCCCCAAAGTCAAATCCAATTTCTTAGACAAGATTGGTCCGGATGGTGTTTCACAGCATATGTCAGTTGTTCTGGCTATTTACTACACCGCACACATTTCCGAAGACAACAATCTGAACGAAGCTGCTGAAAGAGTTGACCTGGCTTTCTTTGGAAAAACCTTTGAGAAAAAATTTGGCAGGCATGTTCCTACCTCGAAGTCAGAAGGTAATAGCCTCATTGATGGCAATCAACCTCGACAAGTCAGAACCAGAAAAAATCACGCTCGAATTCAAAAGCTAAATCAATTCGTACGTCCTATATCTTTCATATCCGTCGCGATTGTAACCGTCATATTGGCAGTCTTTTATTACTATGAGAACTATGTCATCCAGCCAGAAAATCCAATTGAAGTAAATGTAGTCGGAAGCGCTTCCTACGAGCAAGCGAAACTGCATCGCGCGAAAGACGAAAATTACAAGCATTTCGAAGCACTTCTAGAAGCCAATGACGACGACTATGCGCCTGCTCGGGCGGCACTTGCAGTAACCTACTTGCATGGCGTTGGCACCGTAAAGAACCCTGAATTTGCAAAAGTTACTGCACAAAGCGCCATCGATTTAGGTCTCGTTGAGATGAGCGAAAACAACAACAAAGACGCGTTATATCAGTTAGCTCTTCTTCACCGCGACGGATTGGCGGTAGAAAAATCCACCGAGAAATATAAGAATTTGATGACAAAAGCTGCCGCGCTAGGCCATTCAAGAGCAGCTCATTATCTTGGGAAAATGCTATACGAGCATGAAGACCAAGAAGAGCGTTGTCGCGGGCTTGAGTTTACAGAGCAGGCCGCTAAGAAAGGTCAAATTGAAGCGGCTCATTGGCTTGGATGGTATTACAAAGAAGGCAAATGTGGTTCGCCAGACCTCGTGAAAGCTGTCGAGGCTTTTAAGCTCGCAGCAAACGGCGGAAATTCTGGCTCACAACTGGATCTTGGCTATCTTTACGAGACAGGGCAAGGAGTTCCCAACCCCAGCATTTCTAACGCTGAGAAATGGTATCTCAAAGCAGCCAATCAAGGATCAGCACAAGCACAATACAATCTAGGAAACCTCTATTACTACAAGAAAGTATATGTAGAGGATCCGTACAAAGAAGCATTTAAGTGGTATGATCTGGCAGCAAAGCAAGGCCATGCGAATGCGGAAAATGACCTAGGCTACTTGTATGAGAAGGGCTTAGGTGTAGATCAAGACTACAGTCAGGCTCTTGACTGGTATGAGCGCTCTGCAAATCAAAACCTACATCGCGCTCAGCATAACCTAGCGCGATTGTACGAAAATTTGCACCGTTCCGATGGCGCATTTCCTAATTATAAGAAAGCAAAAGAGTGGTACGAAAAGGCCGCAGAAGGTGGATACGTAGCTGCACAAATTGATCTCGCCAATTTCTACATCGCAGGAAATGATCAGGCTGAACCAGACTATAAAAGCGCATTGATTTGGTTACAAAAGGCTGCAGAATCTGGAAGTGCAAAAGGACAAGTAGAGCTGGGCAAGCTATATGAACATGGACAAGGTGTAGAGCAGTCGTCGAAAATTGCGTTCGATCTGTATAAAAAAGCCGCTGACCAAGAATATTCCTACGCCTATTCGTTTGTAGCTGACATGTATAAGAATGGCCTTGGTGTAGATAGAGATATCGATAAGGCTATAGATTTCTACCAGAAAGGCGTCAGCAAAAACGACCGCAATTCTATGCTCAAACTGGCCCTCATCTATTTGTACGAAAACCCAGATGATGACAAATATACGGAAGCATTAACATTACTTCATCGTGCAGTAGAGGAAAAAAATGGGTATGCCGCAATCGCGCTTGCGGAAATATATGCACGCGGTAATTTTGGCGTTAAAAAGAACGTGAACAAGGTTTTGGAACTCATTTCAAAAGGAACTTCAAAGGAAGGTCTTGGATATACTTATCTTGTCTTTGCTGATTTAATGACCGCCATTAGTTCCAAGGAGAGCAGGCCTGATGGGCTCGAAAAAATCTTTGAAGCCGCGATCAGGCACGGTAGCGCAGAGGCTTCAACTGCATACGGATGGGCGCTTTTAAGTGGTAGTGTATTTGAAAAAAACGTCGTTCTTGCCAAAGAATATTTTCAAAAAGCTTCAGTTCTTGGTCAAAACAGTGCATACGCAGGCCTTGGCTTTATAGAACTAGAAAACCAATCATCCACCAACCTTCAGAAATCCTATACCTTGTGCCACAAGGCTAGCGATGCTGGTGAACAGTGTGGAGACTATTGCCTTGGCTTAATCTACTTCAAGCAACTTGCAGCAGACTCCAACATCATATCGGCTTCTGAGGCAGAGAAAGCTCTAACAAGATCGGCGAAACTCGGAAACTCGTGCTCAATGCTACTATTAGGGGTAGGATATGAGCTGAACTATTTTGAATCAAACAAGCCGCTTGAACAAGCTCTTCACTGGTTGAGAAAAGCCTCAGATACAGGAAGCCTTGACGCTAGCTTCAATCTCGGAATGTTCTTAATTCGAACCAAGCACCAACGATTTGAACCCGGCTTCGAAGCATACGAACTTATTAATAATGCGGCAAGTGAAGGCCATAAAATCTCACAATGCGCTTATGTAGCGTTCCAAGCGATAAAGGATCGAGTGGACGTAAAGCTGTATAAACTATCTGGCTATCTAAAGAATCTTAAAAACAGCGGTATTTTAAGCGAATCTCAGGCCGAGATGGTTCTTCAAGATCCTCGTACCGCTTCTGAGATCGCTGGTGTCCGTGAATTATCCGAGAGGGTATTCCAGCACCCCAACCTTTCCAAAGGAACAAACCTCTCTGGGATTAGAGTCGTTGAGTAAAGCTGGATAACCTGTCCCTAAAAATACAGGTTGCTCCTATCCTAAAGGACGGACTGCAAGTCGTGTGCTCACTTGAGGTTCACACGGACTGCGAGATGTGTGGCAAAAGCCACGGGCTGCGAGGTGTGTGCTCACAAGAGGTTCACACGGTATGCAAGATGTGTGGCAAAAGCCACGGACTGCAAGATGTGTGCTGGCAGACACCAGCACATCTTGGCAAGGGAGACCCGCTGCGCGTCTCCCGTTGCATCCCTCCCGGCTATTGACGCGTTCCAGGCATCGAGCCATCTAAGCGTCAGCGAAACGACCGGGCGTTTCATTCCCGCCAAAGGGAGCTTTCATTCTCCCCTTGGAACCCCATGTCAATTTCATTGAGACCAACCTTTCGCAGATTGGATGGAGCGTCAGCGTATCTTCGCTGAACCTGATCAAAGGGCTATTGCGCCCCTTGAACCCCCTTAAAGTGGCGGACGTTCACCTGATTAGTTGTGAGAACCTTGCCCCCTCGTCAGGCGACAATTTTCATTGCACTCGTTGCCATTGGCAGGTTTGCCAACAGCGCGTTTAGGGTCAAGGACTCCGCTTCAAGCTTTTGCTCTGCTTCTGCACGCCAGACGAGATCTCCCTCGCCTGGGAACGTGCCTTTAAGCTCACGCAGCACTGCGACTGCTCTGCTAACCCATAAAACATAGTCATTCAGGGCCCAGTAGCGCACATTATCAAGCTGAGGATCGGCGCCGCTTTTCGCTTGAGTGCACGGAGTCACGAGGACGGGAAATATCTCCATGTTCTCAGTACCTGGCACATTCTTCTTGATCCATTTTGGGTGACTGGATGCCTGCCGTGCTTTTGTAGCTCCAAAAACTGTAGATTCTTTACCGTCTGCATGGTCTTCAAAGACGACCCCAATTTTTTCGCCCAACCACCAGGGATCAGGAGCCGCGTCGCTTTCGTCATTTCCAGATGAAAAACCTAATAGCTTACCTAAATCAACTTGTGCCGTTTCAAATGTTTCAGGACTCAAGATTTCTTTTTGAATCTTGGCAACCCTTTTCTCGAATTTGGCATTTGTAGCTGTGCCCAAGGCTAAGAATTGCTTTTCTAGTAGCTCAACCTGCTTAAGTGTCTCTGGTCGCTGATCATCTTCCGGTCCGTCCTCATGGGCGCTGACAATACGAGCCAAGGTATTCAACCAGGAAACTGATGGTGCAGCCTTTTTTGCCTTTTCGAACTGCTCTTGCGCAGCTTTGCTTTGGCCATCTCCGTCATCTTCGGAAAGGCGTAATGCAGCCGAACCAGCTAGATAGTGCCACAATGCCCGATATCCGCGTAAATCTGGATGGTTGAGGCCACCAAGAATTGTTCGCGCCGACGCTAGAGCGGACTCATCATCGTTATTCCACAATGCTTCCTGAAAGATGACTTCATGCTTCACTATAGCGCTTAGCTCTTCCATCGCGGGAAAAGGAGCTTGTTGATACGTGTCCACAGCGGTACGGATCATCTGGTCTGCGTGCGCCCAATCGGAATTGTTGTCCATAAACATATTGAAATTTTCCAATATGTCGGCGGGTTCTACATTTGTCGATTGATCAACACCAAATGCTAATTCGGCCTGCAGCTCGGGATGAAAAAATTTCCACTGCCTGCTATCTGCCAAAAAATCAACCAGTTCAGTTCCTGTGATGAAAACTGTTGATCTATCTTGAAGCGCCCTAGTACAACGGCCCGCCGCTTGAAGAACACGCGTTTGTACGCGTTCATTATAGAGTGCTGCAGCCCCCATCTTAGACATAATGAAACGCTCTTGCGAATTCATCGCACGAGGAAGACCATCTAAACACAGCAAGCGGCATTCATCGCCCGGAAAATCAATACCGTCGTAGCGATTGGCCAGAATTGCTACAGCTTGATCACTCTCGACGAACGGTGCCTTATCAGCTTCAATTCCATCTTTCATGAAGATGTCGCAGCCCGAAAAGTTATTTGTAATCCGCGCGGCGTGGGCTTCTGCTTGAGGAGTGGACGGGGTCAAAATAACCGAACGACCAGCTCGTTTTTGCATATCCAAGCGTAGCGTGTCCGTTTCATCGCCGGTTAAAGACAGGCTTGGGAAAACGAAGAAGCGCCGGCCTACACCGGAACTTTGAAACCCTTCCGGTGCTGGGAGCCGATCAATACTCTTGCGGCCCGTAAGCCGCTCCAAATCTCCGCCTGCTCCGAGAGTGGCCGACATGTAGATGCGCTGTTTAGCATTCTCAAACGGCGCATGAGATGAAGCAGGAGGTATAAGCGGGCGGATGAGAATTTCGCGTGAGGCGAGATAAATATGGCAAGCATGCAAATGGTTGCGAATAAGCGACCAAGGGTAGTACAGTTTGGGATTGTCACTATCTACATGAGCGTCAACGATACTCGCGAATCCTTCACATATTTCAGCTACCAACGGACTTGGAAGCTTTTCTACCCAGGTAGCATCTGCTGCTCCCATCCAATCCCCTGTCAATCGCGAATAGTCTTGAGGGTCGAGGTAAGGCCTCAGATACTCTGCAAGTGCTGTATGAAGCGGAGAATTTGCCTCAATTTCCAGTGACCACATCTTTGCGATGTAGTTCTCAGCGGCATGGGCATCATCAATAACAATGAGGTCAGGATTCTCAAAAAAGGGATTACTGTTGAACAGGCCTGAATAAGTGCTAATAGCCACCTTAGCGCCAGTCATGTAGGCGGTACGATCAGCGGGAGAAAAACTGTTTTTAGACCCTGATAGATCTACGACATCAATGCCGTATTGGTTTCTAGCTTGCAGCACTGTTTGGCGCACCAATTGCCGGGTTGGACACAAATAGACAGCCCGATCATCATATTTGATACGTCGCCAATCGGCGACTAAGAGGCCCACGAGTGTCTTGCCGCTCCCTGTGGGAAGCTGAAGTGCAACATCGGGCTTCGCTTCAAATTGCGCAGCATACTCTTCGAGCATTTCCTTTTGGTGAGGCATCACGTCTGGAAACTGGCGCTTAGTAAGGGTTTTAAAATGCGCCGCAGGGTTGACTGTTACCGACTGTGAAAACGTATTGGATTTAAAGGCCATTTGGAACCTCTTTATTATTCAAGCTTACTCCAGATGACCCTGTGCCAGGTGGATGATTTATTTATAAGGCAAGCAAAGTTTTCATCAAGTGTATTAAACTAAATTTACCACTATTAATATATTTCAAGTAGAAGTAGGCTAGGTTCATGAACACAGATCCAGATTCCCGCAGAACCAAGATCTTCATCTCAAAGGCCACTCCCGGAGATGATGCTTTCGCATTGTGGCTTGCACCACGGTTAGAGGCTGAGGGTTATGAAGTTTTCGCCGATATTCTTCGCCTAAAACCGGGAGACGGCTGGCGGCTAAAGTTGACAAATACACTGCAGGATGAATCCATTAAAATGCTTCTATGCTGTAGTGACGAAACGCTCCAACGTCCTGGAGTAATTGAGGAAGTCGAAATTGCCATGGATCTAAGGGCAAGCATACCTGATCCAAACTTCATCATTCCTTTGAAACTCCGGCGTTTCAAGAAAGTATTTGGTATTGGAAGCTTGCAGTACATTGACTTTGAAAGAAGTTGGGCAGATGGACTAACGAACCTTCTTGCATATTTGGAAGACGAAGATGTACCCAAAAAAGCACCATTGATACAACCAAACTGGGCTGCATATCAAAGGCGAAGAGGCGTCGAACTTGAGGATACGCCCGAGACACTCACATCAAACTGGCTGCGTATTCAGAGCGTTCCAGACGAAATCAACTATGTTGTTCCAGTTGGAAGTGTGACTGATAGCATTCGGAACAGAATGGCAGATGACATCCATTTTCCAGTAGTTCCACACGGCGAAGGGTATCTTGCATTTGCGAGTTCACTGGATTTTGAAGAGCAATTCCCAGAGCTTGGTTCATTTTCTGTTGCTATAGCAACACCTTATATGGATTTCATTGATGAGGGGCAAAGTAAATTAGGAATTACATCGGGCGAAGCCAAAAAGATTTTGGTGAACCTATTCCGACAGGCTTGGGAAAATCATCTTCGAAATCAAAATTTTGTGGCAAAGATATTTTCAGCATCCACAGCCTTTATTGTTGGAGAGGGCAAAGTTAAAATCAAGCAACGCATATCATGGGGGCGTCAGGGCAACCGTCGAAACTCAATGTTACGAAATATTGCCCGTAAAAAGGTATGGGAATATGGCGTAAGTGCTCAACCAAACCTCTTTCCATTTCCTCATTTCAGATTAAAAGCGCGCGTTTTATTCTCCGAGGCTAAAGGGATTGAAAAAGGCGCGCCTATTGAAGATGCAAAGATACAGCACCGTCTTCGTCGTTCTGTTTGCAGCACATGGCGGAACAAAGCATGGCATGGCCGAATGATGGCGTTCATGGAAGTTTTGGCTGGCGATAGCCCTTACGTGTCATTACCAGTTGGCATAGGACAGTTCATCGTGCTTGACGCAATGCCAATTCAGGCCACCTCTCCCGTGTCAGCGCGACAACGTTATAAATTGGGTGAAGATGGCGAGGAGACTGATCTTTCAACTTTGCAAGGATATTTGGCGGAGGACGAAGCATGATTGAGTTTCCAGAAACATCGCTGCAAATCATACATATAGACGAGCCAGAGTTAGAATTCGCTTACGGACAAACTTTTGACCACCCTAAGGACGGTTTGTTTCTATATGGCCCAGAAGGGAAGCTTTCCAGAAAGGAAGTCAAACTCGGCGTCATCGGCACGTCCGAAGGTATTTCAGAGTTTAAAGCGTGGTCGAATCGATTGAATGAAGGGGTGGCTGTGCCAGCTGCAGCCAGTCGCGATAAAAATGTTCGACTGCATTTATCTGATTTTCCCGGGTTAACTGAGGCTTTTAGCATCAAAATAGATCCAGACTCTTTCACGGAATACCATCTAACTGCACAAGAAATTGATGAAGCTACCTCTATTGAAAACGGACACGAGGCCGTTGCTAAAACAGCAAGTCTGTTTGTTGACCTGATTATTCGTCATCTGAATCAAGAAGAGGAACGCGTTGATGTCTGGGTATTGGTCTTGCCAGAGCTCATTCATAAGCGCTGTAGACCAGAGGCGATTAAAAGACGCGCTTCAGGAGAACTAACGCCTGGTGACTTCAACAAAAAACAAAGGGCACGAGCAGATTTACCGCTATTTATTGACGACCCAATACTCGCAGGGGAAGTGATTTTTGACGATATTCCTGACTTTCACCGTCAAATCAAGGCGAAGCTTTTAACAGTTGGGGAGGTTTGTCAACTTGTTCGAGAAACCACATTAAGTCCGGGAAAATTTCTCAATCGAGCTGGCAATCCTATTCGCGGAGTTCAAGATCCTGCGTCGATATCTTGGAATCTCGCAACTGCACTGTACTACAAGAGCCAAGCCACACCACCGTGGAAGATCTCAGGCATGCGCGAGGGGGTCTGTTATATCGGGTTAGTGTTTAAACTGCTTCCAAATCACAAAGACAATCACGCTTGCTGTGCCGCCCAGATGTTCTTAAGCGAAGGTGACGGCGTAGTTTTTCGCGGAGCGAACGGCCCATGGATGACAAAAGAAAAGGAATTTCATCTTTCCAAGGAAGCCGCAATTAACCTTATACAGACGGTACTTACCACGTATCGAGATAAATTCGGAGGTAATCCCAAAGAGCTCTTTATTCACGGCAAAACAAAGTTCAGCCAAGAAGAATGGGAAGCCTTTTCCGAGGCAGCTCCAAGTGAAACAAATATTGTGGCCGTGCGTATCAGACCAACTTTCGGTGATGTTAAACTGTTTCGTGAGGGGGATTACCCTTGCATACGGGGAACGGCAATGGTTCTTGGCAAGAGTGATGCTTTTCTTTGGACTTCGGGCTATGTGCCGCGCATAGACACTTATATGGGGCCTGAAACACCAAATCCGATTTCAGTGACGGTGCTAAGATCAACAAACGAACCGCCAGAAATAGAGGTCGTTCTGCGTGACATCTTAAATCTCACGAAAATTAATTATAACGCATCCAACTACAGTGACTCGTTACCTGTTACAATACGGTTTGCAGACAAAGTAGGAGATGTCCTCGTTATGGGCAGTGCACAGGATGCTGAACGTCAACCCTTCAAGTTCTATGTTTAGTTGAACAAATCCGATTTCATCTGAACGCAGCAAACTACTTAGCATAAATAGCAACAAATTCTTGTTGGACATCCGGTCGGGCTCTTGTGAACCAAGCCCACGTTGCGGTCTAGGCCGTTCCAGCTTCGATCCCTGATCAGGATTAGTGCCGCATGGCGGCGCTTTTTGTCAGTCGGGGAAGCCAAGGGGCTTTGCCTCTTTCTCCCCGCAAGGAAAATAGACACGGACCGTGGCTCAGTGCCTTGCGCCCGCACCATCCGCATCGATTTTCCTTGTCCCCTCCCATCTCCATCCTCGACCGGAAGCAGGGTTGCATGTGCAACCCAGTTTTCATTTAAGAAAGGAAGAAGGAGATGACCCAACTACACGCACAACCCTATGATATTTCAGCAACTGGCTTCTATTTTGAAAGCAAGGAAGAATATCAGAGCAAAGCAGCAAAAGCTAAGAACGCTTATGGCGATGCCGTTGAAGAATTCGAAATCCAATTCATCGATGGAGAGGGCATAGATTGCGCATTGGCAAAAGCCATCGGCCTCAATCAAGCCAATGTTGCTGACTTCCTTGAATTAACAGAGGAATGGGAGGACTGGCAAAAAATCAATGTAATTATAGCGTGCGGCGAATGTGGTTATGATTTTGATCCGCAATGTGATCCTGACCTTTTGGGCGTTGAACTCTATTTCGTGGACAGTCTGAGAGAGCTTGCAGAGCAATTTGTCGAGGAAGGGCTTTACGGCGATATTCCCGAAAACCTGCAATTCTATATCGACTATGACGCTATGGCTCGTGATCTGGGAATGGAATATTCCGAAACTGAGATCGCAGGACAAAATTACATCTATCGTTGCGCGTAAGGGGGATGAGACCATGACCAATTCCCCTGAACAATTCGGATTTGACTCTCTGCTAGCAGATGCGGACGCAGACAACCAAGCAAGACAGTTTGAGCAGGAAACGGCTCACCTACCCGAGACGATGGAGGAGGCTATAGCCCTCTATCGCCAGCAGATCGAACAGCACCACGTTGCCATGCTGGAAAATGATTTTGAACAAGCTATTGCGATCCGCGAAGAAGCCCATTTATTGGCTCGCAAGCTCAATGGCAATGAACCGGGCATTATTGCCCATGATGATGCGCCGGGATGTGTTCTTGCCAGAGAAACAGCCGCTATACCCGGTGCAGTGCCTCTATGGGGGCAAGAAGGCACATTCCAAATGACTGTCGCCAATATGAGGCTACAGGTCTCAATGGGAGGAATATTTGGGATAGGTGCAACAGCTATGCCGTATCTCGGCTTTTCTGTCCGAGCCGTGGAATACGATAGGCCGTTTTTGAGTGAAACAGGTTATCGCAGCTTCTTAGGCGTCTCTGTTAAGCCTGAACCTCAGATGGATGTATCGGGGTTTGTCCGCTGCGTGGTTGAGGTCTACGTCAAGCAGGAACTTAAAAACAGGCTTGTTCCGATTGCTAAACAATATCACCCTCAAAAATAAATCAAACCCGATGCATACTAACGTATTCAGATTTATAAGAATTCCCGGTTTTTGTGCTATGATAGGAATATCTTCCCTATACGTGCGCCCAAATTTTGCACCGCGTTACGCCTTGAATGAGCCCACGCGGAGGATGTCGCGCGTCTTTATTTTAAATTCATTTCAACCGCAATTCATGCGGCTCTGCGCCTTCCTCAACGGCTCGCAGGAGCCGCGTGGGAAAGACTATTTCATGACCTATGACCGCGAAAGCTACCGCAAGCACCTTGCGCCCCTTAAGCTACCCAAAGACCAAGAGAACATCATCCTTGATGAGCTTTGGACACTCACCGATAATCTGGCACGCCAAGCCCGCACCGCGCCACTTTACCCCCTGCAATTTGCCCTCGTTTCCGAGACGTTTGATGCAATCGAGCGAGCCATTGCTTTAGAATCCAAAGAAAACACCAAAACAAGAGAAGAGGAGGAATCATGTCCATAGCTGTTATCTACACCCGCGTGTCCAGCAAAAGCCAAGTGAAGAAGGGCGATGGACTGGCCTCCCAACATCAACGTTGTAGCGAGTTCGCCGCATATAAGGGCTATGAGGTCGTTGAAAGCTTCCAAGACGAGGGCGTGTCTGGCGGTATAGTAGATCGTCCCGCCATCAAGCAAATGCTGCAATGGCTGCGCAAGCATCGAGCCCAAGAGCCTATCGTGCTGGTCGATGACATATCACGCATCGCCCGCAGCATCGAAGCCCACTGGAAGCTACGCAATGCCATTGGCTCTGTTGGTGCCAAACTGGAAAGCCCCTCCATAGAATTCGGCGAGGACAGTGACAGCCAACTTATTGAGAATATGCTGGCCTCTGTCTCCCAACATCACCGCCAGAAGAACGGCGAGCAGACCGCCCACCGAATGAAGGCGAGGCTACTCAACGGCTATTTTGCTTTCTGGGTTCCTACAGGCTATCGCTATACCCGCGTCAAAGGTCATAGCGGCAAAGTCATGGTGCGCGATGAGCCGCACGCCAGCCTGATACAGGAAGCCCTAGAAGGCTTCGCATCAGGCCGTTTTACAACTCAGGCCGAAGTAAAACGCTTCTTTGAGCCGCATGACATATTCGCTCGAGACAAGAAGGGAGAAATCCACCCACAGCGCATCAAGAATATGCTCACCAACAAGATTTATGCAGGATACTATGAATACAAACCATGGAATGTCCCCCTCACCATGGGCATCCACGAGCCGCTGATCTCATGGAAAACCTTCCAGAAAATCCAAACCCTTCTTGAAGAGAAAGCCTATGCTCCGACGCGTAGAGATACAGAAGGCCAGTTCCCGCTTAAAGGCTACGTCACTTGCGCCTGTTGTGGTCATCCCTTGACCGCATATCACGCGAAAGGCCGCAACAAGCATTACCCATATTATGAGTGCTTTAATAAGGAATGCCCTGAAAGCCGCAAATCCATACGCAAAGAAACTTTGGAATCAGATTTTGAAGCTCTGATTAAGAAACTACGCCCCTCAATGCCGATCATGGTCACAATCGCCGCAATGTTCCGCGAAGCGTGGGACAAGCAATCCCGCGAGCTTGCCACACAATGGAAGAGCCAAAAGCAAGCGCTTAAGGACATCAATGCAACAATGAACAAACTCACAGACCGCTTGATTGAGACCACAAGCCCTTCAGCCATCAAAGCCTACGAACAAAAGCTGGAAAAACTGGAAGCGCAAAAGGCCTTAATCACCGAGAATCTGGCCAACAAACCCGATCCAAAGAAAAACTTCGATGCGAGTTTTCGAACCGCCTTATCATTCCTAGCAAACCCTTGGAATCTATGGACTTCCCACAACCCCGAGCACCGCAAAGCCCTCATAAAACTGGTCTTTGCAGCCCCTTTGCCATACATGCGGAATCAGGGTTTTCGAACCGTGAAAACCACCAGTCCGTTCAAGGCTTTAACATCAATTTGCGATGAAGAAAAAGAAATGGCGGAGAGACAGGGATTCGAACCCTGGAGACGGTTACCCGCCTACACGCGTTCCAGGCGTGCGCCTTCGACCACTCGGCCACCTCTCCGTACCTCAAGTGTGGGCGCACTATAGCCAAAAAAAGCACGAACGCAAGCCACTAAACTTCAATCTGTTGACAGAAAACACAGCTTCCTTTGCAAAGGTGGCTAAAACGCTGTTTTGCTGGTGTTTTTTAAGTGTAAAGACGGCCCCTTAC
The DNA here is from genome assembly GCF_900115225.1 of Cohaesibacter marisflavi. Taxonomy (GTDB): domain Bacteria; phylum Pseudomonadota; class Alphaproteobacteria; order Rhizobiales; family Cohaesibacteraceae; genus Cohaesibacter; species Cohaesibacter marisflavi. Next base: position 257,124 of record NZ_FOVR01000005.1, on the reverse strand, counting down.
GCCACGAAAAAGGAAAGACGCATAAAAAGTGATCCTTTAGCAGGCTGACGCGACACGTTATCCCTTGTCAATTTTACGGATCTTTCTAAAATAAAAACTTCCAACCGATTTGTAACAAATATGATATTGATGCGTTCATTCTCTAAAGTATATTGCATTGAGGGCAGACTGCTGCTCTGGCCGCAAGGCAGTGATTTGGAAAGGCTGGTTCGTTGAGAGTCATTCGTTTTCTGTTTTCCTTTATCGGACTCTGGATCTGCGCCCTGTCTTTATTGGCTCTGGTGCTTGATGGTGTCCGTTCGATCGCAGCCAATACTATTGTGATGAAATCACTGGGAGATACCTGGTTCGAGATCAATCGGGACAGCCTCGTCATGGCTCAGGCTTTCATCCAGCGCACGGTTCATCCGCTAATCTGGGACCCTGTTGTGCAGTGGATTCTGATGGCTCCGGCATGGCTGGTCGTGGGCGTAATCGGCATGCTCTTTGTCTATCTAGGGCGGAAGCGACGCCCGAAAGTGATCCGTATCTAGTGCGTGGCCCTACAAGCCGATAGAAGTTGAGGCGCGTAGGCCCACCTTGCCCCTTAGCCTTAACAGACCTATCTGTGATGTTCATGCTATTATGCTTGATCAGCAAGAGGAGACGATCATGTTCGGATTTCAACGTGCGAAAGCGGTAATGGTCAATCCAGAAGAGGCCCTGCCTGGACGCTCTTCGCCGCTTGAGACAGCTCAAACCCACTTCGTGCTTGGTCGACCACTGCAGCCGCCCTTCCCCGCGTCTTGTGAAGAGGTGCAGTTCGGCATGGGCTGCTTCTGGGGGGCAGAGCGTGTGTTCTGGCAGCTTGAAGGTGTTTACGTGACCGCTGTTGGTTATAGTGGCGGCTATACGCCCAACCCGACCTATGAGGAGGTATGCAGCGGCAGAACCGGCCACGCCGAAACTGTTCTGGTGGTATATGATCCCAAGCTGTTGCCATTCGAAGCTCTTCTCAAGCATTTCTGGGAAAATCATGATCCGACGCAGGGGATGCGGCAGGGCAACGATATTGGCACGCAATATCGCTCGGCTGTTTATGTCACCTCAGACGAGCAGCTGATGGCCGCAGAGCATGCGCGACAGGATTATCAGGACGCGTTGGCGGCGCAAGGGTATGGCGCCATCAGCAGCGAGATCAAGCGCAGCGGTCCCTTCTACTATGCCGAGGACTATCACCAGCAATATCTGGCGAAGAATCCGAACGGCTATTGCGGCCTTGGAGGCACAGGCGTGAGTTGCCCCGGCCAATAGCTCCATCGGCGCGGGACATGTGTTGTGAGCAAGGCTGCATAAGCAAGGACGCATGCAGCCTTCATCTTAATAATATAGCGGTCGCGGCTTGGGCAGGACCGTCAGGGTTCTGTCTGCCTCTATGGGCACATAAGCCGAATTGCCAATCTCGGATGAGGCGACAACAGCGCCTGGTGTCGGGGCTGCGGCCAGAACAGCGCGACAGGCATCGGGCAGATCCTTCAGTGTCACGGCACGTTTCTTGACTACCGTTTTTTTCGGATCTGGCTTTTTCGGTGTCCATGGCGCATCAGACAACCACCAGGCCAGATCTTTGCCGCAGCCGTCACCCGCAGGCGGCGGCGCCTGATTTTTACATCCCGCTTGGCCCGGAGGACAAGCAAGCCGGACATGGAAGTGATAATGGTGGCCATACCATGGACGCACCTGTCGCAGCCAACTACGATCACTTCCGGCCATGTCGCACAAGACCTTCTTGATACCGGGATGCACGAAAATGCGCGCAACCCCGGGCGTAGATGCTGCCCTCTTGATCAGGCGAAAATGGGCTGCGGTGAATTTGTTGGGATCGACAGTGCGTGTTCCGCTCTTGAGCATGGAAATGGCCGATACAGATTCGCGCTCTTTTTTAGAGAAGCGGCCCGCAGGCATGGGGCGCAACCAGATATCCGCATCCAGACCGATCTGATGGGATGCGTGCCCCGATGTCATGGGGCCACCACGGGGCTGGGCAATGTCTCCCACCAAGAGGCCATTCCAGCCGTCATATGCCTTGGCATCGGCCGCCAGCTTCTCCAGAAAATGAATGAGAACCGGCTGCCCCCAGTTGCGATTGCGCGACAGGCGCATGGCCTGCCATGCGGGTCCGTCAACGGGCAAGGCGACGGCCCCGGCCTGACACCCCTTGGCGTAGGAGCCTATGGCACGGGCCTGCAAATTGGCAGGAAGTTTCTCTTTGCCAAACAGCACCTTGGCTGGCGTTTGCGCCAAGGCTTCATCCTTGGTGCCAAAGGCAATCGACAAGGAAAGGCAGCCAGCCAACAGGGCAAAACGGCTGATCCATCTGGGCATAAAGGGCGTCTCCCGCCCGTCCGCTAAAATCGCCTTGTCCCTCTTACTTGCTGCTCGATATAATCGCATGGTGCAACTCCGCCTCGTGAAGGTTTCCATGATTGCGATCCTATACATAAATTGTTAACCATATATAGAGCGCGGGAAAATTTCTTTCATACTTGACTCATGCGCGCTTCGAGCAGAGCATCTGTTACGGGATCTATCTGAAATTCAAGTGATTTTACGGATTTCGAGCCTTGAAGACTTTTAAAAGACGAGACATCACCATGCGCAGCTTCCCTGCCCTTTTTCTGTTGTTGCCCCTGTTAGCTGGCTGCGCGAGCCTTTCTCAAGAGGAATGCCAGACCGGCGACTGGGGTGCCGTTGGTGCCAATGACGCCATGGAAGGACGCGATGCCACGCGCTTTTCCGAGCATATCGAAGCCTGCTCGAAATATGATATTGCGCCAGACAAGAAGCTTTACGAAATCGGCTACCAAAAAGGCCTGAGAAGCTACTGTACTCCGTCAAACGGTTTCTCCGTCGGGCGGAACGGCTATTCCTACCGTCAGATCTGTCCTCCAGCAAGCGAACCGGAATTCATGCGCGGCTATTTGCGCGGCAGTGCCTTGCACGAAACCGAAACCGAAATTGCTGAGAAAGAGCAAGAACTGACACGCCTAAAAACCGAACGAGCCGAGCTGCGCGCTTCCAAAAAGGAAGACAAGAAGCGCAAGAGCCTCAGACGCGTTGCCCGCGATATAGACGCTCTGGAGTGGGACTTGCACCGCTTGCGTTTCAAAAGAGATCGCGCCCTTGTTGAAGCAGATCACTTTCTTCAGACAATAGAACCCGTCATCTAGGTACAAAATCTCCTTAGACGTGTACTAAAAGCTTGAATCCGCCTTGGTTGAAGGGCGGGTTTTTATACATTTCTTTCGCGAATTTCCTTATCAAATTAGGCAGTTGCAAGATTTTCTTTATTTTCTTCCGCTTTAAAGCGTGATCAACAGCTTTCTCGATCTCCTGTTCAGAATTTCTTGTAAAATTCCCACTAGGCTCCGAGGAAAGCTGAAGCATTTCTCGTGAAGTAACCTCCCGAGAACTGAAGGGGACATTTGGCAAAAGGGCGCTAAGAACTGCATGAGAATCGTACTGGTTGAAGACAACGACGAAGATCGCGAAGCAATCCGCACCATTCTCGAACAGAGACGGGAGAGCGTTTTTGCCTTTCATTGTGGCGATAGCGCCTGGGAATTTGTGCAGAAAACCCCCGATATTGATGTTGTGATTGTCTCTCTGAATCTTGAAGACGCATCGGGGTTGGAAATCTGCTGGAACTGCCGCATCCTGGCTGCCGAGCGCAAAGCCATGTATGTGGTTGCCATCTCTGAATATACCAACGCCGATATGCTGGTGGAAGCTCTGGATAGCGGCGCAGACGACTTTCTACATAAACCCCTTCAGGAAGATATTCTTTTGGCCCGTTTGCGTGTGGCCGAGCGCGTTATCATGCTTCAAAAGCAGTTGGTACAGCTCGCAAACCGTGACCCCATGACCAATCTGTATAACCGACGCGCGTTCTTTGAAAAGGCCCACGCCTTGATAGAAAAGCAGGGGGACGCCCACCCCGTCTCGGCGATCATGTTCGACATTGATCACTTCAAGTCCGTCAATGACCGCTTTGGTCATGATGTCGGAGATCAGGTTATCAAGACCGTCACCAAGATCGCTCTTGGTGAAAGCGACTTTATCGGCAGGCTTGGTGGCGAGGAATTCGCCGTGCTCATTCAGGGTCAGAGCTTCTTTGCGGCAGCCTGTGCAGCCAATCGCATCCGCGAGATGATCGAGCACACCACCATTATAGCCGAGGGCAACAAGGTTCAGATCACATCCAGCTTTGGCGTTGCGCGCCTTCAGGAAGGGGATGATATCTATGCCCTGCTCAAGCGGGCTGATCGGGCGCTCTATCGTTCCAAGAATAACGGGCGCAATATGGTGACAATTGATCGATCACAAGCGGCTAAAAGAAGCGATATCTCCAGCTGTTGTGCCGCCCAGTAAAGGCGCGGTTCAGGCGTTTGCCTTTGCGCCTGTTCCGTCAACCAGATTCCCCAGCCGCTGCTTTGGCGATCGGGCTATAAAAACGGGCCGTGATGGGCCCGTCTTTCCAAATCCTCATTTCAGAAGAAACACCTGACGCCGCTCAGCTATCCATCTTGAGCGCGGCGATGAAGGCTTCCTGCGGAATCTCCACCTTGCCGAACTGGCGCATCTTCTTCTTACCGGCTTTCTGCTTTTCCAACAGCTTGCGCTTTCGGGTGGCGTCACCGCCATAGCATTTGGCCGTTACATCCTTGCGCATGGCGGAAATTGTCTCACGGGCAATGACGCGGCCACCGATGGCGGCCTGAATGGGTATCTTGAACATGTGGCGCGGAATGAGATCCTTAAGCTTCTCGCACATGGAGCGGCCACGGATTTCAGCCTGAGAGCGATGCACCAGCACCGAAAGTGCATCCACCGGTTCGTCATTGACCAGAATCGACATCTTCACCAGATCACCCGCGCGGTAATCAGCAAGCTGATAGTCAAAGCTGGCATAGCCCTTGGAAATGGACTTGAGGCGATCATAGAAATCGAACACCACTTCGTTGAGCGGCAGATCATATTGCACCATGGCGCGGGAGCCGACATAGCTTAGGTCGGTCTGCACGCCTCGCCGCTCCTGACACAGCTTCAGAATGGCGCCCAGATATTCATCCGGCGTCATGATATTGGCTTTGATCCATGGCTCACGGATTTCCCTGATGCGTACCACATCAGGCATGTCTGCCGGATTGTGCAGGGTGATCATTTCATCATTGGTCATCTCCATCTCGTAGACCACGCTCGGAGCGGTGGCGATAAGATCGAGATCGAACTCGCGGGAAAGACGCTCCTGAATGATTTCCAGATGCAAGAGGCCAAGGAAGCCGCAGCGGAAACCGAAGCCAAGCGCAGCGGATGTTTCCATCTCGAAGGAAAAGCTTGCATCATTGAGCCGCAGCTTGCCCATGGCGCCGCGCAGATCTTCAAAATCATTGGCATCAACCGGGAAAAGGCCACAAAAGACCACTGGCTGCGCAGGACGGAAGCCAGGCAGCATCGTCTCGCATGGGCGCTTGACATTGGTTATGGTATCACCAACGCGCGTATCAGCCACTTCCTTGATCGACGCGATCAGGAACCCGACTTCGCCGGGCGCAAGAACAGGCACGTCCGTCATCTTGGGCCGGAAGATACCGATACGGTCCACATCATAGGATGCTCCGGTGCCCATCATGCGGATCTTGTCGCCCTTCTTAAGCTCCCCGTCGATGATGCGCACGATAACCACAACGCCCAGATAGACGTCATAATAACTATCAACCAGCAAAGCCTTCAGCGGAGCTTCCTTGTCGCCTTCGGGCGCGGGAAGACGCTTCACGATGGCTTCCAGAGTCTCCTTGATGCCGATGCCGGATTTGGCACTGGCTTCAATGGCCTCCGAAGCATCGATACCGATCACGTCCTCGATCTGTGCACGCACCCGCTCTGGCTCGGCGGCAGGCAGGTCGATCTTGTTGAGAACCGGCACGATCTCGTGATCATTGTCGATGGCCTGGTAGACATTGGCCAGCGTCTGCGCTTCGACCCCCTGAGAGGCGTCAACAACCAACAGCGAGCCCTCACAGGCAGCCAGAGACCGGCTGACTTCATAGGCAAAGTCAACGTGACCCGGCGTATCCATCAGGTTGAGCGTATAGGTCTCCCCATCGTCCGCCTCATATTTCAGAGAAACGGTCTGAGCCTTGATCGTGATGCCGCGTTCCTGCTCGATATCCATGCTATCGAGCACCTGTTCGCGCATCTCGCGCTCAGTGAGCCCTCCAGTATACTGGATCAGGCGGTCGGCAAGCGTGGACTTCCCATGATCGATATGCGCGATAATGGAAAAGTTGCGGATTTTGTCGAAGCTTTGTTTGGTCATGGCAGCGCTTATACCCTTAGCTCTTCCATGAGAGAAGAGGCTTTTTGATGCCTATGTCATGGCTTGGGCAAAATATCCAGTCAGAAATGCAAAAACCCGGCCGTAAAAGACCGGGTTTTTAAAAATTACAGGTCCAATCGTGTCTGGACGCGGTGAAAAGGCTAGATCAGGCCTTTTTCAATCGCCATCGCCCGCATGCGTACGATCTCCCATTCGGCATTCATGATATATTCGCTAGCGATATCGCGATATTTCAGGAAGCTGTCATAAATCTCGCCAGCCAGCGGGGAACTGTCAGCAACCTCTTCAAGCACGCCTTTTGATTCCTTGGCCATGGCCATCATCAGTTCCTCGGGAACCTTGTGCATCTGGACGCCTTCCTTGGCCAACAACGGACGCAAGGACATTGCATTGTGATACTGGTAGTCTGCCATGGTTTCGAGCGCTGTGGACTGGGCAGCCTCCTTGACAATCGCCTTCAGATCCTCAGGCAGTTCCATGAACTTGTCTTTGTTGACGATGATCTCGAGCCCCGCGCCAGGCTCATGGAAAGCAGGCATGTAATAGTGTGGAGCCACCTTATAAAGACCGAAGGCCAGATCATTCCACGGGCCGACCCATTCGGCCGCGTCAATGGTACCATTCTGCAAGGAGGTGAAAATATCCGTTGCCGGCAGCATGATGACCGAAACCCCAAGGCGACGCATGACTTCGCCGCCAAGGCCGGCGATGCGCATCTTCAGGCCTTTCAAATCATCAAGGCTTTTGAGCTCCTTGGCAAACCAGCCACCTGCCTGCGTGCCAGACGCACCGGCATAGAAGGGGATCACGTTGAAGGGATCGTAGGCTCGTTCCCACAGCTCCTGACCACCGCCGAAGCGCAGCCATGCTGCATGCTCGATCTGAGTGAGGCCAAAAGGAACGCCGGTATAGAAATGGAAAGAAGGATCCTTGCCCTGCCAGTAATAGGAGGTTGCGTGGCCGATCTCTGCCGCTCCACTGGAAACAGCATCGAACACTTCAAGGGGGGGCACAAGTTCGCCAGCACCAAACACCTTGATTGTCAGGCGACCGCCAGACATCTTGCCGACACGCTCTGCAAAGCGAACACCATTGATGCCGACCCCTGGCAACTGTTTGGGCCAGGACATGGGCATTTTCCAGACAATCGACTCGCTGGCCTTGACGACGGCCGGACTGGCCAACGTTGCTGCGCCACCGACCGCAAGCCCGGTCAGAACCGAACGGCGATCAAGTGATCCACCTTTTCTCATTAAATTATCCTCCGACTGTGAAAAGAACGAGAAACTATTGTTATTTTGTAAAGCATGCTTGCACGACCTAAAGGCGAGCGCAAGATCTGGTCAGCGCCAACCATTTCATTTCCTCATACAAATGCCCGGACAGGTATTTTTTTGTTATCCTCTTTTGGTTTATATCTCGAACAAATGAGTGGATTACCCGATAATGTGCGCCGCAATATCGCACTGACTTGGTTTGATTAACGCGCAATTTCCTGTAACTAGTAAGGCTATTGTGGAATAATGTTTCGTATTCCCATTTGAAACAAGGATCAAAAAGCGTGCCGCGCAAAAGCTCCAAGCTCGATCGAATTGATCTGCATATTCTGGATGAGCTTCAGAAAAACGCCCGTATTACAAACAAGGCTCTGTCGGAGATCGTGGGACTGTCACCCAGCCCCTGTCTGCAGCGGGTCAAGCGGCTGGAAGATATCGGTCTGATCAGTGGCTATCTCGGCCTGATCAATCTTGAGGCTCTGTGCCGCCATGTCACCGTGATTGCGACGATCACGATACGCGATCACGATCATTCGATTTTCTCGACATTTGAAAAGGCCATTGCCGAACTGCCCGATGTTGTCGAATGCCTCAAGATGAGCGGGTCATTTGATTATCTGGTGCGGTTTGTCTGCACCGACATCCAGCGCTATCACGCAGTGACCGAAGACCTGCTTGTGCAGGTGGGCGGCAAGATGCAGATCGCTAGTCATGTTGTTTTGGACCAAACCAAACAATATCATGGAGTCGACCTTGAAGAACTCGTTCATGGATAAGTGATTGCTTTGTCTTACTTTAGAATAAATCAAAACTAATATAAGTTCATATACTTAACCCGATAGTCGTTATCAATTGATTCAGTAATAATTTGTATCTTTTTTTCAAGTTTTTTACTTTTTTTGATGCATATCAATTGACATTGAGCTTGATTAGCAGGATGAATTTGCAAGTCATTCTCAATAATTCGAACATCTGCCGTACGGGGAAGCCGACAGAACGTCCGATCCAAGTGAAGAAATGGAGTCAGTCGATGATTGCTACTCTTAATGATCTCACGACCGGAGATCATGGTCGTATCGCCAAGCTGGATGTAGCCAACCGAGCGTATAAACAGCAATTGATGGCCATGGGCCTGACCCGTGGAGCCGAATTCACGGTTATGCGCATTGCACCTCTTGGTGATCCAATCGAAATCAAAGTGCGCGGCAGTGCTCTGTCCTTGCGCAAATCTGACACCATCGGTGTCCAGATCGAGACCGACGACCGCTAGACCCAAGTCCTCCATTTCTTAAAAACGTGTTCGCTTTCCAACGTTGTCCTCCATCGGACAGCGAACGATGCCTTTATATTCAAGAGACCGCTTATGACAGATATCCGGATCGCTTTTGCAGGAAATCCTAACTGCGGCAAGACCACTCTCTTCAACGCCCTGACGGGCGCACGCCAACGTGTGGGCAACTGGCCCGGTGTTACGATTGACCGGAAAGAAGGGCATTACACCCACAATGGTCAGGAAGTCGCCATTGTCGATTTGCCCGGCACCTACTCACTTGATACCACCTATTCAAGCGGTCTGGATGAGGCCATCGCCCGAGACTATATTCTGGATGGCGAAGCCGACCTTGTCGTCAATATCGTTGATGCAGCCAATCTGGAACGCAACCTCTTCCTGACCTCCCAATTGCTCGACATGCGCGTGCCGATGATCGTCGCCTTGACCAAAACAGGCCTCGCGCGCAAGGAAGGCATCGAGATTGATGCGGACACTCTCTCCAAGCGGCTCAAGGTTCCGGTCATTGCGGTTGATCGCAAGGATCGCGTGAATCAGGGGCGCCTCAAGGATCTGGTCGAACAGGCTGCAAAAGCAAAAGCCATCAGCGATGTCGCCATCGAGTATGATCCGGAGCTTGAAGTGGTTCTGGAACGCCTTGAAAGAAAGTTTTCCGATCTGGCCAGAATCAATAGCGTGCATCCCCGCTGGCTGGCCGTCAAATCGCTCGGCGGTGATGGCAAGGCTCTGTCCTTTCTCGATCCGGGAGCCAGAACCCTTCTGGATCATGAACTGCACCAGATTCAGGAGCAGAATGATGAAGATGCAGACCTGCTGATCGCGGATGGCCGCTATGGCTTTGCCAATATGCTGGCCCAGGACGCCATCCGCCATATCCGTCAGGTGCCTCGCACCTGGACTGAACGCATCGACAGCATCGCCCTTAGCCGTATTCTGGGCATTCCGATCTTTCTGCTGATTATGTATGTCATGTTCCTGTTGACCATCAACCTGGCAAGCGCCTTCATCGACTTTTTCGATATTCTGGCGGGCACGGTGATTGTTGATGGTCCGGCGCACTGGATGGCCAGCATGGGAATGCCGGAATGGCTCATTGCCCTTTTGCCAAACGGGATTGGCGTAGGTATCCAGACGGTTGCCACCTTTGTGCCCGTCGTGGCCTTCCTGTTTCTGTTCCTCACCTTTCTTGAAGAAAGCGGCTATATGGCGCGCGCGGCCTTTGTGGTTGACCGCGCAATGATTTCTGTAGGTCTACCGGGAAAAAGCTTCGTGCCGATGCTTCTCGGTTTCGGCTGCAACGTACCGGCTATCATGGCATCGCGCACGCTGGATAATCCGCGCGACCGTATCGTCACGGCGCTGATGGCTCCCTTCATGTCCTGCGGCGCCCGCTTGCCGGTCTATGCCCTGTTCGCTGCGGCCTTCTTCCCGACCGGTGGTCAGAATCTTGTCTTCCTGCTGTACATCATCGGTATTCTCTTTGCGGTCTTCACCGGGTTGGTGCTCAAGAAAGCCGTCTTTGGCGGCAAGGCGCTGCCATTCCTGATGGAGTTGCCCCCTTATCAGCTGCCGAGCCTGTCTTCAGCGCTGATCCGCACATGGGACAGGGTGAAACAATTCATCCTTGGCGCAGGCAAGGTCATCGTCGCCGTGGTCTTCGTGCTCAGCATTCTCAATTCCATGGGCACGGACGGCAGCTTTGGTCATGATGACAGCGAACACTCCGTATTGGCCAATATCGGCAAGTCGCTAACCCCTGTTGTTGAGCCTCTGGGGATTACCGAAGCCAACTGGCCCGCCACCGTCGGCCTCTTTACCGGTGTGTTTGCCAAGGAAGCCGTTGTGGGCACGCTCAACTCGCTGTACAGCCAGATTGACGCCACCAACGCAGAGCTCGCAGCAGAGGAAGAGGAAGAGTTCGATTTCTTTGGCGGCATTGCAGAAGCTTTCGCAACCATTCCAGCTAATCTTATTGATATGACGAATGCCTTTGAAGATCCGCTAGGCATGAGCGTTGGCGATGTTTCCACGCTGGACAGCGCTGCGGCCGAGCTAGAAGTCGACAACAGCACATTTGCAGCAATGATCACACGCTTTGACGGCAAGGTGGGAGCCTTTGCCTATCTGCTCCTGATCCTGCTGTATGTTCCATGCGTGGCAGCCGTCGGAGCCCTGTTTCGTGAAGTCGGACGCACATGGACCCTGTTCGGCATCGGCTGGACGACCATGCTGGGCTATTGCACCAGCGTCTTCGCCTATCAGGCGGGCACCATCGCGCGCCACCCGCAAAGTTCCGTCATCTGGATGATTTCAATGGTCGCAGTCGTCGCAGTCGTCGTTGCCGTGTTGCATATTATCAGCCGCAACACTCCGCAAGGCCCCGGCAAACTGGCAAGGAGTTCGCTATGATTCTGTCAGACGTCAATCGCTATCTCCGGGAGCGGGGAAGAGCCAACACCTCCGACATTGCCACCCATTTTGGCGTGGCGCCGGAGGCTGTTGAAGGCATGTTGCAAATGCTTGAAGCCAGAGGAAGGGTGCGTGCCCTTCCTGCGGAAACCTCCCCATGCGGCAGCAGCTGCTGCAATTGCTCCATCAGCAAATGCTCCAGCCAGATGTGGGAAACGATGCAGCGGCACTAGGCCCGCCGCACGGCCGAAGGCCCGAGGGCCTTCAATCAAGCAGTTCTGGGCGCACCGGTTCGCCAGTTTCCCAATGCAGGATTTTCAATTCAGGCCAAAGGCGTGACATGCGTCTCGCCTTTTTAGCATAGTGCGTCCTGTTGCTTTCCAGCTTGTGGCAGGGACGGATGGTCAGAGCAAAGATGTCCGCCAGACCGAAGGGAGCGGCTACGGAGAGGGTGTCATCCGCCTCGAGCCGAACGGCGACGGCATGGGTGGTGCACATGTAGTTCTCAAGGCTTTCATCCGTGCCCGTCAGCTCGGGATAGGCCCCGCCAAATTTCTCACGATACCACAGATGCACCCGCGCCTGATTGCGCACCTCAATGCGCCCTTTCCACGCGGGCAAGGCCTCGTCCACCCGTTTGATAACAGCGTCCTCAGCGTCCCAGGAGCGGTCCGAGAGATCAAAATAGGCGACGTCATAGTCTTTGATACCATGGCCCTGTGGTCGGCCTGTGAGGCGATTCCACACTGTTTGATAGAGAGCGCCCGAGACCAACCGCCAATCTGGCAGATCCAGCGCGCGGAGCCCCTCAAGGACGTCCATCAGTTGGCTGTCTTCGCGGATGAAGCGCACAAGCAAAGCCTGTCTCTGCTCTTCATTCAACGCTTCAGACTCGTTGTCTTTGCGCACCACAAACGGACTATCCATGCTTCACCCCATCGTGTCATCCAGAGAGAAGACCAAGGTCTTCGATTCTCAGGCATTTGGCAAAGAAGAGAAGCAGATATGAACATATTTGCCCGCTTGACGGTCATTCGCTCGGCGTTCGGCTGGTCGGTACTGGCTATCGATCCAGTACTTCACACAGGCGGAAGCGTTCGCATACCAGTTTCATGTCTTCGGAAAAGCCGCCATTGCGGGTGAAATATTCCTTATGGCCCTGGCGCCAATATTCGTAGGAGAGATCACCCTCTCCTTCTGCACGCGCAAAGGCTTCATCGACCTCATCAAAGCGGCGGATCGTAACATCAACGGTTTCAATCACCGCAGCGGGCTTCTGGCGCCCATCGAGCAGGAGATATTTGTCTCCCACCCTGGGCATGGGAATATTGTCCTTTTGCATCAATTGCAGTGAGTCGCAAGACGCGGTTTTCTTGCCCTCAAGAACCAGAGCCAACAATTCATCGGCCAGTTCGGGCGAATCACCCATGGCATAGGAATCAACAATGTCATGCATGGCTCTCTCTCCCCCTCAGAAGCCAGACAAAGGAAGTCCCGCGGCCCTCAAGAGTCGCGGGATTATGGATGCTTTCGTTAGATCAGCCGCGCAGTTCGCCGCCGGTTGCCTTGGCAACAGCTGCGACGATCTTCTTGGAGATCGCTTCGAGATCTTCATCTGTCAGCGTCTTGTCTTTCGGCTGCAGGGTCACTTCGAAGGCAACGGACTTCTTGCCCGGCTCCATATGTTCCCCTTCATAGACGTCGAACAGATTAACGTCGGTGATCAGCTTCTTGTCGGCGCTGGCGGCGGCCTTGAGAACCGTTGCTGCGGTCACTTCATGGGCCACGACAAAGGCAAAGTCGCGGCTGAGTGGTTGCAGGTCGGAAAGCTGTAGAGCCGCACGGGACTTGGCTGCCTTCTTCTTGGGTTCCGGAGCAGCTTCGATGGTGATTTCGAAGGCACAGACAGGGCCATCCACCTTCAATTCATCGAGAACCTTCGGATGCAATTCACCAAAGGTGCCGAGAACCACTTTCGGGCCAAGCTGGATCTTGCCGGAGCGTCCCGGATGGTACCAGTCCGGACCACCTGCCACGATCTGCAGCTTGGAGCTGTCCATACCCATCGCTTCCAGAACGGCCAGAGCGTCTGCCCGTACGTCAAAGACGTCAGCAGCCTTGGCCGGATCGCGCCAATGACGGCCATTGCCGACAATCTGGACCGCACCACGGCGAATGCCGGTGGCATGGGTGAACTGTTCATCAGGCTTGTCGCCAAGGAAGATCTGGCCAACCTCGAACATGGCCAAATCATCAAAGCCACGGTCCACGTTGCGCTGCGCAGCCAGCAACAGGCCGGGCAGCAGACTTGGACGCATGTCGGAAAGCTCAGCAGAAATCGGATTGGTCAGCGCCAATTCCGGTTTGCCACCACCGAACATTTCAGCCAGTTTCTTGTCCACGAAAGACCAGGTGACCGCTTCCACCATGCCACGGGCAGCAAGCTGACGGCGGGCATTGCGAATGCGTTTCTGGCGTTCGGTCAAAGGTGGCTGGGTGACTGCGTTAAGGCGCGGCAGCGCAGCGTTCGGTACGCGGTCCACGCCAACGATGCGGGCCACTTCTTCCACGATGTCCGCCTTGCCATGCACGTCAGGACGGAAGGTTGGCACAGCAACTTTCACATGATCGCTGGCACCAGATACCCAGAAGCCAAGACGCTTGAGCACGGTCTTGATTTCCAGCTCAGGCACATCAAGGCCAGCCAGACGTTTCACCTCGGAAAGCGGGAAGTCGATGATCTTGTCCTCAACAGGCGCTTCACCAGCAACAACCATTTTCGAAGGTTCACCGCCACACAGATCCATCACCATCTGGGCAGCCAGATGGCCACCGGGAATGACGAAGGCCGGATCGCAGGTGCGCTCGAAGCGATAACGTGCGTCGGACTGGATGCCCAGCGCGCGACCGGCACGCGCCGTCTTGATCGGATCAAACCATGCGCATTCCACGAAGACGTTGGTGGTTTCCGGCTGGGACCCGGTGCCTTCTCCGCCCATGATACCACCAAAGCCGACAGGACCATTGTCGTCAGCGATTACGCAGATATCTTCGCCAGCTTCGATTTCATATTCCTTGCCATCGAGGGCAACCATCTTTTCGCCCGGCTTGCCAAGGCGCACATGGATGTCACCTGCCACCTTGTCTGCATCATAGACATGCAGCGGGCGACCACGATCGTAGGAAATATAGTTGGTGATGTCGACCAGCGCGTTGATAGGCCGAAGGCCGATGGCCAGCAGGCGACGCTGCAGCCATTCCGGGCTCGGGCCATTCTTGACACCCTTGATGTAAACGCCGGTGAAGACCGGACAAATCGGATTGTCGCCTTCTTCTTTCAGCGTCACATTGATCGGGCTATCGAAGCTGCCAGCCACGTCCTTGGGATGATGCTCCTTGAGCGTCCCGATGCCGGCACCGGCAAGATCGCGGGCCACACCATAAACACCAAGCGCGTCACCACGGTTTGGCGTGATGGCAATGTCGATAACAGGATCATCAAGGCCGAGAACCGGAGCGAAAGGTTCGCCGATCGGCGCATCTTCCGGCAGCTCGATGATGCCATTATGCTCGTCGGACATGCCCATTTCGCGCTCGGAACACATCATACCGTTGGATTCGACCCCACGGATGACGGTCGGCTTCAATTTCATGCCGTTGGCCGGAATGACAGAGCCGTTCTGAGCCAGTACGACCTTGATGCCAGCGCGGGCATTAGGCGCACCACAGACGATCTGAAGCACTTCCTTACCGGTGTTGACCTTGCAGACACGCAGGCGGTCTGCATCAGGATGCTGCTCGGCTTCCTCGACATAGGCAACCGTGAAATCCTTCAGATCTGCGGCCTTGTCGATGACTTCCTCGACCTCAAGGCCGATGATGGTGAGCTTGTCGAGAATTTCTTCCAGAGACGCGTCAGTCTCGAGATAATCCTTCAACCAGGAGAGTGTGAATTTCATGAGGAGAGCCCTCCTACCAGAGAAGGAATGTCAAGGGGACGGAAACCGTAATGATCGAGCCAGCGCTTGTCACCATTGAAGAAGGCCCGCAGATCAGGCATGCCATATTTCAGCATGGCGATGCGATCGATGCCCATACCGAAGGCGAAGCCGGTGTAGCGGTCCGGATCAAGATCACAGTTGCGCAGCACATTCGGATGCACCATGCCACAGCCGAGAATTTCGAGCCAGTCGTCGCCCTCGCCGATGCGCAGTTCGTTGCCCACGCGCTGACAGCCAATATCCACTTCCATGGATGGCTCGGTGAAGGGGAAGTGCGAAGCGCGGAAGCGCATCTTGACGCTGTCCACCTCAAAGAAGGCCTTGCAGAATTCTTCCAGAGTCCATTTGAGGTGCCCCATATGGATGCCCTCCTCAATGACGAGGCCTTCCACCTGATGGAACATCGGGGTGTGGGTCTGGTCACTGTCGCAACGATAGGTGCGGCCCGGGCAGATCACGCGGATCGGCGGTTCCTGACTGGTCATCGTGCGGATCTGAACCGGAGAGGTGTGGGTGCGCAGAACCTTCTGGTTGCCTTCGGCGTCGACAGGCAGGAAGAAGGTATCATGCTCCAGACGGGCCGGATGATCAGGCGGGAAGTTGAGCGCGGTGAAGTTGTAGAAATCTTCTTCGATGTCCGGCCCTTCCGCAACAGCAAAGCCCATATCGGCGAAGATTGCAGTCAGTTCGTCGGTTACCTGCGCAATCGGGTGAACGCGGCCTTCGAATGGCGATCCCATGCGGGTGGGCAGGGTCACATCAACGGTTTCGCTCTTGAGGCGTTCGTTAAGCGCCTGATCCTTGAGGATCTCCTTGCGCGCTGCAATCGCGTCACCAACGCGCCCCTTGAGGCCGTTCAGCGCCGGACCCATTTCCTTGCGTTCTTCCGGGCTCATCTTGCCCAGTGTTTTCATCAGCTCCGAGATCTTGCCCTTTTTGCCAAGAGCCGAGACGCGGACTTCTTCCAGTGCAGGCTCATCAGTTGCCGCTTCAATAGCGGCGGTGATCTCCTGCTCGAGTGATTTGAGTTCCGACATAATCATTCCGTTTTGGGCCATTCCGTATGGACCGGTCTGGCCGGGCTTCGTGCCCTACGAGACTTTGCTGTATGCGTTTTAACAGATTGGCATGGACAATAAAGGGTCTTTTCCTCACTTAATCCCGTCAATCTCCTTGAAGACAAATAAAAACCCGCCTCGATCACTCGACGCGGGTTTTTAAACCGTAAAACTAGTTCGTGCGCCGATACGAAATCGTTGCAAACCCTTGTCGGGATTGCCTGAATTTCGGCCTCAACACGAATTCCTTCAAAAAGCGATGCTTTTCAACCGGAATGCGCCTTAGGCGGCAGCAGCAGATTTGGCTTTTTCAACCAGGCTTGCGAAAGCCTCTGGCTGATGAATTGCCATATCCGAGAGGACCTTACGGTCGATTTCGATGCCAGCCTTGTTGAGGCCGTCGATAAATCGTCCATAGGTCAGACCCTGTTCGCGAACAGCAGCGTTGATACGCTGGATCCACAGAGCGCGGAAGTTGCGTTTTTTGGTCTTACGGTCGCGATAAGCGTACTGACCAGCTTTTTCAACTGCCTGTTTTGCAATGCGAATGGTTGAACGACGGGCGCCATAATAACCTTTGGCTGCCTTGAGGGTCTTTTTGTGACGGGAATGAGCCGTTACACCGCGTTTTACACGTGCCATTATTCTATCTCCTAAACCAGAATGCTGTATTCAAGCTGCTTGGCGCTTACTTGTAAGGCAGAAACTGCTTGACGATTTTCGCATCCTGCTCAGCCAGAGTGGTGGTGCCACGTGCTTTGCGGATGAATTTGGTGGTGCGTTTGATCATACCATGCTGTTTGCCAGCCTGTGCGGATACGATCTTGCCAGTACCGGTAACCTTGAAGCGCTTCTTGGCACCGGATTTTGTTTTCAGCTTGGGCATTTTGCTCTCCTGAAATCCTTGGCGGATTGTTGTTTTTGACAAAGCTCTAAGAGGGTGTTCCTCGCCATGAAGGCACTGGATCCAACCATCCCGGATTGAGCATTTCAAACTCCCCACGGCAGCCCTAAAATCAGCCGGGCGAGTCACTTACCTTGCAGTCAGACCAGCATCCACCCTAAGGAGACATGCTGGTTGCCTACAGATTGGCGGGTTATAGCGATGCGCGGGAAGGGAATCAAGAGGCAAGATCAAAGAATCTGCCCGTTATCCGGTAAAAGCCAGCGCTGAGGCCATCGGTTGGCTGCGGAATCAATTCAGCAGCCAAATAGACAGGTTCAGATAGCTCGCATAGCCGACCCAGAGCAGATAGGGCACGAAGAGAAGAGCGGCCAGCGGATCGCGCTTTCTGGTCCTCACGATGAAGCTGATGATGATAACAAGCAGAAGCGTGATAATGGCAACAGATCCGGGCAGGTTCTTCAGAGTGAAGAAGACCGGGCTCCAGGCGAAGTTAAGCCCCATCTGAACTAGCCACATGGGGAGCAGATCTTTTGAAAATGCCGATTGATAGATCCGCGCGCCGACGATGCCGATGAGAATATAGAGGAATGTCCAGGCGGGAGCGAACAACCAGTTGGGCGGCGTGAAGGGCGGCTTGACAAGCCCCTGATACCACGGACCGGGAATGTTATTGGCACCGATCAACAGCCCTCCCCCAACAGAAATCAGGAGAAAAAGCCCATAGGTTAGCCAGCTTGAGGATTTAATGTTCATGTCCTGCCCGTTTTCACTTGTTTCACGGCCCCGCATAACAAAGGGATCAGCGCCTGTTTTTGTTCCCTGAAACAGGGCACAAATCACATGGCTCCATTTGTACGGGCCAATAAAAAACCCGGATCCTAGGATCCGGGTTTTTTGACGAAAAAGTATTGTGCCCAGAGAATACTTATTTCGGAGCGAGAATCATGATCATCTGGCGCCCTTCGAGTCTGGGTTCCAGCTCTACCTTGGTGCGTTCGATCATCTCGGCTTTGACCTTCTGGAGCAATTCCATGCCGAGGCTTTGGTGCGCCATTTCACGGCCACGGAAACGCAAGGTGAATTTAACCTTGTCACCGTCTTCGATAAAGCGATTGGCATTGCGCATTTTCACTTCATAATCGTGGGTGTCGATGTTTGGCCGCATCTTGACCTCTTTCACATCGACAACTTTCTGCTTCTTGCGCGCTTCGGCGGCTTTTTTCTGAGCCTGATATTTGTACCGGCCATAATCCATGATCTTGCAGACCGGCGGCTTTGCGTTCGGCGAGATCTCAACCAGATCCAAACCGGCTTCAGCAGCCATGTCTAGCGCTTGTCTGGTCGGAGTGGATCCATGGTTATGTCCCTCATCATCGATGAGCTGCACTTCGTCAATACGGATTTGGTTATTGATGCGCGGTCCCGTCTCGCGGGGCGCTTGCGCTCTATTTGGGCGGCGAATGGTCGTAATCTCCTGTTTATTGCAACAATAGCGTCAAATACATATGACGCAGCTTGCGCCACCTTTCAAGCCCTGCCATGGAACAGGGGCAGGGATAAAAGGCAGAATTCTCTATCCTTTCACAAGCTAATGCCGAGTCTTGTCAAAATCTTGCCGTTACTGGGATATTTCGCGCAGCCAAAAGTTCTGCTATGCAAAATTAGCATGGCTCGGGATGACCAATATCAACGATATGCGACCATCGTATGATAAAGAGCCAACAAATGTTATAGCTGGTGCCTGTCGCCCTATCGTGTATCCAAAGAGCAGAAAAGTCTACTCCATGTCCGAAACGCCTCAATTCCAATTTGACGCCCTGATGCCCGCCGAAATGGCCAAGAAAGCCGAGGATGTTGGTGTCTATAAAGCAACCAAACAGCCGCTGACCACATTCGTTCTGGCGATCACTGCGGGTGCCTTCATCGGCATCGCCTTCATTTTCTACACGGTGGTGACCAACGGAAATGGCGATATCGGCTGGGGAGCCAACAAATTCATCGGTGGTCTGGCCTTCAGTCTTGGCCTGATGCTGGTTGTCGTCAATGGCGGCGATCTGTTCACCAGCACGGTGCTCACCGTTGTGGCCAAGGCCAGCAAGAAAATCACCTGGGGACAGCTCGGCAAAAACTGGGTTATCGTCTATGCGGGCAACTTTGTCGGTGCCATCGGTCTGGTTGTTATCATGCAGATTGCCCAGCATTACGAGCAGGGCAACGGCTCTCTTGGTCTGAACTATATGCATGTCGCCCAGCATAAGCTGCATCATGGTTTCTTTCAGGCCGTAGCGCTTGGCGCCATGTGCAATGTCATGGTTTGTCTTGGCGTCTGGATGTCCTATGCGGGACGTTCTGTCACCGACAAACTGTTGGCCGTGACCCTGCCTGTCGCCATGTTCGTTGCTTCCGGCTTTGAGCACTGTGTCGCCAACATGTTCCAGATCCCGATGGCCATCATGACCAAGACATTTGCCGGTCCCGAATTCTGGGCCGCAACCGGCACCACAGCGGCGGACTTCGCCGATCTGACATGGGGTCATTTCGTGATCAACAACCTGATCCCGGTCACCATCGGCAACATCATCGGCGGCGGCGTTCTGGTAGGCCTCATTTACTGGTTCACCTATCTACGCCCACAGAAGCACTAAGCTTCGCCCGACTATCGCGCATTCGCACGGCCTGATCTGGCGGCTCGATTCTGGCCGGATCAGGCTTTTTCTTTGTCTTACAAATGGATCAGCATGGGCGCCATGCTGGCAACCAGGAGCAAGGCCATGATCCGGTTGAACCATATCAGCCGGGAGCCTTGAGATAGCCGCTTGCGCAAGGCTGCCCCGGATATGGCCCAGATGCTGATAGAGGGGATATTGACCACCGCAAACACTGCCACCAGCACGATAAGGTTGGCGAGATAATCCTGTTCGGTCATGTAGGTCACGGTTACCAGCAGGGCGACGGTCCAGGCCTTCGGGTTGAGCAGCTGCAACAGAGCCGCCTGAATGAAGGAGACCGGCTTGGCCAATTTTTCGCCCTCATTGCCAGCATTGTCCCCCATGGATCTAGCGCCAGCAATCTTGTAGGCCAGCCAGAGAATATAGGCCCCGCAGGCAACTCTGAGGCCGGTTTCAACCATCGGCGCTTCCTTGAGCAATTGCCCCAATCCGAGCCCGACGGCAAACACCATCGACAAAAAGCCAAGCGACACGCCAAATATCAGCGGCAGGGACCGCAACACGCCGAAATTGGCGCCAGAGGCCAGCAACAGAAAGTTGGCGGGGCCGGGCGAGATGGACATGACAAAGGCAAATCCGATGAGGGCAAGTATCATTTCCAAAGGCATTTGAATCTTCGCTCCACAATCATTGGGTCAATCAGGCATTGGGTCGAGAGGGCAACGGGTCGATCAGCGGCCTATCCGCCTCCGCCCAATGCTTGCCGCAATGGCTGGCGCTTGTTAATGATTGAAACGCCCTCATTCTTAGCAGATCGTCCAGAAAGTGATACGCATGTATAAGACAGATCTGATTTCCGATATTTTTGCGACCCTGCGCATCGCCGGGGAGCTCTATTTTCGCGCCCAGCTATCCGGCCCCTTCGCGGTTGCCATTCCTCCCTCTCAGCGCCATATCCGCTTTCACATCGTGCTGAATGGCTCCTGCTGGCTCTGTCTGGAGGGAGAAGAGCCGGTGCCGCTTGAAAAGGGAGACATTCTGCTGGTGCCTCATGGAGCAACCCAGAGCATCAAGGCGGCCCCGGATCTTGCACCGGCGGATTTGGGCGGATTGATTGACAGCGGGGCCTTGCGGGACGGCGTATTGAGACTCGGCAAAGAGCGCGAGAAAGCCGCCTTGCTCTGCGGTTTTCTGCATTTTGATGAAGAAATCGAGCATCCCGTGCTGGCGCTTCTGCCGAGCCATCTTCATCTTAGGCCAGAGGATATGGCAACCGTGCCATGGATGCGCTCCACCCTTGATTTGATCTCCTTGGAGGCCAATCGAGGGGAACAGGGCATGGCGGCCATTGTCAGCCGTCTGATCGAAGTGATTTTCATCCAGACCATCCGACAGCTTGCCCAAACCGCCACGGACGAGACCAAAGGTTTCCTGCGCGCCCTTTCAGACAAGGCCATAGCGCGCAGCCTTAGTGCCATCCATGCCGAGCCGGAGAAAAAGTGGCTTGTTGAAGATCTCGCCGCACTGGCCGGGCAATCCCGCTCTGCCTTCGCTCGCAATTTTGCAGAGGAAGTGGGGCAGACACCGATGGATTATCTCAGGAGCTGGCGCCTCACCAAGGCCCGTATGCTGCTCACCACGACCCATTTGTCGATGGGCGAGGTGGCCAGCCGGTGTGGCTATGATTGCGTGCCATCCTTTTCGCGCAGTTTCAAACGGGCCTTCCATATCGGCCCGGGCAGCTTCCGCCGCAGGGGCCTTGAAGACGGGCACTGATGAGGAGCGCCGAGTTGGGCGCGATCGGCTAGCGCTCGGCTCCATAGCGATCCGCCAGATCACATCCCAGCAGTTGGTCATAGACAGCAAGGGTCTGCTGGCCCATGGATTTAAGCGAAAAGCAGGCCTCGATCAGATTTCTGGCGACCGGGGCCACCTGCTGTTTCTTTGCCTCGGGCATGGTAAGCGTTTGGGCGATCGCCTCCTGCCAGCCTTTTGCATCATCATGAGCGATGACGCTGGCGATCCATTGTTCCGGCGTCACATCCATGGGCGGAGCCACGACCTCGGGCTGGGCGCCCAGATCGCCAACAAGGGTCGGCTTGCCCATGGCCAGCCCTTCGGCTGCCGAGCGTCCGAAGGTCTCCGCATCCTGACTGGGCACAATCACCATAGTGGCCAGCGCATAGGCTGCCGGCATGTCCTTGCAATGGCCAACCCGACTGACGCAGTCAGCCACATCGTGCTCGGCGATCAGACGATCCAGCTCCGCGACATAGGATTCACGCCCCTGTTCATCGCCGATGAGAAGCAATTGGAAGGTTGGCCCGATGGCTTTCTTGAGCGCGCCCATCACTGGAATGATGAAACTCTGCCCCTTCCAACGCGTCAGCCTTGAGGGAAGGATCATCACGGGGCGGGCATCCAATTCCCATTTGCTGCGCAGGGCTTGAATCCGCTCGTCAGAAATCTTTTGTGGATCGAACAGATCCATATCGACACCGCGGTGAATGGTCATCGTCCGGTTTTCCGCATCCGGATTGCGCCCGATGACGAGCCGAGCCGTGTAATGGGAATTGGCGATCACAATATCGCCTTTGGCCATGACCGAATTATAGAAGGCCTTCAACCGCCCCTTCTGGCTATAGGCGCCGTGATAGGTGGTCACAAAGGGCACACCGGCGCGCCGGGCAGCAATATAAGCGCTCCATGCAGGGGCACGAGAGCGGGCATGGACGAGATCCACCCCTTCCTCTCGGATCATGCGCTCGATGGCTTTGGCGTTGGAGAAGAGAATCCGCAACGGATTCTTGCTAAGCCCCTTGAGCGGCAACAGGCGTCCGCCCACCGCCTCCAATTCGGGCAGCAACCGCCCTGCTTCAGCGGCCACCAGAGCCTTGCCACCAGAGCTGGTTATCGCGGCTGCGATATCCACCGTTCCGCGCTCTACGCCACCGGAATCGAGCCAAGGAATAACCTGTAGAATTGTTGGGGCTTTCGTCATGCGGTCCACCGCGCTATGTAACTGGCATCCCCGTCGCCGCGCTTGCCAACGGTGCCGTTTGATTTCTTTCCCGGAGACATAACAATGTCAGCCCCCCAAAAGCAAACCTTCCTTGTCGGAAACCCCTTGGTTGAGGGGGACCATCCCCGCGAAATTGCCTTCAAACAGCGATTGGCCGCAAAAGCGGGCCAACCGGGGCTGTTCTGGATGAATGGCTACAAGTCCAACATGGAAGGGGACAAGGCGCAGTGTCTGGATGAATGGGCGACAGAAAATGGCGCGGCCTTCACCCGCTTTGACTATTCCGGCCATGGCGTCTCCGGCGGAGACTTTCTGGATGGCACCATCTCGCGATGGCTCGCCGAAAGCCTTGCGGTGTTCGATGAAAAGACCGACGGACCGCAAATCATCTGCGGCTCATCCATGGGCGGCTGGCTCGCCCTGTTGCTCACCCGAGCGCATATTGCACAGGTCGGGCTTGAAAAGAGCCGCATCAAGGGCCTTGTTCTGATCGCCCCGGCAATCGACATGACCAAAGTGTTGATGTGGGACAATTTTGACGAAGCAGCCAAGGCCGAAATGGCGGAAACAGGCATTTTCCGGCGCCCAAGTGCTTATGATGATGGCCCTTATGAAATCACCGCCAAACTGATCGAGGATGGCAAGGCTCATCTGTTGGGCGATGATCTGATCGAAACCGGTTGTCCGGTGCATATCCTGCAAGGGGTCAAGGACGACGCAGTTCCCTGGCATTCATCAGTCGATCTGGTTGCCCGTCTGGCGCGTGACGATGTCAAGCTGACGCTGGTCAAGGATGGCGATCATCGCCTCTCCCGCCCGGATGATCTCAAGCTACTGATCAGGGCGGTAGAAAATCTGCTTGAGCGCTAGATTTTACCTATTTGCTATTCCAAAGGGGATATGAACTAAAGATACTCCATCTACGTTCTGATCTAAATGTGAGCGCTGATCATCAAAGAACATATGCGGTTTGAACACTTCAAGAATTCGAGATTTTTGCATACCTCCAAGGAAAAATGTTTCGTCCGGGCTTACTCCCCACTCGTCTAGAGTCGTGATCACCCTTTCATGGGCAGGGGAATTTCTTGCGGTAATAATTGCGGTACGAATAAACCTTTTATAGCTGGAATCCTCTTTATTCTTCCTTGCTTCAATATCTTGCAATTTGGAAATCTTTTTAAAAAAATCTGCCAACGGTCCAGAAAATAAAGGAATACTCGACTGCGCATCCTCTTGTTGATGAAACTCCGACAACCCAAGCTCTTGTACGACCACTTCTGATCGATCATCAGCTATCACTCCATCAAAATCGAACGCAATTCTCAGTTCGTCTCCATCTTCTTCATGTATATTACTATTTGGAAGGACAATGCCAGCAGGATACCCTGCGTCAATAGCATTTTTCACGTCTTGTTTATTGGCGGAGAGAAAGAGCGACGCATTGAATGCTGGAATATATGCATACGGTGACTTTCCTTGCAAAAATGCCGCCCTTGAAATTTCTAACCCATAATGTCGAATCGACCGAAAGACCCGCTTTCCAGTGGCGGGAGAATTTCTCGATAAAACCACGACTTCAGCAGGTTTTTCCTTACTATTTTTCTCGTTGATCTGCAAAAATTTTTGTATAAACGAAAATGCGTATCCTTCGCTAAGCGGCTCATCTAGATGAGCTTCTTGATAGGCCTTATAAGCTTCCTGCCCCTCGTCTTTGAAAATTCGATCTGGTTGTTCCAAATTGAAGAGCGCACTTGAGGACACCGCGATAACTAATTTATCTTCGATTGGATAAGGCATTACTTCTTCCCAAATAATTGTCGCCACAACTCTATCAAGTCACTTGGAGTGCAGCAATAACAACCAATTTCACTTAATGCTTATGTGCGCTAATTTAGGATGAACTTTTTATTGAAAAACCCCGCTGCGGAAGGGTTTGCACCACTCGCAGCGGGGTTGTCTTTTGGACCCTATTTCGTGGCAGCGGCCATCGAATCGGAGATGATGTTGAGGGCCTTGTCGATTTCTTCGGCGGACACCGTCAGCGGCGGGGCAATGCGGAAGACGCCGCCCATGCCCGGCAGCTTGACCACATTCATGGAGAGGCCGCGCTGCATCGCTTCTTCCATGATTTTGGTACCCAGCTCGTAGCCCGGAGCCTTGGTTTCCTGATCCTTGACCACTTCGAGCCCGATCAGCAGGCCGCGCCCGCGAATATCGCCGATGCAATTGAACTGTTTTTGCAGTTCCAAAAGACCATTGCGCATCTGGGCTCCGCGTTCGGTTGCCTTTTCAACCAAGCCATCCCGAGCGACCACATCCAGCACCGTGTTGCCGATGGCGGCGGGCAGCGGATCGGACACATGGGTGGTGTAGAAAAGGAAACCGCGTTCATGGGCCTTTTCTTCGATTTCCTTGCTCGTCATAATCGCCGCCAGCGGCAGGCCAGCGCCAAGGGTCTTGGACAGACTCATGATATCGGGCGTAACGCCATCGCGCTGGAAGGCAAACATGGTGCCGGTCCGACCGACGCCGGTCTGGGCTTCATCGAGGATGAGCAACATGCCGCGCTCTTCACATTTCTTTTTCAGAGCTGCCAGATAGCCGAGCGGCAATTCGATGATGCCACCGCTTGAAAGGATCGGTTCTGCGATGAAGGCGGCCAGCTTGCCCGAAGTCTGGCAATCGATGAGGCGGAAGGCGTCATCCAGCTCGGTCTGCCAATCAAGGCTGCCATCGGCATTGGTAAAGCGCGGGCGGTAGGTGTCCGGGGCAGGAATGACGAAAGAGCCAACGGACGCAGGCCCATATCCGAAGCGACCCGCGCTATAGGTGGCCGAAGCAGCCGCACCCGTCATGCCATGCCAGCTCTGGGCAAAGGCAACGATCTCATGGCCACCGGTCACCAGTTTGGCCATGCGGATGGCGGCTTCGTTTGATTCGGCGCCGGTGGTTACCAGCATCACTCGATCCAGCCCCGGCGCAAGCTCGGCAAGGCGGGAGGCAAGGTCTACAACCGGACGAGAGAGCATGCCGGAGAAAAGATGAGCAACCGTCGCCATCTGTTTGTTGACGGTGGAGACGATATCCGGATGGGAATGGCCAAGCAGGGCGCTCATCTGGCCGGAGGTGAAATCGAGAATGGCGCGGCCATCGGCGTCATAGACATAGTTGCCTTCGGCGCGCTCGATGATCAGTTTTTCAAAGGCAGAGCCATAGCGGATCAAATGGTCGTTGGCGCGGTTCCAAAAGGCCGGATCATCATTTAAGGACATGCTGTTTCTCTCTGGTATCGGGGCGATGTTTTTTGTTGCTCATCCAGCCTTAGCAAGGCTTGAAAATTCAGGCAAATTGATAATACTAAATTCAGATATCAATCGGACTTATATCATGCAGTCACTCGACATCGCCTTGCTGAAAAATTTCGTCATTGTGGCACAAACAGGCTCCATCAGCCTTGCCGCCCAGCAGGTCGGGCGCACACAGTCGGCGCTCAGCATGCAGATGCATCGTCTGGAGGCTCAACTCGGTAAACCGCTTCTGCATCGCACCGGCGCGGGCGTCAGGTTGACGGCGGCGGGTGAGAAATTGCTGGTGCATGCCGAGGCTCTTCTTACCCAGCATGACGAAATCCTGATGGATATGACCGGAACCACCTTGCGCGGTTCGATCAGCCTTGGCTGTACGGAGGATTATGCAAGCGCCTTCTTGCCCCAGCTTCTGGGCAGTTTTTGCGCGCGTTATCCGGACATCGATTTGAGGCTGGCCTGCGCCCCGTCAACGGATCTGAGGCCGCAATTGCAGCAGCGCTTGCTGGATATGGCGCTGGTCTCCCTGCCTTCAGCCAAGGCGGACGGGGTTATTCGCAAGGAGCAGCTGGTCTGGGTGGCCAATGAAGCTGCGCCGGCGATCCTTTCGGCTCCGATTCTACCGCTCGCCCTGCCCACTCCGAGCACGATCGACTATCGGGCAGCCTGCACCGTGATGGAGGCGATCAACCGGCGCTATCGGGTGGCCTATGCCAGCAACAGTCTGGCCGGTCTTCTGGCTATTGCCCGCTCGGGCCACGCCATCAGCGTTCTGACCCGCAGCGCCGTGCCACAGGATCTGCATATCATATCAGATGACTTGCCACCGCTACCCGCCATAGGCATCACGCTGGAACTGGCCGATCAGCGTCCTTCCGCTGCGGTTTCGGCATTGGCGGACCATATCCGCACGACTTTGCCGCACTTATAAGGCTTAGGTCCTGCATGACGGGCAGCTTTCTCGCTCAGATAAAGAAACATCCAGCCCAATTCCTCGAGCTGGATGATGGTCTCACTATCTTGTTTCAGGCTTCTTTCAGGCAGCCATATCCCTAGACAGCATCAATCGCCACATCCTGCCATGCTGCGCGTCGCTCGGCACCAATGAAGTCCTGCCCAATGCTCGGCGTGGCGTCAAAGCGCAGATAGTCGAGCGCCTCGGGATCATGCTGTGGCCAGTCTGGCAGGTCTGATGTCTGCGGATTACCGGTGCGGGCAAACGCAATGAAGCTGTCGCGCATACGTTCTGACACCGTTTGGGCTTGCTTGGTCCATTCAACAGGGAACGGCGCCTCATTGGGCTTGCCAAACGTGAATGCAATATCAGAGGCATGAGCGGCTCCGATCGGGGAGGCCTTTTGATAGTCGAAGCGATAGCTCCAGACATCCGCGCCCAGGCCCTTCAGCTGATCAGCCAAGCGCAAAGAGGGAATACCGGTAAAGCTGTCGCTGAAGAGATCCATCAGCGGATCGCGTTCTGGCCTTGCATGCGCCTTATAGATTCTTGCCAGTTCATTCCATTTTTCCTCACCCACGAGACTGCGTACCTTGAGCGGTAGGCCTTCGAACAGATTTTCAAAATGGGCAAAGGTCTGGCCCTCATTCTCGCAGTGACCAATAAGAGCAGGAATGGCCGAGAGTGTTTCCAGTGGATGCTTGGGCAGAACCGAGTCGCCAATGGCGGGATGGAATGGCTCGCCCCCAAGCAGGATACTCTTGGATTTAGCTCCCATAGCCGCAAAGATGCGCTTGAGTTCTTCAAGTGGCAAAGCCATAAGCTTTTCGTCTTCACCGGGCTTGAGACCTGCTTCAGCCAGTGCAAAGGCCAGCACCTCTTCTGCCTCACGGGCCGAATAGATGGGACGTGCGCCACCGCTCTGGATGATGGCACGGGCGAACAGACCACGCGCGCGCGGCGATCCGATAAGCGTGCTGATGGCCATGGCTCCGGCCGATTCCCCCATCACTGTGACATTGGCAGGATCACCGCCGAATTGCTCGATATTCTTCTGGATCCATTGCAGCGCGGCTACCTGATCGAGTAGAGCGAGATTGGCCGAATCTGCATCCAGCGAGGTGCGCAGAAAACCAAAGCCATTGAGGCGATAGTTGATGGAGACATAAACGAGATCGCCGCGCTCTGCATAGTCATCACCGTAATAAACCGCTTCCGAGCCGGAGCCGGCCACATAGCCGCCACCGTGAATCCAGACCAGCACCGGACGCGGCGTATCAGATCCTTTTTCTGGAGCCCAGACGTTGAGATAAAGGCAATCTTCGGCGCCAGCATCGTGCACCGGCATGCCAGCGCTCAGTGCTTGCTGTACGGCCTGATTGCCAAAGGCAACCGTCTCTTTCTGCCCTGCCCAGGACGAAACCGGACAAGGGGCACGGCCGCGCAAATCTCCAACAGGCGGTTCGGCAAAGGGGATGCCGCGCCAGACGCGGGTGCCATTGGCTTCGCGCGCACCAATAATCTGCCCACCAGTGACAGTAAGGGCCGTGGCGGCATCCACCTTTGTGGTCTCGCCAGCTGCTTGTGCCGTGTTGCTCCAATGCGGGGCAACCCCGAGAGCCGCCAGAGAGGCCACCGAGGTCATGAATGTTCTGCGAGAAATAGCGGTCATGAAAAATCCTTCTTCTATGAGTGGCCGAGCAATAGACCTCAAAAGGGAGCCAGAACCAGCAAATGCCAAATGAGCATCTTCGGCTTCCATCTCTCTGCCTCTTATCTAGCCAAATCATCCAGACCATTCAATCAATGCATCCGCATAGCATCTGTGAACAAGGCTTCTGAATGTGGCGAGAGCCCGCTCAGTACACTGAACGGGCTCCCGATTGCATAAGGTCAATAAAAGGCTTTTTTGAGCCGATCAGAAGGCAGCGTCGATATCGACAACATCAATCAGCTTGTGGTTGACGAACTCGGTCAAACCAAGATCAAGCAATTCGCGACCATAGCCAGAGCGGCGGATGCCGCCAAATGGCAAGTCAGCCTCAACCTTGGTTGGATGGTTCACAAACACCATGCCGGTAGAAATCTGCGCGGCCACGTCTGCGCCGTGTTTTTCATCCTTGGTGAAG
This sequence comes from Cohaesibacter marisflavi, assembly GCF_900115225.1. GTDB lineage: Bacteria > Pseudomonadota > Alphaproteobacteria > Rhizobiales > Cohaesibacteraceae > Cohaesibacter > Cohaesibacter marisflavi. The sequence continues at coordinate 227,722 of NZ_FOVR01000005.1, read as the reverse complement.
ACCGAGCCACCCAGACCAAACGGGGTATCATTGGCGATGCGGACTGCGTCTGCCTCGTCTTTTGCCCTGAAGAACATGGAGACCGGACCGAAGAATTCCCAGTAACGGGCTTCATTCTCTTCGCCCAGACCACTCAGGATGGTTGGCTGCACAAAGGCCCCCTTGGTGGGAACGGCAGGGCCGACTTCTTCGGCTTTTGCCCCTTTGGCAACGGCCTTCTTGATCTGTTCCTTCACATCATCAGCGGCCTTCTGGGAAGAAAGCGGCGCAAGGGTGGTGTTCGGGTCAAACGGATCCCCTGCCACCAGTTTGGCAACGCCAGCCTTATATTTTTCGAGGAATTCATCATAGACCGAATCCTCGATGATCATGCGCTTGGAAGAGACACAGACCTGCCCGCCGTTCCAGTGGCGACCAAAGACGGCCCAATCCACGGCCTTGTCAATGTCGGCATCCTTGAGCACGACGAAAGCGTCGGCGCCACCCAGTTCCATGGTGGACTTCTTGAGCGCCTTACCGGCCTGAGCCGCCACAACGGAGCCTGCCGCTTCGGAGCCTGTGAGGGCCACACCATGCACACGTGGATCGTTGATGATCATCTCGATCTGGGAGCGGGTTGCATAAAGGTTGGTAAAGGCCCCTTCTGGCAAACCGGCTTCCTTCATCAGCTTTTCAAAGCGGGCGGCGCTCTGAGGGACGTTGGACGCATGCTTGAGCAGAAGCGTATTACCTGCAGACAGCTGCGGTGCGAGAATACGGGCGATCTGATAGTAAGGGAAGTTCCAAGGCTCAATGGCCAGCAGGACGCCGAGTGGTTCATGCACGAGCGTCGCATCACCTTCAGCAGGGTCAAGCACAGGCAACTTACGCGGTTGGAGAAGCTTTTCTGCGTTGCGAACGTAATATTCAAGGATCTTGGCGGAGAGCTCAACCTCGGCCTTGGCCTCAGCCGTGATCTTGCCCATTTCAAGGGTCAGGAGCTTTGCATGCTCATCTGCATCGGCGCGCAGCAGGTCTGCAGCCTTTTGCAGAATCTTTGCCCGCTCGGCAAAGCCGGTTTCGCGCCAGGCCAAGAAAGCAGTATGCGCCTTGTCGATGGCTGCGCTTACCTCTGCATCCGTCGCATCGGGGAAGGACGCTACCTGTTCGCCGTTATATGGATTAATCGTTGCATATGCCATAATCTTTCCTCTCCTTATTTTTCTTGCCCTTTGGTCTCGGTGGCCGCTGGTTTTGAAGACCATCCAGACCGTCGGGCTTATTGTGTTGAGTTGAGCGGTTGATCTGTTGAGAGACTGGCGAAATCTGTTTCCCTCAGCGGTGCAACGATCCCTACTCTTATTGACTGATTTCCGAAAGCGCTTGAAGCGGCCCCAAAGACCTCTCTTGCGTTTCGCATATTCTGAATATGGTTGTCTCTTTTGAGCAATTCAAAGATGATCAGATCATCGGTCTCATGACAAAATTGCATGGAACAAATGTATTTAATTGAGGATTTTCATACTTAAAGGATCTTAAGTCCGGAGACCGCCCGATTTGCCGACCTGAAGACAAAAGAAAAGGCGCGCCAGCAAATTGGGCTGGCGCGCCTTCGCACAATCAGGATGGCCCAGTCGGAGTTAGCCGTCCAGAGGTGCGAAGCTGCAGGTGAAGTGCCGCATCAGTTTTGGTTCCCTGATGATCTTGAACCCCTTGAGTTGATCTTTTTCAGCGGCCAGTTGCTCAAAGGCTTCCACCACATAATCTGCGTGGGATTGGGTATAGGTGCGACGCGGGAAGGCAAGGCGCACCAGTTCCATGGCTGCGGGCTTTTCCGAGCCGTCGGTCTGACGACCAAACATCACCGACCCGATTTCGCAAGAGCGGATGCCGCCAATCTCATAGAGCTTGCAGGCCACGGTATGGGCCGGGTATTTCAGCGGATCGATATGGGGCAACCAGCTTTTGGCATCAACAAACACCGCATGGCCACCGGCTGGCTTGACCACCGGAATGCCAAGGGCATCAAGTTTCTCGATGATATATTCGTTGGTGCGGATGCGATATCTGAGATAATCCTCATCGATAATCTCGTGCAGCCCTTGTGCCAGAGCCTCCAGATCACGTCCGGCTAGGCCACCATAGGTGGGAAAGCCTTCCGTCTGAATGAGGCGAACGCGGGCTTGTTCCGCAAGCGAATCGTTGTTGAAGGCAATCCAGCCACCGATATTGCCAAAGGCATCCTTCTTGGCGCTCATGGTCATGCCATCAGCCACCGAGAAACAGTCGCGCACGATGTCCTTGATGGAGCGGTCCTGCTGGCCTTCTTCGCGTTGCTTGATAAACCAGGCATTTTCCGAGAAGCGGCAGCCATCGATTATGAAGGGCTTGCCATATTCATGGGCCAGCGCCGCAACACCACGGATATTTTCAAGGCTCACGGGCTGACCACCGCCAGCATTGTTGGTGATGGTGATCATCACCATGGGTACGCTGTCGCCTTTCTCCTCCAGAAAGGCCTTCAGCTTGCCAAGATCCATATTGCCCTTGAAGGGATAAAGCGAAGCCGGGTCCTTGCCCTCCTCGATCACCAGATCATAGGCCTCGGCACCCGATGCCTCGATATTGCCGCGCGTGGTGTCGAAATGGGTGTTGGAAGGGACATGTTTGCCCGCACCGCCAAAGATAGAAACCAGAATCGCCTCTGCCGCGCGCCCCTGATGGGTCGGGATGATATGCTCAAAGGGCATCAATTCCTGAACACTATCGCGGAAACGATAATAAGAGGGAGAGCCGGCGTAGCTCTCGTCGCCACGCATCACGGCGGCCCACTGCTCGGCACTCATGGCGCCCGTCCCCGAATCGGTCAGAAGGTCGATGATCACGTCTTCGGACTTGAGCGCGAAGAGATTATAGTCGGCAGCCTTGAGCTTTGCCTCGCGTTCGGCACGCGTGGTCATGCGAATGGGCTCTACCGATTTGATGCGGAAAGGTTCGATAATGGTTTTCATCACTGTATCTCCGGTCTGATCAGCCCGGAGTTGTGACCATGAAACCATGTTCGATGTGAACGTCCGGGCTGTGCGCCGCGGTTGCCCTCCTCGATGCCGGTTGAAATGACAGGGCGTCAAATTCCGACAGGATGACCGCGCTCAGCGCCGAAAGGTTTACAGACAGGATTTTGGCAAAACCTCATCACAGGGTCAAGTCCTTGATATCGCAATTTCGACGCGAATTTTGAGCCGGATTGTTTCAGATCCGATTCGACCCATCTGAAAGGCCAAGCTCTGCGCGGATCTTGCGGGTCAACTTGCCAACAATGATCTCGTAAGCCACATCCAGATGCTCCTTGAGATCCTCATCACTCATGGCATCGGGCTCAGTGAGCTGAACCCATTTGGCCCGCGCCAGATGGGGCGCGGGAATGATGCCCGGCTCATCGCGCAGAATCTCATAGACCATGTCAGAGCATTTGAAACTGATTTTTGGGTGATTGCCGTCTTTTGTCTCTGGTGCGCAGAGCGCAAAGATCTTGCCACCGATCTTCCAGACCGAGCAGCCACCCCACTGCACCACATTGGTGGCGTGGCGCAGGGTGGCGCAATGGGTATCAAATTCGTCGCGTGTCATGGCTTCCAGTCGCTATGCAGTTCAGGCTCGGCTCCCCTTCGTCCGATAGGACATAGGGAGCTATCCAATAGCATGGAATCACGCGTGCGGACAGGACTAGGCTTAGGGTTTGTAGACATCATACTTATAGACGCCTTCATTAATAACCCCCTTTTTGCGCATGGTCTTGACCAGATTTTCAATCGTCATGTTCCGGGCGATTCCAGATTCGGGTTCCAGTGCCTGTATCTTCTTGAAGAAGGCTTTCTGGTCGGCTTTCTTGGCCGTTAAAACTGCAGTTGAAAATTTCATGATGGCTTCGCGCAATTTTTTTTCGCTCACATTCCGGAACCCACAATTGAGCAATTTGGCTGGTGTCAGGTCGACTCCTGTACGCTCGGCTTCGGTCTTGCCCGTTGCTTCCTTTTCCTTGCGCTTCCTGACCTGGTGCTCGATGTGTCTGAGATCAGTCGCATGGCCTTCGCGCAACTTCTTCTCGATTTTAGCGGCCTCATCTGTGCGCCCAAGGGCTTGGGCAATCATGTATTTTTCCAGTATGTTAGCATCGTAATGCTCGTCCAGATCCAGTTTCTTGGCAACCTTCTTGGGATCTCCCATATTGGCTTTGGCCTTAGCGATGGCAGTCTGCTCATGCCATTTCCGGAAGATATCTCGCTGGTAAAAAGCGGGCACGATCTTGCTGTCAAATCTCTTGATGATGTCCTTGCGCATCAAGGCAACGATCTTGCTCCATTTGTCGAGATCCGCGCTAGATGTCCCGCGCATCATCTGTGAGGCGGCTTGGCGAATTTGATCAGCCACTTTTACGGGATTTTCTGCATCAGGAGACAAGTATTTGACATACACCTCGCTCGGAATCGGCGGGCTCAGAAGGAACTCCAGTTCATTGGCAAGTAAAGGACTGCTGCCCATATCTTGCCGTATCAGGCGTCTGAGCTCGGGCACCTTCAACAAATCGAGAATGCCGTCAGGATATGTGATGCGATCTTTCTTCATAAAATCAAACCTCGTCTAAGAGCCGTCGTTTGACTTTATGTGCTGGATAAAGGCGGAAAAGTTCATCGCCCCATTCAAGCCTATTGCTGTGTGGCTTCTTGATCGCTGGCTTCAAGCGCGCGCAAGCGCCTGTTCCCTAGCCTATGCGCAGGCTCTCTCTGGCCTTGATGATCAAGTCCCCCAGAGCCCGGAAATCGTCTTTGCGGGTGGAGGATTTACGCCAGACCAGAGTGATCTTGCGGGGCAAGGAGGTTGGCAAATCGATCTCGACCACATCATGCGCCTTGGTCAATCCAGCATCAATGGCCACATTGGGAATGAGGGTCGAGCCCAGCCCCTCTTCCACCATCGCCAACAGGGTGGCCAGGCTGGTGGCGTCAAACTCCACATCCTTGTTCAACAGCCCCGGAAAGGCAGACAAGGCATGTTGCTGCAAGCAATGGCCGCGCTCCAATAGCATAAGAGGTTCATTCTTGAGCATTGTGCCATCGGCCAGACTTTTGCAGGCCAACTCATGATCCAGCGGGGCAACAAGGTGATAGCCGTCTTCAAACAGTTCCAGTGTCTCCAGATCGCCTACATCGTGGGGCAATGCGATGAGCGCCACATCAAGCCGCCCGCTTCTGAGGCCTTCAAGCAGTTGGTCGGTCAATTCCTCACGCAAGTAGAGCCGCAGGCGGGGATGCTCGTCACGCAACAATGGACGCAGACGCGGCAAAAGGAAGGGACCGACGGTGGGAATCACACCGAGATGCATGTCGCCGGCCATGGCCTCGGCTTCCAACGCGGCCGTTTCCACCAGATGCTGGGTATCGGTCATAATCTTGCGCGCCTGCTCGACAATCTTGCGGCCGATGGGCGTCATGATCACGGAGCGCTTGGAGCGTTCGGCCAGTGTCACGCCCAATATGGATTCCAACTCCTTCAGCCCGGCACTGAGGGTTGATTGGGTCACATTGCAACGCTTCGCCGCATTGCTGAAATGCAATTCATCCGCTAAGGCAATCAGGAAGGTTAGCTGGCGCAAGGATGGGATCATGTCAGTTATCGTTTTTTTCGATTAAAACGTCAAAAATAACTCATTTCACTAATAAATAGACTGCTGATATTGTGCCGTCAACAGCAATGGACGCACTCAGCGTACCTAAAAAGGAGTATTTTACATGACAGATATTGAAACCACAGTAGAGGCCCCGGCATTCCCGCAACTGAATAAACCCGCTCCGGATTTCTGCGCTCCGACAACTGCCGGTGTCAAGAAACTGTCCGATTATGAAGGCAAATGGCTGATCCTGTTCTCCCACCCGGCCGACTTCACACCCGTTTGCTCCACCGAATTCATGGCCTTTGCCAAAGCCTATGACCAGTTTCAGGAAATGAACTGCGAATTGCTCGGTCTGTCGATCGACAGCATCCATTCCCACATCGCATGGGTGCGCAGCATCAAGGAAAATTGGGGCGTTGATATCCAGTTCCCGATCATCGACGACATTTCAATGACCGTTGCCAAGGCCTATGGCATGATCCATCCGGGTGCCAGCGACACGTCTGCAGTGCGAGCAACCTTCCTTATCGACCCGAAAGGCATCCTGCGTGCCATGGTCTATTACCCGATGTCCAACGGCCGTTCGATTCCGGAATTTGCGCGTCTTTTGGCAGCCCTGCAGACATCAGATGCCAATAAGGTGGCAACGCCGGAAGGCTGGCAGCCGGGCGACAAGGTCATTGTTCCGCCGCCATCCACCGTTGAAGGCGCCAATGCCCGCGCTTCGGAAGGCTATGAAACCGTTGACTGGTATTTCTCCAAGAAGGATCTCTGAGATCACTGCGTGATCATTGGCTCCTTCAAGGAAAGGTCAGGGCCTGCCAAGCGCCCTGGCCTTTTTGTTGGCCAATCTCCTGTCCGCCCTTATTTGGCGCCTTTACTCTCTGGGCAGGCTGATTTCAAAATGGGCGCCGGGGCTGCGATCGAGCAGACGAATAGCCCCCCCGTGTGCGCGGACAATTTCAGCGGCGATGGCAAGGCCCAGCCCAGTGCCACCCTTGCGCACAGAGCCCTGAAAGGGCCTGAACAGATGCGCTCGTGCGACCTCGGGAACACCGGGGCCAGTATCAGACACTTCTATGATGGTCTTGTCATTTTCGATGCGAGCAAACAGATCCAGCCTGCAAATCACCGCTTCTTCCTTGCGCCCCTGCATCACATCCACCGAGTTGCGGCACAGATTCATCAAGACCCGAAACAGCTGAGACGGATCGGCATAGACCTCAAGATCCTTCGGGATATGGTTTGAGAAGGTCAAGCGCGATGTTTCGGATAGGTCCAACAGGTCGCGCATTTCCTCGCCGAGCTGATGCAGATTCAGCAGCCGTTTGTCTGGCGGCGCTTCCTGTGCCTTGCCATAGGACATGACCGCGCGGGAATAGTCCACCGCCCGATCCAGCGTCCCCATTAGCTTGGGCACGACCCTTTGCACGGTTGGATCATCCAAAATCGACAGGCGATCGGAAAAGAGTTGGGCCGAGGCGATGATATTGCGCAGGTCATGATTGATCTTCGAGACTGCCAGCCCGAGATCGGCTAGGCGACGCTGCTTGTGCAGCGTATTGGCAAGAATGCCCTCCATCTCGCCCAATTGCATCTCGATCATGCCGATCTCATCGCGCCGTTCAGAAGGCTTGATGACAGCGTTGGTATCTTCGGGATTGGAGGTGAAGCGGGCCATATTGTCCAGAAGCCCCAGAATGGGCCGCACAAGCAAGGCCCTGAGAGACAGATAAACCAGACCGGCTGTCATCATCGAAATAACAAGCGACAGCAACAGGATGTTGATGGAAAAGCGAATCATATCGCCGCGCAATCCGGTCTCATCAAAGACCATTTCCACCATGCCCTGATTGTCCTTGGTCTGAGCAACCACGCGGATGGTGCGCCCCTTGCCGAACAACAGCGTATCAAAGGCAGCCGCAATCAATTCCGGCGGCCCCATGCTCTGGATATTGTCATCGCGCATGATCTTGCCGGGCATATCGACCATGGCCAGCAGGCGCCGTTCGCCATGATTGCGCAAACCAAGGGTCTGCACATTGAGGCGATTGAGCAGCTCCTGCTCGATGGCCTTGTCTTTCAGATCATCAGAGGCATTGGTATAGATCAGCGCCGCTACTTCTGCCAGTTCCAGCTTGCGCGTGATCCAGTCGGCACGGAATTTGGAAATGGAGGGCACAAAGATCAGAATTTCGCTGAGCATGACGAACACGATGGTCAGTAGCAAGAGCTTGGTTGACAATCCGAAGCTGGGATAGCCCTTTTCCTTGCCGTTACCCGCCGATTGCCCCTTCGCCGAGCCGACCAGAAGGCCATTGGCCTCGCTACCCTTATAATTCTGCGCCCTGTCGTCCATTCAGATTGCCCTTGATCCCTTGCCCGCTTGTCTTTTCATGGCGGCCACCCCATGCCATGGTACCCTATACCGATCTGAAGAAAATGACCTTTTTGGGCCATGCCTCGCACGAATACTTACCGGATCTATCTAATGCAGGGCTTTTGCTCCTTGGCAAGGGCTTTCCCCCAAGATCATAAGGTGAGCAATTTTTCACTAAGCCATGCCGCCCGCTTGGTTTATGCTCTCATTCGTGGCATTGTCCCGGATCGTTTCCTGCCGACATGCAGGACAAGGCCCGTTGGGCAAAGGAAGACTATTGGAGATCTAAATGCAAAGCGATCATGGCTCCGGCACCAATTTGCTGGAGAGTTTCAGGGATATCGACAGTTGGATCTTCGATCTGGATAACACGCTCTATCCGCGCCATATTGATCTTTTCGCGCAGATGGAAGTGAAGATGAACGAGTTCGTGTCCAATCTGCTGGGCCTGACACTCGATGATGCATCTCACCTGCGCCATAGCTATTACAAGCAATATGGCACCACGCTGCGCGGCCTGATGATCGAGCATGACATCGCGCCCGATGACTTTCTTGAATATGTCCATGACATCGATCACAGCGTCGTGGAACCCGACCCTCTGTTGGGACAGGCACTCTGTTCCCTGCCCGGCAAACGCTATATCTATACCAATGGCACGAAAGACCATGCCCGCAAGGTGTCCGAGCGGTTGGGCATTACCGACTATTTCGATGACGTATTCGATATTGTATGGGCCGGGCTTGAGCCCAAGCCCAATCGCACGCCCTATGAGCGGCTTTTGGAGCAGACCGGCATCAATCCGAGCCGCTCGGCCATGTTCGAGGATCTGGCGCGCAATCTGCAGGTACCAGACGCGCTGGGCATGACATGTGTGCTTATTGTACCTGATCAGATGCGGGACGTTTTTCATGGCCGCTGGGAGGCCGAAAGCACACAGGTGCCTTATGTTCATCATGTCACAGACAATCTGGGCCGCTTTCTGAGCGATGTGCTGGAAGCCATCGGTCGAGGTGCGCCAAACACGCCTGTGCGCGCTTGAAGATCAGAGCGAATAACGGGTTAATCTTTTATGAATCCGAAAAAGGCCGGTTTCTGCGCCTTTTCGTCGATCAGAATGGTTGACGCGGCAACCAAGTTTGACTATAAGCGCGGATCAACGGGCGGCCCTTGTGTGCCGCCTTTTGCTGTCGATATGCAGCAGGGGCCTTTGGGCCTTCATCATTCATATCATTTTCGAGAAAGCAGAGCGCATCTCCGCTTTGCTAAGGTTGGCTGCTCGTCCTTCCTGGCCTGTACAGATTTGAGGGCTGTTGTGATGTAGCGGCGTGAGCGGACCGGTAAGGCTCCGCATGGAAAACAAGGATAGGCTCAATGGCCAATACAGTATCCGCCAAAAAGGCGACCCGTAAAATTGCTCGTAAGACTGCAACCAACAAAGCACGTCGCACGCGCGTTCGCACCTATATCCGTTTCGTTGAAGAAGCCATCGCTGCTGGCGATCAGGCTGCCGCTTCCGAAGCTCTGCGCAAGGCCCAGTCAGAAATGATGCGCGCTGTCGCCAAAGGTGTGTTTCATGCCAATACCGCTTCTCGAAAAATCTCCCGTCTGAGCAAACGCGTTAAGGCGCTGGCTGCTTAAGACCGGTTTCCTATGCCTGAAAGCCCGGTTTTGGCCGGGCTTTTTTGTGACGATACGCAGGAATCGTCATAAAATGGCAATATGGATCGATAGTTTTAATGAATCTGAAGCAATCGTTCCCCTTTTGACCGACGAATCTAAAAATGCATATTTTTCAGGGTCTTGAACGAAAAATCGAGACTTAAGAAAATCGCAACAATGATTCTCTTTTGGGTCAATATCGGAGTCGATAAAAAAAAATTCCGCTGCAATGAATCTGCATAATGTTACCGAATGGTGACAGAATCTGAAGAGTCGCAAAGGGATAGCCCGGTCAAGAAAAAATTGGCGCATTCTGCTCGGTTTGCTTGAGGCCAACGGGGACAAAGAATCTGATTTCGTTCTTCTTGCACGCCCCACCCCGGCTGTGTATGGTCGGTTATCGCAGGGACATGGTTGCTATAGAAGAGCAAAAAGCCCGAAGGCATTTTTGAAATCAAAACTGACAACCATAGCGGGAAGTCATTCCAGTCATGAAGAAGGCATTTGGGCCTTCACGTCTTGTGGGCAGCAAGATGTATGGATGACTTTTCAGGTTCTTGCCGTGTCGGAGCACGGGCCGTAACCAAAGCACGGCCATGCCCATGGACAGGTTCATGCAGTACCATCATCTGGTGGCTTGATGTCACCCGAACAGGAGTGTTTGTCTTTGAGTAAAACGGCATCTTATGCAGGCGACGTTGATGTACTGACAGCCTGGAAGGCCCTGTCTCAGGATCCTGAAGCCGTACTCGTAGACGTGCGTACCCATGCAGAATGGTCTTATGTCGGCATCCCCGTGCTGGACCAGCCTGATAGGGACGTGCTTCTGGTGGAATGGCTCTCCTATCCCGACATGAGCGTTCATGGCGATTTTGCCGAACGGCTACTGACCGAGCTTGAAAACAGGAAGGTGGCAAAGGACAGTCCGATCTATTTTTTGTGCCGCTCAGGCGCCCGCTCCCAACATGCGGCGATCGAGATGACACCCAAATGGGATGGCCCTTGCTACAATGTCGCTTCAGGCTTTGAAGGCGATCTGGACGATACGTTGCACCGATCAAACTGCAACGGATGGAAGCACGCAGGGTTGCCCTGGCGACAATTCTGAACGTCTTTTGGATGTTTTTCGAATTGCCGAAACCGGTAGCTTGGAATAGAAAATTCAACTTGGCTGCAGCAAGAAGAGCGAGATAAACTCACCAGAATTGCGGCTTATCAAGGAAACAGCTGTTTTTGGCGGCTATTAGGCTAGAACAACAAGATGACAATACAGCAGACGGCCACAAAGGGAAATGTTGACATGGAGATGAGTGCGGCGACTCATCAGGCTTTTCCCGAGGCTGACTCCCGAAAAGAGGAGCCTTCGGTGAAAGTGGGCAAAGAAGAATGGGAACGCGTGAAGAAAAGACTGCGCGCGGAACTCGGAGAAGACGTATTTTCAAGCTGGTTTGCCAGTGTAGAAATTGAGGATGAGCAGAACGGACTGGTTATTCTTTCCGTTTCCACCCGATTCCTCAAATCCTGGATTCAGTCGCATTATGGCGAGCTGCTGATGGCACTCTGGCGCGAGGAATGCGAGCAAGTGCGCCGCATTGACCTGTATGTGCGCGGTGCTGTGCGTCCGAAGACCGTTCAGAACAAGGCTCCGGCCAAGTCGGCAGAAGCGGGCAACAAGGATTCCGGTTTTGCGCGTCCTTCAGCGGCAGCTGCCATGGGGCAGGAGCAGGACCAGTTGGGCGGCTCTCCGCTTGATCCGCGCCTGACATTCGAAACCTTTGTTGTCGGTCAGTCCAACACGCTGGCTCACGCTGCGGCCAAACAGGTGGCCATGGCCCAGCCCGGCCAGCCTGTTTCCTTCAACCCGCTCTTCCTGCATGCCTCCGTTGGTCTGGGCAAGACCCATCTGTTGCAGGCGATTGCATGGGAAGCCAAGAAGTCGAACCCGACCGCGCGTGTTCTCTATCTGACTGCCGAACGCTTCATGTATAGCTTTGTTCAGGCGCTGAAGAGTCAGGCAGCCATCGATTTCAAAGATACGCTGAGAGACATCGACATTCTGCTGATCGACGACCTGCAATTCCTTCAGGGCAAGAGCATCCAGCAGGAATTCTGCCATACGCTCAACAGCCTCATTGACGGCGCCCGTCAGGTGGTGGTTGCTGCCGACCGTCCTCCGGTCGAGCTGGAAAGCCTTGACGAGCGCGTCCGCTCGCGTCTGGCTGGTGGTCTGGTCAGTGAATTGCAGCCGCTTGAAAAAGAGCTGCGCCGGTCTATCCTGTCTGATCGCGCCACGCAGGCTGCGCGTCGGGATCCGAACCTGACCATTCCGGAACTGGTGCTTGATCATGTGGCTGGCATCATCCGCTCCAACGGCCGTGATCTGGACGGTGCCTTCAACCGTCTGATGGCCCATAACCAGCTGACAGGGGCTCCGATCTCCATTGAGATGGCCGAACAGGCTCTCAAGGACCTGATCCGCTCCAAGGAACCGCGCCGCATTCGCATCGAAGACATTCAGCGCGTTGTTTCCAAGCACTATAATGTATCCCGCTCGGATCTTTTGTCTTCTCGCCGGACCCGCACCATCGTGCGCCCGCGCCAGATTGCAATGTATCTTTCCAAAATGCTGACGCCACGCTCCCTGCCGGAAATCGGACGTCGCTTTGGTGGCCGGGACCATACCACGGTGCTGCATGCGGTGCGCAAGATCGAGGAGCTGGCATCTTCGGACAATACCTTGCAGCAGGAAATCGAAATGCTGAAACGGAACATCGCCGAATAGCGGTTCCGCCACGCATTACGCTTGATCATGCAGGCGCATTGGCGCTGACATGTGGAAGAAATATGAGGGGATCGCGCCTGAATCGGGTCGATCCCCTTGCCTTATCAGGGAAGAAGGGTCAAAGTTGCTTCCCCGCCATTGCAGGGCATGGTATGGGCAAAAATAGTTCATGTATTGATGTAGGGAATTTGGGATATGAAAGTCACTCTCGAACGGGCAACCCTTTTGAAGTCTCTAAACCATGTCCATCGGGTTGTTGAACGGCGTAACACTATTCCGATCCTGTCCAACGTGATGCTGCGCGCAGAAGGTGGCGATCTGGTTTTCAAGGCAACCGACCTTGATCTGGAAGTGCTGGAAACGGCGCCGGCGATGGTAGAGATCGGCGGAGCAACAACCGTTCCGGCGCATATGCTTTATGACATTGTGCGCAAATTGCCGGACGGATCGCAGGTCACGCTGGAAACCAACGAAGAACAAACCGCATTGGCGATCATTGCCGGTCGCGCGCATTTCACCTTGCAGATCCTGCCGGTCACGGATTTCCCTGATATCACGGCTGGTGAATTTTCGCATCATTTCACCATTCCGGCGCTGGATCTGAAGAAGTTGATCGATCACACCCAGTTTGCGATCTCAACCGAAGAAACTCGCTATTATCTCAACGGTATCTATGTGCATAGCCTTGATATCGATGGCGCCTCGGTGCTGCGTGCCGTTGCCACCGATGGCCACCGTCTGGCACAAGCCCAGCTTCCCGCGCCTGCCGGTGCCCAGGGCATGCCGGGGGTTATCGTTCCGCGCAAGACTGTGTCTGAAGTGCAGAAGCTGATCGAAGATCCGGAAGCCAACATTGCCGTTGAGCTGTCCGAAACCAAAATCCGCCTGACAATCGGTCCGGTGGTGCTGACCTCCAAGCTGATCGACGGCACCTTCCCTGACTATGAGAAGGTGATCCCCAAGGGCAACGACAAGGTCATGAAGATCGAAAACGCCCTGTTCGCTCAGGCTGTTGACCGTGTGTCTACCGTGTCGAACGAACGCGGTCGCGCTGTCAAGCTCAGCCTGCAGCCCAACAGTCTGGTGCTTTCGGTTTCCAACCCGGATTCGGGTACGGCAACCGATGAGCTGACCGTTGAGTATGAATCCGATCCAATGGAAATCGGCTTTAATGCCCGCTATCTGCTGGACATCACCAACCAGTTGGAAAGCGACAGCGCCCAGTTCCGTCTGGCCGATTCCGGCTCGCCAACGCTCATCCAGGACGATGGCGACAACAACACGCTTTATGTGTTGATGCCGATGCGCGTCTAGCAGGGCTCAAGCCTTGCGAAAAAATGAAAGATGCATGGGGCATTTCCATTCGAAATGCCCTATTCTTTTGTGCATGTGATTCTTTCTGTCGCATCCCGTCCTCCAGAGAGCGGCAGATGTCCCCTAAATCAAAGGAAATGCGGCCTTGAATACAGCTTCGATCTGCCCGGACCCGACTGCCCAGCTTCAGCGGCCTGTCGACAGGGTGACGGTCGCATCAATCAGTCTGGCCAATTTCCGCAATTATGCTTCCCTCAGCCTCGGGCTTGATGGCAAGCATGTGGTGCTGACGGGCTCGAATGGCTCCGGCAAGACCAATCTGCTTGAGGCTGTTTCCTTTCTTTCTCCCGGTCGCGGCCTCCGGCGCGTTGCCTATCCAGAGATTGCGCGGGAACAATCGGGTGAAGGCAGTTGGGCCGTTTCGGTTACACTCGATACGCCCTCTGGCGATATCAAACTGGGCACAGGATTGCAGCCGGGCCCGGATGGCAGCCTGCAACGACGCATCCGCATCAATGGTGCCACAGCCAAGTCAGCCGAGAGCCTGTCCGATCATGTCTCCGTGCTGTGGTTGACGCCGCAGATGGACAGTCTGTTTACGGGTGCTGCCTCCGAGCGACGCAAATGGCTGGACCGGATGGTGCTGGCCATCGACAAGACCCACGGCACACGGGTCAACGCCTTTGAAAAGGCCATGCGCCAGCGCAATCGCCTGCTTGACGAAGCTCCCCATGAGAGCGTGTGGCTGGACGGGATCGAAGCACAAATGGCCGAATTCGGCTCAGCCATTGCCACAGCACGGGCTGAATTGATTGCGCTTTTGAACCGCTCTTTGTCGATCCTGCATGGGGAAGAAGGCACAACGGCCTTTCCCAATGCCGTGCTCGATCTGGAAGGGCAGCTGGAGAGCGAGGCCTTTTCGCGACCGGCCATTGAAAGCGAAGAGCATTATCGCTCGGTGCTCCGACAAGGACGACCACGAGATCGCGCCGCCGGTCGCACCTTGACCGGCCCGCACCGCTCCGATTTGTTGGTGCGCCATGGCCCCAAGGACATGGTGGCTGCCAAATGTTCTACCGGAGAGCAGAAGGCGTTGCTGCTGGGCATTGTGCTTGCCCATGCGCATCTGGTCTCCGAGCGGGCCGGACGCACGCCTCTGGTGCTTCTGGACGAAGTTGCGGCCCATCTGGACGAGACCCGCAGGCTGGCGCTGTTTGATCTTCTGGACCGGCTCGGCTGTCAGGCTTTCGTTACCGGAACGGATGACAGAATCTTTTTACCACTGGGAGAACGAGCAGAACGCTTTAACGTTTCCTGTGGTACAATTCTTCCTCTAGAGTAAGAAGCGAGAAACGGGGTCATTATGGCGCGAAGACGTCGTATTCCTTTTGCCAAATCCAGAAGCAGCCTGATATTCATGTGTATCTCGCTGTTCATTCTTTTGTTGCTGATCACCACCGGCGATTATTTTTCAAAACAGAATGACGACAAGCTGATCGCCACCCTCGATAGTGCCCAGATCAGGAAGGAAGGCCTAAAGCTTTACAATGCCAATTGCCTCAGTTGCCACGGTGTGGGAGGACGCAGCACAAGCTTTGGTCCGGCCCTGATCAACCGGATTTATAGCAAGGGTAATCTTTCGGATCGGGCCTTCATTCAGGCCGTGAATTATGGCGCTCCGCAGCGCAATTGGGATTATGGTCCGATGGACCCTGTGGAAGGTCTGACACAAACAGAAGTCGCCCAGATACTGGCTTATGTCAGATCCGAGCAGGAACGGGCACAGAAGCGCTGATTTCTGCCACTATTATGTGGTATCAAGTGACTTCTTCGCCTTCTGAAGCAAACTCTCCACAACAGGAGGCCGCGATCGCTTGCTGCGATGGCGAGAAGCGGTTGAACGCGGCGAAAAACCTCGTATAAGTGAAGGGTTAGCCGTAGCTTAAGGATGACTGATTCGCATGAGCGATATTGAAAACACCCCCCAGAGTGCAGACGCCGAATATGGCGCTGATTCCATCAAGGTTCTCAAAGGTCTAGATGCCGTTCGTAAACGCCCGGGCATGTATATCGGGGACACGGATGATGGTTCTGGCCTGCATCACATGGTTTACGAGGTGGTGGACAATGCCATCGACGAAGCATTGGGCGGATATGCGGATCTTGTGACCGTAACCCTCAATGCGGACGGCTCGGTGACAGTCACGGATAACGGACGCGGTATCCCCACCGACATCCACCATGAAGAAGGCGTTTCCGCTGCCGAGGTCATCATGACCCAGCTGCATGCGGGCGGTAAATTCGACCAGAACAGCTACAAGGTCTCCGGTGGTTTGCATGGCGTGGGCGTTTCTGTGGTGAACGCGCTTTCGACCAAGCTGAAATTGCGCATCTGGCGCAATGACAAGGAACATGAGATTCATTTCGAGCACGGCAATGCTGTCAGCCCGCTGAAGGAGCTTGGCCCGGCCAACGGACAAAAGGGAACCGAGGTGACCTTTACCCCGAGCCCGGAAACCTTCACCCATATCGAATTCAACTTCGCCACGCTGGAACATCGCCTGCGCGAGCTGGCCTTCCTCAACTCCGGCGTCCGCATCCTGCTGACTGATGATCGCGGTCCGGACAAGGTGCAGGAAGAGATGCTCTATGAGGGCGGTCTGGAAGCCTTTGTGACATGGCTCGACCGCGCCAAGAAGCCGATGATCGAAAAGCCGCTTGCCGTCTCTGCCGAAAAAGATGGTATCACGGTGGAAGCGGCCATGTGGTGGAATGACAGCTATCATGAAAATGTGCTGTGCTTTACCAACAACATTCCCCAGCGCGACGGCGGAACCCATCTGGCCGGTTTCCGCGCGGCGCTGACACGTCAGATCACATCCTATGCGGAAAGCTCCGGGCTGCTTAAGCGTGAAAAGGTCAACCCAAGTGGGGATGACTGCCGCGAGGGCCTTACCTGCGTGCTTTCGGTCAAGGTGCCCGATCCGAAATTCTCGTCCCAGACCAAAGACAAGCTGGTCTCTTCCGAGGTGCGTCCGGTCGTTGAAAATCTGATCAACGCCGCCCTTGGTGAATGGCTGGAAGAGAACCCCAATGAAGGCAAGACGATTGTCTCCAAGGTGGTGGAAGCAGCTGCAGCGCGTGAAGCCGCCCGCAAGGCGCGCGAATTGACGCGCCGCAAAGGGGCGCTCGATATCGCATCACTCCCCGGCAAGCTTGCCGATTGTCAGGAACGGGATCCGTCCAAATCCGAACTCTTCCTGGTGGAGGGTGATTCCGCTGGCGGATCGGCCAAACAGGGCCGTCATCGCTCCAATCAGGCCATTCTTCCCTTGCGCGGTAAAATCCTCAACGTGGAACGCGCCCGTTTCGACCGGATGCTCTCCAGTCAGGAAATCGGCACGCTGATCACGGCGCTGGGCACCGGCATTGGCAAGGATGAATTCAACCCCGACAAGCTGCGCTATCACAAAATCATCATCATGACTGATGCTGACGTCGACGGCGCCCACATTCGTACCCTGCTGCTTACCTTCTTCTTCAGACAAATGCCCGAGCTGGTCGAGCAAGGTCATCTCTATATTGCCCAGCCGCCGCTCTACAAGGTCAAGCGCGGCCAGTCCGAGCAATATCTCAAGGATGAGCAGGCTTTCGAGGATTATCTGATCAACACGGGCATTGAAGAAGCCGTTTTGACGACCGGATCAAAGATCGAGCGCGCTGGCCGCGATCTGCGGGCTCTGCTCGATGAATCACGCACCTTCTCGGCTACTCTGGAAGGGCTGCATTCGCGTTATAATCGCGCGGTTGTTGAACAATCTGCGATCAGCGGGCTGTTTGATCCGGCGATCAGCGAAGATGAAAAGCTTATCGAAGAAGCTCTTGCACGGGTTTGCCGGCGCCTTGACCGGATGGCCGAAGAGACCGAACGCGGCTGGGAAGGCTACGTCAACGATGACGGATCCTATGTCTTTGAACGCACAGTGCGCGGGGTCAAGGAATCCGCAATTCTCGACGCGGCCTTGCTGAACTCCGCCGATGCCATCAAGCTCAACAAGCTTGGAGAGGATATCAAGGAAAACTTCGACTATGGCACCGTCATGCGTCGCCGCGAAAAGGAATATATCATCTATGGTCCGGGTTCCCTTCTCAAGGAAGTCTATATTCTTGGCCGCAAGGGTATTTCCATGCAGCGCTATAAAGGGCTGGGCGAGATGAACGCCGAGCAGCTTTGGGAAACCACACTGGATCCGGAAGCCCGCACTCTGTTGCAGGTTCGGGTGCAGGAGGCCGATGATGCCGATGACATCTTCGCCAAGCTGATGGGGGACGATGTGGAACCCCGGCGAAACTTCATTCAGGACAACGCCCTCAACGTGGCAAACCTGGATATCTGATCAAGCAAAAGGCGCACAAAGATGCGCCTTTTCTTTTACCCCTCGAATACCCAACCCTTTGCACTTTCTTCTGTTATGGAGGTCCGTCATGCTCGATGCCGATGCCGTTATTGCAAAGCTGGGGATGCAGGCCCACCCGGAAGGTGGCTATTTTGTCGAGACGTTCCGGGATGATGAAGGGCCGGAAGGGCGCGGCCATTCCACAGTCATCTATTATCTTCTAAAGGCTGGAGAGGTTTCCCATTGGCATCGGGTGGATGCGGTGGAAGCGTGGTTCTGGCAGGCGGGCGCTCCTCTTGAGCTGAGCATCGCACAAGAGGGATCTGACAAACTGACCCTTGTCATGGGGCCGGATATTCTGGCAGATGAGCAACCGCAGGGCATTGTGCCGCGGCATGCCTGGCAATCGGCGCGATCCACTGGTGCATGGAGTCTTGTTAGCTGTATGGTTGCGCCGGGCTTTGTGTTTGAAGGCTTCGAGATGGCACCCGATGGCTGGGCCCCGCAAAGCTGAGCCTTTCACGCA
This sequence comes from Cohaesibacter marisflavi, assembly GCF_900115225.1. Classification (GTDB taxonomy): domain Bacteria; phylum Pseudomonadota; class Alphaproteobacteria; order Rhizobiales; family Cohaesibacteraceae; genus Cohaesibacter; species Cohaesibacter marisflavi. Next base: position 209,011 of record NZ_FOVR01000005.1, on the reverse strand, counting down.
ACAGTCTTGCTGATCCCGTATCATGTGCAGCCAGTAGATGGTGACAAGCGCGAAACGCTCGGCTATGGTGACGCTAGTTTCACCCCATTGCGGATAATTTGTCGGGAAGGAGGGTATTTATGAGTGTCATGAGTGTCTTCCGGGCACATTGCGGTTGAGCCTTGCGCTCCCCTTGCTTGCCTGGACCAAACGGCCCTGCCGAAAGGCTCGCGCCGCAGGTAGTTTATTGCATAAGGCAAGACAATGACGTCTTTCGATGATTTTCTAAAGCATATACCCGCAAAGTCTGTCGACTCTTCGGATAAATCCACGCATCCAACCGCTTTTGATCCCGCACTGGCGGCAAAGCAGAACTGGACGCTCTCCGAGTTGGGCTTTTCCTCCCATTTCATGAGCCAATTGGACATGGAAGAGCTTGAGACGCTCACTCCCTATCGTATCTCCGAGATCCAGCGGTCCATCCTTGTTGGTCTGGGAGAAGCGGGGACACGCTCGCTGCGCACGCCACACAAGGTGCCGACCTCGGCCTTCGGCGTGGGAGACTGGGTTCTGGTCGATCACACCGATCAGATTGCCCGACGTCTTGAACCGCGCTCGGAACTGAAGCGCCGTGCCGCAGGGACCGACGTGTCCGAGCAGCTGATGGCGTCCAATGTGGATTTGCTGTTTGTGGTGACATCCTGCAATGATGACTTCAATCTGGCACGGATCGAGCGGTTTCTCGCATTGGCGCGGGATGCTGATGTCACGCCTGTTGTGCTGTTGACCAAGGTGGATCTATGCGAGGATGCCGCACCCTATATCGATCAGGCCAAGGGCCTAATGGACGGGCTTGATGTGCTCGGGCTCAATGCCAAAGATCCCGATGTGGTCGGCCAGCTTGCACCCTGGTGTGGCAAGGGCCAAACCATCGCCATGGTCGGATCTTCCGGCGTTGGCAAGACCACGCTGTTAAATGCCTTTACCGGCCGAAGCGACGCCACGCAGGATATTCGCGAGGATGATTCCAAAGGGCGGCACACAACAACCTATCGCTCCTTGCATCCGACGATCAACGGGGCATGGCTGGTGGATACACCGGGCATCCGTGCGCTGCGCCTGCATGAGAAAAGCACAGGCATCGAACAAGTGTTCGATGACATTCTGGAACTGGCAGGTCAGTGCAAATTCCGCAATTGTCGCCATGAAAATGAACCCGGCTGCGCCATACAAGCCGCCATCAAGGCCGGAGAGCTGGATGCTGCACGCCTTGACCGCTGGCGCAAACTGGAAGCAGAAGACAATCGCAACACCCAAAGCGTTGCCCAAAGCCGCCGCAAGTCCAAGGCTTTCGGCAAGATGGTCAAGAATGCGATGAAGGAATCCGACCGCTTCAAAGGGCGTGATCGCGAGGAATTCTGAGGATCATTCCGGATCCGATTTATTAGAATAAGAACGCGCAAAATGATTGGAAAGGGGCCAGACCATTGGCCCCTTTTTCATATGCTCTTATACTCGCTCATCGTGCCGAGCAGCGCTGGAATGCTGGCAGGTGTTTCTGCTGGGACGCATCGCTCAAGGCCGTGAACACGGTCGTGATATCCGGATAAGCCTTAACCGCAGGCAATAGCTCATCGGTGTAAAGGCCTGCATTGTCGATTTCAGCCTGAACACCGATAGAACAGGCTTCTCCCAATGTCGCAGGAACTGCTACGCGAATCGCAGCCGACTTCAATTCCGTATTGGCCGGAATGGCCACGCCATAGCGTGTCATGATGTCTATGAGAGCGGATTGGTGCATCTGCTCGGCCCGGATGATGTTCGAGAAGGGGCGCACGGGGCCAAATTTTTCCATCACGGCGTCATAGAAGGCTTCTGCATGATATTCATCCTGCAACGCAATGATCAGCGCATCCTCGACGGGCTGCGGCACATTGCTTGCTGCGCTGACTGGGCTGGCCAGAAGGCCGGTGGCAACGAGAGCCGAGAGAATGGCGATTCTGCTGGTCTTGATGGTCATGATCTGTCTCCTCCAAAAGGATCGTTAGTTTCGATACTTTGAATATAACAATCCTTTTCAGGTAAAACAGGGCAGCTGGCAGGCGTTGTGTACTCACACAGTCTGATTGTGTAATCCTCTGTCGCAGATGACGAGAACCGCACAATTATGCCATTTTATCCCGTCTCTTTGGGCAAGAGAAAGGCTGAGGCACCGCAATGCGCCCCAGCCCTATCCAAACCTTCGGCAGCTCAAATCTTACTTGGAATAAGCAACGACCTTCTGGCATTGCTCGCCCAGCCCTTCAACACCGAGGCGCACTTCGTCGCCCGCCTTGAGGAATTGCGGAGGGGTCATGCCCATGCCGACCCCGGGAGGAGTGCCGGTGGTGATGATATCGCCGGCATGCAAAGTGATGAAGCGGCTGAGATGAGCGATGATCTGCGGCACAGTGAAGATCATGCGGGCCGTTGTGCCGCGCTGCTTGGCTTCGCCGTTAACGTCGAGCCAGAGATCCAGCTTTTGCGGATCGGCAATCTCGTCACGGGTCACCAGCCAGGGGCCGATAGGTCCAAAGCCATCACAGGATTTGCCCTTGATCCACTGGCCACCATGATTGTTCTGGAAATCCCGCTCGGAAATGTCATTGACGACGCAATAGCCAGCCACGGCATCAAGTGCGTCTTCCTCGCTGATATGGCGAACGGTCTGATTGATCACGACACCCAGTTCGACCTCCCAGTCGGTGTGGGAGGAGCCCTTGGGCAACATCACCGCGTCGTTGGCTCCGGTAGGTTCGCAGGCTTTCATAAACACGATCGGGTTTTCCGGAGGCTCGATCCCTACCTCTGCGGCATGGTCGCTATAATTGACGCCAATACAGAAGATGCGTCGCACATTGCCGATACAAGGAGCAATGCGCACCCCTTCGGGGACTTTCGGCAGAGCGGCCAAATCCAGATCCGCAATGGTCTTGAGAGCATAGGGAGACAATTCATCCGGTCCCAGATCATCCATATGGGCGGACAAATCGCGCCCGATGCCGTCGGCATCCAGTATCGCCGGTTTCTCGGCCCCTTCTTCACCATATCTGAAAAGCTTCATGCACAGGTCCTCCTTGGGCAATTCTTTGATTCTGAAATCGGGCCGCACGACAGATCCGCGCACAGCCCTGTAAGTAGGTGAGCCCTCCCCTGCGATGACGATTGGGAAGGCTTGATCCTTATGGGATCAGTACCAGTGATCCGGTGGTTTTGCGGCTCTGCAAATCGATATGCGCCTTGGCCGCGTCGGCCAGCGCATATTCAGTCGGGTCGGCGATTTTGATGGCGCCGGAAGCAATCGCTGCGAAGAAATCATTGCTTGCCGCCTCAAGAGCGGCTCGCGTGGGAATGAAATGGCCCAAGGTCGGGCGGGTCACCATCAGGGACCCCTTGCTGGCCAGAATGCCCAGATTGACACCATCCACTGCGCCCGATGCATTGCCGAAACTGACCATCAGGCCACGTGGACGCAGGCAATCCAGACTGTCTTCAAAGGTATCCTTGCCGACACCGTCGAAGACCACTGGAAGCTTGGCACCATCAGTAATGGCCTTAACTCGTTCCGGAGCCGATTCGGTGCGGTAATTGATGACATGATCACAGCCCAGTGCCTTGACGAGATCGGCCTTTTCTTCCGAGCCGACCGTACCAATGACCGTAGCGCCTAGCGCTTTGAGCCATTGCACCGCAATCTGGCCAACGCCACCGGCTGCGGCATGGAAAAGCACTGTCTCGCCCTGTTGTACCGGATAGATCTGGCGAATAAGATATTGCACCGTCAAACCCTTGAGCAAGCAGGATACGGCCTGCTTTGCGGTGATGCTGGTAGGCAGAAGCACCGCCGTTGCGCCATCGATGATATTGTGGGTCGCATAAGAGCCGATGGGGCCGGAGCAATAGGCCACCCGATCACCCACCTTCACATGCGCAACGCCGTCGCCAACCGCTTCGACCAATCCGGCAGCTTCGCCACCGAGCCCGGTTGGCATGGGCAGTTGATAAAGCCCCGAGCGGTGATAAGTATCGATGAAATTGACGCCAATCGCCTCATGGCGCACAAGGATCTGGCCCGGCTTCAACTCTGGCAGATCGCGCTCCACAAGCTGCATCTGCTCGGGACCGCCATGGGCGTTGATTTCAATTCGCGTCATCTTGCTCATCAGATCCTCCGATCGTGATTTTGGTTTTTCTTGCCTGTAGTCTATGAAACTATGCCAGCGCCTCAAAATTGCAACGCCTTTTCTGTTTCTGGGTGGAGCTTTCAAGACACAGCAAGAATTTGGTCACCGCCTTGTGTTAAAAGGGATCAAAGTCACAGCCGGAAGTTTATATGCCACATCCACGTACCTTGTTTGATCCCCCTGCCCGACATTTGGCCAGAGCCAGTTATGTTCTTATTCCTCTCGGGTTTCTCGGGTTTACGATCAGTGCCTTTGCACTGACACTGGGTGGTGTGTGGGTTTGGGCAGGTGCGTTTGGCTGGTTTCTTTGCGGCCTGTTGGGAGCAGTGCTTGCTTTGCGCACCGGAAGTCGACCCGGAATGTTGCCCGAAAAGGAAGAAACCCTGCGCGCCCAACTCGAACAGCTCGACATGGCCTGCGAGGGGCTGCTGGACCAGAATTGGGAATTGCGCGAAGCCGAGCAGAAATACAAGGCGCTGCTCAATCGGCAAGGTGACATCATTCTGCATCTGGATGAAAAGGGCGGCATCCTGTTTGCCAATGATCCTTTTAGCCAATATTTCGAAAGCGAATCGAAGCGCTCTCCCTTTAAGCCCGAGGCAAGTGGGGACGAAGAAGGAGATGCTGACAGCGCTAAAGACCATTGCACAGACCATAGCTTGGGACATGATCCACTTTGGGAGCGGCAGATAGAAACCCGGATTGGTCCGCGCTGGTTCCGCTGGACCGAGACGCTGGTGCGCTCGATCCATAAAGAGACCGGCACTCGCCTTGTCATCGCGCGCGATATAACGGCCTTTCGCGAAGTGGAAGCCGCCAGCGAAGCAAAGTCCCGCTTTCTTGCCACCATCAGCCATGAAATGCGCACGCCACTCAATGGCATTATCGGCATGGCCAATCTGCTGGAATCAACACCCCTGTCATCGGAGCAGTCCAGCTACAGTCAGGCTTTGAGGCAATCGGGCACAGCGCTGCTGGCTCTGGTCAATGATGTGCTGGATCTGTCGCGCATCGAAGCAGGCAAGATGACGTTGACCTATGAATGGACCTCTCCAGCACGCCTGATGGAAGATGTGGTTGAGCTGCTTGCGCCCGATGCCCAAGATAAAGGTTTGTCGGTTGCTTCGTGGATCGGGGCCAATGTTCCAGACAAGCTGTTGATCGATCCGGTGCGTGTGCGTCAGATTCTGGTGAATCTGCTGGGCAACGCGATCAAATTCACCCCTGACGGGGCGGTCAATCTCTCCCTTTCCTGTGAATCTGAACCACAAGAAGGCGAAATGGTAACGCTCTTGATGTCTGTGCGCGACACCGGGCCGGGCATTGATGAAGAATTGCAAACGCGCCTGTTTGAGGAGTTCGAGCAAGCCGATACCACCCGCGCCCGCCAGCATGAGGGGTCGGGTCTTGGTCTGGCCATCTCCCGCAGGCTGGCCCGTATGATGGAGGGGGATATCGAGTTATCGAGCCTTCCGGGCAAAGGGTCAACCTTCACCCTGCATATTGAGGCAGCCTGGCTCAATGATGAAGGCGAAGAGGCCTCCTCGGATTCTCTTCCCATCAAGGACGCAACAAGCGCCCTTAACGGGCAAAGTCTGGTGGGTATCGACCTGACCAAGGCAGATGAACGCGCACTCTTTTCCTATTGTCAGGACTGGGGCATGACCTTTCATTCCTTCACTCATGCGCAATGGAAAAGAGAAGGCGGCGCGCTGTCGCCGGACCATCTGCTGATCAATGGAGCCGAGCCGGACAAGGCCTCCGACATCATTGCCGACTTTGACCCGATGCGGGGTGGACGGCTGACACGCCCCCTGCCACGCAGCCGGATCATTCTGCTAGAGCCAAGTGAACGCAAGGTCATCCCGCAGATGCGCAACAGCGGTATCCTTGCCTATCTGGTCAAACCAATCAGGCAGCTCTCCTTGCAGCAGTCCCTGCTGGGCCATCCACATGGGCAGGATAGCAAGCAGTTGGATGACCTGATGACGGATCCTTCCAGCGTCCCGCAAGGCCCTGTCAGCAGCCCATCCACATCCGGGAAAAGTGTCCCGGTTTCTATACCAGGCCCAAAAGACGGCGCAGATGGGGGGCGCGGCGAGCGCCTGCGCATCCTGCTGGTCGAGGATAACGAGATCAACGCGCTGCTGGCACGGACGGTTCTGGAAAAAGCTGGCATGGATGTCCATCTTGTCTCTTCGGGACAGGCCGCGCTTGATGCCTACAAGCAGAAACAGCCCTTCAAACTGGCTCTTCTGGATCTGCATATGCCAGATATGGATGGCTTGAGGCTCTTTGATGCCATGCAGGCTCAAGATGCAGCCAACGGGCGCTCCATTCCCAAGATTGCTTTTACCGCCGACGCCTTGCAGGAAACCAGAGAAACCTGCCTTTCCCGGGGCTTCAGCGCCTATATCGTCAAGCCGGTCCAGCCCGAAGATCTTGTCGAAATTATTCGAAGCGTGCTTGATTAAAAGCTCAAATGTCACAAAACTGTACTATAATTTCTTTACCCCTGCCGCAGAAAAGCGGCAGCTGTTGCTTCCTGTCTGAAAAGATTCGAAGCGTATTTGACCGTTGTTCATACAGTCTTTCGTTGAAGAAGCTGTATTAAATCAAATACCTGTTTTTTCGCCTGTGTTAGACGACACGGGCAGACAAAAGGCCTGCGAACAAGACAGGCTACCAATATTCGACAATTTAGCGCAGCGAATCACTCGCCCGGCTCTTGATCGTCTAGGAGGACGAACGTGATGGCCATGCAGGATAATCACAGCGATTGCGACCCTGAGAGGACGCAATGGCAAAATCCGCCTGTATTAAAGCCCAATTTGTCCAGCAAGCTGCTCGCGGCTTTGCGGCGCAATCGCCTGAGAGACGGCTATCCGATCAGCTCCAAGCCCATAACCCTTGGTCGCGTAGGCTCGCTTGAAATCCGCCTCGCCCAGACCGAGCGGGAAATACGCAAGGCCCAACGCCTGCGCTATAAAGTCTTCTACAAGGAGATGGCAGCCAAGCCGGATAGCCAGACCAAATTCACGCGCCGCGATGCAGATGCCTATGATGCGATCTGCGACCATCTTCTGGTGCTGGATCATGATTCACCCAAGAAAAAGTTCCGCCGGCTTGAGCCGCGCATTGTAGGTACCTACCGTTTGCTGCGGCAGGAAATGGCCAATCTTTACGGCGGTTTCTATACGGCCTCAGAATTCAAAATCGGCTCCATTCTCGAAGCCCATCCGGATCGACGCTTTCTGGAGCTGGGGCGCTCCTGTGTGCTGAAGGAATATCGCACCAAGCGCACCATCGAACTGCTGTGGCAGGGCATCTGGGCCTATGTGCAGATCCACAAGATCGATGTCATGATCGGCTGCGCCTCCATTATGGGAACAGATCCCAAGGAGTTGGCAGAACCGCTGACATTCCTGTCCAAGCTGGGTAAGGCCCCTGAAGAATGGTCGGTTGATGCTTTGCCGCATATCAGCCTGCCCCTTGAGCAGATGGACCCGGCGGCCATCAATGACAAGGCCGCGTTGCGCCGCCTGCCTCCTCTATTGAAGGCCTATATGCGCCTCGGCTGCTATTTCAGCAACAACGCCATGGTCGACCATCAGTTCGGCACCACCGATGTACTGATCATTCTGCCGCTGGAAAATATCGATACCAAATATATCGAGCATTACAGCACAACGAATGTCAAAGACGCCGTCGCCATGCATCAATTTCAGTAGAGGGTGCTGCTCCGCCACCTCAGGCAAAGCGGAATAGCAGATATACAAAAGGGAAGCATCAAGCTTGATGCTTCCCTTTCTTTTTTCATGTTGCAATCCGGGGGTAATCAAACACCCAGATTATAGGCGGCCAGTGCAGCCATGTTGACGATGTCGACATCCTTGGCTCCAAGTGGCAGAATCTGAACCGGCTTGTCCAGCCCCACCAGAAGAGGCCCCAAAATGGTAGCGCCACCGAGTTCCTGCAACATCTTGGTCGAGATGGATGCTGCGTGGAAGGCTGGCATCACCAGCACATTGGCAGCGCCGGAAAGACGGCAGAAAGGATAAGCTTTCATCAAATCCGGATTGAGCGCCACATCTGCAGCCATTTCACCATCATATTCGAAGTCAACCCGGCGACGGTCCAGTATCTTGACCGCTTCGCGCATATTCTCCGACCGTTCTCCGGCCGGATGGCCGAAGGTCGAGTAGGCCAGCATGGCAACCCGAGGCTCGATACCGAGCTTGCGGGCGACACCGGAGGTTTCTTCGGCAATATCGGCCAGTTCCTGCGCTGTCGGCATTTCATTGACGGCCGTATCAGCCACCAGAACCGTACGCCCTTTACAAAGAGCGATGGTGACGCCGATCACCCGATGGCCCGGATGCGGGTCAATGACCTTCTGCACATCTTCAAGCACAATGGAATAATTCCGCGTGACACCGGAAATCATCGCATCCGCGTCCCCCATGGCAATCATGGACGCCGCGAAGATGTTGCGATCATTATTCACCATGCGTAAGCAGTCACGATGAAGATAACCCTGACGCTGCAAACGATGATAGAGATGTTCCGCATAGGCCTCACCCCGTTCGGAGAGACGCGCATTGACCACTTCAATGCCGGGGCGATTCAGGTCGATGCCTGATTCTTCTGCGGTTTTGAAGATCTGCTTATCACGTCCGACAAGGATCGCCGTGCCCAACTGATCGTTGGCAAAGGCAACCGCTGCACGGATGACCTGCTCCTCTTCCCCTTCGGTGAAAACAACCCGCTTGGGATTGCGGCGTACTTTGGAATAGACCCCCTGCAGGGTTGAAGCCAGCGGATCGCGTCTTGCATGAAGCTGTTGCGCATAGGCATCAAGATCGACAATCGGTTTGCGGGCAACGCCGGTTTCCATGGCCGCCTTGGCGACAGCCGGAGGAATGGTGCTGATCAGGCGCGGATCAAACGGCACCGGAATGATGTAATCCGGGCCGAATTTGGGTCGATTGCTACCCTGATAGGCACTCACCACTTCATCGGGCACGTCTTCCTGTGCCAACGAGGCAAGCGCACGGGCAGCCGCCACTTTCATTTCATCATTGATGCCGGTTGCCCGCACATCCAGCGCACCGCGGAAGATATAAGGGAAGCCCAGAACATTGTTGACCTGATTGGGATAATCCGACCGGCCCGTAGCGACGATAGCGTCAGGACGGGCTGACTTGGCTTCTTCCGGTGTGATTTCCGGATCCGGGTTGGCCATGGCAAAAATGATCGGCGACGGGGCCATTTCAGCCACCATATCCGGAGTCAACGCACCCTTGACCGATACGCCGAAGAACACATCAGCGCCTTTGAGGGCTTCTGTCAGGCTGCGCGCATCCGTGGGAACCGCGTGTTTTGATTTCCACTGGTTCATGCCTTCCTTGCGGCCTTCATAAATCGGGCCCTTGGTGTCGCAAAGAATGACATTCTCATGAGGAATGCCCATGGCCTTGACCAGCTCGATGCAGGCAATCCCCGCCGCTCCGGCGCCGTTGCAGACAACTTTGGTGTCCTTGAGTTCACGACCGGTCAGTTGCAGGGCATTGAGCAAACCGGCTGCGGCGATGATAGCCGTGCCATGCTGGTCGTCATGGAATACCGGAATATCCATGAGTTCCTTGAGCTGCTGCTCGATGATAAAGCATTCCGGTGCCTTGATATCTTCAAGGTTGATGCCTCCAAAAGAAGGCCCAAGATAGCGCACGGCGTTGATGAAATCATCCGGATCCGATGCATCGACTTCAAGGTCGATGGAATCCACATCGGCGAAGCGCTTGAACAGCACTGCCTTGCCCTCCATCACCGGCTTGGACGCCAGCGGGCCCAGATTTCCAAGACCAAGAATGGCCGAGCCGTTGGAAATCACGGCAACGATGTTGCCACGCGCCGTATAATCAAATGCGGTTGAGGGATCCTCTGCAATTGCTCGAACCGGAGCTGCGACGCCGGGCGAATAAGCCAGAGAAAGATCGCGTTGCGTTGCCATGGGTTTGGTTGCAACAATTTCGATTTTCCCCGGTCTGCCCTTCTGATGGAAGTCCAAGGCCTCCTCATCCGTCACAGTCACACTAATAATAGGGTTGTCCTGATCCACCTTCACTGTAGTCTCCAATCATTTTTGGTAGAGCTTTTTTGAAAAGCTTCTTATCCTTTGGCTACTCAGTCACACTTCGCACAAAAACAATCCTCCAGTATATGCGAATAATCAAAAATATTATTTTTGTTTATGACCGGTCGAATTCTCAAGAGCAATTGTAGGGGCCCTTCTGTCCATCGCCATAATAGGGTAAGCAGTTATTCACATTACACCTTCGGCTGAGGTGAAACAATTCGCCAAAATGGCTCAGTGCTGGCTCTCTTGCATATCCCTTGATAGATTGCCGCCGATTGGCACCTAAAGATTCGCGATTAAAACGGAAGCACCAGATCATTCATGTCGAGCGCCGGGCAAGAAAAACCATCCTCAAAAGCATCTCCATCTGCAAAGGCTACGCCGATGATGGAGCAATTTATCGAGATCAAAACGGCCAATCCGGACAGCCTGCTGTTCTATCGTATGGGCGATTTCTACGAGCTTTTCTTTGATGATGCGCGCGAAGCGTCCCAAGCGCTCGGCATCACACTGACCAAACGCGGCAAGCATCTGGGGAAAGACATTCCGATGTGTGGCGTGCCGGTGCATGCGGCCGAGGGCTATCTGGAGCGGCTGATTGCCCTTGGCTACAAGGTGGCCGTTTGCGAGCAGACCGAAGATCCGGCGGAAGCCAAGAAGCGCGGTGCAAAATCTGTGGTTAAGCGCGATGTCATCCGCCTGATCACGCCGGGCACCCTGACCGAAGACAGCCTGCTGGACGCGTCCAGCTCCAATTATCTGGCCGCCGTTGCCCGCGTTAAATCGGGCGATGAAGGGCAGCTTTATGGTCTTTCCTGGTTGGAACTTTCCACCGGCGATTATGGCGTTCTGGCGCTTGATCATCTGCGGCTGGGGGCAGAGCTTGCACGGATTGATGCGCGCGAGGTGATCATTGCCGATCACATGCTGATGGATGAAGACATCCGCCCACTGACGGACACACTGCGCGCCAGCTTCTCACCTGTCCCGCGCGCCTTCTTTGACGGGGCGACGGCTGAAGACCGATTGCTGGACTATTTCGGCCTCTCGACGCTGGATGGCCATGGTCATTATCAGCGTGTCGAGCTGATGGCTGCCAGTGCCATTCTCGCCTATGTCGAGAAGACCCAGCTTGGTGCACGACCTCCTCTCAACCCGCCGCAACGCGAACTTTCGGGCCGTACCATGGCGATTGATTCGGCGACGCGGGCCAACCTCGAACTGGTGCGTACGCTTTCGGGTGACAAGAAAGGCAGCCTGCTTTCCATCATCGACCAGACGGTCACCGGCGGCGGCTCACGCATGCTGGCGGCTCGTCTTTCTGCGCCGCTTGCGGAACTGGACCCAATTCTGGCACGGCAGGATTCGGTTGGCTGGTTCCTTGAAAATAGCTGGATACGCGAGGATCTGCTTGAAGATCTCAAGGCGGCACCGGATATGCCGCGCGCGCTTTCCCGGCTTGCCCTGGATCGTGGTGGCCCTCGCGACATGAGCGCCATCCGTAGCGGTTTCGCCACTGTTTTTGCTCTTATGGATCATCTGGCCTCCGCCCATACGGAAACATCCCTGCCTAGCGAGCTTGCAAGAGCACAGGCTGCCCTTTCTGCCATGCCTCAAGAGCTCGGGCAACTCCTGAGCAATGCGCTGGATGATGAAATGCCACTGCAAAAGCGCGATGGCGGCTTTGTGCGCTCCGGCTATGACGAGAGCCTTGATGAGCTGCGCTCCCTGCGCGATGAAAGCCGCCGGGTAATTGCGTCGCTACAGGCCGATTATGCCGAGCAGACCGGTATCAAGTCGGTGAAAGTCAAGCATAACAACGTGCTGGGCTATTTCGTCGAGGTCACGGCAAACAATGCCGACAGGCTGATGACTGCGCCGCTGAACGAGACTTTCATCCATCGCCAGACACTTGCCAATGCGGTGCGCTTTACCACCACGGAGCTCGCCGATCTTGAGGCGCGCATCGCCTCTGCCGGTGCCAAGGTGGTGGCCATCGAGCTTTCCATATTTGATCAGCTGCGTGACGCGATCCTTGCCTCTCAAGACCTGATCAAGCAGGCTGCGCAGGCAATTGCCGTGTTGGATGTGTCCATCGCTCTGGCCCGCCTTGCCGAGGAGCGCAACTATTGTCGCCCGCGCGTGGATGACAGCCTTGCCTTTGACATTCACAATGGACGACATCCGGTGGTCGAGATCGCTCTACAGAAGGATGGCAGCGATCCCTTCGTTGCCAACGACTGCGACCTTAGCCCCAAGGACAGTCACCTGCATGGACGCATCTGGTTGATGACCGGTCCGAACATGGCTGGTAAATCGACCTTCTTGAGGCAGAATGCGTTGATCGCCATATTGGCGCAGATGGGCTCGTTTGTTCCGGCTGACGCGGCACATATCGGCCTTGTCGACCGGCTTTTCTCTCGCGTTGGCGCTGCCGATGATCTGGCGCGTGGCCGCTCCACCTTCATGGTGGAAATGGTCGAAACCGCAGCCATTCTCAATCAGGCCGGGGAGCGTTCTCTGGTGATCCTTGATGAAATCGGGCGCGGCACGGCCACTTTTGACGGCCTCTCCATTGCCTGGGCGACCATAGAGAATCTGCATGAGGTCAATCGTGCCCGTGCTCTGTTTGCCACCCATTATCACGAGCTGACCGTGCTGCATGAAAAGCTGCCACGGCTCATCAATGCCACGGTGAAGGTCAAGGAATGGCAGGGGGATGTGGTGTTCCTGCATCAGATCGTGCCCGGTGCAGCGGACCGCTCTTATGGTATTCAGGTTGCCAAGCTGGCGGGCCTGCCCGATGGGGTGATTGCCCGCGCCAGAGACGTGCTGCAACATCTGGAAGAAGGAGACCGCCAGTCACCGGCGGCTACCATCGATGATCTGCCGCTCTTTTCGGTATCCATGCAGAAGCAGGAGCTGGTCGAAGCGGAGCCGGATGCCTTGAGGGATACGCTACAAGTGATCGATCCGGATGATATGAGCCCGCGTGAAGCCCATGAGGCGCTTTACAAGCTCAAGGCCCTGCTTCAGGGTTAAGAGGGCGGCAGGCGCACAGACAGACGCATAAGTCCGGCTTTTCCCTGTATGCTCTCATTTGCGCTTCATTGCGCCTATATTATAGTAAATACAGAGATATTTTGGCCAATTTAACCAGAAATCAAATCTATTTGTGCCATGGATGCCGTTAGCGGAAAGAGACAAGGCGAAAAAACATGATCATTGCCCCCCAGAATGACGGTCTGATTGACTTTGATGCCACCAAGGCGAAACTGGAACAAATTGTTGTCGAGCATGGGGGAGATGTTTCCGACTTCAAGACAAGAGCCGAGATACTGCAGCTTTTCAAGGATGTCTTGCAGAAGGGGCGCGCCCGAGCAGAAACCCTGCTGAATGAAGATGGTCTTGGCATCCTGTGTGCCATTCGTCTCTCCTATCTGGAAGATCAGATCATCACGCTGATCTATCGCTTTGCCATTGAGCATGTCTATCCGGCTGAAAATCCTTCTTCTTCCGAGCATCTGTCCGTGGTGGCCGTGGGCGGCTATGGCCGCGCCACTCTTGCGCCCCATTCCGATATCGACCTTTTGTTTTTGCTACCCTACAAGCAGACGCCTTGGGGCGAGAGTGTCGTTGAATATATTCTCTATATGCTGTGGGATCTGGGCCAGAAGGTTGGCCATGCCACCCGCACGCTGAATGAGTGCGTGCGCCTGTCGCGCAGCGACATGACGATCCGCACCGCGATCCTTGAAGCCCGCTTCATTGATGGCGAGAAAAAGCTCTATGATGAGCTGATCGAGAAGTTCGACAAGGATGTGCTGCGCAACACTTCAGCCGAATTCATTGCGGCCAAGCTGGCCGAACGCGACGCCCGCCATAATCAGCAGGGCAATTCGCGCTATATGGTCGAACCCAATATCAAGGAAGGCAAAGGCGGCCTGCGCGATATCCAGACCCTGTTCTGGATCGGGCAATATGCCTATCGCGTGCGCCGCGCCCGCGCGCTGATCAAGGCGGGGGTTTTCACCGAAGAGGAATATAACCGCTTCAAGAAGGCCAACAACCATCTCTGGACCGTGCGCTGTCATTTGCATTTCTTGACAGATCGGCCGGAAGAGCGTCTCTCGTTCGATGTACAGCGCGAGCTTTCCACGCGCCTTGGCTATCGCAAGCGCCCCGGACAGAACGGGGTCGAACGCTTCATGAAGCATTATTTCCTTGTTGCCAAGGAAGTGGGCGAGATCACACGTATTTTCTGCTCGGCGTTGGAAGAGGATTTCGGACAATCCGCGCCGGGCATCAATCGCTTTTTTGCCGCCATTCCGATTCCTTCTCCGTTCAAGCGACGCAAGGTGCGCAATGCGGAAGGGTTCCTCATCGATCACGGGCGCATTTCCGTGGAGAGCGCGGAGACATTTACGTCAGATCCGCGCAATCTTCTCAAGATTTTCGAGTTGGCCGATCGGGAGAATGTGTCTTTCCATCCTGATGCCATGCAGGCCATTCATCGCAATCTGAATCTCATCGACAATGATCTGCGCAATGATCCCGAGGCCAATGCCATATTCCTGCGTATTCTTACCTCGCGCAATGACCCCGAAAGCATCCTGCGTCGCATGACCGAATCCGGCGTTCTGGGCAAGTTCATTCCCGAATTTGGTCGCATCGTCGCGATGATGCAATTCAACATGTATCACCATTATACGGTGGACGAGCATTTGTTGCGTGCAGTGGGCATCCTCTCGGAGATTGAAAAGCAGGAGCTGGGCGATGAACATCCGCTGGCCCATGATTTCGTGCTCGATATCAAAGACCGCCTTGTGCTTTATGTCGCGGTGTTCCTGCATGACATCGCCAAAGGCCGTCCGGAAAGCCACTCCACCGCTGGCGCCAAGGTGGCGCTGGAGCTTTGCCCGCGCCTGGGGCTGACCGAAGAACAGACCGAACAGGTTTCCTGGCTGGTGCTGGAACATTTGACCATGAGTCAGGTTTCCCAGTCGCGCGATCTCTCCGACCGCAAGACCATTCTCGACTTCTGCGCCGTGGTGCAAACCATGGAACAGATGCGCATGCTGCTGATTCTGACCATTGCCGATATCAAGGCCGTTGGGCCGGGTGTCTGGAACGGCTGGAAGGGACAATTGCTGCGCACGCTTTATTCTGAAGCCGAACCGATTTTGACTGGCGGCCATTCGCAGAAGAGCCGCGATGCGCGCGTCGCTGCCATGAAGGAGCGTGTCGCGTCGCGCCTCTCCGACTGGAATGCAGCCGACGTCGAAAATTACCTCAATCTGCATTACGAAGCCTATTGGTCGCGCACCGACGTGGACAGCGCGGTGGAACATGCCGAGTTGATCCGTCAGGCCGACAAGGAAAACCAGAAGGTCGCCACGGCCATCAAGCCTTACGAATTCGAAGGCATCACCGAAATCACGATACTGGCGCCAGACCATCCGCGCCTGCTGTCCATGATTGCTGGTGCCTGCGCCGCAGCGGGGGCCAATATTGTTGATGCCATGGTCTTCACCACCACTGACGGGCGAGCGCTGGATACCATCCTGATCAATCGCGAATTCGATGAAGATCGTGACGAACGCCGTCGGGCCAACCGGATCGTTGATCTGCTGGTGCAGGTGCTCAAGGGCGAAACCCGCCTGCCACCTCTGGTCAAACAGAAAGAAGGGCACAAGAAGCGCTTCAAGACCTTCCGGACCAAATCCAAGGTTTCCGTCAACAATGAGCTTTCCAACCGATCAACGGTTGTCGAGGTCGAAGGCATGGATCGCTCGGGGCTGCTATCCACCCTCACGCGAACCCTATCTGCGCTCAATCTCGATATCGCCTCGGCGCACATCACCACCTATGGTGAGCGCATTGTGGATGCTTTCTATGTGACAGACCTGACGGGGGCCAAAATCACCAACCCCGACCGCAAAAAAGCCATCGAAGAGCGCATGATGGAGGCCTTGACGGGCAAACCCAAGGAAGAGCCCAAGCGATAAATTCGTTTCATGGGCTCCTTGGGCTATCTGAAAACAAGCTGTTGCCAGCCCTAGGATTGGCATTGATTGTGCCCTCAAGCGCACTATAAGTGCTTTCGGCTGGCTCCTTTGTCAGCGGAATTGCGGAAGGATAAGGCATGTCGATGCTGAAGAATTTCGCCACCGTCGGGGTGGCAACGCTTGCAAGCCGTGCGTTGGGCTTTGTCAGGGATATACTGATCGCTGCCAGCCTCGGCTCGGGGCCTGTCGCCGATGCCTTCTTCGTGGCCTTCCGCCTGCCGAACCTGTTTCGCCGCCTCTTTGCCGAAGGGGCGTTCAACTCGGCCTTCATTCCCATTTTTGCAGGCTCCCTACAGGAAGACGGACCGCAGGGCGCGCGGCGCGTGGCCGAAGAAATTCTGGCTGGCCTGCTTTTTGTGCTACTGATCTTCACGGCGCTATCAGAGCTGGCCATGCCATGGATGATCCATATTCTGGCACCGGGCTTTAACGAAGATCCGAGCAAATTCGACCTAGCCGTTGTGCTGACGCGGATCACCTTTCCCTATCTTTTATGCATGTCGGTGATTGCCTTTCTTTCGGGCATTCTCAATTCCCTCGGCCGCTTTGCTGCAGCCGCCTTTGCGCCGGTATTGCTCAATGTGGTGCTGATTGGCACCCTTATGCTGATCCTGTTGGTCAAGGCGGAAAACGGAGCCACGGCCGGATATTTTCTGGCATGGGGTGTGTTTGTTGCCGGCTTTGTGCAGTTGGCCGCTCTTGTCTGGGCGCTCCTGCGCTCTGGCTTCGGTTTGCATCTACGCCGACCGGCCTATACGGCCAATGTCAAGAAACTGCTCAAACTGGGCGTTCCGGGCATCGTTGCGGGCGGGGTGACACAGCTCAATATCACCATCGGCACCATCATCGCGTCCTTTCAGGCGGGTGCGGTGTCCTATCTCTATTATGCCGACCGCATTTATCAGCTGCCGCTTGGTGTGGTGGGGATCGCCATCGGCGTAGTGCTGCTGCCGGACCTGACGCGCAAGGTCAGAGCGCAGAATGAAGCTGCGGTGGATCATGCCCAGAACCGGGCAATGGAATTTGCCATGTTCCTGACGCTGCCCGCAGCTGTCGCACTGGCCGTTGTGCCCGGACCGATCATCGAAGTGCTGTTCCAGCGCGGCCAGTTCACCGAGCATACCACCAGCATGACGTCCATGGCACTGGCAGCCTATGCTTTCGGCCTGCCCGCCTTCGTGCTCAACAAGGTGCTGTCGCCGGGCTTCTTTGCACGCGAAGATACCAAAACTCCAATGAAATTTGCCACCGTTGGCATGATTATCAATGTCGGTGGTTCACTTCTGCTGTTCCCCTTCTTCCAGCATGTGGGCATCGCCGTAGCCACAACGAGTGCTGGCTGGATCAACACGCTGCTGTTGGGCATCACGCTCTGGCGCAGAGGTCATTTTCATGCTGATGCTCTTCTGATCAAGCGCCTGATCATGTTTTCCCTTTCTTCCCTTATCATGGGTGGCGGGATTTACTGGCTAGCCGATTATCTCGCCCCCTGGTTCGACGCCCCGCTGCTGGCAACGCGGATCGGCGCGCTGGCAGCGCTCGTCGGTGCGGGGATGGCATTGTTTCTCATCGCCGCGATTGGCACTGGCGCCTTCTCTCTTTCCGAGTTCAAAAACCGCCTTCGCCGTAAAGGATGACGACAAAACGGTTATCGGTTGCAGGAATTGTCTTGCATCCGCCCTGCTCTTGTCCGATAACGCCCGAAGCCGCATTGGTCCCGCCGCGCTCATCTGACGTGGAATATGTGACAGTGCGGCGTCTTTTTAACCTCCCCCTCGCGCTTCCAACCGCCTGGGCAACATCACGAGGATTGATCATGGCCATTTTCGAGCCACGCGTTTTCTCCGGCATTCAGCCATCGGGCAACCTGCATCTGGGCAACTATCTTGGTGCCATCACTCGCTTTGTCGAGTTGCAGTCGTCCTACAATTGTATTTTCTCTGTCGTTGACATGCATGCAATCACCGTTACGCAAGACCCTGAAGGGTTGATGCGTCGCACCCGCGAAGTGACTGCAGGCTTTCTCGCTTCGGGCATCGACCCGGAGAAGCATATCGTGTTCAACCAGAGCCGTGTTTCCGCCCATGCCGAACTGGGCTGGATCTTCAACTGCGTGGCACGGATGGGCTGGCTCAACCGCATGACCCAGTTCAAGGATAAAGCAGGCAAGAACCGGGACAATGTGTCCACCGGACTGTTTGTTTATCCCAACCTGATGTCTGCCGATATTCTGGTTTACAAGGCCACGCATGTGCCAGTTGGTGAAGACCAGAAGCAGCATGTAGAACTGTGTCGCGACACCGCGCAGAAATTCAACGTCGATTATGCAGAGCGCATCGCTGCGCTGGGCTATGGCGTGGAGAATGTTGGTCGTAACGAGACAACCGATCCAGAACAGGTCTTCTTCCCGATGACCGAACCGCTGATCGGCGGCCCGGCACCGCGTGTGATGTCCCTGCGTGATGGTACCAAGAAGATGTCTTCTTCGGATGCATCGGACAAGGCACGCATCAACATGACCGATGATGCCGATGCGATTGCCCTCAAGATTCGCAAGGCCAAGACGGACCCCGAAGCGCTGCCAAGCGAGTTGGATGGTCTTACCGGCCGCGCCGAGGCTTCCAACCTTGTCGGCATCTATGCTGCACTCTCGGGCAAAAGCAAGGCTGACGTTCTGGGTGAGTTTGGCGGAGCGGAATTCTCCACCTTCAAACCGGCTCTTATCGATCTGTCGGTCAGCAAGCTGTCTCCGATTACCGACGAAATGCGTCGCTTGATGGACAATCCTGATCATATTGATGCCGTGTTGGCAAAGGGGGCCGAGAAGGCCGCCGTTATTGCCAATCCGGTCCTTAATCAGGTCAAGGATATCGTCGGCTTCATTCGCAGCTGACCGGACCATTTCAAATTCATTTCGGAACCGGAATTAAAATCTCATACACCCGGCAACCAGCGGATTGGTCGCCGGGTTGTTTTTTGCCGCAGAACTTGGTCTACTTACGCAATGGTCTTTGGGCGGGGTGTCCCTTAAAGGCTGGGTAGTTCGCAAAGGTGCCTCTTGCCCAAAGAGGCGCGACATGGCAGGGTCATTTCATGATTATGAAACGCACAATTCACGATGAAGGTCACACCCGAAAGTTTCTTGTCGTTGTCGACGACACGGAGGAATGTGACCGCGCCATAACCTATGCAACCTACCGGGCGGCTGCGACCGGCGGAGCATTGGTGATGATGGTGGCTATCGAGCTAGAACATTTCAATCATTGGCTCGGCGTGAAAGAAATCATGCTTGCCGAAGCCCATGAAGCCGCTCACGAGCGGCTGGCAGAATATAAAGAGCGCGTGGAAGAAATCGCTTCTGTACCCACTGAATGTGTTGTGCGTGATGGCAAGGTGGCTGAGCAGATTACGGCCCTGATCGAGGAAGACAAGGATATCGGCATTCTGGTATTGGCCGCCGCCGTTGGTTCCAAGGAAGGGCCTGGTCCGCTTGTTTCTTCCATTTCCAGTCAATCGGGCAAATCCTCGTTTCCCTTGCCGGTCACCATCGTGCCCGGCGATCTATCGGATGACGATATCAAGGCCATCTGTTAGAAATCAGGACCTCAGGCCGATAGAATGCCGGTCTTTGGCGCCAGCTTTTGACGCGCGCCTTGAAGATCGCGGTGAAACCCATATCTAAAGCAGAAATGCAGGACGACAGAAAAGTGTTGAACTTTTCGATTGTTCGCCGACCATAATAGCATATATGATGGGGAGCAGCGCATGAGAGTGATTGCGACGCCATGCTCCAAAAGGAAACCGTATGTTTATTCAGACCGAAGCGACCCCCAATCCCGCGACCCTGAAATTCCTTCCCGGTAAGGTTGTTCTGGAATCGGGCACCATGGATTTTCGTTCCGCCAGTGAAGCAACAGCCTCGCCTCTGGCCGAGAAGCTGTTTACGATCGATGGTGTGGAAGGCGTGTTTTTCGGGTTCGATTTTGTCTCCATTACCAAGGGCGATACCGATTGGCAGCACATCAAGCCGGCCATTCTAGGCGCTATCATGGAGCATTTTATGTCTGGCTCGCCGGTGATCAAGCAAGAGGAAGCCGAGCAGCTGGGCGGCGAAGATTTTGATGAAGCCGACGCCGATATCGTGGCAACGATCAAGGAATTGCTCGATACCCGCGTGCGCCCTGCTGTGTCTCAGGATGGTGGTGACATCACCTTCCACGGCTATCGCGACGGAGTGGTCTATCTGACCATGCGCGGTGCCTGCGCCGGATGCCCTTCGGCGACAGCCACACTGAAACATGGCATCGAGAATCTCTTGCGCCATTTCCTTCCTGACGTGCAGGAAGTCAAGCAGGTTTAATCCCGACCTGCTTCCCCCTTGAAAGACTAGACGGCGGATCTGAATTATCGTGACCCAAGAGCAAGAAATTTGTCTGGCGCTGGATACAGCGCTGGAGGCCTGTTCCGTTGGATTGGCGATCCGCGCCAATGGAAAAGTGACTCACTTTGAACGTTCCCTTGCTCTTGGCCGTGGCCATGCAGAGCATCTGATGGATGAGCTGCAGCTTTTGCTCAATGGGCAGGGGCTCGCCTATAAAGATCTCACCCGCATCGCCGCCACCGTTGGTCCGGGCAGCTTTACCGGTCTGCGCGTCGGGCTTGCCACGGCGCGTGCTCTGGCACTGGCGCTGGATATTCCCGTCATTGGCGCTTCAACGCTGATGGCTTTGGCTCTTGATGCGCAGGCCTCCGGCAAAAGGGGTACAATCGGCTGCTTTATCGACGCCCGTCGCAACCAGATTTACGGACAGTTCTTCACCCTTGGTGATGAATGCACCCCACCACAAGCCATCTCGGAAGCCGAAGCCAAAACGGCATACCAGTTTGCACAAGAGTGTACCGCATTCCCCGACCTGACCCTTATTGGCAATGGCGCTCCCCTTGTGATCGCCGCAGCACCGGGTGAAAAGCTTGAGAATGCGACCTTCCTTCCGGTTTCCTATCCACGCATGGCGGCACTTGCCCGTTGGGCGCTTGATGAACCCAAAGCGGCGACGCCTCCCGCTCCGCTGTATCTCCGGGCGCCAGACGCCAAGCCGCAGGCCTCAAAAGCCATCGCACACCAGTAATTTTGCCGTTTCTTCTACATTTAGGGGTCTGGAACCTATTGCATTCAAGTGGGAACATGGTGCATTGATTCCGCAAGGATAGTCTCCGCATTTGGCTCAAGTCGTCTGGTTCTTTCAGCCGTCGGCTTTGTTCGGGAGGGAAATCATGATTTTTCCGCTCAAAACGACATCTTTGGTCATGCCCGCCGCTTATGCGGACATTGCTGATTTGGCTGATATTCATAGCCGATGCTTTTCGCGCGGCTGGTCGGCAAGCGAGTTTCAGACCCTGCTGCAGGACAAGTTTGTAGAGGCGCTCGTGCTGCGCCGGAGCAATTTGCGCATCACGGACAAGCCCGTCGGCTTTGTGCTCGCTCGTTCTGTTCTGGATGAAGCGGAGATCCTGACCATTGCCGTGGACCCTGACCATCAAAAGACTGGTGGTGGCAAACAATTGATGCAGGAGATGATCCGGCATCTTTATGGCAATCGCGTTGCCAAGCTTTTTCTGGAAGTTGACGCAGGCAACAAAGCTGCATTATCCCTTTACGGTGGCTTTGGGTTCACTAAAGTGGGTGAACGAAAAGGCTATTACCACAATGATAACGGCGAAGCCTCAACGGCCTGGATCATGCAGATCGAACCATTGAGCAAGCGCCGTATATTGGGCACCCCGCAAGGTGAACAGAAGGCATCATCGCTATGACAGCAGACAAAAAGACGACCATTGAGGAATTGTGCGCCAAGTCTGGCATGCGAATGACCGAACAAAGGCGTATCATTGCCCGTGTTCTGGATAGTGCCATCGACCATCCTGATGTGGAGGAGCTGTATGCCCGTTCGGTCAAAATCGACAGCAATATTTCCATCTCCACCGTTTATCGCACCGTCAAGCTGTTTGAAGACAGTGGCATCATCGAACGCCATGATTTTCGTGATGGCCGCTCACGCTATGAAACCATCACCGAAGAGCATCATGACCATTTGATCGACCTGCGCACAGGCAAGGTGATCGAGTTTCGCGATGAAGAGATTGAGCGCCTGCAACAGGAAGTCGCCCGCCGCCTCGGTTTCAAGCTTGTTGATCACAGGCTTGAGCTCTATGGTGTGCCCATTGAAGAATCAGACAAATAGCTCTCTGACAATCGTCGGGACCAGACCTGATCCCAAGGTCGTCTGATCGAGGTTATGGAGCATGACAATTCCAAGGTCCCCATCAAGGCAATCAGGCTTGTCCGTATCGACGATACGGGCCAGCATGGCAATCACGCTTATCGCGCTTGTCGCTATCATCCTTATCCCCCTGCAATATCTGTCGGTAACACTCAATTTGCCAAGCAAACGCTGGATTCCGGTGTTGTTTCACCGCGTCAATTGTCTGGCTCTCGGCATTCACAAGACCATCAATGGAGCGCCCATTCGCGATGGCGCGGTGTTGATCACGGCCAATCACTGCTCTTGGACCGATATCGTGGTGCTGGGCAGTCTGCAGCCGTTATCCTTCATCGCCAAATCCGAAGTGGCCAGTTGGCCGATTTTCGGACTGTTTGCCAGGCTGCAGCGCTCGATTTTTGTCAACCGTACCAAGCGCTCGGCCACCGGAGCGGTCGCCAAAGAGATCGCACAACGCCTCAAGGAAGGCGACGCCATGGTCCTTTTTGCCGAGGGCACCTCGTCTGATGGCAACCGGGTGCTCCCCTTCCGCTCGGCCCTCATTGGCGCTGCAAAGGCGGCCATGACGTCTGAGCAGAATGGCCCTCAAGACGGAACCGGCCCGCAGCAGAAGGTCTGGATCCAGCCGCTTTCGATTGCCTACACAGCTCTGCATGGTGTGCCCATGGGGCGCCAGCATCGCCATATGGCCGCCTGGTATGGCGACATGGATCTGGTGCCGCATCTTTGGGCCTTGATGAAGGAAGGCGCATTGGATGTATCGCTCACCTATGGTGAACCGATCCTGTTTGACCCTTCGGTGGACCGCAAGGAAGCCGCCCATGCTGCCGAACGTTCTGTGCGCCAGACCATGCTGCATGACCTTCACCACTACACCAGCAAGCGTCGGCGCAAGTGACAGGTGATGTTCTTTGGCAACGGATTCCCTTTTTGCGACAGAAACCAGCTATTTTTTCGCCCTTTTCTCTTTGCAAAATAGGTAAAACGCGCTACAGCCTTTGCTCTGAAAATGGACTGACTGTCCTGTGCCCTATGTGCCCAAGAACGCTCCCTCAAACGAACGCGACCCGGACAAAGCCGATATGACTGCTTTTGAAGACAAGAAAGTCTTTGTGAAAACCTATGGCTGCCAGATGAATGTCTATGATTCCAACCGGATGATGGATAGTCTGGCGACCAAGGGATACAGCCCAACCGAAGCGATGGAAGATGCGGATCTGGTGATCCTCAACACCTGCCATATTCGCGAGAAGGCCGCAGAGAAGGTCTATTCCGAGCTTGGCCGCATTCGTCAGGTCAAGGAAAAGCGCGCCAAGGATGGCAAGGGCGAGATGAAAATCGGCATCGCCGGATGTGTTGCGCAGGCCGAGGGTCAGGAAATTATCCGCCGTGCGCCGGTGGTCGATCTGGTCGTGGGGCCTCAGGCCTATCACAAGCTGCCCGACCTGCTGGATAAGGCCAACCATGGTACTCGCGTGGTGGAGACAGATTTTCCGCTTGAAGACAAGTTTGCCGTGTTGCCAGACGCCCGCAAGGAAGTGACCCGCAAGCGCGGTGTCAGCTCTTTTCTGACGGTTCAAGAAGGGTGCGATAAATTCTGCAGCTTCTGTGTGGTGCCCTATACCCGTGGTGCGGAGGTTTCTCGCCCGGCAAGCCAGATTATTCATGAAGCGGAAAAGCTGGCCGCAGCCGGTGTGCGTGAAGTCACGCTGCTTGGGCAGAATGTCAACGCCTATCATGGAGAGAGCCCGGATGGGGGCGATTGGGGCCTTGGCGAGCTGCTGTTCCGGCTGGCTGAAATCGATGGTCTTGATCGGCTGCGCTACACCACCAGCCATCCGCGCGACATGGACGATACGTTGATGGCGGCGCACCGGGATCTCGATATTCTGATGCCTTATCTACATCTGCCTGTGCAGGCTGGATCGGACAAGGTGCTCAAGGCCATGAACCGCCAGCATACCTATGACGACTATGTGCGCCTGATCGATCGCATCCGCAGTGCCCGCCCGGATATCGCCCTCTCGGGTGATTTCATCGTTGGTTTTCCGGGCGAGACGGATGAAGATTTCGAGGAAACCATGCGCATCGTGCGCGAGGTGACCTACGCCTCGGCATACAGCTTCAAATATTCGCCCCGCCCGGGAACGCCGGCTGCGGACAGCGAAGACCAGATTGAAGAGGCCATCAAATCCGAGCGCCTTTATCGTCTGCAAGATCTGCTCGCCCAACAGCAGAAGGACTTCAATGCCTCCAAGGTCGGCACCGAGATGACGGTGCTGCTGGAACGCAAGGGTCGCGAGCCGGGACAGCTGGTTGGTAAATCGCCATGGCTGCAAGCTGTACAAGTTGATGCAGCAGAAGAATTGATTGGTGAAATTGTCACAGTTAAAGTGGATAATCTGGGAAGCAACAGCCTGTTCGGCACCATGATCGACCGGCCATGAAGGCATGGCCAAAAGATGCCGGACGGTTATCCGCCCAAATTCAAGTTGTTTGAAGGGATAAGCGTTTGAGCGATCAGCATCGCGATAAAAGCAAAAACCGCAAAGAAAACCGGAGCAAGCCTCAGAAGCATTCGGGTTTCAAGAAGAGCTGGGATCCTGCTGCGAGCCAGGCAACGACTGCAGCGTCAGATATGGGCCATATTGTTCTTTCCTATGATGACAATCGTCTGGCTGCCGATCTGTTTGGTGAATATGACCAGAATCTGGCCCGCATCGAACAGAAACTCGGCGTCGAGGCGATTGCACGCGGCAACCGAGTGACGATCAAAGGGCCGGGCGATCTGTGTGACGATGCCAAACGAGCGCTGGATTCGCTCTACTTCCGCCTTCAGGAAGGGGAAGTGATCGAGCAAGCCGACGTTGACGGGGCCATTCGCATGGCGCAAGCCTCCGACGAGCAACTGGTGCTGCCCGAAGTCATGCCCGAAAGAAACGAGTCAGCGGGGAAAATAAACTTTGCCCAGATTGCAACGCGCAAGAAAAAGCTGACGGCCCGCACCGCAACACAGGATGCCTATATCCGCGCCATGGATCGGGCTGACCTCATTTTCGGCACCGGCCCGGCAGGCACCGGCAAGACCTACCTGGCTGTTGCCTATGCGGCAGCTCTTCTGGAGCGCGGCGTGGTGGAGCGGATTATTCTTTCACGTCCGGCCGTGGAAGCGGGCGAGCGTCTGGGCTTCCTGCCCGGTGACATGAAGGAAAAGGTCGATCCCTATCTGCGTCCGCTTTATGATGCGCTGTATGACATGATGCCTTCGGACAAGGTCGAGCGAGAAATCGAAGCCAAGATCATCGAGATCGCCCCGCTTGCCTTTATGCGCGGGCGGACACTTTCCAATGCGGTGGTCATTCTGGACGAGGCGCAGAACACGACATCCATGCAGATGAAGATGTTCCTGACGCGCCTTGGTGAAAATTCCAAGATGATCATCACCGGTGACCCAAGCCAGATCGACTTGCCAAGCGGTGAACAGTCCGGACTGGTACAGGCCATGGAACTGCTGGCGGATATCCCCTCGATTGTGCGTGTGCAATTCACGGCGCAGGATGTGGTGCGTCATGAGCTGGTCGCCCGCATCGTCAATGCCTATGACGAGGATGCCCGCAGACGCGCCAAGGCGCGTCAGGTCCTGGGGCGTGAGCGCTTTCACAAGCGCGAAGTCGAGGAGCATCTAACAGCTGCCGATTACAATCCGGCAGCTCCCGAAGAGATCTATGACGAGGCAGAGGAATGAGCCATTTGTCTGCTTCGCTGCCAGACCTTGATAGGGATTTGCTGATTGAATCCGATCTCTGGCAGAGCCTTGAAGATCTGGAAGCCGTGATTGATCGCGCGCTTGCGGCAGGCCTTGCCTATGTCACCAAGGAGGAAGGCATTGCCTTCCTGCCAGAATGCGAGCTGTCGCTGGTCTTTACTGACGATGCGGCCATTCGCACACTCAATGCCGATCACAGAGGCAAGGACAAGGCCACCAACGTTTTGTCCTTTCCCATTGATGAAGAGGCAGACCCCTTTGGCCCGATGCTCGGCGACATTGTTTTCGCTTATGAAACCGTAGAGCGAGAATCCCGGGATTTGGGGGTTGAAATCCGTGATCACTTAACACATTTGTGTTTACATGGTTTTTTACATCTTCTGGGCTATGATCACATAGAGCCGGATGAAGCGGACAAGATGGAAAGCGTCGAAGTCGCCATTCTGGCCCAATTGGATTTGCCCAACCCTTATGAAGGCACAGTGCCTTTGGAGAGTCTGGACTGATCAGGCAAAGTGCCCGGCAGTCCGCATTTTGGAACAGGATTGATAGCGCAGCCAAGCACTCTGCGCCGGAACGAGAATGAACGACCCCGACCCTTCTTTATCTTCGCCGTCATCCAAGGCCGACAGGCCAGAAAGTGACGCTCAGGTCGACAACGGCGACGCTGAACCACACCAACCGAAATCGAACTGGTTTACCAGTTTGATCAAGGGCTGGATGTCAGGCTTGACCAATCCCTCGCTGCGTTCGCAGATGGAGGGCGCTCTCGCAGACGAAAACAGCAATGACCAGACCTTTTCTGCCGAAGAAAAGGCAATGCTACGCAACATTCTCGAACTGAGAGAGATGCGGGTCAGTGATGTGATGATTCCGCGAGCAGATATTGATGCCATCGAGGACGAAATCTCTCTGGGCACCCTGCTTGCGGTCTATCAGGATGTTGGCCATTCGCGTTTGCCGGTCTATCGGGAAACCCTCGATGATCCGGTGGGCATGGTCCATATCAAGGATGTTCTCTCTCTGCTGACGAAGGAATGCTGCATTCCCGAACCCTCGGAAAGCCCTGCTCTTGATTCCATGGAAGGCTCGCTGACGAGTGTCCATTTTGCCTCGGATGGAGAGATGTCGCTGGCCAATCTTCCCCGCACCCTGAGTAACATCAATCTGGATCGTCCTCTCAAGGATCTTGGCGTCATTCGCGATGTGCTGTTTGTTCCTCCGTCCATGCAGGCCATTGACCTAATGGCAACCATGAGGGCGGCACGCACACAGATGGCTCTTGTCATTGATGAATATGGCGGTACCGATGGTCTGGTGTCTCTGGAGGATATCGTCGAAACAGTGGTTGGCGATATCGAAGACGAGCATGATGATGAAGATGAAATCTTCATTGCAGGCGCTGGTCCCAATCTGTTCATTGCCGATGCAAAAGCCGAACTGGACGATGTCATCGAAGCAATCGGGACGGACTTGCCTCAGGATGATGAGTCCATGGAAGATGTCGATACGCTTGGCGGCTTCATCTTTACCCTGATTGGCCGCATTCCGGTGCGTGGCGAGCTTATTACCGTCAAGGAAGGGCTTGAATTCGAGATCATGGAGGCGGATCGTCGGCGCATCAGGCGGGTCAAAATCCGCCTCAAACCGATCAAGAAGCCTTTCAAGCGTGCTTTCTCCTTGCACAAGCCGTCGGACGCAGAGGAAGGCGAGCAGCCAGCCGAGCACAGAAATGATGCCGCAGCGGAATAGATGCGGCACTCAACCAACGATCCTACGCACCAGTGACTGAGGCATTCTGCCGCAAGGACAAATTGATCATGGATAAATGGTCATAAAGACCCTGTGAGCCCCTGTGAGAGCCCACGTGAGCAGATGAAGTTTATGCATACACATATGCATGCAAAATCAGTATTGGCACCACGCGATGGTGCCAAGCGGTCCTGTCGACAAGGATTTTCAAGAAAGCGTGCGGCTTAGTTCTGCTTCTGACGTAGGCGAACCACGACATCAACACGCGTGATTTCCATGTCGTCTGGAACTTCAGGCAGCTCGGATACGTGCAGTCCACCCGGTATATCGACAACCTTGCCCTCTTCTTCCATGTAGAAATGGTAGTGGTCAGACACATTCGTATCGAAATAGGTTTTTGTTCCCTCAACGGCAACTTCTCGCAGAAGCCCGGCTTCAGTGAACTGATGCAAGGTATTATAGACTGTTGCCAGAGAGACGGAGACATTGACCTTTTCGGCTTCTTCATGCAGGCGCTCGGCCGAAACATGTCGATCCCCTTTGGCAAACAAAAGCTCAGCAAGTGACAGTCTCTGACGCGTCGGGCGCAGGCCTGCCCCCACAAGCATATCCCGAGCAGATCGCTTATCGAATTTTTGCAGCTGTGAGGTCATGTCATTGGTCCTTGATATCCGTTCCATCTGATTGTCGATCTTCAGATCCCTACCCTTGGCGAAACCCAGTGCCACCGGCGGTCTCCCAAACAATCAGGTCGCATCTTGACTGATATAATTCTTTTTGCGCCCTTGGGCAAGGCAACTAGGGAAAATCGCATAGCAATCATAGCATATTGGCTAAGGTTTTTTAACATTTCCATTCATTTTATGAATATTTGAATGTCTGTTAGCTTGCGTGCACCCAAAGACGCTTCGTGCGTCCTTGATAGCGAGCAGGTGCGCGCAGAAGACGCCTTGAAAGCGCAGACATGACAATCTAAATGAAAAGGGATGATTCAGACCCTGATTTGTGCGGTGAACTCCCTTGATCCTGATTGGTCTGGAAGAGGCTTTGAAATGTGAACTTAATCGTTTGCACGCCTAGTGCTTGCGCAGAGAAAAGGCTATAAGCTTAGCACGAAAAGCAAGCTTGCATTCAATTTGGCAACGTAGGCACAAAGAAGGATCAATCAATCAAATTCAATTAATTGGATTTGTTGTGCAGATTCTGCAAGTATAGACTGTATCGCCCATCAAAGCGGGTGAAACATAGAAGGATAAGAGTGGAAACCGTATGGAACAGCGCCAATCCAGCTACACCTATGAAGAGATTCTGACCTGCAGCCGCGGAGAGATGTTCGGCCCTGGCAATCCGCAATTGCCGTTGCCGCCAATGCTGATGCTGGATCGGATTACACATATTTCCGAAGAAGGTGGTGAGCATAACAAAGGCATGATCCGCGCGGAATATGATATCAACCCCGAGCGGTGGTTCTTCGATTGCCATTTCGCCGGCGACCCGGTGATGCCTGGCTGCCTTGGTCTGGATGCCCTTTGGCAGATGACCGGTTTCTATCTGGGCTGGTTGGGCCTTGAAGGCAAGGGCCGCGCCATCTCTGTTGGTGAAATCAAGTTCTCCGGCATGATCACGCCAGACATCAAAACCGTTACATATGGCGTTGACTTCAAGCGCGTGATGAAGGGCCGTCTCAATCTCAGCATCGGTGATGGCTGGGTTAAAGCCGACGATAATGTGGTGTTCGTGGCTAAGGATTTGCGCGTCGGAGCCTTTAAGGACTCCTAAGCAGCGCCTTTAGCCAACAGGTACATGCTCTGGGCCGGGCAACTGTGGCAAGAAGGGCAGAAATGTCTGCGTGACCTTCTCCATGCCACTTTTCCGGCTCATTGAGCATTGAGAATTGGTTATTTCAGGGATCTTTAGAGAATAAGGTCTTTGAGAGATGTTGCAGCTTCTGAAAAGAACACCTATCAAGAGACTAATTCGGTCATATCGCTAGCAAAGACTTTCGCTGCGATATGATCTGGCAAATAGAGCCCCGACAATTACAGTGAGGCCCCGATTATGAGACGTGTAGTCATTTCCGGCTTGGGTATTGTTTCCTCCATCGGCAACGATGCCGAAGCCGTTACCGCATCCTTGCGTGATGCTAAATCTGGTATTTCCTTCTCTCAGGATTTTGCCGACCATGGATTCCGTAGCCATGTTTGGGGATGTCCAGACATTGACACTGCAGATCTGGTTGATCGTCGCGCCAAACGCTTCCTTTCCCGCGGCGGTGAATGGAACCATGTTGCCATGAAGCAGGCAATCGCAGATTCCGGCTTGGAAGAAAGCGATATAACCAACGAACGCACCGGCATCATCATGGGCTCTGGCGGCCCTTCGACACAGACCGTTGTGCAAGCTGCCGACATCACCCGCAAAAACGGCTCTCCGAAGCGCATCGGGCCATTCGCGGTGCCTAAGGCAATGTCTTCGACCGCATCGGCAACCCTTGCCACATGGTTTAAGATTCACGGTGTGAACTATTCCATTTCTTCTGCCTGCTCTACCTCTGCACACTGCATTGGTAATGCCTACGAACTGATCCAGATGGGCAAGCAGGACATCATCTTTGCCGGTGGCCATGAAGATCTGGACTGGAGCATGTCCAACCTATTCGACGCTATGGGCGCCATTTCTTCCAAGTATAATGATACGCCGGAAACCGCGTCACGCGCATTCGACGCGACCCGCGACGGCTTCGTGATTGCCGGTGGTGCCGGCGTGCTGGTTCTTGAAGAGCTGGAACATGCCAAGGCTCGCGGCGCCAAGATCTATGCCGAATTGGTAGGCTATGGCGCAACATCTGATGGCTATGACATGGTTGCTCCAAGCGGGGAAGGCGCAAAGCGTTGCATGCGGCAGGCAATGGCCACGGTTGATGCCAAAATCGATTACATCAACTGCCACGGCACGTCCACGCCAGTTGGTGACACCGCCGAGATTGGTGCGATTCGCGAAGTCTTTGGCGACGACCAGCCTAATATCGCATCAACCAAATCCCTGACCGGTCACTCTTTGGGTGCTGCAGGTGCACAGGAATCCATCTATTCTCTGCTTATGATGCAAGCCGGCTTTATCGGCGAATCCGCCCATATCACCGAGTTGGATCCGGAATGCGCCGATATGAACATCGTTCGCCAGCGCATTGACAAGCCAATTGACGTTGCCCTGTCCAACAGCTTCGGCTTTGGCGGAACCAATGCTTCGCTGATTTTCCAGCGCTATAACGGATAAGGGCTGCCAGCATATGAACGGTCTAATGGAAGGAAAACGCGGCCTGATCATGGGCGTCGCGAATGCCAGCTCAATTGCCTGGGGGATCTCCCAGGCGCTGCATGATCAAGGTGCCGAACTTGCTTTCACCTATCAGGGTGATGCCTTGGGCAAGCGGGTTAAGCCACTCGCAGAATCTGTCAATTCCGACTTCGTGATGCCTTGCGATGTGGAAGATCTCGATTCCGTTGATGCAGTCTTTGCGGCATTGAAAGAAAGATGGGGCAAAATCGACTTCATCGTGCATGCCATCGGTTTTTCAGACAAGAGCGAGCTGCGCGGTCGATATGCGGATACATCGCGGGACAATTTCTCCCGCACGATGGTTATTTCCTGCTTTTCCTTCACGGAAGCGGCCAAACGCGCTGCGGATCTCATGAGTGATGGCGGATCCATGCTCACGTTGACCTACGCCGGGTCCACCCGCGTCATGCCCAACTATAATGTCATGGGTGTCGCCAAGGCCGGGCTTGAAGCCTCAGTACGCTATCTGGCCAATGATTTCGGCCCGTCAGGCATTCGTGTGAATGCGATTTCCGCCGGTCCCGTACGGACATTGGCAGGCAACGGCATTGCCGACGCACGCCAGATGTATAGCTATCAACGCGACAACAGCCCGATGCGTGATGTTTGCACAATCGAGGATGTTGGCGGTGCGGCGCTCTACCTGCTTTCGGATCTTTCCAAAAAGGTGACCGGTCAGGTGCAATTCGTCGATTCGGGCTACAGTTGCATATCCATGCCAACGGTGGAAACGCTCGCGAAATTGGACAAGATCGACAAATCTTGATTTGCCAATATCTTAACGGCGAATATTGCGACAACTATTAAGAAGAGGGCATTGCCCTCTTTTTCTTTATCTTGATCGATGTGAATTATTTATAACTTCCATTTCCTTTCTGACAAAAGAATAGTTATTACCGGATCTGTATCTGTTCTAATAATAAATCGACATTTACTATAGGCGTTAGGCATGAATTAGCTTGTTTGATATATTATTTCAGGCAACTCGTGCTCTGGAGCTCTTATGATCGGCTTTTTTGGAAAATATGATCGTCTGTTCAGCAAGGAAATAGCAGCCCTTGCCGTCTTGATGGTGGCCAATTTTATTTGCGCTTTAACTGTTTCCATTATTTTCGACAATCAGGATCCGGAAACCCGATCCATGATTCAACTTGCAACGATTGCCTTTATTTCAATGCTGTCGTGCGTTGTCCTGATTCAGCTAAACAGCTCCCGGGTGGCCGCCGTGGAAGCAATGGATACTCTGGTCGCCAAGGATAAATTGACAGGGCTCGCCAATCGCGAGGCTTTTCAGAAAAATCTGGCCAATCGTGTGGAGAATGAAAAAAGCCAAGCCTTCATTCTTCTGCTTCTGGATATTGACCGGTTCAAGGAGTTGAATGCCTTTCTGGGTTACAGCTCTGCCGACCAGCTTTTGCAGCAGTTTGCGACACGCCTTGCGCAATTGGCGAAGACCGATGCCGATGCAGCCCGCATAGGTGGCGACGAGTTTGCCCTGATCGTGCCCTATGATGGCAGCAGCGACAGCCTGAAAACCAAGGTGCGCGATATCTTTGAAGCGCTCTACAAGCCCTATCTGTGCCACAAGCAATCGGTCGACATGACCGTTTCTATGGGCACCACCCTGTTTCCTGAGGATGGCAAAGACCCCGAAGGACTGAACCAGAATGCCTATTTCGCGCTTCAGCGTGCGAAAAAGGAAGGCCATAACAGGGTTTGTTGCTATGACGAAGTCGCCGATTCCAAAATGATGGATTACCATTATCTATCGCAGGACATGGATCGAGCCTTGCAGGAGGGCGAATTTGTCCTCTACTTCCAACCGCAATTCAGCTTTGCGACTGGCAAGCAGACAGGCTTTGAAGCCCTCGTGCGTTGGGCCCACAAGGATCGCGGCGTGATTTCGCCCAACATATTCATTCCCATTGCCGAGCAGAATGGCCTGATTATCCCGATTTCGGAATTTGTTCTGCGCAAAGCCTGCCAAGTGGCCAGTAAATGGGAAACACCGCTCAAGGTGGCTGTAAACCTGTCTCCCATTCAAATGCGTCAATGTGCCATTTCAGATCTGGTGACCGAAACTCTGCTTGAAACCGGACTAGATCCGAAAAGGCTGGAGTTGGAGGTCACTGAGAGCTTGTTTATCGACATCAATGATGAAATCTCCGCCGATCTTCTTCTTTTGCAACGGCGCGGCATTTCCATTGCCCTGGATGACTTCGGAACGGGCTATTCATCCCTAGCCTATCTGACCAGCTTTCCTTTCGACAAAATCAAGATTGATCGCTCCTTTGTACAGAATCTTGCCAACGACGACAGTTCGATGGCCATCATTTCTGCCGTGATCGGTATGGGAAAAAGCCTGAATATGCAGATTACCGCTGAGGGAATCGAAGACAAACGGGCTTATGAAATCCTGCGGCTTGCCGGTGTGGATCAGGCTCAGGGCTTCTTGCTCGGAGAACCAAGGGATATCGAAGCAGAACCGGAGCAGACAACACAGACGCCCTTGTTGCCACGTTTTGAGGTGGCCTGACGCTTACGCACCTCGGAGAATTGCGGCAAGTCTATCTATAGACATGCATGGCCATTATACCCGAGCATCCCTCCTTTCTATTATAAAAATCTCTGGATTCGGGATTTCTATTTGCGTTGCACAGATTACTTTAGCTTCGATTTAGTGGAGGTTTTCATTAACCATCAATGTTCCGATTTTCTTCAGGAATATACTGTATTGTTCAGGTCAGGCTTGGCTAAAAAGAGCAGTTAGATGCAAGACCCGTCGACCAAATACAAACTGATCGACTCCGATTTAGGGGCGCCTCGTAAATTCTTTGTGCTTTTGGGCTTGCTGGTCCTGGCGCTGGTTTTGTCTCATCATACCAGCCCCTTCATACGGCAGCTTCCCATTCTGACGCTGACCCTTCTGGTTGGCTATTATTTTCTGTTTCTCAATAGCAAGCAGAAGCGCAGACGTGAAACGCTGCGCAGCATGATCGAAGAGCTTAAATCCCGGGACAATCTGACAGGGCTTTCCAACCGACAGCTCTTCCTCTCTTCGGTCTATCAGCGCCTGAAATCTGCTGAGCATCAGAACACGCCCTTCGCGCTGCTTCTCATAGATATTGACCGGTTCAAAGAGCTGGACACCATTCTGGGCACTGAAAACGGAGATTTGCTGCTGCAGGAATTCGCGCAGCGCCTGTCCCACTTTCAGCAAAACAAAGCGATGGTTGCCCGCCTGTCCGGCAATGAATTTGCCATTATTATCGATCAGTTGGGAACCAGTGCGACATTCGAGCAACGCATTCAGATCCTGCATTCCTATCTCAAGCAGCCCTATCGCTTCAATGGTCGCCCGATCGACATTACGGTCTCTGGTGGCTATATCCAGTTTCCGCATCATGGCTACAGGGTCAGTGTGCTGTTACAGCAGGCCAAACTGGCCCTGCTGCGCGCAAAACAGGAAGGGCGCAACCAGATCTGCTGCTTTGAGCAGCGTCAAGATGTGCGCGCTCACATGGACCATGAGCTGTCTCAGGAGATGGGCAAGTCGATTGCTCTTGGCGAATTCAAGCTTCATTTCCAGCCGCAATTCAGCATTATGAGCGGCAAACAGACCGGCTTTGAGGCCCTGATGCGCTGGGATCATCCTGTGCGCGGCTGGATCTCGCCGGGCACCTTCATCCAGATCGCCGAGCGTAATGGCCTGATCCTGCCGCTCTCTGAATTTGCCCTGCGGGAAGCCTGCACAACAGCTGCCCAATGGACTCAGCCCCTACGGGTTGCTGTCAATCTGTCTCCCATCCAGTTCAAAAAGATCGATCTGGTACCTATGGTGGAGAGTATTCTCAAAGAAACCGGCCTGCCAGCCCACAGACTGGAGCTGGAGGTTACCGAAAGTCTGTTCATTCAGAGCAACCAACGGACCATCGAGACCCTCAAGCAGCTGCGGACCATGGGAATCACCATTGCGCTGGATGATTTCGGAACTGGCTATTCTTCCTTGAGCTATCTGTCATCCTTCCCAATTGACAAGATCAAGATCGACCGCTCCTTCGTGCGCGACCTGGCCAATAGCCACGGCAACATGGCCATCATTTCCGCCATGATCGGCATCGGTCGCAGTCTTGATATCGAAGTGCTGGCAGAAGGCATTGAAGACAAGGAAACGCTTGAGATGCTGCGCGTGGCAGGCTGTCAGGAAGCCCAAGGCTATTATCTGGGGCGTCCGCGCGATTTGGCCGCCGAGCCGGGTTTCGAGATGTCGCAGCCAGCGCTGGACGACATCGCTGAAAAGGCCAAAGCCCTCAAATTGATCAAGAATCCATCCATGTGTGCGTGAATACTGGCCTGTACTGATAAGCTTTCGGGGCGCAATCTTGCGCATTTTCGCGCCTGCGGGCATATTATTGCTTTGAATGAGGCCACCGACTCCTATACCAATGGGCCAACTATTTTGTGATTCTTTGTCAAACGGCCCATTTTCATGGCGTTTCTCATTTCCAATCTTGTTTTGCTGGATGGTTGGCGACGCCTGCTGGTCGCTTTCCTTGCTGGATGCCTGGCGAGCTTGGCGCAAGCGCCTGTTAGCTGGTTCCCGCTGCTTTGGCTCTGTGTTCCCGTTTTTATCTGGCTGCTGGATTCCGCTTCGCTGGGCAAAGGCGCGAAAATGGCCGCCCGCTCCATGGCTCTTGTGGGCTGGGTGTTCGGGCTGGGCTTCTTTCTTTGTACCTTTTATTGGATTGGTGCAGCTTTCCTCGTGGAAGCAGACAAATTTGCAGTCCTGATGCCCTTTGCCCTGTTTTTCTTTGCGGCCGGACTGGCCCTCTTCTGGGCTGCCGCCTGTGGTCTTGTTTCTCCGCTGTGGTCATCATCGCCCATGCGGATCATATGGCTGGCTCTGGTCTGGGCAGCGCTAGAGTGGCTACGTGGCACGATTTTCACCGGCTTGCCATGGGGCGGTCTAGGGCAGGCGCTGACATCCACCACTGTCATGATGCAGGCGCTCTCGCTCGTCGGCCCCCAAAGCATGGGGTTGATTGCCCCCATTATCTTCGCACTGCCGGTCTTTTTCTTCACCGAAGCCTCTTCACGCAAAACCGGTTACCGGCTGGCCTCCATAGCTGTGCTTTTGTTCGTAAGCCAAGGGGCATTCGGCTTTTATCGCCTGGGTCAGCCCCTGCCCAAGCCAGCCGCCCCTGTGACCGTGCGTATCGTGCAGCCGAATATTATGCAGCGGGAAAAATGGAAACTGGAGAATCGTTCCTGGATTTTCAGCCGCCTTCTCGCCTTAACGACTTTGGATCGCGATGGGTATCCTGTTGAAAAAGTCGACCTTTTTGTCTGGCCAGAAACAGCCATTCCTTTCTATCTGATCGAACAACCTGCCGGGCTGGCAGCGATTGCCGACGCTCTGCCGGACAAGGCCACATTACTGACCGGCGCTCTTAGACGAGAGGTAAATTTTACCAATAGCGAACAAGTTTACAATTCCATCTATCAGCTCTCCGGCGACGGAACCATCATGGCCTCGTATGACAAGATACATCTTGTCCCGTTTGGCGAATATTTGCCCAAAGAGCGTTGGTTGCGTGCCATCGGGCTTAAACACCTAGCCGCGCAACTTTCCGGTTTTTCGTCTGGTACGAAAAGAAAACTGCTGGGTGGTGATAATCTGGGAAAAATTCTACCCCTGATTTGCTATGAAATAGCATTTCCAAGCGAAATTCTTTCCTATCCAGCAGGGGCAAACATGATTGTAAATGTCACCAACGATGCATGGTTTGGTCTGACTACGGGTCCTTGGCAGCATCTGCATCTGGCACAGATGCGGGCCGTTGAAACCGGCCTACCGGTTATTCGTTCCGCAAATACAGGTATTTCAGCGGTTATTGATCCCTTCGGCAGACTGGTTGCAGAACAGGATCTTGGTACCGATGGTTTGGTCCAGGACATCGTGCCGGCGAGGCTGTCTTCGACCCTCTATAGCCGCTTTGGTGATAGCCTCTTTCTTTTCTTATGGTTGCTGACCGGTGGTCTTACATTAATCAAAACGAGAAAATCGAAATTCCGCTAATTGTAATAATTGACATATAGCGCTAATACACGGCACTATTGTAAAATCCTGTTCTCTATAGCCAAAGGCGCAAACGGTTTACGGGAAAAACGCAGGCAGCGGAACCTGCAATATAACCAGATCGACGTGCAAAAAATTTGTCATACAGAACAACACGTCAAACAAAAAAGAGAGCCAAATGGCCAGTAAAAAAGCACCGAACCCAATCGATGTCTATGTTGGAAGTCGTGTCCGACTTCGTCGTATGATGCTTTCTATGAGCCAAGAAAAACTTGGAGAGCATCTGGGCATTACATTCCAGCAGATTCAGAAATACGAAAAAGGTACCAACCGGATTGGTGCCAGCCGTTTGCAGCATATTGCAACCGTGCTGGAAGTTCCGGTCTCCTTTTTCTTCGAAGATGCCCCAGGTACCCCCCAAGAAGCTCAGGGCCTCGCCGAATCCAAGTCGGAGAACTATGTCATCGACTTCCTATCCTCTTCAGAAGGCCTTCAATTGAACCGTGCCTTCGTACAGATCAAGGACCAGAAAGTGCGACGCAAGATCGTTGAGCTGGTACGCGAGATCTCTGGAGAGGGGGCGGAAAGCTAATTCCGGTTTGCTTCACTCATGTGCGGCATACCTGCTTTCTAGCAAAAGGCGGTTGGGAACCTGGTTTCTGGCCGCCTTTTCATTTCATGATCTGCTCTTTGATGCAAAGCGCTGTATGGCAAGACATGGCGCGCTGTCGGAAAGATTCGTAATTTTACCCATGTCAGAGTGCCTTCGGATTTTTGTCTTACCATATTCCATTACCCACCCAGAGATTGTATTTAACTGAAGACACTCTCTAACCTGAACGTCAGAAATAGCGATTCTTCAAAACACCGCCAAACGAGCGGCCTCTGCGTTGGAGAGGCAGTTTGGCATTCAGGGCATGAAATTTCACACTTTTGTTTCGAGCATTCTTTCAATGATTTCCCATGCGAGAATGCAGGATTTAGTAACCGGCAATTTCGCTTTGGATTGCGTCAGGTTTCTCAATGTGATAACGACATGCAGAACCCTTTATATCACAGAAAAAGACATTCCCATGGCCCGCAAAGAATATCTGTTTACCAGTGAGTCCGTATCCGAAGGACATCCGGACAAGATCTGTGACCGTATCTCCGACGCAATTGTCGACGCCTTTATCAAGGCCGACCCGCACGCGCGTTGCGCTGTGGAGACCATGGCCACAACCAACAAGGTTGTTCTTGCAGGCGAGGTCAGGGGACCTGCTGAAGTTGATAGCCATATCATGGAAAAGGCTGCGCGCCGCGTGATCAGGGAGATCGGCTATGAGCAGGACGGTTTCCATTGGGAAAAAGCCGATATCGACATCTATGTGCATGAGCAGTCAGCCGACATCGCTCAGGGCGTTGATGAAGCAGATGGCAAAGATGAAGGCGCTGGCGATCAGGGCATCATGTTCGGTTATGCCGTCAATGAAACGCCTGAATTGATGCCTGCCCCGATTCTCTATGCCCACAAGATCCTGCGTCTGATCGCCGAAGCCCGCCATGCCGGCACGGAAGCCCGCCTGGGGCCGGATGCGAAAAGCCAGCTCACATTGCGCTATGTCGATGGCAAGCCGGTAGAAGTGGCTTCTCTGGTGCTTTCCACGCAGCATTTTGACGGCAGCCTCACCTCTGCCGATATCCGCGAGATCGTAACGCCCTATATTACGGCGGCTCTGCCGGAGGGGTGGCTGACCGACAAGACCATCTGGCATGTGAACCCGACCGGTAAGTTCGTCATTGGCGGACCGGATGGAGATGCGGGCCTAACGGGCCGCAAGATCATCGTTGACACCTATGGTGGCGCTGCGCCCCATGGTGGTGGTGCCTTCTCGGGCAAAGACCCGACCAAGGTGGACCGTTCTGCAGCCTATGTTTCGCGCTATCTGGCAAAGAATGTGGTTGCTGCCGGGTATGCTGAAAAGTGCTCCATCCAGCTGGCCTATGCCATCGGCGTTTCGGAACCTCTTTCGCTCTATGTCGATACCTATGGCACCGGCTCGGTGCGGGATTCGGTTATCGAAAAGGCCCTTTGGGACATTGTACCCCTGACACCACGTGGCATCCGCACCCATCTTGGCCTCAACAAGCCAATCTATGAGCGCACCGCTGCTTATGGCCATTTTGGCCGTGAACCGGACGCTGACGGTGGTTTTTCTTGGGAAAAAACCGATATTGTCGACTCCTTGCACAAGGCAATCGGCTAAAGAAGACACGCTTTGCGCATAAACAAGATCGACCTTGTTTTGGCCTGCCCGAACAATCGCGTTGCTTGAAACGCAGTTTGGTTCGCGTGGGCCAAACTGTTATTATGAACGCAAAGCCTTTTGCTTTCAGTTCAACAAATCGCATCCAGTCCGAGACCATGAGCCCATTTTCTTCTGAAAAGCCCCAATTCCGCCCCTCCCAATCCCGCCTGATCGAAAAGCAGATCGCGACCAGTTTCTTCGGGCGGCGCAAGGGCAAGCCACTGAGCCCCGCACAGCAAAGGCTGATTGATGAATTGCTGCCAAAAATCAGCCTCAACCCGACCCGCCCGATCGACAGCATCAAGGCGCAATTTGCCCATGAGCCGGGTGAGGTCTGGATGGAGATCGGCTTTGGCGGCGGCGAGCATCTCATCAGGCAGGCGACAAACAACCCAACTGTGGGCCTGATCGGCTGCGAGCCTTTCATCAACGGAGCCGTCAAGGCTCTGGCCGCGATCGATGAAAAGCAGATTGGCAATATCCGGCTTTATGACGAGGATGCAGCCCATATCCTGGATTGGCTGCCGGACGCATCCCTCGACAGGATTTTTCTGCTCTATCCGGATCCATGGCACAAGAAGCGTCACTGGAAGCGGCGGTTTGTCTCCAGCCAAAATCTTGATCGCATCGCACGCGTGTTGAAACCGGGTGGCATCTTCCGTTTTGCCTCGGATATTGAAGACTATGTGGAATGGACGCTGGAGCATGTTGATGGCTGCGCAGCACTGAGCGAGGAATGCAACACTCCTGAGGACCGGTTGATTGCATGGCCGGATTGGGAGCGCACACGCTATGAAGCCAAAGCTTTTCGCGAAGGAAGAAGACCGCAATATCTGACATTTCGTCGTAAATAGAAGAGAAATGTCGCAGCTGATCGTAAAAACCCTTGCTTTTTACGCTCTTTCTGGTGTATGAAGCTCTCAAAATCTAGACAAGCTGTTTAGAGTGGGCCGCGACAAGGACCCGCTCTTTTTTGTTAGGTGGCCTCCCCTTCTACAGCCGGGTCTGGTAAATTAGGTGATCAGTATCCGATATGCTGGCCCGCTTCCACGCTTTGGAAACAGGCAACTCCCAAGGGACAAGACGCATAACGGAAAGCAGTTGCCTTGAGTTCAAACGCCTTTCGCACGTGACATATGTCGCCTGCATGGACGAAGAGAAATGGAGACAGGCTTTCCCTATGGTTGAGAGCAGTCAAGTAAAAGCGGGCAAAGAGCCGCGCCTCACGGGCGAAAAAGGGCTGGAAGCACGCATCGCCAGCATCGTTGAACCTGTGATTGTTGATCTGGGCTACGATCTGGTCCGCGTGAGAATCACCGGCCAGCATGGCTGTACCGTTCAGATCATGGCCGAAGCCCCCGATGGCACGATGACGATCGAAGGCTGCGAGGCTGTATCCCGCGCCCTTTCGCCTGTGCTTGATGTCGAAGATCCGATTGACAGCGAATACTATCTTGAAGTTTCCTCTCCAGGCGTGGACCGTCCGTTGGTGCGGGTACGCGATCTGGTGGCCTGGAGTGGGCATGACGCCAAGATAGAGCTGTCCGTTCCCATGGATGGTCGTCGCCGGTTCAGAGGCATTCTTGACGGTGTCGAGGGAGAGGAACTCAAGCTGATTTTGCCCGACGCACCGCAGGATAGCGACCCCAATGTACGTCTGCCGCTTTCGGATCTGGCAGATGCGAAGCTTGTAATGACTGATAAACTCATGGAGCTGGCGCTGAAAGCTCAGCCCGCAGAACCGGCAGAAGTGGAAGAAGCCACTGACGCTGACAGGGAAGAATAGGAGACACTGACGATGGCAATCAGTGCAAACCGTCTTGAACTTTTGCAGATCGCAGATGCTGTGGCGCGCGAAAAATCGATTGATCGCATGATCGTGATCGGGGCCATGGAGGACGCAATCCAGAAAGCTGCGCGCTCCCGTTATGGTCAAGAGACAGAAATCAAGGCGACGATCAACCCACGCACCGGTGAAACCCGGCTCGAGCGGTTGATGGAAGTGGTTGACGAGGTCGAAGATTACGCAACCCAGATTGCCTTGGTTGATGCCAAGGACAAGAAGCCGGATGCCCAGATCGGCGATATCGTCTCCGATCAGCTGCCGCCGCTTGAATTCGGGCGTATTTCTGCCCAATCTGCCAAGCAGGTCATCGTGCAGAAAGTGCGCGAAGCCGAACGTGATCACCAGTATGAAGAATTCAAGGACCGCCAGTTTGAAATCGTCAATGGTCAGGTCAAACGTGTTGAATATGGCAACGTCACCCTTGATCTTTCTGGTAGCGAAGCCATTGTCCGTCGCGATGAATTGATCGCACGCGAAGCCTTCCGTCCGGGCGACCGCATCCGCGCCATTATCTATGATGTGCGTCGTGAACAGCGTGGCCCGCAGATCTTTTTGTCCAGAACACATCCACAGTTCATGGCCAAGTTGTTTGCACAGGAAGTGCCAGAGATCTATGATGGCATTATCACCATCAAGTCTGTGGCGCGCGATCCTGGCTCCCGTGCCAAGATCGCTGTGGTTTCCAGTGACAGTTCCATTGATCCGGTCGGCGCCTGCGTTGGCATGCGTGGATCCCGCGTTCAGGCCGTTGTCAACGAGCTGCAGGGTGAAAAGATCGATATCATTCCATGGTCCGAAGATCCTGCGACCTTTATCGTCAATGCGCTGCAGCCGGCTGAAGTGGCCAAGGTTGTGCTTGACGAAGACAGCGAGCGGATCGAAGTTGTTGTTCCCAATGACCAGCTCTCGCTCGCCATTGGCCGTCGCGGTCAGAATGTCCGTCTTGCTTCCCAGCTGACCGGCTGGGACATCGACATCATGACCGAGGAAGAAGAATCCGAGCGTCGCCAGAAAGAATTCAACGAACGCGCCCAGCTCT
Organism: Cohaesibacter marisflavi; assembly: GCF_900115225.1. Taxonomy (GTDB): domain Bacteria; phylum Pseudomonadota; class Alphaproteobacteria; order Rhizobiales; family Cohaesibacteraceae; genus Cohaesibacter; species Cohaesibacter marisflavi. The sequence continues at coordinate 166,212 of NZ_FOVR01000005.1, read as the reverse complement.
TCATGCAGGCACTTGATGTTGATGATATCGTCGCCCAGCTGCTGGCTTCCGAAGGCTTCACCTCTATTGAAGAAGTGGCCTATGTGGATGCAAGCGAAGTCTCCGACATCGAGGGCTTCGATGAAGAAACCGCTCAGGAAATCCAGAGACGCGCAAGCGAATATCTGGAAGCCGAAGCGGAAAAACAGAATGAAGAGCGCCTCGCGCTGGGTGTTTCCGACGATCTTCTTGAAATTTCGGGCCTCACCCTGCCGATGCTTGTTGCGCTTGGTCGCGACGATATCAAGACCATTGAAGATCTTGCTGGCTGCGCAACCGATGATCTGGTTGGCTGGACCGAACGACACAATGGTGAAGTGAAGCGCTTCAAGGGCACCCTGTCCGATTTCGATATTTCGCGTCAGGAAGCCGAAGACATCGTCATGCTGACCCGCGTTGCGGCCGGATGGATTGATCCTTCCGAACTGCTGAGCGAAGAAGAAGCTGCCGAATATGAGCAGATGGAAGCAGACGAAACGGATGATCTGGATCTGGACGATGAAGCCACTGGCGCAATCGCAGATGATCAACCGTCTGAAGAAGAAGAGGAAGCACCCGCTGAGGAAGAAGAAGAGGCCTGAAACCGGTCTGAACTGTCGCCCGAATAGTCTCGGTTTGCGACAAGATTTGACAAAAACGGCCTTGAGAGGATAAACCGTGCCGCAAAAGAGCGAACAGACAACAAGACAATGTCTGGTAACACGGGAAAGTCTTCCCAAGGACCGAATGATACGGTTTGTGCTGGCTCCTGATTTCAGCGTTGTTCCAGACTTGAAAATGCGGTTACCCGGACGTGGCGTCTGGGTGACAGCAAGGCATGATCTGGTGAAGCAGGCCGCAGACAAAGGACTGTTTGCGCGCGGTTTCAAACAGAAAGTGCCAAAATGCGACGGCTTGGCAGAGCTTGTCGCAGAACTCATGGAAAAGGGGTGTTTATCGTCCCTATCCATGACGCGAAAAGCCGGACAGATCGTGACCGGCTTTGCAAAGGTAGAAACGTCCATTGCACAAAGGGGTGCAATTGGACTAATACATGCGGCAGATGCTGCAGAAGACGGACAGAAGAAACTGTCCCAAGCCGTACGGCGCCATTATGGCAGCGACTGCGAACTGCCTATTGTTCGCAGATTCAGCGCTGAGGCGTTAAGTAACGCGCTTGGATACGGAAATGTGGTACATGCTGCCTTGATCGCCGGTTCGGCGAGCAAGAGCTTCATCAAACAGGTTGCGGTGCTGGAAGCCTACTTGCAACCAAGTGAACCGGATTCTAACAGCGGTCCGGACGACCGAACCGCTGGACAGGCCTCTTGAGGGAGGCAGTGAAGGGTATTGACCGAGAAATGAGCAACGAAAACAGCAGCGACAACAATAGCCCGTCAGAGAAAAAGACATTGTCTCTGGGCAAGAATGTGGGGCAAGGCACCGTACGCCAGAGTTTTTCTCATGGCCGATCGAAGGCCGTTGTTGTTGAAAAACGAAAGCGGCGGTTCACTGCACCAGGTGAAACGAAGCAGACGACTGGCGGCAAGCCGGCCGCCAGCGAAGCTGCGCCCAAGTCTGCAGACAAGCCAGCCGCCGCTTCCGGTCAGCCGCAAAATCGCGGCTCGGATAACCGTTCGGGCGGTGGCAACGGCGGCAATGGCGCCAACCAGGGCAAGGGCTCGGGTGGTCGCGGCCAGCGCCAGCGCAATCGCAACGGCAACAATCAGGGCAACGGTGGCAACAATGCGACCGGTCAGCGCAATCTGACGTCTTCGGAAAATGCGAAACGCCTCCAGGCGCTTGAAGCGGCGAAAGTCCGCGCGCGCGAAATGGAGCAGCGCAAGAAAGAAGAAGAAGCCAAGCGCAAGGTTGAAGCTGCACGCAAAGCTGAAGAAGAAGCCAAACGCAAAGCCGAAGAAGAGGCCGCTGCAGTGCAGAAGGCCAAAGAAGAAGCCGAAGCGAAGAAGGTTGAAGAAGAGCGCAAGGCTCGCGAAGCTGCCGAAGCGGCAAAAGCTGAGACCAAGCCAGCCAAGGCACCTACCGAAGCTAAGGGTGATGCTCAGCCTCGCTCCAAGGAACGCTCAGGCAAACCGGCCGATCGCGCACCAAGAGGGGATCGTCCGCAAGGTGACCGCCCGGCACGCGATGCCAAGCCTAGTGCTGACAAACGTCCAGCCAAGCCACGTGGCCCGCGTCGCGAGGGTGATGATGATCGCTCCGGAGCCCGTCCAGGCGCCAAGATCAACCGCCCACAACGAGGTGGTGCTCGTGCGTCTGCAGGAGAAGGCTTTGTTGCACCGGATGCGTCGGTTGAAGCAAAACCGGGCGCAAAAACCCTCAAGCCTGTGCCAAAGAAGCCACGTCCTGACGATAATGCCCGGACAGCCACGCCAGCCAAACCACGTTCTGATGCGCAGCGTCGTCGTGGCAAACTGACCTTGACCAATGCGCTCAATGCCGACGAGCAGCGCGAGCGTTCACTCGCCTCCATGCGCCGTCGTCGTCAAAAGCAAAAAGGCGCCCAGCACGATGCGCCGCGCGAAAAGGTCTTCCGCGAAGTGGTTATTCCTGAAACCATCACGGTGCAGGAACTGGCCCAGCGTATGACCGAACGCGCCGTCGACGTGATCAAGATCCTGATGAAACAGGGCATGATGGTCAAAACCGTCGATGTATTGGATGCTGATACCGCACAGCTGGTGGCCGAAGAACTGGGCCACACTGTTAAACGCGTTGCCGCATCTGACGTTGAGGAAGGTCTGTTCGACAAGAAAGACGCCGCAGATGAAATGGTATCCCGTCCGTCTGTCGTGACCATCATGGGTCACGTTGACCACGGCAAGACCTCGCTGCTTGATGCCATTCGCCATGCCAATGTGGTACGCGGCGAAGCTGGCGGCATTACCCAGCATATCGGTGCCTATCAGGTTACGCAGAATGATCAGAAGATCACCTTCATCGATACGCCAGGCCACGCTGCCTTTACCGAAATGCGTGCCCGCGGTGCTCAGTCGACTGATATCGTCATTCTCGTGGTTGCTGCAGACGATGGCGTCATGCCGCAGACCATTGAGGCGATCAACCACGCCAAGGCCGCTGAAGTGCCAATCATCGTGGCAGTGAACAAGATAGATCTGCCAGCAGCAGATCCGACCCGCGTTCGCAACGAGTTGCTTCAGCATGGTGTGTTTGTCGAAAGCATGGGCGGCGACGTTCTCGAAGTGGAAGTGTCTGCCAAGGAACAGCTGCATCTGGAAGATCTTCTCGATGCCATTCTGATGCAGTCCGAACTGCTTGAACTCAAGGCCAACCCGAACAGGGAAGCCGACGGTATCGTGGTTGAAGCCAAGCTCGACAAAGGCCGTGGCCCAGTTGCAACGGTTCTGGTGCAGAATGGTACCCTCAAGGTTGGCGACATCGTTGTTGCCGGTGAGCATTGGGGTAAAGTTCGCGCTCTGATCGACGATCAAGGCGAAAAGGTTGAAGAGGCAGAGCCGTCCAAACCGGTCGAGATTCTGGGCTTTGACGCCGCACCTGACGCTGGTGACCAGTTCGCTGTTGTTGAGACCGAAGGCCGCGCTCGCGAGATCACCGACTATCGTGTCCGCAAGAACAAGGATCTTGCCGCAGCCAAGGCCAACCGCGGGTCTCTGGAACAGATGCTGAGCAACCTGAAGGAAAGCGGCGACAGCCAGTCCTTCCCGCTTGTCATCAAGGGCGACGTGAAAGGCTCTGTCGAAGCCATTATCGGCGCACTCGACGGCATCGGCAACGAAGAGGTTTCCGCACAGATCCTGCATTCCGGTGTTGGTGGTGTGACCGAATCCGATGTGACCCTTGCGGCTGCATCCGGCGCTCCGATCATTGCCTTTAACGTGCGTGCAAACGTACAGGCCAAGCAGGCTGCCGAGCAGAAAGGCGTCGAAATCCGCTACTATAACATCATCTACGATCTGACCGATGATGTGAAAGCGGCAATGTCCGGTATGCTCAGCCCAGAAGTTCGCGAAACCTTCATCGGTTACGCGGAAATTCTAGAAGTGTTCAACATCACCAAAGTCGGCAAGGTTGCTGGCTGTCGCGTCACCGAAGGTGTGGTGGAACGTGGCACCGGCGTGCGTCTGCTGCGTGATGATGTTGTTATCCATACCGGCAAGCTGTCGACCCTCAAGCGCTTCAAGGACGAAGTCAAGGAAGTGCGCGTTGGGCAGGAATGCGGTATGGCCTTCGAAGGCTATCAGGACCTGCGCGCTGGCGATCAGATCGAATGCTTCCGTGTGGAAGAGATCGCCCGGACGCTCTAAGGATCTTTTGTTAACGCAATCGGGCAAAGGTCGAGGGTTTTCCCTTGACCTTTGCCATTTTTAATATACCTAACGCATGAAGCCGCATGGCTGACGTGATTTCAGGCTTGGCCGGTCCAATCCCGCCCATAGCCTCCAACAATTAGGACATCTTATGGGACGTAGTTCTCGCAAGGGCGGCGGCATGCCGTCCCAGCGCCAGTTGCGCGTAGGCGAACTGGTTCGAAAATCCTTATCCGAATGCCTCACCCGGGGCGAGATCATCGATCCGTTTCTGGAACAATTCGTGATTTCCATCCCCGAAGTGCGCATGAGCCCGGATCTGACATTGGCAACCGCCTTTGTCATGCCGCTTGGTGCGCCCGGTGAAGAAAAAGCCATCGTGGATGCGCTCAACGGCCACAAGAAATATCTGCGCGGCCGTCTGGGGCGTGACCTGACGCTCAAGCATACGCCCGACTTGCGCTTTCGCTATGACGAGACCTTTGATGAGGCTTCCCGCATTGATGCGCTGCTCGATTCGCCCCTTGTTCAGAGAGATCTGCATCACGAAGACGATGCATCTGAAGACGATACTGACGACAAGTAGGAGCCAAGATGAGCGAAGATATGCAGCAGGCGGGCTCCGCATCTGAAGAACAGACAAGCGAAGCCCCGAAACCGAAGAAGAAAAAGAAGCAGCAATTCCGCGCCAAGCGCCGAACCGACGTGCATGGATGGATCGCTCTGGACAAGCCGCTCAACATGACCTCGACGCAGGCTGTTGGTGCGATCAAGCGTATCTTCAATGTCAAGAAGGCTGGCCACGCTGGCACCCTTGACCCGTTGGCTTCCGGCTGCTTGCCGATTGCCATTGGCGAGGGCACCAAGACGGTTTCCTTCGTCATGGATGGCTACAAGGAATATGAATTCACGGTGCGCTGGGGCGAAGAGACCTCGACGGATGACGCGGAAGGCGAGTTGATCGACAGCTCGGCCCACCGCCCGACCGAAGAGGAAATCGAAGCTGCCCTTGAGCATTTTTCCGGCGAGATCATGCAGGTTCCCCCTGCCTTTTCCGCCATCAAGGTGAATGGCGAACGCGCCTATGATCTGGCGCGCGATGGCGAAGAGGTCAAACTCGCCGCCCGCCCGGTTACCATTCATCATCTTGAACTCCTCGAAGCACCGGACGAGGATACTGCAGTTTTTGTCGCCGAATGTTCCAAGGGCACCTATGTCAGGTCTCTGGCACGGGATATTGGGCGACATCTCGGAACGCGTGGCCATGTTGTGGCCCTGCGTCGGCTCATTTCAGGTCCATTTACCGAAGAAATGCTTATTTCGCTGGACGATCTGGAACAGTTGAGCCATAGTGCGCCCGGCGAGCCCGGGCTCGCCTCTGCCTTGCTTCCTGTTGAGACCGCGCTGGACGACATCCCGGCTCTGGCCATAAACAGGAATGCCGCAGCAAGATTACGCCGAGGACAATCGGTTTTGCTGCGTGGACAGGACGCTCCAATCGACGGTCACGTCGCGGCCATGAATGCAGGATTGCTGGTGGCCATATGTGAAGTGATCGAAGGAGAACTCTGGCCTAGGCGCGTTTTCAATCTGCCTGAGCATCCGCCTGTCTTTTCAAGCGATGCCGAGCCAAAGAACTAAAGGAGAAACCGATGTCGATTACTGCTGAACGCAAGCAAGAGCTGATCAAGGAATATGCCACCAAAGATGGCGATACCGGTTCCCCAGAGGTACAGGTCGCTGTTCTTACCGAGCGGATCATCAACTTGACTGAGCATTTCAAGTCTCACAAGAAAGATAACCACTCCCGTCGTGGCCTTCTGAAACTGGTTTCCCAGCGTCGTAAGTTGCTTGACTATGTCAAAGCCAAAGACGTGGCACGTTACCAGTCGCTGATCGAACGCCTCGGACTGCGTCGTTAATTCTCTGATAAACGCGGTGGCCTGCCGGTCGCCGCGTTTTCAAATTGTACGATCCGCAACCCTTTTGATAGTGCTACTTTTCAAAGGATTGACGTTATTTCCAGATCGTACGCATTTTCGTTGTGCGCTTGAGCGATAAACGAAATGCCAAAGGGAAACCCTCCCGTTGCTCTGGCATAACCCTGCCGGAGTGGTTTAAAAATTGGTGCAATCGGATTTTCTGATTCACCATCGTTCACAGGCAGGATTGCCAGCCGCTTTGCCCAAGCGCCACAAAGTGCTGAAGCCGCTCGTTGTCTTGCCCGTGATCAAATAGAGTTAGATCGATGCCCCATATATCCGATATGCCGGGCATACAGGAAAGGACATTTGAATGTTCGATATTCAACGTGAAGAAATCGATTGGGGCGGGCAGAAGCTCGTTCTGGAAACCGGTCAAGTTGCTCGTCAGGCTGACGGCGCTGTTCTGGCTTCCCTTGGCGAAACCACTGTTCTTGCGACCGTTGTGTCTGCAAAACAGCCTAAGCCGGGCCTCGACTTCTTCCCGCTTACCGTCAACTATCAGGAAAAAACCTACGCTGCCGGTAAAATTCCGGGTGGCTACTTCAAACGTGAAGGCCGTCCAAGCGAAAAAGAAACCCTCACCTCTCGTCTGATTGACCGTCCGATCCGTCCGCTGTTCGTTGATGGATATAAATGCGAGACACAGGTCATCATCACCGTTGTCAGCCATGACATGGTCAATGACCCAGACATTCTGGCTATGGTTGCCGCTTCCGCAGCGCTGACCCTTTCCGGTGTTCCTTTCATGGGCCCGATCGGCGGTGCTCGCGTTGGTCTCATCAATGACGAATTCGTTCTCAACCCGGCCATCGACTCGATGGAAGATTCCAAACTGGATCTGATTGTTGCCGGTACCAACGATGCCGTTCTGATGGTTGAATCCGAAGCGCAGAACCTGACCGAAGAAACCATGCTGAAGGCCGTGATGTTCGGTCATGCAGGCTTCCAGCCGGTTATCGACGCCATCATCCGCCTTGCTGAAAAAGCTGCCAAAGAGCCTCGCGAATTCTCCATGCCGGACTATTCCGAGCTGGCTGCCAAGGTTGAAGAAATCGCTGGTGAAGACCTTCAGGCTGCTTTCAAGATTGCTGCCAAGACCGAACGCTATGCTGCAGTTGATGCGGCAAAAGAAAAAGTCATGGCAACCCTGTGCAATCCGGAAGACGAAAATGCAGCTGATGCTGTTATCGTTGGCGATCTGTTCAAAAAGGCTGAAGCCAAGATCGTTCGTGGCCAGATCATCAAGACCGGTGGTCGTATCGATGGTCGCGATCTGAAGACCGTTCGCCCGATCGTTTCCGAAGTTGGCAAGCTGCCTCGTACCCATGGTTCTGCTCTGTTCACCCGTGGTGAAACGCAGGCTCTGGTGGTTGCGACCCTTGGTACCGGTGATGACGAACAGTTCGTCGATTCTCTGGCTGGCACTTACAAGGAAACCTTCCTGCTGCATTACAACTTCCCCCCGTTCTCTGTTGGTGAAGCTGGCCGCATCGGGTCTCCGGGCCGTCGCGAAATCGGTCATGGCAAGCTGGCATGGCGCGCTGTGCATCCTATGCTGCCTGCCCATCATGAATTCCCATACACCCTGCGTGTTGTTTCCGACATCACCGAATCCAACGGTTCCTCTTCCATGGCGACCGTTTGCGGCACCTCTCTGGCGCTGATGGATGCCGGTGTTCCTCTGAAGGCTCCTGTTGCCGGTATCGCAATGGGCCTGATCAAGGAAGGCGACGACTTTGCTGTTCTTTCCGACATCCTTGGTGACGAAGATCACCTCGGCGACATGGACTTCAAGGTTGCCGGCACCTCGGAAGGCATCACCTCCCTGCAGATGGACATCAAGATCGACGGTATCACCGAAGAGATCATGCAGGTCGCTCTGGAACAGGCAAAGGGTGGTCGTCTGCACATTCTGGGCGAAATGAGCAAGGCTCTGGGCGAAGCTCGCGCTGAAGTTGGCGAATTCGCACCACGCATCGAAACCCTGAAGATCCCTGTCGACAAGATCCGTGAAGTCATCGGTTCTGGCGGCAAGGTCATCCGTGAGATCGTTGAAAAAACCGGCGCCAAAGTCGACATCAGCGACGACGGCACCATCAAGGTTGCTTCTTCTGACGGCGCAGCCATCACCGCAGCGATCAACTGGATCAACTCCATTGCTGCTGAACCTGAAGTTGGCGTTATCTACAAAGGAAAGGTTGTCAAAACCGTTGACTTTGGTGCTTTCGTGAACTTCTTCGGCGCACGCGATGGTCTGGTTCACATCTCCCAGCTGACCCCACAGCGCACCAACAAGGTGACCGACGTTGTGAAAGAAGGCGACAGCGTCTTCGTCAAGCTGCTCGGCTTTGATGATCGCGGCAAGGTTCGCCTGTCCATGAAAGTGGTTGATCAGGAAACCGGCGAAGAAATCAAACAGGAAGAAAAGAAAGCCGACTAAGGCTTTCCCCTTCTTGAATGAAATAAAAAGGCGCTCCCGAGCAATCGGTGAGCGCCTTTTGTTTAACTGGAAAGAAGTCGGGCTGGAAGCCGGCATGCCTTCGGGCAATCAACTGCCAGTCACATGCTCATACAGACACCTGCTCATGCAGATGCCACAGGATCGCCATGGACGCCCGTGAGAGAATTCAGTTGATCTCTTCATTGGGATAGACGCCCCAGAGGAGATTCGCCTTCAGCCAACCGCTGTAGCTCTGCACGGCGACTTCACACCAGCCTCTTTCACACTCTGTGATATCCACCTGTACGCCAACCTGAGCCTTGGCCGCCACCGGCGCATCTTCGGCCGGGTTTCTGAGCAGGTCCACCAAAGTGCCTGCAGTCTGCCAGGGGCTGATAAGGGCCGTGCGTCGCCCGGAAAGAAGGGAATGGTAGACCCAGCCTTCTTCCCCTTCGGAATCGCGAATCTGGCGCCAGTTTTCAAACTCATGCACAATTTCCACCGGCAGACCGGCGCGACGGAAAACCCATTTCACCTTATGGTCCGTGGATGGACCGCCCCGCACATTGACGCGATCAGACTTCAAAGAGACAAACCTGGGAATCTTCAGCCCGGACGGCCCTATGGTGGTGCCCTGAGCATGGGCTGGCAGGTCAGCGATGGCGATCAAGCATATCGCCGCAATCCATTGTGCAATGAACGGTCTCTTTTTCATCTTGCCTCTGCGCTGCTTTCCTACTTGGCGTTCCTCAATTCGACAGAGTCGAAGCTACACCACTGCAATAAAGAATCTTTTAACCCTGAGTGACCTGCATGCATAAGTTCGGCACATCTCAAACCATGGGATGACTGGTCATGACAGGGGCATTCCCTATAGCATTCCAAAGGGTGCCTGCGATTGAATTTATTGCGATTTTTTGCAAGTTATCACGGCCCCTTGAGAAGACACGGATATCAAATTCACTCTGAATTGATCCTATCCTGACTTCACAAAGCGGAATGGCGTGCTGTTGGCATGCTGAAAATCGAAGAAATTCACCTGAATACGCTTCTTTAAGCGAAAAGGATAAACACCAGAAAACCGAATTCTCTGTGTGTTTTAGCCAATATCGCTGCTGGAAACGGGTGATGCTATGAGGCAGGAATAGGGCAAACCTATGGCGAGACAAAAGCCGATTGTGGTCGTTACCCGCAAACTCCCAGCTGCTGTGGAAACGCGGATGCGCGAATTGTTTGATACGCGTCTGAAGGAAGATGACAAACCAATGAGTCAGGCGCAACTGGTCGAGGCGGTCAAACATGCTGACATTCTTGTGCCAACGGTTACAGACCGCATCGACGCGCATCTTCTCTCGCAGGCGGGAGAAAATCTCAAGCTGATCGCCAATTTCGGCAATGGTATCGACAATATCGATGTCCTGTCAGCCAATGCCCGCAACATCACCGTGACCAACACGCCCGGCGTTCTGACAGAAGACACAGCCGACATGGCCATGTCGCTCATTCTAGCTGTGCCAAGGCGCTTTGCCGAAGGCATGCTCTATTTGAAAGAACATAAGGACTGGCCGGGCTGGTCGCCCACTTGGATGTTGGGCAAGCGCGTCTGGGGCAAGCGGCTGGGCATCATCGGCATGGGGCGCATCGGGCAAGCCGTGGCACGACGGGCCAAGGCCTTCGGCATGCAGATCCATTATCACAATCGGCGGCGCCTCTCAGAAGATGTGGAATATGACCTGGAAGCGACCTACTGGGAGAGCCTTGACCAGATGCTGGCGCGAATGGATGTCATATCAATTCACTGCCCCCACACGCCAGCCACCTATCATCTGCTCTCAGCCCGACGACTCAAGCTGGTCAACAAAGACGCCTATATCGTCAATACAGCACGCGGCGAGGTGATTGACGAACAGACACTGGCCCGCCTGATCGAGAATGGCGACATCGCTGGCGCAGGGCTCGATGTGTTCGAGAATGAGCCTAAGATCAACCCAAAGCTGGCCAGATCGGAGCGCGTGGTGCTCATGCCTCATATGGGGTCGGCCACGGAAGAGGGCCGTATGGATATGGGGGAGAAGGTGATCATCAATATCAAGGCCTTCATTGATGGGCACAGGCCACCGGACAGAGTGTTGCCATCCATGGTGTGAGGACCAAGCCTTATCACTCCTTACGGCGCCGATAGCGGATGGTTTCAAAGCGGCTCGCCCGCGCATCATACAGGATGAGGCGGCCAACGAGCCCTTCCCCAAGGCCCACAATCTCCTTGATGATCTCAAGCGCCATCATGGAGCCGATGACGCCAGTCAGAGCGCCAAGAATGCCCGCTTCGGCACAGGCGGGAATGGAGCCCGGCGCAGGCCGGTTCGGGAACAGATCTTGATAACGTGGGTTGAGGCGACCTTGCGCATCCGTCTCATAGGGTTTCAGCGTGGTGATAGATCCGTCAAACATGCCCACCGCACCCGTGATCAGAGGCTTGCAGGCCTCTTCACATAGCTCTGCCACCAGATAGCGGGTATCAAAATTGTCTGTGCCATCGACCACCAGGTCGTAGGACTGCAGCAGTGCCTTGCCGTTTGCCTCGTCAAGACGCATGGCATGAGGCTGCACCATCACATGAGGATTGATGCGCGCAAGGCTGGTTTCTGCGCTCTCCACCTTCAACGTGCCAACCGCTTCACTATCATGAATGATCTGCCTTTGCAGATTGGAGAGGGCCACTGTGTCATCATCCACGATGCCAAGAGTTCCAACACCCGCCGCAGCCAGATAGGCCAGAAGAGGCGAGCCAAGCCCTCCTGCCCCGACGACTAGCACCTTGGCTGCCTTCAGCTTTTGTTGGCCCGGACCGCCCACATCCCTCAGCAGAATGTGACGGGCGTAGCGTTCCAGTTCGTCTTTGCTCAGCATGGCGTGGCTTTCATTCCCCTGAGGATCGATCAAAAAGAGAAGGGCACCGCGATATAGCGCAAATCCTGCCCGTCATCGGTCTGACTGAAGACACCCACCAGCGCCACCGCATGGGTCTGCGCTTCCATCCGCGTTGGCGCAAAGACAGCCGAGAGGTGATAGTCGAGCGGACAGCCGCGCGAGCGTGGAGCCGACGTCTCGTCATGCAGCTGTCGGGTCTCGCCTGTGGGCGTGGTCAGAGTCAGCGCAAAACCGGTTACCGTGCCGCCACCCATTTCGCACCCGTTCAGATCCCTTACATCCTTGGTGTCGATCTCAAGGGTATAGGGAGACGCACTGTTGCCTAACAGAGGCTGCGATGTCTTCTGGAAACGCATGATGGCCTTTTCCCCCACCTCACTGACGGGCGAAGCGGCCAGAACCACGCCGGAATTGGAAATCTGATATTGCTGCATAATGGGCGTGGCTTGTTCAAATGCCTTGACGCGGGCCACGATCGGAGTTTCGCCTTCTTCTTCCAAACGCACGCGCACCGGCGTATCTGGCACCCACTTATCCGTCGCCAGATCAACGATATAGATATTGGAATAAGGATAGTGGGGGCCATTCTCCACGCCAAATTCCTCAAAGGCAAAATAGCGGCCCCGCTCATCATCTGAGAAACCATGGGACCGAAATTCGGCTGCGTCTCCTGCCATCACCGGTCCGGCCAGTGCTGCGGCAGACGCTGCAAGCAGCGATAGGGCGAGACAGTTCGAAAATCGGGTCATTCCATCACCATTCTGTTCGGGTCTTTACGGGCGGCTTTCCTGTCGTTCCAGACAGAAGCGCCATCTCCATTTTAATTGCAGGGACTGTGCTCGCTCTACGGACAAAAGAAGCAGAAGTACACGGTCCCTCATGCAAATCAATTGCGATTCAAAAAGATGCATGAACCATATCACAGATAGTAAAAAGCCGTGGTGGGGAAATATGATCCCACCACGGCCAATGCACTCAGAAAATGTTTCGGAATTGGAACAATTTTCGGTTTTCTTATTCTCCAATTCCATCAAACAAGGCAGTGGACAGATAACGCTCGGCAAAGCTTGGAATGATAATGACGATATTTTTACCGGCAAATTCATCCCGTTTGCCCAATTCGATAGCTGCAGCCAATGCGGCACCGGATGAAATGCCAACTGGCACACCTTCTGTGCGGGCCAATTCACGCGAAAAGGCAAAAGCATCTTCATTGGAAACCTGAATGATTTCATCAATGAGGCTGGTGTCCAGAACATCAGGCACAAAGCCCGCGCCGATGCCCTGAATCTTGTGTGGCCCGGGTTTGCCACCAGAGAGAACCGGACTGTCTGAAGGTTCAACCGCCACCACCTTCAGATCTGACTTGCGAGCCTTGAGCTCAGAGCCGACACCGGTGATGGTGCCGCCGGTGCCCACGCCGGAGACTAGCGCGTCCACTTCCCCGTTGGTGTCATTCCAGATTTCTACGGCGGTGGTGCTGCGATGAATTTCAGGGTTGGCGGCATTCTGGAACTGCTGCGGAATGATGGCATTGTCAATTTCATTGACCAGCTCTTCTGCGCGCGCAATCGCACCCTTCATGCCTTTGGGTCCTTCGGTCAGCTCCAGCTCGGCACCCAGATAGGCAAACATCTTGCGGCGCTCGATGGACATGGTTTCCGGCATGACCAGAATGAGGCGATAGCCCTTGGCAGCTGCCGTGAAAGCAAGTGCAATGCCGGTATTACCGGATGTCGGCTCGATCAGGGTGGTTTTGCCCGGCTCGATCTTGCCATCGTCTTCCATGGCTTCAATCATATTGACGCCGATGCGATCCTTGACGCTTGCAAGCGGGTTGAAGAATTCTAGCTTGCCGATCAGGTTTGCCTTGACGCCATGCTTGGCAGCAATCTTGTCGAACCGCACCAGTGGTGTGTTGCCGATGGTGTCGATGATGGAATCATAGATCCGGCCGCGGCCTTCAGTGGTTTTCGGAGTGTGGGCCATTTTTGTTCCTCGCATTTAGAACGTCATGCACGCTCTTTCCCTGCAAGATCCCTGATCGGGATCGGGGCAAGCGTATGGATCGTTCATCCCTAGCATTAAATCTCTTGACCACAATGTAGGTAATTCGATGGGGGACTACGAGAAATCCTGTACCAACTTGTGCGATAGAATAGAAAAATTTCGCTACGGTTCAAATATGCAACGAAACAGACTACCCCAAGCCCCATATTGGACAGGCGTTGTGGCAAAATTATTCTATGAAGCGGTCTTTCCTGTCTATGGGTGCGGCATGAAAGGCATCGTTGCATCGAATAAAAAAGTGCCTGCTTTTACAAGCAGGCACTTGAATTGACTGGAGCTATTCTTGCTGAAGGAGAAGGTACTTAGGCAAGAAAGGATTGCAAGGGAGGTGCCAGTCAATCCTCATCCGGACTTAGCGTTCCGGAATTCTCTTTTTCGCCACTCACCAGCAGCAGAAGCCACCATCCACCAGCAGGTTCACACCCGTGCAGTAGGAGGCAGCATCACTGGCAAGAAAGATGGTTGGACCAACCATTTCTTCCACGCTGGCCATACGATGCATCGGCGTCTGGTCTTCAAATTCCTTGGTCTGGTGCACCATTTCGGGGCGCGTGTTCATTGGCGTTGCCGTGTAACCCGGGCTGATGGCATTCACACGCAGGCCCCCATCAACCCATTCCATTGCCATGCTCTTGGTCAGATGAATGACGCCAGCCTTGGAGGAATTGTAATGCACCTGCATCAGGCCGCGGTTGACGATTACACCAGACATGGAGGCGATGTTGACGATGGCGCCCTTGCCATGCTTGAGCATTGCGTTGGCTTCAGCCTGACAGGAGAGGAAGACCCCCTTGAGGTTGATGTCCATCAGGGTCTGGAACTGCTCTTCGCTCATTTCCTCCGCCGGATTGGCGTTGGCGATACCAGCGGAGTTAACCGCGATGGCCAGATCTCCAAGCTCGGCTTCCGTTTTGGCAACAGCCTCGACAAGGGAGTCCTTGTTGGTCACATCAGCGGTGATGGCGATTGCCTTTTTACCAACCGCCGTGATGGCATCAAGCGTCTTGGCAAGGCCATCATCTTCACGGCGGTCCAGGCACGCAACATCTGCGCCACACTGGGCCAGACCAATGGCAATATGCTGTCCAATGCCACTGCCAGCGCCGGTTACCAGAGCCACACGCCCGCCCAGATTAAACATTGCTGGCGCATTGAAGTTAAATTCGGACATATCTTTCTCCCATATACGAACGAGGAAATTCTCTGCCAGACGAGCTAGCTGGTAGCCAGTTCCATCACTGACACGTCATTTGCATTTGCGCGATCCAGAATTCCGGCTTGTCTGCCTTCGGCCATCACCAGAATCCGGTTGGAAACACCCAGCACTTCTTCAAGGTCGGAACTGACAACGATCACGCAGATCCCTTTTGCTGACAGCTCGACAATGATGTCATAGATGGACGAACGGGCCCCAACATCAATGCCACGGGTCGGCTCATCCAGAACAACCACTTTCGGATCGGTCGCCAGCCATTTGGCCAACACCACCTTCTGCTGGTTGCCGCCAGACATTTCATCGGCATTCTGATGTCCCTGCCCCTTCACTCCGAAGCGATGGATATTGGCCGCTGCAAAACTATCGATAGCCTTCTTGCTCACCCATTTTTTGGGCGCAACGGCCTTCATGTTGGCGTAGCCGATATTTTCTGAGATGCTGTGTTCCAGCACCAATCCCTGCAACTTGCGATCTTCTGGTACCAGCACAATGCCATTGCGAATGGATTGGCCCGGACTGCGCGGCGTGACATCCTTGCCATCGAGATAAATGCTGCCGGCGGAAATCGGGTCGGCCCCAGTGATGGCGCGAACCAGTTCGGTGCGCCCTGCCCCGACCAGCCCGGCAATGCCGAACACTTCGCCTTTATGCACCTTGAAGCTGACATCATGGAACGCATCCAGCGCCGATGTGAGATCCTTGACCTCAAAGGTCACGTCGTCACCAACCGGCGGGAAGTGCGGGAACATGCGACCCAGTTCGCGGCCCACCATACTTTCAACAATGGTGCGGACGGGTACATCGCCCTTGTCGAATTCCTGCACCTTGGCGCCGTCGCGCATGACCACAATGCGGTCAGCGATGCGCCGGATCTCTTCCAGGCGGTGCGAAATATAGATGATACCGACGCCATCGGCCCGAAGGCGATCGATTTGCTTGAACAGCAATTCCGTCTCGGCATCGCCGAGGGCTGCTGTCGGTTCATCCAGAATGAGCAATCTTGCATTGAGGGTGAGCGCCTTGGCAATTTCCACCAACTGCTGATTGGCCGTGGAAAGCCCCTCGACCTTGCGGTTCGCAGGCAGATCAAGACCCAGCCGTTCCAGCTGTTCTTGCGCCTTGCGCTCCATGGCCTTGCGGTCAATCTGACCGCGGGATTTAGGCCAGCGCCCCACAAAGACATTTTCTGCAATCGTGAGATGGGGGAGCAATCTTAGCTCCTGATGGATCAGACCCAGCCCGGAATCGATTGCCTCGCGAGGGTTGGCGGGCGCGTATTCCGCGCCTCGCCATGTCATTGAGCCCGAACTTGGCCGGATGGTTCCGCAGATGATGTTGGACACCGTTGATTTACCGGCTCCGTTTTCTCCCAACAGCGCAACCACTTCTCCTTCATGAATATCAAGATCGATGCCATGAAGAATCTGCAACGGTCCATAACTCTTCTTGATTTGACGAAGAGAAAGAATTGGAGATTTGACCTCAGCCATTTCGGGCCCTCCCTTATCCAGCCATTATCGAACAATCAGACGTCAGATCCGATCAAGGATGATTTTCGATGAACGGGCCAACATTGTCCTTTGTGGTCAGAGTTGCCGGCAGCAGCTGCAGTTTCGGAACTTCTTCACCAGCGACAAGCTTGATGGCGCTATCCACGGCCAGACGACCGAAATACTGGGTGCGCTGGGTGCTGGTTGCATCGAAAACGCCGTCACGCAGAGCTTCAAGCGCTGCGGTATCACCGTCAAAGCCGAAGACGAAAATATCCTGCGGCAGGTTGGCAACTTTCACAGCCTGTGCTGCACCAAGGGCCAGAGCGTCTGCCTGTCCCCAAACGATGGTTGCGTCAGAATGAGCCTGCAGCATGTTCTGGGTGATCTGGAAGCCTTCGTCCTGTGACCACATCTGGCTATATTGCTCAGAAGCAATGGTGATATCCGGGAACTTTTCCTTGGCTTCCATGCAGCCTTTGGTGCGATCTACTTCAGGGGTGGTGCCTTTCTGGCCATGCACGATCAGCATGGTGCCTTTTCCGCCAACCTGCTCGAAGGCATAGTTGCAGATTTCCTTGGCAGAAGCGACCGAATCGGAAGCGATGAAGGTGTCGCCCGGTGCGCCTTCAGGGTTACGGTCAATGTTGATGACGGGAACACCCTGAGCATGAGCCAGACGGGTTGGCACAGCAGCGGCTGCGGCACCTGCGGGAACATAAATCAAGGCCTGGATATCCTGCGTGAGCAGATCCTGAACCTGGCTAACCTGGGTTGCGCTATCGCCCTTGGCGTCAACGATGATGAGTTCAAGGCCTTTTTCTTTGGAATAGGCTTCAACCGACATCTTAATTTGGTTGAAGAAGTTGGCCTGAAGGTTGGCGACTGCGAGACCGAGCTTTTGAAGTTCTGCTGCAGAACTACTTACTGGTGTCAGAGCGGTTGCTACAATAGCAGCGGCTGCAAACAGGGAATGTTTGAGTTTCATGTGATATTTCTCCTCCGTTAAGACCCAGACACTGCCTCCAACAACAACGTGTCTGGAATTTTCCGGCTTGCGCCGGCTGGTGGTGGCCCGTGCTCACCACCATTTTTGGCACGATGCCAAATTCCTATCCCTTCTTTTTCTTGAGCACTTCGGCAGCCACTGCCAAAGCAATCACGACCCCGATAACCACCTGCTGCGTGAAGGGAGAGACCCCCAGCAGATTGAGGCCGTTGCGCAAGACACCAATCACCAGCACACCGATCACCGTTCCGGCTATGCCGCCGGTACCACCGCTGAGGCTGGCGCCGCCGATAACCACGGCAGCAATCGTATCCAGCTCGTAGGAAACACCCGAGCTTGGCTGAACCGAGTCAAGCCTTGCGGCCAGTACGATACCTGCGAGACCGGAAAGAACCGCCGAAGTGATGTAGACGAGGATGGTGGATAGACGCACATTGATACCGGCCAGACGCGCCACTTCCTGATTGCCACCGATTGCATAAAGGCAGCGACCGCCCGTGGTGTTGCGCAGGAAAATCCATCCGGCGGCAAAGACAATCAGCATCAAGCCGACAGTCACGGTCAGAAAGCCGCCATGGCGAATGATTGCCAGCAGGTTGAACCAGCCCGGAAAACCGACGATCTGCTGACCATCTGTAATCATATTGGCCAGACCGCGCGCGACCGACATCATGGCAAGCGTGGAAATGAAGGCTGGAACGCTGAATTCCGTAATCAGCAACCCAGTCACTGCTCCGGCTGCGGCTGACGCAAACAGGGCAATAACAATTGCCAATGGCAGCGCCATGCCCAATTCATTGGATAGATAGCCCATGACCATCATGGACAGAGCCAGAATTGAACCAACGGACAGATCGATACCGCCAATAAGAATGACAAAGGTCATGCCCACGGCCATGATCCCGAGCACCGTGATCTGGTCGAGAACGTTCAGAAGATTGCGCGCTGTGAAGAAGGAATCCGTCGCAAAGCTGAGAAAGGCGCAAAGCAATAGAAGTCCGATAAGAGGTCCAGTTGCCCCACCTAAAGAAAACAGGCTTGAGACAGACGGTGAGGATGTACGCCCCCGTGCTACTGAAATCATGACAGCAATTCCTCCCATTTTCCTTAAACTGCATAAATATTCAGTGTTGATAATAATTTCATAGCTGATCACAGATTCAATGTCAATGAAAAACACGAGAAACACAAGAGATAATCGTTATTTAGTCTAAAGTTTAGCACAATCATCCCAAACAAAATTCTTGACACAGATTCTGAAATGCATTTTAATTTATTATAGAATATTTATTCAGGGAGCCAATCATGGATATCTTAGAACTGAAAAAGATGGCCAATGACATTCGTCAGCGAGATCTGCGGGCTGTCTTTGAAGCGGGCGCGGGGCATATCGGCGGTGAAATGTCGGTAACGGATCTCCTCACAGCTCTCTATTTCCGCATTCTGAATGTAGATCCAAAGAACCCGACCGATCCCAAACGGGACAGATTCATTCTCAGCAAGGGCCATGCTGCACTTGCCCTCTATGTCACGCTCTCAAAACGGGGATTTATCGATCCAGAAGAGATTTCCACTTTCCTGAAGCCGCATTCACGCCTCAATGGCCACCCCAACCGCAACAAGGTTCCGGGCGTTGAAACCAACACCGGCCCTCTGGGGCATGGCTTGCCAATCGCAGTTGGCATGGCAAAAGCGGCCAAGCTCAGCGGGGATACATGGCGCACGGTGGTGATCACCGGCGACGGCGAAATGCAGGAAGGCAGTAACTGGGAAGCCATTATGGCCGCAGCCCAGTTCGGACTGGACAATCTGACCCTCATTATCGACCACAACCGCCTGCAACAGGGCGCTCGTCTTGCAGACACGAACAATATTGCCCCTCTTCCTCCCAAGCTTGAAGCCTTTGGCTGGGCTGTCGAGGAAATCAACGGCAATGACATGGAAGAAATCTGCGCCGCGCTGGACGCCAGCAAGGTGGTTCCGGGCAAACCGAGATGCATCGTCGCTCACACGAACAAGGGCAACGGCATTTCCTTCATGTCCGACAATGTGGCCTGGCACCACAAGGTTCCTGACGCAGACCAATATAAACAGGCCATGGCCGAGCTGGAGGAGGCCGTATCATGAGCAATTTGTCAGAAGCAAAACTCCACGACTGCCGAGATGCCTTCACCCAGACCCTTGAAGGCATGGCTGCGACCAATCAGGAAATTGTCGCCGTTTGCAACGATTCTGTCGGGTCTTCCAAGCTGAATGGCTTCAAGGACAAATATCCAGAGCGTCTGGTCAATGTCGGAATCGCCGAACAGAATATGATCGGCGTTGGCGCCGGTCTGGCCAATGGCGGCAAGATTCCGTTTGTTTGCGGCGCGGCCTGCTTCCTGACCGGACGGGCCCTTGAGCAGATCAAGGCGGATGTGGCCTATTCCAATACCAATGTGAAGCTGGTCGGCATCAGCTCAGGCATGGCTTATGGCCCCCTTGGCCCGACACACCACTCCACCGAAGATTTCGCGTGGGTCCGTGCCATCCCCAATGTGCCGATCGTTGCCCCATGTGATTCGATTGAAACCGCAGCAGCGGTTGCCTATGCCGCCGAAACCACGGGGCCGATCTTCCTGCGCCTTTCTCGGGAAGGTGTGCCAGATCTGCTCCCTGCCGACTACAAGTTCGAGCTCGGCAAGGCCGTCACCCTCAAAGAGGGTAGCGATGTGACGCTGATTGCCAATGGCATTCTTTCGGTGCGCGCCGTGAAAGCGGCCGAATTGCTGGCAGCCGAGGGCATTTCCGCTCGCGTTCTCAATATGGCGACCGTTCGCCCCATTGATCGCGACGCCATTATTGCAGCAGCTAGCGAGACCGGCGCGATCCTGACGTGCGAAGAACACACCATCTTTGGCGGATTGGGCAGCTCGGTTGCCGAAGTAGTTGTGGAGACTGTGCCAGTTCCCATGACACGGCTCGGCGTTCCCGGCATTTTTGTACCCACTGGTACGGCCAGCTTCCTGCTGGATGAATTCGGGATGGCTCCTGAAGGGCTTGCGGCCAGTGCCAAAGAGCTGATCAAAAAGAAGAAAGCCTGAGTTTCCCTCTGGAAACCAAGACTCAGATGACAGACCCTGCACGGGAGGAGAACCGGGCAGCAGGGTCTGAGGAGGACGCGATGCAAAGGGCAATATTGGCCATTGACGAAGGCACGACAAACAGCAAGGCAATTCTGGTTTCCAAAACCGGAGACATTCTTGCCAGGGGCTCCTGCCCTGTGCCGATCAACCATCCCCAGTCCGGTTGGGTTGAACAGGATGCTGAGACCATCTGGACCAGCACCCTGAAGGCCATTGCCGATTGTCTCGCAGCGGGTCCGGACGTCGCGTTGGAAGCCATTGGCATATCCAACCAGCGCGAATCGGTTCTCGCTTGGGACCGGACCACAGGCAAGGCTCTGGGGCCGGTTGTCACTTGGCAATGTCGCCGCACCTCGGACGCCTGCGAGCGCCTGAAGGCGGCCGGTCATGAAGACGAAGTCATCAAACGCACCGGCCTGCCGCTCGATCCGCTCTTCCCGGCTACCAAGGTGCGCTGGCTGCTGGACAATTGCGGCAAGGACAAAGCACCGGAAGAGATCTGCATCGGCACGGTCGATTCCTGGCTGATCTGGAATTTTTCCGGTGGCAGTTTGCACCAGTGCGATGCATCCAATGCGGCACGAACCCAACTTTTCAACATTTCCGAAACCTGCTGGGACGATACTCTGTGCGAGCTCTTCGGCGTGCCCAAGGCCGTATTGCCCGAAGTGCAGGATTCCTCGCACATATTCACTCATACGACCGGCGTGCCCGGATTGCCTGACGGTATTCCGGTCGCCTCAGCCATTGGCGATTCGCATGCAGCGCTGTTCGGCCATGGCGCCTATGGCTTGGGCGATGGCAAGGTAACCTTTGGCACGGGCTCATCGGTGATGACCACGATGCCGGAATTTGTCGTGCCGCCACGCGGGGTGACCACCACCATCGCATGGGCGCGCAACGGCACGCCGACTTATGCCTTTGAGGGCAACATATTGGTGAGCGCATCCATTCTGCCCTGGACGGCGGAGCTTTTGGGGCAGAAGGATGTCACGGAACTGCTCGATCTGGCCCAAACAGTTGAGGATACCCAAGGCGTTGTGCTGGTTCCGGCCCATGTCGGGTTGGGAGCACCCCATTGGAATTCGACGGCACGCGGCCTGATGTGCGGCCTCTCCTTTGCCAGCGGCAAAGCCCATGTGGCACGCGCCGCAGCAGAAAGCATCGCTTTTCAGGTACAGGATGTCTTCAAGATCATTCTGGCCAATTCAGGTCATGGCATCGGCAAGCTGTTTGTGGACGGCGGTCCGAGCCAGAATCCATTCCTCATGGGCATGGTCGCCGATTACATCGATCATTCGGTCATTCAGGGCGAAAGCACCGAGGCCTCGGCGCAGGGAGCGGCCTATCTGGCGGGTCTGGCGACAGGCTTCTGGGCAGACCTGGATGCTATCAGTGCCCTTGGGCAGCATGGGCAGGAAATTCAGCCAAAAATGGCAAGTGACAGACGCAAGGAAGAGCTTTCCAAATGGCAAGTGGCCATTGAACGAACGCTTCTTTGAATCTGAAACCTTTCAGGATAGTATCGCGCGCGATCAACCCTGAATTGGAGGATGCCACTTTGGCAAGAGTAAACGAACTGCGGCTTATCGCTCGTGTAGCTCAGCTATACCATGTGGAAGGCCGTAGACAGGCAGACATAGCAAAGCATTTGCGTATTTCTCAGGCAACCATTTCAAGATTGCTCAAGAAAGCACAGGAAGAGGAAATTGTAAGAACAACAATCGTTGCTCCTTCTGGCACCTTTGTGGAACTGGAAGACGGGCTGCGCCAGAAATATGGACTGTCTGAAGCCATTGTCGTGGAAGCGTCGGAAGATCGCCAAAGCACGATCATGGACAGAATCGGCGAATCGGCTGCGCATTTTCTCGAGGTGTCCCTTCAAAAGGACGAAGTGATCGGGGTTTCCAGCTGGAGTGAGACGATCCTGCGCATGGTGGACAATATCCACCCCATGCGTTCGGGCCTTGCCAAGTATGTGGTGCAGACCTTGGGTGGTATGGGTGATCCGACAGTGCAGACACACGCAACCCAGTTGACATCGCGACTTGCGCGCCTGACTGGAGCCGAAGCACGCTTGCTAACGGCCCCGGGCGTTGCCCAGTCTCGCGAGGCTAAGCTGGTGCTTCTGGGAGATCCCTATGTCAGGGAAACAATGGAGTTGTTCAACAAAATCACGTTGGCAATCGTCGGGATCGGTGCCACGGAACCCTCTGCCATGCTGGCTCGAAGCGGCAACACTTTCTCCCCCAACGAGTTGGCTGAGCTGACCGAGGCGGGGGCTGTTGGCGATATGAGCCTACGCTTCTTCGATCGTGACGGAAAAGTAATCAAGACCCCACTGGATGAACGCGTTATCGGCATGCCCCTTGAGGATCTGGCCAAAGTAGACCGGGTCATCGCCCTTGCTGGAGGAGAGAGCAAGACCGAAGCCATTCACGGAGCCCTGAAAACTGGTTGTCTCGATGTTCTGATTACAGACAATTTCACGGCTTGCCGCCTTCTGGAGGAGACAGGCCCAAGCAGCTAGAAAGCAATGGGAGAATAAAATGAAACGGTTTGAAGGCAAAACCACCGTGATCACCGGAGGAAACAAGGGAATCGGTTTCGCAATTGCGACCAAGTTTGCCGAAGAAGGCGCAAATGTCGTGATCGCTTCCTTTGAAGATCAGGTCAAGGAAGCCGCAGCCGAACTGTCCGGCAAAGGCTATAATGTGATCCCTGCCTTGTGTGATGTCACCAAACCAGAGGAAATCGTCAAGCTTTATGATGCCGCCGAAGAAGCCTTCGGTGAAATCAATATCGGCATTCAGAATGCCGGCGTGATTTACATCTCCAAGATCGAGGACGTTTCCTACGAAGAATGGACCAAGACGCTAGCCGTCAACACCACCGGCTGTTTCCTTGCCTGTCAGGAAGCCATCAAGCGCATGCGCAAGCATGGCAAGGGCGGCAAGCTGGTCAACACAGCATCCGGTCAGGCGCGTGAAGGCTTTATCTACACGCCGCATTACGCAGCCTCCAAATTCGGCGTCATGGGCCTAACCCAGAGCCTTGCCAAGGAAGTGGCGCTTGAAAAGATCAATGTCAACGCCATCTGCCCGGGTATCATCAAGACCGACATGTGGGACTATAATGACCGTGTCTGGGGTAGCATGCTGGGCGAATATGGCCCGGGCGAGCTGATGGCCGAATGGGTACAGGGCATTCCGATGCAATATGCCGGAGAAGGCAAAGACATCGCCAATGCCGTGGCCTTCCTCGCCAGCGAGGATGCATCCTATATCACGGGACAGACCATAAATATCGATGGTGGTCTGATCATGTCCTAAGCATCAGAGGATGCATGAGATACGTGGCCGAGCGGACCCCGCCCGGCCTTTTTTCTGCGCCAATTCCGCCAAGCCGATCCAGTACGGCGCTATTGGTGCGAAAAGGCTAGTCCTTGATGCCGGTGGAGCCGAAACCGCCCGCCCCGCGCTCGGTATCGCTCAGCGTCGTTACTTCGATGATGCGTGGCCGGCGCACATCGGCGATCACGGCCTGAGCAATCCGGTCTGCATGATTGATGGTGTAGGCGTCCGGCCCTGCGTTCAGAAGCGCGATCTTGATGGGTCCGCGATAATCTTCATCCACCGTGCCGGGGCTGTTGGGCACGAGAAGACCATGCTTGGTTGCCAAACCTGAGCGGGGCCTGATCTGCATTTCCGTTGCCGAAGGCAGCTCCACGGCAAATCCGGTCGGAATGAGCGCAATCCGACCCGGCTCGATCGTCACAGGCCCTTCAGGCAAACAGGCGCGCATGTCCATGCCCGCAGCACCGGGCGTCGCATAAGAGGGAAGCGGCAGATCCGGATTTTCCGGCAGTCGTTTGAATCTCACATCATTCATGTGCGTCTCTCTATGTTAAACAGCATGACCAAAGGGGCATTGCCAGACCAAGGTACAGGCTGCCCTCAGATTTCGATGCTCTCTTCGAGGGCTTCGCTAAGGCGCGCGATAAGGCGGCTGGCAACATCCTGCTTGCTCATGTCCTGCCACGCCTCAATGCTATCGGAACGAATTATCTTGATCATGTTATGATCGCCGCCCATGATGCCGGTCTGAGGAGATACATCGTTGGCGATGATCCAGTCGACACCCTTTTTGGTGAGCTTCCTGGCTGCGTTGGCCTCCAGATCCTGCGTTTCGGCGGCAAAGCCGACAACGAGCTTGGGCCTTTTGTCCGGATGGGTGCCGACAAAGCGGGCAATATCGGGATTTTCCTCGAACTGCAGCGCAGGAAAGCTACCATCAGCCTGCTTCTTGATTTTCTCGGCTCCCTGATTGGTTACATGCCAATCGGCGACCGCAGCTGCCATGATCGCGATATCAGCCGGCAGCGCAGCACTCACCGCCGCTTTCATCTCCCGTGCAGTCTCTACCCTGATGATTTCCACACCCCTTGGCGGCTCAAGCGCCACAGGGCCCGAAACGAGGGTCACCCGTGCGCCAGCATCCCTCGCGGCAGTTGCAAGGGCATAGCCCTGTTTGCCCGAAGAGCGATTGGCGATATAGCGCACCGGATCAATCGGTTCATGCGTGGGGCCTGCCGTGATGAGAACATGCCTGCCTGCCAGCGGTTTGGGGCTGTCGTCCAGCATCGCCTTTATGGCGAGAAGAATGTCTTCCGGCTCGCTAAGGCGACCGGGGCCTTCTTCATTGCAGGCCATCATGCCCACTGCCGGACCGACAAAATGCTGGCCGTCTTCTTGCAAGGTGGCAAGATTGCGCTGGGTCGCGGGATGGTACCACATACGCACATTCATGGCCGGAGCGACGAGCACCGGCTTGTCTGTTGCCAACAGCATGGTGCTGGGCAGATCATCAGCGATGCCGTTGGCCATCTTGGCAATCAGATTGGCGGTGGCAGGTGCAACGACCACTAGATCTGCGGCGCGGGACAATTCGATATGTCCGATCTCGCTCTCCCGCGTCAGGTCGAACAAATCGGTCAACACCGGTTTGCCCGTGAGCGTGGCGATGGTCAGCGGCGCAACGAATTCGGTCGCCGCTTTGGTCATGATGACTTGAACACCGGCGCCCTCTTTCAAAAGAAGGCGGATGATATCCAGCGCCTTGAAGGCGGCTATGCCGCCGGAAATGACGAGCAGGACGCGCTTGTTTTCAAGCATGATGATCTCTCCTATCCTAACTCCAAATACGAATGGCTATGGCAGCAAGGGCAATGGCGATCACCCAGAGCGCGAGACGCCCTGTACGGCCCTTGCGGGCTTCGGCCTGTCCGATAGCGGCAACCGTTTCGGCATCGAGACGAAGACCGTCACGGCCCATTTCGTCAAAGCTGCTGGACAGGCGTTCGGCACGACGCACCATCTCGGGCAATTGAGCGGAAAGCGTGCCCAGCACCGACAGGCCTTCGGCCATTTCCTTGGCCTTGGCAACAGGGCCGAGATTCTTTTCCATCCAGCTTTTGACCACCGGTTCTGAGGTGTTCCAGAGATTGAGGCTGTCGTCGAGCATGCGCGCAACCCCTTCAGCCACGACCATGGTCTTTTGCAGAAGGATCAATTCGGTGCGGGTTGCCATGCCGAACAGCTCGGTGAATTCAAACAGCTGTTGCAGCAAGCCAGCCATGGAAATCTCTGCAGAATCGCGCCCATGGATCGGCTCACCGATGGACCGCAGGGCCTGCGCGAAGGTATCGACATCCTGCGTGGAAGGCACATAGCCTGCTTCGAAATGCACCAAGGAGACACGGCGATAATCGCGTTTGATGAAGCCATAGAGAATTTCGGCAAGAAAGCGCTGTTCCTTCATGCCAAGCCGCCCCATGATGCCGAAGTCGACAGCCACCAGCTTGCCATCGCTGCCAAGGAACAGATTGCCCGGATGCATGTCTGCATGGAAAAAGCCGTCCCGCAGGGCATGACGCAGGAAAGACTGGATCACAGTGCGCCCGAGCGCACTCAGATCATGGCCGGAGGCCTTTAGCGCTTCCAGATCATTGAGCTTGATTCCATCAATCCATTCCATGGTCATGACGGACTTTTCCGACTTGGCCCAATAGATGGTCGGCACGCGGAAATCATCATCTTCAGCGCAATTTTCACCCATTTCGCTCATGGCTGCCGCTTCAAGGCGGAAATCCATTTCCAGACGGATGGATTGGGCCAGCGTGTCCACCACACCAACCGGCTTCAGGCGACGGGACGGTGCATGCACGGCTTCGATCAGACGGGCTGCCAGATAGAAGCCCGCCAGATCATCCTGAAATCGCTGGGCGATCTTCGGTCGCAGGATCTTGACGGCCACATCCTGTCGCTCGCCGCTGGCATCCACGAAGGAGGCCTTGTGCACCTGCGCAATGGAGGCGGCGGCAATGGGTTCTGAGAAGCTTTCAAACAGTGCTTCAACCGGTTTGCCCAAGGCATCTTCAACCGCTTTGCGCGCTTCCTGCATACTGAAGGCAGGCACACGGTCTTGCAATGTGGTCAGCGCCTCGGCCAGTTCAGGCCCGACCAGATCGGGACGGGTTGCCAGAAACTGGCCCATCTTAACATAGGATGGCCCCAGCCGGTTGAGTGCAGCACTCAGGCGTTCGCCCTTGTTGCGGGCAGAGGCATTTTTACGCTCGAACAGCTTGAGAAAGGCCAAGGCAACGCGGGGGGCTGTCGGCAGGTCTGCGGGTGGCTCGACGATAGAAAAGACACCTTCACGAGCCAGAATATAGCCCGTATGCACAAGGCGAAGCAGAGCAGATGACGCACCAATCATAATTGTCTTTTCCGATCCTTAAAGCTTCCAGCCCGAATGCATGGCGGTGATGCCACCAGACAGGTTCCGATAGCTCACCTGCTGGAATTCGGCATCCTCGACCATCATCTTGAAGCGTTCCTTATTGGGGAACTTGCGGATCGACTGGACAAAATACTCATAGCCTTCCCTGTCGCCCGTGACGGCATCGCCGATGGCGGGAATGGCGTTGAAAGAGAATAGATCATAGGCCTTGTCGAGCAGCGGCATGTCGACGTTGGAAAATTCAAGACACATGAAGCGGCCCCCCCGCTTCAACACGCGATACGCTTCGCTGAGTGCCTTGTCGATGCGTGGCACATTGCGGATGCCATAGGCGATGGTATAGGCGTCAAAGCTGTTATCCTCGAAAGGCAGCTCTTCTGCGTTGCCTTCAACAAATTCGAGATTGCTGATGAGACCATTTTCCTTGGCCCGATCCTTGCCCACGCCAAGCATGGAACCATTGATATCAAACACTGTGCAGTGGGCATTCTTGCGCGAACGCTCGACGACGCGGAAAGAAATATCCCCCGTGCCACCGGCCACATCAAGCAGCTTAAAGGGAACCCGCCCACCCTGCGGCGGATTGAGCCACGCAACAAAGGCATCCTTCCAGAGCCGGTGCATTCCCCCACTCATCAGGTCGTTCATTACATCATAGCGATCGGCAACATGGTGGAAGACCTCGTCGACCCGCGTCTGCTTCTCTCCCTCGCCCACTTGCTCGAAGCCGAAAGAAGTGGCCATTTCCGTGACTTTTTCCGTGCGTTCTTTGTTTTGTGCCGCCATGATCCACGTCCTGCGCTCGACCCTGTCGGGGAGCGATTGTCATTTCTTTTCCGCCGGACAATAGCCCATCTTTTTCTCAAATACCATGTTTCCAAACGGCTTTTCTTGCGTTGCTTTCGTTCCATTGATAGGGTGACTTTTCCTTTTGTCTCTTCTTGGGGGCCTTCCATGGATATTGAGAAAATACGCAAGGAAACGCCGGGACTCACCCATGGCATTCACCTGATGGCCTGCGGCTCGGCACTCGCTCCGCAGCCGGTTGTCGATGCGGTGATGGCCTATCTTGATCTTGAAACCAGAATTGGCGGTTATGAAGCCCACGCCCATGAGACAGCCATGCTGGATGCGACATACAACTCGGTTGCGCGTCTGATCGGTGCAAAACCCCACGAGATCGCCATCATGGAGAATGCGACAGCTGCATGGTGTCAGGCCTTTTATGCTCTCCCGCTTGGGGCCGGAGATCGCATCATCACCTGTCAGGCCGAATATGCGGCCAATTATGTTGCCTATCTGCATCGCCAGAAAAAGGACGGGATCGAAATCGACATCGTTCCCAATGACGAATCCGGGGCGCTGGATCTGGTGGCCCTTGAGAAGCTGATTTGCGAGAAAACGGCATTGATCACCATCACTTGGGTGCCAACCAATGGCGGTCTGGTGAATCCGGCTGCCGCCGTTGGGGAAATCGCCAAAAAGCACGGTGTGCCCTATTTGCTGGATGCCTGTCAGGCCGTGGGGCAGATGCCGGTGGATGTCGAGGTGCTCAATTGCGACTTCCTTTCCGCCACAGGACGAAAATTTCTGCGCGGTCCGCGCGGCACCGGATTCCTCTATATTCGGGAAAAATGGCTGGAAAGTCTGGAACCAGCCGTCCTTGATCATTTCTCCGCGCCCCTGGTCGACAGCAGCCGCTATGCCGTTCGAGACGATGCCCGCCGATTCGAAACATGGGAAAACAGCTACGCCTTGCGTGCAGGGCTCAAGGTAGCCTGCGACTATGCCATGGACATCGGCCTCGAAGCGATCCAGCAAAGGGCTTGGTGGTTGGCTGATTCCCTGCGCACAAAGCTGGCCCTTCTGCCCGGTTGCAGCATCATGGATCTGGGAGCTGAGAAATGCGCCATCATCAGCTTCACCATTGATGGTCTCGAGCCCCAACATGCCGTTGAGAGCCTGCGCAATCATGGCATCGCCATTGGCATGACGCGCCCGGGCAGCTCTTTGCTGGATGCCGAGCGCAGAAATTTACCCGTCATGCTGCGCATTTCGCCACATTATTACAATAATGAAGCCGATCTTGACGCCTGCATCGAGGCGCTCAAGGATCTTATGTGAGATAGCGTTATGCCAGAATTGCCAGAGGTGGAAACCGTACGGCTCGGCCTGCAGCCGGTGCTCGAGAATGCCACAATCGAGCGGGCCGAAGTGCGCCGTAAAAATCTCAGATTCCCTTTTCCGGACCAATTGGCTGACCGCCTTGCCGGTCGTCAGGTCGTGGGGCTGGGACGGCGTGCCAAGTATCTGCTGGCCGATCTGGATGATGGCATGGTGTTGGTCATGCATCTGGGTATGTCCGGATCTTTCCGCGTGGTCAGTGAGGAAGAACAGCATCTCATCGCCGAGGAAAGCTTTCATCTTGCCCGGGGCAAACGGCCCCAGCATGATCATGTGGTGTTGCATCTCTCTTCTGGCACGTCGATCCTCTATAATGATCCGCGTCGCTTCGGCTTCTTTGATCTCATCGCCCGTGTGACGCTGGCCGAACATCCCTATTTTGCCAAGTTGGGGGTGGAGCCGGTGGGCAATGCCTTGAGCGCTGATTATCTGGCAGAGAAATTTGCCGGCAAGAAGACGCCGTTAAAATCGGCGTTGCTCGATCAACATATCATTGCCGGACTGGGCAATATCTATGTATGCGAAGCGCTGTTCCGCTCCGGCCTCGATCCCCGGCGGAGTGCGGGAACACTCGTCACCAAAACGGGAAGGCCTTCGGCAAAGCTTGCATTACTGACCGAGGAGATCCGCGCAACCATCGCCGAAGCTATCGCAGCCGGCGGCTCCACCTTGCGCGATCACACACGAGCGGACGGCAGCCTTGGCTATTTCCAGCATCGCTTCAAGGCCTATGACCGGGAGGGCGATGCTTGCACCAAAGAAGGCTGTGGTGGCACAATCGAACGGATCACCCAGAGTGGTCGCTCTACCTTCTTCTGCGCAAGTTGCCAAAAATAAAGGGGCGCAAGCGCCCCTTTATTGATCTGTTAGAAAGCCGTTGGCTTACATTTTGCCGCCAAAGACCGGGAACATGCTGGCGTCGCCATAGTCCTTGATGCGCTCGATGTTTTTCAGGATTTCCATGTCGTCTGCGGAAATCTCGAAATTCACATCAGCGTTGGACTTCATATGGTCCGGATTTGCGGTTTTCGGCAGAGGCAGAAGGCCCAGTTCCAGGCAGTAGCGAATGCAGAGCTGCGGAATGCTGACGCCATATTTCTCGGCCATTTCGCCGATTTTTTCGTTGTCCAGAATCTTGCCATGCGCCACAGGGGAATAGGCTTCGACCTGAATACCCTTGCTCTGTGTATAGTCGATCAGATCAAACGGGGTGTTGGATACATGCGCCAGCACCTGGTTGATCATCGGCTTGATCTTGGCGTTATCAAGCAGGTTGTCCAGATCAGCTTTCTCGAAGTTGGAAACGCCAATAGCGCGAATCTTGCCAGCTTCATAGGCTTCTTCCAGAGCACGCCATGCTTCCAGGTTGCCTTCGAAATAGCGGTCTTCACCGGCAAAATCACCCCAAGGCTGCGGGCTGTGAATGATCATCAGGTCGATATAATCCAAGCCCAATGTCTTCAGCGACCCATCAATGGCGGCCTTTGCATCAGCATAGTTCTTATGGGATGCATCCAGCTTGGTTGTCAAAAAGAGCTCGTCGCGGGCAACCCCACACTCACGGATACCTTCTCCAACGCCACGTTCGTTGGCATAGGCCTGCGCGGTATCAATGTGGCGATAGCCCAGTTTGACAGCGGTTTTGACTGCTTCAGCCACTTCGCCATCCTCGATCATCCATGTGCCAAGTGCGAGCTTTGGGATCTTGACATCGTTCGACAGAGTATAGGTTTCTTGCAAAATCATGATTGTCTTTCCTCTCGGGTCATTCCTGCCATTTGTCCGCGAGCCGGACGGTACCAGCCATTTATTACGGCGACTGCATCACATCCAGCCGGGCAAGGATCATAACGGTCTTACAGATTGGAATTTCTAGTCTCACGGCCTGTTCATCGGCCGTTGACCTCTATTTAATACCGCCCTGGCTGCAAGATAAGCACCGTCAGGCAGAAATGACTTATGAATGTCATGCATGAATGCGGCTAGCTCATTGAAAAATCCCTAAAAGAGACATGAGCAAGCCTTTGCGGCCTCGCACCTTTTGCCTCTGACAACAAAAAGGGAGCCGAGGCTCCCCCTTAATATACCAAGCTTTGTGCGTCGCCACCACATCTCAAT
Source organism: Cohaesibacter marisflavi (assembly GCF_900115225.1). GTDB lineage: Bacteria > Pseudomonadota > Alphaproteobacteria > Rhizobiales > Cohaesibacteraceae > Cohaesibacter > Cohaesibacter marisflavi. Next base: position 134,515 of record NZ_FOVR01000005.1, on the reverse strand, counting down.
GGGTAATCAAAGTTCCCGCTCCACCTTCCGTGAAGAGTTCGAGAAGCACGGCATGTGGCACCTTGCCATCAAGAATGACCACCCCCTCAACGCCCTTGTTGAGCGCATCGATGCAGGTTTCCACTTTTGGAATCATGCCGCCGGAAATCGTGCCGTCGGCGATGAGATCATGAGCCTGTTTGATGGTGAGCGCCTTGATCAGCTTGCCGTCCTTGTCGAGAACACCGGGCACATCCGTCAAGAAAAGCAGGCGCTTTGAATCAACCGCTCCAGCCACAGCACCGGCAAAGGTATCGGCATTGATGTTATAAGTGGCGCCATCAGCCCCCGGAGCAACCGGTGCTATCACCGGGATAAGCGCGTCCTTGGCCACGATGTCAAGTACGGAGCGATCCACTTTCTTTGGATCGCCCACAAAACCCAGATCAACGATTTCCTCGATCTTGCTATCAGGGTCGCGGATGGTTCTGGTCAGCTTTTCAGCCTGCACCATGTTGCCATCCTTGCCACACAGACCGATGGCACGACCGCCTTCTGCATTGATATTGCTGACAATGGATTTGTTGATGGAGCCAGCCAGCACCATTTCAACCACTTCCACGGTGTGGGCGTCTGTCACGCGCAGCCCGCCCTTGAACTCAGATTCGATACCGAGACGTTCAAGCATGGATTTGATCTGCGGGCCGCCACCATGCACGACAATAGGTTTCACACCGGCCTGCTTGAGCAGAACAATATCGCGCGCAAAGGCCTGCCCCAATTCTGCGTCCCCCATGGCATGGCCGCCATATTTGACAACAACAGTCTGGCCATCATAGCGCTGCATGAAAGGAAGCGCTTCGGAGATGGTCTTGGCACGATTGGCCGGCTTGTTTGATGAATTGGACGTGTCGGACATGGCGCTTCTCTGTATCGGCGGGTTACGTAACTGCCCACGCTGTATAACGACTATTGTTGGGATACGCAAGAAATCCGGAGGGTTATGCCGCTTTTGTCACAATTTTTGAAACAATGTGCGGCTAGTTTCTTTACATCCCATCGGACAAAAGCAGCATTTCAGCGCGCAAACGCTTGATACCAACCTTCTTTTCGGAGGAAGTCAGCAGAATCTCCGGATGTGCTGCCGGACGCTTCTTGAGGCCCAGCTGTACCTTTTCGATAACCTTCTTGAGATCCTTGAGCTTGGTCTTGTCGACCTTGGTGAGAACCACCTGATAGTTGACTGCGGCCTTATCAAGAGTTTCCATCACCTCCGTATCATTGGCCTTGAGGCCGTGGCGGCTGTCGATCAGGACATAGACGCGCCGCAAATTCGGACGGCCGCGCAAATAGTCGAGGATGAGCTCGTTCCAGGCTGCCACTTCCTTCTTGGAGGCCTTGGCATAGCCATAGCCGGGCATGTCGCAGATCACCAGAGTGGGCTCTTTTTCGGGGCGGAAGAAATTGAGCTCTTTGGTACGCCCCGGTGTGTTGGATGTACGTGCCAAGGCCTTGCGACCAGTGATGGCGTTGAGCAAAGAGGATTTGCCCACGTTGGATCGACCGGCAAACGCAATCTCGACGCCTTCGATAGGCGGCAGCTGGTGGAAGAATTTCGTGCCCCACATGAAATCCCAGCTTTGAGCGAAAAGCAGTCTGGCCCGCTCGGAAAGCGCCGGATCCACCTCATCGTCACCAACGAGCGCAACAAGGCTCTCGGTGTCTTCAGCGGGGTTGGTCTCGGCGGTGTTATCTTGATCGGTCATGATTGAGCGTTCCTGATTAGAAAAGGGCAGGCCTTGGTAGCCTGCCTTTTACAGAGAAACAAGCGTGAAAGCGAGGCCCCTATGTGTCTAGGGTGCCAGAAAATGCCTTGGAAGCTGCTTCCAACGCGTCGATATCTGCGCCCTGAATGAGGAGTCGGTGACGATTGATCATCTCAACGGGCCAGTTCCACCAGGCAATGGCCAAAAGCCGTTTTATGGTCGCCTCGTCAAACCGCATGCGGATGGGTCTGGCCGGATTGCCGACCACGATTGCATAGTCGGGCACATCGCTGGCTACCAGAGCACCGGACCCGATGATGGTCCCAGACCCGATGGTAACGCCGGGCATGATGGTGGCCTTGCGTCCGATCCAGACATCATGGCCAACGACAGTATCGCCACGAGATTGGGCCTTGAATGTTTCAATATCAAAGCCTTCGCCCCATCCATGCCCCATGACGCCGAAGGGGTAGGTCGACAGGCCGGTCATGTCGTGGTTCGCCCCATTCATGATGAAGGTCACGCCGGTCGCGAGCGCGCAGAAATTGCCGATGATCAGACGATCTCCGAGGAAATCATAATGATAAAGGACATTCTTCTGTTCAAATTTCTCGGGCCCCTCAGGGTCATCATAATAGCTGAAGTCACCCACTTCGATCATCGGATTTGTGATCAGCGGCTTGAGAAAGGCAAAGCGCTTGAAAGCGGCGACGGGATAGGGATAGTTCGGATCGGGATTGATGGACTGCGTATCTTGCATGGGAAGACCCTTTCGATGCAGCAGAAAATTATCGGTGACGGTGGGAAATGCAGCACAGATCGTGTCAGACACACGATTGCCCCTTGCAGGCGCTTTGCGCCATGCTCACGCGTGTGCGTGATGCCTATTGGGATTGGGAATTGGCTGCTGTCAGTTGTTCATCGAACAGGTTCACTCGAATTTGCATCGTTGCAGGATGAGGTCAATTTATCAGAAATTGCATTCTGATTCATCCAAACCAGACCTTTGCACCACGCAAGCCGCGTGTGCGTTGCTTTCCTGCAACAAAAAGGGCGGCTAAAAAGCCGCCCGATTGTCTCTTGAATTTCAAGGTCTCTATTCGCTGCTCGGCTTCGAGCGCTTGAACGTATCCTTGATATTCTGCCAAATCTCGATCTTGGTACCATGCTTCTTCATGATGGTCGCCTGCTGGATGATGGACAAAGAGTTGTTCCATGCCCAGTAGATCACCAGGCCGGCTGGCATGCGGGCCAGCATGAAGGTGAACATGATCGGCATCCAGGTGAAGATCATCTTCTGGGTCGGATCCGGAGGTGTCGGGTTCAGTTTCATCTGAACGAACATGGTAACACCCATGATGATCGGCCAGATACCGATGGCCAAGAAGGCCGGATGATCCCAAGGCACAAGACCGAACAGGGTGAACAGGTTGGTCGGATCGGGACCAGAAAGATCCTGAATCCAGCCAAAGAATGGCGCATGACGCATTTCGATGGTGGTGTAGAGCACCTTATAGAGGGAGAAGAAGACCGGAATCTGAATGGCGATTGGCAAACAGCCCGCCAACGGATTGACCTTCTCTTCCTGATAGAGCTTCATGATGGCCTGTTGTTGGGCCTGCTTGTCATCACCGAAATTCTTCTTGACCTCTTCCATCTTCGGCTGCAGCAGCTTCATCTTGGCCATGGATGCGTAGGACTTGCTGGCCAACGGGAAGAAGATTGCCTTGACGATGACGGTGATCAGAAGGATGGCGATACCGAAGTTGCCGACCAGCCCATAGAGATGGTCAATGGCCCAGAACATCGGCTTGGTGAGGAAGTAGAACCAGCCCCAATCGATCATCAAATCGAAGTTGAGTGCATTGGTCTTGCTTTCCACAGCGCCAAGCGTTGCCACTTCCTTGGCACCGGCGAACAGGGCCGTCTTGTAATCGATGCTGGAACCGGCAGCCACGCTAACCACGTCGCCCAGATAGTCTGACTGGTAAGCAGGCTTTCCGGCGATCTCGTTATAGCGGAAGCTCGGCTGGAATCCTTCGCCCTGAGGCGGAATAACGGCCGTTGCCCAATATTTGTCCGTGATGCCGACCCAACCTTGAGAGGACTTGTCCGGCTGTACGAGCTTGTCTTCAGCCAGATCCTTGTAATCGACTTCCTGCAGGCCAGCGTCACCAGCCACACCGATCAAACCTTCATGCAGAATGTAAATGCCTGTGGTCTTGATCGTACCGTGACGGGAAATCAACCCATAAGGATAGAGCGCAACAGCAGCGTCTGTGTTGTTTTCAACTTTCTGGTCGATGGTAAACAGATAGTCGTTATCCACAGAGATGGTGCGCACGAAGGTAAGGCCTTCGCCGTTGTCCCAGGTCAGCACCAGAGGCTGGTCGAGGGTCAGTTTGGCATTTTCAGGTGCGGTCCAGACGGTGTTGGCGTTTGGCAGGGCAATGTCGCCAGAGCCTGAAACCCAACCGAATTCTGCATAATAGGGCTTCTGCGATCCGGAAGGAGAAAGAAGCGTAATGGTTGGGCTGTCTTCATCCAGCGTTTCGCGATATTCACTCAGGTGCAAATCATCGATACGGGCACCCGTGAGGTTCAGCGATCCGGTCAGCTTTGGCGTATCAATTTCAATGCGCACAGACTGGGACAGAGCATTTTGCGGGCTCAGCGGAACGGCACCTGCCGTTGTTGCCGGTGCATTGGCGGCCCCTGGGGTGGGTGCCGTATCTGCATGCTCTGTGGTGGAGGTTTCAGTTTCCGCTGCCTGTTGGGCTGCAAGTTGTTCCTGCCGCGCCTGCTCTGCTTCCATGCGCGGTCCGGCGACAAAATACTGCCATCCCAGCAAGACAATGAAAGACAGGGCGATGGCAAGGAAGAGATTGCGATTATTGTCCATCGACTTTCTTCATCCCATAATTGACTGTCGGACTTGTGCTCTGACCCGGGCGGTTGTGACCTGACAGATCCGACTTGATACACACCCAATTGGCCGCTTGATGCCGCCAAGTCAAGTGTTTCGTTTCATTTGGAGCACCTCAACATGGCCTTCAAGCTGGCCAAAATCGGGGCAAACCACTCCGCTCGTCTGATCGCTGATGCCTGAAACCTCCGCCTGAAGTTCCTGATCAGCTGCTGCTTTGCGAATTCCTGCCAGCGGGCTTGCCCGACAAATGCGAGCCCCCCGCGGATGTCTTCCTGTGTCCGGAACGACCCGACGCACGCCGCTTCGCGTCCGTCTTGCCCGAGGCAAGATCGCGTACACATCCCTTGAAATCTGCGCAAAGAGAATCGAAAGGCAAATGCAACGCGCCATACTTCCCGATGAGCACATAGTCCCAACCGGATTGAAGATGCTCTGGCCCCAGAAGCCTCGCCACTTCGCGCAACCGGCGTTTCACCCTGTTGCGAATCACAGCATTGCCGACTTTCTTGGTCACCGTGAAGCCGACACGAGCCGGATCCTTGTCTTCTGGCGTGCGTCTTATGGCCTGAAGCACAAAACCGCGACGTGAGAGTCGCACTCCCCTGGCCGCGGCTAAGAATTCGCTGCGCTTTTTCAATCGAAGCATGAATGCCTCCCTGAAGCGCTCCGAGAGCTACCACTAACGAAAGATTGATTCATCGCAAATGATAATCCCGGACATGCAAAACCGCCAGATTTGAAGCTCAAGCGCTTAAATTCTGGCGGTTGATGCAAATTGCCTTAAGCGGAAAGACGCTTGCGTCCTTTTGCCCGGCGGCGTGCCAAGACCTGACGGCCATTCTTGGTTGCCATACGAGCCCGGAAGCCGTGGCGGCGCTTGCGCACCAGTCGGCTTGGCTGATAAGTCCGTTTCATGGGCTTTATACCGCTTTCGCGGCCCCTTATTTGATTTTCTCAAATCCTACCAGAGCGGTAAAAAGAAGCGCCTCCAGAGAGACGCTTTCCGCTATCCTGATACACTTGGTCTGGCTTATACGGAGATGAGGGCTTTGAGTCAATCGTCCGCAAAGAAAAATCGCCAATTCTTGACCATGTTACCCGCAACAACCCACTCTGATGGTCAAAAGCCACCGATCGATCACAAAAACGAGCCTTGTGGTCACACCCCTGTGAGGATCCCATGATCGACAATCAAATGACAGTGAGAGGCCTCCCAAGGCCCGGAATTCCGTCTATATACGACTTATAAGGAATTTAACCGGAACGACAACTCCTTCATTCTTTTTGCGTCATGAGGCCCATTGTTGATGACCGATCAGACCAACCAAATTTGTCAGGATAGCGCCGTGACAGTCTTTTTGAAAAAGTGGCTCCCACTGTTGCTATTGTTGACCTTGGCTCTCTTTGGCTTTTCCCAAGGGTGGCACAGCTATTTCACCCTTGAAACACTGGTGGAGAATCGCACGCGTCTGTCTGGCTATGTGACGGATCATTTCGCCCTGACGCTTCTTGCCTACGGTGTGCTCTATGCATTGGCGGTGGCCATTTCCTTTCCCGGTGCCAGTTTCCTCACCATTGTGGGCGGGCTGCTGTTTGGCTGGGCAGTTGGTGGCCTGACCACTGTGCTTGCAGCAACGACAGGTGCCGGCATCGTATTTCTGGCAGCCCGCTCTGCCATCGGATCGGCTTTGCGCGCCCGCGCGGGCAGCTTTACCGAGCGATTTGCCGATGGCTTTCGCGAGGATGCCTTCAGCTATATGCTATTTTTGCGGCTTGTGCCGCTGTTTCCCTTCTGGCTGGTCAATATCGTGCCCGCCCTGTTTCAGGTGCGCTTTGCGACCTATGCGATGGCAACACTCATCGGCATCTTGCCGGGTACTTTTGCCTATGCGCTGGTCGGCTCGGGGCTGGACAGCGTCATTGCAGCCCAGTTGGCAAGCAATCCGGGCTGCCTTGACGATCCGACCTGCACGCTCACGCTTGATACCGGCTCGGTCATCACGGGCGAACTGATCGCCGCCTTTGTGGCCATGGGTGTCGTTTCCCTGATGCCGCCCGTTCTCAAGGCGCTCAGAAAAAGACGTAAAGCCGCCAAATATGGTTGAGAATGGGGGCTGTGCCCTTCACAATAGCATTCAAATCAACAATTTTTCAGGACAAGTCATGAGCGAGCAAATTAAAACAGACATCTGCGTCATCGGCGCAGGCTCTGGCGGTCTAACAGTGGCTGCAGCAGCGGCTGCCTTTGGCGAAGATGTCGTGTTGTTGGAGAAAGGCCAGATGGGAGGCGATTGCCTCAATACAGGCTGTGTTCCCTCCAAGGCGCTGATCGCGGCGGCGCACCATGCAGAAAACATGCGCCAGGCGAATCTGTTCGGCATCAGTTCTGTTGAACCCAGAGTCGATTTTCAGGCGGTGCATGATCATGTCCATTCCGTGATCGGGGCCATTGCGCCTAATGATTCGGTAGAGCGCTTCGAAGGCCTTGGCGTGCGGGTCATCCAGCAGGCCGGGCACTTCACGGACAAGCGCACGGTTGCCACCGCCGATGGCCAATATGAAATCAAGGCCCGCAGCTTTGTCATTGCAACGGGGTCGTCCGCTGCAGTCCCACCTGTCGAAGGCATCGAGCGGATCCCCTATTTCACCAACGAAACGATTTTCTCGCTTACCAAGCGCCCGAGGCACCTTGTGATCATCGGCGGCGGTCCGATCGGGGTGGAACTTGCGCAGGCACATCGCCGTCTTGGTGCTGAAGTCACCATTCTGGAGGCCTATGGCATTCTGTCCAGAGAAGATCCGGAACTGTCGTCAGTAGTGATTGACCAGCTCAAGCGCGAAGGGATCACCCTGCATGAAGGCGTGACCATAGATCGCATCGAACCGGCAGAGGACAAAGACGCCACACCTTACGGCGCGACGCTTCATTTTTCCCACACTCTGGATGGGGGAGTAGCCGGTGACGCCGACTTTGTGGAGGCAACCCATGTGCTTGTCGCCACGGGTAGACGCGCCAATGTGTCTGACCTCGGGCTGGAAGCTGCTGGCGTCAGCTACAGCGAGCGGGGCATTGCGGTCAAACCCACCATGAAGACCAGCAACCGGCGGGTTTATGCCATCGGTGATGTCGCTGGAGGTATGCAATTCACTCACGTGGCGGGCTATCATGCCGGTCTTGTGGTGCGCAACATCCTGTTCAAGCTTGGCGCAAAGGAAAACACACACATCGTACCGCGTGTCACCTTCACGGCGCCCGAGTTGGCTCATGTGGGCTATAGCGAAGCGGAGGCACGGCAGAAATTCCGTCAGGTGCGGATTTTGCGCTGGCCCTTCGGCGAGAATGATCGCGCGCAGGCTGAAAGGGAAACAGCGGGCTTCATCAAGATCATCACCAACAAGAAGGGTGTGGTGCTTGGTGCTTCCGTGGTTGGCAAGAATGCAGGCGAAATCATCAATATGTGGGCCCTGATCGTGTCCCAGAAGATGAATATCAAGGCCATCACCGGCTATGTGTCGCCCTACCCGACCCTCTCGGAGGTTGGACGTCGGGCAGCCATCAGTGCCTATGCGGATCTTCCCTCCAAGCCGGGCATTCGCAAGATCATCTCCTTCCTTAAATTTCTGGGATAGGGGATGCACTTTCAGGCAATTCGCGGTAAGACGGGTCTCGTTTGACGACTTCATACGAGTGGACCGAGGGATATGTCTGATCGCATCTTCATCAAGGAAGGCCTGAGCCTGGACGCAGACGAGCTGCAGGAGCGCTTCATTCGCTCATCCGGACCGGGCGGGCAGAATGTCAACAAGGTGTCCACTGCGGTCGAGTTGCGCTTTGATGTGCGCCGGTCTCCATCCCTGCCAGCCTATATCAAGGCAAACTTGCGGCGTCAGGCAGCGCATTTGATGACACAGGATGGCGAACTGGTGATGCAGGTGCAAACCCATCGCACCCAGGCCCGCAACCGCGAAGAAGCCATCGAGCGCCTCGTTGCCCTCATCGAGAAGGCCGCCTATCGGCCCAAGCGGCGCATCGCAACCAAGCCAACCAAGGCCAGCAAGAGGCGCCGGATGGATAGCAAAACCAAGCGCGGTGCCATCAAAAAGCTGCGGTCATCAAAGAATTTCGATTAAGAGCAAGTTTCCATCCCATCAAACCTTGTGAAGCGCTAAACCGCTAAGCCACCAGCGATGGCGTGGATACCCTGTAGCCGAGCGCCTCGGCGATTTCTTCGCTGCCCGGTTGCTCGCGACCGGCAAGATCGGCCAGCGTTCGCGCCAGTTTCAGAACACGATGATAACCACGGGCTGAAAGTGCCATACTCTCAGCCGCATGAGCCAGAAGAGTGCGCGCTTCACCGCTTGGCTCGCAAATGCGTTCGATCATGCTGGCCGGGCATTGGGCATTGGTGATGACAGTCTCCAGTCCCATGGCGCTGAAGCGTTCCTTCTGCACCTTGCGGGCTTGCCGCACACGGGCTCCAACTTCCGCTGACCCTTCCTTTGAGGGCGGAAGCATGAGATCGGTAGCGGAAACGGCAGGCACTTCCACACGCAAATCAAAACGGTCCATCAGGGGGCCGGAGATGCGAGCCTGATAGTCAGCCGCGCAGCGCGGACCGCGCTTGCAGACATAACCCGGCTCGCCGGCATGACCACAGCGGCAGGGATTCATTGCAGCAATCAGCTGGAAACGTGCCGGATAAGTCACGCGATGGTTAGCGCGAGCGATCACAGCCTCACCGCTCTCAATTGGCTGCCGCAAACTATCAAGCACCTGCGGGGAGAATTCAGGCAACTCATCCAAAAACAGAATGCCATTGTGGGCCAGCGCCACTTCTCCGGGTTTGGCGCGCATGCCGCCACCGATCATGGCCGCCATGGAGGCGGAATGGTGAGGGTTGCGGAACGGGCGCGCAACAGAGAGCTGACCATTAGGCAACAGGCCGGCGATGGAATGGATCATCGAAACATCCAGCAGCTCGGTTGGTGCAAGGGGCGGCAGAATGGTCGGCAAGCGTGCGGCCAGCATGGATTTGCCCGAACCGGGAGGACCGACCATCAGCATATCATTTACAATAGACCTCAATAAGACTACAAAAACCAGCAACGAGGGTTACTATTATGAATGACGATCTGCTGTTCTCCAGCCGCCCAAAAGCTTATTCTTACACACGATTTTCCACCCCAGAACAAATGAAGGGAGACAGCCTTAGACGCCAAACGGAATTGGCCACTCAATATGCTCGACTGCATAACCTCGATCTGGATGATAGCCTTTCATTACGCGACTTAGGCGTTTCTGCTTTCAGAGGAAACAACGTACAAACCGGTGCATTGGGACAGTTCCTACGGGCAATCAATGAAGGCTTGGTGCCTGAAGGTAGCTACTTGCTTGTTGAGAACCTAGACCGTGTTAGCCGTGCCAATCCTTGGGAAGCAATGCCAATCTTCCAGATGATTATCAATAGCGGCATCAACATTGTAACCCTCATGGATAACAAGATTTATTCCCGCGCCGAAATGATTGCAAACCCCATGCGCATCCTCGAAAGCATCTTCACGATGATTAGGGCAAACGAGGAGAGTTCTGCCAAGTCTTCACGGCTATCTGCGGTCTGGAACGCTAAACGGGGCAGCGCATCGGAAAAGCCCCTCACACGAATTGCTCCAGCATGGCTTCAATTCAATGAGGAAGCAAACAGCTTTGATTTGATCGAAGAGAGAGCCGCCGTTGTTCGTCGCATATTTAGAGATGCCCTTAATGGCATTGGCCAGCACAAGATAGCTGAAACTCTCAACAAAGAGGGGGTCAAGCCTTTTGGTCGCTCCCAAGGGTGGCACCGCTCTTACATCAAGAAGATCTTAGAAAACCCCTCGGTCACCGGCGTTTTTGTCCCTCATAAGATCGTTTATGAAGGAAACAAACGTATTCGCCAGCCACAGGAACCGATCAAAGGTTATTTCCCTGCTGTCATTGGAAAAGAAGATTTTGAACAGCTTCAAGCAGCCAGCCGCAACCGTAGAGCCCCCAAAGGTAGTTACAAGGCCAATGTTTCCCACCTCTTGGCCGGTCTCGCGAAATGCCCGATATGTGGGACGACAATGACACGAGTTAACAAGGGTTCGGGAAAGAAGGCTGGAAAGCCCTACCTTGTCTGCTCAAACGCCAAGCGCGGTCTCGGTTGCAAGTATAAGAGTGTCAAACAAGAGGGCATCGAGAATGTCATTCTTCAGAATGCTAGCTGGATAATCCAATCAGCCCCAGCCCCAGATGAAGGCGTCGAAGCTGAACTCTCTCAGGCTGAAGCTGCTTATCAAGGTATTGAGGACATGATGGACAACATCATTGAGCATATTGCAAGCTCGGGTTCGTCTCCTCGTTTGACCGTTGAGCTGAAGCGGTTGGAAGAAGAACTGTGCAATTGTCAGACACGCATTGATGACCTTGAAGCCAAAGCGGTTGCCGCTTCGGGGCCTATTCTAATCAATCGTTTTGATAGACTGGAAGCGGCCCTTGAAGAGCAGCCACTTGATTATGCAAAGGCTAACTTCATTCTTGCGGAACTTCTGAACAAGGTGATTATCGATTGGCAAGATGGTACTTTGGTTTTTGATTGGGCTCACGGCGGTCAGAGCGGCATTACCTATGCATGGGCAGAAGCCTAGGCAGGGCCTTCAATTTCTAGGCTGTTTTTCAGAGACATAACCGTGAACGCGAGACAGACAAGACTAGAGTCTTTTGTGTCCGGTGGTTCAAGTGAAAGAAGATATGGCAATGGCGGATGAAGCGGATTATATATCCTTTACGTCTGTCATTTTCACAACGACTGGTGAGCGGACATAGGGGACATTCCCAAAAAGAGTTTTCTAACTCAGCTTTGTGTTGACAGCCATTTCTGAAATGCAAATTGGTTTTTTAGAAAAACGATGTACTGCTCTTTCTCGTTCCTGATTGGATCAAGCGACCCCTCTGGATCATAGCTTTCCAAGAACTTCTTGACCGATGCATGGCTGGCGATTGGAATAGGAACCGTGCTAGCACCATGAGGCACAATATTTCCATTTGATTTTCTATCGTTCAACAATCTGATTCTCAACTTTTTTGAATGGTCAGTACCTCCAGAAATCGCAACGTGGAACTTCTGCATTTCTAGATCCAGACTATCTTGTTCGTAGAAATATAGGCGCCCTCTCATGGCTGGCTCCCAATTCGGCGCAACCATGCTCATTTTGTGGTTATCGAAAGAAACCGCATGTATTTGTGCAAGGCGAGTCTGATGAAAATAGATGGTGTAGAAATATGGTGAATTCCGATTTTCATCAATTTCCCCTCGTGTCCATTCTTGGCGTGAATCAATATGATCTGCAGCGTCTTCCACTTTGATCGTAAATTCTGGAAATATTTTATAAAACCAGCCAGCGTTGCCATTGTCTAAAGTGTATTGCTCCCAGTTATCATGGTCTGCCAGGAAGCCCTTCGCCCTTTCCTTCGCGGACAAGTTCAATCCAAATCTCTCACGCCACATACGTTCGATATCGCTGGGAGGGGCGCTCCTGTTTTGAGGGGTGTTTCGATCCAGCTTACGCGAATAGATGAAATTTTCTCGAACTCCCTCGATCTTTTGCGTAGTAAAATAGGGCTTTTTGAAATGGTTCTCGATTATGAGGACGTCCACTTCCTTCTCATCAATCAAAATCGTTTCAAGATGGAAATCTGGGTACTGATCGAACGCGAACTTGCTTTGATTGCTGCTAAAAAGATCAAGTATATCTGCTTGAGATCGCGCTTGGCTTCTGTCAATACCCACAACGGAGAAGTCCTCATCAGATACTCCATAAATTATATAGCGTTGACCGTCGTGTTCGGCGTTTGCAAGGCAGAGGACATCATGAATGAGTTCGCCTTTATTCTGATGATGTATCCGCTTAAAATCCCAGTATTGTCCTTCTTTATTTTGGGACAAAAGATTCTGAATGACTTCGGGCAGGCTAGTAAACTCTGACATCGGGATCACCACATAAAAACGCGATTGCTGCCTCTATCTGCAGTTGCTCCGCTAAACGTACAGTACACCAACGCGAACGTCCACCTTGGGCTGATTTTGATGAAAAAGGGTTCCTCTCAGATTTCTTGCCAAAATCCTAGAATGCAATTTCTCATAGTGGTACTGAGGAGGATTGGAATCCGGCTTTTCAAGAACTAAGGAATGAAGTTTTACAAAACTGAACGCCAAGTATAGACCATCGACTTTTTCATCAAAATCAGCTCAAAGCGGCCATTGTGCCGTGTGGGTTCCTCCAGACTACCACCCTTAGTCACGCCTCAAGCCTGTCCAATCTGTACACCCTAAGGAATGGACAAGCTCGTCAAGTTTGCTTCTTACTCTGCCTATCTACTCAGATACCGGGTCTATGCTAGAGCCTTGCTCGAAACTCTGCGACCATTGCGGCAGAAACATCAGACTCATAACAAAGGGGAGAGGCCCCTCCCGGACGGGAATAAGCGCTATTCCCTCCACATCTTCTACCTGAACGAGTTACATTGTAGGGACAAGGGCAGCTACCCGAGTAGTACGCCTTGGATCTCTGAATCAATAATTTCTTGATAGCTGCTGTGGTCATTCGTGCGGAGGCCTTTACCGCCACTCTAGGTTCTTGATTTCGAGATGACGATCTTGAAGGCTTGGCAGTCAGATAGGTTCCAAATACCCAGCCAGAATAGCGATCACCCTTTATCTCTTTCCACTGACCGGACTGGGAAACGACTCGCACGGCTTCATCACGTTTGACGGTCCAAACGCTCTTAAAAGTCTTGCCGGGGCCGCTCCTTACGTTGAGCCGAGAGGCATCGACGTACATCGTCTGTGCAGTATGTTCGGGCTTGGTTGGTTGTCGTTTGACTAGTTCGGCCTTACCCAAACGGGTAACTTCTTTACTGGCGAGCCTGTTGCTTCTTCCTACTTCGGGTGAGGATGTTCTCTTTTGTTCAGAACTGGAAGGCTGAGCTGGATTGGATTGAATGACAGGTGGCTTTACCGAAGTCTTTTGATTTTCACTCGTGTCTTCATCGCCTAGCCAAAGCAGCGCGAATAGACCGGCTAAAAACCATCCTCCGTATTTGCCTATCGACATAGCATACCCACCGTCACACTCTTTTTTTTACCGCTAGTATTTGATAACGATTTTGCGAAGGATGCAACTTTGAATTGGCATGACCCCAATCACCCCTTCCGTCGCCTCTTCTGGCTCCACTGAAGTTTCCACCTTCGTCTTCAGCGATACCTTCCCCACCCAATATGGCATCGGCCATAACGACCATGCGGTTCGTGTGGTGCAGATTGACGGTGAACCATGGTTCGTCGCTAAGGATGTCTGTGATGTACTTGGATACTCTCACACGCCTTCCGCAGTGCGTGATAATGTCGATCCCTCTCAGGTGGATATCGTGCGTCTGGCGCACGGTAAACGAGGAAATCCAAACCGCACTGTGATTTCCGAAGGTGGAGTCTACTCCCTAATCCTCGGCTCGAAGCTGCCATCTGCCAAGAAGTTCAAGCTCTGGGTGACCCGCGATGTCCTCCCAACGATCCGCAAGACCGGCCAATATAACACCTCTGCTGCCGCTGTAGCTAAAGGCGAGATGAGCTTCGCTGAGATGACCGCCAAGGTGATGCAAGGGCTGCTGGAGCAGGTCGAGCTGGAGAAGAAGAAGGCTGCGAAGCTTGAGCATCGCAACAAGAACCTCACCAAGGTCAACGCAAGTCTCACCGATGAGCTGCATTACGTGACCGTGCGTGAGTTCTTGGATCACCATCTGGGTATCTATGCTGCACCGGGGCTGTCCGTGCGTCTGGGTAAGGCAGCCACCAAGATCTACAACGAGAATGGCTATGAGCTGCGCCGTGAGGACAAAGAGCTGGTCAATAAAGGCAAGGTCATCATTTCATCCATCGGTGTCTACCCGCACGAGGTTCTACTGGAGGCTTGGGAGAAGAACGTCAAGCACTTCTATGAAGCACAGAAGGTGCATGGCTAATCACACCCGAAAGGAACACCCAATCATGAACGCTGTTACCCCAATCAATCCCGCCTCTGGTTCCCTTACGATGTCCTCAAGGGAGATCGCTGAGCTGACCGGGAAGAACCATCGCGATGTTATGCGTGACGCTCGTGTCATGTTTGAGCAGCTTGCTCTGGTAGAGCGCAAATTTGCGTCCTACTACACAGCATCCAACGGCAAACGAAATCCATGCTTCAAGCTCCCCAAAGATCTCACGATCACCTTGGTTGCTGGCTATCGGGCAGACCTCCGTCACCGCATTGTGACCCGCTGGTTGGAACTGGAGGAAGAGAAGCAGTCCACCGCACTCGCTCTCCCAGACTTCTCTAACCCTGCCGCTGCTGCCCGTGCGTGGGCCGATGAAGTGGAAGCAAAGGAGAAAGCTCAGGCGCTGGTCACCTATGCCCAAGAGGTGGTCGAAAAGCTGGAACCCTATGCTCGTGTGGGGAGACTTGCAGTGGACAGATGACCTTAAAATGCACCCACGGTTTTTAAGCTCGTTCTCAATGACAATACGCCCTATGCATCGATAGAATGGCCCAGAAAACAGAGGAGACATCTAATGCACGACACACGGCTTAAAGACCCTTGGTTCAAGATCATCACCCTGATCAACAGAGCGTTGCTCCTCACAGAAGACAGAGTTGAAGCCGCTCATCTCAAGATAGCCCTGCACCATGCCAGACAGGAAGCACAGAACCTATCAGAGCCCCTTCCAGTTTCCCCAATACGTTGGCACTAATCCAGCCTTTGCTGAAATTGTTACGCCTCCAAAACAAAAAGGGGGCAGCCTAAGCCACCCCTCTCAAGTTCTCATCCGTCGATGCTAGCAATATCTGTCTGTTTTAGGCTGCAACCTCAAGGGATGCATCAGCAGGATCTTCATGGGAAGCCTCAGCGGGAGCCTTTACGGAGGCGTCGGCATAAATGATGGCAGCCGTTCCCGCAATCCTATAGTCCATCAGCTCAATGGTTTGATTGAACCCGATAAGCGGGAGAAGATCCTCGACAGCTTGCGCCAGGTTCTTTGCCCGAATATCCAAAGAGGTTACCATATAACTCTTCCCATTCTCATGCTGCATGAGGCATGCATTGTAGTCGATGATGTCGGCGTCGTGGGTCTTGGACATAATTGGATATCCTTCGTGTAAAAGATGATCAGTTACCTACACAGACAGCTTCTGACGACCGTCTGGTAGGCGGGAGGTTCAGAACCCGATACACGTCAGGCGAGCTTATTCCCCTCGAAAGGGTTTTCTATTCGCTGCCCTCCCGCCCCATCAGAACGAGGAGAACCACCTTAACCGGCTGACTTCAGGAAACTCAAGACATAGATCTATCGTCAACAAACTGCATAGGCAGAATGCCGTGGACTTCTCTATAACCCAAGGTTTCCATTGAGGTTTTGAACTCGACAAGGCCAAGGGTAAGGCTGGTGAGTCGTTGCGGTCAAGGATGAAAATTATGCTGGATTCAGTTTCCTGTGGAGTCGTTCAACATGCCTCTGTATGGCCTTCAGGGAGTCACTGAGCAGCTTTTGGTGGTCCAGAGTCTTCCCCATTAGGCAGCCCTAAATCGAGTCCTGTGAGTCCCTATGGAGTCTGAAGTGGCATCCTTGTAATATTTCTCAACATCTCCAAAAGGACGCATCGACTTTAAGGTGAAATACTTTAAGTTGATAAAATCAAAAAAAGTTATGGGATGTTGCAATGAAAAAAGTGATTTTATCAAGCTTAGTCTTGCTGCTCGTTACAGCTTGCGCAAAAAAGCCGGAAAGCATCGAGGCGTCGTATATTTCGCCAACGATCTACAATGATTGGAGCTGTAGTCAGCTTGCTGAAGAACAGGAAAGGCTGTCTCACGCTTATCAGCAGGTTGCAGCCCAGCAAAACAAAGCACGAGGCAATGATATTGCCGGTGTAATCCTAATTGGTCTGCCGGTGTCTTCGCTGTCTGGTGACAATGTTGCTCCACAGGTCGCCAACATCAAGGGCCAGCAGCAGACAATTGAACAGACGATGATCCGTAAAAACTGTAGCCGGTAAGGCCGAAGCCGATTCCCGATCACAGTGAAGACAGAATGGACCCGCAACCAAGCGGGTCTTTTCATACCTCCCTCCTTGATCAACCATATAGCCCTCAGGGACTCACAGAACGCCATCCTGAAGCGGCGGCGCATTGACACCTCAGGGACCAAGAAGGCTTTCCTGCGGCTTCTCAGAGTCATACGGAGGCTACCCTGCCGTTGGAGGCTTGTCTGGAGCATGCAGGAGGAGGGCGCATCCTCGAACACCAACAGGATGAACCTTTTATCATCCCAGAAAAGCGAGTTAGAACATGGACTTGAGTGGTGGGAAAATAAGGTTGCGTCCCCGACAGGGTGGCCGAAGGCCCCTTTGGTTCACCTTAAGGTATACCTTTAGTTTACCTATAGTTTCCCTTTAGTTCACCTATAGGGATAGTGATGGTTCCCCAAGGCTGTAACCACCAACACCATCCCCTTTAAGAATGACCTGATCGAGATCCCGTTGTGCTGTTCCACTTCATTGCACCACCAAGGTTGATCTCTCAGGTTGCCCCCCTGTCTTTCTCATCGTTGCCCTTCGGGTTGCCCTTGGCTGTTTCTTCCTTTCCGGCTGAGGTGGCGACCACACACCGGCAACCACTCCGGTCTCCCTTCAGTCCTGTTGTCCTCAGGCTCACCACTGTTGCTCCTGCGGTGTCAGCCATTGGATGCGCTGAAGGGATGACCTGATGAGAAACTGGGGTTGGTCCGTGGTTACGACCGAGGAGGACACCTTGGAATTTTCGGCATAATTTTCTGAGCGACCAATCGGATTAACAGCTTGCGCGACAACCCCCGTACCGGTCCCCGAACTGACACAGACCGGCAGGAAGCATTCCCAAGGCAGCCCCTTCAATTCCCCAAGCAGCCACCTCTGGCTTTTCGAGAGGTGACGAGAAGGATAAACCAGAGGCTGTCTAGTACATATGAGGGGGGAAGGGGTACCTTACCCTGTCTGCTCTTCAAGAAGACGGTAGACGCTGGACCGAGCAACACCCAGCTCCTTGGCGATAGCAGCCGGTCCTTTGCCTGCTTGCTGCAACTTCTTGATCGCTTCCCTGTCGATGCTCTTCTTACGTCCCCTGTATTTGCCTTCCTGTTTGGCCTTGGCGATCCCTTCAAGCTGCCTCTCTCGCCTGATGTTGGTCTCGAACTCAGCAAACACACCAAGCATCTGGAGGAAGGCTTTGCCAGTTGCTGTGTTGGTGTCGATGTTCTGCTCGGTTACCTCAAGGGATGCGCCTTTGTCCATCAGCTCCTTCACAATAGCAGACAGGTCAGCCACCGAACGAGCCAAGCGGTCAATCCGAGTGACCACCAGAACGTCACCCTCTTGGATGAAATCAAGGATGATCCGAAGCTCAGAGCGGTTCTTCAAGCTGGTACCGGACTGCTTCTCCTCCCTGATCATGTCAGTGAATGGTGCCAGAGCTTCTATCTGCACGGTGAGATCTTGGTCAGTGGTACTGACGCGAGCATATCCATATTTCTTCATTGATGCCTGTCCCGTAGTGTCCGAATAGGGTCTAGACATATCAATATCGTTTGTCCGATAATTTGAAAAGGACTCAAATAGGACGGTCCACAGGCGTTCATCGGACGTCCTGCAGGGGTATACCCAAAGAGGACATCTTGGAGGCAGTGAGAGAGGCAAGGAGATGGGCGCAAAGAGGTTAGGCGCTATCTGTCTGTTTTCAGGCGTCTTGGTCTCTATCAGTGTGTTTTTACCGGTTCACCCTCATTTTGGCCAACTGGGCCTTATGTCAGAATTTTCCAATGGCGCATAAATAGGCTCCGCGTCATGCTCTACTAAAGGACTGAATTGGCCCGGGTTTCTTGCATAGAGATCGACCCAAAGATTAACCCCAGCTTCTTTCACATTCAGGCTGCAATTGATCATCTCGATACCTGTTTCGGTTCTGCGATAAACGGATTGAGAATTGTTTGGCCAATGAACAGAAAAGCCACAAAGCAAGTCTCTATCATCAACAAGTATTTCTAAAAGCCCTTTATAACAATCGTCATACGGAATTGCTTTTCCTTTTTCCAATCCCCAAATTTGTCTTGAAATTATCTCAATTTTAAAAAATGCAGCAATAAATGCCTTTGATTTTGTAATCAAAACATCTATTTTCTCATAGTCTATAACAAATGACTTCACCCCACTAATGCCATTTCGTGAGCGAAATTCCTTATCTTCTAGTATAAAATCTGAATGCTGAACTGCATTCCTTAGCTTATTATTATAAAATTCTTCGAAGATATCACCGACTTTGAGATCGGCTTCTACTGACAACTCTTTTATTATCGCAATTTTCCTGCCTGTACGAATGCCGTTTTTAGCGAAATTTTTCTTTTCTTTTTCGCCAAGAAAATCATAAAATGGGGACGGGCTGTATCCTTTTCCAAGTCGATACCTCAGTAAGTTTGCCAAAACATCGTACGGAGCATCCATTTCAACAATGTGGCAATATAGTAAAAGCCCCAACCGCCACGGTGTTTTTTCTTCTTCCGGGATGCCCGTTTTCATAAGCCTATTGAGATCATCTAGTATTGATTTGCTTTCAGCATAGGGATCCCAACCTTTGTCCTCTATGCCGAGCATACGAAGCAAAGACGCAAAGTAACAAACCACATCACCCTGAATTTCTGGATGCGGGAAGAAAAGAGGTTTGAGAATTTCCATATATCGATCACGGTGACCATTAAAAACTTTCTCGGGATCAAAGTGTTCCATTATTGAAGTCCTCCCTTTATATAACCCGCAAAGTTATACTTACTTACACCACCACTCGTCACCATCAGGCCACCGACGGGCCAACCTTTCACGGATCAAGATGTCACCAACGTCTTCCCCTTTGATGATGATGCTGGCTAATTGGCGCTTGTAGTACCCCTCCTCTCCTGTGGTGACGATCTTCCAATCGTTGCCATTGAGCAGCTCTATCAACCGCTTTGATGCCTTGTTTGCCAACTGCTTCTCAAAGTCGCCACCACAGACATTTGTTTGGGACTCTGGTGTGTCGTAGTCTTTCAAGCGGTACTTTACCCCTTTGAGCCAAATGGTATCTCCATCGACAACACAATTGTATCGGTTGGAGCCGCATTTCTTCATAAAGGGCATGGATTGCGCGGCGGCCACACTGGTGAAGAGGAACAAGGCGAGAAGAGCATATTTCATGAGACAGACTTACGAGAAGATTATTGGATTGATTGAAGAAGCTAAGGAGCTGACAGAACCAGATCGAGATAATGCTGCCATACTGATCTATTTGCTGGAGAATGCAAAGACCGAAGCCCAGAACCTCAGGGACCAAATCCGCATAAACCAGCCAACACGCTGAGATCTGACAGTTGATTGCGGGTCTATAGTTGACAATGGGAGCATGTTGTGACCACCGGCCGCAGTGACCTCAAGCGCCCGCTTGGCCACCTCCTGCCCCTTGATATCGGATAAATCAATAAGGGACGCATTGGGGTCACGGATCGAGGCATGGGGCCGCGAGAGGACCTGACTGCCCTTGAAATGATTGGCCAGCGAGATAAGGCTATCGGGGGCCAGTATATCCATATCCGGATCGGCCCATGCCGCTTCCGGCCCGCAATCAAACGGGCAAATGAGGCCCCGCTCCTCGCCATTGGCTGCAATGGCTGCTGGCAGCACCCCGACAACGGGTGCCAACCGGCCATCAAGCGCCAGCTCGCCCAGCACCGTATAGGCATCCAGACTGTCGGCCGGAACCGCTCCGATGGCTGCCATCAGGCCAAGAGCGATGGGCAAATCGAAATGGCTGCCTTCCTTGGGCAAATCCGCCGGAGCGAGATTGATGGTGATGCGTTTGGGCGGCAGCGACAGGCCAGAGGCCGAAAGCGCGGCCCGCACCCGCTCGCGACTTTCCGCCACAGCCTTGTCAGGCAGGCCAACAATGGTAAAGGCTGGCAAGCCCGAAGCCACATGCACCTGAACATCAACGGGCGTGGCGGCTATGCCCTGAAAGGAAACCGTTTGAACATGGGAAACCATGGTAAACTCAAAAAATTGAAAAGAACAAAACCATTTCTGCGTGATGAAGAAATTTTAACAACCATATGATGTTTCTAGTTGTGCTTCAAGAACAATATGTGAACACAATTTTGCCCTATACAGGAGAGGTCAGACGCACAACTCTATCGAATTGGCAGGTCGTGAAGTGAACGCAAACGAGATCCAATTTTGTTATCATGAGAGCCCGATTGGTCCCCTTCTGCTCAGCGGAATGGAGGACTGTTTGCACGCGCTCTCCTTCCCCGTCGACGGAGACGCGATCCCGGCCGATACTGCATGGCGTGAAAATCCTGACAGCTTTGCTGATGCGCGGCGCGAGCTGGACGCCTATTTCGAAAAGAAGCTGGAGCGTTTCACCGTGTCCTATCTGCTCAAGGGGTCACAGTTCCAGCTCTCCGTCTGGCGCGCCCTTTCCTCCATCCCCTATGGCTCGATTGTCAGCTATGGGGAAATCGCCAAGCGGGTTGGCAAACCAAAAGGGGCACAGGCGGTGGGCATGGCCAATCATGCCAATCCCTTGCCGATTATCATCCCCTGTCATCGGGTTATTGGCGCAGACGGTTCCATGGTTGGTTTTGGCGGCGGCATAGACTTGAAACTCTGGCTGCTATCCCATGAAGGCATCACCCCGGGGCAGATTTGCAGTCCCGGACAGCTTGGCTTTGCCTTCTGACCTTTTTAGGCAGATGCCTGATCAGAGCCAACGGCGGGTTCGGGCGCAATAGTCTGTAAAAGCCTTGCCAAATTCGGCCCGGAGATAGGCTTCCTCGCGTGGTATCACGAAACGATCCAGATAGAAGAACATAGTGAGTGTGGCGATCAGGAAGGGTATACTGTCAAACAGGATGATCCCTGCGAACAGCATCACCACAAAACCCACATACATCGGGTTTCGACTGAAGCGAAACGCCCCGCTGCTCACCAGTTGCGAAGCTGGGTCAATCAGGTTGGTTGTCGTACCAACCAGCTTGAACTTGAAAAACCCCCATCCCATAAAGGCGAAACCAGCCCAACCAATCAGGAAACCGCAGATAACGAGCGTTAGAATGGGAATCCCCAAAGCCGAAAGTGGGCCGACAGAATAGAAATAAAACCACTCCAGCGCCAGAGCGCCCCCACCGCACAAAACAAAGATCAGCGGCGGAATGGCGATGCGGATACCCGGAGAGGTTGGCTTCTTGAGATTGGCACACATGGTCCTGGGCTCTTTCTCTTGTCTTGAAGTGCCTTCCGTAAGCGAAGGCCTCCGGCCCATACTCTTCAAAGGCTGATCAGATACTGATCAGCCACAGCCGGACACATCAAGGGGCTAGTCTTCCAATAGATATTCATAGCGCTGATCGGTGAGCGTTTTCAAGAAGGCAACCAGAGCCTTGATGCGGCGTTCATCCAGCGCCGGACCATCGGTCAGCTTTTCCATATCGATGGTATCAGCCACCTCCGGTTCACCCCATGGCTCATTGGTTTCGGGGTTGATCAAAGCACTCTTGGCGCGTGAATTATACTTGTTGTAAAAGCGGATCACCGTTTCAAGGTCGTTGAACACCCCGTTATGCATATAGGGGCCTGTCACGGCTACATTGCGCAATGTGCTGGTCTTGTAGGTGCCATCCCATTTCTTGTCGGTCACGTGCGGATTGTTTTCCAAAAGGCCGTGATCGATAAAATCGGCCTTTGAGCCGTTGGCCGCTCTCAAGGCTTTGTGGGCAGGCACACCGATGTTGAAATACTGGTAGTTTGTGAAGGTTTCCTTCTCCATGCCCGGGCGAGGACGCAGCTGATGGCACTGGTTGCAGTTGGTAAACTGCTGGGAGAAGAACAAGGTCCGCCCCAATTCCTCTTCATTGGTAAACTCGGCTTCCCCGCGCAAATAGCGATCATATTTGGAATCAAACGGGCTAAAGAATTCCGTACGCTCGAAAGCCGCGATGGCTTCGGTCATCGCTCGATAGGCGCGCTCGGACTCTTCGAAAATGTCTTTTCCATAGAGCAACTTGAAACCGTTGACATATTCCTCATTCTCCTTGAGCCGTTCGACAACGGAGGCCTTGTCCGGCATGCCCATTTCAATGGGATTAAGCGGCGGTCCACCCGCCTGCCCTTCCAGATCGGGCTCGCGTCCGTCAAGGAACTGGCCACCAACATAAAGGCCGTCTTCATTGAGATGGAACTTCGGACTGAAGGCAGCGTAACTCGCCGTCGGGGCGTTACGATCCCCGATCGACTGATCATCATCGCCCAAAGACGCCGCGCGTCCAGCCAATCCATCAAGGCCATTGGGGCGCGGATCGGCAAAGCCCACATCCGGAGAATGGCAGGTCGCACAGGCCTGATTGCGATTCTTGGAGAGATTTTCGTCAAAAAACAGGGCCGCGCCGAGGCCTTCCAATGTTGCCTTGTCGTCAGGCAAGGTCGGCAGATCTTCAGCCACAGCCATGGGGGCCGCACCTGCAGACATTGAGACGCACAGGGCCATCACCCGCAGCTTTTCCAGTCGGGACATGCTATCCTCATTCAAAGCATAGCGGCTGGCAGGTCACACCAGACGCAAGACAAATGCGGTCCATTCAGGTCTCTTGCTTCGTAGATACACATATGTCTTGCAACTGGTCAAGCTTTGTCAAAAAGGCTTCTGAACCGGAGCCTTCTTTTTAAGCGCGCTTGGCTTCGATTGCGTCCCAGACCATGGCCGCAACGTCAATGCCCGAAAGCTTCTGAATGGAGCGGATGCCCGTCGGGGACGTCACGTTGATTTCGGTGAGATAGCCACCGATCACATCAATCCCCACCAGAATAAAGCCCATTTCCTTGAGCGCAGGCCCGATGCGTTCGCAAATTTCCTTTTCGCGATCAGTCAGCTCTGTTTTGGCAGCAGCCCCGCCACGCACCATGTTAGAACGCAGATCATCATCGGCAGGAATCCGGTTCACCGCACCAGCGGCCTCACCATCGACCAGCAGAATGCGCTTGTCGCCAGCCTTCACGTCAGGCAGGAATTTCTGGGCAACCCATGGCTCGCGGAAAATGTCGCCGAACAGCGCCACCAGAGAGCCGAAATTCTGATCTTCCTTGTTCAACCGGAAAACCGCCGCACCGCCATGGCCATAAAGCGGCTTCATGACGATGTCGCCGTGCTTTTCCTTAAAGGCACGCAATTCATCTTCCGAACGGGTGATGATGGTTGGCGGCATCAAGTCTGGGAACTGGGTGACGAAAATTTTCTCGGGCGCGTTACGCACGTTGGCCGGATCGTTGACCACCAGCGTCTTGGGGTGAATGCGCTCCAGCATATGGGTAGCGGAGATATAGTTGAGATCAAACGGTGGATCCTGACGCATGTGAATGACGTCGAACTCGGCCAGATTGGTCCGCACGGCATCTCCAAGAGTGAAGTGGCTGCCCGCTTCGTCGCGCACTTCAACCGGCTCTACCGAGGCAAAGACCTCGCCATTTTCCATGGCCATTGTATCGACCGTATAGTGGAAAATTTCATGCCCGCGCTTTTGCGCTTCCAGCATCATGGCAAAGGTGGAATCCCCTGCAATATTGATGCCCTTGATGTGATCCATTTGAAACGCGACTTTAAGCGTGCGTGACTGAGCCATGACGGATGCTCCGGCTTGAGAATATCGGGATTGTCCGGAAGCGTTGGTCCGGAAGAAAGTGTCAGTTCCTATATGTCCGCTTTGAAAGCATATTTCAAGGTGCCGATTGTCAGGGCCGCCATCCAGAATAGTCGGCTATGATCCGACGTCTCTCAAAAGGCCTCGAATGCGGATTCCAGATGCGTCCAGCGGGGTGCAGGGCCCGCCCCCTTTGCAAAGGCCATGATGTCAAACCGGTAACTACTGACGGGTTCCTCTTCGGCCTCTGCGATATAGTGACTGGCGGCAGCCACAATCCGACCCTGATTGCGCGGGGTGATGGCATAAAGGGCATCATCAAGACAGTCTCGATATTTGACCTCGAGGAAGACGATGAGGTCGTCCTTCCGGCAAATGAGATCGATCTCTCCCCCTTGCGCCTTGTAGCGCCGCTTGATGATCTCAAAGCCCTTCACCCGCATGATCCAACCTGCCCAGCGCTCGACACGCACACCCCGCTCATAGCTTTCCTTGCGGTGCCGGGTCTTGCTGGCTTTTCTTTTGGGCCTCAAAGCGGGTTTGGAAGGCTGCAAACTTGCCATCGGTCTATGCCTTGTCTCCACCATTGCCCAAAGCATCTTTCAAGCCCAGTGCGCGCTTGTAGATATCATTCTTCTTGGCCCCGACCTTCTGGGCAATCTCGCCAGACAGCGCCTTGATATGTTGGCCCTCTTCAAGGCCCCTGATGATCATTGCATCGATATCATTTTCATCAGGAGCTTCTTCCTCTGCCGGGCCAAGCAGAACCACTGCTTCCCCCTTGGGAGCATCAACATTGGCGTAATGCTCAGCCAGTTCCCCAAGCGCGCCGCGATGGAAATCCTCAAATTTCTTGGTGAGCTCGCGCGCGATGACAACTTCGCGCCCTGCGCCCAGATGCTCGGCCATGGCTGGCAG
Organism: Cohaesibacter marisflavi; assembly: GCF_900115225.1. Lineage (GTDB taxonomy): Bacteria > Pseudomonadota > Alphaproteobacteria > Rhizobiales > Cohaesibacteraceae > Cohaesibacter > Cohaesibacter marisflavi. The sequence goes on along the minus strand of NZ_FOVR01000005.1, from coordinate 109,130 downwards.
AACAGCCCCGAGGCGGCGCGGACTTTCATAAAAGACCAGCGTACCGGGGATATCCTTGAGGTCTGCCAGCTTGCGGTTTCTGGCGCCCGCCTTCTGGGGCAGGAAACCGGCGAAGTGGATCTGATCAGTGGGCAAACCGCTTGCAACCAACGCGGAAAGCATAGCCGACGCGCCGGGAATGGGCACAACAGCATGATCCGCTTCCAGCATATCGGCAACGAGCTTGTATCCCGGGTCTGAAAGCAGCGGCGTGCCAGCATCTGAAATCAGCGCCACGGCCTTTCCCTCGTCAAGGGCATTGAGCAAATAGGGGCGCTGCTTGTCGGCATTATGCTCATGATAGGTAATGAGGCGCGTGTGAATGCCATAGTGGGTCAGCAGCTTGCGCGAGACGCGGGTGTCTTCACAGGCGATGATGTCGCAACCGGCCAGAACCTCAAGCGCGCGCACCGTCATATCTTTCAGATTGCCAATCGGGGTCGCTACGATGTAGAGCGCTGAGGCAAGACTAGGGGCCCGTTGCTTGGAGCCAAGCAGAATATAATCCCTGCGGGCATGGCCATCGGTGGCTTCATCCCCGTCTTCATGAGCGCAAAGCGATGCTCCATCAGGTTCATCTGCATGGGCTGTTTCGTCTATTTCGGTCATCTCTTGCGCTTTCATTTCGCTCTTTGAGGTGCATTTTCACCCCCGCCACAGCGTTTCACAGCTTTTGTTGCTGCATTTGATCATGCCACACCGCGGCGCGCCTGTCGTGTGAATAGCCGGGGTGATTCGCGACAAATAGGCCACAGTTTTGTTGAAATATCACACTTTTCTCTGTGCGTTCCCCAAGGCGCTTGTTATCAAACCATAATTCTGACAAATCAAGGAATCAAACACGCTGCGTTGTTGGGATGATTTGAGGGATGCATTCGTGCATAGATAGCTCTTTACGGGCTCCTTCTAATGTGCTGCCATAGGTCTATTCAGCTCCACCATTCAAACGATGCAAATCAATACGGACATGTGGTCTGATTTGGAGGCCAGAAATTGATAGGTTTATTTCGCTCGTCCCCTGACGCTCGCCCGCTCCTGAACAGGCTGATCCGTCACACCGTTTCCGGCGCCGTGATCGGCGCTGCTTCCCTGCTCGCTGCCTGTAATCCGACGACGCTCTCAGGGCCTGGCTTCGGAACCGGGACCAACCAGCCAGTGACCATTGCCGAACCCACGGGCGAAGTGCTCGGGTCGGGTTCTGTGCGCGTGGCGTTGCTGACGCCCTCTTCTGCGCAAGGGGTCTTCGGGCAAACCGGGCAGGCACTCCGAAATGCGGCTGCCATGGCGCTGCAGGATTACAGCTCCGCTGATTTGCAAGTCATCGTGAAAGATGTTGGCCAGAGCACAAGTGGTGCCTCCCAGCAGGCCAGCCGCGCACTGGCCGAAGGCGCTCAGCTGGTCATCGGCCCGCTTCGCTCTGATGCAGTCAAACGCGCTGGCATGGTGCTAAAACCGGCTGGCGTTCCGATGATTGCCTTCACAACGGATACCGGCGCTGCGGCGCAGGGTGTCTATCTCATCAACTTCACGCCAGAGAATGACGTCGAGCGCATCATTTCCTATGCGGCGTCTCAGGGGAAACGCAGCATCGCTGCCATGGTCCCCCAGACACCTTACGGAAATATCGTAGAGGCTTCCTTGCGTCAGAATGCAGCCCGTCATGGCATGCGCGTGATGACCATCGAGAGCTATAAATCGGGCAACAAGCCTGATCCGTTCGGCCTGCAGAATGCCGCCGAGCAGATTGCCAAGGTCAAGGACCAGATCGATACGATCTTCATTCCCGAAGGCGCTGCGGCCGTTTCTGCGACCCAGCTTCTTGCCGGACAGGGTGTTCGCAACAAATCCGTTACATTCCTTGGCTCCGGCCAGTGGGATCAGCCGGCCATTGCGCGTGAACCCATGTTGTCGGGCGCCTGGTATCCTGCCGCTCCAAAAGTTTTGCGCAATCTTGATGGACGCACCATCGGGTTTGACAGCTTCGCCAATCGCTATGCAGCCCAGTTCGGCTCACAGCCACCGCGCGTTGCTTCGCTGGCTTATGACAGCGTTATTCTCGCTGCGGCTCTGGTGGCCCAGTCCGGGGAGCGTCGCTTCTCGCCGCAGACCCTGACCGATCCCAATGGCTTCATCGGCTTTGGTGATGGCTTCTTCCGCTTCCGCGCGGATGGCACATCCCAGCGCAGCCTTGCGATCATGGAAATTTCCGATGGCAACGCCAGAATTATTGATCAAGCCCCCATGTCGGCGGCAGGCCTACCAAACTAGGCACGCACTATTGATCAAAACAGACTCAAAAAGGGAGCCAAATGGCTCCCTTTTTTTGCGCTCATTCTATGGCCTGTTTTTATAGCCACTTTCCAAAGGCGGGGTGCTCTTGATTATTCACTGGCCAAATCGGCGACCAGTGCGTTGAGCACAAGAAAGCCTTTGCGGGTGGCGTGGATGCGGTTACCCTCGCGCACCAACAGCCCCTCGCCGACCAGACCGTCAATGCGCCCTGCATCAAGCTGTCTGCCTGCCAGTTTCTCATAGCGATCAAGGTCTATGCCTTCCTTGACACGCAGGCCCATGATAAGAAATTCATCGCTTTGCTCTTCAAGGGTCAGAATTTCCTCTTCGATCGCCCCCGTACCCTGTTGTTCGACCCGCTTCAGCCAGCTTTCAGGGTGGCGCTCATTGCTGGTCGCGAGCCTGCCATTGGCCAGCTGTAACCGCCCATGGGCACCGGCGCCAACGCCGACATAGTCGCCATAGCGCCAATAGGTCAGATTGTGGCGGGATTCATAGCCCGGACGGGCATGGTTGGAAATTTCATAGGCAGGCATGCCATGCATTTCCAGCCGCTCGTGGGTCATTTCATAGAGCGCCACCGAGGTGTCTTCATCGGGCAGCTCGAATTTGCCATTGCGATACAGCGCGAAGAAGGGCGTGTCCTGCTCGATGGTGAGCTGATAGAGCGAGAGATGATCGGCAGCCAATGCGATGGCCTCGTCCAGCTCCCTGGCCCATGCTTTTGGCGTTTGATGCGGGCGGGCATAGATGAGATCGAACGACATGCGGTCAAAATGCTTTTGTGCCAGCTCGATGGCGACCTTCGCCTCATCGGCGCTGTGCATCCGGCCCAGAAAACGCAACTGATCATCATAGAGCGACTGTACCCCAAGGGAAACGCGATTGACCCCCGCGCTGGCGTAGCCCCTGAAATGCTCCGCTTCCACAGATGTGGGGTTGGCTTCCAGCGTGATTTCGGCGTCTGGCGCCACGGTCCAGAGATCAGCGACAGCATCGAGCAGTTGGCCAACGATGGCGGGCTGCATCAGAGAAGGTGTGCCGCCACCGAAAAAGATTGAGGTAACAGGCGCGCTCCGCCCTGCCCCCTTGATGCGACTGGCATAAAGGCCAAGCTCGGCAATCATGGCAGAAGCAAAGCGCTGCTGATCCACAGGCTGGTGGCGCACATGGGAATTGAAGTCGCAATAGGGGCATTTGGCCTTGCAAAAAGGCCAGTGCAAATAAATGCCAAAGCCGGGATTGTCTGGTCCCGGCTTTGAGAGTTGTTGATTGTCAAGGCGCATAGGCTCACCTGTCACCATGGGCAATTACCCTTCAAGGCATGCATCGGCAAAAAGCTTGAACGCGCGGGAGCGATGCGACAAGGCAGTCTCCTCCCCCGGCTTCCAGCCATGTTTCTGGTCCGGTTCCATTTCGCCAAAGGTGATATCAAAGCCCTCGGGCTGGAACATCGGATCATAGCCAAAGCCCTTTTCACCGCGTGGCGGCCAAACGGCCAGTCCTTCCACTTCGCCGCGGAAGAAACGGGTTTCCCCATCTGGCCAGGCAAGGCAAAGCACCGCAACAAAGCGACAGCTGCGTTTTTCCGGCGTGGTTGCGCCAAGCGCCTGCAGCTTTTCTTCCACGTTGCGCATGGCTTGAGCAAAATCCCTGTCAGGGCCAGCCCAACGGGCAGAATAGATTCCCGGATCACCATCAAGTGCATCAACCGCAAAGCCGGAATCATCGGCCAACGCAGGCAGGCCGGTTGCCTTGGCCGCAGCCATGGCCTTGAGCTCCGCATTGGCTTCAAAGGTCGTGCCGGTTTCTTCAGGCTCTTCCAGATCCAGTTCGGTCGCGGTTTTGATGCTGAGGCCATAATGGCCAAGCAGATCCTTGATTTCGCGGATCTTGCCCTTGTTATGGCTGGCCACAACAAGCGGGGTGTCAGCGGATAATCTATTTGCCATGGGTCTTTACTCCTGAGACTAGTCCTGAGGCTGGGCTTCAAGCTGCTGGGTAACCAGCTCGCCGATACCCTTTTTGGCAAGCGCCATCAGCTGGGCGAATTCGTCTTCGGAGAATGGGTCTCCTTCGGCGGTGCCCTGAATTTCCACGATGCCACCCTTGCCGGTCATGACAAAGTTGGAATCGGTTTCCGCATCGGAATCTTCCAGATAATCCAGATCGAGCACCGGGGTGCCGTTATAGATACCGCAGGAAATGGCGGCGACCTGATCTTTAAGAACCTTTGTGTCAGCAGCGATCATGCCACGGGCCCGCATCCATTCGATGCAGTCATTCAGCGCTACCCATGCACCGGTGATAGAAGCGGTGCGGGTGCCGCCGTCTGCCTGAAGCACATCACAGTCGATGGTGATCTGACGCTCGCCGAGCGCTTCAAGATCGACAACGGCGCGCAGGGAACGACCAATCAGACGCTGAATTTCCTGCGTGCGGCCAGACTGCTTGCCAGCCTGTGCTTCGCGGCGCATACGATCGCCAGTGGCGCGCGGCAACATGCCATATTCAGCGGTGACCCAACCACGATTCTGTCCGCGCAGCCAGGGCGGAATGCGCTCTTCAAGGCTGGCGATGCACAATACATGGGTATCGCCGCATTTGATCAGGCAAGAGCCCTCCGCGTGTTTGGAGACGTTGCGTGTCATGGTGACGACGCGTTTCTGGTCGGGATTCCGTTTGGAAGGGCGCATTATGCTCTCCTGCCTTGCTTTCTTGTGATGTTAAAATAGTGGGCGCTCGGGGCTGTTTGCTGTCATAGACAGTTTTCCCTTGAATATTCGCACCTATATATCGTTATGCTATGCATGATCCAATTTGTGCGAACGCCCTTGTGGCGTTTCCTCAAGCTTCTTAAAAGCGTCAGCAGCAGGTGACAAGGGGCGCTTGCAGCTTTTCCTGCTTTTGGGGCATAAATGGAACAGTTGCCCAACCGCTTTGTGGTGCCAATCGTCAATCCGGCTGCTTCCGGGCTGCTTGAACACGGATATAGAAATGTTTGAACGAGACCGTCTGAACCAGATACCGCCATTGGTTGGAATGGATGACAGGGTAAAGGATATTTTCCGCACCATCGTGGAATCCTATCTTTCGACTGGTGATCCTGTGGGATCGCGCAACATTTCCCGCGCCTTGCCCATTTCCCTGTCGCCAGCATCGGTGCGCAATGTGATGTCCGATCTGGAGCAATTGGGGCTGATCTATTCGCCCCACACCAGTGCCGGCCGCTTGCCCACAGAAATGGGCCTGCGCTTTTTCGTTGATGCGATGATGGAATTTGGCGACCTGTCGAACGACGAGCGCAACGCCATAAAACGGCAGATGACGTCTTCCCATCAGCCTGATGCCGGCTTCGAGAGTCTGTTGACACAGGCGAGCCAGATGCTGTCCGGCCTATCTTCCGGCGCGGGGCTCGTTCTGGCCAACAAGCAGGATCAGCGCCTCAAGCATGTTGAATTTGTACGGCTGGAAGCCACCAAGGCGCTGGTAGTCCTCGTGGATGAAGATGACAAGGTGGAAAACCGCCTTATGACCCTGCCCAAGGGTTTGCCCGCCTCGGCGCTCACAGAGGCGAGCAACTTTCTCAACGCCCATATTCGGGGCAAGACCCTGTCTGAAGCGCAAAAGGAAATTGAAGCCCATCACGTGGAGCTGCAGGCCGAATTGGATGATCTCACCGCAAAGCTGGTGGAATCCGGGATCGCCACATGGGCCGGAGCCAGCGAGGACCAGCCACAGAGCCTGATCATTCGCGGGCGCTCCAACCTTTTGGAAAATGTCACAGCGCAGGAAGATCTTGAACGCATCCGTCATCTGTTTGACGATCTGGAATCCAAGAAGGATTTCGTTCAGCTTCTGGAACTGGCCGAACAGGGCGACGGGGTTCGCATTTATATCGGTTCGGAAAACCAGCTCTTTTCGCTCTCGGGCTCATCGGTCATTGTATCTCCCTACCGCGACGGCAACCAGAAGATCGTCGGCGTGCTGGGCGTTATTGGCCCGACCCGGCTCAATTATGCGCGCATCGTGCCCATGGTCGATTATACCGCGCGGGTGCTGAGCAGCATGCTGACAGATCCGAAAAGACGATTTGAAAGCGACTGATTGGTTCCACAATCTGAACAATTGGGCCGCTTTATTCAACTCTTTGGCCCTGAGCTCTTGATTTTTTGATCAGAAAGCTCGATATCCGGTTCAAACTCATGCCCGGGCAGTGGATGCACGCTGCCTGCCATTTTGGGCACGCAATCAAAATAGAGGCTAGTAGATGTCTGACGAAACCCGTAATCCTGAAGCTGTCGTAGACCCGCTTGCCGAGGCTCCGGCTGAAGAGGTTTCCCAAGAGGAGACTTATCTCAATCCCCTGGAAGCTGCCGAGCTGCGCATTCAGGAGATGGAAAAAGAAGCTTCCGAGATGAAAGACCAGCTGCTGCGCACTGTGGCGGAAATGGAAAATCTGCGTCGCCGGACCGAAAAGGAAATCCGCGATGCCAAGCAGTTTTCCGTTACCAGCTTTGCACGTGACATGCTAGCGGTGGCTGACAATCTGCGTCGTGGTCTGGAAGCCATTCCCGAGGAAGAACGGGCCAACGCTGATGGCGCTTTGAAAGCTCTGCTGGAAGGCACCGAGATGACCGAACGGGAAATGCTCAAAACCCTGGAAAAGCACGGCGTCAAGAAGCTGAACCCGGAAGGGGAGAAATTCGACCCGAATTATCATCAGGCCATGTTTGAAGTACCCAACCCGGATGTTCCGAACAATTCGGTTATTCAGGTCGTGCAGTCCGGTTACGTTATCGGAACCCGCGTTCTGCGCCCTGCGATGGTTGGTGTTGCCAAGGGTGGACCGAAGTTCCCCGCGCAGCCTGCCGATGATGCAGACGGCGTCGACAAGAGCGTCTAACGCGGCGCTGCTACGTCACCTTCCCTTAACGTAAGTGGAAGATATGAATTCGAAATTTCAAAACACCCGGACACCCTCCGGGTGTTTTCATTTGTCCTATAAAGAACCACAGCGTGCTTTATCATTTTGAATTATCCGGCCTTTTAAGATCAGCAATGTGCCCTCTTGCTTGATCCTCATACGCCGAAAGTCTCATTACCCTAACGTAAGCGTCAGATCTTTAAGACCAAAGTCTTTGCAAAATTACCCAGGTGCGCTGTTTCGTCGCATATGCCCAAAGCCCTTTGCTCGTCAAATATGACATTGATCAAAGTTGGTCCAAAGCGGGCCGTCTAGACTTATTATAACCTTGTGGTTCGGGCTTGCCAGTGCGTCTCTCTCCTCCCCTCGACGTTCCTCTGCTGGTGCTACGTCCATGGATCACATTCTCAAGGAGGCTCCGCCGTGAGTCTCCTTTTCTTTTTCAAATCCATTATTTAAAGGCTACAGCAGGAGCCAATATAACGCGCGCTTTGATGCGTGCTGATTCCAGCGCCCTACTTGAAGGATCACTTTGACCTCGTGTGAGCTCATCGGGAACTTGTGTTTGGGCCTTAACGCATGCAGCCCAGAAGCCAGGCGCGCAACTGAATGGCCGCCGGTGAGCGATGGCCCCGTCGTCTCGTGAGGAAATAGCTGTCCCCTGTTGCGACGGATTGAGGCGCCAGCGATACAAGCGATTGCTCCATTAGGGAGTCTGCGGCCAAGTCCATATGGGCCATGGCGACCCCGCGCCCTTGCCTTGCCGCCTCCAGAAGCAGCCAATGATTGGGATAGCGAGGACCCGCAAGCCAATCCAGTTTGACATCAGGCTGCTGCGTACCCCAGAAGGGCCAATCCTTTTCCCAATGCGCATCATGCAAAAGAGTGACGGACTTCCAGCCCTCTGCATGATCCAGCCCCATCAGGTCGCGATATTGCTCGGTACAGACTGGCATGATGCGGTCTTTAAACAACAATTCGGACAAGAGGCCGTCATCTGTTGCGGGCATTCGCGAAATCATCAAATCGGCTGTGACATTGCGCTCAGGATGACTTTGCTTGTCTTCCGCATCCACAAATACGGTAATGCCGGGATTCTCATTCTGAAAATCTGCCAAACGCGGCCCGAGCCATCCGTCCGCAAAGGCTCTGGGAGCCGATATCGTTACGGATACGGAATTATTTTCTTCCTGCGCCGGAGGCAAGAGCGTGGCGATTTCATCGAGCAGGCGAGACGCCTCGGGCACAAGCGCTTTGGCCCTGTCGCTCAACTCAACGCCATTGGCATGACGAACAAAAAGGGCTTCCCCGAGCCAGTTTTCAAGACCTTTGACATGTTGGCTCACAGCGGTGGCGGTGACATTCAGCTCTGCTGCAGCGCGTGCAAAAGACCCGTTTCTTGCGGCCGCTTCAAACGCCTTGAGGGCACTGAAAGGAGGGAGTTTTCTTTGCACGATAGGCCTCGCACTGCAGCGCTTGTGTTGAGAACTTGTCTGCTTCCTGTTTTACAGGACATGGCAGATTTCTCAAGCGGGGAATGGTCCGCCCTAAGACGAAACCGGTTTTTTCCGACTCACGGCTACCGCAGTTTTCAGGGCACAAGTGCCATCACTCAACGCCAGAAAGCAAAAAAGAACCCCGAAAGCAAAGCGCTTCCGGGGCTTCCAGGACTGTAAGGCTTTCCTATTATTTTGATTAGTTGGCCTCTCCTTCGGCGGCTGCCAGCAAGGTTGCGTTGCCGCCAGCTGCCGTGGTGTCCACGCAGACATGACGCTCCAGAGCAAAGCGGAAGGGGTTGGCTTCCGTGATCAGAGGAGTCAAAGCGCCATCTCTTTTGGCTATTGCCACACGGACAGTGCGCAGAGTTTCATTGTCAGCCATATAGGCAATGGCATCGATGCCTTCGAATTTGGCAATCGCATCGGCTGCGAGCACGCCGTCGAAGCCGATAATTGGTGCTCCACTCTCGGCGAGCTTGGTGGCCATGGCTTTTGCACCCTTGCCAACAAGAACAACACTGTTGCCAGCAACCAGAGCTGCCACAGCTTGCAACAGAGTCATCCGCTCTGTTGCCCCGACCACCATCACAACACCACGCGGTGCGAAGGTGAGGCGGTTGGATTCACCGGTTGGCCCGGACATGTCCCGCGGGCTCATGTCGCGCTGCAGAAAGACATCGAACGAAACCGGCAGATTGTAAGCACTCTTCAGCGCCGCGAAGCGATAGTCCTTCTCGGCCCATTTACTGCGTTTGGCCTTGTCGGCGCGCAGCTCATGGATGGCATACTGGATTTCCGTGACCGGAGCAGAATCCCCTTCCGGTGCGGCTGGCTCCTCATGCTTGAAGGGCATGTAGAAACGTTCCACATAGTTTGGTCCACCGGCTTTCGGTCCAGTGCCGGACAAGCCTTCGCCACCGAAGGGCTGCGAGGCCACAACGGCGCCGATCTGATTGCGGTTGACATAAGCGTTGCCGACCTTGATCTGATCAATCACTTCCTGCACCCGATTATCCATGCGGGTATGCAGACCGAAGGTGAGGCCGAAGCCTTTGGCGTTGATAGCCGCAATCACGTCGTTCAGTTTGCCCGCCTTGAATTTGGCCACATGCAGAACCGGACCGAAGATTTCTTCTTCCAGCTCTTCAATGCCGTTCAGTTCGATGATGGTCGGCGCGCAGAAAACACCGTCTTTCGGGGTGGAGAGCTGCTTGATCAAGCGGCCCTTGGCGCGCATCTTGTCGCAATGGTTATCGATGCCCGCTTTTGCGGCTTCATCAATGACCGGACCAACATCAGTTGACCAGTCCCACGGATTGCCAAGGGAAAGCTCATCAGTGGCCCCCTTGAGCATTTCCATCAGATGATCATAGATATCTTCCTGCACATACAGCATGCGCAGAGCAGAACAGCGCTGACCTGCAGATTGGAACGAAGACGAAACGATGTCTTTCACCGCCTGCTCGGGCAGGGCGGTGGAGTCAACGATCATGGCGTTGAGGCCGCCTGTTTCCGCAATCAACGGAGCGCTCGGGTCAAGGCTTGCCGCCATCGCACGGTTGATGGTCTGCGCTGTTCCGGTGGAACCGGTAAAGCAGACGCCAGCAATACGCGGATCAGAGGTGATGGGCGTGCCAACCACCGAGCCGCTGCCGGGCAGCAATTGTATGGCACCCTTGGGCACACCGGCTTCATGCATCAGCTTAACCGCACGGAAGGCCATGATGCCGGTCGGACCTGCCGGTTTCGCGACTACGGCGTTACCAGCAGCAAGGGCGGCGAGAATCTGGCCGGTGAAGATGGCCAGCGGGAAGTTCCATGGCGAAATACAGGCGATTGTGCCACGCGCGGCGCGTCCGTCCTTGGCTTCCTTTTCGAGCCTTTCGGCTTCAGCGGCATAATAATGCGCAAAGTCGACCGCTTCTCTGACTTCGCCAATGGCATCGGTCATCACCTTGCCGGCCTCGCGGGAGGCAATGGCAAACAGTTCCTCTGCGTTGGCTTCATAAAGCTCAGCAACCTTGGTCAGAATGGCAGAGCGTTCGGCCACCGGTTTGGCTGACCAGACAGCAAAGCCTTTCTCGCTGGCTGCCAGAGCCTTTTCAACATCTGCCTCGGAAGCCTTGACCACTGTGCCGATCTGTTCGCTACGATCAGCCGGATTGTAGATCGGGGAGGGGTCTTCCTTGGATTTGTGCCCGGCGATCAGCGGCGTTGCCTCCCACAGATGGGATTTGAACTTGCCACGTTTCTCGTCAATCGCCTCAATGGAAAGCGGATCAGTGTGGTCCCAGCCTTTGGAATTGCGACGCACGCCTTTGAAAATATCCTTAGGCTTGGTGAGGAACGGGTTTTCGATAGCATCGCCCAGCTCACGCACCTTGGCAAAGGGGTCACCCGCAATTTCCTCCGGTCTGATATGGGTATCGACAATCTGGTTGACGAAGGAAGAGTTGGACCCATTTTCCAACAAGCGACGGACCAGATAGGCCAGCAAGTCAGAGTGAGCCCCCACCGGCGCATAGATGCGGCAGGCGACTTTTTCCTGTTTGACCAGCGTGTCATGCAGCGCATCGCCCATGCCATGCAGGCGTTGAAGCTCATAGGAGCCTTTGCCCACACGAGCTGAAATGGCCATTTCCATGACGGCTGTTGCGGTGTGGGCGTTATGAGAGGCAAACTGCGGATAGATATGATCGGTCATATCCAGCAGGCGACGGGCATTGGACAGGTAGGAGACATCGGAGTTGGCCTTGCGGGTGAAAACCGGGAAGCCTTCCAGCCCCATAACCTGCGCCCGCTTGATTTCGCTATCCCAATAAGCGCCCTTCACCAGACGCACGGTGATCTTGCGATCCAGCTTCTTGGAAAGCATGTAGAGCCAGTCGATGACGAAGCTTGCACGGTGACCAAAGGCCTGCACGACCACGCCAAAGCCATCCCAGCCTTCAAGGGCCGGATTGGAAAGCACAGCTTCGATCACATCGAGGGAAATATCAAGACGATCCATTTCCTCGGCATCAATGGTGAAGTTCATGTTGGCTGATCGTGCCAGAAGGGCAAGACCGAAGGTGCGCGAGACCAGCTCGGACATGACGCGCTCTTTCTTGCCTTCTTCATAGCGCGGATGCAGCGCAGAAAGCTTCACAGACAGGCCCGGATTCTTATGAACCGATTTTGACTTGCAGTAAGGAGCCAGCGTGGCGATCGCCTTGGAATAAGCCAGATGATATTTGATGCCGTCTGCTTCGGTGCGGGCTGCTTCGCCCAGCATGTCGTAGGAATAGGTGAAGCCCTTGGTTTCGTAATGCTTGCCGCGCTGAATGGCTTTCTCGATGGTGGTACCCAGCACGAACTGACGGCCCAGCTCCTTCATGGCCTGACCAACGGCGGTACGGATCACCGGTTCGCCGAGGCGCTTGACCATGGAGCGCATGGAAGCGGCGAGACCTTCTTCATCTTTCTCCTTGAGGATGTTGCCGGTCAGCATCAGACCCCAGGTGGACGTATTGATCAGAGAAGAGGTGGACTTGCCCAGATGCTGGCCCCATTCACTCGGGGTGATCTTGTCGGAGATCAAGGCATCGATGGTTTCAGCGTCCGGCACGCGCAGCAGCGCTTCGGACAGGCACATCAGCGCCACACCTTCGCGGGTGGACAGGCCATATTCCGCGAGAAAATTTTCCATCATGGATGGCTTGGTGGTGGTACGGATGGTGCGAATGAGATCGGCCGCACGCTGGGAAATGCGCAGGCTCATGCGTTCATCCATATGAGCTTCTTCGATCAGGCGACGAACGTTGCTTGCTTCGTCTGCCAGATAATGTTCGCGAATGACCTGACGCAGCTCTGAGAGGCGGGCGTCCAGATCGCGATGCGTGTCGAAAGACTGTTGATCCATTGGGCACTCCTGGAAGTAGGGCTCCGGTTTTGGCATAGCGATCCATCCTGCTTTTGACGCAGTTTTGTTTGAGATCTTAAAAACCGAAGGGATGTGTGATTGTCGTTTATTATGTCTACAAGGATAGCGAAAAAGCCCTAGTCAGAGTGACCAATATTCAGGTACATTTAGGATATATGACCGAAATTTTTCGACATATTTTCCGCTTTCACTATGAAAGAGACAATATATGGACAAATTGGATAGGTTCGACCGAAACATCCTGACCATACTCGCAGAGAATGGGCGCATCACCATCACCGAGCTTGCAAAAAAGGTCGGATTATCCAAGACGCCCTGCCAGATTCGCATGCGTCGTCTGGAGGAGGGCGGCTTCATCCGTGGCTATGGCGCCATCCTTGACCCGGAGAAGCTCGGCGAGGGTCATATCGCCTTTGTGCAGGTGTCCCTAAGCGACACCCGTTCGGAGGCTCTGAATGCCTTCAACGAAGCCACACGCCATATCCGAGAAATCGAGCAATGCCATATGATTGCATCGAATTTTGATTATCTTTTGAAGATCCGCACCCGCGATATGAGCAACTACCGCAAGGTGCTGGGCGAGAAGATCTCGGCTCTTCCCTATGTCTCACACACCTCCACCTTCGTGGTGATGGAAAGCGTGAAGGATAGGGGATAGAGGCAAATCCACTGCATCAAAAGCCCTTTCTCATCACAAGAGATGTCTTCTGAGGTACCAAATTTTCAAGGCACCAGAACCGACAGCTCCTTGGCGTGCAGCTCGATGGTGATTTCGTCAGGCAGATCGTAAAGCTCGCCATCACGCACACATTGTGAGCCTTCAGGCTTTTCATGCACGGTCAGTTTGACGCATTTGGCCGAGTGAATTTCCAGATCAGGATTGTTCGGCGTCTGCCCGATCAGAAGATCCGTCCCCAGCACCAATGCTCTTTGCCATGTGAGCTGCCCTGCCATATAGACACCCAGCTCTCCACCATCCAGCCTTTCCGCATAGGGCGGAGCAGTCGAGCCGAACATGTTGTTCGACACCGATAGGGCGCTGAGCTGGCGTTCTTCGCTTTTGCCATCCAGATCAATGGTCACGCCGCAGGTCGGCATATGGGAAATTGTTTCCCAAAAGGCACGTGTGCTGGCCAGCATCTTGGTAATGCGCGACTGATAATCAAGATTGTTTCTCTTCCGGATCATTCTTGGATGCAGGCCCACCGAAAACTGATGCACAAAGGGGTCACCGTTGGCTGTTGCAATATCGGCGTCTTTCTTTTTGCCGCTTGAAAGCGCATCAATTGCGAGCTCCACATCCAGAGGGATGCTGAGCGCGCGGGCATAAAGATTCATCGTGCCGCCAGGTAGCACTGCAAGAGTCTTGTTGTTGCGCCAAGCAGTTTCTGCCGCAGCGGACACCGTGCCATCGCCTCCACCAGCCAACAGGATATCAAAATCGTCCGACTGGCTATGCTCTTTCATCTGGCTTATCAGGTCGGCTCCGCCACCTGTATAGATGGTCAGTTCATAGCCTGCGTCACCGAACGCCCTTTCAAGCATGCCGCGTACATGGCCTATTTCCAGCATCTGGAAGGTGCCACTTCCGGTATTCAGAAAAGCGGCGATATGGCCCGATTGTTTATCACTCTGCATGGGAGAGCCTTCTTCATGATCGCGCGATTGCATCAAGCAACACCATATTCTTCATTATCCTGCTTCACCGCATTGTAGAAATCGAGTAGCAGATCATAATCTGCGGCGCTGACGCGGCTCCAGTTGGGAATGAAAGGCACTTCCATCGGGTTGTCCATATAGGCAGACCCCGCTTCAACGATATTGGCAGCAAACAGCTCGCAGCTGCGCTCTTCCATATGCCTGTCCGTATGAAGCCCATTCATCATGGCATCATTGTAATAGGTCTCGACCATGTCCAGCGACATGCGCAGATAGGTCGCCTTGAGGGTGCGGAAGAATTCGCTTGAGAAAATAATGCCATCAATGGCCAGCTTGCGATAAAGCGCCTTGGCGATGTCGGTCGACATGCGCGACAGACCAGTGGTGGCATCTTCTTCCGAAAGCGGCTGATGCTTATGGTCATAGATATCGGCGATCTCCACCTGACAGACCGCCTTGGAGGAGAAATTCCGGTGTACCTCTGAGAGAACGCCGATTTCCAGCCCCCAGTCCGAAGGGATGCGCATATCCGGCAGCATATAGGTGCGCATGGCGAATTCGCCCGCCAGCGGATAACGGAAAGCCTGCAGATATTCCAGATATTCGTTGTTGCCGATCAATTTACGCAAGGCGAGCAGCAGCGGCGTGATGAAAAGGCGGGTAACGCGGCCGTTGAGCTTGCCGTCCGCGATGCGCGGATAGAAGCCCTTGCAGAATTGATAGGAGAAATTGGGGTTGGCCACCGGATAGACCAGACGCGCCAGCATCTCCTTGTTGTAGGTCACGATATCGCAATCATGTAGGGCCACCACATCGCTATTCTTTGCCGAAAGCACATAGCCCATGCAATACCAGACATTGCGCCCCTTGCCCGGTTCGGAAGGGGAAAGACCAAGGGTCTGCAAACGCTCATCAATGGCCTTCAGCCGCGGCCCATCATTCCACAACACGACATGATCTTGCGGCAGGCGTGCAAAATATTGCTTGGCGTGGCGATATTGCTCTTCATTGGCGCGATCCAGCCCGATCACGATCTGATTGATGAATTTGGCCTTGCTCAGTTCATCAAGGATGTTGGAGAGGGCGGGCTGTTCCAGTTCTGAAAAGAGAGAAGGCAGGATCAGGGTGATTTTCCTGTTCTGGGCGTAGGTCTCCAGAATCCGCTCCATATTTTCCGCCGATGCTGTTGGAAAATGGTGCAGGGTCGCTACTTTGCCATTCTGATGAAAATCGCCCATATGACACTCCGTTTCTATTTTTCTTTGTCAGGCCGTCGCCGGTCCGCCAATATGATTCAATATTGCCTCGTTCCAGCCGGTTGGGCCGGGATTGTCAGCACGCATGATTCGGCCTTCATCTTCTCCCGAGAGCGGCGGTAAAGGCTTGCCTGCGGGATTGCTTATGATGACGCCGAAATCGGCTGTTTCCAGCATTTCAATATCATTTGCGGCATCGCCCAGCGCAATCGATTTGACCGGTGGTGCGGCCAAGGATTGCTGCTTCAAGATGCCCCGCATCTGGTCGGCCTTGGTGGCGCCAAAAGAGAGGGTGTAATAGCGCCCGCCCTGTCGTGCCTTAAGGCCTCTTTCTTCAATATAGCTTTCAAAGCGTTGCTTCTGGTGCGCGTTGCCTGAAAAAAGACCCGGCTCGGAGAAAAGCCGACGGGCCGCTAGGGCCGCATTGTCTTTTGGCAGACCGGTATTCTGTGCGATTTCCTCGACGCTCCAATCCCCAAAGCCGGCAAAAAGAGCCCGCAAATCGGCTGGCATCGCGTCCAGTATCGTGCGGATGCGCTGATAGTCACTTTGCGCCCCGGCAAGGCTTTCCGGATCAGCGTGCGCAGGCAACAGGCCAGCCCCATTCTCGACAATTGCCGGACAATGGGCAAAGCCTAACTCATCACGCAGGGGGGCGATTTCAAAGGCGGTTTTGCTTGAGGCCAGAATGAGCGGAATATCATGCTTGTGCAGCAGCGCCAGCGCCGGTTTGGCCGGAGCGTAAGAATAGCTGGCATGATCCAGCAAGGTTCCATCGAGATCAGTAAAAATAACGAAGGACATAACCTGCCTGACGGTTGGCCTTATAAGGCGCGCAAAAAAACATTCCCTAACAGATAGCATCATTTCTGAAGCCAAACCAGCCACATAAGGTAGACAGGTCATATAACGCGGGTGTGACGTCAGCGCCCCTTAGCGCAGTCGCGCGTCACCCGTCGCATGGTCAGGTTGATCCTTCCGGCTTCCTTGAGAAGCATCGAAGTGCCCGGATAAATCCGATCGATGCCATGATAGGCAAGCCGATCCTCCTCATCGAGAATGAAAATATCTCCTGACCTGAGGATATAACTCTCTGTTGAGTCTTTTCGTTCCCTGCCACCGAGACGAAAACGCGCATCATCGCCCAGCGAGACCGACAGAATGGGTGCATCGAAATCCTCTTCATCATTATCGACATGAAGGCCCATCTTGGCATCGGGATGGTAATAGTTGATGAGACAGGCTTCCGGCGGCAATGGGTAGCCAGTGGTCACATCCCACAAATCCAACAGACTCTGCGGGATGGGCGGCCATGGCTCTGCGGTGACCGGATGGGTGGCTTGATAGCGATAGCCGGATTTGTCCGACACCCAGCCCAGCGGGCCGCAATTGCTCATGCGAACGGAAAAGGGACGCCCCCAGCGCGGCATGGTGGGTGTGAAAAGAGGTGCTTTGGCCACGAGAGCCCGAATTTCTACAACAAGGGCCTGCTGGGCGGCTTCATCAAGATATCCGGACAGATATTGCATGGTTTGGTGCGCTCCTTTCTGATTTACGATCAGCTTTTTCAATCCGCGAACCTATAAGCCAGCGGAGAGGTTCTGTTTGCCGTGATTCGCCCTTTGCATGCATCCATATGACAGACCGGGACCATCCCTCAGCTGAATTAACCAATGCACCCCATATCATATGCGCATGGACATTTTTTGCCCATGCTAGAAATCGGGATAAATGCAGCTTCCTTCCAGCCTATCTCAATAGCCGCCAAGGCAGAATGGACGCCGAATTCATCCCATTGCTCCGATTGGACGCGCTTTTCTGAATAACCTTCACAGATGTGGGGAATTTTTTGCTTTAACCTGCCCTTAACCTGCCTGACCCTCTTTATTTTCTCGCCTTACTCTTATATGAGGGGTGCCAATTTCAAAAAACGTCGCAAATGCATTCAAAGATGCTGGATTTGCGCCTTGCAGTCCGCGTAAACGGCTCCTATATGTGCCATGAATGTAAAACCCAACCCGCGCATCAAATGCGCATCTTCATGGGGGCTGGGCCGAATTATCGGCGCTTATAACCGCTTTTAAAGGGTTTGACCGGCCTGCCGAAAGGAGAAGAGAGAATGAGCAAAGTCATTGGTATTGACTTGGGTACCACAAACTCGTGCGTATCCATTATGGATGGCAAAGAACCGAAAGTCATCGAAAACGCAGAAGGTGCACGTACCACACCTTCCATGATCGCCTTCACCGACGATGGCGAGCGCCTTGCTGGTCAGCCGGCCAAGCGTCAGGCTGTGACCAACCCGATGAACACTCTGTTCGCGGTCAAGCGTCTCATTGGCCGTCGCTATGAAGATCCGGCTGTTGGCAAAGACAAGGATCTGGTTCCGTTCAAGATTATCAAAGGCGACAATGGTGATGCATGGGTAGAAGTCGAGGGTGAAAAATACTCTCCTTCACAGGTATCCGCCATGATCCTTCAGAAAATGAAGGAAACCGCAGAAGATTATCTCGGTGAGCCTGTAACTCAGGCGGTCATCACGGTTCCTGCCTACTTTAACGACGCCCAGCGTCAGGCTACCAAGGACGCTGGCAAGATCGCCGGTATGGAAGTCCTGCGTATCATCAACGAGCCGACTGCTGCTGCTCTGGCCTATGGCCTGGACAAGAATGACGGCAAGACCATCGCGGTTTATGACCTTGGTGGTGGTACCTTCGACGTGTCCGTTCTTGAAATCGGCGATGGCGTGTTTGAAGTGAAATCCACCAACGGGGATACCTTCCTTGGTGGTGAAGACTTCGACATGCGTCTGGTCGACTATCTGGTTGAAGAGTTCAAGAAAGAAAGCGGCATCGACCTCAAGAAAGACAATCTGGCTCTGCAGCGCCTCAAGGAAGCTGCCGAAAAAGCCAAGATCGAGCTTTCTTCCTCGACCCAGACCGAAATCAACCTGCCTTACATCACGGCAGACGCTTCTGGCCCGAAACATCTGGCCCTGAAGCTGACCCGTGCGAAATTTGAAGCGCTGGTTGACGATCTGATCAAACGCACCATCAAGCCTTGTGAATCTGCACTGAAAGACGCCGGTCTTTCCGCTTCCGAGATCGACGAAGTCGTTCTGGTTGGTGGTATGACCCGTATGCCGAAGGTTCAGGCTGCCGTTAAACAGTTCTTCGGCAAAGAGCCACACAAGGGTGTGAACCCAGATGAAGTGGTTGCCATGGGTGCTGCCATTCAGGCAGGCGTGCTGCAGGGCGACGTCAAAGACGTGCTGCTGCTCGACGTGACCCCGCTGTCCCTCGGTATCGAAACCCTGGGCGGTGTGTTCACACGCCTCATCGACCGCAACACCACGATCCCAACCAAGAAGAGCCAGGTCTTCTCTACGGCTGACGACAATCAGAACGCCGTAACGATCCGTGTCTTCCAGGGCGAACGTGAGATGGCTGCCGACAACAAGGCGCTTGGCCAGTTCGATCTGGTTGGTATCCCACCGGCACCACGCGGTGTTCCGCAGATTGAAGTGACCTTCGACATCGACGCCAACGGCATCGTGAATGTGTCCGCTCTTGATAAGGGCACCGGCAAGGAACAGAAAATTTCTATCCGCGCTTCTGGTGGCCTGTCTGATGCAGACATCGAACAGATGGTCAAGGATGCTGAAGCCAACGCCGAAGCCGATAAGATCCGTAAGGAACTGGTTGAAGCCAAGAACCAGGGTGAAGCCCTTGTTCACTCCGGTGAGAAATCTCTCGCCG
Organism: Cohaesibacter marisflavi; assembly: GCF_900115225.1. Classification (GTDB taxonomy): domain Bacteria; phylum Pseudomonadota; class Alphaproteobacteria; order Rhizobiales; family Cohaesibacteraceae; genus Cohaesibacter; species Cohaesibacter marisflavi. The sequence goes on along the minus strand of NZ_FOVR01000005.1, from coordinate 89,778 downwards.
ACTTTGGCGACAAGGTTTCCGAAGCAGACAAATCTGCTATTGAAGCCGCTATTGCAGAGCTGAAAACGGCCCTTGAAGGCGATGATCTGGAAGCCATCAAGGCCAAGACCGAAGCCATGACGCAAGCATCCATGAAACTGGGTGAAGCAATGTATTCGGCACAACAGTCTGATGAAGAAGCACGCGCTGCAGCTGACGCTGCTGCCGATGCGGCAAAGGATGACGACATTGTCGACGCGGACTTCGAAGAAGTACAAGACGACGATTCCAAAAAATCCTGAGCGGACTTCATGAACAAGTAGAACCAAATGAAGTCGGCGCCTCACTGGCGTCGACTTTTTGGTAAAGGTGGATGAGCAAGTATGTCTAAAGCCGATTTTTATGAAACGCTCGGGGTCTCCCGCGGGGCTGGCGACAAAGAATTGAAAAGCGCTTTCCGCAAGAAAGCGATGCAGTTTCACCCTGACCGCAATCCAGACGACCCTGATGCCGAATCCCGTTTCAAGGAAGTGAATGAAGCCTACGAGATCCTGAAGGATCCCGAAAAGCGCGCCGCTTATGATCGCTATGGACATGCAGCCTTTGAACAGGGCGGTATGGGTCAAGGGTTCGGATCCGATTTCGGATCCTCGATGTCCGATATCTTCGAAGATATTTTCGGAGACATGATGGGCGGCGGCAGGCGATCTCGTGGTCGCGAGCGCGGAGCCGATCTCCGCTACAATATGGAAATCACCCTTGAAGAGGCTTTCCATGGCAAGACCGCAGAGATCGAAGTGCCAACCTCGGTTACCTGTACATCCTGTTCGGGTAGCGGCGCCAAGCCGGGCACCTCTCCCAAGCCATGCCCCACCTGTGCTGGCATGGGCAAAGTGCGGGCAACACAGGGCTTTTTCACGGTCGAACGCACCTGTCCCACCTGTCATGGGCGTGGTGAAATCATCGATGATCCCTGTGATAGCTGCGGCGGCGTAGGCCGAACCACGGAAAATCGCAATCTGTCCGTCAATATTCCAGCCGGTATCGAAGATGGCACCCGTATTCGCCTGTCGGGCGAAGGGGAGGCCGGTGTTCGTGGCGGCCCTCCGGGCGATCTATATATATTTCTTACGCAGAAACCGCATGACCTGTTCCAGCGAGATGGAGCGGACATTTTCTGCCGCGTGCCTATTTCTATGACAACGGCCATTCTGGGCGGTCAGTTTGAAGTTCCCACCGTTGATGGCGGCAAAACCCGGGTGAGGGTGCCTGAAGGCACGCAGAGCGGCAAGCAATTCCGCCTGCGCGGCAAAGGCATGCCGGTGCTGCGCAGCCAGCAATATGGCGACATGTATATTCAGGTCGAGGTGGAAACACCACGCAAGCTGACCAAGCGTCAACGGGAACTGATTCAGGAATTTGATTCCCTTACAAATGACGACAATCATCCTGACAGCACAGGCTTTTTCGCAAAGGTGAAGGACTTCATCGAGCGCATCAGCGAGTAGCTTCAGCAGATCTTGTCAAAGCTTGAGGAGATACCCTTTTTGAGGGTGTCTCCTTTTTTGTATCTGGCTTTTCCCTTATTCATCGCCGATACTGCACTATTATCATTAGCATATTTGGTTAAGGCCTTTTGCCTGACACAAATTGCTCTTACATGCATAATAGACGTGATTTTATTGGCACGAACCATCACCCCACGCAAAGCTTGTACCGAGCTTTTAAAGGGGAAATGATTTGGAAGCTTTGTTTTCGGGGATCCCATGCTCAAGCAACTGCGAAACCACGCACTGAAGGCCCATATTCCGGACGAGATCCGTTTTTTGAGGCGATGGTTTGACGATCCGCTTAAAATTGGCGCAGTTGCCCCGTCCAGTCCCGCGCTTGCACGCAAGATGGCGTCCTATATTCCACTGGATCAAACCGGGCTGGTGTTGGAGTTGGGGCCGGGCACCGGCGTGGTAACCAATGCCGTGCTTGAACATGGTGTTGAACCCGCCAATATTCTGGCTGTTGAATATTCCAGCCAATTTGTTTCCATGTTGCGGGATCGCTTTGCAGGCGTAAATGTGATTGAAGGCGATGCCTATGATTTTGCTGCCATCCGGCAACGGAATATAGATGCGCCGCTTTCGGCAGTGGTGTCCAGCCTACCGCTCTTCACCAAGCCCAAAGCCATGCGCAAACGTTTGATTTCCCTTTGCCTTGATGCCCTGAAACCGGGAGCCCCCTTCATTCAGTTTTCCTATGCTCTGGTGCCTCCGGTGCCCGAAAGGGAAGGGGATTTCACCGTTGAGACAAGCAGCTGGATTCTGGGTAATCTGCCGCCCGCCCGGGTCTGGGTTTATCGACGCCCTGTCAACTAGACTTGGCCGTGCGTCTCGCGCTCCGCGCTTCCTGCTATCCAGTTTTCTCTTGTGAGAAGAAAGAAGGAAAGGACTTCGCCATAGGCGAATCGATCGCCCTTGCGGCTTAGACCGATTTTCTGCAACACATGCTGACTGGCCGCATTATCAGGATCGGTCACACCGCAAATCGCATCAAGACCGAGCTTTTGAAAAGAATATTCCCGGATGACTATGGCCGCTTCTGTTGCATAGCCCTTGCCCCAGGCCCGCTGCACAAAGCGGTAGCCGATTTCCACCTCGGGGCCTTCTCCGGCCAAAGGCACAAGCAGAACCCAGCCGATAAACGCTCCCTCGACCCCTTCCCCTGCCTTTTCAAAAATGCTCCAGAAACCCAAACCGTCCCCATAGTCACGAGAAATGCTCTCCCGCATGAAGATCCGGTGTTCCGGTTCTGGTGGTGTCGGGCGGATATATTTGACGACCTCGGGGTCCAGATCCATGGCGACGCAGGCATCCAGATCGTCCAGCGTGCGTTCACGGAATATAAGCCGCTCCGTTTCGTAGGTGGGTAACATGATGGCTCCTTATCGCTTCCGTAACGCACATGAACAAAATACCTTGCATGAATTGAGGCTCTTGAGAAGAGCGATTGCAAAAATCGTCCAATCAGCCTTACATGGAAAAGTGACATTAAAAGTAATGCGATTGCTATGACCAAGAGGCTCTATCATGCAGCAAATACGACTTCTTTGCTTTGCCGGTTCCACCCGTTCGGGCAGCTTCAACCAGACCCTCGCAGGGGCCATGGCCAAAGAACTCAGCCTGATGGAAATGGATGTCACCTATCTTTCTCTTGTCGACTATCCTCTTCCCCTTTTTGATGTCGAAGACGAAGCAGAAAAAGGCTTGCCGGAAAATGCAATCAAGCTGGCCAAGCTGATTGCTTCACATGATGGCGTTTTTCTGGCCAGCCCGGAGCATAATGGCTCTGTGCCGCCTTTGATGAAGAATACGCTGGACTGGCTCTCACGCGTGCCTGCAAAAGAGCAGGATCCTTTCACCAAACCTGTTTATGCTATCGGTGCTGCGTCGCCGGGGAAGATGGGGGGCATGCGCTCTCTGGCCCATCTACGCGATATTCTGACGGCTTTGGGCGCATTGACCATTCCCGAACAGGTCAGTATCGGCGCGGCCCATGAGGCCTTCGATGACAAAGGCAACCTGAAGGATGACAGGAATGCCATGTTCCTGAGCGCCTGCGCGCGCAATCTGGTTTACATGGCTCAACGCAAGAAACCGCTGGAGTGGGTTTGAGTGCAAAGGCGCGCGCAAAAAGACCGCATGACAAGCTGGACCCTTGCGAGGTGAAGTGATAAGCCTTTGCCAATTTGACTTAGCCCGAGCAACCAAAAGGAACAGCCGCCGATGTCTCTTTCTCCTCGTGACCGCCTCATTGTCCCGCTTGATGTCCCCAGCGTTGAAGATGCACGCACCATCATTGCGGATCTTGGTGACAGCGTTTCTTTCTACAAGATCGGCTATCAGCTTGGATATGCGGGTGGATTTGATCTTGCGCGCGAATTGATCAGCGAGGGCAAAGATGTCTTCATGGATCTCAAGCTATTGGATATCGACAACACCATCGAGAAGGGTGTTGTGTCGATTTCAACGCTCGGCGCCAAGTTCCTGACCATTCACGCCTATCCCAAGGCCATGCGGGCCGCAGTGGCCGGCAGGGGCGAAAGCGGGCTCAACCTGCTGGGCGTTACGGTGCTTACATCCATGGATGACGCAGATCTTGAAGAAGCGGGCTATCGCTTCAAGGCTGGCGAGCTGGTTGCGAAAAGGGCCGCCGATGCCCGCGCCGCCGGTATGGATGGCATTGTCTGCTCTGCTCAGGAAGCCGATGCCATGCGCGCCATCGTCGGGCCGGACATAGCTATCGTCACGCCGGGCATTCGCCCTGCTGGTACTGATGTCGGCGATCAGAAACGCGTCATGACCCCGAAAAAGGCCATTGCAGCCGGGGCAGACTATCTGGTGGTCGGACGGCCGATTCTGGCAGCAGAAAAGCGCAAGGACATGGCGCTCAGCATCGTCGCTGACATCGAGGCGGCGCTTTCTGAACGCGCTTGATACGATAGGACATGTGTAGAAAGCTCCCAGCCATCCGGTATGCTCTGGCGGCAGACATACCGGACCTTCAGGCCATTGAAGTGGCTGCAGGCTCTCTTTTTCACAAGACACCCTATTCGGAATTGGCGCTCGCACCGCCACTTTCCGCTCAGACCTATGAGACGCATTTTGCCAACAAGCATCCCGTTTTTGTTGCTGAGATAGAGACAAACAACGAGGCGAACCAAGATCAGACACGCATGGTCAAAGCCGGATTTGCCGTTGCGGCTCCGTTAGGCGAGGGGCTGCATCTGTATGAGCTGTCTGTCCATAAAAGGGATCAGGGCCGGGGAGTAGGGCGCGCGCTTATCAAGCATGTGTTGACTTATGCGCGCGAGAAGGGCTTTCCGTGTGTCACGCTTACGACCTACTCGGACATCAGCTGGAATGGCCCTTTCTATCGCTCGGCTGGATTTTCCATTCTCCCCACCGCAAGGGCAAATTCCGAACTCAAGACCATCCTGCAAAAGGAAATTGACACGGGCGCCAATGCTGAGACGCGCTGCATCATGCATATGGATTTGGCGCGACAGTAAGCTTGGGTCCCATCTTTAGACCTTCGGGGATTTGACAGCGGATTCTTTGAAAGAGTACAGCCACATCTCTCACCGAGTGAATGGCTTGGTCCTCTTTTTAAAGGAGCAAAACAGGGTTCCATCCTGTCGCATAGAGTCCGTCATGAGCGGAGGATTTTTGCCCAAACCTAGCCCAAATTCCGCCGCCTGTTTGAAAATCAGTTCTTGCCTTGATGCTCCCTTATGCGTAGAACAAACGTGTTTTTCTTGCAATCGCAAAGGACTGCGTTATGACCGACTTACGGCTTGTTGTAGTAGGTGCACAGGGACGGATGGGCCGTGCGCTCATTACGGCTATCTCCGAACAACAGGGAGTATGCGTTGCAGGAGCCGTGGAACGGGAAGGCGCCGAATGCATCGGCATGGACGCTGGCACATTGGCAGGCCTTCAGCCTCTTGATATTCCGGTAACCAGCGATCTGGACGCAGCGCTGGACACAGCGGACGGGGTTATTGATTTCACCGCACCACAGGCGAGCCTCGCTTTTTCCCGTATTACGGCTGCCAAGAGCAAGATCCATATTATCGGCACCACCGGTTTCACACCGGAAGAAGAAGCCGAGCTGAAGGGTATCGCTGAAAGCGGCGCCACCATGGTTCGCTCTGGCAATATGAGCCTCGGGGTCAATCTGCTCTCAAAGCTGATCGAGCAGGCCACCAAGGCGCTTGACGCTGATTTCGACATTGAAATTCTTGAAATGCATCACAAGCACAAGGTTGACGCGCCTTCCGGCACGGCTCTTCTGCTTGGTGAAGCTGCTGCGCAGGGGCGCGGCATCGATTTGCACGCCAATGCCGTAATGTCTCGCGAAGGCATGACCGGTGCCCGGGAACGGGGTAGCATCGGGTTTGCTACCTTGCGGGGCGGTTCGGTGATTGGCGAGCATAGTGTGATCCTGGCAGGGGAAGGCGAGCGCATCGAGCTCACGCATAAGGCCCAGGATCGCTCCATTTTTGCCCGTGGTGCCGTGAAGGCGGCATCCTGGGCAAAAGACAAACCCGTTGGCTATTACTCCATGATGGATGTTCTGGGACTGAATTGAACAGACACGCCACATGGCGAAGATTTAAACCGCAAAGAGAGCAATTCTCACGCAACAATCCTGTGAGGAATGCTGCAAACCAATGTAACACAGCGCTTTACTGATCGTTCTGCGGCTCAGACCAACAGAAAAGCGCTTCAATTTGCAGTTAAGGAGTGAATCCGATGGAACGGACACTAGTGCTGGCACGTCATGGCCAGAGCGATTGGAATCTGAAAAACCTTTTCACCGGCTGGAAAGACCCCGACCTGACCGAACAGGGCACCGCTGAAGCGATTGCTGCTGGCAAGAAGCTCAACGATATGGGCATGAAATTCGACGTTGCTTTCACTTCCGACCTGCAGCGCGCCCAGAAAACCTGCCAGCATATCCTTGATGGCGTTGGTCAGTCTGACCTGACGACCTACCGCGATCTGGCCCTCAACGAACGCGACTATGGCGATCTGTCTGGCCTCAACAAAGACGACGCTCGCAAGAAATGGGGCGAAGAGCAGGTGCATATCTGGCGCCGTTCTTACGACGTTCCTCCTCCGGGTGGCGAAAGCCTGAAAGACACCGCAGCCCGTACGCTGCCTTACTTCATCACCGACATTCTGCCACAGGTCATGGCTGGCAAGTCTGTTCTTTGTGCAGCACATGGTAACTCCCTGCGCTCCATCGTGATGGTTCTGGACCGCCTGAGCAGAGAAGAAATTCTCGAAGTCAACCTGGGCACCGGTGTTCCTATCATCTACAAATTCAACGCTGACACCACGATTGCTTCCAAGGAAATCCTTGGCTAATCGAAGCGTTATGCTGAATAGTGAAAAGGGTGGCTTTGGCCACCCTTTTTTTGAACAGCGAATATTGATCGCGCGGGGCATTCGCGCCTAAATATCATTGCCGCCCAAATGGCCCTGTTCCCAGCCAAGGATTGCCCGCTTGCGCGTGAGGCCCCAGTGATAGCCGCAGATGGAGCCCCCTTTGCCAACCACACGATGGCAGGGCACGACAAAGGAAATGGGGTTGCGACCAACCGCAGAGCCCACTGCCCGGGCGGCCTTGGGCTTGCCCATATGGCGTGCAATGGTGGAATAGGTCGTCATGTTACCCAAGGGAATCTTGAGCAACATCTCCCAGACCCGCACTTCGAAATCGGTTCCAATCAGGGTAATGCGCAGGGGCTGCTCCTGCTGCCAGGCTTGAGGGGTGAAGATATGGGCGGCAAAGGGGCGCGTTGCCTCGTCATCCTGCTGATAGTTGGCCCGCGGCCAACGGCTATACATGTCTGAAAGCGCGGCCTGCTCATCGCCCTTGTCGGCAAAGGCAAGACCTGCCAGACCATGGTCCGTGACCATCACCAGAGCCTTGCCAAAGGGGCTTGGGTGGAAGCCAAACAGAATGGTGAGCCCCTCACCCTTGGCCTTATAGGCGCCCGGCGTAATCGCTTCATGGGTGACAAACAGATCATGCAGGCGTGATGATCCGGACAATCCGACCTCGAAGGAGGCTTCCATTACGGAAGCGGACTGATCCAATATTTTCTTGGCATTATCTAAAGTTACAGCCTGAATGAAGCCCTTGGGTGAAAGCCCTCCTGTCCAGCGGGTAAAAAGCCGCTGCAAGTGATGGGGCGACAGACCGATATGATCAGACAGACGTTCGAGGCTAGGCTGTTCGCGCCAATGATCTGTCAGATACTCGATCGAGCGACGGATGGTGTCATAATCCCGCAAGGCTTCCTGCTTGTCTTCCTTGCTCGTCTGGGCATCGGTCACGATGGGGCAATCCCCGTCCAGTGGCAGATGTATCAGCGGTTTTTGTTTTGGCGTCATGATGTCATCCCGAAATCGCATTCCCAAGGATGCTACTCGGCGCAGGCGGTTTCAACCACCCGAAACTTGCTTTGCACTTGTCTCTTGTCAGCCGGCATGAAGAATCGGATAAAGACAGAAGAAGACGCAAGGGCAGGGAAGTGACTGCCGAAATTGAGCATGAAGGGGACCATTGTGAGCGAGAAAGAAACCGCCGCTTCCAAAGGCAAGCCAAAAACAACCCGAGCAGCAAGCGCGAAAGCAAAAAAGCCCGTGCGTCGGCGCAAATGGAGCAAGATGCCCAAAGAGGATATCGAGGAGCTGTTTGCCCGCTTTTCAAAGCAACGGCCCAATCCGCGCGGTGAATTGGATTATTCCAGTGCCTATACACTGCTGGTGGCTGTGGTTCTCTCCGCCCAGGCCACCGACGTAGGCGTCAATAAGGCCACAGGCCCGCTGTTCGCTGTGGCTGACACGCCCGAGAAGATGCTGGCTCTGGGGCAGGAAGCCGTGGAAAGCTACATCAAGACCATCGGACTTTATCGCAACAAGGCCAAGAATGTCATTCTGCTCAGCCAGAAGCTGATTGATGAATTTGGTGGCGAAGTCCCCGCAGATCGGGATGCACTGGTCAGTCTTCCCGGCGTTGGTCGCAAGACCGCTAATGTCGTGCTCAATATCTTTTTCGGCCAGCCGACCATTGCCGTCGACACCCACATCTTCCGCCTTTCCAACCGGCTGGAGCTGGCACCGGGCAAGACCGTGGAAGAGGTAGAAATGGCGCTCGAGCATGTGATCCCTGAGCCCTATGTGCGTCATTCCCATCACTGGCTCATCCTGCACGGACGTTATGTCTGCAAGGCGCGCAAGCCCGATTGCCAGAAATGTATTGTTGCCGATCTCTGCCGCTACAAGGAAAAGACCTATTCAGTGCCCGCCCCCATTGTGGAGCTGGATTCTTATGAAAATAAGCAAAGCACACCTGATAAAACGGGTGAATTCAGTTCGTAGAGCCTGCATCAGCGCATAGAAAAGCCGCCTCTCTAACAAGGCGGCTTTCTCTTTTCATCCATTCTTTTTCAATTCAGGCTGTTTCAGACAACCGGGCTTTCAATGCGTGAGGGTTTCGAGCCAGAGACCCATTTGTGGACATGCACCATGAAAGCGGTCGCAAACAGAGGTGTCAGAAGGTTGAGGAAGGGCACCACAACAAACAGTGAAATCAGCAGGCCAGACAGAAATATCTTGGCCCCGTGACGAGAGCGCAGCTCCTTGACTTGCTCACGAGAGCGAAAGCGCAGGGCTGCCTGCTCGAAATATTCCCTTCCCAGCAAATAGCCGTTGGCAACGAAGAATAGAGGCACCCCGAGCCCGAGAAACGGGATGAGGATCAGCACCAACAGGTTGACGCCAATCACGACCCCGAGGAAGCGGATCGTCTGCACGATGGCATCCATCATCGGCAAGTCCCGACCATGAGCTTCATGGGGATAGTAAGTGCTCTCGACGATATAGCTGACCTCATCAAGATAGAGCCCGGCGACGATGGCCGACACGGGGATAATGAGAAAACCAAGCCCGAAAAACAGCCCAAGGCCCGCCAGAATGCTGGCGCCTGTTTCCGCCCAACCGGGCAGGAAAGATTCCATGCTCAACAGATATTCCAGACCCGCTTGCATGCCTATGCCGACCAGAAGCAGCAAGAGAAGGGTGATGCCCAACATCTTCCAGAGTACCGAGCGGAAGGGTTTGGAGAAAAGCTGATTGAGTGCCAGAATGGCCGGAGACAACATGATTGGGTTCTCTTTAAAAGGGTTTTGTGCAGTTTCCTGCTTCACATAGGCGGGCATAAGCGCTTGTGCAAGGGGAATTCAGCCGATTTGCCGGTTGCCTTGGCGCTTTGTCTTCCTATACTGCGTCCAGCTTTTTACCAATCAGGAATACGCCAGCTTTTTCGGTCGGCACCAGCAGGCCGCACCCCGCTTGTGTAACCGGAAAAGACTATGGCGGGAGTAAGAGATGACTGCACCACGTTTTGATGTTCTGGGGATCGGCAACGCCATCGTTGATGTGCTTGCCCGCGTTGAAGATGACTTTCTGGTCGCCGAAAAACTGCACAAAGGCTCCATGAATCTGATCGATACCGAACGCGCCGAATATCTCTATGCCAAAATGGGTGCCGGTATCGAGTCTTCAGGCGGCAGTGCAGGCAATACGATTTTCGGGCTAACCAGCCTTGGTGGCAAGGCTGCCTATTTCGGTAAGGTTGCCGATGATCAGCTCGGCGAAATCTTTGGCCATGACATGCGCTCGCTGGGTGCGCATTTTGATACCAAGCCTCTGGTAGACGGCGACCCCACCGCACGCTGCATGGTGCTCATTTCGCCCGATGGCGAGCGCACCATGAACACCTATCTGGGTGCTTGCAGCGAGCTGACCGAGCAGGATATCGACGAACAAGTCGTCCAGGACTCCGGCATCCTCTATATGGAAGGCTATTTGTGGGATAAGGAAAATGCCAAGAATGCCTTCAGGAAGGCAGCCAAGGTTGCCCATGCAGCTGGTCGAAAGGTTTCCATAACCCTGTCAGACAGTTTCTGCGTTGACCGCTTCCGCGAGGAATTCCTCGAGCTGATGCAGACCGGTCAGGTTGATATTGTTTTCGCCAATGAATCCGAAGCCAAGGCGCTTTATCAGACGGCAGACCGGGCAACCGCGCTCAATGCGCTGCGCCGCGATACCACGCTGTCAGCCGTCACGCTGGGATCTGAAGGTTCGGTTGCCATTTCTGGCAATCAGACCCATCATGCACCGGCCTGTGCCATTCGCGAGTTGGTGGATACCACAGGTGCTGGCGATCTATATGCCTCGGGCTTCCTTTATGGCCTGTCTCAGGAAATGAGCCTTGAAAAATGTGCCTTGCTGGGGAATTTCTGTGCTTCGGAAGTCATTCAGCATGTCGGCCCAAGGCCGGAACATGACCTGAAACAGGCGGCTGATCAGGCGCAATTGCTTTAAAGTCGATGGCTGTAATCGCCGCTTTCTAAGCAGGTGAAAAGACGAGATTTCTATAAAAAAGGCAGCTCTTAAGGCTGCCTTTTCTTTTTATCCATAGCCGAACCCTGCTGCTCAGAGCTTTCTGAGCATGACGGTAGTGATCGCGTGACCATCTTCCTTGCGCAATACAAGATCGGCACGAGGGCGGGTAGGGAAGATATTTTCACGCAAGTTCACCAGGTTGATCGAGCGCCACAGATCCTTGGCAATCTGGAGTGCGTCTTCTTCCTCAATCAGGGAGTAACGGTGGAAATAAGAACCGGGATCCCGGAAGGCGGTCTCGCGCAAGCGCATGAAGCGATCCAGATACCACTGGTGCAACATGTCTTCATCCGCATCGATATAGACCGAGAAATCGAAAAAGTCGGAGACAAACGGCACATCCTTGGCATCAGTGGGCAGAATGCTGGTCTGCAGCACATTCAGCCCTTCAAGGATCAGGATGTCGGGTTGATCAACGATCTGGGCCTCGGTCGACATCACATCATAATAGAAATGGGAATAAACCGGAGCGCGCACATTGCGTTTGCCCGCCTTTATGTCGGTCAGGAATTCGATCAGGGCCGTGCGGTCATAGCTTTCGGGAAAACCCTTGCGACGCATCAGGCCTTCGGCTTCCAGCACTGCATTGGGCAGCAAAAAGCCGTCAGTCGTTACCAGATCCACCTTCGGGCTTGCAGGCCAGCGGCTGAGCAGCGTCTGAAGCAGACGCGCTGTGGTCGACTTGCCCACCGAAACCGAACCGGCAATGCCGATGATAAAGGGGGTCTTGGGTTCATTGGTCCCCAGGAAATGCTGTGTCGCGTTGTTCAGGCCCTTGGCAAACTCAACATAATAGCTAAGCAGTCTGGACAGCGGCAGGTAGATTTCCTCGACTTCCTGAAGGGAAATCGGATCATTCAGACTCTTGATTTTCTCAAGGTCGGAACGTGTCAGGGTGAGGGGCGTATCGGCGCGCAATGTCGCCCATTCGTCGCTGGAAAAAACCCTGTAGGGGGACAGTTGCCGGTCTACCGTTTGCTTCATTGTAAATCCTCGGAGCCTTTTTGATCGACTGGCTGTCGATTTCGAGTTGCACGCTCCTTTAGCCCGATCCTGCACACGCTTACTGGTGTTTTGCTCCGATACCGGAAAACTGCGCGGGGCAAGCGCGCGCACCCTAGCGAGTGAATCTTGCCAACGGCTTGATCAAGCTCAATCTCTACAGGCTTTTTTGCATCTGCGAACCCGCAAAAAGGCTCATTCCAGTAGACTTTAGTCCGCCGGACGCGATGCTTTCTCCTCAAGACCCGTTTGGCCGGTGCGGCTCGCCAATTCATCCATAACATCAGAAAGTGGCACATTGGAGATCTTCAGCACCACCAGGAGATGGTAGAGCAGGTCAGCGGTCTCTGAGGTCAGCTCCTGTTTGTCTCCCTCAACCGCGGCGATCACGGCTTCCACGGCTTCCTCACCCATCTTCTGGGCGCATTTGCCAACGCCCTTGCCGATCAGCTTGCGGGTGTAGGATTTCTTGTCTTCCGATCCGGCGCGCTTGTCGATGATGGCTTCAAGATCAGTGAGCGAGAATTGTGTCACGGGGTATGTCCCTTTCCTGCAAAGGAAAGCTCGCCTCTCGGGGAGGCAAGCCTTTTTATTAGTTTCCGGGCATCAGACCCGGATTGATAGCCGAGCCTATTTGTTGAGGTCCATCCGCATCGGGATGCCTGCCTTGACCATATAGTCCTTGGCTTCCTGAATGGAATATTCGCCAAAATGGAAAATGGAGGCGGCTAGAACAGCCGTGGCATGGCCATCGCGCACGCCTTCAACCAGGTGATCAAGTGTGCCGACACCGCCAGACGCAATCACCGGAACCGTCAGCATATCCGCAATCTTGCGGGTCAGATCGATATCAAAACCAATCTTGGTACCATCCCGATCCATAGACGTGAGCAGGATTTCGCCAGCCCCAAGATCAACCACTTCTTGCGCATATTCAATGGCATCGATACCGGTTGGCGTACGGCCACCATGGGTGAAGATCTCCCATTTAAGGGGCTCACCTTCCTTGGAGACGCGCTTGGCATCCACGGAGGCCACAATGCACTGGGCCCCGAATTTCTCCGAGGCTTCCTTGATGAATTCACGACGCAGCACCGCAGCGGTGTTGATTGACACCTTGTCCGCACCTGCCTTTAACAGATCACGGATATTGTCCGTCGTGCGGATGCCGCCACCGACGGTCACCGGCATGAAGCATTCTTCGGCAGTGCGGCGGACCACATCAAGAATGGTGCCGCGATTTTCGTGACTGGCGGTGATATCGAGGAAGCAAAGCTCATCAGCACCGGCAGCATCATAGGCCTTGGCGCTTTCCACCGGATCGCCTGCATCCTTCAGATCAACGAAATTGACGCCCTTGACGACACGGCCGTCCTTGACATCAAGGCAGGGGATGACACGGGCTTTCAGCATTCTTTCTCTCCAGCGGCTTTGGCAGCGGCAATAAGGCCAAGGGCCTCGTTCGGATCAAGGCGTCCATCATACAGGGCGCGGCCTGTGATCGCGCCTTCCAGAATGGCGCAATCAGGCTGCAACAGGCGTTTAACATCTTCGATGGATGCCAGACCGCCCGATGCGATAACCGGGATGGAGGTTGCATTGGCCAATTCCAGCGTCGATGGGATGTTGAGCCCTTTCAGGATGCCATCGCGATCAATATCGGTGTAGATAATGGCGGCAACACCAGCATCCTCGAACTGTTTGGCCAGATCAACCGTGGTCAGCTCGGAGGTTTCGGCCCAGCCTTCAACAGCAACCTTGCCACCCTTGGCATCAATCCCCACGGCGATACGCCCCGGAAATGCCTTGCAGGCCTCTTTGACCAACTGCGGGTCACGCACGGCAACGGTACCCAGAATCACCCTTGTGATGCCTTTTTCAAGCCAATGCTCGATACCCTTCAAGTCGCGAATGCCGCCCCCCAACTGTACCGGGTTGGTGGTATTTTTGAGGATGCTGTCAACGGCTGCGGTGTTTTCCGACTTGCCAGCAAAGGCGCCGTTCAGATCCACCACATGAAGCCATTCAAAGCCTTGGTCCTGAAACTGGCGTGCCTGATCGCCCGGATCATTGTTGAAAACCGTGGCCTGATCCATATCGCCCAGTTTGAGACGTACGCACTGACCATCCTTCAGATCGATAGCGGGAAAAATGATCATTTACGGCCTCCATTTGAGGAAGTTGGAAATCAGGGAAAGGCCGAGTTTCTGGCTCTTTTCCGGGTGGAACTGGGTTCCGATGATATTGTCGCGCCCAACGCAGGCGGTAACCGTTTCGGCATAATCGGCGGTGGCCAGAACATGCGCGGGATTGGCTGCCTTCAGGTGATAGGAATGCACGAAATAGGCATGCAAGCCATCAGGACCGGTGGGAATGCCCGCCCAGACGGGATGGTCTTTCACCAGTTCCACGGTGTTCCAGCCCATATGCGGAATCTTGAGGCTCGGATCGGCAGGCTCCAGCGACACCACATCGCCCGGAATCCAACCCAACCCTTCAGTGATTTGATATTCCAGCCCGCGGCTGGCCAAGAGCTGCAACCCCACGCAAATGCCAAGGAAGGGCTTTCCCCCCTTGATCACCGCTTCGTTGAGCGCTTCGACCATGCCATCAACCGCATCAAGCCCCGCCCGACAATCGGCATAGGCGCCAACGCCAGGCAACACGATATGACCCGCTGTGCGCACATCTTCGGGATGCGATGTCACCAGCACCTCAGCCTGAAAGCCGCTCTCTCTGGCAGCTCGCTCAAATGCCTTGGCTGCCGAGCATAGATTGCCCGAGCCGTAGTCAATGATTGCTATGCGCATTATTTCGTCTCCTGGGAGGAATTGGGCGTTGGAAACAGGCCAAGAACCGGACCATTTGATATCTTACCGGTCGGTTCAGCCGTTGCAAAACGCTTCAATCCCTTATCATTCACCGACCGCGATGCCTGCGTGTAGGTCGGGGTTTCTTTTTTGTCGGCTCTGTCTGCAGCTTCAAGACGGAAGGCAATATAGCGCTGCTCGCAATGCTCTTGGTCTTCCGCATAAAGGGTCACGACTTCCTGATAACCCTTTCTCTCAAGCTGCCAACCAATCAGATTGGGGGCCTCAACACTGATCCAGACACTGATGATCAGGCTGATCAGCATCTCGGACCATAAGGGCAGGGTGTCATAGAGCGACCAAAGGGGAATCATGAACAGGCAATAGCCGAGCAGAACCCACCATAAACGCTTGAACAGCATCCACAGCACGGGCAGGAAAAAAGCCAGCGCTGAGTAATGGTTCTTCAGAATAACCGCGCTTTCCACTGTCTGATCGAGGGAAAACCCCGGTTTTTCATAGATCGTATAGGAAGCCATAACCTTGCCTATGTGAGAGGGCCTGCCTTGCAGGACATATCCGAACAGATCACCTCAGACCCGCAGGATTTATCCATTCAATGTTCCCTTGGTTGAAGGAACCCGATCGGCCTGACGTGGATCCACTTCCACTGCCATGCGCAACACCCGCGCAACCGCCTTGAAGCAGCTTTCCGCAATATGATGATTGTTGGTGCCGTAAAGATTGGCGATATGCAGCGTAATACCGGCATTCTGGGCAAAGGCATGAAAGAATTCTTCAAACAGCTCAGTGTCGAAATCGCCCACCTTGTCTCGGGTGAAGGTCACATCCCAGACAAAGAAGGGGCGGCCAGACACATCCACCGCAGCGCGGGTCATCACTTCATCCATCGGCAGATGAACGTCCGCATAGCGTGCAATGCCCTTTTTGTCACCGAGCGCCTGTTTGAAGGCCTGCCCGAGGGCGATACCGATATCTTCTGCCGTATGATGGGCGTCGATATGCAGATCGCCTTTGGCCTTGATTTCCATATCAATCAGGGAATGGCGCGACAATTGATCGATCATATGGTCCAGAAAGCCGACACCTGTATCAATGCTGTAAGAGCCTGTTCCATCCAGATTGATGGAAAGGGAGATGTCGGTTTCGTTGGTTTTACGAGTGATCGATGCTGTGCGCATGAAGGCATTCCTTCGTTTGGTTCATTCCAGCGTTATTGAAGAGGCCACCGTTTTGTAAAGGCCATCGATATGTATCAGGGCGCAGTTGACAAATCCATAGCGCGTAGCGTCCAAAATGCAACTGAGAAGGGGCGATATTTGTGGTTTTAATCCCTTTGTTGACGGAATACCAACGAAAGCTGCCCTAAATGGCACAAATGAACGCAAAGGCCTTGCATTCGGCTTTCAATCAAAGCGAGATTGAAAATCGCAGTGTGATGCTTACATCTGATTAGACACATGCGGCTCAAGCAAGCTTGATCCGCCTACCCACACGGCCCGGAGCAAACGGGCAAGATGATGGATTAATTCATTCATGACAGAACAGTCTTCTAACAATTCGGCTTTCCCCGGCTGGCGCGGAACCACCATCCTCACCGTTCGCAAGGGCGGCAAGGTTGTTGTCGCAGGCGACGGACAGGTGAGCCTTGGACAGACCGTGATCAAGGGCAATGCGCGCAAGGTACGCCCTTTGGGCAAAGGCAATGTGATTTCGGGCTTCGCAGGAGCCACCGCAGATGCCTTCACGCTGTTCGAGCGCCTCGAAGGAAAGCTTGAACAATATCCCGATCAATTGACCCGTGCCTGCGTGGACATGGCCAAGGATTGGCGCACCGACCGTTATCTGCGTCGTCTGGAAGCCATGATGATCGTGGCCGACAAGGATGTTTCCCTTGTGCTCACCGGTACCGGTGATGTTCTTGAGCCGGAAAACGGCGTTACGGCCATCGGGTCGGGCGGCAACTATGCCCTCGCCGCTGCTCGGGCTCTTATGGATACCGATATGGATGCCGAGGCAATCGCCCGCAAGGCAATGGCCATCGCGGCTGAAATCTGCATCTACACCAATGACAATCTGACCGTCGAAATACTGGATGCCAGCCAATAAGGCATCTCTCTTGCCCATGGGCTGGTGTGACTATCAGGGCCTTTGCCCTTAATGTCCATTCCAGCCTCGGCAAGACCATCAGGATCTGACATCAGTCAGAAGCCTTCAGGAGATACAAGTATGACCAATTTTTCCCCTCGCGAAATTGTTTCCGAGCTGGATCGCTTCATCGTAGGGCAGAAAGACGCCAAGCGGGCCGTGGCGATTGCACTTCGGAACCGCTGGCGGCGGCAACAATTGGATGACGACCTCAGAGAAGAGGTCCTGCCGAAAAATATCCTCATGATCGGGCCGACCGGTGTCGGCAAGACAGAAATTTCCCGTCGTCTGGCCAAGCTGGCTAATGCGCCTTTCATCAAGATCGAGGCGACCAAGTTCACCGAGGTTGGCTATGTCGGCCGCGACGTGGACCAGATCGTGCGTGACCTCATTGAAAGCGGCATTGCGCTGACGCGGGAAAAGAGACGCAAGGATGTGCAGGCCAAGGCTCACGGTGCGGCTGAAGAGCGCGTGCTGGATGCTCTGGTTGGTCCGGGCGCCGGTTCTGCCACGAGAGACAGTTTCCGCAAGAAGCTGCGCGATGGGCTGCTGGATGAAAAGGAAATCGAGATCGAGGTGAAAGATACCTCTTCGCCGATGTCCTCCTTCGAGATTCCCGGCATGCCGGGAGGCTCTATGGGTGTGATGAACCTGTCCGACATGTTTGGCAAAGCCTTCGGCGGACGCACCAAGCAGCGCAAGATTCATGTGAAAGACTCCTACGAGCTGTTGATCACTGAAGAATCCGACAAGCTTCTGGATGAGGATAAAATCATTTCGGAAGCGGTATCATTGGTAGAAAATAGCGGTATTGTTTTTCTTGATGAGATCGACAAGATCTGCGCACGAGAAGGCAAGGGGGGCGCTGATGTCTCCCGTGAAGGCGTGCAGCGCGATTTGCTGCCGCTGATCGAGGGGACGACGGTAACCACCAAATATGGTCCGGTGAAAACCGACCACATCCTCTTCATCGCTTCAGGGGCCTTCCATGTGTCCAAACCATCGGATTTGCTGCCGGAGCTTCAAGGCCGCTTGCCAATCCGGGTTGAGTTGCGGGCGCTGACAAGAGAAGACTTCAAGGCCATTCTCATCGACACGGAAGCCAATTTGCCCAAGCAATATTCGGCATTGATGGCCACCGAAGAAGTGACCCTTACCTTTAGTGATGATGCCATCGACACCATTGCCGATATTGCCGTAGAGCTGAACAGCACCGTGGAAAATATCGGGGCGCGTCGCTTGCAGACCGTGATGGAAAAGATCCTCGAAGACATCTCATTCGAAGCTCCGGATCGCGGTGGCGATACCATCGAAATCACCGGCGACTTCGTACGCAATAATGTGGGTGAACTGGCCAAGAATACCGACCTCAGCCGCTATATCCTGTAGTTGGCTTCTCACTTCATTGAAGCACCCAATAAAAAGGGCATTCCGCACCTCGGAATGCCCTTTTTCATGTCGTCTCTTGATGCGGTCCAGACCATAATTATTTCTTATGGTCAGGTTTGATCCCTGAAATCGGGTGTTCCCATGCCGCGCCCGCGCGATGAGGCAGACCGGACCTGTAAGATCAACGCCTCAAGGCTTTCTTTTGAAATCTGATCGATACGATCTGCCAGCAGGTTGGCAAGCTCGGTGGCGCGGGGATCAAGGCCGGCGGTACGGATGGTTGGATTCGGATCCGAAATTTCTGCCAACCGCTGCAATTCTTCGGCTTCATCCCAAATTACGTTGAAATAGGCGATGATGCGCTGGATGAGGAACCAGGTGGGCTTGCCTCTTTTGCCATGCTCAAGAGCCGACAGATAGGCGCTTGAGACATCCAGCCGATCGGCCATTTCCTTAAGCGTCAGCTTGCGTTCTTTGCGCATACGCCGCAATTTTGCACCAAAGGGAGTCATGGCTCAGATCCTTGTATCTGATAGAATAAGAAAAACTTGGGGCCCACTCTAGCGGATTTTGTTACGCCGTCTCAATCTTATATGCAAGGCACCCGCTCCGCCAAGCGACGGGTGGGCCTCTTCGAACCCCACAATGATGCTACGGACATCGGGCTCGGACAGCCATTTTGGCACGACCCGCCGCAACACACCTTTTTCCTGTCCAATGGCGTAGGTTTCCCGCTCGCCCCGGCTGCCCTTGCCGGTGATGACAAGCACATGCTTGCGATTCTGCTGGTGAGCACTCTTAAGGAAGCCGAACAGGGCTGTGTGAGCTTCGCGCTGGGTCATACCATGCAGATCAAGCCGCGCATCAATGGCCATTTGGCCACGCACAATGCGCTTCTTTTCTTTCCGGTCTATCCCTGCCAGAGGCAAAGTCGTTTTGGATTTCGAGGTTGCCTTGCCGCGTATACCGGCTTCCTTGAGGGCATTCAATTCAGCATCGCTGGCCCGGCGCTGAACCGGATGGGTCGCATCAGGCTGATTGCCGGGGTCCATCAGGCTTTGTGTATCGATTGTTTCGATCAGCGCCTTCAGCTCTGCAGAGCGGCCTTCAAGCGGCTCTACCGTTTTGGCAACTTTCTGCCAGAGCTTGATATCCTTGCGACTGAGGGGAGGTTTACGGGCCATTGATTCCTCCTCTCATTCATCAACTGCCAACTTTGGCCGGTTAGGCATCAGGCAGATAAAGGTTGTGTCTTGCTGAAGCTTTCCGGCGCGTGCGCCCGCTTCGGTTCCGGTTCCGACAAACAGATCGCCGCGGGCTGCACCCTTGATTGCAGACCCGGTATCATGGGCAAATACCATTTGCTTGAAGGGTTTATCCTCTCCGCTCGCGTCAGGCAAGGTCGTTTGCAGCCAAAAAGGCAATCCGAATGTGTGCAAATGCCGATCAACCGCCATGCTACGCATGGGCACAAGAGGCACTCTGGCTGCCGCACGGGGGCCGAAGGCTTGTGCTCCGTCTGCTTCATCATTGATCGCTTTAAAATAGATGTAGGATGGATTTTTACCCAGAAAGTGATGGCCATCGGTACCACGTGCCCTGAGATAATCGATCAATCCATCCATCGTGATCGTCTCAGCGGTAAAGACCCCCTTTTCGATCAACAGCTTGCCCAAAGAACGATAGGGATGGCCGGATTTGCCATCAAAAGCGATACGCATGCGCCGTCCACCGCCCAGATCGATGGTCGCCGAGCCCTGAATATGGATGATATAGGCTTCGAAGGGATCTTTCAGCCAAACCAGTTCCAGATGCTTGTCATCAAGAGCTCCGGCCATGACCTCGGCACGACTGTGATGGAACTGATAGCCATCAGCGCCTTGGCGCGCAAAACTGGTCTCGGCGGTAAACCCGGCCTTTAGAGCCTGATCTTCAGAAAGAGCCACCAGATCATCGGGTCTTTTATGCAAGGGAAAGCAGAAGCATTTATCCGGCTCGTGGCGCCCTTCGAACACCGGCTCGAAATAGCCGGTCAACAGACCCGGTCCAGCGATAGCCTCGGGATGAAAGTGTGTTTCAAAAAAATGGCGGGCTTGTGTGTTGTCTAGAGCCTGATCAACACTTTCAGCAAAAAGGAGCGCCTGCTCGCAGACAGCCAGAAGGTCTTCGGCCCGTGCGCTGCCAGCTCTTGAGGTTGGCGGGCTTTGCAATAGATAACGGGCAGCATGACAAAAGGCGGCAAAAGCCGCCTTGTGATCATGGTCTCGCCATCCGGCAAGGTCTGAAAAAGAGATGTTTTCGGGCCCTGCCATTGCGCGTTGCTCCTTTGGATCTTCCCGTATCAACTGCCAGAAAATCCGGATTTATTGGGCCGATTCAGTGCCGATCAGTTTCCAGTTCGGGTTGCGGCTGGTGACATCGCGGCTGAAGGTCCAGATATCTGTAACATCTTCCACTGCGTTCGGATCCCCCTCGATCACATGCCCAATCTCGTCCTTGGTGCAGGAGGTGATGGAGGAGACAAACCGCACTGTGATCTGCGCTTCATTGCCAGCCACTTCGGCTTCCACGATGGACGATTTGTTGATGCCGATAAAGGTAAAATCAACGCGCAGCTTGTTGGCTTCTCGATCATCCAACGCGGCGGAGAAACCCGCAAACACATCGGCGGCCAGAAGCTGCTTGAGGGTTTTCCGATCGCCTTGTGCATAAGCTGTGACAATCATCTCATACGCTGCACGGGCACCCGAGAGGAAGGTATCTGGATCAAAATTGCGATCCATTGCCATCAGCTGGGAAAGTGCCGCGTTGAGCGATGAGCCTTCAGGCGCGATCTTCTCGATCCGCTTGCTTTTCTCTTCAGTGGATTCTCGCTCATTGTCCACACGCTCAGGCAGGGCAATTACGTTGTCGCCGGTATCATCGGCATGCGGTGCCTTTTTCTCTTCGCTGCTCTCGTGGTCTGAAAAGGGATCAAAAGGATCGGCTTCGTTGCCTGTTCTCGTGCCTAAAACATCCTTTAATCGCCAAAACAAGACGACAGCGATAATGAGGAAAACGACTGAAGTTAAATCGAAACCGAGGAATTGGGACATATAGCTCGCCTTGACCAAGTTGATTTTTGCAAAAAAGCACTGAAACTTTCACTTTTCTTTCTATATTTAGGGGAGGGCTCCTTGCAAATCCATAATGGATAACGAAAGGAGCATAAAAAACACAGACTTTTGAGGAGAACGCTTAAGTGACGCACAAATCGCTCTTTCCATTCCTTCCCTTTCTGCTGCTGGCAGTGCCGATCTTGGAAATTGGCGTGTTCATCATTGTGGGTGGACAAATTGGCGTTCTCAACACCCTGCTTGGCATTTTGCTCACCGCGGTGATTGGCACCATTCTATTGCGGCATCAAGGCTTTGCTCTGGTCGGACAGGCCCAGCAGCAGATGAATCAGGGCAAGATTCCCGGCAAGGAAATGGCCCACGGGGTCATGTTGCTGGCAGCAGGCCTGTTATTGCTTACGCCGGGCTTCGTAACAGATACCATCGGCTTTTTGCTTCTGGTTCCCGGCATACGTGATGGTATATTCCACTTTTTCAAATCCCGCGTCACCATCGCCGGCATGCAGGGGCAGTCTTTCAGTAACGGCTCCACCTATTATGAAAGCTACAGCTACCAGAGTTATGACGCGCCGAACAGAGAAAACAATACTCGCCCGGATAATGATGACATCATTGATCTGGATGAGGATCAGTTCGGGGAAGTAAATGACCGGGATGCCATTGAAAGCAAAAAAGACGGCAACTCACCTTGGAATAAAAACTAGGATCTCAGGCTGCTGCACGCCCGAATAGATGACGATCTGATGAAATTGCTTCACATATTCTGGGCAAAGCTGGCAAATGGATTGGCTAATCTGGCCTTTACCTTGTTTCAGCCGGATCATCATGCTACAGCGGTTCTTAGACAAGAGGATTATCATTTCGGACCCTGCAGAAGCGCCTGGGTAAGCTATGGGAGGCGATCAGGTTATCAAAGCCTGATCTCGACAACAATTCTGGCGCTGGGTGTTCAGGCGATCCATTTGGGATCCAAATTTGTTCAACCAATAAATTAGGAAACAGTTTTATGAGCGACGCACAAGAAAATGGCGCAGCTGAAGGCGGTGAACTCAAACTGCCAGGCCTGAGAATTCTAGCCCAATATATCAAGGATATGTCCTTCGAAAATCCAAACGCTCCAGATTCTCTGCGCCCTCGCGAGAAAGCGCCTGAGATTAACGTTCAGATCAACGTCAATGCAACGCCACTGTCGGAAACTGAATTCGAAGCCGAGCTGACATTGAACGCCACCGCGACCAGCGACGAAACGACCATGTTCAACGTCGAGCTGCTTTATGCCGGTATCTTCTCCATTTCCAACGTTCCGCAGGATCAGCTGCATCCGTTCATCATGATCGAATGCCCACGCATGCTGTTCCCGTTTGCACGTCAGATCATTTCCGATGCGACTGCACGTGGAGGTTTCCCGCCGCTGAACGTGGATCCGATCGATTTTGCTCAGCTTTACCGTCAGCGCATGATGGAAATGGCTGCACAGCAGCAGCAGGATCAGCCTACCCAGTAAGCTGCTTTCACCTGTCAAAATTCAAAAGCCGACCGGTTTATCCGGTCGGCTTTTTTGTTGCTCAATTTTGAAAATTGCGATCCCGTTTCACGTGAATCCGTGTCTCAAGCAAGCCTTATGCCTCAGTTTGATCCTGATCTGCTTCTTCACCAGGTTCCGGTGGCATATAGTGTGACCAGATCATCTCGCCTTTTAGCTCTCCAAGAAAAACGCGATGTGCTGAAATTTCCTCTTCCGTAAGCCTTGTAGGCAGCGGAGAGGGACGTGCCTTGGCAGGTTTGCGCACGCGTGTCGCTTCCCAATCCTCGCCATCGGAATCATTCTGCTGGTCATTGGACAGCATGAAGCTGGTCTGGCGGCCACCAATCAATTCCAGATAGACATCGGCCAAAATCTCACTATCGAGCAAGGCTCCGTGCAAGGTACGCTTGGAGTTATCAATACCAAAGCGACTACAGAGAACATCGAGATTGTTTGGACCTGCGGGGAATTTCTGGCGCGCCATGGCCAACGTATCGATGACAAGATCATTCTTGATCTTGGGAAAACCGGCTTTATCCAGTTCCCAATTGAGAAATTTCACGTCGAAGCTGGCGTTGTGGGCGATCAACACGGTGTCTTTGATAAAGTCGTGAAAATCCTTGGCGATTTCAGCAAATTTCGGTTTATCCGAGAGAAATTCTTCTGAAAGACCATGCACCCGGAAGGCCTCTTCGGGCATATCGCGTTCTGGATTGATATAAACGTGGAAGTTATTCTCGGTCGGCAAATGGTTGATGAGTTCAACACAGCCGATTTCCACGATCCTGTCGCCAGTCATGACATCAAGGCCGGTCGTTTCCGTATCGAATACAATTTCCCTTAGCGCCATTTCAAACTCTCTTCCAAATCAAATCACTTTGCAGACTATGATCTATTCGCCCGTTTGTGCAAAGCGGCTTCTGACATCATCCAGAATTGCTTCCACCTGCCGGGCAGCAGCTTCCAGCCCCTTGCCAGTGTCGATGACATAATCAGCGCGGCTGCGTTTCTCAGCATCGGGCATCTGCTTGGCCTTGATGGCCTCGAACTTTTCGGCTGTCATGCCCGGACGCTCAAGCACACGCCTCCGCTGGATACTCTCATCGGCGGAGACGACAACAACGACGTCCACACGGTCCTGTGCATGGGTTTCATAAAGAAGGGGGATATCCAGAACAACAATGTCGGCCTTATCCGATTGGGCTTTCTCGAAGAATTTCCTTTCCTCGGCCCGCACGAGAGGGTGAATGATACTTTCCAGCCGACGCATGGCTTCCGGATTTCCGATCACCTTTTGAGAAAGCACCGCACGATCGACCCCCAGAGGCCCGGTGGTTCCGGGGAACTCGGCTTCAATCAATGGCACGGCCTCACCGTGATAAAGCTCATGAACCACGGCATCTGCATCGTGAAGCGGACAGCCACGCTGCACAAACATCTGTCCTGTGGTGCTTTTACCCATGCCAATGGAGCCAGTAAGGCCAATCTTGATCATGTGTCTCTCCTAAAGCTGCGCCAGCACCTCTTCGCGCAAGGCTTCAGTTACTGTGGGTCGCTTGCCAAACCAGTGTTCAAAGCCCGGGACTGCCTGATGCAGCAACATGCCCAGCCCATCAACGACCAGATTGCCTCTCATCCTTGCCTGCCGCAACAGATCCGTTTCAAGGGGATTGTAGACAATATCAGTCACCAATGCAGAGGCGGGCAGAGCGGAAAGGGAAATTTCTAGAGGTGGCTGACCGATCATGCCTAGGCTCGAGGTGTTCACAAGCAGGTCGATATCGCAAAGCTGCTCAGACCGTTCCTCCCATTCGATGCACTGCAATTGATCGTCATATCCAAGCTCAGTGAAGAGCTTCGCAAGCATTTCTGCCTTTTCTTTTGTTCGATTCGCAATCGTAACGGTCGAAAAGCCACGCTCTATCAAGCCATTGATGATGGGTCGTGCAGCGCCTCCGGCGCCCAACACCATTGCATGGCCGCCCTTTTTGCTATCCCAACCGGGCTGTAGCTGATCAAGATTGGCCAGAAAGCCGTAGCCATCAGTATTGTCAGCATGGAGCTTTCCATCCTCAAACCAAAGGGTATTTGCGGCTTGAAGTCTTTTGGCCGCAGGATGAACCACATCGGCAAAGGCCAGAACCGCCTGTTTGTGCGGGATTGTCACATTGCCACCGGCAAATCCCTTGTCTTTCATCTCTGCGATAAAGCTGGCTAATGCGCCCGGCTCAACGGCGATCTTCTCATAAGAGCCGGCAAAGTCGAACTTTTTGAGCCAATATCCATGAATGACCGGTGATTTGGATTGTTCAATGGGCCAGCCAATGACAAAGGCTTTGGGCGCACTGGAGGAGAGCGCACTGGATGAATTGGTTTTGGTCATGATCAGAAATCCAGTCCCTGTTGGTCACGCAAATAGCCGAGCAATGGGAGTAGGGGCAATCCCAGGATGGTGAAATAGTCGCCATCAATCTTTTCAAACAATTGCACGCCAAGCCCTTCCAACTGGTAACAGCCAACGCTGGAGCGCACCTGATCGCCAACGCGCGCCATATAGCGCCCGATCTCTTCCGGGCTCAATGGCCGCATGGTGAGAGTAGCTGTCGAAACATGGTTCCAGAGGATCTCCCCATCTTTTGCACAAGCCACAGCCGAGTTCAGCTGATGGCTCTGACCGGCCAATTCCAGCAGTTGGCGGCGCGCGGCGGCTTCGTCTTCTGGTTTGTTGAAGCGTTTATCCCCAAAGCCCAATGTCTGATCCCCACCGATGACCAGCGCACCAGGATTGCGAACGGACACTTCGGTTGCTTTCACCTGAGCAAGCAGAGTTGCGATATCGGCAGGAGAGGCCCCTGCTGCCAATAGAGGCTGTTCGGCGGCGCGCTCATCAATTTGCGCAACCGATGTCTCAAATGAAAGGCCGGCATTGGACAAGAGCTGTGCCCGAGCCTGACTTTTGGAAGCTAGAATCAATGGAATCATGAAAAAGGTCCAACCGTTGAGAAGATGATCCGAGTTTTAGAGCAAGCAGGCGTCAAACAAAACGGCTGTTGTGGATCTTTCCCCTCTGTCACGATTTACACAGGCTGAAAAGGCCGGAAAACAGCAATTTCCGTCATGAGACTGTCTTAATAGAGGGTTAAGACCGGCTCCAACAATCGATTCTTCAACAGGGGGTGTGGGCAACAGGGGATAATCAAGCCGTTTTTCCCGAGCTTGGCTTTTCATGCCCGTTAACCATTTATTAATCCCCAAGCTGAGTTGAGCAACGCCTGTTTTATTAACACTCTGTTTACTGAGGTTAACAAACAGTTAATACACACTTTGTTAAACTTTGCTCAATTTCTGTCTCCATAAAGCCCCCAGATTTGACCACAGAAGACTCCGCAGAATTCTGCCTCAGACAAGACTTGTCCCCATTGGTCCCTAAAAGTTACTAGAAGGTAAGGACTGTTGAATCACAGTTGTTCAAGAGTCATTGTGGGCAATGTGTGGGCCAAAAATAACTCCCACAATCCACGGTCTAAAAGAAGAAACAGATTCTAAAACTTAAATATTTTATTAGGAAGTTTGTTGGGAATCGTGCTCAATTCGGACTGCAAACGGGGAGACAAAATTCGTGAACAATCGACGCTTGATGAACGTGCTCAATGGCCAGACTGAGAAAGTTCCTCCTATCTGGTTGATGAGGCAAGCGGGAAGATATCTTGCTGAATATCGTGCTACCAGAGCAGAGGCAGGGAGTTTTCTCTCCCTTTGCTACAATCCTGATTTGGCTTGCGAAGTAACCCTTCAGCCCATCCGTCGATTTGGATTTGATGCAGCCATTCTGTTTTCCGATATTCTCGTAATTCCCGATGCACTTGGGCGTTCGGTAAGGTTTGTTCAAGGGGAAGGTCCGCAGCTTGATCCGATCTCTCCTGAAGAAATCAAGGATCTCGACCCTTCGATCGTTCTGGAGAATCTAAATCCGGTTTTTGAAGCAATTGGAAAGATTCGAGAAGGGCTACCAGGGGAAACCACCTTTCTTGGTTTTTGTGGTGCTCCCTGGACCGTTGCCACCTATATGATCGCAGGCCATGGCACACCGGATCAGGCTCCTGCCCGTTTGTTCGCTCGCAAGTATCCCGAAGCTTTTCATGCCTTGATCGATGTGCTGGTTGAAGCATCCATCCTGTATCTGGTCAAACAGCTGCAATCAGGCGCTGACGCGGTGCAGATTTTTGATAGCTGGGCGGGCGTGCTGGATGATGCGCTCTATCTTTCGGCTTCCCGTGATCCCATCGCCAGAATTGTGGCGGGTGTCCGCGCTCAAATTCCGGGCGCGAAGATTATCGGCTTTCCAAAAGGGGCGGGTGTGCGGCTCGTTGATTTTGTTGAGGCCACAGGCGTAAATGCCATCGGGTTGGACTGGACCGTACCACTGGACTGGGCGCGGGATGTCTTGCAGCCGAAAGTGGCTTTGCAGGGTAATCTGGATCCGACCTTGTTGATGTCTGATGAACGACATCTGGATGAATCCATTGACCGGATCATGGCGTCTTGGAGCAACGGACCTTTTATTTTCAATCTGGGTCATGGTATTTCCCCGCAAGGCAATATCGATCTGGTTCATCGACTGATTCAGCGGGTGCGTTCCTATAGGGGCTAAGCTTGATATTGAACGAGCAAATGACCGGGCTTTTGTTCAAGTGAATTGAGGACTGAAATGGATTTTCTGGAATTTCTTCCCTATGAGTGGACAAAGGCCCTGCACATCATCTCTGTCATCACATGGATGGCAGGGATTTTCTATTTGCCGCGATTGTTTGTCTATCATGCAATGTCTGAGGTCGGGTCTGAGAAATCTGAAATATTCAAGGTCATGGAACGAAAATTGCTGAAGGGCATCATGAACCCTTCTCTGATTGCATCTTGGATTTTCGGTTTGTGGCTGGCCTTTGGTCATGGCATTTGGACTGCTGATGCCATTTGGCTTCATATCAAGTTTCTTCTTGTAAGCCTGATGACCGCTTACCATATGGTGTGTGCACGCTATGTGCGTGTCTTTGCTGCTGATGAAAATCGCAAAGACCATGTCTACTATCGTTATTTCAACGAAGTTCCCACGCTGTTGATGGTGGCTATCGTCATTCTGGCTGTTGTTAAACCCTTTTACTGACGGCAAATTCGGGGTTTGAGACTAGCAATTCGTCTCAATTTGGCTCTTTCATCTGGTCTCGCGTCATATTTTTGTATCACAGGGCTTGCCCAGTCTATGCGAAGCAGCTATGTTCCGCGAAATCGTTTCTAACGATGAATACCTTGGAGACGCTTTCTTTCCTTTGTTTTCCGGGGTTCTAGCGAGGCACAATAACAAACAACAGTGCCTTGTTTTCTTCCTACCTTTTTTCCCTTGGTTGCTTATCCCTTATATGAGAGTTTCGCTATGCGCGAAATGAAACTAAAAGAACTCAAAAAAAAATCTCCAACAGAGCTACTGAATTTTGCTGAAGAGCTCGAGGTCGAAAATGCCAGTACGCTGCGAAAGCAGGAACTGCTTTTTGCGATCCTCAAACAGCTTGCAGAAAGAGAAACAGATATCATCGGCGAAGGTGTCGTCGAGGTACTACAGGACGGTTTCGGTTTTCTGCGGTCGCCAGATGCAAACTATCTGCCTGGCCCGGATGATATCTACATTTCACCTTCCCAAATCCGGCGCTTTTCCTTGCGTACGGGGGATACGGTGGAAGGACATATTCGCAGCCCGAAGGAAGGCGAACGCTACTTTGCCCTTCTGAAGGTGAATACTGTCAATTTCGAAGATCCGGACAAGGCGCGTCACAAGGTTCATTTCGATAATCTGACGCCGTTGCATCCTGATGACCGCTTCAAACTTGAGGCGACTGATCCAACCGGGAAAGACATGTCCAG
The DNA here is from genome assembly GCF_900115225.1 of Cohaesibacter marisflavi. Lineage (GTDB taxonomy): Bacteria > Pseudomonadota > Alphaproteobacteria > Rhizobiales > Cohaesibacteraceae > Cohaesibacter > Cohaesibacter marisflavi. The sequence continues at coordinate 60,839 of NZ_FOVR01000005.1, read as the reverse complement.
TCGAGTGATCGATCTGGTCGCTCCGCTTGGTAAGGGTCAGCGTGCTTTGATCGTTGCGCCGCCGCGTACCGGTAAAACCGTTCTTTTGCAGAATATCGCAAAATCAATCACGGCCAACCATCCGGACAGTTGCCTTATCGTGTTGCTCATTGACGAGCGCCCCGAAGAGGTGACCGACATGAAGCGGACGGTGAATGGTGAAGTGGTCTCATCTACGTTTGATGAGCCGGCTTCCCGTCACGTGCAGGTTGCCGAAATGGTGATCGAAAAAGCCAAGCGTCTGGTCGAACACGGCCGTGATGTGGTTATTCTGCTTGATTCCATCACGCGTCTTGGGCGTGCCTACAACACGGTTATTCCTTCTTCCGGTAAAGTTTTGACCGGTGGTGTGGATGCCAACGCGTTGCAGCGTCCGAAGCGCTTCTTCGGTGCAGCCCGTAATATCGAGGAAGGTGGATCGCTAACGATCATCGCCACCGCCCTGATTGATACGGGTAGCCGTATGGACGAGGTTATCTTCGAAGAATTCAAGGGCACGGGTAACGCCGAAATCGTTCTTGATCGTAAGGTTTCCGACAAGCGTATCTTCCCTGCCATGGATATCCTCAAATCGGGTACCCGTAAGGAAGAGCTTATGGTCGACAAGAAAGATTTGCAGAAGGTCTTTGTTCTGCGTCGTATTCTTGGTGCCATGAGCAATGTTGATGCCATCGAGTTCCTGCTCGATAAATTGCGTGCAACGAAGGACAATGCGGAATTCTTCGACAATATGAATACCTGATGTCCTGCATCCGCTTGTAAATTGGGCTTGCCCAATCGCATGTAAAAGATTAGAAAGCCGTCTGACAGTCGTTGGGCGGCTTTCATTTTGTGATCTTCTCTTCTGGATCACCGAAAAACCTGCTCTTGATATATTCGGATCTTCTGCGAAATCGATGGGATAACCAGATTGTCAGCCTGATGGTCAGGTCCGCATAACGGGCGTAGATCTGACCTTTTGGCAGGCCGGTTGATGCAGATGGATTCGGTTCTGAAACAATCAACATTGCAAATGCACAGCATGCGACCCGCATCTTTTGGGGCGCAGGGATTGATCTCATGACGCAAGATACCATTTTTGCCCTTTCCAGCGGAGCGGTTCCTGCTGGTGTTGCCGTGATTCGTTTGTCCGGCCCCAAGGCGCGGTTCGTCATGAACAAGCTGATTGACAAGGAACCCAAACCCCGTTTTGCGGCCCTGCGTTATCTGTCTGATCCTGATAGTGGAGATATCATCGACCAGGCACTGGTTATTGTTTTCCCTGATACCAAATCCTTCACTGGTGAAGAGGCCGTCGAGTTTCATCTTCATGGCGGGCGGGCAGTGGTTAAGGCCATGCTCGAAATTCTGGGTCGGTTCGAAGGTTGTCGTCTGGCTGAAGCAGGGGAGTTCACACGGCGGGCGTTTGAAAATGGGAAATATGATCTGACAGCTGTCGAAGGGCTGGCTGATCTCATTCAGGCCGAAACCGAAAATCAGCGCAAGCAGGCAATCCGTCAGGCGAGCGGGGCACATAAGAGTGTCATTGATGGTTGGCGAGAGATATTGCTTCAGGCACGAAGCATGATTGAAGCGGAACTGGATTTCTCTGATGAAGAAGATATTCCGGGCGCGATTTCCGATGTGATCTGGCCCAAGTTGAGAGAGTTGAAAGCTGATATCGAACGTCACCTTTCCAAGGCCGATCATGGGGAGCGCCTGCGCAACGGATTGACCGTGGTGCTTGCCGGTCATCCCAACGCGGGAAAATCGTCCTTGCTTAATTGGTTTGCCAAACGGGATGTGGCCATCGTGACCGAAGAAGCCGGAACGACGCGCGATCTTTTGGAACTGCATCTGGATATCGAAGGCTACCCGGTGACGATGATTGATACGGCTGGCTTGCGAGAGTCAGACAATGTCGTCGAGCGGGAAGGGATACGTCGCGCTTTGGAAAAAAGCGAGAATGCGGATCTGTTGATTGAAGTTGTGGATGGTACGCATCCTGAGGAACGGGTGGAGCTGAGCAGTCACGCACGACGAATGGTTCTGTTTAACAAACAGGATCGAATCGATTCGGATCCGTTTCATGCCAATGGTAAAGGCGATGATAAGGAAATGGTCTTTTCAGCCTCGGTTAAAACAGGCAAAGGGATGGATTTCCTTTACGATTCGTTTGTGAAACAAATAGAGTCCCTGTTTGATGGGGCTGAAGATGTACTTATAACCCGTGAGCGTCACAGAAAATATCTGCTCTCCTGTGTGGATAATGTTAATAATTCCCTTATCTATACAGAGTCGCCTATAGAAATTCGCTCAGAATTCTTGCGTCAAGCTGGGGATGAGTTGGGGAAGATCACTGGAAGAATTGATGTCGAGGAAATGCTCGGCGTGATTTTTTCACAGTTCTGTGTGGGTAAATAGTGGATCGTTTCACGTGAAACATAGTTTTTTAAATTCAGGATTGACTCTGTTTCACGTGAATCATCAAACGAGGAATTTGTCCCAATAGTTTCACGTGAATCCGTGCTATATAGCGAAAATCTGCGGGTTTGACGTGTTTCACGTGAATCCTGAATTTCGACCCGATTCAGGCTATCATGAGGGATGTAAACAAGTTCTGAAGAATTGGGGTCTGCGAGTTAACGCTTTAGGGAAGGTCTTCTTGGCGTTCGGGCTCGTACCGATGACAATGCTCTGTTCGATGTTGACTAAAGACATAAGAGGATATGGATGAACCGAGTTGATGTAGTGGTTGTTGGTGGTGGTCATGCAGGTGCTGAAGCTGCAGCAGCCGCTGCGCGTGTTGGTGCGACGGTTGCGTTGGTGACTCATAGTCGACAGACAATCGGTGTGATGTCTTGCAATCCGGCAATCGGTGGATTGGGTAAAGGTCACCTCGTTCGTGAGATCGATGCTCTGGGCGGTGTCATGGGGCTTGCTGCGGATAGGGGCGGGATCCAGTTTCGTCTGCTTAATCGGCGCAAGGGGCCTGCGGTTCAGGGACCGCGCGCGCAGGAAGATCGTAAGCTCTATCGAGATGCCGTGCAGGCGCTTCTGGCTGACATTCCCAATCTTATTATTGTCGATGGGGAAGTCGCCGATATGTCCATTGATGAAGGGCGCGTCACCAGCGTGACTTTGTCTGGTGGCAAGGAAATTGCCTGCGGTGCGGTCGTTTTGACGACAGGGACTTTCCTGCGTGGGCTTATTCATATCGGGCAAAAAAGTTTCTCGGCTGGGCGCATGGGCGATCCAGCGGCCAATGATCTGTCTTTGCGTTTGATGTCGGAGAATTTTCGATTAGGGCGTTTGAAGACAGGAACTCCGGCGCGGCTGAATGGTGCCACGATTGACTATTCTTCTCTTGGTACACAGCCAGGGGATGATGAGCCTGTGGCTTTTTCCTACCTGACGAATGCTATCGCGACACCGCAGATTGATTGTCATGTGACCCGTACCGTTCCTAAGACACACCAGATCATTCGTGAGAATATCCATAAGTCTGCGATGTATTCGGGTAAAATCGAAGGGGTAGGGCCGCGCTACTGTCCGTCTATCGAAGATAAAATCAATCGCTTTGGTGATCGGGATGGGCATCAGGTGTTTCTTGAACCTGAAGGGCTCGACTTTGACACGATCTATCCCAATGGTATTTCAACCTCGTTACCGGAAGATGTGCAGGATGCCTATATCCGGTCTATCCCGGGTCTCGAGAATGTCGAGATCAAGCAATATGGTTACGCGATTGAATATGACTATATCGATCCGACCGAGCTGAAGGCGACGCTTGAAACCAAGCGCGTGTCCGGTTTGTATCTGGCCGGTCAGATCAATGGGACGACCGGCTATGAAGAGGCCGGGGCTCAAGGTTTGATTGCGGGCATGAATGCGGCGCGTCAATGTGGTGATCAGGATGGTGTGGTTCTCGGACGATCCGATGCCTATATCGGCGTGATGATCGATGACCTGATTACACGCGGTGTGATGGAACCCTATCGGATGTTTACCTCGCGGGCGGAATATCGTCTTTCTCTGCGTGCGGACAATGCCGATCAGCGCCTGACGGATCTGGCTGATGGGTGGGGTCTGATCGGCGAAGAACGGCGTAAGGCTTTCGGACAGAAGAAAGAAGAACTTCAGGCCATTACAGCTCTTGCTCAGGAAAAGAGTCTGACGCCAAATGAAGCGGAACGGGTTGGTCTTAAAATCAACAAGGATGGTCAGCGCCGCACAGCTTATGAGCTTCTGGCTTATCCGGATTTGACCCTTGATCGATTGACCGAAGTGTGGCCCGAATTTGGGAATTTTTCACCCAAGGTTCGCAAGCAGCTTGAGATCGAAGCGCTCTATCAGGTCTATATGAAAAAGCAGACTGATGATATCGAGACCTTCAAGAAGGATGAGGCCTTGGTGATTCCATCCAGTCTTGTCTTTGAAGATATCAACGGACTGTCCAACGAATTAAAGCAGAAGCTCAAGCATGTCCGTCCGCAGACCCTTGGACAGGCCTCGCGTATCGATGGAATGACGCCGGCGGCTTTGACGCTTGTTCTGGCACATAGCAAGCGTATGTAATGTTGATAGATACCGGCTTTCTGGCGGGCAGGGTGCTGCGCTCCTACAGACGGTTTGAAGGAAATGGAAAGATCATATGGACGCTAAGGAACGTGGTATTGAGTTGATCAATTCAATGCTTCCGGTTTCACGTGAATCACTGGAAAAGCTAGGTCGCTATGAGGCTCTGGTGCGTAAGTGGCAGCCAGCGCAGAATCTTGTGGCTCCGAAAACCCTTGATGAAATTTGGGTGCGCCACATAGCGGACAGTGTGCAGATCTATGCGGCTTATCCTCAAGCGCGCCATTGGATTGATCTTGGGTCTGGTGCCGGATTTCCGGGGCTGGTCACTGCCATTCTGCTGGCTGATACGGGTGAGGATTACTCGGTTCACATGATCGAAAGCAATGGCCGGAAGGGTGCATTTCTCAAGACAGTTGCCCGCGAGTTGGGGCTCAATGTCGTCGTTCATGGAGATCGGATCGAATCGGTATTAAAAGACTGGTCTGGTCCGGTGGATGCCTTTAGCGCCCGAGCCCTGGCTTCTCTCGATAAACTCTGTTCTTTTGTTCATCCCCACATTTGTGAAACTTGTGTGGGTGTTTTCCACAAAGGTCGGGACTTTGATCGAGAATTGCGTGAGGCCAGTGTTAGCTGGAATATAGATCTGGTACAACAAGTGAGCAGAACGGATCCCGAAGCGCGGATCGTTATTCTGCGCCGCTTATCACCCAAAAACGCATAGTGAAACAAATGCGAAGTGAGGCCACTTTATGAGTTCACTGCCTGAATCTCCCCGCGTTCTGACTCTTGCTAATCAGAAGGGCGGCGTAGGGAAAACAACAACTGCAATCAATTTGGGTACCGCTTTGGCGGCGATTGGAGAAACGGTTCTCATCGTGGATGTCGATCCTCAGGGCAACGCCAGTACCGGATTGGGTATCGATCGCCAGGCGCGTCAGGTTTCTACCGCCGAATTGCTTCTTAATGAAGCAACGCTGATGGAAGCTGCCATCCCGACTGCCGTGCCGCGTCTGTCTGTTGCAGCGTCGACGATGGATCTTCTCGGGCTTGAACAAGAAATTTCGGGTGATAAGGACCGCGCTTTTCGTTTGCGCAAGGCCATCGAAACACATGGAAAAATGGGTGATGAGATCCCAGAAGAAAAGCGTTTCACTTATGTGTTGATCGATTGTCCGCCGTCACTCAACCTCTTGACCATCAATGCGATGGCGGCAGCGCACTCCATTCTTGTTCCACTGCAATGCGAGTTCTTCGCGCTTGAAGGTTTGACCCAGCTCATTCAAACTGTGAATCAGGTCAAAGGTGCACTGAACCCTGAACTTTCTATCCATGGCATCGTGATGACCATGTATGACAGCCGGAATAATCTGTCCAATCAGGTGGTTGAAGATGTGCGCGAGCATATGGGGGATAAAGTCTATGAGACGATTATTCCGCGCAATGTTCGCGTTTCTGAAGCACCATCCTATGGTAAACCGGCTTTGCTTTACGATCTGAAATGCTCGGGCAGTCAGGCTTATTTGAAACTCGCATCGGAGATTATCCAGCGCGAGAAGAAATTGCGTAACAAGGCTGCCTGATTGTCGGGTCAGCATAACTGTGACAAAGGGAAGTCTGGCCCGGTTGCTTAGGGGCTATACGGGTTTGATGGGAATGCGGAAAAATGGCAAAAAAACCAGCTGAAGGCAAACGTTTGGGGCGTGGATTGGCGGCTCTGATCGGAGATATGGATAATGAAGCGCAGGCGATTGAGCGAGCTCGCTCTCAACGGCGTATTCCTATTGAGTTTTTACGGCCTAACCCGCGGAACCCACGTCAGGATTTCGTTGAAAAAGATCTCGATGATCTGACCCGATCGGTCAAGGAAAAGGGGATCATGAACCCTATTCTTTGTCGTGCGGTGAAAGATGAAGAAGATTCCTACGAGATCATTGCTGGCGAGCGCCGTTGGCGCGCCGCCCAGGCAGCTGGCCTGCACGAGGTTCCTGTTCTCATTCATGATGTAAATGACAAAGAAGCGCTTGAACTCGCGATCATCGAAAACGTTCAGCGTGCGGATCTGAATGCACTGGAAGAAGCACTTGGCTATGATCAGTTGATCGCCGAGTTTGATTATACGCAGGCTGAACTCGCTGACGTTATTGGCAAGAGCCGCTCTCATGTGGCCAACACCTTGCGGCTGTTGAAGCTTCCTGAAAGCATTAAGGATTATCTCAAAAAGGGTGAGCTGACCGCTGGCCATGCTCGCGCCTTGATCACGGCAGAGAATCCCGAGGAGCTGGCGCGCCGTATCGTTGAAGACGGTATGACAGTACGCGATGCTGAAAAGGCTGGTCAGGAAAAGGAAAAGGTCAAGGAACCAAAGCCGAAAAAAGAAAAAGATGCGGATACGGTGGCCTTGGAAAAGCGTTTGACGGATCGCCTCGGCTGGAATGTTTTTATCGCACCCAAGAAAAAGGGTGGGGAGCTCAAGATTCAGTATAAATCTCTTGAGCAGCTCGATGCGATTATCGCGATTTTGGAAAATCAATAAGTCGCGTTTATCGATAGATTTTGTAGAAAAGGGAGCCAAAAAGGCTCCCTTTTTTGTTGCCTACGTTATTGAAATATCGGTCTTTGGCCAGAAGATTAGGCACTTAACGCTGGTTTTTGCGTCGATGGCGTTTGGTAAAACAGGACAGAGGGATTATTGCCAACAGACATACGAAGGCAGAAAGGCCGAATACGCCTGCGGGGTGATAGTAGGCAGCATGGTCCTGAGTGAAGAAATAAAAGGTGCGGGTCATGATCAGTGGGCTCAGAACGGTCGTGAGACTGGTGAGGCTGCCAATTCCACCTTGCAATTGTCCCTGATGGGTTGCCGGCACTCTCTGGGTCATGAGAGATTGCAGTCCGGGTGTCGCCAATCCACCAAGCGCGGTGAAAGGCAAGAAGGCATAGATGACCCATCCCTGAGTGATGAAGAGCATTGTCGCCATGATTGCCGCGCTGCTGACAATACCAATCAAGGCGATGGTCAATTCATCATGTTTTTTGAGAAGAACGCCGACTAGAAAAGCCTGTGTAAGGGCATGAAAAAAGCCAAAGATGGCCAAGGTTAGTCCGACCTGGCGGCTGCTCCATTCGAAGGCCTCGCGCGTATAATAAGGCCACACAGACACATAAACATGGTCCGCGATGAGAAAGAGAAAGAGCGCCAGAAACAGGGGCATTATGGATGGAAAGCGCGTGCATTCGGCAAGTCCCTTGAAGGGATTGACGCCGGTCAGCGTAAATTTCCGCCTTTTCTCCTTGGGCAGGCTTTCGGGAAATATGAATAGTCCGTAGATAAAATTCAGTAATATCAAGAAGAAAGCTGCAAAAAAGGGCACGCGTACGCCATAGTCTGTAAGCATGCCACCAATCAAGGGGCCAGCAACAAATCCGGCACCAAAGCTGGCACCCAACAGGCCGAAATTGCGTGTGCGCTGCTTTCCGTTCGAGATATCTGAAATGAAGGCAGAAGCCGTGGCGTGGGTTGCGCCAAAAATCCCGGCAATAAAGCGGCCAAAAAACAGCAGCCAAAGGGAATTGGCAAAACCCATTATCAGATAATCAATGCCCAATGCGCCAAGGGAAACAACAAGGATTGGTCTGCGGCCGAAGCTATCGGAGAGATTTCCCAAAATGGGCGAAACAATGAATTGCATGAAAGCATAGATGAAAGTCAAGTAGCCGCCATAGATTGCTGCGTTGCCCAAGTTGCTTCCTGTTATTTCTTCCAGGAGATCCGGTAGGACTGGTGAAATAAAGGCGATTCCGAAGGCATCCAAAAAGACGGTAATCATGGCAAAATAGGCTGCATGGGACCCATTCTTCCGGATTCTGTTGAGTGTCATTATGTTTTCCAGACGTTGGGGTCGTATTGCAAATCTTACCCGATCGGCTTTATGCTTTTGTTCGTCGCAATAGGTTCAAATGATTAAAAATTAAAGTCAATCTCGGGCAGTGAAAAGGCAGTGGAGAGAGTTCTTCGCGCTATTTTCTCGGCGCGTGTTTAGAACCTAGAGGGCGCATGGACCAATCGGGTTGATTCACGTGAAACGAGTTTGACTTGGGGTGCTGGCTTGGCTGTGGCTTAGTGATTCATTGAAATACTGATCAGGAGAGTACAGAGGGATCTATCTCTATTTGTTTTCACAAAATGAGAGATCGGTAAAAGCAACTTACTGATTCAAAAAACGATTCACGTGAAACAATATCCAGACAGGAATAATATGGCTTAGCGGTTGCTGCGCTGCGCTGTTGCCGAAATCATTAGAAGGGTCTCGGAGATCACTGTGGGGGCCAATTGATAATGCTTGCGGCTGTTTGCCAGGCTCTGAGAGAGCAATTCACAGGCGCGGGACGCCTTTTTGCTGTCCCATATACGTAATTGGCTCTGAATAAGCGGTTTGCGCTTGAAATGAAGCATTGGGGCTGCCTTATCAAGCGCTGAGGAGGGCGGAGTGCCTTTGTCCATCAGGCTCAGGGCGCGCTCGAGCATCTGAAAATGACGCAAAGCTGCCGACCCGATAACCGCAGGATGATTACCGGAGCCTAGAATTTGTTCAAGGCGTCGATCCAACTCGCCAGTTCTTCCAAGCGCGGCAGAATCAACAATCATATCAATCTGTTGGTTGGAAGCATCGCCGACGATATCTTCGATATGCTGCTCGGTGATTTCCCCATCATCCATGGCAAAGAGGCAGAGCTTTTGAACCTCGGCACGGGAGGCCATTCTGTCGGCGCCCAGATTGTCCAGAAGCATCGCTCGGGCATTCTTTGTGATGGACAGGCGTGAGAGGGCTAATTCTTCGTCTATGATGCCGTTGAGAGCCTCTCGGGCGTCCATATAGCAGGGTAGGGTGACTGCGCTCTGTGCCTTTTCTATGGCCTTGCGCAAGGGGGCCGATTTTTTAAGGTCAGCCGCCTTGATGATGATGAAGGCATCTTGAGGTGGGGTGGACAAAACGGGTTCCAACGCCGGCATGATCGATTTGCTGCCGCTCATCTGGATGGTGATGACGCGGTTGCCGCCAAACATCGAAATGGTATTGGCTTCATCGGCCAGACGCAGAGGATCAGAGGCGATATCCGTTGAATCCAGACGGATCACTGCAAAGGGATCTGAATTGTCCTTGAGATAGGTTTTTGCAAGGCGTTCGGCGCGTTCGGTAACAAGACCCGTATCCTGGCCATAAATCAAAATGACCTTATGGGCATAATTGGGTTTGACCAGATAGCTATCGACCATATTGGTCTTGATTTGCGCCATTGTTTGCCTTTGAAAAACGGGTTTTGCAGTCGGAAAACAGGACATCAGGCCGTCTGTTCTTCAAATACGGACGGCCTTAATCCGATATTATGTGCCTGCCGCAAAGAAAGCAGACAAGCGCAGCTGAATATCATTGGCAATTTGTTCAGCCGCACGGTTTTCTGCATCAAGCTTGGCTCGATCGTTGGCAAAACGCTGGGTGCTGCGGGCAAATTCAGCCGTAAAATAGCTGGAACCCTTGGTTGCCAGAGATTTGTCAGAAAGCTTGATGAGTGTATAGGTCGCGGTCATGCTGACACGGGTGGTTTTTGCAAGGCCGGTCCCGCTTTCAATGGTCAGATCATCGCTGGTGGATTTGGTATCCAGAACCAACTTGTAAGCGGGTGCTTCTGGTGACCCACCACCGGTGAAGGAGAAGATCAGATTGTTGCGGATTTCCTGCTCTATACGATTGTCAGCAGGGGCAATTTCTACCGCGGAAAGCTCTGTTGCAAGCGTTTGGCCTGTTGTCGTGTTCGAGGAATAGAGTGGACGAACCTGACAGGCAGAAAGGCCAAGACCCAGGCCCACAAAGAGGGCCAGGGTCAGAATTTTCGTCTTGTTATGATTGTCAGATAACAACATTGACGATCCTTTTGGGCACGACAATGACCTTGCGCGGAGCCTTGCCATCCAGTGCTTTGAGTACGGGTTCAGATGCGAGTACAGCCTTTTCGATTGTATCTTTATCTGCGTCCGCGGCAACGGTTAATTCACCGCGTTTTTTTCCGTTGATCTGAATGGGCAGCGTAATTTCGTCTTCCGTCAACATGGCGCTGTCCGCTTGTGGCCAGCTTTGCGTGGAAACGAGACCTTCCTTGCCAAGCTGCGACCAGCATTCCTCGGCCAGATGCGGCATCATCGGGGAGCACATCAACAACAGAAGCTGCATGGATTCATCAACAACCCAGCAAAGGGATGCATCCTTATCGAGCTTTTCCTTCTTGGCTGCGGACGCAATGGCATTGACCAGCTGATAGATCTGGGCAACGGCACGGTTGAAGCCGAGTTGCTCGATGGTGCTTTCCACGGTTGCCAGTGTTTTGTGGGTCAGCTTGCGCAGGGCGAGGGCTTCACCAGACAAGGTTTCCGGCTTTTCGAGCGCAGAAAAGTCAAGGAATTCAGATACATCAAGTGTCAGACGCCAGATGCGCTGAATGAAGCGATGGGCGCCTTCTGCACCTGCTTCAGTCCAGATGACGTCGCGTTCCGGAGGGCTGTCAGAGAGCATGAACCAACGGGCGGTGTCGGCACCGTAGGTTTCGATGATGTCAGTCGGATCCACGGTATTCTTCTTGGATTTCGACATCTTCTCAATGGAGCCGATGGTGATGGTTTCTCCGGTTTCTTTATGGACAGCGCTGCGCTTGCCATCTTTTTCAGAAACGGTGATCTCTGCAGGCGATACCCAGCGACCATCTTCGCCTTTATAGGTCTCATGCACGACCATGCCTTGGGTGAAGAGGCCCTGGAAGGGCTCTTTTACCGTCATATGGCCGGTTTCGCACATGGCGCGGGCGAAGAAGCGGGAATAGAGCAGATGCAGAATAGCATGCTCGATACCGCCGATATATTGGTCAACCGGCAGCCATTCATCGACAGCCTTCTTGTCGGTCGGGTTGGTCTCCCAAGGCGCAGTAAAGCGCGCGAAATACCAGGAACTATCCACGAAGGTGTCCATGGTGTCGGTTTCGCGCTTGGCTGCCTTGCCGCATTTGGGGCAGGTGCAATCCCGCCAGGTCGGATGACGATCAAGCGGGTTGCCCGGCTTGTCAAAATTTATGTCGTCCGGCAGCTTGATTGGCAGGTTTTCTTTTTTCTCTGGAACCACACCACAATCGGGGCAATGGACCATCGGAATCGGGCAGCCCCAATAGCGCTGACGGGAGATACCCCAGTCACGCAGACGATATTGGGTCTTGCGTAGGGCCTGAGGCTTGTCGTCGATGATGACGGCTTCCAGTTTGGAAGCAACCGCATCTTTGGCAGCGTCAATGCTCATGCCATCGAGGAATTCGGAATTGAAGATGGTACCTTCGCCAGTATAGGCTTCATCAGCGACTGTGAAGCTTGCCGGATCTGCGTCTTTCGGCAGCACAACAGGGGTAACCGTCAGCCCGTATTTGCGGGCGAAATCAAGGTCACGCTGGTCATGGGCCGGACAGCCAAAGATGGCGCCGGTACCGTAATCCATCAAGATGAAGTTGGCGACGTAGATCGGCAATTCAATCGAAGAATCAAGAGGATGGACAACTTTCAGGCCTGTATCGAAGCCGAATTTCTCGGCAGTTTCCAGCTCTGCCGCGGAGGTGCCCATCTTGTGGCATTCTTCAACAAAGGCTGCCAGCTCGGCATTGTCCTTGGCTAGTTCCTTGGTCAGTGGATGGTCTGCCGACAGGCCCATGAAGGATGCACCAAACAGCGTGTCAGGGCGGGTGGTGAAGATTTCCACTTCACTATGGCCATGCACTTCTTCGCTCAACTGGAAGCGGACCTGTAGGCCCTCGGATTTACCGATCCAGTTGCGCTGCATCAGGCGCACCTTGTCAGGCCAGCGGGTCAGATTGTCGATTTCGGAGAGCAAATCGTCAGCGAAATCAGTGATTTTGAAGAACCACTGTGTCAGTTCGCGCTGTTCCACTTCAGCGCCGGAGCGCCAGCCCTTGCCGTCGATGACCTGTTCGTTAGCCAGAACCGTCTGGTCTACCGGGTCCCAGTTGACCTTGGCGTTTTTGCGATAGGCGAGGCCTTTCTCGACAAAATCGAGGAAGAGCATCTGCTGACGATGGTAGTAATCCACGTCACAGGTTGCAAATTCGCGTTCCCAATCCAGCGACAGGCCCATCAGCTTCAGCTGGGCGCGCATGGTTGCGATATTTTCGTAAGTCCAGTCTTTGGGGTGGATCTTGTTCTGCATGGCGGCATTTTCCGCCGGCATGCCGAATGCATCCCATCCCATCGGGTGCAGGACATTAAAGCCTTTTGCGCGTTTATAGCGGGCGACGACGTCGCCCATGGTATAGTTGCGCACATGGCCGATATGAATGCGACCGGATGGATAGGGGAACATCTCCAACACGTAATATTTTGGTCGTGGGTCTTCATTCGTGGTTTGGAAGATTTTCTGGGTATCCCAGGTCTTTTGCCAGCGAACTTCCGCTTCGCGTGCGTTGTAGCGTTCATTAGCCATGGATCGTCGCCAATGCCTCGTCTCTAGAGCATTTTCGGTAATTCAGAAATCAGCGAAAATGCTCTATTCATCTGTATTTACGCGAATCCCAATGCAAAAAGTCGAGCGACTTTCCGGGGATGCGCTCCAAGTCACTTTCAGGCCCGACCATCAACAGAATTCATACCTTCCGTCAAGTCCTTTAAGGTGAGATCTGGCCCTGATGCGGTTCAATCTTGCGATGAGAGCGCGTTGAGGCTAATTTATCGTGCATAATGCAGGCATATCAACGCATAAAGTGTCTGGACCAGTGAACAACTCATCCATATGATGTGGACGCTGGAATTATCATATTCTGCATCAGTTAGGCGCATTTTCGAGCTAGAGCTATCAATCAAATCGCCGAAAGTGCTTTCAAGAGGTATAAAAAATCAAGATGAGTATATCGTCCCATTTGGCAGAGGTTCAACAAGCCATAACGGAGTGCGAAAAGGAAGCCGGACGGGAGGATGGGAGCGTAACACTCATCGCTGTTTCAAAAACCTTCGATGCAGACGTGATCGAAAAGGCCTTGAAGGCCGGTCAAAGGGTCTTTGGCGAAAACAAGGTTCAGGAAGCCAAGGGCAAGTGGCCCCAATTGCGCGAAGCCTATGAGGGTGTTGAATTGCACCTTATCGGGCCGCTGCAGTCCAATAAGGCCAAGGATGCGGTTGCGCTGTTTGACGTCATTCATACCATCGATCGCAAGAAGATTGCGCGTTCCATCCGGGTGGAAATGGAAAAGCAAAGCCGGGAACTGGATCTGTTCATCCAGATCAACACCGGTGCAGAACCGCAAAAAGCCGGCATCCTGCCAGATGAAGCTGATGATTTTATTGGTTTTTGCCAGGTTGAGTTGGGCCTTAGCATCCGCGGCTTGATGTGCATTCCGCCGTTTGATGAAGACCCGAAGCCTCACTTCAAAATGCTGCGTAAGATTGCCAAACGCAATGACATCAAAGAGCTTTCCATGGGGATGAGCTCGGATTATACCGAAGCCATCAAACAGGGTGCCACCTATGTCCGCGTTGGCAGTGCCATCTTCGGTCATCGTAAGCAAAAGAAGGATTAAGGAGGCATCAAGCCTCCGTTCTTTTTTCCAGATCCAAGATCTAACGGGCGATATCAATTCTGGTTTCAGGAGACATCCAGCCAAGCAAGCGCCGCAGACCGCCTTTCTTCAAGGCGATACAGCCTTCGGTTGGCGTATAGCCTTCTCTTGCCACATGCATGAAAATCGCGCTGCCGCGTCTTTTGGCGCGCGGGGCTATGTTGATATCGAGCACGATCACCAGATCATAGAGTGGATCCTCGCGCCACATGGTCTCGTGTGAAGATGCAAAAGGCAAAGAAACCAATCGGTTATAGCATCTGTGCTCTGCTTCGTCGCACCAGCCCATGTCTGTTTGCATGGGATAAAAGGGAATAGCGGAGAGAGGGCGCTTTTCTCTATCCGGGCGATAGAAACCATAGAGCATGCGGGTTGTCAGAATGGGGGTGACACCATTGCCCTCAAGCTTGATTGGCCCCATGCCACTGCGACCAAGAGCACAAGAGAGGGTCTGGTTGCCAAATGTCAGCAGGCCTTTGCTGTTATAGCCCGGTTTCTGGCGAATGGTGATAGTGCTTAAAAATCCTGCCATTTCTATTCCCCCTTACCCGTCTTTCCTTATAAGCCTGTAGCATTGTCGCAAAGAGAACGAAAGGTGCGTTTTGTGGGCTCTTTGTCAGTGGTTAGGTCGGTGGCTGGAAATAAATGCTACAATCGGAATATGTATCATCCTTTTGATCTTTCTTCTCCTTTGGCTCTTTTCTGCCAATTGTGAAAAGAATCTATGTCTTTGAAATTTTTATTCGCCTGCCCACTGAGCGGCATTCATCTTGCATCAAAATCGGAGCTGAGTGGATCTACCAGCGAAACAAGATGTAAAAGCGACGGCGGAATATTTGCCGTGGATGGCAAAGGTGAAAGATGTCACAAGACCAAGACAACACAGCAACGGATCGATATGTCAGTTTCATCGGCATTGAATGCGATAGGAATGCGGAACGGATCGTCGGTTTCATCGAGCGGTTGGCCAAGGGGCCAGCGAGCGACAATGCTTATTGGCAAGCCTTTCTTGAAAAGATCGAAAAGAGTCGCTCTGGCGATACTGCAACAGGAGATGCCTTGTTTCTGGTTCACTCCCATATCAACCTGATACGGGACCTGTTTGAAGAGTATGATGACGAGGAGGCTATGGCTCTTCTTGAGAAGGTCGAGATCGAGTGTTGTTAAGCAATGGCAAAAGGATAACGCGTTCATGACGCTGACGTGATTGGCTGTGAATTGAATTTCCTTTAGGCTGTCCTTAAGTGGAGCTAGGTCTTGTCTGGTCGGTGAGTGTTTCTATCTATAGAATACGCAGTGTGACTTGAATCAGGCCATTGTGATTTTCTGACTAAGACAACGCCAGGAGCATGAGATGACAGCGAGAAAGATTTTGTTGGTCGATGATGACACCGAGCTGCGTGAAGCATTGATCGAACAGTTGTCTCTCTATGAGGAATTCGACATCACTCAGGCCGATTGTGCTGCTGGCGCCGTAAAGGCTGCCCGTGGGGATCATTTTGACTTGTTGATCATGGATGTTGGCCTGCCTGACATGGATGGGCGCGAAGCAGTGAAATTGCTGCGGAAAGGTGATTTCCGGGCTCCGATCATCATGCTCACCGGTCATGACACTGATTCAGATACGATTCTTGGTCTTGAGGCGGGGGCAAATGACTATGTCACCAAGCCTTTTCGCTTTGCCGTGCTTCTGGCGCGCATAAGAGCGCAGCTTCGTCAGCACGAAAATAGCGAGGATGCCACCTTTACCGTGGGGCAATATACCTTCAAGCCGGCGGCTAAAATTCTGGCAGATGAATCCGGCGGCAAGGTGCGGCTCACCGAAAAGGAAACCTCGATTTTGAGATATCTCTATCGCTCGGGGGACAAGCCGGTTAGCCGTGATGTTCTGCTGCATGAAGTTTGGGGCTATAATTCAGGCGTTACGACCCATACGCTCGAAACCCATATTTATCGTCTACGGCAAAAAATCGAGAAAAACCCTTCCAATGCGGAGTTGTTGATTACCGAGTCGGGTGGCTACAAGCTTGTTCCCTGAAGATGATTGATCTTTCTGCGGCAGAGCTTGGTGATGCTGCTTGACAGGCAATGATGAGACGCGCCTATAGTGGGGTGTTTTTCGGATTTCACCGGGTTGAAAAGAATCAATGAGCCTGACAAGTGATATTGACCTGCTCAAGCAGGTCCCTTTCTTTGACAATTTCGACAATGACCAACTGCGGCTGTTGGCCTTTGGTGCCGAAATGCGCGCCTATCGGGCTAAGCAGGTGATTTTTCGGCAGGGTGATCTGGCCGATTCCGGTTTTGTCATCACCGAAGGCCAAATCCGCATGACGATTTCCGAGAATGGCTTTGATCTCCAAAGCCAGGTGCTCGGGCCTGGAAGCTTGATTGGTGAAATGGCTTTGATGGCAGAAACACGCCGCTCGGCGATGGCTACGGCGATTGAGGATGTCAAAGTCATCCAGATCAGACGCGTGACTTTCCGGCGTGTGATGGATGAATATCCCGAGCTTGCCGCCATCATTCATGATCGCGTTGCAGGGCGTTTGGCCGGTTTGGTGGATGATCTTGAAAAGGTACGCTCAAAACTCGGGCATGAGGCTGAGGAAGAGATGTCCCTTGAAGAGGCTGAGGCCTTTGTCAAACGCGGATAAGGCGCGCAAAATGGGTGTCTGGGATGTCATACCGTCTGCGATCAGCCACACTTTCTGATTTTGAAGCTCTTGTTCATCTGAGCGTCTTGTCTTTTTCAAGCGGACTGTCTGGTGCTTATGCTCCTGATCTAATTGAACAATCCGTTCCCTTTATTTCTCAGGTTTCCAAACCTCTTATTCAGTCCGGCCAGCTGTATGTGGCTGAGGCTGATGACGATCTGTTGGTTGGGGCAGGGGGCTGGAGCCGTGATTATCATGGCCTGCCGAGCGTCGCCGGCGTTGGTCATATCCGCCAGTTCGTCGTGCATCCCGATTGGATGCGTCATGGCATCGGTCGGGCGCTTTTTGATCGTTGTCTCAATGCAGCGCCCGATATTGTCCAGTTTGATTGTCAGGCATCCTTGAGCGGGATGTCCTTTTACCATTCGCTTGGGTTTGAAGCGGTGTGTGAAGATGAGGTCGAGCTGCCGAACGGGATCATCTTTCCCACCTATTTGATGCGTTATTGTCGGCCTGCAGACCGTTGAAGGCATAAAGAAACCCCGCCGGATTGGCCGACGGGGTTTTTCTTTTGCGTCTATGTCCAGATCTTACCGGTTCTGGCGGTTATCAATGAGATCTTCCACCACAGTTGGATCAGCCAGTGTCGAGGTATCGCCCAGTGATCCGAAATCGTCTTCGGCTATCTTGCGCAGAATGCGGCGCATGATCTTGCCAGAACGGGTTTTCGGCAGGCCCGGAGCGAACTGGATGAGGTCCGGCGAAGCGATCGGGCCGATTTCATGGCGGACCCAGTTGCGCAGTTCCTTGCGCAGCTCTTCACTTTCCTCTTCGCCTTCCATCAGGGTGACATAGACATAGATGCCCTGACCCTTGATATCGTGCGGATAGCCCACCACGGCGGCTTCGGATACCTTTTCATGAGCCACAAGAGCGCTTTCCACTTCCGCTGTGCCCATACGGTGGCCAGAAACGTTGATCACATCATCAACGCGGCCGGTGATCCAGTAATAGCCATCTGCATCACGGCGGGCGCCGTCACCGGTGAAATAGTAGCCCTTGAAGGTTTCGAAATAGGTCGAGACAAAGCGGTCATGATCGCCATAGACCGTACGCATCTGGCCCGGCCAGCTGTCGGCAATGCAGAGCACGCCTTCGCATGCGGTTTCCCCGATTTCATTGCCCATATTATCGAGCATGACTGGCTGAACGCCAAAGAAGGGGCGCGTGGCCGAGCCAGGTTTGAGATCGGTGGCGCCGGGTAGCGGCGTGATCAGAATGCCGCCGGTTTCCGTCTGCCACCATGTATCGACAATCGGGCATCTCTCTTTACCGACGACTTCATAATACCATTTCCAGGCTTCAGGATTGATGGGTTCACCCACTGAGCCAAGAATGCGCAGAGAAGAAAGATCTGCTTTTTCAACATGTTCAGATCCGGCGCCCATCAGTGAGCGAATGGCGGTTGGTGCCGTGTAGAAAATGTTGACCTTATGCTTGTCGCAGACATCCCAGAAGCGGGAAGGCGATGGATAGTTGGGCACGCCTTCGAACATCAGCGTGGTCGCGCCATTGGCGAGCGGACCATAGACAATGTAGGAATGGCCGGTGACCCAGCCCACATCTGCGGTGCACCAGTAGATATCGCCCTCATGATAGTCAAAGACATATTGATGGGTCATGGAGGCGTAAACCAGATAGCCGCCAGTGGTGTGCACCACGCCCTTTGGCTTGCCGGTGGAGCCGGACGTATAGAGAATGAAGAGCGGATCTTCCGCATTCATCGGTTCTGGCGGGCAATCGGCTGAGGCCTTGGCCACCATATATTCATACCAGAAGTCGCGACCACTGGTCATGGGCACGTCGCCGCCGGTGCGCTTGACGACAAGTGTCTTGACGTCGTGATCGACCTTTTCAAGCGCGGTGTCCACGTTGGTTTTTAGCGGAACGGTCCGGCCGCCTCGCAGGCCCTGGTCGGCTGTAACCACAAGCTTGGCTTCACAGCCGTTGACGCGGTCAGCCAGCGCATCGGGCGAAAAGCCGCCAAAGACGATGGAATGAATGGCGCCGATGCGGGCCGATGCCAGCATGGCATAGGCTGCTTCCGGGATCATTGGCAGATAAAGAATGATGCGATCACCCTTGCCGACGCCCATTTCCTTATAGGCGTTGGCCAGTTTGCTGACCCGCTCATGGAGCTGACTATAGGTGATATGCTCGTCGTCAGCCGGATCATCTCCCTCCCAGATGATCGCAGTCTGATCGCCACGTTTTTCCAGATGACGGTCGATGCAGTTGGCGGACACATTGAGCGTGCCATCTTCGAACCATTTGATGGAAACATTGTGATAATCGAAGGATGTGTTCTTCACCTTGGTAAAGGGTTTGATCCAATCAAGGCGTTTGCCGTGTTCTCCCCAGAAGGCTTCCGGATCTTCCACTGACTGCTTGTACATGGACAAATAGGCATCGTTATCGATCAGGGCATGTGATGCCACATCCGTCGGTACAGGATAGACGTTCTCCGACATGCGTTCCTCCCAGAACTCGTCTATTGAAATTGTGCACCATCCCCTTTTGAGCGTGTTTGGTGCGGTGATGCTCGGTTTGTTGTTCAGACTATTATGCTTAGGCGATAGCAGAGCGTCTACGTGTGCGGTATTGCTCTTTGGTATGTAATATGGAGGTATAATTGTATGATATCTGAGGTCGGGACAGAAAATATTCCACCAATTGCCTAGAGCATCATGAAGGAAAAAGGGTTTCGCTAAACAATTAGGAAAATTTTGTCACTTTATTCTTGTATTTTCTGAATTTCCTTGACCAGTAGGCAAATAAAAACTTGGAATATAACCAATTTGTGCCTGTTCATTCTTTCGTATAAGGGAAAAACCGGATATCAGTTGAGGGCATAAGAAAAGGCCCCCGCGCAGTGCGTGGAGACCTGAAATTGATCGCGTTTTTTACTTCTCGCCCGGATGCCAAGCCTATTCGGCAGCGGCCAGAGACTTTTCTGCGCGGCGGACCATGCCGTAGAGATCGCGGGGTTCGTCAGGGTCGGCTAGCATGTCGAGATCGTCGTAGAATGGCGTGCCCTTGATGACATCATGGATGTAGCGCAGGGCGGAAAAATCTTCGATGGCAAAACCGACGGAATCAAACAGGGTGATCTGACCTTCGGAGGTGCGTCCTTCTTCCTGTCCGGTCATCACTTTCCAGAGTTCCTTGACCGGATGGTCCGGATCCAGCTGCTGGATTTCGCCTTCAATGCGTGTTTGTGGCGGATATTCGACGAAAATATCCGAACGGCGCAGAATGTCGCCATGCAGCTCCGTCTTGCCCGGACAGTCGCCGCCGATGGCGTTGATATGTTGGCCCGAGCCAACCATGTTGTCGGTCAGGATGGTGGCGCACTGTTTGTCAGCGGTGCAGGTGGTGATGATATCCGCGCCGGAGACGCATTCCTGATGGCTTGATGTGCGCACAACCTTGAGGCCGGAATCCTTCAGATTGAATTCCGCCTTGTCGGTGGCAATCGGGTCAATGTCAAACAGGCGCACGGTATCGATGCCGCAAATGCGCTTGAAGGCCAGAGCCTGAAATTCGCATTGTGCCCCGTTGCCGATCATCGCCATGACCTTTGCATTCTTTGGTGCAAGATATTTGGCGGCAACGGCGGAGGTGGCTGCGGTTCTGAGCGCAGTGAGGATGGTCATTTCTGTCAGCAGCACCGGATAACCGGTATAAACATCGGCCAGAAGCCCGAAAGCTGTGACCGTCTGCAAGCCTTCCTTGGTGTTCTTCGGGTGGCCGTTGACATATTTGAAGCCATAGACTTCGCCGTCACTGGTCGGCATCAGTTCGATGACGCCTTCTTTGGAATGGGATGCGATGCGGGGCGTCTTGTCGAAGCTTTCCCAGCGTTTGAAATCGGCTTCAATCTGGGCTGCTATCCCCTCGATTGCTTCTTCTACGCCGATGGACAGGATCAGCTTCATCATGTTGTCGACGCTGACAAAGGGAACAAGATTGAGTGTGTCTTTCTGTGGTGCTGGCATGGGATGCGTTCCTGAAAATCTGTAAGAAGGCGGCTCTGAAGGCCTTTGGATCCATTCTGTGGGCACCTGACATGATGATGGTCGGCGCAGCGGATGGATCATGATTGTCCTATTAGAATAGCGAGACAAATTTTCAGAAAAAATGGCAAAACCCTTCAATAAATGATAAGTGATTATACAAATTTAAAGTGAAAATTGGGCAATTCGTCAGAATTGGTCATATATTCCGAGGGGAGAGAGGGCAAACTACATGGTGACGCAAGGGGCCAAGCATATTTTTGATCAGCTGGATCGGGATCTCATCTCGCTTTTGCGCCATGACGGGCGTGCGCCACTCTCCAAACTGGCCGATATTCTGCAAGTCTCGCGGGGGACAGTGCAGAACAGGCTTGATCGTCTGATGGAGTCAGGTGCGATTCTTGGCTACACGGTGCGTGTGCGCGAAGATTATGAGCTGGATGGTATTCGCGCAATCATGCTGATTGAGGTAGTGGGGAAATCGACGTCGCAGGTGATCCGGAAGCTGCGTGGCATGCCGGAGCTTCACACATTGCATACGACGAATGGGGCGTGGGATCTTGTAGCGGAAATCCAGACAGCGTCCCTGTCGGATTTCGACCGGGTTCTGCGCGAGGTCCGCTTGATCGAGGGGGTGCTGAACAGTGAGACAAGCATCCTGCTCAGCACAATCTGATCGCTGATAGCGGTGTTTGAAATCAGTCGGTTTCTGCTTTTTTGACCCATTTCCAGCCGGTGATCATGGGCTTGATCAGGTCTTCGCGTTTCCAGACCTTGTAAAAGCCGATAGCGGCGACGTGAACGAGCACCAGCAAGAGCAGGATAGGTGCCAGTGTTTCGTGGATCTCGATGGCCAACGTGGCGGTGTCATAGCCAACATAACTGGCCAGCGGACCGACATTGATATAATCATCGGGATCTCCCATCAGACCTGTTGCGACCTGAGCGATGAGGATACCCATCAAGGCAAAGACTGCCAGAGCGCCGACCGGATTATGGCCGCGCCAGTAGCTGGGTTTGCGTTCCATGATTTTCGAGGCATAGGAGAGCGTTGTTTTCGGGCTATAGATAAAATGGGTAAAGCGCACCACTTTTGGCCCTACCAGTCCCCAGATCAGACGAAAGCCCAGCAGCGCGGCAACAGCATAGCCGAAATAGAAATGCAGGGTCATGATATCCGGGCCAAATTCGCCCAGCCCCCAGGCGGCGACAACGCAAATGAGCAAGGTCCAGTGAAATAGGCGGATGGCTGGATCCCAAAGACGGATGCGTTCCAGATTCGGGTCTTGTTCTGGCTGTTCGTTCATTGTCATAGCCTGTGTTTCGTGCTGCAAATGAATATCAAATAAAGTGGAGCCGGGTATCAACCTATACCCGGCTCCTTTGTTGATTAGTCGCGGAAGCCATCGTGGCAGCTTTTGCAAGAGGCACCAACAGGGCCAAAAGCGGCGGCCAGCTGGGCTTTGCCTTTGCCGGCTTCAGCCTTCAGGTTGGCCGCTGCCGTTGCCAATGCTTCATATTTGGTGGCAAAGCCATCCATGTCTTCCCAAATAACCGGAAGCGCTTCGGTTTTGCCGGGCATGTCTTCGGTGGAAGTGCCTTCAACAAACAGTCCACTGATATCCTGTGTTGTGAGGTCTGCTAGTGCATCTGCATGCTGCTGAGCGGTTGCGGCGTCATAGTCGCCTTTGAGCAGCTTGGCCAGAGGGCCCATGTTGCCACCAAGTTTTTTGAAGTAGGCTTGGCGTTCGGCAACAGCGTCTTCTTTCGGACCAGCGAGGGCTGGTGCAGCAATTAATGACAAAGCGATGGTAGCAAGAGCGATTTTATGCATGGTTGGTCCCCATTATTGCATTAAGTAATCCGGTCAGGTTCGCCAAAAATTTATGGCCTTCAGATTATATAATCAGGCTTTCTACTGATTGAATGGTTTAATTGCATTCAATCAATGAACTTTCCGTGAGAGTTTTCGAAAGGTCGTCTGCAAGTAGAGAAGTCCTTGGTTTCAGTTTTGTGAAAATTCATCATTTTTCGATTGGCAATAAGTCGGTCTGACGGGATTGTTCAAAGAAAAAGGGTGCGATAATTGCTCGCACCCTTGAAACAAGTCAGAAGAAATGTCGGCCTGTGGCCTTGAACAGGCTGTCAGAGATTAGCTTTTGCGCGGACTTCCTCGAATTTGGCTTTGGCGTTCTTCCACTCGATGCCATCATCAAAACGCAGGAGCGAGGTGATGAATTGGTCTGAAAATTCTTCCGCTGCCTGAGCTGGCAAAAGGGAAGGCAAATTGTCGATGGAGGTGACCTCAACAGCGTCGCCCAATCCATTCTTTGCCACTTCAATCACCGGAGCATCCCAACTGGTCGGGGCATTGTAGATCGGCAAGGGATTGAAATCGGAGAATGGATCGCAGGATACGTCGGAAATGACCTTCATCTTTGCGCCTTCTGCCGCTAAATGGGTCTTGTTGGCGAGCAACAGGCCCGGGCCAAACATGAGCACGCAGTTGACCATCATGTCGTGAGAGAGAAGAGCCCGCCGGTCGAGGATGCGGGTTTCCTCGATGTCCCACTTGGTTACTGTCATGCCGATGGCTTCAAGGCATTCGCTAGCCCCTGTGCCGGAACGGCCCTTGGCGCCAATGACGATGGCGGTTGGCAGATCGCCTTCGCCTTCTTCGGCCAACGCTTTCAATCTGTCTATGATCGCCTGCTGGCTTTCGAACGGGGAGACTCCCTTGGTAATCTCATTGCGGCCAGCGCGGCGTTCCAAGAGGCGGAATGCGCCCAGAGCGGCTCCCATCCATCCGGCCCAATAGCCAAAGGCGGCAACGCGGCGTCCGTTTTCGTTGGTCAGGAATTCGATGTCATAAAGCAGGCCTTCGCCATTGACGAAGCGAGCCATCTCCTTTTCCCAGCCGGTCTGGTCTTTGTAGATATGGGCAAAATGGATCATCCGGTGAGGCAGTTTGTCCGGCGTTTCTGCCAGTTCCTTGAGACCGAGAATAACCGTTTCCTTCGGAGCATCCACCCATGAACGCGGCTCGGCGAGGGCGCAGCCTACGGCTTCATAGTCCTCATTGGTGCAGACGCGCTTTTCGCTTTTCTCGACCGTTACGGAAAATCCTTTTTCGATCAGTAATTTGGCATTTTTGGGTGTCAATGCGGTGCGGCGTTCGGTGCTGCGATCTTCGTCACGTAGCCAGAAATGGGCTTTCTGATCTGAAGGTGTAGGTGACATGGGGGGCTCCGTAGGCTTTTTCATCTCCATAAGTCCCTATTTTCCGGCTTGGGGAGATTGTGTTTGTTGTTGGCGACAATGTACCGCTTTTGGCGAAAAATGATAGAGGCGGCCTTGTGAGGAAAAATCATTTGTGTGTGCCCCGTTGGCATTCTGTTCGCGGGCCGGATTGCGCTTTGCTTGAAAAGCTGTGTGGACCGGGCCGTCGCTGAAAGCAGAGTGCTTGTCCTTTTCGCCAAAATGCAATCGATTTCATCGTAACGATTATGATTATTTTTAGAGTTTTGGATTAGCCTGCATGCAACTGGGGGCTCGTTTATCTATGCTTAATGCGCTTGATATTGCGTCTATTTATGCTTGTCTATTTTTATCTTTGCTTGTCTCGGCATCCACGATGGCTGTGGTTTGGCGGACCAATACCGATGAACCGGCCGCTGGATATTGGTTGTTGGCTTATGTTCTGGGTGTTGTGGCTGCTGCCTTTCTGGCATTGCAGGAGATACTGGGATCCTTCGCTCCAGCGTTATGCACGGCTGTGGTGATTACATCCAATTTGGGCATGATTGCCGGTTTTCGGGCCTTTAACGGTCACAAGACGCCGACTTGGCCTTTCTTTGTTGCCCCGTTTGTCTATCTGATTTTGGCTGGTGCGGCGCCCTGGCTCTATTCCGATCCGAATATGAATGCCTTGGTGCAGTCCCTGTTTGTCATGGGCGTCGCCTTTAGCAATGCCCATCTTGTCTTTAATGGTGCTGGCAATCGGGCTTTGCCAATGGCAGTGCCGACATCAATCGTCCTGGTGGTCCATGGCATCATTCGTGGCTTCGTCGTCTTCTTCACACTGACCCAGCCAGCTGCCGTGATCAATGGGCGCATGGAAGCGGGATGGTGGAAGCTGTTCTTGCTGGAAATTTTCTTCAACACAACGATGATGGCGATATCTACGGTGATTCTCATCAAGGACAAGGCTGAAAAGAGACATCGTATCGCATCCGAAACAGATGATTTAACTGGTATCTCCAATCGCCGTGCCTTTGTCAAAGGCATCAATGGCGTACTACCTGATAGCGGACCGGATGCTATTATGGCTATTCTGGATATTGATCATTTCAAGACGATCAATGACACATATGGTCATGATGCAGGCGATAAGGTGCTCATCGACTTTGTGAAGACTACCAAACTGCAATTGCCTACCTCCGCTCTGATGGGGCGTATGGGGGGGGAAGAATTTGCCATCTATTTGGGCGGCAAAGGATATGATCACGCGGCCATTCTGGAGAGAGTGCGACGTAAAATCGAGCAGACCTCCTTTGATTATAAGGGTGCCCCGATTAGTTTCACTTTGAGTATAGGCTATGTGTCAGTGAAAACAGTCGGGAAAAGCTTTGATCATCTGTTCACCGCAGCTGATTATGCTATGTATCTTGCCAAGAAGGACGGACGCAATCGCGTTCTGGCCTACAAACCTTCCATGCGCATTCGCGAAGTGATGGATGACAACCTCATGACAGCCGGTGTTTTCTCCGAGCCGACGATGATTAGCAAGGCTGTCTGACTTTTCTTCGCAAACGCAGCCAGACAATGACAGTGGTTTTTCATGACTTCTCTATTCTTCGACCTTGATGGCACTCTGACCGACCCAAAGGCAGGCATCATCAGCTCCACCCATTATGCTCTCGACAAGCTCGGGATTTCCGAGGTTCCGGACGATCTCGACTGGGTCATCGGCCCCCCATTGCCGGAAAGCTTTGCTGTGATGGTTGGTCCCGAACGCGCAGAAGAGGGGGTCCTTGCCTATCGCGAGCATTATTCGGTGACAGGGCTGTATGAAAATGAGGTCTATGCGGGCATTCCGGAGCTTCTGAGTGAGTTGAAGGCGGCAGGGCATCCGCTTTATGTGGCAACCTCCAAGCCGCATGTCTTTGCCAATCCGATTCTGGAGCGCTTTGAATTGGCCTCCTATTTTGATGCCGTGTTCGGGGCCGAGCTGGATGGAACACGAGGCAACAAGGCCGATCTTCTGACCTATGCGCTAGAAAAGACCGGCGCCAATGCGTCAAGCTCGGTGATGATCGGAGACCGCAAGCATGATATTCTGGGTGGCAAGGCCAACGGCATGAAGACCGTTTCCCTGCTCTGGGGCTATGGCTCCAGAGAAGAGTTTGAGACGGCGGGAACAGACAAGATTGTCGCCACCATTGATGAATTGCGTGCTGAACTTTTGTAAAAAGGCCTGAAATCTGGCCTTTTCATTGCATTCAGCGCTGAATCCAGTTGACGCAGAGAGCAATATTGCGTAGAAACCGCCCATTCTCATCACGAGACAAGACAATTTGAGCCACTGACCCGGTCCCGCAAAGGTGTAAAGAGAACCGGGAAGTCCACATCCGACAGCGCGTTGCGCCCTCGGATGTATTTTTGCTATGCGGTTTTCTTTAGGGGATCTGCTTGGCAGATGAGGCGGAAAGGCCCAAATTGGAAAGATGTCTTACTGATGGGAAGCAACGAAGGAGCAATGCATGTTTGAATCGCTATCAGATCGCCTAAGCGGCATTTTTGACAAGCTCTCCAAGCGCGGTGCGCTTAGCGAGTCCGATGTCAATGCTGCCCTGCGCGAAGTTCGTCGCGCCCTGATCGAAGCGGACGTTGCTCTGGATGTCGTGCGCCAGTTCACCGAGCAGGTGAAACAGAAGGCGGTTGGCGTTGAAGTGATTAAGTCGGTCAGCCCAGGGCAGATGGTGATCAAGCTGGTGCATGACCAGATGGTCGAGATGCTCGGCGCCGATGCCAAGGTTATTGATCTGAATGCGCCATCGCCAGTGCCCATCATGATGGTTGGTCTGCAGGGGTCTGGTAAAACCACCTCGACGGCCAAGATCGCGTTGCGCTTGCAGACCCGCGATCGCAAGAAAGTTTTGATGGCCTCGCTCGATACCCGCCGTCCTGCCGCGCAGGAACAGCTGCGGGTGCTTGGTGAACAGAATGACATCGCGACGCTGCCGATTGTGGCTGGCCAGACGCCAACACAGATTGCAGAACGCGCCATCAATGCCGCCAAGCTCGGTGGCTTTGATGTGGTCATGCTCGATACCGCTGGCCGGACCCATGTGGATGAGCCTCTCATGGTTGAGATGGAAGAAATCCGCAAGGTCACCAACCCGCATGAAATTCTGCTGGTTGCCGATAGCCTGACCGGTCAGGACGCCGTCAATGTGGCCAAAAGCTTTGACGAACGCTGCGATGTCACCGGCATCGTGCTGACCCGTGTTGATGGTGACGGACGCGGTGGTGCGGCTCTTTCCATGCGCGCGGTTACCGGCAAGCCGATCAAGCTGATGGGTACCGGCGAAAAAGCAGATGCGCTGGAAGAATTCCATCCCGAACGTATTGCCGGCCGTATTCTGGGCATGGGCGATATCGTTTCGCTGGTTGAAAAAGCAGCCGAAAATATCGATGCCGAGAAGGCTGCCGCCGCTGCTGAAAAGCTGCGCAAAGGCAAATTCGATCTTGAGGATCTCAAGGATCAGTTGGGCCAGATGGCCAAGCTGGGCGGTATGAGCGGCATCATGGGATTGATGCCGGGTATCGGCAAACTGAAAAAGCAGATGTCGGCTGCCAATCTTGATGATTCCGTCGTCAACCGTCAGGTGGCGATCATCAATTCCATGACCCGGGCCGAGCGGCGCAATCCCAAGCTGCTCAATGCAAGCCGCAAGAAGCGCGTTGCCGCTGGTGCTGGCGTGCAGGTGTCCGAAATCAACAAGCTTCTCAAAATGCATCGCCAGATGGCGGACATGATGAAGATGCTGGGCAAGAAGAAGGGCGGCCTTGGCGGCCTGTTCGGTGGCGGCATGCCCCAGGTAGATCCTGCCCAGCTTGAAGAAATGCAGAAATCCGGCCAGATGCCCGATATGGGTGATATGGCCAAAGGAATGGGCGGTGGCCTGCCTGGTGGCGGTCTCCCCGGTGGTCTTCCAGGAGGATTACCCGGCGGTATGCCAGGTCTTCCCGGTCTGGGCGGCCCTAAATTTCCCGGTCTGGGCGGTATGCCCGGCAAAGGTAAGAAGAAACGCTAAGCCGGGTCTGTTCCAAGATCCCGTTTGCATCCAATACAAGGCCAAGGACTGCTGGCAGTCGCTAAAAAGTTGGCCATTGAAACAAGAATATGCCGAATTTGGAAAGGAAACTCCATGGCACTGAAAATTCGTCTGGCCCGCGGCGGCTCCAAAAAACGTCCTTACTACCGCATCGTTATCGCTGATGTGCGCTCTCCTCGTGATGGCCGCTTCATCGACAAAGTTGGGTCTTACAACCCGCTGCTTCCAAAAGATTCCGAACAGCGCGTTCAGCTCGACGTAGAGCGCATCCAGCACTGGATCGAAAAAGGCGCAAAGCCGACCGACCGTGTTCTGCGCTTCCTTGATGCTGCTGGTCTGGCAACCCGTCCTGCTCGTAACAACCCGAAAAAAGCTCTGCCGGGTGCGAAAGCTCAGGAACGTCTTGAAGAACAGCGCATGAAAGAAGAAGAAGCAGCTGCTGCAGCTGCCGAGGCTGCTGCTGAAGCAGAAGCTCCGGCTGAAGAAGCAAGCGCTGAGTAATCTTCGCTTTTTTGAGGGAGTGCGGCCCGCTATGGCCGGACTCCCTTTTTGATTCCGGATTCTTGTAATCCGGCAGCCGGCAAGGAGTAGTGTCATGGCCAAGGGTCCTACCGATCCTCAGGGCAAGGTTTGTATTGCCCAGTTTGGAGCTGCGCACGGAATACGCGGCGAGGTGCGGGTCAAGCTGTTTGCTGATGATCCCGATGCTTTGTTCGCTTATGGACCTCTGGAAACGGCGGACGGGACGCGCCAGTTCGAATTTCTGTCGGCGCGGGAATCCAAGACCGTTTTTGTCTGTCGCGTCAAAGGGCTCAACAATCGCAATGATGTTGAAGCGCTCACCGGAACGCGGCTTTATGTCGATCGGGAACAGCTGCCCGAGCTTGAGGAGGAGGAATTCTATCATTCCGATCTCATCGGGCTGGACGCGCGGCTTGAAGATGGCTCGTCAATTGGCTCCATCGTGGCGATCCATGATTTTGGCGCAGGCGATATGCTTGATGTCATGCCCAAACGTGGCAAAGGCTACTATATTCCATTCACCCGCGAGGTTGTGCCCGAAGTGAAGGTTTCGCAGGGCTATGTTCTTGTCATGCCGCCTGAAGGTTTGCTGGACGAGCCGGACGAAGACGAGAAGGCGCAGGAAGGTGAGGGGGTCGATTTTTCCAAGACCCCTGAATTGCTGGATGGCCTCAAGAAAGAATAGGAACTCCAAGGATCATGTCGGAAGCAAATCCATTTGAGAAGGATGAGCCGGAAGGCTTGAAAACGCCTTGGCGTGCCAGTGTTCTGACCCTTTATCCCGATATGTTTCCCGGACCTCTGGGCACGTCTCTTGCCGGACGGGCACTGGAGAATGAAATCTGGTCGCTGGAGGCAGTTCACATCCGCGACTTCGCCGAAGGCAAGCATCGCAACGTGGATGACACGCCCGCTGGCGGCGGTGCCGGCATGGTGTTGCGGCCCGATGTGGTTTCCCGCGCGATTGATCATGTGACGGGTGAGGGGGATACCCGCCCGCGTATTCTGTTGTCTCCCCGTGGCAAAGCCTTGACGCAGGAAAAGGTGCACCAGCTTAAAGAGGCTGGTGGTGTGATTCTGCTTTGTGGTCGGTTTGAAGGGGTTGATCAGCGGGTGATTGACGGTCGCGAACTGGAAGAGATTTCCATTGGCGACTATATCCTTTCCGGCGGCGAATTGGGCGCGATGGTGCTGATGGATGCCGTTGTGCGTCTTCTGCCCGGTGTCATGGGCAAGATCGCTTCAGGGGAAGAGGAAAGCTTCGAGAGCGGTTTGCTGGAATATCCCCATTACACGCGCCCGACTGAATGGGAAGGACGGGAAATCCCCGAAATCCTAACCTCTGGCCATCATGGCAAGATTGCCGAATGGCGGCAGAAAAAGGCCATCGAGCTGACGAAAGAACGCCGCCCTGATCTCTATGAATCTTGGCTAGCGAAGAGAGAGAGCTGAGCGCTCTCTCGTTTTCTGTTTTCACTTAGCTCTGGTCTTCAATCTCTGAGGATGTTCCGCCGACAAAAACCGGACTGCCTATCGGGGCGGTAAATTGCACATTGATGCGCGAAGGACGGCCCATGTCTGCGCCTTGCAGAATGGTCAACTCGGTTCGCCCGGTCAGGCCTTCGTCGCGCAACATGCCTGCGATGGCTGCGGCCGCAGCCCCTGTTGCCGGGTCTTCCAGAACGCCGCCTGAGGCAAAGGCATTTCTGGCATGGAACAGATCTTCGCTTTCCCGCCAGACAAAGACAACCGTCAC
Organism: Cohaesibacter marisflavi; assembly: GCF_900115225.1. GTDB lineage: Bacteria > Pseudomonadota > Alphaproteobacteria > Rhizobiales > Cohaesibacteraceae > Cohaesibacter > Cohaesibacter marisflavi. Next base: position 30,235 of record NZ_FOVR01000005.1, on the reverse strand, counting down.
CAGACCATGTCGCTGCATGAAGGCGCGCCCAGCTGCGAGATCATAGTGCATGCGAGCCAGCTGTTCTCGGCTTTTCAGCGCAAAAAAGAGATGGGCCGCACCGGCATTGATCCGCCTTGCCGGAAGTACGGGGTCCAGATCGTCCCGTTTGTAACCGAACAAGTCAAGCGCTTCATCGATGACGGTCTCACCGACTGGTTCACTATGGGTCGGCCGTGAGCTGAGGGTAGACTGGCTTTGTCCATTCTCCATGCTGGCGGTTACGTCAATGTCCCCCTCCGAGAGGGAGAGCTGATAGCGTCCTGCTCCATGCTCTTTGGCGAGCACAGCGCCCAATGCGATTGTTGCGTGACCGCAAAAGGGCACCTCCGATTCGGGCGAGAAATAGCGTGTTGTCCAACTCTCGCCATCTGGCGCAGCAAACACCGTTTCCGAGTAGCCAACTTCGGCTGCCACCTTCTGCATGTCTTCATTCTTGGGAAGCGCGTCGAGCAGGACGACGCCAGCCGGATTTCCACCCAGGCCGTTTTCTATAAAAGCCGCGATGCGTTGTATCTTCATTTCTATCACTCCTGTTTGTTGCCACTATGATAGAAGATGTCTGATGGGGTGTATCGGTGGTTTGTTATCTCGTTCTGCGCTATTTTATTGTTCTTGAGAGGTATAATCTATAAATTGGCTTACATGACAGATTTTGTTGCTGATGATATAGACCGCGCCATCCTAGATTTGCTCTACAGGGATTCCCGCATGAGCTTGCGCTCTATCGGTGCTGCGGTTGGTCTGGCTGCGCCCTCGATTCGTGATCGTATTCTGCGGATGGAAGATCTGGGCGTGATCGAAGGATTTGGCATTCGGATCAACCGGCGTAAACTGGGCTATACGCTCGAAGCCATTTTGCGGGTGGAGCCTCTGCCGGGCAAATTGCATAGCGTGGAGAAGACGCTCGAGGCATTGCCGGAGATTGTCGAATGTTCTGTCGTAACGGGTGAAGACTGTTTCGTTGCGCGTCTGGTTTTGCGCGAAATCGGTGACTTGGACCGATTGCTCGGACCACTACATGATATGGCGCGGACCAAAACCAGCATTGTGCATCGCCAGCCCGTGCCGCTGCGCAATCCGCCTGTGTGATTTCCACTGTGTCATCTGGCTGTGTGATCTGGGCCCTGTTCTGCTTGCATTTTTCAAAAGCATACATACCTCATCAAGCATAGAAGGTCTGTATTCGGCTGTTTCTTTCTCTTAAGAGCTGCCGTGGTTTTGATCGAGCAAAGCAATTTCAAGGCAATGGATTCATGGAAGAAAAAAACGCAAAAGCATCCAATCGTGTGAAGGGCAGATTTCAAAATCCGCCGGGAAGCCCCAAAGGGGGTGCAACATTTGGCGATTTTGCCCGTTTTCTGTATCAGCAGACCTTCAAGACCAAGGCGCCGGAGGTGCCTGATTGGCATGTGGTGGACCATGGCGAGACGCAAGCGCAGCTTTCATCCGCCAGCAATCCCAGCGTAACATGGTTGGGCCATGCGTCCTTTCTCATTAGAACCGGTGGCAAAATTCTCCTCACCGATCCCTTTTTGCAGGAAAGAGCCGGCAAAATGGGAATGGGTCCGAAGCGTTTCGTGCCGGCAGCCTTGAGCGTGGAGCAACTGCCCAAGGTTGATATTTTGCTGATGAGCCACAACCATTATGATCATCTGGATGAAAAGACCATCGATGCTTATCCCTATAAGGGGGAGACGCAGGTGATCGTCCCGCTCGGACTGGGTTCGTTTTTCACCCGCCGTGGCTATAAGAGGGTGGTTGAGCAGGACTGGTGGGATGAATGGATGATGCCGGGCTTGTCGATCAAGACATTGCCAGCGGTGCATTTCTCCGGTCGCGGCTTGTTTGATCGCAAAAAGACCCTATGGGCCAGCTTTGCAATTGAAACACCCGATGGGAAAATCTGGTTTTCCGGTGATACGGCCGCCGGAGAGATTTTCAAGGATGTAGGCGAGAAGGCGGGGCCGTTTGACTATGCCATTGTTGGTATTGGCGCCTATGAACCACCTTCCATCATGGTTGAGGTGCATGCAACGCCAGAAGAGGCCATCTCCATTGCCCGCGCGGTGGGGGCCAAAAAGGCCATCGGTATGCATTGGGGTACCATCATGCTGACACCAGAGGACCCGTTCGAGGCACCGGTTCGTTTTCGTCAGGCTGCGATTGATCAGGGCTTTGGCGAGGAAAATGCCGTGATCCTGAAGATTGGAGAAACCCGCTCCCTGTAAAGGGTTTGTAAGGTGTATTTGTGTTGGTGAGATTTGAAAACAGGTTGTTATTGAAGCAAAAGCGGGTGCATTCGCGCTTCTGGTGCAATTAGTGCCGAAAAGCGCCGATTTGAGTCACTTTTGGGGGTGACAAACGGTGCTGCATTGGGTATAGACCCCCAAATCTGATTTCCAACAAGTACGGCGAAACGGGCCTTTGTGGCAAGGCGGGCATCAATGAGCCCAACGGGACTGCTTAGGACGCTCTGGTCGTAGTGATACAACAAGAGTGAACATCATGAATATCATTGAAGAGCTCGAAAAAGAGCAAATGGCCGAAATCGCTGCAAAACGCGAAATCCCTGAATTCTCCGCTGGCGACACTGTTCGCGTAAACGTGCGCGTGACCGAAGGTACCCGTACCCGTGTGCAGGCCTATGAAGGCGTTTGCATCGCTCGTACCGGCGGCGGCCTGAACGAGGCTTTCACCGTCCGCAAAATTTCCTATGGCGAAGGTGTTGAGCGTGTATTCCCGGTTTTCAGCCCGATGCTTGAAGGTGTTGAAGTGATCCGCCGCGGTAAAGTCCGTCGTGCGAAACTCTACTATCTGCGCGGTCGTCGTGGTAAATCCGCTCGTATCGTTGAGGCAACCAACTCTCGCGCTCGCAAGCTGAACGACGTTGCCAAGGCAAAGGTTGCTGAAGCACGCGCTGCCAAGAAAGCAGAAGCTGCTGCAGCCAAGGCTGACGCTGAATAAGCCCGACTGTCCGGTTTGATTGTTAATATATGAAGAAGCCCGATACCGTGCCGGTGTCGGGCTTTTTTGTATCGAAATTGCGCCTGATCGGAATTTTTCATTAGAATATTGCTTGACCTTGACCACCGATTTATCGCAATACAAACACAATCCACATTTGGGCGTGTCTGGCAAGATGGGTCTATCTCGCTAAAGAGAGCCATTTGCCACCAGTCTTTTGACCAAAAAGTCAGGTTACAGATGCAGCCCATTTTCGAAATCGTTTGTTAAGAGGACTGATGACGAGCATGTCTGCACCTAAGACCCTTTATGACAAAATCTGGGACTCCCATGTGGCTGATCAACAGGAAGACGGCACATGCCTGCTCTATATTGATCGCCATCTCGTTCATGAGGTCACCTCGCCGCAGGCCTTTGAAGGCTTGCGCATGGCAAACCGTAAGGTGCGCGCACCACAGCGTACGCTGGCCGTTGTTGACCACAATGTCCCGACGACCGATCGCACCAAGGGTATTGATGATCCGCAGTCCAAGCTGCAGGTGGAAACGCTCGCCGCAAATGCTGTCGAGTTCGGTGTGGAATATTATGACGAGCTGGATAACCGTCAAGGTGTTGTTCATATCGTTGGCCCGGAACAGGGCTTTACGCTGCCGGGCATGACCATCGTTTGTGGTGACTCGCACACGTCCACCCACGGCGCTTTTGGCTCTCTGGCTCACGGCATCGGCACCTCGGAGGTCGAGCATGTGTTGGCGACCCAGACGCTGGTGCAGAAAAAAGCCAAGAATATGAAGGTCGAAGTCAATGGCAAGCTGGGCGAAGGCGTAACAGCTAAAGACATCGTTCTGGCCATTATCGGCAAGATCGGCACTGCAGGCGGTACCGGCCATGTGATTGAATTCCGTGGTGAAGCCATTCGCGGCTTGTCCATGGAAGGCCGTATGACCGTGTGTAACATGGCCATTGAAGGCGGGGCACGCGCTGGTCTGATCGCACCGGACGAAACAACCTTCAACTATATCAAGGGCCGCCCGAAAGCACCGAAAGGGGCTGATTGGGACAAGGCACTGGAATTCTGGAAAACCCTCTATACGGATGAGGATGCCACATTCGATACGGTTGTTACGCTGGATGCTGCATCGTTGCCGCCAATCGTTTCATGGGGCACGAGCCCTGAGAATGTGACGACCATTGATGGTTCCACACCGGATCCGGAAAAGATTGAAGATGAAGGACGCCGCAATGCTGTTCTGCGTGCGTTGGACTATATGGGTCTTAAGCCAAACACCAAGATGACCGACATTGCCGTCGATCGTATCTTCATTGGCTCCTGCACCAACGGTCGCATTGAAGATTTGCGCGCTGCTGCTGATATCTTCAAGGGACGCAAGGTCAAGGAAGGCATCAATGCGATGATCGTGCCGGGCTCGGGCCTGGTCAAGGTGCAGGCCGAAGAAGAAGGTCTGGACAAGATCTTCATCGAAGCTGGTTGCGAATGGCGTGAGCCGGGTTGCTCCATGTGCCTTGCCATGAATGCTGACAAGCTGGCTCCGGGTGAGCGTTGTGCATCAACATCCAACCGTAACTTCGAAGGTCGCCAGGGCTTCAAGGGCCGCACCCATCTGGTTTCTCCGGCCATGGCTGCTGCGGCTGCGGTTGCGGGTCATTTTGTTGATGTGCGCGATCTGGACTGATTGGCTTACGGCGGATTTGGGATCTCGGTCTGATCTGCTGGATTTATAGCCTGTTTTCATGGACGAAAGGCCGGGTCGCGCGATCCGGCTTTTTTTGTTCCTATGCTTTGGTTTGGTACGGCTTGGATAAATGGGGAAGGTGCTGCACAATGGATTGTGTAATTTGCTGCACTATTTACCATAGAGATAGTCTAATGAATTGATCGCTGCTGGATAGAAGGCAACCGGCATGTTTTGCCAGCCAAGATTTTTAGTGGCCTTAAATCGATACGGGAGTGAGAATGAGCGAATTTTTGACCAAGATCCTGGAACTGGATGCAGCCCTCGAGCTGGCTCCTTTGATTTCGGCTTACGCACAGGAGCGCAAACGCGGTGCACCTCGCCAGCCAGATATGTTTTACGCGGAAACCTTGCTGACCGATCGGACCGCAGAGGTTATAGGCGCTTATGTGAATGGTAAATTGAGTGCGTTCTGCACCTTCTTTGATTTGCCAGAAACCATTTCCGGCAAACGGGTCGGGCATGTTGATATTCTGTATGTCGATTATGATGCGCGTGGCATTGGTGTGACCAAGTCCGTCATCGAAGCCTTGGTGAAAATCGGCTATGAGCGCAACTGGCTTGAGCTGCAGTGGAATGACCCCAATGCGGTGCAACAGGAAAAGATTGCGGAAATTTCCCATCTTTCCACGACAGCTTCGATTCGTCTCAGCATTGGCATTCACGAAGAACATACCAAGGTGCAATAATAGACATGACCCCTTTTTCTTCGGGGCTTATGTCTCATCACTATTGGCGAGCATTTTGATATGCTCGTCAATTGACTCATCCAGCCGGTTGTTGAGCAGCCTTTGCCACAATAGGCCGATGACAAGCTCGGCTCTTGTGGTGGGATCTTCATTTTGGGGAATCTCGCCCCGCTGTTGAGAGCGCGTGACCACAGCGGCTAGCGCTTCAAGCCTTTCGGCGTGATAGTCTTTCAGTTTTTCCGCGACATCTGGATCCGACTGGGATTCAGCGATGATGGCTTTGAAAAACAGCCCATTCTCTCCCTGCCAAATCTCTATAAGATCCTTTGCAAAATGCAGGAAATCTTCATAGAGCGAGCCTGTATCTCTGTAGCATACGGACGGTTTCTTGCGTTGGTAGACCGCAAGCAGAAGAGCGCCACGGCTGGGCCACCATCTGTAGAGCGTCGCCTTGCCTGCCTTGGCCTTGCGAGCAACCGCTTCCATGCGCAGGCCTCCGATGCCTTTTTCCGCGATGATATCAGCTGCCGCATCCAGAATAGCTGTCTCGGTATCGGGGTTTTTTTTGGCCCCTATCGAGTGGCGGGTTTTCTTGTTTTCTTTGTGGTCCGGGTCTTCAGTTTCGGTAGTCATGATTTTCCTCTTGACGAAACGGAACGTATCGTTCATATAAAGATCTATTAAACGGAACGGATCGTCTCGAAAGGAAGATCGCATGAATATGACTGCACGTAAACCGTCCCGCGCCCGTTTTGCGCTGATGATTCTGCTTTTTGTCTATCCGCTGGTGACCCTGTTGCTTTATGGGATAGCGGCGATGACACCGCAATGGCAGCTTTGGCAACGGGCGATGATCATGGTGCCGCTCGTGGTGATCGCCATGGTGTATCTCATCATCCCGTTCATTCAGCAGCGGATGCAGGCATTTATCACAGTCAGGGCGTAAATGAGGGGGAGCTGGTGTGTGGTGACCAGTTCTTCTGGTCAAAAGCGCGGAAGGGAATAAAGGCAAAGAAAAAGGGGAAGCTGGATGAACCGGCTTCCCCTTTTTCTTGATCTATTGCTCGCTCAAGGATCAACGCCAGCCATCTCGCAGACGATTTTCCATTCTTCGTCTGATACGGGTTGAACGGAGAGTCGGGAATTATTGACCAGAATCATATTGCCAAGCTCGGGATGATTCTTGCAATCTTCCAGCGTGACAGGTGTCTTGACCGGTTTGACGGCCTTGATGTCAACGCATTCCCATTTGCCGGTGTCATCGGTCGTGTCCGGATGAACTTCAGCGCACACTTCAATGATGCCGACGATCTGCTTTTCGTTCACCGAGTGATAGAAAAAGCCTTTTTCACCGAGCTTCATTTTGCGCATGTTGTTGCGTGCCTGATAGTTGCGCACGCCGTCCCATTGTTCACCTTCCTCGCCTTTTGCCATTTGCTGGTCCCAGCCCCAGGTGTTGGGCTCGGATTTGAAAAGCCAGTAAGCCATATGCCTCTCCGGTTGATCTGATTGCGGTTGTTGTTATTCCGGTTTGCCCAGAACCCATTTCCAAGGCTGGGAGGTGACGGATTCAAACAAGCCTGCTTTTGCATATGGGTCCTGAGCGAGGAATGCATCAAGGGCTGCCTTGTCTTCTACTTCACAGATGAGGCAGGAGCCGATCATTTCGCCTTCGTCAGACAGGACAGGGCCACCCACCTTGATGGTGTCGGCATTGGCATGCGCGAATTCAAGATGCGCATCGCGGTTTGCCTTGCGGATGTTCAGGGCGCCTTTTTTATCGGTGCAGTTTACGATGAAATACATGAGAGTTCTCCTGTTCTTGACTTTAAGAATTCGGTTTGGAAGGGACTTCGCTCTCGGCGCGTAGCGGTCTGCTCATCAGCTTGGTTACGGCTTCGTCGATGCTGTCTTTCTGCTCCAGTACGTCGGCTACGGCCTGAGCGACGGGCAGTTCAACACCATGAGCGTTGGCCAATTCGCAAGCAACGCGAGCGCTATAGGCCCCTTCGGAAAGCTTGGCGCCCGGAGCCATGAGGTCGGACAAGGCCTTGCCTTCACCAAGGGCGAAGCCGAAGGCAAAGTTGCGGCTCTGATGATTGGAGCAGGAAAGCGCTACATCGCCAAAGCCTGAAAGGCCCATCAGGGTGTCAGAACGCGCGCCAAGCTTGAGGGCAAGGCGCTGCATTTCAGCAAAACCGCGGGTCATGAGCGCCGCGTGAGCACTGGCGCCGAGCTGCTTGCCAAGCACGATGCCACAGGCGATGGCGAGAATATTCTTGAGCGCACCACCCAGTTGGACACCAATCATGTCTGTGCTGGCATAGGGGCGGAATGACTGGCTTGAAAGGGTTGCGCATAGCTTGTCTGCCAACGGCGCAGAAGGGGTTGCGATGGTTACAGCGGTGGGCAGCCCGCGGGCGACATCGGCAGCAAAGGACGGACCGGACAGAATGGCCGGGGTCGCTTGCGGTAGATAGTCGGCCAATACTTCGCTCATCATGCGCTGGGTGCCTTTTTCAAGACCCTTGGCGGCCAGCACCACCGGCGTGCCTTTGCGCACATAAAGCCCGATGGTTTCCGCGATGCTTGCGGTCATCTGGGCAGGTGCGACCAGCAAGATGCAGTCTGCGTCAGCGGCTTCGGTGATATCCGTGGTGGTTTCCAGTGGTTGATCAAAGGTGATGCCCGGCAGATAGGCGGGCAACTGGCGCTTTGTGCTGATGGAATCAAGGCTTTCTGCGTTGCGGCCCCAAAGCACGACATCTCGTCCTGCCCGGGCTGCATTGAGCGCCAGAGCGGTGCCCCACGCACCGGCGCCGAGCACCGAAATGCGCTGGAAAACATTTGATGCGGATAACGTTGCTACCGGCTTACTCATGCTTTGGCTCCCTTTCTGCCTGCGCCAATCTTGGCTTGGGCATCCTTGTCCAGTGGCCAGCGCGGGCGTGCCGGAGCGTCCAGAGGATCGCTCATGCCCAGCGCAAAGCGTTCGGCACCGGCCCATGCGATCATGACGCCATTGTCGGTGCACAGTTTAATCGGTGGCGCGACCAGTTTAGCGCCCCGCTTGGCCAGAACCGTGTCGAGCGTTGCCCGGATGGCCTTGTTGGAGGCAACCCCTCCGGCGACAACCAATTGGGGTTCTTTCTTCTCAGGGAAGCGTTCGGAGAAGGTAACAAGGGCCTTGTCGATGCGGTCAGCGAGAATATCGCAAATGGCGGCCTGAAAAGAGGCGCACAGATCGGCGATATCCTGATCACTTAGCGGGGCGATCTTTTCCGCTTCCCGCCGTACCGCGCTTTTGAGGCCAGAGAAGGAAAAATCATAGCCATCGCGCCCCTTCATGGAGCGAGGCAGCGCAAAGCGTTTGCTATCACCATTGAGGGCCGCCTTTTCCACTTCCGGTCCGCCGGGATAGGGCAGGCCGAGCAGTTTGGCGGTTTTATCGAAGGCTTCACCCAGTGCGTCGTCGATGGTGGTGCCCCAGCGTTCATAGTCGCCGACACCCTTGACCAGCAGGATTTGACTGTGCCCGCCAGAGACCAGCAAAATGAGATGGGGGAATGGGGCATTGTTGGTTAGGCGCGCGGTGAGTGCGTGGCCTTCTAAATGATTGACAGCAATAAGGGGCAAATCATGCGCGGCGGCAATGGCCTTGGCGCTCATCAGGCCGATCAGCACGCCGCCAATAAGCCCCGGACCCGAGGTTGCTGCCACAGCATCGAGTTGATCAAAGCGCATTCCGGCTTCTGCCATGGCGGTCTTGATGATGCCGTCGAGGGCTTCCACATGGGCACGGGCCGCGATTTCCGGAACGACACCGCCATAGGCTGCGTGATCTTCTATCTGGCTGAGCACCACATTGGAAAGAATTTCGCCCTGACCGCTGCGCTCATCACCTGATGTGTCATCATATCGTCTAACCACCGCGGCGGCGGTTTCGTCACAACTTGTTTCTATGCCTAAAACGATCATTGCGCGGACTACTTTATTGCCTTTATTGTGCCCCTCAAAGGCGATGCTTGCAGCGACATGCCGCATGGCCTGACTTTTAGAGCAAAGAGAGATCATTGGCATCCCCTTTTTTGGGCCCTGTTTGTGGGGCCTCGCTTTAAGCGAAACGGGGATGGACACCGCAACAAGAGCATGAAGGCCCGTTCGATGCAATCCAAACTCATCAAAATCGGCACTCGAGGCAGTAAACTTGCATTGGCACAGGCCTATGAGACGCGCAACCGGCTGATGGCTACCCATGGCATGGGCGAGGATGACTTCGAGATTGTTGTAATCAAGACCACCGGTGACCGTATCCTTGATCGCCCGCTTTCTGAAGCTGGGGGCAAGGGGCTTTTTACCAAAGAGATCGAGGACGCTCTACTGGATGGGCGAATCGATATGGCGGTCCATTCTTCCAAAGACATGCCCACATGGTTGCCGGATGGGCTGGAGCTTAGTTGCTTCTTGCCCCGTGAAGATGTGCGAGACGCCTTTATTTCGCGCAAATATACCTGCCTTACGGATATGCCCGAAGGGGCAGTGGTGGGCACATCCTCTTTGCGTCGTCAGGCTTTGGTAAAAAAGCTGCGTCCAGATCTTAAGGTGATCACCTATCGGGGCAATGTTCAGCGCCGCCTGCAAAAGCTTGATGAAGGGGTGGCCGATGCGACCCTTCTGGCGTGCGCGGGCTTGAAGCGACTCGGGGATGAAGATGTGATCACGGCTCCCATCGAGGTGGACCAATTTTTGCCCGCTGTCGGTCAGGGGGCTATTACCATCGAATCTCGTATCGGTGACGAAATGATCTCCGGTTTGCTGGCTGGTATCCATCATGAGACCACCGCCAAGGAGCTTGCTTGCGAACGTGCCTTTCTGCGTGTGCTGGATGGGTCCTGCCGCACACCGATCGCAGGTCTTGCGCAAGTGGATGGTGACCGGTTGACCTTTTCGGGCTTGGTGCTTTTGCCCGATGGCAGCGAGCATTATGATATCACCGTTGCGGGATCAGCCGATGAAGCTGAAATGGTTGGCGTGAATGCGGCCAACAGGCTCAAGGAAAAGGCAGGGGAAGCTTTCTTCGCCGCCGTATTGGCGGCCTGTCAATAGAGCTAAGGCCCACAAGACTTAAGCCATGGAAGGATAGGCTGTTGAAAATTCTGGTCACGCGACCTGAAATCGATCAGCACCAGACCATCAAGGCGCTCGAAACACTCGGTGTGGAGGGGCTCGCCTCTCCGGTCATGAAGATCGTGCCGCTCTCTTTTTCTTTTCCGGATGCATCATGGCAGGCTCTTGTTGTGACCTCTCGCAACGGGCTGCGCATGGTGGCGGGCGATCAGCTTGAGCGGTTGAAAAGCGTGCCTCTCTATTGTGTCGGCAAGCGCACGGCAGATCTGGCCGCTGCGCTCGGATTTATTAAAATTGCCTTTGTGGCCCCCAATGGTGCGGAATTGGAAAAGCAGCTTCTGAGCGCGCTTGATCCACAAAAAGGGGAAATTCTCTATCTGTCAGGCAAGGTGCGCTCGGGGCGCCTCGCCGAGGCCCTGTCGGCTGACGGTTTTTCCGTTCGCTTATGTGAGGTGTATGAAAGCCAAGCTCTTACATGCTTGAGCGATGAGGTTTGCGAGGCGATCCGGACCGAGCAGCTGGATGGAATTCTGCTCTATTCGCAGCGTAGCTGTCGGATATTTCTTTCATTAATTGAACAAGTGGGTCTGTCTGAACACTTACACAAGGCTATTTTCTATTGCCTTTCCCCTGCTGTTGCGCTTCCATTGGAGGGCTTGGGCTATCCTTTGGTTGTGGCCGAGGCACCAAATGAGCGATCTTTGCTTGCATGCGTGCAAAATGGCCATAACTAATTAATCTAATAGTGCTTATTTTTTGTGGCAGCTATGTTGCCGGAAGGCACAAGATTGTAAACTATGCAGGCTTTGTGGCTTTTGTGGCCGCAAAAATGACATCAGATCGCCGTAAGGTTGGAGGCTTGAGGTCGGGGTCGGTACTTATTTGCACCCTGACCAGACCCTTATGGCAGGTCGATACTGCATATGAAGATTTATTGAATCTGGCCCTTTGTGAAGACCAAGAGGGCAGAGCTGAGAAGTGATCGTCCCGTCTCGCGGGAATTGAGGAATGGTATGACAACTCGCAAATCCAATAATAGGACCGAGGCTAAAGGTAAGCCGGTCAAAACCATTGATCTGACCGCAGAAGAGGTGACCAAATCTGAAGCCCCTGCGGCTGAAAAGCCATCTACAGAAGCAGAGAAAACAAAGCCTGAAGCTAAAGAGGCTGCCAAGGCTGAACAGGCCAGTGCCGAGGGGGATAAGGCTTCAGAAACGACTGTTGCTTCAGACGGCCCAGATGAAAAGACTCCTGCCAAGGACCCAGTGGATGAAGAGGCCCGCAGCGCTGTTGAAGATAGCGCGGCTTCGGATGATGAGTCCTCTGTTGATGATACGGGGATTGGCGAGAGCGAGGCCTCTGACGAGGTGACTGGCGAGAAATCGTCCATGGATCAGGGCGCTGGTAGCGGCGGAGATAGTGGTGCGCCTCCGGCTTCAACCCCCCGGTCTGACGAAGCGCCGAAAAGCGGCGGCTTTGGCGGTGGCTTTGCGGGTGGTTTGCTCGGTGGCGTCGCGATTATCGCTCTTGGCTATGTGGGTTTGCAGCAGGGCTGGGTTTCCCTGCCCAATGTCGATGCTCGGCTTGAGGCCAACACTGGCAAGATCGATGGGGTGCAGTCGGAACTGGCCAGCGTCAAGAGCAGTCTTTCAGAAATTCCAACCGCGGACCTTGCTGACGTGAGCGCACGCATTGAAGCGCTTGAAACCAAGCTTGCTGCTTTGGGCGGCGCTGATGGTGGCGCAACGGCATCAGAAGAAGGGGGCAGCGATGAAGAGGCTGCTCCGGTGGATAGCAACAGTCCGGTCGGTTTGCAGCTTGAAGCGCTTGCCGGTCGCATTGATGAGTTGAAGGAAAGTGTTAGCGCCATTGATTCCCTGCAGACGGAGTTGCTTGACGCCAAGGCTCAATTGGCGACCTTGCAGTCCCAGACCGCAGAGCAGGGCGCGCTGATCGAAAGCAAGGCTGCCGAGCAGGCAGCCAAGCTCGAAGAGGATCTACAAGCCGCAAGGGATGACATTCTGTCGTCCGCCGATCGCCGCATCAATGATGTGGTTGTCGATCTTGCCAATTTCTCGGAAAAGATGACCACGGAAACGTCATCCTTGCGCGAGCGGGTCACCGCTCTTGAAGAGAATAACCTGTCCGAGCGGATGCAGAGCTCGGCTCGCACGATTGCCTTGGCCGGTTTGGAGAATGCTGTTGCATCGGGTGCCAATTATGAGCTGGCGCTCAAGACCTTTGCCAATGTGGTTGGTGATCATGAGGCGGTTACTGCGCTTCAGGACTATGCGGCAACCGGCGCACCAACAGCGCAACAGCTGGCTGCAGGCTTCCGCGCCAGATATGACGATATCCTGCGCGAAGCGGAAGGCGCAGGGGCTACGACTTTGCTCGATAAATTCCTGATCAGTGCTCAGAGCATGGTCAAGGTTCGCTCCCTCAATGGTGAACAGAAAGGCGATAGCCTGACCAGTCGGCTTGGCGTTATCGAATTTCATATCAAACAAGGTGATCTGGTGAAAGCCGCAGAAGAATGGGACGCCTTGCCTGAAGCGGCCCGCACTTCGAAAGCGGGTGCCGACTGGATTGAAGGATTGAAGGCTCGCATTGCAGTGAATGCGGCGATGGACACCATTCGCGCTGAGTTCGGCACTGGCGCCAGCGATAAAGCGAGCTAAGGTGGGGAACGGAACGTTATGATTAAAGCACTCATCTTTTTTGCTGTCTTGCTGGCCATCGCGTTTGGCGGTGCCTGGCTGGCTGATCGCCCCGGGGAAATCATCATCAACTGGCCTTGGCTCGATATGGGCTTCGAGGTTTCTTTGCTGATGGGCTTTCTGCTCATTGTGGCTGCGATGGGCGTTGCCGTCGTGTTGTGGATCGTTATCAAAAGCATCTGGAATTCGCCACGCTCGGTGACTGGCTTCTTTTCCTCCCGTCGTCGTGACAAGGGCTATAAGGCGCTCTCCACCGGCATGATTGCTGTGGGCGTTGGTGATCTGGCTCTCGCACGCAAGCAGGCCGCCAAGGCCCGCAAGCTGATCGGGCAGGAACCGATGACCCTGATGCTGGAGGCGCAAACAGCGCAGCTGGCAGGCGAGCCCACCAAAGCACGTCAGAGCTTTGAGGCCATGCTTGATACCGATGAAACCCGCGCCCTTGGTCGGCGAGGGCTCTATATCGAAGCGCAGCGGCGCGGCGATATGGAAGAAGCGCTGCAAATGGCCAAGGCTGCAACGGACGAGAGCAAAAAGGCGCCGGGTTGGGCTGGTGCTGCCCTGTTCGATATGCAGACCGCCGGTGAGGATTGGCAGGGCGCTCTGGTGACGCTTTCGCAGAATTACGCCAACAAGCATATAGAAAAGGCGGATTTCCGCCGTCAACGCGCTGTGATCCTGACCGCTCAGGCCATGGAGCTGGAAGGGGAAGACAATGCGGATCTTTCCATGCGGCCATTGCTCAGCGAAGCATGCAAACTGGCGCCAGGGCTTGTTCCGGCTGTCACGATGCAAGCACGCATTCTGAATGACGCACGGGATTATCGCAAAGCTTCCAAGCTGGTTGAAGCGGCTTGGCGCATTGAGCCGCATCCGGATTTGGCCCAAGCCTATGTCTATATTAAGGATGGGGACACCGCTCTGGACCGGCTCAAGCGCATGCGGGTTCTGTTTGGTCTGATGCCAGACAATGTCGAATCCAAGCTTGCCATGGCACGCGCCTTTATTGATGCACGTGAATGGGCAGAAGCCCGCAGTTTGCTCGAGCCAATGGCTGAAAGCCATCTGACACCGCGTATCTGCATGTTGATGGCCGAGCTCGAAGAAGGCGAGAAGAATGACTTCGGTCTGGTTCGCCAGTGGCTGGCTCGCGCTGTGGGGGCTCATCGGGACCCTGCATGGACGGCTGACGGGCAGATCAGCGAGGTCTGGCAGCCGATTTCCCCTGTAACGGGGAAGATTGATGCCTATGAGTGGAAAGTGCCTGTACGCGAAGCGGCTCATGCTGAACAGCCTGTTCTGGATAGCAGCGAGCTGGAACCTGCCTCTGAAGAGAAAATGGTCCTCATTCCGTCTGATGGCTCGCAAGAGAAGGAAAAGGCCTTCGCTGTCTCTGAAGATACTGTAGAGGAAATCACCCCTGAAGAGCCTCAGCAGAAAGAACCTGTCGTCGAGGCCGAAACAGAAGAGAAGAGGGAAGCCGCATCTGAATCCGATGTTGTAGAGGCCGCAGCAGAAGAAGCTGGTTCGACACCTCCTGCTGAGCCAGAAGAGCCGGAGACGGCCAAGGATATGCTAAGCGCAGAAGAGGAAAAGCCTGAGGCTGAAACCAAGGACGCCAAAGCGGAAGAACCAAAAGCAGAGCGCGTGGAAAAATCCGCTGAAAAGGTTGAAATCGAAAAACCGAAAGAAGTCGAGTTTCCGATGCCATTTCCTCCTGACGATCCCGGACCGAAGAAGGATGGCACAGCGCACAAACCGGAAAAACGGTTCAAGCTTTTCTGATTCTGTGCAGCTCAATAATACAAGAGGGCCCGTTGGTAAACCGGGCCCTTTTTTCGTCTGGAAGGATTTTCTAACCAGATCTGTTCACGCCTTCTGGAATTTCCACCACAAAGCGATTTTGCCTCTTGCTCTCGTTCATGGAATTGGCTAAGAGAGGCCACCCCGTTTTTGATCGTTTGATCAGTGGCTTTGCGTTGAATTACGCTTTTGATGCAGGCAGGCTTCGGGGGCCAGAAACGGATCGGTCTCATGACCGGACACTGGTAAGCCGCTGTAGCTCAGTTGGTAGAGCAACGCATTCGTAATGCGTGGGTCGTAGGTTCAAGTCCTATCAGCGGCACCATTTCTTCTTTTGAACAATCTGTCCGTTTAATCGCTTAAGTAAAGCGGGCGCTGGAGTTGTGCGTGCTATTTTATTTGCTGCCGATGGATTCAGGTTTGGTTTGAAGAGCATCAGCAGCTTGCTTGTTCGCTTTTGGGCTATTTTCCGGAAAACTGGAGCAGTGAGTCCGGATAGCGGGCGCCTTGTGCCTTGAGGTCGGCTCCATCGATCTCGGTCAGATCCTCCGCACTCAAAATGACGTCAAGAGCGCCGATATTTTCATCAAAGCGTTCCAGTTTGCGCGTGCCAAAGAGTGGGACGATGAAAGGCTTGCGTGCCAATAGCCAGGCAAGGGCAATTTGAGCCGGTGTGGCGCCCTGACGCTCTGCTATTTCCGTAAGAAGGCTGACAAATTGTTTGTTAGCGGCACGGGACTCTTCGTCGAATCGAGGCATTTGGCTGCGCATGTCATTGGAGCTGAATTCGGTGACTGTGTCGATTTTCCCTGTGAGGAAACCTCTGCCCAATGGTGAAAAGGGAACCAGACCGATGCCCAATTCTTCGAGCAGCGGGATGATTTCTTCCTCTGGTTCGCGGGTCCATAGGGAATATTCACTTTGCAGCGCGGCGACGGGATATTCGGCATGGGCGCGGCGGATTGACGTGGCGCTGGCTTCAGACATGCCAAACCAGCGGACTTTTCCTTCATTGATCAGATCCCCGACCGTTCCTGCCACCTCTTCGACCGGGACATCGGGGTCGACACGATGCTGGTAGAACAGATCGATATAGTCTGTGCCAAGGCGCTTCAGGCTGCCTTCCGCAACCGAGCGGATCTGTTCGGGGCGGCTGTTGACGCCGCCGAGATGCTCTCCTGTTGTCTGGTCGATATTCCAGCCAAATTTGGTTGCGAGTATTACCTTGTCGCGCATGCCTGCAAAGGCCTCGCCCACCATTTTCTCATTGGTCCAGGGGCCATAGACCTCGGCGGTATCAAAGAAGTCCATGCCGCGATCGACGGCGGCGCGAAGCAGGGCGATCATATCTTCCCGGTCTTCAATTTCCCGGCTTTTGCCATAGCCCATGGCGCCCAGAGCGAGGGCGCTGACTTCCAGTCCATTTCCCAATTGTCTCTTTTGCATTGTGGCCTCCTTGGTCATTGTTCAGGGTAAGAGGAAAGGCGCATCATAGTCTGATGGAGATCGAGCTTACCGCGATCTGCGCCGGATAACAGGAAAAATAAGCATGAGGTCGTACTGGCCATGCATGCGCTTATAGAGCGTGGACCCGACGGGGAGGGCTATCGTTCGGGGGGCTTCGTCGCTGAAAGCTGGCGCCTTGCGGAAGAGAGTGATTGCCTATCAAAGGTATCCGAATCAGTTCTACCAAACAGCTGATGAATAAAGAGATTGCGAAAATCCCTAAGCCTGAGTTTTTGCATTTTCATGTCAGCGCGCAATCGCCCCAGCTCCAACGCAAGGCGCAGCAGCAGCATGGCATTCCGCTTGATGATCAGGTTCTGTCGGGTTTTGGCACCAAGGACGACTGGCATTTGTCTTTTAATCGAGAATTGCCGGATCGTGTTGTCTCGCTCTTCAAAAATATCCTTGTTGCATTTTTTCATCGCATTTTTGAGGAGCTTTTGCCTCGGGCGTGAATGCTGCATGGGGGTGGCGTCGATGATGGCGACATCCCTTGCTGGATCACTGGTCAGCTGATGCCACATGAAATCGATTCCCATGGCAGCGTCGCGGTCCTTGAAAAGGGGGAGCGCACGCTTGAGGAAATCGCGATGCATGATTGGCATCATGAGCTCGACGAGATTGGTATTGCGGTAGAGCAAGCCTCTGTTTTCCAGCGTGATCCGGTGAGCCCAATAGCTGTCGCTCGTCAGCGCCGGTTGAGCCAGCTGGAAGTTGTTTTCCCTGACGATATTGATGAAGTCCAATGCGGTCTGGCCGGAGGCGCGGATGTCATCATCCACGAACCAGAAATAATCGAATCCGTCGATCAGCTCGGGATAGTTCTGGAACAGGTCATAAATGCCTGACCATTTGCCGCCTTTGAAATAGTGAAAATAGGGACTGTCCTTAGTCTTCTGCGGCGCGGTATCTCCATAGAAGGATGGCAGAAAACAAATATCATCTGACGTGACGCCAGAGAATTCATGCTCCAGATCGGGAGCGCAGCGCATGATAATGATTGTTTTCATATGATTCTGGAATACTGCCTTTGGCTTGCGCGCGAACTCGATGCGTCCAATCTGCGAGACTACATGCGATGCCTGGACTGTATATCCCTTCTATTCTGGATTTGTCATCATCTTGGTCGCCGTAACGCTCAGGAGACGCGTATAAAAGCTATTTTCGAATTTGAATATCATTTTGTTTGTTGGACGACTAGCAGGTTCAATGGGCTTTGAAAATGGCAGGCAGAAGGCTGATGGACTTTTCAAGAGAGATTTCTGCTTGTGAACCTGAATAGTCATCCGCTGCTTTAGCGCGGGGTAAATGGATCAAAGTCGGGGATGCGTCAGATAGACACTGACCGGTATCGGTGGCAGCTGTCTGGGCCTTGATAGGCTGGCAGCACCGGAAACCTTCGGTTAATCTCCGTATTGCTACCCTTTATCGGTGGAACCCGTTCGCCCATCCGGTGTATAAGGAAAGCGGATATGCTTGAAATAATCAGGCTTTATCAAAGTGGAGAAGAAAAATGGTAACCGGCCAGAATGCCAGCGTAACCCAGAAGGGGCTCAATCAGAGACAGGAAAAGATCGTTGAGATTGCGCGCTCTGAGGGCTTTGTTGGCATTGAAAAACTGGCTGCCCTCTTTGACATCACTCCACAAACAATCCGGCGGGATATCGCGCTTTTGTGTGATCATGGCATTTTGCGCCGCTATCACGGGGGGGCGAGCCTGATTTCCAATACGCGCAATGTCGATTACACCGAACGGCGCGAAGTGATGAAGGACGAGAAGGCCAGAATCGGTCAGATGGTTGCCGCTCATATCCCTGATGGAGCATCCCTTTTTCTCAATATCGGTACGACCACTGAAGCTGTGGCTGATGCCCTGCTCAATCACAAGAATCTCAATGTGGTGACCAACAACATCAACGTTGCTGCCAAGCTGAGCCAGCAGGAAAGCTTCGATGTTTCAATTGCGCCCGGGCATGTGCGTCCGCGAGATCTGGCGGTGATTGGTGAGGCGACTATCGATTTTATCAAACAGTTCAAGGTTGATTTCGGTGTGATTGGCATTTCCGGAATTGATGAAGACGGCACCTTGCTGGATTTCGACTATCGGGAGGTTCGGGTCGCCCAGACGATTATAGAGAATTCTCGCACGACTTTTCTGGCAACCGATCACACAAAGTTCGGGCGGCGTGCGATGGTTAAACTGGGCAACATAACGGAGCTTGATGGTCTGTTTCTGGATTGCCTGCCTCCTGCACCCTATGACGAGCTTATCAAATCCTCTACCGTTACGGCACATCTGGTGTCAGAGAGCTGAATTTTGGGCTTTGGCCGTGATTGACGTCTTTCGGGTCTTAAAGACGCGGTGTCCCGAGTATGTTCGTTTTTATTCAAACGAAAATTTTGGACCTAGTAATTTTACGCTCACCTTTCGAATAGTTTGTTTTCTGGTACCTCAGAAGCTTCATTTTCCTTTTTCTCTGTTCTCTTCCTTTTTGTGTCTTCTTTCTCTTGGTGCCTTCCTTTCCCTTGTCTCACATAAGCTTCTGTTTTAATGTAGAAAATCAGATGCGTTTCGTCTTTTCTGCACAACGTCTGTTGGTGTTCTTATTCTTTCGTTTAATGGATCGACATTACTCAATTGAACATTATTTCGAGCAATGATATAAATAACGAAAGAAAAGATACAAAAACGAACATTTTGAGGCTCTGCTTCAAAGAAAACCAGACCTTGTCGGTTTATTCGGGAGGAAGAGATGAGATCCGAAACTCTGAAAAAATTGCATGACGACACCCCATTTGACGTGCTTGTGATTGGTGGTGGCGCGACAGGGTGTGGCATTGCTCTGGATGCGGCAACACGCGGTCTGAGAACGGCTCTTGTTGAACGCTATGATTTTTGTGAAGGGACGTCCAGTCGCTGCACCAAGTTGGTGCATGGTGGTGTGCGCTATCTTGAAGCTGCAGTTAAACGGCTTGACAAGGAACAATATAATCTGGTGCGCGAAGCGCTACATGAACGCGGCGCATTTTTGCGCAATGCGCCTCATCTGTCCAACCGTTTGCCGCTGATTACTCCAGTCTATTCCTGGTGGCAGGTTCCTTACCTTTATGCCGGTCTCAAGATGTATGACATCCTGTCTGGCAAGATGAATATCGGCCACAGCAAGATCATCAGCGCCAAGGAAGCTATCCGGCGCTTTCCTATGCTGCACGCCAAGGGCCTGAAAGCCTGCATTCTCTATTATGATGGCCAGTTTGTTGATGTGCGCATGGCCATCTCCATTGCCATGACTGCCGAGCGTGCCGGTGCCGTTTTGGCCAACCATGTGGAAGTTGTGTCTCTTCTGCATGATGAAGCAAAGAATGTGGCGGGTGCTCGTGTGCGTGATGCCTATACGGGCGAAGAATGGGATGTCAAAGCCAAGAAGGTCATCAACGCAACGGGTCCATTTGCCGATGGCATTCGCAAGATGGATGATGCGGCAGCCAAGCCTATCCTGAAGGTCAGTTCTGGCATTCACATGATTCTCGATGCCAACTTTGTGCCGCCGGATGGCGGACTGCTGATCCCGAAAACTGATGATGGCCGCGTGCTGTTCATTCTGCCATGGCAGGGGCAGGCGCTTGTGGGCACGACAGACAATGAATGCAAGGTGGAATCCCATCCGGAAGTGTCACCGGAAGATATCAGCTATCTGTTGAGTTATGTCCGTCGCTATTTCGATATCGATGTGACCGAAAAGGATGTGAAGTCAGCCTGGAGCGGCATTCGTCCGCTGGTCTTTAATCCAAATGCCAAGGACACCTCGCAGCTGGCGCGTGACCATGTGATCATCGAAGACAACTCCGGTCTTGTGACCATTTCGGGCGGCAAATGGACGACCTATCGTCTGATGGCCGAGCAGGCCGTGGATACCGTCATCAAGGGTGGTGTTTTCGGATCTGTCGGAGGAAGCCGCACACACGACATGAAAGTGATCGGTGCTGAAGCCTTCTCACCTGATCAGGCTGGCGTAATCGCCAAAATCTATGATCTGGATGAGGCTGTTGCCAAGCATCTGAATGAAGCCTATGGCGATCAGGCAGAGCATGTTGCCCGCCTCGCCAAGGAGCAGGGGTTGAACCAGCGCCTGCATCCTGACTACGCCTTTATCGAGGCTGAAGTGCCCTATGCCATTGAAAAGGAAGCTGCTGTTTCTGCATCCGACTTTATCTGCGGGCGTATCACTCTTGCATTGATCGATAAAAATGCGGCGGCGTCCGCTGTTCCGAGAGTTGTGGCTCTTATGGCCGAACTTTTGGGATGGGACGAAGCACGCATCACGAATGAAACTCAGGCCGTCATGAAGCGCATCGAGGTTGCGTTCTGATTGCAGCGGTTTTCAAGAGAAGTTTCAGCACACGACTAAATGTGCCTCTGTATAGGGTTAAGCCGTTTGCTGTTCTCTTTCCTCGGAGTTCCGGATCCGGGCAGGCCATTTGGAAACACCTGCACCGCTCCATCCAAGGAGAGATATCCTTCGTCTGTGCTTAGGCATCGTTTGGGAGGACGATGCCGGCCAGCCTGCCGGGGGAAGGAAAGGAGCGACGCTTTGCGCTCCTTGCAGTTGCAGAAATACATGTGGAGGAAGAATTGGAAAACTTTATTGGTGAAATGATTGGCACCATGCTGCTGATCATTTTTGGGGCCGGTGTGTGCGCTAACGCATCTTTGGAAAAATCCTATGGCAAGGGAGGCGGTTGGATCGTGATCGCCTTTGGCTGGGGTTTTGCGGTTGCCATGGCAGTCTATGTCACCGGAAAATTCACCGGCGCGCACATCAACCCGGCCGTTACCATTGGTCTTGCCGCTGTTGGGGCTTTCCCCTGGGCTCTGGTGCCGGAATATATTGCCGGCCAGATGGTTGGCGGTTTCCTTGGTGCTGCCATAATCGTGCTGATGTATGGTCCCCATTGGGCCGAAACCAAAGATGAAGGCACCAAGCTTGGCGTCTTTTCAACGGGTCCTGCCATCAAGAGCCCTGTTGCCAACTTTATCAGTGAATTCATCGGAACGGCTGTACTGCTCTTCTGCCTGCAAGGCATCGGTGCTAACCAGTTTGCTGATGGGGTCAACCCGCTGATCGTCGGCTTCCTGATCGTTGCAATCGGTTTGTCTTTGGGTGGCACAACGGGTTACGCCATCAACCCGGCCCGTGATCTGGGCCCACGTATTGCCCATGCTCTTCTGCCCATTCCCGGCAAGGGCGGCAGCAACTGGGGCTATGCGTGGATTCCTGTGCTCGGCCCGATCTGCGGTGGTATTTGTGGCGCCGCGCTTTATCAGGTTCTCTTTGCCTGATTGGTGAATAAAAAACAATTTGCGGGCGCCGAAAGGCGCCTGCCTCGTAGACATCGTGGAGGAATTATCAAATGGAAAAGAAATACGTACTTGCAATCGACCAGGGCACTACAAGCTCAAGAGCGATCCTGTTCGATCATTCTGGCCAGATTGCACAGGTCACTCAGAAAGAATTCACCCAGATCTTCCCGAAACCGGGCTGGGTTGAGCATGATGCGATGGAAATCTGGTCTTCGGTGCAGTCCGTTGTGGCCGAATTGCTGTCTGCTCCGGATGTGAAGGTGTCGGAAGTTGCCGCTATCGGCATTACCAACCAGCGCGAAACCGCCGTTGTCTGGGACAAAAATACCGGTCGTCCTGTTTACAATGCCATCGTTTGGCAGTCTCGCCAGACCATGGATGTCTGTAATGAGTTGAAAGAAAAGGGTCTTAACGACGAGTTCCGCAGCAAAACCGGCCTGCTGATCGACGCCTATTTCTCTGGCACCAAGGTCAAATGGATTCTGGACAATGTGGAAGGGGCGCGTGAGAAAGCCGAAAAAGGCGATCTGCTGTTTGGTACGATTGACTCTTGGCTGGTCTGGAAGCTGACCGGCGGCAAAGTGCATGTCACCGACTATACCAACGCATCGCGTACCCTGATGTATAACATCCATGAGCTGAAATGGGATGAAGAGCTGCTGGCTCATCTCACCGTTCCTGCTTCCATGCTGCCAGAAGTCCGCCCGAACTCCGAAGTTTATGGCATGACCTCCAAAGATGCCTTCCAGGGCATGGAACTGCCGATTGCCGGTATGGCTGGTGACCAGCAGGCTGCCCTGTTCGGTCAGGCTTGCTTTACCGAAGGTATGGTCAAGAACACCTATGGCACTGGCTGCTTCTTGCTGATGAATACCGGCGAGAAGGCTGTTCCTTCCAAAAACGGCCTGCTGACGACCATCGCCTGGGGCGTTGACGGCAAAGTGGAATATGCTCTTGAAGGCTCCATCTTTGTTGCCGGTTCTGCCATTCAGTGGCTGCGTGATGGCCTGCGCATGTTCCGTGAAGCCAGAGACAGTGAATTGTACGCAACCCGCGTGCAGGGATCTGATGGGGTTTACATGGTTCCGGCCTTTGTTGGCCTTGGTGCGCCATACTGGGATTCAGAAGTGCGCGGCGCAATGTTTGGTCTGACCCGTGGGACGACCAAGGAACATTTCGTTCGGGCTACGCTGGAATCCCTGTGCTACCAGACCCGCGATGTCGTTTCGGCAATGGAAGCGGACTCTGGCATCAAGCTTGAAAAACTGCGTGTGGATGGCGGGGCGGTTGCCAACGACCTGTTGCTGCAGATCCAGGCCAACTTCTTGCAGACACCGGCTGAACGCCCGATGTGCATTGAAACAACAGCTCTGGGTGCTGCCTATCTGGCTGGTCTGGCTGTTGGTTTCTGGAAAGACAAGAACGACATCGTTCAGAACTTTGGCGTTGATCGCACTTTTGCTCCGAAGATGGAAGCAGAAGAAGCTGACAAGCTTTATGCCGGTTGGCAGACTGCTGTCAAAGCAACAATGGCCTTTAAATAAGGCACTCCCCTCATATAAATACCCTCTACCTTGACTGAGTTGATGGGGCGCCCGAAAAGGTGCCCCACTTTTTATTGCCTGTTGTTCTCTGATGAGTAAAAACGAACAGAGAAACGGCTGCCTTATTCCTCCGGTGGGAACTCCAGCGAAGCACCGGGTTTTAGGGCGCCACTTTGCAAGGGCATCAGATGAATACCGCAGTCACAATGGTCGAAATGCGTCATCAGCAGTTTCGGGATATTCTGGTCGCGTTCACCGGTAGTGGGGTTGGCGTTGGTGGCCGCGCATCGCCTGGTGCGCTTGCGGACATGGAAGCGAAGGCCGCCGATGGTTACATCCTTGCCAACCCAGTCATGCTCCTGCCACGGCTTGGCTCCTTCAATATAGAAATTGCCGCGAAAACGTAAGGGATCTAGCACGCTGCCGGCCTTCTCGCTGATGGCATCAACAGATGCCAGATTGATGAGCGTGATATCCTGCGTTTTGGAATCGGTGAAGGCGAAATTCTCAGCATGCAGCAGGCTTGGCGTGCCGCGCAAAGGTTTGGCGCAATAGCTGGACAGATAGTCGAGCGCGGTTTGCATGGATTCGGGGTTGAACAGATTGCCTTCGGCCACTCTTTCTCCCTCTTTGCTAATGGTCAGTGCGCCGGTTTCCGGGTCAAACGCGGTTTTGAGGGCTGCCAGCTCGGGCTGCTTCATCAGCATCAGGAAATGGATCTTGGGAAGATGGGCGGGGGCTTTGGTATCAAAGCCGCTGGCTCCATTCTCAATGGCAAAGGCCCGGTCCCATGGCAGCGGCTTGCCTTCTGAAATCTCGATCTGCGACAGAGGCTGCGGGGTAAATCCCTTGATTGGGTAGCGATATATGGCTTTGAGAGAAATGCTCATGGGAGGCGCTTCCTTCGGGAAAAGGCCCGCAATGTCGGGGCAAGGAGGAGGGGGTAGTCTAAGCTGGAAATTAATTCATACTTGCCTCTTTTGTTGCGCAAATGCAACACCATATTGAGGGGGAGACCTCTTTGGCTAGGATAGCAGGGAGGCTGGCTGGCTCATCGTGCTGCTCGCTGGAACAGATCAGGAGCTTGTGCGATAGTCAAATTCAAGGGTGGCATCTCGATCATGCCAAGGCTGGATGATCAGGACTGTGCACAAGGAGAGTGACAATGAACTTGGAACGCTACACGGAGCGTGCGCGCGGCTTCATGCAGTCAGCGCAAACCTATGCAATCGGGCAGGGGCATCAGGCCTTTTTGCCGGAGCATATTCTCAAGGTATTGATGGATGACAAGGAAGGCATGGCCTCTGGTCTGATCGACCGGTCTGGTGGCCAGTCGGCGCAGGTGCGTCTGCTGCTGGAAGATCATCTCAAATCCATCCCGTCCGTTTCCGGCGCGGGTGCGGGGCAGCTTTATCTATCACCAGATATGGCCAAACTGTTCGAAAAAGCCGAAGAAATTGCCAAGAAGGCCGGCGATTCCTTTGTGACTGTGGAACGGTTGCTGCTGGCTATCAGCATGCTGACTGAGAGTGACGCAGGCAAAATTCTGAACAAGGCCGGCGTTTCGCCGCAGAATCTCAATCGCGCAATTGAAGAAATTCGCAAAGGGCGCACCGCTGATTCGGCTTCGGCAGAAGAGGGCTATGATGCGCTCAAGAAATATGCCCGCGATCTGACGCAGGATGCGCGCGACGGCAAGCTTGATCCGGTTATCGGGCGTGATGACGAGATTCGCCGTACCATTCAGGTGCTGTCTCGTCGGACCAAGAACAATCCGGTTCTGATTGGTGAACCCGGCGTGGGTAAAACTGCCATTGCCGAAGGGCTGGCTCTTCGCATCATCAATGGTGATGTGCCCGAATCCCTTAAGGAAAAGCGTCTTCTGGCTCTGGATATGGGGGCCTTGATTGCTGGTGCAAAATATCGCGGTGAATTCGAAGAACGCCTTAAAGCTGTGCTCAGCGAAGTGGAAGCGGCCAGTGGTGAACTGATCCTATTCATCGACGAAATGCACACGCTTGTGGGTGCTGGCAAGTCTGATGGCGCCATGGATGCGTCCAACCTACTCAAGCCTGCCCTGGCGCGGGGTGAGCTACACTGCGTTGGTGCAACCACGTTGGATGAATATCGTAAATATGTCGAGAAGGATGCGGCGCTGGCTCGCCGGTTCCAGCCTGTTATGGTCAATGAACCGACGGTGGCTGATACGGTGTCCATTCTGCGTGGCCTCAAGGAGAAGTATGAACTCCACCATGGGGTGCGAATTAGCGATAACGCGCTAGTCTCGGCCGCTACGCTTTCGGATCGCTATATAACCGACCGCTTTTTGCCCGACAAGGCCATCGACCTGATGGACGAAGCTGCTTCAAGGCTGCGTATGCAGGTGGATTCCAAGCCTGAAGAGCTGGACGAATTGGACCGGCGTATCATTCAGCTCAAAATCGAGCGCGAAGCCCTCAAGAAAGAGGACGATGATGCCTCACGGGATCGGCTTGAAAAGCTGGAAGAGGAACTGGCTGGACTTGAAGAAGAATCGGCAGGGCTGACCCAGCGCTGGCAGGCGGAAAAGAACAAGCTTTCCGATGCAACCAAGCTGAAGGAGCAGCTCGACGAAGCCCGTGTTCAGCTTGAACAGGCTCAGCGTCGTGGTGACTTGGCCAAGGCTGGCGAATTGGCCTATGGCGAAATTCCGCGGCTTGAAGCGACGCTTGCGGAAGTGGAGGAACGAACCCAGCAGGGCGGTGCCATGGTCGATCGGTCTGTTCAGTCTGACCATATTGCCCATGTCATCTCGCGCTGGACCGGCATTCCGGTCGACAAGATGCTGGAAGGCGAGCGGGACAAGCTGTTGCGTATGGAAGCCGAGCTTGGCGAACGGGTGATCGGGCAGGCGGAAGCGGTTGCTGCCGTTTCCAAGGCGGTGCGTCGTGCACGGGCCGGTCTGCAAGATCCGAATCGCCCGATCGGGTCGTTCATGTTCCTTGGGCCAACGGGTGTCGGCAAAACCGAGTTGACTAAATCATTGGCGGATTTCTTGTTCGATGACGAACATGCCATGGTTCGGCTCGATATGTCCGAGTTTATGGAGAAGCATTCGGTGGCGCGACTCATCGGTGCGCCTCCGGGCTATGTGGGCTATGAAGAAGGCGGTGTGTTGACCGAAGCGGTTCGGCGGCGTCCTTATCAGGTGATTCTGTTCGACGAGATCGAAAAGGCGCATCCGGATGTCTTCAACGTTCTGCTGCAGGTGCTGGATGATGGCCGGTTGACTGACGGGCAGGGGCGTACGGTGGACTTCCGCAATACCCTGATCATCATGACCTCGAACCTTGGGGCCGAATTCCTGCTTGGCAAGGAGGAAACGGATCTTAGCGAGGCCGACAGGGAGCGGGTTCTGGACGTTGTCCGGGCTGCCTTCCGGCCCGAGTTCCTCAACAGGATCGATGAGATCATTATCTTCCATCGCCTGATGCGCGAGCATATGGCTTCCATCGTGGCCATTCAGATGAAGCATCTGGCCAACCTTCTGGCTGATCGCAAGATCGAGTTGGTGCTGGATGATGAAGCAACCCAATGGGTGGCCAACAAGGGGTATGATCCGGCTTATGGTGCTCGTCCGCTGAAGCGGGTGATCCAGCGCTATATTCAGGACCCCCTTGCCGAAGAACTGCTCTCGGGCGGTATTCTGGATGGGTCACGCGTGCATGTGGTGGTCAAGGATGATGCTTTGACCTTCGGTGTTGAAGAATAAACGAGCCTCTTCTTTCGCCTTAAGGCAAGCAAAGCAGATAAAGAAAGCCCCGGCAGATTGGCTGTCGGGGCTTTTTGATTCACACACTATTGCTGTGTTCTTAGTCTGTATCGTTCTGGGCTACCTGCACTTCGCTTGGTTTGCCCAGAAGATCGTTGATGCGTTCCCGCTCCTGAGTAAAGCTGGCGAGCATGTCGCCACTCAAGGTGCGGCCACGCGGCAGCCGAATGCGCATCGGGTCCACATGGCGACCATTCACCGTCACCTCATAGTGCAAATGCGGGCCGGTCGAAAGGCCGGTTGAGCCGACATAGCCAATGATCTGGCCTTGATGAACATAATCGCCAACCTCAAGACCCGGCTCGAAGCGCGTCATATGCGCGTAACCTGTGGCATAGCCGTTGGTATGCTGGATCTGTATGAATTTGCCATAGCCGCTGGACCATTTGCGCGTGATCAGGCGACCGTTGCCAGATGCAAGAATCGGCGTGCCACGCGGGGCGGACCAGTCAACGCCCTTATGCAGACGCATGATCTTCAGGATCGGATGGCGTCGCCAGCCGAAGGGCGAGCGGAATTTGGCTCCGGGTGCTGGTTTGCGCATCAGGAATTTTTTCGCGCTACGGCCATTCTCATCATAATAGTCAACGATGCCATCATCCTGTGTGCGATAGCGGTAATAGCGCTTGGTTTCACCGTTGAGCTGAATTTCGATGAACATGATTTCTGCTTTTTCCGCATCGCCATCTTCCGGTACGGAATGGAAAAGCTGTAGAGAGTCGCCCGGTTTGACCTTCGCATTGAAGTCGACATCGAAGGACATGATCTTGATCATTTCATCGATCATCTCCGGCGCGATGCCATTGTTAAGGGCTGTCTGATAGACCGATTCATACACCGAAAGACGCGGGCCGCTCTGGAGATTGGTCAGATTTTCTGCAGCGGCAGAAAGAGAAAGTGTGCTTTCCACCGGCTCATCAGCAACCTGGAAGGTACCCTGATCCGAACGCGCGACCGTAATCTGATGTTCTTCTCCAAGATAAAGACTGATTCGCAGAGGCTTGCGCTCGCGGATACCATCATGCACCAGCTGGTAAACAATGCGCATACGTTGGTTATTGGAAAGCGCTTCGATGCCTGCCTTGTTTGCAAACAGGTCTGCGAGATTGGCTGCTTCTTCTTCTGTGGCTTCGTTTTCTAGCAGCAGGTTGCGGACGGTATCTCCCTGTACAGCAACAACGATCTTTTCCTCGGTTTCGGTGCCCTGTCCATTGAGTTCCGTCTTGGTGATGGAACTCATATTTTCTGGCACAATGCGGATATAGGAAGGTGCCATCACATCAACCGATGTGGCTGGGAATTCAAACCGCCCCGGATCAATGACGCCAAAGGCAGGTTCTGTCGGATCATTGTCTGCGGAGAGGAACAATGCGGACTGATCAACAAGACGCCGAATTTCAAAATTGCTGGGGCGCCCCGCATCCAGCTTATAATTGCTGACCAGGTTGAGGGGCTCACTGCGAAGGCGCATTTCGCCTTCTACATTGGCTGAGTAAAGCTGATCGTCCTGTAGGTTTGACGTTTGCGGTTTCTTTTCTGCTGAGGAAGAAAAGATTCGAACCGGATCAAACGCCGGAAAATTCACATTCAGGCTTTTCTTGGTTTCAAGACTGGCCGAGATAAGCATGAATGGCTTGGTGGTCACCAAATTTTCGTCGCCGAGGGTCGAAATGGTGCTGACCTGAATTTCGCGTCGGTGGGAAACCGGACGTATGGAGCGCGACAGGCGGTTGCCTTTGGTTCCTGCCGTGATCAATTCGCCAGGGGCCAGTTCTCTGTCTTGTTCCGTCTGCTGATAGAAGGCCTGCTCGGTCATCTTGTCCTGGCTTTGGATGCCGGCAACAAGAGCTCCCCCCATCAAAAAAATAGAAGTACAACCGGTCAGAACGGTTCCAACCAGCCAGCGTATATTCAAAGTACGGCGATCGGGTGGATTGAGCCGCGCAGATGGAGACAGGAGCGCAGGCATCTGTCCGAGACTAATTTTGCTGCTGAGGCGCTCTGAAGCTTGCAGTCTCTTTTGGGGCGCCTTTTGATAGGGCGCCTGTGGCAAACTTGTTGTGCTCATATGGCTTTCAATTCATCAGACAACGGTTGCGGATTTGGGTCCCTGAAACGGGTCAGCGGCGATAGCGCGCACGCTTTGGTCCAGATCCTTTACCCTCTTTTAAGACATCGCTAGGGAACACGCAAATACGGCAAAAAAAGGGACTAGACTTCATACCATGAAATCTAGGCTTCTTATATAGCACTTTGTGGAAGGTGATAGAGCTAATCTTATGAGACTAGTCCATTGGTTTTCTTTGGCCATGACAATAGAGATAAAGGAGAGAAAACGCACGGAGCCACTAAATATGACCGTGCAAAGTCTCTCCTGTGATGCTTCTGGCGCCTCTGGGAGGGGGAATATGGTCCAAGCGGAAGGAGTAATGCGCGACTTATGAGTGATATTGCTTAGGGGTGTTTGAAGGGTGTAATTGCGGCTTGTTTGGCAGTTTGCTTATGAATGGCAGAAATCTGGGCTTTTTTGTTTGTGGTGGATTTTTGTGGTTGGGATCTTGGATTGTGGATTTCTCTAAGCTGTTGAATTTATTTATATATTTATGTTTATCCCGATGGGTGGGGATATATGTCATAAAAATGTATTTTAGTGTTTGACTCTGATTGGGGTGGGGTCTATAAACCGATCCATCGACAGCGGCGGCGCTGCTGGCGGCGGGGCGGTTCGCCCCAAAATTTGGGACTTGGCTGATTAAGAATGTTGGCTTTGAGTTCTAAGAAAAGGCATTTTGCTTTTTGATCTTTGACAATATGGAATGACTAAAGAGAAACGTGGACGGCTTGGTCTTGAGGTCCTTATGGACCGAATGAGACAAAGAGCTCGTTACGTTTTTAGAAGCTTGATTGGTGGTC
>NZ_FOVR01000002.1 GCF_900115225.1 Cohaesibacter marisflavi | reverse complement strand
GGGTGGATTCGCGGACGCCATCGTCGATAGCCAGAAAATGCTTTTCACCTCGCGAGTTCACCCCGATCACCACCAGGGCACAGAGCCGGTCATCAGTGCCACGCAGGCCGCTGTAAATGCCGTCCGCCCAGATGTAGACCCATTCATCACGGCTGATGTCAGCTTTGCGCCAATCCTCATACTCTGCCGCCCATTGTTTCTTCAGCCGAGATATTGTCTTGGCAGAGAACCCGGTCGCGTCCGGCCCGAGAAGTGCCTTCAGAGCGTCCTCCATCTCACCGGTCGATATGCCCTTGAGATACAGCCAGGGCAAGGCTGCCTCGATAGACTTGGACTTGCGGACATATGGCGGAACAAGGGCTGATGCGAGGCGAGACATCTTCAACTACATCGAAATGTTCTACAATCCAAAACGCAAACACGCTACAAACGGAATGCTCTCGCCTGTCGAATACGAGAGACAAAAGATTTGAAGCCCCAAGGTGTCTACAATTCTAGGGGCAATTCAAAACTAGGTATTGGGATTCATTTAGAAGTCCCGATACGGGCAAGGCCGTCGGTAAAGTGTATCATGGCCAATCAATGGACTCTTACTATGATTCAAAGGTTGATAAGG
This sequence comes from Cohaesibacter marisflavi, assembly GCF_900115225.1. Lineage (GTDB taxonomy): Bacteria > Pseudomonadota > Alphaproteobacteria > Rhizobiales > Cohaesibacteraceae > Cohaesibacter > Cohaesibacter marisflavi. Next base: position 729,494 of record NZ_FOVR01000002.1, on the reverse strand, counting down.
CGATGGGCGAAAGCGCCGCAATAGTTGCTATCAAGAGCCTCCCCGGACAAGAATATGATTTGAAGGCATCATACCCTGGGCATAAGGGGAAATCTTATCATGGCTTTATGTTAGATGGAAAATACACAACTCTAAGAGAAGCTGGAAACATGTTGGCGGGACAAAATGCAGCAACTCATGGGAAGTCATTTACAGACTTTCAGAAGAGTGCTGGTCGCTTGCATGAAACAAATTATTTTGGTTGGGCATGGCGTGAGTTCACAGGAAAAACTATGGGGCCTCCGCCTAACTACGGAGAGATCGATTATCAACGAACTCGAAGCGAGTATGGGTATATAAAAGGCTATCTGCAACTACATCCACAACAACCTTTACTTCCGTGATATGAATATGAAGAAAACAAATTTTTTGCTATCTTTAGTTGCGGCGACTCTTGCGACGATTTGGTTTTTCTCTTATTCGTACAGAGAAGAAATTTCAATAATTCTGGACATCTTCCTTGAAGGCAATACTAGAGAAAATATTATTTGCTCTTCAAAAAAATCTAACTGCGTGAAGAAAGTATCGGTTAGAAATGGTATAGGGTCTAACTATACAACTGAGGTTTATGTATTTTTTAATCGTCTAGATAGTTTTTCGGCTGGATCCTTGCCTGAGAATTGCATTATTTTCGAGCCAGAAACCTTTGTTGAAATTAAGTGGGTGACTGAAGATACGATTGATGTGAGTTATGAGGGTGGTGATTATCAAATAATTGGAAAAATTCCAAATTCTGTAACTATCAATTTTTTAAAACAAGGATAGATATGATATATGGTCGCTATTGAGACATCTATTTTCAACGGCGAAAATTTCCAGATTATCCAATAGGTCTCCTTCACGTGGCCTTTTCTGTTTCTGAATAACCAACGGTCTTCGTACAAGCATATTTTGAAAAGCCGACATTCAAAAATTTTGCAGCATCATTCACAATGGGCTCGAAGCGGACTGATGCGGTGCATCGTCGCCCGATCAGAACCATCAATGTGGATTTCCCACCTCCCGAGCAGCCTGACAAGATCACATGTTGCATCATGCTAATTCTTTTCCTTTCCTGCTGAGTGTACTGCCGATCCGATTTGCCGCCTTTTTTGCGCTGCAGTGCGCCCCCTATCGGAGCGCTCTTGCCCAATGGCACATACAGGTTCTTTCTGGCTCAGAAGCCGTCAGAGACAACCAACCGGAGCCAAGCGAGACATGAGCCAACCAGATCGCATTATTCGCCTTAAGACCGTTCTCGATAGAACGGGCCTGTCCCGATCAACCATCTATCGGAAGATGGCCGAAGGGACCTTTCCTGCACAGATCAAGATCAGCATCCATGGCACAGGATGGCGAGAGTCAGAGGTCAATCGTTGGATTGCCAATCCTGCAAGATGGCGAGCTGGTACCGCGCCTGACGCGTCTGGCAAGGAGGTTTTATGATAACCACCAATCAGCGGCGCCGTATTAACAACCTATTTGCCGCCTTATCACGCAGCTCATCCAGATAGTCACTCCACCACTGATGCATTCGGACGCGCTCTTCCCAGTAGCGACCACGATTGTAGATACCGCAAATGCTGTTTGCATCTTCATGAGCGAGAGAGCGTTCTATAGCATCAGGACTCCAAAGACCGCTCTCGTTAAGAAGCGTTGAAGCCGTCGTTCTAAATCCGTGCGCCGTCACCTCGCCCTGTGCATAGCCAATACGTCTCAGTGCCTGATTGACCGTATTCTCGCTCATTGGACGCTTAGTCGTATGGTAGGCAGGAAAGACAAAGCCCTTGGGGCCTGTCATCGGCATAAGTTGTTTAAGATATGCGATGACCTGTTTTGACAAAGGCGTCTGGTGAGGACGCCGCATTTTCATGCGCTCCGCAGGGATTTTCCAGATAGCCGCATCAAGATCGAACTCAGACCAATGCGCCTTTCTGAATTCTCCAGGACGCGCCATAATGTGTGGGACTATCTGCAAGGCAATCCGCGAGATGGGATTGCCTGGATAGTTATCGATTGCCAGAAGCAGATCGCCAACGCCGTCTGGCTCTATGATAGCCGCATAGTGCGTCACCTTTGGCCTAATCAAAGCGCCTCGAAGAACGACTGTAGGATCTTCCTCTGCCCTCCCCGTCGCCACGGCGTAGCGAAAAACACAACTGGCGAAGGAGCGGCAACGCATAACCGTTTCATACTTTCCGTGCGCCTCGAGCCGCTTCAGAACAGCGAGAATATCAAGAGGCTTTAGTTCAGTTACAGGTCGTTCATCGATCAGTGCGAACTGCCGAATAAGCCAATTGGATTTCTCAATCGTTTTGGGCGACCTTCCTTCAGCAATCTGCTTTTTAATATATTCTCGACCGATATCGCCGAAAGTGTTTGAGGCTGCGAACGCTGCAACGAGCTTTTCGCGCTTGCGCTCAGCAAGCGGATCCTCTCCGGCATCAAGCCTTTTTCGTGCTTCATTTCTTTTGTCACGCGCCTCAGCAAGGCTCACATCGGGATAACTTCCAAGGGAAAGGCGTTTTTGCTTCTTCATGAAGCGATATTTATATCGCCAAAGCCTCGCTCCACTCGGGGAAACTTCAAGATAGAGCCCGAGACCATCGGTGCATTGATAGGCCTTGTCTTTGGGGCGAAGTTGTCGAATTTGAAGATCTGTCAGTGCCACAGCAATTCTCCCTGGTTCAGGAGCGATCAGGTGGCATGAAACCCTAAAATTGGGGCCATCAATGAATTCATGAAAAATCTTGGCCCCAAATATGGCACCAAATATGGCCCCAGACGGGTCGGATCTGATGAAATCGCCTGACACACTCCGAGAAATCTGAGACCTAAAAATCCCATAATTCCAAGGACTTGTCGATATAAGTGGGACGGGCTTGGAAAAAATTATGGTGCCCGGAGGCGGATTCGAACCACCGACACGCGGATTTTCAATCCGCTGCTCTACCAACTGAGCTATCCGGGCATTTGCTTTATCATTTCGCTTTGAAAAAGCTATCTGACAGAAGCGCTTGCTTGGGTTATCAAAGCAACCCTGCAATTTGTTTCGGCGTTATAGAAGGTTCATATAGCCCTGTCCAGTGCGCTTTTGATGTTTTCTACAGGGCTTCGCATTTTTTTTCATCTGGTGAGGAAAAGTTTCAAAAATAAGCCCGAAATCCCGCCAGAAATTAGACACATGCCCACAAAGGCGATGACTATCTCTTTGTTTTGTCGCTCAAAAAGGAAAAACAGCAAGCCCTTAATCCTGCAGATCGAAATCGCTCTCATCAGGATCATCCTCTTCGCTTGCTGGAATGGCGTAGACACCAGTCAGCCAGCGGCTGAGATCGACCTGTTTACAGCGATCCGAGCAGAAGGGATAGTTTTCTTTTGTTGAGGGCTTGGAGCAGATCGGACAGGGACGAGATCGACGCATACCGGTCACCTTGCCGCCTGCTGCCGCCTTTTCATCTTCCGGTTTCTTTGTCATGCTTGCTTCATCCTCGATACGCATCAAGAGGCGTGCGCCTTCAGACTGGTCGCCTTATTCAACGCCGCCCAACCATTTCAGCCGCAGGGGATAGCCCTCGCCGATCAGCAGATTTGCCGTCTCGTGCAGCGGCAGGCCGACAACCGAACTGTAAGATCCGACAAGATTGACCACGAAGGTTCCGGCGATGCCCTGAATGGCATAGCCGCCCGCCTTGCCTCGCCATTCGCCCGAAGCGATATAGGGGTCAATATCATGGTTGAGGCGCTTAAAACGCACTTTGGTGGTGACAACCTTGGTGCGCGTTTTTCCCTTCGGAGTGATGAGGGAAATGCCCGAAAAGACTTTATGGGTCCTCCCTGAAAGCAGGGTGAGACACTGGGAGGCCTCTTCTGCCAATTCTGTCTTTGGCAAGATGCGACGTCCCACGGCGACGACGGTATCGGCAGCGAGGTAATAGCACCCTGCCAGATCCGGATCATCCTTGCAGGCCTTGTAAACCGCTTCGGCTTTTGCCTCAGCAAGACGTTTAGCCAGCGCGCGCGGCTGTTCATTCTTTTGCGGTGTTTCGTCCAGATCTGCTGGTTTGAGCGCATAGGGCTCAATGCCGATCTGCTGCAACAGTTGCAAACGGCGTGGTGAGGCAGACGCCAGAACAAGGCGATGAGAATCAGTCATAACGCTATCAGTATTCATAGGGCTTGAGCGCAACGGGCAGCTCGGCCCCTATGCGCTTCAGGCATTTACACAATGACAGATGGACCTGCCCCCGTAGGGCTGGCCTGAACGCAAGGAACGGATCTTTGCGCCATTTTCACCGCCTTCAATAAGTCGTTGACCACCCCGTGGCGGGGGAATGACAGGCCAAACAGAACAGAAGCGCGCAGCGGATACCTTCCCGCTTGCGCTGAGCTCTTATTTGAAGCGATAGGTAATACGACCCTTGGTCAGGTCATATGGAGTCATTTCCACCTGAACCTTGTCGCCAGCCAGCACGCGAATACGGTTTTTACGCATACGCCCTGCCGTATGAGCCACGATTTCATGGTCATTTTCCAGTTTCACGCGGAAAGTGGCGTTTGGCAGCAATTCGGTTACAACACCGGGAAATTCCAATACTTCTTCTTTCGCCATAAGCGTAATTCAATCCTTTTAGGTTGTTTTTCTGTTAGAAAAGACTATGCGCAACAACAACGCATAATCCTCATCTTTGTTTCACCTTTGCCCGATTTGGCCACATTGGGTACATGCCCTTGTGGCTTCTGGCAAGAGGAGCGAGACGGTAAGGCCACCAATGCGTGAGCGCCTTGCGCCCGAATTGGCTACAATCCCCATCCATCCCGCAGATTTGCTTGATAATTGACTTTAGCATGAATCCGCTTGCATCCATGCAAGAATTCGACCCGATGCATTCCGTTCTTATCAATGAGATTGCGCGCAATCTAGTCCAAAGCGGATTTGAGTGCAATCGCTTCACGCATTTTTCGCGAAATCTGCCGTTAGAGCGGCAGAAAGTCTCATCTGTTCTTCAGCAGACCTTCATGAATTCTTTGTCTGGCAGAGCCGTCAGGACCCCTTCCCCCGCTCCCCGGTGCGTCACGCCTTGATGTCGGTGATCCATTCGAAGCGATCCTTGAGCTTGACGATAAGGCCATCGCGCACCGCACGATAGGAATCCATGATCTGCTCGCGTGAGCCTGTCACCAGAGCAGGATCCATGGTCGGCCAATATTCCGTTTCAACCGCATGCCCACGGCTCCATTCAAGCGCCCTGTGGTGGGCTTCCGGTGCCAGAGAGACGATCAGGTCGAAATAGCTGTCTTCCAGATCATCAAAGCAGCTGGGTTCATGTTCGGATATATCCAGACCGATTTCTTCCATAACAGCCGCAGCAAAAGGGTCGGGCTTGCCGCAGCGCACACCGACAGACTGCACATAGAAGGTGCCGGGGAAAAGGTGTTTGGCAAGGGCTGCCGCCATCGGCGAGCGAATGGCATTCATGCCGCAAGCAAACAATATGGAGTCGGGGCGAAGATCGGGCCCAATGAGACCAAGAACCATGCTACCCCCGCCAATGCAATGCGCAGATCAGCGTAAATAGGCGCCGCGCGGTGGCAAAGTCCGTTTCGATCTTCCCATCGAGACGGGCTTGCAGGATCTGGGATCCCTCATTGTGCAATCCACGACGTCCCATATCTATGGCTTCGATCTTACTCGGCGTGGCGGTTTTTATGGCTTCATAATAGCTATCGCAGATCAGGAAATAATCCTTGATGATGCGGCGAAATGGGGTCAAGGAGAGAATATGCGTGGCAATCTGGTCGCCATTCTCAAGCTTGATATCCATCACCAGTTTCCGCTCGATCATAGAAAGATCAAGCCTGTAGGGCCCGCCCTCGTCATGACCGACGGGGTGGAAATTATTTTCCTCGACAAGATCGTAAATGGCAACAGAGCGCTCATGCTCGATATCGGGAGTGGCCGGTTGAATGGATGTCGGGTCCAGCACGATCATGCAAAGGGAAAACGGTCCCTGACCGGTATCCTGAGCATTCATTTCGCAAGACTTGACGCCCTGCTGCTGATCGGAGGTCTGCATATGATCAACCTCCTCTTCCCGTTCAGCCATTTTGCACCATGCGTTATTATCCCGAGCATTCGGCAGGCATGTTTGCCCAACTTGGCTGCTGGAGTCAAACTTTCTGCTTAAGGGGTAGCACGAAATTCGAGCTTTCCGGCCAGTTATTCCATGTTCAATCGTTTAGCAACAGAGCGGGCATGCGCTTCCAGCCCTTCCTGACGGGCAAGGGTCACGGCCGCTGGGCCGATCTGGCGCAGATTCTCCACGTTGCATTCAAGCACGGATGTACGCTTGACGAAATCAAGCGTGGAGAGGCCGGACGAGAAGCGAGCCGAGCGCGCCGTTGGCAAGACATGGTTGGAGCCACCGACATAATCGCCCACTGCTTCCGGCGTATAATGGCCAACAAACACTGCGCCCGCATTGCGTACCTTGTCCAGATAATCGGGGGCGTTATCCATCGCCAGCTCCAGATGCTCGGGTGCGATGCGGTTGGCCAGCGCCATGCCGGTTTCCCAATCGGGCACAGTGATCACGGCACCATAATCGGCCCAACTCGCTCCGGCGATCTCGGCCTTTGGCAACGTGGTCAACAGGCGCTTGACAGCTTCCTCGACGGCGTCGGCTGTGGCTGCATCATCGGTGATCAAGATGGCTTGTGCCACCTTGTCATGCTCGGCCTGCGCCATCAGATCGACAGCCAGCCAATCAGGGTCATTATTCTTGTCGGCCAGAATGAGCACTTCGGATGGCCCAGCGATCATGTCGATGCCCACGAGCCCGAAGACGCGGCGTTTGGCAGCCGCCACAAAGGCATTACCGGGACCAACAATCTTGTAGACCGGCGCGATGCTTTGTGTGCCATAGGCCAGCGCAGCCACGGCCTGTGCGCCACCGATACGGTAGATCTCGTCCACGCCAGCCAGCTTGGCTGCGGCCAGCACCAGCGGGTTGAGCACATCATCAGGGGTTGGCACCACCATCACGAGGCGTTCAACACCGGCCACCTTGGCCGGCACCGCATTCATCAGAACCGAAGAGGGGTAAGCCGCCAGCCCGCCAGGCACATAGAGCCCGACCGCCTCAATGGCGTTCCAGCGCGAGCCGAGCTTAACCCCGAGCGCGTCTTCATAGAAATCGTCTTTCGGCAGTTGGCGTGCATGGTGAGAGCGGATGCGCTCTGCGGCCAGCTCCAGCGCCTTCATCACCTCAGGATCAACCTTGGCGACGGCAGCCTCTATTTCAGCCTCGCTAATGCGCAGGCCTTTTGAGCGCGCATCAAAGCGATCGAACTTGGCTGTATAATCGTAAAGGGCGTCATCGCCTCTCGCCCGGACCTCATCGATAATATCGCGAACGATGGCATCGACATCATCGGAGACTTCCCGTTTCATTGCCAGCAAATCAGCAAAGGCGGCATTGAAATTGCTATCGGTTGCGTCAAGACGAATGGCCATGGCGGGTCCTCTCATGTGCGGCTTTTCTTGCAGACGGACGCCTCGGAGCACAAGAGATCGACTGTGCGGACGTCGGCGCATTTATGAGAGTTTCTTGTGTGAGAGGCAAGGGAAAATCTATAAGAGCGGCAAGTTTGACATGCGCAGCCGGACGACAGGCCGATCAAGCCCCGTCACCCGATGAATTTTTCACATACCGGACGCGGCAGTCAGGTCATGCTGGAAGACGCCTTACGTCAGGGACCAATCCTTGCGCCTTGCGCCTTGCGCCTTGCGCCTTGCGCCTTGCGCCTTGCGCCTTGCGAAAAGCGCGCAGCTTTTCCCTCTTCAGGCAACCACCCTTTTGATATACGGCACGGCTTCCGGTCTATTTCTCTCCACGAGACCAGCGGCCATCCTTGGGTGATCGAAACCACATCATGAACAGCCAGAAAGCGCCCAGAGCGATAACCGCCCCAAAGATGATCCAATAGATATTTTCTAACATTTCTCTTCTCCCCTATAATGCAAGCCTACACCACAGCAATCCTGAAGCATATTCGGCTTTCCGTGCAACCCTATAAATATATGAATATATTCTGTTGATGACGGCTGCTTTTACGCGCAGCACCGTCCTCCTTTGCTCAAACCATTCTAAGATAAGTCCGGCATTCAAAATCGGTGATGGCTGCCGATACGATCCGTTCCTCTGCTTCGCGCGCGTGCGTGTAGCAGACATGGAAATCCTGCCCGAACAACGCCTCGGCCCATTCAGAAGTTCCAAAGCTGGCGATGGCTTCCTGCCAGATGGGCGTCAGCGGTTTGTTGGCAGCCACATCCTCCAGCGTTTCAACCGGCTCACCTGGATCGATGGCTTCGTCAAAGCCGGTCAGAGCGCCAGCCAGAAGGGATGCAATCACCAGATAGGGATTGGCATCCGCCCCCGCAACCCGATGTTCAAGGCGGGCTGCTGCGCCCTTGGCGGTGGGCACGCGGATGGCCACGGCTCGATGGTCATAGCCCCAGCATGGGGTTGTCGGCGCATAGCTTTCGGGTTGAAAGCGTCGATAGCTGTTGGCGTGAGGCGCATAAAGGATCTGGCATTCGCGCATATGTTTGAGCAAGCCACCGATAGCATGACGCAAGGGCAGATTGGCCTCAACGTCACTGTCGCCGCCAAAAATGTTGGTGCCCTCTTCATCCTGCACAGACATGTGGATATGGAAGCCATTCCCCGCCGAATGGGCATAGGGTTTGGCCATAAAGGTCGCATCCAAGCCATGTTTACGTGCCACATTGCGCACGACCCGCTTGAACAGCATGCAGTGGTCCGCCGCTTCCAGAGCGCTTGGCACATGCAACAGGTTCATCTCGAACTGGCCGGGACCGAATTCGGAAATGGTCGTCTCGGCGGGAATATTCTGGATCTGGCAGGCCTGATAGATTTCGGCCAGAACCGGTTCAAAGGCGGCGATGATGTCCATATTATAGACCTGACTGCCCGTCAGGCGTTCGCCAAGACCGGGCACCATGGGCCCTTGCGGGTGACCGGTGGCGGTTGTTTCGCCATCTATGAGATAGAATTCCAGCTCTGTGGCAACGACCGGCGTCAGCCCTTTTTGAGAAAAACGCTGCTGCATACGGGCGAGAGTGCCACGGGTGTCATAGCCGCAGTCTTCCCCCGTCACCAGATCCTTCATGGTCACCAGCACCTGCGCGGTGGGCTCGCTGGCCCATGGCACCATGCAAAGGGTGCCGGGCACTGGCATGCAAACCCCATCCGGGTCCCCCTTCTCCAGCGCAATGCCGACTGCTGGCACATCATCGCCCCAGATATCAAGGGCAGCGGTGGAACGGGGCAGGCGCACGGCGCCATCGGCAAGCTTTGTCAGCATGTTTGCAGGCAACCATTTGCCCATCAAGGAGCCGCAGAAGCGGGGCAAAAGCATTTCCACCTTGACCAGATCCGGGTGGGCCTTGAGGAAGGCCTCGGCCTCGGCCTTGAAGCTGATGGTTTGCTGGTTTGTCTTTTCGGTCTTCAGCATGAGTGTCTCGTTTGTTCAATTGGCCTTTGCAGCCCGGATCGATTGGATAAACAGGCTTACAGGGTTAGCCGCTTGCAAGCAACGGTTTCGCGCCCGAGACCGTTGCGTCCTTTTCTACCTTGTTTGTCATTTAGGTGTTTCTCAAGTCGCCATAAGCCTAAGCTCAAGCCATAGACCTAAAGATCACCCCTTTAGCCGCCTGCAACAGCAGCCCTCTCCTCGCGACGGCGTTGCACTTCGCGCCGTTTGGTCAGAAGCGACGCAGCGATGACACCCGTTGAAACCAGCACCACGAGGATGGTTGAAAGGGCGTTGATTTCAGGGGTCACCCCAAGACGCACCTGAGAATAGATCTTCATGGGCAAGGTCGTAGCCCCCGGACCGGAGGTAAAGGAGGCGATCACCAGATCATCCAGAGACAATGTGAAGCTCAAGAGCCATGCAGACACGATAGATGGCAAAATGATCGGCACGGTGATCTGGAAGAAAGTCGCCATGCGGCTTGCGCCCAAATCCATGGCCGCTTCTTCCAGAGACATGTCGAATGTGACCAGCCGCGAGGATATCACCACGGCGGAGTAACACATGGAGAAGGTGACATGAGCCAGTATAACCGTCCAGAAGCCACGATCGAAATCGAGCGAGACGAACAATAGCAACAGTGATAGACCGGTGATCACTTCAGGCATCACCAGCGGCGCATAGACCATGCCTGAAAAAAGCGTCTTGCCGGGGAAGCGCCCTGCCCGCACCAGCACCAGGGCCGCCATGGTGCCAAGGATGGTGGCAAGCGTTGCCGAAACAAGCCCAACCCGCACCGTGACCCACGCTGCATCCATGAAGCCCTTGTTGGCAAATACGGCACTGTACCATTTGGTTGAAAAGCCGCCCCAGACCGTCACCAACCGGCTCTCATTGAACGAAAAAATGATTAAAAGCACGATGGGCAGGTAAAGAAAGGCAAAGCCCAGAGTGAGCGCGGAGGCATTGAAAAAGCTGAACCGTCTCATGAGTTACGCTCCCTTTTCCTGTTGCTTTTCCTGCTGCCGCTGGAACAGCACGATGGGCACCACCAGCAGGATGAGCAGGATCACGGCAACGGCAGAGGCCACCGGCCAGTCGCGGTTGGAGAAGAATTCCACCCACAGGGTCTTGCCGATCATCAACGTGTTGGAACCGCCCAAAAGATCGGGGATGACGAACTCTCCCACCGCCGGAATGAAGACAAGGAAGCAACCGGCCAGAATGCCCGGCATGGAGAGCGGCACAGTGATCAGCCAGAAGGCCTTGAAGGGCGAGCAGCCCAGATCGGTTGCGGCCTCAAGCAGGGAATCGTCCATCTTTTCCAGTGATGAATAGAGGGGCAGCACCATAAAGGGCAGATAGGAATAGACAATGCCGATATAGACCGCGATGTCCGTGTTGAGGATCGTCAATGGATCGTCGATGATGCCCAGATGCATCAGGGCCATATTGAGCAGCCCCTCTTTCTTTAGGATGCCGATCCACGCATAGACGCGAATGAGGAAACTCGTCCAGAAGGGCAGGATGATCAGCATCAACAATGTGGGCCGCCATTCGCTGGGAGCCCGCGCCATGGAATAGGCAATCGGATAGCCGATCAGCAAGGCCAGCAGGCTGGACACCACCGCAATTTCGAGACTGGAAAGATAACTCTTCCAATAGAGATCATCCTCCATCAGCCATGTGAAATTCTCCAGATCCCAGCCTGAAATCATATTCCAGAAGCCCGTCCAACCCTCGGACCAAGCGAAGGTTGGCACATAAGGTGGCATGGCAATGGCAGTATCAGACAGGGAAATCTTGACCACGATGATGAATGGCACAAGAAACAGAACCAGCAGCCAGATATAAGGCACCAGAATCAGCAGGCAGCGGCCCCAATTTTTTGGCAAGCTCATGCGGCGCTGTGTTTTCGGGCTGTCCGGCTGGCCATTGGTCATCAGGCCAGCCCCTTCGGTGATGTTGCTCAATTCGCTCATGACCTCATCGCTCCAACAACACGCAGCCGCCAGCGCGCCAATGCACATAGACCTCATCGTCCCATGTGATGGCACGGCGATGCAGATGCTCCAGATTGGCTTCCTGCGACTTGATGATCTGGCCGTCTTCTGTCTCCACATGATAGGTGGAGATGTTGCCGGTATAGGCGATATCGAGCACCTTACCCTTGAGGATATTGTGGGTGTCGGTGGGATATTCCTTGGTGATGCGCACTTTTTCAGGACGCACGGCCACCCACCTTTCCGTTCCCTTTTCGGGGAAACTGACCGGCTGCGGCAGGCGAATGCGCAAGGGGGCATAATCTTCATGCCATGCGAGCTGAACGATGTCGTCTTCCTTGTCGTCCGGCCCCAGAATGTGCCCGCCGATGATATTCACGTCGCCCAGAAAATCAGCCACATACCGACTGTTCGGCGTTTCATAGATTTCCCGTGGCGTACTGACCTGCACCAGCTTGCCCTGATCCATCAGCGCAATACGGCTCGCCACCGTCATCGCTTCTTCCTGATCATGAGTGACGATTACAAAGGTCGTACCGAGCTTCTCCTGAATGGTCATCAACTCGAACTGGGTCTGCTCACGCAGCTTTCTGTCGAGCGCCCCCAAGGGTTCATCGAGCAATAAAAGCTTGGGTTTCTTGGCGAGGGAACGGGCCAGCGCCACGCGTTGCCTCTGACCGCCTGAAAGCTGGTGCGGCTTGCGCTTGGCAAAGGCCTGCAACTGCACCAGCGCGATCATTTCCTCGACCCGGTCTTTGATCTCTGCCTTGGGGCGCTTCTCCTGCTTGAGACCGAAGGCGATATTCTGCTCCACACTCATGTGCGGGAAGAGCGCATAGGACTGGAACATCATGTTGACGGGGCGCCGATGGGGCGGGATGTCTGTCAGATGCTGCTGCCGCATCATGATGGAGCCCATGGTCGGTTGTTCAAAACCGGCAAGCATGCGCATCAGCGTCGTCTTGCCACAGCCGGAGGGGCCAAGCAGAGCGAAAAATTCACGCTCGTAAATTTTCAAATTCAAATTGTCGATAGCGACGAAGTCGCCGAATTTCTTGGTGACGGCGTCAAACCGTATCAGCGGCTTTTCTTTCGGATCACTCCAGGGCGCAAAATTGCAGCCGGATCCGGAATTGGGGGAACCATTCATTCTCACTCTCGCTATCCAAATGCCCGATGGACACCATAAAGGGAGGCTTTAGGCGATGCCCTCGAACCACATACAATGCCAATTTACGCCACTGGCTCACGCAGAAGCCCGGCACGCGGCCACCACGCTGCGCGCCTTGCCAAATATCTGACTGTGCCCTGCAATCGGCAAACAGTTTGCCTCACCGCAAAGGAGGCTCAGACGGAAAAGCCGGGCCCAAAAGGCCCGGCGCGTCTTCCTTACTGTCCTGATTTCACCTTGGTCCATGCGCGAGTAACCACACGCTGGATTTTTGGCGGGTAAGGCATATGTACAAACAGCTTTGCTGTTGTTTCCTCATCGGGATAGACCGCAGGATCGCCTATAACATCTTCTTCAAGCAGCTCCTGGGAAGCCTTGTTGCCATTGGCGTAATAGACATAGTTTGAGGCTTTGGCGATCACGTCCGGGCGCATGATGTAGTTGAGGAAGGTGTGGGCTTCTTCCACATTTGCCGCATCGGCCGGAATGGCCATCTGGTCGAACCACATCTGAGCCCCTTCCTTGGGGATGATGTAATTGACTTCGACGCCATTATCCGCTTCTGCCGCACGGTCGCGGGCCTGGAAGACATCGCCCGACCATCCGATGGCCAGACAGATGTCACCATTGGCCAGCGCGTTGATATATTCAGAAGAATGGAATTTCTGAACATAAGGGCGAATGGAAAGCAGCAGCTCCTCGGCGGCGGCGATATCGTCCTTGTCATGGCTGTTGGGATCTTTCCCCATATACATGAGGGTCAGCGGAATGACTTCGGTAGGTGCATCCAGAATATAAATGCCGCAATCGGCGAATTTGGCCGCGACTTCCGGTTTGAAGACCATGTCCCATGTGTTGAGCGGCATATCGCCCATGCGTTCCTTGGCTGCTGCTACGTTAAAGCCAACGCCGGTGGTGCCCCACATATAGTTGATGGAATAGTCATTGCCCGGATCATAGGCTGCGGTGCGTTCGGAGACCGCGTCCCACATATTCTTCAGATTGGGCAGCTTAGATTTGTCCAGCTTCTGAAAAACGCCGGCCTGAATCTGGCGCTGAAGGAATGTGCCGGTCGGAACCACAATGTCATAGCCGGTGGAGCCTGCCAGCAATTTGGTTTCGAGCACCTCGTTGGAATCAAACACGTCATAGGTGACCTTGATTCCGGTTTCCGCTTCAAAATCGCTAATAATGGATTCGTCGATATAATCCGACCAGTTGAAAATATGGAGTTCTTTGTCCGCCGCGATCCCTGTGCCTGTTGCGGTAAGCAGCGCCGCTACAGCGAGTGCGGTTTTGGAGAAAAGCTTGCCTGCTTTGTCTGCCATCGTGTAAGTCCCCTCGATTCTATCGGGAATTGTGATGATTGCGATGGGCTGTTGTCGCCCGATTGGCCTTTTTGGCCATTATTGCAAAATTTGATCACAAAATTTTCCTTGCCGCAAGCCTTTTCGATCAAATTGTCTTTGCATGTTCGAGAAGCGCCGGTATAAAGGAGCCATGACCAAGGATGAGATCGTACAACCTGACACGACACCGGAAAGCGCGGCTGAAGCAGAGGCCAGGCCGCTGACCGCGCACGAGCGGATCTATCAGGCCCTGCGTGAGCGCCTGCTGTTTGGCGGCTTCCTGCCGGGCAAAGCAGTGACCCTGCGTGGTCTTGCGGATAACTTGGAAGTTTCCCCCATGCCGGTGCGTGACGCCGTGCGTCGTCTGACAGCAGAAGGCGCGCTTGAAAGCCACGGCAACCGGCGGGTTTCCATTCCCGCCATGACCGAGAAGAAATATCACGAGATCAACCTCACCCGCTCCCTGCTGGAGCCAGAACTGGCAGAGATGGCCCTACCCAATGTGACCGAGGCCGAAATCCAACGTTTGATCACCATTGACGATGCCATTGATGCCTGTCTGGAAAATGGCGATGTTGAAGGCTACATGCGGGGCAATCACGCTTTTCACTTTGCCCTTTATGAAATGGCCCGGTCCGATGTCATCATCAAACTGGTGGAAAATGTCTGGATGCAATTTGGTCCTTTCATGCGTCTTGTTTATGGGCGACACGGCACAGCGAACCTGATTGACCAACACAAACAGGCTATTGACGCCCTGCAACAGGGCGATAGCGCAGCCCTGCGCACAGCCATCTCGGAAGATGTACATCAGGGCACTTTGCTACTGAGCGATGATCTGTAAGACACCCCCTTTCCAAATCCTCCGATTACCCGCAGACTGACCGCTGCCAGCCTTTCTTTGCGCTTCCGCGAAAGGGGCAAGGCAATAAAAGTGCAAAGTCTCTCAATTTGTGATCACAAATTTTCCTTGCTTTGTGATCACATCCTGCGATACGTTACAAATGCAATCGCACTGGCTGCGATTTGACTTCAACAGGTAATTTCATGACCAGCTCAGAAGACAAGACACCCAAAGCTCCTACCCCTACCCCGTCCGACAGTAGCAGTCTGGGAGACGGCATTCCCTTGCCGCAAAAGGCAGAAGAGGTGCGCGAATGGATGCGCTCGCGCCACATTGATGAAGTCGAGTGCGTCGTGCCCGACATCGTGGGCATTGCGCGCGGCAAGGCCATGCCAGCCTCGAAATTTTCAGGCCTCAATCCGACCTATCTACCGACATCCATTTTCTTCCAGACCATCACCGGCGCCTATATCGAAATGGAAGACCGGCAGGATTTCATGATGGAACGGGATATCCAGCTGGTGCCGGATCTCTCCACGGTGCGTTCAGTGCCCTGGGCCAACGATCCGACGGTGCAGGTCATCCACGATCTGTACACGCTGGAAGGCGAGCCGGTGGAGCTGGCCCCGCGCAATGTTTTGCGCCGTGTGATCGGCGGCTTTGAGGCGATGGGCTGGAATGCTGTTGTTGCGCCAGAGCTGGAATTCTATCTGACCAAGCGCAATTCCGACCCTGATTACCCACTTGAGCCCCCCATCGGGCGCTCCGGACGGCAATCTGTTGGGCGGCAGGCCTATTCCATTGCTGCGGTAGACGAATATGACCGCATTATAGAGGATATCTATGATTTCGCTGAAGCGCAGGGTCTGGAGATCGACACGGTCATTCAGGAAGGCGGCGCTGGGCAGCTTGAGATCAACCTCATTCATGGCAATCCGCTTGATCTTGCCGACCAGATTTTCGTCTTTAAACGCCTTATTCGTGAAGCGGCCTTCCGGCATGATTGTTATGCCACCTTCATGGCCAAGCCGATGGATAACGAGCCGGGCAGCGCCATGCATATCCACCAGAGCGTGGTGGACGCCAAGACCGGCGCCAATGTCTTCTCCAATGAAGATGGCGAGCCGAGTGAGCTGTTTTATCACTTCCTCGGAGGCCAGCAGACATATCTGCCGGACGTGATGAGCATCCTTGCGCCTTATGTGAACAGCTACCGCCGTTTGCTGGCGGGCGATTCCGCGCCCATCAATCTGGAATGGTCCATTGACAACCGCTCCGTTGGCTTGCGCATTCCCAACTCTTCGCCCAAGAACCGGCGCATCGAAAACCGCCTTGTTGGCGCGGATACGAATCCGTATCTGGCGATTGCCGCCAGTCTGGCCTGCGGCCTTCTGGGCATCATCAACAAAGACAAGCCCAAGCCGCAATTGCAGCATCATGCTCATCACATGCCCTTCTCGTTGCCGCGCTCGGTGCATCATTCACTTGGGCGGCTGGAGAAGAACGAGCAGTTGCACGATCTTTTGGGGCCGGATTTCGTCACCATCTACAGCCAGATCAAGCTGCATGAATCGGAAGAATTCAATCAGGTCATCAGCCCATGGGAGCGCGAGCACTTGCTGCTGACTGTCTAATTCACCCTTTGCCTTTGCCAATCGCCATCTGTCCAGCCGCCATCAAAGAGTGGCATCCAGAGACGGGAGACCAACATGACTTTCATGGCCAACCTGCCACCGACCCAAGAGCTGCAACAAAAGGATGCCGCCCATCATCTGCATCCTTTTACAGATACCCAGGAGCTCAATGAAAAAGGCGCGCGCATCATCACCCGTGCCGAGGGCGTGTATCTTTATGACAGCGAAGGCAACCGGATGCTGGATGGCATGGCCGGGCTCTGGTGTGTCAATGTCGGCTATGGGCGCAAGGAAATTCAGGAAGCTGCGATGCGGCAGATGGAGCAGCTGCCCTATTACAACACCTTTTTCATGACCTCCCACCCGCCAGTGGTGGCCCTTTCGGAAAAACTTGCCTCGTTGGCACCACCTCATATCAATCATGTCTTCTATGGCAATTCCGGCTCGGAATCCAACGACACGGTGGTGCGCATGGTGCGCCATTATTGGGCCAGCATGGGCAAGCCTGACAAGAAGGTCATCATCGCTCGCAAGAATGCCTATCACGGCTCCACGGTGGCTGCGGCCTCTCTGGGCGGCATGAAGGGCATGCATGCGCAAGGCGGATTGCCCATTCCCGATATCACCCATATCGACCAGCCCTACTGGTATGGCGAAGGTGGGGACATGGATCCGGCAGACTTCGGCCTGATGCGCGCCCGCGCTCTTGAGGAAGAAATTGACCGGATCGGCGAAGACAAGGTTGCGGCCTTTATCGCCGAGCCCATTCAGGGGGCGGGAGGCGTAGTCATTCCACCGGACAGCTATTGGCCGGAAATCCAGCGCATTTGCGATGAACGCGACATTCTGCTGATTGCCGATGAAGTGATCTGTGGCTTCGGGCGTACGGGCAACTGGTTTGGCTCGGACACCTACCAGATCAAACCCGATCTGATGACCATCGCCAAGGGGCTCTCCTCTGGCTATCTGCCTATAGCAGGTGTGCTGGTCTCGGATCGTGTGGCCGAAGGCTTCATTGCCCATGGGGGAGAATTTGCCCATGGCTACACCTATTCAGGCCATCCGGTGGCCTGCGCAGCTGCCTTAACGAATCTCGAAATCATGGAGCGCGAACATATCGTTGAAGGCGTGCGCGACCGGGCAGCGCCTTATCTGGCAGAGAAATGGGCCGCGCTGGGCGATCATCCGCTGATCGGGGAAGCCCGCTCCA
The DNA here is from genome assembly GCF_900115225.1 of Cohaesibacter marisflavi. GTDB lineage: Bacteria > Pseudomonadota > Alphaproteobacteria > Rhizobiales > Cohaesibacteraceae > Cohaesibacter > Cohaesibacter marisflavi. The sequence goes on along the minus strand of NZ_FOVR01000002.1, from coordinate 711,704 downwards.
AGGGGCTTGTTGCCGCACTTGAGCTAACGCCAGACAAAGCTGCCCGTGCGCCTTTTGCCGCCAGCAAGGGAACCGTCGGACTCATTTGCCGTGAACATTGCTTCAATAACGGGCTGGTGATGCGCCATGTGGGCGATACCATGATTATCGCGCCGCCACTGGTCATCTCCAACAGCGAAATTGATGAGCTGGTCAACAAAGCCGCCAAATGTCTTGATTTGACATTGGCCGACATCAAGGCCCGCGATCTTTATAAATAACTCTACCCTGTGGGGGAGGCATTGAGCCAAGGCCAAAGGCCGAAGTGCAAAGCCTCTCCCACACAGCACGCATTGCAATAGGTGCTTTCATGAGTCTTAGCAGCCCCAAGGGCGGTTTTCTGCATGGCAACGACAAGCAGGGGACCTATCCAGACAGTTATTACGCCGCCACAGCCAACCCGCACGATCCTCTGCCCTCTCTGAAGGGAGAGCAACAATGTGATATCTGCGTGATTGGTGGAGGCTATGCCGGGCTTTCATCAGCCCTGCATCTTGCCCAACAGGGGCACAAAGTCATTCTGCTGGAAGCCCATCGGGTTGGCTGGGGGGCTTCGGGGCGCAATGGTGGTCAGGTCTGCACCGGCCAGCGCCTGGAGCAAGATACGCTGGAGAAAATGGTCGGAACCGCCGATGCCCGTCTTTTGTGGGATATCGCGGTGGATGGCATCCAGATGGTCAAGGATCTGATTGCGGATCACGACATTGCCTGCGACCTCAAGCCCGGCACGCTGCACGCCGACCACAAGCCCCATTATGCCGAAGACTCCAAAGCCTATGTCGACAAGCTCAATTGCGAATATGGCTATGAGCATATTCGCTATGTCAACAAGGCTGAGGTGGAGGAGATGGTTGGCTCGACCGCCTATTATGGGGGTATGGTGGATATGTTTGCCGCCCATCTGCATCCGCTCAACTATGCCTTAGGTCTTGGAACTGCTGCGCGTAAGGCAGGCGCGATCCTTTTCGAGAATAGCGAAGTGCAGTCTATTGAAAAGGGAGACACCGTCACGATCAAATGCACCCAAGGCCACGTCAAGGCCAAGCATCTGATCATCGCCTGCAATGGCTATATCGAAAGTCTGGTCCCGAAGGTCGCCGCTCGCGTGATGCCAATGAACAATTATATCATCGCCACCGAACCGCTCGATGAGGGACTGGCGCGGGAGCTGATCCGGGATGATCTCGGCGTGGCAGACAGCAAGTTCGTCATCAATTATTATCGTCTATCCGCAGACAAGCGCATGCTGTTTGGGGGAGGAGAAACCTATAGCTTCAAGTTCCCCGAGGATATCAAGTCCTTCGTGCGTCAACCGATGCTGGAAATCTATCCGCAATTGAAGGATGCGCGGATCGATTATGGCTGGGGTGGTACGCTGGGGATCACGGTCAACCGCATGCCCTACTTTGCCAAGCTCGACAAGAATATCATCAATGCCAGCGGCTTCTCCGGCCATGGAGTGGCTATTGCCACCATCGCAGGAAAGCTGGTGGCCGACCTGATTGACGGACAGGCAAGCCGGTTTGACGCCATGGAACATGTACCGACCTACCCCTTCCCCGGCGGACGGCACTTGCGCCATGCCCTTCTGGTCATGGCGATGCTCTATTACAAAATGCGCGACAGGATCGGCACGCCAGCACGACCATAAAACATCTTGAGATTTGCTTTGTAAAAAAGGGGCCTTGTGGCCCCTTTATCGTCTGGAATTGATCTTCCCAATCAGGGGCGCGAGACCGCCTTGATCTCAAGAAAATCATCCATGCCGAAATGGCCGCCTTCACGGCCCAATCCGCTCATCTTGTAACCACCAAAGGGGCTGCCCCAATTGATGTCGGAGCCATTGAGGCGCACCATGCCGGCCCTCAAGGCCTTGGCGACGCGCATACCGCGCGCTTCGTCTCCCGTTTCGATGAAAGCAGCCAGACCATAGGGTGTGTCATTGGCAATGGCGATGGCTTCCTCTTCGCCCTCAAACGGGATCATCGTCAGCACTGGGCCGAAGATTTCTTCCCGCGCGATGGTCATCTCGTTGGTGGCGTTGCCAAAAACGGTTGGTTTGCAGAAATAACCCACATTGCGCCCTTCCGGTTTACCCGTTCCTCCCGCCAGCAGGGTGGCGCCTTCATCAATGCCTTTCTGAATGAGAGCCTGCACTTTGTCATATTGCATCTGGCTCACCAGCGGTCCGATATGAGCGCCATCCTCGGAGGGATCGCCGACCTCAGTTGCTTCTGCTGCGGCCTTGGCGATCTGCATTGCCTCGTCATAGACGCTTTTCTCAACCAGCATGCGGGTTGGCGCATTGCAGGACTGGCCGGTATTGTTGAACACGGCGCGCGCGCCTCGGGTGACCGAGCTTTGCAGGTCTGGCGTATCGGCAAACACCACATTCGGGCTCTTGCCACCCAACTCCAGAGCCACGCGTTTGACGGTATCCGCAGCATCCTTTGTCACGGCCACCCCACCACGTGTCGAGCCGGTAAAGGACATCATCTGCACATCCTTGTGGCGCGAGAGAGCCGAGCCGACCACCGGCCCTTCACCATTCACAAGGTTGAACACGCCTTTTGGCACGCCCGCCTCATGCAGAATTTCCGCATAGAGCATCGCCGAAAGCGGCGTCAATTCGGATGGTTTGAGCACCATAGTGCAGCCAGCGGCCAGCGCCGGAGCGATTTTCAGCACCATCTGGTTCATCGGCCAGTTCCACGGCGTGATCAGGCCGCACACCCCGATGGGTTCGCGCAGAATGATATCGCCACAACAGGTGCTTTCAAATTCATACTCTTTCAGCGCATCAATAAAGCCTTGCAGATGCCCGACCCCGACACCTGCCTGTGCCGCATGGGAAAGCTTGCAAGGCGCTCCCATCTCGGCGGTGATGGCGTCGGCCATTTCATCGTAACGCGTTTTATAGACCGCCAGAATGCTTTCCAGCAGGTCAATGCGCTCGACCTTGGTTGTTTTTGAAAAGCCTGGAAAAGCGGCGTTTGCAGCCATCACAGCCGCATCGGCATCGGCTTCGCTTCCCATGGAAATAACCGCGATCACCTCCTCGGTTGCCGGATTGATGACATCCAGATCCGTAGCAGAGATCGGGGCTACCCATTCCCCGCCGATAAAGAATTTGCGTTTGTCCAACATGATTGCTGCGCCCCTCTGCGCTTATCTTATATTATCCGGCGTTTGCCGCCTTTTTGTTGATCCATTCGGCTTCTCGCGCTTTGAGAAATTCCACGATCCCCGCACCGATGGCCACTCTGTCGATTGGTTGTGCGAGTGACGTTGCTGCCTTGTCTGCGATGGACGCCCCCAGAACATCGTCCCGCTTTTCCTCGATCAGATCTGCAACGAAGTCGGCGCTGAATTCGGGATGTCCCTGAAAGGAAAGCACCTGATCGCCATAGACGAGCGCGGCAGCCGGGCAGAAATCATTCGACGCGATCACCTCCGCTTGTGGCGGGACTTCAACCACCTGATCCTGATGGAAGGCAAGAATAGAGAAGGCATCCTGTCCGGCAAGATCCGTCGCGGCCAGCCAATCGGGTTTGGTCGTGCTCCATTGATAGGCCTGATGACCTACGCCCCAGCCTTTTTCAGATTTGATTACCTTGCCACCGAGCGCCTCAGCCAATATCTGATGCCCAAAACAAATACCGACCATTGGCACCCCTGCGACATAGGCCTTGACGATGAAGGCCTTGAGCGCATGAATCCATGGATAGTCTTCGTAGGCACCAAATTTGGAACCGGTGATCAGCCAGGCATTGCAGGTGTCGGGACTTGGCGGCAATTCGCCTTCAAGAGCCACATAATACTCAAATTTCCAGTGCTCAGGCGCGGTCGCGCCGACCATCTGGGCAAACATCTCGGCATAGGACGGGAATTTTCCTGCCAGAGCCTCGGGTGGTCGCCCGGTTTCCAAAATGCCGAGCGTGAATGGTTCAGTCATGGGTGCTATCCAGAGCTCTGGCCTCAGAGCTATCTTGAAATTAAATTGTGATCACAAAATACTGTGTCAGCGGTCACACGTCAATCGTCCTGAGGCACTCTTTCTCCTCGGTTTCAGGGGCTAAAAAGCCTTAAAATCCATCAAGTATCGGCCACTTTCCTGCGTTTTTCGGGCAAAAACAGGAAGGATTGATCATTGTTTGATAGAATTTGTGATCAGAAACAATCGCATGAAGCCTCTTGCTGCAAGATCCATTCCTGTTTCCGTCCTCTGGCATGACTCCCATGAGAGTCAGATTCCGCGTATTGTCTCTCGATAAAGAATATTCTCAAAATTTAGAATTGATTGCCGCCTTTCAAGATGGCATACACAAGCATAGGCGTGATTTGTTCGCTCCGAGTCATCGTCGCTTGGCCCGGTCATAAAATGAGGTTGTTTCATGGACATAGGGCAAGGCATCTCGATCGAGGAAGTTGGTCAGAGGCTTAAGGCATTTCGGGTTGGCGCTGGGCTCTCACCCGAGGAAGTCGCTCAAAAGACAGGCATTTCACGCGCAGCCATCTATCGTTACGAATTGGGGCAGCCGATCCGCGTCGATACGCTGGGCAAGATCGCGACCCTGTTGGGGATTTCGCTTCCCACGCTGCTTGGCGTCGGGGTTGAATATATCGCCTCGGCTGTCAGCTTCTTTGAACGCATGCGCCAGATCGAAGAAAAGGTCGACCAGATTCTAGTTCTTTTCGGGCCGGTTTCCTATCTGCTCACCACTGACGCTTATGATGCCATTCTCCCTGATGTTCTCAAGGAAAGCATCCCGCTTGACGTTGAAGACCGAGCCAAAGCACTGCAGGATATTGAAGCCCTTCTGGATATCCTGCATGCGCGCAAGGTCTGCTACCATAATCGGATGCCGAGCATCATCAGCCTTGTGTCTGCGGCGGAGCTGGAACAGTTTTTCCGTAACGGCTTTATTGGAGCTTATGATCCGCCCGAGGCTGACATGAAGCTGCGCCGTGAGGTTGCCCGCACGGAAATCGAGAATATTGTCAAGATGTTGCGCGAACCACCAATCGGAACACAGATTGGTCTCGTGGTGGATTCCATGCCAAGTGCCAGCTTCCAGATTTTTAAACAGGCCGACCGGTCGCAGGTCGCCGTCAGTCCTTTCCGGTTGGGGGCCTTTGCCAATATCCGTCTTGGCGTCGCGACCATTTCGGCCGCTCCGGAAGCCACGTCCCTCTATGGTGCCATGACAGACAAACTCTGGCGACGGAGCCTCAAAGGGGATCAGGCGGCGGACTTTATCGAAAAGACCATCTTGCGCGCCTGATTTGCGCTATCGACGCGGACGCTCTCTCCTCCTCTTCCCCATGGTTGCGCAGCAAGCCCTCCCTTGCGAACAAGCCCACGTTCATTTTTCTCCAATGCACGAATTACGATACTCCGCAGCTCTTGCCTAATTTTGAGGCAATTACCATCAAATTGTTCCATATTCGAGATATGCTATAATAAATTCTCAAAATTGAGAAATTTCTTGACCAATCGTGATTTACGGGTTTAATCTCTTTTTTTAAGCAACAGCGAAACTAGGAACAGGCGATGAATCTTCCCTTTTTGCGCTTTGGCCACTCCGCCGACTTTTCGGCATCTGCCAAGCAGACATTGCGGGTTTTAGACATCCGGTTTTTCAAGCATCACGCCACTGCCCAGAGCGCCATGTCGGTGGCTCGCCTTTTCCATGTTATCCCTTCGACATTGCTTGCAGATGGTGTTGTCAGACATCGCGCGCCCCAAGACGCGATTTGGCGAAAGCGCCGCTTTCTAGACCATCGCCGACGCTTGGCTTTCAGCTTCAGATAGGGTTTCGGTCCCAACCGTTGCCAAAAATCTCCCAGCAACCGCCTTCTTCATTCCAAATGCCTTTGGAGTGAAGGGAGAGTCTTTTCTTTTTTCCGAAGCAGTTCCATGACCGATATGACCCTGAACCCCATTTTCGAGACCATCTGTAGAGTCAAAAGCAACGAGCCGATCAATCGCGAATACAGGCTCATCGTGCTGGATGCACCGTCTCATATTCTCAAATGCGAGCCGGGACAGTTCTTCCATCTCTTGTGTCCGACTAAAGGGGATTTGCGGCCCTATCTGCGGCGCCCCATGAGCATCTACGGCTTCTATCCCGAAGCGGGCGAGCTGCATTTTCTCTACAAGATTGCGGGCGAAGGCACGGCAGCTCTCTCTGCCCTTGAGGCTGGCGAAAACCTTAATGTGGTCGGCCCACTCGGGCATGGGTTCGACATCCAGGACGACTGGCAAAAGCTGATGGTCGTGGCTCGCGGTGTTGGTCTGGCGACTTTGGCCCCGTTGGCGCAAAAAGCCCAGCAGATGGGGCGCAAGCTCACCGCTATATGCAGTGCACGTTCGCCCGAAGTGCTTATGTCCATTGACCATTTCAAGGCGCTCGGAGCGGAGGTCATTACGGTCACGGATTCTGAAGGGACATCCGGCGTTGAGGCGCTTGAGCAGTTGATCGAAGCGCATATCCAGGCGGAGGGCGTGGACGCCTTTTATACCTGCGGTTCCAACCGGCTTCTGACGATGCTGCAAACCATTTGCGCTCGTCATGGCATTCCCGGCCAGATCGCTCTTGAGCAACAGATGGCTTGCGGCGTGGGCATGTGTCAGTGCTGCGTTCGGTCCTTCCGGCGCAAGGATAAAATCATTCATGAGCGGGTCTGCAAGGAAGGCCCCGTATTCAATCTTCAGGAGGCAATGGGATGCTAGATCTTTCAGTCAATATCGGGGCAATGCGTTTGAAAAACCCGATCATGCCTGCCTCGGGCACCTTCTCGGAAGACTGTGCAAAGCTGTTTGATATCGATGCGCTGGGCGCACATGTGACCAAGACGATCACCCGTGACATCAGAGGCGGCAACCCGACCCCGCGTGTTTGTGAAGTGCGCGGCTCAATGCTGAATTCGATCGGCATACCCAGCAAGGGTGTCGACTATTTCAAGACCAATGTCATCCCCTTTTATGATCAATATCAGACCCCGCTCGTGGTCAGTATTTCGGCTGGTAGTGCAGATGAGTTCGCGCAGATCTGCGAAGAGGTGAGCGTGCCCGGCGTGGCAGCCATCGAGGTGAATATTTCTTGCCCGAATATCGAAGCAGACGGCAAGGCCTTCGCCATGCGCCCCTCTACCACCGAAGCGGTCATGCGCAAGCTGCGGGCAGCAACAGATCTGCCACTCTGGGCAAAGCTGACGCCCAACACGGGCGAAACAACCGAAGTGGCCCAAGCGGCAGAGAGCGCCGGAGCGGATGCTCTCGTGGTGGCCAATACCATGCTGTCCATGGCCATTGACATCCACACACGCAAGCCCAAGCTGGGCAATCTGATGGGTGGCCTTTCCGGCCCGGCCCTCAAACCGATTGCCCTGCGCATGGTCTATCAATGCGCCAAAGCGGTCTCCATTCCTGTGATCGGCTGCGGCGGCATCGCTACGGTTGAGGATGTTGTCGAATATCTGATTGCCGGAGCAAGTGCCGTACAGGTTGGCACGGCAACCTTTATCAGCCCGACGGTGATGGTGCGGCTTATCAGCGAACTGGAAGCATTTCTTCGCACAGAGGGGCTTTCAAGCGTTTCGGAGCTCATTGGCTCCATTAGGGATGAGGAAGCCAGTGACGGCGTGTTCTTTGCGGAGGCAGCAGAATGACCATGGTTTCCATGACACAAAGCCCTGCCCTTACAGCGGCAGACTATGAAGCAATGGCGGCACAGCTCTTTGACGATATTGCAGCTTTTTCTGCAGACACGCAAGGCATCAGCCGCCCTGCCTTCTCCGATCTGGAAACAAAGACCCTCGCCTATCTGGAACAGTTCGGCCTCAGCCACGGGCTGACTGTCACCTATGATGCGGGCCAGAACGCGCTCTTCTCCCTTCCCTGCGATGCGGAGGCTGATGCGTTTGTACTGGTCGGCTCTCATGTGGATACGGTGCCGCAAGGTGGTAACTTTGATGGTCTGGCCGGTGTCATTGCCGGTTTGATGTGCCTTGTACGCGCCCAGAGCGAAGGCACCTCTTTTGCACGGCCTGTCAAGGTTCTGGCCATGCGGGCTGAGGAAAGCGCCTGGTTCGGGCCATGCTACATTGCCTCCAAGGCCCTGTTGGGCCGGTTGAGCGAGGCAGAGCTGCGCACACGTCACAAGGGCGACAATCAGACGCTGGATGCGCATATGGAAAGCATCGGCATCGATATGGCACCCGTGCGCGATGGCACGCCGCTTATGGATGCCAGCTCGGTTCTTGCCTATATCGAACTGCATATCGAGCAAGGCCCGCTGCTGGTCCAGAAAGACCTCCCAGCCGCCGTGGTTTCGGGCATTCGGGGCAACTTCCGTTACAAGACCATTCGTTGCGTTGGCGAAGCGGGGCATTCCGGTGCTGTTCCGCGCGCTTTCCGCCGCGATCCGGTACTGGCGATGGCAGATCTCTTGACCCGGCTAGATGAAAGCTGGCTGACGGTCGTCCAGCTGGGCGATGACCTTGTTTTGACCAGCGGCATGATTTCAACGGATGTGGAACGCCACGCCCTTTCGCGCATTCCCGATCAAGTGGATTTCAGCCTCGATGTGCGCAGCCAGAACGCCACAGTGCTCGATGGCATGCATGATCTATTGGCACAGGATATCCGCACAATCGAGCGAGAGCGAAAGGTGCGCTTCGAGCTTGGTGAAAAACTGAGCACTGCCCCTGCCCTGTGCGACCCTGCCATTGTCGAGGCCATGTCAGGCGCCATGCAGCAGGTTGGACTAGAGCCTTTTATCATGCCTTCCGGCGGTGGCCATGATGCGGCTGTCTTTGCCAATGCAGGCGTGCCGACAGGCATGGTTTTCGTGCGCAACAGGAATGGCTCTCACAATCCGGCAGAAGCGATGGACGTTTCCGACTTCATGATCGCCTCGGAGATCATCTACGCCTATCTGATGGATGCGCAAGGATGAGGAAGAGCAAGAGACAACATCTCTGACTGTGCCTGTCGCCCCAATAACGGGCAGGCACATAGACCCAACAAACCAGATAAAGACCCTAATGAAAGGCAATCACATGTTCAAAAAATTTCACGACATCCTCATTGATGGCAGCAAGGGCGTCAGCGCCTACAAGAAATGCGCCAGCGTTGCACGGGAAAGCGCTCTGGAAAATCCAGACTATGCTGCTCCCTATTTCCTCATCAGCATCATAACGCAGGATTTCGCCGACAATTATGACCGCGAACCCCTTAGCAGCAGCGTCGCAAAGGACCAGATCGACCGCATCGAACGCTACACCAAACTGCTTGACGAAGCCTTTTCCACTGGTACGGCGCAGGATCAGGTTGCAGCGCTGAACTCGATTTCTCAGGAAATTGTCAAAGAGATTTCTTCGGCCTCTTAAGGCCGATTGCTCTTTGGCTTTGGCATTGCGCTTATGGGCGATCCAGCCTTGAAGATCGCGTCCGCAAAGGGCTACCAGGCCCTTCGCTCAAACGGATACTTAACAGCAAGGAGGCGCGCAGCTTGTTGCGACGCGCCTAGCAGCCCAGATGCTCGGCAACCAGATCGGCCACAAAGCCGAAGGGCTTAATCACTTGTGTGCTCTCAGGCTTGATGCTCGGGGATTGTAAACCATGCGGCACCTCATGGATCAGCAGGGGTACACGTTCACGCGTGTGGTCGTTGCCGTGCCATGTGGGATCATTGCCATGGTCTGCCGTGAATAACAGAAGATCTCCCGCCTTCAGCCTGGCAAGAATCTCGGGCACACGCCGGTCAAACCGCTCGAGCGCCTTGGCATAGCCGCAAATGTCGCGGCGGTGTCCATAATGGCTGTCAAACTCGACGAAATTGGCAAAGACCAGATCGCCGCCTGTGGCCGTATCACAGGCGTCCAGCAGCTGGTCAACCAGCCCCATATCATCCGCTTTCGGGCCGACAACCGAAATACCCCGCATGGCAAAGATGTCGGCAATCTTGCCGACGCTGCGCACATCGCCCCCTTTGGCGATTACGCGATCACAGATGGTTGGCTCTGCCGGTTTGATGGCCAGATCCTTGCGGTTCTTGGTGCGCTCAAAGCCGGTTTCCACTGTGCCAACAAAGGGTCTGGCAATCACACGTCCAACACCGAGCGGATGGAAAATATCCGCCGCAATTTTGCAAATCTCATACAGTCTTTCCAGCCCGAAGCTCTCTTCGTGCGCTGCGATCTGAAACACACTGTCAGCCGAGGTGTAGGTGATCGGATAGCCGGTTCTCAGATGTTCCTCAGCAAAGCGATCAATCATCTCTGTGCCTGAGCCATGAATATTGGCAAGGGTGCCTTCAAGACCGGCACGAGCCATGAATTCCTGCATCAGATCTTCCGGAAAGGCCGGATCGGTATCGGGAAAATAGGTCCAGTCTTTAGCTAGGGGCAGCCCGGCCAGTTCCCAATGTCCGGTCTGGGTGTCCTTGCCCTTGGAAACCTCTTGCAGAACGGCCCAGTCGGCCTCTTGTGGCGCGTCATCGATGCCCGGTGCACGAGAGCCCGAAGCGAGATTGATGCAGCTTCCAAGGCCCATGTGGGCCAAATTGGGCAGATGCAACGGCCCATGCCGACCATCTTCGCATTCTCCCCTGCTACAAGCCTCAGCAATATGCAGAAGCGTGTTGGCGCCCTCATCACCAAAAGCTGCGGCATCAGGTGCGCCGCCACATCCGACAGAATCGAGGACGCAGAGAAACACCCTGCGCTCAAGGAGAGATGCTGTATTGGTCATAAGAACCGGTCCTCAACGCGTCTGCGTGCGAAATCAAGAATGGCAAACAGAGCCCATCCAACGAAGGACAGCAGAATCACCATGCCCATGACCGTCGCCGTATCGGCATTTTCCTGACCTGTTGCCAGAACGAAGCCCATGCCCTTGTTGGCCCCCATTAGCTCACCGATAACCGCAGCAGTCATGGCCAGAGTGGTGGCCACGGTGGCCCCGGCAAACAGAGTTGGAATGGCGGCGGGCAATTCGATATGCCAAAAGCGCTGCCATGGCGAAAGGCGCAGGACATGCGAAAGGTCCGCATAGGATTTGTTCATGTAACGGATGCCGGAAAGCATCGCGGTCATGACGGGGAAGAAGGTAACCACCGCAACGAGAGCAACCTTGGGTGCAGCCCCCAGACCAAGCCACAACAGCAGAAGCGGCGCGATTGCGATTTTCGGGATGGTCTGCAGAAGCAGAATAAGCGGCGTCAGCACGCGCTCAATCAGAGGGAAGCGCGCAAAGGCGAGCGCCGCTGCAATACCCACCACGGCCCCGAGGACAAATCCTCCAAAGACTTCGGAGAGCGTCACATAAATATGCCATGCCAGATCACCCCTCTGAAAGAGGAAGATGAGGCGTTCGGCAACGTCGATCGGCCCCGGAAGCAGATAGTGTGGCACATCGAAAATCGGAACCGCCGCGCCCCAAAGCGCGGTGATTCCTACGAGGCCAATGATGGCTTTTAAAAACATGGTCGATTACTTGATATCGGAAGGATCGACAACGAAGTCAGCCGCCTTTACGCCGCCTGAGATAACATCATATTCAGAGAGAATGTCGATGTTATTCTGCCATGCGTCCAAGTCAGCTGCGCCAAGGCCTTTTTCCTTGGTCAGATCGCTCTGCCATACGGATGCAACAAAGGTGTTTTCAAAGGCAGTGGACAGCATTGCGGTCTGCTCAACCCAGGTCGGGGTATATTTGTCCATGGAGATCTTCAGAGCGTCATCGATATGACCATCGATCACCCACTGGTAAGAAGCGCTAACTGCATTGGTCATGCGTTTGACGAGATCAGGATTATCAGCCAGGTTCTCTGCGCTGGTTACCAGCACGTTGCCGAAGGATGGCAGGAAGTCGTTGGACAGGATCATGGTAACGTCGAAGCCATTGGCTTCCAGTGCATATTTACGCAGCTCGGAGAAGATGATGGCGTCTACATCGTCAGACTGCAGCGTCTGTACGATCGCACCGGAGGAAACCACTTCAACCTTGACGTCGTCAACAGAAAGACCAGCCTTTGCCAGACCAACCTGCAGCTGAAGATAGTTCGGGCTGCCCAGAGAGGTCACAGCAACGGTTTTGCCCTTGAGATCTGCATAGGTCTTGATGCCGCTTTCGCTCTTGGCAAGCAGAGCGCCAATGCCGCGCTGGTAGGTGGTGTGAACGACCTTGATCGGCAGGCCGTTGGAGGCAGCAGCAACAACAGCGTCACCATTGGGGAAGCCGAAATCCACGTTGCCAGCAGCAATGTTTGTCAGAATGTCGGAAGCGCCGCCATAGAGAAATTCAACTTCGATATCCTGATCGGCAAAGAAGCCATTTTCAACGCCAGCATAAAGCGGAGCGTAAAAAGGAACGACGTTGCCGTCGATCTGCAGAACGACTTTATCAGCTGCCGAAGCGCCTGATGTGAAAACGGATGCAGCAACAAGCGCAAGCGATGCTGCAAGGCCTTTGAGGGTGAAAGACATGATGGTTTCCCTTTTCGGTTTAGTGATTGTCTTGAGATCTGGCCAACGCGGTACCAGCAATATCGAGAAGTTTGCGTTGTGTAGGCTCATAGTCGACGAGCCAGTCATTCGTTGCCCGGTTACCATGGACTCCCAGAAGGCAGGCAGCCTTCAACCCCAGGCTCGGCGCAACAGACAGCACGGTCTGGCATTCCATATCCACGCCAACAGCGCCGCGTTCTTGCAGGTCTTTAAGATAGCTGATTTTAGGGGCCGTGCCGCTTGATGGCTTTTGGGTCCGGTCCTGACCGTAATAGTAGCTGTCTGTGCTGCCTACCATGCCGGAGACGATCCGTGTATCGTCGCCAAGATTGGTACGCAGCAGAGCCTGGTACAAGTCGCGATCAGCATATGCCGTGGCATTCTCATCGCCGGAATAAAGCTTGGCGAGAGAGGAATAGCCTGTCGCCTTTTCCACGCACAGAAAAGCACCTGTAGGAATTTCTGCAACAAGCGAGGACATCCCCCCCGTACGCACCACACGCTTGGCGCCCAACAGGGACAATTCCATCAGGGCGATCTCCGTTGAGGAGCCGCCGATGCCGGTGGAGCAGATGGTCAGCGGATGGCCCTTATAGGTGCCCGAGATGACCGCAAATTCACGACGCCGGCCAAAGTCGCGCACATCGTCAAGACGCGCAGCCAGAAGAGCGACCCGATCCGGATCACCCGGCAGCAGGACATCTTCGCAGATATCCCCCGGACCACATGGCAGATGCGGTGGTCGTCCATCGGTAAAAGGATGTTCAGCTGTCGGTTTTGAACTAGTGCTCATTCGGTGTGCTCCAGGAAAGAAAGCGCGCTTCGATCTCGTTCAAAATCGCATGCATCGCGAGCCCCAAAAACGCAGTCAGCAGAACGGCGCCAAAGAGCAAGGGTGTTTTGTAGGTGGCGGTGGCGAAGGTCATGAGATAACCCAGACCATCAGAGCCGGACATCCATTCGGCCAGAATTGCCCCGACGAGAGCCTGAATTGCGCCAATCTTGACCCCAACGAAAATGCCTGGCAGAGCGGCTGGCAAATCGATCCGCAAAAAGCGCTGAAAGCGTGACAGATTCATCAACTGAGCTAGGTCGTGCAAGCGACTGTCTATCGAGCGGAACCCCGCAAGGGCTCCAGCAAAGACAGGGAAGAAAACAAGACTGAAGATGAGGACGATCTTGGCGGTAAGGCCCAGACCGAACCAGATTATAATCAGGGGGGCGAGCGCTATCTTGGGCGCGGTCTGGATCACCACCAGCGGGCCCTCAAGATAATCGCTCAAGGCTGGCGTCTTGAAAAAGGCATAGGCCAGCAACACGCCGAATACGGAACCAACCACCAGACCAATGACAATATTTTGCATCGTGAAGGCAAGATGGGGCAGCAGCTTGCCGTTCATCAGCATGGACCAGAGCAATTCAGCAACCGAAGCCGGAGACGGCAGCAGATAGGCAGGCATGCCCATCGGGCCGCTGACATACCACCATGCAGCAAGCAGAACCAGAAGCGCCGCACTATATTCCAGAACGGGTTTGATGCGCCCCTTCATGACGTCATCTCCCGCATCAAGGTGCGCAATTCGGAGACGAGATCAAGGAACTTCGGATCTCTTTTTGTCTGCTCGCCACGCGGCTGGGCAAGATCTACATCATAGGTGGCCTTGAGGCGCCCTGGACGGGGGCTCATGACCATGACGCGGCTGCCCAGATAAGCGGCTTCCTCAACCGAGTGGGTGACCAGAAGAATGGTCTTGCCGGTTTTCTGCCAGATTCGGCTCAGCTCATCATTGAGCGTTTCACGGGTAAGCAGGTCGACTGCGGAGAAGGGCTCATCCATCAGCAGGATCGGAGGATCATCGGCCAGAGCGCGGGCAATGGCGGCGCGCTGGCGCATACCGCCGGACAGTTGTTTGGGCAAGGATTTTTCAAAGCCCTTGAGGCCAACCAGCTCTACAAGCTCGGCCACCTTCTCGTTGGCCTGCTTGCGCGAAACACCGGTCGTGTCCAGCGGAAAACGGATATTCTCAGCAACAGTCTTCCAGGGCAACAAAACCGCATCCTGAAAAACAAAGCCGACAGGTCGTTTCAGATTGGCTGTTTCCAGCGTCACGCTGCCCGAAGTTGGATCTTCCAGACTGGCAATCAAGCGCAAGAGAGTCGATTTTCCGCAGCCGGACGGGCCAATGATGGAAACGAATTCGCCTGCATTGATCTGCTGGTCCAAGGGCTCCAGCGCCACAACCTGATCGTCTCCTTGCCCATATATCTTGCTGAGCTGTTCTATTTTAATCAATGCAGTTCTCCCGCGTTCTCTTTGGTGCGACGGTTTCAAGCTGGAAGGAGGCCTTGGTGAGAGATGAAGGCGTCGCTTGCCCTATGTTTTCCACGCCCCTTTCTCCATGTCAAGAATATTCTCAAATTTGAGAATATTCGCACCTTCTTCGCGATACGTGCGATATTTTGCATAACCACCTCTTGCGTGCTACCGTGCCAATCGGCTCTGCCTGAGCCGCACGATTTAGGGCATCAAGAACCTGATTTGAGGTCTCTTCAAATTGCTCCGGCTTTCAGGTAAGGCTATTGCAAAACAATCAGTAAGCTAGAAAGACGGATGCATGGCAAAGCAGTACGAAACGGCTCTTGATATTGGTGATCGGCTGAGATTGGTTCGTGTTGGCAAGGGGTTGTCACCTGAAGAAGTCGCATCCGCCACAGGCTTGTCTCGCGCCGCCATCTATCGCTATGAGGCGGGCAACCCTATTCGGGTTGACGCGCTGGGCAAGATTGCAGACTTTTTCGACGTATCGATTGCCTCCCTCTTCGGGGTCGGTTCGGAATTCATCGGCTCTGCCAAAGAGTTTTTCGAGCGGATGCGGCAGATCGAAGCCGTTGCGGATCAGATCACCGCTCTGTTCGGCCCCGTCGCCTTTCTTCTCACGACAGAAAATTTCGACTCGCTGCTCAAGCAGCTGCTGCATGAAAGCGTCCCTGAGGCAGCTCCGAATCAACACAGCCTTGATGACGAGATTGCCCAGATTCTGGAAATCCTCTACCAGCGCAAAGAGGCCTATCTTTATCGCCGACCCAGCATTGTGAGCCTTGTCTCCGCTCTGGAGTTGGAGCAAATGCTGGTTACAGGCCTTGTTGGCAAATATGGCCTACCTGACGATGTGGTGGCCCAGCGCAGAGAAGCGGCGATGATCGAAGCAGAGAATGTCTTGCGCATGATGGTTGACCAGCCCATGGGCGTGCAAATCGGACTGGTGGAAGATTCCCTGCCGGGTGCCAGTTTCCAGATTCTGAAGAATGGTCCCAGCTCCGTGGTCGCCATGAGCCCGTTCCGTCTGGGCCTTTATGCCAATATCAGAGTGGGCGTCGGTACCATTACTTCAGCTCATGAATCCGTGGAAATGCATCAGAAGGTAACGTCTGACTTGTGGCACAACAGCAAGAAAAGCGAAGATGCCATTCAACGGGTCAAAGACATCATCAAGCAGCATACGCGCTAAGGCAGCCAATGGCCCCTCTCCAGAATTCCGACCTTTGTCACTCTTCCTCAAAGCTGCTTAGGCGGCTTTCGAGGTGATGGGCATCCAGCATGGCGGCGCGGGCCTGTAGCAGGTGATATTTCATATAGCCCGCGGCCGTGTCTCCATCCTTGGTATCGATGGCATCGCGAATGCGAGAATGCTCTTCGATAATACGCAGGCGGCGGGTCGGAGCAGCCTCTCTTGCCAGCTCCAGACCGATATTCATGGTTTCCATTACTGGAGCGCGCAGATCTGTGAGCAGATCGACAAAGAAATCATTATGCGCAGCCCGTGCAATGGCGTCGTGGAAGGCCATGTCTTCCTTCTGACCCAACTCCCCCTTGGCAATTGCCTTATCAAGAGCCTCGACGCTTTCTGCTATTTCCTCCACTTCGGCCCGTGTGCGCCGGGTCGCAGCCAGCCGCACCGCCTCCACTTCCAAAACAATCCGCGGCTCAAAGGACCGAATAAAGCGCGACAGATCGAACGCATTGGCAAAGTCTGTCAGCCGCTTGGAGGGCTTGGTCGCCACAAAAGAACCAATGCCGCGCTTTGAATAGATGAGCCCGTCGGTGCCCAGCCGCGAAAGCGCCTCACGCACGATGGGGCGGGAGACATGGAAGGTCGAAGAGAGCTCCGCTTCGGAAGGCAACTTGTCTCCCGACGAATATTCCCCGGCAGTGATCTGCGAGAGAATATGAGCATAGATCGTGTCGGACAGTTTCTGTTTGCGCGCAGGCATTACCGGTATTTTTGCCATATCCAAACTTCTTCAGCTCTACT
The DNA here is from genome assembly GCF_900115225.1 of Cohaesibacter marisflavi. Taxonomy (GTDB): domain Bacteria; phylum Pseudomonadota; class Alphaproteobacteria; order Rhizobiales; family Cohaesibacteraceae; genus Cohaesibacter; species Cohaesibacter marisflavi. The sequence goes on along the minus strand of NZ_FOVR01000002.1, from coordinate 694,836 downwards.
CGGTTCAATATCTCAATAACAACTGGCTCTCTTTGTAATTGGAAACAACCAGACAAGCCAGAGCGAAGGCTCCATCTTGATAAATTATTTTACAAGACCTGTCTATTTCCTCCCTCTTTAGCAGTCGACCTTCCCTTACAGCCAGACTTAGGGCTCTTCAATCCAGCAGCGTTGCGGGCGGCGTCTCCGCCCGCTTTCCCCACGCTGACGGGTCGGAAGCGGCTTGTTAGTCACTTTCCAAGAGCGCTTATAGCAATCTACTTAATACCAATGAAGAGCAGAATTTTGCGCCTCTTTTTGGTTTCATCAGCGGCGGAGCATTCATCCACAGGCCTGCTTTTCTTGCGCTGATATTGGTGCCATCGCCAAATCCTTTGCAGTTACCGTCAGTTGTCTTTGACTTCTATCGCACCAAACTGTCCAAAAAATCGCAAGACTCCTTTCATGTAAAATATAATTACAAGTTACCTGTAAATTTTATTGACAACAAGCAAAGCCAAATCTACGCTTCCTGCACCGTTAAGCGTTGCCATCCACTGCACGCGAACCTGTGGTGGATCCATAGCTTTTCAATAAGGGAAGACCAATGGAAGCTCACGAATCTGCGCCTTTGAAGGAATTTGAAAAGACTGGGTCGACACGCATTGTGACGCTCGGCAATGCATTTCTGGATACGATCCTCTATTTGCCGGAAATCCCTGACAAGCCAACCAAGATGCGCGTCATGGATGTAAAGATGACAGGTGGCGGCATCGCAGCGACAGCCGCTTGTGCAGCTTCCAAGCTGGGCGCGGAAGTATCCTATTGGGGACGGCTGGGCGTGGATGAAGTCGGCGACCGGATCGTCGAACGCTTATCCCAGTGCGGCGTCAAGACCCATGGTGTGGCTCGTGTCAAAGGCGGACGCAGCCCGATGGGCACCATATTGGTCGATCAGGGAGGCGAACGCACCGCCCTTGGTTTCATTGGCCGCAATCTGGGTGATGAGGCAGACTGGCTGCCGCTTGAGGATGTCTCCGGATTGTCCGGCGTCCTGGCCGACTATAGCTGGTGGCAAGGGGCGGTGGCCCTTTTTGAAGCGGCCAACCGGAAAGGAATCGTATCTGTGCTGGACGCCGATGTGGGCGACATGAATGCCGTGCATAATTTGCTGGCATTGCCCGAACATCTTGTCTTTTCCGCCGCGTGTCTCAGACGCCTGACCGACCATAGCGACCTGTCCGACGCCCTGAGGAAGGCGGACGGCATGTGCCGAGGCGTCGTTTCTGTAACCGATGGGGAGCGGGGCTTCTTCTGGTGTGCCGATGGGCAGATCCACCATGTGCCCGCCTTTAAGGTGGACCCGATAGACACCAACGGGGCTGGCGACATTTTCCATGGCGCTTTCACCCTCGGACTTTCCGAGAAAATGACAATTGAGGAGGCCGCGCGCTTTGCAAGCGCCGCTGCAGCGCTCAAATGCGCTTGTGGCAGCGGCTGGGAGAGCATTCCCGACCGACAGCAGGTCGAGACTTTGATAAATGGAGGAAACGCATGAACATTACCCCTGGTAAATATTGGAGGATGCGCCGTCTGGCCGACGATAATGGCCGCTTCAAGATGCTGGCCATGGACCAGACCGGTCCGATCGTCAATCCGATCAAGGAAATCAGGAAGACAGACAAGGCGCCGTTTAAGGATGTCGCTGCTGTCAAGTCGATGCTTGGCCGCTATCTGGCCCCCAAGGCTTCGGCGGTGCTGGTAGATCCTCCACTGGGTTACGCCCCGACGATTGCCCAGATACCAGCTCACCGGGGCCTTTTGATCGGCACCGAATGGGCAACATGGGAAACCACCGAAACCGGCCGCAAGTCATCCAGCGTTCCCGGCTGGGGACCAGATGTTATCCGCACCATTGGCGGCGATGGCGTCAAGGTCAATCTGTGGTATCGCCCCGATGCCGATGAGGGGGTCAAGCTGCACCAGCTCAATTATCTCAACGGCATAAAAAAAGCCTGCCGTGAAAATGACATCCCCTTCATTCTGGAATATCTGGTCTATCCCTTCCCATCCGAAACACAGGAAGAATTTCTGGCCCGTCGTCTGGAGTTGGTCAGGGGCTCACTGGCAGACAAGGACATTATGGACCCTGATGGTGTGGATGTGTTCAAGCTTGAACCGCCGACCGAAACCACCAATGTGCCAGACCCGGACGGTCCGCAAGCGGCGACCATTCAGGCCCGTTTCGATGATATGGCCAAAGATCTCGGTCGCCCATGGGTACTGCTCAGCGCAGGCTCGACGCCTGAAGACTTTGTCCGCCTGCTGACCTATGCCTACAGGGCCGGCGCCAGCGGCTACCTCGCAGGACGGGCCATCTGGCTTCAGCCTTTCTCCAATTTCCCCGACATCGCCACGATGGAAAAGGAATTGTCAGAAACCGCCCCTGCCCTGATGGATCAGCTCAACGCCATGACCGATGACATGGCAACCCCATGGACAGAGGCCGCACCATGGCATGGCTCAGTGGAAATGGCCCCGACAGGGGAAAGCTTTGCGCCTGACTACTCCAAGAAGCTGGCTGCCGGTTTCTAAGATGGATTTGGAGTGAATAGAATGAATTATCTGGACTTTGGCGGCGTCTTCTCTCGCATGGATCTGCTCATATCGGGCGCAATCCTGACAATGCAGATCTCGCTCGTCGCAATGCTCTTTGCACTGGTCGTGGCCACGCTGGTCGCTGTCATGCAACTTAGTTCCTTTCGCGTGGTGCGTTTCATCGCGGTGGCCTATATCGAGGCCATTCGGAATACGCCGTTCATCGTCCAGCTTTTCGTTATCTATTTCGGCTTACCCGCCATCGGGTTAAGTCTGGAGCCCCTGCCTTCGGCGGTGTTGGCCATGACCTTCTACGGCGGGGCCTACACGTCCGAGATTATCCGTGCGGGTATCCAGTCTATCGACAGAGGTCAGGTGGAAGCGGGTCGGTCTCTGGGGATGTCGCCTCTTGATATCTTCCGCTACATCATCATCAAGCCTGCGCTTGCTGCGGTGTTCCCCTCGATGGTGTCCCAGTTCATTCTGCTTTTGCTGTCTTCCAGTGTTGTCTCTGCCATTTCCGTTCCCGAATTGACGGGCATCGGTAACGACATTCAGGGCATGACCTTGCGTAACATGGAGGTCTATCTGGTGATTGCAGCCATGTATGTAGGGCTTGTGGCCTTGCTCAAGGGCGGACTGACCCTGCTGGAACGCAAGGTCTTTCCCTTCAAGTTTCTAAGAGGATGAAGGCACAGTCATGATGTTTCAAGACTTTACCATGGCGCATGTCTATTACATGCTCAATGGCCTTCTCTGGACGATTGGCCTTGCCCTGATCGCCCTTACGGGCGGCTCCATCGCCGGATCTGTTCTGGCGCTGATGGCAGTTTCGCGCAACAAGCTGGCACGCCGCATCGCCAAGCTCTACATCTTCGTGGTGCAGGGCACGCCCCTGCTGGTCACATTGTTCATCGCCTATTTCGGCGCCAACTATGTCGGCGTTGACGTGCCGCCGCTGGTGGCCATTTCAATAGCCTTTTCCTTTTATGCCGCTGCCTTTCTGGGCGAAATCTGGCGAGGCTCCATCAATTCCGTGCCCATGGGGCAAAGCGAAGGATCGCACGCACTGGGGCTCAGCCGCGTTGATTCCATGCGCTTCATCATCATTCCGCAGGCGGTGAAGATTGCGACCCCGCCAACGGTCGGCTTTTTCGTGATGCTCATCAAGAATACATCGCTCGCTTCTGTTGTGAGCATCACCGAACTGACGCGCACGTCCCAGATTGTCAGCAACGCGACCTTCAAGCCGCTGCAGGTCTATCTTCTGGCGGCCCTATTCTATTTTCTCGTGTGTTTTCCGCTGACGATCGTCAGTCGCAGGCTAGAAAAAAGACTTCATAAATCTTGATTATCGTAGGAGGAGTTTAAAGATGATCAAATTACTGAAAACCGCAATGGCAAGTGTGGTCGCCACCGCGCTGCTTTGCACCGCCGGGTTGGCTCAGACAACCGACGAATCCCTGCAGAAAATCATTCAGCGCGGCAAGCTGATTGTCGGCATTTCGCTCTCTACGCCACCCTATGGCATGACCGACGCAAACATGAAGCCAGCCGGTTTTGACGTTGCCATGGCCAAACTGATTTCACGCGACATGGGGGTGGAGCTGGAAATCGTTGATCAGGTATCGCAGGCCCGCATTCCGAACCTGACAAGCGGCAAGGTCGACATTCTGATTTCGTCCTTCGGGGTAACTGCCGAACGCGCCAAGACCGTCATGTATACCAATTCAATCTATGTTGACGAACAGATGATTCTGGCTCCGGCCCAGTCTGACATGGAAAGCCTCAAAGATCTCGTAGGCAAACGCGTTGGCGTTACCCGCTCGACGACGAATGATACCCTGATCACCGAACGGGCTGTAGAAGGCACGATCATCCAGCGCTTTGAAGATGATGCCGCCACCAACCAGGCACTCTTCACCGGCAAGGTAGACGCCATTGTTTCGGGCGTTGCAGCCGCCATCGCCATCAGCAAGCATACCGATAAATTCGACCGCAAATTTGCCGTTCGCCAGTCACCAATGGCAATCGGGGTACGTCATGGCGAGTTCAATCTGCGCCAATGGCTCAACACCGACCTCTTGATGCTGTGGAACTCGGGTGAATTGCAGGCTGCCCAGAAAGAATGGCTCGGCGTTGTAAACGAAGAATTGCCACGCTTCTGAGGCTCTTTTAAGCAGCAGACCTGCCGAAGGCCCCGCATCGTCAGGGCCTTCGGGATCGCCAGACGTCCCCAGATAAAACAAGACCATTCCTGTGTTAAAGACCTTTTCTCGAAGGTGGAAACAATGACGAGCTCACAACAAGAAGCAACCCCGATCATCCGCGCCAACAAGATGAACAAGTTTTTTGGTGTCTTCCATGCGCTAAAAGATATCGACCTGACCGTCGCAAGAGGGGAAACGGTGGTGCTTTGCGGGCCGTCCGGATCGGGCAAATCGACACTGATCCGCTGTCTCAATGCCCTTGAAAATCACCAGAAAGGTGAGCTGGAAGTGGCGGGCGTTCAATTGACCGGCAAGCGGCGGGAAATTGACATGGTGCGCCGGAAAACCGGCATGGTCTTCCAGAGCTTCAATCTATTCCCGCATATGACGGTGCTTGAGAATTGCATGATTGCGCAGATGCGCGTCAAGAAGACATCGAAGGAAGATGCCAGAAAGGTCGCAGAGCGTTTTCTTGCCCGCGTTCATATTCCCGAGCAGGCAGGCAAATATCCAGCTCAGCTCTCCGGTGGGCAACAGCAGCGCGTGGCCATTGCCAGAGCTCTGTGCATGAGCCCTGAAGTGATGCTGTTCGATGAGCCGACCTCGGCGCTGGACCCTGAAATGGTGCGCGAGGTTCTGGAGACGATGGTTGAGCTCGCTCGCGAGGGCAGCACCATGATCTGCGTGACCCACGAAATGAACTTCGCTCGCAAGGTGGCAAACAAAGTGGTGTTCATGGATCAAGGAAGCATTTTGGAAATCGCGAAGCCGGACGACTTCTTCACCAATCCGCAGCATGAGCGGGCCAAGGAGTTTCTGGCTCAAATTCTGCACTAGCGCATCAGGCACCGATCAAAAGCGGCAAGCATAAGCACAAAACGAAAAAAGCGGGCTTGAGACCCGCTTGTTTTTGGTGGAGCTATATTTGTGACGGTTTTGCTCCGCCCGTCGGGTCTTCTCTTTCTGCCATCAAGTAAAACCAAGATAATCAGAAGAGAAGCTTCGCAGCTATTAGCCGCGAAGATCGTTCGACATGTCGATCATTACGTCAAGACCACGGTCAGACATGAATTCGTCAACAAAACGCTGAGCCTGTTCTTCACGAGCTGCGACAACTTTTTCAAATGCACGGTTAAAGAAGTTCATGATAATTTCCTTTTTGTTTCTGTTCGGTGTATTTCTTCTTGTTCTTACGGGAATGAATATGATCCTTTTCACACGATTAGAAAAGATCCAATTGCTCAAGCTTGATATGCGTTAAATGCATATCAAAATTTTTAGCTATCTAATTCACGCAATATAGCATCAGAAAAGTGCAGGATTCTGCAGATTAACAGCACTCACATCTTTGTTTTCCAATGTCAAAACGGAGCTAAAAAACCTTCAACACGCCGACGTGAGGCATTGGGTAAAAACAAAAAAGCCCCGCAGTGAGAATTGCGAGGCTTCCATACTCCTGCTGATCTTAGTGACTAACGCTTCAGTAGACCCGAACAATGGCGCGGTTCATATGGATATTGCGCACATCGCGGGCCCATGCATCCCGCACGCGCTTTAATGTCTCTCGCTGCCAGGCATCACTCAGAGCATTTTTGTCAGTGATGCCATCAGGAAGCATCAGGCGTTCCAGACTGGTGGACAGCTGACCATCCTGCCAACTGGTATCCATCCAGTAGACATGCGCATCATAACGCAGGGCAAGGGCAAAAGCCCCCGCAGGCAATCTGGCGTCAACCCCGAATTCCGGGAAGGATTTTGTTTGTGCACCGGACTGACCATCTGCGGTGACGAATGTGCACCCGCCCCCTTTGAGGACTTCTATCAGCCTGCGCGCCATAAGGTTGACCGGACGCGCATCCAGCGATGCATAATGCATGTCAACATATTCCGGCACGGTTGCGAAAGCATGCTTGGAGGAGATGATGCGCACATCAATACCACTGCGGTGAAATTCCAACGGCATCGCAAATCTGAAGCTTGCATGGCTTGAGGCCAGGATTACAGGATGTCCATCAGACAGGCTTTGTTTCACTGCGCTCCAGTCCACTGACGGCAAGCTGCGGGCCAGTTTTTCCCGATAGGCAGGCACGCCCAAGATGGCAGTGGCAAGCTTGTTGTTAGCCTCCTGTGCGGATGCGACACGCGCAAGCCAGTCCGGACGTTCATCATCTGGCACACCCAGCCAGTCAGCCACCAGAGAAATACTTGGGCCGATGGGGCGAGAGGGCCCTTCTCCAGATTGAAAGGCATTTGGGTCAATTTCGTCTGGAGAGAGCTGACTACACAGCCTGTCCCAAATCATGGCGCTCAGTTTTGGCGATTGCGGTAATCCTGTGACGATACTCTGCTTTATTTCCCAAAGCTCGGAAAAATTGGACGCGAGCGCAAAGTAGACTTCCAAAAAGGAATAGTCGACCGCTTCCCCTTGCTCCGCCCTGTGATCAAGCACAAGTGCTGCTTCTCTAAGCGCAACACCCAGAATGCGCACAGGTACCGGCTTGCAAAGCTTAAGCCGCTCACGTACAGCCCCTACATCGTTGAGCAGGATCAGCGCTGACAGATCTGTTCTGAAATAGCGTATCGGCTGAAGTGAGGAGTTTCTCAGTTCCAGCCCCCATTGCGCTGCTGCGTGATAGTCACCAGCGACGAAGGCCGCAAGCGACAGACGCCTGAAGAAGTCTGGCAAATGCTGAGGCTTCAAAGAGTCCCGCAAGACAGAAAAAAGCTGGCCCGCCTCGGCCAGTCGACCTACGCCAATCAACGCTCCAAGGCGCAGCCTTTGCAAGCGCCCCGTTTCGGGGGCCTTCTCCAGCAGCTGCAATGCCTCATCAGGGCGATCGGTTCTCAAAAGAGCATGTGCTCTGAAGTAAGTCTGAATAGGGACCGGGACTTGCGCTCCTTCCTTGTCGAGGATGGCAAATACGGCCTCATAATCCTGCGCTTTTGTCGCCTTCTCCAATTGCTCGCGAACCGCTTTTACCCTGCCTGGCTTTCGCGCCTGTTTGGCAGGCATGCGCCTGATCATCGAAAGAAGCCTGCGGGATACGGGCGTGCCCTGCCGCGCCGCATTCTGCATAATCTTGAGAGACTGAGGATCCGGCATGAGATCCAGAAAAGGCCGAAGAAGGGCGTACTGGACTTTTTTGCCCTCGACTGCCCGACGATCAAGTACCACTGCAGCCTCTCGCAGCGCATGCCCCAATATTGCGGCCTGATTTGAGCCGCACAGAGGCAATCGCTCACGCACGGCCTCCACATCGCCTAGCAGGATCAAACTGGATAAATCGGCATTGAACCGGGGCATTGGCCGGGGCGAGGCCTGTCGCAGTTTGAAACCCCAATTCGCTGCTGCCCGATAATTTCCTGCCGCGAACGCAGCATTCGTTAATCGACCTAGACAAACTCTATGCTTTTGCGATGCCAAGCCCAGAGTGGGGAGGAGCTGATTGGCCATTCTGATCTCCCCCGCATCAATGAGAGCATCAAACCGCAAAAGCAGAAACAGCCTGTTTCTGGGTCCTTTTTTCAACACCTCCAACGCCTCGGCCGGACGACCGGTGCGCACGAGCGCCAGAGCCCCGAAATAGACTTGCAGGCGCAAGGGCAGACAATCACCCTGAGCATCAAGCATTTGGAATATGGTTTCGAAGTCACCTGCCCTTGCGGCGGAGCCAAGGGCTTCGCGCATGGCCTTGATGCTCTTGGCCCCTTCGCCAGAGGTTACAGTCACAATTGCTTCCTCAATTCGTTTTTCGCCACCTTGCCTGTGGTGGTCTGCGGCAGGGTTTCAACAAATTTGATACCCCGCGGGCATTTGCCCGAAGCGAGATTTTTCTTGCTCCATGCAATGAGTTCAACCGAGGTCAGTGTATGTCCCTTTTTGGGCACAACGAAGGCAACAACCACTTCCCCCAGAGTGGCGTTTGGCTTCCCAAGCACGGCAACACAGTGAATACCGGGATGTTGCGACAAAACCTTCTCGACCTCTGGCGGATAAACAGACAGCCCGCCCGTCTTTATGACTTCCTTGGAGCGACCGATAATGAAATAGTTTCCGGCTTCATCGCGATAGCCCAGATCTCCCGTGGCAAAGCGCCCGTTGAAATGCATGGAATCGTCATTCTCGCCGGTCCAGTAGCCGATGGCTACTCTCGGGCCAGAAACCACCAGCTCTCCGGGTTCGCCTTGGGGCACGGGCTGTCCATCCGGGTCTACAATCTCAATATCCACGCCCGGAGCGGCAGGTCCGGCTGCGCCATCCGGGGCACTCTTGCGATCAATAAGATAGGTTGTGGGCGCCACTTCAGTGGACGCATAAATAACGTCGATACGCACACCGAATGCCTCGGCCAGACGGTCTGACAGAGCAGCCGAAACATAGTTGCCCCCGATGGTCATGATCCTCAGATCAGGAAACGGATCGTCCATGCCTTCGGTCATTTTCAGGACGAATTCGGCAACGGTCGTCACCGTCATCATCATGGTAACCTTAGCGCGTTGCAAAGTCTCTATGATCGCGTCAGGACGATGGGAGCGTGTGATGACCAGCGTTGCCCCGACATGGCGCGTTGCGGTCACCAGCGTGATGGAAATGATGCTCGATACTTCCATGGGCAGCAGAATGACATCCGTTTCATTCAGACCAAACAACTCTTCGCCAAACTGTTTGCCGTTGCCATCGAGATAAGATCGAGGGAAAACGACACCCTTGGGATTGCCCGTTGAACCAGAGGTGTAAAGAACCAACGCCGGGACCTCAGGCTTGATCTCAGCAAATGCTTCTGGAGCGTCTTCCTTGAGAAGATCATCCAAGCTTAAAATATCGACCGTTGCATCAACGCCACCGGTTTCGCGAACATTCTGCTTATCTGTCAGAATCGCAACAGGCAGCGCGTCCTCAAAGATGCGCTTCTTTTCCGGGTCAGGCAGCGCTGTGTTGACCGGCACGATAATCAGGCCGGTTTCCAGTCCCCCCAAAAGCGCAGCGACAGCATTGGCACAGTTGCTGGCCAGCAGCACGATGCGGGCGCCGGATTGATAGCCCCGGGCAAGAATGGCATTGCGTATAGCGGCGGCGCGCCATGACAGGTCTGAAGATGAAACTCTCGTCTCCCCCTCGATGACAGATGGACAACGAATTTGCGGGGGGCATGCAGAAAGATCTTGAACTGACATATAGACGGCACTCTTATAGATGAAACTCTGGATCGATTGATCCTTGAATAAAAAGACTCTGTTTTTCAAAAATCTATTGCAAAATTTGACCGAGGAGCAATAGCGTTTATCAAATCACCAAGGCGATATTCGAACGGTGCATTTTACAATTTTCAAGTGACAGAGCAACGGCTTCTCACTGCCGGGTCAACACATTTGAGTGAGCCCCGCCAAATGCGCTAAAAACAGCAAGATATCATCAACACAGAGAAACATTATACCCGGCATATATCGCTGCATGTGCGTAATAAGGGGTTCTTACTGAAGGCCACAAGAGTGAGACAGGGTCAACACCCCCTTCGAGCCAGCGTCAACGCGAGGGCGAATTCAAGACAAATTATAAAAGGGAGATGGTGCTGCAAGAGAGAATTGAACTCTCGACCTCTCCCTTACCAAGGGAGTGCTCTACCACTGAGCTACTGCAGCGTTCCTAGGTGTTTTGACCAGATGTTGACCACCTGATGCGGGGCGGTTTTTTGCATACAGATTTCGAATATGCAAGCGCGATTTTGAAAAAAGGCAACAATTTTGTGAATTTGATGACACCTGTGAAAATCCTACCCGCAAAAAACATCTTCCATAGTGTGTGAGTGCCTTGCCATGTGGCAATAGACCATGGCTTCATAAAAAGCGCATTTCAGCCCTTAAATGGCCTCATTGTGGGCTTTCTTGGCGCACACTTTTGGTATAGAACCTGCCAACAGACAAATTCAATGATCCTTTCATTGCGCACGCATAGCAGAAACCATGTCCTCTAAAGATATCAACACCTCTGGCAAACAGTCCTCCGGCCCCGCCAAGGGCAAGGGCGATGAACGCAAGGCGCGCCTGTCGCAAGCCCTGCGTGACAATCTGAAACGCCGCAAGGCACAGACCCGCGCCAGACGGACGGAAAGTGCGCCTCAGGCACCAACGTCTGCGGGGAGCGAAGACTAGAGGGCTTTGAGCTGCGGCTTGGCTGTTCGGGCCATCCGAATATATCCAGTTTGGATCACCGTGCCAGTTCAACGATAGCCTTTTGCTCATGAGGCAGGATCAGGAAAACAGAATCAGTCCCTTATCGGGTTTTACAAGAATTATCGGTCAGGCAGGCACAACAGGATTGCCCAACAGGCCGACAACAGAAAGAGTTTGAAATGGACGCAATTCGCATTGTAGGCGGCGCAGTATTAAACGGGGAGATTCCCATTTCCGGAGCAAAGAATGCGGCTCTTCCCTTGATGATTGCCTCGCTTCTGACCGATGAGGCGTTGATTCTGGATAACCTGCCGCGCCTTCGCGATGTGCAGCAGCTCCAGCAGATTCTTTCCAACCATGGCGTCAGCTACATGATCGAAGGCAAGCGCCCAGGTCAGGACACCATGGCAGGCCAGACCGTTCATCTTCAGGCCGAGGAAATCATCGATACCTGCGCCCCTTATGATCTGGTTTCCAAGATGCGTGCCAGCTTTTGGGTCATCGGCCCGCTTCTGGCCCGCATGGGCCATTGCTCGGTTTCTCTCCCGGGAGGCTGCGCCATCGGCACCCGTCCGGTCGACTTTTTTATCGACGGACTGGCCGCGCTTGGGGCCAAGATCGAAATCGAGAATGGCTATGTGGTTGCCGATGCGCCCGACGGGCTGGCAGGCGGCGAATACACCTTCCCGCGTATTTCCGTTGGTGCAACCCATACGCTGATGATGGCGGCGACCCTTGCCAAGGGCACCACAACCCTGAAACAGGCCGCCAAGGAGCCCGAAGTGGTGGATCTGGCCGAATGCCTGATTGCCATGGGTGCAAAGATTTCCGGCGCAGGCACCGACACCATCACCATCGAGGGTGTCGAGAAACTGCACGGAGCACGCCACAGCGTTTTGCCAGACCGCATCGAGACCGGCACCTACGCCATGGCCGTGGCGATGACGGGCGGCGATGTTTTGCTCACAGGCGCCCGTGCTGACCTGTTGCAGTCTGCGCTTGACGTTTTGACTCAGACAGGCACCACAGTGGAAGTGAACGACAAGGGCATCCGGATTGCCCGCAACAGCGCCGCCCTGAAGGCGGTCAGTGTTGCAACCGATCCGTTCCCCGGCTTCCCGACTGATCTGCAGGCCCAGTTCATGGCGCTGATGACCATGGCCGAGGGCACCTCGACCATCACGGAAACCATTTTCGAGAATCGCTTCATGCATGTGCAGGAACTGGCGCGTCTGGGTGCCAAAATCTCCCTAGACGGCCAGAAAGCCTATGTCACGGGCGTGGATACGCTGAAGGGCGCTCAGGTCATGGCCACCGATTTGCGTGCGTCGGTCTCGTTGGTGATTGCCGGACTGGTCGCCGAGGGCGAAACCAAGGTGAACCGCGTTTATCACCTTGATCGCGGGTTTGAACGGCTGGAAGACAAACTGGCCGCTTGCGGCGCCACGATTGAGCGTATTTCTGCATAAAGTCATATCTTTAGGGGCGCACAAGGGTGCGCCTCTCTTGCATTTGGCACCTTTCCTGCCTATGTGAATCCCAGAGCGGATGACTGACCCGTCCGCTCCTATCCCCGACAGGGCTCGAATGCGACTTGGGCACTGTCACACGCGTCGGGCCTTGGCGCTCACGCGATCAAGAAGAGAAGCAAAACTGCTTTGAGAACTATGTTGTAAGGAGAGTGCCATGACCATGCTGAAACTCGCCGCTCTGGATTCAGACGACCTGAATGTGCTTTCCAGCCAGACGCAGGATGCTGTGGTCAAGGTTGGTGACATCAATTGGCTCAAGGATGAGGGCCGACTCGTGGTCGCCATGCACCGCTTTGCTTGGGAAGAGGCAATCCGACAACAGCGCCGCGTGTTCGGTTCCAAACCATCCTATGAGCGCCATCAGGCCGTTTTGCATTTCGACCGGGTGACCGGTGTACAAAGCCGCAATATTCGCGTGGCGGCCAAAGATGCCATCCTCAATCTGCTTGCGCTAACCTTCGAGCCCAATGGTGAAGGTCCGGACGGCTTCATTTCCCTGATCTTTGCAGGCGATGCAGAAATACGCCTCAGCGTGGAATGCATTGAAGCCCAGTTGGCAGACACAGGCGCAGCTTGGGAAACCGAGAATCTGCCCGAGCATGAAGCTGCAGAAACTTTCGAACAGCAGGCAGCCTCGCAGGGAAATTAGGCGAGCGGTTACAGCATCTCCTTAAAGCGGGTGCCTTGAGAGCCGTTTAAAGTGGCTCGAAAGCCTTCGATGAAATCACCACTTCTCAAGTTGGTTGGGGCCTCCCCTATCGACGGCTTTGTTGCATCCATCTGCCAGGCTAGGGATCGTCCAGACTGGCAAACGCCAACGCACCTACCTCGGTTAATCTGGCGCTCTCAATCCATTGCATATGCGCGTTTTCCCATATCGGGAGAAATCGCATCGCAGCTATTCGCTTTCATCCATGGCATTTAACAGACTACTTAGTCTATTAAATCAAAAACCAAGGGGAAGCCGTCACGATGACCAATCAACCGATGCCTGCACAGACAAGAAGACCACGGGGTCGCCCACGCAGGGCGCCCGATGATCAACTTGCGCGCAAGGATCTTATCCGGGTTGGTCTGGTCTGCCTCACCGAGCGTGGCTTCACCGATGTCAGCGTTGATGAAATCCTCAAGGCATCGGGCAAGACCAAGGGCACTTTCTATCATCACTTCAAATCAAAGGCCGATTATGGCGAAGCGCTGATAGAGGCCTACAATGCCTATTTCGCCGCCAAACTTCAAAGCTGCTTTTCCGATGAGAGCCTGTCACCACTGGATCGTCTGCGCAAATTTGTCGATGGCGCCGAGGCCGGCATGGCCAAACATGACTTCCGGCGTGGTTGTCTGGTGGGCAATCTCGGTCAGGAAATGGCGGCTCTTACGCCGGATATGTGTGCCCATCTCATTTCGGTCCTCAAGGGCTGGCAGAAGCTTACGGCGGATTGCCTGACGCTTGCCCAGTCCGAGGGCCAAATTGCTCCTGATCAAGCTCCTGAAGCTCTTGCAGAGTTCTTCTGGATCGGTTGGGAGGGCGCGGTGTTGCGCGCCAAACTTGAACGCCGCCCGGAGCCCCTGAGGCATTTTGCGCGCGGCTTCTTCTCACTTCTTACCAACACACCCTTTTCCAATCCTCCATTTCAAACTGAAGGAAAACACAATGTTTGATGCCATTCTGATCGAAAAAGACGACAGCGGCCAGACCGTTAGCAAAAGCCAGGTCACTTTTGAGCCCCTGGCCGAAGGTGAAGTGGCAGTGGACGTCGCCTGGTCAACCCTCAACTACAAGGATGCTCTTGCCATCACCGGCTCTTCGCCTGTCGTGCGCAGCTTCCCGATGGTGCCCGGCATCGACTTTTCCGGTATCGTCAGCGAGAGCCGTCATCCGGACTACAAACCCGGCGACAAGGTCATTCTCAATGGCTGGTCTGTGGGTGAAAAATATTGGGGCGGCCTTGCCAAGCGGGCACAGGTCAATGGCGATTTCCTGATCCCGCTGCCAGCCGGCATTTCCATGCGGCAGGCCATGGCCATCGGCACCGCTGGCTACACAGCGATGCTGTGCGTGCTGGCACTGGAAACTAACGGTGTGACCCCTGATGTGGGCGAAGTGCTGGTCACCGGCGCAACTGGCGGCGTGGGCAGCGTTGCCGTCGCTCTGCTGGCCGCCAAGGGCTACAATGTGGTCGCCGTAACGGGGCGGGCCAGCGAAAGTGACTATCTCAAGGGCCTGGGCGCAAGCTCTATTCTGGATCGTGAAGAGCTTAGCGGCAAGCCACGTCCACTCAACAAGGAACGCTGGGCAGCTGCCATTGACGTGGCAGGCGGACAGGTTCTGGCCAACCTGCTCTCCATGATCAAATATGGCGGCACCGTCGCTGCTTGCGGTCTGGCAAACAGCATGGATCTGCCCACTACGGTGGCGCCATTCATCCTGCGCGGCGTAACGCTTAAAGGCGTCGACAGCGTCATGGCACCAAAGGCGGCCCGTCAGGCGGCATGGGCGCAGCTTGCAACCGATCTCGACAAGGAAAAACTTGAAGCCATCATCAAGACGGTGGAGTTTGAAGATGTCATCGACGTGGCTCCACAGTTCCTTGAAGGCAAGATCCGCGGACGCGTCGTCGTTCCGGTTTCCCCCGAACTGGTCTAAGCAAAGTCGTCTGCACAGCGGGTCGCCGTTGAGCTATCCGGTTTGATCTTATCTGATCGCAGACAGACAAAAAATAGCCCCGCATCATATGCCTGATGCGGGGCTTTTCATTGCTTTTTTGCTTTGTTTAATATCCAGAGGGATGCAAAAGAGGGTTATTCTTCGCCTTCTTCTTCGCCGGTAGACATGAATTTGGCGCTGTAGGTTTTCTCGCCAAGGCGTTCAATCAGGTCGAGCTGCAGCTCAAGCCATGCCTTATGGCCTTCTTCGTCAATGACGATTTCTTCGAACAGGGCCTTGGAGCCAATGTCGCCCACTTCATAAGCTTCCTTGGATGCCTTGGTGTAGGTCTGGATCGCATTTTCCTCATCGGCGAGGTCTGCCTTGAACAGCTCAACCAGCGAGTCATGTAGCACAGGAGATTTTTCAAACGCCAACTCAGGCGTGCCTTTCAAAAACAGGACCCGTTCAATGAAGCGATCGGAATGACCCCATTCTTCGCGCATTTCTTCGCGCATCTGATTGGCAAGTTTGCCCAGACCCCAATCGTCCAGACGTTGCGCATTGAGCTGATACTGATGAGCGGCGCTCATTTCCATTTGCAGGGCTGTGTTGAGATTCTCAATGGTCTTGTCGTTTGACATATTGTGATCCTTTCATTTACAGGCGCGATTGCGTCAATCCTAACTTCTATTTGAGATAGATAGCGCCGCTTTCAAGGTCTCTAAAATGGTTTCAATCAAATTCTCACTGATTAATTTTCTTAGTTATTTAATTATCAAAAATTAATACTACAAAATACTTAGATAAACTCCCTTAAATTCTTATTTCTAAATTTCTGACCCTTATTGCGTTCCCTTGTTAGACCTGCCAATTGCGTTTTCTGACCTTTACACAACCAGATACAACTTTTCTGATAGGCGTCACATTCTGGCCCATCAAACGGTTTATTTAACCTTTTGTTAACCATCTTGATTAACCATAAAATGTAGCTTTTCTGCCATTGTAGGCCTCTTTGCCTCTTTTCTATGTTTTAGAGATAGGTGGAATTCTTAACAGACAACATCTGGGGAGATAGGATGCCCAAATATATTTCAATCCGGCCACATCTACTGAACGAAACCGAAATCGAATCCGTTATCCTGCATTCCGGCATGGACCCGCATGACAGAGGCCTCATTGTCGACTTCCTCGTTGAGAATTATGCTGTTGATCTGGACCTTCTGGCATCTGTTTTCTCACATTTCGAGTGTGACAGTCTTCAATCCATCCCCATGCAGGAAGCTGCCTGACACGACCCGACGGTCCTTTTCTTTGCCTTTATCAAGCCCATCGCCATAGCGTGGACGTTTGGATTTAGCGCGCTGAATTTTCCGCATTGCTTCTTGCCTTCAAGCATCAGACCTCTTGCGCTGCGAGCAGTTCTCCCCGCCTACTCGCATACGCGCCCTTCCCCTTGATGGCTCCTCCCCTTAAAAATCCTTTCCGCCAGCCTGCTGCAATAAGAAAAATTCTTTCGTTGTGCGGCCTGCAAAAATCCTTCATTGATCTTACCTTAAGGTGACGTTTGCAATCTCAGTTCGTTTCCGCTCTTGTTGCGTGTGAAACGGGGCAATTTTTCGGAGAAATTCATATGATCGACCCAAAGAAACTGTCTGATTATCCCATTACGAAGCGGTGGCCAGCGCAGAATCCGGATGTGATCCAGCTTTATTCCTACCCGACTCCCAACGGCGTGAAAGTATCCATTGCGCTGGAAGAAATGGGATTGCCCTATGAAGCGCACAAGGTGACGCTTTCAGACGCGGATGTGAAAAGCGAAGAATTCCTGTCTCTGAACCCCAACAACAAGATCCCGGCCATCATCGATCCGGTCGGCCCGGACGGTGATCCCATCGGCCTGTTCGAAACAGGCGCCATTCTGCTTTATCTATCAGACAAGACAGGTAAGTTCATCGGCGCAACAGAGCGGGATCGCGCCAAGATCATCCAGTGGCTGATGTTCCAGATGGGCGGTATTGGCCCAATGTTCGGCCAGCTCGGTTTCTTCGTGAAGTTCAAGGGCGCCGAAATTGAAGATCCACGCCCGCGCGAGCGCTATATTGCAGAAACCAAACGCCTGTTGAATGTCCTCGATGGTGTGCTGGCTGACCGCGACTGGATCGCTGGTGACTATTCCATTGCCGACATCGCGATTGCCCCTTGGCTGCGCCCGATCGGCGGCATTTATGAAGCTACAGATCTGGTCGATTTCGACAGCTACACCAATGTGGTTGATTATCTCAAGCGTTTCATGGATCGTCCGGCAGTGCAAAAAGGCATCAATATTCCGTCTCGGGACTAACCCGCGCCGCGAGGGCTTTTGGCCCACGTCCATTTTTTCTATCCGCCAGCTCTCATAGACCTTAGGTCTTTTGGGTCTGGCGGATTTTTCCTGTTTAAGAGAGGCCCGCTCAGGGTTAGGCGACCTGCTCCAGATCGTCATTGTCTGGCAGGATAACCCGGTTCTTGCCCTGCTGCTTGGCTGCATACATATGCAGATCCGCCTGACCGAACAGGGCCTGAAAATCATGAGCACTGCTGGTGAAGGCTAGCCCGATGCTCACCGATAGGTCATGGGTAACGCCTTCTCGGGGCTTAAAGGTCATCGCTTCAACGGCAGTGCGGATACATTCCGCAACCGAGCGGGCCGTTTTGAGATCTGTCGGCTGAAGAAAGACCGAGAATTCCTCGCCCCCCATGCGTGCAAGCAAGGCATCTTGCGGCGTGGCGCTAGAGATGGTTTCGGCAATCATCTTAAGGGCTTCATCCCCGACCAGATGCCCAAAGCTGTCATTGATTTGTTTGAAATTATCGACGTCGATGCACAGGATGGCCCCTTTATCGGTCCGTTCGCATTGCTCGTTGACCGCCTGCACAAAATAGCGTCGGTTCAGGAACCCGGTCATGAAATCGAAACGCGCCTGCTTTTCCAATTCTCCATTCAGCGTTTCAAGCTGGCCGTGCGCCTCTTTGAGATCAGCCAGGGCCACGTTGAGCTTACGCCTCTGGCTATCAATGAAGAAGGTAATCGGCAGACCGGCGAGAATGGGAACAAGCGCTGCGATAATCAAACCGGCGCGCGGTATATTGCCAAACATGAAATGCATCAGGATGGCGGTTGAAAGCACGGAAACCACGATCGAAGCAAGTGTAATAACGCACAGACGCAACAGACGCTTTTTCATTTCAAACAGAGTTCCCCCAAGAACTATTGCGCGCTATTTTAAGCAAATTGGTATAAAGACGTATTAACGCAAACGAACAAAACCGTCCAGAACCATAAATATTCACGATGACCCTAAACTCTGACAGTATCCGTAAGATGCGCACTCGCCGACAGGTTGCAAGATGCAAGCTTAGAAACTCAAAACCATACCTATATAGACAACTGGATAATTCATTTATAAAAACTATCGTTTTTATATTTGTTCTAAACTTCTAACCCGAGGCCGTGAATCAAAGGTTATTAAGAAGCCACATAAAATGCTGTTTTGGGGAACGCATCGGAAATGTCAGATTATGCAGCAATGAAAAGCGGGAAAGATAGCTAGGCTGATAGCCATCGACGCAGCAGGCGGTCCGCAAGGCGATGCAATAGCAATGTCATGGCTACGATGACAACCAGAGCAGCGAACATCAGGGCGATGCGCGAGCGCGCATTTGCCATGAGCATCAGATAGCCCAGTCCCTTGGATGCGCCGATCCACTCTCCGATCACGGCTCCCGTGGGGGCATAGGTTATGGCAATGCGTATGCTTGCTGCGAGCTGCGGCAAAGCATGGGGGAAGCGCAACCAGATGAGTTCACGCCAGCGGCTTGCCTTGGCTATGCGGGCCATATCAAGGCTTTGCTGTGGTGTTGCCAGCATCCCGTCCAGCAGGCCCGAGGCAATCGGGAAGAACACCAGCAGAATGGTCATGATGATCTTGGGCGCCAACCCGTAGCCGAACCACAGGGTCAGAATGGGGGCCAGCACAAACACCGGAATGGCCTGAGAAGCATTGAGCACCGGCCTGAGATTAAGGCGCACAATCGGCGACAGCATCATGAGTATCGCAGTGCCAACACCGAGAAGCGCTCCTATGACAAAGCCATAGGCCACCTCTTCCAGCGTTATCAGACTGTGAGTGAGCAGTAAGGCCCGATCGGTCCATAGGGTACCAGCGACTTCGAGTGGACCGGGCAGGATAAAGGCAGGCTGCAACCCGGCAGAGACGCCCCCCTGCCAGAGTGCAATCAGCGCCAGAGGAATCATCAGCTTTCTCATTCACACATTCTCTCTCTTGCTGACATTTGTGCAGGTGAACCAATTCATGGTCAGGCGCTTTCCCTGATGTCGTCCAGAAGGCGGGCTGTTGTTGCCAGCAGAGCAGGATCAGCCAGATCATGAGGTTTGGTTCCTGCCAAGGGCTCGAGCGGCTGCAACTGGTGGTCTTCAAGACCCCAGATGGTCTGGCAAAGACGCAGGGCCTCTGCCGGATCGTGGGTGACAAGCACAACCGTGCGTCCAGCAAACTGATCGAAGGCCAGATCCTGCATAGTCGCCCGCGTGGCCGGGTCAAGCGCCGAGAAGGGTTCATCCAGCAGAATCAATTCGGCATCGCTCATCAGCGTGCGCGCAAGGGCAACCCGCTGTCTCTGTCCGCCGGAAAGGGCCGATGGCTTGCGGCTCTCCAAGCCCGAAAGCCCAACGGCGGCCAGCAGGTCGCGGGCGCGATTGCGATCTGGCTTGCGTCCTGCCAGCATTTCAATCAGCATGACATTCTGCAGAACCGAGAGGCGCGGCTGCATGAGATCGGATTGCGCCATCCAGCCGATACGCTCGGCTCCCCTTCGGGTACCTTTAAGCTCGGCTTCACAGTCGAGCCCACCCAGAAGCCGCAAAAGCGTCGACTTGCCCGACCCGGAAGGGCCGAGCAAGGCTGTCCAGCCTGCCTGAAGCGACAGCGTGAAAGGGGCAATCAACGTTTCCCCATCCAGCAGGATCGTTCCAGACAGGCCGTAAGGATCCACTTCGGCCACACTATTCGCCGGATAGATCATGGGTGATGCCATCGAGCGGTGGAGTGGCCTCAATCATACCGATTTCATTGAGATAAGCGCCAAAGGCTTCATACCGAGCCTTGTCCAACGCCATCGGCTTGACCGAGAATTTGGGATAGGTATCAAACCATGCATCATGATTGAGCTGATCATCCAACTCGGCCGCATAGCCTTTGAATTCTTCCCAGGTGCCTTCGGGGTCTTTGGCGATCTCTTCAGCAGCACGGGCCGTCACCTTGAGGAAGGTCTTGATCGCGCTGAAATCCGTGCGGTCTGCAGCGGTTTCATAGATCAGCTCTTCATAGACCGGTACGCCATGCTCCTCTGGGAAGAAGCATTTTCCCTTGCGCCCGACCATGGCCATCTGGTGCAGTTCGAAATTGCGGAAGGCACCGCCAACGGCGTCCACCTTGCCTGCGGCCAACGCAGACGTCAGGGCGAAATTGACATTGACCTGTTCCACCTCATCGGGCTCGACACCGTTGGTGCGCAACATGCGATGCATCAGGGCTTCCTCGATGCCGGGAACGGAAAAGCCGACACGCCCCCCCTTGAGATCGGCAAGGCTTTTAACCGGCCCATCTGCATCCACCATGATGCAGTAGAGCGGGCTATCGATCAGCGAACCAACCCGCACCACAGGCAGGCCTTCCTTATGCTGCAGATAGAGCTGGGGCTGGTAGGAGACCCCCAGATCAACTTCACCGGCTGCAGCCATCTTTGGAGGATCAGACGGATCGGCGGGGGCGATGATTTCAACATCCAGCCCGGCTTCCTTGAAATATCCCCGTTGCTTGGCAACGATGATCGGGCCGTGATCGGGGTTTACAAACCAGTCGAGCATAACCGAGAAAGGAGTACCGGCGGATGCGGGCAGAGTGAGGCCAGCAAGCATAAGGGCCGCTGCGAAGCTTTTGATCGGAAAACGAGACATGGGTTACGTCCTCAGCATGAAAAAGTGATCTGTCGGGCCATGACCTGATCCGACATCGAGATTGGCACTGCCTTCAATCGCTTTGGAGATGTAGGCTTTGGCGGCTTTGGCAGCAGCAAAACTATCCCCGGTGAGCGCCAGTTGGGTGGCCAGCGCAGAGGACAGGGAGCAGCCAGTGCCGTGGGTGTTTTTGGTTTCGATGCGCGGGGCAGAAATCCATTCGCGCTGATCGGCAGACAAGAACAGATCCGGGCTGTCTTTGGCCATCAAATGACCGCCCTTGAGGTAAACCACCTTAGGTCCGAGAGCGATGAGCGCTTCTGCCTGATCCTGCATGTCATCAGCATTGCGCGCCTCCATCGTGCCCAGAAGATCCGCCGCTTCAGGCAAATTCGGCGTGATGAGCGTTGCCATGGGCACGAGAACACGTCGCACAGCGTCAACGGCTTCCTCATTGAGCAGGCGAGAGCCGCCCTTGGCGACCATCACGGGATCGAGCACGATGGGCGCGGAACAATCCTTGAGGACTTGACCAACGGCCTCGACCGCCTTGGACGTGCCCAGCATGCCGATCTTGATGGCATCGACGCGAATATCTGACAGAATGGCCTCGATCTGCGCGACGATGAAATCCGGCTCGCTCGGCACCCAGCCGCTCACCCCTTGGGTATTTTGTGCCGTCATGGCGGCGATCACCGCCATGGCATAGCCACCATTGGCCGATATGGCCTTAAGGTCAGCCTGAATGCCCGCCCCGCCCGACGGATCGGAACCGGCAATCGAGAGAATATTCGGGATCATGCGGCCTCCCAGGCGTCGACCAGTTCAAGAGTTGCCGCTTCAGGGTCTGGCGCTTGCGAAATAGCTGAGACGATGGCAAGACCGGCGCAGCCTTCCGCCTTGACGCGAGGAATGTCTGCCAGTTTGACGCCACCGATGCCAACACATGGGAATGGTGCGGCGCGCGCAATCCGCCCCATGGTTTCCAGCCCGATCGGAGTGGCATGGTTTTTCTTGGAAAGCGTCGCACGAACCGGCCCGCAGCCGATATAATCGAGCGTGCCTTCAGGTAGTGCTGCCGCGATGGCCAGCTGGTCTTCATTCTCGATGGACAGCCCCAAAATCTTGTCCGGCCCCAGCGCCTTGCGCATGGCGACAGGATCACCGTCGGACTGGCCCATATGCAGGCCAGCGGCTCCGCTCTCGAGCGCCACATTGATGCGATCATTGATGATGAAGGGCACGCCATAGTCTTGAGCCAGCTTGTTAAGGCGCGTAGCCTGCGCGATCAAAACGTCATCAGGCGCAGTCTTGTCGCGCAGCTGAATGATGGACGCCCCACCCTTTAACGCAGCGAGCACGAGGGAATCGTCAGGATTGTGAGGGGTTACGAAATAGACGGAGAGATTCATGATTCCTGTATCCTTGCAGCATCGGAAAGCTGATCGGGGGTGATGGTGTAAAGCGCGTCAATGAAGGCAGTGGCAAAAGACCCCGGCGCGGAGGTGGTTTCTGCGGCGAGCTGTCCGGCGAGCCCGTAATAGGCGATGGCCGCAGTCGTGGCTTCCAGATGAGGCTTGCCCACAATGAAGGAGGCGATCACGCCATTGAGCGTGCAGCCAAGCGCGGTGACGAGTGGCATCATGGCATGGCCATTGTCCACTCGATAGGCGCGTGTACCATCGGTGATCAAATCTTGTGGGCCGGTTACGGCCACGATGCCACCGGTAGACGCGGCCAGTGCACGGGCACCGGCTTCTGCTTCGGTTACGCTGTCAGCGCTATCGGCGCCTTTGCCTTTGGTCATTTCGCCACAAACGGCGAGAATCTCAGAGGCATTGCCGCGAATGACGGAGGGTTTCAGTGCCAGAAGAGCCGAGGAGGTTTCCCGGCGAAAGGCCGTTGCGCCCGCCGCGACCGGGTCAAGCACCCAAGGGGTATCGTTTTCATTGGCGCTTTCAGCGGCAACGATCATCCCGCGCACCCAGTCAGTGGAGAGCGTGCCGATATTGATCGTCAAAGCGGACGCAAGCGCAGCGAACTCCCCTGCCTCCTCTTCTGCATGAAGCATGGCCGGTGACGCACCCGACGCGAGCAGCGCGTTGGCCATGACATTCATGGCGACATAGTTGGTGATATTCTGGATAAGCGGCGCATTGGCGCGCATATGAGAGAGATAGTGGCCCCAGTCGGTCATTCTTCGCTCCTACTGAGGCGGAAGAATTGACATCGGGTCTGAGTGGAAACCATCGGGCTCCCTTGGGACCTAAAGCGCAACTTCCTCCGCCAGTATGATCTGGTTCAGGTTCGAAGGGTTCATCTCAGCCCGGTCTCCCGGACGCCCCTGTTACACGCTCGATTTAAACGTAATTTGCGATCGATTACCAGTGGCCACCTGCACATTCCCCCTTATGCCAGCAAGAAAAACCTGCGTACCAGAGGCCCAGACACACTGCAAAAACCGGATTTTCCACCACCCATCGTATTGAAATAAAATATAAATTCATTTATGAGACGACTTACCGTTCAATAAAATCTCTCTTGTGTACAAGCTCTCTCAGGGGAGGTGAGCTATGAGCATGCACCCTTCTGTTTATTTGACGAGAGTTACAGGCTCTGTGAGATTTCCGAAATAAATGTACCAAGCCACTTTCCATATCATCAATAACAAAATAATGTTGTCTTTATACTTCGCTACTTTATAATAATTCTGTTTTTTAAAATATTGACGGAAATTTTTGAAAGTACTCAAGAATATTTTACGGGTAAAAAAATACTATTCACTCGTAACACTATTTATTTTTGCAAGGCAAAACACACGCATGAAGCATACCGATAAAATTCCCCTAGACGATATGCAACGCACCAAGATTCGCGTGCTCAAGCAGCTTTTGACGCAAAATCCTGATCTTGTCGAACAGTATGAGCAGGCCAAGAAAATTGTACGAGTCTTTCGACGACCCGCTTTCTATGAAATGTCGACACGCTGTAACTTGCGCTGCGAGGGATGTTATTTCTTCGACAGAGAACAGCAGAACCCACATGATGAAGAACAAGATCTTTCGGTCTGGGACAGTTTTTTCGCAGCAGAAGCAGAGCGAGGCGTCTCCATGGGCTACTTCGTGGGGGCAGAACCTTCCCTTGAGCAAGAACGCCTGAAAGTGGCCGCGCGTTACATCAGATATGGCAATGTGGGGACAAACGGAAGCGTGTTCATCTCCCGCGAGATCCCCTTCAAGATCGGTATTGCCCTGTGGGGAAGCGACGACGCTATGGACCGTCGCATGCGGGGAGCCAGCGTCTTTCGCAAGGCTCTGAAAAATTATGCCGAAGACCCGCGCGCAATTTTTTTATTTACAGTGAATGCATGGAATTTCGATCAATGTGAAACCGCAGTCCAATTATGTCAGGATGCCGGTGTTCCCATTACCTTCAATCTGTTTTCGCCAACCAAGTCTCTGCTCCACAAACTGGGCGAGGCGGCTCCCAATGACAATGAGTTTTTCAGAGTCAGCCGACCGGAGAAGAACCCATGTATCGAGGCCGAACATCTCAAGCCGATAAGGAATACCCTGGCCCGCCTGATCGATGCTTATCCGGAGACCGTCGTTTACTCCCACGCCTACAACAAATGGTCCACATCACCGGGGCCATTATACAGCATTGATGAGCGAACAGGCATCGCTGAGGATTGTCACTCACGCATCAGAGACCCTATGAACTATTATACATCAGCCCTTGAAAAGGTCGGCGTGAAATGCTGCACACATGAAATCGATTGTCAGCACTGCCGCATGTATTCCGCAGGCTGGTCAAGCAAATTCGAACCAAGCTTGAAAGACCTGCAATCCAGAAACAGCTTTTGCGACTGGATGGAAATGATCAGTGTTCTGTCTGATATATTTGTCTACTGAAATGAAGTCACGTCTTCCCCTCCGAACGACGGTCTCGCACCAACGCACTGTCGCTCCTGCTTTATTCCTGCACCATAGCCGGGAGGAGCGCCAGTGAATCCAATCATGCGTCACATACGACGACTGAGCGCATTTGTCTTCGACAAGGGCTCCAGACCCCTCGCCCTCTATCGGCAGGGAATCAAGGCTCTCCGGAATGGTGACCAGAAACAAACCATTGAGACATTTCGTGCCATTCTGGATGTCTGGCCGGAATTCCGACCGGCTCGCAACAGCTTGCTCCGGGCCCTTTTTGCAGAAGGAGTCATGGATGACGCCCTATCCTTGTCGCGTAAGGTGCTATCCACGCACCCTGAAGATAAACAGGCCCTGATGACACTTGGGCATGTCGCCAGTCAACTTGGCGACCACGAACAGGCTGCATCATGGTTTCTGCAGGCAACAGAGGGCCATCCGTTTTTCTCCCACGCCCGCACGGCTCTCGCATCCGAGCTATTTGCTCTTAAAAGAAATGATGAAGCTGAGGCCTTGTGCAAGGATGTTATCGGGTGGGACGCCAAGAACTATCAGGCTCTCATGACGCTTGGCTTAATCGCCCGCAGCAAGAACATCCACCGGCAAGCCCTTGAATGGCTGCGCAGAGCCAGAAAGGCTCATCCAGACAGTCTGGAAGTCCGTGTAGAAATAGCCACGTCACTCATGGACCTGAAGCGCTATGCCGGATCGGCAACCGTGTGTCGCGCGATCCTGCAAGAAGACGCCAACAATGTGCGCGCTCACGCCATACTCGCCATGATCCCGAGCAGAAAAGGCAATCACGTACTGGCGCTCAAGCGTTTCAGCAAGCTCCGGCGCACTCTACCCGCTGCCTTTGAGGCGCATATAGAAGACTATGATGAATGCAAGATGGCGCTGAGCGAAGAGATCCTCCAGAAAGTCACAGAAGCGCTTGAGCAGGGGAATGAGAAGCTCGAAGAGCGTCTGGATGCAATCTGTACCACCTATGCCCACACGGCCAGCCGCTCCATTGGAGGAAGGGACATCGGGAATGTGTTGTCATTCGTTGAAACACTAAAAGATGGGACCAACCGGCAAGATCGCAAGATCTGGTCGAGCGAAAGCAAACTGTTCGTCGCAGAAACCCCTAACGCCGAAAATGTGATCCTTACGTTCCGGACAGGTATGGAGCTTCCTGTTCTTGATGCATTGCTGGCCCAGTATCCCTGCTCGCACATCCATGTCCCCGCTCAGGAAGGATTGAACTGGGGACTTTCGGGAATCAATGGCTTTTCCAATTCCTTTGACGAGTCCATTGCCTTGTTACGCCCTATCATCGATCAGCTCGGCGCAAAGCGACTCATAGTGGTGGGTTTTTCCGGCTATGGCCTGACTGCCATTCAATATGGCATTGCTCTTGAAGCAGATATTGTTGTTGGCTTCAGCGCGATCACCAATTTTGAAGTACCCACCGTTGCCAAGCTCTATACGGGTCGCAGACCGACTGCACTTGCCCACAGATTGGCCAAGACGATCGATCCGTCCCTTCTGGACGCCAAACAGGCACTCGCCAGGGCACAGAAACCGCCTGACGTGAAGCTCTTCTACGGAGCTGATAAAGAGAGAGATTTACAGTTCGCTCAACTTCTGGCCAAGCTGGATTGTGTAACCCTTGAAGCATTGCCGGGCTGTCGCGTCCACCACAGCGTGTTGCACCTGATGCAAAAAGGCAAACTGCAGACAACGCTCGAGCGAGCAATGAAGATACACCCCAGCCCATCAAGCCACTGGGGCGCGGCTCAGAGCAGCGGCACATAGAAAGGGCTTGTAATCATTTGGCTTAAGAAAACAGAAAACCCCGCCAGTAAGCGGGGTTTTCTGTTTCCGAAACTCTTGGCGCCCTAACGATCGGATGAACCACTGCGTTAAAGCGCTGAAAGCCTTTTATCAACGAAAGCGTTTTATCTCTGGCGGCTGAGATTCAATATAGCCAACGGGGCATTCATCCACGTCAGATGTTTGCACACGGAAAAGCTTGCAATCGTTATAGCTCGCATTCTCTTCGCATTGCTGACGTTGATTTTTGCTGAATACAAGCTCAAATCCACGGTTGATTCTCAAAGGATAGCTAACAAGAAGAGATCCACGATCAATGACCATTTGTTTCATGGTTTGACAGCTATATTGGGGGCTCCATACGCGTTCAGCAGCGAAAGCGGCTTGCGTGCTGAATAAGAACGCAGAGGTCAGAAGGAGTTTGCTGATTTGTTTCATTATACCTTCCTCTATTGGGTGCCAAAATTTGGCTTTAACTTACCATCTCATATCACCTGACTTAGTCATATTCACTAAGAGATCCCTGATTTACCCCTTAAAAAATGTTCACATTCAAGCTCAATTAAGGTATCCGAGCCCAATCCCATAAATCGAATGCCTCCGGTGAGAACCTGCATAGTGCTGTCCGGAGAACGAACAACATGAAAATCCGACACATCTAACAATGTGTTCTTTTCATTATATTTTCGGGGAGTTTTAAAGCTTACAGGTGGTACAGTCGGGTGGATTTGAACCACCGGCCTTCGGAGCCACAATCCGACGCTCTAACCAACTGAGCTACGACTGCATGGGTTCCCTGTAGTGCGCTGTTTTTTAGGGAAGCTTGGCGCAAAATGCAAGAGCAGATGTAGAGACTTCCCACAGCTTGTCAAAAAAACGTCATCAGAAGCCGTTTCACGCCCTTTTCACGCCTTTATGCGACCGTTGCTTGTGGATTCCTGTTTGAAAAGGCTCTGCATGACGGTTCAGCCAGCCCCGTTTCAGCTTCTTGGCGTGAGTCTCTTGCCCCAGCCCCCATGGTTCAGAGCCTAGACAGCCTCCTAAAACTCCGGGCTCTATTCATCAGGTAATCGGCCGTAAAGCTTTCAGAGGGGCGTCCCATTCTGACACAAGGCCCGCAAACCGGGATTTGGGCCAAAGTGGAGACTTAGCCCTTCCGATTCCCTCGAAAATGCGGGTGATTTTGTGCCCATGATCGGTCTTGCAAAATGCAACAGTCCTCTCAAAATTCAGTGATCAGAAACTCACCAAAGCACATGGTCTGAGCCAGCCCGCAAAAGCACCGACACTCATTAGCATGGCACCTATTTCACGTTTCGCGCCTCTGCCTCGAATATTTTGCAATGCACAGTTTTCCTCCCCCTCTTGGCAGCGAGTGCTCCCTGAGGGCATCAGAGCCTATTCGCTCTTGTTCTGCGGTGTCGCACCTACAGACATTCTGGTTGCCATCTCTGCCATGGCGCTTGCCACTTCGCCAAAACGCATCATCTGGGATTGCATATATTTGGTCTGTAACATCATGGCTTCCTGAACAGATGTTGCCCGCGCCAGGTCTGTGGCCAGCTCGAATGAGGCCTTCATGCCCTCATCAGCCGCGGAAAATGCCTTTTTGTTGGCGTCAACCAGTGCACTATTAATGGCTCTTGCCGGTTTCTCAAATCGCTCGGCAGTGTCACTTGCAGCATCCCGAAAGCTCTCGTAGGCCTGAAAGGAGTGTTCAATGCCCCGTTCTGTCAGGGTACGGAATTCTTCGGGGATCTCAAAGAAGCCAGAGGCTGAGCTCATGGGTCTGTCTCCTGATTTGGGGGATTGGAACAAATATTGTGCACCGCAACATATCAACAAACTCTTCGCAACGCAACATCAGCTTATAGCCCTCTATTTAGCATGAATTGTCCTGAGAAAGTTATCTCGGCATCCCAGAAATCCGCCTCCGTAGGCCGCCAAATCGGACATTTTTATTTGTAGAAACAACTATGCAGGAACGGGGCGATTGATTTATAATTCGTTAACGGGTCCAGCTTGGGTAGATTAACCATGCTACCTCTTTGACGGGTCGAAATGTCTCGAATTATTGGACCTCGTGGGACGAAAAATGTAATAACACTTTATTAACAAAAGCGGTTCTTCAAACCGGGTTTGAAATCCGATACACCCATAAAGCAAGATATTTGAGACCCCATGCCCTCATTCCAACCTGCCTCTTTGGCGAGCCCCTATCTGACGCTGTCGGCCCATCCGACCATCGGCGCCGTATTGCTGGATTCCCGCCCGGCCTGGGTATGGAATGATGAGGGGAACCGCATTCTGTGGGCCAACGCAGCCGGATTGGCCTTCTTTGGCGAAACAAGCATGGACTCCTTGCTGGAGCGCAGTTTTGGCGATGTCCATCCGGCACGCCGTCATTTGGCGCGCCTAGCCCGCAATGCGCGTCCGGATTCGCCAACACTGGATACCTTGCGATTCTTTCTCGGGCTCTCTTTTGTGACGCTTTCGTGCCTATGCAAGAAAATCAAGGTTGAGGGCGAGACGGTGCTTCTGGTGCTCTCTTCAGAGCCTTTGGACGCCATCGAAGCGCCTGATCAGACGCCGGACTGGCCAGAAAATGCCGACCCGAAGACATCCCTGCTTTCCGCCCTTTCCTGCGATGGAACCTTGCACTCAGCGCTATTGGATGATCATGGAAAGGTGATCGCCGCCTCCGATGGGTTTGTGCCCTTTGGCAACAATGCTGTTGCACTCGACAAGTTGCTCGCAAAGCTGGCTGATGATGCGCGCTATGCCGAGGGGTCTTTGCCCTTTTTCGATAGCCAGACCAGCGCAGCCGTGGCCCGTATTTCAGATGAGCCTGATATCGGCTATCTTCTCCTCGTGCACAATCCTGCCATCGCAGTCGATAATGCGCCCACTGGGTCGGACAATCCGTTTGCCGAACTGGAAGACGACAATCAGGACGAGATCGAGAGAGCTCTGGCTGAAGAAGAGGCTGACATTTTTGAAGATCCTTTTGGCATCAACGAATTGTCAGAGTTGGAAGAGCGCCTCATCAAGGGACCGGACCGACTCAAGGATCGGGACTTGCAGCCCTTCCTTACCGACGAAGGCCGACCCTACTCTTCCTTGCCTTTCACAGACCCTGTCACCGGGCGGGAGCTGTCCAGAGAAGACCTGATAAAGGACGGCAAGGATCGGCCCACTTCGGAAGCATCCATCACGGTTCTTGATTCGCATCTTCGCCAAAAGCAGCAGGCCAAAGACGATAATGTCTATCGCCTACAATTTCCGCAGCGGGGCAACGGATCATCAGATCAGTCCGCGTTGAATGGCATGTCCGATGATTTTCATGCCAAAGGCGCTTACCATTTCGTTTGGGAGAGCGATGAAACAGGCCGCTTCAAGTTTGTCTCGGAAGAATTGGCAAACGGTGTCGGCCCTAGAAACGCCGATATTGGCGGTTTGACTTGGAGTGACGTAGCCGCCCGCTTCGAAATGGATGAAGACGGGGCTGTCGCAAGTGGCTTTGACTCCCGCGATACATGGGCGAGCCTTGATGTCTGGTGGCCGGTTGCGGACAAACCCTACCGCATCGCAGTGGAACTGACCGGGCTTCCTATTTATGGCCACCTGCATGGTTTTCAGGGCTTTCGGGGATTCGGGCTGTGCAAGCCGGATGAGCGACAGGATATGCCCGGCTCACTAGCCCATCAGGGTGCACTTGACGCAGACCAGACTAAGCCAGAAGACCAGACGCAAGACACAGAGCAAGAGCGGAGCGAAAGCCACGGGCTTCAGCTTCAGATTGCACAAATTGAAGAGCTAATATCTGCAGACCTACTCAAAGCGGCGCAAAATGCCGTAGCATCCACGACAGAACTGATTTCGCCAGAAACCGCAGGGGACAGGGGACAGTCTCCTCAGGACACTGACGAAACGAGCGGGGTAATCGCCGTGTGTGACGATAGCAAGAAGGGAACGGAAGACCAGAGCTACGAAAATAACAATAACAACCAGAGCGAGCCTGAGAACCCATCTGTTGAGGCATCTCAACCGAATGAAGACACAGAAACCATTGCGCATAAACAGACTTTCGAGCTTGTGGGCTCGCTGCTCAGCGGCAATCCGGACGGAGTGAAGGAAACGACGCAGGATGCATCCATCAAGGAAGAAACTGCGCGTGAAGCCAAACTGAGTGCAGGCGAGGAGCATGCCTTTCAGGAGATCGCCGAGGCCTTGTCTGACGAAAGCTTCGAAAGCCGTTTGCCTGCGGAAGATCTCGATGACGATTACGAGGAATTTGAAGCCTTCGGTGAAGAAGAGCTGGAGGACGAAGAAGAGAGCGATGCGCTTAAAGCCGCACCACAAGCCTCCATTTTCCCAACCGACGAGATCGTGCAGCAGATCGCCAGCGAGGTAGAAAAAGCTGACCGCGAAGCTGCGCCAAGCAAGCCTGTCGAAACCTCTGACGCGGCCGAGGACAAACCTGCGCGTCCGACCATCACGCGACGGCCTCTTGCTGCTCTCATCAAGAAGCGCCTAAAGAATGAAGAAGAACCTGCTCTGCCATGGCGTTCATCAGAAGGCTCACTGGGTGACTTGCTGGCTGCGCGAGAACGCAAGGATGATGCTCACAAGTCAGCCACCAGCAAAGCTTTGCTTGATATTTTCTCTATCGATCCAAAGCTGAAATCCTTGCATGAGCAGGCCGGTCTTGCGCAGCAGCCCTCTCAAGGGGATACTTTGGCCGAGCCTCTCAAGGAAGCCGACGTGACGAGTGACGGCGAAGCATTCGCCTCAGAGCAGGACGCAAGCCTTGAGCAGTCTAAGCCAGAGGATAGTCTCACACCAGATGCTGCCAAGCAGTTGGACGCTTCGCAGGAGGATATATCGCAAGCCTGGGTAGAAGATGGTTCTCAGGATGTTGACAATGCTCTGCAGGATGACCCTTTCGAGGAGCCTGTGGTATCGTCGAGCCACTTTGTCATTTCTGCGTCTGGCGATGACGAGGATAGCCTGCCCGAGCCCCCTGCTCTTCCGTCTCTGGGAAATGACATCCCTGAAGACGGAGAGACTCCATCCGAGAGTTCTGCTGATTTGACAGCGGCAACCGTTGCCGGCGTGGCTGCCCTCAGCATTGGAACCCTCTGGGACAAGGGGGATAAATCTTCCCCGCTCATCGATATGCTGAACAAGTTGCCCACGGCAATCATTGTGTCTGCGCAGGGAACAGTTCTGTTTGCGTCGAAAACCGCGCTCACGCTTCTTGGTTATGAAAGCCCTGAAGCCTTGCAGGCGATGGGGGGCATGGAAGGGCTCTTTTCAGGTCGTCCCGGAGATTGGCTGACCAAGACCAATGGCCGCACAACCTTGCGCACCGAAGATGGCAGCCCGATTTCCGTTGAGGCCAATATCTCGTCCATCAATTGGGGCGAGCAGCCCGCTGCCATGCTCTGCTTTGAAGAGACACCGGCAACACCGCCTTCTGTTGGTGTCTCTGAGGAAGACGAGAAGATTGCCGAACTGGAAGCCATTCTGGATACGGCAACAGACGGAGTTCTGGTGCTGGACCGCGATGGCTGCATCCTGCGGATGAACCATTCCGCCGAGGCGCTGTTTGAAGTGGATCGTCACAAGGTGGCCGGTGAGCGCTTCGTCTCGCTGCTGGCCGACGAGAGCCACAAAGATGCCCTCGCCTATCTGGAACGGCTACGCAACAGCGGCCTTGCCAGCCTGCTCAATGGCGGACAGGAAGTCATCGGGCAATTGCGCTCGGGCGGTCTCATCCCGCTGGTCATGACCATGGGGCGGGTCTCCATTCCCGGAACGAACCGTTTCTGCGCCGTGCTGCGTGATGTCACCGACTGGAAGCGCACGCAGGAAGAGCTTCTGACCCAGAAGCTGCGCGCAGAAGATGCCAGCAAGAAGAAGTCGGAGTTTCTGGCCAAGGTCAGCCACGAGATTCGCACCCCGCTCAACGCAATTATCGGGTTTTCCGAAGTGATGATGGAAGAGCGGTTCGGCTCTATTGGACAGGAGCGCTACAAGGACTATCTCAAGGATATCAAGCTTTCAGGCACGCATATCATGAGCTTGCTGAATGATCTGCTGGACCTCTCCAAGGTCGAGGCCGGTAAGATGGATCTGCAGTTTGAGGCAGTCGGGCTCAATGGCCTTGTCGCCGAATGCGTCGGCATCATGCAGCCACAGGCCAATCGTAGCCAGATCATTATTCGCACATCCACGGCATCCAGACTGCCCGATGTGGTGGCTGATTGCCGCTCGCTGCGCCAGATCATTCTCAATGTGCTTTCCAATGCGGTGAAGTTCAACCATGCCGGAGGTCAGGTCATTGTTTCCACGACAGAGCAGGAAAATGGCGACGTGGTGCTGCGCATCCGCGACACGGGCATCGGAATGAGCAAAGAGGAAATGAAACGGGCGCTCGAACCGTTCCGGCAGATTTCTTCGACAACCCGCACTGCCGCTGAAGGCACAGGTCTTGGCTTGCCGCTAACCAAGGCACTGACCGAAGCAAACCGGGCCCGTTTGAGCATCTCAAGCGAGAGTGATCATGGCACGTTGGTGGAAATCACTTTCCCTGAAGAGCGTGTGGTGGAGCCAGAGCCGGAAAATCCAGTGGAAGCGGAACCAGCCAGTTAGGCAAGCCCGCCCCGGTTTGCTCGTCCTGCTCCTTGTCCACGAAGAGGCTGGGCTACTCCCAAACCTGCAACAGGCGCTTGCAGGCTTCCGTCAGATCTGCGCGATCGCGCGGGGCTGTAACGCATATGCGGACACCGTCTGACAACATGCGTCCGGCACAAAAGGTGGATGCTGGCACCAGATCCACCCCGGCAGCTCGCGCCAGCGAAGCGAGCTGTTCACCGGTTTTGTTGCTATAGGGGCTTCCTTCTGCTGTTGAAATCCAGAGATGCGGCGCTGCGGGGTCTCGCCCCAGTGCGGGCAGGTTAAGGCGTCGACGGACGAGTGACTGGCGGGCACGCGCTTCCTGCCGTTGCCAATCCATATGCTGCTGCACAGCGCCACTTTCGATCCAGTCGCACGCAAGTTCAAGCATGACCGGCGCAGTCATCCAGCTTGTCACATGCACCAGTTCGTCGGCGGCGAAATTGAGATTGAGCGCCTTGGATCTAGCCTCATCAAAGGTCACGACGATATAGCCAAAGCGCAGCCCCGGCGCGACGAGTTTGGAGAGGCCACCGACCAGTATCGACCGCCCGGCCAGCTGAAGGCTGAGCGGGGGCTGGTTGGAAAAACCGCCATAGACATCCTCTTCAATCACCAGCAGATCAAGCTTTTCGGCCATTTCGACAATATCGGCGCGGCGCTTGCGATCCATGGTGGCCCCGGTCGGGTTTTGCAGGATCGGGCTGACCACGAGTGTCTTGGCACCACTGGCCCTGGAGGCCCTGTCCAGATCTTCGGGCAAGATGCCATGTTTGTCCATGGCCACGGGAACCAGCCGCAACCCCATTTGCTTGGCGGCAACCTTCATGCCCGGAAAGGTCAATTCCTCAACCAGCACCGGCAGATCGGGTTTGGCGATCATCTGCAAGGCAGCAAACAGCGCCGCCTGCGCTCCGGCACAAGGAAAGATGTTGCTCTGACGCGGATGGAACCCGCGCGCCCTGCACAATGTGACCACAGCATCCCGACAGCGCGCAATCAGGCTCGGCGCGTGATATTCCATGACCTCGGCCAGATCCTCTCGCTCCAGCATCGCGGAAAAGAGGCTGCGAACATCCTCATTGGAAAAGGCATGCGCGGGCTTGATGGTGGACAAGTCGATGGCATTTTCCGCATGGGGTCGATCAATGGCGTAAAGCTGGGTGGCCGTATTGACGGGTAGAACATAGGTTCCGCGCCCCACTTCCCCGGCGATGAGACGCAGACGCGTGGCCTCCTTGAAGGCTTCCGTCACCGTGGAGAGATTGACCTGAAGAGCCCATGCAAGATCACGTTGAGTGGGCAACCGAGCCCCCACAGGCAAGGCTCCGCTGCGGATATCCGTCTGCATGGCATCTACGATGGCACGGTAGAGCGGACCGGTATATCCGGTCAGATCCGGACACCAACTTACCTTTTTGTCTTTCATTTTACCCTTCCGCACCGTCTTGCAAAAAGACCAGCCATTCCACCCTCGCCCTCTTTATGGATCAAACAGCGAAAAAACGGGCTCAAAAAATTGTATGGAAGGCAATAATCTTGCATCCCATACAATATAAGATTTGAACCATACAATATCCTTTGCCATGATTTTTCACAACAGAATTTTACGCAATCAGCAAACCCGCCTTCTCCCGCCCGTTCCATAGCCCCCTCTGGAAACCGGTTTGAAGGAGGGCGTCTTGGAGCCCGGTGCCCAGACCGCCAAAACCAGATGACTGCTGATCCATTTTTGATAACCGAAGGATACCTGCAATGCTTAGCTGTCTCGATTTTGAAAAAGCCGAAGAACTCATTTACAAGGTTCTCGCCCCGACCCCCTGTTACAACTGGCCCCTCTTGGCCGACGAGCTTGGCGTTGACGTCTGGATGAAGCATGAGAACCACACGCCGACTGGCGCTTTCAAGGTGCGCGGTGGTCTGGTCTATGCCAATCGCTATAAAAAGCGCTTTCCCGGTGGCGCAGGCCTCATTTCTGCTACGCGCGGCAACCATGGCCAGAGCCTTGCCTTTGCCGCACGCATTGAAGGGCTGAAGGCCACCATCATCGTTCCCAAGGGCAATTCGCCTGAGAAAAACGCCGCCATGCGCGCATTCGGGGCGACTGTTATTGAAGCGGGTGAGGATTTTGACGAAGCTGTTGCCAAGGCAAAAGCAATGGCCGCAGAAGAAGACCTCCACATGGTTCCCTCCTACCATGAAGATCTTGTTGCAGGCGTTGGCACCTATTCCTATGAAATGCTGCAGCAGAATCCGGATCTGGATACGGTCTATGTGCCAATCGGCAAGGGCTCTGGTATTTGTGGCATGATCGAAGCGCGCAATGCCTTGAACCTCAAGACCAAGATTGTTGGCGTTGTTACAGCCCGCGTCGATGGCTATGCCAAGTCCTTTGAGTC
Source organism: Cohaesibacter marisflavi (assembly GCF_900115225.1). Classification (GTDB taxonomy): domain Bacteria; phylum Pseudomonadota; class Alphaproteobacteria; order Rhizobiales; family Cohaesibacteraceae; genus Cohaesibacter; species Cohaesibacter marisflavi. The sequence continues at coordinate 658,853 of NZ_FOVR01000002.1, read as the reverse complement.
AGGCATTCTGACACCCGCCGACCGCAGCGATACCTTTGCTGATGGCCTCGCCGTGCGCGTACCTGATCCAGACTCTCTGGATATCATCATGAAGAATGCAGAGCGCATCGTGCGGGTTGAAGAAGACACCGTTGCCGACGCAATCCGGCTCATTTACCGCGCAACGCACAATATTGCCGAAGGCGCCGGTGCTGCTGCGCTGGCCGCGCTGATGAGCGAAAAAGACAAGATGGCCGGAAAGAAGGTCGGTGTGGTCCTTAGCGGCCAGAATATCGATACCGACTGGATGGCTTCCATCCTTGCCGGACAGACTCCGACGGTTTGACGCCAACTGTTTGGCCTGACCATCTGAATAGAAGATCTTCAAAGAATTTCACAAGCCTCAAAGACCAAGGGCCGACGATGATGCATCGCCGGCCTTTTCATGTCTCACCCCTGAAGCCAGACAGAGCGTTAGAAGAACAACTCGGGCTCACTCAACATCAGATGCTGGATGAGAAGGATGGTCTTGGCGTCCCTGAGATTGCCTTGCAGTACCGCTTCGCCCAGCTCGTCCAGCGCGATTTCCTCAACGATGATATCCTCTCCCTCTTCGGCCAGCCCGCCGCCTTCGCTGACGCGATCCGTGAGGCTGTAGGAAGCCAGATAGGCATAGAGGCGTTCGGTCAGCGTGCCCGGCGAAATATAGAAACTGGACACTTTCTGAAGATCGGAAATGCGAAAGCCCAGCTCTTCCTCGGCTTCGCGCAACGTCGCCTGTTCGGGCTCTTCGCCTGGATCGATCAGACCGGCAGCAACCTCGAGGATCATGGGATCCTTTTCTTTGTTATAGAGCGCACCGGCGCGCAGCTGGCGCACTAACAGGGCGACACGGCGCTCGCGATCGACGGGCAACACGCAAATCGCCTCACCATGGTCATGAATTTCCCGCGTGAGCGTTACCTTTTCGCCATCGCTCTTGGTGAAGGAGAGCGTACAGGTGGAAAGCTTGATGAAACCATCATATTGGAGTTCGCAGTTGGTGAGCTCAGCGTCCGTCTTGTCACGCCGAGGAAGGAAGCGATCCGACATTTCATGTGCCTTTATTGAATTTGGGTTGCTCTGCCAGCTTTTGTGTGGGCAGTGATTGTTTGGGCGGTTGTTCTCTGACAGCCCTGGTATGGACAGACTGGCAGCTTTCAGCGGGGACCAAACAGCAAGGTGCGGGCTTCAAAGGCGCTGGCCTGAGGACGACCAAGACTCATGCCCAACTGTCCGAACAAGGCAACCTGCTGCTGTTGGCTGCTATAGGGTTCTCCATCCACTGTGTGGACATTATATGCCCAACCCGGAGCAATCTGTCCACCCATGGCTATGGCAGCGGCCAGAGACACCGCCTCTTGAGAGCCGTATGCAGCCACCGACCAGCGGACGGTCTCCAGCAAGTGAAGCTTGTCCAGCCCGGCAAGATATTGGCGCAAGCCATGCACATTGCTGGTCGGCTCCTCGCCATCTTCGCCCAGAATGAACAAAAGAGCCCGCTGGCTTTCCGGGATAACGCCATATTGGCGAAATGCATAATACCAATCGACATCGGTCGGATCTGTCATGGAGAACTGGACGCCGATCCCCAATTCTTCACACACATCAAGCAGATCCCTTGCGCTGTCCTCATCATTTTCGTCGCCATCACGCGGAAAAAGCTGGCTGAAAGGCAAGAGGCAGGCGTCAGGCTTCACATCGCTCAAAAGGCGCGCGCAGCTCTCCACTGCACCAATGTCACTCAAATCCAACTCCAACTGAACAAGGGCGCTCTCCTCCAGAGTTTCTCGCAGCGCTGCGACTGTCTCTTTACAAACGGCCTTGTCCAGAGATGCCAGTCCACGCTCATCGCGTGGCGCACAGGAAAAAAGGGCTGCACCGGACGCGCGTGCCTCAAGGGCAGAAGCCTTCAGTTCAGCCAATTTAACAGGCAGGAAAAGATGGTCGCGCTTTGTCCGTTTCGGACCATTGGCAGACATCGCGATAATCAGGGGTTTCGGTATTCCGAGCATTAAGGGGTGTTCCAGCAATCAACGAAGAAACATGTCTTCAAACCATTATTAAATATCAGAAGCTTAACACCAGAATGCAGCAAATGAGAAACCATTTTTAACTATTAACAAGCGAAGGCTTGCACCCCAACTCTTCTGCTGCTTAAAAGAGGAACGCTGCTGTTTTTGCCAAACCGGGCCATCTTATGTAATAAGAAGCCAGAGACCCACTCGGCGAGCCCGGATATCCTGATCCGGCCCTGCCTCGCCTGCCCATGATGCCGAATGATGAGAGCCACCATGACACTGGATGACCTTCGCCAAGAGATTTGGGAGTCCTATGCAGACCTCTCTCCCCAGATGAAGGTTGCAGCCTCCTATATTTTGGAAAATCCGGCCGACGTTGCCTTCAAGTCGGTGCGCCAGTTGGCAAAGGCTGCCGATGTCCATCCCTCGACGGTGGTGCGTCTGGCACAGGTGGTCGGCTTCTCCACCTTCGAGCCTTTCCGCGCCGTGTTCCAGCAGGGTGTGCAAGCGCGTGACGTGCGCTTTGAAGACCGTGCTGCTGCGCTTCAGAAAGACGGCCGCTGGGACGGAGAGTCTGACATCTTCTTTGAAATCGGCAAAGCGACTCTTGGCAACCTGACCAGCCTGTTCCAGCCAGACACGCAAAAGGCTGTGCAACGCATCGCCAAGGCCATTCTGGATGCCAACCGTGTTTATGTGTCCGGCTATCGCTCATCCTTCGCCTTTGCCCATTATCTTGCTTATGCAGGGCAGATCGCCATGCCCAAGATCCAGCTTCTGGAAAGCCCTGACGGCTCGCATTTTGATGTTCTGGGACAGGCGAACGAAAAGGATCTCATCATCCTCTTCACCTTTGCCCCTTATGCATCCGAGGGTGGGCGCTTGCTGACGGTCGCCAAGAAACGCGGCTGTAAGATCGTTGCCATAACCGACACCATGTCCTCTCCTGCAGTGCCCTTCGCCAATATGGGGCTGTTTGTTCCCATGACGGGGCCGCAGTTGCTGCCCTCGCTGGTGCCTGCAGCATCGGCTTGCGAGCTTATTCTGGCCGAATGCACCCGCCTTGGAGGGTCTGTGGTGGTGGACAATCTGCGCCGTTTCCGCGATCAGGTGCACGCGGTGGAAGGCTATCTCAGTCCACTGGAGACTGCTGAAGATATCGAAGACGACGCACTTTTTGACACCTGAGGGTGCGCAGGGCTAGTCCCTTTCGGCAAACAATATTTTCTTAACCAAACAGGAAAAAGACTGGGGTTAGAGGGTGGACTCCATCCGCCTTCCGGAACCCGATTAACCGCTTGTTGCCCGCCTGTCTCTTAGTCTGAAGGGATAGAAGCAAAAGTCAGGCGCCGACATGATGAACAAGATACCCTCGCAGGATGAACAGACGTCCTCTCCCCACCGTGAAGCTCCCCTGATGGCAGGGCAGACACATGTCTCCACCGATGCGATTCGAGAGACCAGCCGGTCAACCCGAATGGAGACCAGCAACAGCGAGACGGCGCGCACAATGTTGCAGCGCCATTTCAAGGATGCTCATATTCATTACGGCGTCGGTTGGTCCAGTGCGTTCTATACGGCCCTGCTCTCTTGCCATGTTGCGCCAGGTGACGAAGTCATTCTTCCTGCATTGGCTCCGGCGGGCATCATTCACGCCATTCTGCTTGCCAAGGCCAGCCCCGTTCTGGTTGATGTGCGTGCGGGTTCCTATCTCATTGACCATGATGCGGTGATGGAGGCAATAACCGAGCGGACACGCTGTGTCGTCCTGTGCCATCTCTATGGACAAGTTGCCTCCCATCAGGCCTTGCACGAGCAATTGAGAGCCCGCTCCATTGCCTTGATCGAAGATGGATCAGACGCCTTTCTTTCTCTTGGGCAAAGCAACAGCCCGGCATCCCACTGCGATCTGTTGGTTGCCTGCCTGCCAGGCTGGCGCGATGTCGAGGGAGAGCTTCCGGCTTTCATTGCCACACGCAATCAGGATCATCATGCACGCCTATCCTACTGGACTGCACAGCATGACATCGCTGAACGGCTGTTCCAGACCGTCTCACCAGAAGCCGAAGAGGCCCCTTATGTCGATCTGGTGGGGCAGCTCACAGACGATCAGGATCAGTATTTTCAAAATTGCATTAGTTATAGCCTCAACACACGATCTGCGATCGAAAAGCAGGTGGCAAATTATGATGTTGCCCTCATCCAGATGGGGCTTCAGATACTCACCACTTCTGAAGAATGTGTTCGAATATTGCAGAGTTATCCGATATGTCTGGAGCCGTTCCAAAAAACATCCTTATTCGATAGTCTCTATAATGAGGGGTTCCAGATATGCCAGAGTTACCGCCACCTTGGTCAGTTGAAATTCTTTTTTTCACAAGAATCAGTTGGTAATTTCCCGAATGCAGCGAGCTGGAGCGACGGTGCAATCAGTTTACCCACAGGCAACCACTTGTCTGGTCGCGAGCAAAAACAAATGATCGCCACAATTGAGCGTTTTATGATCGCTGCAACAGGACCAGCCTAAAAGTGCTAAGTGAATATACTTAACGAAAAACTTTTACTCTGTAATGTATCAATAACTTCAAATGTCTGGCAGACATTTTAGCATTCCTCCATTCTGGACATGTCAATCCAATTGCATAGATTTAATAATATTATGCATAGGATTAATCTAATTTTTGACCTGACAAATTTTCCTATCATCCATCGTCTACTAATGTATTAGTACGACAGATTTTACATTTTATTGGTCAATATCATTGCTAGATCTCGAATTGAGAGGTAACTTTTATAGTTATAGTAGTTCCAATCTGTCGAAACGCATGACCTAGGGGGGTATGATGGGCCGACCTAAAGAATTCGACTCAGAAACTGTACTTGAAGCGGCAACTAATTGCTTTTGGGCCGACGGCATCGTGCGTACATCTATCAGTTCTTTGGTAGACGCGATGAAAATACAACGATCCAGCTTCTACAATAGCTTCGGATCGCGCGAAGGTATTCTTACCACTGTGCTTGAAAGATATCTTGAAAGCTCTCCATTGAAAGAACTGATGAAGAGCGGTCCGGTTGAGGATGATCAGCAACCAGACCTTGTGTTGGTGGACCTCATTCTCGATTTCAGCCATTTTCTTGCCGACCAAGGTCGGGGGCGCGGCTGCTTGATTTTTAACGGTCTGAGTGAACTGAATGCAGAGGACGCACAATCCTACGAAATCTTTCAGGATCAATATGCCAGCCTGACGGCAGGTCTCTCTCGGCTGATCGAGCGCATCAAACAGGAAAGCGCCAGTGAAGAAGATCTGGGACGGTTGAGCCTGCATCATGTGATGACCATCCTGACAGGCCTTGCCCACTATTCCAAACTGGATCCTTCAGAAAACCGGCTTGCGACAATCGGGCTTGACCAGTTGTCGGGTTTGTCACCTCACTTTGCCACCCTGATCGACCGAGAGGTCCGCTCCAGGGATACAGAAGATCGCATGCGCCTAAGAGCCTGATACAGAACCGGTTTCTAGTCACAACCAAACGCCCCTTGTACGCCAAGTGAGCGCCAAGGGGCTTTTGACATTGCCAGCCCTATAAGATCCCTCTGCACGTTTCAGGTACCATGTTCCTTGAGCAACGCCCTTCTCGTCTCTTCTGGGCCGTGTCTTCTGGGCCGTGTCTCCATGGCAATCTTTCCATAGATCAATACAAAGTCGAGCAATCGACTTGATATTTTGGCCGTGCTTGGACAGTCTTGGCCCAACCAAACACGAATCCGTCAAAGTGATTCCATCATCGGATTCCATGAAGAACGAAGCTGCCGCGCCGGAGAACAGGCACCAGCGGCAGCTTTGCGTTTGTTGCGAGGCAAGAATGGACTGGTCACCACAGCAGGATGCGGCGCTCAAAGCAGTCGACAACTGGATCAAGCGCGGCGATGAACCGATCTTTCGCCTCTTTGGTTACGCAGGAACAGGCAAGACCACGCTGGCACGCCATCTTGCAGAGGGGATCGACGGCAGCGTTCTGTTTGGAGCCTTTACGGGCAAGGCTGCGCAGGTTTTGCGCCAGAAGGGATGCGCAGGCGCCAGCACCATTCATGCGATGATCTACCGACCGGACACCAGCGATGACGAGGAGCGCGATGAAGACGTGCCTGCCTTTGTTATCAATCGCGACAGTCCGGCCCATGATGCCGATCTGATTATCATTGATGAATGCTCCATGGTCGATGAAATGCTCGGTTCGGACCTGCTTTCCTTCGGCAAGCCCGTGCTCGTGTTGGGCGATCCGGCACAGCTGCCACCGGTTTCGGGCGGCGGCTACTTCACCGAAGACGAGCCAGATATCATGCTGACGGAAATTCACCGGCAGGCACGAGACAATCCGATTATCCGTCTGGCGCAGGACGTGCGCGAAGGCAAGACGCCGGACTATGGCGACTATGGTGCCGTGCAAGTGATCGGTCGCCGCGGCCTTGAAACCGAACAAGTGCTGGAAGCCGATCAGGTGCTCGTCGGGCGCAATCTGACCCGTCAGAAATATAACAAACGCCTGCGCGAGCTGAAGGAATTCGAGGGGCCCTATCCTCGCGTTGGCGACAAGCTTGTATGCTTGCGCAACAATCACCAGAAGGGCCTTTTGAATGGCGGCATCTGGATTGTCGACAAGGTCACGAGCCGCACGGGCAAAGATCTCAAGCTGCGTGTCTCACCCGAGCTGGGGCATGAGTTGTCCGGCCGTGTCCCGCTGAAGATTCCCAAGATGCTGTTTGAAGACCATGAGGGGGAAATCCCCTGGACCGTGCGCAAGAAGGGCGATGCCTTTGACTATGGCTATGCGCTGACCGTTCACAAGGCACAGGGCTCCCAATGGAACAATGTGATGCTGTTTGACGAAAGCTGGGCCTTTCGTGACCATAGGACACGTTGGCTCTATACCGGCGTGACACGCGCAGCAGAAAGTCTGACAATCGTTCGATAAGCTGGATGTAGCGCCGCTTCAAGCAAAGGCAGTTGGTACGGAAACTCCGGACTGTCCAAGATCGGTGGTTCCATCGCCAGCCCGTCGCGTGACGGATTCCCGTGGTGCAGGTCCGTAATAATTGTCGGTGCGCACAAAGGGACGATCCATCGATGTGGCGGCCACGATCCTGAGATACATATCCTTGGCAGAGAATGGCTTGCGCAGGAATTCATGCACCCCAAGCTGCTTGGCCTCCATGATGCGATGCTTCTCGGCGTAGGACGAAATCATGATAATCGGAACGGTTCCCATGGGGTGGTTCGGGTTGCGCACAAGGCGCACCAGTTCCGGCCCATCCAGAATGGGCAGGACCCAATCGATGATCAACAGATCAGGAGAGAGCTGCTCGAGCTTTTCAAGGCCGACACCACCATCTTCTGCTTCGAAGATTTCGCGGACTCCAAGCCCCTGCAAAATGGTACGAATGATCGTGCGCATATACGCACTATCTTCGATGACCAGTACTCTCAAAGCCGAAAGAACAGTTACAGGCATACACAACTCCGCACCAGCGACCTTCCGCATGGATATGTGGATAGATCAACAGTGCTAAAAGTGTAAATGCAAAGCGTTTATGAATCTTTACTAGGGCGCACATGCGCATATACCCATATGCGATTTTGTCGCATGGAGAACGGCATGATAGCACGATAGCCTCTAGACCAGTCGGGCAGCGGGTTCTCAAACCGTCTGCTTGGCCCCTGCGGCGATACTGCCCTGCGCCTTCTCAGCTGCAGCCCGCTCTCGCGCCACTTTACGTTTGGCAACAAACAGCATGCTCCGCAGCGCAGCCAGATAGAAACCGGCATGCAAGATACCCCAAACATCCTTTAAGAAATATTTCGGGTAAAAGATTAGCAAAGGCTCCTTGGGCAACCCCGGACGGCGCAGATGTCGGTTGCGGTAACGTCCCGACCCGACCTCGTAAACGCCGGTGCCGCCTACGCGATAACCAAGGGTGAGGCCGACCGTCCAAGCAAAATTGGTAACCGCCTTGGTTGGATTGCGCAAGCCCTGCAGCATGATGGTCCAGGCGCGGCGCAAGGAATAGACCTTGGGCACGATGCGTGGCGTCAGGCGCTCGACCGACGTTTCATCCAGAGTATCGTGATTGAAAACGAAATGGCCCAGATCATAATTATTCAGGTCAGGGTCCATATAGGTCCCCTTCTCGTGCAGGCGCTTGTGATCCACCGAGCCCGGCAACGGCGTCAGCACCGAGAGCGTGAAGATTTCGCCTGAATATTCGCTTACAAGCGTGTCAACATTGCTCAATATTCTGTCTTCCGTTTCGCCGGGGAATCCGATGATGAAGCCCGAAATAGTGACAGCTCCGGCCTGATACCATGAACCGAACATGTCCCGCACATTGGCAGCACGATTGTGCTTCTTGCCTGCGGCCTTGATGGTTTCCGGATCGATAGATTCCAAACCAAGGAATACATCCGTTACCCCGGCAGCGGTTGCCTTTTCGATGAAACGGGGAATCTTGTAGGCGACGGTGTCGGCTTCGATAATGAGTTCATAGCCCACTTTGTGCTTGCGGCGCATTTCGATCAGTTTGTCAAAGACCTCTTCCCAACGCTTGTTGCGGGCGATGTTGTCATCGGACAGGAAAAACGTCTTCACGCCCTTGCGCGCATATTCGAGCACATAGTCCGCAATCACCTGCGGGTCTCGCATCTGCATTTCCACCCCTTGCGTGTTGGGAATGCAGCAGAAGGTGCAGCGGAACGGACAGCCTCGGCTGGTTTCGATCGGCACGACGCCAGTAAAACTCTTCTTGATCGTGTCGACATCATAGGCTGGCATCGGCGCCGAGCTCAGATCCGGCAGATCCCTGAGATAGTCGTAAACCGGTTTGAGCTCATTGGCGTTGAGGTCTTTCAAGAGATCATCCAGGTGCCCTTCAGCTTGCCCGACAAAGAGCGAAGCTCCCATATCCAGAGCATCCTGCAAGCCATAGTCATTGTCCTTGAAAAGGGCCTTGATGCCGTTGATATGCACGCCGCCGATGACCACCGGAATATCATGGGCGCGGAACATGCGGGCCAGATCAAGCGCTCGCGGGAAAAAGGCACTCAGGACACCGGTCAAAAAGACCGCACCGTTGCCTGCCTCCCTGATCCGGGCGACAATGCCCTCAATCGGCACAGGGCCGAAAATCTCGTAATGGTCTTCGCAAGATATCTCTTTGTCTTCGCCCAGCACCTCGCGATCATTGCAATTCTTCAGAAGGGCCTTGATGGCGGCCTGCGCCTGAGTGACCATCACCGGACGCTTCCATTGCTGAACATAGCCGTCGGTATCGTAGCGCGAAGGCGTTATAAGAGCGATGTGAAGCGCCATTTACTTCCCCCCAAGAAAGATAAAACAAGAATTTTACATACTTATATTATCAAAATAGATGATAATACCTATGCCTATTGTTCATCAAATCCAATCATTGTCAAATTCTGCAAAATATTTTTGATATTATACGTTCGTATTACATAACATTTTAAGAACTGAGTCTTGGGGCCTGCCTCACCGGGGAGGCCGCAATCTATTTGTTTACCTCTTTTGGATAAGGGAAAAGTGATCTTTGGAGCCATTCAAAGGATCGTAAAGATGGTAAGTCATACCAAGGCCCTAGGCGCTCTCAAAGCAAAGACCAAGATGACCGTTAGCTTACGGACGCCTTAACAATTTGTAAGCTGCGCAACAATTGACAAATCTCAACGTCTCAGCGCAAAGTGTCGTTCTAAGTCAGACCTGTAGAAATGAGGATCAGGGCCTGATACAAGACCCAACAAATGGCCCATTCCGACCAGCAAGCAATGCCAAGCTCTAAAAGACCGACCGGTTCGCTTACTTTGGACCAGAAACAAGCGGATATCAGTGATAATGCAGTATCTTGATTTTTTCGAAAGCGCCGTATCTTCCCTCAAGGAAGAGAAACGCTACCGTATCTTTGCCGACTTGGAGCGGCAGGCAGGACGATTTCCGCACGCCATCTGGCGCGCCGACAATGGATTGGAACGCGAAATCCTCGTCTGGTGCTCCAATGACTATCTAGGCATGGGGCAGCATCCCGACGTAATCGAAGCCATGAGCGACACTGCCCAGAAGATGGGCACTGGCGCTGGCGGCACACGCAACATTTCCGGCACCAACCATCCGCTGGTCCAGCTTGAAGCCGAACTGGCCGATCTGCACCACAAGGAGGCATCTCTGGTCTTTACCTCCGGGTTTGTGTCGAATGAAGCTGCCATTTCCACCATTGCCAAGCTGCTGCCAAACTGCCTTATCCTGTCCGATGAACTCAACCATGCGTCCATGATTGCCGGCGTCAAGAATTCCGGCATGCAGAAGCAGGTCTTCCGCCACAATGACATGGAGCATCTAGAAGAATTGCTGGCCGCAGCTGGTAAGGATCGCGCCAAGCTGATCGTGTTTGAATCCGTCTATTCCATGGATGGCGACGTGGCGCCGATCAAGGAAATCTGTGATCTGGCCGACAAATATAGCGCGATGACCTATATCGACGAAGTACATGCGGTTGGCATGTATGGCCCACGCGGAGCTGGCATTGCCGAGCGCGAAGGGCTAATGGATCGCATCGATATCATCGAGGGCACCCTAGCCAAGGCCTTTGGTACGCTTGGCGGCTATATCACCGCCAAGGCTCCCATTGTGGATGCTGTGCGGTCTTATGCGCCGGGCTTCATTTTCACCACCGCTATGCCGCCAGCCATTGCGGCTGCCGCCTGCTGTTCCGTTCGCCATCTAAAAGAAAGCCAGAGCGAGCGCGATGGACAGCAGCGTCAAGCAGCACGCACCAAAGAAGTGCTGTCCAACGCCGGCTTGCCCGTGATGCCATCTGATACACACATCGTGCCGCTTTTCGTGGGCGATCCAGATCTGTGCAAACAGGCTTCAGATATTCTTCTGGATACCCACGGTATCTATATACAGCCGATCAACTATCCGACCGTACCTCGCGGCACGGAGCGTCTGCGCATCACGCCGACGCCTTTCCATGATGACACGCTGGTTGACGGTCTGTGCGAAGCGCTCAAGGATGTTTGGGAGCGTTTGAAGCTGCCCCATATCGAGCCGGGCACCTTTCACGACCTGACCAAGCAGCCCGAGCAGCAGGTTTTCCAAGCCGTCGGCGGCTAAGTTATTTTGCAAGCTTTTTTCAGCTTGGTTCCTAGAGCACCTTCCGCAGTCATGCGGTTGGTGCCTTTTTTTACCCAGCCTCCAGCTTAGACCCGGCCCCGTAAATGGCTCCTTGTGATGAGACAAACAAAACCCCGCCAGTGGCGGGGTTTCCTTTTTACCGCCAGGAGAAGAGGTGGCGGTCGGAGCGGCTCGGAGAGGGCAAGCCGCTTGGGAGATAGAAAGGCGCTTACTTGTATTTTTCCATATTAGAAGGCACGACCACTTCCCACGGAATCCAATCAAACTCCTGCGCATAGCCACCTTCGGCCATGGCGATGGCATTCTTGATGGATTGCTGACCTTGCGCCGCTGCGTTCTGCAATACGGTGACCTTGATCTTGCCAGCTTCCATCTCTGCAATGGCGCTCGGAGTGGCGTCCACGCCGCCAATCATCACATCATCAAAGCTAAGGCCTGCCTTCTCAATTGCACGTACGGCGCCGATGGCCATTTCGTCATTGTTGGCAGCGATAATGTCGATCTTGGTGCCCTTGTTCAGCAGGCCGGTTATAATCTGTTCTGCGTTGTCTCTGTTCCAGTCCGCATCTTCTTCATGAACAACTGACAGGCCCGGATACTGTTTAAGCACTTCCTTAACACCCTCGGTCCGCGCCTTGGCTGCCGGATGCGAGAGTGCCCCGTTGAGAATGACCACATTGCCCTTGCCACCGACCTCATTTGCCATCAGGCGCATCTGAAGGCGACCGGCAACCAGTTCATTGCAGGAAACGACGGAAACCGGGCCGGGGAATCGGCTTTGCGGTGGCTGTCGGTTGACATAAACCAGAGGGATATTGGCTTCGGCGGCCATCTTTTGCATCGCTTCGTTATGCTCATCCGCGACGGCGTTGATGATAATCGCATCCACCTTTTTCTCGATGAATGTCTTTACCTGATTGATCTGGGTGTCCTTGTCCATGTTGGCAATGACAAGTTCGAGGTCTACACCGCTGGTCCCGCTGGCGGCGGCCTTGATGTTGTCCGTCAGAATGGAGACGAACGCATCTTTCTTGGACATGGTGGTGCCGATTGTAACCGCGGCGGCTGCATTAACCATCAACGCGGTTGACATCAAAAAGATCGAAAAGCGTTTCATGTTAGGACCTTTCTTCAATCCCGAAATATGTGTGTCACCTATGCCCGTTATGAGGCTGCGCGGACAGTTTGGAGGAAATTCTGCATTTCCGTTCTGAGGGTCTCGGCCTGATTAGCAAGCTGCTGGGCAGAGGACAGCACCTGAGCAGACGCACTGGCTGATTCCTGAGCCGCGTGTGAAACACCTTCAATGTTAGCAGTCACTTCTCTGGTGCCCACCGACGCCTGCTGCACGTTGGTCGCCACTTCAGACGTTGTCTGGCCCTGCTCCTGCACGGCATCGACGATGGAGGTAGAGATATCGCTCATCTCGCCAATCGTATCACCAATCGCGTTGATGGCATTGCTGGCATCGGTACTGGAGGTCTGCATGCTCTTGATTTGCGCGGCAATCTCGGCGGTGGCCTTGGCCGTTTGCTCGGCGAGACCCTTAACCTCGGAGGCCACGACAGCAAAGCCCTTGCCGGCTTCGCCTGCACGCGCCGCTTCGATGGTGGCATTGAGCGCCAGAAGGTTGGTCTGGGAGGCAATTTCGTCGATCAGGCCGATAATGGTGCCAATCCGCTCGGCATCTGTCTGCAGACCGGACATGCGGGTGTTGGTCTGTTGGGCTTCGGACACGGCGCGATTTGCCACCTGCGTGGAATGCGACACTTGCTGGCCGATTTCCTGTGAGGAGGCCGACAGCTCTTCAATGGCCGCTGCGACGGTTTCGACATTGCTGGAGGCCTGTTCGGCAGCGGCGGCCACTGCCGCACACTGGGCATTGGTTTCTTCCGATGCTGCGGTCAGGGTGCCCACGTTGGTTTGCAGCTCCTGGGCCTCGGAGGCCACGCGTTCGACGACCTGCCCGACGGCGGTTTCGAAGCGGTCTGCCAGGTCCATCATTTCCTGATGGCGTTTCTGGGCCGACAGGCGCTCCTGCTCTTCCTTTTCCTGCCGCATATTGGTTGCCGCAATCATATTTTTCTTGAACACCAGCACAGCAGACGCCATTCGGCCAATTTCATCCTTACGCTCCACGCCGGGCACATCGGTGTCCATGTGGTTATCCGCAAGAGAGCGCATGACCTGAGCCAGATTGACGATCGGTCCGGATACATTGCGCACGATCAGCCAGACAACGATCATGCCAACCAGAATGATGACCGCCAATGCGATGGTTACGCTCAGGCTGGAACTGTCGCTCATGTCTTCAGCCAGAGCAGCGGTTGCGGCTGCCTGCTCGTTGCGATATTGCAACATGCGGCTGACCGCCGTGTTGAAGATCTCGGCGTCATTCTTGAGGTCATTGAGCAAGACTTCTTCTGCCAGCTCATTCTGCCCGACGGCTTGAAGGCCGGAGACTTCTTCTTCAACAGCAAGAAAATGTTGCCATGCGGAGAAGAGTTCATTGGCGCGAGTTTCGTCTTCGCCGGGTTGGATGGTCGGGGCAAAGCTGCTCCATGCGCGCGAGAAAGCCACCTGAGCCTCGCGAATTTCCACCGTCAGGGTGGCACGCTCGGTCTCACTTTCTGTGAATTGGCGCAAGAGATCATGAGCCCGAAGATGCTGGCTGAGTTTGGCCATCTCGCCCAGCGTCTCAACCCCGGTCAACTCTTCAGCCAGGTCCTGTGTCATTGCGCTCATATTGTTGATGCGATCGAGCGCAAACAAGCCCAGCACAGCAGAGAATGCCAGTATGACACCAAATGTGAGGAAAAGACGGATCCTGATGGAAAGACTGTTCATTCCGAGGGACATCACGGGGGGGGACCTTTCGAACGCAAATACCTAAACTCTCAGGTCAACAGCCTCCACTCAATGTATTAAATTAGTATTTCTTCACTATGTCCTTATTTGTTTTTTCCTAGACTTTACATATTCAACCAATACCAAAAGTATATATAATTTTAAACACAATTGAACATAACAAATGCAAAAATTATATATACTTTGTTTTGTCTAATACTATCTATATTTTTGATTGTATTCTTAGCTGTTGGCGAATTTCGTCGTAACGAGGCGAACAGCAAGCGCCAGAAAAATGGTGCCGGCGATATAGTTGATCATACGTTGTGCGAACCGTCTTTTTCTCAGCCAGTCTCCCAGATATCCGGCTCCGAGCGCAATCAATGCAAAAACAAACAGCGTGACGATATCAAAAATGAAGCCGAGCAGAAGCAGCTGCAGGGTCATGGAGCCATGCGCCGGATCAGCAAACTGCGGCAGGAAGGCCAGAAAGAAGATGGCCACCTTTGGGTTGGTCACATTCATGATGATGCCACGCATATAAAGACGATGCATCTTCAGTTTGGGCGCGGAAGCATCCTTCTCGTCAAGAGAGCTGGCCTTGGACCTGAAAGCCTGCCAGGCCAGATAGGCCAGATAGCTCGCCCCGGCCAGCTTGAGCAGAGTGAAGGCGATTTCCGAGGTGCGGAAAATGACCGACACGCCCACGGCCACAAGCACGGTGTGAACGAGAATGCCGGTGCACAGCCCCAACGTAACAACAAGACCTGTCTTGCGCCCAGTCAGAGCCGATTGGGTGAGGATGAATATATTGTCCGGGCCGGGAGCCAGACCAAGCACAACAGAAGTCATTATGAACAAGCCCATGGTATCCAGCGAAAACAACATTTCAGCTCCTCAGATCTTCTGCCCTTTTTCTTCCATCTCTTGCAGTGGCCGGCCTTCAGCCGTTTCCTCGGCAACAATCCGTTCGCGATAGCGCCGCCAACTGGCCCAGAGCCACCAACCTGCGCCTGCAGCTACGGCAAATGCGGCAATGAAGCCCATACCATCATTGGCGAGCTGGGCAAGCTCTGCCAAACGGTCAGCAAAGTAATAGCCAACCAGACCATAAGCAGCAACCCAACAGGCCGCACCGACAACTGAAGCTGCGGAGAAATGCACCCATTTCATGCGTGCCGCGCCACATAGATAATTCACCCAAGGCCCAACCGGGCTGACAATCGTGTGCGACAGGAAAACGGCCAGAACACCGCGCCTGTCCAGCAGGCGCTCGGCGCGCCCAACCATGGGGGCTACCTTGTTGGATTTACGAAAGCGGTCCATCAGTCTTGGCCCGAGGGCATGCGCGATGCCATAGGCGGTCTGGTCCCCTGCGATAAAGCCAGCATAGGCAACAGTCATGGCCAGATACAGATCAATGTCGCCAGTGGACGCAAAGGAGCCAGCCGCGATCATGAGCATAGAACCAGGCAAGGGAACTGCCAATGCACACAGAAGCAGTGTAAGGAAGATAACCCAGAGGCCATAGGAAGGGATAAGCGCAAGGATCGTTTCGGTCATTTGTCCGACCCGCCTTTTTGCCCCAGGGGGCTTTTCGCTCCCTCTCCCTGCGCCATGAAGGCAACCTTGGCCTTGCGAACCCGAGCCTCCAACTCGGAGAGAGAAATGCCCATGCGGTCAGCGATCTCGCCAACGCGCATCCGGCGCCCTTCCGTATTTTCAAGATCCATGACGTCGAAGATGACATCCCGTGGCAGCTTATAGCTCATGCCAACATAGCGCGGCGTCATCCATGGCTCTAGCGCCTGATTGCGGTGGGCAGGATCATGAAAATACATAAAGCGGTCCACGAAGCGGATACCGAAAAAGACAAGCAACACAAGCGCCAAGGCAAAAACCGACAAGGCAATCGGCTGTTCCTTCCAGAAATATCTCAGAGCCTTGCGCATGCTTTTGCCTTTTATCTGTATCTTCGCTGGCTGCTATACCCGCCAGCACCTGTTCAATCTGTCTTGTTATCGGCTGGCTTTTTTGGCCTGATCCTGAGGACCGGCGTGGATTTTGGCCTGCTCCTCGGGCTCCAGATCGGAATCATCCAGAATACGATAGGCAGCGCCCTGCAAATCTTCATACTGATTGCTTTTCAAAGACCAAAGAAAAGCAATCAGGCCAAGCGCACCAAGCCCCAGTGCGATGGGAATAAGGAAGAACAGAACGTTCATGCTGTGCCAGCTCCTGTCTTATGCCTGCCCGGACGTCGATGATTTGCGATTTTTAATTGGTAGCAAAGGGGCAGATCCAATGAAACGAGATTTTTGTAACGAACCTTATCCCTCAGCCTGTGATGGGCTCCTGTCGGCAAGGTTTTCCTCAAATCCGCCATTGTCAGTAAACCAGGGGTCACTTTTGGCACGGGCGCGCAAGGCATTGATGGTCACCACGAGAGAAGAGCCAGACATGGCCAGAGCCGCAATCAATGGCGTAACGAAGCCCGCAATAGCAAAAGGAACGGCGACGACATTATAGAGGGTCGCCAGCGACAGATTCTGCTCCATGATGCGGCGTGCACGTTTGCTTATATCCAGAATATGCAGCACCGGTGCGAGCTTTTCACCAAGGAACAGAGCGTCCGCAGCCGCCTGACTGACATGGGCCGCAGTCACAGGTGAGAGAGACACATGAGCACTGGCGAGCGCAGGGGCATCGTTGAGGCCATCGCCCACCATCATCACACGGTTGCCCTTGGCTTTTTCCGCTTCGATCAGAGCGATCTTGTCGGTGGGGGAAATGCCCGCATGAAACTGGTCGATGCCAAGCTCTTGCGCGATGGTTTCAACCGCGCGCGGCTGATCGCCGGAGAGGATCATCAGGGACAGCCCGCGTGCCTTGAGGCTATCAATCACGTCTTTTGCGTCAGAGCGCAATTGCTGCTCCAGCGCAAAGACCACTGGGTGCTTTTCCTCACGCCGGAAGGCGATAAGCGATGCCGTTGGATGGGCCTGCCGGATGATCTCCGCTTCTTCATGCGCATTGCAAAAATCGATGGACCCCAGCCGTAACCGCTCGCCAGCGTGAAGCACCTCGAGCCCCTTGCCCTTTTGCTCTGCGGCTTCTTCAAGAGGCTGGACACGCCGGTCCATACCCGCCAGCGCGGCAGACAATGGATGGCTCGATGCCTTGGCTAGGGCGATGGCAAGCCTTAGGCTTTCTGCGTCACAAGCATCAGGATTGACCAGCCCGACGGCGGGGCGCGTCAAGGTGCCGGTCTTGTCGAACACCACGGTATCCACCTTGGCAAAGCGTTCCAGTGCGTCGGATCGGTTGAGCAAAACCTGATTGCGGAAAAGAGACCCGGAAGCGACCACCTGCACAGCAGGGATCGCCAGCCCCAAGGCGCAGGGGCATGTGATGATCAGCACCGAGATGGCAATCACCAGTGACGGTTGCCAGCCGATGCCATAGAGCCACCAGCCCGCAAAGGTTACCGCCGAGGCGGTATGAACGATGGGCGCGTACCATTCGGCGGCGCGATCGGCCAAGTGGCGATAGCGGGACTTGGCTTCCATAGCCTCATCAATGAGGCGGTTGACTTCATCAAGCAAGGTGCCTTTGGCCGCTGCCGTGACCGAGATGGTCAGCGCATTCTCGCCATTAAGGGTGCCGGCATAGACAGGGTCTCCGTCGGTCACCTCGACCAGAAGTGTTTCGCCCGTCACCAGACTTTGATCAATCTGCGAGCTTCCTGACAATACCGTACCATCCACAGACACCCGCTCGCCGGGGCGCACCAGTACCCTGTCGCCGGGCTCGACCTTGGAGAGTGGCACTTCGCGCAAGGAACCATCGGCAAATAGTTTCATGGCCGTCTCAGCCTTGAGCGCAGTCAGATTCTCAGCAAAGGAACGGGTCTTCAGCCGCATCATCTGGTCAAGCCAGCGCCCGACTAGCAGGAAGAAGAGCAGCATCAGGGCGCTCTCGAAATAGGCCTCGGCTTGATGCTGCACGGTTTGCAGCACCGACAGGAACAGCGCCAGAATGACCCCGATGGAGATAGGCACATCCATATTAAGATGCCCCTTGCGCAAAACGCGCCATGCAGAACTAAAGAAAGGTTGCCCTGCATAGGCGGCGGCGGGCAGCGTGATCACAGCCGACAGCCAGTGGAAGAAGTCACGGGTTTCCGGCGTTATGTCGGAGACATTGCCCGACCAGACAGAGATGGAGAGCAGCATCACATTCATGGAGGCAAAGCCGGCCACTGCCAGCGCGCGCAACAGGCGTTGGCTCTCTTTCTTTTCTTCCGTCTTTACCCGTCCGGGGTCAAAGGGATGCGCACCATAGCCCAGATCAGCCAAACGCTTGAGCAAATGTTCGGGGTCGGTCTCCTCCGGCTTCCATGTCACCGCAAGCCTGTGAGAAGAGAGATTGACGCGTGCGTTGCAGACGCCCTCAAGATCCATCAGACCCTTTTCGATGCGCGTCATGCAGGCAGGGCAATAGATCCCCTCCACTGCCAGCGCCAGCTTTTCGCTGCCATCGGGCAAGCTTTCGGAGAAAGCGGACCAATCCCGTTCAATCGGTTGATGTGCGGTCATAATGAAGCCCCACTGCCAAGCGCTGTGTTGATCACTTCAAAGCGATGACTTCATGGGTCTGGAACAGTTTCTGCCCTTGCTGCAATGCTTCGAATTCGACGCGCCAGCGGCCCGGATCAAGCATTCCGATTTCCCCCTGATAGATGCCATCCCCCGAAGGAGAAAGAGTCAATACATGGTCGAACTCTTCGGTAACCTGCCGCCCCACGGTGGCGTTAATGGTCAAATCCGTCAGCGGCTGCCCGTCTTTATCCTTGGCATCGATCACCAGAAAAGCCTTCTGCTGGCTGCGCTTGAGCGCCAGTTGCATATGCCAGTCGCGTTCATTTTGCGCGGCGGCTTCGGCCAATGTCTTGTTGTAATTCTGGCTTGCCTGATAAGGGCTTTCTTCCACAACGCCGGGCCATGACGTGCGGGCATAGTATACGAAAAAGCCGTTGGCGATGAACATCACGCCAAAGAAGCCAAACAACCATAAAAGCATATGCTTGCCGGTGAATTTCTTCTCTGCCTTGTCGGTCGTAACTGCCATTTATCCTGCCTTTTGATCCCTCTGGCTTCGGGGTAACCCTTCGCCATTATGCGCGTATCTTGCCAGAAATAAAGAGAGGCTTTAGAGCGAGATCCAAAGCCTCCCGGTGTCTTTCTTTCCAAAGCTCTCAAGGGGCCTTGAAATAATCCGTCACCAACTGAGCTTCACCCGTTTCAGTGTCTCTGACGTTGAAGCCGATTGACTGAGACTTATCCAGATCTGCCTGTGGCGGTGCGAAGACCTGAACACGCAGTTCCTTGGTGATGTCCTGATCAATCGGGATGACCATTGAGCGAGGATCATCGCTTTCAATGCCCACCGCTTTCATCGAGAAGCCTTCCGGCACGCCGACCAGCGACATTTCGAAATCCCGATGGGTCGATGCCTTGTTGATCAGGCGGATGGTGTAGCCATTGCGGATAGAACCATCTGACAAGGTGACGAACAATGGATTGCGATCATGCAGCACATTGAGGTCCACCAGCTGACGGTTGGCCAGCGTATAGAGCATCAGGCCACTGACCAGCGAGATCATGACGATATAGATGATCGTGCGTGGGCGGATGAAGCGATAGACGCTGTCCTTGCCTTCCAGATGACGCTGGATGTTGATGTCTGTATCATAGTCAACCAAACCACGAGGCTTGCCGATCTTCTCCATGACATTGTCGCAGGCATCGATGCAAAGACCACACTGGATGCAGGCCAGCTGCGCCCCGTCGCGAATATCGATGCCGGTGGGGCACACCGCCACGCACTGGCCGCAATCAACGCAGTCACCCGCAGGCAGGCCCTCTTCGGCGCGGGCCTTCATTTTCTTGAGCGACCCACGCGGCTCACCCCGGTCCTTGCGGTAGGTGACGTTGAGCGCCCATTCATCTGTAAGAGCCGCCTGAATGCGCGGCCATGGGCACATATAGACGCAGACCTGCTCGCGCATGTGACCGGCCATGATGTAGGTCGTTGCCGTGAGGATGCCAATCCAGACATAGGCCACCATGGGAGCTTGTCCGAAGGCCAGCTCTTCAACCAGCGTCGGCGCATCGGCGAAATAGAGAACCCAGGCACCGCCGGTCCACCAAGCGATAAGAAGCCATACGATATGTTTTGAAATCAGTTTACCCACGCGCGGTAATGTCATGGGTTGCTTGTCGGCCTTGATGCGTTCGCGGCGATCGCCCTCAATCCAGCGCTCGACCAGCATGAAAAGATCCGTCCAGACTGTCTGGAAGCACATATAGCCACACCAGACGCGCCCTGCCAACGCATTCATTAGAAACAGAGTCAGCGCAGCAAGGATCAATAGACCGGTGAGATAATAGATCTCCTGCGGCCAGATCTCGATAAAGAAGAAGTAGAAACGGCGCGCGGGAAAGTCGATCAGAACGGCCTGATCAGGCGCATTGGGGCCACGATCCCATCTCACGAAAGGCAGAAAATAGTAAAGCCCGAGGGCAAAGATCATAAATGCCCATTTGAAATTCCTGAACCGGCCCTTGACGCTTTGCGGGTAGACCTTCTTGGCCTTGGCATAGAGCTGCAAATCGCCGGGGTTGTTGTCCGAGCTGGTCTGCGGGGCATCAACCGTCATCTATCGTCTCCTCGAAATGGTCCCTAAGATGATCGCATCACGATCCAGCCCAGTAAAGCCGGTGTCCTCTCTTGATCATCCCGATTGCCCACAAGTGGAAGGACTTGAGGCAACATGTTCCTGAGCATAGGTGTAGCAAGAGTCTCAGGAAAAACTCTCCAATTCTTTACCGCCGTCCGAAATGGCGGCGCAATACTGCAAGCAAACTTTCTAGTCTGACGAGCTCGCAGTAATCCGCATATTATTTACCAGTATTGGGTCAAAAAAATCGCCAGTCATTCCTGTTTACAGAAGAGCGGCGTCGATTTTTAGGAATTTTACTGAGACATATTGACGCAATCATCTTCACGCCAAATCGAAACCACGTCGAGACATATAGCCTCGACCAGAGAAGAAGCGGAGAAAGCATACGCCTTCCCCGCCCCTGATGCATAAGCTGCTTACTGGCCACCACCACGGGTATGCACATAAACCGCGAGCGATTTGATCGTTACCGGGTCAAGACGCGCTTCCCAGCTCGGCATGACGCCCTGGCGACCATTGGTGATGGTTTCGATGATTGTCTCCCGATCTCCACCATAAAGCCAGATGGCATCTGTCAAGTTGGGCGCCCCCAGTTCCTGCATACCCTTGGCATCTTCACCATGACAGGAGGTACAATTGTCTGCAAACAGGGTTGCCCCTGCTTCCAGATCGGCGCCTTCAGAAGGCTCCTGACCGGAAATGGACAGGACATAATCTGCCAGCGTTTCGATCTCGTCTGATTCCAGAATCTCGTCACGACCAAATGCGGTCATGTTGTTCAGTCTGGTATCCTCATGGGTAGAGCGGATGCCATAGAGCAAGGTCGTATGGATATCCTCGATGGTACCACCCCAGAGCCAATCGTCGTCGAGCAGGTTCGGGTAACCCGTGGCTCCGGCTGCGCCAGATCCATGGCAAGCCGCACAGTTGTCACCAAAGGCCGCAGACCCTTGCGCAACGGCGAACTGACGCAGGTCGTCATTGCCGAGGATTTCCTCGACGGATGCGGTCTGCAGGCCAGCACCCTGCTCCATACGCTGAGCAATCAGGCTTTCATAAGCCTTGATGCCGTCTTCACGGTTTGTATGGCCCAGATACCCCTTGGTGTAGCTGGATACCATTGGCCAAGCCGGAAACAACACCCAATAGCCAATCGCCCAGACGATACAGGCATACCAGGTCCACAGCCACCAGCGCGGCAGCGGGTTGTTGAGTTCCTTCAGGCCATCCCATTCATGACCGGTCGTTTCTACCCCGGTAATGTGGTCTATTTCTTTTTTGTGGTCACTCATTCTCAGTCCTCCCGCAGTGGCATCCGGGCTGCATCATCGAACCGCTTCTTGTTGGTGGGCCAGAAGGTATAAACCAGCACACCAGCAAAAATCAGCACGAAATAGAGCAAGCCCCAGGTCTGCGCGAAGTTAGCCAAAGTTTCATAGGTCGACATGAGCCTGCTCCCTAGCGAAGGTCCGCCTTGTCATCATAGATCGAGAAATCGACCAAGGTGCCAAGCATCTGCAAATAGGCAACAAGCGCGTCCATTTCCGTCACCCGGTCCGGATTGCCATCGAAATCCCGAATGGTCGGTTCTCTGTCCTCTTCCCCCAGAGTCTGGGTATAGCGATCGAGGAAGTCGTCGACATTGTCGTCATCAGGATTTGCCTGAGCCATCATATCGGCCTTGGCATTGGCGATCTGTTCGTCGGTGTAAGGCACACCCACAATCCTGTTGACCTTCAGGTCAGCAGAAATGTCAGGCACCTTGAGATCCGTCTTGGCCAGGAATGGATAGCCGGGCATGACGGATTCGGGAACGACCGAACGCGGATCTGTCAGGTGATTGACGTGCCACAGATCAGAATATTTGTTGCCCACGCGCGCGAGATCAGGACCAGTACGCTTTGAGCCCCACTGGAATGGGTGATCGTACATGGACTCGGCTGCGAGAGAATAATGGCCGTAACGCTCGATTTCGTCGCGCATCGGGCGGATCATCTGTGAGTGACACAGATAGCAGCCTTCGCGGATATAGATGTTGCGGCCAGCGAGTTCGAGCGGGGTATAAGGGCGCATGCCCTCAACCTTCTCGATGGTGCTCTTGAGATAGAAGAGCGGGATGATCTCGACCATACCACCGATGGCAACCACAATCAGGATGCCAACGAGCAGAAGCATGGAGTGGCGTTCGAGAATGCCGTGTTTATTCATCAAAGACATGCCAAACGCTCCTTATTCTGCCGGTACCAGCGCAGGATCGGCGGCATCTTGTTCCGCTTTCTCGCCCGCGCGAATGGTCATCCAGATATTATAGGCCATGATCACGGCGCCGGTGACGAAGAGAAGGCCACCAATTGCACGGATCATATAGAAGGGGTGCATGGCTTCTACGGTTTCGATGAAGGAATATTCAAGGAAGCCGAGCTTGTCATAAGCACGCCACATCAGGCCCTGCATGATACCGGATACCCACATCGAGGTGATGTAGAGCACGATACCCAGCGTGGAAATCCAGAAGTGCCATTCAACCAGCTTGGTTGAATAAAGGCTCTTGCGGTTCCAAAGCCACGGGATGAGGCAGTAGATTGCGCCAAACGAGATGTAGCCAACCCAGCCCAGAGCGCCTGAATGCACGTGACCGATGGTCCAATCGGTATAGTGCGAGAGGGAGTTCACGGACTTGACAGACATCAGTGGCCCTTCGAAGGTCGACATGCCATAGAAAGCAACGGAAACAACCATCATGCGCAGAACCGGGTCAGTGCGCAGCTTGTCCCATGCGCCCGAAAGCGTCATCAGACCGTTGATCATGCCACCCCAGGACGGCATCCAGAGAATGACCGAGAAGGTCATGCCCAGCGTCTGCGCCCAATCCGGCAGAGCCGTATAGTGCAGATGGTGCGGGCCAGCCCAGATGTAGATAAAGATCAGCGCCCAGAAGTGCACGATGGACAACCGGTAGGAATAAACCGGGCGCTCTGCACGTTTGGGGATGAAATAATACATGATGGCCAGGAAGCCTGCCGTCAGGAAGAAGCCCACTGCGTTATGGCCATACCACCACTGCACCATCGCATCCTGCACGCCGGAGAAGACCTGATAGGATTTGATGCCGAAGATGGAAACGGGGATCGACAGGTTGTTACCGATATGCAGCATGGCAATGGTGACGATAAAGGCAAGATAGAACCAGTTTGCCACATAGATGTGGGGTTCCTTGCGTCGCCAGAGGGTTGCCAGAAAGACAAGCAGATAGGCCACCCATACGATGGTCAGCCAAAGGTCTGCATACCATTCCGGTTCGGCATATTCCTTGGACTGGGTCGCGCCAAAAAGATAGCCGGTCCCGGCAATCACGATGAAGGCGTTATAGCCAAGAATAACGAACCATGGCGCAACACGCCCCGGCAGCCGCGCGTGGCTGGTGCGCTGCACGACATAGAAGGATGTCGCAAGCAGCACGTTGCCACCGAAAGCGAAAATCACTGCAGACGTATGCAGCGGACGCAAACGGCCGAAGCTGGTCCATTCCAGATCGAAGTTCAGGATCGGGAAGGTCAACTGCCAGGCGATGATGTCGCCGACAAGAAACCCTGCGATACCCCAGAAGACGGCGGCAACGGCACCGAATTTGATCGGTCCTAGGTTATATCCGCTCTCCACGGCATCCGCAGGACGCTTGAAGTATGAATTGAAAATCAGGAAAACCCCGATTGCCGAGAACAGCAATCCGAGCCCTGCGTGAAATGCCATGACGCCATCTACCGCTTTGCCGGCGATAACGAGGCAAATGAAAGCCAATGCAGTCAGGAATCCTGCAAACAGGCCTTCTTCTAAAGAAAGTCGTTTCGCTGTGTGAGCCATCTTTCAGTCCCATCTGTGGCCCGAACCTCCCCATGAAGTCGGGCTACAGCACCATTGTAAAGTCACCCTATCGACACCCGGATGCCGACAATTTCAGGTTGATCTTTGAGCACACTTCCCCCAAACGGGTCCAGAAACCCTAGGGATCGCCCTATTTTTACGCTTTGACTCATGTCAACGAAAAGGGGGGGCACCCTATCGATTGTGCGACTGGTTGTCGCAGTCAAAAGACTTACAGATCTGCAAAATCAGCATATCTGCCAATCATTACAATGCCTTAATGTTCCACCCTGATCCAGATCTCTATGGTCGCATGCTGCTTAAGTGGCACAAAAATATTCATGCCCGATGCACTTTATACACGGATATCCCAAAGGCTGACCAAGCGATTTTGTCTATACAGAGAAAATTGCCCCGCCACGCGCCTCTAAAGACTTATGTAGAATCACGATTTCCGTTTAGTCTCAAATAGATAAACAGCAGATAAAATACTTCTTTTAAACGCAATCACCTGCGTTCACGGATGGATCCGGTCGTCTTTTGCCCGCTTTGATCGGGTCAGGCGCGAGGTAATCATCGGGGTGAGCAAGACCAACCCGAGATAGCGCACCAGATGGTGACCGGTGACATAGGCTGGGTTGAGATTGATCAGGAAAGATAGCAGCACCATCGTGTCAAACCCACCCGGCGCGAAGGCAAGGATCACCTGCCCCATGGGGAAATCGAGCAAAGTGGCGCACAGAACAGCCGCCGCCCCCGAAACGCCAGCGGAAACCATCAAGGATAACATAGAGATACCCGACAAGCGGACAAGATCCCTGACAGAAATGGCAGCAAAGCGTCCGCCGATATTGATGCCGACGGTCAGATAGCCCGGTATGGTGAACCAGTTCGGAAAAGGCTCATGATAAAAACCTGTCAGATAGAGCGTTCCCGAAACGGCAATGCCTGACAACATGAGGCCTGAAGGAACGCGCAAACGCAGCATGATGGGCACCAGCAATGCGACGCCTGCCACCATCATTGCCAAATGCAAGACATCAAGCGTCACGGTATCTGCGGTCACGCGACTGGTCACGCCATCGGTAAAGGGCATCAGAATGATTGGCAGAATCGAGACCAGCACAAACACGCGCAAGCTCTGGGCGATTGCCACCCTGGTCATGTCTGCTTTGGATTCTTCGGCGATGACCATGATGTAGCTGAGCGCCCCGGGCAGCGAGGAAAAGAGGGCCGTGGCATGGTCCCATCCGCCCACCTTGCGCAAGACCCAGTAGGCCGAGGCCGCAATGACCACCACAGTCACGGCCAGCATGAGAATGCTGAGGGGCCAGGCGGCGATGGCATGCAGCATTTCGGGAGAAAAGCCGGACCCGAGAATGAGCCCCACTTGCGCGAAGCCCAGATCCCGCAAAAGTGTTGGAAGGTTCAGATGTACCCCCGCCAACGACGTGATGGCGACAGCCAGAAGAGAACCGGTCAGCCAGGCGGCAGGAAACTGCACCCAATGAGCAAGCGCGCCCCCTGCCATTGCAATCAGATAGAGTCCGATGACATGAAGCACCTTTGTGCCAAAGCCTTTGCCCAATCCGTGCACGCCTCCCTTGCTTGAAGCTTTGTCATCTTTTTCCGAAGGCATTGGCGATCACCGCAAACAGGATATCAGGGGAGTAAAAGAGCCAGATCACTATGCCGACCAGAAGCGGCCGACCCGGCTGGAGCGTTGGCAATAGAGAGATAAATACTGGGCTTTGATGTGCTGTACCAACCTGGAGGGACCAAGGCAAGCGGGGCATTATCAGGTAGCATCCCTATATTCTCTTGGCAAGCTGTCAGTCCCTGCAATCCGCCCGGAAGGGCAGCCCCCGTCAAGACAGGTTTATGGTCCGAGCCGACATAAGGGCGCCACACACCCCGTGCTATATCCATTGCACAAGCTGGCAGAATTCGCCCGCTTTGCTATTGGCGCAAAAACTGCTAAATATCGAGCCTGCACCACTCGCAGGTTGCGTTGACAGATAAAGAGCAAGAACACCCATGAAAATCATTTGGAGCCAAATTCAGCCCCGGATGCCGCGCATGATCAGCGCGCATCGTGGTGTGGCCATTGTTTTTGCCACAGCGCTTCTTGCTGCCTGCTCCACGCCAACGGGCGTCAAATTCACGCCATCGCCCACGGATGTCCAGAGCATCGAGCCGGTTCTGGTCGCAACCAGTCGCTCACCGATGCAGAATGCTGACTATAGTGGCGATCGTGATGCTAAATTGCACTTGGCCTCCTATCAGGTATCCATTCCCAAAAGTCACAAGGTGGGACAGATAGAATGGCCGCGCAACAAGCCTGATCCCAAGCGTCATTTTGCCGTCGCCTCGGTTGATCCATTCGATGATCCCAAAGCCTATCAGGCCCGACTTGGCACAATGGCTGCTGAGGCCAGCGCTAAACTGGAAAACGCCCCTCGTTCGGCCGCCTTGTTCGTGCATGGCTATAACACCGATTTTTCCGAAAGCCTCTATCGCGCTGCTCAGTTGCGCCACGATTTTGATCTGGCCATGCCGTTGACGCTGTTTAGCTGGCCATCCGCTGGCGAAGCGGGCCTTTATATTTATGATCGAGACAGCGTGAAGACATCACGCGATCAACTGGCCTCAGTGATCAAATTAATGGCTTCCTCGCAGCTTGATGACATCGTCTTAATTGCCCATTCTCTGGGTTCGGAATTGCTGATGGAAACCCTGCGGCAGATAGCACTGGCCAATCATGGCGCCCTGCCCTCCAAGATCCATTCCATCATTCTGATTTCGCCGGATCTGGACATCGATGTGTTCAATGCACAGCTAAGTGCCATCAAGGTGCTGCCGAGAGAATTTGCCATTTTTGCTTCACAAAAAGACAGGGCGTTGCAACTCTCCAGTTTCCTTGCAGGTGACCGGAACAGGGTTGGCAACAATATCGATGAAACCAAGATCCGCCGGGAAGGCATCACGGTGATCGACGTGTCCGAATTTACCGGTGGAGACGGTATGAACCATATGACGGCTGTTACCTCACCCAGCCTCGTTGCGCTGCTCAAGGGCATGACAGCAAGCAACCAGCAGGTATTCCTCAACGCGCCGGGGCAAACCCAGACCTTCTCCGATGTTGTCGTCGACACAGCCACCTTGCCATTGACCCTTGTAGTGAAAACGACAAGTGCTATCTTGAACCAATAGTCCCGCGTTGCCGCGCAAAGCTGTTTTGACCGAAGCCGACGTCTGCCTCGCCGTCTGACTCTATACGAAAGCCTGTGATGACAATTTGGTAAGAATTGACAAGGCTCAAAGTACTTTCCCTGACCAGAGATCTAAATGCCACAATGACCAATGTGACCTTGAAATACGCAACGCGCTCAGTGCCGCGTTATACCTCCTATCCCACCGCCCCGCATTTTTCCAATGCCGTGGGAGCCGAGACCTACGAGCAATGGCTGCAGGCGGTTGATCCACAAACGCCGATCTCTCTCTATCTGCATGTGCCCTTCTGCGATTCCATGTGCCATTATTGTGGCTGCTACACCAAGGTGACCAAGCAGGAAAAGCCGCTTCGGGACTATACTGATCATCTGGTGAAGGAAGTGGCGCTCGTGGCCAGCAAGCTGCCAGCCAACCAACCCGTCAGCCATATTCACTGGGGTGGCGGCACACCATCCATTTTGCCGCACGATTGTTTTCTAAAGGTCGTGAATGCGGTCCGATCACATTTCAGCTTCATAGACGATATGGAGCATGCCATCGAGCTAGACCCACGCACGGTGACGCCAGAGCTGGCAGAAACCTTGCAACTGGCGGGCATTACGCGCGCCAGCCTCGGTGTGCAGGATTTTGATCTCAAGGTGCAGGAAACGGTCGGACGCGTCCAACCCTATGAGCAGGTCAGGGCATCGGTGGACGCTTTGAGGGCCGTCGGCATCGAGAAGATCAACCTTGATCTGATGTATGGACTGCCCTTCCAGACGCTGGAGACCGTCCGAGAGGCGGTCGCGTTGACCGTAAGCCTTGATCCCTCCCGGTTGGCACTGTTTGGCTATGCCCATGTGCCATGGATGAAAAAGCATCAGCGCCTCATTCCGGAAGACAAGCTACCGGATGCGGAAGAACGCATTGCGCTGTTTGACGCGGCAACCCATGCACTGGAACAGAATGGCTATGAAAAAATCGGACTGGATCATTTTGCCAAGGCGGATGACCCGTTGGCCGTGGCGGCCCGCGCAGGCACCATGCGGCGCAATTTCCAGGGCTATACCACCGATGAAGCCGAGATCCTGATTGGCATTGGCGCATCATCTATCGGCAAGATGCCCCAAGGCTATATCCAGAACAGTCCTGACTTCGGCGGCTGGGAGCGGGCTGTTGATGCAGGCACCCTGCCCATCGCACGCGGTATTGAACTGGATCAGGATGACCGGGCACGCGCCGCGATCATCATGAGCCTGATGACCGCCTATGAGGTCGATGTGGCTGCTGTGGCCGAAGCGTTTGATGTTGATCTTGCGCCCTTGCGTGCCTGCTATCCGCATCTGGAAGAACTGGAAGCAGATGGCATCGCCGAGCGCAAAGGAGACATTGTGCACGTAACACAAACGGGTCGCCCGCTTGTGCGGTTGGTGTCAGCCGTCTTCGACGCGTATCTACAGACCGGCAAGGCCAGACACTCCGTCGCCGTCTAGATGCCCAATTCCGGCTCCCGATCCACCGACCGGTTTGGGAGCCATCCTTCTTTGAATCAATCAAAAGAAGGGGCGTTTTCAACTTGCGACCATACCGCGAAACACGCACGCGAAAACGCATACGACATTGGTTTGAAAATCTGCCGAATGTCCGTCCCAAACACAAAAACCTACCCATTCGGATAGGTTTTAACACGCATAACCTAGCGCTTGTTTTGTGGATATCTCTCAGAGAGTAGTTAGTTTCACCTAACTAGAATTTGCCAGTCAAATGGCATAGGCCACACACATTCATCACGCGAATGCGGTCCTGTTTCTCCATCGTGATGACCTTGCGTCTCTTCATATCGGAAAGAACACGGCTCACGGTCTCAATGGTCAGGCCCAGATAGTCGGCGATTTCCTGACGCGTCATATATAATGTAACCACGGACTCGTCTTCGGTTTCAGACTGCGGGCCGGAGCAGGCAAAGCCGCCGCGGTTGGGAACAAAGCGCATGAGGAAGGATGCAACGCGCTCATGTGCGGATTTCCGGCCAAGCAGAACTGCATGGTCATGCAAATTCTGAACCTGGGAAATCAGGCATTTCTTCATGTGCTGCTGGATTTCGTCAGACCCTTCGGCATCCTTGCGCGAGATCATGTGCACGAGGGTTTCTGTCAGGGTTTCTGCTGAAGTATCATAAACTTCACCGGCTGGAACGCCAAACAGGTCACCGGGACCGAGAATTTCAACAACCTGTCTGCGGCCATCCGGCAGGAGCTTGTAAAGCATCACTGAGCCGTCCGCGACTTCATAGATGTTGTTGGCAGGATCGCCTTCAAAGAAGACGACGCCATGTGCGGGGAAGGTTTTGTGTCGGCTCTGATCGCTTGACATAATGCCTTTAAATTCAGATTCGATGGGGAAGTTGGATCGACAACGCGCCGCACCGGTATCAAACTCGGCTTTTGGCATTCTGACAATTCGTTCTTCCGGCATCACTCGTTTTCTCCCGATTCAGACCGCCACGGCCTTTGAACCAATATAATTATTTTCAGAAGACTGTCAGCAGCTATACGACATGTTGACCGCCGTAGCAATCTGTCCAACTGAAAATACTTATTACACGTATTTTCACTTACCGCATCAATAAATGCAATCAAAACATGGTGAAACGATGACGCTTGACAGCTGGAGAGCATGCGCCGGGGCGCTCAAAGCTATGCGATCAGACAAAGATAGCGTGGGAAAGAGGCATTTTAAGACGGTTTCGAAAATCAGACGCCGTCATTTACAAACCGACGTGGGAACAAAATAAAAGGACCGGGATTACTCCCGGTCCCATTGGCCATTGCCCCTCATCCTGCTGCACATCCTGTGTGCCTGCGGGAGAGAGTGTCCTCCTGTTTGGCCCCTGTCCACCCTTCGGCTCTCTACAAATAGATGCTCGACGGCGGCAGGTTGGCCTATCAATGGCCGGTCAGTACAATACGAACGAGGTCAGCCGTATTGCGTGCTTTCAGTTTTTCCATGATGCGCGCCCGATGCACTTCAATTGTGCGGGGCGAAATCGCCAGATGCTGGCCAGCTTCCTTGTTGGAAGCCCCTTGCGTTATCTGCAACAATACATCACGTTCGCGCGGCGTCAAGGTTTCTGCACGCGGGAAGCTCCAGTTGGTTAGTGCCGACTGACCCGGATCCGGAGCCTTGTTGGCGGTTGCCAGAATTTTCTCGATACGATCAACGACCTGCGTGCCATCGAAAGGTTTTTCGATAAAGTCGTGCGCGCCCTGTTTGATGGCTGCGACGGCCATCTGAATGTCGCCTTGACCGGAAATGATCATGACCGGAGCAGAGATATGGCGGGCGGCCAGCTCTTCGAGCACTTCCATACCGGAGCGGCCCGGCATATGAACGTCGAGCAAAATGATCGACGGGATGGAATCGCGCAGGTTTGCAAGGAAATCCTCTCCATTCGAGAATGTCTCGACGTGATACCCTTCCAGTTCAAACAGAACCGACAAAGCGTCCCTCACAGCGGGATCGTCATCAACAATATGGATAGAAGGATGTAAGTCAGTTGTCATGTTGTCTTCGCCTCTTGGCTCTATTCACGCTCTTAAGGGGCCGGTGAACTTTGTTGGTGACTGCCCGAGGGTTCTTCTTCATTTCCAGCTTGCGGGGAAGTTCGAATAGAAGACCGGGAAGCGATGGGCAGGGTCAAAACAAAGCAGGCTCCCGGCTGCTTGTCATCAAAGGGTGCCAGTTCCAGGCTGCCGCCATGGCTCTGAGCAATGGAGCGAGCAATCGCCAGGCCGAGGCCCATACCATTGCGCCGTTCCGAATCGAAGGCTTTGAAAAGATTGCTGCGGTGTGTTTCCGGCACACCCGGGCCGTTATCCTTGAAGCGTACGACCAGCCGTTCCTTTTCCTCGGAATCAGAGGTCCTCTCAAGGGATAGGGTAATCGTGATCGCCTTATTCTCGATTTCGTGCAGAGCCTGAAAGGCATTGCGCAGGAGATTGAGGAAAATCTGTTCGATCTGAACCGGATCTACCCAGACCACGGGCACGTCATCAGGGGCGATGAGATCCACCTGCACATCCGTTGCTGCGAACCCGACCAGAGCCAGTTCGTGGGATTTGCGGATGATATCCACGATGTCGCAGGCGCTACGCTCCGGTTCCTTCTTCTCGATGATGGAGCGGATGCGCTGAAGCAGAGAAGACGAACGCTGGGCTTCGCGCACGCACCGACCGCAGAGATCAACAAGTTTATCGATTTCCTCACGGCTACAAGGCTTCTGCTCATCATAGGATTGCAGCTTGCGCTCGATGGCCTGCAAATAGAGGATGATCGCGGTCAGCGGCTGGTTGAGCTCGTGGGCAACGGTTGCGCCCATCTCGTCCATCGCGTTGATCCGCGTGAGCTGATTGAGTTCGGTCTGAAGATTGCGCAAATGCTCTTCAGCCTGCTTGCGACCGCGCAAATCGCGCATCACGCCGATGAACTGCTTTCCATCTTCGGTTTCCGCAACGCCAACGGAGAGATCAAACGGAAATGTTGATCCATCCTTGTGACGACCGACGACTTCGCGCCCGATACCGATGATCGAATGCTCGCCTGTGCGCAAGTAGCGTCCGACCCAGCCATCATGATGCTGGGCATATTGCTCGGGCATCAGGATATCAACGGATTTTCCGATCACCTCATCTGCGCTATATCCAAACATGACTTCTGAAGCCTTGTTAAACAGAAGGATACGGGACTGCTCGTCAATGAGGCAGACCGAATCAGCCGCCACATCCAGCAAGGATGTGAGGCGCGAATCGAGTTCACCGATCGGTCGGAATGGACGCTCTGGCCCGTCATAGGCTCGCGTTTGCATTCTTTTGGGGCCATTGATGGTCACAGATCCGTTCATTCTTTCTTCTTCTGTTGACAAGAGTCTGACCTGAAAAGGAAGTCCTGCTGATTCTAGGTGTTTTTCCGAAGTATAGCGTATTTCACCGGCTTAGCCATTGGTTCAGTCGGTAAATTGCCTGATCCAATTTGTCCGGATTTGTCGCGAAACATAGTCGCATAAATGCGGACCCGCTTTGACCAAACGCAAACCCGGGCGCCAAACCAACATTTGCTTCATCAACCAGCCGTTTTGCAATGATGGAAGCGTCTGCCTCCCCTTCGAGCCCGAAAAAGAAATAGAAACTGCCCATGGGCGGAGCAAAGCGAATGGCATTATGTCCCTGAAAGGCGGCAAGCAGCTTCTCGCGGCCAGAACGGGCTCGCTCTATTTGCTCTGCAATGAACAATTCACCATCATTGAGCGCAACGCTCGCAGCCTTCTGCATGAATGGTGCTACGCCGGACGTAGAGCATTGCGTCAGGTTGCCGATAGTGGGAATCAAGGAAACCGGCGCCGCCAGCCAGCCGACGCGCCAGCCGGTCATGGCCCAGTTTTTCGACATGCTGTTCACATAAAGGATCTTGTCGTCCTCTTCCGCGATCTCATAAAAGGACGGCGCTGTCTCCCTGTCGTCGCCGAAATAGAAGCGGGTGTAGATTTCGTCGGCGATGATCCAGATGTCTCGTTCACGCGCAAAATCAAGAATCGCCTTCAACTCATCAAGCGTCGCCACCCAGCCGGTCGGGTTGTTCGGGGTGTTGATAAAAAGGGCCCGTGTCTTGTCCGTGCAGGCATCAAACAGCTCGTCAATATCCAGCTTCCAGCCTTCGGGGTGGAAATGCAGCGGCAGATCGACGGGCTTGCCCCCCGCGACGAGCACAGCAGAGCCGATATTCGGCCAGGCCGGAGACGGGACAATGACCTCCTCGCCAGCACTCATGACCAGGCGCACCGCCAGTTGGATTGCCTGCATGCCCGAACCGGTCACCGAAAAGCGGTTGGCATCGAAGGGGCGCCCATAGAGGCGCTCATGATAGCGTGCGATGGCTTCGCGCAGCTCGGGGATACCATTATCATAGGTGTAGAAGGTTTCGCCCGCCTTCAGAGCATCTTCAGCCGCCTTGCAGATGAAATCCGGCGTAGGCAGAGCGCCTTCCCCGATCCAGAGGGGAATGACGTCTTCCCGACCTGCCGCGTAAGATCTGATGCCGGTAATGCCACTGTCAGGGGCGTTACGGGCTTCCGGACTGAGATGCGCCAACAGGTCGGTGCTTGCGGGTAAGGAAGATGGGGTCGACATTGGATCGGTCATGGTCTGCTCTGAAAGGACTGGTGCTGTTTTTGGTTTTATTCAGCAAAGGGAATGGAACGGCGCGCAAAAGTTTACTGTCCCGAATAGTGCTATCGGGGATCTAAGTATAAAGAATAAATATCTTTGCGGTTTTTCCCCCAAGAGTGCAACAAAGAGGGTGCGCTTTTCCGTCCCATGTTTGCTGTCAGGGGGACGGTTTTCCACCAAAATGACCCCGCAGCACAGCTCGGGCACGGCCTCCCGCGATGGCGACAAGTCGCGCCAATCCGGGCCTTTCGGCCAGTCGCTTGCACTTGTTACCCCCAATTGTTCAGATCTGTCCTTAAAAATTGGTCTAAATTTCTGCGGCCAAGGCGCTCTTTCTGGTGCCTTTGAAATTTCTTATGCTATATCTTTGAAGACTCTAAACAAGGAGCAGGCTTCATGCTTCAGGGCTGGATGGTTGTTCTCACAACCCTTCTCTATATCGGGCTTCTGTTTGCCATTGCGTCATACGGAGACCATCGGGCGCGAAACAAGACAGCGGCTCAACGCCATCCTAGCCTTTATGCGCTCTCTCTGGCGGTCTATTGCACCAGCTGGACCTTCTTCGGGTCTGTTGGCATGGCAAAGGCCAGCGGGCTTGATTTCCTAACGATCTATATCGGCCCTGTCATCGTCTTCACGCTGGGCTATCCCCTTGTCTGGCGCATCATCCGGCTTTCCAAAACCGAGCGCATCACCTCGATCGCCGACTTTCTGGGCGCCCGCTATGGCAAGAACCAGCAAGTCGCAGCCGTTGCAACCATTATCGCGGTGGTGGGCACAATGCCCTATATCGCACTGCAGCTCAAAGCTGTCGCCACCTCGGTTGCCACGCTAATCCAGCATATGAATATCGCCTTCCCCACCGGGTCCGTGCCCGTGTTGGCCGATATTGCCTTCTTTGTCGCCCTTGCCATGGCTGTCTTTGCCATTCTGTTCGGCACGCGCCATGCGGATGCCACCGAGCATCAGGGCGGGCTGATTTTGGCCGTTGCGGCGGAAAGCGTCGTCAAACTGTTTGCCTTTCTGACCGTTGGACTGTTTGTCACCTTCTGGATTTTCGATGGACCGTTTGACCTGTTTGCCAAGGCTGCCGAAGCGGGCATCTCCATCCATGGGGTGGAAGATGGGCCGGATGCGATCCACTGGATTGTGTTGTCCATGCTCTCGGCCAGCGCGGCGCTGCTTCTGCCGCGCCAATTTCATGTCGCCGTAGTCGAGAATACCTCCAAGAAATCTCTGGTTCGGGCCACATGGCTGTTTCCGCTTTATCTGGTCGGCATCAACCTGTTTGTCATTCCCATTACACTGGCTGGCCAGCTTGTACTTGGGCCCGGGGTGGATGCAGATAGCTATGTGCTGAGCCTGCCGATGGCCGTCAATGCGGATGCGATCACGCTGATCGCCTTTCTGGGCGGCCTTTCGGCTGCCACCGCGATGGTCATCATATCCTCGGTTGCGCTAGCCATCATGATCTCCAATGATCTGGTTATTCCGTTCATTCTGAGGCGGCATGCTGATACCGCCATCGATGCACCAGATATGGGACGATTGCTCCTCAATGTGAGACGTATCTCGATTCTTGTGCTGTTCACTCTGGCCTATGCCTTCTATCGACTGGCGGTCAACAACAGCTCTCTGGCTCAGATAGGGCTGATTGCCTTTGCCGCCATGGCGCAGTTTCTGCCGGCCCTTGCCGGAGGGCTCATCTGGAAGCGGGCCAATGCGCGCGGCGCGATTGCCGGTCTGGTGACGGGCTTCATTATCTGGGGCTATACATTGCTTCTGCCAATGTTTGCCCAGTCGGGGCTGTTCCCGACCAGCTTCATGACCCAAGGCCCCTTCGGGATCGAATTTCTCAAGCCGCAGGCGCTGTTGGGGACGGATCTGCCGCCTTTGCTGCATGGTGTTTTCTGGAGCATCCTGTTCAACATCATCGCCTATTCGGCTGGCTCGGTTTCCCGTCGGCCAGAATTGATCGAGCGTTTGCAGGCGAACCTGTTCGTGCCGGATGAATTGCGCCCCTCCCCAAGCTTGCGTCTTTGGCGCTCCATGCTGTCTGTCGGCGACCTGGAAGACATGGTCGCGCGCTATCTGGGGGCCGAGCGCACGCAGCGCAGCTTCCGCTCCCATGCCCAGCAGCGGGACATCCTCTATGACCGCAATATGGAGGTGGACCCGCTCTTCATGCGCTTTGCCGAGCAGTTGCTGGCCAGCGCCATTGGGGCGGCCTCCTCCCGACTTTTGATGAGCCTGTTGATCAAGAAGCGGGAAAGTGCCCCCAAGGGCACGATGAAGCTGCTGGATGATGCGTCCGAAGCGCTGCATTATAACCGCGACCTGCTGCAAACGGCGCTCAACCATGTGCGTCAGGGCATCGCCGTGTTTGATGCGGACTTGCGGCTCACTCTCTGGAACCGCCCGTTCCGTGACCTGTTGCGCATTCCTGCCGATTTTGGGCAGGTCGGCACGCCACTCTCTTCGGTCCTTAGCCATATTGCGGCGCGTGGCGATCTGGGCGAAGGCTCGGTGGAAGATCTTGTCAGCCATCGCCTTGACCTGATCGTTGTGCAGCAAGCCCCCTATCAGGAAAGCATGGCAAGTTCGGGCCTGACGCTGGATATTCGGGCCAATTCCATGCCCGATGGCGGTATCGTCATCACCTTCACCGATGTTTCCGAGCGGGTGCGCGCCGAGCGGGCGCTGGAAGCGGCCAATGAATCCCTTGAACGACGCGTGAAGGATCGCACCCGCGAGCTGATGCATCTGAACGATGCCTTGCGCAGCGCCAAACAGGCCGCAGAAGAAGCCAGCGTCTCCAAGACCCGCTTCCTTGCCGCAGCTGGGCACGACATCATGCAGCCCATGAATGCGGCGCGCCTTTATACGACGGCACTAGTCAACCGCCTTGAAGCACTCTCAAAAGCCGATGAAGACAATGCGGGGCTGGCAGAGAGCGCCGTCATGTCGACCAACATCGATAGCTCGCTTGAGGCGGTGGAAGACATTCTGGCCGCCCTGCTCGATATCGCGCGGTTGGATTCTGGCGCCATGAAGCCGCAGCTTTCTGCTTTCCCGATAGACGAGATGCTCGACCGAATGCGTATAGATTTTGAGCCACTGGCCCAAGAGAAGGGGCTCAAGCTCAGGATCGTCTCTTGCGGGCTGCATGTGCGCTCCGACAAGCATCTGCTTCGGCGGCTTTTGCAGAATCTCATTTCCAACGCCATCAAATACACCACTGAAGGCACGGTTCTGGTCGGCTGTCGCCGCCTTGACAGCGCCATTGAAGTGCAGGTGCATGATACTGGAGTTGGCATTCCGCCCGAACAGCAGGAAGAAATTTTCCTCGAATTCCAGCGGCTCGATGAAGGCGCTCGTATTGCGAGCGGGCTCGGGCTCGGCCTCTCCATCGTGGATCGTATTTCCAAGGTGCTCGACCATCCGATCCGGTTGATGTCCACGCCCGGACAAGGCTCTGCCTTTGCCATCAAGCTGCCAGCCTTCCGCCTGCTCCACAGCGCCAGCCGCGCAGAGGCACCGCGTTCCATGGCCAACCAGCCGCTCAGCGATCTTCGCATTCTGTGCGTGGATAACGAACCGGTCATTCAGGATGGCATGAAAGTGATGCTGGAAGGCTGGGGATGTGATGTCATGATCGCCTCGTCTCTAGAAGAGGCGGAAAAGGTGCTTGAGGAAAGCGAGAAGGTGCCGGATGGTATTCTCATCGACTATCATCTTGATGAGATGCTCGGTACTGAGGCTTGCGAAAAGCTCCGCGCCAAATTCGGACAGGAAATCGCTGCCAGTCTGATTACGGCGGACCGCACCACAGAGGTGCGCGATGAAGCCAAATCCAAAGACATGGCCATTCTCAACAAGCCGGTCAAACCGGCCCAGCTGCGAGCTCTGCTCAATACCTGGAACATGACCGCCATCCGCAAACGCGGGCAGTAGAAGCACCGCTTGAATAGAGTCGTGTGGAGTGTCGGCCAGCCAAGAAGTGGCACAGGATGGGTAAGATATATATCCAACAATAAAAAACCCGCAGCCGAACTGGCGCGGGTTTTATAATTCAGGTTTCCTTGAAGCCTCATCAAGGCTTCAAGAGGGCCAACAGAGCGCTCTAGCTCTTGGCGCCAATAGCCTGCCACTGGCCGGCTTCGATCTTGGCGGCAGCAATCACGGCCTGCGTGCGGCTGTCTACATTGAGCTTTTGCAGGATGGCCGAAACGTGCGCCTTGACGGTGGCTTCGGAAACGGAAAGCTCATAGGCGATCTGCTTGTTCAGAAGCCCTTCGGAGAGCATCATCAAAACGCGAACCTGTTGCGGCGTCAAAGTATTCAGACGTTCTACAAGATCGGTGATTTCATCGCTATAAGGAGCGCTGAGATCGATGCTTTCAGGGACCCAGGTTTCACCGTTCAGAACGGCGCGGATGCCTTGGGCGATATCGTCAATCGGCAAGGATTTCGGAATGAAGCCCGACGCGCCGAACTCCATGCAGCGGCGAATGGTCGGCACATCCTCACTGGCAGAGACAATAACAACCGGAATGGCCGGATATTGCGCTCTCAAATAGAGCAGTCCGGAAAATCCGCGTACGCCCGGCATGGATAGATCCAGGAGCACAAGGTCCATATCTTCGAATTGTTCGAGCTTCTCGCCCACCTCTTCCAGCGTTCCGGCTTCATGGATGGCTATCTGATCAAAAATTGTTTCCAGTGTCTGGCGTAGCGCCCCACGAAACAAAGGGTGATCGTCCGCGATAATGATGTTAAGCGAAGCCTGTTGCACTTTCGGTCCTCCCCAGCGACTGAACGGAATGATTGGCACCTCACAAAGGACAAGACTTTATCATTCCACGATGCGTATTCTCAGGTCCTCAAGCCCACTGGCCTTCTGTCTGCTTGAATACGCGCAACCATTATTGTCATCTTCATCTCACAGCAGATGAAGCGACCCCTCTACAAGAGGTTTTGAAGACAGACAACAGAACAAGTCAAGGCCCAACACCCTGTTTCCTGTTGACGATACTGCCAAGCAAGCAGTCCCTGTCTTCATGTCAAGTTTTGTCAAAGTGTCACAAAACCCAACACACGAATAAGTTGCCAAGATAAACTTCGGCTACTTTAGTTCAAACTATGAGCGGTTGCATTGCGGTTGGCAAGTGATAGCTGCGATATATTGAAAATTTAGTCCATTTAATCAGATATTTCTGCTGGAAACGCTCTAATCAGTTGGCTCTTTGGGGAAATTGTTCCAAGCGGCAGCATTTTGCCGTATTGCATCCCGGTTAGGTTGTTTTACACCACAGGAATCACCTGCCCCTTGTTGGGAGATCGGAGGCGCCACCATGAGGGCCTGCAGCATAAAGCACCAGTGCATCAGCGCTTTCTTGTCATGAAACAAAGACATCTGGTCGTAACATTGCACCCTTACATTGCCCGCGCATTTGGGGCGTGTATCGGTTAGCCGTCACCTTGCCGTCATTTCTCCCCTGCAGCCTGCCCATGTCCGCTGTCATGGGTGTCATCAAGCCATGAGCACGCCAAAGCGACCAAGACGAGGGGAAATCTGATCATGAAACTGTTCGAAATGGCGACCCGCGCCAATTTACCCCCGGTTGACGACACACTCAAACAAGACATCTTGCAGTCAGAGCGCACATACCCGATGCATAAGACGCTCTTTGATAAAGTGGAAGCCCTGCATTTGCTCGAAACAGGGGGCGAGGTGCTTGAGGAGACGTCCCTTTCCGACTCCCTCTGCGTCATGGGCTGGAACATGCAGCGCTGCCTTTATCCCGAACAGAGTGCGGAATTGCTCCGGCCCCATGCGCCCGATGTCATCGTACTATCTGAAATGGATTGCGGCATGGCCCGGACCCATCAGCGCAACACAACACGCGCGCTCGCTGACTGTCTGGGTATGCGCTATGCATTCGGGCTTGAATTTTTCGAGCTTGGGCTAGGCAATGATCTTGAAAGGCGGCTGGCTGCCGATGATCACAATGAAAAAGGCTGGCACGGAAACGCCATCCTCTTCAGAGTGCCTCCGGTTGCCCAGGCTCTCATCCGCCTTGATGCATCCGGGCTCTGGTTCTGTCCCGACGACGGCTTGAGCAATAGCAGCGTTTCAAAACAACCGCGCATTGGCGGACGTTGCGCTGTTGCGGCGATCCTGCCGACGCAAGCGGGCGACGTTTGTGTTGCGTCGGTGCATCTTGAAAGCCTTGATGATCCCTCCATTCGGCTTGCCCAGATGGAGCGCCTGATCGCAGCGCTGGATGTCTTTGCCCCTTCTCTTCCCACTATCATCGCGGGGGATCTGAACACTGCTTTCACCCCTGAAAATGGTGCCGCACTGCAAGAGCCTCTTTTTAGGGCGGCGGAACGTCATGGCTACAGCTGGGAGAATAATGCTCAGGGCACAACAACCCGCTCAAGCCTTTTAACCTACAAGCCCCGGCCGCCATGCAAGCTGGACT
Source organism: Cohaesibacter marisflavi (assembly GCF_900115225.1). Lineage (GTDB taxonomy): Bacteria > Pseudomonadota > Alphaproteobacteria > Rhizobiales > Cohaesibacteraceae > Cohaesibacter > Cohaesibacter marisflavi. Next base: position 618,238 of record NZ_FOVR01000002.1, on the reverse strand, counting down.
GGTTCTGCACAAGAGGCTTTTCCTGCCACGGGGCGTATATCCTGCCCGCCGTCAATGACATTGGCAGCTCCCTCTCCGATCATGAAATCATCATGGGTCGATTTGAACGCGCCTAAAGCGCGAAGATACACTGATTACGGCAGCGCCCCGTTTCCCATCAATGTCCGGCGGACATGTCCTCAAACGCGATTGTCGTCAAAATCCTTGCGGAACTCTTTCACAACGCCAAAGAAGCGCCGCATCATGGCTTCCCCCATATCAAGGAAGCGTTCAAAGTCACTTGCCATTTCCTCATCTTCGTCAGCAGAGGGGGACGAAGGCCTTTTGCCTTCGCTTTCAGGGGCCACATCATTTTCGGACGGAGCCATTTCTGCTTGTTCGGAAGACTTTTCATGCGCGGCCTTGCCGGAGGATTGATCTTCAGATGCCTGACGCAGGGCGTCCTGTAGGCTTTCAATGCGTTTGGCCTGCAGCAAGCTGCGCTGCTCCAGCGTATCGAGACGTTGGGTCATATAGTCGACCTTGTCTTCAAGCAGAATATTCAGCCGACGCTGGGCATCAAGATCATTGGCGATGCGCCCCATCTCCGCGAGCAGTGGCGCGCGCCAGTTGCCCGCATCTTCAGAGACGACCGTCGGGGCCTCCGTCTCTTTGTCTGACGTCTGCTGTTGAGAAACATTTGGAGTGGCACTTTGCGCGTGCACCGGCGCGGATGGCACCACGCCACCAACGAGGCAGACAGCCCCCAATCCTGCAAAAACAGCGTTCCTTGAGAAAAGCGGGCAAGAGAAGGCATCACACATGAGCGTATCCTTTATCCGGAGCAGGCAATTTACGCAGGCCATGACATACGCGCCATGACACGCTCCCCATGGGCATCACTGGCAGCCACAGTCTTTTGGGCGTCAAACCATCAAGATACAGGAGTCAAACAACCTTTTGTGGCCCTCTGCATGGGCTTTTGACACAAAGCCGAATCTTCCCGCAAACCAACGGTCCGGGTGAATTTTATCAGATTAGGTGGGAAAATTGTGATGAAAATCAGATCGCGCCGTGCATCTGTTTTTCGCTCTTGCGCTTCTGGGACATCGATTGTCGGTAATTCTCTACCTCGCGATGCACATGCCGGGTAGGAAAGCCCACATGCTCGACCCGCCATTTGGTAAGGGCCGCAAAGGTTTTGACCGAAACATCCTGCTCTAGCAACAATCGGGTGAGAATACGGTTGGTTTCACTGGCCAGCAGATGCTCCATGGCATTGGTCGACAGGCCCGGGGCATCCTTCAGCAGCCAAATCACATCCTCCTTGCCTTCCTTGGAGATCAGGGTTTCCAGCAGATTGTCGAAGGTCAGTTCACCGAGATTGATTTTGACCAGCAGTTCATCGCGCGTCGGATCGTCGCTCAACTCGTCCGTTTGGAAAAGCCTTGCTTCCATATCGGCGACCAGCTGTTCAAGCGTGCCATCAAGGGTGGCGCGAGAGAGCGGATCTGGCAGGAACGGGCAGCCCTGTTCGGCATGGCGACGCATGCGTTGCTGGAAGACCTGATCAGCCAAACCACGAGCTGCCATGAGCGACTGGATTTCAAGAGAGGTCTGGCAAATGATGGCGCACAGCAAAAGGGCATTACTGGAGAAGTCACTGCCCAGATTGCGCAGCAATTCGCACACCACTTCATTTTGCCCGCGAGACATCAGAGCATCCACCACCGGCTCTGGCACCCGCTGGCGGCGAGCAATGGCGCGCAACACGCTTTCGCTACGCTCCCTTGCTGCCTGTAGCAATGTTTCCTGACTGAGCATGGGAGAATATTCATAAAGGGTCGTAACCAGCTCATCATTCTCGCCTGCAAGCTTTTCGGCGAGCGGCGTGGAGATATGCCTGGTGCGAGCCAGCAAGGTGATGATGTCACGACGCACGGAAAGGTCGATCTGGTCATACAGATCCAGCACGAGCGACGAGAATAGTTCCCGTTCGGCATCCGTCGGCTCGTGCCCTGTACGGCGCACATATTCAGCGGCCACCTTACGCACCAGCAAGGAGCGGGCCGAGGGGTCTTTTTCCCGAGCCAGAGACTGAAACTGATCGACGATATCGTCCGTCATGAATTCCCCAAAAAGCACGACTGCAGCCAAAGAGCATGCACCCTTTTTTGTTAAAGCACGAAGCTCAGACTTGCCCATTTCACCAATAACACAACGCGCAAGAAATGCGCGCAACTTGAGAATAGGATTAAATTCTTAAGGAGATCTCCATATTCAGTTAAATTGTTGTTACTCTTTGCCCTTTTTTCCGGTCTTCAGAATATTTCCAAGTCTTTGGCTCCGGTGTCCGGCGGGATCAGACATGGCGGATTTTCGCAATTTTTGGACATGGTTGTTTTTCTGCCATATTAGAGCATCATGATCTGGAGCCTGACTGAAAATCTTATTTTGGTTGCCATAAACTTGGCAATAATGTTTTAGAAATCGAGTTGACTGATCCGATGGAAATAAAGAACGACAAGGAAATCATCCAGCTTTCCCGACGCACGGTCTATCAGAACCGTTGGATGCAGGTGAATGAAGACAAGGTGCTTTTCCCCGCAGGCTTCGAAGGCATTTATGGTGTAGTCGAAAAACCTCCCTTTGCCATCATCATTCCCGTCCATTCCGACGGCCGCATCCAGATGGTTCAGCAATTTCGCTATCCCATCGGCCGGCGCTGCTGGGAGTTGCCACAAGGGACGTGGGAAGACACGCCTGATAGCGATCCGGAAACACTCGCGCGCGGAGAACTGGCCGAAGAAACAGGCTATCGCGCCGGACGCATGGAAAAGATCGGAGAAATGTTCCCCGCAGGCGGCCTTCTCAACCAACTGTGCCACATATTTCTGGCGCATGATTTGACAGAAGGCGCAACCAGCCGCGAAGCAACCGAAACCGACATGGAAACAGCTGCCTTCAGCATGGACGAGATAATGGCCATGTTCGAGAAAGGCGCCATGCCGGATGCCAATTCCATGGCCGCTCTGGGCTATTGGAAGTTGAAAGCTGGGCTTGGCGACTAAGCCAGTCCCTGCCTTGCTTGTGGCTAAAGGCGATTGAGGGCTTTTTTAGCCTTCCTTCTTTTCCTTTTCGCGCAGCATGCCGGAGACGACTTCCACCGTCCGTTCCAGATCGGCAATGGCCTGATCCACATCGGCCCTTTGTTGGCGCAGGATAGTGATATGCAGGCTGAAGCGATCCAGAGCAGAACGCAACTGAGGCACCTGTCCATCGCGCAGATCATACAGATCGAGCATTTCCTTGATTTCGGTCAGTGAAAAGCCGACCTTTTTACCCATCAAAACTAGCTTCAGGCGTGCCCGGTCTCGCCGGCTATACACCCTATTGACGCCGTCCCGGCGCGGATTAAGCAGGTTCTTGTCTTCATAAAAGCGCAAAGTGCGCAACGTAACACCAAATTCCTTGGCAAGATCCCCGATGGAATAGGAGAGCGGGCCAGACTGGTTGGTGGCCGCGCTGAGCACATCGTTGCCTTCGTCCTTGCCGGCCTCTGCAGCAGGTACGGGCGTTTTTTCCTCTTTCAAAACCGTCTCCCCAGACCGTTTGTTGGCAATGTGGTCTATTTCCATTGCCTGTCGTGAGCTTACCCGTGGGTAAACCACCCTGTATGCCGCCTGTCAACGCTCCCTTCGCATATACGCCCCTTGATTGAAGGGTGAGACACTAAACAACCAGCAGAAATCGGAAGAATATGGTGAGCAAATGATTAAAGCGGTCAGTATTTTTCGCAATACGCATCAGGATTAACGCGTTATTTACCCTAACTTATCACAGTACTCTGGGAAAAGACCGTTTTCGCGGGGCGTCGGGTGCCCGCATTGCGCAGCGGATGCCGAGAACCGCAAAGAGTTGAGCCAGTACTATGATTGATGACACATATCACACCGATCGCGATGTAGGCGAGTATATAGAAGGTCTTCGAGGTACGGATCGTAACAGAGGTGCGCATGACAGCCTCCGTGCAACCGCGCCCAAAGGTCGGCCTCGTCAGAATTCGGCTCTTCTGGATGCTATTGAGGATATCGAAGCCCAGCTTCATGCATTGGCGGGTGAAGCGGCTCAGTCCCCCGACATGCCCTTTGAACGCGAAGATACCCCACAAGACTATCGCGCCTCCCGTACCCGACGGGACACAAGAGGAGACTTTGGCTCGTCTCCCCGTCGCGGCAGAGCACGTGGTGTCCCCTCCACTCTGGATCAGGCCAATTATGGCAACGCTCTTGAACGCATTGAAGCCCAGTTGCAGCGTGTGGATCAGGCATTGGAAAGAAAAGGGGGCAGCCAGATGGCGCGGCCCCGTTCCAGCCTGCGGCCAGAGCGTACACCGGCGCGGTCAGCCTATTCTACGGGCACCGTCTCTGACCATCCTGTGGCCCGCGAACATATGCCCTCCTATCAGGACCGTCTATCTGCCCAGACAGGAACGACAGGCCCGTCTGTCTCTCTTGATTCGGCGATGCGCCAAATGTTCGATCGCAGCCAGACATTGAATGAACAGGTCGCCCGCAAGGCGGAAGCCTCCGTTTCCCAGGTAACGCGCACAGCGCAGGATGCCTTGAGCGCAGCACAGGATTCGCAAGGCACCTATCGTGATGCCCTTGACAAGCTGGCCAAATTGCAAGCTCAGGACGACAGTCTCGCCATGCTGCGAGACGATGTAACGTCCCTGCGCAAGCTGATTGAAGAAGCCAATCTGACAGGAGCCTCCGATCAGGTTCTGCGCGAGATCGCCAGTCTCTCGGGTCGTATTGAACAATTGTCGACCGCCATTTCCGAAACCCGTGAAGATCCCGCCATTCTCGAGACAATGCGCGATGTGCGCGCCTTGCTTGACCGTTCCGCGCAGGATCCGTCCATCAACGCACAGTTCGACCGCATTCTGGCCAAGCTTGATGATATGGATGCCGGTGGGCATGAGGAAGACTTCGCCAAATTGTCCGAACAGATGGACCATTTGCGCGAAATTCTCGCCACGCAGCCCGATATGCAGCATCTTTCGAGCATCTCCGGTCAGATAAACGAATTGATCGAGCGGCTTGCCACGCTGGAGAATGACGTCAAGCGCGCCAACGCATCTGATCCGAATTTTGCGGAACAGAATGGCCTTGAGCAGCGCCTTTCCCAAATGCAGGCGCTGATCGAGCGGCTTGATCCGAATGACCGGTTGATCAATCTGGAGAACCAACTGTCGGCTCTGGCTGACCGCCTGGAGAATGGCTCCGACCACGCCAGCATTCACAAGCCCCTTGAGGCTCTTGCCCGTCAAGTGGAAAGCCTTGTGGAATTGACCGATCAGGGCACCCATCGCGATCAGCTCGATATTCTGGCCACATTGGCCGAACGGGTAACCAATCTGGACCAGTTTGTCCGCACGGAACAAGCCCCGGCCGTTTCTGAACGCCGCTTTGAGCAGGTGGAGCAGACGCTTGCGCGCATCGATGACATGCTCGCCAACAAGATGGAAAGCTCTGATCTGGGGGCACTCGAGCGCAGCCTGTCGCGTCTTGCCGACCGTATGGAAGCGCAGGAAGATATTTTGCGCAGCGCACCGCAAACCGCTTCCGCAACAGATGGCTCGGCTCTTTCCAGCGGTGCGATTTCGCAGCTTGAACGCCAGATCATCGATCTTGCCCAGCGCCTTGACAATGCCAGTCAGGTTTCTGACGACCATCAGTTTTTCGAGATGCTGACGGAACGGCTGGATACGCTGGCCGCTGAATTTTCGCGCACGCAGACCCGCTTTGACGCCGTTGATCGTATTGGCGAAGATATTCGCAAGCTCGCTGCGAACAGCAGCTCTGGTGCCTCTGGCGGCGCCAACGCTGCTCAGGTGGCCGAACAGGCCGCGATCAAGGCTCTCCAACAGGTTGGCCCGATTGCCGGAGGTGGCAGCGACGCCGCGCTTGAAGCCATTATTGATGGGCTCAAGGACGATCTGCACGGCTTGCGCCGTTTCGCAGAGACAAGCGAAACCTCGACCCAGCAAAGCCTTAATGGCGTCAGCTCCATGCTCAATGCAATTGTCGATCGTCTCGGCAAGCTCGAAGAGCAGGTGCGCGCAGAAGAACTGAAACCGCAGCAGGCTGCACTGCCTGACGCGCCGCTAGAGCCAATCGCAGAGCCTGCCTCTGAAGAGCCGAAAAGTCGCGGTCTCGGCAATATTCTGCGCCGCCGCAAGGCAAAGAGTGCGCCGGATGCAGCCGAGGCAGCCCCGCAAGGGCAACAGGGCCAGCCCCTCAGCGCCAGCGAGCTGCTGCAAAATCGTGGTAGACAGCCTTCGCGCAGGCAACAGAGCGACGCCAGTGCAACGTCTGCGCCAACCCGCAGCCGCGCTGGTGCATCAGTTGGGCCGCAACAGGGAATGCCCGCCGCAGCCTCAGCCGGATCCTCCGCTCCGCAAGTTTCTTCTGGTGAAAGCAGACAGCCGGGTATTTACCTCTCAGGCAAGGCGGTCAGTGTTTCCAAGGCACAGACCGATAGCGCAACAGCGCGCCAGCCTGGCGAAAGCGCTCAGGCGCAGCCGCAGGTGACGGGCAACGTTGCCCTCAAGAATGCCGAGCAGGAAGCCCCTGCAGCCAAGCCGAGAACCGCCCGTATCGTGCAAGGCGCACCGGGCTCACAGGCAGCACAGAGCAGCCAGAGTGCCAGAAGCGGCTCTCAGCGCGATCAGGGGCAGTCCAAAGCCGACTTCATTGCAGCCGCTCGACGTGCAGCACAGGCCGCCGCACAGGAGAGCGCTCAGGTCGAAAAGGAACAGGGAGCAGGCGGAAGCTTCCTCTCCCGCTTCAAGGGCAGCAAAAAGCCTGCGACCGAGGTTGAAGCGCAGGCACCTGTAACGAACGAAGAAGACAAAGCCAAAGGCATGAGCCGCAAAGAGCGCCGGGCAGCCATCAAAGAAGCCGCCCGCATGGCCAAGAAGATGCAGAAGGAGACCGCAAATGGCTCCGCTGATGCTGCGGCTATTGAGGAAAGCGCGGTTCATCTGCTTGAGAATGAAGAGGCCAGCAACAGTCTGTTCGCCAAACTGGGTCAGACCTTCTCGCGCCATAGTCGCCCGTTGCTCATGGCAGCGGCAGCCATTCTGCTCGCCATCACGACGATCCAGTTGGTGAAAAATCCGGATTCAAGCCTCTATGGCCTGTTCAATACCGATACGGCACAAACGCAATCCGATGACTCTGTACCAGGCTTTGGAGACAGTGGTGAGACCGTGGCCCCGGCTGGTTCGTCTGCACCGGCTCAAAGCACTCCAGACTTGCCGGAAGCTCCCGTTGCTTCCGAGCCGGCATCTGCGGGCCCGCAATCCAGCATCACGCCGTCCTCGGGCAGCGTTGCTCCGAGCATGAGTGATGAAGAGGCTACACGCGCGATTGCCTTCTCGCAGCCGACCCTAGCTCAGGACAAGCTGGCTGGTCCACGCGTCAGCAAGCCAGCCGCACAGCCTCTTTCTCATGATGCAGCCATGGCAAAAGCCAAGGCCATGCTCAATCAGCCAGGCAATCAGGGCATTGACCTGACGCCAACAAGTTCCATCCCCAAGGACACCAAACTTGGCAACTATGACGCCTTGCAAGAGCAAGCGAAGTCACAGCCGATGCCTCCGGTCGTCTCCGGCGGGGATGATAATCAGTCCAGCGCCAATCTGGGCAGCGATAGCGGCACTCAAGAGCAAACGCCGATCATGCAGGCTGCGACCAGTGGCAATGTACTGGCGCAGTTTGAGCTGGGCCGCCGCTTTACCGTGGGCGAAGGCGTAGAGGTTGATCTCAAGGAAGCAGCCAAATGGTTCGAAAAGGCCGCCAACCTCAACATGCCGCAGGCGCAATATAGTCTGGCCAATCTGTACGAGAAAGGCCATGGCGTCAAAAAAGACCTGCAAGTGGCGCGGCTTTGGTATCAACGCGCAGCTGATCAAGGCAATGTGAAGTCCATGCATAATCTGGCAGTGCTGTATGCCGAGGGTGGTCTGGGCAAGCCCGATTTCAAGCAGGCTGTCCAATGGTTCCTTAAGGCAGCTGACCATGGCCTCAAAGATAGCCAGTATAATCTCGCCATCCTGTTTGCCCGGGGCATGGGCGTCAAGCAAGACCTGCTGCAGAGCTACAAATGGTTTGCCATTGCAGCCAAGCAGGGCGACAAGGGCGCTGAAGCCAAACGCGACGAAATCCTGAGCGTGCTCAAGGGGCCACAGCAGAAGGCCGCCAAAGCGCTGGTTGCTGCCTGGGTTCCCAAAGTGGCCAAGGCCTCCGTGAACCAACTGTCCGCACTGCCGCCTGAATGGGTCGCCACAACGCCCGAGCAACTGGCCAAGGCCAACAAACGTCTCGGTGCAGACCCGAGAGTGATTGCCAAAGCCCAGTCAATGCTTGGCGCTCTTGGTTACAATGCCGGACCGGCAGATGGACAGATGGGCCCGCGCACGCGCACCGCGATCCGTAATTTCCAGGAAATTGCAGGATTGAAGGTTACGGGCGAAATCGATGCGCCTCTCCTTGAAGCGCTGGCACAGCGGGTCATCTGATCCGCTCTAGCGACGCCGCCGGCACTGCGGCATATGAGGAGACCAACTGGTCCTGACACGCATTCGCACCCCCATTGTGGCTGCGAATGCCTATAGCTGCGGCATGCCCTGATCCGCATGCCCGCCTCGCACGTATAGACCCTTATCGGGATAAACACCGAGCAAGCGCCTCAAACGCGACTCTTTCTGGCAAGGCAGTGCAATTTAACGTTATTTGCGAGATGTTTCGTTGACACCGGGGCGCTCTATATGGGATGCATGAAGACATGTATCTCGTGTTTGGAGCGACGCATGAACGGCGCTTTGAAACAGACCAAATCACAAATAGCCTATCGGGCCACACCTTGAGCGGGCAAGGCTTGAGGCAATTTGTTCTTGAGCATGCTGCCGCAGTCGTCAGGGAGTGAGTTTCCTGACAAACGGCAGAACTGGCGGCTGGAAAACAGGAGTAGCGCGTGGAGCTCTACCTGCCTATCGCTGAAATGCCTGTCAACATCTTTGTCATCCTTGGCATGGGAGGCACGGTCGGGTTTCTCTCGGGCATTTTCGGGGTTGGCGGCGGTTTTTTGCTCACGCCTCTATTGATCTTCTATGGAATTTCCCCCGCGGTTGCTGTTGCTTCGGTAACAGCCCAGATCACGGCTTCTTCCACGACCGGCGCCCTGGCCTATCTTCGAACCGGCAATCTCGACCTCAAACTGGGAACGGTGCTCTTTTCCGCTGGCATAACGGGGTCGACAATCGGGGTCTTTGTGTTCAAGCAGCTGCGCGCGCTTGGGCAGTTGGACCTGATCATCTCCGTTTCCTACGTGACCTTTCTTGGTGCCGTGGGCACACTCATGGTCATGGAAAGTGTCCGTGCCATCGTCAAGGCCCGCAAAGGCATCGTCACGACACGCAAACCGGGCCAGCATAACTGGATTCACGGGCTACCGCTCAAGATGCGCTTCAAGAAGTCCAAAATCTATGTCAGCATCCTGCCGGTGATTGCCATTGGCGGCAGCATCGGCTTTCTGGGAACCGTTCTGGGTATCGGCGGCGGCTTCATGCTGGTGCCAGCCCTGATCTATCTGCTGCGCGTGCCCACCGCCGTTGTGATCGGCACATCGCTCTACCAGATTCTGGTGACGATGGGCGTTGCTACCATTCTGCATGCCACGACCAACCATTCCGTCGATATCGTGCTGGCTCTCATTCTGATGGTTGGCGGCACCATTGGCGCCCAGTTTGGCGCCCAGATCGGCCAGAAGATGAAGGGCGAACAATTGCGTGCCCTATTGGGCATTCTCGTGCTCATGGTTGGTATGCGCTTCGCTGTGGATCTCATCCTCGAACCGACGGACCATTACAGCACCGAGGTGATGGAGGTGAGCAGATGATCCTGTCGCGCCTCTCAAGAGCGATCTTCGGGGCCAGATTGCTGCTCTGGCTTGGCGTATGCATGGGAGGAACCATAAGCGCCGCCCATAGTGAACGCATCGTGGCTGATCTTTCCGAGCGGGTCATCAAGATCTCTTCCAATTTCACCGGATCGGACATCGTAATCTTCGGAACGATTGAGCGTGATCGGGCAACGGTGTCCCGCGGCGAGCCCTATGATCTGGTTGTTGTCGTAAGAGGCTGGGACCAGACGCTGGTCTCCCGTCGCAAGGCGCGCACCTTTGGCATCTGGATCAATCAGGACCGCAGGCTCTATAGCAATGCGCCCAATTTCTATGCCATGTCGACAACGCGAAAGCTGGTTGATATCGCCCATCCTTCGCTGTTGGCCAAATTGCAGATCGGCACACGTTACCTGTTGTTGCCCCCGACCTTCAAGCCGCAGGACAGATTTGCGACCTACGACCCGTTCCGCGTGGCTGCCTTGAGGCAAATGCGGGAAAAAGGGCTTTATACGGACGATCCGTCCTCGGTTACATTTCTCAGCAAATCCCTTTTCCGCAGCACGATCCCCATTCCTTCCAACGTGGAGGTGGGAGAATATGAAGTGACGGTTCATCTGCTGCGTGGCGGCGCATTGCTGCATTCGTCAACGCAAAAGCTGCATGTCGCCAAAACGGGCTTTGAGCAACACGCCTTCACGCTGGCGCGGGATCATGAATTCTTCTACGGTCTGGCCTGTGTGTTGATCGCTCTATTCACCGGCTGGCTCACCGGAGTGGTCTTCCGCAAGAACTGATCTTTCGCTCTTTCGGCCTTTAGAGCTCTTTTGTCGCCGCCAGCGCTAGCGCCTGCGTCTTGAAGAGGATCTGGGTACAGAGATGCTTGCGCCATGCATCGCAAGGGTCTGGCGGCCGATGACTAGCAATTTGGCATCCTCGGACATATAAGGCGCGAAGGCTTCTTCACACAGCTCCAAACCACCGGTATAACTGCCATAGGCGGGCATGATGATGCGATCCTTGGCCAGCACGAAACATTTGCGACGCAAGGTGCGGCCACGCCCGGGAATTCTGGCCACCGGATGCAGATGGCCGCAAATCTCCAGACAGGGCATATCCGGTTGCCCTGACACCTCAAGACCGGCACTCTCTCCGGGTTCATGGCAAAGGATGACGGCGCGTCCAGCACCCTCCATCTGCCGGATATCGCAAATCTCCCCTCCCAGATCGATAGAACTGAGCGGATCATGGTTGCCGGTCAGCCAAATCCATTGATGCGCAGAGGTCAATGCCTGCAACCGATCGGCAACGCTGGTAGGCAACCGTTTGGGGCCATCAACATCATGGAAAGAGTCCCCAAGGCAGATGACGGTATCAGGCTTGAAATGGGCAATATCGAGCGCCAACAGGGCCAGTGTACGTTGGCTGTCATAAGGGGGCAGGAACTGTCCGAGCCTCGCAAAGGAAGACCCCTTTTCCAGATGCAGATCGGCGACGAGCAGGGTTTTCTGCTCAGGCCAGTAAAGCGCGCCGGAAAGGCTGGCAACAAAGGCTTCACCGGCATGAGAGAAGGCATATTCGACTGGGCTGGCAGGCTCAGGATCGGATGACGTCGGGGTTTCACCGTCCGGCTGTCGCTCTTCAAAGCCCTCGGGCAAGCTTGATGAAAGGGAGCATTGCTGCAGACGTTTTTGCCACCCCATGATACGGGCCTCCTGATGCGCGTTGGCTCACTCAATCCGGGACATCACAGCCCCATTTCCTCGGCCGCTTCGAGCAGCATTTCGTCCTCCGCCTCACCATAGATGGGCTCTCTGCCGATTTCCAGCAACACCGGAATGGCAAGCGGGGACGGACTGTCCAGAGGCGCGTGGACGATTCGGCCCTTGATGCGCTGGAGCATAGCCCCAAGGCGGGCAATATCCAACAGACCACTGGCTGCATCATCCCATGTGGCTTTCAGCAACAGGTGATCGGGCTCGTGATCCTTGAGCACATTATAGATGAGATCAGAGGACATGGTGATCTGGCGACCAGACTTTTCCATTCCCGGATGCCGCCGCTCGATCATGCCGGAAATGACGGCGCAATTGCGGAAGGTGCGCTTGAGCATGGCGGATTCGGCCAGCCAGCTTTCCAGATCATCCCCGAGCATGTCTTCGTCAAAAAGCTGCGCAAAGCTCCAACCGAGCTCCTCTTCCAACTTGGCCAGATCCCTCAGGCCCCAGATCATCAGGGCATAATCAGATGCCACAAAGCCAAGGGGCCGTGCCCCTGCCCTTTCCAGACGGCGCGTCAGCAGCATACCCAGCGTCTGCAGCGCCAACCGACCCTCGAAGGCATAGAGTGTGAGATAGAATTTGCCCGATCGCGGGAAGGTCTCGATCAGCATCTGATCTGCAGAGGGAATGATCGAATGCTGCTTTTGCAGCGCCAGCCAATGCTGGACCTGCTCGGGTAATCTTGACCAGCTCTCAGGATCGGCCAACATGGCCCTGACCCGCGAGGCCAGATAGGTCGAGAGGGGAAACTTGCCGCCATTATAGGCTGGCACCTTTGGCTCGCGATGCTGGGTTCTTGTTACCAGCGCAGAATTCTCTTCCAACCGCTCAAAGCGCAAGACCTGACCGGCAAAGAGAAAACTGTCCCCCGGCGCAAGCCCCTCGATAAAGCCCTCTTCCACTTCCCCCAACACGCGCCCAAAGCGCCCCAGCCGCTTCTGCTCGCCGCTGCCACCCTTCCATGAGGTAAGACGCACCTTGATCATCGCTTCCTCGACGATGGTGCCGATATTGAGCCGATATTGCTGCGCCCGCTTCGGATGAGACAGGCGCCAGAGGATTTGACCTGTCTCCTTGTCCTTCATGGGTTTGAGCTTGGCAAATTGCTCATAAGCCCGCATGGCATAGCCACCCGTTGCGACGAAATCGATAGCCTGCTCAAACAGCTCCCCCGGCAGGGCCCGATAGGGATAGGAGGCGGTAACCTCACGATAGAGATCGAGCGGGTTAAAGGGACCGGCACAGGCGCGGCCTAGAATATGCTGGGCAAGCACATCAAGCCCGCCCTTGCGCACCGGTGGCGTGTCCTGATCGCCAATATAGTTGGCGTCAAGTGCTGCACGGCATTCCAGAAGCTCGAAGCAGTTGGAAGGCACGAGAATGGCTTTGGAAGGCTCATCAAGGCGATGGTTTGCCCGTCCGATGCGCTGGGCCAGGCGGCTAGCGCCTTTCGGCGCGCCGATATTGATCACCAGATCCACATCGCCCCAGTCGATACCCAGATCAAGGGTCGAGGTACAGACCACAGCCCTCAGGCTGCCCGCCGCCATGGCCGCTTCCACCTTGCGGCGCTGGCTTACATCCAGCGAGCCATGATGAAGGGCAATGGGCAGGGTATCCTCATTGATGGTCCAGAGGGACTGGAACAGGAATTCAGCCTGCGAGCGGGTATTCACAAACAGCAATGTGGTCTTGTGAGCCTTAATCAGGACATAGAGATCGGGCAGAGAATAGCGGGCACTATGGCCAGCCCACGGGATCGGTTCTTCAGATTCCAGAACCTCGATATCCGGGCTTGTGCCTCCTTTCAACTGGATGATCTGTGGTTCGCGCTGCGGTTTCCCTTCAGCATGAGGCACCAACCAATGCCCGAGCTCCAGCGGATCGGCCACCGTCGCCGAGAGGCCCACAGGGCGAGCATCCGGCGCAAGGCTGCGCAGACGGGACAAACCAAGGCTCAGTAGCTCCCCCCTTTTGGAGGTGACCAGAGCATGCAGCTCGTCCAGCACGATGGTCTTGAGAGAGGCAAACAGGGTTTCGGCCTCCCGTGAGGCCAGCAGCAGCGCCAATTGCTCCGGCGTTGTCAGCAGAAAATTTGGCGGACGCTGTTTTTGTCTCTGGCGTTTGTGAGCAGGCGTGTCGCCGGTGCGGGTTTCGACCGTTATATCGAGCCCCATCTCGGCAATGGGCGTTTCCAGATTGCGCGCAATATCCACCGCCAGAGCCTTGAGGGGAGAGATATAGAGGGTGTGTAACTGTTCGTGCCAGCGCTCACCTCCCCCTTCGCGCCGATCCCTTTCCAGCTCGATCAACGAGGGCAGAAAGCCGGACAGCGTCTTGCCAGCGCCTGTGGGCGCGATGAGCAGGGTCGGCTGCCCCTCTACCTGCGCCATCAACATCGCTCTTTGATGCGGACGCAATTGCCAGCCCTTGTTCTTGAGCCAATCATCAAAGACGGCAGGAAGAAGCGGGCTGTCTTTATCGTCGCAAGAAAAGGCAAAGCGCGTCACCAACCGCCCTGCAGGATTGGAGAGTCGGTCGTCGTCTGGATGTTTGGAGATTTCTGGGTTGGGTGGCATCTCAATCATATAAAGACTATGGGACAGAGGCCGGGCGTTGTCTATCCGTTTGCTTTACGCGACATGTCCCGGAGTACCCTGTTCATCACTAAACATGACATCCTGTTCGAAAGCAGGCACGGTCTCCAGATGGTTTCGCAGAAGATGGACCCGATTGCGCCCGGCGGCCTTGGCCAGATAGAGCCCTTTGTCTGCGCGCTCGACCATGGCTTCCAGACTATCGCCCTCATGCGTCCATTCTGTCACACCGGCGCTGATGGTCAGGCACATGGCCCTGTCTTTCCAGATGAATGGCGTCTTGGCGATCTTCTCACGCAAGCGTTCCCCCCAGATGGTCGCACCCTGGGCGTTGGCATTGGGCAAGATGATCGCAAACTCTTCCCCGCCCCAACGGGCAACCACATCGCCATCGCGGCAGATCTGGCGCAAAAGGTCCGACAGATGCCTGAGGGCCATATCGCCAGCGGAATGCCCGCGCGTGTCATTGATTGTCTTGAAATGATCGACATCGAACATGATCATGGACAAGGAAGACATGTCGCGTTCAGCTTTCATGGCAAGATTTCGCCCCCTGCGCAGGAAACCGGCTCGGTTGACCAGTCGGGTTAAATCATCCCGCTCGGCAATCTCCCAGAGATATTCGTTTTTGGTATGCACAGCAGAAAAGCCACGAATGAGCAGAAAACTGGACGCAAAAACCAGAGAGAATGGCAGGATGTAAGACAAGAATTTGACCAGAGGCTCAATGGGCGAGCCAACAAACACCAAAATGAAATGCGTGCTGAACAAGGAGAGCAGACTGCAAACGGCAGCAAACAGTCCAGCGACAAGCAACATGTGGCGTGTGGTTTTGATCCTTCCAAGATAGCGGCAAAAGCTATCCAGATACTCTTCACTCATCATTGTGCCCAGTACCCCTGCTCTTCAGCGCGCTCCAAAGATGCGGAACGATCTCATGCTGATGTCTGTGCTCAGCCTTATGACTCTTGAGAGAGGAAATTACACCCGTATAGCGGTAGTTTGTACGCATATATACGCCCTCTTATCGCCCGAATTCAAGCTATATGCTTAATCAAAGGTTGATGCCACCTTCCAAGTTGACTACATGCTCGTTTATGATGTCCTTGCGGGAACGAATACCCTTGGAAGAATTGTCAATCATGCCGGTTTCAGAATACAGGGAGAAACATTGTGACCGATTCGAAACTTTCGCGCTTTTTCGGCGGCTCGCCCGGCCCTGTGATCTTACGGTTGATCGGCCTTTCCGTCGTGGTCGGCATTGTGCTCAGCGCACTCAACCTCCATCCTCGGCAGGTGCTTACGTATCTTACGAGTCTTGTACAGCATATTTATTATATGGGCTTTGATGCAGTGCATTGGGCGGTGGAATATTTCCTGCTTGGCGCGCTGATCGTCTTCCCTATCTGGTTGATCATGCGCCTTCTCAAGGTTGGCCGCCGGGACGACTGACAAGCCCCTTTGCCTCCCCTCTTGTCGTTCCACTTGGCAAACCTTTCCAAGACATTACATATGTTTAAGATGACATGACAAGGTGGCTGAGCAATACTCAACTCAACAGCAATGATCCTGAAACACAGGAAGCTGACTGATCTTTCAGGCAGCGTTTCGGGATTGAATGAGAGGTGGTTTCTCCGGTCAAACCAACTCTCTAGCCAGAGTGCCTGTCTCCGGTCCGTCCCCAGTACCTTTTATTGGTAGGACCTGAGATTTGACACTGCAAATCAACCGTCGCGCGAATGGTCCCCGTGCGGCGGTTGATTGTTTTTATGGCCTTGCCCAATGCCTTCCGTGTCAGATCCAATCCTTCAGTCGCCTTCTTTTTCTTCTGTTTGCGTCCGGCGTGGCCTCTTCCTGCTGACGCAAGGGGTATCTTTGCGCTTTCCTTGCTTGGCGAGCGATGCTAGAGGAAGAAGGCTCCGAGCTACGCCTGACGTAGTCCCTTCCTATCTCTTCCGGTCATTCCGGCCTCACTGGATTGCTTTCAATGGACATTGCGCCTTCAGAGAACAAGCGCTCTTTTTCCGTCACCCATAAGCTGGTTCTGGGGATTGCTGTGCCCATGACCCTTGGGCTTATCACGGTGCCTTTGGTGGGGATCGTCGACATGGCGGTCATCGGACAATTGGGGAGCGCTTCCCTGATGGGCGGCATCGCCATCGGCTCATCGCTGTTTGACATCGTGGCCTCCTCGTTCAATTTTCTGCGCATGGGAACCACAGGGCTCACCGCGCAGGCGCTCGGAGCAGGAGACACGATCTCCCAGCGAGCCGTCGCCTATCGCGCTTTGATGATTGCACTCTTGCTTGGCCTGATGACGATTGTCATTGGCCCATTGGTCACCCCTTGGGCGCTGGCGGCAATGGGCGGATCTGACGCGGTGAATGAAGCGGCGCAAACCTATCTGCTCATCCGGCTTTTTGCGATGCCCTTCAGCTTGGGCAACTTTGCCATTTTCGGCTGGCTTTTCGGCCTCGGCAAATCACGCAAGGGGATGGCCTTGCTGATCCTTCAAAACAGCATCAATGTCATTTTGACGGTCTGGTTCGTGCTCGGACTTGATCTGGGTGTTGCCGGAGCGGCCTTTGGCTCGGTTGCCGCAGAGGCTGTGGCAACGTTTGTCGGGCTTGGCATGATGGCCCACCATCTGCGGGCCGATTGGCGGGTGCCACTGCCAAGGCTTTTCCATAAAGAAGCCTTTGCCCGTTTTCTGGCGGTGAACAGCGACATCTTCATTCGATCCATGGTGATGCTGTTTTCTTTCACCCTATTCACTGCGTTGAGCGCCCGCCAGACCGACGCAATTCTGGCCGCCAACGAACTGCTGATGAAATTCTTCATGTTCGGCGGATTCTTTCTGGATGGCATCGCCACGGCCGCCGAACAGCTGGGTGGGCGGGCCATCGGTGCTCGTTATCGTCCGGCCTTCGAGCGCACCGTCAAGCTGACCCTCGTCTGGGGATTGGGCCTTGGCATCGGCCTCAGCCTGATCATGCTACTGCTTGGCCCAATGATCATCGATGCACTGACCACGGCGCCTGCCGTGCGCGAGTTGGCAAGGGTCTATCTATTCTGGGCTGCCCTCACGCCCTTCATTGCAACTTTTGCCTTCCAGTTGGATGGCATCTATGTGGGCGCGACATGGTCGTCGACCATGCGCAATGTGTCCATTCTTGCCACCAGCGTTTTCTTCGTTGTGCAATATGTGGCAATGCCCCATCTGGGCAATCACGGGCTGTGGCTGGGACTTATGTGCTTTCTGGCGGCGCGCGGTATCAGCCTTGGTCTGATGCTACCCCGGCGGATGGCGCGCACCTTTTCTTGAAAATGAGGCGCCCTTAAGCACCGTCCTGATACAAAAACGGGGCCGCACTCCATGCGCCCCCTTTTGGTTTGGCTCATTTCTTTGCGGCTTCAGGCTACGGCCCCTCAAAAGGAGGGGCACCCTGGCTAGCTTAGAGAATCTCAAGCACGGCTTCTGGCGGACGGCCCAGACGCGCCTTGCCATTCTTGATCACAACCGGGCGTTCGATTAGCTTGGGATTGTCCGCCATCGCCTTGATCAGCGTTTCATCATCGGCCACATCGGCAAGGCCCAACTCCTTGTAGAGCGCCTCCTTGGTGCGCATCAGCGCACGCGGTTCAATGCCCAAGAGCTCCAGAATGTCCCGAATTTCCTCGATGCTTGGCGCATCTTCGAGGTATTTGCGAATGGTTGGCTGTTCGCCTTTTTCTTCGATGAGAGACAGAGTCTCACGCGATTTCGAGCAGCGCGGATTGTGCCAGATGGTTGTGCTCATGATTATTCCCCTAATCTTCAGGCCAACGGATGCTTGGCCCAGTCATCGCAGCTTTCGCCGCGGATTTGATCCAGATGTGAAACACCACGTTCGGCAAGGATGGCCGACATTTCCATCACCATAAGGCTGACCATGGAAACACCGCCATAGACCATGGAGGTGTAGAATTGCACAAGATTGGCACCAGCCCGGATCTTCTCGATAGCGGAGATGGCGTCCGTGATGCCGCCAACGCCCACCAGAGGCATGGTCGGCCCGACGCGCTTGCGGGTTTTGGCCAATGCGATGGTCGACTTGTCAAACAGCGGTTTACCGGATAGCCCACCGGCTTCTGACAATTGCTTCTGGCAGGCGAGATGATTGGGTCGGTCGAGGGTGGTGTTGGAAACCACCATGCCATCAACGCCACGGGCGACAGCCACCGCGCAAATATCATCAAGGCCGAATTCATCCACATCCGGCGCGATCTTCAGCAGAACCGGAACCGAGCGGCCGACCCATTTGGTCTGGGTGTTGCGTTCTTCCAGAACGCGGGCCAGCAGAGTGTCCAGCGCTTCCCGCGCCTGCAAGTCGCGCAACCCCGGCGTGTTGGGCGAAGAAATATTGATTGTGAAGAAAGACGCCAGATCCGCAAAGGCGGCGATGCCCTTCACATAATCCTGCATACGATCCTTGCTGTCCTTGTTGGCGCCCACATTCACACCGATAATGCCATTTTTGGCCTTGCGCGCAGCCAATCGCGCATGGGCTGCAGCATGCCCCTCATTATTGAAGCCCATGCGATTGATGACCGCATCGTCCTCGATCAGACGAAAGAGACGCGGCTTGGGATTTCCTCCTTGCGGGAGCGGCGTGATGGTGCCGATTTCCGTTGCACCAAAACCGAGAGCGAGGGTTGCATCAGGTACCTCGGCATTTTTGTCAAACCCAGCAGCCATCCCCAACGGGTTGGGAAATTCCAGATCCCAAAGCTTGATTTTCAGCGCAGGGTCGTCCGGCAATCTGGGGCCACGCACGAGCCCTGTCTTGAGCAACTGAATGCTTATCTTGTGAGCCAGCTCGGGGTTCAGGGTGAAGAGGGCCTTGCGCGCCAGCGTATCGAGAAAGGGGTTAGACATGGTCGTTTGCTCTTGTTCTATTCTTCTTGCAACTGTGGGAAGCGATGATGTCCGTCAGGCGTCATGGGCAAAACGCTCTCTTCGCTTACGGCCTCCAGGGGCATGGAGTGATATAGATGCGGGAACAGGGCGCCACCACGCGAAGGTTCCCATGTCACCGGACCGGCACAGCGCTCCAGCTTCTCAACGGAGACACCAAGCAGCAGAAGATCATCAATGCCCTTGAAATGCTTTCTGGCAGTCTCTTCCACCTGCTCTTTGGTCGAAAAATGAATGAAGCCATCGGCCAGGTCGACAGGCGCCCCTTCGAAGACACCCTTGGCCTTTGCCTCGTTCCATTGGTCTTTGGTAACCAGTTTATAGATCCGTTTTGCCATAGGGCAACATGCTCCGAGAAAGGTCGTCCGCTCCGCTCGCCACCGCCTCGCGCCCCTTATTGCTGGCAGATATCTGAAGGCGAACTCGTCGGATTTCTAATAGCAGCCGGTCGCCCAGGTTGAAAGTGGCAAAATCCCGTCGCTCGCAGCTATGCGAAAAAGGCTTAACGGCATTCTGTCTGGATGCG
Organism: Cohaesibacter marisflavi; assembly: GCF_900115225.1. Classification (GTDB taxonomy): domain Bacteria; phylum Pseudomonadota; class Alphaproteobacteria; order Rhizobiales; family Cohaesibacteraceae; genus Cohaesibacter; species Cohaesibacter marisflavi. Next base: position 598,426 of record NZ_FOVR01000002.1, on the reverse strand, counting down.
GGATTGTCAACAACAGATCCGATTACCTTGTGCAAAACACAACTATTGATTGTATTTATTATTTTTCCCCCTATGGTTTAAGCATTCATATGAGTTTATTGAGAATCACCAATGCTATCTCACAAACGCCTATGGCAAGCCATAGATGCGCTAGCGGCCAGGGAGGGGGTATCAACCACCTCCCTGGCTCGTATGGCGGGGTTGGATGCCAGCATATTCAACCGCTCCAAGCGGTTCCAGCCCAATGGGCGTCCCCGCTGGCCATCCACAGAGTCGATCGCCCGCATTCTGGATGCAACACAGGTGTCAGTGGAATCCTTTTTCGTGGAATTGCTCGGCGAGCGACGGTGTGTCGTCTGGTCCTATCAGAACATCCTTGATCAAACCGCGGCAGCGGAGATCCCTGTTCTTAATCATGCCGTTCCCCTTCCTTCCCAATTTTGTTGGGGTGAAAGCGCTCACATGCGCCATACTCCCTCCCTTGATAGGATCTCCTCCCTGCAAGGAGATCCCCCGCAAACAGCCCCAGAAAATGTGGCGTTATCACCAGATGAGCGGGTCTTCCTGTTCAAAGTCGAGGACGACCGCTTCACTCCTTTCTACAAGGAGGGAGCATCCCTTCTGCTGGGCCTTTGTTGTCCGATTACAGAGGGAGATCGCGTGGTCTTCTTCTGTTGTGACGAACAGGAAAGCAGTATCATCGTGGGTGATATATCTGCCGATCATGACGGGGCATTTTATCTCGCCCCTCTGGACCAAGCCCAATCTGCGCTGCCAGTGACAGACGACAATAAGGTACGCTTGGCCAAAATCCTTTGGGCCAGCCAATGACTCCCAGCAGGGTTTGAGCATGCGTGGCAAGGGAAAAGACCCTTGTCAGAACTGCTGCCTTTAATTCTCTGTTTTTGAGGTTATATTCTCCCCATGTCTGCGTTCGAGGCTCTCCTTTGCAGGCGCGGCAACAAGCCGAGTTAAAACCAGGGTGTTGAGTATAGTCAGGTCATGGGCAGAAAAAGGCGAACAATTGGCACACCGGCGGACGATCACTATGCCGCTCGGCAACCGGCTCCCGAGCGTTCATGGCTGGACAGGCTTCTGGGCAATGTCATGCTGGTCGGCTCAGCCTTTGCGTTGACGGCTCTGGTCTTTTATCTTTTCTGGTATTGGCAGGGCTCCCCTTCCGCGCCGCAGGATGCCTATCTCTCAACGCAAGAGCGCAAGAAGGCAGACGAACAAAGCGCGTCCGAGACCGCGAAGAGACCCCAAACCGGACAGCAACAGACCGCCCCGCCCCGTGACGCCAAGTCTGACGATGAAGCCTCATCCAACATGCAAGTGTTGTTGCAGGGACCGCAGGCCGGCAAGCTTGTGGCTCCACCCAAGCGCAATGTGACACCGGGCTTTGCGCTTTCCCCTTATTATCAGGCCGCTCCCCTCGAGCGCGAGCAAGGCATGCCTCTTCCGCCCGAGCCAGAACCGGAACCTCTGCCGGAGATTTTCCGACGGGTTGCCGTGCAAGCGCCCACCAAGCTCACCTTGATGGTCAGCAAATATCGCGAGGTGGATGTCAATCTCGCCCATCTTCAGGCTTCCGATAGCGCGAAAGAATGCTGGATGGCTGGCAGGGCGGCCAAATGCGACAAGCTGGGTGCCACGGCGCTCAAACGCTTCATCCGCGCCCGCTCTGTACGCTGTGACTGGATCGGGGCAGACGGGGCCACCAATGACGAGAAAGCCAAAGAGGGGTCGGATAGCGCGACCTGCTATCTGGGGCCGGGCATCAAGCAGTTCAAGGCAGGGGAGCCGCCGGTCAATGTGACCGACCTGGCCAGCTATATTGTGCGCCTTGGTTGGGCCATACCCGAAGAGGGCTATTATCAGGACGAATATTTTGAAGCCAAACAGGCCAAGCGCGGCCTGTTTGCCACCAAGGCCACCGCAAGCGGCAGCGACATCATGGCGAGGCAGAAGGAAGCCGACGCGCTTTCTTCCTCGCTTAATGCCCAGTCACAGGATATCGGGCCGATTACCGCGCCGGATCTGTTGGCCGGAGCCAATGCCGGTGCGCTGTCCATCATGACGCCCCCTTCCGAGCCGGAAGAGGAAAAGGAGTTGCCGCTCCCGCCCGGCTTTGAAATGCGCTAATTCTGCGTTGTGGGAGCTAGCCAGCAGTCATGATGCGCCCAATAGGCAAGGCGCTATTTTCTGGCCAGTTGCGGGGTCAGCAGAAATGAGAGATCCGCATTCTGAGCGCAGGCGGTATCCAGCTTTTCAGGCTCGGTGCCAGCAAGGAACGCACCCGCCAGCGTTCGGGCGCACGGATTGACGCTAAGCACATCATGGCCACCAAACGGCAAAGTCACCCATGAGGCGTCGGTGAAGAATGGCAAGCTGTCTGCGACGGCATCCGGATAAACGATGGTGTCGAACGCACCATTCAGAATGAGCGTTGGGCGCGCCGTTTTGCTCGCCTTGTCCCATCCTTTTTCAAGTTTTACCGTGTGAGATGTCACCTCCGCGATGCGGTCACAGGCCTTGCGGTAAAATCGCATGGTCAGAGGTTGCTGAAAATCGATCTCCGACTGGTCGGCAAGCGGTGCAATCTCTTCGGCGCAAGCAACCGCGAAATGCATCAACAGGCTGATGCGCTTCATGGATTGAGGCAACGGATCAGGTGGCGTCCAGATGGCATCCTCCGCCAGAGCCTTGTCGACGCTGGTCACTGTGGCGGCAATATCAGCAGGAACGAGCGCGGCCTTGTTGCGCGCTAGAAGGGCGTTGAGCCTGTTCTGATAGAAATAGGGCTGAGCTTCTGCTGGGTAAACCGCATCTTCAGCCAGCTTCACCTTGCGCATGGCAAAGGGAAGGCGCTGATAGTCCCAATAGAGATCTGGAAAGGCATTCCGGCAGTCATCATCTTCGTTACATGCGTCGATGAGATCGTCTATTTTTCCTTCCGGCTTCCAGTCAAACAGGCGGGTTGCCAGAAAGAGCGGACCGTTGAAAAGGATACGGTCAATGCCCTCATTATCCCGACGCACCAGCCCTTGTGCTACCCGCGCGCCATAGGAGCTGGCGATGATGGCCCATTTGCCTATTCTGAGCGCATAGCGCAGGGCTCGATAATCCTCGACAGCAAAGGCCGTGCGATAATCGGAAAGCCGCACTCCGTCGGCATCTGCGGTTTTGACGCAGGCAACCAGTGCATCAACATCGATGGCTTCTCCCTCGCCCAGCGCCTCAGGGCACAGCATATCTTCAGCCAGAGGACCGGTGCCGCGCTGATCCATAAGAATGATCTCACGGTCCTCACGCAGATATTGGAGATTCTTGACGATGTTTTTCTGAAGGGTGATGGCCGATTGCCCCGGCCCGCCAGCCAATATGAGCAGCGGCGGCTTGCTCGCCTCCGGCCCCAACGGGGCAAAGCGCATGACCGGCAATTCCATGGGGCGATTGGCTATGTCATTCCAGTCAGACGGCACATGGAAGAGGAAGCAGACCACGTCCTGCCCTTCAGAGGCCTCGGCGGGACAATCAATGGGTTCAAGCGGCACATGGCTGTCTTCAGCCAGTGCTTCAGGCACCCCAGTCGGGAGGACATAACTGCTGGCGTAAGCCAGCACAGCCCACACAGCCATAAGAAAAACCGGCAGAAGAAGGCGTCTCTGTCTCTTGCTGCCGGTTTTCATCTATTTGGCTCCCGATCACGGTGAATGAGGGCTGATTACACGTTCAGCAATTCGCCCTTCAAACCTTTTTCAATCAGGGCGATGGTATTCTCAACCCCGTAAAGGGCGATGAAGGAGCCAAAGCGCGGGCCCTGATCCTGCCCCAGCAGAACCTGATAGAGCGCCTTGAACCAGTCGCGCAAATTGCCAAACTCGTAGGAATTGCCCACCGCGAAGACTTCCGTCTGCAACTCTTCGGCGTCGGTTACATCGGTCATGCCGGCAAGGCGGGTTGCCAGATCCTGCATGGCGGTTGCTTCCATCTCGGTTGCTGCGCGGAACACCTTCTTGGGTTTGACGAAATCCTCGAAATAGCGGATGGCATAGCCGACCAGTTCATCCAGTTTTGGATGGGTTTCGGCGTTGGCGCCGGGCACATAGCGCGAGATGAAGCCCCACAGGACATCCTTGTCCTGAGCGTTGGCTGCGCTAACCAGATTGAGCAACAGAGCAAAGCTGATGGGCATATTGGCTTTTGGCGGATTGCCAGAGTGAATATGCCATGTCGGGTTGTTGAGCTGCTTGGGCAGATCTTCCTTTTCGATATTGCCAAGGAAGGTGAAATACTCGTCCACCGCCTTCGGGATCACATCGAAATAGAGCTTCTTGGCCGTCTTGGGCTTCTGATACATATAAAGCGACAGGCTTTCCGGCGAGGCATAGGTCAGCCATTCCTCAATGGTGAGGCCATTGCCCTTGGATTTGGAAATCTTGGCGCCCTCATCGTCAAGGAACAGCTCGTAGGACAGGCTTTCCGGCTGCGGCTTGCCAAGGGCGCGGCAAATCTTGGTGGAGAGCTTGACGCTGTCGATCAGATCCTTGCCGCTCATTTCATAGGCCACATCAAGGGCTGCCCAGCGCATGGCCCAGTCGGCCTTCCACTGGCATTTGACGGCACCACCGGTGACCGGCACTTCCACTTTCTCATTGGTTTCCGGGTCCACATAGACCACGGTGCCCTTGGAGACATTCCGCTCAATCATTGGCACTTGCAGCACCTTGCCGGTGCGCGGGCAAACCGGCAGGAAGGGCGAATAGGTCGCCTGACGTTCCTTGCCCAGCGTCGGCAGGATAATGTCCATGACCTTGTCATAGACGTCCAGCATTTTCAAAAGGGTCTCATCGAACCGGCCGGAGGTATAATAGTCGGTCGAGGACGCGAACTCATAGTCGAAGCCGAACTGATCAAGGAAATTGCACAGACGGGCATTGTTATGCTGGGCGAAGCCTTCATGAGTGCCGAATGGATCTGGCACTTGCGTAAGCGGCAGGCCCAAATGCTGGGCCAGCATCTCCTGATTGGGCAGATTGGTCGGCACCTTGCGGAAACCGTCCATATCATCAGAGAAGCACAGCATACGGGTCTTCACTTCATCCTTGGTGAGGGCGCGGAAGGCCGTACGGACCATGGACGTGCGCGCCACTTCACCGAAGGTGCCAATATGGGGCAGACCAGAAGGGCCGTAGCCGGTTTCGAACAGCACCTCATCGGGCATGCCAGACTTCTGATACCGTTTGACCAGCTTTCGCGCCTCTTCAAACGGCCAGGCCTTGGACGTTGCAGCTGCTTCGACGAGGTCATCGGAGAGCGCGAGCGGAAGGGCGGTTTGCGAAGTCATAGTCAGGTTCCTTGAGTGTCCTTGATAATCAGGCAGGCGCCACCAACGGCAAGCATTCTGCCAGATCCCAGATTGGCAGCATCCCATGCGGCCAGATGAAGTTACGACAATAAACAGCTGACGGCCCGCCGTCCGGGCAGGCCGTCAGCGCTGTTCTAGCTGATAGACAAGCCCAAGAAAAGGGACTTTTTGGCCTCGCACCCAGCCATTCCCAATGGAGTTTGCTATTGGCTGGGATGAAAGCCCGCTCATATGCCCCCATCCCGCAAGAAAGGCCAGAAGCAGAGCTTGATCCGAACGTCTTTGATGCATAAGTTCAAATGACTTGATGAAAAGTCGGGCAACTGTGCCCTTTTGCGCAACTTTTGCGCCCGAAACAGGAAAAGAAGAATGACCAAGATCGTCTCGCCGGAAGAAGCCCTGATCTATGTGATGGTGTCCACATCTGCTGCGGACCGGACCATGACGGACTCAGAACTCATGAAAATCGGAGAAGAAGTGCAGACGCTGCCTGTCTTCTCGGATTTCGACCATGAACGCCTCGTGACGGTTTCTCGCGATTGCTCGGACCTGCTTGCCGAGGGCGGTGTCGATCTCGTCCTCAAGGTTGTCCGTGCCAGCCTGCCGATCAAACTGCGCGAGACAGCCTATGCGCTGGCCATCGAAGTGGCTGCGGCCGACTTGCAGGTAGAGCAGGATGAATTGCAGTTTCTGCTGCTGCTGCGCGATGAACTGGAGCTTGACCGGTTGCATGTCGGTGCCATCGAACACAGCGCTCGCGTTCGCTATCGCCGCATCTAGAAGGCCCTTGCGGCACAGGTCACATCACTCCGCCCGCCAGCAAGCCTCTGCGCGAGCGGCGTGATGGCTCCCAATCTTGCTAGATACGTTCGGGCTCACTATCCGACATTTGTTTGGATTAGATCTGAATAACTGGGCCTTTTTGGCACTACCTTTGTTCATCTGGCGCCAATTTGGCCTCCATGTCATCTATTTGTTGCAAGCTTGATAAATTCAATCAGCCTTGATGATGACAGATTTGTCCATTTTATGGTTGGCCTCTGACAAGACCTGAAATGGTGAGCAGAGATGCGCAAAAGCGTATCAAGGGAACGATGAGCTATGGGGGAAACTATGACACAGAAGTCCATGCGCGTCATATATGACAGGGTGAGCAAGGCCCAGTCTTCCCTTGCAGACCGCCAAACCCGCCGCCAAATGGAACGCACAGCCCATATCTCTGACGATGTGAGGGAGTTGGTGGACTGGTATATCGAAGTCCGCGCCCGCCATCTGGTAACCGGTCGCTTCGGCAAGGCCTATGCGCCATTGATCCGCAAGGCCGTACGCTACGACAATCTCTGCAGGCTGGTCTCCGGCTGGCGCTATAATGAATCCGGCTATGAGATGGCCGAAGCCATGCTGGATTTGATGCAGCCTCGGGTGACGACGACCGGCTTGGAAAAACTGCCCCAAAATGGGGGATGCCTGGTAGCCACCAACCATCCCACGGGCCTACCCGATGGACTGGCACTGTTTGATCAGGTGCGCCATGTACGGCAGGATCTAGCCCTGTTTGTCTTTGCCGATCTGCTTTCGATCAATCCCAACGCTGCCGATCTGATGATCCCCGTCGAATGGCGGCCCAATCTGCGCGACCGCTCGGCCATGCGGCGCACGATGTCGATCGCGGCTCAGGCCTTTCGGGATGATCGCTGCGTGGGTATCTTTCCCTCGGGGCGGCTTTCCTACTGGAATGGTGTGCGCCTCAAGGAGCGGCCATGGAATTCGAGCTTTCTGCGTATGGCCAAAAAGCACAAGATCCCCATCATTCCGGGACATATAAGGGCACGCAACTCGCTCGCCTTTTATGCCCTCAGCCAGATTTCGACAGAATTGCGGGATATCCAGTCGATACGCGAGCTGCAGAATAAGTATGGCGCCAAGTTCCATATCACCTTTGGTGAGCCGATTGATCCGGACAGCCTGCTGGGCGATCAGGATGAAATGGCGACAAAGATGCAGACCTATGTGGAGCGAGTCCTGCCCAAACAGCCGGAACGGGCCTTTGATCCGAAAGCGTAATTTCTTCAACCGTCTCCTTTTCCGCCCGGAACCAGCATACGCTCTGCCCCTACCCTTCCTCATGCCTGCCTCATGCCGCCTCATCCACATATCGCGTTGCGGGATGAGCAGCACCCTTGCATATTGGCACAAGCGGATTTAGCAACAGACAATCCCATTTGTTTGCGAAAAGACGATTCCCGCATGGCCAAGCTCTATTTCACCTATTCGGCAATGAATGCAGGCAAGTCCACCTTGCTGTTGCAGGCATCCTATAACTATGTCGAACGGGGCATGCGAACCTTGCTTTATACCGCAGCGCTCGACAATCGCACCAAGGTGGGTGAGATTTCCTCACGTATCGGGCTTGGGGCCGAGGCCTTCGTGTTCACGCTGGAAACGGATCTGTTCGACCATATTTCAAAGCAGTTCAACGTGGAAACGGGCGAGAAAAAGCCGGACTGCATCTTTTTCGATGAGGCGCAGTTCCTGTCGGAAGATCAGGTCTGGCAGCTCTGCCGGGTGGCCGATAGCTTGCGCATCCCTGTCATGTGCTACGGGCTCAGAACCGATTTTCAGGGCAATCTGTTCCCCGGTTCGAAATGCCTTCTGGCATGGGCTGACGAACTGCGCGAGGCGCGCACCATCTGCTGGTGTGGACGCAAGGCGTCCATGGTGGTGCGTATCGACCATGACGGCAAGATCATCGATGAAGGCGATCAGGTGGTGATTGGCGGAGAGGAAAGCTATGTTTCCCTTTGTCGCAAGCACTGGGCCGAGAAGGATCTAGGCGATGCAGACCGCTCTGATCCACAAGGAGACCTGCCATTTGACGCATAAGGCCATGCTGTTGCCACAGGTGGATTGTAAAGGCACACCGATACGTTTTTCCATGAGGGAAAGAGCCGTGGACATTGCCACACCGCTCTGGCTTACCTTGCGGAGAACGTCCTTCTTCAGCGAGCCGGACCATGCGACCATGTGAGCCAAACAGACCCGAGAATCCCGGCTATGGAGGCGTTGTTGCCTCCCTTCTCCTGCACGGGCTCTTCCTGTTTGCGCTCATGACCATCGCTCCCAAGCTACTGCCATCTCTGCCCCCTGAAGACCCGATTGCGGTAGAGATCATCGCGTCCCCTCCGCCACCGCCACCACCACCAACTGTAGCTCAAAATGCACCAGCCGAGCCGATCGCCACCTCGGAGCCTATCGAGGAAATTCCACCCGAGCCCGAAGCCAGTCCGGAAGCAAAGGCACCGGACGACGGAATGATCCGCTCCAGCCAGATTTATTCTGGGAAAGTTCTCGCGCGAACGGGCAACGAAGAGGCCCTCCACGACTATCGCAATCTCACCGGTGATGAACAGCGCGAGCAGCTCTGCTCGCTGGAAGCCCTTGAGCAGATCGCCGCCTGGAGCGATGCCTATAAGCCCGAACGCATGGTCACCTACACCTTTGAAGAGGTGCGCTATGAGGGCAACCACATGATCGCGGACGGGGCTGTTTTCTGGAGCCACGACAATTGGCACCGCGTGAAATTCGACTGCGAGCTGTCTGATGATCAGAGCACGGTGCTCAATCTTGCCTTCGCGGTGGGCACCATCGTGCCCAAGAGCGATTGGGAAGACTATTATCTCACCCAGTATAAGTAGAGCGATTAATTCACGCCTTGGGCTTTACGCCTCGTCGTCGTCATCCTCATCATCAAAATCGTCAATCGGCTGATCCGGGCCGAAATCCATTTCCAGAATCGGCGGATTGGCCGCGAAGTCTGCCGCAAGGCGGGCGGCATGCTGCATGTTGCTCTTCATGGTCGCTTCGGATTTCCCGGTCGGACCGAGATCGTGGCTGCCATTGGCGATCCATTCGAGGGTCACTTGTGGGGGAAGCTCAATGGCATCCACTTCATCCCACCAGCCGAAATCATCGCGCTCACCCTGACAGATCAACACCGGCAGCAGGCTCTTTTCAAGAGGCTCAAGGCGCCAGTTTTCCGGCTCGGATTTTCCGATCGGATGGAAGGGATAGCCCAGAACCACAACGCCCTTGACCGCCAGATCGAGATCTTCATCGCAAGCGAGCATCGCCGCCACGCGGCCGCCCATGCTCTTGCCACCGATCAACAATGGCAAACCATCCCAAGCGCTGTTCCAACTCTCGCCCTGCAGCAATTCTTCCACGGCGCGGAAATAATGGTGCGTCCAGCGTTCTGCACGACCTGCCGGGCGGCGTTTGCCATCGACGCGGCGGCGAGCCATGTAGGAAAACTCAAACCGCACAACGACAATGCCATTCTCGGTGAGCATGGCCGCGATCCGCTCCATGAAGGAAGCATCCATCGGAGCGCCTGCGCCATGGGCCAGCATCAGAACCGCGCGCGGGGTTCCTTCCGGCTCGTTGATGAGAAAATCAAATGGGCTGTCAGCGGTGATCGGTGCGGGACTGGACATGGTGCAATCATCTTTGGTTCGGGTGGCGTGAGGGGCTTTCTATCAGTTTCATTGCAAAAGGCAAAGGGAATCTGCAGATCCTCCCGCTTGTGCAGGAGCGCTTTTGGCGTCACGACAAAGTGAGAGGCTACGACCAACTTGCAATTTGCGCTAAGCTATGCTTCTGGCTATAGATGCAGAAAAGCGAAACTATGTCCCGAGCCGACAGCAAGACCTATGGCAAGGCGGGTAGCATTTGAAGGTGCAAGATGGAGAATAATGATCTCTTTTCCCTTTTCGGGCTTGGCGAAAGCAGCCTGCGCCTTGGGGTATTCCTGTCTGTCTTTGTTATCATGGCACTGGCCGAATGGGCCCTGCCCAAGCGGGATCGCACCATGGGGCAAGGGCGGCGCTGGGTGACAAACTGGGGGATTGTCATTCTCGATAGCGTGGTGACGCGCCTTGTCATGCCGATCCTGCCCATCGGCGTGGCCATCTATGCTGCCGATCAGGGGTGGGGGCTTCTGAACTGGGTTTCGCTGCCTGCCTGGCTCTCCATTCTCATTGCCTTTCTTATTCTTGATTTTGCCATCTGGCTGCAGCATCTGCTCTCACACCGAATTCCGATATTCTGGAAACTGCACAAGGTGCATCATGTCGACCGGGATATCGATGTTTCGACAGCCTTGCGCTTTCATCCAATCGAGATCCTCTTGTCGCTTCTCTACAAGATTGTTTGGGTGTTGGTATTTGGCGCGCCGGCAATTGCCGTGTTCCTGTTTGAAGTGGTGCTCAATGCGGCGGCGCTGTTCAATCACGCCAATGTGCGCCTCCCCGAAAAAGTGGATCGGCTGTTGCGGCTGCTGGTGGTCACCCCGGATATGCATCGGGTGCATCATTCCAACCGGCCACGGGAAACCCACTCCAATTTCGGTTTCAATCTCTCCATCTGGGACAGGATGTTCCGCACCTATGTGGCCCAGCCACAGGACGGGCATGAGGGCATGACCATCGGTCTTGACCCGTATCAGGACGAGAAGCCAAACCAGTTTTTCTGGTCGCTACTGCTCCCCTTCTTCCGCCGCTAAATCAAGCTTGGTGCTTAGCTGATGAGCCAGCCTCAATAGCCAGCCTCAATAGGAAGCGTAAACATCAAAGGCGAAGTGCCGCGCATAGAGTTCGGCCAGACGTCCGCTCTGGGCGAGCTTTTGAAGGCCGAAATTGAGCAGATTGCCGATATCTGTCCGGCCAGCCTTGTAGGCGAAGGCCATGCCATCGCCGAAGAAATGATCGTCATAATAAGGCTCACCGGCAAAGCTGAAGATACCATTGCGCTGAGTGGCAATGTGCAGAAGCTGGAACGCATCGCCGAAGATCGCCACCACCTTGCCTTCTTCCAACAGCTCACGCGCTGCATGCAGATCGTTGACTGGCACTCGATTGACCCCATCGAAATAGGCGCGCAAAAAGGCCTCATGCGCAGAGCCACCGATAACGGCGACCGGTTTTCCTTGCAGGGCGTCCTTATCCGTCGACACCCCATCGTCTTTGAGATGCAGAAAACGGCCGGGCCGCTTCAGGAACACATTTGAGAAAGTGACCCTGCCCTGTAATTCCGGATGGCGCACCAGACCGGCAAGCGCTGCGTCCGCCTCATCGCTTGCCAGCAGGTCAGGTATGGCATCAAACGGCACCACCTTCATGGTGCAGGCGATGTTGAGCTGCTCACAAAAAGCGCGTGCCAACTCCACATGATAGCCCACAGGAGCACCTGCTTTGTTGCGGTAGTTGAAGGGTGGGAAGTCCGGCGCGGTAAGAAGGCGCAGACCATTGTCCATCACCGTCTCGCTGGGTTGACGCAGGCGCTGGTGAATATCGATGAAGCCATAAAAATCTGCCTTGGCCCAATCCTCGCTGGTTACAGGCTCATCGCCCTCACCAGACCGGGGCGAGCGGGTTGCTTCCACATTCGTTGGTTGTTCAACGACGACCTCGCTCTGGCCCTCTTCTGTGAGCGTCTGAGCCAGACCATCCGTCACGGCCAATAGAAAAAGACAAAAGGCAGAGAGCATCGCCAAAAAGAATGTCCAGCTCAGCCCACCCCCCTGCGAAAGCCGGTCTTGGGTTGCAACTCCACCTGTCCGCATGCGGCAAATGCTCGCATTACGTACAATTTTAACAATTAACAGTGGATTTAATACGGTTGCACAATCCATTGATCACTCTTTTTGATCTAGTCTAAACAGATTATTTTTCGACATCTATTTGATATAAAATTATTGATCCACCTTTGTCATGAACTTTCTGAACAAAGCCCCAGATCCGGCAGCTCTTGAAGCAGCGGCTTTAGACCAAGCCGCCGTCGCCTATGATGAGCATGGCAGAGAATGGCGGGAAACACCACAGTCCGCAAAATCCGTTCAACCCGGTCTATCTTCTGAAGCCGAGTTTTCATCCCGTTTGCCGTTTCATCTTTCTATTCTGGATTCCTTACAGGCTTTCAAAAGTCCCTCCCTGCAACAGGCCCTCAAGAGTGCCGCGCAAACGGGCGATCCTCTGATCGAGCGCTGGACACGGGAGGGCAAACTGGATGAAACACTTTATTTTGCATGCGCGGCAAAGAGACTGGGGGTTCCCTTTGTCGCGCAGCCATCCACTTCTGGCCTCTACCCCCTGCCTGATAACTGGCCGCTAGAGAAACTGCGTGATCTATCGTGGATCTTGATCAGGCCATTTGCCAAGCTGGATCACGCGCCTCCTGTGGCCGACAGCCTCTATCTGTGCGCACCCCATGGCAAAGAGCTTGACGCTCTGGCTGAGAAAATGGCACTGGACCCGCAATTCAGGCAACGCGTGCGGATAACCACTCCGCGACAATTGCGGCGCCTGCAGCGAGCCTCCGCCTCAAAAGCGGCGATGGACCATCATGTGTTCCGACTCAAGCAGACAATGCCGGATCTGTCCGCACACGGCAAGTTCAAGCCATTCCATTCCTATTATCTCGCAATTACTCTTATCGCCCTGATCGGCAGCAGCCTTGTCTTCTCGTCCATTGGCATCGGGATCAATCTGATTACCATCATGATCTTCCTGACAATGAGTATCTTGCGGCTCATATCCGTTTTCCGCTTGCCCCACACCCGCACAACGCAGGCAAGCCGCGTTCTCTCTCTGCTTAATACAACCAAGAAAACCGAAGCGTCTTCAGACTGGCCAAGCTACTCGGTTTTTGTGCCACTCTTTCGGGAGGGACGCGTGGTTCCGGATTTGATCCAGTCGCTCTGCCGGTTGGATTATCCGCGCGACCGTCTCACCTGTTATCTCCTGCTGGAAGAAGAGGACGAGGAAACCAGAGCAGCACTTGCCAAGATCACGTTACCTGCATTTATCGAACTGGTTGATATTCCCAAAGGCGGACCACAAACCAAGCCCAAGGCGCTCAATTATGCACTCTCCTTTGTGCAATCCGATCTCACTGTCATTTATGACGCAGAAGACAGGCCGGACCCGCACCAGTTGAAAATCGCTGCGCTGCATATGTTAAGCGGGCGCCCTTCCCTTGCCTGTCTGCAAGCCCAATTGGCCGTTGACAATGCGCGCACCAACTTTTTGACGCGTCAGTTTGCCGTGGAATATTCAGCGCTCTTTGATGGTCTTCTGCCCTTTCTGGCCTTTGACCGGCTGGTGGTGCCGCTGGGGGGCACGTCAAACCATTTCAAAACCCGCGTGTTGAAGCAGATCGGCGGCTGGGACCCCTATAATGTGACGGAAGATGCCGATCTTGGCTTGCGCCTTTCCCGCTTAGGCTATGACATCGAGACCATCAGAAGCGACACATGGGAGGAAGCGCCGGAAAGCTACGCTGTCTGGCTCAAGCAAAGGACACGCTGGTTCAAGGGCTGGATGCAGACATGGATCGTGCATATGCGCCGGCCTCGCTATCTTTATAGAAAATTGGGCAGCGACCGATTTTTCTCGTTCCATATCATGATCGGCAGCATGCTTTTGTCGACGCTTGTGCATCCGCTCTATTTTTTGACATTTGGCATATCCGCTTGGAATCTGGCCCTCTATGGCAGCCAGAACGGCTCGCTGTTTTTTGTCTTGCTGGCCATTAACAGCATCAATCTGGTACTGGGGTATGGCGGCGTCATGGTGCTGGGGCGCAAATGGGCGGGCAAACGCTATGGCTTTGGCTGGCGGGCCATATTGGAAATGCCCCTCTATTGGCTTTTGATGACACCGGCGGCCTGGCGCGCGCTCTATCAACTGATACATGATCCGCATCATTGGGAGAAAACCGACCACGGCCTATCTTCAACACGCAGCCGTTTGCCCCATGCCAAGGTTAGCTCTGGTATAAAGCCATCCAATATGGCAATTTTTCCAAAACTTGGCAGCCATTTCAAACGGAGACCTTTTTCCATGCGCCGCGATCCCTCAACGCCAAAAGGCACCCTGCAAACCATCACTGTTTCTTCCAAAGCACTGGAAAACAATCTGCTGGGAGATAGCTGCGAACGCGAGGTTATCATCTACACGCCCCATGGCCATGATGGAGCGGGATTGCCCTTGCTGGTCGATCTCGTCGGCTTCACTGCTGGTGGACCTGCGCATGTGAACTGGAAGAATTTCGGCGAGAATGTGCCCGAACGGCTGGATCGGCTCATCGCTTCAGGAGAGATGCCCCCTGCCGTGGTGGCATTCCCCGATTGCTTCACCCGGCTTGGCGGCAATCAGTATGTCAATTCCGCAGCTTTGGGCAATTGGGAAGATTTCCTGATCGAAGACATGACACCGGCCATCGAAACACAGATCGGCTGTGGTGGACCGGGCAAGCGCGGACTGTTTGGCAAATCATCCGGCGGCTATGGCTCTATCCTTCATGCCATGAAACATGCCGATTTCTGGTCGGCTGCGGCCTGCCTCTCCGGCGATATGGCCTTCGAGCTTTGCTATCTGCCCGATATGCCGAACCTGCTGCGCGCGCTGGCCAAGAAGAACAATTCCATCGAGCGGTTCCTGACCGAATTTGAAGAAGGTCCGAAATATGACGGTAAGGACATCCATGCTTTGATGACACTCGCCATGGCTGCTAGCTACGATCCTGATCCGGACTCCTATTTCGGCATCCGGCTGCCGGTCAATATGCATGATTGCTCGCTCATCCAAGAGCGCTGGGCAAACTGGCTGGAATGGGACCCTGTGGTTCTGGCCGATCAGCCCGAGGTGATTGCCAATCTCAAGTCCATGAAGGGCCTTTGGCTAGAATGTGGCTATGTTGACCAGTATAATCTGCTTTACGGCGCCCGCCGCTTGCACAGCAAGCTGGAAGCCGCTGGCGTTGACCACGTTTATGAGGAATTCCCCGACAACCATTCCTCCATCGATTATCGCATGGATGTCTGCCTGCCCTATCTGGTGCGGGCTCTTGAGGAATAGGACAGAGAAACCGGGTTGAGGGGCTCGCCCCCTCCCCTTTATGAGGAACGCTCTTCACAGCATCGCGGCAAGCGCAACAATTCGGTTTACCAAAGCGCTGCAAATCAGATACGGTCCCGTTAACCCTTTCTTCAACTGAAAATTCAGCGCCTTTATGCCTCCTCCAGCCCAGCCTCTTCTCGCCAGTGATGTCGAACCGCTTGAGCAAGACCTTATTGCTGCGACACAGGCCATGCCTATGGATAGCGAAGCCAGTCCGGGCGAGCGAGCGCTGGAGATGCTCAAGACCGTTTATGGTTACGACCAGTTTCGTGGCAGACAAGCCGAAGTGATCGATAGCCTGCTGGAAGGCAAAAGCACGCTTGCAGTCATGCCGACGGGGATGGGCAAGAGTGTCTGCTTCCAGATCCCTGCCCTGCTGTTTGGTGGCCTGACGCTGGTCATCTCGCCTCTGGTAGCCCTGATGGAAGATCAGGTGATGGCGCTCAAGCTTCTGGGCATCGCAGCTGACAGCATCAACAGTTCCCGCTCGCGCGAAGAGAATGTCTCCGTCTGGCGACGCGTGGCTGCCGGTGAGGTGAGCCTGCTCTATATTGCGCCGGAACGGCTGATGACCGAACGCATGCTTGCGGCACTTGCCAAGCTGCCTATCCGCCTAATCGCGATTGATGAAGCCCACTGCATTTCGCGCTGGGGGCCAAGTTTCCGCCCTGATTATGAAGGGCTGACACGGCTGACGGATTTCTTCCCCGGAGCGCCCATTGCGGCCCTTACGGCAACGGCTGACGAAGCGACGCGTGAAGACATCGCCGAAAAACTCTTCCCGCGCACGCTTGATGGCCAGCGCGACGGCAAGGTCATTGTTTCCGGTTTCGATCGCCCCAACATCCGCCTGTCGGTTCAGCTCCGCAAGGACTGGAAAAAGCAATTGCTGGAATTTGTCGAGGCACGGGCCGAGCAATCAGGCATCGTCTATTGCCTCTCGCGCCGCAAGACCGAGGAAGCTGCCGAGTTTCTAAAGGAGCACGGCATCAAGGCCTTTGCCTATCATGCGGGCATGGATAGCAGCATACGGGCCGCTCATCAGGCCCTGTTCATGCGGGAATCAGGAACCGTGATGGTGGCCACCATCGCCTTTGGCATGGGCATCGACAAGCCCGATGTACGCTATGTGTTTCACACCAATCTGCCTTCGAATATGGAAGCCTATTCCCAGGAGATCGGGCGTGCAGGCCGCGATGGCGAACCCTCCGAGGCCATGATGCTTTATGGGCTTGATGATATTCGCATGCGCCGCAGTTTCATCGACAACGAAGGGGGCGACGAGGATCATCTCGCCCGCGAGCACAAGCGGCTTGATGCACTGATAGCCTATTGTGAAGCGCCAACCTGTCGTCGGCAATCGCTGCTGTCCTATTTCGGCGAGACGATTGAGCCCTGCAACAATTGCGACGTCTGCCTTGACCCACCCGAACTGAAAGAAGGCACGGCTGAAGCACTAAGCCTTATCGATGTAGCCGAGCAGACGGGCGAGATATTCGGCGCAGTGCAGCTGATCGACATTCTGCGTGGGCTCACCCATGAGAAGATCAAGAAATATAATCACCATACGCTTCCCTGCCATGGCTCCGGCAAAGGCACATCCAAGGAAGACTGGCGCGCCATTCTGCGTCAGATGGTGGCAGCCAATATGCTCAGGCTCGACATTCAGGGCCATGGGGCTCTCAAACTGACCGCCAAATCGGAAGCGCTGAAAAAGGGGGACATCCGCTTTTCCTATCGCACCGACGTCATGGCACCAAGCGAGCTTAGTCGGCCCAAGCGCACCAAATCCAGCCTGCCGGAGCTGGATGCGGCGGACAAGGATCTCTATGAAGCACTCCGTGCCGCCCGCTCGGACTTGGCTCGCGAGCATAAAGTGCCCGCCTATGTGATTTTCACGGACAAGACGCTGGCCGAAATGGCCATCCACAAGCCAACGACCCGCCCTGATTTTTTGCTCATTCACGGTGTCGGCAGTTCAAAACAACGAAAATTCGCAGATTCCTTTATCGACGTTATCGAGGCGTGGCTGAATATATAGCCGCTCTATAAGGCACTCTAATTCAGCTATATATATTGTTAATAGTTACAGTGGTAATATTCTGCGGAATTGGCCGTAAATTTACGGTCTCGCGGCACGCTGTGTATAGAGTGAACATGCCAAACAACCTTGACCTTGCGACGGTAATCCTACTGCAGAAAACCGCCTACATTGTTGGCGTGGTTACCTTTGTTTATCTGTGGCTTACCTCTTCGAAGCAAGCTTCCCTCATTCTTTTAGCCATCGGCTTCGCCATTATGGCTGTGGGCTCTACGTTGGCCGGCATAGGCGAATGGGGGAGAATATCGGAAAGAATGTGGCAGCTGGGTAGCCTCTCACTCGGCCTGTGGGGCTACGCCTTTATCTGGATGGGACAAAAGGCATTGAGCCAGCGACGGTTCACTCGGTTGAGCATGCTTTCGCTTGCCCCGGCAACTCTCATCATCATCGTTGCGATTGTTACCCATTTTGAAGAGGTCAATGCCTACCGCGCGGCAACCTTCAATCTGGTGGCCGCAACGGCTTTCCTTGCCAGTGCTGTGCAATATGCCATCGACTTCAAGAACGACCCTCTGCGCTCACGGCAAATGATGATTGCGATCAATGGTCTTGCCGGATTGCTCGCGCTTGCAGCCGGGCTCGGCTTTATCGATCCGCGCCTGATGCTTCTCACTCCGCTGTCCGTCTTCTTCTTTGTTATTGTGCTTAACTTTACGCTGGTGCTCTTCACCGCAGTGATGATTTCGGACAGGGCCCATACGAAGCTAAGGCGACAGGCGGACACCGATCACCTCACAGGCATCTCCAATCGTCGGTCCTTTTTCATGCATTTCATCGCGACTCCCAATCCTGGAGACGTGGTGCTGCTGCTCGACCTTGATCATTTCAAAAAGGTCAATGACCGCTTCGGGCATATTGCTGGTGATGTGGTGCTCAAGACTGTAGCGAGCCGGATCAAACATTGCATGCGCTCACAAGATCTACTGGCGCGGTATGGCGGCGAAGAGTTCATCGTGCTGTTGCCAAACACAGGCGCACAGCAGGCTGAAGTCGTTTGTGAACGTATTCGCCACGCCATTGGCTCCGAGCCCATAGTCTCTGGCGATGAAACAATCTCCATTACGGTGAGCATCGGCGCCGCGATTGCCGATCAGCAATGCGAAACACTGCAAGAATTGATCAATGCTGCCGACAAGAAGCTCTATGAGGCCAAGCATCAGGGCCGTGACCGTGTTGAAATTGAAGACTTCAAGGTTGCGGCCTGACCCGGCTTCCTGACAAATTTGCGCCATGAGTCAGGCACAGCTCCATCACATCCTCTCAAACTCCCGTGAGACGGCCCATTGCGGCGAGACATTGCCGCAATCTGCTGCCACACTGGTCTGAACAGGGCTTTTCCTTGCCGTTCGGGCGGAAGGCCCCCAGGGCCTATCCCGTCTCACGTCTTCGGAGGAATATGATGTTTGCTCACCTTTTTAAGTCCGCCCTGCTCGCCTTGTGTGTGATCGCAGCCCCAACTCTAGGTCAAGCGCAGCAGGCGCCCAAGACCGCCATTTTTGCTGGCGGGTGCTTCTGGTGCGTGGAGAGCGATTTTGACCATGTGCCCGGCGTGCTGGAAACAGTGTCTGGCTATTCGGGCGGAAGCACGACCGACAATGTGACCTACAAGAACCACAGCGCAGCAGGCCACCGCGAAGTTGTGCGCATCACCTATGACAGCAACAAGGTCAGCTACGACAAGTTGTTGGACATTTTCTGGCGCTCGGTCGATCCGACGGATGGAGGTGGCCAGTTCTGCGACCGCGGCCATAGCTACACCACCGCTATCTATACACTTGATGACGAACAGGCCAAAATCGCAGAAGCGTCGAAGAAAGCGCTGGAGGAAAGCGGGAAGCTTGGAGCTCCGATTGCAACGGAAATCAGTCCCGCAGCACCATTTTTTGCCGCCGAGGACTATCATCAGGACTATTATAACAAGAACCCCATTCGCTACACCTATTATCGCTTTGCCTGCGGCCGCGATGCACGGATAGAAGAGCTTTGGGGCGATGAAGCTATGATGGGTATCGAGAAGAAATAGCATCACCCTGTCGCAAAGTCCGAATAGTCCTTTCTTCTTGTTCAGGCTTTGCCTAGGCTCTGGCCGACGACTGATTGATTCCCTCCTTGGCAGAAGGATATGGACACCATGAAGCTATTCGGTATCAAGACATGCGACACCTGCCGCAAGGCGCTCAAAGCACTGGAAAACGCCGGCAGGCCGGTATCGTTTATGGATCTTCGCAGCGGCGATTTTACTGGCGAAGATCTGGATCGTTGGCTTTCTGTTTTGGGCTGGGAGGCGCTGCTCAATCGACGCTCCACATCTTGGCGCGCGCTGGATGACACAGAGAAACAGGATCTGGATGGAGGCAAGGCGCGCGCGCTGATGCTCGCCTCCCCCACACTCATCAAGCGTCCTGTCATTGAAACGGCGGACACCATCATCGTCGGCTTTGGCAAGGCACAGCAGGACGCTCTTCTCAAGAGCTAACCGGTTTTGGCGAGCAGGGCCTTGAGCTGTTGAATGCGCCGGCCTTCCTCCTCGGGATCGGAGCGCGGGGTTGCCTTTTCCTGCTGCGAAACGAATGTAACCCGTCCTCGGCCATTTTGCTTTGAAATATAGAGTGCTTCGTCGGCACGGCGCAAAATGGCTTTCACTGTAAAGGCATCCTCGGGCCAGCGTGCCACGCCAATCGACGCGCCAACTTCAGCAACACCACCGGGCACAGGAACCGGAATGTTCACGGCAACGATGAGATCCTCGCACAAACATTCCAACTTATCCTGCTCCAGATGATCATAAAGCAGAATGCCGAATTCATCGCCCCCTACCCGCGACGCCATGCCCGATGAGCCCAGACGCTCCGAGATACGCTCAGAGACGGTAGACAGAACCATATCACCCGCCTGATGCCCATAATTGTCATTGACGGCTTTAAAGCGATCCAGATCAAGGCTGATGATGGCACACCGCTTCTGTTTTCTCTGCAGGATCGTTTCTTCCAGCTCCCGATCAAAGAACAGGCGGTTGGGCAACCCCGTCAAGGCATCATGAAGCGCCAGAAACCGGTTCTGTTCCTCGCTTTTCTGCAGCGCGCGCAGCATAAAGCTGAACCGCCACGCGATGGCAACAAGCGCAAGCGCGGTGATGAAGAAAGGAACAGCCAGAACTGGCAGTGTCTGCTGCCAAATGGCTCTTGAAGGATCGTCTGGCGTCCAACGAGCGTGGGCGATACGCCCATCGGGCAAGGTAACAAGCGGTAAATATCCGATTTCATTTTTCACGCTATCGAGATAGTCGAAATGAAAGTCTTCAACAACCAGCTTTTCACTGGCTGCCGCAATGTAATCCTTGTTGATCTGCTTGACTGTAAATAGCACATCCGGTTCATAGTTACCCAACTCAACGGCCCGGTTTGGCGCGACAGCCTGAGCGATAACATAGGACAGGCGACCATTGACGGGGCGAATGGACCAAGCGAAGCGTCCTTCCTCAGGACCAGCCAGAATGTCCTTGAGCAATTGAGCTGCCGGCATGGGCTTGTCTGTGGTGAATTCCTTTTGGAATTTCGCCCGCGCTTCTTCTACCAGATCAATATTTTCCTCAATGATATATTCACCCTGCCCCGCCTTGAGCCGCGTCTCTTTGAGAACTGCCACTTTGGTTTTGTTGGCCGGGGTAACCACATAGGTCATCAGAATGCCGAAGTCCCCCCACAGCCAGTCAGTGATATTGTCAAAGACAAACTCGTCATCAATCTCTCCCATGAAGGCATCATAGGAGGCATCCCAATCGGAAATCTGCGATTGGGCATGGGCAAACAGGATCAGGAAATTATTCAGCTCGTGCTCAACAAGCTTGCGCTCCTGTTGATGACGCACTGTATTGGCGATTTCGCCAGAGCGGTTCAGCAAAAAGACATTGGAGAAGGTCAGGGCGAGAAAAACGCCAACACAGGCCACAATGACAATGGCCCCAAAATTCACTTTCTGACGACCTGAAGCGACACCCATAAATCATCCCTTGCTTTGATAATAGCTGTTAATTCTATTTAGAAAGCCTAAAGGGCGGGTTATAGATCGTAGTTAATATAGTATTTAAGAAACAATAAATCCATTAATTCACATTTTTCTCGTTACATCCAAACTCAGTTTGGAAAACATCAGATACACCCACAACTCTTAAGTGGTATAAATACAAAATAACCTTCCCGAAATACTCCGGAAAGGTCAGGCTATTACTGCAAACACACTAAAACTGAGTTATTTTACAACCATCAACTCTGGCTTTGGTGTTTCAGATGTTTCAACCGGAAGAATTGGATAATCTACTCTTGGCTGTTCTCCGGTTAGCGTTTTCAAGAAGGCCGTGATCTTCTTGATCTCGTCATCAGACAAATCCTCACCCAACTGGCTTGTCCCCATAATGGCGACAGCCTGTTCAAGATCCCAAACCTTGCCGGAATGGAAATAAGGTGCGGTCAACTCGATATTACGCAACGGTCCAGCGCGAAAAACATATTCTTCATCGGCTGTCTGTGTCACAGCAAAGCGGCCCTTGTCACCTGCGGGCAGAACGTCTGCCCCCGGTTTTTCGACAACTCCAAACGGATAGTAGCCTTCGCCTCCGAGATTGACCCCTGCATGGCAGGAAGCGCAGCCCGTATCGATGAAGAGCTGCAGACCGGCCTGCTCCTCCTCATTCATCACCTTTGTGTTTCCTTCCAGAAACTGGTCAAAGCGTGAATAGGGCGTAATCAGGGTTGCTTCGAAGGCTTCGATGGCCTTGGCCATATTGTCGAAACTGATCGGGCTGTCTTCTCCCGGGAATGCCTTGGCAAACGCGACTTCATAAGCAGGCATGCTTTTAAGCGTTGCTTCGACACGAGCTGGCGAGGAGGCCATTTCAACACCGGCTTGCACCGGCCCCTTGGCCTGAGCCTTGAGATCTTCGGCACGGCCATCCCAGAATTGGGCGATGTTGAACACGGCATTCAGCACGGTGGGTGCATTGCGTGGTCCCTTCTGCCAACCGTGACCGATCGATGTTTCCAAATTATCGTCGCCCCCCATGCCCAGATTGTGACAAGTATTGCAAGAAATCAGGGCCGATGAGGAGAGACGCGGATCGAAAAAGAGCATTTTGCCCAATTCAATCTTGTCACCCGTTACGGCGTTGTTCTTCACTGAAGGAACAACAGACGGGATCGGTTCGAAATAGTCTTTTGCTTCTTCCAACAGATCGTTGGACAATGCAGCTGTCGGCACTGCCAGGAAAACAGCGCAGGCAAGCATTGACCTTAGGCTTTTTGTGGTCATAAGGTCCTCCCAGTCGGTTATGACACGCCTATTCTAGCGGGAGGGAAACTTTGTCGCATTGTGCCAGGCAATGGACTTATGATATTAGAATAGCTATAAACAAGACATGTTTGCAGGCGACTTTTTCAGTCGACGGATAGCTTTGCGCGAAATTCAATTTTGTTTTTGCGCTGCGGTTTTCTTTGTCCGCTTTTTCTTAAACCGCGCTGAAAAACCTCAAAATGCCCCGCTTGAAGCCTGAAGCCCCCCCAATCTTTCCCCAACCCGATGAAATTTATTTCTTGGCATTTCGCTTAATGAATTACGCGAAACACTCCCATCTCTGGCTCCGCAACAAAGGATCATGGTTGATCGGCTTAGCCTGCGACCTTCAACACCGAGTGAAGCAGCACATCGGCACCGGCAGCGGCCCATTCAGGCGAAATGGATTCGGCCTCATTGTGTGACAGGCCATCGACACAGGGACACATGATCATCGCTGCGGGAGCCACTTCGGCAATCCAGCAGGCATCATGGCCTGAGCCGGACACCATATCCATATGCTCATGCCCTAACCCCTCGGCGGAGGTCCGCACGATATCCACCAGCTCTGGTGCAAAGGTGACCGGATCAAAAGAGCCGACCTCTTCCACCGCACAGCCAACACCCAGGTCAGCGCAGATTTTTTCCGTTCTTTGCCAGATGGTGTCATACATGCGTTGCAGCTTGGCAGCATCCACAGTGCGAATATCGATGGTGAAGAGCACAGTCGACGGCAGCACGTTGGGTGAACAAGGCTCATAGACCATCTTGCCGATCCCGGCCACGGCGTTCGGCTGCTCGGCCATTGCGACTTCCTGCACCACTTCGGTGATACGGGCTGCAGCGAGGCCCGCATTGATGCGCATATGCATCGGGGTCGAGCCGGTATGCACCGCTTTGCCAGTGAGAGTATATTGCGGGCGCTTCATGCCCTGACAATGGGTGATGACGCCGATTTCCTTGCCCGCAGCTTCCAGCACCGGCCCCTGCTCGATATGCAGCTCGAAATAGGATTTCATCTTGCGGTTTCCGGGGGCTTCATCCCCCGCCCAGCCGATGCGCTTCAATTCATCGCCAAAGCGTTTGCCATCCATATCTTCGCGCCCATAGGCAAAGGCTTGATCCTGCTTGCCGATGAAGGTGCCCGAGCCAAGCATGGCTGGATGAAACCGAGCGCCTTCTTCGTTGGACCAGTTGACCACCACGATTGGGTGTCTGGTATTGATGTCAGCCTCATTGAGCGTGCGCACCAGTTCAAGCCCGGCCAACACCCCGAGTACACCGTCATAACGGCCCCCTGCAGGAACGGTATCCAGATGAGAGCCAAGATAAACGGGCAAGGCGTCAGGGTCGGTTCCCGGTCGCATCATGAACATGTTGCCGACTGTATCGACAGCCATGGTCAGGCCAGCCTGTTTGCACCAATCGGCAAACAGGGTTCGGGCCTCGCCATCTGCGTCCGTCACGGCCTGGCGATTGTTGCCGCCTGCCACACCGGGGCCGATTTTGGCCATGTCTTCAAGGCTCTGCCACAGGCGGTCGGAATTGATATGAAGGTTACTTGTCATAGTCTCTTGCTTCTTGCTCGTTCGCTGCGCACCCGATTACCAGACCACCGGATGGGTTTCACCGGTCGCAACATTGACGAGCCCCTCCGGGATGCCCTCAGCGGGAGCAACCAGCACCCAGCGCCATGGAGCACAGGTAAGGGTGGCAAAGGCTAACCGCTCGGGGAAACCAGCCCACCAGCGCGGCGAAGAAGAGGGCTCGAACATCCAGTCGATCTTTGCGCCCTCCGCATAGAGCTTTTGCATGTCCGCATCCAGCGCTTCTGCGGAGCGGGAGGACATCAGCCCGGCCACCTCATAGCGCACGGTGGCAACGACCTTGTTGTCCCGCACTAGAGCCCAGCCGCCACCGATTTCTGACAAGGCATTGACGGCCATGGCCATCGCTTCATCGGACGAGCCAACGCACCAGACATTATGCTTGTCATGCGCCAGAGAGCTGGCAAGCGCGCAATCGGGCGTGCTCGGCCCAGTGCCTGCCCAGAACATTTTCGAGAGGGATTTTGTGCCGGAGAACCGGTCAACAATGGCAAATTTGGTGATGTTGCGGCTGACATCCCGCTGAACCAAACCGTCTTTCACCGGCAGCTCATAGGTGAGGAAGTCCTCCTCCCAATGGAACGGGCGCAGCACCGCCGCTGACATCGTTTCCCGTCCGGCCTTCGCGGGAATGGCAAAATCCGCAGCGCTGAGTGTGCCGCCGACTTGCACCGTGTTGCGCGCCCAGTCCGGCCAGTTGATTTCGGGCACAGGGTCAGTGAAGCGCTTGCCTTCAGAGACCTGCCGTCCATCGGCCCAGACTTCAGCGATCTCGAAGCTTTCCAGATCGGAGAGCAGCACGATATCGGCAAAACGCCCCGGCGTAAGAGAGCCCACCCATGGGGTGAGCCGCATGTGGCGCGCCGGGTTGATGGTCACGCACTGAATGGCGATTTCCGGCTTCAGGCCAGATTGGATAGCGAGACGAACATTGTAATCGGTTGCGCCTTTTTCCAGTGTTTCCGAGGCCGAACGGTCATCGGTGGTAAAGGCAATCTGGGACCAGTCTCCAAGCCCCTTTTCGATGAGGCCCTGCAAGACCTCCGGCATGGAATGGGGGCGCAATTCGATGAACAGACCGTGGGTCAGCTTGTCCCAGAATTCCTCAGCGGTCCATGCTTCATGGTCCGAAGCAAGGCCTGCTGCGGCAAAGGCATTGATGGTGGGCAGGTCCTTGAGGCCTGCTGCATGACCTTCGACCACGCCACGGGCTTCAAAGGTTGCTTCGATCATACCCCAGAGCCGCTTGTGAGAGGCGTTTTCCGGGTTCCAGACGGCTGGCCAGTCCATGACTTCGTCCAAGCCCGCCACCATCATGGAATTGCCGATGAAGTCTTTCTGCTCGTCATAGCCCAGATATCCGCCGCCATGTTCATAGGCGGTGGGGGGCACAGCAGAGCCGGGAAGAGGGAAAATCTTGAGGGGTGAACCCTGCTTGCGGGCTTCAAGCCAGAATTCCACGGTGCGCGACCCGCGCACGTTGGAGAATTCGTGGCTGGCTTCGCAGGTCCATGTATTGCCACGAGGCAACACGAGGGCGGCTTCCCACTCCGGCGTCAAATGCGAGCTTTCAATATGCTTATGCACTTCGCCAAGCCCCGGAATGGCCATCAGGTCAGGGCGTTTGACGATGGTTTCGCAAGCCCCTGTCCACGAGCCAATAGGACCGACATAGGCGATCCGGTCGCCCTTGATTACGATTTCCTGTGCGCTCGACCATGTGCGCGTGGCAGTGTCGAGCAGCTTGCCCACATGCAGCACAAGATCGGCAGGCGCTTTGCCCAGCGCAACGAGGGTCAGTTGCTGGCGGATTTGAACTTCGGATTTTGCTGTGATCATTTTTTATCCAGATTTTTTGTCAGCAGGTCAACGGTATCGGCCGAGCAAATGGACAGGATACGCCCTGTCTTGGGGCCCACAGCATAGAAGCTATGGGTCTGGGCTGCATCGAAATAGACCGAGTCGCCGGTCGACATCAGCGTCGGTGCATAAGGGTCCATCTCGAAAATGACATCCCCTTCGAGCACATAGACGAACTCTTCGCCCGAATGGGCGCTTTGCGGAGCCGGATGTCCGCTGACGCGCGGATTGACCTCGATGACCATGGGCTGGAGCAGCTTGGCCGCCAGCTCGGTCGAGAGCAATTCATAGAGCCCCATGTCATTGGAGAGCTTCTTGCCCTCCCCTGCCCGACTGATGGTGCGTGCCGCGCCAACACAGCGCTGCTTGGGGGCTTCTGCTCCCACCAGCTCGGCAAAATCGACATCAAGGCCGGAGGCCAGACGGGTCAGAACGCTATAGGCCGGTTGGCTCTGACCATTTTCGATTTTCGACAAAGAGGAGATGGAAACACCAGTCCGCTTGGACATTTCAGCCAGGGTCCAACCATTCTTCTTACGCAAGTCCGAGATGATCTGGGACACGGAAGATTGTCTCTCCTCCGGTTTCACAAATGACATGTCTTGGTCCACGGACACGGTTCTATCCCCTTTGTGTCGGCTCATGAGAGCCATCCTTGATCAGGCCTCGTCATCATCGCTGATGATCGGTCCCTTGGTCTGGGTGATGATACCATAATGCTTTGGCTCGCGATGGCGGGCAAAGTCGAAGATGGTCCGGCGGTAGAGCGCAGCCATATCAAGGTCGCACCGCGCAGTGATCACCTCGTCGCCCGTGCCCAGAGCCATGGCAGCAATCTGACCGGAAGGCGCAACGATCATCGACTGCCCGATCATGTTGGAGCCTTCTTCCAAACCAGCCTTGGCGGTTGCCACAACCCAGGTGGAATTCTGGTAGGCACCGGCCTGAATGGAGAGCTGATTGTGGAATTCCGTCAAGCTGTCAAAATCATAGACGCCGGTGTGATCAATGGGAGTGTTATAGCCCACAAGAATCATTTCCGCGCCCTTCAAGGCCATTACACGGTAGGTTTCAGCCCAGCGCCGGTCATTGCAAATGCACATGCCGATACGGGTGCCCATGGTCTTCCAGACCTTGAAACCATAATTGCCCGGCTTGAAGAAATATTTCTCCAGATGCTGAGCTTCCAGATCGGCTTGCGGCTCGTCCCATCCGGGCAAATGAACCTTGCGATATTTGCCGACAAGTGTGCCAGCCCGATCCACCAATATGGCAGTGTTGTAATGGTTGGTCTCTCCGTCTTCGACGGCGATTTCGGCATAGCCGAGATAGAAGCCAATACCAAGCCGCTTGGCGGCATCGAACAGGGGCTGGGTTTCCGGCCCCGGCATCTGCTTTTCATAGAAGGCATCGATTTCTTCCCTGTCAGTCAGGTGCCAGCGGGGAAAGAAAGTGGTCAGCGCCAGTTCGGGGAAGACAACCAGCTCAGCGCCCCGGCTCGCAGCTTCTTCCAGCAAGGCAATGAGGCGCTTGACGACAGACTTGCGGTCATCACTGCGCTGGATTGGCCCCAGCTGTG
This sequence comes from Cohaesibacter marisflavi, assembly GCF_900115225.1. Lineage (GTDB taxonomy): Bacteria > Pseudomonadota > Alphaproteobacteria > Rhizobiales > Cohaesibacteraceae > Cohaesibacter > Cohaesibacter marisflavi. The sequence goes on along the minus strand of NZ_FOVR01000002.1, from coordinate 570,627 downwards.
CGGCGGCGGCAACAATGGAACGGGACATATCAGTTTTCCTCTACCGGCAGAATGCAGCAATGCTCGAAATTGAATTTCAGATTGATGGCGCCGCCCTCTTCATGCAATTGCGTCAGCGGGGCGTTAGCAATCAGCATGCCGGTCGGCGTGTCGACCTTATATTGGTAGGAGCGGCCAAGATAGGAGCGGGTCAAAAGCTTGCCCGCGATGGCGTTGGAAGGATCGGCCGTAAGCTCTATGCCCTCGGGGCGGGCACCAACCACGAAGCGATCCTCAAGCGGGCCGGTTTCGGCTTGCGACAGGGTGATCAATGCCCCGCCCTCGACTTCTGCGGTGACCAGATCGCCTTCGCGTTTGACCACTTTCATCTCAATGAGATTGTCAAAGCCGACGAAACGGGCGACAAAGGCACTGTTGGGGCGACGATAGAGCACTTCGGGGGTATCAAGCTGGACGATGCGGCCTGCATTCATGATGGCAACACGATCGGAAATGGAGAAAGCCTCTTCCTGATCGTGGGTCACATAGATTGCGGTGCGGCCATTGGCCTTTTGCAGCTCGCGAATTTCCACGCGCATATCCACGCGCAGCTTTGCGTCAAGGTTCGAGAGCGGTTCATCGAACATCAACAGCGGCGGATTGATGGCCAGAGCACGTGCCAAGGCCACGCGCTGACGCTGACCGCCAGAAAGGGCCGCTGGTAAGCGATTGGCATAGTCAACAAGTCCCACACGCTCCAGCATGGCATCCACACGGGCCTTGCGTTCCGGCGCGGCCACCTTTCGCTGTTTGAGCCCGAAGCCGACATTCTCAGCCACAGTGAGATGGGGGAAAAGGGCGTAATTCTGGAACACGATGCCCGCGTCGCGCTTATGCGGCGGCAGCTTGGTGACATCCTTGCCCGCAACGGTGATCTGGCCGCTGGTTGGCTGAAGGAAGCCCGCCAGCAGGCGCAGGGTTGTGGTCTTGCCGCAACCAGAAGAGCCAAGCAAGGAAACCAGCTCGCCCTCGGCAATGGTCAGATTAAGCCCGTGCAGCACCTGCGTCGGGCCATAGTGAGCAACAAGATCTTGTAGGATAACGGCGTTCTGTGCCATTTCAGCTCCTGTTATTTAATCGTCTTGGACAGGCCCAGACTGCGCTCGATGAGAGCCATGACACCAATGGTCACGGCCATGAGCAGCACGGACACGGCGCTGACGGTCGGATCGAAAAACTGCTGAACATAGGTGAAGACTTCAATCGGCAAGGTGGAAACCCCCGGTCCCGTAAGAAACAGGGCCACCGCCATGTCGTTCAGCGAAGTAATGAAGGCCAAGACGGCACCCGCGATGACGCCGGAGCGGATGTTGGGCAGCACGATGGACCAGAAGGCCTTGACCGGATGCATGCCAAGGCTGACGGCCGCTTCCTGAATGGAGAAATCGAACCCGGCAAGGCTCGCCCCGATGACCCGTACGATATAGGGCAAACACAGGATCGCGTGGCCCAGCATCAGTGAAGGCAGGATCGGTAAATCGAACTGCACGATCAGCGTCTTGAGCATGGAAAAGCCGAACACGATCTCGGGGATGAAGAAGGGCAGGAAGAAGATAGAGCCATACCAAGCGGGCAGCCGCACCTTATAGCGCGACAGGGCATAGGCAGCGGCGAGGCCTGCGATCAGCGCAATCATTGTTCCGCCGAACGCCACTTCCATGGACGTGATGAAACTTTCAACGAAATTGTTGAGCTCGAAAACCTTGTGATACCATTTCAGCGTAAAGCCCTGAGGCGGAAAGGCCAGAAAAGGCGTATCACTGACAGAGGTGCCGATCACGATAATGATCGGTCCGGCCAGATAGAAGACCACCAGCCAGCCTGCAATTTTGGAGAGAGGATTGATCTTTCTGGCGCTCATCGCATTTTCCTCCCCGCGGCGATCCGGTTCGCAAGTGCCCCCATGGCGATCACGCATGTGATGGTGATGGCCATCATGATCGCAGCGATGGTATTGGCCGCAGCCCAGTCAAATGAAATCATGGCCTTGCGATAAAGCAGGGTAGACAGGGTCATCTGTTGTTCGCCCCCAAGCAGAACGGGCGTAACGAAGGTCGCCAGACTGCCGGTAAAGACAAGGATCGAACCAACGATCATGCCCGGCACCGCAAGCGGCAGCGTCACTTGGAAGAAAACACCAACCGGGCTGGCGCCAAGCGAGCCCGCAGCGGCATAAAGATCGTCGTCGATATTCTCCAACACACCAACCAGCGACAGGATCATCAGGGGCGTGAAGAGATAGGCAAGACCGGCCACCACCGCGCCTTGCGTGAACAGCAGTTCCAGCGGCTGGTCGATCAGTCCGATCTTGAGGAAGAGCGTGTTGACCACCCCGTTACGCCCAAGGATTGCCATGAAGGAGAAAGACCGCACAACAACACTGGTCAGCAGCGGGAAGACCGACAGGATCAGCAACACGCGCTTGAGGTTGGGTGAGGCATTGGCGATCATATAAGCGCCCAGAAAGCCCGCCACGAGTGACACGAACGTGGACATGAAAGCAATCTTGAAGCTGCGGATCAGAACAACGCGATTGAACTCATCGGCAAAGAATGCCTGATAGTTGTCCAACAAGCCGCCTGACGCACCGTCAAAGCTCTCCTTGAGCGTGCCGGCAACGGGCAACACAAGGAGCAGAAAAAGCAACATGGTTGCTGGCAGAACCAGCAACCATGGGCCCAAAGCGGCCATGCGCTTTGTTATCGATAAAGAAGGTTGTGTAGACAAATCAGAACCCGAATGTCTTGTTCCAGAGTTTTTCCCATGCATCATTCACTTCAAGCAGTTGCTTGATGGGAGTGGTCTGCATTTTCTCAACCTGGTCCTGTCCGTAAACCAGGCCGCTAGCCTGTTCGTCGGTCAACTCGACCGTTTTGTTGATCGGGCCAGAGCCTGCACCGAGTTCGACAGCTCCGTCTTTCTGCACCTGTGCAGAGATCGAGAAATCGATGAATTTCAGCGCCAATTCCTTGTTCTTGGAATTTTTCGGAATGTTGTAGGTGTTCATCATGGCGAAGTCGCCTTCGTCAAGCTCCGCCCAACCGATATTCGGGTTGGCTGCCTTGATGGCAGGGAAGGCATAATCCTGAGCAAGGCCGATAAAGGCTTCGCCGGTGGACAGCAGGTTGGTCAGCTCGGAGCCTGAAGAGAAGGTCTTGACGATATTCGGCTTCAACTCGGCCATTTTGGCAAAAGCAGCTTCAGGATCCTTGAAGGCATCTGTGCCTGCGCATTTCGCAGCCATCATCACGGTGAGCGGACCACCGGTCGTGTTGAAGGCAGGCATGGCGACGGAGTCTTTGAAATCATCACGCCACAGATCGCACCAGGATGTGATCGGCGTGTCGGTGCGGGTCTTGTCATAGACAATGCCATAGCGACCGAAGGTGTAGGCAGGACCATATTCACCCTGCGGATGCTTGGCCACTTCATACAGCTCATCAAGATGGGTCAGCTTGGAAGAATCGATGGTCTCGAAAGCGCCCTGATTGATGCCGATCTGGGAAAATTTATCGGTCAGCAGGATAACGTCGACACCGCCGCGAATGCGAGCCTTGTTCAGGCGTTCCGGAGCGCCGCCGCTTTCCGTGACAATCTTGACATTGTGGGCTTTTTCAAATGGCTCAAACACGAAGGGCTGGTAGAAATTGTTAGAATAGCCCCAGTTGGAGACCACCAGTGTATCTTGCGCATGCGCGAAAGCAGGAAGGGTCAGAGCGATCGCAACAGTCGTTGCGCGGATGGAAGAAGAAAAAGACAGCATAGCGGGGAATGTTCCTGTTTTTTCGAGCTGGAAAAGAATTTTCCTGTTGGAAATATCGAGTAAATACAAAATGCACGGAATTGTGCAAGCGTTGATTTTGACCAAATCCTGTGCAAAGTAGCGCTCTTGGCCTCGCTGTGTCCGTCTTGTCATTTTTTGACGGGGCCGGAGGCAGGATGTGCCCAAAGACGATTTCTATTTGGGATTTAACTTCTGTGAAGCTGATTATTGATACGGACCCGGGCATTGATGATGCCCTGGCCATTGCCTATGCCGCCCTGCATCCAGACATTGAGTTGCTCGGTCTGACCACGATTTTTGGCAATGTGACCACAGCGCAGGCGACTCGTAACGCTCTCTATCTTGCGGAAAAAATGGGACTTTCCATTCCCGTTGCATCCGGGGCTGAAAAGCCGTTGACGCTTCCTCCCTTTGCTCCCAAAACACGGGTTCATGGCCTTGAAGGACTGGGCCATTTGCCTGCTCCCGCCCCCACAGGCACAGCCAGCCCGCTGGCCGCAGCTCAGTTTCTATGCGAGATGGCAGAGCGCCACCGGGGGAAGTTGGTCATTTGCCCGATCGGCCCGATCACCAATATCGCCCGTGCTCTCCAAATGGATACAAACTTTGCACGAAATGTGGACAAGATCGTTTTCATGGGTGGAGCGCTGGATGTGCGCGGCAATGTTTCACCCTATGCGGAGGCCAATGCCTTCCATGATCCTCATGCGCTGGACGTCGTTTTGGCCTCAGGGGCAAATGTCACCATGGTGGGTCTTGATGTGACGCTCAAAGTGCTACTTGATGAGCAGGACTTCAGCCATATTGCCACCAGAAAGCACCCGGTCGGCCCGTTTCTCAAAGAGCTCGGGGCCTTCTATCTGGACTTTTATAAAAGCATTGGCCTATCCGGTTGCGGCCTGCATGATCCGATGGCGATCATCGCGGCTCTTTATCCGGGACTTTTTACCATGGAGTCCATGGCGCTTGAAGCCGTTATGGAAGGGGAAGCCAGCGGGCAAACATGCCGCAGTCAATCCAAGACCCGATTGCCGTCCCACGTCGCCCTCGGCTGCGATGCCGATGCAATTCGGCACACCTTTTTCTCCGTGTTCGACCAATAAGGCTATCCAGCTTTGGCGAAACGCTGGCTCACGCGCCTCCTTACCCCAAAGCTTCGCAGGAATTGCGTGGGGCCCTCAGAGTATATGGGCCTCACGAGACCAACATCCATAAGGCAACCCCGGCCAAGAGGCTGCCGAACACCAAATTCAGGTGTCTGGAGCTATGGGGTGCACGAAAGATGACCCCAAGGGTGTCTCCCGTCAGGGTCCAAAGCACAAAGGCGACCATGTTGTTCACCGTGAACACGGTCGTTATGAGCATAATCTGGCCAATCTGCTCACCGCTGTCCCCTTCAAGAAACTGCGTAAACATCAAGGCAATGATGACGTAGGCTTTTGGATTTAAAATCAGCAGCAATGCACCATCCCCAAAGCCCGCAGCTTTTGGCGTTGCACTCCCCTTCAAGACACCGGCCCTTAGCAGGGTCCACGCAATCCAGAAAACATAGAGAGATCCGGCCACTTTCAGATAAGCCAGCAAGTGGGGGACCCGCTCCATTGCCGCCAGAAAGCCAAATCCGATTGCGGCAGTAACCAGCCATGTGGCGATGTGATAGCCGAGATTTGCCGGCATCGTCGCCCGAAAGCCGAATCTTGCGCCATTTGCGGCAAAGAACATATTGCCAGGCCCCGGGCTATAGGCGAGCGGAAAGAGGAAAACGACGAGTTCCATCACAGTTTGTATCATTGCAAACACCCCTTGAATTGGTGCTTACTTATCCCAGTCAGCCGGTCATGAAGGCGACCCGTTTCTTGTGCAGCCAAGCCTGAAAAGACAGGCAGCGATTGCCCCACCTTATTTACGGGACCACCATGAAGGACAAGACAAGGCCTATGATGAGGATGGAAACACTCGCCGATAGCTACCGTACCTTTGCCAAGCGCGAAGCCAGTGGCATTTCTCCAACCTATGAAGCCTATGCCTGTTCGGTTGCCGAAAGCGGGACACTTCTCGAGTTGCTTTTGCAGCTCCCTTCGGGCAAGCAACAGCCTAACCTGCTATTTGCCGCAACACGCCATGTGATCGGCTTGCCCGATCAGGATACGGACTTCGCTCGACATGCTCTGGGCGCCTGGGACGCGATCGTGCCGGTTATTCTGTCTCGCTCAACGCAAACCAATGAACCGGGGCGTTGTGCCTGTTTTCTTCCAGCTTTCGCCCAGCTCGAGGGGCCTCTGGCGATTCTTGAGGTTGGAGCATCCGCTGGCCTCTGCCTGTTGCCCGACCTCTATGGCTACGACTATGGACGCTCGGTTCTGGCCCCGGCTAGACAGGGTGGTCCTGTCTTCCCTTGCCAAGCCTCGGCACAAACGCCACTCCCGCACGCCCATCCACAAATCGCATGGCGAGCGGGTCTGGATCTCAATCCACTGGATGTTGGCAAGGATGAAGACATGGATTGGCTAAAGACACTTGTCTGGCCAGAACAGAAAACACGGCGCACCAGACTGGAGGCAGCGATTGAGATGGCGAAAAGCCAGCCGCCCCGCGTCATCGCCGGAGATCTTATTGCGCAGACTGAAGCTCTAGCCTCCGAGGCCCCGTCGGGAACGCGTCTCGTTATCTTTCACACGGCCGTGCTGACCTATGTCTCACCAGAGGCGCGAAAGGAATTTGCTGTACTGGTGAAGGATTTGGGAGCAGAGTGGCTGGCCAATGAAAGCGTGCGTACGCTTCCCGATGTGGCGCCCTCCGCAATACTCGAGGCTCATCCCGGCGCCTTCGTCTTGTCCCGCAATGGACATGCAATTGCCCGCACCGGTCCGCATGGCCAGTTTATCGAGTGGCTGTGATCTGGATGACTGAGCCGAGTTTGCTTGTTTGGAAAGAGCCGGTTGGAGCGGGTGAAGGGAATCGAACCCTCGTCTTAAGCTTGGGAAGCTCCTGCTCTACCATTGAGCTACACCCGCCTTCTGGCAACGCCCAATCGGGCATCGCATCAGGATAGAGTGTATCTATCACACTGAGCCATTTGCTCAAGATGGCAGAGCTGCTTTTTTGTCAGTTTTTTGACGGTGCGAACAGTTTTCTTTTCTGCCTCCCATTCGCTTAACGCTCGAAGGAGAGAACGGGCTTTGCGCACGTCATTTGACAAACCGCAGCGCCTTATGCATGAAACTACCTATTTCCATCTTGAATTCTCTTTTCAAGTACCCAATTTCTGCCAGTTAACGCTTTTGTTTCTTCAAACCTAAATGGCTTTGCGACAGGATTTCATTCGTATGTTGGACCGCATCAAAACAATTCTCGGCTCCCGGCCCTTCGAACTCGGCATTACCGGGCTTATCGTTCTGAATGCGATCACTCTGGCACTGGAAACATGGCCTGCGGCGGAAGCCCGTTTTGGTGGCCTGTTCCATATTGTCGACCGGACCATTCTCGTGGTCTTTGTGGTGGAAATAGCCATGCGGTTGCTGGTTCACCGGCAGCGCTTTTTCACCGATCCATGGTCCCTGTTTGATTTCTCGGTGGTCGCCGTTTCCCTTATGCCGACGACCGGCGCTCTTTCAGTGTTGCGTGCCTTCAGAGTGCTGCGTGTTCTGCGGCTCATCAGTTTTGTGCCATCCTTACGGCGCGTGGTGGGTGCATTGTTGGAAGCATTGCCCGGGCTGGGGTCGATCACCTTGCTTCTGGGTTTGCTCTATTTCGTGTTTGCCGTGATGGCGACCAAGCTTTATGGCGCAGAGTTCCCCGACTGGTTCGGCAGTCTTGGCGAGTCGGCCTATACGCTGTTTCAGGTGATGACACTGGAAAGCTGGTCCATGGGCATCGTGCGACCGGTTATGGAAGCCCACCCCTATGCCTGGCTCTTCTTTGTGCCCTTCATTCTTGCGACCTCCTTTACGGTGTTGAACCTCTTTATCGGTATCATCGTTTCGGCGATGCAGTCCGAACATGAAGCCACGGCAGAAGCCGACCGTGCGGCGCTGCATTCGGAAACCGAAGGCGTGATGGCCGAGGTCAAGGCCCTACGCACCGAGATTTCCGAGCTGCGTACCCTGATCAAGGCGCAAGGCAGCGGCAAGTAACAGCTTCTAGAATGGGGTCGAAAGGCAGAATGCAAGCAACAGGCTTTTCACACCCTGCCTTGCGCAGTCATTTTGCTGCCTTGATTGGGGGCTTTGGTCAGTGGACCATCCACAAGACGGGATTTACAACCAGAATGCCTAGCTCCAATACCCTTCCCATTCTCTATTCCTTTCGCCGCTGCCCCTATGCCATGCGCGGACGAATGGGGCTGTTTGCGTCTGGCATTCCTGTCGAACTCAGAGAGATCGTTCTAAGGGACAAGCCGGCTCATATGCTGGAAATCTCCCCCAAGGGCACGGTACCGGTGCTGCTTTTGCCCGACGGGACGGTGATCGAAGAGAGCCTTGATATCATGCTCTGGGCCCTCAAGCAGAATGACCCGCAGGACTGGCTCTCACCAGAAGAAGAGACGTTGGATGACATGCTGGCCCTGATTGGGGAGCTAGATGGCTCCTTCAAGCATCATCTGGACCGCTACAAATATTCAAGTCGATATGAGAATGCCGATGAGGTGGTGCATCGGTCCATGGCCATGGTGGCTCTGGCCTCGCTGCAGGCGCGCCTTGAGCTTTCGCCTCATTTGTTCGGCTCGCGCCCGAGCCTTGCCGATATCGCGCTTTTTCCGTTTGTGCGGCAATTTGCCAATACCGATAGGGACTGGTTCGACACCAATGCACCTATAGCCCTGCGCAAATGGCTCGTCGGGCACGAAACCTCGGAATTGTTCATGAGTATTTTCTGCAAGTGGCCTGTGTGGCAGGAAGGCGATCCCGTTACGCTGTTTCCCGCCCCCAGGCACCTTTGACAATGAAGACGAAAGGCGGGCAGGACGCTTGCCTTCCCTATCAGGATACCCAGCGACGTAGACGCTCGGACATGGCGGTCCTGTTCACCGCTTCGGCAACCGTTAGGCCAACATTGCCAAGCATGGAATGGGTATGCCAAAGCGTGAAGATGGGCACTTTACGCGTGCCGAACTTGAGCTTGTAGGGCTCATCTCCAACGGTGAAGTCAAAGACCTTCATACCTTCCTTGACGCATTCCTCAATCAGGTCTTCCGTCATGAGCAGACCGGGGGAATAGCGCCCCACCCGCTCGAAATCGAGTCCCATCATCAGCATCAGATAGCGACCATTATGCTCAATGGCATATTGAACGGCGACGATCTGATCGTCGTAGGTGAACTGGTACAGGCGCACATAGCCGCTTGCGGCATTCTCGATTGCCAGATTGACATAAAAATCGAAGGTGTGCTGTGTCTGAATGAGGTCCTCACCGGGGCGATCCTTGTAGCGCTCCTTATGGAACTCTCTCAGATGATCCATGGCCACCCGGATGGGCTCTTCATCGACAAGGCGATGCATTTGCCAGTTGCCCTCTCGCATCATCGCGCGCCTTTTCTTGTCGCGATGTTTGCGCTCGCTTTTGGAAATATTGGCAAGGCGCCATTCCTGATAGTCCGGACCGAGTTGCGTGATATAGGCGGAAAATTCCGCGCGCTGGAAATGCCCCGAAGGGAACAGTCGCAACACGGCAGGATCGTTGACAGGCATGTGCTTGACACGTAGCACGTCGTAGGCACCCAACGTTTCAAGGAGTCGTTTGCTCAGATAGTCCGGGTCAGGGATCCAGTTTCCGATATCTTTGTGCATCGTCGGCAAAGCATAGTCGACCAGACACATATTGGCATATTCGAGGATGGTCGCCCCGAGCTTTTTGCGAGCGATCAGAGGGACGAGCCCAACAAGACAGCCGGATTTCTTGCAGCGCATTTGCAATGTGCGCTCCTCAATGTCCGGAAAATTCTTCAAATACTGCTGCATAGCATGATGCCAAAGCGGATGCTGAAAAGCTGTGACATCGGCCTGATCAAACAGGGCCTTATATTCCTCGGAAAGAAAATCAAAACTTGAACATACGCTCAACTCAAGCATAACAATTGCCTGCAACTTTTTGGTCAATGAGAAGTGTTACGGCCTAACCATTTCATAGAGAAGATAAGCAATCGTGAATCGTTCAGGCAAAAACACCAGAAAGTTGCATAATAGGTATTTAATTTACTTGTTTATACACGTTTTGAGATACGCGCGGTAACTGCGACGAAAATTCGAGGGAGTTTGAGGAGAAGTTCAAGAGTGTCAGTAGAGATTAAGCTCATGCATGAAAGCAGCCATGCTCTCAATGGTTGATTTGGGCCCTTCTAACAAGATATCGACACCGGCTTCATGATAGCTGCGATCAAGCACGCGCAGCTGCAACATGGCGATCTGGCGCTCTATTTCGCTGGTCTGGTCGAACCGGCCCGTAAAGGTCTTTTGAACGATGCGTTGCCAGGGCACCAACGTGGCCGCGTCCAGTGCCATGGAGGCCACACCGGAATAGGCACGCGCCAATCCCCCTGCCCCCAGCTTGGTGCCACCAAAATAGCGCACAACGATCACGCCACAATTGATGATTTCACGCCCGATCAACACCTTGAGCATCGGCATGCCAGAGGTACCCGCAGGTTCCCCGTCATCCTTGGCACCTTCCTCGATATGATCATCCTCATGAATGAGGCGGAAAGCGGTTACATGATGGTTGGCCTTGCGATGCTCTATGCGCAAGTCTTCGAGACGGGCTTCGAACTGCTCGATAGGCACGAGGAAAGCCAGAAATTTGGACTTTTTCTCCTCAAGCTCGGCATAGAATTCGGTTTCGATTGTTTGCAGCATGGCATCATGCCATCCGGAAATGCTTGGACAGTTTCAACCCCTGCGCCTGATAGTTGGACCCGATGCCCGTGCCATAGAGGCGGGTCGGACGTGCCCGCATGCGTTCATAGGCGAGACGTCCGATCAACTGGCCATGCTCCACAATGAAGGGCACTTCATGGCTGCGCACTTCCAGCACGGCACGGCTCCCCTTGCCTCCAGCTTCCGAGGCGCCGAAGCCGGGGTCGAAGAAGCCAGCATAATGCACCCGGAATTCGCCCATAAGCGGGTCGAACGGTACCATCTCGGCGGCATAACAGGGGGGAACATGCACCGCTTCGCGCGAGACCAGAATATAGAACTGGTCCGGGTCCAGAATAAGTGCATTCTTGCCGCGCCCCGCTATAGGTTCCCAGAAATCGAGCATATCGAGTGCATCGCGCTTGTCGACATCAATAACAGCACTATGGCGCTTGGCGCGATAGCCGATGATGCCTTCTCCTTCCAGATCGATCGACACTGCAATGCCGTTGTCGATAAAGGGATCATCGGAGGCAATGACAAGGCTTTCGCTGTTATGGAGCGCCAGATGTTCGGCATCACTGAGGCGCGAACGCCCCTGCCGGAAGCGGATCTGTGTCAAGCGGCTACCGGCACGGACCACAATGGGAAATGTGCGCGGGCTGACTTCCAGAAAGAGCTGGCCGCGATAACCGGTTGGGATGGTATCGAATTGGCGGGACCTGTCTGCAATGACACGGGTAAAAATGTCTAGCCGTCCGGTGGAGCTCTTGGGATTGGCGGCCGCCTCGATGAAATCTGGCAGGGCCAGACTTTCCATCAACGGCACAATGTAAACACAGCCGGTTTCCAGCACAGCCCCTTCTGTCAGGTCAATCTGGTGGAGCTGCAACCGCTCCAGTTTCTCTTCAACGGTCTCGTTGGGACCGGGCAGGAAGGAGGCGCGCACACGATAGGCGGTGGCTCCAAGGCGCAAATCCAGACTGGCGGGCTGGATCTGATCGGCATCGGGAGGACAGGCAAACCGGATCCCCTCGCCTTCGACCAGTTGGGTAATATCGGCGTCATTGAGAATACCGCTTCCGGTAAAGGAGAAATCAGTCATGCATAGGCCCGTTCATTGCGTTTTCATGTTGTTTAACAGGGATAGTGCCCTTGGGCAACCAGCCAGAAAGCGGGCCAGAACCGGCCCATGAAGGGGCGAACCTCCTGCGCTATGCTCGCATAGCGGCAGCGTCATGCCTTCATTGCGTGAGCAGATAGTCCAGAAATGCATAGACACATTTGTAGTTGTGCACAAATGGGCAGTTGGTTCAAATTTTAGCTTTTATTTTTACCGCAGAAATAGGGAAGTCTACTAATATTGGACACACCTTGACAGAAGGCGTCTGACGACAGCAGGCGCCATTGCTATATGGCCAACCAGGAACAATAGTGTCTTAGATGAAAAAGCTCCTCGCGGTTTGCATTTTAACGGCCTGCTTTATCACAGGCATCATTCTCACATACGAGACTCCGGCAAACTCCAATCAGCTCAATGGTACACGTTTGACTTCTGCCGAGAAGCAGGAAGCGGAAAGCAAGATTGAATCCTTCCTTGAATCGAATATGGCCTATTTCAATCCCTTCAGCGATCAGGTGCAGGTGAACAATTGCAAGATCACCTACCGGCTGAACAGCACGGGCGATTGCGCAGGCTCTCCGACGGCGCGCTTCAACGAGTTCCAGATTGATCTCAAGGATGTTCGCAAGGTGCGGATTTTTGAAAATTCGCGTCGCGGCACCGGTGCTGCCGGGTCCATCCGCTTCGAATTCACCGAAGACGTGCAAAAGCGGTTCGATCGCGCCAAGCAGCTGTTCAAGCGCTATAATCAGCATAACAATGGCTATACCGGTTCCATGTGGGCACAAGAAGCCTATTCGGCAGAACAGAATGCCGTGAAGGGTGCAGGGCTGCCCAGCATGCGCAGTTATGCCAAAACGCAGAATTGCTCACGCAGCATCCAGCAGTTCCACCTGCCCAAGACGCTTGGTACCATCAGCCTCTCAACGGTGGATCGCGGTGCCGCCTACAGTTTGAAAAATTACCACGCCAGCTGCATCAACAGCTAAGTCTTGTGCTTACGATTGAGCACATCGGCAATCGAACGACACCCAATCCCTTGTCAAAAATACCTAAACTTTAGATTGAAATTTTCCACATTAATCGTGAAATAGATTCAATTTTAATCTTTCTGCTATGCGCGTTTAAAACAGTTTCGACCAAAATTCCCTCATTGACTAGTTCCACCAGACACAGACATTTTGCGAAAAAATGAAAAAGAATATTATCGTCTTAACTTCCCTATTCTCGGTGATCATTGTTGCCATCTGCTTTCTGGCCCTTTTCGAAGGAAAGAGCTTTGCCAAAATCAAACCGCTTTTCAGCAAGAGAGAAGTGGCGCGAATGGAAAGCATCATTCAAAAGGCGCTTTCAGAGACATCCAATGTCGCCTATGGCAGTGATCTGGTGGTGAAGGATTGCGAGATCATCAATCGGGTTGAAACAGCACGCAATTGCGCAGATCCCTATTCCCTTCGCCTGCAGGAATTTCGGCTCGACATCAGGGAAACAGCATCTGTCACCCAGTCCAGTCTGGTTTCCAGCAAACCGGGTCGTCAGAGCCTCCTGAAGTTTCACTTCACCCCTGAGATCGAGCAGAAGGTGCAGAGCGCCAAGCAGCAGATCTGGGAGTATGTGAGCGACAAACACGGGTTGCGCGGAGCTGTCTGGGGCGAGTTTGCGGAATCCGCAGAACAACGCCTTGTCAAACAATATGGCTTCGACAAACTGGGCAGCTATGATGTCACCCAGACCTGCGGCTCCAGCAAGAAGATGCGCCATCTACCCGAGAAGCTCGGAACCTATATTCTGAGTGGTGATTCCAGAGAGTTGGGACGGGTCATCAAATCCTATCACCAATATTGTGTTTCCTCGGATTCATAAGCGGGCCTGCAGCGGCATGCCTTAGGCGGGACACTGGTGCCCGGAGCCGTGCCATTGACAGGTGAGGTCTTTGAGCGTACAGAATGTCGCACTTGTGGTCATTTGAGCCGACCGGCTTGCCGCCACGTAAAAGAATGTTGCTAAAAGGTCGGGGATGAAAAACAGTCTATCCCGGCCATACTAACCTATGTCGCCGGGTTTTATTTTGCCCAAAATCCGGCCACCCACGAAGAATGAGCCCGACGTCTCGCGGTGTTCTGCTCCGGACGGCGTGTGGGCAAAACAAGAACAGGATTGAGCCATGTCTGAGACCAAAAAGCCCGAAACCGGTTATCGCCCAGCGACCGAAATGGTCCATGGAGGCGCTATGCGTTCGCAGTGGGGGGAAACATCCGAAGCGCTTTTCATGACGCAGGGTTACGTCTATGACAGTGCAGAAGCTCAGGAGGCCCGCTTCAATGGCGAGGAACCGGGCTATGTCTATTCGCGTTATGCCAACCCGACTGTCTCGATGTTCGAAAGCCGTATGGCGCTGCTCGAAGGCGCTGAAGGCGCGCGCGGTACGGCCTCCGGCATGGCGGCAGTTTCATCAGCCATGCTTTCTTGCGTGAAGGCCGGAGATCATGTGGTGGCTGCCAGCGCCCTATTCGGCTCCTGTCTTTATATCGTTTCGGAGTTGCTGCCCCGCTTCGGCGTTGAATGCACCTTGGTCGACGGCACCAATCTGGAAGAATGGAAAGCGGCGATGCGGCCAAACACCCGTGCCTGCTTCCTTGAAAGCCCGACCAACCCGGTTCTCTCCGTCATCGATATTGCTGGCGTCGCCGAGATTGCTCATGAGGCTGGTGCAAAGCTGGTTGTCGATAACGTGTTTGCAACGGCCATGTGGCAAAGCCCGCTGGCGCTGGGGGCCGATGTGGTCATCTATTCTGCTACCAAGCATATTGATGGTCAGGGTCGATGTCTGGGCGGTGTCGTGTTGTCGACCGAACAGTTTCTGGAAGAAGAATTCAAGGATATCCATCGCCATACCGGCCCGTCGCTTTCTCCGTTCAATGCATGGATCATGCTCAAGGGACTGGAAACCTTCCCTCTGCGCGTGAAGGAACAGACACTGAGCGCGGGCATCCTTGCCGACCGTCTGGCAGAGCACAAAGCCATAGATCGCATTTTCTATCCCGGTCGCGAGGATCATCCGCAGGCTGACGTCTGCAAGAAACAGATGCGCGGCGGCTCTACCATGGTTGCGCTCAACGTGGCTGGCGGCAAGGAAAAGGCCTTCCAGCTGGAAAATGCCCTTAAGGTCATCAAGATTTCCAACAATCTGGGCGACGCCAAGAGCCTGATCACCCATCCGGCCACCACCACACATCAGCGTCTCACCGATGATCAGCTGGCTGCAGCCGGTATCGGTCAGGGCACATTGCGTTTCTCGGTTGGTCTTGAAAATGTAGAAGACCTTTGGGAAGATTTCGAGCAGGCACTTGCCAGCCTCTGATCGTCACCCGACAGAGCTATTCACCAGTTTCAGGGGCGCTTTTCCAGAAGCGCCCCTATTGCTTTGCCGATTGCCTTGAAGCTGCCCCCTTTCCTCGAATAGACTGGCCGCATCACGTCCAAAAGGCAAAGATAGATGTCCCAGAATTCTTCCTCTGAAAAAGACCCGACCATTCCCTATGACATGCCGATCGAGGTTCTGCCTTCCGATATCGACATGATGGGACATGTCAACAACACCATCTATTTGCGCTGGGTTCAGGAAGCGGCGACCGAGCATTGGGATGCTGTTGCCCATGAAGATGATCACACTGCGATGGTCTGGCTCATCACCCGCCATGAAATAGACTACAAGCGCCCCGCTTTTGAAGGTGACAAGCTGGTTGCCCGCACATGGGTTGGCTATTATGAGCACCATAAATGCGAACGCTTCACCGAGATTATCCGCTTGAGCGACAAGCGCATTATGGCCAGCGTCAGAACACTTTGGTGCCCGATCAGTCAAGAAACGAAGCGCACGGTTCGCCTCTCTGAAGAGCAGATTGGGCGCTATTCCAAGGGGCGCAAGCCTGCCTGACCCCTTGACTAATCTTTGATATAAAAGTCCGGACGAGAAACCCGCCCGGACCATGCTTGCCACCGTGTAGTCTTAAAAACTCATTTTTTGGGCGGGACCAGCGCACAAAAGGCCCCGCTGGCCGCTTCATCCGAGCCCAGCATGATGGCAGCCGGCGCCGTATAGGGATTGAGCGGCTGGCTTGTCTGAAGATCGAAGACCAGAAGCGCACCAAGTGCCAGCAGAGTTGCTGATGCAGGCAACGCCCGACTTGTGAAAAATCCAGTCATGTTTCTACCCCTCCAGTCCCAGCGGTTTGCGCAAGCGGATGCCAACCCACGAACCGGCAAAGGCGGCCACAAACCAGGCCCAGCCATGCAGGCTGCCGGTGGAGATGCCCGAGAAGAACGCGCCGACATTACAGCCCAGCGCCAGACGGGACGAATAGCCCAACAGGAACCCCGCCACGATGGCGGCAATCCATGCCTTTGCAGACAGGGAGGGCAGTTTCGCCGAGAGGCCAGACCGCCAGACAGCCACGATGAAGGCGCCCAGAATGATTCCGAGGTTGGTCAGCGATGTGTAGTCGGTCAGAAGACTGGCCGCGAGCCGCTCCTGATGAGCTGCACTTGCCCAATAGGGAGAGGCAGACAGATTGGCGCCCAGCGCGCTGGTGACTTTTGCTCCCCAAAGCCCGAGGCCATAGACGACGCCCCAAGGCTGACCGGCTACGACAAAGTTGGCGACTGCTAGTGCGGCGAGCAAAAGGGCAGCAACGAGCAAGCGGCGCGGCACCTTGCGTGCCTGCTTTGGCGCGACAGCCAAAGCCACGCCTCCCACGATCAGCAGACCCAACAGGGTGATACCTAGACCGCTTGTGCCTTGCAGAGTTACCAGTGGCAGCTGCCCCAGTTCCGTCCACCAGAGCAGATGATATGATCCGGTAAAGGCACCGATGATGAAGAAGGGGAGCGCAACCACGCTCACCGGATTGCCGCTGCCCGCATTGACCAGCGTCCCCGAGCCACAGCCAAGCACAAGCTGCATGGCCGCTCCAAAGACAAAAGCGCCCCCGACCATGGCCCAGCCAATGGCGGCATGAGCTCCGATCAATTCGGGATGGTCTCCCGAGAGCAGCGGAAACGCGACTATAGCCACCAAAGCAATGGCGATAAGCTGAGCAAGAAGGCCCGCCGGTTCGCGCCGCAGGATCATGGCCCGCCATGGTCCGGCAAAGCCGAACCGCAAACCCTCAAGCGTCAGGCCGAAACCGATGCCGATGGCCAGCAGAAGCCCGTAGCGGACGCCGGCAGCAGCAATCAGGGTTAAGATGGCAATAAGGGCGACACCTATAAGAGCGGCCCTTATAAACAGACGAGACCCCTTGGAAGGGGTCTCAAAAGATGCGCTGATATCAGTCACTGGATTAGCCGCCGGTTACCTGTTTGATGAGGGTTTGAACAAGGCCTGGCGTGTTGGCCAGATCATAGCCAGCGTTGGAATAGCCCACCACAGATTCCGGATAGAGCTTCACATTGTCCAGCTCGGCCAGTTCGGAAAGCGCGAACCAGTTGGTTGCGGCCCAGTGACCGGTGTTGCAGAAGCTCACCAGCTCTTCGCCACCCTTGAAGCCAGCCTCATTGGCCAATTGCTTGACCTTGGCCGCATCGGCAATGACCGGCTTGTTATCGAACCAGCTTGAATGCACGAAATATTCAGACTGAGGCAATGTGCCAGGCTTGGCCGCAGCAGGGTGCTTTTTCTCGCCTTTCCAGAATTCTTCCGGACGGGCGTCGACCAGACGGGCCGTCTCTTCACCATTGACAATCTTCAGGATCTCTTCGCGGGAAGCACGCCATTCATCAGAGAAGCTCACATCAATGGTGGTTTTCTGGGGAGATACTGCGCCAATTTCGAAGGAAAGGCCCTGCTGCTCCCAATTGTTCAGTCCCCCATTGAGAATGGCAATATCTGTAAAGCCTGCCGATTTCAGCGTCCAGTAGACGCGGGCTGCCGTACCAAAATCAGAGATGTTGGCCCCCTGATAGGCAATGACCGTGGCACGGTCTTTTTCCGCTCCGATGTCACCGAGCACTTTTTCCAAGTGTTCTTCGGTTACCAGCTGGCCCGGATTTTCCTTGGGGCCACGAAACAGACCATAAGGTGCGTTGACCGACCCAGCGATGTGACCCTGTTCAAACAGGCTGGCGCCGTCTTTACTGTTACCACGAATATCGATGATCAGAGGCTTGTCAGCATCTGCAACAGCATTGAGATCCTGTGGGGAAACCAAAGGCCCGAAGGTTGCGGCGAAGGTCGGGGTTACAAACAGCCCGAATGCAACGAAGGCTTGGAATAGCATTTTTTTCATAAGTGTCTCCGTGTGAGCCAATTCGGTCTATCAGCATCGCTGCATTTGCGAATTGTTTGAACGTGATGTCTCAAGCAGCCAGAAGCCTCCCCGGCCCCAGCGCTTTTGTTGGGGCTATTGTGCTTTTCCGCTCTGTTTTTACAAGAAAGAGGATCTTAAAGTTCATTTTTAAATTAGAATATCCTGCGCCCTTGCCAGCGTATCTTGATAAATTTTGCCACAGTGTCGGCTCGTGCTCCCAAATTGAGAAAATTGCTTTTCTCAATTGCGCATTATCCTAGGGCCTATAACGCAGCATTATAGCGGACAGGATCATTCTGCCCGATTAGGAGGATATGCATGGACCCGCGGTTATCACTGGTCACCCTTGGCGTCACCGATCTTGAGCAATCCGTGCGTTTCTATCGCGATGGCCTAAGCTGGCCCACAAGCTATACGTCGGGCGATGGCGTTGCCTTTTTCAAGACATGGGGCACGGTGTTTGCACTCTATCCAATCGACAAAATGGCCGAGGAGATCCCCGGCGGAACGTTCAAACCGCAGGCAGGTGCTTGTGGCATCACGCTGGCGCATAATTGTCGTGAGCGAGAAGAGGTAGACAGTGTGTTACTGCTGGCTCAAAAAGCGGGGGCCGAGATCAGGAAATCCGCCAGTGACACCTTCTGGGGCGGCTATAGCGGCTATTTCTCCGATCCCGACGGCTATCTCTGGGAAGTTGCCTGGGGTGCCTTCCCCATTGGAGATGACGGACATCTGGTTCTGCCTTGAGGCATTTTGCCTATAATGCCAAAGATTGCCTTGGCACGGTTGCTTGCGGTGCGCAATGATCAGAGATGCGCATCACTTTCAGGCGCCTTTCCATCGGGCTAATCCGTATCGGTGAACAGCTCTCTGGCCAGCAGAATGCGTGAGACCGTGGTGATCGCGGTTATGGCTGCAAAGCTATAGGCGATCACGCCAAACCAGTCCGGCAGCAGGCAGAACAGAGCAAAGACCGCATATGTTTCCCCCGCTTCGGCAAGCCCGCCGGTAAAATAAAGCGATTTTGAGCCATGGCTCTCGGTTGAGATCTTGCGCTTCTCGGCCATGATGGCAAAGGCAAGAAAGCTTGCCCCATTGGCATAAAAGACCATCAGTAGTACAGCGGCAGGCAGAGCATTCTCCGGGCGCGCGAAGGCGAATGCCAGCGGAACAAGACCGTAGAAAATGAAATCGAAGACAATGTCGAGATAACCGCCTAGATCGGTTTTTCGCCCTGCTCGGGCGACAGCACCGTCCAGTCCATCCATCAAACGGCTCAGGCCAATCAGCAGCAGACCCCAAAGATACAACTCATAGGCGATAAACAGGCCTGCGACGCCACCGATAATCAAGCCAAGCGTCGTTATTTGATTGGCAGTTACCCCAAACGCATGCAGGCTCTTGCCGATATGCCCAATTGTTGGGTCTATGATTCCTTTTATCCGGGCATCCAGCATGGTGATCCTTCCATTTCTTCTCTTAAAGTTTAGGTGCGCCTATATTTGATTACCTAATTAGTATTGGTAAGACATGTCTGTTTGTGGATTGAACTATTACCAATACAATTTCTGGTCTGCCTGTTCTATAATACAGCAGGGAGGTTATATTAATTTGGACAAAGCTTTGCTAAACAATTCCTATGAATTTTTCGCGAGTTTTGCCGGAACATAACTCTGATTTCTTCATTCTATTCCGATGGCCAAGCCTAGCATGAACCATCGTTCCACCGGAGTATGAGGACCAAGTGCAGAAATACACAGCAACAACCGGATCGATTCAAGTCATGGTTGTGCCGGAATATCAACCGGACCAATCAACGCCCGACAGAGGACAACATGTTTGGACCTATCATGTTGAAATCTGCAACAACGGCCAATCCAACATTCAGCTCCAGGCTCGTTTCTGGCGAATAGTGGATGGTCAGGGTCGAATACAGGAAGTCCATGGCCATGGCGTGGTCGGGGAGCGCCCCCATATTGGCGCCGGCAACAGCTTCCAATATACCTCGGGCTGTCCGCTCGATAGCGAAAGTGGCTTCATGTCTGGCCATTATGAAATGGAACTGGATGACGGGACGAAGTTTGATGTTACCATTCCCACTTTCTCGCTCGACATTCCAGATCAGACCAAAATTCTGAACTGATACCCTCTGGCTTTGTACGCGCATGCGCTGCCTGCATGCCTCAGGGTCTGAGGGTCTCGGGGTCTCAGTCGTCAAAGACGGCCGCCGGTGAGATATCAACAACAAACTTTTATCGGCTGCTTGCGCCTGCGCCAGCGGCCAATCTGTGTTTTGGTCCTCTTGAGAATGCGGTGTTTTCTCTTTAAAGCTCTATAAAATAATGCATAACCGACGTTTTCTCAGCCAATGAGCAGGAATGGCCGAACGGTTTCCCGGATATCGCCAGCTCATCGAACCACTCTTGCCCTGTTGCATCTTCGAGCAGATTGGCGAAATTTTGTTCGAATTTCCCTTGCGCAATAAGTGCGGCAGGTCGTTGTTGCAAAATGGTTGCTTTTGTTTGGCATGGTGCTTGCCAGCCAATCGGGGAAACAAGGCCCCCGGCTTTTTTTATTATTGTTGAATTGGAATGAACGACATGGCACGCGACAACCGCAAAGCAGGACTTGGAACTTCGGCCGATCTGGACCGCCTTTTGGGCGGAGGCCCGCTGAACCGGTTGTATGGCGCTCGTTGGTCTTTGATCGTCATGGCCATTGGCCTAAGCTGGATTGCCATGCAGGACGAGCGGGAAATGTGGCATGTGGGGCTTGTTCTTGTTGCTGTGATCATGGCCACGATGTTTCTGCCACGCCGCCGTAAGGTTACGCGCCTCAAGGCCAAGGTGGAAGCACGCCGTCGTGCGATCGTGCCTGACGTCAACATGCGCAAACTGGCCTCTGCCCTGCCGGACCCCTGCTTCATTCTGGATCGGCGCGGCATCGTCCGCTTTGCCAACCATGCAGGCTCGTCCATTTTTGGCAATGTAAAAGAAGGCGACCCGCTGTCCTTCAGAATCAGACAGCCGGACATGTTGGCCGCATTGGATAATGTGCTCGATGGTGGCCCTATTGAAAAGGTGGACTATACCCTCAAGAGCCATAGCGAACGCTTCTATGAGGCATGGGTCACACCTATTCATCTGAATTCCGACCCTGAAGGGGAGCATCGCCCCGAATTCATCCTGTTGCTTCTGCATGATCAGACAGAGCAGAAGAATATGGCCCGGATGCGCGCAGATTTCGTGGCCAATGCCAGCCATGAATTGCGCACGCCGCTGGCGTCCGTCATCGGCTTTATCGAAACCTTGTTGGGCCCGGCCAAGGATGATCCGGTCGCACGCGACCGCTTTTTGCGCATCATGCTTGATCAATCCGAGCGCATGTCGCGGCTGGTTTCGGATCTTCTGTCACTGTCGAGAATCGAAATGCGCGCGCATGTGTTGCCGGACACGCGCGTCGATCTCTCCAAAATCATGCGTCACGTCATCGATAGCCTCAGCCCGCTGGCGCAAGATCTGGATGTCGCAATCAAAACCAATCAGCTGGATGACGATCTCTGGGTTTCCGGTGATCGCGATGAACTGGTGCAGGTGTTCGAGAATCTGGTCGAGAATGCCCTTAAATATGGCAAGGACGGCGAGAAGATCGATATCAGTTATAGTCGGGTCATCGATTCAGCAGACGGCAAGCCCTATCATTGCTTCAATGTGAGGGACTATGGAGCAGGCATTTCGCAGGAGCATTTGCCCCGCCTGACAGAGCGCTTTTATCGCGTGGATGTTGCCTCTTCCAGAGAGCAGAAAGGCACCGGACTCGGATTAGCCATTGTAAAACATATTCTTACGCGGCACCGCGGCAAGCTGCTGGTGGAAAGCCAGCCCGGCGAAGGCGCAACCTTTCAGGTCCGCTTGCCGGTGAGCGACTCTGCCGATTTGTGACACTTTGTGACGGTTTTATAATTGTCCAAAAAATTCTCCATATATTTCAGTTGCTTAAATTGTCATAAAACTGAAATACAGATGTCATATACCCATCACATACGAAGGATAGGTTCGCGCTTGTCCCGGCCACCCGGTCATCATGCTTGCACAGATAGGCGCAAGTCTTTCACGGGAAGGTCGGCATATTCGTGAGCGCACTTTGAAAGCCAATTGTGTGGCTCGTCGCTCGAAAAAACTGACTTATGGAGAGGTCAAGTGAAATTCGCTTCTTTTGCTAGTGCAGCTGCTATTGCTGCCACCGCCGTTCTTGCTGGTACCGCCGCACAGGCTCGTGACCAGGTTCAGGTTGCTGGTTCTTCCACCGTTCTTCCTTATGCAACCATCGTTGCCGAATCTTTTGGTGAAAACTACCCTGACTTCAAAACCCCGGTTGTTGAATCCGGTGGTTCTTCTGCTGGCCTGAAACAGTTCTGTCAGGGCGCTGGTGAAGACACCATCGACGTTGCCAACGCTTCCCGTAAGATCAAAGACAAAGAAATCGCGACCTGCGCTGAAAACGGCGTCAAGGAAATCATGGAAGTCAAAATCGGCTACGATGGCATCGTGTTCGCTTCTGACGTAAACGGCCCGGACTTCGCTTTCGAACCAATTCACTGGTTCAACGCTCTGGCTCCGAAAATCGTTAAAGACGGCAAACTGGTCGACAACTCTAACACCAAATGGTCTGACGTTGACGCCAACTTTGCTGACTGGGAAATCGCAGCTTACATTCCTGGCGAAAAACACGGTACCCGTGAAGTTTTCGAAACCAAGGTTCTGGAAGCTGGCTGTAAAGCCGCTGGCGCCTTCGATCTGTATGTTGCTTCCGGCCTTGACAAGAAAGCCGCTGGCAAAGAATGCATGAAGGTTCGCAAAGACGGTAAAGCCATCGACATCGACGGCGATTACACCGAAACCCTCGCTCGCATCGACAGCAACAAAACCGGCTTCGGCGTGTTCGGTCTTGCTTTCTATGAAAACAACATGGACAAGCTGAAAGTGGCTACCATGTCCGGCATTTCCCCGAATGCTGAAGTGATCGCTGACGGCACCTACCCTGTGTCTCGTCCGCTGTTCTTCTATGTCAAGAAATCTCACCTGGGTGTTATCCCTGGCCTGAAAGAATATGTTGACTTCTTCATGTCCGACGACATGACCGGCGAAGGCTCCCCGACCTCTGAATATGGTCTGGTTCCTGCTCCGGAAGCAGAACGCGAAGCTATCAAAGCTGCGATCGCTGAAGGTAAAACCCTTTAAGCTTTGCTCTTTAGAGCCATGCGCGGGGGCTCCCTGCGCATGGTTTTTTTTGACTTCCGTCAACTGGTTTTTCCGTTAGTTGACCCGCAAGGAAAAAGTGAAGTCCCGTTTTCCGTCTACGGAATGGCGCACGATTATGGGGCAGACGTCTGGAGCGGTTTTCTCCGTCTTACCGATTTTTCTAGATGAAGTCGGATGCAGGCAACCAGAGAAATCTCGTAGTAAATTTACAATGCGATAATTGAAATCGCTCAAGGGGCAGATCGCTATGAGCCCGTTATGGCTTTTGGTAGCTATCATCGTTTTCGCGCTGGTCGGTGCAGTTCTGGGGCGTAATCGCGCCGTCTCCTGCGTCAACGGAAATATAGCTACACTTCATTCGCGTCCCGGATATTACGGTTCCTATGTACTGATATGGACCGCGCTTCCGGCAATTTTCTACATGGTGGCCATTCTTGTTGCGCAGCCATTCTATAACAGCTCAGTGATCGACACCGAGTTGCGCACTGGCTACACCCAATCCTGCGATCTTTCGCTGGCGCGGATTGAAGGGGACGCGGATGCGGAAACCCCCGCCATTTGCGAAGACAAAGAGCAGTATGAAACGCTCGACACCCGCCGCGCCCTGATGCGCAGCGTTGTTGAAAGTGTCGCAATTGGTGTCAGCCTTCTGGACGAGGACACCGCTGCCAAGCTTCACAATGGCCTTGTCGCCGTACGCCCGACTCTCAAATCGGTTGGCGTCGCGCTAGCTGAAGATGTGCCCGGCGCTGTGGTGGATGCAGCAAACCGGCTCAATGAGGTCAACGCGACCGGTAATATGGTTCTGATCGCCGGGGTTGTCCTACTGGTCATTCTCGGGTTTGTCCTTTCCTATCTGCGCGTCAAACCGCGATTGCGTGCACGCAACCTTGTTGAAAGCAACATCAAGGTCGCGCTGGTGCTGGCTTCCTCGATCGCCATCCTGACGACCGTGGGCATTGTGCTTTCGATGTTGTTTGAAGCGATCCACTTCTTCAGTCAGGTGCATCCGTTCAACTTCTTCTTTGGCACCGAGTGGGATCCTCGCTTTACGTCCGCCGGTCGCGAGGGCGGGGGCGAAGGTTCCTTCGGTCTTATTCCGTTGCTCTGGGGTACTCTGTATATTTCCTTTGTCGCCTTGCTCGTAGCGGTTCCAATCGGCATGTTCGCAGCCATCTATATGGCCGAATATGCCAACAATTCGGTCCGCGCCATTGCCAAGCCGCTTCTGGAAATTCTCGCCGGCATCCCGACCATTGTTTATGGTTTCTTTGCGCTGGTCACCGTCGGTCCGTTCCTTCATGACGCCGGTGCGGCTATCGGACTGAATATTTCCGCTACCTCGGTGCTGACGGCAGGCTTCGTCATGGGCATCATGTTGATCCCGTTCATCTCTTCGCTGTCCGATGACATTATCACGGCGGTGCCGCAGTCCCTGCGTGATGGCTCTCTGGGGTTGGGAGCGACCAAGTCGGAAACGATCAAGAAAGTCATTCTGCCCGCCGCCCTGCCGGGGATCGTCGGCTCCGTTCTGCTCGCAGCGTCCCGCGCCATTGGTGAAACGATGATCGTCGTCATGGCCGCAGGCATCGCGGCCAACCTGACAGCCAACCCGTTTGAAGCGGTGACAACAGTGACCGTGAAAATTGTCAGCCAGTTGACTGGTGACCTTGAGTTCAACTCTCCGCAAACCCTTGTGGCCTTTGCGCTGGGTATCACCCTGTTTGTCATCACCCTGGGGCTCAACATCTTTGCTCTGCACATCGTGCGGAAATATCGGGAGCAGTATGACTGATGACTGATGCAACCAACACACAGGGCGAAACCATCGCCACGAGCACGCAGCGCGATCTGGGACTGAAAAAGCGCTACAGTAAAGAACGTCGCTTTCAGGCTCTGGGCATCACAGCCATCATTCTGGGCGTGCTGTTCCTCGTGATGCTGTTCCTGTCTATTGTCACGAAAGGCTATTCCGCCTTTCAGCAGACTAAAATTCATCTCGATCTTTACCTTAATGCCGAGCTGATTGACCCGTCCGGCAACCGCGACATCAGCACCATCCAGATGCCGATCCGCTACAACAAGGTTCTGGAGCGGGCTGTTTCCAAGGCCGTAGGTCTGGACCCCAATGACAAAGCAACACGCAAACAGCAGCGTGTGGCAAAGAGCCTGCTTTCCAAGGGGGCGTCGGTCGATCTGCGCGATCTGGTTGTTGAAAATCCCGATCTGATCGGCACGCGGATAGATTATTGGGCACTGGCAGATGGCGACATCGACAGCTTTGTCAAAGGCCAGATCCCGCGCGACATTCCTGAAACACAGCGTCTGGTCAAAGATGCACAGATCGCCTATATCGATCAGCTGGTTGAAGACGGGGCGATGGAGAAGCAATTCAACACCAACCTGTTCGTGAATGGTCCCTCCTCCCGACCGGAATCGGCCGGTATTGCCGTGGCCGTCATGGGCTCTATTTTCATGATGCTCATCGTGCTGGTGCTGGCTCTGCCAATCGGTGTTGCCGCTTCCATTTATTTGGAAGAATTTGCACCGAAAAATCGCTGGACCGACCTTATCGAGGTGAATATCAACAACCTCGCCGCAGTGCCTTCCATTGTGTTCGGTCTGTTGGGGCTGGCTGTATTCATCAACTTTGCCGGACTGCCGCGGTCCGCTTCGCTTGTTGGCGGTCTGGTTCTAACCCTCATGACGCTGCCGACCATCATCATTGCGACCCGTTCGGCTCTCAAGGCTGTTCCACCTTCCATTCGTGAAGCGGCACTTGGTGTGGGCGCTTCCAAGACACAGGCGATTTTCCACCATGTCCTGCCCCTGGCAACACCGGGTATCCTGACAGGTACGATTATCGGTCTGGCGCAGGCACTTGGTGAAACCGCACCTCTGCTGATGATCGGCATGGTGGCCTTCATCAAGGACTTCCCGACAACGCCGCTTGATCCGGCAACGGCCCTGCCCGTGCAGATCTATATGTGGTCGGGGGAAGCACAACGCGCCTTCACGGAGCGGACATCCGCTGCGATCCTGATCCTTCTGGCGTTTCTTGCGCTGATGAATATTTCCGCGGTGCTTCTGCGTCGCCGCTTTGAGCGCCGCTGGTAAACCCCAGCGACGCACTGAACCACCGGTTTGAATGGCCGGGCAGCCCCAAAGAGACGGCGCCCCGCTCACAGGATAAAGAAAGCATTTGACCATGCAGGATACCAACCCAAACCTCAAGCAGGATAGCGATATCCGCTCCAACCCGATCAAGATGTCGGGTGAGAAGGTGACCGTTCATTATGGCGCCAAACAAGCGCTGTTTGATGTCGATCTGAAGATCGAGGAAAATCAGGTAACGTCGCTCATCGGGCCGTCCGGCTGTGGCAAATCCACGTTCCTGAGATGCCTTAACCGGATGAATGATACCATCGATATCTGCCGCGTCGGCGGCAAGATCATGCTCGATAGCACCGACATCTATAATGCCGACGTGGACGTCGTGGAGCTGCGCGCCCGTGTTGGCATGGTGTTCCAGAAGGCAAACCCGTTCCCGAAAAGCATTTTCGAGAATGTGGCCTATGGCCCACGCATCCATGGCCTCTGCCGCACCAAGGCAGAAATGGATGAAGTGGTTGTCACCTCCTTGCAGAAGGCCGGTCTGTTCGAAGAGATCAAGGATCGTCTTGATGAACCGGGCACAGGTCTTTCCGGTGGGCAGCAGCAGCGCCTTTGCATCGCCCGCGCCATCGCTGTCAGCCCGGAAGTCATTTTGATGGACGAGCCCTGCTCGGCTCTTGATCCGATTGCCACGGCGAAGGTTGAGGAACTGATCGATGAGCTGCGCGAGAATTACACGATCGTCATCGTGACACACTCCATGCAGCAGGCAGCACGTGTGTCCCAGCGCACCGCCTTCTTCCATATGGGCAATCTGGTAGAGGAAGGTCCAACCGACCACATCTTCACCAACCCCAAAGACAAGCGCACCCAAGACTACATCACCGGCCGCTTCGGCTAAGCAATTTGTTCGCCTTCTCTAACAGGCAAAAAGCTTTATCTTGTTGAGAAATGTGCGAATTTAAGGAGAGATTCGAGATGACCGAACATACAGTCAGCTCATATGATGACGACCTGCGCAACCTGACCGGTCGCATTGCGGAGATGGGTGGCCAGGCAGAAAGCATGGTCGAGGATGCCATCAACGCTCTGGTCCGTCAGGACGTGAAGGCGGCACAGGCAACCGCCGCCAAAGACCGCGCCATCAACAAGATGGAACAGCAGATCGAAGAAACCGCCGTTCTGATCATCGCGCGCCGCCAGCCGATGGCACAGGATCTGCGTCAGATCATTGCTGCTTTGCGCATTGCGACCGATCTGGAGCGCGTTGCAGATCTTGGCAAGAATATCGCCCGCTCCATCAGCGCCATGGACGGCAAGACGCCTCCCAAACAGCTGCTGCATGGCATCGAGCATATGGCCGAGATCGTTCTGGAGCAGATGCGCATGGTGCTGGATGCCTACACCACATCGGATTCCAACGCCGCCATCGCCGTTGTCAAACGGGATGACGAAGTGGACGCGATTTACAAGTCCCTGTTCCGGGAATTCCTGACCTACATGA
Organism: Cohaesibacter marisflavi; assembly: GCF_900115225.1. Classification (GTDB taxonomy): domain Bacteria; phylum Pseudomonadota; class Alphaproteobacteria; order Rhizobiales; family Cohaesibacteraceae; genus Cohaesibacter; species Cohaesibacter marisflavi. Next base: position 542,646 of record NZ_FOVR01000002.1, on the reverse strand, counting down.
TGGAAGATCCGCGCAATATTACCTTCTGCGCCAATCTCCTGTTTGCCGCCAAGCATCTGGAACGCGTGGGCGACCACGCCACCAACATTGCCGAAAGCGTCTACTATGTGGACACCGGCAAGGTTCTGGAAGACGGCACCTTTTAATGTAACGGATCGGGCTCTGGCCCGATCCATCCTTTGCCATGATGGCACGCACACTGGAACAGTTCGGCCCGATTGCCGCCGGCCTGCCCTCTTCAAATGTCAGATCCGAGCGACATCCGATCCTGTCGATCGTCCGGATCGCAGAATGCGGAAAAGTGGTTATGAGCCCCAAAGTCATGATCGTTGAAGATGAAGAAGCCCTCAGCCTTCTTCTTCGTTACAATCTGGAAGCCGAAGGCTATCAGGTTGAAGTGATCGCACGTGGAGATGAAGCAGAAAGCCGGTTGCAGGAAACCCTGCCCGACCTGCTTCTGCTGGACTGGATGCTGCCGGGCCTATCCGGAATTGAACTATGCAGACGCCTGCGCGCCAAGCCCAAAACAGTCAAGCTGCCTGTCATCATGCTGACGGCGCGAGGTGAGGAATCCGAGCGTATTCGGGGTCTTTCAACCGGCGCTGATGACTATGTCGTCAAACCGTTTTCTGTTCCCGAATTGATGGCGCGTGTACGGGCTATTCTGCGCCGGGCAAGCCCTGATCTAGTCGCAACCATTCTCAAGGCCGGGGATCTGGAGCTCAATCGCGAAACCCATCGCGTCAAGCGCGCCAACCGCGAGGTGACTCTGGGACCGACAGAATATCGTCTGCTGGAATTCCTGATGCAGAATCCGGGGCGGGTCTATTCCCGCGAACAATTGCTGGATGGCGTCTGGGGGCATGATGTCTATGTCGATGAACGGACCGTAGACGTGCATGTGGGGCGACTGCGCAAAACCATCAACCGCGGCCGGGCGAAAGATCCCATCCGCACGGTGCGCGGCTCTGGCTATAGCTTCGACGACCAGTTCTCAGTTGAATAGAACGGCGCCAGAAAGCCCTGCGACCTCTTGTGTTCAAAAAGAAGGCCCTGTTTCCGACAGAAACAGGGCCTTTTGCTTTTCTTCAGTTTGCAATCAGCATTATCATCAGCGTGCAACGCTGAAAGCAGCTGGCCCATATCAGCGGGTTTTAACCTCGGTCAAACGCGCACCGCGATTGATGAGCATGGAGAACAGCCCCTTCTTCTTGGGCGCTTCCTGCACGGGTTCGGTTTTGTTTCTGGCGACCTGCTTGGGCTTAGCGGGCTTTTTTCGCTCCACCGTCTTCTGGATCGGTCTGGAGGAAGGAAGATCCGGCTTGGTCAGAACAATGAAGTCTGTGCCTACAGGGGTTGTCTCACGGCTGAAGCCCCTGTCAGAAATCGTAATTGAAGAGCCGCTGTTCACCAGAAGATCAATTTGGGCGCGCACTTCATCGGGAATTTCGATCCGGTCAAGAATAGCGCTGGAGGCTACCAGAGCCTCGTTGTCCATATCCTGCGTAACACCAAGGCGGGTCTGCATGCTATCGTCATAGCGATCTGTCAGATTGACGGACAGCCAATCCAGCTTGCCACTTTGCGTGTGCGAGTGGGTCGCGGTCAACAGATGCGCCCCGAGAGGCGCCTCGGGATTCTTGATCATGATCGGCGCATCAAACAGAGGCTTGAAACGGGACCGCACATAGATGTGGCCTGTCGGTACCTCTCCCTTGCCTGCGGCATGATAAAGCGCGGTTAGTAGGGTCTTGTCGATCACGGCCTTGAGCGGCTGGACTTGGTCTTCGATGCTGCCCTGTCTGGATTTAATGAAGGCGCGCACTGCCCCATAGGTGGCCTTGCCAGCCAATCCATCCGGCTCACCGGCATCAAAGCCCAGTTCATTGAGCATGATTTGCACTTCGCGCACCAGATTGCCGCGCGGCTGGCGGGTGATGAACACCCGAATGGGGGAGTTATCGCGTTTCACCTGATCAAGCAGATTGAGACGCATGGAAATTTTCGCGGCAAGCGGATCTTCTGAAGGGCGGTCATCCAGAAGCGCGATTTTGCCGTGTCCCTTGACCGGCTGTGACGGGCCAAGGCTCAATTCCGTCAGCTTGTTGGCCAGTTGAACATCTTCGGGCTGGAACAGCCGTGCGTTATGGATCAACTCGGGCTCGGCCTCCCGATTGGCGATGACAACATGCGCGCCGCGTTCGGTCATGGAGAAGAGTTTGCCTGCGAAGCCGCGCGGCAACCGGACACAGCCATGGGATGCGGGATAATTTGGCACCGAGCCGGACTCATGCAAAGCGATGCCGGACCAGGTCAGGCGCTGCATATAGGGCATGGGGGCGCTATCATAGATATTGGAAAAATGCTGTCTTCTCTTTTCAAGAATGGAGAAGATACCAGTTGGCGTCGAGTGCCCCGCCTTGCCGGTCGACACGCGAGACGTAGCGACGACCTCTTGTCCACGATAGACCCGCAAGCGCTGGTCTTTGCGCGAAACAATGATCTGCAGGGGTGCCTCCTGATCGGCTTCCAAAGCAGTCTGAACGGCCTGAGAAGGACTGTCCGTCGCGGCCATCGGATCAAGCGGCTTTTCCGTCGCCAGTGCGGCTCCGCCTGCGGACAAAACAAACCCTGCGGTAAACAGCAATCGCCCTTTATAATTCATTTCGTCCCCCAAAAATCCAACCCGGTCTGTAGGCTCATTCTACGCCTGTCTTTCCCGTTAAATCCCATTTAAAAACGATCAAGGCATTCGAGAACAGACTCGTGACGATTGGCATAATTGCACCATTTCTATCATCGTTAACCCAGTTTATGCCACACTGAGCCTTAAAATCGCCCTAATATATAAAGATACGCACTAACCCAGATCGCGCAAGCAACCATGGCTTTTAGAGAAAAGCCTATACCAATCGCCTTTCTGCATAAAATTTCTTATTACTTGCTCACAAATTGATCAGGCTACTATATCTTGCAATTAATTTGTGCGCCCCTCTCGCATCACGAAATATTATTATCAATTTGTCAGATTATTCTGTGTTTTTCTGGAATAAAAACCAACTATCAGATTAAAATTGCGACAGTTAAGCATGGTGCCGTTTGATCAATACGGGTCCGCGAAGATTTTTATTTCCTTTTGTGAAAATAATCTATATTTTTGAGAACTTCTAAAAACAAGACCCAAATTGAGACCCCCGATGCGCCTGTCGAATGCAACCGGGTCGGCGTTTTTCAGTAACGACAGGCGCTCATTCCGGCAGACTGCGCCCCTCCCAGCGGGGTCTGCCAAATCGCAACCAAGGAGACCGAAATGACAATAACAATTTCTCCTACCGGTATAGAAAAGCAGTTCGGCGAAAGTGAAATTCTCGTCAGCAGAACCGACAAGGACGGTTACATAACCTATTGCAATGCGTTCTTTCGGGATATCACAGGCTATGCCAACAAGAGCCTGGTTGGTCAGCCCCACAATTGTGTTCGCCACCCTGAAATGCCTCGCTCCATCTTCAAGATCCTCTGGGATGGACTTGAAGAGAAACGAGACATGTTTGCCTATATGCAGAATCTGACGACCACCGGAGACCATTATTGGACCTTTGCCCGTGTCACTCCGTCTCGGAATGACAAAGGCGAAGTGGTCGGCTACGAGGCATCGCGCCGTGCACCCAATCGTACAGCAGTGCGTGAAGTTATCGCCCCTCTTTACAAGAAACTCTGCGACATCGAAAACAGGTTTGATGATGAGGAGCAGGCCGTTGAGGCAGGGTGCGCTCATCTGAATGGCTTGTTGCAGGAGAAGTCGACTTCCTACCGGCGGTTTGTGCTGTCTCTATAAGACCAACACCCGACCGGATCAGACATAAAGAAGGGTCGGCACGCATCGTGCCGGCCCTTTGTCGTTTCTCCCCCTGGGCAAAGGGCCCACCTTGGGCGACCGTCGTCCATTCTCCAGCCAAGCCGTTTGATCAAAATCAAGGTCTTTGCCACTTCTCGGATTGACTTCGCAAACGCATTGCTTATGGTTTGCGCGACAGCGGGATCGTCCAGCCTTGTGCCTTTTGGCAGCCGGAGGCAGGATTGGTCTTGCAAGCTTCATCACCATCAACATGACAAGCTGAAAGCAAGTGACATGACCCAAGTTGATCTGAGCGCGCTCCAAAGCACGATCGAAGCAGGCTTCGAGGCTCGCGAATCCATCAATAGCAACACGACCGGCGACATCAGGGATGCAGTCGAAAAGGCGCTGACCCTACTCGACAATGGCCATGCGCGTGTTGCGGAAAAGGCAGAAGACGGCAACTGGGTTGTCAATCAGTGGTTGAAGAAAGCCGTGCTCCTGTCCTTCCGGCTCAATGCCATGGAAGTGATCAAGGGTGGCCCGGGCGAAGCAACATGGTGGGACAAGGTTCCTTCCAAGTTTGAAGGCTGGGGCGGCATCGACTTTGAAAATGCTGGCTTCCGCGCCGTACCGAATTGCACCGTGCGTCGCTCCGCCTTCATCGGCAAAGGCGTTGTGCTGATGCCATCTTTCGTCAATCTGGGCGCCTATGTTGATGAAGGCACCATGGTCGACACATGGGCAACAGTCGGCTCCTGCGCACAGATCGGCAAGAATGTGCATCTTTCCGGCGGCGCCGGCATCGGCGGCGTTCTGGAGCCACTGCAGGCTGGCCCTGTGGTGATCGAAGACAATTGCTTCATCGGTGCCCGCGCCGAAGTGGCCGAAGGCGTCATCGTGCGTGAAGGTTCTGTGTTGTCCATGGGCGTTTATCTTGGCGCATCCACCAAGATCGTTGACCGCGCCACCGGCGAAATCTACATGGGTGAAGTACCGCCTTATTCTGTCGTTGTCTCGGGCACCATGCCGGGCAAACCGCTGCCAGATGGCACGCCGGGCCCGAACCTTTACTGCGCCGTGATCGTGAAGCGCGTGGACGAGCGCACCCGCTCGAAAACCTCGATCAACGAGCTGCTGCGCGACTAACTGTCCGTAAGCAAAAACAAATATACGAAGTCCTGCCATTGCACTGATGGCGGGACTTTTTTTATTTTACCGCTTGACCTAGAGTGCACTCGAACATCTAGCCTCCCGAATTATCGAAACAGGAGCTGACCCTTGAAGATCGGAAATCTGGCACATCTGACCGGCCTGTCCGTCCATACCATCCGCTATTACGAGAAGATCGGCCTGTTGCCCGACGCCTCTCGCGATGCCGGTGGACGTCGACAATATGGTATGGAGATCGCCAATTGGCTGACCTTCCTCAAGCATCTCAAGGCCACCGGCATGGGTATATCGGGCATGGTTCGCTATGCCCAACTGAGGGCCGAAGGACCACAGACTGCTGCGGCACGACGCCAGATGCTGGAAGATCAGCGCAGGACCGTTCAGCAACAGATAGACGCTCTGCAAGCGACGCTTCCCGTTCTCGATAACAAAATCGAAATCTACAAGGACATGGAAAAAGCCCATGTCATGGAGGCAGATCATGCAAGAGACACAAACACAATCCCCCGAATCCAACAGCCAGACAAGCGCTCTTGAACGGGCCCGCACCTATTGCGATGCGCATCACCCCGGCCTTGAAGACAATCTGAACGCATGGTTCGGCGACATGCTGCCAGACTTTGGTGAGAGCCTGGTCGAATGGGCCTATGGTCGGCATTATTCCCGCCCGGGACTTGATAGCAAAAGCCGCCAACTGGCCACCGTCGCCGCGTTGACGGTATTGGGCGGGCAGACTGCGCCGCAGCTCAAGATCAATATCGAGCATACCCTTGCCGTAGGGGCGAGCGAAAAGGAGATCGTCGAAGTCATCTGGCAAATGGCCGTCTATGGCGGATTGCCAGCCGCAATCAATGGCCTCAACGTGGCCAAGGAGGTGTTTTCGGCCAGAGAACAGACTAAGCGATAGTCTAACGCGCCGGTGGAAAGCGTCTTATCATTTGTCCCGAACGATGAGCCGCGCTAGGCTTGTCTTATCATCCGTTTGAAGAGCGAAGCCATGGCAACGCCTTCAAATGGGGATTTGGGGGAAAATGAGATGACGTTTGAAGGCCTGTTGTTTGATAGTCGCGGCGAGATCGGAAAAAGAGACTTCTGGTTTGGCCATCTGTTCCTGTTTCCCATGGAAATCGGAGCGGCCTATCTGTTTCGAGTGCCGCAAAACCAGCTCTGCTCGCAAGACCCGTCTACCTTTCTTGGCATGGCCTATTATGGCGCACTTGGCGTCATGGCCCTTGTCTTTTTATTCATGTGGTACTGCCTCGTGATCAAGCGCCTGCGCAAGATGGGGCGTGGCCACAAGAGCTTCTTTGCCTATGCCATTCCCATCCTGCTTACCTTAAGCGCTCTGGCACCGCATTTTCCGCTGTCCTGCTCGGTTGGCTTTTCTACCCGCCTGATGTTTCTGGCGCCGCTCATTCCCTTCTGGCTGATCTATTTCTATGATCTGGGCCTGCGCGCGCCCAAAAAGGCGGTCATTGAAGAGGAAGGAGAGCCGCAAATTACAGCGATCTAGCCGCTTATCATCAGACATGATCGCACTATCGCAGAAAGCTGGTTGAAGGCCGCTGCGCGGTCTTCTATGCTCGCGCCAGACCTTGCGTCCTGCCGACCTGATCCGTAGGACGACGCCCTCCATATCTTTTCTATCCGAAAGAAAGCGCTCCTGCAACATGACAAAAGCTCCAACAGCCACGGACCTTGCCAGCGCCCTGATCCAATGCCCCAGCGTAACGCCCGCTGAGGCTGGCGTTCTCACCCTGCTTGATGATTTGCTCTCCCCGTTCGGGTTTGAGGTGCATCGTCCGACCTTTTCTCAAGATGGCTATCCAGACGTTGAGAACATGTTCGCCAAGATCTCCGGTGGTGAAGGGCCGCATCTGGCCTTTGCCGGTCATGTGGATGTGGTGCCGGTGGGCGAGGAATCCATGTGGCAGCAGCCGCCTTTCTGTGGCGCAGTGAAGGATGGCAAGCTGTATGGACGCGGCGCAGCTGACATGAAGGGCGGCGTCGCTGCCTTTGTTGCAGCGGCTCTGCGTTATGTCGAGACCCATGGCGCGCCGAAGGGCACCGTTTCCTTCGTACTTACCGGTGATGAAGAAGGCCCGGCGGTCAATGGCACCGTCAAGCTCATGCAGTGGGCGGCCGAGCGGGGCGAAAAATTCACTGATTCCGTTCTTGGCGAGCCAACCAACCCGAACAGCATGGGCGACATGATCAAGGTCGGTCGTCGCGGCAGCCAGTCGGGCACGGTGACCATTTCCGGCAAGCAGGGCCATGTGGCCTATCCACATCTGGCCAACAATCCAGTGCCGGTTCTGGCTAAAATCGTCGAGCATGTCAGCGCCCAGACGCTGGACGAGGGCACGGACTTTTTCCAGCCGAGCAATCTGGAATTCATTTCCTTCGACGTGGGCAATCCGGCCTGGAATGTCATTCCCGAGCAGGCATCCGCCCGCTTCAATGTGCGCTTCAATGACCTCTGGACTGCTGAAACGCTGGGCCAATTTGTTACCAAGCACGCCACAGACTGCCTCTCGGGCGGTGCCTTCAAGCTCTCCGTTTCGCTGGAAGCGGATGGTAGCGAGGCTTTTCTGACGCGCTCGGATAGCCTGATTGATCGCTTCTCCAAGGCGGTCGAGACCGTCACGGGCAAAGTTCCGGAGCTTTCGACCGGCGGGGGCACATCGGATGCCCGCTTCATCAAGAATTATTGCCCGGTGATCGAGTTCGGCCTTGTTGGCCAGACCATGCATATGGTGGATGAACATGTCGCCGTGGCCGACATCGAGCAACTCGCCGAGGTCTATTATGAATTCATGATGCAGTATTTCGAGCGTTGATCGCGTTTGCGCTCTTAAGTTGATTAAAAGACGGGGTCAGCTATGCTGACCTCGTTTTATATCAGCTAATGCATAGTGCAGTTTTTTCTGGGTATGCAGAATGGCCGCGTTTGGACATCTGCCGCTTGTTGATCTATCCATAGTGTTCAACGCATTGCTCCTCACCTGACAGGCACTCAATGACCTATATTTTCTATCATCTTGAACTGTTGTGGTCTTTTGTGCGCGGCAAAGACGACGCCCTTTATGGCATTGATGCCACCCGACGGGGCTTCTGGCTTTCCTTCATTGCGATGCTGATCGTCGAGCCGCTCAGCCTGTTCTATGCGCTGTTGTTCGGCTATCTCGATGAGGTGCTGCTCTTTCGCTCTGGTGGGGGCACGCTTTATCTGTTGCAGCTGTTTCTGGATTGGGGCCTGCCGCCGCTGATCCTTTATGCAATCATTTCGGTTCTGGGCTACCGGGACCGGTTCATTCCGCTGATCGTGAGTTACAACTGGCTAAGCGTGATCATGGTTCTGATCACCATGCTGCCCGGTGCGATGATGACAACACAACTCATTCCGCCGCAGCTTTCCATCATGCTGATGCTCGCCATCTATGGTTTTGCCATGTGGGTGGCCTATCGGCTTTATAGCTTCGTGCTGGAATGTCCGCCCTTCACTGCGCTTGGCCTGGCTATTCTGATGGTCATTATCGGCATTGCCTCAGCCTTCTGGCTGCATAGCGTCAGTCTGGCCACAGTCAGCGCCTAAGCACCCTCCTGCAACCTTACTTGTGACCGTGGCCCTGCCATGGCTCTTCCGGAATGACATAATCGATGTCTTGGCGGTAATCGACCTGCGTGAGATAAAGCCCATCGGGTGGCGCGACAGGGCCGCAGGCGCGGCGATCGCGGGCCTCCAGAATTTCGCTGATCCATTCGACCGGTTTGCGTCCGGAGCCCACTTCCACCAGAGACCCAACAAAAGAGCGGATCTGGTTATGCAGGAAGGACCGTGCCATCGCATCCATATAGACCCATTCGCCCTCGCGGCTGATGGTGAGCTTCTCCATGGTGCGCCAAGGGCTTTTGGCCTGACAGGCCGTGGCGCGAAAGGTGGTGAAATCATAATGCCCGACCAGCAGGTCGGCACCGGCCTGCATCCGCTCCACATCAATCGCGTAGCTATATTGCCAAGCACGCCCGATTTCGAAGGTCAGCGGCGCACGGCGATTGCAGATGCGGTAACGGTAATAACGTTTGACGGCCTCGAAGCGGCTGTCAAAGGCGTCCGTCACCTTCCAGACCTTGAGAATGGCCACGCCGGTTTCCTTGAGGAAGAAATTCAGCGCTTCATTCAGTTTGAGGCTGTGCCAATCGCGCTCCAGATCCATATGCGCGACCTGCCCAGTGGCGTGAACCCCTGAATCCGTGCGCCCCGCACCAAACAGCGTCACCCGTTCATGCGTGAATTTGAACAGAGATTCCTCGATCAGGCCCATGACAGAGGGCGCATTATCCTGCCGCTGCCAGCCAGAAAAGGGGCGTCCGTCATATTCGATCAAAAGCTTGTAACGAGGCATTTTCTACCATAGATTGCTAAAAACAGAAAGGATACTGTCATGGCTTTGGTTCGTAAGCTCGAGGAAAAGAAACCTCAAACTAAGAATATTCACCAAGAAGTCGAGGCATCTTTTTTCACGCTTCGGGACGAGGAAGGTAATACCTACCTCCAAATTGAATCTTACGGATCACCGGCTCGAAAAATAAAAGGGAAAACGAGCCAATCTATCCAATTTGACCAAAACAGTGCATTTCAGCTATTCGAAACGATGAAACGAGAGTTTGGCTTTAAGTAATCACGTCGCCGATGGTCAGATCGGCACCGCGCAGGAACTCATCTGCATTCATGGCGCCCTTGCCAGCGCGCTGCAGCTTGGCAAGGCGCACCGCGCCCTCGCCGCAGGCTATGGTCATGGCATCATCGAGCAGAGTGCCCGGAACGCCAGCCCCATCGGCCAGCTCGGAGCGCAGAAGCTTGACCCTCTGCTCCTTGCCGCGAATGGTCATCATGACCCATGCACCGGGAAACGGCGACAGGCCACGAATGATGTTATGGACTTCCTTGGCGCTCATTGAAAAATCAATACGGCTTTCGGCCTTGTCGATTTTCTTGGCGTAGGTTACGCCCTCTTCGGCCTGAGGCCGGGAGGTAAGCAGCCCGCGCGACAGGGCGCCGAGCGCCCGCACCATCAGGTCGGCTCCCAGTACCATCATCTTGTCATGCAGGTCTTCAGCCGTCATCTGTTCTGTGATGGGGATGGTCTCTGACATGCAGATGTCGCCGGTATCCAGCCCCTCGTCCATGCGCATGACCTGAACACCGGTTTCGGCGTCGCCCGCCATGATGGCACGCTGGATGGGAGCAGCCCCGCGCCAACGCGGCAGAAGCGAGCCATGCAGATTGAGGCAACCTTCATGGGGCGCATCAAGAATGGCCTTGGGCAGCAACAGGCCATAGGCCACAACTACAGCCACGTCCGCATCAAGGGCGCGGAATTTCTCCTGCTCCTCTTCAGACTTCAGCGACGTTGGCGTGAAAACGGGAAGCCCGAGCTGATCGGCGGCCTGATGCACCGGCGTCTTGCGTTCTTCCATGCCGCGACCGGCCGGACGCGGTGGCTGGCTATAGACAGCGACCACTTCATGGCCTTGCCCGACAATTTCCATCAGGGTCGGAACGGAAAAATCCGGCGTTCCCATAAAGACGACGCGCAGCATGGCATACCCTCGTTGCGTTGCAGTGATGATGGAAGACCGTTACAGGACGATCTTCTCTTTCTGTTTGGCCAGCTTGGTGAATTTCTTGATCACCCGATCCCGGCGCAGCTTCGAGAGATAATCGATGAAGAGAGCCCCATTGAGATGGTCGAACTCATGCTGGGCGCAGGTTGCTGCCAGCTCATCCAGCTCGAGGGTCTGCGGCTTACCATCACGATCGAGAAATTCCATCGTCACCTGTTTGGGACGATCCACTTCTGCGTAATATTCAGGGATCGACAGGCAGCCTTCCTCGTGGGTATTCAGCTCTTCAGACTGAAAAATGATCTTTGGATTGATCATGCAGATGGGGGAATTCTCTTCGCGGGAGACATCCATCACGAAGAGGCGTCTGTCCACGCCCACCTGTATGCCCGCCAGACCAATGCCCGGGGCCTTGTACATGGTTTCAATCATGTTGTCGATCAAAGTGCGCAGATCATCGTCTACGCGCTCAACCGGAAGCGATTGCTTTCGCAGGATCGGATCCGGCAATGTTACAATATCCATCACAGCCATGAAGCTGACATAAGCTTTTCAGCTTCAAGCGTCAATCTCAAAGGCGCGAAAGAATAGGAAATTCCTATGCTTTTCTAACCAATTCCGACCAAAGCACACACATCCATGTTCACACTTTGTTTCGCTACGCTTCCGAATCGCTCTATAGTCGCGCCATGAATGACATTGTGATCACACTGGGCCAGCATGGCATAACGACCTTCCAGATCCTGATCGGGGCCTTAGCGCTGATCGGGCTGCTGGTGCTTTGGCTTCTCATCAGCCTGTCGCGACAGAATAATGTGCGGGCGCAGGAGCTGTTTGACGCGCAGGAACAGGCTCGCCGCCAAAGAGCACAGGTGGATGAACTCTCCCGGCTTCAAGCCGAGATGACGGGCCGCATGCAAACCATGGCCGAGATCTTCTCGACACGACAGACAGAGATGTCGCAGGCTCTGACCAACCGGATGGACGGCATGGGCCACCGGCTGAGCCAGACGGTAACCAAGAGCCTTGGTGATCAACAGAAGATGACAGGCGACCATTTGCGGGCGCTGCATGAGCGTCTGGCCCTGATCGACAAGGCGCAAGGCAACATCACCGAGCTTTCCGGACGGGTGGTCGAACTGCAGCAGATCCTCGCCAACAAACAGGCGCGCGGCACCTTCGGGCAAGGACGCATGGAAGCCATTATCGAGGATGCCCTGCCCAAGCATGCCTATGATTTCCAGTTTACCTTATCAAACGGCAAGCGGCCTGATTGCGTGATCCATATTCCCAATGACACGGCCGTGTTGGTGATCGATGCCAAGTTTCCACTTGAAGGCTGGACGGCGGTGAAGGAAGCGGCCAATCCGGATGAGGACAAGGCCGCCCGAAGCCGTTTTCGCAATGATGTCAAAAAGCATATAAAGGATATATCAGAGCGTTATTTCCTCGTAGGTGAAACGCAGGACACGGCCTTCATGTTCGTTCCGTCCGAGAGCCTGTTTGCCGATCTGCATGAGCAATTTGACGATGTGGTGCAAACGGCGCATCGGGCGCGGATTGTCATCGTTTCGCCTTCCCTGCTGACCCTGTCCATTCAGGTCATCCAGTCGATCCTCAAGGATGCCCGCATGCGCGAACAGGCTCATATCATCCAACGCGAAGTGACCCTCCTGATGGAAGATGTAACGCGGCTTGATGATCGGGTCTCAAAGCTACAGGCCCATTTCGGGCAGACGCAAAAGGATGTCGACCAGATTCTCACCTCGACCGGCAAGATCGTCAAACGCGGGCGCAAGATCGAGGAGATTGATGTTAGCGAAGCCGAGCTGCAAGCGGCCGCAAGGGACAATGCCGATCATATAGCCGACAAAAGCGAGACTGAGGAAACACCAGAAACCGGAACGCCAGAAACCGAGACGCCTGCCCCCGTTGAGGATACGCCCGCTTTTCCCTTTAAGGGACCTTATGGCATTGCCGGCCCAAAGATTGCGGAGCCGGGCACCTCGCGCTCCCTATTCAGTATGGATGAGGAAGAGCGCTGAATGGTGAACGATGGGGGAATGTTGGAGAAAGCCGCGTCCCGTGTCTCTATTCAAAGGCTTTACGGCTGCGGATCGCCTGTAGCAGTGTGCCTTCGTCCAGATAATCAAGCTCCCCGCCGATGGGCACACCATGGGCAAGCTGGGATATCCGGATCGGCTCATAGGCCGGATTGCTGACCTTCAGCTCCTTGGCCTGCTCCTGCAACTGATCGGTGATATAGTGAGCCGTGGTCTGGCCCTCCACCGTGGCATTGACAGCCAGAATGATTTCGCGAATTTCGCCCTTTGCCGTGCGCTTGAGGAGCCCGGCGATATTGAGATCATCAGGCCCCACACCATCCAGAGGGCTTAGCGTTCCGCCCAGCACATGATAGGCGGCATTGATGACGGAGGCTCGCTCCAGCGCCCAGAGATCGGAGACATCTTCCACCACGACCAGAACGGACGGATCGCGGCGCGTGTCGGTGCAGATGGTGCAAGGGCTGGCGCTATCGATATTGCCACAGGTTTCGCACACCTGAACCTTTTCAACCGCAACTCTCATCGCCTCGGACAGCGGGACCAGAAGCTGGTCCTTGTTCTTGATCAGATGCAGCGCCACCCGACGGGCCGAGCGCGGCCCCAGCCCGGGCAGACGCGCCAGAAGCTTGATCAGTTTTTCAATGTCCGGACCGGCAACATGACTTGCCATACCACACCTCATCTCAATACAGCGATTGCATCATTGCGGCACTTGTCTTTGCAACCGCAATCAGAATGGCAGATTCATGCCAGCAGGAAGTCCCAGATCACCAGCCATTGCCTGCATTTTTTCCTGCATGGCGGCTTCAACCTTGGCTTTGGCATCGTTGTGGGCAGCGATGATCAGGTCTTCTAGAATTTCGGCATCATCGGCATTGATCATGGATGGATCGATGGAAAGAGATTTCATTTGCCCTTTGCCGGTAACGGTTACTTTGACCATATCGCCACCGGCTACGCCTGTTGCTTCCATTTCGGCGACTTCTTCCTGCATCTCGGCCATTTTGGCCTGCATTTCCTTCGCCTTCTTCATCATCTTCATCATGTCCATGGGGATCATCCTTTTCGTTCCCGCCCCGGCGGCTTACAAGCGCCAGAAGGCTTTTCTCACATTTGTGGCTTGTGTAGGGGACGGATTGCGGCCTCTATAAATTGTCGAGCCCGAACTCGTCCGCGTCATCGATTGTCAAAGACATATCGCCATCTTCGTCCGGGTCTTCAATGACCGGCGCCAGAAATTCTTCTTCAAAGTCGCGATTGATGCGCACGTCAACGACCTTGGAACCGGGGAAGGCCTTGCGCACCGCTTCGACCAGCGGATGGTTGTCGGCTTCTTCACGAGCCTGCTTTTCGCGCTCTTCCTTGCGCTCGAACAGGGTTGCGCCGCCACCTTCCCTTGTAAGGTCGACGAGCCAGCGTTCGCCGGTCCATTCAGAAAGCTTGCGCGACAGTTTGGTCTGGAAAGCCTCGCCATCGGCGCCATCATAGGCGACCACAACGCGTCCTGGCTCAACGCTAACAGGGCGAACGGCCGATTCCAGCGTGAATTGCAGCGCGATGTCGCGATGAGACTTGGCCAGCGCAATGATCTGCTCAAAGCGCGTGATCACGGGTTTGACCGGAGAGGCCGTATTCTCATGACCGGACGGGGGATTGGCGCGGGCCTGACGGGCCACCTGCATTTCGCTCTGGCTGGAGACCAGCCGAAGATTGGCTTTTTCCGTCTGTGCCGGATCCGCATGGCCACGCTGCAAATCCGGTGTTGGCTGATTGGCCGGATTGACACCCGAATTCATGCCCGACCCGGCCTGCATTGCCGTCGGCCCGCCCCCTTGCGATGGGTCGGAGGGCCCTTGATGGGGCATGCCTTGCGGTGGCATATCCTGCTGGTCCTGCGGGCCGGAATGGGCCGGAAGAGTTGCATCCGGCGGGGTCGAAGGGCCTGATCCCGCGCCGGTGGGCATCGGAGGTCTGAAATCTCGGTTGGCGAGCATGCGCAGCGCTTCATCCGGGCTTGGCAGATCAGCCACATAGGCCATGCGCACCAGTACCATTTCAGCCGATGCCAGAGGGCGTGGCGAAGACTGCACTTCAGCCAACCCCTTGAGCAGCATCTGCCAGGCCCGTGAGAGCACGCGCACGGATAGATGAGTAGAAAAATCGCGCCCGCGGGTCTTCTCCGCTTCGGTCGCTGCCGCCTCCGAGCTGGCATCAGGCGTCAGCTTGAGGCGGGTAACCAGATGCACAAAGTCGGCAAGGTCGGAGAGAACCACCGCAGGCTCGGCGCCGATATCATACTGGCTCTTGAGTTCTTCCAGAGCCTTGGCGATATCGCCCTTCATCAGGGCTTCAAACAGATCGATGATGCGTGCCCGGTCTGCAAGGCCCAGCATCTGGCGGGTGGTCTCGGCGGTGATCTTGCCGGCTCCATGGGAAATGGCCTGGTCAAGCAGCGAGAGCGAGTCGCGCACCGAGCCTTCCCCTGCTCTTGCAATCATCTGCAAGGCATCTTCCTCGATTTCCACCTGCTCCTTGTCGCACATGCTCTGCATATATGCAGCCATTTCGCCTGCATCGATGCGACGCAAATCGAAGCGCTGACAGCGAGAGAGGACAGTGACCGGCACCTTACGAATCTCGGTGGTGGCGAAAATGAATTTCACATGCTCGGGCGGCTCCTCGAGCGTCTTGAGCAGCCCGTTGAAGGCTGCCGTGGAAAGCATGTGCACCTCGTCGATGATGTAGACCTTGTAGCGCGCGCTCACCGGCTTGTAGCGTGCTGCTTCAATAATCTCGCGGATATCATTGATCGAGGTGTGGGAAGCGGCGTCCATCTCCATGATGTCCACATGGCGGCCTTCCATGATGGCCTGACAGTGGGTGCCAAGGCGCGGCATATCGATGGTGGGGCTGCTAATTTCGCCGGGAATTTCATAGTTGAGGGCGCGTGCCAGAATACGAGCGGTGGTGGTTTTACCCACCCCGCGTACACCGGTCAGCATATAGGCTTGTGCGATGCGCCCGGTTTTGAAGGCGTTGGTCAGGGTGCGAACCATCGGCCCCTGACCGATCAGATCATCAAAGCTCGCAGGGCGGTATTTGCGCGCCAGTACGCGATAACCTTCAGCTGATTGATGTTCTTGATCGTCCATAAGGGAATCCCGCAGCTTCTTGCAAAAAACGAATATCGCTATCCATAGCAGAGGAACGCGCGCTGCGTCACCTATCTTGTCGCCGGATGCGTCTTTGTTGTTGAAAGGAATACAGAAGACGCGTCATTTCCCGCCCGTGCAAGGGAGCAATGCGAAAAGGACCGTTGGAGAACGGACTTAGAGCGCTCTATTGTGCGTCTGGTCAAATTTTGTGAGGGAAGAGTGGAAGACTGAACAGATGACCCGCTCTGAAACTCGTTAGGGCTGCTTCCTTCCGGACCTGACCCGATTGGCGAGGGGAACGTCCATTGCCAGCCTTCCGTCTGTTCATATGTCACTTGTGACATGCTAATGCAAGAGGCAATAGGCGATTCCTTGTCAGCAAAATTGGGCATATGGAGCAAAAAGATGGTTGAATTCACACTTGATCCCCAACTGAAGGCTGATAGCCTGCCTCTGGCCGAGCTAAAGCTTTGTACTGTGCGGCTCATGAATGATTCCAATTTTCCATGGCTGGTGATGATACCGCAGATCGCGGGCGCGGAGGAATTGATTGATCTTACCCCAAAGGACCAACACCGTTTGACGGATGAAATCGCGCGGGTTTCCAAAGTGCTGCAAGCTGAAACCGGGTGCGACAAACTCAATGTTGCCAGCCTTGGAAATCAGGTGCGCCAGCTCCATATTCATGTTATTGCCCGCTTTGAAGGCGATGCGGCCTGGGCTGGCCCGATCTGGGGCAAGATGCCTGCCCGACCTTATGAAAAGGCATCCGCGTGTACTTTGATTGAAAGGATTGCCGCAGCCCTGCTTTGAAAAGATCTGCTACCCACACGCCTTTTTCTCGGCTCTTCTCTCGCCCCTTCTTCTCTTCGGCTCGCCTAAAGGTTGGCCGCTGCCCGTTTTGACCAGCTTCTGGACACCACTTGACCATGAATGATTTTGCTTTCTCATCCGACCCGTTTGCAGCCGTTCGCTCCGCCCCTACCGTCGAGGGCGTTGGCTTCATGCATAACCGTCTTAGCAGAGACACTGAGCATCGCGATGGGGACAGCATCCCGGCAATGATGGCGCAGAAGCATGCGGGTTTTTATCTGTTTCACAAGGACACTCTTCTGCTGGCCACAAAGGAAGCGACCTCCAGGGCCATCTTTAGCAAGGCAGAAGCTGAAACCTTGGGCGCAGACATGGAAACAGCGATCATTCTTGGCACCGATCCTGAAGAAGAAGCCGCGCCGCGCCTTGCCATGCTGCTTACAGATGAGGCGGCAGACAAGCTGGAAGGAACAGACGGCTACCGGTTTGAATCCGTGCGAACCCTTGGTCTGCATGGCATGCTGCCAAACGATCAGTTGGGCGCTATCGCACAGGCCCGTGGACTGCTGAACTGGCACGACAACCACCCTTACTGTTCCAAATGCGGTAGCAAGACAGTGGTGACCCTTGGTGGTGCCCGTCGTGACTGCCCCAACTGTTCCGCCGTTCATTTTCCGCGCACCGATCCGGCCGTCATCATGCTTGTTCTGCACAAGGATGATGAGGGTGTGGAGCGCTGCCTATTGGCGCACCACACCCGCTTTACAGGCCCAGTCTACACCACGCTCGCCGGCTTCATGGAGCAGGGCGAGACAATTGAAGCGGCGGTGCGCCGGGAAGTCTTTGAAGAATCGGCGGTCCGCGTGGGGGCTGTGCGCTATATGGCCAGCCAGCCATGGCCCTTCCCGGCGTCCCTAATGATCGGCTGTTATGGCGAAGCCCTCTCAAGTGAGATCACGGTGGATCCGACAGAACTGACCGATGCCCGCTGGTTCACGCGCGACGAAGTGCGCACCCTGATGAAACGCGGCACTGACAGCGATCTGCCCCATACACCGGGCCCCTTCTCCATAGCGGCCTGGTTGATCCGTAGCTGGGTGGATATGGTCGAATAGCCCCTCGGGCCTTTGATCAGGAAGGTTTCTTGGAGGGCTGCAGGGCCATGCTCTCGACCATATTGCCAGCCCCCAGCGAGAGAAGCTTCTTGCGCGCAGGAACTTCAAAGAAACGTGCGGACAGCAGGGCAGTGACAATCGTTACGATCAAGGCAAAGGCCAGCACTGGCGCAAAGCCAATAATTTGCATGGGTTGCAGAATCATCAGCCAGCCCAGCCCCAGAATGGACACGGTAAAGACCGGGTGCCACATATAGATGCCGAAGGAAACGGCAGCCAGAGGCATCAGTGGCATGAGATAGGCACTGCGTTCCGGCGCGTTGATTTCCACCTGTGCGGCGAGATAGAGTGCGATGGTTATGGCCACAATATTGGCATAGCCAAAGCGGAAATCCATGAACATCACCAGCAGGGCAAACAGCAGCGCCCCCCATGCATACCAGTGGCTCTGCACCCTGATCAGACGCATGGAAGCGACAATGGCGATGATGGCACCCAGCACGAAATCAGCAAAAACGCGATAGGCACCCCATGTGTTGGCATCCAGCCATGTGGGGAACGGGATGACTTTAAAGTAAGTCAGCCCTTCAAGCGCTATCACACAGAAAGCGAGCAGAGCAACGAGCCCCCATAGTCCGCTTTTACGGAAGATGAACACGATGACCGGCAGGGTGAGATAGCAGAACCATTCCGCAGACAATGACCATGAAACGAAGTTGAAGGCGAGCCCGTCCGACAATCCCCAGGCATTGACCAGAAGAAGCTGACGCACCAGTTCTGGAAAGGAATAATAGTCCGTCAATTCGACCGATAGCCCGGCAACCGCGATGATCAGCCAGGCCATGCAGAAGATTCCCAATGTCAGAAGATGCAAAGGATAGAGCCGAGCCAGTCGGCGCAGCAGGAAGACGCCGTAGGCCCCCGGCCCCGTCAGCCGTTTGGAATAATGCACCCAGATCAGAAAACCCGAGACGATGAAGAACAGATCAAGCAAGGCAGTGAAGACTTCTGCATCCATCGCGAACTGGCGGTAGGCTTCCGGCCCGAAAGCGCAGAAGTGATAGAGCATCACCATAAGTGCCGCGAGCAGGCGCCAGACGGCAAAGAGGGCGAAAACAGGCCTTTTTTCTCCGCTCACATTCTGCTCCTGCTTTTTGCTGATGCCGAAAGGTTCGTGAGGCGCGCCCTGTGTTCCATAAGCAGCCCCATCGCTTGATGCGTATTATGTCTTAGCTCAATTCGATTGAAATCCCGTTAAGGGCGGAAATAGAAGGAAACAGTTGCGACACTGAGCCGCGTGAAAAACTGAACACGATTTCATCACAGGATAGTGTTTCGCCAGTGTCCGTATCCTCGACTACCATTCACGCCCAAGGCAATTGAGGGCACGCCTCGAGAAGGCCTGCCTTGAACCTGTTTTTTGACGCGAATAGTGATCAGGGGAGAAACACTATGACCATTTCTATTGATCGACGCATGGCGATGATTGGCGCTGCGGGCGCCGCCGGGCTTGTGCTTGCACCCAAGGTTTCCCTTGCTGAAGACATGATGAAACCGGCTCTGCCCATGGCCAAGGCCCGTGGCTTCAAGCTCGGAGAGCTGGATGTCATTACGCTGCTGGCCGGCTCGGCCCCGCGCGACAATCCGCATGAGATTTTCGGCATCAATGTCTCCGATGATGTTTTCGCCGAAGTCAGCGCCAAGAATTTCATCGGCACGGATATGGCTCAATTCTACTTCACACCAACGCTCGTGCGCTCCGGAGGGGCTATCATCCTGTTTGACACCGGCCTCAATGCCGAAGGCATCACGGCGGCGCTGGCTCAGGCGGGCCACAAGCCCGAGGATGTAACCCATGTGGTAATCACACATATGCATGGCGACCATATTGGCGGCTTAATGAAGGATGGCGCCCCAACTTTCGCCAATGCAGCCTATCTCACCGGGCAGGTTGAATATGACGCTTGGTCAAAAACCGATAACGCCGGTTTCGCCAAAAATGTCAAACCACTGGCTGAAAAGATGACCTTCCTCAAGGATGGAGACACGGTTGCACCGGGCATCACCGCCATGGCAGCCTTTGGCCACACGCCGGGGCATATGACATTCATGCTGGACAGCATGGGCAAGCAGTTGCTGCTGATGGCCGATTTGGCAAACCATTATGTCTGGTCGCTGGCCTATCCTGATTGGGAGGTCAAATATGACATGGACAAGGCGATGGCCGTGCAGACCCGCCGCAAGGTTCTGGACATGTTGGCAACCGACCGCATCCCGCTGATTGGTTATCACATGCCCTTCCCGGCTGCCGGTTTCGTTGAGACCCGCGATCAAGGCTTCCACTTTGTGCCTGTCAGTTATCAATTGATCGGTTAATCGGTCCCGTAGCTCCCTATTGGCAGGCGGACGGTAGAGCTCCGCCTGCCCCCCCCCCTTCAAGGTCCGTCACCCACGACAGGTGGCTAGTCTACTGTATCAAGCGACGTGAAACCGGCTGCCTTTGGCATGATGAGTGAAGAATTTTTCGCGGGTCATCGGCCGACTGAAGGCGTAGCCCTGCAAGATATCGGCTCCCATGACACGCAGGATTTCGGCATGCTCAAGCGATTCAATGCCTTCGGCAACCACACCGATGCCCAGCGTTCGCCCAATATGGATGATGGAGTGCACAAGCTCGCGCTGATGCTCGCTTGATGTTACCGGTAGGATCAGTTCCCGGTCGATTTTCAAGCGGTTCGGAAGCAAATGCGTCAGGCTGACGATGGAGGCATAGGCTGTGCCGAAATCATCGATCTCGATTTCAATCCCCATCTCCCTTAGCCGACGGATGTTGGCAGCCACTTGTGGTGCGCTGCGATCCAGGAAGGTCGACTCGATCAGTTCGAAGGTCAGATGCGAAGGATCGAAATCCATTGCCTTGAGGCCGGGGATCAGATCTCTGTCGCTCAATCGCTTGGCCGAGACATTGACCGATACACGATCAATATTGAGTCCCTTGTCGGCCCAGAACTGTTTCGTCTCCAGAGCATGTTCCATGACCATTGCGTCGATCTCGCCGGTTACACCTAGACTGTCAGCCAGATCGATGAACATGTCTGGATAGACCAGCCCGCGCTTGGGGTGCGCCCAGCGCGCCAGGGCTTCGGCCCCAACAAGACGATGGGTCTCAGCATTATATTGCCCCTGATAATAGGCAATAAATTCGCGGTTTTCGATGCCACGCAGCAGATCGTCGGCAAGGCGACGTTTTTCATTGGCCGTCTGGAACAGGGGCTGGCTGAAGAATGTGAAGCAGCCCTTGCCATTCTGCTTGGACTGATACAGGGCGAGGTCCGCATTGGAGCGCAGCTTGTCAGGACTTTCCTTGGCATCGGCCCAGTTGGACAGCCCAATGCTCGCGCCCAATCGACAGGCAAGGCCCTTATAATTCTGTGGCTCCGGCATCATGGCAATGAGATTTTCGGCCAGTTCCTGAGGTCTATTTCTGTTCTGCGCACTTGAGCACAGCATGATGAATTCATCGCCGCCAACACGGGCAATGAATTCTTCCTCCTGCTTCAGAGAACGCAGCATATCGGCCACCTTGAGCAGCATGGCATCCCCGGCCGCATGGCCGAAACTATCGTTGATCTCCTTGAAGCCATCCAGATCGACTTTCAAAAGCCAGCTATTCTCGGCATCCTCGAATGGCCAAGGCGCACCATTTTCACCATTGAGGAACTCATCGACATAGCGACGGTTGGGCAACTTGGTGAGGAAATCATGCAAGGCGTTGAACTCTATACGCGTCTTGGCCTTGACGAGTTCCTGATAGCGTCTTTCGCTCTCGGCGCGCGCATCCTTTAACGCTTCCTCGCGCGCGACATGCTTTGTAATGTCCCAGTTGACCCCGACATAAATCATCTTGCCATCGTCATCTGTCCAGCCCAAAGCTGACACACGCACGGTCTTGATCGTCCCGTCTGGCATCTGAAGGCGATAGTCTGTGCAGAATTTTCCTTCACTGGCAATGGCCTTGCGCCCGTCATCAAACAGACGTGCTCTGTCCTCAGGGAAGAGGCGCTCTTTCCAGTCCACTTCATTAACGTCGCAATCAGGGTCGATGCCATAGATCTCACGGGTTTGTTGATCCCATTTGAAACGGCGTACCGCCGGATCAAACTCCCAAACACCGAGCTTGAGGGCATCCACGGCCAATTCGAAGCGTTTTGAAACACTGGCTAGCTGTCGCTGACTTTCGATATGGGCATCTAGGTGCGCCATGCGCTCGCGCGACAGTTTGAACACGATGGCCATGGGAACAACCACCAGCAAAAATGCAGCAAAGGCAATCGCCCGGATGAGCCAGAAGATCGATGATGGAACGCTCCAGCCCCCATGAGGAACAACGCGCAGTTCCCATTGAGCAATGCGGAAGTCAACAGGAACCCTGATCGGATCCATCTCGTTAATGTCTTCTGACCCGAAGAATTGCTCGCCGGATGCTCCCATCCCGTCTTTGCCAACAATAGCATAATCGAGCTCAGCGTCCTCGTCTAGCAAGCCCGCGTATTGATAGAAGAAGTCAACATCCAGTACAGCTGATACAATACCCCAGAAATAGCGCCCCTTGTCTAGAGAATCGATATAGACCGGATAGCGCACAAGGAGCCCGGTACCGCCCTGTACCAGATCGATCGGGCCGGCCATGGTTAACTCGTTCTTGTCTCTCGCTTCGAAAACAAGATCTCTTTGCTCTTCCACATCTCGATAGTCGAGCCCGATTACGCTTTCGTTGCCCTCCAGTGGATAGATATTGGAGACAACCAGATTTGGCGCGATGGCGATAAGCTTCATGGAAGAAAAATTGTGAAAGAGCTGCTTGGCGAGTTGGTTGAACCGTTCAGTGTCTATATCCGGTTCGGTCCGGATCACATTGGCCAGGCCTCGGCCCGTTTCAATATTGGCAATGATCGCGCCTTGAATAGTGAGAGCAACCTGAGTGGCTTTATTGCGCAGTTCAGCGCGCGATTTTTCCAGATATGCGTTCTTACTGATATCTTCGGCAATAAGGGCAACAGCCACGATCACAAGGGTAGCGACAACAACGGGCAGATGGGCCACGTTCCAAAAACGCTCCCTTAAAGCAGCCCAGCTCTTCAACCACTTTTCATTCCGCTCATTGTTCAATGTGTTTGGTCCCGATGTTTATTACCAAAGTAAACTACGCAGAAAAAGTTGAGAATTGGTGAGCAACGAATTCCATTAATTTTAAGTACTTAGATTTGTTTTTGGACAAAGTTCGGTTTAACTTTTTGTTTAGCAAGAACTATGGTCGCGTCGATATTAAGCAGCTACAAATTACTCGTTTTTCTCCAAAATACCCTTTTTGGTAGTGCCTTTTTAGAAAGTACACTTTATAGACGCGTTGATGACCAACATAGTTCCAAAAATAATTCTCCCGCCCCCTCAGGAATTGACATAAGCAGCCCGGTTCACCTCCCTCTTCTCTTTACCTGCACCGATTTACCCTCACCATATGTTTCAAACCCTGTGCTCAGCTGGACACAGAACAATCTGCAACAAAAACGGGCGCGCCCATATGGACGCGCCCTTTTCATATTCACACCACTCAGGAAGGCTTTTTGCCTATCCCTTTCATAGGTCGGGGCTCGGCCGCAAATCGCGGTTGGCCTCGGGTTCGTGGTTCCTTTTGCGATATTCGTGCGCCGGATAAATGCCGAGAATCTTGAGTTCGGCAGAGAAGAAGCGCAACTCCTCAAGTGCCAGACGCACATTGGTATCGTCAGGATGTCCCTCAATGTCAGCATAGAATTGCGTTGCGAAAAACTTGCCGCCGGTCTGATAGCTTTCCAGCTTGGTCATGTTGACGCCGTTGGTGGCAAAACCGCCCAGAGCCTTATAGAGAGCAGCCGGCACGTTGCGCACTCGGAACACGAATGTGGTTACAACAAGATCGGTGCTCTTGTCTGCCTTGATGGGATATTTCGACAACACGATAAAGCGCGTCGTGTTGTGATCTTCATCTTCGATGTCGGCTTTCAGGATATCCAGATCGTAGATGTCAGCGGCAAGCTCGGAAGCGATCGCCGCTTTGGTCTTGTCTCCCTGATTGGAAATCTGATGAGCAGACCCTGCAGTATCGGCCCCGACGATCGCCTGCAGCTTACGGTCACGGATGATCTTGCGACACTGCCCCAACGCCATCACATGACTCTGAACGGACGTGATATCCTCAAGACGAGCCCCACGCAGACCAAGCAGCTGATGATGGATAGGCAGGAAATATTCACCGATGATATGCAGATCGGAGGTCGGCATCAAATGATGGATATCAGCCACGCGACCCGCCACCGAGTTTTCAATCGGGATCATGGCCAGATCCGCAAGGTCATTTTGGACCGCGTTAAAGCAATCTTCAAAGGTTGCCATCGGAACCGCCTCTGCATCTGGAAATACATTGTTACAGGCGGTGTGCGAGTTGGCACCAGGTTCCCCCTGAAAAACGACTTTCTTGGCGATCATAATGGCTCCTTACCGGGCACCCTCGTGCCCCTTCCTTGGATAGACTGTATTTCGTCTGCCTGCTTTACGCTTTGGAGGCGCCAATGTCACGCGCCTTTTATGGCAGAATACGGCCACGAATGCCTCTCTTGCAGGCAATCCGGCAGGACGGGAAAACAAAAAGCAAAAGGATAGGCCCTGCCCCTATCTCCTTTGCAAACATAAGGATTCTTCCTTATGTTGTTGAAAAGGGCCCAGTCTATGGCGAAAGTCGAGCCCTGTTAGCCGCTATTCCTATGGACATCCATCAGGAAAAGCTAGTAGTTTCCGCAGGAAGAATTACCGAGTGAACCTTAGGACCAATCCTAGGTAATCCGTTTCGTCCTTCAAAGACCGGGAGCAAGGACCTATGAACTTTTTCGAATTCAACAAAATGGCTGGCGCTGTTTTGATGGCCCTTATTTTTATTATGGTTACAGGGATGGCAACGGGCTACATCTTCAGTGATGATGCCCCGGACCAGCCCGGCTATGCGATTGAAGTTGCAGACGGGTCTGGCGGCGGTGCTGCCACGGAACCCGAACCAGAGGTGGATTTTGCAACCCTTCTTGCTTCTGCTGACGCAGGAAGAGGCGAGCGCGTAGCCAAGAAATGCGCAGCCTGCCACACCTTTGACGCTGAAATGGCCAACAAGACCGGCCCGCATCTGTTTGGCGTTGTCGACCGCGCTATCGCCTCGGTTGACGATTTCAAATATTCTGACGCGATGGTCGAATTCGGCGATGGCAAGGTCTGGAACCCGGAAACACTCAATGAATATCTGACCAAACCAAAAGATCTGGTGCCCGGTACCGCCATGGCCTTTGCTGGCCTGAAAAAACCGGAAGATCGCGCCAACCTGATCAGCTATTTGCAGACGTTGACAGAATAGTGCTTCTACACTGGAGTAGAAATTCTGACGATATCAAAGGGCCGGAATTATCCGGCCTTTTTCTTTGGTTGCTTTTTTCAGCTGCTTTTATGTTTGCGCAATTTTTTATTTTTTCTTGCGGGCACCATCTGGCGTCGGGCGCAGTTCTTTGATTTAGTAGCGCTAATTTTGTAGGTTACCAGTTGAGTATCTGGAAAGGCGCCCATTATGGAACGCTCACAACATCAAGCGCTTGTCATTATTGATGTTCAGAATGACTTCTGCCCCGGCGGCGCTCTGGCTGTGCCCGGTGGAGATGAGATCATCTCCAAAATCAACCTGATGCAGCAAAACTATGCGCAAATCGTCCTGACACAGGACTGGCACCCGGCGTCTCACAGCTCCTTTGCCAGCGCTCATGACGGCAAATCCCCCTATGACATGGTGCAAATGCCATATGGCGATCAGGTCCTCTGGCCCGATCACTGTATTCAGGGTACCTCTGGAGCCGCCTTCCATGCCGATCTTGTAACAGACAGAGCCGATCTGATCCTGCGCAAAGGCTCCAACCCGCTGATAGACAGCTATTCGGCCTTTTTCGAAAATGACCATCAGACCACGACGGGGCTTGAGGGCTATTTGCGGGACAAAGGCGTGGTTTCCTTGCTTTTCGTAGGACTTGCGACAGACTTCTGCGTGCGCTATTCGGCTGTAGACGCTGCCAAACTCGGGTTTGATGTGTCGGTCGATCTTTCCGCATGCAACGCCATTGATCTTAATGGTTCGCTCAAGAACGCTCTGGACGATATGCGAGCCCATAATATCCACATCATTGGCCAATAGGCTTCACCCATTGCCAAAGCTTGCGCTTGCAAAACGGGCCCTGCCGGTTCAGCCTGCCTGCGTATTTCTTCATTCAGGATAGATCATGACCATCGATCTTGCATCTCGCGTTTATAGTCACCGTTGGAAAATCGACCCCATCGTCCGATCCCTTATCGATACGGATTTCTACAAGCTTCTGATGGCCCAATCGGTTTTTCACAACAAGCCCGACGTGCATGTCGAGTTCAGCCTGATCAACCGCTCCAAGGATGTGCCTCTCGCCAAATTGATCGACGAGGGCGAGCTGCGCGCCCAGCTTGATTATATTCGTGGGTTGAAACTCTCTCGCGGAGAGAGCACATGGCTACGCGGCAATATGTTTTATGGTAAGCGTTCCATGTTCCATCCCGATTTTATGGAGTGGTTCGAGAATCTCACCCTACCCCCCTATAATCTCGAACGGGTGGGCGATCAGTATGAGCTGACCTTCGAGGGCTCCTGGCCTGAGGTCATGCTATGGGAGATTCCGGCCCTTTCGGTTATCATGGAACTGCGTTCGCGAGCGGTTTTACACAAGATGAAGCGGTTCGAGCTGCAAATTCTCTATGCCCGCGCCATGACCCGCCTATGGGAAAAGGTCGAGCGCCTGCGGGCCATCGGCGATGTGCGCGTCGCAGATTTCGGCACCCGGCGGCGCCACTCCTTCCTCTGGCAGGACTGGTGCGTACAAGCCATGCAGGAAGGGCTGGGGGATAACTTCACCGGCACCTCCAACTGCCTCATTGCCATGCGCCGCGAGATGGAAGCCATTGGCACCAATGCCCATGAGCTGCCGATGGTCTATTCAGCTCTTGCGCAAAATGACGAAGAGCTGGCCTATGCGCCCTACAGAGTGCTTGAGGACTGGCAACGCGAGCATGATGGCAATCTGCGCGTCATCCTGCCGGATACCTATGGCACCAAGGGGTTCCTTGAGCGAGCACCGGACTGGCTGACCAGCTGGACCGGTATCCGCGTGGATAGTGGCCAGCCGGAAGAAGCCGCCGAAACCGCCATCCAGTGGTGGAAGGATCGGGGCGAAGATCCACGCAAGAAACTGATCATCTTCTCCGACGGTCTGGATGTGGATCAGATTGGCGCCCTTTATAGCAAATTTCACGGTCGGGTGCGGGTATCCTTCGGCTGGGGTACGTTGTTGACCAACGATTTCAGAGGGCTGGTGCCCGATGACGAGCTTTCGCCCTTCTCTCTGGTTTGCAAAGCGATTTCCGCCAATGGCCAGCCGACCGTAAAGCTTTCGGACAATCCGAATAAAGCCATGGGGCCTGCCGACGAAATCACACGATACAAGCGTGTGTTTAACGTTGGCGAACAGAAGGCCATGGATGTAATTGTATAATTCCGTTTGATTTTGGAGTGATTTTGATAATGGCAGGCAAGAAAAGTTCAAAGGTTCGCGTTCAGGAAGCCATCGATGCCCTGGGGCTCGAAAGCGAAGTGGTCACCATGCCGGATACGACACGGACTGCGGAAGACGCGGCTGCTGCCTGCGGCTGCGCAGTGGACCAGATCGTCAAGAGCCTCATTTTCGAACGTCACGACAACCAGCATCTGGTGCTTCTGCTTATCGCGGGGAGCAACAGGGCTGACATGGACCTTGCCGCCAAAGTGATCGGTTCCACGCTTGATAGGGCCGACCCGAAGAAGGTGCGCTCGGAAACCGGCTTCGCCATCGGGGGCGTTGCGCCAGTGGGCCATCTTTGCCCCATGGAGGTCTATATCGACCCGCATCTGCTTACTTTCGAGACAGTCTGGGCCGCAGCTGGCGCGCCCAACGCCGTGTTCATGGTTGAGCCTCAGGCGCTGATGAAGGCAACAGACGCCAAGCCGCTCAGCGTTGGCTGAAACCGGCCGGATTATTGACATCATTACGAAAAATTCACGGAATATGGCAGAAAATGCCATATTCCGGTCCTATTGCTTTTGAACATTTTCATTATTTGATGCGTTGACTTTTTCAAGACGGCATTTGCCTGAAATTGCGGCTACTCGACCATTGTCAGCTTTGCTAAGGTGGTCCAAATCGGAATGATATCAAAAGACCGTCAGAGCGGTGACTAAGGGCTCATTGCCTTTGCTTGTCTGGATATGCAACGTAATCATGTAACGACACTTCTTCCTGGAGCGGCGCTTGAAGCGCAATGCCAGATGAAGAAGGTGCCACAGGAGAAACAGAGTGTCTCAATCTTTACCTAGTCGCGGCCTTTCGGCCCTCCGAGCCGGGTTCCTTTCCCTTGCGCTTTTATCGAGCGGCGCACTCAACCTGATTGACGGAGACGGCACGGCAAGCGCGGTAGAATTCGAGACATGGGTCAGTGGCTCCTCCCTCATGGGTGAACCGAAATATAAAGGCGACTTTGCTCATTTTGATTATGTCAACGCCGACGCCCCAAAGGGCGGCACCGCACGGCTTGCGGTCACAGGGAGCTATGACAGTTTTAACCCGATCCTGACCAAGGGCGAAGCGGCATCCGGGTTGGGGCTTATTTATGAAACCCTGTTCACTCCCTCCTATGATGAAGTCTCAACCAGCTACGGCCTGTTGGCTGAAGCCATGTATGTGGGACCGGATTTTTCCTATGTGAAATATCGCCTGCGCGAAAATGCCCGCTGGCATGATGGTGTTGCGGTCACGCCGGAAGATGTCATCTGGTCCTTCGAGAAATCCATCGAGCTGAACCCCCAGCGCAAATTCTACTATTCGCACGTCAAATCTGCCGAGATTACAGGCGAGCGAGAAGTGACCTTTACCTTCGATCAGACCGGCAACCGCGAATTGCCCTTCATCGTTGGCGAATTGCTGATCCTGCCAAAGCATTGGTGGACCGAGACCGACGACAAAGGCGAACAGCGCGATATCAGCCACGCAACGCTGGAACCACCGCTTGGTTCTGGCCCCTATGAGGTCAAGGATTTCTCTCCCGGCAAATATGTCGAATATGAGCGCGTGGATGATTATTGGGGCAAAGACCTCAACATCAATGTCGGTGAGAATAATTTTGACAAGGTTCGCTATGAATTCTTCCGTGACAATACGGTGATGTTCGAGGCCTTCAAATCAGGTGCTTATGATTTCCGGATCGAAACCACCGCCAAGACATGGGCCACCGGTTATGATTTCCCCGCTTTGGAAGAAGGCAAAGTCATAAAGGAAGTGGTGCCCGATGAATCGTCCGGCGTGATGGTTGGGTTCATCCCGAACCTGCGACGTGAAAAATTCCAGGATCCAAAGGTTCGTGAAGCGCTCAATTATGTGTTCAATTTCGAGGAAATGAACCGCACGCTCTTCTATGACCAATATAGCCGCATCAACAGCTATTTCTTCGGAACCGAGCTGGCGTCTTCCGGTGAGGCCGATGGGACAGTGCTTGATCTTTTGGAACCGCTGCGCGACCAGATCCCTGCCTCGGCCTTTGAGCCTTACACCAACCCCAAGGTGGAAAGCCGTGAAGATCTGCGCGACAATCTCAAGAAGGCGCTTGATCTCTTCAAGGAAGCAGGCTGGGAGCCGCGCACCGAAGTGGACGAGGAAAAGCGCGACAACGGCTTTTTGCATAAGATCATGGTGGCCGTAGGGCTCGCCAGCGACCCGACGAAAATCGTCATGCGTAACGCCAAGGGCGAAGCCTTCGAGATCGAATATCTGCTCAATGGTGGTGCTTTCGAGAGGGTTGCCCTGCGTCTTCAGGCGTCTCTGGAGCGCGTTGGCATCAAACTGATCCCACGTGTGGTGGACAGTGCCCAGTATGTCAACCGCGTGCGCAACCGCGATTATGACATGGTGTATTTGGGCTGGGGGCAGAGCCTGTCTCCGGGCAACGAGCAGCGCGAATATTTCGGGTCCGCCTCTGCGGACAGGGATGGTTCAGCCAACTATGCGGGCATCAAAAATCCAGCCGTGGACGCCCTCATCGACAAGGTTGTCTATGCCAAGGATCGCGAAGGGCTGATCAACGCCGTCAAGGCAATGGACCGGGTTTTGCTGGCCAACCATTATATCATTCCCGGTTGGACCATGCCGGCAACGCGCATCGCTTATTGGAGCAAGTTCAAGCATCCAAATCCGTTGCCGATGATGACGGTGGGCTTCCCCACGATTTGGTGGTCTGCCGAAGCGACGCAGTAGATGTCCAATTTTCCATGAGGCTTTGTGAGGAGAAAAGGCTTCATGGATTGGTGCTTTGCCACATTTGCGGAACAGCACAAACGCCCGAACAAGGGCGCGATTTGGCTCAAACGAGATGGAGTGGTGGACAGGAGGCCCTCTCTTTCGTCTCTTTGAGCAATTCGGTAACCAAATTCTGATTTATGGTTACCAAAGGGTTATGGCTCACGATGGCCCCTTTCAATCCGCCAGAGCCACAACGGGTAAAAAGCCCGATAGAGACCAAACAAAACCGGCAAGCAATCAGACAGAAAGCCGGACCAGAGGATGGAGAGACTTTTTGGGCGCTTATATTCTGCGACGTCTCCTCTTGATCATTCCGACGCTGATCGGGATCATGGCAATCAATTTCGCGGTCATCCAGTTTGCCCCCGGCGGGCCGGTCGAGCGCGTTATCGCACAGGTCACAGGCACCGATGTGTCGGCCACAGCGCGCATTTCCGGCAGCGGCAGCGATTTTGCCGGAACGGGAACCGGCGGCGGTGGAGGTGGTGAGGATATCACCTCCAAATATCGTGGCGCACAGGGGTTGGACCCGGATTTTATCAAGGATCTTGAAAAGCAATTCGGCTTTGACAAGCCCCCTCTGGAACGCTTCCTTGGCATGTTGCGCAGCTACGCCACTTTCGATTTTGGCAACAGCTATTTCCGCGATATCAGCGTGTTGCAGCTGGTCAAGGAAAAGATGCCCGTTTCCATTTCGCTCGGTCTCTGGATGACGCTGATCTCCTACCTGATTTCCATCCCGCTGGGCATTCGCAAGGCGGTATCCGATGGGTCCAAATTTGATGTCTGGACCAGCGCAGTCATCATCGTCGGCTATGCCATTCCGGGCTTTCTGTTTGCGGTCTTGCTGATCGTGCTGTTTGCTGGCGGTTCTTTCTTCGATCTGTTCCCCCTGCGCGGACTTGTCTCGGACAATTTCGCAGATCTCAGCTGGTGGGAAAAGATCCTCGACTATTTCTGGCATTTAGCCTTGCCGCTCACAGCCATGGCGCTTTCTGCCTTTGCCACCACGACGCTTTTGACCAAGAACTCTTTCCTTGATGAAATCCGCAAGCAATATGTGGTAACGGCCCGCGCAAAGGGGCTTACCGAACATCAGGTGCTTTATGGCCATGTGTTCCGCAATGCCATGCTCATCATCATCGCCGGTTTCCCCGGAGCTTTCATTGGCGCCTTCTTTGGCGGATCTCTGCTCATCGAGACGATTTTCTCGCTCGATGGATTGGGGCTTTTGTCCTTTGAAAGCGTGATCAACCGCGATTATGCCGTGGTCTTCGCCACGCTTTACATTTTCTCGCTGATGGGTCTGCTCATCAGTCTTGTTTCCGATATCACCTATATGCTCATTGATCCCCGGATCGATTTCGAGAGCAGGGAGGTATAGGAATGAGCAACAAAGACATGACAAAACCAGCCAAACCAAGCTTTCGTGATCGCCTTTCTCCGCTCAACCAGCGGCGCCTCAAGAGTTTCAAGGCCAACCGACGTGGTTACATCTCGCTGTGGCTGTTCCTCGCCCTGTTTCTGGTGACGCTGTTTGCCGAATTGATTGCCAACGACAAGCCGCTTCTGGTCTCCTACAAGGGCGAGATCCTCTCACCCTTGATGACGGATTATCCGGAAACCAAATTTGGCGGCTTCCTTCCGGTAACCGACTATCGCGATCCGTTCATTCAGGATGAGATTGACGCCAACGGCTGGATCTTGTGGGCGCCGATCCGCTATAGCTACAAGACCGTCAATATGGATCTGCCTGTCCCGGCCCCTGCCCCGCCAAGCTGGATGCTTGATAAAGAGGTGCGTTGCGCGCCCTTTGATGAAGGGGTCAATGACCGCAACTGCACCATTGGCAACTGGAACTGGATCGGTACGGATGACCAGGGGCGTGACGTATTGGCTCGCCTCATCTATGGCTTCCGCATTTCGGTTCTGTTCGGTTTGACGCTGACCTTCTTCTCTTCAATCATCGGAGTGACGGCAGGCGCTGTTCAGGGCTATTTCGGCGGCCTGACGGACCTCATTTTCCAGCGTTTCATCGAAATCTGGACCTCAGTGCCGCAGCTCTATCTGCTGCTCATCATCGC
This sequence comes from Cohaesibacter marisflavi, assembly GCF_900115225.1. GTDB lineage: Bacteria > Pseudomonadota > Alphaproteobacteria > Rhizobiales > Cohaesibacteraceae > Cohaesibacter > Cohaesibacter marisflavi. The sequence continues at coordinate 510,307 of NZ_FOVR01000002.1, read as the reverse complement.
GGCCATCATCACGCCAAGCTTCTGGATCTTGCTTTCCATCCTGCTGCTCTTTAGTTGGGTGGCGCTTGTGGGGGTGGTGCGCGCCGAATTTCTGCGCGCGCGCAATTTCGAATATGTTTCAGCGGCCCGTGCGCTGGGGGTTTCCAACCGCACCATCATGCTCAGGCATCTGCTGCCCAACGCCATGGTGGCAACGCTCACCTTCATGCCCTTTATCCTCAATGGCTCCATCACGACGCTCACATCGCTCGATTTCCTTGGTTTCGGCTTGCCTCCCGGCTCGCCTTCGCTGGGCGAGCTGTTGGCGCAGGGCAAGAAAAATATCGAGGCTCCGTGGCTCGGGATTACCGGGTTCCTGTCCATTTCCATCATGCTGAGCCTGTTGATCTTTATTGGCGAAGCGGTGCGCGATGCCTTTGATCCGCGCAAGACATTTCACTAAGGAGGGAAGCCAATGACCAAGACCCATTCTTCTTCACCGCTTCTTTCCGTCAAGGATCTGTCTGTCGCATTCATGCAGGAGGGCAAGGAACAGCTGGCCGTTGATCGCATCTCCTTTGATCTGGAAAAAGGGGAGACCATGGCACTGGTGGGCGAGTCCGGTTCGGGCAAGTCTGTCTCGGCTCTATCGATCCTCAAGCTGTTGCCCTATCCGGCGGCGTCTCACCCTTCCGGGCAAGTGCTGTTCGATGGCGTCGACCTGCTCAACGCGCCGGACAAGACGCTGCGTTCGGTGCGCGGCAACCGCATTTCCATGATTTTTCAGGAACCCATGAGCTCACTTAACCCGCTGCATACGGTAGAAAAGCAGATTGGCGAAGTGCTCTCGATCCATCATGGCATGGGCGAAAAACAGGCTCGCGCCCGGGTGCTTGAGCTGCTTAATGACGTGGGCATTCGTGAGCCGGAGAAGCGGCTGAAGAGCTATCCGCATCAGCTTTCGGGTGGCCAGCGCCAGCGCGTGATGATCGCCATGGCACTTGCCAACGAGCCTGAGCTGCTCATCGCCGATGAGCCAACCACGGCGCTTGACGTCACGGTTCAAGCCCAGATCCTTGAGCTTCTGCGCAAGCTTCAGAAGACCCATGGTATGGCGCTGTTGTTCATCACCCATGATCTGGGCATCGTTGAAAAGCTGGCAGACAAGGTCTGCGTCATGACCAAGGGGCAGATTGTCGAGCACGGCCCGACCGAGCAGATTTTCTCCACCCCTTCCCATGCCTATACCAAGCATCTGCTCAATTCCGAACCAAGCGGACGAGCGCGACCGGTGGCAGATGATGCCCCGATCGTGCTTGAAACCGATGATCTCAAGGTCTGGTTCCCGATCAAGCGCGGTTTCCTGCGCAAGACCGTGGGGCATATCAAAGCCGTGGATGGCATATCCCTTGCCATTCGGTCCGGCGAAACTCTGGGCATCGTGGGAGAATCCGGTTCGGGCAAGACAACGCTTGGGCTGGCCCTGTTACGCATGATTTCATCGAAGGGTCCGATTGTCTTTCAGGGCAACGCGCTTGATGGCCTCGACAGCAAGGCCATGCGAGAGAAACGCGGTGATTTGCAGATCGTCTTTCAGGATCCCTTCGGCTCCCTGTCTCCGCGTATGTCCATTGCCCAGATCGTAGATGAGGGTCTTGAGATCCATGCTCCCCATCTCAGTGCGCAAGAGCGTGACGCCAAGGTTGTCGCCGTGCTCAAGGAAGTGGGCATTGATCCGGAGACCCGCCATCGCTATCCGCATGAATTTTCCGGCGGGCAGCGCCAGCGTATTTCCATTGCTCGCGCCATGGTGCTGGAACCCAAATTCGTCATGCTGGACGAGCCGACCAGTGCGCTGGATATGAGCGTGCAGGCACAGGTGGTCGATCTTTTGCGCGATCTTCAGGCCAAGCATGATCTCACCTACCTGTTCATCAGCCATGACCTCAAGGTGGTGCGGGCCCTGTCCAACCGCGTGATCGTCATGCGCAATGGCAAGGTGGTTGAGGAAGGCATAGTCGAGCGGATTTTCGACGCACCGGAAACCGACTATACCAAGGCCCTCATGGCAGCCGCCTTGCGCATGGAAACGGCGCCGGAAGGTGTGGTGGCAGATTAAAGAGACTGGGGAAAAAGAGGCGGGCTAAAGCTTATCAAGCACAAATTCCAAGGTTTTTCTCTCTCGATCGATGAGACTGGCCGGATAGCCATCGATCAGGATGTCCGGTTCAACCCGGCCGTCAGGCAAAGTCTCATCCACCAGGCAGACGATCGGGATCCTCAGTTTCAGTTTGCTATAGGGCATTTCGAACGAGCCCGGAGCCCTCGCGCACATGCGATTGGCGCGTACGGTAGTCGGCATGCCCACAAGGGTGGCTCCACGAAACTGCCTGAGTTGCGCTGCCAAAATACCGGCAGCTGAGGCAGTGCGTTGCCCGATCAGCACATAAAGCTTGCTTTCAAGGCCCGGCACATCAAACGTCTCCGGTTTTATCGCAATCATATGATTGTCGCCAACCCTTGGCTCTGTTTGAGCGACTTCCGATTCCAAACTAGTAGCCCAATTTTCCAGCATTCCATCGGGCTCGTAATTTTCAGGGAGATGAAGCGCTCCATGACGATAGACATTATAGCTCACAAATTTGGAAGTATCGACGCCAAGCAGTGCCGCTATCAGCATTTCAGTCCGGCTATTTCCACCACCGCTGTCTCTCAAATCCAGGATTAGGGTTTTGGGCTCATGGGCACGAATAGTGCTGAATATCGCTTTATAATCGTTGCCTACAGCTTCATAACTCTTGAAGTCAGGCAGGTGGAGATAGACTGCCGCCTTCTGGGGGGAAAAGAAGGCATAGGGCTGTGCAACAGATAGTCCCCGCTGCGATTTTCTTTGCGGCCTTTCAAAACCGGATTGGTGCAACAATTGAATCTGGGACATATATTTGTTCTGTCGCGTTGGCCTTCTTCGTTTTGCCTCAAAATCCAGCTTTCCCTTGATCTCGGCCGTGCTGTCACGGTCGGTGTAACTATAAGCAGCCTCGCGTCTCTCTCCCCACATGCCATGCAAAACCATTTCATAGAGCAGTTGAAAATGCTGCGTATTCACGGTGTCTGGCGGAAGACAACCATCCTTGGGCCAAACCGCCTGCAGCATGTCGCGCAATGCCTCTTGCGATGTTCCATTGATCTCGACCAACGACCGCATGGCTCCATCGACCTCAACCATCAGCTCGTCATCACGAATCTCCAGCGGTCGAGACCTGACCGGCCAAAGAGTTGATTTGATGCGGTAAAGCTCAAATGCCCGTGGCAACCGATGCTCGCCTACGAAAATACTCGTGTGATAATCGCAGACAGACGCCATCATGCGCGCATGCAGCAAGTAGGCTGTCGCCAGATCATTGTCTTGGCGAATATCATTCTTGATCGCAGCATAGACCAGATCGAGCTCTTTCCTTGAGCGGTAGAGATGGGCGTAAGGATGATAGCGATTGAGAAGGTCGTAGGCTTCATCAAGCTCTTCAGACATTTGCTGGCGGCTTAGATGAACACCTTCGGCTTCTGCATCCAGCTTCTTCTGCCAGACTCCGTTGATATTCACGAGCCCAAAGGCAATGAGGCCAAACAGGGCGACCGGAATAATGAGAACATTGGAAAATTGTTTAAAGAACATGGCAAAAGGTCAGCTGAGGTCAAAACCACCTGAAATTGCACCATCGAGTTTTAAACAACCTTAATATCCTTCGACCAATCTGGACATGGTTAACAAGCTACTAAGCTGATCTCGCATCCGGCTCTGCACCTTCACTACCATGTTATTCATCATCGCTTGGCAGTTGGACCGGGCCCGAGGGGAAAGCGGGTTCTCCGCGGAGAATGCGGTTCATACAAGCGGTATATTCTTTCATCAAATGCCGATCATCGTGTTTTATCGCTTCCTTGCGGATCTGCTCGCAGCGTTTCAAATCTGATACCGCATCTCCTGCGGGCACTATCGAACGAGCAGAAACCGGGGTTGCCAAAAGTAAAATCAAGAGAAAACTGCAAGTCTTGCGTGTCATGGTGGGCTCCTTTTGTGAACTGTGCTTTCCTTTTGGTCGCTTTGACTTGCCATTGGGTTCAAACAAACTTTATTGTGCCGACCAAAAGAGCCATAGCCTTCCAAAGGACACCATTTCATGAAAATTGCACTGACCGCCAAGGGCTGGGAGATTCCCGCCTGGATCGAAAATCTGAATAAATTGCTGCCCGAAGCTGAAGTCCGCCTGTCTGACAACCTTGGCAATCTTGAAGAGATCGAGTATGCCCTCGCATGGAAGGGCGACACGGCCTTTCTCAATGATCTGCCGAACCTGAAAGCCATCTTTTCTCTGGGGGCTGGTGTCGAATTCCTGACACAAGAGCCGAACCTGCCAGACGTGCCCATTGTACGGGTTATAGGCGATGATCTTACCGCCCGCATGTGCGAATATGTGGTGCTCAATGTTCTGATGCATCACCGCCACAGCCTGCGCAGCCTTAAACTTCAGTCCCGCAAGGACTGGACACAGATACCGGATGCTGCCGCAGAAGACTTCCGGGTTGGCGTGCTGGGGATCGGCGTTCTGGGGCTGGCAGCGGCGCGCAAGCTGCAGAATTTAGGTTATCGCGTCTCCGGCTGGAGCCGGTCCCCCAAAGAAATCGCAGACCTTGAGACCTATCATGGCGCAGACGGCCTTGACACCATGTTGGGCAAGACCGACATTCTGGTCTCCCTGCTGCCGCACACGCCGGAGACCGAAGGCATTCTCAATCTCGATCTGTTCAAGAAGCTGGCCAAGGATGGCCCTCTTGGCGGTGGGGTGATCATCAATGCGGGGCGCGGCAAGCTTCAGGTGGAAGACGATATTGCCACCGCAATCAATCAGGGCATTCTGGCAGGCGCCTCGCTGGATGTGTTCGAGCAGGAGCCCCTGCCCTCTGACAGCCCGTTGTGGGAGCTGCCCAACGTCATCATCACGCCGCACATCGCTGCCGTCAGCGCGCCATATGCCACGACGAAATGCATCGTCGAGCAGATCAAGCGCAACGAAGCGGGCGAGCCGATGGTCGGTATCGTTGATCGGGGTGTGGGCTATTAAGCCCACCCTTTGCTATTTTGTCAGCCGCCGGATCGTTCTGAGTTTGCCATATTCATTCTGGGCTATGCGCTCAATCGCTCCGGCGAGCGGCTCTTTTGCCACCGCCATATGATGGCCGTTGGCATGGAGCAAAGTGTCCGGATCGGTCATGATACCCACATGGCCGGGCCAGAAAATGAGGTCACCGCGCGCCAATTCGGGGAGCCCTGCGGAGATATCCAGCGCAACGCCTGCTTCCTTTTCCTGCATGGAGGCGTCCCGCAGCATCTCGATGCCTGCCATTTCCGCAGCCAATTGCACCAGCCCGGAGCAATCGATGCCAAGCGAGCTTTTGCCACCCCAAAGATAGGGCGTACCGATCAGGCTTTCTGCAACGGCGACGAAATCCTCCGCCTTGCTTTCGACCTCGCACACATGTTGGGCAACCACCCAACCGGCTTCCCCGTTGGGCGTTGGCATGTTTAGCAGCTTGCGATAGTGCGTGCCGCGCACCTCCTGCTCTTCGCCAAGGATGAGCCCTGTGCCCATCGACAGGAAAACCGCGGCAGGATATTTCAGGTCCGGCCCCGGATAGACAAAGGTGCGCACGGCGCTCACCTTGTGGGTCGGCGCTCCGGCGATGAATTCATCATTGAGAGAACCACCAAACGGCCCCAGCGCGTTGGAAGGAATGTACCCGACATAGCCGTCACCATCCAGCTGCACCCAGCTCCAGCCGTTAGCGCCTTCTTCAAAAACTTTGACCACTTCGCCGAGCATGGCTTGCGTATCAAGGCCACTGCGCCCGTCCGGACCGGATTTGAGCGGTGCGACGGGCACCTGCACCCGCTTGATGACGGGATCAACGAAGCGTTCGGCCTCCACCTGCCCTTCAAGGCGTTTGTCGGCAAGATCCGGGCGGAAGGCATTCAGGGACGAATTCAACATGAACTTTCTTTACTCATTGAGGCTCCAAGAGAGGAGCTGTCTTTGTGGGGAGATGGCCTTGAGGGTCAGTAGCTTATCTGGTGGGCTTTGTGAACGATCTTGTAGCCGAGCTTTTCGACATAGAGCGCACCCTTGACGGTGCGCAAGATAACCACGTTGCGCTTGTCCATGTCGTCGCGGCGGCGGGTCAGAAGGCCATTTCGGCCCATTGTGTCCAGCGCGCGGGTGATGGCAGGCTTGGTAACTCCCAGCTTCGCCGCAAGGCCTCGCACAGTATGAGGCGGCGTTTCCATATAGACTGTGAGAAGCACCATCATCTGCCGTGCAGAGAGGTCGCTTTCATCTTCCAGCACCATATCATGGGTCACGTCGTGCCATAATTTCAACGCCTGGCCAGCGCAAATATCCATAGACATCAATTCACAAAACCCCCGGGCACCATGGCCAACCCGATCCCGGAATCCACGTATATTCCGGCTTCCTGCGCGCGCCCCTGTGTAATTAATGCAGATTCATGGCCCGCAAGCAAGATGCGGGAACCGAGCCAAAGGCTCAATTCCCGCAAATAACAACTTTGATGATGTATTGCTCAGTTATGACCAACTCACATCGTAGCGATTGCGGATGAGGTTATAAAGCGCACGAATACCTTGCGCTTCGCCCCCTTTGGGGCGCGCCGCCTGAGCTGCAGGGGCCCAGCCGAAGATGTCGAAATGCACCCAGCTCTTGGTCTTGGCCACAAAACGACGCAGGAACAGAGCGGCGGTGATCGAGCCTGCAAAACCGTCAGAGGAGATGTGGTTCACATCGGCAATATCGGAAGAAAGCTTGGCGTCATAGGCATTCCACAGCGGCATATTCCAGAGCGGATCCCACTGCCGATGGCTTTCGCTGGCAATGGCATGCACCAATTCGGAATCATCGCTATAGAATGGCGGTAGATCCGGACCAAGCGCCACGCGCGCTGCGCCGGTCAGGGTGGCCATGTCGATCAGCATTTCAGGCTCTTCATCGTCAGCCAAGGACAGGGCATCAGCCAGAATAAGGCGCCCTTCGGCGTCGGTATTACCGATCTCGACCGTCAGGCCTTTGTGGCTCTGCAGCACATCTCCGGGCCGGAAAGCATCGCCCGCAATGGAGTTCTCCACGGCAGGGATCAGAACGCGCAACCGCACCGGCAGCTTTGCGGACATGATCATGGACGCAAGCCCAAGAACGTTGGCGGCCCCGCCCATATCCTTTTTCATCAGCGCCATGGAGTTGCCCGGCTTGATATTGAGCCCGCCGGTATCAAAGCAAACGCCCTTGCCTACCAGAGTCACTTTCGGATCGCTCTCCTTGCCCCAGATGAAATCAAGCAGACGGGGTGCGCGTGGGGATGCACGGCCCACGGCATGGATCATCGGGAAATTCTTCTCAAGCAGGGCGTCACCCGTGGTGACTTCAAGCTTAGCGCCATGGGTATCGACCAACCCGCGCGTCACCGCCTCAAGCTCATCGGGGCCCATATCATTGGATGGTACATTGATCAGGTCGCGGGCCAGATTGCACCCCTTGGCCTGACGCAGGACTTCATCACTATCCACGCCTTCGGGCCAATCGAGTTGAGGCATTTCCTTGGCGTTTTCCTTGTAGCGATCAAAGCGATAGCAGCCCAAATGCCAGGCCAGTGTCGCCAGAAACAGCGCCTGCGGATCTTCAACAAACCTGTCAGTATCTGCAAAATGATAGCGCCCAGCAGGCAGCTTGACCGGCAAAAGCCCGGGCAGCAGGGGAGATGCTGTCTTGCTCTCTTGCTTGCCAAGGCCAAACAGCACTGCTTCGCATGTGCCGGACGGTCCGGGCACCAGACAAACCTCACCTTCCTTGGCGGCAAAGCCTGTCGCTTCAATCCATTGGGTCGCCGGAGCAGACAGCGCCTTGGGCAAGAGCGCCCCGGAATCACTATTGATGAAATAAACAGGGCAGGAATCAGGTTTAATCGGCATTGTCATTCTTTCTCATTTATCATTGCTTGTTATCAAGATGGGCTTTCGAGCGACTGGAATCAATCCGCCAATGACGAACAAGCCTAATGCATTTGACAAATTTCGCAAAGGCAATGACAGGGCACTGCCCAGTTCGCGCATCCTCACAAAAAGGTAGAAAAACTCAGAAATCCGCACAGCCCAAATGCATGCAAATTGCGAGAATTAACCAAGCATTAGGGTTAATACTTTATTTCTGGAACATATGCGATCCCGCGCCGCAGATGGCGCGATTGTTACGGGTTTCGCCTGCGGTGCCGATTTCAGAGGTTTGCTCCATGAATGCTCAATTGAATGCAAAACCATCCCACGCCATGCGCAAGATCATGCTCGCTGGCTCCATCGCTCTGGTCATCGCCGTTGCCGGGTGCTCCTCGAACAAGAAAAGCACGTCGTCCTCGACCCATCAGGGTGCAAGCTATGCCACTGAGGAAGCGCTCAGAGCCTCGGTGACCTATTGGGAAAAGCGCTATCGCAACAATAACAAGGATACCAAGACCGCCCTCAATTATGGGCAGTCTCTGCGTCTGCTCGGCCGTCACGATCAGGCGCTTGCTGTTTTGGAAAAGCTGGCAACCGAACATCCGAAAGACCGGGTGATTCTGGCCGCCTATGGCAAGGCGTTGGCCACCGTCGGACGCTTCCAACAAGCCCTACAGGTGTTGCAGACCGCCCAGACCCCAACGACGCCTGACTGGCGGCTGGATAGCGCCATGGGTGCAATCTATGACCAGACCGGCAACTTCCAAAAAGCCCGCGGCCATTACGACAAGGCCTTGCTGCAGGCTCCGGACTCTCCCAGCGTCTTGAGCAACTATGGTCTGTCCTACTTGCTGGAAGGCGATCTGGTATCGGCTGAAAGCTATCTGCGCCGCGCGGCTAAGAACCCCAAGGCAGACAGTCGCGTTCGGCAAAATCTGGCGCTGGCGCTGGGGCTGCAAGGCAAATTCGGGGAAGCTGAGGCCATCGCCAGCAACGAGCTTTCTCCTCAGCAAGCCGCCGAAAATATGGCCTATCTGAAAGAGATGCTCAGCCAGCGCAACAATTGGGACAAGATCAAGAAGCAAGGCTGATCTGAGATCTCGGGTTGCAGCCGCAATAAGGTGTGCGCGGCTAACACAGCAGGCTGAACACATGATAAAGGGCCTTCACGGCCCTTTTCTTATATTGCTTCCTTTTGCTTGCTTACCCCGCGGATAGCCCTTCCAAGGGCTGATCCTGCTAGTGGGTCGTGAAATATTGCACGGCAATTGGCCCCAGAACCACGATGAAAATCGCTGGCAGGAAAAACAGGATCATCGGCACGGTCAGCTTTGGCGGTAGGGCAGCAGCCTTTTTCTCAGCAGCCGTCATGCGGGCCAAGCGGTTTTCTTCAGCCATCACGCGAATAGCGTCTCCCAACGGCGTCCCGTAGCGCTCAGCCTGAATGAGCGACGTCATGACACCGCGAACACCTTCAAGCCCGGTACGATCGGAGATATTCTCATAGGCAATCCGCCGGTCTTGCAAATAGGACAGTTCTGCAGTCAGGATGGTCAATTCTTCTGCCAGCTCTACGCTGGCTGTCCCGATCTCGGTGGCCACCTTCTGGAAGCCCATTTCGGCGGTCATGCCGGACTCAACACATATCAGAAGCAAGTCCAGTGCATCCGGCCAAGCCCTTGTAATAGACGCCTGCCTCTTGTTTCTCACATTTTGCAAATAGAGCAAAGGCGCATAATAACAGGCATAGGCAAACAGCACGCACATAAACAGGTTTACCATCGGCGGATAGTCAGGCTTCAACATAACGAAGACATAGAACAGCGATATCAGCAGGCCGGCGAAAGGCCCGATGATGCGTGCGAAGGTGAAAGTCATGACATGCTTTTCAAGACGAAAACCGGCCTGCTTGAGCTTGATGCGGGTCTCCTTATCGGAAAAGGCATCGCGCATCTTGAAGCGATCCACGATGTTGACGATCAGTTCCTTAGGCTCCTGGCGCAAAGAAATGCGCCCTTCCTTGCCGCCACTATTCAAAAGAGCCCGTTCCCGCTTGCGAATGCGTTCCCGCTCGCTTGCGACCTCATGCATTCTTTCGCCGAGGCGATCCTTCTCAAGGAAAGGCATCGCCACGGCAAGAATCGAGGCGATCACAGCAATGGCCGTTAGCAGCGCAAACAGATCCTGAACTTCAAAGCCTGCCATGTTTCATTCCCTCACTGTTGCACCCTGCCTTGGGACACTCGCGTCGCAGCGACCGAACACTCAAATATCAAAATTGATCATCGCCCGCATAACCAGAACCCCGATCCCCATCCAGACCAAGGCCCCACACACGAGCATGATCCCCATCGATTCCTGGAACAGGATCATGATGAGATCCTTCTGGGTGAGGTAGGTCATGAAGCCGATAATGAACGGCATCGCGCCGATAATGGCTGCGGACGCCTTGGCCTCGGTCGAGAGGGCCTGCACCTTTTCCTTCATCTGGGCACGAGATCGCAAAACACGCGAAAGGTTCCCCAGAGCCTCGGACAAGGAGCCACCGGCCTGTACCTGAATGGCGATAACGATGGCGAAAAAGTTGGTTTCCGGCAAGGGCACGCGCTGATGCAGACGCGGTACAACTTTTGCCAGCGGTAGCCCCATTGCCTGTTCATCAACAAGACGCTTGAATTCGCTGCGCACGGGTTCGGCGGTTTCTGTCGCGGCAATCGCCAGACAGTCGCCCAAAGGCAATCCGGTTCTGATGCCGCGCACAATAACGTCGACCGCGTTGGGGAATTCTGCAATGAACTGTCTCATGCGTTTCTTGCGCTTGCGCGATAGCCAGAAATGGGGAACGCCCAGAAAGCCAACGATGCCGACACCTGTGGAAATGGTGATGGATGAGCCACCCAGCAAGGCAATGAAAAAGAAAACCACACCACTCACGGCACTATAAAGCCAGAATTGCCTTGGCGTTATCGTGAGCCCGGCCTGTCTTAGCCGTGCCTTGAGAGACTGCTTTTTCTCCTTGCCCTTCTTTTGCAGATCTTCCATCTGCTTGAGGTTGGCCTCGATGTCCTTGCGCCGGTCTATGTTGGCCGATTTCAGACGCTTGTCGGCAATCTGAATGCGGCTCATAGAGACAGCCTGCATACGCTGGTCGCGGTTATAATTCTTGGAAAGACGCGGATAAAAAAGACCCCAGGCGATTCCGATAACGGAAAAGACGACCAGAACAACCAGCGCGATGGCAAAGATCAAATCACTACTGATAAAATCCATGTCTCCTCCAGATCAGGCAAAAGTGCCCGGTTCGATGTTGGACGCGTCAAGCGCAGCGGCCAAGGCTGTTTCTTCGTTGTAATAGCGCGCACGTTCCCAAAAGGCCGGGCGGCCGATGCCAGTGGAGCGGTGCATGCCCGTAATCTTGCCGGCGGCGTCTTCCCCGGTTATTTCATAGAGGAACAGGTCCTGAGTGGTGATGACGTCTCCCTCCATACCGGTCACTTCGGTAATGTGAGTGATCCGACGAGAGCCGTCTCTAAGGCGCGAAGCCTGAACGATGACGTCAATGGAGCCTACGATCATCTCGCGAATGGTCTTGGTTGGCAGATTATAGCCGCCCATGGTGATCATGGCTTCCAGACGAGAAAGAGCCTCCCTAGGGGAGTTGGCGTGCAAGGTACCCATGGAGCCGTCATGGCCGGTATTCATGGCCTGTAGCAAGTCGAAGGCTTCAAAGCCACGCACCTCGCCCACGATGATCCGCTCTGGGCGCATACGCAGACAGTTCCTGACCAGATCAGTCATGGTGATCTGCCCTTCCCCTTCAAGATTGGGCGGGCGGGTTTCAAGACGCACGACATGCGGCTGCTGTAGCTGCAATTCGGCAGCGTCTTCGCAGGTGACGATACGTTCGTCATTCTCGATATAGTTGGTCAGGCAATTGAGCAGTGTCGTTTTACCCGAGCCGGTACCGCCGGAAATCACCACGTTGCATCGTACGCGCCCGATGATCTTGAGGATCTGAGCCCCTTCGGGCGAAATGGTACCAAACCGCACGAGCTGATCCAGCGTCAGCTTGTCTTTCTTGAATTTACGAATGGTCAGCGTGGGGCCATCAATGGCCAGAGGCGGCGCGATCACGTTCACACGAGAGCCATCGGGCAAGCGGGCATCACAGATGGGGCTTGATTCATCCACTCTACGACCAACCTGAGACACGATGCGCTGGCAGATATTCATCAGCTGGCCATTGTCGCGGAAGCGAACATTGGTGAGATAAACCTTACCCTGAGTTTCGATATAGGTCTTCTCGGCGCCGTTGACCATGATATCGGCGATATCGTCGCGTGCCAGAAGCGGCTCAAGCGGGCCATAGCCCAGCACATCATTGCAAATATCATCCAGCAGATCTTCCTGCTCGGCGATCGAGAGAACGATATTCTTCAGGGCGATGATCTCGGAAACGATGTCGCGGATTTCCTCGCGCGCAGAATCCGTGTCCAGCCGCGCCATCTGTGCCAGATCGATCGTATCGATGAGCGCGCCGAAAACCGAGGTCTTGATGTCAAAATACTGTTCGGAACGGCCAGAGGCAGCACCATCATCAATGGGCTGATAGTTCACCTCGACCGCTTGCTTATAGCTTTCCTCGTCCTTCTTGGCAGAAGGTTTGGAAGGCGCAGGCTTTGAGGTGCTCGCCTTTGGCTTGCTCACTGGCACCGCAACTTTGGCGCCTTCTGTTCCACGTTTTCCGAACATATCTTACTAACCAGACTAACTCGATACTATTTGGACTTTTTCAGCTTCTGCAAAAGCGGTGCGAAAAGGGACTTGCTTGTCTTGGGCGCTTCCGATCGCCCCGTGATATCGGAGGCCAGATTGTCGAACAACTCCACCAGCTTTGCACCAGACCCCAATTCACTGATCATCTGACCATTGTTGGCCGCCTGCCCGAACACCGCCGGCTCGAAGGGAACCTCGATATAGGCGTCACGCTCAAGAGCTGCCGAAAAATCCTTTGGCTTAATCTCCGGGCGTTTCTGCATGCCGGTCTGATTGATGATCAGATGCGGTGGCCGTTCGCCGCGACGTTCCTGGTCAATCAGGTCGAACAGGTTCTTTACGTTGCGCAGGTTGGCGAGATCAGGCACCGCCGTGATGACGATTTCGTCTGCTCCCATAAGCAGGGCCTTGCTCCAGTCGGTCCAGACATGAGGCAGATCAAGCACAGTGTAAGGTGCGCTATTCTGCAGCAGCTCCACCATCTGCACGAAGAATTCGGCGTCATAGTCGCAGGTATTGTCAAGCACGGCAGGGGCCGTCAGCAAATGAAGTCGATCACTGCACCGGGTCAGAAGACGCTCCAGATACTGATCATCCAGACGCTCGCCGGCCTTGATCGCATCAGCGATGGATTGCGGAGGATCTTCGTTGAAATCGAGCCCGGCGGTGCCAAACGCAACGTCAAAGTCAGAGATGATGACATCTTGCTGGTTGCTGGTGGTGATCGACCATCCGATATTGTGCGCCATGGTCGAGGATCCAACCCCGCCCTTGGCCCCCATGAAAGCGACCGTCTTGCCCAATGGCTCGGCGTCGGGGCTTACAAACAGATCACTCAGGGCCTGAATGAGTTCAATCTGGCCGACAGGCGCAACGATATATTCGGACACGCCACGGCGCACCAGATCACGATACATCTGAACATCGTTGATATGGCCGATCAGCACGACCTTGGTGCCCACATCGCAGACCTCAGCCAATCGGTCGAGATCTTCGATCAGCATCTCGTAGCTTTGGTTCGCTTCTAGCAAAAGCAGATTCGGGGTCGGCGTATCGGAGAAAAACTCAATCGCCGACTGGACTCCACCCGATACCGATTTCAAATGAACCCGCGACAGGCGTCGATCTGTACTGATCGCATCAATGGTGGCCTGAATTTGCGGCGTCTCGCAAAAGGCGGAAATGGACACACGTGGCAAGGGACGGATGTCAATCGCGTCATTGGAGCCGGGGCCAGACAATTCCTGCTGGAATGCCTGCAATTCCGGATCATCCTCGAAGCCAATAGCTGGAATTGTTTGATCACTCATTGCCCGACCTCCGAGCTAGAACCGGATTTGGTATCCAGACTGCTTGACCAGGTTTCCTTGCCATCGCGATATTTGCCCGACATGGCCGAGCGCAGCATGGAATCGCGCGGTTCCCATCCGCGTGGCTGGATCAGATCCTGCGGATTGGCAACGGCTGCTGCGAAATTTTGCTGTGTCGTACATCCAAAGTCGAAATGCTGCCTGTTATTCATGCTGCGTCCGAGATCTTCAGGGTGGGTTCCGCAAGGTAGTGTCTTGGCTTCCATGCGCGGATAGGCCAAACGGATCGGCGCATCGCTCGCATCGGTTGCTGTGTAGGGAAGCATATCGATCTGGGCAGACTGTACGCCCTGCCGCATCAGATCCATTCTGATTTCCCTTGCCATGAAGCCAGCGCTCATCTCGTTGACGGCTCCAGATGGCACCATGACCTGAATGACCGAAGCACGTTCACGGCTGAAGTCCCGCGCAAACGCCGCGATGGCAGATTGCGATGACGGGGTCAGCTTTTCGCTATGCACACCGACCGGAATATCCAGTGTGCGAGCCGATTGCTGCAAGGTGATCGGATGGCGCAAACGATAGTCCTGAGAAACCGAGCCGGTCACTTCCCGCTTGGATTCGCACCCGACCAGCGCCAAGGCGCACGCAACAATAGCGGCCCCTCGCAAAAAGGAGGATTTTGCCACTGGCTGTCGTCCGGATTGTTGCATTGGCGTGATCTCACCATGTTTGAACATTGCCATGCCCTCACTCATAACTGTAGCCAAAGCGGCCATTATATTTTACACCCCGGCGTCCATTCCCGCCGACCATGTCGTAACGACGGGTCAGAGCACCAAGGAAAATGTCATTCATATCGGATGATGGCTCGACATTCTTTGTGGGCAGAGCCACTTTCGATTTGGCCACCGGCTGGACAATATAAGGGGTAACGAAGAACACCAGTTCGGTCTGATTGCGCTTGTAGTCGCGAGACCGGAACAGAGCACCCAGCACCGGCAAATCCTTGAGATAAGGGAAGCCGTCGATATTCTTGCGTATGTCATCACGCAACAAACCAGCCATCGCCATGGTGCCCCCGGAGGGCAATTCCAGCGTGGTTGACGAACGCCGGGTTCTCAAGCCTGGAATGGAGAGCTGGGCATTGGTGCTGCCGACAGTCACCGTCTGGTCTGACGAAATTTCCGAAACTTCGGATTTGATCTGCAAGCTGATGCGATTTTCCGACAGAACAATCGGGCGGAAGGATAGCGCTACACCATACTGCTTGAACTCGACCATGATCTTGCCATCGTCCAGACCGACCGGAATGGGGAATTCGCCACCAGCCAGAAAATCGGCTTTCTCGCCGGAAATGGCCGTCAGGTTGGGCTCGGCCAAGGTGCGGATCAATCCGTTGCGCTCCATGGCCTGAACGACCGTGGTCAAATAGTTGTCTGTGCCTCCCAGGCTCATGCCCAAAGCGCTTTCAGACATATTCTGCAAGGCAACCGAGAAGGGGTTGGAGATCTGCCCGGAACTGGTGAAGATACCACGTGAAAGAGCACCTCCCATGCTGATGCCGAGCTGCTTGATAACACTGCGCTCCACCTCAGCCACGGTGACGCGGATCTGAACCTGCTCACGGGCCTCGACTGAAATATAGTTGCTGACTTTCTCGCGGTCGCCAACATAGGTGGCAGCCAGATCCATGGCTTTTTCCGCATCTGCTGGTCGCTCAACCGAACCGGAGAGCGCCACCCCCTCACCGACACCATCCACGCGGATGTTGGACGAGGGGATCATGCGGCGCAACAGAGCAGCAAGAGAGGCGTTGTCTCGTGCAACATTGACATCGAAGCTGGCGATCTGATTGCCGTTGCCATCAAACAGGATCACATTGGCCTGCCCTATCGCCATGCCGATGATGTAGACCCGGCGCGGCGTGCGCACCACCGCATCTGCAACAGACGGACTGGAAACCAGCACATCGCGCACATCACGCGGGGTTTCGATCACCACAGACTTGTTGAGCCCGACATCAATGTTGCGCCCATTGGCACTGGCGGCGTTGAGGCGCATCTCAGATCCGGCAAAAGCTCCGGACGTGGGAGCCAGACAAAGCAGGGTCATCAGGCAGACAAGCATCATGACCGGCAGGGCCCTGCCAGACAGTCCGCGGTGTGTGACCATTTTCATACCAAGCGAAAATCTGATCATTGCTTTACTGTCCTCTTGCTCATCATACCGGAGCGCACCATGATTACGGTGCCATTGTTGGCCTGAGAGACCTCGGTATCGTCTTCAGCATCTTCCAGAGAGCGCAAGACAAGCGATATGGTTCCGTCGGCCTGAGCCGCTGAGAGGTTTTCAACCTGTGAAGGCAACAGCTCCAATGTCGCGGTTTCCCCGACAACCACCTTCACCCCGTCCTTTTCTTCAGTTGTCTGGTCGATTGCCAGAACCCGGATATTATTGAGGATGGTTTCAGAGCTGGCGCCATTTTTGCCTTGCTCGGTAAGAATGACATCAACCTTGTCTTTGGGAAGAATGAAGCCGCCCGCACTCGTTGCCGCCGAAATAGGCGTTGCGACGGCCCGATAGCCCTTGAGCAGAACCGAAGACATCATGCCTTTGCCTCCGATGGCCAGCTTGCCTTCGGTAATGGGCTCGCCCTGCAGGAAAGACCCGCGCGCAACAGCACCAACCAGTTCGCTATCGGCTTCGGGGCGTTCATCACGCACAATATAGCCGGGGCCGAGATTGGCTCTTGGCCATTTGCTCCATGCAAAGAGATTGGCCGTGAAATTTGTGCCGAGCGAAACATTCTGCGCAGCGGTCAGCACTTCAGCCAACTCGATCTGCTCAACTGGCGCAGCCGGTTCCACCTGGACTTCCTGCTTCTGGGTGCCAAGTGATCTGGCCAACACCAAAGCAAACAATCCGGCGACCAAAGCGACAACAATGACGGCAATACGCGCTACTCTCATGTCCTCGTTTCCCATGCGTTTCAGGCACTAGACGCTTTCAGGGCGCAAAAGCACCCGCGTTCAGTGTCCAACACTTATGGTTAACGACAAGTAAGCGTGTTTGCTTAATATGAGCTTAATTTCGCAAAAAACCGTAATTATAAACGCTCAGAAACAAAATTTGGACGCGTAAAAGGAATTGGAGGGTTCTTGGTTACGTGAATATTTTATAACTTCAAGAGTAGAAGAAAGAAAACCGCCCTTCTATGAAGAAGACCGGTATTCCGTGCTGCATCTATTGGAAGAATTTCCTATCGAACAAATGCCGATCCTCAAGAAATCGCAAGGCGAATACCGGCATCCATCCAATCAGAGATTGAATAGAGCTGAAGCCCGGCGGCGCCGAGAGCCAAACCGTAGGGAATACGCTTGACCGAATGCAGACGCATGGCCCAATCCATCTTGACCATGAAGGCGGGCAGAAAACGCGAGCGCATCAGGATAAAGGCAAAGGCCATGATGGACCCGTAAATGGACGTGAGCGCGAAGAACATGATGGTCAGTTCCGGTCCCATCCAGATCGCGGCAACGGCTGCAAATTTGGCGTCGCCACCACCGATGCATTTAAACATCCATAACAAGTAAACAGCGACGAACGTGATAGCGCCAACACCCAGATGCGCGAAGGCATCCTGCCAGCCCATGCCAGTGCCATAGGCAAAAACGGGAAAAGCAGCAAGAAAAACAAGGGCAAGACGATTGGAAATACGCATGCTGAAAAGATCTGAGCTGGCTGCATAGGCAAAGACCAGTGGGACAAACAGAACAAGACCCCAGCCAAAAACAAAATCCATCATGCTTTCATCCTTCCCCATGCTCTCAAAGAGGGTGAGACAACTCTTCCCTCGCAGTCTTCTCAAGCAACACGCCCGACTTGGACCAAATTACCAGAGAAATATTACCAATCAATTGTATTTCCTGGATAATTCATAAAGAAAAGGCCACCCGCAGGTAGCCTTCCTTTGTATCGTAGCTTGCACTTTCTTTTGAGAAAAGCGCAAGCTCCATACCTTGAAATGTCATGCCATTAAGGCAGGGTAATACCGGAAAGCTTGTTGCCAACGTTGGTCATCAGCGTGGATACGCCGCCAGCAAGAGTAGAGGCAGCAGCCATGATGCCTACGCCGATGAGGCCAGCAAGAAGGGCATATTCAATAGCGGTTGCGCCAGATTCGTCTTTCAGAAAGTGAGTAAACTTGTTCATTTTGGACTCCTAATATTCCACATTTTTGACAGCTCTTGCTCCAACAATCAGCGCTTGTCGCGTTTTTATTGCATCATTGGAACGATGTCAGTTTTATCGAATAACTCTTTCCATCACGTTAAATGAATAGGTAAACCAATAGCTAAACCAACTGAATAATATTCTTGGTTAAGAAATCACTTCGAAAAAATCAACAAACCACAACCCCACAAAACAGAACAACTCTGATAAATATTTATAAATACATTGTATTATAAAGAAAAATCATACCTAATAACTTATTAATATAAAAAATACTCAAATTCTATTTCCATTTTTGCTAAATCACGGGTCTGACACACTTGTTTTTGTGCCACAGCACAGCTAGCCAATCCTTGCGCTTTTCTGCTCTTAAAGCTTCCTTCACCATTTTTTTCCATCTTTAGCTGAACAAGGCTTGCCTCCAAAAGGAGTGCTGGCGGCCTGCCTCATGGAGACAGATTATGAAATTCGCCCAAGCGTCCTTCGCTTTTTTAGCAATCGTTTTTTTGTCAATGGGTCAAACCGCGCTGGCAGACCAGTCCTATCCCATGATCGACGTGAAAGTGGACCGGGCCAAAGTTATGCGCGTATCCCGCGCCGCTTCCATGGTGATTATCGGAAACCCTGCCATTGCAGACGCCACCATCAAGGATAGCCAGACCCTGATCATCACCGGCAAGCAATATGGTACAACCAACCTCATTGTGCTGGACGCTGAAGGTGAGCCGATTGCCGACGAAATTCTGAGCGTGTCCTCCGCAATGGACAGCAATGTCGTTATCTATAAGGGCACAGATCGCTTCACCCTGCATTGCTCACCCGATTGCGAGCCGGTTTATCGGGTTGGTGACCAGAAAGACAAGCTGGCAGAGCTCAACACATCCATTCAGTCCCGTGGCCAGCTTTCCGAAGGCGGCGACCCCGCCCCAAATCTTGAGTAGGAGATCCGCATCAGGCGCTAGATCCTCGCGATTAACCAGTTTTACCAATCATTCGTAAAGGCTTTTCTGGCAGTGTTTCTGCGCGTTATCCGAAGCATATGAGAGAGTTTTTCGCAGCATACCAGATCCATCTGCATGGCTGCTCGGTTTTCTTCCGTCCTCTTCGGCGCAGCGCCATTGAATAGAGGAACTCCCAATGAGACTGTTCTTGAAAGACGGCCTTTTTACCAAACAATCGATCGGGCTTGGAAACAAGCAGTCCTTCAGGCACGCCTTTATCCGCGATGAAGAAGGCGCCACCACGATTGAATTTGTCTTGCTGGCGGCCCCGTTTTTTGCATTTCTCTATTCGCTGCTGGCAATCGGCTATATCTATCTCAACGCAACCATTCTTGAAGATGCCGCACAGCAGGCCGGACGGAAAATCCGGACAGGCGAAGTCGCGGCCGTGGACCTCTCCAAGAATGACTTCAAGAAAATGGTTTGCAGTGGCGTTCTTATTCCGGAAGCCACTTGCCTGAGTGAACTGGTCGTTGATGTGACCAGCGATCCGGACCTCTCCCAGCTTGATACGGACGCCCCGACCAATAACGGGCAGCTGGACAGCTCGCAGGAAACTTATGATCCGGGAGATGCCAATGATTATGTCATTGTGAAAACCTATTTGCCTCTGGGGTCCATGAGCGAGTTGTTTGCGCTTTTGAATAGCGGGACGGCACCAGAATTCATTTTGTCTTCTGTCGAAGTCTTTCGTAACGAGCCTTTCGAATAAAGCCTATCGCGAGCCCTATTTCGATCCTTGAATTTCGGACATCCCATCATGCAGGCATTGACAAACAGACTTCTTTCCAAGGTTAGGGATCAGCTCGGCCGCTTTTCCAGAGATCAACAGGGTGTGTCTGCAATTGAGTTTGCCATCATCCTGCCATTGATGGTTTTTTTGGCACTTGGCACTTGGGAGCTCACTCAGGCCATCATGGTCAGCCGTAAGAATTCCAATCTTGCCACTTCGATTGCCAACCTGGCGACACAGGATTCCGAGATTACCGCGTCTGACTGGACCACGTTTGGCGATATCGCAGAGAAGATCCTGTATCCCTACGATAATCTCACCCATAGAATCGGCATGATTGCAGTCAAAGTGGACAAAAACAGCAATCTCGATGTTATTTGCCGCTATGGCTCTGCGCCGGTTGATGCCTCTACGCTGCCTACGGGTATGCGCGTGGCCGAACGCTTTTATATCATGACGGCAGCCGAAGTGGATTATCTCTCTTTTTCCGACACGTTCTCGGCCTATGGTGTCACCACGGGCATCGGAGATATGACTTTCAGGGATACAGCTATATTCTCTCCCAGAAATACTGAAGAGATATCTTGCAAATAGCGCCGTCACAGGCAGGAGCCATTGCGGCCCCTGCGCTTCCCGATGTTAGATACTGCCGATCAGCGCGCAGTGGCAATTTCGATCAGGGGTTCATAATCCTGCAGGCTGACGCTTCTAAAGCCGCCGCCATAGCGCCGCTCAATCGCATCATAGGCTTCCGGATCGTGCTGGTTCATCTCTTTAAGCGCATTGATCAGATCTGCCCGGGTCTGCTTGTCCACTTCATTATGGATCACATGTGGGCCTGCCGGAATGGCCGGTGAATGCCAGATGGAGAGAAAATCGGGCCTGATGTCCGCCTGTCTGGCTCCATGCTTCTTTTGCAGATAAGCAGAAACGGCTCCTTCACTGGAGAAGATATTCTGGTTGTAAGGCGTAGTCGACCAGACCAACGCGGCATCAACGGCCCCTTCATCAAGCAGTTCAAGAGCCTCATCCGGGCTATCCTTGCCAACCAGAGAGTCGAGATCCCGCTCGGGGTTCAGTCCCGCTTTCTTGAGTTCATTCATCGCCATGTAGAAGGGGATTGCGCCATCCTTGGAAGACAAGGCCATGGAGCGCCCGGATAGATCGGCAAGATTCTGGATGCCGCTGGCGCCACGAACGAGCAGCAGCATATAAATGCCATCGGGTGCCTCGCGGGAAATGGGCGCGACCATTGGCGTCAGGCACCCGCAGGATGCATAGGCCATTGAAAAGATGCTGGCCGGATAGATGGAGTAATCCACCTGTCGCCCGATATGGGCTGCCATAAGCGAACGCATAGAGGTGTAGGCCACAATCTCGATCGGTCTTGAAAGGCTCTCCTGAAGATAGCGACGGAAGGGCTCTATGCGCGCCTGTAGATAGCTTGCGCCCTGCTCAGAGATCAGACCTACTCGCAATGGTGGCTTGTCGTCTAGAAGCGTAACGGTGTTTGGCTCGTCCAGCTGGGTGATCGATGGACTGACTTGCGTGCTATTCCCCTCTCCTGAAGGAAGCGGCTGAAGCGCATTATCCGTGGAGCGCACATCGCTTTGCGTCATGGGGAAGCTGGCACTGGGTTTGGTTGCCATATCGCTGCCCAGCGTGTCGAGCATGTGACGTTCAACGGCTTGTTGTGCCTTAACCTTCGGGGCCCCCATCATGACCAGGCATAGGGTTGCCATAACACATATGCCGATCAATGCACCAAACGGACGCTGACATGCGACCAAACAGCCAGAAACGGAATTCAACATCGAAATTCAATATCCCCCAGCAAGGATTTGTGTGAATCATATAATCTACATCTTGTGGTGATAAATCACCCGGATCAAATACAATACCCTTCGTACACTCACGCCAGATGAATAGCGAGCCTCACATGTCACAGAATCCATCCATTGTGGTTTTCGATGTTGGTAATGTCCTTATCCGTTGGGACATGCACTATCTCTACGAATCTTTTTTCGCCAGCAAGGAAGAAATCGATGCCTTTACTGCGGAAACAGGCTTGCATGACTGGAATTTGCAGCAGGATCTTGGCCGAGATTGGGCAGAAGGCATAGAAATGCTCACCAAGGCACACCCCGGCTATGAAAAAGAAATCCGTGCCTTCAGAGAGCGCTGGCATGACATGGTGCCGGGCGTCATTTCCGGAACCGTACTCATTAAGGAACGCTTGCAGGAAATGAATGTGCCGCTCTATGCGATCACCAACTTTGCCGGCGACACCTTCCGGGAATGTCAGGAGCGCTTTCCCACCCTCAAGCAGTTCCGCGATATCGTGATTTCCGGCGAGGAGAAAACCGTCAAACCGGGTACCGACATTTTTCATATTCTGCTGGAGCGCAACAATCTGGAAGCAGCCGATTGCCTGTTTGTTGATGACACCATGCCGAATATCGACGCGGCGCGTTCCATTGGCATGCATGCGCATCATTTCAAAAGCCCGTTCGGTTTGGCTGAAGATCTGCGCAAGTATGGCTTTGCCATCTAGACGTGATTGAGCGCTGGGTAGGATCGCCGGGCCGGGGTCAGTTCTCCAGAATGAGCCGACCTCGCTCAACCCGG
Source organism: Cohaesibacter marisflavi (assembly GCF_900115225.1). Taxonomy (GTDB): domain Bacteria; phylum Pseudomonadota; class Alphaproteobacteria; order Rhizobiales; family Cohaesibacteraceae; genus Cohaesibacter; species Cohaesibacter marisflavi. The sequence goes on along the minus strand of NZ_FOVR01000002.1, from coordinate 487,588 downwards.
ATGGTCTGGAGCTTTCGCAGATAACTCATCCCCATAAGCGTGACACTGAGGGCTCCTTTTGGCGCAACCAGCACATCGAGATTGCGCACTCTGACCTGTCCGATCCTTACGCTGGAAACCCGTGCATGGGCATAATACTGCACGCCATTCCCCGTCCGCACTGGCTCCTTATAGTCGGCTTCATTCGGGCGAATGCCTATGCGCCGCGCATCTTCATGGGTCAGCGCAACAGTGCTGGCTCCCGTATCAATCAGCGTTCGCACGGTCTTGTTGTTGAAATAGGCCTGAGCAAAAAAGTGGCCACCTGGGCCGGGCTTTAGTACAACGCGATTGACGCCATTATAGTTGGTTGTCTTGCTGCTCTTGTCTGCTGAGGATGTGTTGAGAAGGACGGAAGCATCACGGCTGTCCATATAGCCATTCGCTACAAGCCAATCGGTTGCCACTCCCGGCAGCAGAGTGGCAAGAACAACAAAGACGATGGCCATGAAAATAAGACGCGCCATGATAAAGAAAACTCCGGTTTCGACAACCGGTGCCAACATGGCAAATTTCAGAATAAAAGCCGTTAAAGGCGCGCGTCTCGCGCATCATTTTCAATGCGCATGGTAAACAAGGCCTGAATTCAGGCCTTGTTCTTGTTGCTATTCAATCATGCAGCAAGCAAATGCTTACTTGGTGCCATACATGCGGTCGCCCGCATCGCCAAGACCGGGAAGAATATAATTCTTCTCGTTGAGCTTCTTGTCGATGGCTGCGGTGATCACAGGCACATCGGGGTGCGCTTCGGTGAAGGCTTCGATGCCTTCAGGTGCTGCCAGAAGAGAAACAAAGCGGATATTCTGAGCACCACGTTCCTTGAGCTTATTGATGGCGAGAACAGCCGAGTTGGCCGTTGCCAGCATCGGGTCAACGGCGATGACCAGACGATCTTCCAGATCTTCAGGTGCCTTGAAATAATATTCAACCGCTTCAAACGTCACCGGATCGCGATAAAGACCAACATGGGCCACACGGGCAGAAGGGACCAGATCCAGCATGCCTTCCAAGAGGCCATTACCAGCGCGCAGAATAGAGGCGAACACCAGTTTCTTGCCGGAAAGAGTTGGCGCCTTCATTTCCATGAGCGGCGTTTCAATCATCTTGGTGGTCATTTCCAGCTCACGCGTTGCTTCATAGCAGAGCAGGTGGGAAATTTCCCGCAGCAACTGGCGGAAGGATGCCGTGGACGTGTCCTTGTCCCGCATGATGGTGAGCTTGTGCTGAACAAGCGGATGATCGACGACAGTTACCTGCTGCATGGCCCGATTCCTTTGATCTATGGTGCAATTTTGCCTCTTTTAGCCTAAGCCGCGCTTTGAGAGCAAGCAACCGAGTCAAATGGATGTCCAATGATGAACCGGATTCTGGCCTTAAGCTGAACAAGCGTCCCTTATATGGCCGAGGGTGTTGATATCACCCGCTCACGTAACCGGTTCAAGACGCGCCAAAAGGCTGGCTCTGGTTTCCTCATCCACAAAAGCGGCGTCAAGCGAGCGACGGGTAAAGCCAAGCATGGTGGCGTCATTCCACCCGGTCACGGCCTGCATACCATCATATTCTTTGCCAATGGAGGTGGAGAAGAAGGGCGGGTCATCCGATGAGAGGGTTGTCAGCACTCCTGCCTCCATCAAGGCCTTGAGCGGATGCTTGCTGAGCGAAGAATAAAGCCCAAGCTCCACGTTGGAATGGGGGCAAACCTCCAGCAAGATGGCATCATCGGCCAGTCTCTTGACGAGATCGGGGTCGTCAATGGAGCGCACCCCATGGCCAATGCGTATGACAGGCAGATGATCGAGCGCATCTTTCACGCTTTCCGGTCCACCAAATTCCCCCGCATGGGTGGTGCAGGCAAGGCCTGCATCGTGCGCAATTTCAAAGGCCGGAGCGAACGCTCGCTGGCTATAGAGGCGTTCATCGCCGCCCATGCCGAAGCCTGTTACCAACGGATGGGGCGTGGCGACCACGCGCTTAGCAACCTCTATGGCAGCTTCCGGCCCCATATGCCGTAAGCAGGTGACGATAAAGCGCGCGTCGATCGGAAAGCCTGCTTTGCCGCTCTTGGCTTTGGCACGCTCATAGCCTTCACTTATGCCTTCAAGCAGATTTTCATAGCTCATGCCGAGCAGCGCCACATGATCGGGCGAAAGAAAAAACTCAGTGTAGAAACAGCCTTCAGCAGCGTTGCGTAGCAGATAGTCTTCGGTCAGATCCGCATAATCCTGAGGCGTGCAGATGACTGCGGCCACCTTGTCGTAACATTCAAGAAAATTGGTGAAATCAGACCAGATATAACTGCCATCTTCACGCATGAAGGCATCCAGATTCTTGCCATGGCGCTCGGCCAGCCTATGCACCAGCTCGGGATGTGCGGCGCCTTCGATATGGACATGCAATTCGGCCTTCAAAAGCCTCTGGCCAGAGGGAGCGGAGTTTGCTTGCATCATTGTTTTCTTGTTCAATCTCTTTGCATGCGGGCGGCTCCATCAGGAGCCCTTGGTGTCATTTTCCCATCGGCATTGCCAGCGTTTGGACGGATAGGTGCGCTCGCAGACGAGCCACTGCCCGCATGGATGCTTGCCTTTAAGGCGGCTCATCTGCCGCCCGAAACCATCGGCCATGGGCCAGAGGTCCGCCCCCGCTTTTTGGGCATCCGTCGGGCAGGCGCTTGCCTCTGTCTGCATCATGGACCGTATGCTCTCACCATCTCCCTTGCCATCTGCCCTGCCATCTGAATGTGCTGCAGAAGCGCTGTATGCTGCGACCATCAGAGTGAGACAAGATTTAAGAAGCATCGCTCTCCACATGCGCGAGGTCCTTGATCAAGCTTTGAGGAAGGATGTGCCATGCTTGCCCGAAGCAAGCCCCAGATGCTCGGCCACCGTCTCGCCAATATCGGCAAAGGTGTTACGCTGACCGGCATAGCGGCCTGCGATATCCGGCCCGAACATTAGAACCGGCACCTGCTCGCGGGTGTGGTCTGTGCCCTGCCATGTCGGGTCGCAGCCATGATCGGCGGTCAGCACCACCAGATCACCGGGCTGAAGCACAGCTTCCAACTCGGGCAATCGGCCATCGAAATATTCAAGGGCAGCCGCATAGCCGGACACATCACGGCGATGGCCATAATGCATGTCGAAATCAACAAGATTGGAGAAGACCAGATCCCCGTCCTTGGCCTCGGCGATGGCCTTCAGCGTCTCATCAAAGATCATTGGATTGCCCGTGGCCTTGATCTTTTTCGTCACTCCCTGGGCGGCGAAAATATCCGAGATCTTGCCAACGGCCAGCACCTGACGACCGGCATCCTTGGCTCGGTCGAGCAAGGTTGGCTCCGGTGGCAGAACCGAATAGTCATGACGGTTGCCGGTGCGTTCGAAATCGGCGGGTGTCTCACCAATGAACGGACGGGCAATGACGCGGCCAATATTGTATGGGGCAACCAGATCGAAGGCGATTTCGCAAATTTCATAGAGGCGATCCAGCCCGAAATGCTCTTCATGGGCTGCGATCTGATAAACCGAGTCAGCGCTGGTGTAGCAGATCGGCATGCAGGTGCGGATGCTCTCTTCGCCCAACTCGTTGATGATCACCGTGCCGGAGGCATGCTTGTCGCCAAGAATACCCGGCAGGCCTGTTTTCTCCAGAAAGGCCTTGGTCATTTCCGGCGGGAAGGTCGGCTGTGTTTCTGGGAAATAGCCCCAATCGAAAGGCACCGGCACACCGGCGATTTCCCAGTGGCCAGAGGGCGTATCCTTGCCGATGGAAACCTCGACCGCGTTGGCGCAAAGCCCCTTTGGCTCCCCTTCGTCGATGAGATTGGCGGGCCGGCTGCCCGTTGCCTTCTGGGCGACCAGTCCAAGCCCCAGACGGTCCATATTTGGTAGGCTCAGAGGCCCGGAACGCAAACCTTCTTTATCGCCCTCACCGCGTGCACAGGCACTGGCGATATGGCCCAACGTATCCGAGCCTTTGTCGGAGGTCGGCTTGCCGAATTTTTCCGCATCCGGCGCGTTGCCGATGCCGAAGGAATCTAGAACCAGAATGAATGCGCGTGCCATGAGACACCCCCTTTATCTTATAATTCAGGAAAGGGAGCGGCAGGAGCCTCCCGACCGCCGCTCGACCTTTTGTTTTGCATGATCGATCATTGATCGATGATGTCATAGACGGTTTTGCTCTCCGTCCCCTTTTCGCCGATGCGATAGGCAGAGCGAATGCGGGCGGTTGCCTTTTCGATCTGCTCCTGACTATTGGCATAAACGCGCGCGATAGGCGTGTTGGCGTCAACAGAAACGCCAAGTCCTGCGAGCGCGTCGAAACCGACGGAATGATCAATTGGATCAGCTGCGCGGATGCGCCCACCGCCCAGCTCGACCACGGCAATGCCCACTTCCCGCGTATCGATAGCCTGAACGAAGCCGTCTTCCTGCGCGTAGATGTCGGCGACCATCGGGGCAAGCGTCAGATGATCTTCCATATTCTCGATGAAGTCCGTCGGGCCACCAAGGGCGGCAACCATCTCGCTGAATTTCTCGGCGGCACGGCCAGACCGGAAAGCCTCTTCTATCTTCTCTGTGCCTTCCGCGCGGCTGGCAACAATGCCACCAATCAGCAGCATTTCTGCGCAAAGGGCGACGGTGATCTCCCAGTTGCGCGGATCAACCACGTCACCGGTCAGGAACTGCACCGCATTTTTCATTTCGATCGCGTTGCCCGCAGCGCTCGCCAACGGCTCGTTCATATCGGTGATAAGCGCGGAGGTCTTCACCCCTGCCCCATTGGCAACGGTCACGAGGCTCTTGGCCAGCGCGACACTTTCATCATGGGTTGGCATAAAGGCACCCGAGCCGGATTTGACATCAAGCACCAGCCCCTCAAGCCCGGCCGCCAGCTTCTTGGAGAGGATAGAAGCGGTGATGAGATGGATGCTTTCCACCGTCGCAGTGACATCGCGGATGCCGTAAAAGCGTTTATCGGCGGGAGCCAGATCTGCGGTCTGGCCGATCACGGCGCAGCCAACCTCTTTTGTCACCTTGCGGAAAAGGGCATTGTCCGGCTGGGTGACATAACCGGGAATGGAATCGAACTTGTCCAGCGTGCCGCCCGTATGTCCGAGGCCTCGCCCCGAGATCATCGGCACGAAAGCACCACAGGCAGCGAGCGCTGGCGCCAGCATCAGCGAGGTGTTGTCGCCCACGCCACCGGTGGAATGCTTGTCGACCACAGGGCCGTCCAGCTCTGACCAGTCCAGCACCGAGCCGGAATCGCGCATGGCCAATGTCAGTGCCACGCGCTCGTCCAGCTCCATGCCCTGAAAGAACACGGCCATCGCCAATGCAGAGATCTGCCCTTCGGTCACGGAGCCATCAGTGATGCCCGAGACAAAGAAGCCGATTTCCTCGGCACTCAGCGTGCCGCCGTCCCGTTTTTTGCGTATGATTTCCTGTGGCAGCATCAATAGCCGTCTCCTGCCTTTGCGGTTTGGCCCTGCATGGTGGCGAGCAAAGCATCGAGCACGCCAGAAGCGCCGAAACGGAAATGATCCGGCGTTGCCCAGTCTGAGCCCATATATTTCGCGGCAATTGCCAGATAGGTGCCAGCGTCTTCCAGCGTTCTGACGCCTCCGGCGGGCTTGAAGCCGACCGGCTTACCGCTCTCGGCGATGGCCTCCATCATGATTTCAGCCGCTTCCGGGGTGGCGTTCGTCTTCACCTTGCCGGTCGAGGTCTTGATGAAATCGGCACCGGCTTCAATGGCCATATCGGCGGCGGCGCGGATTATGTCCGCATCCTGCAACTCACCGGTTTCCAGAATGGTTTTCAGCTTGGCTGGCGCGGGAACAGCCTCTCGCACCTTCAGCACCATGGTCTCGGCAAAGCCGCGACGCCCCACTTTAAAAGCCTCATAGGGGATGACCAGATCGATCTCGTCGGCCCCGTCTTCCAAAGCTTTGGCTGTTTCGTCCAGCGTGGCAAACAGATCTTCCCCGCCATGGGGGAAGTTGACCACTGTTGCGACCTTTATCGTTGTGCCACCAAGGCATTCCTTTGCCTTTTTGACAAAGTGCGGCCAGACGCAAACCGCAGCCGTGTTGCCATAAAAGGTCTTTGCGCGCTGACACAGCGCCTCGATGGCAGCATCATCGCAGTCATCGTTGAGATTGGTCAGGTCGAGCAGAGAGATGGCCTTTTGAGCCAGTTGTTTTTGTTCCATTTTATTCTCTTTACCAGTAGGGATTCTCCGCAGAGTCTGGCACCCCAAGCATCACGATCGTGATGCTCTAGACAGCCAATGCCTGCAAATAGGCGCGGATCACCTTGATCAGCTTTTGTGCGCCGATCGGTCCGACTTCCTTGGTCTCTTCGTGAGACAATTCGGTTCCGGTCATGCCGGCCCCATAGTTTGTAATGGTGGACACCGCCGCAACGCGCATCCCCATCCAGCGGGCAAGGATGACTTCCGGCACGGTGGACATGCCAACCGCATCAGCCCCCAGAATGCGGGCCGCACGGATTTCGGCAGGCGTTTCGAAATTGGGGCCGGAGAACCATGCATAGACGCCAGACGCCAGCTTTATGTCGGCAGAAGCCGCAGCACGGGTCAGGCCTGCGCGGATCTCGGCGTCATAGGCTTCTGTGAGCCCGACAAAGCGATCATCCGTTTCCACGCCGATGAGCGGCGAGCGACCAGACCAGTTGATATGGTCATCGATCAGCATCAATTCCCCCGGAGCCACCTCTTCGCGCAGGGAGCCTGCGGCGTTGGTCAGCAGAAGCTGCTCGCAGCCCAGAGCCTTAAGGGTTGCCAGTGGCTGCTTCATCACAGTGGCGTCGCCATGTTCATAATAGTGCGCGCGGCCAGCCAGAATGGCAACCCGGACGCCCATCAGCGTACCGACCACCAGTTCAGATGCATGAGAAGAAACCGAGGAGACGGGAAAGCCGGGCAAACTCTGATAAGGAAAGCGCTCGGCGCCTTCCACTTCATCGGCCAAGGCCCCCAGTCCTGAACCCAGAACCATACCGACCTCAATAGGGCCTTCGACTTTTTCCAGCACACGTTTGGCTGCATCTTGAGCGAGACCAATAACGGTCATGTGCGCATCTCCCTCTCATGTTTCGAGCATTGAAATGTAATGCAATGCTGTGGCAATTCAATGTCACGTCATCCGGCCCTTGCCGATGCAGTATCGGCAGGTGTGAGCCCTTGGCCGGTTTCCCCTGACGTGTGGTTATCTGTTTTCTTCCAGATCGAAGGCCGCAGGCAAAAGCGCTTCCAGTGTGAAGCTCTGCTTGATGCCGGTCAGATCGGCAGCGTGGACGATGGTGTCCGGACTGCCAAACTCCCTGATCCGCTGGCGGCACCCGCCGCAAGGGGTAATGGGCGGTGTGTGATCGGCAATCACCACCAGTTCCTCGATCGCCCTGCTGTCCGCCACCTCGTTACTCGCCATGATCATGGCCGAGATGGCAGAGGTTTCCGCGCACCAACCTTCCGGATAGGAGGCGTTTTCGATATTGCATCCGGTGTGAACCGTGCCCGAGCGCGTGCGCAAGGCAACGCCAACGGGAAAGCGCGAATAGGGCACATGGGCCTTTTCGCGCGCGCTGGTGGCCAGCGTCAGAAGCGCCAGCGTCTTTTCGGTCACAGCGATGGGCTTGTCACTCATCCCACTCATGGGTCTCTCCTAGCGTTCCTTGGTGTAAGGCACACCACTCGCCTTGGGCGGAATGGACTTACCGATAAAGCCAGCAAGCAGCACAACGGTCAGCACATAAGGCAAAGCCTGCATGGCCTGCACGGGCACCTCGCCGATAACCGGCAATTGCGTGCCCTGCAAGCGGATGCCAACGGCATCAAGGAAGCCGAACAGGAAGCAGGCTCCCAGCGCATTGACGGGTTTCCATTTGGCAAAGACCAGAGCGGCGAGTGCGATGAAGCCCTTGCCTGCCGTCATGTCCTTGGAGAAGCCTGCCGACTGGGCAATGGACAGATAAGCCCCTGCAAAACCGCATAGAATACCCGTGATGACAACAGCCCGGTAGCGCATCCAGGCAACCGAGATACCTGCCGTATCCACCGCACCGGGATTTTCCCCCACAGCGCGCAGACGCAATCCGAAGCGCGTGCGGTAAAGCACCCACCATGTCAGCGGAATGGCGACGAAGGAGGCGTAAACCAGCAGAGAATGGCCGGATATGATATCCGAATAGATCGGCCCGAGCACCGGTATCCCCCGCACGCTATCTGTGAACGGCAGGGTGATTTCGTTGAAGCGGGCCGTATTGGGCAATTGCGGTGTCTTGCCGCCACGGCTGAACCATGCCTGCCCGAGCAGGGCGGTGAGGCCACTGGCAACGAAGTTGATGGCCACGCCGGAAACGATCTGGTTGCCCCGCTGGGTGATGGAAGCAAAGCCATGCACCAGCGCCAGACCAATGGACACCAATATGGCAGCCAGCAGCCCAAGCCATGCGGAGCCGGTCACGGCGGCCACGCAGCCAGCCGCGAAGGCACCGCCAAGCATCTTGCCCTCCAGACCGATATCAACGACGCCTGAGCGTTCGGAATAAAGCCCGGCAAGGCAGGCAAAAAGAAGCGGAACAGAAAGGCGCACGGCTGAATCTGTCGTAAGAATGAGTGTTTGAAAGAAATCCATGGTCACGCCCCCTTACGCTTCTTGTCCAAGATCATCATGTCTTGATGTGAAAATCCGCACCAGCGCGGGACGGAACATATGCTCCATGGCACCGGCAAACAGGATCACCAGACCCTGAATAGAAATGATCATATCGCGGGTGATCTTGGGCATTTCAAAGGCCAGCTCGGCGCCGCCCTGATAGAGCATGCCAAACAGGATTGATGCCATGATGATGCCCACCGGATGGGACCGCCCCATCAGGGCCACGGCGATGCCGACAAAGCCGTAGCCGGTAACATAATCCAGCAGCAGGCGGTTCTGAGCGCCCATGACCTCATTGAGCGCCATGAGCCCGGCAAGCCCGCCGGAGATCATCATCGTGATGATGATGATGCGCGAAAGGTTCATGCCCGCATAGACAGCAGCATCCTGATTGGTTCCGAAGGTGCGGATGGCATAGCCAAGGCGCGTGCGCCAGATGAGCGCCCAAACGAAGACACAAGCCAAAAGCGCAACCACAAAGGAAAGATTGAGAGGCGACGAGGCCATCTCGATGCCGAACCATCCGGCCACATCATGAATGAAGGGTAGACGGCCGCCTTCAAGGAAAGTGCGGCTTTCCGGCTGCATGGAGCCGGGCTGCTTGAATACACGCACCAGCAGATAGGCCATCAGCGAATAGGAAATGAAGTTGAACATGATCGTGGTGATCACGATGTGACTGCCGCGCTTGGCCTGAAGATAGGCCGGAATGGCAGCCCATGCGGCGCCAAACACCGCCGCGCCAATGAGCGCGAAGGGGAATGTCACATACCATGGCACATAATGATCGAGCGCAAGACAGGCGAGCGTAACCCCGAGACCACCCACATAGGCCTGCCCTTCCCCGCCGATGTTGAACATGCCCGCATGGGCAGCAACCGCAACGGCAAGGCCGGTAAAGATGAAGTTGGTGGTGTAATAGAGCGTAAAGCCGATGCCCTCGCTATAGCCCAGCGAGCCCTGCACCAGCCAATAAACCGCTTCAAGCGGGTTTTCACCGATGAGCAATACCACCAGACCGGACACCAGCAAGGCGGCTGCCAGATTGAGCAGTGGGATCAGGCCATAATCGACCCAACGGGGTAGCTTTTCAGATTGCGCGCTCATTCTTTACCCCCTTTGGCCATTTCAACGAGGGCCTCATCTGTATTGTCGCGGGCCAGTTCTGCACTGACCATCGGGTCGGAGCCCATTTCGGACGGGTCGTCAATACCAGCCATCATCAAGCCGAGTTCTTGCTCGCTTGCGCCTGCGGGGCGCTCGCCGACGATCTTGCCATCAAACATGACGAGGATACGGTCGGACAGAGAGCGGATTTCATCCAGCTCCACCGATACCAGCAAAATAGCCTTGCCAGCATCGCGCATTTCGATAAGCCGTTTGTGAATAAATTCGATAGCGCCGATATCAACCCCGCGTGTTGGTTGACCAACGAGCAGGATATCCGGATCACGCTCCATTTCGCGCGCCAGCACCAGTTTCTGCTGGTTGCCGCCCGAAAAGTTGGCCGCTTTCAAATGCGGATCGGGCGGACGCACATCGAAATCCACCATGAAGTCCTGCGTTTCCTTCAGGATTGCAGTGAGATCGAGAAACAGGCCTTCACCATATTTCTTCTGGTCCTGATAGCCAAGGATCATATTTTCCTTGGCCGGGAATTTGGTGACAAGGCCGGTGCGGTGACGATCTTCTGGCACATGAGCCATGCCGCGATGGCGTCGGTCCAGCGCATCGGCCTTAGTGGTCACTTCACCATTGATCGTGATGGAGCCCGAGCGGGCGGTGATCATGCCTGCGATGGCTTCCATCAGCTCGCTCTGGCCATTGCCGGAGACCCCTGCTATGCCAACAATCTCGCCCGCGCAGACCTTGAAGGACACATCCTTGACCAGATCAACGCCGCGCTTGTCGGTGACCGTCAGATTTTCAACCGAGAGCACTTCACGGGTCGGGTTGCTGGGGCCTTTCTCAACATTGAGCAACACATGGCGACCAACCATCATTTCAGCCAACTGCTCAACGGAGGTTTCCGAGGTGTGCACCGACCCCACCATTTCGCCGCGGCGCATGACCGAGACCTCATCGGTGATAGCCATGATCTCGCGCAGCTTGTGGGTGATGAGAAGGATGGTTTTGCCCTGATCGCGCAACTGCCCGAGAATGCGGAATAGATGGTCTGCTTCAGCCGGGGTCAAAACGCCCGTGGGCTCATCCAGAATAAGGATATCAGCGCCCCGATAAAGCGCCTTAAGAATCTCGACCCGCTGCTGCAAGCCAACGGGGAGATCCTGTATAAGGGCATCGGGATCGATATTGAGTTCATATTCATCGGCCAGACGCTTGAGTTCGGCGCGCGCCTTGTCCACGCCCTTTTGCAGCAGGGACCCACCTTCGACGCCGAGCACCACATTCTCGAGCACCGAGAAATTATCAACCAGCATGAAATGCTGATGCACCATGCCGATGCCAATGGCGATGGCCTTCTGACTATCGGGAATGGTTTCTCGCTTGCCATTCACATAGATTTCGCCATCATCGGCCTGATAAAAGCCATAGAGGATGGACATCAGCGTCGATTTGCCTGCGCCATTCTCGCCGATGATCCCGTGAATGGAGCCTTTTGCGACATTCAGATCGATATTCTTGTTGGCATAAACCGGGCCGAACCGCTTTTCGATTCCGACCAGACGGATGGCGGGCACGCGCTCGCTTTGCCCGTCACCGGCGCTTTTTGCCCCGGTTCCATCGTTGCCCTGCGCCTTTGTTTTCTCGTCCAGATGCAAGATCTCTTCCCCAATTATCAGCCCCTCCCGACTATTCCTGTCTTACAGGGCGCGTCTTTAACCAGACCGCCCGACAGGGAAACCGGGACCCACTCTTCACCTCGAAGGCACAGTGGTATGGGTGGGCTTTGTTACTCAGGGGCCACTGACGCGGCCGGCTGGTAGATAGTTCGCGATCCAAGGGATCACTTGGCTATTGATGCTAATAAAAATGCGCCCCATCCGGGAATGAGGACGGGGCACATTTCATTTCAGGGTCAACTACTTAGAATGGGCAGCTGTTGTCGGCACGGTAATCGTGGACAACGATCTTGCCATCAATGATTTCCTTGGATGCCTGATCGACAGCTGCGCGCATGTCATCGGTGATCAGGTCCTTGTTGTTTTCATCATCAGCCCAGGCCACGCCATCTTCAGCCAGGCCGAGAACATAGATGCCTGAAGACCAGTCGTCAGAGGCCAGATCCTTGAAGGCATTGTAAACAGCGGTATCAACGCGCTTGACCATGGAGGTCAGGACGTTGCCCGGATGCAGGGCATTCTGGTTGGAGTCAACACCGATACCCAGTTTACCTGCATCAGCTGCGGCCTGCAGAACGCCAGCGCCCGAACCGCCAGCAGCGTGATAGATCACGTCAGCGCCACGGTCGATCTGGGATTTTGTCAGCTCGCCACCCTTCACAGGGTCATTCCATGCAGCACCGGTGGTGCCAATCATGTTTTCAAAGATTTCAATGTCCGGATTGGCAGCCTTGGCACCCTGCTTGTAACCGCAAGCAAAAGCGCGGATGAGCGGGATGTCCATACCACCAACGAAGCCGACCTTGCCGGTCTGTGATGCTTTGGCTGCCAGAAGACCGACGAGGAAGGAGCCTTCATGCTCCTTGAAAACGATCGAACGCACGTTTGGCAGGTCTACAACCATATCAACGATAGCAAATTTCGTATCCGGGAATTCTGGAGCCACTTTCTTCAGGGCTTCAGCCTGAGAAAAACCGATAGCCACGATCGGATCATATCCGCGCTGGGCAAAGCGACGCAGAGCCTGTTCGCGCTGGGCATCATTCTGGATCTCGAAGTCACGATAGTCAGTGCCGGTATCCTTCTGGTAGGCTTCCGCACCATTATAGGCGGACTGGTTGAAGGACTGGTCGTTTTTACCGCCCAGGTCATAGACCACAGCAGGCTTGATTTCAGCAGCGAGTGCAGGTGCTACAACCATCATGGTTGCCAGTGCAGCAGCACCGAAAAATTGACGCAACATGTCTAACCCCTTTTAATTGGTATGCTGTATCGATTGCTCAATCGATCGCTTCAACGATCTGTTGTTCTATCATGTTTTGCCCTGACCCCGGATTGCGCTTAAGCAGCATGAAGACCGATAAAGTCGAAAAACGACCGGTTCCATTCGTAACAACTTGTCGGCAAACTGAGGGCCTCTTGCAACACATTGCGGACAGTCTTGCACGGTCTGATGCTCTTTGCAGCCAGAATCTTCGCTTTTCACCACCGGGATGAGGCCTTTTGTTGCATTTATCAGTCCCCGCAAGCAAAAAGCGTTTCCCAGCCTCTTGTTAAGAGAGAATTGGCGATAAAAACACGAGCCATTTTGAAAAATCGTGATACGAATCCGAATAAATTTGAGGGATTTTTTCACCCCCGCTCTCATTTTACGAACAGCAAGAACCGATTTGCTATCAAGCGTGCCATAAATGATTTGTTGATAACTAACCCTTTGGCGCAAATCTGATGTCTATGAGCGGCTATCAGGTCTTCCCACCACTAAGGATCATTTGCGGGGCTTGGCGCGGCGGGTTGCTTCGGTGTTGATCGGATCATCCGGCCAGACATGCTTTGGATATTGCCCGCGCATATCGGCCTTGACATCTTTCCACGATCCACGCCAGAAGCCTGGCAGATCACGCGTCACCTGAATGGGGCGCTGGGCAGGAGAGAGCAGATGTAACAGCAGCGGCAGCTTTCCGCCCATAATCGCCGGATGCACATCAAGGCCAAACAATTCCTGCACGCGCACGGCAAGAACAGGGCCATTTTCAGCTGCATAATCAATGGGAATACGCGAGCCGGTGGGCACGGTAAAATGGGTTGGCAGTGCCGTTTCCAGCGCAGCCAACCGATCATAGGGCACCATGGCTTTAAGTGCCGCAGAAAGGTCACCGGCAGAGATATCCGAGAGCGCCATTTTGCCGGCAAGGAAAGGGGCAAGCCAATTTTCCAGCCCGTCCAGCAACCCCTGATCGGAAAGATCCGGCCAGCCATCTTCCCGCTCGGAAACAAAGCGCACACGACCGCGCCAGCGCTCAAGCTCCTTGGTGAAGGGTAAGAGCCGCAGCCCCCCTTTGCGAATCGCGTCTATCAGCGCCTTCTGGATCGCGTCGGCTGAGGGCTCTTTCAAGCGCTGTTCGGCCAACACAATGCGCCCCAGCCGCGTTTGCAGCTTGGCGGAAACAGCTCCTGAATTCTGGTCAAAACTGATGGCTTCTTCCTGATGGATGAGAGCGGCGAACTCCTCTTCGATGACCTTGCGGGCAATGGGGGCAGCCAGCGTTATACGCGCGTTGGCAGCAGCGCCTTGCAGATCGGCCACAACGAGGAAGGTCTCCGCGTTGAGCGGATCATCAGGCTGGAGCACACCTCCACGGCCCGAAGCCAGCAGATAGCGCCCCTCGGCGCCGCGTCGCATGGCAATCCGGTCCGGATAGGCAAGCGCCAGAATGCGGCCAGCGTCCTCAGTATTCGCCCTCTTGTCGCGGCTCTTGCCAGTCCAGCGTTTGGCCAGCGCTTTGATATCCCTTGCCCGCGGCAATTTCCCAGCGATGAGATCCTGTAACAGACGGCGCATATCATTGTGGCGCAAGCGTCCCCCCTCGCTTAGCAGTGCTGCCATCATCGCAGCCAGTTCCTCAGCCCCTGCCTTGCGGGCCATGACGAGCATATGCGCGAGCCGTGGCGGCAGAGGCAAGGCGGCCAGCGCCTTGCCATGGGCCGTGATCGCTGCTGCGTCATCCAGCGCGCCGAAGGATTGCAGCAGTTTGACCGCTTCTGCCCAACCGGCTGCGGGCGGTTCATCCAGCCATCTGAGATTGGTTGGGTCACTCTCGCCCCAAAGAGCCAGATCCAACACAAGGCGGGAGAGATCTGTCTCAAGAATTTCAGGCGGCTCGAAGGCTGGCAACGCGGCGGTTTGCCCCTTGTCCCACAGACGATAGCAGACACCCGGCTCGGTGCGACCGGCGCGCCCCTGTCGCTGATCGGCACTGGCGCGGGAAACGCGCACTGTCTCCAACCGCGAAATGCCAAGGTTGGGCTCAAAGCGAGGACGTCGCACAAGGCCAGCATCAATGATGATACGGACGCCATCGATGGTCAGCGAAGTTTCGGCAATGGAGGTGGCCAGCACGATCTTGCGTTTGCCTTCTGGCGGCGATGCAATGGCGCGATCCTGATCCTTGCCTTCCATGGCGCCATAGAGCGGGGCAAGGATGATGTCTTTGTCCCTCTTGAGCCGCTCGGCCAGACGATCCTCGACGCGATGGATTTCGGCCTGTCCGGGCAGGAAGACCAGAAGCGAGCCTTCATCCTCGTTCAACGCTTGCAGCACGGCATCGCAGACGGCACTTTCCAGCCTGTCGTGCGGTTTGCGCGGCAGATGGCGGGTCTCGACCGGATAGGCGCGCCCCATGCTCTCGATAACCGGCGCTCCTTCGAGAATGGAAGCCACACGCCCCCCATCCAGCGTGGCGGACATGACCACGAGGCGCAAATCTTCACGCAAGGCCGCCTGCCCTTCAAGCGTGAAGGCCAGCGCCATATCCGCATCAAGACTACGCTCGTGGAATTCATCGAACAGAACCGCCGCAACTCCCTCAAGGCTGGGGTCATCCACGATCATGCGGGCGAAGACGCCCTCCGTTACCACTTCGATGATGGTCTCCTTGGAAATGCGGCTTTCCATGCGCACCCGATAGCCGACGCGCTTGCCAACCGGCTCACCAAGCAGCTGTGCCATGCGACGGGCCGCCGCCCTTGCGGCAAGACGGCGCGGCTCGAGCATGATAATCTTGCCATTGCCCTCTGACGTCATGGCAGCAAGCCATGGCTGATCGAGCAAGGCCAGCGGTACGCAGGTGGTTTTACCGGCACCGGGTGGCGCGATCAGCACGGCCCGTGTCCCCGTGTCAAGCGCGGCCAGAAAGCCGGGCAATGCTTCCCGGATGGGCAGATCAGGCAGAAAGGCGGGCAATGAAATGGAAGGCTTCTCGGTCATATGTTGGCCCTAACCGCTCCATGGAGAGAAGGCAAGCAAATTCATCCAACCATGCCGTTTGGTGCAAGGCGAATGATGCGCCCTTGCGCTGCTCTGGCGTCTTCCTCGTCATGGGTCACCAACAGTGTAGGCAGCCCTTCTGATCGCGCCCGTTCGAACACATGATGTCGCATACGGACGCGCAAATCTGCATCGAGCTTGGAGAAAGGTTCATCCAGCAACAGAGCGCGCGGTTGGGAAAGCAGGGTGCGCGCCAAGGCGACCCGTGCCTTCTGACCGCCAGAGAGGGTCTCAGGATCGCGCCCTTCAAAGCCAGCCATATTGATGGCCTCCAGCGCCTCGCAAACACTGGCCTTTCTTGCAGCCCGTCCCTTGACGGCACGGGTCAGTCCGAAGGCCAGATTGCCGCCGACGGAGAGATGAGGGAAGAGCAAGGGATCCTGAAAAAGAATTCCGATATGGCGCCGCTCTGCTGACAAGGAAGAGACATCTTTGCCATCGAGCCACACCCGCCCCTCCCCCTCAAAGGCGGGAGGCAGGAATCCGCCTATATAGGCCAGCAACGTGGATTTTCCTGAGCCGGACGGCCCCATTATGGTCACCACTTCGCCAGCGGCAACAGACAGAGAAAGATGGATCAGGCAATCGCCCGCAAGACGAATTTTCACCTCTTCGAGCATCATCGGCTCTTGCGGCATTCTGTTGGTCTGTGTGTTCGTCATACAGGTCTCTTTGAAATCTTCTCTTGCTGCTGCGCTGCTTTGTTAGAAAAAGCAGCAGATCAGCGGTCGGCCGGTGTCATACCACGCCGGTCTTTATAGAACAGGGTCGGGATCAGTGTGGCAATGAGAAATCCCACAAAAGGAAGCAGCATCTGCATGAGGGCATAAACGCCGATCAGGCGCCGATTGCCTCCCGCGCTCAAGGCCACAGCTTCGGTGGTGATGGTTTCCCAGCGTCCGCCACCGATCAGCAGCGTTGGCAGATACTGCCCGATAGAGACAGCAAAGCCTACAGCCGCCGCCGTCAAAATGGGGCGAAGCAACATCGGCAGGCGCACCCGCCAGAAAATGGCCCACGCGCTGCGGCCAAGGGCCGTTGCCATCTGCATATAGCGCGGATCAAGGACATGCCACTGGTCGCTCAGCGACAAAAAGATATAGGGCAAGGTGAAGATCAGGTGGCCGAACACCAGCGCCCAGAGTGCATAGCTGGCGTTGACGGTCAGCAGGATCAACTGCAATCCGAACAGAAAGGCGACCTGCGGCACGATCAGTGGCAGATAGAGGATCACCATGGCGCTGCGCCCGGATCGTTTGCCCATGCGGCTTTGCGCTTCCAGCGTGGCAAGGGTCATGACAATGCCGACAACGGTCGCCAGTCCACCAATGAGCACGGCGTTGTAGAGCGGCTCCATAAGCATCGGCCCCTGCCGCATCCATGTATTAAGGGAAAGGCTGACGGGAACCGCATCGGGAAATCGCCAGAAGCCCGCAAAAGACCAAAGCACAAGGCCCCCAAGGCTTAACAGCATCAACAACACGGCAGCTACATTGAGCGATGCAGCAAGGCGTCGGGCCCACTCGTCTCGCTGAAAGCGCAAGCCGGATTGGACAAGGCAGCCAAGCAACCGGCTGGCCATCCTTTCTCCGCCCCACCAGATCCCCAGCGCGGCCAGCGTAACAAGCAATTGCAGGATGGCACCAGCGGACGCCAGAAAACGCATCGATAGGTTCGGGTCACTCATCCAGCGCACCAGCTGAACCGCCAGCGGCGGCGGGTTGGTTGGCCCCAGAATGAGGGCGACATCCACCACGGACGAAGCATAGGCGATGACAGCAAAGATCGGCAGGCGGATCTGTCGATAGAGACGCGGCCAGACAGCATGCACCCAGCCGACCATCGGCCCATAGCCAAGACTGCGGACAAGATTTTGCGTCCGGCGCGGCTCAATCTGTGGCAGAGCGGCAAGACTGACAAGTAGCAAAAACGGCAATTCCTTGATCGTCAGTCCCGCAATCATGGCAAGACCATAAGGATCATGAGGGAAAAACCAGTCCGGCGGCCGGCTCCAGCCGGTCAGTTCTGGAGAGATCATCCGCACGATCCAGCCCGATGGGGCCAGCAAAAAGGCAAATCCGAGCGCCGTCGCCGCATGGGGAATGGAGAGCAGCGGCGAGATCATCCGCACCATCCAGCGAAACAGCCGTGTACCGGACCAAGCACTGAGCAGGCCGATCACCATCAGCATGGCCAACAGGGTCGCCAATAGTCCGCTTGCCAAGCTCAGTGCGATCGAGCGTGCAAGGCCCGGTGTCGCAAGAAGCGCCCGCACGGGCTCCAAAGTCAGGCTATCGCCCCCCAGCACCGGCAACCAGCCAAAGGTGGGCAACAGCGCGCCCAGCAATCCGGCCAAAACCGGCCCAAGCATCAGCAGGCTGATCAGCATCGGGGCACTATGAAGGGGCCGAAAGCGCATGGTGGGGTCTCGTTCTGATCAGGGACTGGCCGGATTGCTGGCCTCAAGTTTGCACCTGCTTGTTTGTTTCTCCTGGTGCAATCACTGCACGCCGTAATGGCTGGTCCAGTCTTTCTCCAGCCGCTCCATCCATGAGGCATGGGGCTCTGGCAGAGCGGGGCCGAAGTCTTCCGGCTTCAGCGTCGCCACACCAAGCTCCAACGCATCAAAGCGAGCCTTGTCCTCATTGGGGAGGCTGGTGATATCCAGAACCGTTGGGTCGCCCCAGATGGAGGGGTCCTGCTTGCGAGCCTGCGCCTCGGGGGAAAGCAGGAAGTTGGCGAGTACCATCGCCCCTTCCTTTGCATTGGCGTTAAAGGGAATGGCCACAAAATGGCTGTTGCCGATAGTGCCTCCCTCAAAGGTGAAGGAGCGCACCGTGTCGGGCAATTCATCATTGGCAATGGCAGCAGAGGCATCACCGGGATTGAAGGTGAAGGCGATTTCGATTTCGCCATCGGCCAGCAAATTCTTAAGGCTCGACACATTGTCCGGAAAGGCCTTGGCTTCGCGCCAGAGATAGGGATGCAACGCATCCAGATAGGCGAAGAGCTTATCGGACACGGTCTTGTAATTTTCCTCTGTCACCGGACGGGAGAGCACGGACGGATCATCAGCCAGCTCAAGCGCCAATTGCTTGAGGAAGGTGGAGCCGATAAAATCCGGCGGCTTCGGATAGGCGAAACGCCCCGGATGCGCCTTGGCCCAATCGAGCAATGCTGTGGCAGACTTTGGCACCTCTTTAGTGATGGCGCTATCATAATAGAAAGACAGCTGCGCCATACCCCAGGGGCTTTCCAGCCCATCGGTGGGCACGGTGAAATCTGTCGTAAGGGTTGGCTTGCCTTTGACATCGGCAAATTGATAATTGGGCAGATCCGGCGCCCAGCTCATGGGCAATAGCAATCCCTTTTCCTTAAGAGATGCGAAATTCTCGCCATTGATCCAGACCAGATCAACCGAGCCACCGTCTTCCTTGCCAGCTGCTTTTTCTGCGATGATCTGGGAAACCACATTGGCCGTGTCCCCCACCTTGACATGCTTGATGGTGACGCCATAGCGCCCTTTCACCTTCGCACCGGCCCAATCGATATAGGCATTGATGCGATCAGCACCGCCCCATGCGTGGAAATAGACCGTTTGCCCCTTGGCTTTTTCCAACACGGCAGGCCAGTCTTTTACATTGACGGCTCCGGCCTGCACCATGGATGGTAAGGCCGCAAAGGCAGCGGCCAGCACAGCCTTTTTCAAGACAGTCAAACGCGTTTGGCGGGGGGGAAGGGCAGTGATAAGCGCCTTGGAATAGCCCGCAGTCAAAGGCCGTGCGATCATGGCAATCTCTCCTGTTCTTGATCCGCATTATACTTGCGGTAGCTTGTGTTTTGCTTTGCTGTTTGTTTCAGCTTCCACACTACACGGTCAATTCACAAGTGGTTGAAACGCGGTTGATCTCTCCCTTTGGTATCAACACCAAATGAAAAGCCCCGCAGCCAGACAGGCAACGGGGCTTGATGACATTTGGTCAATCGATAAAGGGGACTTGAGCGAAAGGCGCTTAGTCCTCCGCAGCTCCGGCGTTATCAGCCTGCAATTGGGCGTATTTTTCCTTGCCGAGCGTTTCGAGCAGATTGAGCTGGGTTTCGAGGAAGTCGATATGGCCCTCTTCGTCTGCCATCAGCTCTTCAAACAACTTCATGCTGATATAGTCGCCAGCATCGTTGCAGGCGTCGCGCCCTTCCTTATAGAGGGTCCGTGCAGAGACTTCGCCCTTCAGGTCACTTTCAAGAATTTCCTTGATGGACTGGCCGATCATCAGGGGATCGAGCATCTGTAGGTTCGGATGCCCTTCCAGAAACAGGATGCGTTCGATGAATTTATCAGCATGCTGCATTTCCTCGATGGATTCCTCGCGCCATTTGGCCGCCATCTTCGAAAAGCCCCAGTCTTCCAGTAGACGGTAATGCAGCCAATATTGGCTGACTGCTGTCAATTCGCTGCGCAAGCCCTTGTTTAGATATTCAATTACTGTCTCGTTGCCCTTCATGATGGTCCCTTTGAATGTAATTGTCAGGTTTCAAGGTCGAATTATGCGAAAATGGCCGGTCTTGTGTCTGGTCGATGTCTCTGCTTGCCTCACGCCTACGCGGTCAGCTGCATGTGCAGCCTTCAGCCCGCACACTCCAATGCGCAAAGAAGCCTGGCCCGAGTCACCGAGAAGAAATTAAACCACGCCCTGACGATCCGGTCAAAAACTCCCTCCTGAATCTGGCAAAGATTTCAGGAGAAGCCGGGGCAATCATTCGGCGCACCATGGAAGCTGGGTTGCTTGGCGCGGGCAATCTCATCGGTACGGGCAATGGCAACATCATGACCATTCTGCAGAAGAATTGCTTCAATCATCGGACGGCAACAGCCGCATTTGGCCTTACAGCCGCGCCCCTGATAGATCTGGTTGGAATGGATCGGGGCGTCAGAATCCTCTTTGGCAAGCCTGTCCGCTATCTCGAGAATCTCATGATCGGTAATTTTGTTACAGTGGCAAATGAACATCAAAGGCCCGTTTATTGCTGGCGGATTGCATGTGCGTGTCGCGTACAGTGTCATATAGGGTCAATGGTAGCCATTGGCAAATAGGCAGCGGAACCATATCTAGAATGAAGGCACACTCATCAATGAGGAAACATCATGGAGCCTTCCGAAAACAGAACCCTGCTGCTCACTGGCGCCAGCCGCGGCATCGGGCATGCAACGGTCAAACGCTTTTCTGACGCTGGATGGCGCGTTTTCAGTTGCTCTCGTCATGCCTTCTCGGACAAGTGCCCCTGGCCGATGGGCGAAGAGAACCATATTCAGGTGGATCTGGCCAATCCGGCGACCATTGACGAGGCCATTGGCGTGATCAAGGAACGGCTGAAGACCCATGACTGCAAGCTGCACGCGCTGGTCAACAATGCCGCCATCAGCCCCAAGGATGAGGAAAGCCAGCGGCTTGACACGTTGCAGACACCGCTAGACCTCTGGCACAAGGTGTTTGCCATCAACTTCTTTGCCCCCATCATGCTGGCCCGTGGCCTGATCGACGAACTGAAGGCGGCACAGGGGTCCATCGTCAATGTAACCAGCATTGCGGGCATGCGCGTGCATCCTTATGCAGGCGCTGCCTATGCCACCTCCAAAGCAGCTCTCGCCTCTCTGACCAGAGAAATGGCCGCCGACTTCGGCCCTCACGGTATTCGCGTCAACGCCATTGCGCCGGGAGAAATCGACACCTCCATTCTTTCTCCGGGTACGGAAAAGATTGTTGAAACGATCCCCATGCGGCGGCTGGGCCAGCCTTCAGAAGTGGCAGACACCATTTATTATCTCTGCACGGAGGCCAGTTCCTATGTTTCCGGCGCGGAAATCCATATCAATGGCGGCCAGCATGTTTGAAGCCTGAGGCCAGGTTCGGGCTCTTTCACCTGCGCGTCACAGGCAGAACCTCGTCCGAAAAGATAAACTTTTTGTGAGTCACAAGCGCCAGTTGCAGATTGCGGCTGGCGACGCATTCTCCTTTTTATGATTTTTACCCAATAGCTTAAGCCCAATCGGAATCGAGGTTCCGTTGCTTTTTTGTTTGCATCTTGTTCAGATTAGAACCAATTGCGACTTTCTGTCGCACCTGTTTCGCGTTAGCCTTCTCTTTCAAACATGAGGGAATGGCGGACAAGACACGCAGGAAGCCAAGCATGTCGCCACCGCCAGCATTTTGCGAGAGGATGAACGTGACCGACGTTGCTCAGGATTTTTCAGCTTTATCGTCCACACCGGGCAGGCCGACAGACAGCCGTGCCAAAAAGCCGGTGTTGCAGCCGCTCAGCATGGATGATCTATCCGAAGCGCTTAGCGCGGGCTTGCGGGATTTTCGCGGCAGCGCTCCCTATGGTCTGTTCTTTGGTGGGTTTTATGCTCTGGGCGGCTGGTTTCTCTTCTGGATGCTATCAGCGTACAACATGCCCTATCTGGTCTATCCGCTGGCCTCTGGTTTTGCCCTCATCGCGCCTTTTGTGGCTGCCGGCCTTTATGAAGTCAGCCGCCGCCGTGAAGAAGGGCTTGAGATTGCCCCGGCCCAGATTTTCGGCGCCGTCTTTGGCGAACGCTCAAAAGAGCTTCGCTGGATGGCCCTGATCACCGGATTTGCCTTCATCATCTGGATCGATATCGCGATTTTCCTTTATGTGATCTTTTTCGGGCTGCATCCGGTAAATCCGGCGGCCTTGATCGACACGATCCTGCTGACACCTCAGGGGGCCATGTTTCTACTGGCGGGCAATCTGATCGGGGCCCTTCTGAGCCTCGCGGTTTTCTCGATAACGGCGATTTCCTTTCCCATGCTGTTGCATAAGGATGTGGATTTCATCACCGCCATGATCACGTCGATCAAATGCGTTATGTCGAACAAGAAGGTCATGATCAGCTGGGGCATCTTCATCGGTTTTATGATGATGATCTGCCTGGCCTCGTTCCTGCTTGGCTTGGTGGTCATCCTGCCATTGCTCGGTCATGCCACATGGCATCTTTACCGGCGCGCTGTCCGCTTTGATGAAGCGGCCCCGGATCTTGCCGATCAAGTATAAGAAACGACGAATGGCGTTCTCTTACTTCGCTGGCTTGTCCGTGCCTTTCACACAGCCTCCGTGTCCCCAAAATGGCGGTGAAAGGGCCGAAGCCCAACCGGCAGAATGGACGAGCACTCAGCCGCGCGCAGGTCAGCTCACACTGACCTCGCGCGTTTTTATGTAAAATGACCTTATCACAGCAGAGACTGCTCCGGCCTTACGCTACTCCGCCGGACTATGCTCGGCTGGCCTTTTGCTGCCATGCAACAGGAAGGTCAGGCCACGCTTGATGTCTCCCCCGACACCAAACAGGCTCGGCACCAGAAACAACACGAACAGGGTAGCCACAGCCAACCCGAAGACGATGGTGATCGCCATGGGTTTGAGGAACTGGGCCTGCGGCGAGGTCTCAAACAGCATCGGCGCCAAACCTCCCACCGTGGTGAGCGAGGTCAGCACGACAGCGCGCAAACGGTCGCAACTTGCCCCGATCGCGGCGTGACGCAGGGTCTGTCCATGGGCGATGCGTTCATCCAGACGGCTGACCAGAATGATCGAGTCATTGACCAGAATGCCTGCAAGACCCAACAGGCCGATCAGGGACAGGATGGTCAACTGGAAGCCGAGCAGATAATGCCCAAGGATAGCGCCAACCAGTCCGAAGGGGATGATCATCATGATCGCGAAGGGGCGCGTGTAGGAGGCAAAGATCCAGGCCAGAATGATATAGATCGCCGCCAACGCAATCATCAAACCGATGCGAAGATCGGCAAAAGCATCCATACGCTCTTCGTTCCGACCGGAGAAATGATAATCGATGCCATATTGGTTGGCGACTTGAGGCATCAGGGTCCGATCCAGCTCGGCGACCAGTTCCGTTGCTGTTACCACTTCTGCGTCCACATCGGCCGTAACAGCAATGGTGGTCTTGCCATCAAAGCGCTGAATGGAGGAAAAGCCTTGCCGGTCGGCGATCTGAACCACCTCGGTGAGAGGCACAAAGGTGCCTTGCGGGCTTCTTAGCCAAAGGCTGCGCAGACTGTCTACATTGGCATGGGAAAGCCGCTTCAGACGCACTTCCACCTCTTCATCCAGAATAGCCAGTTTACGGGCCGTGCGACCTTCAATCAGGTCGCGCACCTGCTCACCCACCGTCTGGGCAGTAAAGCCAAGGCTACGGCCGCGAGGCGTCAAGGCCAGCGTCAGTTCCGGCTTGCCGTAGGGCATGTTGTCATCAAGCTCGCTGACGCCGGGATAGGCGGAAAGGCGTTCCTGCAAATCAAGCGACGCACGCTTGAGCACATCAGGACTGCCGCCCGTCAGGCGGATATCCAGGTCAGCCCCCGGAGGGCCGCCGCGCTGACCGCGAATGGAGGCACGCTTCAAGCCGGCCATGTCAGGCATGTTGCGATTAAGGGCGCGAATGAAGGCAGGCGTGCGGATGCTGCGCTGCTCCGATGGCGTCAAGCGCAGGCGCAGGGAAGCAACATTGTCAGCAGTGGTGCGACCAGACTGGCCCAGCGTGACGAAGGAAGCGATCACAAGTTTTTCGCCCTTGCCGATTTCCCGCTCGGTTTGATACACGACATCATCCACACGCTTGGCAATTTTTACTGCGTCTTCTTCCAGAATGCCCACATTGAAGGTCATGGAAATGGTGACAGTTTCCGCCTCTGCCGAAGGAAAAAAGACAAAGCCGACGCGTCCTCCCGCCACAAGGCCGCCCATGATTGTCATTGCGGCAATGCAGAGGGCCAGCGTCGTGTAGCGCCAATCATAGGACAGGGTCACAATCTTGCGGAACGGACCGTCCCTTAGCGCATTAAAGCCCTTATCGAACTTTCTGCGAAAAGCGCTCTCACTCATGCGGCCATGGTTGGCGCGGAAATCGGTGCGGCGTAGTTTGCGCACATGCAGCGCTTCGATAAGGGTTGAGATAACCGCAGCAATGGCAATGAACACCAAAAGCGCGACCATACTGCCTTCCGCAAACAGACCATGCAGCCATTGCCAGAGAGACTGGGTAGCACCGCCGAATTTACCCACCATCTCGGGCGAAAGACCATAGAAGAGCACCATCGGTAGCAGCAGAATAAGGCCAATGGTAATGACCCGTCGCACGCTCCAGTTTCGATTATGGCTGGGTGTCATGGAGTGCGCCAGATGGCCGGGCAGTATGAAGAAACACTCCACAAAGCTTGCCGTCAACACGGCGATAACGACCAAGGGCAGAACGCCCATCATCTGGCCGATTACCCCGCCGATCAGCAGGATGGGGCCAAAGGCAGCGACCGTGGTAAGCGAGGCTGCCGTGACGGGCAACAGCATCCGACTGCCGCCCCCTTGTGCGGCAACGGGTCCGGGATCTCCGGCCTGATAGCGGGTGGTGGTTTCCTCCCCTACGACGATGGCGTCATCGACGATAACCCCCAACATCATGATGAAGGAGAAGAGCGACATCATGTTGATGCTTTGGCCCAACGCCAGCAGTACAACGCACGAAGCCAGCATGGAAATGGGAATGCCTGCCGTGACCCAAAGGGCCGTGCGCAGATTGAGGAACAGCGCCAGAATAACCATGACCAGAATGATACCCGATGCGGCATTCTTGACCAGCAGCAGGATGCGATCCACCAGCGCTTCGGCCAAGGCGTCATATTGGGTAATCTTCAGGGTCGGCGGGAAAACGCCTTCGATGGATTTAAGATAATCGTTGACGATAGCCGAGGCTTCCAGCGAATCCGCAGACGGGGCCCGTCGAACGATCAGCTGGATCGCGGACTCGCCGCGCATAATGCCTCGCACCTGATCCGGGTCCAGCCGTCGCTCGACACGGGCAATATCACCCAGAGCCACGCTGGAGCCATCAATGCCGGAGATGATCTTGATGTCCGAAAGGCTTTCCGGCGTCTCTTCGTTGGCCAGCGTGCGGACCTGCTTCTCGAAACCGTCCTGCACATTGCCAGAGGGCAGATCGCGACTGTTGGAGGCAATCTGGCTGCCGATATCCTGCACGGTCAGCCCGAGGCGGCGCATGTCATAATCGGAAAGCCCGACAAAGAATTCCTCATCCCGCAAGCCGGTGAAATCAACCGTGTCGATGCCTCTGTCAATGAGATCATCACGGATCTCCTTGGCAAATCCCCGGAGTGAAGCTTCATCAAAGGGGCCTGACAGGATCAGCCGGGCCACATCATCGCGGAACTGGCGATAGGAAACCGTCGGATCATCGGCAAGATCAGGCAGCGTGTTGATCAGATCAACAGCGGATTCCACATCCCGCAAGGCCTGCGGCATGTCCACGCCCTGTTTGAATTCAAGGATGATGTAGGCGCTGCCTTCCCGCGCATAGGACGTTACCTTGTCGATGCCATCGATGAAGCGCACCTTGGGCTCGATGATCTCGAGAATGTTGGCTTCGACATCTTCAGCGCTGGCACCAGACCAACTAACGGAGATCTCGATGGTATCTGAATCAATCGTCGGGAAGAACTGGCTGTTCATACGAGACAGGGCGAAGAGGCCCGCCACCAGCAGGATGATCATCAACAGGTTGGCAGCATTGGGGTGATGCACGAAAAAGCCGACCATGCCCCCTTTGCCGTCCTTGTCAAAACGGCTCATTGAGGTGCCCTCCCCTTGTCGGCGGCGTCGACCTCACCACTCTTAGAACCTTCTTCAAGGCGCTTTTCTTCCATGGCGGGCACAACGAGCTTCAAGCCCGGACCGGCCTCGGCCACACGGGTGGTGACGATCTGGGCGCCCTCTTTGAAGGCTGCACCATCGATCAGGGCATTATCGCCTAGATAGGCCAATACCTTGACATCCCTTGGGGCCATGCGCCCCTCTTCGTTGACATAGACGCGGTTGCCGCCATAAATCGCGGCCTGCGGGATGGAAATAGCGTTTTCATAGACCTGATCAGGCACCAACAGCTCAACAAAGGTACCCGCCCTTAGCCCCGCATCGGGCTCAAGACGGGCATAAACCTCAATGCCCCCATTGGCAGCATTCACCTCCGGGGTGATCCGCGTGATGGTTGCTTGGTGTGGTCTGACCTGTTCACCAAGTTGCCAGTTGACCGTTATGCTCTGGCCGATCAGTGTCGCCCCTTGGGTGGTCAGCCGCCCATACTGCGCGTCAGACAGGGTGAAACGGACATCCATTTCATCAGGATCATAGAGTGACACGAGGGTGTCGCTGCCCGAAACAGAACGGCCCAACTCTACCGATTTGCTCTGCACCAGCCCTCGATAGGGTGCATTGAGGGTGGTATTGGCAAGATTGCGACGGGCTTGCTCAAGCCGCCAGTCGAGCCGCTCCAGATTGGCTTTCTGCTGTTCGATCTGGGAGGCGAGTACTTCGAGATTGAATTGACGGCTTTCCACGCTCTGTTGCCGCTGGGAAACGGTCAGCCTGCGGGTTTCCAGCGCTTGCTGCGTGAGGCTGCCGCTGGCCGCCAGCGTCTCGGCCCGATCCAGATCATTCTGTGCCAGAGTCAGCTGTTCCTTGAGCCGCCCAAGAGCCACCTTGTCGCTTTCAAGGGACACTTCGCTGGAGCGCAATTGCGCCTCGGCTTCCCTGAGATTGGCTTCCGCTTCACGGACTGCCCCTTCATAATCAAACGGATCGATGCGCACCAACGCTTCACCGGAATCCACAATCTGGCCCGTCTGCAAATTCGGATTGACCCAGACCACCTCACCGCTAACGAGCGCGCGCAGCTCTACCGGACGCGCCGCAGATACCGTGCCATAAAGAATGATATCGGGCTGAAGAGCTGCTGGGGCTGCGGCTTTGATTTCAACCGCATAGCTCTTCTCGCTCGGAGGACGACGGTTAACCTCGGGCTTTGAGGCCACCATTTGCCAAGCCACAAAACCGCCAGCGGCGATCACAAGAACAGGCAAAATGAGTTTGAACGCACCGCGAAGTGTCCGCGCAAGAGCCGATGGCTTTGCCTTGCTTTCCGCCGCAGCCCGAGGATGGTTGGCGTCATGAGCCAACGGGGGGGCCAACGGGGGGGCGACTTGTTCTGTCGTCGGGCTCGGCTTCAGGTCTTTGCTATGATCGTTCATCATCTCTGGTCAACGGTTGGAACCGGATTGGCGGGACTAGCCCCTGTCTTTCCGGCTCTGAAATATCAAGGCTCGGGCTAAACCCGATGATTTTCAAGGAGTTTGGCACAGAATGGTAAATCTTCTGGCGCACTTTCTGCGGCCCCGTGCCGCACGCGGTTCGCAACAAAATTCACCATAGATCAGAAAGATAGCCCCCCATTTCCCGCAAGCGGGCCTCCTCCTCCAGAGACTGCAGGCGCCTCCTCTGGCCATACCCCATCTGCTCGAATGCGCCCTCCCGGTTGGGCTTCATCCTGCCACTTATGCGTTTATTCCAGCCTTGATGCTTCTGCGCAATCAAATCTTTGCACTTTTTTGTATCAAGTAGAAAACTTCAGCAATAAAAAAGCCACCCGCAAATGGGGTGGCCTTTCTCTTCAAAATTTTTGTGTCGCTATCGACAAGCGGGATTTTCAGGCCAGACGTCAGCCCTTGGCGACTTTGGCAACATCCTCGGGATCAAACTCATAATGCGTGCTGCAGAATTCGCATGTCACCTCGATTTTGCCATCAACGACCATGTCCTTCATTTCTTCGGGATCGAATGTCTTGAACATATCGCTGATCCGCTCACGACTGCATGTGCAGCGGTCATAAATCGGCATGGATTCAAAAACCCGAGGCCCGTTTTCATGGAAAAGCCTGTAGAGCAAAGTTTCCGCAGAAACTTCTGGGTCGGTCAGTTCGTGGTCATCCACGGTGTTGACCAGCGCTTCACATTCACGCCAGGCATCAGCCTCGGTGACGTGATGGGTTTTCTGCATCTCCGGATCCGGATGGT
Source organism: Cohaesibacter marisflavi (assembly GCF_900115225.1). Lineage (GTDB taxonomy): Bacteria > Pseudomonadota > Alphaproteobacteria > Rhizobiales > Cohaesibacteraceae > Cohaesibacter > Cohaesibacter marisflavi. The sequence goes on along the minus strand of NZ_FOVR01000002.1, from coordinate 458,775 downwards.
CGCCGGGATGCAAATCCCGATGGGGGATATCTTCTGAGGAATGGGGCAGATATTGCACCAGCAAACCACCGGCGATCCATTCGCTCTTGGCCGGGCCTTCATCTTGTTTGGACACCATTTCGGTGACAGCCAGACGCACCCGCGTGGGCAGCTGCTCGGACTGCATGAAATAGGCATGGGCCGCATCTTCAAGGCTTTTGCCATCCAGAACAACAACGCCCTGATAACGGTTCATATATTGCCCCTGATCGATGGTCATCACCAGATGCCCTTCGCCCAACAGCTGTTCGGGGCGCGTTTCGCCCTTCTCGATCCGTTGCTTGAGAGCCTCTTCGTCAAAGCGGACATAGGCACGCACGGCGTCCGGCGCATTATAGTCCACCACGAGCATATTGACCGCGCCCTTGGACTGTACCTGAAGAATAAACTTGCCCTCGAATTTCAGCGAAGAGCCCAGCAGGGAAGTCAGGGCAATGGCTTCAGCCAAGAGCCGATTGACGGCATCGGGATAATTGTGGCGTTGAATGATGCCGGTGACGGTCTCATTGAGATGGACCATCCGTCCGCGCACGTCCAATCCATCGACCTGAAAAGGCAAGACGCGGTCTAGCGAAGAGACGATATTGGTTTGTTCGGTCATCTGGCTTACTTTCCTGTGGCACCCAAGGGGACAAATCACATCATGCATGATGGCTTTTCATTGTCCGGGGTGGGCCCTGTCCTTCCCTCATCTGTCAGCATCGAGGGGATTGGGCGCGCAGTCTGTTCATTGTCTTTCGTTCATTCAAAGGCAAAGGGCGGATACGCCTGTATCCACCCTTGTCTCTATTTCAGTTGCGCTCGTCAAGTCCGGCTGGTAGCCCGTGGGTGTCTGGCTCTGTCGCCATAGTCCACCCTCACCCCGCAGCCTTGGTGCACAGTCTTGGAATTATTCGTCGCCGATGGCCTTGTGGAAGCACCAGGCCATCACACCCTTCTGTGCATGCAAACGGTTTTCTGCTTCGTCGAACACAACTGATTGCGGTCCGTCGATCACTTCATCCGTCACTTCCTCACCGCGATGGGCAGGCAGGCAGTGCATGAACAGAGCGTCATCCTTGGCAAGCCCCATCAATCTGGTGTTGACCTGATAAGGTTTCAAGAGATTGTGGCGATGCTCTGCATCTTCATCCCCCATGGAGACCCATGTGTCGGTGATGATGAGATCGGATTGGCTGGCCGCATCTTCTGCGCTGTCGCACAATTCGATGCGCACACCGCGTCCGCGCAGGCGATCGATGATCGAGAAATCGGTCATCAGCTCTTCGGGGATGGCAATCCGCATGGTGAAGTCAAAATGCTCGGCAGCATGGAGCCAGGACGCCAACACATTGTTGTAGTCCCCCACCCAGGTGACAGTCTTGCCTTCAAGCGAGCCGCGATGCTCCTCGTAGGTCATGATGTCCGCCATGATCTGGCATGGATGCGAATAATAGGTCAGGCCATTGATGACCGGAACGGTGGCATATTCGGCCAGCTCGGCGACGGCATCATGATCAAGCATGCGGATCATGATGCCATCGACAAAACGGGATAGCACACGGGCCGTATCGGGGATGCTCTCGCCGCGCCCCAGCTGCATTTCTGCACCGGTCAGCATCAGCGGAGTTCCGCCCAGCTCGCGCACGCCAACGTCAAAAGAGACGCGGGTCCGTGTGGAAGGCTTATCGAAGACAAGGGCGATCACCTTGTCTTCGAGCATGTCAGTCCGGCGCTTTGTCTTGCGCGCATCCTTGATCTTGTGCGCGGTGGCCAGAATAGTCTTCAGGTCTTCGGTCTTCTGCGTCTCCAAATCGACGAAATGGCGCTTGGCATCATTCGACATGGTTTGCAATCCCCCTCATTATTGACTGTCTGCCTTTGCAGCGCGCATTGTATCGAGCGCCCGCTCCAAGGCCTGGAGTGCAAAATCTATTTCTTCCTGACCGATGGTCAGAGGCGGAGCCAACCGCAAGACATTATCACCAGCCCCCACGGTCAAAAGACCTTCCTTGCGGAGTTCGGCAACCAGATCTGCTGGTGGCATTTTCAGTTTGAGGCCAAGAAGCAATCCACGCCCCCTGATCTCTTCAATAAAATCAGGATAGGCATCCTTCAAACCTGCAAGGCTTTGCTTTAAAACTAAGCCTGTTTTTGCAACATTGTCCAGAAAACCCTCTTCCAGCACCACATCAAGCACGGCATTGCCCACGGCCATAGCCAAAGGGTTGCCACCATAAGTTGAACCATGTGTTCCGGGAACCATGCCGTCCGCAACCTCTTCGGTCGCCAGACAGGCCCCCATAGGGAAGCCGCCGCCGATGCCCTTGGCAATGGCCATTATGTCAGGTGTGATGCCTGCTTCTTCATAAGCAAACAGACGGCCGGTCCGTCCGACGCCAGTCTGGACTTCATCAAGAATTAACAGGATGTCGGTTTCGTCGCACAAATTCCTCAGAGCTTTCAGGAAGGATGGCTCGATTTCGCGAATGCCTCCCTCGCCCTGAATTGGCTCGAGCAGAATGCCGGCGGTGGTCTCGTTGATCGATTGTTTCACCAATTCGATATCCAGAGCTGGCAAACTTTCAAAGCCAGGCGCCTTCGGCCCGAAGCCTTCAAGATACTTGGCCTGACCGCCAGCGGCGATGGTGGCCAGCGTCCGTCCGTGAAACGCCCCTTCAAAAGTGAGGATCGTGAACCGTTCCGGAGCGCCCTTATCATACTGATAGCGACGCGCAGTTTTTACCGCACATTCGACGGCTTCTGCACCGGAATTTGTGAAAAAGACCTTATCAGCAAAGGTGGCGGCGCAAAGACGCTCGGCCAATTTGTGCTGCCCGGGAATGTCATACAGGTTTGAAACATGCCAGAGCTTATCAGCCTGATCCTTCAGCGCCTCCACGAGATGCGGATGGGCATGGCCAAGACTGTTGACCGCGATTCCTGCAGCAAAATCAAGGAAGCGTCGCTCATCTCGCGTCGTAAGCCAGGCGCCTTCTCCCTTTTCGAATTCGAGGTTGGCTCTTGCATATGTGGCATACAGCGAAGATTGCGTCATTTTACTTATCCTCGTCCCAAGACAAAGGTCTCCTGATATCAAATCTGCCTCATTGCGACAGAAAGTCGAGTAACCGGTCCTTTGCAAGCGGATCCGGGTCCCTCTGATGAACGCCATTCCCTAAATGCCTTGCTGTTCTGGATTTGCCCGAATATCAGGCAGCAAGAAAGCCAGGAACACAACACAGAGAATGGCAGGAATGCAACAAAAAAGCCGCTCCAACGGCGGCTGTTGAAGGTCCCTCTTTTGCAAGAATGTTCCCCTCTTGTCAATCGGAGACTTGCCTCTATCTGCAAAACATTATGCCGTTTAAGAACAAATCCACAAAATTTTATAGAGGCGCGCCAGAAGCGATGGTCGTTTGCTTTTGTGAAACCATTTTCGCAGCCTTCTCTGGACAGGCCCTTACAGTCGGTTGACTCATCAAGCGCACGCCCCCTATTTGGTCACCACCATACAATCTGAGACCATCGTATGAGAATAAAGTGTTTCACGTTGCAACCTACTCAATTTTGTACAACCCTTAGGCAGTATAAGCTGATAAAAGCGCCATAGCTGACCAAACCGCCGCAGATTTGAGCATCTGCTGTGAACAGGAAAAACCAACAGGGATATTCAACACTTAAACACACCTTATCCACAAGCAATCAACAAATGGATGAGGATAAATTCAAAAAATCGTTGTCAAGCGAATTTTGGACAATTGTTGATTCGATTAGTTGGGGAAAAGGGTTAAATTGGGCCTGCTTCCAGTTGCGGCAGACTCCAACCGTATAGTAGTTTACGATTTATTAACGAATAACTATCGTGCGGCAAAAATCAAATCCACTTACGAAGGACAAACCATTGGTTGTGTTATCATAACCAGATGCGGTTTTCGGTTTGCCTTCTTTAACAGTCTAGACGGAGGCTTTTTATATGTCTTGGACTGACGAACGTGTTGAACTACTAAAAAAACTCTGGGCCGAAGGCCTGAGTGCCAGCCAGGTGGCGTCTGAGCTTGGCGGTGTCACTCGCAATGCTGTTATCGGCAAGGTGCACAGACTGGGTCTTTCCGGTCGCGCCAAAACCACGACGACAGCACCGCGCCCGCGGCGCCCTCGCAACCAACAGACCAGTCGTCCAGCTCGGACAAGCAGCAGCTCAACGGCTGCGCCAAGCGTTGGAGCGACGGCTCTCAAGGTCGAAAGCCAGCCACAATCGGCTCCTCAGCCAAAAGCGGTCAAAAACCCTCAGGCGGATCCAGTCGTCGTGCCGATTTCCAAGCGCGCGTCGATCCTTACGCTTACGGAAACTACCTGCAAGTGGCCAATTGGCGACCCGGGAGATACGGATTTCCACTTCTGTGGTCACAAATCCGAGTCCGGCTCTCCCTATTGCAAATATCACTCCGAGATCGCCTACAATACAGGCGCAGATCGTCGGCGCTCGAAGAAAGCAAGCTAACAGCTGACTTCTTGCTGGAAAATACGAAACCGTCCGGAGCCATCCGGACGGTTTTTTATGTTTGGCCATGAATTCTCGTATGACCGAAATGCCTTGCCTTGGCTGATAGTCTGGTAATTGTCTCTAGACACCAAACACTTGCGCTTCCCGACAGCCAAAAGAGACAGGCACCGTGCCCTGCTGCGCAAAAATCCACCGCTTCGAAGATCATGTTTAAACTTGAAGCGGGCTGCAAATACCCCCATATTGAACCTATGCCAGATGCTTGATGATGAGGTCTGACACAAGGGCTGTGGCTTAAGCCGACCCTTTTCATGATCTGACCGAGCTATCTTTTTAAGAAGAAGATCGGCGGTTCATTATTCACTTGGGGTTTTTGTCTCGGAGAGATCTTGGCGAAAACTCTGTCATGCAGCTCCGATTTTTCCGATTGGAAAGGGAGTTATCCAGCGCGTCGCTTAAAAAGAAGGACCGCCTAATGTCTCGAATGTCTGCTTTTTCCAGCCCTTTTCTCCTTGGCTTTGATGAAGTCGAGCGTGTGCTTGACCGCGTCGCCAAAGGTGCCAATGAGGGCTACCCTCCGTATAATATTGAAAGACTGGATCCAACCGAGAGCAAATTGCTCGAAGGAAATGGCGGCAGTGGCGATGTGTTGCGCATTACCCTTGCCGTGGCCGGCTTCACTCGCGATCAGCTGGATGTGACACTGGAAGAAAGCCAGCTTGTCATTCGCGGTCGTCAGGTGGATGACCAGAGCCGCCAGTATCTTCACCGTGGTATCGCTGCCAGACAGTTCCAGCGCTCTTTCGTGCTGGCTGAAGGCATAGAAATTCTTGGCGCCGAACTGAAAGATGGCTTGTTGTCCATCGATCTGGCTCGGCCGGAACCTGAGAAAGTCGTCCGCAAGATTGCAATTGACGTGAAAGAATAAGCATGTGTTCCACCCGGCCTGAAGGGCTGTCCTATCCTCCCGATGCAGGACAACTCTTTGGCCCAACATGAAGGTAGATGCCATGAATGAGGAAGAAATGTTCGAAGACGAGCTGGACGATGGTCTGGAATCCATCATGCTGGAACGTCGTATGGCCTATGTACGTCAGGTGAGCATGGAAGAAGTCATGGATATGTTTCCGGAAGCCCCGGAAATTCCGCAAAATCAGCAACTCTGGGCCCTGCTTGACGTTCAGGGACAGCCCATTGCTTTGGCCGGGTCTGAATCCGCAGTCAAACTGAGCGCCATGCGCCATGATATTGAAACGGTGAGCCTGCACTGAGCAGCCTTTACCGGCACAAACAATCAACAGCGGTCTGAATGATTTTCAGACCGCACCGTATTCAGGCCCCGTTTCGGGGCCTTTTTCATTCCGTTACAACAGTCCCCAGAGACATCCCAGCCCGCCGGTCACTCCAAGGCAAAGCATAATCGACCATTTGCGCACATGCAGAAGATATCCAGCCAGAAGCGCCAAAACGAATAGAACCGGATTAAAACTGGTCCACTCAGGCAGGAAGATCACCAGCCAACCGGCTTTTTCTTTCGCGACGCTTTCAAACAGCACGTGAAGCCCGAACCAGACCGAAAGATTGAGAATGACGCCCACAACTGCGGCAGTAATCGCACGCAAGGCTTCTCTCAAGCGAGGGCGTTCGCTGATCCATTCGATATAAGGGGCGCCCGCAAACACCCATAAAAAGCACGGAGCAAAGGTCGCCCACAGGGTTACACCGGCTCCGGCGAGACCGAGCCATAAACTAAGCTCGCCAGTTGACCGCGCGGCAGCGAGAAAGCCGACAAATTCCGTGACCAGAATGAGCGGACCCGGCGTGGTCTCGGCCAGCCCCAGACCATCGAGCATTTCTGTGGCGCTCAGCCAGCCATAATGACTGACGGCATCCTGCGCCATATAGGCGAGCACTGCGTAGGCGCCACCAAAAGTGACCGTTGCCAGCTTTGAGAAAAACAGCCCGATTGTGCCCAAAATAGTCACGGAAGCGAACCAGGCGAGCAGCGTCAGGGGCAATAGCCAAATGCAGAGCCAAATGAAAACGGTCCGCAAGGTGGCTAAATGGGAGAAGGATCGGTCGACACGCGCTTGGGCCTGAGAGGCATAAGTGAAAGGGCCAGCAGGCTCCCCCGCCATCTCCACTTCCCTTTCCAGCCCCAACCGTGCTCCATGCCAGACACCATAGAGGCCCGCGGCAAGAATAATCAGCGGGAATGGTGCTTGGAAAAAGAAGATGCCGATAAAGGACAAGGCTGCGATCAACCAATGCGCCCTCCCGTCCAGCGCCTTTTTGCTAACCCGCAACAAGGCTTCCAACACAATGATCAGCACCGCTGCCTTGATACCCATGAATAGGGAAGCTGCCAAGGGGGCCTGACCAAACAGCGCATAGGCACCTGCCAACAACAGCACGACCAATGCACCGGGAAGCACGAAAGCAAGGCCGGCAATGAGGCCACCCAACGTCCCATGCAGCCGCCATCCCGCATAGGTCGCCAATTGCATGGCCTCCGGGCCGGGCAACATCATGCAAAAAGACAGGGCATTCAGGAATTGTCGCTCCGAAAGCCAGCGCTTTTCATCGACGATCATGCGATGCATGAGAGCAATCTGGGCGGCAGGCCCTCCAAAAGAGAGAATACCAATGCGCCACCAGACGGCAGAGGCCTCTCCCAGCGTAGGCGTGTCTGCCCTATCTGCGCTATCGACGCCCGTTTGCAGCGCCGTCTCATGCTTAGTCTTTTCCATACCCAGCCTTTTCAGCTCCCATTTCCCCAACCAACCATTGGTAAAGGGAAACAAGAGCCAGAACTCAGCTTTATTGCTTGCCAATTTTGACAAGCGAATAACAGGGTGACAGAAAATTCAAAAGATGGACAGATTTATCGGTGTCAGCGCAATGCGCCAACCTGCATCAGGCAGCATCCGATTCTGGCAGATGACACAGAACGGCCCTGATGGCGTCTCCATCGGTTGCCGCACGCAATTTATTGAGCGTGTCTTCATTGCGCAGAACGCGCGCAATACGCGCCAAGGCCTTGAGATGATCCGCCCCGGCCCCTTCAGGTGCCAAAAGCAGAAAGACGATATCAACGGGTTGATCATCCATGGCGTCAAAATTCACTGACTTATCCAGCAGGGCAAAAATGCCATAAATCTTTTCCAGCTCAGGCAATTTGCCATGAGGAATGGCCACGCCCTGACCGACGCCGGTCGAGCCGAGCCTCTCGCGCTGGAGAAGTTTTTCAAAAATCTGACGTTGCGGTAATCCGGTCAGCTTTGCCGCGCGCTCCGACAGCTCCTGAATTACCTGCTTTTTGCTACTTGCCTTAAGCAGAGGTACGATCGCTTCAGGAGCGAGTAGATCGTTCAGTTCCATGAAACTCTCATGTGTCAGGTATCGTGCTTTCAGGTCCGATGAAAACAGGATACCCCGGTTTCTTGAAATGATCAAAGCCTTCAGGTGGTCGGACCTGAAGGCCATTTGATCTTGAGCGAACACCAACGGCTTTGAGCCTAGTTGGCTAAAGCGCACCCCAATCAACCAGATTGTCCAATCGGGCGGGGCGCGCCTCTATGTTTTTAAATGGTCAAAGACCATCGTCCGTTACGATATTCCTTTGCGCTTACTTCTCAGCAAGGGACGGGCTCACCCATCCGATGTGGCCATCGGTGCGCTTATACACCACGTTGATAGCATCATCGCCGGCGTTCCGAAAGACCACAACGGGATCCCCGGTCAAATCGAGAGCGACAACAGCGTCACCGACCGTCATGGTACGGATGGGCTTGCTGGTGCTTTCAGCGATAACAACCGGCGTGAAATCATCGGGCACTTCATCCTGAGCCGCAGGATTCTGTAGCACACCGTAAGCGACCTCGATTCCCTCAGGGCTTTCGTGATGATCATTGCGATGGCTTTTCAGACGTCTTTTATAACGGCGCAGTCGCTTGTCGATATGCTCGACAGCATTGTCAAAGCTCTTCTGAGCGTCAACGTCCGAACCGCTTGCCTGCATCACCATCCCGGTATCGAGATGAATCACAAGATCACTCTTGAAGCCGATGCCTTCCTTTTCCAAAGTCATCTGACCACCAAAGCCACCGTCGAAATATTTCTCGACTGCTTCAGCAACCCGATCCTCTGCATAGGCGCGAAGTGAATCGCCAACATCAACTTGTTTGCCTGATACTCGAAGCGTCATGGAACCCCCTATCAATTATGGGCCTATAGAATGACCGACTTTTAGTCTTTCTCTCTTAACGACGTTCGCAAATGTGGCCTGAAGGTTTGGCCGGAATTTGCGGGCGTCATCAACATATCGAAAGCCCGGTCGGCCATACGCATGGAAACACACCACGGACCGCATTGACATCTGTACGGGCCGCGCACAAATAGGCGGTAAGTTCGCAAATGTCAATGTTATGGAAAAGTCTCTCATGCATGCTTTTAGTCTGCCAAAATAAATGGGGTTTGACCAGCAGACTTGACAATCTTGGCGATTAAACACGCATCTTTACGTATTTATCCACTGACCTTGAGAAAGTGAAATTAACAAACATCTACCAACTCATGCATTTCGCAAAATTTCTTAAATCAAACCTAAATTGATATATTATTACAATTTCGTTATTTTAGAACATTTTCAGAAGCGCGGTATATCCTCTTCTGCCCAAGACTTGTTCAATCACCATTTCGAGAGATGATCTGACGGGCAAATCGGGGCAAACATCTTTTCATCAGGAAGGTTATACCCGCTAATTTATAGGCATATTGCCCAAGCTGGCACCATTTGCACCATCCCACCAGGAAGCCAATGATTTGATGGAATCGCGGCTGCAAGTATGCTGATGCCGTGTCTGGATGCCCTGTAGCGCGCCTAGCCTCGTGCGGCTTTCTTCTCACGCCGTCGCTGCACCGAGGACGGAATATGCATGGCTTCACGATATTTCGCCACTGTGCGACGAGCGATATCGATGCCGGATTCACGCAGAAGCTTCACCAAGGCATCATCAGACAGAATACTATCGGCGGCTTCCCCATCAATCGCTTGCCGGATACGATGCTTGACCGCTTCAGCAGAGTGACTATCACCGCCCGACGTTGCCGAAATGGCTGAGGTGAAGAAATATTTCATCTCGAAGGTGCCACGATTGGTGGCGATATATTTGTTCGAGGTGACACGGCTGACCGTGCTCTCATGCATCTGGATCGCATCGGCGATGGTGCGCAGATTGAGCGGCTTCAGGTGCGTTACGCCATAAGCAAAGAAGGCATCCTGTTGCTTCACGATTTCCGTCGCCACCTTGAGAATGGTCTGTGCGCGCTGGTCTAGGCTCTTGACCAACCAGTTGGCGCTTTGCAGGCAATCGATGAGAAACTCTTTCTCTTTCTTGCCCGCAGCCGTCTCGTTGATTTGTGCATAATAAGTGCGATTGACCAGCACGCGGGGCAGGGTTTCGCTGTTCAGCTCAAGCCGCCAACCACCGTCTGATGCCTGCCGCACGAAAACATCGGGCACGACCGGCTGCACCGTCAAATGGCCGAAAGCGCTACCGGGGCGCGGATTGAGCGCCTTGATCTCGGAGATCATATCGGAGAGGTCTTCCTCATCCACTGCGCACAGTTTGCGCAGGGCAACGAAGTCCCGTTTGGCAAGTAGTTCGAGATTATCCAGAAGCACCGCAATGGCCGGGTCATAGCGGTTGAGATCCTTGAGCTGGATTGCAAGACATTCGGACAGGGAACGGGCAAACACGCCGGATGGTTCGAAGGATTGCAGAATATCGAGCACACCGGACACTTCTGCTTCATCCACACCAAGGCGATTGGCAACCATGGCCAGATCCGTTTGCAGATAACCGAATTCGTCCAGTTCATTGATGAGGAATTGGCCGATGATCCGTTTGCGCTCATCGGCAATGGCTGTCATCAACTGTTGTTCGAGATGATCGGCAAGAGAAATCTCGCCAGCCAGCACGGTTTCAAGGTCGTAATCAGGGTTGCCGCCCCCATCGCGCATGGGCGCGGACATCCAGGGATCATTCAGGCTTGGCCCAGCTTGCTCCTGTGGACCACTATCATCGGGAAAAACATTATCAAGACGGGCATCCAGATCATTGGATATGGCATCCATCTGCTCCGGGCTCTCCCCGGAGAACTGATCGGACAGGTCCGGATCGGGAGCAGAATCGCCCGCTCCTTCGCTATTGGTTCCGTCAGAGGAGTCCGAATTGGCACTATTGGCCTGATCTGCCCCCTGTGCATCGTTCGTCCCCTGCCCGTTATTATCCGAAGAGCCAGAGTCGCCAGAATAATCATCCGAGACAGATTCCAGCAGAGGATTGCTCTCAAGTTCCTGCTGTACATAAGCAACGAGATCAAGATTGGACATCTGCAACAGTTGGATCGCCTGCATCAATTGCGGCGTCATCACCAGCGATTGGCTCTGGCGCATGTCCAGTCTGGGTGTCAAAGCCATGTAATCGTCTGTCCTTACCTGTACCCCACCTAACCGTGATTGCTACGGCAGGGTCTCATCCCTGTTACTCAAGTCTGTCAGGATGTCTGGTAGCCTGTTTGTGGCACGCTCTTTTCATCCTGAAACACTGTGCCACGCGGTATCGACGCGGGTCGGGTGCCATCAAACGCCTTGCGCATAGTACCAATTAACAACACACATATTGTGAGTTGGTACAAATCTTGCTTGTTAAATATAGCAGGATTACACCCTTTTACACAATTCAAATCTGCTAATTGATAGAATATCTAATTTTATCAAAAGCTTATCCTCTGATTATTGTGCTCGGGAAGGTTAAAACCAGTGTCCCTATTGCCTTGCTTGTGGCCATTGAACAATTATTGGGCAATTTTTTAAAACTTCAAGCCTCAATTCACGGCTCCGCCTTTTTGCGGATTGTTTTCCCGTCTTCTCACCAGCCCAATGTGGCTTACATGGAGAAGCTCTCCCCCAAATACAGGCGCCGAACATCGGGATCAGCGATGATTTCATCGGGCGTGCCATTGGTCAACACATTGCCCGAATGAATGATATAGGCCCGGTCGATCAGGCTCAGCGTTTCACGCACATTATGGTCGGTGATGAGAACACCAATTCCGCGCGCAGTCAAATGACGCACCAGTTGCTGAATATCCCCCACCGCAATGGGGTCGACACCGGCGAAGGGCTCGTCAAGCAGCATGAAGGAAGGGCGGGACGCAAGGGCGCGGGCAATTTCGAGACGGCGACGTTCCCCGCCGGAAAGTGCAATGGCCATGGACTTGCGCAGATGCGTGATTGAGAACTCTTCCAGCAGCTCGTTCAGCTGTTCCTTACGCTTCTTGCGCTTTGGCTCAACCAGTTCCAGCACGGCCATGATATTCTCTTCCACATTCAGGCCGCGAAAAATCGAGGCTTCCTGGGGCAGATACCCAATGCCCAAACGGGCACGGCGATACATGGGCAGCTTCGTGATATCAAAGCCGTCTAGGGAAATGTAGCCTTTATCTGGACGCACAAGTCCCGTGATCATATAGAAGATGGTCGTCTTACCAGCGCCGTTTGGCCCCAAAAGCCCAACCGCTTCACCGCGTTTGACAGCGAGAGACGCCGAGGTGACGACCGTGCGGCGCTTGTAGCTCTTGCCGATGTCATGCACGACCATCCAGCCCAAACCATCCTGTTCGAGCGGATCGAACGGGGTTTGCTGATTTTCCGTCTCATCAAGAGATGAAAGATGATCACTTTCCTGCATTGGCAGATGCGCACCTGACTCTGGATTGCCGCTTGAAGGCAATCTTCTGATTATTGTCTCACCCCTGCCAACCCATAGTGGCCGCGATGGTTTTGCTGCTCATTTGCTCCGAACAGCAAGACAATGCCGTTGGATTGCTCATAAATGCAATTGCCCTGCTTGTCGAGGGGCTTTGCCCCGCTCGCCTAGTTTTTAGGGTTGCGGTTTGGGATAAACAGGCCCTGCACACGGCCAGAATTGCCATTCTGACCACCAGACGATTTGGCAGCAGCCAGACGCGCCGCGCCGGAGCGCATGTTGATGGTCAATTTGGAGCCACGCAAGACATTCTTGCCCTGGGTCAAAACGACATTACCGCTCAGAACAATCACTTCTTTTGCCATGTCGACAGAGGCCGTTGAGCCGGTTGCCTTCTGGTCTTTCTGGCTCACGGTCACTCCGCCATGGGCCTCAAGCCGCGTGATGGATTGCGCAGTGCCTGCACCGCCTCCCGAATAGTGGATCGTCAGGGTGGAGGTGAGCAGGTTTGTCTCACCCTGACGCGCTCTAACGCTACCCTTGAAAATTGCAACTTTTTTGTTGTCGAAGATATCAAGCTGATCAGCTTCGATCTCGATTGGCGCATCCGGGTCTGTGCGCAGACCGGACGCCACATCAGCCATGCTCTGGGCCATGACGGGGTGAGATGCTATCAGCCCGCCAGCAAAAAAGAGGCCCCCAGCCAGCAGCAGCGCCAGAGTAAGGCAAGAAAGCCTACGGGCTGGATTCCTGGTTGCCAGTGCGGTCAAACGACAAAGAGAAACAATCAGGGTCATTGGGGAGCCCCCTCTTCCTGCGCAGCCCCTTGTTGACGGGGCTCGGTTTGGTCTTGAGCCTTGGTTGGCGATTTGTTGAGGAGAGCCGCGTCGACATAGAGGCGCACACTACCGGTAAACCGGAACTGCTCGCCATTGTCGATGGCTTCAAGCCGGTCGGCCGATAGACGGATGTCGCTGGACGCGATATTCACCGGGCTGAGGGTTTGCATATATCCCTTTGGCATATCAACGGCCACCTTTTCGGTATGCAGTTTGTAACCCAGAGAGGAGTCGACCTGCACGTCTCCATCCAGTCCAAGCGTCTCATTATTCTGGTCAAATACGCCGGTTTTGGAGTCAATCGTTACCCATTCCTGCTTTTCATCTGTAATGCGTGCCTTGACGGTTTCAAGGTTGATCACATTGGGTGTTTCCACCTTCTGGGTAGCCCGATCGGCAGCCACTTCATAGGCGCGCCCATCGGTATAGCCGTTCAGGTTCGGATTCTGCATGACCAGTTCGTCCTGCTTCAGGCTTTCGTCATCCTCGAACTGAACCACCTCGGTCGTTTTCTCGGGATTATGCTTGCTCACCCAGCCGACAAAACCAGCAATGATGCCCAAGGCGATCACCGGCAGGCTCCATTTGAGAATGAAGACACGTCTTGAATGGCGTTTGGCCCGGCGGAAGGCCTTCATCTGATCTTCAGAGGAAATGATGCGAGCGCTATCCAGCGCGCTGCCCCGACGGTTTCCGCCTAGATCCGGCCCCCTTGGGCTCCCCACTGGATGTCCCTGTGGCTGAGCGGGATCGCCGGATTGCTCTCGTTTAATCCTGTCTTGCATTGCTTCCATCCAATAAAGGCAGGCTTGATGCTTCTGCTTCGCCGCTCGGTTCCGGAGTTTCCTGTTTTTTGCAGGCTTTTCGCTGCATCGGCAAGTCATTTCTACAAAGGAAAGAGGCGAAATTAAGCGTATGGTCTCTTCGGCTTCTTAAAATGACGAAGGGAGCCAGACCGGCGTGACACCGTTGCTCCCTTGGCCAATCGATCAGCTTTTTTCCTCAGCCGAGATCTTGCCCTTAGCTATGGGCAAAGATGTCGGTTTCGTCCCAACCGGCCAAATCCAGCTTGGCGCGGGTTGGCAGGAAATCAAAGCAGGACTGCGCCATTTCCTTGCGTCCCTCACGCGACAGACGTGCGCGGAAGATGCCCATCAGGCCGTGCAGATGCAAAACATCCGTTGCAGCATATTTCTTCTGGGCTTCACTCAGGGTATCGGCCCCCCAATCGGAGCTTTGCTGTTGCTTGGAAATATCGACATCAAGAAACTCGCGGCAGACATCCTTGAGGCCATGGCGGTCTGTGTAGGTACGGGTGAGCTTGGAAGCGATTTTGGTGCAGAAAACCGGTTCCGGCATCACACCGAATGTGTGATAGAGCACGGCAACATCAAAGCGGGCATAGTGGAAAATCTTGGTAATATTGTCATTTCCAAGCAAAGTGCACAGATTGGGCGCTTCTTTCTGCCCCTTGGCAATCTGCACCAGATCGGCACTGCCATCGCCTGGAGACAGCTGCACCAGACACAATCTGTCCCGATGCGGGTGAAGCCCCATCGTCTCGGTATCAATCGCGACTGCAGAAATGTTGTCATAGTGGTTGAGGTTGGGAAGGTCTCCCTGATGCAGTCTGATTGCCATCGATCAAAAATCCTGGATGATTGCGAGGGTCAATGATGCTTGCCCTCCTGTGCGGAAATGAAAAGCGACTTCTTACGAATATCTGCCAATGTTTGGAGCAGCATAGAAGGTTCGCCCCAGTGACTCAAGAGTTGCTGTTCATTAAGCACATGCATCGAAGGCTCGCCCCGGCCTTTCTCACACGATCATTCCTGCGTACCGATCAATAGCGCACCGGGCAAATATAGCGCTCAAACACCCAGCCAGCCGGATAACGCCCGCTATGAGGTGCGTCCAGGTAAGGCAAAACATCAACCTGACGCCAGCCCCGTTCCCCGTAGGGCTCCCAAGTGCGGAGCGGTGTATCCGGACCAAGTCGCATGATTTCTGTGCAACGGGTAGAACCGCATGTGCGCAGGGAGAGAAAATTGTCGCCATAGGGGTTAAGCCCGCAGACAACAAAGAGCTCCCCATCATAGCTCTGAGCGGGCGTCGCCAATAGGCCGCCCATAGCCAGAAAACAGGAAAAGAGAGCCAAGGCCAATCTATGCGTTTGTTTATCAACCATCGATGCTGTCTCCGGCTGGGACAATAGAAAAGGAAGCAAAGAAATCTGCCTCCAGCCTATCATCAACGAGCGCCCTCTGGCAGCCCTTCCATGGTACTGCTCCGCAACAGCATCGGCAGGCGCCTCTTAACTTCCACTCGGCAAAGTTCAAAAATTGGGCAAGAGCGAATCGAGCACCAGCGGGTCAGGCAGGGTGGTTTCTGGATTGACCATCTGGAATCCGTCGGAGAAATCCCAGTGCGCCCAGCCCAGACAGTTTTCCTCAGCTCCTGCCCGCACAGCGCGCAGCCAATTGGCCCGGTCATGCGGGTCCACATCAAAAGTCAGGGTGCCAAACTCATTGACGATCACCGGCGTTTGGTGACGACGCGACCAGTCTCCGACCATCGCGAAAGCATCAGAAATCCGCTTTGCATCCCAGCCATCACGGTAGCTGTCAAGCATTGTCTGGGCGGCCTCATCCATGCCAGCTGCCTTAAGTTTTTCAACCTGTTTAAGCACAGCCGGAGACGAGGCATTCCCCGGGAAAGGCATCTGACCGATGATAGCAAGCGAACTCCCCTGCATCCATGTCGCGCCCTGATGGGTAAAATCCATGGGGTCGTAATAATGCACGGCATAGACCAGCCCCTCCCCCTCAAGCGGTTCGGAACCGGCCAGCACTTCCACACGCTGAAAGATCGCCGGACCGATGATCAATTTACGACCCGGGGCTATGGCATTGAGATGTGTTACCAAGGTCTGGGCCTGCTGCCACCATATCGACGCGTCTGCAGCCGGTTCATTAAGAAGTTCGAAATAGACATCGGATCGGGACCAGCTCGCTGATCGTTCGGCGATCCGGTTCCATGCTTCGGTAAGCAGGGAAAGCCCGTCTTGCGGCACTGAAACATGAATATGCTGGAACCGCCCTGAGGGATGAATATCGATGCTTACGGCATAGCCCATGCCGCTCAGCCTTAGGACTTCCGCATCCAGCGCGGCCATATAGACTGCCGATTGCTGCTCAGACGCAAAGCGCGCCATGAAACGCTCGCCATTCACCGGCAAACGAATATGGGTAAAGCCCAACATGTGAAGCTGCTTGAGAAGGCTGTCATCGGGTTTGTAGCCGGTGTAGTCAGGATCCCAATTGGGCAGATTGAAGCCACGCGCCAGCTTGGCATCGGCACCGCCAACAGCAAGCGAAGAGACACCCTCGCACGCAGGAAGTCCCGTCGGCTGCCCCACTATAGTGTCAGATGCTCTTGCATCCCTCGCTGCAACAAGTCCCAAGAGCGCGAAAGCGGCACTCAAAACGGCCAGCATATGACCGGCAGGATAGGCAAGATGTGCAAGGTGAGCAATCGGCCGGAAGGCTTTTTTTATAGCGAGCATCGACATGAACATGGCCCCCTTGTGATCGAAAATGCTAGCAGGTTCGGGTCAGCAACAACCAGAGTGCATGCGGATTGGTGGTCAAATAGCGCCAGAACAAGCGGCCCGGTTCCTGATAGATGCGATAGGCCCATTCAAGGCCAACATCCTGCATCCATTGCGGCGCACGGGCATTCTTGCCTGACAGAAAATCAAACAGACCGCCTGAGGTCTTGATCGCACCAACCCCGGTCAATTTTTCAAGATTGCGCGCCACAAAGCGCTGCTCAAGAGGCACTCCCATGCCGATCCATAGAATGTCAGGTTTGGCTTCGTTGATGCGCGCGACCACTTCAGCCTCTTCTTGCGGGGTCACATAGCCGTTGCGGTAACCGACAAACTGCAAATCCGGATAAAGCCGCTGCATAGTCTCAACGGCCAGCTTGATGCCCTCGTCCGTCGCTCCCAAAAAATAGAAGGTCGCCTTTTCCTTTTCCGCCAAACGCGCCGCGTTATGGATGAGATCTGTGGTCGCAACCCGTTCGGGCAAGGGCGTTTTGGACAGAAGGTGCGATGCTTTTACCAAAGGGGTTCCGTCGGCGTGGATAAGATCGGCCTTGAGGAACAAATCCTCGATCTCTTTATCCCGGGCGCAAATGGAAAGAACCTGCCCATTGGCGGAGGTCACATAGAGCGGCCTTTGCTCCTTGCCTCGGCAATCATAGGCAAAATCAAGCATGGTGCGCGCTGCGCCATCGCAGTCTTCCACTGCGATAGGCAAGCCACCAACTGTAATTTGTTGAATCTCTTTCATTCAATACCCCTGAGCCCCACACTCTTTTCATTCAGGGGTCGTAATATCAGAAAATACTTAACTTTGAGTATGATCCACGATGAGGGCAACGCCCGTATCTGCGGACCATTCACACCAGTCATCCATCTCGGACGGGCTAAGTTCACCGCTTTCAAGCACCAACAGGCAGCAATCCACCAGATCAAGCAAATCTTCCAACGCGTTTGGCGTGAGAATTTGTTGGGCTTCAACAATCACGAAGCCATAGGTTTCCCTGCATAAATCAATAAGGCTGGAGAGTTCCTGGGCCAACTGCAGATCAAGTCCTTCAACATCGGTGAACCCCGCCGTACCGATGAATGGAATGAGATCAAAGGCCTCGAAATGCTCCACTTTGGCATTTTGCTGTTGAGAGACTACAGAGCCCCCCATCTGTTGACGCAGCCTTGGCTGTTCCTGAAGCGAGATAACAACCGGACGAAAGCCCTCATCAACGGCAAAGTTGGTGATCATGTCGGTGGTGATATCCAGACCGTTGCCCGGTTGGGTAGAGGTCACCAGCATGCTCGGCTTATCTCCGTCGCCCTTCTCATTGACAAAATCATTAAGCGCTTCAAAGAAATCATTGAGTTCAGAGCCCGACGGCAGATCAGAATTGCCCGAGGAAGCGCCGTGCGGCATTTGAATAACCACAGGCCCTGCTTCCAGATCGGCTTCCTGGTCGGCTTGCATGTCGGCTTCATCTCTCGCGGGGGCTTCCCCCTGCTCATCCAAGCCGCCGTCTTGGCTTTCAGTGCTTTCGGTCTTGCCTTCATCTTCCGGAGCCGCTGCAATAGCGTCTTCGGACCGAGGCCTTGTCACAGAAACCTCTTCAACGTCAGGAGCCTTGAGCGTTTGGACCTCATCTTTCTCCGGAACAGAGGGGTCCTTATCAGAGGGCTCGTCGCCTTCCTTATGCGAGGCTGGCTGCTCTGACGCATCAGCCCCTTTTGAGGAATCCTTGGCTTTGGCCATTGATCCTGCAGCAAAGGCGGCAGCCGCTACTGGCACACCGCTGCTGGTATAGCCGGACTGGCCATATCCGAACCGGGGCGAGGTTGCTGAAGACGCCGGCAAGGGCGCAGCGCCCCCCATCGACCCATGTGTCGCCATGGCCATTCCACCCGCATCCCAACGGTCTGCATCACGCTGTTCAGTGCGAAAGCCTCTATATTCCGGGGCGGCGAAGGCGATCCGGATCAAAGCAATGATGAAGCCGCACAGAAGCCCAAGAATGACAAGCGCCACTCCGACCAGCTTGATGGAAGGCTTGGTGGATTTGATGGGAACCGGAGCTTTGGACACGATGCGCGCTTCGTTGAAATTGAATTGCGCCTGCTCATCGGTCACCTTGTAGCGGGCCAGAAACTGCTCATAGAGATTGCGGTTTGCGGCTGCTTCACGCTCCAGATTATCCAGTTCGACCTTGGCCTTGTTGAGCATAATGGAGCGTTGGCGCAAATCGGCCAACTGGCCTTCCAGCGCCTGCTTCTTGGCCAATGTGGTTTCATAATCCTGCTTGGCGCGCTCCACCAGACGGGCCTGTTCCTGCCTGATCTGGCCTGCGATGATGGTTTGCTGTTCGCGGTTGGCCAGAATGCGTGGATGACGACTGCCCAGGGTCTGGTTCAATTCGGCAGCTTCACGGCGCAGTCGGTTCTGCTCCTGCATAAGCTGGTCAAGATTGGCAAATTCGCCAGCCTGAGAGCCTCTGGCACTACCCGGCACACCATCCTTGCGGGCCTGATCATAGCGCGCCTTGACGTCGGCCAGTTCAGTTGTGACGGTGCCAAGCTGGGAGACCAGCGAGGTCAATTGCTGATTATCCAGCGTGCCTTGAGCACCGGCATCGACGATCCCGTTCTTAGCGCGATAGGCAACGACGGCTTCTTCCGATTTTTTGAGGTTGCTATGCAGAAGGGTCAGACGCCCTGAAAGCCATTGGGCCGCTTCTTCATTGGCGTTGCTGCGATAGTCTTTCTGATCCCGCACGAAGGCTTGAGCCACTCCGTTGGCATATTTGGCAGCACGGGTTTTATCGAGAGATACTGCGCTGACTTCCACGATGTAGGTCGCACCTTGACGATAGGCGGAGATGTTGCTGCGGAACATGCCGATCAGCGCGGTTTCATTCTGGGCTTTGGCATAGTCAGGATCATCCTTGACCCCGAGTTCCTCAACCACTTTGGCTAGAAAGCCATCGCTTTTCATAATTTGCACATAGCTGGTCAGAGCGGCGGCATCGCCACCAATACCAGAAATTCCAGTGTCGGAATTGGTCACCCTCGGCTGGCGTGGATCAACCAGAATAAGCGCCGTGGAAGAGTATTTCTCGGGCAACATCATGAAGATGGTAAGCCCGGCCAAAACCACCAGAACCGCTATGGAGCAGATAAGAAAAAATTGCTGACGTACGAAGCGCAAGATGGCACGCGGGTGCACCAGCCCGCTCCAGACATCGGAGGACGGTGGATTGTTGTGAAAAATCGAGGAAACGGGCTCATCCTGCTTTTGACGCGCCTTTTTTCCAGCTTTCCTGTCAGCCTTGTTTTCAGCAGAAGAAGCCGCAACTGCATCAGGAGCCTCCGGGTCGACGCCCGGCTGCCAATCCAGATCAGATTTCTTTTTCTTGCGTCCAAACATACGCCAATCCCTGCAACTGAAAACATTTGCAATATAAACCGTCAAGAAGCCAAAAGATGCTTCTATTCGGTTGCCAGTATGCGGCGATCATATTGAGTTTTGGTTAACCATATGCCCAGCTATCCGCAGTTTCACGCAAGAGCCCCCCTAATTTGCTTCGAGAAGATGAGGCAAGAGGACGCATCACCCACTCTTTGCCATTGGCCCCTATCGGGCATAATGCGGGGCGGGGCGATAGACCCGGTCTGCCAGCTTTTTGAGCCATGACAAACGCGGGCGCAGAATGGCTCCGTCGATGACCTCAAGATGTCCTGCACGATTGAGGGTATGCAGCTTTCTCCCCGGCCAGCGATCATTTGGCTCCAGTATACTGAGAGTCTTTTGCTCGTAGTGATCCGGTGACAGGTGAGTAACTTCCACCAGTTGCATGCGCGCGCCATAAGACCTGCTGCAATCCTGCACGGGCCGGCAGAGCCTGCCATCGATATGAACAAAATTGCCCGCCGGCCGCGCCGTTGCCTTATCGATCAGCACCGGATTTTGCGCGTGCGGAAACCATGGGCCGAACAGCTCATCGGCATGGAAGATAGACAGGCAATCGGAATAGCCCCCGCCCCCATCTCTTGTCACGCAAAAGAGCCACCAACGCCCGTCATGTTGAGTGATGGTCACGTCAGCGGCATCAATGTCGGTGAGGATGGTCTTGAATGGCTGCCAGCCAACGGGAAAGCTGTCAGTTCGGTAGAAAGTCACCTTGCCGTCTGCCGAGGTTTCCGGGATCATATAAAGCTCTCCCTCATGCTCGATCAGGAAGGGGTAGGAGAGATGAAAAGGCTCTTTCAGACAAGGCCGCGCAGGGCCTTTCGGCCCGTTCTCGTCCATCTCGACCACCGACAAAATCCCCTTCTGGGTGCGGGGATCGAGATCTTCGAAAAAGAGATAATGCGCCCCGTCCTTTTCCCAAGGCACCGGATCGGCGTAGAAGTGATTGTCCACGTCATCGAGCACGCGCCATGGTTCACCATCAAGGGATTGACGGCTCCAGACATCGGCTTCAGACACCCAACGCCAGCCAATGCGCCAATGGCTTGGCAGAAACAGACGATAGTATATCTGCTTGAGGTTCGCCTTGATGCCGTTTTTCACGGTTTGTTTGGAGAGCTGTCCGGCAGAAGGCCATTCGGCCTTTTTTGTGCAAAGCGGTTGGACCCATCGGTCGGGATTTTGCACCCACGCCATCAGCAGCGTAATCACTCTGGCATATGTTTGTTCCATGGAGCCGGAGACGCCTTTTGCCAATTCGCCCGAAGGGTCTGCGGTGGCGACAAGGGTGCCCTCCTCATCGATGAAGGCAATCTGCGGTATGCCTGAAGCCATGATCGAGGTGATGAGCGCAGCTTCAGCGGGAAACCCGTTGAACAGCAGTGTTAGCCGCTTTTTGCCTTGAGGGGCCGAGCCATCGCCCACCA
The DNA here is from genome assembly GCF_900115225.1 of Cohaesibacter marisflavi. Taxonomy (GTDB): domain Bacteria; phylum Pseudomonadota; class Alphaproteobacteria; order Rhizobiales; family Cohaesibacteraceae; genus Cohaesibacter; species Cohaesibacter marisflavi. The sequence goes on along the minus strand of NZ_FOVR01000002.1, from coordinate 437,148 downwards.
GATCGATCACCAGATCAATCTCGTCAGACGAGTTCAATGCGGGCGCCTTTTCCTCTAATGCCTCAGGCGTCATCGGGGATGCCAAATAGGTCTTTCCCTCAAACAGCGAATGAGCTTCAGAGCGGAGCAACTTCTCTACATGAGCCGGATGCGGCGAAGCAGACGAACGGGAGGAAAAGACCTGTGCCTGCACATTTGCTGACAAGAGTTCGACAAGCCGACCATGCCACATACGGCAATGGGACGGGTCGAAATGGAGGCAATATCTCATAGACCCCGAGCTCCCTTCAAAAAGCGATATTAAAATGATGTTCTAGATCAGCCGCGACCGGTGACGCTGCAAACCAATTGTTCGTAGCGGCCAACCATTGCGGACATGGAATAAAGAGATTTGAGCGCGCGACCAGACTCGGTCAATTGCTCAGACAAGGTCTTGTCGCGCAAAAGCCTGCGGATTGGGTCTGCATAGCTTTCAGGGTGATCGCTATCGGCAAACAGAGCACACGGGCCGAGATCGGTTTTCATGACTTCCCGCAAGACGGGCAGATCATTGCAAACCACCGGCAGGCCGGTCTGGGCCGCTTCCACGGCAGCAAGGCCGAAGGTCTCCGCCTCTGTCGGGAACAGGAATATATCCATGGCTGCCAACAGGTCGCCAACTGCGGAGGACTCCATTTCGCCGGTAAAGTGGGTGCGGTCTTCCACTCCGAGCGCCTTGGCCACAGAGCGTAGGCGCATTTCATCAGGGCCTTGCCCACCTAGCACAAGATGCCAGCATTCATTGAAGGTGAGCGCCTCGATGGCCACCTCCAGCCGTTTGAGCTTGTTAAGGCGCGCGATGGACCCCAACAGGATGACGTCATCGGACAGACCAAAGCGGGCACGGGCCTCTGCCTTGCCGAGCCCTGAACTCTTGTCCTTGAAACCATGGGGCACATGAGTGATGCGACGCGTATAGGCGGGCGGAAAGTCCGCATATTCACCTGCCGTATCCACCGAGTTGACCGTCACCACATCATAGAGTCCGATTTTGCCCCAGATCTTGTCGATACGCCGGATCGTGTCGTTCATCGTTGCCTGCGCAGAGACCTGATTGGCGATCACATGACGCACACCGGCAAGACGCGCAGCCGGAGCGCCAAACAGGTTGCCATAATGCTGAAAGGTCAACACCACGTCCGGTTTGAGCGCCCGGATCTGGAAAATCAGCTTGATGAAGAAGAGCAGGATCGCAAAGGGGCTGCGCGGACGCTTTTCAACGGTGAAGCTGGTATGGGGCGCATGGTCGAAGGCATCGGTCTTGCGATAGAAAAACAGATGCTGAATGTCATAGCCCTTGGGGGCCAGCCCCTCACCAAGCAGGCGCGATATTTCCTGCGCACCGGCATTCTCGGCCTGTGTCTGAATGAAAAGCAGACGCAAGGGGCGCTCTGCCTCCGCAACATCTTGTGCGGCATCGGCAATTGATGCTTCTGAAATGTCAGGCTCAGCTTGGTCCAGATTGCTCAAGAGATCACCTCAATGATAATCAATCAGTTGGTTGTGCTTTTGCCGCCCCCGATGGTGCTTCATCGGTGCTTTCAGCCACAAACCGCAGGATCGAAGGATCCATACCGGTGAGGCGACGGCAGAAATAGTTTGTCAGCAGCGCCATGCCGATCATGACGGCGCCGGACACGGCTGCGGCACCAAGAATGCCGAAATGCGGGATAATGACAAAAAATCCGATCACACGCAGGGCAAGCGATGATGTGACGATGGTCACATAGCGCCCTTCATGGCCGGTCAACATGAGAAATGCGGGGGCCGCTCCATTGGCGGCCGTCAAACCTGTGCCAGTGGCAAGCAGCAGGAACACCCAGTAATAATCAGCGTAAGTGCGTCCAAAAATCATCAGCATATAGTCGCCACCGATGACCACAGCGGTCAGCCCAACCACGACAATCATCAAACTCATGCCCGCCATCATATTGAGCGCATGCTTCAACTCGGCGGTCTGGCGCGCAAAATAGAGACCCGGTACGCGACGGGTGCCGAAGGTATTGAGGCCACTGGTCGCCAAGCCGAACGCATTGGCGAGACGGGCGGCGACGAAATAGGCACCGGCAGAAACCGGATCGAGCAGCAGGCCGATCAGGAACACGTCCAGATGCTGGTTCGAGGCTTCCATGATGGAAGCAAGCCAAAGACGCACCGATCGCGGCGTCCATTGGCGTACATCATAGCCGGGGGTTACCTCGCCGATCTGCTTTTTGATACGCACAGCAACCACATAGGCCTGCGTGGCGATAACAAAGGCCAGCCCGAGAGCAAAAACAGCCAGAATTTCCGTGCTGGTGACCGAATGGCCGACAAAGAGACTGATGCTCAGGAAAAGGACGGCAAAGGCCCGCCATGTGAATTCATAATGTCCGTCGGCCAGTTTGATGCTGACGACAGCCCGCGTCACATGGGAGCTATAAAGCGCAAGGCAGTTGCCCGCCAGAAAGGCCATGGAGAAGATGGCTGTCCAGTTGCTGCCCTGGATGGTTTCACGGAAGAAAGGCAGATCCATGGAATAGACGATCCAGAAGCCCAGACAGACGATCAGAACGCCGGCCGAGCTGACCATCCAGCCATAACGCACGGCACCCAAGGCCAATCCGGGGCGATCGGATGCCAGATACTCATTCCAGGAACGGACGACCTGCATTTCCTGTCCGGATGCCGCCACGATGGCCAAAATGGACAGAACCGAAAAGAGAATGGAAAAGCGCCCGAATTCAACGGCTCCGGCAGCGTGCGCCGCCAGCGAGAAGAGCGCAAAGGAGATGACAGCGCTGCCAGCTTTGAGCACCATCGTTCCAAACAGACCCCGCGCATCTCCACTACCGATCAACCGCCGTATCTTGGCCATGGCCCCTGTCGAGGCCACTTGTGTCGCTTCTGTCATATATTGCTTACCTGTGTGCTTCCCAGACAGCCAAAGATGATCGACGCACCAATGCACATCGCCTGCTCGATACCGTTGACCCCACCCGTCCTAGACAACCAAAACTAGAGGATCTTCAAAAATATTCGGTTACGACACATGATTAATGAACAATTAATCCGACAACTCTCACTTTTCGCTTACGACCCTGCTTACCGTGCAGACAGAGGGCTAGCGGCCTGTCCAGCCATAGACGACCAGCCCGACCAGCTCCTTGATCAACAAGTCCGCTCGCTCGATCTTGCCGCCGGGATACCAGCTGAAGGGCTTACTGGAGAGGTTGGTGCGATGATCCACCGGATAGGGCATCAGGTCTGTCCAACCAGCGCGTTCAAAACTGCGCATGGAACGGGCCATATGGAAGGCGCTGGTTATCAGTAGCCAATGCTTTGATATATCATCGCCAACCAGACGGGCGGAGAATGTGGCATTTTCAGCGGTATTGCGCGATTTGGTCTCTATCTGAATGCGGCTGGCTTCAACGCCCATCCCGACCAGAAGATCGCGGGTCATTTCCGCTTCACTGGCACCCCTGTTACCAAGCACGACATCAAGAGGCGACGCGTTGCCCCCTGATATGAAGATCGGAATATCGGGCAGCAAGCGGGCGAGACGGGCAGCTTCGGTGATCCGTTCCCCGGCATGGTTGAGTTCAGGCTGCTTCCATGTTTCGGAATGGCCGGTCACGATGCTGCCACCCAGCACGAGGATGCCATCGATCGGCTTGCCCTTGGTCAGATCGGGGTTTGTTGGATAAGTGGTCTCCAACTTGGCCAGCGCCATGTCCGTTAACGGGGACAGCACAAGGACGAGAATGAGCAAGGTTATCGTCAGCCCCCATCTGGCAGGCACCACCGCGCCCGCAAACAGCATGGCCAGACTGAAAAGCAGCCCGAGCAAAAGCCAGCTCTCGACCAGCAACAGCAACCCGACAATCTTGGAAAGGACAAAGAAGACCGTACCCATCACCGCTTACCATCCATGAGGTTCACCATTCCATTTAAAGAAGCTGCCATTATCCTTGAGCGTTGCCTTATCGATGGTTTCGGCAATGCCTCCGGCGCTCTCTTTGGGCGAGATGTCGGCATGCGCTCCCCCCATGTCGGTTTGCACCCAACCCGGATGCAGCAGAATACAAATGAGGCCGTCGGCTGCCACTTCCTGCGCCAGAATAGACATGACCTTGTTGACCGCAGCCTTGGAGGAGCGGTAGGCATATTGTCCGGTTCCCTTATGGCAAATGGCTCCCATCTGGCTGGAGATGGTGGCAATCTTGGCGCCTTCAGCGGCCTTGAGATGGGGCAAAAATGCTTCGGTGACCCTCAAGGGGGCCATGGCATTGACAGCAAAAGTTTCGGCCCATGCATCATAATCCATATCGCTGCGCGATTGGTGCTTGGACCCCTTGATGCCAGCATTGTTGATCAGCAAATCGATAGGCAGATCCTTGAGATCTTCAGCCAGCGCATCAACCGAAGCCTGATCCACCACGTCAAGCGTATGAAGTGTGATGCGTCCCAGATGGCTTGTTACAAGTTCGCGCAGGGCATCTGCCTTCTCCGGCTGGCGACAGCAGGCATGGACGTGCCAATCGCCCTTTTCCAGATAGGCCGTCACCAAAGCAAGACCAACACCGCGGTTGGCTCCGGTTATGATGCAATGCTTCATTCATTCGTCTCCTGATACTTGCTTGCCAGCCCACATGGCCCGCACACCCTTTCCGGCAGAAGGATAGTCCCAAGGGTAATCCCCTGCTCCTCTTTCAATGGTTACACAAAAAGGAGGTAATATGACAGAGACCACATATTCGGTGCCTTTCCGGCAGGAAGGCAGCAGCAAAGGGTGGTATTTTCAACAAATATTGTACGATTCAGACATTATAGATCATATAAAGAATTCTTTATATCATTATTGCTTTGCCGCGCCATGCAGGGTATAGCTGTGGCAACATCGAGCGGATCATGAAACCAATTCTGATTTTTCGCCGTAAGAAATGACACGATTGAATAGGGAGCAGGCATCATGACCCGGCTCCGGAGTTTGAGGAACCACTATGGCTGATTATGTCGTCAAAGATCTGTCCCTGGCTGATTGGGGACGCAAGGAAATAACCATTGCCGAAACCGAAATGCCCGGCCTGATGCAGACCCGCGCCGAATATGGCCCCTCCCAGCCGCTCAAGGGCGCTCGCATCACCGGTTCCCTGCATATGACCATTCAGACGGCTGTTCTGATTGAAACGCTGACGGCTCTGGGCGCCGAAGTGCGCTGGGCAACCTGCAATATCTTTTCGACCCAGGATCATGCCGCTGCGGCCATTGCAGCGACCGGCGTTCCTGTTTACGCCATCAAGGGTGAGAGCCTTGAAGAATACTGGGCCTATGTCGACCGTATTTTCGATTGGCCCGATGGCGAAGGTCCGAACCTCATTCTGGACGATGGTGGCGACGCCACCATGTATGTGCTGCTGGGTGCCAAGGTGGATGCAGGCGAAGAGATCATTCCAAATCCTGAAAATGAAGAAGAGGAAGTGGTCAAGGCCCAGATCCTGAAACGCGCCAAAGAAACACCGGGCTGGTTCACCAAAATCCGCGACGGCATCCTCGGGGTTTCCGAAGAAACCACCACAGGCGTGCATCGTCTTTATCATCTGGCAAAAGCGGGTGATCTGCCCTTCCCGGCAATCAACGTCAATGACTCGGTCACCAAATCCAAATTCGACAACCTCTATGGCTGCCGTGAATCTCTTGTTGATGGTATCAAGCGTGCAACCGACGTGATGATCTCGGGCAAGGTTGCCGTGGTTGCCGGCTTCGGCGATGTTGGCAAGGGCTCTGCCGAATCTCTGCGCTCTCAGGGTGCGCGCGTTCTCGTTACAGAAATCGACCCTATTTGTGCCCTTCAGGCTTCCATGCAGGGCTATGAAGTGGTCACCATGGAAGAAGCCGCCCCCAAGGGCGATATCTTCGTGACCACGACCGGCAACAAAGATGTCATCACCCATGATCACATGCGGGCAATGAAAGATCGTGCGATCGTTTCCAACATTGGCCATTTCGACAGCGAGATCCAGATCGGAGCGCTGCGGAACTATAAATGGCACAATGTGAAGCCGCAGGTCGATGAAGTGGAGTTCCCCGATGGCAAGCGCATCATCGTGCTGGCGGAAGGCCGCCTCGTGAACCTTGGTTGCGCCACCGGCCATCCATCGTTCGTGATGAGCGCCAGCTTCACCAACCAGACCCTTGCCCAGATCGAGTTGTTCACGAACCATGACAGCTATGGCAAGGATGTTTACGTGCTTCCAAAGGCCCTCGATGAGAAGGTCGCCATGCTGCATTTGGAGAAACTGGGCATCAAACTGACCAAGCTCAACAAGGAGCAGGCAGACTATATTGGCGTGCCTGTGGAAGGACCGTTCAAACCGGACCATTACCGCTATTAAGAGTTCCCTTAATCTTTTGTTAAGGAATGGCGGAAAACCAACAGGTTAACCCATCTGCTCGGTTAACGAGCCATCAGGCACCCTTTTCCCAATGTGAAGAGGGTGCTTTTTTTTGGCCATTTTTACACGAGGACTCTTCTGCCCGAGTCGCGGAAAGGTTAATGTAAAGTGATTCGATTTGGAACGGAGGAGGCCCCGAACCAAATCTCTTAGTGGCGTGTATCTTAGCAGTATCCAATGCGTTGGGCCTGAGGCTTCTCCCCTGTTTGCACCATTCAGGGGCCGATGGAGGAGTCTGAGTCTTTTACGGATTCTGTCCGTAGCTGACGAGAAAAAGACAGCCGAACAAGCTAGGCTGAGAATAAAGAACCGGTCATGGTGTGTTGGGCACCGCAAATGACCAATTGGGCAGATAGACTGGCTTTTGGCCGGTCCCGGATATGGACTCTCGAAAAGAAGGGCCTGTTCGGAAATTTTAAAAAAATGAATGACCGTTGAGCGGTCTTTCGAAGCGGCGGAAAGGACGAGCAAGATGCCGAAAAACGGCCTGTTCGGAGAAATAATAAGAACCCATCGTCTCGGTAGATCCAAGGCCAGTCCTTATTCATCCAAGGGCCTTTCATCGCGGGACGCATCCTCTTCCCCTTCGTTCCGCTTTTTTCTGACCCTGGTGGCCATTTCCAGCCTTTTCCCTGCCGCAGCTTTGGCGCAGGCCGAGGAGGCAGCCGCCCCTCTGTCTGATGCTGCCCAACAGAAGCTGGTGGCCGGAGAGTTGTTGCCGTCCATCCCTGCCCTTGTCGAACGCCCCACCTCTTCGCTCACGGAATCCTTTGGTGGCAACCCACTGCAATGGGAAATGCTCGGCCTTGCGCTTATTTGCGCCCTGACAATCTTTGTGCTGATTGCCGGATGGGCCGTCATGCGCGAACGGCGGCGCAGTCGCGAGCGCCTGATCAATGCCATGGAAGCGATCCAGACTTTGCAGACAAAGCTGGACCGTTCGGAAAGCCTTCTGGATGCCACAGATCAGTTGATGATCATCTGGAATGGCAATCAGGAGCAGCCTGTGGTCATCGGCAATCTGGTCAGCAATGATCATCTACTGCCCGTGGGCAACGCTATTCTCGCCTTTGGCAACTGGCTGCAGATCGACAGCGTGCAGGATATCGAAGCGGCCATCGCCAAGCTACGCGCAACGGGTCAGCGCTTTGTCCAGTCGGCTCAGACGCTGAATGGCAACCTTGTCGAATTCCGAGGTCGCACCTCTGGTGGACGGGCGCTGGTGCAACTGCGCGTTCTGGAAGGCGATGAGCATGACCGCGTTCGGCTTGAACATGAAGTGTCTCGCCATCGCAAGGAACTGGGCCGAATGAGCACCCTGCTCAACTCCATGCCGATGCCTGTCTGGTCTCGCGATGAAGACGGTCAGTTGACCTGGGCCAATGATGCCTATGTAAAGGCGGTTGATGGCGGTGATCTCGAAGCCGTTCTGGAAGACCAGTCAGAACTGCTCGACCATCGCGGACGGGAAGCTGTTTTGCAGATCCACGAACGCCGCAGTCAGACTGGTGGCGACAAAGATCTGGCCATCAAACGCCTGCCCATTATCGCTGAAGGCAAGCGCAAGATCTTCGATGTAACCGATATTTACTTGCATCCGGGCTCTGTTGGCATCGCAACGGATGTATCCGATCTGGAATCTGCCGAAAAGGCGCTTGATCGCATGCATCTGTTCTATGCCAATACGTTGGATCAACTGACCACCCCGGTGGCCATTTTTGATTCATCCCAGCAATTGCAATTCTACAACGCCGCTTACAGCAGCCAGTTCAATCTGGACCCGGCATTCCTTGACAGCAATCCCGACGAGAATGCCATTCTGGAAAAACTGCGCATCAATCGCAGCCTACCTGAACAGGCCAATTTCCATGAATGGAAGAAGAAATTCCTCTCGTCCTATCGCGATGTGGAAGCCCATGAGCATTGGTGGCATCTGCCAGATGGTCAGTCCCTGCGCGTCATTGCTGCGCCCAATCCGGATGCGGGCGTCATCTATATCTTTGAGAATGTCACCGAACGGCTGGATCTGGAAAAGCGCTATAATGCCCTTATCCGTATGCAGAGCGAAACGCTGGACCATCTCAATGACGGGGTTGTGGTGTTCGGCTCGGATGGTCGCCTGCGCATGTCCAACCCAGCCTTCAGCCGCCTTTGGGACTTTCAGGAAGACCAACTGGAAGGCGAGCCGCATGTTGCCGCCGTTCTGGAGCTGTGCCGCCGCAAATATGATTCCACCAAGGTGTGGGCCACATTGATCGGTAGCGTCGTCGGGCTGGAAGACAAACGCGAGGGCGTCATGGGGCGCATGGACTGCATCGACGGACGCTTCCTTGACTATGCCTCTATTCCGCTGCCTGATGGCGCGACCATGATGACCTTTGTCGATGTAACGGGCAATGTCACTGTCGAGAGAAGCCTGCAGGAACGCAACGAAGCGCTGCTGGCCGCCGACCAACTCAAGAACACCTTCATCCAGCATGTTTCCTACGAGCTGCGCTCGCCACTGACCAACATTATCGGCTTCACCGAACTGCTCACCAGCGAATCCTTCGGTTCGCTCAATGAGCGTCAGCGCGAATATACCGACCATATCATGACGTCCAGTTCGTCGCTGTTGGCCATCGTCAACGATATTCTCGATCTGGCGACCATTGATGCAGGCATCGTCGTGCTGGAGCTGGCAGAGGTGGATCCGGTGGATTCCATTCGCGCCGCTGCAGAAGGACTTCAGGACAGGCTGGCGGAAAAGAATATCCATCTCGATATCTCTGTTGCCGAAAGCATGGGGCAGTTCAAAGGCGATCCCAAGCGGGTGCGGCAGGTGCTCTTTAACCTGATCTCGAATGCGATTTCCTTCTCCGACCCAGAATCGTCGATTTCCATCGTGGCCGAGCGAACACCGAGCGACATCATTTTCACCGTGTCCGATCACGGCTGCGGCATGCCTGAGGAATATCTCGGTTCGGCCTTTGATCGCTTCGAGAGCCGCACGACAGAGACGAATCGCGGCGGAGCGGGCCTCGGACTATCGATTGTGAAGAGTTTTGTGGAACTGCATGGGGGTAAAGTGACGATCTCCAGCAATGAGGGAAAGGGTACGAGCGTACTCTGTAGCTTTCCCATTGACCCTCAAATAGACGCCCAATCCACGACTGCTGCTGCGGAATAACAAGCTCCGGCGGCCCTTTGCCTCGGGCGGTTAGACCCACCGCTCAAGGCGCAACAAGACGATGAGCGTCTTGCTCATGGCTCACATGCCGCAAGCGGCTTGTAGTTTTTCACCATAAGAGTCGACAAGCTCCCCATTCCTGCTATATCCAGTGCCCAGAACATGGCTTTGCATTTTCATCGCGCTGATAGCAGGGTGCCTGATGGCTGACCAAACATCCTCTTCTTTCCATAACAGCTCTGATTGGTCTTTTACCTTTGACCAGTTATCTGAGGCCGCAAGCGCAGCTCTGGCTGCGGACATTGCACCGCTGCTCACATGTGGCGATGTGCTTGCGCTGGAGGGGGATTTGGGCATGGGCAAGAGCTTTTTTGCCCGCGCCCTGCTCCGCGCACGGGCGGATGACCCGTTCATGGAAGTGCCTAGCCCGACCTTCACGCTGGTGCAGGGATATGACATTGCCTCCGGAGACCAAGAGCTGGAGCTGTTTCATTTCGATCTATACCGAATCAGCGACAGTGAAGAACTCTATGAGATCGGCTTCGAGGAAGCCTGGGAGACGGGCGCCGCCCTTGTGGAATGGCCCGACCGGGCGGATCATCTGATGCCCGCCTCGACCCTTTGGCTGTCCTTTGTTCCCTCTCAAAGCGATGATGCACGCCGGCTCACCCTTTCAGGTGATGCCCGCTGGGGTGAACGCCTCAAGCGCCTTTGTGCCAAGCGTCAGCTGCTGATTGATGCCGGTTGGGGCGATGCCTTGCGCAAGCCGATCGCTTCGGATCTGTCCCCGCGCACTTATGATCGTGTCCGGCATGCTGAAGATCTGACGGGAGAGAGCAATGAAACCGAGCCGTCAACTCAGGGCGCTCCGAGAGAACACGATAGTTCTCAAGCTGCCATCCTGATGGATATGCCCGAACGCCAGCCCGGCCCCAAGCTTGATGATGGCCGCCTTTATGATCTGGTCGCCCATCGCGTAACCCGCCTCGCCCCGATGCTCTCTATCAGCGAGGGGTTGGAAGCCATGGGGCTGCGGGTTCCTAAACGCTATGGTGTCGCGCTCGAAGAAGGTTTGATGTTGTGGGAAGACTTTGGCACCATGACCCTCGCCAAAGGACCGGAAGCGCCGGTGGAGGCGCGCTATCTGGCAACGGTCACCGCGCTGGCTGCTCTACATCAAAAGCCTTTACCCGACGCATTTGGTGGCTTTGGTGGACAACATAACCTGTCCCGCTATGACAAGGCGGCCTTCGAAGTCGAGCTGGATGTTTTTCTCGATCATTACTGGCCCCATATCCATGGCGCCCCCTGCCCTCAAGCCAAGCGGACAGCCTTCAAGGCCCTCTGGTCGCCACTGCTTGACCGGCTCGTAGAAGCGGAGCCGGTGCTCGTTTTGCGCGATGTGCAGGATCCCAACTGTTTCTGGCTGGGAGAGGCAGGGGAACAAGGTGAGGAGCGCATCGGCTTCATCGACTTTCAGGATTGCCTCATCGGTCCGAACGCCTACGACCTTGCGGCTCTTTGCATGGATGCCCGTGTTACCATTCCCGCTTCGCTTGCCGACAAGATGCTCGCGCATTACAAGACCAGCCGTGCGCTAGACGACGCCCAAAGCGCGGCTTTTGACGAAGCCTATCATCTTGCTGCCGCCCAGCGCATTTCGAAAAATCTCGGGGCCTTCGCCCGCGCGGCCAATGAGGCCGGGCGCACCACTTACCTATCCCACATCCCGCGCAGCCTTGCCTATCTGGCGCGCAGCATGGACCACCCTCTTTTGGAGACTCTACATAGCTGGTATCAGGCCGAACAGCTGATGCCGCCTTCTTCTGTCTGACGCTTTTTTGCGAAGCATTTAACCTTGTCTCCGGATTTTGCAGACAGAGACCGCATAGAATGATAACCACAGCCAAGCCCCGGTGCTTCCTGTTGCACCACCGGGGAAAATAAAGACTAAAGCACGGACGAAACCATGACCACGCTCAAACGCCCCAAAACCGGAATGATCCTCGCAGCCGGAATGGGCAAACGCATGCGACCCCTTTCTGCAATTACCCCCAAGCCCCTGATTACCGTAGGTGGCAAGGCGATCATCGACCGCCCGCTCACTGCACTCGAACGGGCCGGCGTGGATCGCACTGTTATCAACGTGCATTATCTGGCAGACTTGATCGAGGTGCATGTCAAGCAATATGACAAATTCGACATTGTCATTTCAGATGAGCGTGATGGCCTGCTGGAAACTGGCGGCGGCGTGACCAAGGCGCTGCCCCATCTGGGCAAAGAGCCTTTCTATCTGCTCAATTCAGACAGCTTCTGGATGGAAGGGTCTGTTCCCAATCTTGATCTTCTGGCCCATTACTGGATCGACGAAACCATGGACGCCCTGCTGCTGCTGGCGCCAACCGTAACGGCAGTCGGCTACAAGGGGCGCGGTGATTTTCTGCTCGACCCGCATGGCCGTTTGCGTCGCCGCAAGGCACACGAAGTCTCCCCTTATGTTTACAGCGGCGCTGCCATCATGCATCCACGCCTGTTCAAGGATGCACCAGCCGGCTCGCACTCCCTCAATACAGAATTTGACAAAGCCATTGAAAATGGCCGCCTCTACGGCCTGATCATGGATGGCACATGGATGCATGTGGGCACACCGCGCGATATCCGCAGCGCTGAGCGGGCTTTGGCCGAGAGCGCAACCGGTGGACGCCAGCTCTGATTTCGGCATCTGTCGCCTTGCGTCTTGAGGCGATCTGGCTTCAAATACCCCATACATGAATCAGTTGGCCGATACTCGTCGGCCAATTGGTTTTTGTGGCTCGCTTTCGGCCGAGCTGGCTGGTCATGAGCCTGAAATGAGCGAAGAAACCGCATGGGGAGTGTCAGATGTTCGGTGCAGCAAAAGTTTTTACCATCTCTCCTTCCTGCTCTTTTCTATCCACTCTGATCGATGCGCTGATTGATGGCCATCTGGTTGAGGGCTTCTGCGCCGAGAATCCTTCCGATCTGGGACGCGCCATTATCTATGTGCCCACACGGCGTACCGCCGATGCGCTCAAGGAAGCCTTTCTGCCCCATTTGCGAGAGCGTGGATGGCAAAGCGCTATTCTTCCCAAGATCCATGTGATCGGGGATGTAGAAGAGGATCTTCTGCCCTTCAAGGTGGCAGCCAGTGGCGGCGAGGATTTTCGGCATTTGCCAACCGCGATGGACAGCGTAGAGCGCCGCCTGACGATGACGCGGCTTGTGCATCACTGGGCCGAGACGGTGGCCCGTCAGGTTCTGGCGCTTGGGCCGGATCAGCCGTTGCATGTGTCCGGGCGCCCCACAGATGCCGCCTATCTGGCGATTGACCTTCTGGCGCTCATTGACGCTGTGCATCGCGAACGCTCCGACTGGGCTTATCTGGACAATCTGGTGCCTGAGGATTACGGCGCCTTCTGGCAGATGAGCCTTGAATTTCTCAAGATCGCCACGGCCACATGGCCTGAGCATCTCAAGGGACTTGAGCTTGTTGATCCGGTGGAGCGGCGCAACGCTGTGCTTGCTGCCGAGATCATGGCCATCGAGCAATATGACGGGCCTGTCATCGCGGCAGGCTCTACCGGCTCCATTCCCGCCACTGCCGACCTGCTGGAAGCAGTGGCACGCCACCCCAAAGGCGCGCTCATCCTGCCTGGTCTCGACAAGGATCTCGACGAGGAAAGCTGGCAGGCCATCGGCCATCTACATCCCGAGTTAGGGCAAGCCGAATCTGCCGCCGGTCATCCCCAGTTCAACCTCAAGCAAATGCTCGATCGCATGGCCCTCAAGCGCACGGATGTGATCAGCTTGGGCGCCGTATCCGCCCCACTGGCCTTAAGGGAAAAGCTGGTCAGCGAAGCCCTCCGCCCCGCCGAAACCACGGAGCATTGGCGCTCAAGCCTTGAAACCCTATCTCTTGCAGACCGCGCTGCCGCGCTTGCTGGCGTGACGATGGCCGAGGCAACCAACGAGCAGGAAGAAGCCCGCATCGCCGCGTTGGCTTTGCGCGAAGTTCTCGAGCGCCCTGACGCCCGCACCGCGTTGGTAACACCTGATCGCGCACTGGCCCGGCGTGTACTGCTTGAGCTCAAGCGCTGGGGCATCAATGTGGAAGACACCGCCGGGATGCCCCTTGCCGAGACGCCGCCAGCTTTGCTTATGCGCCTGATGATTGACTGTGTGGTCAGCGGCTTTGATCCGGTCAAGCTGCTCTCGTTGATGAAGCACCCGCTGGCCTCTTTTGGCATGCCACGGGCAGATGTACGCCGTGCGGCCCGTTTTCTGGAGTTGCGCGTTTTGCGTGGTCCGCGTCTTGGCGACGGGTTGAAGCCGCTGCTTGATGAATTTGCCCGCAAGCACGACAAAGAGCAGGAAAAACTCGGAGCCGATATTGCTCTGCCGGAGGTCTGGCAGATTGCGGCACAACTCCTCAAGCGTTTTTCAGAGGCAATCGCACCGCTGATCTCATTGATGGATGCAGAAGAGGAGCCTTCCTTTGGTGAGTGGCTGGCCGGTGTCATCTCCGCCGTTGAGGCTGTTGCCATGGACAAGAACGGACTGCCTGACCGTCTTTATGACGAAGCTGCCGGGCGCTCCATTCAGGATTTCTTCGATCGCGCCTCGCTGGCAGCGAGTATATCCTCCGATCTTTCACCTCAGGATCTGGAGCCATTTCTGGTGGCCATGATGTCTGGTGAAACGGTGCTCTCCCATGGCGAGGGCGATCCGCGCATTCAGTTGCTCGGCACGTTGGAAGCGCGACTGCTAGATGTGGATCGGGTGGTTATTGGTGGCCTCAATGAAGGGTCATGGCCCGCAGAGACCAAAACAGACGCGTGGCTATCGCGCCCGATGCGCGCGCAAATGAAGCTCGAGCCGCCTGAACGCCGGATCGGGCTCGCCGCCCATGACTTTGCACAAGCCATGGGACGCAGCGAAGTCGTGCTGATCCGTGCCCTCAAGACCGGTGGTGAACCCACCGTGCCCAGCCGTTGGCTGCAGCGCCTTGAGGCGGTTGCCGGTTCCGATGCCCGCCATGCCATGCATGAAAAGGGCGCCGAGCTGAAACGATGGGCCGAACAACTCGATGCCGCGCGCGCGCAAATCACTCTTAAACGCCCAGCCCCCTGCCCGCCGCTGGAAGCAAGGCCGCGCTCGCTTTCGGTCACAGAAATCGAGACATGGGTGCGCGACCCTTATGCCCTTTATGCCAAGCATGTGCTGGGTCTGAGAGATCTCGACCCCATCGGCTCGGCTCCGGGCGGCGCGGAAAAAGGCTCGATCATTCACGACATACTTGGCCGCTTCACGCAGGATTGGACGGGCCCCTTTGATGAAACGGCAGTTGAGTGCCTTCTGGATATGGGGCGGGAAGCCTTTGCCCAATGGGAAAATTTCCCTGATCTGTTGGCCTTCTGGTGGCCCCGCTTTGAGCGCATCGCCCGCTGGTTCATTTTGGAATGGGAGGCCGAGCGCGAGAACACAGTTGCTGGCCGCTATGCCGAGATATCAGGCCGCATCACCCTGCCGGTGCGCGGGGGAGATTTTGTGCTGCGAGGCCGTGCCGACCGACTGGACATTACCAAGGATGACCGGCTTGAGGTGATCGACTTCAAGACCGGACAGCCCCCTTCTGCCAAGCAGGTGTTGCCCGGCTTTGCGCCGCAGTTGGCACTGGAGGGCTATATGGCCAAGCTTGGCGGCTTCGAGGCCATTCCGCGCGGCATAGAAGTGGGCGATATGGTCTGGATACGCCTTTCCGGCGGTCGCAAGGCAGGCGAACGCAAGCCGGGGGTGGAGAAGGATTATGCCGCCGAGGACATTGTCGAGCTGATCGGCAAGCGCCTGTTGGCCCTGATCACCGCCTATGACGATCCAGCCAAGAGCTATCCATCACGGGCGCGGCCCATGTTCGAGCGGTTCGAAAGCCCCTATGATCATCTGGCACGCGTCAAGGAATGGTCGCAGCAAGGCGGGGAGGAATAGAGATGGCAATGCAAATCCCGCAGGAAACCAAAGACGCTCAGGCCCGCGCCTCAGACCCGGAAAATTCCGCCTGGGTAAGCGCCAATGCGGGCTCGGGCAAGACCTTCGTGCTCGCCCGCCGCGTTATCCGGCTGTTGCTGGCGGGCACCGAACCTTCCAAGATCCTGTGCCTCACCTTCACCAAGGCGGCGGCGGCGGAAATGTCGAACCGCGTGTTCAAGCTGCTGGCCGGCTGGACCGAGCTGAGCGATGACGAACTGCGCGCTGAACTCGACGAACTGGATGGCAAGCGCCCCACAGATGCCCAGTTGCAGCGGGCACGGCGCCTGTTTGCTCGCGCATTGGAAACGCCGGGCGGGCTGAAAATCCAGACCATCCATGCCTTTGCCGAACGGCTGCTGCATCAGTTTCCGCTGGAAGCCAATGTTCCGGCACATTTCGAGATTCTTGATGACCAGTTGGCAGCCGACCTTCAGGCGGCGGCGCTGGCTCATGTCATGCGGGCCGCACGACTGCAAACACGCCCACAATGGAGCGCAGCCCTGACGCTGCTGGTGGACCATATGGGCGATATGGACATCCAGAATGCGCTCATTTCTCTGGTCTATGACCGGGAAGGGTTTGGCCGCTTCATGGAAGGGGGCGAAAGCTCCGAAGCGGGTGCAGGCTCAACCGGGCTTGACGCAGCGGTTGCCAATCTCGCCCAGACGTTGGGGCTGTCCGGAACAGACAGCATCGATGCGCTGGAAGCGGATATCCCGTTCGGTCCGTTTTTCCCTGCCTCTTATCTTGGAGAGTTGGCTCCCCTGTTCGAGACCGGTGGCAAACGGGACAAGGCGCAGGCGTCCCTTATGCGGGGACTTCTTGCCCACCCACCGCTCAGTGAGCAAACTCGGCTCTGGCTTGAGCTGTTTCGCAAGAAGGATGGCGCGGCCAAGTCCCTCTCCTACACCGCGTCGAAAAAGATGCTGGAAGGCGATCTCGGCCTTGTCGACGCCATCGAGCGCGAACAGATGCGGTTGGACGCCCTGTTTGACAAACGCAATGCCCTCATCACGCTGGAGGTTAGTCGGGCGCTTTTCACCCTTGCCGAAGGGGTGATCGGCTATTATCAGCGCGCCAAGGCGGCGCGCGGGCTGATGGATTTTGAAGATCTAATCATGAAGGCTGCGCAAATGCTCCGTCCGGTGCGGGCGGCTGCATGGGTGCATTATAAGCTCGATCAGGGCATTGACCATATTCTGGTGGACGAGGCACAGGACACCAACCCTTATCAGTGGGAAATCATCCAGCGGTTGGGGGAAGAATTCTTCTCAGGAGACAGCGCCCGCGAGGTCAACCGGACCGTCTTTGCGGTAGGCGATGAAAAGCAATCCATCTATTCCTTTCAGGGAGCCGAACCGAAATGGTTCGCCTATATGCGCGATTTCTTCCGCACAAGAGCAAAGGCGGCGGACAAGCCTTTCCATGATATCAAATTGCGGCTCTCCTTCCGCTCGACCCCCCATGTGCTCAAATCGGTCGATCAGGTCTTTTCCAGCGCAGCCACCTACGAGGCACTCTCTTCTGACAAGGAACGAACCGACCATGAGCCGATCCGCGGACGTGATCCCGGTCTTGTTGAAATCTGGCCACTGCATGAGCCGATAGAGCAAGAAATGGACGAGGACTGGGCCAAGCCGCTAGACGCGCAGGGCGAAGCCGACCCACAGGTGAGGCTGGCGCAGGACATCGCCAAGACCATTCGCCATTGGCTGGAGAGCGGGCAACATCTGGAAGGCAACGGACGGAAAATTTCGGCCGGAGACGTGCTTATTCTGGTGCGCAAGCGCGGGGCTTTTGTCACTGCCGTCAACAGGGCACTCAAGGAGGCCGGCTTGCCCGTGGCAGGGGCAGACCGCCTTGCTCTGCTCGATCATATCGCGGTGCAGGATCTGCTGGCGCTGGGCGACGTGATGCTGTTGCCCGAAGATGATCTTTCCCTTGCCGCCGTGTTGCGCAGCCCTCTTTTCGGCTTATCGGACGAGCGCTTGTTCGACCTTGCTTACGAACCGGAGGGACGCCACACAAGCCTTTGGGATTGTTTGCGAAAACGCGCTGATAGCACGACATCGCAAGACGCGGATTTCGTCGAGATTTTCGCCCATCTCAGCCGCTGGCAAGGGCAGGTAGATTTCCAGCCTCCGTTTGATTTCTTCGCCCAGATTCTGGGACCGGAGGGCAAGCGCTGCGCCTTTATCGAACGCCTTGGGCCAGAGGCTGACGAGGTGATTGACGAGCTGTTGTCTCGCGCTCTGGATTTTGAGAAAAAGCAGACTCCGAACCTTCAAGCTTTCCTTGCCTCCATGCGGCAAGGCGGTGCGGAAATCAAACGCGATATGGGCGCCGCAGAAGGCCAGATCCGCGTGATGACGGTGCATGGGTCCAAGGGGCTTGAAGCACCCATCGTCTTTTTGGTGGATGGTACCGGCAAGCCCGCCAGCGCCAGCCATCATCCGCATCTGGTGGAGCTGGAAGCGGCTGACGGAGGCCCTGCCATGATGGCGTGGAAGGCGCCAGCAGCCAACCAGCCTTCCCCTGTTGCCTCTAGCCTTGGCAAGCTCGATGCGGAATCCGAGGAAGAATATTTGCGCCTGCTTTATGTGGGCATGACCCGCGCGGAGGATCGGCTTTATCTTTGCGGTTTTGCAGGCGTGCGCGGGCCAGCGGAGAATTGCTGGTATGAAGTGGCGCGACGGGCTCTCTCTGATCATCTCGAAGAAGTGCCCCATCCGGTGACCGGCGATCCCATCCATCGTTGGCATCTGGAAGGGCGCTTCCAAGAGCGGCCCGCAGACAATCCCAAGCCTCTCTCCGGCGGCAAGGAAGCGCCTGATCTGCCCGTATGGATCACGCAGCCAGCGAGCAAACCGCCCAGTCCGATGGCCTTCTTGCAGCCCTCGAAGGCCGCAGAAAAAATCGAAGGCGATCAGGGTGCCATGCAGCTTGTAGCCAGTGGTCCAAGCTGCAGTCTGGTGCATGACTGGGAGCCGCGCAGGCGGGGCACCGTCATCCATGCGCTGATCGAGCATCTGCCGCAAGTCTCTGAATCAGAAAGACAAAAGGCAGGGCTTGCTTATCTTTCTCATGTCGCCAAGGATATGCCCTTGCAGAGCCGCAAGGCAATTCTGGAAGAGGTTTTGCAGCTGTTGTCACGCCCCGAGCTGGTAGATCTGTTCAGCCCGCAGGGCCTGGCCGAGGTCTCTATTGCAGGCATGGTCGGCGTTAATGGCGAGGACCATACCGTGTCCGGCCAGATCGACCGACTATTGGTGGGCGAACAGACTGTCACCATCGTGGATTACAAGACGAATCGTCTTGTGCCTAACTCTCCAGAGGAAGCCCCCCTCGCCTACCGGACACAGATGGCCCTTTATGCCCACCTATTGGCACCGCTTTATCCGGGCAAGACTGTTGAAACTCTATTGCTGTGGACCGCGGAGCCTAGCATAATGGCGATTCCAGAGGCTCTGCGGCAATCCGCGCTCGACGAGATTGGCGTCAATCGACCTATTGCTCCTTGACGAGGGAAAGGGGAATACCTACCTTCAGGGCAACAGAACAATATTCACTTATCAATGAATATTGATAGAAACTAGCCCGAATCCGTTCGCTTGTGGAGCTCGGAAGGGGCGCATTGAAAAGAGGCAAGCTATGGCTATCGTAAATGCTACCGACGCAACATTCGCTCAGGATGTTCAGGGTGATGTTCCTGTTGTTGTTGATTTCTGGGCAGAATGGTGTGGTCCGTGCAAGATGATTGCGCCTATTCTGGAGGAAATCTCCAAGGAAAAAGCCGACAACGTCAAAATCGTCAAGGTCAATGTTGACGAAAACCCGAATACGGCCGCCCAGTATGGCGTGCGCTCCATTCCAACGCTCCTGCTCTTCAAGGGCGGTGAAGCCGTTGCCATGAAAGTGGGCGCAGCACCGAAAACCGATCTGGTCAAGTGGATCGAAACCGGCGCCTGATCACTTCGGCACAATCAAGACATAGCAAAACCCGGTCAGCAGCTCTGGCCGGGTTTTCTTTTTGCCTTTTGCCAACTTTTGCCCGAGAGCAAAAATGGCGATCCACGCACATTGGCGCTGGTTGGCACTAAATAGATCGGAAAACAGGAAGCCAGACAAACGAAAGCCCACCGGGGGAGGAGGTCCGGTGGGCTTCGTTGGAGGATCCAAAACCGGGAGGAGGAAGTTTTGGATCGGATCAGGCTTTGGGAGGAGGTAAAGCCTGAATTCTTAAGAAACTCGTGGCTTTCGCTTGGACTTTTGATCGTCAGCGAAAGACTTTTTTATTTTGCAGTAGCAGCTTCGCGTGCAATGTCGCTGATGTCTGAACGGGAGATGCCCAGGTCGTTAAGATCGCGGGTGCTCAAACGGTTCAGTTCTTCAACAGTGTCACGGTAGTTGCGCCACTGACGGTAGTTCTTCACAACAGTATTCATCATTGTCGTCATCCTTTGTTGCTATGTGGCATTAGGTGTTCAACTGCTTTTTTCCGAAAGCGTCTGATTTGTAACTCGTTTTAAAGTTCCTCATCGCTTTCTTGATTATGTATATAGAACATGGCTTCGAAATTTTCACCCCACAAGATTGCATAGCTGTCTTGACAATCATGCAATTCAGGATCATCTAAAAATATAGCTATGCATTTTTGACCGGTCTAAATATTTGTAGAAAAAATATCTATATATTTCAATGCGTTATAAACTCTTCTTTTTACTACTAAGGGATTATGTAGTTTCCACTACTCGATTCCATTGCATAGAATGCAAGGCTTGTTGGAGGGAGAAATCGGTGTTGTCGGTGCAAAATATCCCTTTACGATAGGCAAAAGGGCACTTATTTGCCCCCAGCCAGCCCTCCAAAATCAATTTATATCGATTTAAATACACAGCTCTTCGAGCTGATCGCTAGCCACTTTGCGGAGAGTTTCAGAAATTTTGGCACCAATGGCATGGCGAAAGCACACCAAAAGACAACAGGTAGGCCCGGAAAACCCCGGGCGCCCCAAATTGCCCCCTGCCGTAGCAAAACGGCAGAGCAAATTGTCACTGTTATTGTGGCAGGGTGCCGTTGGTCTTGAGAATATTGCCAGCCAGATAGAGCGAACCGGAGACCAGAATTCGCGGAGCTGGCTTCATGTTCATCAGAGTCAGGCGCTTGAAGGCCTCTTCAACCGATCCTGCCGCCGAAGCGGGAATCCCCGCCTGCTGAGCGATCTGGGCCAGATCAACCGGATCTAGCGCCGCATCATTGCCCTCGATGGGCACGGTAATGATATCTTTGGCTAGGCCCTTGAAAGGAGCGAAATAGCCCGCAGGATCTTTGGTGTTGAGCATACCGACGACCATATGCAAAGAACGCGGGGCCTTTTCTTCCAGATCTGCAAAGGCCGAAGCCACAGCCAGACCGGCGTGGGGATTGTGGCCACCATCAAGCCAAAGCTCGGACCCTTTAGGCAATTGATCGAACAGATGTCCCGAAGTCAACCGCTGCATACGTGCTGGCCAGTCAACCGAGGTTAAGCCCTTGGCAATCTGCTCATCGGTAATGCCCGGCAGAACCTGACGGACCGTAGCAATCGCCGTTCCGGCATTGAAGAGCTGGTGGCGCCCACCCAGGCGCGGCATAGGCAGATCCAGCAAACCACTCTCCCCCTGAAAAATCAGACTGCCATGCTCTTCAAAGCTCATCCAGTCCTGTCCGCCAATGGAGAGCGGCTGAGCCCCAACCTTGGCTGCCTCGGTTTCCAGAACGGCACGCACCTCTTCTTCCTGCTGCGCCCAGATAGACGGAACGCCCTTTTTCATGATCCCTGCTTTTTCCCAAGCGATGCGGGAAATCTCGGTACCGAAAAAGCCTTCATGGTCATGAGCGATCGGCGTAATCACGGTCGCTAGCGCATCCTTGATAACGTTGGTCGCATCAAAGCGGCCACCAAGGCCCACTTCCAGGATCAACAGATCGGCAGGTTGCTCAGAGAATAGAAGAAAAGCGGCAGTGGTCGTAATCTCGAAAAAGGTGATCGGCTCGCCATCGTTGGCTTTTTCGCAGCGGCGCAGAGCATCGATCAGAATTTCGTCGGAAACCAGCGTGCCCGCCAGCCGGATGCGTTCGCGAAAATGCACCAAATGCGGTGAGGTATAGACATGCACTTTCTTACCCGCAGCTTCTGCCATCGCGCGCAGGAAAGCCGAGGTCGAGCCTTTGCCATTGGTTCCGGCGATATGGATGGTTGGCGGCAAGGAAAAATGCGGATTACCCAACTCGGCCAACAGCCGCTCGATGCGCCCCACCTCCAGATCAATGCTTTTGGGATGGAGGCCAACGAGGCGTTCCAGAATGGCTTCTGTCTGTTCGGTCATTGTCTTATGTCGCTATCCAGATCGGGGAAGCCGCAAGAGAACCGGGCGTTGGCGCCAACAGCTCATTCATGCTGTCATTCCTCAAAAACAGCAGGCCACGCAGCGGTGGCCCCGAATCAAGAACATCCCGCGTTTTCCAACAACAGGATGCTCCGGTATAATATGTCGGCAGGTCTCTTGCGAACGCCCTCCGGCCCCGCTCACCCCGCCACGCCAAGCAAGGATCAGAAGGATCAATCAGCCTTCTTGTCGGTGTCTTTTGACTTTTCTTTCTTCTCCCCATCGCTGGCACCGTCTTCTGGTGCCTTTTCAGATGCGGCTTCAGGGGATGCTTCGGCGCGTCCTTCCGGATTGGCATTCGGAAGGTCAGCCATGGCCTTTTCGATGGCGACCTGTTCGGATGTCAGCTCTTCGCCAAGATCTTCTGGCACATCGGTATTGGTGAAGAAACGGCAGAGTCGCGCTATAACCTTCTTGAGGTCGTGACGATGGACAACCATGTCCACCATGCCATGATCCTTGAGATATTCGGCGCGCTGGAACCCTTCTGGCAGCTTTTCGCGGATGGTCTGCTCAATGACACGCTGACCGGCAAAGCCGATAAGAGCCCCCGGCTCGGCAATATGGATATCACCCAACATGGCATAGGATGCGGTTACCCCGCCCGTGGTCGGGTCGGTCAACACGACAATGTAGGGCAGACCAGCTTCGCGCAGCGCCTGAACGGCAATGGTTACGCGCGGCATCTGCATCAGAGACAGAATGCTCTCTTGCATGCGCGCACCGCCGGAAGCGGAAAAGAGGACGAAAGGCGTTTTGTCTTCCACGGCCTTCATCATGCCCTTAATCAGCGCTTCGCCAGCGGCCATGCCCAGAGTACCAATCATGAAATTGGGGTCCTGCACGGCGGCTGTCAGCAACAGGCCTTCCACATCGCCCTGCGCCACTTGCACAGCATCTTTGTAGCCGGTTTTGGAACGGGCTTCCTTCAGGCGATCCGAATAGCGTTTGATGTCGCGGAATTTCAGCGGATCGTCGACAACTTCAGGGGCTTCCAGAAGGCTATAGTCCGCATTGTCGAACAAATACTGGAAGCGCTGGGAAGCGTTGAGCCGCATATGGAAGTTGGAATTGGGAACAACATACTGGTTGTTTTCGAGATCCCGATGGAACACCATTTCACCGGTGACCGGATCTTTGATCCAAAGGTTTTCCGGGACATCCCGGCGATTCAAAAACGAACGAATTTTCGGTCGAACGACAGTGTTAATCCAGTTCACGAACCAATTCCTGACTTGAGCCTTAAAACAGTCTTGACGGGGCAAACCCCATATTTGCTCCCCTGTCTTACCGTATTGCAGCTGGGGATGCAATCTGATGGTTTCAAGGCCCGATATTAGTATAGGCCTTGCCACACGAGCCGCGGCCCCTTGCGCCCGGAAACAAAAATCCATGCTTTTCGTGATCTTGTCCGGGCCGGAAGCATCGGGGTCTCAGCAGTAACACTCAATTGTGGTCAGGGCACGCCCTATTTTGTCACGCACAGCTTTTTTTTGTCTCACCCTTAACAAGGTTGTGGCGATGACACGGACTGATGGCGCCGCATGAAAAAGCCCCGGACAGAGCCGGGGCTTCATCTTACTTCTGATTGTGCCAGACCTTAAGCCTTGGCGCGTTTGCAACCGTCTGCCAATCCCTTGACGATATCGGTCACGGCAGAAACAGTCTTGTCTGTCGCCTTGCCGTCAGCATCAAGGCTATCCTTGATGGCATTGACCAGTACGGATCCAACAACCACACCATCGGCATTGCGTCCAATGGCTTCGGCCTGCTCGGGGGTTTTCACGCCAAAGCCAACAGCGACCGGCAGATCGGTATGATCCTTGATGCTCTTGACGGCGATGGCCACCTTGTCGGCATCCAGTGCGCCCGTGCCCGTAATGCCGGTGACCGAGACGTAATAAACGAAGCCAGAGGTGTTTTCGAGCACCTTGGGCAGGCGCTTTTCGTCGGTAGTCGGGGTTGCCAGTCGGATGAAGTTTACCCCGGCCTCTCTAGCCGGAATGCACAATTCATCGTCATGCTCGGGCGGCACATCGACCACGATCATGCCATCCACGCCCGCTTCCTTGGCATCTTTTACGAAGGCTTTCGGGTCACGCACATAAATGGGGTTGTAATAGCCCATCAGGATGATCGGGGTTTCATTGTCTTCCTTACGGAATGCGCGCACCATGTCGAAGGTCTTGGCCATGGTGTGACCACCGGCCAGCGCCCGCTGTGTGGCCAGTTGGATGGGAACCCCTTCGGCCATCGGATCGGAAAAGGGCATGCCCAGTTCGATCACATCAACGCCTGCCTTGGGCAGAGCCTTGAAGATTTCCAGCGAGGTGTCCAGATCCGGGTCACCTGCGGTGATGAAGCCAACGAGGGCTGCGCGATTTTCGGCCTTGCAGGCAGCAAAGCGGGTATCAATGCGTGTTTTTTCCATTGCTCTTACTCCTGCATCCTATTCCGCAAGGGACCCCTTGCCGAGAAACTTGCTCACGGTATTGACATCCTTGTCGCCACGACCGGACAGGTTCACCACGATAATCTGGTCTTTGTCCATGGTCGGAGCCCGTTTGATGACTTCGGCAATGGCGTGAGAGCTCTCAAGAGCAGGAATGATCCCCTCGGTCTGGCAGAGCAGCTGGAAGGCCTCAAGGGCCTCAGTGTCGGTAGCCGAGACATACTCGACCCGGCCGCTATCCCTGAGGAAAGAATGCTCCGGCCCGATGCCCGGATAGTCCAGACCGGCGGAAATGGAATGCCCTTCCAGAATCTGGCCATCGTCATCCTGCAGTAGGTAAGTACGGTTGCCATGCAGAACGCCGGGCTTGCCCGCATTAAGAGAGGCGCAATGTTCATCGGTATCAAGACCGTAACCAGCCGCCTCGACGCCGACAATCTGCACGTCTTTGTCATCGAGGAACGGATGGAAGAGGCCGATGGCATTGGAGCCGCCACCAAGGCAGGCACAAAGCATATCCGGCAAGCGCCCTTCAGCAGCCAACATCTGCTCTTTTGTTTCCTGCCCGATGATCGACTGGAAGTCGCGCACCATGGCGGGATATGGATGCGGGCCAGCCGCCGTGCCGATGATGTAATAGGTGTCGGCCACGTTGGTAACCCAGTCGCGCAGGGCTTCGTTCATGGCATCCTTGAGGGTGCCCGCGCCTGCAGTGACGGGATGGACCACGCCGCCAAGCAGATTCATGCGGAAGACGTTCGGTGCCTGACGCTCCACGTCGGTCGCGCCCATATAGACTTCGCAAGGGAAGCCGAAGCGGGCACAGACGGTAGCCGTTGCCACGCCATGCTGCCCCGCACCTGTTTCGGCGATGATGCGGGTCTTGCCCATGCGTTTGGCCAGCAGAATCTGGCCAAGGCAGTTGTTGATCTTGTGGCTGCCGGTGTGGTTCAGCTCTTCACGCTTGAGATAGATTTTCGCGCCACCCAGATGCTCAGTCAGGCGCTCGGCGAAATAGAGCGGGCTCTGGCGGCCGACATAATCCTTATGCAGCTTGGCCAGTTCCTTGTGGAATTCGGGGTCTTCCTTGGCCTCGCGATAGGCCTTGTCCAGATCCAGAATGAGCGGCATCAGGGTTTCTGAGACGAAACGTCCCCCGTAAATGCCAAAAAAGCCGCGATCATCGGGGCCCTGGCTGACGCTGTTGGGCAGAGTGGTCGGGTCAGTCATTAGTGCTTCCTTGTTCAAAAGCTGTCCACGCCTGACCGCATTCCCTAGAGCTCTTGAGCGGCGGCCTTGGCGGCATGGACGAAATCCATGATTTTCTGCCGGTCTTTAACGCCCGGCGCGCTTTCAATGCCCGAGGAGACATCAACTCCTTGCGGGCGGGTCAGGCGAATGGCCTCGGCGACATTGTCCGGATTAAGGCCCCCTGACAGGACGAATGGTTTCTTGAGCTTGAGATTCTGTATCAGGCGCCAGTCAAAGGTGATGCCGTTGCCTCCGGGCAGATCTGTCTTCATGTCCTTGGGTGGCTTGGCGTCAAACAGCAGGATATCGCACACAGCCTCATAGGCAGGAATGGGCGCAAGATCTGCTTCGTCCCGAATGGGCAGGGCTTTCATGACAGGGCGTTTGAACCGTGCCTTGATCTCCAAGACACGCTCGGGTGTCTCGGAGCCGTGCAATTGCCAGATATCAGGATCGATCGACCGGTCGATGGCCTCAAGCTCATCGTCACTCGCATTGACAGTGAGGGCTACTATGGACGCTTTGCCGCGTACCGAACCCACCAGTTCCTTCGCTTTCCCATAATCCACATGCCTCGGGCTTTTCGGAAAGAAAACAAATCCAATCCAGTTGGCACCACATTGCAGGCCTGTTGCGATCGCCTCTGGCGTCGATAGCCCACAGATCTTTACATACATTGGGAACCCTCTTGTTGCAATGGCTTTGTCATCACCAGTTCGGGAGCTTATGGAAATCAAGCCCTTCTTGGGTCGAGGCCAAACAGAAATGCCAGCCCTTGAGGCTGGCATCAATTCTCGTCAGATCGCTTTGCGTCTATCAGTCTGGCTCGGGTCATCCGGTCAAACCAGAAAGGAACCGACCAGCACACCTGTCCGGATTACATCGCGACTTTGGTAACGGCGGTCGACCCTGCTGCTGGCAAAGCCGGAACGTCGCTCTTTGGATCAGCGGCAATCTTTTCAAGGCGCTTTTGCTGGCGATCTGCTTCGTTGCGCCACTTTTGCGCCTCATAGCGTTTCTCGCGCGCAGCTTTACGGTGGCGACCCTGTTTGAGCCATGCCATGAACCCGCCGATGAAAATTCCAATCAGCAACGCACCAAAGATCACCACATAGAGCGGCACCGTAAAATCCAGAACAGGCTGTTCAGGAGAAAACGGGTCTAAAGCCAGCTGCACAGTGTGGCGGTTTGCCACCGCCAGAGAAATGGCGATAATGGCGAATGGCACAAGAATAATGAGCTGCAAAAAGCGTTTGATTATTTTCATAATCGAAAGATATCCAGTCTTGATCGGCAGGCTTATTCGCTCCCGTCCCCATCATTGAGACGCTCGCGCATTTCCTTGCCGGTTTTGAAGAAAGGAACATATTTTTCAGCCACCGGAACCTTCTCACCGGTTCTCGGATTGCGGCCGATGCGCGCCGGCCGGTTCTTGACCGAGAAGGCGCCGAAGCCACGCAGCTCGACCCGATCACCGCGCGCCAGAGCGTCGGAAATCTCATCGAGAATGGCATTCACAATATGTTCGACATCTCTCTGATAGAGATGCGGGTTTTGTTCTGCGATATGTTGTACCAATTCGGACTTGATCATCGTCCGCTCCCCTTCATTGCTACGCTTACAGATTTGAATTCGTTATCGAGCAGATCCCAACGTAATAAAAAGCGTAAAATGCTCTTATTGTTCGTTTTTTTGAGCCTGCCAAACTGAAACCAGTCCGTCAAGTTGCACTGCGGTATTTCGTTGGTCAAATAGGTCAATAATTGGTTGAGGAAGCAGGCTGGCAGCGATCTTGCTGGCAAAGCCAAATGGAAAACTCTCGGTGATCGGTTCCGGTTTCCACTCGATCAATTGCAAATTACTATCCAGATTATGGTTTTGAATCAACCAGTTCTTCGCTTCTTCAGGACCGCCTAGCTCATCCACCAACTGCAGATCAACGGCTTGCCCACCTGTGACAATTCGGCCATCGGCCAATTCCAGTGCCCTTTGCCTGTCAAAAGGACGATTTTCCGCAACAAGGTCAACAAACCATTGGAAAGAATCATCAATCATTTTGGCGATCATCGCTTCGGCTTCGGGATTCTGTCCGGAAAACGGGTTTGGCTCTGCCTTCAGCGGGGCGCTTTTGATGCTGCGCATCTTCACGCCCACGGTATCCATCAGGCCAGTAAGATCGGTATATTGAAACAGCACACCGATGGAGCCGGTGATTGAGGTGCGCCTTGCAAAAATGCGCTCAGCGGGCAACGCGATGATGTAACCGGCGGATGCAGCCAAAGCATCCATACTGGCAACAACTGGCTTTTTCTCGCCCAGCTGCTTGAGGGCGTTGTAGATCGCTTCACCGCCCGAGGTTGCCCCGCCGGGGCTATTGATGGAAACGATGACGCCCTTGACGCTGTCGTTTTTTTCAAGCTGCCGGATTAGCTTGAGCTTGCGTTCCTGACCGATAATGGTGCCAGAAAAAACGATCTTGGCGATATGGCTTTTCTTGTGGGAGAGGCTATCTTCATCAACGACAAAGTTCAGCGATGCGGCAGCAACCAGAATGATCAGCGCCAGCACGGCCACTATGCGCCAGACCGACAATTTGCGCCGTAGCTTGCGTCGCTCGACCAAATGATCCATATCGAAAGCCATGGTTGTAATTTCCTCAAGCAGTTCCTGTTTGGTTTATCACCCGCGCAAACATATTTTGCAACGCCAATATAGCCTGCGTATCGAAAAAGAGTTTGAAAAGAAATAACAAATAAAAAATGCCGCAGGCGAGATTACCTGCGGCATCCGTTTTATTGACAAGGGCCTTTAAGGCAGAGCGACTTATTCGTCGTCGCCGCGTGCTTTAAGGGCTGCACCCAGAATATCACCGAGGGAAGCGCCAGCGTCGGAAGACCCGAACTGTGCAATGGCTTCTTTCTCTTCAGCAACTTCAAGCGCCTTGATGGAAACACCGAGTTTACGGTTTTTCTTGTCGAACTGGGTGATGCGAGCGTCAACCGTTTCACCAACCTGGAAGCGGTCGGTGCGCTGGTCAGCGCGGTCACGGGCCAGATCGGCACGACGGATGAAGGCAGTCATGTCGGAACCGACAACCTTGACTTCCAGACCGTTTTCTTTCACTTCGGTGATTTCGCAGGAGACAATTGCACCGCGTTTCATTTCACCAGAAGCGTCTTCGAACGGATCGGATTCAAGCTGCTTGATACCCAGGGAGATACGTTCTTTGTCGACATCCACATCGAGGATGACGGCTTTGACAACGTCGCCCTTGTTGAATTCTTCCAGAACCTGTTCGCCAGGACGGTTCCAGTCCAGATCGGACAGGTGAACCATGCCGTCGACTTCGCCTTCCAGACCGATGAAGAGACCGAATTCGGTCTTGTTCTTCACTTCGCCTTCGACGACGGTGCCAGCTGGATTGTTTTCTGCAAAAACAGCCCATGGGTTGTCGAGGGTCTGTTTCAGGCCCAGAGACACGCGGCGTTTTACAGGATCGACTTCCAGGATCATCACTTCTACTTCCTGAGAGGTAGAAACGATTTTGCCCGGATGAACGTTTTTCTTGGTCCAGGACATTTCGGAAACGTGGATCAGGCCTTCGATGCCTGGTTCCAGTTCGAGGAATGCACCATAGTCGGTGATGTTGGTCACACGGCCGGTGAATTTCTCGCCCACTGGGTAACGCTGCTCGATTTCAGACCATGGGTCAACTTCAAGCTGCTTCATGCCCAGAGAAATACGATGTGTTTCCTGGTTGACGCGAACGATCTGAACCTTGACCGTCTGGCCAATAGACAGAACTTCGCTCGGATGGTTGATACGACGCCATGCAATGTCGGTGACATGCAGCAGGCCGTCGATGCCGCCCAGATCCACGAATGCACCATAATCGGTGATGTTTTTGACAACACCCTCGACGGTCTGACCCTCTTTGAGGTTCTGAACCAGTTCGGTGCGCAGTTCTGCGCGGGTTTCTTCCAGAATAACACGACGGGAAACAACGATGTTGCCGCGACGTTTGTCCATTTTCAGGATCTGGAAAGGCTGTGGCGTGTGCATCAGAGGGGTCACGTCGCGAACCGGACGGATATCCACCTGAGAGCGAGGCAGGAAGGCAACGGCGCCATCCAGATCGACGGTGAAGCCGCCTTTGACCTGGTTGAAGATGGTACCAGTAACTTTTTCTTCTGCTTCGAACGCTTTTTCCAGCTTGCCCCAGCTTTCTTCGCGGCGGGCTTTGTCGCGAGACAGAACAGCTTCGCCCATCGCATTTTCGATACGCTCGAGGTAGACTTCAACCTCGGAGCCAATCTCAAGACCACCGTCTTTTGCCTGAGCACCAAACTCCTTCAGTGCTACGCGGCCTTCAACTTTCAAGCCAACATCGATGATAGCCATGTCTTTTTCGATGCCGACGACGGTCCCTTTGATAACCGCACCTTCATGAGGTGAGGTTTCGCTGAAGGACTCATCGAGAAGGGCGGCAAAATCTTCCATGGACGGATTAAGATCGCTCATAAAAACTCCTAAATAACCCCATTTTTCGGGGCTCTTCGCGCCAATTGGTTCGTGTTTCACCATGCTCTTTTCCCGACCATGTCCAACTTAAGGACAAGTCCACCCTTTGTGATAAAGGAGTGGTCCGGCGCGTATGCGGTCGGTAGGGAGCGCAATTTTGAAGGCATTCCGCAAGGATGCCCGTCAAGGTCTGAAAACAGAGAAAACTGAAAAAGCACAATCCGCCTGTAACATCCCCCAACGTAACAGACTGAAAGACATAAGAAATAACCGGAATTATGCAAGTGAGCGCATAGCAAAAAGGGCAACAATCAAAGATTGATTGCCACTCTTTTATTTTATCTGGCTTTCCTCAACAATCCTAACAGCTTGCTGGAATGCGCCTTCTATATCCAATTTTGTTGTATCAAGCAAGTGGGCATCTGCCGCAGGCACAAGGGGAGCCACAGCTCTGTTCTGGTCGCGTTCATCCCGTTTTTTCACATCAGCAAGGATCTGCGCATAGTCCGCCTGCTCGCCCTTGGCCAGAATCTCATCGGTGCGGCGCTGGGCGCGTTCTTCTGCGCTGGCGGTGACAAACAGCTTCACGTCCGCATCAGGGCAAACGACAGTGCCGATATCGCGCCCGTCCAGAATGGCCCCTCCCGGTCGGCTCGCAAAGCTGCGCTGGGCTTCCAGAAGCGCCTGACGCACGCGCGGCATCACAGCTACCTTGGAGGCTGCCTCGCCAATGGCATGGGCCGAGAGCACCGAGCGATCCAACGCCCCAAGATCCAGCCCGCGCGCGGCCGCTTCAGCCACATCTTCGTCATCAAGCGGTTTATCCGCAACAACAAGCGCATGCGCCACAGCCCGGAATGTCAGCCCCGTATCCAGATGCGGCAACTTGAAATGCTCCGCCAATCTGCGCGCCATGGTGCCTTTGCCAGAGGCTGCTGGGCCATCAATTGCGATGATCATTGGACAGTCCACTCCTTAACAGTCTTGTCTCACGTCTTTTCTCTTTGATCCGGCGGTGCGGGATGTCGCGCCGAATTCTTCCTTAGCGACCCAATTCGCGTTCCAGAAACTCAAGGCTCCGGATGCCATACCAACTGAGCCACTCGCCATCGACGAAGGCGTGGGCAAAGGGCAGCTCAGCCAAGAGCTGCTTCTTGGCATGAAACGGATAGGGTTCTGAGGCGCACAATAGGAGAGTCGTTTCCGGATCGAAAGCATCGAGATCGATCACGGGATATCTTTCATCAAAATGCGTAATCTCGACGCCAAGGCGTGAAAGGCTATCACCGATGAAACACTCCCGGCTGACAGCCATCCATGGTTTGCGCCAAATGAGATAGAGAATTTTTTCCGGTGGTCGCACGGGCTGCCGCCCCCATTCCATCAATGCAGGCAAAGGGGTTTCCGGTTGCCATGGCTTCTTCTGAAGGCTCAATAGTGTGTGGCACCGTTCGGCCATCTGCTGCAATTTATCATTGGCCAGCAGGCTTGCCAGATCGGCGAAGGTCGCCGCCATGTCTTCCAGCGACGTGACATGGGTGACATGACAGGGAATGTCCGTCTGCTCGCCCATGAAGCGGGCATTCTCTTCCCTGTCCAGCAGGATCAGATCCGGCTTTGTGGCCAAAAGCTTATCCCAGTTCCAGTCCTTGGTGCCCCCGACGACGGGAATGTCGGCGACCGTCTTCTGAGGGTGTATACAGAAGCGCGTGCGTCCGACCAGTATGATACCGGCTGCCAGCAGGGTTTCCGTCCAGCTGGGGACAAGAGAGATCACGCGCTTTGGTGTCGCAAGCATCGGCTCTATTCAAACTCTGCGCCAAGCGCTTCCATGAGATCGGCAAAGCCGGGGAAAGATGTATTGATGATGGCAGCGTCATCAACGGTCACCGGTTTTTCTGCCCCCAGCCCGAGGACAAGGAAGCTCATGGCGATGCGGTGATCCAAGTGAGTGATCACCCGGCCTCCACCCGCAATGGTGCCCCCACCCCTCACGACAAGATAATCCTTGCCTTCTTCGAAAGGCACGCCATTGGCTTCGAGCCCTGCGGCAACGGCGGCCAGTCGGTCGCTTTCCTTGACGCGCAATTCTTCCAGGCCTTCCATGCGGGTTTCCCCTTCGGCATAGGCAGCCGCCACACTCAGCACGGGATATTCATCAATCATGGAAGGCGCGCGTGCTGCAGGCACCGTTACACCTTTCAGCGCAGAGCTGCGCACGCGAATATCGCCAATGCGCTCGCCACCACTGTTGCGTTCATTCTCGATGGTGATATCCGCGCCCATTTCCAGCAATGTGGTAATGAGGCCAGTGCGGGTCTCGTTGAGCAGAATGTCTTCAATGACCAGCTCCGAGCCCGGCGTTATCAGAGCAGCCACAATCGGAAAGGCAGCCGAAGACGGATCACCCGGTACGGTGACGTCCTGTGCGGTCAGCTCTTGCAGACCTTCAATCGTCAGAACAGTCTCGCCCGCGTCATTCATCTCTTCGCCGAGCGTTGCGCCAAAGCCGCGCAGCATCTTCTCGGTATGATCACGGGTCTTGACCGGTTCGATCACCCTTGTGGTGCCAGCCATATTGAGACCGGCCAGCAAGACGCAGCTTTTCACCTGCGCTGATGCCATGGGCACGCGATAGGTAATGGGCTGGGCCGGATCGGCCCCTTTCAGTGTCAGTGGCAGGCGATCACCAGAGCGGCTCAGAACCTCGACACCCATCTCGCGCAAAGGATTGAGCACACGCCCCATCGGGCGGCTGGAGAGGGATGCATCCCCCATAAAAGTCGTCGCAAAGGCATGGGCGCCGGCAATCCCCATAACGAGGCGCGCACCTGTACCGGAATTGCCGAAATCAAGCACACCGGTCGGCTCTACCAAAGAGCCCGTGCCGAGCCCCTCGACATACCAGACATCTTCATCATCTTTGCGCACAGTGGCGCCGAAGGCTGCCATGGCCTTGGCCGTATTGAGCACATCCTCGGATTCAAGCAAGCCGTGAATTTGCGTTTCTCCGCGGGCCAGAGCGCCAAAGATCAGAGCCCTGTGCGATATGGATTTGTCACCCGGTACACGCAAATGACCGCGAAGGCCTGAACACTTGCGCGCGGCAAGCGGAGACAAGTTGGTGCTGTCGTGAGCCATTCTCACCCCTTGCTTGATTTCCATACTGGGCCTTTTGGCAGAATTGCGCATAATAAAGCAATCCTGCAAGGCCATTTCTTCGTTGAAACGGAACCCGACTTACACCATATTGCCCACTACGTCACGCCAACTTCGGAAGAAAAGAGTAAATTGACTCTGTTTTCGACTTTTAGCTTTTGACAGGCCGCATAAGGTTAGCTAATGGAGTTGGTCAAATCTTAGAATCGAAAACCTTGCTAGGTGAAGAGGCAAAGCTGTGGCACGACCAGAACTTGGAACCAAACGCGTCTGTGCAGATTGCGGCGCTAAATATTACGACCTTAACCGCGACCCGATCGTTTGTCCCAAATGCGGGACGATTTACGAATTGGCCAAACCATTGGCTGCTGAAGTGGCTGAGGTCGATGAAAAAGAAGAAGAAGTTGTAGCAACCACCGCGGCTTCGGACGACGATGGTGATGCGGAAGTCATCTCCCTTGAAGATGCTGACGCTGAACAGGCTTCTGATATCGATGTGCCGGATCTCGACGACGACGATAACAGCGATGACGCTGATGTCTTCCTTGACGACGAAGAAGACGAAGAAGCCCTCGATGCGATCGGCCTCGACGTGGCAGTGCCAAACGAAGACGACGAGTAATCAATACGCGCTCTTTTCAGGTGGCTTATGGCCCTTTGTGAAGAGCATGCGTATTGTCCGATCCTTCGCGGCGGCAATCTTCTTATATCAAATACAAAGCGCAGCCGGAAACCGCTGCGCTTTTTCTTTATCCCGTCTTGGGCGGAGGCCATCGGCCCTTATAGATCCTTGTTGGAATTTTGCTCCTGTCCCCTCGCCAACCGCCGAAGCCAAATGTTTGTCAGCCCATATAATGCCCCTCTCATTGCCTTTCAGGCACCGCCAATTGGCCTTTGGGACCAGCCTTTGAGAAAGACATCATCTATCTGGGGAAAGAATCCACATTTTCATGAGAATGGGGATTGATTTCACCTAAACGCTTCAATATGTTCCGCTTCACCACAAAGCGAATATGACGCTTTGATGTGGGGCTATAGCTCAGTTGGGAGAGCGCGTGAATGGCATTCACGAGGTCAGCGGTTCGATCCCGCTTAGCTCCACCATTTCTTCCCATCTATTTGATATCTATACATAACGTTTGATTTCAAGCGGTTGGTTTGCTGTGTTGATATACAATACTGGTACTCAACTTTAAAGAATCTCCCTTGCCACGCGCATCAAACAACCTCATCAAAAGAGGAAAGAGATACTCCTTCCATAATTGCGATCACCAAGGCCTCATCGAGCATCTTGTAAGCTGGGCGTCATTCCGGACCCCGCTTTCTCTTCAAGCCGTCTTCCGATGGTTTTCAAACGCCAGATGATCAGCACAAGGGCCAAGCATCTGGCATTCGTTTTCCATCATGCATCTGTAAGGGCTGGCAGGACATATGTCCCCATTTCCTCGATGACCGACTGCGCCGGGCGGTGCGAGGGCTTGAGGTTGAGTGCAATATGCTGGACACCAAGATCACGGTGGCGCAAAAGCCGGTCTATCAATGCATTCCGCCCTATCCGCACCACATTGTAAAACCGCTGGTAAGGTGCATCCGGGTTCGGATCCAGATCAAAGAACGTGGAGTATCCGTAGCCAGGTGGCGTTCTGTCCCCTGCCGCAGCCTTTAGAGACGAGATAATCTCGCGGATTGCCTCGTCATCATCCACCGCCCAGATCCATGCATCGATGGTCTGCGCAAGCCACTCGATGGATTGTCGAGAGCGCCCAACGGCCATCAACGGAAGCCGCCCATTCAATGGCTTGGGGTGCATATCGAGATTGCCTGCAAAGGTGCCAAAGCGCTGTGTCTTGATTCGTGGGAAACGGTTTTCAGACAGGGCGCAGATCAACTCCACCTGCTCGCGATAGCGAGCACCGCGATCCTCGAAATCGACATTGAAGGCGGGATATTCCACGGGCCGGTCGCCCGTCGACAAGCCCAGAATGAAGCGCCCATCTGACAACCGGTCCATCGAAAGCGCCTGTTTGGTGACCGAGATCGGCTCGCGCAGAGGCAGAACAATGCCGGTGGTACCAAGCGTGATGTCTTTCGTCACCGCAGACAGGAAACCCAGATAGACGAATGGATCGAGCATCTGTGCTGCGTCGCCAAAATTGGGGTCATAAAAGGGAACGTCCCGCACCCAGATGCTGGCAAAACCCGCCTCTTCGGCCAGTTCAGCAACCTGTTGATGATCATCAAGGGTTGGAAACGGGCTATCGGGATAGGATTCAATCGGGGTGATCAGCCCAACCGTCAGGCGGTTTTCAGAGAAGACCCGGGAAAAGCTCCGCGGGGGCGTTGTAATATCATTCATGGCGACCGTCTCACTCTTCATCATTGGGCCAGACAACATCAAGTACAGAGCGCGCAATGCGCCATTCGCCGTTCACACGAACGTAGCTGTCCTCATACCGACCAAGCAGCAGGAAGGGATGCAGGGTGCTCTGGCGATCCGTGACAAAGTCCAACAGGTAGCAGCTGCCGGTTGCCGCATCCGGGCCGGTCAGAGTGATTTCGTGGTTCGCAACCGCATGGACAAACGGATAGTGGCCGCGGTTGAGGGTATCAAAGCTGTGATAGGCCTCCTTGAGGCTAGCCTTGATTTCCTCAAGACCACTCATCGAGCCAACAGTCACTTTGACTTCGGCGTCCGTGGTGAACACCTCACCCATCCGGTCGGCCTTTCCGCCATCAAGGAGCGCGCTATAATGAAGGCGCAATGCCCGGATCTCTTCGCGATCCAGCAAGGCGTTGATGCGATCGGTCTGTGTTGTCATGTTACTTGTCCTTCTGCGCGGCATTTGTCTGTTGAGTGTCCACTTGTTCGCGCCAGGTGGGAAAATCCGTGTAACCGGCAGAACCTGTGCCGCCATAGAAGGCCTCACGCGGTGCCTCGTTGATCGGCCAGTCATTCCGCATCCGCTCCACAAGATCCGGATTTCCAATGAAAGGCTTGCCAAAAGCTATGAGGTCGAGTGCGCCGTCCTCGAGCGCCTGTTCTCCTGTTTCCTTCGTAAAGCCGCCTGCTGCAATCAACGTGCCTGTAAACGTCTTGCAAAACTGGGAAGGGAAACCCGCAGGCATCGCTTCGCCGCCAATGGTCAGTTGGTCACTGAGATGGACATAGGCTGGCTGGCGCGCCTCCAAAGCTTCGGCCACGGCAAGCCATGTATCGGCTTCTCCGTCATATCCGGTCATGCCAGAAAGCCGCCCGAAGGGAGAGATGCGAACACCGGTCCGGTTCATTCCAATCTCCGCAGCCACTGCATCGATGGTTTCCATGAGGAAACGCAGCCGGTTCTCAACGCTGCCGCCATAGCGATCCGCACGCTGGTTGGAATTGGCATTGAGAAACTGCTCAAAGAGATAGCTGTTGGCCCCGTGGATCTCGACCCCGTCAAAACCCGCAAGCATGGCGCGCTTGGCGGCGGCAACGAAATCGGCCGTAATGCCAGCTATTTCGTCTGTTGCCAGCGCGCGCGGAATGCTGGCCGGCTGCTGACCGGGTTGACCATCCGGACCGATGGCATAGGAAAGGGCTCCCTCCGCCCGCAATGCACTCGCCGACACCGGGGCAGCACCATCCGGCTGCAGCGAGGTATGGGAAACCCGACCAACATGCCACAGCTGAACGAAGATACGTCCGCCTCGCTTGTGCACGGCCTGTGTGACCTTCGCCCACCCGGCCCCCTGCTCATCGGTGTAAATGCCGGGCGTATGGAGATAGCCGTTGCCTTGCTGACTGACCGGCGCTCCTTCGGTGATGATCAAGCCGGCACTGGCGCGTTGCGCGTAGTAGATAGCGGTTTGATCATCCGGTACACCGGTCTCGGCGCGCGAACGCGTCATGGGGGCCATAACCACCCGATTGGGCAGTTGAAGACCGGTAAGATCAAAAGGTGAGAAGAGCAGGGACATGAGAGCTGTCCTTTCAATAGATCCGATAAAGAGAATTTGGTTGCATGTCGTTTGCGTAGATCGGCATGCCATTGCCACTCAATCTATTGATCATTCTCAAAATTATAATATACTTCAAATTCCCTTCATTCCGTCCTGAGATTCCAGAATGATAAACACAACTGATCCCTTTGCTGGCGTGCGTGAATTTGTGGAAGCTGTACGTAGCGGTTCCTTCACGGGGGCTGGTATGCAGCTGGGACTAACCGGCTCGGCCGTGGGCAAGAGCGTCAGTCGCCTTGAAGCAAGGCTCGGGACAAAGCTCCTGCATCGCACCACCCGTCGCCTGTCGCTCACCCCGGAAGGCCAGCGCTATTTCGATGGCTGGGCGGAGATTCTGTCTGATGTGCGCAGCCTTGAAGACTCGGTCGTCGCACAGAGCGGGCGCATTTCGGGACGGTTGAATATTCACCTGCCAGCGGCATTCGGGCGCAGGCATGTGCTGCCCGTCCTGACCCGACTGGCGGGCGAGCACCGGTCGCTCGATCTTTCGGTCAACTTCACGGAGCGACGCGTGAACCTTATCAACGACGGAGTAGATCTCGTCGTGCGGATCGGATCTCTGGCAGATGATGCGGACCTTGTGGCTCGGCGGCTGGGACGCCAACGACTGGTGATTTGCGCTAGTCCGGATTATATCACACAGTTCGGTGAGCCTGAAACGCCTGCGGACCTCATTGAACACGATGGCATCATCGGCAGCCGTCGTGAAGACAGCCCCGCAGCCTGGTTGCTTCGCCAGCCAGATGGCACCTCCACGCCGCACCTCATCAGGGTGCGGCACGAATTCAGTGACGGTGATGCCATGCTGGAAGCCACGCTGGCTGGCGCAGGTCTCTCGCAATTGCCGACATGGCTGGTGACAGGCGCTCTCGCGACCGGAGCACTGGTGCCTGTTCTTGAATCCTTTGCAGGAGCCGAGATGCCCATTCACGCGGTATGGCCCCGATCGCGCTACCTGAAACCGGCACAGCGAGCGCTGATCGACACCTTGGTAAAAGACGCCACCCGCCCCGATTCTGCCTACTGGTTGTAAGCCTCATTGCTTTTCACAGGAGCGGTTCTGAGGGGCATTCGAAGCAAAATGGCATCCACTGCTCGCGCAACCCATTCGCTGACCTTGGGTGTCCAGACTATGCGGCGAAGCAATCTCTCTATTGCTGCCGTTTAAACAGGGTGCAACGCTCGCAAGAAGTGAAAAATTTATGTTGCGGGGTCGGCTAGATTGCGGACAACAGAAAAGCGGGATGCTATCGATCTGAAGAAATAGACCAGATAGCACATCGCGGCCACCACGATGGTATAGGACAAGCCCTCGGCACCGACAATATCCATACTGGTGCCGATGATACAAAGGCCAATCATGCCACCAAGCGCATCCATAAGCGTATAAGACATGTTGGCTGACATCTGGTCCTCCTGGCGGAATTGTTCACCGATAATGTTCAGCCCCAGCGCATAGATCCCCCCCATACAGCCACCCCACAGATAAAGCAGGCCCAGAGCGACAAACAGATGAGAGTAGATTGCAAGTGACAGGAAAGAAGCACAGAAGACCGAGACACAGACACAGATGAAAACGAGACGATAGTGACTGTAAAAAGCAGAGAGCGTGCTCACAATCATGCCCAGAGTAACGCTTCCCAGCATAAACATCGTTAGCAACAAAGCGGCATCTTCTGCCTTCAGGCCATTCTTGATGCCGTAAATCGTGAGAAATGACGGTAGCCCGAAAAAGCAAAAACCACCCACGACAGCAGACAGAAGAATGAGTTTGGCATGTTTGAAAACGAAGCCAATGCGTGCCCTTTTGTCAGAATGAAAAGACGGGCGACTTTTGACAACCGTCAACATGGTTGCCAGAACCAGAAGCGAAATCATACTGCTGATAATAAAAGGCAAGCGGCTATGCATATCGGTAAAGCGTAAAATAATGGGGGCCAGTGCGATACCCAACGATAGGGCCGAGGAAAAGAGCCCCATGATCAGGCCCTTGAGTTTGCCAACTGAAACCATGTTCAGCCAGGTCTGCACCACGACAAGAAGAGCATTGGTCGTGAGGCCATAGATGAACATGCCTGCGATCCAGCCGACAATCATGTCATTGTTAGACAGGAAATAGACGACCGCACAGCGCACCAGAGAACAGATGATGATGGTGTTGATC
Source organism: Cohaesibacter marisflavi (assembly GCF_900115225.1). Taxonomy (GTDB): domain Bacteria; phylum Pseudomonadota; class Alphaproteobacteria; order Rhizobiales; family Cohaesibacteraceae; genus Cohaesibacter; species Cohaesibacter marisflavi. Next base: position 397,481 of record NZ_FOVR01000002.1, on the reverse strand, counting down.
ACACCGAGCTTTTTGACAAGCAGTGAAATCCTGCTCGAAAAGACAATCAGTGCAAGAATATCGCAGGACATGATAAAGCCGATCAACGCATTGGTTGCTCCCTGCGACTGGAGCACGAGCGGAAAAGTGATATAGTTGATCCCTGATGACAGTTGGATGCCAAAGGCGGCAAGCACCAGAATGAAGGGGGTAATCTGTTTCATTCGGCAGCCTCTCGCGCATTGTCTTCTTCATATTTGCTTATTGGAAGCTCCAATGAGAGACTTGAATTCTCATTCTCATTGTTTTCTGCGTCTTCCTGCCAACTGACATGGCCGCCCATGGCCTTTACGGCGGCAACTGCCTTGAAGAATTCGAGATCCTGCACGCTGTAGAGTTCGGCTTTCGAGTACTCTGGTTCTAAGTTCCGATCAGACATTCCCTCGCTTGGGTGATGGCCTTGGGCCTTGAACACCATTGCAAACGTCAGGCTGTCGACAGCTTCATCGAGCCGCTTTATATCGAGCGTTACAGTATTAGCCCCAGCCATTGTTCCAATATGCGTGCAACAGATAACGAGCAGCTCTTGAAGGACGTTCTTATCCGCCAGCAGAACAGGTGGAATAGCCTCATCAGTCGAGATAGTCAGGGATGTGGAAGGGAGCATCCGGGCCTTAACATCATCCATCAATGCATCAATTCGGAAATTTTCCTTATCTTGAACGAGCGCCTCTGTGCTTTTTAGATACTCTAGCCAAACCTTGATCAAAGGCGTCAGACCGTCTTTCTGTGGCGTTTTTGCAAAGACCTCAAGCAGATCAATGAAGTTTTGTTTGACCAAAGCAAGATGGTCACCTCTCTGTGCTTGTCGTGACTGCAAAAAGGCATTCTGTTGGCCCAGAAAGGCAGCATATTTTCGCGAGATCCATGTCAGCAGCCCGATGATCAGGCCGATAAAGACCACAATGAAGGCAGTTTTCTCAAAAGCCAGCCGGATGGGATAGATACGGCTGTAGAAATCATTCAACTGAAGATCCATTCCGAGCACACCAACAAAGGCGCCCTGCGCATCATAGAAGGGCGCATAAGCGCTGATGAAGGTGCCCCATTTATCGGTGTAAGGATCGGATACGACCTTCTTTTGAGACTTCAGAGCTTCGATCAGCTCCGGGGCTGCGTCATCATAGCGTTCCATCAAGGCCGGAGGCACATCCGGTTGCCCATCACCATCATTGTCATTCTGAGGACTGGGGTTAAGGATGAAGAAGACATCATCGCCCTTGAGAATATTGGTGTAGATATACCGAATATTGGCTGATGCCTGACGGATTTTCTCCAGCGGTCTGATAGCTGCCAGATAGTCCGGATCGTCGCGCGCAGTGGACTTATCAAATGTCTTGTGCAGGTCGCCGTCAATGGTTGTCGCAGCGGCAGACACATTGGAAAGCAGACCGATCTTGATCTCCTTTTCCAGCACATCAACAGACTTGCTGTAGATTAGAAAAGCCAGAAAGCAGATGAGGGAAACCACGAGACCAGAAAGAATGGCAGCCTCCATTTTCGGTCTTGTCTTGATGATGTCCATGGGGCCTCACTCTTGGCGTTCTACAGATCAAAAATACGAATTTGAAACAGGATGATGCAGATAATGCAGATCGGATAGAAAACGCGCGCACTACGCATAAGCTTAGCCTTGTCAAAATCCTCCGATTTCCTCTCGAAGAGCTCGGCCGCCACAATCACAACCATACTGGCAAAGATGCTCAGATAGCCCAGTATCGTGAGCATCCCCATGAAGGTCGTGTAGGGTAACCGCGGCAAAAGGCTCGTTGCCTGAAAGGTGAAGGCTACAACCGTCAACATGAGTGTAAAGGCAATCGAGATATTGGTGAGAAAGTCATCGACCCAGAAGACACACCACGACGAGGTGATGATCAGGATCAGAGGCAGCATGAAGTTCCAGACGTAATAGTCGCATTTCCGTTCAAGCGTGAAATTCAGATTGTAGCGTGAGAATTCGGTTTTGCTGCCGTCTTCGCTCAGGTGCGAATAGTCCTGATCACTGATGAAAACCTGTTTGTCGACGATATTCCATTCAGCCAACATGTCCATATTGACCAACTCGGGATACACTTTCGGGTCGACAAATTCAAAACGGGTTTTGTCGTAGGAAAAGGATTCCAGCTGAACGGTCAGTATTTGGTTGTCGAAAGGAAATTTGCGAAAGTCCATCGGGGTTGAGAAGGTGGCCTGAAAACGCTCATTGTAAAGAACCTTGCCGTCTTCACCTATCACCACCTGTCGGTTGGCAACGGACCGGTTCCCAACCACATTGATAAATTCAATTGCCGGAATACGTAGGCCACCGGCTATCAAATTATCAATGGCGCTGTTCTCATAGACATCCGGGGCGACTGCACCGCTTTCTATGCGCTCCACCAGCCCGTCGTCCTGCCAGGATGTCACAAGATAGCCGTCGATCACATAGGTCTCGTTCAACTCATTAAGTTCGTAGATCTTGTTGATGTTGAGAGCAACGCTTGCCTTTGTTCCAAGTTGCTCGCGGCTTGAAGACGGCGGCTGAGCAGAATAGCCAGGGGCGGCAATCATCCACGAAAACATGATAAACAACGTGCCGGCAATCAGCCTTCTACAAGTCATCGCCCTCTGCGTCATGCTTCTGTTTTCCTTGTCGATTATCTCAAATTGCGTGCTTCAATGGGGGAATGCATCTTACCTGCTTACTCAGAATGTCAGCCACGTCATCAAGCAGGGCATCCAGTCTGTTGCGGGTCATGTCCTCTCGAATGACAATCCGCATTGCGTTGCAGCCTATATTTTGCGGCATTGCAAAATGAGGGAGCATCCAGCCTCTTTCTCCAAGATCTCGGCACAGCGCTTCCTCGGTCAAAGCGCTGCCCGACTTAAGGCTGAAAGTAATAACCGGCAATGAAAGGGTGCTGATAATATCGAAGCAACCCATTGCTTCCAGGCTTGCCGCAACATAGCGGGCATTTTTCATACAGCGCTCGATAATCGCTCCATATCCGGCGCGGCCGAAATGAAGGAAATTGAAATATTGCGCCACAACAAGAGATGAGGAACGAGAAAAAGAAATCGCGTAGGACTGGGTGTTACCGGTGAGATAGCTCGCCGTCATGTTCATTGCATCAGGAATAATGGATTGGTCTCGCAAAATGAGCCAACCAAGACCGGGATAAACCAGTCCGAATTTATGCCCGGAAAGATTGATTGAGCGGACAAGAGGCAAAGCGAAATCCCATACCGGTTTTGCGGGATCTTCAAGAAACGGCAGAATGAAGCCTCCTATGGCACCATCGACATGAATGCCCACATTCCAGCCGTTGCGCGCGTTCAGCTTCATAAGCGCATCGTTTATCTTCTCTATCGGATCGCAAAAGCCAGAAAAGGTCGAGCCCATGACGGCGACCACACAAATAGTATTTTCATCCACCAGATCAACGACATTTTGCAGTGGGTAGCGATTGATCCTCTTGAAGCTCGCTTCCCGCACTTCAACGCCCAGATAAAGCGCAAATTTCCGCCAGACCAAATGTGCGTTTCTGCCAAGAACGATATTGGGAGCGCGTTGCAACTGGCTGCGTGATGCGCTGGCTTGCCAAATTAGTTTATGCATCAGCATCGCAATGGCACAGGCTTCAGACGACCCAGACGTGGAGCACCCTGCTGCATGTTCTACATTCGGTGCCCCCAAAAGATCGGCGATGGTTTGGACCAGCCTCTTATGAATGTGCGTGGTTTCACCATATTCATTTTGATTGGCAAGATTCTTGCCCAGATGATCGCAGATAAGGCGATCAGCTTCTGGCTCCATGCGCACAGCTGTAAAGCTACCCAGATCCATATATGGATCACCGTCACCTTCGAGCTCTAGTGAAATCTGCTGATAAGCTTTTGCCGGCGCCATTCCAAAATCGCTCAGGCAACTGACGAACTCTTCTTGCATTGGCATCATCCATCTTTCGACGTTTCGCACCTTGAAAATACTCTGATAGGTGATGGAAAAAACCAGAACGTCGATCGTACGCGGATGCATCTCTGTGTAAGCAGACCTTAGAAACCGCTTCCAAGGAGGCTGTCTGAAAAGAAATGCGGTCTGGATGCAATGTTAGATAGACAAAAATAAAATACGTTTTACATCCACAGGCTGCGACAAAATGCCCTTTAAAAACAAAGCTATCCTGCCCGCTTATCCGATTTGCATTCGAAACTCCTCACCTGCGACAAAGGTTCACTTCCTGCTTCCCTCGCACGAAACAAAAACGGGTGGCTCCGTCGCTTGGGGCCACCCGTTCTCAGTTTGAAGGCTTTGGGAAAGTGTATTGAAGCCTGTTTGGGAGGAAACTTATAGCATCCCTGCATAGTGAGGCAGCCACAGTACCAGCTGCGGGAAGAAGGTCAGCAGCAGCAGCAGCATGATCAAAAGACCAAGGAAGAGCCAGCTTTCACGGATCATTTCACCAAGCGGAATCCCGTTCAGAGCCTTGATGATGAACAGCAGGATGCCATATGGAGGCGTCACCAGACCGATCATCATGTTGAACACCAGCACGATGCCCAGATGGTGCAAGTCGATACCCAATGCCAATGCGGTTGGGATAAACAAAGGCGTGACAACCAGCATGATTGTCGAGCAGTCAAGCACGCAACCCAGAACCAGGAACAGAGCATTCAGGATCAGCAGGAACTGAACCCGGTTGAGATCCATTGCATCAAAGAATGCGAAGACCTGCTGGGGAACCTGTTCCACGGTGACGATATAGTTGAAGATATAGGCACCACACAGAACGATGGTGACCACTGCCGTCGTCTTGACCGTTTCCCGCACCACCGAGATGAAGGACCAGAAGCCAAGCACACGATAGGCGAAGGCAGCCAAAAGCAGCGCATAGAAGGCTGAAACTGCGGCCGCTTCGGTCGGGGTGAAGGCGCCGGAGTAGATGCCGCCAAGCAGAATGATCGGCATCAGAAGCGCTGGCAGCGCCCGGATCAGAATGATCGGGAAAGCTTTAAGGGGGATAGCTTCCTCAACCGGGAACCCGCGCAGCTTGGCCATGATCATCACCGCGATGCCGAGCGTGGTGCAAACCAGAAAGGCCGGAACAACACCGCCAAGGAACAATACGCCAACGGATGTGGAGGAGATCAGTGCGTAGAAAATCACAGGGATAGACGGAGGGAAGATCGGACCCACAACGGCAGAAACCGCCGTGATTGCTCCAGCAAAACCACGCGGATAGCGATCTTCCTTGATCATCATGTCCGTCAGGACTTTACCGACACCGGCCACATCGGAGATGGCCGAGCCGCTCATGCCCGAGAAGATAAGCGACGTCATGATATTCACCTGCGCCAAACCGCCGGGCACGCGCCCGACCAACGCCAAGGCAAAGGTCAATATTCGGTCTGACACCTTACCGGCATTCATGATGTTGGCAGCAAAAATGAAGAGAGGAACCGCAAGCGCCACGAAGTTACCGAACACACCGTTCAGAACATTCTCGGCAGCCAGACCGACATCTTGTCCGGAGAAAAAGAGATAGAAGATACTGGCAACGATCATCGAGATACCCATAGGCAGCCCGGCAATCGTGATACCAATCATGATGATCAGCATCAGGCTTAGAGCGTGATCTGCGAAGAAGGTCATTCTAACTCAACCCTTTTAAATATATTTTTCCCACTTCTGGCTCAGCAAACCGTACAGCCGATAGGCGGCCTGAACGATAAAACCCAGGATAAACAGCATGTAGCAGCCGTAGATCCAATACATGGGCAAACGCAGAACAGAGCTTTTTTTGCGGGTGAGGAATTGGAGATAATCCCATGTGGCCGGAACCAGCAGCACGAAAGAGATGAACAGTGCCAACATGGAAATGATGCTGAACATCCTGCGCGTTCTGGGATTTACGACGTCGTAAACCACATCGAAAGACACATGAGACTGAACCGGCGTCATGAATGCAGCCGCCCAGAACACGGTCCAAATGAATGCGATCATCGTGATTTCTTCCGTCCACAGAAGAGGCGCGTTCATCACATAGCGATAGAAGATCTGTACAATGAACCCGCCAAAGGCGAACAGGAAGAGCAGGACGCCGATCGCGTCGGCCGCCTTTTTTAAAAGGCGACCGGTTGCGAGCAGCATATCCTTTGAAAGGATATTAGCCATAGCAGCAAATGCTCCTTATTCGGCCATTGCGTTGATCTTTTCGACCCAGCCTTCCGGCCAGTTTTTGGAACGATCCGAGCTGAAGTAGAAGTCCTGCACATGTTTGCGGAATGCATCAACATCCGGCGTTGTGACTTTCAGACCTTCTTCCTTGAAGAAGTCGATCAAACGGGCTTCTTCCTTGTAGCGCTGTTCGTTGTTCCAGTCACAAGATGCCTGAGCAGCTTCGACCATGGCAGCTTTTTCGCTTTCGCTCAGCTGTTCCCAGGTTTGGTTGTTCACGGCAATGTTGAGACCATCAACAAGGTGGTCGGTCAGAGTGATCTGCTTTGTAACTTCGTAGAATTTAGCAGCTTCAACCGTTGGCAGCGGGTTGTCCTGAGCATCGATAGTGCCAGTCTGCAGGCCGAGATACACTTCGCCGAATGGCAGCGGAGTGGGGCTTGCACCAAGAGCCTGGCCAAGGAACAACCATGCATCAGAGCCAGGCATGCGCAGCTTGACGCCTTTGAGATCATCAGGGGTCTGAACGTCTTTTTCGGCACGCAAGTTCAGCTCGCGCGTACCAAGATAGCATGTATCAAGAAGCTGTACGTCCATATCGTTGGATACGGCTTCTTTCAGTTCGGTACCCAGATCCGAATTCAGGAAGGTGCGATAATGCTTCGCATTCTGGAACAGATAGCCCGCCGTCAGCACGCTATATTGAGGCATATTGTCAGCGATCAACTGGAATGACAAATAGGTCATTTCTGCATTGCCACGCTGCAGAGCGTCAAGATCAGCACCTTGAGCGAAAAGGGTACCGGAATCATAGAGCTGAACGTCAAAGCGACCAGGCACTTTCTTTTCCAACTCTTCCTTGAAGACATGCATTGCTTTGGTATGCAGGTCCGAAGGAACCGAAGCCGTGGTGTATTTGATGGTGAGCTTGTCTTGAGCCACAGCAGGTGCAGCAATGAAAGTGCAGCAGAGGAGAGCAGCCGCGATACCACGTGAAATCATGTTTGTGTCCTCCCGAACATAGAATGGTCACACACCAGAACCCTCCAGCCCCGGTGTATAGGAATAGCTCCACGAGAAACTGTAGCGTGAAGAAATTTGTTTGACTAGCTGATATTAACACTTATTGTATCAGTTATCAAATCGAGTATACTACATTCGACTGAAATTTTTATGGGAGGCTGCACCTGATGTTGGAAAATTCCGACCTTAAGGGTGTCGTCGGCGCGGCGATTACGCCGTTCACCGAGGATTATGAAGTAGATATCGAACAACTGAAACGGCATTGCGATGCCCTGCTTGAAGCTGGGTGTGCCTATACGTCCGTTTTTGGAACAACAGGGGAAGGGCCCTCGTTGTCGGTGCGCCAAAAGCTTGAAGCGCTGCGCAAACTCGCCGACATGGGCGCGGATATGTCACGCCAGATCCCTGGCGTTATGACATCATCACTTGATGACGCTGTTTCCATGTATGTGGAAGCCCACAAGCTGGGATGTCGGGCGGCCCTCATTATTCCACCGTTCTACTACCGCAGTGCCGGAGTAGAAGGCGTTGCGGATTATTATGAAGCCCTTGTCAAGAAAGCGGGCAACCCCGGCCTCGACATCGTTCTTTACAATTTCCCGCATTTCAGCGGCATTCCGTTCAGCGTTGAGCAGGTCAAGGCCGTTCAGAAACGCATCGGGTCTCTTGTGGTTGGCATTAAGGACTCCACGGGCGATCTGCCCGGTGGTCTTGAACTGATCAAGGCATTCCCTGAGCTTTCCATTTTCACCGGCAGCGACGCAATTCTGCGCGACATGGTGGAGGCCGGTGGCGCAGGCATGATCGGCGGCATGACAAACCCGTTTGCAAAGGACTGCGTGCAGCTGTATCTTGGTGGCGTTTCGGAAGGCTTCGTGAAACGCGCCACAATGCGTATTGAGACAGTGGACGGAAATGGTGGTCTGAATGTGCTGAAAGCTTTGATGGCCAAGGTTTATGGCAACCCTGCTTTCGCTCGCACCATGCCCCCTATGGAGCCCCTGTCTTCCGACAAGTTGGCAGCCATTGAAGCTGCATTGGCGGAGGCTGAAAAGGCTCTATAGAAACGCCGTGGTGAAAGGAAATTGAAGTGATAGCAGGTCGCGCGATGACAGAACACGCCGATACTTCTCGCAGTGTCAAGGAAACAGCCTATGAACTCTTTCAGGCTGCCCTCTTTGATGGCAAGTTGAAATCCGGTCAGCTTGTTAGCCAGAAGGATCTGGTCAAGCTAATGAATTTGTCGATTGGCGCATTGCGCGAACTGCTACCACGTCTGGAATCGGAAGGTCTTATAACCGTCGTTCCCCAGCGAGGAATCCAGATCACGGCCATTGATCTTCCGATGATACGCGATGCATTCCAGATGCGCGCGGCTCTAGAGCGCGAAGCGGTCATGCATGCGGTCAAGAAGATGCCGGATAGCGTTCTCGAAGAGCAGCGCCAAGCCCATCTCAACATTGTAAAAGCTGTGGAGACCGGGCTTTCCGAGGCCGTTTTGAAACGTGGGCAGCAGATCGACACTGATTTCCACAATATATTGATCCGCCTGACCAACAATGAGATTCTCATTCAGGCCTACAATATCAACGCAATCCGCATCAGGTTGATCCGCCACGATCGAATCAGCTTGACCGAACTGCTGTTGCCTCACACCTTCACCGACCACCTGGCTATTATTGACGCCATCGCCAAGCGCGACACAGCGGCTGCCATTGAGGCGATGGATATTCACATCTCTCATGCTCGACAGAGGGCGACGGAGCTTTAGGTGACTTTACCAATTATCGGGCAAGACGGATCGCTGCTTGCCACAAACCTGCGATGCCAGCATCTCGCGCGCGTGTCAGGGTTGAACAGCCGCCCGCCATTCTTCGGCTGGGCGCTTGAGTGTGCACATTCGGCTCAGAGCCCTTCGCACCAGACAGCATGGCGACTTGTTATCGGCCAATCTGAAAAGAGCGTGCGCGAAGGTGGCGACCTCTTCTGGGATTCGGGCAAATGCGTCGGGGAAGACAATTTCGTTTATGCCGATGAGACACTGATTTTCCCGCCAGACGCCCATCTTTGGTGGAGCGTTCAGGTTTGGGATCAAGACGACAAACCCGGTGCTTTGGCCGAACCGGCAGAGCTATTCACAGGTCTAGCGGAGGATCAGTGGCAGGCTCACTGGATCGGGCGCTATTTCGTGTTGCCTGCCGGACGGGATGTGCCGCAAGACAATCTGTACGATAATCGCTTTCAGGCCCGCCCCGCAGACTATTTGCGCCGCGAGATCGCCCTATCGGACCGTCCCGTGCGTGCCACGGCCTATCTTTCCGCGCTTGGCCTTTATGAATTCTATATCAATGGTGTGCGCATCGGCGAAGATGTCATGGCCCCCGGCTGGACGGACTATCACACTCGCGTCGAATACCAGACCCACGACGTGACCGATCAGCTCAACGCCGGCGAAAACTGCCTTGGCGCAATCATCGGAGAAGGCTGGTATTCGGGCCGAATCGGACATAATCAACGCCGCGCTGGCAACCATTATGGCGGTCGCCCTGCTTTCCTGTGCCAGCTTCAACTGGAATATGCGGACGGACGCATCGAGACGATCATTTCCGACGAAAACTGGATGACCCGACAGGGACCAATTTGCTATTCCGATTTTCTGGCCGGAGAAATGGTTGACGCCCGATTGGAGCTGGAGGGCTGGTGTCAGTGCGGCATCGACACGACCTATTGGCAACCGGTGGAAGAAATCATTCCCGAACCGGGCTTACCAAAAATCGATGCGTCGCGCAGCCAACCAGCCCGAGAAGTCGCACGGTTAGAGCCCAAATCCCTGTTTGTTCAAGGCACGCAGACGACCATCTTTGACTTTGGCCAGAATCTGACAGGCTATGTCGAAATGCATGTGGAAGCCCCCGAAGGCACCCGCTTCCTGTTGCGCCATGGCGAGATGCTCGATGCAGAAGGCAGGCTCTATACTGAGAATCTGCGCTATGCCGTGTCGGAAGATATTTATATTGCCAGCGGCAAGGGCAACGAGATTTTCCACCCCAAATTCACCTTCCACGGTTTCCAGTATGTGGAACTCACCGTCGAAGGAGAAACCTATGCCCAACCCGAGCTGACCGCAATCGCCATCCAGACGGACACGCCGGTTGTTGGCCAAATGAAAACCGGCCACCCGATGGTCAATCAGCTTTTGTCCAACATCTTCTGGAGCCAGAGAGACAATTTTCTCTCTGTTCCCACAGATTGCCCCCAGCGCGACGAGCGCTATGGCTGGGCGGCGGATGCGCAGGTTTTCTGGCGTACGGCCGGCTATTTCATGGATATCTCGGCCTTTCTGACCAAGTGGATGGAAGATCTGATCGACGGCCAGTCGGATGAGGGTGTCTTCCCCGACGTCGCGCCAACCAAACCGCTCAATCCTTATCGGCTGACGCCGCAGCCGGGCGCACCCGCTTGGGGGGATGCTCCGATCATCATGGGTTGGATGCATTACCAGCGCTATGGCGACAAGGACTTGCTGAATCGCTGCTGGCAGCCTTTCGTCAGCTGGATGGACTATATCGAGCGATGCAACCCCGATGGCATTCGGCGCAATCAGGTTCACAACAACTATGGTGACTGGCTCAGCGTTGGGCCGGCGACAGATCGTGAGTTGGTCAACACAGCCTATTGGATCTATATCGCAGACCTGATGGTTGATATCGCGGCGGCACTGGAGCGAGAGGCCGTGCCATGGATCGCACTTGGCACGCGCTTGCGGGCAGCCTTTACAAAAGCCTTTCTGGCAGAAGATGGCCGATTGAAGGGCGACACGCAGACCGCCTACCTTCTCGCCCTTGATTTCGACATCTTACCTGAAGAAGCCACAGAACGCGCAGCGCAGCGCCTGGTAGAGCTGATCGAGCAGGCTGGCGGACATCTGCAAACCGGCTTTCTGGGCGTGCGGCATCTTTGCCCTGTGCTCAGCGACAATGGCGCAGAGGAACTGGCCGTTTCGCTTCTGCTGAAAGACACATATCCAAGCTGGGGCTTTTCCATCAAGCACGGCGCCACATCCATTTGGGAACGCTGGGACGGCTGGACTGAGGAAAAAGGCTTCCAGAGCAAGGCCATGAACAGCTTCAACCACTATGCTTACGGCTCGGTTGGCGAATGGATCTGGTCGCGCCTTGCCGGCATTGACTGGAATAAAAGCGCGCCCGGCTACCGCTCTGTCGTCATGCGGCCAATTTTCGATAAACGCATCGGATTTGTTGAAGCAACGCACGATGCCCATACCGGCCGTATCACGAGCAACTGGCATTTTGAGGAGAATGAAATTCACTGGGAGGTTGCCCTGCCACCAAGCGTTAGCGCCAAGGTGACACTTCCCGGGGACATGACGTCCGATCTCGGTTCCGAGTTCACGCTGGAACCAGGTCATCATGTCATACGGGCTTACCCGCTATAAATTGAAATCAGCACTATAGATACCTTTCTAGGCCTTGGGGGCAAAGAAAGGGTCTGGGAGGACAATCTATGTATTATATCGGTATTGATGTCGGTTCTGCGAGCGCGCGAACCGGAGTGTATGACGCAACGGGCACCCGTCTTGCCTTTGCGACCCGTGCTATCAAACAGTTTCACCCCAAGGCCAATTTTGTCGAGCAATCATCGGACAATATTTGGTCGATGATTTGTGAAGCCACCAGGGAAGCCGTTGAGAAGGCAGGAATTGACGCCACGAAAGTACGCTCAATCGGCTTTGATGCGACCTGCTCACTGGTTGCGCTTGACAAAAACGGCTCCTCCATTTCGGTCTCCGAAAGTGGAGAAGCCGAGCAAGACATCATCATGTGGATGGACCACCGCTCTGATGTGGAAACCGCTGCAATCAATGCAACCGGCCACGACGCGCTCAAATATGTCGGCGGCGAGGTTTCCATCGAAATGGAGCTGCCCAAGATCCTGTGGCTGAAGACCAATTTCCCGGATCGCTATGATGCCGTCTGGCGTTTTTATGATCTGGCAGATTATCTGGTCTGGCGCTGCACTGAAGTGGATGCAGCCAGCACATGCACATTGACCTGCAAATGGAATTATCTGGCGCACGAAGGGCGTTTCCCCACCGATATGCTTGACGCTGTGGGCCTTGGCGATCTGACAGGCAAAGTCCCGACAGATGTTCTGCCGCTGGGCGATGCCGCTGGTACTTTGTGCAAAGCTGCCGCAGAGCAACTGGGCTTGCCTCAAGGCATTACCATAGCAGCTGGCATCATCGATGCCCATGCTGGCGGTCTGGCTCTCATTGGCGCCAAGCCCGAAGGCGGTCTGGCCCTTATTTCCGGTACGTCCAACTGCCACATGATCGTCAACCAGAATCCAGTCATGGTACCCGGCGTCTGGGGCCCCTATTTTGGCGCCATGCTGCCAGGCTTCTGGCTTGGCGAAGGGGGACAGAGCGCTGCCGGTTCTTTGGTTGAATGGTCCATTCACCAGTGCGAGGCATGGCCTCAGCTACAGGAAGAAGCCAAAGCGGCTGACAAGCATCCGATTGCTTTGCTCAACGAGTGGGTCGCCGATCTTGAAGCCCGCGAAGCCAATCCGACCGCTGCCCTTCATGTTCTTGGTGACCATCATGGCAACCGCTCTCCACGCGCCAACCCGCATGCACGCGGTGTCGTCTCCGGCCTGACGCTGGAAACCGGCCGTGACCAGTTGGCCCGGCTCTATCTGGCCACCTTGCAGGCTGTTGCCTATGGCACGCGTCACATCATCGAGGAAATGAGCAAGGCCGGGCATACCATCACAACGCTTTATGTTTGTGGCGGGGCGACCAAAAACCCACTCTGGCTGAGAGAATATGCCAACATCACCGGCCGTGAAATCCAGATGGCCAGTGAAGAGGATGTTGTCACCCTCGGCGCCGCAATCCTAGGTGCTGTGGCATCAGGCGACTTTGAAACTATTCCGACCGCAAGCGCAGCCCTCGTCCAGCCGGGCGACAGCGTCAAGGCCGATCCATCTACTGCCGCTTTCCATGCGGCAAAATATCAAGTCTATCTCAATCTCTATGAAAACCGCGAACATCACAATGCGCTGATGGCTCCGGTCCTTTGATTTGCAATATTCGGGAGTTGAACCATGTTGAAATTGCCTGAACCGGCCGAGCTGATCACAGCTGGCGACAAGGAAATCCTCGTCGTCACCAACGCCGACCTGCGCGAAAGCGCCAACGTGCCTTGCTGGCCTGTTTACCAGAGCTTCTCCGAAGCGCTGGAAAAGGAGCTGAATGCGCAGGGCTACAAAATGAAGCGCGCTCACCCTTATCATGAAGACCGCAAGCACGGCTTCATTTCTTCCCAGAAGGAAGGCTCCGAGCTGTTCTCCCGCATCGATCCGGACGCACCGCTGATCGTTCTGCTGACCGCTTGGCAATATTCCCATCACATCGCACCGTCGCTTTCCAAGCATCGCGGTCCGATCCTGTTGATGGCGAACTTCGATGGCACTTGGCCGGGTCTTGTTGGCATGCTCTGCATGGCTGGCACGCTGACCTCTCTTGGAGTTTCCTATTCCCGTCTGTGGTCGGAAAAATGCGAGGATGACTTCTTCAAGCAGGGTCTGGCCACATGGCTGAAAGACGGCAAGCTTGATCAAGACACCAGCTATCTCAGCGACGTGACAGCCGATCATCCATTGATGAAGAGCGAAGCCGGACAGGATGGCATCAAGGTTGGTGAGTATATCCTCAAGCACAAGGCCATTCTTGGCCTGCATGACACCTTCTGCATGGGTATGATGAACGGCTTCTTCCCTGTAAAAGCCCTCTCCGACATCGGCATGCCGCTTGAATCCCTCTCCCAGTCGGCCCTTCTGGTCGAAATGGAAAAGGTTCCCGCCGAGCTGCGCGAAGCCTGCCTCAAATTCTATGAAGATCGCGGCATGCAGTTCCAGTGGGGCAGCGACAGCGCAACCGAGCTGACCCGAGAACAGGTGCTCGAACAGTGCGCCATGATGATCGCCATGGCACGCATCGTCACCCGCTTCGGTCTCACTGCGGTTGGTGTCCAATATCAGCAGGGTCTCAAGGATTGCTGTGCAGCTTCTGACTTTGCCGAAGGCGCCATCGGCTCCACCGAACGCTTCCCGATCCCGGACGAAGACGGCTCTATCATCTGCGAAGGTAAACCGATCCCGTGCATCAACGAAGTGGACATGGGCACCGCCATTCCACAGGCCATGCTGTTCCGTCTGCTCGATGCCATGGGGCTGCCATCCGAAACGACCCTGCATGATGTCCGCTGGGGCAGCGAATATGAAGGCACTTTCTACTGGGACTTCGAAATTTCCGGCGCTGTTCCGTTCGAGCATATCAAGGGCGGCATCGCTGGCTCCAAAGGCTATCGCCAGCCAGCCATGTTCTTCCCCAAGGGCGGTTCAACCATCGCCGGTCAAGGCAAGGCAGGCACCTTCGTTTGGGCGCGCGCCCATTATGAAGGCACCGATGTCTTCATGCATATCGGCACCGGCATGGCCCATGAACTGCCAGAAGCCGAATGGACCCGCCGCAGTCAGGCAACCAACGCCGAATGGCCGCTGATGAACGCCACTCTTGACGGCTTGGGCCGGGATGATCTGATGGCTGGGCACCAGTCCAACCACATCACGATTGCCTATGTGCCGGAAGACAAACTGGCCTATGTTCTGAAGGCCTTTGTCGCCCAAGCCCTGACGCAAGGCATCAAGGTGAAGATCGCAGGCACTGCCAAAGACATGCTCTGATCGGTCAGATATTGCATAATCAAACAAAGCGGGAGACGTGGTCGGCACGTCTCCCGTTTTTTTGAAAGAACGAGTGCAAAACGCAATGAAGCCTTTGAAAAGGAGCTGACAACATGGCACCATTGATCTGCTAATCTTATGTAAAATCAATGGAAAATGGACTTTTATGTACTGCTTACCTCTGGTCAAATCCGGTAGCCTTGTGCTTGTTCTTTTGGCATCCTTCGTAACGGGTGCGCAGTCCGGCGCACTTGATCAGGGTGCACAGCTCTATGCAGACCGGTGCGCCAATTGTCATGGAGAACGAGGAGAGAAAAAGGCTCTGGGCCGGAGCCGCAAGTTAACCGATATGACAGCCGCCCAGATAGAAGAGACTTTGCAGCCCTATCAGTTGGGCTTACCTGCCAAGACTATGAAGGAGCGGATGAAGTCTGGACTGACAGGTGAGCAGATCGAAGCGCTGGCTGCATATGCGACTCAAAGGGAGCCCTAAGGCTCCCTCGTTTTAATGCTCATAAGAGCCTTTGGACTTTCTGCTCCAGCTGTTCTCTGGTCAGCGGACCATAAATGACTTCTTGCAGAACACCCTTTCGATCAATCAAAAAGGATGTCGGTGCGGCCTGCACACCATATCGGGTAGAGGCAATCTTTAGCTGATCGGACAGCAGCGGATAGCTGACCTTCAGTCTTCGGTTGATATTTCTGATCACCTCAGGGCTCTGCCCGAAATTGACAGCAAAGACAGAGAAATCCTGATCCCCGATTGCGTGGTAGGCTTCATCAATAGCGGGCATCTCGGCCAGACAGGGGCCACAGCCTGCCCACCAGAAATTCACGAAAACCACCTTGCCTTCCAGAGAGGCCAGAGCCACCGGCTCTCCATCTGGTGTCATGGCTGAAATAGCGGGTGCGGGCGCGCCCACGCGCACAGGCTCGTTATCCTGACATCCCGCCAAAACCAGCAAACTCAACAATAATGCGGAAATGATGCGTGTCATGGTGATCTCAGCTCTCCAGATGCCCATGGCGCAGACGGATAGTCCTGTCGGCCATGGCTCCTATTTCAGGGTTATGGGTGACCAGCGCAATGGTTCGGCCATCCTTGTTGAGACGTTTGAAAAGATCGATAATCAACGCTTCGTTTTCTTCATCAAGGTTCCCCGTCGGCTCATCAGCAAAAATGATGGCGGGCTCGTTGACCAGAGCGCGCGCCACACAGACCCTTTGCTGCTCGCCGCCGGAAAGTTGCGAGGGCAGATGACTGGCGCGGCCGCCCAAGCCCACGGATTCCAAAATTGCCTGTGCCTCCCCCGCATCGGCGATGCTGTGATAATGCTGTGCCAGCATGACATTCTCTAGTGCGCTGAGATAGGGGATCAGATGGAATTGCTGGAAGACAAGGCCGATTTTCTCGCGTCGTACCACGGCGCGGTCTGCCTCGGACATGTCCGAGACATTGGTACCATCCAGCAGATAACGCCCTGCGGTGGGAACATCGAGGCAGGAAAGAATATTGAGCAGCGTCGTTTTGCCCGAACCGGACGGCCCCATGATGGAAACGAACTCGCCCTTGGAGATGGAGATATCGATCTGATCGAGCGCCTTCACGGTGTTGAAATGCTTGCTGAGCCCCTCGGTCTTGATGACGTGATCCTCCTGGACAGCAAAGTGCCCCGCGGAGGCCGTGGCAGGGGTCGTGTCTGACATCTGATCCATATTACTCTCCTTTGAGAACCAGCGCCGGTAGAATGCGCACCGCGCGCCTGATCGGAATAATCGCCGCGATCATGGCGGCTATTAGTGAGACCCCTAAAGTCAGTGGAATCACGATAAAGCGGACGGAAACCCAAGCGTTGAAAACGGTCTGCCCGAGAATCTGGGCAACGCCAAAGCCGAGCACCAGCCCCAGCATCACACCGATTAGCGCGATGAGCAGAGTTTCGGTAACGAACTGTTTGATAATGGCGCCATCATCAGCGCCAAGAGCCTTCTGCAGGCCGATCTCGCGATTGCGTTCGACCACCATCGCCGACAAGATGGCATTGACGCACAGGCTGGTGATGATCAGAATGATCCCGGCGACCAGTGCCATGAAGCCTTGAATCTTGTCCAGAATTTTACCATCGGACTGAGCGATCTTGCGGATCGGCTTGGCTTCCAGTTGTGGATGTGCCTGATTGATCTTTGTTGCCAGATCTTCGGCGCCCTTCCCTGTTGTCACGATGCTGAGCATCGCCAGATCAATGGTGTCAGGGCGATCCAGAAGGGCGCGTGCCACTGGCAAATTGACCAGTATCTGATTGTCCTGCGCTTCCCCTGTTTCTATAATACCCTTGACGCGCAGTGTAATCTGCTTGCCGCTGTCCCGACCGATCAGATCGAAACTGCTGCCTACGTCAAGTTCCATGGTGTCGGCCAACGTGCGTCCTATCATGGCGTTGCGATCGTCAAAGTCCACATTGATCCAGCTGCCTTCGAGTTGCCAGTTGGGATAGATCTTTTGCAATCCCTTGAAATTGACACCCGCCAGCACCGCATCACCAAGCTTCAGTTTGACAATGCCATAAAGAAACGGGCTGGCGCCGGTCAGTCTATCCGCATCGATGGAAGACAAGACGGCCTGATAGTCAGCTTCCGCGATGTGAGGCGGGTTGGCTTGATCGCTGGGACCGAGAAAGAAATTGGCCCCATAGGCGCGCAATTCATGGCTCATCTTTTCGGAGACATCGAAATAGAGGCTCGTGAGGGCGGTCACTACCGTAGCGCCAACCATGATAGAGGCAATGGCAACCAGCACCCTGCCCTTGCTCACAGCCAGCGATTTGAGCAGCATCAGCAGGCCAAATCCCAGCTTCGTCTTTTTATTTGCGGCCATAAAGCACCTCCACCGGCATCAGCCGGGCAATGGAACGAGACGGCACGATAGAGCCGACAAAGGCAATGGAAATTGACACCAGCAGCACCACGGGAATGATGATCGGATGGAACGCGAGGGCCGAGCCGAAGACCGTCCAGCCGACGATCTGCGACAAGCCAGACCCGACCATGAGACCGAGCAGCCCCCCGATGAGCCCGATAAGCATCGCCTCGGATTGGAACAGGAGGAGGATTTGCCATTTCGCGGCTCCCAGTGCCTTCAACAGCCCAATCTCTGCGGCGCGTTCCATGACAGAGGTGTTGATGAGCGAGGAGACGCCAATCGCCGAGGAGACGAAGGCTGCCAGCGTGACCACAAGCATCAGCACCTGCAGTTTGCCAATGATTGCCCCTTCGGCATTGGCCACCTGCCAGACCGGATTGGCCGATGCATCAGGCAACGCCTCGTTGAGCTGGTGGGCAATGGAACTGACAAAGGCGCTGCAGTACCACACGTCATATTCAGAGCTAGACAGGGAATCCGGATCACGTTGCGCTTTGCGCGAGAGATTATTCTCCGGAATGGTCAAAGCGCTGACACTCACCCTCTGCACCTTGCCCTCAAGACCGGCAAAGCCTTGAACCACCGATAGTGGAGCAAGGATGGCGTCATCCTCTGTCTCGCCGGTTGACAGGATGCCTGTCACCGTCACGGTCAGTGGACCTGCGGATTCTTCATCCCTCTCAGCTGCGACCAGAGGCAGTTCATTACCGACCGCAAGATCCAGTCTTCTCGCCAGAGATTTGCCGACCAGAACCTCGTTTGCCGACTCGTCGTCAGGCCATGCACCGCTCACGTCCCAATAAGGGTGGGTCAGGGTCGCTCCGGTGCGATAGAGCTCGTCACTGGGTAGCGGAAAAGACTTGTCGAAATAGGTGCCGATCAATGGCAGGCGTGTGTCTTGGCCTTTAAGTTCTACCGGCACTTGCAAAAAGGGCGTGAAGCCGACGATATTGTTGCTCCAGAAAATATCCTTGATATTGGCTAGGTTCTTCTCCCGCAAATAGTCGCGGCCCTTGAGCGGATTGAAATCAATGCCGCCAATCTTGAGCGGAATGGATTCACTCTTGGGCACGATGGAAATATTGGAGCCGTAAGCCTTCAATTCCTTTGCCATCTTGTCGCCGACATCGACGGACAGATCCAAAAGGGTGGTAATCAGGCTGGCCGCAAGCGCAACGGTCATGATCGCTATGACCTTGCGTCTGCGCGCTTCGAGAAAAGATCGACGGATCATTCTGAAAAACATGGTGGTGTCCTCACAGCGTCACGCGACCCTGAGCGGGTCGAACTTGGGCTTTAAGGGATGCGGCATAGCTTTCGGGGGCTTTGCGAAATGTCTCGTAGGACTCCTTGGAGCCGAAGAAGAATGTCTTGCCCTTGAAATCATACTGGTAAGGCGCTTCAAGATTGATGAGCTTTTCCTTGGTGACGGGGTCGATGACCTCGATGGCGACCACTTCGGAGAAATAGCGCGCCCCGTGTTCCAGCTCGGATGCGGCGATGACGATGTCGCCCTGGTCTTCGCGATGTTGAAGCGGGATCGGATTGCAGCCTCCGGCCTTGCCGATGGATGGGATGAAGATGCGCACATTGCAGGCGACGCAAATGACGTCATTGCCCTTCTGGATATAACCCGCATCACCGCAGATCATGCAGGCGTCATAGACCACACCGATCTTTACATGCTGCTCGTCATAACGGTTGATCAGGAAGAAGCGCACCCGGTGGCCATCCTCGGCAATATAGGCATAGCGATGAAGGTTGCCGTCTTTGACCGCGTCAATGGCTATGTGGATTTCGCCCTGTTCATCGGGCACGGCATCCGCTGCGGCGGATAGAGTGGGCGGGCGCGAGGCGTAGAGATCCTGATAGATCAGACTGACGAAGCTAAACACGATAAGGGCAAGGCTACCTGCCAGCCACCGCAGCGCATTCAACCGCGCAGCCCTGTATTTGCGACAATCTGCCCTTGTCAGATCGGCTTTTGTTGTAGCGGTCGAGGTCTGGGGCCTTTTGGTGCCGGATAGCAAAAAGCCGACAGACAGAATGAAAAGCAGGGCAAGCAGCAGATAGGATTTGAACTGCGCGTAATTGGTCACCTTGGCGACAACGGAGACGCGCGCCGATGTGACGCCCAGAAGACCCATCTGCATGGCCCCAAGCAACGCCTCGCACAGCCAGATGATAGCAAACGCAAGGATGGAAACACAAAGAACCATAAAGACAAGCCGTCTTAAACGGCTGCCGATATGCGCGATGACGATGGGCAAGAAAATCATCAGGGCTGAGGCAACAACAACCGCAGCGCTGTTAAGAAAGAGTTCCGTGTTGAGCACAGACGTTGCCGTAAAGCTCTGATCTGCAAGCAGAACGCGCACGTCAAATGCGCCTTGCAGGGCAAGCATTGCGATCACATAGCGGATACCGAGCCGGACGAGCAAGGTCGGGCCAGTATCTGTGCTCTTATCTGGCCGCTTGTTTGCCCCCTTGGCCGAGGGCATAAGCAATAGCAGGCCGCTCACCAGCAAGGCGCTTACGCTCAAAAGCCTTAAAAGGGTGCGCACGCGTGGCTCGATCCCCATGGAAGCGGCGAGGCCATAAATCAGATAACCGGCCACAATAAGCAGGGCAGCAACCCAAAGGCTGCCCAATTGCTCCCGCTTACGCGAAGTTGGCTCCAGCAGCGAGAAAATCAGCGCTGCGAATACCGCAAGCGGCAGGAAGGCCTGAATGATGCTGACGAAATAGAGGGACATAATGCGTCGTGCCTTTGGACCTTTTGGATTGATCCGTTTGCCAATCCGTTGGCAATTGAGAAGAGAAACACCGGGTGTTCCTCTTCTTGATTGTTGGGTGATGACCGCTTCATTGAAGGGTCAACGATCTTGAGGGATCAGACGCCTATTTGAGAGGAACGAAATTGAACTCGTAATCCGCATCAAATGGCTGGAACCATTTGCCAACGCCGCTGTCTTCATCGGTGTGACGACCAAAGCCCTGACGGGATGGCGCGTCGATATGGAAGGTCAGCTTGTAGTTGCCTGCGCCGGCCATCTTGACGTTGGAACCATAGTGCGGACCATCAATGGCGACCATCGGCATCAGGTTTCCGGTCAGCACCTTGCCGGTGTCTTCATTCTCAAGACGGTAGGAAACCGTGAGGTAAGGCACCCATTCGCCGGCACCGAAGCCGTTCTCATTGCCTTTGGCCGCGTGGATGTCGGCTTCAAGATGAACGTCAGCCTGAGAGGCTGGCAGGTCGATGCCGCGCGGTTCCATGTCGATCGGATTGAGATAAACAGCGGCGACTTCAAGCGTGTTGACTTCAACTGCTTCGCCAATCGGGAATTCCTTGAATTCGGCCTTGGCCGGAAGGGCTGCAAGCATGGTAATCACGGCTGCAGAAGCGAGAAGAGATGTCTTTTTCATAATCTTTCCTTTGGGTTCTTCGTTGGGTTCGGTTGGTTCAAAGTCAGAACAGACAGACGCCCCGAGGGGACTGTCTTTGCGCTCTGGTCCGTGCCGAAGGAAAGTTCCAACGAGCAGCGCGGGTTGATTGGTTGCAGTTTGGCCATCTGTGCGGCTGGTCAGGCCGCAAAGCTGGATCGGGTTTCTTGGTTTTCTCCCTAAGCGGTTAGATCCTTTGGCGGTTTGCGCGTCATCACGACCCATAGGCCGATGATAGCAGCCACCAACAGGACGGCTTGCGGCAAGGCTGTCTGCCAATAGGGGTAGATGCCCATGAGAGAAAATTCGGGAAGCCAGGACACGAGGGTCGGCTCGATGATCTTGCCTTCGACCAGCTCCATGATGCCCTTGCCCGTGAAGACGAAGGCCATGTAGTAGAGCAAGGCTCCGGTGAAGACAAAGAAGGGTTTGATCGCCAGACGCTGAGCACCAAAGCGGAAGGCGAAATACAGAACGCCAAGCAGCAGGCAGCCAAGCACAAAGCCGGCGATGATGGCAGGAATGCCAACCGCGTCACTCGCATCAAGCGCCAGCGCCTGATAGAAGAGCACGGTTTCTGCGCCCTCGCGATAGACCGCAAGGAAGCTGGCAAACCAGAGAGCTTTCATCGAGCCACTCTCGATGGAGCGATCAACAGTGCCCTTGATATACTGCATCCAGCGTTCGGCCTCTGCTTTGGAAAGGAGCCAGTAGCTCATGAAGAAGAGCACAAGGGCGGCCAGCAGCATGGTTGCCCCTTCAAGCAGTTCCTGCTTGTCGGCAGTGACATGGAAAACCAGTTTGAACAGGATAGCAGTCACAACGCTGAGCCCCAAGGCCACGGCAACGCTGTTGACGATGACGCCAAGTTTGTCGCGATTGCCTGTCTTGATGAGGTAGGTCGCAATGGCCGTGACCACCAGCATGGCCTCGAAGCCTTCACGCAGAATGATGATCAACGAGTAGACGAACAGCGCCCACGGGCTATCGCTGTCGGTCGAGAAGAGCCCGACTGCCGTGTCCAGATCGGTTCTCATTGCTTCGATTTCGGCTGTCAGCTCTGATTTGGAAGCCCCCGCTTTGATCAGGGCTGTCAGTTTGCTGAAATGGCCTTCCAAAGTGGTCTTGAGGCCAGCATCGCGAGCGCCGACAATCGTCTCCATGCCGGTGTCTTCAAAAATATCGAAATAGCTGTTCTGTATAGTCGCAGTCGCAGTGGCTTGATCTCCGGCCTCATAAAGCGAGGCGGCCTTGTTCACTGCGGCGATCACCTGATCGGCAACAGATGCCCAGTCACCTTCTATCTGCTCAGGTGCGGCGGCCGGATCTTCAACCATCTTGCTGCCATTGACGACAGGCAGGCCGGGTAGGACATCAACGATATCATCATGCAGCACCGCAGCCGAGGCGCGCACCATGCGCGCAGGTTTGCCATCCTTGACCAGTTCCATGATGCGGGTGAACTCGGCGTTGAAGGCGATATCCTGTGATTGACTGACATAGCGCCGCACCACCGTTTCCAGCAGACTGTTCTTGTAGCCTTCCCAATGCGCCTTGCGGATCAGCTCTTCTGCGGCCTGTTCATCCCCGCTCTGATAGGTGTCAGAGGCCTGTTGCAGGATAGAAAGGATGGTGTCATTGACATCTACCCAGAACGGGTCAGACACTTCTTCTGGTTTCCCTTGCGCGGAGGCCTCTGCGGCCTTGACCGCATCGGATACTTCGGCCCTGATGACAACGCCATCTTCCAGCGCAGGTAACGTCTTCCAGATGGCCGCGATCTGCTGATCAATCCGGCTGCTCACTGTTGCGACCGCCTCTCCATTCATGATCAGCTTGCGGATATCGCCGAATTCCGCTTCCAGTTCGTTGCTTCTCGCTGCGGAAATGTTGATACGGATGGGACCTTCAAGATTTTCAAACAACTCGAAATAGGCCTTTTGCACCGTTGTTTTGGCAAGATCCGCCTGTCCCTGCTGATATTCGTTTTCGGCCTGCCTCAGTACGGTTTCAATGCGCTGCATAAGGCTTTGATAGTCAGGGCCTTCATCAGCCCATGCAGGCAGCAGCATGGCCCATGCAACAAAAAGAATAGCGGCGGCTTTGAGGGCATTTCGCATTTTTATCAGTTCCGATTACCTGGATTGGGTACTCGTTTGCGAAATCAGATGGGGGCAATCTGAAGGGCTCAAAGGGAGAAGCCGGACAAGACAAAATTGGTAACGCAAATGAGTATCATTCTTAACTTCACGGTAACGTGATATTGTTGAGCTGAAAACTCAGCTTAAACAACATGTGCTATTTTGTCGCACCGCATTGACAAAAAGCCGCATCACTTTATGTATTTTTGCCTATTTTTGACCGGAATTTTGCTATTCGCCGGTGGAAATCCTTTCAACTTTCGATCAAAGGTCCCTTCCCTGTCCGTTACGACCAGATCGATATCAGCGCACTTCTCATTTTAAAGCTGCGGTAGATGTGTTCGACGGGCTTTTTTGACGACATATTATTAGGAATGTTTTGTTGATAGTAATTCATTATTTTCAACATTTATAACTCAATCAAATTGATCTATCTTTGCCTTAACGAAACGCCGCACCTTGCGGCCCTGATTGATGAGGACAAAATTATGATCGACCTTTCTTCCAATATCCTGAGCTTTGCTGGCGCTGGCTCTGTAACCGCGATCGCCCTTGCAGCCCTGCTGCTGCGTGTCTCCCTGGGTGGCCTCTTCCTGGCTCACGCCTATCTGAAATACTTCATCTTCACGCCCAAAGGTGCCGCCGGGTTCTTTGCTTCCCTTGGTGTGCCGGGTTGGTTTGCCTATTTGACCATCGCAGCCGAAACCCTTGGCGGCATTGCCCTGATCGTGGGCTTCCAGACGAGCCTTGTCGCACTTCTGCTCATCCCGACACTCTTGGGGGCCACCATTCTGGCGCATGCCAAAAACGGCTTTTGGTTTACGAATGAAAATGGCGGTTGGGAATATCCTGCCTTCTGGACCATCGCGCTGTTTGTTCAGGTTCTTCTGGGAAGCGGAGCATTGGCTCTGACCGCCTGAACCGGTCTTTGACCGTCCCTTTCGCGTTCCCCTCAAGGCGCGTCGATCATACGGCCCCAGTGCTTGACTGTGCTGGGGCTGTATCTGTTTGTCCGCACCTCAAAGCTGTTCCGCTCTTGCCTTTTTGAAATAAGTCTCATTATATTCAAGCAGATTGCAGGAACCAGTCGCCCGTTTGGCCGAGCCTTTTTAAAAGGCATGCGAAAAGGGCTAAAAGAGGCTACTGGCTGTTGTTTTGCCCTCTCAATCGGCGTACACGCCCTCCCCAGCCTCCAATTGCGTGAATGCTGCCGCATCGCATTCCTTTTGATCAAAGCGGACAAGTTAAAGGCCTATTTCATTGAAACTGATTGCAAAATGGACCCTTTTGGTCATCCTTTCCTTCGGGCTCGCTGCCAGCCTAGAGTGGCTCGGGCTGCCCGCCGGGCTTCTTTTGGGGCCAATGATCATTGCCATACTTTTCGCGGTGAACGGGCATGCGCTCAAAAGCTCACGTCCACTCTTTATTTTTGCTCAGGGGATCGTTGGTGTCATGATCGCCAGCAATCTGCCGCTCACCGTCTTTAGCGAAATCTATATGGACTGGTCGGCTTTTCTGTTCGGCACCATGGCGACCTTCATTGCCTCCTCCCTGCTGGGCTGGTCTCTGGCTCGCTCGGGTCTTCTGCCGGGAACCACTGCGATTTGGGGCTCTTCACCGGGTGGGGCCACGCTGATGACATTGATGTGCGAATCCTATGGCGCCGACATGCGGCTGGTCGCCTTCATGCAATATATGCGCGTGCTGGGCTGTGTCGCCTCGGCCTCCCTTGTTGCGATGTATCTGGGTGTGCCATCGTCGATGCACTCCGCCTTCGAGTTTCCCGAGCTGGCAAGCTGGATGACCGCCGTCCCTGCAATCATCTTTGCCTATGTCGCTTCGGCTCTCGGGGTCAGGTTCAACTTGCCCGGAGGCGGCATTCTGCTGCCCATGGTCGTGGGGATCATCATCAAATTCTTCCTGCCGATCTCTCTTACGCTCCCTTTGCCCGTGCTTGCCCTTAGCTACTCAATCATCGGATGGGGTATCGGTTTTCGCTTTTCAACGGAAACCCTCCAGCATGCCGCGCGGGCTTTTCCCAGAGTGCTTGGCTCGGTGATCCTGCTGATCTTCATTTGTGCGGGTGTTGGCGCCATTCTTACGGTCGCAACCGGGATAGACCTGCTCACCGCCCTGTTGGCTACAAGTCCGGGAGGGCTTGACGCCATCGCGATCATTGCCACGTCCACCGATGTCAATGTGCCATTTGTATTGGCAATGCAAACCAGCCGTTATCTGGTGGTTGCCTTTGCGGCGCCGGTGCTGGCAAGATCCTTGTCAGCCAGAAGCAATATGGCCTGACGATCCTGCCCAATTGGGTTCACCAATCAGGCATTTTGGATCTGTTCGGGGGCAAAAGGCTCCAGCAAGCCGTGATAGGGTTTTGCTACAGGCGGGGCATAGACACCGCCTTTTGACGTTGCAAGCCCAAGGGTCGTCAGAGCTTCGGCCTGCTTGACGGCGGCAGCAACCCCATCGATGACTGGCAATCCAAACTCGGCCTGAAGGCTTGCGGCCAGTTCGGCCATGCCTGCGCATCCCAGAATGATCGCTTCGGCCCGATCCTCAAGGATCGAGGTGGCAATCTCGCTGCGCAATCTGTCTCGGGCATTTGAATTGGGGTCTTCCAGCGAGAGTACGGGAATGTCTGCGGCGCGCGCCTTGCAGCGCTCTGCATGACCGTAACGGCGCACAAGATCCTCAATGGGAATGCGGGAGCGTTCCATGGTCGTGATGATGGAATAGCGTTGGGCAATGAAGGAGGCGAGCGCAAGAGCTGACTGACAGATACCCAGAACAGGTATGCCCGCCATGGCCCGCGCGGCATCTAGACCGGTATCGTCAAAACAGGCGATAATGGCCGCCTCGGCCCCCTGCCCTTCGGCTCTGGACAGTTGCTGCAACAGCCCCGGCACGGCAAGCGCTTCATCATAATAACCCTCGATCGAAACCGGCCCCATTTCAGATGTCTGTGGCGTAATTTCAGTGCCAACCGCTGCCACACCGCGGGCGGCTGACGCTATTGTTTCGGTCATGGAGCGGGTTGTGTTGGGGTTGATAACGCTCAGTTTCATATGGCCTCCGTCATTTCCGTCTGGAGCGACGGTTCATGTAGAAAATGAAGCCGAGCGTCGAGGCGATGATCAGCAGCGAGAATAGGGTTGTCACAGTTCCAAGGGCATAAAGCACCGGCGTGGTCACGTTTGTGGTCATGCCAAAAATTTCCAGGGGAAGCGTGTTGTAGGTGCCCGACGTCATCAAGGTGCGAGCGAATTCGTCATAGGAGAGCGTGAAGCCGAACAGGCCGACGCCGATCAGGCTGGGCGCGATCATCGGCAGCAGCACATGGACGAAACTTTGCCATGGTGTGGCACCAAGATCCCGCGCGGCTTCTTCATATTCGGGAGAGAAGCGGTTGAAAACGGCAAACATGATCAACACACCGAAGGGCAACGTCCATGTAAGATGCGCACCAAACCCCGAGCTATACCAGGCAGGCTGGAAACCGAACTGCTGGAACAACACCCCGATACCGAGCGAGATGATGATGGAAGGAACCACCAGACTGGCAATGGCCAGATAGAATAGCGCCGTCGCACCGCGGAACTTGCGCCGGAAGGCAAGCCCCGCCAACAGGGAGACGACAACGGTAACCACCATCACCATCAGCCCGAGCGTGAAGGAACGCGCAAAGGAGCCACCGAAATCCCCCACAGCCTGTGTTTCGAACAGATTGAAGAACCAGTGCAGCGACACACCGTTAAGCGGAAAGGTCAGGCCGCCATTCGGCCCCTGAAAAGACAGGATGAACACTGCCGACAGGGGACCATAGAGGAACAAGACGAACAGACAGAAGAATGCCAGAAGGATATAGAATTCACGACCGCGTTTTTCGCTAACCATCTCAGAGCTCCTTGCGAATGTCGACGACGCGCAGGATACCTGCGACCATGATCAGCACCAGCGTCAAGAGAATGACGGCATTGGCGGCGGCGGCGGGATATTGCAGCAGGGACATCTCGTTTTTCATCATCAAGGCTACCGAGGCGCTCTGGCCACCGGACATCACCTGCACCGTGATGAAATCGGCCATGACAAGGGTAACGACAAAAATCGTACCGATGGCCATGCCGGGTTTTGCCAACGGAATGATGACATTGGTCAGAATTTGCCAGCCCGACGCGCCAGCGTCTCGGGCCGCTTCTACCAAGGAGCGATCAATGCGCATCATGGTATTGAAGATCGGAACCACCATGAACAGGCTGTAGAGGTGAACCATGGCCAGAACAACCGCGAAATCGGAATAAAGCAGCCACTCGATGGGGGCCGGTATCAGGCCGAGATCAACGAGTGCCGTGTTAATCAGCCCATTGCGTCCCAGAACCGGTATCCATGAAATCATGCGTATGATGTTGGACGTGAGAAATGGCACCGTGCAGATCAGAAACAACACGGTCTGTATCGTAGCTGTCTTTACATGGAAAGCCAGAAAATAGGCCACCCAGAAACCAATGACCAGAGTGACTGCCCAGACCATCGCGGCATATCTGAGGGTGTTGAGATATGTCTTCCAGGTCACCCAGGAGCCAAGCGTTTCGCCATAGTTGAAGGTGACAAAATCGGGATACATGCGAGCAAAGTCATAATCCCAGAAGCTCACCACCGCGATCATGATGATCGGTAACAGGAGAAAGGCGCCCAGAATGAGCGCCAGGGGAAGCGCCTGCAGATAGGCAGACAGTGATGCGATCGAAAACGATCGAACCGGAGAAATGGCTTTTGGTGCGTTGGCTTCAGCGTCACTCATCTTTGCCTGCTTCCTGTTGCTGCTTCAAGATATCTATTCAACCTCCCCCCGGTGCGAAACCGGGAAGAGGCCTATTGGGCCGTTGAGGGATTTTCGGCCGGCAATTCCGCTTATCAGGATGCGATAAACTCATTCCAGCGACGCACCATGTAGCGATCTTCATCCATCACGGAGTTCCAGCAGGCAACACTGCCCATGCGTTCTTCGAATGAACCGCCATCGCGCACAGCACCGGCTTTTTCCATGATCTTGCCCTCTGGCGAGAGGATGTCTTTCTGGGCTGGCTTGCCTTCAATCCAGTAGCCCCATTCGTCATCAGACATGAATTTCTTGGCCGTTTCCATACAAGCGGAATAATAGCCCTGACGGTTGAGATAGCCGCCGACCCAGCCGGATGTGTACCAGTTGATATATTCATAGGCAGCATCAAGCTCGGCACCGGAGAGGTGTGCGGCAAGCCCCAGACCACCACCCCATGAGCGGTACCCTTCCTTGAGTGGTTGATAGACGCACGGAATGCCCTTGGACCGAACAGCGGCAACCGCTGGTGACCACATGGACTGGATGACCACTTCGCCGGACGCCATCAGGTTGACGGATTCATCGAAGGACTTCCAGAAGGCGCGGAACTGACCATCCTGCTTCACCTTGATCATGAAATCGATAGTCTTGTCGATTTCTTCCTTGGTCATGTTGCCCTTGTCGGCATAGGTGATTTCGCCGGCTGCTTCCATGATCATGGCAGCATCCATGATGCCGATGGATGGAATATTCAGAATAGAGGTCTTACCCTTGAAGGCCGGATCGAGAATGTCAGCCCAGGTGGTGATGTCGCGACCGACCAGATCCGGGCGAATGCCCAGCGTGTCGGCGTTATAGATGGTGGGAACCATCGTGAACCATTCGGTCTCGCCGCTTGCGAAAGTCTTGGAATCGGGGCCTTCCACGAAGCCGACCGTGTGAGGCGCGGTGCCCTGTGCGATTTCGCTGTCCGGGGTCAATTTACCGGTTTTGAAAAGCGGTACGATCTGATCATAGTAGGTAAGCTTGTTGGTATCCATCGGCTGGATCACACCCGCCGGGAAGACTTTCTTCAAAATCCAGTATTCGATATCGGCGATATCATAGGAATTGGGCTGGGTCACTGCGCGTTGGGCGGCAGAATCGGAATCCAGAGCCGTCATTTCCAGCGTAATACCGAGATCTTCCTTACATTTCTGGGCGATGGCGTTGATGTTGGACACGCCGGTGCCGATCTGGCGCAGGGTGATCGGATTTTGCGCCCAGATGGTTGGGAAGCCGGTGATGGCACCCGAACCGATGGCAGCACCAGCAGCCGCGGCTCCGGTTTTAAGAAGGCTTCGACGGCTGATGCCGGATGGTTTTTTGCTTTTCTCAGACATGATGTTCTCCCGTATAGATCCCTGTGAGGTGATTGTTTTCGTGATTGCTATGGTGATTATTTAGATGCTTTGACTTCGCCGAGGACGACTGTCTCTGTTTCCGCCCACGAAAGATGAACCGCATCGCCGGTCTTGACCGGTTTTGCGAAATAGTCTGCGTCCCTGAGGACGATGGTGAAGGTCTCGATTCCGGCGCCTTGCACCGAAAGTTTGACCATTGCGCCAAGGTCTTCGACATTGGTCACAAAGCCGGAAAATCCGAAGCCGGGTGTTTCTTCATCCGCCAATCGCACATGGTCGGTCCGGATGGCGATGGATGCTGTTTCCTGGGATGCGCCGTGCGCGCCGAGACCGATGAAATGACTTCCGCCTGCGGTCTCGATGGTGATGCGATCGCCGTCATGGTTGATGAGACGACCGGTGATCACATTGTGATTGCCCATGAAGCGCGCCACGAAGGGCGTGGCCGGTTTCTCAAAAATCTCACGAGGCGAAGCCGCCTGTTCGATCCGCCCGTCATTCATCACAACAATCAGGTCCGCCAGCGCCATTGCTTCTTCCTGGGAATGGGTCACATGAACGAAGGTCATGCCAAGGGAGGCCTGCAGGCTTTTCAACTCGGCGCGCATCTGGATCTTGAGGAAGGGGTCAAGCGCAGAAAGAGGCTCATCAAGCAACAGGGCCTGAGGCTTCGTTATCAGGGCACGGGCAAGCGCGACGCGCTGTTGCTGGCCACCGGATAGCTGCGCCGGTCTGCGATCTGCATAGGCTTCCAGCTGCATGCGTTCGAGCATCTCGCGGGCTTCGGCCCGGCGTTTTTCCTTCTCGACGCCCTTCATCTTGAGGCTAAAGGCGACGTTGTCAACCAGATCGAGATGGGGAAACAGCGCGTAGGACTGGAACATCATCGCCGTGCCGCGCTTTGCCGGAGGCAGGTCGTTTACGACCTTGTTGGCGAACACCACGTCACCGTCGCTGATGGCTTCATGCCCTGCGATCATGCGCAAGGTGGTCGACTTGCCACAGCCGGAGGGGCCCAGCAGACAAGAATAGGATCCCGCCGCAATCTTGAGACTGATCCGGTCCACTGCAGCGGTCGTGCCATAATACTTTGTCACAGACGCCAGTTCGATTTCAGCAGCACTTGTCATGGTCACTCCTCGTTAAGCACACAACAAGGAAGAGCAAATGCCGTGCCAAACTGCCTTTTCTGGCTAACAAGTCGGAATCATAAGGCTTTTTCCTCATGGCCGATTTTCTGCCTGCATTTTTGACTGCCTATGCATATAACGCATGCATAAATATTACTCATTTGAATGCACAAATAACAGGCTATTGTATTCAATCAAATGTGTTATTGTATACAATGTTATTGGTTGGCTATTTGGCAAAGAGATGGTATCGCCATGTCAGGCCTTTTAACCCGCCACGGCCATGCCTTTAAAGGCACCAGCAGACTTTTCAGAATTGAACGAGATCATGAAGACGCCCAGACAGACAGACAGCGATGCCAGCCATGAGGACCGCGCCAAAGCCATTCGGGACACGTTGCGCGATGCCATCGTCGACAGACGGCTTTCTCCCGGGGCCAAGCTTTCCGAAGCAGAAGTGGGCTCCCTTTATAGTGTGAGCCGAACGATTGCCCGCTCAGCCCTTCAGATGCTCGCATTCGAGGGGCTTGTAACCAGCGAACGCAACAAGGGGGCCTTTGTGTCCAACCCTTCCCCGGAGGAAGCGCGCCAGATCTTCACATCGCGCCGTCTGATCGAGACCGGCATTCTGCAATCGGCCGCCGAGAATATGTCTGCGGAGGATTTTGCCGCCTTTCGCGAACAGTTGAAGAAAGAGGCGCTCCTGAAGGAAGATCACGGAGCCAAAGCCCGACGCGAGGAAATCAAGGTGTCGGGCGATTTCCACCTGATGCTTGCCGAAGTAGCGGGCAATGCCATTCTCAAGAAATTCATGGAAGAGCTAATCGGACGCTCCTCCCTCGTCATCGCGCTTTATGGCAAGACCGGTACATCCAGCTGTGGCAGCGATGATCATTTCGGCATTC
Source organism: Cohaesibacter marisflavi (assembly GCF_900115225.1). Taxonomy (GTDB): domain Bacteria; phylum Pseudomonadota; class Alphaproteobacteria; order Rhizobiales; family Cohaesibacteraceae; genus Cohaesibacter; species Cohaesibacter marisflavi. The sequence goes on along the minus strand of NZ_FOVR01000002.1, from coordinate 365,718 downwards.
TGGAAGCGCTGGAAGCTGGCAATCTCGATCAGGCAACCAAGATGATGTTGCACCATATCAACCATATCGAGGCAGATCTCGACCTGCGCCCGCAATCTTCCCTGTCTCTAAAGGATGCGCTTCAGCTCTAGTCCTCCCTTGCTCTCCTTTTTCCTGTGGTTGCACTACGGGCATGAGCTCACAGCGCCAGTGGGCTTCAATCAAATCGCTCCCTATTCTCCTGCATAGTGTGGAGTGCGCCGCTCAATCCACGCATCCAGTCCTTCCAGCACATCCTTTGTGGTGCACATTCGCGCAAATTGCTCCCGTTCTATCTGCAGCCCTTCATCAATCGCTGCGTTTAGCCCTCTGGTAACCGCTGCAATGATGCGTGATGCGGCGAGCGGAGAATGACGCAAGATCCGGTTTGCAAGATCAAACGCGGTAGGGAGAAGCGCTTCATGCGAAACAACCTTGTTCACGAGCCCTAACGCCAAGGCCTGATCAGGGGTGAAAGCGTCGCCAGTCAGCAACAGTTCAAGCGCCCGTTTGCGTCCGGCGAGACGGGGCAAACGCTGCGTGCCCCCGAACGTGGGAGGGATGCCGATGTTGATTTCAGGCTTGGCAAAAAGCGCCTGTGCGGATGCGACTGCAAGATGAGCCGCTTCCGTGATTTCGCAGCCCCCACCAAAGGCAATGCCATTGACCGCCACGATCACAGGTTTTGGAAAGGCCTCCAGACGGGCCGTCATGGCCTGACCTCGGCGGCAAAATTCGCGTACCGCTTCCTCGACACCGGACCGGATGCTTTGGGTGAATTCATGGATATCCCCTCCAGCGGAAAAGGCCCGCTCACCAGCTCCGGTCAGGATAACCGCACCGATAGAGCTATCCGCTTCTATTTGATCCAGAAGAACCATCAGACGGTCATTTGTCGCATAATTAAGCGCATTCAGTTTTTCAGGGCGATTGAGCGTAAGCAGGGCAACGGCGTCTCTTTGCTCAAAGAGTATGGTGGGTTCGGCTTGCATGATGTCTCTCCTCTCGATGTTGACAGACAGGCTAACGGAGGACATTCTTCAGGCAAACTCACTAGTCAGTATACATGCGTATTTCCAGAGAGAGGTCGACCGGATGCCTTCCCCTGCAAAACCTGCCCGTGAACGCATAATCGATGCTGCAAACCGTCTTTTCTATCAGGAAGGTATTCGTGCCGTCAGCGTTGATGCTGTCGCGGAAAAGGCTGGCACCACCAAGAAAACACTCTACTACCATTTCAAGAGCAAGGATGACCTGATCACGGCCTATCTCACGTCGCGTGATCAGCCCAATCTTGCGCTTTACGAGGCGTGGTACAAGGCTGCGAGCGGAGAAGCCGGCGACAAGGTGGAGGCGATTTTCCTCCAGCTTGCCCAATCAGCCCGACATCCGAAATGGAGGGGATGCGGTTTCCTGCGCACGGCAGCCGAGTTGGCAAATCTTCCCGGTCATCCGGCTATGAAGGTGGGAGCGGCCCACAAGAAAAAGTTCGAAGTCTGGCTGGCCGGCCAACTTGCTGACGCACAGACGCCTGCGCCAGCAGCGATCGCACGTCAGATTGTCCTTTTGCTCGAAGGGGCCTTTTCCATCATGCTGATCCACAAAGATCCGGCCTATATCGAGGAAGCTGGCCGGGCTGCGCGCGCCCTCGTCATGGCTGCACGCGCCTGAAGTCTGGGATATCACCTGTCTTGAAATCACATGGTGATTTTTGCCTTGACCTTCCCCCTAGGGGAAACTTTATAAGGAAAGTGAACAGACCGGGATTTGCCCGGACCGCGAATTTAACACTGAAGCGAACCTCTTGATATGTATCGCCAAATGCAAAGCATCCTTGCTGCTGTGCTCTTGCTGGTCGGGCTTTTTGCCGGAGCAGGACAAACAGCTGCGTTTGAGCATTTGCAGCCGGTTTCCTGCAGTGAAGCCGCCGTTGAGCTTGGCGCCGTGGTGGCCCAGATTCCCGGATGTGGAAAGGGTATGCTGCATCAATCATGCGCTTCAGATGGTGTCTGTTCCTTCCTGCTTTTAAAAAATGCAATCAGCGTTCTGGACCCCGTTGCGCCCACAATCCCCTATCCGGTTGCGTTCTCTGGGCTTTACGGTTCGCGCACACCGCCAGATACTCCTCCTCCGATTGTCTTGTCTTGATACCGCCTTGCCGAGCTTTGGCTGACGCTACAGGTGCGTTCACCGAAAGGCTCCGTGCAGGCACTTCTTCTCAAATAGCGGTTGCTCCTTATGGCGACCGATAGAAACCGGTTGCTGTCTTCTGCCCAAAACAGACGCATTCCAGCCGGCTAGTTCAAGACAACGCATTTAACGGAGATGATCCATGCGTAATTTTCTGTTCGCTTCTGCGGCTGCTGCCGCTCTTACCGTCAGCACGAGCATGGCCTTTGCCAACCCTGCCCATCACACGGGTGATCCAGCACCAGCCCAAGGCTCCATGATGTCAGAGGGCATGATGTCTGGTGCCATGACGTCTGGCGGAATGATGGGAAGAGGCATGATGATGCATCCCGACATGATGATCGTCATGCTTGACACAGACGGAGACGGATCTCTGTCTCTGGAAGAGTTCCAGAGCATGCATGAACGCATGTTTACCTATATGGACAAGAACAAGGACGGCAAACTCGAAGCCTCGGAATTGGCAAACCATCATGGTGATGGAATGCCCATGTCTAGCGATGCCAACTGAAAGGCAAGAGAGAAGGAACGAACATCATGTTGAAACTGAACGGTAAAGCATCGCTCTCAACGATTGCCGGGCTTGGCGTTGCTGCCTTTCTTGTAAGCGCTCCGGTTGCCATGAGTGCACAACCCGAGATCCCTGCCGGTGCGGGCATTTCTTCCTGGGTGGAAAATGGCGCTGGTGGACGGTATCTGCTGCAAGTGCAGAAAGGTGCCATGCCTCAAGCCGGGAAATCAGTCGTCGGCACTGTGCTAAGCGACAGCGATTGTGCTCCTGATGAAGAGGGCATCAACCATTGCCGCAACGAAATCCAGCTGTCTAACGGCAGTATCCTGACCGGAATCGATAATCACCGCATGAGTGTCAATCCATGCCTCAGCCCGGATGACAGAGTGACCGTTTCCAAGTTCAGCGATGGCTGGGCTCTCATTCTGACAGAAGAAGCGCAGGCATCGAATTAAGCCTTAGCTTCCATAGGAAAAAGAGAGGTCGCTGTGACTATGCGGCCTCTTGTTTGCAATGGCTGGCGTGAGTGCTGCCTTTGTGATCTCCCTTTCTTTGAATCCACGATTTTGCAGGCTGGCCGACCCTAGAGCCGCCCGCGACAGGTGAATGTAATGACTGCGAATGCCCGTAACACAGTATCCCGATCTCTTCTGACACGCCTGATGCCCAAAACGGGCCATGGATGGATGATGGCCATCTGCTGCACGCTGATGGTCGCCTCGGCGGCATCGATATTCATGGAATCCGGTCATGATCCATCCTCAAGCAATCGCCTGCTTACCTTGTTGCCCATTATCGGGTGCCTCGTGATGCATTTTGTCATGCACCGCTTCATGGGCGATCACTGCGACCACGCCAAGACACAAACATCCGACCAGAGCAAATCGGGGCATTGATCCCACACGCTCAAACCATTCCTTGACAGCATAGTTGGAACCTTTCATCCGCCCCGCCATAGAAATATTAAAGCCATGTTCAAAAAAGGGAATGATCGATAAGGGGAAACGAGCGGGACAGCACCTACGAAGAGGCATCCATATCGCTCAGCGGGGCAGTTGCCATGGGAACCGGCGTCATGATCGGGGCAGGTATTTTCGCCCTCACCGGTCAGATCGCAGAACTGGCCGGGCCCCTCTTCCCCTTGGCTTTCATTGCAGGGGCCATCATTACGGGATTAAGTGCGCACTCCTATGTAAAGATGTCCAACACTTGGCCCTCCTCGGGCGGCATCGCGATGATCCTGAGCAAATGCTATGGACCGGGAGCCATCACGGGTGGGGCTGCCCTGCTGATGGCGCTCAGTATGGTTATTGCCGAGAGCCTCGTTACCCGAACCGTCGCGACTTATCTGCTTCAACCATCTGATATTACGAGCGGCCCACTCGTGCCTGTTCTGGCGGTTGGGGGCATCCTGTTTGCATTTCTCGTCAATATAGCTGGCAACCGCTCGATCGGCATGTTCTCCATTGCCATGGCGGTTTTGAAAATTGGCGGCATCGCCCTGTTTGGTATCTTAGCTCTTTGGTCGAGCGGATTTTCCTTTTCAGAAGCGCTGCAGGGAAACAAGGATTTCGGCTATACGGGCTCGATTGCCTCTGTGGCGCTCGCGATTTTGTCCTTCAAGGGCTTTACAACCATCACCAATAGCGGCGCAGAAATCACAAAGCCGCATCGCAATGTCGGCCGGGCCATTGCCATCATGCTTTGTGTAGCGATTTATCTGCTTGTTGCCTTCGGTGTCGGATCAAGCCTTTCAATTGACGAAATCATCAGAGCCCGAGACTATTCTCTCGCCAAGGCGGCCCAACCGGCGCTTGGTCAGATCGGCTTCATGCTGACAGTCGTCCTCGCCGTCGTTGCCACCGCGTCAGCCGTTCTTGCCAGTGTCTTTGCAGTGTCCCGCATGCTTGCGATGCTCACCGAAATGAAACTGATCCCGCATGGCCATTTCGGAATGCCCGGCCCGATCCAGAAGCATACCCTCGTCTATACTGTGGTCATCGCTGCCATATTGGCTGTCTTTTTCGATCTGAGCCGGATCGCTTCGCTGGGCGTGTATTTCTATCTCATCATGGACATGATCATCCACTGGGGCGTGTTCCGCTATCGCCGTGAGAAGACAGGCGCCAAGCCAGCGATCCTGATATCTGCTCTGGTGGCGGACGCGGTGGTTCTGATTGCATTTATCGCGATGAAACTTCAGTCAGATCCGATCATTGTGGCCACAGGCATTGGCAGTGCCGTCCTCTTGATGGGGCTTGAGCGCATCTATCTGCACACATGGTTTGCAGAGCTTGAGGATGCCCATTCCCATTAGGCTCTTGTGGCCCCTTGGCCGGTCATCAGGCACAGATGGTTTACAGGGCGGCCCCTTTTAAAAGGCCACCCTCCCTATCCCACTCAGAAGCGGGTAACCACCGTGGCTCCGATTGATTGGAAGCTGTCCATGGTTGTGAGCGCCTCGGGTGCTTCGGCAAGGCTGATCTCCTTTCCGACCAGACGAGCCGGATCGAGCTTGCCTGATTGAACCATGGCCAGCATCGCATCATAGCGATGGGCCTGCATGCCGTGAGAGCCCAGAATCTCAAGCTCCTGACCAATGATCTTGGCCATAGGAACCGACGGGGTGGCATGATCTGCCAGCATCAGGCCAACTTGCACATGCTTGCCGCGCCGCCGCAAATTCTGGATCGAGTTGAAGCATGTCACCGGATTTCCCAGCGCATCAAGGGAGACATGAACACCCCCCTTTGAAATATCCATGACCGCCTCGGTAACATCAGCCACTGAAGTGCTGTTGATGGCAGCAACCGCCCCCATTTCTTTTGCCAAAGCCAGCTTCTTGTCATCGATATCGACCGCAATGACATTGGCGCCTACGGCGTTGGCGATCATTACCGCAGACAGACCCACCCCGCCGCAACCATGCACGGCGAGCCACTGGCCTGCCGATGTTTTGCCCTGATCCACGACTGCGCGGAAGGATGTGGCAAAGCGGCAGCCAAGGCTGGCTGCAGTGGCAAAACTCATGTCTTCGGGCAGAGCGATGACATTGAGGTCGGCCTGATGAATGGCGACATATTCGGCAAAGGAGCCCCAATGGGTAAAGCCGGGCTGCTCCTGATGGCTGCAGACCTGCTGGTTGCCGGAGTGACAGTCCGGACAGGCACCACAGCCGCAAATGAAGGGCACCGTCACCCGATCACCAATCTTCCAGTTGCGCACATCCTTGCCAACGGCGGCGACAACGCCAGCCAATTCATGTCCGGGCACATGGGGCAGCTCGATATCCGGATCATGCCCCATCCAGCCATGCCAATCGCTGCGGCAGACGCCGGTTGCTTCCACCTTGATGACAATGCCATGAGGCTCCGGGGTCGGGTCGGTCAGGGTCACGATTTTCGGGGTTTCACAAAATTGCTCATACAGCACAGCTTTCATCGCCGAACATCCTCTGCAGTAAAGTATCTTTCTGTCACTTTACGCATTTTTTGCGCAAGAGCCTTGCCATTCTTGTTTTCTCCCGCGAATATCAGAGCAGAATCCCCCACAAAGACCGACATTAGTAAAAGAGTCTGCTCATGATCGATATGGACAAGGTGAATGTAGAAATTCTCGAACAGCTTCAGAGCGACGGGCGTCTATCCAACGCCAAACTCGCAGAGCATCTGCACATGAGCGAAACACCATGTTGGCGGCGCCTTAAAAAGCTGGAAGAGAGCGGTGTGATAGAGAGTTATCAGGCCAATCTCAATCGCCGGAAAATTGGGCTTGGTGTCATGGCCTTTGTCCAACTGCGCTGTTCGGACCACAGTCAGGACGCAACACGCGAGTTCCAGCGCATCATCGAGGATAGCCCGAATATCCTCTCCTGCCACAACACGACGGGCGATGACGATTTTCTGCTGGTTATTGTTGCCAGGGATCTGGACGACTATAGCGCCTTTGTCGACAGCGTCTTGCGCAAGCTACCCGGTGTAGCGAGCATACGCTCCAACCTGTCTTTGCGAGAGATGAAGGCGTCAAGCAGACTCCCTATCCTGCTGTGATCGGAAAAGGTGAGGACTCGATTGCGCGGCAAGAACGAAAAATGGCTGCCTCTTCGCCTTAAATTGTGCAAAAGCAGGCTCAGCAGAAGCTTGGTAAATTAATCATAAAATTCAATTCAGTTTGTAGGAGCCTCGGAAAAAGGGTAAATATACTTATAATTTGAAAGTCCCAGTCATATTTCAGTCTGTATTTTTTAAAGGCCGTCCCATGAGCAAGATGCAATATCGACCAGAAATCGACGGCATCCGGGCCATAGCTGTTCTGTCCGTTGTCGTCTTCCATTCAGGCCTAGGGTTTCTGAAAGGGGGCTTTCTGGGCGTCGATCTCTTTTTTGTCATCAGTGGCTTCCTCATCACGCGAATCCTGATCAGTGATCTGGAGAGCGGCAATTTCAGCATCATCACCTTTTATGAGAGGCGCATCCGGCGCATTCTGCCTGCCCTGTTTGTCACGCTTGCACTCAGCTTTATGGCTGCGTGGTATTTGATGAGCCCGATCCATATGGAAGGCTTTTCCCGCAGCCTCGTTGCAGTGGCAACATTTTGTTCCAACATCCTGTTTTGGCAGGAATCCGGCTACTTCGATACGGCAGCCGAGCTTCGCCCCCTGCTGCATACATGGAGCCTCGCGGTTGAAGAGCAATTCTACATTTTCTTCCCGCTCTTCCTGATGATCGCATGGCGCTTTGGCAAAAAGGCCACTTTGTTATTGCTGGCTCTGGCCTTTGTCGCCAGCCTCTGCATCGCTCACTGGGGCGTCATAAACAAGCCTGTCGCCGCCTTCTACCTGATGCCGACGCGCGCCTGGGAACTGTTGGTTGGCGTCTTTGCCGCCTTTATGGCGCTGCATATGGAGAAAAGGCAGATTACTCAGCCCCTTCTGATGCGCAATCTGTTGAGCGGTATCGGGCTCGCGGCTGTTGTCGGCTCCATCCTGTTTTTTGATCCACAAACAGCCATTCCGAGTTTCCCAGCTCTGGTGCCGACGGTTGGTACCGCTCTTCTCATTCTCTTTGCAACCAGAGGAACACTGGTCAATCGCCTTTTGCGCATCCGGATACTGGTCGGCATTGGCCTGATCAGCTACAGCGCCTATCTGTTTCACCAGCCTCTACTGGCTTTTGCCCGCTATCGCAGTCTGCATGAGCTGAGCAGCACGGTGTCTGTTTTTCTGTGCGTCTCGACCTTTATCTGGGCCTATCTTAGCTGGCGCTATATCGAGCAGCCATTTCGAAACCGCAAGGTTGTTGTTCGCAGAGCCGTCTTTCCGCTGGGCGCGGCCACGACCGCCATGCTCATCGTCTCGGGCGTCTGGAACATTCGCAATGACGGAGTCAACGCGAACAATGACACAACGATCGCATCAGCCAGTATTTATGACGCCTGCCACTTTCACCATCAGGCGACCAATCTGAGCATGGACTATTGCCGGGCGTCTTTGGACTTCAACAAATACTATGTGCTGGTTGGCGACAGCCACGCCATGGCCTTCTTTGTGGAACTCAAAAAGACCCTCGCGCAAGAGGGATATGGCCTGATTGCCTTTACAAAAAACACTCTCTACCCGATTGCGGGCACCTATCGGGAAGGCATGCCGGATAGTGAAAGCCGTATGGCCTTTCTTGATAGCGCCTATGACTTCGCCACGCATGATCCGCATGTTGAGGGGGTCTATGTGGCCGCGCGATGGGCTTCTCACATTGAGGGGGGCGCGTTCAAGCGGCCCGACGGTCTGATGGATGATCATCCCTTCTCCCATACCCGCATTGCCGGAGCATCCAAAACAGATCTCACATCACAACCTGACCTGCTGACCTATTCAGCGAAATTCCTCGCCAAAGTGGCCAACTACCGGCCCGTGACCCTGTTTGGCCCTGTGCCGGAAGTCGGGGTTGATGTGCCAAGAGCGCTATTACTCGACCGATCCGTGCTGAATTATCCCGTCTCCTGGTATGATGACAGGGAAAAAAATGCGCTTGAATTGCTGCGCATGGCACGCAAGGAGAGCCCGAATATCTCGATTGTCGATGTGCGGAACGTCTTTTGTCGAAATGACGCTGGCGTTTGTATTCAGGAACAGAATGGCCATTCGCTTTATGTTGATGATGACCATGTGAGCCTTACCGGGGCCAAACTCGTCATGTCCGAGATCTCCAAACAACTGAACAAAGAGCAGACGCTGTCTAAAGCGGAGCCCGATCAAACCATAACGGTGGGTGCCAAAGCTCAGGGTAGCTAAGCCAGACAAATTGGGCATATCCTGCGTCGTTTGTGTCAATGCACCTTTGTAATTATTTTACAAAGGTGCAGGCATTTGCTTTTCATATATTTTCCGAAAATTCCGCGCAATTGAGAACAATCCACAACCGTTCTTAAAATTATCGAACAACATGTTCCTTCATTTTTCAAAAAATGGATTTTTCTCTCCAACAGAGGGAAAATACGAAGCTTTGGTGCATCATTTCTTCTTTCCTGCGTTCGAGGAGGGGGACTGGCTCTGGAAATGCTTCATGAGCAGGAATATATATGCTAATATAACACTCAATAAAGGAATGTACATTTCTTAACTCCTGCCAAGATAGGAACAGAAAATGAGATATTTGAGCCACAACGAAATCAACCACGCCCTTGTACGCGGCCATTTTGAGCGCTCAAAACAATTCCACTCCCTGCTGTCCCGTTTGTTTAGAACACACGAGACATCTCCAGCACAGCGCTCTTCCAAACGTCACACACCGGTTAAATCACACACCGTTTCTGCATGATTGAAATCGAGCGCGTGTCGGGCCTCGTGCCGACATGATTGAATAAAAGGGGTGACCGCTTTACCGCTCGGTCGCCCTTTTTCTTTTTGCGGTGTTATGTCCCCCTCTTCTCCTCCCGACCTTTCCTTTACAATCAGCACGCCCTTTAGCGCACTCAGAATTTTTTTGACTGTCCTTTGGCGTAATAAGCAGCAAAATTGACCAGTCCAGAATGTGTAGAGCCTCCTTTTTGCTAAAATTGGTATGTATTTTTCTGAATTATTCCAAGTAGACATCTAGTCTGGAATCGTTTTTACTATAAAAGTATTTTTGCGTAATTATTTCAATATATTAACAAAAGGTTTACGTATGTATTCCAGCAATCGACGCTGCGTTTCTGCTAAAAGGTTCATCATCAAGACGGCTCTTGCAAGCTTGATGATGGGGGCATCAACGCTCGTTGCTGGGGCATGTACGTTGACCTCCAGCTATCAGTCTGTGACCACCACAGGCTCTTATGGCCACAGCGCATCAGACATTTCCTGCGACGTATTTATTCTTTGGACGATTGTGAACACCCCCTATATCCTGCAAAGCACGGGCGGCACGGGATATAAGGGCGAGGACCACTCTGACGCCAACCATTTTGGCACTTATGGCCAGACAGGCGGCAACGGGGGCGATATTTCCCTACCCTTTTCTGCCACTGATACCATCTATGCCAATGGTCTTGACCTGCCCTCTGGAGACTCGCTCTTCAGCCTTGTTTCCACGGCGGGTAAAGGGGGCACAGGCGGCACGGGGCGCACCTATTCCTATGGGCGCAACGGCGGCGCGGGCGGGCGCGGCGGAGACATCACCAGCAGCGTCGCTGGAACATTATTGGCCAGCGGAGACGATGTGAATGTCGTTTATGCCCTTTCGCAAGGGGGCGATGGCGGCACCGGCTTTGGTGGCACAGAAAAGAAGATGTTTTACAAGCATTGGGGGTCCGGTGGCGATGGTGGTGTTGGTGGAACGATCACCATCACCTCGACGGCCTCCATGACGGCTGACGGTCACCTTGCGACAGGCATCCGCGCCTTAAGCCAGGGCGGCGATGGGGGCCAACCGGGATATATTTCGGGCGATCACAATGGCGGAAGCGGTGGCAATGGAGGCGACGGCGGCAACGTATCCGTTACCAATTCTGGCACAATGACCATTACCGGCCATAGTGGCGCGGGTATTCGCGCCTTTTCCTTTGGGGGCGATGGCAATGACGGCCATAATGAAGCCGGGGAATATCACTATGGCGGCTATGGCGGAGATGGAGGAAACGGTGGCTCCGTCACCGTCGTTAACAGCGGTGATATATCTTCGAGCGGAGACAAGCCGCGTGGCATTGATGCTCTTTCAACAGGGGGCGAGGCTGGCACAGGCGGAACCGGTCATGTGGGTGGCTATGGCGGTACTGGCGGATCGGCAGGGACAGTATCTGTCACCAACAGCGCAACAATATCGATTACAGGTGATGACGGTGCTGCGATTTTTGCCCGCAGCATGGGCTATAGCGGCAATGATGGCGGCGAAGGCCACCCCGCGTCAGATGGCCGAAATGGCGGTGATGGCGGCGAAGTTTCTGTCGAAAACCAGGGGGCGTTGATCGTCTCGGGAGACGACGCCTACGGTATTTTCGCGCAAAGTCTGGGAGGCAATGGGGGCGACGGTGGCCATGGTGAAGGCAAAAGCTATGCGGGCGATGGCGGAAATGGCGGCCATGCGGGCAATGTCTCGGTCACCAACTCCGGCAGCATCAACACCTCCGGCACTGGCGGCTTTGGCATCAAGGCGATCAGCGAAGGGGGAACAGCTGGCGATGGCGGCTCCGGTCATCATGGTGGTGATGGGGGCGATGGAGGCAGCACCGGCGGCTCCAAGGGAGAAATTTCGGTCACAAACTCCGGCACCATCCAGACCAACGGCACCGCTGCGGATGGCATCGTTGCCTTTTCCAATCCGGGCATTGGCGGGAATGGCGGCGTACGCAGCGGAGAAGGCGGCGACGGTGGTGATGCCGGGAGCATCGATATCACTGTCAACAATACCATTGAAACATCCGGAATTTTCTCAAGTGGCGTTTTTGCCACCAGTATCGGCGGCAATGGCGAAGACGGTGGTAGCGACAAGGTCGGCAGCAGCAGCGCTCATGGCGGTGATGGTGGCTCGGCCGGCCATGGCGGCGACGTCACATTCAACGCATCAGGCCCAGCATCAGGCACCGTGCTTGACAGCCAGACCTTCAATATCCTGACCACTGGCGATCTCTCCGCCGGGGTTCATATGCAGTCCATCGGGGGCAATGGTGGACGCGGCGGCGATGCCGAGGCGAGCGGTTTTTTCTCAGCAGTTGCTGTGGGCGGTGATGGCGGACCGGGAGGCAATGCGGGGCATCTGGGTGCAGAGTTGAGTGACAGCGCCATCATCAAGACCACCGGCAACTGGTCGGACGGCCTCATCTTGCAATCCATCGGCGGCGGGGGCGGCATGGCAGGCAGCGCCAGCGCCAGTTCTCTGCTCGACTCCACCGCAGTGGGTGGGCAAGGCGGCAACGGAGGTGATGGTGGCACCATTCAGGTGGAAATGCATGACAGCACCATCCTGACCCAAGGCAACAATTCGACAGCGGTTCTGGCTCAATCCATTGGCGGAGGTGGCGGCGCTGGCGGTCAGGCTTTTGCCAGCGCGACAGGCTTTGGTCTTTCCTCTGCCACAGCGATTGGTGGTAAGGGTGGCTCGGGCGGTGACGGTGACCACATCTATATTGTCAACGGCAGCGGCAACAGCATTGTTACGGGCCTCGCGGATGATGCGCTTGCTGGCACCAATTCGGTCGGCATCATCGCCCAATCCATCGGCGGAGGCGGAGGCAATGGCGGGTCGGCAGCTTCGGTGAGCCTGTCTGTTGGCGTCGGCACACCCAGTTTTTCAAACTCGGTAGCCGTTGGTGGCGCGGGTGGCTCCGGTGGGCGCGGGGGCTCGGTCACCGTGGCCAATGACGGCGCCATCCAGACTTACGGGGCCAACGCCTCAGGTATTCTGGCGCAGTCCATCGGCGGCGGCGGCGGCAATGGAGGCGATGCGAAGTCGCTCAATGCCTCCATTTCTGAAGATGCTTCCATCACTCGCACCAAAACGGTTGGCGGCTCTGGTGGTGATGGCGGACACAGCGACACCGTTGAGCTCGCCATGTCTGGCAGCATCGCAACGGCAGGCGACAATGCGGCGGGTGCAATTCTGCAATCCATTGGCGGTGGCGGTGGCAACGGAGGGTCGGCAGGCGCCATCACCCTGACCGGCTCGGCAGGCACCAGCCTCTCGGATACCCACATTGTTGGCGGTTCGGGCGGCAGTGGCGGGGATGGCGGACAGATCACCGTCAAGGCTTACGAAAGCGGCGGCAGCAATGCCACCATCACGACCTCAGGCGAAAATGCATCCGGCCTCATTCTCCAATCCATCGGCGGCGGCGGCGGCAATGGGGGTGATGCGACCAATCTGGCGATTTCAGCAGCGGCAGACGCGACAATCTCGCGCCACCAGACAGTGGGTGGCACAGGGGGCGACGGGGGGCATGGGGATGATATCGTCATGACCAGCAACAATTTTGGCCCCGAACAGATCGATATCCAGACAGCGGGCGGCAATGCCCACGGCATTCTGGCGCAATCCATCGGCGGGGGTGGCGGAAATGGCGGGGACAGCCTGTCCGTTGCTGGTGCCTTTACGGATGGCGGTGACTCCTATCAGCTTTCCAGCACAGTGGGTGGCAAAGGGGGAGCGGGCGGACGCGCCGGAACCATATCCATCGAGAATGCAGGCTCCATTCTAACCACGGGCGATGCAGCCTTTGGCATGTTGGTCCAGTCCGTCGGCGGTGGCGGCGGAAATGGTGGCAATTCCACCTCCATGGCCATTTCAACAGAAAAGGGCGACATCAATGCCGATCAAACCATAGGCGGCAGCGGAGCCATTGGCGGTGACGGCGGGGTCGACGGCAAGACCAACAGCGTCACCAATTATGGCACCATCATCACAACCGGTAACCGTTCATCTGGCATCGTAGCCCAATCCATCGGTGGTGGTGGCGGCAATGGCGGCCACGTAACCTCTTTTGATCTGACCGTCCCCAGCGGAGACGATGAAGAAGGCTCAGAAGAGGGCGAAGGTGGAGAAGAAGAGGGCTCTGAATCAGATCCCGTCATGGACAGCCTCAAGGGGCAGGTTCTGGAAGCTGCCGGTCTTACGGGCACCACGCTTTTGGGCGGAAGCGGCGGAGCTGGAGGCGATGGCATGACTGTCGTCATCTCCAACGAAAACGGGATTTCAACCTCGGGCTACAATGCCCACGGCATGGTCGCTCAATCCATCGGCGGCGGTGGCGGCACCGCAGGCACGGTCACTTCCTTTTCTGCTGATCTTACCCAAGATCCAAGCTCTTATGCGGATGATCGCGTTGCTGGCGCTTTCCGCACGATTAAACTCAGCCAAACGCATGGGGCCCATGCGGGCGCAAACGGATCAGGCGGCTTTGCCACCATTGCAGCCAAAGCAGGCAGCATCACGCAAACAACCGGAGATCTCTCCATCGGCATGCTCGCCCAGACCATCGGCGGCGGCGGTGGCGATGGCGGTTTCATTGAGGCTGCGGACGCAACGCTCAACGAGGACGACCTCCCGGATACCTGGGCAGCCCTGACAAGCCACTATGATCTGACCTCCCGGCTGGGCACAAGCGAATCCTTCTTGTTCTTTGTCGATATCATTCCCGGCGGGCGGGTGCGCGGCGATGCCAAAGCCTATGTCGAGGATGGTGCGATCGTGATCACCCATGGCACCGCCTCCCCCGGCGTTGTCACGCAGGCCATCGGCAATGGTGGCGGTACCTATTCCTCGGGCATTTTCAGCAGCTATCTGGCGGGCGCGGGTTCCGAATATACAGCAACCTATTCCCTAGGCACGGCAGCCACGGATAGCGCGGGCCATGGCGCAATTTCCGATTTGGTTGTCAGCGATGCCACCTCGCACATTACAACCAACGGTGATCTCAGTCACGGGGCCCTTGTCCAGTCCATTGGCGGGGGTGGTGGACTCGTGTCCTCTGTCATCGGAGATACGGTCTCCTTCTCTTCCCAGAGTCTGGAATTCATTCTTGGCTCTGAGGTGAAGCTGGACAAAGACGAAAATTATGGCGCAAAGGCCGAGGCCACCCTCAATGATGGCACGATCACGACGGCGGGCACCTTCTCCTCTGGCGTTGTTGCCCAATCCATCGGCGGTGGCGGCGGTCAGGCCCTGGCTCAGCTGGGGCAAGTGGACAGCGCAACAACCAGTCTGACCGCCCGTCTTGGCAAGAATAATGCGGTTGGCGGGTTCAGCAGCGAAGCGCGCATTGCCAATCATGCAACCATCTCCAGCTCGGGCGATGGCTCTCACGCCCTGGTGGCCCAGTCAATTGGCGGCGGGGGCGGCATGGTTTCAGTGACCAATCTGGCCAGTGCGGCGGTTGCAACACCTTATATTTTCTATGGCAGCTCCAAGAGCCCTTCAAGTGCCAATGGAGAAACGGCCAGCATTACCAACTGGGGCGACATCACCACTACCGGGCAACAATCTTACGGCATTCTGGCTCAATCCATCGGTGGGGGTGGGGGCCTTGTCAGTCTGGACGCTGGCGACAGCGTGCATTTGCACAGCTATGTGTCTGATCAATCTGCCGGAACCGCTTATGTGAATTTGGTCGATGGCGCAAGCATCACGACCCACGGCGATGGCTCGCATGGCATCTTCGCCCAATCATCGACAAGTGGCGGTTTGCTCAATTTGCTTGGCGATACGACCATCACAGATTACACCGCACAGACGTCTTCAGGCTATGACAAAAATGATGATAGCGGCCACGGCGGCACAGTGGAGATTTATGCAGACGGCACCATCGCAACCACCGGCGCCTATGCCCACGGCATTTTTGCCGCCAGTACAGCAGGCTCGACGATTCTGTCGCAGAGCAGCGATGGACTGGCGATTTATGGCAACCACGGCCTGGCCAATTCAGGCGCGGTCTCGATTGAACAATCCGGCTCCATTGTGGTGAGTGGCGAAGGGTCTGTGGGCCTATATGCCCTTGCCAACAACTGGAACACGGATGACAGCATCAAGGTCACCAGCAATGGGGCCATATCAGCCAGCGGTGAAGGAGGGGCCGCGATCCGCTTGCGCAACGTTCCAAGGGACAACACCTCCGGGAGCGGCGGTAACGGTGCCCACACGACAACCAGTCTTGATATTCAATCCGACGCGACCATTCTTGCTCTGGACAGCAGCACCGCCACGAGCGCCATCGAGGCAATTGATGATCATGGTCGTTTCACCATTGATATTGCAGGCACAGTGGGAGCTGTCGAGGCGGATGGAAGTTCGGCCCAGACCTATGATGCCAAGCAGCATGCCATCAAGACCTCTGGCTATGGCACCATTACTGTTGAGTATGGCGGGTTGGTGCGCGGCATGATCGCAGCTGAAGAAGCAGGACGGCTGGTCCTTCACAACAAGGGTGATATTGATGGCGCGGCCAGCAAGCTTGCCGTCTATGACAGCTATTCTGGCTCACGCCATTTCCTTGAAATCGATCCGGGCGCCGCGACTGGTGCGATGATCGAGGCCGACCACATCAATGTGCTTGAGGGCACCTTCAATCCTTATTTGAGCAGCTTCAGTTCGTTTTCCGGCGATGTAACCATTGTTGATCTGGCAAAGGCCCCCTCGGGATCTCTGCTTGATCATGTGGTGGATACACCGGTGCTCACCTTCTCCAAGCAGTTGTCCGATAGCGGACGCGAGGTCGTTCTGACCGGGGTCAAGGCCAGCTTCCTTGATGCGGGATTGAGCGGCAACAGTCTGACAATTGCACAGACCATGGATGCCAAGGTGCAGGACTGGATGCAAGGCGGGACCATCGATGATCAGAGCCTTTATGACTTCTTGCTCTTCACGGCAAAACAGACCTCCACCGAAGCGGTAAGCGACATGTTGGCCAATTCACTGGATGCCACCAAGCATTTCGGTCAGACCATCGGCCAGCATGACAATGGCGTCGCCCATCTGAGCAACTTGCACAGTTGCGGCACAAGCGAAGGCTCTTATGCAGCCATCAGCGAAGCCGAATGCAACTGGTTCAAGATCAATCACAACACCAGCCTCAGCTTTTCAGACGGTCGCAAGGCCAATATGACGGGTCTGTCATTGGGGCGTCAGGTTGCCTTTGGCGATGTGTGGCGGCTTGGCATTGGGGCAAATGTCAATTTCAATGACATGAGCAGTACGACCCTGAGCAGCAGCGGCACCTCCTATCATGCAGGCGGCGTGGTGAAATACACCGAGGGGCCATGGCTGGCAACAGCAGGGCTTTCCGCCTCCTACAGCACCGCTTCGAGCAGCCGCATCGTACCAACCGGGGCGCGTGCCCTGTCAGACCAGAAGAGCTTTGGTCTGTCGGCGCGTCTGCGTGCAGGACGTGAGCTGGAGCTGGGGCCACTCTTCTTCATGCCGCTGGTGGATCTGGACATGTCGTGGATTCACGATTTCGGCTATGAGGAAAAGGACGGCGGTGCCTTCAATATCAAGGTGGAGGAGGACAACCACTTCCTGTTCGACCTCCATCCCCATATTCGTTTTGGCACCGCGTTCAAGAGCGAAGGGGCAAACGCCACCATCCGGCCCTATATGGATGCCGGTGTGCGCTTCGGGCTCAATGATGATACGCTCACCCAGAGTTTCACTTCATCGGCGATCAGCAATGCAGCGCAGAAATTGACGGTTGATCGCGATGACATGCAGGCAACGTTGGGCGCCGGTTTTCAGGCCTTTATCGGGGACACCCTTGAAGCCAAGGTTGAGTATGAAGGACGTTTTAGCGATGAGGGGCGCGGCCATGCCGTCAGCATGAAGCTGGGCTGGTCTTTCTAGGCTCTCTCTGCCCCACGCAAGGACGTCGCCGGAGTGCCTAATCAGTGCTCTGAGGCCCAAAATTACAGAACCGCAAAGTGACAGGCGCTTTGCGGTTCTGCTTTAGGCAGGAATGGATTTATTCAATCGGTTCAGTGGGGGAGATCAAACCGTCTCGGCCCATTCCACGCCATCGGGGAAGGCAAACCGCTCTTGGGAATCTGCCTTGAGTGTTGCGCCATAGCCGGGCATGCTGCCCGGGAAGTAGCGACCATTCTTGACGGTCAGCGGCTCTTCGAAATTCTCGTGCAAATGATCGACATATTCCAGAACGCGGTTTTCGAGGCTTCCGCTCACTGCGATATAGTCGAACAGCACGATATTCAGCGAATATTGGCACAGGCCAACGCCGCCACCATGCGGGCAGACCGGCACGTCATATTTGGCCGCCATCAGCAACACGGCCAGCACTTCGTTGACGCCACCAAGACGCGCCGGATCGAGCTGGCAGAAGTCGAAGGCTTCGGCCTGGAAGAACTGCTTGAACATGACACGGTTATGCGCATGTTCACCGGTTGCCACGCCAATATTGCCGATGCTGTCCCTGATTGCCTTGTGGCCGAGGATATCATCCGGGCTTGTCGGCTCTTCGATCCAGAGCGGATCGAACTCGGCAAGACGACGCATATTGGCAATCGCTTCTTCAACGCCCCAGATCTGGTTGGCATCCATCATCAGATGACGATCCCAGCCCAGTTCTTCGCGCAGAATGCGGGCGCGCTCGACATCCTGTTCGATGTCCGCACCAACCTTCTGTTTGAGGTGGGTCCAGCCCCCTTCAACAGCTTCACGAGCCAGACGGCGCATCTTTTCTTCAGAATAGCCAAGCCAGCCAGCCGCAGTTGAATAGGCCGGGAAGCCCTTCTCGTGCATTTCGGCTTCGCGGGCAGCTTTACCTGCTTCCTTGCGTTTGAGCATGGCAAGGGCTTCATGCGGAGTGATGGCATCTTCGATGTAAGTGAAGTCCACGCAACGCACCAGCTCTTCAGGCGTCATGTCAGCCAACAGCTTCCAGACCGGTTTTCCTTCGGATTTGGCCCACATGTCCCATAGGGCATTGACCAGAGCAGCCGTTGCCAGATGAACAAGTCCCTTTTCAGGGCCAAGCCAGCGCAATTGGGAATCCCCGGCGACCAGCTCATGCCAGAAAGTGCCGAAATCCTTTGTGATATCGCCCAGTTCCTTGCCGATGACAAAAGATTTGGCAAGGGTTTCGGCTGCAGCCACAACCAGATTGTTGCCTCGACCGTTGGTGAAGGTCAGGCCATGACCGGAAAGAGCCTCGCCCTTGTCCGTCTTGAGGATCACATAGGTTGCCGAATAGTCCGGCGCTTCATTCATCGCATCAGAACCGTCCAGATTTCTGGACGTTGGAAAGCGGATGTCTTTTACGACGACATCAGTAATCTTTACCATTGATAATTTCTCCTGTGTGGGGTCTGGAGGGAAATGAAGCGGCAGGCTGTCAGCTCTGTTTCAAAACATTGATCGCCTCGATGAAGGCGGCAGCATTGGTGCCAACCTGATCGACGGACATGCCCGCCTTGTAGAGTGCGCTGCCCAGGCCGAACCCTGCGGCTCCTGCGGCCCAATAGTCCACCATCGTGTCAGGCGCGATACCGCCCACCGGCAGGATGCGCGTGGATTTGGGCAGAACGGCCAGCATGGCCTTGACCACTGCAGGAGCCGCACTTTCTGCGGGGAAGAGCTTGAGGGCGTCCGCACCAGCATCAAGCGCAGCAAAAGCTTCAGTTGGTGTTGCAATGCCGGGGACGCAATAAAGGCCAAGAGACTTGGCGTAGGAAATTACTTTGGTGTTGCAGTGAGGCATGACAATCAGCTTGCCCCCCGCAGCAGCTACACTATCGACCGCATCGGTGCTCAAAACCGTACCGGCGCCAATCAATGCGCGGCGGCCAAGGCTTTCCTGCAGGATCGAAATGCTTTCAAAGGGGCGCGGCGAATTGAGTGGAACCTCAATGATGCTAAAGCCGGCATCGACCAGTGTCTGACCCATACCAAGGGCTTCTTCGGGAGCCAGACCGCGCAAAATGGCAACAAGAGGGCATTGCCCGACAAACTGTTCAAAGTTCATGGTTCACACTTTCACAGAGAATTGGGGAAGAGTAGACCTCGCTCCAGGAGAGAGCGAGGTCCGGATGGTTATCGACCCAGTAGGCTGAAGATGCCAATCGAGACGGGTGGTATGTAGGATATGATCAAGAGGAGAACGATCATGATCGCAACGAAAGGTATGATACCTCGTACCACGGTGCCGAGCTGGGCGTTGCCGACCCTTGCCGCCACGAACAGGTTGATACCCAAAGGTGGAGTGATGAACCCGATTGCCAGGTTGACCACCATGATGATGCCGAAGTGGATCGGATCAACACCCATGGAGGTTGCCACAGGGAACAGGATCGGAGACAGCACCAGAATGGCTGGCGTGGTATCCATGACACAGCCAACGAACAGCAGAAGCACGTTGATGATCATGAGAATGATGATCGGGTTGTCCGAAATCGTCGTCATCAGGTCTGCCACCTGAACCGGGATCTGCTCGATGGTCAGGATCTTGGCAAAGGCGGTTGCACAGCCCAGAATAACCATCGTCGTACCCGTTGTGGAACAGGAGCGCGCAACGGTCTTGAGCAACTGCGAGAAGCTGATTTCACGATAGAAGACCAGACCGCAGAGCAAGGCATAAACCGCAGCAACTGCAGCCGCTTCCGTCGGGGTGAAGATGCCCGCATAGATGCCGCCAAGAATGATGACCGGGTTCAAGAGAGCCCATTTGGCTTCCCACATCAGTTTTGCAGCGACACGACAATCAAAATTGCCCTCAATGCCTGCAATTCCGGCTTTCTTGGCATAGATGTAGCTCCAGCCCATCAGCGCAAAGCCGATCAGAAAGCCCGGAACGATACCAGCCATGAACATGTTGGAAATGGACGTCCCCGTCGCAACGCCGAAGATAACCATCGGGATGGAGGGAGGGATGATAACCCCGATCGATCCGGCAGTTGCGACGAGAGCCAGAGTGAAGGATTTTGAATAGCCTTTTTCCAGCATGGTCGGAATGACCATGGAGCCAACAGCGGCCACAGTGGCCGGGCCCGAACCGGAAACGGCTGCAAAGAACATGCAGACAGCGACAGTGACGATGGCAAGACCACCGGTCACACGACCGAAGAACACGTTGGCAACGTCAAGGATGCGGCGGGAAACACCACCTGCGCCCATCAGGTCACCGGCTAGAATAAACAGCGGGATCGCCATGATCGGAAAGCTATCCGTACCGGCAATCAACTGCTGGGAAATATAGTTGGGCGAAAGAGCTTCTGCAGCAAGCGCAGCTGCGGCCGAGGCCAGACCGATGGCAATGCCGACAGGGACATTGAGGATGAGGAACAGGACTAGGCTTGTAAAGAGAACTGTAGCAACCATGCCTTAGAACTCCTCGATGTTGGATTTATCAGGATTGCGAAGGCGCCAGATAATGGTCTGGACCTGCCGAATGGCTGTCAGGAAGAATCCGACGCCGGGCGCGGCATAGATCATCCACAAGGGGATCGCCAGAGCGGTTGAACGCTGGTCAAGCATCATCTGCTTGAGCACCAGTTCGTAGGTGGTCTTGACGATGAACAGGGCGAAAGCCAGAAACAGAAGGTCACCCAGAATGACAACCCACCGCTGCCAGGATTGGGGGAAGAGTCCCAGCGCTGCGTCGATCTTGATATGCTTCATTTCACGCGCGCTGTAGCTGATCATCAAATAGATCAACCAGATAAAGACATATCGCGCCAGTTCTTCGGACCAGGACAGAGATTCCCCCATCACATACCGCATGAAAACCTGCACCGCGATAAGGGCGGTCATGAAGAGCAGGAGAAAGACGCTGATTGAAATTTCGAAATACTTGTCCAAAAAGCGTAGAATGGTCATCTACTTGGTCCCTTTCGAGTACCGAATTCAGTGGCCGCAAAACACATGTTGCATGGAAGGTCTTTCCCGCTTCGGGACCGGCATTGATGGCAACATATGGACGAGGACTGGCATGGCCAGTCCTCGCAATTAGCGGCTGATGAGGCTTATTTCTTCAGCAAAGCATCCATGTATTCAGGATGATCCATTTTGGATTTGACGAGATCATAGATGTTGGCATCAATAATCTTTTTCTGCCACATTGCTTTCTGATCAGGGGTCAGCTCGGTAACAGTCACACCGTCGTTCTTGATTCTGACGAGGATTTCTTTTTCCAGTTCCTGGGAGCGGTTACGCTGGAACGTGGTGGTCTCTTTCGCAGCAGACGTGATGGCGTCCTGCTCTTCTTTGCTCAGAGAGTTGAATTTATCCAAGTTCATGAAAACGATGTACGGGGTATAAACATGCTGGGTCAGAGACACGTTGCTCTGAACTTCCTGGAAGCGGTTGCCGTCGATGATACCCAGTGGGTTTTCCTGACCGTCAACAGTGCCCTGCTGCAGAGCGGTGAACAGTTCGGAGAAAGCCATCGGGGTCGGGTTGGCACCAAGAGCGCGCCATGCAGCCAGATGCACGTCATTTTCCATGGTGCGGATTTTCATGCCGTCCAGATCGGAAGGTTCAGCAACAGCCTGTTTGCTGTTGGTGAAGTTACGGAAGCCGTTTTCCCAGAAAGCAAGACCTTTGAGGCCTTTTTTCTCAAGGGTTTTCAGGATGGCCTGACCGGTTTCACCGTCCAGCTTTGCATATGCATCTTCAGGGCTCAGGAAAAGGAACGGAGCGTCGAATGCATACAGATCCGGGAACAGGGTAGCCAGCGGAGACGTGGAGCTTACACCGATATCGATATCACCAAAGATGGTGCTTTCGGTGATGACGCGGTCGTTGCCCAGCTGGTTGTCCGGGAAGTGTTTCACTTCCAGAGACCCGTTGGTTTTTTCTTCAACGATGCGTTTGAACTCAACGCCAGCGTCTTTACCCGATACGGATGTTACGTTGGAGAAACGAAGGGTTTCAGCAACAGCTGGTGAAACGATTGTGCCGACAGCCAATACTGCTGCAAGCGTAAGTGTTTTAATGGACATTTCTTCCTCCTGTGGTAAATGTCTCGAAGTTTATCGCGAAATTATACAAATTGACGTCCGGTTCAAAGTTGGACCAAACCCCAATTAATACTTTCCCCTTTGGCGAAACGAACAGCTTCTTCTGCAACTTTACGTTTCAATTCCAGGGCAGCATCTTCCGAATACCAAGCCATGTGCGGGGTCAACTGACAGTTTTCCAATGCGCGCAGAGGGCTATCTTCAGGCAACGGTTCGATTTCTGTGGTGTCGAGGGCAGCACCGGCAACCTTGCCGGATTTAAGCGCTACAGCCAGAGCGTCTTCATCGATCAGACCACCGCGTGCGGTGTTGACCATATAGACGCCATCTTTCATGCGGCTGATGGCTGCTTCATCGATCATATGATAGTTTTCATCGGTGACCGGGCAGAAGAGAGCAAAAATGTCTGCCTGTGTAATCACATCATCAAGGGTTCCAGCCTTGATGAAATCTGAACCATCGGCTGCGTTTGGCGTGTAGAATTTGTCATATCCAACGATGTTGAAGCCAAGGTCATGCATCTTCTTGGCATAGAGGCGACCAATACGGCCAAGACCAACAACACCAACGGTGGTTTCGGAGAAACGGCGGATCGGAGAGGCAACCGTGAAGTCCCAGACGCCTGCATGCACAGCCTTGTCCATCTTCGGCACTTTGCGGATGACCGAAAGGCTCAGAGCGATTGCATGGTCGGAGACCTCATGCATGCCATAGTCAGGCACGTTACAAACCTGCACGCCAGCTTCCTTCGCTGCAGCCAGATCCACATTGTTCACGCCAACACCGTAACGGATGATCTGCTTGAGATCGGGCAGGGCGTCAAAAACGCGTTTGGTGAATGGTGCATACTGGTTCAGAGCGATGTTATAGCCCTTGATCTGGTTGATCAGGTCATCTTCGGTTTTGCATTCCAGCAGGTCGAATTCCATACCGGCCTTGGCAAAAACATCCCGCTCCATATTCTGATCAGCATGATCAAGATCGGTAATGACGATTTTCATTTGAGAACTCCTTCGGTTAGCGGCCCAGATAGCCGCCGTCTACCGGTAATGTGACACCGTGCACGTAGTCCGATGCGGGGGAGGCCAGGAACACGAGGGGACCTTTCATGTCCTCTCCATTGCCCCAGCGTTTAGCCGGAATACGTGCGGTGATTTCTGCGTTTCGGCCTTCATCGGCCAGAAGAGCGGTATTCATGTCCGTGGCCATATAACCCGGAGCCAATGCGTTGACATTGATGCCCTTGCTTGCCCATTCGTTGGACAGGGCTTTGGTCAACTGCATCACGCCACCTTTGGATGCGGCATAGGCAGGAACCGTGAAGCCACCAAAGAAGGAAAGCAGAGAGGCAATATTGATGATCTTGCCCTTGCCTTTTGACAGCATGACATTGGCTGCGCGCTGGCAGAAGTCGAACACGGCGTTGAGGTTGACCTCGAGAACCCACTGCCAGTCTTCCAGAGGGAATTCCTCGGAAGCATGACGGCTCTGAACGCCGGCGCAGTTAACCAGAATGTCCAGCTCTCCGCCCAGCATGCTGACGGCCTTGTCAAAGCCTTCCGCGCGGGAGGCCGCATCGGCAAGGTCGATGGCGAGGCCATGGCATTTGGCGCCGTCCTTGTTGAGGGTGGCTGCCACTTCGGCAGCCTTTTCACTTGACCCAACAATCAGGACTTCGGCGCCCGCTTCCAGCAGGCCTTCGGCCATGCCGAGCCCGAGGCCACGGGTGCCACCGGTTACAATGGCTTTTTTTCCGGATAGATCCAGCTTGTACATATTGCTTTCCTCAGGCTCAGGCTTGGCAGTCAACAAGGATCTTGACGGTGCGCAGAGAAGGATCTGCGACCATGTCGAAAATCTTGTCGCTTTCGCTCAGCGGAATGACCTGTGAGATGACTTTTTCCAGATCCTCGGCCATGTTGGCCAGAAGTGGAACGGAGTCAGCGAATTCGCGCATGGTGTAAACGCGGCTGCCAACCATGGTCTGTTCCTTGAAGTTCAGATCCATGAGATCAACGGCATGCGGAGCCTTGTGAACGCCGGTCATGCAGATGGTGCCACCAACGCGCGTCAGCTTGGTCACTTCAAGTGCGGCGCTTTCAACACCGGAACATTCAAAGACGATATCCACACCAACATTGTCGGTTGCCTTGTTGACATGGTCGATCAAGTTGGTATCGCGAACGTTGACTGCATCGAAGCCGAATTCCTTGCAGAGAGCCAAGCGGCCTTCATCAATATCGGAGATGATGATCTGGGCTGCACCGGAATGCTTCAGCAGGATGGCGGTGAGAATACCGATCGGGCCAGCGCCCATGACAACGCAGCGATCAAGGGTCTTGAAGTTGGCTTGATGCAGCGTGCGCACAACAACAGCCAGAGGCTCAGCCAGGGCTGCGAGCTTATCGGAGATCCCTTCTGGCACCTTGACCAGAACGTCTTCGTCAACCCAGCAATGGTCAGCCATGGCGCCATCGGTGTCGATGCCCAGCAGATGCAGGGTCTGACAAACATGAGGCGTGCCGTTTTTGCAAGGGTAGCATTCGCCGCAAGAGATCAGCGGATAAGCCGTTACATGATCGCCAACAGCAAATTTGCTGCCTCCAGGCGCAGTTTCGACGATGCCGACAAACTCATGCCCGAGAATAAGCGGCGCTTTCGCTCTTGGATGCTTGCCGGAATAAATGCCGATGTCACTGCCGCAAAGACCGCAGTAGAGCATCTTCACTTTTACAGCGCCTTCACGCGCCTGTGGTTCAGGAACGTCCCTGACCTCAACTTTATTGGGGCCGGCATATACAAGTGCTTTCATCTTCTTGCCCTTCAATATTTACATGTCAGATCTGCTATAGCAGATCAGTTTGTTAAACCGCTGATACCAGTCGTCCGCTTTAAATCAGGCCACTTGTTTCTGCGAAATTCCAAAGCCCGATATGCGCCGTGTTGTCGAACTGCGCGGTGCATTCAAGGCCGAAGCTGGCCAGAGCCCGTTTGTAGAGATCACACAGGGCACCATCACCGATCATGATCAGTGGCAAAGAGGCATCGTCCTGCAATTCACGGGTGGCCGAGGTCAATTCATTACCGATCAACAGACCGGACATATAGTTGCTGAGCGCTTCCTTGGGCATGCGTTCGGTCAGGCCCATAGTGCGCGTGGCAAAAAGCTGATGCGTCAGATCCCCTGCCCCGCCATGCTTGGCGACAGACAGGCCAAGATCGAACGCCTTGTCGGCTTCTTCCTTGGATGCCTTCTCTTCCGGCATAAGGCGCCCCAGAATGGAGTGATCACACAGGACGGCGAAAATTTCACCCGTCATATAGGTAGAGAAGCTTTCCAGCTTGCCGCCATTCATCGTAACCCATTTGGAGTGGGTGCCTGGCAACAGAATGCGGGAAGCCTGCCACCAGTCATCATGATCAATCAGCGCGCCGGCGATCTGGATTTCTTCGCCGCGGATCACGTCCGGAGCAAGATCCGGATCATCAAGCAGAACGCCCGGAACGATATGAAGCGTGCCACCATCGGGCAAGGTCGCCTGACCGGCCTTCTTGGCCAGATCGCTCAGATCGGCAGGGCACCGCACATAAGGCGCCTCGGACCAACCCTGAGCAGATCCAACCATACCACCGGTCACCACCGAAACATCCGGATATTGCTTGCGCCAATCGCCACAAATGCTCTCAAACGCGACCTCATATCCCTTTACACCACCAGGCTCTGGAAGATGCTGAATGCCATACGGGCTGTGCCGCTGGTCCAGAACTTTGCCGTCTTCCATCAAATAGGCACGCAAACTGGACGTGCCCCAATCAAGTGCGATCAAGAGACTCATTTTTCATTACTCCAACCGAGTTCCCGAGAAATCTTCTGAGCACATCTCACAATCACCGGCCCGAGCAGATTGATCCGCTCCCGAGGCATGAAATTGAGCGTGCTGGAAATGGAAATGGAAGCAACAGCCCTGTTGCCATCGGCAAAGACGGGCGCTGCTACGCAGCGAATGCCGATTTCGTTCTCTTCATCATCAAACGTATAGCCCCGCTCCCTGGAGAGCGATAGATCGGAAAAGAACTCAGAATAGCCTTTCAGCTCGGGCCATCCCTCCTTCAGATGTGTCTGGCTTGACGTGAAGTCGTAGAATTCCTTCCACTCCTCCTCGTCCATTGTCATCAGGATGGCCTTGCCAAGGCCGGTAAATGCCATGGGCATGGTCAGCCCGACACGTGACCGCATCTGGAAACCGCGGCTGCCGTTGATCTTGTCCAGGTAGATGATCGCACCATCATTGGTTGGCACGGCAAGGTGAATGGTATCAAGCACCTGTGCGGACAAGGCTTCCAGAAACGGACGGGCGATACCCGCCAGCGGGCGCTGCTCACGAGCACGATCACCAAGATCGACCAGGCGCGCACCAAGAAAATAGCCTTTTTCGGGAATGTGGTAGAGGTAGCCCTCGGTCACCAGATTGTGGATCATGCGCGTAATCGTGCTACGCGGAACCTGCAATCTGTCTGACAGACCTTTGACGCTCGTCACTCCGTCGCCAACCAGCTCCAGAATGGACAGTCCTCTCAGCAATGTTTGCGTCCCAGCCATAAGAGTCCGTTTTCCGAACTCGCCATAATCGGCTGGTCCTCCCAAATGAGCCATATTTTCCTCCTGGGCCGATCCTATGAAGAGATTTTTGTTTCGTCAAATATTAAATCTAACATTCAGTATCTGGTACACCAGTTTGTAAAAATGCTAGATGTTTTCCCGTATTTTTGGGCAAAAACCTAGTCAAAAGAGGCATGTTTTCGGTGGAAAATGACTCCAACACCGGTCTCTGGCGATTGAGATTTGCCGACCAAAAGCCCTTGAAGGACAAAAAAACACCTACACTTTTGGCCAATGACGAGGGGCAGAGCCGGCTTTGAACAAAGGCGGGTTGACGCTTGGTGATTGGTGACGCGGTCTTGCAAGAGATGATGAGATCGGATACGCATCAGACCGAATGACCAAATGTCGCATCCTCAACAATATTGTACTTTTCGAGATCTCAATCTAATCATAACGATGCACCGAGGGAGGCTCTCAGAGCGATGCGCGCACGCATTTTGTCTTCGACCGACGGCTCATGTCGACCACGAAATCTTCGCATTCCGCACGCACGGTCAGCCCCTTAGTCTACCCATCATGAGACTCGCAGCCAGGCCCAGATAAGCCATTACAATAAAAGCAGAAAACATTGAGGCGAATGAATGTTTACGCGGCCAATCACACCCTTGAATACATGCGTCGGCCGCAATGTGTCTGAAGAATATCGCGACAAATTGGCGCATATTTTTCTTGCCTCTCACGCCCCTACAGCGTCTCATTTTACCCAATTATTTGCCAACAGTGCGCGAGATTTCAACGCAGCCAAAAGGACAGGCAGGCGCCTCGGCCTACCAGAGCAGACTGTTGGTCCAATTCAATACGGCATTAAGTTATTTTCCACTAACTTTATGCCCGTCTATCCCGGATCCAATCAACAGGATGGCGTAGCTCTCAAAACATCGCTCTGCGAGAGCGGACACACCGCCACACCGAGAGAGCTTGCTCCCTCATTTACGCATCCCTATTCGCCCTCAGGGCGCATGTCACAAGAAACAAACAGGCACCAATCAAATATGCTTTCTGGCTTCCCTGAGGCCAGGCGAGCAGAGCAAGGAGTAAACGCATGACAGAGCAGCTTAAGATTGCCTCCATTGGCGAGTGCATGATCGAACTGTCGCCGGCAAAGGGCGTCGAGGGTTTTGCAGAAGGCATGAAGGTCTTCCGTCAGGCTTTCGCCGGCGACACCTTCAATACAGCAACCTATCTGGTGCGGCAGTTTTCTCCCAAGGCAGAGGTCTCTTATATTACCGGCCTTGGTTCGGACATGCAAAGCCAGAGCATGCGTGAGAAATTTGCCAGCGAAGGCATCAAGGTGGATCATATCACCCTCGTAGAGGGCAAGAATCCCGGTCTCTATATGATCGAGAATGATGAAACCGGCGAGCGTTTCTTCCATTACTGGCGCAATGATGCCGCTGCCAAGCTGATGTTTGGCGGCTGGTCTGTCGAGAAGATTGCCGAGCTGCTTGGCGACTTCAATATGGTCTATTTCTCTGGCATCACGCTGGCTATTCTGGACGACACCCAGCGCGACAATCTGCTCGCAGCTCTGGCTTCTCTCAAAGGCAAAGTGAAGGTAGCGTTTGACCCCAACTTCCGCCCTGCCCTGTGGCCAGACAGAGATAAATGCCGCGCAGTCTTCAGCAAGGCTGCTGGCGTTACCGACTATGCTCTGGTGGGCTGCGAAGACCACGCCGCTCTCTGGGAAGAAAGCGACGCCGACAAGATTGCCGACGCATGGCGCGGCTGGGGTGCTGGCGAAGCCATCATCAAGGGCGGCGACAACAGCTGCATCATCGTCAATGACGAAGGCCGCATGGAAGTTGCCCCTCCGGCCAAACTGAAGCCGGTCGACACCACGGGAGCAGGCGATTCCTTTGCTGCCGGCTATATCGGCATGCGCATTCAAGACAAAAGCGTTGATGAAGCAGCCCGCATGGCCCACGCCATTGCAGCCAAGGTCATCATGCATCCGGGTGGCGCTATCGACAAAGCTGTCTGGAGCCCGGTTCAAGAAGGCGAATACTGACACAATCCTTCTGGTTCGGCCCTGCGCCGGACCAGTCCGTACGCTGAACACCGCAGAATCCAAAGCAGGATATGCGGCTCATATTCTATCTCACAACAGGATAAAACCATGTCCGCTTACGTTCGCACTGTAATCACTCCGCTTGAAACCGTAACTCTTACGGCCGAAATGATGCCAGCTTCCCTGCCGGAAGCTTATGCCCGTGTTAAATCTGTCGTTGAAAAAGACGCTGGCTATGGCGCAGCCTGGAAAGTGGGTGGCTCTACCCCTCCGGCCCAGAAGGCCCTTGGCATCGACGAAATTTTCTTTGCGCCCATGCATGAAAAGGAAATCGTAGCGGCTGATAAACTGGTACCGGGCTTCAAGACCCTGAGCATCACGTCCGAAGGTGAAATTGCCCTGCGCATTTCAGCCAAAGCAGAAAGCTATCTTGAAAAAGGCATGGATGCAGTGGCTGCGGCTCCTCTTGCCGATCTGTTTGATGTCTGGTGCGTCAGCTCCGAAATGCCATCGGGAGCCCTCACCAATGGCGGCGACTTTGGTGTTCCGGCTATCGTCTCCGACCGTTGTGGCTCCGGCTGCTTGGTGCTTGGCCCTGAACATGCTTATACAGCTGACACCAAATGGAATGGCGAAGTCATGAAAACCGAACAAAACGGTACCGTCATCGCAGAGGGAACCACGTCTGATCTGGTTGGCCCTGCCGATGAAGTTGCCCGTGATTTCATCGTTGTTGCCGTGAAATACGGCTTCCGTCCAAAAGCCGGTCAGTGGATTTCTACCGGCGGTATCATTCCTTGCAAACCGCTTGAAGAAAATGCCGACATCAAGATCTATTATGATGGCAAGGTCGAGCTGGCCTTCAAAACCGGTTACGACGCTGCATAAGCGCGCCTTGATGGCCCACCATAGCGTTGGGTGATATGCATGACATATTGACCAACGCGATCAAAAAGAAAGGCCGTTCTCAAGGGTTGGGAACGGCCTTTTCTTTATCTGGAAATCTCGACAAAACACCAAGCGCTCAAACAGCCTTTGATTGAGTGATATCGGAAACATCTCGACTGAAAGTGCGGTGATAGCGTCCGATATGGAAATCAAGAATGCTGATAGCTGCTTCGATCTTGCCTTCGCGCAGAACTTCGATCATTTCGCCGTGTTCTTCAAAACTTTTGGTGGTCTGGATGCGGTCTCGCCCCAGATAGGTGCGGATTGCTGAAACCTTGGCTTCAATCAGGCGATAGCTATCCGAGAGATACTGATTGTCACAAAGCTCGAACATGGCTCTGTGGAACTGCACATCAAGATCGAGATAGTGAGAGCGCTTGTCTATTCTCTTGGCTTCTTCCATCTTCTCCCAGATGCTGGCCAATTCGGCAACGAGGCCATCACGGTTGCGTTCAAAAGCCAAACGCAAGGCAGCTGTTTCCAAAATGTAGCGATATTCGGAAAAGCGCTCCAGATCGGTTCCACTCAAGGTGAAAACAAAAGTGCCCTTTTGAGGGATCACATCGACCAGACCTTCCACTTTCATCTGAGCCAAGGCATGGCGGATAGGTGTTTTGCTGATATTCAACCGATCAGCAAGCTTTTGCTCCGACAAGGCTTCACCGAGAGCGAACTCGCCCTCACTGATAGCGGCTCTTAGTTTTTCCGTCGCAATATCGGATAGGGACGGCGGCCTTTCGATTTCTTCCAATTGTGTTCCACTCAGTTTCAAGAGTTTTTCTAAATTGAGAATTCCGATTCTATCGTTGGTATCAAGTATACCACACACCAGCCAGATGCAAGCTATGGTTTTACCGACAAGATCTCAAATAGTTCTGCCAGGATTTCTCTCATCTCCTTAGCCTCGGGTCTTGAGAAGGGCATGACGCAACCAATCATGCCCCTGCCCTTTACTTCCATTCATGCGCATGATCGCAAAGGCCACTCTTATATGGCTTGTTTCTGCCAGTTTCAAATAGCATAAACTGCTAAATTTCTCACCACTTGCGTTTCCGGGTGCCATCGCGGATTTTTCAGCACCCCTTCGCAGTGATGCGAAAAATGCGCATGGATGTGCTCACATTAGCATCATATAATTGTATCACTTTCACCGAAAGCTACGCCAAGCCAAGCCGTGTTACTGCTGGCTAAGAAGCTAGCCCAGCTCTCTGGTGCATGACAATGGAGCAAAGCGACCTATTTGAGGCTTTGAAGTCGCTCTTCTCTGGCAACCGCATGGGAAAATGCCGAGGCTTTTTCAATCAGGGCACGTTCCGGGCGGATGCCGGTATAAAGTTCGAACTGTTCAACGGCCTGCAACACGATGACCTCTGCACCGGATATGCATGTCTTGCCATGCTTTTCTGCGGTCTGCATCAGGGGTGTTTCAGCGGGCATAGCCACCACGTCAAATACATAGTCGGATGCCTTGATGATCTCTTCGTCAAAGGCCAGCATTTCAGCTTCTGGCCCCTGCATGCCCATGGGGGTCACATTGATGATGAGCGGCGCTGTCAGGCCGTCTGTCGTCGGAGCCCAGTCAAAGCCATAAAGATCGGCAAGCGCAGGGCCGGTCTTTTCGTTGCGCGCAACGATGGTGCCTTTCTCATGGCCACTATTCTTAAGGGCTGCTGCCACCGCCTTTGCCATTCCACCTGACCCGCGCAGAAGAAACGGCGTTGACGGATCAATCTTTGCTGCGGCGAGAAGATCATAGATGGCGATATAATCGGTGTTGTAGCCGGTCAAGTGCCCATCATCATTGACGATGGTATTGACGCTATCAATAGCACTGGCGGAATCCTCCAATGCATCAAGCAGAGGGATCACGTCTTCCTTGAAGGGCATGGAGATGGCGCAGCCCCGGATGCCGAGCGCACGCACGCCACCGATGGCAGCTGGCAGGTCTGTTGTCGAGAAGGCTTTGTAGACGAAATCAAGTCCTAGTTCTTCATACATCTTGTTATGAAAGCGCGTGCCGAACGGGCTGGGTCGGGCAGACAGCGACATGCACAGGCGGGTTTTGGGACCAATTAGGGGTTTTTGCGTCGATGTCATCAAAAATGCCTTTCTCAATATCCGGTGCGAGAGGGAACCATGTCCCGGCAGACTGACTATAAGGCGCCCTGTGGGGATGAGACAAGCTTGCCATTTTTCAGGAACCACGCGGGACAAACAAAAAGCACGCCCGAGATACGGGCGTGCCAGTCTGATACTATTGATGCCGGATCAGTAGAGGGGGACTTTTGTGAGGATCCGGCATCTCTTTTCTTATTCGGCAGCCACTGTCTGAGGCACCTCATTCACCGGGCGCTTGAGGATAACCAGAAGCGCTGTGGTAACGGCGGTGCCGATGAGGATGGACAGGATATACATAGGCAGGTTGCTAACTGCATTCGGAATGGCCAGCACGAAGGCACCTCCATGAGGCGCGCGCAAACCGCAACCGAAATACATGGACAGCGCACCGGTCAGAGCGGACCCAACCATGATGGACGGGATCACACGCAGAGGGTCTTTGGCTGCGTAAGGGATCGCGCCTTCGGTGATGAAGGACAGGCCCAGAACGAAGGCTGCCTTACCGGCCTCATGCTCTTCTTTCGTGAAGCGGTTTTTGGCGATGAAGGTTGCGATGGACAGACCAAGCGGAGGCGTCATGCCAGCAGCCATAACCGCAGCCATCGGGCCGAAGGTATCGCTGGTCAGAAGGCCAACGGAGAAGGCATAAGCCGCCTTGTTGACAGGACCACCCATGTCAAAGGCCATCATGGCACCCAGCACGAGACCAAGGATAACGGCGTTGGTCTGGTTCATGCTCTGTAGCATGGCCGTCAGGCTTTCGTTGATGTAGCGAACCGGTTCACCGATCACATAGACCATCAAGAGACCGACAATCGCAGTCGACAGCAACGGCAACACAAGCACCGGCATCAAACCCTCAAGGGACTGGGGCAGCTTGATATTGTCACGTAGCCACAGGGCTACATAACCGGCAAGGAAACCGGCCAGAATGCCGCCAAGGAAACCGGCGCCAAGATTGACGGCCAAAAGGCCACCGATGAGGCCTGGCGTAAGGCCGGGGCGGTCGGCAATGGAATAGGCCATGAAACCGGCAAGAACCGGAACCATCAGTTTGAAAGCAGCGCCGCCACCAATGGTCATCAGGGCCGCAGCCAATGTGCCTTCTTCCTTGAAGGCCTCAATGCCGAAGACGAAGGACAGGGCGATCAACAGACCACCGGCCACAACCACCGGCAACATATAGGATACGCCTGTCAGCAGATGCTTGTATGGGCCGGACCGGCTGGCCTTAAGGGCAGCCTTGGCCTCTTCAAGTGACTGCATTTTCTCGCCACCCTGAGCGCCTGCACCGGCTGCCGGAGCGGCTGTTTCGGCTTCGCTGAATGCAGAGGCGATCACGCCAGCGGCGTCTTTCACGGCAGCGCCAACGGATGAGCGATAGATCGGCTTGCCAGCAAAGCGGCTTTCATCCACATGGGTATCAGCGGAGATGATCACCACATCGGCTGCAGCAATATCTTCAGGGGTCAGCTGATCCTTGGCCCCGACAGAGCCTTGGGTTTCAACCTTGATTTCGTGACCTGCGGCGGTCGCCTTTTTCTTCAGGGCATCGGCGGCCATGAAGGTGTGAGCGATGCCCGTTGGGCAGGACGTGACAGCGACAATGCGCTTCTTGGACTCATCAGATGTGGACACGGCTTCCTCCTTATGCTGGTCACAACTTGTTTGCTCGGGTAGCCCCGCAGCTTTGAAAGCCTTGGCCAATACTCCAGCTGTATCCCGAATGGCCAGGCTCGTGGTTGTCTTGTAAATGGTCAGACCCGTGAAGGGGGTCTGATCGATTTCTTCGTCAATCGCCAGGATCACCAGATCCGCCTTGGCGATTTCCTCTTCCTTCAGAGGCGAGGTAATTTCATCAGGAGCGCGACATTCCACCAGAACGTCATGTCCTTGATCACTGGCAACCTTGCGCAAGGCTTCGGCCGCCATCAGGGTATGTGCCCGGCTTTCCGCACTGGCGGACACAGCTACAATTGTTGCCATTGCTCTTCCTTTCTCCTCTCGGACCTCACAATTTCTCTATGACCACATCGGCAGCGAAGGCCTTGATTACTTCCTGCGCGGGCAAATGAGGCCCGATCTCTCCCAGAGCCCCCAGAGAAAAGCCGGTTGCCAGACGGGCAAGATCCGCAAGCGGCAGCCCTTCCGACCGGCTGTGTAAAATGCCGGCGACCATGGCGTCGCCTGCGCCAACCGTGCTTTTGACCACGGCCCCTTTGGGCATGGCGTGCAGCACGTCTTCTTCAGTGATAAACAGGGCCCCGTCAGCGCCCATGGAGACAACAATCAACCCCACCCGGCCACCGGTTACAGCGCGCGCGGCAGTGATGATCTCTTCGTGGCTCTTCAGGTTGCGGCCAACCAGCTCGGACAGTTCGTCCACATTGGGCTTGATGATGTCCGGTCCGGCATCCAGAGCGGCAGCAAAAGAAGGTCCGCTCGCGTCCAGAATGACTTCCTTGCCAAGCCCTTTGAGGTGGCTGATCAGATCGCGATAGATGGTCTGGGGCAAACCGGCCGGCAGACTGCCTGCGAGTACAAACTGCTCCGTGCCATTGGCCGCCAACTGATCAATCGCGTCTTCCAAAGCCGCAAGACCTTCAGCGCAATTCGTGAGGCCGGGGGCGTTGATATCGGTGATTTCCTGTTTGTCCGGATCAACAATCTTGATGTTGACGCGGGTCGCCCCTGCCAGCCGAACAAAGCGGTCATCAATATTCAAGCGACCAAACAGCTGCTCGAAGGGATGGGCGTTGTCCTTGCCCAGAAATCCGGTAACCGCAATCTTGTGCCCGAACTGGGCAAGAAAGCTGGCCACGTTGACCCCTTTGCCGCCAGCATCGGACTGCTCGCTGGCCACTCGGTTCACCTCGCCCATGGCGAAGTTCGGGATCTGGATGGTTTGGTCAATCGCCGGATTGAGGGTCACCGTAGCGATTTTTGCCCCTGCACTCATGACGTCTTTCCCCTGACGGATGTCGGCCGAATATCGGCTGACAATGCTAGTCTGTTCGGTTCGGGATAAGGACCCGCCGGTGACTGACACTGGCGGGATATTCTCTTTGCAACGGGTCGGGCTATTTCAGCGCGCGAACCTCTGATGCCTCTGTGCAAGCCAGCGCCCTCTGGGCAAATGCCTTGGCCTCAGCCATGGAAAGGCGGCGTATCTTGGCCTTGACCGATGCGATGGCCGGAATGCTGACGCTGAGCTCATGCACGCCGAGACCTGACAGGATCTGCGCTCCAAGAGGATCGCCAGCGATGCCGCCACAGGCACCAACCCAGATACCTGCAGCATCTGCGGCTTCCACCGTCTTGCGGATCAGG
Source organism: Cohaesibacter marisflavi (assembly GCF_900115225.1). GTDB lineage: Bacteria > Pseudomonadota > Alphaproteobacteria > Rhizobiales > Cohaesibacteraceae > Cohaesibacter > Cohaesibacter marisflavi. The sequence goes on along the minus strand of NZ_FOVR01000002.1, from coordinate 330,009 downwards.
CGCAGAACCGCCGGGTTCAGCCCATCAGCCATTTTGGCCAATTGCGGATGCATCCGGTCCATAGCAAGCGCATATTGCGTTAGATCGTTGGTGCCGATGGAGAAGAAATCCACCTCACGGGCGAAGTCTTCGGCCATCATCACGGCAGACGGAATCTCGATCATCATGCCGATTTCTACCGGATCAGCGCCCACTTCCTGACGCACTTCTTCGGTGATGGTCTTGGCAACCCGCAATTCATCCATGGATGAAATCATCGGATACATGATGCGGATCGGTCCATGGGCGGATGCCCGGAAAATGGCCCGAAGTTGCGTACGGAAGATATCGTCACGCAGCAGGCACAGGCGGATGCCGCGCACACCGAGGAACGGGTTCATCTCTTCCGGCGTAGCAAGATAAGGAACATCCTTGTCGCCACCGATATCCAGCGTGCGGATGATCATCGGCAGGCCGTTCATGGCCTTTATCATGGCGGCGATGGCTTCATATTGCTCATCTTCGCTGGGCTCGGTGTCGCGCTGCAAGAACTGGAATTCTGTTCGAAGCAACCCGACACCTTCCCCACCAGCCACCACGGCGGCATTCGCTTCTTCTACATTGCCAATATTGGCGACCACCTCGATGCGGTGGCCATCGCTCATGATGGCTGGCTGATAGCAGGCATTCTGCTCAGCGATTGCCTGACGCGCGTAAACTTCCTGAGCGGCCTTGGCCTGGTCGGTGTCTTTGTCTGTCGGCTCGGAAACCAGAACACCCGATGTGCCATCCAGAATGACGGCAGCCCCATCCTTAAGCGCAAGACATGTCTCTCCAGCGCCAACCACAGCGGGAATGTCCAGACTGCGGGCGATTATGGCCGTGTGCGAGGTTGGACCACCAGAGGCGGTGCAAAGTCCCAGCACCTGCTCGGGATCAAGCCCGGCAGTGTCAGATGGTGTCAGATCATCAGCCACAAGGATGATCGGGCTATCTGGCAGATCGGGGTCATCTTCCACCTTGTCGGCCAGCAATTTGAGCAACCGCCGTCCGACATCGCGCAGATCCAGAGCGCGTGCTGCGAGAATTTCATCCTGCATGGCAGCGAGCGCTTCAGCATGGTCTTCAAAGCTCTGTTTCCATGCCCATCCGGCGCTAGCGCCAGCTGCAATTCCTTCGCGGGCTTTGCCCAGCAGTTCAGGATCTTCCAGAAATTCGCCTTGTGCCTTAAAGATGGCGGCTTTTGCGGCTCCCTGTTTGGCCAGCATATCGTCATGCAGTACCGTCAATTCGGCCTTGGCCGTAGCGAGCGCCTGATCGAGACGTGCGCTTTCTTCGTCGCTAGACCCTTCGGCTTTTTCAGAGACCACGATGCGTCCACGTTTCAACTGGCAGATCGGCCCCAGAGCGATACCCGGAGAAGCAGAAATGCCGGCAATGGCCGCGCCTTCATAGGTGGAAACCTCTGTTGAACCAGAGTGATCCGCGGCAGCTTCAGCGGCGGCTTCGTCTTCATCTTCCAGCCCTTCTGCAAAGGCATTGAAAATGGCTTCGAGGGCTTTTTCCGCGTCCGGCCCGTCCGCACTGATGCGGATCGTCGCACCATTGTCGATACCCAGCTTGAGCAGACCAATCAGGCTTTTGGCGTCGCCGACCTTGTTGCCGTTGCGCACCAGAATACTGGACTGGAAGGTCTTGGATAGATCAACAAGGGCAGTCGCCGGGCGAGCATGCAGCCCGTGGGGGCTCGTGACTACATACTCAAAGCCCAGCTCGTGTTCTTCGGGGGCGTCTTCGTCCTGCGCATCAACTGCGGTGTCCTGTCCACCGGACAGGCGGCGCGCAATATCGCCCGCATCTTTCGTGGTAGCCAATCGCTTGGCTTCGTCAGCATCGTCCAGCACATCGGTCAGATTGGAAAGGATGGTCAGATGTTCGTCTGATTTGGCAGCAATGCCGACCACCAGATGCACCCGCTCATCATTATTCCAGATCACACCGTCAGGCAGCTGCAGCACGGCAACGCCTGTTTCCTTGATCAATTCGCGATCTTTGGGGATGCCATGAGGGATTGCAATACCATTACCAAGATAGGTATTGGCGACTTCTTCGCGGGCGAGCATGCTCTTTATGTAACCCGGTTCGATATTGCCGGATTTGACCAACAGTTCGCCTACTTTCGCGATAGCGTCACTCTTGTCGAGCGCCTGCCCTCCGACACGGATAGCCGATTCCTTGAACTGCATCATTTCCTCCGAATACTCCAACCTGAACGCCATAAGACCGCAATTGCTTTTGCCTATTGTCAGGGTCCGGCCACGCATGGCCAACGTTCTGCGAGATAATAAATCTATTTAAGTGAATTATTAAAGGAAAATATTTGACTCACATCAATCAAATGGTCGAATTTCGGTAAATCTGCGGATGCAAAATGGCTCTTATGCGCTTTTCGCCGTCATAATACGGCAATATTTGTAATTATTACTTCTATTTGATGTATTAATTAAATGACCGAAATTGCAGCATTTTTTCACATAACTGTTGTGAAAATGGCATTTTGAGCGGAACTGAACACTGGAAGACGTCACAAATCTGTTGATTTTTGTCTCTTCAAGCTGATTAATTCCATCAAAGTTATTTTTTGATCTGGTTCATGGCTATCACAGGTCCACGCGCTATAGGGTCGAGCTTAATCAGATGACTTGATCCATATGCATGCGCATGGTGCGCCGGTCTTCTTTTGTCAGCGAAAAGAGATCAAACTCAAGCGAAGGACGCGGAAGAATGGCCAAAAAAGGGACACGCTCAGGATCTGGCAGCGATGGCTCTTTTGGGTTCAATCAGAAGAAAGTCCGCGCCTATAACGAGCGGCTTGTCCTGTCGTTGATCCAACGTCATGGTGCATTGGCCAAATCAGAAATCACACGCCGTTCCGGCCTGTCTGCACAGGCGGTTTCCGTCATTATCGGAGAATTGGAGAAAGACGGGCTGCTGTTGCGCGGCGAACCCATTCGCGGGCGCGTCGGCCAGCCCTCTATCCCCATGCGGCTCAATCCTGACGGTGTTTTTTCTTTCGGCCTGAAAATAGGCCGCCGCAGCGCCGACCTTATCCTGATCGATTTTGCCGGACAGACGCGGGCAACAAACCGCATCACCTATTCTTATCCCATGCCCGATCTGGTGATGGCCTTTGCCACACAGGGCATTCGCGAAATGAGCCAGAAGATCGATGCGGGTCAGCAAGACAAGATTGCCGGTATCGGCATAGCCCTGCCCTTCCATCTATGGGACTGGGAAGACAAGGTGGGCGTTTCCCCCGGCACCATGGACGTCTGGAAACAGTTCGATGTGGCTTATGAGCTGGAAGAGGCAACGGGTCTCAATGCCTTTACACAGAATGATTGCACTGCGGCCTGCTGTGCAGAGGTTGCCTTCGGGCGTGGCATGGCTTTTAGCGATTCCCTCTATATCTTCGTGGGCACCTTTGTGGGCGGCGGCGTTGCCCTTAACAATTCCATCTATGCCGGACGCACCCAGAATGCAGGCGCTCTGGCCTCGATGCCCATGCCCGGCCCTGACGGCGAAAAGAAGCAGCTGATCGACTTCGCATCGCTGTTCTTTCTTGAAGAGATGCTCAAGGAGAAGGGCATAGACCCCTCACTCCTGCAACAAAATTCCTACGATTGGTCGGATCTGGGGGATGTGCTCGAGGAATGGCTGGACAAGGCCGCTCACTATATCGCCCTTGCCATCGCGTCGGCGACAGCCATCATCGATTTTGAGGTGGCCATTCTGGATGGCACCATGCCAGCCGCCGTGCGCGAAAGTCTGGTTGAAAAGATCCGCGACGCGATTACCGAACAGGGCTGGAAGGGCATTGCCTTGCCGGTGGTACTTGAGGGCACATTGGGGAGCCCGGCAAGGGCGCTGGGGGGCGCCAGCCTACCGCTCTTCATTCGCTATCTGCTGGACCAGAACATGCTCTTCAACCAATCCTAGTCAGGGCTTTTTCCATCGAACCCAGACGCAGCCCCAGATTCAGCTAGGGATCAATCTTCGTGATATATTCCACGATCTGATTGAGATCTCCTTTTTCGTCATAGACCGCCTGACTGACGAGAGAGGCGTCGATTTCCCGCCCGTCCGCGTGTCTGATCTGACATTTGACATCCTGGGTATGGCCCATATTGATCATGGCGGCACGCACCGGCTCAGAGGCCAGATGCTTGAACTGCGTCGTCAGATAATCACCAAGATAGGACCCTCGCACCTGCTTGCGATCATAGCCGAACGCTTCCAGCCAAAGATCGTTGGCTTCAAGGATCATGCCATTCTTGTCGGTTATATGCAGTGGCATTGGCACACTATCGAGCATTTTCTCATAGCGCTGGCGGATTTGAGTGACCTGCTTTTCCAGCTTTTTATGCTCGGTTACATCGCGCAGGGAAATGACTGCCCCGATTTTCAGACCCGATTTGTCATGCACGGCACTGCCCGTCGCATTGACCATACGCGGATTAGAGCCGTAGCGTTCCAGAATGATATCGGATTCCTCAAGTGTTTCATTCTCGAAGGCCTCACGCAGCGGGTTTGACTCCGGCCCCAGTGGGGTTGACCCATCGGACTGAAACATTTCATTGGTTGTCAGATAAGGCATCAACATGCTGAGGGAATTTTCGATGCCGAGCATCTCGCTGGCTTTCCTGTTGAAGATCGCCGGCAAACCGTTTTCATCACAGCCGATGATCCCGTCTTTGGCATTATCCAGAACAGCAGTCAGATACTCGTTCTTTACTTCCAGCTGCCGCGTGCGCGTAGCGACAATAGCCTCCAGCCGTGCATTGGCTTCCACCAGCTTGTTTTGAATACGGCGTTCCAACAGAGCGGCTCGGATACGCGCGCTCAAAACGGCAAAATCAACCGGCTTCTGGATATAGTCGACAACGCCACTTTGCAAAGCCTGCACATGCAGCGCGCGCTCTTCCTGAGCAGTGACCATGATCACAGGCAGATGCAAATCCGGATCAAGCACCCGAAGCCGTGCGAGCACTTCAAACCCACCCAAACCCGGCATGACAAGATCGAGAACCATCAGATCCGGTGGATCCTTCTTGATCGCTTCCAGAGCGGCCTCTCCATCCGCAACCAGCTCTGTTTCATACCCCTCGATTTCGACGAATAGACCGATCATGTCCAACAAATCGCGATCGTCATCAACAATCAAGACCTTGGGGCGCTCCCGCGGGGACATTGCATTCATATGATCATTGGAAGATTGAGTCGTCAGGCTTTGCATTATGACACGCTCCTCATCTGGTCAGGGCCACGGGGGACTGGGGCCTCTTCGACTTGAACTGGGGTTTGCACATCCGTAGGCAACTGGACATTGAAAAGATCGGATTGTTCCGGCTGAACGGTTCGAATGAGGTCAGCAAGCATCGCGAACAGCCTTGCAATCTCATCCTTCACCTCAACCGGCAAAGGGCCACTCAGTTGGGCCACCATTTTCAAGGCGCGCTCAAGACCGGCTGCGGTTTCGCTGATGTCTTGAAACCCGATTGTGCCAGAGCCCCCCTTGAGCTTATGCGCCTTCGCAATGGTTTGCTGCACCAAGTCGGACGAAGGTTCGTCCGCTTCAAGGATCGCGGCGACATTCTGTTCGATTCCCCTCACTTCACGTTGCAATGTTTCGCAGTGTCTTGCGATGAGCTTTCTGAGTTGATCAATCATGGCACGGTTCTCCCTGCCGGATCATTCTGGCTCATTTGGCGGTTCCAGATTTTCTGGACATGCGCGGGGAGTTCTGTCGGATCAAAAGGCTTTGTAATGACGTCGAGGGCGCCGCGGTCCTTGTAGGCCTGCACTTCATGGCGCTGCGCTTTGGCCGTCATAAAGATAACTGGAATGTCCGCCAGCTCAGGCGTACTCTTGAGCCGGTTGAGCGTTTCCACGCCATCCATAATAGGCATCATCACATCAAGCAGGACAAGATCTGGCTGAAAAGAGGGGATCGTCTCCATCGCTTCCTTGCCATTTGCACATAGATCAAGCGTATAGCCAGCCAACGTGCCAAGGGCCAATTCGGCGATGGCGCGAATATCGTGATCATCTTCAACATAGGTAATCCGTTGCAGAGGCTTTGTCATGATCAACTCCTATCCACTCACTCTTCAGTCGGATGGTGCGGTTCCATCGGTTTATGCAGCTTCCGGTTCTGTGCTTGCCTTTTCTTCAGGTAGAATATCGAGAATTATGTAAAAGGTCGTTCCGACTCCAGCTTCCGTTTCAAAATCCAGAACACCGCTGTGGGCCATGATGATTTCCCGGGAAATGGCGAGCCCGAGGCCGGTGCCGCCTTTGGCGCGGGTGTCGGATGCATCAGCTTGGGCGAATTTATCAAAGACCTTGTCCCGGAAATCCTCAGGTATGCCGCTACCAAAATCCGTAACGGCGATACGCAGGCGCCCGCTCTCTCTGTCCGGCTCAGCTGAAACGATTACCTTCTCTCCTTCAGAAGCATATTTGGCGGCGTTGGAAAGCAGGTTGGTTATCACCTGCTCAAGACGACAGTGATCGGCAAAGATCAGGATCGGCTCGTCCGGACAGTCCAGTTCGAAGGACACGCCATGCTGTTTTCCGTAAGCGCGGTTGGTTTCCACCACATCTTCAAGAAAGGTGACCGTATCAAACGATTGAAACTCATAGGAAAGCTTGCCTGCCTCGATTTTCTCCATATCGAGAATATCATTGATGAGCAAAGACAGTCGGTCGCAATTGCTATAGGCGATATCGAGCATCTTGCCTGCATGCTCGGGCAAAGCATCTGTTGACGTGCTGCGCAACAGGCCCAAAGCTCCCTTGATGGAGGTGAGCGGCGTGCGCAATTCATGACTCACGGTGGAGACGAATTCACTCTTGAGCTTATCAACCTTCTTGAGCTCGGTGAGATCGGTCATGATGCCGGTAAAGAAGACTTCTCCCTTTATCAGCAAACGGCTGACAGCCAGATGCACTTGCACCGGGCTTCCATCTTTGCGGATAGCGCTGACTTCGCGGCCACCTTCAAAAATCTTGGAGGGCGTCCCCGTGCCGTGATGACGCAAATAGGAATCGTGATGTACCTTGTCATGCTCATTCATGAGCATGGACACATTCTTGCCGATCAGTTCATGCCGGGAAAAGCCGAACAGGTCAATCGTCGCTTCATTCACTTCGCGAATGATCCCGCGCCGATTGATCATGAGGATGGGGTTTTTGGCAGTTGCCAATATGGCGCCTATGCGTTTCTGCTTTTCTTCAAGATTGGATGCCATATGGTGGACAGAGCGTAGCAGAACACCGATTTCATCATTGCGATGCTCGCCATCCAGCTTGAGACTATCCACTGGGGCCCCAAGGGACAGCTGGCGAGCGGCATTGGACAATTGGCGGATTGGTTTGACAAATTGATGCGTCAGGACAAACGCAATCAGCGCACCGATCAGAGCCAAAAGCGCAGTAAAGAGGATGATCTGCTGCTTCATTTCGCGGTTCTGCGCCAGCAACTGTGCCATGGGCGTCATCACCGCCGCGAGTAGATAGTGCTCGCTGTCGGACCAGTCAAAGCGGATCCGGCTCACCCGGGCGACATAATCTTCAGTGACAAGCCCCAGAGTTTGGGATGGCCCCCCAACCCAGTCTGCCACCATATTGCCAGCCAGACGCGGAAAGTCCGTCTGAAGCGAGCGCGGCTTGTCAACCAGTCTGGTCTGCCCGCTGCGCGCACGAACAGATGCTGCCTCGATTTGGGGGGGCTTGCTCAGGTAGGAGCCTTGTTCGTTGAACAGGATAAACTGCTGCGGCTCCCTTATCACAAAGGCCAAATTCGCGATCACCTTGCTCATGTTGATGTTGACAATGATCATGCCAAGGGGCTCATCGTCCTTGCCCCAGACTCTGGTGGCCACGCGCATGACCAGAATGCGCGGCTCTTCGATCACGCCACGTTCCCGGTTGTAATCGATGCCGAAATAATTGATCTTGTCCCTATTGGAACTGAGCGTTTCAAGCACGTAGGGTCGATCGCTCTTGTCCTGCAGATCCTTTTGCTTGACCCGCGTGGCACGACCGGCGGAGCTGTTGACGCGGATCATTTCCTTGCCGTCATTGCCAATGAGGCGCACCTGCATAAGGTTTTGGTCGCTTTCCGCCAGCGACAGGAAAATCTGGGCGAGCCGGTCCTTCCAGATGGTTTCCTGCACCATGGCTATTTCAGGGATTGCGCCGCTTTTTCGCGAGCTCAGGATGCCCTGGATGGGGGGCGTTCCTCCCAGCATGGCCACGTTGCGCGATGCATCCTCGACAACGGCCCTGAGATCCTTGACCACGCGCTGCACCGCGAAAGTCAGGCGTTCGTCTTCATATTTGATGTTGGATTTCTCATTTTGCCATATCTGCCAGAAGCCGACGGTCACAGAGGTCGCGAGCACCAGACCAACGGCAATGACCAGAAAGGACGCAGATATACTGCGTGTTTTCTTTGAATTTTCAGACCTGAAAAATTTCATCGGTTTGCTCGTCAATTCTGGCCAATAGTAACTATACTTATATCTTTGTGTACATAACAGACAATTAATCCCAAGCTAATAATTTAGTATAGACAATACAAACACATCTAGACTTTAAATGACCGTCCAAAATTCAGTAAACATCAATTTGTATTTAAGTAATGAATTTTTAAAACTATTTTATTTAACCTATATTAGTAATAAATACACATTCAAACCCATATTTGGTAAAGTCATGATCCGCACCCATGTTGATGCTGCCTCAGAACAAGCCGGCTCTTCAGAGGTTGCAGCGTCTCTGAAAATTCTTGTCGCTGAAGACAGCTCCATTACCCAGGACTTGCTGAAGCTTGTCCTGCAGCAGCGGGGCCACGCCATCGAGATTGCAGACAATGGCAAGGATGCCCTGTCTTCTCTTTTGGCCGATCCATTCGATCTTGTCTTGCTGGACTTCCACATGCCCGGAATGACCGGTATCGAAGTGCTCGCTCACTATGACGAGGCTACGCCAGACCACCCGCGACCACATTTTGTTGCTGTGACAGCCGACATAGAAGGGTTGATGGCTCATGAGAAAAAGTGCGAACGGTTTGACGCCATTGTGCCCAAACCTCTCAATATACAGGAAATCCTGTCGATCATTGATGATGTGTTGGCTGAGAGGCAAAGCCAGCCACCGAAGCATCAAGAAACAGCCCCTTTCCCAAAAGCAGCATCTCCTTCAGCTCCCCCTCAGTCTGGTGTACCCTTCACCGAAGGCTTTCGCTGCCTACGGTGGCCGGACGATTTCGCTCAGGATGAAGACAGGCAACGAACCCTCAAGCTTCTCGCTGATAACACACCCTTTGACGCGATCATCATAAGCCAGACCATTGAGAGCCGTGCCCTGCTGTTCTTGTGGCAGATGCGGGGGCTGCATCTGCTTCCCTTGATTGACACGACCGGTACGCTTGGCGCCATGGCCGACATCAACGCCGCCTCGTTGTCTGCACAGGCGGATGGTAGCTTGACGCGCATAATCGATGGCTTCCATACGCGGCGAGCTCTGGTCCACCGCGCGATCCTGAACAGCGATATTCTGTCTGACAAATTATTGACCCGTCTCTTTATCGCTGACCGATCACTCCAGCCTCACTATGCAAGCCAATCTCGCAGCGGTGTTGCATTCAACATTCCGCTGGACAGCGAGACCATTTTCCATGAAGCCAGCAAACTGCAGCAGAGCGGGTTTTTGCATGTCCGTTTCTTTGATCGCTTTCATGTCTGCAATAACTGTGGCAGCGCCCATTTCAATATCCGAGAGGAATGCCCGTCCTGTCATTCCTCCAATCTAACAGAGAGCGCCTATATCCATCACTTCAAGTGCGCTCACCAAGCGCCTGAAGCCGACTTTATTCAAGGGGACGAACTGATCTGCCCCAAATGCCGACAGCGCCTTCTGCATTTCGGCAGCGACTATGACAAGCCAGGTATTGTAGTGAGCTGCCAAAGCTGTGGGCACACAACCTCAGAGCCCGATGTCGGCTTTGTGTGCCTTGACTGTCACAGCCGCTTCAGCGGAGACGCCGTTGAGACACGGGATGTATATCACTATGATCTGCAGGAAAAGGCGCGTGACTATTTGCGCATCGGTCCGAGCTATATGGGCTTAACACAGAATATTCTGAGCTTTTCCGATCTACCGCTCGATATTATCGTCTCGCTCAACGAACAGGCGAAGCGCTTCAATGAGTTTGGCGAGTCCTTTGCCTTTCTGGAAATACGTTATCAAAAGGCGCAAGAGCTGGAGCGGGACGCAGGACCACGTCAGTTCATACAAACCAGAGAGCTGTTTATTGAAACGCTGCGCGGCATTTTCTCCTCCGTTCTCGGCCCCGAGGGGCACAGGATCGTCAAGGGGCACAGTTCAGACTTTGCCATTCTGAAAAAGACGGCTCCCGAGGAGATCCAATCCGCGCTTGGCGGCATCATCGAACAGGCAAGACAGCCCTTACGGCTTGACCCGGGTATCCAGATCACGGTGTTCGGTCCGGGAGACCTGTTTACATGATCGGTCATCTGGTTGAGGGCTTTGATTTCCTTGTGGCACAGTCACCGGCGGGGATGATCACGCTCTACTGGTTTGTCCTGCTGTTTGAAATACCCCGCTACGGGGTCGCCTTTCTGGTGGCAGCTCTCTTCATTCGCGGCCGCACCCGCTCCAGTGGCCCCCTTACATGGAAGGGACGCCTCTCCGTTATCATCGCGGGGCACAATGAAGAGAAAGCGATTGAACGCTGCGTCCGCAGCCTTTGGGAGCAGAGCAGAAAACCCGATGAAATCGTTGTTGTCAGCGACGGATCAACCGATGGCATGGTAAGGGTTTTACGCACTTTGCAGCGGGAAGGGCTGGTGCAGAAGGTGCATAGCACCGACTTGCGTGCTGGCAAGGCAGCGGCGGTCAATCTGGCTGAGCAGCTCAGCTCTGGCGATGTCGTGGTCAATGTTGATTGTGATTGCTCCTTTGATCGCCACGCTCTCAAGGAAATTGTATCCCCCTTCTCTTCCCCCGCTATAGGCGCCGTAGCGGGAAATATTCTTATTCGCCATCAGGAGCGCAGTTTGTGGACGAGCTTTCAGGCGATTGAATATCTGGTCAGCATTTCATTGGGTAAACGCGCTCAGGACATGGTTGGGCTGGTTTCTTGCGCGTCTGGTGCCTTCAGCGCCTTTCGCAAAAGCGCCATCGAGTCAGTGGGCGGGTTGGATGCCGGAGGCGGGGAAGATCTGGATGTGACCCTGCGCTTGCGCAAGGCTGAATGGGCCATCGGATTTGCCCATGAGGCCATTTGCTACACGGACCCGCCCAATTCGGCACGAGCCCTCGTCAAGCAGCGCTTCCGCTGGGAGCGCGACGCCATTCGCCTTCGCTATCGCAAGCACGGGGCATTGATGAACCCCTTCTCGCGTAGCTTCAAACCACTGGAATTGTTCCACGAAATGGAATTTCTGCTGCTCAACGTGGTCGCAGCCCTCGCACTGCCCTTCTATTTCTTCTGGATGTTTGCCACCTATGGCGATCTATCGATCCCCATTCTACTGGGCGCGCAGTGCGGCCTGATGCTGTTCGACTTTGTTTTGTTCCTGTTGGCGGCTTGGGCCACCCCCAAGGCTCAGGCTTTGCCGCTGGTTCCCTATCTGTTGGGATACAGTCTGTTTTTTAACAACTTCCTGCGCTTTGTCCGGCTTCTGGCCTATGGCCAAGAGTGGGTCTTTCGTAGCTCCTATCAAGACAATTATGTGCCCGACAAGGTGCACAAGGTGAGGGAATGATGACCCCGCATCTTTGTATGACACCCCAGCACAAGGGCCAAAATTCCAAGAAGGGAGGCGTCCCCCATGCGCAGCCTTAGAAAGCGCCCCCGGTCAGACAATCTGGCCAATCAGAAAAGAAGCCATTCAACCTCCTATGGCCGCTATATCTATCTGTCTATTCTAATCGTCATGGCAACCAGCCTGGCAAATTACATGTGGGGCGACCTGATCATGCTGCGGGGCGATGGTCTTGTGTTGCGGGACAAGGCAATTCTGGCAGCCAGCTACACCTCGCGGGTAGAAGAGATATTCGTTGAGGAAGGCCAGACGGTCAACAAGGGTGATGTGCTGATGCATATCGAATCCTCCGAGCAGCTCGAGCGCCTTGCGGATCTTTCCACCCAGCAGGCCGACCTGACGCAGCGGGCGGCGGAGTTCAAGTTGCGCATGCAGATCGCCAATCGTCTGTTGCCGCTTGCCAAGCAAAGGGAAGCCCAGACCACAAAGCTGCTCGGCGTGGTCGATGACCTGCAACGCAAAGGAAATCTGACGACATCCCGATACGAGGAAATTCTCAAATCCAGCTTTGACGCAAGCTCCCATCTGGTCCAACTCACCGTGGATCTGGATATGCTCTCCGGGCAGATCGGGTCGTTGGAAGCGGCCCGTGAGGATGCGGCCGTGGCGCTCGAAAAGCTAAAGGCCCATTATTCCGATGGCAAGATCACGGCGTCCGTATCGGGCACAATCGGCACGGAAGTGCCCTCCCCCGGCGCCGTCTATCGCACGGGGGACCCGATGCTATCGATCTATGCTGGTGAGGCCTATATTCTGATGTATTTGCCGCGCCGTTATCTGTTTTCCATTGAGCCGGGCATGGCAGTGGATGTATCAAACGGGCGCACGAATGTGGCCGGAGTGATTGATTCCATCTTGCCGTTGTCCGATGCATTGCCGAAAGAATTCCAGAACAGTTTCAAGCCTATGCAGCGCAACCAGCTGGCAAGGATAAAGCTGCAGGATCAGCCAATTTTTCCTGTTTATGAGAAGGTCCGCATTTCGCGCCCATATTGGTAAAGCATAGCAAAGCAAGGCCCCCGAAAGGTGCCTTGCGCAGGTGTTTGAGACTAATTCAGAGCGCGGCATGAGCGAACATAGGTTCGCCGGAGATGCCCAGTTCTGCAGGGAAGTCGGCCTTGAGGATAGTTCCGGAATCGGATTCCGTCATATAGAGCGTCCGGTTTCCTTCTCCCCCGAAGGCGCAATTGGTGGTGCCCAGACCGCGTGGTGAGCGCACCACGGCAATCGGGCGCCCGAGCGCATCATGCACCCAGACAAGGCCGAGCCCCGTTTGACAGACAACGACACCATTCTGCGCTGTCAAAGCCAAACCGTCAGGCCCGGCACGCCCACCAGAAAACTGAAGGAAAAGTCCTGCCTTATTGACGCGGCCGCTAGGAGAAAGTGGCAATCGCCAGACGGCATTGGCGCGGGTTACCGCCAGATAAAGCGTGTGCTCATTCTGATCGAGCACCAAACCGTTGGGGCTGGGGACTTTGTCAATAAGGCAGGTCAGGAAGTCGGTATCAGGCATCCAGCGATAGACCTTGCCCGTCGGATCTTGCAGGCCGGTCTGTCCCTGATCTGTGAAATAGAGGGCGCCATCACGGCCAAAATGCAAATCATTGCACCCTTTGAAGCCCTCGGTATCACAATCTTTCAAAGCAGACGTCACTGCGCCCGTTGCGGGATCAAGATTGAGGATGCCATTCTGATAGTCGGCGATAAAAATCCGGCCATCCTTGTGGATCTTCAAGCCGTTGGGTTGGCCGTCAAATTCAGCCATCTGTGTGACCACCCCTGAAGGATCGGCTCGGAAAATCCTCCCGAACGGAATATCGACGAACCAGAGATTACCATCGCGATCAAATGACGGGCCTTCGATAAAGCTATCCACCGTGGCGCCCCGCTTGTTGCGGGACGCCCAGTAGGAGGGAACGCCGGGGCGACGGAGATCTGCGGGGAGTTCTGTAAAAATCTCGGCCTCAACGACCACCGGTTCGGGGAAAATAGACTTCATTTCACTCATCCCAATGTCAGAGAAGGAAGATAGAGCACGATCTGCGGGAAGGCGATCAGCACGATGAGAAACGCCAGAATGATGCTGAAGAAGGGGATCGTTCCAAGGATCACATCTTCAACCTTTACATTCTTGGACGAACTGGCCACCACAAACAGAATAACCCCCAGAGGCGGCGTTATCTGGCCAAGCTCAACGAGTATAACCACGAACACACCAAACCAGATCGGATCGATGCCCAGAGCCTGAAGCGCGGGATAGATGACCGGCACGATGATTGCGATCATGCCAAGGCCTTCCATAAAGCAGCCAAGAACCGCAAACAGAACCATGATGATCAACAAGAAGGCGAAGCGGGATACGTTGGCATCTTCCAGAACGGCTACGAGATTCTCGCCAATGCCGGACAGCGCCGTGGCATAGGCAAAAATCATGGAGCAGAAGACAATGAACAGGATGTTTCCGCTCATCGTCACCGTGCGCTTGATTGCTGTGGCCAGCAAAGCACGGCTGAGTTTGCCATAGATTGCCGCAATCAATGTCGCCCCGATGACCCCGACGGCCCCGGCTTCTGTTGGCGTGGCCAGTCCGCCATAAATACTGCCAAGCACGATGAAGATGAGCAGCAGGAATGGGAAAATATCAAGAAGTGAGCGGAAAATCTCAGCCGTAGACGCTTTTTCGGTTACCTTGGGGGCGAGCTTGGGATTGATCAGAACGCGCGCGATGATGAAGCTCATATAGAGCACCGCAAGCACAATGCCGGGTACCAGCCCCGCAGCAAACAGGCGCGCAATCGACGTGTCGGTAAAGGTCGAATAGATGATCATCGTGATCGACGGCGGGATCAGAATCCCCAGTGTTCCGCCTGCGGCCAGCGAACCGGCAACCAGTCGCTTGTCATAGCCTCTTGCCGACAGCTCGGGCAGAGCAACCGTAGACATGGCAGCAGCCGTTGGTGCACTGCCACCCGAGATGGCCGCAAAGATACCGCTTCCCGCGATATTGGTATGCAACAGCCCACCGGGCAAACGCCGCATGAAAGGGGCTACCCCATTATACAGGCGTGTGCTGAGCCCAGAGCAAAGCAAAATTTCCGCCATAAGGACAAAGAGGGGAATCGCCGCAAGGGTGAAACTGTTTGCGGCTCCCCAACTGACGATGCCGAGGGCCTTCCAGCCCCAGAAACCCTTTAGGAGCCAAATATAGAAAAGACCGGCACCGGCAACGGCAAACTGTACCCACATGCCACCGAGAATGAGACCGATCAACAAACCGAATGCGAGAATGGCTTCCATCAGCTCTGCTCCTCTTTCTTGCGTCCGCTCAGGAGCAGTTTCTCAAGCAGGAAGATCCCGATCAGCGAAAAACCGATCGGCATGATCATCTGAGGGATCCAGAGCGGCGTACGCAAAACAGTCGGCGCAAACTTGCCACGGCCAAAAGAACTGAGAACCAGGTCATGGGTCTTGAGCGCCAGAATGACGCAAACGATCAGGGAGGCGACAACGAACAGGCGTTTCAGCCAGGCCTGCACATGGTCGGGGACTGCATCAAACAGGAAATGCACCTGAAACAGCGCCTCGGCCCGCAAAGCCAGAGCGGCCCCCAGAAAGGTGAGCGTCACGACAAAGTAGCCGGTCACCTCTTCCACGAAGCCCAAAGAATAATTGGCCAATCCGCGCAAAACGGTTTCACTAAAAACAAGCAGAACCAGAGCGCACAGGACGAGTCCAGTTGCCCATTTTGTCAGGCTGGCGATGAAGTCGAAAACAGGGCCAGCCGAGGCCGGCCCTGTGGAATTGTTTCCTGCCATGGCTATTTACCGATTGCTTCGCGAACGAGCTTCAGAGCCTCTACATAGTCAGGGCCATTCTGTTCTGCCCATTCGGCCCAGAAGGGAGCCAACTTTTCGCGCGCCATCGCAGCGTCGCTATCCTTGGCAGCCACAATGGTCATGCCAGCTTCCTGTTGGGAGGCTTTCTGCTTTTCCTCGTCCTCCAGGAATTCAGCGGTGATCTTCTTGCCTTCTTCCATGACGATTGCCGCCAGTGCCTTCTGCTGGTCTTCCTCAAGATCAGCAAAGATATCACTGTTGGCGATGATCATGGAGTTGCCGTAATTCACCGGGAAGCGATAGTTGTATGGCAGGAATTCGTGCCATTTCTTGGCGCCGCCAGCGCTGGCCGTGAGCACACCTTCAATAACACCACGCTCCAGAGATGTCGGCACCTCGCTGCCGGATAACGTGATCGCAGCACCGTCGAATTCTTCGATGAACTTGCCCTGCTCAGGCGATGTTACGCGGATTTTGTGGCCACTCAGGTCGGCCAGACTGTTGATCTCGAATGTTGCGAAAATGATTTGCTGTGGGTAGCGATAGCCTCCGAGCAGCTTGACGCCCTGCTGCGCAAAGGATTCCTGAAGAATGGGTTCCATCGCCGCGTAGGCCTTGTTCCATTCCTCGTCATTTTCGATCAGCATTGGCAGGTTGAGCACGCGCGCAATGGGCACGTTGCCCGAGAAGAAATAGTCCGCAGCAAAATCCACAATGCCGTCGCCCACGGCTTGCGTGATGTCAGAGGACGCAATCTGCAGGGTCTTGCCCAGATGCACCTTGATTGTCAGATCGCCGCCGGTTTCTTCCGCGATCCGTTCGCTGATACGGGTCATGCCCTTGACGGCTGCGGTTGTTGATACGGCTGAATAGGTATATCCGGTCAGTTCGCGCGCTTGGCCAAGGCTGGTTGTGGCCAGCAATATCGCGGCTGCACTGATTGTTTTCTTTAGCATGTTTTTCTCCTCCTAGTGACGCCGAAGTTCTCCTCCTCCGACAATGGCGAAAGGCGCACCGGATGACCAGTGCGCCAAAAGCTTTTTATTTCCAAGGGGTTTTTTCCCAAATGCTCCGAGCAACGCCATCCTGCTGCTTGGCCGTTGCTTCAAACTCCTCTCCCGCGATAAAAGAAATCGGGTTGCCCTGCTTGGCCATCATGGACTGGAAATCCTCCATGGCGTTTACATCGATCAGGGCCTTGCGCAGCTTTTCTTCGATTTCGGCAGGAAGACCAGCGGGTGCAACAATGCCCCGCAAGGATGACATCTGAACGTCATAGCCAAGTTCCTTGGCCGTCGGCACATCGGGTCGGAAGGTCGAGCGCTCGTCCGAGAGTACGGCCAGAACGCGCAATTCATCCTGGAAAGACACCGTCTGGCTGAGGGTCATGGTGCCAGCGGCCACATGCTGACCCATCAATGCCGTGCGGGCCATGGATGCGCCCTTGAAGGGCACAAGGGTGAATTCAACGCCCGTGGCATCCGCGATCATGTTCGCCGAGAAATGATCGTTACCCCCCAGCGCGGAAAGCCCCATGGTAACGGAGCCAGGTTGGGCTTTGGCCGCTTCGACCAGCTGCTCCAGAGTCTCGAATCCGGACTCCTTGCTGACAACCACCGTATTGGGGTCTTTGACGAAATTGGCCAGATAGGTGAAGCTGGAAGCATCATAATCGGCTTTGCGATCATAGGTGAGCGCGAGGGCTGCGGGCAGGTTGAAGGTTCCCAGCGTGTAACCATCGGGGTCGGCACTGGCAACCTCGGTAAAGCCGATCTGACCACCAGCGCCGGGCATGTTTTTCACCACGACCGACGCACCATTGCCAAGGGCCTTTTCAAAAAATTGTGCAACGGCGCGTGCCATCACATCGGTGCCCCCTCCTGCGGAATAGCCAACGACGATGCGGATCGGCTTGTCCGGATATTCAGCCAACGCGGGCACGGTCAAGGTGGATGCTGCGACGAGCGCGGCGATAAAGGTTTTTTTCATGACAAGTTCCTCCCAGTATGTGTCGTGAAAATGCGTTCGTCGATGCCATAGCATCGGGCAGCGGTGCGCCAGAACAAATCGTCCCTCGCTGTGCTGTCGAGATTTTCAGAAAGCCGCTTGAAAGCGTTCCAGAGCGTACGATAGCCAAATTGCCCCTTGTCGACTGGAAAATTGCTTTCGAACATGGCGCGCTCTGAGCCAAACAGCGCCAGGCAGGCCTCAACATGCGGACGCCAATCAGCCGCCAGCCTTTCAGACTGCGGAGGGAGCTCTTCATCGGCATAGCGATATCCGATGACAGTTAGCCCGAAGCCTCCGATCTTGATGCGGGTGTTGGGCAACGCGGCAACCTCTGCCAGAGCCGAGCGCCATGCCTCAAAGCTCTTCTTATCATCAATTCGGTAAGGCCCCACGCCAAGCGGACCGCCGCAATGGTCTAAAATGATGGTCAATTCGGGCAAGGCCCGCGCTAGATGAGCCACTTCGGCCAACTGGCTTTGATAGGCCCAGATGTCAAGGCACAAGCCTTCTTTGGCCACTTCGCGGGCACCAGAAAGGAATGCCTCTGTGCGCAAAAGGCCATCGGGGGAAGGTTTTGGATTGGAGCGGACTGCCGGGTCTGCATGCCATGCAGTCGTATTGCGAACACCAAGAACCCGCCCTTTACCGGCAGCCTTAAGCGCTTTGAGCACCGGGCGCACTGCTGCGCCCAGTTGCAGATCTGCAAAGGCAACAAGCCCCACCGGCAAATGAGGCTGATCCTTGCTCCAGTCAAGGATCGTCTCCACCTCTCCAACAGGACGCATTTCTTCAGGTCCGTGCGCTGCGTAGCCTGTCCGGCACTGGACGTAGAGGCTGGCACGTACATCGTGCCCATCCCCAACATCTGCGGCCAGTTCGTTGGCGCCATAGAGGCCTTCGGGCCTGTCCCAGAGGTGATGATGGCAATCGAAAATCGGTTGCTCAGCATCGATCACCTCTTCGTGGACAAGCTTTAGCCACGCATCGCGAACCTTGAAATGTGGACTTGCTGCTTTCATCACCTATCCTTTGCTTTCGGCCTTTTTCTTGTCGATGAGGCGATGCTTCACCATGGGGCCGACAACCACGGCAACGGTCAGGGCAACCAGAATGAGGCTGGTGACATTCTGGAACAGCACCATCCAGTTCCCACGACCAATGCGTAAGGCAAGGCGCAGATTTTCTTCAGCAAAGCCACCAAGGATTAGACCGAGAACAACCGGCGGAAGCGGGAATCTCAGCTTGTCCATGACATAGCCAATCGCACCAAATCCGAGCATCAGATAGACATCAAACATGCGCCCGTGGATCGAATAGACACCGATAAGCATCAGAATAATGATCACCGAGCCCAATAGCGGACGCGGCAGCTTGAGCAACTTGGCAAAGCTGTTGGTCGCCAGAGACCCTCCTAGGAAAACCAACAGGATAGCCCCGAACAGGAACTGCCACATGAAGCCGAACACGATGTCCGGATTGTTGCGGAAGAGCATCGGACCGGGTTGCAGACCATGGATCAGGAGGCCACCAAGCATGATGGCAGCAACAGCCGTGCCCGGAATACCAAGCGTCAGGGCTGGAATGAGCGCTGCGGCGGTATCGGCATTGTTGGCCGTTTCCGAGGCAGCCACGCCTTCGGGTTCCCCATTCCCCCAGGTTTCCGGTGTCTTGCTGGAGCGGCGTGCTTCGTTATAGGACATGAAGGCTGCCATGGAGCCACCGGCTCCGGGCAGGATACCGATCCAGATGCCGATCAGGGCTGATCGGATCCATGTTTTCCAGAAGCGGAGCATTTGCGGGAATGTCCGCCAGATTGGCTCTGTGCCAAGGCGATCTCCGGCGGAATTCTCGGTCTTCAGCGGGCTTTCAAGCAGATCGATAACCGGCGGCAGGGCATAGAGGCCAACCAGCAGAATAACGATGTGAATGCCGTCCAGCAGTTCAAGCTGGCCGAAGGTGTAGCGGTCGTTGCCAAATATCGGGTCGGAGCCGACAACGGAAACGAACACGCCGAAGCAGGCGCTGATGAGCCCCTTGGTCACATTGCCCCCAAGCAGGAAGATGATGCTGCAGAGGCCAAAGACCGCAACCCAGAAGACTTCAGCAGGGCCGAAAAGCAGGGTGACGCGCGAAAGAGGCGGAGCGAGCAGCATCAGGGCGATGGCACTGGCCATGCCGCCAAAAGCGGACGAGACGACAGCAACCTGCAGGGCGTAGCCGCCCTTTCCCTGTTGTGCCATGGGGTAGCCATCAAAGGTCGTGGCGACGGCTGCCGGCGTTCCGGGGATGCGCAGCAAAACTGCGGGGATGGCTCCGCCATACATGGCGCCGTTATAGATGCCTGCCATCAGACCGAGCGCGACCAGCGGCTCAAGACCGAATGTGAAGGGGACAAGAACGGAGATTGCCATGGTGGCGCTGAGGCCCGGCATAGCGCCGACGACGATACCGGCAAGAACGCCGATAACCAGTGCGGCGATATTGGCCCAGGCGATAACGTTTGGCAGGGACTGGATAAGATCAGAATACATGATACCTCACTTCGCCCACAGAAGACCGGTTGGGAATTCCTGAGACATTGAGACACCAAAGATCAGATAGATGGCTAAAAGAACGATGGCTGTGGCAATGGCAAGACCAACAGGACTGCGATAACCGAAAATAAAGGCGACCAGCGGCAGCGACAGAGCAGTGCTGATATAAAAGCCGATCAGGTCGACGCAGATGGCGTAAAGGATAATGAGCCCGAACGCGCCAAAGACACGTTTTGGAGATTTCACTACCGCTTCGGCTTCTTCTCCGGCGGCTGCTTTGCGTTGATCGGTAATCAGCATCACGAGTGCCAGCAGAATAAGGCCAACGAGCATAGCGGCTGGCAGAAGCGCAGACAGCGGGGCCAGGTCAGTTGTCGGAATCAGAAAGGCAGCCGCGACCACGATAATGTAAAAGGCGGTGATCGATTCTGCACGTAGAAACCGATGGGTTGGTTTGTTATGCATTTGAGAGGCTCCAATGGGGACAACGGGAAGGGTGCGGGGGGAGCCCCGCACCACTCAGATCAGCGCCAAGGGCTCTCTTCCCAAACGGATTTGGCAAAGTCGAGCAAATCGGCATTCAGCTTCTCAAACGCATCGCCGGTGACGACCTGAACCGGGTTTGCCGTTGCTTTCATGGCGGCGGCAAATTCCTTGTCGGTTTTCAGTTTTTCAAATGCGGCAAGCAAGGTGTCGCGCACATCATCGGGAAGGTCGGCAGGCGCAACAAAGCCACGCATGGAGCCGTTGATCAGGTCAACGCCCTGCTCCTTGAAGGTCGGCACATTTGGTGCGAACTCAGAGCGATCTTCCAGAGCAACGCCAAGAACATTGATTTCGTCCTTGAAGGCAGACACTTCGGAAATGTTGAGAATGCCCATGGCCACATGTCCACCCATAAGGGCGGTACGGGCAGGAGCCGAGCCGCGGAACGGCACAATGGTGAATTCCGTTTCCGTCATCTGCTGAAGTTTGCGCAGCAGGAAGTGGTCATCGCCACCAAGGCTGGACATGCCTACAGTGATGGCTCCCGGGTTGGCCTTCGCTTCTGCTAGCAGTTTTTCGACCGTATCCAGACCGCTACTCTTGGAGGTAACGATCACATTGGGGTCATTTACGACGTTGGCCAGATAGGAGAAGCTGGAGGCATCGTAATCGGCCTTGCGATCCAATGTGCGTGCCATCATGCCCGGCAGGTTGTAGGTGCCCAGCGTGTAACCATCCTTGTCGGCATTTGCGACTTCGGTCACACCAATCTGCCCGCTGGCGCCCGGCATATTCTTGACGACGATACTTGCTCCGTCGCCAAGATATTTTTCAAGAAATGGGGCGACCGTGCGAGCCATGACGTCGGTGCCACCACCTGCGGAATAGCCCACGATTACCTTGATCGGCTTTTCCGGATATTGAGCAAAAGCTGTTCCTGCCATTGTCAGGAACGCGCTCGCCAATGCGATTGTTTTAAAGATCTTCTGCATGTTTCTCCTCCCTCATGCTTTGCGATTGTCTTATGGTAAAGTGCAGCCCCGCGCCTTCAAGGCAGCATCCACCCAGCTGCGATCATTCTTGCCTTCAGAGATATTCTGAAGTTGGCGGGTTTCTGCGCTGTGCTTTGCTTGCGCCTTTTTGAGAATCTCTTCAGCGGCGTCCAGAGGAACAGCCAATACGCCATCGGAATCGCCGATAACGATATCGCCAGGCTGGATCACCATGCCGTTGATGCTGATGGGAACGTTAATCTCGCCCGGTCCATCCTTGTATGGTCCACGGTGAGATATGCCTGCGGCAAAAGTAGGCAGGTTGGTTTCAACAAAGGCGTCCACATCGCGGATTGCGCCGTTGATGACAAAGCCTGCCACACCGCGCTGGATCGCCCAGGCCAGCATCAGCTCGCCCATCAGGGCATTGGTGACATCGCCGCCAGCATCGACCACGATGATGTCGCCCGGCTCGGCCAGGTCGATTGCTTTCTGGAACATGAGATTGTCGCCGGGGCGCGCCTTGACGGTCAGTGCCGAGCCAGCCATGCTGCCGCTGGCATGCATGGGACGCAGCTTGGAGCCTGCGGCTGTCATGCGGAACATGCTGTCCGAGACATTGGCCACCGGCACCTGTTTGTAAGCCTCTATGAGCTCCTTCGGCGCAACGCGCTCACGTTTGCAAATCCGAAATCCGATATCCATGGTTCTAACTCCAACTTTGTTTAACGATGCCCGGCTTCAACCAACAAAGCCCAGTTGGCATAACGGTCCTTGGCGACGGCTTCACCGTCCAAAATCTGGAAAATGCCCCGCACCGCCTCGCAGCCCACACGGGCATTGGCCTGATGGGTCACGCCGCCGATATGGGGCGTTGAAACAATTCGAGGTTCTTGCCAGAAGGGATGATCTGCAGCCGGAGGTTCCGTGGCGAAGGTGTCCAGACCGGCACCTGCCAAGTGACCTGACTGGACCGCCGCCAGAAGCGCGTCTTCGTCGATCAGACCACCACGGGCGGTGTTAACGATGTAACTTCCCTCCGGCATCAAGCGGATGCTCTCCTCGTTGATCATCTGGCGTGTCTGATCGTTGAGAGGACAGTGCAGGCTGAGAATGTCTGCCTGTGCAAGCAGGGCCGTCAGGCTGTCGACGCGTTCGACGCCCAACTCATCAAAACAGTCCTGACTGGCGAAGGGGTCGTAGCCGACAAGTTTGAGCCCAAGGCCCTTGGCGATTTTGCCGGTTTCCTGAGCAATCGCGCCCAAGCCCATCAGAGCAAGGGTCGAGCCAGCCAGTTCAACACCCTTGAAACCCGGTTTTTCCCACTTGCCGGCACGTAGGCCAGAGTCCAGCGGCAGAATGCGCTTGACTGTGGTCAGCATCAGCGTGATGGCATGCTCGGCAACGGATATTGCGTTGGCTCCGGTCGCCTTGAGCACCGGAATACCCTTTTGTGCTGCAGCTGCCAGATCGATGTTGTCGACGCCAACTCCATGCTTGGAAATCACTTTCAGAGACGGAGCACTCGCAATCACGTTGGCATCGATCCGCCCCATGCGGGACACGACGGCAACGGCGTCTGTCTTTACGAGAAAATCGGCAATAACCTCGCTGGCTGCATAAGCCGGTGTGTGAACCGTCTCGAAGCCATGCGTTTGCACAAGCTCCTGCGCAGCCGGAGCCAGATCCGGCCCCGTGACGAGGATCGTCTTTGACATGATACATTCCTCCCGTCTTCCCGCCTGGCGGAAAGCGACATAATCTTAATTTTTGCTGGATACCGCGCGCTGCCTCCAAACAGCTTGCACGGAGTCCCTCCCTTTTTGGCCCTGCCCTTTGACTTCAAACAAAAGAGCAGTTCCCTCCGGTTAAAAATGTTGTAAGAATAAATATCTTTATGGAAGCGAAAAATTCTGGTTGTTAGATTAAGAAAAACTGGATGAAGTAATGGACACCCGGCAGCTTAAAACTTTAGTCGCAATTACAACTTACCGTACTTTCAGCAAGGCAGCCGAAATAGTGGGGCTTACACCTTCAGCTGTCAGCCAGCAGATCCAGGCACTGGAATCCGAGCTCAATGTGAAGATATTCGAGCGCGCATCCCGCCCGCCAAGCCTGACCACAGAAGGAAGGCAAGTTCTTGAATTAGCAAAAGAAATTTTGCACCTTGAAGAAAATACGATTGCCGGACTGAGAGGCAGGAAGATGTCGGGGACCATCCGGCTTGGCACGGTCCGGACCAGTGCCCTCAACTTGCTACCTCAAGCTGTAGTTGCAATGCATGACAAATATCCGGCCTTGAAAATCAATTTGAGGGTCGGATTTTCCTCTGCAATGATCTCGGATGTCGCTTCTGGGCGTCTCGATGCCGCAGTCGTTGCGGAGCATGTCAGTTTGCCCCCCCAACTAAGGTGGAGTCCCTTTTTGCACGAGCCCCTTTGGATAATCGCACCCGAAACAGTCACGGAACGAGATCCGATTCATCTGCTGGGCAGCTATCCCTTTGTCAGATTTGCCACCAATGTTCCCTTGTCGAATCTGATCGATACCGAAATTTCCAGATTGGGAGTCGTTACACTGGATGTGGCAGAAATCGATACGATCGGCGCGATTGTCACCTGCGTACGGCAAGGGCTGGGCATCTCGGTGGTGCCACATTCTGCGGTTCAGTCCCCTGATGCAGACAGGGTTATAAAACTGCCCTTTGGCAATCCGCATATCACGCGCCGCATCGGCATCGTCGAGCGAATCAATGCCCCTCGTGGAGAGGTGATCGAGCGATTGCACGCTTTGCTCGCCGAGCTTTGTGGCGAATATGGTGTCCAGCGCGATTGACGATCCGCACCAGCTCCTCCTCAGGATTCCTTGACGGGTTGCTTCTTGGGTTTGCGTAGCAGAACCAGAAGCGGAATGGAAACCAGACTCAGAACCGCCATCAGCCAGAAGTCATCGATATAGCTCAGCATCGCCGATTGCTGGGTTACCAGCGCATTGACCTGGTATATGGATGTTAGCACCCCGGAAAGAAGGCCTGGAGCATGTTGGTGCACCGCGTCAGACGTGATTGTGATACGGCTGGCCAATTCGGCATGGTTCACCTGCATCATGTGGGTGAGCACAGCCGAAACCACAGACACGCCTATCCCCTGCCCCATATTGCGCACCAGAGCATACATGGCAGTTCCGTCCCCGCGTAGCTTTGGCGAAAGGGTCATGAAGGCCATCGTGGAGAGCGGAACAAAGATGAAGCCCATACCGAAGCCCTGCAGGGCACCGGTCAAAATGATCGGCCAGGACCCCATCTGCAGGTTAAAGCCGGTCATCATCCATAGCGAAACCGTCATCACCAAGGCTCCGAAAACCATCATCAGGCGTAAATCAACCCTATGGCTCACGCGCCCGACAATCATCATGGCAACCATGGAGGCGACCCCTCGTGGCGCCATGAGCTCGCCGGAGGAAAGCACGGAATAACCGAGGAAATTCTGCAGCAGCGGCGGCAGAAGCGCCAGACCGGAAAACAGGGACAGCCCGATCAGAAACATGACAACAGAGGCCAGGGCAAAGTTCGCGTCCTTGAAGATCCGCAGATCAACAAAGGGGTTTTTTGCGGTCACCGAGTGGACCACATAGACCCAAAGACCGGAGACCACGAGCCCGAGTTCGATCCAGGTTTCAATGCTTTCAAACCAGTTGTTGTCGGAGCCACGATCGAGCATCAACTGCAGCGAGCCGACACCGAGCGCAAGCATGGCGAAGCCGAAAAAGTCGAAATTCCGCTTCCGAACATCAGAGTTCGGCATATAGATAAGCAACATGACGATACAGAGGATACCAACAGGCACATTCACCAGAAACACCCAGCGCCAGTTGACACTCTCGGTCAGCCAACCACCAAGGGTTGGCCCGATGATCGGGGCCACCATGATCCCCATGCCGTAGATCGCCATGGCTTGCGCCAGACGTTCCTTGGGGTTGATATTCATGATCACGGTCTGCGCCAGCGGCGCAATCATGGCGCCACACAGCCCCTGAAGGATGCGGAAGGCAACCATCTCGCCAAGGCTGGTGGCGATGCCACACAGGGCCGAGGCCACCGTAAAGCCCGTCACGGCAAAGAGGAACAATGGCTTTTGCCCGATCCTGTCGCTGAGCCAGCCCGTAATGGGGGTGGCGATGGCTGCCGCCACGATATAAGAAGTCAGAACCCAGTTGATCTCATGCTGAGCGGCACCAAGCGATGCAGACATATGCGGCAGGGCTACGTTTGCGATCGTCGTATCGAGCACCTGCATGATCGTGGCCAGCATCAGCCCGAAAGTCAGCAGCGCTCTATTGGCGACCACCACAGCAGGTTGTGAATCGGATACGGAGTGAGACATGCCTGTTTCCCCTGCAGACCGGGCACCCATGCGGATGCCCGATGCATGATGTCCTTAAATGCCCTTGAGTTTATCCAGAGTGGACTGGCCTTTGTCGACGCTAACCACTGCACTCATGCCCGAGCGCAAGTTCGACGTTTCGGGCGCCTGTTCCAGTTCGATGCGCACCGGTACACGTTGAACGACCTTCACCCAGTTGCCGGTTGCATTCTGGGCGGGGATCAGGGCGAATTCTGCCCCTGTTCCAGCGCTGATGCTGCTAACCTTGCCATCGAAATGGGTACTCGGATAAGCATCAAAGGTTATTTCCACCGGCATGCCTACCTGGATGCCTTCCAGTTGGGTTTCCTTGAAATTGGCTTCCACCCAAGTGTCATCTGCTTCAAACAGACTGGCCATTGCACTGCCTGCGGTAACAAATTGGCCAACATTCATGTCATCCACTTGCGCAATAACGCCAGAGCTTGGAGCCTTGATAGTGGTCTTCCTCAGATTGCGCTCGGCCAGTTCCAGCTTGGCAAGCTCGGTGCGAACCGTTGGATGCTCGTCTGTTTGGATGGAGGGATTTCCGCCCAGCGCAGCCCTAGCGCTATCCACCTGCTTTTCCGCTGTGGTAACGGCATTCTTTGCTGCCAGAAGGGAAAGCTTGAGTTCATCCAGTGTGGAGCTCGAAGCAATGCCCTTTTCAGCCAGAATGGCGCGGCGATCATAGAGTTCCTGTTGAACGGCAAGGGTATCCCGGGCCGACGCCAGAGAGGCCTCTGCGGTGTGGAAGCTCACTTTCAGCTGCTCTACATCCAGACGTGCCTTGGCGAGCGCAGCCTTTTCCTCATCCACGGCGATCTGGAAAGGCTCAGGGTCGAGCGTGAACAAGACGTCGCCAACAGAAACATGCTGGTTGTCCTTCACACCAACAGAGGCGATCCGGCCCGAAATATCCGCCGAGATGGCAACCTTTGTCTGATGCGCATAGGCATTATCGGTTTCTTCAAACCGTCCTCCGGTCAACCAGACCCAAAGGCCGCCCAGCACGATGAGCAATGGCACGGACACCATGAGGAGAAGCCGACCGGGCCTTCTTTTGCTCGTGGCTACAGTATCGTCTTCAGATTGAGGCATCGGTGCAGAAGCGGGAATGCGGTCTTCACTCTCGGGAGTGGACGCATCGCCTTCAATTTCCAATTCGGTCACATTGTCTGCAACCGTTGTGGTGCGAGCACTCATTTCTGTGATTCCTTGTTTTCGGGAGACATATCAATTAGCTGGTTACGGATGCTTTTCAGGCTTTCCATCAGGATTTCCCTGTGCCCATCCTCCAGGTTACCGAGTATCTGGTCAAAGAGTTCGCGGCTGATGCTACGCGCATGGATGAAAAGCTCGCGGCCTTCCGGCGTAATGGTTACCAGCTTGGCACGGCTATCGGCAGGATCCTGAACGCGTTTAACCAGTGCGCGTTTCTCCAGCCGGTCCAATATGCCGCTGATGGTCATCGGATCGCTATCGATGGCCTGCGCCAGTGTTGCCTGCGACAAACCGTCAGGATGATGTGACAGATGCCCGATGACACGGGCCTGCTGTAACGTCAGCCCACAGGACTTGGACCGCTCTTCATAGCGGCGACGAAACAGGCGGGACACTTCGAACAGAAGGTAGCCCACATGCTGTTCGGCTTCCTTCATATCCATGCAAACCTCAAGAGACCAAATCATATGTGTACTTATAATAAGCGCATATATGTTGTGGATTTCCCTTGAGTCAATGCAGAAGAGCTTGCAATTTCTGCATAGCACCCGTGTAGCCGGAATTAAGGTACGACTCAGGCCAATCGAAATTCTTAAAGCGGTTATAAACCCGTAACCAAAACCCTTGTGTTTTAAAGAAAAACAGTAGGGTTACTCTTGCGGCGCGAACATAGTCAGACAGCGCCGATTACGTCACCGTAGCGACATACACATCCGTTTTGCCATTCGTAATTGGCAGAAACAATTTCGACAGAAATGACCAATATATCCTCGCACATATCCTCTTACATTTTCGTCCTAAAACTTGCATTTTTCGATATTCAAACCTCAAGCAACAGTATATAGGACCATCGCTCTCTATCTGGGACTCTTGCGGAAATGGGAGCCTGTCTCAACCGTGATCGTGAGTGCATCCCATGCCATCGCATCCTCTTTCCCAAGTCCTCATTCGTCCGGCCAATATGGACGACCTTTCCGCTCTTGTGACGCTAGAAGACCGCTGTTTTGATAGCGACCAGATCAGTCGCCGTTCCTTTTCTTCTTTCATGAAGACAGACACAGCCCGCCTTCTTGTGGCAATTGGCGAGCAGGACAGGCTGTTCGGCTATGCCTTGATCCTCACCCGACAGGGCACATCTGTCGCGCGTCTCTATTCGATTGCCGTGGAGCCGGAGGCTCGCGGGCTTGGCATTGGCTCCCAGCTTCTGGGGGGTGCCGAGGCTATTGCCAAAGAGCTGGAATGCGACCGACTGTCGCTGGAGGTTCGCGCCGATAACAGCAAGGCGATCAGTCTTTACCAGCGCTATGGCTTCGTGCCGGAAGAGGCCTTGCCGGGCTATTATGAGGATGGCGCAGACGGGCTTCGCCTTTTGCGCGTGCTTGAGCATCTGCCCCATGGCTCCAAACCGGCCAACCGCACCCGCCTGCCGATCATTCTGGTGGATCAGCTCAAGGATCTGGAAACACCGCCTAGCGGCTCGCTGGTCATGACTGTGCGCCAATATCTGGCGCTCGAACATGGGGTTCCGGGGCGACGCATCATCAACCTGTCGCGCTCCTATGAACCATTATCCCTTGGCTATTATTGCAGTCTGCTGGCCGAAGCCCGCAAGGAACGCTGCCTGCCAGAAGCCGATGCACTGCTCGACATCAACTGGAAGCGCATCCATCGACAGGCCCTCCTGCGCCTGGATCAAATGCTTGGCAGCATGCAGGACAAGAGCTTCCCCGCTTCCATAGACATCTATTTCGGCCGCACCTCCGAACGGCGCTTTCGCGACATTGGCAAAACGGCTTTCGACCTGTTCCGCTGCCCTGCCATTCGCATCACCTTGCAAGAAGACGCGAAATTCAGGATCAAGGAAATCGAAGCGGTTGCCATTCACAAGCTGGGCGAAGATGAAAAGCCGCGCTTCCTGTCGGCCCTTAGCGCCTTTCTCAAAGGCAGTCTACCCAAACCGTCAATCCGCAAGCTGCCTTCCGCCGTCGTGGCCATTCTTGCCAATCCGGAAGAAGAGAGCCCTCCGAGCGATGCCAAGGCGTTGGAGGCATTCGCAGCTGCCGCTGAAACCGTGGACGCACGCGCTGAATTCATCACCGCGAAGGATTTCGGACGCCTGCTTGAATTTGATGCCCTATTCATTCGTGAGACAACGGCTCTCAACCATCACACCTATCGCTTTGCCAAGCGGGCGCAGCGTGAGGGGATGCCCGTTATCGATGATCCACATTCGATCCTGTGTTGCACGAACAAGATCTATCTGGCGGAACTTTTGAAGTCGAACAGGATCCTGACGCCCAAGACAACGATCTTTGACCGCCCGCGTCTAAAGGCGCTCGTCGACGCGTTCGAGTTTCCCGGCATTCTGAAAATTCCCGATGGCTGTTTCTCCAAGGGCGTACACAAGGTGTCGAGCCGCGATGAGCTGAACGATCTCAGCAAATCGCTGTTCCGCAAAACGGATCTTCTGATGATTCAGGAATTCATGCCGACGGATTTTGACTGGCGGATCGGGGTGCTGGACGGGGAAGCGCTCTATGCCTGCAAATATTACATGGTGAGCGGCAACTGGAAGATCTACGAATATGAAAAGGACGGCACCATCCAGTCAGGCGACTCGGAAACGATGCCCATCTCAGCCGTGCCTGTTGACGTGGTCGAAACGGCCATTCGCGGCACCCGGTTAATCGGCAACGGCTTTTACGGAGTGGACATCAAGGAAACACCGAAAGGGCCGTGCATCATCGAGATCAACGACAACCCGTCCGTTGATTATGGCATTGAGGATGATGTGCTGGGGGCGGATCTCTATCAGCGCTTGATGGCCGTGCTGGTCAGCCGCATCGGCCGGGGACGCGTTTAAGAAGCCCCAGTGGAGAGGCATCAAGGCATCCATCACACGATCTGATATTTCTCGACGATGGCGCACAGGGCTTCTTCCTGTGCGCTGTTGGGGCGCGGAAAGGGCTGGCGCCCGAGACCGACGCTGTTATCCATCAAATAGAGAAGTTGTTTGACCCACAGGGCCATGGGCCCCAATGCCAGCAGATCGGCGCGCAGTTCAGACAGCAGGGATTGCCATTTCAGTGCCTCCTTGCTGCTGCCATTGGCAAAGGTAAGACAGAGATTATTGAGCGTTCGGGGCAGGATATTCCCCAGATCAGACATACATCCTGCTGCCCCATGGGAAAGCGCCTCACAGATGAGGGAATCCGTGCCCACATAATGCACAAAATCCGCATTGTCCGCTGCGATATCCAGATAGGCCCGCATTCGGGCTCCATCGGTGCTATTGTCCTTGATGCCCTTGATGTTGCTGTGGGACGCCAGTTGCCCAACCACCTCTGCCGAAAGAGGCCGCATGGTGATGGCAGGCGCATTGTAAAGATAAATCGGCATCTGCAAGCTGTCGGCAACCTTGCTGTAATGCAGGAACACATCCTCATCCGGGCAATCGGCAAAATAGGGGGCGAGCACGGTTGCACCATCCACTCCGAGTCCGGAGATATCCTTGCCCACCAGAATGGACTGGTAGGTGGAGGGCATCCCGATATTGGCCAAGACCTTGACGCGCCCGTCTGCTTCTTCAACGATTTCGGCGCAAAGGCGCACTTTCTCCGCATGGGTCAGGCAGGTAAAATCCCCTTGCGTGTCCCCCACGAGAATATTGTTGCCGAAGCTGATCTGCCGCCGGACCTGATTTCTCACCGCAGAGTAGTTGATCGTGTCATCGCGGTTGAAACAGGTAATAATGGCAACGTAAGCCTCGGCCCTCGCGGGCTGTCCGGTTGTCTCTGGTGCCACATGCGGCATGTCCTGCTTTGCTATGCGAAGGTCTTCCATCTCATTGAGCTTTTCTGATGGGGTTGCGCGTTTGAGCCTGAATATCGAGCAGTACGGCATCATCGCCAAAGCCACCGGCCTTGGAGATGAACCATTTCACATCCACCTTGTCGGACCGGCAGGCCCCGAGTACGACGCCCGGCAGTAGCTCGTCGGCAAGATCAATGGCCTCAATGCCGAGCGCGGAGGCAACAGAAATGGCGGTTTCTCCCCCCGTGCTGAACACGGTTTTGCAATGCTGGCTCTGGCAAATATCAAGCGCAGCCTGCCCGACAAGAGCGGCGATGCGAGCGCCTTCTTCTTTGCTTACCCGCGCGGCGACGCTGCTGTTATCCATGCGCAGAAGGATGTCGCCAGATCTGCCTCCGTTCGTCTCAAGCTGTGCGCAGCAGAGACCGCCCACGTCCTGCGGCTTGGCATCGGGAGGGACTATGATGGATTGGTAGTCTCCCAGCTTTTCAGCGACCTCCGCCTGTCGCAGCGATGGCTTGGCAAGGCTGCCGACGATGGCCAGCAGAGGCCCGTCCAGAATAGTACCCTGCCGTCTGGTGGATTTGCTTTTTGGT
Source organism: Cohaesibacter marisflavi (assembly GCF_900115225.1). GTDB lineage: Bacteria > Pseudomonadota > Alphaproteobacteria > Rhizobiales > Cohaesibacteraceae > Cohaesibacter > Cohaesibacter marisflavi. Next base: position 298,218 of record NZ_FOVR01000002.1, on the reverse strand, counting down.
GTTGCCTCGGAAGCCGCCAGCGCTCTGGCAAAGCCCCCTGCTCCCACGGGCAAACAGTCGGCCTGCAATGCAGCTCTGGCCAGCGTTGCCAAATGGGTTTCATTGACCGCATCGGCAATGATCAGCCGGGCTCCGGCTATGATATGCGCCTTGATGGAGGAGACCAGCGCCTCCTCTCCGGCTTCGCAATCGGCAATCGTCAGTCCAGCGGTGACAAGGCGTGACTGTTCGCCGAGCATGCAGGCGATGTTCGAGGTCGAGATCGGGTGGAAAGGGTCTTTGCCAATATCTGTCTCATGCAGAGGCACGCCGGACAAAAAGATGGTTCCCTCGCGGCAGGTGCGTCCGGTTTCGGGCATGGCGGTGCAAATGAGCGCGGCGGCTTTACCGGTTGCCTCAAGGGCGGCCTCGATTTCGGCGCCGGGATTGCCGCGCATGGTGGAATCGATCTTCTTGTAAAAGCGCTCATATCCCTTCTGGCGGCAAATGCCGATCACATGGGCCACCGTGGCCGCTGCCGCATCCGGAGCCAGAAATCGGGTTTCGGAATTGATGGAGACGTTCCCTTCGAGCAGTCCTTCGTCATGCAGGGACGGGAAATGAAGGAGCAACTTGATCTGCTTGCCAAGCCGCGAGAAATGCACCCCGGAATCCCCTGCGCCGGTGAAATCATCTGCGATGATCGCCAGTTTCTGATCCTGTTTCACCCTTTCCCCCCACAATGTTCCAAGCCCGTTCTTGTCTTCTTCAACTCTTCTTCAGGCCTTCTTCAACTATGTTGCCATTCCCCTTTTCCAGCCAAACTCACATGCTCAGCGTGACGTGTTTGATATAGTCGCGCAGGTAGGAATAGCTGATATGGAGGCGCCCATCGGATGTCTCGATGATCGAGGGATAGGAATAATCCCCCCGGAAGGCGCCCTTCTTGTCATGAGCCGACAGAAGGTGAGCGTCTTCTTCGACGACCAGCTCCTCTTTCCAGCTTTTTCCCAGATCGGTCGAGCTGGCAATGATGAGCGGATTGCGCGGCACGCCCCAGATGGCACTGTTTTCGGTTACGTCGCATTCAGCCAGAAAGGCTTCCTTATCCTGCACCCAGGGCGGCACCGCACTTTCGCAATCGCGACCAGCAGCGCTGATATGGTTGTAGATGATAAGCAACCGGCCATCGGACAGCTCGGCAGCCTGAATGGACGAATTGTTGTTGGGCAATGGCGTTGGTTCCGGCGCAGACCATGTCAGGCCGCCATCATCTGAAACAGACCGGAAGATATTGTCCGCCCGGCGGCTGCGATAGAAAGCCACCTTGCAACTGGGCTGGATATTCATATGCACGCAGCCCTCGCTTCTGGGCACGCCTTCAAGGCGCCAACTCATACCGCCATCATCGGAAATCTGCACCAGTGAACGGTCATCTCCAAAGGCGTTTTTCATGCTGGAAAACCAGATCGGCAGCAGAAGCTTGCCATCGGGGTTGACCACTGGCGGATGGCGAATGAAGGTGCCTTCCCGCGCAAACAATGTTTCAATCGGGGCCCAGCTCTGCCCCTCATCATCCGAGCGGCGCAAGCGCACAATGGCGGTTCCCTGATCTGTCTTGAGTTGAGCCGTATAGAGCAGCCAGATCTGTCCGGAAGGATGGCGGAAAAGGGCCGGATTTTGCTCGGAGCGGTTGGCATCATCGCTCATCTTGACCGCATCGCTCCATGTCTTTTCAGTATGATCAAAACGGGACAAATAGATGGAGATATCGGATGAGCCCTCCATGCTGCCACCGAACCAGGTGCACAGAAGATCGCCACTCTCCAGCTTCAGAAGATTGGATGCATGGTTGCTCAGGCATGGGGTCGGAATGGCTCTGCTTTCAATTATTTTCATGGCGTTACCTGGCTTTGCTTTATGATCGGCGCCACATGCGATGCCCGGCAAGATTCTCGGCATAATAGGTGGCGAATAGGCATAAACGGGTAGTACGCACGGGCGAAAGCGGTTGGTCTGCCGCCCGCGTTGTCAGTGTGGTCCTGCGAAATGGGGCCATCGGGATTGCTCAAGAGCCAAGGTCAGGCGTCTTCAGTTTCCAGTTTTTCTTCCATGGCAATCTCGTCCAGACGCAGGCAGGCGACCTGATGTCCATCGCCATAATCCTCCAGTTCCGGTACGGATTGCGCACAGGCATCTGTTGCGTAGGCACAACGCGGGTGGAACCGACAGCCGCTTGGCGGATCAATGGCGTTGGAAACATCCCCCTTGAGAATGATCCGCTGGCGTTGGCGTTCGATATCCGGATCTGCTTCCGGCACGGCCGACAGCAGCGCCTTGGTGTAGGGATGCAATGGCCTCTTGAACAAATCCTTCTTTTCGGCAATCTCCATGATCTTGCCGAGATACATCACTGCAATCCTGTCGCTGATATGGCGTACAACGGCCAGATCATGGGCGATGAAGAGATAGGTGAGATTGTATTTCTCCTGAATATCCATCAAGAGGTTGATGATCTGGGCCTGAATGGACACATCAAGCGCGGAAATAGGTTCGTCACAGACGATGAATTCCGGATTGCACGCAAGAGCACGGGCAATGCAGATCCTCTGACGCTGGCCGCCGGAGAATTCATGCGGATAGCGATTGGCGACATTGGGATTGAGCCCGACATCGCGAATAAGCTGGGCAATTCGGCCTTGAATCTCATTGTCAGGGCAGATTTTATGGACCTTCATCGGCTCAGCCAGCGCTTCACCGATGGTCATGCGCGGATTGAGCGTTGAATAGGGATCCTGAAAGACAATCTGGGCCCGCTTGCGCATGGCGCGCAGCTCCTGTTTGGACAGGGAGGCCAGATCAACCCCTTCAAATTCGACGCTTCCGGACGTGGAGCGATAGATCTGCAGGATCGTGAAACCAGTCGTCGATTTGCCGCATCCTGACTCGCCTACGAGCCCCAGGGTCTCGCCCCTGAATATATCGAAACTGACGTCATCGATGGCATGCACGACCGCTTTCTCACTTCCGAAAGCGCCGATCTTGATGGGGAAATATTTGACAAGGTTTTTCACCTTGACCAGTGGCTGCTTGGCTGCACGCGTCATAGCATCCCCCCCTCTTTGGGCTCAGCAGGCTCTTTGGTTACATCCACCCAGCAGGCGATGCGATGGTGCGGGTTGGCGCCAGCGCCGGAGACCGGCTCCAGTGGTGGTATCTCCTTGGTGCAACGCTCCTTGCGATAGGCGCAGCGCGCGGCAAAGGGGCAACTTTGCGGCTCCACAAACAGATTTGGCGGAGCCCCCGCAATGGAAGGGAGCCGACTGCCTGCCTCGGTCTTGATGCTCGGGATCGATTTGAGCAGACCGATGGTGTAGGGGTGACGCGGGCTCTTGTAGATTTCATCCAGAGGCGCTTCTTCCACCACACTGCCGCCATACATGACCATGATGCGATCCACCATGCCAGCCAAGAGGCTAAGGTCATGGGTGATCCAGATGATCGACATGTTGAGCTTTTCACGCAGTTCCTTGACCAGTTCCACGATCTGGGCCTGAATGGTCACATCAAGGGCCGTAGTCGGCTCGTCGGCAATCACCAGCTCGGGCTCGCCCAGCAACGCCATGGCGATCATCACGCGCTGGCGCATGCCGCCCGAGAGCTGATGGGGATATTCATGTAAGCGATGCTCGCTGTTGGAAATACCCACCAGATCGAGATATTTGGCCGCCTGCTTCATGGCATCGGCCCGGCTCATCTTCTTGTGATAGATGATGCCCTCGCACAGCTGCGCACCGATCTTCATAAACGGATTGAGCGAGGTCATCGGATCCTGAAAGATCATGCCGACCTTGGAGCCGCGCACCATGTTGATTTCGCTGGCACTGGCTTTGGCCAGATCCTTTCCTTCCAGCAAGACTTCGCCCTGGGTGATCTGGGCCGCTGGTGGCAACAGTCTGATCAGGCTCATCATGGATACGCTCTTGCCGCATCCGGATTCGCCAACCACACCGAGCATTTCCCCCTTGTCGAGCGTGAAGGAAACACCGTTTACCGCGTAAAGATAGCCATTGCGCACCTTGAAGCGCGTATGCAGATTGTTCACTTCCAAAAGTTTGGTCAAAGCGCCCTCCCTTTAGCTGTTCGTTGTGTCTCTATTTCCATTGCCGCGGGTTGAGCGCATCGTTGAGGCCGTCGCCAAGGAAACTGAAGGCGATGGTGACCAACGCAAGCACTGCGGCAGGCGCTGCGAGAATGTGCGGATAGAGCTGCCAGACGCGCAATCCATCCGAGATCATGTTGCCCCAGCTGGGGATTGGAGGACGCACGCCAACACCCAGGAAGGAGAAGGACGATTCAAACACCATCGCCTCCCCAAGAGCGGCACTAATATAGACGATGATCGGACCGATTGAGTTCGGAATGACATATTTCCAGACGATCTTGGGCGTCGGCACCCCGATGGCCTCGGCGGCGAGCACATAGTTCTTGTTGCGCACCGACATGATCTGGCCGCGAATGATGCGGGCCGCCTTGGGCCATTTGATGAGGGCCAGAGAGCCGAACACCAGCACGAAGTCCACCAGAATGGTATTGCGATAGAAAGAGTTACCCGTGAGCAGGAATTGCTCATCCATCCAGTTGACCAGCCGTGGCTTCATCGAAACGTTGATGACGATGACCAGCAGCAGAGAGGGCACCGACATAGTGATGTCGATAAGCCAGACGATGAAAGCATCCACCTTGCCGCCAAAATAGCCACCCAGCGAGCCCATGAAAATACCGATAATCAGGCTGAGAAAGGTGGTTGAGAAGGCCACGATAACGGCAGTTCTTGCACCATAGATCACGCGGCTCATGATGTCGCGCCCCAGATCATCGGTGCCGAACCAGTGTGCCCAGCTTGGCGCCTGATTGCGGGCCTGCAAATCCTGCGACAAGAAGTCGTAAGGCGTGATATAGGGGCCGAAAATGGCGATGAAGAACAGGAACACCACCAGCAGCATGCCGATCACGGCGAGCTTGTTGGCTATCAGCCGGTCAAAGGCATCCTTGGCCAGACTGAACTGCTTCTCTTCCTGTTGCAGCTCAAGCGTATTGTCCGTCATTATTCGTCTCCTGTCTTTTTGGCTGCCGCGCGGGGGTCAAGCAGCGGATAGGAAATATCAACCAGCAGGTTGGAGGCCATGACCACCGTCGAGAAGATCAACACGATCGCGAGAATGACCGGATAGTCCGAGGTTTTGATTGCGGTTTCGGTGAGGCGCCCAAGGCCGGGCAGCCCGAAAACCTTTTCGATGAGAATAGAGTTGTTGAGCGTGGCAATCACCAGAAGGCCGATCTGACTGACAACAGGCGTCAGCACGGGGCGCATGATATGCTTGACCACGACCTGATAATTCGGAATGCCCTTGGCGCGGGCTGTGCGGACATAGTCTTCACTGAGCACCTCAAGCACACCGGCGCGCGCCTGTCGAATGATCAGCGCCATGGGGTTGAGCCCCAGAACCAGAAGGGGGACAATCACTTTGAAACTGAGCAGGCCACTCCAGCCATAGGGCACGTCCATATCCATAACCAGCACGAGAAAGACGATGATCAGCGGACCGGCAACAAAAACCGGAATGCCCCAAACGATGAGGGCAAAGCCCACGATCAGGTTATCAAGAAGCTTGTTCTGATTGAGCGCGGCGATCACGCCCAGAATGATGCCAACGATGGAGAGCAGGAAAATCGCGGTGAGTCCGATTTTTAGGGTCACCGGAAGCGCTGCACTGATCATCGAGTTGACCGAGCGACCGGAAACCAGCGAGTTGCCAAAGTTGCCGTTCGCGATATTGCCCAGATAGTCCATGAACTGAACCAGAAACGGCCGGTTCAGGCCAGCGGCATCCCTTATGGCTTCAACTCTGTCCGGATCATACGCCACATCCCCCGGAGCCTGCAGGAAGATAAGCTTGATCGGGTCGCCTGCTCCGAAGAACACGAGAGCGTAGATTAACAGAAGAAGAATAAAAACCGAGGGAATCCACTTCAGAAGTCGGAATAAGATGTAGCGTCCCATATCAAGTCATCCTTGCGAATTCGGGAAAAAAGGACGGGAAGTGAGACCACCACGACCCGTCCAGGTTCGCCGTCCTTACGGACGTTTTGCTTCGTCGATGGTTACATTCCAAGGCTCGATGACCTGCCAGTCATCGTTCTTGTCGAAATTCATGACCCATGGCATGGCCCATTTCGACATCACGTCGTAGTAGTAAGGAATGTAGGTCCAGTCTTCACGGAAGAGACGCTGTGCTTCCTGTGCAAGTTTGATGCGGTCCGGGTCTTTCACACCCTTGACGGATGCTTCTTCGAGTAGGGCATCAATCTTGTCGTTTTTGTAACTACCCAGCTTGTTGCGGGCGTTACCGGACTTCGAATAGATCGAGCCCATCAGGTAGGAAACCGCATCAGGAACCCGCGTGCCGACATCGTCACGGAAGATCTGAACGCTCTTCTGGTCAGGGCCGGAATAGGTTTCGATGGCAGGTTTCATTTCAATGCCCTGAATGCCAAGTGTTTTGCGCCATTGTTCAGCGATATACTGGGCAGCGGCTTCATGGGTCGGGGTAGAAATACCGACAAACATGATTTTTGGCAGGCGGTTGGCATCTTTGTATTTTGAGGCAGCAAGGGCAGCCTTGGCAGCTTCGGGATCATATGGATATTTCTTGAAGTCCGGATCCACACCGGGAACCTTGTTAAGGATCTGGGATGCAGCGGTGAAGGGGCCATCGGGGAAAGCTGCAAGAGCGAGTTCATCAGGATTGATGGACATGATCAGAGCTTTTCGGACGTTAATATCGTCCATTGGTGGCTTTTTGATATTGATCCAGAACTGCTGGCCTTTGGCAAGCGCAGGGCCACCAAGGAAGTCAGGTCCAAGGTCCTGAATGATCGTCGGCGTGATGAGCTCGGTATGAGCATCCATGGTACCGCGTTTGAGCATCAGGGTTGCTGTGCTGGCATCAGCCACAGTGGTCAGGACGATTTTTTCAAGCTTTGGTTTCGGACCAAAAAAGTTCGGGTTCGGTACGAGTGTCAGAACACCCTGGTCAAGGTCCATGGTTTCCGGCATGAAAGGACCGGAGACAACGACGCCATTCTGAGGCATCCACCAATCGGACTTTTCATTGCCATTCTCGTCTTCAGCCTGAGAAATCTTCACCGGTGCGATCAGCGCCGTTGCGATTTTCTGGTCAAAGATCGGGTCGGCGCTTGCGAGCTTGACGCTCACCGTTGCGTCATCGGTGACGGACAATCCCGTCATGTCTTTTGCTTTGCCGACGACCACGTCGTTGAAGCCTTCAACGCCACCAAGGAACAGGTTAACGCGGGCGTGCTTGGTTGCCGGACGGGCGGACAGATTCCATGTGCCGACCACATCTTCGGCCGTGATCTTGGAGCCGTCAGACCAGACTGCATCGGGATTGACATGCAGGGTCCAATTGACATAGCTGTCATCGGACTCAACACTTGAAAGAACGTAAGGGGTCAGCTTGCCGTCCTTGTCGAAATACATTGGGGCAGCCCAGCTAAGAGATTGCCAGCGTGCCGCGTGTCCTCCTCCCTGAAGGGGCGACCAGTTCTGCTGTAAAACGGGGTGGGCAATATTGAGCACCTGACCATCTTCGGCCGATGCCTGGCCGCTTTGTAGCGGTGTCAGCCCGAGCACTGTAAGCCCGAGCAAAAGGACTTTGAAAAGATCCTTTTTCATGTAGTTGTCTCCTCTCATTTCAACTTCGTAAAAGCAATGACGTTCTTGGTGCGCCTTAACGAAATTTTTGCAATTCGCGTGCCACTCGCCTAACCGATTGAAAATAAGTTTCTTTTTTCTGAAACTAAGAAGATAGCCTGATGCGTAGCTGTGGTGGTTTGCACTAATTGTTGATGCATATCGCATCAGCAGTTCGTTGCAATTTCGCCCCTCCGCCCGCATACTTGCTTGCGACCAGAGGGGGAGATCAGGTCATGGTTATTGCGTTTATCGCGCCTTTTGAGCAGATCCGCATCAAGGCGCAGAGCATCATCGATACATCCAATTACCCGGCCAAGGCCTATCTGGGCGATTTGCATCAGGGCGTGAAAGCAGCCAAGCGCGCGCTTGATGACGGAGCCAAGATCATCATCAGCCGCGGGGGCACCGCGCGCCTCATTCGCCGTTCGCTTGATGTCGAGGTGATCGAGGTGGAGGCCTCGGTGCAGCGCACACTTGCCTTTGTCTATAAGGAAACAACAGAGACGAGCCGGGTGGGAATTGTTGGCTTTGCCCCCCTCATCAATCTTGTTTCCCCCATTTGCACCATTCTATCGCGCAATTATCGCTCGTTCGAATTGCGCGAGAAGGAGAGCTTTCAGGAGCGGATGGATACGCTGGTGCATTGGAATCCGGATGTGGTGATCGGCGACGCCGTTGCCTTCCAGTGGGCCAAATCCAAGGGGCTCAACGCCTATCTGATCGAATCCAGCATGGAAACCATCGTCGATGCCTTTGAGCGCGCCATGCTCGTCTATAAAAATCTGAACCGCTATTTTCTGGCTGAGAAGAAGCTCGAGGCCGTGCTCGACTGCACGCGGGATGGCGCTGTTCTTGTCAATAGTGAAGGCCAGATCGACGAGATCAACAGACAGGGCTGCACGATATTGGGACAGGAGCGCGATGATCTGCTTGGATCCAATATTGCCGGTTTCTTCAATACGCCCGAACTCAGCAAGGCCTTCCGCAAGAAAGCCCATGCCCGAAACATGATCGTAACCTGTCATGACGACAAGCTGGCTTTGGATCATATCCCCGTCTCATCGGAGAAGCTTTCCGACAATGCCTCGGTCATTCTCTTCCAGCCGGTGCAGAAAATTCAGGATGCAGGCAACCTGATCCGCAAGAAACTGAGCGAAAGCGGCTTTTACGCCAAATATACCTTCGAGCATATCATCTATCATTGTCAGGAGATGAAGCGTTTGGTGGAGATGGCTCAGCTTTATAGCCGCACAGCCAGCAACATCATGATTGTGGGTGAAACGGGGACCGGCAAGGAGCTGTTTGCCCAGTCGATCCATAATGCGGGGGCGCTTTCAAACGGCCCCTTTGTTGCCGTGAACTGCGCCGCCTTGCCCGGCAACCTGCTGGAAAGCGAGTTGTTCGGTTATGCGCCGGGGGCCTTCACCGGAGCGTCCCGTGCCGGCAAAATCGGCCTGTTCGAGCTGGCCCATGAAGGCACATTGTTCCTTGATGAATTGACCGAAATGGATGTCTTTCTGCAGGCCAAGCTGTTGCGCGCTTTGCAAACGGGCGAAATCATGCGAATCGGCGACAATAAGGTCATCCCGATCAAGGTGCGCATCATTGCCGCAACCAACAAGAACCCGCTTGAAGCCATCAAGGCGGGGCGGTTGCGGGCCGATTTGTTCTATCGCCTCAATGTGCTGGATCTTAAAATTCCCCCTCTACGCGACCGGAAGGGAGATCCGGAGCTGCTCTTCACCCGTTTTCTGGAAAAGGCCTGCCATTTGCAATCTATTCCGGTGCCGCCGCTGTCTGGCAAATTGCTAAAGGAATTGCGACACCATAGCTGGCCGGGCAATGTACGCGAGCTTGAGAATTGCGCCGAGAAGTTTGCCACGCTGCAAAGCCTGCATGATTTCGACACGCCGCTCCTCTCTTCGGAAACCCATCATATGGGGCGGATATCGAGCGATGGCACGGCATCCGAAAGTCTGTTGGAGGGCTCGACCCTTGACGAGATGATTGCCGCGAAGGTGAACCAGATTTTCAAGCAGGAGAATTACAATATCAGCAAGACGGCGCAGCGTCTCTCGATAGACCGCAACACCGTCAAGCGCTGGCTTGGCAAGGACAGCAAACCACAAGGCATCGTGCCCCATTAGGCATGGGGCCGCTCGCCCATTTGCTATTTTGTGGCCCGATTCGTCTTGCCTAATAGGCCTTTCCGCGGGCAGACACCGGCCAGAGGCATTCGACCACCCCTTTGCGCACGCCCACATAATAGTCATGAATATTGCAGGTCGGATCGCAGTGACCCGGCACAAGGCGCAGCTTTTCGTTGATTTTTAGAACACCGTCAGGGTCGGCGATGGTTCCATGTTCATCAGAGCATTCCAGATAGGTCACATCATCCCGCCCATAAACGACCGGTAGGCCGCTATCGACAGACTGTACCTTAAGGCCCGCGTCCACGATGGCACGGTCTGCCTTCACATGGCTCATCACGGATGTCAGCAGGAACAGGGCATTCTCCCATTCGTCCTCATCGATGCGCTTGCCATCTTCATCAAGAATGCGCCCGTAGTCCGCATCCATGAAGGCATAGGAGCCGCATTGCAATTCGTTGTAGACACCGGAAGTGGATTCGAAATAGTAGGAGCCAGTTCCGCCGCCACCGACAATATCACAGCCCAGCCCTTCTTCGTCCAGCAGCGCCAGACAGTCCTTGACCAGAAGAACGGCAGCATCGATCTTGGCCTTGCGGTCGGCATAAGCAGGCAGATGCTGCATGGATCCCTGATAGGCTTGCAGACCGGAGAATTTAAGTCCATAAGCCTTGTTAATGGCCTTGGCCAAGATCAGGACTTCCTGAGGAGTTGAGACACCGCAGCGCCCTGCCCCGCAATCGACCTCGACCAGACATTCGATTTCTGTTTCATGGGCGCGGGCGGCTTCGGAAAGCTCGTCAATATTTTCCAGAGCATCAACACACACAATCGTGCGCGCCCCCAGTTTGGGCAAGCTGGCAAGGCGATCTATCTTGTGTGGATCGCGCACCTGATTGGAGATGAGAACATCGGAAATACCGCCACGGGCAAAGACTTCCGCCTCGGAAACCTTCTGGCAACAGACGCCACAAGCGCCGCCCATTTCCATTTGCAGCAATGCAATATCGACTGATTTATGCATCTTGCCATGCAAGCGGTGGCGCATGCCATGGGCCTTGATATAGGCCCCCATCTTGGCAATATTCCGTTCCAATGCATCAAGATCAAGAACAAGACACGGGGTTTGAATATCGGCTTCCTTCATGCCTGGTCGGGCTGGAATATCAAATCCGACCTCTAGATGCTCGATCTCGAGATGCTCAATATTTTCGACGGGTGTCACCACACTGTTCCTTCTGGCTGGCTGCCTTGCTTATTAATATGATAAATAACAGACCTCAGGTGACAAGCCGGTGTCAACAGGGCTAGTACGGATATCGCCTTGCCGTCGGCGGTCTTGCTTGTAGCAGGGACGAAAAAGAAGGGCCGGCAGTTTGCCGACCCAGTTTGCTTTCCAATTTTATCGTGTTGATAAATTTGTCTGTTTTGCCGTCAAAGAGACAAAAGGGCTGCCATGATCCCGCGCAGTTCGGCCAGCCCCTTCAAGCGGCCAATGGCAGGATAGCCCGGCTGGGCCTTGCGCTTCTGGTCGTCGAGAATATCGAGACCATGGTCAGGCCGCATGGGGATCGACCAGTCATCTCGGCCTTCCACCTTGCGCCTTGCCTCTTCATCCAGCGCCGCTTGCATGAGGGCAACCATGTTCACATGTCCGCCCAGATGTTCCGATTCATAAAAGGAGCCCTTGATCGCGTCACTTTCCAGAGCCACGTTGCGCAAATGCAGGAAATGAACCCGATCACCAAGGCGTTTCATCATGCCGGGCAGATCATTATCCGGGCGCGCCCCCAGTGAGCCGGAGCAAAGCGTGATGCCATTGGCAGGAATATCGACCGCATCCATCATATATTTGTAGTCCGCCTCAGTGGACATGATGCGTGGCAGGCCCAGAAGTCCGAACGGAGGATCATCCGGGTGGCAGCAAAGGCGCATGCCAAGGGTTTGGGCCACTGGAGCCACTTCTTCCAGAAAGGCAACAAAATGGCTGCGTAGTTGCTCCTGGGAGATATTGTCATACTGGGCAAGGTTGGCCCGCACATTTGCCATGGAAGGTGCCTCGGCATCTCCGGGTAGGCCATAAATGATTGATCCGACCAACAGCTCGCGCCCGGCATCATCAAGGCGCTCGAAGCGACCTTTGGCTTCTTCGATCACATCGTCGGGGAAGTCTTCGTGCGCTCCGGCCCGTTCCAGAATGAACAGATCAAAGGCTGCGAAGTCGATCAGATCGAACCGCATGCAGGTGGCGCCGCTCGGCAGACGATAGGTCAGATCCGTTCGCGTCCAATCCAGCACCGGCATGAAATTATAGCAAATGATCTTGATGCCGGCGTCGGCCAGATGCTGCATGCTTTGCTTGTAATTCTCGATATGGGTGCGCCAGTTGCCCATCTGCTGCTTGATGTCTTCAGAAACAGGCAGGCTTTCGACAACTTCCCATGCCAGACCGGAAGGTGTGCCATCCTTCTTGCAAGCGATGAGCTGTTGGCGCGCTGCAATTTCTTCGGGGCTCCAGATATCGCCGGTTGGAATGTGATGCAGGGCGCTGACGACCCCTTCCACACCGGCCTGAAGCATGTCCTTAATCCCAACTCGATCCTGAGGACCGAACCACCGCCACGTCTGACGCATTTGCCGTCTCCCGTATGTTGTTCTTGGCGCCCGACTGCCCGAATTCGCAAGGACAAGGGTGCATGACCGGTTCCTCCGGTGCAATTTATCCGGCCGCAATGCGCATATGGTCCAATGCCTCTGCGCTCTGTTGCCGCGTTATATCAATCTTTATCACAGCCAAAGCCGGTTGACAAGTATGGTGGTATGCCGGTATGGTGGTTAGCAATTGGAGGATAGCTTATGTCGCTGCTTGATGGGTTGGAGCAACAGGAAATTGATTTGCGTTTGCCGGTGGCACCGCAGATTCACGGGATTTTGCGCCAACAAATCATCCGCAACCAACTGACGCCGGGAAGCCGCATGTCAGAGGCCGAATGGGCCACTGCCTTTGCTGTTTCGCGCCAGCCAGTAAGGGAGGCCTTTATCAAGCTGGCCAATGACGGTCTGCTCGATATCCTGCCCAACCGGGGCAGCTTTGTGAAAAAGATCTCCCCCAACGCCGTCATGGATGCCCGCTTTGTGCGCGAGGCAATCGAAGCAGACATTGTGCGTCTCGTGGCGGAAACCCATGACGCGGCAGTAGACCGCGAGCTGGCAAACCAGATCGAACATCAAAAACGGGCCGTGGAGACGGATGATCCGGATGCCTTCATCGCGCTGGATGAATTGTTCCATCAGACCTTGGCCGAGGTGGCCCACAAAATGGGCGCTTGGGCCGTTGTTCAAAGCCAGAAGGCGCAGATGGACCGTGTCCGCTATCTCTCGTTGGTTGAGCATAATACCGCGAAATTGCTGGAACAGCACAATGCCATCGTTGCGGCGATTGCTGTCCACGACGCTACAGCGGCAGAGGCCGCCATGCGGTCCCACTTGCGGCGCATCCTGAAGGATCTGCCGCAGATCGCTCAAGAAAAACCTGAACTATTTGAACCCGGGGACGGTTGATCCCCATCGACAATGACTGGGAGGAACAAATGTCATTTTCGGCTATTAGCAAAACCATTCTGGCTGGCGCGGTTGCCAGCCTTCTCGGCTCCGCAGCCATGGCTGCCGACTATACCCTGAGCATCAATACTGCTCTGGCCACCAGCGATCCGCTCTATAAGGGCCTTGAAGCCTTCCAGGCCAGTGTTCTGGACGCATCCGATGGCCGCATCGAAGTCAAACTGTTCCCCAATTCCCAGCTCGGCCCTGATGAAGACGTGCTGGAACAGGCCCGCGCCGGTGCGCCGGTGGCCGTGATTGTCGACGGCGGTCGTCTCGCCGTTTTCCAGAAAGAGCTGGGGGTGCTTGGCGCTCCTTTCCTGGCGTCTGGCTATGAAGGCATCCGCAAGGTTGTCACCTCTGATCTGTTTGAAGAATGGGTCAAGAAACTGCATGACGCTTCCGGTCATCAGATCCTTTCTTTCAACTGGTGGCAGGGCGAGCGCCATCTGCTGACCAACAAGGAAATCAACGTTCCCGCAGACCTCAACGGCATCCGCATGCGGACGCCGGGCGCCCCTGTCTGGACCGGCACCATTGCCGCCATGGGCGCAACGCCAACCCCGATGCCATGGGGTGAAGTCTATTCGGCTCTGTCGTCCAACGTGATTGATGCCGCCGAAGCCCAGTTGCCCGCCATTGTTGGCGCAAAGCTGGATGAGGTCATCAAGTATGTCACCAAGACCGGTCATATCAACCTGATCACCGGCATGGTCACTTCTGCCATGTGGTTCGACAGCCTGCCTGCAGATCTTCAGACCGTTCTTCGCGAAGAAGCCCTCAAAGCAGGTGACATTGCCTCTTATGGCACGCTCAAATCCTTCGAAGGCATCGAAAAAGAGCTGAAGGAAAAAGGCGTCGAAGTGCGCGAAGTCGATGTCACGCCTTTCAAGGAAGCCACCGCCAAGGTCTATGACGATCTGGGCTATGGCGACCTGCGCGACAAACTGCGCGCCATGGCCGCCGAATAATCAATAGCATGCATCAGGACTGTCGCAAGCCCCCTTGCGGCAGTTCGCCCAACGCGGCCCAATCTCAAGCGTACACTTTCACCTGCGAGATGGTCACCAAGGCTTGCGCACTTCAACGATAAACCGCATCATTCTTTCGTCCCCCGTCTTGAAGGAATGAACAAAAAGCGAGGCTGTCATGCCGGGGTTTCTTGGAAAAATCGAATTTTTTGTTGGCGCGGTGCTGCTGGCCGTGATCACATTTCTGGTCTTTATCGCGGCAGTGATGCGCTTCTTTGGCCATCCGCTGATCTGGTCGGTGGATCTGGCGCAGCTGCTGTTCATCTGGCTGTGCTTTGTTGGGGCAACCCGGGCCATGCGCGAGCGCGTGCATCTGGGCGTAGACTTTCTGGTCCGCCTGTTTCCCTTCGCAGCGCGCCGCCTGATTGAAACAGCGCTGGCTTTCCTTTTCATCGCCTTTCTTCTGGTGCTGGCCTATGAAGGCTACAAGCTGACGATGCTCAACTGGCAACGCGTATTCGGCGATTCCGGTCTCTCCTATGCGTGGGTCACCATTTCGGTGCCAGCTGGTTCGATCCTGCTCACCATCTCCATTCTTTCAAACACGGTCCTTTCGTGGCGTTCGGGAGAAGAAACAAAACGGCTTGTCTTCACCCGTCCCAAGAGCACCGACGAGCTGGCCAACCAACAAGATGCTGTGGAGGGCTAACCCATGGGACTGATCGCACTTATCTTTGCAATTCTCATGATTCTGGGCGCTCCGGTGGCCTTTGCCATCGGGATCTCGGGCTTCGTCTTCTTCCTCACTTCAGACATCATGCCGGTCTCCATCGGCGTGCAAAAGATTGCCACGGTGTCTCAGAGCTTTCCGCTTCTGGCCGTTCCCTTCTTCGTGCTGGCCGGACACCTGATGAATGAAAGCGACATAACCGATCGCCTGTTCCGCTTCTCCAAGGCAACGCTCGGCTGGATGTCCGGAGGCTTGGCTCTTGTGTCCATCTTCCTGTCGACACTGATGGGGGGCGTTTCCGGCTCGGCTGTGGCAGATGCAGCCATGGAAGCGCGGGTGCTTGGACCGCAGATGCTGGCCAATCGCTATTCCAAGGGCTACACGGCGTCAGTCATCGCGCTTTCCTCTCTGATCACGGCAACCATCCCGCCCTCCATTGGGCTCATTCTCTATGGCTATGTGGGGCAGGTTTCCATTGGCCGGTTGTTTCTGGCCGGGGTGGTTCCGGGCCTTTTGATGATGCTGTTCCTGATGGTTGCCGCCTTCGTCATCGCCAAGCGGCGCAATTATGTGATTGAAGCGGCCGAGAAGCCGACCCTTGGCGAAGTGGGCCGGGCGGCATGGGACGCCAAATGGGCTCTACTGTTCCCTGTGTTGCTGATCATCTCCATCCGCGGCGGAATCTTCACCCCATCGGAAGTGGGTGCTTTCGCCGTGGTCTATGCCATTCTGATCGGCAGCTTTGCCCATCGGGTGATGACATTCGATTCCATCAAGCGCGCTTTCGGCCATGCGCTTTCCGATATCGGCATGATCATGCTGATCATCCTGATGAGTGGCATGATCGGTTTTGCCATCATCTTTATGCAGGTGCCCCAGAGCGTGGCGGGCTTCCTGCTCAATTCTCTCAGTGAGCCGCATTTGATCGTCGGGGTTATCCTGATCTTTCTTCTGATCTCGGGGCTATTCTTCGAGAGCACCATTCTGGTGTTGCTGCTCACGCCGATCTTTGTGCCGGTCATCAAGAGCGCCGGGGTAGACCCTGTGCATTTCGGCATCCTAATGATGACGATCGTGACCTTCGGTTCCATGACGCCGCCGGTCGGAGTGGCCATGTTCACCGTCTGTAGCCTTCTGGACACGCCAATCGAGGAGTATGTGAAAGAAAGTCTGCCTTTCATGCTGGCCATCCTGTGCCTTGTTCTGTTACTCCTGTTTGTACCAGAGCTGGTGCTCTTCTTGCCCAACTGGGCATTTGGTTAGCGGATATTGCCTTTTTCCGCTCCTGCAAAGAGAAGCCAGAGAGCCGCCGCGCCATTGCCAGCGGCTCTCGCCTCTTTGCCCGTATAATTCCACTTATGCTGACCCGTGTCATTCTACTCCGGGCCACTCAACGCAAGAGTTTTTGATATGACTTCCGACATTTTCGACGCAGCAAAAGAAACCGTAAGGCGCCCCGCTTATGATCGCGATGCCCTCAAGGTACGCATGTGCCATATTGGCTTTGGCGCGTTTCACCGGGCCCATCAGGCCGTCTATACCGATCAATTGATCGGCGCAGGCGGAACGGATTGGGCCTATCGCGAAATCGAACTTATGGGACCGACAGACCTGCTTGATGGTCTGGCCGAGCGCGGCTATCTCTACACCGTGGTTGAAAATGGCGCCGAAGAGCAGGACGCCCGCATCGTTGGCTCCGTGATTGACCATCGCCACATGGCGCAGGTGGGGCCGGAAGGCATTGTTGACGCGATTTCCGAGGACGGCATCGAACTGGTTTCCATCACCGTAACGGAAAAAGGCTACACGTTGACGGCCAATGGCGGGCTGGATTTTGACAATCCGATGGTGAAGGCCGATCTGGAAAGCCCCCATGCACCCAAGACGGTGGTCGGCACGCTGGTTGCCGGTCTTGCCAAGCGTCGCGAGGCGGGCAAGCCGCCTTTCACCATTCTCTCATGCGACAACCTACCTTCCAACGGTCATATGACCAAACGCGCCGTGCTGGACTTTGCCCGCGCGGTGGATGCAGATCTGGCAGCATGGATCGAAACCGAAGCGCGCTTCCCCTCCACCATGGTCGACCGCATCGTGCCGGCCATGACCGAAGAAAGCCATCAGATCCTGGCCGATTACATCGGCTATACTGATCCGGCCGGTATCCTGTGCGAGCCCTTCCGTCAGTGGGTGATCGAGGATGACTTCGTCTCGGGGCGTCCAGACTGGGATCAGGCCGGAGCCACCTTCACCCGCAATGTGTTGCCTTATGAAAATATGAAACTGCGGATGCTGAACGGCTCCCACTCTTTCCTTGCCTATCTTGGCTATCTGGGCGGGTATGAGACCATCGCCGATACCATGGGCGATGAAGCCTACAAGGCGGCGGCCCATGCCTTGATGATCAAGGAGCAGGCCCCGACGCTGGAAGCGCCGCAAGGGGTCGACCTTGGTGCCTATGCTGATGCCTTGATCGGGCGCTATTGCAATCCGAATATTCGTCACCGCACATGGCAAATCGCCATGGATGGCAGCCAGAAGCTCCCCCAACGCGCGCTGGAATCCATTGCCCATCACCTCAAGGCTGGCACGCCCTACCCTCGGCTTGCCCTACTGGTGGCTGGCTGGATGATCTATGTGAGCGGGGTGGATCTGGAAGGACAGCCGATTGATGTGCGCGATCCGCTCTCCGAAAAGCTCAAAGAGCTGGCACAAGGGGACAGCATAGAAATCATCGTTTCCAACCTCATGCAGCAATCAGGCGTCTTCCCTGCAGAGCTGGCGCTGAGCGCCGCGCTCAAGATTTCACTGGAAGAGGCCTATAGAGCTATCAAGGAGAAAGGCGTCAAAGACGCGGTTTCTGCGCTCGCCTGACCGCTGGCCAGAATGACTGACTGAAGGCGATCAACATCACTCCATACAATAATGGCCCGTTGCTTTGACGGGCCATTTTCTTTGCAGAGAGCAGAGACCTCTCCAACAGAAGACAAGTCAGAGCTGAAGAACACCTGCAAGCTGATCCGTCATTTCATGCCCCTCACCGGTCCAGCGGAAAAAAAGTGGCTTCGCATTAGGGGCCGTGGGAACATCATTGCCAATGCTTGCCAGAACCATTGCTGCGCGGATGACCCCAGCATGGCACACGAAGACCGGCAAGCTGTCTTCAGCCTTGGCACAGCATTCCGAAATCGCCTTGAGCACGCGCGCGAGCAGCTCATCCCATGTATCGCCCCCCTTGGGCTCGGCATGGCGCGAGGGCAGGTCGCTTACCAGTTTGCCCTCAAACTCACCCCAATCTCTCTCGCGCAGATCCTCATGGATCTCGAAAGTGCGATCCGGAAAGGCCAGCTGGCAGGTATCCATTGCTCTAGTCTTGGGGCTAACAAACAGGCTGGTTTCTTGCAGCCAGTGGAGGCTGGAAAGCTTGCTGGCCTGTTCCCGGCCAAGATCAGACAGGGGCACATCGGTCGCACCGGCGACGATGGCATCCCGGTTGGCCGTCGTCTGGCCATGGCGGATCATGCAGAAGGTACGTTGGGGCAAAGAGGGGAGTGTCATGGGAAATCGCTTTCGGTTGGCTCTTGGTTGCCGGGCGATAAGGACGGAAAGAGGTACGGCAACCCTTATTGTCTTTTCACTTTTTTTGCGGTGACGGGCTCTGATTTAACGCCCGTTGCAAGGCTTGTCCAGCCTGAGCCAGGTGCGGGAAACCCTTTTCAGGCTGGCATATTATCGCAGCCCAAAGGGCCACTCGGGGCCGTCAGATCAGGCGCTGCCACCACAGGCCCGGTTGACCAGATCAATCTGGAAGCGCACGACGTCATGTACCTCGTAGTTCGTGAAGGCGATGTCTTTCATGAAGCCAAAACCGAAAGCGAGAGCCAGGATGGACAGTGCAAGCTTTTCGATATCGGCGTCTTGGTGAAGCTCGCCTTCTTCCTGGGCGGCTTTGAGCAACTCGCTATATTTAACCTTACTATTATTCATGATCTGCATGAGAACAGCATGCATGGTCTCACTCATACGCGAAGCTTCCAGCAAGTCCTTGTAAAGCTGAGCAAAGGTTTCCTTGACTTCTTTCTGGGCGCAGCCGCCAAGATTGGCGATCAGCGTTTCGAGCGGTGACGTAGTTTTGATTTGACTAAGAAACTCGATCTTCATACGTTGCCACAGGCACAGCAGCGCTTCTGCACGCAATGCATCGGCAGAGTCAAAATGGTGATGAATTTGGCCGGGCGAAGAAGCTGTGGCTTTCGCGACATTCCTCACGGTTGCAGCAGCCAGCCCCTGATGCTGAATAACATCAATGGCCGCTTCGATAATCTCGGAGCGCCTTTGCTCTTTAGGTAGATATGACATTTTATTTTCCAAAGCGACACGTGCCTGATCCTGTCACATTTGAGAATCAAGGCATTTGTTAAATAAATCGCCTTAAAAATAAAATCAAACTGGACATCAGTGCAATTTGGACATATGTACAAGTGCTAAACTGTCCACCTCTTATGACCACTTTACGTGTGTCACCAACAGTCTTTTGTCTTGCAGGAGCATTTCTTGCAAGATGATGATCTCTTTTTTGAAAGTAGTGGAAGGCAATATGACCCATTCTTCCAGAAAACATATTCTAACCGTTGCGATGGGCCTTGCGATTGGTCTCGCCTTTGCACCAACCTCCAGCTCGGCTCAGGGCGCGGGACGCCCGCCTGCGATGGTCACCACCATGCAGATCAAGCCCGAGACGGTAACCATCAGCGAAGAATTGCCCGGGCGCGTCTCGGCCTTTCGCACGGCGGCTATTCGCCCGCAGGTTGGTGGCATTCTCGAAGAGCGCCTGTTTGAACAGGGGGCCGACGTCAAGGAAAACCAACCTCTTTTCAAGATCGCTTCGGAAACCTATGAAGCGCAGGTCGACAATGCCCGCGCCGCATTGACCAGCGCTGAAGCGTCTCTCGATTTGGCCAATATCCAGCTGGATCGTGCCAGACAGCTGTTCGAGAAAAAATCTGCCAGTCAGCAGACCTATGATAGCGCACAGGCCGAAGCCAAAAGCGCCGAGGCGAGCGTAGCAGCTGCCAAGGCCACCTTGAAAGCCCAGCAGATCAACCTTGATCACACCACGGTTCGCTCCCCTATCAATGGCCGCATCGGAGCGGCTCTGGTGAGCGAAGGCGCTCTTGTCTCGGCCAACCAGTCTCAGGCACTGGCGACGGTGCAGCAGGTTGACAAGGTGTATGTCGACTTGCGCAGGTCGGCCCTTGATCTGCTCAAGATGCAGAAGATGGCCAATCTGGCGCCGGATTCCTCCTCCATCGAAATTCTGGGTGTCGACGGCACGGCCTATGAGCAAAAAGGCCAGCCAATCTTTACCGACGTCACGGTGGATGAAGCCACTGGCGATGTGACCATGCGCGTGCTGGTGGAAAATCCCAATCAGGATCTGCTGCCCGGCATGTTCGTTCGTGCTCTGGTACCCCGTCAGATCGTAGAGAATGCCTTGCTGCTTCCTCAGCAGGCCATTATTCGCGGAGTGACAGGAGATGCGCGCGTCGTTGTGGTTGACGACGAAGGCAAGGCGCATTTCAAGAATGTGGTTCTGGGCGAGCTGGTCAAGAGAAGCTACATCGTCACCGAAGGTCTTGAACCGAATGAGACTGTCATCATTCGCGGCCAGACACGGGTTACTCAGGACGGCGCACAAGTGAATGCGACCCCCGCAGAACAGCCCAAACAGTAACGGGAATTTCTGATGCCTAGTTTTTTCATCGATAGACCCGTCTTTGCATGGGTCATAGCGATATTTATCGTGCTTGGCGGGCTGTTGACCCTGTCATTGCTGCCGGTCACGCGTTATCCGGATATTGCGCCTCCCAGCGTATCCATTCGTGCGACCTATCCCGGCGCGTCTCCCGAAGTGGTCAACGACAGTGTCGTCAGCATCATCGAGCCCGAATTGTCCGGTGTAAAGCATCTGCTTTATTTTGAATCTACCGCCAACTCTTCGGGCATGGCAACCATTACCGCAACCTTTGAATCCGGCACTGATCCCGAGTTGGCGCAGGTCGATGTTCAGAACAAGATCAAGTCGATCGAGCCTCGCCTGCCCGAAGCGGTGCAGCGAACCGGTCTGACCATTGAATCCTCCTCTTCAGGCTTCCTGATGGTCGTTGCGTTGACCTCTCCTGACGGCACCCTGACCGCCCTCGATCTGGGCGACTATATGGAGCGAAATCTCGTTCAGCCCCTAAACCGTGTGGCTGGCGTCGGGCGCGTGCAGTCCTTTGTTTCCAAAAAGGCAATGCGTGTGTGGATTGATCCACACAAGCTACTCTCCTACTCGCTGTCTGTTTCCGACGTGACAAGCGCGATTGCGGCTCAGAACGTGCAGATCTCGCCGGGCCGTGTTGGTGCAGAACCAACGGTGGAAGGGCAGAGAATTGGTGTTCCGCTCACAGTGGAAGGACAGCTTAGTACGCCGGAAGAATTCAACAATATCGTTCTGCAGTCCAATCAGGATGGTTCCAAGTTGACATTGGGTGATGTAGCGCGCGTCGAAGTCGGCGCACAAACCTATGCCTTTGTCTCACGGATCAATGGCTCGCCATCAGCGGCCATGGCCATCCAGCTGGCTCCTGGGGCAAACGCCATGCGCGTGTCTCAGGCAGTGCAGGACCGCATGGCCGATCTGGCCACCGCAATGCCGGACGGAATGGAATGGTCAGTGCCCTATGACACCTCACCATTCGTTGCGATTTCCATCGAGAAGGTGGTCCATACGCTGATCGAAGCCATGGTCCTTGTGTTCCTGGTGATGTTGCTGTTCCTGCAGAAGATCCGCTACACGCTCATTCCGGCGATCGTTGCCCCCATTGCATTGGCGGGTACACTTGTCGTCATGTATGCTTCGGGCTTCTCGATCAACGTGCTCACCATGTTCGGCATGGTGCTCGCCATCGGTATCATCGTGGATGACGCCATCGTTGTGGTGGAGAATGTGGAGCGTATCATGGCGACCGAAGGGCTGCCTCCAAAGGAGGCAACCCGAAAGGCCATGAAGCAGATTACCAGCGCCGTTATCGGCATCACGCTGGTTCTGACGGCAGTGTTCATCCCAATGGGCATGTCGTCTGGCGCCGTGGGTGAGATCTATCGACAGTTCACCATGTCCATGGCTGTGTCGATCCTGTTCTCCGCCTTCCTTGCCCTATCGATGACGCCGGCGCTGTGTGCGACCCTGCTCAAACCGATCGACCCGGATCACCATGCATCAAAGGGCGGTTTCTTTGGCTGGTTCAACCGCGGGCTGGACGGCATCACCAATGTCTATGTCCGCATCGTGGCGTTGTTTGCCCGCAAGATTGCGATCATGGCAGTGCTCTATCTGGCCATTGTCTCCGGGCTTGGTTACAGCTTCATCAAACTGCCAACCTCGTTCTTGCCGGTGGAAGACCAGGGGTCTTTCATTACCCTTTACAGCTTGCCATCAGAGGCAACCCAGGAGCGGACCAAGGAAATCGTTGCCATGTATGAGAAACATGCTCATACACGTGAAGCGACCAAGGATGTGTTCGCCGTCGTGGGCTTCAGCTTCAGCGGCATGGGTGCCAACACCGCATTGTCCTTTACCACGCTGGATGACTGGGCAGAACGTGACTCGTCGGCGGCCGATGAGGCCAATGTCGCCAACCGCACCATGTTTGCAGCTCCGGAAGGGCAGATCTACAGTATCCTGCCGCCATCCATTCCATCGCTTGGCACTTCTTCGGGCTTTGCCATGCGTCTTCAGGATCGTGCAGGTCTTGGCAACGAAGCATTGGTCAACGCACGAAACCAGTTGCTCGGCATGGCCGCGCAAAGTGATCTGCTGACAGGTGTCCGTCCGGACGGCTTGCCACAGGGGGCCAGCATCCGGCTTGAAATTGACAGGCAGAAAGCCGAATTTCTTGGCGTGCCGTTTGCTTCCATCGCGTCGACACTGTCTTCGGCCATGGGCTCCAACTATGTCAACGACTATAGTTATCAGGGCCAGTTGCGCCGCGTCACCGTACAGGCTGATGCTCCATTCCGCATGCAGATCGAGGACGTGCTGAAGCTCAACCTGCCAAGCTCCACCGGAGCCATGGTTGAACTCTCAGAAGTCGTGAAGCCGGTTTGGGAGCAGAGCCCGTTGCAGCTTGTTCGCTACAACGGCCTGCCTGCCGAGCGTATCAGCGGCAGCGCCGCACCAGGCGTTTCTGCCGGTGAGGCAATGCTGGAAATGGAACGTCTGGCCAGCCAGCTGCCTGAAGGCTTTGGCATCGAATGGACCGGACAGTCTCTGCAGGAGAAGAATACCAACGCGCAGACGCCAATGCTGCTGGCCTTGTCCATGCTCGTTGTCTTCCTCGTGCTGGCGGCTCTTTACGAAAGCTGGTCTATTCCCTTCTCGGTGTTGCTTGTCATTCCGCTTGGTGTGATCGGTGCCGTCGTGTCGGTGTATCTGCGCGGTCTTGAGAATGACGTGTTCTTCAAAGTCGGTCTGATCACCATCATCGGGCTCTCAGCCAAGAACGCCATTCTGATCGTCGAGTTCGCCCGCGCACTTTACGACGAAGGGAACAGTCTGTTGGATGCCGTGACGGAGGCCGCCCGCCTGCGTATGCGACCGATCCTGATGACCTCGCTTGCCTTCACGCTTGGTGTAGTGCCTCTGATGCTTTCCAGTGGCGCCAGTGCTGAAACCCAGCATGCGATCGGCACCGGTGTGTTCGGCGGCATGATCACGGCCACATTCCTTGGCCTCTTGTTCGTGCCTGCCTTCTTCGTCTTTGTGGTTGGCATTGCCAACCTGTTCAAAGGCAAAAAGAAGGATGATACCGCGACAGCTTCATAAGGCTCAATAAAGCCGATTTGTTTGGAACAAAGAGGGGCGTCGCTCATTATCCGAGTGATGCCCCTTTTTCATGCTGAGGATCAGGGACATATCGCCACGTCTGATCGCACCCTCATGATTGTTATGTTGATTGCAGGAATCAGCTGTGGTTTTCTTTTATCAGTTTGAGTAACCAGTGCTTTTTTAAAAAGGATTTTTCTGTGTCCCGTAGCCTGTTCTCCATCGCTTCGCTTCTGCTCGGTTCTGCCTTCCTGTTTTTTGCTGGTGGACTAACCGGTATGCTCTTGCCTGTTCGAGGCGGCATCGAGGGTTTTTCGAGCTTTAACCTCGGTCTTCTGGGTACGGGCTGGGCCGTGGGCTATGTGTCTGGTTGCCTGCTGGTTCCTCAACTTGTAACGAGAGTAGGCCATATTCGCGCTTTCAGCGTGATGGCTGCCATGGCCTGTATTTCAGTCTTGATGTCGTCCCTGCTGGTCTTGCCTTACGCCTGGATCATTCTGCGCGCGCTGGCCGGCTTTGCCTTTGCAGGTGCAGCCATGATCGTTGAAGGCTGGCTGGTGGAACGCTCGGAGCCTGAAAGCCGAGGCATGATCTTTGGCACTTATACCATGGTCAACCTGTTTGCGAGCACCGCAGGACAGATGGTCATCGCCATTGGGTCACCGGAAACTTTCCAGCTGTTTACCGTCGCCTGCATCTTCTATGTTATTGCGCTTTTGCCAACAGCTCTCACCAAATCCCAGGCGCCAGTGCCGTTGGCACGGGCCAAACTCAACGTACCCCGCCTATGGAAGAACTCGCCCGTCGCTGTGATCGCTGTGTTGCTGACCGGCATCTCGAACGGCAGCTTCGGTACTCTGGTTGCCGTGTATGGTCACAATATCGGCCTGTCGGTCTCAGGTGTGGCGCTGTTCGTCAGTGCGTCCATTCTTGCGGGTGCGGCCGCCCAAATCCCCATCGGCTTTCTGTCAGACATGATTGATCGTCGTCTGGTCGTGATTGTAATTGCACTGGTTGCCATCGCTTCGGACAGCATGTTTGTTACCCATGCCCCGACCACAACAACGATCGCCGTCATCTATTCAGCCATTTTCGGCGCTGCTGTCTATTCCTTCTATCCAGTGCTGGTGGCGCATGCGAACGACCATGCGGATCCTTCCGAGGGCCTGCAAACCAGTGGCGGCCTACTGCTGCTGATGGGGTGCGGAACGATGATCGGGCCCTTGCTGGGTGGTGTGCTGATGTCCGTACAAGGCCCCAATGGTCTGTTTGTCTCAACAACGATGGCCCATATCGGCATCCTGCTCTTCACCATCTGGCGTATGACCCAGCGTGTCGCGGTTGATGACGAGGACAAGGGACAGTTTGTTCCTATTTCTCCAATGCGTACCCGTACGCCGCAGACCATTCTTTTGGCTGATGGCGAAATCGCTGAAGAAGAATTGTCAGATGACTATGAGGGCGAAAGTCTGGCAAGTGACCCTTTGGAAAGCACCCCTGACCGTGCTGACGAGGAAACCGAAGCGGAGAAGCGATAGTCCGCGTCTCTTTGCTTTCGTGCAGCTCATCTCTCTGGAAGAACAAGGCCCCTTTTGGCCTTGTCTGCCTGTCAGGCAGGCACGCTTAGGAAGCGATAGCGTTCCCCTTGCAGATGCACGGCGGTAAGGGCGTTGCCATAGACGGCGCCGGTGTCGATGCCAATCCGGCCAAGCCCGACTTCCGGGACGTCAAAAGGCGTGTGGCCATGTATGATCCGGCGATCTGACGCCGGTTCTTCCACTAGGAACGGCTCACGTATCCAAAGCAGATCCCGCATGGTCTGCTCTTGCATGGGCACATGATGGCGCATACCGGCATGCACGATATGGGCATTGGGCATGGTGAGCGCGGCTGGCAATTGGGCTAGAAAGGCGCGATGCTTGGCCGGTATCCGCTCGGCTAACCAACCCGAAAGCGCGCCCTCGGGCATGCCGGTTTTAACAAAATCATCCAAATCAATGCCGTAGGAAGCAAGTGTTGCCACGCCGCCCCATCCGATCCACGGGCTAGAGAGGGTGGGCTGCATGAGAAATTCGCAGAAGGTCAGATCATGGTTGCCGCACAGCACCAGCCGCTCAACATTGTTCGGCAATGGAGATGAGAGGCAATGCTCGATCACGCCTTTGGAATCGGGCCCTCGGTCCACCAAATCGCCGACCGAGACAATGAGGCTCGGCGTTGCCCGGCTTTTGGCTTCCGCGAAGATCATGCCCTCAAGCAGCTTGAGCAGATCAAGCCGGCCGTGAATATCACCGATCGCATAAACATCTCTTGGTTGCTCATCCAGCACCAGCCGGGGCCGGGCAAGCGGGTCTGTCATGATGTTTTGGGCTTTGGAGAGTATCGATGCGGCCATGGGCAATGGGTGTCCTTTCCTTTCGAACCGATCCGTGTGGCGCCGCCGTATCAAAGGCGAGAAACTGCGTTGCGTTGGCCTGACTATGCCTTCTGAGACTGTCAGCGTAAAGGCTTTTGGCAAGAACGGACAAAAGCCCCGTTTGGCAGGCCCAATGTGACGGCTGACATCAAAGCTTCACACGACTGTCATATACAGCTCCTATAGACCGCCCCACACACCACACCATTTTCAGTCCCGTGTTTAGTCCCGTGCGCCCATATTTCTACAAAGCTCCCTTTATGACCAATTCCTCGCAGACGGCTCTTTCCATCCATTCAATATCAATGAGTTATGGAGCGAACAAAGTTCTCGACGGGATTGACGTCTCCCTTGAAGCTGGCAAGGTCCTTGGACTTTTGGGCCCTTCTGGCTGTGGCAAGACAACCCTGTTGCGTCTCGTCTCAGGCCTGCTTTTGCCCGATGAGGGCATAATCGAAATAGCGGGGCGCGCGGTTGCCGCGCCAGCCAAAGGTATCGCCCTTCCGCCCGAGCAGCGCGGCCTTGGCATGGTGTTTCAGGATTACGCCCTGTGGCCTCACATGTCCGTTGCCAAAAATGTCGCCTTCCCGCTGGAAATGCAGCGGCGCTCCGGCGCTGAATGCAGGGACCGTGTCGCAAAGGCGCTCGACCGGGTCGGGCTTGGCGCCATGGCAGAGCGGCGCCCATCCGACCTCTCCGGCGGCCAGCAACAGCGCGTAGCTATTGCCCGGGCCATCGTTGCCGAACCGCCGCTCGTGCTGTTTGACGAGCCCCTTTCCAACCTTGACCGCGAATTGCGCGAATGCATGGTCGAAGAGCTCAGCGATCTCGTTGCCGACCTTAATCTCAGCGCGGTTTATGTGACCCATGACCATGGCGAAGCGCTGACGCTAGCCGACCATGTGGCTGTCATGCGCGGCGGCAAGATAGAACAGCTGGCCTGCCCTGATGAGCTGGTCAGCAATCCTGCCACAGTGGCCGTGGCTGACTTCCTGCGGCTGGGCTGCCTGCTGCCTGCGGATCGCAATGGCGATGGCTGGCAGGTGGAAGGCACATCGGTGCGGTTGCCCGATGGTCCGGTAGCCTCTGCCAAGAGCACTTTGCTGCTGCCCGAGCGGGCCATGAGGCTGGGGAGCGAAGGCCCGGCACAATTCAAGGCGCGTGTGCTGCGCGCCCAGACAAGAAGCACCGGACATGCCCTTACTTTGGGTATCGAAGGGACTAACCACCTCATCCGCCTTGTCAGCGCCCAGCGCGCAAGGATCGGAGATTTAATCGATATTTCCTATTCACCTGAAGAGCTGCGCTGGTTCCCTGCGTAGACATGACCAAACTATTGGAGCATTTTCATGCGTCGTCTTACTCTTGCTTTGACCCTTGGCCTCATGGCATCCACTGCTGCCCATGCAGACGTGACCGTTTATTCTGCCGGTCCGGGCGCTCTGATTAAGAATCTCGTCAAGGGCTTTACCGCCAAAACCGGCATAAAGGCCAATGTGTTTCAGGCAACCACCGGCAAGGTGATGGCCCGCCTTGAAGCGGAAAGCGCCAACCCTGTTGCCGATGTCGTCGTCTCTGCCAGCTGGGGCACCGCAACCAGCTTTGCCGAAAAAGGCCTGCTCCTGCCTTACACCAGCCCGAATGCCGAAACGGTTCCTGACTTCCTGAAGACCGATACCGCTGTCGCTCAGGGCGTTGCCGGTCTGGTTATTGGCTGGAACACCAAATCCGGCACCCCGAAGCCAACCGACTGGTCCGACCTCACCAAGCCCGAGTATAAAGATCTGGTCACCCTGCCTGATCCAGCCGCTTCTGGTGGCACCTACACGCTGGTTGAAGCCTTTACGGCCAATGGCATGACTGATGTGCTGGAAGGCCTCAAAGACAATGGCGCGATCGTTGCCGGTGCCAACAAGGCAGCGCTCAACCCTGTTCTGCAGGGCGCAAAGGCCGCCGTTTTTGCAGGCGTTGACTACATCACTATGGGCGCTGCGGCCAAGGGCGAAAGCGTTGAAGCCATCTTCCCTGAAAGCGGCACCGTGGTTGCGCCACGCCCGATCATGATCCTCAAATCCTCCCAAAATCAGGATGATGCGAAGAAATTCGTCGACTATGTGCTTTCTCCTGAAGGCCAGAATGAAGTGGCCAAGGTTCACCTGATGCCGTCCCGCACCGACATCAAGGTCGACCGTCCGCTGATCGGCGATCTGAAGCTGCTTTCCACCGAAGGCGCGCCGTCACGCGAAGAGGTTCTGGCTGGCTTCAAGAAGATCTTCAACTGATGGCAAAGGCAACGACGACAGGCGCAGAAGGAAGCGCGCTCTTAAGATGGATCGCCACCTCCGGGCTGCTGCTCGTCGTTGCAGTTCCCTGCCTGTTCATCATCATTCAGGCAATCTTTCCAGACATCGGGAGCGGCTCACTGGCCGCTCCCTTCTCTCTCTTTTTCAGGACCCTGTCTGATCCAGACCTGTTCGGGCTGGCCGGAAACACCCTTCTTCTGGGTGTTGGCACGGTCTTTTTCGCCGCTCTCTTCGCTGTTCCTCTTGCCGCTTTGCGTGCCCTCTTCAAGGTGCCCGGCGCGATCATTTGGGATGCGCTGTTGCTGATCCCTTTCATGATCCCGCCCTATATCGCAGCCCTTGGCTGGATCATGACGCTGCAGCCTCATGGCTATATGGAACAGGTGACGGGCATCAATCTGGCCGGGCTGATTTTCTCGGTGCCCGGCATCATGATCATCATGGGGCTCAACACCTTTTCGGTGGTCTATTTCGTTCTCTCGCGCACCTTCGAAACCATCGGCGCGCGCTATAGCGATGTAGGCCGTGTGTTTGGTGCGGGACAGTGGCGCTCATTCTGGCGCATTACCTTTCCGCTCGCCATGCCCGGACTTGCCGCTAGCCTCTTGCTGGTTTTTGCCATGTCCATCGAGGAATATGGCACCCCCGCAGCGCTGGGCCGCAGGATCGGCTTTGACGTGCTGGTGACCGGTATCGAGAACCGGATTTCCGAATGGCCCATCGACCTGCCCGGTTCCGCGACCCTGTCTCTGGTGCTCGTGGGCATGGCTCTGGTGGCCTTCATGATCCAGCGCTGGCTGCTGACGCGGCGCGATTATCGCATCGTCAGTGGCAAACCGCAGGCTTCGGACAAACGCGCGCTCGGCCTCTGGGCTGTGCCGGTTTCGCTCTATTTCGGCTTCATTACTTTTCTGGCCACGGGCCTGCCCATTCTGGCCATTCTGGCAACGGCCTTGTCGCGCACCATCTCCGGTGGTCTGACGGCAGAGAATATGGGCATGGACAATTTCAATGAGCTGCTCGGCAAGGGCAGCGAGGGGCTTGTCGCCTTGGGCAACTCTCTGGCGCTTGGCGTTTCCACGGCGCTGTTGGCTGGCCTGCTCGGCGCAATCACCGCCTATTCCGTGGTCAAGGGACGCGGTCGTTTCCGTCTCGTGCTGGATGCCCTGTCCATCACGCCGAATTCTCTGCCCGGCGTCGTCGTCGCGGTCGGCATCATTCTGGCGTGGAACCAGCCTTGGCTGCCAATTACGCCCTATAACACGCCTTTCATTCTGCTGTTGGCCTATATCTGCATCCTGCTGCCCCAACCGGTGCGCTATGCCACCGCCTCTCTGCACCAACTGGGCGACAATCTTGAATCGGCGGCAAGGGTAAGCGGATCAGGTCCGCTCAAGGCGTTCATCCGGATCATCTTCCCGCTGATCCTGCCCAGCATGGTCACATCGATGATCCTTGTCTTTGCAGTGGCCTCGCGCGAGCTGGTCGCATCTCTTCTGGTCGCACCCATCGGTTTCCAGACCATCGCCGTCTATATCTGGACCCAGTTCGACCAAGGCTCTGCTGGGCTGGGCATGGCCATGGCCTTTTGTGCCATCATGATCACCACGCTCATTCCACTAGGATTGATCGGTCTGCTCCGCTGGCTCTCCAAAGGGCAGGTGGCAGGGCTTAACTAGCACCGCCTGTTTTCACACAAGAAACCCCGCAAGCTGTGCTTACGGGGTTTCTTCTCTTCTTCCAGCAGATAGTGCCCCACTAGCCCATCAGAAGGGACGGGAGCCAAGTGCTCAGAACCGGGAAGAGGCAGAGCAGCAGCACCACAAGAAAGTTTGCCAGAAGGAAGGGCAGCGCTCCACGAAAGACCGACAGAATTCCCTCCCCCGAAACGCTGGCGCAGACATTGAGGCACATGCCGACCGGCGGCGTCACCAAGCCCACGGCGAGACCGGAAATCAACACTGCACCAAACTGGATCGGCGACACACCCAGCATCTTGAGCGCCGGCAAAAAGACCGGCGTTAACAGCAGAATGGCCGGACTGACATCGACAAAGAAGCCGATCAGCAGAATGACCACCGCCACAGCCAGCATCGCTGTTGTCGGGCCGAGCTGAAGCTGCACAAACAGCATGCCGATCATCTGCGTGACATGCTCAAGGGCAAGAATCCAAGTGAAGACGCCGGAAAAGGCAATGATGATCATCACGTTGGCCGAGCTGAGAATGGCCTCGCCAAACAGTTTGGGCAAATCTTTGAATGTAAGGCCTCGATAGACGAACAGGCCGACCAGCAAGGCATAGAGCGCCCCAACAGCAGCCGATTCCGTTGCCGTTGCGATGCCCGTCACCACAGAACCAACCACGATGAGCGGCATCAGGAGGGCGGGCAGGCCTTCCATCGTACCGCGCAAAACCTTTGCGGGGGCGAGATCCACCTCTTCGCAGGGGAACTGGTTCTTGTGGGCAATGATCAGCACAATGCCCAGCATGAAGACGCCCACCATGACGCCTGCGATCAGGCTGCCCAGAAACAGCCGACCGACCGATTCCGACGCGGCAAAGGCATAGATGACCATTGGGATGGAGGGCGGAATAATCATGCCCATGGTGGAGGACGCAGCAATGAGGCCTGTGGCGGTGCGCACCGGATAGCCTTTTTTCTTCATGGCCGGGATCATCACCTGACCGATGGAGGCGGCATCAGACACCGACGAGCCCGAGATGCCGCCAAAGACCATCGCCGTTAGGACAGAGACCAAGCCGAGCCCCCCTCTGAGGCGACCAACGAAAAGCATGCAGAAGTCAATCAGCCGACCGGTAAGGCCGCCATGGTTCATCAGGTGCCCCATGACGATAAAGAGGGGCAGCGACAACATCACCGAACTGTTCATGCCGGCATAGACGCGTGCGGGCAGCACCGCGATGAGATCGGGTTGATAGACGAGAAAATAGAGTAGCCCCGACAGGCCCATCGAATAAGCGATGGGAACACCGATGAGCATGAACAGGACAAGACTGCCAATGAGCAAGAGCATGGTTTGTCACACCGCTAGTTTGTGGGTTTGGGAAGGGGCGTCATGATCAGAGCAATCAGCCGCGTGATGCAGAAGAGAATGGCAAAGGCACAGCCAATGGGGATGGCCACCTCGATGAGCCCTTCGGCAATATGCAGGACAGGGTCTTCGCTGTTGCCCACCACCGAGATCCATTGCGTGCTGTAATAGAGCAGCATGGCGTGTAAAATGCCGATCAGGATCAGGTTGATCCCCTCCAGCCAGCTTTTTATCCGCAAGGGCAAACTGTCGATCAGCGCGTCGATGCGGATATGCTTGCCACGGGCGATATCCACCGCCGCACCGAGCGCTGTTGTATAGATAAACAGCATCACGGTTGCTTCGCTGCCGCCGATGATCGTTGTGTTGAAGCCATAGCGCATGATCACCAGAATGACGACCAGAACGAAGATGAGGCCAAAGAGCGCTGTCAAAAGCCACGTCAATAAGTGCATCAGCAGTTTTTCGGCGCGAAGCACCGGATGCACCTGATAGGCAGGAGCCGGACCGGACATGTCAAAGCTTTCAGATGGTTTGAGTGGTCTCTGGCAGGTGCCGGATCGATTTCCCGCTTCCGGCGCCTGCTCTATTCAGATTGGTTGTCACTTGCCAGCTTCGATGGCCTGATTGACTTCCTCTTCGGAGAAAGTGCCGTTCTGGATGTAGAAATCCCAGACTGGGCGAACCTTTTCGACAAATTTGGCGCGGTTTTCAGCCGAAATCTCATTCACTTCCAGCTTATCGCTGAGGAATTTAAGATAGTCAGCTTCGGAGGCGAGCCAATGCTCGTCGCTCCATGCTATGGCTTCCTTGGAGACCTTGTCAAAAACAGTTTTGAGATCGTCCGGCAGGCCTTCATACCATTTCAGATTCACAAAGAGGGGATCTGGATGGATCTGGTAGTTAAGTAGGGAGAGATAGGTCTGGGCTTCATAAAATTTCATCACCGAGATATTGCTCGGAGGATTTTCCTGGCCGTCTGCGACACCCATCTTCAGAGCCATATAGACCTCGCCATAAGGAATGGAGGTCGGGCTGGCGCCAAGGGCTTCGAAGGTCTTGATGATGGTTTCAATACCCGGCGTGCGGATCTTGAGGCCTTCCACATCAGCTGGCGTGTTGATGGGGTGCTTATTGTTGGTCACCACACGGAAGCCGCCAGCCACACCGGTTGCCGGAATATAATAGCCATTGGCTTTGGCTGCATCGGCGATATGGGTGCCGAAATCGCTGCGCATGGCCTTGAGCACGGCGTCTGTGCTGTCATAAAGGAATGGCAGGGTGTAAATCAGGAATTTCTTGTTGGCCTTGGTGAAAGCGCCACCACGGGTGCCCTGCACGGTGCCCATCTTGACCATATCCATCACTTCCGGTTCGCTGCCCAGCTGGCTGCCCGAAAAGATCTCAACGGAAATACGCCCTTCGCTTTCCTTCTCCAGCGCTTCCTTGAAGAAGAGCATGGATTTATGCCGGACGGAGCTGTCTGGCTGAGAATGCGCGAATTTGAAATTGAAGTCTGCTGCCATGACCGGAAATGCTAGCCCGATCCCCACGGCCATGATTGCGAGTTTCGCAAATGCCTTGTTCATTGAATGCCTCCCTTTTGGTAACCGCCTTTATGAGCGGCGAAGCGGTGCATTCCTCACCGCCTCCTTCTCCTCGCTAGAGCCTATTTGAGCGCATCATCTGATGGAGCCGCGAAGCTCGATTGGTCAGCCTGAGCGCCAGCAAGTCGTCCCGAACCGTTGTGGCCGGGCTGCATGCTGCTGTTTGCTCTGTCCCCTCCCAAGGGTTCATTTGCGTCTTTCACACAGCCGGAATGCGCTCCGGCCTGAACGAGCGTGAGGCATGAATGGTCTCCCAATCATCCATACCGCGACAACAGCACATCCCCACAACACTACTTACTGGTAGATTTTGTCAATAAACAAGTATTGTATTTGCCACTATTGCGACAACGCGTCGCATACTGTTGTGAATGATATTGCCCATGATAGAGTTCGTTTTTGCAGAATATCGCTACATATTAGGTGGTTAACCCGTATTTTTACCAAATACCGAAGGTCTTTTTCTAACAGTTCAGATCCAGATCACGGATATTGACAAGCGCCGTGAAGTGCCTATCATCCATACCAACAGAGTGAAAAATCCATACTTTGGAAGGAGTTCCATACTTTCCAAAGACCTGAGGCGAAGATGACAAAGCTCCCCAAGAATGTGCGTATCGGACGAAATGGTCGCGTTGGTATTCTCAAGAAGATACCCAGAGACCTTTGGGAGCATCCGCAATATAAAGATCGCTCCAAGGTCATCGAGCGTTCTACCGGAGCCATCAATGTGACGGAAGGGGTTAAGATCGCTCGCGCCATGCTGGAGGATCTTGAGCAGGAATTTGCCTCGGCGCGCTCAGAGCTTCCGGTCATTGATCATGAGACACCCCTGGGTTCAATTGCTCCTCAGGAAGAGCGACCGTCGCCGCAGCTTCGAGACAATAAAGAGATCGCAGGTGTCAGGGAGCTCGAAGAGGATGCCTCCAAAGATGAGCGCCGCCCCGCTCCCCGACGCAGAGAAGCGGAGATAACCCGGCGGGACATCCTTGATGCCGCCATGGAAGAATTCGCGGCAAAGGGGCTCAGCGGCGCCCGGGTGGATGCGATCGCCGCCAGAACCCGCACCACCAAGCCGATGATCTATTATCATTTTGGCAGCAAGGAAAAGCTCTATGCAGCCGTAATGGAAGAAGCCTATGGTGGGGTGCGCAGCAAGGAGCAGGGCTTGCATCTGGATGCTCTCCCCCCTGAAGAGGCCATGCGCCGCCTCGTGGAAGTGACCTTTGACCACCATGCTGAACATCCCGAATATGTCCGGCTGGTGTCTGTCGAGAATATCGAGATGGGACGCCATATCACTGGTCGGCAGAGCCTTGTAGAGCGCAACGCCATTGCCATCCAGACCGTCAGCGATCTTCTGGAGCGTGGTGCCAAAGCAGGTGTTTTCCGCAAGGATATCAATCCGTGGCACCTGCATTTTCTTATCTCCTCTTTCTGCTTCATGCGCGTTTCCAACCGCTATTCCTGGCGAGCCGTGTTTGACATCGACCTGTGGGACGAGGCTGAAGTGCCCGCCCAGCGGGACATGATCGTTGAGACGATCCTGCGCTATGTAAAACCTTAAGCAGCCGACATCACCACATTTCCATTGCTATGAAGACAGTTGTGCAGGTGAACACGCCTGCTTCTGCTCTTTTGCGTCCGCCAT
This sequence comes from Cohaesibacter marisflavi, assembly GCF_900115225.1. Taxonomy (GTDB): domain Bacteria; phylum Pseudomonadota; class Alphaproteobacteria; order Rhizobiales; family Cohaesibacteraceae; genus Cohaesibacter; species Cohaesibacter marisflavi. Next base: position 263,111 of record NZ_FOVR01000002.1, on the reverse strand, counting down.
CTGCGGCTTGGGGAGGCCTCATCTTTATTGAGAATAAATTGTGGATAGTCATTCTACACAATCTTCATTTCATTGATTAAAAAACAAGTCCATATAGGGCGTACAGCAAATGCAGGGCAAAAAACGAGAATAAGAACGAGCCCTTTCATAAAACCGAATGAACCAGTGAAATCAGTGCAAAGACTGCACGCAACCACAGTTGGAACACTATAATGATCGACAATCAATCCGCTCCTTATGCAGCCTTTCTTCTCCGCGTCATCTCTGGCGCCCTGCTTCTGGCCCACGGCCTGATGAAGATCTTCATCTTCACCATCCCAGGTACGGTCGGCTTTTTTGAAAGCCTCGGCTTCCCTGGCCTCTTTGCCTACCTGACCATTTTCGCTGAAGTGGTTGGCGGCGCTGCCCTGATCCTCGGTGTCGCCACCCGTGCGGTTGCCATCCTGACCCTGCCACCGATCATTGGTGCCCTGTTTGTTCATTCGGGCAATGGCTGGGTCTTCTCCAGCGAAGGTGGCGGCTGGGAATTCCCGCTATTCTGGGCCATCACCAACCTCTCCATAGCCCTTCTGGGCAGCGGTGCATTCGCTCTGCGTCTGCCAGTAGTCAACCAGAAGCTGGCCTGGGCTCAGTAAGCCCGCTATCAGGAACCAAGCAAGCAACAAAATCTTACGTAGAGCATAAAACCAAGAATAAGGCTCTCTCACTTGAAACGGTGTTCTCCGACAGGGGCGCACCGTTTTTTTATCTCAGTTTGTCTGGCTGGCGGCTGTTTGTCTGTCCGGCTGTCTGGTCTATGGGTAGCCTACGGCCTTGTCTTTGGTTTCAAAGGACAATTTGCCACAGGCAGTTATGCCTCATCATTCCGCCCCCCCCTTTTGAACGCTTGACGGGCCACTCTGGAGACTGATATTTGCCATGTTATAACATTTCATATGGTAAATAGATGTTCAGACGACGTAAAATCGACAAGCGGCTGCCTGTTACCGTGCTTTCAGGATTTCTTGGCGCCGGAAAAACAACCCTCCTCAACCATGTGCTCAACAATCGGGATGGCCGGCGGGTTGCCGTCATCGTCAACGATATGAGCGAAGTGAATATTGACGCAGATCTGGTACGCGAAGAATCCACGCTCAACCAATCAGAAGAGAAGCTGGTGGAAATGAGCAATGGCTGCATTTGCTGCACCTTGCGCGATGACCTTCTGGTCAAGGTGCGGCAATTGGCTGAAGAAGGGCGCTTTGACTATCTGCTGGTGGAAAGTACCGGCGTATCCGAGCCGTTGCCCGTTGCGACAACCTTTGAATTTCGCGATGAAGAGGGGCGCAGCCTCAATGATGTTGCCCGTCTGGACACAATGGCAACTGTGATCGACGCAGTTCATCTGCTCAAGGATTTCGACTCGAAGGATTTCCTGGCTGACAGGGAAGTGCTCAAGGCGGATCTTTCCGACCATGATGAGCGGACATTGGCTGACCTGCTCGTGGATCAGATCGAATTTGCCGATATCATCATTCTCAACAAGGTGTCAGACGCCACCCGCGAACAATTGGACGCGGCCCGCTCCATCATTCATGGTCTCAACCCCGGAGCCCGCTTGATCGAAACGGACTTTGGAGCGGTCGAGCCTGACGCCATTTTCAATACGGGTCTGTTTGATTTCCAACGCGCCCATGAGCATCCTCAATGGTACAAGGAACTTTACGGCTTTGCTGACCACATGCCAGAGGATTCCGAATTCGGCATCACCAGCTTTGTCTGGACGGCCCGCCGCCCCTTGCTTCCGGAGAAATTTCACGAATTCACCCAGACGCCACTGCCCGGCGTGATCCGCGCCAAAGGGCATTTCTGGCTGGCCACACGCCACCGCATTGTCGGCGAATATAGCCTTGCAGGCAATATGGCCCGAACAGGTCCGCTGGGCTATTGGTGGGCGTCCGTGCCTCAGGATCGCTGGCCCAAGGATCGTGCGACGCGCAAACAGCTCAAGGCGGTGCTTGACCCTCACTATGGAGACCGGCGCCAGCAGATCGTCTTTATCGGCATGCTGGGTGAAATGAACAAGGATCGCATCTGCTCGATGCTGGATAGGGCTCTGGCGGCTCCTGTTGGTGAAGGGCCATTCGACCCTTCCCTCTATGAGCATCTGCCTGACCCCTTCCCTGCCTGGGAATATGCGCAAAGCAAATAGGCAACCGGGCTCTGAGAGCCCGGTCTTTCCAGCGTAAAGCTAAAGCGCAAGGGAGCCATTCACCCGCGTATCAGCTGCGATATAGGACTGGATCTGGCGTACGATCTGATCTGCATGTTCTGCTGCCAGTTTGTCTGCCAACGCCAGATCGCGCCCCATGATGGCCTTGATCATCTTCTCATGTTCATCGACATAAAGATGTGGGATATCATCATTGTAGGACTGGTAATAGAGACGCAGGATACGCCGTCCCTCATCAAGAAGACGGGTGAACAGCTCGACATAATAGCGGTTGCGCCCTGCCTTTGCGATGGCCAGATGGAATTCGCGGTTGGTAGCGATCATCTCGAAGACATCGCGCGTTTCCACCGCTTTGGCGTAGAGATCCTTCCAGTGATTGATATCGGCCAGATCGCCTTCTTCATAGTTGGCGGCGGCCTGTCGCGTCGTGACGCGATACATCAGGGTCAGTGCATCGAAGAACTGCGAGAGATTGAGAAAATCGATATTGGAAACGATGGTCGCCCTGTTGGGCAGCGTTGTGATTAGGCCTTCCGCAGCCAGACGAACCAGCGCTTCGCGGATGGGAGTGCGCGACATGGAAAAACGCGCCGCCAGCTGCAGCTCATCAATCGGGCTGCCTGGCGCAATCTTCAATTCTATGATTTCACGATGCAGGGTCTGATAGACATGGCCAACGCCTGCGCCTCTCTTATAGGGTCCCTTGGTCGATTTTTTCTCTTTTGTTTCGGTCATGCCCTTGCTGCCCAACGATGTTGCGATGAATATTTCTAGCGAATATCTTGAAAGTCCTGAAGCAAATGTTTGTATTTTAATTGTCGACATATTAACGTGTCAATGCGAGAAAAGAAACGCACAGAGCACAAAGCGCATCACCTGAGCAGAGTATCCGATGAAAAACCATACATTTCAATGCATTGATGGCCATACATGTGGCAATCCGGTGCGACTAGTTGCGGGCGGCGCCCCGCAGCTGGAAGGCAGCACCATGATAGAGAAACGGGCACATTTTCTGGCCGAATTTGACTGGATTCGCACAGGGCTGATGTTTGAACCGCGCGGTCATGACATGATGTCCGGATCGATTCTCTATCCGCCAACGCGGGATGATTGCGATATCGCCGTCCTGTTCATTGAAACCTCAGGCTGTCTGCCCATGTGTGGCCACGGCACCATTGGCACTGTGACCATGGCCATCGAGAACGGTCTGGTGACCCCAAAGGAACCGGGCAAGCTTCGTCTGGATACGCCCGCCGGGCTGGTCACCGTAGAGTATCGGCAGGAAGGCCGCTATGTGGAAGAGGTCCGGCTGACCAACGTGCCCGCCTTCCTTTATGCTGAAGACATGACTGCCGAGATTGACGGGCTTGGAGAAGTGCATGTGGATGTGGCCTATGGCGGCAATTTCTACGCCATAGTCGAGCCTCAGGATTGCTACAAGGATATGGCCGACTTCTCAGCCGGTGAGCTGGTAGGCTTCTCACCCAAGCTACGTGCGGCGCTCAATGAAAAATACGACTTTGTGCATCCGGAGAATCCGGCCATCAACGGCCTAAGCCATATTCTGTGGACCGGCAAGCCGCTGGCGCCGGAAGCCACAGCCCGCAACGCAGTCTTTTATGGCGAGAAGGCCATTGATCGCTCCCCTTGCGGTACAGGCACTTCTGCCCGCATGGCCCATTGGGTCGCCAAGGGGCGGCTGGGTGTCGGCGATGCCTTCATTCACGAGAGCATCATTGGCAGCCTGTTCAAGGGACGGGTAGAAGCCGCCGCCAAGGTCGGCGACAAGGATGCCATCATTCCATCTATCGGCGGCTGGGCACGCCAGACCGGGTTCAACACCATCTTCATTGATGATCGCGACCCTTATGCCCACGGTTTTACGGTGCTTTAAAGCAGACTAAACAGCTTGAAGGCAAACTGGCGCGGGGCCTTGCTCCGCGCTTTATTTTTATCTCGCACAAGCCTCGGCTATTCGTTGCCTGCGACCATATCCATCAGACGCGCCAAAACACGCGGGTCCTGACGCAAGCCGTCATGCTCATATTCGTTGGTCACCCACGCCTTGAGATTGCCAACCCGACCGGCTGTTTCCAGTGACAGGCCTGCATCCACATACATGTCATCAAAATAGACGGCAGCCGCAACAGGCACCTCGTTGGCGGCCAGACGCGCCTTGTCATAGAGCTGTTCTTCCAGCGGCATGGCATGCAGTGCCTCTGTTGCCGCCTGGAATGGTTTGAGCGCCCTGATCTCCTCAAACATCCACGGGAACATCATTTCGCCGGTAAAAAGCAAGGGCCGATGGCTCTCTGCGAAAGCGGCATGCTTTTCCCGCTCCCGTTGCGCCGCCCAGTTGGAAGCGTTGCCATGCTGGCCATAGATGGCCTCTTGCAGCACACAGAAAAGCGGGTTGGTGGCATAACCTGTTTCCACCATAATGGAAGAAAGGAAGCTGTCGGTCAGGGTGCCATCGCCATCGAGCGCTTCATCGATCAACCAATGCACCATCTCGTAACCCGGCTTCATGCCGAAGGCCATACCGAGGGTTTGCAACCGGCGCACAGTCAACCGGTCTCCATCTGGCAGGCGAATGTCGTCACTTGCCAGACGATCAGCGATGCGGGCAACCACATCCCTATCGGCCTCATAGCGGGCATAATAATGCCGGTTCTTTTCAGCCACCCGCAGGAAGGTGCGCTCATAGACATCTTCCGCACGGGCCTCAATCCCGGCCAATCCGCCCGTTACATAGCAGGCTTCCAGCGCCTCTGGGGCCATGGAGAGGTAGCACAGGGTCAGAAAACCGCCATAGCTCTGGCCAAGGCTCGACCATTTGCGGCCACCATAGACCTCTTTGCGCAGATGCTCGCAATCGCGAATGATGCTGTCTGCCCTGAAGCAGGCAAGGAAACGAGCCCCCTCTTCGCCGGAGGCAAAGCGCTGCATATGGCGCCCTTCCACCGGTGAGGACCGCCCCGTGCCGCGCTGATCGAGCAGCACGACGCGGTGTGTCTTGAGTGCGGTTTTAAGCCATGCCGGGCCGCCCCCTTGTGGGCGCGGGCCCTTGCCACCGGGGCCACCTTGAAGGAAGACGAGCAACGGCAGATCTTCCTCCTTGCGCACAGGGTCCACCACCTCACGGGCAAACAGCGTCAGACCTTCTCCCTGCGGTTTGGCCCAATCCAGGGGAACCGGCAGCGTGATATCGCGATAGGCGACACCGGGAAATGTCATATAAGTCATTGCACTCTCCTTAAAGAGCAGAGTTCAGGACAAGCCATCACTTGGCTGCAATCAGGTCACGCGTTTTGTCGGACAGGATTTCCGGCCCATCCTTGCGCATGATGACGATATCTTCCAGACGCACGCCGAACTGGCCTGCCAGATAGATGCCCGGTTCGATGGAAAAGACCATGCCTTCTTCAAGGATTGTCTCTGAACTGGCCGACATGTAGGGATGCTCATGCACGTCGATACCCAGTCCATGACCAGTGCGGTGCAGGAACTTTTCACCATAGCCAGCCTTGGCAATGGTCGAGCGGGCGGCATCATCAATGGCGCTGGCTTTCACGCCCGGCTTGGCCGCAGCAAGAGCGGCCTTGACCGCCGCCTCCACGACGACTGCGATCTCTTCATAGCCTTCCGGTTTGGCCCCGAAATAGCCCGAACGAGTCATGTCACTTGGATAGCCCCCCTTGCGGCACCCCAGATCGATCATCAGAGGCATGCCCTCTTGAAGCTTTGTCTCGCCGCTGTCGTGATGAGGAAATGCCCCATTGCCGCCAAAGCAGACGCTGGCAAATTCCGTGGTTGCGCCGTGGCTTGCAAAATAGTCATCGATGAATTTGATGACATCCAGCTCCGTCATGCCCACCTGCAGATGGTCAAAGGCTGCGGTGACACAGGCATCGGTCAGCACGGCATTTTCCTTGAGCTGGGCATATTCCGTTTCATCCTTGCGACAGCGCAGATATCCAAGCGTATCACCAAGGAACTGACGTTTGTTATCCGGCAGCGCATCCAGCAGCAGCAGAGCAAAATCGGCGCGCATCGCTTCATCTACAGCCACCGACACACCTTGCCTCGCAAGGCCGAAGTCGGCCAGCATCTTGTTCAAGGTGCCTGTAGCGCCATCGGCATCGGTCCAGCAGTAGAAAGGCAGATCCGTATGCTGGCGTACGCTATCCTGATTGAGCGCCGGCATCAGGAAGGCGGCATCCTTCTGGGTGACCAGCACCATCACCGGCCGCTCATCCCCATGCGCAGAGACGCCTGCCAACCAGGCCATGTTCGAAGTCGGCCCCACAGCGACCAGATCCGTCCCTATCTCCGCCATGCGCGCTCTGAGCCGCGAGAGGCGATTCTCAAACAGAATTTTCTTGGAATCATTCATAAGGATCTGCTCCATTTCATACGTCCTATCAACAGAAAGCAAAAAAGCCGTGCCTTTTGTAACATTTCATGTCGACAATTAAAATACAACTGGTATTGTCTCTGCATAAACATAGATCTTTCTATCCACCCCGAAAAGGCGGGACCGGTCGGGTTTTCGGATAATTCTTGGGACAATCACATGGACTCCACTATTTTCACATGCTGCATGCCTGCTCTGATGACGCCATGCAAAGAAGACCGCACCCCCGACTATGACGCTCTTGTCAAACAAGGCAAGGAAATGATCGACGCCGGAATGGGCGCCGTTGTCTATTGCGGCTCCATGGGCGACTGGCCTCTGCTGACGGATGCGGAGCGCATGAAAGGCGTTGAGCTTCTGGTCGAAGCAGGCCTTCCCGTCGTTGCCGGTCTGGGCGCCATGAATACCAAAATGGCTGCCGCCCACGCTGCTCATGCGCAGAAAGTCGGCGCCAAGGGCCTGATGATCATCCCGCGCCAGCTTTCCCGCACCTCTGTTGCTGCCGCCCAGAAGGCCCATTTCGAAGCCGTTCTTTCTGCGGCACCTGATCTGCCCGGCGTGATCTATAACAGCCCTTATTATGGCTTTGCCACCAAAGCGGATCTCTTCTTCGAGCTGCGCAAGACCCATCCGAATCTGGTCGGCTTCAAGGAATTTGGTGGCGTAGCCGCGCTCTCCTATGCAGCAGAAAACATGACCAGCAGCGATAGTGACGATGCGCTCTTGATGGTTGGTGTGGATACGGCCGTTTTCCATGGCTATGTCAATTGCGGTGCACAAGGGGCCATCACCGGTATCGGTAACATCCTGCCAAAAGAAGTGCTGTTGATGATCGCACTTTGCAAAGATGCCGTGAAAGGCAACACAGAAGCCCGTCGACTGGCCCTTGAGCTGGAAGCGTCGCTGGCGGTTCTGTCCAAGTTTGATGAGATGCCAGATCTGGTTCTCAGCTTCAAATATATGATGGTTCTGCGCGGCAAGGCCGAATATACGCTCAACTTCAATGAGACGGATGTCTTGAGCGAAAGCCAGAAGGGCTATATCGCCACACAGCTCAAGCTGTTTGATGACTGGTACGCAAATTGGAGCAAGCAGCCTTCACTCGCTCCATATCTTGGGTAAGACACACTTTCTCTATTACCCAGTCCCCCTGCGGAGCCCTTCTGCTATTGCAAAAGGGTTCCGTTTTTTTCGCCTTGGCAGGGCCTAGAGTGGTCAGAGGCTAACCCCGTCCAGCCCCTTTTCCTCAAACTTCGCCAGCAGCGCCAGCTGATTTTCATCCAGCGAGATTCCTTCAGCCAGCGTTTGCTTGCGGGCGGCAAAGCGTCGCTGAGACGGCAGGCGCGCGCCCTGTCCGGCGATGGCATCAAGCATCATTTCGGCGCGCTCAAACGGGTTGTCCGTGCGCCCGGCAGAGAATTTGATCGGGTCGAGCGCCAGAATCAGTTCGCCATGATGAGGGGCCAGCGTTGTGGTGCCCAGCGCTTCCAATGCTTCGGGGCTGGTCAGATCGCCGATCATGGCACCTGCGAGCAATTCTATCATGGTAGAAATAGCCGAGCCCTTGTGGGTGCCAAATGGCAACATGGAGCCTTCCAGAACGGCAGCCGGATCGGTAGTTTCCTTGCCATCCTTGTCGATGCCCCACCCTTGCGGCAGCGGTTTGCCAGCCCGATTGTAAAGCTCTATTTCACCACGCGCCGCCATGCTGGTGGCAAAGTCAAAAACATAAGGATCTTTGTTAGGGCGCGGCCAGCCGAAGGCCAGCGGGTTGGTGCCAAGCAAGGGTGCGTTGCCGCCAAATGGCGCTACAGTGGCATAGCTTGGGCACATGGCAAGGCCAGCAAGCCCATGGGCGGCGATGGCCTCGGTTTCATGCCAGAGCGCGGAGAAGTGTGTGCAGTCCTGTATCACCATTGCGGCAAGGCCGAATTCTCTGGCCTTTTCCACCAGCAGCGGCAACCCAAAAGCGAAAGCCGGATTGGAGAAGCCCATTTTTGCATCCACCTTGACGATCGCCCCGTCGCTCGACATCAGAGCAGGCTCGACATCCGGTTTTACCTGTCCAGCCTTGATGGTGCGCAGACATCCCTCGATACGGTAAAGCCCATGCGCCGCACAATGGTCGCGTTCGCCAGCCACGATGACGTGGGCAAGGCAATCCGCCACATCCCGAAGCGCGCCAATCTTCTCAAAGATTTGGGAAACACGCGCTTCCAGCGCTTCGATGGTGACCGTTTCTTTTTGTGACATATCGTCCTCTTATCGTTCAAAAAGCGTATTTCGTTCTCTAAACTGTAGCTAAATTTGCGACAAATTGTGGTTCCCGACCCTAACGGGAAATCCTCCGGTTGCCAAATGCATACAAATTGTATTATCTGTGTCGTCAGAACATCAAGTCTTTCTTGCAGCAAAAGGATATATCCATGAGCTATACCCCCCACGGCAGCCATCTGATCGCGGGTGAGAAGGTCAAAAGCGAAGAGATTTTCTCCTCAGCGCCCGTCTCCGGACCAGCACATGATTTTTCAAAAGGCACACCTGACCTTGTAGCAAAGGCATGTGAGGCTGCGGAAGAGGCTTTCTGGTCCTATGGCTATTCCTCCCGCGAAGAGCGCGCGGCTTTCCTTGAATGCATCGCCGATGAAATCGAGGCGCGTGCTGCCGAGATTACCGAGACAGGCAATCTGGAAACCGGCCTGCCGACAGGACGTCTTGAGGGAGAGCGGGGCCGCACGACCGGCCAGCTGCGCATGTTTGCCAATCACATCCGCAATGGTGAATATCTCGACCGTCGTCTCACGGAAGCCCTGCCAGATCGTCAGCCAGCACCGCGCCCTGATTTGCGGCTCATGCAGCGTCCGATCGGGCCGGTGGCCGTGTTTGGCGCCTCCAACTTCCCATTGGCCTTTTCTGTTGCCGGTGGCGACACCGCTGCCGCTCTGGCGGCTGGTTGCCCCGTGGTGGTCAAAGGCCATAGCGCCCATCCGGGCACGGGTGAAATCGTCGGGGATGCGATTGTTGCTGCCGTCAAAAAGTGCGGCATCCATCCGGGCGTCTTCAGCCTTGTTCAGGGCGGTGGTCGCGATGTGGGCACCACTCTTGTGCAGCATCCACTGATCAAGGCCGTCGGCTTTACCGGTTCCTTCTGGGGCGGCAAGGCGCTTTATGATCTTTGTGTTGCGCGGCCTGAACCCATTCCATTCTTTGGCGAGCTTGGCTCGGTCAATCCGATGTTCGTGCTGCCCGAAGCCGTAAAGGCCAAAGGCGAAGAGCTGGGCAAAGGCTGGGCTGGTTCCCTTTCCATCGGAGCCGGGCAGTTCTGCACCAACCCGGGCCTTGCCATCATTCTGAAAGAACAGGCCGAAGCCTTTGGTCAGGCAACAGTTGCAGGCCTTAAGGAAGTGGGAGAGCAAGTCATGCTGACATCAAGCATGGCCGACACCTACCGTAAGGGCGTTGCCGCAGTTGCTTCTGAAACCAGCGTCCGCGAGTTGCTCACTTCCATGTGCGACATGCGCAATGCAACGCCGAACCTGTTCATGGTTTCCGGCGCGGACTGGCTCTCCAATCAGACGTTGAAGGAAGAGGTTTTCGGCCCGATGGGCATCATCGTCACGGCAAAGGACGAAGAGGAAATGCTCACCATCGCCAAGAGCTTTGAAGGGCAGCTGACCGCCACGATGCTGATGGACGACGCAGACAAACCGCTTGCCAGCAAGTTGTTGCCGATCCTTGAGCGCAAGGCGGGCCGCATTCTGGCCAACGCCTTCCCGACAGGGGTTGAGGTTTGCGACTCCATGGTGCATGGCGGACCGTTCCCGGCTTCCACCAACTTTGGTGCGACGTCGGTTGGCACCATGTCCATCCGTCGTTTCCTGCGGCCAGTCTGCTATCAGGACATTCCGCTTGACGTTCTGCCTCAGGACGCCAAGGATATGTAAGTCAAGGGGGCTGGGTTTGGACGACCCGGCCCCTTCTTTGTTTCAATCATTTTTCGTCTGTTCCCAAGAAGCCGAACGAGAGGCCCAACAAGAGGCCGCTTTCTTTTGGGAAATGCTTTAGGAGTATTGCTGTGTCATATGATGTTATCGTCCTGGGTGCCGGCATTGTTGGCGTAAGTACTGCCCTGCATCTGCAGGAGCGCGGCCTGAAAGTTGCCATTCTGGATCGTCAGGAACCGGGCCTTGAAGCCTCTTACGGCAATGCCGGAATCATCGAGAAAGACGGCCATGTGCCGCTGGTCATTCCCAGTGAGATCGTGCCGCTGATGAAATATGGCAGCAACACCCAGGTTTCGATGCATTATCACCCCACGATGATGCCACGCCTTGCGCCTTGGTTGTTTGCCATGTGGAGGCTTTCCACGCCCTTTGGCATTTCCTCCTATGCACGGCGCGTTACGCCCTTGCGTCAGGTTTCGGCAACAGAGCATTTCCATTTCGCGCGCGACGCCGGCATCATGGACAAGTTCCGCGAAACCGGCTGGATCAATCTCTATCACAGCCCGAAAAGCTTTGAATCCACTGCCCGCACTCTCGGCTATGCCGACGAGTTTGGCGTTGAATATGACATTGTAGGCAAGAAAGAGCTGGAGGCGCTTGAGCCCTCCTTCCATTTCACCGAGCAGGACAGAGCCATTCACTGGAAAGGCTGCGTTTCTGTTTCCTCTCCCGGCGGCGTGACGCAGGCCTATGCCGAACTGTTCAAGGGGCGTGGCGGAGCCTTGCTGCTTGGCGACGCGCGCAGCCTGAAGCAGGAAAATGGCGGTTGGATAGTGTCTTCTCAAGATGGTCCGGTCACCGCCCCCAAGGTAGTCATCGCCCTTGGCGCATGGAGCATGGATCTGCTCAAACCCTTCGGCTATAAATTCCCGCTTGAAGTCAAACGCGGATATCATCAGCATTTTGCCAGTGACAATGGCGCCAGCATGATCCGTCCTGTCGTGGATGAAGATATCGGCTTTCTTCTAACCCCGATGGAAGATGGCATCCGGCTGACGAGCGGCATTGAATTTGCCGCACGGGATACACGCAAGACGCCGGTTCAGATTAAAAAGGCCACCAAATGGGCCAAGAAACTCTATCCGATCGGCAAGCCGGTTGAAGATGAACCGTGGATGGGCTTCCGCCCCTGCTTCCCGGACAACCTGCCGCTGATCGAAGAATCGCGCCAGCATGAGGGCCTCTATTTCAACTTTGGCCATGGGCATATGGGCTTTGCCGTTGGGCCGATCACGGGCAAGATGACGGCCGACCTTGTCACCGGTCAGGAGCCATGCCTCAGCGTTGACGGCTTCTCATCCCGCCGCTTCTTCTAGACGGAGCTTTGCCCGTCACTCAAAAGCAAAAGCCCCGCCAGCGTCGCTGCTGCGGGGCTTTCTTATGGGATGGGCAAGACTGCCGCTTACTCGGCATCCAGCCAGGCGAGCTCCTTGCGCAGGGCCTCGAGGCTTTGCTTGTTATGCGCCACAATGAACGACCCTGTATGATCGGTCGGCTTGTAAGGGCGGCCATCCAGACAAACCGCATCGCCGCCCGCTTCCTGCGTGATCAAGACGCCAGCAGCATGGTCCCATGGATTCTTCTTGGGGCTCAGGATGAAATCCGCCCGCCCCTGCGCCAGCATGCGATATTCGTGGCAAGAGCATTTGAGGCAATCAAGGCGACCAAACTGGGCAGCCATCTGGGCTGCCAAACGTTCCCGCTGGTTCTGAGGGAAAATGAACAGCGGCAGCATTCCTTCCAACTCGCCGTAAGACTTTGGCGCGGAGGTTTCCAGGCGGATGGGCTTCCCATCGGGGCGGCAGAACCATGCCCCCTCGCCGCGGCTGGCCATGATCCAGTCATCCATTACCGGATCATAGAGAAGACCGAAGCAGGTTTCGCCCTTGTAGGTTACCGCGAGAATGACGCCGAACTGCGTCAGGCCGTTGGCGAAATTCCATGTGCCATCCACCGGATCGATGATGACGGCCCAATCGGCATCGCTCATCTTGTCCAGAATGGAAGGATCGGCGGCAACCGCTTCTTCGCCAATGATCAGGGCCTCTGGGAGGATCTCAAGTGCGCCCTTGCTGATCTTGGCTTCAGAGGCCACATCGGCGTCAGTCACCAGATCGTCATGCCGTGTCTTGATCCGCACGGACTCGGGCGAGAGATGGCGAAAGCGCGGCATGATTTCGCTTTCTGCCGCTTGCCGGACAAGATTGATCAAAGCCTGTTGTCTGGATGGGTCGAGTTTCACAAGCGCACTCCTTTTGTTTTGATTGGCTTTTTTACGCGCACCTGTTCGCAGAAGGATGCGCCAACAGGCTTGCAGCCCTTTTAGGCGCTCAATCATGACAGGGAGATGACCATGGCAAGCTACCACAGCCAAGAAGGAAAAACAGCCACCGGGCACTCAGGCGCCAGACTCAACGCAGATAGTCAGACAGATTCAGGTTGAGAATTTTACTCAGAGCGGAATAGCTGGCTTCCAGCTGGGTTTCGTATGACGTCGCCAGTACCGTGGCCTCGGCAGCATCGATAGAGGTCTCTCCGGCAGCCAGATTTTCTGCCTCGGCGATGAAATCCTCTTCATTCTCGATGTAGCTTCCCAAACGGCTTGACGTATTCCCGGCCTTGGAAGTGGCAGCAATCACGCTATCCTGTGCACTGACCAGTAGCGCATCCACATCCTGCAGCTCACTGGTATCGGTCAGGTTGCCGTCGGCCACATAGGAAAGCGCCCGCAGGGCCTCTTCAAAGCCGCTCACAGTTGCGGTGATGCCGTAATCCATCTGCTGGCCATTGTTCAACCGGATCGTCTGGGTATAGCCATCACCCTGGTAATAGTCCGTATTGACGGTCGTCAGATCCGCAACCGCATAGGCGGTGAAATCGACGGGCGCAGTATCGGTGGTGCTGCCGGAAAAAAGATAGCGCCCCTGATATTGCGTATTGAGCATGGTCTTGAGGTCTTCGAGATACTCGGCCGCATTATTTTGCAGGCTTTGCAGTTCATCATCGGACCGGGTGGCCGAGACCGCACTGCGCGCATTGGTCAGAATGTCCGTGATGTCCTGAAGAACCGACGAGGCCATATCATTGCGCGAGACGACGGTATTTGCCGCAGAAATATTCGCTTCGGCGCGGGTGACGGAAATGCTGAGATCAACCACCCTGCCCGCACTTGACCCCAAGCCGCCATAGTCCGAGCTTTTCAGACCATTGGCCTGCTGCGCTTGCACTTCAGCTAATCTAGCCTGCGTGGTCATCGTCTTTTGCATCAGGGCAGAGGTTGTCTGGAATGTAGCTACGCGCATTGCCATATCGTCACCTATGAAACTGCCGCTTGCAGGTCATCAAACATCTCCTGCAAGGTACTCAAAATGGTAGAAGCGATTGAGTAAAGCTGCTCAAGCTCTGACAAGCGCGCCGTCTCTTCGTCGACATTCACGCCATACGCTGATGAAATTGCATCCGTCGCGGCAGTCATGTCTGCCTCGGCTGCATTGAGGGAGGTAGAGGCGCTCTGGGCATCAGACACCGCAGCGGATAGAATTTCCGTCGCATATTCGGAGAATGTCCGGTCTCCCGCAGAGAGCTTGCCAGCAGCAGAAAAGCTCGTATCTCCCTGAAGAGCATCAAGCAGATTGTTCGCCGTCGTGGCGCCGTTGCCGGTTCCCAACAGAGTGGTCGGATCATCCTTCACCGTGGTTTCAACCGCTATGTCGCTGGCGCTGGTGCCTGTCAGAATATCACCACTCAGCCCCGCCACCCCATTCAGGGTCGTGATCATGGTCGTCGCCATCTCATCAAGAGCAGCCTGATACTCCGGCAGGGTCTCGTCCCTGAGTTCCAGCAGGGCACCAATCTTACTGTTGCCACCATTAAGACGGCTGGTTATGTCCGATCCATTGACGGATATCGTCGTCTGCCCCTCGGCATCGAGGCCGGTTGAGAGAAGATGCGCCGTCGACCCTACGAGTATTTGTCCGGTGGTGGTATAGACCTTCGTGGTGCCATCTGCCGATGGAAAGGTCTTGATGTCCAACGTGCCCGACAAATCCGTCAGGGCCGAGTTGAGCTGATCTTCCAGATTGGCTGTGCTGTTGCCTGCTGCCTTTTCAGTGCGGATCAAATCATTGAGTTCATCGATCGTCTCAAGCACTTCATTGACATCATCCACACTTGCGGCAATCTCCTGATCTGCCTTGTCCACCATGCCCTGAAGATCGGACGCCGTATCCCTGATCTGGCTGGTGAGGTCTTCCAGAGCGGTCACCGCATTATTGGCCAGCGCCGTGCTTTCGGGTGTTGTGGCCAGTTGGGTCAAGGCTTCTTCGAAATCTGCAATCGTCGAGCCAAGCGATGTGCCCGCGCCAGTTTGATCTTCCAACGTTCCAAGTGAGGACTGCAGCTCACTCAGATATTCAGCGGTCTTTGTGGCCGAAGCCGCTCCCGAGGTGGCCTCAAGCAGATCGGTCAGGAGATATTTGCTGACAGAAGAGGAAACGCCATCAACTGACACGCCCCCGCCAACGCCCTCGTAGGCGCGAGAACTGGCTGAAGCAGATTTCACCGTATAGCCTTCGGTGTCTGCGTTGGCAATATTGTTTGCCGTCACGGATACCTGAACCTGTGTCGCGCCCAGCGAACTGGAGGCGATATATCGGGCAACATTCAGCGATGTCATTGGCTATTCCCTCTATTGGCTTTTGTTCCTCCTGCGCTGGAAGGCGCAAAAACCATATTGGTGTCCAGGCCTCTCTTGCATCATCGGAAACCGAAGCCAGAGAGGCGCAATCCTCAAACCTTGCGCCCTCCCTTGAGGGACGCAGCATGTGGCGTGCTGGAAGCGCTTTGCCCAGCAGCCCCGTAGGATGGCAAGGCGCTAGCATCCTGATTGTCGCGAATGGCCCGCATGATGGCACTGATGCGCCTTTCATTGGCCGACATCGCTCGGTTCAACTGGTTGGCATTTTCCATAAAGGACTGGGCAAGGATCTGAATACGATCCTGCAAACTGTTGAACTTCTCATCCGAGGCATAGAGAAAGACCTCGCGTTCAGCCTTGAAGCGCTTGAAGAAAGCATCAAACTCGCCAGCCAGCTTGTGTTTTCTGACAAGCAGATCGTCCAATGAAGTGGGGCGGCCGCTTTCGAGACGCTGATTTTCTTCTCCGGCAATGCGGATCAGTTCATCAGCCACCGTGATCGCTTCATCAATGGCGCTTTCGATGCGTTCGATATCACGCTCGGAATGGACCATCTTGGTATTGAGTTCGTCGTGCATGGTTCACCCTTAGCCTTTGTTCGTTTTTCGAAACTGGTTCAACTGAGAATAGGCGTTTGCCACCTGGTTGGCTTTTGTTGAGCGAGAGCGCTTATTCTTGATGTTCGCCTGCTGGCCCCGCATATGCTTTATCAAGTCCTTCAGAGCATTTCGGGCAACCAACAGCAGGAGTTTGCCGGACGCACGGTCCGGCTCTCTCTCATAGCGGCGGATTTCAGCCTTGAGGCGCCTGAGCTCAGCCTTGCAATGGGCCAGATCATCCGACATGAAAATCACCGCACGGCTTGCAGGAGACTGTCAAACATGTCGCCGGCAGTTGAAATGATCTGGGACGCAGAGGAATAGGCCTGCTGGGCGGACAACATGCTGGCAAATTCGGTGCTGGTGTCCACGGTGCTGGATTCCAGCGAGCTGCTCTTCAGGCTGCCTGCCGAGCCCGTGCCTGCTGTATGCAGGGTCGCGTTGCCCGAGTAAGTTGAAATCGCGTAGATGCCATCACTGTCTTCAGTCAGTCCATCGGAGTTGATGAATGTGGCGACCGGGATCTTGTAGATATTGCGCGTTTCGCCGTTGGAGAAGGTAGCCACCACAGACCCGTCGGTCTCGATTTCGATATCATCCACCGTGCCGTAAGCCCGGCCATCAACGATGATGGATTTGACATCGATATCCGCATTCTCGACATCGTTGGAAGAATATTGCGTCAGGCCGTCAGAACCACCGACCGTCCCCAAATCAAGCTTGATTGAGGAAGCCGCCGCACCGGTATTCCAGGTGATATCGAGGTCGGTGCCAGAAACGCTGGCCAGAGAGCCATCATTATTGAACTGGACGGTAATTGGCGAGCTGGTCACAGAGCCTGTTGTCGTGGATGTGTCCGCAGAAACCGGATCAGAATAGGTAATCGTCCAAGTGTTTTGAGCCGTTTTTTCATAGGTTGCGGTAATCGTGCTTGCCGTTCCCAGCGAGTCATAGACCTCGAAGCTGGATTCAAAGGTCGAGTTCAGCACAGCATCCCCGGGCAGCGTCGCCTGAATGGAAGCCTCGGAGGTTGCCTGAGCCGAACTCTGGATGGAACTCAAATCGATCTTGTCCAGATTGACGCTGCTGGCGCCGCCGGCCACATTGCCATCCGCATCGGTTGCCCAACCGAGCAGATAGTAGTCGCCATTCATCAGGTAACCGTCATTGTCGACCGCGAATTCACCATTACGGGTGTAGTAGCGAGAGGATGTATCCCCCTCCTCGGAGACCACGAAGTAACCGTTGCCCTGAATGGCAAGATGCGTGGAGATGGCCGAGTCGGTCACAAGACCCTGAGCTGTATTATTGGTCGTGTTGCTGGCGTGCACACCCCCACTCTTGTTGTTACCAGACCCAGCAACGAGGCTTGAAAAGCTCGTTTTGGACGCCTTGTATGCGGTCGTATCCGAGTTTGCCAAGTTGTTTGAAACATTCGAAAGCGCCTGCGACTGGGCGGCCAAGCCCGTGATCGCGGCGTTTGTTGCACCCATCAAACTCATGTTACTCTCCTACATATGCGCCACGTTCGATGTTTATTGCTTGAGTGGCAGGATTGACTTATTGTTCAGGAAGCTGCGCTAACCTGTTGAATTTATTAACTATCAGAACTAACTGAGATGATTTGGTCGAGCGTGAAGAAGACATCGCCCATTGTCAGATATGTCTGGCCAGAAGAAGCATCGACACCAGTGACCTTTCCCGTTACCGAGGTGCTGGTTTCAATGTCATTGCCTTCTTGATCGGTCGCGGTGATCTCAATTCTGTAGGTGCTGCCATCGTCCAGCTGCTTGCCTTCATCGGTCACGCCATCCCATTTAAATTCATGGGACCCATCCGCTTCGGTCTCACCATCGGCTGTGTAGACCGAATTGCCGTCTTCATCGAAGATCTCGATTTTGACATCTGTGGCATCGCTTTCGAGCGCGTAGTTCCACTGGGCGGAACCATCCTGAAGCGTCGTGGTATCGCCAAGGACAGAAACAGATTGCCCGATATAGCCGAGGCCATTCGCAGCGATCATTGTATCCAGAGATGAGACGACTGTTTCGAGGCGGTTCGCATTCTCGACTTGCTGATCGTAGGTCGACAGCTGAACCATCTGGTTGAGAAATTCGGTCGTATCGGTGGGATCGGTCGGGTTCTGGTTCTGCAACTGCTCGACCATGAGCTGCAAGAACTGCGATGTATCCAACCCCAGCCCCTGACTTGAAGTCGTAGTGGTCGTCGTACTTGCTGTAGAAGAGGCCAGTGCAGATACAGTCATGGCTTTAGCTCGCGCGTTTTGAGAAAACACGAGATCAAGACACGGATTTCGCCTCATGCCTTCATCCCTCATATTTCTGAAACGGGACAAAAAGCTAAATCAGGCGGTATTTTTTCATTTTTTATTTAGGAAAATATTGCCCTATACTTATTTCCTCTAGGAATTAATTGCCTACCTAAATAAATACGCGCAATTTACAAGTATTTAATTGTAATAAATTCCTATAATAATAATATTTACTTTAATAAATCCTCGTATATCTAGATTTCGCCTATCCAAAGGACGCGATGAAACAAATGATTAAATATGAGAACCGCTACTGCTTGCGAAAAAGCTTTTGTAATTGGGTGCCACACCACGCGCAGATACTCAGACGGAGCCCGCGCTTTCAAAGCAGCAGCACATCATGATGTTATTTTTTGACTTTCGTCATGATGCGATTGACAAGAGAGGCCGGAGCCTTCGGGGCTGGCGAGGCCTTCGCCAGCTTGGGAATGCTTGCTGCAAGTCGCAAGCTATCTTGTGCATCTTGGGAAATACTTAAAAGAGCAAGGGCTGGCGCCACTTGCTCTTCTGGCCAATTTCTCAAATCCGGACCGTGCTGATCCAACAGTTCCTCGAACTGCTCAATCGTCATATCACCTTCGGACTTGGCCATAATTGTCCTATCATTGGCTGGACAATTAAGCCGTCGTCTCGATCGTCCAGGCGTTATACCGCTTCAGCGGCAACCACTTCTTCTTTTTGATCTAAAATCCCGCCCATGACGGTGTCAATGCTTCGTTGCTGCATTCTTGCGAGTTCTGCCCATGCATTGCGGAATTCCAGAATACCGCTAGCCAGCGTAGCATATCTTTGGATCGCGTCATCACGTCCATAAGCATTGTGTAAAGCAAAAATGTTGCTGGTATACATGTCGATGAACTGCTGACCCATTTGCGGGTCCACATCCAGATTCACATTCTGCCGCAGTCCACTCAGAATCTTGGAGGCATGAACAACACGCCCGAAAGCGCTCTCGAATTCCTTGCGCTTGATATAGTAGGCTGTCAACACGATCGCATTCAGCGCTTCATCGAGCAGCATAGCGACAGCTTTGACGGGCGGCACAGCCGTATTGGCAGTCCTATAGGCGTTCACCGCGCGGTTTTGCGCATAATTCATATTAGTCTCCCGAATTGAGAATGGCTTCCAGATAGTCCAGCGAACTTTGGGCCTCTTCGATCGCTGCCTGGTAAGATGAGTAAAGCTCCGTCAGACGCATTTCATAAGCATCAACGATGCTCATATAGTCGTCATATTCGGCTTCATAATCTTCGTTTTGTTCTTCGAGGGATGCGATCTTCTCAGTCAAAAGACCATCATCCTCATCTGTATATTTGTTCAGTGACTGGAAAAGCTGTTCCGCCATGCCAGCAGAAGTGCTGAAGGAGATCGTGGCATTTTCATCGCCTGTATAGACAAAGGTGATCCCCTCATAGTCCGTTCCCTCAACACCAACGATACGGGTGCCATCCACCTCGAACAGCCCCGCCTCTCCGTCTGCAAGAACACCGACAAGAGCGCCTTCCTCATCAACGGTAAAGTCAAGCGTCAGCTCCGAGGGCATGTTGGCGTTACGCCGCAGAACGGCCAGATCGGAATTGCTGGTTTCATACTGGAAGTTGAGCACATCCTCGATCTGATCGATGTCGTTCAACAGCGCGTCGTTCAGCTCGCTTTCATCCAGCTCCAGATAGTTATTCTCATCATAGGAAAGCCCGAGCAGCGCCATGCCTTCGCTATCAATCACCTTAGACAAACCGCGCGCGATCTCTGTGTTGATATTGCGCAGCATATTGTCGCCAAACAGGGTCGCGTCATCGGAGACGGATCCGCTTGCGTCGATCGCCTGTTGGGTGATGGCCCATTCACGATAGGCATTGTAGCTATCGGCCAGCGAAACCACGGCATCCTTGATGGAAGACAGGGACTGGCCAATCTCGACCGCGATGGATTCGCCAACGTCGGTGGTTTGGTAAAGAGAGAATGTGACGCCATCAATCACATCATCAACAGTATTACTTTTTCGGGAGATCTCGACGCCATCGACGTTAAATTTGGCGATTTGCGAAGATTGTAACTCGTCAACATAGGCACCGCTGCCGTCGGTCAGCCCGAGCGACTGGCCGATGTCATCCCCCTCAACCGAGGTCATGACGATATCCGTGCCGGTCTCCCCCGTCAGCACGAGACGAAAGTCGTTCTCATTGACGGCGACCACCGTGGCAGTTACGCCCGTATAATCGGTTCGGGTATTGATCTCATCTGCGATCTCGACGAGGCTCATGGTGTCGTCGACTTCAACTTGCAGCAAGGTCGGATCTTCGTCCCCGTCTTTATTGACAGGAATGGCCGCTCCTTCCATGGAGAGTGAGATCGTACCCGTATACCCGAGTTCATCATAACCGCTGCTCTGCGAAGCGCTGGCCACTTTCTGGGAGGTTGCGAGCTGATCGATGGTGAGCTCGTAGGTCTGGATGGCGACACCCGCCTCAGCGGTCACCACCAGTGAATTTTCAGCATCCGCGCCACCGATACCTGTCAGATAGGCTTCGCGCGAGGAAAAAATGTCATCCTGTTCTGTCAGGGATTCAGAGACGCCTGTGATGGTCTCGACAGAATCCAGCATGTCACCAAGCAGGTCCTGCATGGTGTTGTAGGATTCAATTTTGGCTTCATTTTCCGTGATTTTATTGCTGATACGATCCGCTGGGAGCTGCTTTTGCAGCACTGCCGCCTCGATTAGGGCATCCCAATCGATATCCGAGTCGGACGACACATTGGCAGTATGAGCGGAGCTGGAGCTGGATGAAGACGTAGTGGTAGTGTTCGTTGTCGTGGTCGTCGCCGCGCCTGTATCGGTAGAACTAACACTCGTCATTTGCCAAACTCCTGTATTAGTTATACGGACAGGGCCACCCGATCAGGCGGCCCTACCTGAATATTAATTTTACCGAATAAGGCTAAGCAGGTTCTGTGGCATCTGGTTGGCCTGAGAAGCAGCTGCAACAGCGGCCTGAACCTTCACGCTGGAGGAAGACAGAGAAGCCTGTTCCTTGGCGATGTCTACGTCAGCGATGGCAGACTTGGCAGCTTCCAGGTTTTCAACGCTGGTGTCGATCTGGGAAGAGCGGAACTCGAACCGAGACATGGTCGCACCGATTTCAGCACGCGCATCAGAGATCTTGTCAATCGCCATATCGAGAACGGAGAGCGCTTCAGCAGCCCCTTCTTCGGTAGAAACGTCGAGATCAGCGATACCCAAAGATTCAGTATCGAGAGAATCAATTGAAAGATTGATGGTGTCAGCAGAGGTTGATCCGACGACGATTTCTGCCCCCGTGGTGTCCACTGCAGTCGTCGTGCCCGATGCATCACCAGCAACCAGCCCCATAGCAGTCACCAGAGCGGCACCGTCGCCTGTAGAGGAAATGTTCGAGATACTAACCTTGGCGTTATCACCGGTCTGAAGGGATGTGAACTCGATTTCACCATCGCCATTCTTTGCAGCAGATACCGTGTAGTTCCCGCCATCTTCCAACGCAGTGTTAATAGCAGCAACGAGAGCGTCGGTATCCATTGCAGTGGTGTTCGTACCATCACTAGCGCTTGTGATGGTGACTTTCGTATTGTTGACGGAGAAGGTCGCTGTTGCATCAACCGCAGACGCAGCTGCAGCATAATCTGTAGCAGCCGTCGTGCTCGCATAAGCAGCTGCCGTTTCCGTATCATTGTTTGATGGACTAGAGCCATCCAACAGGCTCTGACCGTTGTAACGGGTGGATTCGGTGATGCCGTCGATTTCGTCCTGCAGCTGCGAGAATTCAGCCTGCACATAAGCGCGTTCTACATCGGTTACCGTACCGGAAGCAGACTGGGAGGCCAGCGTTTTCATACGCTCGACGATATCAGCAATGTTGGATGCGCCACCGTCTGCGGTCTGCAAAACGGAAATACCATGGGAAGCGTTGGTGGAAGCCTGTTCCAGCGCGGCAACGTCGGTACCGATTTTAGTGGAGATAGCCAGACCGGCAGCGTCATCAGACGCCTTGTTGATGTTGGACCCACTGGCCAGTTTGGCAAGCGAGTTGGTCTGATCACTTGAGTTTCTGTTCAAAAAACGAACTGCAGTGTTTGCTGCGGTATTGGTAGAAATTACGGGCATAGTCGAACTCCTGAACTAAACGATAGCCGCGCTACTGTTACTAAGCGGATGACGCTTTTCCTTGCGTCTTGACTATTCAACGGGCCAAGCAGAGCAAATCGGGCGCTAAATATTTTTGCCCAATGCGCCTCAAAATTAACGTTGAATAAAGAGTTCGATCCAGAATTTTCACTTTGTTAGGTTTTATCTACGCTTTTCCAAGCATTCACAAAGAAAAATATTAATAACAACTCCGATTTTTTGGGTGACTTTTCAAAAAATAAACTTCAAACGACCAAATTTTATAATTAATAGTAAGTTAATATTCCCTGCCCTGCGCAATCAACACAAGTGAGCCACCTGAATTCGGTAAGCATTTGTAAAGGAAAGGCCCGGGGAGCCTCTTGCAATCCAGACCTTTCGAACTGTCCATCAGTGTTTCAAAAACACCTGTCTCTTGCATAAAAAGCGGCCGGATGCGCCCTTGACGCATCCGACCGCTTTAAGATGTCGAGCTATCTATGAAGCTTGTATTACTGGATCAAGCTAAGCAGGTTCTGCGGCATGTCGTTGGCTTGAGAAGCGGCTGCAACAGCAGCCTGAACCTTCACGCTGGAGGAAGACAGGGAGGCCTGTTCCTTGGCGATGTCAACGTCGGCGATGGCAGACTTGGCAGCATCAAGGTTTTCAACGCTGGTGTCGATCTGGGAAGAGCGGAACTCGAACCGGCTCATTTTTGCACCAAGCTTGGCGCGGGCATCGGAGATGGTGTCAATTGCCATATCGAGAACGGAGAGCGCTTCAGCAGCCCCTTCACCGGTGGAAACGTCCAGATCACTAATTCCAAGTGCCTCGGTCGTCAACGAGTCAATTGAAAGATTAATGGTGTCAGCAGAGGTTGATCCGACAACGATTTCTGCCCCCGTGGTGTCCACAGCAGTCGTCGTGCCCGATGCATCACCAGCAACCAGCCCCATAGCAGTCACCAGAGCGGCACCGTCGCCTGTAGAGGAAATGTTCGAGATACTAACCTTGGCGTTATCACCGGTCTGAAGGGATGTGAACTCGATTTCACCATCGCCATTCTTTGCAGCAGATACCGTGTAGTTCCCGCCATCTTCCAAGGCAGTGTTAATAGCAGCAACGAGAGCGTCGGTATCCATTGCAGTGGTGTTCGTACCATCACTAGCGCTTGTGATGGTGACTTTCGTATTGTTGACGGTGAAGGTGGCTGTTGCATCGACCGCAGACGCAGCTGCAGCATAATCTGTAGCAGCCGTCGTGCTCGCATAAGCAGCTGCCGTTTCCGTATCATCCACGGAGAAGTCGCTGGAACCATCCAACAGGCCCTGACCGTTGTAGCGGGTGGATTCGGTGATGCCGTCGATTTCGTCCTGCAGCTGCGAGAATTCAGCCTGAATGTAGGCGCGTTCTACATCGGTTACCGTACCGGAAGCGGACTGGGAGGCCAGCGTTTTCATTCGCTCGACGATATCAGCAATGTTGGAAGCACCACCATCTGCGGTGTTCAAAACCGAAACAGCGTGGGAAGCGTTGGTGGAAGCCTGTTCCAGCGCAGCCACGTCGGTCGAAATCTTGGTCGCGATAGCCAGACCGGCAGCATCATCAGAGGCTTTGTTGATGTTGGACCCACTGGCCAGCTTTGCCAGAGAGTTGGACTGATCATCGGAGTTTCTGTTCAAAAAACGCACTGCAGTGTTTGCAGCTGTGTTGGTAGAGATTACTGGCATGGTAGATATCCTGACTCGAAAAAAATGGCTCCACTTTACAGTGCCGTTAAGTGCGTTATTTCACGCGTTGTATTTGTAACGGGTCAGGGTTGGCAAACCGGGCGAGATTTATTTTACTTTATTTTTTAACCCTTTAAACCTTTGTTAACTATAAGGTTTTATCGGCCCCTCTTTGATTTTAAGCATAAATTAGCTGATTTCAGCCATTTTTTCGCTCAATATCGGGTTTTATTATAGTTAATGAAAGATTAAATTTGGAAAATTACTTGGTAAATTAATTTTCATAAAATGCGGGAAGCTTCGCAAAAAGCAACAAGCCGACTATATCCACCAAAAGAATATCTGCGGTAGCAAAAGGCCTACTGAAGGAGCTTGAGCAGATATTGCGGCACTCTGTTGGCTTGCGCCACAGCGGCGGCTGCCGCTTTTACACGCACGGTCTCGGAAGACATCTTCGCCATTTCCTTGGCGATATCGACATCCATAATCGCGGATTTGGCCGCTTCGAGATTTTCAAGGCTTGTGTCGATCTGCTGCGAGCGAAATTCAAAGCGGGACATGGTCGCCCCCATCTCGGCGCGCGCATCAGCAACAGACCCAATCGCTAGATCGAGCAAAGAGAAAGCCTTTGTAGCACCTTCTCTGGAAGACAGATCCAATCCGGACAGCCCGAGTGCTTCTGTCGTCAGGGCCTGAATGGAGAGATTGATCGTATCGTTGCCAGAAACACCAACCACCACATTCGCTCCGGTGGTCACCGCCTCGATTGATGCGCCCCGCTCCTTCACGTTGTCCCCTTCCGAGAGCCCCATGGATGCAAGCAGCCCGCTGTCAC
The DNA here is from genome assembly GCF_900115225.1 of Cohaesibacter marisflavi. Lineage (GTDB taxonomy): Bacteria > Pseudomonadota > Alphaproteobacteria > Rhizobiales > Cohaesibacteraceae > Cohaesibacter > Cohaesibacter marisflavi. The sequence continues at coordinate 238,145 of NZ_FOVR01000002.1, read as the reverse complement.
CCGTCACATCCGAAATATCGAGCGTTGCGTTGGCGCCAGTTTCTTCGCTTGCGAAGATAAGGGCTCCGCTCGCATCCACTGATGCCGATACGGTATAGTCACCCTGTTCTTGCAGAGAGTGATTGATCGCATCCGCCAGATCCTGCGACGACAAAGCCTCTGTGTTGGCTCCATCACTGTGACTGGTCACCGTCACCACCGTGCCATTGATCGAGAAACTGGCGCTCGCATCATTTGCAGATGCGGCAGCACCATAGCCGGCAGACACGCCGCTATGAAAGACCGCTGCGGTCTCCACGGTGTCATCGGAATAGTTGCTTGAGCCGTCCAGCAGGCTGACGCCATTATAGCGGGTGCCAGCACTGACGCTGTCGATCTCTTCCATCAGGGCTGCAAATTCGGTTTGAATATTGCTGCGCTCATCGTCCGTCACCGTTCCGGAAGCTGCCTGCGATGCAAGGCTTTTCATGCGCTCCAGAATTTCGGATATCGATGCTGCACCGCCGTCTGCCGTTTGCAACAGAGCCAGACTGTTGGAGGCATTCACGGACGCCTGCTCCAAATTGGCAAGATCAGAAGACATGCCCGTCGCTATCGCCAACCCTGCCGGATCATCAGAGGCTTTGACGATGCGCGATCCGCTTGAAAGTTTGGAGATGGAGTCACTGAGCCGGGTTGAATTCTGGTTCAAATATCGCACAGCAATGTTGGCGGCAATATTCGTGGAAATTATGGGCATGCTCAAACTCCTCGTTACGGGCAGTTGGCGCTTGCTCATATGAAAATGCTGTGCGCCTACTGTCTCTAACGGGAGGCAATAGCCAAACCGGGCGAAATTAAATCAGATTGCAGCGAAAGGTGCTTAAGGTTGCGTAAATAGCGAGAGAATATCGGAGCTATGTGCCTTGAGTATCTGACGCAGTTTTTGACGTCCGCGCTTGAGCAGAGATTCCACGGCGGACACACTTGTTTCCATAATTTCCGCGATTTCGCTGTTGCTCATACTCTCGTTATAGGAGAAGACGATGGCGATACGTTGCTGATCCGGCAACTGAGCAACAGCCCCTTCAAGCAGATCGATTGCTTCCTGCATCTCAAGAATGGCAGACTGGTTCGAGCTGTCATCTTTAAGATCGGGCAATTCGTCCATGGCGGACGTTCTGTTTTTGCGCAGAAGATCAATGCAGCGGTTGGTCACGACCTTGAAAAGCCAGGTCGAGAACTTAGCGCGCCCCGCTTTCCAGTTACCCCTACGGGTCCAAACCTGAAGGAACGCATCCTGCAGCACATCTTCGGCCTCGGGGCCATCTTGCAGGATACGATAGGCAACCGCATAGCCACGGTCGACATGGCGTTCAACGAGCGCCTGAAAGGCTTCTTCCTGTCCCAAAGCGATCAAACCAAGCAATTCGTCATCACTCAGAGCAACCAGGTCACGCGCCTGCAGCAGTTGCGACTTTGTCGTAACCGTTTCAGGTATGTCCGATTGTGAAACAGATTGCATGGTTGCGTTCTTCATTGTTCAGTCCATCAACGTTTCAGGCTAAGAAGTCACCTCACAAATTTCTTCCTACTAATAAAACGTTGTACCGAACTCTTTCAGGCGTGTAACTATAAGTTTTTTTTCAGCTTATTTCTGATCTTTTCTAGGAAAAATCTGCATTTTGCCCGGAATCTTTTGCCTAGTAAAAAGTGATAATATCTATTCTTCAGTATATACACGAAATAAAATTACAATATCGCATATTTTACCATAATTATAATAATTTTAACTTTATAAAATTTTTTTTAAATAGATTAAAAAAATTAATTCAGCAATAATTTAAAAATTATTGCTCTGAATTTTTATATACAAACATATTCAAAATACTCAATACACATATTGATGATATATAAGTTTCGACAAATAGGATTTTTACATAGATTTTTTTTGATACACAAGATTTTCAATAAATATCACTATTTCTGAGAAAAAGTTGTAATACTATTTTATGTTTACGTTCTAAATATACCAGATCATTATCTAAATATCTTCCTCTCCCTAATTCGATTAGGAACTTGTTAATATACATTACTAAAGTGTTAAAACATTCAATTTTTACGAGAATTTATATTTAGACAGAGATGGACAATTGTAGAAATATTTTTATATGTACCTACACAAAATAGAATCTTTCCCACCCCTGAAAGCCCCCTGTTTCTGCACAGAAAAAACAGCAGAAGCAGTTCATTTGACTGACAACGGGCCGTTTAAATCCAGCTCTGCTCACCGAAATGAGTCGATTGAACCTCCTATCGAATCATATTTTCACGTCATTCCCTCGGGTGAATTCATCTGGCTTGATCGCTCCCTTTCCACGTCACCCCTCAGTCAAATAGAGCTCTGAGATGGAAAACCGAGTGCTTTTAAGCTGGCGGTATTTAGCGATTTTCGTGCCTGTCGCATGAAAAGAAAATTGGCGCACAAGTCAGCACGCCAATTCACTTTCTTCTCAAGATCCTGGTTCGCCAAAATCAGACCATCGCGGCTTTACGCCTCGGTTATGGTTTCCTCGTCGTGTCTCTCACCAAAGAGACGACGAACAATGACATAGAGCACCGGCACCATGAGCACGCCGATAAAGGTGGACGCGACCATGCCACCGATAACGCCGATACCAATCGCATTCTGGGCATTGGCCCCCGCCCCTGTGGCCACAGCCAACGGTAGCACACCAAGAATGAAGGTCAGCGCCGTCATCATGATGGGGCGCAGCCGTTGCAAGGAAGCCTCAACCGCCGCATCCACCAAAGAATATCCCTGCTTATACAGCGTCTCGGCAAATTCAACGATCAGAATCGCGTTTCTGGCTGCAAGCCCGATCGTGGTCAGAATTCCAACCTTGAAATAGACATCGTTGGACTGGCCAAACAGCCATGCGGACAGCAAGGCACCAAAAATGCCAATGGGAACGACAAGCATCACCGAGATTGGAATTGACCAGCTCTCATAGAGGGCCGCAAGCGCCAGAAAGACAATCAGGAACGACAGGGCATAGAGCATTGGCGCTTGTTCACCAGATTGCCGTTCCTGATAGCTCAAACCGGTCCATTCCACGCCATAGCCTGTTGGCAGCTGCTCTGCGAGCGCTTCCATTGTCTCCATAGCCTGACCGGAACTGGTGTTTGGCCCGGCAGAGCCATCGATCTTGATCGCTGACGATCCATCATAACGCGCAAGGCTGGGGGCAACCGGCTCCCATTTGGTGGTAACGAAAGCACTGAATGGCACCATATCTCCTGAGCTGTTGCTGACATACCACTTGCCGATATCTTCCGGCTGCATGCGGTATTCAGCCGCCCCTTGAACAATGACAGGGCGCAAATTGCCGTTGAGATCGAAATCATTGACATCTGTGCCCGAGAAAATCACCGACAGCATGGCGTTGATGCTGCTCAGTGACACTCCGAAGCTCTCGGCCTTGGGCTGATCAATCAGAATCCGCAGGGCACTCTCGTCTTCATTTTCGGAAGACCGGATATTCTGCACGCGAGAATCCGCTTTTGCCAGAGCGACGAGTTGATCAGCGGCATCGGACAGGTCAGCGTGTGACCCTCCGTTGCGGGCAACCAGATACATCGAGAAACCGCCCGAATTGCCCAGCCCCATGATGGCGGGAGGCTGCATCACGAAAATCTCGGCCTGACGATTGGCCGCAAAATGCTGATTGATACGCAGGGCAACAGAAGCCGCATCCAGCGACGTGTCCTCGCGCTGATCAAAGTCCTTGAGCTTGATGAACATCATGGCCTGGTTGGAACCAGCCCCACCGAAACTGAAGCCAAGGGCTGCGAAGGTTGCATCAATTGAATCACCTTCTTCATTAAGCAGGTAGGATTCCACCTTGGAGACGACTTCTTTGGTCTGCTTGTAGGTGGAGCCCTCCGGCAGCTTGCTCTGACTCATCAACATGCCCTGATCTTCCGTCGGCAGGAAGGAGGAGTTCATTCTCTCATACACCAGCCATGCCCCGCCTGTTACCAGCACCAAGACAAGCAACATGGTGAAGGGCGCCTTCAGAATGAAGCGCACTGAAGCCCCATATAAGCGGGACAGCTTATCAAATCCGTCGTTGAACCAGCGCGCTGGAGCGATTTCCTTGCCAGCTTTCTTCTTGCGCAAGAAGCGCGCGCAAAGGGCCGGAGATAGCGTGATAGCCACGAAGAGAGACAGCACCATAGCGGCAATCATTGTCACGGAAAACTGGCGATAGATCACGCCGGTCGATCCTCCGAAGAAGGCCATGGGCAGAAACACCGCCGAGAGCACCACCACGATGCCGATCAGGGCGCTGGTGATCTGCCCCATACTGCGGCGCGTCGCTTCCAGCGGTCCGACATCTTCGTCATGCATGAGCCGATCCACATTTTCGACAACCACAATGGCATCATCCACCAGCAGGCCGATGGCCAGCACCATAGCAAACATCGTGAGCGTATTGATGGTGAAGCCCGTTGCGGCCAGAACAGCCAGTGTTCCAAGCAACACGACCGGCACTGCGATTAATGGAACAAAAGTGGCGCGGAAAGACTGCAGGAAAACCAACAGGACAAGCACCACCAGCACAACTGCTTCGCCCAGCGTGTGATAAACCTTGCTGATCGACAGTTCCACAAAGGGTGACGTGTCATAGGCATAGCGCACTTCGACACCATCAGGGAGCGAGCCTTTCAGCTTGTCCATGGTGGCACGGACAGCAGCTGACGTATCCACCGCATTGGCGCCCGTGGCCAGATTGATGCCGAACCCGGCAGCATTCAACCCCTTGAAAATGGAGTTGGAGCCGTAATCTTCCTGTCCGATTTCCACCTTTGCCACATCGCCCAGATAGACAGAGCCACCATCGTCATTGGTTTTCAACAATATCTGCTTGAACTGGTCGACGGTGGTCAGCTGGCTTTGCGCTGTCAGGGTTGCGGTGAATTGCTGTCCTTCCGGTGTTGGCTGCGTGCCTAGAGAACCGACGGAAACAGTGGTATTTTGAGCCTGAACGGCACTGACCACATCGCTTGGCGTCAGCTGATAGCGATTAAGAGACATCGGATCGAGCCAGATGCGCATGGCATAGCCAGATCCGAAAGAATTGATGCCGCCGACCCCGTCTGTACGCTGGATCGGGCCTTCCACCACTTCCTCAAGCAGGTTGCCCAACTCAAGGGTGGAATGTTTCCCGTCTGTTGAGACAAGAGCGCCAACCAAAAGAATGGAGTCATTGGACCGCCTGAGATTGATGCCGGCATCCTGAACGGCATCTGGCAACTGGCTTTCGATCTGGCCGATCTTGGTCTGCACATCATTCTGCGCCGTCACCGGATCAACAGCACCATCAAAAACCAGTTCAAGGGAAGCGCGCCCCGCACTTGAGCTTGAAATGGTGTAGAGCACGCCGTCCACATCGGTGAGGCTGTCTTCAATGACCTTGGTCACGGAGTTTTCCACGGCCTCGGCGGTAGCGCCCTTGTAACTTGCCGATACACGAATGGTCGTCGGTGCAATATCCGGATACTGGGCCACCGGCAGACTGGTGATGGACCAAGCCCCGGCCAGCATCGTGACAATGGCAAGCACCCAGGCAAAAACCGGGCGATCAATAAAGAAAGATCCCATGTCGGCCTACTCCTTTTCTGCCACGTCGGCAGGCTGGGCCTCGCCTGATGCATTGCTATTGGGCACCTTGGCCGCATCACCATCTGTCACTTCCTTGATGACGCCATCGACATATTCAACGGGAATGGTCTTGATCTCGATGCCTTCGCGAAGGTTGCGGATATTGTCGACGATAATCTGGTCTCCCGTTTCCACTCCGCCGGTGACAATCCAGTTATTCTGATAGGAGCCGATCTCATCAAGTGTTGCGACCGCGACCTTGCCCTCGCGGGCCACATAAACCGTCAGGCTGCCATCGCTGGCGCGCTGGGTGGCGCCCTGAGGCACCAGAATGGCTTCAGAGGTGCCCAAAGTGGCGTCCACGCGCAGAAACTGCCCCGGGATGACCATGCGTTTGGGATTGTCGAACTCCATCCGCAGGGCCACGGTGCCGGTCGTGGTAGACACGGATGTACCGGGCGAACGGAGCGTGCCTTCGCCATCCAGCGTTTCGCCGGTTTCCAGCTGTAGCTTGAGGCTCAGTTTGTCGGCGCGCTTGATGAAGCCATTCTCGACAAGATTGCGAATGGACAGCATTCGTACACTCGATTCCTGCACATCAACATAAATCGGGTTGAGGCGCGTGACTGTCGTCAAGGCAGTCGTCTGGTTGGACGTCACGATTGAACCGACAGAGACATCTGCAACTTCGGGAATGCCCGAAATGGGGCTGCGGATTTCCGTCCATTCAAGATTGAGTTTGGCAGTGCGCAGCGCTGCCTCAGCTGTTTTCACGGAGGCTTCTGCTTGATGCAGACTAACCTCGGCATCCTTCACATCGGCAGAGGAGATGCCCGTGCCTTCAATCTTCTTGTAGCGCTCAAGCGTGATTTGTGCGCCTTCCAGAGAGGCCTTTGCGCTGGCCACCTCAGCTTCAGCCGACTGGACAGAGGCTTCGTAGGTCTCATTGTCGATACGAAACAGCAGGTCGCCAACCTTGACCGGTCGGCCTGGTTGATAGGCGATTTGGGCGATAACCCCATTCACCCGAGGACGAATGGAAACCTGCTCATAGGCCACAGCCCGTCCGGGAAGAGTCACCTCGTATGGGACATCAGCCTGTTCTAGCGTGATGACACCGACAGGCAAGGGCCCCTGGTCCGACCCGCCCATGGCAGCGCCTGGTGCAGGCTGCGCCCAGACAAGAGAGGGAACCAGAAGGCCGACAAGCAAGGCCAGAGTTGGTGGAAGCATGGGTCTGAAAGGCATGCGTGTTTCTGAGGCTGTCATGATTATTTGTCTCTTATTGGTTTTCAACTGACCGTCTGATTTCAGATTTCAGCATTGCCAAAGCGCGGCTGACGATGCATTTTATCTTTCTAGCAAGATAAATAAGGTTTCTGTCATGAATGTGGAAGAGCGAAGCAAACAGGTGTGCGAGAACTGGCCGGAGGCAGTTACGCCTTACATGCAGAGTGCAGCTCTCATTCAGCGTCTGTCATCCCTATTGCAAGAAACGACGAAGCGGCTGCTTAAGTTCCATGATCTGACCTATATGGAATTTGATGCTTTGGCGGCCCTGCGCTCGCAGAAACCCGGCGCGACGATGACACCGACCGAGCTTTATGACGCTCTCCTGATTTCCTCAGGAGGTCTGACCAAAGTTCTCAAGTCATTGAAATCAAAAGGTTTCATTACCCGCAGTTATTCACAAAAAGATGCCAGACAAAAGCTGGTTCTATTAACGGACAAGGGGCGTGCAAAGCTAAGCGAGATCATGCCTCAGATTGCCGCCAACGCTGAGACGCTGCTGCAGAACGGGTTTGAGAGCCCAGAGGCATGCACTGCATTTGCCGATGATCTCAAGCGAATCATTCAAACCGCCGAGCGGGAAATCAACCAACAAGGGCGCTAAATTCAGACCGAATATGCGAAAAATCTACGCATATTTGCCCACAGATATCGTGTAACCGACTGTAGCTAGCTGTCTATTGGGACATATTCGCACCATTTGTCATCAATCCCAAAAGAAGAAGCCCCCGGAAGACATTCTTCCGGGGGCTCTTTTATGCAAAGCTCATAGGGCTGATTGATATCAGTTGAGCTTGTGTTTTTCCATGCTGCGAACTTCCTGCACCTTGAACTGGCCAAAGCGTGGCAGGAACTTGTCCCATTCGACGGTGTGAGCGTCGAATTCCGGCCCGTCGATGCAAGCATGCTGACGCATTGTCTTGCCATCTTTGAGCACGGGCACCATGCAGGCGCCGCACATGCCGGTAGCATCCACCATGATGGAGTTGAGGCTGACAACAGTCGGCACTTCATATGGCTTGGTCAGATCGCTGACGGCACGCATCATCATCGGAGGACCGACAGAGACGACTTCCGCAATCTTGCGGCCCTTGGAGGTCTTGTCGTCCTTTAGCATGTCTTCAAGCGGATTGGTGACAAAGCCCTTGATGCCGAAGGTGCCATCGTTGGAACAATAGATGACATCAAGCATGTCGCCATATTTGGCCTTCAACAGCCCCATGCGCTCGTCGTCGCCCGTCCAGAACAGATGGTCTGCTGAACGGAAGCCGATGATCATAGTGACATGATTGCCGGTTTCCAGATGCGCCTTGGCGATCGGATAGATGGCTGGCAGGCCCACGCCACCGGCAGTGAAGACAACGGTTTCTTTTTCCGGATCGAACTTATTGACGTCGCTTGGTTCCCCAAGCGGGCCTGCGATACCGGCGAAGAAATCGCCTTCGCTCATCTTGTTCATCATCTTGGTCGAGGTACCCATGCCCTGAATGACCAGATCGATGGTGCCGTTTTCCTTGTTCCAGTCAGCAAGGGTCAGCGGAATGAGTTCGCCATCATCGGTTGCCAACACGCGGACAAACTGGCCAGCCCGAGCGGACTGGGCAATCACCGGTGCGCGGATTGTCATCTCGACAATGCCAGCAGCCAGATCCGTGTGCTTGAGAACGGTATGTTCAGCCAGACCAAGGCTGGTGAAGTGGTCCGCTCTCTTGACCCGGTCGGCAATCTCGTCAGACACCAGATCAATGGCACCGAGGATCTGACGGGCAGCAGCCTGACCATCACCGGCAGCAAGGATCGCCGTGGACCCGCCACGAGCAGCGTCACCACCGGTATAGATGTCATCAATCGATGTCTGCTGGCTGTCTTTGCCAACATTGATTGTGCCCCATTTGCTGACTTGAAGCTTGGGTTCAGACGACGGAATGATCGGGTTGGACTTGTTGCCAAGGGCCATGATGACCAGATCCGCCGGCATTTCGATGACTTCCCCGGTTGGACGCGGACGACGACGACCGGAGGCATCCGGTTCACCCAACTCGTTCACATCCACAACAGCATGGGTGACGAAATGGGTGTGATGATCGCCAACGAACTCTTTCGGTCCGCGCAGTTCAGCCAATTCGATGCCCTCTTCGAGTGCATGCTCGAGTTCTTCAACACGGGCAGGCATCTCAGACTGGGTGCGGCGATAAACGATGGTCACGTTGCCGCCAAGGCGTTTTGCCGTGCGGGCTGCGTCCATCGCGGTGTTGCCACCACCAATCACGAGGATATTCTTGTCCTTGACGTCCGGAAGCGGCGTTTCATAAGCCGGATCACGACCACGCATCAGGTTGACGCGGGTCAGGAACTCGTTGGCCGACATGACGCCGAGCAATTCTTCACCCGGAACATTCATGAAGGTTGGCAGGCCAGCACCGGACCCGACGAAGATTTTCCAGAAGCCTGCGGCTTTCAGGTCTTCAAGGGTTGCGGACTTGCCGACCACGAAGTTCTTGACGAAGCGACCGCCCAGAGCGTCGATCTTGGCAACCACATCATCGATTAGCGAGTTTGGCAGACGGAATTCGGGAATACCGTAGCGCAATACGCCGCCCAGTTCATGGAATGCTTCAAAGACTGTTACCGGGAAGCCTTCAACAGCCAGCAAATAGGCGTTGATGAGGCCAGACGGACCGGACCCCACCACCGCGATTGGTGGCTTTTCGGCTTTCTGCCAAGGGCTGACAATGCCAGCGAAGCGCGCGAGCTGATCCGGATTGGCAGCTTTTTCATGCTCGGGCAGGAACCATTCCAACTGACCGATCTCGATCGGACGGTTGGTATGCTTACAGACACCCTGACATTGATGCTCCTGCGGACAGACGCGGCCAGTGACGTTTGGCAGCGGGTTGCAGCTTTCGATCAATTCCAGCGCCTGACGAATCTTGCCCTTGGCGAGCAGATCGATCATTTCCGGAATATGGATCTTGACCGGGCAGCCACCAACCTTGGTGGCTTCTTCGTCCTTGGTACGCTGGATGATCTGGCCCAGTTCGCAAGGCTTGTCTTCGCACTGTTTGTCGCGAAGCACTTCCAGCCAAACGATCATTTCGACTTCCCGCAAGGAATAGCCGAGGGACTGATAGCCCAGATAGCCCTGGTTCACCAGCTCGAAGTCAGCAGACCGCGCTTCCGGCGTGCGGATATAGGGCGGAATGTAGCTGTCTTCAGGCCAGCCTTCGGAAAGGCCCTTGAACATGGGATAGCGATCGGACATGTAGGCATCAAGCGCCTTGATGAACTTGCGTTTGAACCGGAGCGGCAAGCTCCAGATGAAACGCTGGATCAGGGTGCTCATGTCATCATTCTTGAGCAGAAGGCCCCAGAGAGTCTTGATGAAGGGCTCGCCCAACTCGTCCTTCTGGAATTCCCAGGCCATGGCCTGGGCTCCGTCCGCGATGAAGACATTCCGCAGGGACCGGGGGTCCGCTGCGAGATGCTTTTTCAGAACATCCATTTGATGATCAAACAGAGCGTCCTGCGTTACTGCAGTATCAACGGTCATCTTACGATCTCCGCGTTGCATTTTGCCGCCACTTTCATGATGCGGGACTTCAGGTCCGGAGTGACTTCGACCTGTTCCAGAGCACCGGGGATGGTGTGTGCCACTTCCATGACAGACCCATTCTCGACAACCTTGGTCAGTTCGAAGAGCTCAGGAACATCCTGATAGCAGGCTTTGCAGTTGGTGCAGAGCGATACGTCCTCTTCATGAATATGCGGCAGGCTGGCTCCTCCTCCTGCAGCAGGTGCTGCATCGGATGCTCCATTGGCCGCTGCGGCGGAAGCTGAACCACCAAGGCCCAGAACTGCCGGGGAAGCAGACATGGAAGCCATTTCAGCCATGCCGGCTGCGATGCTGTCCATGGAAAGCTCACGGGATTCCAGAGCTTCCTTGTATTTGACTTCCATTGCAGCCAGCTCTTTGCTGTGAGCAGCATCGAGTTGAGCAGCGGTTTGACCTGCAAGATGCTGAAGTGTGCGCCAGTTCTGACGACGTTCTTCAACCAGATGCACGATCATGGCACCAACTTCCAGTTTGACCAGTTCCTGTTTGGCATTGGCCTTGAGGATGTATGGAACCTTGCGGCCACGCTCTACAGCTGGCATGTCGATGAATTCATGCAGCGGCACAGCATCCACTTCACCCTTGATCGGGCGGAACTGCTTCTTGAAGCGGACTTCATCGTAAGCATAGTCAGCCGGAGTAAGTGGCAGATCCATCAACTTGAGCTGGCCATCTTCCATATAGGAGATGGTCTGCATGGCCCAATCCTGATCCTTTGCCGGGTTGCCTTCGATGTCGAACCGTTCAGCAAGGGTTTTCCCTGCTTTGGGATCATGCACGAAGAGCGGGCTGACACGGGCTTCAACAGCCAGTTTCGAGCGGCGGTTGGCCGCGTCATCAGCGATCCCGTGTTCACCCTGACATGGCGTGTAAACGTCAAGCAGTGCTGGTGAAGAGGAATGCTTCAGATAGGCCATCACATTCTTGAGGAAGTGACCCGGGAAGGAGGTTGCACTCTGCACCACGAAAACATTCGGGTGGAAGCTTGCAATCAGACCCAGTTCCTTGCGGTCTTCGAGCTTACCAGGGTTGGCCTTGCCGAAGCGGGCCAAGTCACTGTCCTGACCGGACAGGGAGGCCGTGGAAGCCTGACCACCGGTGTTGGAGTAAACGCCCGAGTTGAGCACCATCACCTTGACCGGCGTGTTACTTGCCAGCAAGCGGGACAGGGCACCGAAGCCGATATCATAAGCAGCACCGTCACCGGAGATGTTCATGAAGGTTGGCAGCAGGTCGCGTTCAGCGTCGGAGAAATTGTGCCATTCGAAATTGTTGAAGAATGCTTCATCCGTTACCGGATCGTAGGCATTGGCCAATTCGAGTTTAGCAAGACGCATGGCCTTGAAGTCAACTGCCGCATTGGCAGTGGTGCCTTCAAAGATACCCTTGATGACGGCCGGTCCATCATGGAACAGGCTGTTGACCCATGGGTCATTGTAAGGGTTGAACGGGAAGGTCGAAGCATAAACCGAGCTACAGCCGGTCGCGTTGGCAACAACCAACGGAGACTGACCATTACCGGTCGGGCCACCTTCTAGCATGAAGAGGCGTTTTTCGAGCACCTTGAGGGCGCCGGAAATACGGGCTTCGCGTTCGCTATCGCCTTTGACTTCTTCAAGCTTAAGGGTCAGGCCGTTGACCAGTTCTTCCAACTCACGCACATGAGCTTTCTGACGACGGTCATGGATCGCATGGGTTGCGGAAACAACCTGACGAATGGCCGTAACCTCGCCACAGCCGCGACAAGCACCGTGACCACCGGTGGTGGAATAGTAGTTGGCGCGATCCAGCATCATGCGCTTGATCTCGTTGTCGTCCTCAAAGGCCGGTTCAACAAAGCGGGCTGGCGTGTTCGGTGTTTTGGAAAGGAAGTTGAACTTGGACTGCAGATCATGCAGCAAGCCAGCGTCCTGATCGGCGGCCACCAGAGCACCCGGACCACAGATGTCCACGCATTCCAGACAACCTGTGCATTTCCAAGGGTCGACTGCCACGGCAAACAGACCACCCTGACCGGTGTGTTCGGCTTCCATGGAGTCGAAGAATGGACGGGTCTTGGCAACAGGCAGAACCGACACTGCTTCCACGATGCGTTCCAGATTGCCCTTGACGACAGCGCTTTCAACATAAAGCTCGTTGACCGCTTCGGCCACCAGTTTGGCAAAGCTCGGAGCGTCATCCAGCGCATTATATTTACGGCGAACCGTCTCACCAACAGTGCGGACATATTCACGAATGACTTCGCGCTGTTTTTCCGGCATGTCGATGTCTTTGGCGGCAGCCATCAGCAGAGCGTCGATATCGAAGACGCTTGGCGGAATGGCAGCATCCGGGCAGACCATGGAACAATCCAGGCAGCCTGTACATTTTTCAGGATCGAAGACCGGCACTTCACGCCGGAAGAGGCCCTTGTCCTTGGCAGCGGCAGACCCGGCAGGCATGAACATGCCTGAGCCCGGCAGGACCGGCGCTTCACCGATGGCACCTGCGCGGAATGGTGCTGCGACCGTTTCTTCATAATAGGCAGTATCAAACAGACCTTCCGGAGAAGATTCCGAAGCAATACGGCACATGTTGGAAGAAATGGACGGGCTGAATTCAGGAACCGGGTCGCCTGCGGCGTCCACTTCGACAAATTCAGGAGCCGAATAATCGACAACAGCCGTTTCCTCGACGCCATCGCGGATGACCGCCATGTTGCCTTCAACAACAGCTTCGCCCTTGGTGCCGAATTTGTAGTTGATCTGGCTGCGGATCTTCTCGATCACAGCTTCACGATCAGCCCCTTCGGTCACGCGTTCCACATGGCCACAGACGGCGCCGATGAAGGCGATGCCCATCATGCGAGTCTGAAGAGCGGCAACTGGAGCATGTTTCTTGGCAATGGCAAAGCCGTCAACCACCAGGAATTTGATCTTCCGGTCGCGGATGGTCTTGCGCATGGCTGCAGGCAGTTCTTTCCAGACTTCAAGCGCGGAAAGATTGGACTGCAGAATGAAGGTGCCGCCTTCAACAAGGCCACGCAGCGGATTGCTGTGAGCGAAGACCTTGTGGTCTGGCGAAACAACCACTTCCACATCTTCCAGATCGGCGTTGGTGATCAGCACCGGCTCTGGAGAGAGCGTGATATAGTAGTTGGTCGGAGCGCCCGATTTTTCCGAACCGTATTTCGGTGCGGATTTGGAATAGAGATGCAGGGCGTTGGCCAGAATGTCCGTGAGCAGCTTGCCGGTGGCAATCGTGCCGTACCCGCCAACTGAATGGAAACGGATGCGCAGGGCACCTTCTGGCAGGAGGCTCGGGTTCGGCTTGGTTTCCAGTGCCATCAGTTCGGTTTCAGGATAAGCGTCTTTCAGCTTGGCCTGAAGCTCGTTCATGATCGGGCTTGCATCCTTGGAGAAGAACTGGCTGCCCAGATAAACAAATGGCTGGCAAGCACCGTCCATGTTTTCATAGGCTGCGACCAGATGGCGAGGCTGCAGGTCATGGGCACCCAGGCCGAAGATGGCGGTCGTCAGTTTTGGCAGTTCCTTAAGGGCAGGGACGCCCGGATAGCGTTCGCCAGCACCATTTTCCATGGCTTTCATCAAGGCTTCCTTGACGAAGGCAGTCAGAGCGGTGTTGTCGGAACGCTCAAGAATGGTGACTGCTTTTTTGCCTTTGACGGCTTCCACGAATTCCGCATCCGGGAATGGCTGCAGCATCTTGATGGAAACCACGCCGACCTTCTTGCCCTGACGGCGCAGGTAAGCAGCAACCGCTTCGGCATCGTCGGTGACAGACCCAAGGCCAACCAGAACGGTTTCGGCATCTTCGCATTCGAAGCATTTAACCGGAGCATAGCTGCGACCGGTCAGTGCGGAATATTCATCCATGGCTTCGCGTACGAAGCGAGCAACGTCACGCACAAAGTGGGTGCGATGGTCAACAGCACCGGCCTGGAAGTCCGGCTGGTTCTGAACACCACCCGTAAGGCCCGGATTGTTGATATCAACCTGAGCAGGAACGCGCTGGCGAGTGCCTTTCTGGAAGGCATTGGTCCACTGGCGGCTCCACTGCTTGTGCAGCTCTGCCGGCAGCATGTCCAGAGTTTTGGCAACCATCTCGCCCGCATTGTCGGCTTCAACAGCATCAGCATTGTCATCAAGGAAGGCAACGAGCTTGGCGTAGGCGTCTTGTTCCATATCAGAACTGTGACGGCCCAGATAGCGTTTGAGCTGGAAGACGCGCCCTTTGGCACCATAGAGCATTTCCTGTGCGACGGTCGGGCACATGATACGCTCGGATGGATCACCAACGAATTCGCGCAGCAGGTCTTCTTCCGGCATCATGACTTCGCTCATCATGTGAGATGTCACGAAGCCATCCATGCCGTTGGCAACCGGAATCATCGACATCGCGCTGACCTTGTAGGAGATCGCGGCAAGGTCGGCAGCTTCCTGCGGGTTGGACCCAAACAGGATGGTGTAACCGGATGGTAACAAGGCGTAGATGTCGTCATGGCCGGCCATCACGTTCAGTGAGTGGCGGGAAACGGAGCGAGCCGCAACTTGCATGACAAAACCGCCGACTTTCTTGCCGACGGTGACATAATGCGATTCAAGGCCATAAAGCACGCCCTGGGAGGACGAAGCGTTGGACACATATTGTCCGCCCGTAAGCGCAGCGCCAAGAGCGCCTGACTGAGCCGAATGTTCGCCTTCAGGTTCGAAGAAGAAGGGATGACGACCCCAGACATTGAGTCCGCCGCCAGCTCTGAAAGCTTCATAGATTTCGGCAATCTCGGTAGAAGGCGTAATCGGATATCCGATGACTCCACCGCACACCTGTCCCATTACCTGGGCTACGGCGCCGTTACCGTTAATTACCGTTGAATTTCCGGGATACGCCGGCGTTTTTGGAAGTTTTTCGTTCATATTCTCCACCCAATTACAACAGACCGGTTGTTGGTAGTGTCAGCCTGTCGAAATGAAATAAAGTGCTCAAAGAATTGCCTGCAACCAAAGCCCAGTGGCAAAGGCGGTCACCCCAGGTCCTCAGATACCTTCAGCTGTCAGAAGCAGTCGCGTGGTCAAAATGGTCATGTGAGCCACACAAAAGTCCCGGAAGTGCATCACTATACGGTCATAACTCCCGATACTTTAGTGTTATAATCGTTAGTCTATCCAAGGGCTTTCGGCGTTGATTTGCATCAACACAGCTGCTCGACCCAGAAGCACCACCGCATCACGATACAATTTCTGACGCAGTTAGAGCCGTTCAAAAAGGCAGTCTTGAGACCTGTTTTTAAAGTGGTTTTCCGAAGTCACCCAGAGGAGGCAATGAGGCATGGATACACCTTAGGATTAGGTGGGGAGGCTTTTTTCTCGACATATTTGCTAATAAGACGAAAGTACGAAACCGGTACTCCGAAACAGGCGCTACCGCGCCTGCATTCGCATCGCAGCCCCTCTCGACTGCCGCTTCATCCCGATCCGGATGTGAAAGCAGCCCAGAGTCGCGCCTTCATGTACCGGCATTCTTCCTCGCGCGATTGGACCTTGCAAGAGCAGGAAACCGGCACAAGATCTTTCCCGAGCGAGAGCAAATAAATAGCGTCGCTCCATAACGCAACAGCGTGCGATGCGCAGCAAGACTCATGCTATCAGCGATAGGCACCCCGACTCACCTATAGGACACAGAAGGGTGTTTTCCTCACCATCGACCATATTTATAATGAATAAGTAGATGGAAGACTTCAGTTTTTGGCTCAATCGGAGCGCTTTACAACCAGAGATGATTAACACAATGGTCTCAGCAGTTAATATTCACAGACCGCACAACTTTGCATAGCATTTTTTTCGCTATGCAAACTACCTCTATCCACTTTGGTCTAATGCGCGATTCTCGCCAGTAAGCCGCCGATTCAGGCATCAACTAGCCTTTGGTCCAAACCTTTTGCCGCTTCCAACCCTTTATCTCATTAGAATAAATGAGTAATACTTCCGTCATTGAGGATTTTGTCATCGGGTGTCCGATCCATAATTTCCGGCGGGTTTTTACCCGTTCAACCTCAACCTTAACGCAGCGCTCAATCCGGGCGCTGCCTAGCATAGCGGTAATAAAATGGCGATTTCCAAAACTCTTTCTGATGAGTTGGAGAAACGGCGCAAAATCGCACTGGACGGTGGCGGCGCAAAGAAAGCTGAAGACAGACATGCCAAAGGTCGCATGACTGCCCGTGAACGTCTTGGGGGTCTTTTCTCCGAAGGTACGTTCCAGGAATTCGGCTTGCATGCGCAGCACAATACCCGTTACTTCGGCATGGCAGACAAATCCATTCCGACGGACGGTGTTATTTGCGGCACAGGCTTTGTCGACGGTCGTCCAGTAGCAGCCTTTTCCCAGGATTTCGGCGTGGTTGGTGGCTCCTTGGGTGAAATTCACGCCAAGAAAATTTGTGCAGCCCTCGATCATGCTGTGAAAGCAGGCGTACCTGTTGTTGGCTTCAACGATTCAGGCGGAGCACGTATTCAGGAGGGTGTTGGTGCCCTTTCCGGTTATGGTCAGGTATTCTATCGCAACGTTCAGCTCTCTGGCGTTGTGCCTCAGATCTCTGTCATTGCAGGTCCTTGCGCCGGTGGTGCAGCCTACAGCCCTGCCCTGACTGACTTCCTTATCATGACCCGCGAAAACGCACAGATGTTCATCTGTGGACCAGAAGTTATTCGCGCCGTTACCGGTCAGGTAACAACGATGGAAGAAATCGGGTCGGCTCAAGCACACGCTTCCGTATCCGGTAACATTCACTTCATTGCTGAAAATGATCAGCATGCTGTGCAGATTGTCCACAAGCTGCTCTCATTCCTGCCATCCAACAACATGATGGATCCGCCGCATCATATCGAGCCGGACCTGAAAATTGTTGATGACCCGGCATTGGATGAGCTGGTTCCAGCTGATTCCAAGACCCCGTTTGACTGCCGTGAGGTTATCAAAAGCCTTGCTGATGACGGTGATTTCCTTGAAGTCATGGAACATTTTGCAGCCAACATCGTAATCGGCTTCGGTCGCATTGGCGGCATGGTCGTTGGGTTCGTTTCCAACCAGCCAACCGTTAAAGCGGGCACGCTGGATATCGATGCCAGTGACAAGGCTGCACGCTTTGTTCGCTTCTGCAACGTTTACAATATCCCGATCGTTACCCTCGTCGACGTTCCTGGCTTCCTGCCGGGTGTCGCTGAAGAACGTCGCGGTATTATTCGTCACGGCGCAAAAATGCTCTTCGCATATGCCTCTGCTACTGTTCCGAAGATCACGGTCATCATGCGTAAAGCCTATGGCGGCGCGTATCTGGCAATGTGCTCGGAAGATATGGGTGCGGACCGCGTTATGGCATGGCCAACGGCCGAAATTGCTGTGATGGGTGCTGAAGGCGCTGTCAATATCCTTTATCGTAAGGAATTGAAAGAAGCTGAAGACAAGCCGGCCAAGGCAAAAGAACTTGCGGATGAATATCGCAAGGAATTTGCTACGCCTTACTTGTCTGCTGGCAGACTGGCTATCCATGACATCATCCAGCCTCGCGAAACCAAGAGTGCAATCGCTCTCTCGCTTCGTGGCCTGATGTCCAAACGGGAAACCCGTCCGCCGAAGAAACACGGCAACATTCCACTCTGAGCAAAGGATTATCTTGATGCTCGAAAACCTGGAAATCATCTTAACGGGCTTTGTCGTGGTAATGATGGCTCTTGCCATTCTCTGGGCAGCCTGTGCACTTATTGGATCTTTCTTTATCCGCCAGGAAAAGAACGGCTCAGGCACAGGCGGTTCGGACCATGCTCCAAAGGTACCGCCGCGCGCGGCGGTAGCCTCCCGGGCTGGCGTACCACCACATCATCTGGCTGCCATTGCAGCAGCCGTAGCCGCGACAATGGGGGCAGGATACAAGGTGACTCGCGTCGCAGCTCCCCCCCACAAAGTAAGCGAATGGCCACTGGAAGGTCGCATTGCCTCTTTTTCGGGACATAACACCCGTAACGGTTGGACTTCCATGATGCCCTTGGGCAGTAGCCAGACCCCCAATTCTCTGAGAGGACTAAAGTAATGAAACGCTTGCGGATCACCGTACAGGGCATCACCTACGATGTAACGGTGGAAGACGAAGATATGGACAATGCTGCCCCGGCTCCGGCTGCGAAACCAGCAGCTCCAGCCCCAGCAGCAGCTCCTGCTCCTGCCGCTCCGGCCCCAGCCGCTCCGGCTCCTGCTGCAGCTCCTGCTGCCCCAGCTGGTGATGGCGCAGTGCCTAGCCCACTTGCCGGGACTGTCATCAGCGTAGACGTTTCTGTTGGTCAGAAAGTATCAGCTGGCGACACTCTGCTTGTCCTTGAAGCCATGAAGATGAACACGAACATCAGTGCTCCATCTGATGGTACAGTTACCGCGGTCAATGTGGCAGCCGGTGCTACCGTGACCGAGGGTCAAGTTCTTGTAACCCTTTCATAAGGAGGGAGATCCTTCTCATGGAAGGCACAGCAACTCAGGCCTCCAAGCTTGAACAGATTTGGCATTTGACCGCTTTTGGCGATGTGACCTGGCAAATGATGGTCATGTGGGCGATCATTGCTCTGCTGTTCTATCTTGCGATCTACAAAAAATTTGAACCGCTTCTGCTGATTCCGATCGCTTTCGGTGCTCTCTTGGCTAACCTTCCTACCGAAGGTCTGGTCAACTTGCCCCAAGGCGAACATGCCGGCGGTCTCTACTACTACATTTCCAAAGGCGTTGAGCTGGAAATCTTCCCACCGCTCATCTTCATGGGCGTTGGGGCTTTGACTGACTTCGGTCCGTTGATCGCCAACCCGCGTACGCTGCTCCTCGGTGCAGCTGCCCAGTTTGGTGTGTTCGCTACCTTCCTTGGTGCAACCTTGATTGGCTTCCAGTCACACGAGGCTGCTGCCATTGGTATTATCGGTGGTGCTGACGGCCCGACCTCAATCTTCCTTGCCAGCAAGTTGGCTCCGGATCTACTCGCTCCAATCGCAGTTGCAGCTTATAGCTACATGGCGCTTGTGCCGTTGATTCAGCCTCCGATCATGCGTGCGCTTACAACTGAAGCGGAACGCAAGATCAAGATGAAATCCCTGCGTAAAGTGGGTCGCCTTGAAAAGCTCATCTTTGCTGCCATGGTTACCATCCTTGTGATCTTGCTGGTTCCTGCAGCAGCTGCCCTGATTGGCATGCTGATGCTGGGTAACTTCCTTCGGGAAAGCCTTGAAGCAGAACGCATCACCAAGGCTGCTCAGAACGAGGTGGTCAACGTCATCACGATCTTCCTGGGTACGTCTGTCGGCATCACAATGACGGCAGAACGGTTCCTGAACTTCGACACCATGAAGATTCTGGCCCTGGGTATCGTCGCCTTCAGTATCGCTACTGGTTGCGGCATCCTGATGGCCAAATTGATGAACGTGTTCTCGAAGAACAAGATCAACCCTCTGATCGGTTCTGCTGGCGTGTCGGCCGTGCCAATGGCTGCCCGCGTTAGTCAGGTGGAAGGTCAGAGAGCAGATCCAAGCAACTTCCTTCTCATGCATGCCATGGGTCCGAACGTTGCCGGTGTGATTGGTACAGCAGTGGTGGCAGGCTTCTTCCTAGCCTGGTTCTCACTCTGACATTCAGTCAAACTGAATCTAAAATTAAGGAAGCGTAGGCTTATGGCCTGCGCTTCTTTTTTTTGCGTCATCTTTTCACCAGTCCAATAAAACCTTAGTCGTAGCCAGAGGCTGATCCCCGCCGTTTTGATTGGTGTCAATGTTTCCCCCCTTCATGGGCGTAGCGTCGAAGCTGTTGTATTTGTTCCGATTATTGCACCCTGTGCAATCTAGTTGGCAAATTCCGCAGCAAGGGGAGGAAATTCATGTCCGATCGCGGGGTCGCCAGCGGTCGCGGGGAGGATTTGTCTGTCGCAAACCGACAGAACGGATCCGGAAAAGGTGTCACGGCATCCTTTCCAATCCTGACGCGTACCGATTTTTCAAAGTCAACATTCCTTATCGAAATCGAGCATCCAGTCATGGCAAAGGCCGCCAAACCCGGCCAGTTTGTCATCGTGATGTTACATGATCTGGGCGAGCGCATCCCGCTGACCATTGCCGATTTCGACAGGGAAAAGGGAACCATCACGCTTGTCGTGCAGGCCGTGGGCAAATCCACAAGGGAAATGCAGCTGCTCTGCAGACCCGGTCGTGAGATCTACGCCATGCTCGGCCCTCTTGGTATTCCCAGTGACATTTCATCGAAAACCAAAAAGGTCATTTGTGTGGGCGGCGGGCTGGGCATCGCGCCCATCTACCCTCAGGCACGAGCCTTCAAGGAAGCCGGCGCCCATGTGATCGGGGTTCTGGGCTTCCGCTCCAGCAACCTGATGTTTTGGGAAGAGAAGTTTCGCGCCATCTGTGATGACTTTATTATCTGCACGGACGATGGCTCAGCTGGCATTCACGGCCTTGTGACCCAAGGCATCGAGGCGGCAATCAGAGAGAATCCAGACGTCGACGAAGTGGTCGCTATTGGTCCTCCGGTCATGATGCGCGCCTGCACGGAAACCACGCGCCCCTATGGCATCAAGACGATGGTGAGCCTCAATCCGATCATGGTGGACGGCACTGGCATGTGTGGTGGCTGCCGCGTGAAAGTAGGAGACGCGATCAAGTTCGCCTGCGTGGACGGGCCCGATTTTGATGGCCATCAGGTCGACTTTGACGATCTCTTCACCCGACTGCAACGCTACCGCCCCGAAGAGGCCGCAGCGATGAAGCGCTATTCCGATAGTTGCCGCCGCCTGGCCCTTGCGCCGGATGCAGCACCCATTGAGGGAGGCAAGTAAATGGCTCGCAAGACAATTCGATCCATTCCGCAACAACGGGCAGACATGCCGGTTCAGGAGCCGGAGATCCGCGCCAGAAACTTTGATGAAGTGGCGCTGGGCTTTGATCTTGAAAATGCCCTTCTGGAATGTGAACGCTGCCTGATGTGTCCGCAACCGGCCTGCATCGAAGGATGCCCGGTCAAGATCGACATTCCCGGATTCATTTCCAAGATGCTGGAAAAGGATTTCCGTGGCGCCTATGAGCATATGACCGATGCGACCCAGCTTCCCGCCGTGTGCGGCCGGGTTTGCCCACAGGAGGATCAATGCGAAGGGGTTTGCGCTGTGGGCGCAGGTACCGGCCTTGAACCGGTCGCCATCGGCAGGCTTGAACGCTTCCTAGGTGACATGGCTATCAAGGAGGGGTGGCAGAAATCAGCACAGATTGAGCCCAACCGCTTCCGGGTTGCCATCGTAGGATCTGGACCAGCCGGAATGGCTTGTGCGGCGGATCTGGCCAAGGCCGGATGCGCCGTTACCATTTATGAGGCCTTTCATGTGCCCGGTGGCGTCTTGCGCTACGGTATCCCTGAATTCCGCCTGCCCAAGAGCGTGGTGGACGCCGAGATTGCCAATCTGAAGGCGTTGGGCGTCGATATCCAGTGTAACACACTGGTGGGCCGCCTGTTCACCATCGATCAGATGCTCGATGACATGGGCTATGATGCAGTCTTTATCGGCGTTGGTGCCGGTACCCCCCACTTCATGGATATTCCGGGCGAAAATCTCAACGGTGTCCTTTCTGCCAACGAGTTGCTGACCCGCTGCAATCTGATGCATGCGGGGGACTTCCCCAAATTCGACACCCCGCTGGGCCTTGGCAAGCGCGTGGCCGTGATCGGCTCGGGCAATACGGCCATGGACGCGATGCGTGTTTCCCTTCGGCTTGGTGCCGAGCAGGTGCATTGCATCTACCGGCGTAGCGAGATCGAGTGCCCTGCCCGCAAAGAAGAGCTGCATCACGCACAGGAAGAAGGCATCGAGTTCCACTGGCTGACCAACCCGGTCGAGATCCTTGGCGACGCCAACAACAATGTGCGCGGCATCCGTTGCGTGCAGATGGAGTTGGGTGAACCCGATAACTCCGGGCGCAGGCGTCCGGTAGCGGTTGAAGGCAGCGAATTCGACTTCGAAGCGGATACGGTGGTCTATGCCATCGGCACCTCGCCCAACCCGATCCTTGGTCAGACCTCATCGATCGGCCTCAACAAATGGGGCTATATCGACACCGACGACGATCTTTCAACCTCTCTTGCCGGTGTCTATGCCGGGGGAGACATCGTCACCGGAGCGGCGACCGTGATCAAGGCAATGGGCGCAGGGCGCAAGGCGGCTGACAGCATTCGCCGCTATCTGGGCCTCAGAGACACCAACGTCATTTACGAGCCGGAGACATCCGACTTCGAGAATAGCCTGTTCGGCATCGACCTTGCTGAACATTGCTTTACCAGAATAAGACAAATTTAGCTGCCGGAGCCAAAACCATGACGGAATATGGCATGCAGACTTCTTCTCACGATGCTCCTCCCAACGAGGAAAGGACTGCATTGAGGAAGTCCCCAGCAAGTGGACCTGCCGAAGTCATTCAGGAACATATTGTTGAAATCGTAAGTGACTCAGGGGAAGGCGCGCAAAGATGCGGCCAGTCCCTTGCGTCGATCGCCGCCCGATCCGGGCACGGAATCTGGACAGTGGAGATCATCCCCGCCGAGATCCAGCCCCCTCACCGCTCCATCGCGGGCGCCAGCGGCAACAGAGTGCGCATGGCCGCGCACAAGGTCACCAATGTGGGTGACAAGGCCGATCTCGTGATCGCCTTTAACGAGCAGGTGCTTTTAAGCCGCCTGAACGCCAACGAGATCAAGCCCGGAGCCACCATTCTCATCGAAGAAATGTGGAAATGCGACAAGGACCCTGCCGTTGCCGAGAATTATGAAAAGGTGACCGCCGAGGTGCGCTCAAAGGGCTACAAGCTGTTTGAGATTCCGATGCAGACGGAATGTCAAAAATATGTGCCCGATCCGACCAAGGGCAAAAATATGTTTGTGCTGGGCATTCTCTGCACGATCTACAGTCTGGATACGGCACTGGCCGAAGCACAGGTGCGGCTGACCTTTGCCAAAAAGGACCAGAAGATTGTCGATGCCAACCTCGAACTATTGGCGGCCGGACAGGCTTGGGCGGCGGAGAATCTTTCCGTGCGCTACATGATCCCTGCAGCACCGGTCGTGAAGCCACAAATCGTGACCAACGGCAACGCGGCGCTGGCGCTCGGGGTTGTGGCCTCGGGCATGGAAGTCTGCTCGATGTATCCGATCACGCCAGCCACCTCGGCTTCGCACTATCTCTCGACCATCTTCGAGAAGGTCGGCTGCGTGGTGCATCAGGCAGAGGACGAAATCTCGGCGGCGACCTTCGCCATCGGGGCTTCCTATGCTGGCAAATGCGCAGTGACCATCACCTCCGGCCCGGGCCTCTCGCTCAAGCAGGAAGCCATCGGCCTTGCCGTTATGACCGAAATTCCGCTGGTTGTCATTGATGTTCAGCGTGGAGGACCTTCCACCGGCCTGCCAACCAAGGTCGAGCAGGGCGACATGATGTCCGCCATGTTCGGCAGCCATGGGGATGCGCCCAAGGTGGTCATGGCGGTGGATTCCATCGAGGACTGCTTCTATTCGGTTATAACCGCACGCAAGATCGCCGAGACCTTCAACATGGTCGTGGTCATCCTCTCGGACGCGGCTCTCTCAACGGCACAGCAGCCCTTTGACAGGCCCGAATTCAACCCCGACTGGCTGGCCCCTCCGGTCAACCAATCAGCGGTGCCGGAAGATGCCCATCCCTATGACTGGGACGAACGCACAGGCATTGCGACCCGCTTCATTCCCGGCCAGCCAAACGGCATGCATTGCCTCACGGGCCTTGCCCATGATCGGGACAGCCACGTGGCCTATGACCCTCAGATCAATGAGGAGGGCCTTTTGAACCGCAGCCGCAAACTGGCTGCTTTGCAGAAGACTTTGCGTCTGGCGCCCGTCTATGGCGATGAGGAAGGCGATCTGCTGCTCATCGGTTGGGGCAGCACCCGCGGCGCCATCGAGGAGGCAGTGAAGATCATGCGGGCCAAGGGCCACAAGGTCTCCTCGCTGCATCTGAAATTCATCCAGCCGATGGCCGCAGGCATCGACGCTGTCATGAAACGTTTCGGCAAGGTCATGACCATCGAGAATAACTGGAATGACCCAGAGAGTGATCCGCTGATCGATCCGTCAAACCGGCGTTATTCCCATCTGGCCATGCTTCTGCGCTCGCGCTGGCTGGTGGATGTGGATTGCTGGGGCAACGCCCGCGGCCAACCGCTCAAGCCTGCGGAAATCATAGAGGCCGCAATGGCCAAGCTCGACGACAAAAAGCCAACGGCGGGAGGGCAATGAGATGACCGCTTCCATGAGCCAATGTCTGATGCAAATGGTGCAAACCGACTATCAGATTGCAGACTATCAAAGCGATATCACCCCACGCTGGTGTACCGGCTGCGGCGATAACGCCATTCTCACCGCCATGCAGCGTTTGTGTCGGGATGAGCAGCTACCGCCAGAAAAGACCGTGTGTGTCTCGGGCATCGGCTGCGCCTCTCGCCTGCCGCATTATATGAATGCCTACGGCTTCCATGGCATTCATGGACGTGCCTTGCCGATTGCCGAAGGTATCAAGATCCGACGGCCGGATCTCAGCGTCTTCGTCACCACCGGCGACGGCGACTGCTGCTCCATCGGGGCGGCGCACTGGATCCATGCGGTGCGCTACAACATGAACATGACCATGCTGCTGCATGACAACAATGTCTATGGCCTGACCAAGAAGCAGGCCTCGCCGACATCTCCCAAGGGCCTGAAGAGCAACACCACCCCGTTCGGGGCCACGCTCAATCCGCTCAACCCCTTGAGTGTTACGCTGGGCATCTCCAACGTGTCCTTCGTGGCGCAGGTGCCGGACTGGATACCCGAACTGCTCTATGATGTGCTCTCCAAAGCTTATCACCACAAGGGCTTTTCCTTTATCCGCATCCTGCAGCGCTGCCCGAACTTCATGAACCATCATTTCGACGCCGCCGTTCAGGATCCTCTGCGCGTGCGGATGTTGACCCATGCCGATGGTCTGAGGCTGAAGCCGGAACTTTCCCGCATCTACAAGAATCAGGAGACCCACGATCCGCTTGACCTCAATCGGGCGCAGGCTCTTGCCATGCTGGATGAGGAGATCCCGGTGGGCGTGCTTTATTCCAATCCGCACGTGCCCTGCTATGACGAATTACGCAAAGGCAAACGGCCGAGCACGCCACAGTTGGTGGAAACTGTTCTCAACGAAGAATTCGACAAGGTCGGCATCTGGCCCGAAGGCCAGCAAGCGACCTCAAACGGGGAGTGACCGATTATGCAGGTGGCTCAAATATCAACGGACCCTCAGGGTCAGGGCAGTGACGTTTTCATGGAAGAAGCCGCATTGACGGCTCTCCGTCCAGCGCTCTTTGCCCGCTATAATGCGCTCGACAGTTTGCGCTATGACTATCCTCTTGTCCTCATAGAAGGGGAAGAGGTGGAAAAACCGCTCATGCCCCTATGCCACATCGTGGACGAAGCCTTACGGCTTGTGGCCCCACAAGGACCGGACGGAGAGGAGCTGCGCCAGCAGGTTTTGCGTCTTGAACAGCGCATGCGCGAAAAGGTGGCTGCGGGCGCGGAAGAAAAGCTCTCCGAGTTGTGGCGAATCAGCGTATCCGAGCTGGTGACCGAGAGCGGCCAATCGGCCTTTGGCCCGCTTGATCAAAACCTGGATCGGGCGCGCCAAACCATCACTCTTGATGGCCGAGTCATCGGCTGCACAGAAGCAACGCCAGGCAAGGTTCTGGCCCATGTCTGGCAGTCCATGCATTTGGCCCGGGCTCGCAAGTTCCGCTACAAGGTTGACCGGCTGGTGCTTCGGCTCAATGACATCCTGAAGTCGGACCATATCAAGTCCGATGAGGCCCATAGCCCTGAAGCTCTGTCCAAGTCCATGGGGCTGGATGGAGACAATTCCATCGACTTCGGCGTTTTGTCCAATATCCTGCATCGTGTGCGCCCTGAAGACCGTCTGCCCGCCGACAGGGTAGCGCGTATCAAGCATGTGTTGCAGGTGCTCCAGACACAGGCCTTCTTCGGGCCGGGTCGGGCAACCTATAGCTATCCGGACAAGGCGGTGTGCTACAGCTATGTGTTCCAGAGCTGCACCGAAGCGCTGGATGCCTATCGGGATCGTCTGCCCAGCGTCATCGAATTCTCCAAGGCTTTGGCGATTGCCGAAATGGAAGTTGAGAACAAATATGTTCCCGACCTGCATGATGGGGTCTTTGCCAATTTCGATGAAAGCGATCTGACCGAAGAACAGATGGCCTTCCTGCCACCGGCCATGATCTTCTTGCGCGACGGGGTTACGGAATCCTCCGAGATTTCCCGCGCCTATGAAGCGCTTGCCTGCGGCTTGCCTATCAAGGTGATGATCCAGGTGGATGACATTCTCGGGCCGACCTCACCGGAACCGCCACGCAACTCTTTTGGTGCGGGCACGGCACGGCTTGCCTCCATGGCCATGGGCATCAACAATGCCTTCGTGGTTCAGGGATCCAGCGCTCATATGACTCGTATGCAGGATGCTATGGTCCGTGCCATGCATTATGGTGGTTCGGCCATGTTCAGCATCTATTCGGGCGCCACGAAAACTGTTCCGGGCGTGCCTGCCTATATTCTGGCTGCGG
Organism: Cohaesibacter marisflavi; assembly: GCF_900115225.1. GTDB lineage: Bacteria > Pseudomonadota > Alphaproteobacteria > Rhizobiales > Cohaesibacteraceae > Cohaesibacter > Cohaesibacter marisflavi. The sequence goes on along the minus strand of NZ_FOVR01000002.1, from coordinate 210,889 downwards.
CAGCAACCGAAGCACGCCTCTTCCCGAATTTCTCCTACGATCCGTCTGCTGGGCCTGATCTGGCCAGCCGGTTTGACCTGTCGGCCAACCCGCAAATGGAGAAGGACTGGCCCGAGCACACTCTTCGCTATGAAGACCCGACAGGGGTGCGCAAGGAAGAGGTCGTGAGCTTCACCTACGGGGATTTTGCTCTGGCTGATACCCGCTATCACCGTTTCTGCGAAGCGATCGAGCGCAAGAGCTGGAGCGGCGATATGGTGCCATTCGAGGAATGGCTCGAAACATCAGGGGGCAGCGATGCCATCAAGCGGGCCTATGTGCAGGGTGTGGATCGACAAGACGCACTGATGCGTGTCGTGGTTGATGACAAGATTGTTGCCGCAGCCCGTCGGTGCAAGGATGCATGGAACCGTTTGCAGGAACTGGCTGGCATCAACAATTCCTACGTGCTGGCCCAACTGGCCGAGGAACGACGCAAACGGGAGGCCCTGCTTGCCGAGCTTTCCAGTGACGCAGCAAGCCCCGCTGCTGTCGAGCCGGCCCAGCCGGTCGCCGAGGCGGCGCAGCCAACAGCTGAGCCTCAGGCCGCCTCTGAAGAAGAGGACAGCGTTGCAGCAGAAGTGATGGATGACATGCCATGGATCGAAACGTCCCGCTGCACAACCTGCAACGAGTGCCGCCAGATCAATGACCAGTTATTTGGCTATAACGAAAATATGCAGGCCTTCATCGCCGACCCCGACGCTGGCACCTATCGCCAATTGGTGGAAGCTGCGGAAGGCTGTCAGGTCAGCATCATCCACCCGGGCAAGCCGCGCAATCCGGCAGAACCGGATCTGGACGATCTGATGGAACGGGCCAAACCGTTTCTCTAACAAGCATGTGCGTGTCGGTCGGGGAGCCATCCCCGACTGATGCCCTTTTATCATGGGCCATCACGGTCACATCCTCTTCAGGCAGAGAACAGAAGAGCGCCGGTCGGGGGCCTACATGAGCAGGCCTTTGTCGGCCCAATCCTTGGAAGGCCGGCGAATATGCGCATCTGTCAACACATTGACAAACCGCTCGATATCGCACTCGCTGCCGTCGGATCCATCTTCATAGCGGACAGATTGCATCGCGATAGTGGACACATCGCCAATCAGATTCAGCGCAAAGCGCGCATCAAGATCAAGATGTCTGAAAGCCATCTCGAAGCGCACAGTAGGCGGCGTGGACCAGTCCAATTGCGCCGTGGATTCGCCGCGATAGAAAAGGGTATTGGCCTTGAGGAATAATTCCGATGACGATGCCACAATATCGCTGATATTGGCATGGGAATCCGTAAAGACATACGAAATCAGATGCGCTGCATCGACAAGTCTAAGCTCGGCGATAACATCTTTCATCGCCCAAAGCATGGCATGCTCATAAACGTCTTTGCAATCAACTGTTGCAAGAGGCTTTCGACTAATCATGGTCGATTTCCGGGAAGCTTTGTTCATTCTTAGCCCGAAGCTGTTTTGTATTTCGAGCTATCGGCAGAATACACATAGTATAGAATTTCTGCAACTACTCGGAAAAACTGTGGTGGTATAGGTAAATCGACTTCACTCTCGGCGAACAATGCCCGCGCCAAGGGCACATTCTCGATCACCGGAATGTCATTTTCTTCTGCGATTTGACGGATTTTCAGCGCGATAAGGTCCTGTCCCTTTGCAACAACAACCGGCGCCTTGTCTACGCTATGCTCATAGCGCAAGGCAACGGAAAAGTGCGTCGGGTTGGCAATGACAACATTGGCCTGTGGCACGGAAGCAATCATACGGTTACGTGCCCGGTCTCTGGCCAACGAGCGCATGCGCCCCTTGACCATCGGGTCGCCTTCGGATTGCTTGATTTCATCTTTCACTTCTTTCGGACTCATGCGCAGATCCCGACGCCATTTACCCCTGACCCAAAGGACATCGAGCAGAACCAGCGAAATTGTTGCGACACAAATACCCGAGACAAGTCGGATGGTAATACTGAGGAGTTCCTCTGGCAGCAGGGTAGGATCTGTAAACATGGTATTCACCAGAACCTGTCTGTGACTTGATATGAGAATGCCGAGTACGACGGCAAGCATGGTAAGCTTAGCGAGCGCCTTGAGAAACTCGACCCAGCCTTGCGCGCCAAACATGCGCGAAAATCCCTTGCCGGGGGATAACTTGGAAAGGTCCGGACGCAATCGCTCAAACGACATTTGCGGAGGATGCTGAAACCAGGTTGCAGCAAGCCCGAGAAGGAACAAGATGGAAATGGGCACGACCAGAAATTTGGCCACTTCCATTCCGACAGCCGAACCCAGCTGAGCAAATTGTGCTTCGTTTCCAAGACGAATTTCTCCTGTTCCATCAAGTATACGCGACATGGTTGTCGATAGCGATGCGACTTGTGTTTCCAGTGCAAATGCCAGAATGAGCAGAATTCCGAGAAAGGTAGCGAAGGCATTCACCTCTTTTGAAAGAGGCAGATTCCCCTTTTCAATCGCGTCTCTTATCTTTTTCTCTGTCGGCTCTTCTGTCTTGCTGTCCTTACTCTCGTCTGACATGGGTGTCTCACATTATCCCCGCGCTTGCCGGAGCCCAGAATTAACCGGGCACCTGTCAGCACCTACTGCAGAAAGGCTCCGCCCTCCTGTTTCGGGTTGAGGTCGATTTCTCCCCGTCCGGCCATTTCAAGCGCCAGGTCGGTGATTTCTCGTCTTGCCGCAAAGACGTCCCGTTCGGCAGCAGGCTGACCACTGGCCAACTCGTGCTCGATAATGCGTCGGGTCCGGCTTGCCAGCGTGGAGAGAATGGACTGCCGCAGGCCCTGATCCGTGCCCTTGAGTGCCATGACAATGGCCTCGGTGTTGATCTGGTCAAAGATGGCCATACGGGCACGCGGCGTAAGATTGATGATATCGTCGAAAGTGAACAACAGGCCTTTGAGGGCTTCTGCCGCCTTTGGTTGACGCTCTTCGAGCGAATTGAGGGCCGCTTCCATCTGGTCGCGCTCCATCTTGTTGAGAATGTCCGCCATGCGCGAGAAGGTATCAGCCTGCATGTTGCCCGAGAAGTTGAGCAGGAAGTCTTCATGCAGCACTTTCTCGATGTCTCTGGCAGCTTCGGGCACAATGGGCTTGATCGTCAACATCCGTCGCATCAACTGGTTGCGCAATTCTGGCGGCAGTTGATTCATGATCTTGGCAGCGGCGGCCGGCTTGCTACGCGAAAGAATGAAGGCAGCTGTCTGGGGGTGCTCCTTCTTGATATAGTTGGCAATCGCCGTTTCGGAAATATTGGCGATCCTGTCCCAGATGGACCAGTTGGAAGAGCCTGCCACATCGGCGATGATATCAGAGACTTCATCTTCGGGCAGAACGCCCGTCAGCAGTTTCTGAACCTCGTTGACAGAGCCATAAAGGCTGGCACCATCGCCGAATTGCTGCACGAATTCCTCGATGATGGCTTCCATCTCCCTGGCATTCACGCTGCCCAACTGGGCCGCAATGCGGGTGATCATGCGGATTTCGTCGCTATCGAAATGGGAAAGCACACGCGCCGCGTTGGTTTGCCCCATCCCCAAAATCAAAGCTGCAACTTTTTCAACGCCTCTGAATTTGCGAACCATCGGTTCGGGGGGTTGAATTTCGTTGGAAACAGCAGGCACAGCCGCCATGACACACCTCTATCGAATTTGTTACTCTTCTCGTGCAATCCATGGAGCAAAACAGCGCCCCGAATGCAGCATCTTTAAAAAATGCGTAGGTCTCTCCCCGGCAGCAAGGGCGAGGAGAGAGGCCTTAATTGATGGCCTCTGGTTTGGCAACGTTCGCCGAGCCGACAATTTCCGTAAGGGAGACGCCAAAGCGCGAGTTGTCGTCTTCAACCACGACCACTTCACCGCGGGCAACAACCCGTCCGTTGACAACCACCTCAACCGGCTCACCAACACGATGGTCCAGCGGAATGACCGCCCCGCGCCCGAGCTTGAGCAGGTTGGAAACCAACATCGAGGCCGACCCCAGCACCACCTGAATGTCAACCGGAATGCTCAGGATGTTGTCCAGGTTCCGATCTGTATCAATCACACCGCCAAGGGTGGCTTCGCCTTCGGCTACCTTGGAAAAGTCAGCCAGAGTTGGGCCAGATTCTTCTTTTTCCTTGGCTGCCTGTGGTGGGGTAACCGGTTCATCCAATTCGATTTTTGCGAACTCAATATCATCAGGATTCATGGGGCTGTTCCTCTTCGTTTTCCGAATGGTTCATTTCTGACGTTTGCAAGAGGCGTCATGATTTCAGGTTTACCCTGCGCAGCATCGAGGGCAGTTGATCTTCAATGCGGTAGAAGGGAGGATGTCCGGGCTTGGCTGCCACGTCGCCACCATTCAGTAGGGGATTGGTCTGCTCTTCCCTTTTCGCCGCTTCATTGGCCGCTTCACTGATCTTTTTGAGAATGTCGATCTGTTTGGTACATTCCTTGGCGATCTGCTCCTGGAAGGCGACCATTTCGAGACGCAATTCCTTTTGTTGGCCACGTACTTCCCGGGTCATCTTGTCGATATCGGTCACAATGTCTCGTGCTTCATCAATGCGTTTACCCAGCGCATTGAGCACTTGCTGGCCGCGCACATTGATCTCGTCGATGGAGACTTCGATCCCTTCCAGAGCCAGATTGGTTTGCTCCATGATGCGGCGAAACTCATAATGATTGTCACGCAGCTTCTGCAGGCGGGAGTTCATTTTCATCACCCAGACCGAGGTAATGATAAGGGCAATCATCAAAATGCCGTCAGCGAGATAAGATATCATCTAGAATGTCCTCTTTCTGGTGGATCTGATCTTCGACCTGCAGGCAGTAGGATCCATCCGACTGACCCATCGAGCAGGTGAAGAGTGGCTGGTTGTTGCTCTGCAATGTAACTTTGGAGCGTGGCGTTGCCTGAAGCTGGATGATGTCGCCAACCTTGAGATCGGCGAGCTTGTCGAGGCTCATCTGCTGCTCTTCGAGCACGGCATTCAGCTCGACATGGGTCCGCTGGATTTCCGCCTGGAACTGCTGTGTCCATTCCTTGTCGCGATTGTTGCCCTCGCCACTGACGACCTGAGCCAGATTCTGCCTCAGAGGGGTGAGTGCGGAATGAGGCACGACAACAAACATCTCCCCGCCCCGCCCGATGGCCTGCAGAAGCAGACGACCAACGACAGCTGAATTGTTGCGACGACCAATAACGGCAAAATCCATTCGCGTTTCGATACGTTCGAACTTCAGGGTGATGTCGGCGACCGATTTCAATGCATCTTCAAGCGCCTTGATGGAATCCATGAACAGAGAGCGCGCCACCCGGGTTTCGATATTCGAGAAGGGGCGTTCGTCATCAATCGGGGGTTCGGTCCCATCAGCTCCGAACAGAACTTCCATCATAGAGAAGATGAAATCGCGGTCAAAGCCGATCAGCAGGCGAGTGTCCCATTCCGGTGTATAGACGACGGCGGCCAGTGCATTGGCCTCATTTTCGTCCAGAATATCTCCGATCCGATCATTGCCGATATAGCTCACGGAGACAAAAACCGGAGACGCCGCCCGCTGACGCATTGTGTCTGCAAATACCCGGGCCATTCGATCAAAGATGATCGGGAGCATCGGCAGACGTTCAATGGAGTTTCCTGCTGCATCCAGCAGTCGATCTGTAATTGGTGAGAGGTTATGTGCCTGTGCCATGGATTATGCCGCTCCCTTCTGGGGCATCTCGTGCACCGTGCCTTCAGCTGCTCCGCCCACAGGGCCAACCATGGTCTGGCTTTCCACTTCATCGATGCTTGGACGATCGATTTCAGAAATAGTCTTGCGGCCATGTTCAAGAGCGATCTGGGGGGCTGCTCCGTTCATGAAGGCCAGAAGGGTCTGTTTGACGATCACATAAAGACGGCCCTTTTTCTCACGCACCGATTTCACCTTGTTGGCCATTGGACCAACGATGGCGTAGGAGCTGAAGATACCGGCGAACGTGCCCACCAATGCAGCGCCAATCAGTCCGCCCAGAATGGCAGGGCTCTGATCAATGGCCCCCATGGCTTTGACGACACCAAGTACGGCGGCGACAATACCGATGGCAGGAAGGCTCTCGGCCTGCAGCGAAAGCGCAAGATAGGGCTTCATCTGATCGCGCATGCGGGTCATCAGTTCCTCATCCATCAGACTTTCGATTTCATGAGGTCTGGCATTGGAAACAATCAGAATTCTGAAATAGTCGCAAATGAAGTCACGCAGTGCCGGGTTGTTAGCAACCGACTTATATTGCTGGAAAATGACAGAGTCTTCGGGGTTTTCGATATGAGGTTCAACCTCGTTGCGGCCTTTGGCGCGAAACTCACGCATGATCGTATAAAGAAGACCCAGAACATCGAGATATTCCTTCCTCTTCGGCGTGGAGTTGGTTATCGCCTCCAGAATGGCCCGCCCGGTATCGAACACCACCTTAAGCGGGTTGGCGACGACGAATGTTCCGAACGCAATGCCGAATACGATTACAAATTCCCAGGGCTGCAACAAAACCGCTACATGCCCGCCCATTGCGGCGAAGCCACCAAGCAAAGATGCCATCGCTATGGCTAATCCTAAAAATACACTCAAGATCGGCTCTCCCGATTTAGACTTTTCGTTGGGACCAACCTAGATTTGCTGTCTTGCGCGAACCTGACCTGACGCAAGGAAAAGGCGTTGCCGGGCTGATTTGGCTGCGCTTTTCACGCTGTTTCCAACCGGTTATCCGCAAAAACAGCCCCATGGACTGACACAAGATAGATGCCCGACCAGCTCTTCTTGGCCGCTCAGGCACTATATGTATCCATCAGAGACAAACGGGCTATGCGCTACCAAACAGACATCCGTTTGCCGATGAAAAGTGTGATGACGTCAGCTTGGGGCAAGTTGGGAGCATCATGATCGGCTTATCTGAAACGGAGTTATAGCCATGACTGATACCTACATGCGCGTATCCATGCTCAACCGGGATTACGAGAAGACCATCGATACGCTCAGCAAGGATGGACAGGTAAGCCGGGAAACCGAAAATTATCTTGAGAAAATCCGCGATATCAAATCCATCGATGACTTTCTTGGCGATTACGAAATCTACAGCTACGCCATGAAGGCCTTCGGGCTGGAGGACATGATCTACGCCAAGGCCTACATGCGCAAGGTACTGGAAGAAGGCATCAGCAGCAGCAAGTCCTTTGCCAATCAGCTGACAGACCAGCGTTTCAAGGAATTCGCGACGGTTTTCAATTTCGCCAGCCACGGGGATTCGACAACCTCCTTTGAAAAGACACAGCAAGGGGTCGTTGACAAATATCTCGAACAGACCCTGGAAACCCGGGAAGGGCAGGAAAATACCGGTGTTCAGCTGGCTCTCTATTTCCAGAAGAAAGCCGCAACCATCACCTCCCCCATGGAGTTTCTCGGCGACAAGGCTCTAGCGGAAGTCGCGCGCACAATCGCAGGCATTCCTGAGGAAGCCGCAGGCGCTGATATCGACTGGCTCTCGGAGACAATCTCGGACCGGATCGATATCGACAAGATGTCTGATCCCGACTATGTCGAAGAACTGGTGCAGCGTTTTTCCATTCTCTACGATCTGAACCATGACACCACATCGACAGCAGCCCCGAATGTTCTCATTTCAAGTGGCAACTCGATCGTCGGAATGGACGAAGATCTTCTAATGTCCCTTCAGGGCCTTCAACTGGGAGGCATCTGATGCCAACATCCAACTATGTTTCTCTCTCCTCGCAGATTGCACTCAGCAACAGAATGGAATCTGTGGCGCGCAATGTCGCCAATATCAACACGGCGGGCTATCGCGGCGAGTCGATCAATTTCTCCGAGGTTCTGGCCAATTCCGGGAGCGAGTCGGTCAGTTTTGTTTCCATGGGCAACACCCATATTTCGCGCGCCAAGGGGGCCATTTCCCAGACGGGAAACCCTCTTGATCTGGCAATAGACGGCGACGCATGGTTTTCATTCCAGCGCGGCACCGAAGTGGCCTATACGCGCGATGGACGCCTGCAGATGGATTCATCGGGACGCCTCACGACCGTCAATGGAGAGCCTGTGCTTTCATCCAGTGGCTCAACCATCCAGATTGATCCGCAGGGTGGGCGCATCGTGGTGCAGGCTGATGGAGAGATCGTCCAGAATGGCCAGACCATCGACAGCATCGGCCTCTATGAGATCAACGAGGAAGATTCGCTCAAACGCTATGGCGGCTCGGCGGTTGTGCCTGAAGGTGTCGCCTTCCCGCTTCAGGATTCGTCCAAGGCACGGGTCATGCAGGGCTATGTCGAGGGATCAAACGTCAATCCAATGACAGAAATGACGAAACTGATCATGATCAGCCGCGCCTTTGAAAGCGCGGAAAAAGTAATGGAAACGGCGGAAGATTCCCAGCGGCAGGCCGTGCGTGATCTTGGGGAAACCTCATGACCACACAGGATCTATCAAGCGCAGCGCTCGACGCCCTCAGGCCGAACGATCTGTCAACCAGGGCTTTGCCTCAACGTCAGAGCGCTGTCTTTACCATTTCCTCATCGAGGGCCCCTGATGGCGTTGGCCAATCCGAGACTACAGGGCTGGTTCACGAGGGCTTCTCACTTGAATCCATTCCTCTCGTGGGGGACTTCTTCTCGGTCATCTCGTCGCTCTTTTCGTCATTTGAAAGCGCGCCTTCCCAAGCAGGACAAGCGAACGCACAGCTTTCAGATGCGCTTGCCAGACCGCCATTGCATGCATCGAACATGCAGACACAGCTTGCCTCTGCGCAGGATGTGCCAGTGCAGAATACCCTAGGGCAGCAAACGGATGGGCCGCTCGATCTTAGCCGCTATCTTGCCAATCTGGATGTTGATCCCGCAGGACCGATCGATCTGGTCGGAGACAGCGAAAGAACGGGTCAGAGCAGCGCTACAGAAGAAAGCGCAGCGCAATCAGATCCGACAATATTGCCCCAGATTACAGGGCTGGCGGCACATCCTGCCAACAAAATACCCCTGGATACGCTTGCTCAAATGCAAACGCGTTATCTACAGATGACGTCCGAACAGGACTGACAAGGTGTCAAAGACTATGTCGCAAGGAAGAAAAGCAACCGCTCAGCGCCGAGACCAGGCCAATAAACTGGATCGTCTTCAAGGCGTTGTCCGGCTCTTGCAGGAAGAGCATCAGACTCTCAGAATATGCGGCTCAGTGACACAAATCACACCGGGCTATTATGGAATCAGTGGGCTGGAAAAACATGCCCATATCGGAGACTGCGTCGAACTGGATGTGTTGCGCCCTTTTGGGCGCGGGCCAGCGCGCGCCGAGGTCATCCGGATCGATCAGGGCAAGGTCTATGCCAAGCCCTTCAGCCGTCATCTTGATGTCGGCATAGGCACCCGCGTTTATCGCATGGGGCCGATCCAGTTCTGTCCTGATGACAGCTGGAAGGGACGCGTTATCGATGCTCTGGGTCGCCCGATTGATGGCAAGGGCATGCTGACGCCCGGTCGGCAAAGCGTGCTACTGGAAAACGACCCGCCTTCCGCCATGGAACGCGGCCTTATCAGCAAACCCGTCCGCACCGGCGTGCGCGCTATCGACTTGTTTACGCCTCTGTGCGTGGGGCAGCGCATCGGCGTTTTTGCAGGCTCTGGCGTGGGCAAATCCACTCTGTTGGCCATGCTGGCCCGTGCATTGGAATTTGACATCGTGATTGTTGCCCTAGTCGGGGAACGCGGACGCGAAGTACGCGAATTCATCTCCGAGACACTGGGCGACAGTCTGGAGCATTCCATCGTGGTGGTCGCCACGGGTGATGAAAGCGCCATGATGCGCCGTCAGGCTCCGAAAACAGCGATGGCACTGGCTGAATATTTCCGCGACAAGGGCAAATCGGTCCTGATGATCATGGACTCGGCCACCCGTTTTGCACTGGCTTCGCGCGATGTTGCCATGGCCTCAGGGGAGCCTGCGGTGGCCCGCGGCTTTGCCCCGAGCGTTTTTTCCGATCTGCCCCACCTGCTGGAACGCGCTGGCCCCGGCCCTGCCCCCAAGGACAAGGATCAACCCTGCGGCGCGATCACCGGTATATTTGCGGTTCTGGTCGATGGCGATGATCACAATGATCCGGTCTCTGATTCCATACGTGGCATTCTGGACGGACATATCGTGCTGGATCGCTCCATCGCTGATCAGGGACGCTATCCGGCGATCAATCTGTTGACCTCGGTTTCGCGTATGGCCAACAAGGCGTGGGCCCCCAACGAAACCTCGCTGATCATGAAGCTCAAGGGCATGATTGCCCGTTATGAAGAAACCCGGGATCTGCGGCTGCTTGGTGGCTATACAAAGGGCAGCGACCCCGAGCTGGATCACGCCATGGAGCTGGTGCCGCGCATCTATGACATTCTTTGCCAGACGCCCTTTGAGTTGGGAGATACACGCACGGACCCGTTCCGCGCGCTTTCCGATGCACTGATGGCGCAGGAGAAAAAGAAGGGATAGGGCATTCGATACTAGTGCCTTGCAAAAGAGTGGCAAGCTTCAAGCAAGCCCGACGGCCTAGGCTGACCCTGTCTTTAATCAATGAGGACTGATCCGAGGATAACCGATGGCTATTTCAATCCCTTCAGATCTGGTGCTGGACGTCGTCAACGCGGCAGATCCGGTCGAGCGACAGATGGCAGCACAACGCCTGGGCTCGGCCTCACGCTCCGCGATGCAGGTGGCCAGTGCCACCGGTGCCGTTCCCGACCTAGGGAGCGGCACCGAGCCAGCCAGCTTTGAAAAGCAGTATGCGAGCGTTGCCAAACCTGCAGTGCTCTCTGATGCAGGCATCTCGCGCTATAGCAAGGGCATTGCAAAGGAAAAGGATCCAGTCAGTGAGAAATTCGTGGCGCTGATGCTGCACGAAATGCTGGAGACCATGTTGCCCCGTGACACCGAGGGCATCTATGGCGAAGGCCTTTCTGGCGACATGTGGCGCTCGATGCTGTCCGAACAGGTCAGCAACCAAATGGCCAAAAGCGATAAACTTGATCTGGCATCCTATTTCGATCTGCCAGAGCAAGCTTGATCTTCCCCCTATTCATGAATGAAACAGAGTCTGACATGCAAACATCCATACAAGAAAACACCGGTCAGAGTGTTGATCTGGCAGTCGTTCCCGAGGGTGCCACCGACGGTGTCCAAACTCCACTGATGTCGTTGTCCGAGAGCGAGGAACGCATTCTGGAATGCGTCCAACGCGCCATCCGGGCCGTCTCCAGGGAAACCAAGGCGTTACGCGAAGAGAAAAATGTCGATCTGCGGGCGCATAGCGATGAGAAATCACGCATTTTGCTCGAATTGAGCCGACTGACCGAAATGGTGAATGTGAAGACACTTTCCTCTTCGGTCACCTCCGAGTTGCTGGTCCTGCGCAAATTGCTGGACGAAAACCAGAAGGTTTTGCAGAAGCATCTCGAAGCGGTACGCGAAATCACCGAAGTCCTGTCGAAGGCCATGTTGGCAGCGGAATCTGATGGCACCTATGGTGCTCAACCTACGGAGTGATTGAAAGCAATGCGCTACGCCCTGCTCGCCATCTGGATCGGTGCTGTATCCACCCTGTCGGCCTATGTTTCCGGCCATTGGATGAACAACAAGAGTTTTGCCGAACTGTCCGGCATTCCGCTACAGGAAGGCATGGATTTTGAAAAAACGCGTGCGATCAGCGTGCCCATGATCACGGATGGCAAGGTACGGGGCTATATCGTGGCGCAATTTGTCTACACCATCGATTCCACGACCCTGAGGGAGCTGGCGATTCCACCCAACCCCTTCATTGTTGATGAGGCCTTCCGCACCATTTTCAATGACACATCCATCGATTTTGACGACCTCAAGGCCTATGACATCGACAAGCTGACCACCCATATCAAGGACAGCGTCAACCAGCGCATGCAAGCCAAGCTGGTGCATGACATACTGGTCGAGGAGTTCAGCTTCTTCCCGGACTCCTCCATCAACAAAAGCTGAGCCCGGCACTTCCGGCTCAGACACATACTCTCTCACACATCTCACGCATAAACGGCTCACTGGCAGCGGCTGCACACATCATGTGCCGGCTCTCAAGCCAGTGCATGCCCGCTTTTGCGCCGTTTTCTGCGGCATTGGCGCAATGGGTGAGACACAGCAGGCTGGGGAACAAGCCCGACGCAAGCTTGCCTATGCATCTTAGAACGCACGCAACGAACAACGGAGAGCGACATGTCCGACAGCCAAGTCGTCGCACCAATTGGAATGAATTCTGAGAAAAAAGGTCGGGATGTCGGCTTTGCGTTCGGTATCGTTATCATTCTGACGATCCTGTTTCTGCCCATTCCACCGATCCTTATCGATATTGGCCTGTCCCTGTCGATTGCCTTGTCCATCCTGATCCTGATGGTCGCCCTGTGGATTCAGAAACCGTTGGAATTCTCCTCATTTCCGACCATTCTGCTGATCGCCACCATGCTGCGCCTGTCGCTCAATATCGCAACGACGCGCATGATCCTGTCGCAGGGACACAAGGGGCTAGATGCTGCGGGCAATATCATCAACGGCTTTTCACAGTTTGTGATGAGCGGCGATTTCGTTATTGGCCTGATCGTCTTCACAATCCTGGTGATTGTGAACTTTCTGGTGATCACCAAAGGCGCGACCCGTATTGCTGAAGTTGGCGCCCGCTTTACGCTTGATGCCATTCCCGGCAAGCAGATGGCCATTGACGCCGACCTCAATGCCGGTCTCATCGACGACAAGGCCGCGCAGGCCCGCCGCAGTGAGCTGGAAGAGGAAAGCTCCTTTTTCGGCGCCATGGATGGTGCATCCAAATTCGTCCGCGGCGATGCCATTGCCGGTCTCATCATTACGGCCGTGAATATTTTCGGCGGTATTGTCATTGGGGCCACACGCCACGGCATGACGATGGCCGAAGCATCCGACGTCTTTACAAAACTGTCCGTGGGTGACGGGCTCGTCTCGCAGATTCCTGCACTGATCGTGTCTCTGGCTGCCGGTCTGCTCGTCTCCAAGGGCGGCACGCGCGGTTCGGCGGAAAAGGCTGTCATGGGGCAGCTTGGCAAATATCCTCGCGCCCTGTTTGTGGCGGCCAGCCTGATGATCATCCTGGCCATCATGCCCGGCCTGCCCGTACTTCCTTTTGCTGCGCTTGCAGGTGTGATGATCTTCACCGGCTATTCCATTCCCAAGCGTCTGGCTGAGGAAGAAGCCGAGAAGGCACGCCGGGCCATGATCGCAACCAAGAAGAAGGAAGATCAGGATCGCCTGTCGGCCAAGCCAAGCCTCAAGACAGCAGAAATCGAGCTTTGCCTTGGCAAGCAGCTGACCGCGCAGATGCTGACATCTCGCGATGATCTGGCCAACCGCGTGGCCAAGATGCGCCGCAAATTCGCAGAGGATTATGGCTTTGTCGTTCCCGACATCCATCTGACGGACAGCCTAGCACTGCCACCCAAAAGCTATGAAATCAAGATTCACGGCACGATCATCGCCAGCCATGAGCTGCGCGTGGGCGAGCTATTGGTTCTGGCCGGTCCGGACAAGACCGCGAGCCTGCCCGGCGAACCGACCCGCGAACCAGCCTTCGGCATGCCCGGCATCTGGGTTCCCAGCGCCTATCAGGGCGAGGTTGACCGGATTGGTCTCAACTCGGTGGACAGCACCACGATCGTTCTGACGCACTTGAGCGAAGTGATCCGCAACAACCTGCCGCAGTTGCTCTCCTACAAGGATATGCGCCATCTGATCAATCGTCTCGATCCGGAATATAAAAAGCTGATCGACGATATCTGCCCGGCCCATATCAGCTTCTCCGGCCTGCAGGCCGTGCTCAAACTGCTGCTGGCCGAGAGGGTTTCCATCCGCAACCTGCATCTCATTCTGGAAGCCATCGCGGAAATCGCACCCCATGTGCGCCGCTCCGAAGAGGTTGTCGAACATGTGCGCGTGCGCATGGGACAACAGATCTGTGGCGATCTGGCCAAGGGTGGCAAACTCTGTGTCATCCGGCTGGGCAACCGCTGGGATCTGGCCTTCCACGAGGCGCTCAAGCGCGATGCCAAGGGCGATATCATCGAAATCGATCTGGAACCGCAACTGGTTGAACAGTTTGGCCAGCAATTGACCAAGGTCGTGCATGAGCAGGCAGCCAACCAACAGAGCTATGCCCTGCTGACCACGCCTGAAGCCCGCAGCTATGTGCGCATGATCGTCGAACGGCTGTTCCCGACCCTGCCGGTGCTCTCGCATCTGGAAGTATCCCGCGGCGTCGAGCTGATCACAATCGGAAGCGTGTCCTGATCTGCCATGGCCTGGATACAACCCACAACATTGCTTGCCGTTTTCCTGATCCAGTGCCGCATTGGCGGTTGCCTGATGGTCATGCCCGGCTTTGGCAGCTCGCGCATTCCCATGAATGTGCGACTGTTCATTTCAATCGCCGTCTCCATCGGCCTTGCGCCCCTGTTGCTCGCCCCTGTCATGAAAAGCCTGCCAGACACCAATCTGGACCGCGTGTTTCTGCTGATCACCACTGAACTGATGACCGGTATCACCATCGGTTTTATCGGCCGGATTTTCATGACCGCTCTGGAAACCATGGGCAGTTATGCAGCCATGTTCATGAACCTTGCCGCCATGGGTGGTAGTCCGCTGGAATCCAACGATGCCCTGCCCCCGATGGTCAATATTATCTCGATGACGGCCATCGTCATGATCTTTGTGTCAGGGTTGCATTGGCAGCTGATCTCCGGACTCGTGTCCTCCTTCTCGGTCATTCCTCCGGGACTGACCTTTGATGTGCAGGGCTCACTCATCCAGTTTGTGGACACATTGACCGAGGCTTTTCTGGTGGCTTTGCGCGTCTCGAGCCCGTTTGTGCTTTATGCCGTGCTCGCCAACCTCTCCCTTGGTCTGCTGAACAAATTTACACCGCAGATCCCGGTCTATTTCGTATCCATGCCATTCATTCTCATGGGTGGCCTGCTGCTGACCATGTTTGTTGTCAGCGAAATGGTGGGAATTTTTATCGATGCGCTTTCGCTCGCCCTTAGCCGATAAAGAAGAGAGACCATGTCAAAAAGAACAGAACGACTTCGCAGACTTCTCCACGCCCAGGAACAAATGCACCAAAGTACCCAACGAGCGGTTGAGCAGACCGTTCAACAGAAAACGCATTTGCGGGAAAAGGAAGCATCCCTGGTCAAAATGATGGCCGAAGGCGACCCCATTCTGGTCAATGCCCTGATGGCATCCCATGCCAAGCAGCTCAAAAAGGTGGCCAAGGAGCGGGCCGAGCTGGATCAAGCGCTCGAAGTGCTGCAACAACAGCTGCGCAAACATGGCACGACCATGGAATCGGTGCGACGCTTTTTAACCATGGTGGAAGACAAGGAACGCAAGGAGCAGGAAAAGTCTGATAACCTGGAAATCCTTGAAATGGTTACCAATCCGCGCGCAGATCACCCTTGAAGAAGAGCCTCTGTTATTGTTTTCTACTCTGCATATTTTCCTTGAAAAGCCCCTTCAACGAAGGGGCTTTTCTTTTTGTTCATGCTTCTGCCAGCAAGCGCTGAATAAAAAATGTCGTGCCTCGACAGACTGGTCAGCCTGAGGCAAGGTCAGCTCACTATGGTGAGAAGCACGACAGGTTGAGCATAACCTAAAGCAAATGCTCAAAGGCATGAGGCCGCCCTGTTGTCCCGGATAAAAGCCCGGAATGTCCCCTCTATCTTCTACTTTTGAAAGGGACATAATCATGTCTAACAGTATTCTGACCAACACCTCTGCAATGACTGCTTTGCAGACCCTGAACGCCACGAACAAAAATCTGGACGCTACTCAGCAGCGCATTTCCACTGGTATGCGCGTTGCCGGAGCAGAAGACAACGCTGCCTACTGGTCCATCGCAACAACCATGCGTTCCGATAATGGCGCTCTTTCTGCTGTGCAGGATGCGCTCGGTCTTGGTGCCGCTACCGTCGACACCATGTATACGGCCATGAACTCTACCGTTGATGTGATGAAAGAGATCAAGAACAAACTGGTTGCTGCGAAGGAACCTGGTCTTGATCGTGCCAAAATCCAGTCTGACATCTCTCAGCTTCAGAACCAGTTGAAATCCGTCGCGAACTCAGCTGTGTTCAACTCCGAAAACTGGCTCGTCAGTGACACGGGTACCACACCTACCAAAAGCATCGTCAGCTCCTTCAGCCGTGACAGCTCTGGTGCCGTTCAGATTGAAACGATTGATGTCACTCTGTCCGACATTCAGCTGTTCGACTCCACTGGCAGTGGTGCAGGTATCTTCGATACTGCCTTGACTATGGGTACCAACGTTGGTGGTGCAGATCTGTCTGACTTCGACATCTCTGCTGTTGCCGATGACGATCTCACGGGTCTTGATACCCTGATCGACGACGTTGAAACCGCAATGGGCAAAATCACTGATGCTGCAACCACTCTTGGTTCGATCAAAACCCGCGTTGATCTGCAGAATGACTTCATCTCTGCTCTGACTGACGCAATTGATCGTGGTATCGGCCAGCTGGTAGATGCGGACATGAACGAAGAATCCACACGCCTGAAAGCTCTTCAGGTACAGCAGCAGCTCGGCATTCAGGCTCTCTCGATTGCCAACTCTGGTTCTCAGAGCATTCTGTCTCTGTTCCAGTAAGCTGTTCTATAAGTGGGCTCTTGATTTTGACAGCTGTAAAAGGCGCATCCTTCCGGATGCGCCTTTTCTTCATTCTGCCTTACCGATTTCTGTCTTCTTTCTCTTTCTTCTCTTTCTTCTGGCTGTGGCCTTTGTCCTCTTTGACTTTAATTTTGGACGGCTATCTTCAATTCAGACGCGCCGCACAGGCTTCACGCAAGCTTTCCGGCCCATAGTCACAAAAGACGTTTCCTTTTGCTTGAAAGAGGGTTGAATTTCGATGCCTGGAAGTGAACAAGCCGAAAAAATATTGGCAAATCTCAAAGAGCTCGGTCCAAGAAGGCTCATGGCTCTTGGCCTTATCGGGCTCATGACCCTTATGTTGGTCGGGGGTGGGGCGTATTTTCTCTCCAAACCACAGATGACCGTGCTTTATTCCGGGCTGGACCGGGAAGACATCACGCGGATCGGGTCTGCCTTGCAGGATTCCGGTATCCGGTTTGATGTGAATACGGAAAGTTCGGCGGTTCTCGTCAACCATTCCTCAGCGTCGCGCGCCCGCATGTTGCTGGCCGAAAGGGGATTGCCCCGTGGCGATAGCGCAGGATATGAGCTTTTTGACAATCTCGGTTCGCTGGGCCTTACGTCTTTCATGCAGGAGATTACGCGCGTTCGTGCGCTGGAAGGCGAATTGGGCCGAACGATCCAGTCGATGAAGGATGTGCAGTCGGCACGCGTGCATATCGTGTTGCCGGAAAAGGGATCCTTCCGCAAGAAGGACCAGATGCCTTCGGCTTCCGTTGTCATCCGGGGATCGGGCACCGGGGAATTCCAGACAGCCCAGGCCATCCGATATCTGGTGGCGGCCGCTGTTCCGGGCATGAAACCGGCCGAAGTGACGGTGTTGGATTCCTCAGGCGAGCTGCTCGCCTCCGGACAGGGCAAGGATGCCTCTTCCGCTGGTGAAATGGCCGGGCTTGAAACGCTCGTCTCTGATCGCATTCAGGAAAATATCCGCAAGACCCTAACGCCCTATCTTGGCCTTCCCAACTTTCAGGTTTCCGTTGCCGCCACGCTCAACACGGACAAGGAACGTGTAGCGCAGACGATTTTTGACCCAGACAGCCGCATCGAGCGCAGTATCCAGACCGTTCGTTCAAGCGAAAGCGCGCAGAATGCCAGCTCTCAGCCACCGACCACGGTGGAACAGAATCTCCCTGATGAACAGGTCGACAACAGCGGCAGCGAACAGTCGGTGGAAGAAAATCAACGCCGCGAGGAAACGATCAACTACGAGATTTCAACCAAGAAGGTCGAGCAGACCCGCGAGGGCTATGATGTGGAGCGTCTCTCCATCGCCGTTCTGGTCAACCGGGCCCACCTTCTGGAAACGCTGGGCGATGGCGCAGATGAAGAAACAATCAACAATGCCATCAACAAGCATATCGAAGAAATCAGCCAGTTGGCTTCTTCTGCAGCAGGCCTGAATGCCACGCGGGGAGACCAGATCAAGGTTGCTGTTGTCGATTTCCAGGCCGGCACCGGGGAGCTTGAACCACTGCCGCCGCTGACCGTGACCCAGGTGCTGTTGCAGCAGTCGGGTAACGTGGTCAATGCCGTAAGCATTCTGGTGGTTTCCACCTTGCTGATCTGGTTCGGTCTGCGCCCTGCAATCAGTGCGCTGGTTCCAAAACCGGTGGCGAATGACAACACACCCGAAGAATCCGAGCTTGAGGTTGGCCTTGATGATCAGCTGGGCTACATGGCCTCCGATCCGAGTACCCATGCTGGCCTGATCGAGGAATTGTCCAAGAAGCTGGATGCCTCTCCTGTGCGTAAGCTGGAACGGGTGGTCGAGATGAATGAAGAGCAGTCCGCAGCGATCCTCAAGCAGTGGTTCTATGAATCGGAGACGGCTTGATGACGATCCCTCTCAAAGATCTGATCCCATCTGTCAAGGACGCGCCGCTGGAGCCTGCCGAAGTCAAGCCGCTGGGCAAAGAAGTGAAGCCACTTGGTAAAACAGAGCCAACCGAGATTGTCTTCGGTGGACTGGATCTCCTGCTGCCAATTGCAAAACAACCCGAGGCGCCGCAAACGTGCGCGGAAACCCAAAGCGATTGCACAGAAGCCTGGGCCAATGGATTGAAGGACGCAGAGCTCCTCTGGCAGGAGCAGTTATCCCTGCAGCGGCTGAAACTGCGCGAGGAATTCGACGCCATGAAACAGGTGCTGGCCGCCGAGCTGCATCGCCAGCTTCATGGACATGTCGCCGAACAGATGGTGGAGATCAAAAACGAGCTCGCCGATCAGGTGGCCGAAATGCTCCAGCCTTTTCTTGCTGAACAGGCACATCGCCGCATTGTCGAGATCTTTTCAGACGTCGCCGAGCAGGCCTTGCATGATTGTGTTGCAGACAGCCCTATCTTGCGCGGCCCGGAAAATCTGCTCGAACAGCTAAGCTCGGCAGTGGATTGCGAAAAGCTCTCGGCGCTTGTGGGCGACGTTGCCCCGCAAAATCTGCAGGACGAACCCACCGAGCTTTCCCTAAAAGTGGATTCTTGCGTTTTCGAAACGCGTATTTCCGATTATCTGACCCAACTGGAAGAGGCGGTGCAAGATGACTGATCTGGAACAGACACACGACAAGGAATTGATCATCATTCGCCGCCGCCATGATATCAATATCGAAAAACCCCATAGCGGCGTATGGAAGATCGCCCACGCCGACTTCATGACAGCGATGATGGCCTTTTTCATGGTCATGTGGCTGATTTCCAGTACCGATGATGCAGCCAAGAAGCATATCGCACGCTATTTCAACCCCGTAAAGCTCTCTGCCATGACGTCCTTTCCCAAGGGTCTGGAAGACCCGGACCCGAAGGATATGAAAGTCGGCCCAGAAGCCACACCGCCCAAAGCCTCGTCCCAGCAGGACGACGCAGATGACGGGCGGGCGCTCTCCCAGTCGGCAGCACCGGCTGAGGCCGATGGGCAGAGTAGACAGGCGAACGCGGCCCGTTCACGCGGTAAGGAAGATAGCAGACCGCTGCCAACCTTTACCGAAGCTGAAATCTTTTCAGATCCTTACGGGGTTCTTGACCGCATCGTAATGAACGGAAAAGTCGCGGCAAGCCAGTCTCAGGACGATACCGATTCCACGCAGAGCCTTGCCCAGAATGATAGCCAGATCGAAGGGTCCGGCGGCGAAGCCATGCGCGATCCATTTGCCCCTCTTTCCTGGCGTCTCAATCCCCTCTCGCTCGAAGAAATGGATATGACAGAGGAAGCCACCTCTTCCAATTTCTCCATAGCAGGGCAGGACTCCGATCAATCACCGACCCGGTCCACAGAGGGCGAAAGCCTTTCAGCTGGAGAACCGGCCCCTGACGCCGGAAATCCAGATGCGGGCTCCTCGCAAACCGACTTTGCCATGGCTTCTGCCGCTTCTGTCGGCTCTGCCCAGAGCCCAATGGAAGAACAGCGTGCCGGACCGGACGGCAAAGAGGCTCAGGCCAATGCCCCTCAAAGCAAGGGCAATGCGCGGGAGGCCCAGGCCGAGCAGGCTGCTGCAAGCCCCCACCAATCAACCGGCCTTGGCCCGGATGTTAACGACGCCATGGGCAGATCAAGAGGCACCAGTGCTCTTGACCGACAGGTGGATGAATTCAGAACAATCCTGAATGCCGCTCTCAATGAGGAACCGCGCCCGACTATCGGCAATGAACTCACCGTAACCACAAGCGGCGATGACATACTCATCAATGTTTCGGACAGCGCGGACTATGGCATGTTCGCTATCGGGTCTTCCGAGCCGACGGCGCAATCCATTACGCTGCTCGAACGCATCGCCAAAAGCCTCAAAAAGGTCAAGGGCAACATCATCATTCGGGGCCATACCGATGCGCGTCCATTCCGCAATGGCAAATCGGACAATTGGCGCCTCTCGACAGCCCGTGCCCACATGGCTCGCTTCATGTTGATCCGTGGCGGGCTGGATGAAAACCGCCTGCTCCGAGTGGAAGGTTATGCTGATCGCGCTCTCAAGCATCCCGATGATCCGGAAGCCGATGACAACCGCCGCATTGAAATTCTCGTGCAGCCGAGCAAGGAGGCACCGCAATGATCAAGCAAACTCCATCAGCGCACAGCTGCAGTCTTCGCACCCGCCTGATGACCACCGCTCTGCTGGCCTGCCTATGCTCTGCCGCAAGCCTGTCCGGCGCGATGGCCCAGACAACAGACCAGACGGCAGGCCAGACAACAGGCAAATCAGCCGATCAGCACAAAGCGATCCGAGTCATCGAAGGGGTCTCCATGGTGCCAGCCAGAGCCGACGACGCACGCGCACCAGAAACGGGATCTGCCTCATCTTCCGGTCAGCAGGCGGCCACGACCGCTGGTCAGTCGGCAAATGGCACGATAATTCCCCATGCGGTCGATGCGTCGGTGGATGACATGCAGCCCTATCTGCAGGTTCGTGTGGTTCAGAATCTTCAGGCCCAAACCGCCAAGGGATCCACACAGGCCCTCAAGGCCCAACGCAAGCTGATCATCAATCTCAACCGGCATTTTCTCGAATTGCCTCCCAAGGTTTGGCAGAATGAGCAAAATGCGCGCGCAGCCGTTATTCATCTGCTCTCGGGTGGTCATCCCGCGGTGGGCCACCGGCTATTGTCACTCGATCCGCCGCCTGCGGTTGACCCGGCTCTTCTGAAGGGGGCCTTGGCCTATATCGAAGGCCGGAAAAACGAGGCCTATCGTGTTTTCTCAACCATAGACCCTCTATCTCTTTCGCCAACACTGGGGGGGCAGATTGCTCTGGTTCAAGCCATTCTCGCTCTACCCGACAATCTTGAGGACGCTCAGGTTGCCATCGACAAGGCACGCCTTTTGCTGCCCGGCTCCCTTGTGGAGGAGGCTGCCTTGCGTCGGGGTGTTTCAGTCGCGGCAGCAGAGAATGACACCAGACTGTTTCAAGCCTATTCCCTGCAATATATGCGGCGGTTCAACAACTCGATCTATAATTCGGATTTCAGGCGTCGCTTTGCCATTGCCATGCGCCGGTTTGGCGAGAGCAAAGAGGGCAGCAATTTTGCTGAACTCGACACGGTTATCTCCGAGTTTGACATGGATGCGCGGCGTAGCCTCTATCTACTGCTCTCCTATTCAAGCCTGATTGCAGGCAATGTCCCCCTTGCCCAACAGGCGGCAAAGGCGGCCCTGCCACTGACACTGGATGGTTCTCAAGACCAGTCACGCTCCCATCTTTATCTGGCAGGCTCCATGATTGATGCAGACAGCATCAAGCTGTCGCTCCAGCATCTGTGGAAGGTGCAGCGCAGCAACCTCACCAGCCGGGACCAGATTCTGGCAGAAAAGATATCGCAGGTGATCAACAATATCCGCGCCTGGCCCGAGACCCGCGATCCCGCGTTGGCCTTCACCATCAGACCTCTCACTGGCGACAAGGGTAAACCGGGCTGGCAGTTGGAAACCTTGACCGAGGGCAGACAGGCCATTCGTCAGACTGATCTCTTTCTGTCCTCTTCCAAACAATCCTCTCTTAGGTGAATAAGCATGCCTAGTCAGACCATTCCCGCCGCTGGTGCCAACGTCAACACAAAGGCCCTGTATTCCGGAAAACACTCTGTTCACGGAGACAGTCAGCACAAGCGACAGGCCCATGATAACAGTGCCTCTTATGGAGACGAAGCCGAACAGGCCGCCAATGAAGCGGCGGAGCTGGAAAGCAAATCACACAAGAAGCATGCAGACAAGGCCAATGGTGATACAGGGCCCTCTTCCTTTGAAAAGCTGTTTGATCTTGTTTCTCCGGATGCCAATAAAAAGGCCGCCACGGCAATGGCGGCGGAGGCCTCCAAGGAGCAGAGTGCTGAAAAAGCCGATTTCAAATCTATCCAGCAATTGTTGGCGCAAGCAGGCTTTGGACAAGCACCCGATAAAACGGGCAGCGGTGCGCTCGCTGGCACAAGAACCGATCCGCTTTTGCAGGCCGGCAAAGACCGGTTGGCCGAACAGGCCCTGAGCGATGCGGCCAAGCAGCAAAACGGGGCAGAAGGCTCCATGGGCAAAATAGGCAAGGCAGCAGCCGAGGCCAGCACTGCAAAAGATGCCAAGACCCTCTTCCAAGGTCTTTCCCAGACACAGGAGAAGGTATCCCTTGGCTCTATGGAGCAGTTGGCAAAGAGCGCGCAGTCAAACCCGGTCGATCCGACCAACCTTAAAGCCTATTCTCTGGATACCCGCGCGACATCGGCTTTTGATACGGTCATGCCGATTGTCAGGGATGCCATGTTGACGCCTACCCAGAAGGCCCAGCGCGACGGCTTCAGTGTGCTCAAACAGGAAACCCATTTTGCGCCGATGGATATGTTGGAGACGAATGGAGTGGTTTCGCCTCAGACGGGTCTTACCACGGCCAATTCCGTTCTCCGCCAGATTGGCGACGCCTTGAGCGGCAGCCTCAATGGGCAGGGCTCGGCCAATTCCGACAGCGCTCTTGATGCGCAATTCTCAAGTGGATTGAAGCTGCATCGCAGTGGCGATGTATTGCGCGTTCTTGATATCCAGCTGCATCCCGCCGATTTGGGCAAGGTGCGTCTTTCCGTGCGCCTGAATGACAACAATATCGAAGTGCGCATCGAAGCATCCAAGGCCGAAACGGCGAAGATGCTTGAGACCAACCAGCATGAGTTGAATAAATTGCTGCAAAAGGCTGGCTATCAGGCTGACCGCATTACGGTTGTCGCGATGGATGAAAAGGGCCCTTCACAGATACTGCCTCCCTCTTCCAGTGACAGTCTGAACCAGCAGAATGGTCAGGACCGGTCCGGCTCCTCCGGCGCCAACAACGGCTCGGGCGATCAAGGCGGGCAAAAACAGCAATCGGGCGCAAGAGACGAAGGCGGCCTGTTCTCGATGGAGTCCTTTGATGATAATTCCGACGGAGTGCATCATGAAGCGACAAGCGAAAGTCAGCCTTATCGCGGGCTTACTCTTTAGCGCCAGTGTGGCCGGCTCTGCTTTTGCGGCAACAGCACGGGCTGAAACAGCGACCGTTGATGCGGTATGCGAGCGGGAAATGCGCGCCGCAGCCGCCAGCGAAGGGGTGCCACTTGGCATTCTCTATGCGGTTGGACTGACAGAAACGGGGCGCGGCCTGAAGCTGCACCCCTTCGCCCTCAATATCGAGGGAAAGACGGTGATGACATCTTCCAAAAACGCCGCGCTCGACGCTGTGCGCGAGGCCAGGAAGAATGGCAAGAAGCTGATCGATATCGGTTGCATGCAGATCAATCACCATTATCATTCTGACCAGTTTGCATCCCTGGATGAAATGATCGATCCCCACGCCAATGTACGCTATGCGGCAAAATTTCTAAGGCAGTTGCGTGCCCGCCAGGGAAGCTGGACGATGGCAGTGGCGCGTTATCATGCAGGTCCTGACAACAATCCCGCTCAAAAGCGCTATGTCTGTGCTGTTATCCGCAATCTTGTGGCCAGCAAGTTTGGCCAGTGGACGGCTAAATCCCGTGCCTTTTGCGACCGGTAGGCCCACCTACTCTCTCCCGCCCATCATATTTTTCGAGCTTTTGCACCTGCCAACTTCACAAATTGGCAGGTGTTTTTATATGGAGTGGACAAAAATTCAGCCGCCCCCCTCCCCGTTTTGCCCCATTCTGTCCAAAGCGCACAGAAACACTTCGATTGAATATAAAAATTTAATTAATTCAAATATTTACAACAGATTGGAGGCCAGTTTCGCGCAAGCCTTCTGCCCTATCCTCTCAGCATAGAAACCTCATAGTCCCTATCAGGGCAACCTGCGCCACTGCTCCGGATGCGAGATAGCGGTTACTTTAAACAGGAGAGCACCATGGGCCTTTACGGCGTAATGCGTTCTAGTGTTTCAGGCATGAACTCCCAGTCGAGCAAGCTTGGCACTGTATCTGATAATATCATCAATGCGAACACGACCGGCTACAAGAAGGCCGAAACCGAATTCAAGTCCGTTGTGACCACCCAGAACACCACCTCCTATAATTCAGGTGGCGTGGAAGCTCTCACCTCTTACGACATCTCCACAGCCGGCAACATCGATTATACCACCAGCGTAACCGACCTGGCGATTGATGGCAGTGGCTTCTTCGTGGTGTCTGATTCTGATGGCACACCATTCCTTACCCGGGCAGGGCACTTCGTACCTGACTCAGATGGCAATCTGGTCAACACGGCAGGATATTATCTGCAGGGCTTCGACCTCACCAATGGTTCGCCTTCGGTTGTTGCCAACGCGCTTACCGGTCTTGAAAAGGTGAATATCAACCAGTCCCAGTTGGAGGCCAACGCCACTACGGAAGGGTCGATGAGCGGCAACCTGCCCTCGAATGCTGCCATTGAGGCCGCGCCGCTTCCATCCGCCAACGATGGCACCATTTCCAACATCAATTATACCGCCAAAACATCTCTGGTTTCCTATGACGATGTAGGCAACGAAGTCCAGATGGATGTCTATTTTACCAAGACTGGTACTGACACCTGGGAAGTGGCTGTCTTCAACAACGCAGATTCCACCGATGGTGGCTTCCCCTATACCGCATCGGTCACGACCGCACACGGCAATACCTACGCCAACCCCATGTCGACCACGACACTGAATTTCAACGCAGATGGCACCTTTGCGGCCACCTCGCCAACCGAATTCAGCTTCCATATCCCAGACCATCAACCCGCCACTGAAGATGCCACCATTTCCATTGCTGGCATGACACAATTGGCTGCCGATTTTGGTGTCGATGATCCCACAGTGAACGGCAACGCGCCGCAGAATGTCGAGAGCGTTGAAATCAACCCTGATGGCACGCTCTACATGGTTTACGAGGATGGCTCACGCCAACCGGCCTATCGCATTCCGATCGCGGATGTGGCCAGTGAAGACAATCTTGCCCCCATGGGCGGCGAGGTCTTTACCACCACCAACGAAAGTGGCGACGTGCAGGTCGGCTTCCCCGGAGACAATGGCATGGGCACCCTGATTTCCAGCGCCATCGAAGGCTCCAACGTGGATCTGGCCGAAGAACTGACCAACCTGATTGTTGCCCAGAGGTCATTCTCCGCTGATTCCAAGGTATTCCAAACCGGGTCAGATCTGCTCAGTGAGGTTGTGAACCTCGCTCGCTAAGTCCGGCTTCACGAGACTACACACGTCCCCCATGGAGTTCCTCCCTTCGGGTGTAGTCTCGTGCATTTTTTAAGGTAAGTGTCATGAGTCTATCAGTTGCTCTGCAAGTCGCACAATCTGCCCTGAGCACGCGACAAAAAGAAACCGCAGTCCTTTCGCGCAATATTACCAACGCCAGTCAGGAAGGCTATACGCGCAAGACAGCATTGGTCTCAACGCTGCAAGCAAGCGACGGTTCGGGCGGTGGCGTCTATATCAGTGCCATTTCCAGAGCGACCGATCAGGCGCTGTTCCGTAGTCTCATTTCCTCCACCTCGATCGGTGAGAAAAGTGATGCCTATCTGGACGGGTTAACCCACTTGGCCAACACGCTGGGCGACACCAACCAGAGTATTTCTCCAGCCGCTGTTCTGGGTGAGTTGGAAACGGCATTGCAGGCCTATGGGGCAATGCCTTCTGATTCAGTCCTTGCTGGGCAGGTGCTTTCTGCTGCCCAGAATATGGCATCGACGCTGAATAACGCTTCGGCTACCGTGCAGGCCGAGCGGGAAAACGCGGATGAAAAGATCGCCCAATCCGTGGCGATCATCAACGACCAGCTGGCACGCATCGAAACTCTCAACAAGGAAATCGTGCGCGGCACCGAGCTTGGGTCGGATGTGACCGACGCCCTGGATGCTCGCGATCAGGCGGTGCTAGAACTGTCCGCCCAGATTGGCATCAAGACTCAGACGCGCGAAAATAACGATCTGGTCATCACCACCGAAAGTGGTGTGATGATGTTTGAAACCACTGCGCGCAGCGTCACTTTTGAACAGACAGACACTTTCTCGGCCTCAACCGTTGGCAATTCGGTGCGCGTTGACGGGGTTCCCGTGGCAGGCCCTGATGCCAGAATGGAAATCAGCAACGGCCGCATCGCAGGCCTTGTCGCCGTGCGCGATGAAGCGGCCGTGACCTATCAGAACCAGCTTGATGAAATTGCTCACGGGCTGATCTCCGCCTTTCAGGAAAGCGGCACGGCAGGCATCTTTACCCATACAGGGACACCATCGGTCCCGGCTGCAGGCACGTTGGTTCAGGGATTGGCCTCCGATATCCAGGTCAACGGCGCCCTTGATTCAGACCATCTGGACTTGATCCGGGATGGCATCACCACGGACTATAACCCGTCTGACCATGCCAGCTATGGGGATCGCATTCAGCAGCTGCTGAGCAACCTTGACACCTCCATGGTGTTCAACGGCGATACGGGCGTTGATACGACCGGCACGCTTAAGGATTTTGCATCCTCTTCTGTCAGCTGGCTGGAATCGTCGCGTCAAAGTGCCAACACCGTTTCCGAAAACCAGTCCATCACGCTTAACCGGGTGACGGAATCCTTCTCCAACGCGACCGGCGTCAATATTGATGAAGAAATGCAAAGCATGCTGGAAATTGAGCGTAGCTATTCCGCGACCGCGAAATTGATCAGCACGATCGATGAAATGTTGGATCAACTTCTACAGATTGCGGGTTAAATCATGACGAACTATATCTCTTCCCTTTCGTTTTCCACGGCGACAAACAAGTCCATTGCCTCGCAAACAAGCAACCTTGTTAAGCTGCAGAAGGAAGTCTCCTCGGGCCGACACTATGATGTTGGTCTGCATTTGGGTAGCTCCACGGGCGAGGCTGTTTCCATCCGGGCGCAGTTCCACACGCTCAATGCCATTGTCGACACCAATGCGCTGATTTCCAGCAGTCTGGATGTGGGTGTGCAAGCGCTGGAGAATGTCTCCACATTGGCATCCGACTTTCAGTCCACTCTGCTGACATCCATCGGCAGCGCCACGGCGCGGAGCGTGATCGTTTCCAGTTCCAAGGACAATCTGGATTCATTGATTTCCACCCTCAACACCTCTTTCAACGGCTCTTTCATCTTCGCTGGCATCAACACCGAAGAAACACCGATTGAGACCTATGAGACCGGGTCAACAAGCAAGACCGCCATCGACGCCTCTTTTAATGCCAAATTCGGCTTCGGGCCGGACGACCCGCAGGTGGCCAACATCACCGTGGCTGATATCGAAGACTATCTTGATAACGGATTTGCCGCCGAGTTCGACTCAGCCAACTGGGCCGCCAACTGGTCCTCTGCCACCGATGAGGTTACCTCCAGCAGAATTTCCGCCACCGAGGTGATCGACACATCGGTCAGCGCCAACGAAGAACCCCTGCGCAAGTTGGCCATGGCCTACACGATGATCTCTTCGCTCGGCGCCGGGAAGATGTCACAGAAAACGTTCGATGCCGTTGCCAACAAGGCAACCGAGGTTATCGGTTCGGCGATTCAGAGCCTTAACAATGTCATCGGCAAGGCCGGCAACGCACAGGCCCGGGTTTCTGACGCGTCCGATCGCCTTGCCATCCAGACCGACACTCTGAACGAGCGCATCGTCGATCTGGAAAATGTCGACAAGACAGAGGCTTCGGTGAAACTGTCCAGCGCAGTTACGCAACTGGAACTGACCTACACGATCACGAGCCGGATGCAGAATTTGAGCTTGCTGAACTATCTCTAGGTTTCACACTCAAGACACGACAATAGGGGCGGCAAGGCACGGCTCTGCCAGTTGCCACCCGCAAACCAGCATACCGGAGGGACTGACAATGAGGCGATGGATGCCTGGTCTGCCAGCACCCTTTACAGAAAGATCATCAGGGCGAGGAAGAGAATGTACACTTCTTACTATGCGGAAAGCTCTCAACTGTCTGGATCATGCCAGAAAAGCAACGAAGTCCAAGCCATCAATCATCTGGTTGAGTGCTTGAAGGAGGCGAAAGTCCAGGGGGTTCAGTCTGTCGTGGGCATCAATGCACTTTATCAGACCAATCTGGTCTGGTGCTTTTTGCTGGAAGATCTGGCCAAGCCGGAAAACACACTGCCCGATCAGCTCAAGGCCGATCTTGTGTCCATCGGTCTCTTCATTCTCAAGGAAGTCGGTCGTATTCGCCAAAACGAGAGCGATAATCTTGACGCTCTCATCGACCTCAACACCATGATCAGCACTGGACTAGCACAATGAAACCGATGCGGCTTACTTTCAAATCCGGAGAACGCTTTTACATCAATGGTGCAGTGATCCGTTTTCCCAAGAAGACAACCATCGAACTATTGAATGAAGCGGAATTCCTGCTCGAGAACCACATCATTCAGGCCGACGAAACAACCACGCCACTGCGGCAGCTCTATTTCATTGCCCAGATGATGTTCACCTCTCCGACCAACATCGAAGAGGCACACAAGACATTCCTGAAATTCGCTCGCAGTCTGACCGACACGGTCGATCATTATCGACTCTGTGCAGGCATTCAGGAAATTGTGGATGTGGTCAATGCCGGCAACTATTACGAGGCCATGAAACGCATTCGGGCTCTCTATGCGCTGGAAGAAAGCCTCTTGAGCGATGTCGTGGATGTCCATGAAAACAAGGATATGCGCTTCGACCAGTCACCATCGCCAGAAGCCCGTTTCTAACCAGATCACCATGTCAATCAATCTGACAGCTCAGGCAGGTCTTTCACCCTGCGGCAAGAAGGATTAAACAGAATGTCCGTTTCACCCGTTACATCAAGCACATCTGCAGCCTCTACCCAGTCTTCCTCCAGCGTCTCCAGCGCCATGACCCTTGACTATGACGCATTCCTGCAGATGATGGTCACCCAGATGCAGTATCAGGATCCGACCAACCCGACCGACATGTCCGAGCAGATGGGGCAGCTGGCGTCCTTCTCCAATGTCGAACAGAATATCCAGACCAACAACAAGCTCGACAATGTGCTCTCCCAGCTCTATGTGAACCAGTCGACATCGCTTGTTGGCAAGACCCTCTCGGCCACGCGTAATGGCTCGGAGATTTCAGGCACGATTGCCTCTGTCACCATAGCGACAGACGGCGTTGTCGCGAGCCTCGACGATGGCACGAATGTGCTTGTCGGCCCAGGGGTGACGATTTCCTGATGAATGAAGTTGATGCACTCGATCTTGTTCGAGAAGCCTTTTGGACCGTGATTGTTGCAGCCAGCCCCGCTGTGGGGGCTGCAATGGTCATCGGTCTGGCTATCGCCCTGTTTCAGGCCTTGACGCAGGTGCAGGAAATGACGTTGACCTTCATTCCCAAGATCCTTGTCATTTTCCTGATGCTCATCGCAAGCGGCACCTTCATCGGCACCCAGATTACCAGCTTTACCCAAATCGTGTACGACCACATCGAAAGTGGCTTTTAAACACCCCGCCTTTACCATGGGTGGAGTGTTTCTCCATGCCGTTTCAAATAGGTTGCAGCTGCCAGACATAGACTTGGGCCTTTAAGGTTCTGGACCTTTAAGGTTTTGGTCCTCTATGGAATCAAGTCTCAATGGAACCAGACCTCCCGGCTAGCCTTCCGGCCCCATGCTGCTTGCCTGTCTCCGGTCGCCTCTCCCCGATGCCCGACCGCTACACGCCTTTTCTTCGTCTCCAATTCCCGCAAGACCTCATTAGCCCGAAGCAACCCAACGATGCCCCCGCCTCTGCCAGTGGCGTCTGAGGGCTGTATGAGGTTATGCGTGCGCTCTGGGCTGTGTCCACCCCAACCTTGTCTGAAAATCGCTGGGATCGCCTGTCAAACAGACTGGGTTGGGCAGCCTGGGTTGGGCAGCCTGGGTTGGGCAGACTGGGTTGGGCAGGCTGGGTTGGGCAGGCTGGGTTGGGCAGGCTGGGTTGGGCAGGCTGGGTTGGGCAGGCTGGGTTGGGCAGGCTGATATATCCAAGCGTCCTGCTGAGCTTCTTCGGTCTGCTTCAGGCTGTTAGACCGGCATTTCATGTATTTAGTGAGAGAGTGGAGCATTTGGTCCGGCAGTAAGGGCAAGTGTCGGACAGGCGCCAGCTCAGGTTGTTCCAGAACGCAATCCTGCCGTTGGCTATATGGTGGCTATAGTCCCGCGTGACGCCGCGACATGCCCCAGATGGGGCTCATGCTATTCGCTCCTGCGGACTTATCCTTGCATTCAGGCACAAGAAGCCAGCCACGGCTCGTTTCGAGGCGGTATGAGCCATGGTCCATCAGCCCTTCACATCAAGCGTGAAGAACAACGACGGGGTATTTGAGAGCACGCTTCATGCTGCTTCTCAATGTACCGTTTTTCTTTTTGAAAACCCTCAAGGCGGGTTGCCTTTCGGGAGAAGATCTTTCCATTTCGGCCTTCATGCCGAAACACCAATATAAGTGCAATTCTTCAAATAACTTCGTTTAATCTGTTTACGGCCAATTGCCGTGATTGTCTTGGTCTCCTTTGGGCTCTTGCTCCGGTCCAGTATAAGCCGGGGTCAAAGGCCTTGGGTCGGATTTTATGCTTAGCCTTGCTCAGAGAGAGCGTTGAACATATAGCCAAGATACCGTTTTGAATCGATCGGGTCATATCCAAGGCGCAGCTTCAGTTTCTTGCGCAGCTTGCTGATATGGCTTTCTACAACGGTTTCCTCGACATCTTCGTTCAGCAGTCCGTAAACCGCATTGTAGATCTGGGCGCGGCTGACACGGCGATCTCTGTTCTTGACGAGATATTCCAGAATGCGACGTTCACGACGCGGAAGCTCAAGTGCTTCACCGCAAATCTCCGGAGACCGTCCGTCGAAATAAACACGGACATCACCTTCTTCATGCTGCATTTCAGCTTCTACTCCTGCTCGACGGCTGATCACAGCAGCCCTGACGAGGATTTCTTTTACATGGATGGGTTTGCTAACCACGTCATCAAAACCGGCTGCAAACAGATCCAGGGTCTGTTCCAGAGAGGTTTTATCATTCAGTGCGATGAGAGGGGTCTTGCGGCAACGGGAGCGAATGAGGCCAGGATAACTGCTCCTCTCCTCACAATCCCCCAAAAGGAAAGCTTCAACCGCATTGATATCTGTATCTGAGAGACTGGTGACCCAGCTGCCAAACTCCTGCGGAACAATACCGATGGATGGCACCCCTTCACGCTGAAATCCGGCGGTATAGCCGTCAGACACCAACTCTCGCTTTTCAATTAGTACGATCATCGAAATACTCCATTCTTGGTAGATATAGAGGTATTGCAATGAGGCGCTGCCGTCACTAGAAAACACACGCTTCAAAACAGCTTTCAGAAGGCGCGGAAAAAGAAATATAAATGAGAAGGGCGTCCTTTTAGTAGAATTATGTCTAAAAGTGGCGCAATTTTTCGGAAGGATTTTATTCAAGTACCCTAATGCACTCGATTTACTCAATATTTATGCCTCGACTTTGACACAATCAAGGCACGGATCTGGAAATAGTTAATGACTGTTTACAATTATATTACACACAATCCAATAACACCATTGAAACAATAACTTTTCAAATTTTATGCTTTGGATAAGCTTTCTTCGTGGTATTACTTAGTACACATAAACTGACATTGTTAAATTTGCTTATGCCCTCTTTTAGTACCAAACTGTTTCCCAATATATCCAACAGACGATTTAATCCGCCCTTCTCCAGCCGCACGCAGCGGGCATAATCGACACGAACGCCCAATAAAAAAGGGCCTTAAACGGCCCTTTCTCATTAACCTACGGTGATGGTATGCTTGCTTGCCGACACAAGCCAGAGGCTCTCAACGGTCGTCTCTGGCTCGCCTGGGCCGGTTTGCGGGGCCTTAGCCCCTCTCCTACTGGATTACAAGTTCTGCTTGCAATGCCCCGACCGTTTTCATGGTCTGCAGGATGGAGATTACCCCTGATGGTCTGAGCCCAATCCGGTTGAGACCACTGACAATGGTCTGCAAGTCCGTCCCTCCGATGATGGAGAGAGAGCCACCATCCTGGTTTACATCAATGCTCGTGTCCGGCAAGACCACGGTCTGCCCATTTTCCGAGAATGGCTCAGGCTGGCTGGCCATCGGTCTTTCGGTTATGCGCACCACCATGCTGCCATAGGTGACTGCGACTGTGGAGATCTGCACATGATTGCCGATGACGACGGTTCCCGTTCGTTCATCCACGACAACCTTGGCCGGCGTATCGGGCTGAATGACCAAGCCTTCGATCTGGGCAATAAAGCGTGTGGCGCTGACCTTTCCCGGCTTGCGCAGAACAACCGAGCGAAAATCCCTCTCCTTTGCCAGCCTCACGCCATAGCGTTCACGCGTGAAAGCATTGATAGCATCGGCTATGCGCACGGACGTGTTGAAATCTGGGTTGGTCAGTTGCAACACAAAGGAACGCAGATTGATGAATTCGTCTGCAAGTTCTCGCTCGACGATGGCGCCATTGGGGATCATGCCCGATGTTGCAATGCCTTCCTGCAAGGATTGAGCAGCCCCCTGTTCGGAAAATCCGGCTACCGCAAGCCCGCCTTGCGCAACGGCATAAACCTTGCCGTCGGATCCCATCATCGGGGTGGCAATCAGCGTGCCACCTGAGAGAGATGATGCATCTCCCAGTGAGGCCACATTGATATCGATTTTTGTGCCTTTTTTGACGAAGGCAGGGAAATTGGCTGTCACCACAACAGCGGCAACATTGCGGGTTCTCAGGTTGGCGTTGCGCACATTGACCCCCATGCTATCGAGCATGGATTGTAGCGATTGCTCGGTAAAGGGCGAGTTGCGCATCGTATCGCCCGAGCCCTTCAGCCCGACAACAAGTCCATAGCCGATGATCTGGTTATCGCGCATGCCCTCCAGAGAGGTCACATCCTTGATACGCACGGCCGCATTGACACTTGTTGCCAGCAACAGGGTGCAAAGGGCTGCCGCAAGGCATCTGCTGAAAGTCTTCATGTTATGGCCCTATCGAAATCGTTCCATTTTCTTCAACACGCCCGACGATGATCAGCCCGGTATCTACATTCCGCACCCGGATAATCTCCCCCACGATGCCGTCCTCAAGAGGCTCGACATGGGCAACGATTTCCAGACCGCGATCCTGAAACACCAGTTGAGCGGGCTCACCACGTTTGACGGCTTCACGCCGCCGCAAGGCCGACTTGGGAATGGGCTCACCGACCGGTAGTTGGCGCACAGCTTCCTTGCCCAGAAGGTCATTGATGTTGGGTACCACCGAAAAGCGGTCGATCCTGTTGGCTCTGAAACGCCGTTTTTCCAGGGCTGACAATGTGATGACCTGCCCCTGCGCGATTGTGGCGCGTGGCACAGGTAATGTGACCGCCGGGGTGGCTGCCAATGCCTGCTGTGCCCATAAGCAAATAAGAATGACTGTTGCCCCCAGCACAGACAGCAGCCGGAGCTGCTGTTCAGCCATGGTCGGAGCCCGCCTTTGTAGCACCGCGCTCATTAGCGTATTCCCTGCGTTACAACACCAGCCATGTCATCAACGGCCTGAATGACTTTGGAGTTCATTTCATAACCGCGCTGGGCTGCGATAAGAGCGGTGATTTCCTTGACCGGATCGACGTTGGAATCTTCCAGATAGCCTTGACGGATAATGCCAAATCCCTCGTCACCGGCATTGCCTTCAACAGCTTCCCCTGAGGCTTCGGTTTCGGCAAACAGGTTGGCGCCCTTGGCTTCCAGACCGGAATCATTGGCAAAGACAGCCAACTGCAGCTGCCCCAGCAACTGAGGCGCATCCTGCCCGTCAATTTTGGCGTAGACCTGACCGGTCTCGTTGATCTCGATGTCAGTCGTCCCATCAGGAACCGAGATGGCCGGTTCGATCGGATAACCATCCGAGGTTACGAGACGGCCCTCGCCATTGGTATTGAAAGATCCGGCACGGGTATAAAAAGTGTCGCCATCGGCATTGCTGACCGTGAACCAGCCCTTGCCATCGATGGCCAGATCGTAGGTGCCTGATGTGTTGTTCAAGGTGCCCTGGCTGTGCAGATTGCGGATCGCGGCAGCCCGCACACCAAGACCAAGCTGGGCTCCTTCCGGAATCGGCGCTTCACCGGTGCGGTTGGGAACCCCCTGCACGCGCACGGCCTGATAAAGGAGATCGGTGAATTCGGCACGCGCCCGCTTGAAGCCGGTTGTGTTCATATTGGATATGTTGTTGGCAATCACTTCAACATTGAGCTGCTGCGCGCTCATTCCGGTCGCAGCAATGGCAAGAGCTTTCATTGTTTTTCCCTCGATCTGAAATATAACGTGACATCCATGACAAAGGAGACCCGCGGAGCCTGTCCGCTGTCTCCCCGGGCCGCTAGATGGTCATACGGCTGACTTCCTGGTAGGCGGCGACAACCTTGTCTCGAATGGCGATTGCGCTTTGCAGCGCCAGTTCGGCATTCATCACGGCGTCCACCACATTCTGCACGGACTCCTTGCCCTCTATGCCTTCAATGGCAGCAGTTTCACCCATCTTGACCGTGTTGATCGCGTCTGTGGTTACGCCGGAGAAATAATCAGCGAATGTGTTGCCCGATTCATCGACCTCGCCGGTCACATCAATCGCAGCCGTTTGGCCGCTATTGCTGATGAAGCGTGTTTCCGAAACGCCGTTGAAGTCACTGCCCCGGGTCGTCAGGCTGGATACTGAATTCAAACTGTCTATCATCACTAGCTCCTGAGCAGATCGATGGTGCGCAGAACCATGCTGCGTGTCTGGGTCATGACCTTGAGGTTGGCTTCATAGCTGCGATTGGTCTCGCGCATGTCGGCCAGTTCGATCATGGTGTTGACGTTCGGCATTTTCACCTGCCCGTTCTCGTCAGCGGCCGGATTGGTAGGATCATATTCAACCGAGAAGGGCGCGTTATCGATACCGACATTCTTGACCTTCACGAGTGACGCACCGGCTGCCCGATCCATCTCTTCGGAAAAGACAATTGTTTTGCGCTGATAGGGATCGGAGCCGGGGGTCGCTCCGGTCGACTGGGCGTTTGCCAGGTTTTCGGAAATGACACGCATGCGCTCTGCCTGCGCGGACAATCCGGTAGAGGAGATGCGAAATGTCGCGGAAAGAGGATCAATCATCACTGTGCCTTCGCTGCCATCAACATCATACTGTGGATGGATTTGATCAAATTCGTTGTCAGAGTATGATCTCGGGCGACTTCACCGGCTTTCATCATTTCCTGTTCCAGTGAGACCGAGTTTCCGGAATATGTGACGTCCCAGCTATCCTTCTTCTCAACATCGACACTCCGCGTTGCAGCATTCATGGCGGTCATGTGTCCAGGTTGGGTGCTGGCCATGCGAACATGGGCTTTGTCAAAGAGCGCGGTGAAGCTTTCCACGTCCTTTGCCCGATAGCCTGGTGTGTTGGCATTGGCGACATTCTGGGCGATCGTGTTCTCGCGAACCGAGAGCCAATTCTGATGCGCATTTGCCAGCTTCATCAAATAGACAGGTTCCATTTGGATTCTCCATCAAATTCCGATAATCCAGTCTTAAGCCACCAAGCTTGCCTGAAGCTGTCGGAATATCACCTATCTCATTGATTTTATTTTATTATTTTATGTTTTAATTCAAATTTTCAGCGAAGTTTTCTCGCCTTTTCGATAAAGCCAAGCAGATTGACTAAAGGCCTGTCGGAACAAAAAAGGCCAGACACTGAAACAGTGCCTGGCAAGAGGGCTTTGCTGCCTTGGGATAAAGGGAGAGAGACTCTCCCCTTTAGAAGAAAGATCGTATGAGACTGCCGACGAGAATGTTCCAGCCGTCGATCAGCACGAAAAAGAGCGCCTTGAAGGGAAGCGAAATGGCCGTGGGAGGCAACATCATCATGCCCATGGACATGGTAATGGTCGCAACGATCAGGTCGATCACCAGAAAGGGCAAGGCGATCAGGAAGCCCATTTCAAAACCGCGCCTAAGCTCGGAAATCATGAAGGAAGGGATCAGCACCCGCATCTCCACTTCGTCCGGTGAGGTTGCCTCCGTGGCATTGAGATTGGCGATGGCCAGATCGGAAAACATGCCGATATCTTCATCCCGCACATGCTGAAGCATGAAAGAACGGAAGGGCGAAGCCACGCGCTCATAAGCCTGCGCTTCGGTGATCTGGTTATCGAGCAGTGGCTGCACGCCATTTTTCCAGGCCTGATCAAAAGTTGGTCCCATGACATAGAAGGTCATGAAGAGCGCCAGAGAGATCATCACCATGTTGGAGGGCGTTGATTGCAGCCCCATACCCGAACGCAAGAAGGAAAAGGCGATCGAGAAGCGGATGAAGCTTGTCACCATGATCAGGAGCCCCGGCGCCAGGGACAGAACCGTGATAAGGGCAATCAGCTGGATCATCCGGCCTGATGCGGAGGCTTCTCCACTTGGCAGAATGCTGTTCAGATCGATCGACTGGGCCCATGCCGGGCTGGCAAGCAGCAGAAAGAGGGAGAGGCCGTAAGCTAGTCTTTTCACTGGATCACCATCGTCTCGAGAATGAATTCACGAATACTGCCATCCGCCCTGATTTTAGCCCTCTGGTTGAGGTCTTCCCGCAAATTCTGCAATCCGGTTGCCCCTTCCAGATCAGAGACCTTGAGGGTTCTGAGATAGGCTGCGATGTCGCTTTCCACCTGACTGACCAGAATTTTGGACTGTTCCATTGCGCTTTCGTTGAAAACAATGGAACCCTGGACACGTACGAATGCTTTTTCGACCCCGGCCAAATTCACGATGATCGGTTTGATCCCGACGATTTCGCTGGGGCTATCGTAAAGTGCATGAACGGGAGGATTTTCTCTCTCCCTCTTTTCTTCCAGAACGATGTGGCGGGTCTGGTTGACCAGTTGCATGCCAACAAAAGCGCCAATTCCGGCGGCCAGAAGCGTCATGATGAGGATCGTGACAAACAGGCCCATGTCAGACTTGCTCGACTTGGCCTTCACTTCACCATCTGGCAAAACCATAATATTCGACATCTTGGCGGTTTATCCTTCTCAAACTTGCTCGATTGGATTGGGAGTGCGGAAGCGGATGCGAGAGGCTGGCCCTCACATCCTCAAACGGGTTGCGGTGATGCTTCCTAGAAGGGCACAAACCGATCATAAACCTGCTGGCCCCATGCGGGCTGTTGCATCTCGGTAATGCGTCCGCGGCCACCATAGGAAATGCGTGCCTCGGCGATCTTGTCGTAGGTGATGACATTGTCTGCAGCGATATCACGCGGGCGCACGATGCCTTCGACATTGAGAACCCGGACCTCTGCGTTAACGCGGACTTCCTGACTGCCGGAAATCACAAGATTATGGTTGGGCAGAACCTGGGTCACGACAGCAGCAATCTGCAAATCAATCTCTTCCTTGCGGTTGATGGCCCCCTTGCCTTTGGTGGAACTTTTTGAATCCGCATCCAGATCCGCTTCGCCGTCTTCGCCGAAGCCGAAGAGGCTGAACCCGAAGCCCAGAGACTGCTTCTCAGAGCTGTCGCGGCTGCGATCGGAGGCATTGTCGAGGCTGGCTTCATCTTCAATATTGATGAGAACCGTCAAGACATCCCCAACCCGCTTGGCGCGAGGTTCAAGGAAGAACTGATTACGGTCTTCGGTCCAGATGGCATGAAAGCTTCTTCGCTGGGTTGGCTGATAGCCGACAAGCGTCGGATTGATCATCGGCTGACGCAAGCCATTGCCCATGGGAGACAATTCCGGGGTGGCCCCGATCTTCTCCTGATTGTTGGCACATCCGGCAAGCAGCAGAATCCCGAACAGGGGAACCAGAGCTTTGGTGAGAAGAGTGGTCATTGATCCCGTTCTCCAGACTTGATTTCGACCAGCGACGCCATTTCCTGCGTCAGGTCAGATGCCTTGGCGGCATCCATTTCGTTGAGAATGGCGCTCACGACACGTGGCTTCATCTTGGCAAGAAGCGCGATGGCAACCTGATCATCAACAGCGGCGAGCCGTTCAGCGGCCGCTTCCGGGCGCATGCGTTCGTAAACCGTGATGATGTGTTCCTTGACGTCGCTGAGCACCTTGTCGCGTTTGGCGATCCAGCCCTTGACGTCGGCGCGAAGTGCTTCGAGCTTTTCAATGCGCCCGTCTATGTCGCTTTGCAGCGCAATGAGATTTTGTAGCTGCCAGGCGTATCTCTGTTCTGACGCCAGATCGGAGATATTTTCGCAAAAACTGTTGGCGTCGATCTGGTCAACGGTTTTTGCTTTTTCGTTGGAACTTATTCCCGCTTCAACCGTTTTACTGTTTGCAGGGGCCTTGGCGTCAGCAGAATTGGCCATAGACACTGCAAGCACCAAACCAATTATCTGCAGCAAGCTCGTTCCCAAAGAGGAGTGCAGAGAAAAATATTTTCCCATCAAGCCGTCTGAGTTGCTCATTTAATCCTCGCTTTGGCGCGCTCGTCGCATCGGGTTCGCAATTGATATCCAAAATGACCGTGCAAACTTGCGTCAGGCTGTTGCATGAGCCTGAAGGACGCAGATTTTTTAAGGGACGAGGCGCAAGAAAGGCCAAAGCAATCGTTTTGTGCAGCGTTATCCACTTAAGAGGTAAGGCGATGCTACCAAAATCCCATAAGTCGCAGTGTTTTCGCAGAGCAGGACTAGGGATAGACTGGGGACTCGGTTCAGGGTGTGGCGAGATGCCCCATGTAAAAGCTCTTGATTTTCAAATATGAATACAAAATGCACTTTTGCGCACAAACGCACTGTGCATGCAAGACCATTCCGAATTCAAACGAAATCGAACGACGATCGATGAACCAGAACCCCACCCTGTTTAGACGCCTGCACAGCCAACGAGCCATTACCTTGCTCGCTTTGTGCGCTATGTGGCTGCAGGTTCTGGCCTTCGGTATTCACCTGTCCACCAGCGCGGAAGCCGCAGCTGGCACGTCGGGTGACGATATGTATTTCGGAATCATCTGTACAGCCAACGGCTTGGCTGCAGTTTCTTTCGATGGAGAAGAGACCCCGGCCACCCTCGAAAAGGACTGCGCAATCTGTGCTCTCACAGCGCTGCACGATCTTGGCTTCAATAATCATACACAGCCTTGCGAACGGCCAGTCCATTCGATTAGAACAGTTTTCTGGCCAACCGCCCCTTCTGACGGGACGCTGTCTCTTTCTCCCCGCGTTGGCACCAGCCGCGCGCCTCCACTTCTTTAAACGCCCAACATTCTGTTCACTTAATAACTGACCAATCGACCAAACTGCAGGATCCTGACTGCTACGGGACCAAACCCCCTGCAAATGGGTTGATACAGCATCAAAGAGAGCTGTCATGGAACCTATTTATGGCGATCTATTCGTCAATCTGTCGCGTTGGCAATTTGCCGCCACCGCGCTTTACCACTTTCTTTTCGTACCCCTGACGCTGGGCATCACATGGATGCTCGTGATCATGGAATCGGTCTATGTGATGACCGGCAAGGAAGTCTATAAAGACATGACCAAATTCTGGGGCAAGTTGTTCGGTATCAACTTTGCCCTGGGTGTGACCACCGGTCTGACGATGGAATTCCAGTTCGGGACGAACTGGTCTTACTATTCCCACTATGTGGGGGATGTCTTCGGTGCGCCGCTTGCCATCGAAGGCCTGATGGCCTTCTTCCTTGAATCCACCTTCGTGGGTCTGTTCTTCCTTGGCTGGGACAAGCTTTCCAAGCGCCAGCATCTGGCGGTGACCTTCTTTACCGCTTTGGGATCGAACCTCTCGGCCTTGTGGATTCTGGTTGCCAACGGTTGGATGCAAAATCCTGTCGGCTCTGAATTCTCTGCCGAAACCATGCGCATGGAAATGACCAACTTCGCTGAAGTGGTCCTCAACCCGGTCGCACAGGTGAAATTCGTACATACGGTTGCCGCTGGCTATGTCACAGCTTCCATGTTCGTAATCGGCATCTCTGCATGGTATATTCTCAAGGGCCGCGATCTGGCCTTTGCCAAGCGCTCCTTTGCTGTGGCCGCCGGCTTCGGCCTTGCTGCGTCCCTTTCGGTTATCGTGCTGGGTGATGAATCCGGTTATGAACTGGGCGATGTGCAGAAGGTGAAACTGGCCGCAATTGAGGCGGAATATCACACCGAAGAAGCACCGGCTTCCTTCAACCTGATCGGCTGGCCGAATGATAAAGAAATGCGGGTCGACTATGGCATCGAGATTCCATGGGTCATGGGCCTCATCGCCACGCGCTCGCTAGACAAGCAGGTGATCGGTATTTCCGATCTAAAAGACCAGCATGAAGCCCGTATTCGCTCAGGCATGATCGCCTATGACAAGCTCACCATGCTGCGTGCCGGTGACAAGTCTGAAGAAACCAAGGCTGTCTTCAACCTGCATAAGAAAGATCTGGGCTATGGTTTGCTTCTCAAGCGCTATATCGACAATCCGATGGATGCAACTGACGAGATGATTACGGCAGCGGTGGAAGATTCCATTCCGTCCGTGCCATATCTGTTCTGGAGCTTCCGTATCATGGTGGCCTTCGGCTTTACCATGCTCGGCCTGTTCGCCCTCTCCTTCTACTACACTGCCAAAAAGCAGATCGAGGAAAAGCGCTGGCTGCTCAAACTTTTGGTCATCTGCATTCCGTTGCCGTGGCTGTCTGTCGAGCTTGGCTGGTTCGTGGCCGAATATGGCCGTCAGCCTTGGGCTATCGGTGAAGTTCTGCCGACCTTCCTGGCTGCATCCAGCCTGACGATCGCGGATCTGATCTTCTCGCTCACCGGCTTCCTCGCCTTCTACACCTTCCTGTTGGTCATCGAAGTGTGGCTGATGTTCAAGTTTGCACGACTGGGCCCGAGCTCGCTCCACACCGGTCGCTATCACCATGAACAATCCAAGCCGTCGTCTTTGGCTCCGGCTGAGTAAGACCCACTGATAGGAAAAAGCGATGATTATCGATTATGAAATCCTGAAATTTGCCTGGTGGGCGCTCGTAGGCGTGCTGCTTATCGGCTTCGCCATCACTGATGGCATGGATATGGGGGTTGGCACCTTGTTGCCATTCCTCGGCAAAAATGACCCGGAACGCCGCATCATCATCAACACTGTCGGCCCGCACTGGGACGGCAACCAGGTGTGGTTCATCACCGCCGGTGGCGCCATCTTCGCGGCGTGGCCTGCTGTTTATGCAGCTGCATTCTCGGGCTTCTATCTAGCCATGTTGCTGGTGCTGTTTGCCCTGTTCTTCCGCCCTGTCGGCTTTGACTATCGCTCCAAGATCGAGAATCAGGGTTGGCGCTACGCATGGGATTGGGGACTGTTTGCCGGTGGCTTCATCCCGTCCCTGATCTTCGGTGTTGCTTTCGGCAACCTGCTGCAGGGTGTTCCGTTCCATCTGGACGAGTTCCTGCGTGTGACCTATGACGCCAAATTCCTGTGGGCCCTGTTGCCGTTGCTCAACCCGTTCGCCATTCTGGCCGGGCTGGTCTCGGTTGCCATGCTCACCGGACACGGCAGCACATGGTTGCAAATGCGGGCCGATGAAGTGGTCGCTACGCGGGCACGTCAATATGGCTTCTATGCCGGTGTTGCAACGGCTGTGCTGTTTGCTCTTGCCGGTCTGTGGATCTGGGCAGGCAACTTCAACTGGTTCGTTATCGTCAGCCAGCCAGCCTATGATGCCATGCCGAACCCGCTTGCCAAGGAAGTGGCTCGCGAAGCCGGTGCGCTGTTCAATATCTACAGCAATTATCCGATTGCCATTCTAGCTCCGGCCCTTGGCATTCTCTGCCCGCTTCTGATGGCTCTGATGAGCAAGGCTGGCAAAGGTGGCTTTGCCTTCCTGTTCAGCGCGCTGGGCATGACTGGCATCATCTCCACTGCGGGGCTGTCCATGTTCCCGTTCATCATGCCATCCACCACTGATCCGCGCTCCTCACTGACGGTTTGGGATGCGACCTCCAGCCACCTGACCCTGACGGTCATGTTCTGGACGGCAGTTATCTTCGTGCCGATCGTGCTGATGTACACCCTCTGGTGCTACTGGCGCATGTGGGGTCGGGTCACGATGGACGAAATCGAAGCACGCAGCCATTCGGCTTACTGATAACCGGAAAGGAAATCTAATAATGTGGTATTTTGCATGGATCCTTGGATTGACTGCCGCCCTTTCCGTCGGCGTGATCAATGTGATGTGGTATGAAGCCCAAGATAACTATGGCGAAAAGGATACTTGATTAGCACCTTTCAACCATTATAAACCTTTTCATGACCGGGTCCGCCCGGTCATGTCGTATGTGGGCCAATAAAGGCCGAACAATCAGGGACCTCAATGTCCACGAAACACATTTCAGCCTTTCTCAAAGCCCAGTCGCGCAGAGCCCGGCGGCCTCTCAATCTTTCCATTGTCCTTTCCTTTGCTGCCGGCATCGTTTTGATCGTGCAAATGGGAGTGATTGCCTTCTGTGTCGATTCAGTCCTAACCCATCAGGCAACGCTCACAGATCTGCTGTTTCTTTTGCCTCCACTGCTTATCCTGTTTGTTCTCAGGGCGGTTCTTTCCTATTTTTCCGAGCGTCTGGCTCTCAAAGCCGCCATTGATCTCAAGCATACATTGCGCAAGGATCTGCTTACGCGCCTCATCGCCAAGGGCCCTATCCTTGAGCGCGGCAGCGAAAATGCTGTTGGAGATCAGGTCACCACATTGACCGAAGGCATCGAAGCGCTGGAAGGCTACTTTGCCCGCTATATGCCCGCGATGGTGATGACGGTGCTGCTGCCTTTCGCCATTCTGGCGGTAACCCTCACACGGGACTGGCTGTCGGCGGTGGTGATGGTGGTTACCGCGCCGCTCATTCCTGTTTTCATGATCCTCATCGGCAAGGGAACCGAGCGGCTCAACCAGAAGCAATGGCGCAAGTTGGCGCGGCTTTCCGCCCACTTCCTTGACATGATTCA
Source organism: Cohaesibacter marisflavi (assembly GCF_900115225.1). Classification (GTDB taxonomy): domain Bacteria; phylum Pseudomonadota; class Alphaproteobacteria; order Rhizobiales; family Cohaesibacteraceae; genus Cohaesibacter; species Cohaesibacter marisflavi. Next base: position 167,155 of record NZ_FOVR01000002.1, on the reverse strand, counting down.
GGGTCTGACGACGCTCAAGCTTTTCAATGCCTCGCGCAGGGAAGCGGAAACCGTATCACGCATGGCCGAGAGCTATCGCCGCACCACGATGAGTGTGTTGCGTGTGGCCTTTCTCTCCTCGCTGGTTCTGGAATTTTTTGCGACCGTTTCGATCGCCATTATCGCCGTGTTCATCGGCTTTCGGCTGCTTTATGGCAACATGACCTTCTTTGACGGCTTTTATGTTCTGCTGCTGGCACCGGATTTCTATTTGCCTCTGCGCAACATGGGCACCCATTATCATGCCCGCATGGAAGCAGTCGGGGCAGCCGAAACGATGGTCTCCGTCATGGAAATGGACGATGGCTCGGAAAAGAAAGAGGGCTCCCTTGATGCACTGCCAGATCTCAAGCAGGGAATTTCGCTTGAATTCCGTTCTGTTGGTTTTGTCTATCCCGATGGATCTCGTGCGCTTGAGGATGTTTCATTTACGCTTGCTGCAGGCCAAAGCCTTGCCCTTGTTGGCCCGTCCGGCGCTGGCAAGAGCACGATCATCGATCTGATTCTGGGGCTCGCCCAACCGAGTGAAGGCCAGATATTGGTCAATGGCCTTGATCTTTCCACCCTTCCGATCGCGGAGTGGCGTGCGCAGTTGGCCTATGTGCCACAAAAGCCGACGCTCTTCTCAGGCAGCATTCTGGATGCCATCCGTTATGGACAGCCAGATGCGGGGATAGAAGCCGTTGAGGCCGCGGCCAAATTGGCACAGGCTCATGACTTCATCACGGGGCTGAGCGATGGCTATAACCATCAGCTCAACGAAAAAGGCGCAGGGCTTTCCGGCGGGCAAATTCAAAGAATCGCCATTGCACGGGCCCTCTTGCGCAACGCACCGCTGGTGCTGCTTGATGAGCCCTCGGCGCATCTTGACCGCGAGAATGAAGCCAGAATCCAGAATGCGCTTCACGCTCTGGAGCAAAGCGCAACGACGATAACCATCGCCCACCGCTTGCACACGATCGAGCAGGCAGATGTCATTCTCGTCTTGGAGCAGGGCAAAATCGCCGAAATGGGCCCCCACAACGCGTTGATAGAGAAAGATGGCGCCTATGCGGGGCTGGTGCGTTCCAGCTTCGAGAGCAAATCCACGGAGGTGCAGCATGGCTGAGTTCAAAAAATTGCTCGGGCTGATGCGTCCCTGGACCGGCTGGATTATCCTTGGGGTTTTCCTCTCGCTGATCACGGCGCTGGCCAATGTGATCCTGATGTCCATTTCCGGCTGGTTCATTGCCGCCATGGCTCTGGCCGGATTGGCTGGCGTGACCATGAATTATTTCACTCCGGCGGCCATCATCCGCGCCATGGCGATCACCCGCACGGTCGGGCGCTATGCCGAGCGACTGGTTACCCATGAGGCAACCCTCCGACTGGTGGCTGAGATGCGGCGCTGGTTTTATGACCGTATGGAGCCACTGGCTCCCGCCGGATTGCAGGGCATGAAAAGCGGCGATGTCTTCTCGCGGATCGGGGCGGATATCACCACGCTGGAGAATTTCTATCTGCGCGTTCTGGTGCCTTCGCTGGTTGCTCTCATTGCGGTTCCCATTTTCTGCTTCTTTGCCGGCTATTTCTCCGCTGGCTTGGCCCTTTCGCTGATCGTGCTCTATTTCCTCGGCGGCATCCTGACCCCATGGCTCATTCACCATTTCGGGCGCAAGGCTGCCAGCGATCAGGTGCTGAAATCCGCGCAGATGCGGTCCACGCTGGTGGAAGGGCAACAGGCCCTGCGCGAAATGCTGGTCTATGGCCGCGATGATGATTACCGCCAGACGGTTGAAGCGCAATCGAGCGGCCTATGCACCAGCCAGTTGCGGCTTGCCAAGCTTCAGGCTGCGTCGCAAAGCGCGCTGACCCTTGCGGCCAGCCTTGCCATGTTCGCGGCTCTCTGGTTCATCATTCCCAAAGTCAGCGACGGCAGCTTTGAAGGCCCGATCCTGCCGATGCTGATGCTGTTTGCCATGGCGAGCTTCGAGGTCATCGTGCCCCTGCCCGTTGCCATCCGCGCTTTCATCGAAACGCAGGTTGCAGCCAAGCGCCTGTTTGGCCTGACGGATCAGGAGCCCAAAGGGATTTCCGCATGGAGCGAAGAGGCCATCGACATCAAGCCGACGGCAACTCCTTCACTGGAACTCAAGGCCGTAAGCCTTGCCTATGAAGAAGGCGCCCCAAGTGCTTTTGACCAGCTCAGCCTTTCAGTTGCGCCGGGTGAACGGGTTGCCATCGTCGGCCCTTCAGGCATTGGCAAGTCGAGCATCATCAACGCACTGGTTGGCTTCTGGCCACTCTCCGGCGGAGAAATTCTCATCGACGGGCAGCCATATAGCCGCTTCAGTGCCGAAAGCCTGCGAGCGCATTTTGCCGTGGCGCCGCAAAAGCCGCATCTGTTCAACTCCACCCTCAAGGGCAACCTGCTGGTGGCCAATCCGGACGCGAGCGACACCATGCTCAATAAGGTGCTCGATCAGGTACAGCTATCCGATTATGTGGCCGCGCAGGAAGAGGGGCTTGATAGCTTTGTCGGCGAAGCAGGCGGCACGCTTTCCGGCGGACAGATCCGACGGCTTTCCATAGCCCGTGCCCTGCTTTCCCCAGCGCCTATTCTGGTTCTGGATGAACCGGGTGAAGGGCTTGATCCGCAGATGGAGCGGGAAATTCTCAACCGGATTCTGGACGATGAAACAGACCGCACCATCTTGCTTATCACGCACAACAGTGCAGCCCTTGAGCGCATGGACAAGCAGCTGGTGCTAAGCGAGCGTGCATAGCGCATTTGACGCGGCCCCTCAGACTGAAACAAAAAAGGCGACCAGATCCGGTCGCCTTTTTATGTGCCTTGCTCTCCTCGTCTAGCCAATGGGGATTAGATGATTGTCCCATTGATAGCGATGGGTGACGCGCATCTTGTCCATCTGGGTGCCCGCCATATCTTCAGAGAGACAGACGATGCCCATGCCGCTGGTGCGGACGAGTTTGTGATCGCGAATGGCTAGACCGCAAACATCCTCTTCATGAATCGCACCCAAGAATTCGCCGGTGTCGGTATCAAACTGATGCACCACACCGCCACGCGGGGACGAGGCGGCCAGCAGCTTCTGCTCCATATCCAGAGCGACGCTGCCCACATAGCCCTGCAGCACGCGCTGCTCATTGTCTGGCGCTTCAAGCAGGCGGGCTTCTTCGCCGCGCTTGTGCAGGCCCAGCATGGCCGGCGCATTGTTGATGTCGCCCTGCCACTGCATGGCAAAGGCCACGGTGCCATCGGCTCCAAGGCTGAGATGACGGATCGAGCTTTTGTGCATTGCCTGCGGCAACTCCACCATCTCCACCAGAGCTCCATCAAGCGTGACATAGGCAAGATTGGGTTTCATGGTGGGAATATTGAGCTTCTCGCGCCCGCTATCGGGGTGGGTTTCGATGCCGCCATTGGCGATCACCAGATGCTTCTTGTCGGGCATCAGCTTTAAATCATGCGGGCCGACGCCATGGGAAGCGAATTCGCCCACGCGCTTGTAGCCCTGATCAGCATTCCAGATGCCGATGACGCCCCGCGCATGATCATAATCATTCTCGGCCGTATAGAGCAGGCTGCCATCTTCCGAGAAAGCTCCGTGCCCCTGAAAATGACGTCCCTTCGGGCAATGGAGCACGGCCTTGGTTTCACCATTTCGGCAATCAAGCGCCATGGCGAAGTTGCCCGGACGGCGGGCGAAAGCCACTGCTTCTGGCCGCCTGGGATGAGCGGCGGCGGCATGACCGCGCCCGGGGAGGGCAATTTCGAAAATGGTACGCCCCTGCTCTGAAATGCCGAACAGGGCATATGATCCATCGGGCTTTCGGGCGGCAGACAAGAAAGCCGGACTGCCTGCGTCGGCCCAGGTGACAGACGGGCACAGGCCAAGAGCGAACAGGCCAGTGATAAATGAGCGACGATCGGGCATATCAGTCTCCATCCAGTGCGTTAAAGCCAGCAGAGATTCCCAGTTTCGGCCCCAGATACTCTGCCACGAGATCATTGGTGAGCGTGATAGCGCCCTGCAACGCCTCCACGCGAATGCGCCCTTGTATTGATCCGACGCCAGCAAAGGCAGGGTCGTCCAAATCTTCAACAATACGGATCGCGCGCTCGAAGCCCCTATCGATATCCTCATCATTTTCCGACAGAAGCGAGGCCAACTGACGGTTTGCCTGAAGCGAGAGCAGAACATGGCGCTGTGAGCGCTCGGAGCGTCGGGCTTCGGCGCGGTTGGGGCGTGGCTTTTCAAAGCTGCCCATCGGGCGACCAAGGCGCGTTTGAGCGGTGAACTGCAAGCCGGTCGTAAGCGCTGTATAGAGCTGACGTACCGCTTCTTCGGGCGCACGGTAGATATCATTGTCAGCCTTGATCATCATCTCGCCGTAGCCAGCCTGCCAATCCCTCAAGATGGCCGCAGAATTATTCGCGATATCCTTTGCCATGACCGCCATCAGATCGCAGCGCTGAGGAGCAGGCTCTTCGGTAAACTGGGTATCATAGAGCAGGAATTCCATCGGGTAGAAGCCCCGCGCGGCAATGGATACCGTCGTGAATTTTTCCGCATCATGAATAGCAGGATCATTGTCTGTGAGCAGGCTCGCAAGGGTCTTGGGCGTAAAGCCCCTTGTGTCGGGCCAGAAGGCCAGCGCAAAGGCGCGGTTATTATCTTCAGAAGGCCCAAAGCGCAAATGACTGACACCCATCCAGGCATCAAAAGCCTCATTATAAGCCAGCTTCACCGCATCCAGATTATCCGGGCAACTGGTCTCGACCGCTTTGGAGAGAGCAGCCGATCTGGTCGCAAGACGTTCGTAACCGGGCAGAATATGCTCGTTCACCACGTTGGTGACGAGCTTTGGCATATCGACCTCTTGCGCATAGGCCGGGGCGAGAAGCAAGCTGTAAAGAATAAGGCAATATTTCCACATGGTTACAAACTTTCCAGAAATGAAATCAAGGCTGCGCGGTCGTCCGGCTGCATGGCGATAACGGCGTCTCTCTGAGGCTCGGCTTCTCCGCCATGCCAGAGCACGGCTTCCAGATGAGAGCGGGCACGGCCATCATGCAGGAAAAAGCGATGGCCGGAGACCTGCTCGGTGAGGCCAATGCCCCAGAGGGGTGGCGTGCGCCATTCCTGCCCGTTAGCACGGGCTTCGGGCTGGCCATCTGCGAGCCCTTCGCCCATATCATGCAACAGAAGATCAGTATAAGGCCATATCAGCTGGAAGCCCAATTCCGGTTCTTCCTTGAGACGATGGGTCACGTAGGACGGGGTATGACAGCTGGCGCAGCCGACCTCATGAAACAGCTTTTTGCCGCGCAAAACCGCCTTGTCCTCCACATCGCGCCGCGCAGGAACGCCGAGATGACGACTATAGAAGGTGACGAGATCAAGCCCAGTCTCATCCAGTTCCGTCCCGCGCACATCCTTGTCGCCATGAGGCGCCGAGCGGCAGTCGCTCTGGTTCAAGGAGCAATCACCCCACGCATCAGGGAAGAGCGGATTGGAGATGCCTATATCGCGGAAGAAAGCTGCTGCTGATTGCTCCTCAACCGTCGGGCGACCGGCCTTGAGGCCGAAGCGCCCCAGCATGGGCATCTGGTAACGCTCTGACCAGACAATATTGGGCTTGCCGGAAATCCCATCGCCATCAGTGTCTTCCGGGTCGGCCTTGGCAAGAATATCCGCTGCCGGAATAGCTTCGAGCAACCCAAGGCCAATCATCTGCGGCGCTATGCGGGGGCTGAGCGTGGCATCGGGATGCAGTGGCCCATAGGCTAGATCGGCAGCCTTGTAAGTTGGCTTGCGTAAACTGGCCTTATCCCCGCCAGCAAGGGGTATGCTCATCTCTTGATAGTCAATCTGCAGACGATATTCTGCAGGATATCCGGCCAGAGCAAAATCCTGAAGCTGCCCGCCATAGGTCGGGTCGGGCATGGTGCCGTGGTAGCCCTCAATGCGCTCGACCATTGGGTCGGCCTCATCGGGCACCGCGACGCGCAGGAACATGGAGACCGCGCTGTCGTCATGACTTTCAGGGGGATGCCCACGCCCATCATTGATGTGGCAGCGCATACAGGAGCGGGCATTGTAAAGCGGGCCGAGGCCGTCCGAGGCCTTGGTTGACGAGGGAGACGACACCCAGAGTTTTTCAAACATCGCCTTGCCCAGCTCAAACTCCAGCTCGCTTTCAAAGCTCATGCTCGCCGATGGCTCGGAAAAAGCATCGGCATCCTTGCGCACCCGGACAGTCGCGGCCCCTGCCGAGAGAGCCTCAAAGCGCTGGGGAGCATCAAAGCCCTGCGGCGGTGCCGTTACACGTGCAATGCGCTCCACTTCCGAGGCAGTCCGCGGAATGATGGATAGATGTGGCTCGTCCAGCGGACCGGCAACAGCAGGCAGTGCGACAAACAAGGGCAAAGTTTTAAGGCCGAGACGGAGCATGCGCGTCATTTCTTGCAAGGGAGCGGATACGCAAAAAGCGCAGCCTGGAAAGGCCGCGCTCCTTGTCTTCATTCAAAGGGGCTTATTGGAAAACCGCATTCGGATTATCGAGGCTGTCGGACCCTTCAAACTCGATATCGTTGAGCTTGAGGGAGGAAACAACGCGTTCAATGGATTTGGTCTGATCAACCAGCGCGTTGACACCGCCCATGACGAGGGCTTCGCCGCCTTCGTTGCCACGGGCCAGCATCTGGTCGTAGCTGAAGCCCGCTTCAGCGGCTGACTTGATGGCACCCAGTTTGATCATGGTGGTGTTGAGTTTGCCGGTCAGCTCATCATCAAGAGCCTTGTCGGATGCTGCAACCAGATCGGACAGGGACGGGCCGGAAACACGGGAGCCATCGACGCGCACATATTCGCCGACATAGGCATTGCGGATGCCAAGACCATCATAATAGTGGCTGTTATGGGTGTTGTCGGAAAAGCAATCATGCTCTTCTTCCGGATCATTCAGCATCAAGCCAAGGCGCATACGTTCACCGGCCTGTTCCCCATAGGAAAGGGAGCCCATACCGGTGACAATCGTCACGATGCCAGCATTTTCGTCAGACATGAGCGTGGCGCGGGCTTCGCCGCCCATTTGCCACTGCTTGGCCATCCAGTCGAGGTCGGAGACCAACAGATCGGTTGCGGCCTTGAGGTAGGCTGCACGACGATCGCAATTGTCGTTGGTGCAGGCATCGCCCTTGGCATAATCTGTCCAGGCGCGTTCACCGGCGCCATGCTCGGTGCCGTGCAGATCTTGCCCCCAAAGCAGAAACTCGATGGCGTGGTAGCCGGTGGCTACGTTGGCTTCGATGCCGTCTGCTTCATGCAGGGTCTCGGCCAGCAGCTCCGGCGTGATGGCGCTGGCATCGATCTCTTTGCCCGAAAGGGTAAAGGACGGATTGGCGATGACATTCAGCGCCGCATATTCGTTTTCGTCGGTCGGGCCACCATAGGAGGCGTCGACATAGTCGATCAGGCCTTCATCCAGTGGCCAGGCATTGACCTTGCCTTCCCAGTCATCAACGATAGCGTTGCCAAAGCGATAGACTTCGGTCTGCTGATAAGGCACGCGGGAAGCAAGCCATGCGGCGCGCGCTGCCGTCAAGCTATCGGCCGATGGATTGGCGATCAGGGCATCAACAGCGCTTTGCAGCTTCTGGGCTGCAATCAGGCTGTCGGCATATTTGGCTTCAGCGATATTGGCATAGGTTTCCAGGACGGCTTCTTTGCTTACCGGCTCTGCGGCGGTTGCGGCTGCGCCAAGACCGAGCAGGCAGGCAACAGAATATCCAAGCAATCGATTAGTTTTCATCGGATTGTTTCCCCAATTCTTTCGTGTCCCAATGGGTTCCAGATGAGCCAGCACCAAAACGCCGGGCTCATTGGAGCTCGTAAAGACCGCCAATCGATCATTTTTATACCGATCGTTTCAGCGCGCCTTCTCTCCTTCTCAAGGCTCGAAACTTGAATTAAAAATTCATCTTTGTAAAGTTGATTATTATGTTCATAATAAAAACCTGTTGAGAGGGCCAGAAAAATTCGCGCCTCCTAGGCAAGTTTTCCCCCTGCCCTCCAGAAGGCCAAAGCGTGCTTGAGCGAATTATGCTATGCAGAACAAAGGTCTTCTATTCATGACGATGCGGGGGAGAGCATACCCATGACGATCGACTGGGATCACCACAGACGAGAAGTCCACAACCTGGGAGAGGTTCAGGACTTTCTCAAACAACTCGTCTATGGCGGCAATGATGGTATCGTGACCACCTTTGCCATTGTGGCCGGATTTGCTGGCGCACAAGCCGAGGGCGTGGCCCAGATCGGCGCCATCGCGGTTCTGGTGTTCGGGCTTGCCAACCTGTTTGCCGATGCGGTGTCCATGGGGTTGGGAGAATTTCTCTCCACCCGATCCCAAAAGGATCTCTATCACAAACAGCGCAAATTCGTTTTTGAAGAGTTGGAGCATCATCCTCAGCAAGAATATGCAGAACTGGTGCAGATGATGACCGAGCGCGGGCTACCCCTGGAGTCGGCGAAAAAGATTGCAGACGAAATCATGAAGAGCCCGGAGCTGGTCGCTGATCTGATGATGAATTACGAGCTGGAGATGCATGACATGCGTCAGGTGTCGCCGGCTCTGGACGGGTTGGTGACCTTTTTATCCTTTGTCGCTTTCGGCATCATTCCGCTGGTGCCCTATCTTCTGATGCCCCCTACCCAGAGCGCCTTTTTCCTTTCGGTTTTCACAACCTTCATGGCGCTCGTCGGGCTTGGTCTGCTGCGCTGGTGGTCTACTCGCGAGAAGATACTGCGCTGCGTGGGAGAGACGGTTCTGGTTGGCGGAGCCTGCGCCATCGTTGCTTTCGTCGTCGGGGCCGTGGTCGGCTGAGCGTCGCCATGGCCAACGGTGCGATGGTGTCTGGTCATCGGAGACAAAAAGCGCTAGAGAAGATAGACTGACGCGCAACGGGCGCATTTTGCGATGGAGGCAAGTTTGTTCGACACTTCACATCCCATGCTCAAGCCGCTCTGGGTTCGACTGCTGATTTGCGGCGTGACTCTGGGTTGGGGGCTGTTTGAATTTCTTATGGCCAGCACCACTTGGGCTGCAATCTTTGGTGTTGTCGGGGTAATTTGCGTTTACCACCTGCTGCTCGAATATGAGCCCCCAAAAGATCCACCTCCGTCTGGACCAAGCGAGGATGAGGCATCGTAAGCGCCTCAAGCATATTTCGTCGTACCGTCCCATAACGGCCGCAATATCTTGCGAAGAGATAGCTGAAACGCCTTGTCTCTTTGCCTTCCCTTTCCTTTCTTCGTTCTTCCTATCCAGAGATTTCCCTGATGTCAGACAATTTAGCCATTTCATTTGATGATATTCTGAGCGCCGCCAAACGCCTTGAAGGCCACGCCGTGCGCACTCCCTTGCTCGAATTTGCCCCACTCAATGAAAGGCTTGGCAAACGGGTGTTGATCAAGTTTGAAGGGGCTCAGCATACCGGTTCGTTCAAGTTCCGTGGTGCTTTCAACCGGATCTCGACCATCGACCCGTCTGCAAAGTCAGCCGGTGTGGTCGCTTGGTCTTCAGGCAACCATGCGCAGGGCATCGCGGCTGCAGCCAGCATGAATGGCATTCCTGCCACTATCGTCATGCCCAGCGACGCACCCAAGATCAAGGTCAACAATACCCGCGCCCTTGGCGCCGACATCATCTTTTATGATCGCTACACCGAATCCCGCGAAGAGATCGCCATGGCGCTCGTCAAGGAACGAGGCGCTATTCTGGTGCCTTCTTATGATGACCCCTTCATCATTGCAGGACAGGGCACGGTTGGGCTGGAAATTGCCCAGCAGGCGGAAGAGGTGGGCGCCACCATCGGCGCTGTTATTGCGCCTTGCGGCGGCGGCGGCCTGATTTCGGGCACTGCAACGGCCATCAAGGAAAAATGCCCAGAAGCAAGGGTCTATTCCGCAGAACCGGAAGGTTTTGACAGCACGGGCCGGTCGCTCGCAAGCGACACGCCAGCAGGCAATGATCCTAAAGCCCGTTCCATTTGCGATGCATTGCAATCGCCCTATCCGGGCACGATGACCCTTCCGATCAACAAGCAGAAGCTCGCAGGAGGATTGGCGGTCAGTGATGATGAAGTGCGGGCAGCAGTTCGCTTCGCCTTCGAGAAGCTCAAACTTGTGGCGGAGCCGGGTGGTTCAGCCGGGCTTGCGGCAGCTCTTGCAGGCAAGATTCCCGATCACGATGGAGCCCTCGCGATTGTCATTTCCGGAGCCAATGTCGATCCGGAACTCTATTGCGAGATCCTGTCGTCCTAAAGGACGTGGTGATGCAGCTGTTGTTGTTGCTAATCAGCAAAAATTGGCTGTATAACAACGCCCAGAACCAAGGTGTTGCGCATGCCCCATAAAAGACCCACTTTGAAGACCATTTCCGAATTGAGCGGCTTTGCCGTGACCACCGTGTCAAGGGCGCTCAATGATGGCCCGGAGATCGGGGCGGACACCAAGGAAAAGGTCAAGAAGATTGCCCGGGAGATCGGTTATGTGCGCAACCGCTCCGGGCTTGGTCTTGTTACGGGCAGAACCAATGTCATCTCGTTGGTGCTCTCAGCCGATCACGATGTCATAGACGATCATACCGGACGCCTGATATCGGCGATCGCCCACAGCCTGACCGGCACGGTCTATCATATGAATATTGTCACTTTCTCCTCGCCTGAAGACAGGTTGAATGTCGTCAAGCATGTGGTAGAAACCCGCGCCGCAGACGCGATCATTCTCAACCAGACCAAACCGGAGGATGAACGCGTCGCCTATCTCATGGAGCGCAATTTTCCCTTTGCTGCCTATGGGCGCACCGACTGGCAAGAGAAACATCGTTATTTCGATTTTGACACCGAAGCCTTTGGGGAAATGGCCGCTCAGCGCCTTGCAGCAAAGGGCCGCAGCCATTTTCTGGTGGTCTGCCCGCCAGATGATCTTAGCTACAGCCAGCATTTGATCAAAGGGTTGGAGCGGGCCAACCAGACGCAGCCCTTCACGCTGGAGGTGCTCAAAGACGCAACGAGCCACGACACGAGCGAAAATCTGCTGCAAGCGCTGCGGACCCGGCTGGACAGCGATAAAAGCGTCGACGCCATTATCGCCCCTTCCACGGCCACGGCTGTGCTCTCCCTTGCAGCCATCGAGCAAAGCGGCAGGACCATCGGTGTCGATATTGACGTGTTTGCCAAGGAAGCCAGCCCTTATCTGAAATTCATCCGTGGCGAGGTTCTGTCCGTCTATCAGGATCTTACCGAAGCGGGAGATTTTCTGGCCAAGGCTGCCATTCAGGCCATTGAGCAGCCTCAGGCTCCGATGATGCAGAAGTTGGAGCCAACAACAGACGAGTTTAAAACCCCTTAGCTGGCGCATATTGCATCAGCTTCGCCCCACCCCACCTACCTGAAGTCTCTTTTGGGCAGGCTTCATTATCGAACAGGACTCTCATTTGAATTCTCACCCCCTCTCCGGCACCAAGGCCGTTATCTTTGATTTTGATGGCGTGCTTGTCGACAGTGAACCAATCTCCCTTGGCGAACTGAAAAACAGTTTTGAAGAACATGGCATCGAGATGGAATGGAGTGCATTGGTCAAGGGCTTCCTTGGCACTGCGCCCCGCGACATCACCACCTTCATGCATGAAAAGACCGGACGCGATCCTGCAGGTGTCTTCCCTGAGGGGTGGCACAATCGCGTTATGGCTCGCATGGAACAGGGATTGACGATGATCAGCGGCGCTGAGGCCCTGCTAGACAAGCTGGATGCAGACGGGATCCCCTATTGTATCGCGTCGGGCAGCAGCCCGGACCGACTACAGCTGGCCCTTTCCAAGATTGGCCAGGAAAAGCGTTTTGAAGGCCGGAGCTTCAGCACCGAAATGGTGCCCAATGGCAAGCCCGCACCGGATATCTTCCTACATGCAGCCAAGGCGCTCAATGTAGACCCGAAAGACTGCATGGTTGTTGAAGATGGCATTGCAGGCACCGTTGGCGCCAAGGCCGCTGGCGTTGGGCGCATTGTCGGTCTGGTCGGCGGCAGCCATCTGAACGATGACGAGTTGCGCGCCATGCACGGCAAAGCGCTCACAGAGGCTGGCTCGGACCTGATTATCAAAACGCTTGACGATCTTCTCGCCTAGGTGCCCTTTGGGCTTGGCGACGCGCCACTGAGCAGATCCGCTGATCCATGCGCCTTATGCCACAGCCCCAACTATGGGTAGCGTCGGCACGTCTTGGGCCTGATAGCGAAAAAGGGCGCAGCTTCGGCGAGCGCCCTATTCTTTGCCCGCCAGATATTTATCGAAAGCAGCGAGCGTCTGCTGGGAAACGTGATGTTCGATGCCCTCGGCGTCAATTTCGGCGGTCTCTCTGGGAACCCCCACGGCAACCAACAGCTCGACCACGGAACGATGCCGGGCGCGCACACGGTGGGCCATGGCTTCGCCCTCTTCGGTCAGAAATACACCGCGATAGGGTCTTGAAACAGCAAGCCCTTCGCGCTTGAGCCGCGCAATGGCCTTGGTTGCTGTGGGGTGCGCAACGCCCATGCGCTCAGCAATGTCTGCCGTGCGCGCTTCGCCCAACTCCGCAATCAAATCGCCGATCATCTCCACATAGTCTTCCATAACCGCACAGGCCTGAGCCTCACGCGCGCGCACAAAACGCAGGCTTTGTTTGGATGGGCGACTTGGATTCTCTGGCATTGTCTTCTTCTTTGCTTGCGTTGGCTTTCGACCGATCCCGAAGACCGGGACTCTCTTGGTGCCTTGGGTAAAGAATGCGCAGGTAATTTGCAATTGGCAAATAAGGCGCACATCCTAACATGGATTTCTTGTTCATTATTTAAAATATAGCCTAGGCTACATCTTGAAATTTATTTAGCCAAGGCTAAACTTAAGAGATAGAGGATTAAATTATATACGAAGCCCGTAAAAGAGACCAGACCATGTTCGCAACAGACCAAACGCGCCTTAAAATGAGCGCAGTTCTATCAGGAGAAAGACGAGGGTGGAGCGGCAAGCTGCTGTTTGCCGGACCCGCGATCATAGCCTCTGTCGCTTATATGGACCCGGGTAACTATGCCACGAACATTCAAGCCGGAGCCGGTTATGGCTATGGATTGCTATGGGTCGTGCTTCTCGCCAATCTGATCGCCATGCTGTTTCAGGCCCTCTCCGCCCGGCTTGGCATCGTAACAGGTAAGAATCTGGCAGAGCTTTGCCGCGATAATTTCTCCTCGCCTGTTGTCTGGATCATGTGGGCCGTCAGCGAAATCGCTGCCATGGCGACTGATCTGGCCGAGTTTCTTGGTGGCGCGATTGGTCTGGCGCTTCTGTTTGATATGCCTTTGATGGCAGGCATGGGCGTCACCGCCATTGTCACCTATGGCATCCTGCTGTTCGAGGGCAAGGGCTTCCGCCCCATGGAACTGATCATCGGCGCAATGGTCGGCGTCATCGGGCTTTGCTATTTGGCAGAGATCTTTGTTGCCCCCATCGCTTGGGGCGATACCGCAACGGGTCTTGTCACCCCGGAACTGGCCGATGCCGCAGCCTTGACCATTGCCGTGGGCATCATTGGGGCAACCGTTATGCCTCACGCCATCTATCTGCATTCGGGCCTTACCCAGTCTCGCGCTGTTATCCGCACCGAAAGTGAACGCAAACGGGTGGTGAAATATTCCAACTGGGAAGTGGTTATCGCTCTGGCAGTCGCCGGTATGGTCAATATGGCGATGGTCATGATGGCCGCTAGCGCCTTTCACAATGGGCATAACGAGGTCGCAGAGATCGAAACCGCTTATCACACGCTCACCCCATTGCTTGGTGTGTTTGCAGCTGGCGCCTTTCTGGTGTCCCTCATTGCATCGGGCATTTCCAGCTCGGTGGTTGGCACCATGGCCGGACAGATGATCATGCAGGGCTTTCTGCATTTCAGAATTCCTGTCTGGCTGAGACGCCTAATCACGATGATTCCGGCCTTTGCAGTGGTCGCCATGGGGGTTAATGCCACGCAGGCACTCGTGGTCAGCCAGGTGATTCTGAGCATCTCTCTGCCAGTGCCGATGATCGCCCTGATCATTTTCACCTCTCGTCGCGATATCATGGGGGCTTATGCTACCGGGAAAGTCATGCGCACGCTCGCAGCAGTCGGTGCTACGGCGGTGTTAGTGCTCAACTTCGTGCTGCTGGCAGACACCTTCGGCATTCCGGTACCGTTTCTGGCCAGCTGATCAAATCTTGACACCACAGCACCCAACCGGCCCTTGGGGCTCTTGAGACCGTTACGGTGCTGAACAGATGGGCCGCTTCCTTCAAAAAGGCAGCGGCTCGTTGTTCTTGACTTCCTTCATGACAAAGAAGGTCCGTGTCTGCCTTACACCGGGCAGCGCGATCAGTTGCTCACCGTGCAATGTGTTGAAGTCGCTCATGTCGCGCACGCGCACGGTGATCAGATAATCAAAATCCCCTGCCACCAGATTGCAATCAAGCACCACGGGCATGGATGCAATTGCGTCTTCAAAGGCCTTGAAGCTTTCCGGTGTGGAGTGATCCAGCACCACCCCCACCATAACCAATGCACCAAGCCCAACCGGTTTCGGGTTGATCTGGGCGTGCACCCCCAGAATATAGCCCTCTTCAAACAGGCGCTGCGTGCGTCTGTGACAGGTTGCCGGGCTGACATTGACCTTTTCGGCAAGCTCCGCATTGGAAAGGCGTCCGTTTTTCTGCAAATGCCGCAATATGTTCCTGTCTATACGGTCCAGTTCTGATTTTTCCATATGAAAGAATCTTTCATTGATTACAAGATTATCTTTATAATCTCTCTTATCTAGCGCAGTCATTAGCTAACATCCATAAATATTCAGATATATTTCGAAGCACCTTTCGTCTCTTTTTCGCTACTCTGGACTCATAACAAACAGTCACCAGATCCAAAGAGGCAGACCCGTGCTCGAACAATTTGAACGCTACCCCCTGACTTTCGGCCCGACGCCGATTGAAAAACTTCCCCGCCTGTCCGAAGCGCTCGGCGGCAAGGTCGAGATTTACGCCAAGCGCGAAGACTGCAACTCCGGTCTTGCCATGGGCGGCAACAAGCTGCGCAAGCTGGAATATATTATTCCCGATGCCATCGCTTCTGGCGCCGACACGCTGGTGTCCATCGGCGGTGTGCAATCCAACCATACCCGCATGGTCGCGGCGGCGGCAGCCAAGATCGGCATGAAATGCGTCGTGGTGCAGGAAAAATGGGTTCCCCATTATGATGCGGTTTATGATCGCGTTGGCAACATCCTGATGACCCGCCTGATGGGCGCTGACAGCCGTTTGGTTGAGGATGGCTTTGATATCGGCATTCGCCAGAGCTGGGAAAATGCCATCCAGTCCGTCAAGGATTCAGGCGGCGTGCCCTATGCCATTCCGGCTGGCGCATCGGTGCATAAATATGGTGCTCTGGGCTACATCGGCTTCGCCGAGGAAGTGGCACAGCAGGAAGAAGAGCTGGGCTTCAAATTCGACTATATCGTCGTTTGTGTCGTGACCGGCTCCACCCAGGGCGGCATGATTGTCGGCTTCGCGGCGCAGGATCGTGCAGACCGGGTGATTGGCATTGACGCTTCGGCCACCGTTGACCAGACCCGAGCTCAGGTGCGCTCCATCGTGGACAACACCGCAGAGCTCGTTGGCCTTGGCCGCACCGTGCGTGACGATGAAATCGTCATCAACCCTGACTATGCTTATCCAGCCTATGGGGTTCCTTCTGAGGAGACCAACGAGGCGATCCGTCTTGCGGCCCGCACAGAGGCCATGATGACCGACCCGGTGTATGAGGGCAAAAGTATGCAGGGCATGATCGACCTGACCAAGAAAGGCTTCTTCCCTGAAGGCTCCAAGGTTCTGTATGCCCATCTGGGCGGCGCACCGGCGCTCAACGGCTACAGCTACTATTATAAGGACGGCTAAGGATCTGGTGCCAGCCCCGTCCCGGGGCCACTCTCTTCAGTCCCCCCCAAGGTTCAAGACGACACAAGAGAGTGGCCCTTCCTTTTTCATTTTTCCTTCCCTTTGCGAATCCGCTAGCTTCGGGACAATCAAGCCCCTGATTCGAGCGAGCCTCATCGTGAAGGATAGAATTCATGGCCCCTGCCGCCATACGCGAAACCGACCTGTATGCCCCCGTCAAACTCTATCTGCAACAGCAGGGCTATGAGGTAAAAGGGGAAGTGGGCGCGGCTGATATCGTGGCCAACCGCGGTGAGGATGATCCGTTGATTGTCGAGTTGAAACTCGGCTTTTCCCTTACGCTGTTCCACCAGGCCATCAGCCGACAGGGCGTTACAGACGCGGTCTATATTGCTGTGCCCCATAGCGGCAGCCGACAATTCCAGAAATCCCTCAAGAATAATATCGCACTTTGTCGCCGTCTTGGGCTTGGTTTGATCACGGTCCGGCTGAAGGATGGTTTCGTGACGCCCCATCTGGATCCAGCCCCCTATAACCCGCGGCAGATGAAGCCGCGCAAGGCGCGCCTTTTGCGCGAATTCGCTCGCAGAGTGGGCGATCCGAATGCTGGCGGCTCAGCACGCAAGAAGGCGTTGGTGACAGCCTACCGACAGGATGCGCTCAAATGCCTTAAATATCTGACGGAAAACGGACCGACCAAAGCCGCGATCGTGGCGCGCATAACCGGCGTGGAGACGGCCCGCCGTATTCTGTCTGATGACCATTATGGCTGGTTCGAGCGGGTTTCGCTGGGGATCTATCAGATTACGCCCAAGGCAGAGGCCGCTCTGCAAGACTATGCAGAAGAACTGACGCACCTGACTTTTGCCGAGGAGCCCAATACAGCGGAAGGCTCCCGTAGCTGATGCCAGAGGATCCGGCGAAGCCATCTTTTGCCAAAGCAGACTGCGCATAACGCGCCCTCAAATCGCGACGCCCACTTGCAACTTGGGCCAACTGCCCCTAATCCTAGTTTAGCGTTGTACCACACCCAACTGGTGTGTCTTTTTCCGGACCGGGGAACAAGAACAGCTCGGGCACTTGCCTGCCGCCCAGCCACTATGGGCTGGCCGCACTTGCCTTTTCATTATCAGCCTGGCCATGGCGTCTCGCCTGCCAGATGACCCAGACTCACGATTTGGAGCGTGACATGAAAATTGCTGTATCCTCTCAAAATTTCCGCACCGTAACAAACCACGCGGGCAAAGCCCGGCGCTTCATTATCTATACGGTGGGCAACGACCTGCAGCCGGTCGAAACCGATCGCTTGGATTTACCCAAAGACATGAGCATGCATGAATTTGCGGACAAAAGCGGGCCTCATCCTCTTGATGCCGCCGATGTCATTCTATCGGCCTCCTTTGGAGCGGGCTTTGCCCGGCGTATGCATGCCCGTGGTCTGATTGCCAGCATTACTGAGAAGACCGATCCGCTGGAAGCGGTCAAGGAATTCATGATGAACGGTCAGAATCTGCCGCAACTTTGTGACTGCAACCACGACCACGATCATAATCACACCCATGGTCATGCAGGGCATTAGGATTGGTGGCGGAACCTTTTTTTCTGCCAGACTCATGAAGCGGACGGGAGGGGCCTTTATCGGCCCCTTTTTCGTGGCCATCACATCACGAGGGCCCTCAGGCGAATAGCGCCAAATCAACAGCGCACTGTCATACCTCCACAATGCCTTCGCAGGCTCCCATAGCGGGTGGCATTTTATGCAACAGCTGCCGACACAGCCTCTTTAAAAAGGGGGCTATCTTCTTCTTCACACACCGACGTCGCCGGTTACGCAGGATGATCAGCACAGATTTTGCTCAGAAATCTGCGCTGTTCGGGGTGGTTTGTGTTTTTTTTGCAACATCACTTTTGAATTGACATTTGGACTCTTAAAGTATGTTTGCGATTTACAATTAAACGGTTATTGTCTCCCTGTCGCAAGCTTATCAAAAATACTAGGGTCAGAATTATGAACATCAAGAGCCTCATCCTCGGTTCTGCAGCAGCATTGGTAGCTGGCGGCGCAGCCCAGGCAGCAGATCTGCCAGTAGCAGAGCCTGTAGATTATGTTAAAGTATGCGACGCTTATGGCGCTGGCTACTTCTTCCTCCCAGGCACCGACACCTGCCTGAAAATCAGCGGCTATGTCCGTACTGAAGCCCGTTTCAGCGAAGCTGAATCCCGCGCTGACGAAAAATTCGACATCTGGGCACGTGGCCAGGTAAACTTCGACGCTAAGGAAGAAACCGAACTGGGTACTCTTTCTTCTCGCGTTCGTATCGAAGGCGAAGATGACGGCGACATCTCCATTGCTAAAGCATGGTTGTCTCTGGGCGGCTTCTACGCTGGCTTCCTCTCCTCCGCAGGTATCGTTGACTATGTAGGCGACGTTTATGGCGGCGACTATGACTTGGGCGACACCGACGTTCCTCAGATGGGCTACAACATGGCCTTCGGTAACGGCGTAACCGCTACTCTGGGTATCGCTAACAACAAACACCTGATCGGTGACAAGTCTGTTGGTCTTGCAACTGTTGACTATGCTGGTCAGTCCCTGCCTACTCTGGTTGCTCGTTTGAAAGTTGACCAGGCTTGGGGTTCTGTAGCTGTTGGTGGTATTGTTAGCCAGGCTCGTTATGGTTGGGCTCAGTTTGATAACGATGTAGCTTATTCCGTATCTGCTGGTGGCATCTTCAACCTCGACATGCTGTCCGCTGGTTCCGAATTCGCTCTGAACGGCTTCTACACCAAAGGTGCAATGGCTTGGAACGGCATCAACGATGCTTCCGTTATGTCTGACGCTACCTATGATGCATCTACCGGTGAGTTCGAACTCAACGAACTGTATGGTGTATCTGCAAGCTTGAAATATGCTTTTGCTGATAACCTGTGGGCTATTGTCGCTGGTGGTTATGGCGAATATGACGACCAGGGCGCTTCTGAAGACTTCGATCAGTGGACCGCTTCTGCAGAACTCGGCTACAAACCAGTTAAAAACCTGAAGGTTGTTGCTGGTATCCAGTATACCGACCGTGACTTCGAAGCAGCAGCTAGCACTGCTGACTACGACACTTGGGAAGGCAAACTGCGTCTGCAGCGTAACTTCTAAGAACAGTTAACACTGTTTCTGAGAATTGGATCCCGGGAGCCATTGCTTCCGGGATTTTTTTATCTGAAAGATTCGCCCAGCTAACTCTGCTTACAAAAAAGCCGAGCCCCTCTGGGCCCGGCGATAAAACTTTCTGGAACGTGCAACTCAGGATCTATTCCTGCTTATCCTTTCAGGCCGCTTCTGCGCCCCCTTGGGATGTCAGAGCCAGGATTGAGGCAGATAGCGTATCCAGCAGGCGGCGCAATTCCTCAATGGAACTAGCCTTGCCACACTTCATTTCCCGACATGTCATGATAATAAAATCAGCCATATGGGCAGGACATTGTCCCGAAGCACCAATATATTTGGTGTAAGGCACCAAAAGCTCTGCGAGAAACTGGCGATGCTCATTCTTGAGTTTTGCAATAGCCGGATGGTTATTCATGTCGGCATCGTTCCATAGCGTTATCGCCTCGGGATGATTTTGCAGAAAGATGAAGGGCCGCACGACCATATTTTCAAAATAGATATTCAGCTGGTCACCCAGCGATGTGCAATGCGTTATTCCTTCCCGCGTCTTGTTCAGATGCTCATGAAAAACATGATAGGAAGTTTCTGCAAACAGGTCTTCCTTATTGGCAAAGACCGCATAAACCGTTTGTCGTGAAAGGCCAGCCTGCTTGGCGACGTCTGTCATGGAAGTGCGGTTGTAGCCATAGCGCGAAATCAACTCTTGCGCGGCCTGAATAACTTTATCTTTGGTGCTCGTCATTTTGCTTGCGACACATTCCTTGCGACACGAATGTGCTTCCCTTTTTTCAAAATCTGGACTGCAATCTCGCCTGTCACCACAGTATATTGGCTTTAGCGATTGAAATTATTTTTTCTACTAGAAACAATATACGAAATCCTGATTTCTGTAAATTTTTTTCCCCTTAAAGATTGACAACCATTGTCTATTTGTCTATCTTCTGATTACACAAAATGTCATTTCGTAATGATGCTTTGGTCAAATTAATCACAGTTGCCAGTCTGTCATTGGCTCATGGTTTATAGGCAAAAGCTCAGATCTGACAGGTGCTCTGAAAACGAACAAAAACGCTGTATCATTTAGATGCAAACGTTGCTTAGTTTAGTTTTGGAGAAGAGATTCAATGTGCGGCATGCTGGAACTTAAAAATTCCGAACATGCCGCAACATAGAGATACCATTTGATGCTGCGTCAACAGCTAGAATGGTTACAGTCTGTCCGCCGAACTGCTTGCGACACATGGTGGACACTGTCGTCACGGGGCGAGTTGGGTTACCTGTCTAAGCTTTACTGCTTGCGACACCTGACGGGTAGTGCTTGCTCCGTGACGAAATTTATATCAGCAGAAATTACCCTTGAAAAGCCCACCTACAAATTTTCATTGTGTGTAATAGTGTAAATTTGCCGCACCTGATGGTTTGCGTGCATTTTCCTCTGTTTTATCCACAGTTGGAGAACATTTGTGGGCTCAATCATTCGTGATACCCAGATATGTCTTGTTGGAATGTCTCTGAATCACATGTTGATTCCTGCTATACAATCTGCAATCAGGGCGTCCTGGTGCTTCTTTCCTTGCCATTATACCCGGAACAAAGCCTGTCGAGCACAAAAAAGGCGCCGTCGCCGGCGCCTAATATTTGATAGCAGGGATCACTGGTCACGCAGAGATGGGTTCCAAATCAAAAGCTGCTGCCATCAACTGCTTGGTATAGAGCTCTGTTGGCGCATCAAAAATCTGCTCCGTCAGCCCCTCTTCAACGATCACGCCCTGCTTCATGACCATCACATAATCAGACATGGCTCTGACAACTGTTAGATCGTGCGAGATGAAGAGATAGGAAAGATTGTTCTTCTCCTGAAGGTCTCTCAGCAAATCGACAATCTGCTTTTGCACCGACCGGTCCAGTGCGGATGTCGGCTCATCAAGCACCACAATCCTTGGTTTGAGTACCATGGCCCGTGCGATCGCAATGCGCTGACGCTGACCACCTGAGAACTCGTGCGGATAGCGGTTGCGCATGGACGGATCAAGCTGCACCTCTTCCAGAGCTTCAATCGCTCGCAAGTCACGCTCCTTGGCCGACAATTCAGGATGATGCACCAGAAGGCCCTCGGTGATGATCTGTCCAACCATCATACGCGGAGACAGAGAGCCAAAGGGATCCTGAAAGACCAACTGCAGGCGCTTGCGCTGCTCGCGCATGGCGTCCCCTGCAATCTCGCTCATATCGACCCCATCAAGCAAAACCTCGCCGCTGATATCTGTCAGCCGCAAGAGCGCCCTCCCGAGGGTGGATTTCCCCGAGCCAGATTCCCCGACGATACCAATAGTCTGCCCTTGATGCAGACGAATATCGACATTGTTGACAGCGCGCAGGGTATGGGTTTGTGAACCAAACAGGCCAGATGTGATGTTGAAGGTCACATTGACGCCCTTGCCTTCGAGCAGAACCGGCGCCCCAGTGTCAGGAGCTTCTTTGGTGCCTTCCGGTTCGGCCGAGAGCAGCATTCTGGTATAATCGTGGCTGGGATTGTCGAAGATTTCCGCCGTGTTGCCTTCTTCCACCACTTCCCCAGTCTTCATCACATAAACCCGGTCAGCAAAGCGACGCACGATGTTCAGGTCATGAGTGATGAAGAGGATGGCCATGCCCAATTTTTTCTGAAGATCAGCCAGCAGCTGCAGGATCTGGGCCTGAATGGTCACATCCAGCGCCGTGGTCGGTTCATCTGCAATCAGCAGATCAGGATCATTGGCAAGCGCCATGGCAATCATGACGCGTTGACGCTGGCCGCCGGACATCTCATGAGGATAAGATTTGAGCCGCTTTTTAGGCTCGGGAATCCCCACCAGTTCCAACAGCTCAAGCGCACGCGCCATCGCCCGCTTCTTGTCCATTTTCTGGTGGACCCGCAAAGGCTCGCAAATCTGCCGACCGATGGTATAGAGCGGATCAAGCGAGGTCATGGGCTCCTGAAAGATCATGGTCATCTTGGAGCCGCGATAGCTGTTCAGCTTGCGTTTGGAAAGCCCCAGAATTTCGGCGCCATTATATTTCACCGAGCCTTCCACCCAACCATTGTCGGCCAGAAGCCCCATGGCTGACATCATGACCTGACTTTTGCCAGAGCCGGATTCTCCAACAACGGCGACCGTTTCGCCCTTTTCGATATGCATGTGAATGCCGCGCACAGCATGCACATCCTTGTCGCTGTTGGTTTCAAAATGCACATGCAGATCATTGATATCGAGCAGAGGTGTTTTGGTATCTGTCATTGTCCCGTGCTCCTATCGATCTTTGGGGTCCAGCGCATCGCGCAGGCCGTCACCAATGAAATTGAGCGCAAACAGCGTTGCAGTGAGGAAGATGGATGGGAAGATCAACATCCAGCTGGCCCCTTGCAAGTTGCGCGCGCCTTCAGAAATCAGCACGCCCCATGAAGTCATGGGCTCCTGAACGCCGAGGCCAAGGAAGGACAGGAAGCTCTCAAGCAGAATAACTTTGGGCACAAGCAGAGTTACGAAGATGACCACAGGCCCCAAAGTGTTGGGAATGATATGCCGGCGCAGGATACCCCCAGCCCCGACGCCCATAGCCTCGGCGGCCAGCACATATTCCTGCCGCTTGATCGACAGGGTCTGCCCACGCACGATACGGGCCATATCAAGCCATTCCACCGCACCCACGGCAATGAACATCAATATGAAGTTTCGCCCGAAGAAGACCACCAGCAGAATCACAAAGAAAATGAAGGGCAGCGAATAGAGCACATCGACAACACGCATCATGATGAGGTCGACCCTGCCGCCGAAATAACCCGACAGCGACCCATAGGTCACCCCGATGAGCAGAGCCACGCCGGAAGCCAGCAAACCGATGATCAGCGAGATCCGTCCGGCGATCAGCGTTCGAGTCAGCAAGTCACGCCCGTTGGCGTCGGTGCCGAAATAGAAATGTATACGGTCAATCTTGGCCGTAATGGTCACACTCTTCTTATCATCGGAAAAACCGGAAAAAGCAGCATTCTTGAACAGGTCCGAGCGATCGAAATAGCGGACGGCCTTTTCATTGATGGCACGCTTGGAGGTGGCCTGTACGATCACCTCCTTGTCAGCGATCTTGATGTTCTCTGCGGTGAGCCGCGCGCGCTTGAGTACTTTTTCCAAGGCAGGCGCGATCTCGTCATCCCTTGGATAGGCAGCCAGAGAGGCGGGCACCTTCACATAGTTTCGGTAGACCGTGTCATACTGGTGGCCGGTAAAGAAGGGGCCAAAGAAGCAGGCCAAGGCGATGAAAAACAACACGACAAAGGACGTCATTGCCGCGCGGTTGGCTTTCAGGCGCGCCCATGCATCATCCCAGAGGGAACGACCCACCTGCGCTTCAACCAACTTTTCGGCTGCCTGTCCGGCTTTGGTTTTTGGAGTTTTGCTATTCATTGTTCCCTCAATCGTAGCGCACGCGTGGATCGAGCCAGGCATAAAGCAGGTCGACGATCAGGTTGAAGACCATGATGAAGACCGCAATGACAATCACAGTGCCCATGACCAAAGGATAGTCGCGGTTGAGCGCGCCCTGTACGAAATAGCGGCCAACGCCGGGAATACCGAAGACGGTTTCAATCACCACCGAGCCGGTCAGCAGAGCAGCAGCGGCAGGACCGGCATAGGAAACCACCGGCAACAAGGCGCCACGCAGGGCATGGACAACAACAACCATCCAGCCGGGTAGGCCGTTGGCACGGGCGGTTCGGATATGGTGCGAGCGCAGAGCTTCGATCATGGCACCGCGCGTCAGGCGCGCCACGACGGCAACCTGCGGTAGACCGAGCGTTATAATCGGCAGGACCTTGTTCTCCCAAGCCCCATTGTTCCAGCCACCAACGGGCAGCCATCCCAGCATGACCCCGAAGATCAGCGTCAGGATTGGCGCAACAACAAAGTTGGGAATGGTGATGCCCATGGTCGCAACCGTCATCACAGAATAGTCGGGCAACTGGTTCTGTTTAAGAGCGGCCCAGACACCGAGTGCTCCGCCTACAATAATCGCCATCAGCAGCGCATATCCGCCAATTTCAACCGAAATCGGCAGCCCGTTGCCAAACATTTCAGCAACCGTGAAATCACGGAAGAAGAAGCTCGGGCCCAGATTGCCGTGCAGCACGTTATTCATATAAATGAAATATTGCTCCAGCAGGGACTTATCGAGATTGTAGATCTTGTTGAGATTTTCCATCACCTTGGGATCGAGCGGACGCTCCAGATCAAACGGCCCGCCGGGGGCCACACGGATGAGGAAAAAGGAAAGCGTGACAATGATAAACAATGTCGGAATCGCGGTTAGCAGTCGCTTGAACACATATCGCAGCATAATGCGTCCTTCTGAATGAAGTTCTCTGCATCCCTTCCCCGAAACCGGGCACAGATACAGTTTCGTCGGATACCCGGACCTGACTTTTCGTCGACATCAATGAAGTTTTTGAAATCGAAGACATCCTGACGGTCGCATAACTTGCGAAAGCGCGTCCCAGGTTCACTTCTTATTTTTCTTATCGAAGCTTTATCGCTTCTTGCTTGACAATTCTAGCAATCTGTCCGCGAAAAGCGAACTTCAAAGCCACAATTGTACACAAAAGGGCTGCCAAAAGGCAGCCCTTCGTGGTTTTAACCGACTTAGTCCTTGGACATCCAACGAGAAGGATGGACGTTCAAGAGGTTATCTTCCCAGCCATGCAGCTTGTCGGA
Source organism: Cohaesibacter marisflavi (assembly GCF_900115225.1). GTDB lineage: Bacteria > Pseudomonadota > Alphaproteobacteria > Rhizobiales > Cohaesibacteraceae > Cohaesibacter > Cohaesibacter marisflavi. The sequence continues at coordinate 142,189 of NZ_FOVR01000002.1, read as the reverse complement.
GACAAGGCTGAGGGAGCTGTAGTAAAGCAGCGGCAAATAAGGCTGATTTTCCATGAAGATCTTTTCAGCGTTGAAGAGAATTTCAGCGCGTTTATCCAGATCCACAGTCATGGCAGCTTTGTCCATCAGTGCATCATAGTCCGCATTCTTCCACTGGGCATAGTTGAAGCCGGAATCGGATTCTACGAGCATCAGGAAGTTCTGCGGGTCAGAATAGTCACCGATCCAGCCAGCGCGTGCAAAGTCGAACGGAGCATGTTCACGCAGGTTCGCATAGTGGGTCTTGGTATCGGTGTTGAGCAGCGTGGTTTTCACACCGATCTGTTTCCACATGTCAGCAATGGCAACAGCCGTATTCTTGTGGTTTTCCGACGTATTGTAGCGGATTTCCACTTCAAGCGGCTTGTCTTCGCTGTAACCGGCTTCTTCCAGAATGGCTTTTGCAGCGTCTTCACGGTCGAACTGGTCCATATCCTTGAAGTCGGCATAGGCAGGTTCGCCATAGTTGCCAATTCCGGGAGGAACGAGCGAATAGCCCGGCAGCATGGTGCCACCCCAGATGTCGTCGGCGATGAATTCACGATCAATCGCCATGGACAGGGCGCGACGGATTTTCGGGTCGGCCAGCTTGTCTTCGGTGGTGTTCACTGCGTAATAGTAGGTGCCCAGATATGGGGCTACGCGGAACTGGTCACCCAGATTTTCACGCATGAAGTCGACCTGTTCGACCGGAGCATCGTTGTTGGAATCCAGTTCGCCAGCCTGGAAGCGGCGCAGAGCAGCCCCGCGATCTTCGGTTGGGTAATACATGACGGCATCGATTTTCACGTCTGCAGCGTCATGGAACATTGGGTTCTTGACAGCTTTCACATGGCTGTTCGGAACGAACTCGGCCAGCGTGAAGGCACCGTTGGAAACCATGTTGCCCGGCTTGGAGAAGTCCTCGCCATATTTTTCAACGCTTGCAGGATGAACCGGCAATGCGGACTGATGGCAGAGCTGACCCAGGAAATACGGGGTCGGCGCATTCAGAGTGATTTCCAGAGTGGCATCGTCTATCGCTTTTACGCCAAGTTCTTCCTTGGGCAATTCGCCCTTGTTGACTTTTTCGGCGTTCATGATCGGATACATGATGGTGGAATATTGAGCAGCCGTTTCCGGATCTTCAATACGGCGCAGGGAATAGACGAAATCGCCAGCAACCACAGGATCGCCATTGGACCATTTTGCATCATCACGGAAATGGAAGGTATAGACCAGACCGTCTTCGGAGACATCCCAGGATTTGGCCACACCGGCAACGCATTTGCCGTCTGCGCTGTAGGCCAGAAGGCCTTCATAGAGATCGCGCAGGATGTGGGATTCATAGACCGTTTGGGTCTTATGCTGATCGAGGGTTTCCGGATCAGCAGAGTTACCACGGTTATAGACAACCTCTGCAGAAGCAGACGTCGCAACCAGCGGAAGTGCGCACACTCCAGCCAGCAGGAGGGCTGCAATAGAATTTTTCATCATAGACAATATCTCCCTGTTGTTCCCAAAAGGCTTATTCCATTTATTGGTCAAACGCTAATTCGTTTGGTCCCGCATCCGCAAGTAAAATGAAGAAATTTTACATGAATCATGGAGAAAGCGAACAGTTTATCAGCTTTTGTTTCTTAGGAACTGACCTTGCCTGCATAGTAAAAATTAGCCCAAAGAGCAAGCGCTTCAGCGTCCATTCACATGCTGGCAGAGAGGTCTTAAGGACGCATCCAGACGCTGTGCTTCAAAAAAAGTTTGGGGAAACAAAGAGCAAGCATATGTGCATGTGCCTGAAAACCAGGCAAAGAAAAAGGCGCGCAGTCTCCGGGCTGGTTTGCTAACCGGGGACTGCGCGCCTCACCTTGATTTTTAGTCGAGATTACCGCCCAGAGCAGCCATGGCACCACGTAATTCGGCAAGGCCTCTCAAACGCCCAATCGCCGGATAGCCGGGGTTAGAACGGCGGGTCAGATCGTCAAGAATCTGATGGCCGTGGTCAGGGCGGAACGGGATCGATTTGCCCACCTTGTCTTCCACGCTCTTGAAGTGCTTGATGACTTCGACCAGATTGCCATCGCCTTCAAGATGGTTGGCTTCATAGAAACTCTTGCCATCACGCTGTGTGGAACGCAGATGGAAGAAGTGAATGAAGTCGGCGAACTCGTCGATCATTGCCGTAAGGTCATTGTCACCGCGCACACCGTAGGAACCAGTGCACAGGGTAAAGCCATTGGCAGGGCTCTCGTTGATGGCCCTCAGGGCACGCATGTCTTCTACGGTAGAAACGATGCGCGGCAGGCCAAACAGCGGACGGGGTGGATCGTCAGGATGGATGGCCATCACTGCGCCCACTTCATCGGCAATCGGCAGAACCGTATTCAGGAACTCGGCCAGATGCTCACGCAGCTTGTCCGCATCAATCTCTTTATAGAGGTTGAGCTGGGCACGGAACTGCTCAATGGTGTAGCTTTCTTCAGAGCCGGGCAGGCCAGCGATCATGTTGCGCACCAGAAGATTCTTGTCATCTTCTGTCATCGCATCAAAGCAGGCTTTTGCAGAGGCTTTTTCCTCGTCCGTATATTCGCCCTGTGCTTCTGCACGTTCGAGAATATACAGATCGAAGGCTGCAAAGCGGTCTGCGTCAAAGCGCAGGCAACGAGCACCGGTAGGCAATTCCCAAGCCAGATCGGTCCGGGTCCAGTCCAGAACAGGCATGAAGTTGTAGCAAATGTTGTTGACCCCTTCCAAGGCCAGATTGCGCAGGGATTCACCCCAGTTTGCAATCAGGGTCTTGTAGTCTCCGCGCTGAAGCTTGATGTCTTCATGCAGCGGGATGGATTCAACAACAGACCAGACAAGTCCTTTGTCTTCGATGATCTTTTTGCGTTCGGCAATCGCTTCGCGGCTCCAAACGGTGCCGTTTGGAACTTCATGCAGAGCGGTGACAATGCCGGTAGCCCCAGCCTGACGGATGTCGTCAAGGGTGACCGGATCATTAGGCCCGTACCAGCGCCAGGTCTGTTTCATTTTTTGCCTCTTATTTCCAGTTTGGGTGCTCCGAACTGCGGGTCATCTGCAATCGGGAGCAGGGTTTATTGTCGGCTTCGTCACACCAACTTGACGCAGCCGACCTGTTATTTGTTCAGTTTGACGACCTTGGGCGTCTTGAACAGATCTCCATCGAACTTCGGATCCTCAACATCGGAGAGAACCAGAAGCGTATTGCGCACATTCTCGAGATGGTTCCACATGGCGTCGCGGGCCTTGCCCGGGTCCTTGCGGTTGAGGGCCGTCAGGATCTGTTGATGATCATCCAGCCATTGCTGGCGATAGCTCTCGTCAAAAATGCGGGCATGCAGACCATCCCAGATCTGGTTGCCCTTTCTGAGGCGCCACATGTCATTGACCATATCGATCAGGACGCCATTCTGGGTAGATTCCGCAATCAATCGGTGGAACCACTCGTCGCCGTCATAATCGGCCTTGCCAGAATCGATGGCCTGAATTTCCATATCCAGCGCTTCCTGCATGCGCTGAATGTCATTCTTGGTTACCATGGTTGCGGCAAATGCGGCGATATTGCTTTCCAGCAGCTGACGTGCCTGCAACAATTCAAACGGTCCGATATCCGAGCGTGCGATGGCATTCTTTTCGGATTGATTGGGCAGGCGCTCAATATAGATGCCCGACCCTTTTCGCACCGAGACGAGGCCCTCAATTTCCAGCATGATGATTGCTTCACGGACAACCGAACGCGACACATCGAAATCCTCGGCAATCTGTCTTTCCGTCCGCAAACGCGTCCCCACGGAAAGAGACTGATCAATCATTTCCTTTTTCAGCGCCTCGGCAACTTCCTGATAGCGTCTCTTACCTGTATCCGTGATCATCTTTGGCCCTCGCTAGCCACAACAGGAGGCACATGAAAATTGTGCCGCGCCTGCGCCTTGCGTCTTGCCGATCCTGACCGGCGGCACCCGCTTCATGCAGCGCCTTGCCGGTCCCGGTTCGGGCTTCTTGTTGTTATTGTTCACCTTCCAGTCGCTTCTCGGCATAAAAAGCCGCAAGCTTGTGGAAGGCCTCTTTCTTGGTTGCCTTGTCAGCGTCGATCAGCCCCTTCTTGTTGCCTCCGCGCTGGAAGACATTCTGGCGGCGCTCCACGCGGAAGTCATAAAGAATCCAGGGCGAGATGCCCTTGACGTAATCGAGTTCCCGCAGGGTTGCGATCTGCTTTTCGTAGACCTCGGTCTGATAGGCTTCGCTAAAGAGTCCTTTTTTGGGACCCGACGCGCTGATATCGGCATCAGCTCCGGTCTCCGAAATGACAACCGGTTTGTCAGGAGAAGAGTTCACGCCAATTTCAACGAGATCTTCAAAGTTTTCCTCATACCAGCCGTAATATTCATTGATCCCGATCACGTCGATGTAATTCGACAGACGATCTTCGATCTTTTTCTTGGCGTGGTTGATCAAACAGGCCGCAGACGTCAACCGGGTCGGGTCAACCTGCTTTGCTGTTTCTGACAAACGGCGCATGAAATCGAGGCGGGCATCGGTATCCGGATTTTCATTGCCAACGGACCAGATGATGACACTAGCACGGTTACGGTCGCGCTTGATGAGTTCGATCAGCTGGTTCTGCGCATCCTTGAAGGTGGCTGGATTTTCGAAATCGATCGCCCAATAGACCGGAATTTCTTCCCAAAGAAGAAAGCCCAGTTCATCGGCCATTTTGGCAGCCATTTCATGGTGCGGATAGTGGGCCAGGCGCAGGAAATTGCAGTTGAGATCCTTAGCGTGCGCGAAGCGGCGCTCCAGATCTTCCTTGCTTGTTACCTTGCCCTTGACCTTGTCATCTTCATGCACCGAAATGCCGCGCAGGAAGAGCGGCTTTCCGTTCAGCAGCAGGCCGGCTCCGACCTGTTCAATCTGGCGAAAGCCAACCCGGTCGCGCACTTCATCCTCGCCGAGGCGAGCGATAACGTCATAAAGGCGCGGGGTGGAGGGGGACCATAGTTCCGGGCTGGCTTCGATCTCGGCTTTTGCCAGGCCATCTTGGGAGGATGCGATGACTGTATTGATACCGAGATCTGGGAGCTGAATTTCGATCTGTGCACCCTTGGCATCAGGACCATCGAGCACGGCCTCAACGGCAATGCGGCTATAGGTCCCGTCAGGTACAAGACTGACAAAGAGGTCACGAATGAAGGTTTTTGGCGTGGTGTAGAGTTCGACCTCACGATAGACACCGCCATAGTTGAACCAGTCCGTGTTGCGCATCGGCACACGATCCAGCGTGCGGGTGTTGTTGACACACAGCATCAGCCAGTTTTCTCCCTCGCGGAGCTTTTCGGTCAGCTCGACGCAGAAAGGGGTAGAGCCGCCATAGTGGTTACCCAAAAACTCGCCGTTGAGGAATATCTTGCAGTCATACTGCGCTGCGCCAATGCGCAGAAATTTGCGTTCATCCGCACCAAGGGATGCGGCATTGAAGGAGCGGCTATACCAGGCGCTGCCTTCAAAGAAATACCATTTCTCTTTCAGCATCTGCCAGTTGGAAGGCACCACCACCTGCTCGCCCATATAGGGATCGTAATCATAGGGCTCGATACGCTCTTCAGGATCCATCTGGGCCATTTCGAACCACTTTTGGCGAAGACCGGTATCCAGAAGATCGACACAGAAGTTCCAGGCTCCATCGAGACTTTCACCGTCGCGGCCGCCGGTAAAAATCAGGGTTTCATGATTAAGATTCTGCCAATTGTATGGGGCATCATAGGCTTCATCATGAAGGCACTGGAGGGCATTTTCCGCCAATTCAGATCGCTCGAGAACCATTGGGAACTTCCTGTTATTGAGATGGCCTGCCTATTCTTGAGGTGCCGGGCAGGGTCGGGAAAAACATGGCGGTTAGATGTCCGCCATGTTCGAGAGTTTGGATCGGCAAGGAGCAGGCCCTTTTGCCGGATCGGAAGACTGACTTCAAAGCCAGTTCTTATTTTACAGCCTTGATGCGTTCGATCAGGTCTGCCAGACGTTCGGATTTGGCAGCCAGCTCTTCATGCATTGGCATAACTGCCTGGATGAATGGTTCTTTGTCGACTTCAACAAATTCCACACCCAGATCGGCCTTGGCCTTCTCGATTTCCTTTGAAACGATTTCACCCCAAAGCTTGCGATGGAAGTCCATGGATTCATGCGCAGCCTGACGAACCGCTTTCTGCTGGTCTTCGCTCAGACGGTCCCACTTCCTGGTGGACATCACCAGCACGGAAGGAATCATGGTGTGTTCGTCTTTGGAGAAGACCTTGGAAACTTCACCATGACGGGCAGTGGTCATTGCGGTCGGGTTGTTTTCAGCGCCGTCAACAACACCCTGTTTCAGCGCAGAATAGAGTTCACCCCAAGCAATCGGGGTCGGGTTACCACCAAGCAGCTCCACCATACGGATCGCGGATGGTGATGGCTGCACACGGATTTTCATGCCATCCAGGTCAGCCGGTGTATTGATGGCCTTGTTGGCATAGAAGGAACGAGCACCTTCATAGTAGTAAGTCAGACCGATGAAACCCTTGTCTTTGGAAGACATCAGGATGTCGTCACCAATTTCACCACCAAGTGCGTTAAAGAAGTGATCTTCGGAGGTGAAGAGATATGGCAGGTTCAGGGCGCTGTAAGATTCTTCAAATGCTTCAAGCTCGGAAGCGTTGGACTTGGCCATCGCCAGCGTGCCATTCTGCACCAGCTCCATGGATTCACGCTGCGTGCCGAGCTGGGCGTTTGCGTAGATGCGAACCTTGACGTCGCCATTGGTCAGCTCTTTTACGCGATCCGCAAAGAAGGACATGGATTTGTGAAGAGGATGATCTTCTGGGTTATTGTGGCTGATCTTCAGGGTAACAGCGCTTGCTGCAGTTGCAGACAGAGCGAAAGCTGCACCAGCGACAGCACTAATAATGGAAAGCTTACGAGTCATTTTTCCCTCCCGAATGAAATCTCAGTCGGTTTGTTTGCCTTGCCCCCCTGCCAAGGAAAGCGGGGAGCCATTCATCCAACCAAGCACATTTGCAATCAGTTCAAGTTGCTGACCACAGACGCCTCGACCGGTCTAACCAATATTTCGTTTTGGTTGACCAAACAATTCTCCATTTTGAAATTTTTGTCAATCAATTTTTATTTTGGTTGACCAATTTTGTTTTTTGAGCGATGTGTATAGCCAACAGAGATGCCGAATGGCACACCAAGTCTGCGGACATTTTGTAGGAAACGCTTTTAGAAACCAGCTATATCACTGATTTATAGCAACTTTCTTCTGAGCTTTACGAATGCAGGCCGATTTGCTGCTGATCTGCATCCCTCGATTTCGAGTGGCAAAGCCGACTGGAGAAAAGTTGTTCTCCAATTTCTGGTTGAACCACTTGCTGTCAACCTGGGAACCGGCTGTTGATAAATTGGCCGACCAATTCTCTTCCAAGGGGCAGTCATTTCGCGCTCGATTGGTTCGAGCTGAGAACAAACAGCTATTGGAGTGCAGCCATGAAACAAGCTGTTCGCCTGGTAAATGCGGTTCTTGGAACCCTGACCGTCCTGGTCTTTACCATCCTTGTCGTCTGCGTTGTCTGGCAGGTCGTCTCGCGTTTTATCCTTGGAACGCCAAGCACCACCACCGACGAAATCGCACGCTTCCTCTTTATGTGGGTCGCTTTTGTGGGCGCCGCTTACACACTCGGCCTGAAGCGCCATCTGGCAATTGATATCGTCACACTGATTATTGATGGCCCTGCCGTTCGCTATATCCGTGTTGCCGTTTTGTTGATTGTCGCCGCCTTTGCTGGCGTGGTGATGGTCTATGGCGGCCTTGAACTGATGTTCAAGACTCTTGAATCCGGCCAGATGACCCCGGCTCTTCGCCTGCCGATGGGCTATGTCTACGGTGCAATCCCATTCTCCGGTGCCATGATGCTGTTTTACTGCGCGGCGTTGATCGTTGAACTGTTTTCACCTGAAAGCGGGGAAGAGAGCAACGAGAGCTCCGAGCCAACCCCTGCCAAACAAGACTAAACGGATCGAAGAGAGAGTAACCAACCATGGAATGGCAAGCAACTATCACGCTGTTTTCGATCTTCATCGTCCTGATGGCATTCAGCGTTCCTATTTCCTTCGCAATCGGTATCGCGACCATGTTCACCTTCATGGTGATCGACATGTCGTTCGACCAATCGATTTTCATCGTCGCCCAGCAAATGGCCTCCGGCCTTGATAGCTTCACCCTGCTGGCGATCCCCTTCTTCATTCTGGCGGGCAACATCATGAACCGTGGCGGTATCGCCATGCGCCTGATTGAATTCGCCAAGATCCTCGGCGGCCGCCTGCCCGGCTCGCTGGCCCACTGCAACGTGCTGGCCAACATGATGTTCGGCGCAATTTCCGGCTCGGCTGTTGCTTCAGCTGCTGCTGTGGGTGGCGTAATGTCGCCACTGCAGAAGAAGGAAGGCTATGATCCGGCCTATTCGGCAGCTGTCAACATTGCCTCCTGCCCGACCGGCCTGCTCATCCCGCCATCAACCACCTTCATCGTCTATTCGCTGATCACTGGTGGTACGTCCATTGCAGCCCTGTTCCTTGCAGGCTATCTGCCGGGCATTCTGATGGGGCTGGGTCTGATGACCGTGGCCGGCATCATTGCCAAGAAGCGCGGCTATGCCGTGGCAGAAAAACCCACCCGACAGGAGATGTGCGAGAAAACCAAGGCAGCCATCCTGCCGTTGGGTCTGATCATCATCATCATGGGCGGTATCATCGGCGGTATCTTTACCGCAACGGAAGCCTCTGCTGTTGCCGTGGTCTACACCCTGTTCCTCGCCCTGATCTGGTATCGCGAAATCTCGGTTCGTGATCTACCGAAGATCATTCTGGAATCGGCTGTCACCACCTCCATCGTTCTTCTGATGGTTGGCTGTTCGATCGGCATGTCCAAGGCCATGGCCTTCTCGGATATTCCTTTCTACATCTCCGATGCCCTGCTGGCGGTTTCCGATAACCCGATCGTCATTCTGCTGGTCATGAACCTTGCCCTGCTGATCATCGGTACCTTCATGGACATGACGCCAGCCCTTCTGATCTTCACCCCGATCTTCCTGCCAGTAGTTCAGGATCTGGGCATGGATCCGGTTCACTTCGGTGTCATGATGACCTTCAACCTCTGCATCGGCATCTGCACGCCGCCGGTTGGCTCCGCTCTGTTCATCGGTTGCTCGGTCGGCAAGGTCGCCATTTCCAAGGTTCTGAAACCAATGCTGCCATTCTATGCAGTGCTGGTCGGCCTTCTCCTGGCGGTCACCTACATTCCTGAGCTGTCCCTGATCCTGCCGCGCTTCTTCCTTGGCTATGGCGGCTAATCATACAGCCTGACAAACGCGATGGCGGCCCCTTGCAAGGCGCGCCGCCATCGCACGACACGACCTGACGCACCAGGTCAGACACCAGCGGGTGAGAGTTCGGCAGACCTGAAGAAAGGTCGCTTACCGCCTCCCCGATATGAATCAGCATTTCCTGCAAACCGGAGATGCTGCAAATCCTATAAATTCGGCTCTTAGCCAATATCCGGTCAAAAGCCGCTATCGGCAGAGAACCTCAGGGAGACCTTCATGTATCAGCTGAAGAAATGGACGCTACAAAGCCAGACCTCCACGGGCATCGTGCTCGAAGTCGAAGGACGGCACAGCCTGCAGATCGATATTCTTGAGGAGCGCATGGCCCGTGTGCAACTGCTCAAGGATGGCAGCTATCGTCTTGACCGCAGCTGGACCGTCGCCCCCAAGGGGGACGCTCCCCTCGAAGGCCGCAATCGCGCCTCGCTCGACGGATTCTCATGCCCTGCCTTCACTTGCGAAACCGCAGACGACACCGTGACCCTTGCAACGGGCTGCCTGAAGGTGGTGGTTCGCCAGCCGCTGGGCCTTGTCTGGTTCGGCCGCAGCAGCGCCAGCGATGAATGGCAACAGATTGCGGAAGACCGCCCGACCGGTGCCTATATGCTGGGCCGCAAGGATCATGCACACAGCCACTTCCTGCGCCGTGCCAAGACGGACCGCTTCTACGGCCTTGGTGAGAAAACCGGTGAGCTGGAACGCTCCGGCCGTCGCTTTGAAATGCGCAATCTGGATGCGATGGGCTATAATGCAAGCTCCACCGACCCGCTTTACAAGCATGTGCCTTTCACGATCACCCGCCTTGAAAGTGGCCTGTCCTATTCGCTCTTCTATGACAATCTGGCGCCTTGCTGGTTTGATCTGGGCAACGAGCTGGACAACTATCATCAGCCGTTCCGCTCCTATCGCGCCGAAGATGGCGACCTTGATTACTATTTCGCCCTTGGCGATTCTGTTCTTGAGCTGACCAAGACCCACACGCAGCTGACAGGCGGCACCGCCTTCCTACCGCGCTGGTCTCTGGGCTATTCGGGCTCGACCATGTCCTATACGGATGCTCCCAATGCGCAGGAACAGCTGCATGGCTTTGTGCGTCTGATCAAGGAACATGACATTCCGTGCGACAGCTTCCAGCTTTCTTCCGGTTACACCTCTATTGGCCCCAAGCGCTATGTGTTCAACTGGAACACGGACAAGGTGCCTGATGCCAAAGGCATGGCCAAGGTCTTTGCCGATGCGGGCCTTGAATTGATTGCCAACATCAAGCCTTGCCTGCTGCAGGATCATCCACGTTATGGTGAGGTGGACAATCTGGGTCTTTTCATCAAGGATAGTGACACCGGCTCTGCCGAACGCTCTGTCTTCTGGGATGACGAAGGCAGCCATCTGGACTTTACCAATCCGGAAACCCAGACATGGTGGCGTGACAATGTCAAAACCGCTCTTCTGGACTATGGCATCAATTCCACCTGGAACGACAATAACGAATATGAGATCTGGGACCGTCAGGCCCAGTGTGATGGTTTTGGCGATCCAATCGACATCAATTTGATCCGCCCGGTTCAGCCTCTTCTCATGACCCGCGCATCCAACGATGCTCAGGTTGCGTTTGCTCCTGAAAAGCGCGCCTATCTCATTTCACGTTCCGGCTGCCCGGGTATCCAGCGCTATGCGCAGACCTGGTCTGGTGACAACCGCACCAACTGGAACAGCCTCAAATACAACATCCGCATGGGCCTAGGCATGAGTCTCTCGGGCCTTTACAATGTCGGCCATGACGTTGGCGGCTTCTCGGGTGATCGTCCAGATCCGGAACTGTTCGTGCGTTGGGTCCAGAACGGCATCTTCCATCCTCGTTTCACCATTCACAGCTGGAACGATGACCAGACTGTCAACGAGCCATGGATGTATCCTGAGGTAACAGCCCATATCCGTAACGCGATCAATCTGCGTTATACCCTGCTGCCTTATCTCTACACGCTGCTTTACAAAGCCGTGGTGGATGATGAACCGATGATCCGTCCGACCTTCCTTGATCATGAGCATGACGAGCGCTGCTATGCGCCGACCGATGATTTCTTCCTCGGCCGTGACATGCTGGTGGCCAACGTGGTGGAAGAAGGCGCCAAGACCCGCACACTCTATCTGCCGGATAACGGGGTCGGCTATTATGACTTCTGGTCCGGGGAGTATTACCACGGTGGTCAGGAAGTCACCGTTCCGGTTGCTCTTGGGTCCATTCCCCTGTTCGTCAAAGCTGGCACCGTGCTGACCCTGTCTCCAGGCGTTAAACGCTCTGGCTCTGTTGAAGGGCAGTTGCGTCAGATCGTCATCTATCCGCTGCATGGAGAAGCCAGCTGCACATTCGAGGCTCAGGCTTATGAAGATGACGTGGACAATGTCGATGCGCTTTCGGGCAACCACCGCCTGACGACCTTCAAGGTCACTCAAACGGCAACAACCCTCGACCTTGACTGGCAGCATGACGGCCAGTTCGATCCGGCCCTTGAAGGCTGCAAGGTCAGCGTTGCCACCCGCGATTCCCGCCTGCTGTCTGTCTCAGGCGCCCCTTATAAAACCGGCACTCTGCTGCCATTCTGATCTGGAGATTTTTCATGACCATTTCCGATTTGCTCAACGCGCCGGGCAACCCGCAATTGCCCGATTATGACCGCAAGGGTCTGCGTCCGCGCCTTATCCATCTGGGCTTTGGCGCCTTCGCCCGCGCACACTGGATGAGCTACCATCAGGACTTCCTGCTGAAGCATCCGGCCAGTGACTGGGGCGTGGTGGTCAGCGACATCCTGTTCGGGGCGGACCGTTTTGCCCAGCTGGAAGAGAATGACCATCTGTACAGTGTTCTGGAACATGGCGATGCCGGTTCCAACCTGCGCATCATCGGCTCCATCGTCAAAACCGCGCATCCAGAACGCGGCGGCATGGATGCTTTCTTCGCGCCCTTCCTTGAACCGGATGTTGCCATCGTTTCCATGACGGTCACCGAAAAGGGCTATTGTCTGGCAGGCGGCAAGCTGGATGAGAGCAACCCGGCCATCAAGCATGACCTTGAAAATCCGCATACGCCGAAGTCGGCCATCGGAGCACTGGTAGAAGCGCTGCGTCGTCGTCGCGACGCCGGTCTTGACGGCTTCACCATTCTTAGCCTCGATAACCTGCCCTCCAACGGCAAGCTGTGCCAGCTGGCGGTAACGAGCTTCGTGGAAAAGCTGGATGCCGAACTTGCCAAATGGATCAAGGCGAATGTGACCTTCCCTTGCTCCATGGTGGACCGCATCGTTCCGGCTCTCACCGACGAAAGCCGTGCGCTGATCAAGGAAACCCTTGGTGGCATGGAAGATCCGAATGGGATCGTTTGTGAGCCGTTCCGTCAGTGGGTTATCGAAGACAATTTCGTCAAGGGTCGTCCGGCTTGGGAAGAAGTCGGCGCACAGTTTGTACCAGACGTCGAGCCTTTCGAGGAAATGAAGCTGCGTACCCTGAACGGCGCTCATTCCTTCCTCGCCTATCTCGGCTATCTGGGTGGCTACGAGACCATCGACGCCTGCATGGGTGACGAGAATTACAAGAAGGCTGCCCACACGCTGATGGTCAAGGAACAGCAGCCAACCCTGTCTGTGCCCGGTGATGTGGATCTGGATGCCTATGCGGATGCGCTGATCAAGCGCTTCTCCAACAGCCAGCTCAAACACAAGACCGCGCAGATTGCCTCTGACGGTAGCCAGAAACTGCCCCAGCGCATGCTTGCTTCCATTGCATGGCATATGGACAACGGCTCTGACTGGTCTTTGCTCGCTCTGGGCGTTGCCGGATGGCTCCGCTTCATGACCGGTGAAGATGAAAATGGCCAGCCAACACCGATCAATGATCCGCTCGCAGATCAGATCGCGCAAAAGGCCCTGCAGTTGCCAAACTGGGAAGCTTACATTAACGGCGTTCTGGAAATGGATGCGATTTTCCCTGCAAAACTGTCGCAAGATTCCAATTTTGTGACGAGAATCAAAGCAACTTATGCGACTTTAGTCCAGACGGGAGCGAAGGCGACTGTGGCTGCCGCGCTCTCTTAAGACCATCAAGAGCTGCGCATTTCACGAAGCCTTCAGGTCACCGATCTGAGGGCTTCATTTTCATGCAGTCCGTCGCTCATGACAGGAGAAAACACCATGCAAACATTTCTAGGCCCTGATTTCCTGCTGGACACCGCAGCAGCGCGTCACCTTTATCATGACGTTGCAGTTGGTCTGCCGATTGTTGACTATCATAACCATCTCATTCCTGAGCAAATCGCGAATGACAAGAAATGGGACACCATCGGCGAAGTCTGGCTGGCTGGGGACCACTACAAATGGCGCGCCATGCGCTGGGCGGGCATTCCGGAAGAAAAATGCTCTGGAGCTGCAACATTCCGCGAAAAATTCGACGCCTTCGCGAGCGTTGTGCCGAAATGCTTCGGCAACCCTCTCTATCACTGGACCCATCTGGAACTGCAGCGCTATTTCGGCATCGATGAACTGCTTTCGCCAGAAACCGCTGACATGATCTGGGAAAAGGCAAACGGCATGCTGGCTGAAGACAGCCACTCGGCACGCGGTCTTCTGCGCCAGTTCAAGGTTGAGTTTGTTGGCACCACCGACGCCCCTTGCGATGATCTGGCCTTCCACAAACAGATGGCAGAAGATGCAAGCCTGAGCGACATGGTTGTTGCCCCAAGCTTCCGTCCGGACGCAGCCTACAAGATCGATCTGCCGGGCTTTGACGGTTTCATTGCCGATCTGGCAAAGGTCGTTGGCTATTCTGTCGACAGCTATGCGCCTTTGATGAAAGCACTGATCGAACGCCTTGATCACTTTGTGGCCCATGGCTGCAAGGCAACCGACCACGGCATCGATGTTCTGCGCTATGCCAAACCGGTAGACGAAGCCAGCCTTGATGCAATCATCGCCAAACGCCTTTCCGGCGAAGCGCTGAGCGAGCTGGAAATCGCCCAGTTCCAGACCAACATGTTCGTTGACCTGTCCAAGGCTTATTACGAACGCGATCTGGTCATGCAGCTGCATATCGGCGCAGTGCGCAACTGCAACCATCGCCTCTATAAATCACTTGGCCCGGATGTGGGCGGCGATTCCATCAATGACCGTCCGATCGCTATCGAACTGAACGGCCTGATGGGTGAAATGGATCGCGATGGTCACCTGCCGAAAACAGTTCTCTACCACCTCAATCCCTCCTTCAACGAAGTCATCGTCTCCACGGCGGGCAACTTCCAGGATGGCGAAATTGCAGGCAAGGTACAGGCTGGCTCAGGCTGGTGGTTCAACGATCAGCTCGACGGCATGGAACGCCAGATGACTCAGCTTTCGCAGATGGGCCTCTTCTCCCACTTCATCGGCATGCTGACGGATAGCCGGTCCTTCCTGTCCTTCCCACGCCATGAATATTTCCGCCGTCTGGTTTGCCAGATGGTCGGTCGCTGGGTAGAAAATGGCCATGTGCCAAATGATACCGAAATGCTCGACAAGCTTGTGCGCGATGTTTGCTACCAGAATGCAGCAAACTGGTTCCTGCCACAGAAATAAGACTTGGCGTTGATAGCATCACGACAACAAAATCAAATAGTCCGACGGATTGATATCCGCCGGACTTTTGCATATCCGGAACAAAAAGATGCGATAAATCATTAACGCCATTTTCTGGAAATGCAGCAGAGTTGCTTCAATTGTGATATAAATTCAAATAATGAGGAAACGCACACAGCAAAAACCGCAAAGATAGAGCCAAACAAAGGAACAGACTTCGATCTTTCTACGCAGGTAGAAGATGATCTAACATCAAGTTCATCTGTCATGATGCTTCGATTGTAAATCCTTCTAACGAAAACCATAAGGGATATACCATGCATCCAAAAGTCTCCCCGCTTCTTTCGGGAACAAAGGTTATTCCGGTTCTTGTGATCGAGAATGCCGATGATGCCCAGCCTCTGGCGCAATGCCTTGTCGATAACGGCCTGCCTGTGCTGGAAGTAACTCTACGCAGCCATGAAGCACTCAGAGCCATCGAAATTATCGCCAATCAGGTGGAAGGCGCCGTGATTGGCGTCGGATCCATTCTTACGGAAATGCAACTCAACGCGGCCCAATCGGCTGGTGGTTGGTTCGGCGTTTCGCCGGGCGTATCCGAGCGGCTTTTGCAGGCCCTCAAGCTCAATGATTGGCCCTTTTTGCCCGGTGCCTCTACCCTCTCCGAGATCATGATTCTCAGAGATGCCGGTTTCATGGAGCAAAAGCTGTTTCCGGCCAACATCGTTGGCGGCGTTCCCATGTTGCGTGCAATCTCCGGCCCTGTGAGCGATGTTTCCTTCTGCCCGACAGGCGGCATCACCCCCGATACAGCCGATGACTATCTCATCGAAGACAATGTCTTTGCCATCGGTGGTAGCTGGATCGCCCCTGTTGATCTGGTGCGCGCCAAAGACTGGCATGAAATCGGACGTCGCGCCCGCAATGCTGCCAATCTGGGCAGGCAGTGGCGCACCGCCGTTTGATCTTTGCCCATCAAAGCAGACAAAGCATGTGGAGGCCGGAAGAAATTTCTCCGGCCTTTTCTTATGTCTCCCCCTACGGTCTACCCACCGGATGATCCCAAAAGGCTGCTGGACCCCATTGGGCTTTTCACCTAGCATCGCGACCATATACTTTTCTTTATTCTTCGCCGGAGAACACCATGGCCTTGCGACAGTCCGTTTCCTTGATCCAATCCTTACAGAACACTCATAAAAGACATTGGCTCGGTCTATGTGTTGCAGTTCTGCTCGCGCTGTCCGGCGGGAACGCTCAAGCGGCGGATGCAGACTCCGATATTGATTTGCGGCTGTTCGGGCAGAATGTCATAGAAAGCTATAACGGGTGCCATCTGGCATTCTGGCAGGCCAACAAAAATCCTAAGACCGACAAATATGCCTATGTTTTCTATGCGCCTTTCAATGATGGGGAAGAGTTGCCAGCATGGATGAAAGTGGGCAAGACGGTCTATGAGTTCCAACGGCAGGATAAAGGCACAAGTGGTGGGCAGACGTTGGAGCCCTTGCGGCTCTATCGCACCTCCAAGGGCACCTATACAACACTTGTGGAGGTTCTGGATCAGCATGTATCTGGCGACTCAATCGTTGTGGACCGCGCCAAGCTGACCATTACGCGCAACAAGCATTATCCCTTCGTCATCTCCGTCAAGGGAGGCATTTTCTGTCCGCAACAGCCAGAGCAAAGTCAGGCAAGCCAGCACCCCCAGCCCAACCAGACCGCAAGCAACAGCACCATTCAGGTCGATCCGCCCTTCGGTGATCCGGTGCCTCTGGGAGACGCGGTGTCCTTTGACCGACTCGATGCTGTGCCCCGCGGCGTGCGCAATGCCATCCGTCGAGACGCACCGGAATGTGACATGGAGCAGACAGCCGGCTTTGGCGCCCATTATGCCATCAGCGATGCCGTCACCCTGTGGGAAGTGCCCTGCAACCTCTATGCTCATGCGGGAAGCTCTACCTATGTGGTCAGCATGAATGACAATGCGGATTATGCCACCGTACTGCCCTTCCCTGCTCTTCCCGGCATAGGCTCTCGAAAAGAAAACCACGAGATCCGCAATCCGCAGATGAATGTCGCAAACGGTACTGTCACCTCGGAATATTATGATGGAGATGGCAGCTGCGGCAGCTTTGAAGCCTATCAGCTGCGTTCGGTGGAAGGGGAGGCTCTGGAATTCTTCCTGTTGGAATATCGCGAGAAGCCAACATGCGATGGCGTTGAGACCAGTGCCCGACAATTCCCGCTTGTCTATACGGCGCGATGAGCTGCACCTGAGACCTGCATGAGCGCTCTTGGCTTACCTCAGAGAGCCGCAAAAGTCTGTATTCAGGCGTGGAGCCTGTATTTTTCTTCGAATTCGAACCCCACCTCGCAGGCTTCCAGCGGGTTGGGGGAAAGAGAATAGGTGGCTTCGCGCAAATAGCGCATCAGTGCCTTACTGTCCTTGGACAGGGGATCAAGCACGTCGCGCCCGATCGGTTCGCCAACCACAACCTTGACCGGTGTGTCGACCCTTTTCCTGAATTCCTTGAGCAACAGCCCCATGCGCAAGGTGTAATGCATGTGGCTGGCGATCTGGAACAGGCGCGATGTGTGCCCATCAAAGAAGATCGGCACCACAGTGGCGTCGGACTTGCCGATCATGCGGGCGGTAAAGCCGCGCCAGTTGGGGTCCATGGGACGGGAGAACGGCTTGGCGGCCGTGCTCACCGTGCCGCCGGGAAAAATACCAATAGCACCGCCATCACCGAGATAGTGCAATGCGGTTTTGCGGGTCTCTATATTCTGCCGCACGGCATCCTTGGTCTCTTCAAAGGAAATGGGCAGAATGATGCGGTTGATGTCATCGGCCTTGCGGAAGACCTTATGGGCCAGAATGCGGAAATCACCGCGCAATTCAGACAGGATATGCCCCATCATCAGTCCATCCAGAATGCCATAGGGATGATTGGCAATGAGAATAAGTGGACCGCTGCGCGGAATGTTGCTCAGGTGTCCGCCGATCACATCCAGCGAAAGCCCGTAGCGCTCGACCATCACTTCCCAGAAATCCCGACCAGCAGCGACTTCACGCTCATAGCCATCGGCACGTTTGATCAGCTGCAAGCGTCCGGTTGTGTTTTCCAGCAGCTTGATAATGGCGCGGCCCCGTCTGGTTTCCGCAGAATAGGCATAGGTTATGTCACGCGCGACATGTCTGCGAGAGGACATGCATGAAACTCCGGTCCAGACCGCCTCCCTATAGAGGCGCGAGCATTTTCATATCTCGACCATGTGACAGTTTTGCGAAGACATTTTGTCAATATGCCTCAAGATCGCGCCTATTCATGTATAGTCACAGACTCAAACGCAAATTTGGGAGACAGAGGCCAGCAGCAAAAAAAGGCGGACTTATCAATTAAGCCCGCCTTCATAAGATCATAGCCCCAGAGCGGCTTGCAAATCATCCAGAAGCCCGAGACCAGACAGCAGAATCAGCAGAATCGCAACAGGCGCGATGAAGCGCAGAATGAAGATCCAAGTCTTGGCCAACAGGCCAGGCGCATCATCACCACACACTTCCTTGAGAGCACGCGGGGTAACGACCCAGCCAACAAAGATGGCAATCAGGAAGCCGCCGATTGGCAGAATGAGGTTCGAGGTCAGGAAGTCCATCAGATCGAAGAAATTCTTCCCGAAGATGGTAAAATCTCCCCAGATACCCATCGCCAGAGAGCAGGGAATGCCCAGAAGGAAGGACAGGAAACCAGAGGTAACCGTGATCTGCTTGCGGGTGTAGCCTTTGGACGAGAAGAAGGCGACGAGCGGCTCTAGCAGCGAAATGGAGCTGGTCAGCGCCGCAATCGTCAGCAGCAGGAAGAAGAGCGTGCCAAAAAAGATGCCACCGGGCATCGACATGAAGACGGCAGGCAGCGTGACAAAGGTCAGGCCTGGCCCTGCGCCCGGGTCCATGCCAAAAGCAAAGACGGCAGGCAAAATGGCAAGACCGGCCAGAATGGCAACAGATGTGTCAAGGAACGTCACCTGCCAGGCGGATTTGCCCAGATTGGCTTCCCTATCCAGATAGGAGCCGTAGGTCAGGATGGCGCCCATGCCCAGTGACAGGGAGAAAAAGGCCTGCCCGAGCGCCGCCATGATGGTTTCGCCGGTGATCTTGGAAAAATCAGGAGCAAGGAAAAAGGCCAGCCCTTTTCCTGCGCCCGGCAGCGTGACCGAACGGATGACCAAGGCAATCAGGATGAGGAACAGGATCGGCATCAAGATCTTGCCTGCCCGTTCGATGCCATTGGCAACGCCGCCAAGCACGACCATCACCGTCAGGGCAACAAAGATAGCCTGATAGATGATTGGCTGCACCGGGTCAGAGATAAAACCGCCAAAGGCCTGCCCCAATGCGTCTGCATCCATGCCAGAGAAGGCACCGCTGGCAAACTTGATGACATAATCAATGGTCCAGCCTGCGACAACGCAATAGAAAGACAGGATCATGAAAGCGGCGGCGATGCCCATATAACCGACGATAGAAAAGAAACCCGGCCCCAGCTTCTTGAAGGCGTTCACGGCATCAGACTGGCTCGCCCGACCGATCATGATTTCGGCCAGAAGAACAGACAGGCCAATGGTAAAGACCAGAGCCAGATAGATGATGATGAAGGCCGCTCCCCCGTTGTCGCCAGCCATATAAGGGAACTTCCAGATATTTCCAAGGCCGACAGCTGATCCCGCTGTCGCCATGATGAAACCGAGGCGGGAGCCCCAGTGTTCGCGTTTGGCACTCATTGTTGATTTCTTCCCAAAGCATTTTTATCGGATGGTTGTTCCCTCATGGGATAGTGACCACCAGCTCCAAACTGCTCGTACTGGTCCGCCCCCTCAGGCACTCCTGAAAGCCCTCAGGGACTGGCCGCTCCACCAAGCTGCTCAACCGGACAGGACTCTGACTTAGAGAAATCCCTGCGCGGCACATCGAACAGCCATCGACCACAATTGGACAGACTTGTCCCAATTGTTAAGACTTGACTAACAGCGCACACTTTTTGCGCAATCGCTGCTCAAAAGTCGATCAAAGAATCAATAAAAAGTCTAATTTGGCTCAAAAAGAAGAGTATTCGGCATGTTCTTCGGCAAAAATATTCACAAATCCTTCAAAATGTTCTGATTTTTAGACAGACAGGTGTCAAAAAAGCATCATGTTTCTCTCAGAACATCGCACGCACGAAGACGATCAATAGCCCGCCAAGGATCAGCCCAATGCGCAGGGGCAACCGGTAATTGGCGATCAGCCCGTAGGAAATGGCAGCAAGACCAGCCCCGACCTGACAGGCCACCAGCAAGGCTTCAATTGGATGCTGCCCCAGTTGGATCAGCTCGGGGTTGGCGATCATGCCAAGGGGGATGATATAGAGACCAATGCCAAGGGACATTGCCGCAAGCGCTACCTTGAGCCAGTCTTCCCCTATCATGCCTGCCGCAATGAACACGGCGCCGCAGACCGGTGGCGTAATCGTGGAGAGAAGCGCAAACCAGAAGACAAACAGATGGGCCTGAAGAGGCTCAAGACCCGATTCCACCAATGCCGGACCTGCGACGGATATGCAAATGACGTAAGCAGCCGTGGTTGGCACCTCCATCCCCAGCACAAGGCAGGCAAGCGCCGTCAGCAGCAGAGATGGCCAGAGCAGGCCCGATGAGCCGGACAGGATCAGAGAGGTGATCTTGACCCCCAGCCCCGTAACCGACAGCACCCCGATGATAATACTTGCACACAGGATGATCGAGGCGATCATGGCAACCTGTCTGGCTGCCGTGTTGAAGGCAATCTCGAAGCGCCGGATGATCTGGCTGGGCACGGCCTTCAGACTGCGGTTGATGAAGAGCATGAGAGCGCCAGCCAAAATGGACAGGCTCGCCGCATATTGTGGCGTGTATTCGGCCACGAACATACCCCACAAGAGCACGAAGAAGGGCACCAGAAAGAATGCCGACGTGATCAGCACATCCCGCAAAGGCGGACGGTCTTCCTCGGCGATGCCGGAGAGCTCGAATTTTGTTGCATAAGCGTTGATGCCGATCCATACGGCAAAGAAATAGAGGACAGCAGGTAGCAGCGCCGCCATAATGATCGACGTGTAGGGAGTTCCGGTCAGCTCGACCATCACGAAGGCGCCTGCCCCCATCAATGGCGGCATGATCTGCCCTCCCGAAGACGCCACCGCCTCCACGGCCCCTGCCAATTTCTTGGGATAGCCAAGACGCGTCATGGCGGGCAGCGTGATCGCACCGGTGGAAGCCACATTGGCGCTGGCCGAACCGGAAATGGAACCAAACAGCGCAGAAGAAACCACAGACACTTTGGCACCGCCACCCGTGAGGCGCCCGGCGGCCGCAGCGGCCACATTCATGAAGCCCTGCCCGGCTTCCCCGGCATTGAGCACCGCGCCGAAAATAACGAAGATGGCAACCACTGATACGGAAACACCTGTCAGGCTGCCCCAAAGACCACCCTCAGCAATCGTCAGAGTCCCAAGAAAAGAACCCAACGGCATGGGCGAATGACCGAACTCGCCGGGAATATATTGACCGAACAAGCCATACATCAGCGCAAGGAAGGCAACGATGGGCAGAGGCCAGCCGATGGCGCGTCTTGCGGCTTCCAGCACGACTACAATCAGTACACTCGCCATGAGGATCTGGCCGTTGCCCTCAAGAAACCCATATTGATCGATGAGATCGGATTGATTGATCGCGATGTAAAGACAGGCCGCAATACCGGCAGCAGCGAGCAGCCAGCCAGAATAGCGATAGAGCTGATTGCCCTCTCCAGCGCGCGTGCCGATGATGAGAATCCATGGCAGAGCCAGCGCCATATGAATGGGGCGCGAGACCAGATTGGGCGTCAAGCCCGAAAAGATCAGTCCAAGATGAAAGACCACGAGCACGATTGCCAAAAAGGTTACAATCAGACGGATCGGCAGGCTCTTGACTTCAGGGGCTTGCATCATGGGACGGCTCTTTTTCTATCAGTTTCTTATCGTTGAATGGCGCTTGGGTTTACGGAGGTCCAAGAGCCTTAAAGGGCAGGTATAACAAGGCCGTGACCGAAAGGGCCACGGCTTCATTTTGTCTTGATCAGATGCTGGCTTACATCTGGCTTTCGGAAAGCTCGAAACCGGCTTCCTTATAATATTTTACAGCGCCAGGATGCAGCTTGGTGGTGATGTTGCTCATCAGTGCCTTGTTGACACCCTTCCACCATGGTGCGGTTTCACTCATCTTGGCTTTCTGTTCCCAGAAGGTCTTGGTGAGTTCATAAGCGGTGGCTTCATCCATGGCTGCGGTTGCGTAGGCAACAACCGGCAGCGAGGTGGTTTCAACGTCCGTGTCCTGCCCGGCATAGGTTCCGGCCGGAATAACCAGCTTTGCACGT
Organism: Cohaesibacter marisflavi; assembly: GCF_900115225.1. Taxonomy (GTDB): domain Bacteria; phylum Pseudomonadota; class Alphaproteobacteria; order Rhizobiales; family Cohaesibacteraceae; genus Cohaesibacter; species Cohaesibacter marisflavi. The sequence goes on along the minus strand of NZ_FOVR01000002.1, from coordinate 119,711 downwards.
TTGGTCTTGGCGATCTGCTCTTCGGAAAGGGACAGGATTGTTACATCAGTGGATGCGGCAGCTTCCACAACGTTCGGTGCCGGATAGGAACCGGAGGTGACAAAGCCGTCAATCTGGCCATTCTTAAGAGCCGGCACTGCGTTGGACAGTTCTACCTCGGCCAGATCGATCTTGCCTTCAAGGCCAAACAGCTTGAGATATTTTTCCCCTTCGCGTGCACCAAAAGAGCCCTTGCCGAGCAGGATGGATTTGCCTTCCATGCCAGCGAAATCCGTGATGCCGCTGTTTTTGGAAACAACAAAATGCATTGTCAGACTCGGGATCGGAAAGAGCGCCCGGATGTCAGCGAATTTCGGGCTTGTCTTGCCTTCAAAGGCGCCTTTGCCAGCCTGCGCAAGGCCGACCAGTGCTGGCGGCGTGGTAAAGACATAGTCGGCGCCACGGCCGCGCACTTCCATGACATTCTGCACAGAGCCCTGGCTTTCTTCGACCGTGACGATGATATCACCGTCGGTACCGGCCTTGATGGCTTCGGCGATCTGAACACCCATCTGGTAGTAGGATGAAGAGGTTTTCGCAGATTTATAGGTCACGCGTGTTTCGGCATGAGCCAGCCCAGCTGTTGCCACAACAGCGGCGGCTGCGAGGAGAGTTCCACCCCATTTGAGCATTGTATTTCCTCCGATTTTGGAAAGCTTTGGTTTTGTTGGTCCCCACACTAGCCAAATTTCCCAAGGCTGCAAGGAAAAGGCGGGAAACAAACGTAATTTTTGACAAATTTTCATGCCTTGAAGGCACATTATCGACACGGCCTGCGGAGTTATACGCAAGAAAACAGACAGAAGTTGCAATCCGTGCCGTTAACGCGCCGCGCTCTTTTGGGGCGGAGCAAGATTGGGAGCCAACAGAATGATAAGCAGAGCCAGAGAGGAAAGCAGCAGGAACGCCCAGCGGATGGAAAAGGTATCCGCGAGCAAGCCGATGGCTACCGGCCCAAATAGTCCCCCACCATAGCCGAAGGTCGCCACGGCCGCGATGGCCGGACCGGGCGACATGGTATCATCGTTGCCAGCACGCGAGAAGGCCAAAGGCACTATGAAGGCATAGCCAAGTCCCATCATGGCAAAGCCGACAAAAATGGCAGGAAGACTTGCAAAGGAAATAGCCAGCAACGACCCGCTTGCGGCGAGAAGGCCACTCATACGCGCAGCCCTCACCGCTCCCAACCGACTGATAATGAAATCGCCTGCAAGACGCATAACCACCATCGCGACAGAAAAGCAGGTATAGCCAAGAGCGGCCGTGCCCTCGTTGGTCTGGGCGACCTGTACGAGGAAAATGGCACCCCAATCGCCCATGGCCCCTTCGCCCAGCCCGGCACAAAGCCCCATGATGCCCACGAGCGCCAAGGCCCCCTTGGGTAAGACGAACAAAGCTCGCTTGGCGCCCGGCTTGCGCTCGATGCGTGGCGACGACCAGGCTACATAGCCAAAAGGAAGCGCCAGCAGCAGGCAGACTACACCTCCAATCAAGAAATGCACCATCGGGCTGAGCGCTAGATGCACTGCCAGAAATCCTGTTGCTGCCCCAAGCCCCGACCCGAGGCTCCACATGGCGTGAAAGGAAGACATGATAGGCTTACCGCGCGCTTTCTCCACTTCTCCGGCCCATGCATTCATGGACACATCCATGGCCCCGTGTGCCGCCCCAAAGGCAAACAGGGCAGCTCCAAGCAGCAGGGCGCTGGGAGCGAAGGCTAGACCGGCAAGCGCCGCACTATAGACAAGGGCGACAACTTTCGTGACAGACGCGCTGCCATAGCGTTCCACCAGACTGCCGGTTGTGGGGAAGGAGACAATAGCCCCGGCGCACATGCTCAGTAGCAAAATGCCAAGCATGGTCTCACTGAGTTGATGCATTTGCGCAATGGCCGGTACGCGCGAAGCCCACATGCCGAAAAAGGCCCCATTGAGCATAAACATGGCCGAAACGGCCTTCCTCGGCGTGCGGAGACCATTCCATGGCAAGGGCGCATTGGCGAATGTCGAAGGGTTATGCATGAATGATCTCCGCACCGGCATCCCCGAATGGCTGCATCGTGGGTGCGTCGGCGTCTGTAACAATAGTGGTGATGTCTTTAACCGGCAAAATACGATGCCGCGCCCGCTGGCCGACCTTTTCTTTCGCGCAGACGAGAATGACTTCATTGGCCGCCTTGATCATCGCGCGGGTCATACCAGCCTCATCGGTATAATCCATGCTGAACCCGAATGCCTGGTCCAGACCACAGATACCGGGAAAGGCAAGGTCTGCGGCGAGGTTGCCCAGTGCGGCTTCCGCTTCACACCCAACAGCACACGCGCCCCATGGACTCAGCCGCCCTCCAACGAGATAAGTCTGGATCGACTTTTCAAGCGTAATCGAGGCAATGGCAGGCGCGGGAGTGATGACAAACAGATCGTCAAGTGGCTCGAGATAGGCCGCCAGACGGACAAGTGTCGTTCCGCCTCCCAGAATAATCGTCATGCCGCTTTTGATCAGTGGCAAGGAGGCCTTTGCAAGCGTGTCATGGTTGGCCGCTGGCTCGGCTCTTCGTTCGGTATAAGGCGTGGCTGCTGAACGAACCGGGATGGCTCCACCTCTGACCCGTCGCGCCAGCCCTCCGTCTTCCAACGCGAGTAGATCACGGCGGATGGTATCGAGGGAAATACCGAATTCATTGGCTAAGTCGACAGCGACGAGCTGCTCACCGCTCTCCAGTCGGGATCGCAGCAAGGTCTGTCTGACGGAAGGATTGTTGAGTGTAAGGTCTGTCATGATGGACCATGCGCCGTGCATAGTTTTGCATTATTCCGCAAAAATATGCAACACAATGCAAAAAATTGCAACACATTTCATATATGTCCCATATGCGTCACACACCCAATAAGAAGCAGGTAAACGTAACTCAACCCAGCTTTGAAGGAGGTAAAGTTCTCAAAACAGAGACGTTGCCCTAGTCAAGTTCCATATCCACGACCTCGGAAATCAAGACAAACCCGCTATCGAGAATCGGCCAGCTTTTGGCTATCTTAACGGCTTCATCCTTGTTCCGAGCTTCAATCTCGGCATAGGCTGACAAGGTTTCACCCGGCGTCACGGTTTCAACATTTTCAGACGTGACAATAAGAGACTGTTTCAAAACACTGCCTGGATTGACGACGAACTTTTCGAACGACTTGCTCCAAGCCTTCAAGGCAGCAAGATCCTTTTCGCCTTCTTCGAAGGTCTCAGGCAATTGTTTTGAGTGAAAAAATAAATTGTACTTGGGCACCACCACACTCCATGTCATATATATCGGAGTGTCTGATTTAATGGTAAATGTGTCAAAATCCGAGCAAAATTGTGGCCTTGACCTTTGTTAGTGACACATATCAACTGTTAGAATTACATAAGAAACACGGGAGAGAAAAATGATCCGTTGGGGCATTCTAGGAACCGCCAAAATTGCCAGAGAGCAATTGGTACCAGCCATTCAAGCATCGCGAAACGGAACCCTGCAGGCTGTTGCCAGCCGCAGTCAGGCGAGCGCTGACGCCTTTGCCGAGAGGTTTGGCATGCCTCTGGCCTATGGTAGTTATGAAGACTTGCTTAGCAGCCCGGAGGTGGACGCAATCTATATTCCGCTGCCAACATCCCAGCATGTGGAGTGGACCAAGCGCTGTCTGGAAGCAGGTAAACATGTCCTTTGCGAAAAGCCGATTTCCCTGCATGCCAAGGAAATTGATACTCTGATTGAAGCTCGGGACAAAAGCGGCCTTGTCGCCAGCGAAGCCTTCATGGTCACTTACCATCCGCAATGGCAGCTGGTGCGTGACTTGATCGCCAATGGTGAAATCGGCACCTTGCGTCACATTCAGGGCGCCTTCAGCTATTACAATGTTGATCCAGACAACATGCGCAACAAGGTCGAGCTGGGCGGTGGTGGACTGCCTGATATCGGCGTATATCCGACGGTGACAGCCCGTTTTGCCACCGGTAAAGACCCGGTTAGGGCCAGAGCTTCCATTGAGCGCGATCCAGATTTCGGGACGGATATCTATGCCAACTGCCAATATGATTTTGGCAGCTTTGACATGACCTTCTACTGCTCCACCCAGCTTGCCTTGCGGCAAAGCATGTCATTCCATGGCGACAAAGGGTTGATTGAAGTAAGCGCACCGTTCAATGCCTTGAACTACGATGCAGTGAATGTTTGCCTTTACAACAACAATCGCAGCGAAATGAAGAAATGGTCCTTCCAGGGTGCCTATCAGTACCAGCTTCAGGTCGAGGCCTTCGGCGACAAGATCGCCGGTGAGGAGGCCACGATCTTCACGCTGGAAAGCTCACGCGCCAATCAGGCTGCTATTGACGCACTGTATGCAGCGGACCTCAACGACGGCTGGGTTGATATCTAAGGAGAGGCCGGCTTCCCTCATGGGGAAGCCTTCTCTTGTCGCAGCGAAAATTAAAGGGAAAGGGGCTCATCGGGCCCCCTTTTTCATGTCCAGCCAAATGCCCATCCAGCGGCCAGCCGAAAAGGCTATATGGAACTTTAAGCATCTCTGAATGTTGTATTATTTGTTAACGACATTACATTATAATTGTAAGAGTGAAGAGACTTTTTCATCCTGTTGCGGTCTAATAAAAGCGTGACTTGACGGGATGATCAGCAAGTCTAAGGAGGAAAGAGATGTTTTATGTCGGTTTGAGCATACTCTCTGTATGCTTCACATTCGGCCTTGTTACTGGAGCATTGCTTTTTTAGCCTTGGGTTCTCGATCAGAACCATAAGCAGGCATTGTTTTTTGTAAGGGCCCTGCTGTCAAATGAGCATAATGAGCCCACATTTGCTCATACAGGTTCGTCTATTTCAAAGGCCGCGGTTCGCGGCCTTTCGCATGTCTGCACCCCGCACGGCTTTGCCTTTCCCTCCAAAGGAAATCCTGACCTTTTCACCATTGTGTTTGATGCTCTTCTTTGGTCGGAGCGCAAGCGGGCTGGCACGATGGGCACAAACACGCCTATAATGACATGTTGCAACGGCCTAGAGCGCATGTGCGCTTTGCGGCTTCTTTCAGTCCTTTACGGCGAGCAGAGCAAATGGTTGAAAAGCTGATACCCTTTATAAGGATCAAGTCCTTTCACCTGCTCATCATCACTCTGCTTATATTGATCATTTCCTTTCCCTTCTATGAGGAGATGAAGAACCGGATCAATGCCAGCAAGCTGATCATCAACATGTATAAATCGAGCCTGGAATCCTCGATTTACCAATATAAATTTCTTCCTTTCATCCTCTCGCAAAACCAGAAGATCGTCGACATCACCACAGGCGATCTGGATTCGGTTGAAAGCGGCTATTTCCTGCAGCGCATCAAATATGCCACCAACGTTGCCACCGTCTTTGTTCAGGATAAATCCGGCAAGACCATCGCCTCAAGCAACTGGGACAGGCCCGATAGCTATATCGGCAAAAATTACGGTTTCAGACCCTATTTCAAGGCCGCCATGGCGGGACGACTTGGCCAGTTTTACGGGGTTGGCATCACATCTCTCACCCCGGGCTACTTCATTTCCTACGGGTTGAAGTCGGGCGGAGAGATCATCGGTACCATTACAATCGAGATCAATCTCTCCGATCTGGAGGACGTCTGGGCGTCCGGTCCCGATGAAATCATCGTCTCGGATGTCCATAACATTATCTTTCTGAGTTCCAACAAGGCCTGGAAGAACAAGACCCTTGGCGATATCAGCGCGCGGGCCATCGACAAGGTGGATTCGGAGAAGCAGTTCGTCCGGCATCTGCTGAGCCCTATTGCCCTGTCGCGCTGTTATAGCGTGGGCGAAATGACCTTCTACAGCAATTCCAAGTTCGGCTGCGCGCTTCCGGGTATCTTTTCTATCCAAGAGGACATTCTCGACTATGGCTGGACTATTCTGTCGCTGCAAAGCACACACTATTATTATGCGCTCGCCGTACTTGCTGTCCTTCTAGCTTTGCTGATCTATGGCATCATCCTGTTTGCCTATCGGAACTTCCGCAACAAATACAAACGCAGCATCCAGAAACTGCAGAACCAGCTGGTTGAAAACAGCAAGCTGGCCTCGATTGGCCAGATGGCGACGGAACTGGCGCATGAATTCAATCAGCCGCTTTCGGCCATCTATATGCTGCTTGATACCTCCCGACTGTTGCTTGAACGCAAGCTCTATCCGCAGGTGGACGAAAATCTGGCGCTGGTGGCCTCTCATATCGAGCGCATGACGCAACAGATATCGGAACTCAAATCCTTTGCCAGCCGGCATCGCATCTCCAGCGGCAATGCCAACATCGTGTTGGTAGCGAATTCTTCCATCAAGCTGTTTCAGGCCACACTGAAGAAGAGCAATGTGCAACTCGAATTCCAGGCCAGTCACAATGTCATACAGGTGCCCTGCAATGACATTGGTCTGGAGCAGATTTTCAGTAACTTGATCACCAATGCGCTTGACGCCATGAGCAATCGTGAAAAGAAGAGATTGCTCATACTGATCAGCAAGGAAGAGGGTAAGGTGCAGGTGCGGGTGCGCGACAATGGCTGCGGCATTTCCGATCCGACACGGATCTTTGAGTCCTACTTCTCCACCAAGCAGCGGGGCACCGGTCTCGGGCTGGCGATCATCAAGGGGATTGTCGAGAATTCCGGTGGCTCCATCAAGGCGCAGAATCATGCCGCAGGCGGGGCCGAGTTCATTATCAAATGGCGCGAATGGGTCGACGCGACGCAAGTTCCATCAGAAGACACCATCTAGGCATCAAGCCTTGTAAGCGCACAACCGACAGCTGGCCTAATCCGCCAGGTTGTTCGAGCGAAAGGCATCGGGCTTGATGTCGTGGCGATTGAGCTTGTCATAAAGGGTCTTGCGCGGCAGCAACAATTGCTTGGCAGCCGAGCCGACATGTCCTCCGGTCTGACGCAGGGCATCCTCAATCAGTTGCTTCTCAAAGGAATCCAGACATTCCGTGAGGCTCATGCGGTTTTCATCCGAAATGGAGAAGCCGTCCGTCTCAGGGGGCACAAAACCGAGAATATAGCGGTCGGCGAAATGTTTCAGCTCGCGCACATTGCCCGGCCATTTCTGGGTTTGTAGCCAAATAATAAGCTCGGGCTTAATGTCCGGCATCGGGCGCCGATATTGCTGGGCGGCCTGAAAGGCAAAATGATAAAACAGCTCGGGAATGTCTTCACGCCGCTCGCGCAGGGGTGGCAGATGAATGGTAACGACATTCAGCCGATAATAGAGGTCTGAGCGAAAGGCCTTCTTTTCGCTCAGCTCCTGAAGATCTTCCTTCGTGGCTGCCACCACACGGCAATCGACCGGCACGAGCACATTGTTGCCCAATCGCTCGACGGTGCGCTCTTGCAACACGCGCAGAAATTTGGCCTGAATATCCAGCGGCATGCTTTCGATCTCATCGAGAAACAGCGTACCCTTATGCGCATATTCCACTTTGCCGATCCGCTTTTTGGTGGCGCCGGTGAAGGTGCCTGCCTCATGACCGAACATTTCGCTTTCAAACAGGCTATCGGGGAAGGCAGCACAGTTGAGCGGCACGAAATTGGCATTGCGCCGATCGCTCCACATATGGATGGCATTGGCCACCACTTCCTTGCCTGTGCCCGTTTCACCCTGCACCAGCACGTCGGCATCTGTATCCGAGATGTTCAGGATCATCTCCCGAATACGGTTCATCGCCTTGCTCGAGCCAATCATCACGGGGCCATTGGCCGCCTTTTGCTGCAAGCGTGACTGGACATTCTCCAGCTCCAGCCGACGCTTGTCGACCGCCCGCTGCAGGATTTCCGTCAGGCGCTTGTTGCTGCATGGTTTTTCGATAAAGTCATGGGCGCCCTGCTTCATGGCATTGACCGCCATTTCCACATCGCCATGCCCCGTGATCAGCACCACGGGAATAGCCGGATCAATGGCGAGTACCTTTTCCATTAACTTGACGCCAGACATGCCCGGCAGGCGGATGTCGGTCAGAACGACCGAGGCCGGATGCTTTCGCACCAGCTTCAACCCGTCTTCCGCATTGTCTGCTGTAGAAACAGTAAAGCCAGCCATTTCCATGGATTGCTGATACGCAAATTGCACGCTTTTATCGTCTTCGATGTAAAGTATCGAAATATCGATTTGATCCACGCCTTGGTCCTCTCTGACAGGGCAACCCGCAAGGTCCTCACCACGGCGGGCAGTTCATCGGGCTGTCCCTTATTTCGGACCATACCACCCGCGAACCGCTCTTCTTGCCCTCCTCCAACCCTTCAACTTTATACACATAACGAAGCAAGCGTCGAGGCGCTCGATAGAAGGAAGTGGCCAAAACTGACTTTTTGCCGGTTTTAACAGGTCCATGCGGCATCTTGTCCCCGCACTCTACGCAACTATGTGCGGATATCGTGACACTTGCTCCTGAGGGTGTCTGGAAATCCGCACAATCCCGCGCATTTTCGTTAGACTAAGGATCAAGCCTCCTAACCTCTTCCAATTTTCTTTGAGCCCTTCTTGAAAAAATTTGTCCGCATCACCATGAGAGTCCTTCTCCTGCTCACTGGTGAAAAAGCATCAATGTTACAAATGGTTAATGATTGAGCGATCAGGCTGCAAGCTCCGCTTGTGCCTTCCGGCACACCGTTTTTGTGCGCCTTCGGCTACTATTTGGCACGGGGCTTGCTGATGTTTGTACAAGCGGCACGCAAGCTCGTTGGGTGGAACTCCACAATCGAACCGGGGACTGGCGTGCTCAGGATCAACCGATCCTATGAAGGAGGAGCATACAGGGAGCGAGGTGAGGCCTCGCCCCATCATGAAATGAAACCCGGATCGCAGGATCCAAAAGAAATCAGGTTGATCCGGCTTCTATTGCTATGAGGGCGGTTCGACTCACAGATCAGACACCCTCGCGGTGTCGAAGCTACATTCGAATAACAGGCTTTTTTTGAAGACAGGATAGGGAGGAAACCTAATGATCCGTCTCGCAAGTATTCTCGGCGCTGGCCTTATGGCCCTGTCGCTCGCAGCCCCGACTTTCGCTGCCGACGTCACCCTCAAGCTCGGCCATATTGCCGTGCCAGACCATCCGTATGGCAAGGGCGCTGACTATTTCGCCAAACTCGTCAACGAAAAGAGCAACGGCTCCATCGAAGTCAAGGTTTTTCCAAGCTCCCAGCTGGGTGGTCAGAAAGACCTGATCGAAGGCATGGTTTTCGGTGCTGTTGACATGGCTCTGGTCGGCACCGCTGTTCTGGGCCAGTTCCAGCCACAGATTTCCATCTTCGACCTTCCCTTCATCTTCAACGACCGGCCGCATGCCTACAAGTCTCTGGACAGCGTCGGCATGGAGCTTGGCAAGGAGTTGGAAGGCCGCGGCATCAAGCTGCTGGGCTATATGGAAAACGGCATCCGCCACGTTACCAACAATGTCCGCCCCATCAAGGAACCGGCCGACATGGAAGGCCTGAAGATCCGCGTCATGACCAACAAGATCTTTGTTGAAATGATGAAATCTCTGGGTGCATCTCCAACCCCTATGGCCTTCAGCGAACTCTATTCTGCCATGCAGCAGGGCACGGTTGATGGTCAGGAAAACCCTTCTGCGCATATCTTCACCAAACGCTTCTATGAAGTCCAGAAATATGCCTCCAAGACTGCACACGCCTATTCTCCGGAACCGATGATCATTTCCATGATCAGCTGGGCAAAACTCAATGATGAGCAGAAAGCCATCATTCAGGACGCCGCCAAGGAAGCGATTGCATGGCAGCGCAAGATCTCTGAAGAGCAGGACAATGAATATTGGGATCAGATCATCGCGACTGGCAAAATGGAAGTCATCGACGTTGATCGCTCCAAATTCAAGGCCGCTACGGCTCCTGTGATCGAAATGTTCGCCGATACCGTTGGTCAGGACAATATCGACAAGATCAACGCTCTGGCCGAATAACAAAAGCCAGCCCCAAGAGAGCCCACAACAAACACATATCAGGGCTCGTGCCGAGCTTGGGCAGGGGCTGGCCCGGTCGCAAGACCCCGGGTCAGCCCACTGCGCACATCCATTCTGGCCAATTCGGCCAGTCCGCAGCGCAAGGCTCCTCGGGCCTCATCACCCGAATTCATGATCCAATCAACAACAAGGCTTGGCCCGGAGCGTTTCCGAAGGCTTCTCCGGCCTCATAAAAGGTCTCAATTCATGGACGCCATATTCAAAATCCTGCGCAAGTTGCTGTATGGGATTTCCGTCGTTGCCATGCTTGTCATGCTGACAATCATCTTCATACAGGTGATCACCCGCTATCTGTTCGGCTTCTCGTTCGAGTGGTCCGAAGAGCTGGCCCGCTTCCTGTTTGTCTGGGTCGTATTCCTTGGCTCCGCGCTTATAATGGGCGAAGACGGCCATTTGGCTGTTGAGCTGGTCCCGCGCCTTCTCAATGGCACAAAGCCCGGCTTCGTGCTCAATCTGTTCATCAATGCCTGCGGCTATGTTTTCATCCTGCTGCTAATCATACAGGGCTGGAAAATGACGCAGACCATGACCTTCCAGACCTCTCCCGGTCTCGGCCTGTCGATGAGCTATGTCTATATCATCATGCCCGTCTCGGGTGTTCTCATGCTGATGTATCACATCAAGGACACCATAAGCATCTTCCGCTCGCTCGCTGGCAAAGCTGAAGACGACAATGCCGATGACACATCGGTTGTAACGGACTAGCGGGAGCCTGATATCATGGAAGTCGCACTTATTCTTTCCTTCGTCGCGATGGCGCTGATCGGTGTGCCGGTGGCTTATGCCTTGGCTCTTTCGGTCTCCTTCGTTCTGGCGTTCTACATGGACCTGCCACAGGTTCTCATTACCAACAACCTCTTCTCCGGCATCGATTCCTTCTCCTTCATGGCGGTGCCCTTCTTCATGCTTGCCGGTGCCTTCATGTCCGCAGGCGGGGTGACCTCGCGTCTGGTCAATGTGGCGCAAGCGATGGTCGGTTCCTTTACCGGAGGTCTGGCTCAGGCCGTGGCTGTGGCCGGCATGTTCTTTGCTGCCATCTCGGGGTCTTCCGCTGCGACCACGGCAGCCATCGGCTCAACCATGGTCAACGAAATGGAGCAGAAGGGCTATAAACGCGAAATGGCAACCGGCATCGTGGCTGCGGCCGGTACAGTCGGCATCGTCATTCCGCCTTCCATCACCTTCGTGGTGTATGGGGTTATTGCCAACGTCTCGATCGGCGATCTGTTCATGGCCGGTGTTGTTCCGGGCCTGCTGATGGGCGGCGCCATGTGCGGCATGGGCTGGTATCTTGCCAAGAAAGGCCAGATCCCCCCCGACGGGTCTTTCTCCTGCAAGCGCCTCGCTCTGGCCCTCAAGGACGCCTTCTGGGCTCTGATGACGCCGGTCATCATTATCGGCGGCATCTATTCGGGTATTTTCACGCCAACGGAAGCGGCCGCTGTTGCTGCGGTCTATGGCATCCTGGTCGGTCTGTTCATCTATAAAGAGCTGGCCATTCGGGATTTCCCTGAAATCGTCTTCAAGGCAGTGATCGGCACAACGCTCATCATGTTCCTTGTGGGCGCTGCCAAGGTCTTCGGCTGGCTGATGACCAACCTGCAGATCCCGCACATGATCGGTGAAGCCATTATCCAGTTCACCAGTTCTGGCATCGTCTTCCTGCTGATCATGAACGTGCTGCTTCTGGTGTTGGGAACCCTTGTGAATGCGTCGGCGGCGGTGGTCATCCTGACTCCGATCTTCCTGCCGGTCGCCCTCAACATGGGCATTGACCCGATCCATTTCGGCGTAATCATGGTCGTCAACCTTGCCATCGGCTGTATCACGCCTCCGGTAGGGCTGGATCTGTTCGTGGCCAGTGCCATCACCAAGGTCCCGTTGGAAAAGGTCATGAAATCGACCGCTCCCTATCTAGGCGCGCTGATCGTCGCCTTGCTGATGATCACGATGATTGAACCGATTTCCACCACGTTGCCGTATCTCTTCAAATAAGCCCTAAAACACATGCGCTGGCAATCCTCTGCCAGTGCCCCTCTTGGCCCCGGAAACGGGGCCTTTTTTTTGGCAAAGCATTTTGCCAATGCATGAGGGGGTATACTGCAGGCACAGCCAAAAGACCATACGAACACACATATGCAGCATGCTGCCTAAGCGATAAGATACTGATGTAAAGGGGAGAATGGCGCGCTGGGGAGGATTCGAACCCCCGACCCCCAGATTCGTAGGCACATCCAAAGCTTTGGAAAGTCAAACAGTTCACCTCAAACTTCTTCAAATTATCCGACCAAAGATCAATCACTTAGTAGGCGGTCTGCAAACCAAATTGCAGGGCAAATTCGCGAAGTAGCCCGCGATATTCGACGAATTGGATTTGACCGAGCCCAAACCCCTGAGACCATTCTAGAAGCCAAGCACGATGCATTCGAGCGCCTGAATGTCATTGCTCGCCAAATAGAGGCATAGCGATGATGGACATTCGTGACTTGATTGATCCGATATCTCGCGAACTGTGTGGTGAGCCAAACAAGCACTTGTCTAAAAACGGGGAGCTGCGCTTTGGGAACCGTGGAAGTCTAAGCGTTAAGACCACGGGAGAAGAAAAGGGAACTTTTTTTAATCACGAAACAAATGAAGGCGGCGGCGTTATTGATCTAGTGATGGAAAAACGCGGTTGCTCAAAGGAAGACGCAGGCATCTGGATTGACTTAAGATTTGGATCTGGATTTCGTCAACACCAAAATCGTTCCAATATTGTCGCAGCCTACGACTATGTGGATGAAGAAGGCTGTCTTCTTTTTCAAGTCGTCCGCATGGACCCGAAGGATTTTCGACAACGGCGCCCAAAGCCGGGAGTTAAGCACCCCCAAAAGGATAGCGACTGGGAATGGAAGGTCAAAGGCACTCGCCTTGCGCCATATAGATTGCCAGAGCTCTTGGAAGCCATTGCCCAAGAGCAACCGATCTATATTGTTGAAGGCGAAAAGGATGTTGAGCGCTTGGAGCAGCTTGGAATAGTAGCGACATGCAATCCAGGTGGCGCAAAGAAGTGGCCAGAAAGCGTTAATTCACATTTCTTGCAAGCTGATGTCTTCATCATTCCTGACAATGATGATGCAGGCCGCGAGCATCGGGATATAGTTGCCAGAAGCCTAGACGGTATTGCGCGGCGCATCCGTGTACTAGATCTTCCAAACCTTCCCAAAAAAGGGGATGTCTCTGATTGGCTTGAGGGTGGAAGAACTATCGAAGAATTCTACCGGCTTTCTGAAGTCGCCCGGGATTGGGAACCTGCCCCAACGCCAACCCATTTCCCTATGATCTGGTACGGAGAAGAGGACAACCTTCCTCCAAGAAGTTGGCTCGTAAAGAAAGTGCTGGCGACAGGAGAAATGTCAGTCATCTACGGCCCATCAGGTGTTGGAAAAAGCTTCTTGGCTATTGATCTGGGCCTCAGGATAGCCGCTGGCCTTCCTTGGTTCGAAAACAAGGTTTTATCCGGGCCTGTTGTCTACGTCGCAGGAGAGGGGGGCACCGGTGCAAGGCAACGCCTCAAAGCATGGCGAGAGCATCAATCGATAGATACACCGATTCCCTTCGTCATGATCCCCAAAGCGGTTGATATGAGGTCGCCAGATAGCTCGGATATATCCTCACTTGCCGCGGACATAAAGGAGATAGGTCGGAGGGCGGGCTCGCCTGTTTCACTGATTATCATCGATACTTTATCTCGCATGATGGCGGGCGGAACTGACGCAGATCCGCGCGATATGGCAAGCTTTATAGTCCAAGTTGAAAAACTCAGGGAGAAGACAAATGCACATGTTTTGATAGTCCACCACACCGGCAAGGATAGGGATCGCGGCATGAGGGGAGCAACTACCCTTCGAGACTGCTCTGACACAGTAATCGAGTTGGAGAAGGCAGGTGATAGCGACATCTGCAAAGCCACCATCGATAAGCAGAAAGATGGCGAGGACGGAACAACCTTCCGCTTCAAACTCTCACAGGTTGCTCTTGGTCTTGATGAAGATGGGGATGAAATTACCTCATGCATTGTTGAGCCCACGGGTAACAGTGAGGGAGAAAGAGGGGATAGACCTCGGCTGTCTGGAGCTGCAGAAATTGCCCGACGCGCATTGAACGATGCATTGGTCGACGATGGGCAGTCTTCTCCGGGCGGCAAGATTATTCCTGAGAATGTCAGAGTGGTTTCTATAGAGGCTTGGAGAGCACGAGCCTATTTGCTTGGTATCAGTCCAACAGGCAGCGATGAAGCGAAGAAGAAAGCCTTCCAACGAGCCTGCCGCACGCTTCAAGAAAAAGGGCTTATCGGCATATGTGAACCTTATGTATGGAATACGAGACAATGATGTCCCGCAGGGACATGTCCCTTAATGTCCCGCAGGGGACGGACACCGGACACCCCCCCTAAAGGGGTGTCCGGTGTCCGATCCCAACGGCTCGGGTCCTTGCGGCATCAGAGCAATACGGGTGGGCTGGGCCCCAAGGTTATTTACACTGAACTTGGGAATTTATCTAAACTTTAGTGAGGTTTAGCGAGGTAAAACGGAACGTTCATGCAGTCTACGCATAGCTCAAGCGAGGATCAAAATTCGTTACTTTTGCCTCTATCAGCCAAAGAAAAACGGTTGATGGCAAAGACGAAGTTCGCCGAGTTTCTAGGAATTTCCAAAGGTCGCGTCAGTCAGTTGATAAAGGACGGATTGCCCGTCGAACCCAATGGCATGATCGATTCCGAAGCAGGCAAGACATGGTATTCCGCGCATTGCTCCCCAAATCGTCGCAAAGCTCTGACTGAAAACATCCCAACAAGCGCCCGTGCTGAGCTTGATGCAGTCAGAGTGGAACGAGCCAAGCTGGACCTCGAACGAGAGAAAGGCAACTTGATTGACCGGATGGCCGCAAAACAAGCCATTTTCTCACGAGCCAGAGCGGAACGTGATGCATGGATCGGTTGGGCAAGTCGGGCCAGTGTGGCACTTGCCAGCGAGCTGGAAGCAGACCCCAAAGATGCCTTTGCGCTAATGGACAAGCTTGTCCGCGATCACCTTGCAGACCTTGCAGAACTGCCCCTGAAGGAGCTAGCCGATGACTGATCTTGCAGAACTGACAATGATCTGGGCTGATGAAATCTGGCGCGAAGGGCTCGCCCCAGAGCGACAGCTAACTGTCAGCGAATGGGCTGACAAGTATCGCCAACTCCCTTCAACGAGTGCCGAGCCGGGGCGCTGGAGAACAAATCGGGTTCCATACTTGCAAGAAATCATGAACTGCCTTTCTACTGCTTCCAGCGTTGAACGTGTGGTCTTCATGGCTGGCGCACAGATCGGCAAAACCGAGGCTGGATTGAACTGGATTGGTTATGTCATCGATCACGCACCAGGTATCATGCTTCTCGTTATGCCATCGCTGGACATGCTCAAGCGCAATAGTCGCACTCGTATAGATCCTTTGATCGCGTCAACTCCGGCCCTCAAGGACAAGGTGGCTCCGCCGAAGGCGCGAGAGAAGGGCAATACCATTGACCTGAAAAGCTTCATTGGTGGAGAACTGGTCATGGCCGGAGCCAATTCACCAACCGGCCTCCGTTCTACCCCTGTACGCTATATCTTCCTTGATGAGGTGGACGGATATCCCGTAGACGCCAGTGGTGAAGGCGACCCTGTAGAACTCGCCATTCGAAGAACAGCAACCTATAAAGGGCGAAGAAAGATTTATCTCTGCTCTACTCCCACAGTCGCCGGAGTGTCCCGCATCGAGAAGGCATATAACGAAAGCGACCAGCGAAAATACTTTGTCCCCTGCCTTGAATGTGGCGGCTTCCAAACCATAGCTTGGAAACGCATCAAATGGCCCAGCGGATTCCCTGAAGACGCGTACCTTGAATGCGAACATTGCGGTCACGCTATCCATGAGGCTCAAAAGCACAAAATGCTTGCCTTGGGCGAATGGCGTTCCACCGGCCATGGCGATGGACGTACGGCAGGCTTTTGGCTCCCCGGCCTCTATTCCCCATTTGAAAGTTGGGGTGAGATGGCGCGCGAATTTGTCACTGTCAAAAATGATCCACCCCGTCTCCAAACCTTTATCAACACGCGCTTGGGTGAAGCCTTCGAAGATCGGGATCTTGCCCCGATTGAAGCTCAACGCCTGCTCAACAGGTCGGAACAAGCTGGGCCTATCCTTCCTGATGGTGTCGCACTTATCACAGCCGGGATTGACACCCAAGACGACCGGCTTGAAATGGAGATTGTCGGCTGGGGTAAGGATGAGGAAAGCTGGTCACTCGGGTATCATGTCCTTTGGGGAGACCCTTCAAAACCCGATGTCTGGAAGGAACTGGAACGACTACTCGCCAAAACCTACCCGCATCCAAGGGATGTTTCCGACCTATCCATCTATGCCGCTTCAATCGACAGCGGCGGCCACAGGACGCCCAACGTAATGTCATTCTGCCGCCAGCGTCAAAATAGAAGGATCTGGGCTATCAAGGGACGAGGCGGACCTGGCATTCCTGCTTGGCCAAAGCGACCACCAAAACCGAAAAAGGGCAGTGCTCCCTTATTCATTATCGGGGTTGATGCAATCAAGCACACATTCCTCTCACGCCTCCGGATTGAAGAACCCGGTCCCGGCTACTGCCATTTTCCTCAGGAGCGCGATTTGGATTATTATCGTGGCATTACCGCAGAAAAGCCGATTAAGGTCTACAAGAATGGCGTGGCCAGAATTAAATGGGTGCCAGTTTCCGGGGTCAGAAACGAGCCGCTAGATTGCCGTGTCTATGCCTATGCGGCCTTGCACGGTGTCGCCACAACGGGCATCCGGCTCAACGAGTTAGCTGATATGTTGGCAGAAAAACCGATCAAGTCAGAAACGATGGAAAAACAAATGTGTGTAGCAGACAATCGCAAGGTTGTCCGGTCAAAATGGATGGCAAGGTAAAACTTTTACTATCCAAATATCAAGCTTACAGAAAAATACAGAACTGACGAAATTCCAATAAACATCAAAGAAGCGAACACACGTCCAACCCACGGACTGAACAGCTGTTGAGGCCCTATACGAACTTCTTTTCCCAATCCTTGGTTCCACGAGACGCCAACAACATGTGGAATTTCCCCTCCAACAACAAGCATCGATAGAGTGAAATGTTGTCTTTTGTGCAATTTCTTCACAATGACAACAAAGCGTCCATCTGAATTTACGAGCTCTTTATATTGCAAAGGAGGCCAAATATCGAAGTGCTGAGGCCGATAATTTAATATCACTTCAGCGTCACTTGCTGTTGCCCCACCGATGTTTTGAACCCAAATTTCGATAGTTCTGACTATCACACTTTGGTTCTCTATCTCCTTCCGATCTATCTCCCTTGAATCTGATACATCAGAGTCTTCTTCAATTTCATCATGACCATCAACCTCCACATTCTCTTCTGCTGGAGTTGTATTGGGAAATGCGTAAGTGTGCCCGTGAGATACCCCCCATGCGATGCGCCCTTTCCGATCTCGGTACCCTTTGACGACACTTAATAAAATTGAAAGCAAGCCAACCATGACTGTGCCTTGAAAAGTGGGATCCTTAGTAAACTCAGGAAGCTGGGTTAGCCACTCCATCAAACTACCTCTTCATTCTCACTCCGGCACCACCGCCATTTTCTGGAATGAATTCTACTCCAGCCGATTCTAGCGCTGATTGCAATGCGTCGATTGTTCTCGGCTTCAATTCTTCACCTCGCTCAAATCGCGTAACTGTATTTGTTGACACTTTCGCAAGCTCAGCCAGTTCACGAACGCCGAGTCCAAGCCCTGCCCTCGCCATTTTGCATTGTTCAGATGTAATTTTCGCTTCCATGTAGCGATTTCGCCTTGACGTTGTGATTTTCCTTATTATGATTACATAGTAGCGATTCCGCTACATTTTGCAATAATTGGAGCACACCAATGAACATGCACGTCAACCCCACTTTGCTCGCTGCGACCGCTATGAATTACAAAGCTAATCCTCATACTTTAGAGACTAAAATGGATCATCAACCTCTAGCTTTGTCAGATGTAAACGAAGACAATTTTTCAAAAGAGCAAATGGAGTATTTTTTATATTTAGCCGAGATAAATTCTCATCCTAACTCTCGTACTTTATTGGCCGATAACTTCGAGCCCAAATATCAGAGGCATGAAACCTATTTCTTCTCATTATTCAAAAGGAAGATTGGCGAACTCGCATTAGTCTCGGTGATAACCGAAGATGCAAAAACGGGTGATCGAGAAGAAACTGAGTATTGCGGAATCCTTATCGATTGCCATGCTGACTATGCTGTCCTCGAAGAACCTGTAAGCGGTGAACAATTCGTCTTTAAAGGCTGTAGATGTATGCCTGATGAATTTGGGATTTACCGGATAATAAACACCTTAGGGGTGTTGCAATGGGCCGACTTACGAAAAAAGGTTCCTCCAAGAAGTAACTAAACCATGAAAAGACTTGACATGTGAGAATATCTCACACATATTATTGTGAGATATTCTCACGGAGATTAAAAGATGTCAGATGCCTTCAGCCCTTCTAAAGTCGTTAAGTTGGTCGAAAACTCGCTGAGCGTTGATAATTTGCGCGACTGGCGCAGGCGTGGTCTGCTGGATGGCATTGGACAACAAGACAATCGAGGACGTTGGAATTATAGCATCGGAGAGGTGCTATTTCTGAGTTCAGTTCCCATTCTCATAGAAATGGGATTAGAGCTGAAGACCATTTTTGATCATGAACTCAACTTCAAAATGTATCTTCACTCACTTGTACGCCAGCCAGACCAGCCAAACCGCTTCATGCTGCTTTACCCGAAAGGCAATCAATTCAGCCACGCTCTATTGGAACAACCAAATGAGATGATGGAGAAGTCCGATATCGGGGGATTCTTGTTCAGTCTTGAAGGTCTAGTCCAGCGGCTACCAAGTTCGGTCAAAAACGAATTCCGAAGCTTCTGGAATGCGACGAATACTGCCGTTATAAAGGAAGCCAACGAATGAGTAGACAAGCAAAGAAGTCCGTAGCGCAAAGCGCTGGTGATTGGCTTTATCGCATGTTTGGCGGCAAGATTGAAGCTGCAGGATATGGCCCACGTTGGCAGGGCGTCAGCAGCATCAGCAATCTTTCCGAGGCTGCACATGCAGGGTCAAGAACCATCCAAAGCCGCACAATCGGCGGAGTGGTCAACAATCCATGGCTCGCCAAGGCAGTCGAAAGCCTTGTTTCCAACCTGATCGGATCAGGCATTGTAACGCGCTCCAAATGTGAAACAGATAGCATTCGCGAGCAGCTTCAAAACGAACTGGAGCGGTGGCTTGAAACTTGCGACATTGAGGAACGCCATGATTTCTATGGCCTTCAAACCCAGATCACCCGAGAATTGGTGATCAAGGGTGAGGCCTTTGTGCAGCTCATTCAGCAAGGCACGAAGCTCAGCCTCAAGACTATCCCTGCCGATATGGTTGACGCCTCGCTTAACCGCGAGTTGGGTGAGAATCGCTATATCACAGCGGGGATCGAGTTTGACGAATATGGCCAGCGCATCGCCTACCATGTACTCCCGCGACGACGCGGAACATCTATCTTACAGAATTTAGGACATGTTCGCATTCCTGCAGAAGATATGCTTCATGTCTTTGTTTCGATTGAGCCGGGACAAGTGCGCGGTCTTTCGTGGTTCACGTCTGTGCTCTTGCGAGCCCAAACGCTGGATAGCTATGAAGACGCGCAGCTCAAAAGACAACAGGTCGCCGCTCTCTTTGCCGGATTTATTCGCGACGTCGACGGAACGTCCAATCCTCTGGAAGGAGAACAAAAGGACGGCATCTTTGAAAGCGGCATTGAGCCGGGGGCGGTGCATTTCCTGCCAGCAGGATCTGACATTGAATTTCCCAACATGCCAGATGTCAGTGATTTTCCCTCTTTTATTCAGTGGCAATTGCGAGCCATGGCGGCAGGGCTTGGCCTCACATATGAGCAGCTGACTGGCGACTATTCAAACTCAACTTATTCTTCCAGCCGCGCAGCCCTTCTGGAATTTCGCCGCAGAATTGAAAGCATCCAGCACACAGTTCTGGTTAAACAATGCCTGCAACCAATCTATGAACGCCTTGTTGCCCTCTGGGCGCTTGAAGGCACAATCGATCTATCCGCCTATTCAGCAGAGCCAGAGGCCTTTCATAAAGCCGAGTATCTACCGCCAGCATGGCCGTGGGTAGATCCTGAAAGTGATGCCAAGGCAGCAATCCTTGAAATCGAAAACGGGCTGACAAGTCGTAGCCGAGTTGTCGCGCAACGTGGCTTCTCCGTCGAAGAGATCGACGCGGAACGCAAGCGCGATAGCGAGAGGGAGCGGGGTCTTACCAACCCACTGTCAGCCGGTACCAACCCCGCTCCCAAAACGGAGGATGCAGCATGAATTCCCCAGTCGACCATCACCAGCTTGGTACCATAGAAACGAGAGATTTCTCTATTGGCTCTCGAACGCTAAGTGAAGAAGACCGCACAGTTGTTGCCGTTGCAACAGCCTTCGGGGATGTCGACCGGGGAGCCTTTATCGAAAGGCTCGACCCGCAGGCCACCAATCCGGAAGCCTTCATCGGTTGCCCCGTTCTGGACAGTCACCGCCAAGATAGCCTTCAAGCTGTCCTTGGCGCGGTGACAAATGCCAAACGAGAAGGCACAGCCATTATTGTTACTATCAAATTCACATCCGACAGCCGGGCAGATCCCGTAATCGCAGACATTCGCGACGGTTTGATCACTGGCGTCTCGATTGGCTATCAGCCAATGAAATGGACAGACAAGCGCGCCCAGGACACTGGCCGGCTTATTCGGACCATCACACAGTTTACCCCCAAGGAAGTGAGCTTCGTAAGCGTACCGGCTGACACTGATGCAAGGATTCGAAGCATGCCAAATAAACCGGAGGCACTCTCCACAACTGAACCCAAGGCCAACGAAATGGCTTTGCGCAATCAGCAAATCCGCGCCATGGCCACCACCCTGAAGCTCGGCGATGAATGGGCCAATTCCCAGATCGACTCCGACTGCGAACTGAATGAAGTCCGGGCTGCAGCAATCGCTGAGGCCGAGAAGAGGGCCACACCACTGATCCGGACACAGACAGCCCGAATTATCACCGACCACACTGATCCGATTGCTCGTGCCCAGCGCATGACCGACGCGTTGATAGTCCGGATAGACCCGTCTCATACCCCTGAGGAAAGCGCCCGCGAATTTGTTGGCCTGACTATCCCGGAGATCGCCCGCGATTGCCTACGCAATTCCAATGTCAACACGATGGGCATGTCGGCATCAACGCTTGTGACCCGTGCGCTCAGCACCAGCGACTATCCATTGATCATGGGGGACACCGTTGGACGCGTCCTTCGCCAGTCATATGAAAGTGCTCCAAGCGCACTCAAAAGATTGGCTCGACAAATTACCGTGAAGGATTTTCGCACTCGCCAAGCCATCACCATGTCTGAAGCACCTGATCTGAAACTCGTAGCAGAAAACGGTGAGTATCAAGATGACTACATGCTCGAAGCAGGCGAAAGCATCAAAGTCGACACTTTCGGACGAATGATGCGTTTTTCACGCCAGATGATGATTAATGATGATCTGGGTGCACTGCAGGATGTTCCCCGTAAAATGGGCATTGCAGCTGCTGATTTTGAAGCTGAGTTCTTCGTCGATCTGCTTGATCAGAACGATGGACTCGGACCGAATATGGCAGACGGGAAAACTCTATTTCATGCCGATCACAACAACCTTGCAGCGACTGGAGCTGCCCCAACCTCAGACACACTCTCAGCAATGAGAAAGGCGCTACGCCATCAAACAAGCATGTCTGGCAAGAGGCTCAATCTCAGTCCCAAATATGTTGTTGTACCGGCCGACCTCGAAACTACCACAGAGATGCTGTTGACAGCCATCACTCCAACTTCGACAGACAATGCAAACCCATTTTCCAATCTTGAAATGGTTGTTGAGGGCAGATTTTCTAATGCCGACCGTTGGTATGTAGCGGCGGGAAATGGCGTGATCGACGGGCTTGAATATGCCTATCTTGAAGGTGAACCCGGTCCGCAAACTGAAACCAAAGTTGGTTTCGAAGTCGACGGGGTGGCCGTTAAAGTTCGTCTCGATTTCGGCGCTGCCTTTATGGACTGGCGCGGATGGCAACTCAACGAGGGAGCCTGATGCCTAGCCTTAATGAGCTGATGATCTGGCGCGATGCCCTTGAAAAAGCCAAGGCAAGTGGCGTCAGATCCGTCGAATTCAGCGACGGAAGAAAGACTGAATACAAAAGCGATAGTGAGATGCGCGCAGCTTTGTTGCGCATCGAACGCCAGATTTCATCCATGAGCGGCAAGACACTCAAACGTGCCCGCATCATTTCCAATAAGGGGGCTTAGGTAATGACCATTCTTCCTATGAACATCCCCAAAAGAGGGCTGAATGAAAAAGAGGCGGCAGAATATTGCGGCCTCTCAGCCAGCGCCTTTACTCGCCTTGTGGGCAAATTTGTAATACCAGGCCCCATTCCCGAAACCAGGCGTTGGGACAGGTGTGCACTGGATGCCGCCTTGGATCGCTTAAGTGGCCTCACCACAAACACCACCACATCAAACGCACTGGATCAAGGGATGGCTAGAGATGGTTAGAGCCTCATTTCCCGGTGTCAACCGTGTCACTAAGACGTTGGCGAGCGGTGCTAAGCGTGTTTATTACTATCATCGTGCGACAAACAGGCGTTTGGCTGGCAAGCCCGGAGACGTGTCTTTTGCGACCTCTTATACCGAAGCTGAGGCCAGCTTCACACAGAGAGACCGGAATACACTAGCAGGCCTTTTGCGGCAATATAGCAACTCTCTGAAGTTTGATCGCCTCGCGACTAGCACGAAGTCAGATCGACGCCGCTTGATGCGTAAAATTGAAGACAAGTTCGGGACAATGCCACTCGCAGCTCTAGAAGATCGGCGGGTTAAGTCCATCTTTCTGGATTGGCGAGACGAAACAGCTAGGCGGGCCCCTCGTGAGGCAGACAACCGACTGGCGACACTGCAAGCCGTCTTATCTTGGTCTTACGACAGAGGCCTGATTGAAAAGAATCCTCTTGAGAGTTTTGAGCGGGTTTACAACTCAGATCGTGCAGACAAGATTTGGCTTCCTTCGGATATCGAACGTTTCATGTCTAAGGCGAGTATAGGATTGCAGCGAGCATTGATTCTGGCTTTGCATACGGGGCAACGCCAAGGTGATTTGCTCAAACTCTCATGGAGTAACTACGACGGCCAATATATTCGCCTCCGGCAAGGCAAGGGTAACGTCTTAGTAGAGATACCATGCACAAAGGCATTGCGGGCTATGCTGGACAATATGCCCCGTGAGGCCGCCACTGTTCTTCTCAGTGCATCAGGGCAACCTTGGAAATCTAAGAATTTTCAGCATCGATGGAAAGACGCCATGGTTGCGGCAAAGATTGAAGATTTGCACTTTCATGACCTCAGAGGCACAGCAGTAACGATGCTAGCAGAAGCGGGATGCACCGCTCCCCAGATCGCAGCTATCACAGGGCACAGCCTCAGACACGTTTCTGGAATACTGGACAAGTACCTTGCCAAAACTCGAACCCTTGCAGATCAAGCAATGAGCAAATTTGAGAACGCTCAGGGAACGGAATTTGCAAACCAACTGCAAACCAAAGCCCAATAGGGACAATGACCATGGAAAAGAGCATTGATAATAAAGGGGAAAATGGCGCGCTGGGGAGGATTCGAACCCCCGACCCCCAGATTCGTAGTCTGGTGCTCTATCCAACTGAGCTACCAGCGCAACCTGTGTGCCATGCTCGTTTTGAGCTCGGCAAGTGAGGCTGTTGTCTAATCCCTATTGGCCGAGTTGGCAAGGGCGTTTTGGTTTTTATTTCATTTTTTTAACAGCGTTGAGCAAGCCTGTGAAAAGAGATGGCGGAAAGCCGCGAAAGAGCCGTTGTCAGGGCGTTTGAAAGCGGTGCACAAACGCCCTGTGGATCGATCTAGTCTTTCTTGCGCCAGCTATCTGTTTGCCACATATGGGCAAATGCTTCCCGATAAGTCGGATAGTGCAAGATGCCACCGATCAACTCATGCAGACGAATATTGCTGCAACGCTTATTCTCGCCATAGAAGCTGCGCGCCATGGGGCTCATGTCGGCTTGCTCGAATGACTGCTCTTCGGGGCGAGGCAGTCCCATCAGATCGGCGCAATAGTAAATCACCTCTTGTGGTGCGGCGGGTTCATCATCCACCACGTTGAGAATTCCGTTGTGGCTCAGCCTGGCGGCCTTGGCAACGGCCAGACCGATATCTGCCACATGAATGCGATTGAACACCTGTCCGGGTTTGTTGATGGCCCGGCAGGTGCCTGCATCCAGTTTGATCATCTGGTTGCGCCCGGGGCCATAAATGCCAGCCAGCCGATAGATGCCAAGTGGCATGTTCAGCTCTGATGCCAGTGCTTGCCAGTCTTTTTCAGCCGCTACCCGCTGCACCGATCGGCGCGAAACGGGACGGCATTCGGTGTCTTCATCCACCCATGCGCCATCATGATTGCCATAGACGCCAACGGTTGAGAGATAACCGATCCAACAAAGCGCGGGAAGCCGTTTCAGGTCTTCGCGCAGGCAATTGAGAACAGGATCGCCCTCGGCCCCCGGCGCGATTGAAATAAGCAGGTGTGTTGCCTCTGCCAGCGCGTCCTTAAGGGCTGTAGAAGGGCTTTCGCCATCAAATGGAAAGGCACGCAGCCCGGCGGCAGTCATCGCTGCGGCTTTTTCCTCCGAGCGTGTGGTTGCCGCGATCCAGTCGCAGTCTGGAGCCAGTTCCTGCGCAATGGCTCGAGCGCTATAGCCATATCCGAAGATAAACAGTTTCATTGGGTCTTTCCTTCCAGCGCCAAGTGCCATTCTTCATTCACATCCAGGGCTGTTTCCCCGTCAATGCGGTCTTTTGCCATTTGAACAAATTCCTGTGCGGGCATCAGGCGCCCAAGCGCCCAGATAGCGGCCCCCCTGACCAGAGGATCAGCATCTCCAAGATGCGGTGTGACCGCCCCGATCAGCCCGGATATTTCCGTATCGTCTCCCTTACCTGCGTTGCCTGCAGCAATCAGCACATTGCGCATGAAGCGATTGCGACCAATGCGCTTGATGGGAGAGCCGGAGAAATGCTGGCGGAAGGCCGCGTCATCCAGCGCCAGAAAATCGACAAGCGCCGGAGCCTTGAGGTCGGCGCGCGCCTTGAGCTTGGCTTCGCTGGCCTGTTGCGCAAACTTGTTCCATGGACAAGCGGCCAGGCAATCATCACAGCCATAGATGCGATTGCCGATGGCCCCGCGCAAAGTATGCGGGATCGGGCCCTTATTCTCGATGGTCAGATAGGAAATACAGCGGCTGGCGTCGATCTGATATGGTTTTGGGAAGGCCCCCGTTGGGCAGGCCTCCTGACAGGCCACACAGGAGCCACAGCGGTCCATCTCGGCTTCATCGGGGACAAGGTCCAGATTGGTGAAGATTGCGCCCAGAAACAGCCATGAGCCAAACTCACGACTAACCAGATTGGTGTGCTTTCCCTGCCAGCCCAGTCCGGCAAGCTCTGCCAGCGGTTTTTCCATCACGGGGGCAGTGTCGACAAACACCTTGATGGCACCATCCGGCTGGCTGTCGCGCACGCGCGAGAGCAGCTTGGCTGAAAGCTGCTTTAATCGCCCCTTGATCAGGTCGTGATAATCGCGATGGCGGGCATAAACCGAAATATTGGCCTTGTCGGGATGCGCCAGAAGATCTCGAGGATCTTCGTCTGGACCGTAGTTAAAACCAAGCATGAGGATGGATTGCACATCATCCCACAGATTGGTCGGGTGGGCGCGGCGGTCCAGCGTCTCCTCCATCCAGTCCATGGAGCCGTGATAGCCCTTCTCGACAAAGTGCCGCAAAACTGCTTCGCGGCTCTTGGCATCACTGGCGCGACAGACCCGCAATTGGGCAAAGCCCAGCGCCTGAGTCTCTTTGTCAATGAAGGCGCGCAATTTTGCCTGTTTATCCGGGTTTGGCACGGTCATGCACCATCATTGTAGGAGGTGAGACTAGAAGTCCAGATCCATATACTGGCTCGAAGGTGGTATCCCCTTGAGGCTATCGGCCAGAATGGGGCGGAACGCCGGACGTGATTTGATGCGCTGATACCAATCCTTGACGATCGGTTCCTTCTCCCATGGCACTTCGCCCAGATAATCGATGGTCGAAAGCATGGCCCCTGCTGCGAGGTCGGCATAGGAGAAATTCTCACCAGCGAGCCATTTCCGGCGCTCGGCCAGATAGGCGATATAGTTGAGATGAATCTTCAGATTGCCTCTGGCTGCGCGCAGAAGGGTTGAGTCGGGAGACCCGCCCCCTTCGCTCGGGCGGCGCATGCGCTTGTAGATTTTTTCGTCAACGAAAAAGCGGGCGCTTTCATCCACGGCCTTGTTGAGAAACCAGTGCACGAGCCTGCGCACTTCAGCGCGATGGTTGGGATGGTCTGGCAAAAGGCGACGGCTGCCGAGCGCATAGCCACGGGTTTCGTCCAAATATTCGGCGATGGTCATCGCTCCACATACCGGTGGCCCGTCATTCTCTCTGAGCACAGGAACAGTACCCGCCGGATTGACCAGCAGAAACTCTTCTGTCCGCTCCCAGGGAAGAACTTCGGTCAATTCTGCATTCG
Source organism: Cohaesibacter marisflavi (assembly GCF_900115225.1). Taxonomy (GTDB): domain Bacteria; phylum Pseudomonadota; class Alphaproteobacteria; order Rhizobiales; family Cohaesibacteraceae; genus Cohaesibacter; species Cohaesibacter marisflavi. The sequence continues at coordinate 92,840 of NZ_FOVR01000002.1, read as the reverse complement.
CCTTGCACTCGGCCAAAATCAGCCGTGTAAAGCGAGAAGGAACTGACATCATGGTGTGGTAGAGCAGTAGCATTGCCCGTGCGATTCCTTTCGTGCCTAACGCTTCTTCGAGCAGAAAACTGGCAAAAGTGTGGACGCTCAACCATTCAAGTATGAAATGATTATCAGCTATTTAACAGACGTGATTTAAAAACGTCCATTAGGTGCCGCACTTTCACCCGATTTGGGGTTGAAAGGGGACCATAGTGGCAGAAGCATTTTTCTGCCAGAGAAAGAATGAGATAAAAATGGATCTTGCCACATATTTCGAAGCTGTCATCCTCGGCCTTATTGAGGGCTTTACCGAATTTCTCCCTGTTTCATCCACCGGCCATATCTTGCTCGCCGGACACTTTCTGGGATTTCAAAATGACGGCAAGACATTTGAGGTTCTGATCCAACTCGGCGCCATTCTGGCGATTCTCACGGTCTATTCGCACCGGCTCATCAAGATTGCGGTTGATCTGCCCACCAGCCAAAAGGCGCGTCTGTTTGTGGCTGGTATTCTGCTGGCCTTTCTACCCGCAGCCGTGCTGGGGGCAAGCTTGCATGGCTTCATCAAGCAGGTGCTGTTTGAAAGCCCAAGACTCATATGCACCACATTGATTGTTGGCGGCGTTGCACTGGCCTGGATTGATCGGCTCGATCTCAAGCCACGTTATACCGACATTATGGATTATCCCCTCTCGCTCTGCTTCAAGATCGGCCTGTTCCAATGTCTGGCGCTGGTACCGGGCATGTCCAGATCGGGCTCGACGATTGCCGGAGCCTTATTGATGGGGACAGACAAACGCTCGGCTGCGGAATTTTCCTTCTTTCTGGCCATGCCGACCATGGCAGGCGCCTTTGCCTATGATCTCTACAAGAACCGGGACATTATCAGTCTGGATCAGGCTGGCGTGATTACGGTAGGCTTTATTGCCGCTTTCATCGCTGCAGTCTTTGTCGTGCGGCAGTTGCTCGACTTCGTCTCCCGCCATGGCTTCATGCCCTTTGCCATCTGGCGTATTGTCGTGGGGGTTGCGGGATTTATCGGACTTTATATGGTCGGCTAACAGCACCAACTCATGCATGGTGGAGCAAGCCATGGTCTTTTGGCATAGTGAGCAAACACAAAGAGGTCTACAAACAGCACTTCATAAAATGCCGTTTTACCTTCCCTCCCCCTCTTCACCTTGTAAAGACTTACTTCAGCTACAGAATTGAAGGGTATTTTGGCTGGCTTTTACACAAAGGAGCCGATTTTCGTATCACCATGCGATACTTTTAAAGGGAAATCTACTTAGCTTTTCCAGATGGGTAAATATTCCACGCACCTTCACCCAAGTTTAATCTGGAAAATTACCTTCCGATTTTCCTCGGCTTTTCATACATTTAGGTCAGAGCATTCTTTCCACCCTGTCATAAATACCTATCGAAAAGTGCACCCCAAAAGGCCTCATTCTCTCTCGATTTATGCCCAAAATCTGCGGTTTTGAGGGTTTTGGGCCATTTATAACAAATTAACAGATTGCTCACAGCGTGTAATCCAAAGGTCTTGAAATCCATAAGTGTCCTCTATGAAGGAGGCGCTCGATTTACTTTGAGGAACGTTTGATGAGGCATCTTTTACTCAACCGGTTGCTTGCCGCGATCGTGTCTATCCCGGTTCTGGCTATCCTCGGTCTTGGAGGGTTTCTCTCCTATCAATCCTACGAGACTTACCATCAAATGAAATATGCCACCGATCTGGTTGCCTTGGGTAATGCGGGTGGCCAGCTGTCAGAGGGGCTGCCCAGAGAAGTCTTCGCTTCTCCGAGCGAGCGCAGCCAGAAGCGTCAGGAGACCGACAGCTTGTATGACAAAGTTCTGGGGCAGTTTGATGCGGTCGGCTCGTCCGATCCGGGCCTCATTGAAATCCAGCGTGAGCTGAACGCCATACGCTCCAACGTGACCGCCTTCCGTGCAGAGATAGACAAGGGCAACGATTCGCCCGTTCTGGGTGTCAAATATCTCCAACCCATTTCAGCTCTGGCCAACAAGCTGATGCGGCGCGGTGCCTCTCTTATTCCCGATGCTGACCTGTCGAACACCCTGCTCGCCTATTTTGCAAGCCAGCAGATCCGAGACAGCCACAATATGATCAGCAGTGTTGTTCCGCCGGTTTTCGCAGCCAATGCGGCCAACGTCCCCCAGATCTCGATTATCTTGCGCGGCCAGTTGCAGGAAGGCTATTTTGCGCCGATTTTCGAGGATAATGGTCCTGCGGCATCCGTCGCTGCCTACAAGGCCTACCGAAACGGGCCTGATGGCGAAAACATCTCGCGCTTTTTCAATCAGATCATCGCCCATCACGAACAGTTGCCCGAGGGCATCAAGGGGCTCTGGACTGAAGCAGCGCAAGCGCATGACAAGATAACCCTGCAATTGACCCACGATGCATTCGAAGCCAGCAGCGCGCTAGCAGCCAACAAGCTTTCCAATGCCCACAGCAATCTGCTGATCTACATGATCGGGACTTTTGTTATTCTACTCGCGGCCATTGGCGTCAGCTTCTTTGGCCTGCGCGCCCTGCAAAGGCTGATCGGTGACAGCGAGACGGTTCTGGCAGAACTGGCCAAAGACAAGCTCGAAATCAGCATCCCCTATACCAGCCGCAATGACGCAATCGGGCAAATGGCGCGCTCTTCGGAGTTGTTGCGCGCGGCCCTGCTCAGGCGTCGGACGCTAGAAGCAGACGCCCGCGAGCGTGAAGACAATGCACTGAATGAGCGCAAGGCCATGATGGCGCAGCTTGCCGACCAGTTCGAGCATTCCGTGGGCGGCATTGTCAGCGAAGTGTCGAGCTCGGCCAGCCAGTTGCACCAGACAGCCTCTGAACTGGAACGCTCTGCGGACCAGACGTCCCAGCAGGCAGGGTCTGTTGCCTCATCGGCAGAAGAGGCCGGGGCCAATGTTTCCTATGTGGCCAGTGCCGCCGAAGAGCTGGAAGCCTCTATCCGCGACATCAAACGCCTCGTGGACAATTCCGCATCCCAGAGCAATGAAGGCTCCGGCAAAGCGGAGGACACCCGCGTCATTGTCGGCGAACTGCAACAGGCAGCCATCCATATTGGTGATATTGTCAATCTGATTTCCGGCATTGCCGAACAGACCAACCTCCTGGCGCTCAACGCCACCATCGAGGCTGCGCGTGCAGGCGAAGCAGGCAAGGGCTTCTCTGTCGTTGCTGCCGAGGTGAAGGAGCTGGCCAACCAAACCTCCAAGGCCACCGAGGAGATCAGCCAGCAAATCAACCATATCCAGCTCACCACGGATCAGGCGGTGGATGCCATCGGCAGCATCTCTGAAATTATCGGGGAGATCAGCAGCTCCTCAGGAGCCATCGCGTCTGCAGTGGAAGAGCAGGGCCATGCAACGGGCGAAATTGCGCAGGCTGTGGTCAATGCCTCATCAGGTACAACCCATGTGTCCAACAGCATTCAGGAAGTTGCCCAGACGGCTACAAGCACGGGCAGTGGTGCAACGCAGGTATTGGCGGCCTCGCAGAACCTGACCAATCAGGCCCGCACCCTTCAGGAGCAGATGAGCCAGTTTCTGGAAACGGTCCGCGCCGCCTGAGCCAATGCCCCATCCGGATTGGCAATCAATCAAAAAAGCCCTGCCTCTGAGCAGGGCTTTTTATTGTCTGCACCACGCTGTTCTGCTCTAGGCCTGTTGCTGGGCGACTTCGGAGAGCACCTGACGGAACTGCTCTACACCTGCCGCACCGGGTACCAGATATTTACGTTCGAAGATGATAGCGGGCACGCTGTTGATACCCTGCTGGCGCCAGAAATCCATTTGCTCAAGCACCGCACCATCATAGCGCTGATCTTCAAGGATCGCGCGTGCCTCATCGGCATCAAAGCCAAGATCGGAGACCAGTTTGACCAGCACGTCCCGATCGCTCACATCAAGCCCATCAGTGAAATAGGCTTTCTGGAAGGCTTGCTTGACCTCGGTGTCGCGCCCCTCAAGGGCCGCCCAGTGAATGAGCTGGTGCGCATCGTGGGTGTTGACCATGCGCATCTCATCTGTGAAGCGGAAGGTAAAACCAAGCTCGGCACCGACTGCGGTGATATGATCACGGTTCTGACGGCTCTGCGCAGGTGTGATGCCGTATTTCTCGCCCAGATGTTCGCCCAGATTCTGCCCCTCGGGGCCCATATCCGGATTGAGCTGAAAGGGCTGCCAGTGGATTTCGGCGTCCATTCCCAGTTCATCAAGCGCGGTGCGCAACTGATGGTAACCGATGGCGCACCACGGGCAGACAACATCCGAGACAATATCGATATGAACAGCTTTGGTCATGAGGATTCCTTTGTGAGCAACAGTCCAGCCCATATAGGAACCCTTGTGACGTAATTAAAGCCCCAGCTTGCCTTCGCGCAAACGGAAGAGCGTGATGCCGGTGGAAACGGCCAGATTGAGGCTCTCGGCCCTTCCATCCATGGGGATCTTGACCAGATGATCGCAGCTTTCTGCAAACTCATCAGGCAGGCCCGATTGTTCGTTGCCCATCATCACCATCAGGGGATCCTTCGGCTTGACGGACCGATAGTCTACCGCACCTTTCAGATGGGTGCCGACAATGTCGCCGGGCCAGCTCTTGCGCCAACTGAGAAATTCCTCTCGTGTCGCACGATAGAGCGGCACATGGAAAATGGAGCCCATGGTGGCCCGCACGGCTTCAAGACTAAAGGGGTCCGTGGTCTCTCCAATCAGAAGCAAGGCGCTGGCGCCCACAGCATCGGAAGTACGGATGGAGGTGCCCAGATTGCCCGGATCTTTCACCCCTTCCATGGCCACGACCATATCGCCTCCGGCAGCTTCAAGGTCAGAAGCCAGATCGGTGAGTTTGCCATAACGTTGGCGAAAGACGCCGATTACATGCTGGGGGTTATCACGATGGGTGAGCTTGGAGAGCACCTGCTCGGAGACTTCCAAAATGAGCCCGCCCCTGGCATAGACCTTGGCGGCAACCTGCTGGACCAGCTCATGGCTCTTGATATTCTTGGCATAGACCAGAATGTCCGCATCCCAGCCCGCTTCCAGCGCGAAGGCCACCAGCTGCAACCCTTCGGCCATGAACTGGCCGGTCTGATTGCGCACCTTGCGCCGCTCAAGGGCGCGAATATCCTTGATATGCTGGTTGGAAACGGCTGTGATTTCCTTGATCAGACCTTTTTTGGTCGCGCGGCTTTCCAATTCTGTCATTGGTCCGCCTCCTCTTCTTTGGTGAGTGGTCGCCAGCGGGTATAAAGTGAGGTGTTGAGCGTGCGGGCTCCGCCCTCCTCGGCAATCATCAACTCGCCGGATTCAACGATCCCACCCTGCCCGGTCATCACTTCGATCATCAACTCGTCAAAGGCCGCGTAGGAAGCGCGCATGGCGTAGCAAGTGAGCGTATAGAAGAGCGCTTCTTTCGAAAGGATCTGACGGCAGGCATCCAGCATCTCGGGCAGCATTTCAAACAATTGCCAGACCTCGCCCTTGGGCCCGCGCCCGAATTTGGGCGGATCGAGCAGAATGCCGTCATAGACATTGCCGCGACGGATCTCGCGCTGAACGAATTTCATGGCGTCATCGACAATCCAGCGGATGGGCTTGTCATCAAGACCGGCAAGCATCTGGTTTTCCTTGCCGTAGCCCACGGCCTTCTTTGAGGCATCCACATGGGTCACTTCGGCGCCAGCACGGGCCGCAACCAGCGAGGCAACGCCGGAATAGCCAAACAGGTTGAGCACTCGCGGTGCACGTCCCAGATAGGCGGAGCGAATCTGCTTGTCCATCCAGGCCCAATGAGCGGCCTGCTCAGGGAAGAAGCCCACATGGCGAAAGGCCGTGAAGCGTCCGTAAAAGCGGATATCGTCCCAGCTGGTTTCCCAGGTTTCTCCCAGCGGAGAAGGATAGCGCCAGCGGCCCGGACCTTCTTCTTCCAGATCGCCGGTGAAAAATGCATCGGCAGCTTCCCAAATATCCGCCCTCAGGCGTGGACTGCCCATGGCCTGCGGCTCGGGGCGCACGATGGTGTAAGGGCCATAGCGTTCCAACTTGCGACCGTGGCCCATATCCAGCAGTGCATAGTCTTGCCAAGGCTTGGTCACCATCAGCGCGAAGGGTGCCCGGCGTGGCTGAGGGCCCTGAGGGCGTGGCGGCAGCACAAAGGGTTCACGCGCTTCATGCTGCGTTTTCGCCTGTGTTTGGCTCTGAGACTTGGAAGCAGTTTTCGACTGGGATTTGTCCTGGTCGCCATGTTTGACAATACGGCCCGGTTTGAACTCGGGTTTGCGGCCTGAAAAGTTGCTGCGTCCGCCGCGCTCGTCCTTGCCGCGCGGAGCACCCGTAGCGCCGCGTTTGCCGCCTGAGCCTGCTTTTGCCCCGCCTTTGGGGTTTCCCTGTCTGGAAGACTGTCCGCCGCGCCGCTGTGCCATAATCATCCTTGAGCGTTATCTGTCTGGAGTACCGGATCAAACACCGTATCTGGGGCTCTTCTATAGCGACTGGCAGGGAGACACGCAAGAAAAAGGGCGGAAACCCCGCCCTTTGCTTTTCTATGCACATAGTACCAGTACAGCGCGAACCAAAGCCAACGCAGCCGCCCCAAGCCTCTATGCTTTTGATACCTTGAGCAGGAACTGGTCCACCGTGTTGGCCAGCCCGTCTGCACAGGCATTCACATCTCTGGACACGGTATTGACTTCATCCACCGCACTGTTTGTCTGGCCCACCGCGCCTGACACAACGCTGATATCCTGACTGAGAGCCGTTGTGCCTCTGGCAGCTTCCTGAATAGAGTTGGCGATTTCGTTGGTCGCCAGATTCTGCTGCTGGACGGCTTCGGAGATCGACGCGGTGAAGCTGTTGACCTGCTCGATCGTCGTGCCGATTTCCTCGATGGACTGCACCGCTTCCTGCGTTTCGCCCTGAATGGCGTTGATCTGGGCAGAGATCTGCTCGGTTGCCTTGCTGGTCTGATTGGCCAGTTCTTTCACTTCGGCTGCCACGACGGCAAAGCCCTTACCCATTTCCCCAGCACGGGCCGCCTCGATGGTGGCATTCAGCGCCAGCAGGTTGGTTTGTTCGGCAATATCGCGAATGAGGCTGACAACATCTCCAATCTGCTGGGCGGCCTCTGCCAGACTGCCAACGCGATCATTGGCAGCTCCAGTCGTGATCATCGCCGTGTTGACAGCGCTGGTCGCCTGATCAACCTGTCGGGCGATTTCACCGATGGAAGCAGAAAATTCCTCACTGGCCGCAGCCACGGTCTGCACATTCGAAGAAGCAAGAGTTGCTGCATCCTGTGCCTGATGGGAGCGGGTGGCTGAGGATTGCGACAGATCTGCCAGATTGTTGGCCGTCGCCTGAAGGCGTTGCATCTGCTCGGACACCACATGCAGCTCCTGGCTGGCTTCCTGACGGAAGGACGCAATCAACTGGTCAATGCGGGCCTGACGCTCGGCCTGTGCCGCCTGATCCTTCTCCTGCTGCATGGCCAGCTGTCTGCGTTCGGCCCCCATATCGCGGAATGTCTTGACCGCTTCGGCCATTTCGCCCAACTCATCGCTTCGCCCTTCTGCCGGAATCTCGGTAACCGTTTGGTTTGAAGCCAGCGACAACATGGCCCTTTTCAACGACCCCATTGGCGTTATGATGGAGCGAAGAGTAAACCACGCGGCCAGAAAGCAGATCAACAGCACGAGCCCCCCAAGGCCGAACATGATCTTTGTATTGGTCCAGAGGATCGCCTGCAGGTCATCCATATAGACGCCAGTGCCGATGACCCAGCCCCAAGGTGCAAAGCCCTTCACGTAGGAAAGCTTGTCGACAGCCGTATCAGAGCCAGCCTTGGGCCACATATAGCCTACAAAACCAGCGCCCTCAGCTTGTACGGTTTTCACGAATGTGGGGAAGATGGCGACGTCATTGGCATCCTTGAGGCTTGAGAGATCCTTACCGACCAGTTCCGGCTTGGCCGCATGCATCACAATGACGTTCTTCATGTCATTGATCCAGAAATACTCCTTGCCACGGTAACGCATCGCCTCAATTGCCTTGGCAGCTGCAGCCTGAGCTTCTGCTTCGCTGAGGTCTCCTGCCTTGAAGGACTCATATTTCGACTCGGCCACATTGACCGCGGCATCAACAAGGCTCTCTAGTTCTGCCGCTTTCTGTTCTGAAAGCTCGCCTCGGAAGCTGAAGTCCATCGTGATAGTCAGCACAGAAAGGCCGACAAAAAACAGGCCCACTAGCAAATACAGCCGTTTAGCAATGGTAAAACGCATCATGTCTCCCCTTCTGTTGCACCAGCAACACTCAACCTCAACAGAATGGCATCAGCTCTTATCATGCGATGCAATCAAAGCCCTGAGCCTGTTGGGACGAAAAGGCGAGCGCCTTAGATCCATAAGTGCAGGGCCTTTTTTTGATAGGGTAGGCAGATATAGTGGACAGTTGGTTAAGAAGAAAAAGAAATATGTATGCTAATTTACAATATATTACTGCAATAGAATAAGAGCATTCACCTAAAGTCTTCAATCGACTTTCTGATGCAAGAAAATAATGATACAATATCAGTATTGTTCTGGTTGCATTCAGAAAAAATAAAAACCCGGCACGCGAAAGCTTGCCGGGTGTCTTATTTGATGAATAAGCCTCAGCAGACTCAAGCGGTTTCTGCTTTAGGAGGCGTGGCAGCCTTGGCTGCAGCGACCGGGGCCAACTTGACTTTGGCATTGGCCAGAGACTTGACTTCGGAGGACGCAGCAACCGTTCCGTCCGTTGCATAGGCCTGATGGTGCTCTTCAATTTTATTCTCGTCATAGAGATAGTTGACCATCACGCCCCAGCTGATGCTTCTGCCGCGCTCGGAATGGTCGGCATTGGCATGAACCTTATGCAGCAGCGCACCATTGCCCAGATGGAAGTTGGCAACAGGATCATAGGCCGTGCCCTTCTTGCTGCGGGCATTGACCAGATACCGTGCAGCCAGACGCTGGACGAAATCATCCGCTGGCAGCTCATCATCGCCAAGCTGTTCCAGAACCGCGCGTTCCTCAGGCTTGAGAAGCGGATCCTCATTTTCAATGGCACTCTTGACCCAGCGGCGGAAGCCGGGCACCGGAGACAGGGTGACAAAGGTGTGCAGAGCCGGGAATTCCTTCTGCAGCTCGGCGACAACCTGCTTGATCAGGAAGTTGCCAAAAGAAATGCCGCGCAAGCCAACCTGACAGTTGGAGATAGAATAGAAAATCGCGGCATTGGCTGCACCCGGTTCAATATGCTCCCTTTCCTGCTCCAAAATGGAGGCGATGGATTTGGGAATTTCACGCGTCAGAGCCACTTCCACAAAGATCAGCGGATCTGTTGGCATCGCCGGATGAAAGAAGGCAAACAGACGGCGGTCCGGATCGGCCACACGCTGGCGCAGGTCATCCCAGCCATGAATACGGTGTACCGCTTCATAGGCGATGATCTTTTCCAGAATTTCAGCTGACGTGGACCAGTCGATCCGCTCGATTTCGAGGAAACCACGGTTGAACCATGCGGAAAACAGATGCTGAAAATCATGATCCAGGCTCTTGAGTTCTGGCTCGGCCTTTACATAACTCAACAAATCAGCGCGCATATTCACAAGACGTGCCGTTGAGCCGGGCACGCGATTGAGGCGGCGGATAAGTTCCTGACTTTTGGGCTCGGCAGCGAAATAGAGTTCGCGAGCGGCTGCGTGATCTCCCGGTTCCCATTGAGAGACGGCCTTTGCCAGCGCATCGTGATCAACGCCGAATTCTTCTGCGACCTTGACGAAGAAACTGTGGCGCTCTTCTTCAGAGGCTGCTTCATAGATCTCCAGAATCTTGAGAGCATTTTTCAGCCCCGAGGCTTCGCCCTTGTCGCCGACCAGTTCCTTGCAAAGCGGGATCAGATGATCCGGCGTCATAGCCGCCTTGGACGACAGGAAGGGGCCTGCGTTTGCAATGCGTTGAAGCATGTCACTGAGAAAACTCTTGGCTGCCATAGTGTAAACCCCTTTGGTCTCTTTGATCTTGAAGGCAAAATGTCACCGCTAAAGATGACATTTTTTTGAATTTCAAGCAAAAAATAGGAACCGTAAAGGGCGGGAACAAGTTATCTTTTTGCAGCAGTCATCATGACGCAGGCTGCAAAAAGGCAGCAGAAATGGCTTCATACTCCCGATTTTGCTCAAGAGCCGATGCCAAGCTTTGCCAATTACACAGCCGCGCTATGCTCTCACGGGCCATCACTTGTCGTAATAATCGCGGAACCAGTGTATGAATTTGCCAACGCCAGCGCGAATATCGGTTTTTGGCGCATAATCGGTCAATGATTTAAGCAGATCGCAGTTGGCGTAAGTCTCATAGACATCGCCCTTCTGCATGGGTAGATAGTTACGCTCGGCCTTGATGCCCAATTCCGCTTCGATGGCATCGACAAAATCAAGCAGGCGTACTTTATTGGAGTTGCCGATATTGACCACGCGATAAGGGGCAACAGGAGACAGACTGTCCCCTTCGTCCACCTGTCCGTCTTCCGGGCGCTCAGGCACCGCCTCAATCAGTAGGTGAATGGCGCGCACTAGATCGTCGATATAGGTGAAGTCGCGATACATTTCGCCATTGTTATAGATGTCAATCGGGCGACCATCGAGAATGGCATCGGTGAATTTGAACAGCGCCATGTCTGGCCGTCCCCACGGACCATAGACCGTGAAGAAACGGAACATGGTCACCGGCAGCCCCCACAGATGGGCATAGGAATGGGCCATGCTCTCGCAGGACTTCTTTGTAGCCGCATAGAAGGAGACCTGAAGATCCACCTTGTCTGTTTCGCGGAAAGGCTGAACCTCGTTGGCGCCATAGACCGACGAGGTGGAAGCCATCAGCAGATGCTCGACCTTGAGCTGGTTGGCGGCTTCAAGAATATTGAAGCTACCGACAATATTGGATTCCAGATAGGAGCGTGGATTTTCCATGCTGTAGCGCACGCCAGCCTGACCGGCCAGATGCACGATCACATCGGGCCGGAAATCCTCCATCACCCGATTGAGCAGGTCAGCATCTTCCAGCATGCCGATGGTTGCCTGAAAATGCTCATTTTGCTGCAACATGGCGTGGCGACGCTCTTTCAGTCTCACGTCGTAATAGTCGGTCATGGCATCATAGCCATGCACAGCAAACCCCTCGGCAAGGAGCAATTTGGCGAGATGAAAACCGATGAAGCCGGCGGTGCCCGTAATGAAGACGCGTTTCAAGACTTTTTCTTTCTTCCTGCGGCGGCTCAGCGCTTGGCCCCGGCTGGGCGCAACCACCTGATGTTGAGGCTTTGTGCTTAGCGTATCGGCCAGCTGGCTTGCAACTCTTTATCCGCATCCTCGACAAAAGAGCCTGCCACAAAGGCACATATCGGCCAAAAAGAAACCGGCTCCAGTTTCCTGAAGCCGGTTTGCATCTTATGTCTGTTTGTCTGGTTTACGCAGACAGGATGTTCACGGCATGCTGCGCGATCATGAATTCCTCGTCGGTCGGAATAACCATGACTGGAACAGATTCTTCTGTAGAAATCAGTTCCACACCGCGCGTGTCATTTTTCTCAGCGTCGAGCTTGATGCCCATGAAGGCCAGATCGGCACAGACTTTGTCGCGGATGATCGGGCCGTTTTCGCCGATGCCTGCGGTGAAGACCAGAGCGTCGATGCCACCAAGGGAGACAGCCAGAGAAGCAATCTGCTTGGCTGTGCGCTGGCAGAAGATGTCCAGAGCCAGAACGGCTCCCGGTTCCTGATTTTCTTCAATGTCACGCATGTCGTTGGAGATATCGGAAATGCCCAGAATACCGCATTTGTAATAGAGCATCTTCTCCAGATCATCGACATCCATGTTGTGCTCGCGCATCAAATAGATGAGTACGCCCGGATCCATGCTGCCCGGACGGGTACCCATCGGGATGCCATCAAGCGCGGAGAAGCCCATGGAGGTGTCGATGCTGACACCATCCTGCAGGGCTGCAAGGCTCGCGCCGCTGCCAAGGTGAGCTACCACGACTTTGCCTTTGGCAAGGTCCGGTTTGTTCTGGCGCAGATTGTAGGCGATGTATTCGTAGGACAGACCATGGAAGCCATAGCGGGTCACACCGGCGTCGGTATATTCCTTGGGAATGGCGAAGGTGCCGTTGATGGCCGGAATGGTGCGGTGGAAAGCGGTGTCGTAGCAGGCAACCTGTGGCAGATCAGGACGGCTGGCGGCCAAGGCCTTGATGGCAGCAACATTCTGCGGCTGATGCAGAGGGGCAAGCGGAGCAAGGCTGGTCAGCTTTTCGATGATTTCATCTGTGATGAGCATTGGCTTGTCGAAGGTTTCACCACCGTGAACCACGCGATGGCCTGCGCCGATCAGCGGCAGATCTGCAGGCAACTTGCTTTCGATCCATTCCAACAGATGTGGCAGAATCGCAGGAACCGTGCCCTGATCCAGATGCTCCCAGGAGTCGTCTGCCAGAAGTTCCTTTGCAGCAGTTTTCACCTTGAGGTGAGCCGAAGAGCCGATGCCATCGAGCTGACCACCGAAATAAAGCGCAATTTTCTGGTCAGCGTCACCAACCTGAAATACCGTGAATTTTACGCTTGATGATCCACTATTCAGGACCAGCAAAGCGCCTTTTTTAATATCTGTCATTGGTTCTTTTCTTTCTATTCAAACTAGGAGGCCCGACTATCTGTTTGACAACAGAACAGCCAGAGCACATGAAGCAAGGCGCGCCGACAAACTGTCAGCACGACTGGTCAGGATAACCGGAACAGCAGCCCCCAAAACAATACCGGCGGCATTGGCATGGGCCAGAAATGAAAGCTGCTTGACCAGCATATTTGCGGATGCAAGATCCGGAGCCAGAAGAATGTCCGGATCACCAGCAACCTCTGATTTGATGCCCTTGGTCATTGCTGCGTCCTTCGAAATGGCATTGTCGAAGGCCAAGGGACCGTCAAGAATGGCACCCTTGATCTGTCCTCGGTCTGCCATCTTGCACAGAACCGCAGCATCAACGGTGGAAATGATTTTCGGATTTACGGTTTCCAACGCAGAGAGAATGGCCACCTTGGGTGTTTCCACCCCGAGCACATGGGCCAGCGCAACTGCGTTTTGAATGATATGCGCCTTGTCATCGGCGTTGGGAGAAATATTGACGACACCGTCGGTGATCAGCAAGGGCTTGTGATAGGTCGGCACGTTCATGACGAACACATGGCTAATGCGGTGATAGGTACGCAGACCACTATCGCGACGCACGACGGCTGCCATCAGTTCATCCGTATGCAGGGAGCCCTTCATCACGGCGCCCACTTCACCGGCTTTTGCCAGAGCAACACCCTTGAGCGCAGCGTCCTTTTCATGGCGCGCATCCACAAGGCGGAAGGCTGATATATCAAGCTCCAGATCACGGGAAAGCGCCTCAATGACAGACTGCGGCCCGACCAGAACCGGATCAATCAACCCCATTTTTGCACTGTCACACGCACTTTGCAGGGACAGGGCATCGCAGGGGTAGATAATTGCAGTAGGCAGAGGGTCATAATTCGCGCACTGGTCTGACAGGGATGTCAACTGGTCATGCGTGATAAATTGAAAATCCGGCAAACTGTGCCCGGGTTGATCGGAATGGGTGCGTGGCGGAATGACTTCTGCTGTGCCTTCCACCAGCACTGTGCCCTCTTGATCCGTCATCCGGCAATCAAAGTTTACCAGCTTGTGGCCCTTGGGCGTGGTTCTTTTGGAGACCACGGAAACCGAAGCCGTAACGCAGGCCCCCAGAGGAATGGGGGCGCGGAATTTCAAATTCTGCTTGCGATAGATGGTGCCCGGTCCGGGCAGATGCGAGCCGAGCAAGCCGGAAAAAATAGCGCCAGCCCACATACCATGACCAACCGGCTGCGAGAAGACAGCATTATCCGCCCCTTCAGGAAAATGAAGAGGATCCACGTTGCCAGAGACCGTCGCAAACAGATTCATATCTGTTTGTGTCAGGCTTCGGGTTACGCTGGCACACTGACCAATCATAAGCTCATCGAAAGTCAGAGACGTGAGCTTTGTGATCGGTTGCTGGAGTGCGGAGGGAGGGACGGTCATGAACTCTCTACATCACTTCATTCTAGAACTAGACATTGGTATATCACTTGCGTGGAATGCACGTCCAGATGACGACCTATTCCTCAAACGCAGATCAGATACACAGATTATCATTTTTGTGCAGTGCAATCAAAATTAGAACAGCTCTAATAGTTCCTTTAAATCGCTGGATTCGCAATGATGAATTTAATTGCATGGCAGATATGTGCTGATAGCGTATCGTCACATGGATCGAAAATAGTTTCAAAGATTTCCTAATAGGTACAACTACTTAAAGTATCAAATAGTTGACGGGACCAACCCTATAAACCGAATTTTGTCTTACCACAAGAAACACCTTTTGATCCTCTCCAAGCCAGAAAATTGCTGCGCTAGCATGGTTTGGTCACAAGAAATTGCTAGCAGTTGCACACAAAAGCCGACCACCCGGTATCCCGGATGATCGGCTCGTAACAATGACCATCAAGAGGCGCGTTCGCATCGTCCCTTCATGCGTCCAATGCCCTACATGCGGCAATATCTGCGTGGGCCGTTATAAGGCTGGAAGGTGCAGTCATAGGCCCGGAAGCTTCTGTAGCGGCTTGAGCAGGCACGCACGTTGCACCATTCCGGCGCACGGTAGCGATTGGAATTCTTGCGTGCAGCATCTGCTGCAATGGCACCGACGGCCAGTCCGATGATCGCCCCTGCGACGCCAGCGCCCACATTGTTGCTGTTGCTTCTACGTCGAACTGGCGGTCTGCGACGAATTGGTTTTTTCCGCCATCTCGGAGCCGGTTGGGCTTGCGCTTCGGAAACACCAACCACGCCCAGTGATGCGTTGACATTGCCCAGAGGCAAACCGGTAATTCCCATACACAGTGCAATAGCCGAAGCCACGATTGTTCTACGTAATTTCATATCCTTGTCCCCGCTTGCTTTGTTGGTTTGCCATGCCCGACACCGAGGCGATGAACGAATGAAACTGTCTCATAGTCTAGAGACAATCAGGCTTCCCACAGGCCACCTTTGAAAAGCGGATTTGTGGTACAGCGCACCGGGATCAGCCAAATTCAACCCGTTATTATGAGGGAACATTTTACCACAAAACCCGGCTTTTTTCCAGTTTGAAGGGAACGCGCCACGACGGTAATGGTTCCCTATTAACCTCATTTGCGCGCATATGAGCCAAATTTTGCACCGGCCCATTCACATTGTCGTGATAGCGAGCCGAAGGGACCGGCGGCGAGTCCTGAATGCGCAAAGGGCAGAGCCTGCATCTGCAAGCCCAGCCCTTTAGCTGTCTTTTCTCTTGTAGCGTTCATTTCAAGCGTTCGAAATCAAGCCATCCACTGCGGCGCGATCGGGAACCGCTTCGCTGGCGCCCTTTTTCGTAGTGGCCAGCGCCCCTGCTGCGGAGGCAAAGCGCAGAGCAGCCTCAAGCGGCATACCCTCTGACAGAGCCACAGCCAAGGCACCATTAAAGCTGTCTCCCGCCGCCACGGTATCTATCGCCTTGACCTTAAAAGGCTCCATTATGCCGCCCTGCCCTTCACTACTGGCATAGGCCAGCCCTTTGGCGCCGAGCTTGACGATAACGGTTCGAGGACCGCGTGCGCAAAGACTGCGGGCAACCTCCCGCGCTTCTTCCAGATTGGTTGGCTTGGTGCCCGAAAGGCCGGCCGCTTCGGTTTCATTTGGGGTAATGATATCCGCCTCGGCCAACAGGGCATCCATGCCGGAAGTGGTGATCGGTGCGGGATCCAGAATGACGGAGGCACCGGCTGCGCGTGCCTTGCGCATGGCAGCAATGGTGGCGTCCTGTGGCGTTTCCAATTGGAACAAGGCGACCTTGCACTTATCAAAGCAGCACGCATCAGGTCCCTCAGCTGACCAGGCCATATTGGCCCCGCCAACGACGGTGATCGTATTCTGTGAAGAGACATCGACATGGATAAGGGCGATACCGGAATCATGCTCCGGCATCGTGACCAGATCTCTGGTATCAACACCAAGCCCGTCCAGGCTGGCCTTCAGACTATCGCCAAAAGCATCGGCACCGATGGCGGCCACAAAGCGCACCGCCCCCCTGGCCAGTCTGGTGGCCGCAACCGCCTGGTTGGCGCCCTTGCCACCGAGCCCCTTGAGGAAGCCGGTGGCATGGCTGGTTACGCCCGGTTCCGGCATCTGCTCAACAGATACCGTCAGATCCAGATTGACAGATCCGAATACCGTGATCGACATGGATGCTATTCTCCCAGAGCCGCGATTTTCTTGCGATACAGATCCGTGCCCTGCTCGATGCGGTCGATGATAGCCCCCAGAGCCCAGAATTTCTCTTCGATATCGAAGGGAACCACGCGACTGTGAATGCTGGAGAATGTGCCCATACGCTGATGAAAGAGCTTGGCCATTTTCGGATAGCCCATTGGCTCAACCGTGGCTGCGAGAACGAGGAAGACGGAGAGTTCTTCGCACAGCTCTGGATGCTCTGCGCCATGGTCCATCACCCAGCGATAGAGATCGGGATGGATGTTGGTAAAGACGCCGCAGAAGCCTGCCGAGCCCGCCTGCATGGCTGGCGTCGCGATGGCGGCGTTGGCGTTGCAGATTTTCATCGGCGTACCCTTGACCAGTTCCACGCGGCGCTTGACCGTTTCCAGATCGCAAGAGACATCCTTGACGATGACAAAGCGGCCCGATTTGGCGCAATAGGTCACTTCATCGTCGCTCATCAGGCGGCGATAGGGAGCGGGACATTCATAAAGGCCCAAAGGCAGATCGTCCGGCAGGAAGTCGAGAAGCGCATCAAGATTGGTGCGGAAGGCATCTGCACCTTTCTGGTCCGGATCAAGGCGGTTGGTCACCAGAACAATGGCGTCAACACCGGTATCAACCATGGCGCCTAGCTCGGTTTTCTGATCTGCCAGAGAATCGGAGATATGACCCGATGCCATGACAGGCACACGCCCGGCCACCTTTTTGACCGTGAAGCGAGCCAACTCGGCGCGTTCTTCAACGCTCAGGAACAGCATTTCGGACGACTGGCAGACCGCAAACAGCGCTGTTGCGCCATTTTCCAGATACCACTCGATCAGGCGCTCATAGCCAGCCCAGTCGATTTTGTTGTCGTCGGTGAACGGCGTCAATACAACGGGGATGATGCCCGAGATTTCTTTGGTCATTGTTATATTCCTCTTATTAGACTTTCGGGATTTGCCGTTCAGATTTTCAGCGTTTCGGGATTGACCACATAGGGCAGAAGCTCTTTGGGATCGCCGTTGAGCCAAGCCAGAATGTTATAGACGCAGCGCAGGGTCACTCGCTTCTCGGCCATCTTGTCCATACCGGACACATGCGGGCTGAGAATGACATTGTCACAGCTGCGCAACGGGCTATCGGCCGGCAGAGGCTCGGTCTCGAACACGTCCAGACCAGCACCATAGACCTTGCCGGATTTGATCGCATCGACCAGAGCGGCCTCGTCAATCAGCGGCCCGCGCGAGGTGTTGATGACAATGACGCCATCCTTCATCTTGGCGAAGGTTTCAGCATTCAGCGTGTGGCGCGTCTCTGGGGTTGAGGGAGCATGGACCGAAATGAGATCACTCTCGGCCAGAAGCGTATCGAGATCACATTTCTCGACACCAGCAGCTTCGGCCTGTTCTTCGGTCACATATGGATCATAGACCAGAACCCGCATGGATTGCCCATTGAGGCGTCGTGCCATGGCTCCACCAATGCGGCCAAGGCCAATGAGACCAGCGGTGCGCTCCCAAAGACCGGGATGGAAACCATCAAACATCCATGTACCGCCATGCACCATGGCATCGCGGCGCCCGATACCGCAGGCAAGAGACAGAGCCATTGCATGCGCATATTCGGCCACGCTCTCGTGGTTCTGACCAAAAGCCATGGCAAGGGGGATGCCATGCTCGGTCGCTGCGGGGACATTGACCTTGTCATATCCGACGCCCCAACGCGCAATCATCTTGAGATCCTTGGCTGAAGCGATCACGTCAGGGGTATAGGGTTCGCCTCCGGCAATGGTGGCCACCACACCGCTGGAGAGCATTTCCTTAAGGGTCGGTTCGTCGGGGAGACGTCCGGTTTCGTTCACGACCACGTCATATCCCGCATCACGCAGAGGATCGAACAGAGGGCATTCATTGGTGAACTGTTCCGTCAGAACGAGGATTTTTTGCTTTGTCATTGCTAGTTGACCATGTTGGGCAGGAACGTGACAAGATCCGGCCAAATGATGAGAAGAGAGATTGCGATGATCTGGGCGATCAGGAAGGGCATGATCGCCTTGAACATGCGCCCGATGCTTATCTCGCCTATTTGCGCGGCCACGAAGAGGCAGATGCCGACAGGAGGGGTCATCAGGCTCAGGGTGCCCGAAAGCAGGAAGACCATGGCGAATTGCATTTCGTCGATGCCCAGGCTGCGGGAGATCGGCAAGAAGATCGGCGCCAGCAGCAGTACCTGAACGCCCGGCTCAAGGAAGAAGCCTGCAACAATCAGAATGCCCAGCACAAAGAACAGAAAGATTGTCGGATCGCCCGAGAAGATCGCAGTCAAAGATCGAACCGAAGAAATGGCGCCGGTTACGGTGAGAATGTAGGACAGCACCGATGCCCCTGCGATCACCAGATAAAGGCTTGCTGTTGTCCGCATGGAGGCCCGCATGCAGGCGAGGATGTTGCGTCCCGACAGGGTCTTGAGAACAAACCGCCCCAGAACCATCGCATAGACACAGGCAATGCCGCCTGCCTCGGTTGCCGTAAAGACACCCGAAAGCGTACCGAAAACGATGAACAGCGGAATGGAGAAGACCAGCGCGGTTTCGAACACCAGCTGTTTATCCGATTTGTCGACCGCCTTGATCTCGCCCTTTGGCAACCCTTTGGTCAGAGCGGTGATCAGCACAATGGCGGCGCATGCGCCCCCGAGGATCAACCCCGGAACGATGCCAGCGACAAACAACTTGATGATGGAAACCTGAGCCACCGACGCATAGACGATCATGATCACCGAAGGGGGAATGATCGGTCCGATCATGGAACTGGCAACGGTAACAGCGGCAGAGAATTCCTTGGTATAGCCCTGCTTGGGCATGCCGTTGATAAATATCTTGCCAAGAGCTGCCGTATCGGCAATCGCTGTGCCCGAGATGCCGGCAAATAGCACAGAGGCCAGAATATTGGCATAGGCAGCACCACCGGACACAAAGCGGGTGATCTTTGCCGCGAAGGTAATCAGCGTTTCGGTAATGCCACCCCGGTTCATCACTTCACCGGCAAAAATATAGAACGGCGCGGCGAGGAGTGAGAAATTGTCCAGAGAGCTGAAAAAGCGCGTCGGGATGATGACCATCGGAAGATGCGCAAACCAGGCGGCAGAGGCACCCGTCAAACCCAGCGCCACGGCGATGGGAGAGCCGATCAATACCAGAAAGAAGAAGGTTGAAAAGATTGCTGCCGGGCTCATTTTGCAGGCTCCTTGTTGCCAAGCACAGGCTGCTCGATGTAACCGGCAATCGCTTGGATCGCGATCATCAGGTAGCCGATGACAACTGACGCGTAGGGGATCCACATAGGCAGGCGCATGGAGGGGGAAACCTGCCCCGTGTCCATAAGAAATGGAATGCCGAGCGCGACAACAATTGCAGCCAGTACCAATGTGGTCAGAAGGGAAAGAAGGGCCGCGATGCGCTTGATCATGTCGGACGGAATGATGACGATGAGGTCGATCATCATCTGTTCGCCATGACGAAAGGTGGCACCAGCCACCAGATACACAGCCCAGACAATGGCATAGCGCAGGGCTTCTTCACTCCAGCCAATGGGATCGGCGAGCACATAGCGCGCCCCCACAGCCATGAAGTTGACCAATACAATCCCGGCAAATATCGCCACCGCCAGATATTCCGTAGCGTTCGACAGCTTGGCTGTCCAACGCAGATAACTCTGTGTCAGAGAAGATGCCATAAGAAAATTCCATTCGGATAAGGCCTGCCGGCTCCCATAGAGGGATGTGAAAGGGAGGCTCGGAGCCGGCAGGCGCATTGGTTACAGCGAAAAAGACTTATTCGCCGTAGAGTTTGGCTTCAGTATCCGACACAGCGGCCAGGAAACCATCCACATAGTCAGCACCGAGTTCTTCAGACAGGAACTCGCGTACCGGCTTCTGGGCCTTTTCACCGAATGCTTTTTTCTCGTCAGGCGAGTTCACATAGACCTCAACGCCCATATCGCTGATCTTCTGGGTGTCGGAGAGGTAGCCCTGCCCTTTACCAGCCAGCATGATGGTGGTGTAAAGATTCACGCCATCCAGAACCGCTGCGCGATTCTGCTCGCTCAAGCCATCAAGGAAAGCCGGATTGGCATAGGCAAACACGGCAGAGAAGATGTGCTCATCCAGAGACATATATTTGATAACTTCGGCCCAGCCGCCATTGATAACGGTGGATGGGGGGTTTTCGCCGCCGTCAACAACACCTTGGCGGATCGCCATGGCGCTTTCCGGGAACGGAATTGGCGTTGGCGCAGCGCCGAGGCTTTTCATCAGCGCGATCATGACGGGGCTTTCCATGGAACGCAGCTTGAGGCCTTCCACATCTGCAGGGGTCTTGATCGGGTGCTTGTTGTTCACAAAGTTACGGAAGCCATCAGCCGCAAAGCCAACAATGCGAAGACCGGCTTCTTTTTCCACGTCAGCCACAAAGTCATCCATGACAGGTGCGTTATTCATGAATTCCACAGCATGGCGGGTCGAGCGGAACAGATATGGCATCGAGAAGACCTGCACACCCGGATAGAAAGAGGCAAGAGCCCCATCGGTTGTTGCGGTCATCTGGAAGATGCCGTTGCGAACGCTTTCCAGAATTTCACGGTCGCCACCGACACCACCATGAAGCAGCTGCACATCAATGTCGCCATTGGTGTGGAACTCGACATATTGCTCAAACGCCTTCATGGCGTGGGTTTCTGGGTTATCTGCTTCTGGCAGGGTTGTGGCAAAACGCAGGGTTTCGGCCTGTGCTGACATGGAAACCATGGCTGAAAGGGCTACTGCGGCGACACCGGCCAGCAATTTAACTGAACGTTTCATAAGTCCTCCTAATTCCTCCGAAGCAACGGCGCCTCCTTGCGCCTGATGCTGACTTGGTGTATTAACATGCAAGTAACATGTTAGCAATCACAACTTTGACCTGTTACGAAAATTTGTGAATAGAATGGGCCCTCTTGGCGCATAGGTTGGATGTGAGCAACATGGTTGCACTGACGAACCGGGGCGCGTATTGAGGGAACAAGCCGGATACGGCAATCCGGCAGCCCAATGCATGAGACAGGACTTGAGAATGCTAAAGCGCGCGGCCTATGAACGCATCGTGGAACTACTCGATCAGGGTGCCCTGAAACCGGGTACGCTGGTGTCGCAACGCGAACTGATGGAAATGACCGGTTCGACGCTTGGCTCCATCCGAGAAGCCATTCCGCGCCTAGAAGCTGACGGCCTTCTTGAAACCATCCCCAAGCGCGGCCTGATGGTGCCCTCTCTTGATGTTTCCTTTGTGCGTGATGCTTATGAGCTGCGTCGTATTCTGGAATTGAGTGCGATCAGCTCTGCGGTCAAGCGCATTCCCAAGGAGACGATTGCAGAGTGGATCAAGCAGCATGAAACCTATCTGGCAAACATACAGGCTAAATCCGATCAGGATGACGCCGATGCTATGCAGAAGCTCGACTGGGATATCCATGCAGCCTTGATTGGCAGCATGCAAAATGCGCTGATCGCTAATGTCTACCGCGTCAATTCGGTCAAGATTCACATGGTCGTACAATCTCGCCTTCAAGTCACTCCATTCAACGCAGAGCGCATCACAGGTGAACATCTGGCCATTTTGCGCCCCATGCTTTCGTCCGACATTGCCGAAGCCGAAGAGGCTCTTGAGCGCCACATCAACAATTCCCTGCATCTTGCACTGGGGGAACAGCTATAGCCTTTGGTTTTGGGCATAGCCAGAGATGTGGTCTTGCTGGTATGAATAGTCCAGCAAAGACCATGAAGAACGAGATTCGATCGTGTCGGAAAACCGGTTCAAACACTCTGTCGCAGCCCACCTGAAGACGATACGCAGCCAGCGCAAACTCAGCCTTGATGATGTCGCCAAACTGACAGGTGTCTCCAAGGCGATGCTCGGACAGATCGAACGGGAAGAATCAAGCCCCACCATTGCCAAGCTCTGGCAAATCGCGACCGGGCTGGAAACCTCCTTCTCCGCCTTTCTCAGCCAATCGACCGATCCGGAAGAAAGTCCGAGCTTTCCAAACGATCCCGACATGAAAATGGTGTCGATCTTTCCCTATAGCGAAGCGGTGAATTTCGAGATCCATGAAATCACTCTGACCAATCATCATTGCCAGATGTCCGATCCTCATGCCCATGGCGTGGTGGAGAGCGTGATTGTTGTGAAGGGAACTCTGGAGATCTTTGCCGATGGTCACTGGCAGACGGTAAGAGAGGGCGGATCCTTCCGCTTCTACGCCGATCAGCCCCATGGATATCGCGCGGCGAGCCAAATGGTCGTCTTCCAGAATATTGTCAGCTACTGATAGCGCCCAATGCTGTGATGCTCGAAGATGCTGTAGGCAGCCTCGATTTGCGCTGCGGTCGGCGTAGTAAAGGCATGAAAGTCATCCTGCATGCGAAAGGCGCTGTATTTGGCCTTTCCAAGCTCATGATAGGGCAACAGCTCGATCAGGCTGCCCGGCAGATGCTCCTGCATGAAGCGCGCCGTTGCGGTGAGGTTCCTGCCGTCCAGATTCACTTCCGTGATCAGGGGAATACGAACCGTCATCGGAACGCCTGCAGCGCAGATCCTCTTGGCGTTTTCAAGAATGGTTTCGTTGCCCAAGCCGGTAAACTTCCGGTGAGTTTCACTATCCATATGCTTGATATCAAAGAAGATATGGTCAATGCCCGCCATCAGGTCGCTGCATTGGTCCCATTTGAAAAAGCCGCAGCTTTCCACCCAGACCGAAACACCGAGCTTTTCGCAACCGGCCATTAGACGCCGAAGAAACTGGTGCTGCACAAAAGGCTCTCCGCCTGAGAAGGTCACCCCACCGCCGGAATGGCGGAAGAAAATCTCGTCGCGGCGAATCTGGTCAAGAACCGCATCGGCATCCATCGCTTCACAGGCGAGCTGAAGTGCCTTTTCCGGGCACGCGGCTACGCAGTCCCCACAGAAAGTGCAGCGGGCAATATCAAAGCCTTCCGACGCCGGGTCGAGCCCTTCCGGGCAGACAGAGCGGCACGTGTGGCAACCTTTGCATTTGTGGGCGTGATAGGCGAGTTTTTTATGCTGTGTCCAGCTCTCCGGATTGGCGCACCACTGGCACCTGAGGCCGCATCCGGCCAAAAAGATGGTCGTACGAACACCTTCTCCATCATGGATGGAGTAATCCTGCATTTGCAGGATTACTCCGCTGTTGCCTAATTCACCGCGATCAATAGCTGCCATGAGCCGACCGCGCGATGATCGCCTCCTGCATTTCAGGCGAAAGATTGACGAACTGCGTGCTGTAGCCAGCCACCCGCACCAGAAGATCCTTATAATCTTCAGGGTTTTTCTGGGCCTTGCGCAGGGTTTCGGTGGACAGCGTGTTGAACTGCACATGAAAAGCCCCGAGCGAGAAATAGGCGCGGATGATGCCGCCCAGATCGCGCTTGCCCTTTGGCGTGCTGACCAGATCTTCACTGAGACGCAAGTTGAGCAATGTGCCGCCGGTATGCACATCATGGTTCATCTTGGCGCTGGAGCGCATGGCCGCAAGCGGACTTTTCACATCGCTGCCGGCAAAGGGAGAAACCCCTTCCGTAATCGGCTTGGTCGCCTTGCGCCCACAAGGGGTGGCCCCGACAATCCGGCCCGTGGGGATATAGTTGGAAATGCCCATGAAGGCCGAGTTGAAGGGCGAACCAAAATTGTCTTTATAGGCCCGGGTTTTGCGATAATAATAGTTAGCCAGATCGCGCGCGATGGCATCGACATAGTCATCATCATTGCCATATTTGACCACAGCAAGCGCCTTGGTACGCAGGGCGTCATAGCCCTCCCAGTCGGCGCTCATCGCGGCATCCAGTTCGGCGAGCGTGGTCACCTTGTCTTCGAACACAAGCTTCTTGATGACAGCCAGCGAGTTAGCGACGACCGCAAGGCCGATACCGGTTAGAACCGGACCAACATTATATTTCGCGCCCCCGCGAGAAAGATCCTTGCCCTCTTCCAGACAATGGCCAATGCAGGTGGACAGGAATGGACGCGGCACCATTTCCGCGTGGAGTTTCTGGGCGATGACGGTGGAGACCACCGAATGATGAATGAGATTACCCACCTGCTCGAAGGTGGCATCCTCGATTTCCTGATAGCTGGCATAGTCTGCCAGAGGCTTGGCTTCAAGCCCCATTTTCTCGCCCGTCAGGCGGCTCTTGCCCTCATTAAGGGCATATTCCATCGCTGCGGCGAAGTTGACATTGACCGCGCTGGTCCATTGCCCTGTCTGGCGGAAGTGAGGCACAACACAGCCGCAATTGTTCCAGTCGCGGGCGTCTTCGGGTTCATAACCGGCCTGCAACAGCATCTGTATTCCGGCCTGATCGTTATGGATTGCCGGAAAGCCAGTCCCTTTACTAACCAGATCGGACACGGCATAGAGAAATTCTGGCGGACAATCCGATTGTACACGCACGCTGAGACCCGGCTGGTGGGTGCGCACTTCATCGGTTGCCTCAAGGCAAAGATAGGTGAGCTCGTTGGTGGCATCGCTGCCATCGCGCTTCTTGCCGCCAACGGTCAGATTCTGAAACTGGTTATAGCCGGCGAAATAGCCTGTGGTGTTTTCCGAGATGGTCCAGACCCATTCGGAATATTTTAGCCACAGAGCGTGGATCAGTTCCTTGGCGCCGGCCTTGTCCAGAAGCCCCTTGTCCATGTCTGCCGCATAGTAGGGATACATGAACTGGTCATAGCGGCCCGGATTGAGCGCCAGCGGATTCTCGGTGATGATGCCGCCCAGCTGAACAAACCAGATGAATTGTGTGGCTTCATGGAAGCTTTGCGGCGGATATTCCGGCACGCGACGACACACGCGAGCAATCTCCAACAGCTCGGCCATACGGTCAGCGTCAGCTTCCTCTTCCGCCATGTTTTCTGACAAATCGGCATAGCGATTGGCCAGCAGGATAATAGCCTTGGCGCTAAGGATGGTCGCCTGATAATAGTGGATCCGATCGATATCTTCGGCGTTGAGATAATCAAGCGTAGCGAGCTTTTCTTCTGCATCTTTCAGAATGCCGCCATAGCCCTTGACGAACAGGTGGCCTTCATAGTCCGGCGTGATTTCACCCACGGCCTGTCGCCATTTGGAATCATTGTCGATGATGCCCGTATCCACAGCGATTCTGGCGGTTTCTTCAGGCAACGCTGCTAGAAAATGCTCCTCCAGCGACTTGCCATGCCAATAGGGGAAAATCTCTGCGCGCACGACATCACACTGGTCCGGCGTAATCTGATAGGGGTCTTGCGGACGTGTGGGGAAGGTGTCCATTTCCTTGTCGACCCACTTCCAGGAATATTCCGGCGTCAGAATCCCTGTCCGGCGGAACTTGCCAGCCGTTCCGACAATCAGCTCATCCTCGAAAATGCGGACCTGGAATTGCGCGCAGAAATCATAAAAAGCCTGAGCACGACGCAGAATGGTCGGCTTGCCTTCGGTCTTCTTGTGCGACTCCGTATAGATCTTGGCGCGCTCATAACAGATAGAGGGTTTGGTATTGACATAATTCTGCCGCAGCCGTTCGATGCGGTCAGAAACAGGCGTCATCGTTTTAAGCATCAGTTTGCTCCGCTTGCGTCATCATGCGCGCGAAACGACGCTACGCGCTATTCCGCGTTGTTGCGTCATAGCGCCCCAGATTGTGCGTTATTACGCACAATCTTTTTATGAAACAGATTTGCACAAGTCAACTTGCCGTATTCTACTTAAGTGTTTGTACCCACTTAACCTTTCTCTTCGGCGCGCATTTTCACGACACACAACCTGTCCGCAATCAGGTAGAGATGCTTCCACCTAGGTATGAGATTGAAGCAAAATTCAAATCCTATTTTTGTTATAAAAAATATAAAACTCTTACCCTGACGCTCATAAAGACGACAAATACTAAATTTTTCGCTCTATAAAATTTTCGCTTACCATATATACAAATTAAATAGATAACTATACGCATATTTTTCGGATAATTTACAAATTATCTCACATGTAAATTCTTTTAAGCTCACTTCTTTCCACATATACTGAACCTTCAGACTTCCATGAAATAGAATTACCAATAATAAAAATAAAAATACTGTATAAGATTATGTTTTATTGACAAACGAAGTTTTTAAATATTTACACCTCATGTTAAAAGCTGTTTTGTGTAAAACTATATAGCCCTTCAGTCATTCGCAATCGACACGCCCAAATGCAGCGTATTTCATTGGTTTTCGTGGCTGAAAAATACGAAATTCAAGAAGTTCATCTTGCATTTAATTTAGGCATTCAATTTGAAATTTTGATGAAAATTTTGATCACGGTTTCATTTTCAGCACGAGTGTGCTAAAGGCCTACTCCATGACTATTAAAATGAAAGTTAGGAACGTTTCCAAGCTCTTTAATGATGAGAGTGGTGAAGGCTGGAAGCGCGTTCAGCAAGGACAAAGCAAAGAGCAGATTTTTCGCGAGACCGGCGTCACCGTCGGGATCAACAATGTCAGCTTTGACGTGAACGAAGGCGAGATCTTCGTTATCATGGGTCTCTCCGGATCCGGCAAGTCCACACTGGTGCGCACTTTGAACGGCCTTATCCCTTCGTCAGCGGGGGAGATCTGGGTCGACGACGTCGACGTGGCCTCCTGCTCAAAGGAAGAGCTTCGAAAGGTTCGGCGTGAGAAATGCTGCATGGTATTCCAGCATTTCGCGCTTTTCCCGCACAAGACTGTCTTGGATAATGTGGCCTTCGGTTTGAAGGTCAACGGTGTTCCCAAAGAGGAACGCTACAAGAGAGCGCTTGAATCCCTTGATAAAGTGGGGCTGGATGCGCATGCAGACAGCTATCCCGGCGAGCTTTCGGGCGGCATGCAGCAGCGTGTCGGTCTGGCACGCGGTCTGGCCAACGATCCGGAAATCCTTTTGATGGACGAACCGTTCGGCGCGCTTGACCCGTTGATCCGCCGCGAGATGCAGGATGAACTGGTCGTTCTCCAGCGTGAGCTGAAGAAAACCATCATCTTCATTACCCACGATCTCAACGAAGCCCTGCTTCTGGGTGATCGCATTGCGATCATGAAAGATGGCGCCTTCGTTCAGGTAGGGACGGCGCAGGACATTGTTTCCGATCCGGCAGACGCCTATGTGAAAGCGTTTGTCGCCGATATCGACCGCAGCCGCGTTTACACCGCTTCCGACATTGCCGAGGATGCCTCTCGCGTTCCACTCACCGCGCGGGTTTCCGATGCCATTGCAGCAATGGACCGGACCGAAACCGAGATCATTCATGTGGTCAAGGATGGCGTTCCGGCCGGGCTTCTGACCCGTAGCGACGTGGAATCAGCAAAAACATCGGCACGCGTCATGGACATCATGCATGCCCACCCGCCGACCGTGCCACAAGACGCTTATCTCAATGAAATCTATTCAGAAGCGCAAACCGGTATGCCTTTGGCCGTAACCGATGATGACGGCAAGCTGGTTGGTGTTGTTTCCGCCGAGAATATCTTCGAGCATCTGGCTTCAGATGAAGAAGAGACCGGCCCGGACAGCATCACAAGCGCAGCAATATAATTAGGAGACTGACTTGATCAGCCCTTCAGACTTTTTAACCATTCCGTTTGATGACGTGGTCAACAGCTTCGTTCGCGGGTTTCTGGTTCCTAACTTTCGCCCGTTTTTCAGGGCGATGCAGGTGCCGGTGAACGAGGTTCTTCAGGCACTTGATGGCTTCTTTGCCTGGATGCCGATGCTCATTATCACACTCGTTTTTGCTTTGGTCGCCTGGCGCGTTGTCAACCGCACCATGGCCATCGCGACCATTATCGGTTTCTTCTTCATTGATATGATCGGCCTTTGGCCGGAAACCATGACAACCCTGTCGATGATTATTACATCGGTGCTCTTCTGCGCCGTGATCGGTATTCCCGTCGGCATCCTCGCCGCAAGCAGCGATACGGCCTGGAAAATCGTCCGCCCCATTCTGGATATAATGCAGACGGTTCCAAGCTTTGTTTATCTTGTGCCGATTGTCATGTTGTTCGGTGTCGGTATGGCTCCGGGTATCATTGCAACCATTATCTTTGCCTTGCCGCCGATCATTCGCATGACCAACCTTGGCATTCGCAACGTGCGCAAGGATCTGATCGAGGCGTCGGAGTCATTCGGGGCGACCTATTTCCAGATTCTGTGGGAAGTCCAGATTCCTCTGGCTCTGCGCACCATCATGGCTGGTCTAAACCAGACCCTGATGCTGGCCTTGTCCATGGTCGTTATTGCCGCTCTCATTGGTGCTGGTGGTCTTGGGCTGGTGGTAAACACCGGTCTTGGTCGCCTTGACGTTGGCGGAGCAACTGCCGGCGGTGTCGGTATCGTCATTCTGGCGATCATTCTTGACCGCATCACGCAGGGCTTCGCTGAACCAAGCACAAGCAACACGTCTCTGCTGGGCTTCATTGCATCCATTTTCAAGGGGCAGTCCGCAACGGCTTCCGACAAACAAAAAGCTTGATGAAACAACTGCGAAAGCCGGATGGACTCTGTCTGTCTGGCTTTTGCTATTTTTAACCACTAAATTACTAGAGGAGAGTTTATTATGGCAAATGCTATCCGTAAATTTGCTGCCGCCGCCGCTCTGTCCGGCGCTGTATTCGCTTATGCTGCACCTTCCATCGCAGCTGACATGCCAGGTGAAGGCGTTACCATCAAAATGGGTCAGGCCACTTGGGATACCGGTTGGTTCCACTCCGAAATCTACAGCCAGCTGTTCCAGAAGCTTGGTTACTCTGTTGATGGTCCGACCACGCTTGACGTACCGGCTTTCTATCAGTCCGTCGCTTTTGGCGATCTGGATCTTTGGGTCAACGGCTGGTTCCCGCTGCATGACACCTACAAGCCTGCTTTTGAAGATACCGCTTCCATCGTTGGCGCTGTCGCCGAGAAGGGCGCCCTTCAGGGTTATCTCGTCGACAAGGCTGCCGTTGATGAATTCGGCATCAAGTCTCTGGACGATTTCAAACGCCCAGAAGTCAAGGAAGCGTTTGATCGCAATGCCGATGGCAAAGCCGATCTGGTTGCCTGCCCTCCGGGCTGGGGCTGCGAAGTCAAGATCTCCGAACATATGGAAGCCTACGATCTGGGCGACGATATCAACACGATCAAGGCTGGCTATTCTGCCTCCATGGCTGACGCCGTTGCTTCCTATGAAGCTGGCGAACATATCCTGTTCTACACCTGGACCCCGAACTGGACTGTGAACCAGCTGAAGCCGGGTGAAGATGTCATGTGGATCACCGTACCGGAACGCGATGGTGTTGACACCGCTCCGGCCGTGAAAGGTCTTGAGACCTGCGTATCCGATCCTTGCTCCATGGGCTTTGCTGCAGCTGATATCCTGCCGGTTGCCAACGATGCCTTCATCGAAAAGAACCCTGCAATCAAGACTCTTCTTGATGAAGTCCGCATTCCGGTTCAGGACATCTACGCACAGAACGCTGCCATGAACGAAGGCGACGATGACGTGAAAGCACAGGCTGCTGCATGGATTGAAAAGCATCAGGACGAAGTCAACAAATGGCTCGACGATGCACGCGCAGCTGCAAAATAAGTGACCTGACAGATTTGGCGCCTCGCGCCCGATTTTGAATGTTCATAAGACAAGCCGTCACGATTGGAAAGTCGTGGCGGCTTTTTGTGTCTATTCGTGTGCCTGTTGTTGGCAGCAGGAAAGACTTCGGCCCCAAAAAACCGGATCAGGGCGTACGCGCCACCCCTTCCTTTACCCGCCGCAGTGGGATCGAGCTCTCGATATTGGCAACGCCGGGCACCTTGGTCAGACGCCCGACAAGGAAGGTCTCGAATTCCTTGAGGTTGCGAGTGACCACGCGCATCATATAGTCGCGATTGCCGGTCATCAGCCAACAATCGACCACTTCGTCGAAGGTATCGACCGCCGCCTCGAATTGGGCCAGAGCGTCATCCACCTGCCTATCCAGCTGCACGGAGACGAAAACCGTCACATCAAAGCCAAGAGCAGCCTCATCGATCAGGGCGCTGTATCCTGTGATAATGCCGCTTTCTTCGAGCCGCTTGAGGCGCCTTGCCGTCGGCGTTGCGCTCAATTTGATGGTATCCGCCAGCGCCTGCAGAGGCATGCGGCCGTCCTGCCCCAAGGCACGCAGGATCTGGATATCGAAGGCATCAAGTGAAGTGGATTTCTTCATTTTCTTTTCTATTCGTAGTTATATCCTCCAAATTTATAACTGTGCCAGACTGAAAAAGCGAGGATCATCTTGATTGGATCCATTAAGATGCATGCCAGATCTATCCCTTGACGCGAGGCAAGACATGCAGAGCACCCATTTAAAGACAATCGAGCAGCGCCTTTTGTGGCTGTCTCACTGGATGATTCACAATGCCAACCATATCCGCCCCAAGGCGGATGGCATCAAGGTGGGTGGGCATCAAGCCAGCTCGGCGTCCATGGTCTCGATCATGACCGCGCTCTATTTCTCCGCTCTGCGTCCGGAAGACCGCATCGCCGTCAAGCCCCATGCCTCGCCCATTTTCCATGCGATGCAATATCTGATGGGCAACCAGACACGGGAAAAGATGGAGAATTTCCGCGGCTTTGGCGGGGTGCAATCCTACCCGTCCCGCACCAAGGATATTGATGATGTGGATTTCTCCACCGGCTCGGTCGGGCTAGGCGTTGCCATCACCTCCTTTGCCTCGCTTATTCAGGATTATATCAAGGCCAAAAGCTGGGGACAGGAACAAGCCCTCGGTCGCATGGTGGCTCTGGTTGGTGACGCCGAGCTGGATGAGGGCAATATCTATGAATGCCTGCAGGAAGGTTGGAAGAACGACCTGCGGAACTGCTGGTGGATTATCGACTATAACCGTCAGTCTCTGGACGGGATCGTGCGCGAGGGGCTCTTCGAGCGGGTCGAGAAAATCTTCGATGCCTTCGGCTGGGATGTCGTTCGGGTCAAATATGGCAAATTGCAGCGGGAGGCCTTTGAGGAGGCCGGAGGCGACAAGCTCAAAGCATGGATTGATGCCTGCCCCAATCAGGACTATTCGGCCCTCACCTTCATGGGTGGCGCGGTATGGCGCAAGCGCCTGATGGATGATCTCGGCGATCAGGGCGATGTCACGGCGCTCATCGAGCGACGCAGTGACGATGAACTGGCAGCGCTCATGGAAAATCTCGGCGGCAACTGCGTGACCACCATGGCCGACGTTTTTGCCTCCATCGACCATGATCGCCCGACCTGCTTCCTTGCCTATACAGTCAAGGGGTGGGGCACGCCAATTGCCGGACACAAGGACAACCACGGCGGCCTGATGAACCCGACACAGATGGATGCATGGCAGGCGCATATGGGCGTTGCCAAGGGAGAGGAATGGGAGCCTTTCGCCACCGTGGAAGACACCAACGCTCTCAAGGCGTTTCTGAAGGAGGTGCCCTTTTTTGCCAAGGGCACGCGCCGCTATCATGACCACAAACTGTCCGTTCCGGCCATCGAGATGGACAGCGCCCGCACCCTTTCCACGCAGGCAGCATTTGGCAAAATCCTCGATACGCTTTCCAAGGGCGACAGCGAATTGGCAGCACGGATCGTGACCACCTCTCCGGATGTGACAGGCACGACCAATCTCGGCCCATGGGTCAACCGGCGCAAGCTGTTTGCCCGCACGGCTCAAAAGGATGCTTTCATCGAGCACCGCATCCCCTCAACGGCCAAATGGGTTTTCGATCCGGAAGGGCAACATATCGAGCTTGGCATTGCAGAAATGAACCTGTTTCTGCTGCTCGGCGCGGCGGGGCTGTCCCACTCGCTGTTTGGCAAGCGGCTGATCCCCATCGGCACGGTTTATGACCCCTTTGTCTGCCGTGGCCTCGATGCCCTCAACTATGCCTGCTATCAGGATTCCCGCTTCATGATTGTTGGCACGCCCTCCGGCGTCACCCTGGCTCCTGAAGGGGGCGCGCACCAGTCTGTCGGCACGCCGCTCATCGGCATGAGCCAAGATGGTCTGGCCGCTTTCGAGCCAGCCTTTGCTGATGAATTGGCTGTTATCATGGAATGGGCCTTCGACTATATGCAGCGCGATGGCGAAGGCGATCCGGACGAGCGCACATGGCTGCGCGATGAAACCGGCGGTTCAGTCTATCTGCGCCTGACGACGAACCCGATTGAGCAACCGGGCAAGCGGGCGGATGACGCCTTTGTGCAAGGCGCTATCGATGGTGGCTATTGGCTGCGCAAACCGGGACCCAATTGCGAGATTGTCATCGCCTATCAAGGGGCTGTGGCCTCCGAAGCAATCAAGGCTGCGGGTGCGATTGCAGAAGCCCGTCGCGATATCGGCGTGTTGGCGGTCACCTCGGCAGACCGCCTGAATGCGGGCTGGACAGCGGCCCAGCGGGCGCGTTCAAGGGGCAACGAAAAGGCTATTTCCCATGTGGAGCATCTGTTGGATGATCTGCCCGAGCATTGCAAGATCGTGACCGTCATAGACGGCCATCCGGCCACATTGGCCTGGCTTGGCGGGGTCGCAGGGCATCGCACCATCTCGCTTGGCATCGAGCATTTCGGCCAGACCGGCACGATCGGCGATCTCTATCGCCATCATGGCATCGATGCCGCCTCCATCATCGAGAAGGTCGAAGGCTTGTCCGCCGGTCGCCGCGTCAGATAAGGAATATCCGGCACCCTCATTTGAGGCCTCATCTGGAGAGGGCTTCTTTGGGGCGCTCCCATTTCAGGCGTATAAAATCGAGAACGCAAAAAGGGCCGTCGACGCGGCCCTTTTCTTTTTCTCGTTCATTCGCAACGGAATTTACAGGAATAGATCCACCGTCTCGAATTTGGTTACGTCCACCAACCCGACATCGGAGATGCGGATTTCAGGGATCACCACCAGCCCCAGCAGAGAATGCTGCATGTTGGCGTTGTTGAGCGTGCAACCACAGGCGGCCATGGCCTCGACCATCTTTGTCGCCTTTTCAGCCACGATCTCGGCGCGCTCTTCAGACATCAGTCCGGCGATGGCCAATTCGACGGTCGCCAGTTCCTTGCCTTCCGAGAAGACGGTTATGCCGCCCCCGACCTTGCCCAGATGATTGGCTGCTGCTGCCATATCTTCCTTGGAGGTGCCGACCACGATCATGTGATGACTGTCATGGGCAACGGTGGAGGCCACCGCGCAAGGCTTGTTGTAGCCAAAGCCGGATACGAAGCCATTGACCACGCCGCCGGTGCCGCGATGGCGCTCGACAAGCGCGATCTGACAAACATCGCCCTCGCCATCCATCTGCACCAGACCACGCTCGACCGGCAAGGTGCGTTCCAGCGCCTTGGTCGGGGCCTGATTTTCGATGACCCCGATGACACGGGCACGCACCTGATTGGCACCGCTCGGAGCAAAGATGTCAAAATCATCGGCAGCCAGCTTCTTGCCCATATTGACGGTGTTGCGGCAGAAATCGGGATAGCTGGCTTCGGGAATGTCCACGAGCAGTTTCTGGTCTTCCGCCAAGACCTCTCCCTGCGCCATGACCAGCTCGATCGGCAGGCTCGGCAGATCCGAGGTCAGGATAATGTCGGCGCGGCGCCCCGGCGTGATGGAACCGATGTCTCGGTCCATACCGAAATGCTGGGCGGTGTTGAGCGTGGCCATCTGAATGGCGGTGATGGGTTTGAGCCCTTGTGCGATGGCGTGCCGTACAACGCGGTTCATGTGGCCATCATTGACGATGGTACCCGAATGGCTGTCATCGGTGCAAAGGATGAAGCTGCGCGGATCAAGGCCATCTTCGGTGATGGCTTTTACCTGTTCGGCCACGTCATACCATGCCGAGCCAAGACGCATCATCGGGCGCATGCCCTGACGGGCGCGGGCAATGGCATCTTCCTTGCGGGTGCCTTCATGGTCATCAGCCGGACCACCAGCCACATAACCATGGAACATCAGGTCAAGCTCTGGCGTCGGGAAATGGCCGCCCACGGTCTTGCCGGCGTCCTGCGTGGCCGCGATTTCGCCCAGCATTTTGGCGTCGCCCATGGCAACACCGGGGAAATTCATCATTTCGCCCAGGCCGCAGATCTGCGGCCATGTGAGAGCTTCCTTGACGTCATCGACGGTGATTTCCGCTCCGGCATTTTCCAGGCCCGGAGCAGATGGCACACAGGATGGCACCTGCACCTGAATGTTGATCGGCATGTTGGCGGCATCGTCATGCATCACCTTGACGCCCTTAAGGCCCAACACGTTGGCAATCTCGTGCGGATCGATGAACATGGATGTGGTGCCGTGGGGAATGACGGCGCGGGCAAATTCGCTGACGGTGATCATGCCGCTTTCCACATGCATATGCGCGTCGCAAAGGCCAGGCACCATATAGCGCCCGTTGGCCTCTATGACCTTGGTGTCGTCGCCAATGGCGTGGCTGGCATCCGCGCCAACATAGGCAATGCGGCCGCCAGAAATGGCCACATCCATATCGGGAATGATTTCACCAGTATGGACATTGACCCATTTGCCCTTGCGAATAACGCTGTCGGCCATGCGCCGACCCATGGCCACATCAACCAATTGTGGGGCTAGTTCACTCCAGGATGGGATAGGCATAAAGACCTCCGAATTTAGTGTCGCAGATAAGGAACGCCCAGTTTAGCTGGCTGGCCGGACCGACTGCGGATCAAAATCAACAGGCCGATGGACGCCACATAGGGCAACATGAGAAAGAATTGATAGGGCACATCGACCCCGACACCTTGGGCATGAACTGCAAGGCTGTCAAGAATGGCGAAAATCAGCACCGCCGCCATGGTGCGCAGAGGCTTCCAGTTACCCGCAATGACGGCAACGATGGCGAGCCAACCGCGCCCGCCAGAAATGTCCGGGCGGAACTGATCGGCGAAGGCGAGCATCAGGAAGGCCCCGCCAAGGCCGGTGAGCGCCGAACCAAACAACAGAGCAGCATATTGACGGGTGGCGACCGAAAGCCCCTTGGCCTCCAGAAATTGTGGATTTTCACCTGCAGCGCGCGTTTCCAGCCCGAAGGTGGTCCGGCGCAGGAAGACTGCGATTACTGGCACACTGAGAAGCGCGATATAGGTCAGCAGATGCTGATTAAAGAGGATCTGGCCGAGTATGGGGATGTCTGCAAGGCCCGGAATGGGCACAGTATCGATGGTGGAATAGCTGGGTGGTTTGCCGCCGCCAACATAGCTGCGGAACCAGAAGAGCGTCAGGCCGCTGGCCAAAAGATTAAAGCCAAGGCCGGTCACGAAATGATCCACCCGCAAGGTCACTGTCATGAAGCCGATGATGAGCCCTGCAACCATGCCCGCCCCGATGGCCGCGATAGAAGCAAGGATAGGCGAGCCGGTGCCAGCCATCACCAAATAGGCGACGAGACAGCCGACCAGCATGGTGCCTTCCACGCCCATATTCCAGATGCCTGCCCGCTCGGTGACCAGTTCGCCCAAAGCTGCGAACAGGATGACCGTCGCTCCGCCCATGGCGGCAACCATGATGGACATGAGAATTTCAGGAGACAGCAACTCAGACATAGGAGGCCCTCCGGATGCGAACACGATAGCGGACAATCACCGAGGCACTGAGAAAGAAAAGCAGCAAAATGCCCTGCATGGCAGGCACAAGCGCGGGCGGGATGTCGGAGAGGACGCTCATATAGAGGGAACCATTTTCCAGCGCCCCGAATAGCAGCGCCGCGATAAGGGCGCCAAACGGGTTCAGCCCGCCGATCATGCCCACGATAATGCCGGTAAAGCCAAGGCCCGTCAGCACATCCCCCTTGAGGCGATAGTTGACGCCGAAAATCTCGGATACGCCAGCAAGCGCCGACAGGGCTCCGCTCACCGCCATGACAATCAGGATGGTGCGAGCAACATTGACGCCCTTGAAACGCAGCGCCGTCGGGTTGGCCCCGAGCGCGCGAATCTCAAAGCCAAAGGGCGTGAATTTGAGGATGCCCCAACACAGGACGGTGGCCAGAATGGCCAGCAGGAAACCGATATGCAGTTTGACATCTGAGACGATCAGCGGCAGGCGGAAATTATCTGCCAGTAAGGCTGTCTGGTGGTAAGAGGTTGAGCCCTCCGCGGTCCATGGACCTCCAGCCAGCAGATAGGAGAGGAAATAGACAATCACATAGTTGAGCATCACGGTGGAGATGATCTCGTTGACGGCAAAGCGACTTTTGAGCCAGCCGCAGAGCATGCCCAGCAGAGCGCCGCCAATCATGGCAGCCAGAATGATCACCGGCACGGCAACCACCATTGGCGCTCCGCCCAGATAGAGTGAGGCAAAATAGCCGCTCATGGCTCCGGCAAACATCTGCCCCTCCTGCCCGATGCTCCAGATTTCAGCACGATAGGCGATGACGGTGGCAAGGCCGGTAAAGATCAGCGGCGTTGCCGCCACAAGGCTTTGCAGCATGGCTTCCTCAGAGCCAAAGGCCCCTTCAAACAGGGCTGAAAAGCCTTCCATGACACTGGCACCGCTCAGCCAAATCAACAGGGATGTGCAGGCAAAGCCCATCACGAGCGCAAGCAGATAGGCAACAATCCGCGCCCTGTAGCCGACCGTTTGGCGTCGGGTAATCTCGATCATACTGCGGTCTCCAGTGCGTGTCCGGCCATCAGCAGACCGATTTCTTCCAGATTGGTCTTGCGCGCGTCGACAATGCCCATCAGGCGGCCCTGAAACAGCACGCCGATGCGGTCGCACAGGGCAATGAGGTCCTCAAGCTCGGAAGAAGCAATCACCACGGCCACGCCTTCGGCTTTCTTGTTGAACAGGCATTGATGGATATAGTCGATAACGCCCACATCAAGCCCTCGGGTGGGCTGGTTGGCCAGAAGCACCTTGCTGGCAAGCTGCATCTCACGGGCCAGAATCACCCTCTGTGCGTTGCCGCCGGAAAGATTGCCCACGAGCGTCTCACCCGATGGTGCCGCGATGCTGAATTCAGCGATCAACCTTTTGGCATTCTGGGCCATCTTGCGAAAATCGAGCAGGCCACCTTTGGCGAAAGTGCCGCGATGCTCACCCAGAATGAGATTCTCCTCAATCGAGAAATCACGCACAAGGCCCTCGGCGAAACGGTCCTCTGGGATATGGCCCAATCCCATAGACTTGATGGCATGAACGCCCTTGCTGGAGATCACGGTATCATCCAGTGAGATGATTCCAGACTTTGGCTTGCGCACTCCGGCGATGACCTCCATCAGGGGGCGCTGGCCATTGCCAGCCACTCCGGCGATGCCGAAGATCTCACCCTCATGCACACAAAATGAGATGTCGTCCAGATCGGGGCGCTCTCCGAGCCCTTCAACGGTTACGGATTCGAGGGCCAGGCGCGCTGTCCCCATCGGCGTCGACTGGCGGGTCTGGCGCTTTAGATCGCGCCCGACCATCATGCGTGTCAGTTCTTCTGGCGAGGTCTCCGCGGTTTTCTTGATGCCAACCACGGCGCCCTGCCGCAACACGGCAACCCTGTCAGCCTGCATCACCTCTTCAAGGAAATGGGTGATGAGGATGATCGCAACGCCGTCGGCCTTGAGTTTGTCGATGATGCGGAACAGCTTTTTGGAGCCTTCCACATCCAGCGTCGCGGTGGGCTCATCCAGAATGAGCAGCTTGGCATCGAAATATAGGGCCTTGAGAAGCTCCGCCCATTGCTGCTCACCAACCGAAAGATCTTCCACCCGCGCATTGGGGTCGATGTCAATGCCGTAGCTTTCGCAGATCTGCCGCAGCCTGGCTTCGGCGCTGGCAAAATCAACGAAGAGGCCCGTCTCCGAGCCAACAACGATATTCTCCAGCACCGTGAAATCGGGCACAAGAACGAAATGCTGATGCACAAGCCCGATGCCATGCCGGATGGCATCAGCAGCCGAGGAAAGGCGCAAAGGAGTTCCCTCCAACGCGATCTCGCCGCTATCGGGGCGATAGAGGCCGGTCAGGCAGGCCGAGAGTGTGGATTTCCCCGCTCCGTTTTCGCCAAAGAGACAGAGCAGTTCTCCGGCATCGACCGAGAAGGTCACATCATGGTTGGCCCTGACGGAACCAAAGCTCTTGCACAGAGCAGTAACCTCAAGCGTTGGACTTGTCATAAACGCATTTCACCAGTTGGGTGCCCCTGCCAGAAGCAGAGGCACGGTCTTGTCAGTCAGACGTTGGCAGAGACAGGTTTACCGGAATGTCCAGCGCACCGGTTTCGATCTGCTTGGAGAGATCTGCAATCTCTTCCTTGAGCTGATCTGGCAGCTTGGTCTCGTAGTCGTGGTAGCCAGACAGGGACGAGCCCCCTTCAGCCATGGAGAACCAATGTTCCTTGGTGTTGCCCTCGTAAGGCGCGCCATTGGCTGCGTGGTCGTACCATTCGTCGATGATCCAGTTGAGATCTGGCGTCCAGGAGATGAGAGCGCTGGCAACGACAGATTTGGGTGCGGAAGCCCCATGGTCAACATAGTTGCCAAAGCACAGGATCTTTTCTTTCTCGCAGGTTTCAAAGCTTTCAACCAGCTGGAACGTCAAATCAGCGCCAGCGGCGATCTGTGCCTTGGTGAATTGTTCGGCCTTGGCCGGATCATACCAGCTTTCGATGAAGGCGACCTTGCGTTTCACGTCCGAATTAACGGAGCGGGCACCGGCAAAGAAGCTGTTGATCTGGTCGTTCACATCCTCGGAAGGAAACTGACCGACAACACCGACAACATCGCTTTCGGTCAGGCGGCCAGCCAGAACACCCAGCAGGTAGGATGGCTCATGGGCGCGTTTGTAAACCCAATAGGCATTGCCCCCAAGGCCCTCGTTGCCGGAACCGACAACCACGAACAGCACGTCAGGATATTTCTCCTGCAGCGCCTTCACCTGATCGGAGTAGCTGCTATGTGCCCAGATGATCTGGTACTTGCCAGAGCGGGCCATCAGCTCCATGGCATCACCGGCTTCTTCGCCCCAGACGCCGTTTACATTCTTGTAGGAGATATCAAGGCCATGCGGTGCAGCCTCAGCGACACTCTCGACATCGCGCATCAGGGTTGCGTCCCATGCCGCTTCCGGGCCGGTGGCCAGAATGAGGCCGATGCCCAGTTTCGTCGGCTCTGCGGCGAAGACTTGCGTGGCAAGCAACATCATCGCGGCAGCGCTGCCCAGCTTCTTAAAGATGTTCATACTGTTCTCCAGGTTGGCTAAGGTCTTATCGTTGGTTGGCGGCTTTTGCACGCCCTTTCCTTCAGAATTTGACAGTTTCGCGCCTGCCCCATGGTCATGCGGCAGGCTCACTTGCGGGGCCGATCAATCGGCAATGCTTTCCAGAACCGGGTCGAAAATATTCAGCCCAACGCAATCGACGGCGCCAAGATCGGTGATGGCATAATCGGGAATGGCGGTGATGGAGAGCACGAACATGTTCATGAAGGGCCATGCCAGAGCGCATCCGGCCTCGCGGGCGGCCTCATCAAGGGCTTCTTCCTTGGCAGCCATTTCTTCAGGAGCGATATCCGACACGATGCCACCAATCGGCAGCTCGAGACCGACCACCGGCTCACCATCACGCATGAAGACCTGACCACCGCCCTTGGCGATGACCCAGTTGATGGCCGCAGCCATATCCTCGGCGTTGGTACCGATGCAGACAATGTTGTTGTCGTCCGGCGCCGTGGAGGTTGCCATGGCGCCATATTTGAGACCGAAGCCGGAGACGAAGGCAACCGGCTTGTTCTCGGTCTTGCCATAACGTTCGACAACGCAGACATAGAGCACATCCTGCTCGGTGTCCGGCTTGATCTCGCCATCAACCACGTCCAGCACCACATCGCGGCGATTGCGCACGAAGGGCACATCCAGCGACATGTTCATGGACAGGACCTTGACCTTTTGGGCCTCGGACCGCTTCTTGAGATCCTCTGCCTTGACGGGAGCAACATGCATGGTGTCGGTCAACAGTGTCGGGCGCTCAGGCCGTTTGACCGGCTCGATCATGTGGTTGCCTTCAGCCACGAAACGGCCCTTGGCAATGACCTGCTCGACGGTAAAGCTTTCCGGGCTGTCGATGAGCAGAATATCAGCCTGACGGCCTGGCGCGATCAGGCCAACCTTATGATCGATCTGACAGGCAACTGCGCTGTTGATGGTCGCCATCTGGATCGCCGCCATCGGTGGAACACCTGCGGCAATGGCCATGCGCACCATATTGTCAACATGGCCGCGCTTGAGCACGTCGGTCGCCACCACATCGTCGGTGCAGAAGCTGATGCGGTGGTCGGCCTGCGGCACATATTTGGTGGCTAGCTGGATATTCTCTTCGAGAAAATGACTGATGGAACTTTCACGGATCAGCATGAACATGCCGTTGCGCATCTTCTCGAGCGCTTCAGTCACCTCATAGCTTTCATGGTCTAGACGAATGCCGGCGCTGGCATAGCTGGCGAGCTTGGAGCCTTTGCACATGGGAGAGCAGCCAAAGACCGGCAGCTTGTGCTGGCGTGCAATCTCCAGCGCTTCGATGACATCGTCATCTTCTTCCTGAATGAATTCACGCACGGTTTCCCAGATGCCGATGCATTCGGGCCATTCGTGGGTAGCGCGATGATCATCGGGGCCGAAATAGTGGTTCACCGTTGAGCGCGGCATGGTGTAAGGCGTTTTGCAAGGCGCACCCCAATGGATTGTCAGCGGGCTGGCGTTCGCCTCATCGAGAAAATGCCGTACGCCTTCAAGCCCTGCGACCACGAGAATCTGATCCAGCCCCGAGACAACCGACGTGGTGCCAAAGGGTACAACCAGATCGGCAAAGCTGGAAACCGACAGCTTGGAGCATTCCACATGAAGGTGCCCGTCGATCATGCCAGGCGCCAGATAGCGGCCTTGTGCATCATGAATGCGCGTCTGCGGCCCCTTGCAATGGTCCACATCGCCGATAGCGACGATGTGGTCCTTTTTTATTGCGACTTCTGCGGGGTAAATTTCAGCGGTGGCTACGTTGATCAGTTTGCCGTTGGTGATCACCAGATCGGCCTTGATATCGCCGTTACCGGCTCGGATCAATTCTCTAAGGTTCACTTACCTGCACTCCTGTTTGCCTTTTAGATATTGGCAACAGCAGGAGGAGCTCAATAGGAATTACGTGTCTGAAGCTTTGAAAAAATATCTGAAATGAATATTGTTATTTTGTATCATCATCCGTATGATTGATTAGTTGCTTATTTTTCGGGCAAAATATCAAACTTTCAGCATTTCGGCGTAACATGGTAAATAGCAACATGCCCAAAATGAACACACCCGTGTCTAAGCCATCTGTTGCAAGTCTAGTTGGTAGCGACGCCCGTTTCGCCTTTGGAGAAACGGCCTATCAGGCAGGTGAGATTTTCGGCCCCTTGAAAGGCTACCAGCTTGAAGCGATCTATCTGCGGGTTGGGCAGGTGGAAGTGCATTGCGATGATGAGGTCTTTTCCATGACGGCGCCACAAGTGGCTCTAATAGCATCGCAAAAGCGGCTGGAATATCGCTATGGGCCAGCGAACCTCAGCAATGTTGTCTGGTGCCAGTATCTTTCTGAAAGGCTCGATAGCCGCACCTTTTCCTATCTCGCCCGCGGGGCCGGGCCGATGGATGTGTCGCCTGCCTCCGTCTCCCTTTTAAAGATCGGGGCAGACCTGCCTACCGAATTTCACGCCGGAATGGAAGATTTATGCTCAGCGCTGGGCATCGCCGTGATGGAAAATCTGATGGTGCGTCGACTGGCCCTCGAATCTGTCGACAAGATCCCGCCGCAAGTACAACTCGTGCGCCGCTATATCGAGGACCATCTGGGTTCGCCCATCACAATGAAACAACTGGCAGAGCTTTCAGGGCTCTCGCCGCAACATCTCAACCGACTGTATCAGGCCGCCTTTGACGAAAATCCGCTCGACTGTCTGTGGCGGTTGCGTGTGCGGCGCGGTGCCTATCTGCTCAGCCACACCGGCAAGCAGATCAGCCAGATTGCCTATGAGGTGGGGTTCAAGACACCCAATCACTTTTCACGCCAGATCAAGGAAGTTTATGGCCTCTCGCCCCGTAAGTTACGCGCCGAGAGTTGGACTCGCCACCCCAACTAGGCCCAAAAGGTCAAAGCCTTGACCTCAACCCAAAAAGAAAGAGGCAGACAAAGCCGCCTCTTTCTCTCTTGCTCACCAGACCCACTCTGGATTCAATCTTTCAGCCACCCCGCCAGTTTGGCTTCATCAGGCAGACCACCGGTATGCACCAATTTGCCATCCACGGCGATGCCCGGCGTGGACATGACGCCCGCCATGGCGATTTCCTTGGGGTCGGTCACCTTCTCAACGTTGGCTTCGATGCCTAGTTTGCTGGCGGCGTCTCGCATCATCTGGGCGGTCGTCTCGCAGCGTTTGCAGCCGGGGCCATAAACCTTAACCTGTTTCATATCAGTCTCTTCCTTCCTTGATATTTAGAAAATAGCATTGAACAGGAAGCCGACGGCAAGAATGCCGCTGCTTACCACTGCGATGAATACGGCGATCAGACGCAAGGTCAGCACCTGTCGCAAAATCAGCATTTCGGGCAAAGAGAGCGCGATGACGCTCATCATGAAGGCCAACACGGTGCCCAGCGCTGCACCTTTGCCCAACAGGGCTTCGACGATAGGGATCACGCCCGCTGCGTTGGTATAGAGCGGCACGCCCATAACAACGGCTGCCGGAACTGACCACCAGGCATCGGCGCCCATGATGTCGACCATCATATCCTCGGGCACATAGCCATGAATGAGGGCTCCCAGAGCGATACCAATGATGATCCAGATCCAGACCTTGGAGAGGATGTCGCGCACCGCCTCAAAGCCAAGCTTGTAGCGATCATAAAGGGTCAGTTTTTCAGCTTCGACGGCACTTGGTGCATTGGCACCGGAATGGATCTCCTGCACCCAGTCCTGCAACCAGCCTTCAAGCTTCAGCTTACCAATCACCCAGCCAGCCAGAATAGCCACGCCAAGCCCGAAAAACAGATAGGTCAGCGCCACATTCCAGCCGACAAGGCCGACTAGCAAAATGAGGGCCACCTCATTGACCATCGGTGCGGCAATCAGGAAAGAGAAGGTGACGCCAAGCGGCACCCCCGCAGAGACAAAACCAATAAAGAGCGGTACTGCAGAGCAGGAGCAGAAAGGCGTCAGGATGCCGAGGCATGCCGACATGACATTGCCCACCCCTTCGCGCTTACCCGAAAGCAAGGCGCGGGTCTTCTCGGGGCTGAACCATGAGCGCACAACACCCATGGCAAAGACGATAAGCGTCAGCAACATCAGGACTTTGGGCACATCATAAAAGAAGAAGGCGATGGCCTCGCCGGTGTGACTATGGCGCTCAACGGGGAATAATGCCGTCACAGCTTCGGAAAAGGGAATGAGCTGGCTATAGACCGTCCACCAGAGTGCCACGCCAATCAGCGTGCCGATAATGAGCATCACAGGCCCCGGTTTGCCGGAGCCCTTCATCCATGGTTTGCTTTCTCCCATGGTTGAGCCATTGTCTAACATGCTTGTTTCTCCATTCCGTCACAGCGTACGGGT
This sequence comes from Cohaesibacter marisflavi, assembly GCF_900115225.1. GTDB lineage: Bacteria > Pseudomonadota > Alphaproteobacteria > Rhizobiales > Cohaesibacteraceae > Cohaesibacter > Cohaesibacter marisflavi. The sequence continues at coordinate 48,723 of NZ_FOVR01000002.1, read as the reverse complement.
GGCCTCTCAACCTTTGAGAGGCGCGCACAATCCTCGGCATATTGGGCATCTTGCTTGATGCCTTCGACTGCGGCTTCCAGAGCTTGCCTGCTCCAGTCCGGCATGTCATCAGCCTGAGAATAGAGCACCCATTGCGCTTCACGGCGGCTCACCAGGAGGTTGGCTTCGCTCAGCACCTTGCAGTGGCGTGAAATTTTGGGCTGGGGCAATTGCAGCGCACCGACCAGCTCGCACACGCAAAGCTCGGTCTCTTTGGCGATGAGCGCCAATATCCGCAAGCGGATTGGGTCTGACAGGGCGCTGAAGATATTTGTGAGATTTTCCATAGCTCTTTATATACACCCACTCGAATATGCAAATCAACGCATATTCGCTAAAATGCATTTGCGACGCATTGACACAGAGGAATAAATCAATTATTCAAGATTTCTCGATATAATAAAATGATCTGAGCCCAAACCAGCAAATCGGGCCGGACAACATGATAATGCAGGAGGTCGAGCATGACCCAAATCACCTACAATGTCTTGTTTCTATGCACGGGCAATTCCGCCAGATCCATTCTGGCCGAAGCGATCCTCAATCGGACGGGAGGGGGCCGTTTCAAGGCCTTTTCTGCGGGGTCACATCCGACGGGCACCGTTAATCCCCATGCCATCGCATTGCTCAAACGCATGAATTACGACACCGATTTTGCCGCATCCAAAAGCTGGGATATGTTCGCGAAGCCAGGTGCCCCCAAGCTCGATTTTGTCTTTACGGTTTGTGACAATGCTGCCGGTGAAACCTGCCCCATATGGCCGGGCCAGCCGATGACTGCGCATTGGGGCGTGCCCGACCCTGCGGCCGTAACCGGCTCGGAAAGCGAGATCGCCCTTGCCTTCTCAGACGCCTATCGCATGCTCAATTCCAGAATTTCCATCTTTTCCTCCCTTCCCATAGCCAGCATTGATCGACTGTCTCTCCAGAACAGGCTTGATGCAATCGGCAAAAACCAAGCGAAAGCAGAATAATGTCCGTCGACGCAAATACCCTGCCCGACGCCTCCCAGAGCGGGGGCATCGGATTCTTCGAAAAATGGCTCTCCGTATGGGTCGCCCTTTCGATCGTTACCGGTCTGGTGCTGGGCGAGCTGTATCCCGCTCTGTTTGGTCTATTGGCCGGATTTGAATATGCCCATGTGAATCTGGTGGTCGCCATCCTCATCTGGGCGATGGTCTATCCGATGATGGTATCGGTCGACTTCTCCAGCATCAGCCATGTGGCCGACGAGCCCAAGGGCCTAATCATCACGCTGGCGGTCAACTGGCTGATCAAGCCCTTTACCATGGCCGTTCTGGGCGTGGTCTTCTTCAAATATCTCTTTGCCGGCGTGATCAGCACAGCGGATGCCGATTCGTATATTGCGGGCCTCATTCTGCTGGGCGCTGCCCCCTGCACGGCGATGGTCTTTGTCTGGTCTCAGCTTACCCGCGGCGACGCCAACTACACGCTTGTGCAGGTTAGCGTGAACGACCTCATCATGGTTTTCGCCTATGCGCCAATTGTTGCGCTGTTGCTGGGCGTTACCGACATTCCTGTACCGTGGGATACGCTTCTGCTGTCGGTTCTGCTCTATGTAGTCGTGCCTTTGGTCGCGGGCTATTTCACCCGCAAGGCGCTGGTTTCCAGTACCAAGACAGACGAAGCCGTGGCTGATTTCACAGCAAAGCTGAAGCCCCTTTCCGTCATCGGCCTTCTGGCTACGGTGGTATTGCTGTTCGGTTTTCAGGGCGGGGTCATTCTGTCTCAGCCTCTGCTGATCGCGCTCATCGCTGCGCCTTTGCTGCTTCAGTCCTATGGCATTTTTGCAGTAGCCTATGCGGCAGCGTGGGTCATGAAGGTGCCCTTCCGGATTGCTGCTCCATGTGCCCTGATCGGTACATCGAATTTCTTCGAGCTGGCAGTTGCTGTTGCCATCGGTTTGTTCGGACTGAATTCCGGTGCGGCTCTGGCGACGGTTGTCGGCGTTCTGGTGGAAGTGCCCGTGATGTTGTCTCTGGTCGCCTTTGCCAATCGCACCCGCCAGCATTTTCCAACCTAAGGGGCTGCCGAAGGCAGGTTTTCAACTGCCTTTTTATAAAAATTCCTGTCTATCACCTCTTTCTGAATCCTGTATCGGCCCAAAACCGGTACAGGATTTTCTCATTTTCAATTCTTTTCCTGAATTCAAGGCGCTGCCCTGTTGCGCAGAAATTTGCGCAGAGCCGCCAGCATGGCCGGGGCTATCCCGTAGGTGGTTTGCACAGCCTGTTTTGAAGAGACTGCAACCGGTTGCAGTGCTTTGAAGTGCAAAAATATCGCCTTGACAATATTTGGGTGCCAGTGCAATTCTGAGCTTGCGCAAACGGTAAACCAACGGTGAGCAAACGTTATCTCACCGAAATTTTCCCTTTGCGGAAGAGGAGGAAGCCGTGGTTACAGAGACAAGCACCAGACCTGCAGGCGCTATTCAGCGCGCGACAATCCGCGATGTTGCCGCCAGAGCTGGCGTAAGTGTAACGACTGCATCTCGCGCCCTCAACGGCACGGGCAGAATGTCTGAAGAGACACGATTGCGTGTGCAGCAGGTGGCCAAGGATCTGGACTATCGGCCAAACAGCATGGCGCGTGGGCTGGTTCAGCAACGTTCTTTCACGCTTGGTCTTTTGACAGACGATACTTATGGACGTTTTACCCTGCCCGTCGCGGCAGGTCTCTCCTCGGCCATGACAGATCGTGGCGTGTCGGTTTTTCTCAGTGCCGGCGAAAAGGAACCCAAGCGCATGCAGCTCAATCTGCGCGCCATGGAGGAAAAACGGGTCGACGGGCTGGTGATTACCGGCAAACGCATCGATCGTTGCCTGCCAGTGGATGTATCCAGTCTGGGTATGCCCGTTGTTTATGTTTATTCCGAATGTCCCGATGGGGGTATCGGCTTTGTGCCCGATGATTTCAACGCGGCCAAAATGGCAACCGAGCATCTGATCAAGCTGGGGCGCCGCAAAATCGCGCATATCACGGGCATGTCCACATTCAAGGCCGCCCACTTGCGCAAAGCCGGTTGGCACGCCGCGCTTGAGGAGCATGGTCTTGCGCCATTTGGCGAGGCGCTGTTTGACAACTGGACCGAGGCCCATGGCTATGCGGCCGCCTTCCAGCTTTTTGATGCTGCTGCAGACAGGCCCGATGCCATTTTCTGCGGCAACGACCAGATCGCCAGAGGCGTCGTGGACGCCTTTGCGCAGTTAGGGATCAAGGTTCCCGACGATGTTGCCATTGTCGGTTTCGACAATTGGGAAGTATTTGCCAAGGCAACCCGCCCTCCTCTGACCACAGTGGATATGGGGCTTACCTGTCTTGGGAAAAGTGCAGGATTGGCACTGCTGGACATGATCGAAGGCAAGCCGATTGAAGCAGGCTTGCGGCAGTTGCCCTGTCGTCTCGTTGTACGGCAATCCTGTGGAGGAGAAGCGTCCGAATAGGAGGACGAGCAGCCCTTTTTTGTGACGGAACCATTTTGGAAGGGCTTAAGACGCACATTTTGCGCAAACGTTGTCTCAGTGGTGCAAGGACTGCCTGGGACAACCATAGAGGAGGATTTATCGTGACTATCAAAGCATTGCTTGGCGGTGTTGCCATGGCTGCAATTGCATTGCCCGGACTGGCTCAGGCAGAAACATTTTCGCTCTGGGTTCGCTCGGACGGATCGGAATTCATGCCCAAGCTGGTGGACGCCTTCAACGCCAAGGGGGAAGACAAGGCCGAGTTGCAGATCGTGCCGGTCAATGAGCTGGTACAAAAATATGCCATCGCCGCTGCCGGGGGATCTCAGCCCGATGCTCTTTCGCTGGATCTCATTTTTACACCCTCTTTCGCCCAGGCCGGGCAGCTCAAGGATATGACGGACTTTGCCAAGTCTCTGCCCTATTATGACAGCCTGTCTCAGGCCCATCTGAGCGTGGGCACCTATGATGGCAAGATCTACGGCATGCCATTCTCGGCTGACGCATCCGTGCTGGTCTGGAACAAGAACCTTTATAAGAAGGCTGGCCTTGATCCTGACAAGGCTCCCGCTAACTGGAACGACATCCGCAAGGCCGCCGAAGCCATTGGCGCGCTGGGTGATGATACTTACGGCTTCTATTTCTCGGGCAATTGCGGTGGCTGCAATATCTTCACCTTCACGCCTTTGATTTGGGCTTCAGGCGGCAATCTGTTTGAAGATAAAGGCGCCAAGGCCACCGTCAAGACACCACAGATGAAAGATGCGCTGGAATTCTATCGTGGCATGGCCAAGGACGACCTGGTGCCTGCCGGTTCACAGACGGACTCTGGCTCCAACTTCTTTGCAGCCTTTGCAGGCGGCAATATCGGCCTCACGCCATCTGGTTCCTTTGCCATTGGCGCGCTCAACAACCAGTATCCGGATCTGGACTACGGGGTTACCTACCTGCCGGGTAAGGATGGCGACTGGTCTTCCTTTGCCGGGGGAGACAATATCGTGGTTTCGGCCAAGACCGATGAAGACAAGATGCCTGCGATCGAGGCTTTCATCAAGTTCGCCTATTCCTCTGAAGGACAGACCATTCTGGCCAAGAACGGCTCGCTGCCTGTGCGCGCCGATGTCGCCGAAGAAGCCCTCAAAGGACTTGATAGCCGCTATCTGATTGCCGCCAAGGCGATGGACAAGGGCCGGACGCCTTACACTCCGGTATTTAATGATCTCATCAATTCGCTGAATGGCCCATGGGTCAACATGCTAAACAAGGCCTTCTTTGCCGATAGCGCCGAAGAGGTTGATGAGGCGATGGATGAAGCACAGGAAGAGATGCAGTCCATCATCGATTCTTCCCGGTAGATCCTCCAAAATCTGCCTAGCAAGAGCCGCCGACTGACCCATTTTCAGTCGGCGGTGTCCCTCGCATTCCTGCTTCAAAGGATTACACCATGACTGACGGTCTCATGGCAGTTCCGGAGACTCCTATGCCTACGCGCCGCAGGCGACGCAGGCATTCCCAATGGAACGGATTGCTGTTCGTTCTACCTTCGCTTCTTCTGGTTACCATCTTCTTTATCGTGCCGTTGGGCATGGCGGCGTGGATGTCGCTGCATAAATGGCCGCTGATGGGCGTGCCCCGCTGGGTCGGGTTCGACAACTACGAACGCCTTCTGACCGACAAGAGCTTCTGGTCCTCTCTCTGGTTCACGATCGAATATACTGTCGTTATCACGATCGGCCTTCTGGGCGTCGCCATGGCGTTGGCCCTGATCGTTCAGGGACAAGGCAAGGCGATTTCAGCCTATAGAACCATTTATTTCCTGCCAGTTGTCACCGGCTTTGCCTCTGCCGCCCTGTTGTGGGTGTGGTTGTCAAATGTGGATACGGGCCTGTTCTCACCCCTGGCGCAGGATATCGGCCTTACAGAAGGGCGTGTGAATATTCTGGCCAACTTCACGCCAGCCTTCTGGTCAGTCATCTTCATGGTCATCTGGAAGATGGCCGGTTTCTACATGGTCATCCTGATGAGTGGCCTGCAATCCATTCCGACCGACTATATCGAAGCGGCGCGCATTGATGGTGCCAAATGGAGCCAGCGGTTCCGCTTCATCATCATGCCACTCATCCGCAAGCCTTTCGCGCTGGCGCTCATCCTGTGCATCTCGGGTTCGATGCTGGCCTTTGACCAGTTCTACATCATTCTCAGCGGTGGCCCGCGCAACCAGACGGTTACTGCCGTTTACAAGATCTTCAATGAAAGCTTCATCTCGTTCCGCCTGGGCTATGGCGCTGCGCTCTCCATGGTGCTGCTGGTCATCCTTCTGGCGCTGAGTGTCATTCAGCTTACATTCCTGAGCGACAAGGGACCGAAAAAATGAATGCCGTGACCTTCTCCGATCAAGCCATGGCAGCTTCGGCTGCCCCCACCCAGCGTAAGGGACGGCTGCGCTATCACACGCTGATCTTTCATGCCACGTCGGTTCTGGTTGCCCTGCTGTTTCTGGCGCCGCTGGTATGGGTGGTGCTCTCAAGCTTCCGCTCACCGGCTGAATCCACCCAGCCTCCCATTCCGCCCTGGCCGATGGATGGCTTCAGTATCTCAAGCTATGACAGGCTGGAAAATTTCGGCCAGTCGGTGCTTCATTACTCGGGCAACTCCCTGTTTGTGGCTGTGGGTACCTCGATGCTGACCATCGTGGTTTCGCTTCTGGCAGGCTATGGCTTCTCGCGCTATCGCTTTCCGCTCAAGGGGCTCGCCTTCGTGCTCATCCTGTCCACCATGATGATCCCGTTCCAGTCGATCCTGACGCCACTATTTCTGCTGTTGGCCAAGATGGGGTTACAGAATACGCTCATCGGGCTGGTCTTCATCTATACAACACTGCAATTGCCCTTCTCGGTTTTCATGATGCGCAACGCGTTTGACGCTGTGCCAAAAGAAATCGAGGAAGCCGCCCGGATGGATGGCGTCAAGGGCTGGCGCATGTTGGTTCAGGTAATGGGACCGCTGGTTTTGCCCGGCGTGGTAACAGTCGGGCTGTTTGCCTTCCTCAACGCCTGGAACGAATTTCTCGCAGCTCTCGTGCTGCTCACGGATCAAAGCAAGTTCACGCTTCCGGTTCTGATGACTGCCGTCCAGCACGGCCGGTATGGCTCGGTGGACTGGGGGGCCGTGCAGGCTGGCGTCACGCTGATGATGATCCCTTGCATGATCCTCTTCCTCATTCTTCAACGCTCCTACATCCGAGGCCTCACGGCCGGTGCTGTGAAATAGGCAGCCCTCCCGCGAAAGGATATAACAATGAACACACTTTCTTCTACCAAAGCCGGCGAGGCCCTGCAGCCAAAAGCAAAATTCCGGCCGCTTGCCGTCAACCAGATAGAGGTGAGCGGCTTCTTCGGACCCAAGCTGGATGTTATTGCCACCACTACGGCGAAAATCCTGTTTGATCGCTGCATAGAGGCACGGATGCTGGAACAGGTCGACCCTGACCTGCCCAACCCGGGGATTGTGATCCCTTTTCAGCATAACAATACCGTCACCACACAAATGTTCTGGGATTCCGATTTCGGCAAGAGCATCGAGACGGCAGCCTACGCCCTTAACCGGCAGCGCGACGCCGAACTTGAAGCCCGCGTTGACGCGGTGATCGACGCCTATGGCCGCCTGCAGACCGAGGATGGATATCTCAACAGCTGGTATCTGCGCATCGAGCCCGGCAAACGCTGGACCAACTTGAGAGACCGGCATGAGCTCTACAATGCAGGGCACCTGATAGAAGGAGCCATTGCCTACTATCATGCAACCGGCAAACGCAAATTCCTCGACATTCTCAGTCGCTATGCCGATTGCATTGACGCCACATTCGGGCCGGAAGCAGGCAAGAAACGCGGCTATCCGGGCCATCCGGAGCTGGAACTGGCGCTTATCAAGCTTGGCCGTGTTACCGGTGAGCAGCGCTATCTCGATCTGGCGAAATTCTTTGTCGATGTGCGCGGCGAGGCGCCCAGCTATTTCGATGAGGAAGCCAATGCACGCGGGGAGAAACCGGAGGACTTCCATTTCTCAACGCTGGAATATTGTCAGGCGCACAAACCCGTACGAGAGCAGAGAGAAGTGGTGGGGCATGCCGTGCGTGCCGCCTATCTCTACGCGGGGATGGCGGATGTGGCGACCGAGTTCTCCGATACCAGCCTCGACCCGGCTCTCAACGCGCTTTGGTCTCACCTGACCGAACGCAACCTTTATGTTACGGGTGGTTTCGGGCCGTCCAAGGACAATGAAGGTCTGACCTTCGATTATGATCTGCCCAACGATTCCGCCTATGCGGAAACCTGCGCTGCGGTGGCTCTGGTCTTCTGGGCGAGCCGGATGCTCGGGCGTGAGCCTGACGCACGCTATGGGGATGTCATGGAACGGGCCATCTATAACAATGTGCTTTCGGGCCTGTCTGATGATGGCAGCCACTTCTTCTATGACAATCCGCTAGAAAGCCACGGCTATCATCATCGCTGGCGCTGGCATCGTTGCCCTTGTTGCCCGCCGAACGTTTCGCGGTTGCTCGCATCCATCGGAACCTATTTCTATGGTGTGTCCGAGGACGAGGTTGCTGTGCATCTTTACTGCTCCAACAAGGCGGATCTGAGAGTTGCCGGGCGCAAGCTGAGCCTTGGCCAGACCACCAACTATCCGGCTGACGGTAGGATCGCATTCCAGATCGATCCTGAGGAAGCATGTCCCTTCACGCTTTCGCTGCGCATTCCCGATTGGGCCGATGGTTACAGCCTGAAGCTGAATGGAGAAACGGTCGATGCCAAGCCGGAGAAGGGCTATATTCGCCTTGCCCGCACATGGCAAGCTGGCGACCAGTTGACCCTTGATCTCGATATGCAGCCGCACAAGCTCTACGCCAACACGCAGGTCGCTCATGATCAGGGCCGCACCGCCATTCTGCGTGGTCCCATTGTCTATTGCATCGAAGGGGTGGATCACGATGCACCTCTGAATACCTATCTGGTCAAGGATGCGGTTCCTATTACACCATCAACCATTGAGGCCTGGCCTGATACGGTGGCGCTGGAAGTCGAGGCTCTGGTGGAATATCGCAAGGACGACGCCCTCTACAATACAGAGCCCCCCTTGCGCAAGCCTGCAACACTCAAGGCTATTCCTTACTATCTTTGGGATAATCGCGAGCCGGGCGAAATGCTCGTCTGGTTACGCAGGGAGGTATGACGATGAACGAGCAAGTCAATCTACAACGCATTCAACGACAGGCGGGCCTGTGTTTACGGCGTGTTAGCAAGTCTTTCGGCTCGGTCGAGGTCATCCGCGATGTTGATCTTGATATCGAGGGTGGCGAATTCGTCGTCTTTGTCGGGCCATCCGGCTGCGGCAAGTCAACGCTGTTGCGGCTCATTGCCGGACTGGAAGAGGTTACCAGCGGCGATGTGCTGATTGCAGGCAAGGATGTCACCGAGGAAGACCCTTCCGACCGGGGCATCGCCATGGTGTTCCAGACCTATGCCCTTTATCCGCATATGACAGTGGCACAGAATATGGGCTTTGGACTCAAGGTGGCCGGACGGTCCAAAACCGAGGTCGAAGAGAAGGTGGGACAGGCAGCCGATGTTCTGCAGCTTAACGACTATCTCGATCGACGCCCAGGGCAGCTCTCGGGTGGGCAGAGGCAGCGGGTGGCCATCGGACGGGCGATTGTGCGTGATCCCGATGTCTTCCTGTTCGATGAACCGCTCTCAAATCTTGATGCCGAACTGCGCGTGGATATGCGGATCGAAATTGCCCGCCTGCACCAGAAGCTCGGTAATACGATGATCTATGTGACCCACGACCAGACCGAGGCCATGACACTGGCGGACAAGATCGTGGTTCTGCGCGCTGGACGCATCGAGCAGGTTGGTTCGCCTTCAACCCTTTATGATGATCCGGACAACATGTTTGTCGGCGGCTTCATCGGTAGTCCGAAAATGAATTTCATGGACGGGGTCATGCGCCAGAACGGCGTTGAGGTCGCCGGAGTTATTCTGCAAACCCGGCCGATCACCAACCGCCCTGCGGATGGAACGCCAGTGCATGTGGGCATTCGGCCTGAGCATTGGCGACTGGCAGAAGAGGGAAAGACGGCGGTCCCCTTCAAGGTGGGCTTTTCAGAATTTCTGGGAGGCGCCAGCTATCTCTATGGCACAATCGGGGAGAAGAGCTGCACGGTGAATGTAGAGCGCGAGGCGATCTCCGAGCGTGGCTCCGTGCTCAATCTGATGGCTGATGCAGATCACATCTGCCTGTTCGACCAGAATGAGCGGCGCATTCGCTAGAAGACCCGCTTTTTTGAAAACAAGATTCCAGCCACCCCGGAGCGTCATACACGCTTTGGGGTGGGTTGCCTTCCTGCACTTGTCTGCGCGATTTAATCCAGCACCATATCAGCCTTGATGCTCTGCTTGAGAACAAGGCGAGCATTGACCAGATCATTCATTTCCGTGCGCTTGGCGGCGGCTTCCGGATCAAGGCCATAGCGCAGCCAGCGCTTGTTGAGGCGCCGGGTTAGTTCTTCAAGCCCCGGATTGACGAACACACTGGCAGCAAAAGCATCGGCCAGCGCATTCCATGGTGCGGTGCGAAGCAACAGATAGTTGCCCTCCACCACGATGATCGGCGTTTTTGGGGCGATCTCTATGGCCCCGGCAATGGCAATATCCCGGCTGCGATCAAAGGTGGGAAAGTAGGTGAGCCCACCAGATCTTGAGAGACTTTTGACGGCCTCGCAAAATCCGATCGCATCAAATGTTTCCGGCGCCCCTTTGCGAGGAAACAGACCGTGCGCCTTTAGAATCCGGTTATCCAGATGGTAGCCATCCATCGGCAGAAGTGCCGCCTTGGGCACTTCACCTTCATGACCCGCATTGAGCGCCTTGACCACGCTCTCGGCGAGCGTGGACTTGCCTGACGCAGGCGCTCCGGCGATGGCGAGAATCGTGCGTCCATCCGGTCGTTTATGCTGCTCGACAAGCGCGCAGACCTCTGCCGTCTTCTGTTTCAGGCTTTCTTTTTTCATGCAACCGCCTCTTGATCCGGAGGGGCCATTGCCCCTGTCATCAAAGCAACCGCATCTGACATGGAATATTGCTTGGGATCAACAACGCAGAGCCGTTTACCCAACCTATGCACATGAATTCGATCTGCAACTTCAAAGACATGGGGCATGTTATGCGAGATCAGAATGATCGGAATACCCTTGCTCTTCACCGTTTTGATAAGATCGAGAACCTTGCGACTTTCCTTCACGCCAAGGGCCGCAGTCGGCTCATCGAGAATAACAACATTGGTACCGAACGCTGCAGCGCGCGCCACGGCCACCCCCTGCCTTTGGCCACCAGAAAGAGTCTCCACGGTCTGGGCAATATTCTGGATTGTCATCAGCCCGAGCTCAGTGAGCTTGTCACGGGCAAAATTCTGCATCTTCTTCTTATCCAGTTGCCGGAACACGCTGCCCATAATGCCCGGCTTGAGGATCTCGCGTCCCATGAACATATTGTCAGCGATCGTCAGCGCGGGCGAGAGGGCCAGCGTCTGATAGACGGTTTCAATGCCATGTTCACGGGCCTGTATTGGCGAAGAGAAATGCACCGGCTTGCCCTCAAGGCGGATTTCGCCACTGTCCGGCCTCAGAGCGCCAGACAAGGCCTTGATGAGAGTTGATTTGCCTGCGCCATTGTCGCCAATGACAGCGAGGATTTCTCCGGGCATCAGATCGAAATCACAGTCTTCCATGGCGATAACGCGCCCATATCGCTTGTTCAGTTTGCGTGCGGTCAGAATAGGGCTGGTCATCACAGGCTCACTTTCCGAATGGTTTGGTCGACGGTTACTGCGAAAATAATCAGGGCACCAATCAGCAGATAGGTCCACTGCACATCAGCTCCAAGCAGGCGCAGACCGAGGGTGAAGACGCCAACAATCAGAGCACCAAACAGGGTGCCAGCCACCGAACCGCGCCCGCCAAACAGCGAGATGCCACCGATCACCACAGCGGTGATACTCTCGATATTGGCCAACTGTCCGGCTTGTGGCGACACCGAGCCCAAACGACCGATCAATGCCCAGCCGGCGAAACCGCAGATCAGGCCACCAATGGCATAGACAGACACCAGAGTGGCTTTCACCTTGACGCCGGAAAGCTCGGCAGCGTCCGGGTCATCGCCCACCGCATAGACATGGCGTCCCCAGGCTGTCTGGCTGAGAATGTAGGACATGAGCAGCACCAAAAAGAGCAGCAGGATAACGCCATAGGTAAAGACCGCGCCACCCACCGTTATGGTCCGTCCGAAAAATTGCAGGATCGGAGCAACCTGCGCGATCTCTTCGCTGCGGATGACCACACTGCCCGAATAGAGGAAGTTGGCAGCCAGAACGATCTGCCACATGCCCAGCGTCACGATGAAGGGGGGCAGCTTGACGAAGGCGACCAGAAGGCCGTTGGCCGTGCCAAAAAACAGGCCGGTTGCCAGCCCACACAAAACGGCAAGCTCGCCCGGGATACCGAGATCAAAGGTGAATTTGCCCATGATAACCGAGGATATGACTGCTATCGCGCCAACGGAAAGGTCAATGCCTGCGGTGAGAATAACAAGGGATTGCGCCACGGCCACGATGCCCACGATCGCCACTTGCTGCAGGATCAATGTCAGCGCGAAGGGCGAGAAAAAGCGATTGCCGTTGAGGATGCCAAATATAATCACTGCCGTGACAAGCACGAAAAGCGGAATGGCAGAGGGCGTCGTCTGAAGAAAGCCCAGCAAGCGATGGAAGTTTGATTTGTGGGAGCTGTTGAATTCTGCGACGGTCTCTTGCTCTGGCAAGCGTTCTTCAGCAGATCCAGGTGCATCAGTCATGAGATCGCATTCCTAATGAGTGCACGGGAGCGGGACGCAACCGGGCGCCCCGCGATTAGATCTTTCAAAGAGGCATTAGCCCCAGCAAAGATTCTTGCCTTCTTCAACGGTCAGCTGTTCGAGCCCTTCAACCGGTTTATCGGTTACAAGGCCAACGCCCGTATCAAAGAAGTCCTTGCCTTCGGTTGCGGCTGGCATTTCGCCGGTTTCCACGGCTTTAACGATGGCTTCAACCCCTTTGCCTGCCATATCAAGCGGATATTGCTGAGCGGTTGCTCCAATCACACCTGCTTCCACATTGGCCACACCCGGGCAGCCGCCATCGACGGATACGATCACGGCGTCATCCTGTTTACCAAAGGCTTTCAGAGCTTCATAGGCACCGGCTGCGGTTGGTTCGTTGATGGTGTAGACCACATTGATATCAGGGTTGATAGCGAGCAGGTTTTCCATGCCCTTGCGGCCACCTTCTGCGTTGCCGTTGCCGATTTCCTGACCGACGATGCGGCTGTCGGTTTCGTCACCCCATTTGCTCTTGTCGCCGATATCGATACCGAAGCCGGTGAGGAAGCCCTGATTGCGCAATACGCCAACGGATGGCTGCGTTACGTTGATGTTGATGAGGCCGATTTTAGCGTTGGCAGGATCGTCCACGGTTTTTGCGGCCCATTTACCGATCAGTTCACCAGCCAGGAAGTTATCCGTGGCGAAGGTCATGTCGGCAGCGTCCATCGGATCAAGCGGTGTGTCCAGAGCAATCACCACCAGACCAGCATCGCGGGCCTTTTTCACCTGACCGGTGATGGCCTTGGAATCGGTTGCCACCAGCAAGATGCCCCCAGCGCCTGCTGCAATGCATGTTTCAATGGCAGATACCTGCGTTTCGTGGTCCCCGTCATACTTGCCCGCAAAGCTGCGCAGCTCGACACCAAGTTCGTCAGCTTTGGCCTGGGCGCCTTCTTTCATTTTCACAAAGAATGGATTGGTTGCGTCCTTGGTGATCAGACAGACAGAGGTGTCTGCAGCAGACGCAGCGACGGACATGCCAGCTGTCATGAGCGCGGCAGTTGCCAGTGTAGTGAGATATTTCATAAGTGAACTCCAGGTTCTATTGCCTCAATCTTCTGCTCTCTCGGGCAAGGTCCCCCAACCCGGCCAGCAGAAGTCTCCTCCATGGGCAAAAAGCCTCGAATGGGCACAATCGGCTCATATTTTGAAATGTCGTCTCGAAGCTTCCTCCCGACGGCCAAACCGCCGTCATGCTCTTTCGTACCCCTGTTCCGAAAGGCTTGTCAATAAATACTTCCTAATGAATTAATAAGACAATGGGCGCATTGACGCGCATTTGCGCTTGCAGACAATAGGGGGGATTTCTAGTATGGCGGAACAGCAATCATGGCATCCGGCCTGATCAGAAGCGCTCGTTTGAAAGTCGATAATATGAACAAGAACAATCCCGACACGCTCCAGCGCAGCTTTCAGAAAGGCTCCAATCAGGTCGCGATCAGAAGCTATAATGAGCGTCTGGTGCTGCAATTGATCCGGGAACAGGGTGCTGTCACCAAGGCCGATGCCACCCGTGCGACCGGCCTTTCCCCCAATGCCATTTCTACGATTTTCCGTACGCTGGAAGAGGACGGGTTCCTATTACGCGATGAACCAATCCGGGGTCGGATCGGTCAGCCATCAACGCCGATGCGTCTTGATCCGGAGGTCCGCCACTATGTGGCCTTTGCCGTCGGGCGCCGGAGTATGGAACTTGCCGTCATCGATTTCCTCGGTCAGGTCAAAGCGTCCAAGCGCCTTATCATCCCTTATCCAACGCCGGAAGGAGCGCTGACATTTTTCAAAGACAACCTGACCCCTCTGCTCCGGGCGGCCAAGCAGACCCGCGGCTCTATTGCAGGGATGGGCCTCGCCATGCCATTCGAGCTCTGGAGCTGGACGAGTGAGTTTGACGCCCCTTCCGAGGTGATGAGTGCCTGGCGTGATTTCTCTCTTGTCGAAGCACTGCAAGAGCTCGTGCCATGGACCATCGTATTTGAAAATGATGCAACAGCGGCCTGTCGCGCAGAACTCGTCTTCGGCTCACGCAGCACATTGCAGGACTGGATCTATTTTTTCATCGGCACCTTCGTGGGTGGCGGCGTCGTACTCAATGGCAGCGTCTTTGCCGGCCGCAAGGGCAATGCAGGCGGCTTTGGTCCCATGCGCGTACCGGGAAAGGAGGGTGACCGGTTGGTCGACCACGCCTCTCTGGTGGTGCTAGAACATTGGCTGAAGGCAGACAATCGCGAACCGCTGGATATCTATGACGAAGCCACAGACTGGAGCACACTGGAGCCCTATGTCTCGAACTGGATACACCGTGCCGCTCGCAATCTGGCGCATGCAACCGTCTCGGCCCTTGCCGTGATCGACTTTGAGGGCGTGGTGATTGACGGCGCCTTTCCGGCAGAAATCCGCCAGCGTCTGGTCGATGAATTTCGGCACCAGATGGACATCATCGATTTGCAGGGCGTCACGATGCCGGAGATAGATGCCGGGCATGTGGGGCGCAAGGCCCGCATTCTGGGCGGCGCGGCGACCTTGATCAATCAGAACCACATGATCGACCAGAACACGCTCTTGCGGTCACAGTGACGCAATCCGGGCGCGTCTCTCGCTCTTTACAGCGCCAGACACCAGTCAGGCATTAGCCAGACATCAGTTTTCCCGCTTCAAACGCCGCGCGATGATGAAACTGATCAGCGAGAAGATAAAGCACCAGATGCTCATAAAAATGCTCTGCGTGGGAAAGAACACACCAGCATCGATGAAGAGACCGGTAATGCCCGGCCCGATTGCGGTCGAGAAGACCATGACAGTGGTCGTCAAGGCGCGAATGGCACCAAGATAGCGCGTCCCATAAGCCACCGGCAGGAACACGCCCCAGAAGGCACCCGACAGCCCCTGAGTAACACCGCACAGTGCCAAAACGGCGTACCAACTCCATACCGGCTCGCCGACGGTTATCAGCAGCACTCCAAACCCCATGGGAATCAGAATGACCGGGAGCAGGCGCTCCGCACCGAAGCGATCAGACGCCCAGCCCATGAGAAAGGTGGAGGCAACGGTTGCCGAGGCAAAGAAGGAATAACCCGGCGCCATCTCCATCAGCGACCATCCCTTGACGTTGGCAATATGGGTCTGGTGGAAGAACATCACGGTTGCGATGAAACCAGGTGTCAGCAACATCGGAATCAGAGCGGGCAAAAGCCAGTGCCGCGCCGCATCGCTTCTCGTCCAATGGCGTCCGCCAAGGCCCTTGGTCAGGGTCTGCTCTGCCTTTTGGCCAACCGGAGAGCGATCATCAAGAGAAAGGAACCATACGGCAGGAGCCACAATCAAAATGAGGATCATTGATACGGTAACCCAAGTCAGGTTCCAGCCAATGGTTGCGATGGCAAACACGGCTACCAGCGGAACAATCACTTCTCCCAAGGGGTGCCCCAGCATGGCGATCGAAACGGCTCGTCCGCGCGAAGCATCAAACCAGCGCCCCATGGCTGTCATGGCAAGGTGGCCAAACATCCCCTGCCCGCAAAAGCGCAATAAAAAGAGAAAGATTCCGAGCATGACCACCGAGCTGGAAAAGCTGAAGCCCAGAGCAGCAATGGCAAAAATGAGCGTGATGGCAGGCGCTAGACGAGACAGAGCGATCTTGTCGGCCAGAGAGCCCAGCCAGAACATCAGCAAAGCAGAACTGAGGGTCGCAGCGGTATAAAGAGAGCCCCACGCGCCATCGCTCAAGCCAAATTCCAGTTTTATTTCCGTAGCGAAAAGCGAAATAAACCAGGTCTGGCCGAAAGAGGAAGCGAAAGTGAGCAAGAGGCCTGCGCTGAGCCACCGACTATTTTGTCTGATAAATGTGAGCATGTCTCTCCTGAGGCACCTGTCAGTGTCCTAAATCATGGCCCAATGGCTATCGCGTCGCATATGTGAGGGATCTTTCGGGAAGGAACCACTTGCGCGTTTGTCATGTCATGACAGCCCCGCATTTTGCATACGAATAGCATAATATGCAACCTGAGGCTTCCCGTGATATTGCATAATGACTCTCAAGCTCGCGCTTCGTCCTCTATTGCTCCCAGCTCTCGCCCCCTTCTTAAGACCTAGGGGATCCCACAACTATCTGTTTTGCATCGCTAAACTTTAGAAAACCCGGAACACCTGACGGCATCAATCGTAAAAAATAACAAGTGCGATTAAGAAATTCTCTACGATCTTGTGCGATTTTAGAAGAAATAAAAAGCAATTCTGCCTCAGGAGCATGAGCCCACATGTCAGTCGTGGCCTTCGGGAAAAAATATCTAGAGCTAGGCATCGTTATGTCAATTGCCGCGATGTTCTGGCTGGTCGGGGCCTCATATGATGTGTTTGAAGTGTTTAATTCCTATTCAAGATCCCATGAATCCTATGAGGTAGATGAGCTTGTCTGGGCCATTCTCTGTTTCGGCAATGCAGGCCTGTTCTACATGCTGCGATACCAATTGCAGAAAAACAAGGAAATCAAACGCAGGATCCGTGCAGAAGATGACCTGGAGTGGCTCTCCAAGCATGACAGTCTCACTCGGTTGCCCAACAGGCGCTATTTGCAGAAGTTGATGGATGACAATTGCTGCGAGGCTTATACGGCCAAGTTCAAACGCTTCGGTCTTTTGTCGCTGGATTTGAATGATTTCAAGAAAGCAAACGATCTTTTGGGGCATAAGGCTGGAGATACTGTTCTTAAGGAAATCTCCGAACGCATCATGAACGCCAAAGGCGTTGAACTGGCGTTCCGCCTTGGTGGTGACGAGTTTCTGGCCTTCACAAATATTCCATCAAACACTGACCCTGTAGTCTTTGCCGACGAGATTGCACGGCAACTGGTGCGCCCTATCGAAGTCGACGGGACGACCCAGATTGTCGGCGTCAGCGTTGGGTTGAGCATTCTTGGAGAAGATGCAGACACACTTTCCGATGCCATCCATTTTGCCGATCTGGCCATGTATTCAGCCAAACGGTCCCGGACCAAGCGCGTTGCCCGCTTCGAGCCGGAGATGCTTATTACCAATATGGAACGGGCGCAGCTGGAAAAAGATCTACTCAACGCGATCGCCAACAATGAAATCAAGCCCTTCTACCAGCCTCTGGTTGACCTTGAGACAGGCGAAATCTCCGGCTTTGAAGCGCTGGCCCGCTGGAATCGCAAGGGGCATGGCTTTGTCCCTCCGACAGAATTCATCCGGATTGCCGAAGAAATCGGCGTTATCACCGAACTCTCGGATCATTTGCTGCGGGTGGCATGCCTTGATGCCCAAAAGTGGCCCGATACCGTTTCGCTGTCTTTCAATATTTCTCCGCTGCAGCTCTCCGATCCGCATCTTGGGCTGCGCATCCTCAAGCTACTCAATGAGGTGGACTTTCCACCCCATCGCCTTGAGCTGGAGATCACCGAAACGGCCCTGATCAACGAGCTGGATACGGCCACCGAGATCATTTATCAGATGCACCAATTGGGCATCCGCATCTCTCTGGATGATTTCGGAACCGGTTATTCCAACCTGTCTCAGCTCTCCCATCTCGATTTCAACAAAATCAAGATCGACCGCAGCTTCATCGACAGTTTCCAGACCGATGAAAAGCGCATGACAATCGTCAAGAGCATGCTGGCGCTCGGCTCTTCCCTTGGCATGGAGACCACCGCCGAGGGTGTCGAGACCAGCAATCAGCTCGCAGCCCTGATAGAGCTTGGCTGTAGTCGCGGTCAGGGATATTATCTGGGTACACCAGCCAGCAGCGAAGAAACCCTCAAACTGCTCGAAACGCCGCACTCTCGTGGATTTACGGCCAACGCATAGACCTTGCAAGATGAAAGCGGAAGCGCGCTTCTTTTCAGAGCTTCGGTACAGGTAAGCACCGTTCTTTGCTGACCATGACAAAATGAAAAGGGGACGACGATCCTGATTGGCATTTCATCTACCGAAATTTCAAATCCAATTTCGGGGCTGATTGTAAAAATTTGTTGCCCCAGATCCCGATTCGTTAGCATCGACATCTGAGCCATTCTCTCCTCGTCAAAATCAGGTTTCCATCGCCCGAATGAGCGCGTGCCCCTTAGACTGCACTGGCATTGAAATCCTGACGACATTTTGCTTCAATGCGCCTCCAACTTAAACACACGCACCAGCACCGGTTGCGATAAGAGTGCGAATTAATCAAAACAAGGGGGAGTTCTTTCATGTTCTCTTTGCCGAAACTTTCCAGCGCATTGCACCTATCCGGGCGTGCTGCATTTGCAGCCCTGCTGACGGCCTCTGCGCTGACACTGACACCTGCCGCCGGTCTGGCTCAGGATTATACTCCCGATGCAGTCGTCAATATCGGCTCCCTGTATGAGCCGCAAAATCTGGACAATACCGGAGGCGCCGGACAGGGCATCAACGAAGCCTTCAACGGCAATGTCTATGAAGGCCTTTTCGTGCTTACCGATGGCGGGGACGTTAAGCCCAAGCTGGTAGAGAGCTATGAGATCAGTGATGACGGTCTTTCCTATAGCTTCACCCTGAAGGATGGCGTCACCTTCCATTCGGGCGATCCTTTGACGGCAACCGACGTCAAAAACTCGATCGAGCGCGTCACGGCGGAGACCTCCTCCAGCTCGCGCAAGAAGAGCCTGAGCAACATCGCCAGCATCGAAACGCCAGATGACAAGACGGTCGTGATCACGCTTGAGAAGCCTTCCATCTCGCTGCCCTACAATCTGTCCTATGTCTGGATCGTCAATGATGCGGCGACCGACATCAGCAATTCCGAAGACGGCACTGGTCCTTACCAGCTTCAGGAATGGCGTCGCGGCTCCGCTCTGGCTCTGGTTCCGTTTGATGGCTATTGGGGCGACAAGCCAACCAATGGCGGCGTAATGTTCCAGTATTTCACCGATGCAACGGCACAGAATAACGCCCTGCTGACCGGTGCGGTTGATATCATCACCTCCATCCAGAGCCCTGATGCCCTGTCGTTGTTTGTCGACAATCCTGATTTCACCGTGTCGGAAGGCGCTTCCACCACGAAGGAACTTCTGGCCTACAATGATCGCATCGAACCGTTCAACGATGCGAAAGTGCGTTCGGCGCTGTCGCGTGCCGTCAACAAGGAAAAATTGCTTCAAGCAATCTGGGGCGATTATGGCACTTTGATTGGCTCTTTCGTGCCGCCAACCGATCCATGGTATGTCGATCTCAACGACGTGAATGCCTATGATCCGGAAAGCGCCAAAGCGCTGCTGGCTGAAGCAGGCTATGCCGATGGCTTCTCCTTCACGCTGGATACACCAGACTATGACCCGCATCCCGTGGTCGCCCAATTCCTTCAGAATGAACTGGCCAAGATCAATGTGGATGTGAAGATCAACATCATCACCGCCAACGAATGGTACACCAAGATCTACAAGTCCCACGATTTTGAGGCGACTCTGCAGGAGCATGTCAACCATCGCGACATCGTCTTCTATGGCAACCCTGATTTTTATTGGGGCTATAACAATCCGGAAGTGACCAAACTGATCTCTGGCTCCGAGAGCGCCAAAAGCATCGACGAACAGACAAAGATGCTGACTGAAGCCAACCGGATCATCGCAGAAGACGCAGCCAGCATGTGGCTCTATCTTTATCCGCAGATCGTGGTTTCCACGTCCAATGTCAGCGGCTATCCGCTCAACGGGTTGAACTCCCAGTTCTTTGCGGCCGACATCAAGAAAGTCGACTAATCGCGACAAACCCTGGCGAAGGCCATTGCAATAAAAACTTGGCGAGGGGCGTGTGTTCCAAAACGGGTTCGCCTCTCTGTCAAGGACTGGCTATACACAAAGGGCACGCCCTGCGACCACGGGATATCATCTCCGGGTCTCGGGGCGTGCCCGACTCATTCTGTAAACTCTCTCTTCCTTGCGAGGATACGCATCCGATCATGCTAAAATATCTCATTCGGCGGCTGGTGATCCTGCTTCTGTCCCTGTTCGTCGCCTCGGTCGTTCTGTTTATTCTGTTAAGGCTGTTGCCGGGGGATCCCGCCAACGCCCTGCTCGGAGTCGGGGCGACGCCTGAGCAGATTGCTGCCGCACAAGCGCAAATCGGGTCGGACCAGCCGCTGGGCATGCAGTTCCTCACCTATCTGGGGGATCTCATCCATTTTGATCTCGGAACCTCCTTCGTGTCGCGCTCTTCCGTCTTGGATGAAATTACGCGCCGCCTCAGCGTCACCCTGCCGCTGGCGCTGTCTGCCTTCTTTCTTGCGCTGCTGATCGCCGTTCCATTGGGTGTCTTTGCGGCGGTCAAGGCCAACCGCTGGTATGGGCTCGTTCTCTCAATCATTTCGCAGATCGGCATAGCTGTGCCGGTTTTCTGGCTCGGTATTCTGATGGTCTATGCCTTCGCCCTCAATCTGCGCTGGTTGCCTTCGGGCGGTTTTCCCTTGCGCGGCTACGCTGACCCGGGTCGCGCCATCGAATCCATGGTGCTACCGGTATTGACCATTGCGCTCATTATGTCCGCGTCCCTGATGCGCTATGTCCGCGCCACGACACTGAAGGTGCTTGGGTCGGACTTCCTGCGCACGGCGCGAGCGCTCGGCGAAAGCTTCCCTGAGGCCTTTATTCGCCATGGGCTACGCAATGCGGCCGTGCCGGTTGTTTCGGTCCTCGGTATCGAGCTTTCTACCACCTTCCTTGGTGCCGTGGTGGTCGAGCAGGTTTTCTCCCTTCCGGGCATGGGATCCATGTTGCTGCTGGGTATCCAGCAACGCGATTACCCCAATATTCAGGGTGTGCTGATTGTCTCGACCTTGCTGGTTCTGCTCACCGGATTTTTGGCTGACATCCTGCAGCGCCTGCTTGACCCGCGTTTGCGTCAGGAGGCCCGCTGATGTCTGCTTCCAAGTCAATTCTCACCCGCTTCTCGGGCACCAACGCCACCTTCTGGCTGGGGCTTCTTCTCGTGGGCACCATCACCCTCACCGGCCTTCTTTCCCTTGTCTGGACCCCTTATGACCTATCCGACATGGTAGCGGGTCGGCTGGAGGCGCCGAGCTGGCAGCATTGGGCTGGCTCTGATCGTCTTGGCCGCGATCTGTTCACCCAATTGATGATCGGTGCACAGATCGCCTTGATTGTCGGCTGTAGCGCCGTTGCCATTGGCGCTGCGATTGGTGTTACCACGGGCATTCTTGCCGCTTTTGCTACGCGGTTTCTCGACGACGCCCTTGCTGCCTTTTTCGATATCCTGATCGCTTTCCCGACACTTCTGACCGCCATGCTGGTGGTGGCGGCAAGCGATGAAGCCTCGCTTGGAACAGCCATTCTGGCGCTTGGTATCGGCCTGTCGCCTATTGTCGGACGGATTACGCGCCTTCTAACCAAGCAGGTGCTGTCTCAGGATTATATCACGGCAGCCCGTGTTTCCGGCTCATCTTGGCCGTCGATCGTCTTCTGGCACATTTTGCCCAATATTCTGCCCTTCCTTGGGGTCAATCTTGCGCTGCAATTCGGCCTTGCCGTCATGGCGGAAGCGTCGCTCTCCTATCTGGGGCTCGGGGCACCACCGCCCAACGCCTCCTGGGGTCGCATGCTGCAAGAAGCGCAAGGCACGGTCTATACTGCGCCTTGGGGAGCAATCCTGCCCGGCCTTGCCATCTTTGCGCTTGTGATTGGTGTCAATCTACTGACCGACGGTCTGCGTGATCGTCTCGATGCATCCCGGAGGCAGGTATGACGCAAGATCTTCTCTCAGTACAAAATCTTTCCCTTTCAACCGCCGACAAGGGGCTGGTCAAGAACTTGTCCTTTACCATCGCCCCCGGCGAACGGTTTGGCCTGATTGGCGAAAGCGGGTCGGGCAAATCGCTGACGTCGCTGGCAGTATCCGGACTTTTGCCACCATCCATCAAACCCAGCGGGCGGATTATTCTGGACGGGCAAGAGATTGTCGGCGCGCCAGGCAAACAGCTCGACAGCCTGCGCGGCGATGCCGTCGCAACCGTTTTTCAGGAGCCACTGACAGCCCTTGATCCGCTGATGCCATTAGGCAAGCAGATTGCCCTGCCCTTGCGCCGTCGTTTGCGTCGTGAAGGCAAACCCAGCGGACGCGCCGAGGTCAACAGGCATATGCGAGATCTGATCGATCAGGTGCGCCTTCCCGATCCGGAGCGGCTTGTGCGAGCCTATCCGCATGAAGTCTCCGGTGGCCAGCGCCAGCGTGTGGCGATTGCCATGGCTCTTGCCTGCCGCCCCAAGCTGCTGATCGCCGATGAGCCGACCACAGCCCTCGATGTGACCACGCAGGACCAGATCATCAAGCTGTTGACCTCTCTGGTCGACGAGTTGGGCATTGCCCTGATGTTCATCAGCCACGATCTTGCCGTCGTTGGGCAGATGGTAGAGCGTGTCATGGTCATGCGCAATGGCGCATGCGTAGAAAGCGGCCTGGCGGCTGATGTTCTGACGGCACCCAAGGATTCCTACACCCAAACTCTGGTCGATGCGGCCCACCGCTTCGATGCCGCTCTGGAGGGTCGTTCATGACGTTGCTCAGTGTTGAAAATGTAGGCTTTTCCTACCGCTCCGGAAAACCAGTGCTGGAGGACATATCCTTCACAGTCCCGCGCGGGGCCAATGTTGGACTGGTGGGAGAAAGCGGATCGGGCAAATCAACCCTGTTGCGCCTTCTGCTTGGCCTTGATAGCCCGCAGAAGGGCCGCATTCTATTTGATGGTGCGCCGTTGGAGGCTCGCAGTTCAGGCTACATGCGTAGCTATCGCAAACGGGTGCAGGCGGTGTTTCAAGACCCCTACTCTTCGCTTGATCCTTCCCATCGCATTCTGCGCATCATCACGGAGCCTCTTCGCGCGCTCAAGATTCCCGGCGATCATCGACAGATGGCAACAAAAGCCATCACGGCCGTCGGCCTGGCACCAGACAGCCTTGAACGCTATCCGCACCAGTTTTCCGGGGGCCAGCGCCAGCGTATCGCCATTGCACGGGCCATCGTTGCGCGCCCAGATCTGGTTTTGGCTGACGAGGCCGTGAGCGCGCTCGATCTCTCCACCCGCATCCGCGTGGTAGATCTGTTCGAGGAAATCTCCGAAGCAATGACGATGGTCTTCGTTTCCCATGACATGGGCGTTGTCGCAGCGCTTTGCGATCAGATCGTCGTGCTTGATAAGGGCCGCATCGTCGAAGCGGGGTTGACCAACGATATCCTGCGCGCTCCAAAGCATCCCTACACGCAAAGTCTGCTTGCCAGCATCCCCCGCATGCCAGCTGGCTCCTGATAACAAGAATGATAAGAAAGGAACGACGATGACAGTTTCATCAGACTTCAAAGCCGCCCATGAGGCATGGTTCAAAACCCGCATGGACAAGCTCACAGCCGAAAATGGCTGGCTCAATCTGGTTGGCCGTTGGTGGCTGACGCCGGGCAAGCTGACCATAGGCAAAGGCCTGACCAATGATATTCAGCTGCCCGTTGGCCCAGAAAGCCTTGGTACGCTGACCTTCAATGGCGATGATACCGGGCTGTTCGAGCCAACAGCTGGCGAAGCCATCGCGCTTGATCGGGCCGCAGGAACCTTCTCGTGGGAGTGTGATCGCTTCCTTCTCGAGATCACTGTCAGCAACGAGCTGCGTGCCCTTCGTATTCGTGACAAGGAGTCAGAAAAACGCCAGCAGCCCGTTGGTATTGAGTTTTTCCCGCTGGATCCTGCCCTCAGAATCACCGCGCGCTGGGAAAAGCTGCCCGAGCCGATGGACCTGACGCTGGACACCATCATCGGGTTGCCGGTCAAGGTGCCGGTCACGCATGTGGCGAAGTTTGAATTCGCCGGTCATCAGATGGCGCTGCTCTCCACCTATGGCACCGCTGATCGACCGCAATTTGTAATCCGCGACCTGACGTCCATGGATGACACCTATGAAAAGTCCCGTTTCATCTTCGGCGAAGAGGTGACTGAAGATAGCGTCGTGATTGACTTTAACCGGGCGATCAATCCGCCTTGTGCCTTCACCCACCATGCCGTCTGCCCGCTGCCGCCGCGCGAGAATCTTTTCCCCGTGCGCATTGAAGCAGGCGAACGTCGCATCTGATTAGCTAACGGTGTTTCGGATAGTGTTTCGATCAAAGCCCGTGAGATACCCTCTTGCGGGCTTTTCTTGTCATCTGCGGATTTGAAGCCCCCGCCGCCCAATGGTGCTCGATCTCCAGAGACACTTCAATATGCCTCTGCTTGACTATCTGGGGATCTTTTGTCTTGAGGGATCGTTTCTCTTTTCGTTTCCTGACAACGCACCGAGAGGCTCTGGAACGACCTTGCGATAGTCGTAAATGCCGGTCTTTGGATGCTTGAAAGGGTGGGTATTGAGAGGACCATTGTACCACCCGTTTGTACCACCGGGTGACAACCAAGCCATTGAAAGAGCTTTGCTCTTTTCTACCATTCAATTTTAAGGATGAATGGTGCCCAGGAGAGGACTCGAACCTCCACTTCCATACAGAAACTAGCACCTGAAGCTAGCGCGTCTACCAGTTCCGCCACCTGGGCACTTAAGGTGTGAGGGGGTATTTACGGCTCCTGCATGCTATTGTCAACGCATAGATTTTGAAAAAATGCACAATTCACATCATTCCTGTTTATTTTCGTTTGGAACGGTGAAAAAGTCCGATCAGATGATGATCTTGCCCCTACTCGCGCGGGGAAAAATCACAGATGTCGACTTATGCCCAGATGTATGTGCGTGGATTTTCGTATAGAAACACAGTAGGTTGCAGCAAGTTCCTTGCGATGGGTGGATACGGCCACAATCGCTTGCGTATAAAGCCCAAATCAGGAGAAAGCACCATGACCGGTCAGGCAGGAAAAATTGTTACAGTTTTTGGTGGCTCAGGGTTTTTGGGGCGCCATGTGGTGCGGGCGCTGGCCAATGAGGGGTATCGCATTCGGGTCGCGGTCCGTCGCCCAGACCTCGCAGGCTTTCTCCAGCCGCTGGGCACCGTGGGACAAATCATGCCGATACAGGCCAATTTGCGCGACCCGGCTTCTGTGGCGCACGCGATTGAGGGCAGTGATGCTGTCGTCAATCTGGTCGGGATTCTTTATGAAACGGGCAAGGCCACCTTTGACGGGCTGCACCATCTTGGTGCCAAGGTGATTGCCGAGGAGACCGCAAAGGCAGGCATCGATCGCATGGTGCAGATTTCTGCGATCGGGGCTGATATCAATTCGCCCTCCGCCTATGCCAGTAGCAAGGCAAAGGGCGAGCAAGCAGTACTCAGCGCCCTGCCAGACGCCATTATCGTTCGCCCATCGCTGTTGTTCGGCCCGGAAGATGACTTCTTCAACAAGTTCGCTTCCATGGCGAAGCTGTCGCCCTTCCTGCCTCTTGTGGGTGGTGGAGACACCCAGTTCCAGCCCGCCTTCGTGGGCGATGTGGCTCAGGTGATTGCGCTGGGAGTCAAGGGATATCTTGACGCGGGTGCGACCTATGAGCTAGGTGGGCCGGAAATCAAAAGCTTCAAACAGCTTCTCGCCATGACACTGGATGAAATTCACCGTAAACGGCTGTTGCTGCCATTGCCTTTCTGGATGGCTTCGACCATGGGATGGTTTTTCGAGAAATTGCCCATGAAGCCGGCTTTGACGCGGGATCAGGTGACATTGCTCAAGAGCGACAATGTGGTTTCCGAGCAGGCCAGTCTGGAACACCGGACCTTTGAGGGGATCGGCATCACGCCACTGGCCATTGAGGCCGTTATCCCCTCTTATCTCTGGTCCTATCGGCCCGGCGGGCAATATGAAGCCAACCGCAGGGCGTAAGCTTGCAAAGGCTATTGGCTGCCCGATCTATGACATGCCCTATGCCTTGATTGTTTCAGGCAGGGTTGGCATGAGGCGCTGACGCGCTTCAAAGCTTGACCATTGCTTATGCTTTGGCAGTGTCCATGCGCTTTCAGCAATGGCTGAGAGACGCGGGAAGACCATATGATTGAAGCGGGCTCGGCTGATCAGATTTTCGCTCCAGATCCCGCCCTGAATGCCGACAAGCAAATCTTTGTTCTTGCCCAAAGATGCCTGCGCATCAAACTGATAGGTATCGGCCGGACTCGACGTGCCAGCCCAGCTCAAGCCCGGCTCCTGCCAATTGGTCGATTGGGCCATATCGAGATAGTAAACCTCGCCCGGGCACATGACGACCCGATAGCCCTGATCGGTCAGATCGCGAGCGCTCTGAGCATTCATCCAAGCCATCAGGGTGACCTTTTCTGGGTCGACGCCTCCGCCCTTGGCCGCTTCCTGCCACGCGAACGGCACCTTGCCTGCGTCCTCCAGACGGTTGACCACAAAACGCAAAATAGCGGCCTGCATCTTCATGCTGTCCGGCTTGCCATCGGTATCCAGCAGCCCCTTGGCCTTTGCCCAACTGTTGGCGCCACGCGAGCCAACCCACGCACCATGGGGAACTTCATCGCCGCCGATATGGACGCAGGCACCAGGGAAGAGATCCGCCAACTCGCCGAAGATGGATTCCAGAAACAGCCATGTCGCTCCAAGGCCGGGATTGAGGGCATTGTTGACATAGCCCTGCACCGAGGCGTTGCCCTGCATGGCGCTGGGGTCAATCAGCTCTGGCAGAGCCATCATGGCCGCGTGGCAATGGCCCGGCACATCCACCTCAGGCATGACGTCGATCTGTAGGCTTGCTGCATGGGCCAGAATATCTCGCACCTGCTCTTGCGTGTAAAAGCCGCCATAGCGCGCAGCCCCTGACCCATGCTGGGGCAAAAGCGCCAGCCCATGGCCGCGCCACGCGCCAATCTCGGTCAGGTGCGGATAGATTTTGCTTTCCAACCGCCAGCCCTCGTCATCGGTCAAATGCCAATGGAAACGGTTCAGCCGATGCCACGCAAGACAATCCAGAAAGGCCGTTACGGTTTCTGCGCTATAGAATTGGCGTGAGACATCCAGATGCATGCCCCGCCAATCATGGCTCGGCCAATCTTCAATCGTACCACTGGCGGGGAACGCGAACAGCGCTGGCTCCTTTTGCGCCCCGCGCCAGATTTGGGCGAGGGCTATGAGAGCATAGAAGATCCCCTTGTCATCGGCGTTGATGACAATCTCCTTGTCCGAGAAAGTCAGCCTGTAGGCCCCTGCCCGCGCGTCATCTTTTGCCCTCTGCCCGCCATCAGTGGCAAGGCGCAGCGTGATGCTGGAGGACGCTTCACCAAAGGGGGGCTTTTCGCCAAAGAGCCTGATGTAAAGCGCGTTCACTCTGTCGCCGACATCTTTCAGAGACTCATCCAGCGCAAAAGCTGAGGGTGCAGCCTCGCGCCATGCAGCTACCGAGCTTTGATTGGGCATTGGCAGCATGGCCAACATGGGTGCGGTTGGAGCGGTCTGTGAGGAGGGTTCTGCCTTTGTCGCGACATCCGCTTGTTCATCACTGCCCTCAGCAGTCTCATTCTCGGGGCGCAAGGGGTCGCAATCGATATCGATGGTGCTGTTATCCGGCAGAATCAGGAAGGCCGAGGACGGCCCGTCGGTGCAGTGGTTCGGCTTGTGAGAAAGCACAGGGATCGTGATCTGCCACAACAACCCATCTGGGCCTGCCTTGAGGGGCGCAAGAGGCTGCAGCTCATGATAGTTGGCCGTGCGTGCAATATAGTGAGCGCCGATCAGCTCGGTTTCAGGCGGGATGCGAGTGATTGCCGTATAGGCCAGACGCACAGTGGCCGGAAAGGCCGCATCCGGCGGGGCGAGCAGGCTCAGCACCATCTGTCCGGTTTTGCTGTTGTCATCAATCCATTTGCTACGCAGAAGCAGGTCTGTATTTTTCTGGTCGCTACGGGCCATGTCGCACCTCCTTTGATGCTATCTACTGCTCCTGTTTTTATTGAAGAATCATGTCCATGAAAAGAAAAAAGGGGCCACACAGGCCCCTTCGTTGCATCTTGTATCACTCGTCTTTGCTTGCAAGCCAAAACCTGTCTGGGCCTGTTTGGGGCTCTGTCGGCTTAATAGTCTCGCGCTTCGCGCCTGAGGATATAGAAGGAGGCCGCCAGAATGAGTAAAGCCCCCAGCCAGAACTGGCCAACCGGCGCAAAGCCGAAGACCACCCAGCCAAACAGCACGTTGAAGGCCAGTTTGACATGGTCAAATGGCTGCACATAAGCCGCATCCGCGATCGCATAGGCCCGAGCGCACAAGAGCTGAGCCAGATAAACCAGCAGGCCGGAAAGCACGATGACGCCCAAAGCCAGCATGGAAGGCATCACCAGATCACTACCCAGCAACATGAAGGCATTGACCGGGCTCATAAGCAAGAGCAGATAGATGGTCACAGTTTCGGGCGCCTCGTCATCGGTGAGCGTCTTGGTCATGACAGAGGTCGCAGCCCAGAAGGCAGCCGCCACAACCGGCCAAAGCGCGTGCAGGGAGAAGGCATCGGACCACGGTGCCAGAATGATCATGCCACCAACAAAGCCCACGATGGTCGCGGCCAATCGATGAGGTCCGACCTTTTCATGCAGGAAGATATAGGCCCCGAGAGTAACAAAGAACGGCGATGTCATGATCAGGGCGATGGCCTGCCAGATGGGCACATAAGCCAACCCCGCTGTCCAGGCTTGGGTGCCCAGCACGGCGAACACCACGCGCACTACATGCTTGCCCACCTGATTGGTACGAGCCGCTTTGAGACCAACTTTGAGCAACCATGGCAAACTGAAGAAAAAGGCAATGAAATATTGCCCGAAAGCGACGATCAGCGAGCTGACGCCCAGCTTCATCGTCAGATATTGCGTTGAGAGATTGACGAGGGCAAAGGCAAGACCAGCCAGAACCATATAGATGGCGCCCCACACCGCGCCTGAGCGCATCAGTGGCACGGTCGCCGCGTTGGTAGATTGGGAAATCTGATTCATTTCGCATACCTAAAACAGATCCCTCATCCATTGCGGATGAGTGAACCAAAGCCAAAAGAATCAGGACGCACGGACAGCTAAGCCTTATCTCACCGGGAGAGCCTCCTGATGAAACATGCTTTTGTCACGTTCTCTTTCATCCGGACTGTTACCGTCGGCTCTGGAATGGCACCAGATCTGCTGACCGTTCGAAAGAGACCATGAGCCACCTTCCAAACGCGCTCGCGGGCTGCAAGAGCGGGTTGTCGCACTGCGTTAACACCCCTCTTTCACCGCCGGTGGGGACTTTCACCCCGCCCCGAGAACAAGGCTCACCTCAGGACACCTGGGCTGAGCTGCGCTAAAATGGGGGAAATCCGCGAAAATTGCAAGTAGGGATTTATAGATAGGTCTGATGAACAAAATCGATGCATCAACAAAAAAGCGGGACCATTGTCCCGCTTCGTTGCTTCCGGTCTTGAAGCTATTAGCCTTGATACGGATTGTCCGAACCGGACCCGCCTGCCGGGCCATATTGGTTGGCATTGTGGCGCGCTGCCATGAAGCGATCGAATTCTTCCTTGTCTTTGGCACGATGCAGTTCGGCCAGAAACTCTTCGAATTCTTCTTTCTGCGCTTCCAGTTTGCGGCGCTGTTCTTCCAGTCGCTCCAGCTCTGCCTTGCGGTATTCATCAAAAGCCACGTTGCCGGTTCTTTCAAACCCATGGGAACGGTGACGATGACGATGGCCACAGCCTGAGCCTTTGAATTCGCGGTCTATTCTCGTCTTGAAGTCCTTGAACATTTCACGCATTTCATCACCCCAGATAATATAGGCCAACATTGCAAGACCAAGCGGCCAGAAGAGAATAAAGCCAAGTATCATCAGAGCTACATGAGAACCCTTCCAAGATGATTTGGCTGTTGCACTGTGTGACATTGTCTTCCTTTCGAATGGTTTACGTCTCATTTATGCATTGAACTTGAAGTATTCCCTCATGAATATCTCTAAACTGTTCAACGCTCTCTCACACAACAAGAGGTGGGTAAGTAAAAACCGAAGTTCAAGATATTTTTTGTTAAATATATTTTTGCCTTCAGGTCTTGAAACGGTGCAAAACCTACCATTCGCACGTCAAGATACGACCTTGGTTGGCCGCTGAATTCCGTCGTTTTACACCGACAGGTTCTTTTTCACCAAAGTGTCATCTCAAAGGCATTCCTGTGGAGCGGAATTTGCGATAGAAACAATCAAGTATTTGCAGCTTTTACAGAAACAAAACCTTGTCAGAAGGGGTCAAGGGTCATCACGCCTGCTGTTTTCAGCCAGATTTCGACTGCCATGATGATTTCTGAGACCAGAAGAGCCTACGGGAAACGATGCTTTTTGCTTCTTCATCCGATCCGATATTTGCAGACAGACAAATAAAGCTCGACACGCTTGTGCGGCTGCGCTGGTTGGCCATTGGTGGCCAGGGGGTCGCTGTTCTCGCTGTTTCGGAAGGATTTGGCTATCGATATCCTGCCCATTATTGCCTCTATCTGATCGGGCTTTCGGCTCTGCTCAATCTGTTCTTGCAGATGCGCTTTCGCAAGAGCGTGCGTCTGTCGCCCCTGCCGGCGACTGGACTTTTGAGCTATGACGCAGCCCAGCTGGGCGGGCTTCTTTATCTGACGGGGGGCCTGCAAAATCCGTTTGCGTTGCTTCTTCTGGTGCCCGCAGTAGTTTCTGCCACCATGCAACCGGCACGTTTCACCGCCTTTCTTTCGACCCTCATCACGCTGATCGCCACCGCGCTTATCTTTTTCCATCATCCCCTGCCATGGGCCGAGGCCACGCCGCCCGATCTGCCCAAGCTTTATGTCTATGGCATCTGGATTGCGCTCATCGTGACCATGCTGTTCCTGAGTGTCTATACTTCACGCATTGCCCGCGAGGGCCATCAATTGGCCAACGCCCTCTCAGCCACCGAGCTTATTCTTGCCAACGAACAGCATTTGACGAGCATTGACGGTTTGGCAACGGCTGCCGCCCACGAACTGGGAACGCCGCTGGCCACGATCCAGCTGGTGGCCAAAGAGCTTGAACATGAGCTCTTGGAAGATGATCCGATCTTTGAAGATGTGTCGCTTATCCGCTCTCAAGCCGAGCGCTGTCGCGACATTCTCGGCAAATTGCGCTCTCTTTCTGGCGATGACCACAGCAATTTCACCAAGATGCAGTTCGAGGCGCTCATTTCGGAAATTGTTGAACCTTTTGAAAATCCGGATGTCACGATCGAACGTATATTCCCAGAGGATAAAAGCGATCAACCCATTCTCATGCGCAATCCCGGTCTGCTCTTCGGGCTGGGCAATCTGGTGGAGAATGCCGTCGACTTTGCACGCAGTCGGGTTGTTCTTGAATCGCAATGGACCGATAGCACCATAACGCTGGTGATCGGCGATGATGGTCCGGGCTTTTCCGAGGCAATCATGACGCGCCTTGGCGATCCCTTTGTGACAAGCCGCATGGATAAAGGCCAAGTGGATCGCGATGCAACCTCCGGGCCAGATTTGGCACGAAGGCAGAAGTCGGGGCTCAATGGTGGCGGGTTGGGTTTGGGCTATTTCATTGCCAAGACCTTGCTTGAGCGCAGCGGCGCCAAAGTAACCATTCGCAGGAGTGGAACAGTTCAAAAGGAAATAGTGTCAAAAAAGATAAACGAAATCAGTGGAGCAGTAATCGAAATCACTTGGCCCCGCCTTTTGCTTGAGGCAGATCAATAAAAGCGGCAAATTCGATGCTAGATTAAAAGCGAGACCGATTGCCACACCCCTTTGGATATCGTATTTTAAAGACATGGAAGACGCGCAATCATGACAGGACTAGCAGAAATGACAGTAACTGAACAAGGAATAAGCACCCAGCCGGGCTATCTCTTGTTGGTAGATGATGATCGGCCTTTTCTCATTCGCCTGTCGCGCGCAATGGAAAGCCGGGGATTCACGGTAAAATCTGCAGATAATGTTGCCGAAGCCCTATCCACGGTGAAAGAAGAGCCGCCCCGTTATGCTGTTGTCGACATGCGATTGGGCGACGGCAATGGTCTGGACGTCATCGAGGCCATTCGCGATTCCAATCCTGATGCGCGCACAATCATGCTCACCGGCTATGGCAATATCACCACAGCGGTAACGGCCGTCAAACTCGGCGCTGTCGACTATTTGGCCAAGCCAGCCGATGCGGACGATATTTTTGCCGCTCTGCTGAATGATGGTGAAGTCAAGATCGAGCCGCCGGAAAATCCGATGTCGGCGGACCGCGTGCGCTGGGAGCATATACAGCGGGTCTATGAGCTGTGTGATCGGAACGTCTCTGAAACCGCCCGCCGGCTCAACATGCATCGACGCACCTTGCAACGCATTCTGGCCAAGCGCGCTCCGCGCTAAAGCCAGGCCCATCTGGCTGCTTCTGGTACTTCTGCCGCTTTCAGCAAAAGCATTTCCCAACCATGGTCTGGTCGCATCTTTCGATGCGGCTTGGAAGGTTGCTTTACTACAATTTGGCTGGCTCGATATGCGTCGGCACGCCCGGATCATGGATCGCATGCAGACGCGAGGCAGCGATTTGAGCGAATCGCAGCGTCAGGGCCTTGCGACGGGCTGCGGCCAGCTTGCGCTGTTCCACATCCCTGATGATCTCCGCGCCGTGGGCATCAGCAATGATCAGGCCGGCCTCCTCGGGGAAGATCTCTTCGGGTGTTTCCTGATTTGTTGCGAAGAACAAGCGGTCGCAAAAGTCCCAATAATCGGGCCACTTTTTGTCGGCACGGAAATCGGCCAGCGAGGACTTGATCTCGACGATCCATATTTCGCCCTTGGTGTTGATGGCCAACAGATCGGCCCGACGGCCTGACTTGAGTGTTACCTCTGGCAGGGAGACAAAGCCGTGGCGGCGTAAAAGACGCCCTGTGCCGCGCTGAATTTCTAGCGCACGCTCAGACTGTCGCCCATCCACGGGAGCGGAAAGGTCCGGTTTGATCATCTTGCTCATGGTCGGTCTTGGATCGGTTCGAGGTTGTCTTTTTGCCTGAATGCCAGAAAGACTGCCTATCGAGCAGTGCAGCCCGTCTGGCGTTGGTACGCAGACAGGCCGATTTGAGATCAATTCG
Source organism: Cohaesibacter marisflavi (assembly GCF_900115225.1). Classification (GTDB taxonomy): domain Bacteria; phylum Pseudomonadota; class Alphaproteobacteria; order Rhizobiales; family Cohaesibacteraceae; genus Cohaesibacter; species Cohaesibacter marisflavi. The sequence continues at coordinate 15,163 of NZ_FOVR01000002.1, read as the reverse complement.
CTACGCCCTGCAAGCCTTTTCTGCCAAGGCGGTTATATGATGGATGGCGTAGCTCTACAGGACTGTGAAGGCTAGAGCGCACGACCTGCCGCCACGCCGGACGCCCAGGCCCATTGGAAATTGTAACCGCCAAGCTGACCGGTCACGTCCACCACCTCGCCAATGAAATAAAGGCCAGGCATCGCATTGGCCTGCATGGTCTTGGAAGAAAGCCCTTTGGTATCAACGCCCCCGAGCGTCACTTCTGCGGTACGGTAGCCTTCGGTGCCAACCGGCACCACCTGCCAGCGATGCACGACTTCATCGAGTTTGCGCAGCAGCTTGTCGCCTTGCTCGGCAATATGGCCCTTCATGCCTTCCCGTTCGGCAATGGCCTTGGCCAGCCGTTTAGGAAGCAACGTAGACAGACTGGTGGCAATATCCTGCTTGGGGTTGCTCTTGCGCGCAGCGATCAGGGTCTCAAGGCAATTGCCATCCGGAGCCAGATCGATAGTAACCGGTCTGCCTTCCTGCCAATAGGCCGATATTTGCAGGATGGACGGGCCGGATAAGCCGCGATGAGTGAAAAGCAGTCCCTCGCGGAACCGGACCTTGCCAAACCGCACTTCCGCATCCACAGACAGGCCGGCGAGCCCGGCAGCAAATGTCTTCTGGCTATCCGAGAAGGTGAGCGGCACAAGGGCAGCTCTCGTGGGCAAAACATCAAGGCCGAATTGTTTCGCAATGTCATAGCCAAGACCTGTGGCGCCCATCTTCGGGATCGACTTACCACCAGTTGCCACGACCAAGGCGCGTGCCTGCTCGCTGCCCCGGCTTGTGGCGACATGGAACAGCCCGTCGCGCTGTTCGACAACCTTGATCTCCGTGCCAAGGAGCAAACGCCCTCCGGCGGCCTCCAGTTCATCAAGCAGCATGGCCACGACGTCTTTTGCGCTTTCATCGCAGAAAAGCTGCCCGGCGGCCTTTTCGTGCCAGGCAATGGCGTGCTGATCAATGAGCTTGACGAAATCCTTTGGCGTATAGGCCTTCAAGGCTGAAATGCAGAAACGCGGATTGTTCGAGATGTAATTTTTGGCGCTGGCGTCAAGATTGGTGAAATTGCACCGCCCTCCGCCGGAAATGCGGATCTTTTCGCCAGCCTTGCGCGCATGATCAAGCACAAGCACGCGTTTGCCACGGCCTGCTGCCGTAATCCCGGCCATGAGCCCCGCAGCACCGGCCCCCAGAATGATGGCATCCCAGAGCTTGCCAGATGGTTTGCCCGTCGGATTATGAGACGGATTGGTCTCAAAGCTGAGAGTATTGGTCTTGTCTTCAGGCATGACGAAAAGCGCCCCTATTGCTCGCGAAGGCCATTTTGGCTCTCAGGCAATAGGGGAGACGTCTCGCAAGGTCAAGGAATAAGCGCAAGGGCGCGATCCTGTCAGTGATTGACGATCAACTCTTTCTGATAGGATGATTGCCGCGCAGCCTCCGGCTTTGGCAGCGAAACCGACAGGATATGCTCAAGATCCGTAATGGCCTCGGACAGATTGGCGGCCAGTTGCACCATGTGACCCGAGCCTTCCTGATCGAGTTCGGCCGCAGTCATGTCTCGCCATGAGAGGCAGAGATCGAATACCGAGCGCGCACCGATATTGGCCGCCGCCGAGCGCAAGGCGTGAGCCCCGTCACGGAACTCGGCATCATCGCGATGATTCACAGCATCATGCAGGCGATGCAAGGCGGCAATGCCGTCTTCACTGAATTGATGAGCGAGATCGACGACAAACTGGTCGCCCCCAAGATCTCTCAAATCTTCAATAATCTGAGTGGTGTACATTTCTTCTAACCCCCAATTGTCAGAAATAGTGATTGTTTTTCTATTGTCAGCAATTTGCTGTTTCTGCTCGATAAATATATCGAGCAATTCCTTGAGCCGGTAACGATCCACCGGTTTGAGCAAGCAAGCTTTCATGCCCGCCTGCAGACACCTGTCCTTGATCTCCATACCGGGATCGGCGGTAAGGGCATAGAGGTGCGGTGGGTGCTGTAAGTCCCCGGCACCCGCCAGAGCCTCTATGCGACGCGCTGTTTCCAGCCCATCCAGAACCGGCATCCGGATATCAAGAAAGGCCAGATCAAATTTGCGATTGCGAATTGCGGCGATGGCCTGTTTGCCATTTTCGGCCAGAGTCACCTGATGCCCCAGGCTGGCCAGCATTCTTTCAAGAACCATCTGGTTGGTTCGATTATCCTCGGCAACGAGAATCTGCAAACTTTCCGCCGGCTTGCTTATCTCTGTGTCACGACTGGCGCTTCGGACGCTGCCATGTCCATGCAATTGCTCGGCAAGGCGCAGCAATTTGCTCATGCGATAGTGCCAGTCGGTGCGATTGAGAAAAGCCAGCCCATGCTGAGGGTGAACAAGAGCCAGATTGGACGCCTGTTCATCAGCGCGACAGATCCAGAGCACAAAAGGCAATCCGCTTCGGCTACAGGATGCGATCTGCATCTGGGTGAGCGCAATATCACACTCCAGCCCCTGACGATCAATCACCACCACGGACGGCATCTGGTCTTCGCAAAAGCTGGTAAGCGCCGTCAGGGCCGTGCGCAGATCGTGATGGACATCACAATAGGGCACGGCAGGCGGCAACATGGTAACCAGCTGCTGGTTTCTGGTGATCATCATGATCGACCGTTTGGGTGTCTCTTCGCTTTCATCTTCTGCTGTTGCTGTCTGACTGTGTTTTAATGCGAGGCCGAAGGGAGCGGTGAAGGCAAAAGTGCTGCCCTCTCCCTGTTTAGAGGCGACCTGAATATGTCCCCCCATGAGTTCTGCATATTGGCGGCACAGGGCAAGCCCCAGACCAGAGCCACCAAATTGCGCCATCACATCATCATCGGACTGGGTAAATCGATCGAAAATCCGCTGCTGGGCTTCCGGTGCAATGCCGATGCCGGTGTCGATCACCTCAAAGCAGATGCGGTGCATCTGGCTATTTTCTTCCACCAGCCGTGCGCGCAAGGTGATTTGTCCCTGATGGGTGAATTTGACCGCATTGCCCATGAGGTTGGTCAGAATGTCTTCCAGAAAGCGCTCATTGCCACGATAAAGACGGCGCAGCGAGGAATCAAAATTGATATTAAGATCCAGATGTTTCTGCCGCATCTGTTCAGAGAAAAGCCGATGAAGGCGGCCCAGGAGCCTGGACAGGTCAAAATCGTCATCATTGACCGGCATGGTGCCATTTTCGGCTCTGGCATAATCGAGCAAATAATTGATAAGACCCAGAAGCGTATCACCAGCCTGAGAGATGGTGCCAACCATGCGCCGCTGATCCGTATCCAGTCTGGTATCGTCGAGCAGATCACTCAGCCCCTTGATGGCTTGCAGCGGTGTCCGCACTTCGTGGCTGATGCCGGCAAGAAACGCCGACTTTGCACTGCTGGCAGCCTCTGCTGTCGCAATGGCCTGCCGGATCGTATTGAGGAAAGATGTCATCGAAAAGGCCAGAATGATGACAAAGCTGATTTGCAGCAGACAGACAAGATAGCTCGTCTGCCAAAGTTCGAATATATGATAGTGAACGGACAGAACGGCGACGATAGAAATGGCGGAAATCAAAAGATAAACCGTGCCATAGCGAAAGCCTGCAGCCAGCATATTCCACAAATAGAAGGGATATAGCACCGTACCTGTTGGCCCGAGAATGAATGCAAAATAGGTCAAAAGCACCTGATCGGCCCAAATCGCCATCAAGCGTCGACCACTGGAGGCATTGGGAGAAAAAGCCAGATGCGTCGATTCCAGAGCCAGAGCAAGCCCATATAGGCTTGTTGCCATGAAAATTTGCTCATACCCACCTGCAGGTATTTTCTGCAGGAAGAGATAGTCAAAGGCGACGAAGGCCCAAAGCGCCACTATCATGCCAAAACGCAGGATAATTGCCACATGCTCCGTGTCTGGCCTATGAGACAGAATGCCAACAAGCCGCATAACCGGATCGATAACAGTTTCAAGAAAAGAAGTCCGCAAGGCCATGAAAAGTCAATCTTTCGCTGTTCACCCCAGAGATACCAGTTTGGTAGGCATCTGAGCCTGAATGGCCAGTTGCAGTTTTTCTGCCGATTGCGGCTTTCCGAAATAGTAGCCCTGCGCCTTGTCACAATGCTCCAGCTCCAGATGGCGGAGAACCTCTTCCGTCTCGACCCCCTCGGCGATCACCTCGAAACCGAGAGAATGCCCCAGATTGATAGTCGCCCGAACGATGGCGGCGTCCGATGGATTTTCAAGAAGATCATGCACAAAGGACTGGTCGATTTTTAGACGATCCACCGGGAAATGCTTCACATATGAGAGGGAAGAACAGCCGGTTCCGAAATCATCAATAGAGATTTTAACCCCCAGATCGCGTAGTTGCTGAAGCTGTAGAGCAACCTGTTTGCGATCATGCAGAACGATGCTTTCGGTCAGTTCCAGATCCAGCAAGTGCGCAGGCAGCCCCGTTTCGGAAAGAATGCGCGCGACCAGCAACGGCACCGATTGTCGCTGGAACTGCACCGGCGACAGATTGACCCCGACGGAAAATTCCGGCAGCCCCATTTCGCGCCATCGGGCCCCTTGCCTGCAGGCTTCCCGAATGACCCATTCGTTGATTGGCATGATCATGCCATTGCGTTCAGCCCGGGCCAGAAATTCACTTGGTGCGACGAGGGTGCCATCGGCTTCGCGCATTCTGAGCAATGCCTCGCAGCCAACGATTGCGCCTGTCTTGATGTCGACCTGACGCTGATAGAGCAGTTCGAACCGGTTGCTCTCCAGTGCTTCGCGCAAGGTGGCATCCAATCGCCGCTCTTCACGGGCGCGCGCATCCATGTTCGAGACAAAGAAGCTGAAGCCATTGCCGCTCGCGGCCTTGGTGCGATACATGGCAAGGTCGGCATTGCGCATGAGATGCTCGTAGCTGTTGCCGTCTTCCGGGTGCACCGAAATACCGACCGAGGCTGTAACAGGCGTCGATAGCTGCACACCGGCAATCGCGCCGGGCATGATTTCCATCGCCGCCTTGCACATATCCTCCACCTGCGATTCGGAGGTGATGTTGGATTGCAGAATGGCGAACTCGTCGCCCCCAAGGCGTGCCACAAGGTCTTCCTTGCCCGCGACAATACGCAGACCTTCGGCCACGCGGGCCAACAATTCATCGCCCGTCGCATGGCCATGCACGTCATTAACCTGCTTGAAGCCATCTAGGTCGATCAAATGCAGGGCAAAGCGTCCATCACCGCGGCGACAGCGCCCGATTTCGCGTTCGACCCGATCTCTCAGCAACGCCCTGTTGGCCAGACCGGTGAGCGTGTCGTGATGGGCCAGATGATGCAAATGGGTTTCTGCCGCCTTGCGGTCGGTAATATCCTGCGACGAGGTTACAACACCGATGACATTTTCCCCTTCCACGAGGGGCGATTTGTTGGTCAGGAAGATGCGTTTGTTGCCGTCCGCACCAACGATTTCTTCTTCAAAGGAACGGATGCCGTGATTGGATGCAATGACCAGTTGGTCGATGGAATCATAGCGCTCTGCAACCTGCGAGCCGAAGATTTCGGCTCTGTGGCGCCCGACAACCTGCTCGACCTTGAGGCCAAGATAGTTGGCCTGATTGACATTCATGAACAGATAGCAACCATCCAGATCGGTTGCGCTGACCATGACTGGGAGCGTGTTGATCACATTCACAAGGCGCGATTCACTTTCGCGCTGTGTCCAGGCAAGGATGCTTTCGCTTTTTTTCAGGGACTCAAGCAGCGAGTTGGCCCGGTTAGAGAGGACCTTACTCTGGCGATGCATTTTGAGAAGGTTACGCGCCCGGGCGATGAACTCCCGGTGGTCGACCGGACTGATGAGTAGATCCGTCGCACCTGCATCCAGAGCCCGAAGCCGCAGGCGCCGATCCTCGAATACGGTGATGACAATGACTGGTACGTCTGCCAGACGTCTGTCAGAGCGGATTTGACCGACAAAGTCATCCCCCTGCATGCCCGGCATACTGAAGTCAGTCAGGATCAGATCGGGGCTGTTTTGTGCCAACCATGAAAGGGCTTCGATTGGCCCCGAGCAGGTAACAACTTCGATTTCGGCTTCAATACGCCGTGCGATCTGAGCATAAATTTGTCTGTTTGTGTTTTGATCATCAACGATCAAGATAAGTGCCATTTTGAGCCCCGCGTGTCCCCTGTGCGTTTTCCGCTCTTCCCCAAGAGCGAACGGCTTCGACGAATTTCGAGACACTGTAGGACAAAGACGTTAATGACACAGGTCAAAAATGAGCAAAGTTGGCTTCCGATGTCCAAAAGGTATGACTATCGTAAATATTGTATTTATGAACACATGTAACCCAAAATGGACTTTGGATCGAAAGCAGAATGCAGGGAGAGTTTTAATCAGCGCAGACCATTCCAGGGGTCATCGGACAGACGAGGTCCAGCCTTCTTGGCAGGCCTTGCTTTCAGCTCTGCCATTTGCCGGGCTCTGGCAACAGCAGCGGCGGCTTGTGGATCATTGCTTACATATTCCTTGCGAGCACCAGAAACAGTCAACTGACCGGTGGCTGCGAGATAGCTGTAGATCGCGATGACGCTGTCTGCCTGTGAATAGATTTCCAGCTCACGGGCATCAAGCAGTGAAACTTCTGCATCCAGAATATCAAGGTAGGAGCGTTGCCCGGCCTTCTCTTCCATCTTGATGCCGCGCAGCAGGTTGCTGGCTGCCTTTACTTCTGCGCTCGCCTGTCGCATGGATGCGACTGCGGCCTGATATCTGAGAAATTGCTCACGCGCGTTGGCCTTGATCCGCGCCCGCAAAGCATTGGTCTGATGAACCTGCTGGCTGTGCGCAGCCCGTGCCTTCTGTACTTCGGCGGAGCGTGCACCGCCATCAAACAGAGGCAGACTGAGGCGCAAGGAAAGGCTGCGCTCGGACTTGTTGGTTTGCGCCGCGCTTGAAGCCAAATTCTCCGAGATATCCCCATTCAGATCGATCGTGGGTAGAAAAGCCCCTTGTGCAGATTTGACCGCATAGTCTGCCGCCTTGTCATTGGCGCGTGAAGCCCTCAGGTCGGGGTGCATGCGCAGGGCCTTTTTCACCGCCTCGGTTTCATCGGCAGGCAAATAGCGCACAGGCATCTGCGGATAAATCAACTCGCCGGGACGATAGCCCACCAGCGCTTCATAGCGACCGGACGCTCCGCCCAGATCGGCGTGCGCCCCCTCCAGTGCAGCTCGGGCCCGATAGAGCAACGCTTCGGTCTTGGCCAGATCGGTTCTGGTCAACTCTCCGGCACGAATGCGGGCTCTTGTTGCTCTATGCTGCTTTTCCAGATTGGCCACATGGTCGCGCCGCAAGGCAATCATCCTGCGCGCGGCATAAACATCCATATAAGCCTTGACCGCTTCGAGCAGGACTTCTCGCTCCCGGTTTTTCAGCAGATAAAAGCCAGACTTTTCTTCATATTTGGCCTTGATCAGATTGTTCCTGCCCTGAAAACCATTAAACAGGCGCTGGCTGGCCTTGATGCCATACTGGCTGGTGCGCGTACGCTCGGTGCGGCCCGACTTGAGCCGTTCCTCCACCATCGACTGGGAGGCATAAGCGCTGACCTGCGGCATGAAGGCCGCATTGGCCTTTTTTGTTTCGGCCTGCCTGATGGCAAGGCCGGCTTCCGATGCGTGGATCTCGGGATTGTTGTCGTAAACGTCATAGAGCATCTGTGCCAGATTGTCCGCCAGCGCGGGGCGCACCAAAAGACACAGGGAAGCGCTCAGCAGCAAAGAGGCAAAGCGGGCGCCAAGCCCGACCCGACGGGAGCCCCCTTCGGCCTTGCCCGTCGTGGCAATTGCCATACCTGTTCTCTCTTTGCCATTCATGCTGATCTTCCACTGCGAGGACATGGTTGGAGCTCGCCGCTTACGCGTCACCTCCCTCCAGTCTTATGGAATTATGGTTAATAAAGCGGAAATATGCAGACATGCAAACCAGTTGTCGGCCCATATGAGCAATTAAATCAAGGATATGTTGAGAAAAGCGGCCCGGGATCCGACCCATTCATCTCAAGGACTTTCATGGAGTGTCAGCGCTCGGAGAAAGCCACATCCATGGATCGATAGACCGGCTTAAGCAGATAGCGCGCAAGCGACTTGGAGCCAGTCACGATATCAGCGGTCACGACCATGCCCGGTAATACCGGATAGGCCATGCCCTTGCGATTGAACTCGTTGTGATCAAGCGCGATCTGAACCCTGAAATAAGGCTGGCCATTTTCATCCTCAAAGGAGGTTGCCGAAATGGTCTTCACGTTGCCTTCCAGCGAGCCGAAAACATAGGGGTCGAATGTTGAAACGGTTACCTTGGCGTCGGCATTGAGATGGATATGGCCGATATCTTTCGGTTTGACGCGCACCTCGGCGATGATCTTGCGGTCATCGGGCACGATCCGCGCCACCACTTCGCCGGAGCGAACCACCGCCCCCACCGAATTGACCGGCAGTTCCTGCACAATGCCATCCGTCGGCGCAGTCAGATCAAGGCTGGTGACACGATCCTGCTGCTTGGTCAAAAGGCGATCCACCTCGGCCAGTTCGCTGGCATTCTTGGACTTTTCCTTGGCCAGATCGCTAAAGATCTTGGCTCGAGCTTCTTCCAACTGTATCTGGGCTTCCTTGACCTGCTCGCGCGTTGTCGAGAGCCGGCCATCAAGAGAATAAAGGCGGGAGCGCGCTTCTTCCAGCGCGGCTTCAGCTTCCAGCACCGAGCGGCGGGATGCATATTGCTGCTTGAGCAGGCCATCGAGCATCGTAAACTGCTCCTTGGCAATCTCCATGCGCTTTACGGCGCTTTTCTGCTCTGCAATCGTCGCCCGATATTCCGCCTCGCGACGGGCCAACTGGGATGCATATTTGGCCAGCTCGCGATTGATACGGTCTTTCTCGGAGGAAAAGACACTCATTTGCGACTGCGCAATGTTGCTATAAAGGCGACCTTCCTCGCCAAAGGAAACGCTTTCCTGCTGCTGCATGAGAGCATCAGTGGTGGAGATCGCCATACGAAGGGACGCAGCCCTGATGGCCAGTTGGTCGCGCTCGCTTTCGGTTGCCGTCGGGCGCAAACGCACCAGCGGCTGGCCAGCCTTGACCCTGTCGCCCTCGGACACCAGAATCTGGTCGATATAGCCACCCTCAAGATGCTGGATGGTCTGGACAGAGCCAGCCGGCTGTATCTGACCGCCAGCATGGGTAACCTCCAGCACAGAGGTGACAAAGGCCCAGATGATGAAGGCTCCCAGAAAAATAAAGCACCCCGTCACCACATAGGCAAAGAGCTGGGGCGGCTGTTCAGCCTCCAGCGCCAGCGGCAATGTCAGGGTCTTGGAGTCAAGACCTGTGCTTTTTGAAGCAAACAACTTCACTGAATTCACCCCGGAATGCCCTCGCATTTTCCTAGGAAAAGCGCAAGACCCGTACCCGTTATGCTCATACTCGAGACCGGAAAACCGACCAGCTTTCCCTTCTGGAATATGATCCCACATGTTCGCGAGCAGCCTATGCCACAACACCAAGTCAACAATAGCGCGCTTAGGGTTAATACATCCTTGCCCAAAAGACGTCTGTTTGAGAGATCTGTCTTAGGCAACCGATTTGTTGAAGCTGTCCAATTGCGGCAAGATCTTTTCAGGCGGCCCATTCATGATGACCTGCCCTTCATGCAGCACCAGTATGCGGTCTGCCATTTTCATGTGGCTAGGCCGCTGCGTGGTAAAAAGAATGGTAGCCTCGCCCCGCATGGCTTGCAGGTGATCCATGAATTTGTGATCGGTTTCGAAGTCCAGATAGTTGGCGGGCTCGTCAAGAAAATAGTAGGTCGCGGATTTGCTGAAGCTGCGGCATAGCAAAAGCTTCTGTTTGAGCGCATCCGACATCTGATGCACGGTTTCCGCCTTCAGGCGTGTTTCCATCCCCTCAGGCAAATCCGGATGGTCTGCCTCAATATCGAAGGTCTGCATGAGCCCCGCCATCTTGGCACAATCGGCCTCAGGGTCATTGAGATGAAAATTCTGCGCAACCGTTCCGTAGAAAAAAGTGGCATTGTCTGGCTGGTAGCTGATCTCGAAGCGCAATTCGCCCAAATCGATCTGCCGGATATCCAGATGGTCAAAACCCACCGCACCAGCGACAGGACGATAAAGACCGGCCAGCAATTTAAGGAAAGTGGATTTACCGCCGCCGCTTGGTCCGGTAATGGCGACGATTTCGCCTGGATTGATGGTCACATTGGCATTCTTGATCGCGGCGTCTGCAGCCTGCGGATAACGGAAGGATAGATTCTTGGTTGATATGTGCCCCTGAAATTTACGCGAAATGCTCGGCACGATACCGGGCATGCGCTCTGGCTGGGTGCGCATCAGATTATTCACCATGCGGATGGCTTCAATCAGCTTGCCCACACGGGAAAGGCTGAGAAAGGCATTCTGCAGGGGCGCCAGAACCCGCCAGATGAGGGCCATGATCGCAATCAATCCGCCAACGCCCAGATCCCCTTCCATCACCATGATCGTACCTGCTCCCAAGGTGGTGATGCCAGCCCCCATGGACAGGGCTTGCGAGATGGTCTGCACTTGGCGGGAGAAATGCTGCGCACGGAAATCAAGAGCAGCAAAGCTGGCGGCTGCGTCCTCATAGCGTTTCTGCCAGATGGCTTCCCCACCGACATTTTTGATTTCGCGATGCATCAGAAACAGCTCCATCATGATGTTCTGTTTCTTGGATTTGGCATCGCCCGATTGCATGGTCTGGCGCTTGGCGATCGGAATGGTGACCATGGCCAATATCGCATAGAGCCCCACCAGCGTAGCAGGAATGGCCGCGATCCAGCCGCCGATCAGCGCAATGGCCGTGATAAAGACGAGCACGAAGGGCAGGTCCAGAACGGCGGTGCCGAAGGAACCCAGAAAGATTTCACGCAATTTTTCAAATTGCCGCAATCGCGCCAGCTGCGCACCGATGGAGGCATTCTGCACCATGCTATAGGGCAGATAGAGAAGGCGCTGGAAGACCTCAACCGACAGAGCGGTATCGAAGCGAGCGCCGACATAGGCCAGAATGCGCGTACGCAGGGACCGCAGCGCATAGTCCGCCGCAACGATCATGCCCACGCCGAGGACAAACATCATCAGACTACCCGGCGCTTTGGACGGGATCGCGTAACCATAGACAGTCATGATGAAGATGGGCACGGCCATGGCGGCCAGATTGATGCCGAAATTGATGACAAACAGCGAGAAGAACAGCTTGCGAAAGGATGCCGCAGCGTGGGTCACCCAGCCGAAGGATTGGACAAAACGGGTGCGGCTGACCACGTCCAACGGCTTGATATGGTGGATGATCACCGGCTGCCCGGGGCAGGCAATGATCTCCTCCTCGCCGGTCCGACCATTAAAGCAGGTTATCCGATCGGCACCAAAGTCGACGGAAAGAACGATACGGACAGTGTCGTCCGCTTCATCCTGATACAGGCAGGGCAGCTTTTCTTCCGACAGGGTGGCAAGCTTGGCTTCATCCGAAATGGCTACATAATTGAGCCGTGTCAGAACGGCTCTCAGCCCCGTCATGTCATGAACGGTATTGAAATGGGGCAGCACCTGCGCCAGATGACGTCCGCTCCCCGCCCAGCCGATAAGCGCCAGCAAAACCTGAACGCACCGGCCTGCCGAACTGGTATAATCAATCCCCGACCAGCGTTCTTTGATACCAAGACGCTGTTCAAAATCAGAGAAGGGCATCTCCTGCCCAGACAAGCTTTCGCTACTACAAGCTGGCCGATACGCTTCCTCAGCGTTGCGATCCTTCCGCTCTTCAGGCTTTGACTTGCCTACATCTGCCGCAAAATGTTGATCAGCCGAATAATCTGCCAGCTCCGCAAGACTCACATCCTCTTCGCTGGCATGACGGGCCGCTTCGGATAGGGTTGCGCCTTCAAGCGGATTGTCGTCGGCCCGCTTGAGCAACATCGGTTTGCCCCGCGCCTTGCCCCTGCCGCTACGCTTGGCTGGTGCAATCGGCTTGATCTGAAGCTTGCCAACCCCTTGCGCTCTTTGCTCTTCTGGCCCGGGCTGTTCCTTATTGGAAGACTGGCCGTTTCTCCTTCTTGTATCGTCTATCATTCCACGCCTCCAACGGCTGATTTGGCGTCTTTGGCGTCTGGTCGCGATGCAGCCTGTTGACGCGCTTGGGCGCCCTCAAACGGCATGAGCGCACCATCTTTGAGAATGACCTGCTGATCGGCAAGGGAGAGAAAGGAGGGACGGTTTGACAAGAAGATAATGGTCATGGAGCCACGCAAGGCCTCTATCCCTTTGCGTAAAAGGGTGTCAGAGCGCTGATCCAGCATGGCGTTGGCTTCTTCCAGAATGAGAATTTTGGGCTTACTGGCAATGGCTCTTGCAATGCAGATACGCTGGCGAAAGCTCGGCGGCAGCGTTTCGTTGCCACCCGAACCAAGCATCATGTCATAGCCATGAGGCAGTTGTTGGATGTCACTTTCCAGCCCGATCAATTGGGCGGCTTCACGCGCATTCTGCAACCCCTCACGAGGGTTGAACAGCGTGAGATTGTCCAGAATCGATCCGCTGAAAATAGCCGGACTGTTGGAAACATAGGCAATGGAAGCAGAAACATCAGAGTTCACCAGATCGTGGATCGAACGCCCACCCAAGAGGATATTGCCCCCGTCCGGAGCGATCTTGGTGCGCAGAATTCTGAGGAAATCATGATCATCGCTCGTCAGATTGCCCTTGATCCCGATGGTGGCCCCATGGGGAATGATCATAGAGATCCGGTAAGCGCCATGGCCATCGCCCATTCGGGACGCCATAACAGCTTCATCCAGGATGACCTCTCCGGACGCCAGTTCGGCAGGAGCCATCACCTTGTCCGGCTCTGGATTGACCGACAGGAGTTCGTCAACATTCTGCTTGACCAGATCGAAATTACTCAATTCACTCCACGAGCGAACAGAACGCACCAGAACCTCGACCGCCCGGCCCCCCAGCAGCAGACAACAAGCCAGCGACCCAATGGACTGGGTGCCCTCAATGACAAGCAAGGCCCCGCTGGAAACAATCGTGATCATGGTGATGGAAGCAAAGGAAGCACTCAGGGACTGCGTTGCCCCGTCCAGTTTGACCGAACGATGAAAGGCAACGGCAATGGCTTCCTGCAGCCGCTCATAACGGCGCATCATCTGGGGCTCACAAGACATGGTCTTGATCGATTCAATGCCCGACAAAGCTTCAATCACGAAGTCATATTTGCGCCGATCCAACTGTTGGCGTTCATCCTGCAGGCTCTGGATATCCTTGGCGCGCTTGAGCAGCCGCCAGGCGAAAATGGAAAAGACAGCAACCAGCAATCCGGCGATGGTCGGGCTGACGATGGCCATCACGCCCAGAAAAATGAAGATAAAGGGCAAATCAACCAGCCCCATCCGGGCTGGACCGGCAAACATACGCGCAGTGGTCGAGAGCGCATTCATGCGATCAATATGCGTACTGGCCGCGCTCTTTTCCAAAGCCTCGGGCGGCGCTCGCAAGATCCGTTGGATCGCCTCCACGCCTGACACATAATCAATATAGGATGAAGACCAGCCGGAGATATGCGAGCGAACCACTTTCAGAAGGGTATCAAGGATCAGCACGGTGACGAGACCAGCAATCAAATAGAACAGCGTCGCATAAGACTGGTTGGGTATGATGCGGTCATAAATCTGCAAGATGACCAAGGGCATACCCAGTCCGAGCATATTGATGACAAAAGACGCCGCCATGATCCGCTTGGGAACACGTACCTGTTCTGCGAACCATGTTGTCTGCATGGAGCTAGGAGGTTGAAAAACCGCGTGGAACCGCGCTACGCCAGCTCGAAAGGCAGCGATCATGCCGTTTGGTTTTTCAGGCTTGCGACCTGTCATCATTCATTGCGCTCATGTGTCATTACCCTGCCGCAGTGGTGACCGGGAGGACAATTGAGTTAACGGAAATTTCCAGACTTCCCCAATATGGCGCCAACTCTCTTGATCTTTTCTTAACCACCTTTGTAATTTTTAGACAATTCCAATTCAATTAAACCGAAAAAGCCGCTCTTAACCCATTCATAACCAGTTTCCGAAAGGCCCGATTAAGCACGCATATTATAGCGTCAGGGCCAAATGCCTGATCGCAGAAGGCGTAATCGAGTTAAGGAACCTGGCAATGGCTGACACCAATACCCCAGATGTAAAATCCGAAGCGGCTGCATCCAAATTTGAATCCAACCGCGCCCAGCAGACCCTGCAAAAAGCAGAAATGGAAAAAGCCAGTGACTACGACACCGGCGACCATATTGCACTGCGTCAGGATATCCTGAACCCGAACCTTCATTATGGCCTCGCCAATGAGGACGAAACGCTGCTTCCGACGCAGTCACCCGGTGAAGCAGATGGCAGCGCTGCCGATGTTGGCTCTGGTTCTCTGTCGACACAGCCCTCTTCGCTTGCATCTGCCCCGGCTGGTGATGATTTTGTCTCTCCTGTTTCCTCTTCCGGATTGTCAGCCCCGGAAGATATTGCCAACGCAGGTCAGGAAAGCCCTATCCTCTCCATCAACAATGGCTCGGCAGACTTGACGCGCAGCGAAGCTCCGCTTAGCGACGATGAGGCCTCTGTTCTTCCGACGGCACAGAGCAGCCCGATCAACACGGCGTCACCCTCGGGTGGCACGCTGCCTCCTGCAAATGGAGGCGGCACACCAGAGGAAAACACACCTGTTGAAGCAGACGACATCGCAGAGACCACAGGCGAGAATAGTGTTCTTTCCAGTTCTGTCACCGCGACCGATCTGGATGGGGATACGATCAGCTATAGCCTTGATGGCCAGCCCTCCGAGGGCATCGTTACGCTGAATGACGACGGCTCCTACAGCTTTGATCCGGGCACGGCCTTTGATGATCTGGCTGTGGGTGAGAGCCGTGAGGTCTCCTTTACCTATACCGCAGATGATGGCAATGGCTCCACCGATCAGGGCACCGTCACCATTGAAGTCACCGGCACCAATGATGCGCCAACCGCGGTGGATCTGTCATCCAGCTCCGTGGA
>NZ_FOVR01000008.1 GCF_900115225.1 Cohaesibacter marisflavi | reverse complement strand
AACAGAGGCTTCCGATAAAAAATCTCGTTCCACAACCAATTGGCCGATCTTGGCATGCAGCCGGGCAATCTCGGCATCATTACCCTGATGCTCGGTTTCCTTGCCCTTTGAAAAGCCTGACGCCATATTCTCAATCGCAGTTCGCTTCCAAGCGCTGATCATGTTGGGATGGACATCATACTTCTTCGACAGCTCTGAAAGCGTCAATTCTTCGCGGATTGCTTCAAGCGTAACCTTGGCCTTGAAGTCGGCAGAGTAGCGTTTTCTCTTCGTCATTTCGGATCGTCTTTCTGTTCAGGCGATCCACCTTAACACATGGTCCAAATGCCTGGGACCAGCTCTGGCTTTTTCGATTACTGCCATTGCGCATTCCACAACCGCGATAGATACGAACGTTGGCAAAACATTGACTTGAAGGCCATAGCGACAGAGGAAATATTAGGATCAGAAGCTAAATCTTTTGTGATCTCGGAGGAGTCGCTTAGTGTCCCTGATCGTAAAATTCCAGAAAAACTAGAGTTTCTGAAGAATTTGGGGCAGGCCAAAATAGTGATGTGTGTTCGCAGACAAGATAAATTTCTTCAGTCTCTGTACCTACAGTTCATAAAAGAAAATGGTCGAAAAATAAGCCAGACCTTCCAAGAGTTTATAAAGGACCCCAAAATAGTCAAGCTTGCAACGTTCGATGAAACGTTAGATTTTTGGGCTGGGGTATTCGGGAAAGAGAACATAATAGTTTTGGATTTTGATATATTGAAGGAAAGACAAAATTTTATATCTTCTATGGTTCAAATATTTGGAGTTGTCCCGAATTTTGAGTTTGCGGAAGTTCGCCAAAATCAAAGCATCTCTTATGAGAAAGCAGAAATTATTAGGCGCTTTTCTCAAATGTATCCGAGAGTAAATAGACATCGCTTGACGCATGCACTCAACAAATTAAACCTCGATCAAAATTTGGAGAGGTACGAGCCGCCACAGGTTTCCAGAATAGCTTCGCATTATAGGGCCTCCAATGAGCGGTTAAGAGAGCGATATGGTGTGGATCTCTTGGCTTATGGATCTCCGATGGACATGAGGATGAACAGGAAGGCGAATTTATCAGAAAACATTCAGTTTGAAAAAAGCATAAATCGAATATTTATGAGACTAGTTAAGGATGCGCACCAAGGCGGGAATTGGGATTTCATATAGAGGTAAAACTGAACCCAAAAGCAAACTTTTAAAAACATATTCTTCTAGGAAAGACTCATCCGTATTTCAGGCTGGTCAAGACTCTGCGGCCCTCTTCGCTCCAAAGCTGCTTAATGACTTCATCAGTCAGAAGGTCAAGAAACTGCCGCTTTGCTTCGTCCTCAGAGATCGGCTTGCATTCCAGCATCTCTTCAATGTCAGTGAAAAACATATCTCTGCCGGATGTGTCAGAGAGCCATTGATGAATTGGCTTGAACTTCTCAAACATGACTTGTCTTTGCTCTTGCCCCAAAAGCTCAACCTGCTTGGACGATAGCAAAGACATGTTGCAGGATAGGTCAATCAGCTTTTGGCGGATCGGCTCAGAGTGGCCTTGTCCAAGCTTTGCATTGACATCGCGGATAACGGCCAAGGCGCCTGGCGCGATGCTCTCATTCATCTTTTCAACGGGAATTAGACAGTCGCTTTGCACAGGGAGCTCCGCGAAAAAGTCTTCGACGGACCCGCCTTGTTGCAGCACTTCGCGATATGGACGAAGGATAATTTTACAGTCTTGAATTCGACTAATCCACGGTCTCACTACATCCAAATAGTTAAAATGTATGCCGTTATAATTTACACCATGTTTTAGGTTTTGCAACTTCACAGGAGTTTCTCCTGCGCGTATCGCTTGGCCATGCCATGCAACGACCTGCTCATCGGGACGACGAAGCGTACACCAGAGAGTAAAATCATCAGCAAGGCGTAAGGCTTTTCTGAGACGGTTAATTAGGTTTGGTGCAAGTCTCCCGAAATTTGACATGACCTCTGAACAGATAACAGAGACATCGGGTTGAACAGCCTCAAGCTGATTGTGCAGGCTCACTAAAATTTGGTTCGAATGCGGGATATTAGGATGGAAGGAGGGGACGCGCCAGTCTTTGACGTTATCAGTCATCATCCTGAAAGCAAGTGCATTATGTGCTTCTCGAATGTTCCAAGAAGGGATCTCTTTTGTATCTTTCCCCGACATGGCTTTTTTGAGTGCATAGGAAGCGCCTTGCGATTCAGTCCATGGATAATAAATGCCATGCTTCAGTAGCTGATATGAATTTTGAGAGAGAAAAGTTTGAAGAGAACTGGTTCCGGTTTTGTGGTGGCCAATATGACAAATAACACGCATTAATAATAACTCCCATTTGACCAACACATAATAAGTTTAAAATTAAAAAACAATAAGAAATGCAACCAAGCTGCCATAAGGTGGCTTTACTACGGCTGGTCTTTTAATCGGAGACACCCATGGAACTCGTAACTGACTGGCGGCGCGTTGTCGCAACATCTCTTTCTTTCTGGATGCAAGTGATTGGGCTGCTCCTGATGATCGTCCCAGAAATCTGGTATGCTGCAACAGGGCAGGACTATAACCCCGCTGTGGCTTGGTGGCTTGGAGTTCTGTTTCTGGTCGCGGGTCTTGCTGGTCGTCTCTATCAACAGAAACTTTCGGTAGTGCGTGAATGGATGCGCATTGCCGGCATTGTCTTGATCGTCTTTCTACTTGCCCTCCTGTTGGCTGGGCGCGTCCTTGCCGCTCCTGTCAGCGAAAAGGACACACTGGCCGTGGCCGTGCCTTTCATCGCCCAGGAGGAAGGAGAGCGGCTTGTTGCCTACAAGGATATTGTCGGTGTTTGGACGATCTGTAGTGGCTCAACGCGGGGTGTTTATCCAGGCATGCGCAGGACGGTGACTGAATGTCGGGATCTGCTAAGGGCAGAAGTGGCGGAATACCGCTCCAAGCTTCATCGATACTTCACGGACACGACCAAAGCAAGGCGCCTCACTTCCAAGCGAGATACGGCCTATGTGAGCCTTGCTTATAATGCCGGTGTTTATGCGATCGGACGCAGCACTGCGACACGCCGATTGAATGCCGGCAACATCAAGGGCGGGTGTCAGGCGCTAACCTGGTGGAATAAGGCTGGCGGCCGTGTCATTCGCGGATTGGTCAGTCGTCGAACGCGAGAAAAAGCATATTGCATGGATGGGCTGTGATGACCTGGATCCTTTCTCTCTTCTCAAACTGGCGTGTGATCCTGGCATGCGCTGGATTTGCTTTTCTCCTTGCCTCCCACACCTTCGCTTATTGGAAGGGGCACTGGATCGCTTCTCAGGCCTGTCAGACAGCAGCCCTGGAAGCAGAGAATGCAAATCTCAAGCGAGACATAGAGATCAATAAGAAAGCGCTGGAAACCGCCGTACAGCGAGCACAGGTGCGAGATGCTCAAGCTATCACCCTCGAACAGAAGGTTGAGGACTATGAAGCCCAATTGGAAGATGCTGGCACTTGTGTTCTTTCTGCTGCCGATGCTCAGCGCTTGCAAGAAATCAGATAAGCCACTTGATCCATCCTTGCCGGTGTTGCCTGCAGATCTAGCCACGCTTTGCAAGGATCCGGGTGTAAGGGCAGGGCGCGACGTGCGTGTGGAGCTCGCTACACAAAGGAAGTTTCTGGCCCTTTGCAGCAATCGCCACCGCGACACAGTCAAATTCTACAATCAAGTAAGAGCTCTATACGAAGAGGAAGTCATCAAATGAGCGCGACCGATACCAACATGGAAGCCTGGCGCATAGATCGCCGCGTTCCTTTGCCACTGCTGCTCGCTCTAGCTCTTCAGGCCATGGCCGCTGTTTGGTGGGCTGCCAGTCTTGAGGGGCGTATGGTGGCGATTGAAGCCAAGTATGATCAGCTGATCAAGCAGTCTCAACAGGTTTTATCCCAAGACCGTCGCGTGACAATTTTGGAGACAAAAATCGATAGTCTTTCACAGGACATAAAGGATCTGAAAAATCTAATTGAAAACCGATACAGACAACCTTAAAAGGGGCTTCAATCTCAAAAAGTCTCATATGAGACATGAGACCATATAATTCAGGTCTCACGAAGAGATTGAAAAGAACAGAAAGTTAAGTAATATCAAAAAGATGGCCCCTTAGCTCAGTTGGATAGAGCAGCTGACTTCTAATCAGCAGGTCGCAGGTTCGAATCCTGCAGGGGTCACCACTTCTTTTCCCATGGTCATTCTGCCGTGATGCTGCATTCATGCGCCTTGGGGCATGCGTACACCATTGCCGGATTATCAAATAGACATTCAATTTCTTTATGGTGTCCCTTGTTTATCGAGGCCGCAATCAATAGCATTGCGAAAAATTTGGGACCGATTTGGAAAAGAGAAAGAATGATGAAACTGTCTACTGCCACAACCATTTTAATCATGTCGACATCCGCAGCTTTTGCAGATTGTTCTGAAGTGACATTTTCGGATGTGGGCTGGACAGACATTACGGCAACAACGGCAACAACGGCAACAGTGTTGCAGGCCCTTGGCTATAAAACAGAGACCCGTATGCTCTCCTTGCCTGTTACCTATATTTCGCTGGAGGAAAGCAAGGTAGACGTCTTTTTGGGTACTTGGCTCCCCACGATGGAAGCTGACATCAAGCCCTATCAAGAAAAGGGGACAGTGGATACCGTTCGCGCCAACCTAGAGGGCGCGAAATATACGCTCGCCACCAACGAAGCCGGAGCAAAGTTGGGCATTACGAGTTTTGACAGCATTGCCGAACATGGCGACGCGTTGAAGGATACGATCTACGGTATCGAACCGGGTAATGACGGCAACCGTCTGATCATGTCCATGATCGAGAAGAATGCCTTTGATCTTGGCGATTTCAAACTGCGCGAAAGCTCCGAACAGGGCATGCTCAGTCAGGTTCAGCGCCTTTCCAAGCGCGATAAGCCGGTCGTTTTCCTCGGCTGGGAGCCTCATCCGATGAACTCAAGCTTCAAGCTCACCTATCTAAGCGGAGGCGATGACTATTTCGGAGAAAATTACGGCGGCGCAACAGTTTACACCAACACCCGTGCAGGTTATGTCAAAGAATGCCCCAATGTGGGCAAACTGCTGAACAATCTCGAATTCTCCCTGAAAATGGAGAATGAGATTATGGGCTATATTCTGGATGACGGCATCAAGCCGGAAGAAGCCGCAAAGATTTGGTTGAAAGACAATCCTTCCGTTTTGGATCAATGGCTTGATGGTGTAAAAACACGCGAAGGCGAAAACGCTTTGCCAGCAGCCAAGGATTCTCTGGGGCTGTAATCTCGCAAGCGACGGGTCGCGTGCACAACGGGGCCTCGTCAAATGAAAGATACGCTGAGACATGAGCGCATCAAGACATAAGGAATGCCAGCTTTGGAATGGCTCTATTCCCACAAGATCCCCGTAGGGGATTGGGCAAGCGCAATCTTTGAATGGATTCGCTGGAATCTGGAAGGCGCCCTTGATGCAATGAGCATAACCATCGAGAATATCATCGATGGCATACTATGGTTACTGCACACCCCGCATCCACTCATCATCATTGCCGTGTTCGTTGCCATTACGTGGATTTTGCAACGCAGCTGGAAGACTTGCCTGCTTGTTGGTGTCGGATTTCTCTTTATCCTCAATCAGGGCTACTGGCGCGAGACCACCGAAAGCCTGACGCTTGTCCTCTCGTCTTGCGCCGTGTGTATGGCGCTCGGAGTACCCGTCGGCATTGCTGCGGCCCATCGGCCGCGCCTTTATGCTGTTATGCGCCCGATCCTTGATTTGATGCAAACCCTTCCGACCTTCGTTTATCTCATTCCCGCTATCGTTTTTTTTGGCATCGGTATGGTGCCGGGGCTGATCGCGACGGTGGTGTTCGTTTTGCCAGCCCCGATCCGTTTGACCCAATTGGGCATTTCGTCGACCCCGCCCACGCTCGTTGAAGCCGTGAAAGCGTTTGGAGGCACGAAGAAAGATGTACTGTTAAAGGCCGAATTGCCTTATGCGATGCCGCAAATCATGACAGGTCTCAACCAGACCATCATGCTCGCCTTGTCGATGGTGGTGATCTCGGCACTTGTTGGAGCGGATGGGCTCGGTGTACCGGTGGTTCGGGCGCTCAATCAGGTCAATACGAGCCTCGGCTTTGAGAGCGGCTTTGTCATCGTCGTTGTCGCGATCATCCTTGATCGCATTTTGAACAGGAAGCGCGAAAATTGACCACCGCCATTAAACTGGATCAGGTTTCAATCGTCTTCGGAGACGACCCGGAAACCGCCTTGCCATTTATGGATAAGGAATGGGACCGCGCTGCTATTCAGGAAAAGACCAATCAACTCATGGCCGTGCGTGATTGTTCTCTGGAAGTCGAGGAGGGCGAAATCTTCGTGCTGATGGGGCTTTCCGGCTCTGGCAAGTCCACTCTTTTGCGCGCTGTCAATGGCCTCAACCCGGTGATACGCGGCGCAGTCCATGTCAACAATGGCAATGCGCTGCTTGATGTCACCAAAGCATCCGCAATGCAGTTGCGTAAAATCAGGCGCAATCGCGTCGCCATGGTGTTTCAGCAATTTGCTCTTCTACCTTGGCGGACGGTAGCCGAGAATGTCGGGCTTGGCCTTGAATTGGCCGGCATGCCCAAACGCCACCGGCGGGAAGCCGTGTTGGAACAGCTGGCCCTCGTCGGCTTGGAAAACTGGGCTGACAATCAGGTCAGCGAGCTATCCGGCGGTATGCAGCAGCGGGTAGGGCTCGCACGAGCCTTTGCTACACAAGCCCCGATCCTGCTGATGGATGAACCATTCTCCGCCCTTGATCCGCTGATCCGTTGCAAGCTGCAGGATGAGTTGCTCGACCTGCAGCAAAAGTTAAAGCGTACGATCCTGTTTGTCAGTCATGATCTGGATGAAGCCTTTAAGCTTGGCAACCGGATTGCCATCATGGAAGGGGGCCTCATAAAGCAGATCGGCACGCCACAAACGATTTTTTCCAAACCAGCCGATGCTTATGTTTCGGACTTTGTTGCCAACATGAATCCCCTGGGCGTTCTCAGGGTGAGTGACGGCATGGTCAAGGCCAGCCGGAGCAGCTATGAAATGACAATCGCCCACGATACGCTTCTGTCGGAAAGCCTGGATCATCTGGTTACCACACAAACTCCTTTGGGGGTTACTCGGGACGGAGAAATCATCGGCGAGCTATCCTCTCGCAACGCATTGCAGCTTCTCTCGGGACACCTGTCCGAAGATAGCAACTAAAGCGCTGCCTGATCTACGATTGTATTTCTCCGCTTTCTATCGCTATGATGAAGAACCATGAATCCATTTGAGGTTTGATGCAATGAAGAGCCGCAGCTTTGCCGTTATTGGCCTTGGCACATTTGGCAGCACAGTCGCCAGCGAGTTGGCCAATTTTGGCAATCATGTGCTGGGCATCGATGTGAACGAACAGAATGTAGCCCGTCTAGCTGATACGCTGAGTGAAGCCATCATTGCAGACGGCAAGGATGAAGCAGCTCTGAAAGAAGCTGGACTGGCCGACTATGATGTTGCGATTATTGCCATCGGCGAAGACCTGGAAGCCAACATCCTATGCACCATGAACATCAAACTTCTCGGCGTGGAAACCATATGGGTGAAGGCCCTCAACAAAACCCACCACAGAATTCTATCGCGCCTCGGGGCGGACCGCGTCATTCTGCCTGAACAGGAAGTCGGTCAGCATATTGCGCAAATGCTCCACAATCCGCAGGTGCGTGATTATGTCAGCCTTGGCAATGGTTTCCATGTGGTCGACTTTAAGGTTCCCGAAGTACTGGATGGCAAATCCATATCAGATCCGGACTGGTTTAACCACGGAGAGTTGCGCGTACTCGGGTTCATGCGGGAAAGCCAATATTTTTCAGGCGAAAACCAACAGGCAACCCTCAAAGAAGGCGACAAGCTGCTTCTGCTGGGCAAACGCGCCAACTTGAGACAGTTTGGAGACACTCTGCGTGCCCGGAGCTGACAATCATGGTCGTATCGCACAGTAAACGCAAAGCGACGCAATTGCCGCCACCGTTGGTGCTCGTCCTGCTTTATGCCTCCCTCATCGTAGCTGGAACCATCGGCCTCAAGCTGCCCGTCGCGACGGTGGCGCCCATTGGCTGGTCTGATGCGATATTTACCGCCACGTCAGCGGTCACAGTCACAGGTCTTGCCGTGCTCGATACGGGCAGGGACTTCACGATCTATGGCCAGATCATTATCTGCAGCATGATCCAGCTAGGTGGATTGGGCTTGATGACATTTGCGGTCCTCATCCTTTCCATGCTCGGCCTTCCCATAGGCTTTTCCAATCGCATCTATTTACGAGAAGACCTCAATCAGACCTCGGCAACTGATCTCATGGCCCTGACAAAGGTCATCATACGCATAGTGCTTCTATGTGAGTTGGTCGGCGCACTTGTTCTCTCCATTGTCTTCATTCCAGATCTGGGCGTGGCTCAAGGGGCATGGAGTGCGGTGTTCCACTCGGTTTCCGCCTTCAACAATGCCGGTTTCTCACTCTATTCTGATAGCCTCAGTCAATGGGCGGGGAATCCGTTGCTGAACCTGACAATCATACTGCTCTTTGTAATTGGCGGACTGGGCTTTACGGTTATTGCAGATGTCTGGCAGCTGCGCTCATGGCGCAAATACTCACTGCACACCAAGCTGATGCTCTTTGGCACTGCTATTCTGCTCGTATTCTCAACTCTGGCATTCACCTTGATGGAGTGGAACAATCCCGAGACACTGGGTGGAATGAATTGGGGAACCAAGCTTGTTGTCAGTCTGTTTCAGGCGGCAACCCCTAGAACGGCGGGCTTTAACACCGTCGACATGGCCTCCCTTAATGACAGCACCACTCTGATGTTCATGATCCTGATGGTGATAGGCTCCGGCAGTACGTCCACCGGTGGAGGGATCAAGGTCACGACTTTCATCGTGCTCTTGTTGGCTACCATCGCCTTCTTCAAGCGCCAAACAGCCATCGACATTTTCGGACGCAGGCTCGGCGCCGATCAAATCATGAAGGTTCTGGCGCTGGCCATGGTGTCACTTGCCCTGATTATATCGAGCATGTTTGTGATGCTTGTGTTCCACGAAGGGAACTTTCTGGATATCGCCTTTGAAACCGTATCTGCATTCGGAACGGTAGGTCTTTCCAGAGGCGTCACTGGTGATCTTGACCAGATCGGCCGCACCATCATCATGTTCATTATGTTTGTTGGGCGCGTTGGTCCTCTGACGATCGGGTTCGTGCTAGCGACCCAAAAATCAAAACGGATTTCCTACCCATCCGGCACTGTCTATCTGGGATAGTCAATGCAAATTGATAGTCTAGGCCTATCGATTTCTTATCGTTAGCAACAGACCGTCAAGCTTAGATAAAGACCTGATTGCTATTCACTGGTCGCTCAAGGAAGGTGAACATGGGTCTCGTCTTGCCAAATTTGGGCGTATCGAGATCGAGCCTTTTGTGCATGATGCTATCGATATCGGCCGCCGTGAAGGGCTTTTTCAGGAAACCGGTGATGCCAACAAAGGCGGCAGACCGCTCCAGATGATCGGTGTCGCTCGTCGACATCATATAGATGCCAATGCGCTCCGAAACACTGCGGATCATGCCCGCAAGCTCCAACCCGTCAACATCCGGCATATGAAAATCTGTCAGAATAAGGTTAGGGCGCTCGGCGACGATTGCCTGTAGTGCGGTACGGGCACTGTCTGCTTCTATGACTTCAAAGCCGAACCGGCTTTTCCCAAGGATCTTCTTCGTCAGTTTTCGCATCGTAGCAGAATCGTCAACAACGAGAATGCGATAGGTCTGTGTCATGACGATATAAGTCATGAAAACATCAGCAGCATCCTGCGCTTTGAACGGCTTCTGCATAAAATGATAAGCGCCAAATTCCTTCAGAACGGCTTCAGACTTTTCATCCATTCGTCCAGAGATGGCGATGGTCAAGCATTCTTTGGAAACCGTATTCGGTAATTCGGAAACAAGCTGTGGACCGGTCAGGCCCGGCATATGGATATCGATAAAGGCGACATCGATCTTTTTAGACTTCAGAACCTTTAGCGCTTCCGCGCCATCCGCCACAAAGGTGACGTCCAGATAATGATCATTCTTGAAAGCCAGAATGCCGCGTCGAATAACATCGCGCGTAATCGCGCTATCATCGGCAACAAGCACCCGAAGCATCTTGTGAAGAACATGGGGTTCTTGCTGAACCTTTTTCGGAGAAATCATATCATTTCGCTCTAGCGCAAAAAATATTGGTAAATAGGAAGGGCCAGTAGGTTGGCTGAGTGCTTTTGACATAAAAAACAAAAATTACTATTTCATGACCACAATTGTTCCGGTTTAGATAAAAAGATCATACCACACCCTACTAGGTTTTGAGTTACGCAATCAAAACAAGCACAATATTTAGTGTAAAGCATTGAATTTTATGGAATAATTTTCTATAAATAGTCGGAATAGGCCCAAACCAAACCACCATTGAGTGCTAAATATATTTATACATCCCTGTCCATATTCCAAAATTTCCTACACGCAATTCGCCTCATTTTTCATAATCGGCACCCCTCACAGCCACGCTTCTTCGAACGCGAGAGCACCCGAATTTCATATATTGTAATTGTTGGGCAGAGGGGACATGTCATACCAAGCTTTTTCATCCCGAATGGGCAAGAGCTCTGTCCAACCCACTCGAAATCCGCTAAACAACAAACACCAGTCCCATTTATACGCTGGAGCTGAATAGCATTCTAGGAGACATCCATGTCAGATTTTGGCCCATTTTCTGTCGATCCAAACAGTCCTCCCGGCTATCAGACCACGGGTCCGCAAAAGCCTGAAGCGGACTGGATCACATCCTTAAGCGATTCCATCGAGCATCATCTGTCATCGCTTTGCTCTTCGCGCACCAAGGCCTTCATAGCACTGATGCTTTTTGCGCTTGTTTGTTTTCTGCCCGGCTTCAATTCCATTCCGCCAGTTGATCGTGATGAAGCCCGCTTCGCTCAGGCCTCAAAACAGATGATGGAAACCGGAGACTATGTCGACATCCGCTTTCAGGATGAGACACGCTACAAAAAGCCGGTCGGCATCTATTGGCTGCAAGTGGCCAGCGTCAAGGCGACGGGACAGGACTGGGACGCCCCGATTTGGGCCTACCGCATCCCGTCACTTGCCGGAGCCATGCTCAGCGTTGGCTTGACCTTCCTTGTCGGCATGCGCATGGGATCTGTGCGCAGCGGCTTTCTCGCCGGCCTTGGTATGGCCGCAGCCATATTGCTGGGTGTCGAAGCGCGGCTGGCCAAAACGGACGCCATGCTGCTCGCCACAATTCTGGCCGTGCAGTGGCTCCTTTGGGAAATGTATGATCTGCGGAGTGGCTTGAGCAAAGGGAAGGGCGCCTTACTCTGGGTCGCTCTTGCCTTCGGCGTTTTGATCAAAGGACCGATCATCCTGATGGTCAGCATCATGACCATAATCATTCTTTCCATTCGGGAGCGATCTGTTGGTTGGCTGAAGGGCTCTGGCTGGAAATATGGCCTCCCGCTGTTCCTTGTCATAACCATTCCGTGGTTTCTGGCAATCGGCATCAAAACCGATTGGGCCTTCTACATGGATTCCATCGGCAAGGACATGATGGCCAAGGTCGCTTCCGGCAAAGAATCCCATGGCGCTCCTCCGGGCACCTATCTTGCGGCCAGCATCGGCACTTTCTGGCCTATCTCCGTCTTTTTCATTTTGTCCGTCGTCTGGATTTGGAAACAACGGGCGCAGCGGACGGTATTCTTTGCTCTGGCGTGGCTCTTGCCTACCTGGATCATTTTCGAACTCGTTCCGACAAAGCTGCCACACTATGTGTTGCCCGCAATGCCTGCGCTTGCCATTCTTATGGCAGAAGCGCTTGAGGCCCGCGCTACCAGTTGGGCGAGCCTGTGGGGACGTATTGTCTCCCTACTCATTCCCATTGTCGCAGTCATTCTGGGGCTGGGTGCTCCCATCGGTCTGATTTTCATTGAAGGGATCATCAACCCCGCTGCCTTCGGTCTTGGACTTGTGGCGGCCGGTCTTGGGTTGCTCAGCTATGCCGTGTTGACACGCGGCCGCGTAATGGCTGCCTTCACACTTGCGTGCCTTACAGCGCCTGTTCTGTATCTCTCGCTGCATGGAACCATTTTCCCTCAATTGCGTTCTGTCTGGATATCAAACCAGCTGCAGGAAAGCGTCAATATGGTCAAGCCTTGCGAGAGCGTTGAAGTGGCCAGTGCGGGCTATAGCGAGCCGAGCCTTGTCTTCCTCATCGGAACAGACACATTGCTGACCAATGGCAAAGGTGCTGCCGACTTCGTAAAGGAAGCGGGATGTCGCCTCGCAATTGTTGAACAGCAGCAACAACCTGCCTTCCTCGAGGCGTTGGGGGATAGAAGAGGAGACTTTGAACAAGCAGCAACCGTTGAGGGCTATAAACTCAATGGTGGCAAATGGCAGAGTTTCGGCCTCTATCGCTATAAGATGTAAGAAAAGCAAGGATTGAGACGAAAAGGCATATGTCCCTGTTTACTCGTGTAAAAACCGCGCTCGTCCAGTTGAAAAGCCAGTATTCTGCCTTTTCGACTCTAAGAGCCGTACGCGCTTTCCATGCCAGGTCGAAACGGTATGACCCGACCATCAAGGAGCCCGATTGGGTGTTGGTTCTGGTGGTGACTTTGAGCTTCATCGCTCTGGGCATGCTCTTTGTCGATGAGGCGGCTGGCCATTGGAAAGCAACGCTCTCAAAAGAAACCTACGATCTTTTCCAAAGCGTGACACGCTGGGGCAAATCTGAGAATTATCTCGTGCCATCGGGCCTCGCGGTTCTCATTACAGCGCTGCTTCCATGGCAACGCCTGAGCCTTGGTGCAAAGGCCGCCCTTTGCCAGATACAATTGGCGGGGCTTTTCATCTTTATCGCTGTTGCCGGGGCAGGGCTGTCGAACAATATCCTGAAAATACTCTTTGGCCGCGGCAGACCCCGCTATTTCGAGGAGTTTGGCGCCCACTATTTCAATTCACCCGGATTTGCGTCCTCCTTTCAGAGCTTTCCTTCTGGCCATTCCACAACGGCTGGCGCTATGGCCATTGCTCTTACGCTGTTGTTTCCGCGCCTTAAATGGCTTTGGATCGCCGCCGGGCTCTGGATTGCCTTTTCGCGCGTTGTCGTGGGCGCGCATTATCCGTCAGATATTGTTGCAGGATTTGTCTATGGCGCGGTTTTTACATGGCTCCTTGCCAAATACAGCACAAAACGCAGGCTGTTGTTTCGCGCGCAAGAGGGATTAATCAGATTGCCAAAAACCGGCGGATTTTCCTTTGCCAAACTCATGAAAGCTCTTCACATGCTAGTGCAAAAAGCCTAAAGAGTGAGCAACTCGGCATAAAGTGCCGAAATGATCACCTCGCAAGGCTGAGCATCTTAAAGCTGTCGCATTCTCTGGGCTAATGATATGGCCGGATTGCATTCAGACGACGATGCAAGACTTATCGAAACCATACTCAGCGTCGGGAATGCGCCATGCTATCCACCTTGCCACCGCTCAATCACACCCTTGAAGTCAGTGTGGTTATTCCATGCAAGAATGAAAGAGAGAATCTGGCTTTTCTCATCGACGAAGTGCATGCAGCCCTTAAAGAGCGCGCATTCGAACTGATTATCGTGGATGATGGCTCGACAGACGATACAGGGCCTTTTCTGAAAGAAGCAGCTGCAACCCGCCCGTGGCTGCGTCACGTGCGTCACGAAGCCTCCTGCGGGCAGTCCAACGCCGTGCGTACGGGGCTTCTGCTCGCCAAGGGGGAATTCATCGCAACCCTTGACGGTGACGGCCAGAATGATCCGGCCTTCTTCCCCCAGATGATTGACGCCCTCAAAGCAGGGGGTCCCGATCATGCTCTGGCTGCGGGGCAGCGTATGAAACGTACGGATGGCTTTGTCAAAAAGCATGGCTCACGCCTTGCGAACAAGATCCGCCAGTCCATGCTCAAGGACAACACCCGCGATTCCGGTTGCGGTCTCAAGGTTATCCGCCGGCAGGTTTTTCTCAATCTGCCATTCTTTGAAGCATGGCACCGTTTTCTGCCCGCCTTGGTCGTACGCGAAGGATTGAAGGTGGTCCATATCGATGTGATTGACCGCGGGCGCAGTCACGGCGTTTCCAAATATGGTATTTTCGATCGCCTTTGGGTTGGCATCATCGACCTGTTTGGTGTTCTCTGGCTGCGCAAGCGTCGTAAGAAAATTCCTGTTATCACCGAAATCGACCTCAGCCCCGACACCTCTTCAGATGCCTCTGGCAATGATCAGCACTAACCTTCGCGCAAGATTGCTTAGAAAGACCCTTTGATGCACTCAACTTTGTGGAATGACATTCAAGTCTGGCTCAATACTGTTTTTGTCGCGCAGTGGGATGTCTGGCTGGTCCTTGGTTTTGTGGCTCAGGCCATGTTTACGATGCGCTTCGTGGTCCAGTGGATTGCCAGTGAGCGCGCCGGCAAGTCCATTATGCCCGTCGCTTTCTGGTTTTTTTCCATCGGCGGAGGTGCCCTGTTGTTCATCTATGCGCTCAAACGGGCCGATCCTGTATTTATTGTGGGGCAGGGGGCAGGCCTGCTGATCTATCTTCGCAATGTTTGGCTGATCTTCAAGGAACACAAAGCCAAGAAGTTGATGGAAAATACGCCCGTCGAATAGCAATGCATCAAGCCGCAGCGGCGTGACCAAACATAAAGATCGCGGTCGCGACGATTGCAAGCATCAAAAAAGCGAAACTGCGCCATTTGTCCTGCGGTCGCTTCCTGGCAGCCTCGAAAGCCACGAAGCACTGGAGAGCATAAAATAAAGCGAATGCACGACTGGCAAGAGAAATGACCTCATTTACATTGGTTGCCAGCAATATACCCATGCCGATCACTGTCACCAGAAGATAGGCATGTCTGGCGTCTACCTTGCCGTGCGTTACTTCTCGAATGAGACCGACATTGCCAATACCATCTGCAAGAGCCGCCGATATCTGGCTCCCCATCGCAGCAATCGTTAGAGCTGCAGGCAAGATCAGTCCAACAGAACCGGCGACGGTAATCACAGCGGCTACGCCTTCTCCTTGTTGCAAATCTTTGTAAAGAGGCAACAACAGCAAAAAGAAGACAAGATAAATAATACCGGAAATAAGTTGCGCGTCTCTCATCGCCTTTGTCCGTGTATCCGCCTTGAAGCGCCCTCCGGTAAACCGGGTCGTCTCAAATCCTTGCACAACGACCAAAAGGCCTAGTAGCACAGGAATAGAGGCCGTGGACAGCTTTCCAGCGACTGCGGAAAATGCACTTCCATCAAGTATTATTTGTGAATTCAACACTGCGAGGGAAGCCAGAAACCCTCCAATCACTGCGAGATTGAAGGTTGTCGCAAATCGTTCAAGCCTTGCAACCCTCTCTGCTCCGCCTGACCACCCTAGAATACCGATACCTAAAAGCAGCCCCAAAGCGATAACTGTGCCCCAGTGATTGCTACGGATGCCGAAAGACGTGAGCAGGAAACTCCCCAATAGGGACAAATAATATGCGACAGATATGAAATAGGCAAAAGCGAGAATAATATGGCTTAGTTCTTCCATGGACGAGAGGAGCTTATCACGGCCCTTATCCAACTCGCTTTCAACAACGACAATATTGTAACGAATTGCCCAGCCGAAGAAAAAAGCCAGTAAGACAAGGACCATCATGGCCGGGGCAGCAAATCCACCAAATGATCGAACAAGCAGCGGCGCTGAAACAAGAAACCCACTTCCAACAATGGATGCCAGAGGTGTTATGGTTGCTTGCCACTCTTTACTACGAGAAAAATTAGAAAATTCCAGAAAAACGACGACGGCTATCGCTACTACAAAAAAGGCTATTTGTGTCATGGACTTTGTCTCAGATAAACGCAGCTTGTCGGAAGTCACGATAACCACAAGACAAACTACCTTAAGATAACGCCCGGACAGGGAAATTGTTCCAAAACAAAAGCGGATCACCGGTAAGGCAACCCGCTTATCTTGAACGCGACGACAATTGAACTTTAGATCTTGAGCGCTGCAAACCCCTTTTCCAGATCCTCTTTCAAATCAGCAACATCTTCCAGCCCGACATGCAGTCGGATCAATTTGCCTGGCTCGTCCCATGAGGTTGCCGTGCGGTAGCTACGCGGATCAACATAGGTGATGAGGCTCTCAAAACCACCCCAACTGAAGCCGAGCCCGAACAGCTCCAGCGCATCAATGAAAGCAAAGGCCTGCTTTTGCGTGCAGTCCTTAAGCACAACGCCCAGAAGCCCGCAAGCACCCTTGAAGTCCCGTTTCCAGATGGCATGTCCCGGATCGCTTTCGAGCGCCGGATAAAGAACGCGATCCACTTCAGGACGAGCCTCAAGCCACTTGGCAATCTCAAGAGCACTCTCCTGATGCTGCCTCAAACGCACCCCCATTGTCCTTAGGCCACGCAAGGCGAGATAAACGTCATTCGGCCCCACATGATATCCCATGGCCCCATGCACGGCTTCCAGACGTGGCCATGCTTTTTCATTGGCAGAAACCGCGCCCAGCATGACATCAGAGTGACCAACAATATATTTTGTGCCCGCCTGAATGGTCATGTCAACGCCATGCCCCATGCTGTCGAAATAGAGCGGCGAAGCCCAGGTGTTGTCGAGCAGGACCAGAATATCGCGTGCATGAGCCGCTTTCACGATCGCAGGAATATCCTGCATCTCAAAGGTCTGGGAGCCGGGCGCTTCAGTAAATACCGCACTGGTGTTGTCCTTAAAGAGCGTCCCGATGTCAGCGCCGATCAGAGGGTCATAGTAATCAACCTCGACGCCCATGGAAATAAGCACCGTGTCAGCAAAATGCCGTGTCGGCTCGTAGGCGCTATCGGTGATCAAGACATGGTCACCACTTTTACAGGCAGCAAGCAAGGCCAGCGAACAGGCAGCCAACCCGGACGGCACCAGAACTGTTCCAGCCGCACCTTCTAGATCCGTTAAAGCATCACGCAGTGCATTGGTCGTGGGGGTTCCTCTGCGCCCGTAAGAATACTTAGCCTTGCCAGAGTAAAGTTCTTCTGTAGACTTGAAGATTACGGTAGATCCATGAATCACGGGTGGATTTACAAAACCATCATTTTCTTCCGGGTTTCGTCCGGTAGTGACTAATCTTGTGTCAGTGTGATAGTTTTTTGTGCATTTTTCGTTTTTAGCCATTTTTATTTGGCCCTCCTGGCACTGTTAGTCCGTTTGAAGTTCAGCATATTTAACTGCTAAAACCATAAAAAAGAACAGATAGTTTCAGTTTTACGACATCCGTGCACAATTTTCGTGCGAAATTCGTCTTATTGTCCGCATGTCTGTATTTTGCCTCTTGACCCAAGTGCAATAATTTTCTGAGATACCCCCTGTCAAACGGTATATTTAACGCTTGGCCAACAAAAACGACAGGGGCATGGGCTGCTCATGCAATCCATTGCTATCTGAAACTTATCGAGACAATCCTATTCTTATTTGGGCAACAAACGAAGGCTGCAAAATGAAGAAAGTTCTTATTTCCGTACTTATGGGTTCTGCCATGGCTGTAGGCGCGTCCGCTGCCAGCGCAACAACCCTTGAAGATGTTAAAGCCAAAGGCGCTGTTCAGTGCGGTGTTAGCCAGGGTCTGCCAGGCTTCTCCAACCCGGACGATCAGGGCAACTGGACCGGCATCGACGTTGACGTTTGCCGCGCTGTTGCTGCTGCCGTATTTGGCGATGCTACTGCTGTTAAATACACCCCGCTGTCTGCTAAAGAGCGTTTCACTGCTCTGCAATCCAGCGAAATTGATCTTCTTTCCCGTAACACCACCTGGACCATGACCCGTGACACATCTCTGGGTCTGAACTTCGCTGGTGTGAACTATTATGATGGTCAGGGCTTCATGGTTCGTGAATCTCTGGGGATCACTTCTGCTCTGGAGCTTGATGGCGCTTCTGTTTGCACCAACACCGGCACCACCACCGAGCTGAACGTTACCGACTATTTCCGCTCTCATGACATGCAGCTCGAACTGGTTCAGTTCGAAAAGTCTGACGAAGTTGTTCAGGCTTATGACAGCGGTCGTTGCGACGTTTACACCACTGACGCTTCCGGTCTCTATGCACAGCGTCTGAAACTCACCAACCCTGACGAACATATTGTTCTGCCAGAAATCATTTCCAAAGAGCCTCTCGGCCCAGTTGTCCGTCAGGGCGACGACGAATGGTTCAACATCGTGAAATGGTCTCTTTTCGCCATGATCAACGCTGAAGAACTCGGCGTGTCTTCCGCCAATGTTGAAGAAATGAAAGAAAGCAAAAACCCTGCAATCCGTCGTCTTGTCGGCGTTGAAGGTGCTTTCGGCGAAAATATCGGTCTGTCCAACGACTGGGCTTACAACATCATCAAGCAGGTTGGTAACTACGCTGAAATCTTTGATAACAACGTAGGTCCGGATACTCCGCTGAAAATTTCCCGCGGCGTAAATGCCCTGTGGTCTAACGGTGGCTTCCAGTACGCACCGCCTATCCGCTAATTGGCAATAAAGATCCCCGGCAGGACAAAACCGTCCGCCGGGGTTTTTTATAAGCGTCATCTAAAGAATAACAAAATCTAAACGCGCATACTGTTTGGATGTCGCACTCGATAGATCGGCCTTTTTAGATAGGTCGGTGTCACACGAGGATAATATGGCTGCTAAACCTCAACAGACCGCCGAGCGAAGCTCTGCCAAAGGATCGATATTCAACGATCCGAAGGTAAGAGGCATTATTTATCAGCTCTTGCTGGTCGCCGGGCTCGTATATTTTTTCTGGAGCATCGTTCAAAACGCCTCCCATAACCTGGAAAAACAAAATATTGCTTCCGGGTTCGGTTTTCTGGGAAACACCGCTGGCTTTTTGCCGAACCAGACCCTTATCGACCTTTCCGCAACATCTACCTACGGGCAAGCATTGCTCGCGGGGCTTTTGAATACGCTTTTGATCGCCGTGATCGGCATTTTTCTTGCCACGATCGTTGGCTTTGTCATGGGTGTTGCACGGCTCTCCAACAACTGGGTCATTTCAAAACTCGCTACGATGTATATTGAAATCGTGCGCAACATTCCTTTGTTGCTGCAGCTTTTCTTTTGGTACTTCGCAGTTTTGCGCTCACTGCCGCATCCCAAGCAGTCATCATCGATATTTGATACATTCTTCCTCAACAACCGCGGGCTCTACATGCCGCGCCCTGTTTTTGAAGATGGATCAGGGAGTATTCTGCTGGCACTTGTCATTGCAATTGTCGCCAGCATAGGCATCAGCATTTGGGCAAAACGCCGACAAATGGCAACCGGTCAACGGTTCCCGGCCTTTCTGACCAGTCTGGGACTCATTATAATTCTACCATTTCTAGCCTATCTCGTCTCCGGCATGCCCGTCAGCTACGATTATGCGCAGCTCAAAGGCTTCAACTTCAAAGGTGGCATGAAGGTCATTCCCGAATTTGTCGGCTTGCTGCTGGCTTTGACGATCTATACCGGCGCCTTCATTGCCGAGATTGTTCGCGCGGGTATCCTTGCTGTGAACCATGGCCAAACGGAAGCGGCCCACGCCTTGGGCTTGCGCAATGGTCCGACCTTGCGTCTGGTCATCATTCCTCAGGCCATGCGGGTCATCATTCCGCCACTCACCAGCCAATATCTAAACTTGACGAAGAACTCCTCTCTGGCCGTTGCCATCGCTTATCCCGATATCGTTTCGGTAGGCGGCACGGTGCTCAACCAGACAGGGCAGGCGATCGAAGTTATTGCCGTCTGGATGATCGTCTATCTCAGTATCTCGCTGTTAACATCGATCCTGATGAACTGGTACAACCGGTCCATTGCGTTGGTAGAGAGATAGGAGAACCTCATGTCACAAAAACCATTCTCCTTTGTCCGTAAGGAAATGCTCGACGAGCGATCTGCGCCGATTTCATCGCAAGGGCCGCTCTACTGGATGCATCAGAATCTCCTATCCTCGATCCCGAATGCCTTATTGACGCTGTTCGGTATCTTTGTGATCTATCAGATCCTGAGCGCAATCATTCCCTTCGCCCTCCTCAATGCAGTTTGGGAAGGCTCCGATCGTGAAGCCTGCATCGCCAATGGCGCTGCTCATGGTGCCTGCTGGGCCTATGTAAAGGCCTACTTCCCGCAGTTCGTCTATGGACGCTATCCTGACGACCAAATCTGGCGCGTCAATATCGTCTTCATCGTCGGTGCATTAGGTCTCATTCCAGCACTTATCCCGTCTATTCCCTTCAAGCGGGCCAATGTTCTGTTCATGCTGCTGGTATTCCCGGTCATGACATTCATCCTGCTGACGGGTGGCAATCTGTCCTTTGAAGATCACATTCTGGGCTTCATCATCGGCTTTGCGATTATTCTGGGATTGGGAGCATTGATCACCTATGCCACGCAAGGCAAGATGAAGCCGGTTCTTCTGACCCTGTCGGCCATCGGAGTCGGCATTGCCATCATTTATGCGGTCATGTCCATCGATTTCGGACTGGAACCCGTTGAAACGGCAAACTGGGGCGGATTCCTTGTTACCCTGGTCATTGCGATCACCGGCATTGTGGCATCCTTGCCTTTGGGGATCGTGCTGGCACTTGGCCGCAGATCCCAGATGCCGGTTGTCCGCTTGGTGTCGATAATCTTTATCGAGTTCTGGCGCGGCGTACCACTCATTACGGTGCTCTTCATGTCGTCTGTCGTGCTTCCGCTTTTCCTGCCGGAAGGCGTCAATTTCGACAAGTTGTTGCGTGCGTTGATCGGTGTGGCCCTTTTCTCCGCTGCCTATATGGCGGAGGTCGTTCGAGGAGGCTTGCAAGCCATACCCAAAGGACAGTATGAAGGGGCAGACGCTCTTGGTCTGACATTCTGGCAGTCTACCGGCTTGATCATTATGCCGCAGGCTCTCAAACTCGTCATTCCGGGCATCGTGAACACATTCATCGGGCTATTTAAGGATACGACACTGGTTTTGATCATTGGTCTGTTCGATCTTCTGGGGCAGGTACAATCCTCCTTCACTGATCCAACCTGGTCGACCCCTGTTACATCACATACGGGTTACCTCTTTGCAGCTATGACCTTCTGGATCTTCTGCTTCGGTATGTCCCGATATTCAATCTTCATGGAAAACCGGCTGCACACCGGTCATAAACGATAAGCAGTCAGGAGTAATAAAATGAGTGACAACGCAGTCGAAGCGTCTCCGGCCGAAGTCAAAAAAATGCAAATCTCCGAGACCGATGTTGCCATC
Source organism: Cohaesibacter marisflavi (assembly GCF_900115225.1). GTDB lineage: Bacteria > Pseudomonadota > Alphaproteobacteria > Rhizobiales > Cohaesibacteraceae > Cohaesibacter > Cohaesibacter marisflavi. Next base: position 202,037 of record NZ_FOVR01000008.1, on the reverse strand, counting down.
GAAATCGATGGTATGAACAAATGGTACGGTGACTTCCATGTACTCAGAGACATCAATTTGAAAGTCATGCGTGGCGAACGCATCGTAATTGCCGGTCCTTCCGGCTCGGGCAAATCGACGATGATCCGCTGCATCAACCGTCTTGAAGAGCATCAGGAAGGCAAAATTATTGTCGATGGTATCGAGTTGACCAACGACTTGAAAAAGATCGACGAGATCCGCAGGGAAGTGGGCATGGTGTTCCAGCACTTCAACCTTTTCCCGCATCTAACAATCTTGGAAAACCTGACGCTGGCTCCAATCTGGGTACGCAATATGCCCAAGAAGGAAGCCGAAGAGATTGCCATGCACTATCTGGAACGCGTCAAGATTCCGGAGCAGGCCCTGAAATATCCCGGACAGCTTTCCGGTGGTCAACAACAGCGTGTGGCGATCGCTCGCTCGCTTTGCATGAATCCGCGCATCATGCTGTTCGATGAGCCGACATCAGCCCTTGACCCTGAAATGATCAAGGAAGTGCTCGACGTTATGGTCTCTTTGGCCGAAGAAGGCATGACCATGCTCTGTGTGACCCACGAAATGGGTTTTGCCCGGCAGGTCGCCAACCGCGTGATCTTCATGGATGCAGGCCAGATCGTTGAACAGAACGAGCCTGAGGAATTCTTTACCAATCCTCAGCATGAACGCACCAAGCTGTTCCTTAGCCAGATTCTTCACTAGAAACAAACCTCTGGATAATCTTGGCAGAAACAACAGAGCCCGGGCAAATGCCCGGGCTCTTTTTTTCAAAATACAAAGGTCAGGTGAGCCAATCAGGCTCTGTCGCAAATAGCGCGATCTTAGAAGTGATAGGTCAGGCCAACTTTTGCCACCGCGCCATCAATATCTGTCTTGGTGCTGGCACCACCGATATTGTAGGTTTTGTCATCAGACCAACGGTAACCGGCCTCTGCACGCATGGATACATTTTCAGCAACCATGGCTTCCACACCACCGGTCAGACCGACAAAGGTATGGACATTGTCGTCATTTGCATCCGTTGCAAGGTTGGTGAGTTCAGCATCCTGAAAACCAACGCCAACGGCTGCATAAGGCATAAAGAAGCCCATATCATAGCCTGCGCGGGCGCGCAATTCGGCGTCCCAGTTGCTTTCAAAGCGAGTGGTTGCGCTTTTGTCGTTGATAGTATTGTAGTTGGCGAGCAATTCAGGGCCGAACACGACATGATCATAAACCATGTTGTAACCAGCATAACCACCAAGTGTCATACCGTCCCCATCCACAGAAGCAGAACCGCCATTGGAGTTGGTTTCGCTCCAGATGCCGCCAAGTGCAACACCGGCATAAGCACCTTCCCATGGATTACCCGCCATGACCTCAGCCGGAGCCGGAGGCGCTACGTAGGGATCAGATTGCGGCAGGTCAGCAGCCATGCTGGCCCCGGTCGCAGCCATCAAAACAACCGCACTTGAAATAATTACTCTTTTCATATTCATCACCGCTAGTTTGTTGTCTTCTCGTGTGAATTACGTAAGAGACTAACGTTTAGCAGTGAGACTTGTTCCTAAAGTGGTCGAAATAAGCCATAAATGTGACGACACTCCGCCGTGACAACTTTGCAACATCTGTCATGCTGAAACCGTCAAATCAAAGCAAAATTATGAAGTTATCCGGTGGAAAACCGTAAAAATGCTAGTCTTTTTCGATGATGCTATCGTCCCTTGAGGCCCATTCTGTCCAAGAACCGTCATAAAGTGAAAGCTTTTTCTGCCCCATTGTGTCGAGTGCCAGAAAGAGGATCGCAGCTGTCGCACCCGAACCGCACGAGGTGATGATGGGCTTGGACAGGTCGACACCGGCCTCAATAAAGCGCTCTTTCAAAAACGCAACATCCTTCAATTGGCCGTTATCATCGATAAGGCCGTTGAAGGGAACATTCTTTGAGCCAGGCATGCGACCAGAGGACAGGTGAGGGCGGGGCTCAGGTGCAATCCCACGCCAACGTTCTTCCGAGCGCGCATCAACAATCTCTACGCCGTCATCCTTGATCGCCTTGAGCATGTCATCAAAATTGCGCACGGCCCCATGGTCCAACTGTGCATTGAAACGACCGCGCGCGCGTGGTCGGATCTCATCCGTAACCGGCCTTTTCTCAGCCTTCCATTTCGGCAGCCCCCCATCAAGGATATAAACGTCTTTGACACCCATAACGCGGAAGGTCCACCAAAGGCGCGGTGCGGAGCTTAGTCCCAGCCCATCATAAACAACCACGGTTTGGCCATCACTGATTCCCATTTTAGAGACTTCGGCGTTAAACAATTCTGCACTTGGCAACATGTGCGGCAAATCCGTAGACAAGTCTGCAATTTCGTCAATATCGAAAAACAGCGCACCCGGAATATGCGCACGCCTGAATTCGGCCTTAGGATCACGTTCAAGCTGAGGCAAATACCAGGAGCCATCTAGAATAACGACATCAGGGCTATCCAGATGCGCTTCCAACCATTCCGAATCCACCAACCAGTTCGTACGCTCAGCCATGTTTATTCTCCGACACTTTTCCTCTGACGACAAGCTGCCGCCAAGAGCGGTGACAAGTCATTCCAATGCATAGCATTTTTTCAATGGCAGACACCATCTTTGCAAACAACAAATCACGACTAAAAAGAAAGAGCGACCCAGCGCTGACGACCAAACACAAAAAAGGCCGGCGCAGGCCGACCTTTCTGTCTTTGAAAATTACTCGAACTGCCGGATCGATTAATCCTTTTTGGAAAGCTGTTCGAATGCTTCCATTGCATGGGCAGAATACATGAGAGCCGGGCCGCCGCCCATATAAATGGCGCAACCGAGTGTTTCTTCGAGTTCTTCCTTGGTGACACCAAGGCGAACCAATGCAGCAGTATGGAAAGCCATGCAAGGCTCGCAGCGCAAGGCAACAGCAATTGCCAGGGTGATCAGCTCTTTGGTCTTTTCGTCAAGCGCGCCATTCTTGGTCGCTCCACCAGCCATGGCATAGAATCCGGCGATGGTGTCTGGCTGGTCCTTTTTCAGAACCGCAACCTGCGAAGAAACGTCTTTCATCATTTGTTTGTAATCGGAAGCCATTACGAACCTCATTTTTAGAATTGTGAACCATGATGGTCGACTAATGTATTACGCGCTCCTGCATGTTATTTCAATAGTTTCAAACATATTCAGGTACAAATATTGAGTATTTGTTCTGCTTGTTTAAAACTTGGATTTATGATTCCCCGAATGCGCATAATCAACACCTGTCCATCTCAGGCATCTGCTGAACACTATAACGCTGTTTAACATATGATTGGACGGGGCGCGTCCAGTTTTGAACTAACAATATCGCGATAAAGAGACGCAAGCCAGTCTCAATAATTGAGACAGTACTAAATGAAGCCCAGCCCAACTTTATATTCAGTCGGCGAATTTGATTCGAATTCTGCGATTCTGTTTACCCTTATTTTCAATCTTGGACACAACAACGGCACCAATCTCGGATGTTTTCTTGACATGAGACCCGCCACAGGGTTGTAAATCCACGTCGCCAATTGCAACCAGACGCACTTTGCCAGACCCACGCGGCGGCTGAACAGACATGGTCTTCACAAGATCTGGCTGGGCATCAAGCTCTTCATCAGAGATCCAACGGGTTGAGACCTCGTGATCCTGATTGATGAGCTTCATTAGCATTTCGGTGAGAGATTCTTTTGTAAAATCAGGATCGGGCAACTTGAAATCGAGGCGCGCTTCCTTTTCACCGACCTGACCACCAGTCACGGGGTAGGGAACTGCAACAGAGAGCAAATGCAGAGCCGTGTGAAAGCGCATATATTTATAGCGCAGATCCCAATTGATTTCACAACTCACAGTGTCGCCCACAGACAATGAATGGCCCTGACCTTCGGCCGGAACATGAAGAATATCAGAACTTTCCTTGTCTTTTAACGTCGTTGCGACATCGACCTTTGTGCCATCGGCCGCTGTAAGAACGCCCGCATCCCCAGGCTGCCCACCCCCCATGGCGTAGAATACGGTTTGATCCAGAACGATGGATCCATCTTCCCTTATATCAACGACCTTGGCTTCGCAGCCGGTCAGGTAAGAGTCATCACGAAACAGATCTTTGGTCACGGGAATTGCCTCACAAATTGTCTATGAAAATTGTTTGCAGGACTGCAGTATTCAAACTGTTGCACGGCCATGAGAGAAGAGCAAGGGACTGCAATCGACGTCATCTCACCAAGAAAAATGGCAAAAAAAAGCGCTCTCTGTCTTGGAGGACTGAAGAGAGCGCTCAGCTGGTTCACAAGGGAGGAAGTGAACCAGAATGGTTGCTTATTGCTTAGTAAGCCTGACGATAGATCGCCTCGATATCGGCAACAGACAAATCAACAGGGTTCCAGTCGAGCAGGCGACGAATGTCGTGCGCTTCTTTCGCCATGGAAGCGAGGTCTTCTTCTGGCACGCCATGTGCGCGTAGACGCATGTCAAGCCCAAGCGCTTCGCAGAAAGAACGAGCCCCTGCCAGAACATCTGGTGTCGTGGTGCCGGTGAAGCCCAGAGCCTTGCAAACCTTAGCGGTCTTCTCAGGTGCAGCCGGTGCATTGGCAGCCAGCGTATGCGGGAAAATCAGCGCATTTGCGATGCCATGCGCCAGTTTGTAGCGCGTTCCCAGAGGGTAGGAAATGGCATGCCCCGAGGTCGTATTGACCGGACCAAGACAAACACCGCCATAAAAAGCAGCCAGAGCCAAGCCCGTGCGGGCTTCTGCGTCTGCACCATCCTCAACCGCACGTTTGAGATATTTACCAACAAGTTCAATACCCTGCAGCGCATAGCTATCGATGATCGGGTGGGAGCGTTTGGACGTGAAAGCTTCTACGCAATGGGCCATAGCATCAACACCCGTTGCCGCAGTTACCATGGCAGGAACCGTCATGGTCATGGTGGGATCGACGATGGCCAGGTCAGCCAGCATATGGACGCTTTCCGTTGCAACCTTGCTCATGGTTTCCGGATTGGTCACCAATGCGCGCGTGCCAACTTCAGAGCCAGTACCGGCAGTCGTCGGAATCTGAACAAGGCCGACTTTGCGGGGGAGGGCGCGGTGAGGGCCTGAGATATCGTCAAATTTGACATCCTGCCAAACGAGAACAGCTACAAGCTTGGCAAGATCCATGGCAGACCCGCCACCAAACCCGATAACGACATCGCAACCGGCGGCAGCCTCAACAGCCTTTTCCATATTGGCAATATCAGGTTCCGGCACAACATCACCAAAACAGGTAACATTTTCCAGCCCGAGAAGATCTAGTCGCGCAACATTGACATCATCTGCGACAACGAAGGGGGCTTTATATCCCTTCTGCTTGATCCAGTCAGCAAGGGTACCAATGGTCCCTTCGCCAAACCTGATGACAGATGGAAACTGCATTTCTAGTGGAGATGTAAGGGTTAGCATCAGTTGAATTCCTCCCAACGAAGATCTTCCGGATATCTGTATGAACGAATGAAAACACCCGTCTCTTTATTAAACTCAGCGCCCAAATTGCGCTCAAAGAGAATATTTGTCAATCTTGTATTTACATGTAAATTCCGAACTTTGAAACCACCAAACACGAAATGCATACCAGCATTGCAAACCAATAATTGTATTTATATGTTATTTTACAATGATATAGAAGATCTTTTCTATCATCGGTAAAGGACTAAAAATTCACACACGCCAACAAAAGTACCTATACTATTCGCTAGGCGATACAATTTAAGTTGACAAATTGGCAGATTGTAAGCATGGTAGCCATCAAGGTCCGAGGAGACCTGTGGGGCCAACCAGCCTCGCCCCTAATTGGAGGACTAAATGTCGACAGTATCGGAACCCAAAAGCGACATGTGGATTGGCAGTGGTTTGCTGATCTTCTGCGCTATCTCAGCCTGGCTAACGCTGGACATCAAAAGCGGCATGAGCAGTTCAGTTGCCGGCCCATCCATGGTCCCATGGCTCATGATTGGTGGCACCGCGCTCTTATCTCTTCTTTTGATTTTTCGCGCCAAAGCCCAAGCGGGTGGGGAAGAAGCCAAGACCATTTCTATGCCTGATGCGCACACTTTGCTCATCATGCTGGCTTTCGTACTCCTTCTGGTCGCCTATGCAATCGCATTTTATCCAATCGGCTACATACCAGCCACACTCGTGACCTTCTTCGTTGGTCTCTGGTTGCTTGGCGAAAGACGCTGGCTCGTCTTTGCCCTGTTCCCGGTGATCATGACACTCGCCGTCTATTATGGCTTCACAGAACTTCTGTCGGTCTGGCTGCCATAAACCCTATAGCCAAACCGTTCATTCTCGGGAGGATAAAGAATGAAAAAATCACTACTCACCCTTTCCGTCGCAGCTGCCGCAGTCATGGCCGCTGGCACAGTCTCCGCAGCAGATTTCCCGGCACGTCCTATTCAGGTCATTGTCCCTTACTCCGCAGGTGGCTCTACCGACCTTTCCCTGCGTGTCTTCGCTGACATCTTCGAAAAGAACTTCGAAGACAAACAGATGGTTATCCGTAACCAGCCAGGTGGAGGCGGTGCTATCGGTACATCTGCAGCCGTTCATGGTCGTCCTGATGGTTACACCCTCGGCGCTGCTGCTCAGGGTCCGATCGCCATCAAGCCACATATTGGCGGCGCTGACTATGAAGTAGACGACTTCAACTTTGTTGGTCTGTTTGCTCGTTCCCTGCAGGTAATGGTTGCTTGTAAAGACGCACCGTTCACCGATTTTGACAGCTTCGTAGACTATGCAAAATCCAAGAAGCCGCAAGTCGGCAACTCCGGTGCTGGCGGTGCCAACCAGGTCTCCGCAGAGGCATTCGCTGAAGCAGCCGGCATCAAGATCGAGTCTATCCCGTTCCAGGGCTCTTCCAAAGCCCGCACAGCCTGCATCGGCGGTCATATCGATGCCATGGTTGCCTCACCGGCAGAAGCCAAAGCTGCTGCTGACGCTGGCCAGATGACGCCTCTGTTCGTCATGGAAGAAAAACGCATCGACCTGTTCCCCGACACCCCGACGGCAGTCGAAAAGGGCGTTGACTTCACATGGTCTTCCTGGAAAGGCCTGATCGCTCCGAAAAATGTAGACGCCGATGCTCTGGCATGGCTGCGTGACGCGGTTAAAACCGTCGCAACTGACCCTGCATTCATTCAGAAGATGACCGACATGGGCGAATTCGTAACCTACGAAGACGCTGAAACCTTCGAAAAGCGCGTTCACAACGACAGTGACGTTGCCAAGAAGGTTCTTGAAGACCTCGGCATGCTGGGCATGAACAAGTAAGCCAAATTGCTTGCTCAAGCCGACTATTACTGGAGCGCGGTCCCCGCGCTCCAGACTCCAACGAAAACAACTGTCACGTCTGAAGACGAAGACTTCAGCAGATTTGCCTGAAAGTTGACCATGGACACGCTCTCCTATCTCGCACCCCTCCTTGACTTCGAAGTACTCTGGACGATTGCTCTGGGCACTTTGGGCGGGCTGGTAATCGGCGCCCTGCCTGGCCTGACTGCCACAATGGGTGTTGCCCTGCTCATTCCCCTCACTTTCAGCATGACGCCCGTCATGGGCCTGAACATGTTGATCGGCATTTATATTGGCGGCATCTATGGTGGGTGTGTTTCGTCCATTCTCCTTAGAACCCCCGGCACGCCAGCCTCTGCAGCCACCGTGCTTGACGGCTATCCACTCGCTCAAAAAGGGCAGGCGGGTAAGGCCCTCGGAATGGCGACCATCGCCTCTACCGTTGGCGGCCTCATCGCAGCCATTGTGCTCGCAACGCTTGCCCCGCAGCTCGCTAGCGTCGCTTTGGAATTCGGTGCTCCGGAATATTTTGCCCTTGCTCTTTTCGGCCTGACCATCATTGCATCGCTCTCTGGCGATCTGGTGAAGGGGGCTATTTCGGGTTTGCTTGGCATTTTGATCTCTTGTGTGGGTGCAGACCCGATTTCCGGCGTCATGCGCTACACCTTCGGCATCAATGGGTTTGCCTCCGGCTTTGCCTTCACACCAGCCCTGATTGGCTTGTTCGCTCTGTCTGAAGTCTTTACCCAGCTCGAACGCTTGTCCACCAAGGACGATTCAATCATTACCGATGTGACTGGCCGCTGGCCAACAATGCAGGAAATGAAAGAAAGTGCCTCGGCCCTGATCCGCGGTTCCCTGATCGGTACCTTTATCGGTATCGTACCGGGCACAGGTTCTGGCACCGCCTCCTGGATTTCCTATAACGAAGCCCGTCGTTCTTCTAAAACACCTGAGAAATTCGGCACCGGTCACGTCCCAGGCGTTGCCGCAACCGAAAGCGCCAACAACGCGGTTTGCGCCTCGGCGCTTATTCCGCTGCTTGCCCTTGGCGTTCCCGGCGATGTTGTGACTGCCGTTCTTATGGGCGGTCTGATGATCCAGGGCCTCGCTCCCGGACCGATGCTCTTCCAGACCAACCCGGACGTTGTCGTCGGCATCTTCGGCGGCACCTTCATCGCAACGATCTTCATGTTCATCTTCGGCATGGCGCTTATCCCGCTCTTCTCGAAGATCCTGATGGTTCCACGCAGAATGCTCACGATCTCCATCGTTATCTTCTGCTTTATCGGTTCCTTCTCGATCAACCTGAACCAGGTCGACTTGCTGACGATGGTAGGCTTCGGGGTTCTGGGCTGGGGTATGCAGAAATTCGGCTTCAGTCAGGCTGCCCTGTGTATCGCCCTTATCCTTGGCCCAATGATGGAATCAAACCTGCGCCGCGGTCTTCTTCAGACCGGTGACAATGTAATTGAATTCATCTCCGGCCCGATCACCCTTCTGTTCATTGGCCTCACAATTCTGTCACTTGGCTGGCCATTCATTTCCAAGGCTATTGCGAATTCCAAAAATTCCAAGCAAGCCACAAACCCAACGGAGTAACCCCATGACCAAAGAGGCATATGTTGCACTCGTCACATGCTTTAACGAAGACGAGACACATAATTACGAAGCAACCCGCGCCCAGGTACGTCGGCAGATCGAAGCAGGAAACAACATCCTGTGCGCAGGCACAAACGGCGATTTCTCAGCCCTGACCTTTGACGAAAAGGTACGCCTGACTGACGAAGTGGTTTCCGAAGCCAAAGGCAAATGCAAAGTCATCGTCAATGCCGGCATGCCCGCAACCTTTGAAACGGTCAAGCTTGCCAAAGAATTCGACCGTATTGGTGTTGATGGTATCGCAGTCATTGCGCCTTTCTTCATCGCCTGCACACAGGACGGTCTGGAACGTCACTATCTGACGGTTGCTGACGCAGTCAACACGCCGATCTATCTCTATGATATCCCGGCACGTACCCAGAACCATATCGAGCCGGAAACCGCTCGCAAGCTTTCGTCCCATCCGAACATTGCCGGCATCAAAGATTCTGGTGGTCAGCAAGAAACGCTGGAAGCTTACATGCAGGTTGGCAAGGACGTAGAAGGCTTTGACGTCTATTCTGGCCCTGACCATCTGGTTCACTGGGCTTTGCAGAATGGCGCTGCTGGCTGCATCTCCGGCCTCGGCAACGTGATGCCTGAAGTGCTTGCCAAGATCGTATCCTGCTTCAATGCTGGCGACGAAGCGGGCGCTGCAGCAGCACAGGAAATCTACGGCAACTTCCGTAAAGACCTCTATGGCCTCGGCTTCCCTCCAGCCATGGTGAAGCGTGCCCTGTGGGTCATGGATCACTCTGTTGGTGCCTCCCGTCAGCCAGCCCTTCTGCCAGATCCTGAGCAGGACAAACAGGTTGAAGCCCTTCTCAAGAAATATGAGCTGATCAAATAATGGTTAAGGTACTCACCACTTCACCCGGCTTTGGCAAACATGGCCGGGTGCCAGATGAAATCGCGGCTCACGGGTGGGATCTCGTGCGCTGTGATGACACCTCCAAACCGGACGGCGGTGTTTCCGAGCAGATCGCAGATGCAGACATCCTTGTTGTCGGTCTGGTTCCTGTCACTGCGGATACACTGGTCGGTGCGGACAATCTCAAGGCCGTCATCAAGCATGGGGTAGGGGTCGACAATATCGACATTCCAGCCTGCACCGCCAAAAACATGCCGGTTTGCAACACGCCTGCCGCGAACGCAGACGCTGTTGCAGAGCTCGCAGTCGGCTTCATGTATGCCATGGCCCGCTTCATCCCGCAGGGGCATGTTTGCGTGACCAGTGGCAAATGGGAACGCCGCGTTGGCACTCAGCTTGGCGGCAAGACCCTGGGCATCGTAGGCCTCGGCAACATCGGCAAACGCCTCGCCAAACTGGCCATCGGCGTTGGCATGAAGGTTGTTGCAACCGATCCTTATGCTGACATGGCATTCGCCAAAGAGAACAGCATCGAAATCCTGTCTCTTGAAGACCTGCTGGGCAAATCCGATTATGTGTCCCTGCATATCTTCGGCGGCAAGGACAATGCAGCACTGATCAACCCGGATACCATCGCCAAGATGAAACCGGGCGCTAAACTGATCAATCTTGCCCGCGGTGAAGTTGTTGATCTGGACGCCATTGCTGCGGCTCTGGATAGCGGCCAGTTGGGCGGTGTTGCCATTGATGCCTATGTCACGGAACCTCCTGAAACCTCTCATCCGGTCTTTAGCCACCCCAATGCGATCTTTACCCCGCATTCCGGTGCCGATACCAAGGAAGCAGTTGAGAATGTTGGCTTGATGGTCGTTGAAGACATTGCCACCATCATGGAAGGCGGCATGCCGAAGCGTTGCCTCAATGCCGGCGACCTGAAATAGGTAAGAAAAACAGGTGAGGGCTGCAAAGCCCTCCGTTTCTATTCTAAGGAGAGAGACATGTCTAACAGCCCGGTAGTCATCACCATGGGCGATCCTTCCGGCGTAGGCGCGGAAGTGACTGTAAAAGCCATGGCAGCGCTTTCTGCCGAACAGAGAGCCCAGTATGCTGTTATCGGCGACATGGACACGCTGGAACGCGCAATCGCGGTGAGCAAAGTGGACCTACCATTGCACGCGCATGGCACTGTGGGTCAGGAAGGGTCTCTGGCCGTAATCCATCTGCCAATTGAAGGACTGCCCGGCGAATTCGGCGTTCTGTCACCGGCCTGTGGCGAAGCTTCCTTCCAGTATATCAAGAAGGCTGTTGACATGGTGCAAGCTGGCAAAGCTGCCTGCATTGTGACCGCACCGATCAACAAGGCCGCCCTCAACGCTGCCGGCCATCACTATGATGGTCACACCGGCATGCTGGCCCATCTGACCGGCTCGAAAAGCTCCTTCATGTTGCTGGCGTCCAAAACACTGAACGTGCTGCATATCTCCACCCATGTGTCTCTCAAGACCGCCATCGAGCGCTCCACGCCTGAACGCGTACTTGACACCATCCGCATGGGCCACAAGCACTTCAAGCGGATGGGATATGACAATCCGCGCATTGCTGTTGCAGGCATCAACCCCCATTGCGGGGAAGGCGGTCTCTTCGGCGATGAAGATGACGAGCATACCTTGCCCGGCGTTGAAATGGCGCAGAAAGAAGGCATCAATGTTGTCGGACCAGTTCCGGCCGATACCGTCTATCACCGCGCACATAACGGCGCCTTTGACCTTGTCATTGCGCAGTATCACGATCAGGGCCACATCCCGATCAAGATCATTGCCTTTGATTCAGCGGTCAATGTTTCGCTCGGTTTGCCAATTGATCGCTGCTCCGTAGACCACGGAACGGCCTTTGACATCGCGGGTACCGGCAAGGCAAATCACGTCAATATGCTGAGCACCCTCGATTACGCAAGCAAGCTTGCGGCAACTAGGGACAAACGGTGATATCACCTTTTCTCCTGATCCCTATTCAAACTAATCCACCTTTATGGGAGCCTTCGGGCTCCCTCTTTTTTACCTTCCTTCGGGTGTGCCACAAGCATGTGCCGCAACAGACAAAGAAAAAGCGCAGAGACCTGATGATCTCCGCGCTCATGTTCGATACTCAATTACAAAAAATAATGCGTTACTGATCCGGCATTGTCAGATCAATAAGGCCACCACCAAACAAACGATCCCGCGAATGCTCAAGGTGGGCACGCATCAGGGATGAAGCCAGCTGGCTATCGTGATTCTTGATAGCCTGATAGATTTCATCATGCTCTTCAAACACATGATAAAGCGCCTTACCACCCTCATTAAGCAGGGATTGCCCATGCATCTGCATGCCCACATAGATATGTTCGCGCAAGGCACGCATCGCCGTTTCGAAATAGTGGTTGTTTGAAGCTTTAGCGATAGCAATATGGAAAGCAAAGTCGGCATCTTCCCTGTGAACCAGACTGCCGGTTGCTGTCCGCATCATTTCCAAAGCTTCTTCCATATCGGTAAGAATGGCCTTATTGTGCCGCTCCGCAGCCAGAACAGCAGAGGTTGTTTCAAGATTCAGCCTGAACTCATAGCATCTCTGGATATCGGCAAGCGTTTCCACCCGCGCAAAGCCAACCGGAGAAACAGAAGGCGCACGCACGAAATTACCTGCACCTTGCCGGGCATAGATCATGCCTTCCTTGCGAAGCTTTTCAAGAGCACTGCGCAGCACCGGCCTGGAGACACCGAGTTCTTCAGACAAATGATGTTCCGACGGCATGCGTTGATTGACTGGATAGTCGCCATTTGAAATCCGGCTGAACAGGGTGTGATACACCTTGTCAGCCAAAAGCCTTCTTGGCCGGCTCTTTGTTTCATTGGCTTCACTGCTCTGAGTCACGATTCTAAACCTCTGGCATTAATTCATTCTGTCTTTTACTAGCTTTGACGCCAAATTTACAAGTGTGTCCTTAGACCCAAAGCCACCTGATTTCGTTATGATATACAAGTGATCGCCGCTTCCAATGGATTTCGACATGGGCAGGCCTGGCAGCACCTCACCAAGAACTTGTAAGATTCCGATATTCAAGCGCGCGCAAATAGCTGCGGCACTTTCTCCCCCACATCCTAGGAATGTGCGGGGTTTTGCGTGTGCAATCCATTTAGAAATACCGTCGGCAAACAGGTCTCCGGCTTCCTGACCCGAAATAACAGTTTCACCGGGCGTCATCTGGATGACCTTTACATCCTTCTGCAATGCGGCAGGCTCTGGCACAACCCCGTTTGGCGCCCCAACAATGTTGAACGTTCCAAGCTGGGCCAGAGTTACAGGATCGCGTGACCCGATGGCAAACAGGGCAGGGGCCTCAGGCGCAGGCATAGCGTCCGTTCTTGGATCGGGTGCAATTTTGCTCGCCAACGCTTCGGCAAGGCCAGCTGCACCAACAAACAGGCCATCATCTGCAAATCCTGAAATGGCAGCCTCGATGTCTTGTTGCGTAGCAGCATCAAGACCGCATGTTTCCGGTAAATCTGCGATGTCAGTGACAGCAATGGGCGTATCAACACCTGCGCCAACCAGAAGCCCGTTTTCGACAAAGCGCCCCAGACGCGGAATAGCCGGACAAATCAGTGTCTGATCACTTGCAAATCCCAGCGCCTTGATCTCAGCGGCCACATGCCCTTTGAGGCGACTGTCGACCTTTTTGAAAATGCGAAGTGATTGCGCACCCTCGTGGGATCGGATCATCGACAATACCTGTTTCACACGAGAAACAGCATCTTCCTGAGAAATTTCTCTGGAACCCGTGGACACGGCAACAACATCGGCCCCCTCGGACATAGCCGCAGGCAACTCGGAAACAGACAAGGCACAGAGAACTTTCAGGCCACGATCCGCAAAGGCAACAGAACTATCAAGCGCCCCTGTCAAATCGTCAGCAACGATAACTAACTTCACGTCTAGACCCATATATTTGTTAATTTTGAATTCCACGTGATGCACGGGATATTTGATTTGAAAAATATAGCATGTTCTGTGCCTTAATCCAACAACGCATTTAGCCGTACCCATGTGTAAAGAAAATTTTATTGACAAATTTGCAAGTCGAGAAGTACCGGTTCTTTGGCTGCAATTATTACGCTAAAGGTTTCTTTGTCAGAACGAAAAATAGATGTTCTCCCAGAGGCAAAAGGTAACTATTACCCAGCACAGTTTAGATAATCACATTTCAAAATTTAAGAAATTAAGCAGTGATACACAAAACCATAACTGAAAGCTATACCATTGTTTTCAAACAACAAAGTCGAGATGGATAGATCTCCATTTTTTTGAATTTAGTTTAGAATTTCTCAAATCAAGTTTGCATCATGAACCCTTTGCCCTTACTGTGTACGTGTATGTACGACGTAACTTTAGATCGAAAAAACCAATTGTTTCTGACTTCTGAGCTGCGCTGCGCTTAAAAATGCATCCGGATTTCCCAAAGGCTCAGACCGAGTTCTCTCCTGCAATTTCGCTGGCAGGATTGACAGGATCAATTGCCACCATATCAGTTGGTTGACACTTGAGAGAGTAACGAATGCCGGATCCCATTATCTCCATTGCCAGTCTGTCTCGCACAGAAGCATTTCCCTTTCTTTTCACCGCCACCCTCTCGGAAGCATCCACTTCGGAGGTATCCGTCGATTGGGGCATACTGCAAGATGGTAGCGCCCGCATTCAGGACGACGTGAATATCGGTTCTGGCACCTTGACGTTTGCTGCAGGCGAAACTGAAAAGACGTTCTACATTTTTTCTCAAAGCGACTCTATAGATGAGGCAGACGAGAACTTTACCGTTGTCCTGACCAACCCTGTCAATGCCACGCTGGCAGGCGGAGAAAATCGCATGACGGCCACCGGCATTATCGAGGATAATGATGGCAGCGGTTCCGATCTTGCTCTGTTTGTCTCTGACCCGATCATCCATGAAGGGGATAGCGGAACCAAGCAAGCTGTCTTCGAGATCCGTCTTTCCGAGGCACCCACGTCGAGTATTTCTCTGGCCTATCAGACCGTTGATGGCTCTGCTGTCGCAGGCGTTGACTATACCGCCAAAAGCGGAACAGTAACCTTTCAAGCGGGCCAGACCGTCGCCACCATTGCAGTGGATATATCTGGCGACACCACCACCGAAGGGGATGAGTTTTTCAACCTTGTTGTCACACCAAACTCTAGCATCGCAAATTCTGTCGAGGATTCCACGGGCACTGCCTATCTACTCGATGACGATGCTGGGTCGGGAAACCAGCCCGTCGTTTCCCTTTCCGGCGGTGTGATGGAAGAAGCAGACTACCAGACCTATCTCTATTTCACGGTTACACTTTCCGAGCCATCCAGCGACACCGTTACCGTCAGAGCAACAACACGCGAAGACGGCAGCGCTACGGCATTGAGCGACTATTACACCAAGTATGATACGATCACGTTCGCACCCGGAGAAACCGAGCAAAAGGTAATCATCTCCATTCTGGCGGATTCGGACGTTGAAAATTATGAGAATTTCTCGGTCGTTCTGTATGAGCCAACAAACGCCGTTTTGGCTGGCGGCGAAGATAGTATTTCTGCCACAGGTATCATTCAGGATGACGACGGCAGCGCAACCGACGTCTCTTTGTTTGTTTCCGATCCGGTCGTCAGCGAAGGCACGACCAGCGGCAAGCAGGTGTTTTTCGAACTGCAACTTTCTCAGCCATCCAGCTCGGATATTACACTCAGTTACAGCACGGAAAACGGGACTGCGACGGCTGGACAGGATTATGTTGCCAAAAGCGGAACGGTCACGTTTCTTGCGGGCCAGACCGTCGCGTCTGTTGGCGTTACGCTCCTTAATGACACGGTCAGTGAGGGAGATGAAATCTTCTCTCTCGTCGTTACGCCCAATGGCAGCATTGCCAATGGAAGCGCGGATTCCACTGGCATTGCTACCATCCAGAATACGGATGTAACGAAGCAGACCATCCGCGGCAATGCGGCAAACAATAGTCTGTCTGGCGGCGTGGGAAATGACACTATCTTCGGTTATGCAGGCAATGACACGATTGTTGGAGGCGCGGGCAACGACCGAATTTATGGCGGAGCCGGTCTGGACACCATGTCAGGCAATGCGGGCAATGACATCTATTACGTCAACGCCTATGGCGACAAGGTCAACGAACAGCCCGGAGAAGGCACCGACCGTGTCTTCAGTTCATCCAACTACAATCTCAAAGCCAACAGCCAATATATCGAGCATCTGACGCTGACAGGTAACGCCAATTTCAACGGCACCGGCAACATGCAAGCCAACATCATGAATGGCAACATGGGCAACAACCGGCTCAATGGCCTCGCGGGAAATGACTCACTCTACGGCAGGGGCGGGGCTGATACCCTCATAGGAGGCACCGGCAATGACCGTCTTTATGGCCACAATGGCTATGACACCCTTAACGGCAATCAGGGCAATGACCGCCTGTTTGGTGGCAATGGCAATGATGTGCTCTATGGCGGCAACGGCAACGACACGCTGTTTGGAGGCGCCCATAATGACCGCCTCTATGGTGGAGCAGGCTTGGACACCATGTCGGGCAATGGCGGCAACGACAGCTATTATGTCGACGCCTATAACGACAAGATAAACGAGCTCGCCGGGCAGGGAATCGATCGTGTCTTCAGCACCACCAACTACAATCTCAAGGCCAACAGTCAGTATATCGAGCATCTGACCCTGTCGGGCAACGCCAACATCAACGGCACCGGCAACATGCAAGCCAATATCATGAATGGCAACATGGGTAACAACCGCCTTAATGGCCTTGCCGGAAATGATACGTTGAATGGCAAGGGAGGAAACGACACTCTTAATGGCGGCACCGGTTTTGACCGTCTCAACGGGCAGTTGGGCAATGATCGTCTCAATGGCAATCAGGGCAACGACATACTCAATGGTGGAAATGGCAATGACATCCTCAACGGGGGCCTGGGCAACGATCAGCTCTATGCGGGCGCGGGTGCTGACAGACTGATAGGCTCCGCCGGAGCCGACAAAATGTATGCAGGCAATGACAATGCCGTTGATACCTTTGTCTTCAATAGCATCAATGATAGCCGGGCGGGCGCAGCCCAGCATGACATGATCTACCTCTTCGAGAGCCGGGAAGATCAGATTGATCTCTCTGGCATCGATGCCAACCTGTCGGCGGTAGGAAATGATAGCTTCCAATTTTCCAGTGCAGGAGCTAGCGCCAACGCTGTCTGGATCCAGACCTCGGGCTCAAGCATCATGCTTTTCGCGGACAATAACGGCGATGCTGTTGCCGACTTCGAAATTGAGTTGGTCAATCTGACTTCACTCGATGGATTGGATATCACATTGTAACCCGTCGTAACCCGACGTGTCTGTCGCTTGTTGACAGAGATGGCAATAGATCGCTGTCAACAAGCGCGCTCTCATTTCATAAAATCACGGTGCCATAAACGCCTCGATCTCTCCTTCTTTCTCTCGAAAAAGGAGGTGGATTTTTCACGCCTATCTGTTGCTAATCAGCAATTGCTTTACTTGATTTGGTGTTTCCAATAGTTTCTGCAACAAACAGACCAACAGACCCAAATGCACGGACCAGATAAGCGATGAAAGACCCAGTCAAAAGCGCCAGCTATCGCACGGAGATCGACGGTTTACGGGCATTCGCGGTGCTTTCAGTCTTCCTGTTCCATCTCAACTTTGCCTTCATTCCTGGTGGCTTCGTTGGGGTAGATGTTTTTTATGTTATTTCCGGATATGTCATTCTGCGCAGCATGCTGCCAGACATTATCGATGGGAAATTCTCGCTTGCAGGCTTTTACGACCGGCGCATCCGCAGGATCTATCCTGCGCTGATTTTGGTTGTCGCCCTCGCGCTGGCGGTTGGCTTCATCATCAACACGCCCAAGGAGTTTGTTTCACTGGCGGAATCATCCGTTGCTGCGTTATTTTCCGGCTCCAATATCTATTTCAATGATCGTCTGGACTATTTTGCCGCAGCGGCCAGAACCATCCCGTTGCTACACACATGGTCGCTCGGTGTAGAGTTCCAATTCTACCTCCTCATTCCCCTGTTGCTGCTGCTATCGGCACGCTTTGCGACCAATCGTTCCAAAGCTATTCTGATGGTTCTGCTGGCCTTGCTCGCTATTTCCTTCATCAGCAATGTGCTTACCGTCTATTTGCTTTTTGACAGCAACTTTGCCTTCTATATGCCCATCACACGCTTCTGGGAAATTGGTGTTGGTGGGCTGATCGCCTATTGGGACGGTCGCTTCAAGCCGGGCAAAGCGCTGTCAGCTGTCTTGACCTATTCGGCAATCATTGGCCTTGTTGCATCCGTAACGCTCATAGATGAGAACACCACGTTCCCCGGCCTTGTCGCTTTGTTGCCCGTCTCGGCAACGGCAGTTCTGGTGCAAATCGTTCCGCGAAACGGCAGTTTTTACAAAAGGGTTGTCACGTCTCCTCCAGCACTGTTCTTTGGCCAGATTTCCTATTCGCTCTATTTGTTCCACTGGCCAATCATCGTATTTCCGGCCTTGTATCTAGGGCGCGACCTGGTTTTTGCAGAGAAATGCGTTCTGTTCCTGCTTGCCACCGGCTTGTCTTTTCTCAGCTGGAAATTCATAGAAACCCCCTTACGGCGAGCGCGTGAAGGGCGTCGCCATAGTCTGGCCCTTGGCGGGATGGGGGCAATACTAGCTGCCCTGTGCCTGATAGCCGGTATCGTGATCAATTTGAAGGGTATTCCGCAGCGGTTGAACCCGCCAGCACAAGAGATCTATTATCAGGTTGAAAATAAGGGCTCCCCGGTTCCGTCTTGTACACCGATTGAAGGATTGCACAGCATGCGCAAAGCGGCGATCTCTTCATGTCAGACTGAGGGCGCAAGCAACAATGAGCTGTTCATCATGTGGGGCGATAGCCATGCAGGAATGCTTTGGCATGAACTCAAGCCTGACCTTAATAAGCTTGGTATGAGTGGCATATTGGCCGTGATGCCAGCCTGTCCGGCGCTACTGGACGTTCATATATCAAAGCTGAAAAACCGCGAGGAATGCGCACAACTGGGACACTATTTACAGGAAGTCGTAAAAGCGAAAAAGGTGCCACTTGTTGTACTCTCCACCCGCTGGGGCAACTATGCCTCGGATATGGTTTCGCCCGGCGATGGGGGCTTGCCTACACCGCTGTTCGACGACAAGAACAATGGCCAGAAAATCAATTTCAACGATGCCTTGGCGCGCACCGTAGCCAATTTTACAGATCTGGGTGCTCATGTCGTCATTGTCGGCCCCGTGCCCGAGATCGACTATAACGTACCCGAGATGCTTATTCGCTCAACAAATCTCGACTTCCTGTTGCCCATCTCTAAGCGAGAAGCATTTGACAAGCGACAGGCCAAAACACTCCAGGCCCTGGAGCGGTTGGCCAAAAGACCCGACGTTACCGTTGTTTATCCTCATGAGAGGTTTTGTTCTCAAGGCGCATGCGCGGTGGTAGAGGGGAAAAGACCGCTTTATATTGATGATGATCACCTAAGCAATCTTGGGGTTGATCTCATCTTG
The DNA here is from genome assembly GCF_900115225.1 of Cohaesibacter marisflavi. Lineage (GTDB taxonomy): Bacteria > Pseudomonadota > Alphaproteobacteria > Rhizobiales > Cohaesibacteraceae > Cohaesibacter > Cohaesibacter marisflavi. The sequence continues at coordinate 182,532 of NZ_FOVR01000008.1, read as the reverse complement.
CCCGATATCATCGCGGCGATGCGCTCAAGCCATAGAGCCCTGAATTAACGCGCATCGCGTCGCGCAAGCCGCGCTTCAAGATCTGCAATGCGCACGTCCCGCTCCGCAAGCAGTTCAGACACTTTGTCTGTGTCCATCTTGCGAGGAATATGCTGCGGACAATTGACGTCCCACGCGATAAGATCAAACAGGATAACCCGCTCAGGTCGCCCCTTGCTCTCCGCCATTTTGAGCTGATCCAGCAGCGCTTCATCATCTTCCACCACTCTTGCCGTGCCCCAAAGCTTGATACGCCGCGCTTCTTGGTAGTCGATCAAAAACAGATAGGCTTGCTGATTTTCCGAAAGATTGCCAAGCGTGATATATTGCCTGTTTCCAGCCAGATCGGCAAAAGCAAGTCGGGTATCGGTGAGCACTTGCAGAAATCCAGCGGGCCCGCCCCGATGCTGAATATAAGGTTGGCCCTGAGCATTGGCTGTGCCAAGGAAAAAGCTCGTCTGCTGCGATATGAAACGCTCCAGTTCCGGCGTCACTCGTTCGGACCATGGGCGCTTTTGTTCCATACGGGCATAGAGCTCTCGCGAGCCCTTCGCCTCTTGTGTGGCTTTTACCGCGCATGAAAACGCCACATCACTAGGTGTGAAACCATGAGGGATCATCTTACAGCCCCAGCGCAGCAAGGGATGGATGATCATCAGGCCGACGCCCCAGTGGCCAACGGAAAAGACGATCCGTTTCCTTGATGGGCAGGTCATTGATGCAGGCAAAGCGCACTGCCATCAGTCCTTCTTCATCGAATTCCCAGTTCTCATTTCCATAGGACCGTGTCCATTGACCGGTTTTATCCTGCCATTCATAGGCAAACCGCACTGCAATCCGGTTACCTTGAAAGGCCCAGAGTTCCTTGATCAGGCGATAATCCAGCTCTTTGCTCCATTTCTCGCTCAGAAAGGCAACAATCTCCGCGCGTCCATTGAGGAATGTGCTGCGGTTGCGCCAACGGCTTTCTGGCGTATAAGCGAGCGAAACCGCTTCGGGGTCGCGGCTGTTCCAGGCGTCTTCGGCCAGACGGACTTTTCGAACAGCATCATTGCGCGAAAACGGGGGTAGGGGTGGTCGGCTCATGAGAAACTCCTCAAGCGAGATGATAAGAATAGGGAGAAGAAAAAAGGCGGCGAACACAGGGAACGCCGCCAGTTGGGCACCGATTAGGCGGCGACGCCTTCTGCCACTGGGAAGTCGATCTCTGTTTTGGCGACTTCGTTGAGATAGTTGGTCCAGATATTGAACGCGACATGCAGGACAATTTCGATAACCTGAGCATTGTCGTAGCCAGCAGCGCGGACAGCGGCCAGATCGGAATCCGCGATGTGACCGCGGTTTTTGGCAACTGCCAAAGCAAAGACGATAGCGGCATTTGCCTTTGCATCAGTGGAGCGCCCTTGACGGTTTGCGGAAATCTCTTCGGCTGGCAGCTTGGCAATGTTGGTTGCCAGATAGGTGTGAGCCGAAAGGCAATAGCCGCAGCCGTTAAACTCGGAGATAGCCAGCGCAATCCGCTCACGAGTGGCCGCAGGCAACTGTCCTTTGCCCAACGCACCGAAAAGACCAAGATAGCCTTCAAGAGCAGCAGGGTTTACCCCTGCAAGACGGAAGAGGTTCGGCGCGCTGCCCAACTGCTTGGTTACTTGTTCAAGAAGGGGGCGAGACGCTTCTGGGGCTGCATCAATCGTGGATGGGTATGGTATGCGAGACATGTTTGTTTCTCCTTTGTTAGTATCGCGTTTGCTTTCGATGCAGTCAAAATAGGGCTTCCAATTTATTTGATAAGACAATAAGATTGGAAGGAAACCTTCCGGAATTTGGAAACATGTCTGATCGTCTTGACGCCATGTCTGTTCTCGTTGCCGTTGTTGATGCGGGTAGTCTCTCAGCCGCAGCGCGCAGCCTTGGTTTGCCACTCACAACGGTCAGTCGTCGGATATCCGACCTTGAAAGCCGTATCGGCACCACCATTCTCAACCGGTCGGCCCGTGGCCTGACAGTGACTGATCAGGGCACAGCCTATGTAGCGGCCTGTCGCCAAATTCTTGAGGAAGTTGATGAAGCAGAGCGCACTGCGGCCGGGGAGTTTTCTGAACCCAAGGGGCTCTTGACGCTAACGGCACCGATTGTGTTCGGGCGCTTGCACATATTGCCGGTGCTGACAGATTTTCTGGCGTCCTACCCGGATGTAACGGCGCGTCTGGAGCAAACGGATCGCAGTGTCAATCTTCAGGAAGAGCAAATAGATGCAGCCATACGCATTGGCCATTTGCCAGACAGCAGCTTGCGCGCGCGCCGATTGGGTGAGGTGCGACAAGTGGCCTGTGCGAGCCCATCCTATCTGCAAAACCATGGACACCCACAGACGCCAGAAGACCTTGTCTCTCATCCCTGCGTCACATTTGAAAATCTAATGCCCGCAGACCGCTGGTCATTCGGTTCAGACAAATCCGCAAGACAAGTACCGGTCAATACGCGTCTCGGCGTCAATACCGCCGAGGCCGCAATCGAAGCCGCCGCTTCCGGATTGGGTATAACGCGTGTTTTGTCCTATCAGGTATCCAAAGCAGTCAAAGAGGGCCGCTTGGAAATCATCCTTATGGAAGATGAGCCACAGCCATGGCCCGTCAACATTATCTATCTCGGTCGACCGGTGCCACAAAAGCTGCGCAGTTTCATAGACTTCGCCTCACCGCGTTTGCGCAGTGTCCTCAGCTAGAACATCCACAAACTCCAAGTTGCAACACTCCCATCTCTATCGACATAGCCGCGCGTTTGCATATCGCAGCAAACCGCGACGTCTCGCCTCAATGGATACAAAAGGATACCATAGGATAAGATTTGCGACTTGTACAAAGGCTCAACCGCAAGCTACTTTCAAAACATTGAATTAAAGGAAATTCTGTCCTGATTCTTCCCCGTTTCGAAAGCACCATGAGCCTCGCCATGAACATTCTGAAAAAGACTCTTGTTCTTCCGCCCATCTTGATAGCAATCGCTCTTTTCATGTTTTTCAGCCAAGCGGCCAAGCCTCCAAGGGCAGCAACCGATAAACAGGAAAAAGCAACACCGGTCAAAGTGATTGCCGCCAAACCCGTCTCCGCAATTCCTTCCATATCAGGCTTTGGCAAGGTGCAGCCCAGCCGCACATGGGATGCCGTGGCGCAAGTTGCAGGTCCGGTAATCTGGACTTCAGAAAAACTCCGTGACGGTTTGCTCATTGCAGCGGGAACCTGTCTTCTTCGTATCGACGAACGTGAATATGACCTAGCCCTGGCTCAGATAGACGCTCAAAGCGAAGCCCTTGATGCAAAAGATGAAACCACGAAGGTATCATTAAAGATCGAGGAACGCTCTCTTGCTTTGCTCAAGGAAGATCTGGCTCGCAAAACCGAATTGCTTTCACGTGGCTCGGCGTCCCAATCGATTGTAGACACCGCAGAGCGAGCACTGCTGACGCAGGATGCCAAGGTGCAGTCTTTGTTGAGCGCGCTCAAATTGAATGAGGCTGAACGCAAAGTGCTGCTGCAACAGCGCGAAATTGCTGCACTCAACCGGGAGCGCACCGAGCTGAAAGCCCCCTTCGACGTGCGGCTCGAAAGCGTAGATATCGCCGTCGGCCAATATGTAAACAAGGGCCAACAGCTTTTCTCGGGGGATAGTATAGCCATTGCGGAAATCGTCGCGCAATTCCCCATTGGCGCGCTCAATCCACTCTTTGGCAAAGCTGGCGAGGAGGGGGCTCCATTGGAAGCTCTTGCAGAGGGAGGCGGACTATCGCAGAGACATGACGCCTTGAAAGCCAAGGTGATCCTGCGCACACCGAAAAAAGATATCCTGTGGGATGCCAAGGTCGACCGCGTTTCGGCGGTCATGAACCCCAAAACCAGAACCCGCGGCATCGTGTTGACCGTTACAGACCCGTATGGTCAGGCAACTCCGGGCCAAAAACCACCTTTGGTCAAAGATACCGCCGTGGAAGTCATCCTTCAGGGGCAACCCAAGAAAGACAAGATTGCCGTTCCCGCATCAGCCATTCGCAAAGGCAAGGTGATGGTTGTGGACGCTGAAAAGCGTCTGCATTTCAAGCCGGTCAAGGTGGCTTATATTCAGGGCGACATTGCGGTTCTGATGTCAGGTCTTGAACCAAATGACAAGGTGGTCGTATCCGACCTGCCTGCACCGGTGGACGGCATGCTAGTCGGGCCAAAACCGGACAAGAAGCTTCTGGAACGTGTAATGGCTGAAGCCTCTGGCAAAGCGCCTAGCGAGGGGAACAAATAGTCATGATCCGCTATTTCGCCAAACATCCCACAGCAGCCAACCTGCTGATGGTCGGCATTCTGCTGATCGGTATTCTGGCTTTGCCGAAACTGCAACGCGACACATTCCCGGCAACCGACCCCACCCAGGTGGAGGTCCGCGTCAGCTATCCCGGCGCCACGGCGCTGGACGTTGAAGAGGCGGTATGCCTCCGCTTCGAAGAAGCGCTCGGCGTTATTCCCGACAAGCTGGAAATGACCTGTGAAGCCAGAGAAAATCTCGCCATCGCAGTCGTGACCATGATCGAGGGGCGCGATTTTGATACCTTCTACAACGATATCAAAAGCGAGATTGAAGCCATTACCGGTTTTCCGGCCAATGTAGAGCGCCCCACCGTTACCAAGATGGAGCGGACCGCAACAATCTCGACAATCGCGATTACCGGCATTGACGATCCGGGCGCCCTGTTTGCCTATGCCGACAAGGTGCTCTCGCGGGTAATGCGCAACAAGCAGATCGCGCAAGCCACAATGAAGGGCTTTGCCGACCCATTGATTGACATTCGTGTATCCGAAACGGCCTTACGCGACCTGGGCCTTAGCATCACCGATGTGGCCAACGCCATCAAGGTGCAGAGCGTCGACCTGCCAGCAGGCACATTGGAAACAAAGAGTGGCGATCTGGTGTTGCGCTATGCGGACCAGAGGCGCAAACCACGTGAATTTGCCGAACTCGTCATCAAGAGCTCAGATGATGGTGGCATCGTTCGCCTGAAAGACATCGCCACCGTCACCAAGACTTTCGAATTTGCCGAGGACAAAGTCACTTTCAACGGCCAGCGCGCCGCCCTGATTGAAATTGCCAAGACGCCCAATCAGGATACCCTGAAGATCAAGACCCTCATCGATACCATTCTGGAAAGCGAACGTGCCAGCGCCCCTCCGGGTGTCAGTCTCGATATCTCGCAGGATGTGTCGCCGAACATCGTCGACCGGCTGCGGATCCTCACAGACAACGGCATACAGGGGCTTGTTCTCGTGTTCCTGACCATGTGGGTCTTCTTCTCCCTGCGCTACAGCTTCTGGGTTGCCATGGGACTGCCGGTCTCCTTCCTGGGTGCAATTTTCGCCATGCAAGGGCTGGGCTATACGCTCAACACCATGACCATGGTTGGGCTCATTGTCTCCACCGGCCTCTTGATGGACGACGCGATCGTCATATCGGAAAATATCGGCGCCCGCCTCAAGCGGGGCGAGAGTGAGCTGGAAGCAGCCGTAAACGGCACAAGGCAGGTACTGCCAAGCGTCATTTCCTCCTTCCTGACGACAATCCTCATTGTTGGCCCACTGGCCCTCATGGCAGGCAAGATCGGCGCTGTGCTCAAGGTACTTCCGGTCATTCTGGTCATTACGCTTGCTATCAGCCTCATTGAGGCTTTCCTGATCCTGCCATCGCACCTTTATCACTCGCTCAAGAATCAAGGCAGCAAGAAACAATCCCGATTTCATGCCGCTTTCGAGCGAGGCTTTGAACGCTTCAGAACCGGTATTTTCGGCCCGATGATCGATTGGGCCGTGAGTTGGCGTTATCTCACGACTGGCTTCATCATTGCGTTGCTGATTCTCTCCTTTGGCGCCTTCTCCAGCGGGATGCTCAAATTCCGGTCCTTTCCCAATCTGGAAAGCGACACGATTCAGGCTCGTATCCTGATGCCTCAGGGGACGCCACTTTCTGAGACTGAGCTGGCTGTGCAGCAGGTCGTCAAAGCGCTCGACAAGGTCAACGCGGATTTCGCCCCCATGCAGAAAGATGGCAAGGATCTGGTGAACAACGTCCTTGTCTATTACGGGATCAACGCAGACGCCAACGAGAAGGGCCCCCATCTGGCAACCATCAGTGCCGATCTCCTGCGGGCGCAAGATCGGGAGGGCTCGCTTCAGGAAATGCTCTCCAAATGGCGTAAATATACCGGACCGGTTCCGGGCAGCCTTGCCATGAAATTCACCGACAAGGAACGCGGAGTGGCTGGCAACGCCATCGACATCCGTTTGCGCGGCAGCAATCTTGAACAGATCAAGCAGGCAGGCAACGACCTCAAGGCCTTCCTTTATAATTACGAAGGCGTGGTGGATGTGCTGGATGATCTGCGCCCAGGCAAACCCGAATATATCGTCAAGCTGCATGATGACGCCGGAGGCCTTGGCCTGACAGCCAAATCCGTCTCAGAAGAGCTCAGAGCGGTCGTTCAGGGCAATACAGGTCTGGAGATCCAGACGGGTCGCTACGGCGTTGATGTGCGCGTCAGGCTGGCCGAAGGCGCCATTGATAGCCGGGGAGGGATCAACTCCATCTATGTGACGGCAACAGACGGATCAAAAATCCCACTATCGACCGTAGCGGATGTCACCGAGAGCCGCGGCTATGCCCGCATCAACCGCGTGGACGGTCTGCGCACGGTCACCATTCAGGGCTCCATCAAACCCAAAGTAGTCAATGCGCGCGAATTGATGATGGAAGTGAAAACCGGGTTCGTACCGCAATTGAAGAAAGCATATCCGGCAGTAAGCGTCGCCTTCAATGGACAGGGCAAGGAAGCAGCCACAACAGGCGGTTCGCTTCTCACCAACTTCTATATCGGGCTGGCGTTCGTCTTCATCCTGCTCAGCTTCCAGTTTAGAAGCTATGTCTTGCCTTTCGTGGTGCTGGCAGCCATTCCTCTGGGTGCAATCGGCATGGTAATCGGCCATCTTCTCATGGGGCTGGATATCTCCATACCAAGCCTTGTGGGATTGGCAACACTTTCCGGCGTGGTAGTCAACAACTCTATCCTGCTGGTATCCTTCATCCATGAGGAAATGGCAGCAGGACACGACCCGTTGCAGGCAACAAAGCAGGCAGCCAAGGCCCGTTTGCGCGCTGTGGTGATGACATCCCTCACAACGATAGCAGGCTTGTTGCCGCTGCTCTCCGAGACGAGCACACAGGCGCAATTCCTTATCCCGCTGGTCAACAGTCTCGCCTTTGGCTTGCTCACCGCCACCGTGTTGTCGCTCTTCCTTGTGCCTAGCCTCTTCGCCATTCTGACAGACTTCGGATACGGAAAGAAAAAGGCCTGATCGACACCATGATGTAAGGAATCAAAAAGGCCTGTTACTCGAAAGTAACAGGCCTTTAATATGGCTCCCCAGGCCGGACTCGAACCAGCGACCCAGCGATTAACAGTCGCTTGCTCTACCAACTGAGCTACTGGGGAAAACTCTTTTTCGTTGATCCGTTGTTTCCGTCTCAACGTTGGTGAGGTGGTTTCTAATGGAGAGAGCCGCGCTTGCCAAGCCCCTTTTTTCATCTTTTTAATTTCTCTTGTGGATCAGTGGAAAAGACAGGGCAACTGTCATAGAAAGCTTAAACTGCAGAACAGCACCAAGCAGTGCATAAGCGCCATAATTCCGCTGTTTTGCTGTGGTGGATTGGCAAAAAGAGTAAATTATCAACAACATCGCAAAGATTGCCCGTCAGATGATCAGCCCGCAAAAAGAATTTCGCTTTGGTCCCAAAACGATAAAAATACCCCAGTCACCATTTGCCAGAAAGGTCTTGGGCGTGCTTTTGATTCTGGGTGGTATACTTGGCTTCTTACCGATCCTCGGATTCTGGATGCTCCCGCTCGGCCTACTGATCCTTTCGATCGATTTGCCATTCTTACGCAAATATCGCAGAAAGATCGCCATCAAGATGGAAAAGCGCAAGAGAAGCCAACTGCTTCCAGCGCCTCAGAAAACACAGGAGCATGATCTGGCATGAAGACGCATTCCGCACGAACGACGCTCGTTGTGGGCGGAGCGAGATCTGGCAAAAGCGCATTTGCTCAGACGCTCTGTGAAGACAGTCCCTTCAATCTGATCTATGTGGCTACGTCACCGGTTTTTTCTGGCGACAAGGAGATGGCAGCACGGATACAGAAACACAAGGACGACCGGGGCCCACGCTGGCAAGCGATCGAAGAAGAGATCGCCATTGATCGCGTCGTGAAAGAACATGACAACGCAGAGACAGTGCTTCTAATCGACTGTGCCACTCTTTGGCTTAACAATCTGATTTATCATGATTTACCACTGCAAGACCATGTGGGCGGTTTTCTCGATGCCATGGCAGAAACGCATGCTCATATTGTTATCGTTTCAAATGAAGTGGGGCAGGGGATTGTTCCGTCATCCCCGCAGGTGCGGCAATTCCGCGACCATCAGGGCAGATTGAATCAGCAACTTGCCAAAGCGTGTGAGCGAGTCGTTGAAGTGCGCTGTGGCTTACCCCTTCTGCTCAAACCAAATGACCAACCAAAGCTCGTTCTTTGACGAAGAGGCAATAAGTCGGAAGCTCTACACAAGGACTTCCAGCCTTTAGATCAGAGCGCCGGTGCCAAGCAGTGCAACGATCACAAACTGACACTGACAGGCACGTCCATACAGCTTTAGAGCCAGCACAATATCATCTGCTCCGATCTGCCGCCTTCCGGTGTCGTTGACAAACGGCTCATCCACCAACACGCCTTCATAATAGCGCGGGCCGGAGAGGGCAATGTCAAGCCTGCGCGCCATGGCCCCTTCAGGCCAGCCGGCGTTGGGAGACCGGTGGCGCCGTGCATCAGCGAAAAAGCGCGTCCATGACTGGAAGGCAACCGTGCGGGAGCGATGCAGGGAAACAGGCGAGAAAAGCAATAGAATCATGGTGAGACGCGCCGGAATGAGATTGAGCACATCATCGAGCCTCGCCGCCGCCCAGCCGAAATAGAGGTAGCGCTCATTCCGGTGACCAATCATGCTATCGGCAGTATTGACGATTTTATAGCAAATAAGCCCCGGCAGCCCGAACAGCACCAGCCAAAAAAGTGGTGCAACGATTCCATCGGAATAGTTCTCCGCAAGACTCTCTATGGCCGCGCGCGTAACGCCCGCCTCGTCTAGCTTACTGGTGTCGCGTCCGACAATCATGGAAACAGCAGCGCGTGCACCTTGCAAGTCAGATTGAGATAGCGGCACGGCGACCCGCTCCACATGCTCATAAAGACTTTTCTGAGCGAGCAGGGTCGAAGCAATCACGGCAATCAGAACGCCCCCAACGCCACCAAGCTCCATCAACCCGAGCTGTATCCCGGTTCCCAGAGCGCAGCCCAGCAGAAGAAGGATAGCCAGGGAAAAAGTCCCCGCTAACCGCCCCAATAAGGCACTTTGGTCCTTGGGGCGATTGAAACGTGTCTCGAAAAAGGAAATCGCTTTACCGAAAAAAACCACAGGATGCGGCATCCGGCGCCATAACCAATCAGGCTCACCAAACACCGCGTCCAGAAGCAAAGCCAGAAGGACCGCACCAGCGAACAGTCCACCAAATGGAATCACCGATACATAACCTTGCCAAGTGCTTCGTCAAATCGGTTCATCGCTTTCTGATCGATAGGAATACCGAAACGGATATAATCGGAGCGATAGTCGAAGATACGTGACCAGATGTGCATTTCAGCCAGCTTGCGGTGAAGATCGCGCGCGTCTTCCTTGATCACCAGACGGAAAAGCGACGTGCCTCCAGCGGTGTAAAGACCACGTTTATCGAGTACCTTGTCCATCAGCTCGGCTTGAGCCTGAAGCTTTTCACGCTGGCTCTTTTGCCATTCCAGATCACTCAGCGCTTGAGTGCCAACGCGCAGGGCAGGGGTGGAAACAGCCCAAGGACCCAGCATGTCGCGAATCTTGCTAATCTGGACCTCATGCCCCATGAGGAAGCCGAGCCGGATGCCGGATAGACCAAAGAATTTGCCAAAGGAGCGCAGAATGACGCAGTTTGGCATTTCAGCGAGATGCGGCATTACGCTCAACTGAGGATTTACATCCGCAAAGGCCTCATCAACGATGAGTAGTCCCCGCTGGCGATGCAGCTTGCTCGCCAATTCAACGAGCAACTCAGCTTCCAGCGTTCGACCATCCGGATTGTTCGGGTTGCAAACCAGCAGGCAATCGCCCGGGAAGAATTCCTTCGGCACTTCATTGACCATCGCCACATCAACACCGGCACGCGCCATGGCGCGCTGATGCTCAGAATAGGTCGGTCCGAGAATGAGGCAACTCTGGTTTGTGCCCAACAGCACCGGCATGGACTGAATAAGAGACTGCGTCCCGGATGACGCAACAATCGATACTTCATCGGGAACATTGTAAGCCACGCGCGCAGCTGCCAGACAATCGACAAGATCCGCTTGTGTCGGAAGACAACCAATTGAATCCAGTGCAGAATCTCTATCAAATGGATAAGACACGTGGTTGATACCAGCAGATAGATCCAGCCAACCTTCCCGTGTTCCGCCATATCGGTTCATTGCTGCGGACAGATCGCCCCCATGCATCATAATGTTGTCGTCGCTGGCTACCATAATCCAAGCCCCAAATTGTTCGGCAATTGAGACTAACGCATAGACCTTTTAGCCATGGGATGCAAACCCAAACGGGCTTTTGAGCAACCGTTCGGATTGATATGACCAGAATAATTGCCAATGCCAAATTGATTTGAGAATTCAACAAAACAATAGCATTTACAAATAAAGCGCACCCATTGCGTTAACTTTTGCACCTTTCCCAACAGGGCCGCCCAATAGATGCAATTGTAATCAATTTTTCAATAGCAGAAAAGGCCTGGGTCATGTTCGCATCAGACCCCAACATAACTAATGAAACGTCTGTAAATCTATGTAATGACAAATTTTTTTTCTATCCATGTTTGTCAAGAACACGCCAGAAATTATCCATTTAGAGAAAGGCCATTTCATTCCGCATGAAAGTGCAAATTTCAGCAAGTTTTATTCAATTACGATCACAACTTGAGGTCACATTTTATTAATAAACTCTATGCAAAATACCGGCCAAATTGCCCCCACCAGCCAAGGGAGTTTTCTGGTGACTTGTACTGAACATCGCCGCCTGCAGGAATTGAAGCGCTATGCGATTCTGGACACCGAACCAGAAGAGACATTTGACCGCATTACACGCCTGACCAGAGATTTGTTTGATACCCCAATCGCCCTCATTTCCCTTGCAGACGAAAACCGCCAATGGTTCAAATCCAAGCAGGGGCTGCATCTGGATGAGGCCACCAGAGAAGGGTCTTTTTGCGCCGTCGCATTGGAAAGTGGCCACCCACTCGTTGTCGAAGACAGTTTGCTGGATGATCGCTTCAAAAACTCCGATATCGTACAGGGCCCGCACAAGATCCGCTTTTACGCGGGCGTGCCTTTGACATCGCCTTCGGGCCATCATCTTGGCGTCCTTTGCATCATGGACCACAAGCCACGCAAGCTTACTCACGATCAACTGGCCAATCTATATGATATGGGGCGCGTTGTGATTGACGAAATCGAACTCAGATCTCTCGCAACATTCGATTGCCTGACCGGACTGCAACAAAGACAGGGCTTTTGGCTCAAGGCGCGACAAGAACTTGAACGTTCAAAACGATATGATTCCGATTTGAGTCTGATCCTTTTCGATATCGACAGATTCAAGAAAGTGAATGATTCTTATGGCCATGCGGCAGGGGACAGAGTGTTGCAGCAGATCGCAGATATCTGTCGCAGCCAGATACGCGCTTTTGATACACCAGCTCGTTTTGGAGGGGAGGAGTTCACCATATTGCTACCCCAGACCGAAATAGCTGACGCCTTTCAAATTGCGGAACGAATCCGCACAAGCATTGCCAATATGCCAACCTACTATTGTAATCAGGAGATTTCCGTTACCACCAGCTTTGGCGTCTCATCCCTCAACACAAGCAACGTCTATTCTGTCACGGAATTGTTACGCGTCGCGGATAAATGTCTCTATCAGGCGAAAAGCAAAGGCAGGAACAGAACCGTCACAATCGCAGCATGACATGTCCTTATCTGGCCAGTGTAAAAAGCGCGCCATGAAAGAGGAGGCAGATGTCACAGCATGCACAAAACCAGAAGACCTGCTTTAGCAAGTCTTAATAAGCGCTTGAATTATTTAGGAGAGTTGGAGGCTCGAGCCGGAATCGAACCGGCGTACACGGATTTGCAATCCGCTGCGTCACCACTCCGCCATCGAGCCATCCGTGCGTATGTGGTGGAAGCTCAATAGCAAATGGCTATTGATGTCTCAAGTCCAAATCCACGACATTTTTGACATTTTTGATAACACCCCCAGAAATTTTATCTCCCGGCACAGAAAGTCATACACCTTTAAGTATATATACAGCCTTTGCCCTTGCCACGACGCCATCAGAGCGATATTGAAATTGAAAAGAAATACGCCTTCCCACGGAAGGAATAGCACTTAATATAGTGCACTCTATAAGCCCGCCGGTACAGGCCTGTGAAGCGATGAGGAGTTCGGAAGATGATCCAGTTCGATCAAGCGCGGCGTAACATGGTGGACAACCAGATCCGCACGACAGATGTCACGTCCTACGCTATTCTGAAAGCCTTCCTTTCGGTGCCGCGAGAAAAGTTTGTTCCAGACAGCAAACAGGAATTGGCTTATTCGGACGCAGACATCCGCATCTCCGATACGCGCGTGATGACGCAACCATCGCCTTTGGCGAAAATGCTGCAACTGGCCGACATAAAACCAGACGATCTCGTTCTGATCATCGGCTCTGGCTCTGGGTACACGGCTGCTATCGCATCTTGGCTATCCAACACAGTCGTTGCAGTGGAAAGCGATGAGGCGCTGGCGACAGCCGCAGAGGCAGCCATTTCGGATCTGGGGTATGACAATGTCGCTGTAATTCCGGGCGATGTAAAAGAAGGCGTTCCTTCCGAAGGGCCTTATGATGTCATATTCATCAATGGCACCGTGGAAGAGATCCCTCAATCACTCCTCATGCAGTTAAAAGAAGGGGGAACCCTTGTTGCAGCAAAGGGTGATAAAACCATGGCTGAAGCGGTGCGCATCCTGCGCAAGGGAGACAACTTTTCCAGCATTTCCGCTTTTGATACCAACGCGCCAGTGCTGAGAGAATTCCAGAAGCCGCAAGCCTTTCATTTCTAAGCGCAATCGCCTGATAATCATTTCATAATGACTCGCCGTCAGAATCAGGAATTAAGAGCAGAAATGACCGCTACCAGTATCTTGGAAGAACATTTCCACGAGGAAATCCTTTAGCTTCCACAATATGATACACATGCACGACATCATTGTGCGACAAAATAGTGGCTACATCTTTACGGCACCGTTTCTTAAAGTGTTGCAATAAAGCAGTATTCACATTTTTTTAAGAGAATCGAACGACTGACCTCTAGGAATACATTTGTCTTCCTATTATGGTCCTCGACAAAAGAACATCCAAGTATCGACGTGGTGAGGCTAACCATGTCGAAAATTCATTTAGGAGTAATGGTGTGGCTAGGCTTCGGACAATTTCGCTATGTGCTTTAACTGCACTGCTATGCAACGTGCATGGCGCTTCTGCTGAAAATCTTTCAAACGCATTGTCGCTTGCATATAGCAACAACCCGACGCTCAACGCGGCGCGTGCTGGTTTGCGCGCAACCGACGAAAATGTGCCTCAGGCCCTGGCAGGTTATCGCCCGACGATTTCGGGGACAGCATCAGCCCAGCGCAGTTGGACAAATTCCGAATTCCGTTCCGGGTATCTGGAAAATAGCCAAGCCAATACGCTGAACATGGTGCTTCAGGTCCAACAGATTCTTTATCGTGGCAATCGCACCCAAAATGGTGTCAAGCAAGCTGAAGCAGCCATTGAAGCAGCAAGAGAAAGCCTCAAAAGCACAGAACAGTCCGTTTTGCTCGAAGTAGCCACAGCTTATATGGACATCCTGCAGAACCAGGCCATTCTTGAGTTGCGCAAACAGAATGTTGCTTTCCTGAGAGAGCAGGCGCGCTCCGCAAGAGATCGCTTCGCCGTTGGTGAAACCATCAATACCGACGTCAATCAGGCTGAAGCAAGCCTCGCTGCAGCAATTTCCATGGTACATGCTGCGGAAGCCAATCTGACGGCAAGCCGCGCAACCTACGAACAACTGGTTGGCAAAAAGGCAGGCACTCTGGTTGCCGGCTATTCGGTTGACAATCTGTTCCCCAAATCCTTGAACGCAGCCGTCAATCAGGGCCTTTCCCAGCATCCGGCCATCCGCTCAGCAACCTACAATGTTGATGTATCCGAATTGGCTGTAAAGATCGCTGAAGGCGCTTTACTTCCCACTGTTTCAGTAACAGGGCAAGCCGGCCGAAGCTGGTCGAACAACAACAATAATGCCAACATTGACGGCGCAACCAACAGCGCTTCCATTACCGGTAACATCAGCATTCCGCTTTACTCTGGCGGCGCCAACCATTCAGCCGTTCGTCAGGCCAAGGAAAGTCTCGGTCAGGCGCGCATCCAGCTGGATCTGGCGCGAGCACAGATTCGAGCCGGCATCGCTTCCGCATGGGCGGCCCTGCAGGCTAGTATCCCGTCAATCACAGCCGCTCAGGCACAGGTCAAGGCAGCACGACTGGCCACGCAGGGTGTGATCGAAGAACAGAAAGTTGGTCAGCGTACACTGCTCGACGTTCTTGATCAGCAGGAAGACCTGATCTCTGCACGCATTGCCTTGGTTCAGGCGCAACATGATCGCATCGTTGCATCTTTTGCGGTTGCCTCCGCAACCGGCAATCTTTCCGCTTCCAATCTGAAGCTGAAAGTGCAGCGTTACGATCCTACCGAGCACTACAACGCGGTTCGTGACAAGTGGGTTGGCTTGCGCACCCCAGATGGACGCTGAGTAGCCAACATTCAGATCGCGAAGAAAACTCAAACGAAAAGCCGGCTCATAGTCGGCTTTTCGCGTTTTGGTAGGTCTGAGACCAAATTGATCGCGTACCAAAACAAGTATTTCAGCATCGTTCATTTGTTGCGCATGATCGAAAAGAGCAGGATTACGGGGAAATTAACGCATATTTCCTTCACTCCACATCTCATTGATGCTTTTTTGCGGAACAGATTTCAACAAATTGACAAACACTCTATAGTTAAAAGATGGGCGAATCATGTTCACGGCGGAACATGCGCGCTCTATGACCTGTTTGTCGTTAGTTTCGGGTGAGGCCATGTCAAATTCCAGTGCAGCTCAAGAACCTTCCATGGAGGAGATTCTCGCTTCCATCCGTAGGATTATCTCGGATGAAGAAGCTGCTATCGGAGATGAAGCAACTCCAGCCAAAGAGCCAGAGGCAGATCCCGATGAAGCCATGAGTCAGGAAGCGCTCGACGCCCTGTTTGATGAACCTTCTCCTCAGCCGGAACCGGAAGAAGAGGAAATCGACATGGCCGCGGCTATGGCTGCCATGGAAGAGGAAGAAGCCCCCAAGGAAGAAGACGTTCTTGAGCTTTCATCCGAATGGCAAGAATCCGACTTTGTCGAACCCCAAGACGACGACGTCATGTTCGCCAATGCAGAGCAGGCGACCAAGGAGCAGGAGGAAACGGCTCCGATCGAGGATATCGTCAATCAGAAGCTGGAAGAGGCTGTTCCTGAAGCTCTTCAGTCTGCCTTCAGTTCCGCTTCAATGCCCGATGGACCTCTGCCGAATGTCGAACGCGGCGCACCTCTGGTCTCCGATGACACATCTCAGAAGGTCACCAGCGCCTTTGGTGATTTGACTCATACAATCTTGAACAACAACTCACGCACGATTGAAAATGTCGTCGAAGATATGCTGCGCCCGATGCTCAAGGCATGGCTCGACCAAAATTTGCCAGTGATGGTAGAACGCCTGGTGCGTGCGGAGATCGAACGAGTGTCCAGGGGCGAGCAGCATTACCGCTGATCGCCCGCCCCAACTCCTTCACAATCGTCTCAAGACTCCCCCAATTGCGTGTTTTTGTCGTAAAAATTGCGCCCATAGCACGAAGTTTGACCAGTTAGCCTCGCAAATGGTTGACAGCTTTGGGGGAATGGGATTTACACCATAACCGATACAGTTTTCGTACCGACCAGTGCGCTGTCGTAACTCTGCTTGTGTCGGTTCAAGCCTCAGAATGACAGATCTGCAAGCGAACGCGCTGGGCGATCTGCAATATGGATGTGCAATGCTTGAAAAAACTTTTGATGCGGCGACCGTAGAGCCGCGCCTTTATGATGAATGGGAAAAAGCCGGCGCATTCAAAGCCGGCGCTGGCAAGAAGGATGGACAGGACAGCTTCTCCATCGTCATCCCACCGCCGAACGTCACCGGCTCGTTGCACATGGGACATGCCCTGAACAACACCCTTCAGGACGTCATGATCCGCTATCACCGCATGAAGGGGCTGGACGTCCTCTGGCAGCCAGGCATGGACCATGCAGGTATCGCAACACAGATGGTTGTTGAACGCCAACTGGCCGCCAACAATGAGCCGGACCGCCGCTCCATGGGCCGCGATGCCTTTGTTGATCGCGTCTGGCAGTGGAAGGGCGAATCCGGAGGCACCATCTTCAATCAGCTGCGTCGCCTTGGTGCCACTGCTGACTGGTCTCGCGAACGCTTCACTATGGACGAGGGCCTCTCCAAGGCCGTTCAGAAGGTTTTCATTCAGCTTTACAACGAAGGCCTGATCTACCGTGGCAAACGCCTGGTCAATTGGGACCCGAAATTTGAAACCGCGATTTCCGATCTCGAAGTCGAGAACAAGGAAGTCGACGGCCATATGTGGCACTTCAAATATCCACTCGCAGGCGGTGAAACCTACACCTATGTCGAGAAGGATGAAGACGGCAATATCCTCTTCACCGAAGAACGCGACTATATTTCCATTGCAACGACCCGTCCTGAAACCATGCTGGGCGATGGCGCCGTTGCGGTTCATCCGTCCGATGAGCGCTATGCACCAATCGTTGGCAAGCTTTGTGAAATCCCGGTTGGACCGAAAGAGCATCGTCGTCTGATCCCGATCATTTGTGATGAATATCCCGATCCGGACTTTGGCTCTGGTGCCGTTAAAATTACCGGTGCGCACGATTTTAATGACTATCAGGTTGCCCGACGCAACATGATCCCTTGCTACCGTCTGATGGACGTACAGGCAGGCATGCGCGCCGATGGCGCCCCTTATGCCGAATGCGCTGCCAAAGCACTGGAAATCGCCAAGACCGGCGAATTGCCCGGCGAACGCGAAGTGGATGAAATCAACCTCGTTCCTGACGAATATCGCGGTCTTGATCGCTTCGAGGCTCGCAAGCAGATCGTTGACGCCATCAACGCTGAAGGCCTTTGCGTTTTCGCCAAGGATGAAGAAGGCAACGACGTTCCTTTCGTCGAAAACAAGAAGATCATGCAGCCGTTTGGCGACCGCTCCGGTGTTGTCATTGAACCAATGCTGACTGACCAATGGTTTGCCGACGCCAAGACCCTTGCGGGTCCAGCGATCGACTCGGTCAGGGAAGGGCGCACCAAGTTCGTTCCGCAGAATTGGGAAAAGACCTATTTCGAGTGGATGGAAAATATCGAACCTTGGTGTATTTCCCGTCAGCTCTGGTGGGGCCATCGCATTCCGGCCTGGTTCGGCCCGGATGATCACATCTTTGTTGCCCATGATGATGCAGAAGCGGCCGAACAGGCCAAGGCGCATTATGGCAAGGATGTAGACCTGAAGCGCGACGAAGACGTGCTGGACACCTGGTTCTCCTCGGCGCTGTGGCCATTCTCAACCCTTGGCTGGCCTGACAAGACACCTGAGCTGGAACGCTATTACCAGACCGACGTTCTGGTTACCGGCTTTGATATCATCTTCTTCTGGGTTGCCCGCATGATGATGATGTCCAT
Organism: Cohaesibacter marisflavi; assembly: GCF_900115225.1. Classification (GTDB taxonomy): domain Bacteria; phylum Pseudomonadota; class Alphaproteobacteria; order Rhizobiales; family Cohaesibacteraceae; genus Cohaesibacter; species Cohaesibacter marisflavi. The sequence goes on along the minus strand of NZ_FOVR01000008.1, from coordinate 164,419 downwards.
GCACTTCATGAAGGAAGAGCCGTTCCACACCGTTTATGTTCATGCGCTGGTGCGCGATGAGCATGGCGCCAAGATGTCCAAATCCAAAGGCAACGTCATCGATCCGCTCGATCTGGTTGACGAATATGGTGCGGACGCCGTTCGCTTCACCCTGACGGCCATGGCCGCACAGGGACGCGACATCAAGCTGGCCACCAGCCGCGTTGCAGGCTACCGCAACTTCGGCACCAAGCTTTGGAACGCAACCCGCTTCACCCAGATGAATGGCTGCGAACGCACCGCTGAATTTGATCCGTCTACCGTTAAGGAAACGGTCAACCAGTGGATTGTTACCGAGTTGGCCAAGGCCGCAAAAGACGTGTCTGACGCCATTGAAGCCTATCGCTTCAATGATGCAGCCAACACGCTTTACCGCTTTGTCTGGAACCTTTATTGCGACTGGTATATCGAGCTTTCCAAACCTGTTCTGCAGGCCGAAGGCGAGAGCGCAGCCAAGAGCGAAACACAGGCCTGTGCAGCTTGGGTTCTGGACCAGATCTGTTTGCTTCTGCATCCGATTATGCCATTCATCACGGAAGAGCTCTGGGCAGAAACCGGTAAAACCGGTCCGGCTCGCAAGGGTCTGCTCATTCTGGAAGACTGGCCAAGCTATGACATTAAGGACACAGGCGCAGCTGATGACATCAATTGGCTTGTCGACATGATCACTGCCATTCGGTCGATCCGGTCTGAGATGAATATCAAGCCGTCTACCCAGCTCAAGCTTGAAGTTGTTGGTGCATCAGATGAAACCAAGGCCCGCCTTGCAGCCCATGATGCCATCATCAAACGTCTGGCACGGGTTGAAGACATCAAGGTCTCTGAAGCCGTGCCACAGGGCTCCGCTCAGGTTGTTGTTCATGAAGCAACCGTTGCGCTGCCACTGGCAGGCATCATCGATCTGGATGCGGAAAAGGCGCGTCTCGAAAAAGACCTCGACAAGATCGCCAAGGTCGCCGAAAAATTCGAGAAAAAGCTGGGCAACGAGAAGTTCGTTGCCAACGCTCCAGCAGAGATCGTTGAAGAGCAAAAAGCCAAACTGGCCGAGCAGAATGAACTGAAAGCCAAGGTTCAAGAAGCCCTCGACCGCATTCTGGCCGCTCTCTAGCGTCTGGTCGCACACGACACAAATTGAAACCCCGTTAGCATCCGCTGGCGGGGTTTCTATATCCCTTGTTTGAATTGAGGAGAAGAGCAAACAGGCGTAAACTCGCATTGTAAGGCCCATCAAATGCACCTTAACACTGGGAGGATTTTATGTCTGACTGGGTCATCAAGGGATATGATTGCGCCGAAGAATTCTACTCCAGATCCTTCAGGCGGATGGAACAGAGTCAGGTAGAGCATTTATTGAGAAAGCTCTATGAACAAACACTACCGATCAACGACAGGACGCGCTACACGATGAGTGAGGATGCTTCCTTCATCGTTACGCACCCTGACCGTATCGGCAAAACAATGGCAATCGGCTCCGAGCTTCGTTTCATCGCGCAGAGAATAACCCACTAGCGCCAGACAAAAGGGCGCTGTCTTTACGAAATCTGCACACCCTTGGCGCCAGCGAGATCCTGAATGAACTGCCAGGCTACACGGCCTGAGCGGGATCCACGCGTCGTTGCCCATTCCAGCGCAGAAGAACGCAACTCATCCGCATCCACCTCGATGCCATATTCAGTCACGTAGCCCTCAACCATCGCCAGATAGTCATTCTGAGAGCAATTGTGAAACCCGATCCAAAGCCCGAAACGATCGGAGAGGGATACCTTTTCCTGTACGGCCTCACTCGGGTTGATCGAGGTTGAGCGTTCATTCTCGATCATGTCCCGTGGCATCAAGTGGCGCCGGTTCGAGGTCGCATAGAACAATACATTCCCCGGACGGCCTTCGATACCCCCGTCCAAAACCGCCTTGAGCGACTTATAGGCCGTCTCGCCAGTATCGAACGACAGGTCATCACAGAAGAGAATGCAGCGCTCTTCGTGCTCTCTGAGGATACTCATCAGAATTGGCAGGCTATCGATATCCTCGCGCGCAATCTCTATCAGCTTGAGTGCGGTCGCCTTGCCTTCCAGTTCCTTGTTGACCGCCGCATGACAGGCCTTCACGAGCGAACTCTTGCCCATGCCGCGCGCGCCCCAGAGCAGGGCGTTGTTGGCAGGCAGGCCCTTGGCAAAACGTTGGGTATTTTCAAGGATCATATCGCGGTTGCGATCGACCGCTTTGAGGAGAGAAAGCTCTACCCGGTTCACCTTACTGACCGCCTGCAAATGCGGTACCGGATCTGCATGCCAGACAAAGGCATCCGCCGCTCCAAGATCCACATCTTCGGGAAGTGGGGGGACAGCACGCTCGATGCTCGCATGTATGTCCTTCAGAATTGCGGCAATATCAGCAAGTGTTTTGGCAGTCATGAAACCGGAGTCTCCGTCTTTTGTCGCCCTGTGCCAAATTAGGTGCAGAAAAACAGCAATAATGGCTGCCTTCACCCTTTCCCTTTGCACAAAGGATCATTATGTCTAAGCCTTGATTAGCAGAATTGGACCGGACGTTGCAAACCATCAACTGACTATTTGCAATCTCCGCCGGGACCGCTATAGTCCGCTCAAATTTACAAAAGCCTAAAGGGACGGGATACGTCCATACTGGCCTCAAAGGAGCAAGAAATGTTTGTAACGCCAGCTTATGCACAGGGCGCAGGTGCCGCCGCCGGTCCGGAATTCCTGATTTCCGTTTTGCCGTTCATCCTGATTTTCGTGATCATGTATTTCCTGATCATTCGCCCGCAACGTCAGCAGATGAAAAAGCACGCTGCATTGATTTCCAATGTTCGTCGTGGCGACACAATCGTCTCCAATGGCGGCATTGTCGGCAAAGTGACCAATGCGACTGACGAAAATGAAATTTCTGTCGAAATTGCAGAAGGCGTAAAGATCAAATTGATGCGTAAGTCGATTGCCGAAGTCCGCTCCAAGAGCGAACCAGCAGGCGACGCTAAATAATCGCATTCGAATATTTGATACTCATATGCACTCGGACATGGTCCGGGTGCACTGCCTATGGTGGTAGGATAGCCTTATGCTACATTTTGCCCGATGGAAGGTGACACTGGTTTTACTAGTGGTTATTGTAGGCCTTCTCTTTTCTATTCCCAACCTCTTTTCCGACCAGGAACTGCAAGACGATTATCCAAGCTGGCTGCCAAACAGCAAGATTGTGCTTGGTCTTGACCTGCAAGGTGGTGCGCACATTCTCATGCAGGTGGAAAAAGAAGGCATTATCGAGGATCGGCTCGAGATCCTGCGCGGTGATGTTCGTTCTGCTTTGCGTGAAGATAAAATCGGTTACACTGGTCTGGCTGCTAGAGATGGCGCTGTTCAGGTCCGCATCCGCGATATCACGCAGCTAGACGCTGCGCGTGAAAAATTGCAAGATCTGGTTCAACCTGTCTCGACCTCGCTACTCACTGGTGGTGGCGCGATGGAAACCTCGCTCGAAGTCAATGACGATGGCCTGATGCGCCTTGTGTTGACCGAGGAGGGCATCACCTCGCGCGTATCAAACGCAGTGGCTCAGTCGGTAGAAGTCATTCGCCGCCGCGTTGACGAACTCGGAACGACCGAACCATCCATTCAGCGCGAAGGGGAAGATCGCATTCTCGTTCAGGTCCCTGGCCTGCAAGACCCGGATCGCCTGAAAGACATTCTAGAAACAACCGCGAACCTGTCTTTCCGTATGGTCGACACGTCCATGGCGCCAGAAACGGCTCTTCAGACGCGTCCACCGCTGGATTCCGAAATTCTCTACGAGGCTGACGATCCACAGAACCCGACAGCTCAGGAAAACCGTGTTCCATATCTCGTCAAGAAACGCGTTCTGATTTCCGGTGACGAACTGGATGACGCGCAGCCCACATTTGATTCCCGTACAAACGAACCGGTTGTCTCCTTCCGCTTCAATACATCGGGCGCCAAAAAGTTTGCTCGCGTTACCGAGCAGAATGTTGGCCTGCCATTCGCCATCGTACTTGATGATGAGGTTATTTCAGCCCCATCCATCCGTGAACCAATCCGCGGCGGTTCCGGCATTATTTCCGGCTCCTTTACAGCCGAAAGCGCCAACGACCTTGCCGTGTTGATGCGCGCCGGTGCGTTGCCCGCCAAGCTGACCATTGTTGAAGAACGGACGGTTGGTCCGGGCCTTGGTGCTGACTCCATTGCTGCCGGTGAAATTGCCGGTATCGTGGGTGCTTTTGCCGTCGTGATCTTCATGATCATTGCCTATGGCCTGTTCGGCATTTTTGCCAATATCGCGCTGGCGGTGAACGTTTGCCTGTTGCTCGGGGTACTTTCCTTCCTCGGTGCCACGCTCACATTGCCCGGCATCGCCGGTATCGTGTTGACTGTTGGCATGGCAGTGGACGCCAACGTTCTGATTTTCGAACGCATACGAGAAGAAAACAATTATGGTCGCTCTACAATTGCTGCAATTGATGCGGGTTACTCCCGCGCTTTGGGCACCATTCTCGACGCCAACATCACGACCTTCATCGCCGCAGTGATCCTCTTCTCTCTGGGCTCTGGTCCAGTGCGAGGCTTCGCGATTACGCTGGCCGTTGGCATCGTAACGACCGTCTTCTCGGCATTCACTTTCAACCGATTGATTGTTGCGACATGGATCAAATACCGTCGCCCATCCAATCTGCCAATCTGACCTACCGGAGATAAGAAAATGAAACCAATTCGTTTTATCCCGGATGGCACCAAAATCCGGTTCATGCGGCATCGGTACTGGAGCTTTCCGCTTTCAGCCACCTTGCTTGTCGCATCCATTGTATTGTTCTTGATCGCGGGCCTCAATTACGGCATCGACTTCAAGGGCGGTACGCTGATTGAAATCCAGACGGCTGAAGATGTCGCCGATCTGGCGTCTATCCGTGGCAACCTCAATGCGTTGGATCTGGGCGATGTGGAAGTACAGGAATTCGGCGCACCGAATGACGTGCTGATCCGCGTTCAAACCCAGGGCGGCGAAGGCGAAAGCGCAGAAGAGGCACAGCAGCGTGTCGTGTCTCTGGTCAAGGAAACCCTCGGCAACGCAGTGACTTACCGCCGCGTTGAGGTGGTTGGTCCCCGAGTTTCGGGCGAACTGGCAACGACCGGCGCCATCTCGGTCCTCTCGGCGTTGCTCGCCATCATGGTCTATATCTGGTTCCGGTTCGAATGGCAGTTTGCTGTTGGGGCTGTTGCCGCTACGGCGCATGACGTGATCATGACCATCGGTGTGTTCGCATTGTTGCAGATCGACTTCAACCTGACCACCATCGCAGCTATCCTGACGATTGTCGGTTATTCTTTGAACGATACCGTGGTTGTTTACGACCGTATTCGTGAAGATTTGCGCAAATACAAGAAGATGCCGCTCAAGGAAGTGCTTGACCAGTCCATCAACCGGACGCTCTCTCGTACGACCCTGACATCCTTCACAACTTTGCTGGCACTTGGCTCGCTCTATTTCCTTGGCGGGGAGGTCATTCGCTCCTTCACCTTCGCCATGATCTGGGGTGTTTTCGTCGGCACCTACTCATCGATCTTCATCGCAGCCCCACTGCTGATCTTCTTCAATCTGCGGTCTGAACATGTTCAGAAGCCAGACGATGGAGAAGAAGTAGAAGGCACAGCAGCGTCCTGATCGATGGTATTCAAATGGCTGCAGGGCAAAAAGGCCTCGCCCAATTTGAAAGACAATTCCCACGCCGGAGAGACAACCTCTGGCGTGGACACTGATCCAACGGTTGAAACAGACCAAGATACTATGGCTCCGGCATCCGGCCTTGAAATGACAGATGCCTATTATCCCGGACATGACCCAATCGATTTCTATGGCAATGGCGGCTTCCGCTTTGGCGAAATGTCCCATCAGGGAGCCATTCTGTTTTTGCCCAGTGGCGTGCACCGCTGGGACGTCGAAACAGTCAATGCTCTGACGACTGATCACTTTGCCAAGCTGCTGGCTGAAAGCCGCGACATCGAACTTCTGATCCTTGGAACGGGCAATCTCATTGTGCCACTCGCCCAATCGCTTGCGAACCACATGCGTCAAGCGGGCATAAAGCTGGATATCATGAACACGGGCGCAGCGGTAAGAACCTTGAATATTCTGCTATCTGAGGACCGGGCCGTTGCTGCGGCGTTATTTCCGGTGTCATAACCGACCATCAACGCGGAGTACTCCATGTCTGGTTCCGAAGATGTCTTTTCTTTCTGCCAGAGTGAATTAAAGGCCCTCGATCCTGTCAGCCATTTCGCGGCCCTGACGGCCCCGCAAGAGAAGCGGCCTGCACTGATGGCGCTTTTTGCCTTTCTTACCACTCTTCGCCGCATACCCGCTCAGGTCAGCTCAAAAGAAATGGGCGAAATCAGACTGCAATGGTGGCGAGACATCCTATCGGACACCCAATCAAACTTCACCGACGGATGCGGGCTGGCCAATATTGGCCCCCTGGCTACAGCACTCAAGCAAACGCAGAAACAGTTCCAGCTCCCGTCCGATCAACTGGAAGCCATCGTGGATGCCTACTCATTAGATCTTTCTACCAGTCCGATTCCGAATGACAACACCTATGATAGCTACGCGAGATCGACAAAGGGCATGCGCCTCGCTCTTGCCTGTCGCATTTTGAATGATGGCCAATCGCCAGACCAGCTTGCCCTGCTATTCATGACAGCAGGCAAGGCCATAAGCCTGGCTGAACACCTTCGGACGTGGCCAGAAGCGGCAAAGGCAAAACGGCTCTTTCTGCCGCTTGATATATTTGAAAGTTTTGGCCTTTCCGAGCAGGACCTTTACGCTACGCCGCACTCCAAGCAGAGCGCAGAGGCGATCATGGCCTTGTGCCAGAAAGCGTCCGATTTGCACAAAGAGTCCATAGAGGGTCTCAAGGACATAAAAGAGGGTGGAAACGCCCATCTGACACCAGCCTTTATGGCGCTCGCACCTGTTCTGCCAATATTACTAAAACGCCAGTGGAAACCTCATGATCATCTTGAGATTTCCAACTGGCGCAGCTATTGGAGCATTTGGCGTATGGCCAGCAAATTCTAGAAATCAACTGATTTGAATGGCGTCCAACCAGGCTTTGGTGTCATCCAGCGCGCGTTTGGAAAGAGCTTTTTTCTTGGACAGCTGCTTTTCTACGCCACGCATCTTGGATCCATCCTCACGTCGGCGAGAAAATTCGACCGGTGGAAACAAGCCAAAATTGATATTCATTGGCTGGAAAGAGCGTTTGCCTCCGTTGGAGTCAATCAAGTGCCCACCGGTAATATGAGCCAACAAGGCACCAAAAGCCGTAGTCTCAGGTGGAGGCACAGCAGCCCGCTCATGCATTTCAGCTGCAATGAAACGACCAGCGAGCAAGCCAATAGAAGCGGATTCCACATAGCCTTCACAACCGGTAATCTGTCCGGCAAAACGCAGGTGCGGATGGCTCTTCAGCCGCAAGCTTTCATCAAGAAGCTTGGGCGAATTGAGGAAGGTATTGCGATGAATACCGCCAAGCCGCGCGAACTGGGCATTTTCCAACCCCGGGATCATACGAAACACCTCAGCTTGCGCACCATATTTCATCTTGGTCTGAAAGCCGACGATATTGAACAAGGTACCTAACTTGTTATCCTGTCTGAGCTGGACGACTGCAAACGGGTCTTCATCAGGCTTATGCGGGTTGGTCAGGCCAACCGGTTTCATCGGACCATAACGGGGCGTGTCCCGTCCACGTTCGGCCATGACCTCGATGGGCAAGCAGCCGTCAAAATATTTCGCCTTTTCCCATTCCTTGAACTCGGCTTTATCAGCGCTCAACATAGCCTCGAGGAAAGCGGTATATTCCGCTTCATTCATGGCGCAGTTGATATAGTCAGCTCCGGTGCCCGACGGGCCTTTTTTGTCATATCGCGACTGAAACCAAGCTTTATCCATATCGATGGAATCGAAATGAATGATTGGCGCAATCGCATCATAAAAGGCGAGGGACTCTTCGCCCGTCAGCGCCAAAATAGACTTGGACAGGGCCTCGGACGTCAAAGGACCGGTCGCCACCAAACAAGGGCCTTCATCCGCAGAGGGCAAGGAGTCCAGCTCGCCCCGTTCAATCACTATCAGGGGATGACTGGAGAGCTTTTCCGTCACCGCTTCAGAAAAAGCTTCCCTTGCAACCGCCAAAGCGCCGCCAGCCGGAATGGAATTGGCATCTGCGCATGCCATGATCAGCGAGCCAGCTTCACGCATTTCCTGATGCAACAGGCCAACCGCATTGGCCTCATGATCATCCGAACGGAAAGAGTTGGAGCATACAAGCTCGGCGCAATGATCCGTCAAATGAGCATCCGTTGAACGATTCGGCCTCATTTCATGAAGGGTAACCGGAATGCCCGCATTGGCCAGTTGCCAGGCGGCCTCTGATCCGGCAAGCCCGGCCCCGATGATACGCACCGATTTGTTGCTCTGTGTCACTTCGCTGATCTTTCTGTTTGGATTGACTATGCCTGACGAACCGGCAGAAATCCGTCGAGTAGCGATACCTAACACTGTTTTGGAAAAATGCAAGACATGCTGAAAATCTGACTCAAATTTCATCGCAGGAAACTCGGGTCTTGTTCGTAGGACAATAGCCACTTTTTTGTTGGCAGTTTGACGACGCAGTGATAACACACATTGAACCACAGATCGAAGGCCTATCAAACGGGAACAATCTTCATGAAATTCAAACTCATAACAACCGTTCCCCTTTTGATTGCGTTGGCAGGATGCAACGCCCAGACATCCAGCTCCACCAGCGGCTGGATCAGCGCCATGAACAATCGCGCCCCCACGAAAACTACCATCTATGTTTGCCACGCATTCGGCTGCAGCCTGAAATATGGCTATCACTTTACCAAGGGCGATCTTGCAAAACTCAAGAGAATACTCCACGCCGGGCGCAAAAGCCCCGAGGCGGAGCTTAAGGCCATAGGCAATGCCGTCGCTTGGTTTGAAAAACGTGTCGGCCCCTATGTCGGTTCAGATAAGGACAAGGGTGGGCTGGATATGAGGAATGCCGGCGTCCCCGGCCAGATGGACTGCATAGACGAAGCCAGTAACACCACATCGCTCATCACTTTTGCCCAGCAGCATGGCTTTCTGAAATACCACAAGGTTCAATCGCCGGTCGCACGAGGCTTCTTCCTTGATGGCCGCTACCCTCACGCAACCGCCGTCGTACTCAATACCGAGAATGACAGACGCTACGCGATCGATAGCTGGATCTATGACAATGGCGTCTTTCCCAAGATCAAGCCTCTGGAAGACTGGATGGCTGAATCCCCAGCCAGACATTAGAGCCTCTTTTATCCCACAGCACACCATGATGCTCAGCCGCTAAGCCTGGAGATAGCTGGCTGGCAGAGCATCTACGCATAACAAAAAACACATTCTGCGGCCACTGACCGTTGAGTGTCGATTCTTTGGATTTAATGCCTGAAATTAGAAAAGCCCACCGGGGGAGGAGATCCGGTGGGCTTCTAAGGGTGTTTCAAAACGGGGAGGAATCGTTTCGAAACGTCTCAGACTTTCGGGAGGAGGAGAAAGTCTGGATTCCTATAAATCTGTTACATACCAACCGCGCGTCGTGCGGTCTGCGTTACGTCTGCACGAGAAATGCTGACTTCGCATTCTCTATTCGACAGACGATTAAGATTATCGACCGTGTCACGAAAATTGCGCCACTGCCTATAATTCTGAACAACCGTATCAAGCATCTTTTCGATCCTACGTTGCCGAACCTTCAAGTGACTCTGCATCTCTAAAGAGATGACTGTTTCGTTTTTTAATCAACATCTCGTTGCTGTTGATAAATAGATAGCAAAAGACACCCGACATTTGCACTGCAAAAATATGCATAGCTGTCTTGCAGATCATGCAAAACCGTCATTGCTATTTCAAAGGCCTCGCACATTTCGCATAGCCAGAACGAAATTCAGGAAATTAATACATCACTTCAATGACTTGGAAATATGCGGTTTCGAATCTCAAAATCACGCGAACATACGTAGTAGGACGTATGCTTACTTGGTCAAGAGCAGGGGGCTTGTGAAAAGCAAAAATCTTGAGAAGGAAAGTCAGAAAATTGCAATATTCATTATTGCGAATTTTGCAACGCAACACAAATAGCGATCACATCAGTGATTTAGATCAATGCATGCTAAAACACAATGAGAGTTTTGGAAAAAAATGAACAAGTTCAATATCTTGAAATTTTTCCCAGAAACAATTCTCATTGTGCATCGCCGAAAGTATTACGTATTTTCCCTCAATAAAAATCAAAAAGGACTCACGATTTAGAATCACGCCGTTCCTTCAGTTCTTTCAAAAACTGACCCGTGTAGCTTTCTTCGCACTTCATGACGTCCTCAGGCGTTCCTTCAACGACGATCTGCCCGCCGCCGTCACCACCTTCCGGTCCAAGATCAAGAATCCAGTCTGCAGTCTGGATCACTTCAAGATTATGCTCAATCACGGCAACCGTGTTGCCCTGATTGACCAATTCATGAAGAACTTCGAGCAGCTTGGCCACATCATGAAAATGCAAGCCTGTGGTCGGTTCATCCAGAATATAGAGCGTCCGCCCCGTTGAGCGTTTCGAAAGCTCCTTGGCAAGCTTGACCCTTTGCGCCTCGCCACCAGAAAGCGTCGTGGCTTGTTGCCCCACTTTCACATAGCCCAAACCGACCCGTTGCAAAGTCACCATCCTGTCACGTACAGCAGGAACCGCAGAGAAGAAGTCAGCCGCTTCATCAACGGTCATATCAAGTACGTCTGAAATCGACTTACCCTTGAACTGAACTTCCAGTGTTTCTCGGTTATAGCGATGCCCTTTGCAAACATCACATGTAACATAGACATCCGGCAGGAAATGCATCTCGATCTTGATGACGCCGTCGCCCTGACAAGCTTCACAGCGCCCGCCTTTAACATTGAAGGAAAAGCGACCGGGTGCATAGCCGCGCGCCTTGGCTTCGGGCAGCCCCGCGAACCAGTCTCTAATAGGCGTGAAGGCGCCAGTATAGGTGGCCGGGTTGGAGCGCGGCGTCCGTCCGATGGGGGACTGGTCGATATCGATCACCTTGTCGACATACTCCAGCCCTTCGATCCGCTCATGCGGCGAGGGCATCTCCCTCGCCCTGTTCAGCTTCATGGCCGCGCTCTTATATAGCGTATCAATAAGGAAAGTGGACTTGCCGCCGCCAGACACCCCGGTCACACATGTAAAAGTGCCAAGAGGAATGGAAGCCGTAACATTTTTGAGGTTGTTGCCACGCGCATTGACGACCGTGATCTGTTTCTTTTTCTTTCCCTTGCGGCGACTATGGTCAACAGAAACGGTCTTCGCACCAGAAAGATACTGGCCCGTGAGAGACGCCGGATCGGCCATGATTTCGGCCGGCGTGCCTTGAGACACAATGTGCCCACCGTGAATACCAGCCCCAGGCCCAACATCGACAACGAAGTCAGCTTCCAACACAGCGTCTTCATCATGCTCAACGACAATCACCGTGTTGCCTAGATCCCTCAAATGCTTGAGTGTTTCCAATAAGCGTGCGTTATCGCGTTGATGCAAGCCGATAGATGGCTCATCCAAAACATAAAGAACTCCGGTCAACCCAGAACCAATCTGGGAGGCCAACCGGATGCGCTGGCTTTCACCGCCAGAGAGCGACCCCGAACCACGCGAGAGCGTCAGATATTCAAGGCCAACATCGTTGAGGAACTTCAGCCGTTCGCGAATTTCCTTAAGGATACGTTCCGCAATCTCGATCTGTTTTTCAGACAGGGTGGCGGGCAGATCCTGCACCCACCGGGCTGCGGCGCGAATGGAAAGACTTGAAATCTGTGAGATATGCTTGCCATCCAGCTTGACCGCAAGCGCTTCGGGTTTGAGGCGATGCCCATCACAGGCAGAGCAAGCGTGGGCAGATTGATATTTGCCAATATCCTCGCGCACCATGCTGCTCTCGGTTTCTCTAAACCGACGCTCAAGATTGGGAATGACACCTTCAAACGGTTTGGTCGTCTTGTAGGATCGCGCCCCGTCATCATAAACAAAGAGCACCTTCTCCTTGCCGGTACCATAGAGAATGACTTCCTGCGCCTTGAAGGGCAGCTCGATCCAGGGAACCGTAAGAGAGAAATCGAAATGCTTGGCCAACGCCTCCAACGTCTGGCGATAGAAGGGAGACGAGGTCTTGGACCAAGGCGCAATCGCCCCATCCTTGATGCTCCGGGAGTTGTCAGGGATGACGAGCTCGGGGCTCACCTGAAGTTCACTCCCCAGACCATCACAAACAGGGCAGGCGCCGAACGGATTGTTAAAGGAAAAGAGCCTTGGTTCGATCTCCGGAATGGTGAAACCGGAAACAGGGCAGGCGAACTTCTCCGAAAAAGTAATCCGCTTGGCTTCCCCATTCTCTTCCTTCTGATCCACCATTTCGACGATGGCCAGCCCATCGGCCAACTCCAGAGCCAATTCGAGCGAGTCGGCAAGGCGTTTCTCGATGCCTTCCTTGACCACCATACGGTGAACGACAACCTCGATATTGTGTTTGAACTTCTTGTCCAGCGTCGGCAAATCGCCGTCATCATACATCTGCCCGTCAATCCGGAAGCGCGTGAGCCCGCGCTTGACCAACTCGGCTAACTCCTTGCGGAACTCGCCCTTGCGCCCACGCACAATGGGCGCCAAAAGCAAAAAGCGGGTCTTCTCGGGCAGCTCCATGACACGGTCCACCATCTGGCTGACCGTCTGGCTTTCAATCGGCAAGCCTGTCGCCGGACTATAAGGAATACCCACGCGCGCGAACAGAAGGCGCAGATAGTCATAGATCTCAGTCACGGTCCCGACTGTCGAACGCGGGTTACGCGAGGTCGTTTTCTGTTCGATGGAAATGGCAGGCGAAAGCCCCTCAATGGAATCCACATCGGGCTTCTGCATCATTTCAAGAAACTGGCGAGCATAGGCCGAGAGGGATTCAACATAGCGTCGCTGCCCTTCGGCATAGACGGTATCAAACGCTAGCGAGCTTTTGCCGGAGCCAGACAGGCCGGTCATGACCACGAGCTGATCGCGCGGAATATCAAGATCAACATTCTTGAGATTATGTTCCCGGGCACCGCGAATCGATATCGCTTTCATCGAAGGTGCAACGGACACTTTTTTATCAATCGTCATGTCAAACAGTCTTTCTATCAGCGCGAGGCAGGCGTCTGGTTTTCACCCGACTATGCTTTACGATGCCTGGAGAGCCAGAGATCACAGCTCCCTTGGCAACGGGTCACATTTTTCTCCCGATGCAATATCGGTTTATAAAAATCAAGGCAATGGCCAATTTTGATTGCTTCCAATCATGGTCATGTTAGGCGCAGGGCTTTTATTTGTACCTGATTTGTTCTATGTTGTGAACCTATTCATTGCAACACGACTATGCAAATTACGCATGAACCAAAGGATGGGGATTGCGCCAAAGCCCATATGGAAGTCAGCAGCGAAGCCGCATATGCTGTGCCAAAACCCTGATCGGATCATCAGGACACAGCAAAGAAACAAAGGACAAAGCAATGGCCGGTAGCGTAAACAAAGTCATTCTGGTTGGCAATCTGGGAGCAGATCCCGATATTCGCAGAACTCAGGATGGCCGCCCGATCTGCAACCTGTCTGTCGCCACTTCCGAAAGCTGGAAAGATCGCAACTCTGGCGAACGGCGCGAACGGACCGAATGGCACCGCGTGGTCATTTTCAATGAGGGCCTGTGTCGGATCGCCGAGCAGTATCTCAGAAAAGGCTCAAAGGTCTATCTGGAAGGCCAGCTGCAGACGCGCAAGTGGCAGGACCAGAGCGGACAGGATCGATATTCCACAGAAGTCGTCTTACAAGGCTTTAATGGCAACCTCACCATGCTGGATAACCGCGGCGAAGGCGGTGGCGGTGGCGGATTTGGCGGCGGCCAGTCCGGTGGCGGCGATTTCGGCGGCCCTGGTGGCGGTGGTTATGGTGGCGGAAACCCGGGCGGCTTCGGCGGCGGCGGGCAGGGCCCTTCAGGGGGTGGCCAGCCTTCTGGTGGCTTCCGCGACGAAATGGACGACGATATTCCGTTTTGATGCGTATCCCATCACAGATAAAGAATCAAAAACCCGGCTCAATGCCGGGTTTTTCCTTTAAAGATCTATTTTTTAGCCAGTCGTTACAACGCATATCGGTTCAAAGGATCTCGAGTAACTCAATGAGATGAAGTCAGCTGTGCTTCGACCGATTTGTGGTCTACATAAGACTGCGCTTCAATATAGACGCGATGGACCTGCGGCACACGCTCACGAATGTGACGCTCAAGATCTGCAATCACTGTCTCCAACTGCCCCACAATCATGTCATCGCGAAAATCAAGACTAAGCGCGAGCAGAATTTCGTTCGGCCCACGATGCATGGTGCGCAATTCATTGACCGTGGTCACGGCCGGATGCGCATTGACGATTGCAGCGATCTCGGCCTCGCTCTCGGTGGAAGCAGCTTCCCCAATCAACAGGCTCTTGGTTTCATAGGCCAGCAATATCGCGGTCATGCCAAGAATAAGGCCGATAACAATAGAGGCCGCCCCATCCATCCAGGGAAGCTCAAGATAATGGGAAAGGCCAATACCTACAGCTGCAACGATGAGGCCGAGCATGGCCGCACTATCTTCAAACAGCACAGTGAAGACTGTTGGGTCTTTGGAGTCGGCAACCGCCTGAAAATAACTCCGCTTGCCCTTCGTATTGCGGAATTCGCGCAAGGCCACAAACCAGGCCCACCCTTCAAAGCAGAAGGCTACTCCCAATACGACAAAGTTGATCGTCGGGTCTCCGATCGGTTCGGGATGCAGCACTTTTTCAATGCCCTCATACAGAGACAAACCGGCACCGACAGCAAAAATAAGCAGAGCCACAACGAACGCCCAGAAATACAATTCAGCCCCATAGCCGAAAGGATGCTTGATGTCGGCAGGTCTCCCCGAGCGTCTTATACCATAGAGTAACAATCCCTGATTACCGGTATCGACAAGGCTATGAATGCCTTCCGACAGCATCGCGGATGATCCTGTAATTGTAGCTGCGACGAATTTCGTAATTGAAATCAACGTATTGCCAGCCAATGCTGCATAAATGACTTTCTTTGAACCGTGAGATGCCACGTTATTTTCTCCCAACGACGGTATCTATAAGCAAATTGTCGCTCAATCTTCTACCGGATAGACCTGAGTATGAAAATAGATAAAAACTGGAGATGAGGCTTTGACAATGTAATTGTTTTCTTATATTCGTAATTACTAATATACGTAATTTGACAGCAGGAGAGAGTTTCCATGCGCAAGGCACTCCAAAAACGAGGCACTTTTCTTTCAGCCTGTTTGTTCGCTCTGACCGTTGCAGGCTATGCGACCACCGCAAACAGCTTCACAGTCCAGCAAACATCCATTGAAGACAAAAAGGCGGTTTTTGCCACCGTGCAGAGCACTGATTCCCTCTCGGCCCGCGTGCGGACATCTGGCACCGTGGAGGAACTGAACGTCACTGAGGGCAGCTATGTCGAGGCTGGAGAAACCATCGCCATGGTGCGAGACCCCAAGCTGAGCCTTCAGATCGAAGCCCTTGATGCCCAGATCAATGCGGCGCAGCGACAAGTATCCAACCTCAAGACCGAACTTGATAGGGCCCAGCAACTATTCGAACGCGGCTCGACCACGAAAGCGCGGCTTGATTCTGCAAACACACAGTTTGATGTCGCCCAGAGCAATCTCGAAGCTGCCAAAGCACAAAAAGCAGTCGTTGTTCGCCAGATGGAGGAGGGGGCCGTTTTGGCGCCTCAGGCCGGGCGTGTGCTCGAAGTGCCCATCACGGTTGGTGCCGTGGTGATGACCGGCGAATCCATCGCCACCATTGCCAAAGACAACTATATCCTGCGCATGGCTCTGCCAGAGCGCCACGCCCAATTCCTCAAGAAGGGCGATCCGATCGAGCTGGCCGGTCGTGGCATGGAGTGCGATCCGTCCTGTCTGCAAACCGGCGAGATCGTAAAGGTTTATCCGGAGATCTCGGATGGGCGGGTTCTTGCCGATGCCAGCGTTGAAGGCTTGGGCGACTATTTTGTTGGCGAACGCATTCAGGTCCGCGTCGGAGCGGGCAGCCGCCAGGCTTATCTCGTGCCACAAGATCTGGTCTTCACCCGTTCAGGCATCGATTTTGTGCGTGCCAAGGGCATAGACGGCCAACCGACTGAAATCGCGGTGCAGGTGGGCCAACCCTACAATGAGAATGGCAAGAACATGATTGAAATTCTGACCGGCGTTGCTGTCGGCGACGAACTCATTCAGCCATAAAGGGACGAAAGTCATAAAATGAGTAAGAAATCCCATGCTCTTGGCATTTCGGGCAACCTGGCCAAGAATTTTATCACGTCGCCCCTGACGCCCTTGATGCTGATTACGGCTTTCGCGCTTGGCCTCATCGCCCTAATGATGTTGCCTCGCGAGGAAGAGCCGCAAATTTCAGTGCCGATGGTGGATATTCAGGTCTCTGCGAATGGCCTCAAGGCAGAAGATGCTGTCAAGCTTATCACGGAACCGCTGGAAACCATCATCAAGAGCATCAATGGCATCGATCATGTCTATTCCAACACCTATGACGACCGCGTCATCGTAACGGCCCGTTTTCTTGTGGGAACGGATTCTGATGCCGCCGTTCTCAGGGTGCATGACAAGATCCGCGCCAATCTGGACCGGATGCCCGTGGGCATATCCGAACCCCTAATCGTTGGACGCGGCATCGATGATGTCGCCATCACGGTGCTCACTCTGTCTCCCGAGCCATCGGTAGCTGACAAATGGAACGACACCGCTCTTTATGACATAGCGGACGAGCTGCGCGTAGAATTGGCCAAGCTCGACAATATTGGCCTGACCTATATCGTCGGCGGCCAGACCAACCAGATCCGCGTGGAACCGGACCCGGAAAAACTGGCCCTCTACGGCGTCACCTTGCAACAGCTGGTTGGCAAGATACAGGCAGCGAACAAATCCTTCACGGCCAGTTCCGTGCGTGAAGCGGGCAAAACAGTGCCTGTTGCCGTTGGTCAGACCCTTGATGGTATGCCTGATATCGGCCTTTTGCTCCTCACCACGCTTGATGGACGCCCGGTCTACGTCAAGGATGTGGCGACCATCGTGGTTGGAGGCAGTCAGGATGACCACCGCGTCTGGAACCTGACGCCAAAAGAAGGGGGCGGCTTCAACAGATTGCCCGCTGTTGAGCTGGCCATTGCCAAGCGCAAGGGTGCCAACGCCGTTGTCATCGCGCATTCCATTCTGGATCGCGTCGAACAGCTCAAAGGGGAAATCATCCCTCAGGGCATTCAGGTGGACGTAACACGAGACTATGGTGAAACGGCCAACGAAAAGGCCAACGAACTGCTCTATCATCTGGGGCTGGCGACCGTATCCATCGTTATTCTTGTGGGGCTCGCCATTGGCGTTCGCGAAGGCATCGTTGTGTTGATCGTCATCCCGACGACCATCCTGTTGACACTCGCTGCGGCCTATCTGATGGGCTACACGATCAACCGCGTATCCCTGTTTGCGTTGATCTTCGCCATCGGCATCCTCGTGGATGATGCCATCGTGATGATCGAAAACATCTCGCGACACTGGGCCATGAAGGATGATCGCTCCAAGATTCAGGCAGCCATCGAAGGCGTAGCCGAGGTGGGCAACCCGACTGTTATTGCCACGCTGACTGTTGTGGCTGCGCTTCTGCCAATGATGTTCGTATCCGGCATGATGGGCCCCTATATGAGCCCGATTCCGGCCGTCGCCTCTGCCGCAATGGTGCTGTCCTTCTTCGTTGCTGTCATGCTGACCCCATGGCTGATGAATCTCATCGGCAAACCGGGCCATAGCGAAGCTGAGGACGGCGGCGTGTTGGGGCGCGTCTATCGCTCCTTTGCCAGACCCGTACTCCACGGTCGCAGCCACGCCTGGGCCTTCCTGCTGATCGTCGGCTTTGCCACCATCGGATCGACCATGCTGATCTATACCAAGCATGTGACCGTGAAGCTCTTGCCCTTTGACAACAAGTCGGAAATGCAGCTCATTGCTGATCTGCCCGAAGGCTCTTCCATGGAAGATACCGACCGGCTTCTGCTGGCGGCTGCCCACAAACTGGAGGGCGTTGAGGAAATCAAGTCCATCCAGTCCCACGCGGGCACAGCGGCTCCGTTTGGCTTCAATGGCCTCGTGCGGCACTATTTCTTCCGCTCAAGTCCGGAAATGGGCGATCTGCAAATCAACCTGTCCGGCAAGGCGGATAGAAGCCGCACGAGCCATGAAATCGCCCTTGAAGTGCGTGACCTGATCAAGGATCTGCCAGCCCCTGAAGGCACCGTGCTGAAGGTGGTGGAAGTACCACCAGGTCCGCCGGTTCTCTCGACGCTTCTTGCCGAGATCTATGGCCCCGATCCGGAAACCCGTCGTGCCGTGGCAACCGAAGTACGCAAGCTGTTTGAGGAAGTTCCGTTCATTGTCGATGTCGACGATAGCTTCGGCACACCGACGACACGGGCACGCCTACGCATCGATCAGGATAATCTGGAATATCACAATGTTTCACAAGGCGATGTCTACAACACCATCTCCTATTATCTGAACGGTCAGGTGGTTGGCTATTCCCATAAGGGCGGCGGACGTCGACCGGTTGAGATCGCCGTGAAACCGGACAAATCCGACCTCACTATTTCCGAACGGCTCCTGACCATTCCGGTGCCGCAGAACTCCATTCCCGACGAACGCGGCGTGGTGGAACTTGGCGACGTGATCCGCATTGATCGCGAGCAGGCAAGCTTCCCGATCTATCGCCACAATGGACGGCCCAACGAGATGGTTCAGGCTGACCTTGCCGGAGACTTTGAGGCGCCCATTTACGGCATGCTGGCCGTACAGGACAAAATCGATTCCCATGACTGGGGTGATCTACCAAAGCCAAAGATCATTCTACACGGGCAACCTGAGGATGATTCCGAGGTCGCTCTTTTGTGGGACGGCGAATGGGAAGTCACGTGGGTCACCTTCCGTGACATGGGGGCAGCCTTTGGCATCGCCATCCTTGCCATCTATGCCCTTGTTGTTGCACAGTTCCACTCCTTCCGCGTGCCGCTGGTGGTCTTGACGCCAATCCCGCTGACACTCATCGGCATCATGATCGGTCACTGGATCTTCCATGCGCCATTCTCGGCCACCTCGATGATCGGCTTCATTGCGCTTGCTGGTATCATCGTCAGGAACTCGATCCTGCTGGTCGATTTCGTTGGCCATGAAAAGGGGTCTGGCCGGCCGCTCGAGGAAGTCCTGCTGGAAGCGGGCTCCATCCGCTTCAAACCCATCATGCTCACGGCGCTTGCCGCCATGATTGGTGCAGTGGTCATTCTCGCAGACCCGATCTTCCAGGGCCTCGCCATTTCGCTTCTGTTCGGCTTGGCGTCCTCCACCCTGCTGACAGTGCTGGTGATCCCGGCCATCTATATCGCCCTCAAAGGGACTGACCGGCCGGTCTAGCGAGAAGGAAGAGCACACAAACAAAAGAAAAGCCCGGCACAGTGTGTTGGGCTTTTTATTGAGGCATTTTATACTGACGAACAAGTTTCAGCTATGCTGACGAAGCTGACTTTTGCTCAAGAGCGCAACTATTCGAAACTTGTTATCTAAACTCATAGTTACACAGAACATTCTGGCAATGGAGTATAGCGTTACCAAAAGCCTTTTATTGATCCTGTCTAGAGTGTAATTATCCAACTATGCTACTTACATTGTTTAAAGGATCGATTGTTGTGACGAATGAGAAAAATGTGCCTCCAATCTGGGAAACTTTCTGCGCGGCTATTGGTACAGAGTTTCGTGAAGCCAAGGAGATACGCGGAGCGAGTGGCATTTCACATCCAGTTGAAGCTATCGGGGTCGATGATAGTAGCAAACGGGTAGTTTTGGTTTCTGCCGAATACAATCCTCGAATAGCTGCACTAATGCGAGTTGATGTACAAGCAACAATGACCGATGTGAAAGTTCTTGTAGCTAGGCCACTCGCTCTCGACCTTGCCCATACAGCCCGAAATATGTTTTTCACGGACTCAGGCTCCATCGATATTCAAAAAATCATGCCGCTCACGATGCTTCCTCAGTTAGGTGACAAAGCGAGTGATTTTTTGAAGGAGACTTACGGGGCACCTGCTACTGCTGCACTAAATTCGATTGCCAAAAGCAATCTTCCAGTGAAATCTCATGTACTCACCTTCATGGAACAAATCACATCAATTGATTGGAAGGAGATGGCGCGATCTACAAATAGCGAGGACTTGCCTCAGCTCCTTGTTGACGCTCTGACAAAATTTTCAAAAATAGATAATTTGGCAGCAGATAGACAGCAAGGAATTTGTCCTTTACCAACTTACGAATTATCAGACGATGATTGGGATTTATTCAGCGACATAAAGAAAATTGACAAGGTTAAAGAACGACTTTGCGAGTTGAATATCTTCCAATACTTTTTTCCACCAGCTGATAGCTTGGCATTGGGTCTTATCGATATGGGGTATAGTACAGAAGCTCAAATCGAGGCTAATATGAAAACGGCTACTGAGCATGGCCACCGGATCACCGGAAACGAACTACTTTCTGAAGTAGATCAACTCCCAGAGATTGTGGAACAATTGAAGGACTGTGGTTACGTAGTTGAAGGCGAGTTCGCCAACGAGCTTACAGAAGAGGGGAAAACATTTCGACGATCTGTTAGTTTTCGACCTAGCGAGAGCCTATTTCACAAACTCGCTCGACTTTTCTCCGTGAAAGTTAATCTCAATATTAGAGACCTTTTTGATCGAAATTAGGGTTAACAAAGTAGTCACGGAGAACTGAGTGTGCTTGATTTGATTGATCGACATGCAATTTCAGAACAATGCCCGCAATGCCCCCCTCCAGACCTTCACCCAACAGCGATGATCGCCTTGATGCCATCGGCGATGAATTGCACCGAAAGCGCGGCGAGAAGAACGCCGAGCAGGCGGGTCAGGATGTTCCGTCCGCTTTCGCCCATCATCTTCTCCACCCAGCCCGCAATGACGAAGGTCAACAGCACCAGCAAAAGCACAAAAATGACGATCGCGAAGATCGCCCCGCGGCTGATCCAGTCAGAGGATTGAGAGCCCAAAAGCAGCACGGCGGAGATAGCGCCGGGCCCGGCGATGAGCGGGATCGCCAATGGGAAAACAGCAATGTCATGCATCTCATCATCTGAGAGCGCTTGCTCGGCAGACTGCGATTTCCGCTTTTCGCGCTTTTCAAACACCATTTCGAAGGCGATGGCAAACAACAGAAGACCACCGGCGATTCGGAAGGCTGGCAGCGAAATACCCAGCACCTGCAGTATGACATGGCCAATCAGCGCGAAAATCAATAAAATACCGGCAGCCACGATGACCGCTCGCGTCCCGATTTTAATGCGTGCCTGTTTGGACGCACCACTGGTTACAGCAAGAAAGATCGGCGCAAGGCCAATCGGATCAATGGTAACGAAAAGGGTGACAAATGCATTGAGCATGACGTCAATTGGCGGCATTCAGGGCGCCTTTCTGCGAAAAACAGGGTTGGACAATGAGCGATAAAGCAATGCAATATCAAATGTGAACCCCATCATTGACCATGCGTGCAGCATATTCAACATCCATCCTGTGATTGTTGCGCCATTTTGCGCACAGGAAGCGAGCAAAACTTTGCTGCGCGAGGCTAAATCAGCTATACAGGGATACCTTTTGACAGGGATAGAGATTCTCCTTTGACAGATACACAAGATACACTCTCGGGCGACGGTCCCGGTACCGATATCAAGCCCGTATCCATAACGGATGAAATGAAGCGCAGTTATCTCGATTATGCGATGAGCGTGATCGTGTCTCGTGCGCTGCCCGATGTTCGCGACGGCCTCAAGCCGGTGCATCGCCGTATTCTTTATTCGATGCATGAAAATGGCTACGAGTGGAATAAGGCGTACCGCAAGTCTGCGCGTGTTGTCGGTGACGTCATGGGTAAATATCACCCTCATGGTGATAGTGCCATTTATGATGCATTGGTGCGCATGACGCAGGACTTCTCCCTGCGCGTTCCGCTTGTCGAGGGCCAGGGTAACTTCGGCTCGGTCGATGGCGACAGTGCTGCTGCCATGCGTTATACCGAATGTCGCCTTGAAAAGGTCGCCTCCACGCTGTTGGACGATCTGGACAAGGACACCGTCGATTTCGTCGATAACTATGACGGCTCCGAAAGCGAACCGGCTGTTCTGCCTGCCAAATTCCCGGACCTGCTGGTCAACGGGGCAGGGGGTATCGCCGTCGGCATGGCAACCAACATTCCGCCGCACAATCTGGGCGAAGTGATTGACGCGTCCGTTGCTCTTATCGACAATCCGAGCCTCAGCCCCGAAGAGCTGATGGAAATCGTCCCGGGTCCGGACTTCCCGACCGGCGGCATCATTCTTGGCCGTGCCGGCATTCGCAGCGCATATGCAACGGGCCGCGGCTCGGTCATGATGCGAAGCAAGGTCGATGTGGAAGAGATCCGCAAGGACCGCATGGCGCTGATCGTTCACGAGATTCCCTATCAGGTAAACAAGGCGACGATGATCGAGAAGATCGCTGAAGCCGTGCGCGACAAGCGCATCGAAGGCATCTCCGATATTCGCGACGAATCTGACCGTCAGGGCATGCGCGTTGTTATTGAATTGAAACGCGACGCGGTCCCCGATGTCGTTCTCAATCAGCTCTACCGCTTCAGCCAGCTGCAAACCTCTTTCGGCTGCAACATGGTTGCGCTGAATGGTGGCAAACCAGAGCTGATGAACCTGCGTGATATTCTGGTCGCCTTCAACGCCTTCCGCGAAGAAGTTGTCAGCCGCCGGACCAAGTTCCTGCTCAACAAGGCCCGTGATCGGGCTCATGTGCTGGTTGGCTTGGCCATCGCTGTTGCCAACATTGATGAAGTCATCCGCACCATCCGTCAGGCACCGGATCCGGCAACGGCCCGGGCCCAGTTGATGGAACGCCGCTGGCCTGCGGAAGATGTTGCGCCCCTGATCACGCTGATCGACGATCCGCGACACACGATTCATGAAGATGGCACCTATAACCTCTCTGAAGAGCAGGCACGCGCCATTCTCGATCTGCGCCTGCAGCGCCTGACAGCTCTGGGGCGTGATGAGGTTGGCGATGAACTGAATGCGCTGGGTGAGAAGATCTCGGACTATCTTGACATCCTGCGCTCACGTGAACGCATTTTCACCATCGTTAAAGATGAAATGCTCGCGCTCAAGGAAGAGTTCGCCACCCCGCGTAAAACGGAAATTGTCGAGGGCGGCGCAGACTTTGACGACGAAGATCTGATCCAGCGCGAAGACATGGTCGTTACCTTCTCGCACTCCGGCTACATCAAGCGCGTTCCGCTTTCCACCTACCGCGCACAGCGTCGTGGTGGCAAGGGGCGCTCGGGCATGGCCACCAAGGACGAAGATTTCGTCACGCGGCTGTTTGTGGGCAATACCCACACGCCGGTGCTGTTCTTCTCCTCGCGCGGCATTGCCTACAAGATGAAGGTCTGGCGCCTGCCACTCTCTGCCCCTCAAGGCAAGGGCAAGGCCCTGATCAACCTGTTGCCACTGCAACAAGGCGAAATCATCACGTCGATCCTTCCTCTGCCGGAAGATGAAGAGAGCTGGGATACGCTCGACCTGATGTTCGCCACCGTTTCCGGCTCCGTGCGTCGTAACAAGCTGTCGGACTTCAAACAGGTCAACCGCAACGGTAAGATCGCCATGAAGTTTGAAGACGGGTCTGAAGACGGCATCGTCGGCGTTGAAACCTGCAGCGCGACCGATGATGTTCTTCTGACCACAGCCAAGGGCCAATGCATCCGCTTCCCGGTTGAAGATGTGCGAGTTTTCCAGTCTCGCGGGTCCACCGGCGTGCGCGGCATCCGTCTTGAAGAAGACGACAAGGTCATCTCCATGTCGATCCTTCATCACTTCGATGCAACGCCTGAAGAAAGAAACGAGTATCTACGTCAGGCAAATGCCGCCCGTCGCGCCGTCAATGGCGAGGATGGGGCAGAAGTCGCCGCAGATGCACCAACCACCGCATTGCCGGTTGAACGCTACGCTGAAATGGGAGCGGCAGAACAGTTTGTTCTAACCCTTTCGGAAAATGGCTACGGCAAGCGCTCTTCCTGCTATGAATATCGCACCTCGGGTCGTGGCGGCAAAGGCATCGTCGCCATGGCAGTCAACGAGCGCAACGGACGTCTGGTCGCCAGCTTCCCGGCTGAAGAAACCGACCAGATCATGCTTGTCACCAATGGTGGCCAGCTCATTCGTTGTCCGATTGATGGTATCCGCATCGCAGGTCGCTCCACTCAGGGTGTCACGGTCTTCAAGACCCGTGAAAACGAGAGTGTGGTTTCGGTAGAGCGTATTCCTGAGGACGAAAAAGAGGAAACCGACGAGACGGGTGTTGATCCGACAGGTGAAGCACCATCCGGCGAAACGCCTTCTGACGATACGCCTTCGGATGATACGCCAGAACAGGAATAAGCGCTTCGGCGGCATTCAATATGATCACGAAAGAAAAGGGCTCTCATGGAGCCCTTTTTATTTGCCCAAAACGGCAGAGATAAAGAAGCCGCAAAAAATAAGCAAGTGATCCGTCAAGATCACTTGCTTATTCTACCAGGTCAGAAATCTCGGTGGTGTCGCCATGGACCATCGTCCAAGCCACCGGGGTAGGGTATTCTATGGAATTTAGAGGCTCACCGGCTCACAGGTTTGCGCTCCTTTTCGCGCAATGCACTGGCCAGACTGGACATCATTCCAAAGAGACAGACTTGAGAGTTCAAAATCGGAACCATAACCTTCAGAGAGGGCGGCATGCCCGCTTGCTGCAATAAAGGTCAGCCCCATGAAGCAAACAAGAAGGCCAGTTGCTACGATTAACTTGGTTCTTTTAAGAGCAGTCATTTTATCAGTCCCGAATACAGGATCCTCATTCTGTCTTTTCGTGTCCATTTTAGAGCTCCTCAGATGAAAGGGCACTGAGCGAGCCGTTCATCTTTC
Organism: Cohaesibacter marisflavi; assembly: GCF_900115225.1. Taxonomy (GTDB): domain Bacteria; phylum Pseudomonadota; class Alphaproteobacteria; order Rhizobiales; family Cohaesibacteraceae; genus Cohaesibacter; species Cohaesibacter marisflavi. The sequence goes on along the minus strand of NZ_FOVR01000008.1, from coordinate 139,126 downwards.
ATTCACCTTCGTTAACATCCTTCATTTATAAGACGCGCGAAGGTGCAGAATGGTTCAATTTTTTTTTCTTCCTTGTTTGTTAGACCATTTCTGTCTTGTGCTTGAAGAGCGGTGAGTCTAGGACTTTCTTCATGACAGACAAAATCGCCATATACCCGGGATCCTTCGATCCGATCACCTTGGGGCACCTCGATATCGTTGAGCGCGCGTGCCATATCGTGGACAAGCTCGTGCTCGCCATTGGTGTGCATCACGGCAAGAAACCATTCTTCTCCAAGGATGAACGCTTTGCCCTGATCAACCAAGTGGTTGCGCCCATCGCGCGGGATACGAACACCGTGCTTGAAGTGGTGGCTTTTGATGACCTTGTCATCGACGTTGCCAAACGCGTTGACGCCACCATTCTGATCCGCGGACTGCGCGACGGCACAGACTTCGATTACGAAATGCAAATGACGGGTATGAATGAAACACTGGCGCCAGAAATTCATACGATCTATTTGCCTTCGAGCGGAGCAGTCCGCCACATTGCCGCCAGCCTTGTAAGGCAGGTAGCAACCTTGGGCGGAGACATATCTCCGTTTGTGCCTGATGCAGTTCAGGCCGCATTCCAACAGAAGCTCACTAGCTGACAGGAAATTTCATGGCTCTCATTCATCGCACATTGGCATGCATCGCTCTCGTTATGGCGCTTGCGCTGACTGCTCCCCTGACCGCACAGGCTCAGGACAAGGAGAACACGCTCTATCTGGACACCAAATATGGCCGGGTGGTCATCAAGCTGCTTCCCGATATTGCCCCAAACCATGTCAAACGCATCAAGACCCTGACAAGAGAAGGCTTTTATGATGGCCTCAAATTCCATCGGGTCATTGATGGCTTTATGGCCCAAACGGGCGACCCTCTTGGGACTGGCGCAGGCGGATCTGATCTTCCTGATCTGAAAGCCGAGTTCAGCAACCACGCCTTCAAGCGCGGCACCATTGGCATGGCCCGCACCAACAACCCCAATAGCGCCAACAGCCAGTTTTTTATCACTTTCGGCAATGCACCATGGCTCAATCGCCAATATACCGTGTGGGGTGAGGTCACCTCCGGCATGGAATATATTGACCAGATCAACAAGGGCGAACCGCCGCGCAATCCTGACGTCATCGTTAAGATGCAAGTCGCTGCAGACGCAGCCGAATAACTCCATTAAAACAAACTTTAACAGGATGAAGCCACCTGTGGCTTGAATTCAAGGACCCTTTCGAACCAATAAGGAAGAGACAATTGGCAGAGATTAAAGATCCCGAAAACACACTCGTTATGGAAACCACAAAAGGCAAGGTTGTCATCGCGCTGCGCCCGGACCTGGCACCGGCCCATTGCGAACGCCTCAAAGAATTGGCCCGTGAAGGCTTTTACGATGGCATCGTCTTCCATCGCGTAATCGACGGCTTCATGGCACAGGTTGGCTGCCCGCATGGCACCGGCACCGGTGGTTCCGACAAGCCGAACCTGAAAGCAGAATTCTCCGCAACCAAGCATCTTCGCGGCTCCTGTTCCATGGCCCGCTCCATGGACCCGAACTCTGCCAACAGCCAGTTCTTCATCTGCTTTGATACCGCTCCTTGGCTCGACAACCAGTATACCTACTGGGGTGACGTTATCGAGGGCATGGAAAATATCGACAAGATCAAGCGCGGCGAACCGGTTCAGGATCCTGACAGCATCGTTTCCATGAAGGTTGCAGCTGACCTCTAAGGTCTGGCACCCATTAAAGATCGAAGAGCCCGGACCAACATGAGCTATGACACCCGTTTTCCCAAAATGCGCGTCGCCCGCTCATGTCGCAATTTCGAAGCCATCAAGCGCTTCTATTGCGATGGTCTGGGCTTTTCCCTTCTCGGCTCCTTTAAAGGGCACAATGGCTTTGATGGACTGATCATCGGCCACCCGAATGCACCCTATCATCTTGAATTCACCAAAGAGCAGGGGATAACCGCCCCCAAAGCCCCTGATGAGGAAGGCCTGCTCGTCTTCTATCTGCCAGACAAGACAGAATGGCAGAAACGGGTTGATATGATACGCAATGCGGGATATGAACCCGTTCAATCCAACAATACCTATTGGGATGTCGACGGGATCACCTTTGAAGATCCCGATGGATATCGTGTTGTCCTGCAAAACCGCGCTTGGTCAAACTGAATGACCGGGCGCCCTGTAAACGCCCATTTGAGAATCGCCTGAACCATGCGCGTCGACTCCTTCGACTTTGATCTCCCCCAAGACTCTATCGCCTTGCGCCCCCACAATCCGCGCGATGAAGCAAAGCTGCTTCTAGTGCCACCAACCGGCGCTTTCGAAGACCATAGCGTGCTCAACCTTCCCGATTTTCTTGAGCCGGGCGATGCGCTTGTTTTCAATGACACAAAGGTTATTCCTGCCGAGCTTTCCGGCACGCGGGTACGGGGCGAAATCCGCGCAGGCATCCATTTCAATCTGCACAAGCGCGAAGATCTTTCCACCTGGCGCGCCTTTGCTCGACCAGCCAAGAAAGTCCAGCTGGGTGATCGCATTGACTTCAGCGATAGATTCTCGGCAGAAATTTCAGAAAAAGGCGATGCGGGCGAGGTGTGTCTGCGGTTCAACTGCGACGGAACGGCCCTTGATCAGGCCATCGCATCCGTGGGACATATCCCGTTGCCCCCCTATATTGCCTCAAAACGCGCAGAAGACGAAAAAGACAAGACCGATTACCAGACGATCTACGCAGACAAGGATGGCGCTGTAGCTGCCCCCACGGCCGGTTTGCATTTTACTGACCGTCTGTTTTCCATGCTTGATGAAAAGAAGATCGAGCGTCATTTCGTAACCTTGCATGTGGGCGCAGGCACCTTTCTGCCCGTCAAGGCAGAAGATACCGACGATCACAAGATGCATGCCGAGTGGGGCGAAATCAGCCCCGCGCTTGCCGATAAGCTTAACGCGGTTCACGCCCGCGGCAACCGTATCATTGCAGTCGGCACCACATCCTTGCGGCTGCTGGAAAGCGCAGCAGGGGACGACGGCATCATCCGGCCTTTCTGCGGAGATACGGACATCTTCATCACGCCCGGCTATCGCTTCCGTGCCATTGATGGCTTGATGACCAATTTCCATTTGCCAAAATCAACCCTGTTCATGCTCGTTTCCGCCATTATGGGGCGCGACCGCATGCAGGCGGCCTATGTCCATGCCATTGCCAATGGCTATCGCTTCTATTCCTACGGAGATTCTTCGCTTCTGCTGCCTGAAAGACACAAAGGCGCGGCGCAAGGAGAAGAGACCAAATGACAGATCAGATGCAAATGAGTGAAACCACGCCACCTCTTGGCGCCGACCGCATGAACAAAGGCCAGCCTGTGCCGAATCCGGCCCCGACCGAATTTGGCTTCAAGCTTTTGGCAACGGATGGCAAGGCACGGCGCGGCGAAGTCTTCATGCCACGCGGTACCATTCGCACCCCAGCCTTCATGCCGGTAGGCACCGCCGCAACGGTCAAATTCATGTATCCGGGACAGGTGCGCGACCTTGGGGCCGATGTCATTCTGGGCAACACCTATCATCTGATGCTACGCCCAGGTGCAGAGCGTGTGGATGCCCTTGGGGGCTTGCATAAATTTGCCAACTGGCCTTACCCGATTCTGACGGATTCGGGCGGGTTTCAGGTCATGTCGCTGGCGCAGTTGCGCAAGATGAGCGAAGAGGGGGTTGAGTTCAAATCCCACATTGATGGCGCCAAATTCATGATGACGCCGGAACGCTCCATCGAAATCCAGTGCCTGCTCGGATCTGATATCCAGATGCAGCTGGATGAATGCACACGTCTGCCAGCCAAGGAAATTGAAATTGAGAAGGCCATGCAGCTTTCCCTGCGTTGGGCCGAGCGGTGCAAGACCCAATTTGGCGACCGTCCCGGTCAGGCCATGTTTGGCATTGTTCAGGGGGGAGACATCCCGCGTCTGCGTGAAGAATCGGCTCGGGCACTCAAGGCTATGGATCTCAAAGGCTATTCCATCGGCGGATTGGCCGTGGGTGAGCCTCAGGCCGTCATGCTGGACATTCTCGATGTCACATGTCCTATTCTGCCAGAGAACAAACCACGCTATCTGATGGGCGTCGGAACACCCGATGACCTGATGGAAGCGGTCAGCCGCGGTGTAGACATGTTTGACTGTGTCATGCCAACACGGGCAGGACGCCATGGCTTGGCCTTTACGCGCTTTGGCAAGGTCAACCTCAAGAATGCCCGTCACAAGGATGATCCGCGCCCACTGGACCCTGAGAGCGATTGTCCAGCCGCGCGTGACTATTCCCGAGCCTATCTCTATCACCTCGTCAAATCCAACGAGGCCCTCGGTGCCATGCTGCTTTCCTGGAACAATCTTGCTTACTATCAGAGCCTGATGCAGGGCATGCGTGATGCGATCGAGGCGGGCCGGTTTGAAGACCATAAGGCCGAAGTCAAGGAAGGCTGGGCTCGGGGCGATATGCCAGCCCTCTAGAGCGCTTGTGTGTCCCATTTAACAACAAGGCCATAGTCTCTTTCAGAGGCTGTGGCCTTTTCTTTAGGCCAAATCTGAGAACGCAGCCAGAGATGACATAAATCGTCTATGCATAAAACGCAGGTCAAAGTGAAAGAAGAGAGTGGTACGCCATCAAGGGTTCGAACCTTGGACCGTCCGATTAAGAGTCGGATGCTCTACCAGCTGAGCTAATGGCGCTTAACCAACAACAAAACGAGAAGTCTTGTTTATCAATTTGATGACAGTCTTTTACCAGAGCAGGAGAAAAAATCAATATACGCGTTAATACGCTTTTGGGTGTTCTGCACCGTTTTGTTAAATTTTTTCATCCAAGCGGAACACGTCGATGCAAAGCGGCCTGCATCACAAGCCAGACCAGATGTCTTCTTTGCAATATCAATGATTTGGGGGGAGAGGGGAATGGTATGCCCGGAAGGATTCGAACCTTCGACCGTCCGATTAAAAGTCGGATGCTCTACCAACTGAGCTACGGGCACATATTCCATAAGTGATGGTAAAACCATCGCATTGCCTTTGTGTTAAAGGCCGGACCCTTGTAGCAGAATTTTCCACTCAGTCGAGCGATGAATTCCGCTAAATATGGTTTTCTACAACAAATTTGTCTGGAAAACCAAACCAAACCTAAAAACCAAAACGACTGAATTCCTCAATTAAGAGAATCCCATAAGCGCTTCAAATTTTGAGGAAAATGGTATGCCCGGAAGGATTCGAACCTTCGACCGTCCGATTAAAAGTCGGATGCTCTACCAACTGAGCTACGGGCACTTAACGTTGGTGAGCGCTGTTGTAACGCATTTTGCGCCCCAGTCAACACCCTCGCCAAATTCATTTTACTTTTCGTGGAAAACCCTCATTAAGGTCATAAATTCGTGATTTCAAACCTGAATAGAGAAGCGATCAAGGCGTGTTTGGATGCACGATTCAATCTCTGGGTTTCTGACGTCCTGGAATCGACCTGAACGGCATCGTGCCCCCTTATCCGATCTCCGAGTGCAAAGGTGGATAAATAGGGATATGGACATCATATTTGAAAGCAGCATGCTACAGCTGAAATGGATGACGAGTGCAAGGCATATCGCGACAGCGTGATTGGACAAAGCAATCTCCACCCCCTAAGCAGAAAACCGCGCTTTTTTTAAACATGAATTCGAAAATTTGGTATTTCGCAATTGAAGGAGCTAGGAAATGAATTTTGATGTATCGATCACCGGCGCGATTCTCGCTGGCTTCATCTCCTTCATTTCCCCTTGCGTTCTGCCGTTGGTGCCGCCTTATCTTTGCTATATTGCTGGCGTGAGCATGGATGAGTTCACCGGCAACGAGAACAAACAGCGTGCAGCAACGCGCATTTTCATTTCCGCTCTGGCCTTCGTTCTGGGCTTTACCACCATCTTCGTGCTTCTGGGTGCAGGGGCCTCGGTGATAGGGCAATATCTCAAGCTCTATTCGGGTTTCTTTTCCTATGTTGCTGGCGCCATCATCATCATCATGGGACTGCACTTTCTGGGCGTTTTCAGAATTGCCTTCCTTTACCGTGAAGCGCGCGTAAACGTTCAAAAGAAGCCGGCAGGGATCATTGGCGCCTATTTGATTGGATTGGCTTTTGCCTTTGGCTGGACCCCCTGCATCGGCCCCGTCCTCGCAACGATTCTGGCAATCGCGGGAACCGAGGAAAATGTTCAACGCGGCATGATGCTCCTGACCGCCTACAGCCTTGGTCTGGGCGTGCCGTTCCTACTCGCAGCGCTCTTTGCCGGGCAGTTCATGAGCACCATGCAACGCTTTCGCAAGCATATGGGAACCGTTGAAAAGGTCATGGGGGCTTTGCTGGTCCTGACTGGCATTCTTTTCATCACTGGTCAGGTGCAGAATGCAGCCTTCTGGCTTCAGGAAATGCTGCCAGCTCTCAACTCCATCGGCTAAAGGAAAGGGGCTGGAAGCAGCTCCCAACCCCTTTTAAAGACCAAGCCAGCTTGAAGGGCGCTTACTCCTGAGCAACAGCCTCTACCGCTCTATGTCTGCGCAGAAGGCTGAGTGGAAAGGTTGCCAGCACAACGCCACTCATCACCAAAATAAAGCCGACAAGATGGAAAATTCTGAAGTCTTCGCCAAGGAACATCACGGCCATAAAAATACCGAAGGGCGGCATCAAATACATCACAAGGCCTGCCGTTGCCGGACCAAGCACCCGGATCATATATTGATAGGCCAGTAGCGCCCCGATAGAGGCCGAAAAGACCAATCCAGCCACGCTCAACCATTGATTCATACCGGTGGGCAGCGTGTCATAATTGGCTAATTCCCAGATCATGAACGGGATCTGGATAACAGCGCCCACCAGCCCAACAATCGTGAACATGCCAATCGTGGAAAGCGATTGAAACAGCTTTTTCTTGGAGAGCACCGTATAGACAGCCCAAGAAGTTGCCGCCGCCACAAACAGCAGATCGCCGCTTGAAAATTCAATCGCCAATAGCGTTTCAAGGTGACCTTTACACACAATCAGCAACACACCGGTAAAACCCAGAATAATCCCTATGGCTTCGCGTAGCGAGATCTTGCGTCCCCTGAAGATCCATTCCAGCAGGATGATAATGATCGGACAGGAGGAATAGATCAGCGTGCCATTGGTGGCCGAGGTGTGTTTGAGCGCCATATAAACGCCCGAACCGCTAAATCCCATCCCCATGAAAGCCGTCAGCAGAATAAGTTTCCACTCAGACAGGAGCGCCTTGCGGTTGGCATAAAGTGATGACCACGCAAAGGGCAAAACGAGCGCTGACGCAATCCCCCAGCGCAGGAAGGTGAGCGTAAAGGGTTCAATCGTATGAACGGCAGCAGCACCGACAACAATATTCGAGGCGAGCAGAAACGGGCAGACCGCCATCAGCAGATAGGCAAAGAACTTGGGAGACAAGAGACAATTCCGAAAAACTGGAAGAAGGAGGGTATTCTGGGGCCGATAATAATTGCTTTAAAGAGCGGAAACAATCTCTATCTGTCGACAGACACCATACAAAAGAGCAGGCCTACTGATAACAAAACCGCATTCTAGTTCAAAGCAAGGCTTTGTCCACGATAGGCGGAAACCGAACAATCATAATTGGCATAGTTCAATTGCGCACAAACCGACGCAGCCTGTGCTGCGTTGGGAATAGGCCCAAGAACGAGGTGAAGAGCAAGCCGCCCATCGTCAAGCTCTGTAACCCGACTAAGCGGACGCAAATCACCAACCAGATTCTTCTGCGCACCAGAAACCTCTTGCCATGCTGCTCGGATATCACTGATGGAAACAAAAGCTCCTAGATCAATCCCAAATGACGTTTGACTACTTAACCTTACGTCTGTTGGAGCAGAAACAACCTGACTGACAGGCTGTAACGCACCGCCTGAAGCCACGTGCTCTGTGGGTTTGTCTTTGGGCAGCATCTGTGCGTCATGAGGCGTAGACCTTTCAAAATCCATGGTCAAGGGCTGCTCGGTCACCTTGATGTTCGGTTGATCATTCACCTTGAAGGGGTCAAACGCACCGCTATTGGCTTCCAAAGCGCCGGTTGCTCCGATGGATCCCGTTGATTGGGTATCAATAGGCTGAGAGATCTGACCATTGGCCAGAATAAAGGGGTTGCGGCTGTCATCCCGTCGCGGAAGATCCACGACGCGTACTGAGCCACTCTGCCCAACAGGACCATCAAGCTCCAGTTTGGCCAAACGCTGTTTCAGACGATCATTTTCATCACGCAACCGTTTCATTGTTACATGAAACGCACCGACTTCCTGCTTGATCTTGTGCAATTCAGCGATTAAGTCCTGCAACTGCTGCGCATTGATCTCAGTTCGTTTCGAAAACGGATTGAAGGTCTGATTCTGTTGGTCGACGAGAGCCGTTTCCGACTCACCAAGTGCCTTTTCAAGGTTGGCGGACGGCATTTGATCGATAGACCCGGTAACTAGACGTGCATCGGCGCTGTCCAATGTTGCCACAACATTGGGGTCTCGGGCGGAATCACCGGTGTCATCCACCATCGTCAAGGCAACCAAACCTGTTAGCACTGCCGCAAACGCCCAACCGGCCATCATGGTCACATCGAAGATGGCTTTGCCTGGCCGCGCCATACAAATGCCTCCTTACACGCGCGAATCTTATGTTTCACGCATTTTTAAGGAAAGTCTTTTTTTGCTGTAACCGCAAGGCCCGTTCGTATATCTGTTTCAATTGTTCCTTAGGAAAATACTATAAACGGTCCTTTACTCTGCAAAGACAGGTCTCAGGAGGCTAAAGATGACACATCGCACATGCCAGGCAATCATTCTGGCAGCCGGACACGGCACCCGCATGAAATCAAAAACACCCAAGGTCCTTCACAAGATCGCCGGGTTGTCTATGGTTGGTCATGTGGCCCACGCCGCACATCAGGCCGATGTCGATCAGGTAGCCCTCATCGTCGGACCGGATATGGATCCTGTTTTGCAGGCTGCCCGCAAGATGCATCCATCTGTCGTAGCTTGCGAGCAGACAGAACGTCTGGGCACCGCCCATGCGGTTCTGGCCGCACGCGAAGCTCTGGAAGAGGCAAAGGACGATGTCATCGTGCTCTTTGGCGATACCCCGCTCTTGCGCGCAGAAACGATCAGCTCCATGCGCGAAAAGCTGGCGGAAGGCTTTGACGTTGTCGTTCTGGGCTTCCGGACAGAGACTCCGGACCCTTACGGGCGCTTGCTCGAATCAGATGGCAATCTGGTCGCCATTCGCGAAGCCAAGGACTGCACCCCCGAGGAATTCCAGATCAATTTCTGCAACGGTGGAATCATGGGCTTCTCCGGGGCTCATTTACTCGAGCTTCTGGACAAGATAGAGAACAACAATTCGCAGGGCGAATATTATCTCACCGATGCGGTGGAACTGGCCAACGCACAAGGGCTCAAAGTGACAGCAATCGAGGCCCCAGAAGCCGAACTGCAGGGGGTCAACAGCCGCGCCCATCTGGCCAAAGTCGAAGCGACATTCCAACAAAGAGCCCGTCAGGAAGCCATGGAAAATGGTGTTACATTGACCGCGCCGGAAACTGTTTTCTTTGCCTATGATACGAAATTGGGCCAAGACATCACCATTGAGCCAAACGTCTTTTTCGCACCCGGCGTAACCGTGGCGGACAATGTCACCATTCTGGCCAACTGCTATTTCGAAGATGCAGAAATCGGCGAGGGCTGCGCCATTGGCCCCTATGCGCGTCTACGTCCGGGCACAGTTCTGGAAGCAAAGGCGAAGGTGGGCAACTTCGTGGAGATCAAAAAGTCTCTTGTAGAAGAGGGCGCAAAGGTCAACCACCTGACCTATATTGGCGACGCACGCATCGGCTCCAAGGCGAATATCGGCGCAGGCACCATCACTTGCAACTATGATGGCTTCAACAAATTTAAGACGGATATCGGCAAGGGCGCCTTCATCGGCTCCAACACATCTCTGGTCGCTCCGGCAACCATTGGAGATGGTGCAATCATTGGCGCAGGCAGCGTCATCACCGATCCTGTTAACGCTGATGATCTGGCATTCACACGCGCAAGACCCATCATCAAGGCCGGCTGGGCCGCACAGTTTCGCTACAAAAAATCAAAAGATTCCAAATAATTAAGTGTGAACAAAGGGGCGCTTTGCGTCCCTTTTTCCGTTTTCGTTAGAAACTGCAATCGGATTTGATTTCAAGAATCTCACAACAGTGCGTTAGTGATTATTCAAATCAAATTATCCGTAGTCATTTGTTGGAAAGAGATTGCCATGTGTGGAATTGTCGGAATTCTTGGTAAGGAAGCGGTAGCGCCACAATTGGTGGATGCCCTCAAGAGGCTTGAATATCGCGGCTATGATTCCGCTGGTGTCGCCACGATCAACCAGAACAAACTCGACAGACGCCGCGCTGCAGGCAAACTGCGCAATCTGGAACAGTTGCTGAGTGAAAACCCATTGCCGGGCACCATCGGCATCGGCCACACCCGTTGGGCGACCCACGGCATTCCAAACGAGATCAATGCGCATCCCCATCAGGCTGGCAACGTGGCTGCCGTGCATAACGGCATCATCGAGAATTTTCGCGAGTTGCGCGAAGAGTTGACAGCCAAGGGGCATAAATTCGAGACGGAAACAGACACCGAAACTGTCGTGCACCTCATTCATGACGAAATGCAGGCTGGCAAGCGCCCCATAGAAGCCGTCTCCGCCGTTCTGGGTCGACTGGAAGGCGCGTTTTCTCTCGCAATCATCTTTGGCGGCGAAGAAGATCTGATGATCGGTGCCCGCCGAGGCTCTCCTCTGGCGGTTGGCCATGGGGATGGAGAGATGTATCTGGGCTCTGATTCCTTTGCCCTTGCGCCGTTCACCGATGAAGTGACCTATCTGGAAGAAGGCGACTGGGTTGTCCTGACCAGAAGGACGGCCACTTTCTATAATGAAGACAACATGCATGTCGAACGGCAGGCCACCACGGCACTTGCGTCTGCGAACATCGTGGACAAGGGCAACTATAAGCATTTCATGGAAAAGGAAATCCATGAACAGCCAGAAGTGATTCAGCATACGCTGGCCCATTATGTGGATTTTGCCAACGGAACAGTTCGCTTCAAGGGCAAACTGCCGTTTGATTTTGCTAGCCTTAACCGCATCTCGCTTAGCGCTTGCGGCACGGCTTACTATGCAGGCGTGGTCGCCAAATACTGGTTTGAGAAGCTTGCCCGCATTCCGGTCGACATGGATGTCGCCTCCGAATTTCGCTACCGCGAAATGCCAATGCAGGAGAATGGGCTGGCGCTCTTTATCTCCCAGTCTGGCGAAACCGCCGATACGCTGGCTTCCTTGCGCTATTGCAAACAGGAAGGCCAGCATATTGCCTCCATCGTCAATGTGCCCGAAAGCACCATAGCGCGCGAAAGCGATGTCATTTTCCCGACCCTTGCCGGAGCAGAAATCGGCGTCGCGTCCACCAAGGCTTTCACCTGTCAGCTCTCGGTTCTGCTCGCCCTTGCCATCATGGCAGGCCGTGCGCGTGGAACCATTTCGGCAGGAGAAGAGCAAGCCTATGTCAAAGCGTTGAGCGAGTTGCCCAAATTCATCCGTCAGGCATTGAAGGCAGACAACACCATCGCCGATCTGGCCCATGAGCTTTCCAAGGTCAAGCATGTGCTTTATCTGGGCCGTGGAACCAACTTCCCGCTGGCCATGGAAGGCGCGTTGAAACTGAAGGAAATCTCCTACATTCACGCCGAAGGCTATGCGGCAGGGGAACTCAAGCACGGCCCGATCGCGCTGATTGACGAAACCATGCCGGTCGTCGTCATCGCTCCCGATGACAGCTATTACGACAAGACCGTTTCCAACATGCAGGAAGTCGCCGCCCGCGATGGCCGGATCATTCTCATCACCGATGAGTCGGGCGCCAAGAAGAATGCGCTGGAAGACAGCACCACAATCGTCATGCCCACCGTCCCAGACGTCATCGCACCGATTGTCTTCGCTCTGCCTGTGCAGATGCTGGCTTACTACACTGCCAATTTCATGGGTACTGACGTGGACCAGCCACGCAACCTTGCAAAATCCGTAACTGTGGAATAAGCCATCTGCACCATTCACACAAACAGGCCCGCTTGCCTTTGGCTGGCGGGCAGTCAAGTGTACCCCCATGCCCCTTATCCTGCGGACCATAACGCTTGAAGACCTGCCACTATACCGCGCCCTGATAGCCCCCAAGCAGGCGTTTCATCGTCTCAATGGCCCTTATCTGGGCATGCCGACAGAAGCAGATCAGAACAAGAAAATCATGGAATTCGGTTTCGAGCTGACCAAGCCGAACCCGTCTTTCAATTTTCAACTGGTTTGTGATGAAGAAAATGGCCGTATTCTGGGTGAGGTTTCCTACTACTGGAAAGACCAGAGAACCAACTGGCTGGAAGTGGGTATTGTCCTCTTCAATCAATCACATTGGGGCAGGGGCATTGGTTCTAAGGCCTTGCCCATGTGGATAGACAAGCAATTGGCTGAGCGGCCTGCGCTTGTGCGGATCGGCCTCACAACATGGTCCGGCAACGCTGGCATGATGGCTCTTGCAGAAAAAATCGGTCTGAAGCAGGAGGCCTGCTACCGCAAGGCTCGAATACTCGACGGCAAATATTTTGACTCTCTGGGTTACGGTATCCTGCGCGAAGAATGGGACGCGCTGAGAGAAAAGCACCAGGAAACGCCTTCAGCCTCAGCCATTCAGGGCTGAGCACCCACCGCTCGGCTCAGTCGTCCGGGCCATCCGGCCGCGTGCCGACATAAAGCGCGGAACCGGCAAAAAACAGGATCACCGGGATCAAAAGCCAGACACCGGGCTGAACCGCAGTAACAAACATGGCAAAGCCCAGCGCCATGCCGCCAAAGGCAAAATATTTAGCCTTGCGCGGTATCGCCTTATGATCGCGCCATGCCAGAACCGGTGGCCCAAACACTCTGTGCTGCAAGAGCCAGGCTTCAAGCCGTGGTGACGATCTGGCAAAACAGAAGGTGGCCAGAATGAAAAAGATGGTCGAGGGCAGCAGAGGCAAAAAAGCGCCCACAATGCCGATGCCCGTCAAGACAAGACCCGCAAGCAAATAGAGCGGCTGTTGAAACCTTTTCATGCTTGTGCCCTTTTGGCCTTTAGCAACAAAAAACGGGGAAAATTCTGAACATTACATACAAGATATTGCGTTAAATGCCATTCTACAACTGGTCTCGCTCATTTTTCGAGCAGGAAACCGCTTTCTTAATCTTTTAAGTCGAAGCAGGGCGCATTATCTTAGTATAGATTGAGTGCGTAAATTGATTGACAGCTTGCCATCTCACATCATGATCAGGCCCGAGGTTGAATCTGACTCTTTCTGCGCCCCAAAGGAACATGGAAAGAGACAATTGACGCATCAGGTGCCAATCTCATACGGAAACAACACAGATGACATCGAAGAATAATGAAGAAAAAAAAGGCCCTCTGGATCGCGGCAGGCTCACCTTTGGCGCCCGCGTGCGAAACTATTTTCTGACCGGCCTTGTCATCGCTGCCCCAATCGGGATCACGCTTTACATCACATGGGCCTTCATCGGCTGGGTCGATTCCACCGTAAAGCCCTATATTCCGCATATCTACAACCCGGATAACTATCTGCCATTTTCCGTGCCCGGGGTAGGGCTTGTCTTTTCCTTCCTCATCCTGACGATACTGGGTTTTCTGACGGCGAACTTTGTCGGACGTTCGTTGTTGACCTTCGGTGAGGTGTTCGTCGGGCGGATGCCGCTCGTACGCAACCTTTACAATGCCCTCAAGCAGATTTTCGAAACGGCGCTGTCGCAAAAGGGCAAGACATTCACCAAGGCTGTGGTTATCGAATATCCTCGCCGCGACCTTTGGGCTCTTGCTTTCGTTGCCACTGAAACGACCGGTGAAGTAGCCCACCGCATTGAGGAGAAAGAAAAGCCGGGTGATGCCCATCAGGGATATATCTCGGTATTCCTGCCAACCACCCCGAACCCGACATCCGGTTTCCTGCTGTTTGTGCCACGCCGTGACATCATCATGCTCGACATGAGCGTTGAGGATGCCGCCAAGCTCGTGGTGTCAGCTGGTTTGGTCTCTCCTGAATTCATCGCAAAGCATGCCGTTGAAGAAGACCACGAAAAGGCCCGAAAACTGATCGACATAGAGGTGGATGACGAAGAAAAGGCCCCAGCGTCAAAGGATCAACTTTCTTCACTCAAGAAAGTAAAATCCAAAGAGTCAGAACCTGCCGAATAAGGCCTCACCTTCGCTCTTCCCATCTTGGACGCCCCGATTGGCGGGCGTCCTTGTTGGCTATCCAGCCTTCAAAAGCCGGATGGCTTCATCTCTTCCGAATAGATACAGAAGATCACGCAAGGCATCCCCGCGCTTGCCAGTCAGCCCCGGATCCATCTCGATAATGAGACGTGCTTCCTTGCGCGCCATTTCCATCAGATCCTTATGCACCTCAGGGTCGGTGACCCGAAACCCCGGCATGCCAGATTGCTTGGTCCCCAGCACATCGCCTTCGCCCCGCAGGCGTAAATCGGCCTCTGCAATGCGGAACCCGTCCTCGGTTTCGCGCATCATGTTGAGCCGCTCCTTGGCGATGTTGCCCAAAGGACCCTGAAACAGCAAAATGCAGGAAGAGGCCTTGTCGCCGCGCCCGACACGCCCGCGCAACTGATGCAACTGAGCCAAGCCAAAGCGCTCGGCATGTTCAATCACCATGATGGTGGCTTCAGGCACATCCACGCCCACTTCAATCACCGTGGTCGCAACAAGGATTTGTGCGTCACCATCCTTGAAATGCTCCATCGCCGCCTTTTTCTCATCAGCTGACATACGGCCATGGATAAGCTCAACCTTATCACCAAACACCTTCTTGAGGCTCTCGTGCCTGTCTTCTGCGGCTGTGACTTCAAGCACTTCGGATTCTTCAACCAGCGGGCAGACCCAATAGCATTTGGCACCTTTTTCAAGCGCAGTGTTGAGCCGACCGACCAACTCTCCAAGCCTGTCAAGCGACATGGTGCGGGTTTCAATGGGCTTGCGACCGGCGGGTTTTTCGGTCAACAGCGATACATCCATGTCGCCATAATGGGTGAGCACCAAGGTGCGCGGAATTGGCGTTGCCGTCATCACCAGAAGATCGGTCGCCACCCCTTTGTCAGACAGCGTCAAACGCTGATGTACGCCAAACCGATGCTGCTCATCAACGATGGCCAATCCCAGATCGGCAAACACCACAGACGGCTGGAAGAGGGCATGGGTTCCGATGAGAAAGTCGATATCCCCCTGTTCCAGCGCCTTGAGCGTTTGTCGCTTCACTCCGGCGCTGTCCTTGCCCGTCATCACGGCCACGCGAATACCGACGGCCTCGCAAAGCGCTTTGACGGACTGATAATGCTGCCGTGCCAAAAGGTCCGTCGGAGCCATCATGGCCACCTGTGCACCGGACTCGATGACATCCGCTGCCGCCATCAGGGCGACCATCGTCTTGCCGCTACCCACATCGCCCTGAACCAGACGCAGCATCCGCTCAGGCAGGGCCAGATCTTCCTCAATCTCGGCGATGGCCTGTTGCTGGCTCCCCGTGAGCGTAAAGGGCAGGGCCTCTGTAAGCTCGGCTTTGAGTTTGCCCTCCCAACGACGCGCCAGCCCCTTGGCTTTCTTCACATTGCTACGCACCAGCGACAGCGCAAGCTGACTGGCCAGACATTCATCATAAGCCAACCGACGTCTGGCGATAGATGTCAGATCAAGATCCGCCAACCCCAGAGGATTATGAATGCGGTCCAGTGCTTCATGGAAGGCTGGCCAGCCTTCACGTTCAAGCAATGCCTTTTCCTGCCACTCCGGCAAAGGCTCAAGATCTTCAAGGCTAGCCTCAACGGTCTTGTGTACCATCTTGCCAGACAGACCGGCGGTCAAAGGATAGACCGGCTCAATCAGCGGCATGGTAGCGAAATCATCCTCGGACACCACATGGTCCGGGTGCGTTATCTGCGGCACCCCGTTAAAGCGCTCCAGCTTGCCCGAAACATATCGCACAGAACCAACGGGCATTTGCCGCTCTAAATAGCCGCCATTGGCATGGAAATAGGTGATCGTGATTTCGTCGGTCTCGTCATGGGCCAGAATCCGATAGGGCACCCGCTTGTTATGCCGTGGTGGCGGCAGATGCTTGTCAATCGTCAGGCACAGCGTCACGATCACGCCATCTGGCGCCTCGGCGAGCGCAGGCTGCAAACTGCGATCAATAACAGCGACGGGCATATGCAACAGCAGATCGATCCGCCGCGCTTCCAAAAGCACATCGCCTCGCAACAGCCGCGCAAAGGACTGGCTGATTTTCGGGCCAACACCCTTCAGGGTCGTCAGAGACGCAAAATAGTGATTGAGACGGTTCGGGCGCATTGCAGTAAGTATGATTCTGTAAACGGGAACGGGCTAACATCAAGCATGGCCAACTCAAAGGGCCGCGTCAATACATGTTCTCCTTTTGTTTTGTGATAGACGAACGATCTATAGCTGACAA
This sequence comes from Cohaesibacter marisflavi, assembly GCF_900115225.1. Lineage (GTDB taxonomy): Bacteria > Pseudomonadota > Alphaproteobacteria > Rhizobiales > Cohaesibacteraceae > Cohaesibacter > Cohaesibacter marisflavi. The sequence goes on along the minus strand of NZ_FOVR01000008.1, from coordinate 122,471 downwards.
GGCGCCTTCTAGTCGCTATACAGGGGCAAAGAATGACAACGCCCTAAAGGAGCAAACAACTATGTCCCATGGCACCACCCGCAGCAGTGAAGGTATGGATGTACGGCACAAAAAGATTTTGATGCGTGCCTGGCACCGTGGCGTCAAGGAAATGGACCTGATGCTGGGCCGCTTCGTCGACAATGAACTGGACAATCTGACCGATGATGAGTTGGACCAGTTGGAAATGCTCATGGACCAACATGACAGAGACCTGATGCAGTGGTTCACCAATGAGCTGCCCGTGCCCGAAGCTTTCGACTGCCCGATGTTCCATAGAATCAAGCACTATCACAAAAATTTCGAGTCCGGGCTTCTCTAAGCCGCCTGCGACCCTACATTCAAAAGACCCAAGAGACAGAAAGGCTCTATTCGTGCTATAGAGCCTTTTCCCGTCTTGTAGCACCAACCTCCTTGCTGTTTCTCCGCCATGTCCACAATTGCCAAATCCCTAGCCTCTTCCATGATGCTCCACGTCAGCCATGTGCCTGATGGACTGGAGGGATTGGCCGTTGCCGAAGTGGCTGAAGCCCACCTGAAGGCAGACAAAAGCAAGAAAATCGCCGCCGTCTATATTGCGCGCGATGACCGACGCATGGCCTCCATGGAGCAGGCGCTCAAATTCTTTTCGCCCAAGCTCACCTGCCTGTCTTTTCCGGCATGGGATTGCGTGCCCTATGACAGGGTGTCGCCCAATGCCGAAATTTCAGCCCGTCGCATGACCGCGCTGTCGCGGCTTGCCTACAATATCTTTGATGCCCCCGTCATCCTGCTGACCTCCGTCAATGCCATGCTCCAGCGCGTGCCGAGCAAAGAGTCGGTCAAAAAGCAGAGCTGGTCTGCCAAGCCGGGCAATTCGGTCGACATGGACGACCTCATCGTATGGCTGGAGACAAACGGCTTTCTGCGCACTCCGACTGTGCGCGAACATGGCGAATATGCTGTAAGAGGCGGTATTGTCGATCTTTTCGTGCCCGGAGCAGAGGAGCCGGTCAGACTGGACTTCTTTGGCGATACGCTGGAAAGCATCCGCAAGTTCGATCAACATACCCAGCGCACAGTCGGCCAACTGCGCGGTATTGATCTTGTCTCAGCGTCAGAAGTGGTTCTCACCGAAGACGCCATTTCCAATTTCCGGCGGCGCTATACATCCAATTTCGGCGCAACCACACGCGACGATCTGCTTTATCAAGCCATTTCAAACGGCCATCGCTATCAGGGCATCGAGCACTGGTTGCCCTATTTCAATGAAGATCTGCAAACGCTGTTCGATTTTACCGATGATGCGCCGGTGATCCTCGATCCACTCAGCGATGATGCCATCACCGAGCGGCTGGATGTTATTCAGGATCATTATGCCGCCCGCCGCGAAACCCTTGATAGCGGGTTAGATCAGGGCGTGCCCTATAAGCCGGTTGAGCCTCATCTGCTCTATCTGGATCGCGAAGGCTGGTCGGGCATTCTTGGCTCCCAGAAGCGCGTAAGGCTTTCCCCCTTTGATGTGCCCGAAACCGGCGTTGAAACAGTCGTCAATATGGGCGGCAAGCAGGGACGCACCTTTGCTGCCGAGCGCAGCGCAGAGAATGTCAACGTGTTCGACGCGGTCATCGAGCATATCAAGACCGTCAAGGAGAATAAAAAACGCGTCACCATCGCCTGCTGGACCCCGGGTTCAGCCGAGCGCATGCATCAGGTGCTGACAGACCATGAGATGCGGGGCCTTGTTCCCTTCGAGACATGGCAAGCGCGACAGGTCATCAAACCCAATCAGGTCGGCCTGACGGTCCTTGAGCTGGAAAGTGGCTTTGAGACCGACAAAGATGTGGTGATTGGCGAACAGGACATTCTGGGCGACCGCCTTGTCCGCTCCAAACGCCGCCGCAAGAAAAGCTCTGACGTTCTGACAGAAGCTGCCAGCCTCACCGAAGGCGACATCGTTGTTCACATCGAGCATGGTATTGGGCGTTTTATGGGCCTTCAGACCGTCGATGCAGCGGGCGCACCGCATGATTGTCTGGAAATCCACTATGCCGGCGGCGACAAGCTCTTCCTGCCGGTAGAGAACATAGAACTGCTCTCGCGATACGGCTCCGAAGACACCGAAGCGCAGCTGGACAAGCTGGGCGGCGTCGCTTGGCAGGCGCGTAAATCCAAGATGAAAGAACGGATCCGCATGATGGCGGATCAGTTGATCAAGGTCGCTGCCGAACGAGAGTTGCGCAAGGCCGAGCGCATCACGCCGCCAGAAGGGCTGTATGACGAATTTGTCGCTCGCTTCCCGTTTGACGAGACCGAAGACCAGTTCAATGCCATCGAGCAGGTATTTGACGATATGGGCTCCGGCCGCCCGATGGATCGCCTCATTTGCGGCGATGTGGGCTTTGGCAAAACCGAGGTTGCCCTGCGAGCGGCCTTTATCGCGGCGATGAACGGCCGTCAGGTCGCGGTGGTCGTGCCGACCACCTTGCTTGCGCGTCAGCATTACAAGAATTTCGTGGATCGCTTCGCCGGTTTCCCGCTGGTCATCGAACAGGCCTCCCGGCTGGTCTCCACCAAAAAGCTTAATGAGACCAAGAGAGGCCTCAAGGACGGTTCAGTCGATATCGTCGTTGGCACCCATGCGCTGCTTGGCAAATCCGTCGATTTCCGTGATCTTGGGCTGCTGATCATCGACGAAGAGCAGCATTTTGGCGTCAAACACAAGGAGCGCCTGAAAGAACTGCGCGCCGATGTGCACGTATTGACCCTGTCCGCGACACCGATCCCGAGGACCCTGCAATTGGCGCTTACGGGCGTCCGCGAATTGTCGTTGATCGCAACGCCGCCGGTAGACCGGCTTGCCGTACGCACCTTTATCTCACCCTTTGACAAGCTCACCATCCGTGAAGCCCTGTTGCGTGAGCGCTATCGCGGCGGCCAGAGTTTCTATGTCTGTCCGCGCGTGTCCGACATTGCTCAAGTCCACACCTTCCTTGAAGAGCAGGTGCCTGAAGTCAAGGTTGCTGTTGCCCATGGACAGATGCCCGCCGGTCAACTCGATGACATTATGACAGCCTTCTATGACGGCAAGTTCGATGTGTTGCTCTCTACCACCATCGTGGAATCGGGCATTGACGTTCCAACGGCCAACACCCTGATCGTGCATCGTGCCGATATGTTCGGTCTTTCCCAGCTTTACCAGCTGCGTGGGCGGGTAGGGCGTTCCAAAACCCGTGCCTATGCGCTCTTTACTGTTCCCGCTAAAAAGACCCTCACGCCAACCGCAGAGCGACGCCTCAAGGTTCTGCAAAGCCTCGATACCTTGGGCGCAGGCTTCCAGCTTGCCAGCCACGATCTCGATATACGCGGTGCAGGCAACCTGTTGGGCGAAGAACAATCCGGCCATGTCAAGGAAGTCGGCTACGAGCTATATCAGCAGATGCTGGAAGAAGCCGTGGCATCCCTGCGTTCCGGTGATTTGACCATCATGGAAGACAAATGGTCACCGCAGATTTCCATTGGCACTCCGGTTCTCATTCCGGACAGTTATGTGCATGATCTACAACTCCGGCTCAATCTCTATCGCCGTCTGGCCGATCTGGTGGAAGCTGACGAGATTGATGAATTCGGTTCCGAGCTGACAGACCGGTTCGGCCCTCAGCCCGAAGAGGTCAAACATCTGCTCAAGATCGTCTATATCAAAGGGCTCTGCCGCAAGGCCAATGTCGAGAAGATCGATGCAGGCCCCAAAGGCGCCGTGCTTGCTTTCCGCAACAACGAGTTCGCAAACCCTGCGGGGCTGGTTCAATATATTACCGAGCAGGGAAGCCTTGCCAAACTCCGGCCTGATCAGAAGATCTTTTTGGCCCGCAGCTGGAACTCTGCCAGCGACCGCCTCAAGGGCACGGCCGTGATCATGACGCAACTGGCCAAGCTGGCACAATCTGTCACATAAGTTTCAAAATACAAAAATACAATCAAAAGTATCTTTTTAAATATTTCAATTTTATAGGGTACTTCAGATGTTTTCAAAAAATATTCGAGTTATTTTCATTAGTACGTTATTTCTTTTCGTAATTTCGCCCCCCATATTTGCACAAACTATCAGTTGCCCTAAATTGCAAGAAATGAGTGACAGAGTTGGAGATGAAATCGTGCAGCTTCTTGCCGAGTACCCAGGGACTCATATCGCACTTGCAACATGCATGTACGGCGCTGAAGAAGTATACAAAAGTGAACATGACGCAGGAGCAGCGACAATTACCTTTGGTGGCTGTGCATTTTTAGCGTGTTATCTTGCAGGTACTGACAATTGCATGTCAGTTGGGAAAAGGTGGCTTAATTTGACTATTCAAAAGGTTAGAATTGACCAAATAGGCAACAGATCTCATTGCACATAGTATATTTTAATTGCATCAAAATATTCAAAATCGCACAACAGGATTTTCAAACAGATCCTTGAGGATCTTGTCGACATCGAAATCCGGGCTGCGTGTATCGCAATAGTGCAGAGAGAAGTCCAGCGTGACATAGACCGCTCGCGTCGAACTATGCTCAACAAACGGGCTGAGCTGAACAATGGAGCGAATGCGCTGCAACGCCATGCGGGCTTCAAACAGATCCGTATCCGGAAAAAAGGCAACCACTGAGCCATTATCAAGACGGGCCAACATGTCTTCAGCCCGCATCAAGGAGGCAATGAGCCGACTGACCTTGGCCAGCAGAGCAGGGGGCAGACTCTCGCCGCCTCTTTTTTCATGCACTAAATCGAACGTGATATCAAAACCAACGAAAGTTACCGAAGCTCCGGCGTCTTCCTCCCGCAGCACATCCAGATGAGATTTGAGAAACTCTTCTGAATAGAGCCGTGTCACTTCATCGGTCGGCATCAGCAATCGAGCTTCAGAGAAGATCTTGCGCAATTGCCGTCGATAACGTTCTTCTCGCACGAGAATATCAATGCGATTTTCAAAGAAGCGTTCCGAGAAGGGGAAGGAGACTATATCCGTAGCGCCAGCCGCAAGACCTGCCAATCCATCCTGAACAGCCCGCTTGTGGCAAACCAGAATAATCGGGAATGAGAAATAGTTGGGATTGCGCCGAAGTTCGGAGATAAATTCGACGAGATGCTCATTATAGTCGCAAAGCTCCACGACGAGCGCATCAAATGGCTTCATTTCCAGATAATGCAAAGCCATGGAAGGCGTGAGGGCAGCCACCGTTTCCACCGTCTCGGGCAATGCCAGCTGAACCGGCAGGAAAGCCGCACCAGCCCCAAGATAAAGCAGGCTTTGCTTATCGAGATCCTTAGGCGGCGGCACCACAGGCAAGCCCACGCCGAACCGCTTGAAAGTCAGCGAACGTCTCTCGGCCTCCCGCCGCATGGTTGCCAGGCGCATAAGGGATGTCAGACGATTGGCGATCAGATCCTGCGTCAATGGCGGTTTGAGCACATCAGCGAAGGGTTTCATCTGTTCTTCGGTGAGGCTGATGGATGCATCGGCGATGGCCACCATAGGCACCCGCGCGTCGGCAAAACCGAACTGCTTGCGCAAGGCATCGGCCCGGGCGACCAAATCGGGCACATCCTCACTTTTTACATCGAACAGATCCAGCAGCAGGATGCCGGCTTCTTGCGAGACCTTGTCCAGATCTTCATCCGAATGGACATAATGAGACCAGACCGCAAAATTGACTTGAATGAGAACATCTGCCCAAGCTGGAGTATCAAGGCCAAGATCAGAAGAAGTGAAAATGAGTGCATGCTTGGCCATTCGGCTGACTTACGCCTTCATATGAAAAGGAACAGAAACACGCTATTCAAGAACAGCGCAAAACGGATTTATGCGACGTTGGCCACCTGACTGGCCTCGATCAGGCTTTCTCGCATGACCCTGCCATTCGTCTGGCGCGGAATAGCTTCGACAAATATGATATCGCGTGGCCATTTCATGCTGGAAACGCGTTTTTCCTTTAGATAGGCGTAAAATTCTTCCCGCGCAGTCTCCTTGTCATCCACCACGAGCGCAGCCATCAAATGGGCAGGATTATTTTCCTCCGAAGGTACAACAAATGCCGCCGCATCGGTAACCACGATACAATCCCGATAAAGAGCATCAAGATCCGTCCCACGCTCGGTAAAGCCACCAAAGGCCAACACGTCGCCCAAATCACCAAGCGGGCGAAACAGAGCACGCTGATCGCCATGTTCTTCGGTTACAAGATGGCAGCCAATTTCGGTATGAATATAACCGTCTTCCGTCGCACGCAGGGCTTTGCCTTCTACAGCACCGGCCAACGGAAAGGCGCATTGAGGCAGCATGGAGCCTTTGAGGCAGAGTTCACCCCCGACAATCGCGCTGTCTGTCTGTGCGCGAGATTCTTCCATGCCATAAAGGAAGGTTTCCATCCAGACGCGCGAAGGATCATGCAGTGAATTGATTGCACCCAAGGGAACCGATCCGACTTCACTTGGATGACGCCGGATTTGCGAGAAGAGGGCGAGATCCTTGAAGTTGGTCAGGTCAATCAGGCGAGCTGCAGTTTCATTCTCTGCAAAAACGGTCTGCTCTGCATGCACCCGGTTCCACACCAGCATGATGCTGATCAGCTGCTCGCGCACCTGCATCGGCAGGAGTGCGTGCGCCTCTTCCCAAAGGCCACCAGGCAACACCACATGCTGCCCGCCAAACTCGGCCAACGCATTGATATAGCGCCCGAGCGTCCGGAAATTGTGAAACTGAAGTCGGGCTCCGACATCAAGAGCCGCAACCATTCCCACGGCGAAGCCGATCAGCCCGGACAAATGGTGGCTCACAAAAGAGCAATGCTCGCTACTAAGATCCGTTTGTTCATGAACATAGCGCGCAATGGCAAGCAACTGATTGTGGCTGCGCCCGATCGGCATGGCCTGTTCGCTCCCCGCAGAGCTCCAGTGGATTGCCAGAACGCTGTTGGCGCTGATCTGGCTGCCATGCTCGAACAATCCATCCTCGGCCACATTGTCTTCGCCATCCAGAATATCGCCAAGATCAATAAGACCTTCAGGCGCATTCTCCCCGATGCAGAAAACAAAGCGGATGGAGAACATCTCGGCGGCCACATTGCGCACGCGCTCGGCCACGGCTTCTTCTTCATAATGGGAACAGCAAACGATGGCCTTGGCACCGACCTGCTCAAGCTTCTCGCGCAAATCCGCTTCACCGCTTGTCAGAGGGATTGGCGCCAGTATGAGCCCCATGCGGCTCGCCACCAGTGTCAGCACAGCGGCATCGGCACTGGGCGGAATAAGCATCGCAACCACCGTATCGGCCTTCATGCCGATACCGGTGAGAAACTCTGATAGCGCGACCACACGCCGCCATGTGCGGATGAAAGAGAGGCATTGAGGTCTTCGACCGCTCACTGAATGCAAACCCTGATCATCGATCAGTGCAAGATCATCCGGCCGTTGCTCGGCGTGCCGCGCAAAAACCAAATCAAGGCGATCTTCCCCCCACAGACCTGATGAAGAATAGGTTTCGATTTGTTCAGGGGTTGAGAGGAGCATTCTGGACCTCTTGGTATGTTAGACACGCAAACAATTTTACTAAATTGTAGCTGATTCCGATATCTGCCACACAGCTTTTATGAGGGCTATACTACCGTTTCTGCTTGTTTCTTGCAAAAAACAGCAGCTTTTTTCTGCTATTCCCCATCATACCAGAAGGTTGTCGGACGATATCCAGCCAAAGGACGCCCCTTGGCCTCTGATTCCGGATAGCGAATCCTCTTCCATAAACCAACCCATTGCTCGCCCTTGTGAAAGAGCGGAACACCATAAAAGCCGTTGATCAGCGTTCGGTCAAAGGCTCGAACGGCCGCCGTAAAATCGTCCTGACTGCGCGCAGAGAGAAGAGCATCAATCATCGCATCAATGGCAGGGTCATCAGCGCCGGCCTGATTAAACCACCCATCCACATCTCTCTGGGAGGAATGCCAACGGGACATTTGTTCATTCCCAGGTGAAAGGGATGCGCTCCAGGACATCTTCATCATGTCGAAATCCATGGTCTTGCGCCGCTCCCAATATTGCGCGGAATCGACGGTCCGTATTTCCATCTTAATGCCCAATCGCTCCAGCACACGCGCATAGACCAACGCAAGGCGCTCTTCCTCTTTGGAAGTAGACAGAAATTCAAAAGCAAGTGGTGCACCTTTGGCCAGATTCACCATGGCCCCATCCTTCAGCCCATAGCCTTGGGAGGCCAGCGCCTTCATGGCGTTGCGCATCACTTTGCGCATCTCGTTGTTATTGGCTGCAGAAACCGGAACGTAGCTACCATCCAGAATATCGGGGTCCATTTCATCCAGATAAGGAGCCAGCAATTCCTTCTCCCGATCATTCATCGGCACACCTAGCGCGGAAAGAGAGGAATTCTGGAAGTAGCTGCCTGAACGCTTGAAGAGGCCGTGATAGAGATTCTTGTTCACCCAATTGAAATCAAATAGCGTCGCCAGCGTGCGCCGAACAATGCGGTTTTGAAAAACGGGTTTGCGCGTATTGAAAACAAAGGCCGACATGCCGGTAGGTAGATTGGACTGAAAGACCTTTTTTTCGACGTCCCCCTTTTCTACGGCATTGAAATCATATTGATCGGCCCACCGTGCAGGATCGGACTCTGGCTGAAGATCAAACTTGCCTTTCTTGAAGGCCTCGAACATTGCTGTGCCGTCCCGATAATATTCGATCTGGATTTCATCGAAATTGTCTTTTCCCACCTTGATGGGCAAATCCTTGCCCCAGTAATCAGGGTTCCGTTTGAGCACAATCTTCGAGCCAGGATCCACTTCATTGATCATATAAGGACCGGAGCCGATAAACTGATACATACCGGACTTGGAGAATTTCTCCGGATCGATTGCATGTTTGGGTAACACTGGCAGCATACCGATCAGCAGGGGCAACTCTCGGTCTTCGCCATTTTCAAACACAAAACGGATTTGCCCTTCGCCCGGCTCTTCCAGCGCAGCAATACGCTTGATTCGGCTTGTGTAGGCGGGGCGACCATACTCACGCAGCAAATCGATCGTGAATTTGACATCTTCAACCGTGATTGGGGTTCCATCCGAAAAGCGTGCTTCATCACGAATTTTGAAGGTAATGGAAGAGCGATCTTCGGGCATATCGACCCATTCGGCAATCAAGCCATAAAGCGAGAAGGCCTCATCGTCACTGCGCGCCAACAATGCTTCATAGACATTATGGCCATAGTCCACATCCCAAAGGCCGCGCGGAGCGACGCCCTTAAGCAAGAACGGGTTGAGACTGTCAAAACTGCCCTGTAGCCCATATGTGATCTTGCCGCCTTTGGTTGCGTTAGGATTGACATAATCCAGATAGGCGAAATCCTTGTCATATTTGGGCTGACCATGCATGGCGATGCCGTGAACAGGCTCTGCCTTTGTCTGGCTTGCTGCAATTGGAGAAAGCATCAACGCGCAAGCGGCAAGCACCGAAAAGAGCATCTTCTTCGAAGCCATTTTCTGCATCGATAGCTGGCGAATATCTCCCAAAACCATATGAGGGGTCCTTTGTCGCAAACCGGAGAACCGGAGGAAATAAGTTGAATCAGTCTCTGCAAACAATCTAACACAGGCGGGAAAACCACCGCAGCATGATTCTGCCTCTGGAATTTTGTGCGGACAGCTTGTAGAAGAAATAGCGCATAGTCACTATTCTGCCCAATTCATTGTGAATGAAGAGGCTAGTTTTGGATTGAGGACTGCTGTTGAATTGCAACCGTTTGCCGCGTTTGGCATAGATGCTGGGAAAAGCAAAGACGAGATCTGCAATTTCAATATCAGTCATAACGATCGAGCGTCGCACAGATCGACATATAGAACAGGAACTTCGCCTTCCTGCAGTAACGGAACAAAATCGGGATTTTTATTAATGGTCATGTTTGACAGGGCTTTCAAAAGAATTTTGCCGGTTGCGTCGGCCACCATGGCCCTCACAGCGATCGCATTTCTTGCACCCGTGCACAGCGCCCAGGCACAAGCACAAGCAAACAACGCCAATGCTCCGCATTGGATGAAATTCTGCAGCGAAGATGCGAAAACCAAAAAGCAGCTCTGCGCGATCACTCAGGAACTGAAGGCTGAAACCGGCCAGTTTCTTGCTTCGATTTCGCTGCGTGAGCTGGAAGGGGCCAAACGCAAGGCGCTCGTCATCGCTATCACGCCGGGCATGCTGCTGCGTCACGGCCTGACCATACAGATCGACAAAGGCAAGCAGATCAAGGGAACCTTCTCCATCTGCTTCCCCAATGCATGCTTCTCTGACGTAGCTGTTGACGCCACATTCGTCGATCAGATGAAAAAGGGCGCAACCATCTCTGTCACCGCGCTCAACCAGCAAGCACAGCCAGTGCGCTTTGATCTAACCCTGAGCGGCTTCACTGCAAGCTATGACGGCGACCCGATCGATCTGAAGAAAACCGCTGAAGAACAGCAGAAGCTTCAGGAACTGCTGCGCAAACGTGCTGAAGAACAGCGCCAGAAGCTGCTTGATCAGAAGCAGAAGGCCGAATAGGCCAGTCATGGCTTTACAAATAAAAACCGCGATCCGTTCATTTCGGATCGCGGTTTTTTATTGCGACATTTTGAATCGGCTCTTTCGGTCTAATTCACCAGATCATCTTCCGGCTGATAGATGCCTTCTTTCATGCCCTTGAAGAGTTGCCGAACCTGCGGATGCCGAATAGGTTCACCTGAACTGTCCTTGAGCAAATTCTGCTCGGACACATAGGCCACATATTCCGTCTCATCATTCTCCGCAAAGATATGATAGAAAGGCTGATCGCGACGCGGGCGAACATCTTCAGGAATGGAATCATACCATTCTTCCGAATTGTCAAACTCGGGATCGACGTCGAAAACGACGCCACGGAAAGAATAAACCCGGTGGCGCACGATCTGACCGATCTGAAATTTTGCTATTTTCATTTCCGCCATGAGACCAGGCTCCATTTTCTTATAGTTGCCTAACGTTGCCTCGCAAAAGGCCATTGTCCTTAGCCTAGCATATATTTTGATGCAGACGCTATGAACATTCTTTTGATCAGCTCGTTAAAAAGTGAAGGACTGTACTCATCACACTCGGCAAGCCAAGTCAATAAAGGCCAACACGAGGCTGGCCAATATTTGCTCGATTCCGAGCCTTTTTACGCATTTTATCCGCTTGTCAGTGCCAATAGACGCCCGCAGCGGAGATCATAAAGCTAGCCGGACAAACCATAAAGTGCGCCCATTTCCGGATCTTTCTCCGCCACCTGTTTTGCCAGATCGACGATCACCTTGGCTTGTTTCCAAGTGGCATCATCCTGCATTTTGCCGTCGATCATTACGGCTCCGGTTCCATCTGGCATGGCTTCCAGAATACGCAAGGCCATTTTGACTTCATCTACGTCCGGACTGAAAACACGCTTTGCAATGCTCACCTGTGAGGGGTGCAGAGACCATGTTCCCATACAGCCCAAAAGGAAGCTGTTGCGGAATTGCGCCTCGCAAGCGTCAGGATCGGAGAAATCCCCAAAGGGACCATAAAAGGCCTTGAGACCGTAGGTCATGCAGGCATCGACCATCTTGGCCATGGTGTAGTGCCAGAGATCCTGCTGGTAGAAAGCACGCTCTGTGCCTTCTTCTACATCACCAAGCACCCGATAACCCGGATGGCCACCGCCCACGCGAGTCGTTTTCATACCACGCGATGCGGCAAGGTCCGCAGGCCCAAGGGAAATGCCATGCATACGCGGGGAGGCGGCACAAATGGATTCCACATTGGCCACACCCTCTGCCGTTTCCAAAATCGCGTGAATCAGGATCGGCTTTTCTACCTCATGCTTGGCTTCAAGTTGCGCGAGAAGCTGATCGAGATAGTGAATATCCCAAGCGCCTTCCACTTTGGGCAACATGATGACATCAAGCTTGTTGCCCACTTGCGAAACAATGTCGATCACATCATCCAGAAACCAAGGAGAATTGAGGCAATTAACACGCGTCCAAAGGCCGGTAGAACCAAAGTCATTGTCTTTTGCCAACTGGATAAACCCAGCTCGCGCTTCTTCTTTCATATCTGCCGGGATGGCATCTTCCAGATTGCCCAATATCACATCAACCGTCTTGATCAGATCAGGAATCTTGGCGCGCATCTTCTCGATATGTGGCGGCACGAAATGAATCATGCGCTCCACTCTAACCGGCAAGTCGCGATAGGGAACAGGCGCCCCAATGGCCAATGGTTTGTAAAATGCACGTGGCGTTTTCATCATCTCTCTCCCCTTATGCGCGCTGCCGCAAGAGGCTCTCGATTTTGCCTAATCGAGCAGCGCAATCCTCGCGCCTATTTGCACCGCAAAAATTGCTGCAGCGCAATAAGACTGTAGGGGAAGATACGGAAGAGGTAGAAGCTATGGCGTATTGACGGGCCAGAGTAGGGTGCGCGAGCAAGGCAATTCGCCCCGCTTAGCCCCAGCGGCGATGTGCCCACATCCATTGGTCCGGAGCTTCACGGATCCAGCTCTCAAACTGGGCCTGTTCAGCGATGGTCGCTTGCAGAATATCGTCTTCAACTGCGTCACTGTGGGGCATCGGAACGATTTCAGCCTGCACCTTGAAGTGAATGCCTCTGGTGCGTTTGATACGCAACGCAATAAGCGGAGCCCCTTTCTTGCGAGCCAGACGGGCAGGAAAGCTGTTGGTCGGGGCAGGGCGGCCAAAAAAGTCGATTGTGGCCCCGTGACGATCGCGCAAATCGCCCATGATCGCCACAGCCGTTCCGCCAGAAACTGACGTAAGCGCACGCATACCGGCACGGTCGCCTTTCACAAACACGCCACCACTGAAGGTTTCGGCGCGCTTTCGCACCATATAGTCATGAACCAGAGGATTCTTGAGCTTCTGCATGACGACAGAGCAATCAAACCCGTTATGCGAAGAAATCGCGCCGCCCAGTTCCCAGTTGCCAGAATGCAGAGAGACGATCACGCCGCCGGATCGCTTGATCTCGTCCACGATCAGCCGGTAATTCTCAGGCTGCTCGACCAGTTCGTCCATGCGTTTGGCGATTTTGTCAGCCAGCACGGCCTCGGCGAAGGTCCGCCCGAGATTCTCCCACATAGCAAGAGTAATGGCATAGAGCTCGTCGTCGGATTTTTCTGGAAAGGCGAGCCGAAGATGCTCCATCGCCCGCTTCTGTCGCCTAAGGCGTGGTGCGATTGAGCGCCAGAGCCAGCCCATGAAACCGGAAGACACATAGAGTGGCATCGATCGCAGGATAAAGATGACAAACATCAGCAATGCATATTCAATGCGATGAGCCAGCGTGACTTTCTTCATGCAAAATACCTGCGGCCTTCTGTTAATTCCCACCGGACGGTTCGGTATCGGCCCTTTGTAGCTCAGTGACACAAAAGCGCAATGTACAATGTGGAAAGCTTGCGTTCCAGCCAAGCGCCCACGCCGGATAAAACTAAGAATGTTTCTCGCGCTTGTTGATGGCGTCAGCAGTCCAACCAATCTTCGTTGGCGCATCCAGTCCCGCTTTCATCATCAACTTGCGTAAGGAAGGAACCATGTTGGCCAGAGCCAAACCGGCTGTGCGCGCACCTTGACCGAAGGGCAGGGCGGAGATGAGCGACATATTCAGCATATGCACTCCTGCGGTGCGAGACCAGATATCGCTGCGCCGCAGCTGACCATAGGTCTGCACCACATCATCTGCTCCGGGATCGCCTGCGCCATCTTCTCGGATGACATCGGCCAAGCTGGAGATATCGCGCAGGCTGAGATTGAGCCCCTGTGCCCCGATTGGCGGGAAGGCATGGGCGCTCTCTGCAATCAACGCTGCGCGCGGACCGTAAAACTGTTTCGCCACCATACCAGAAAGCGGGAAGCTCTGCGGATCACTGATCACCTCAAACGCACCGTAAATAGAATGGGCCCGTCGTTCGAGCTCAAGCGCCAACAGATGCCGATCCATCCCCTTGAGGCGTTCCGCATCTTCAGGCTTGACCACACAAACGAGACTTGATGTAAAGCCGTCCCGATATGGCACCAGCGTGAAGGGGCCTGTCTTGGTGTGAAACTCTGTCGAGATATTGTTGTGCGGTGTTGAGGGATGATGCAGGTTGACCACCATGGCGGTCTGCGGGTAGGCCCATTTGCGCATCTCCACTCCGGCTGCCTCCCGCACGATGGACTTGCGTCCGTCCGCAGCAATGGCAAGCCGTGCCTGCCAGACAGAGCCATCCTCCATCTCGATCATGGCCCCATCGCTCTCCAACCGAACAGAGCGAGCGAGCTGCTTATCCTGAATAACACGCTCCTGATCCTGCACTTCCAAAGCGGCATGCAAGGTGGCAACGAGGCGATTGTTATCAATATTGTAGCCAAAGGCCTCCAGATCGATCTCGGAGCTGTCAAATTCCGTTGTCGGCGCCTTAAAAAGGCGTCCGGTATCGTCAATGAGACGCATGATCTTGAGGGCTTGCCCCTCCGCTGCAATGCCATCCCAAAGTCCCAGACTTTGAAGATAGGGCACCGAGCTGCCAAGCAGGGCCGTGGTTCGCCCGTCTTCACCGCCATGCTCAGGGCCAATCAGAACACAAGAGAGTCCGAGCTTTGCCATTTGGATGGCAGCAACATGGCCTGCAGGCCCGCTTCCAACCACAGCAACATCCACTTTTCTTTCGTGCGACATGACAGCTCCCTTTGCGGACTGATTCCGCAGGATCATTTGAGTTCGCATGGGTCATAGCCTGTAAGGGGCAGAAAATCCAGCCTGAGCCGATCAGAGCATCTATACCGCCTTGACACTATGACACCATGGCTATCTTGCAATTTGCACCAACTCCGGTTCATATGACAGCGTGAATCCACTTACGAAGAAAAGGCGGTGTCCAGATGAGTCCACTGGGAAATTTTTTCGACACCAGCAGCAGCCGGGAATTACAAAAGCAAATGGCCCGCTTCCGTGCGGAGCATCCCGAACTCGCTGCAGCCGAAGCAAAGCCTCGCATCGCCCTCTTTCTGGCGATCGCAGCGGCCTCTCTTTTTGCATGGTTCTATTTGTTTGCCATGGTAGTCGACATGGCACCGGACATGGACATGCGCGCACTTGGGCCTGGCATGTCTGCCTTCAACGTTTTCAACGGATTTGAGAGCCTGGACCCGACAACGCGTGCCTTCATCGCCGCTGTTTGCGCGCCGTCTGCTGCTATCGGCCATTTCGGCATGCCCAGTCTGGACGCCTGGGGCATGCAGGATCTCATCATCGTCTTTGCCATGTGGGTCATGATGGCGATTGCCATGATGTTACCCACCGCCGCACCAATTCTGAAAAGCTATGCGTCCGTGCAAGAAGCAAAGGGCAGAAAAGCCGGACCATTCTCCGTCTTGTTGCTGACTTTGGGCTATCTAAGCATCTGGATCGGCTTTGCCTTCCTAGCCACCCTGCTGCAATGGGGACTGACGGAAATCCAGACCATGTCACCAGTTATGGCACCCGCATCCATGGTATTCTCTGCAAGCACATTGCTGCTCGCTGGCATTTATCAATTTACACCAGCCAAGCAGGCCTGTCTGTTACGTTGCCAGCTGCCCTTTCCCTATTTCAATCGACGCACGGAGAAGGGCTTCTTCCGCTCTTTTGCTGGCTCTTATATCATGGGACTGGAGCAGGGGCTGTTTTGCACCGGCTGCACATGGGCGCTCATGGT
The DNA here is from genome assembly GCF_900115225.1 of Cohaesibacter marisflavi. Classification (GTDB taxonomy): domain Bacteria; phylum Pseudomonadota; class Alphaproteobacteria; order Rhizobiales; family Cohaesibacteraceae; genus Cohaesibacter; species Cohaesibacter marisflavi. Next base: position 106,692 of record NZ_FOVR01000008.1, on the reverse strand, counting down.
TGTGATGTTTGCTGTTGGGGTCATGAATGTGATTTGGATGGCAATTCTGGGATTATTGATGGCAATAGAGAAGGTTGTTCCCAATCCATGGGTAACGCGCGGTATCGGTATTTTCCTCATAATCTGGGGACTTTTAGTGCTCTCCATCTCCCCTGCAGGGCGAACCATTCTCGGCATTTGATTTTTGTGGCAGTTGCCTGATGTTTCCGATTGCTTCCCGCAGCAGTTTGGGATAGGGACAGCGCATGCAAAAACAAACCGCATTTCTAGTTCATCTGTTGACTGCCTCTGGTGCAGCATTTGCCTTGTTGGCAACACTGGCCGCTTCGAACAGCGACTGGACAGCCTTGTTCTTCTGGCTGCTCGCCGCCCAGTTCGTCGATGGCATCGATGGACCGATTGCGCGCAAAATGAAAGTCACGCAGATTTTGCCCAATTGGAGTGGCAACAGTCTGGATTTTGTCATCGACTATGCGACCTATGTCTTTATCCCTGCTTTCGCTTTCATGAAAGCGGATTTGATGCCAATGCCTTATTCGCTTATCGCGGGTGCCATCATCGTCGTAACCGGCGGTTTGTATTTTGCCAATGACCAGATGAAATGCCCCTCGAATGCCTTTCGTGGCTTTCCGGCGGTCTGGAATGGGGTGCTCTTTTATTATTTCCTCTTCACGCCAGATCCGATCACCGGCTTCATCATAATTGTGTTGTTGGCTGCGGCCCAATTTATTCCCGTTGAGTTCGTTCATCCTGTCCGGGTCAAATCCCTGCGCCCGCTGACACTGGTTTTCGTGGCCGTCTGGTCCGTATTTGCCTGCCATGTCGTTTTCAACAATATGGTGCCAACGTCACTGGACCGTATTATTCTGGCAATCAGCGGCATCTACCTGTTCGCCATCGGACCACTACTCCATTTGCGCAGGATCAGACCCGCAAGCTGACAGCAATAAGGGCAGCCCAACAGATCAAAAGCACGCTCCGAAAGTCAACCAATGCCTTTGCGGGAGACATCCTGTTCTCTTCGGTTGTTGCCATAAACAGACGATACCTTACACACAATGTGAACAATCCAAGGCGCTTGGCAATCCGTCGTGCTTGTTTCATCCTGCTATATATGTCAATGTCCTAGCAGAAAAACACCAAACCATGGAGCAGCATTCTGGACCGCGCTCGACTTCTTTATTCTCCGGCTTTGCGTTATTTTGCGGCGGTCGCCGAGCATGGTGCGATCCGCGCGGCTAGTCGTGAACTCAATGTTGCCTCCTCGGCCGTCAATCGACAAATTCTCTGGCTCGAAGACAGCCTGGGTGTACCGCTGTTTGAGCGGGTAGGGCGCCGGCTGCAACTCTCACCCGCCGGTGAGATTCTCTTGCGACACGTTACCCATGTTCTGCGCGACTTCGAACAGACAACCTCTGAACTGGACGCCCTGCGTGGCCTCAAGCGCGGCATTGTACGCATCGCCAGCGTAGAAAGCGTTGCAACCGAACTTCTGTCCGATCTTGCGGCTTCCTTTGGCAAGAGCTATCCCGATATCCAGCTCAGGATCACGGTGACCCATTCCGACAATATCGCCCGTCAGATCATCGATTCCGACGCCGACATCGGCTTTTGTTTCGATCCGCCGGATGAAGACCTGCTTGCGGTCAATTATTCCCACGCCTTTGAAATCGGTGCCGTGGTGAACAAGAATCACCCGCTCGCCCAGATGGATTCCTGCTGCTTTCATGATTGTCTGGATTTCCCGATCATCCTGCCGTCGCGCGGTCTGTCCCTTCGCACAGCCCTTGACCGCTTGCTCGCAAAGACAGAGACCGAGCCATCCATTTTTGCAGAAGTCAGCACGCTTCAAATGATGCGCCGATTGGCAGCGCGGGATCTAGGGGTCTGTTTTCAAACCCGGATTGGCCTTAACGACTCGCTCGATCATGCAGAATTGCGCTTTGTGCCGCTTACCGATGAACAGCTCCATTATAATACGCTGTCGATCCTGACCCATCAGCAACGCAAGTTGAAGCTGGCCCCGGCGATGTTCCTGACTCATGCTCAGCAATTCTTCAACAATCGCTTTTCCTGAGCAACAATCACCCTGCCATCAGACGCATAAGGAGAACAGTCAGAGACCATCTGATCACTAATTGTGCACATTTATTGGACCTGATTAATTTCCGTTCAAAAAATTCGTTAAAAGGTCAAAATTTTAGCGACGAAAAGGATTTTGCGTATGGATTGTCAATTCATTGTCACTTAAACAGAGTGTGAACCCAAGCTGTAATAAGATTGGCGATTTTCCGCCGCTACACTGACTGCTGAAGAAGCATTCAGTGTTTTGCATTTATGGGAATGATGGGAAATCGTTCAAAACAAGCTCTGTAAACAGGTCGTGATGACATCAGTTCCCCTTCTTGAAGCCAAAGGCCTTACCAAGCGCTTTGGCACTCTGCTGGCCAATGACGCGGTGGATCTTGTCGTGCAACCGGGCGAAATCCACGCACTTCTGGGCGAGAATGGTGCAGGCAAATCGACCCTTGTTAAAATGCTTTACGGATCTCTTGAGCCCACTGCGGGCGAGATCATCTGGAAAGGCAAAAAAGTCCATCTGAAAGACCCGGCTGAAGCGCGTAAGCTCGGTATCGGGATGGTATTCCAGCATTTTTCCCTGTTCGACAGCATGACGGTTGTTGAGAATATCGCCTTGGCCTTGCCCAAAGGGCAGAAGATGTCGGATCTTGCCAAGCGCATTGAGCAGGTCAGCAACGAATATGGGCTGCCTCTCAAGGCGAACAATCTGGTAGCAGATCTGTCAGTCGGGGAACGCCAGCGCATCGAGATCGTACGGTGCCTGCTGCAAGATCCTCAACTCATCATCATGGATGAACCAACCTCCGTTTTGACCCCGCAAGAAGCTGAATTGTTATTCAAAACGCTGCTGCGTCTGGCCAGCGAAGGGCGCTCGATCCTCTATATCAGCCACAGGCTGGAAGAGGTGCAGCGCATTTGTGATACGGCCACTATCCTGCGTCATGGCAAGCTGGTAGCCCAGTGCACGCCGTCTCAAGAAACGGCGTCTTCGCTCGCCAGCCTCATGGTTGGCTCGAGCGTCAAATCCGTTGAGCGCGAGAAAGCCGATCTGTCCAATGCCCCGGTAAGACTTCAGCTGGAGCATCTGGATCTACCCGCATCAGGGCCATTTGCCATTGAACTCAAGGATATCTGTCTCTCCCTAAAGGGGGGAGAAGTCGTTGCCATTGCCGGTGTGGCTGGCAATGGGCAGTCCGAGTTGTTCGACGCCATTTCGGGCGAACGGGCGACACTGGCCGATGCCGTTGTGATCGATGGTCAGAAAGTCGGCAACAAGAGCATCACCATACGCCGCAAGCTTGGCGCTGCCTTCGTGCCTGAAGAGCGGCTAAGCCATGCGGTTGTTCCATCCTTGCGGCTATCAGAAAATGTTCTGTTGACCCGCCATGGCTCCGATGTGCCATCAATGACCCGCAAGGGCATGTTCATCAAGCGCACCAAAACCGGCAAAGTCGGTCAGCGAATTGCCGAAAATTTCGATATCCGTAAAGGCGAACCAGACCCGAATGCAGGCAGCCTTTCTGGTGGCAACCTGCAAAAATTCGTTGTCGGTCGCGAGATTGACCGATCCCCGACCATTCTCATCGTCTCCCAGCCCACATGGGGCGTGGATGCAGGGGCAGCAGCGCTCATTCGTCAAGCGCTGATTGATCTGGCCAGAAAAGGCACTGCCGTTTTGGTCATTTCGCAGGATCTTGACGAGATTTTTGAAATTGCAGACCGCATCGCGGTCATCAACAAGGGCTCCCTCTCTGAGGCGAAGCCAGTAGAAGAAATGACCCTTGAACGTGTTGGCCTGCTCATGGGTGGGGTCCACGGCGATGCGCCAGATGACGTTGATCTGTCGATCCCCGCCAAGGCAACGCCCGAAGATGGAGGCTCCAATGCGGCTTGAAATGCAAAAGCGCGGCGCGCCATCCCAAGTCATGTCCCTCATGTCACCCGTTTTGGCGATTATCCTGACGCTGATCACCGGCGCCATCATGTTTGGTCTGCTCGGCTTTAACCCCGGCAAGGCCCTCTATGTCTATTTCGTGGAGCCTCTGCTGGACCCATGGAGTCTTCAGGAGCTGGTCGTCAAGGCATCACCACTCATTCTGATCGCGGTGGGTCTGACAATCTGCTACCGCTCGAACAACTGGAACATCGGCGCTGAGGGGCAGTTTACCATGGGAGCCATCTTCGGCTCCGTGCTGCCGATCATGTTCCCGGACTTCCAGAATTATGCCGTATTCCCGATCATGCTGGCCATGGGCGCGATCGGCGGCGGGCTATTTGCCTATATTCCGGCCTTGCTTAAGAACCGCTTTGCCACCAACGAAATCCTGACCAGCCTGATGCTCACCTATGTGGCGCTGCTGTTCCTCGATTTCCTCGTGCGTGGCCCATGGAAAGACCCGGATGGTTACAATTTCCCAGAAAGCCGCCTGTTCAATGATTATGCGCTGACGCCAAGCCTGTTTGAAGGTGGGCGGATGCATATCGGCGCGGTATTCGCCGTCGTTGCTGCAATCCTTGTCTTCGTGCTCTTCATCCGCACGCTGAAAGGCTTTGAAATCAAGGTCATCGGCGAAACACCGAGGGCAGGGAACTTTGCCGGTTTCTCAAAGGAAAAGATGACCGTGTTCGCCTTCGTCGTGTCTGGCGCGCTCACAGGGCTTGCCGGTATTCTCGAGGTTGCCGGACCAATTGGCCAACTGCGTCCGACCATTTCGCCGGGCTATGGCTTCACTGCCATCATCGTGGCCTTTCTGGGCCGCCTCAACCCGATTGGCGCCATCTTTGCTGGCCTGTTGCTAGCTCTTTCCTATCTGGGTGGCGAGGCCGCACAGGTTGATCTAGGCATTTCGGAAAAAACAGCCAAGGCATTCCAGGGCATTCTGCTCTTCTATGTTCTGGCCTGTGACACGCTCATTCACTATCGTATACGCATTGTGTGGCGCAACAAGCTGCGCGCAAAAGAGGTCGCCTGATGGAATTCGCAGATGCCTTGCTTGTCTCTATTGTAACGGCCTCAACCCCGCTTCTGCTTGCCGCAATCGGTGAGCTTGTCGTGGAACGGTCCGGCGTTCTCAATCTCGGTGTCGAAGGCATGATGATCATGGGTGCGGTCTGTGCCTTTGCCACATCGCTGACCACCGGCAACCCCTATCTGGGCATTCTGGCCGGTATCGCAGGGGGCGCAGTCATGGCGCTACTCTTTGCGTTCCTGACCTTGGGCCTGGTGGCCAACCAATATGCGACCGGCCTAGCGCTCAGTCTGCTGGGTTTGGGCTTTTCCGGCATGATCGGCGAGCATTATGTTGGCACACCCGGCGTCAAACTCCCGACCCTTGATATTCCGGTTCTATCTGACATCCCCGTCATCGGAGACGCCATATTCAATCAGGACATCCTGTTTTATATGACCATTGCGCTCGTCTTCGGCGTAAGCTGGTTCCTGTTCAAGAGTCGCACGGGCCTCATCTTGCGATCTGTGGGCGAAAACCATAACTCCGCCCATGCTCTGGGTTACAATGTCAACCGGGTGCGCCTTTATGCCGTTCTGTTCGGCGGCGTTTGCTCCGGTCTCTCTGGCTCATATCTATCGCTCGTCTACACCAACTTGTGGATCGAAAACATGACAGCAGGCCGCGGCTGGATCGCACTGGCGCTGGTTGTGTTCGCCTCCTGGCTACCATGGCGTACAATCGCCGGAGCCTATCTGTTTGGTGCAGTTCTGATCTTACAGTTCCATGCGCAAGGCGCTGGCTGGGAAGTGCCTTCGCAGCTACTATCGGCCTTGCCCTATCTCGCAACAATCGTCGCATTGGTTTTCATTTCCCGCAACCGCACAGTGGCTCGGGTCAATACACCTTCCTGTCTGGGACAATCCTTTGTTCCAGACCGTTGACGGCCAAGCTTTTGGTCGCTTTCTGCCATAGTTGGCAGCAACAAACAGCGCTCTGGTCTTTTTGTGAGGGCAGCGCGCGATAAAAGAGACAAGTCTCAGAACATGATCCGAACCATCGGATCAGGCAATGAAAGAGGGATGCAACATATGCGTAAACTATTCGCAGCGGCAGCAGCCGTCGCTCTCGGCCTGACCGCCTCTCTGGGGGCACAGGCTGCAGACAAAACCAAAGTCGGCTTTGTTTATGTCGGACCAGTGGGAGACATGGGCTGGTCCTATCAGCACGATCAGGGCCGTCAGGCTATCGAAAAGAAATTCGGCGACAAGGTTGAAACCACCTATGTCGAAAGCGTTTCTGAAGGCCCGGACGCTGAACGCGTTATCGAAAAGCTGGCTCGCGCAGGCAACGACATCATCTTCACCACGTCTTTCGGTTACATGAACCCGACCGTGAAGGTAGCCAAGAAATACCCTGACGTGAAGTTCGAACACGCAACCGGCTATAAACGCGCTGACAACGTATCCACCTATGCTGCCCGTTTCTATGAAGGCCGCTATGTGATCGGTCAGATCGCAGCCAAGATGACCAAGTCCAAGATTGTTGGTTACATCGGCGCAACCCCGATTCCGGAAGTTATTCGCGGCATCAACTCTTTCATGCTGGGCGCACAGTCTATCGATCCGGACATCAAGGTCAAGATCATCTGGATCAACAGCTGGTTCGACCCGGGCAAGGAAGCTGACGCGGCCAAAGCACTCATCGACCAAGGCGCCGACATCCTGGTTCAACACACTGATTCCGCAGCACCTTTGCAGGTAGCAGCAGAACGCGGTGTGGTTGGCTTCGGTCAGGCTTCCGACATGATCAAGTTTGCTCCGAAAAACCAGCTGACGGCGATTGTCGACCATTGGGACGAATACTACATTTCCCGCGTTCAGGCCGTCATGGATGGCTCCTGGAAGTCTGAAGACACCTGGGGTGGCTTTGACATGGAAATGGTTCACATGGCAGACTTCACCAACATGCCGGAAGACGTTGCCAAAATGGCCGCTGAAACCGAAGCAAAGATCAAGTCTGGCGAGCTGCATCCATTTGACGGCCCGGTCTACAAGCAGGACGGCACCCTGGCGGTCAAAGAAGGCGAAACCCTTGACGACGGCACTCTGCTCGGCATGAACTGGTACGTTCAGGGCATCGACGGCAAAGTTCCGCAATAATATGCAGAACTCGGCTCTTAGCCATTTCTGAATAAAAAAGCCCTCGTGACATAATGTCTCGGGGGATTTTTGTATTCAGAACACTCACCCAACCAACATTTCGCCCGCTTTCCCGAGAATTGAGAATAGATGTCCCATTCTATTTTCGTTTATTTATAAAAAATACGCCCAACAGGCTTAATAACGAGAATATCTCATTAAAATCATAATCAAACAGCACCTAATACATGGAACAAGAGTCCAAAAAATCAACAAACATTTTATCCTAAAGTATATATTTTAAAGAATATGCAATTGAACTGGTACATTTCTAGACTTGCTTTTTGAGTTGAGTTGGCGCAAAATCCATAACGTTGATATTTTATCACCAGAAGTTTCCAGGGCAGCACTCCAGGAGCCGTTTTATTTGGGGGACCCGTTCTAACGATTGCTGTCAATGAGGTCCAGCCAACAGGTCGGGCCTCATTTTTTTTGAGCCCCCCCTCTCATAACGCTCCTCTCTCCAGATCGGAACCGATACAAACCTGCCTAACCATGGGTGGGATGAAAAGAGTTACTGATGGTATTCCGCAGCCAGACATGCGCCGGAGACTTATCAAAGGAGGCATGCCAGACAAGCGCTATAGGAACTTCCTTGAGCTTAAACGGCGGCACCGCTACCTTAAAGCCATGCTGCTGAGCAAAGCGCATGGCAATGCTTGAGGGCAGAGTGGAAACCACTGGCGCTTGCTTTATCAGATGCGGAACAAGCATTAGCCGTGATGTGGTAGCCGCCACTTTGAGCCGCTTGTAGGTTTTGCCCAAAGCCCGCCGCAGCGGATCCGGCTCGCCCTTGCTTTCCTGCATGACCAAATGCGGCAAGGCCAACCATTGTTCTTGCTCATCAGGCAAGATCTCGTCGAAAAATGCTGGATTGTAAAGGCAAAGGAATTGCTCATAAAACATGAGTTTCCGCTTATGGTGCACACGTCCTTCCAGATAGGCTCCGATTGCGAAATGAATGGAGCCACTATCGAGCTCATCATAGACATCAATCGACCCAAGAGGGTTAAAATGCAACGTCATGTTAGGCGCTTCTCTTCGGACCAGAGCCAACAATCCGGGTGCAAAATCGGCTTCAGCGATATCTGGCAGCGCAATGACAAAACTCTCATGACACTGGGCAAGATCCAGAGACTTATCCTTGACGGTAAGCGCTTCCAGACTGGCAAATACCTCCTCAAGGGGTGATTGAAGCCCGTGCGCAAATGGAGTCATAACCATTTTGCCGCCCTGACGGGTCAAGAGTTCATCCCCAAAATGGGTGCGCAGTCGAGCCAGATTGTAACTCATGGCAGACTGGCTCACGCCTTGGGCCTTTGCAGCCAGTGTCACATTGCATGTTTTGAGCAAAAGCTGAAGGCTCCGCAGAAGATTGAGATCAAACTTATCCATCAATATGACTTATTTCGCCTATGAGTTTCACTGATTGGTCTTTCACTGACGATACTCATAAAATCAGCACCGAGCAAAGGGACTAAGTCAATAAACCCAAACCTTTACGCCAAATTATGGTTGAAAAAATATTTTATGCCCTCTATCCGATTAGAAACAGATTTAAGGATAGTGTTCGGGACTTCGAGATACGGGAGGATCACGTGGACCTCAGAGAGTTACACTTGACGCACTGGGCCTTGACAAAGCGTGGTATCAGAAAGGACTGTCTGGATGCTTGAGCCAACGCCTTTTCCCGCCATAGACTCCGATCTGTATTTCGCGCAAGCAGCGCAAAAGACAGCCAGACTACCTCTTACAGACGCAGAACTGGCAGGCCCCTTGGCCAAATATTTTAAGGAAGCCATTCCTGAACCCGATCCGTCGCAACTCGCACTGATAGACGAACCCTGTAATCCTCAAAAGGCGATTTTACCAGACCAGATCAATGATCTTCTCGATCCGGGATATCTGGAAACGGAAACAGGCTGGTGTATACTGCCCAACGGAGCCGGTTTCATTGCCAACAAAATGCTCTACCCCGATGTCACGACGGACATGATCGATTGGTGGTTTGTCTGGCATCCGCTCGAAGGTCTGCACTATCGCCTCTGGTATCCCGATTGCCACGCGGACACTCAAGTCTCTCCAGAAGATAGAGAGCGGCTGCTGGATGAGAGCATTCCGCTTTCAAAGCGAAATTGGGGCAGGGTGCACTATGTGACAGAAGACGCCGGCGGTGGCATGGAGAATATCGCCATTCAATTCCTCTCGCCTCAAGATTTCGGGTTCGACATAGAGCGCTTCAGGGAGCCCAACATAGCCGCCTTTGCAGGAGGTTTCGGGTTGTCCAAACCGGTTGGAGCAGCAAAGGATGCAATACCGGCACCAGCCATCATGTGCCATTCCTTCCGGAAAACAGAACTGGGCCTTGAACACCGTACGCGTTTCTGGATGGGCTATCTGATCAGAGATGGCAAACCTCGCCTCATGCTCCCACCGGACAGAGCGGTTCCTGCGCCAGCGGTGAAAGGTCTCGCCCAGCATTGCTTACGAGAGTTTACCCGCCTTGGCGAGATGCTACCACGCATTTACGCGGATCTGGGGAATAGCCCGATGATTTGAACCAATTGGCATATTGTATCGGGTAGGCGCCAATCGCCACTTAATGTGGGGATTAAAGTGAGCCAAAGGCGCGACCCGACTGAGAGGCCAGTCACCCGTATGACAAACCTCTCTATAAGGAAAGCCGGTCAGAGCCATCTCTTGACCGGCTTTTTTGTTTAAAATCCAGTGAGCGCTTCAGATACGCGTTTCCGTTTTCTTATCGAAGACATTGGTGCGCTTCATATCGATTGCACAATTGAACTTGTCTCCGATAGCAACATCGATGCGGTTGTTGATGCGGGCCAGCACCGAGTTGATGCCCCATTTGATGTGGCAGAGAGTATCAGCCCCTGTTGGCTCGACAACATCCACTTCACCTTGAACCACTTCATGGCCATCCTTTACAGGTTCTTCGGTGTAGCTGATATTTTCAGGACGAATGCCGATTATGACCTCCTTGCCGATATAGGCGGACAAATCGGAGTCATAGCCCTTGAGCGAAAGATCAAGCTTTTGACCGTCGGGATCTTTGGTCAGCGGAACATGGGCCACCACATCATCATCCACGGTTTCAAGCCGCGCATTGAGAAAATTCATCGGCGGTGACCCGACCAGACTGGCGATAAAGACGTTGGTAGGTTTGTTATAGATCTCTGCCGGTGTCGCATATTGCTGCACGATACCGTCCTTAAGGATGGCAATCCGGTCCGCCAGCGTCATGGCTTCGATCTGGTCATGAGTCACATACACGATCGTAGCGTTAAGTTCCTTGTGCAAACGTTTGATTTCCGTGCGCATTTCAAGACGCAACTTGGCATCAAGGTTCGACAGTGGCTCATCGAACAGGAAGATTTCCGGCCGACGCACAAGGGCCCGCCCCATGGCTACGCGCTGCCTCTGACCGCCCGAAAGCTGCGCCGGTTTCCGGTCCAGCAAGTGATCAATCTGCAACATGGTCGCCACTTCCGACACCAGCTTGTTGCGTTCCTCCTTCGGGATGCCGCGCATCTCCAGACCGAAGGCTATGTTTTTCTCCACGGTCATATTCGGATAGAGCGCATAGGACTGGAACACCATCGCGATGTCTCGGTCCTTGGGATGCACATCATTGACGACCCGATCTCCGATCCGGATTTCTCCTTCCGTGATATTCTCCAGACCGGCAATCATATTCAACAGAGTGGATTTGCCACACCCCGAGGCGCCAAGGAGAACGAGGAATTCACCATCATTGAGATCGAGGGATACATTCTTGATGACCTCGACCGCCCCAAAGCGTTTGACCGCATTTCTTATTGATAGGGATGCCATATTTCTTCTCCTTATCCTTTTACCGAGCCTGCGGTCAGGCCGCGGACAAAATATCGACCGGCAACGATATAAACCAGCAGCGTCGGCGCTGCGGTGATCAGGGCAGCAGCCATATCAACGTTATACTGCTTGACCCCGGTGGTCGTGTTTACAAGGTTGTTGAGCGCAACCATCAGCGGCTGCGACCCTCCGGTGGTAAAGCTGACACCGAAGAGGAAGTCGTTCCAGATCTGGGTGAATTGCCAAATGACCGCCACCACGATGATTGGTGGGGAAATCGGCAACAGGATACGGAAGAAGATCGTGAAAAATCCGGCGCCATCAATGGTCGCAGCCCGAATGAGTTCATCAGGAATCGTGACATAATAGTTCCTGAAAAACAGGGTGGTGAAGGCGAGGCCATAGACAGAATGCACCAGAATGAGGCCATAAACCGTGTTGGTGAGCCTCAGAATACCAAGCGTCTGAGCCATTGGCAGGATAACCACCTGAAACGGCACAAAGCAGCCAAACAGAATGAGCGCAAAGATGATGTTGCTGCCCTTGAAACGCCATTTGGTCAGCGTGTATCCGGTCAGCGCGCCAAGGATTGTTGAAAACAACACCGCTGGAATGGCCATCATCACCGAATTCATGAAATAGGGCTGCAAGCCGGTGCATTGAACACCGATACAGGCCTGATTCCATGCATGCTGCCATGCGGTAAAATTCAATTCATGAGGCAAGGCCAGCAGCGAACCGCCCCGAATTTCTTCCAGATTTTTCAAAGATGTGCTGATAACCACATAGGCAGGCATAAGAAACCAGAAGCAAAACAGCAACAAAATGCTCCAGATCAGCAGCCGTCCGACCCACTGGAATGACGAATTTTCGGGTCTTACGATATCCAGATTAGACATTTTTCGACCCCCTCAGTTCTGAATAGAGATATGGCACCATGATCGCCATCACGGTTAGAAGCATAATGATGGCTGATGCGGCACCAACGCCGATCTCGTTGCGGCGGAAGGTCATCTCATACATGAAGTTGGCTGGCAGCGTAGAGGAGTATCCCGGGCCACCGTTGGTCAATGCAACCACGAGATCGAAGCTCTTGATGGCGAGATGGGCCAGAATGACCACCGCACTCATGAAAACCGGCCGCATGGAAGGCAGAATGATCCTGAGATAGATCTTGGCGGTCGATGCCCCATCCAGACTGGCTGCCTTGATGATATCCTGATCAACACTCCTCAGCGCTGAAAGGAACAGGGCCATGACGAAACCGGATGATTGCCAGACGGCCGCCATGACAAGCGCATAGACAGCCATATTCTGATCGACGATCCATCCAAAGGAAAAAGACTCCCAGCCCCATGAGCGCACCACGGTCTCCAGGCCCAGAGACGGGTTCATGATCCATTTCCAGGCGGTACCGGTGATCACGAAGGAAATCGCCATTGGGTAGAGGTAAATCGTGCGGATCGCGCCCTCTATGCGAATGCGCTGATCAAGCAAAATTGCCAGCAAAACACCAATAATGATGGATATGGCGATGAAGGCCACACCAAAGATTATCAGGTTCGTGAATGCGACATTCCACCGGTCCATCTGGAACAATCGCTCATACGGACGTAATCCGATCAGGGTGTAATTGGGCAGCATCTTCGACTTGGAAAAAGAGATATAGGCCGTCCAGATAATGAATCCGTAGACAAACAGCAATATCGCCAAAAAGCCGGGAGCGATTACAAGCTTGGGGATCAGTCTCTCCAGCCTAACCGCGATTTTTCCCGCAACACTAGCCATTTGGGCTCTCCTTTCTGGGGTGTGGAGGCCAAGGCAAACTCTGCTTTCAAGCGATATGAAAGGAGCGGAAAGCCTCCCTGGATGAAAGGGCCGACCAAAAGGCCGGCCCAAACCCCGCAAGCTTTTATTTGGCGAGCCTGATCGCATCGATCAGTTTCTTGGTTGCTTCTTCTGAGGACATGTCAGAATTGAAGTGCGCCGTTACAACGTCAAGGAAAGCACCGCGAACGGCGCCAGCCTGTGCAATCTCGTGCGCAACAGAGCCAACCAGCGTGTCATTTTTGGCAGCTGAGGTCATGTCTTCCATGGATTTGATTGCGCAGGAGTCGAATTTATCCATAGGCACATCCATGCGAGCAGGAATAGATCCCTTGTAAAGATTGAAAGTTTCCTGGAACTCCTTGCCCAGGATCAGTTCTGCCAACAAATCCTGACCTTCTTTCTTGTCTTCGCCTGAGACATTGAACATGGCGAAGCTATCAGAGTTCAGAATATAGCCACCATCGGATGGTGTAGGAGCGCAGATATAGTCGACGCCGGGTTTCTTGCCCGCCGCGGCGAATTCGCCTTTGGCCCAGTCGCCCATGATCTGCATGGCGGCTTCCCCGCGCATAACCATAGCGGTGGCCAGGTTCCAGTCGCGACCCGGATAATCGGGATCAATATAGTCACGCATTTTCCGCATCTGGTCGAACACCTTGATCATGGTGTCAGAGCCAAGAGCGTCCTCATCCAGATCTACCATTGCTTTCTTGTAGAAATCGATACCACCGATGCCCAGAACGACGGTTTCGAAAACCGTTGCATCCTGCCAGGGCTGCCCACCATAGGCCAACGGAACGATACCGGCTTCCTTTAGCTTGTCAGCCGTTGCGTTGAATTCGTCCCAGGTCTTTGGCACTTCAGCTCCGACTTTTGCCAGAACTTCCGGGTTAGCCCAGATCCAGTCGACACGATGCACGTTGACCGGCACGGCAACATAATGACCATCATATTTGACAACATTCTTGATGGCTTGTGGCAGGATGTCGTCCCAGCCTTGAGCGTTGGCTACGTCGGACAAATCGCCCAGAGCGCCAGCTTCTGCCCATTCGGCAATATTCGGCCCTTTGATCTGAACGGCAGCAGGTGGATCACCCGCCAATACGCGAGAACGCAGCACTGCGGCCTGCGCATCGCCGCCGCCACCAGCGACAGGCGCGTCGATCCATTTACCGCCACGTTTTTGAAATGCTTGTTGAAGTTCCTTGATGGCCTTGGCTTCCCCGCCAGATGTCCAATAGTGCAGGACTTCGGCAACAGGTTCAGCCTGCGCTGCAAGTGGCGTAGCAGCCAACGCAATCGCTCCCATAAGAGCGAGCTTCAGAGATTTCATTTTTTCCTCCCAAGATAAAATGAAAACAAAATATGCCTATTGATTGTAGAATGGATTCTCTGGAACCAGCAGCCGGTTTTTGTAAGTTTTTGTATCAGAAACTGTGTTTGGTACCGATGTATGTTACAAATTGTAACATTGACACTCTTGTTGTCTAAAATGGATTAGTCAAGAGTATTAGGGGGGAGGAAACAGGATGCAGCGTATCCATATCATTGAGGATGATCCTGAAATTTCAGCGCTTTTGTCTTCCTATCTGGATGCACGCCATTTTCAGTGCGTGGTCTCGGAATCCGCAGAGGTTGCCTATAGGCGCGGCAATGTCATGTTTGATCTACTGATCGTCGATCTGATGTTGCCCGGTGAAAGCGGCCTTGAATTCTGCAAGAAGGTGAGGGCCACGTCTTCTGTTCCGATTATCATCCTCTCGGCAGTAAAGGGAGACACCGAACGCATCATCGGGCTGGAACTGGGAGCCGATGACTATATGGAGAAGCCCTTCAATCCACGCGAACTGTTGGCACGCATCAATGCGTTGTTAAGGCGCACAGGGCCGGGCGAGCGCAAGACATCCGCTGGCAAGCTCTCCTTTGATGGCTGGGTACTGGATCTGACGAACGAGCAGTTGCATGCGCCAAGGAATCTGCTTGTTCCGCTCAGCACGCGCGAATATGCCGTTCTCTCCATATTGGCACAGGCGTCCCCCAATCCGGTATCCCGTGACGAATTGGCCCAGCTGCTGATTGGCCATGACATTGAGCCTGGTGATCGCCGTATTGATATTCTGGTTAGTCGCTTGCGCAAGAAGCTGACCGACGTGGATAGCAAGGCTCAGTACATCCGTACGGTGCGCAATCAGGGCTACAAATTCTGTTGCGAGATTGAAAGCTCCAATGGAACGAGTTCAGCGCGATCGACCACTCTCTAGAAAGAGCTGAAGGCCATGCGGCAATCCATTCTGTCCATATTCCCACGCAGCCATGCCGCGCGTATCGCGACAATGCTCTCTCTGGCCTTCATGGCAGGTATCGCTACGACCTGGATAGTGGTGCAAACCTATCTGGACCGAAGAGCAGAGCTCTCCATTGCAGAAATGACGGGCGGCCGCCTGTCTCAGATCATAGAGCGCTGCCTCAATAGTCTCGAACCGGCCAAAATGAATTGCGCTGGACAGGAGAAACCCTATAGCTTCCGCTTTCATAATAGCTTCCCAAGGGAGCAAGACAGCTTTGTGTCACCGCTGATCCTTATATTGAACGATAAGCGCGTCAGGGCAGCGGTTCGCTTCAGGGATAATCCGCCTTTACCGGGACTGCTCAGTTCGCGCAACAACAGCACGGATTTGCAGCAAGACAGCATCTATAACCCGACACTGGATGCGACAGATGGATCACGCACCTTCAATCAGCCCATCCCGGCTTCTGTGCGTCTGGCATCCCTTTCTCTGGCCATCGCCAGACAGGATATAGAAGCCACGCTCTATATCTTCCTTGAACAAGATCAGGTGCTTGAAATCTCGTCTCCCTTGCTCTGGCGGGCGCGTTTTTCCGAGACACAAGGCGCATTCCTCACGCTCTTCGTCGCCGCACTCACTCTTTCGCTTTGCTTCCCCTTTTCCTCCACTCTCATGCTGCCATTCAGAAAGCTGAGCCAAGGCACCAAATACACGCGCAAATCTCTCGGACCGTTCGCTCCCACTGAGGCGCTAGCCATTCAGGACAATATGCGCGAACTGGTCAAACGTTTCGACCGGGAACGCGAACGACAGCTACTCGGCCTTGCTGCCATTTCCCACGATCTGCGTACGCCTGTAACCCGCATGTTGCTTCGCACGGAAATGATCAAGGAAGAAGAGACCCGAGAGCGCTTTGCCAGCGATCTGGAAACCATCCACGATCTTGTGGAAGGGGCGCTTGATTTCCTCTCTCTGCACAAGAATACCGAAGAGCGTCATCGCTTCTCGCTGAGTTCGCTCATCACAAGCCTGTGCGATGACTATCAGGATATGGACAAGGATGTGAGCTTTGACTCAACGCTTCCGATTGAAATTGAAGGGGTTGCTTCCGTATTCAGCGTTGCCCCATCCATCGAGCTCTCCACCCAGACACGCGGTTTCATGATAGGCAAGCCCAAACAGTTGCGCCGGGCACTCTCAAACATTATTGATAACAGCCTCAAATATGGGAAATACGCCAAGGTGTTTCTTGGCTATGATGGCAGCGAGCAAACCGTTATCACCATCGTTGATGGAGGTCCAGGCATCCCCAGTGACCAGATCGAAAAGGTGTTGCTTCCTTTCGAGCGGGGCAATGAAGGCCATAAAACCAAAGGCGTTGGGCTGGGGCTGAGTATCGCCAATGAAATCGTGCACAACCACAAGGGCGAAATGACCCTCAACAATAGCAACGAAGGCCTGCGCGTTGAAATCACACTGCCACGCGACATTTTCACGAACTAGTACCGAAAGGTCCGTAAAGCGCATTCGATGGACAAGAACCTGTCGATAATCTGCCTCTGAATTAGAGAACTTAGTAGCATTGACAATTCATGCAATCGGCGTGTCAACCAACAGACAATAGGGCACAGCATTCGCACATGTGTAAAGTCTTCTTGCAGATTCAAAGCCTTACAAACCAAAGTTTTAGCTTTTCTCAAAGCCCCCCCAGAACAGCCAATGAATAGGGATGAAATCGAATTCATAATTTTGTTTGAAATCGATTTCATTTCTCCCCAGACTGCAACCATCATTTGTGACATGGGAGGAAGCAGATGAAGTTGAAAACAGCACTTCTGGGAATGGCCGTGATGGCTCTGGCTGTTCCTGTAGCGCAAGCTGAAGACTTTACCATCGGCTTGTCAAACGGCTGGGTTGGCTCTGAATGGCGCACCCAGATGATTGAGGAAGCTCAAGCAGCTGCCGAAAAATGGAAAGACAAGGGCGTAGACATCAAGGTCGTTGTGCAAAGCGCCAACGTTGATGTGCCCGGACAGATTGCGCATGTTCGCAATTTCATCAATCAGGGCGTCGATGCCATTATCATCAACCCCAACAGCCCGACCGCCTTTGACCCGGTCTTCGCACAAGCCAAGGAAGATGGCATTCTGGTCATTTCGACCGATGCGGAAGTCTCCTCGGAAGACGCAATCTATGTGGGCATCGATCAGACCAACTGGGCCGCTCTGAGTGCACAGTGGCTCGCAGATACCCTTGAAGGCTCAGGGCAGGTGGTCGCCATCAACGGCGTTGCCGGACATCCGGCCAATGAAATGCGCATTGCTGGCTATACCAGTGTGTTTGACCAATATCCTGATATCAAGGTCGTCAACGAAGTCAACGCCAACTGGGATCAGGCACAAGGCCAGCAGGCCATGCAGAACCTTCTGGCAACCTATCCCGATATCGACGGTGTCTGGGTACAGGATGGCATGGCAGCGGGTGCCTGGCGCTCTCTGATGGATGCCGGAAAAGCCGGTGAAGTGGCCGCTACAGGCGAAATCCGCAAAGATTTCATCGATCTGTGGGTGAAGAATGATTTCACCTCAGGTGCCTCTGTGAACCCTCCTGGCGTCATGGCCAGCGCTCTTAATGTCGCTGTCTTCATGCTGAAGGGTCGGGAACTGAAAGAACCCGCCTCAGCAGGCCAGTATAAGAACGCCATGTATCTGCCTATTCCGTTCATCGACGGGGACAATGTCGAAACCGTCGCCAAGGAACTGGAAGGCAAACCGGGCTTCTATTCCTACACAAGCGCGCTGAGCATCGACGAAGCAGAAGCATACTTCAAATAATCACGGTGACAGTGATGCCGCGGACCTTGAGTGTTTGTGGCATCCTTCGAAAGAAGATAACGAAGGTGCATCGCCATGAGTCGATTGAAGCTACAGCAGATTTGCAAATATTACGGTGCAACAACTGCTTTGGCCTCCGGGGATCTGCTGCTCGAGCGCGGCGAAATCCATGTTTTGATTGGAGCCAATGGATCGGGCAAGAGCACGCTCTGCAAGGTCATCGCGGGCAGCGTTCGGCCAGATGGCGGCACGTTTGAACTCAATGGCAAACCAGTCATGCTGTTTGGCCCGCAAGCTGCGCGGGAAATGGGCATTTGCCTGTTCTATCAAGAGCTGAGCCTGGCCAACAGCCTATCAATCGCCCAGAATATCAACCTTTATCACCTGCCAACCCATGCAGGTGGCCTGATAGATGATGCCGAACTCAACAAGAGAGCTGAGCATTATATCAGCAAATTCGAAACGGTAATCGGAGAGGGGTTCACCCCCGATGCTCCGGTGGCGAAGCTGCGCCCCGACCAGAAACAACTGGTTGAAATCATGAAGACGCTGGCCAGCGAAGCCGAGATCCTGATTTTTGATGAACCGACCTCAGCGCTTGATCGCTCGCAGGTGGAATGCTTTTTCTCAATCTTGCGCGAGCTGAAGGAGGAGGGGCGTTCGATCATCTTCATTTCCCATCGTATGGACGAGATCTTCGATATTGCGGACAGGATCACCGTCATTCGCGACGGCACGACTGTTTCCTCGCGCCTTATTGAAGAGACGGATCACTCTACAGTCATTCGTGACATGATCGGAGAGCAGCCCGAAGCCGCAGCCCTAGAGGCCAGCCTAGCCCCGCAAGCCGAAAAGAAGACCGAAAGCTGTCTGGTCGCCGAAGGACTCTCGGGAGCGCATATTCGCAATGTCGGCTTTTCCCTTGCCAAGGGTGAAATCCTCGGCCTTGGAGGCTTGCACGGTCAGGGTCAATCGACCTTGCTACGCACCCTGTTTGGCGCCGAAAAGCTCCAGTCCGGCACACTGCTGCTCAATGGTGAGGCGGTTCACCCGACAAACCCGCGCGCGGCCATCAAGAATGGCTTTTCCTATGTTTCCGGTGATCGCGTGCGTGATGGTGTCATAACCGGCCGTTCCATCATGGAAAATGTGTCGCCCATCCATTTCCTCAAGGACAAGACATTTCTCGCCTTCCCGAGTGTGCTTGCACGCATCATCGAGCCTGCTCTCGGCGCACTCAATACCAAATATTCCAGCCTCGGAGCCTCCATCAGCTCTCTTTCGGGAGGCAACCAGCAGAAGGTGGTCATCGCCCGCTGGTTGACCAATCCGCCCGATATCCTGTTGTTGGACGACCCGACAAAGGGCATCGACCTCAGCGCCAAAAGCGAACTCTTCGCGCTGGTGCGCAAGCTCGCGGACGAAGGCATGGCGATTATTCTCTATTCGTCCGAAGATGGCGAGCTGCTTGCCCATTCAGACCGCATTCTGGTCTTCAACAATGGCTCGGTTTCGCGCGAACTCCTGGGCGAAGACAAGACACGCTTCAACCTCTATGAGGCAGCATATTCGGGGGCACAATGACCAAGGCCATATCATTCAAATCCCGCATGGCAACCTTGTTAAGGCGCTTTCCCTTCATACCGGCGCTTGGCATGCTGATGCTGCTGTTCATCCTGAACGGCATCGCCGAACCCAACAGTATGACGGTGCGTGCGCTCAAGGGCGTTGCGAGCACCTATCTTGCCCTTGTGTTTCTGTCCGTGGGCCAGACCTTTGTGGTCTACACCGCCGATATTGACCTGTCTGTGGGAGCCATCCTGTCTCTGGTCAATGTATCCATTGTGGTGATCATGAGCCAATTCGGCGGCGAACCCTATGTGGTTTTGTTAGCGCTGGGCGCAGGCATAGCGATCGGCGCCTTATGTGGCCTGATGAATGGCATCGTCGTCTCCGGCTTGCGTATGCAAGCCATCGTGGCAACCTTTGCCACCAGCATTCTTATTTCCGGTATCGCGCTCTGGGTATTGCCGGTGGCTGGCATGCCGGCACCAAGCCTCTTCTGGAAGGTCTATGGTGGGCGCAGCTATGGCATTCCCAATGTCTTCTTCTTCATCGCCATTCTGATCGCGCTTCTGGCTATCATGGCGAAAACCGGGCTTGTCACCAAGCTGCTCGCCGTGGGCAATGGACAGCTATCGGCTTATCAATCCGGCCTGTCAGTGACGCGCATCCGGATCTACGGCTATATCATCTGCGGTATTTTTGCAGCCCTTGCCGCCTTCTGCATCACGGGTGATACGGCCAGCGGCGATCCGCTCGTGGGCGGAGCCATGACACTGTCGAGCGTGGCCGCTGTTGTGCTGGGGGGGACAGCCCTTTCCGGCGGCATCGGGTCAGCCTTTGGCTCGGCCATCGGAGCGATCATCATCGGCTTGATCAGCTCGCTTGTCTTTTATGCAGGCGTCCCGTCGCAATGGCAGAATCTGGCCCAAGGGGCGACAATCCTTGTGGTGCTGATGCTTGGTGTTCTGGCTTCCAAGAGGATCAACCAATGACCATTATGCAGCATAGCAACCCGCAAGAGTCCCGATCCGCACTCTTTGTCTATCTGAAAAACCCGCTTCTGGTCGCATTCATTCTGATCGTGCTTCTACTCACTGCGGGCGAAGCATTGTCACCCGGCTTTGCTTCGATGGAACAGATCCTGCGTCTGCTCATCGTGGCAGCCTTGCTCGGTATCGTCGCTGCCGGGCAAAATCTGGTTATATTGGGGGGACGCGAGGGGATCGACCTCTCTGTCGGAGGGGTCGTATCCCTGAGCGCCGTGCTCGCTGGCAATGTCATGGATGGCAGCAACGCCAATATCATTGCCGCCATCCTCGTTTGTCTCGCTGCTGGCGGGCTGGTAGGTCTGATCAATGGCGTTGGCGTAACCATTTTCGGCATTCCGCCGCTTGTGATGACCCTTGGCATGCTCGGCGTGCTTCAGGGCCTTCTGGTGGTCATAAGACAGGGCATTCCATCGGGCCTAGCAGCTCCTGCGCTTGCCAATTTTGTCTCCAAACCCTTCCTGTTCAATCTACCCGGCATCATATGGCTCTGGGCAGCGGTAGGGCTGCTGATGGCCTTCCTGCTGATGCGCACATCCCTTGGACACAAGATTTACGCCATCGGCTCAAACGAAAATGCCGCCTATATGGCGGGTGTGCCGGTGCGGCTGATCCGCATCATGCTGTTCGCCCTGTCGAGCATGTTCGCAGCGCTCGCGGGCATCTGCATTCTTGGCTATTCAGGTACCTCCTTTGCCAATGTGGGCGATAGCTACATGCTGTCTTCGATCATCGCGGTTGTTCTCGGAGGAACCCCACTTTCCGGAGGCAAAGGCGGCTATACAGGCACGATGGCCGGTGCTTTCCTGTTGATCCTGATGCAAAGCATCCTGACCACACTCAGCATAGGCGAATCCGGTCGACAGGTCGTGTTTGGCCTCACCCTGCTTGTTCTCCTCTTGTTCTATGGTCGCAGCAAGGCCTTGCGCGGATAGCAACAACAACAGGAACAAAAAGGGGGACCATAAGAAGCGAACGAGGGCAATCGTGAACAAGAGGGCAAAAATCAAAGATATCGCACTCAAGGCCGGTGTATCGCCGACGACGGTCTCGCGCGCCTTGAGTGGCACAGGGCTGGTCGCGGAGCCGACACTTAGCCATATTCGCGCGATTGCCGAAACACTGCACTATCGCCCCAACATAAGCGCGCGCAACCTCAGAACCCAGAAGACAATGTCGATCTTGGTGGTGGTCCGCGACATCGGCAACCCCTTTTATCTGGATATCTTCAAGGGCGCAGAAAGCATAGCCCATGATGCAGGTTACTCGCTCTTGATGGCCAACACCGAGGACGACCCCAAGCGAGAAGCCGACTATTTCAACATGTTGAGCGATGGCCGTGCTGACGGCATGATTCTGATGACCGGCAAAATGCCGCTCGATTGCGACTTGCCTCACGACATCTCCCAAAAAGTGGTTGTGGCTCTTGAAATGATCGACAATGTCGACTTGACCCACGTGGTCATTGACAATGAATACGCCTCCATCGAGGCGATTGATCATCTCGTCTCGCTGGGGCACCAGAAGATTGCCTATATCGCAGGCCCCATTCCCGAAGGCATGAGCGTGAGGCGTTTGGCGGGATTTCGCCACGCCATGATGGCCGACGGGCTCAAGCTGCCGGAGGCCTATATCCAACAGGGCAATTTCAGCTATCAAAGCGGAGAGAGAGCCGCCGACCGTCTTCTTGATCTGCCAGACCCACCGACCGCCATTTACACGGCCAATGATGAAATGGCTTTCGGCGCCATACGTGCGGCCAAAAAGAGAGGGCTTTCCGTACCCGAGGATCTTTCGATCTTCGGCTTTGATGACACCTATCTCGCCGAGGCTTTCGTGCCCGCCTTGACGACCGTGCGCCAGCCATGCCTTGAAATTGGACGTCGTGCCATGACACGGCTGCTCGCCCATCTTTCCGGCGATAATCCGGACACGGACTCCATCGTGGTTCCAACAGAGATTGTCATCAGGGAAACAACCGCACCACCGCCACAAAAGACCTATCATCCATCGTCTTGAGCAGGAATCCGGCTTGATTGGCTGTTCAGGGAGACACAGACCTCGGTCCCTGTATCAACACAAAAACCAATTAGAACCAGTATCTGAATATGAATTAGGGGGAAGACACGCATGACAATGACACCCAAAGACACTCTGACGATGGGCCTCGTGGGAAGTGGTTTCATCACTGAGTTTCATCTCAAATCGATGCTCGGTGTACGTAATGTCAAAGTAGGTGGGGTTTATAGCCGTAGCGAAGAAAACCGCCAGCGCATCGTCGATCTGGCCGCGGAGCTTGGGCTTGGTCCATGCACCTCCTTTTCTTCGCTGGACGGCATGCTTGAAGATGAGGGCATCGACGCCATCTGGATTCTGTCGCCTAATCACACGCGCCTTGATATCATGCGCCAGATCCATGCAGCCGTGACCGAGAAGCGCAGCAAGATTGTTGCCGTTGCCTGCGAGAAACCGCTCGCGCGCACCATCGGTGAGGCAAATGAAATGCTCCGGCTGGCGGAAGACGCCAAACTCAATCATGGCTATCTGGAAAATCAGGTCTTCTGTACGCCAGTCTTGCGCGGTAAGGAGATCATCTGGCGGCGCGCAGCGGCCAATGCCGGGCGACCTTATCTCGCGCGCGCAGCCGAGGAACATTCCGGCCCCCACGCAGCCTGGTTCTGGCAAGGCGACAAACAGGGCGGCGGCGTGCTCAATGACATGATGTGCCACAGTGTCGAGGTTGCGCGCCATCTTCTGACCGATCCGGCAAAACCGCGCAGCTCGCTCAAGATCAAGGCGGTCAATGGCACCGTGGCCAACCTAAAATGGACCCAACCCAAATATGCCCAGCAACTCAGCGAGCGCTATGGACCAGATGTTGACTACCGTAACAGGCCATCGGAAGATTTTGCCCGCGCCACCATTACGTTGGAAGATGAAGAGGGCAACGACCTGATGATCGAGGCGACGACGTCATGGGCCTATGTTGGCGCAGGACTGCGCATCCAGCTGGAACTGCTGGGACCGGAATATTCCATGGAATTCAATTCTCTGGCGACCGGCCTAAAGATCTTCATGTCACGCGAAATCTCGGGTGCCGAAGGCGAAGATCTGGTCGAAAAGCAAAATGCCGAGCAGGGGCTCATGCCCGTGCTGGAAGATGAGGCGGGCATTTATGGCTACACCGATGAAAACCGGCACATGGTGGAATGCTTCCGCAAGGGAGAAACCCCAAGCGAAACATTCATGGATGGTGTTGCCGTGGTGCAAATGCTCATGGGGCTTTATTATTCAGCGGAGGAGGGCAGGACGGTCACCTTCCCGGCAGAGGAGCTGGAAAATTATGTGCCAATGGTCGCGCGCGTGGGCGCCAACTAAGCATCAAGGGAAATAGAGTATTCCGGGCGACGCAGACCCTTTGACGTCGCCCATTTTCATCATCTGGAGAAACTCACGGGCAACGTGAATCTGATCTGACTTTTTCCCGTTCCAGCCGGAATGTCGGGGAAGGGGGCAGCTCTTTGCGCCATCTTCAAGGCCGCCTTATCGAGGGTGTCGCTCCCGGATGAACGCACCAACTGCAAACCGGACATGGCCCCATTGCGCGCAACGACAAAGCGAATGACCGCCGTTCCGGTTTCCCCTCTGCGCCGCGCCGCATTGGGATAGCGTTTCTTGCGTGCCACTTCAGAACGCACCTTGCCCTTATAGTTTGACGTCAGAGCATCGCCGTTGGAAGTGGTGCTTCGGCCCCCGTTGCCGCCTGTCGCGCCAGCTCGCCCCTTGCTGTTGGCAACAGAACCACCCTTGCGAGATGCTACAGTTGCTTTGCGAGCTTTCTGTTGCTTTTCAGCGGGCTTGGCTGCTACCTGTTTGGGCGCAGGTGGGCGCACTTTAGGCTGCGGCAAACGCTCGATAACCTGGGCTGTGGCTTGAACAGGTCGCGCTTCCACTGTCTTCACAGGATCTGGCCCGATCTTGCTTTCTTCAACTATCTGACGCGGAACCACCACTGACGCGTCTTTCAATACTGGCGCTTCATCCGTATCGACGGGCTCAATCGCCTCGGCCTTGACAATATCAGGGCTGTCCAACGCATCATTTGCAGTCAGATCTTGTATCTGGTTCTCTAAAACAGCGTCCGGCGTAACCGCTGCCATCTCTTGCGCTTTGATAGGCTCAACGGCGGGGCGAGCTTGTTCGGCGACCACCTCTCTTGGTTCAACAGGCTCGACAGGATCAACGGGTCTCTGACTCTCGGATACCTCCTCGACGCGCGTCGGCTCCACAGCATCCTGCGCCACGGAGTCAAACAGGCTACCCACTTCGAGCGCCGTCGCACCAGCCCCCCGTTCCTCGCGGAACTCTTGCGGAGCATCAAGCAACAGCCATGCACCGAGACCATGCACGAGAAGGGATAACAGGATAAATAGGGACAAACCGGATAGGCGCATCAGTCTCCCTCACGCAAGGTAACCAATCGGATTTTGCGATGCCCCGCAGCACGAAAGGCCTGCAATAGGGGCATCAGTTTTTTGGCGGGTAGTGCCTTATCAGCCAGTATATGAAGGATTTCATCGCTTTGGGGCGAAGCAGGAGCAACACCGCTCGCACTGTTGGCCTTGGCTGGTTGCTGTGCATCGGCAACAGGGAACAGCGCTAACATCTCTTTAAGGCTCAGCTCGCGTCCGTGATGAATGAGCGTGCCATCAGCCAATATTTCAACCGCATTGCCAGCAGGGGGCATTTGCTCAAGCTTGTTGGCATTGGGTGGCGTCAACTCAGAGGAAACCGGAGGCGCAACCGTACCGGCAATCAGAAAGAAGATCAGCATCAGAAACACGATGTTGATGAGCGGTATGGTATTGTCCGGCTGGACTTTCTTATGGGCTTTCGCCTTATGCATACGCATGGTGATCAACCAGCTTCAAAGGCTGGGTCTCCTTCAATCAATTCGCCAGAGATACGGATTTGAGTTTGCTCGACTTGACGGTCTCAAGAAGCGCAACCAACTCCTGCAGGGTGACATCGCCCCTTGGCACAATCACAGCCCGCTCAACACCTTCTGCAAGAAACGGCTCCAATGCCGCATCCAAACCGCCAAGCTCCGTTACACGGCCATTGAGCAGCAGCACGCTATCATCAGAAAGAGACATGATCAGCTTGGGCCGTTCCCCGCCTGAGCCAGACCCAACACCCGCGACGCCCAGATCCAGCTGACTATAACGTGAGAAGGTGGAGGACAGCATGAAGAACAGCAACAGCAGAAAAATGACGTCGATAAGAGACGTCAGGCCGACAATTGAGCGCCTTTTGCGTGGCGCACTAAGTCGCATAGCCAAGCCCCCCATGACCGGACGCCGCCCCGGCATGGTGTGCGGCTGACGCTTTGTCTGTCAGCTGGCCAGTTAGCACCGCCGTTACCAATTCTTCCATCATGCTCTGTTCGCGCTCAACCCGGCTAGCGAACCAGTCTGCGAATAGGCTCGCCGGAATGGCCACAGCCAAACCCACAGCAGTCGTCAGTAGAGCCACCCAAATACCACCCGCCAGCACCGACGGATCAACAGTCGCCCCGGCTTCCTGAAGCCGCTGAAAAGCTTCAATCATGCCGATCACAGTGCCGAACAAACCCAGAAGGGGTGAAATCTGACCAACGGTTTCAAGAAACCGCAACATGACCCGCGTTTGCGAGAGAGACTGCAAAGCAACCCGCTCGATATCTTCACGTATCAGGGCCTGTTTATCCGGATGGTTCACTTGTCCCCGCATGGCATGCGCGACAACGATTGTGACCGGAGACTTGCCTTTATCCAGCAAGGCAAGCGCATCTTCCCGGTGCCCGGCGCGCCACAGCCCGATGGCCTTGCGTGCCCGGCTGTGTCGCCCGATTCCGATAAAGGAAAACTGCCATAGCTTATAGAGAATGACAGACAAGGAAAGAACCGACAAGACAGCAAGCAGCATGACCACCGGACCACCCATATCGATCATGGAGTGAATTTGCCCCCAGAGGGCATTCAGATCAAAACTGCTCGAGGTGTCGGCAGGCGCATTTCCAACGGCATCGCCAACCACATCCATAGCGGGCCTAACTTCAGAAGATTGCCCCATGGTTTGAGAGGTTTGAGCAATTGTCGTGGCAAGATCCGAAGCTGCCCCTGTTGCGCTTTCAGTCATGATGAAACTTCCGATTAACAGAATATAAGGTTAGAAAAACGAGGACTGAGGGTCCAAAGGACCTACAGGCCCAGCTTGATATTGGTGCGAGAAGAGGGGCGCAACGCAGCAAGACAACTGCTGGCTGTCATGCCTTCTGCCTGGCAGTCCGACACGTCATTGATCAGGATTTCACTCAGCGCGTCGCAGTCCACATCGGGCAAATCAAATTGACGCAGCCGACGTTTGCCTTCGCTCAAGGCGCCCGTACTCAGAACCATCAAATCCTGCGCCAATCCCTTTTTGTCCAGCATGACAATCTCTATTCCCATCGTCTCCAAGGGCACACCAAGGTCATTGCGGATTAGGAAGGACAGTCGGCAGGCACCTTCAAGCGCTTGAGCATTGTTAAGCTCAACAGAAATCACCCTATCGCTATTCGGTGCAGCTTCTGTTGCCTGTGCAGAAGCGTGCAGCAGAGGAAAAAGGCAAGAAAATCCAATCAGAAAGGACTTACGAATTGGCATTCTATACGCTCCCAAATTTAAGAAACCATCCATCCATCAATGCAGCAGAGCTGGTGATCTCTTCAAAACGAGCATGAAGGTCAACCCTAGCCATCACAGCGTCAGGACAAGAAGAAACGCACCCCTTTGACCGATTCAGGCAGAGATGTGCGTGAATAGTTAGAATATCTATTTATGAGTAAAATATTCAAGTTAACAGACTTGCGCTAAAGTGACATTTTCTATCGCTCAGACGCCACGCGATCAAAGCCGGCTTTAGCGATAATGCATGACAAAGCGATGCTCACCGACGTCGTGAATATCGGCCTGCATGTCGAAGACTTGCTCAATCGTTTCGTTGGTCAGGAAATATTTTGTCTCACCGTTGGCCACCAGGCGCCCGTCTTTCAGGCCAACAATCCAGTCTGCATAAAGCGCCGCATAGTTGATCTCGTGAAGAACGACAACAATGGTCTTGCTCGACTGGGCTGAAAGGGAACCAAGGCGCTGCATAAGCGTGCGGGCGCTTTTCATATCCAGATTGTTCAAGGGCTCATCAAGCAGCAAATAATCCGTATCCTGCGCATAGGCCATGGCCACAAAAGCCTTCTGCCGCTGCCCCCCCGATATTTCATCAATGAAGCGATGCCGGATGGAAGTAAGCTCAAGGCTTTCGATGGCTTCATCAACAAGCTTATTATCCTCAACCGTTGGCCGACCCTGATGATGCGGGAAGCGGCCAAAGGCAACGAGATCTGCAACGGTCAACCGCGAGGCCAACTGGTTGGATTGGGTAAGGATAGCGAGTGTCTTGGCCAGTTGCTTGCTCGGTGTCTGGGTTACATCCAGCCCGTCGACCTCAATGGTGCCTTTTTGCAAGGGCTGCAGGCGAGCGATGAGGGAGAGCAGGGTGGACTTACCAGCCCCATTGGGGCCAACCAGCGCTGTGACCTTGCCCTTTGGCAACTGGACCGAAATATCACTGAGAATTGTCTGCCCATGCAAAGCATGGCTGACAGAGCGGATGTCAATCATCGGCTCCTTCCTTTCAGGATCAAGAGAAGGAAGGTCACGCCTCCCAGAAACTCGACAATCACGCTGAGAGGCGTAGAGAAGTTGAGAAGTTGCTCAAGGATGGTTTGCCCCCCGATAAGTACACAAGCCGACAGGAGCGAGGCCGCAGGCAGCAGAATGGCATGTCTATGGGTGGGAAACAGATGGTAGGTGAGGTTACTGACCAGAAGTCCGAAAAAGGCAACCGGCCCGACCAGTGCGGTTGAGACAGACACCAGACTGGCGATGATAACAAGCGTTACATAAACCCGCTGCTTGTAATTGATGCCAAGATTGATCGCCGCATCGCGCCCCAGCGCCAACACATCCAGATCAAATCGTAAATACCAGGCAGCGATCAGCCCCAACGCCATGATCACACTGCTTACCAGAAGCAGATCGCCGTTGATGGAATTGAAGCTGGCCATGGAAGAGGTGGCAGCAACCACGAAATCATTGGGGTCAATCAGGCGCTGAAAAAAGGAGGTAACCGAGCGAAACAGAACTCCGAAGATAATGCCCGTCAACAACAGACGATGCATATCTTCCCCGCGCGCTTGCTGCGATTGCCCGAGCAGAGTGCCGAACAGAGCCAGTGAGGCAAGCATCATGAAGAAGAAAGACGTAAAGAAGGAAACCTGAGGCGCCAATTGCGCAAAGCCGAGGCCGCCTAGAAAGAAGACCAGCGCGGTTTGTAGCAGTGCATAAAGGGCATCGAACCCCATAAGGGAGGGCGTCAGAATGCGGTTCTTCGTCAGCGTTTGGAACAAAACCGTTGAGACCGCAATCGCAATCGCCACCAGAGAGATACCCAAAAGCTTGGTCCCGCGAAACCACAATACGAACTCCCAGTTACCCCGAGCGTTGACCGTCAAAAAGGCAACGGCGCAGACCACAAACAGCAGAAGCGCATATATCAGGCGTCTTTCAACCATCAGGCGCTTTTCTCCTGCTGGCTTTCAGCTGTCGACGGACGGCGCGGCGGAAAATAGAGCAGCCACAAAAACAGCGCAGCACCGACAAATCCAAAAATGGTTGCTGCCGGAATTTCGAAGGGATGGCGCACGATCCGCCCAATGAGATCGGAGAGCAGAACCAGCCCCGCGCCCATCATGGCTGTAACGGGAAGCGTCTTACGCAAATTATCACCCAGCCACCGGCTGACGATGTTGGGTACAACCAGCCCGACAAACGGAATGACCCCGACAGTGACCACCGTCACCGCTGAAATCAGAGATACAATCACCAACCCCAGCCGTACTATCTGGTGGTAATTGAGCCCCAGATTGATGCTGACATTGCGGCCAAGTCCGAGAATGGCGAACTGGTCAGCCACAAGATAGGCCACAATCATCAATATTCCGGTCAACCACAAAAGCTCGTAGCGCCCCTGAAGGATGCCCGAAAATTCGCCGTTGAACCATGTTTGGAGATATTGCAGCAGATCCGTCTGGAAGGCGATGAACGTCACGAGCGCGCTTACAACCCCGCCATAGGCTATCCCCACCAACGGCACCAGCAATGGCTGATGCGCAGGCAAGCGGCGCACCATCGCCAGAAACACCATCGTACCCAGAAGCGAAAAAACGCAGGCAGCAATCATCTTGAGAAATATGGATGCCTGAGGCATCAAAAAGGTGATGAGCAACAGCCCAAGCGCCGCAGTCGAGCCGGAGCCCGCCGTCATCGGCTCAACAAATCGGTTGGAAACAATCATCTGCATAATAATACCGGCAACAGCCAACGACGCACCGGTCAGCAAAACGGCCAGCGTACGCGGAATACGACTGACCAGAAGCAGATTCAGACCTTCTCCGGTTTGCAAAAAGCGACCGGCATCCAGATCAATCGCACCAACAAAAAGGCTCGAAACGATTCCGAGCCCCAAAATGGCAAGCGCGAATATCCAACCCTTGATCATGTTTCATCACCTTTGAATGACAATGATAAACAAGGCAGCCAACACACATAGCAATGCAGGCTGCCTTGTTGTCATCACGATCAATCAGCCTTGCCAAATGCCTTGATAACCTCGTCAAGCGTGTGGGTCATGGACTGTATGCCGCCGCTGGCGATATAGATATTAGCCGCATCGAGATAGACAATATGGCCTTCTTTCCATGCCTTGGTTTCATGCACGAGAGCATTGTCCAGAGTGGTATCTGCCGAGGCGCCACTGGCTCCGATCGCAGCAGAA
Source organism: Cohaesibacter marisflavi (assembly GCF_900115225.1). Classification (GTDB taxonomy): domain Bacteria; phylum Pseudomonadota; class Alphaproteobacteria; order Rhizobiales; family Cohaesibacteraceae; genus Cohaesibacter; species Cohaesibacter marisflavi. Next base: position 76,130 of record NZ_FOVR01000008.1, on the reverse strand, counting down.
CGGTCAATTACCAGCAACCAATCGGGATTGACGTCGCGGATAAACTCGAAGGAAACCGCCTCGCCATGAGTGGCATCTTCCACACTTTCAATGGCTTCAGGCAAGCCAACCGCATCATGCAACCAACCGAACCGGCCCGTTGCACCATAGGCCGAAATCTTCGGGCCGTTGGCCAGAATGATCAGCCCGTTGCCTTTGCCCTCAACAGCGGCTTGCGCCTCGGCAACCTTGGCATCGAATGCCGCTTCCAGCTCCTTGGCTTTTTGCTCCTTGTCAAACAGTGCTCCATAGGCTTCCAGACGGGCCTTGGCCTGACCAACCATGTCGGTCCCCCAGATCGTCATATCGATGGTTGGCACCATTTTCGACATCTGGTCATACTGCTTGGCGGAGCGACCACCAACGACAACCAGATCCGGCTGCAGCGCATTGATGGCCTCGTAGTTTGGCTCAAACAGACTTCCAACGCCTTCCGCCGATTGCGACAGATGATCCAGATAGGAAACATAGAGCTTGTCGGGCACACCGACCGGCTCAACCCCCAAGGCATCAATCGTATCCAGAGCGGCAACATCCATCACAACCACGGAGCTCGGATGGCTGGAAAAGTGCACGGCATCCCGTGCCGTTGGTATTTCCAAGTCTTCAGCCAGAGCTTGCGGAGCAACAAATGCAAGCAGGCCAGAAAAAGCCAAAGCAAGGCGAAACGGTCGTGAAGTCATCTATCAATCCCTTGTAAGCACTTCAAAAAAAGAGGAGGCGGGAGAGGCAGAATTGCCTCTTAAACATGAGTGTCACTTGCAACATAGGCCAAGATGTGACAATGAAAAGCACCAAAACAGGCTCATGACTTAAATTTGAATATCAAATTCAAGATATCAACAGCCTATTTGCCAACCACTCGCGCATTGGCATCCACGCTTCCCAGCAATGCAATCAGCCCTTGAGGCAACTGCTCTCTCCAGGCAAACATGTCGTGCGCCGTTGGGAACTCCTGATGGACCACGCTATAGCCTTTAGCAAGGAGCACATCATGCAGATGCCTGTTTGGCTCCAAAATGCTCGCAAAGCCATCGCCACGGCTGGTCTCGAACAGGCCTGCTGCAAGATAGAAGCGAACCGGCGCACGATCATGGGTCGCCACGCGCCGGGCAATCATATTGGCGCCAGAATATGCTCCCTTGTCCGACCACCAATAGGACCCCGAAAGCGACAACACCGCGCCAAAGGCTTCAGGATGCTTGAGCGCGATGGTTGTCGAGCCAAGGCCACCGAAGCTTGACCCGCTGAGAATTGTTCTCTCGGCCCGCGGAGAAAAGCCTAACTCTTCACGCACCAGGGAAAGGACATCCTTGGCCATAAAGGCAGCAAAGGCGTCATTATCCGGCAGTTCTTTCGCGCGCACCACATTGTCGATAGAAGAAACGAATACAGCGGCCAGAGGCGGAATTTTGCCTGCGGCAACCAGCGCATCAATGCTGCGATCCAGATGCCCTTTGCGCAAAAACTGTTCGCCATCAAAAACAAAAAGCAAAGGCGTATCGGGATCGGATGAATCAAAGCCGGCACTGCGATAGATCCAGATATCTCTTTCATTCTCCAGTTCGACACTCGCAATTCGGTGATGGCTAAGCGCTCCCTGTGCTTCAGACACGACCTCAAACCATGGTTCCAACGCACCGCCACCGGCTCGGAAGGTCGAAGACTGATTGTAGGCATCCGGTGCCTTAGTCGGCCATGGATAGCGATTGAGCGGGTCTGCCTTGGCCTTTGCCAGAATCGCCACACGGCGTGCGCGTTTAGAGCCATCAAAATCAGGCACATCCTTCGCCAACTGATAGGAGAACAAAGTTCCTGCAGGCACAGACACCGTCCGGAACCAGACATCGCTGTTGCCAAGCCTTTCCAGCGCATAGATATCATTGGCAGGGCCACCTAGCATTTTGACATTTCGTTCAGCCCCTCTTGCAAGAAAGGTCAACAGTGTTTCGCCCTTGTTGCCCGGTTCCACCATAGGCGTGCCTTCTTTGGTGATGTCCTGCCAAAAGGCATCAGTGTTCCCCTCCTGTTCCAGCTTCTCGGCCAAAACACGAAGGCGAGGGCTTTGATAGCTGCGCTTTGGAGCATGCAGGTCCTTTTCAGCGACCATGCTTGTCTGCGTTATGGCAAGAGAGCCCGCCTCAGAGCTGGAGACTGCCAGATAGGAAGGCTTGTCAGGCATCATGAACACCACATGCTTGCGTCCTTCGCCTTGAGCCAGAAACTGCCGGTAATGCGTCCCGTCTTTCCCCGCAAGAGCGATATCAAATGGCAAGCCAGACGTTTCAAATGACACACCAACCAACGCTCCGGAATCACCAAGCAAATGGATAGCGACAGGCTTATTGGCGACCACGTCAACACGAATGGGGTCGTGGATGGCATCTATTTGTTCAATCACCTCGGGAGACATGGCATGGACACTCTGGGAAAAAACACCCACGCCGACAACGAGCAACGCCCGCACGGCTTGAGCGATAAAACGGGACTGGATGAACATTTGGGCAAACTTTCCAGTAGGGACATCAGAAGATCAGGAAAACGCTGATAAACGCACCAAAACCTCCCGCCCGAAAACGGGCGAGAGGCGGGTCAGAATTCATTTCTGGTAAGGATCAGAATTTAAGATTGGCGGAGAAATAGTATCTGCGCCCATCCACGTTGAAATCATCCGAGACATCCCGATAGACCTGCTTGTCAGCAACATTGAGAACACCGGCTTTCAAGGTGAAATTATCATTCACCTCATAGGCTCCCGTCAGATCTGCGGTGAAATATCCATCCACCTTGGAAGCCCCGCTCATGTCCCCATCGCTAGGCACATAGGTATATTGCTCTCCGGTATAGTTCGCCTTGGCGCTCAGCGTTAATTGATCCGTCGCCAGCCAATCCACGCCTACATTCACCGTATGCTCTGGCTGATAGGCAAGAGGGCGCTTCACTCCGCTAATAGCCTTGGCATCCAGATAGGTATAGTTGGCGGTGATTGTCACATCATCACGCGGACGCAGTGAGAAACTCGCCTCTACCCCCATGGTGCGGGCTTCATCGATATTCTCATAGGTAAACATCGGGCTGCCATCGGCCGCAAGGCCGACATAGTTGGTATACCCCAGAGAGGCCACCGTGTCAGATGTCCGCGCAGGCGGGAAGGGGATCATGTCTTTGATCTCGTTATGAAAGGCTGTCAGCCCTACCGAGAAGAGATCGCGATCATAGGAAACTCCAGCTTCGAAGCTGGAACCGATCTCCGGATCAAGATCTTCACTACCGATCATATAACATCCGCCACCACAGGAAACCTGATACCAGTTGGGGCTGTTTTCCAGCAGCGTTGGCGCCTTAAAGGACGAAGACCAACCGCCTTTGAGGGTCAGCTCATCCGTCAGGTTGAAAACGCCATAAAGACGCGGACTGACATTCCAGCCGAATTTCTCATGATTGTCAAAGCGTGTGCCGAACGTCATTTCGAACCGGTCGGTGATCATGGCCTGATCTTCAAGGAACAGCGCACCTTGCCAAACCGAAGACTCCGTTCCACCGGCCCCCATCAGGACATAGTCATCATTGATCTCCTGATATTTGTAGGAAGCACCAACGGTCAGCTTATGCGGAACGATCAGATCAACCTCGGTGTTGACCTTGCCGTCGGCATTGAAGTTATAGGCGGTGTTGGGCTGCATTTCTCCCGTGCGGTTGCCATGCCCATAATCATTGTGGATCTGGTCTCCATATACCTTCACTTCCGACGAGCCGAAATCATATTCACCGCGATGGGTAACGCCTACCGATTTGCGCTCTAGTGTGGTTTCATCCTGCTTGCGGCTGGAGAAGCCCAGATTGAAGTCCATTTCATGACTGTCATTGATCAACCAGGTTGCTGTGCCATCAATGAATTTGTCGTCGCTTTCGGAAAATCCAGGAAGAGGCGTACCATCACGCTGGAGGCCGGGGTTTAGATCATCATCATCAGCCACGCGCACATCATAGCTACCGAAGGTTTTCAAGAACAGCTTGTCTTTGACAAGCGGCCCGGACAGGGAGAAGGACCCGCGCCCATAGTCACCCGACTTGCGGTTTTCCTGCACGGTCACTTCTGTGGTTAGAGAGCCATGCCATTCATTCTGCGCTCTCTTGGTGATGATATTGACAACACCGCCAATGGCATCCGACCCGTAGAGTGAGGACATGGCGCCGCGAACGACCTCAATCCGTTCGATCGCCTCAACGGGCACCCAGCCGGAATCATAATCATTGCCGCGGAACACGTTGGGCGCAGAATTGACTCGCTTGCCATCAATCAGAAACAGGGTGTAGCGCTCGCTGAGGCCGCGAATCTGAACCTTCTTCTGGTTGCCCGAATAGTTGAAGGTAATACCGGGCACATCGCCAAGAAGCGCACGGGCATCCTGAGCGGGCAGTTTTTCAATGTCTTCAGAAGTGACAACACTAACGCTGGCCGGTGCATTGGTAACATCCGTCTCGGACCCTGCCGCAGTCACGACAATGGCGTTGAGCATGTCTTCTTCGGTTATCTCCTGAGCCTGGGCTAGAGCTGTGGTGGTCAGAAGCGATGCCAGCACGAGGGTCGGGCTGGTCAGGCCCAAAACAGTGTGACGGGTCTTTTGGTCCTTGTTGTTGGTTATTCTATTGAACGCATAAGAAGTCATTGGAAAACAACGAACCTTTTTGTTTGGAAAGGGATCGAGCCAGATATTCGGGCCACATTCGCGCCCGAAATATATCTTGACTTTAATAGTCAAGTTAATGGAAGTTGGCGTTTGATGTAAATTTCGAAGACTTTCGCCGACGCGCCATTCTTTTGCGCAAAAGCGTCAAGTCAGCAGCGCTCATGACTTGCCCGCATGCAGCGACGCACCCACGAAATCTAAGTAGAGTATCCCGACTGGAGAAAGAAATGGCTGGTTTCCAAATGTCACCAACCTTTGCAAATGTCGCTTTCCTTGATGGGAAACCAAAACATCATACCGGCATTGTAGCCCAAGAGCTGTCTCCCTGTTTCCAGCTTTTGCTGTTTCTGGAAGGCGGACAGAAATTCTATCTTGATGACATGTTGTTCGATATCGATGCGGGCAGGGGCTGTCGCAGTCAGCCGCAAATCGCAATCATCCAGCGCAATAAGTCCTGCACCCTGCGCAGCCTGCCAAACCATGGCGACAGCATCCTGCGCAAGATCAAGCTTTCACTACCAGTTGATTGGCTCCAGACCGTCACAGATGCACAAGACGGAGGAATTCTGAAGCAGTTCCAGAATGGGCAGATCACCAGCTATTTATGGCAGGCCAACTGCGACATGGTGCAATTGGGCGAACTGATCATCAATCCGCCCCCCCAATTTCAGGAATCCAATGCCCCCGAAAGTCTCAGGCTCTATCGGCTGGCCAAGGCCATGGAACTGCTATCACTTGCCTGTATGGATTTAACCAACAGGCAACACCAAACGCGGCCCCTTGAAAAGGTCCATATCTACAATCAGGCAGAGCGCGTGCGCAGCTATGTTGTCGAGAATCTGCACGCAGACCTGACCATCGAGACCCTCTCACGGGAAACCGGCACGAGCAAACGCTCTATCCAGCGCAATTTCAAGCATCAATTCGGCCTGACAGTATCTGACTTCATTCGCAAACAACGTCTTGAGAAAGCCCGGCAGGCCATCGAAAATCAGGGCATGCCAATCGGTCAGGCCGCTTTTCTGGCAGGGTATAACAACCAGTCAAGCTTCACCAACGCCTTCAAGCAGACTTATGGATCAACACCCAAAAACTGGCGGAGAAAGGCCGAGCCGCGCAAATCTGGTGCTTAGCTTAGCTTAGCTTCTTACACGTCTATGCTTGCCTAAAGCCAGCTTTTCCCGCTTTCGGCGTCAAAAATGGAAAGCTTGTCCATTGACGCATAAAGCCGGATCTTTTCGCTAGCTCGAAACTCATGTTCGGGCTTGAAGGTGGCAATCAGCCTTTGACCTTTCACGTCAAAGGAAACGATTTTCTCCGGACCGGTCAATTCCACAATTTCAACCACGCAATCAAACGGAATACCGCCTTCAATAGGCTCCAGCCTGAAAGCCTCGGGCCGAATGCCAACCAGCAGCTTTTGAGGCACATCTGTTGCAGCCGAGGAGCGCTGTTCGCGATCAAGAACAAATGGCTGATCAGCAGCGTCCAGTTCGATAAGATTGGTGCCCGCAAGCGGCTGCCCCTTGAACATGTTGATCGGAGGTGATCCCATGAAATCGGCAACAAAGGTTGTCGCAGGCCGATTATAGATTTCCTCCGGCGTGCCTAACTGCTCGATATGGCCATCGCGCATGACGGCAACGCGCGTTGCCAGCGTCATAGCTTCGATCTGGTCATGGGTCACATAGACAATCGTAACCCCCAACATCTGGTGCAGCCGTTTCAATTCCCCGCGCATCTCCATGCGCAATTTGGCGTCGAGGTTGGATAGGGGCTCGTCGAACAGAAACAGTTTCGGCTTGCGCACCAGAGCGCGACCGATCGCAACACGCTGGCGCTGTCCGCCAGAAAGATCTGATGGTTTGCGCTCGAGCAGATGATCAATCTGCAATACCTTGGCGGCTTCCAATACCGCGCTCTCGCGCTCGGCTTTCGGCACATTGCGCATTTCCAGCCCGAAGCCGATGTTACGCGCAACCGACAAATTCGGATACAGCGCATAGGACTGGAACACCATGGCAATATCGCGATCTTTGGGATGAACCCCGTTTAGGGTGCGACCATCCAGCGTAATGGTGCCAGAGCTTGGGTCAAGCAAACCCGAGATCAGGTTTAGCAAGGTTGACTTGCCACAGCCAGAAGCTCCCAACAGCACGAGGAATTCGCCGCTCTCCAACGTCAAGTCGATGCCCTTAAGCGTTTCTTGCGAACCGAATTTTTTGGTAACACCACTAAGGTCAAGCGAGCTCATGAAACGACTCCGGCTTTGTGTTGGGAAGGTAACATCTGGGATGAGTGGAAATGGCGAGCGACGCCGTTTCGATGGCAGCTTGCACAGCCTCTGGCCAGTCTTTGCCTTGCGCACGCGCTGCAAAGAAGGCGGCATTGAACACATCACCTGCGCCGATAGTATCCACGAGCGCCACTTTGGGGGCAGGGCATGACAGAATGCCATCCGCGCGCACAAGCATGGCCCCATTGCCGCCCCGCTTGATGATCACGGTTCCCCCATCAGGCATATGGTCCAGCAGCCACCTGCCAGCAGATTCAGGATCATCCTGCCCGGAAAGAGAGGTAGCCTCGATTTCGTTGAACAGAATATACTGACAATTGGCGAGCCACTTCAGAGTCTCGGCTCTGATCGCATCAGTCCAATCCTCAAGCGGCCAACCTGTATCAAGGGCAATCGCAACGTCATGCTGCCGGGCATGCGCGAACATCAGCGGATAATCTTTGGTCAGGCTGTCGGTCAGGAAGGAACCGCACACCAGAAGAACGCCACCTGAAAGCACCTGCCAATCGATCATCTGCTTCACCTGAGGCCAGGAGAGAGCGAGCAAATGCCCCTTGGTCGTCAGAAAGGTGCGTTCCCCATCCGGATGCGTTGCGCCAACCGACACAGTCGTATTTCCAGAGGCGGCAGGCCAGCCTGCAGCAGGCGCTCCGAACTCGGCTTTCAGCCAGTCGCCAAAATGGTCAGACCCGATATTGGCCGCAATCTGATAGGGACACCCCAAGGCTTGCCATGCAAGAGCTACGTTGCCAGCAGCGCCTCCAACACGTAACTCATCATGTTCGACAATCAGTTCCGTCCCACTTGGAAGGTTCGGCGACACCGGCCCCATGATCAGGTCGACATTCACATTGCCAACCGTTGCCAGAGCTAAGCTTTTCTTCTTCATTCTCAACTGAACCCTTGTTATTCCACTCTGGTGACTTTGGTGCATCGCAATGGCGTACCGACATTTTCGACGCGCGAGGCGGCGAAATCGACCATGAAGCGCTGTGCTGCAGGCAAAACCGAGAAGATGGCAGCAAGGCCCTGCGCTGACGGACAAGAAACCGTAATCGCCCCCTTGATCGGCTCTTTGCCCGATGCGTCAAACACCACCAGAGGCGAACTCGTTTCCGCTACAAATTCGGCAAAACCGGTCACCAGATCGCAGGTTTCATCTCTAGCGCGAAACAGAACAACACCGACGCTCACACCAAGCATTTCCACCGGCCCATGGCGAAACTGCCCACCTTCCAGACCGAAGCATGGCAAACGCGAAAGCTCGGTCAGACCAAGCGCGATAGCCTCTGCCACCCCCTGCAACTGACGCGAGGAGGTGACAACCGTATTCACATCACCGAGCGCCTTGACTGCTTCATCAATCGCAATAGAGGGCTCGCCCTGAAGGATGGCAAACAGATCCTCTAGATCCTGCCCCAAGGCGCCAAGAACCGCCGCATGAAGCGCGGCAGAGACCGTAAGGCTCCTTGTCGCCGCAAAGGGGATCTCCGATCCGCCAGCCCCCACCAGACAAGGCGCAAGCCCTGCTAGACTGGAATTGGGCTCCATCGTCAGGCCGAAGACATGGTCCTTGGGCGCACAGTCACGGAACCAGCGCAAAACCTCTGCACTTTCTCCCGATTGCGAGGTAACAATAATCGTCCGCCCATCAACCGGCAGCGGCTGGCCAAGCTGTTCAGACAGGGGAACGGCGATGGCGTCGATGCCACTAGCCCGGTATAGCGGCTCCAGCGCGCGCCCAACGGCATGGGATCCCCCCATGCCCAGCAGCAGCAACCGGCCGGTCTGGCGCAAGGACGCAGCAATCTTTTCAGCAGGCTCTTTCGCACCATCGATCGATGCCTTGCTGTCTTTGAACTGTCTAGCCATTTCGTTGTAAATGGCCAATTGTGCCTCGGTTTCTGGTTTCTTGTTCATTTTCAACCTTTCACGCCTCCATTGGTGAGACCGGAAATTAGGGCTCTTTGCATGAGGACACCGACAAAAACGGGGGGTAACGCGGCCAACACACCAGCCGTTGCGATGAGGCCATAATCAGACACGCGCCCGCCAGCCAGATCGGCAATGGCAACAGTCAGGGTCTTGGCCTGCTGGTTTGAGGTAAAGAGAAGCGCATAGAAAAATTCATCCCACGCCAGGAGAAAAGCAAAGATCAGCGAGGTCGCAATCACCGGCATGGCAAGCGGCAGAATGACAATGCGCAAGGTCTGATCCAGACGCGCCCCGTCTATGGCGGCGGCCATTTCCAGATCCCGCGGGATGGGATCAAAACCAGCCTTGAGCAGCCAGGTGGAAAAGGGCGCCAGAATACTGAGATAGACCAGAGCAAGCCCCCACGTGGTGTTCAACAGGCCCGCCTTGGCAAGGATCATGTAAAGCGGTACGGACAGCGCCACCGGCGGCAACATATAGGTAGCAACCACAGCGCCCAGAGACCACCCGACGCGGGGATTGCGCGATGCGGCCCAACCCGCGGGAATGCCGATGGCCAACGCGATCAACGTTGCCATACTGGCCACCTTGATGCTGTTGAATAGCGAGGCGACGAAAGCCTCTCCCATGGAATTATTGCTACGCGAGAGCAATTGCCCATAGCGGGAAAAATCAAACACCTCCGGCCAGAAATGCAGCGGTTTGGCAGAAAGGTCCGCATTGGAAGACACGCTCATGATAAACAGCCACAACAGCGGCGCCAAAATCACCATCGCCACCAGAAGCGCCATGGCATGGACAAATATGGAGAAAGCACGCGATTGATGCTCCATCAGTTGGTTCCTCCTGCCCAGCTGCGCATGATGCGAATGTAAATGACGGCGAGAACGGTAATGGCGAGCGTGATGATCAGCGCGAGCGACGCGCCGGATCCGGCGCGCTGGAAGGCAAAGGCTTCCTGATAGACAAGGATCGACAAGGTGCGCGTCGAGTTCGCCGGTCCGCCACGGGTCATGATCCAGATAATATCGAACACCTTGAAGGCCTCGATCGTGCGCAACACAACCGCCACCATCAGGGGGCCGACGAGATAAGGCAAGATAACATAGCGGAAGCGGCGGAACGCATTGGCACCGTCCGATATGGCGGCGGCCCTTATGTCATTGGGCACTGATTGCAAGGCGGCCAGCGCGATCAGGGCCACCAGCGGAAAATTCTTCCAGAGGTCTGCCAGAATGAGCGCCATCATCGCCGTTTGCGGCTGCCCCAGCCACGACTGATATTGATCGATTATGCCAAGCTTGAGCAGGGCAGCATTGAAGGCGCCATATTCAGGATTATAGATCAAGCGCCACAGGGTGGCATTGACAACGGTCGGCAAGGCCCAGGGCAAAATCAGCATGCCGCGCAATATGGTGCGGCCGTAGAATTTCTGATTGAGTAGCATCCCCACCAGCACACCAATCACAATTTCAAGGGTCACCGAGATCAGCGTAAACTGCATGGTCGTGGAGAATGCACGCTGAAAATTCCGACTTGATAGCATCTTGGTGAAATTGTGTAGACCAACGAATTCGCCCTCAGACCCGACAAGACGGGTGTTGGTAAAGGAAAGACGGATCGTGTCGATCAACGGCCACCCGATCACAGCGATCATGACGCACAGAAGCGGAAGCATCAACAACCAGACATGAAGAGTCTTGCGGTCAGACAACATGAGATTGGACCTTCATTCAATTTGGATTGACTGGAGCGGACGTCCGGAGGGCGAGACGGCGGCGTTGAGCGCAGTGACATACGCAAAACCAAAGCCCAATTAGGCTGAAGGATGCAGCACGATAATATAAAAGTCACACCTTACAGCAGCAAACCGGACGGAGCCGGGACCAAGGATCCCGGCTCGCAATCTATTTATTCAAGTCCGCTATTCTCAGCAGCAGCCTCAAGCGCATCCTTCGGAGAAGACATGTCCAACAGGGCTTCCTGAATGCCCTGCTGAAGCGCAAGGGACATTTCCTGATAGTGCGGCGTCAAAGGACGGGGATACATGGCTGCAAGGCCTTTCTCGGCGGCTGCAATCAGTTCTTCCTGACCTTCGGTCACTGCGGGGTCTGTGTAGGAGCTGGCCCAGATTGGCAAGCTGAGGCGAGCATAATCGTTCTGAACCTTCTGGGAGGTCATGTAGACGATATAGTCCCATGCTTCGTCAGGATGTTCGGACGTGGAGGTGATGCCAAGGCCCATGGAACCGTTGACGGCGGATTCTTCGCTGATACCTTCAACGCCCGGAGCAGCAACGACGCCAACATTACCGCCGACCTTGCTCTCTTTGGGATCGTTGGCAAGGTTATACATGTAGGTCCAGTTGAGCGCGAAAGCCGCATCCCCATTCTGGAAGACATTGCGGACGTCTTCTTCAAGAAATTCCTTGGAGTTCGGGTTCGTCAGGCCGGACTTGTAGCTATCCACCATATAGTCGAGGGCATCCAGTGCACCACCTTCAGCAAAGGCTGGTTTGCCATCTTTGATGAAATCGCCCCCATAGGCACTGACAAGCGTGGTGTAATCGCAGATTGCCGCTTCGGCCTGTGCCCAGCTCCATGCGATGGGATATTCAACGATCCCGGCATCCTTGATCTTCTGCGCATCGGCCTTCAATTCGGCCCAAGTGGTAGGCGCTTTCTCGATACCTGCTTTCTTCAACATTTCCTTGTTGTAGAACAAATACTTGGTATCAAGAATCCAGGGCATACCATAATATTTGCCATCATAGCTGACCGTCGTCCATGCGCCGGGAAGAATGCCGGATTTCATTTCGTCAGTGATCTTGTCAGAGACATCAACCAGAACACTATTCTGGGCATATTCGGCAGGCCAGATCACATCATACAGAACCACATCATAGCCACCGCCGGCCCCCTGAGAGAGCACGGTCTTGTCATGCAGACCTTCATAAGGCACGAATTCAAGATTGATCTTTACGTCGGGATTGGCTTTTTCAAATTCGGTCGTCATGGCGCGAATATCATCTTCGCTATAGGCGGCCTGCGCCATGAACAGGGCATTGAGCTGGGTTTCGGCAAGCGCGGCACCGGAAACCATGAAGGTCAGGGCGGTGGCTGCCAAAGAGACTGCTGTAATCTTCGAACGCATAAATGTTCTCCTCAAATGAAACTCGACACATCTGTGCCGAGGGTTCTGATAACGCCATGAAAAAGCTTGAGTAGCGTCACGTAGGGGGTGATTAGGCCGTCTTGGGAAATGGCCGATAGCTCTTGGTTGGCTATTTAGTCAAGTAATTGGACTTAATGATTGCGTAACTTTCGCAAGCATGTCAATGTCTTTTTATGAAAAACAGAAAAGCGACCATTCGCGCAGTGTTTGGAAGCAATGCCGGAAGCGCCGGAGCCCATAACCGTCGCGTGATCATAGATGCGATCCGCGTAAACAAGGCTCTGTCCCGGGCAGAGCTTGCGCGCGCCACAAAGCTGACCAAGCAGACCGTCTCCAATATCATTGATGAATTGGAGCAGGACGGGCTGGTCATGCCTTTGAAGACGATCCGCGAAGGCCGCGGCAAACCGGCTAAGCCTTATACACTGGCATCCAATGGTGCCTTCGCCATAGGCCTGCAAATCGACCGCGATGTTGCGCGCCTGATTGTGGTGAATCTCACCGGAGACATCATGATACGGCACTCTGTGAAACTTGATTCCGTTAATCCGGAGGAGGGGTTCGAAACCCTTGTCGATCTGATCAACGCGGCCAGAGCAGAGCTTGAGCAGATGTGCTGTGGTGCTTCGGGACGCACGGCCGGCCTTGGCGTCGCCATGCCGGGTCCGTTTGGCAAGCTGGCAGCAATGGCCAATGAAGCCAATGGGGCCAACGACGATGCCTATTCCATGGCAGTCTGGCAAAGGTTCCCCCTTGTCGAACGCCTCAAGGAAAGAACCGGTCTGGACGTGAGCCTGCAAAATGACGCCGCAGCGGCGACCATTGCTGAAAAGCTTATGGGCAACGCCGACAGCTTCCGCAACGTCGTTTGCTTCTATTTCGGCTTCGGCCTCGGCGCTGGTTTGATCATCAATGGCGAGCTCTATACAGGTGTAGATGGCAACGCGGGCGAGATCGGGCTTCTCAAGCCAGTCATCAGTAGCGCGGAAACCGAAAGCCTTGAGCATATGGCCTCGTTAGCCTCCTTGTGCCACGCCATGGGCTGGAACCCCTCAGATGACAATTTGTTTGCGCACATAACAACGGCGCTGGAAGAGAACAACTTTGTTATGGAGCGCTGGCTTGAGCAGGCAGCCTCCTATCTCAGATGGGCAGCGCAAGGCATGAATCTGATGTTTGCTCCGGAAGCGACCATTCTGTGTGCCACAGCCCCAAAGCCATTGATTGATCGCCTAGTATGCATGATCAACGAAGACATGCGCAAAATGATCAATCCGTCCGGCGCGCCATTCATGATGGCAGGAACCGCAGATCAATGGGCTGTCGCAATAGGGGCAGCATCCGAACCCATCAGCAACAGTTTTTCGCCGCGCCATTCCGCTTTGGTCAAGAGCTAAAAGACGAAGGGCAAACAGCGCCATAGTTTTATTCGTAAAAACCCGCAGGTAAAAAGCGACTATTCAAACAGGAATTTAAAGCGCCTAATATTGTCTAGTGCAATTGTATCCACGTCTATACAAACAGAAATAATAATACTACAATGCCTCCCGGGTTATATTATTTTGTGATGATTTTTTGTCGGGGGACAAAGGTTTTGCTAGAAGATTCGGACTCTTGAAAATCAGGACTGTATTTCTGAGATGACGTTTTCTCAACGAGTGTTGTGAAGATGATCTCTAGAATTGTGCCATAAGTAGAGCTGCGGTTATGATTGAGAATTCAAATACTATTGCAAATCGGAAAAAGCGTTTGGCCTATATTGATGCCGAACCGCTGATATTTGAGGGTGCCAAGGCTCTTCTGAATGGCTCTGACTTTGTCGTGGTTAGAGCCATGGATGACTTCGAGCAGACGTCGGTCGAACAAGCCCTGAGCCTACATCCAGATATTGTCATGATACGCGTTCAGAATATAGAAGAAGGGGAAGTGCTCATCGATCAATTGGGCAGCCGTGGCATTAATGTGCCCTTTGTCTTTCTGGATGCCGATGAAAAGCTGTCCGAGCTGTTCAAGGAACGCGGCTCCAATTATGCATTTTTAAGCAGGACGGTGACCTCGCAAAATTTCATGAATGCTGTATCCATCGTAGCCAATGGCGGAAACTATATCGACCCAAACATTTTACTCAACAAGCACAACGGGCACCGCTCCATAAACAGTGAAACAGACAACGCGCAAGACGACCAGATTGAAATCAGCATTCTGAGCGAAAGAGAAAAGACAGTCTTGCATCAAGTTGCACTGGGGCATTACTCAAAAGAAATCGCCGCCAATCTCAATCTGAGTATCAAGACCATCGAAACCTACAAGAACCGCGCGATGAACAAATTGCAGCTCGCCGACCGGGCATCGATCGTGCGCTATGCCGTGACAAACGGCTGGTTTGATACCTGATTAAAGAGCCATTTCTTTAAAGGCGCTCCATGAGCCTTGGCATGGTCACCAAATGCGCGAACATGCTCTCCAAGCGGAGATGACCAACTTCCGAAAATACACTGGGAATGAGATTTGAGGGCAGGAATTGCCGAAATACACCAGAGATTGAGCTCGACGCGAGCCCATGCGAGGCAAAAAGACCTTTAAAGAAGCACCAAAATTGTGGCTGGAGCCACCGCGCCCAATGGCTCCTATACGATAGATTCCCGGCGAGTTTAAAGCGAGCGCATATCAGGCGCTCTGAAGCTTGCCGCGAATATCGGACAGAGAGATCACGTTGGAAGGGCGATCCTCAAACAGCGTCTCTTGCGCATCCTGCTTGACCAACTCCTTCAGAGTATCAGGATTGATGGACTTACCATCAAGGTCACTCAGCGTATTAGCCAGTCTTTCCACCAAAGCTATCGAATCCATGGCCAGATTCCTCTCGTGTTGCTACTCAGCACCCTTGTACAGAAATAACATTTAAGAAAAATAAATAAGAAGACCGACGAAAATAAGGTCTGGCAAGCAATAGGATTGAAAAGTACGTCCGGAAAAGACGAAAGCGGGATAAATTTTATTTCTTCTGTTTAAGGCTCGATATCGGTTTCCCGAAGATTGAAACGGAAAATAAGAGATAAATTTGGCGATTTCAAGATCTAAATATTGGACTGTCAAGACTTTATTATCAGCAATTGTGATGCAAATCAAAAACGGCATGTGAAATACTTTGATTCATGAAAAATCATTCTAAGTCACTGAATTATGCGGCTTAGTTCCACTCTCATTGTTCGGCATACAAATTCCCTCAAAATAGTTGCTCAAAAATTAGGCGCACACAGTTCCTCGAGCTGTCGGTTGCGCGCAACCTTAACTACACGCATGTAAACCAAAACCATTAACTAATTGAAAAATCATGAGAAAGGATTTTCCTTACAAGGGTTCCATTTATTCTGACTAGGTATTTTTTGGTAGCCACGCTAATCGTTAAGACAAGATTAATATTTGCATAAAATTTGCCCATTTACGGGCCGAAGCTCAGCCCCTCGGGAAATGAACAAGACTTTCCGGGGGTGCATCGAATTCATCGAACAAAAATTAATACTATGAGAACATGAGGTTTGTCGTGGCCAGAATTAGCATTTTTGGTATTGGATATGTTGGAACGGTAGCCGCAGCTTGTCTTGCAAGAGACGGCCATACTGTCATTGCTGCGGATGTTGATCAGAGCAAAGTCGATTCGATCAACGCCGGGAAAACCCCCATTGTAGAGAATGGGCTGGAAGAGCTTATTGAAACCGGCGTCGCAAGTGGTCGATTGACCGCCACGACAGATGCCCGTAAAGCGGTGTTGGAAACAGATGCGTCATTCGTATGCGTTGGCACCCCCAGTGCTCCAGACGGATCTGTCGGTCTGGACTATGTGTTGAGCGTTTGTACCGCCATCGGCAGTGCGCTTTCCCTCAAGGACACGTTCCATTCCGTCATCGTCCGCTCGACGATTGTACCAGGCTCCATGGAAAAGTCCTGCATCCCGGCTCTGGAAGCATCCTCCGGCATGACAGCGGGCGAAGAATTTGGGGTGGGATATTTCCCTGAATTCCTGCGCGAGAGCACCGCCATTGAAGATTATTATGATCCGGGTCTTATCGTCTTTGGCGCTCTTGATCAAAAGACTGACGATATTCTGACCGAGATCAATGGCCAGCTAAATTGCGAAATCAGCTCGGTCAATCTGCGCACCGCGGAAATGATCAAATACACCAGCAACTGCTGGCGTGCCGTCAAGATCACCTTCGCCAATGAAATCGGCAACATCGCCAAGGCCGTCGGCCTTGATGGACAAGAGGTGATGCGCGTCCTCTGTTCAGACATGAAGGTCAACATGTCGCCTTACTTCATGCGCCCTGGCTTCGCCTTTGGCGGCTCGTGTCTGCCGAAAGATCTGCGCGCTTTGCGCTTCCTGGCAAGGTCCAACAATGTCCCATCTCCGATGCTGGACGTGGCTCTTTCTGCGAACGAGGCGCAAATCCGCCGCGCAGAACATCTCGTCGACAATCTGGTGGGCCGTTCGATTGGCATGGTGGGCATCAGCTTCAAGGCTGGTACCGATGACCTGCGCGAAAGCCCCTTGGCTGCGCTGGCAGACCGCTTGATCAAGAAGGGTTACGATCTCAAGATCTATGATCCCTTCGTGCAGGAAGCCTATGACGAAGCAATGAGTGGCGCAGGTCGTGGCAACGACTATGTCGAAAATCTGGAACAACGCCTTGTCAGCTCTATCGATGCACTGATCGAGCAATCCGACATCCTGCTCGTCGGAAACAAATATTCCGAAGTTGTCGAACCTCTCTCCAAGGCCGCTTCAACATTGCCGATGGTCGATCTGGCTCGCCTCAATAACAAGGTGACGTCCAACGGCAATTACGAAGGCATCTGTTGGTGAGGACGAGACGATGGTGGCTCACATTGCATATATAATGGTGATGCTGATCCTTGCTTTGTCCGTGCCGGTCGAGGTCAGCACCAATGCTTCCGGTGCGATCGTTGTTCTGGGCATTGTCGGAGCATGGCGGTACAGTTGGGCCGCGACGAACTTCCTTCGTGCCTTCTGGTACAAGCGGGTTGTGTTTCCCCGGCGGCGTAATGCTGCCGAGGAACGCTATTTCGCCAAGCCAACCCGGGCGCATGCCTTCTTTCTGACGACAACTTTCAAGATTGCGCCAGAAATTTCAGCCCGCGTCTATCGCTCGATCTTCGAGGCGGCGGCCAATTCAAAAGGTGGCGCAACGATCGTAGCCTCCGTGGTTGATGCCTCCGATGTGCGCCTCATCAAAAGCGCATTTGCTTCCATGCCGATGGATATGAGCCGCGTGCAGCTGGTCTTTGACCGGATCGAAGGCACAGGCAAACGTGATGCGCTGGCAACCTCATTGAGGACCATCGCCAAGCATTATCCTTCACGCAATGACATCGTCATCTTCGTGGATGGGGACAGCTGCGTCCCCAAGGATGTGGTCGATCGCTCGGCACCATATTTCCTTGATCCAAGCTATGGGGCCATGACAACGGACGAAACCTCTGAATCCACGGGTGGGCGCCTGTTCCGCGACTGGTTCAACCTTCGCTTTGCCCAGCGTCAGATGATGATGTGTTCCATGGGCATCAGTGAGCGTGTCCTGACGCTGACTGGCCGGATGTCAGTCTTCCGGGCTGACCTTGCCACCAACGCCGAGTTTATCGAGGCGGTACAGAGTGACCATATCGATCACTGGCGGCTGGGTCGGGTGAACTTCCTCACCGGAGACGACAAATCGACCTGGTACTGGTTGCTGCGCAATGGCTACAAGATGGGCTATTTGCCCGATGTCAAAACGCTTTCCATTGAAACCCAACCACGTGCAGGCTTCTTTGACTCCGCCATTACCCTGATGACGCGCTGGTTCGGCAACATGCTCAGAACCAACGGACGAGCCCTATCGCTCGGTCCGGGACGCATCGGGTTCTTTACCTGGTGGTCCATTCTTGACCAGCGCCTGTCAATGTGGACGACCCTTGCAGGCCCCATCGGCTTGCTATTGGCCGCCATTCTGGTCGATCCACTTGTCCTGCTGCTTTACCTCGCATGGGTGATGCTGACCAGATACCTGTTTTGCCTGCTTATCTCTTCGTTCCGGGAAGGGCGTTTCCCGATTACCTATCCCTTCCTTCTCTATTTTAGCCAGACCTTTGGTGCGTTGGTCAAAAGCTACATCCTGTTTCGGCTCGATAAGCAGAAATGGACGCGCCAGAACACCACCAACAAAGCAAAAGCCGTTCGCACTAATTTTATGAAATCAAACTCATTTTCCTGGTTTCTCCAGGGGCTGACCTTCTGTTGGTTGGCTCTGGGCGTTTCCTGGATCACCGGACTTGTTTGAATTGGGAATTAATTGCCATGCATATCGACGATCACAACAAACTACCTGACCATGAGCCTTATGAAACTCTGGATGCCGTTTCGCTCTCTGATGATCATACAAGCGAGCAGGCCATGCTGCAGATGCCTTTCTCGGTCGTTATTGAAGGACGGCAATATGAGGGCGATGGGATTTCGCTGGTCAACGCCTATGTAAAAGGGCTCGCCTCGCGCGACTATGGGCAGGTCATCAAGCCAGCCACGTTCCGGGTACCTTTTGAAGGCTTTCAGGTGACCATGGCCATTGAGGTCGTAATGGTCTGTGTGGACGAGGTGACCGGGCTCTACCGGCTTGATTTCCTCAACCCGACCGGGCCACACCTGCCGCGTTTGCGCTACATTCTCAATGCCTATATCGCAGGCGAAGTCGTCGATATCAACGACCTGCTGAGCGTCACCGCAGACAAGGCCAAGAAAACACCTGCCGGAGCTGCTGATAGCGAACGCTCTTTCGTCCAGCGCTTCAAGTCGATGGTGGGGACCGCCTTTGTCGGCGCGGCCACACTTGGCCTCGTCGTGCTGGCCGGTTCCCTGATCCAGAACCGACTGCTCATCAGAGATGTGCCAAAACTGGCAACCGTCATGCCAAGCGGTGCCGTTATCAAGTCCGGCGTTGATGGACAAATCGTCTATGTCAATCCGCAAGCAGGACTGGAAGAACCGCTCGTCGCCATTCAGGGGGCCGATGGTCGTCAACTGACCGTCGTTAACCCCTGCGACTGCACGCTGACCATCGCCAAGTCAAGCGTGGTGGGCAACGTGGTGGCGACAGACGATAATCTTGCCTTCATTCCGGGCAATGACAGCGGCATTTTGGTTTCGGCCATTCTGCCAGACAAGGAAGCCGAAATGCTCGTCTTTGGCGGTGTTGCAGAAGCAACGCTGGCTGACGGCAGAACAGTTAATCTGCAAACCAAAGACATCAAGCCTCCCGTTTCCGGCCAGTCAGTGACGCG
Source organism: Cohaesibacter marisflavi (assembly GCF_900115225.1). Classification (GTDB taxonomy): domain Bacteria; phylum Pseudomonadota; class Alphaproteobacteria; order Rhizobiales; family Cohaesibacteraceae; genus Cohaesibacter; species Cohaesibacter marisflavi. The sequence goes on along the minus strand of NZ_FOVR01000008.1, from coordinate 56,663 downwards.
CGTCACTTTCACCGCGCCGGAAGGATTATTGACGCTGGCTGATACGGGAAGCCCTGCCAAACTTCGTATCAAGGACGGCAGATACGTCTCTTTTATGAGTTTATTTAATGAGTACAAACAACAGGTTCTCTGATCCTGTGTGAAGGAATGCCCCATCAGTCGCAAGCCGGGGCAAAAGACCGAACATTGTGCATTAAAATGACAAGGATGAGAAAAATGGTTGGCATCTATCCATTGGTATTGTGTGGAGGGGTGGGGACACGCCTTTGGCCTCTTTCGCGCTCGAATAACCCCAAACAGTTTCAGGCCATCAACGGGTCTGAGGACACGACATTCTTCCAGGCGACCGTCTCCAGACATGTTGCAGACGGCTTCGAAGAACCCATAATCAGTGTGAACAGGTCACATCTGGGGGTCGTCAAACAGCAGCTCAATGATATCGACACCAATGCGACGATTATCGCAGAGCCGCTTGGCAGAAACACGGGGCCGGCCGTATTAGCTGCCGCTATCCACCTTTCCCTTCGGGATCCCGATGCGGTCATGGCGGTTCTGCCCTCAGACCATATCATCAAGGGCGACCTCAACAAGGCGCTCAAACGCATGGTCCCCGCTGCCCACGCAGGCAAGATTGCCCTGTTTGGCATCGAGCCACGCTATCCGGAAACCGGGTATGGTTACATTGTCGATGGTGGCCCACATGACGAAGTGGCCTTTGCACAAAAGGTCTCGCGCTTTGTCGAGAAACCACCGTTTGAAATCGCCGAACAGATGATGATCGACCGCAATGCCTTCTGGGCATCCGGCATCAGCATGTTCCGCGCAGACGTGATCATGGAGGAATATCGCAGACTTGATCCGGATTCCTTTGAACAGGTCATGGCGGCCTATTCAAACGCTGAATATTTCCCGGATCGACTAGAGCTGGCTGGCGAAGACTTCGCCCGCGCCGTGAGTGGCCCGACCGAAGCCATCGTATTTGAGAAAACCGACCGCACCATTCTCGCTCCAACCGATATCGACTGGAATGATGTCGGCGCCTGGAAGGCATTCCATGCTGTGAGTGAAAAGGATGATCAGGGCAACTATGTCTCCGGTGACGTCGTTTGCATCGACTCCAAGGATTCTTACATCCGTGGCTCACAGAACCGCCTGATCGCCGTATTGGGCATTGAGGATCTCGTGATCGTGGACACCGACGACGCTTTGCTGGTGACCACCCATGACCATAGTCAAAAAGTGAAATCCATCATTTCCACTCTGGAGGAAGATGGCCGCAATGAAGTGGTCGCCCACGCATCCAAAACCCTGCCTTGGGGACAGGCAATCAAGATGCAGTCTGGCAAGAGCTTCAATCTCACCATGCTTCGCATCGAACCGGGCCGCACGCTGCTGTTTGATGAAATGGCACACTATCATCGCCTTCTCACTTTCTCCGAAGGGCAGGGCGTCTTTACCAACAAGGCAGGCATCAGCCAGTTCACGCCCGGCGATGTGGTTGAAGTGAAGGAAGGGGAAGCCGCAACCTTCCGCAATACAGGCAACGAAACCGCTGTCATCGTTGAGATCCAATATAAGGTCGAAGGCGAAGAAGTTCTCGACTACCAGAAGTCCGCCGTACTTGGTGTCGAAGTCCGCGCCGAAGAGGTGGCATGATGATTGGCCTGATCCGGACAACAGCATTCATATTGGCTGCGATGGCTCCGGCTCTGTTGCCCGGGGAAGGGATCAGTGCGCGTGCAGAACAGGGGCTCTTGCGCGCACTGCCCGACCCTTTGGGCGATGTAACAGAGCTCAAGCAGCAATTGGCTCTGGCGCCGGATCTGGATATCTATGCGTTGTCAAATTCTGTGTCGCAAATCATGCCAAGCCTGACCCCTGAAGCTTGGGGACAGGACGGTGATGATGTAACAGCCTCTCCCCTTGAAGGCGTAAAGAAAACCGCTCGGAAACAACGGCTCGATTTTCTGCCGATGGATCTGGTGCTCGGGCAGGTCAGAAAGCAGATGGGCAGCAAGCATCATGCCGATTTGCGCTTGGCAAACCCGAGAGCGGGCCAACCTGTACTGACCTTACAGAGCGGAGCCTTCACACTGGCCGATATCCATGCAGCCCTTGAAAAAGCGGGCAATAGCGAAGCTCTGACCAAAAGCGACAGTGTCTACAGCCTGCATTATCCGCTGTTCATCATGTCGGCGGCCAAATTGCAAATTGAAGCTGGAGAAACCCTGACCCTTTCGACAGCTGAAGGCGTATTTGTCGTCAATATCGGCAATTTCTCCATGCACAAGGCAGAGCTTAAGGGGAGCGAGCAGCGCAATAAGGTCAAGGATTTCAAACCCTTTATCCTGACAGCTCTTGGTGGCGGAACGGATATCGTTGGCAGCAAGCTTTCCAATCTGGGTTTTGGCGACCGTACCTATATGCGCGGCATCGATGTTGTCTCCAATCTGCTCTTTCCGATCCAGACACAAATGCGTCTGCTATCCAACCGCATTGTCGATGTTGGATCCATTGAGATGATCGGCATGAAGCAGATTGATATTCGAAACAATCTGATCTTAAACAGCAAAGATTCCGCGCTTCGCATCAGAAATGTCGAAAACGGTCAGGTTCAGAACAATATCATTGTCGGCAGCCAACATCACGGCATCCATCTGACCCAGAATCCGAAAAACCTAATGATCAGTGGTAATGTCATTTCCAGCGGGCAGGGGGCTGGAATCTATGCTTCCGGCGGCGTTTCCAAAGCGCATATTCTGAACAATCTTCTTCTGGACAACGCACAGGACGGCATCGCTCTGGAAGGGGCAGCCTGTTCCGAGATCTCCGGCAATTCGATCTATCAGAATGGCAAAGGCGGCATTGCAACAACCAACAGCCTAGCCATGCATTTTCAGAAGAATATTATCGCGGGCAATAGCGGGGCTGCCATTGCCATCATCGGCGGCATCGCCACCGAAGACCGCCATCAACTGAATCACAACCGTTTTATTGACAATGAAATTGGTGTTCTGGCCCGTCACTCTCCCAAGTTGGAACTGACTGGCAATGATTTTTCCAGACAGCTGCCGGTTCTTTTCTCCGGCGAGCTGAAACGCAATTTACCTCAATATTTAGCCCGTGCAGGAAAGCTCGACAACGGGGTTTCCGGCATCTTTACGACCACCAACTCAACAGCAGCCGCGGTTGGCAATGGTGGCGCTCGTCAATTTGTTCTTCTCAATCTGGAAAGCTGTAAGCTCTAGGTGTCAAAATGGTATTTTCATCAGAACAATTCCTATTTTTATATTTGCCGCTGTTTCTGGCTTTCTATTACCTCACGCCAGTCAGACTCCGCTCATGGACGCTCGTTCTGGGGTCCTATATCTTTTACGCCTGGTGGCGCGTTGATTTTCTCATGTTGCTCTTTCTGGTGACGCTGTGGACCTACGGCTTGGGCCTGAAGATCCAGCTTGCGACCAGCGAAGCCAGAAAGCAGCTTTTCTGCGCGATCGGCGTGATCGGTTGCCTGTTGGTGCTGGGCGTCTTCAAATATCTCAATTTCTTTGTCGACAGCTTTGCCGCTCTTGCTGGCATGACGGCACAGGAGATGGGCGTGCATTGGCGCCTTATCCTGCCGATCGGCATTTCCTTCTATATTTTCCAGTCGATCAGCTATCTGATCGACATCCGCCGCGGCGATGCACCTGCAACGAAAAGCTTTATCGATTTCGCAGCCTTTATTGCCCTGTTCCCGCAATTGATCGCCGGTCCCATCCTGCGCTTCAAGGATCTTGCAGACCAGATCGATCACCGCGAGCATAGCGTCAAGCTCTTCACTGACGGCATGACACGGTTCACCATTGGTCTGGCCAAGAAAATCCTTCTTGCTGACAGCATCGCGCCCATTGCCGATGCGGCTTTTGCCTCTAGCGATCCGACATTCGGCGAGGCGCTGCTGGGCACGGTTGCCTATACGCTTCAGCTCTATTTCGACTTCTCCGGCTATTCCGATATGGCCATCGGCCTTGGCATGATGATCGGCTTCCGCTTCATCGAGAATTTCAACCGTCCCTATATCTCTCGCTCCATTACCGAGTTCTGGAGACGCTGGCATATTTCCCTGTCTGTCTGGCTACGCGATTATCTATATATTCCGCTCGGGGGGAACCGTGGCTCCGTTTACAGAACCTACCTCAATCTCTGCACGGTCATGGTGCTGGGCGGCTTGTGGCACGGAGCCAGCTGGACCTTCGTCATCTGGGGTGCCTGGCATGGCGGATGGCTTGCCCTTGAGCGCATGACGGGCTGGGTCAAGCGGGCAGACAGCGTCTGGTTCTCGCTGCCAATCACATTTGTCATCGTCATGATCGGTTGGGTTGTCTTCCGTGCAGAAAATGTCGGTGTGGCGATGGATATGTATGCCGGACTTGTTGGCGCCAACGGCGTTGTAATCCGCCCGGATTTCCTCATTGGCCTACCGCAGGATGCGTTCGTCTTCCTTTGCATCAGCGCCCTGATCGCCGCTCTTGAAGGCAAATTGCAAACATGGTTCGGCTCTTCCAAAACAGAGCAAGAAGACAGCGGATTGCTGGTCAAGAATGGCCAAGGGGGCTTATCGGCCGCCGCCATGCTCCCGGCTGTACGCTCTATGTCGCTGACACTGGCCACAAGCGCACTTCTGGTGTTGGCCGTTGCCAAGCTGGCTGAACAAAGCTTTTCACCCTTCCTCTACTTCCAGTTCTAGGAGAAAGATATGATTGTTAAGATCGCAAATGCTTTTCGTCTTCTGACTCCGGCTCTCTTTATCGGCTATGCCGTTTATGCCAATGCAAGCCTGTTTCTGAGCGATGAAACCAAGCTTCAGAGCACCAGTGAACGGAGCCTTCTGGAAGGTGGGCTGACCCGTGAATTCGAAGAGATCTACAAGACCAGCCTGCCGCACCGCGAACCGGCTGTGGGCCTGTTGGGCGCGGCTCGTTACCTCACGCTCGGTGTTGGTAAAAAGGGCGTCGTCGTGGGGGATGACGAATGGTTCTTCACCGAAGAGGAATTCGGTCCAGACATCGATTCCGAACCACTGATCGAGCGATCCGTCGCAGAGATTGCCGCTGTCAAAAACGAACTTGGCAGCCGCAACATCAAACTTGTGCTGGTGCCTCTGCCGCAAAAATCCGACATCTATTCGGAGCATCTGGAAACTGTTTCAGACACCTCCAATGCGATTAGCCAATATCACCAGTTCGTTTCACGTCTGCAATCCCAGGGTATCGAGGTAGTCGACACGCGCGACACCATGATGTCTGCCAAATCGGAAGGGAATGTCTTTTTCAAAACCGATACGCACTGGACGCCTCTGGGTGCGCAGAAAGTCGCGGCAGCAATCGAGCAGGACATGTCGTTGCCCGATGATCTCGACAGCAAATCCTTCAAGCTCTTCAGCGCAGAAGAGGAGACCTTCTGGGGCGATCTGGTCAATTTCGTGACTGGACAGGATTACGGCAAACTGGCGGGCATTGATCAGGAGCACACCAATATCTGGCGCGCAGAAGAAGAGGTATCGGACAATGCTACGCTGGATCTGTTCGGCTCCGAAGACAGCTTCCCGGTCGTACTGGTTGGTACCAGTTACAGTGCAGATACGCGTTGGTCCTTCGCTGAATTTCTCAAGAAAGATTTGAAAGCCGATGTCCTGAACCTGGCCGAAAAGGCCAAGGGCCCGGGCGCGCCGATGTATGCCTTTCTTCATGGCGACATCCTCAAAGACACGCCCCCTCGGGTCGTCATCTGGGAATTCCCGACGCGCTATCTGGCGCAGAAGGGCATCTGGGATGAGAAACCACAGCCAAAGGACGACACATCGGCCGGCGCTGAAACCGTCGATTTGAACCTCTTGTTGAAGGAGCAGAGTGATGAGCATTCGTAACATCAAATCCCTGATGCTTGCATCCTGCCTTGCTCTTGCAACTGGCAACGTCAATGCTGCAGCCAATAGCCAGCGCCAGCATGTCATCGGTGTTGAGGTCAACAGTCCGCTAAACCTGCCGCAGATCCAGTCTGCCAATAATGGGCAGCCACAGCGCCCTGTCGTCAAGGTGTCTTCGGCCTTCAATCTCGATACCTATCGCTTGAAGCAAATCCGCAAACGTTTGGTCAGAAAGCAGCATGTTTCCTACAAGGATCTGCGTGAGCTTGCCGATACGGGCGATGGTCTGGCCGCCTATCGCTTCGCCAAGCGCCTTATGGGAATGGGCCGCAACGATATTCTCTCCGATGTCGCGCATTATCTGTCCATCGCAGCTTATGACGGGCGCAGTTATGCCGTCCGGCCACTGGTCAAGATCCTGAAAAACCAGAATGTCGAATTCACTGACAGCAGATTGGAACATCTGGAACAGGCACTTCTGCGGCAGGCCAGAAGTGGCGATCAGAAGGCGCTGTTGGCCCTCGCTCAATTTTATGAACAGGGCTCGCCATTCGGAGCCAAACCGGATCTGGCCATGGAGCTGATGAAACGGGTGGATACGTCAGCCTATGACGACAAGATTGCCCTGCGTCTGGCGGCCTCCATAGCCTCTCACCAGCCTTTGATGCCCAAGGAAAAAGAGGAAGTGAAGCGCTATCTGGATGTTGCGGATCGCAGCGATGATTTTGGCATTCGGGCAGCCGCGAAGAATTTGAGAAAACTTATTAATTTGCCTCAGCCTGTGGGCGAGGAAACCTAAAAACGAGTATTTGTCATGACCGATTTGAAACCTCTATTTGCCGCTCTATTATGCGCCACCATATTCTCGGGGGACGCCGAAGCGAAAGGCGATCTTTCATCTTCGGCCTTTGGCTGCAAGCATCTTGAAGATGTGGCCGACCCGCGTTCACTGGAAGGAAAATCCGGATATTTCTACCGGATCTTCACGGATATGAGACTGCATTTCAGCTTCTCCGATGAATCGATCCAGAATCTTGCAAAACTGTCTGAAGTCCTGAAGGAAAAGGGCACAACGCTGATCTATGCGCCCGTACCGACCAAAAGTCAGGCCATGCCGGATTTCTTGCCCGAAAGAGCCAAGCTCTATGGCTATGATCGTAAGCTCGCGGCGCAAAGCTATCAGACCGTTATTGATCGTCTGAAAGCAGCCAATATTCTGGCTGTCGATCTTCAAAGCCCCATGCTGGCGGCAAAATCCGAAGACGGACTGTTCTTTCGCTCCGATTTCCACTGGACAGCTCAGGGGTCACGCCTTGCGGCCAAGGCCATCGCCGATGTCATCAAGGCGCAGCCGGGATATGCCTCTATAAAGAAAACCAAATTCAAGACCCGCGAACTCGACCGTATGGTGTCCTTCTCGACATTGCGCAACAATCTACAGCGCTTCTGCAAGGATGCCCTTCCTGTGGTCGAAAGCATGGCCTACGAGACCACCAAGGTTGATCAATCCTCGGGCACGGTTGACCTTTTCGGTGCCGAGGCCGCAGACCCGATTGCATTGGTCGGCACCAGTATGTCAAACGCTGAGGCTGGCAATTTTGGCGGCTTTATCAGCCAATACAGCTCCCTGACGCTGACCAACTATGCCATATCCGGCGGCAACCAGTTTGGCTCGATCCTCTCTTACATGACCTCACGCGAATTTCAGGAAAACCGCCCACGCTTTCTCATATGGGAAAACCCGATCTACAACAATCTGGGACAATATGGGCCCGCCCCATGGGTGGAATTGCTGGCCGCGGCATCGCAGACCTGCCAGCCCGCGCTTGAGGTGCAGAATATCGGCGAGCAGCAAGATGAATTTTTCGTTGATCTTGCCTCTGTGAAAGTCGCCTCCAATCAGGCTGTGATGGTGGAAACCCAGGACCAGACCATTCGCAATCTCACAGTTGAAGCTGCGTTGGCCAATGGACAGCATCGCAGCATTGCCATGCATCGGGGCGACCGCCTACGCGCCACAGGCCGATTTTATTTCCCCTTGCTGCCGCTTGAGCAGGCTCCAATCAAGAGCTTGAAGTTGACTTTCAACCGGCCTCCCGAAGGTGGGAGCGAACTCCAACTTTGTTCATACTGATAACGGACGACGACCATGTTTAAGACATTTCATTTCGCATTCTTCCTCATTGCTTCTGTTCTGCTTTCTGCGGTAGCAGCCAGTGCAAACGACTCCGGCCTTTACGCAAAGGCCCTCGATCCGAATTCTTCCTTTGTGCGGGTTCTGGTGAGCGGCAAGACAGCTGTGAGAATTGACAGCAAGATCTATCCGCAACTGGAAACAGGCATTTCGCCATATGTCGTTGTCTCTCCCAGCAGCGTTGAAGTCGTCATTGGAGACCAATCCGGAACCGTGCAGGCAAAACCTGGAAAATTCTATACCATTGTTCAGAACAAGTCCGGCGAACTGAAGGTGATCGACGATCAGATCGCCGTCAACCCGGCCAAAGCGAGCCTCAGCTTTTACAATCTGACGGATATATCTGCATTGGATTTCTATGTACCACAGGCAAAGGCCAACGCCGTGTCCGCTCTTGCTGCCGGCCAAGCCAAAACCGTGCAGTTGAAGGCCCCTCTGACGCTTGATTTTTCCGCCATGGCAGATGGAGCATCGCAAGCGACTGTACACGAGGTGCTTCTGGAACGCGGCAGCGGAACATCCATTATTGCGGAAAACCGGGATGGCACCTTCCATCTGCGCTCGGTTCGCAACGAAATAGCCCACTAACCAGAATGAGGAGAAACATCACTATGAGAAACTCCAGATATGGTTTGGGCAGACTGCTGCCCGGAAGCATTATCGGGATCGCGGTGGGACTGCTGACCAGCACCAGCATTCAGGCAGCGCCTGTTGCGGTGAAATTCGCCCCTCCGAAGATCGAACTTGGCAAAATTTGCGAAGCACGGCGCCCGGACGCCCAGATCATTGCCAGTTGGCAGGACTGGGATGGCAAGGTGCTGCCCAAGGGCCGCTCGACCGAAGAATCCTTCCGTGAGTTGGTGCGCCTGCAATATATTGATGCGAGCAGCTTCTACGACAAGATCCTCGCTGGCTTAAAGCTGCAAAAGGCTGCAGATCCCTATTACGACGATGCACGTTATCTGGTAGACCTCATCCAGCTCCATATGCGCGCGGGCAAATTTCAGGAGATCCGCGACAAGCAACTGGTTGAACAGCTGGAAAAGGTGAGTGGAACCTCACCCAAGGCCCAGAACTATCTGGCAGACCTGCATCTGCAAGGCTTCCATCCCGATAGCGATCCGCAAAAAGCAATCGAGCTGAAAATTCAGGCGGCCTATGACGGCGAGCCCAACGCCATGCTCTATCTTGCCCAGCGCACAGCTGGCGGCGAAGAGATTGCAGGGTGGGATGTCGCGCCTGATATCGCGGTTACGCTGGCTTTTGGCGCCATTCTGGGCAAGCTCAATTCGTCCATATGCGAGCGAACAGTTCGGCTCGCTCGTGAATATGCCAATGGCGATGTGGTTCAGCAGGATCACGAATTGAGCGATGCATGGTATCGATTTGGAGCAGATCTGGGCGACGACTTTTCCGCATGGAAGTCGGCCGAATATCATCTCACTAGCGAGTATTTGACCAAGAATAACGACTATCTGGTGAAATATCTCAAGCAGGCTTCTGACGGTGACATCCTTTCAGCTCAGCTTGAATATGCCCGAGCGCTGGAAATCGGCGCGCTGGTTGATGAAAACAGGCAAGAAGCTCTGGCGATCTATCGCAAGATCGTCAAGAAAAACCCGCGTCTGGGCTATTTACGCATTGTGCAATTGCTTGATGCCGACCGCAAAACAAGCCCCAAGGCGGCCAAAGCGTTCAAACAGGCTCTCGTGAACCTGTCCGAGCAGGATGAAGCGCCCGGCTGGGTTTTTGCCAAACTGGGGCAGGTTGAACTGGAAGAAAAGGGCAAGTGGCTCGGCACCCCCATGGCCAAGACCTATTTTGAAAAAGGGGCGAGCAAGGGGGACGCGGAATCGCAGTATCAGCTTGGTAAATTGCTGATGCATGACAATGATGATCCGTCCAACTATGAAAAGGCCATAGACCTCTTCAATGAAACCATTTCAGCAGATGGCAAGGTGGCATCTCTGTCCGCCCTTTCACGCGCCCACAGCTGCTTCTCGCGTCGTCAGAATGACACCAAAATTGCTCGATTCTGGCAACGTGCCGAACGCGGCGCTGGCAACAGCAGTTTGAGGGTCACACCTGAGAGCCTACGCCTTGCGTCAGTCGGTGAGAGCAACAGAAACTGGGAAATCCAGAGCCGCACCCAGAATACGGCTCTGTTTGGCCGCACCAAGGCCCTGCAGAATTTTGCCACTCTGATGTTAGACAAACTCGCCATAGCCGAGGATGAAACAAAACGGCAAGAATTGCTGCAGCAAATCAGCTTCTGGCAAGATTTCTCCAAGCAATATGATGGCGGAGAAGCCTCTTTCGTTACCGGCCTCTATAACGCCGCAAGAACGCCAGAAGGCAAGGCTCGTTACCTTGAAGAATTGCAAGCCCTTGCAGATCAAAAAGACGATAACGCCATGTTGCGCGTTGCCAACATCTATCTTGCAGATGAGGCTGGCAGTGTGGACAAGGTGAAAGCGGCCGAAGATCTGATCCTGAAGAGCGAAGGCAAAATCTCCGAAGATCTATTGCAGGCGCTGCTCAATGCTCGCATGGCTCATGGCATGGAAACGGTTGCCTTTACCAACAAACATCTCGACAATCTGACAAAACGCGCCAGTGCGCAGTCTCTGTTGATATTGGCGTCTATACAGTCTGATGAAGAGCGCCAACGCGATCTGTTCAACAAATCCGTCGTCCAGATGGGCTGCGATTTCGACACGTCGTTCAAGATGGTCGAGTTCTTACGCAAGACATACGGCCATACAGACATATTCAATCACTGGCTAAATGTCGCTGACCGCCTGCATACGCAAGACTGGCAAAGCGTAAAACTGGGCGATATCTATGCCGAGCAGGAAACGCAGGAAGCGCGCGCCAAAGCTTTCAATCTTTACATGGAAGCAGCCAGAGCAAAGAACAATGTCGCAGCCATTCGTCTGCTCGATTGGGTCGCAGACCCGAAAAGCGAGTTTTACGATACCGCACTGGCCGTCGATCTCTTCAATCAGGCCATCGAAACCGCAAGACCAAGCTTGTCCTTTGGCATAGCGAACCGCGTAAAGCGGGCACCTGAACCCATCAGGGTTGCTGTTCTGGAGAATAACAGTCTGGAGAATCTTTATCGCTCTTCAGCTGAGGCAAGAAATCCGGTCGCCATGCGCGAACTGGCGAAAATCCTCAGAAGCGGCGAACCCAATGACAGTCGCCTGAAGGAAGCCAGCAGCTGGTTGCAGTTGGCAGCTGAAAAGGATGATGTGGAAGCCATGGCAATTCTGGCTCAGAACTACGCCTTCGGCATTGGGGTGAACCCGTCCGCAGAGCTCGCACAAAAATGGCTCCGTGCGGCAGCGGAAGCCGGAGACAAGACGTCGGCAACTTTGCTGGCACTTTCTGAAAATCAAACTGAGGCACAGTGAACCCGGCATGATTTATAAAATCGAAGAATGGATCAGAAAAGGAGGGCGAGCAACTTTGCTCGCCACTCCGCTTCTGTTTGCAAGCCTTGTTTCTCAGGCTGCAACGACCTCTTCTAACAATGAGGCGGAGGGCTTCCAATGCCCAGACTTTCCCGAAGCTACCATTTCCCTAAGCTATGGCAGTCGCTACAAAGACGATAGCAAGTCGCGCTCGGAGCTTGATAAAGAAGCCAATGCGGCGGTTAACAAGGCGCTTGGCCCATCGGACAAATTCATCCAGATTCTGGCAAGACTGGCCGACAAGGCACAAAAGAAGACATCGCAAAGAGAGGATATCGTCCGCTGCGCCATCGGCGCGATCCATCACTGGGCGGAAGCGGATTCCTTCAGCGAAATCGACAGTCTGACAGCCAATCTTTCCTATGCATCACGTGTTGGCGGCATCGCCATTGCCTATGCGCAATTCAAAGCGCTCATCCCGCAAGAACAAGAGGAGCCAACAGATGAGGTGACATCGGTTGGCCAATTACAGCTGCTTGAAGAAACCGACCCGCAGGACACCGAAGAGGAAACAAAGAAAGCCAGCGCGGAGGCTTCTGACGATCTCAATGAGTCTGAAAGCCAGGCAAAAAAGAACACGGTCCAGCTACCGGAAGAGTATCGCGAAGACACAAAGACCATCGAGCATTGGTTGGCTGGTTTGGGTGACTCTATCATCCATTTCTGGGAAACAGACGGGCCACCGATGGCCAGCAAGAACAATCTCAGGGCATGGGCCGCGCTGGCTATCATCCAGATCGGCCTGACCGTTGAAAATGAGGATTTCATCGAATGGGGCCTGGAGAGCCACCGGGTGATTCTGGATACCATAGAACCCGACGGCAGTCTCCCCATGGAAATGAGACGCGGCAGATATGCCCTGCATTACCAGTTGCATGCTGTCGCCCCGATGGTCACGGCAACAGCCATGTTGCAAGAAGCAGACAAACGCAACTCGCAGATTTATATGGATCGCCTGATGATGGCGGCAAAATTCTCCTTACGGGCAATCGAAAAGCCCGAACTTGTCGAAGAAAAGACAGATAAGCCACAAACCGTCAAATCTGGCCTTCTGGAACAGAAGAAATACCAGATTGCCTGGCTTGAACCTTTGCTGGCACTTGAAGAAAACCCTCAACTGGATGCCACAATCAACGATTTGCGGCCACTTCGAAATTCCAAATTGGGGGGCAACATGACCTTTAGATTTCATGATAGCAAAAATGACAAGCAAGATTTCGGAGAGAATGATCAATAAGTATTCAATGAGTAAAAATTAAACAAAACAAATAATAAACATACTGACTAATTTTTAATCATGTATTTATTGATTTAAATCATGGGGATTAAATGGATCAATATTCATGGTTAACAATTTTTTAACCATATTCTTTCGATACTTTCGTCCAAGTTGGTGAGTGAATTGCGAGTCTCTTTAGACTATCCTGTTTTTATACAAGACAGTCTAAATCCCCCAAGGGAATACCAAGAATTCCAGATCGCTTTTCAGACCAAAACTTGGGTCTTTGACATGTAGTGAGCCTGTCAAAGGCGAAAGAGCTGAGGAAAAACGATGACAACGAATTCCGACAATTTTGACTTATCCGCCTGGAAACTCAACTTGCCTATTGATTTCGATGGTGGAACCGATGGTCGCGCCCGAACCATAAGCAAGCTGGATGGGTATGAAAGCGAGTTCTTCTATGACGCAGCAGATGGCGCCATGGTAATGACGGCAAGCGTTGACGGCGCAACAACCGGCAATGCCCGCTATGCTCGCACAGAGCTAAGAGAGAAAGACGGCGACGAGAGTGCCGCCTGGTATCTAAGCGAGGGCGGCACAATGACCGCGACCTTGCGCATCGATGAAGCCCCGACCTGGGACAATGGCCAAGACGGCAAGATCGTTATTGGTCAGGTGCGCGGCAAGGTAGACGAGCTTGTTCGTCTCTATTGGGACAATGGCTCTGTCTACTATTACAGTGAGCATAGCGGACCCGACGACAAGACCCTCAAATTCCGCTTTACGAATGAAGACGGAGATGAACCTTCTATCAGTATAGGCGACAATTTCTCCTATCAGATGGAAGTGCGAGGGGATGAAATCAAAGTGGTGATCTATGCTGATGGAGAGGTTTATACCTCCGAAACCTCCATCACAGACCACTGGACAAACGAGCCTCTCAACTTCAAGGCTGGCTGCTATCTCCAGCTTAACGAATCCATGGGAACCGGCACAGGGCAGGTTTCCTTTTACGGTTTGGACTATTCCCACACGGAAGGTGAGGGATATGGCGGGCTGGTTGATGTAGAACAACCCGTCGATAATGGAAATACCGGAGAAGGCGAACCTGGCGGCACTGACGGTGGAGAAACCGGAAGTGGCGAGACCGGCGGCACTGACGGCGGAGAAACCGGAAGTGGCGAGACCGGCGGCACTGACGGCGGAGAAACCGGAAGTGGCGAGACCGGCGGCACTGACGGCGGAGAAACCGGCAACGGTGGAAACCATGATGACATGAACGAAATCACCGGTGACGACTCCAATGATCGCCTCTATGGCACCGGCGATGATGACATGATCACCGGCCTAGAAGGACGCGATCGCATTCTGGGCGGTGATGGAGATGACACGCTCTCTGGTGGCGATGGCAAAGACAAGATCTTTGGCGGTGACGGTGCCGACACCATTTATGGCGGGGCTGACAAAGACCGCTTGCTTGGCGAAGACGGCAACGACACGATCTACGGTGACGGTGGCAATGACAAGCTCTATGGCGAGGATGGTGATGACATCCTGCATGGCGGCTCCGGCAATGACCGGATCAATGCCGGTGAGGGTGACGATACCCTTTACGGTGGTGCTGGCAAAGATGACCTGAGAGGCGGGCAGGGCGACGACACTCTCTATGGTGGCGATGGCGATGACAAGCTCTTCGGCCATAGTGGCGATGATGTCCTGGTCGGCAGAGAAGGTGCTGACACGCTCATAGGCTCGTCTGGCGCTGACAAATTCGTGCTGGAATCCATTGACGACAGCACGGTTGATGTGGGTGGTCGCGACCTGTTCAAGGATTTTGACCTCACCGAAGGCGATATCATTGATCTCAGCACGATTGATGCCAACAGCACGGTTTCGGGTGATCAGGCCTTCTCCTTTATCGGTGAAAACGCATTTTCCGGCGTAGCTGGTGAATTACGCACCGAAGTTGATGGCAGCATCCAGACCATTCTGGGAGACGTTGATGGCGATGGAGACGCAGACTTTGCTGTCGACATCAGAACATCAGACCATTTGTTGTCTGGGGATTTCAGCCTTTAGGGCAGAACAACCAACACGAAAAAGCAGGTGAATGTGACGATATCAGCTTCACAAAACAATCCGGTCGGGGTTGGTATTGTCCTTCGCTTCGGAGTTTGGCTGTTGGTCTTCTCGATCTCAGCCAATCTTCTCTTGCTGGCCATGCCTATCTATCTTTCCCAGATCTATGATCGGGTTTTGCCAAGTGACGGGCTGGATACACTGCTCTATCTCACCCTGTTGATCCTGTTTTGTATCGGGCTTTTCAGCATTTTCGAAATTCTGCGCCGCACGGTGGCCCAGAAGCTCAGCGTCCATTATGAATTGCGCACCAAATCGGCGCTACTTGAGCATGGAGTGAAGAATCGGGAGATAGATCGCACGCGCCTTGCTTCCCTGCTCAATGACGTCACCACGGTGCGTCAGTTCCTTTCGGGGCGCGGCCTCTTCAGCATCTTCGACTTGCCCTTTGTCCCGATTTTTCTCGCCATTCTCTTTTTTGTCCATCCTTGGATCGGAGCCGTCGCAAGCCTGGGCGCCTTAATTCTGCTCTTTTTGGCGCTTGGCAACGAATTGATGGCCTCTCGGCATCAACACAACACATCCCGCCTATACCAGCAATCCACGGCGAAAAGCTCGGAAATTCTGCGGCATCTGGATGATGTTTGCGCCATGGGCATGGGCAAGGCCCAACTGAATAGATGGCAGCGAACTATTGTCGATGCTGTCTATTCCTCCAATGAGCTCTCCGCAGTCAACGGCGTCTTTTTCGGTCTTGTCCGCTTTGCCAGACAGGCCATTCAGATCATGATTCTGGGATGTTCGGCCTATCTGGTCATGTCCGAGCATCTCTCGGCGGGCCTGATCTTTGCGTCCAGCATCATCTCGGGCCGCGCGCTGATGCCGATCGAACAATTTGTCGGCAGCTACAAACAATTGACCGCCGCGAGCGTGGCTAACAATCGCCTCAAGCACTGGTTTAACGGCACACAAGATGCAAGCAACATGCCCGCACCGCTGACCCTGCCAGAGATCAAGGGCTATCTTCGCAGTGACAATGTCAGCCTCGTGCCGCCCGGTGCGACATCAGACAAGGCACTGCTGAGAGGTATTTCCTTTGAAGTGGAGCCGGGCGAGGTCATCGCCATTGTCGGCTCCAGCGGGGCAGGCAAAAGCACCTTAATGCGCGTTCTGGCCTCGGTTATTCGCCCCAGCATGGGAAAAGTCTCCATTGATGGCTTCGAACTGGAGCAATGGGATCCCGAACAATTGGGTGCTGAGATCGGCTATGCCGGACAGGAAAGCGACTTTTTTCACGGCACAGTGGCCGAGAATATCGCTCGCTTCAATCCCGATGCCAGCGATGAGGCTATCGTCAACGCCGCTCTGAATGCCGGTGCGCACGAATTTATCGGCAGTTTGCCGCAGGGCTACAACACCAATCTCGATACCGTATCCTTCAACCTGTCGGGCGGACAAAAACAGCGCATCAATTTGGCTCGCGCCTTTTTTGGCGATCCGCAAATTCTTCTACTCGATGAACCCGATGCGCACCTGGACAAGGAAGGCGAACGGGCGTTGGTCGCCGCCATCGCAAATGCCCGCGCCCGTGGCAAAACAGTTTTGTTCGTGACCCAACGCATGCATCTGGTCAACTCAGCCAACAAGGTGCTGATTGTTGATAATGGCATGGTCGTTAAATTCGGTCCGCGAGAAGCCTTGATGGCACCGCGCGATACAAACAGGAAAACGGAAGCCATAGAGGACAAATCCAGCCAGAAAACGCTCGAAAACACGGACCACTAGAAAGGGTTACCCGCTTTGGAAAGGAACGGGGCTGAAGCATGAATATGATCGACTATGAGAAAGAGATCCAATCCCTAAGCACTTTCAGGGCTCTGAAGGTGTTTGGCGGCGTGGTCATTTTTCTCTTCTTCGGCGTATTCTGCGTCTGGGCCGGATATGCCCCCCTTGAAGGAGCAATTATCGCCCGTGGCACCATAACCAAAGAAGGGCGCACGCAGGTGGTGGCCCATGAACGCGGCGGCGTGGTGCAGAGCATTGCTGTTGACGAAGGCCAGCATGTGGAAGAGGGGCAGTTGCTGCTGTCCATCGAAGACAGCGAGAAAAAGGCCGAGTTGGCAAAGCTGGAAACACGCATGGCCTATAGCGCCATCAAGGAACTGCGGCTTGAAGCAGAAGAGCAGCGAGGCACATTCGACACAGATACCCTTCCGGCAAAGCTGGAGCAATATGCGAATCTGGCGGCGTTCGATCGTTTGGTGCAAGATCAGGAAAAGCAGTTCACCACACGGCAGCGCCTGAAAAATCGAGAACGATCCGTACTACAGGAACAAAAGGCAATTCTTGAACAACAGCTGACGGGCTCTCAGGCCGAACTCAAGGCATTGGACGACTGGCGCAAAATTCTGCAAGAGCAGGTGGAAATGCGCGAAATCCTGATGAAAAAGGGCGTCGTCAGTAAAGTAGCCTACCAGAACACCTTGAAGGAATTCGCCGAAGTCGAAACCGACTATCAGAAGCTGAAAACACAAACGGAATCCTTGCCCATCCAGATGTCCGAAATCGACCAGCGGCTCAAGCAGCTCGTCGACCAGTTCAATGAAGCAGTCTCGCGTGAATTGGCAGAGCTGCGCTCTGAAAAGCTGGCACTGGCCAACGAACTGCAAGCCGCGCGCAAGGCGGTCGATCGGGTCGCTCTGCAATCCCCCGCAAGCGGGACCATAGACAAATTGCATGTCAACACCATTGGCAGCGCCATCGCAGCCTATCAGCCGTTGGTGGAGATCGTGCCGGATCAGAAGCGCCTGCAAATCGAAGTCGAGGTGCGCCCGGCAGATATCGATCAGGTCAGGGTAGGGCAGAATGCCAGATTGTCCCTGAGCGCCTTTGATCCAGCCGAATTTCCAGCAGCTAACGGACGGGTGGTTTTCATTTCACCGGACAGACGCATAAACCAGAGGACCCAACGGCCCTATTTTGTCGTGCGTCTGGAGCTTTTGCCCGAACAGGACACGGAGCTGCCCGATCTTGTTCCTGGCATGCCGGTGGAAGCCTTTCTGGAAACAGGCACCCGCACATTCTTCCAGATGGTGTTCGAGCCAGTCACAAAAAGCATGCAACGCTCGTTTAAATCCTAGATGTCCAACAGCGTAAAACCGAAAGGGGAAACAAAAAAGCCGGGCCTGTTATGGTCCGGCATGAAGATCCTGCAGTTTGTTTGCGGGGACATTTTCTAGATTTTTAGGGAGGTTAGCCTTAAACGGGCCAGATCTGCTGAAGCTTTTCTCCAGCAAGAATACGATCGCGAGCCTTGGCTTCCTGCTCACCCAAAGCATCAGCCTGATCGGCAACAGCCTTGACATGTTCCTTGGGAATAACCACCAGACCATCGATATCACCAAAGATGATATCTCCGGGTTTCACGGTAGCCTTGCCGATCTGCAGGGCAACCTGACTTTCTACCGGCTCTTTCTTGCCTGTCACACCAATCGGGCTTGGTGCTGTGCCAAAGAGCGGATAGCCAAGGGTGCGTACCTGAGCAAGATCGCGCACGGTACCGTTGACCACGGTCGCAACTGCGCCGGAGGTTTTCGCGCCTGTGCTCATCAGCTCCCCTGAGCAGGAACCCGGAGCACAAGAGGCATCACACACCATCACAGCCCCTTTGGGCGCATTATCAATGGCATTATGGTAGACATCCTGTGGCTCACCCTTGCGATCAGAAGGAGCAAACAGCACCGTTACGGCGGGGCCGCAAACCACATCACCAGCCTCCAGAGCGCCGAGCAGGGAGATCCCTTCCAGACATCCCCAAAGCCCCAGTGCTTCCATGCTGTCATGGATATCGCCTGAGTACCATTTTTTCAGACG
Source organism: Cohaesibacter marisflavi (assembly GCF_900115225.1). Classification (GTDB taxonomy): domain Bacteria; phylum Pseudomonadota; class Alphaproteobacteria; order Rhizobiales; family Cohaesibacteraceae; genus Cohaesibacter; species Cohaesibacter marisflavi. Next base: position 37,911 of record NZ_FOVR01000008.1, on the reverse strand, counting down.
CTCGATAGCCTCCCAATCGGTGTCCGAATAATCGAATTTATCCATTTTCATCCTCATTCTTGGATTGTTTCAAGTTCGATTGCTCTATGGCCTGACGCAGATAATCCGCACTCGTGTCAATTTGCGCACGAATGCGCTCCTTGGCACCAGCCTTGTCCCGCCGATAGATCTGATCATAAATCTCTGCATGTTCCTTGTAGGCTTCGCTGAGAGACTTGATGGGAACACGGCTGGTCACGTGGATCACGTCATTGATCAGGCCAGAAAAATTGTCATAGATATGCATCAGGATCTGGTTGCCGGTGGCATGCACCAGTTCAAGGTGAAAAGACGCATCGGCATCAACAAACCCGTTGAAGTCCTTCTGCTTGACGGCCTTGCGCATGGCCTCGAGCGCCGCTTCGACCTTGGGCATCTTGGGCAATTCACCGTCGGTGAGGATTTCCAACACCTCCGACTCGATCATGCGACGCACACTCATCAACTGAAGCAGATAGTCGGGATCGGAATAGAACTGCTGTCTGACAGTCACCGCGAGCGCGTCCAGATAATTGTTCACATCGTCGCGCACCACCTCGGTTCGTTCGCCATGGCGGCGTTGAACCAACCCCTTTACTTCTAATTCCTGTATGGCTTCGCGCACCGCACGGGTAGAGACGCCGAATTCACGCGCAATGGCGCTTTCCGACTCCAGTCGGTCTCCCACCTTGAGTTCGCCATTCAGAATGCGGCTCTCGATCACCGAGGAAACCGCAGAATGCAGCCGTCCACGCCTGCGCAGGGGCATTCGAAGGTCTTCGTCTGTTGCTGGTTCCATAACCATTTATTCACCACCATCCTGTCTATGGTATATTGACAATACTTATGTCATGAGTCATAAGTCAAGTGTTATCTGCACTACCCGTTTCCCCTATCTATAGGGAAAATACGGACATAGCATTAGATCTAAGGGAGGAAAGATCATGAAACATTCAATCAAACAGATTTTCCGTGCCTCTGTTGCCACACTGGCAGTTTTTGCTGCCGTGGGAGGAGCCCAGGCAGCTTGGCCGGAACGCGCTGTTACAATCATCGTTCCCTGGTCCGCCGGTGGTGGCACCGACGCAACGGCACGCATGGTTGCCGCTGACCTGCAGGAGCATTTCGGACAGCCGTTCAACGTGGTAAACCGCACCGGTGGTGGTGGTCTTGTCGGGCATGCAGCTATTGGCAATGCAAAGGCTGATGGCTATACGCTGGGCGTTATCACCATTGAGAGCACCATGTATGAAAGCCAGGGTCTGCCGGGCGTCACACCTGATGATTTCGACTATATCGGTCGCTACAATGCTGATGCCATTGGCATCAACGTCTCTACCAAAGCCGATTATGGGTCTGTTCAGGATCTGATCGAAGCGGTCAAGGCAAATCCGGGCAAGATTACGGCTTCGGGTGCCAACCGTGGTGGTCTGTCTCACCTAGCCTGGGCAGGTTTGCTCAACACGCTTGACATCAGCCCAGAGGCCAGCAACTGGGTCGCATCCGCAGGCTCCGCACCAGCCATGCAGCAGCTTGCAGCCGGTGCCATTGATGTCGTTTCCACATCTCCGGCCGAAGCCCGTTCTCTGGTTGAAGCTGGCGAAGTGAAAACCCTTGCCCTGATTTCGGGCGAGAAGAGCGAGCTTTTCCCTGACCTGCCAACCACTGACGAAGCTTTTGGCATCAAATGGTCTCCAATGCCTTTCCGCGGCCTTGCCGGACCTGACGGCATGCCCAAGGAAGTGGTTGAACAGCTTTCTGCTGCTCTGAAGGACATCACTGAAGACAAGGAATTCAGGGACTTCATGAAGTCTCGTGGTTTCTCTGTGGCCTATCAGGATGCTGCAACCTTCAAAGACACCGTTATGGCTGCCCGTACCGGCCTTGCCGAAACCATGAAAGCTGTCGGCCTCGCCAAATAAAGCTGCGGCGGAGAGATACTCATGCGAATTTCTGACCGGGTATCCGGCCCTGCGATCCTGCTCTTCGGAGCGGCGGTAATTTGGGGGGCTACCAAGCTCCCCTCTGTTCCCGGCGTAAGGTTTGGTGCCGATCTCATGCCGACCCTGATCGGGGTCGGCCTCATCTGCCTGGGGCTGTCGATTTTCATCGGCAGTCTCTCCGTCAAGGTGCCTGTCCGGATCCTTGATCTGTCCGAATGGGACGTTCCCTTGCGCAACAAGTTGGCAGCCATCTGGAGTCTCGCTGGCCTTGTGATTGGCGGTTTGCTTTTCGAGCAAGTCGGCTTTCCGCTCATGGGGATCATCTATATGGCGGTGCTCATGACGCTAATGGGAACAAAGCCAAAGGTAACGGCGCTTGTTTCGATCCTCGTGGTCGGCGCTCTATATATCGGTTTCTCCAAGGGGCTTCTTGTTCCCTTGCCGATCGGCCTTTTGGGAGGGCTTCTTCCATGACGGCAGACATCCTCTATCACTCTCTTGGCATGATCCTCGACCCTGTCGTGCTCTTGTCCATTCTTCTGGGGGCTGTATATGGCTTGTTCATCGGCGCACTGCCGGGACTGACGGCCACTATGTCGACTGCGCTTCTGGTGCCGATCACCTTCTACATGGATCCGTTGCCAGCCATTGCCTTGATCGTGGCAAGCACAGCGATGGCTATTTCTGCGGGCGACATTCCCGGCACCTTGTTACGCATTCCCGGCACGCCGGCCTCAGCAGCCTACACCGATGAATCCTACCAGATGACCGTGAAAGGCAAGGCCAGTCAGGCTCTGTCGCTGGGCTTCTTCTTTTCTGCAATTGGCGGTTTGTTCGGTGCGACCGTTCTGCTGTTGACCGGCCCGCTGTTGGCGCGAATCTCCCTCAATTTCTCAAGCTTCGAGTTTTTCTGGCTTGCAGTTCTTGGCCTTCTCACATGCGCTCTTGTGAGCGGCAGTAATGTCGCACGCGGCTTTGTATCCCTGATGCTCGGCCTGCTCATTGCCACTGTCGGCCTTGATGTGACGACAGGGGCCCCGCGCTTTACCTTTGGCCAGATCGAACTGATGGGCGGCGTTTCCTTCATTCCCGTGATGATCGGCATGTTCGCCTTCTCCGAAATCTTGCGAGGCTTTACCACCAACAAGATAGGCGAGGGCACGATGCCTCAGCTTGGCCGTATCGTGCCGTTTAAAGGCATTGGCGAGTTGTTGCGCAAATATCCGTTCTCGGCCATTCGCGGCGCTACGCTTGGCACCACGGTCGGGGCTCTGCCCGGCGTTGGTGGCGATTTGGCAGCCTGGATCGCCTATGGCATGAGCCGTCGCTTTTCCCGCACACCGGAGAAATATGGCACAGGCCACCCCGAAGGTCTGATCGAAGCAACTTCATCCAACAATGCAGGCCTTTCAAGTGCCTGGATTCCGGCCCTTGTGTTCGGCATTCCCGGAGATGCGGTGACAGCCATTGCTGTGGGCGTGCTGTTCATGAAGGGGGTTGCCCCCGGTCCCCGCTTGTTCGTTGAAAACCCGACCATGCCAACGGCCATCATCATGACCTTCTTCGCCTCGAACCTGCTGCTTTTCCCGCTTGGTTTCATTGCGATCAAGGTTGCGCGTCACGTGCTTTCCATCCCTCGCTCGGTCATCGTGCCAATCATCCTGATCTGTTGTTTCCTTGGCTCTTATGCCGTTAACAACACCCTGTTCGGGGTCTGGATCATGCTCATTGCGGGGATCGTGGGCTATCTGATGGAGCGCAACGGCTTTCCAATTGCTCCGGTCATTCTGGGCCTCGTGCTGGGCCCTGTGCTGGAACGCAATTTCATCATGTCAATGCAGATTTCAGGTGGCAACCTGCTCGGCTTTTTCCAACGCCCCATTGCCTGCGGGCTCGGGGTCGTTATCTGCACCATCTTTATTTTCGTCTTGCTCAAATCGATCCGCAGTTGGTTGACCGGAGCGTCAGCCCGCAGACGAGAGGATCTTCTGACAAATGCCGAAAATGTGGCCAAGAGCCGCAGCGGCGATCACTGATCAGACCAGACACATCGAACAACGCCTCAACAGGCGGCTGTTCGGACACAGAATATGAAAGGAACACACTATGTATAATCCGTTTTCCGTTGAAGGACGCATCGCAATCGTCACAGGTGGTCTGGGCCAGATTGGCACCCAGATTTCAACCACGCTCGCACAGGCTGGGGCAAAAGTGGCGATCTATTCCCGTCGTCCTTTCTCCGCTGAGCAGATCGCCGAAAAATTCCCCGGCCTTGAAGACAACATCAAGGTCTATGAAGCCAGCGTCACCGACAAGGATGCTCTGGAAGCTGCCACCGACCAATTGATCAAGGATTGGGGTGTCCCTGATATCCTCGTCAACAATGCTGGCATCGATTCCAAACCAGATGGCGATGCAGACCAGAACGCGCCATTTGAAGTCTATCCAAAGAAATACTGGGACGACATCATCGAGACCAACCTGACCGGCGTCATGCTGACCTCACAGGTCGTCGGCTCCAAGATGGCCGAAGCAGGGAAGGGGTCCATCATCAACATCGGTTCGATGTATGGCATGGTGTCTCCCAATCAGGCACTCTATGCCTATCGTGAAGAACGCGATGGCAAACCTTTCATCAAGGCCATCTCCTATGCTGCTTCCAAGTCGGGCCTCATCAACATGACACGCTATCTTGCCACCTACTGGGCTAAGAAAGGCGTGCGCGTCAATCTGGTCACTTATGGCGGCGTAAAGACCGGTTCCTTCGACAAGGAATTCATCGATGCCTTCCTCGAACGCGTTCCGATGGGCCGTCAGGCCGATATCGGCGAATTCAGCCCGATCATCCATTTCCTTGGCTCGGAGGCTTCGTCCTATATGACTGGCGCTAACCTCGTGCTGGATGGCGGTTTCACCAGTTGGTAATTTCTCGACCCAGTCGAGACCAAGAGATCTTCCCTGATCTATTAAACTTGGATCTGTGAAACAGGCTATCGACGGGGTCATCTCGCCGGTAGCCCGAGTTCTTTTGAGAGGAGAATTGAAACATGACGCGTATTGCACTGGTTGTAAGCGGTGATCTGCGCGAAAGCGCGAATACCACCTGCTGGCCTGCCCAGAAAGCAATGGAGGAGACGCTGACCGCAGTTCTGGCCAAGATGGGCCATGAAGTCTGGCGCGCCCACCCGATAAAACCCGAAGGGCACGGCTTCATTTCATCCCAGCGCGAGGGCATGGATGTCTTTGCCGGGATCGACCCCGACATGCCTTTGATCGTTGCAGAATCCGTTTGGCAATATAGTCATCATGTGCTGCCCGGTTTGCTGTCCCATCGCGGGCCGATCCTCACCCTTGCCAACTGGTCAGGGCAATATCCGGGCCTTGTCGGCTTGCTGAATCTCAATGGATCGCTCACAAAGGCCGGCGTTGCCTATTCCACGCTCTGGAGCCGTGATTTTGACGATAGCTTCTTCCTTGAAGGCCTCAAGAGCTGGTTGAATACTGGCAAGATCGACCATGACCAATCTCATGTGAAGGATTTTGATCCGGCAGCAATCGATGCCAAGACTTCCAGTCTCGCCCAGCAGATCGCCAATGAATGGCGCCAGAAGAAACTGATCATGGGTGTGTTCGATGAGGGATGCATGGGCATGTATAATGCGATCATCCCTGATGAACTGCTGATGCCCATGGGCATTTTCAAAGAGCGCCTATCGCAATCCGCGCTCTATTATGCTGCAACTCAGGTTCCTCTGGAAGAAGGCCGTGCGGCCTACCAATGGATGGTCGAGAAAGGCATGACCTTCCATTTCGGCTCAGATCCCAAAACCGAGTTAACTGAAGGGCAGGTGATTGACCAGTGCCGGATGTATATTGCAGCAGTCCGCCTTGCCGACCAGTTCGGCTGCTCGGCCATTGGCATTCAATATCAGCAGGGCCTCAAGGATCTCTGGCCGGCTTCCGACCTTGTTGAAGGCATGCTCAACAACTCCGAACGTCCGCCCGTCGCGCGCGCAGACGGCAGCATCATCCGTGACGGACAGCCAATCGTACATTTCAACGAAGTGGACGAATGTGCCGCGCTCGACGCCCTGATGATCAACCGGGCTCACGCAGAGCTGAACCAACCGGTCGAGACCACCTTACACGATATTCGCTGGGGTGACGTTGATGAATCCGGCACCGTCAATGATTTCGTCTGGGTCTTCGAGATTTCCGGAGCAGCTCCAGCTGCGCATCATCCTGGCGGATGGGCCGGATCAGAGAGCTATCGCCAGCCAGCCATGTTCTTCCCGGCTGGGGGCGGAACGCTCAAAGGCTACGCCAAACCGGGCGACATTGTCTGGAGCCGCGTATTCGTTGAAGGGGGTGCCCTGCATATGGATATCGGACGTGGCACGGCGCATGAATTGCCCGAAAGCGAATGCGAACGGCGCAGCAAGGCAACCGACTATCCATGGCCGATCATGAATGCGACCCTTAGCGGCATTGATCGCGATCTGATGATGGGACGGCACAAGGCCAACCATATTCAGGTAGCCTATGTCGATGACGAAGATGCAGCACGCCGCGTCATCGCACTGCGCTCGGCTCTTGCCCATGACCTTGGCATCAAAGTCTGCCATTGCGGCGATATCTGAGCGGCTGCAAGTCGCTCCCAGCATACAAGCAAACTGTGAAGAGGGGAGGTGCGCTCATTGCGCATCTCTTTTTCGTTTGGCCAAGAGGTCTTGCACAAAGGCACCTAAAGGCAACAATCAAGCATACAGACACAAAAAGAGCTGGGCCAATTGGCCCAGCTCACTTCTGTTTTCTGATAAGCGCTCAGTAGAAATTACTGAGAAATGCCAACATTGTTGTTCGACCCGCTCTGGGTGACAATAGATGTATTGCCAGCGCCATTTTGGTAGATGGCGACTTCGTTATAATCCCCACCGGAGATATCAACCGTCGAGTTGTTGTCATCACCCTCTTGGAGCATAGCAACCAGACTGTTGTTGCTATCGATAGTAAAGCTGGCAATGTTGTTTATACCATGCTGCGTAAGCTGACCGGAGGACAAAGAGGCAGCCCCTGCTACCGAGCTTGCAACACCCGAGAAGATCCCGGTGTCTCCGTTGCTATCGCCTGTGACAGTCAAGGTGAGGGAGTTATTGTCCGGAAAGCTGAAAGCACTATTCCCGATTTGCTTAACATCGAAATCGTTAAAGCTACCAGTTACATTAACAGTTGCTGTGCTGTACGAGCTGTTGCTCTGAAGAGACACAATCTCGTTGCTATCACCCTCAATGGATATTTTGGTATCGCTGTATCTGGTGTGGCCGTTTGCCTGAGAAGCGTTGACCGTATTTCTTCCGCCGTCAACATCCACCACCAGATTGTTATGCTGCGCACTGTTTTTCTGCACAGTGTTCACATAGTTGGCATCACCATCAATATAGGTCGAAGCGGTGTTCGCAACAGATGCCTGATAGGTGCGACTGTAGTTGAGATCGCCCAATATCGTTGTTTCCGCTTCCAGACCATTGCCACCTTGTAAAACAATGACTTCGTTGTTCGGCCCGGCGCCGATCGCACTGGATGTAATGCTCACTTTTGCATTGTGCCGAATGGTGGATGCACCGCTCTGAGAAACATATACATCGTTATAGTCACCGGCATAAACCACGATGTCCGCGTCCGCTCCGTCCTTCTGGCTAAGAGAGATCAGGTTGCCATTGCTGCTGTTAGATGTCTCACCCAATGAGATGGTACCGACATTGTTGCCCCAGCCGGTCTGGCTGACGCCCACATTGTTGTCGTCGCCTTTGATCTTATTGATAGTCAGGCTGTTGGCGTCGTTCGGATCCCCAGTGGTCTGCACAACACCAAGCTCGTTGCGATCGCCCTGAAGCTGCAACGCTTGCAGCGAGTTAGAGCCACCATTTACATTTTCCTGAGTGACACCAAACTGGTTGTCATTCCCGTTGATGGTCAGCTTTGCTTCATTGTTGCTACCTGACTGGGAAATTTCGCTCGAGATCGCACCGGCCCCCAGAGCATAGCCGCTCAGACTGCCAGCAGTGCCGTTGCTGTTGCCATCAATATATACATTGACAGTATTTACATCGGTCTGCACATTCGCGTCATTGGTCTGGCTAACAGTGTCAATCGTGTTACCAGCACCTTTCATAACCAGCTTGGCAACATTTTTGCCGCTAACGGTCGTCGTCTGAGCAACAGTGTTCACTTTGTTTCCATCACCGACGCCTTGCTCGATTTTCAGAAAGTTCTTGCCATACGCGCCTGACGCTGTGTTTTCATCCTGCAGAATAGAACCAACACTGTTGCCATTGGAGGTTTGCTCAATCTGCGCGGTGTTATTGCTACCAACCTGATCAAAGCCGCTACCGACAAGCCCGATTTCGTTGCTATCGCCGCTTTGCGTAACTGTTAAAGTATTTTTGTTTCCAACTTGCGAAGCTGCATCGGCAGAACTGCCAAGCGTATTGTTTTCTCCACTCGATTGATCGAGTGAAACGCTGTTTGCATCGCCTGTTTGTTCAACAAAAGCCTCATTTCCACCCGCAGCATAAGCATAACCAACTGACAGCAGTCCCATGGCAGTCGCAGCTAGAAGACCAAAACGAATTTTGTTCATTTTAATTCTCCAAATAGAATACTCAAAAATTGCCACCAGTCATTACATCCAGGCAGCACAACACACCGCTTAGGTATAAACACCTAAAAAATACACGGCCCCGTTGCAGTATTTACCTTTCATTAACTCGCAACGTCAACAAATTGTTTAAAATATTAAATATATTGTAAACAAATGTGATGTACTGGTTAATTTTCGAACTAGAGCAAACTGCACACGCCATAGATACGTTATTTTTCAAATCTAATTTTGTGCAAGCACGGTCAGGCGAAATTGGTAATTTTATCAAGAGACTAGCTTATTCAGCATCTCAATGCGGAAATCAAAAATCAGGAAATGAATTTAGGGCACGTATAGACAGAACCGTCGTGGTAGCCCAAGGCAAAATGTCAGAACGAGAATTCAGACATCGCAAATCTGATCGATGAACCTGAAGCAAACCAGTCTTCATTCAAACGTTTCTGCGATTTTATTCCGCAATATCGACATATCCGGAAAATGCGACGACAAATCCGGCACAGCTTCTTCCTTCACGTTGGAAGATTTGACCGACAGGCAACGCCTGCATCATCGAGGTGCTCAGACACCACGGCAGCACAATAGCCGCGTTGAGTGATGGACTTGACAGCTTCAATCTTGAATTCTTTTGAGAAATGGAAACTAGGCGTCGCAGACTCCTTGCCTCATTTTCTGGATACATGGTGTCTTCAATTCCAAGGACAATCCACTTTGCTTTTGTCAGGCAGTTATTCGCTGTTATCAGAGCATGTACTGGTTGAACAACTTGACAATCTCAACTTAATTAGTTAACTAACTTAGTAAACTAATTAGAGAGTGGGACTATCTTGCAAACAACAGCCGGAAAAATTCTTACTGTTTTGCGTGACCAGGGGCCTTGTTCAAGGGCTGATTTGGCTCGAACGATCGGTTTATCAACGGCAGCGATGTCGAAATTTGCAGCAGAATTGCTGAATGCAGATATCGTGCGCGAGATCGATGCGACGGGCAGGCAAGCCGTAGGGCGCCCTTCCATCGATCTGGCGCTAAACCCGGGAACCTTTTTGATGATCGGCGCTCATATTACCATCGGCCGTGTCGAAATCGTTTTGACCGACAGCTTGATGACAATATTTGAGAGCGACCATTTCGAATTTGATCTGGAAATCAAAGTCGATGATCTCATCGCGAACCTGGCTGGAAAGATTGATGCATTGATCGCGAAAAGCGGGTTTCAGCGGAGCCGCTTTCGGGGGGTAGGCCTTACAGTCCCCGGCGCCGTTGATGACGATGGCCGCGTCAATCTATTTTCCGTCTTTTCTCAATGGAGCAACATCGCCTTTGCCGATCTTCTTGAAGAACAACTGAACTTACCTGTGACATTGGAGCATAATGCCGCAGCCATTGCGCTTGCAGAGTCCCGCTTTGGAGCGGGACGGGACAAAGAGCGCGTACTGTATGTCTATATGGGTGGTGGCATCGGTGCGGGGATCACCTATTCCCGAGAAAGAAGCAATAGCTTGAGGCGCTGTCGCCAAGTTGAACTTGGACATATCGTTGTAAACCCACACGGGGCTCACTGCCGTTGTGGTAAAGACGGATGCCTTGAAACCCTGTTTTCTGAAGGGCCATTGCTGAAGTCACTAGGGTGCCCGTCGGTTCCAGAAGAAGGCTTGATCAAAGCTTTGATGCAAACGGACATCTGGTTGGCGCGGTATGAGCACTTTCTTCAAATTCTGGCAACATCAAGCATTCTTCTGCTTCCAGACATGATCGTTCTTGGAGGGCATTTTGGCACGGCTCCGGACGCGTTTTTCAAAAAGTTGGAACGGGATCTTACACCGCGTGTGACCGTACCCCAACATCGTGCCCAATTAAGTGTCGTGCGCACGTCTTACCTGGACGAAGCAGGAGCCGTGGGGGCGGCTTGTGCCGGACTGGAGCAATTTATCTATGGGGATCCGCTTTTGGCACATGGCCGATCACGGCAGGGCCGAGAGAGCCGCGGGGGGTAGGAGCGCGGCGCACTGTAATTAGTCACATAGGGAGGAACAGGTGACGAAAACGGACAAGAACAAGAGGTCAATCTTTGTGAGGATGGACAAACTCGCAACAATCGGCCTTGGTATTATCTCATTCATTCTCGGCATTGGCTTGTGGTGGTTTGCCACATATGTCGGGTCAACCAACCTTCCCAGTCCTATCGATGTTGTCATCCGTTGCTTTGAGCTGGCGGGAAATGGCCAGTTGTTCGTTGACATTTTTGCCTCGATGCGCCGCGTGCTCATTGGCTTCTTGCTAGGGGTTTCGATTGCGGTTCCCATCGGCTTTTTGATGGGGTGGTATCGATTGGCAAGGGGACTCATAGAACCCTGGATCCAGTTTTTTCGAGTGATTCCGCCGCTTGCGATCATTCCTCTGGCAATCGTAACGATGGGGATCGATGAAACTCCGAAAATCTTCGTTATCTTTCTGGCGGCTTTTCTTTCCTCAGTTGTGGCTACCTTTCAGGGTGTCGTCAACGTTGACCGGACCTATATAAATGCGGCCCGCGTGTTGGGAGCGTCCGACTGGGTAATCTTCCGCTCTGTTGTCGTTCCTGCCTCAACGCCGTTCATTCTCGTAGGATTTAGAATCGGGCTTGGTTCTGCATGGGCTACCGTTGTGGCAGCCGAATTGATCGCCGCACAATCAGGGCTGGGGTTCCGGATGCAGCAGGCGCAGCTCTACTACGACCTTCCCACCATTTTTGTCAGCCTTGTTGCCATTGGCATATTGGGCCTCATCATGGATCGTCTGGTTGGGCGAGCCGATGAATATCTAACCCGGTGGCAAGAAAAGGGGACCGCATGATGGCCCAGCCAGAACCCAAGATTATATTCAGGCATGTCAACAAGATCTTTGGAGAAGGGCCGGGAGCTTTTCAGGCAGTGAAAGACTTCAGTCTGGACATTGCCGAAGGCGAAATCGTGACCGTAGTAGGCCCCTCCGGGTGCGGCAAGTCGACAGTGATGAATATCGCCGCAGGGCTTATTCCGCTCACCGATGGTGAATGCCTTGTGCATGGGCGTGAAGTGAAAGGACCGGGACCTGATCGAGGTGTTATCTTCCAGCAATATGCTCTCTTCCCGTGGTTGACTGTGCGCAAGAATGTGGAGTTCGGCTTGAAGCTGAAAGGCATCAAGCCGGAAGAAAGGCGGACGTTGGCCGAACACTATATCGAGATGGTTGGCCTGTCCGACTTCGCGGACTCTCTGCCCAAAATGCTCTCGGGCGGCATGAAGCAGCGCTGTGCAATTGCTCGCGCTTACGCTGTTGATCCTGAAGTCTTGCTAATGGACGAACCATTTGGCGCACTGGATGCTCTGACGAGAGTGCGCCTTCAAGAACAATTGCTTGAAACCTGGTCCCAGGACAAACGCACAATCATGTTCATCACCCACGATGTGGATGAAGCGGTCTATTTGGCCAATCGCGTCATTGTCATGGCCGCCCGGCCCGGACGGCTGAGCAAGATAATTAAAGTGAATCTGCCCTATCCCCGCACAGATGAAATCCGGCTTTCGGAGGAGTTTATAAGAATCCGGAACGAAGTCTGGCGAGGTGTCTATAGCCGCGGGGCAGATGCAGCTTAACCAAGGAGGAGAAAACAGATGGCTATTACCAAACGGACACTGGTCAAAGCTTTGGGAACAGGAATATTCGGGGTCTCGCTGGGGATCATGACCGGCGCTGCGTCCAGCGCCGATGCCGACAATATTCGCATGGGCTATATTGCAGACTATTTCGGAACCAGCATGGCTGCAATAGCAACCGAAAAGGGCCTGTGGGAGAAGCATGGTCTCAAGGCAGACTTGAAAGTCTTCACCAACGGACCGATACAGGTTCAGGCTCTTGGAGCCGGATCACTGGATTTTGCCTATATCGGACCAGGAGCGCTTTGGCTTCCCGCTTCAGGCAAAGCCAAAATCATCGCAGTCAATGCGCTCGGCTACACAGACCGTGTAATTGCCCAGCCGGGAATTGAAACGATTGCCGACCTAAAAGGTAAGAAAGTAGGCGTGCCAGAAGGCACATCTGGCGACATGCTGCTGCGTCTCGCGCTTGAGCGGGCGGGCCTGACGCTTGACGACATCGAAGTAGTCAGAATGGATCCCAGCACCATAGTAACCGCCTTTGGCTCCGGTCAGGTAGATGCAGCCGGTATCTGGTATCCCTTTGTAGAGGTCATTCGGAACCGTATTCCAGACATGAATGAACTCACCTCCAACGAAGACTTTTTCCCTGATGTGGCATTCCCGTCCAGCTTTATCGTCAGCGACGCCATGAGCGGCAATGCCGCTGTGGTCAAGAAGGTCAATGCGGTTATCAAAGAGGCATTGGATTTTCGTCGCGACAATATGAATGAAGCTGTGGCGATTACAGCCAAGTTCCTGAATGTGCCCGAAGGTCCGCTTGCCAAGGAAGCCAAGCTAGCCAAGCTACCAAGCAGCAAGGAACTGGAAGACCTGACCAGAGACGGCAAGGTGGATGCCTGGTTTGATACGCTGGCCCGGCTATATGCCGATTTCGGCAAGATCAAAGATCCTCTACCGGCAAAGGACTTCTATTTGTCGGATCTCTACGCTGAATAATCTTTCATGACCGGCCGCACCGGCTTTCGCCGGTGCGGCCCTTGGTGAACCTGATTACACCATCGGGGCGGGCAGCCCTCTGCTATGCCCGTTGAAAGAAAAGGAACAAAACAATGCGCCCCAACATTATATTTGTCATGTCCGATGACCATGCCAGCCGAGCGATATCAGCCTATGGTGGCGGTCTGAACCATACGCCGCATCTTGACCGGTTGGCCAATGAGGGTATGCGCCACGATGCAGTGTATGTCACGAATTCCATTTGCACCCCTAGTCGCGCAGCCATATTGACGGGCACCTATAATCACGTCAACTGCGTTACAACGCTGGACACGCACATAGACAATCGCCTCCCCAATGTAGCCAAGCATCTGCGTAGCAGCGGCTATCGCACAGGCATGTTTGGCAAATGGCATTTGGGCGAAGGTAAAGAACATGAGCCAACGGGGTTTGACGAGTGGGCAGTTGTGCCTGGCCAGGGGGACTATTGGGACCCGATGTTCATCCATCCCGAAGGGGAGCGGCGCCATCCGGGCTATGCAACAGATCTTATCATGGACATGTCACTCGACTTCATCGAGCGCTGCGGTGATGAGCCATTTTTCCTGATGTGTCACAACAAGGCGCCACATCGGAACTTCCAGCCTCATCCGCGTTATGATCATCTTTGGGCGGACGAAGACCTGCCGCTGCCGGAAACATTCAATGATGACTATGCCAATCGCGCAGCCGCAGCCGAGGCGGCGCAAATGCGCATCAAATCAGACATGACCTACGAAGATCTCGGTCTGGTGCAGCCGGAAGGACCGGCAGAGCAGGTTGGGGAGTTGGTGACGGACTATTGGCCACAGCGAAAGATCCCTGAATTGGCTCAAGGCGAAACCATTACCGTCATCGACCAGAAGACGGGTGAAAATATCACCTTTGATGATCCGCAGGCATTCGCCGAATTCAGATATCAGCGTTATATGAAACGATATCTGCGCACAATCCAGGCTATTGATGACAATGTCGGGCGATTGCTTGACTATCTCGATAAGACCGGCAAGGCAGAAAACACGATCGTGATCTACACGTCCGATCAGGGCTTCTTTCTTGGCGAGCACGGCTGGTTCGACAAACGCTTCATGTATGAAGAATCTCTCCAGATGCCGTTCCTTGTTCGCTATCCGGCAGCCATCAAACCGGGCAGCGTCAGTTCTGATATTGCCAGCAATGTAGATTTTGCTCCAACCTTCCTTGATTTTGCGGGCCTTCCGGTGCCCAGCTATATGCAAGGGACCTCGATGCGCCCTGTTTTGGAAGGCAAAACGCCGGATAACTGGGATCAGTTGGCCTATCATCGCTATTGGATGCACAATGACGAGATCCATCATGCCTACGCCCATTATGGTATCCGTGATCCCCGTTACAAGCTGATTTATTGGTACAACAAGGATCTTGGACAGATTGGGGCACGCCCAAATGATGCGCCACCTGAATGGGAGCTGTTTGATTGCGAAAAAGACCCGTTCGAGCTCACCAATCTTGCCGATGACCCTGCCTATGCAGAAATATTCAGCACGATGCTATCGAAGCTGGATCACAAGATGGCCGATATCGGCGATGTTCCCGAGCATTGCAGCGAGGAGGTTCGCGCTGCCTTGTCCTCTCTTTGAGAAGAGACCGATTGTTGTCCCCCTGGTGCATTCCTTTGCTGGTCTTGGCTCAGTCAAGTCTGGCGAAGGGACGACGCCCGATACCAAACATAGCAAGCAAGGAATCAATCCCATGCGTTTGGGTTCCTTTATCCGGCACTTGATTGCCCTTTATAAAAAGCACTATCAACCAGAGAAGCATTATATGCGAGGTCCCGGCCCAGCGTGTAAGTCTACCAAAGGCCCCAGATCTGATTAAGAGCTTGCGAAGAGATCTCCGCTCTCTTTGCGTTCAAGTTTCAATCTGAAAAGGATTTGATTTTATGACAATACATACTGAAAGTCCCTTTCAGGTCATGGCCAAACCGATTGGTCCAAGATGTAACCTTGATTGCAAATATTGTTATTATCTGGAGAAAGAGGACCTCTATTCGCAGACCAAGCGGTTCGAAATGCCTGCAGAGATTCTCGAAACATATATCCGCGACTTTATCACCTCTCAAGCAAACCTCAAAGGAACGGATATCTGGTTCAATTGGCAAGGAGGCGAGCCGACCATATTGGGCGTTGACTACTTTCAAAAAATTGTCGACTTGCAGGCACACTATGCTCCCAAGGGAAAGAAAATCCGCAACGCCTTGCAGACCAATGGCACATTAATTGATAATCGCTGGGCTCGTTTCTTAAAAGAGAACAATTTTCTAGTCGGTATCAGTATTGATGGCCCGGAAGAGATCCATGATCTCTATCGCTATGACCGGGCAGGGCGCGCCAGTTTTGCCAAGGTCATGGCCGGCTATGAGCTTCTGAACAAATATGGGGTCGAGCATAATATTCTGACGGTTGTTCATCGCGACAGTGCGACACGCCCGCTTGAAGTCTATCGTTTCTTGAGAGAGATTGGAGCGCAATTTATCCAGTTTATACCGATAGTGGAACGCTCATCCGGCGCGCAAAAGCTCGCACCAGCACCACAGATTGATGAGGATCGCGTTGAATATAAAGTAACTCCATGGAGTGTCTTGCCGCGCACCTATGGCCGTTTTCTAACCACGATCTTCGATGAGTGGGTTCAGCGGGATGTTGGTCAGGTTTTTGTTCAGTTCTTTGACATGCAACTGGGCCTTTTTATGGGGCAACCTGCATCTCTGTGTGTCTTTGCCGAAACGTGCGGGCAGGGGCTCGCTTTGGAGCATAACGGCGATCTTTATGCTTGTGATCACTATGTCTATCCGCAATTCAAGCTTGGCAATATCACGCAAAAACCGATTGATATATTGGCAAACTCGCCTGAGCAGAAAGAGTTTGGCAATGCCAAGAGAGACACTCTTACTCAACAGTGCCTCGGCTGTGATATTCGCTTTGCCTGCAATGGCGGATGCCCCAAGCATCGTTTTCTCAAGAGCAAGGATGGAGAACCGGGACATAATTATTTCTGCCGCTCCACCACGCATTTTGTCAAACATGCCGGGCCGACTTTGCAAGTGATGGCCAATCTTATTCGTGCAGGACGCCCCGCCACCGATATCATGAAAATAATCCGGCAAGGCCAAGCGGAAAACCGGTCACATTCCGGCTTGCAAGCACAGTCCATTGGCCGCAATGCTCCGTGCCCTTGTGGTAGCGGAAGAAAGTACAAGCATTGTTGCGGGGCGCATAGCGTCAATCGTTAAATGAGGCCTATTGACGAAGCCAATCGATCCAAAGATGTCGAATAGCAGCGCTAAAAGCTGAAGGGATATGCAGGGGAGCACCCTCTGTTTGGTTGCTGCTTCATTTGAATGGCCCGAATAACGAACCTGCTTTGCGACATATACCCGACAACAAATGCCCGAATTGGGGCGGATGCAGAATATCTCCAATAATTGATATATGGGTTGTGATCAGTTGGCCAAGTCATATTGTCCGGATCATCCTCTTTTGGAACTCTGCGTTCAAAGACACTACCTGAGCCCGAACTGGGCCCTGAGTAATAAACCTTCTCCCACCAACGAGGGTAATTGAAGGACCTGGGGTATGTTTAGGGCGATCGCATCTATCGGACAGGTTATCGTGTCGTGGGTGATAGGGCTGTTGAAGACTTGTTCGAGGCTTTACTGTGAACTGCAGAAGCGGCCGGATGGCCTATAGCCGAATAGCTTCATACGTGCGAGATAAAGCGCACAATGAGGAGTATGAACTTCCACTAAGGGTCTGTAAAAATATCCTTATTTTGTCAATTTGTGAGTTTCTGCCTTTCGATCAGGGCAGCTGGCAAGATTGTAGCACAGGTTATTCCTCCACACTCCCAGCCATAGAGACCATAAGTTTTGTCCTCGGGAAAGGTGGACAGGGATCTCGTTGAGCGGGAGCTTTGATAGACGCCAGATGTCAGCCTTCCATCTTGACAATCAATTATCTGTATGACAGAAATTAAATTAATATGACAGAAAGCAAGCCTGCGCCTAACGCTCGGCGGTTTGCATCATGGGAGGAGGAGCCACATGATTGCGTACAGGAGCCAGGTACAAGCCATTTTGTCCAAAGTGGGCACGATCGCTGTTACCTTATTGGGTCTACTTACTCTCACTTTCATAATCGGCAGGGTCATGCCCAACGATCCCGTACGAGCAATCGTGGGAGAGGAGGCCACACGAGAAGTCTATGAAAATGTGTATCGGCAACTCGGGCTAGATCGCCCCATGTGGGAGCAATTCTACATGTATTTGCATGACGTGGTCACATTAGATCTGGGTAAATCAGTAAGAACTGGCATGCCCGTGCTGGAAGATATTCTCCACGTTATGCCAGCAACCATCGAACTGGCACTTTTCGCAATCATCATCAGCGCAACGCTGGGAGTGACCTTGGGTATGGTGGCCGCGGTAAACAAAGATCGCTGGCCCGATCATCTTATTCGTGTATTCAGCCTGATGGGCCATTCCATGCCAATCTTTTGGACCGGAATGATAGCTCTGATCATATTTTACGCCAAACTCGGCTGGGTAGGAGGATCTGGTCGCATGAGCCAGTTTTACATCGGACTAGAGCCGAACACGACTGGCTTTCTCTTGCTCGACAGCGCCATGGCGGGTGAATGGGATGTCTTCAAGAGTGCTCTGCAACACATCATTTTGCCTGCGTCCTTGTTGGGCTATTCTTCGGCAGCCTTCATCACGCGTATGACGCGCAGCTTCATGCTCGACCAGATCAACCAGGAATATATCACAACAGCCCGCGTGAAAGGGCTCAGTCAGTGCAAGACCATCTGGTTTCATGCCTTCATCAATATCCGGGTGCAGTTGATTACGATTGTCGCCTTGGCTTTCGGTACCTTGCTTGAGGGGTCAATCCTGATCGAGACCGTTTTTGCCTGGCCCGGCTTTGGGTCCTATCTGGTCGGCAACTTGATGATTGGCGACATGAATTCTCTTATGACCTGCGTATTGATCGTCGGCCTTATATTCACAGCGCTCAACCTGATTTCCGACATTCTTTACCGTGTGTTCGACCCGAGGA
This sequence comes from Cohaesibacter marisflavi, assembly GCF_900115225.1. Lineage (GTDB taxonomy): Bacteria > Pseudomonadota > Alphaproteobacteria > Rhizobiales > Cohaesibacteraceae > Cohaesibacter > Cohaesibacter marisflavi. The sequence continues at coordinate 19,544 of NZ_FOVR01000008.1, read as the reverse complement.
CTCGCTAATCATGACAGATCTCAACCTGACACCGAACGTCACACAAAAAGCAAGCAAGCCTCAATGGCTTGTTTCCACTCAGAATCTTGTTCTGTTCCTCTTGAAAAATCCCACGTCAGCCTACGGTCTGTTTGTGCTGGCACTGTTGATCATACTGGCAATTATCGGGCCGTTGCTTGCAACACACGATCCCTATATTCAGGATTTACGCAATGCTTTACAGGCTCCAAGCGCGGAGCACTATTTTGGCACAGACGAATTGGGGCGCGATATATATAGCCGTCTTCTTTACGGAACGCGCATTTCTCTAACAATCATCGGAATTGTCTCCGTCGTCGTTGGTCCGATTGGCCTGACGATCGGGACGGTCGCAGGCTATCTTGGAGGCAAGGTAGATACGGTATTGATGCGGATCACCGATATCTTCCTGTCGTTTCCCTCCCTCATCCTATCGCTGGCATTCGTGGCAGCCTTGGGCCCGAGCCTTTACAATGCGATCATTGCCATTTCCTTGACTGCGTGGCCACCAATTGCGCGCTTGGCACGAGCGGAAACCCTGACTTTTCGGCAAACCGATTACATTGCCGCGGCGCGCCTTCAGGGGGCATCAAGTTTCCGTATCATCTGGCGCTCGATTGTTCCGATGTGTCTGCCATCGGTGATCATTCGCCTCACTCTCAATATGGCAGTCGTGATCCTCACTGCAGCAGGGCTCGGCTTTTTGGGTCTCGGAGCTCAACCGCCTTTGCCTGAATGGGGTGCGATGATCGCAACGGGTCGTCGTTACATGATCGATAGCTGGTGGGTGGTTACCTTCCCTGGCATTGCAATTTTCTGCGTCTCACTTGGCTTCAACCTCTTGGGTGATGGCTTGCGAGATGCGCTAGATCCCAAACAGCTGAACCGGAGATAACAGGATGAAAGAGCTGAACTCTGATACCATTCTCTCGGTCGAGAATCTTTCTATCCGCTACCGAGGCACCCCAACGGACGCGGTTCGGAATGTGTCCTTCAATTTGGGCAAAGAGCGCCTCGGCATTGTCGGCGAAAGCGGATCTGGCAAATCAACGGTAGGACGCGCACTGCTGAAACTGCTCCCGACAGCGGAGATCAAGGCGGATTGCATGCAATTCCGTGATATCGACCTTCTGAATACGCCCGAAAAGCAAATGCTAAAGGTCCGTGGCCAGCGCATCTCGATGATTTTGCAAGATCCTAAATTCTCGCTCAACCCGATACAGAAATGCGGCCCACAAGTGGACGAAGCGTATCGTAATCACATCCGGTGCAGCAAAAAGGAAGCCAGGCAGCGAACACTCGCGATGCTTGAATCGGTGCAGATTCGAGATCCAGAGCGCGTTTACGGCCTTTATCCGCACGAAGTTTCCGGCGGTATGGGGCAGCGCATTATGATCGCCATGATGCTGCTCACCGACCCCGATGTCGTTATCGCGGATGAACCAACTTCGGCACTTGATGTGACCGTGCGGCTTCAGGTGCTTGATATTCTGGATGCGTTGGTTCGCGATAAGGGTATCGGCCTTATCATGATTTCGCACGACCTCAATCTGGTGCGCAATTTCTGTGATCGAGTGCTCATCATGTATGCGGGGCAGGTAGTTGAGGCCCTCAATGCATCTGAAATGCATAATGCCCGGCATCCTTACACGAAAGGGCTTCTTGCTGCTCAACCGCATATTGGCGGGCCGCGAGCGCCTTTGCCTGTGCTGGAGCGTCGTCCTGAATGGCTTGAAGATGTGAAGGTGGTGTGATGAAACCTGTTTCAATAGATAAACTTAGGATACAGCTCGGTTCCGCGGTCATTCTGCCTGACGTAAGCTTCGAAGTGAATGGGGGTGAGTGCTTTGGCTTGATTGGCGAAAGTGGATCTGGCAAATCGACCGTACTGCGTTGCATGTCGTTGCTCTTCAACTCCTGGAGCGGAGACATCCGAATTGATGGAACATCTGTACGAGAGATGAGTGCTTTTGAACGGTGCCGTACGTTCCAGATGGTGTTTCAGGATCCTTACGGGTCGCTTCATCCGCGCCATTCTGTGCGAACGACGCTGTCTGAGCCTCTCAAAATCCACAAGCTGGACAATCACCAGCAGCGCATGGAATCTGCTTTGACCGATGTTGGGTTACCCGTTGATTTTCTGGATCGCTATCCTCACCAGCTCTCAGGGGGGCAAAGACAACGTGTCGCTATTGCGAGAGCCCTTATTCTTGAGCCGGATATTCTGCTGTTGGATGAACCGACCTCCGCTCTAGATGTTTCTGTTCAGGCTGAAATCCTGAATTTGCTTGTGCGGCTCAGGGAAGAAAAAGGCTTCACCTATCTGATCGTCAGTCATGACCTGGCTGTGGTCGATCATATGTGTGATCGCTTCGCGGTCATGCAGGGCGGAAAAATCGTCGAGATTCTGCCGCGAGAAGCTATCCCGGACAATCAAGCGGCGATGCCCTATGCCAAGGAGTTGATTGCAGCAAGCCTCAAATATGAGCGTACTGTAGAATAAAGAACGCAATCCCGGTTCATGGCCACCGGCGGCTTCTTCGATAAGGATCAAGATCAAAGATAGGGCAAGGGCGCTGCACTTGCCCTATCGAAAATGTCTCGGAAATGATCAATGACACTTGCACCATTTCTTTTCAAAATCATCCATAGTCATCAGTGCAGTAGCGTCCTCTCCGGCATCACCTTCTGGACAATAATTGCATCCGCACGAACGAAGCGATGGCCAGCTCCCCACTTTCTAGCACCCCACATCCTCGCCAGCCACTAAGAGACACACACCCGTTGCTTCTTTTTCGATGGCTCCGTCGTCATCAGGAGGTGTTGGGCGCCGACCATTCAGCAACCGGCTGGAAATCCTCAAGCGAGACAAAAAAAGAGCGTACCGTAAGATACGCTCTTTCAGTGTGGTTGCTATTTTGTACGTCTTGGAGGTTTATTGAGTCTTCGTGACGTTTTCAAAGCGGCAAACCCATGGGTCAACGATCACATTCTTGACATTGGCCTGATATGCTGCGGTCACGACGCGTTCCGAGAATGGTTGGATAGACGGAATGATTTCCTTGTCCATTTTAATCTGAACGTCCTTGTATAGCTCGGTCTGTTTGGCCTGATCGGGTTCAACCAAAGCTTTCTCAATTATGCTGTTGAGTTCTTCACTGAAGAAGCTGGTACGCCAGCCCTGATAATTGGTCAGCTTAGCCTCGTCAGCATTATTCGGATTGTAGACCAATGCGCGGAGGTTGCTATCTGGATGCGGGAACTGGCCACCGCCGCCGCGCCCAACGAGCAATTCAAAATCACGGTTGCGCATGGCACCATAGATCTGGCTGCCACCGCCAGTAATGATTTCAGCATTGATACCAGCCTGTGCCAACGTGGACTGAATGGCCGTCGCTGAATCGAGGAACTGCTGGGTTGAGATTACACGAATGGTTGTATCAAATCCGTCCGGATAACCAGCGTCAGCAAGCAAGCTCTTGGCCTTTGCGACATCCAATGTATACCCCGGGTCCTCCATCGCCGAGAAAGCACCGGAGTTGATCGGGCGCTGACGCTGAACACCGAAGAATGACATGATCGTCTCGTTGATGCCTTTGTAGTCAATCAGATAACGCAGGGCTTCTCGAACTTTCGGTTTGGCAAACCGTTCATCCTTCATGGACACGGCGAGATAGTAGAACCCCACGCTGGGTACTGAGTTGATGGTCAGAGCTGATTTTTCCTTGAGCGCCTTAAGGTCTGCTGCGGCAAGCGAGAAGCCGATATCAAGATCGCCCTGTTCAAGGCCTAGCCGCTGAGTTTGAGACTCAGGCAGATGGCGCATGAGCACGCGTTTCATTTCCGGAGCGCCACCCCAGAAATCATCGTTCCGGCCGAGAATGACATACTCGTTTGCGCGCCATTTGGTCAGAGAAAACGCGCCTGAGCCAGCGGAATTGTTCGCTAGCCATTCTTTGCCCATGTCGCCGTTTTTCTCATGGCTTTTGACGAGCTCGGAATCAAGAATGGAGCCAGGACCAGCCTGCGTCAATATCATGATGATGAGCTTCGGGTCGTCCAGCTTAGGCAGGTTCAGGACAAAAGTATGCTCATCTTTGGCAACGAAATACTTGTCAACATCTTCAGATTTGAAGCCTCGGGATTTGAGATAAGATGCCTGAGCCAGATTGAGTGTAAGCAAGCGCTTAAAGCTAAAAGCAACATCGTCTGCCGTTACCGGATTGCCTGATGCAAATTTGGCATCCTTGCGCAGGTGGAACGTCACAGACATATTGTCAGGAGCGATATCCCAACTTTCCGCAATGCGTGGTTGGAGCTGCCGCGTTTCAGGATCAAGCTGAGCAAGGGCGTCATAGACGTTGTTCAAAATCTGAACCGCTTCGCCGCCTGTAATGGCGGCCGGGTCCATCGTCAACACGTTGTTCATGTTGAACGCAACGATGAGTTGATCCTTCGGTGTTTCTGCCATTGCGGCAGAGTTGAAGCTTGCAGTGCCAGCCAACAGAACGGCACTGAAAGCAACAGTAGCGAGTAGTTTTTTCATGTTTCCTCCCAATAGTAACCATGAATACTCTTGCTATGTACGACGGATTAAAAATATGTCTGACAATTTAGTCAACACTCATAGCGTCGCACCCTGGATTTGGACAGAAACTCGATACTCCTCATTGAGAGAGATTTCTCTCCAAGCTTCTGCCTCTTCTTAAACTTCAACTTGCACAAACAGAGAGGGGAGTAAGTGAGCGCCCTCTCAAAGCTCATTGAACGCGATTGTTTTCGATAAAGTCGAAGTCGATGTCTTCGCCCAAACCAGGACGGTCTGGTACCTGCACAAATCCATCCTCATCCATTGGATCGGACAGGGATTTCAGATAGTCAAACCCGTCGTCATATTCGAGGAATGGATGCAATAGGCCACGTTCATACCAACGACAGTTTTTTGAAGCTGCTACGACATGCAGGTTCATCGCCGTATTGCCATGCACTTCGCAATTCATGCCGAAACACTCGGCCATGCGCATCGTTTTGATGGCTGGTGTTATGCCGCCAACATCATTAACGCCAGTGCGCAGAATATCACATGCGCCGAAGCGCACCCATTCCGCTCGGTGCCAGTGCTTGCCAGCCGCACTTTCCGGCCCCAGAACGGGAATCTCGAGGTTGTCTGCCAGCCATTTATAGGAAGAGAGAGATTGCTCGTCGAGTGGCTCTTCTATCCAGTCAAAGCCAAGTTGCTCGAGGCCACGCCCCAACGCCAATGCATCCGCGCGCGAATACCAATGAAACGCGTCAATCATCAAGCTGAAATCAGGGCCTACGGCTTCACGAACCGCTGCGCAGGCTTTGAGATCCATCTTGACGTTTGGAGCCCAGCTAACTGGTGGCATCCAGGTGTGAAGCTTGATGCCCTTGTAGCCGCGCTTCACGAGTTTCTCAGCAAATCGGGCATAATCTTCCGGCGTCGCCAGTCCGCCTTCCAGCTCATCACCACACATAATCGACCCATAAGCAGGCATCTTGTCGCGATAGCCGCCGAGGAGTTTATAAACCGGCTGATTGAGTGTGCGGCCAGCCAAGTCCCAGAGCGCGCAATCAACCACAGCCAGCGTTCTGTCAGTAAGCTGTGCAGCAGAGCCGCGTTGCCAGTGGGCCAAGTCCTGCCACAGACGCTCGCGATCCCGGTAGTCCTGGCCTATCAGCACCTTCTTGACAAATTTCTCGAGAATATGGGGCCGCACGATTTCTGGAGGGCAGAAAGAGTAACCCTGATGACCATCTTCCGTGTTGATCGTCAACATCGCTTGCTGCACTTTGTGAGCCGGTCCGGGGTGCCCATGACCTGCGCTGTCCGAATGGCGGCGTGTGGTGGTTGAAAAGACCGAGACTGAGACATCAGTAATAATCATGAGCAAGACCTTCCCGTAGCCTTCTGGTGGCTATCATTCTGTATTTTTCATTGTTAAGGGAATTTTCAAAGTACGTCAATATTTGTCATACAGATTATTAATATCTTTCATATAGATTTTCGATAGATTTCGCATTAAGCTGTTCAAACAGCAGATTTTCAGGCCTGCCTGATGGGCTTCTGTCGCTTTTGACACGAAAAATGACAGGAATCTAAAAATTTCAGAGACACTTCACCAGAAGAGAAATTGAATGTGCTGAAAAATATGATAAATAGTCATATTGATTGAAAATCAGGCATACAGATTTGGTTTTGTGAAAGGTGAAAGATGGAAGCGGAGCAAGACGGCAAAAAGCAAAAAAGTGGCAAATCACAGACTTTGGTCAGCCGGATCAGCGAGCTTCTCCGACAAGAAATTGCTTCGACAAAATTTGTTCCTGGCGATCGCTTGCCGAGCGAAGCAGATCTGGGGAAACGGTTTGAGGTAAGCAGAACCGTCGTTAGAGAGGCTATTGCCATTTTGCGTTCTGATGGTCTGGTGGAGGCACGCAAAGGGGCAGGGGTGTTCGTTCTCGACCCTCGCAATGCGCGTCAGAATCATCCATTCTCCGATCTTTCCCCGGATAGAATATCTGAAGTGATCGAGCTGTTGGAAATGCGCTCCGCTTTTGAAATTCGTTCCGCAGGACTTGCAGCTGCTCGTCGGTCTTCTGCTCAATTGGAGAATATTCTGAAAGCTCACGCCGTTGTCGGCGAGGCGATGGCTGCTGATGAATGGCCTTATGAAGCGGACTTCCAGTTTCATTATGAGATCGCGGTCGCAACGCAGAACAAACGTTTCCCGCAATTTTTGGCCATGATACGCCCCGGTATCATTCCGCGAAAAGATCTGACCGGCGCGCTTGATCGACGCAAGATCCATCCGAATCCGCATCTTCATCGCGAACATGCCATTATTTTGCAGGCTATCGTCGACGGCGACGCGGAAGCCGCAGAAAGTGCCATGAAGACGCATCTCGAAGGGGCTCTGTCGCGCTATCGCAACATGCTGCGCGAAAGCCTGTCGTTGGACATTTCAGCATGATGAGAGGATGAAGGAGCCCGTCGCAGAGTTTTTAGCAGGTCCTATTTGTCCTGAGATCTGCTTCATTTTGATGCTGCGTTAGTTTTTGAAGTCCGAAGAGGAGTTGGCACCGTCTGTACCAATGTGCCCGTAGACAGAAGCGGTTCGCCCTTGAACGTCGTGCTGAATACGCACCAAGATCTCTCTTGGCTCTAGGCAGAAAAATCAACCGGGTTCCTGTAATTGTCCATAGCCCGATATAGATATTTCCAGAACCCGCACACCTTGATATAGGTTTCATCAACATAGCACATGCTTGGCTGAAGCTCGAATGGCACGGACCGAACAACAATCTCAACGGACGCATCTGCCTAAGCGTTCGACAAGCAGCTCAGAGACTTGGCGTAAACGAAGAGCATCCCAATCTTATTTCGATTTTGGCAGAAGCAAATGAAAAACCCGTTGGATATCTCTACGCTGCGGCAGGGGAGTATTATGTCGGTACAGAAATCTTACTCACCACAGTCCACGTCATCCATGTCACCCAATCCATCAGACGTAGCCTTCTCGGCGGGAAAGTAGCCATTCGTTTAGTGAGGGGGATTAAGCAATAGTCAGATCAAATCGGCGCCAAACATCTGCTATTCCATATAACTTCAGATATCCGCCCAGCCCAAAACGACCGCTTTATGCGCAAAATGGGATTTAGAACGCTCGGAGGAAACTATGCAAAGTAAAGTGTGCACCAAATATATTTTATTTATTTTCTCTTTAATCTCGAAAATTATATTCTCGAGCAATTCATTTTCTCAAGAAAATATAAATAATAGTACAATATTTGAAATTCAAAATTCGCTAAGATGCCCAAAAAACTATATATGCGAATTAGAAATAAGCAAATGCGCTCTCAGAATAAAAAGATCAAGAAAAATAAATTGTAATTTCAACGGAGAGAAAAAAGAAATTAATGAAACCTTCTACTTTACAGATATAGAAGCGTTAAATATAATTAAAGACACTATTTTTATCAAATTCAGCAATGAATACAATAAAACTATTTCAAAAATAGTAAAAGATTACAAAACAAAAAGAAAAAATATAATACATAATTACAAAATAAATAATGAGAAATTTGACCTAGAAGAAATAAATTCACTAAATACAAACAAAAAAATAAGTATAAGTGAAATAGTATACTGCTCAAATGAAAATGAATACTATCAATCATACAACTTTATTGCGCTAAAAAATATCAACAATAAAAAAAACAGAAAAATAGTCAATTACTTAAACAGAACAATAAAAAAATGTAATATAGGTGAATAAAATGCCAAATTTTCTAGAAAGAATAATATTTCAATTACTGAAAAGAAAATGGCGGAGGGGGAGGGATTCGAACCCCCGGGACCGTGAAGCCCAACGGTTTTCAAGACCGCCGCAATCGACCACTCTGCCACCCCTCCGGCGTCATGTGGTTGGGAGCCCTTTTGCCGCTATTTTCAAACAATTGCAAGCCTTCTTGCAATTGTTCGTGCCATGCTGTTGAAAAATAGACGATCAAGCCCCGTCATTGCGTATATCTATCTGGGTACAACACCTGATCGGCAAGCAAAATGCACGAGTTAAGTGCATTATCTTAATCGCGACCACATTTTTGCCACCATCGCTTTACACTCCCTTTACCACGATAGACGGAATAGTCTATTTTCTCTGGCAATATCAGCCATTTTCGTAAATATTGAACTTTTGCGAGCTATCGTCGTAGAAATAGGCACAGCTTGTGTTGTTAACCTTGATGATTAGGGGTAAAACAACTTCGAGTGAAAGCCGGCGTCAACATGATGAGTTTTGTCGACATGCCAAAATGAAGTCGACATTCCATAAAGACAAGCGGATCCCGCTTTTAAAGAAGCCATCAATGGGGTTTGAAGTGCTGTTTTCAAATCGAAAAAATTGCCGCACGGGCATGGTTCTGACGCTTCTTGGCGTAGCAGGCATCGCGCTCTCGGGCTGCTCAGGATCGAGTAAAAGCAAAGTTGATCCCAAATACGGCGTTTCTGCCAGTGCGCGCGTCGCGACGAAGAAGGGTGATTTCCGCAAGGGTGGTGGCTCTTACAAAATCGGCAAACCTTACAAGGTAGCCGGCAGAACCTATGTGCCCAAGCATCAACCGTCTTATAACAAGACAGGGAAGGCCTCTTGGTATGGTGACGATTTCCATGGCCGGTTGACGGCCAATGGCGAAATTTTTGATATGAACTCGCTGACAGGGGCACATCCGACGTTACCACTTCCTTCTTATGTGCGGGTCACCAACCTCAAAAATGGCAAGTCGACTCTGGTCCGCGTCAACGATCGCGGCCCTTATGCGCATAACCGCATCATCGATTTGTCCAAACGCGTGGCTCAGAAGCTTGATTTCATCAATGATGGCATCACCAATGTTCGCGTTCAATATGTGGGCAGGGCGCGCATGGATGGTCACGACACAGCATTCTTGGAGGATTCCTTCAGGGACAAGGGCCAACCAATCGGCAACGACCGCAAAAACCTGCCAACCGGTGGTGGCACTACTGGCTCTGAGGCACCTGTAATGATGGCGTCTGCGTCTGTTCCCAAATCGAAGCCGCAAAGGCAGTCTTCCAACTTCCTGTTGGCTCACCTGCCACAATTGGGGGCGCCGGACGCAACAGCCTTTGCGCCGAGCCCAAGCCCGGTTGATCTTGCCCAGGCACCAACGTCTGGCTGGGCTCCGGTGGATCTCGTAGGAGATGGCTATTTCCCGCCCGAAGGCATGGGCAATGTTGCCGCGCCTCTGGAACTGGCGAGCATGGCTCCGGTGCAGCTGAACTATGCGCCAGACACCTCCCGGCGTGTTGAAGCAGGGTATCAGGCCATCGACAGTCTCATGACGGGCGACAAACAGTCCAACCTGAGCGCGGCATTAAAGAGAAAAGCGCAAGCCATCGCGCAGACACCTGATATCGCCTCTCAGAAATCAATGAAGCATCTTGGCACCTTCACGCAATCCTATGGCATGCGACTCGCCGAGGAATTTGCCCTGCTTGCCGCCGTTGATATCAGTGATCAGCCCGATGGTTCCGTCTCTCTTGAGATCAGCAAACTCAAGCCCGGTGTAAAATGGAATGACATTGCCGCTTTGAGACATCGATTAGGGCTCAGCTGACAGCCAAGCGTTGCGTTTCGCAAAAATATCGAGATTTTTCAAGGAGAGTAGCGATGCTCTCCTTTTTCTTTGCGCCCACTTAAGCTACTATCGCGCCAACTGGATGGTACACGCAAAGGTGACTTGTCAGCCTCGACGTATTGTTCAAGCATGCCTGTCAGCGCCTATACCGCGCTGGCTTCATACCTAACGTTGAGGGGGGAAGGATGCTCAACGAAATGTTTAAAAGATTTTCCCGTCTTATGCTTCTGCTCATAGCGGCCACTTTTTCGGCTCAAACCGCTGTGCAGGCACAGGTCTATCAGACAGCGGCGAAACACGCCTATCTGATAGACTGGAATTCCGGCTCGGTACTCTTTTCCAAGGACGAGGATGAACAGGTTCCCCCCGCATCTCTGGCCAAATTGATGACGCTTGAGGTGGTGTTCCATGCTTTGAAAACCGGCGAGCTGACCCTTGAGTCAGAATTCTACATTTCCGAGCATGCCTGGCGCGATGGTGGAGCCAATTCCGGCGGCTCGACCATGTTCGCAAAGCTGGGCTCCATGGTGCCGCTTGATGCGCTGCTCCACGGCATCATCGTGCAGTCCGGCAATGACGCATGCATCGCGGTTGCCGAGGGCATGGCCGGAAACGAAGAAACCTTTGCGCAATTGATGAACAAGCGTGCCGAGGACATCGGCCTTACGCATTCTCATTTCATGAACTCCACGGGTCTGCCTGCAGAGGGGCAGATGGTGACCGCAAAGGATCTGGCCAAACTCGCCCGCCACCTTATCGATGACTATCCTGAATATTACCACTATTTCGCCATTCCAGAATTTACCTGGAACGGCATCACACAACATAACCGCAACCCGATCCTCGGCTTCACCGAAGGGGCCGATGGGCTCAAAACCGGCCACACAGAAGCGGCTGGCTACGGCCTTGTCGCTTCGGCCAAACGCGGTGACGAACGCCTGATTGCCGTATTGACCGGCATGAAATCCAAAAAAGAGCGCCGCGAAGAAGCGCGCAAGATCATGAATTGGGGCTTCAGGGCCTTCACCTCTCAACGCATTTTCGATCCGGATGAAGAAGTGGCCTATGCAAGCGTCTTTGGCGGAGACAAGTCCGAAGTCCTCTTGGTCAGCGAACGTCCCGTCAGCCTCTTTATGCCACGGGCACAGCAAGGCCGCCTCAAGGCTCGTGTCTATTATGATGGCCCGATCAAGGCTCCGATTGAAGAGGGTGTCGAGGTCGCAACACTCAAGGTCTGGAACGATGACAAGCTGATCTATGAGGCTCCCTTGATCACAGGAGAGAGCGTTGGACGCGGAACAACGACCCAACGTGCAGTCGGAGCGTTGAAAGAACTTGTGCTTGGTTGGTTCTGAGCCGACTTCCTGCTACAAGCTAAGCTCGAAACCAGCATGAGGGAAGCGATTCCCTCACTCGACCATGCCAGATAGAATGGCACGGTGTTTGCCGATCGGGAGCGAGCTCAGCAATGGCGCTTGGAAAATTTATCACCTTTGAGGGCGGCGAGGGCGTTGGCAAGTCAACGCAAATCCGCCTTCTTGCCGAACGGCTTGCTCAAAACGGCATTGATTGCATTCAGACCCGCGAGCCCGGCGGCTCAAGCAAGGCCGAAGCCATGCGGGAATTGCTTCTCTCTGGCACAATTGCAGACATGGGCATTCCGCCAAGCGGCGAAGCTGTTCTTTTTGCCGCAGCCCGCGCCGACCATGTCGACACCAAAATAAAACCAGCACTGGAAGAGGGCCAATGGGTTCTGTGCGACCGCTTCATGGATTCCACCCGCATCTATCAGGGTGAAAACAAAGAGGTCTCCGAAGAGCTGGTAAATATGCTCGAGCGCCTCGCCATTGATGGCGCAAAGCCAGACATCACCTTTATCCTTGATCTCCGGGCGGAAATCGGCATGGCGCGCGCCAATAGCCGCAGGTCAGAAGGCGAAGCCGCTGACCGGTTCGAGCGCGAAGCCTTGGCTGTACATGAGAACCGACGCAATGCATTCCTGTCCCTTGCCTATAAGGATCCGAAGCGATGTAAGGTGATTGATGCCTCCCAGTCAATCGATGAAATCGCACAGGATATCTGGCAGGTTGTTGACCATGAATTGCTGTCAAAAGAGCAGGGGGCCGCGACGGGCTCTCAAACTTCTTCATCTGATCAGACGGCTGATACTTCAGAAGAGAGTTAAATGGCGGAAGCAGATCTGGATTTTCCGATTTATGATATCTTGCCCGATCTGGAGCCTCCGCATCGGCAGCGGCTCTTCTTTGGCCATACGGAAGAAGAACAAAAATTCCTGTCCTCCTGGCAATCAGGCAAGATGCATCATGCGTGGCTTCTGACTGGGCCCAAGGGCATTGGCAAAGCAACATTTGCATTCCGCGCAGCCCGTTTCATTTTCAATGAGGGGATGGCACCTCAAGGTGGCGGGCTCTTGGGCGACATGGCTGCCCCAACGCGTCTGGACAGTCCGGATGACTGTCAGGCCGTGCATCTTGTTACCAATCTGGCCCACCCGAACCTTCTGGTGATCGACAGGCCCTACGACCAGAAGTCAAAGCGGTTTAAAACGGAAATCACCGTCGATGAAGTAAGAAGGACCGTGCGCTTTTTCGGCTCCACAGCCGGCGAGAAAACCTGGCGTGTCTGTATCGTCGATCCGGCGGATGACCTCAACAACAATGCCGCCAATGCGCTCTTGAAAATCCTTGAAGAACCGCCCGTCCGCACGCTCTTCTTTCTGATCTCCCATGCTCCCGGCCGTTTGCTGCCAACCATCCGCTCGCGCTGTCGACGCCTTGGCTTTTCGCCGCTGGAAAATCCGGCTCTCAGTGAGGCAATAGCGGGGCTAGGCATTGCGGAAGGAGCCGACACGATAGAACAGCTTAGCCAGAGCTGCGATGGGTCCATTCGCAAGGCCGCAGAGCTGCAATCGGATGAAGGGCTGGTGCTCATTCACGCCTTCGAGCGCATGCTGGCGCCCCCCTATAATCCCGATTATGAAACGCTCAATGCTTTCGCTGAAACCGTAGCCCAACGTGGCAAGGACGAACGCTTCGACGGCTTTTCCGATTTAGTGCACCGCTATCTCAGCCGTCAATTGCATGAAAAAAGCGGCATTGAGGGCACGAGAGGCGCGGATCTCTATCCGCTTGCCCGCGTCTGGGATGACGCGCGCGAACAGATCCAGCAGACCCGCATTTTCAATCTGGACAAAAAGCAAACCGTCATAGAAGTCATGCGCATGTTGGCCAAAGCATCGCGCGGTGAGCGCTAATTCGCACAAGTTTGCGCTCTGTCCACCGTCATTTGCACAAAAATCCTTGACGATACGCGCCCCTTCGCCCACAAACCTCTTGAAAGAACTCCATGCTCCGATTGTGACCGTTCTTGGCAAAAACATCTGCACCGTCGCAATATGAGCGAAAATCCACTCAACGATAGAAGACAACCATCGGCATGACTGACAAATCTCCGTTTTTCATCTCCACTGCTATCTCTTATCCCAATGGCGCACCGCATATCGGCCACGCCTATGAAATGATGGCAACGGACTCGATGGCACGCTTCAAACGTCTTGATGGACATCCGGTCTTTTTCATCACCGGCACCGATGAGCATGGCCAGAAAATGCAGCAGACGGCCGAGAAATTCGGCATGACAGCGGCTCAGTTGGCAGACCAGAACGCCCCAGTGTTTGAAAAGATGGCCAAGGTTCTCAACCTGTCCAACGATGATTTCATTCGCACCACGCAGCCGCGCCATTACGAAGCCTCCAAGGCCATTTGGAAGGCCATGGAAGCCAATGGTGATATCTATCTGGATAGCTATGCTGGCTGGTATTCGGTGCGCGATGAAGCTTACTATGCTGAAAGCGAAACAGAAGTTCGCGAAGATGGCGTGCGTTATGGCCCGCAAGGCTCTCCGGTTGAATGGACTGAAGAGGAAAGCTACTTCTTTCGCCTGTCTGCTTATGAAGACAAGCTGCTCGCCCTTTATGAGGCTCAGCCCGATTTCATGGGGCCATCCGAGCGCCGCAACGAAGTCATCAGCTTTGTGAAAGGCGGCTTGCGCGATCTGTCCATTTCCCGCACGACCTTCGATTGGGGCATTCCGGTTCCGGGTAATGACAAACATGTCATGTATGTGTGGGTCGATGCGTTGACCAACTATATCACCGCGCTGGGCTATCCCAATATCGATGCAGACAAGTTCAAGACCTTCTGGGGCAACGCGACCCACATCATTGGTAAGGATATCATCCGCTTTCATACGGTTTACTGGCCAGCATTCCTGATGTCTGCGGGCCTTGATATCCCCGGACGCGTCTTTGCCCACGGCTTTCTGTTCAACCGCGGCGAAAAGATGTCCAAATCCGTCGGCAACGTGATCGATCCGTTCGGCCTCATCGAGGAATATGGTCTGGACCAGACCCGCTTCTTCTTCCTGCGTGAAGTGCCATTCGGTCAGGATGGCAACTACAGCCACGAAGCGATCGTCAACCGCACCAACGCGGACCTTGCCAACGATCTTGGCAACCTTGCCAGCCGCTCGCTTTCCATGATCGCAAAGAACTGCGACAAGGCTCTGCCAGAGCCGGGCGCATTCAGCACTGAAGATCAGGCAATGCTCGATCAGACCGATGCAATGCTCGAAAAATGTCGTGAATTCATGGACAAGCAGTTGATTCACAAGGCGCTTGAAACCATATGGGATGTAGTGGGCGAAGCGAACCGCTATTTCGCAAGCCAGGAACCTTGGGCACTGCGCAAGACTGATCCAGCCCGGATGAACACCGTGCTTTACGTTACGGCCGAGATCATTCGTCAGGTCGGCATTCTCGCTCAGCCTTATATTCCGGAATCGGCAGAAAAGCTGCTCGATCTCTTTGCTCTTCCATCTGACAAGCGCGATTTCGCGTCTCTTGGTCCGGTCGGTCGCCTGGCTGCAGGCACACCGATTGACAAGCCAAGCCCTGTATTCCCGCGCTATGTCGAAAAAACCGAAGAAAACGAGGCATAGACTAAATCATGCTGGTTGATAGCCATTGTCATCTGGATTTTCCTGATTTCAAGGAAGAACTGGACGATGTCGTACGCCGCGCCGAATTGGCTGGCGTCGGGCATATGGTCACCATATGCACACGCATCAAGAAATTCGATGAAATCAAGGCCATCGCCGAGCGCTATGACAATGTCTTCTGTTCCGTCGGCTCCCATCCGCATAATGCGGATGAAGAGCTGGACTATAGTGCCGAAGACATCGCCAAACTGGCCGAGCATCCCAAATGCGTGGCCATCGGCGAAGTCGGTCTTGACTATTTCTATGACAATGCCCCGCGTGAAGCGCAGGCCGAAGGTTTTCGCCGTCATATCAAGGCAGCGCGGATGACTGGGCTGCCTTTATCCATTCACACCCGAGACGCCGAAGACGATACCATCGCCATCCTGAAGGAAGGCATGGAGGAGGGGGCCTTCCCGGCCCTTTTGCATTGCTATTCCTCCAATCGCGAGTTGGCCATGCGCTCGCTGGAAATGGGGCTATATGTCTCCCTCTCCGGCATTCTGACTTTCAAGCGCAGTCAGGAAATCCGCGATACCATCAAAGACGTACCTCTGGATCGATTGCTGGTGGAAACCGATGCGCCATATCTTGCGCCAATGCCATATCGCGGCAAACGCAATGAGCCTTCCTATGTGGTCAATACCGCTCAGGTCTTGGCTGACGTAAAGGGCGTGTCGCTGGAAGAAATCACGAAGATCACGACGGACAATTTCTTCCGCCTGTTCAGCAAAGCAACGCGATAAGGCAACAGGTAGCAGGAACCAATGAACAATGACAAAGGACAACGGATTTAAGCTGCGTATTCTGGGCTGCGGATCATCGCCCGGCGTGCCCCGTGTGGGCAACGACTGGGGCAAGTGCGATCCGAGCAACCCGAAGAACCGGCGGACCCGTTGTTCAGCGCTCGTTGAAAAATGGCAAGACGGGCAGGTCACCCGTGCGCTGATTGATTCCGGCCCGGATTTTCGCGAGCAGATGCTGCGTGAACATATCGACTGGGTCGACGGTGTTCTTTATACCCATCCCCATGCAGACCATACCCACGGCATCGACGACCTGCGCGCCTTTGTTTTCAATCGGCGCGAACGGGTCAAGGTCTACGCCAACGATATGACACTCAAGCGTCTGCAAGAGGGCTTTGGCTATTGCTTTAAGACGCCAGAAGGCAGCAAATATCCTCCGATCCTTGATCCATCCTTGATCGCTCATGGCGACACGGTATGTATCGATGGACCGGCAGGCACGATTGAGGCGCATCCTTATAATCAGGTACATGGCGATATCCATTCACTCGGCTTCCGCATCGGCAATCTGGCTTATTCATCCGACGTCAGTGATCTGGAACCAGATACCATAGCCATGATGCAGGATCTGGACGTCTGGATCGTCGACGCCTTGCGCTATGCGCCACATCCAAGTCATTTCTCACTGGATGAGGTGTTGGCATGGTCGGAGCGTCTCAAGCCCAAGAAGACTATTCTAACCCATATGCATATCGATATGGATTATGAAACGCTGCGCCGCACGCTGCCAGACAATGTCATTCCAGCCTATGACGGCCTGACCATTTCCTTCTGAAGATCTTCTGCTAGAGCCTTGAAGCAGGTATCGCATAAACGCTTGCCATTAGACGAACTAGGCGCGCGCTCATAGTCCTCTGTATCCATATTATACAGTGAGGCATATGAAGCGGCACAGACAAACCATGGTCATGCGTTGAGAAGCAGGCGCTTCAAAACTCTCTTTCATCCATAGCCGCACACATCTCTATCGCTCCCAGCGATTGCTCCTGACAGAGAGACGCCGCCGCCGTCATTGGCGAGCGCCTTTCACACAGGAACACGCATATGACCGGACAATCTCTAAGCTTCTGCAAAGAAATAGAGATAGATTTTGTCCGTATAACTTTCACCTCAGGAGCAATAGAACGCACAGAAGCCATTGTGGCATCTGTCACTTAAAGGGATGAAAGCAAAGGATTGATTGCTTCAATTTTTATGGATATCATCCTGACTCTAAAGACTCTTTAGACCATGACATCAAACATGAGTACGCCCGTTCAATCGCCACCTAAATATTTTTAGTTCCATAATATTGATTACGCGTCATTTAGATCGATCGTGTAGCTTTCAACTCCAACACTCTGAAAAGTCTACCTTCTTGCATTTTCCTACAAATACGCCCATCCTATTCATGAAAAACGTAACTGTAATTTTGGTGATATATGTATTTTTGGACTCCTCGGCTCATCAAGTTTCGTGACGGTGAACGCTTCGCAACATGTTTTGACAAAAATGGAATTCCTGCATATTACCCGACAGCCCTTGCTTTGGAATATCGATCTCTGAACCTGGCATCAAGCACGCTCCTTTCATATATGAAGCATGTTGCTCATTTTGAGCGCTGTTGCATCTACAATTCCGTCGACATCATCCGGAATATCGAAGCCGGCAAATACCCAACCGCCGCTGATGCAACGTTTCTTGCACAAACAGCCTCAGTTAACAGCAAAGCTCTTGCAAATGCGATCTCACCAAATGTCTCTCGCATCAATGGTAAAAAATGGTCAAGAGCCGAGATGGTTAACAATCAAACCAAAGCCCAACGCATCACAGTGTTTGCCGCTCTCATTGATCTGGTTTGCCGAGCCTATGAAAGTCGGCAGTCAAAAGAAATCTTCTTCGGTTTGGCTAATCAGCGCGAACGCTTTCTTGAAAAACTTCTCGCTTTGCGCCCCAAAGTCCGGGATCTAAACCGCATCTCCAAAGGTCCAACACACCATCAATTGGGACGTCTAACCCGATTTATGTTGGATCACGGCCCGCATGATTGTGAAGGTGTAATATGGCAAAACCCCGCCCTGAACGAAAGAAACTGGGCAATTGCTCAAACCCTCTTCGAAACAGGCTTCAGAAACTCTGAGCTGCGCGCTTTGCGGGTCAAAGATGTCAATTTTGAACTCATGGAAATCCGTGTTTTTAGAAGACCCGATGACCCAGATGATCCTCGATTGCGTGAGCCAAACGTCAAGACCTATGAGAAAGTCTATCCAATCTCGGACCGCCTCTGCATGTCCTTGGAAAAATACCTTCTGTCACATGGCGGTAATGCTGCAGACCGATCTGGTTCTCCCTTTTTCTTTCTATCTCACAGCAACCGAAACTTCGGCCAGCCAATAGCAAACGATACTGTAAATAGAATTGCTACAGATATAGGTCTTCACCTTGAAATTTTGAATCTGACACCACACCATTTTCGTCATCAATGGATCCAAAATTTAGCGGATTGGTCAATTCGAGAAAATATCGAACCTGCCGAGTTTGATCGTTTTGCCAACATGTTGGGAGGATGGTCACTCCTTTCAAATATGGCAACCCAATATCGTGGCGATCAACTCACAAAATATGCATATAAAAAAGGCCTGATGGTAGAACAGGAGCGCAATAATGACATCTAATTTCCCCGTCTCCAATGACCTCCAGCTCCCCCTGTTTGAAACCCCTGCCCTGTCTGCCTCTGGCATCGAATTTGACCCAAACAAAGATTTCTGGAAACTGGACGGCACTGCCACGATCAATTTCAAGAAGCTCATAGGCACTTGTTCACCGCGCTTCTTCCAGAAGACTAAATCTATCGCCAAAATCCTTGTTGAAACTGGAAACTCGCACAGCGCAAAATCAGCTTTGAGGCAATTCCTAAATTTGTCATTGGCTACATCACAAGCACATTCATCAAACATTGATGTTATCGACTGTGAGAGTCTAGTTGCTTGGGTGACGGCCGGCAATAACAGGAATTACATTGCACAGCTCCACATTTTTACCAATGTTGCCAAGACATTCGAAGCTAAACTTCTCACTGAAGAAGCTTACCACTATCTCGAAAACATGAAGCCTTCTCCAATAAACAATCAACTGGAGGCCGTGCAACTGTGGGATCCGACCAGAGCTGGTCCCAGGCATTTGGACCATGTGTTAAGGTGGATCGCCTGAACAGAAAGACGATCCGAAATGACGAAGAGAAAACGCTACTCTGCCGACTTCAAGGCCAAGGTTACGCTTGAAGCAATCCGCGAAGAATTGACGCTTTCAGAGCTGTCGAAGAAGTATGATGTCCATCCCAACATGATCAGCGCTTGGAAGCGAACTGCGATTGAGAATATGGCGTCAGGCTTTTCAAAGGGCAAGGAAACCGAGCATCAGGGTAATGATGCCGAGATTGCCCGGCTGCATGCCAAGATCGGCCAATTGGTTGTGGAACGAGATTTTTTATCGGAAGCCTCTGTT
>NZ_FOVR01000028.1 GCF_900115225.1 Cohaesibacter marisflavi | reverse complement strand
CCGGCTGCCACTTAGGCCATAGAGCTCGATGCTCTTTTCTCGAGCAGAGTGATAGCCTCTGCTATAGCTCCCGGACCAACACCAAAGGCCCGCTCGACAATCCGAGCTTCTCCAAGGATGTCATTTGAGAGATTGAAATGATTGGCCTGCCCCTTTCTCAAGGCGCGCATAACCTCAAATCCCTTGATGGTCGCATACGCTGTTTTCATCGTTTTGAACCCACGAACAGGCCTGATCAATTGCTTCAACTTGCCATGATCGGCCTCGACAACATTGTTGAGATACTTCACCTGGCGGTGGACGGTATCTTTCGGGCACTTACCTTCCTTCTTCAACTCAGCGAGAGCGACCCCATAAGGCGCAGCCCTGTCAGTGTTGATGATGGCTGGTTTCTGCCATTTCTTGACACGCCTCAACGTCTTGGACAGAAACCGCTTCGCTGCCTTGGCATTCCGGGTCGCCGAGAGATAGAAATCGATCGTGTTGCCGAACTTGTCTACCGCTCGATAGAGATAGGCCCACTTTCCCCGCACCTTGATGTACGTTTCATCAACCCGCCAGCTGGAAGAACGAGGCGAATGCCACTGCCAGCGCAGTCGACGTTCGATTTCAGGGGCATATTTCTGAACCCAGCGATAGATCGTTGAGTGATCCACGGGAACGCCACGCTCTGTCATCATTTGCTCCAGATCCCGATAGCTTATACCGTACCGGCAATACCACCGGACTGCCCATAAGATCACATCACCCTGAAAATGGCGCCACTTGAAGTGCGTATGCATGCCCTGCTCCCGCTGAAAACATCACTCTGAAGCAGATGATCTAATTTTTTGCAACAGAGCCGAATTTCTCCGAATTCCAATAGCATACGAATTTTGACTGATCGCAATTCTGGCGAGGCTTTGTTGCGCCTATTTCAAAGAGAACTTATATGGAAAACAATTTAGGCGATTACTTGCGCTCTTTCGACTATGACGAGCGGCTTGCAATGAAGATCGGACTGGATGAACTCTTGGATCGCTACGTAAAGGGCGAGATTCAGTTGATCGACATACGGTTTCAAGAAGAACATGAAGCTTGGTCTGTTGGCATCGGTCTACACATCCCTCTCAACGAATTGCCTGATCGTTTAAATGAACTAGATCGCGACAAGACCATTGTCACGATGTGCCCTCACTACGATCGAGCTGAGATTGCTCGCCTTTTTCTCAAACTCAACGGATATGACGCCCGCTACCTAACAGCAGGGATGCTTAAGTTGGTTGACTATCTGCGAGGGGATAAAGCGCGAGACTACTGGGCAAGTTTGAAAAGATAGAAAAATGGAAAATTTGGAAACACTTCTGAAACAGGCAGTCCCTGATAGCATGGGTAAAGTCCGTATCAGCGCGGATGATTTTCTAGAACAGTGGCAAGCAGGAAAATGCGAACTTCTTGATATCCGCATTAATGCTGAGACAAGAGTTTGGAAAATGGGCTTCGGTCTGGCTATTCCGGCAGATGAGTTGTCCGAGCGACTTGAAGAACTTCCGCGCGATAAGCTTCTGGTCGTCGCTTGCCCGCAGAGTGACCGCTCTGGTATAGCAAGGAGCTATTTGGCCGCTTAGGGATTTAATGCAACATATCTGATCGGAGGATTGCTGGGGCTGGTTGATAAGCTAAAGGGAAAAGCCGCAGCATCCTTTGATCTGGAGTCAAATAAGTGAGCTATTTTGATTATGGTCTGTATTTCGGGCTGACATTGCTCCTTTCAACACTGTTTGCGATGGGAGGGGTTGGCTCTGCCATCGCACTCGTGCCCAGTTTTTCAATGATGGGAATGACTATCGATCTGGCAAAATCTCTTGGCCTGTTCATCAATACCGCATCGACAGTCACTGCCTCTATGATGAACTTTCGGCGCGGGGTTCTTGATGTTAAGTTTGCCTTGCCTCTCATAGTTTCCATCCTGATTGCAACACCAACCGGAGCCTGGTTTAGCCAGTTTGTTGCACGAGACGCGATTGAAAGCCTCCTGATTGCCTTCCTCATCTCTGCTGCTCTTTTGCTCCTGTTTTCAAAACGGAATACCCTCGTAACCTATCACCGAGCCTGGCCATTATTTTTGATCGGGGGAGGCGTGGGTGTCATTTCCGGGATGCTGGGCGTAGGTGGTGGCGCTCTGATGATGCCGGCTCTCATTCTGCTTGGATACGATGCCAAAAAGGCAGCCCGTGCTATCAGTTTCGTGATTCCATTCTCCTCTGCTGGGGCTTTTCTGACTTACCTCTCATTCACGGAAATGAACTGGTACTTATTAGCCGTTGTCGCAGTTTCTGCGGTCATTGGCGGGTATCTGGGTGAGCGGATCATGCACTATCGGTTGGAGGCAAAGCACATAAAAAAGCTCATAGCCGTGCTGTTGCTCTTAATGGCTGCAAAGATGCTCTGGAAGCTTTTGTTCTAATGACCTCACATGTGGAGGTGTTCAAATGTCGCTGTTTAAATTCACAAATAAACAAATGATCCAACAGTTGCTCATGAAAGTTCTGGCAGGATTGGCTGTCGGTTTTTTCCATGACTGGGGAAAATCTCTTCAACCTTTCTATCCCCTGTGCTAGTTCATCATGCTCTACCCCATGATGGGCGGTATAAAGATAGAAGAAATCGCAGGTGTATCACGCAAGTCGGTTGTTCTGGGACGCCCGCCTGACTTGGCCGGAGGCAACAATGGCTCCAGTAGTGCTCACTCCGCGTCCGTCGAGAGTGTCCGGTCTTTTGTGTATTTGAGATTTGGTCCATGCTTCGAATAAGGAGCAAGGATTATGACGATATCAAAGGAAGTGCTGGACGAGCTTCTGAAGGATTGCGAGCGGCCTGAAGATCTGCTTGGCGATGCAGGGCTGATGAAGGAACTCAAGATCAAGTTGATGGAGCGGATGCTTGGTGCTGAGTTGGGCGCCCATCTTGGCTATGAAGCGGGCCATGACGCACCAGTTGATCAGTCCAATCGTCGCAATGGTACATCAAAGAAGCGGCTCAAGAGCCAGGATGGAGAATTACCGATCTCTGTCCCCCGCGACCGTGATGGCAGTTTCGAGCCTGAGCTGGTCAGAAAAGGCCAGACCCGGATTGACGGCATGGATGACAAGATTATCGCCGGTCTTTCTGTTCGGGATATCCGATCCCATCTTGAGGATGTTTATGGCCTTCAAGTTTCCCCTGATCTGATCAGTCGGGTGACGGATGCGGTCCTAGACGAGGTGAAGGATTGGCAGGTGCGTGGACTTGAGCGTCTCTATCCTATAGTGATTTTCGAT
Organism: Cohaesibacter marisflavi; assembly: GCF_900115225.1. GTDB lineage: Bacteria > Pseudomonadota > Alphaproteobacteria > Rhizobiales > Cohaesibacteraceae > Cohaesibacter > Cohaesibacter marisflavi. Next base: position 10,636 of record NZ_FOVR01000028.1, on the reverse strand, counting down.
GCGCTGCGTGTCAAGATCCGGGATAGCGACAGCCGCATGGTCAAGAACAAGGCCGTTTATGTGGCTCTTGGGATATCAAGGGATGGCGTCCGCGAGGTTCTGGGCCTTTGGATCGCCGACAATGAAGGGGCCAAATTCTGGCTCTTGGTGATGAATGAGCTGAAGAACCGGGGCGTCGAGGACATTCTCATCGCCGTGGTTGATGGGCTCAAGGGCTTTCCCCAAGCCATCACAGCCGCCTTTCCGGACACTATGGTGCAGACCTGCATCGTGCATCTGGTCCGTCATTCGCTGAATTTTTGTTCGTGGAAGGATCGCAAAGGCGTGGCGGCCGATCTGAGGTTGATTTACAGCGCCCCGACTGCGGATCTGGCAGCTGAGGAACTGGATCACTTCGAGGAAAAATGGATGGACAAATATCCCTCGATTGCTCCGGCCTGGCGCAGGGCATGGCAGGAGATTATTCCCTTCTTTGCCTTCGATCCGGCCATCCGGAAGATCATCTATACGACCAATGCCCCCTCTCAGCGATTGCAAGCAATTGCCTGCCGGGCAAGGATCGAGAGCCTGAATAGGGTAATCCGCAAGACCATTAAAACGCGAGGCTCATTCCCGACTGAGGCCGCCGCGACCAAGCTGATCTACTTGGCCATTCGCAATTTTGAAAAAGGAGGCAGAAATGTCAGAGAATGGTTTGCAGCAAGAAACCAGTTCGCTATCATGTTCGAGGATCGCTTCAATGCGTGATCAAGTCTGAAACCGCATGGCCAGGCCAGATACACAGACCTTCTGACACTCCCCGTCCGTCAAATCGCTTGGATACCTATCCGATTTTCGGCTATGCTCCTGCCGAGTGATATCTGTCCAGGTCATCTGATCCGTAAAGACGGTGCATCACGAACCGCTGACATCACTCAACTATTTTTCGGCCAGGCTCTTATATATGAGACCTAATTATGGATTTTTCCATTCTGATCGCTGTTTCTGTCAGCATCTTCTTCGTCATTGGTGTCAGTGAGCCATTGGCAGCACGCTTACGGCTGCCCTACTCGGTCATTCTTGCCGGAATGGGAATTGCGATTGGCGTAGGGGCCGCGTTTTTGTGGCAGACCGATCTCACGGATGCACTCAATCCGTTTGCTCTCACGATCCTTACTCTGCCTGTGAGATCCAGTGTCTTCCTGACGGCGCTGCTGCCCCTCCTCGTGTTTCAGGTGGCCCTCAACATCGACATCCGGCGAATGCTTGACGATTGGGTACCGATCCTGATCCTTGCCATTGTCGCGGTTGTGGTGGCGATGTTGGCGGTTGGCTTTTTGCTCAATTTCTTTGTGACCGACTTATCTCTTGCGGCCTGTCTGTTGATCGGAGCAATCGTGTCCACGACCGATCCGTCAGCCGTTGTCTCTATTTTCAAGGGAACGTCTTCTCCCCAGCGACTGGCCAGGATCGTTGAGGGCGAGAGCCTACTGAACGATGCGGCAGCAATTGCATTTTTCTCTCTGTTTCTGGCATTCGTAACTCTGAACGAAAACAATCCCGACATCGGCGAAGCACTGCTTGGCTTCCCATGGATCATTGCCGGTGGAGCTGCTGCAGGCTTTGTTCTCGGCTGGATCGCAGTCTGGATCATCGCCCGAATGGCTGTCTATCCGAAGGGCCAGATTTCCGTCTCCCTTGCCGTGCCGTCGCTGACATATCTGTTGGCAGAACAGATATCCGCTTCGGGAGTCATTGGCGTTGTCGCGGCCGGCCTGACGATCAACCTGCACATGACTTCAAAGTTCACGCCTTCATTTAACAAGCAATTGCGAGACACCTGGGAGCTTCTTTCGCATTGGGCCGGGTCGCTCATCTTTATTCTGGCAGCCATTTTCATCCCGCGTCTTCTTTCCAATTTCATCCCTTTCGATATCGTACTGATTGGCGTTGTCGTGATTGCGGCCCTCGCCGCGCGCGCAGTCATTCTGTTCGGTCTTCTGCCGCTTCTCGCCGTGGTCAAGCTTTCCCCCCGGATCGAGCCTCGCTACTGTGGCGCCATCCTGTGGGGCGGCTTGCGGGGAGCTGTCACGCTGGCTCTGGCTCTGGCGGTCACCGAGAACCGCTTCATCCCCGACGAAGTCAAACATCAGGTCGGTATCCTTGCCACGGGCTTCACCCTCTTCACCCTGATCGTGCAAGGCACTACCCTGCGCTGGGCAATCACCAAACTGGGACTGGACCGGTTGAGCTCTCTGGATGTCGCTCTCAGCAATCAGGTGATCGCCGTTGCCCTGCAAACCGTGCGTGAACGGGTTGCCGAGACGGCACGCAGTCTGGAATTGACCCACGAGATCGTCCGCGATGAGGCCAAGAGCTTTGCCGAGCGGCTTGATCAGGCTGTGATCTCGGCCGAGAAGGTCACTCAGATCAGTGATAGGGACAGGATCACCCTTGGTCTGGTTGCGCTGGCAGCTCATGAGCGCGACACCATTCTTGAAGCCTACAAGGAGCAGATCATTTCCGCAGATCTCGCCGAGCGTCTGTTGCTGGAAGCGGATTACATCATTGAGGCAACCCACACCAAGGGGCGAAGCGGATACAGGGATGCGGCCCGCAGGGCCTATCGGGTTGGCCCGAAATTCCGAGTTGCAATGCTGCTGCATAACTATTTCGGTATTACGCGGCCGCTTGCCCAGCTGATCGAGACACGGTTTGATATTCTGGTGTCGCTTGGCTTGGTCTTGCCAAGGCTGAATCAGTTTATTGATGACAAAATTCGACGCATCCATGGGCGCAGGGTTGCTGAGCTGCTGCACGAGTTTCTTACCCGCAGGGTAGATGAGACAACGCAAGAACTGGAAATTCTTCGATTGCAGTTCCCCGGATATGCCGAAGGCCTTGAACGCCGCCTCATTCGTAGAACCACATTGCAGCTCGAGAAGCGCGAATATGATGCCTTATCGGAAGATGGACTCATAGGGCTCGAACTGCAAACCGACCTCAATGTGCAAATCGAGAAGCGCCGCCTACGGCTCATTGAGCGGCCGATACTTGACCTGAAACAACAGCGCACAAAGATCATCAATGACTTTCCCGCTTTTGCCGAGCTGGGAGAAAAGCAGCGAAAGGCATTGGCGCGAGGTCTCAAGATGATATACGCGGTTCCCGGCCAAAAGCTTGTCAGGCGGGAGCTCTCGGGCAAGGACGTCTGGTTTGTTGCTGCCGGAATTGTCATTCTCGCTTTTGATGGGCGGAAGATCCGACTTGGCCGTGGCGAGATGTTCGGTCAGCTCCCGGCGCTGGCGCGCAAGAAGCTGGCAATCAAAGTGTCTGCTGTTGGCTATTGCATTCTTTTTTCACTGAATACCAAAAGGCTCATGAAACTTGTGAAATCGGAGGAAGCGATCAGGGATGCCGTTTTGCTAAGCTGCGAAAAGACCGGCATCAAACTGACGGAAACCGATCTGGAGTTGAATGAAGAGAGGTTGGCGGTCAAGGTCCGAGGGCTCATGGCAGGCCTACCAGCAAGCAATAAGAGCCGTTGATCAACATACAGGAGAGCAGGTCCCAGGAATTTTGGACCATGTGTTAAGGTGGATCGCCTGAACAGAAAGACGATCCGAAATGACGAAGAGAAAACGCTACTCTGCCGACTTCAAGGCCAAGGTTGCGCTTGAAGCAATCCGCGAAGAATTGACGCTTTCAGAGCTGTCGAAGAAGTATGATGTCCATCCCAACATGATCAGCGCTTGGAAGCGAACGGCGATTGAGAATATGGCGTCAGGCTTTTCAAAGGGCAAGGAAACCGAGCATCAGGGTAATGATGCAGAGATTGCTCGGGGCTTGGTTGAAATCGACGCATTGAATTGCCCCTAGAATTGTAGACACCTTGGGGCTTCAAATTTTCTGTCGCTCGTATTCGGCTGGCGAGAGCATCCCATTTGTAGCGTGTTTGCGTTTTGGATTGTAGAACATTTCGATGTAGTCGAAGATGTCTCGCCTCGCATCAGCTCTTGTTTTGTACACTCGACGCCGGATGCGTTCTCTCTTGAGCAGGTTGAAAAAGCTTTCAGCAACAGCATTGTCATGGCAGTTTCCACGCCTGCTCATGCTGTGTTCCAAATTGTGCTGACGAAGGAATGCGGCCCAATCAATACTTGTGAATTGTGAGCCTTGATCGGAATGGATCAGAACCTTCTGTTTGGGCTTGCGTCTCCACACCGCCATCAGCAGAGCTTGCAAAACAACATCAGTTGCTTGTCGCTGACGCAATGACCATCCGACAACCTTACGGGAGAAGAGGTCAATCACGACAGCCAGATAGGCAAAGCCCTCCTGGGTTTTGATATAGGTAATGTCTGTCACCCAGGTGATGTTGGGAGCATCGGTTTCAAATTGCCTGTTCAAGCGATTGTCGACCACAAGGGACGGCTTGCCACCATGTTTGCCAGGCTTTCGTTTATAGCCAATTTGAGCCCTGATTCCTGCCAAACTGGCCAGCCGGGCAACACGGTTGGGGCAGCTGCTCTCTCCCATGTCCAGAAGATCATCATGGATCTTGCGATAGCCATAGACTTTACCACTATCATCCCAAACTTGTCGGATCAGATCCGTTTGCCTCTGGTCTTCAAGTGCTCTGTTGCTCAAGGGCTGCTTCAGCCAAGAATAGAAACCACTGGGATGGATGGACAAGCACCGGCACATGGCACGAATAGAAAACTCCGGCCGATGCTGAGCAATGAAGGCGTACTTCATTTTGCATCCTTTGCGAAGTACGCCGTTGCTTTTTTTAAGATGTCGCGCTCCTCGGTAACCCGAGCCAGTTCCTGCTTCAGGCGTCTAATCTCGGCGGCTTGCGCATCGGTCGCCTTGATCTCGGAGTTGGGCTTGCCATATCGCTTCTTCCACGCATAAAGCGAGTGGCTGCTGACACCAAGCCGCTCCGACACCTCTGCAACAGAGTAGCCGCGTTCGGTGATCTGCCTGACTGCTTCAATCTTAAACTCTTCAGTGAATTGGGTATGGGCCATCGTAGTCTCCTTGCCTCATTTTTAGGGGACAAGGTGTCTACAATTCTAGGGGCAATTCAGAGAGCAAAATTGACGCACCAGTAGTGCGCACATAGCTCAACGCATTCCTACTAGAGCGTCCATGGAAGAGAGTGGTAGAACCAACCTGTTTCTTGTACCTTTTAGACGAACAAAGCCGAACCCTTCATAAAAAGATGCCGCTGCTTCATTCTTGGCTTCAACCGCCATCCCCAAGATACCGACTTTCTCTGAGGCTTCCAACGTGGTCTTGAATGCGTGAAGAATTAACGCGTCTCCAAAGCCCTGTCCTTGGAAATTTCTATCGACAGCTAGCCGCCCGAGTAACAAGAACGGAACATCTTTGTAACTAGCAAGCTTGATGTCAACCGGCAGATTATCCCGTAGAACAGAATGCGCGCTGATTGAATAGTAGCCAATAACTTGTTCGCCATCTGCCAAGACATAGACTCTTGTCAAGCTGCGTCGTTGGTCCTGATTTGCCCCTCTTTGCAGATAAAGGTTCAACGCTTCGATACCACAATCGAAGGTCTTCCGATCATGCCGTTTTGGATTGAGATGTTCAAACAGCATGAGAGGCGGTAATTTCTTTGTATTTTTCTGCCGCTTTTTTCATGCGCTCTGTTGGTGCGGGAGGATTGTCAATCATATCAAAGAATGTCAGCCAATCGTCTTGCGTAAACACTGTCTTCTCGTGTTCAGCCAAAATGGCCTCGGCCTTTTCCCGAATACAATGACGGACGAACTTGCTCTTGTCGAGGTTGACGTAGGCGCGTGCACGCTCCATGAGCTCAGCCGTTGCGGCATCCATTCTGAATTTTAGGGTATCATCTTTTGCTACATTCGTGCTCATAACCAAGTCCTCACTACCGATAGCACAAAATACCCACAAACGTACCCACAGTCAATAGCTATCTTTCCATGCGTTATATGTGGACACTCTCGTTCAAAGTCTTTTCATGAAGTCATCGACGCAGTCCATAAATTTATAACATAGTAGACAGCGCCTATCGGTGCCTATAACATGTCTCTTAAATCGGAAATCGCATCATTAATAGACATGCCGTCTATTAATCGATTTAGGAGACAGTATTATGCGTCTGTTCGGCTATGCGCGGGTTTCGACCTCCCAACAGTCCCTTGATGTCCAGTTGAAGACACTCAAAGAGGCCGGCGTTCGGAAAGACCGAATTTTCTCCGACAAGGCGACGGGCTCCAACCTCAATCGATCCGGACTTGAGCTGCTCCGCCTCAAGGTCGAGGAAGGCGATGTCATTCTGATCAAGAAGCTGGATCGCCTCGGGCGCAACACCGAAGACATGATCACGCTCATTAAGGAATTTGACGCGATGGGTGTTTCGATCCGATTTCTGGATGATGGCATCAGCACCGAAGGAACGATGGGAAAGATGGTCGTCACCATCTTATCGGCAGTGGCCGATGCTGAACGGCAAAGAATTCTGGAACGCACCAATGAGGGGCGGCTGGAAGCGAAGGCCAAGGGCGTTCGATTTGGTCGCAAGCCAAGCGTGGACCGTAAGGCCGTTCGCTCTCTCCATGCTCAAGGCGTCGGCGCAACCGAGATTGCCAACCGTCTGAAGATCGGTCGCTCGACGGTCTATAAGGTGCTGACTGATTAGAAGCCGCCCCCTTTCGGAAAGGGAGCAATCCGAGTAGTTGCATATCCCAAGAAATCGGTAGGAATAGTTCTTACCTTGAGCTATAATGTCTTTAGCCGAAGGGATTGAACTATGCCAAATACCAAACGGTCTTTTATCGTCGGTGATCGCTATGACGCCTTCATTGCCCAACAGATAGAAGAAGGACGTTTCAATAATGCCAGCGAGGTTGTGCGAGCAGGCTTGAGAATGCTTGAGGACTATGAGACACGCCTTGCAGAAGCCCGTGCATTAGTTGATGCAGCAGACGCTGAAATTGCAGCAGGCAAAGGTATCGAATACGCAACCCCCAAAAGCCTGACAGAAGACATTATCAAGCGGGGGATGGTGCGATTAGCCCAAAAAGATTAGTTCTTGCCCCCAAAGCGCAAGATGACCTCACGGGGATATTCGTTTACATCGCCCAAGAAGAAGACGCTGGCACAGCAGCAACCTTTGTTGCCAACCTAACAGCCAAAATTCAATGGATTGCCGACACTGACTTCCCCGGCGTTCCTCGCGACTGGATCCGTCCAGGCTTGAAGGCTCTTCCCTATCGCAAACGTTGCATATATTTCCGCACCGATAAAGACACGGTCACCGTTTTGCGCGTCATTCACGGACGACAAGACGTTGAGGCGCAGGAATTTGGATAGGGCACAGAAGGCGAAAGCCGTCATTCAGGGTGTCTTTGAGCGCATCGGGGCTTGGGCAGACCATTCGGGCGGAAAGTTGCCATTTGGTGCAGGTGCGAGATCATCGACACCTCAGGCTAAAGCGGCCATTCAAGGGACCTCGAGGCGCATCCTGACCGTAACGGTCCGTTTGCGTAGTGAGCGGAAGTATCCTAAGGGACAGATATCACATTCATCGAGGCGGAAGACATCATAATTGGTCTTGTTGTTCTGCATTGCGGCAACGTTGCCAGAATTCATGATTGTTCTGCTGCTGCCACCGCAGTTCCGGAACAGGCGACAATCATCATGTTCAGCCCACTTCCTGTGCTGATACTATGATAGTCAATATCCACAGCGATCACCGCATTTGCACCGAGAGTGGCTGCTTCTAGCTTCATTTCATTGAGAGCTATGTTGCGAGCGTCGGAAAGGGCATCTTGCACCGCCTTGCTTCGTCCTCCAAAAACATCTCTGAAGTTGGCAGCAATATCCTTAAATAGGCCCATGCCGATGACCGCCTCTCCTGCGACGACACCCAAACGATTGACAGGACTGTCCACGAATGCTTCTGTCGTGATCCAAATTGACTGCGCTCGCCCTAAAGCTTTTTTGTGTGCTTCTGCCGCTTCAGATTGTTTTGCGGCTTTAGCGCTGATCTTTTCTTCCTCCTCTTTGCGGCGACAGTCAGGGCATTTGCCCTCTTTAACTTCAAAAATTCCCAAACCGCTTTTCCCGCATACTTTGCATTCTGCCATTTTCTACTCTCCACGAGTTAATTGAAGGACAGCTACGAGCCTTTGATTTGAGTTCGGTCATCAAATTCAGGGGAGCTGAAATAAAAATCCGGAAACTTCGAAAGCTCCCTAGCTAGAGACAACCACTGTTCAGCAAGACGCTGTCCGTCATCGCCAAAGGGAAAACGTTGTTTACCTTCATGTTGTTCGTAAGGGTATCTACCCTGCGTAATTTTATTTGTATCGAGATCATCCATTAATTCGTGCAGATGTGGCGGCAAATATCGCTTAAGAAGAGTAACAACATCCGGAGGTAACTCTTTTAACGAAGCCTTATGACCAAGAAAGGCATGTTTGTAAGCTTCAATTTCAGGGCTATCTGGACTTGCAACAGGACCGTAGGTAACTTTTACGAAAAATGATTTTAGAAATAGCTCTACTGACAAGACACTGAGATGGTGAACTACAAACCACCGCTTTAATTGAAAAATTCCGACCTTTTTTGTTTCTCTGGCGTATTCGGCTTCTGCTGCTTCAAAGAATGCAAGAGCAGTTTCAAAAACAGGGTTCGGTAGCCAACCGGGAGTAATCTGATATGATGTACTTTCCATTGAAGCTCCCTCCCGCGCTTCAATTACCTAAAATCAAATTATATTTGCTTTTAATTTCAATTTTCTCCATTCTTTATCACAGTTCATTCTTTTCTTCACCGGCGAATTTCAATCGAACGAGAGAGATACCAGTGGAAATCGATGAAATTTATAGAGATATGGACCCTACAGATAAGGCCTCGGTAAAAAAGGCACTTTGGAAAATGCAATCTGTATCCGAATATGATATGCAGTTTTTTTTGGTTAAACGAGATACAAGCGGCACCCTTTCGCAAGACACCAGAGGGAAGATTGCCTTAGTTCAGATTGAAATGTCGCGGAGAGCATCACTTCGGCTAACGCTATTAAGCATAATTACAACGGTTCTTTCTGGAATTTTAGGTATATTGGGTGTCGTTATAGGGGTTGTACTGACTATCAAATATGGTGCTCAAGTGAATTTGTTATACTAAAATTTGCCTAAGTCAGCTTTGTCCGCCAACCCTACAACCTACCACCGGCTAAAAATGCTGCATTTCGTTCGAATGACAGCAATGGGGAAGTGGACTTGCCCCCGATAATTGCTGGCGAATGTCGGGATAGGGCCGCAGTTGCCGATAACTCGGTTTAAATAGTGAGGTTACTTACTGCATGTCAGACTGAGCGAGAGCTGTTTGATAGACTCGTACTGCCTCCACGAATGCCAGCGCAGCTTTGATGTTTGACACCATGTACTCCTCAGTCACACCTGTTTGAGAGCAAAAGGCAATTTGGCCAAACAAACATATCGGGATCTGGTAGTTTTCTTTGAACCGTCGATCTGGCGAACCATCTTTGTTCGTTTTTGCCCAAGTATATCCGACCACTTCGGTGTCATTCGGCACATCCTCTGTCTCGTGGAACTGCACGCCTTTAATGTCAATATTCAGTTCGCGTATATCGATTAATGCGAATACTCCATCCGCACGAGGAATGACCGCAACACCAGGGTAAATCAATATGTCGTCGCCATTTATGTTCTCGAAACGCATTGCCCGTCCAGAGAACTCAATAAGGTCACTTGAACTGAACTCAAAGGTGACCAGATAGCGGTCAACAGCTCGATTGGCCAGTGTCCGCTCAGCAAACTGGTTTGTTGACCTGTCAGCGGTAATGTCCCATTTTTTTCTACTCCGCGTTAAGCTGTCGAATGCCCGAACCATCGATGAGTAGGCACGCTGAGCCGCTTCCTCCGCAACGAAAGTCACCGCAATTTTGGTGTTGCCTTCCCAGTTTTTCAGCCTTTCGATCTCACCCTGTGTAACGGGTAAGGCCTCTTCCAGTTCTGCAATTCGCTTTTTATAAAACCAACGAAATATGCTCCTTCTGCGATGGTTTAGCTCACCTTTTTGCCTAGCCTCTTCATCGCGTGCCTCCTTTAAATCAGATGTAACCTGTGCCTTCTGTTTGCGCGCTTTTACTATCAAATCCCGCAATGGAACTAGCGAGGTACTGGTCAACATCTCGACCGAAGCACTGGCAATTTCTTGCATACCCTCCTGAGGTATGTAGATCTTCGCATGGGTAGGATTGTTGCTGGCCGCTGGACTTTCAACAGATGGAGGAGTCGAGTAGATTGGCTCGCGTGTTGGATGCTGGGAAGGTGCGGGTGATGTCTTTTGCGGATTCCGACGTATCCGCGCAGTCATTCCAACAACATCCGCGCACCCATTCCGGGCTATCCGCGCGGCTCTGATGCATTGCCGTGAGGCGGTTGATTTTTGTTATCAGTTTTGGCCGGTTTCGTCACCCATATTGGCGTGAGTTTTTCGGAAGGATTGGCCCTCTAGTTCGATGCGATAGGCGTTGTGAACGAACCTGTCGAGGATGGCATCAGCGAAGGTCGGCTCACCAATGACATCATGCCATGTGCTGATGGGGAGTTGGCTGGTGATGAGCGTCGAGGCA
>NZ_FOVR01000033.1 GCF_900115225.1 Cohaesibacter marisflavi | reverse complement strand
TTGATTGTGCTGTGGTCAACTTTAAAGCCGCGCTCAAGGAACATTTCTTCCAGATCCCGATAGCTCAGTGGATACCGCAGATACCAAGATACCGCTTGTATAATCAGCCATGCCTCAAATTGTCTGCCTTTGAAATCATCTTTCGATTTCCGTTTTAGTTTTTCGGCAATGGAATTGAGAATCATACGGAGCTCCTTCAACAAATTGGAGCTCCTTTTCATCATCCAAATCTCACGGCTGGGTTAACGACAAAAGTTTGCGACACGCCCCTTGAAAGCCATTCGGTTGATGGTCTCCCAGGGTCATCTGCACCAAAAAATACTTGATTGGGTGTTGAAATAGTCGCTTCCTCCCGCAATCGAGTAGACGAAATGCAGAATATTGCGGTGAAATAAAGCCCTGCTGCTGCGGCCCGCCAAAGCGCAGTACCACCCGCGCTGTAACCAATCCCAACACAGTCACCACTCAAAGTCTGCTTGAGAATCCGGACAACTTCATCCATGCCGTCATCATAGAATAGATATCTATGCAGTGCCTCTCCCCATAAATCGGGCCTACCACACAGATCATTCAATGCAAATCGACTTACATTCGGCTTGGTCTCAAGCTTGCTAAGAATGCATTGCTCATGTTTGGGTTGATCGTGGATGTCTGTTACTATGCAAATATTCATCGACGGTTCGTATCACTGCTCATAATATGTCGCTAACCTACCTTAAGGATAGGAAAATGGCGAGCTTTGGTTCGCAGATGGGTCGCCTGATCGGTGGAAATGCTGCGTTGCGTTCGAATGGCAGCAATGGGAAATAAATGTTGAATGGCGAGAGTCCGCAATGGGCCGGCTTAGCTCTCGTCATTGTGGCAATAGGCTTGAAAGTGCTCTGCGGCTTCATCCCGATAAATCAGGCCTTGTGCCAGTTTTTCCATGATATCAGCGTGTTCAACACCCCGAGCGGCATCCAGATCATATCCGTTCAATGCCAAGAACAAGTCGGCCGATTGAAACGCAGTTCTTTTGTTGCCGTCAATAAAAGGATGATTGCGAGCTATGCTTTCAGCATAACTTGCTGCGAGCTGGAACACATCATCTTCTCCATACGCGTAAAGGTTCTGAGGACGGGCAAGAGCGGAAGCCAGCAACCCTGTGTCCCTTATCCCCTGAGCACCTCCTCCGATATCGATCACGCATTCATGCAACCGCGCTACGAGCTCTTCGGAAACCCACTTCGGATCGGTCATCGATTGGCAAGCTCAATGATCGTATTGCGATGTTTCTCAAGGCGCTGTTCCATGAGCAGTTCGATCTCGGGGGAGATGCCGTTCTGTGTTCCGGTCAAACGGCGATACTCGTCAGCAGACATCAAAACGAGGCGGTCACGCTGATGGCTGGTAATGATGACGGGTTCGTTCATGGCTGCATCACTGAAAGCACCAATGTTATTCTTGAATTCCGTTGCGCTCACTCGGGTCATTTTGGCCTCCTTGGAAGATCTGTGCTTGAAAATAGTATATGGCCAAATTGTCCATTTTGTCCACCCACTGTTGAACGTTGAGGTGGGCGATATCGCCGACCCTGAGTTTTCAAATCTCAACACCTTCGGAGATTGCAAGGGCATTATCAAGTTCGACACCGAGATAGCGAACCGTGCTGTCCATCTTGGTGTGGCCCAGCAACAGCAGGACTGCTCTCAGATTGCCGGTTTTCTTATAGATCTGGGCGACCTTGGTTCGCCTCATTGAGTGGGTGCCATAGGCGCTGGGGTCAAGACCGATGGATTGCACCCAATCCTTTAACAGCCGAGCATATTGGCGTGTGGAAATGTGAGGTTGATCATGGAAACGCCCAGGCCATAGATAGGCGTGTCCGATCATCAAAGGATGATTGATCCACTCTTGCAGGGATTTCCGTGTACCCTCGGTAATTTCAAAACGAACGGGCTTGCCTGTCTTGCTTTGCAGAATGGAAACACGCTCTTTGATCGCCCCGGATACGAAGACGTTAGAAACTTTGAGACGCACCAAATCGCAACCTCGTAGTTTGCTGTCGATTGCCAGATTGAAAAGGGCCAGATCACGGACTGCACCAGCCTGTTCAAGTCTGACGCGAATTGCCCAGACATGTTTTGGCAAGAGTGGGCGCTTCTGCCCAATAATCCTGCCATGATTCCAAGCATGCTTGGCAGGGACCACCACAGGCAAATTGAAGGTAGACATGGAAGTTCCCTCCTTACATTGCCCTCCCACCCAGCAACCAGTTAATGGGAACCCAACTATGATCAGATATTAAAGAGCCTACAATTGTTCCAAGGATGGTTCGAGAACCGTTTAGTTTTGAAGGGTCAACCAATGCTGCAGCTTGCTCCAGTGGCTGCTATGGGGAAATGGCTTTATGGCAAATGCCCGTCGGCGAAAGGCAGCAATGGGCCGCGATTACCAGTACCATTGAGTACTGAAAGCCAGATGATTATGCACTGCACCAGTCCGCTTGGAGGCAAAACGACAGACGTCTTGTCAGGTGGCCCTCACGTATCTAAGTAGGAATTTAGGTGGCCACGGCACCTTCTGAAGCAACACTTTGTTGCCGGTTTGTTCCGCTGCAAACATCAAGCCGGCATGAATCATGCCGGCTCGGTAGCTTATCAGTCAGCGGCTTGCAGATTGACTGCGGAGCTTTTTCCATCGCGACCGGATTCCAACTCGTAGGAGATCTTCTGGCCTTCTGTAAGGGAGAAAATATCAGAGCGTTCGACTGCTGAGATGTGAACGAAAGCATCTTTGCCGCCGTCATCAGGAGCAATGAAACCGAAACCTTTGGTGGAATTGAAAAACTTAACTGTACCAGTAGTCATATTACTGAGTTCCTTTTAAATATAACGCCCGCGAAATGCGGCGAATTGGCAGCCTCAACGTCGAATGCTGGGCCGAAAGGAACAGAATTACGAAATTAAATAGCATTCTTTACTTAGACTGTCTGTTCGGAAATAGCTAGCGTTATTTTAAAATTTCGAAATATATTTTTTCTTGATAGTGTTTTCGAAAACTTTACATCATAGCAATAATAATTGAAAGCTAGCCAACTCAAGGCTGCAATTCAGCGCCTGTTAACGAACCTTCTGGCGTCTTCGTACAGGGCTTTTTGTCACATTTCGGGTTTGGTCTTCGCTTTCTTTGGCGAGCCGTAGCGCCCTAAGCCGAGATATATTTTCGCGGGTTTTAAAGGCCCGCTCTTCCTGTTCGCTTATAGCCTCCTTTTGAGACTTCTGAACAGCGGCTAGCCGTGCTTCTGCCTTGGATCTGGCAATACTGATCATTCGCTACTCCTTGTGTGAAAAGATTGCGCCCATGCGCAGTCAACCATATTTTTAATCAACGAGTTGGAGATTGACGGCCTGCCGTTTGCCGCCAGTGTTTTTATGCAGTTCATAGGAAAGCTGCAAGCCGTCGATGAGGCTGGTCAGTCCTGCCCGCTCGATATCTGAGATATGAACGAGAGCCTCTTTGCTGCCGTTGTTCGGTGCAATAGCGCCGAAGCCTGTCGTTGCATTGTAGTATTTCACTGTACCAATTGTCATGATTGATGCCTCTTCGAACATGTCCAGACCCAGACCCGCTCTGAGAAACATACAAAACCAAGTAGGCCGCAGGGAGTAGGCTTTCATAATCTGGAAATCTTAATTGGAAGGCAGAAAGAATTTTTGTGCCGTCTTTGCGGATATGCTATATATAGAGACAAATATTTATTTTGCAAGCTCATTAAATTTTGACCAATCCCAATCAGACAAATTGGTTTCAACTTTATAGTTACAATAAAACTTCTATTTCATGGAAAATCAATATTTGCATGAGCGTCGGAAGACTACAAAATTGTGTCGTCTTAGCACGAGGAACTACTGTTTGGCACTTCATCTATCCAGACAGAGAAGCCCGTTAGTTCGTGATGTCCGAAACTGTGAGCCATTGGCACATCAGCCGCATCTCGACCGCGAGCAATAAGAACGCGGCCAAAGCGGAGGTCGTTGTTGCGCGGATCGAACACCCACCAACGTCCTCCGAGAAAAACCTCCATCCAGGCGGCAAAATCCATTGGCGCATCCACCACTCCCTGCCCCACATCGCTAATGTAGCCCGTGCAGTAACGAGCAGGAATATTGAGGCCGCGGCAAAGGGTAATTGCCAGGTGGGTAAAGTCGCGACATACACCAACTCGCTCTTGATGCGTTTCCAGAGCAGTCCGGGTCGGCCTCGAATGTTCGTAGCCGAAGAGAATTTGATTATGAACATAATCGCAAACGGCCTGAATACGCTGCCATCCCAAAGGGGTGTGGCCAAAGGTCTGCCATGCAAAATCGGAAAGCAAGTCGGATTCGCAATATCGGCTGGGCAGAAGATAGGTCAGCACCTCGCTTGGCAACTGCTCGACCGGCATCTGAAGAGCGTCTTCATTGATGGGATCCGGAGAGCCAGAATCTCTGATGACGCCGTCAGTGGAAATCGTGACCGTACCTGCGGGTGCCAAAATCCGGTTGCCCCAGTTTCCAAATGGATCCCTGAATGCCTCCACCGGAATAGCAGGATCAACAACCAGAAGATCTGGGCGTTCGAGATCGCTGGCACGTGAATAATGCACATTGAGTAGCAGAATCATCGGAGTGGGAGCAGGAAGGGAAAAAGAAAATCGGCACCCAAAGTTCATTCGCATATCTGCGTTCCTTCAGCTTGAAATCGATTGGGGCTGAAAGAAATCGCAACCAGATCAGCCGACAGGTTGAACCGATCTTACCATAGACATCCAATGGTTGCACGCCTTCAATCGCAATGAAATTTCGGCGCAGCAGCGAATGTCCGGAAAGTCCGCCAAGCAGCCATCTGGGCTATGAGAATGCTGCATTTCGTTTGAATGGCAGGGATGTGGCGTTTCCGTGGGTCATTCACCTTGCTCTTAATTAGCTCCGATCCTCCTTCTCTATCCAACATCGATATCTTGGCAAAGTTTGCCAAGATATGATATATAGCAGCATTGGAGGTTCTCTAATGGCAACAATGAATGTTTCGCTCCCGGAACCCATGAAAGATTGGGTGACTGAGCAAACCGCTGACGGGCGGTATAGCAATGCTAGCGATTATGTGCGCGATCTCATTCGCCGCGATCAGGCTAGAGCGAAGAAGATCGCGGCGATGCAAAGCCATGTGGATGCAGGTTTAGCAAGCGGTGTCAGCTCTCTCTCAATGGAAGACATTAGACAGATGGCACGAACAAAAGCTGGCCTGACCACCTCCCAAAATGAGTTATAGACTATCGCGGAAAGCTCAAGATGAGATCATAGATATCTACCTCTATGGCATTGAGCGCTATACTGAGCAGCAGGCTGAAAACTACCATGCAAGCCTGTCGACCACCTTTGACATACTGGCCCAGAACCCTGAGCTGGCGCGTGAACGAACAGAGCTTCATCCGCCCGTTCGAGTTCACCCCCATGGGTCACATCTCATCATCTATCGGGTAGAGAATAATCGAGACATCTTCATCATCAGCATACGCCATGCAAGAGAAGACTGGCTGGATGATATTTAGTTCATCACTCAGCATGCCGATTGATGGCGTTTGAAGCCGCTGCAACATTCTCTTCGAAGCGCCTCAGGAACTGCACAGCATCAGCTAATGGTTTCGACATGCCTTGTGACAAAGTTCTGAACAGCGAGAAACAGATCCTGAGAGTGACCCGCCAGTCCAAAATAGTCCCGCATATTTATTGTTTTGGCTGCTCCATTCTCATTTGCAACTCTGCTTTTCGGGCGTTGAACCCGTTCTTTAGTCTTCGGCTCCTTGCCACCAAAGAAGATAGAAAGATAGGCTTCCTGAATGGCTAGCGCCTCGCGAACCTCGGCATTTTCCCCTGCAAAGGATTCCAGAAACTTCCTCCAGCGACGATGCTTTTTCTGTTTCCTGAATCTCTTCCAAGCACGATGCTTTTTCAGGGATGGATCGAGTGGTTCCCTTTTGTAGGTTCGATCCTTATCGGTGTTCAGGCCGATCCGGTTATTGTCGATGGCGACATAAGGGCCAAAGCGCTTTTCAAGTTCCGCTTTCGAGAAGGACCGGTCCACATTGCTTGCCTTGTCATGTACACCTGTTCCTTGATCGACAAAAACTAAGCCATTGCCGCGCGTCTTGATAACCACACCAAGTATGTCGAGCTTTTCGTGGAACTCTGCCCAGGAAGAAGACGGGCTCGTCGCAAAGTTTTATGCAGGCCTTGTTTGTGCCGGAAACGGCCTCGTCTTCATGCTTCGTTAACTTTTTGAAGTCCGAAGAGGAGAG
>NZ_FOVR01000007.1 GCF_900115225.1 Cohaesibacter marisflavi | reverse complement strand
CATTTGGCACGATCACCGTGCCCGCATCCTTCTCCGCCATCGGCAGGCAAAGATCAGGCTTGCCTTCGCGCTGTTCAATGACAAGGAAGTGGAACAGTTCGCCGGTTACCATCAGAGGATCAAGATAGCCCAGTTCCTTCTCGATATCGGCGGCTTCATCACGCGGATAGCCCGGCACGATGCGGTCAACCAGCGTGTTGAAGAAGGCATTCTTGCTTTCCAGCCAGCTCATGAAATCTGCACCCAGATCCCAGTCCTTGGCATGCTGATGCACGCATTTTTCCAGCTCATCGGCATTGTGGTCGATCAACTCGCACGGCAGGAAGTGGAAGCCCGGAGCATCGACGCCGCCGCATGTGTTGAAGCGTTCCAGCAGCAGACGGGTCACCTTGGCCGGATAGGAAGCCGGTGGCGTGTCCGTTGCCTTGCAATCGGCATTGTAAACGATGCCGGCTTCGGTGGTGTTGGAGACCACGGCCACAAAGTCGGTGTTACGAGCCAGCGCCAGAACCTCGTCCCACTGTTTGACAGCATTCAGTTCACGACGAACGGCTGAGATGAGGCGGGCATCAGACACAGCCTCTCCATCCGGGCCAACGCCACGGGAGAGAACCGTGTAAACACCATCGCTGTCATTGAGCGAAATCGGCACACCGCCATCAATCGGGCGGACAATGACGACGCCATAGTCGCTGCCGCAATCTTCGTTCATGCGATCGATTTTCCAATCCATGAAGGCTCTAAGGAAGTTGCCCTCACCAAACTGGATGATCCGTTCTGTCGGACGAGCCCGGCCTGCAAGATTGCTCTCATTCACGCGTTGCATTGAAGTCTTTCCTTTTCATAATCTTTATTCTGTATCCATGGGGTGGAGAGCAGATGCCTTACATCATCGCCCCGATTTGCCATGGTACAAATTCATATTCACCCAGCCCCAGACGCTCGGATTTTGTTTTCTCGCCTGACGCCACCGCGATGATATAGTCGAGCATTTCCGCGCCCTTCTCTTCCAGAGACACGCCTTTTGAGAGGACATCACCACAGTTGACATCCATGTCATCCGGCATGCTTTCGAACAGATGGTCGTTGGTGGCAACCTTGATGGTCGGAGCCGGTTTGGAACCGAAGGCAGAACCGCGACCGGTGGTGAAGACCACCATATGCGCACCACCGGCAATCTGACCGGTTGCACAGGCCGGGTCATAGCCCGGCGTATCCATATAGACGAAGCCCGGCTTGGTCATCTTCTCGGCATAATCATAAACGGCGGTCAGCGGCGTTGAGCCGGACTTGGCTGTCGCACCGAGGGATTTTTCCAGAATGGTGGTCAATCCGCCAGCCTTGTTGCCCGGGCTCGGGTTATTGTCGAGACTGCCATCATTGACATCGACATAATGTTCCCACCATTTGATCTGATTAATCAGTTTGTCGGCAATTTCCTTGCTCTCGGCCCGACGCAGAAGAAGCTGCTCGGCACCATAGATTTCCGGCGTTTCAGAAAGAATGGCCGTAGCCCCCAAGCCAGCCAGCATGTCGGCGGTTTTGCCCAGAGCCGGGTTGGCGGTGATGCCGGAAAAACCATCAGAGCCGCCACACTGCAACGCAATCTTCAACTCGGAAGCCGGGCATGGCTCACGTTTGACCTTATTCACCGCAGGCAACAGCTCACGCACCTTGGCCTTGATGGCTTCGATGGTCTTGCGGGTACCGCCCACTTCCTGAATGGCAAGGCTATGGAACTGTTCCATCACTTCGCCATTGTCGGCATCAAAGCGCGATTTCATACGCGCCATTTCCATCATTTCGCAGCCAAGCCCCACGAACACGGTGGCGCCCACATTGGGATGGGTCGCATAGCCCCAAAGCACACGTTCGAGCACCTCCATGCTCTTTGTGCCACTCATGCCACATCCGGTACTGTGGGTCAGCCCGACAATGCCGTCAACATTCTCATATTCATCGAGAATGCCCGAAGCAATCAGCTCCTGTGTGGCATGTTTGATAACCGTGGCCGAGCAGTTCACCGTTGCCAGCAAGGCGAGGAAATTGCGTGTTCCCACTTCGCCATTCTTGCGGCGATAGCCCATAAAGGTGCGCGGCTCCATGGTCGGTATGGCAGCCTTGGCCTTTTCCAGATCCAGCCCGACCTGATAGTCCTGCCCATGATCGGAAAAGGCAAGATTGTGGGAATGCACATGGTCACCGGCTGCGATATCCTGCGTTGCGCGGCCAATGACCTCGCCAAACTTGATAATCTCTTCGCCCTTCTTGTGATCCTTGCGCGCAAGTTTATGCCCGGGGAAAACATTGCTCGCCAGCGGCGCACCAAGACCCAGCGGATCATCGCCAGCCTTTGCGCCAGCCGGAAGGATCGCAATCGTATCCGCCGGATTGAGAATAATGGGTGCTGATTTACTCATGCAGAAGCCCTTTCATGAATTATACCGGCCATCAGGCCCCGGAGTTCAGCCAAGCCACGCATGCGCCCTATCAGGGGATAGCCCGGATGCGTGTCCCGATGATGATCATCAAGCAGCTCGTGTCCGTGATCTGGCCGGAAAACGATATCGGCATCGGCTCTGCCTTCTTCCTGGCGCCGATTTTCTTCATCAAGGAGATGTGCAACAAGCAGAGCCAAGTCGGTGTCGCCTCCCAGATGTGTGGCTTCCTCAAAGGAGCCGTCGGCAAATTTTCTGACATTGCGCAAATGGGCAAAATGGATCTTGTCGGCAAAGCGCTTTGCAATGGCCGGAACATCATTATCCGGATGCGCGCCAAGAGATCCCGAGCAGAGCGTCAGGCCATTGGCCCGGCTTTCATGCGCGGAGAGAACCCATGCAATGTCCTCTTGAGTGGAAACAATGCGCGGCAAGCCCAGAATATCCCGGGGCGGGTCATCCGGATGCACGGCGAAACTGAGACCGAGATCCTCGGCCGCAGGAATGATTTCATCAAGAAAACGCTTGTAATTGGCCCTCAGGCCATCCCGATCGATACCCGCATAGCCTTTCAAGGCTTCCTTGAGCTGCTTGATGGTGTAGCGATCATAAGCCCCGGGCAAACCGGCCATGACGGACGTCATCAGACGCTCCCGCTTGCTCTCATCAGACAAGGAAAACCAGACACGCCCGCGCTCCAACGCATCTTCGCAATAGTCTGTTTCGGCGCCTTCGCGCTCAAGCATATAGACCTCGAGCGCGGCCATGCGTGCCGCATCAAAGCGCAAACAGCTTCCGCCCCCATCGACAGGCGCCTTAAGGTCGGTGCGCGTCCAGTCCAGAAGGGGCATGAAATTATAACAGATGACCTTCACACCCTCGGCGGCCAGATTGGCCATCGACTGGCGATAGTTGGCAAAAAGTTGAGAGAGGTCCCCCTCTCCTTTCTTGATCCGCTCATGGATCGGCAAGCTTTCCACCACCGGCCAGCGAAATCCGGCCAGCTCGATGCTCTTGCGCATCTTAACGATGCTTTCCCGCGGCCAGACTTCGCCATAAGGGACTTCATAGAGGGCAGATACGATATCTGTGGCTCCAGTTTGCGCAATCTCGGACAAGGAGATGCGATCAAACGAGCCATACCAGCGCCAACCTTCTTTCATTTCAAGTTCCTGACTTAACCAAGGCCACGGCCGCCATCAGGCGGCTTGAAGGATTGAAAGAGCGCACCAAACGCTCCCTGTCGCCACCAAGGGGACAAGAACGCGTGCTTAAAACACTCTCGATTACAGTATCGGCACCACCCTGTTGGCAAACAAACCAGCGCCATAACCTATTGATGGAATTGTCGTTTCCAAACCAAATGGCACAACATGCTTACCATCTGCCCCATTCCGGCGGGAAAGATCTACACAAATGAAAGGCCTGCCGCATGCTTTCACCCAAATGGCTGTCTTTTCATTTGCATGGCGCTGGCCAGCGCACCGGCCAACTCCATTTCTTGAACAGTCCAGCGCTCTAGCGCAGATCTTCCATAGCAATGAAATCCATGTCGGTATAATCGACATTGTCTCCAGCCATCGCCCAGATGAAGGTATAGCTGCCAACGCCCGCACCGGCGTGAATGGACCATGGCGGAGACACAACCACATCTTCATTCTTCAGAACCATGTGACGCGTTTCATTGGGTTCACCCATGAAATGCATCACGCGGGTGCTCTCTTCCATGCCGAAATAGCAATAGGCTTCCATGCGACGATCATGCACGTGGGCTGGCATGGTGTTCCAGACGGAGCCCTGATGCAGCTTGGTGTAACCAAGAATCAGCTGACAGGATTCCATGACCAGCGGATGGATGAACTGATAGATCGTGCGCTCGTTGGAGGTTTCCGGTGCCCCCATATGCACGCTCTTGGCATCCTCGATCTTGATCAGTTTGGCTTCCAGCTCTTTGTGCGCCGGAGCGGAGGTGATGTAGAAACGGCCCTGACCGGCAAAGGTCACCGCGCCTGCCCCTTTGGGCAGATAGAGAACGTCACCATGATCCAGGCTGTAGTCGACGCCTGCGCAGGAAACACTGCCGCTATCCCCGATATTGACGATGCCCATTTCGCGGCGATCCAAAATGCTCGGCGTGCCGCATTCCTTGACCTCATCGAGCAGCAAAGACCCACCATTGGGCACAGCGCCCCCTACGATCATACGATCATAATGGGTATAGGTGAGGCGGATTTCGCCTTCGGAGAAAAGCCCTTCAGACAGAAAATTGTCTCTTAGAGCCTGAGTGTCCATACCCTTTGCATGGTCTGCATTGACGGCATGAACGGTTTTCACTGTAAGCATCAAACTATTCCTTGTTGTCTGGGCAAGGCACCGCAAGAGCGCAAAGCCCGGTCGTTCAAAGGGAAGCCTCTCCGGCAAACCAGGTCATAAAAAGCATGCTGGAGAAGCGATCTCGGTCAGAGAAAGTCGTCCCGGCGCGGGGTGAAACAGTCGATGAGCGTGCCCGGCTCAAGGCAAACACACCCGTGCGTCGCATCAGAAGGGATGACAAAGCTGTCACCAGGCCCGACTTCAAAGCTGTCCTCACCAATTGTGAAACGGAACCGTCCCTCTTTCACAAAGGTGGACTGGACATGGGGATGGTTGTGGAGGGCACCTTCTGCGCCCACCTCTTTGAATTGGAAAGCCACCACCATCAGTTCAGGACTATCCGCAAGCACCTGTCTCGGGGTCGCGGTATCTTCACCAACAACGGGAAATGACTTTACATACATTTTGCTCTCCTAGTGGAACAGGCTTGGTAGCCAGAGAGAAAGGAACGGGACATAGGTCACCAGCATCAACACGCCAAAGGCTGCGCCATAGAATGGCCAGATGGTGCGAATGACTTCCCAGACAGGGATCTTGCCCACCGCACAGCCGACAAACAGAACCGTACCAACCGGAGGTGTACACAGGCCGATACCAAGGTTAAGGATCAGGATCACGCCGAAATGGATCGGATCGACACCAAAGGCAGTGGCAACCGGAAGGAAGATCGGCGTGGTGATGACGATCAGCGGCGACATGTCCATGAAGGTACCCAGCATCAACAGCAGCAGGTTGATCAGCAGCAGAATGACAAGCGGGTTGTCAGAGATATGCTTGAGGGTTTCAACCAAATGGGCAGGAATGCGTAGATAGGCGAGCAGCCAGCCAAACGATGCAGCACAGCCAATCACCAGCAGCACCATTGCCGTGGTACGCACGGCAGATTTGCAGGTTTCAACAAACTCCCTGAAGCCCATGGTGCGATAGGCAAACACGGTGACCAGCACAGCATAAACCGCAGCGATGCACGAACTTTCCGAGGCAGTGAAGATACCGGAGCGGACGCCACCGAAGATGATTGCAATCAGCAGAATGCCCGGGAAGGCATTGATGAACATGCGACCAAGTGCGCCCCAACCGGCAAATGCCTCGGTCGGGTAACCCTTTTTCTTGGCCACAAAATAGGCTGTGATCATCAAACCAAGTGCCAAGAGCAAACCAGGCAGAATGCCTGCGGTAAACAGGTCTGCGATGGACAATTTGCCACCAGCGGAAATGGAATAGATGATGAGGTTATGGGACGGCGGCAACATCAGAGCGATCAAAGCCGCAAGCACGGTCACATTCACACCGTAAGAGACGTCATAGCCGCGTTTCTTCATCTGTGGCACCATGATGCCGCCAATCGCGGTCGCATCAGCTGCAGCTGACCCGGAGATACCACCAAACATCACGGACGCCAGAATATTCACCTGACCAAGACCGCCGCGTATGTGCCCCACCATGCCGCCAGCCAAATCGACCAGCCTTCGCGCAATATCGCCGCGCACCATGATTTCACCGGCAAAGATAAAGAAGGGAATTGCCATCAGCGCGAGCACGGAGACACCGGCAGTCAAACGCTGAAAAACCACGACGGGGGGAATGCCGAGATAGATAATGGTCGCAAAGGATGCGACACCAAGACAAAAAGCAACGGGCGTGCCGATAAGCAGCAACACCACGAAAGAGCCGAAAAGAATCCAGGTTTCCATCCAACTACTCCTCAATTTCCGTTTCGCCGAAGCGAGCAGTCGGAAGACCGGCAGCGCGGCGCGCAAGGCGCTCTAGCGAGAAAAGGACCACCAGAAAACCGCCAACAACAAGCGGCATGTAATCGATCGCACGAGGCAAGCCCAGCGTCGGAATCTTGATATGCCAGCCAGAGTTCATCAATTCTCCACCATACCAGACCATACCGGCACCAAACCCGATCACAACAAGATCGGAGAGCGTGAAGAAAACGGTTTTAACCTTGTCGGGGACAAAAATAAGCAGCACGTCAAAACTGAGGTGATTACCCTCGCGAATACCAACCGCCGCACCAAGAAAGATGAACCACGCCATCAACACGATGGACACCGGCTCGCTCCAGACGATGGAATCATTCAGCACGTAGCGCACGAAAACCTGAGCAGCAGTAAAGGCGGTCATCATGACCAGACCCAGGCTCGCCAACCAAAGTGCTCCAGTGGACAAGCTGCCCATTATGCTGGCTATTGTTTTAAGTTGATTTTGCACTTTATTCTCCGCGAAACAGCTCATGGCGCAAAGCGCCATGAGCCGTCATCAAGAGTTAGTCGGTTGCGCGAATGCGTTTTACGAGGTCTTTGAGTTTGTCAGAGGTGACATGTTTTTCGTAAACAGAATCCATGGCATCCATGAATGGCTGTTTGTCGATTTCGGTAATGACATTCACGCCAGCTTCACGAACTTTTTCCTCGGAAACCTTCTCACGAGCAGCCCAGAGCTCACGCATTTTCGGCGTAGAGTCTTTGGCAGCCTGTTTCACCAGAGCCTGATCTTCAGGGCTCAGTTTGTCCCAGGAGATCTTGGACATCACCAGAACTTCCGGCACGATCAGGTGCTGATCGAGGGTATAGTTCGGAGCCACTTCGAAATGGCCTGAAGATTCAAAGGAAGGCCAGTTATTTTCAGCACCGTCAATCACGCCGGTCTGGATGGAAGAGTAAACTTCACCATAAGCCAGAGGTGTTGCGTTGGCACCCAGAGCAGACATCATGTCGACGAAGATATCGGACTGCATGACGCGGATCTTCATACCTTTGAGATCATCAATGCTCTTGATCGGCTTGACGCTGTTATAGAAGCTGCGCGCGCCGCCATCATAATAGGTCAGACCAATAAAACCCTCAGATTCAAAGCCTTTCAGGATGTCTTCGCCAATCGGGCCATCAACAACGCGGTGCATGTGATCGACGCTCTTGAAGATATAAGGCAGGGAAACCACTTTGGTTTCTTCAACGATGTTGTTGAAAGGACCGGTTGATACGCGGTTCAGATCAATCACACCGAATTTGGTCTGCTCAATTGAATCTTTTTCCTCCCCCAGCTGAGCAGAATGGAAAACTTCAACACAGATGCGGCCGTCAGTACGCTCTTTGAGCAATTCGCCCATGTATTTTACGGCCTCAACAGTCGGATATCCATCAGGATGGGTATCGGAAGACTTGAGGGTAATTTCACAGGCAGATGCAGTTGCGATCATTGCAACGCTGGCAACCAGTGCAGTGGTCAAAGTCTTAAGCATTAGTTTGTTCCTCCATGAAGTAGCTCAATTCAGAGCTGATAGGCTTGCTTCACAAGCCGATAGGTAAGGTCAGCAGCGACCTCAGTAGCCTCGTCCTCACCGAGCCGCCCAGTCGCGACCAGTGTGGCGAGGAATGCACAGTCCACCCGGCGAGCCACATCGTGCCGTGCCGGGATTGAGCAGAATGCTCTTGTGTCATCATTGAAACCGACGGTGTTGTAGAAACCGGCTGTTTCTGTTGTCATCTCCCTAAACCGGCGCATCCCTTCGGGGCTGTCATGGAACCACCATGCAGGCCCGAGGCGAAGAGCCGGATAGACGCCAGCCAAGGGCGCCAACTCACGTGCATAGCTCGTTTCATCAAGCGTGAAGAGAATGATCTTGAGATCCCTCTCCATGCCGACTGCATCAAGCAGAGGCTTGAGCGCATGCACATAATCGGTCCGGGTCGGGATATCGAATCCCTTGTCCAGCCCGAAAGTCTCGAAGACAGGATTGGAATGGTTGCGGTTACTGCCTGGATGTATCTGCAACACCAACCCGTCTTCCAGGCTCATGCGAGCCATTTCGGTCAACATGTGACCACGGAAAGCATCAGCTTCCTCGGCTGAACACTCTCCTTTCAAAGCCTTCTGGAACAAAGCAGCCGCTTCCTCTTGCGGCAGATTTTCCGTGCGGGCGGTCAAATGGCCATGGTCAGATGATGTCGCCCCGAAGTCTTTGAAATATGCGCGACGAATGCGATGGGCTTCAAGATAGCCCTCCCAGTTCGTTGCGTCGACACCGGCGATTTCGCCGAATTTCTCGATATTCTCTATAAAGCCCTTATAATGCGGATCCACGACAGGATCCGGACGATAAGCGGTTACAACGCGGCCCTTCCAGCCGCTTTCCTTGATCGCGCGATGCCATTTCAGGTCATCCAGCGGCGATTCCGTCGTTGCAAGAGCCTCGATATTGAAGCGCTCATACAGGGCGCGAGGCAGAAACTCCGGTTTTTCAAGGCATTCGGCAATATGATCATAAGCGCGATCGGCATTTTCTTCATTTAGCCATTCGGTCCACCCGAACACGTCTTCGAAGGCATGACCAAGCCACATGCGCGACGGGGTCGCACGGAAAAGATAGGCATGTTTGGCAAAAATCCGCCAGATCTTTCGACCATTGGTTTCGGTCCAGCCGCCATCGATGCGCGGCACCCCGACATCCTCAAGCTTCACACCCTGCGAACAAAGCATCCTGAACACATAATGATCAGGGGTGATGAATAATTGGGCTGGGTTTGGAAAACGTTCATTCTTGGCGAACCAGCTCGGGTCCGTATGCCCATGCGGGCTGATGATCGGCAAGGACCGCACACCCTCGTAAAGAGAGCGGGCAATCGAACGGGTTTTATCTTCAATGGGAAAGAGTCTATCTGGATCCAACATGGCGAGCCTCCCTATTGTCGGCTTCAGGGGAAATCTCTAATCTCTGGTCAACTAATATACCAGTTTACCTTGCTTGTAAACTGATATGCCAGTAATATCCGGACACGGAGCATAAAATGACAAAAACAAATATTGACACAGTCCTGTCCCCCTTAAATCGCCTATCAGTCGCCGACTCTGTTTTCGACGAACTGCATAGGCAGATTCTGACTCTCGAACTTCAGCCCGGAGCCAAGATTTCGGAAGCGGATGTAGCCAAGGCTCTCGGCGTTTCCCGCCAACCAGTACGCGATGCCTTTTATCGTCTATCCAAACTCGGCTTTCTGTCCATGCGCCCGCAAGTCGCAACGACAGTTTCGCTGATTTCCAAGAAGTCGGTCCAGCAAGCCCGCTTTATCCGCTGTGCGCTGGAAACCAAAACCGTCATCACGGCATGCGAGAAGCTCTCGCAGGAAGATCTTGAGGCCCTGCGCGATCTTATTGAACAACAAAGGAAAACCGTCGTCGCTCGCGATGCAGAATTGTTCCATGCGCTCGACGATCAGTTCCATAAGGAGATCTGCGACCGCTGCGGCGTGGACTTTGCCTGGCAGCTCATCAAGGATAACAAGGCCCATATGGACCGGGTTCGTTTCCTGTCGCTGACCTTCGCAATTGACACAGCCTTCGCTGCACACAAGCGCATTCTGACCGCCATTGAATCCAATGATCCGGCGGCAGCGTCAAACGAGATAAACAAACATCTGGGCGAGATCTTGCTCATCATGCCGCGCATTCGTGAAGAGCATCCGGATTATTTCGCCACCGACGAAGAATGACGCAATACCCCTACACCTTTTGTAGGACGCAGTTTCCCATAGACTGGCATATCAGTTATCCCACCTCAAGCTCGCCAAGAGCGTTTCAACCCCGCCCAAAACACCACATACTGTGACAATAAGTCATACTTATTCAACAAACTATCCACCGACGATTACATCGAGCATCAGCATATCGTCGAAAGGCAGACCCGATCCGGCCCTCAATCGACGCCCCATCGCACTTCAGAAAAGGCACGAGATGCGTTAAATGCCATATCCTGGCTGCCTAAATAGGATGCACAAACAAAAAGGCAGGGCCTCCGGCCCTGCCCTATCTTTCCAAACATATCTCACGAGACATTCAGGAAGAGCGATTACCCTGCTTTCACTGTATCAACCATTGGCTTGATGTCGACGCCCGCAGCGGTCAAGGCGGCCCTCACCTTGCTGGCCATGGCCACGGCCTTGGCACTGTCCCCATGCACACAGATTGTGTCTATGGCAACGGGAATGCGCTTGCCACTAACGCTCTCAATCTCTCCGGACGTCACGAAGTCCACCATACGTCTTGCTGCTTCATCGGCATCTTCGATCATCGCCCCGGCCTTCTTGCGGGAGACAAGCATACCGTCATCCTCATAGGCTCGATCGGCAAAAATCTCGCGCGCCACGCAGAGCCCTAGGCTTTCGGCTGCCCTTTCCATGGCACTGCCCGGCAACGCAACATAGATCATCTGCGGATCGACGGCCCTCACGGCCCGCGCCGTTGCCAGCGCGAGATCATAATCCACGGCGGCCATATTATTGAGAGCCCCATGAGCCTTGAAGTGACCAACGCGGATACCAAGCGCGGTGGCCATACCTTGAATGGCGCCAATCTGATAGATCATCTGCTTTTCGATATCTTCGGGTCTATCCCCCTGTATCGGCCGACGGCCAAATCCCCAGAGATCATTAAAACCCGGATGAGCTCCCACGCCGACGCCATTCTCCTTTGCCAGCCGCAAGGTTTCGTGCATCACCAGAGCATCGCCCCCGTGAAATCCGCAAGCTACGTTGGCGGAGCTGACGATGGACAGCATCGAAGCATCATCACCAATTTCATAAGCCCCGAAGCTTTCTCCCATATCGGAGTTCAGATCAACAACAGCCATATAAGCACCCTCAATTGATTGATTCTGTTCATTAGGGGCAAAATAACCCCGGCGCTTCCAGCCGTCGATGTCTTATTTGTGAATATGGCCAGCATGGCTGTGATGCATGGCACTCTCTGCTTCGACATTCACAGACACATGCATTTCGCCAACATCAAACAGCAAATGCAGCTCGATCACGTCCCCTTTATGCAAATCCTCATCGATCCGGCCAAGACGCAAGGCAAGAGATTTTGGGGCAAGCACCATTGTCTGGCCCGCCTCGATCGGCATTTGAGGAAGAGGCACATAGACATCCTTTCCATCCTGCATGGTGAAGCCGACCAGTTCAACGGACTGCGCATGATCAAATTCGCCGCCCTTGAACAGGATTGTTTGATCGGACTCGTTCTCAAGCGATACGAAAACCAGCGCATCATCCCCTTTGCTGCTGGCCCGCGTCCAGGCGTGCACTGACCGCATACCATGAAGCTCACTCACATGCTCGCTATGCTCCCCTTCCTCGTGATGATGCTCATCATGTCCGGACTTTTCATGATCTTGGTCATGCCCGGCTTGCTGAGCAGAGGCAGGGTTCATACTGACAGGCAGCATCATCATGGGCGCCGAGAAGGCAAGTAAAAGGGCTAGAACAGTTCGCTTTCCCATTGGGTTCTCCATATAGATAGAAGATAGAAACGATATAACGTTACCTTCGCTAGAAAAATAGAAATCCAAACGAACACGCCAGTCCGATTGGCATAGCTTTTCGGCGGCAATCGTGGGGCAAACCACATCATCACCGCTGCAAAACAACCTTATCCGCGCAAATCTGCCACCACAGGTCTTCGCAGCGCCAGAAAAGCCGGGATCATGGCAAGACAAACCGTCAAACTGACAAAGGCAGCCACCAGATGGAATTCCGGCCAGCTCAGGATCACCTCGACAAGAATATTGGTTCTGGCGCTGACAATGCCAGAAATGACACGTGTCGTCGCGAAGCCCAGAAGGACACCCAAAGCAGAGCCAGCCAGAATGAGTACGGCGGCAAAACTCCAGACAATCGAAAACAGAAAGCGGCGTGGCGCACCAATAGCCCGCAGCAATGCCAACCGGCGTGAGAAGAGCTTGGTCAGAATGACGAGCCCGGTCAAAACACCCGCAGTCACGAGAATCTGGGTCACAACTGCCATCACCGACATCACCTCACGCACATTTCCCAAGACGCTATGGAGCTGAGAAAGAACCGCGCCGGGGAAATAGGCCATGCTGTCCTTGTTGGTGAAGGCATTCTTGAGCGCATAATTTGCCCAAAGCTGTTTGGCATGAACCAGAATGGAGGGCGTTCCGGGGAATGTTGCCGGATCAAATGGAGGGCCAAGCGCAGACGGCTCATCCAACCCGTGGCCGTTGCCAAGGCCATGCACCATCCAGACCGCCTCAACCGGCACCAGAATGGCCTGATCCCACGGACTCCCGGTCTTTTCCATGCGACCGGTCACCACAAATTCTGATCCTTCATGCGCCTCGGCATCGGCGCCATCGCCATGCCCATGCGCCGGGGTAAAGCGATCACCCAGAGACAGCGGCACATTGGCCCCGATCACAGCCTCGGAATAAGTCCCGAACAGAGCGCCCTCTTTAAGCGAACCGCTCAGATGATCAATAAATGTGATTGTCGTGCCCACAACGGGCGCCCCCTTGAAGCTATCGCCAAAGGCAATAGGCGCAGCAAAATCCACCTGCTCGTGTGTCGCAATCCGATGATAAAGCGCGCCATCCAGCAAAGGCATATCGGAGGCTTGCAAATAGACCGTCGCCAACACATTGGTCAATTCACTGCCCGGAGCGGCAACCACCAGATCGAATTTTTCTGCAGCCCGTGCCGTGCCCTTGCGCAAGCCCCGCTCCTGCGCAATGAGCCCGACACCCAGCGCAACGGAAACGGCGATCAGCAACACAAATACGAGATTGGACCAGCGAAATTGCCAGAGCATGGCCTTGACCAGTGCATAGGGACGCATGCCGCGCACCACCACAAAGCCGACGATAAGGCAGGGAAGAATATAGAGAATGAGCAATGCGCCATCTTGCATATCAGGCGAGAGCAGATCCCACCAAGGTGCGATATAGTCATAATAGAAATCAGTCATTGCGCACCTCCCCGACCATGCGTCCATCTTCGATGTCGATGATCCGGTCCATGCGTTCGTGCAAATGATGATCATGGCTGACGGCGATCAGCGTCTTCTTTTCCTGCCGGACAAGAGCAACCAGATCATCAATCAGCTGATCTGCAACCTTGCGATCAAGGCTCGCGGTTGGCTCATCAGCCAGAATGACAGCCGGATCATGGGCCAGCGCTCTGGCAATAGCGACCCGCTGACGCTCACCGCCAGAAAAGCTGGCAATTGTCCGCTGCGTCAGGTCCTTGACATTGAGTTTCTGAAGCGTGCTCTGCGCCCGCTCCAGAAGTGCAGCATGTCTGGAACCATGCAGATAACCGGTAGCAATGGCTGCATTAGAAACGGCATCGAGTTCTTCAAACAGCAGGAAATCCTGAAACACCATACCAACGCTAGAGCGGCGAAATCGGGCCCGAGCCTCTTCGCCCATGGTGGAAAGCTCGGCGTCTCCCCAGCGCACCTGTCCCTGCGCCACATTGGCCAGCCCGGCCAGTGCATAAAGCATGGTTGACTTGCCTGCTCCGGATGGCCCTCTGATCCCAACGGTCTCTCCGGGATGGACCACCAGTTGCTCAACGGTCAATAGCGTGCGCCCGCGCTCGCCCGAGACCAGCAAATCCTGTACAGACAATTCCAGCGAATTCATGCCCTTATACCCGCCGATATTGCGCGTTTTCCAGCCTCACCATGCTGTAGAAGCCGGTTTCCGGATCGGAATAGCCACCCAAATGAAGCCGCCCGTCGACCACGATGCGCTTGTTGAAAGGAATGACATCAACAATCCGGCGCGCATAGATCGCCAGAATATCGTCGGGCCAGTCCGCTTCGGGCTCACAGAAGGGACATACGGCCATTGGCATTTTCGTCAGAACAAAGAATTTTGATTCCGCCTTCAGGGGCGGCGCCATGAAGCCATTTACAGAAATAACCTGCCCTTCATGCTCCTTTGCAAAATCGGAGAATGACAAATCCTTGTTGTACAGCTCACGCATTTTGATGGATTTTGGGGCCGCGAGCGCAGACGGCATCAGCGACAGCCCCAGCAGGCCACCGCCAGCAACAACTGCGGACCCTTTAAGAAGCGCACGACGATCCAATGTAATATTCCTCTCTTTCAAACGACCTGTTGCAAGCCTCCGCCCAAGCAGGAAGCTTGGCATCTTGCCCCTCCCCGATGAGGGGCCAACAGAGCAAACAAAGAGGGGCAGATGCCCCTCTTCTTTTTTGTATGAAGGTACCAACCGGGCCTTATTCTGCCGTTGCAGCCTGAAGCATGACATGGAAGATTTCATTCTGCTCGATGGTTGAATCGAACAGGTGAGACCATGGGCCGCGACCATAAACAGCAACGTCTTCGCCAGAGTGGGATTCAGAAGACAGCGGGATCAGGGACTGCTGAACATAATCGATGTCCGTTGCCTGTTCCTGCGTAACCTCAGGGCGAGATCCGGAGCCGTCTTCACCCAGAATAGAGCCCGGGCCATTGAGGAAGCCAACAACGGTGTAAGGCTTGCCATCCTTGCCCATCAGCGGTTTATCGGAATGTTTGGTGCCAGCCGGATCGATATCGTAGCATAGGCCCAAAACATCAGACCCACGCCCGCAATAGCCGTTAAAGGCAATCGCATGTTCATGGTCAGCGGTGACAACAATCAGGGTTTCCTGCGGATCCGTCATTTCGACGGCCTTGGCAATCGCTTCAGCAAAGGCAACGCCATCCGTGACCGTACGCGCAGCGTTACCGGCATGGTTGGCATGGTCAACACGACCCGCTTCAATGGTCAGGAAGTAGCCATTCTCCGAACCACCCAGAGCCTTGATGCTGGCTTCGGTCATTTCAGCCAGAGAAGGTTCGCCGGTGCGGTCTGCTTCATATTTCATGTGGGAGGATTCAAACAGGCCAAGAACCGGCTTGCTCCAATCGGCAGATGCGAAGGTCTTGTCATCCCAGATATACTGGATGCCTGCAGCTTTGGCTTCTTCAATCAGATTCTTACCATCTGTGCGCTTGCCGCTTTTGCCCTCGTCACCCTTGGTCTCTTTGGTGATGAAGTTGCGACGACCACCGCCCATTGCGATATCGACAGCGCCGGATTTCATCACGTCGATGAGCTGGACGGCAATATCTTTCTGGCCACAGCCTTCCGGCAGATAGGAATCGGCTTCGAAGTTACGATCCGCAGAGTGCGCATAGGCAGAAGCAGGCGTTGCGTGGGTGAGGCGAGCGGTGGAGATGACACCGATCTGTTTACCCATGGCAGAGAAGGTTTCAACAGCGTTGGTAACCGTTGCGCCTTCAACTGCAGAGCAGTCGCCGCGCGCAAGCGTTTCGTCAACACCAAGCACACCGGCCTTGGTCTTTACGCCGGTATGGAAAGCGGTGCC
Source organism: Cohaesibacter marisflavi (assembly GCF_900115225.1). Classification (GTDB taxonomy): domain Bacteria; phylum Pseudomonadota; class Alphaproteobacteria; order Rhizobiales; family Cohaesibacteraceae; genus Cohaesibacter; species Cohaesibacter marisflavi. The sequence continues at coordinate 208,114 of NZ_FOVR01000007.1, read as the reverse complement.
TGTACCGGCAGAATCAGGGGTTTGGGCATTGGTGTTGTAGGTTTTAACCAGCGCAACATGCGGCAGGGCATCCTGCGGTAGAACATGTTCACTGCCCAGCTTGCCAGCCTGCTGACCGGCATAAAGGCGGGTCGCATAGTTGGAGCCGACACCGTTGCCATCTGCAATCAACAGAATGATGTTTTTGGCTTTATTGGTGATGGGCTGAACGGCCATGCGGGCCTTGATGGATGCCTGCGCATCCTTGAACCACTGATTGTCAGCCTGTTTGAAATCAGCCGCAAATGCGACAGACGATGTAAGCAGCAGGGATGCCGCTACAAGGATTGATTTTTTCATGATGAAAACTCCCGATCAAGGTAATGTCCGCAACCTAGGAGTGCTTGATGACACTTATGTAACAAAAGGAGACGAACTTGAACTAAATCAAAAGAAAAAAGAAAGTGCGGAAAATCCATCCGAAACAGTAGTCATCCAGGCAGGAACAGACCTCTTTTACTCCAAATTCAACAAAATTCATTCCTGGAGCGATATTACAATCAGCCCCTCAGAAAGTTATTTCCAGTTGCAAATTTATTCTCCACCCTAAAAGGAAAATACTACCAACAACTTTAGTATTATGAATTTTATCCAATACAGAACACAACGAAGACCGATCTATTCTATTCAATTAATGTAATATTATATTTTGAATAATTAAATGAGAGGGAAACCATAAGAGACGGCGGCTCTCATAAAATACAACCAAGAACATAATAATATCTGAGGGACAAGTTAAATGTTTAACCACTTGAAATCATTGAGCGCAAAAATCGTCGCCACTGTTTTTACTCTGGTTGCTTTGACTTTCGTTGCAGATACTATTCTAACACAATCGATAAGCAGCCGTGTTTATGACAAGACGGAGCAACTGACAGACCAGATGCATGCAGTTGTCGACCAGAAAGACACCCAGATCGAGCAATTGCTTAGCGGGCTTCTGGATTCCAAAGAGCACACACAGGCTTTGAGCCACACCCTCGCCAAGAGCGAACTTTCAGCGCAAAACCAACAGAAGCAGGCCTATCTGGAAGGTACCAGACAAGGCATATCGCTTTCCGTCGCCTCGCTTGTAAGCAACGCCATGATGGCCGGAGAAGCGTCCCTTGCAGAGGAACGCATTGAAGCGATGCTGGAAGACAAGCAGATCGCGGCAATCAATCTCTGGCGCACCGACGGCAATCTTGCCTTCAGGGACAATGTGACCATTGAAGCGGTGAATAGCTATGTCGATGCAGATGTGTTTGAGTCCCGAAAACCGGACCCTGCGGTGTCGATTCCCGCAGAGCGCCGGGCAACCTTCGACAAGGCGCTGGAAACGCTCTCCAACAAGGAGAGTTTTGATTCCACTCTAGAGGATGACGACGGCAACGAGATTCCGGTCACCTATTCCTACTTCATCCTCAAAAACAGTGAAGACTGCCAGAGCTGCCATGATGCTGCCATTCCCAACCGAGGCGTCCTAGAGGTCGCGGTAGACAGCAGCGAACTCATCGCCCTGTTTGAAAAGTCCGATGCGCTCATCAAGGAGATGGATGCGCAAGCGGCTGAAGAAAAGACAGCACTCATCAAGGCAAGCGAGAGCGAGAAGGAAAAGGTCGCCCAGCAAACTGTACGCTACACCGCCGAACTCAACGAATCCAAACAGGCAATCGAGGATACCCGCAAGGAAGCCTCCATGATGAGCATGGGCTCGAAGGTCTTCTTCTTTTTCGTCACGATTCTTCTGCTGATCCTTGCCTTGCGCAAACTGCTGACCACGCCTCTGCGCCGCCTGACCTCAGCAATGCTGCGCCTTGCCCAGAATGATCTCAGCGTAGAGGCAACCCATGCCCACCGCACCGACGAAATTGGCGCCATGAGCAAGGCCATCGGAACGTTCAAGGAAAATGCCATTGAGCGGCAGAAGCTGGAGCGGGAAGCGCAGAATCATATGCACGCTCAGAAAGAACGCCAGCATCAGATCGACGCCCTGTTCCACACATTCCGCACCCGCATTCAGGAGGCCCTGCACACCGTTTCCAACAGCGCCGAGCGCATGCAGCAATCTGCGGCGTCACTCAATCATATATCCTCGGCTACATCAGATCGCGCCCATTCGGTCAATCAGGCCTCAAGCCATTCCTCCGAGAATGTGCAGATGATGGCGGCTGCAAGCACCGAGATGACCTCTTCGATTGAGGAAATCGGGCAGCAGGTAATCCGCACCAACGACTTGGTGATGACCGCCTCTGATGAAGCCGCAGCGACAGACAGGAAAGTCGCAAGCCTCGCCTCAGCTGCCGAAGAGATTGGCGAAGTGGTTTCGCTGATCAAGGATATTTCCGAACAGACCAACCTGCTGGCCCTCAATGCAACCATCGAAGCCGCACGCGCGGGCGAGGCTGGGCGCGGCTTTGCAGTCGTTGCTGCAGAGGTCAAGGAACTGGCCTCCCAAACAGGCAAGGCCACCGAAGACATCGCCAACAGGGTTCAGACGATCCAGTCCTCAACCGGCGATTCTGTCGAGGCCATCCGCTCCATAGCCGCCAAAATGAGCGAGATCAGCCAATATACCACGGCCATCAGCGCCGCCGTGCAGGAGCAGAATGCCTCGACCAACGAGATTTCCCTGAACATCCAGCAGGCCGCTGAAGGAACCAAGGACATCGTGCAGAATATCTCCGAGGTCGCCTCTTCCACCGAAGAGACCAAAAGCTCTGCCGATGAAGTCCAAGCCGCATCAGCCACCGTTGCCAGTGTCGCCACCGACATGCGCGGCATCATTGACGATTTTCTCGAAAAGGTCGCAGCAGCCTAAGCCCTGACGGTCAAATCAGCAGACAAAGAAAAACCGTGCAAGCGATAATCCTGCACGGTTTTCCTGTTTTTCATCTTGCTTAACAGCCCCGAAAATCAGCACGCATCAAAGCGGGGTATCTGCACTCAGCTTTTCTTGAAGATATATTGTGTATGCTGGGAATAGCTCTCGCCCGGCTTCAGAACCGCAGACGGAAAGTCCGGATTATGGATAGCATCTGGCCAGATCTGCGGCTCAAGGCAGAAGCCGCCATGCTTGCCCATGGTGACGCCTTCAAGCCCCGGCATGCCGTCTTTCATATTCACGCCATCATAGGCCTGAACGCCCGGCTCCGTGGTCGTTACATCCATGCTGACACCGGATTTGGGGCTGGAAAGAGTCGCAACCCGACGCAGAGCTCCGCCAGCATCTGCGAGACAATAGTTATTGTCGATCGCGGCAATGCTGGTTGCTCCGCCCACCCGCTTGGTGGTGCGGAAATCAAGGCTTGTGCCTTCCACCGGCAAAAGCTTGCCCGTCGGGATCAGCTCGTCATTGACCTCCAGATACTGCTCGGCATCCACCTGCAGCATATGATCCATGACGGTTGGATCGCCATCAAGATTGAAATAGCTGTGATGAGCCAGATTGCAGAGCGTTGTGGCGTCCGTCGTCGCTGACATGGCCATATCCAGAACGCCCCCTTCCAGAAGGGAATAGACAATCTTGATGGTCAGATTGCCCGGAAAACCCATTTCTCCGTCTGGCAAGGTGGTGGACATATGCACGGCATTCTCTTCCACCTTATCGAAGGTCCAGACCTGAACACCCATACCCTTTTTGCCACCATGCAAGGTATGTTTGCCAAGGAAGTTGGTGTCCAGCTGATAGGTCTTGCCGTCCAGTTCCAGATGCCCATCGCGAATGCGGTTACCCACGCGACCGGCTGTTGCACCGAAATGCGACCCATAGGCGAGATAATCTTCCAACTTTTCAAAGCCACAGACCAGCGGCTTGTCATGCCCATCAAGACGCAGATCCTGAATGACCGTTCCATAAGACAGGATCTTGGCGGTCAGACCACCACCATGAATAGTCGCACGCTGCACCGGCGTACCATCCGGCATGACACCAAATTGTTCAACAGACATAAGTGAGTTCCTCTAACCAGTAAAAACGGCGCAACAACTGTTGGCAAGCACCAGACAGCGCGCCTTTTGAAAATTTAGCGAAAGCCTATCAGACTTCGCGTTTGGAAAATTGCGTCAGAGCAAAGACCGGTAAAATTGCATCCCGCATCCCCACCACTTTAAGCCGCCATATCAATCAAGATGACGCAAGCCCTCTCCGGGCTAGTGACATTTCACCCCTTTGATCTCTTCCACTCGCCTTTGCACCGAAGCCAGATCGACCTTGCCGGTTGCCAGAACCGGCACCTCATCAATAATCAGCTCGGCTGGTACCAAAATGTCTGCCGCCCCATTGGCCTTCGCATGACGGGAGAATTCAAACAGATCTGCATCAGGTTTATTGGTTACCAGAATGATCTTTTCGCCCTTCTTGGCATCGGGCAAGCGCGCCGCCGCCGACAGATAGTCCGGCCAGAGGTCAAAGGCCAACACTTCAACAGCTGCCAGCGACACCTTCTCTCCGGCAATATCGGCAAAGCGTTTTGCCCGCCCGATAATCTTGATATAGCCCTCTTCATCGATGGTGACGATATCGCCGGTATCATGCCATCCATCCGGCGGCGGGATCACCTCTCCGGGTTTATCGGCACTCAAATAACCAACCATGACATTGTCGCCCTTGATGAGCAGCCTCCCGCCTTCCTTAAGGCCCGGCACCGGACTGAGCTTGGTCTGAATGCCGGGCAATGCCTTGCCCACGGTACCGACCTTGTTGAAAATCGGCGTATTGACGGCAATCACCGGCGCGGTTTCTGTCACACCATAGCCTTCCAGCAGCCGCACACCAAAGCGCTGCATGAACAGCTCCCGCGTTGGCGCCTTGACCGCTTCTGCGCCTGAAATGCAATAGCGTACGCTGCGGAAGTCAAACGGATGAGCGGTGCGTGCATAGCCATTAAGGAACGTATCCGTGCCGAAGAACAACGTCGCATTGGTGCCATAAACCAGCTCGGGAATGATCCGATAATGCAGCGGCGAGGGATAGAGATAAACTGGTATCGCATGAATGAGCGGCAAAATCGTACCGACCGTCAAGCCAAAGCAATGGAACATCGGCAAGACGTTAAAGGCCACATCTCCCATATTGAAGTCGATGGCAGCGGCCGCTTGCGCAATATTGGCCAAGAGATTCCGATGGGTCAGAATAACGCCCTTGGGCAAGCCTTCCGAGCCGGAAGTAAACAGAATGAAGGCCGGATCATCGGCCTTGCGCGCAACCAGAGGCTTGGAACGATGCAGCAGGCCTGCCAATTTATCCTTGGTGCCCGTCTTGTCCTTGAGATCATCCACCCAGACAATCTCTACATGCTCACCCAACTTGGCGATCATGTCCTCCATCTTGCCCTGCTCGACAAATGTGCGTGATGTGAGCACAGATTTGAGCTGAGCCGTTTGACAAGACGAGATCATGTTGGCAACGCCCGTCGAGAAATTGAGCATCGCAGGAATCTTGCCTGCCGACATCAGACCAAGGATCACAGCCGCCGTTCCCGTTGCGTTGGGCAGCAGCACCCCAACCCTTTCCTCATCTGCAAAATCGCGCTGGAAATGGGTTCCCAACACGCGAGCAGCCGTCAAAAGGCGCCCATAAGTCATCTGGCCCGCAAACGGATCCTCCAGCGTCACACGCCGCATCCCCACGCCGTGTGCCACCTTGATGACATTTTCAAGCACCGTCATATCCACGTCGGTGGTGCGCAACACAAGTTCAGACATCACCCGCTGCAGCGAAGCACCCGCCGCCATGCGACGTCTGCGCCCCTTGAAACTGGGTGGCACCTGCAGCTTTACCGGTTCAAGGATCGTCACCTTAACCTTGGGGAAGAATTGGCGACGCACATTGCCCGGCTCGATGGCTGTTGAATAGCTGCGCTCCAACCCTTCAATGCGAATAGGCACAACCTTGGAGCCCGTCATCTCTGCGGCCATGGCAGCCACGTCATAAACCTTCATCAAGCCGCCGGTCGCCGAAACGCGCCCTTCAGGAAAGATCACAAGGGAATTGCCACTCTGCAAGGCATCAACCACGGCTTCTGTCGCAACGGGCTGGGAAGGTTCCAGCACAAGATATTTGAAGAAGCGCATGAAGGGATGCATCCACCAGGTCTTTGCCGTTTTTGCATCGATGGCAAAGATCGGCTCTTCCTCGGTGATGGCCATGGCCAGCGGTCCATCCAGAAAGCTCACATGATTGAAGGCAAGAATAGGCGACTTGCCTGCTTTCTCCAGATTTTCGCGCCCCTCCACTTCAAGACGCGAGAATGTGCGAAACAGGATATTGACCAGATCCCACAAGGGGTTGGTCGGCATGTAGCGCACCATCAGCCACGCGACAACGATATTGGCAACGGCCAGAGTGGTAAAGACATGCGACGCGCTAAGCCCCACCGCCTGAAACGCAGCAACAGCAGCACCAGAAAAGACAATGAAACCGGCATTGAGAATATTGGCTCCAGCCACGACCCGCGCCCTATGATCGCGCCGCGCCCAGCTTTGCAAGGCAGTGAAGCTTGGCACCACAAGCAAAGCACCGGAAACCGCAAGCCCGCCTAGATCGATCGCCACGCGGATGGCTGCGGTATGGGTAAAGAAATCGAGCACGCTATCGGCAACAAGGGGTTCGCTGATCTGCGAAAGATTCCACGCCAGCTGCATACAGAAAAAAGCCAGCAGCGCCGCACCAAATGGCGCTGGCAGTAGAACCACGCGCCCGGCACAAAGCCAGGCGGCAATGGCCGACCCGATGGCGACAGATACAGCAAAGACCACCGAATAGATGGTCACCACCAGCGGGCTACCGCCCATGACCTGATCAACGAAACTGGGAACAAGAGCGGTCAGCACAGCGCCCATCATCCAGAACCACGAGATGAATAACGCGGTCGTCCAGAGCCGCTTGTCTTCATGCAATTCCCTGACAAGACGCACCGTGGAGCCCAGAATATTGGCGGACACATGCAAATCGGGGTTGCTGAAGCCCGTCTTTGGAATATGTCGGCTGATCAGCCAGCAGACGAGCGCCAGGATCAGCATCACCGGCGCAAAAACCCTGGAGTCGAGCCCGTCATCGGCCACGAAACCGGCCGCAATAGTGCCCCCTAATATAGCAATAAAGGTTGCCCCTTCCACCCATGCGTTCGCTCCGGGCAAATCCCGCCGTCCCATCAGATCAGGCAAGATGCCATATTTGATGGGCCCGAACAGGGCCGAAATCACCCCGAAAAGAAACAGCGCCAGCATGGACACGGGCACCGAGGCCATGATGATCCCGGCAACGGCCACAAAGGCCGCACCAATCTCGAACAGCTTCAGCCGCTCGGCAAGCCACCCCTTGTCATATTTATCTGCCAGCTCCCCTCCAAGCGCTGACAAGATCAGGAAAGGCAGCATGAAAATGGCACTCGCCAACGTAATCAGAGAAGCGGCTTCGTCCCCCTGCAACTGCACAAGAATAAGAAAGACAAGGGAATAGCGCAGAAAGTTGTCATTGAACGCAGAGAGAAATTGCGTCCAGAACAGAGGCGCAAACCGTTTCGATATCATCAGATGGCGACGCATACAGGCGAGCTTTCTTTTATATTTTTGCCAAGCGAACAAATTGTCATCAGGGCCTGTTTCCACCAACAGGCTTTAAAGACAATCAGGATGAAAAGGGTAGCCCAAACTTTAGGCTAAGCAAACCGGCTCAAGGGAGTGCAAGTGCTCAGCTTGCACAAATCCACATCACAATATGGAGAAAATCCGAATTTGCAAAACAGTAATTGCACAATGCGCAAGCATAACGAGCATGCCGCGCAATCTCGCGCCAACAATCTCGCGCAAGCAATCTCCAGCGCGTTGCTTGAAATGCGCGCGTCATCCATAGCCATGAAATAATGCATACTGAGTCCAAAGGTCAGTTTTCCACTACATTTCTGGATATCCCGCATAATTATGCATAGAACGGATATCACCTCGGGGCACGCCAGAGTATTCTTTACCCCAAGGCAAAGAAGAAACACCGATAGAAAGCAAGCCGTCATAGCACCAACCATTTAATTTGGACTTCAAATTTAAATGACTTATGATGGCTCACAAAGATCCGTTCAAGCGCTGCTTTTGGCATTTTCAAAAAGAGACCAAGGCCAAAAAGCAACCGCCCAAGCAAAACCAGCAAAGTAATCCGCAATGAGAAATTCCATCAAAAAAACGTCACAGATCACTGAGCAGAGGAGTCAGGGGCGGAATCTGGTTTTTTCTCATATACGCAATAACTTTCAGGTTGCCCGCATCGACATCGCCAACGCCACAGGCATGAGTCCGGCCACCGTCACTTCCATCACGGCAGAGCTTATCGCAGCAGGCCTGATTGAAGAGGTGCAAAGAGAGGTCGAACCGGGCCAATCCAAGCGTGGACGCCCCAGAGTGGACCTCAAGCTGCGTGGAGAATCCCACATCGTAGCCGGCATGAAGCTGACCGGCCGCAGCATCAGCGCCGTGGTGCTCGATCTGGAAGGCAAGCAACTGGGCAAGGCCAAAGTTCCCATGCCACGCCCACCCATTGATCGCACGGCCTTGTGCAAGCTTATTCCGCAAGTGGTGGAAACCGTTTCCGCCTCTGCGGGCGTCAAGCCCGAAGATCTTTCCGCAGTCGGCATCGGCCTGCCGGGCACCATTCAAGCCACAGAAGGCTTTGTCGACTGGTGCCCGCTGTTTCAGGAACAGGAATTCAACCTCAAGCAATTGATGGAAGAGATCATGCCCATGCCGGTGTTCGTGGAAAACGACGCCAACGCAGTGGCCATCGCCGAACTCTGGTTCGGATTTGGTCGGGATGTGCCCGATTTTCTGGTCGTCACGATCGAACAGGGGGTCGGACTGGGCATCGTGCTAGACGGAGAGATTTTCCGCGGCACACAAGGCTTTGGCGCAGAATTCGGCCATACCAAAGTGCAGTCGGAAGGAGCACTTTGCCGGTGCGGCCAACGTGGCTGTCTGGAAGCCTATGTCGCCGATTATGCCCTCTTGCGTGAGGCCAATCTCTTCAAGCATTGGGAAGAAGGCACCAGCGAAGAAGACCGTCTCGTCCAACTGTTCGCCGCCGCCAAGGAAGGCGACAGGATGGCCAAGTCCATCTTTGACCGCGCCAGCCGCATGTTCTCCATGGGCCTTGCCAATCTGGTCAATCTGTTTGATCCGGCCATGGTAATCCTCTCCGGTGAACAGATGCAGTTTGACTATCTCTACGCCCAGCAAGTGTTCGACATGGTCCGCTCTTCCACCATTCTCAAAGGGCATCACGAACCGGAAATTCGCATCCACAAGTGGGGCGACATGATGTGGGCAAAAGGCGCGGCAGCCTTTGCTCTGGAGGAGGTTGTCCGCATTTCTCTGGATCAGTTGGGAAGCGCTGAAACGAGCGCCTGAGCGCCAGAAACCACCGCCTAATCTAGATCGCGTTACCGGTAATGATATCATTACCAGTGGATTTGGACGCGCTCATCTTGATTTATTTTACATACTAAAATAATATCTCTCCCAACGAGCAACCCCTCAGATCCAGTCGTATGATCATAAATACGCGTCTCAAGGCGGGAGGAAAAAATGTATTTGGGAATTGACCTGGGCACGTCCGGGGTCAAGGTGGTGATCATGTCTGAAAGTCAGCAGATCATCGCTTCGACAAACCAATCTCTTTCGGTGTCACGCCCTTCTTCAGGCTGGAGTGAACAGGACCCGCAAAGCTGGATTCTGGCTACCGCTGCTGCCTTTGATGATCTGGTTGCATCTCATCCGGAAGCCATCAAGCAGGTACGCGCCATAGGCCTTTCTGGCCAGATGCACGGGGCTACCATGCTGGATTCAACGGACACGCCGATCGCACCATGCATTCTGTGGAATGACACCCGCAGCCACGAAGAAGCTGCAAGGCTTGATGCGACCCCCGGCTTTCGCGAGCTGACAGGCAACATCGTCTTCCCCGGTTTCACCGCGCCGAAACTGGCGTGGATGCAGGCCAACAAGCCCGAGCTTTTCGACCAGATCAAGAAGGTGCTGCTTCCCAAGGATTATCTGCGCCTCTGGCTGACCGGCGACTATGTCTCTGACTATTCCGACAGCGCTGGCACCTCATGGATGGATGTGGGCAAACGGGAATGGTCTTCCGATCTGCTGGCTGCCACCGGTCTGGACAAGTCTCACATGCCAGCCCTTGCAGAAAGCACCGAAAGCACCGGCACCATCCGCAAGGAACTCGTCGAGCGCTGGGGTTTTTCTGCCGAGACTATCGTGGCTGGCGGCGCTGGCGATAATGCAGCCTCCGCGATCGCCACCGGTATTGTCGGCGAAGGTGATGCCTTTATCTCGCTGGGTACCAGTGGCGTAATCTATGCCGCCATTGACAGCTATCGGCCACTGCCTGAAAGCGCCGTGCACACCTTCTGCCATTCCACCGCCAATCACTGGTGTCATATGGCGGTCATTCTGGCCGCAACCGACGCGCTCAACTGGTATGCCAAGCTGGTTGGTTCAGGCGCAGCGGACCTCACCAGGGCCCTCGGCGACGAGGTGACCGCACCCGGATCAGCATTGTTCTTCCCCTATCTTGGTGGAGAGCGCACGCCTCACAATGACGCCAACATTCGTGGCGGCTTCATCGGCCTGTCCCATCCGGATGACCAGGTTGCCCTCACCCGTGCTGTTCTTGAAGGCATCTCTTACGCATTCAAGGATGGCATCAAGGCACTGGAAGCGGCTGGCACCAGCCTGAGCCGACTCATAGCCGTGGGTGGCGGATCATCTTCCGACTATTGGCTGTCACTGCTGGCAACCATTCTGGACAAACAGATCGACCGGCCAACCGCCGGAGATTTTGGCGGAGCCTTCGGCGCCGCTCGCATGGGCCTCGTAGCAGACCAGAAGGGTGATCCTTCGGTTCTGTGTACAATGCCCACTATTGAAAAAAGCTTCTATCCAAACAAGGCCCTGCAGGACAGCTTTGAAAATGTCTATGCCCGTTACGCAGCCGCCTATTCATCCCTGAAGGATCTCTGATCATGACAGACTTTTTCGGTTCCCTGTCCAAAATCAAATATGAAGGCCCTGAAAGCGACAATCCGCTTGCCTTCCACCATTACAATCCCGACGAGATCGTGATGGGCAAAAGCCTCAAAGAGCATCTGCGTTTTGCAATTGCTTACTGGCACAGCTTCGCTTGGGAAGGCGGCGACCCGTTTGGTGGACGTACCTTTGATCGCCCCTGGTTCGGCGATGAAATGTCCAAGGCCAAACTGAAAGCCGACGTGGCATTCGAATTGTTCGATCTTCTGGGCGCTCCTTATTTCTGCTTCCACGATGTGGACGTTCGCCCTGAAGGTAAAAATTTCGCTGAAAGCCTCTCCAACCTCAACGAAATCGTCGACTATTTCGAAGAGAAGATGGAAAGCTCCGAAACCAAGCTGCTTTGGGGCACGGCCAACATGTTCTCCAACCGCCGCTTCATGTCTGGCGCATCCACCAACCCTGATCCGGATGTCTTCGCCTATGCCGCAGCAACAGTCAAAAGCTGCATGGATGCAACCCATCGTCTGGGTGGCCAGAACTATGTGCTCTGGGGCGGCCGTGAAGGCTACGAAACCCTGCTGAACACCGACATCGGCCAGGAACTGGACCATATGGGCCGTTTCCTCAACATGGTCGTGGACTACAAGCACAAGATCGGCTTCAAGGGCACCATTCTGGTGGAACCAAAACCACAGGAACCAAGCAAGCACCAGTATGACTTTGATGCTGCTACCTGCATTGGCTTCTTGCGCAAATATGGTCTGGAAGGCGAGGTCAAACTGAACCTCGAACAGGGCCATGCCATTCTTGCCGGCCACAGCTTTGAACATGAAATCGCCGTTGCCACTGCTGACAACATGCTCGGTTCCATCGACATGAACCGCAACGACTATCAGTCCGGCTGGGATACCGATCAGTTCCCGAACAACACCCCTGAAGTGGCTCTGGCTTACTACCACATCCTCAAATCAGGTGGCTTCACGACCGGCGGCACCAACTTTGACGCCAAACTGCGCCGTCAGTCGCTTGATGCAGAAGATCTGGTTGCCGGTCACATCGGCGGCATGGATATCTGTGCACGTGGCCTCAAAGCTGCTGCAGCCATGCTCGAAGATGGCGGTCTGGAAGCGGCTCTCAAAGAGCGTTATGCCGACTGGGACAAAGACGTCAACAAGGACATGCTGGCAAACGGAACGCTGGAAAGCATTTCCGAGCGCGTTCTCAAAGACGACATCAATCCAGAGCCACGCTCCGGTAAACAAGAAAAACTGGAAAATCTGGTCAACCGGTTCGTTTGATAGAAATCCAGTCCTCCTCCCGAAAACTGAAAACGGAGCGGCCATGCCGCCCCGTTTTTTTCTTGCCCCGTTTGCTCATCTGGCAGTGCGCGCTTTTCAGCTCTTCAACCCTGTCGTTTCAAAAGGGAAAAAAGACCGGAATGCGCAACATTGCAACACCCGCAAACAGCAGAGTGCCCCCCATCATTGGCGCGGCAAAGCCAAGCCTGCCTCATCAAAGAAATGCAGCTTGTCGGGATTGAAAATCAGACCAACCTCATCGCCCGGTTCCACAGCGGCATCACCATCAAGACGCACGCCAATAGCACCGAGCCCGCCACAATCGACCAGCAGATGGGTATCCGAGCCGAGATATTCAACAATATCAACCACGCCGTCGCACTGACCCTCGCCCTTCTCGCCTATCGAAATGGCTTCTGGTCGCACACCGATATGGCTGGCCACGCCGGGCTGGGTTTGCACGCCACCGCGCGCACCTTCCAGCAGGTAATTATCTCCTTGGGTCGTGCAAGGCATGATATTCATCTTCGGTGAGCCGATAAACTGGGCCACAAACAGGTTCCCCGGCCGTTCATAGAGCGTACGGGGTGAGCCGACCTGCTCTATAATACCATCGCGCAACACCACGATACGGTCGGCCAATGTCATGGCTTCCACCTGATCGTGGGTTACATAAATCATCGTCGCCTTCAGCTCCCGATGCAGCTTGGCCAGCTCGTAACGCATTTCCACCCGCAGCGCAGCATCAAGGTTCGATAGGGGTTCGTCAAACATGAAGGCCGTCGGATTGCGCACGATGGACCGGCCGATGGCAACGCGCTGGCGTTGACCGCCGGAAAGCTCTTTGGGCTTGCGGTCCAGATAAGTCTCCAGCTTCAATGCCCGCGCCGCTTCATTGACCTTTTCCTCGATCTCGGCCTTGGGCGTTCCCGCCGTTTTCAGGCCGAAGCCCATATTGTCGCGCACATTCATATGCGGATAAAGCGCATAGGACTGGAACACCATGGCCAACCCGCGAGAGGCTGGTGGGTCGGCGGTGACATTGCGCCCCTCAATCAGAATCTCACCGCGAGAGCACTCCTCCAGTCCCGCGATGGTTCTGAGCAAGGTGGATTTGCCACAGCCCGATGGTCCGACAAAAATGATGAACTCCCCCTCCTCGATGGCCAGATCAACGCCTTTGATGACTTGCAGTTCACCAAACCATTTCTCTACCGCCTTGAGTTCAATCGATGCCATGCTAGAACCTCCCCTTTGCATGCGGGCCCGCCCAGGTCAGCCAGATCGAAGCTGTCCAGGTGAATTTGTCACCGCCCGCCGGTGTCCCGTCGACAGGACTGAAATATTCGTAGAAACCATGCTCGGTAATCAGGTCGCGCGTATCCTTGCGCAAGCGGCCCGCCAGTTGCGTCAAGCCACGTTCATTGAGCCCAATGCCGATCAACGCATTGATGATGCCCCAGACCGGCCCGCGCCAATAGCGCAGATGCTCGAACTTCTCATCGCGCGGATCATAGGATGGCACCCCGAAGGTCACCTTTTGCAGAATGTCCTCCAGATGGGCCTTCATTGTCTCGTTGTCGATGCCCGCATACCAGCAAAGGAATGAGGCCGAGCTGAGCGATCCGGTGAATTCGCCACTCCTGAGGTCAATGCTGTCATAGTAGCCAGCCGGGTTCCAGTGATTGCGCACCCCTTCTTCCAGCTCCGCGATCCAGCCTTCGATCTCCGGTGTCAGATGGTCAAGATCCATCGCGATCTGCAACAGATCTCGGCAGGCCCTCAGGAAGATGAACGTCATTCCCACATCGGCGACACGGAAAGGCGATCCTTCACGGATCTTCTCCTCATCCCAGCCGCTTTCGCGACCGTAATAGAGCATCTTGAGATAACGGTCGTAGTCTTCCTTCTTGGGACGCATGGAAGGATCAACGTGGCTGGTGTCCCGACGGGTATATTCCCCCACCCCTTCGGTGGAAACGGCTGCCATGGCGCTATCCCAATCAACCGCATTGTCGCGGCCGCTTTCCCACGGATGGGTGATGGCCACCATGCCCCGCTCGACCCGGCTTTTCATGAACCAGCGATGCCAACTGACAAGACGCCCGTAAATAAGCTCCATATGCACCCGCCCGTAGCGCTTATCCTGCTCATAAATTGAGCGAATGAGCGTTGCGGCAACAGGAGGCTGCGTAATACCTGACGTATGCGGCACCCGATCCACGCCCCAGACATCCGGTCCGGGGAAGTAGCCATCGGCCCTCTTGTGGAAGATAATGTGCGGCACCATGCCCGTATCCCACTGCCCGGTGAAGAGCGTGTGGATCTCGAACCAGGCCCTTTTGACATCAAAAGAAGAGAAGCCCCATGCAGCAAAGCAGGAATCCCAGTTCCATTGATAAGGATACAGCCCCGCTGTGGGCACCGTGTATCCCCCGCGATCGTTTTGTCGCAGGATCCGGCGCGCTTGCCGGTCCAGTTTGTCGTCTGAGATAGCCATTAATCAAATCATCCTTTAACAGAGCCTGCGGTCAGGCCTTTGGTCATGAAGCGCTCAAGCCCAAGAAACAGCACGAGAATCGGCAATGTAGCAATCACTGCCCCGGCCATCAGATGCTGTCGTGGCACCTCGGAAGAATTGAGCATTGTAACGCCGCGCGTTAGCGTGAATTTGCTCGGATCATCAAGCAGCATGAAGGCGAGCAGGAACTCGTTCCACGCAATCATAAATACATAAAGCGAAACTGATGCCAGAGCGGGAAGCGATAACGGT
The DNA here is from genome assembly GCF_900115225.1 of Cohaesibacter marisflavi. Classification (GTDB taxonomy): domain Bacteria; phylum Pseudomonadota; class Alphaproteobacteria; order Rhizobiales; family Cohaesibacteraceae; genus Cohaesibacter; species Cohaesibacter marisflavi. Next base: position 192,994 of record NZ_FOVR01000007.1, on the reverse strand, counting down.
AATGTGATCTTCCAGATCACACCAAGCCGGGAAAGGCCATCCATCAATCCAGCTTCCTCGATTTCAGCAGGAAGGCCGCGGAAATAGCCCTGCAGCATATAAAGCGAGACCGGAATGGTTGTCACCGGATAGATCAGCAGCAGGCCAAACAGCGAGTTTCGCAACCCGAACATGGAGAAACCCACATAGATCGGCAGTGCCAGAACGATCATCGGCACCATATAGATGAGCAGGATCGAGCGGGACATGACAGCTTGCCCCTTGAAGCGCAACCGCGCCACCGCATAGGCGCCCGGCACGCTGAAGAGCAAAGTCACCGCGACAGTGGCCACAGAAACAAGGAAGGAGGTCAACAAGTAGCTTCCAAAATTATATTGGGTGAATAGCTCCTGATAGGACCGGAAAAGATCCCACCCCTTATCCCATTCAATCGAGAAATCCAGCGGATTGAGCAACAAGGCCTGCTGCCCCTTCACCGACGTCATCAACATTACATAAAAGGGCACGACAACGATGGCGGTGAAGAAGACATAGCCAAAGCCGGTCAGAAACCGCACGATCCCTTCTTCAAACTGGTGCCGCGTGAGCGTGCCCGCAGGCATTCCCTTCGTCATGATGCTCAGCGGAACAGAGAGCCCCAAAACCAGAACCAGCACACCAACGCCCTGCGCAAAGCTTTTTTCAGAGAGGCTTATGCCGAAGGGTTGCATGAAACTGACCCCAAGCACCAACGCAAAGCTGATGAGAATGCCGAGCAAACGACTGGGCACATATAGCGCCACCAGCCCCACGGCAGCCCCTTGCACGATGGCTGCAAGCCAGACCGGATGCACCGGAAGGCCGGTTGAAAAGGCCATAACGATGGTCAGGCACACGATGATGGTAAGGCTCCATAACACACCAACCACGGCGGCGAGCAGATATCCATTTTTCATAGCCCTTCCTCCCTTGAAATGAACCGGAAGAAGAAGAATGAGAAGGCCAGAAGGCACCCGAAGATGACCACAGCAACCGCAGCCCCCGCGCCGATATTGGAAATGGCAAAGGCCTGCTCATACACATTCACGGTTAGCGTACGCGTTCCCGCATTGCCGCCCGTCATCAGGAAGATGTCGTCGAACTTGTTGAACGTCCAGATGAAGCGCAACAGGAACAGCACCGACAGAATGCCCATCAATTGCGGCAAGGAGAGATAGTAGAATTTCTGGAAAGGCGATGCCCCATCCATATCAGCTGCCTCATAGATGTCATGATCAATCGACTGCATCCGCGCCAGAATGAACAGGAAGGACAGCGGAAAATAGCGCCAGATTTCAAACGCCGTCACGGTAAACAAAGCCAGAGGCCGCTGCCCGAAAAAGTTGATCGGCGTCTCTATCAGTCCCATTTGCACCAGCAGCGCATTGAATGAGCCCGAGAATGGATCCAGCAACGTCACCCATGTGAAGGCAACCGCGATAACCGGCGCCACATAGGGGAAGAGAAACAGCCCGCGCAAAATGCCTTGTCCGGTAAAACTCTTGTTGAGCATCAGAGCGGCGAGCATACCAACCACCAACGCTCCGATGGTGCCAACCACGGTGTAGAAGAGCGTCACCCAAAGCACTTCGAGAAATTCACCACTGTCGAAGACAGAGCGGAAATTGTCCCAAGTGAAGGTCAGGTTGAACAGATCAGAACTCGCATCGCCCGTCATGACCGGCTCGGTGTCACGCACATTCACATCGCTATTGATGAAGGGCTCCTGAGCAACCACCTCAATGAGCAGTCTTTCCCGATGACCAGCCTCCCAATCGCCCAGATTGCAAGAGAGCTGCCCTGCGGCGAGCGTGCAGCGCTCATCCAGAGACACCGGTTCAAGGCCAGCAGGCCAGACATCGGACATGGTGACATTGGCAATCGGCTTCTCACGCGAAGAATTTGTCAGACGATATTCAATCGTCACCCTATCCCCCGCAGCGGACACCTTGCCCCGCACCCGCTCATAGACATCGGGCGTCGTGGGTCTGAGGTCGCTCAAACCGATCGGTTTGGCACTGATCCAGAAGATCGCCAACAAGGGGAGAATGATGACCAGAGCCACGCTCAAAAGCGTCGGCGTCAGCAACCCCCAGGCAAGGCGCGCTTCTCTCTTGGCCAGAGGTCCCGATCGTGGAGGGGCGAGCGCAGTGGGCTGGTGCCCTGCTCCCGTAGAACTGTTTGGATAGTCAGTGGTCGACATGAGAAGAGGCTCCGCTTTTCACACCGGGCAACAACAAGTCGCCCGGTGCAAACAGTTTCAAGTCAATACCTTATTGGATTTTCGCCAGTTCCTCGTTCAAAGAGGCAACAGCTTCTTCCGCACCAATGACACCATCGGTGTATTTGCGGACAATCTGGTTAAAGACCTGGGAGTTGATCATTTTCGAAGCCAGAGCCAGTTGCCCTTCCTTGACGCCCCAACGCTGGGCGACATCCAGACCGGCAACGATCTCGCCGATCATCTCGGATGGATAAAGGTCGGCAAGCGGCTTCTTGCGATCAACACCAACCGGCAGCTTGGACCATGCATCAATGAATTTGGTCGGGTTATCCGCATCCCCACGACGAACCGGAAATTTGCCTTCCGGAGCAATGGCAAGGGTCTGTGTGTAGCCCGCATTCATGGAATATTCGACGAACTTTTCAGCCGCTTCGATATCTGCATCAGATGTGATGCCGAAATAGCGGATGTCGCCCCATGCAGCGCCGCCCGGGTTGGATGGTCCGGCGAAATTGGTGACGATACCGGTTTTGGAAGCCAGTTCAGGGCTGGTCGGATCGTCATTGATGGTCGGCGGGGCCGAATCCCTAAGACCAGCCAGTTCGTCAAGAATGAACGGCGACCAGATGATCATCGCAGCCTTGCCAGCAAAATAGAGTTCACGAGACTGTTTCCAAAAGAGTTCCCCTGGAGGAGAAGCCTTGACGATAGCCTTGTAGAAGTCGAGCACTTCCGTTGTCTTTTTAACGTCCAGAGGCTTGAAGCCATCTTTGTCGACAGGAGACACGCCATTGGCCAGGAATACATGCTCGAGAACCTGGCTCATGAAGTTTTCGTCCACCTTTGTCGCGGCCACGAAGCCATACATTTCAGGCGGATTATGCAGGGCCTTGATAGCGGCTTCCACATCAGCATAGGTGTTGGGCGCTTTCAGACCCTTGGCGTCGAACAGATCCTTGCGATAAACGATCATCTGGGTCCAGCCGTCCACCGGCACAGAGGCATAGCCATCTTCGGTTGCCGCCATGGCCAGCGCACCGGGGGCATAGGTGTCTTTGCCCAGATTGTCGATTACGTCTGTTGCAGCATAGGCATCAAGAATGCCCGCTTCTACCCAAGGCAGCGCATATTGAAGCGGATGATAGATGACATCCGGCAGATCGCCAGCAGCATAGGCTGCTGTGGCGCGCGTGCCGAGATCCTTCTCGGTCACCGGGATCACCTCAACCGAAATGCCGGTTTCAGCTTCGAAGTCCTTGGCCATTTCCTGCTGACGTGCCAGACGCGGCGTTTGTTCTTCGGTCGTCCAGAAACGGATGCCTTCGGCCGAAGCCGTCACCATGGTGCATCCAAGAGCAAGCGCTGTCCCAACCATGAGACCGGTCAAGCGTTTGCTGCCTAAAGATAATGTCATTGTCAAACCTCCCAAATTGCAACACTGAAAATAAGTTCAAGCGGATCGAATGACCGGCGGGCCATCCGATGCCCGCGCAATCAAATGCGCCTCCCCCAATTGGCGAAGCGATTCAGGCGCGTCCCCCTGGATACGCCTGATGAGCAGATCGGCGAGGCGTTCCCCCGCTTCCCTGTTATCGACGAAAAAGCTGGTAAGTGGCGGGGATGCATATTCCCCCTCAGCTATACCGTCGTAAGAAATGATCGACAGATCACTGCCAATCATCAGCTGCCTGTCATGGGCAGCCCGATAAACACCCAGCGCGGCGAGATCGACCGCGCAGATAATCGCCGTTGGCCTTTCAGGCAGATCCAGCAGGATCGCCCCCTCCCGAGCACCATCCCTGCGGGTCACAGCATCATGGCGCACCAGACAGTCCTCATAGGGGAGCCCTGCCTTTTTCAAACCTTCGCAATAGCCCTCATAGCGCACCTTGGCATACATGTAGCGCTCCAGCCCGTTGATGAAACCAATGCGCACATGCCCCATGCCAACCAGCCGCAACACCGCCTCCTGCATGGCCTTGGCGGCATCGATGTCATACCAGCCGCACTCCGTATCATCGCCGGTACGCCCGAACATGATGAAGGGAACATGCGCCTTGACCAGATAATGCACCCGAGGATCCTCAATGCGTGTCCGCGGCAGGATAAAGCCATCCACCGTATGCTCGTCGCTCAGGCGCTTGATTGTCGTCAGCACACCCAGCGCGTGGCTCGCGGTAGCCACGGTCAGGGTCCAACTGTCCTGACTGGCCCGCCGGGAAATCCCGTCAATAAAGTCGGCAAGAAACGGCCGGTGCCCGTCATGGCTATCCGCATTGAGCACCATGCCAAGCGACCGCACCAGACCGGTGCGAATGGCCTGCGCGTGAATCATGGGCTTGTAGCCAAGTTCCTGCGCCGTGCGCTGGACTTTCAGACGCGTATGTTCCGCGATATCCGAATAGCCATTCAGCGCCCTGGAAACAGTGCTCTTGGAAATACCCAAGGCATAGGCCACTTCCTTGATGGTCACGCGTGATTTTTTGCTCTGACGCCCCTTGCCGTCATGTTCTTCAGACTTGTGCACGGCATCCTCCCGCGCCAAGTCTGCTTTCCGAAACCGGTTTCGGCAACCTCCAGTATATTCACCTTTTGGCTAACCACCCAAATCGGGCATCTCATTGAAAGAAAAGGACCGAAATCGATTTCACGAAAAGGTTCCGACGCTGCGCCTGCGCAATCCGATTTTGCCAGTTTGCTCAAAAAATTAGCAATTGCCTACGAATTCCCCACCAGCTTTCTTTCGCACCTGCGAAAGGCTCCGGCGCAATCTATCCACCTCTGGGGAAAACAGACTTTTGACCTGCCAAAACCGATATCCGGCACGCATCCGCACACGAAATCCGCACACGAAATCCGCTAGTGAAAATCACGGCTCGGGAATAGTTTCTTGGCCTGCTCGCGGGGGTGTCGGGCCCGCGATGGTACGCGCTCTAGCCCCTTGGCCGGACGCCCCCGTGGCGCCTCATCTGCCTGCGGATTGGTGATGCCGACAGCATCATCAAGCGGATGTCCCAACTCGGAGAGCCGGTGCGACAGATCTTCCACCCGCTCGGCAATCAGATGCACCACAATGCCCTCCTTCTGCAGCGTACCATGCACCCTGAGCAATCGCCCCGTAATCACCGCCCGCCGGAATGCCTTGTAGATCTTGGGCCAAACAACGACGTTGGCAACGCCGGTCTCATCTTCCAGTGTCACGAAAATGACCCCCGACGCAGTACCGGGGCGCTGCCGGGTGATGACCAGACCACAGACGGTCACTCTCTTGAGCGAAGTGACCATCAGATCGCCATGGGTGGTCAGATCCGGCATGGAGGGGCGCAGCAGTTCCATCGGGTGCGCCCGCAGGGACAGGCGCATGGAAACATAATCCTCTACCACCTCTTCCCCCAGATGCATCTGCGGCAAGGAGACCGAGGGCTCATTGATGCACTCGCCATCAATCGGATCGTTGAACAGCGGCAACGGCTTGAGGCCAGACAGGGCCTTGACCTGCCAGAGCGCCTCGCGTCGCCCCATCTCCATGCTGACAAAGGCATCCGCTTCGGCCAGTCGCTCCATCGCCCCGCCTTTAAGGCCTGCCCGCTGCCAGACGCTTTGCGGATCGGGGTAGCCGTTGCCTCTTGCTGCCACGATCCAGTCGGCATCCTCGGCGGAAAAGCCCTTGATCTGGCGAAAGCCGAGCCGGATGGCCAGCGCCCCATCCAGCCGCCGCTCGAGCATATTGTCCCAAGCGCTGTTATTGACGCAAATGGGCCGAATCTCGATGCCATGCTCGCGTGCATCCCGCACAATCTGTGCCGGCGCATAAAATCCCATCGGCTGGGAGTTGAGCAGGGCACAAGCAAAAACCGCAGGGTGATGGCATTTGAGCCATGCCGACACATAGGCCAGCATGGCAAAAGCCGCCGCGTGGCTCTCCGGAAAGCCATATTCACCAAAACCCTCGATCTGCGAAAAGCAGCGCTCGGCAAAATCCTTGTCATAGCCTCGCTCCAGCATGCCACTCACGAACCTCTCCTTGAAGCTGTGAATAGTCCCCATCCGCCGGAAGGTGGCAAGCGAGCGCCGCAGCCGGTCGGCTTCCTCGGGGCTAAAGCCAGCAGCCACCACGGCAATCTGCATTGCCTGTTCCTGAAACAAAGGCACTCCGAGCGTCTTTCCCAGCACCTCTTCCAGCGCCGTGGAGGGGAACCAGACCTTCTCCCGCCCCTGCCGTCGGTTGATATAGGGATGTACCATCCCCCCCTGAATGGGGCCGGGCCGCACGATGGCCACCTCGACCACCAGATCGTAAAAGGTGCGCGGGCGCATGCGGGGTAGAAAGTTCATCTGCGCCCGACTCTCCACCTGAAACACCCCCACCGCATCGGCCACGCACAGCATGTCATAGGTCGCCCCGTCCTCCTGCGGCACCGAGCCGATGCTATGCACAAGCCCCTCATGCTCCCTGAGCAGATCGAAGCTCTTACGGATGCAGGTCAGCATGCCGAGGCTCAGAATATCCACCTTGAGGATGCCCAGCGCATCAATATCATCCTTGTCCCACTCGATGATGGTACGGTCTTCCATCGCAGCATTCTCGATCGGGCAAAGCTCATCCAGCCGCCCGCGCGTAATGATGAAACCGCCCACATGCTGAGAGAGGTGACGCGGGAAACCGATAATTTCAGCGATCAGGCCGATAGTCTGCATCAACCGCCGGTCACTCGGATCAAGCCCCAGCTCGCGCATCCGCTTCATGTCCACCCCATCGGTCGACCAGCCCCAGATCTGGCCGGAAAGTGCCGCCGTCACATCCTGCGACAGGCCCATCACCTTGCCCACCTCGCGAATGGCCGAGCGTGTACGGAAATGGATCACCGTGGCGCAAAGGCCAGCACGGTGACGGCCATAGCGCTCATAGATATGCTGGATCACCTCTTCGCGCCGCTCATGCTCGAAATCCACATCGATATCAGGCGGCTCGCCACGATGCTCAGAGACAAAGCGCTCGAACACCATGGTGATGGTTTCCGGCGCCACATCGGTAATCCCGAGAGCAAAACAGAGGATCGAGTTGGCCGCAGAGCCGCGCCCCTGACAAAGGATATCCTTGCTGCGCGCAAAAGCCACGATGTCATGCACGGTGAGGAAATAGGCAGCGAACCCGAGCTTACCGACAAGCGCCAGTTCCTTATCGGCCAAAGAACGGGATTTCTCCGGCACCCCTTGCGGATAGCGCCGGGCAAGCCCCTCATTGGTCAGCCGCTCAAGCCGCGCCTGCGGACTTTCCTCACCCGCCACCTCATCGGGATATTGATAGCTCAACTCATCAAGGATGAAGCTACAGCGCATGGCAATCTCAGTGGCGCGCCGGATCGCCGCCGGATGGCGCCGATAAAGCCGCACCATATCCGCCGCTCCCTTGAGCCTCCGCTCAGCATTGGGCAGAGCGCGGGAGCCGATATCATCAATGGTGATATGTTCGCGCAAGCAGGTCAGCACATCGGCCAACTGCCGCCGCCGCCCGTGATGCATAAGCACATCCCCCACCGCCACCATGGGAGCAGCCAACTTGTAGGCAAGGGCAGAACAGGCATCAAACCAGGCCTGATCCGACCCATTATAGGCAGGCGCGGCCCCCAGAAAAACACGTCCGGGGAACTGGGCCACCGCCCGCCTGATCTGCGGCTCGACATCGGGGTATTCCAGCCCTGCCTGCGGCAGAGCAATCAGCATCATCCCCGATCCGGCTTCCAGCAGGTCGGCAAAATGAAGAAGGCATTCCCCCTTCTCGGCCCGCCGCTTGCCAAGGGTCAACAGCCGCGTCAGCCGCTGATAGGCAGCCCGATCTGTGGGCAGCGCCACCCAATCAAGGGAGCTGTCGGTAAGCACCAGACGCGCCCCGGTAATAAGGCGCGGCAGCTTGACCACCCCAGCAGCCGATAGCTCAGCAGTTCCCTCGGCGTCCAGTGGTTGACGGCTGGACGGATCGATCCGCTGGCTAGAGCGCAGCTTGATCGCCTCCAACTGCTTGTCGGCTTGCTCCTCGATCTGGCGTTTCAACTCCTTGAGTGCGGAAAAAGCCCGCACCACACCAGCCAGAGAATTCCGGTCTGTGATGGCAATCGCCTCCAACCCAAGCTCGGCTGCGCGAATGACCAACTCTTCAGGATGAGACGCCCCCATAAGGAAGGTAAAATTGGACGCGACACACAGTTCCGCATAAGCGGTCGGCCGCATCGTGGCCAACTGCTCGGGCGACACGGCACCGGAATTCGGCGTCGGCCCCTTTGCAGGTGGCGTGGCCGCGCCTTGTGCGCGGGTGGGATTACTCGTCATGCAAATTCACCCTGCACGAACCAACTGGAAAGATGGGTCAAACGGTTTTGTGGCGTATGGAACAGCCAGAGACGCCAACCCTGCCGCGTCTCCACCCACCAATAGTCCCGAATGCCAGACCGCCATGCAGGATCCTCCCACCACCATTCCGGCGCAATCCGTTCCGGCCCGCGCGCATAGGCCACGGACAGCTGCATCCGTCGCCAACGAAAATGTGCTGGCGGCTCACGGCGCACAGGATCAGGCTCCGAGGATAAAGGCAGCACGATGGGCTCAGGCGGAAACAGCCGCACAGGGCGCGGTGAGCGGGGACCGCTGGCCTCTTCGTTCTGCGTCCCCTCTTTGCGGGCGTCCCGATCAGCCCCCTTTTTTCCTCCAAGCCCCGGCCAGGCGGCAACCGCTTTGGTCCATGCAGCAGGTTGCAAAGAAAAACTACGCTCTGGAATATGGCTGTCGGCAGGAACAAAGCGCAGGATATTCTCTAGCCCTATGCGACTACCAAGCCGGGAGACCAGATCATCTAGCGCGTGATCTTCGCCCCTTGATGCGGCTTCCCTGTCCGCCTCACGGCCCCCATTGCTCAACACCACGCTCGTCATCTGGTCATCGGCCATGGGTTCTACAACAGTGGCTTCCAGCCGCATCATGTCGATCCCGAAACCGGCATCCACCTCGCCCACGCTGCGTTCGAACAGAGGCAGAATCCGCGCCGCTTCCCGCATCGGACGCGCCAGCCGCAATTCCACCTGACTGGCCTCCATATCCATGCGCCGCATGGTCAGTTGCAACACCCGCGCTCCGGCGCCCTGCCGGTCCAGCTTGTTGCAAAGCCGGTCCAGCAGTTTGGCCGCCACCGCCATGACATCATCGGCCAGCCCGATCGGTTCGGGCAGGCTCATCCGCACCCCGTAATGGGGCGCCTCGGACAGAGGAGAGATGGCCTCCTCCCTGTGCCCCAGCGCCTGATCCAACCGCATCAAGGGCTCCAACCCGAAGCGGCGGGTCACCGTCGCCCGTGGCAGGGCATAAAGCGCCTCGATGGTGCGCACCCCAAGCCGCATCAGCCCCGTGCAGACCTTTTCTTCCAGCCGCAAGGCAGCAACCGGCAAATGCCCGATAGCAGCAAGTGCCTTGCCCGAAAGAGCCAGCCGCACCGCAAGGCCGGAAGATCTTTTCTCATGCGCCGCCGTGCTGGCCTCCGTCTCAACATGTCCAGAACCGGAAGCATCCCCCCGGGCCTCATCGGGCATCCAGCCGCCATAATGGGCCAGCGCCCAAGCCGCACCGCGCGTATCCGCAAGCCCCTGCTGCACGGAAATTCCGCCTCGCGCCAAACGCTCCTCGATGACCTCCAGCAGCGCCAGTTCGCCACCAAACAGATGAGTGGAGCCCGTCACATCCAGCAACAGGCCGTCGTCGCCATCCAACCCAACCCAGGGGCAGAAGCGTCCGGCCCAACGCGCCAGCAATTGCAGGAAATGCGCGTCCGCCTCACGATCTGCCGGCATGGTCTGCAAGGACGGGCACAGGGCCCGGGCATCTGCCAGCCCCATACCGCGCTGAAGCCCTTCCCGCTCGGCGCTCTCATTCAGGCAATAAAGCCGCTCGGCATTACTCTGCTGCAACGTGAGGGCAAAAGGAGTCGTCCCCACCGCGCGCCGCAGAATGCGGTCGCTCGCCAGCCTCGGAAACCACAATGACACGACGCGTCTCTGCATCCCAAACAAGATCCCAACACCCTAATGTTCCTGATTTGTTCTTTATAAGCTGCCAACGCTGAAGAGTCGAGTCGGGAGTCTGAAGCGACTGCATAGCCACCTGATTTTGCCGGAATTTCGGGGAGAAGAGCGGTGTACAATGCCAGCGACTTTCCGCCGCATTATTGCCCATCCCCTCGCCGATCATCAAAATGCCCGTAGCCTTGCCTTCCTCTGCGGCCAATTGCAGGCGTCGCCCCGCCGTGAAGGTGAGATCACGCGGCACCTCAGCCACCACTGTCGAAACAGCGCCAGACCGCAAAGCTTCTTCGGCAGCGGCCAACATGGCTTTTTGATCAGACACCCGCACCAGCAGCACATGGCGCGGATCACAAAACAGCGCCAATCCATCCGGATTGAGCCCCTCCGCCCGCCACTCTTCAACCAGCCACATGGCTGGCCGCTTATCCATTCGCACCCCAACCCCGCAAGCAATCGCGGCAAAGACAGCGGCGCCCTGTCCGGTCACCTCATGCGCTCGTCCCCCTCTTAGAGGAAAGGCTTCATCAAACCGCTCATACATGTCTCACTCCGAAAAAGAACATAACAGGAACATATCACGTTTTTTGTCCCTTGTCAGCGCCCTTCGACATCACATATTTGCATCATCAAATTTGAAGATATGCATATGGTGCATAAATGAGTCGCAAACTTGTCTCTTCAAAATCTGCAGAAAACCGCCAAAATATGCATCAAGACGCCGTACGATACGAACCACACATGATGACGAGAAAGTGGAACCCATGTCCGAAAAAAGCCTCAACCCCTTTTCCCTCGCCCTGAAGATTTTCCAGAATCTTGGATCCTCAGAGCCGCGCGTTCATCCAAACCCGCGCGAATGGGACGCCATGACCTTCTACGACCACAGAGACAACTAAAATACGTAAAAATATCTAAGAAAATCCGCAATTTAGGGCCTAGTCATGCAGTCCCATCAAGGCTGGTAGGCGATAAAACCTCTTTTGCGCATAAGACGAAAGTCTTAAACTGTCCCTTGTAAGTGAGCCAACGAAGCCTCTGCAAAGAGGCGAGGTCATTTGCGACGGGGACCCCCTCTAGTCTCATGCTGCCTCCTCCCCGATTTTGCATGAGATTCGACCCCCGCCCAAGTGGCAATCATGCCCTGTCCCAGATCCGTCTGGGACAGGGCATCTTTTTTGTGCCAACACTCCTTTCGCCTTCCCCGAGACATGCAACAAGACAGCCCTGAAAGACGATCCTTGAAAGAAAGGACCTGCTTTTTCACAAGCCCTCTGCTTGCATGCCCTCAACAAGGAGACATGACTGGTCCTTTTCCCGCCGCACCACTATAGTCATACCAAACAAACGCGGGAGGCGATGGTGACAGACACCGGAAATGACATCGAACAATTGCGCGATCTGGCAACAGCCCTGTTTGAGGCAGGCGTTGCGGCGGCAGATCCACGTCTGGCTCTGGAAAAGACATTCGAACAAACCCCTCTGGTTCCCCTGCAAGAAGGGCGATATCTGATCATTGCCCTTGGCAAAGCGGCGGGCGCCATGGCGCAAACATGCCTCAAGGCCCTGCCAGCGGACACTGCCTATGAATGTCTTGTCATCACCAACTACGAAAATGACGCCCCCATTGAGGGAGCAACCTGCTATGCGGCAGCCCATCCGGTTCCCGATGAAAACGGCCTGAAAGCGGGCAAGGCCATCATGGATCTGCTGGCAACGACCACCCCTGAAGACCGCGTCATCGTATTGATCAGTGGCGGCGGCTCAGCTCTCCTACCTGCGCCGCTCCCAGGCCTCAACCTTGACGATAAAATCGCTATCAACAAGTTGCTGCTCGCAAATGGCTACAATATTCAGGAAATGAATCTGGTTCGCCAAAACCTGTCTTTGCTCAAAGGCGGCGGCCTCAGCCAATTGGCAGCGCCTGCCCCTGTTCAGAGCTATATTCTCTCCGACGTGGTCGGTGATGATCTCAGCGTCATAGCCTCGGGCCCGACCAATCCGCCGCTTGGCAGCAAGAAAGACGCTCTGGCCCTGTTTGAAGCCAAGGGCCTTGTGGATCAGTTGCCCCCATCAGTCAAAGCCGCACTGGAGGCAGACGGAGGAGAGGCGGAGATCGATTTCTCCAATACGACCAACCTGCTCATAGGCTCCAACCGGCTCAGTCTTGATGCCATATTGGAGTCCCTGCCCATGGGCTGGCGCGGTCTCATTCTGGACGACCTGCTCGAAGGCGACGTGGAAGAGATCGCCCCCCAGTTGCTCGAAGCCGCCAGAAACGCGCCCGAAGAGCAGAAGACTGTCTATATCTGGGGCGGCGAAACCACTGTCACCCTGAAGGGCGATGGCAAGGGCGGACGCAATCAGGAACTGGCCCTGCGCTTTGCAGCCGCCAATGAAGCCAACCCGATTGAAGGGGACTGGGTGTTCTTGTCCGGCGGCACCGATGGACGCGATGGACCAACAGACAGCGCCGGAGGGCTGGTGGATGCCGAAACCCTCCACCGCATTCGCCAGACCGGCGAAAGACCACAGGCGCTTCTGGCCAACAATGACAGCTACAAGGCCCTTGAACTTGCCGGTGATCACCTGATGATCGGCGCCACGGGCACCAACGTCGCAGATATTCAGATCTGTCTGGTGGACAAAGACAAATGAGTGAAGAACAATCGGAGCAAGCAACCTCCCGACCGGTCGAAATTCTGGTCGACGCCGATGCTTGCCCCGTCAAGGAAGAGGTCTACAAGGTAGCCGAGCGCCATGGCGTTCCGGTTACGCTTGTGGCCAACCAGTTCATGCGCCTGCCGCGCAAAGACGAATGGGCGGTGCCCATCTCTTTCGTCAAGGTGGAGGATGGACCGGATGTGGCCGACGACCATATCGCCGACATTGCCCACCCGAAGGCGGTGGTGGTCACAGCCGACATTCTGCTCGCCCAACGCTGCATAACAAAGGGCGCCAGCGTCATCGGCACCACCGGCAAGCCTTTTACGGAAAATTCCATCGGCTCGGCAGTCGCCATGCGCAACCTGATGGCGGATTTACGTGAGACCAGCGACATCGGCGGCGGTCCGCCCCCCTTCTCCAAGGCCGATCGCTCACGCTTTCTTTCAAGTCTGCATGAAACACTGGAACAGTTGAAACGGCGTAGCGCCTGAATGCCCCGAACCGCTTGGCTAACCAAACGGCCAGACTTAACAGACGACTTCGCTAGCCAAACGGACAAGGGCTGATGAAATCCATCCATTCCCCCTTGTCTGGATGAATGAAACGTAGCGTTTCGGCATGCAGCATCAGCCTGTCTGCAGCGTCCAAGGCCTCGCCTTGGGCATAGAAGCGATCCCCCATGATGACATGCCCCAGACTGAGCATATGAACGCGCAGCTGATGGGAACGCCCCGTGTGGGGGAACAGCCGCACCAGCGTGCTGACCGCATCGCGGTCGATCACCTGCCAGTCGGTCACCGCCTTCTTGCCATGCTCGAAGGACACCATCTGCTTGGGCCGGTTCGGCCAATCGCAGATCAACGGCAGATCCACCGTGCCCCGATCCTCGGCCATTGCGCCCCAGACCCGCGCCACATAGCTCTTCTCGACCTTGCGCTTTTCAAATTGCCGTCCCAGATTGCGATGGCAGTCATCAGTGCGCGCCAGCACCATGATGCCTGAGGTATCCATATCCAGCCGGTGAACGATTCGCGTATCGCCAAAATGCTGTCGCGCACGGTAATCCAGACAGTCCCAATGCTCTTCAGCCTTGCCCGGCACACTCAACAGGCCCGATGGCTTGTTGATGATCACAAAATGCGCGTCCTCATAGAGCACTTCGAGATAGGGCTCCGTGGGCGGGCTGTAATTGACCAGAGGCGGGGTCAGGCTGGGCGGATGTGACATGGCTCTCATATGCATGAGCGCGGCGGCAAGGTCAATCACCTAACGGCTCGCCCCCCTTTCAAGAGCCCAACAACCGCATTTGAAAAGACGGGATTTCCCGCCCAAAACCAGCCCGTAGCACACCAAACAGCAATCGATACCGCAGCGCAACAAAGTCCGCTCACGCGGCTTCGCGCATGCAAAACAAAGCTTCAAAATTAGACTTTCCTATAAATAAAACTAAAGTAAAAAGACCAGTCAAAACCACCCAACCGACCCAACACTTCAGTATAAATCCCTTTTACACATCAAGAGACTAAAGGATAAAGGAATTATACGAAACATCAATTGAATTACCCCACCCTCTCATTTTAGATCACAGCAAGGATAGATGCCTATATTCAGGTTATCTGTGTCTTACAACTCACAGGGTCTTGTCATAAGTCGGAATAAAAAATGTCGCGGTGCAGCTGAGGAACTCTACCGAAACAGACATAGCCGTCCAAAACAGACCTTTCAGAATGGAACATGAGCCGCAGAGCGGTTCAGCACCATGGGGGGAAATATGACCGAGAATACTGACTCCGGACATGCCTATTGGAAAGCCAACCTGAATCTGATCGCGATCTGCCTTGTCATTTGGTTCGTCGCATCCTTCGGGTTTGGTCTGCTTCTTCGTCCTGCCCTATCCGGCATCGCTGTCGGTGGATCCGACCTGGGATTCTGGTTCGCCCAGCAGGGCTCTATTTGGGTCTTTTTGGGACTCATCTTCTTCTATGCGATCCGCATGAACGCGATCGACAAGAAATTCGGCGTTGAAGAATAAGGAACGCGAGAGGCTAGACTATGGATCTTCAAACTCTTACCTACATCGTTGTGGGCGCGTCCTTTGCGCTTTACATCGGGATTGCCTTCTGGGCACGCGCCGGATCGACCGGTGAATTCTATGCCGCCGGTCGCGGCGTCCATCCGGTTGCCAACGGCATGGCAACGGCGGCTGACTGGATGTCGGCTGCATCCTTCATCTCCATGGCGGGTCTGATTGCCTTCAACGGCTATGGCGCATCGGTGTTCCTGATGGGCTGGACCGGCGGTTATGTGCTTCTCGCCATGCTTCTGGCGCCTTACCTGCGCAAATTCGGCAAATTCACCGTTCCGGAATTCATTGGTGACCGCTTCTATTCTTCCACCGCACGCATCGTGGCCGTGGCCTGCCTCATCATCTGCTCGATCACCTATGTTATCGGCCAGATGAAGGGCGTTGGCGTTGCTTTCTCCCGCTTCCTCGAAGTGGATGCATCCACCGGCTTGCTGATCGGTACCGCAATCGTGTTTCTTTATGCGGTTCAGGGCGGCATGAAGGGCATCACCTACACCCAGATCGCCCAATATTGCGTTCTGATCCTTGCCTACACCATTCCGGCAATCTTCATCTCCATGGAACTGACCGGCAGCTTCCTGCCGCAGGTTGGCCTGTTCTCCGACCATGTTTCCGGCACCCCGCTGCTCACCAAGCTTGATCAGGTGGTTACCGACCTCGGATTTGGCGAATATACCGCCTTTACATCCAACCCGCTCAACATGTTCATGTATACCATGTCCCTGATGATCGGCACCGCAGGCCTGCCCCACGTGATCATCCGCTTCTTCACCGTGCCGAAGGTCTCCGACGCACGCTGGACCGCAGGCTGGTCTCTGGTCTTCATCGCGATCCTCTACACCACCGCTCCTGGCGTTGGCGCCATGGCTCGCCTCAATCTGATGGACACCATCCAGACCGGCACCATTGGTGCGGAAGACGGCAACCTGCAATATGAAAACCGTCCAGACTGGTTCAAGAATTGGGAAACCACCGGTCTTCTGAAATTCGAAGACAAGAACGGCGACGGCCGCATCCAGTATTACAATGACAAATCCGCAGACTTCCAAGCGAAAGCTGACGAATTTGGCTGGAAAGGCAACGAGTTGTTCGTAGACCGTGACATCATGGTTCTGGCCAACCCGGAAATCGCCAAACTGCCAAACTGGGTGATTGCACTGGTCGCAGCCGGTGGTCTTGCCGCCGCGCTCTCCACTGCTGCCGGTCTGTTGATGGCCATTTCGTCAGCCGTTTCCCATGACCTGATGAAGGGCACCTTCACACCAAACATCACCGAGAAGCAGGAACTGCTCTATGCCCGTGTCGCCATGGCCGTTGCAATCGTGATTGCCGCCTATCTCGGCCTCAATCCTCCGGGCTTCGCCGCTCAGGTTGTGGCTCTGGCCTTCGGTCTGGCAGCCTCATCGATCTTCCCGGCTCTGATGATGGGGATTTTCTCCAAACGGGTAAACTCCAAGGGCGCCATCTTCGGCATGCTGGCCGGCATCCTGTCGACCCTGCTCTACATCTTCATGTATAAGGGCTGGTTCTTCATTCCGGGCACCAACATGCTGGCGAACACCACGGAGAATCATTTCCTTGGCATCGCACCAGAAGCGTTCGGCACCATTGGAGCGATCATCAACTTCGCAGTTGCCTATGTGGTCTCCTCCATGTCCGCAGAACCTCCCAAGGAGATTCAGGAACTGGTCGAAAGCATCCGCGTGCCAAAAGGCGCAGGCGCTGCAATTGATCACTAAAGGCTCTGGCTGCGAGGATCTCTTAAGAGTCCTCGCGACCTGAAACAAGACAATTCGAGAGATCCCGCCGCACATCGCGGCGGGATTTTTGTCCGCAAATCAGCCGGAGACAGGAAACATGAGCCTACCGGATTTTGCAGAATTCGCCAGCCACAGGCATCCGTTTGATCTCATCGAGATGAGCCGTCTTGCAGTGCTTGCCCGAAACACTCTCAAAATCGAGGTTGCCAAGGGGGAGACCATTTTGTCCGTTGGCCAGAAGGTGGAAGGGCTCTATCTCATCCAGTCTGGCGAAGTGGATCTTATTACCCCTGAGGATACACTGCTTCTGCATCTCACGGTGGGCAACTGCTTTGGCGAGCGCGCCATGCTGAGCGATGGCCATGCCCCTAACCGCGCCGTTGCCAATCAGGATTGCACCCTGTTTGTCATCCCCAAATCTGAATTTCTCGACCTGACGGAGACCCTGCCGTCTTTTCACGCCTTTTTCGATAGCTCCCTCATCAAACGCGCAGCAGCCGCAGGACAGAGCGATTCGACCACCGATCTCATCTCGATCACCATCGGCGCGTTGATGACCCCCGATCCGATCACCATCGGTCCGGACATGCCGGTCACGGAAGCTGCACAGTTGATGCGAGCCAAGAATATCTCCTGTCTGCTGATCACCCAAGAGGATCGCCTGATCGGCATCCTGACCACAGGCGACATGGCTCATCGGGTCGTTGCCGCTGGCCTTGGGCTCGACACACCCGTGCGCGCCGTCATGACAGCCGATCCCTTTACGCTGGGGCCTGACGCTCTGGGCTTTGACGCCCTCCTCTCCATGATGGAACGCACCCACACCCATCTGCCCGTTGTGGCAGACGGCAAGCTGGTCGGCATCCTGACCAACACCAATCTGGTGCACCGTCAGGCTGTCTCCGCGCCCTTCCTCATTCGCGACCTGCAACGGCAGAATGATTTTGAAAGCCTTGCGACCATCGTCGCCAAGGTGCCGCAAATGCTGGCCCAGCTCGTAGGCTCCGGCGTAGATGCCCATAATATCGGCCGCATCGTCACCAATGTTACCGACAGTCTGACCCGGCGTCTCGTGCAATTGGCTGAAGAAAAATTCGGCCCCGCTCCCGTGCCCTATCTCTGGCTGGCCTGTGGCTCGCAAGGACGACAGGAGCAGACCGGCGTCTCCGATCAGGACAATTGCCTCATTCTGGATGAGGGCTTTATCGAGGCCGAACATGGTGCCTATTTTGAACAGTTTGCCCGCTTCGTCTCCGATGGGCTTGATGCGGCAGGTTTCTACTATTGCCCCGGCGAGATGATGGCCACCAATCACCGCTGGCGGCAGCCCGTCTCCGTCTGGCGCGGTTATTTCGACAAATGGATCGACCGCCCCGACCCCATGGCCCAGATGCTGGCCAGTGTCATGTTTGATTTACGTCCCATCACGGGCAATGAAAGCCTCTTTGCTGGCCTTTATCAGGAAACGCTGGAGAAGGCGAAGAAGAACAGCATATTCAGGGCGCACATGATCTCCAATTCGCTGGGACATACCCCTCCGCTCAGCTTCTTTCGTGGCTTTGCGCTGATCCGCAAGGGCGAGCATAAGGACACCGTTGACCTCAAGCTCAATGGTGTCGTACCCATCGTCGATCTCGCCCGCGCCTATGCCCTGCAAGGAGCAATCACGGCAGCCAACACCCGCGAGCGTCTCATTCAGGCAAGAGATCAGGGCACCATCAGCCAGGAAGGCGCACTGGGACTGATCGATGCCTATGACCTGATCGCCACCATACGGCTGGAACATCAGGCCCGTCAGATCCGCGAGGGCAAGACACCGGACAATTTCCTCGCTCCCGCGAGCCTCAGTGAACTGGAACGCAACCATCTCAAGGATGCTTTCATCATAATCAAGACCCAGCAATCCGCCCTTGGTCACGCGCAGGGTGCCAACATCTAGCCTGCCCCATACCGGCGTCTAAGCCATTGGGTGGCCTACGAAATGCTGCCTTATCACAGGGCTGTATTCCGTGTCACAAGAAAGCATGGACAGGAATGCCCGCCGCCCTGACGTCAGCGACGCAGCCCCCTTCAAGTTCAACCCGCAAGGAGCCCTTCTGTATGTTGTTCATTTTGCTTGGAACCTTCATAGCTGGCATCGGCGCAGCGGGGGCAGCCGTCGTCGTCTATAAATTCATCCTGCGCCGCCCGCGCCCCAAGGGGGCTATTCCCATTTCCGCTGGTGTCGCCATGATCCTTCTGCAGATCGTGCTCGACTATGGCTGGTATTCCCGCGCAACTGCGGATTTCGGCGATGATGTCGTGGTGCTGCGAACCGCCGAGGGCACAAGTCTGCTGCAGCCTCTCTCCTACATCATCCCCCGCACGGACCGCTTCCTTGCCTTGAACAAGGCCAGCATGAGAAGCAACGACAATCTGCCCGGTATCAAGCTGGCGGAATTGTTTCAGGCAGAAAAGGATGGCCCGACAACCTCTATCTGGCAGTTGATCGATTGTCCGGGCAAGCGCCGCGCCGATTGGACCCACACCATGCCACCAACCATGCAAGACCTCGAGGGGCAAGCCAAATGGTACGAGCTTGAAGAGAGTGATCCGCTGTTTGACGCCGCCTGTGAGAACTAGGACAGAAACACCATAAAGGAGGGATCTGGGAGGAGCATCATGACGAAATCGATATTGGTGGTGGATGATGAACCAACCATGGCCTTTGCGCTTGAGCAGCTCATGAAGGCTGAAGGCTATCAGGTGACAACCGCCAGCAGCGGCCAAAGCGCTCTGGACTGTGCCCGCAAGGACCACCCGAACCTCATCCTGCTCGATAGCTCCCTGCCAGACAGGGATGGTTATGACATCTGCCAGACCATCCGCAAGGATGGAGCGAACGAAGATGTCACCATCATCATGATGAACACATCCAGCCGACCAATCGAGCTGGAAAAGGGGCGGGCCTGCGGCGCGAACGGTGCCCTGACCAAACCTTTCTCGCTCGCCACGGCGGCAAAGACCATCAAAGACTATCTGACATAGGCAAGAAACCGGCAACCATGGCACCACCGACAAACAAATTGGAACGACTGAGCCTGAGGCTTCGCATCTTCTTGTTTTTCGCGCTGATTGCCGCAAGCGCCTTAGTCATCATCGCAGCCAGTCTCTATTTTGCTCTTCAGCGCATAGGCCCGGAGGCCACGCCACATCTGGTTCTGTTTGGAGGCATTGCTGCCTTTGCGATCCTCTTTGTCACCGGTTGGGTTTGGCAGAAATTCGATCTCAATGTCGCCCAGCCCATCGAGCATATCTCCAAGGATGTACGCTCCCTCGTCCATGCTGGCGCCTCTCGTGGGATGGATCAGGAAACCGGCAAATATCTCGGCCTGCTCAATCCGGCCATCAGAGAAATCACCAACGCGCTGACCGAGGCCCGAGACGAGACAGAAAAGCAGATCGCAGACGCCACAGAGGAAACCCACAAGCAGACAGCACGGCTTGAAAGCGTCATCAGCAATCTTGAGCAGGGTGTGCTGATCTGCTCGCTGGATCACAAGATCACACTCTATAACAAGCGCGCCCTGAAGATCCTGCATGTATCAGGCGAAATCGGCCTTGGGCGCTCGTTATTTTCCATTGTCTCGGCGGCCCCTTTTCGCCATGCTCTGGAACGGCTGGGCCACCGCTTACAGGAAGGCCGCCACAAGCATCACAGGGAAGGGCTCAGCCAGCTTGTCATCTGCGCTACGGCCGATGGCAAACACACGCTGCAAGGCCGTGTCACGCTGTTACTTGACGATGCACAACAAAGCCCCACCGGCTTCATTGTGACCTTTGATGACATGACCCGCCAGCTTGCAGACAATGTCGAGCGCGACAGCCTTTTACAATCAGCCCTCAGTGATCTGCGTCATCCGGCCGCCAACCTTCTGGCCTCAGCCGAGATACTGGCCGGTGACTATGCGCTTGCGCCGGAAGCGCGTCTTACCCTTGAAAAAATGCTGGCAGAAGAAGCCAATAGCCTCTCAACGCGCCTTGAGCAATATGACAAGCGCTCCCATGACATGCTGACCAGCGCGTGGCCCATGAGTGATGTCTATTCCTCATCCCTGTTCAACTCGGTCCTGCGACGCAACAGTTCGGAAGACCTGCACCTGACTTGCGAGTTCATCGGCGATCCTGTCTGGCTGCATTGTGATTCCATCA
Source organism: Cohaesibacter marisflavi (assembly GCF_900115225.1). Lineage (GTDB taxonomy): Bacteria > Pseudomonadota > Alphaproteobacteria > Rhizobiales > Cohaesibacteraceae > Cohaesibacter > Cohaesibacter marisflavi. The sequence goes on along the minus strand of NZ_FOVR01000007.1, from coordinate 171,985 downwards.
CCATTGTCGAACTCATCGAATATGCCCTGCGCAAGGTGGCCGAGATCACCGGACAAAGAGCCTTCCTGCTGCGGGCCAGCGAACAGGATCACAAGATCTATATCGATCTGCATTGGCATGGAGCACCGCTCAGCGTTGCCGCTATCAATGGCTGGCTCGATGATCCGCTTGATCCCGATCTGGGGGGCATCACCAGCCGCGACGTGCTCCAACGCCACAAATCCGATTTCTGGAGTGCACCGGCTCCCGATGGCACGGCCCATCTGCGCCTGCCGCTCAGTCTTCCCCGCGACCATCACACGAACCAGCCACAGGACGAGCAGATGCTTCTGCTGCCTGAGCGGTTGGAATTTTATGATTTTGAGCTGATGGAGCGCAAATATCTCGGCGCCCTCGAAGACCGCCCCTTGCGGGAGCTGGATTTCGTGGTCTTCGACACCGAGACAACCGGCCTTGATCCATCCGGTGGCGATGAGATCATTTCCATTGCGGGCGTACGCATCGTCAACGGGCGCATCATGCATGGCGAGATTTTTGACCAGTATGTTCATCCGGGCCGAAGCATTCCGCCCGCCTCAACCAAAATCCACCATATCAGCAACGAGATGGTGGCCGATGCACCACCAATTCAAACCATACTGCCTCGCTTTCATTCCTTTGTCAGCGATGCCGTACTCGTGGCGCATAATGCCGCCTTTGACATGAAGTTCCTGTCGCTGAAACAGGATGAAACCGGCATCCGCTTCACCAATCCGGTTCTGGATACCGTGCTGCTCGCCGCCCATCTCCAAGGCCAGACAGGCAGCCTGACGCTGGATGCGCTGGCCGAGCAATTCGACATCGAGATCCCTGCCCAAATGCGCCATACGGCGCTGGGCGACTCGCTGGCAACGGCCCAGCTCCTGCTCCGCCTGATCGATCTGTTGGAAGCATCCGGTGTCCAAACCCTGCGCGATGCAGTAGCTGCGGAGAAAAAAGCCGAGGCTATCCGCCGCCAACAGGCCCGCTATTAACTCAGTTTGGCCCGATCGCACGAAACTCTATTGATCTGGAGCGCCGAATCTGAAAAGTTCGCCGCCGATCTTTCTTTTTCCTCACAGGATAATTGTATCACGATGACCGTCAGCATTGATCTGGGGACCATGAAACTGGGCCAGCCGGCCCAAATGGATCTGGAAGAACTGCTGGCCACCCGCCTTCTGGTGCAGGGCAACTCCGGATCGGGTAAATCCCATCTGTTGCGCCGCATCCTCGAGCAGAGCGCCAAATGGGTTCAGCAGATCATCATTGACCCGGAAGGGGATTTCGTCACGCTGGCCGAGAAATACGGCCATGCGGTGGTGGATGCTGTCGGCACAGAAGCCGACCTGACCATGATCGCCGCCCGCGTGCGCCAACATCGCATTTCCGCCGTGCTCAATCTGGAAGGCCTTGATGCCGACCGCCAGATGCGCGCCGCTTCGGCCTTCCTCAATGGCCTGTTCGATATCGACCGGCAATATTGGTATCCGGCCATTGTCATCGTCGATGAAGCCCAGCTTTTTGCCCCCGCAGCTGGCGGTGAAGTCAGCGAAGAGGCCCGCCGGTCCTCTCTTGGTGCCATGACCAACCTCATGTGCCGTGGCCGAAAACGCGGTCTTGCCGGTATCATCGCCACGCAGCGTCTTGCCAAGCTGGCAAAGAACGTCGCCGCCGAAGCCTCCAACTTCCTGATGGGTCGAACCTTCCTTGATATCGACATGGCCCGCGCAGCCGATCTGCTTGGCCTTGAGCGCCGTCAGGCTGAGACCTTCCGCAATCTGGATCGCGGTCAATTCGTTGCCTTGGGCCCTGCGCTTTACCGCCGCTCGGAAACGGTCACCATCGGCGCAGTGGAAACCTCGGCACGCTCCTCAAGCCCCAAGCTAATGCCGCTGCCCGATGTGCCGCATGACAATATCGATGAGCTCCTGTTCAAGCCCGGTTCAGATGAAGACCCAAGACCCGCCATGGCTCCTCCGCCCCCGACCACGGCAGAGGTCATGCAGCAATTGGCCAATCTGAGGCTGGATCGCGAATTCGGTGGCGAAACCGAGCCGCAGCTTGATCTCGACCCGGGCCTTAGTGCCGAAGAGCGCGAAGCAATTCTGCATCAGATCCTTACCGATCTGCTGGATGATCCGGACGCAGCCTATCAGCCGGTATCCGTGCTCTATCAGGATTTTCAGGTGCGCTGCCGCATCGAAAAGACCCTCAAGACAACGCCAGACCTGCAGGAATTCCGCCAGCTTCTGGCCGTTGCCCGCGCTGGCGTTGACGCAAAGGAAGAGACACTCGACGAAGACCAGTGGAAACAGGCAGGCATCATAGCCGACCAGTTGCCCGAAGACATGCGCGGAGTGTATCTGCTGCTCGCCAAGGCTGCCCTTGGCAAGAAGCCCTGCCCCACCAATCTGGAACTGGCAACTGCCTATGGAACCCGCTCTCCCTCTCGCGCCCGCTTCCTGCTGACCTATATGGAAGAACGCGGCTATCTGGTCTGCGCCAACGATCTGCGCGGCAACCGTATCGTTACGCTCAAGGATCTGGGCGTCCAGACCGAGCCGGGAAATCCGGACTGATCTCTCCGGTTCCGTGGCACCGGGCACGGGACGCTCAAGGCTAGAGGATCACACCGGCCGTCTTCAAGCGCCCGATCTCGGTAGCCACCACCTCCGCAAAGGCCAGACCGATGCCGCTCAAGGGGCGATCCTTGGGCACGAATTGTGCGATATCCCAACGGATGGATGGCAGCAACGGACAATCAACGACCTTGTCCTCATCAAGCAGCAGACAGGCAACAGGGTCAACAATGGCCAACCCCCCCCCCATCTCCACCAAACGCACGACCCCGTGCAAGGTGCGCGTTTCGGCAACAATCGCCCGCTCCACTTCGATGGACTGCATCATATAGTCGATACGCGTGCGCAGTGGGCTGCCAGGCGCCAGATCCACAAAGGTTTCCCTTTTCAGATTCTGCAGGGACACTTCCGACAGATGCTGCAGCTTGTGCCCCTTGGGCATGAGACAGCGCGCTTCACAGATCGCCAGCGATGTCACATCAGCACCATAGGGGTCGGCATCCAGCGTGATTCCGAGAGCGAAATCGCAGCTGCGCTCAGCCACCATGCGCATGATTTCGCTCATGCCGGTATCACGCAGTCTGACGCTCACATGTGGATGTGTCTTCTGAAACTCGGCAATGGCATCAATGAGAAATGTGTCACAGAAAATGGGCTGCGCGGCGATGACCAGATGCCCGCGCTGGTTGTTGGCGATGGCGCTGGCTTCTTCGGAAAGGGCACTGATGCTTTCCAGCCCCCGAACCACCGTCTGATGAAACTGGAAAGCCTCCGGCGTAGGGATCAACTTGTTCCGCTTGCGCAAAAACAGGGCAAATCCCACCCGCGTTTCAAGCGCCATCAACAACCGGCTGATCATCGGCTGGCTCAACCCTAGCTCGTCTGCAGCACTGCGCATGCCGCCCAGTCGGATATAAGCATCAAACGCCTGCAATTCGCGGATTTTCATCATTTTGATCTGCCTCAGTATTACAAATATGCATACTGTCTTATTTTCTTGCAAAAAAGGGAATACTGTGAAAGAAAGTTTTTGTGGATTATCCAACACCTTCCAAAGGTCTTTTTCGGACCGCAGTCTAAGAGGTTCATTAAAACATGAAAAAAATTGTTTCCGCCCTCGCGATGGCGACCGCTCTTTTCACTGGCGCAGCTATGGCCGAAGACAGCTACCCGACCCAGGCTGTTACCCTCACCATTCCTTATGGCCCGGGTGGCGCATCCGACCTTGCCGGTCGCGCTCTTGCTGAAACCGCCAAAACCTATCTCGGACAGCCGATCACCGTGGTCAACAAACCCGGCGCAGGCGGCATGAACGGGGCCCGTTCTGTTTCAGAAGCAGAGCCAGATGGCTACACCCTGCTGCTGGCTCGCGTTGGCATGGCACTGACCCCAGCTGTCAACCCGCAGGCTTCTGTCAACTGGGACGCCTACACCTTCCTTGGTGCGCTTGAAGCAACCCCGATGATTCTCGCAGTGAAGGGCGATTCCCCTTACAACAGCGTTGAAGAGCTTCTCAAAGCCGTCAAAGACAGCAATGGTGCGATGACCTATGCCGCTTCCGGCGCGACGGCTATCGACGGTTTCACCTCTCAGGCCCTGTTGTCTGATGCTGGTATGGACCCACTGACCGCAGCCACTCTGGTGCCTTACAAAGGTGGCGGCGCACTGGCAACCGCCCTGCTCGGTGGCCATGTTGACTTCCTTGCCGTTTCTGCCGGGTCCCTCATCCCGCATATCGAAAGCGGCGACATGAAAGCCCTGATGGTCTTTGCTCCGGAGCGCATGGCAAAACTGCCAGATACTCCGACTGCAGCAGAGCTGGGCTATGAGCAGGCTGGTCAGGTCACCGGCTGGAGTGCTCTTTATGCGCCGAAGGGTCTGCCAGAAAACGTCATCGCCAAATGGGACGAAGTTCTTGGCAAAGTGGCTACCGATGAAACCTGGTTGAAGCTGGCTGGCCGTCGTGGCTCCATCTCCACCGTGGGCAAAATTGACATGACCAAATATGCCAAAGAACAGTATGACCTGTTCCATGGCCTTGCCAAGAAATTCGGCTACCTGCCGGAATAAGAAACGCTCTATCTGCTGAACAAGAAGAGTAAAAACTCTACATCATCTGACAGCAAGCGTGGCCCTTTCCATTAGGGCCACGCCCTTTGTTGGGGACTTCCCGCCATGCACACTTCCTTTCTTCGTAGCCCATGGTTCTGCGGGCTGCTGATTGCGGCCTTCTTCGCCTTTGTCATTTTTGCCCTCATCCCGGTGTACGTACCGCGCCCGGCCTTCATTCCAGGCTTTGCGCCACCGCCGGATATGTGGCCCCGCACCGTCTCCATAATCGGCTGTGCCCTTGGTCTGCTTCTCTTCGTTCTGGCTCTTCTCGGGCGTGCGGTAGAGAGCGAGGCACTTGAAACCGACCATGCCCCGAAAAGCGTTCTGATCACCCGCTTCATTGGCGCAATGGTCGTCTTTATCGCCTATGTTCTGCTGTTGCCCTATGTCGGTTTCCTGATTGCCTCGATGGCCCTGACCGGTGCGATGATCCTTCTGACCGGCGAAAAGAACTATCGCTATTGGGCCATTGGCCTGACGCTACTGGGGCCGATTGTGCTTCAGTTGGTGTTCCACTCGGCGCTCGGCACACAATTCCCTGTTGGCATTCTGACCAAACAATTTGGCTTCTGATCGGAGACACTCATGGCACACGACATTCTCTATGCCTTGCAGGCTGTAGCTACCTGGCAGAATCTCCTGATCATGGCCGCAGGCATCTGGGGCGGCGTGATCATTGGCGCCATTCCAGGCATGACCGGCACAATGGCAGTTACTCTCGCCTTGCCCTTTACCTTCTATATGGAACCGGTTCCCTCCATCCTGCTGCTGGTCGCCCTCTACAAGGGTTCGACCTATGGCGGCTCGGTATCCGCTATCCTGATCAAGACCCCCGGCACCGCTTCAGCTGCCTGCACCGCCCTTGATGGCTATCCCCTTGCCCGTCAGGGCAAGGCGGGCAAGGCGCTCAATATGGCGCTCTATTCCTCGGTTATCGGCGACTTCATCTCCAACCTGTCGCTGATCTTTCTGGCAGCCCCACTGGCCATTCTGGCTCTGCGCGTCGGACCGCCGGAATATTTCATGCTGATGCTGTTTGCCCTCACCACAGTTGCTGGCGTTTCGGGCAATTCTCTGCTGCTCGGCCTCATCTCGGCAACCTTCGGCCTGTTGCTCGCAACCGCAGGCGAAGACCTTTATGGCTCCTTCCGCTTTGCCTTCACGGATGACATGCAGGCTGGCCTCTCGGTTGCACCGGTTCTGATCGGCCTGTTTGCCCTGCCAGAACTGCTCAAACTCATCGTCTTCCGCGCCGCGCACAAGAATGAGGCCGCCAAGCTGGGCGACCAGAAAGTGAGCCGGAGCGAGTTCATCGGCTCGGTCAAATCCATTTTGCGCGGCTCCGTCATCGGTGCTGTACTGGGCGCAATCCCCGGCATCGGGCCTTCAGCTGCGGCTTTCTTCTCCTATGGCGAAGCGCAGCGTACCTCCAAGAATGGTGACAATTTCGGCAAGGGCGAGCTGGAAGGCATCGCCGCCTCCGAATCCGCCAACAATGGGGCTTGCGGTGCAACCATGATCCCGCTGCTTGCCTTGGGTGTGCCCGGCGATGTCATCACCGGCGTCATGCTCGGCGCCTTCATGATCCAGGGCCTCACTCCCGGGCCGCTGCTGTTCCAGACCAACATCCACGAAGTCTATATGCTGTTCATCGGCATGCTCTTCTCCTCGGTACTGTTGTTCTTTGCCGGGAAGGTCATCATGCGCGGCTTCTCCCATGTTGCCCGCGTTCCACAATCCCTGCTGGCTCCGGTGGTCCTGCTGCTCTGCCTGTTTGGCATCTACTCCATCGCCTCCAGCATGTTCGATGTTGCCATTCTGCTCATCATGGGCGTAACCGGCTTCATCATGTTCCTATTGAACATCCCTGCAGCACCCTTCCTCATCGCCTTCATCATCGGGCCGATGATCGAGGAAAACCTGCGCCGTGCACTGGCAATTTCCCGTGGAGATCCATCTGTCCTGATTTCCTCTCCGATCACGATGATTTTCGCCGCACTGATTATCCTCGTCGTCGGGCTCACTGTCCGACGTGAATTCCTTAAATCCCGAAATAGAAAGGCTTGAGACCAATGAGCCTCACCATCGAAGCCCCCGCGCTCCAGCATCCTGCCCTTGAACAGGCCAAGGCGCATCTGGGGGCTTTGATTGGATATGATTCCGTATCCAGTCGTTCAAACAGAGCGCTTATCGACTACGCAGCCGAAACTCTCGAGAAATTGGGCGCAGAGGTTACGATCCTGCCCAATGAAGAAGGAACCAAGGCCAATTTGGTTGCCCGGTTTGGCCCGGCCGATGTGCCCGGTGTGGTGCTGTCAGGCCATACAGATGTGGTTCCGGCCACAGAAGACAGCTGGGTGACCCCCCCCTTCTCAGCCGATGAGAGAGAAGGTCGCATCTATGGACGCGGCGCCTGCGACATGAAAGGCTTTGGCGCTTGCGTGCTGGCGGCGGCGGCTTCCTTTGCCACGGCTGACCTCAAACGCCCGATCTATATCTGCTTCTCCTATGATGAAGAAGTAGGGTGTCTGGGAGCCCCTGCCATCGCGCGCTGGTTGGCCGATCTGGATGTGCCTCCCGAGCTAGCCATCATCGGTGAGCCATCCGAAATGAAGCTCATCACCGGCCAGAAAGGCAAAATCGCCATGCGCGCCCATGTGAAGGGCACGTCGGGGCATTCTTCTTTCGCACCAGAACATGTGAATGCGGTGGAATATGCCTCACGTATGATCAGCACCATCGCAGAACGCGCAGACCGCTATCAGGTCGAAGGTCCGTTTGACAAGGATTTCACAGTGCCTCATGCCACCATGTTGACCACCATGATCACGGGGGGCGTGGCAACCAACGTGACGCCGAGCGACTGTAGCTTCACCTTCGAGCTGCGTTCGATCAGTGGTATGGATGCTGAAGGCGACATGAAGGCGCTGCTTGAAGGCATTGAAGCCGACATCGCGACCAAGATGACCTCCAAAGCGGCCAATAGCGGCGTGACGTGGGAAAGGATCTTTGCCTATCCCGCCATGGGCGATGCACGAGGCACCGATGCCTTTGAACGCCACGCTCATCTTATGCCCGAATGGGGCGGCAAGGTGTCGTATGGCTCCGAAGGCGGTGTGTTCGAGACCATTGGCAAGATCCCGTCGGTCATCGTTGGTCCAGGCTCCATCAAGCAGGCACACAAGCCGAATGAATTCGTTGATATCGATCAGCTGGATCTCTGCCTCGGCTTTCTTGACGAGCTGACACACGAGCTTGAAAAGCCTCATAAAGGCTGAACAACACAGTATGACACGACAAAAAGGCCGGTTTCCCGGCCTTTTTCTTTGGTCTGCTCCGATACCATTGATCGGTTTGACAGACGGGCAACGCATTGGTCTATCCTCCACGCTGCCCATCCAACTCATGGCGACCATCTCTTGCCGAATAGAGCTATGTGAAGAAGCTCCTCATCATGGCTGTCCAGCAGCCGGATACCGGCTTCATTTATAAGACGCCGCTGCCTCTGGTCCATGATCAGGGACTGTTCAAACAGCGCAAGGATCAACTCACAGCAATCATCAGCCGCTATGCGGTTGATATTCACCGTGCCACAGCCGGTGCACAGGTGAACGATCATGATATCGCCTCCCCGCTCCCGGCCATATTTGTCAAAGCCATTATGCTTGCAGGTCAAGCCAACCGGTTCCATGCGTGCCCGACATAAGGAGGCACGGTTGCCCGGTTTGGTGTCGACATGCAGGGAATGCAAACAATGGGGGCAATGGTTGCGATGAACCGTGCCCATGTCAGAGGTCAGAAAAACCATCTGCTTGCAGTGCGCGCATCGAAATTCCCTGTCCGAGTTCTGCCACCGTTTGGTCTTGTGTTGTCTTTTCTTGCGATAGGGGGTGTCATCGGTGCGGAAGCTGCTCCGCCCGTGGTTTTTTTTGTCGTAAAACATGAGGTCTTGCCAAACATCTTGGAATAGATGATTGGGCAGGACAAAATCTCGACCGAATGTTTGGAAGTTGGAGATTTTGCTGCCAGCCAGATCGACCTGGTATGACAGCAGCAAGCTTTAGGAGCGGCTGATCAACGCACAGGACGACCGTTCCGCATCTGCTTGATGAAAGCCGATGCGGCGCTGGTTACATTCTCTGATGCGGAATAGCGCGACAAAAAACACCCCTTTTTGGTTGGTTTCGCGGCTTCATACAGCCGGAGAGAGAAAAGAGCAACCATCCGCACTACCATGCCTGCCAGATCTTGTGGCTTGTTGCAAAAAAGGCGCATGCGAAATACCTCTATCAACACCCTACCCTCAGTGGACGCCTCATGGCAGGATGGCTCGCCGCGAAAACAGAACGCCCATCAGACCACCTATTGAAACCGGCCATACAGTGAATACCTTATGGAAGAAGTAAGGTTTCCCGTTGCCCTTTTCCTCCCGCAACGCCTTTCAAACCCCACAGACAGTTATGATACGATGACAGATATTGATACAAGCAGCCTGTTTCGCCCCTTCTCTATGGGCTCCCTCAATCTCAAAAACCGCATCGTCATGGCCCCCATGACCCGCAATTTTGCCCCAGAGGGCGTCCCCAACGAGAAGAATGCGGAATATTATCGCCGCCGAGCTGAAGGAGAAGTGGGCCTCATCCTTTCCGAAGGCACCGTGATCGACCGCCCGGCCTCTCGCAATCAGCCTCATATTCCTTTTTTCCACGGCAAAGACGCCCTGGCCGGTTGGCAGAAGGTGATAGACGCTGTTCATGATGCTGGCGGCGCGATGGGCCCGCAGATCTGGCACACGGGCTCTACCCGCAGTGGTGATTGGGATCCCGGTGCACCGGTGGAAAGCCCTTCAGGGCTGGTTGGCCCGGGAGATCCGCGCGGCAACACCATGAGCGATGCCGATATCGCCGACACCATTGCCGCTTATGCTGCCTCAGCCAAAAGTGCCAAGGATCTTGGCTTCGACGTGGCAGAGCTACACGGCGCCCACGGCTATCTCATTGACCAGTTCTTCTGGGAAGGCACCAACAAGCGCACCGATGCATGGGGTGGCGATAGCCTCTTGGATCGCTCCCGCTTCGCGCTAGAAGTCGTCAAAGCTTGTCGCGCGGCGATTGGCCCTGCTTTCCCGCTGATACTGCGTATCAGCCAGTGGAAGCAACAGGATTATACAGCCAAGCTGGCCAAAAGTCCGGCAGAGATGGAAAGCTGGCTGACCGCTTTGGCTGACGCTGGTGTCGACATATTCCATTGCTCTCAGCGCCGTTTCTGGGAACCGGAATTCCCCGATGCGGATGGCGAAGACGGTCTCAACTTTGCTGGCTGGGCCAAGAAGCTTACCGGAAAGCCAACCATCAGCGTCGGCTCAGTCGGCCTCAGCACTGACTTCCTGTCGTCCTTTGGCGGGGAAGATGCCACCATGACGGGCCTTGAAAAGCTGATCGGGCGCATGGAACGCGACGAATTCGACCTCATTGCCGTTGGACGGGCGCTCATCAGCGATGCCGCTTGGGCGGCGAAAGTGCGCACCAATCGCATCGACGCAATCAGCTCCTTCGAGCGCGCCCATCTGGCAACGTTGGCCTGAGGCAGGCACATTCCAAAGCAAGCAAACAAAAAGGCCGGTCCCATCAGGACCGGCCTTTTTTGATTTCAGATACCCAAAGCCCTACTCGGCGGCAGAAACGCCAATCGTTTCAGGAATGGCCAGCTCGGTTACGGTGCGATCAATCCAGCCGCCGCCCCAAAGCTGAGCTTCCTTGGCAAGGCCTTCATAGAAGACGCATGCCTGCCCCGGCGCAACCCCTTCTTCGCCATCGAGCAGTTCAACTTCGAACTCACCGTTGGGCAGAGCATAGAGCAAAGCTTCCTTGGGCGGACGGGTTGAGCGCACCTTGGCATAGATTTCAAGCCCGCTTTCGGGGAATTCGGCAAAGGTCTGTAGACCGAGCCAGTTGACATCGCGCAGCTTCAGCCGACGGGTAACCAGCGCTTCGCGCGGTCCGACAAGCACATGCTTCTGCTCCGGATCAAGCTTGACCACATAGAGCGGTCCGCCCCCATAGGAAACCCCAAGGCCGCGACGCTGACCGACGGTGTAATGAATGATCCCCTTGTGATCACCCAGCACCGTGCCATCGATATGCACGATCTTGCCTGGCTCGGCCGCCCCCGGATGCAGGCGTTCGATAATGTCGGTATATTTGCCCGTTGGCACGAAACAGATATCCTGACTGTCCTTCTTGTCCGCAACCACAAGCCCCAGCTCATGAGCGAGCTGGCGGGCTTCCGGCTTGGACATGCCGCCCAGCGGAAAGCGCAGGAAGTCGATCTGTTCCTGAGTGGTGGCAAACAGGAAATAGGTCTGGTCACGATCCTCATCGGAAGGGCGGAACAGCACCCGGCGGTTGCCCACCATCTTGGACGAAATATAGTGGCCGGTCGCCATGCAGTCGGCCCCGAACTCTTTGGCTGCTTCCAGAAGATCCTCGAATTTGACCGTCTGGTTGCAGGTCACGCACGGAACAGGCGTTTCGCCCGCCAGATAGCTTTCTGCAAAGCGATCAATCACCGCTTCCTTGAAGCGGCTTTCATAATCGAGCACATAATGGGGAATACCCAGATGTTCAGCCACGCGGCGCGCGTCCTGAATATCGGTTCCAGCGCAGCAGGCGCCAACACGGTGCATGGCCTTGCCATGATCATATAGCTGCATGGTCACGCCGATGACATCATAGCCCTGATGTTTCAAGAGCGCTGCAGTGACGGACGAGTCAACGCCGCCAGACATGGCAACAACAACACGGGTGTCTTCGGGGCGACCAGGCAAATCGAGACTGTTTAGCATCAATCGATCTTTCTCTTTTCCATTCGGCAGCAAGCTCTGGTCCTGCTTGTTGAGCTGCCGACACTAGTTTTAGCCCTTATATAGCGTCTTTTGGTCTGTTGAAAAGTATAAACTGGAAAAGACTGCAGATGCCACCCGGCATTTTTTGCCATAACCCGGCAAGTTTAGCCCCGATCTGTTGGGACACCCCCATCCAAAAAACCTTTCAGAATCGCACAAACAAGCCATTTTGGGCTCATTTCACCCCAGAAACAATTTGGCACAATTCTTGAATACATAGTTTCGTCAGTGTGTAGTGAGGTTGGTAATGGCTTCCCAGTATTCTTCAATTATGAACATGATTCCCGCTCCCAACGCCAAAAGTGCGTTCGGATCGCAAAGCAATTCGGGAAGCAAATCCAGCAGCACCTCAATCAGCTCTTCGGATGGCCTGTCTTCTTTTCAGAAACAGTTGAACGCAGAAAGAGCCAGAGGCGAGACCAGTACCCGACAAACGAACGATGCAGGCCAGAATGCCGCCTCCAAGGCTCCCGCCGCGACCGAGGCTCAAAACAAATCCAGTCAAAAAGCCGCTGCCAAGGCAGCTGCTGAAGAGAGCGCGGTTGCCAGCGCACAGCAAAAAGCCAACGGCAAGACAGCCAGCGATGATCGCACAGCTGCTGTAGATGAAACAGCCAGTGGCGGCAAAAGCTCAGACAAAAAGCCCGAAGCATCAGGCGATAGCAGCGCCGCTGCAAACTATGAGGTTCAATCTCCGCAGGACATCCTGCTGGCTGCCTCGGGCGCCCCTGCCGCAGCAGCTGGCGCGAGCAGCTCTGCTTCTGGGAATAGCACGGATGGAGTGGATGCCCTATCACGCCCCGCCGGTCCTTCAGCCACCCCGATGACGGGCGAAGCAGCTTCTGCCCAGCAGAATGTCGCGCAATCTGGCGGCCAAACGGCAAGCCAGTCGACAGGTCAGATGGCAGGTCAGATAGCCGGTCAGATGGCAGGTCAGGCAGCCGTATCAAATCAGACGCAAGGCGTAGCGGGATTGGCAGCAACCCCTGAAGCAGCAGGAACGACCGGACAGACGGCCGCGTCTGTGGCTGGCGAGACAGCATCGACAAGCAACAGCGCGGTCTCCAATGGAACACAAGCCGCTCGGACACCGTTGCTTGAGGGTGTGGAAGCAGGCGCGGCAAAGCCTGTAGATGGCCATGGCGCAAGCCCTGCAACGCAAACCACTTCCGGCTATGAAAGGGCCGTGAATGGCAATGGGCAGGTAGCCCAAACCAACTCTCAGTCTCAGGCAAATGCTCAAGCAGGACAGACCAACGCCGAGGCCAGTGCTGCGCAACAGGCCAGCGCTACAGCCTCTCAAGCTTCAGTGGCAGGAGGCATCCAAGGCTCTAACGCAGAAGATGCCGCCCAAAAGCCTGTATCACCCCAGCCTTCCGCTCAGTCCCAATCGACTGAAGCGCCAGATTCCGCTCGTCCAAATGCAAGTACCGGTCGCTCTGACGCAGCGACGCTGTCAGCACAGACAGTGAGCGGTAACGCCGCCGAAAGCCAGGCTGTGGCGAACAACGATAATCTTGCAACCTCAGGCGCAGCCAAAGACGCAGCCAACCAGTCAGCGAGCACCGCAGCAAATTCGGTAGCCGCCAAAGCCGATGGCACAAACGCAGCCAATCAGGCAGTGATCGATGGTACCCGAAGCAGCCAAGCCGCCGCATCGTCCCCTCAAACGGATGCCGAGCAGACATTGCCCGAGGTCGCTACGGCGATAAAGTCAGCGGATGGCAAGATCGTCACGGAAAAAGCCTCGCAAGACTCCCAGACAGCCCAGAATGCTTCTGGAGTACCCACCGAGACATTCAATGCTGATGGTAAAGACGCAAAAGCCGTCAACGCCCAATCTGCCGATCAGACCAAGGCAACCGCCAAGACTGCAGAAGCCGCAGCCCTTGCTGCAGAAGCCGCAGCCCTTGCTGCAGCAGCCAAGTCCGATGATGGGGCGCAGGACACGCAACAGAGCGCAAAACAAGCCGTTGCCGATCCGGCCAACACTCAGCAGCCCCAGATGGCAGCCACCTCTGAAGCTGGCCAGCAGGTCAACAAGGTTCAGGGCCGCGTTGAAGGAGCTCCACAACCAGCCAACGCCAATGCTGCTGCACCTGCCGCCAACCAGCCCAACAGTGTGGCAAGCACAGCCGACGCTCAGAACCAGACGGCCAATCAGGATGGCAACACATCTGAGGCCGATGCCAGCGCATCAAAATCCGAAGAGTCCAAGAATGCAGCCCGCAACGCGCCAAAGGGTGATGCCTTCTCAAAGATGATGGCTATGGCGGATGACAACTCCGTGCTGGCCAGCAACACGACCAACTCGTCAGATGTGGCCGGTTCATCAATCGCCGCAGCCAGTGCTTCGGTGCGCCTTACCGGCATGCACGGCATGATGACGGCAGGTCACACGCCGCAACAGATGAGCCTCGCCAACGCCAATGCGCTTGCCGTGGAAATCTCCAAATTCGTCAAGAAGGGAGAGACCCGCTTTGAAATCCGCCTCGATCCGGCAGATCTGGGCAAGATCGATGTGCGCATGACAATCGGCAATGATGGCAAAACCCATGCCCATCTGATCGTCGAACGGCCTGAGACACTGGACATGCTGTCCCGCGACCAGCGCTTTCTGGAACGCAGCCTGCAACAGAGCGGCCTGAACCTTCAGGATAAGGGTGGTCTGGAATATTCCCTGATGGATCAGGGCAATCAGGGGCAACAGGGCGGCCAGATGGCCGGGCAGGACCAGTCGGGGCAGGAGCCGAACTACTATTCCGACAGAGCCTCCTCGTCCGACCCTGTAGCGGACGGCGCTGCCTCTTCGCTTCAACAAGCCCAGCAACGCGCCGCACAGAATTATGCCGCGACGAGCGGCCTCAATTTGGTAATCTGACCCCGGTTTTGGAGTTTAGACGATGACCTCGATTGGATCGATCACATCGCAAGCCGTCACAAGCGCATCAGCGGACAGCTCGAGTCTCATTCAGAATTATGAGACTTTCCTGACTGTCCTGACGACGCAAATACAGCATCAAGACCCCATGGATCCGATGGATTCCAGCCAGTTCACCCAGCAGCTCGTGCAGTTTTCCGGCGTGGAACAGCAGATCAAGTCCAACGAACAGTTGGAAAATCTCGCCTCCATGATGACGTCGTCCAATGCGCTTGGTGTGCTCAATTTCGTCGGCACCACAGTCAAGGTCGATGGCTCCCAGAGCTATCTCAATGATTTTGGCAGCACGAGCTACAGCTTCAGCTCGGATGCAGCCGGAACGGCAGACATTTCCATCCGTACATTGGATGGCAACACCGTTTATACTACCAATGATGTGAACATTACCGAGGGCGAGCAAACCTTCACCTGGAACGGCACCGACAATTCCGGAAACCGTCTTCCCAAAGGCACCTATGTCATCCACTTCGATACCGCCAACGAAGACGGTGGCACCGAAGTGACGATTGATACGGATACGGTGGGCGTCGTCTCAGATGTCGATCTCTCATCCAGTGTGCCCATGTTGATGGTCAATGGACAGGCCATTCAGACATCGCAGATCAAGTCCGTTGGCATTGATCCCGACGCTTAAAAGACGCCAGACGAGCGCAATCTCCCCCTGTTTGACATGATTGCAATGTGCACGAAGCCGGGCCTTGGGCCCGGCGCGTTAACCATATTGCAACAAACTCGAATTCCGAAAAACACCGTCCAAAAGCCCGCGATCCCTGTCGTTTTGCAAGGACTGCTTCATATTGATAAAAACTATTACTAAAATCTATCCAGTGGCTTAGCTCTTTTTTAAAGGCATTGTCCTATTCTCAACTTCGATGAGGTCAGGTTGAGTGTGAGAGTACAATGACCGATCAAATACGTGCTAGAGTAAAATACGTCATCGGCCCTGATGGGAGTCCTTTGACTGTGGCTGATCTTCCTCCTGCCAATACCAGGCGTTGGGTTATCAGGCGCAAAGCGGAAGTTGTTGCTGCCGTTCGCGGTGGCCTGCTAAGCCTCGAAGAGGCTTGCCAGAAATATACCCTGACAGTTGAGGAATTCCTCAGTTGGCAGAGTTCCATCGATCAGCATGGACTGGCAGGTTTGAGAGCGACGCGGGTTCAACAGTATCGCTAGACATTTGCAGAGAGGGCTTCCTCTCTGTAGTGCATAAGAAAAGGTCGAGGGCTTTGTCCTCGGCCTTTTTTCTTTATTCTGCATCCTCGCCGCTTGACCAGGCTGCATTTGCCTTGAAATTCTAATCAGCACAATCACTTACAAGCACGACGCAAGCTGCTGCAACAGACGGCATCTATCAACATCCCACAGAAAATTCAGACATATACAGACAATTTCTCAGGAAATTTCCGTTAATTAACCCTTGCATAATGGGCCGTTAACCATTCGTTAACTAAACCCTTAACATGTTGTTAACTATCTCCTAGGAAAATATTGCCTAGTGATTTGGTACATCTCTGGAACGACAAGGCAACTGGTGTGAACGGTCTATTCGAATTTTTCAAAACGCTTGGCCCTGCCCGTCTGGCCGCTATGGGCGTGGTGACGGCTGTCTTGATCGGATTTTTCGCATTCATCATGATGCGGGTGACCGAACCTACGCTTTCCCCGCTTTATACAGACCTGTCCTTTGATGACTCCATTCAGATCACCAAACTGCTCGAAGCTCAAAATATCAAACATGAAATCCGCGACGAAGGCGCTGTCATCCTAGCACCAAAGGAAGACATCCTGAAGCTGCGCATGCAGTTGGCTGAGAGCGGTCTGCCAACGGGCGGCAATGTCGGCTATGAGATCTTTGACAAAAGCGAAACTCTGGGCACCACGAGTTTTGTGCAGAATGTCAACCATCTTCGGGCTCTTGAGGGCGAGCTTTCCCGCTCCATACGGACCATTCGCAACGTTCGTCAAGCGCGTGTTCATCTGGTCATTCCCAAAGACCAGCTTTTCAAACGCGACCAGAAGGAACCGACCGCATCCATCGCCGTCAAGCTGCAAGGCAATCTGAACACAGTACAGATTCAGGCCATCCAACATCTGGTTGGCTCGGCCGTTGAAGGTTTGAATCCGGAGAACGTGACCATCGTTGACGAGCGCGGCCGCCTTTTGGCATCCGGTCGCGGCAATGACGAAGGTTATCTTGCCGCTCATATGGAAGAACGTCAGGTGCAGATGGAAAGCCGTCTGCGCGATCAGGTGGATGACATCGTCTCCTCCGTCGTCGGCCAGGGCCGCGCCCGCATTGAAGTCTCCGCAGAGATGAACTTCAACAAGGTGACCGAAACCTCCGACATGTATGATCCGGACGGACAGGTCGTACGCTCCACCCAGACCCGCACAGAGAATGCCAATAGCCAGGATCGTGAAGTTGGTGGCGTGACAGTCGGCAATGAATTGCCAGATGCGAATGCCGATGAAAATCCCGCTGGCACACAAGAAAATTCAGCCACCACAGAAGAGCTGATCAACTACGAGATTTCGCGCAAGACGACCACTGAAGTCGTGCAGGGCGGACGCATCGAACGCCTGTCGGTCGCAGTGCTCGTGGACGGCACATACGAGAGAAACGAGAATGGTGAACTGGTCTATTCTCCAAGGAGCCCAGAACAGCTTGAACAGATCGCAACCCTCGTTCGTTCTGCCGTTGGCTATGACCAGACACGTGGTGACCGGGTTGAGGTGATCAACCTGCAATTCGCCGAAGGACCGCAAACGATCTTCGACGATACAGGCGATGAACTCTTTGCGTTTACCAAAGATGATTACATGCGCTTTACGGAACTCGGAGTCATGTTCATTATGACTCTACTCGTACTGCTCATGGTCGTCCGTCCGCTGATGAAACGCATGTTCGAAAAAGCAGACGAACAAAAAGACGACCT
Organism: Cohaesibacter marisflavi; assembly: GCF_900115225.1. Classification (GTDB taxonomy): domain Bacteria; phylum Pseudomonadota; class Alphaproteobacteria; order Rhizobiales; family Cohaesibacteraceae; genus Cohaesibacter; species Cohaesibacter marisflavi. The sequence continues at coordinate 154,492 of NZ_FOVR01000007.1, read as the reverse complement.
GGACGTCATCATCGGCCCGGATGGGGTAGCGATGATCCGAAGTGAAACAGGGGAATTGATCCCCGCGCCACTAAGAGAAGATGATCCGAAGCATCCGACCATGGAAGCCATCGAGCTGGCTCAGCTCCAGGGCGCTTTGCAGTCCGACACACTGGTCAAAGTTGGTGACCTCGTAAAAGAAAACCCAGAAGAAGCTGCCAAGATTATCCGTCTTTGGCTGCAAGACGCAGCGTGAGGTAAGCAATGCCGGCAACAGCCCTAACAAACATGGCAAACGCAAATGCGTCCGTGTCAACAGAACACGAAGAACGCGAGCTGAATGGCGCGGAAAAGGCTTCTATCATTCTGCTTGCGCTCGGAGATGAGCACGGCGGGCCGATCTGGAGTCGTCTTGATGATATCGAAATCAAACAGGTGTCCATTTCCATGTCGAAGCTGGGCGGCATTACGCCCAACATGCTGGACAATCTGATCATTGAATTCGTCTCGCGCCTATCCTCCAAGGGGGCCGTTACGGGCAACTTCGATTCAACCGAACGCCTGCTTGCGTCCTTCCTGCCTGAAGAGCGCGTGAACGCCATCATGGAAGAAATTCGCGGTCCAGCCGGTCGCAACATGTGGGAGAAATTGTCCAACGTTCAGGAGAATGTGCTCGCAAACTATCTCAAGAACGAATATCCGCAGACCGTCGCGGTGGTGCTGTCCAAAATCAAGTCCGATCATGCCGCAAAAGTGCTTTCCATCATGCCGGAAGATTTCGGCCTGGAAGTCATCAACCGCATGCTGTCAATGGAAGCTGTGCAGAAGGAAGTGCTGGAGAAAGTCGAACAGACCCTGCGCGTGGAATTCATGTCGAACCTGTCGACCACCCAACGCCGCGATGCACACGAAGTCATGGCCGACATCTTCAACAATTTCGACCGCCAGACCGAAGCACGCCTGTTGGCTGCTCTGGAAGAAGAAAACCGCGAGTCGGCGGAAAAGATCAAGCAGCTGATGTTCACCTTCGAAGATCTCAGCAAGCTGGATTCCACCGGCGTTCAGTCGCTGCTGCAGAATATCGAGAAGGACATTCTGGCCCTTGCCCTCAAGGGTGCCAACGAAACCATCAGAACCCTGTTCATGGACAACATGTCCCAGCGCGCTGGTGCCATGTTGCAGGAAGACATGGAAGGTATGGGTCCTGTTCGTCTGCGCGACGTCGACGAAGCGCAAGGCGCAATGGTCAACATGGCCAAGGATCTGGCCGCGCGCGGCGAAATCATGATCGCCAAAGGCAATGGTGAAGACGAGTTGGTCTACTAGGCCGTCCTTCTCGCTTAAAATAAAGCAAACCGGATCGGCATAGCGCCCCGCTTTGCAGAGAGACAACCGAAACCGCCGACAAATAGAAACGGCAAATTGGAACCAAAGAATGGCACAGGCAGCTCGTTATCTCTTCGATCTGGATTTTTCGGCCCCGCCGGAACCGGAAGTAGAGGAACAGATCGAGGAAATTCCGCCCGAACCGATGATCACGGTTGCCGAGCATGAGCGCCTGCTTGCCGAAGCGAAAGCCCAGGCCTTTGCCGAAGGGGAAGCCAAGGCCCGCGAAGATCGCGAGCAACTGGCAAGCGAGCAGAATCTGGCACTGGAAAAGCAGATCATCGAAGAAATTTCGATGGTCTACACCGAGGTCGGCCTGTTGATGCAACGTCTGGAGCGCGATGCGAGCAATCTGGCTTTCGCCTTCGCCTCCCGCTTTGCCGAACGGCTTGTTGCGCAGGAACCCAAAGGGGAAATCATGGGGCTTTTGAACCAGATTCTAGCCCCCTTGCGCAAAACGCCGCACATCTCGATCCGGCTTAATGATGCTGTTGCCGACGACATCAAGGTGGCGGTTGATGAGCAGATGGCCGAACTCGGCTTCACCGGCAAGCTGACCATTCTGCCCGATCCGGTTGTCATGCCCGGTGACTGCGAAGTTGAATGGGTCGATGGTGGCATTGGCAGAAACCTGCGTGCTGCCGTGCGTCAGGTCGAGCAACTGCTCGAAGACCATTTCTCTCATGTGTCCGAAGACCCGGAGCAGGATGAGGACGAAGACGACACGCCCGCAGAGGACGCCACGGCAAGCGACACTGAAGAGGCTGAAGAGAAGAACGAAGCATCGGCAGATGCAGAAGACCAAGAGACTGCGACAGCGGCGAACCCGACAGACAGCGAACAATCAGGCGCCCCTGTCAGCGAACTGGACCCGAATAGCCAGGAGTTGACACAACCCGCCGACGCCATGTCGGGTTCGCCAGCTGAAAGCACAGAGGCTGCACTCGATCAAGAGGTCATCAACATTGACACTGACACCGATGCAGCTCCCCCCACCGCAAAGGGAGAAAATGAATGAGCGATAATGAAGAAAATGAAGGCCTCACTTTGCAGGAACAAAACGCCAAGGCAATCGCCGATGCTGGCGCCGCAGAGGATGCAAACCAGAAGAACGCAGCCGATTTGGAAGCGGTCTTCGATGTTCCCGTGCAGGTTTCCGCCATTCTGGGGCGCGCCAAAATGCCCGTGAGCGACCTGCTCGAACTTGATGTCGGCAATGTGCTTGAGCTCGACCGCAAGGTCGGTGAAGCCGTCGATATTTATGTCAATTCACGCCTCGTTGCCCGTGGCGAAGTCGTACTCGTCGAGGAGAAGCTCGGCGTGACCATGACTGAAATCATCAAATCTGAAAAATAGGTTGGAAGAAAACGATGCGCCTGCTTATTACCGGTACCCTGAATGGCCAGCTTTCCCAGGCAACCAAAATTGCTCTGGACCGTGGAGCTCAGGTTTCCCACGCTGAAACCGCGCAAATGGCCGTAAGCCACCTGCGCGCTGGACGCGGTGCGGATTTGATGATGATCGACGTGAAACTCGACATCGCCAGCCTGATCCGGTCTCTGGAAGAGGAGCATATTACCATTCCGGTGATTGCCTGCGGCGTTGAAAATGATGCCCGCGCGGCAGTCAGCGCCATTCGGGCCGGTGCAAAGGAATATATTCCTCTTCCACCAGATCCGGAAATCATCGCTGCTGTTCTGGAAGCTGTTTCCAAGGATCAGGGCGATCTGATCCATCGTGATCCGGCCATGAACAATGTGGTACAGCTGGCCAACCAGATTGCCCCAAGCGACGCATCGGTCCTCATCACTGGTGAGAGCGGCACAGGTAAGGAAGTTCTTGCCCGCCACCTGCACCAGCATTCCCGCCGGGCAACAAAACCTTTTGTCTCTGTCAACTGTGCGGCCATTCCGGACAACCTCCTGGAATCCGAACTGTTCGGCCATGAAAAGGGCGCCTTCACCGGCGCAGTTGCCCGTCGTATCGGTAAGTTTGAAGAAGCAAATGGCGGCACCCTGCTGCTGGACGAGATTTCAGAAATGGATATCCGCCTGCAGGCAAAATTGCTGCGTGCCATTCAGGAACGTGTCATTGACCGGGTCGGCGGCACCAAGCCTGTACCGGTCGACATCCGCATTCTGGCGACCTCGAACCGCAATCTGTCAGACGAAGTACGTGCGGGCACCTTCCGCGAAGACCTTCTCTTCCGCCTCAACGTGATCAATCTGCAGATCCCGCCGCTGCGCGAACGCCCGCAGGATATCGATCTGCTGGCCGCTCATTTCGCGGACAAATATGCGCAAGCCAACGGCCTGCCCCAGCGCAAGCTGAGCACCGAATGCCACCGCCATTTGCACGCCAACAATTGGCCGGGCAACGTGCGTGAGCTGGAAAACACCATCCATCGCGCCGTGCTTCTGGCAACGGGCGTGGAAATCGGAGCCGAAGCCCTGCGCATGCCGGACGGCAGCCGCATGGATGACACCATCATCGGCATGGCCAGCGGACCGGCAGCACAAGCCGTTATCGCAGCAGAAGGGGTGACCCGCACGCTTGTTGGCCGCACCGTTGCTGAAGTAGAGCAGGACCTCATTCTGGATACGCTGGATCATTGCATTGGCAACCGCACCCATGCGGCCAACATTTTGGGCATCTCCATCCGCACCCTGCGCAACAAGCTCAAGCAATATTCCGACGAGGGTGTCGACATCCCTCAGCCGGGCGAAGCCAGACAAGCGGGATAAGTATCAAACTCCCGTTTGGAATTGCCGAGAATCAAGAGATAAATGCATAGACTATCCTTCGTGTGATGGACCCTCAAAATGAGTGATGCAGACGCAACAATGACGGCGGAACCAGCGAGCGCCACAGAAGCTCCGGCAGCCGACGGCCCTCGGGGACCGTCTCCGCTCGACCAGTTGGGCAATGTCATTACCTTCCTCAGGCAAGGTGATCTAGGGCTCGCCATCGGCGTCATGACCATTCTCGTGGTCATGATCCTGCCGTTGCCGTCTGCCTTCATGGATATGTTTCTGGCAATCTCCATCATCTTTTCCGTGCTCATTCTAATGACCTCGCTGTTCATCCGGGCCCCGCTGGAATTCTCGTCTTTCCCGACGATCCTGCTGGTCTCCACGATGTTGCGACTGGCGCTGAACCTTGCGTCCACCCGCCTCATTCTGGCCTATGGCCATGAAGGCCCCGGCGCGGCGGGCAATGTCATTCAGGCCTTCGGCAGTTTCGTGACCCGCGGCAACTTTGTCATCGGTGTCATCGTCTTTGCCATTCTGGTGACGGTGAACTTCGTGGTTATCACCAAGGGTTCTGGCCGTATCGCAGAGGTCGCCGCCCGTTTCACCCTCGATGCCATGCCCGGCAAGCAGATGGCCATTGATGCGGACCTTTCCGCAGGGCTCATCAATGAGGAAGAAGCCAAGACGCGCCGTAAGGACCTGTCTGACGAAAGCACCTTCTTCGGCGCCATGGACGGTGCCAGCAAGTTCGTGCGTGGTGACGCCATCGCCGGTCTCATCATCACCTTCATCAACGTGCTCGGCGGCATCATCATCGGCGTTGCTCAGATGGACATGGCCTTCACCGATGCGGCCCAGTCCTACACCCTGCTGACCATCGGCGACGGACTGGTTTCCCAGATTCCGGCGCTGATTGTCTCCACTGCGGCCGGTATTCTGGTCTCCAAGGCCGGTGTAAGTGGGTCTGCAGACAAGGCACTGGTCAATCAGCTTTCGGGCTATCCCAAAGCGCTGGGCATGTCATCGGCAGTGATGGTCGTCATGGCCTTCCTGCCCGGCATGCCGATCATCCCCTTCCTCACCCTTGGCGTTGGTGCAGGCTACCTTTCCTACAAGGCCAGCCAGAAGCACAAGCAACAGGCCCTCAAGGAAGTGATCGAGAAGAAGCAGCAAGAACTGAAGGAAGCCGAGCCTCCAAAGGAAGAGCCGATCAGTGAAGTGCTGAAAATGGACGAATTACGCCTCGAGCTCGGCTATGGCCTGATCAGCATGGCCAATGGCAATGCGTCTCAGGCACTCACTGACCAGATCAAAGCCCTGCGTCGACAGCTGGCCTCCGAAATGGGCTTCATCATGCCTGCGGTACGCATCATGGACAATGTCCAGCTGCAGGCCAATGATTATGTCCTCAAGGTCAAGGAAGTCGAAGTCGGGCGCGGCGTCGTCTATCCGAACCAGTTCATGACCATGGACCCGACCGGTGCCGATATCTCCCTGCCGGGCATCAAGACGCAGGAACCGACCTTCGGCCTGCCTGCAGTCTGGATTGACGGCTCCTTGCGTGAAGAGGCTGCGATTCTCGGCTTGACGGTAGTCGATCCGGCCACGGTCATTTCCACCCATCTGACAGAGATCATCAAGGCCAACATGGGCGAGCTGCTCTCCTATGCGGTCGTACAAGGTCTGCTGGACGAATTGCCTGCCGAGCAGAAAAAGCTTATCGACGACATCGTTCCCGGTCAGATCACCATCTCCGGCATTCAGCGCGTGCTTCAGTCCCTGCTGGCCGAGCGGATTTCCATCCGCGATCTGTCGGCAATTCTGGAAGGCGTCGCCGATGCCTCGGGCTTCACCCGCTCTATCCAGACCATGACCGAACATGTGCGTCGCCGTTTGTCTTTGCAGATTTGCGCTGCCAACCAAGCCCCCGGAGGCTATTTGCCCATCCTGACCCTTTCCCCCAAATGGGAACGGGAATTCAGCAACGCGCTCATTGGTGAAGGCGATGAGAAGCAGCTGGCAATGGCGCCTAGCAAATTGCAAGAGTTCGTAGGCCTCGTGCGCGATGGCTATGAAGATGCAGCACAGGTAGGGGAAATTCCGGTGCTGTTAACCTCTCCAGCCATCCGGCCCTATGTCCGCTCCATCATCGAACGCTTCCGGGCTCACACCACGGTTCTGAGCCAGAATGAGGTCCATACGCGGGTCCGTCTTAAGACTGTTGGGTCAATTTGACACAGCGGGCTAAAATGGATAATCAAGGCTGCGGCTTTTTGCGAAAGGGCCACTTAACAAAAGGCCGCAAAAAGTAACCATTGGGGCCTTTTGACGGCTATTTCCGGACCATCACAGAGGCGATCACAGAGGCCAGCGTGGCCGCACCATAGAACCAGATTCCGGGCATCGCCGAGGCCGTTGCAAGGCCACTGGTCTTGGCTGAAAAGATGACCAGGGCCACGAGCAGCACGTCCATCATGGACCATTTGCTCACCACGGAAAGCACGGCCAGCGAACGGGATCTTTTGCCCCTGTAAACGGCAACATGCAGCAGCAAGATCTTGGTTGCGGGCAGAAGCACCGAAAAGGCCAGAATCACCAGTGCCAGAATCCGCTCGTCCTGCTCCCAGAGCCCTGCAATGATGGTTCTGAGCGATGGGGTTTCTGTAAAGAAAAGCAGCTTGTCGAGAGAAACCAGCGGCAATGTGAGGCCCAAGCCGAAAGAAAAGGCAGCGATCGCCAGCAGGATTGGCAGAAGGAAAGATCTCACAAACAGGCTCCCGACATCAAGAAACTGAACACATGAAGCTTTAAACGCGCGAAATGCACCCGAGGCTCCTGCACTCAAATTCCCTTATACAAGCTGGGAGATCTCTTCGGCCAGCTCTTTTACCTGATCCCAGTCTGTAAACTCGACCGTCACGCTCGGATCGGTCGGCCCCTTGGTGATCCGCATAATCAGCTGGATCATGAAGCGATCAAAAAAGCGATAGCTGGGATAATCAAGTTTTCCGGCGATGGCCCGCACGATTCGCGGTTCAAGCGGATGGCGCTTGAGCCATTTCTGCAAATAGACGCTATGCTCAATGGTCCGCTTATGTGGTTTGCGGGCCGTAAGATTGACCGACAGCATGACAAGCGGTTTCTTGCACAGCTTATCCCCATATGTCGAAAGAAAGCGCTCCGCAGGCTTGAGATGGAAGCCATAACGGATTGCTGCAAGCACAATCACCAGATCAGCCTCCTCGATATCAGAGGCTGACACAGCAGTGTCCCTGAGATCAAACAGAGTGACCCGATGGGCTGAACTGGTAAGATGACTGGAAAGCGTGTGGGCGATTTTGTTCGTCTGGCCATCCTGGCTAACGAAGAAAAGAGCGATTTTTGCCATTAGAAAACTGCTGCTTATGTGATCAATGCAGCAACAGCTTTACCCGATATCCCGGCAAGAGACCACCGCTCGAAAGGCCCATATGTGACAAAGTCACAAATAGGGTTCGGATTTGCCAATGGATGGTGGCAAATCCGAAAAGGAGTATACAAGAGCGCACGAGCCCGACAGAAAGCGGGCCCAAAGCTCCTGAAACCAGATTCGTCAGGACTAGTGCCCGCGGCGATGGCCAATCATCGCAAAATCATCAAGTTCATCCTGCTCGGCCTGATCTCTGGCGGCCTGCTCACGATGATGATCGCGCTCTTCAAGCATTTCGACCTTTTTCATCTCAGCGACAGCTTCACGCAGTTGGTCCTGCGCCCGTTCCAGCTGTTCGTTGAGGTCATCGATCGAAACCTGAAGGTTTTCCTTGCGTTGAATAGCAGCTTTCGCGAAGGTTGGATAAGCAAAGTGAGCGATATCACTGATGCCGGCCTTTTCCTCCTCGAACGCAATTTGCGCATCGAGATCACGGATCATGCCTTCGAACTCAGTGACCATCAGTTCAATCTGCCCGACCTGACGACGTTTCTCATCGACTTGAAACCGTTTCAGGCGAATAAGACTTTCACGCGACTTCATTACTCAATACTCCTTAAAGCCCCGAATTACCCGTTGCGGTCTGCGTTCCCAAAATGGACTGTAACGCTTGGTATCCCTCTTCGATGCTGGTGGCCTCCCCCTTGTTTTGCGTCAGGAAGGTTTCCAGTGGTTCATGAAGAGCGATAGCCAAATCCACATTTGGATCGCTTCCCTGTTTATAGGCTCCCAACCGGATCAACTCTTCCATATCCGAATAGGTCGCCATAAATTGCCGAGCCTTGAGCACATCAGGCCAGAAGGCCGGATCGGCAGCCTTGGGGAGAGTACGCGAAACAGATTTCAAAATGTTTATCGCCGGGTACCTTCCCCTCTCAGCAATGGCCCTTTCCATAACGATATGTCCATCCAGAATACCACGAACAGCATCCGCTACGGGCTCATTGTGATTATCACCTTCCACCAAAACAGTAAAAAGACCTGTAACGGCACCCTCATTTTTTTCGCCCGGCCCCGCTCTTTCCAACAATTTAGGCAATTCTGCGAAAACTGTGGGGGTATATCCCTTGGAAGTCGGAGGTTCACCGGCCGCCAGACCGATTTCGCGCTGTGCCTGGGCAAAGCGTGTCACCGAATCCATCATGCAGAGAACCTGTTTGCCCTGTTTGCGGAAAAACTCGGAAAGAGCCAGCGTCAGATAGGCCGCTTGTCTGCGCATCAACGCCATTTCATCTGACGTGGCAACCACAACGATCGAGCGTTTGAGGCCCTCTTCGCCCAGATCATCCTCGACAAATTCCTGCACCTCACGTCCACGTTCACCGATCAGGCCGATAATATTGACCTCGGAACTGGCATTGCGTGCCAACATCGAGAGCAAAACCGACTTACCAACACCCGAGCCGGCAAAGATACCCATGCGCTGGCCCTCACAAAGCGTGACAAAGGTGTTGAGTGCCCGCACCCCAAGATCCATAGGGCCACCTACGCGCATGCGCTTGTGCGCAGCTGGAGGCTTTCCGCGCAGGGATACGGTGTCATGCCCGCGCCCCAAAGGCCCCTTGCCATCAATCGGCTCGCCAAAGGCATTGATCATGCGCCCCAGCCAGCCTTTCGTCGGACGCACGACCGCTGGCCCATGCAACTCTGCCCGGCTACCCAGGCGAATCCCATCCAACTCCGAATAGGGCAGACAGAGAGCCCGATCTGAGGAAAACCCCACCACTTCACATTTGATCGGCTCGCGTCCATCCACATGGATATGCAACATGGAGCCCACGCTCATTTCGAAGAGCGGCCCCACCACTTCCACCAGATGGCCCTGAATCGACGCAACCCGGCCAAAGGAATGCCGCGGGTTTATGTCCTCCAGTTTACTGATCAGTTCCTGTACCATTGCCAAGCCTTTAATAATTCTTTTCCATGGTAATGATTCGTTTACCCGATTGGTTAATTATTATCTCTAGTGGGTTTGCTAGGGAAATTCTTCCTAGTAGGTCAAAACCGACAACGCCAGATACAGAGTATCACTTAATAATTTTTCTTAATGTGAAACTTTACGTCTGGTACTGGGAACAATTTTCCTAGGATTCAATGGGATATCACTTTTCTTTGTGAAGTTCCAACGTCAGGCTTGCGCAGTGGAATCAGTATTTGTTAACCATTATGTACTAGCCTCGGAATCTGGGTTAAAAATTTGGTTCTTGTCGGCTGCGACCCTGCAGATTGCTCCGAGCCCAGAATAGGCAAACAAAGAGGATTGGCATGCGCGTTTTGCTAATTGAAGACGACGGCGCCACAGCACAGAGCATCGAGTTGATGCTTAAGTCTGAAAGCTTCAATGTCTACACAACCGATCTCGGTGAAGAAGGCATTGACCTTGGTAAGCTGTACGACTACGACATTATTCTACTGGACTTGAACCTGCCGGATATGAGCGGTTACGAGGTACTTCGTACTCTGCGCGTTTCCAAGGTGAAAACTCCGATTCTTATCCTTTCCGGTCTGGCCGGCATTGAGGACAAGGTTCGTGGGCTAGGCTTCGGTGCAGATGACTATATGACCAAGCCATTCCACAAGGATGAGCTGGTAGCCCGTATTCATGCGATCGTAAGACGCTCGAAGGGCCATGCACAGTCTGTTATCACGACTGGCGAGTTGACCGTAAACCTCGACACCAAGACTGTCGAAGTGGAAGGCCAGCGCGTTCATCTGACAGGCAAAGAATACCAGATGCTTGAGCTTCTCAGCTTGCGCAAGGGAACGACCCTCACCAAAGAGATGTTCCTGAACCATCTATATGGTGGCATGGATGAACCAGAGTTGAAAATTATCGACGTGTTCATCTGTAAACTGCGCAAAAAGCTCGCAACAGCGACCGGCGGGCGCAACTATATCGAAACCGTATGGGGCCGTGGCTATGTGCTGCGCGAACCTGACGAAGAGGGTATGAGAGAAAGCGCCTGAAAAGACACTGATGACTGATTAGGCCCGGCCGCCAAATGCCGGGTTATCGATCAGTATTGCAATCCACATCCTCTTTAGAAAAAGCCGCCTCTTACGGGCGGCTTTTTCTTTGGCACAATCGTCCCTATTCACTTTGGTTCTTTTCCGGTTTCTTTGGCTTAAGCTAGGGGCCCCTGCCAATAAAGCCAGGAAGCCACTTGGATCACACAAAGAAAAACCGCCCTGATGCCTATCAGAGCGGTTTCTTTTTCTATAGCGAAGGGAATTTTCCGCTGCGTCTGGTTATTTGCGTCCACCGGGTATGCTGGACAGTCTCGAGGACGAAAACACGGAAGGCTTCGCAACGGTTTGCCCCGCTCCCAAGGCACGAGACCCAAAATTGCTTTGGGCACTCTGTCCAACGGCAATCTTTGGTTGCGTCGGGCTGGCGGTTTTCCCTGCTGCACCACGAGCGTTGCAATAGAGCCCTCGTTTGCCGGGCACTGCCTGAAAGGCGTCTGTCAGGCCAACTACGGTTTCGGCAGCCCCCAGAAGCAAGTAGCCATCATCAGGCATTTGCTTGGCCAGCCGCTGCATGATGTCTGTCTTTGTTGCCTGATCAAAATAGATCAGCACATTTCGGCAAAAGATGACATCGAATTGCCCCATGGCGGAGAAACTCTCCAGCAAATTGAAAGGCTTGTACGTAACCATAGACCGGATTTCCGGTGCAATCTGCCACATTTCCCCATGCTGTGTGAAATATTTCAACAGCAGCTGTACAGGCAGACCGCGTTGCACTTCAAACTGGCTGTAAAATCCGGCCTTCGCCTTTTCCAACACCTCGTGAGAAATGTCGGTTGCGATGATTTCAAAGCTCAGCCCACCCAATTTCGACGCATTTTCCTTGAGGCTCATGGCCAGAGAATAGGGTTCCTGCCCTGTGGAAGCGGCAGCACACCAAATGCGCACACGGCCCCGTTTACGGGTTTCAACCAGATGCGGAACAATCGTATCAACGAAATGCTCGAAGGGTGTTTTATCACGAAAGAAGAAGGACTCATTGGTGGTCATCGCTTCGACGACAGCCGTCTGCAATGTGCGATCGCCAAACCCTTTCAGCTTGCCAATCAGTTCGCTGATGGTTTGCAATCCGGCCTTGCGTGCGATCGGCATCAAGCGGCTCTCAATGAGATACTGCTTGTCATTCGAGAGCACCAACCCTGATTTTTCCTTCAAGAAGCCCTGCAAGAAAGAATATTCCTGTGGCGTCATGTCCGCTCCCCCCTAAATACACGCATTACTTTGGAGCCAATCTGATTGAGCGGTATGACGGCAGCGCAGACACCAGCCTGTGCGGCGGCTCCTGGCATGCCCCAAACAACACTGCTTGCTTCATCTTGAGCTAATATACTGCCACCGGCATCAACAATGTGGCGAGCGCCTGCAGCGCCATCATGGCCCATACCGGTCAGAATGACACCGAGAGCGGCTGCACCATAGACCTGAGCAGCACTTTCGAAAAATGGATCAACTGCTGGCTTGCAGAAATTCACCGGCGGCCCATCGGTGAGCCTGATAACAGCCTGGCCGGCCTGTTTGGTCAATTCCATATGCTTGCCACCAGGGGCAACATAGATATGCCCGTTCTGCACCACCTCTCCATCCTGCGCTTCCGCTGAAGGCATTCCGGAAGCCCGGGCCAAATGATCGGCTAGAATGGCCGTAAAGGTCGCCGGCATGTGCTGGGTGATCAGAATTGGCGCCGAACGCATTTGTGGCCCGATTTCCTGAAGCAGCTTTTCAAGAGCCTGTGGCCCACCAGTAGAGCTGCCAATCAACAACGCACGAGGGCGAGCAGACCCCATCTTGCGCAGCATGATCCCGTTTGGACCCGCAACAGTCCCTACTGGAGCCGAAGCAGCCGTTGCAGTCGCAGGCTTGCGTCCAGCGGCAGTATCGGCAGCAAGGGCCTGTCGGCTTTGCTGTGCGCGTGCGGTCGGTGCTGCGCCTAGACGGCCAGCCGTAGCACGCGATGCACGAAACTGCGCAGGGCCATCCTCAACAGCGCCGCCAATAGCCTTGATCTTGGCCAGCAGCTCTGTGCGGAATTCACGGGATGTGGTGATCTGGCTGTTCGATTCCGGCTTGGGCACGTAATCGGTAGCGCCCAGCGAAAGCGCACGCAAACTGATTTCGGCGTTACGACGGGTTAGCGTCGAAGCCATCAGAATTCTCGCTTTTGAGTAGTTTTTCAAAAGCAGAGGCAGCGCAGTGAGCCCGTCCATGTCGGGCATTTCGATGTCCAGAACAACGATATCAGGTTTTGACTTGGCGATATCCTCAACAGCCAAACGGCCATTGCGATGCGATCCAACCAGTTCAAGCGCCGGATCCTCGCTGACCCACCGACTAATCAAACCACGAATGACAACAGAGTCATCGACTACCATCACTTTCACTTGTCGTGAAGGAGATTTCGCAACAGTAGCCTCAGCGGACATCAGACCCATATTAAAAACTCACACAAGAGGAAAACTGACTTAAATCAGACCGACTTCTTGAAGCTTGGCTTCCACGATGTCGCGGTCAAACGGTTTCATAATATACTCGTTTGCCCCAGCACGGATCGCCTTTGCTATGTGCGCAACATCATTTTCAGTGGTACAGAAGATAACCTTCGGATTTGCTCCGCCTTCCAGTTTGCGAAGCTCCATAAGAAAATCCAGACCGTCCATGACAGGCATATTCCAGTCAAGCAGCACGGCATCAGGCATTTGAGCCGCACAGCTCTCAAGAGCTTCCTTGCCATCTTCCGCCTCGAAGATCTCGAAGTCGAGATCTTCAAGAATGCGACGAGCAACTTTTCTGATCACACTGGAGTCATCAACTACCAGACACGTTTTCATATTCTTTGTCTCCAAAGGTACCGCCGAGCGGGATCAACTAGGCAGCAACGCCCGTTGTAACCATATCGCCCAGAACACGATCAACATCGAGAATAACCATGAGTTCCCTGTCCAAGCGATGCACGCCAGCTGCAATGTCAGCCCAGCGGGAATCAAGATTGCTTGGCACGGCCTCACGGCTCGTCTCGCTCAAATCCAGAACCTCCCCAACGCTATCGATAATCAGGCCGTAGGATTCCTCCTTGAACTCGATTCCGATAGCCATCATGCTTCCCTCATGTTCATGAGGGGGCAGACCAAGACGCTTGCGCATATCAATTGCCGTCACGATCCGTCCACGGAGGTTCAGCACACCGGCAATTTCCACCTGAGACAGAGGAACGCGGGTAACAGATTCGGGAACGAAAACGTCGTGAACGCGGTTGATTGGCAAGCCAAACAGCTGGCCGGAGATGAAGATCGTCACATACTGGATAGTTTCATTGACGCTGTCATCTTCCAGCTCTGGTGTCATATGATGGTTGCTCATGCTGCAACTCCCAATTCAATGCGTTGTTCCTTCAGAGAGGCAATGAGGCCAGGACGGTCAAACTTGGCAACATAGTCATTGAAGCCAGCCTGACGACCGCGCTCGATAGCAGCCGGCGTGCACAGCGATGACAGGGCGATAATTGGAATATCGCGGGTCGCTGGCTGACGGCGGATTGCCTCGCAAAGCTCGAAGCCGTTCATTTCGGGCATTTCGATATCCGATACGACGATCTCGTAGCTCGGGTCTCTCTCAAGAACAGACAGAGCCTCTGAACCGGACGAACAAATCGTCACTTCATAACCGGCCGCTTTCAACACTGGGCCGAGCATGTTACGGAAGAAGCTGGAGTCATCAACAAACAGCAGTTTCTTGGTCAGAAGATCCTCGTCACTCATTTCCTTGCGATGGAACCAGTCCTCGAAAGCCTGTGGCAAGAAGTGCCCCACATCGATGATCTCGGTTGCCTTGCCCTTGATCACTGCCGTACCAAGAATGCCCGGAACTTCTGAGGACACCTCGATATTGAGCTGTTCGTCGACAATATCGACGATTTCATCTACCACCAGACCCATGGAGCGCCCTGCATCAGAGAAGACCAGCATCGGCTGGGATCCTTCGGTGCGACGCTGCACGAAGTCGTTGACCTGAACCAGCGGCATCAGGCTGCCTCGATACTGAACCATGTCGCGACCATTGGAGAATTCGATCTGTTCGATTTCGAATTCTTCCAGACGCGTGACCAGTGAAAGCGGCACAGCTTTCGGTTCTGGCGAACCGGCGCGGAAGATGAGCAGCGAAACAGTATTCTGTTCCTCTGGCAGCGCTTCTTTTTCTGCAGCTTCAGTGCTGGCTTCCACATCGGTGCCAACATGGCTACCGAAGGCCTGAGCCACACCATTGGGATCAAGGATCATGATCACGGAACCATCACCCAGAATGGTGTTACCGGAGAACATGGTCAGGTGGCGCAGCATGGTCGCCATAGGTTTGACCACGATTTCCTCAGTATGGAAGACAGCATCCACAACAACGCCGAAGGTCTGGGCACCAACCTGCATGACGACAATAAAGCCATTGTCATCCAGTTCGATATCGTTGGTCTCGCCCTTGTTATCAATGCCAAGCAGGTTGCTCAAATGGATGAGCGGCAGCAGCTTGTTGCGCAAGCGCAGCACCGGCGTATCCTTGATCCGTTCGATCTTGTGCTCGGAATTATTCTGGACACGAACCAGCTCTACAACGGAGAGCTGCGGGATCGCAAAACGATCACCCGATGCCTCGACCAGCAATGTGGAAACGATGGCCAGCGTCAGTGGGATCTTGATGGAGAAGGTCGACCCCTTGCCCGGAATGGACTTCAGATCAACGGACCCACCGATCAGTTCGATGTTGTTGCGAACAACGTCCATGCCGACACCGCGACCGGACACGTTGGTCACTTTCTCGGCAGTAGAGAAGCCAGCCGCAAAGATGAACTTGTTGATCTGCTGTTCGGACATTTTGTCCAGCTCAGCTTCAGTCGCAAGCTCATTCTTGAGGATCTTTTCCTTGACCTTCTCGGTGTTGATACCGCGCCCGTCATCGGAAATGTCGATGATGATATGCCCGCCTTCATGATAAGCGGAAAGGGTCACAGTGCCCTTGGCCGGCTTGCCCATGGCAACACGTTCTTCACCATTCTCCAGACCATGGTCGGCAGAGTTGCGGACCATGTGGGTCAGGGGATCTTTGATCAGTTCTAGAACCTGGCGGTCAAGTTCAGTATCCTGACCGATCATGACCAGATCGATTTCCTTGTGCAGGTCGTTGGCCAGATCGCGAACGATACGTGGCAGTTTCTGCCAGGCGTTACCGATTGGCTGCATACGGGTCTTCATGACCCCTTCCTGCAGTTCAACGGTGACGTTGGAGAGACGCTGCAACGGAACCTTGAATTCGGAATCTTCATGACGGCGCACGATTTCGAGCAACTGGTTGCGGGTCAGCACCAGCTCGGAAACCATGGTCATGAGATGTTCGAGCGTTTCGACATTCACGCGGATGGACTGATGTGCCCCGCCGCCCGATTTCTGCTCTTTCTCGGCTTTGGGCTCTTCTTTTTTCTTTTTGGCCACAGGCGCCTTTTCGGCAGGAGCCTTGGTCGTTGGCACCTTGCCTAGACGTTTCTGCGCAGCAGCATCGGCAACGGCAGCTTCGGCAGCTTCCTTTGCGCTCTGGGCTACGTCGAAATCTTCTGGACCGTCGGCCTCGCGGAAAGCGCGTTCCAACTCATCCAGAGAAACCTCACCGGCCTTGAGCTCACGCTCCAGAACCTGATAAACTTCGTGAGCGGGTTCGCCTTCGGATGGCGCTTCTGCTGCCGGGGTTTCTTCAGCAACGTCTGCTGCGGGCGCTTCAGCGCCGCCGCCACTGGCCTGATCCACCACAGAGGTTCCCTGCCCGGCCCACTTTCCTACGCCAGACAAGCGATCCAACTGATCAATGAGATCATCATCAGAGCCTTCTGGTTCCGCCTCATTCGCCTCCAGCTCTCCGACGATCTCCTTAATTCGATCAAGCGAGACAAGAATGATGGAAACAGCTTCTCCTGTCACAGGAGCCCCGTCTCGGAACTTGCCCATCAAGGTCTCGGCGGCATGCGCAAGGCTTTCTAGTCTTGGAAGCCCCAAGAAACCGCAAGTCCCTTTGATAGTATGTACGAGACGAAAGATGTTATCGAGGATCTGAGCATTATTTGGCTCTTGCTCAAATTTGACAAGCTCAACGTCTACAACGTCAAGGCTTTCATTCGTTTCCTCGATAAATTCACGTAAAAGATCATCCATGGCCTAAAACCCTGATTCTTGGCGGAAACCGGTCCGAATAGACAGTTATTCCGCTTCAGTCTCGGGCCAAAGCGTTAATTTAAGCTGAAGCAAAGCACACAAACATTCAAACTTGATGCAATTCTCGGGGCATCTGTTTATAAAAGTTTCGCGACTTTGGTATGAATGACTATACTTGATTAATGTAGAATAAATTCAATAGTCTGGATACAGTTCTGTCCAGAATATTATCCGTTTACGATAAGTAACTCTACGGATCACCTCAAGCTTCGGAAGGCTCCTCGCTCGGGATCGCCTGACCGATCATTTCATCGGCACTTGGAATGTGAACCGGCTTGGCCTGAATGGTGATGGTGTCATCAACCCAATCAAACGCGAGGTCCATTTTGGCTTCCCGCGCAAGCAGGCCGGTATAATAAGGCTGGATTGAGTTGGCAGTGAATCCCTGTTCGTCAGCCGGACGACCGCGCAGCAGCCGATCAAGGCTTGCCGGGATGCGGGCATTCTTGCCTTCGGAAACCAGTTTGAAGGTCGGATATTTGGGATCGCCCTCATGAGATACCTTGATGGTCCCCCCGCGAGGAATGGTTGAAATGCTGATCATGATCAGGTTGAGCAGCAGCTTGACCAGATTTTTCGGCATCAATACGCGGGTGCCTTCCCACTCTATTTCAGCCTTCTCGGAGTTCATATAGCCACGCGCAACACTTTCTGCATCCCCGGTATCGATCTCCGCCCCGGCAGAGCCTGCTGCACCGAATGCGAGGCGTGCGAACTGAAGTTTGGCAGATGCCGTGCTGGCGCTCTTGGTAATAAGCTCCATGGCGAAGGTCTGCATCTCCTCGCCATTATCTTCTTCAAGAACTTCCAGACCGTTGATGACGGCCCCGACAGGACTGATGATATCGTGACAAACACGGCTGCAAAGCAGCGCGGCCAAATCCATCGAAGACAGTGTATCAATACCAGACATTGCACCCTCTAAAAGCAGCGGCATAGCTTTGGGCTCGGTTCAACACCAGCTCTGGTTCCTGATACTCAACGGACCCCAAAGGTTAGCAGATTTATTAGAATACGAATCAACCTTTCGCACAATTGGAAGCATTACCTTTTAGCCCCCCCGCTGCCAAGGCCAGAAGCCGCACAATCGACCTGTTTCACAGACGCTTGCGCATTTTCACGCAGCCAGCAACGCAGATTGAAAAGATTAGACACGCTTTTACACAATTCAGCGCGACAAGGTGCCCTCGATCGCGGGCCATTCGCCATCGGCACGTTCCACATGCAGGTCAACCGCCTCAGCCCAGGCCGCACGCGCAGTATAGGAATAGAAAAGAAACAGCCGGTTCCTGTAAATCGCCCAGACATTGGGGTTGCTGTCCGATGCATAGCCCCGGGCCATCGCCAACGCACCGTGCCCGCCATATTGAGGCGCGTAAACATCCGGGTTCTGCATGAATACGGCTTTGTTGGCTCTGGTAGAGAAGATCCACGAGACCCCGTTCCAGACATATTCATGCTCTCTAAGGCCTAAGACGGCCGAATGCTCCGTGAAATAGGCAACCGGGTCATACCCGTAGATGGCATAGCCCGAACGGGAATCAGTCACAATCCTGCGTGACTGCGCTGACGCCTCTGCAGTCGAACTCATGCCCGTTGCTGAAAAGACAAGAGCAAGCAGAATAAGGAGAAGACGCATACAGAGAAATCCTTGTCGACCAACCATGGAGCGCCCGCATCGTATTACTCGTTTCTGAAGCAATGCATCCGCCTTTTTATCACAAAAAAGGGGCAACAGTGGATGAGATGCAATGGCAATCACTTTTTTGCTCTTATTTCGAGTTAAAATCAGATTGTGAGTCTTTCCGTTAAATAAAAGTGTCATCCAACGATCAATGTAAACAAAAGCTTTTCATTTTCACTTGCAAGTGAGGCCACTCCTGTAAAAAATGGCAAGCAGAATGAAGGATGATCGGTGGAAAAGCTGCCACAGCATTACAAGGATATTCATGATGGCAAATCTGGCCTGGTCAAACGAACTGAGAAACAAAGGCAAGGAATTGCTTTTGCTTGCGTTCACCATCGCGGCCCTGACGGTCTTCGCATCAACAGCACGCGCACAGACAAACCAGCATTACACGACGAACGAAATCGTGGCCACTGGCCACAAATTCTTTGGAACTGTCACCGGCGGCCTGGCATCTGCGGTTGAAAAAGCCGTCTCGAAATATGGCCTGCCAAACGGCTACATTCTTGGCCAGGAAGGTAGCGGAGCTTTCGTTGCCGGCGCACGTTATGGCGAAGGCGATCTCTACACCAAGAATATGGGTACACACAAAGTCTTCTGGCAGGGGCCTTCGATCGGCTGGGATTTTGGCGGTGATGGCAACCGCACCATGATGCTGGTCTATCATCTACCCAGCGTTGACTATCTCTATCGCCGCTGGGTCGGGGTCAATGGCTCAGCATATCTGGTTGGCGGCTTCGGTGTTACCGTTCTGAGCCTTGACCAGCAATATTACATTGTTCCCATTCGCTCCGGCGTAGGCGCAAGGCTGGGCGTGAATATCGGCTATTTGAAATTCACACGCAAAGCCACCTGGAACCCGTTTTGATTGTGATTGCATAGACACTGTATAGACACTGCTCTTTCCAACCGGCATTTCCGGTCAGAAAGCGCAGTGTCACGCTATTTTTTAATTCCGCTAAGCAAGATTGGCTGCTATCTAGGCGATAACAGCCTTTCTTTTCATGAAAGGCAGATTGTCTGCCTATATGAGATTATGTTTGAATGTCGAGGTTTCGGCTGCACACCGTTTGGCCGGTCTGTATCTGGAAAGCTGACAAGACCATCTGATGGGCGCATAGATTTCAAGTTTGCCAAGGCACGCCAGCAAGGAAGAAAAACACCGTGATCGCAATCATCATGTACATATTGCTCGGGGTATTTGTCACTCTGCTGCTGATGCTGCTTGTGGTTCCGATGATCTGGCGCCGGGCCGTCCGCTTGACCCAAAAAAGGCTCGTGGCGGAAATTCCCATAAGCTACAACGAGCTTCAGGCCGAGAAGGACCATATCCGCGCCGAGATGGCCGTCGACATGCGCCGACTAGAGGTCATATCCAACCGCCGGCAAGATGAACTGACCAATCAGACCATCAAGATCGACCGCCTCAACGCCACTCTCGAGAAGCGCGATACCACCATCGAGCAGCATGAAGAGGAAATCGAAAGCCTCAAGAGCACGCTGGCCGATCAAAAGGCAGAAACCGACCAGATCTCTGACCTACTGCAGGACACGAAAGCCCTGCTGGCTGAAGCCCGACAGGCGATCGCAAATCTGGAAACGGACAAGGTCGACCTCAATAAGGAAATCTACTATCTGGAAACCAATGTCGACGAACAAAAGGTCGAGTTGGCCGCCCAGATGGCCCGCATAGAAAATCTCAGGGACGAGATTTCAAGCCTCTCCAGCCAGCTGACATCACAGACCAATGAGCGCAGCAAGACAGAATCCCTGCTTGGGCAGCGCACCAATGAGCTGGACCGCACCAAGGAACGCCTCGCGGCTCTGCAGGACAAAGTCGATGGCTTGCAAGCCGACCTTGCCGACAGAGACAGCAAAATCGACACGCTGTCCATTCAGCTTGATCGCGCCAGTCAGCAAACGTCAGAAAGAGGCAGCGACAGCGACACCCTTCTGGCAGAAGCAGAAACCCGTCGTCTGGAGGCAGAAGCCAAGATCGCCAATCTGGCCATGCAGCTGGAAACCCAACAGAAACTGCAAGACGGAGAAAATCTGTCTAACGTCATCAATGGCCTCGAAAAGGAAAAGCAGGTGCTACAGGACGAACTGGATAAAGCGCTCGCCAACAACGAGGATCTTGCAACACGTCTTGATGCTCTCGAAAAACAGCTCCAAGACAACAAGGGAGAGGAAATACCCAGTGGCCCTCTCACCACGCGTGAGCAGATACTTCGTGACGAAATCAAACAGATCGCAAGCCGCCTGTCCGAGTTCACCACTCCCAAGGCAGACGCCAACGATGACAGTGAAGATACCGCCTCGGTAAAGGCCGAAGCGATCAAGGCAACAGTGATCCGGGCATCCCAGATCAGCGAAAGGGTCGAGAGAACGGCAGCCAACCTGCAGAATGCGTCTGAGGCGTCAAATTCTGAAGCCTCAAACACCGACGACGACAGCTCCGACGAAAATTCGGATGATGCGTCTGACCAACGCCCGGACCCCAAAAGCGCAAAACAGGACCCGTGGTCGCAAGTTTTCTCTCTTGCTGATCAGGTGCGGGAGCTGGAAAAAAGCTCCAACTAGCACCTCATTGACCGGATGAAAGGCAAGCGCGCAATCCACCGCAGGCCTTGCCAACAGCTCCGGCTTTGTTTAAAGCCAAGGACGAGCAATCGCTTGGCTATTCCTGCAAGCTTTCCAACCCATTTTCGGACAGACTTTTCATGGCACCACCGCTCCTTCACCTTCAGGATATTCATCTGGCAATTGGCGGACAGGCTCTTCTGGCTGGCGCCGAACTGGCCGTGCATGAAGGGGATTCCATCGCGTTGGTCGGCCGGAACGGGTCTGGCAAATCCACGCTTCTGAAAATCGCAGCAGCTATAGTCGAACCCGATGGAGGGGACCGCTTCTTCCAGCCGGGCACCACATTGCGCTACCTGCCGCAGGAGCCGGATCTTACCGCCTTTGATACGGTGCTGGATTATGTCGAGGAAGGCCTCGCCCCCGGCGACGCCCACTATCGGGCGCAATATCTGCTCGAAGAGCTGGGCCTTACTGGCAAGGAAAACCCAAGTGACATCTCCGGCGGCGAAGCCCGCAGGGCCGCTATCGCCCGTGTTCTGGCACCGGAACCTGATATCCTGCTGCTGGATGAGCCAACGAACCATCTCGATCTACCCGCCATCGAATGGCTGGAAAGCGAACTCAAGCTGATCCGCTCGGCCAAGGTGATCATCAGCCATGACCGTCGCTTCCTGGAGAATCTGACACGCAACGTGGTCTGGATCGATCGCGGCACCGCACGCAGGTCCAACCGAGGCTTCGCGAATTTCGAAGCCTGGCGCGATGAAGTTTTCGAGCAAGAGCAGATTGAAGAGCAAAAGCTCAAGCAGAAGATTCTGGCCGAAGAGGACTGGATTCGCTATGGCGTCACAGCCCGACGCAAACGCAACGTGCGCCGCCTTGGCGAGCTGGGTGCCCTGCGCGAGAAGAAGCAGCATATGGCCCAGAACCGCCCGCAGGGCGATGTGAAGATGAGCGCGACAGAAGGGGAAAATTCCGGCAAGTCGGTCATCAAGGCCAGAAATATTTCCAAGAGCTTTGACGGGCGCACCATCGTCAAGGATTTCTCCATGGAAATCCTGCGCGGTGATCGCATTGGCATTGTCGGCCCCAACGGCGCAGGCAAATCGACCCTCATCAACCTGCTCACCGATGGCCTTGTGCCTGATAGCGGCTCGGTCAAGCTGGGTACGAACCTGCAGATGGTGACCCTCGACCAGAAGCGCGAAAGCCTCAATCCCGATTGGACGCTGAAGGAAGCCCTCACCACCCATGACGGTGACATGGTACAGGTGGGCGACAGCTCCCGCCACGTGGTCGGCTATATGAAGGACTTCCTCTTCCGCCCTGAACAGGCCCGAAGCCCGATATCAGTGCTTTCCGGCGGCGAACGCGGTCGGCTGATGCTGGCCCGCGCCCTTGCCAAGCCGTCCAACTTCCTTGTCTTGGACGAACCGACCAACGACCTCGATCTGGAGACGCTTGATCTGTTGCAGGAAGTCATCGACGACTATTCAGGCACAGTGCTGCTCGTCAGTCATGATCGTGATTTCCTTGACCGTCTGTGTACCACCACCCTCTATGCGGAAGGCGATGGCCGCTGGACCGAATATGCTGGTGGCTACACCGACATGATTGCCCAGCGTGGCTCGGGCGTCACCGCACGCAAAGCCGCCAAGAAGGAAAAGGCATCAAAAGCCCAATCCACCTCCACGGAGGAGACATCGGCGCCCAGACAGCAAAAGGGCCTCACCTTCAAGGACAAGCATCTGCTCGAGACGCTGCCGGCCAAGATGGACGATATTCAAGGCAAAATCGATCGCCTGCGCGCCCGTCTGGAAGACCCCGACCTGTTCAGCAAGGATCCCGAGACCTTCAACAAGGCCGCCAAGGCACTGGAAGCGCAGGAAGAACTGCTGGCAAAAGCCGAAGAAAAATGGCTGGAGCTGGAAATCCTGCAGGAAGAACTGGGAGAAAGCTGATCTGGCTGAGCCCGGTTACAAACAGAGACCATCTGCGCCCATCTGCCTTGCATCATTCTTCCAGCTTGTGGCTATCAGCTGCGGTCAGCTCAAGCCCGTAGGCTTTGCGTAAGGTCTCGATGAAGTCCAGCGTCTCTGGACTGAAGGGCGCCTTGCCTTCAAAACTATGCAGCACAATCCCCTCGATCAGGTCTCCCAGACCGATTTCCAGATGCGCCGCCAGAGCCTTCATCACCTTCAGGACATTCTTTTCCAGACGAACGCCAGTCTGTACTCGCTCAATTTTTTTCGCCACGGCCGCGCCTCTCTCCCATCATTCTGATTCGCATTCAAGATGCCACTCTCTCACCACCTGTGACAACAAGGCACTTTACTTATCTTTATTTTGGTACCATGGTACCATTTTACTAAGAATACGGGTAGAGTGTCATGACCAGCAATCAAAAAGCCGTCCTCCTCGCTTTGTGTTCAACTGCCCTGATGACGGCAACAGCAAGCTTGGCGAAGCTGGCCGCGCATGACTATCACGTGCTCCAGATCCTGTTCTTCCGACAGATCGTCATTCTTCTTTCAACCCTGCCGCTCCTCGTCAAAGATTTCCCAAACGCGCTCAAGACCAGCCATCCGGGGCTTCACTCCTTACGCCTTTCCGGCGCTTTCGCTGCCTTATCTCTTGGCATTCTGGCTGTGAGCGGTCTGCCATTGACCACCGCAACCACCCTTGGCTTTGCCAATATCTTCTTTGTTTCTTTGCTCGCGCACCAGTTTCTTGGCGAAAGGCTTGGCCCATTCCGTCTGGTCGCCATTGTTTCAGGGTTTATCGGCGTCTTTATCGCCATCAAACCGACGCCAGAAAGCTTTCTGGACGGCTTCAGCCTGATTGCCCTTGCAGCTGCCTTTGGCGCCTCTCTGGCAGCGCTTTCGGTAAGAAAGCTGTCCCAGACCGAATCCACCACCACCCTGCTCTCCTATCAGGCTCTTTTCATTGGCCTTTTATCGGGCATTCCCATGATCTGGCTCTGGCGGCAACCAGACCTGACAGACCTCATCCTTCTTCTGGGTATGGGGTGCTTATCGGCAGCGGGCAACTGGATCGGCATTCGAGCATTGCGACTTGGTGAAGCGGGGCTGGTCAAGAGCGTCGACTATATCTCGCTGATCTATGCCGCCCTGTTCGGCTATTTCATTTTCGGCGAATATCCCGATAGCAGCACTCTTTTGGGGGCAGGTATCATCATTCTGGCGGCCTTTGCCATCGTGCAGCAACGCCCTATCGAGAAGCTGCTTTTCGCAGCCAACCGCAAAATGCGACGCACTGATCGCTGCTATAAAGGTTGACTGCTTTTTCTATGGAAATTTTCCCTTGTATCCCCTATGGTCCGGCCCAAATCGGATCCCTTGTTTATGGTAGATCGCGCCTGCCCTGATGCATACGCGCTGAGCACCGAATAAAAAGCAGCCAGAGCACTGGCCAGAAAGACAAGATATCAATGCCATCATCTCATGAAACCCGCCGCACCTTCGCGATCATCTCGCACCCTGATGCCGGTAAGACCACTCTTACTGAAAAGCTTCTCTATTTTGGCGGCGCCATCCGCATGGCCGGTCAGGTCAAGGCGCGTGGCGAGAAACGTCGCGCCAAATCGGACTGGATGAAGATCGAGCAGGAGCGCGGCATCTCGGTCACTTCATCGGTGATGACCTTCGAGCATAAGGATCTGATCTTCAACCTGCTCGACACCCCGGGCCATGAAGACTTTTCCGAAGATACCTACCGCACGCTGACCGCCGTCGACAGCGCCATCATGGTCATCGATGCCTCCAAGGGTATCGAGGCCCAGACGCTGAAACTATTCGAGGTTTGTCGCCTGCGCGACATTCCCATCATTACGCTGGTCAACAAATGCGACCGTGAGGCCAAAGACCCGTTCGAGCTGATGGATGAAATTCAGGAGACGCTCGCCTTGGATGTCTCCCCCATGGTTCTGCCCATCGGCTCCGGCTCCACCTTCCATGGTTGCTATAACGTGACCAATGGCGACTATTACACCGCCAAGACCAAAGGGGATGCCTTCGACACGATCGTTGAAACCTCCGGCATCGATGATGCCAAGCTCGATGATCTGGTCGACAGCCAGTTGCTGGAAGAAAGCCGTGAGATGATCGAATTGGCGTCTGTTGGCTATTCCGATTTCGATCTGGAAAGCTATCGCGAGGGCCATCTCTCGCCGGTCATCTTCGGTTCGGCGCTGAAAGATTTTGGACCAACCGCCCTGCTTGATCTCATCGCGGATATCGCGCCCATGCCACGCCCGTCCCCGACAACCGAACGCACGGTCTCACCAGAAGAGAAAAAGGTTTCCGGCTTCGTCTTCAAAGTGCAGGCCAATATGGATTCCCACCATCGCGACCGCGTGGCCTTCATGCGTATCTGCTCGGGCGACTTCAAACGCGGCATGAAGCTACGTCAGGTCCGCACCGGCAAGGACATCATGGTGCACAGCCCCATCATGTTCTTCGCACAGGATCGCGAGATCGCGCAGGAAGCCGGCCCCGGCGACGTGATCGGCATTCCCAACCATGGCACCATTCGCGTTGGCGATACCTTCACGGAAGGCGAGCAAATGCAGTTCACCGGCCTACCCGCTTTTGCGCCGGAAGTGTTGCGCCGTGTGCGCCTGCCCGATGGCACCAAGGTTAAACAGCTGCGTCGTGCCCTTGAAGACTTGGCTGAAGAGGGCCTCACACAGGTCTTCAAGCCAAACATCGGCTCCAACTGGATCATCGGTCTGGTGGGTATCTTGCAGCTCGACGTTCTCAAATCCCGCGCCAAAGCCGAATATGGCGTCGAAATCGACTTCGAACCCATTACCTACAATATGGCGGTTTGGGTCAAATGCGATGACGAGGCCAAGATGAAAACCTTCCTGTCGGCCAACGTCAACAATATCGTGCATGACCGCGAAGGCAGCCCGGTCTTTCTGGCAAAAAGCCAGTGGGAAATCGACTTCACCAAGGAGCGGCATCCGGACATCACCTTCATGAAGACACGCGAACTGGTGCAGGCTGAAGCCTGAGCCAGACAATCCGCGCATAGCAACAAAGCAAAGAAAAACCCGGGGCTCAGCCAGCTCCGGGTTTTCTTTTGAATATTGCGACGGCTCAAAGCCTGATCAATCAGAACTTCAAAGCACTATTGACCTTGTCGATATTTTTTTGTCCAAATCTGGCAACTTCATTGTCCAAGTAACTGCCATCAAACAGAATGACTCTCACCCGATACTGCTCGCCGTCGTGATTAACATTGAGCTTGTAGAAGCTGTGGCAAACCTCGAGAGATTTCTCAAGCCATTCATTTACCGACTTCTCTTGTTGACGAAGCTGGTCCAAAGCATTCACGAAGCCATCAATATTGTTCAGATCACTCATATAGGCTGCGCACTCAGCACTGTTGCTTAGAATATGATGGGGAGC
Organism: Cohaesibacter marisflavi; assembly: GCF_900115225.1. Lineage (GTDB taxonomy): Bacteria > Pseudomonadota > Alphaproteobacteria > Rhizobiales > Cohaesibacteraceae > Cohaesibacter > Cohaesibacter marisflavi. The sequence continues at coordinate 127,925 of NZ_FOVR01000007.1, read as the reverse complement.
AGCAGCTATTTCTGGATAGGCTTCAGCGATTTTTGCATCAATGACAGACTGGTCAACATCAACCTTCAATAGGGTCGTTCTGTCCATTAGGTAAACAGGAACATCAGCCTGCTCCAATCCGCGTGCGATACGTATGGTTTCAGTCACGCCTGTTTTCTGAGCAGAGCAGGTAATGAATTCTTCCTGCCCAGCGCAATTCTGATATCCATTTTCTTCCAGTTTACTCAAACCGCTCTTGAAGGATTCGCCCAATTCAATTCCAAGAATAGATGGTTGTCCTGAAGCAAAACTCAGATCGGTATTGGCAGTACTGACGGCAGCCCCATCATCAAGCGCAGCCTCGTTCATGTTTGAGACAGCAGGCATGCCAGTCACAGCAGCCGCAGTTCCAGTTCCCGCCGCTGCGCCAGCCATCGGCTTTCCAAAGGAAGCCGCCGGCGTACCAAAACTTGGCATCGCATTGTCAAACTGCCCCCCAGAGGGCGTACCAATCTGCATCTGATTGACATTGCCGCCACCGATGTCAGGGAAAGCGGGACCATTGAGTGTACCGCCATTGTTCATACCGTTATTGATAGATGGGAAAGCGGGACCGGCGGCCCCAGGGATGGCAGGAGCCTGCATGCCCATGCCACCATTCATCCCCATAGCCTGCCCCTCGGACAGTTGATAAAGCAAGGCGGTCTGCTCATTGGATAGTTTACCCGTAGGCGGCAAACCATTGTCTCGCTGAAAAGCGGAAATCGCGGCCTTTGACCTACGCCCCAAGACCCCATCAGGCGTGCCGGCATCATAGCCTAGCTCGTTCAATCGGCGTTGCAAATCCCGGTTATTTTCCCGTTGCGTAGGGTCGATCCTAGACCGTGAGGACGTGCCCTTATGGCTGCGATTACTCTTTGCCCTTGCCTTATTGGCACCTCCGGCAATAAGACCAACAGCACCACCAACAAGCGCACCAGCAAAAAAGTCACCACTCCCCGCATAGACAGGTGCGGTCATTTGTGTACTTCCGAGTGTGTAGGCAATGGCAAGCACCATAAGTTTCTTCATAAAACGCTCCTATCAAAACTCTTGGTTAGCGCTGCTGCTGGAAAGTCAGAAGCCACTGGGCTGTTTCAACATCCCCTTTGGCAGCAAACTCGGAAACCATCGTTTCCAGATGAGGATGGCTCCGCGCCAACGCTGAAACCAACTGTACGCAAGCATTAGGAAATGCCCTGAAGTAAATTCGACTATGAGGATCTGGCTGCGCTCTCAAGTTCTCTGCGCGAAATGATTGACGCATATCCATCAAGTAACGAAGATAGTCAAAGCTTGGAGCAAACTTTTGCGCAGAATGTGAGATGAACGAACACATGAGTTCGTCCCGCCGACTAAGCTGTAGCTCACTCATGCCAAACCGGTTATAAACACCCTGATGCTGTTCATCTACGTTACCCAGAGAAATGGTTAGCATATCCATGAAATGGAATGAGGTCACGGCCCCTGTATCAAGAGGCAGCACGACCCGATTCAAACCAGAATCCTGCATCAGGCTAGGGTCATAGAGTTCATCACCAAAGACCATTCCCATAGCAGTAAGCTGGTTGATATTGGCAAGGCTGTAATAATTCGTCCCCAATCGGTTTATAATTAGGAACGGCGCCGGAATCGCGTCCGCGAACACAGCATTGAGATTGAGACCACGCTCCGCATAGAATTGAAATTTGTCGACCGATTGTCCTCGAGCGAGCAGATTCACCATGTAGCAGGGCTTCTCGTATTTATTGCTTCCGGAAGACTTGCAAAGAAACTGCCGATTGAGATCAATCGTCTTAAGTGCGTTCAGATAGTGATAGACCTGCGGCAGAACCTCAACATCACTTTCATCATGTGCGACTGCAATGCGAAAATAGATTTGCGATGTATCCAGGTCCTCTTGCTTCAGATATCCCTGCCGCAAATAGAAGTTTGCCTGCGTAAAATTCTTCGTTTTCACGAAATTCACAAATGCTGCCAAATGTTGAGAAGACGCATTCGCCGTAAAAGACAGGCAGAACAATCCTACAAAAACAAGCAAGCCAAAACTAAAACGTTGAGGTCGATGCATTCGAACACTCCGGACCAATAAATAAAAGGAAAGAACTAAAACCCATTTATACCAAGAAATATGAAGAAAGCACCAAAAAAAATCCGGAAGCATTGCTTCCGGATTTCGGGATTGATTAGATCAACAAATATAGAAGTTATTGATGACTAATCATCAAAGCGTCTTAATCCTGTCAGGTCCCGCACGGCGCCTTTGTCAGCAGATGTTGCCATCAGGGCATAGGCCTGAAGGGAGCGGGAAACAATGCGTTCACGCTTTTCAGCCGGTTGCCAGGCATCAGCCCCCTTGGCATCCATGGCCGCACGGCGCTCAGCCAGAACGGCATCGGAAACAGCGACATTCATCGAACGGTTCGGGATATCGATCTCGATGGCATCCCCTTCTTCGATGAGGCCAATGGCGCCACCGGCGGCAGCTTCCGGAGACGCATGACCGATGGAAAGCCCCGAGGTACCGCCCGAGAAACGACCATCGGTGATCAACGCACATTCCTTGCCCAGCCCCATGGATTTGAGGTAGGAGGTCGGATAGAGCATTTCCTGCATGCCCGGACCACCGCGTGGCCCTTCATAGCGAATGATGACCACGTCACCAGACTGGATCTTGCCACCGATGATGCCTTTCACAGCAGCTTCCTGACTTTCGAAGATGCGAGCCGGACCGGAGAATTTGAGGATACTTTCATCCACGCCGGCGGTTTTCACGATGCAGCCATCCAGCGCGATATTGCCAAACAGCACCGCAAGACCACCATCCTGACTATAGGCGTGCTCCTTGGCGCGGATGCAGCCTTCTGCGCGGTCCTTATCCAGTTCCTTGTAACGACTTGCCTGAGAGAAAGCCTCGGTGGTGCGCACCCCACCCGGAGCGGCTTTGTAGAGATTTTCCACCTCTGCGCTCGGCGCGCCCATGATATCATAGGTATCGATCGCTTCCCCGAGGGTCTTGCAATGCACGGTGCCGCAATCACGATGGATAAGACCGGCACGATCCAGCTCGGCCAAAATACCGAAGATGCCACCGGCGCGGTTGCAATCCTCAACATGATATTTCTGGGTCATCGGTGCCAGTTTGCAAACGTTTGGAACGATGCGCGACAAGCGGTCGATATCACCCATGGTGAAGTCCACTTCGCCTTCCTGCGCAATTGCCAGCAGATGCAGCACCGTGTTGGTGGAGCCGCCCATGGCGATATCAAGCGTCATGGCATTCTCGAACGCTTTGAAGTTGGCGATGTTACGCGGCAGAACGCTTTCGTCTTCTTCTTTGTAATAGCGTTTGCACAGTTCCACCGCCTTGCGGCCTGCTGCAAGGAACAGCTCTTTGCGATCAGCATGGGTTGCCACGATGGTCCCGTTGCCCGGCAAGGCAAAGCCCAGAGATTCAGCCAGACAGTTCATGGAGTTGGCCGTAAACATGCCCGAGCAAGAGCCACAAGTCGGGCAGGCGAATTCTTCCACTTTCTGCACCTGCTCATCGGAGACCTGAGGGTCAGCGCCCATGATCATGGCATCGATGAGGTCGAGCTTGTGATCGACGCCTTCCGCCTTGCCAGCTTCCATAGGGCCACCAGAGACAAAGACAGCCGGAATATTGAGGCGCATGGCCGCCATCATCATGCCCGGGGTGATCTTGTCGCAGTTGGAAATACAAACCATGGCGTCAACGCAATGGGCATTGACCATATATTCGACGCTGTCTGCGATGATCTCGCGAGAGGGCAGCGAATAGAGCATGCCGTCATGGCCCATAGCGATGCCATCATCCACAGCAATGGTGTTCATTTCCTTGGCGATGCCACCGGCAGCCTCGATCTCGCGTGCCACCATCTGCCCCAGATCCTTCAGATGAACATGCCCCGGCACGAACTGGGTGAAGGAGTTGACCACCGCGATGATCGGCTTGCCAAAATCTCCATTTTCAACGCCGGTCGCACGCCAAAGCGCGCGGGCACCAGCCATATTGCGGCCATGGGTCGAAGTCTTGGAACGATAGTCAGGCATTATAAAGTCCTTCAGAGGAAAGGGTGACACTCGTCAGTCAAGCGAGAGTTGTCAGAATGTGCAGATCCTTGCGTCGCGCGATATCGGACGCAATCAGTTGCCCCCTGTTTAAACCAAACCAGAAAGGGCTGACAATAGCATTTCTTTCAAAAACTGTATCATATGCGCACAATTCGAAAAGAAAATGAGACGAATTCCGACAATCTATAGAGATCACCGGAATTCCATTTCTGGATCAAATGATTGATCCTAAAGCGAGAAGTCTTCGCCAAAGCCGAAATTCTCGGTCACATAGTCAATGTCCTTGTCGCCACGACCGGACAGGTTGACCAGAATGCTTTCTCCCGGATGCGCCGGAGCCATCTTCATGGCATAAGCCACCGCATGAGAGCTCTCCAGCGCCGGAATGATGCCTTCATATTTGCTGAGCGCATAGAAGGCCTTCAAGGTCTCTTCATCGCTGGCAGAGCCGTAATTCACCTTGCCAATAGTGTGCAGATAGGAATGTTCCGGTCCGACACCGGGATAGTCAAGGCCAGAAGCAATGGAGTGCACCGGCGCCGGTTCGCCCTTGTCATCGGTCAGCACCAAACATTTGAAACCGTGGATCTCGCCCGGATGCCCATAGGTGATCGTCGCGGCATGCTGGCCGAGTTCGGAGCCCTTGCCATGCGGCTCAACACCATAGAGCTTTACATCTTCATTGTCGAGAAAGCCGGAAAACAGCCCCATGGCATTGGAGCCACCACCGACGCACGCCACCACATGATCCGGGTCCAGCCCCGTCATGGCCTGAAACTGGTCTCTGGCCTCGAAGCCGACCACAGACTGGAAGTCGCGCACCATCTTCGGGAAAGGATGAGGCCCGACAACAGATCCGATGGCATAGATGGCCTCGTCAGCTTGCTCAAGATAGGCCATAAAAGCACTGTCGACCGCTTCCTTGAGGGTCTTGCCACCAAAGGACACCGGCACAACCTCAGCCCCGAGTAATTTCATGCGGATCACGTTGGGGTGTTCCTTGGCGATATCCACTTCGCCCATATGAATCTCGCATTCCATGCCGAAATAGGCCGCGGCCGTAGCAAGCGCCACACCATGCTGTCCAGCACCGGTTTCGGCGATCAGCTTCTTCTTGCCCATGAATTTGGCCAGAAGCGCTTCACCCATGCAGTGATTGAGCTTGTGCGCTCCGGAATGGTTCAGATCTTCCCTCTTGAGATAGATCTGCGCTCCCCCCATCTTTTCCGACAGATTCTTGGCATGCTGGACAGGCGTCGGGCGGCCTTGAAAATGCTCGCGAATATAGCGTAGCTCCGCTATGAAGGAGCTGTCCACGGCAATGCGTTCATAGGCTTCGCCGATTTCCTTGAAATGGGGCACCAGCTGTGGCGGCAGAAAAGCGCCACCGAAATCACCAAAATAGCCTTCCTTATTTGGAAATTGCTTCAAATATCCCATAATTCTTCTCCGACTGTTTTATGGTATTTGCTTTTTTGTACACCCACACTAGCCAAACAATTGCGCCCTGAACAGCACCAACCCGCAAGGGATTGCCAACAAATAGGCCCCCTGTACACGGGCAGCGAATATGATATGTGTTATACGCGAATTATCGCTTGCACTGGTCATGGCTTTCAGCCATATGCAGGCCAACGCAAGCACATGTTGACGCAATAGAAACAGAAGCCCGGTAACGGGCTGTTTTTTCATCAAGAGGACGGGCGATTGAGCACTACGGAACAGGAGGCTCCCTGCGCAATCTATGGCATTGAGCGCTGGGGCAATGATCGGTTCGAAGTTCTGGACAATGGCAACATTGGCCTCATCACAGATCACGCAGAAGGGCCCGTCACAACGGACCTGACTTCTATCTTGCATTCACTGGAAGAGCGCGGCATCGCCTCCCCCATTTTGTTGCGCGTGGCCAACAGCCTGAAAAACCAGATTGATCGCATCAATATGAGTTTCGCCAACGCGATGAAAGAGCTTGACTATAAAGCCAGCTATCGCGGCGTGTTCCCCATCAAGGTCAACCAGCAGGCCCATGTGATCGAAAAGATCGTCGAATATGGTGCGCCGCATAATTTTGGACTTGAAGTCGGTTCAAAACCGGAATTGATCATTGCTCTGGGCCAGCGCCTTTCCAAAGATGCGCTGCTCATCTGCAATGGCATCAAGGATAGTGAGTTCATCAATCTGGCCCTGCTCTCCAGCAAACTCGGCTTCAACACGATCATCGTGCTGGAAAGCAAGGCTGAGCTGGATCTGGTGCTTGAAGAATCCAAGAAGCTCAACATCCGCCCGCAACTTGGCATCCGCATCAAGCTGAACAACCGCATCACCGGCAACTGGGCTTCCTCCTCGGGGGATCGGTCAGCCTTTGGCCTGTCGTCACCGGACGTGCTGTATGTGATCGACCGTCTGCGCGATGAAGGCTATCTGGATTGCCTGCAACTGCAGCATTTTCATCTGGGCAGCCAGGTCCCGGATATCATTGACGTACGCCGTTCGGCGGCTGAGGCCTGTCGCTTCTTTGTTGAACTGCGCAAGGAAGGGGCTCCGCTCAACTATATCGATCTGGGCGGCGGTCTGGGTATTGACTATACAGGCGAGCACAAATCCACCGAGAACTCCATCAACTATTCCACCGACGAATACTGCTATTCCATCGTCGAGGCCGTGAAAAACACGATGGACGATGCGGAGCAGAAACACCCCACCATCGTGACCGAAAGCGGGCGCGCAACAGTGGCCTACAGCTCCATGTTGCTGTTCAACATCATCAATGTGACCCATTATGAAGAAGACAATATTGTCGAGGTCTCCGAGGATGATGATCGTTCCATTCGCGATATGCGCGATGTCGAGACTTACCTGACGCCGAGCCGCTTGCAGGAATGCCTTAACGACGTCACCTTCTACCGCGATGAAGTGCGCCGCAACTTCGGACGCGGCGAAGTGGGCTTGCGCGATCTCGCCAAGGCCGAGAAACTCTATCTCAACCTGATCGCCAAGATGCGCAAGGCAACAGAGGCCGATGAATGGGTCTCCGATGACGTGCTAAGCGCCCTTGAATCGGCGGCTGACATCTATCACGCCAACTTCTCGCTGTTCCAGTCTCTGCCCGATGTCTGGGCCATTGACCAGTTGCATCCGATCATCCCGATCCAGCGTCTGAATGAAACGCCAACCCGACGCGCGATCCTGTCCGACATCACCTGCGACAGTGATGGCAAGGTGGATCAGTTCGTGCTCGCCGATGGCATTTCCTCGTCTCTTCCAGTGCATGCTCTGGAAGAAGATGAGCATTATTGCATGGCCGTCTTCTTTGTCGGCGCGTATCAGGAAACGCTGGGCGATTTGCATAATCTGTTTGGCGACACCAACGTGGCAACCATCGAGATCAAGCCGAACGGCGACTTCAACCTCATCCACGAAGTGGAAGGGGATACCATTGCCGAAGTGCTCAGCTACGTGGAATATAACACGACAGCATTGTCCAACAACTTTAAGCAGATGGTTGAAGAAGCGGTCTCCAATAAAAAGCTGACGGTGAAGGAACGCAAGGCCATGATGAATGCTTTCAAGGAAAGCATGAACGGCTATACTTATTTCGAGCATTAAGCAACCGCCATCAAGAGCGATCCCTTATAACATAAACATCACGCTCCCAATCGACAAAGGTGCCATGGTTTCGGCATCTTTGCCGGTGCATTATGGGAGACAGGCAGGTCTGTCAGGCTGGCAGATATCCCTCTGAAAAGAAGGACATTGATATGAACAAAGTTCTGGTCATCGGCGCAGGTGGCGTCGGCTCCGTCGTCATTCATAAAATGGTGCAGCTTTCCGATATCTTCGCAGACATCACGCTGGCCTCGCGCCGCATTTTCAAATGCGACGAGATTGCCGCTTCCGTGAAAGAGCGCACCGGCGTAACCATCAAGACCGCAGAAGTGGATGCCGATGATGTGGAAGCCCTTTCGGCTCTCATCGACAAGCTTGGTGTGTCTCTGGTGGTCAACGTGGCCCTGCCATATCAGGACCTCAACATCATGGATGCCTGCCTGAAGTCCGGCGTCAACTATCTCGACACAGCCAACTATGAGCCGCGGGATGTGGCCAAGTTCGAATATAGCTGGCAGTGGGCCTATCAGCAGCGCTTCGAAGAAGCAGGCCTGATGGCGCTACTCGGCTCTGGCTTCGACCCGGGCGTTACCAACATCTACACCGCTTATGCCAAGAAGCATCTGCTCGACCGTATCGACACACTCGACATTCTCGATTGCAACGGCGGCGACCATGGCCAGCATTTTGCCACCAACTTCAACCCGGAAATCAACATCCGCGAAGTGACCGCACCCGTGCATCACTGGGAGAAAGGCGAATGGGTCACCACCCCGGCCATGTCCAACAAGCAGCCGTTTGACTTCCCCGCCGTGGGTGAGAAAAACATGTATCAGATGTATCACGAAGAGCTGGAAAGCCTTGTGAAGCATCTGCCGGAAATCAAGCGCGCCCGCTTCTGGATGACCTTCGGTGATGCTTATATCAAGCATCTGGAAGTACTGCAGAATGTCGGCATGACCCGCATCGATCCTGTCATGTATGAGGGTAAGGAAATCATCCCGCTGCAGTTCCTCAAGGCCGTGCTGCCAAACCCGGGTGATCTGGGCAAGACAACCAAGGGCAAGACCTGTATCGGCAACATCATGACCGGCGAGAAAGATGGCAAGGAAAAGACCGTCTATGTCTACAATATCTGCGACCATGAAGAATGCTTCGCAGAGGTCGGCTCTCAGGCCGTGTCCTACACCACTGGTGTGCCCGCCATGATCGGCGCAGCCCTGATGCTCTCCGGTCAATGGTCTGGCAAGGGCGTGTTCAACATGGAACAGCTCGACCCGGATCCTTTCATGGACATGCTCAACAAGCATGGCCTGCCATGGGAAGCGCATGAGCTGGACAAACCGCTGGATTTCTAATCCGGTTTGAATGAAGGAGCCCGGCCCCGCCGGGCTCACTTACCTCTATTCCCTTTGGCCAAGTGATGTGGCCACCAGTCCCTTTTTGGAGAAACCGACATGACCGATGCGCCAGTAATGGAAACGCAGGCAGGCGATGCCGGAGCCTTTGCTACCTTCGATCTCGCGCGTGTGCCTTCGCCCTGCTTTGTTATCGACAAGGCAGCCATTCGGCGCAACCTGCGCATTCTCTCTCAAGTCGGAGAAGCGGCCGACGTCAAGGTTCTGCTGGCGCTCAAGGCCTTTTCCTGCTGGGCGCTGGGCGACCTCATCGGCAACTATCTTGACGGCACCTGCGCTTCCGGTCTTTGGGAAGCCAAGCTGGCCAAGGAGCAATTCTCTGGCGAACTGGCCACCTATTCCGCAGGCTTCAAGGCCGAGGAAATACCCGAAATTCTGGAGCTGTCCGATCACCTGATCTTTAACAGCCCGGCGCAGTTCCACCGCTTCGCGCCGCAGATCAACGCTGCGCGCAAATGGGGCTATGCGCCTGATTTCGGCCTCCGGATCAATCCCGAACACTCAGAAGGGCATATCGCCAAATATGACCCCTGCGCCATTGGGTCACGCCTTGGCACCCCCATCAGCCAATTGAGCGACGAAGATCTCGCCCCCTTCTCCGGCATCCATATGCATACCCTGTGCGAACAGGATTTCACGCCCCTCAAGCGTACCTTTGAGGCGGTAGAAGAGCGCCTTGCGCCTTGGCTGCATAAGCTTAAATGGCTCAATTTCGGTGGTGGTCACCATATCACCCGCGATGATTATCAGCGTGATGAACTGGTCGACTTCCTCAAGACCATCAAGGCCAAATATGATGTCGAAATCTACCTCGAACCCGGCGAAGCCGTAGCGCTGGACGCAGGCATTCTGGTAGGCGAAGTGCTGGATGTGACGCGCAATGGCGACGTCAACATCGCCATCATGGATATCTCGGCCACATGCCACATGCCCGACGTGATTGAGGCCCCCTATCGCCCTGCTCTGCTGGGCGAGCAGAAGGGCGGCACATCCTATCGTCTGGGGGGACCGTCCTGTCTTGCGGGCGACGTCATCGGCGACTATGCCTTTGCTTCTGAACTGGAGCTTGGCCAACGCATCGCCTTTCTCGATCAGGCTCATTACTCGATGGTCAAGACAAACACCTTCAACGGCGTGCGCCTGCCATCCATCGCTATCTGGGATTCAGAAACAGACCAGCTCGACGTCATCCGCGAGTTCACCTATGCTGAATTCCGCGACCGCCTGTCGTAAGTCAGACAACACGGGACATCCATCATGCTTGATTTGACCTATCCTGCTTTTCTGGCTTCGGAACTCTCCGACGCTGAAAGCGACCCGCAAACAGCCCTGTTTGAAGTTATTCCTTGCCCGCTGGAAAAGACGGTTTCCTATGGCGCAGGCACTGCTGCCGGACCGCTGGCGCTGCTGGAAGCAAGTCAGGAACTGGAGCGTTTTGACGGCAAGGGCTTCCCGATCAAAAAGGGCATCATCACCTCTGACGTGATCAATTGCGATCAACCGATCGAGCAGGTCATGAAGGATCTACGCGCCCGCACGGCAGCCAGCGTGGAAGCAGGACGCATTCCCGTCACTCTTGGCGGAGAGCACAGCCTCTCCTATGGTGCCATCATGGGCGTCGTGGACGCGCTGGATGAGCCGGTTGGCATCATTCAGATTGACGCGCATGCAGACTTGCGCAACGCCTATCAAGGCCACAAGCATTCCCACGCCTCGGTCATGCATCTGTGCGCCGTGGAACGCCGCCTGCCTCTCATGCAGTTCGGTATCCGCGCTCTTTGCAGCGAGGAGCAGGATTCACGCATGAATGAGGCGCATATTCAGTTTGTTGATGCGGAAAAGCTTGTCACGGAAGGGATTTCTGCAGTTGACCTGCCTGAGGACTTCCCCGAACAGGTCTATATCACCTTTGACGTCGACGGGCTGGACCCATCCATCATGCCAGCAACGGGAACGCCTGTGCCCGGGGGCCTCAGCTACTATCAAAGCCTTCAGCTCATCGCACACGCCCTCAAGGGCCGCAAATGCGTTGGTCTGGATGTGGTGGAACTGGCGCCCATCGAAGGGCAATGGGCCTGGGACTTCACCGCAGCCAACCTCACCTATCGTCTGATGGGGCTGGTCGGCGGCCACTAGGCAATTATGAAGCTAGCAAGCAGACACAAGCCTGCTGCCTGTGATCGGTTGGCGTAAATCTGGCGAGTGCCAACCGGCTTCTACAGCCTCACCAATCGGTGATCTGGTCGATCACCTTCTCGCTTTTTTTGACAAGCCGCGAGAAATAGCCACCCTCTTCAGGGCTGCGCCTTGTAGTGCCCGTCCCTTCAGGAGCATCCAGAGGGGTGAGCGGCGCACGTTCCACGGCGCCCTCTTTGGCAGCTTCCTGCTTGCCTATCGTTGCACCATCGGAATTGGTGGACGCGCCGGCCAGAGGCAGAGCTTTTGGGGAAGCAGCATCCGTTGTTGACGCCTCCGGAGCGGGGTCATCTGACAAGGAAATGGCACCAGATCCGCTATCCAGATCCTCCGGCAACATCTTCGGAGCAGTGGCCCCATATCCTGCATTGGCCAGTTGTGTCTGCATGCCATCAAGGCGCTTGGTCAGACGGTCAACTTTTGCAGCCAGACTGGCATTTTCCTTGCGCTGCTCTTCCAGTTGGGTTGCCAAACGGGTTAATTCGCTGAGCAAAGCCTTGGTGCTGACCTCATTGTGCCAGTCTTCATCCATCGGAGCCTGTTCGACTTGCGGAACGGCTTTGTCATTGGAAGATTGCGCCAATGAAAGCTGACCGGACGACATCAGAAACAGCGACGCGAATAACACACGGCACGAAAACAGGCGCTTCATTCCCAAATCACTTTGACTAACCATTCTCTATGCCCCCTTGCGACACATTCTGTTCGAGCCGTCCAAAGCGGCCAACATGCCTTCAACAACACCGGATCTGTGGCAACATTATGGGCATAGCGATCAGTTTCACCCGCACGGGCTTTCCCAAACCGCATGCTTGTCATAAAAGTCAGACAAAGACATCCGGAGACAATTCTGCAAATGGGCAGATATTTGAAGCACATGAAAAGGGTCGACTTATGGATCAGCCTAACTATCGCATTGAGCCCCAAACCCCGCCTCTGGGAGATTTTCTGCGTTTGAGAAAGATCACCGGCCTCACAGTCTATTCAGAGGAAGCAGCCCAAGAAGGCCTCAAGGGCACGATTGCCGCCGCCACCGTTTATTATGGCGAACAGGTGGTCGGCATCGGTCGCCTTGTTGGCGATGGCGGTTGCGTTTTTGTCATTTGCGATATCGCCGTTGATCCCGTCCATCAAGGCAACGGGCTAGGAAAGGCCATCATGGCCAGCCTAATGGACTATGTGCAAAATAATTTGAAATCAAAGGCTTATGTAATGATCATCGCCGACCTGCCTGCGAATAAGCTCTATGAACAATTCGGCTTTGAAGCAACAGCGCCCGACTCCATCGGCATGGCCTATAGAGTGCCTTGAAGCCCGTAATGATAAATCACCGCACCAGATCGGCAACCACGCAGCGCATGAAATCCACCAGCCCCTTGGGGGCAACCTTGATCTGCAATCCTCTTTGCCCGCCGTTGATGTGAATGAGCGCCTTGTCCATGGCGCTGATATCAAGGGCCGTCGGCACGCGCTTGCGCTGGCCAAGCGGGCTGATACCGCCAACCTTGTAGCCCGTCGTACGCTCTGCATCAGCTGGCTGCATCATGGCCGCACGCTTGCCACCAAGCGCTTTGGCAAGCTTCTTCATATTGACTTCGCAATCAGAAGGCACCACGGCACAAACCGGCTTGCCATCAAGCTCCACCATCAATGACTTGAAGACCTCTGCCGGATCTGCCCCGATGGCTTCCGCCGCTTGCAGCCCGACCCGATCCGCCTCATGATCATATTCATAATGCAACAGGGAAAAGTCGACCTTCCCCTTTTTGAGGGCCTGTGTTGCGGGCGTACTATCGGACATGGGAGTACCTTGGAAACGTCTTGTAAAGATGAAAAGGGCAAACCGAACGGCTCTCCCTTTTCTATGCCCCCAGATCAAGGGAGGCAAGAGGTGAAAGTCGAGCAAGCATCAGCTCAGGCAAAGTCACCGAGTAAGGCCCCGCCCCTCAGCCGATAACCTTATATTCGATACCGCAATCCTTGAAAATTTCTTCACTGCGCGTGGTATCAAACCGGCCTTGAATGCCCTCATTATGGCGCCAGACCACTTTGCCCACCTGATGAGCGGCCAGAAATTTCGTGCATTCCTTGCAAGGCGGATGGGTCACATAGACGATACAGCCCTTGGCAGGTTCTTTCATGGCAGCCAGAGCATTCATTTCCGCATGGATTACGCGATCATATTTCTCCTCGCGCGTCTCATACCATTCCGGCTTGTCTTCCATGGAGCGTGGGAAGCCATTATAGCCCACCGCAGCAAAGCTTTTGTCGGGCCGAACAATGACGCATCCCACCTTGGTGGACGGATCACGGCTCCGTTTGGCAACAGCATCGGCGCAATCAAGCACCCACTCATCAAATCCGGGCCTGCTGGTCATTTTCCCTCACCACAACACCTACAGAAAGCAACGAAACTGGCCAAAATTTGCGATGCTCATCTAAAAATTGCAAGAGAAATTAGAAGACTAAGGGCTAAACGCCAACAAATGCGCCCAAAAGAGTACCATGATTGGCCAGGCATGCAGATCAACAGCAGGTTTGATAAGAAGTTTGGCACGCCCTACGGGGTTCGAACCCGTGTTGCCGCCGTGAGAGGGCGGCGTCCTAGACCACTAGACGAAGGGCGCTTGGTATGAGCAAAGCGAGATCACAGAAAGTGACCGCCAACCTCACTTCGGTGCACACTAGACCTCTCCCCTCTTGGTTTCAAACAAAAAAAGCAAGAAGGTCCAGATAATTAAACGCAAAATAGCAAAGCGCGGCGTAAAAAAGCACTTGCACCGGCCGGGGTAAGACGCGCAGCGCAGCTCCAAACAAAAAACCGCCGCGGCAGCTGCAATCATGGATGCAGCGCCGCGACGGACATGAACTGACTTTATGAAGATCAAAAGCGCGAGAAAGCCAATTTGACTGGATTAGGCTTAGCTGTTGCTTTGAATTGCTTCGCAGGTATAGCCCACGAGGCTGGCATCAGAGTTGGCTGTCGGAATATATGCAGGCTGTGCATCGCTTCCAACGCCGCAATAAGAACCGTTGGCAACATAGCGGTCAAACTGGTTTGCACCGGTAGAAATCAGAACGCTGCCTTGTTCCTGAACAAGCTGCCTTGCCTGGCTGGCGGTCAGGTCACGGCTATCAACCTGAGCTGCAGCAAATACGGAAGACGTGGAAGCAATTGCCGCAATGGCAAGAACGGAAAGAGCAGTAGCTGGTTTTTTCATCGATTTATTCCTTTTCTTTGTTATCGATGCGACACCTTTTTTCCTGCGACACTCATGAGATAGAAATCGGAATGCCGTTGTTCAAGACACCGACAAAACTTTCATCAGTCAACAAAAAGTGACTGAAATAAACGATAAAAATCATAGAGTTATCCTTGAACACCCACGTCTGGTTACATACATAAAAGAAGGATTACATCCTTTAAAAACGGCCTTTATAAAGTACGCCATTATCGTTATCTGTTGCCTATGGCTTACCAATTTAGGCTCGACGCCTACCACCCCATGAGTACGCCAACGACAGAAGCTTAATGTTTGCCCCTTCAGCCCCCCAATAAGCCCTGAAGCGCAGATGCAGCCGAGGCAACAGGGGGCCTGTCGACGACTTAATACGAAAAACTGCGAATGAAGGCTGGTGACATTGCCGATATTCGGCAATAGTGTCCCTTTAAAGATTCACATAGCAGACATTTTTTCTAGCAGGGCGCCATAGTGTCAAACGAACCAAGCATTGCAAATTATTCTGGCGAAGATTTCCGCCCTCCCTTTCCCACCCGAGATCCGGGAAGAGTCAAAGTGCTTCGCCTTTTAAAGCAGGCGAGAAAGAATTATCTGGCGATTTGGTCCCTGAAAGATTTTGACACGCGGCTCATCGATTTCAAAATCCTGAACCGTCAATTGATGGTCTGCAACGCACCGGACGTGGTGAAAGAAGCCTTCCAGACCAACCATGAAGCCTTGCAGCGCAAAACGCCGCAAATGCGCAACGCCCTCAGTCCTCTCATCGGCGATGGCTTGTTCATCAGTGATGGCGATATCTGGGCGGCTCGGCGCAAAATGGTCGCACCCATCATTCACGGCTCCAGAGTGCCCGGTTTTGCGCCCATCATGATCGAGACCATCGAAGAGAAGAAAAAGGAATGGCTGGATCTTCCCGAGGGAGGTGAGATTGACGCCTTGGCGGAGATGGCCCACCTGACGGCAGAAATCATCTGCCGCACGATTTTCGGTCAAGATTTGGGGCGCCAGTTCGCCACAGAAGTGGTGGAAGCCTTTTCCGATTATCAACGCCAGATCGACCAGATCGACCTTGTGTCTCTTTTGGGGCTACCCGAATGGCTGCCACGCTTCGTCAAACCGTCTATCAGAAAGTCTGTTAAACGCATCCACACCGTTCTCGACCAGATCATCGATCAGTATGCGGTCTCCAAATCCAAGGGCAATGTCTCCGTGCTTGGCGGCCTGCTGGAAGCGTGTGATGAAGATGGCGTTCCGCTGAGCCGCGAGGCAATCCGCAATGAAGCGGCGGTGATTTTCATGGCCGGACATGAAACCACGGCTAATACGCTTGCATGGGCATGGTATCTTCTGTCCCAATCCCCTCAGGTATCCAGCCGATTGACCCAAGAGATCGATCACATTCTAGGAGATAGAAGTCCGACTTTCGCCGATGTCAGAAATCTGCCCTATACAAAGGCCGTGGTGGAAGAAACCCTGCGCTTGTACCCGCCAGTGCCCATTCTGGGCCGTGAAGCAATAGAGGCCACGAGCATTGATGGCCGTCCCGTCGGCAAGGGAACCCTGCTGCTGGTGGTGCCATGGCTCTTGCAGCGCAATTCCAAGCTATGGAATGATCCGCATATCTTCCGGCCTGAGCGCCATGTGGAAGCTGATGGCGACAAGCGCTCCAAATACAGCTATGTCCCCTTCAGCATTGGCCCGCGCATTTGCCCCGGTCTCGCCTTCGGCATGACGGAATCCGTATTGAGCCTTGCTATTTTGGCCCGCGATGTGGAGCTTCGCTTGAAACAGGGCGAAGATGTACAGCCGATCTGTCGCTTGACTGTCCGTCCAGGAGATCATCTGCCGATGACGGTCCATCGCCGTCAGAGAACAGCACAAGCTTAGGCGATTTGACCCGATGCGCCTGCACGACATCCCGTTTGAAGAAACGAAATCCCCTGAACCTGAAGGCCCACCCCTTTCTTGGGCCTTTTCAGCCGACAGCAAGAAGCGGTCTGACTGGCGCCTTTTCTGGCTGCTCGAACCGACCATGGGCGCGCTAAACTATTTCACTCACCATGCCCTGCGCCCCTTGCCGCTTTCAGCCTGTTCCCGCTTCGGTGCCCTGATTGCGCCTTTGGCGCAGGCGCGGTTCGCGAAAGCCAAGTTCGCGCAACGCCTGTTAAAAAACATCAAATTGCTACGCCCTGACAAAGCCGATTCCGAACAGGGAGCAAACGAACTGCTCTCTGGTTGGTGGACCAATACCGGTCGTGTCTTCGCAGAATTTTCCAAGACAAGCCGCCATCATCCGGATGGAAAAATCGAACTGGTCGGAGCGGAGCATTTCCATACAGTCCAAGCGCAAGGCAAACGGGTCATCTTCCTATCGGTTCATGTGGGACACTGGGAGGCTCAAGTATCCGCCTTGCACCAGACACTGGATATCGAGGTTACAGGCCCTTTCCAACCAGAACCGAGCCGCTTCACAAATCGCTTGATCCACAATCTGCGCAAACGGCGGGGGCAATATCTATTTCCACCCGGCAGGAAGTCCGGAATAAGGCTGCACCGGATTCTTGCGGCCAATGAGGCTTGCGGCTTGTTCTATGTCGATGATGTCAGGGAAAACCAGATCCACCTGCCTCTCTTCGGCCGCCCTACGCCAACCAAAGGCAATGCCGTTGCTGCCATCAAGCTGGCAAAGGCAACGGGCGCCACGCTCATCCCGGTTTTCATGATCCGGACACAGGGAGCCAACTATCAATTGACGTTTCTCCCCCCGATCGAGCAGGCCAATAGCGGCGATCGCGCGGCCGACATAGAGACAACCATCAAGAGGATCAACGGTGCGATAGAGCCCATTATACTGGAACATATCGATCAGTGGTACATGCTGGCAGAACTAAGATTATAATCTCGGGATTTCGAGAGACCCCTCTGGGTACCACACTCGCTTGCCACCCAATTGTGCACATATCCAAAGATTTCATCACCTGACCAAAAAACAGTCAAAAGAGCACAATTTGCCAAATTTTTCGCCACTCAACGCAACCACTGCTTTTCTAGTCAGAATGATTAATCGCTATTAGAAGGCCTTACCGGCGATCTTTCAATTCTATCAAATGAAAGATGATGCCAAAATAAACGGCACATTTAAGAACAGACAATCATCGTGCCTGTCGTTTTCGCATGAGTTCTTGACTTTGTATTTGCGAACATATTGAGTTCATTCATACTCATTTCCATAAGCAAGAAGAAAGAGCTTTTCTAACACCCCCCAAAAATCCAAGATATTTTTCTTTCTGATCAGGCACTTATGAAACATACCGCCTCAGAAACGAAGTAGCAACAAACACAATAAAAACGCAGATTTTTCATGACATATACTACCAGCCCAATCATTTTCGACGGTCACAACGACTTTTTGCTACGGTTTTATCGGAAAAGCTTGACAATCACTGACGCACTTAAAGGTACAGACACAGGTCAAATGGATCTTCCAAGGGCGAAAGCCGGTGGCTTTGGCGGAGGATTCTATGCGCTTTATGTTCCCAGCGACTTAGGGACCGCATCCCGCGCCAGCTACGAAGACAAGATGAATGAGCCCAGCTACGACCTACCGCTGCCCGAAGAGGTCAAGTGGAATGACGCCATCAAGGTGGTCCTGTCAGAGGTTGCCACCTTCAAAAAGCTGGAAAAGGCAGGATTCCTCAAAGGCTGTACCTCCACCCGAGACATCCTCACCGCCTTCGAAAATGACACAATCGCTGGCGTCCTTCATATGGAAGGAGCCGAAGCCATTGATGAAGAATTCGAAACTCTGGAAGTGCTGTATGCCGCCGGTCTACGATCCATCGGGCCGGTCTGGAGCCGCCCGACCAAATTCGGCCACGGCGTTCCCTTCCGTTATCCGTCAACGGGCGACACAGGACCGGGCTTGACCGATCTTGGCAAGAAACTTGTCACCGAGTGCAACCGCCTCGGCATCATGCTTGACGTATCGC
This sequence comes from Cohaesibacter marisflavi, assembly GCF_900115225.1. Taxonomy (GTDB): domain Bacteria; phylum Pseudomonadota; class Alphaproteobacteria; order Rhizobiales; family Cohaesibacteraceae; genus Cohaesibacter; species Cohaesibacter marisflavi. Next base: position 109,361 of record NZ_FOVR01000007.1, on the reverse strand, counting down.
ACCTCAACGAGAAGGGATTTGACGATCTGGCGGCTATGACAGACGCCCCGATTGTCGCAACCCACTCCAATGCCTACGCCATCTGCCCCCATGCCCGCAACTTGACCGACCGTCAACTAGCGGTCATCGCTGAAAGCGACGGCATGGTTGGACTGAACTTCGCCGTGGCCTTCCTGCGTCCAGATGGTCAGCAGAATGTGGACACGGACATCGAGCTCATGCTGCGCCATCTCGACTATTTGATGGAGAAGCTCGGTGAAGACCGCGTCGGGCTCGGGTCCGACTTTGACGGTGCAGATATCCCCCAGAACATCAAAGATCTTTCCGGCTTGACCCGATTGCGCGAAGCCATGCGGGAGCATGGATATGGCGAGGAGTTGATGGCCAAACTATGCCACAGCAACTGGATGCGCGCACTCCAGAAAACCTGGAAAGAACAATAAAGAAATCAATCACCTAAGGAAGGTCTCAAGCAAGAGGCATAAGCCCGCGAGACCGGATAATTTGCATACCAAAACCATAAACACGAGATCAATCCAGAGGAACAGAGCTATGAAACATTTCAAGATTTCTCTTTTGGCTGCAGCAGCAGTCGTCACGGTCACGGCGATGCCGACGCTCGCCGAAACACCAAAGAGCATGCTTGTTGTCGCAGAACGCATCGACGATATCATTTCACTTGACCCGGCACAGTCTTTTGAATTCACCGGCAACGAAATCGACAGAAACCTCTATTCTTTCCTGATCAACACCAATCCATTGGATCTGGATGCAGGCTACGGTCCGGATCTCGCCTCCAGCTGGGAAGTGTCCGAAGATGGCAAGACCATCACCTTCAAAATCGCTGAAGGCCGCACATTCGCATCCGGCAACCCGATTACCGCTCAGGATGCCGCCTTTTCCCTGCAGCGCGTGATTCTGCTCAACAAGACACCAAGCTTCATTCTCAGCCAGTTTGGCTTCACCCCTGAGAATGTGAAGGAAAAGATTGTCGCAACGGATGACTATACCCTGTCCATCACGACCGACAAGCCATATGCCGTTTCCTTCGTGCTCAACTGCCTGACGGCAAACGTCGCCGCCATCGTTGACAGCAAATTGACCATGGAAAATGAAGTCGATGGCGATATGGGCAATGCATGGCTGCGCAACCATAGCGCTGGTTCTGGTGCCTACACGCTGAAGAGCCTGAAGCCGAACGAAAGCGTTGTTCTGGTCGCCAACCCGAAATGGTGGGGCGAAACGCCTGCCATGAAGCAGATCTTCATCCGTCAAGTTGCAGAAAGCGCCTCCCAGCGCCTGCTGCTAGAAAAGGGCGATGTTGACGTTGCACGCAACCTCTCCACTGAAGACGTGGCCGCGGTGAGCGAAAGCGACGACATCACTATCCACTCCGAGCTGCGTGGCCGTATCATGTATTGGGCGGCAAACCAGAAGAACGAGATCCTGACCAATCCGAAGGTCCTGGAAGCGCTAAAATATCTCACTGACTATAAGGGCATGGCAGACAGCTTCCTCAAGGGTCAGTATTCGGTGCACCAGTCCTTCCTGCCGCTGACCTATCTTGGCGCACTGGAAGATACCCCCTATTCCCTCGACGTTGAAAAGGGCAAGGCTCTGCTTGCAGAAGCCGGATATCCAGATGGCTTTGAAATCAATGCCATTGTGCGCGAAGCCCAAGAGCGCATCGACATCGCCCAGTCGCTTCAGAACACCTGGGGCCAGGCAGGCGTCAAGCTGAACATCACCGTCGGTACCGGCGCCCAGACACTGGACAAATACCGTGCCCGCGAACATGACATCTATGTTGGCGCATGGGGTCCGGATTATCCCGATCCGAACACCAACGCAGGCACCTTCGCCCTCAACCCGGGCAATGCCGATGATGCAGGCAACACCGGTTATCTCGCATGGCGTAACGCCTGGGATATTCCTGAATATTCCGAACGAACCCTTGCTGCAGTCGTTGAAAACGACGTTGAAAAGCGTAAGCAGATGTATATCGATCTGCAGAAGGAGTTCCAGAAGTCCAGTCCATTCGGCATCATGTTCCAGAAGACCGAACAGGCTGCTCTCCGCTCCAACGTAGCCAACTTCTCACTCGGCGGGGCCATAACAACCACGTCTTACTGGCAGGTCACCAAAGACTAAGTTCGAGTTGGAACAATTATCATGAAAAATCTGGATGGACAGCGTAAGTGGCTGTCCATTCCGCCCATCGTGCGCAAGCCGATCTCGACCCTGTCGACGATCGTCGTTACTATGGTCGGATTGCTGTTTATCACCTTTATCATCGGGCGCGTCATGCCGGTTGATCCGGTATTGGCCATTGTCGGGGAACGCGCCTCCCAGGAACAATATGATGCGACCTACATCGCGCTTGGACTGGATAGACCGCTGCTGGTGCAGTTCTTCTACTATCTCGTCGATGTATTCCACGGCAATCTTGGCGTTTCCATTCGCACGGGCCTGCCTGTGTTCGAGGACATCAAGCGCTTCTTTCCAGCAACCATGGAACTGGCAACCATTGGGACCATTATCGGCATCATTGTCGGCATTCCATTGGGGGTCTTGGCGGCCGTCAAGCGCGGCACATGGATCGATCAGATTGCCCGTTTCATTGCACTAATCGGCTATTCCATTCCCGTATTCTGGATCGGACTTGTTGGCCTTCTCATCTTCTATGGCATTCTGGGCTGGGTCGGCGGCCCGGGCCGTCTCGACATCTTTTATGAAGACCTCGTCCCGCAGGTAACAGGGATGATCCTGATCGACAGCCTGCTGGCCGGTGATCTTGATGTATTCTCGAACGCCTTCTCCCATATCGTGCTGCCTGCGAGCATTTTGGGTTATTATTCGTTGGCCTATATCAGCCGCATGACGCGTTCCTTCATGCTTGAGCAGCTGAATTCGGAATATATTACAGCCGCTCGCGTCAAGGGCCTCTCGGAAGCCCGCGTTATCTGGAAACACGCCTTCCGCAACATCGGTGTTCAGCTGATCACCGTGGTCGCTCTTTCCTATGCCGGGCTGCTGGAAGGGTCAGTGCTGACAGAAATCATTTTCTCGTGGCCAGGCATTGGCAGCTACATCACAACCTCGTTGCTTTCTGCCGATATGGCTGCCGTTCTTGGCGGCACCGTGGTTGTCGGGCTGGTCTTTGTCTGCCTGAACGTCCTGTCCGATATTCTTTATCGTTTACTCGACCCTCGCGCCAAACAGTAGAGACCATGTGATGAGCTTAGTAAAAGAAACAGAAAAGCAAAGCTTGCGTGCCTGGTTGCTGGCCGAGGTACCAACGTCACGCAACCATGCGCGCATGGCAGCCTGGTATCAGAACTGGCTGGCCCTCAAACGCAACACTCTCGCAATGGCGGGACTGGGTATTCTTGTTGCCGTCGTCTTCATCGCGGTCTTCGCCCCCCTGCTCGCACCACACGATCCGTTCAGTCAGGATCTAGCCAATCGCCTTCAGCCGCTCGGCTTTGAGGGGCACCCACTGGGAACGGATTCGCTGGGGCGCGATATTCTTAGCCGCCTGCTCTATGGCTCCCGCATCACGCTCTATATCGTGACGCTGGTGGCCATCATCGCCCCCATCATGGGCCTCATCGTCGGAACCATCTCCGGTTATGCCGGCGGCTGGGTGGACGTTGTGCTCATGCGGATCACCGACATCTTCCTTGCCTTTCCAAAGCTCGTGCTTGCTTTGGCCTTTGTGGCCGCATTGGGCGCCGGCATTGAAAATGCGGTTCTGGCCATCTCGCTAACAGCCTGGCCGCCTTATGCCCGCATCGCCCGGGCAGAGACGCTGACAATCCGCAAATCCGATTTCATTCAGGCGGTCAAACTGCAGGGTGCCGGTCCCATCAGGATCATCACCAAACATATCTGGCCGCTTTGCATCTCCTCGCTGGTTATCCGTGTCACGCTCGATATGGCAGGCGTCATTCTCACGGCAGCCGGGCTTGGCTTCCTTGGCCTCGGCGCTCAGCCTCCTTCACCCGAATGGGGCGCCATGATCTCTGAAGGGCGCAAGTTCATTCTGGACCACTGGTGGGTCGCCACAATGCCCGGCCTTGCCATCTTCATGGTAAGTCTTGCCTTCAACCTGTTGGGTGATGGCTTGCGCGATGTTCTGGACCCCAAGGAGAATGGCCGATGAGCAATCTGGTTGATGTAGAAAATCTCTGGGTCCGGTTCCCCACCCGCACGGGCCTGTTTGATGCGGTGCGCGGCGTCAGCTTTTCCTTGGGAAAGGAACGGCTCGGCATCGTTGGAGAGAGCGGGTCTGGCAAATCCATGACCGGACGGGCTCTTCTGCGCCTCATCCGAAAACCCGGTATCGTCGAAGCAGACCGTATGCAAATCCTCGGGCATGACGTGATGTCTCTGCCTGAAAAAGAGATGCGCAAATTGCGTGGCCGAGATATTTCCATGGTCATGCAGGACCCGAAATATTCGCTCAATCCGGTCATGCGCGTTGGTGAGCAGATCGTCGAAACCCTATCGATTCACGAGAAGGTCGACAAAAAGCTTGCGCGCCAAAAGGCGCTGGAAATGCTCGAGGCCGTGGTTATCCGTGATCCGGAAAGGGTCTATGACGCCTACCCACACGAACTTTCCGGCGGCATGGGACAGAGGGTCATGATCGCCATGATGCTGATCGCCAACCCGAAAATCCTGATCGCCGACGAGCCAACCTCTGCCCTTGACGTATCCGTTCAGATTCAGGTGTTGGAAATCATGGACAAACTTGTCCGCGAGCGTGGCATGGGGCTGATCTTCATCAGCCACGATTTGCGTCTGGTGTCCAATTTCTGCGACCGAATCCTGATCATGTATGGCGGGCGCATTGTCGAGATCTGCGAATCCGGCAAACTGGATCAAGCCACCCACCCCTATACCCGAGGCCTGCTGAATTCCATGCCTCAGCTTGATCATAAGAATGAAAGACTGGAAGTGCTGAACCGTGATCCGGCATGGCGTGACCAAGAAAGTGTAAGTGGGCTGCTATGAAAAAAGCGCTGGAAATTCTCAATCTCAATGTCTGGTTCGGTGAAGAGCCCAATCGTGTCGACGCCGTCAAATCCGTCTCCTTTGCCATCAAGCAGGGAGACAGTTTCGGCTTGGTGGGAGAAAGCGGATCAGGCAAGTCAACAGTGCTGCGCGCGATCACCGGTTTGGTGCCAAACTGGAGTGGTGACATTCTCGTCGACCAGAAACAGCTCGGCGCCAAACGGGATAGAGCCTTCTACAAGACGGTGCAGATGGTCTTTCAGGACCCCTATGCCTCTCTCCACCCGCGCCACACGGTCGATCGGGTTTTAAGCGAAACCCTGCAGCTTCACGGCTTTGGCGATATCGATACCAAAATTCCGAAGCTGCTGGATGACGTCGGGCTCAGTGCCGCCTTTCGCTTCCGTTACCCCCATCAGCTCTCGGGTGGCCAGCGCCAGAGGGTGGCCATTGCCCGCGCACTGGCGCCAGAACCGGAAATTCTTTTGCTGGACGAACCTACCTCGGCGCTGGATGTCTCGGTTCAGGCGGAAATTCTCAATCTGCTGTGTGATCTGCGCGCCGAGCATAATCTCACCTATGTCATGGTCTCCCATGATCTGGCCGTGGTGGGACATATGTGCGACGAGGTCGCCGTGATGCAGCATGGCGCTGTGGTTGAAATGATGACCGTCGACAAAATGCGCCAGCAGCAAGCCGACCACCCATATTCAAAGCATTTGCTGGAAAGCAGCGCCCGCTACAGAGCTTAGCTTGTTGGGAAGCCTCGTTGCGGCAGGGGCGGCTGAACAGCACCATCTATCGCGACATTGACGCGCTCTCTGCTGCCGGCATTCCGGTCTATAGCGAACGAGGCCCCGAGGGTGGGTACAAATTGCTGGAAGGATATCGCGTTCGCCTGAATGGCATGTCATCCAGAAAAGCCGAAGCGCTGGTCTTCTCCGGAATGTCTGGCCCTGCGGCCATCCTTGGGCTCGGGTCCCTGTTGGCCTCCGCGCAAAACAAGCTCATGGTGACCCTCCAGATCAGGCTGTTCACGAGTTCTTGCACCTTGGTCATGAAATCGAGGTATTGGAGCCCACCCGATTGCAGAAAGCGATGGCGGATCTCGCACAAATCATGGCGGCACTTTATGAAAAGTGACGACAGAGCGCTCTCATAACCACCGCAGATTTCTGCCATTTTGCCCAGCATTCGCCTTCAGTTTCTACTTTTTTATAACAATAGCCTTGCACTCAGGCTGAATATATGCAAATAAATTTGCATAATAAAATTGCACGCAAATTTCTGTGCCTAAAAATTCAGCATCACCAAATCAACCATGTGGGAACCAATATGAAATCTCTCCTCAATCTGGCTTGCGCTGCAGCCATTGCCCTCACGGGTGCCCTTTTCTCCGGCTCGGCCAATGCCCAAGACCTTATCATTGCGACCGACACCGCATTCGTGCCATTCGAATTTAAGGATGGCGACAAATATACAGGCTTTGATATCGACATGTGGGAAGCGATCGCCAAGGATCTAGACCTCTCCTACGAACTGCGCCCGATGGATTTCTCCGGCATCATTCCTGCCTTGCAGACCGGTCAGGTGGATGTTGCTCTGGCAGGCATCACCATCAAACCGTCCCGCGAAGAGGTTATCGATTTCTCGGATGGCTACTATGAGAGCGGCTTTCTGCTGATGGTATCCTCTGACAGCGACATCAAGGGCGCTGAAGACCTCAAGGGCAAGACCCTTGCGGTGAAGACCGGCACCTCCGCTTCTGACTATGCGACCGAGAATTTCGAAGGCACCGAGCTGCGCAAGTTCCCCAATATCGACAACGCCTATCTCGAGCTGCGTACCGGCCGTGTGGATGCCGCCATGCATGACACGCCAAACGTGCTTTACTACATCAAAAAGGCTGGCAACGGTCAGGTAAAAACCGTTGGCAAGCAGATGATGGCCCAGCAATATGGCATCGGCTTCCCCAAAGGCAGCGATCTGGTCAGCAAAGTCAACACGGTTTTGGCCGCGATGAAAGAAGACGGCCGCTATGACGCCATTTATAAAAAATGGTTCGGCACCGTTCCTGCCAAATAAGCGCCTTCATGCTTTCAGGCCGGGCCAAACGCGCTCGGCCTTTCTTTTTCTCAAAAATTGAGACTTCCCATGGAAATCGACTGGTCAGTCGTCATCACCTACATGCCGCAATTGCTGCAGGGTGCAAAAACGACAATATACATAACCATTCTAGGCCTCGTCGGGGGGCTGGTGCTGGGCTCTATAGCCGGTCTCATGCGCGCCTATGGTGGCCGTATCCTCAATGCTATTGCCTTCGTCTATATCGAGCTGATCCGTGGCACGCCAATCGTGGTTCAGGTCATGTTTCTCTATTTCGCGCTGCCGGTGCTCGCCGATATCCGGATTGATCCGATGGGGGCCGCCGTTCTGTCGATCGTGGTCAATGCCGGGGCCTATATCGCCGAGATCGTGCGCGGCGCTTTCCTTTCGATTGGCAAAGGGTTGAGCGAAGCCGGGCTGGCTCTGGGATTGCCGCGCTGGAAAGTGCTGGTCTATATCGTTGGCCCGCTCGCCTTCCGTCGCCTCATTCCGCCGCTTGGCAACCAGTTCATCGTTTCGCTTAAGGATACATCGCTGTTTATCGTCATTGGCGTGGCTGAGCTGACCCGGACAGGGCAAGAGATCATGGCCTCCAACTTCCGGGCCGTAGAAATCTGGACCGCTGTTGCCGTTCTCTATCTGATCATGACCGGGGCTCTGACCCTACTCCTGCGGGTCGTTGAAAAGAGGATGAAGATCCTATGAGCATCATCGAATTTCATAAAACGTCAAAGGCGTTCGGCCCTCTAACGGTGTTGGACGAAGTGGACCTCAGCATTGATGCTGGTGAAGTGGTCGTGCTTGTCGGGCCTTCCGGATCGGGCAAATCGACCCTACTGCGCTGCATCAATGCGTTGGAGACGATTACCGGCGGCGACCTGATCGTTGACGGATTGAGCGTCAAGGGCAATGCGCGGCAATTGCGCGAAATCCGGCAAGAGGCCGGCATGGTGTTCCAGCAGTTCAATCTGTTCCCACAATTGACAGCTCTCAAGAATGTTGCCTTCGGGCCAAGGCAAGTGCGCCATCTTTCCCAGTCAGAGGCGGAAAGCGTTGCCAGAGATCTGCTCAAGAAGGTCGGGCTGGAAGACAAGGCCGACCATTTGCCATCGGAGCTGTCTGGTGGCCAGCAGCAGCGCGTAGCCATTGCCCGCGCCCTGGCGGTCAAACCCAAGGTCATGCTGTTTGACGAGCCGACCTCTGCGCTTGATCCCGAACTCAAGCATGAAGTGCTCAGTGTAATGCAACAATTGGCTGAAGAAGGCATGACCATGGTTGTCGTAACCCATGAAATGGCCTTTGCGAAAAAGGTCGGGTCGCGCCTCATCTTCATGGAGCATGGCAAGATTGCCGTCGATGGTAATCCGCGCGACGTGATTGACAACCCGCCTAATGATCGCATGAAGGACTTCTTGCACCATGTCGAATAAGCCCCGCGATCTGGGCAGGATAGAAGCCGCAGGAACACCATTTCAGATTGGATATCGCCTTGGAAAAGAAGGGCGTAAGATTGTGCACGAACACCTGCTCCCAAGCGAGATCTGGCAACAGGTAACGGAAAAAGCCGAGGCTGGAAAAATTCAACAGATGAGCCGGATGGTTCAAGAGCAATTTCCTCGCATCTGGGAAGAACTGGAAGGCTTGGCCGAGGGGCTGGAATTGCCGCTTGATCAGGTTGTGGCGTGGAATTGTCGCGGCGACCTGCTTGCCTCAGCGCCCGATGGATGCACCACGGTCGCTTTGCCCGGAGATAATCCCGTCGTGGCACACAATGAAGACGGCTTGCCCTTCTTCCGCGGGGCCTGTTTTCTGGCTGATATCAGACCTGACGCAGGCCCGGCCTTTACTTCATTCTGCTATCCGGGCTCAATTCCCGGCCACACATTTGCGATCACCGAGACAGGGATGGTTCAGACCGTCAACAATTTGCGTCTGGAGGAAGCCCCGTGTGGCATGCCGCGTATGGTGATCGGGCGCGCCATGCTGGCCTGTTCTAGCTTGGAAGGGGTGTTAGAAATGCTGCATAGCATTCCGACCAGCGGAGGATTTCACGTTCTGCTGGGACAACGCAGCCAAGAGGCCAATATGCGCCTTGTTTCCATCGAATTTGGAGCTGGCACGCTGGCAACGAAGGAAATATCCACTCCCTTTGCTCATGCGAATCATGCTCTCCTCATTGCCAAACGACAGATCGTGACTGAGTCATCACGCGACAGACAAAAGCGAGCTCAGGACCTTCTGACAGAGAAAGATGCGTTGCCATTGGCTATATTGCGCGATATCGACGGGCAAGGCCTGCCCATAAGGCGGGACCAGCCAGACGACCCCGACAATGAGAATACGTTGGCGACCGGCCTATTTGAGTTTTGTGAAGACAAGGTGAAGTGGACAATTTATGACACCCTCTCAGACGACAGCTTCTACACCAACAGGTGAGAATGGCCTGCCGCCTTCGACCATCGAGGGGCTGCGGGACTTGATGATCAAGGTTGGCCGAGGCCAGAGTGATATTCACCTCGGCCCCAAGGCGCTGGCAGCCTTGGGCAAAATCCTCAATCTGCAGGGTGACCCTGCACTATTCTCCATCACCACCCTTGCAGATCGTCTCGAGGTCAATGCCTCAACCATAACCCGGCTGGCGCGCAATCTTGGCTATCCCGGCTTTGGCGCCTTTCAAGAGGTTTTGATCAAGGCCTCGATATCCTCACCGGGAGAGTTTTACTCCAAGAAGGCACAACAAACCCTGCAAAGCGGTGATAAGCCGAGCCTCTCCAAGGTTTCCCAGCTGTGCCATGAGAGCCAAGCCAACACCGATCGCCTGATTGAGAGCTTCGATACCGCTGCATTCGATCATGCTGTGTCCATGATCACCAACGCACCGCGCATTGGCCTCTACGGAATTCGGCAGTTTCATGCTTTTGCGAGTTTTCTCACCTATGGCTTGAGGATGATCCGCGCGGATGTGAATTTGTTGGACAGCAACGCCTTGGGACTGGCTGAAGGAATGGCCCAATATTCATCCGAAGACTTGTTGATAGCCGGCAGCTGCGCGCCCTACTCCGTTCAAACCGTCAAGGCGGTTGAAGCGGCCCATGAGTGTGGCATACAAACACTGGTCATCACGGATTCGCCTGCATCCCCCCTTGTAAAATTCTCTGACGAAGCACTCTTTTCACCTCATCAGACGAGCTTTATTTCCAACTCCATCTCAACCTTCATGCTTCTTGCCGAATGCATAATCAATGGCTGTGCCGCAGCCACTCCGGACGCAACTCAAAAAGCACTTGAGGACAGGGACCGACTGATAAAGCTGATGCAGATCGAAATGTAGGGGTTGGGCTACCTGCGGGGTAACATTTATAGTCCCGAGGCTCAGCTCTGCTAAGAGAATGGAAATTGTCCCCGAAATGACAAAAGCCCTCGCAATTAAGAAAATTGCGAGGGCTTTTAGCAAACGATTGGTACGCCCTACGGGACTCGAACCCGTGTTACCGCCGTGAAAGGGCGGCGTCCTAACCGCTAGACGAAGGGCGCTCATCAATCGGTGAGGCGGTTTATAGGGAGCTTTGTGTCAAAGCGCAAGAGACGATTTTGACGAATCTGTGAATATTCATTGCCCCTGTGGAATAAACTCGATCCGGCGGCTCACAGAGCCGGATTTCTTGTCGACCGTCATCAGGGATGTCCGATCTTCTCCATCCACCAGAAGATAGATCGTGCCATTCTCGACAATCATCGAGCGCACGCTCTCACCGGCCTTCAATTGATTACCCACAATGACCGGATCACCTTGACCATTCTCTGCACTTTCATTATTGGCTACGCTCTTGTAGATAATAACACCAAGAATGGAAAAGATACCAAGCCCCATGATCAGGATTGAAGAGACAACCATCATGCGGATCTTGCGTTGAACATCCAGCATTTCCGGGCTCTGAAAGGACTCATCGCCGGGCATTTGTTCGTCGGGAGTTTGTTGCACCATGTCTGACTCTTGTTTTGATAGTGAAAATGAAATCCTGTCTTTCCTCATCGAAGAGGACGAGGCCGGCAAGCGCCTTGATGCCGTCATCGCCACCAAGGATACGCGCCACTCCCGCTCCCGCTTCAAGAGCCTGATCAAGAAAGGCCATGTTGTCCTTGCTCGCCCCGATCAGGCAGAGCGGACGATACTGGAGCCCAACCAGCGGGTCAATGTGGGTGATCGTATAACGGTCACTCTGCCTGCCCCCGAAGATCCGACCCCACAGGGTGAAGATATTCCGCTCGACGTGGTCTTTGAGGATGATGACCTGATCGTCATCAATAAACCGGCCGGGCTGGTCGTGCATCCCGCAGCGGGCAACTGGACAGGGACACTGGTCAATGCGCTCATCCACCACTGCGGCGACAGTCTATCGGGCATTGGGGGCGTCAAGCGCCCTGGCATCGTGCACAGGCTAGATAAAGAGACCTCTGGCCTGTTGGTCGTCGCCAAAACAGATGCGGCCCACAAGGGGCTCAGTGAGCAATTTGCAGACCATGGACGGTCTGGCCCTCTTGTCAGGGCCTATCAGGCATTGGTATGGGGGCAGCTCAAAAACAAGAAGGGAACGATCGACACCCAGATCGGGCGCTCGCAGCATAACCGTCTCAAGCAGAAAGTGCTGAAGCAGGGTGGCAGGCAAGCCATCACTCATTACCGCCTTTTGGAAGAATTTGCCTCAGAAGGGGACATTCTGGCTTCATTGGTCGAATGTAAGCTCGAAACCGGCCGCACGCACCAGATCCGCGTGCATATGGCCCATATCGGCCACCCCCTTGTGGGTGACCCGGAATACGGGCAGGGCTTCAAATCCAAGCTCAATAAACTCCCCAGAGACTTGGCCGAGGATATAGAAAACCGCAAGCGACAAGCGCTTCACGCAGGATTGCTGGGCTTTGCGCATCCGATAAACGGCGAAGAAATGGTTTTTCAAAGCGAAATGCCGGAAGATTTACAAAATGTAATGAATGCATTGAAGAAAATGTCAATTTAATTGGGTCAAGGCCCTGTAATTGTCGCATTTCTGCCTATATTTGTTATGTCCGCAGGCTACGGCTGCGCAACTCGTCCTGCCATTTTGGGGGATAAGAGGAGTAATATGAATGGCAAAAAATTCTACTGGTAATATCCCAGCGCTCTCTTCCGAAGGAGGATTGAGCAGCTATCTCAACGAAATCCGACGCTTCCCAATGCTTGAGCCGCAAGAAGAATATATGCTGGCCAAGCGTTACGCCGACTATGGTGACAGCAAGGCGGCCCACAAATTGGTGACGAGCCATCTGCGCCTTGTTGCCAAAATTGCGATGGGCTATCGCGGCTATGGTTTGCCCGTGAGCGAAGTCGTCTCCGAAGGCAATGTCGGCCTCATGCAGGCCGTCAAGCGCTTTGATGCAGACAAGGGCTTCCGTCTGGCCACCTACGCAATGTGGTGGATTCGCGCCAGCATTCAGGAATATATCCTGCGTTCTTGGTCCCTAGTCAAAATGGGCACCACAGCAAACCAGAAGCGTCTCTTCTTCAACCTGCGCAAGGTGAAGGGTCAGATTCAGGCTCTGGAAGACGGCGATCTGAAGCCCGATCAGGTTGATTATATCGCCGAGAAACTTGGTGTCAGCAACGAAGAAGTCATTTCGATGAACCGCCGCCTTTCCGGCGACGCATCCCTCAATGCGCCTCTCAAATCAGATGGCGAGAGCGGACAGTGGCAGGATTGGCTGGTGGATGACAGCGAAAGTCAGGAAACCGTTCTGGCCGACAAAGAAGAGTTCAATCATCGCATGGACCTTCTGAGCAACGCCATGGGCATTCTGAATGATCGCGAGCGCCGTATTTTTGAAGCGCGTCGACTGGCCGAAAAACCGGCAACGCTGGAAGAGCTTTCCGAAGAATTCTCCGTCAGCCGCGAGCGCATTCGTCAGATCGAAGTGCGCGCCTTTGAAAAGGTGCAAAAAGAGGTTCAGACAGCTGCAGCCAAGGCACTGGAAACAGAATCTGCCTGAGCCGCCAGCCTCACCATAAAATCTGGCGCTTGGCGACACAGACAAGCGCATGCTGAGAAAACAAAAGACTGCTCGGACACCCGTCCGGCAGTCTTTTTTATGCCTATCGATTGAGACGCGCCTAAACGCAAACCGTGCGTCTCACGCGCTGGCTTCAGATCTTCAAAAGCCCGAGAACGTGCAGGAAGACTCCGCTCTAGCGACTGGACCAGGCTTGAATGGCCTTTGTAATCACCTGATCCCCAGCCTCGCCTTTTTCAAGCGTGAGGATCGCACGACGACCGGTCTCATACTGGATCGGAATATCAATCCAACCGCGCAAATGCAGCAGTTCCAGATTATAGCGTTCTTCCCGGTCTCCCGAGGTAAGCGCAACCCAGTGCAGGTCATCAGCGATGCGAATAGCAGCCCCGACAAGCCCTTCCCCTCGGCTCTGCTCGGTTGGTTTGAGAATAAGTCCAGGAATCTTGACAATCGCCTTGGCCGGATCTGCGTCAGCATGGGTGGCTGAAATCTCGATCAGATGAGAAGCAGGAAGTTCCGCATCCAGATTCTTCTTCATCGTGATGTTGAAGGACATCTTCTTGTCCGGAATGGTTGCGTCGATCACAACAACCGCATTGTCTCCTTCTCCATCAAGAGACCAGAGAACTTCGCCAGCACTTGCAGACCCCGGTTCGCCCTCGCCCCCCGGTTCCTCATAAAGGATCGAGCGCTGGGCAACAGACAGATCAGCCGGACCACTGCTTGCACCATTATTTGCATCTTCAACCGCCGGAGCGGTGGCATCAGCCGTCGTTGTACCGGCTTGAGCGGTTGCATCGTCGTCTTGCGCTGCGCCATCTTCTTCCGATGGAGGCGTAACGGTAATCGTGCGGACGGACTTGGCCGCCATATCGGATGAATTGCTGGAGGAGCCAGTATCGCCCGGTTGCGTTTTCCCAACAGACTGGGCGAAGCCATTGGCAGCCTGCTCGGTGTCAGTCGTATCGGAAAGAAGGAAGGCATCCCTGTTGGCATACAGCAGATAACCACTGCCAATCAGCACAACAACAATCAGCATGGCGATGGCAATCAACCCAAAGCGCGATTTGGAGCCATCATCATCTGCGGAATCATCAGAAGCATAGCTGGGGCGATCAGAGACGCCCTCTTCGATGCTAGGCCGTTTATAGGTCTTGGATTGAGAAACAACCGCGTCGCCAAGCGTTGGTTCGATGCGGGCCGCCTCCCCGCTGTCGCGTTCCTCGCCCACAGCATCGGCAGCATCCTGAGCATGCTTGACAGCCTTGTTGGTCGCCTGCCCGAGCGCATTGGCATCCCTGACTGCATTTTTCAGGACATCCTGTCCAGCGCGACGCACAACCTTATCAGAAGGAGACTTCTTTTCGAGAATCTCCTGCTTGGGTCTTTCCTTGGTATCAGGCCGCTCGCCCTGATGTGGTTTTTGAGGCTTAGCGCGCTCATCGCTAGCCTCGCCTGCGTCCCGCTCATCATCATTCGGCCGGTCGCTTTTGGGCTTGTGTGAAGCCCCAACCTTTGGCGCCTCATGAGGATGTTGATCGGCCCGAACATGTGCCTCATCATCAGTATCATGATGAGCGGGAGCAAGAGACATGCCGCTTCCACTCAAATCGCGCTCAACAGCCCTTACGGCTTCTTCGAGCGCCATGCGTTGCTTGGATATATCGGCAGGAGTTAATGGCGGATCCATATTCTGAAGCTTCGCCAAAAGCGCCTTGCGCGCCTTGTCGTAGATCGTCTGCCTCTGTTCCCTAGTCTGGGTAGGCACAGCCTCTACGGCCCGCTTCAAAATTGCGTAATAGTCCGCCATTTCCTATTCCATTCACTTGTCCGCCGGAGCCACCTGAGCACAAAAGATCGCACCAACCAAGACAATAGGCAACCCCAACCTAATCTTCGTAAGGGTCCTGCACGAGAATCGTGTCTTCCCTCTCAGGGCTGGTAGACAAAAGAGCAACCGGAGCGCCAATCAGCTCTTCCACATGGCGAACATATTTCACAGCCTGTGCTGGCAATTCTTTCCAGGTACGGGCTCCTGCAGTCGTTTCAGACCAGCCTTCCATAGTTTCATAAATCGGCTCCACACGAGCCTGTGCCCCTTGCGAAGCAGGAAGGTAATCGATTCGTTCGCCATCCAGCATATACCCGACGCATATCTTGATTTCTTCAAGGCCGTCAAGTACATCGAGTTTGGTCAGCGCAATGCCGGTGATGCCGGAGGTGCAAACAGTCTGGCGCACCAGAACCGCATCGAACCAGCCACAACGGCGCTTACGACCGGTGACAACGCCGAATTCATGGCCTTTTTCACCCAAAAACTGCCCTACTTCATCGAACAGCTCGGTCGGGAAAGGCCCCTCACCCACGCGGGTGGTGTAGGCTTTGGTAATCCCCAACACATAGTTGAGCGCTGATGGCCCGATGCCTGACCCGGCAGCAGCCTGACCGGCAGAGGTGTGGGAAGAGGTCACAAACGGATAAGTGCCGTGATCAACGTCGAGCAGGGCGCCCTGCGCACCTTCGAACAGGATGCGCTTGCCAGCCTTGCGGGCCTGATCCAGCAGACGCCAGCTCTGGTCCATGAAAGGCAGAACCTGATCAGCAACGCTCATCAGCTCTTCATAGATGTCATCCGCTTTGATTTCTTCAACACCCAAGCCGCGACGCAGCGGATTGTGGTGAGCCAACAGGCGATCAATCTTGGCAGGCAGGGTTTCCGGATTGGACAGATCCATCACGCGGATTGCGCGACGACCAACCTTATCTTCATAAGCTGGACCAATGCCGCGCTTGGTGGTGCCAATCTTGGTGCCGGCAGATGCGGCTTCCTCACGCATCGCATCAAGTTCACGATGCAGCGACAGGATCAGAGAGGCATTCTCGGCAATGCGCAGATTATCGCGAGACACAGCCACGCCCTGTTCGCCAAGACGGCCGATTTCAGCGACCAGCGCGTGCGGATCAACGACAACGCCGTTACCGATGACACCCATGGTGCCTGGACGCACAACACCAGATGGCAGCAGGCTGAGCTTGTAGCTTACACCATCGATGACCAGCGTATGGCCTGCATTATGGCCGCCCTGAAAGCGTACCACGATATCGGCTCGCTCCGACAGCCAGTCTACGATCTTGCCTTTTCCCTCGTCGCCCCATTGCGACCCGACGACCACAACATTTGCCATCGATGCGAGCTCCTTTAATAACGTTAAATCTGAAAGGGATCGGCCCGATTGCTTGTTAAAAGCAAATTAGGAAATGACGGGAAATTCAGCCGACGCGGTTACATCAACCAACCCAATCCCATGGAAACGCGCCTTGCACAGGCAAGACACACCCTTTGATGACAGACCTCGCCGTCCAACGGCAAAACCACCTCATCAAGCGAGCAGGACTATAGACAATTCTTTAGTGTGAAGCGAGTGCGAAACCGACTTTTCAAAGGCTAGACCACTGCTGATCATGCATATTTGCCCCGTGAATGCTGCATTTGCACAGTGATTGGCAGCCTTTGGCACAAGATATGCCCTCCCACCCTGCAAACCACACAGGAAACGGCAGCAAAAAGACTCAGAAGGCCACAACAAAAAGGCGTTTCGCAATCGTCACTGATCGCGAAACGCCCTCTCATTTTCATACGCCAGAACGATGACTCCAGCCCGGCCTAATCAGACGGAAAATTTCAGCGCCTTGGCCTGAACAACGCCCTCCAGCGCCTCGATCTCAGCAATCACCGCATCGCTGATCGAACCATCAATTTCGATGAGCGCAATGGCATCATCGCCAGCTTGCTTACGGCCAAGATTGAAGGTTGCGATGTTCAGTTCAGACGTTCCCAGCAAGGTGCCCAGACGACCGATGAAGCCAGGCTTATCCTTGTTGGTGATATAGAGCATGTTCTCACCCAGCTCGGCTTCCATATTAATGCCTTTGATCTGGATGATGCGTGGCTTGGCATCACCGAACACGGTACCGGCAACAGAGCGTTCCTGACGCTCGGTCACCAAAGTGAGGCGAATATAGTTTTCGTAGTTGCCCTGCTGTTCGCGCCGGGTTTCCTCAATAGTGATACCACGTTCTTTGGCCATAGCCGGAGCAGAGACCATATTCACGGTCTGCAACAGTGGCTTGAGCACACCGGCCAGAACAACGGACGTCAGAGCCCGCGTATTCATCTCGGCCACATCGCCTTCATATTCGATGCGAATGCCCTTGAGGCCACTTTCGGTCAACTGACCGGCAAACGAGCCGAGCTGATCGGACAGCTTGACAAATGGCGTCAGGCGCGGTGCTTCCTCTGCGGTAATCGAAGGCATGTTGAGTGCGTTGGAAACAGCCCCATTGACCAGATAGTCGGCCATCTGCTCGGCCACCTGAATGGCCACATTTTCCTGCGCTTCAGAGGTCGACGCACCAAGATGCGGCGTACAGACAACATTCGGCAAGCCGAACAGCACATTTTCCTTGGCCGGTTCGTTTGTAAACACGTCAAAGGCAGCGCCTGCGACCTTGCCGGATTTGATGGCCTCAGCCAGCGCATCTTCATCCACCAGACCGCCGCGGGCACAGTTGATGATGCGCACACCGTCTTTCATGGTCGCGATGGCATCAGCAGAAACAATATTGCGGGTCTTGTCAGTCAGCGGGGTATGCAGAGAAATGAAATCGGCCCGTTTGAACAGATCGGCCAGTTCGACCTTTTCAACGCCCAGCTCGACAGCACGCTCCGGCGACAGGAACGGGTCAAACGCGATGACCTTCATTTTGAGACCAACAGCACGGGTTGCGACGATACCACCGATATTGCCGCAGCCGATGATGCCGAGGGTCTTGGACGTGATCTCGACACCCATGAACTTGGATTTTTCCCACTTGCCAGCCTGCGTGGATGCATCAGCAGCCGGAATCTGGCGTGCAACGGCAAACATCATGGCGATGGCATGCTCAGCGGTGGTGATCGAGTTGCCGAACGGCGTGTTCATCACGATGATACCGCGCTGGGTGGCTTTCTCGATGTCCACATTGTCCACGCCGATACCAGCGCGGCCAATCACCTTGAGATTGTCAGCCGCAGCGATGACCTTTTCGGTTGCCTTGGTCGCAGAGCGAATGGCCAGACCATCATACTGGCCGATCACTTCGATCAGCTTGTCTTTGTCCTTGCCAAGGTCTGGCAGGTAATCGACTTCAACGCCCTTGTCCTTGAAGACCTGAACGGCGGTTGGCGACAGTTTGTCGGAAATCAGAACTTTAGCCATGGGAATATCCTCACTGGTTTGCAACGCGCGCCAACTCTCCCCGGCGCAGCAAGTCGCATGAAACGAAAATGGTGTCTTGAGGTCTTGCGACGGCCCTGCCCTGCAGAGCCGTCTGATTGGCAACATGCGCCAGAGCTAGAGCGCGGCCTTTTCCTGAGCAAAGGCCCAATCGAGCCACTTGGTCAGAGCTTCCAGATCGGACGCCTCAATGGTGGCACCGGCCCAGATGCGCAGCCCCGTCGGAGCATCACGATAGGCCCCGATGTCATAAGCAACGCCTTCTTTGTCCAACCGCGCAACCAGCGCCTTGGCAAATTTGGCCTGAGCAGCAGCATCAAGTGCGGCCACATCTTCGTCTACAATGGTAAAGCACACGGATGTGTTGGAGCGGATCGCCTTGTCCTTGGCCAGGAAATCAACCCAAGGCGTCTTGTCCGCCCAGGCTTCCAACGTGGCAAGGTTATCATTGGCCCGTTTCATCAGGGCATCAAGACCACCAATATCTTTGGACCATTTGAGTGCATCAAGATAGTCTTCAACGCAAAGCATGGATGGGGTGTTAATCGTAGCCCCTTCAAAGATGCCTTCGATCAGCTTGCCACCCTTGGTCATGCGGAAGATTTTCGGCATCGGCCATGCTGGTACATAGCTTTCCAGCCGTTCGACAGCACGTGGGCTGAGGATCAGCATGCCGTGAGCGGCTTCACCGCCCAGCACTTTCTGCCAGCTGTAGGTCACAACGTCGAGCTTGTCCCATGCAAGATCCTGCGCAAAAGCAGCAGAGGTGGCGTCACAAATGGTCAGACCTTCGCGGTCTGCCGGGATCCAGTCGCCATTGGGAACACGAACGCCAGAAGTGGTGCCGTTCCATGTAAAGACAACGTCGCGGGAGAAATCAACTGCGCCGAGATCCGGGATCTGGCCATAGTCGGCCTTCATCACACGGGTATCATCCAGCTTGAGCTGCTTGACAACATCGGTTGCCCAACCAGCACCAAAGCTTTCCCAAACGAGAATATCGGTTCCCCGCGCACCAAGCAGAGACCACAGAGCCATTTCCACGGCACCCGTATCGGATGCAGGCACAACCCCGATGCGATAGTCGGCAGGCACGCCGAGAATTTCGCGGGTCAGGTCAATCGCTTCTTTCAGCTTGGATTTGCCAAGTTTAGCGCGGTGAGAACGGCCCAGCGGCGCGTCTGCAAGGCTGTCGAAAGACCAGCCAGGACGCTTGGAGCAAGGACCAGAAGAGAAATGGGGATTGTTCGGCCGTACGGCCGGTAGTGTAATATCTGTCATAAAGCTACCCTCACAGATAGTTGCCTCTCGTTGGGGAGAGGTGTCCCACAAATCGGGTTACTCTTCTTTACGACATGCGTCAAACGGATTCTTGCAGTTGATCACCGTATAGCAACAACAGTTGCACGATTATCGCACAGCTATCGCCTCTCGGCAAATAGCACGGAACCGGAATAGCAACAAAGTCACCACGTCGAAGAAGGCGATCATCGCTCTTGGATAATCGCCTTCTTCGAGAGGAGCAATAAAGATCTGTCTCCGTCAGCCAATATTCATGACCACATCCGCCACACTTCCATGAAAGCAAAATAGCAGGATAGGTCCGCGCCGATAACGCAAGACAGCATCGCTCGATCTAGTTCAAGTCGTAGCGCAGGCCGAGACGGAACTCGTGCGCATACAGATCGCTGAATTTAACCGGATTTGGCTGGGCTGCATTGGAAGAATGTCCAGTGCGGGCCTTACCGAAATTCATCAGACGATAGTTGGCATCAAGCTTGAGACGATCGCTGATGTCGAATGCAGCACCGGCCATCACGTTCCAGGCAAAATTCACCCGGCTCTTGTTGCCAAATACCTGACCAGAGGTCGTGGTATAATCCGTTGCGCGCAGATAGGCCATACCGGCACCAGCACCAACGTAAGGCGTGATCGAATTCCAGGTACCAATATCGTAATAGCCGTTCAGCATCAGAGTCCAGGCGCTGAATTTCAGCGTTTCTTTCGTCGTGCATGGCGCAGCCGCGCATGGTGCATCTGCCTTGAACTTTGCTTTTCCATGATAGTCCAGCGTCACATCGCCGCGGAGCTTTTCATTGAAATAGTAACCGGCACCGATGCCAGCCAACCAGCCGTTCTCGATATCTTCGTTAGCAAAATGCCATTTGGTTCCAGTGGAATCCACCCACGTGGCGCCAGCACCGGTATAAGCGGCAACCCCGAGGTCTCCGCGCAAGTACCAGCCGGAGCCAATTTCTACAGGAACTTCAGGTTCGTATTCGATGATCGGCGGCGCAGGCAAATCCGCTGCAAAAGCAACAGAAGCTGTCATAGCGGCCCCGAACACACTCAAAAACAAATTTCTTTTGAGGCTGCTCATCTCTTTTCCTCTCGACATAAAGATTTGAACTTGAATTAGAGATATACACTCAAGAGAAAAGATCACAGAATTTTCTTAATACTGGATTAACTACGAATATTAAACATAAATACATCAAAGAATAGTCAAACAATCAATTATGCATAGATAAATTCGTGCAAATTGCAAATTTTATTCTTAACAAACCGTTACCAATCCTTAAGCGACGCCCCTCCCGCCTGGACAGGCCCCAGACAAATGGTGCATTACCCATTCTTTCGTTCGGAGGCTCTTGCGCTGGTGGGCCAATTACCGATATAGCCAGACCTACCCGCCACCCTCACCGGACTTTCTAGATAATCATGCAGACTCATGCCCTCCGTCATTGGCTCATTCTGGCTTTTCTCGTCCTGTGTTGGGCCTCGGCCATTATTCTTACGCGCGTGATTGCCGCAGAAATGACCCCCATCTGGCTTACAGCAGGCAGGGTCAGTTCCGGAGCGATCGCCTTGATCCTCTACAGGGTATTTATCGTGCGCAAACCATGGTCGCTCGGCAGGCACCATATTCCGTGGGTTATCTGGCTGGCCCTGATCAGCTCGGCTGTACCGTTCATTTTTCTGGCATGGGGGATGCAATATACCAGCTCTGCAATTGCAGGCATTCTGATTGGAACCGTGCCGCTTTCCGTTCTGGGGTTGGCTCACTTCCTGCTGCCCGATGAAAAGATGACCCGCAACAAGGCGATCGGCTTTCTCATCGGCTTTGCCGGACTTGTACTCATTATCAAGCCCGATTCAGGCCCCGCCTCACCCGAGCACAATCTTGAACTCTTGGGCGAATTGGCCATTTTCTTCTGCAGCCTGTGCTACGCGATGAACACGGTCTCTTCGCGCCTCATCCCGCCAGCCGACAATCTGGACAAGGCAACAGCGGTGGTAACCACAAGCGCATGCCTGTTGCTCTTGGCAGCATTCTTCTTCGAGCCTGCGGATGCCCTTCTCAATGCGGACATGAGGCAGTGGCTCATCCTCATTTATCTGGGCATTGTCCCGACGGCGCTCGCCACCCTAATGGTCTTCGTTCTCCTTTCCCAGACCACGGCGACCTTCCTGGCCATGAGCAACTATCTGATCCCCGTGGCCACGGCTCTTGGCGGAATTATCTTCCTCAACGAAAGCCTCACATGGGGCGTATGGTTCGGCTTTGCGATCATTCTTGCTGGGGTTG
Source organism: Cohaesibacter marisflavi (assembly GCF_900115225.1). GTDB lineage: Bacteria > Pseudomonadota > Alphaproteobacteria > Rhizobiales > Cohaesibacteraceae > Cohaesibacter > Cohaesibacter marisflavi. The sequence continues at coordinate 87,323 of NZ_FOVR01000007.1, read as the reverse complement.
CCATCAGCAGCCGCCCCGGCCGTCTTCCGGTCTAGACAGATAACAAAAAAGCCGCCCCGGTCTGGAGCGACTTTTTCCATTCTCTGCAAAGGATTAATGAGCCTTTAGCCGCTGACTTTGCGCACCTCGTCGCAGATGTCGCCAACGACCTTATCCACCAGATCAGAATCATCCCCTTCCGCCATAACGCGAATAAGCGGTTCTGTACCGGATTTGCGGATGACCAGACGTCCATTGTCGCCAAGCGCGGCTTCACCCGCCGTAATGGCCTTTTTCACGGCATCCGCTTCCAGAGGGGCTCCGTCGGAATAGCGCACATTCATCAAGAGCTGCGGCACCGGCTCAAACCGGTTACACACTTCGCTAACCGGCTTGCCCATTTTCACCACAACGGCCAAAATCTGCAGCGCGGCGATCAAGCCGTCGCCCGTGGTGCAATAGTCGCTCAGCACGATATGACCAGACTGCTCTCCGCCCACATTATAATGATGTTTGCGCATATGCTCGACAACATGGCGGTCACCGACCTTCGTGCGCACCAGAGAGAGTTTGAGGCTGTTGAGATAGCGCTCCAGCCCCAGATTGGACATGACGGTGGCAACGATACCCGGCGCGGTCAGCAAGCCTTCACGGAACCAACTCTCTGCAACCACAGCCATCAACTGATCCCCGTCGACCACGCTGCCCGTTTCGTCAACGATGATCACCCGGTCGGCATCTCCATCAAGCGCAATGCCGATATCGGCCCGTACTTCGCGCACTTTGGAAACAAGCGCCCCGACAGACGTTGAGCCGCAATTGTCATTGATGTTGAAGCCGTTCGGATCAACACCAATCTTAACCACCTCAGCGCCCAATTCCCACAAGGCATCAGGAGCAACCCGGTAAGCTGCGCCATTGGCGCAGTCGATCACAACGCGCAGACCCTCTAGCGAGAGGTGCTTTGGCATGGTCCGTTTAGCAAATTCGATATAGCGGTCATAGACGCTGTCAATGCGCTTGGTCCGCCCCAGGCCATCCGGAGCCACCAGACTGTTGACCATGTCGGTTTCAATCAGCTCTTCGATCTCTGCCTCGATCTCGTCAGACAGCTTGTATCCATCCGGTCCGAAAAGCTTGATGCCATTGTCCTCATAAGGGTTGTGCGAGGCAGAAATCATCACACCGAGATCGGCGCGCAGAGACCGCGTCAGCATGGCAACCCCCGGTGTCGGCACCGGTCCGAGCAGAAACACATCCATCCCCATGGCCGTCAGCCCTGCGGTCAAGGCAGGCTCCAGCATATAGCCGGAAAGACGCGTATCCTTGCCAATAACCACCCGATGGCGAAAATCACCACGGCGGAAGATCTTGCCGGTCGCCATGCCAACCTTCATTGCAATTTCTGGCGTCATCGGAAAACGATTGGCGCACCCTCGAATACCGTCTGTTCCGAAATATTTAGCCATCAGTCTCAACCAACCTTTCAAGCGGAAAATTATCAAGTCCAACCGCGCCCATGTCAGCCAAAAAGCAAACCGGCGCAGCCAGCAAAAACACAAGTGCCAATAGATAAAGGACACTAGAGCGGGACTCGCTAAGGCCCCGTAAATGCATTGCCATTCCTACGCTTTTTATACGTTAAATTGAGAAAGAATTCAGGATCATCCAGTCAAACTTTGTTTCCTGTTGTTACAGGCTGTCGCCTGCCCTACCGTATACGATCCTATCGCCATCGGCCCAATGCACAAGCAGGCAACAAAAAAGCGCCCTCAGTGGGGCGCTTTCTTTATCTTGCTATCAACTTGGCTGGCCAATCAGGCTTCCGGCTGAGGCTCGGCCCCGCCGCCATCGGTCTCACCACCCTTTTTGATGGCGCCGGTCGAAGGCACTGCAGAGCCTTTGGGAGTGGTCGGCTCGTCATCCGTTTCGCGGATCGGCGGTGTACCACCCAGCAGATCACGAATTTCCTGACCAGAGAGGGTTTCATATTCCAGAAGCCCCTGAGCGATGGTTTCAAGCTCATCCTGATGCTCGGTCAGGATTTCCTTTGCCTTCTGGTAGCCTTCATCAACAAAGCGTTTGATTTCGGCATCCACCAGCTTCTGCGTGTCATCAGACACATTCTGCTGCTTGGCAACGGAATGACCAAGGAAGACTTCTTCCTCATTTTCAGCATAGAGCAAAGGCCCAAGGCTATCGGACATGCCGAACTGTGTCGCCATGGCCTTGGAAAGCCGCGTCGCCATCTGAATATCACCAGAAGCACCGGAAGTGACCTTGTCATAGCCGAAGATAAGCTCTTCAGCCACGCGACCACCCATGGCAACAGCAAGGTCGGCATAGCATTTGGCGCGGGTCAGAGACACCTGATCCTTCTCGGGCAAACGCATCACCATACCCAGCGCACGACCGCGAGGAATGATCGTTGCCTTATGGATCGGGTCAGACGCAGGCATATGCAGAGCAACCAGAGCATGACCAGCCTCGTGATAGGCGGTCAGCTTCTTCTCTTCCTCGCTCATCACCAGCGTGCGGCGCTCAGCCCCCATCATCACCTTGTCCTTGGCATCCTCGAACTCGGCCATGGAAACCAGACGGCGGTCACGACGCGCAGCCAGAAGGGCAGCCTCGTTTACAAGGTTCATCAGGTCAGCACCCGAGAAGCCCGGCGTACCGCGTGCCAGGGTCTTCAGATCCACATCCGGAGCCAGAGGCACGTTGCGCATATGCACCTTGAGGATCTTTTCGCGACCCGTGATATCCGGGTTCGGCACGACGATCTGACGGTCAAAACGGCCTGGGCGCATCAGCGCCGGGTCAAGCACGTCAGGACGGTTGGTCGCAGCCACAAGGATGACACCCTCATTGGCTTCAAAGCCGTCCATCTCGACCAGCAACTGGTTGAGCGTTTGTTCGCGTTCATCGTTACCACCGCCAAGACCGGCACCACGATGGCGTCCTACCGCGTCGATCTCGTCAATGAAGATGATGCAAGGCGCATTCTTTTTGGCCTGTTCGAACATGTCGCGCACACGAGAGGCACCGACACCAACAAACATTTCCACGAAGTCAGAACCGGAAATCGAGAAGAAAGGCACATTAGCCTCGCCAGCGATTGCCTTGCCCAACAGGGTTTTACCGGTGCCCGGAGGGCCAACCAGCAGCACGCCGCGTGGAATACGACCACCAAGACGCTGGAATTTCTGCGGATCACGCAAAAACTCGACAATCTCCTGAAGGTCTTCCTTGGCTTCATCAACACCCGCGACATCTTCAAACACCACGCGCCCTTGCGCTTCGGTGAGCAGCTTCGCCTTGGACTTTCCAAAGCCCATAGCCTTGCCGCCACCCTGCATCTGACGCATGAAGAAAATCCACACGGCGAGGATAAGAATCATCGGGAACCAGGAAATCAGCGCATTGAGCAGCGAGAAGCTCTCGGTCTGTGGCTTGGCTGTGATGGAAACGCCATTTTCTTGCAGCAGAGGGATAAGCGTCGTGTCATTCTGCGGTATATAGGTCTGGAAACCGCTACTGTCCGACATTTGTCCCGTGACCTGCTGACCTACGATCGTGACAGATTTGACACGACCCTGTTCCGCATCAGTCACAAACTGCGAAAATGGAATCTCCTGTGTATTGGCTTGTTGCGCCGGGCTTTGAAACAGCTGGAACAATGCTACCAGCAAAAGGCCGATAATGACCCACAAAGCCAGACTGCGGAAATTCGCGTTCATATGTTATCCCTTGGTTCCTCAGATATCGGGATCGTTCTGTTCCGAAAAACGACCCGTCTCTCTCTTCTGACTGACTTGTTGCAAGCGCAAGGGTGTGATCACACGCCCTTTACAGCAGGCCAGAATTTGCGGCGGCCATAAAAATCGTAAGATTTCTTCGGCGCCTATGTTCATTCTCGATGAATTTAGGGTCTCGATGGGTCCTTGCCAAGGCAAGTGCCCCCCTTTTCTGCATTATTATAGTAATAAGATTTACTCTAACGTTTCATTTGCGTCGAAATTCGAATGTTTTTCCTCAAATTCAACGTGAAAATCCTCAACCACCTCAACTTTTGGCCAATCAACCACAAACTGGGGGCGTCCATCACACCAGACAGAGGGAAGCGCCTCAAGGATCCCCTTGGGACCAGATTCGCCGCTCCATCCTTGCTCAGGGAAAGAAAGCCCTTCCTTACTCAACAATGTTCGACCGTCCTCGCCCAATGGCCGCAGCAGAATATCCGATCGCTCTCCGCCCATGACATCGCCCGCAAAAGCGCCTGAAATCTTTACGCTGTAAAGCCCCTGCCAGTTCACTTCACACGGGCCCTCAAGCGCGATTTCCTGCCGATTGCGACCCGGTTCGCGATAAACCCAGAGTCGCTTGGCCAAAACTTCAAAGCAACAGCCTGCCACAGTCCGCTTCATCCGCTTCTCAAGGAGCCCCTCCCCACCAAGAGCGGCATCAAGCGTCAACAGCTTTTCTTCCCTTGGCGGATAGGCCGAGGCGACCACATGAGCGATCATCATGCGCAGCAGACGAAGACGGATCTCCTCGCTCTGGTCTTGCAGCGAGATAAGGGAAACCGACAGAGACCGCCCTGGCTCCGAGGCGATATGTCGCAGATAAAATCCATAGGCAATTTCATCCAGAGCCTGATCTGCCCGCTGCAATCGCCGGGCCGTTGCGGCCAAGCGGGCAGAATCACATCCTTCTTGCGCAAAGACCGGAAGCAGGGAGCGCACACGCACGCGCATATAGTTCGGGCTCTGGTTGCTCGGATCCTCGAACCAGTCGATTGACCGCGCTTTAAGGCTTGCCTTCAACCGCGCCTTGGGAAACGCCATCAGGGGCCGCAGAAGAGTAACCGCTCCGCAGGCCTGTTGTGGCCGCATCGCCGCCAATCCCGTCACGCCACTGCCGCGAATGAGCCGCATTAACAGGGTTTCGGCTTGATCATCCTGATGATGTGCAATCACAATATGGGCGCATCCCAAACTATGGGCATGCTCTGACAAAAGCCGGTAGCGGGCTTCACGCGCCTCCCCCTGAAGATTGGAATGGGATTTCTCTTCATCCCAGACTAGTGTCGCATGGTCCATCCCACGCACCTGCGCAAGTTTGCCCACATAGGCGCATTCATCCGCAGCCTCTGGCCGCAAGCGATGATCCACACTGGCAATAAAAAGGGAAATAGGGAGCTTGTTGCGCTCGACCCACTCATGGCACAGCACCATCAGACTGACCGAATCCGCACCACCAGAAACCGCCAGCAAAAGCGGCAAGCGGGCCTGCGCCACGCCTTTGTTCGCAGCCTCGGATCGGGAGGAATGTGTCATCTTCAGAGCATCAAGCATAAAAGAAAAGGCCGCGTCCAATTCTGCATCGGACAGCGGCTGAGCTTTAGACGGATCGTCTTCAGCGGTCGTTACATTAGCATTTTGCACTTTGAATCTCTGCCCGCACGCGCTGACGGATGGCGGATGATGCATTGGGGAATTTCTGCAGCAATTCCTCATAGGTCGCGCAAGCCGCGTCACGTTCGTTGATCTGGCGCAGAGACATGCCCGTTCTCAGCAGCATGTCAGGGGCTTTCTGCGCGCTTGGATATTTGGAATAGGCATCCAGAAAGACCTGAATGGCGTCGCGATATTTGCCCTGCTGGAATTTGGCTTCGCCCAGCCAGTAATAGCCATCCGGAAGACGACGATCCTGACTATAGGCCCCGACAAATTGCTGAAAGGCCTGCTCCGCAGCTACATAATCGCTCTGGAGCATGTAACCATAAGCCACATCATAATCCGAATTCGGGTCTCCGGTGAGACCGCCTGCCGAACTGGCGCCAAAGGCCCCATTATTCGCTGGCTGGCTAACTCCGCCGCCACCCAGCATGGATGACAGATCAATCGGGGCAGACCCATTGCCGCTCGGTGCTTGCCCGATCAAATTAGAGCTGCCGAAATCATTATTCTGGGGTGCAGGATCTTGCGAAAGGCTGCCCAGGCTTTGTGGTGGACTGCCAAGCTGGTCAAATTGCTGCGGGGCCGGATTGCTCGGTTGTGGACGATTGTTTGAGGACCGGCGCGGACGCTTGCCGCCTTCCAGATCCTGAAAGCGGAATTCGGTATCTTCCTGAAAGCGCTGCAACTGCTCCTGCAACTGGCGCACACGGAAATTGAGTTCTTCGATCTGGCCGTTATACTGCCGCATCTGCTCTTCAAGACGATCCACCCGCACCGCAAGGCTGGCAGCCGACTGGGCAACCTGCATGCGCTTGGGCTGTGGTGCTATCGGCATGGGCGGCATCGGCACGCCATGTTCGACCACCTGAGTTTCAAGCGCCCCGATCCGGCTGGCCAATTCATCCTGAGAGGCTTGACTGGAGGCTAGAGCCGTTCCACTGCCACCAACGACCAACGCCACCATGGCTACCAAAAATCTATTCATGAAAATCCCCATTAAATCAATCGCGCAACCATGGCATGCCGTCAAGTATGGCCCAAGTCCAACAACAGGCCATAACATATGCCCGACATACTGACACGGCCCTGACGATACCCCTATCAAAGCCCCTGACAATTGCCCGACATTGAAACCAACGCTTACAGCAAATGGTATCGTACATAGTTTGAACGCAAATATAGGAAAATGTGTGGCGCCATGCAACGAAACAAAAAGGACCGGTATAAACCGGCCCTTTTCATAAACTCTTCGTCGCTTTTTGCTCCGGCATCCTCTAGGCGCGCCCTTCAGCATACCGAACGACGCCTTGTTGGATCAGTTTGCCAGCGCCGTAACGGCACGACGGTTCTGAGACCAGCAGGAAATGTCGTTGCAGACCGCAACAGGACGTTCCTTGCCATAGGATTTGGTCGTCAGGCGGCCAGACTGAATGCCTTTGGAGACGAGATAGTTGCGCACCGAGTTGGCACGGCGTGCGCCCAGAGCGATGTTATATTCGCGGGTGCCTCGTTCATCGGCATGCCCTTCAATCGCGATGCGATAGTTGGGATATTGCTGCAGCCATGTGGCCTGTTTGTCCAGAGTGGCCTGAGCCGAATAGTTCAGATCGGAACTATCGGTTTCAAAGAAAACGCGGTCGCCAACATTGACCACGAAATCCTGTGCCGTACCCGGAGTTGCCGAGTTCAGGCCAGCACCACTCAATTTATCAGGCGTCGAAGAACAGGCTGCCAACGCAGTCAGCAGAGCGACGCCGAATACAACACGAATGGAAGATTTTGCACGATTTGACATCTGATTGTCCTTCGAAAGTTTATTGAGATCAGGATTTGTCGATCGGAATAATAGAAAATTTAGGTTAACCGCCCGTTCGCAAACATGGTTACCAAACCATTAAAAACCGCTTTTCGGGTTTATCTTGTGAGGGCCATGCCTCTGTCCTTCTGTTTGAATCAAAAGATGGCCACACTGAGGCGCAGCCCCCTTTACGCCCCTAAAAGTGAGGCAAACCCGGCATCCACACCAATTCACCGCCAGATTCGACGGCCCCATCGTGCCATATTCTGACGTCCACTCAGAAGGGCACAAACAAAAATCCCCGGGCTGATAACACAATCAACCCGGAGACTAGAACAGGATAGCTTTTTAAATTGATCCCAACCGGATCAATCGATCAGAGGCGACCAAGCCGGGTCCGACGCAAAGGCCGGAGTCGGGACCATATATTTGTTGCGGCCGGTGAGATCGATGGAATAGAGCTTCGGCCCACCATTGGGTCCCTGACTTTCAGAGAAGAACATCAGCACACGCCCATTGGGAGCCCAAGTTGGCCCCTCATTGTGGAAACCGCTGACAAGAATGCGCTCACGAGATCCATCCGTCTTCATAACCCCAATCTGAAACTCGCCCTTATAGCGCTTGGTAAAGGCAATAAGATCGCCCCTTGGTGACCAGACCGGTGTTGAATAGCTGCCTTCGCCAAAGCTGATGCGCTGCACATTGGAGCCATCGACGCCCATGACATAAATCTGCTGCCTGCCGCCACGGTCACTTTCAAAAGTGATCTGGCGACCATCGGGCGAAAAGCTCGGGCTGGTATCAATGGAGGCCGAATTGGTCAGGCGGGTGATCTTGCCGTTGCGCAGATCCATACGGTAGATGTTGGCGTCGCCACCCTGCTGTAGGCTGAGCGCAATGCTCTGGCCATCAGGCGAGAAACGGGAAGAGAAGCTCATGCCCGGGAATTGCCCAACAACAGACCGGCGACCGGATTCAATGTTAAGCAGATAGGCGCGCGGCTCCCCATCTTCCAGAGCCATATAGGTGACTTCCTGCTTGGTCGGCGAGAAGCGTGGGGTCAACACCAGATTACGACCATCCGTCAGATAGCGCACATTGGCACCGTCCTGATCCATAATGGCCAACCGCTTGACGCGTCCATCCTTCGGCCCGCTTTCATCGACAAAGACGATACGGGTATCAAAATAGCCCTTTTCACCGGTCAGGCGCTCATAAATGGCATCCGAGATGATGTGCGCGACACGGCGCCAGTTTTCCGGCGTGGTGAAAAATTGCTGACCGGTCATCTGTTTGCCCGCATAAACGTCCCAGAGACGGAACTCGGCCTTGAGGCGTCCATCGGCTTCGCGGGTCACGGTACCCGTCACCAGAGCCTGGGCATTGATGACGGTCCAGTTTGGAAAAGACGGCACCGTGGAAGATGACAGGTCCTTCTGCAGGAAGGAGTTCCGATTGATCGGCGCAAAAAGGCCCGAGCGCTGCAAATCCGCCTCAATCACCTTGGAAATCTCCACGCCCTGTCCCACGCCGCTGAAATCGGTAATGGCAATCGGCATTGGCTGGATATTACCGCGCGTGATGTCAATTTCGATCAGGGCATAGCTGGGGCGAACCATGGCCATGCTGGACAGAATGGCAAAGGCCACAAGAGGCAGCAAGACGGCTTTCATGGTCACAAAGGCATTGAGGAGCCGGATGGGCATTGCATGTCGAAGCTGTTTCATCACAATTATTGTCCTGTCCTATCCAGACCGCGAGCGGCCCGCTTGATGAATGAACATCCTGATAATCTATACCGAAGAGCCCTGCGGGCTCCTCATACATTGGGTCTAGAACATGTCACTTGGATCAAAATTGATCCGGACACGGCGCCACGCTTCATATTTATCAGCTGGCAGCGAATATGGCGCACAGCGGCGAACCGCACGCATGGCGCTTTCAACGGCAGCAACACCGAACTGGTTGGCCGGATACTGGATCGGCTGAGGCCCAAAATTCACATTGCCCTGCCGGTCGAGTCCGAACTCGATCTTTACAGCCAATTGTGACGCATCCGCGGCACCAACCGGTGGCGACCAACAACGGGAGATCTGCGCCCGCAAGGCATCCAGCTCGCTCTGCGTCATCGCGGCCGCTTCGGTGCCGTTCCTGGAGCCGAAAGACGCGGATTGATCCTCGGCCCCACTCTGAGTGGGAGCGCCCGTCTCGGCCTCATTGGCAAGGGCCTTCAATGCATTGACATCAAACGAACGCTTGGGCTCTTCCTGACGGGCAGGTTGGCGCGGAATGCGAGGCTTGATCTTGGGCAAGGCTGCAATCGGTTTTGGCGCCACTTCCGCCGGCTTTTCAGGTTCCGGCTCGGGCGTAGGTTCTGGCTCAGGAGCCACCTCGGGTTCTGGCTGTGGTGTCGGCTCTGGCTCTGGCTCCGGTTCAGGGGCTGGCTCGGGTTCCGGCGTCGGAACCGGATCGGGCTCAACGACGGGAGGTTGCGGTTCGGCCTGCTCCTGCGGTGCAGCCTCTTTCGGTTTGGGTGCAACCTTGGGCGCGGGCTCTGGAATTTCCTCTATCGGTTCAGGCGTTTTCTTTGTGGCTTCCTTGACCTCTTCCTGCACCTCTGCTGTGGCCTCTCCCTTGACCACATCGGTCACATCGGAGACAGACACCAGCTCAATCGGCAGGATTTCAAGATCGCTCACGTCATTAGCGCTCGGTGACGGAAGACTAATCAAAGCCCAGCCCATCAGCGCTGCATGACCAACACTTGAAACAATAAGACCGACATTCTTCAAGGTTATTGAAGCTCCTCGGTGCTAACCAGCCCGATTTTCTTGAAACCGGCGCGGTTCATCGCGCCCATCACCTTCATGATGGAGCCATAGTCCACATCCTTGTCACCACGCACAAAGATCCGTTCTTCATAGCCATTCTCAGCAACGCCGAGCAGGGTATCGACCAGAGCATCAAACTCCACCTGCTGATCCTGCAGATAGATGCTGCCATCCTTGCGAATGGAGAGCGTCAGCGGTTCGGTCTGGCTGGAAAGCGGCTTGGCCGTGCTTTCTGGCAAATCGAGCGGAACACCCACCGTCATCATCGGTGCCGACACCATGAAGATGATGAGCAGCACAAGCATGACATCGACCATTGGCGTCACGTTGATTTCGGCAACAGGCCTGTGGCGCATTGCACGGCGCGCACCGCGCCTGCGTGACGTTCCCGGAGATCCCATCGAGCCCATACCCATAGATTAACCCCTTTCGTCCATCAGACGCGACAGAATCGCGGAGAACTCGTCGGCAAAACCTTCAAGGCGCATGGCATGCTGGGAGGCGATGGACGCCAGTTTGTTATAGGCTATAACCGCAGGAATAGCGGCAACCAGCCCGATTGCCGTCGCAAACAGGGCTTCTGCAATACCGGGCGCAACCACAGCAAGGGACGTATTCTTGGATGCAGCGATACCCTGAAACGCGCTCATGATGCCCCAAACCGTACCAAACAGGCCAACAAAGGGCGCAGCCGAGCCAACGGTTGCCAGAAACAGCAAGCGTTTTTCCAGTCGATCCACCTCGCGAGACAAGGTCACATCAAGCACCTTCTCAAGGCGCGCGGGCAAACCGGCAACAGAACGGGCCTGTCCCTCGAAACTGCGTTTCCATTCGCGCATCGCGGCAACGAACAGCGCCGCCATGGCGTGATTGGGACGCCCCGAGAGCGTCTGATAAAGATCTTCAAGAGATTGCCCGGACCAGAAGACCTTTTCAAACCGGTCCATCTGACGCTTGGTACGCGTGTAAAGCAAACTCTTGTCGATGATGATCGCCCAAGACCAGACCGACGCAGCCATCAAACCAATCATCACGAGCTTGACCACAATATGAGCCTGCATGAACAGGGTCATCAGCGATACATCGGCAGTGGCATTGGCAAGGGCTGTTTGCACAACCTCATTGGGCATGAAACTTAGTCCTTTCTAGCGCATGCCCTCATCTCGCCCCATCCGGCAAGAAAAGGGCCAGGAGTGAAACCATGCATAAAAACCGGGTTTGCGGAGAGATCCGGCAAATCAACTTGCCACGGTCCACGCCGCAACCATTCTCAAACAGGAACAACCGACCGGCCCCGGTTTGACCTTCCAGCGACAGCATTTGTCAGCAGAATTTGTCAAAACTAGGGTCGGTGCGTGCGCACAACCATAATGGGCGCACCCTTTGACAAGGCACGATTATGGTTAATGAAAGTTTAAGTAAAGTGAACAGAACCGAAAGGAAAGGCTCTGATGCGGAGAAATTCAACCCTCAGAGGATCAAAATTTTTCTCATCTTTTCAGGCAAACGACGGGGTTTTCCCTCACGAGTGATGGCAACAACGGTCACTTGTGCAGTAAACAACACCTCTTCGCCACGCAAGATCTGCTGATCAAGGATCATGCGCGCCCCCTTGATGGTGTTGATGCGCGTTTCGACCTTCAGAATATCATCGATATGGGCAGACCGCAGATAGTTGATATCCATATGACGCACGGCCAAAGCCAGCCTCTCACCATTCTCTCCACTATCAAGTGCGCTATGCTGCACCCCCAGCAGGCGGATATAGTCAGAGCGCCCGCGTTCAATGAAACGCAGGTAGGAAGCATGATAGACAATACCGGAAAAGTCTGTGTCTTCGTAATAAATCCGGATCATCTGCTGATGTCCGTAGTCAGTCAATCGACCGGCAAGATCTGGCCAGTCGCCTTCATTGCGATGCTCAGGCATCATCAATTCCTTCAGCAAACAGACCCATTTGTGGAGGAGTGTCTTTCTGAGGCACAGCCAACCCAAGATGGGCAAAAGCCTTGGGCGCCAACAGGCGTCCGCGCGGCGTGCGCTGGATGAATCCCTGCTGGATCAAATAAGGCTCTATTATCTCTTCAATAGCGTCCCGAGGTTCCGAGAGCGCCGCGGCTATGGTCTCTACACCAACCGGACCGCCGCCAAAGGAGGTGGCGATCAAGGTCAGGTACCGTCTGTCTAGGGCGTCGAGCCCCTCATTGTCAACTTCGAGCATCTGCAGGGCGCGGTCAGCCAATTCACGACTGATTTCGCCACCGGCCTGAACGATGGCGACATCTCGCACGCGCCGCAGAAGTCTGCCAGCAATACGGGGGGTGCCGCGCGAACGGCGGGCAATTTCAGTTGCTCCGTCGCGGGTGATGGATACCCCCATCAAACGGGCCCCACGTGTGACAATATACTCCAGTTCTTCCACAGTATAAAAATTGAGCCGCACCGGAATCCCGAAGCGATCCCGCAAAGGTGTGGTCAGAAGCCCCAGCCGCGTTGTCGCCGCAACAAGAGTGAATTTGGCAAGATCGATCTTCACCGAACGCGCCGCCGGCCCCTCTCCGATGATCAGATCGAGCTGAAAGTCTTCCATTGCCGGATAGAGAATTTCTTCCACCGCAGGATTGAGCCTGTGGATTTCATCGATAAAGAGAACATCATTCTCTTCCAAATTGGTCAGCAGAGCAGCCAGATCACCCGCCTTGGCGATAACCGGACCGGACGTGGATTTGAAATTCACGCCCAGCTCGTGGGAAACAATCTGCGCCAGCGTCGTCTTGCCCAGCCCCGGAGGGCCAACAAACAGAACATGGTCAAGCGCTTCCTTGCGCGTGCGGGCCGCCTCAATGAAAATGGAGAGATTGGCGCGGGCCTGTGCCTGCCCGACAAAATCATCCAGCATCTGCGGCCGCAAGGCCCGATCCGTTTCTTCCTCGCGTGTGCCCGCAGCAACGAGGCGCTCTTCCTCTTCGATCATTGGCTAAGCTCCTTGAGCGCATGACGAATGAGAGCGGCGGTCCCCAGCCCCTCCCCTTCCCGCTTGATGATGGTGGCGACCGCTGCACCTGCCTGAACCTGAGAATACCCCAGATTGGAGAGCGCCGAAACCGCCTCCGCCATGGCTTTGGGCGCGCCAACGGCATCGATCTCGGCCTGTAGATTGGCAACGGCCCCATCGGTTGCAGCAAGGCTTGGTGTCTTGTCCTTCAATTCCGAAACAATCCGCTGGGCCACCTTGGGGCCAACACCTGGAGAGCGGGCCACCATGGTTTTGTCCTGCAGCGCAATGGCCGAGGTCAGTTCGGAAATCTTGAGGGTCGAGAGAATAGCCAAAGCCACCTTCTGCCCCACCCCCTGCACAGTTGTTAAAAGCCGGAACCAGTCCCTCTCAAGCGCTGTTGCAAAGCCGAAAAGCTTGATCTGGTCTTCCCGCACATGGGTTTCGATCAGAACCGTCGCCGCCTCCCCGACCGATGGCAAGGATTGCAAGGTCTGGTTCGAGCAATAAACCTCATAGCCAACGCCACCGACATCAATGATGACATAGCTATCAGCATATTCATCGATCAATCCCTTGAGCTTGCCAATCATCGGGCACTGTCCTCATTCTCAACTAAGCAATCTTATAGGTCTTCTGCCCGCGCTGATGCGCATGGCAAATGGCGATGGCAAGCGCATCAGCCGCATCCTCGCTATCGAAATAGGCCTTTGGCAGCAGCATCTTGACCATGGTCTGCACTTGCTTCTTGTCAGCATGCCCCACCCCGACAACGGTTTTCTTGACCGCGTTGGGGGCATATTCAGACACAGGCAGCCCGAGCTGCGCCGGAGCCAGCAGCGAAATGGCCCTTGCATGCCCCAGCTTCAATGTTGCCGTGGCGTCCTTGTTCACAAAGGTTTGCTCAACGGCCACTTCCTGAGGCTCATATTTCTGCAACACGCTCATGACCCCGTTGTGCAATTGAAGCAGGCGGGTTGCAAGGTCGCTCTTGCCCTCGGACGTAATCAGCCCCGAGCCAACAAAGATCAGCCGGTTGTTGATCACGTCAATGGCGCCCCATCCGGTTTTACGCAATCCGGGGTCGAAGCCAACGATTCTGGTAGGATGCTCTCTCATGCTTCATGCATAGCCGAAGAATATGAACAATACCAGAACAAACTAAGGGTTCAAACAGGATTTGACATTTTCTCAAGCCATGAGACTATAGCTTTTTTTCTTACCCTTGATGCCATTTTAAGGCGATGCCGGAGAAGCTCTCAGAATGACCGATATAAACCTTCCTCTGATTTTAGGCGCAGCTCTGATCGCCATGGCCAGCCCCGGCCCGGCAACCCTCGCCATAGCGGGCAACTCCATGACAAATGGGCGCAAGCATGGGCTTGTTCTTGCGTCAGGCATTACGAGCGGCTCTCTGATCTGGTCAACGGCCGCAGCCCTTGGCATGGGAACCGTGATGCTTGCCAACAGCTGGCTTTTCGAAACTCTGAAATATGCCGGCGCTGCTTATCTTTTCTATCTGGCAGGCAAATCTGCACGCTCAGCCATACGCCCCTCTGCTGCAGAGCCGCTGTCAGCAGAAAAGCAACCGCTCGGCCTTGGCCGCACCTATCTCAAGGGTCTTGCAATACACCTGACCAACCCGAAGGCGATCTTCTTCTTGGGCTCAATATATGCACTGGGCCTTCCCAGTGACGCGCGTCCCATGGATCTGGCCACAGTTGTCCTGGCGCTCGGCTGCCAAAGTGCCCTAATCTGCCACCTTTATGCGCTGATCTTTGCCAGCAAGCCCATCGTTGCAGGCTACAGAAAATCACGGCGCGCTCTTGATGGACTATTTGCCATGCTGTTTGGCGCAGCCAGCATCAAGATTCTGACGACTTCCATCAGTCAATAACGCGTTTGCACCACCATTTGAGCGAACAAAAACCCCGCAGCGGCAATCCACTGCAGGGTCAAAATCTGTTTTGCATCCAGAATAGAAAACGTCAACCTTCCAGAGATGCAGCCACTTCATCGCTCATGGTGAAGTTTGAATAGACATTCTGTACGTCGTCATCATCTTCCAGAACGTTGATCAGCTTCATGATCTTTTCGGCTTTTTCAGCGTCAACATCGATCTCGTTCTGTGGTTTCCAGATCGCTTTTTGGGATTCAGCTTCCTTGCCGAAAGCCTCTTCCAAAGCCTTGCCCACATCATTCATATCTTCAAACGTGGTGTAGATCGTGTGGCCCTCTTCGTCGCTGACCACGTCATCAGCGCCAGCTTCGATGGCAGCTTCCAGTACGGTATCCGCATCGCCGACTTCTGCCGGATAATAAATTTCACCGACACGATCAAACATGAAGGCAACCGAGCCGGTTTCTCCCAAAGACCCGCCGCTCTTGGTAAAGGCTGCGCGCACGTTGGATGCGGTGCGGTTGCGGTTATCGGTCAGGGCCTCAACAACAACTGCAGTGCCTGCAGGGCCATAGCCTTCATACCGGACTTCATCGAAGTTGCCTTCATCACCGGCTTCGGCCTTCTTGATGGCGCGGTCGATATTGTCCTTGGGCATGGACTGGCCACGCGCGTTCTGAATAGCCAAACGCAAACGAGCGTTCGAATCCGGATCGCCGCCACCCATTTTCGCGGCAACGGTAATTTCCTTGGAAAGTTTGGAGAACAGCTTGGACCGCTTGGCATCCTGTGCGCCCTTGCGATACATGATGTTCTTGAATTTTGAATGGCCTGCCATATCCTACATTCCGTATAATCTTTGGTCGTCGCGCGTCCTACGCAGTATTTGCTGCCGGTCATGCCACACTATGGCGGCAAAGATCAAGTGACCTTGGCGCACGAGACTGGTTAGTTTGGTTCAATTCCCGCTCTTTTCCCAGAAACTCGGGATATGGCGGGACAATTGGCCACCGATCCGCACAGGTTCGGCTGCCAGCGCCAGTCCGGTGCGATCATCTGTATCAACTGCAAAACCACAAAGGGTTGCCGCCCCAAGAGCTGGCGTGTAGCGCGAAGAAGAAACCTTGCGCAGAAAACGCTGAATGGGCTCTTCCTTGTCCATGCCGAGCACGGAATCATAATCACCGCACATGCCAGCATCGGTCAGATAGGCCGTGCCAGTTGGCAAAATCCGATGATCAGAGGTTGGGGTATGGGTATGGGTGCCCACCACCATACTGACGCGGCCATCGCAAAAATAGCCCATAGCCTGTTTCTCGGACGTCGCTTCAGCATGAAAATCAAGGATGATCGCGTCAGCAAATTCGCCCATAGGGCAATCGGCAAGCGCCTTGTCCACTGCATGAAACGGGCAATCGAGCGCATCCATATAGACCCGGCCCATGGCATTCATGACCAGCACAGAAGCGCCATTGCGGGCATGGTAGAGATTGGCGCCCTTGCCCGGAACGCCTTTGGGAAAGTTGATCGGACGCAGAAAGGCCGGCTGGCGCTCGCAATAGACCATGGCATCGCGCTGGTCCCAGACATGGTTGCCTGTGGTGATGACATCAGCGCCCGCATCGACCAGATTTTGCACAATTGTTTCGGTGATGCCGAAGCCACCTGCTGCATTCTCGCCGTTGATCACGACGAAATCGAGACCATATTGCTCGATCAGCCCCGGAAGTTTTTCTTCAACAATAGCCCGCCCGGACCGTCCAACAATGTCTCCAATAAACAGCAGTCGCATGAATTCCCGCTCAATCTAACCGGCTCTGTCTCTCAATCAGGCCGGAACAACAATTTCTTTTTCAGTCAAAATAGCATCTAGCGGAAGGTCATACTCTCCAACGGGTATCTTGTCCAGTTGCTGCAAGGCAAAAGCCAGCCCCACCAGATAAGGTCGGGAATTCTGGATGATGCGTTCGGAAATATAGCGATCATAATGACCCGCACCATATCCCAAGCGGTTGCATTGGGCATCAAAGGCCAAGAGGGGCATCAGGAGACAGTCCGGAAAAACCTCCGGCGCATCAACCTTTGGCCCAACTGTGCCGTAGCCTGCATCAACCAGTTCCGCCCCATCATCCCAGCGCCGGAAGATCATGCCCGTCGCCCCGACAGTCACTGGTAGTGCAAGCTTTAATCCTTTGTCACGCAAGGGCTGCTGGAGCAAAGAGACATCGACCTCGGACTGAACCGGCCAGAACAGGCCGACACAGCCATTATCAGGCACCTTATCCCAATCCAGATAATTGATGAGATTGTTACAGATCTGCTTGCTTGCGACAGCATGCTGTTCGGCGGGAATAGCATTTCTGAATGCGCGCATCTGGCGCCTTGCTTCCCGCTTGCGGTCTCTTGTTGCTACGTCGTCCATCGGTCGATTACCAACTTATTGTAAAAGAGCGGCAAGTCCAAAAAAGGACCGCCGCTCCAAAACTGAAGCCGCAACGACCGTCGACGCTTTCATGATCCTGGGACACCTGAATTACAGGTGGGTGCCAGTTGAAACGGACCACGGTCCAGATCAGCGCCAGCTCCCGTTCGGATCTTTAAGGCCCCGAGGAAAAGTTGCATCTAACGCGAAGTGCAGCAAGCTTTCCATATATAGAGGAATTGCTATCGAATTTCCAGTGCGATTGTTATCTCATTAGCTTTCAAGCAGAACTTTCGACAATTTCTCCAACTGTTCGGACGCCTTGTCGATTCTTTCCGCCAGAGCTTCCTGATCCCCTTCGGATTTTTCCATCACCGCTGAGCGTGCATCCCGCAAGGCCGAAATCTCTTCATTGAGGGCCTTGACCTTGCCATCCGCTTCAGCCAGCAAGTCCATCGCCATAATTCCGGCCATAACAGTCAGGCGTTGATCACCAATTTCACCAAAGCTTTCCTTCAACTGCTCGATCATGGCGTCAAAACGCCGCGACAATGCCAGCAGGTGCTCTTCCTGCCCATCTTCACAGGCCATCCGGTAGGCACGCCCGTTAATGCTGACACTGACTTGAACCATCTTTTACTCCAGCCGACCTTTGTGGCTGACCACGCATGTCATCCACCATGCCGGTCCAAAACGGCCCGGACTGATTCCATTGCTGCACCGAGCCGACGGGACACTTCTTCACTAGCCCCTTCCAGCTTCTCGGTACGCTTCTTCTGCTTCTCCAGCGAGCCTGTCAGCTCCGATCGCTCTTGCGTCAAGCGTTGCAGATCATCCTGCAGGGCCTTGACCGACAGCTCTCTGGTCTGTCTCTTGTCAACCGATTGCGACAGTGTCTCAATCGCCCTGTCGAGTCTGCCCAAAGCCGCCTCTACGCGCGCATTCTCACTCATATAGCCCCCAAACTCACACGAAACGGCCCGTTTTCCTTGTCTTCCAGCCTTGCTACCGGCTGCGGCCAGAAGAGATATCAAAACCGGATAGTCTCTCCCCCAGCTGCGCCAGACGCTACAAAACCGGCTTACAGATAACCGGAAACTTTGTTTTTACCAAGTCGAAGATGCTTCCAGCGTCGTTTCCCCCAAGCGGAACCATCAAGCATTAAGCAACCGGGCATTGGATTTGCGAGGAGAAAACAGTCATAGATGAACAGAATCAGACTGGCAAACCACGCAAGAATCCTTATATGATTTAAATCTAGGAGACATAATCTAACTTCGTCAATGGCCCCAACTCTTCAACAGTCCAAGTCCACAGACGAATAAAACTAGCCCGTATATCATGCATATTCTGCTGTTTTGGCGGATTGCCCTTTCGGGCGCATTGACTCTCATCCCCTTGATGTTAAATGTCAGGGCGTTTGTAAAACGCCTCTGTCTGCCGGGCTTGCTAAGTGGCAAGGCAGTTCCTGTTTAACCAGATTGCGTTCGATTGTAGACACGACGATGGACAATTCTATTTTATTTCCAAGTCGTAGGCATTGAACAACATCCAGAAGCAGAGTTCATGAACAACATGGATAAACAGACTCGCATGGCGCATGCGATCCGCTTTCTTTCAATGGATGCCGTTGAGAAAGCAAACTCCGGACACCCTGGCCTTCCAATGGGTGCAGCGGACGTTGCTACCGTTCTTTTCACCAAATTCATGAGATTTGATCCTACCAGCCCCAAATGGGCTGACCGCGATCGTTTCGTGATGTCTGGCGGCCACGGTTCGATGCTGCTTTATTCCCTGCTGCATTTGCTGGGATATGAAGACATGTCCATTGAGGATTTGGCCAACTTCCGTCAGTTGGGTGCCAAAACGGCAGGCCATCCTGAATTTGGTCATGCTGCAGGCATCGAAACGACAACCGGCCCGCTGGGTCAGGGCATCGCCAATGCCGTCGGCATGGCGATCACGGAAAGACTTTTGTCAGCCAAATTCGGTGACGACCTTGTCAACCACCGGACCTATGTCATGGCTGGTGACGGGTGCCTTATGGAAGGCATCTCTCAGGAAGCCATCGCATTGGCAGGTCATCTCAAGCTCAACAAGCTTGTGCTGCTGTGGGACGACAACAACATCACCATCGATGGCAATGTCAGCGTCTCCGACTCGACCGACCAGCATGCACGCTTCAAGGCCAGCAACTGGAACACCATCAGCGTTGATGGTCATGACCAGGCGGCCATCGCCGAGGCCATTGAGGAAGCTCAGAAGAGCGACAAGCCGACCATGATCGACTGTAAGACAGTGATCGGATTTGGCTCTCCCAACAAGGCTGGCACCAACAAGGTGCACGGGGCTCCCTTGGGCGCAGATGAAATCGCGGCCACCCGCGAAGCGCTCGGCTGGGATTGTGCACCGTTTGAGCTGCCTGCTGACATTCGTGATGCATGGCGCATTGCCGGCCTCAATGCCGCGCAGGCCCACAAAGAATGGCAAAAGCGACTGGAAGCTGCAGATTCTGAAGTCCGAGCAGAGTTCGAACGCCGCATGCGTGGCGATCTGCCATCCGGCTTCGAAGATGCCATGGCAGCTTACAAGAAGTCTCTGGCTGAAGAACCAAAGAATGTGGCAACCCGCAAAGCTTCCGAAATGGCACTCAACGTCATCACCGAAGCCGTGCCGGAAACCATTGGCGGCTCTGCCGACCTCACCGGTTCCAACAACACCAAGACCCCGTCGACCGAATCGGTCACGCCTGACGATTTCTCCGGTCGCTACATGAACTGGGGTATTCGTGAGCATTGCATGGCCTCTGCCATGAACGGCATGGCTCTGCATGGCGGTGTCATTCCTTATAGCGGGACCTTCCTGGTCTTTGCCGACTATATGCGTGGTGCGATGCGTCTGTCAGCTCTGATGGAACAGCGGGTCATCTATGTGTTGACCCATGATTCCATCGGTCTTGGCGAAGATGGTCCAACCCATCAGCCGGTTGAAACCCTTGCTTCCCTGCGCGCCATCCCGAATATGCAGGTCTTCCGTCCTGCAGACGCGATGGAAACAGCAGAATGCTGGGAACTGGCGATCAAGTCAGACAAGAACCCAAGCTCTCTGGCACTGACCCGCCAGGGTCTGACACCATATCGCACCGAATATTCCGAAGAAAATCTCTGCGGACGCGGTGCCTATGTTCTGTCTGACTGCGATGGCGACGCTGACGTATCTATCTTTGCTTCCGGCTCTGAAGTTGAAATCGCCATGGCTGCACAAGCAGCATTGGCAGAGCAGGATATTCTGGCCCGCGTGGTCTCTGTACCATGCTTTGAGCTTTTCGAAGCGCAGTCAGAAGAGTATAAGAAAGATATTCTGGGCGAAGCCAAGGTCAAAGTTGGCATTGAAGCTGCCCTTCGCATGGGATGGGATCGCTTTATCGGCTCGGACGGCATCTTTGTTGGTATGGACAGCTTCGGCGCTTCCGGCCCTTATAAAGAGCTGTACGAAAAATTCGGCATCACCTCCGACAATGTTGTCGCAAAGGTTGTCGAACGCCTAAAATAAGCGTAAATACTCATAAAGTGCACCTGATTGGCAGGAAAAAAATGATTTTTTCTGCCAATTCGCTTAACAGCGATGTTGAATTGTCATACGACAAAAGTATATTGTCCACCTAATATGAGATCGATCAAGGCGCGGACATAAACCCTCTTATATCACGCGTTCATCAAGTTGATCTAAGTGCAAGACCGGCTCGATAAGAAAAAGTGCCGGCTAAATCAGGAGAAAGTCATGACTGTAAAAGTGGCGATCAATGGTTTCGGTCGTATTGGCCGTAACGTGCTTCGTGCTATCATCGAATCCGGCCGTACCGATATCGAAGTTGTTGCTATCAACGACCTTGGCCCGGTTGAAACCAACGCTCACCTCGTACGTTTCGACTCTGTACATGGCAAATTCCCTGGCACCGTTACCGTTGACGGCGACACCATTGACGTAGGCCGTGGCCCGATCAAGGTAACCGCCATCCGCAACCCTGAAGAACTGCCTTGGGGCGAACTGGGTGTTGACGTTGCAATGGAATGCACCGGTATCTTCACCGCCAAGGAAAAAGCTTCCATGCACCTGACCGCTGGTGCAAAACGCGTTCTGGTTTCTGCTCCTGCAGCAGGCGCTGACAAAACCATCGTTTTCGGCGTCAACCACGACTCCCTGACTGCAGATGACCTGGTTGTTTCCAACGCATCCTGCACCACCAACTGCCTGTCTCCAGTTGCTTACGCACTGAACGAAGCTGTTGGCATCGAAAAAGGCTTCATGACCACCATTCACTCCTACACTGGTGACCAGCCTACCCTCGACACCATGCACAAAGATCTGTATCGCGCACGCGCTGCTGCTCTGTCCATGATCCCAACCTCTACCGGTGCTGCTAAAGCTGTTGGTCTGGTTCTGCCAGAACTGGCTGGCAAACTGGACGGCGTTGCAATCCGCGTTCCTACCCCGAACGTATCTGTTGTCGACCTGGTATTCGAAGCCAAAAAAGACACCACTGTTGAAGAAGTCAACGCAGCAATCAAGGCTGCTGCCGACGGCAAACTGGCTGGCGTTCTGGGTTACACCGATCTGCCAAACGTTTCTTCCGACTTCAACCATGACAGCCACTCTTCCATCTTCCACATGGATCAGACCAAAGTCATGGATGGCCGCATGGTTCGTATCCTGAGCTGGTACGACAACGAATGGGGCTTCTCCAACCGCATGGGCGACACTGCAGTCGCAATGGCTAAACTCATCAAGTAATTGATGACAGCCTTTTCTGCCGGAGCAATCCGGCAGAATGTGAAATTTTCAAAGGCGCTGTTTTAGAGACAAAACCGGACTAGCGGTTTTTAGTCCGGGAACAGCGCCTTTTCTACTTCATGAGCGGCAGACATGCCGCGCCTGCAACAGGCACCATGGGTAGGGCACCGACCTGAAGCCTTTTCCGGCCTAAAAAGGACCGAGAGGCTTTTATCAGACACACAGCCGACATGGCTCGGCCAGACTGTAGGATCATCCAATGGCGAATTTCAAAACCCTTGATGATGTAGAACTGAGCGGCAAGCGCGTGCTCGTTCGCGTTGACCTGAACGTCCCGATGAAAGATGGCGAAGTCACCGATACCACCCGTATCGACCGCATCGTACCGACCCTTTCCGAAATTTCCGAAAAAGGCGGCAAGGTCATCATCCTTGCTCACTTTGGTCGTCCCAAGGGCGAAAAGGTTCCGGAAATGAGCCTCAAGCAGGTTGTTCCGGCGCTGTCCAAAGCCCTCAAGATGCCTGTTGGCTTTGCAGAAGACTGCATCGGCGATGTTGCCAAGGCTGCCATCGACAACATGGCCAACGGCGACGTTCTCGTTCTGGAAAACACCCGCTACTACAAAGGCGAAGAAAAGAACGATCCTGAATTTGCTGCACAGCTGGGTGCCAATGGCGACCTACTCGTAGCAGACGCATTCTCCGTTTCCCACCGTGCGCACGTTTCCACCGAAGGCCTGTGCCACCATATGCCAGCAGTTGCCGGTCGCACCATGCAGCAGGAACTCGAAGCTCTTGATGCCGCTCTGGGCACGCCAAACCGTCCGGTTCTGGCTGTAGTCGGCGGAGCAAAGGTTTCCACCAAGATCGACCTGCTCGAAAACCTCGTCAGCAAAGTTGACGGTCTGGTTATCGGCGGCGGCATGGCCAACACCTTCCTGGCAGCCCAGGGCAAAGACGTTGGCAAATCCCTTTGCGAACATGATCTGGCCGAAACCGCAAAACGCATTCTCGTCGCAGCTGAAAAAGCTGGCTGTGAAATCGTCCTGCCAACCGACGCTCTGGTCGCCAAGGAATTCGCTGCCAACGCTCCGCACGAAGTGCTCGACGTGGACAGCATCCCGGCTGACGGCATGATGCTCGACGTTGGTCCTAAGTCTGTTGAAGCCGTTGTTGCATGGATCAAGAAAGCCAACACCGTTGTCTGGAATGGCCCGCTCGGCGCGTTCGAAATCGAACCATTCGACACCGCAACCGTTGCTGCCGCACAGGCAGCCGCTGAAGAAACCAAAGCAGGCAAGCTGACCTCTGTTGCCGGCGGTGGTGACACGGTTTCCGCGCTCAACCATGCTGGCGTTTATGATGACTTCTCCTACATCTCCACCGCTGGTGGGGCATTCCTCGAATGGATGGAAGGTAAGGCTCTTCCGGGTGTTGAAGTTCTCAAAGCCTGATTAATGGGGTATTTGCCCCGTTCCCAATGATCAAAAAGGTGCGCCGATCTCGCGATTGGCGCATTTTTTATTTCTCAAAGCTTTCGCGCCCTTGCAACAGACCCACTTTTGCGAGATATGAAAGCGAAGCGCATAAACCGTCCAACCATCGATAGGTCACATCATGGAGCCCACCCAGATTTATCTCGTTACCCCAAGGCACATTGATCTGGAGACATTCCCGGCCCAATTGCAAGCCGCCATGGATGGGGGCGACATCGCAGCCTTGTTGATCGATTGCGAAACGAATAACGACAACGAACTGCAGAAAATCACCCAGACCATCGCACCGATGGCACAAAAGCATGACATCGCCGTGGTCTTGCGCGGCGATTCCCGCGTCGCTGGCCGCACCAAATGTGACGGCCTGCATATTGACGGTGATCTTACCGATATTCAGAATGGTGCGGAAGACTATGCCAATCGCTTCATGCTCGGTGCAGAAGGCGGCAACAAGCGCCACACCGCCATGGAAATTGGCGAAAGCGGTATCGACTATATCATGTTTGGCCGCCTGGACGCGCCAACCATGGAGACGATTCATGAAAAGTCGCTGGATATGGCCGACTGGTGGTCCACCCTGTTCGAGGTGCCCGCGGTGATTATCGGCGGCTCTGATCTTTCCGAATGCGCAAAGGTCTCGGCCATGGGCATTGAGTTCATCGCCCTGCGCGAAGCCATCTGGGACCATGAAGCCGGTCCGCAGGTTGCAGTAAACGAAGCATGTACCCTGCTTGCAGAAGGCGCCAAGGAACAATCCTGAGTCAACCTCTCATCCCGCAAAGATGAGAGCGACACAGAATGGCCGAATTTGGTTGCCAAACAAAAGCCTAACGGGCACACGGATAGCCCACAGCAAACGACGTCAGATTACATGGTCATGCTTTCCAAACTGAATGCTGCGCCAAGCGCAAGCCGATTGACTATCCGCGCTTTCTCGCGCAAATGTCTGAATGCATCGCTTGCATCAGCCCTGACGCTGTGTATGACCCCCGCATGGGCGTCAGACCCTTCCCCGGAGCTCTTCTCTCCAGCTGCAGCCGGCGAGCAACTGACAACGCCAATCGGGGCCGCACCGAAAGACGGCTCGAAAGTGCCTTATGTGTTTGATGGCTCTGCATCGATTACCGATCCGAGCAATCCGTTCGATGTGCCCCGCTTTGTGCTGAAGAAAACGTCGGCCTATTCGGCCTACCAGCGTGGTTTCTATCTCACAGCTTTTGCGCTTGCCACAAAGCTGGCCGGTATGGATGACATGCACGCCCAGACATTGCTCGGAGAGCTATATCTGAAAGGGACCGGCGTCGAGCAGGATCTGAAGGAAGCCGCAAACTGGTTTGAACTTGCCGCCGACCGAGGCGACAGGGAAGCCCAGTTCAACATCGGTCTGCTCTATGCGCAGGGACAGGGCGTTGAGAAAAATCTCGACAAGGCTCTCACCTACTTCCGGAAGGCAGCCGAGCAAAACCAGAAAAATGCCCAGTTCAATCTGGGGCTACTTTATCTGCGCGGCCAGCTGGTTGAGAGAGACATCACAAAGGCGATGGATCTGCTGACAAAGGCTGCCCAGCAAGGTGTCGCAGCTGCACAATATACATTGGCCAATCTTTATCAGTCCGATTTCTTCCCTGCACCCAACCTTGATCAGGCCGCCTATTGGATGCAGCGCGCCGCACAGGGCGGGTTTCTGGATGCACAACTGGAATTTGGCCTGATGCTGTTTCAGGGCAAGGGCGTTCGCCAAGATTTTTCCGCCGCCCGAGCATGGCTCAAACAGGCTGCCGATGCAGGCAGCATTCTTGCGCAGAACCGCCTTGCTCGCATTCTGGCGCGTGGCTATGGCCAGCCGGCAGATCCGATCGATGCGGCAAAATACTATCTTTTGTCCAAGCGAGCTGGCAAAAGCGATGATTGGCTCGAGAAGTTTTTCCAAGAGCTGCCCGATAAGGAAAAGCAATTGGCAATAAATGCCCTCAAGACGCATACCCTTTGGTAGCCATTCTCGCTTCCGGCATCAAATATGAGAGCAAATTTACCAAAATTGAAAGACTTAAGGTAGTTTTTAGCCGGAAACTCTGCCAAAAGCCTTGCAAATACCCCCTGAATATGGTCCTACAGGGCCACCTGCCCCGAAGATCATTCTCGATTTGATCCGTACGGGGCCTTTTCACCCTATGGCATTTTTACAGGATCGCTGCAGCCGTTCACGTCTCGCGTCCTGTCAGCAAGATGGTTTGTTATGAAGATCAATGGCAACGAAATCCGTCCTGGCAACGTAATCGAACATCAGAGCACGATCTGGGTCGCGGTGAAAGTGAATGCAGTCAAGCCAGGCAAAGGCGGTGCATTCGCTCAGGTTGAGCTGAAAAACCTTCTCGACGGCCGCAAACTCAACGAACGGTTCCGCGCCAGTGAAACCGTTGAACGCGTGCGTCTTGAGCAAAAGGATTTCACATTCCTCTATGAAGAAGGTGACAATCTGGTATTCATGGATACCGTTTCCTACGAACAGCTCGAATTGAACAAGGATTTTGTCGGCGAACGCGCCGCATTCCTGCAGGACGGCATGCCTGTTGTTGTGGAACTGTATGAAGAAAAACCGATCGGCATCGACCTGCCTGATCAGGTAACTCTGGAAGTGACCGAAACCGAGCCGACCATCAAGGGCCAGACACAGTCGTCTTCCTACAAGCCAGCAATGCTCGAAAATGGCGTTCGCTGCATGGTTCCTCCGTTCGTCACCACCGGTGAAAAGATCGTCGTGGATACCAACGAAATTGAATATGTGAAGCGCGCTGACTAAGCTCGCTTGTCAAGCTGGCCGATCATGATTGGCCTTTGCAATCCTTACGGCGCGTCGCTTGAGTAAAATCGTCGACGCGCCTTGTTTTACATGGTGCATACCCGCTTCGCTGCCAAACGGGCAGGAAGGATTATTCACCAGCCGCTTATCTGGGAACTTAAAGACAATGGCACGCTCTGCTCTTCTCAATGTTATGGTTCAAGCCGCCCTCAAGGCAGGCCGCCGACTGGCTCGAGATTTCGGCGAACTGGAAAATCTTCAGGTCTCCCGCAAGGGGCCGGGCGATTTCGTCTCGAATGCCGACCTTCAGTCGGAAAAAATTATTACCGATGAATTGAGAAAAGCCCGCCCGAATTTCGGCTTCCTCAGAGAGGAAAGCGGCGAGGAAGAAGGCATCGACAAGAGCCATCGCTGGATCATCGATCCGCTGGATGGCACCACGAACTTCCTGCACGGCATTCCCCTGTTCGCAATTTCCATTGCGTTGGAACATGAAGGCCGCATCATCGCCGGGGTGATCTACAATCCGGCAACCGATGATCTCTACACCGCAGAGCGCGGCCGTGGCGCCTTCTACAATGACCGTCGCATGCGCGTTGCGGCCCGTGACGACTTCCATGACTGCGTCATCGGCACCGGCGTTCCGCATCTGGGCCGTGGCAAGCACAAGCCTTATCTGGAACAGCTGGAAAAGGTTATGGCAGACGTCTCCGGCATCCGTCGTCTCGGCGCAGCATCCCTGGATCTGGCCTATGTGGCATCTGGCCGCTTTGATGGCTATTGGGAAGAGGCACTCAACGCCTGGGACATCGCAGCAGGCATCATCATGGTGCGCGAAGCCGGTGGCTTTGTAACGGACATTAACGGCGGCGACAAAATGCTGGAAAATGGCTCTGTCATTGCAGGCAATGAGCTCATCCGCACGCGCCTTGAAAAGACCCTGAAGAAATAGTCCAGCACGGACGCATTTCGAAGCTCACTTTTAAGAATTCAGAAGAGACCGCCTTATCGGCGGTCTTTTTTTGTGCCCACCCTCAGACAAAGAAGCGCTTTGCTCGACACCCAAGGGTGGTCAAGGATGGAAATCCATCCTCCTTCATAGCGTGACAAAGAGAAATGCATGCCACCAAACCGGTCCTTAATATACTAATATTCGAAATCCACGAAATAATCATGGAAACGCTCGATAATTTGACTTAAGTCGAATATAAGAAAGTATAAAAGAAGTATGGTAATGCCAATCTGCTTCGCTTCCCCCTTCCCCTCGTGGAGTAAATCAAGTGACTGAATTCACCCCTCTGGTTTCCTTTGCAGGCGGCACACTGATCGGGCTTGCCGCGGTTCTGCTCATGCTCTCATGGGGCCGCATCGCGGGCATGACGGGCATTTTGGCGGGTATCCTGCCTCCGTTTGGCAGCGACATGCGCTGGAAAGCAAGTTTTCTGACGGGTGCCGTTCTCGCTCCTCTCTTATATGAGGCAACCATCAGCGACATCGCCTATCAAATGCCTGTTTCCCTTGAGGCCCTGATCATTGGCGGGGTTATTACCGGCATCGGCGTAACTTTTGGCTCCGGCTGCACCTCCGGCCATGGCGTCTGCGGCCTTGCGCGCTTTTCGCGCCGCTCAGCCGTGGCTGTCATCATGTTCATGAGCTTTGCTTTCCTGACGGTCTTCCTCACACGTCATATCTTTTAAAGGACATCCCCATGCGATATCTGGTAGCCGGCTTGATCGGGGCCATCTTTGGTCTCGGCATCATCACCTCGGGCATGGCAAACCCTGCCAAAGTGCTTAACTTTTTTGATCTTGCAGGCAGTTTCGACCCGAGCCTTGCTTTTGTCATGGCGGGTGCCCTCACCATAGCGGTGCCCGGTTACGCGCTCATTTTTCGCAAACTGCGCAAGCCTGTCTTTACGCCGAATTTCAATGTCCCAAACAATCGCACAATCGACCGCAAACTGGTGATCGGCTCATCTATCTTCGGCATCGGCTGGGGGATCGGCGGATTTTGCCCGGGCGCATCCCTGCCAGCCCTTGGTTTGGGGCACCCGACCAGCTTCCTGTTCGTGCTCGCTCTGATCGCGGGAATCATGCTCGCGCAACTGATTCAGAAGGCCCGGATCTTCGAACATTCCGCCTCGGCGGCAACCCCGATTTCCCTTACCGACACCACCGAAGAGATTCAGGATCACGCATAAGCCCTTGTTTGCGTCATCTTTCTGCCTCTGATTGCGTGTATAGTCCACAAGACCCCTTTTACTATTGGACGAAATTGGGCAAAGTTCTTGAGCTTGGCGTTAACCCTTCGTCAAGCTCTTGACCAGCTTTTCGCGTAACCGGAATCGGATGATGTCTAGCGAACTCGATCCTTACAAGCTTTCAAGCCCACAACGCTACTTGTGGCGCATGCTCATCTTCATTGGCGCAGCCGCCTTTGTTCCCATCATCCTGTATCGCCAGATCCTTGAAGCTTTCTGGAGCAACCCGCTTCTGAATGCGATGATCTTTTTCGTTCTGATCGTCGGTATCTTCCTTGCACTGCGTCAGGTTGTGCGCCTGTTTCGCGAAGTCAAATGGGTCAACAATTTCCGTCTTGGCGATCCGGGGCTGGAAGTGGACAGACCACCGATCCTTCTGGCTCCCATGGCCACCCTGCTGGGGGACCGTGTAGGCCGCATGGCGATCAACACCTCGACCATGCGATCCATTCTGGAATCGGTTGGCATGCGCCTTGATGAAGCGCGCGACATGTCGCGTTACTTCACCGGTCTTCTGGTGTTTCTCGGCCTTCTGGGCACCTTCTGGGGCCTGTTGCAAACGGTGAGTTCCGTGGGCGACGTCATCAGCTCTCTGTCGGTCGCTTCCAGCGATGTGGGCGTTATCTTCGAAGATCTCAAACAGGGGCTTGAAGCGCCATTGCAAGGCATGGGCACCGCCTTTTCATCCTCGCTCTTTGGTCTTTCCGGCTCACTCGTGCTTGGTTTCCTTGATCTGCAGGCAAGTCAGGCACAGACCCGCTTCTTTACCAATCTGGAAGACTGGCTCTCAACCGTTACCGACATCAATTTCGAAGATCTCGACAACAGCTATGGCGAAGCACTGGGCAATGGCGACAATGAGCAGCTCGTTGCCGTGCTCGAACAACTCTCTCGCAAGATTGATCAGGCCGGTGAAGAGGCCAAAACCGGCGGCGGGCGCAATGCAACATCGGCCATGGCCAATCTTGCCGAAGGCATTCAGGGGCTTGTACAACATTTGCGCTCCGAACAGCAGTTGATGCGCGAATGGGCCGACCAACAGGCAAGCCAGCAGGAAGAAGTCAAGGATGTGCTGGTCAAGCTCAATGACGTTCTGTCAAAAGCCAGCTCCAACAGGCAAAACTAGGCAACAGGGGCTCCCTTCACACCGTGAAGCACCGAGCCCATGATTGATGTGTGAGGAAGTAAGATGGGCCTGTCCCGTAATCGTCGCAGTGAACAAAGAGCCGACTATTGGCCCGGCTTTGTCGATGCCATGGCGACCTTGTTGCTCGTGCTCATCTTTCTGCTCACCGTTTTCATGGTAGCCCAGTTCTTCCTAAGCCAGGAAATCTCCGGCAAGGACACGGCGCTCAATGAACTGAACAGCCAGATTGCCGAACTGACCGAATTGCTCGCGCTGGAACGCGCCAGCGGGCAGGATATGGAAAGCTCTATAGCGACCCTTCAGGCCAGCCTTTCCAGTGCCGAAGCCGTGCGTGATCGCTTTGCCATGCAGCTTGAAACCCAGAAGGGGGATCAGGATAGTGCAGGCGGGCAGATTGCGTCCCTGACCAATCAGCTGGAAAGTGAAAAAGCCATTTCCCAGCGCGCTCTGGCTCAGGTGGAGCTGCTCAACCAGCAGATCTCTGCCCTGCGACGCCAGATCGCCGCTCTGGAAGACGCTCTAGAAGCCTCTGAGACCCGCGACAGGGAAAGTCAGACCAAAATCGCCAGCCTTGGCAAACGCCTCAACATCGCGCTGGCCCAGCGCGTGCAAGAGCTGTCACGCTATCGCTCGGACTTCTTTGGTCGATTGCGGGAAATCCTTTCCCAGCGTTCAGACATCCGCGTCGTCGGCGACCGCTTTGTCTTCCAGTCCGAAGTGCTCTTCTCCTCTGGCGAAGATCGCATGAAAGCGGAAGGCGAGCAGGAACTCGACCATGTGGCAGAGGCCCTTCTAGAACTGATTCAGGATATTCCAGAAGAGATCGACTGGGTGTTGCGCGTCGACGGCCATACGGATAACCGCCCTATCAACAGCGCCCGCTTCCCTTCCAACTGGGAGCTGTCTTCTGCCCGCGCCATTTCGGTTGTCAAATATCTGATTTCCAAGGGCGTGCCGCCAGAGCGTCTCGTAGCCGCAGGCTTTGGCGAGTTCCAACCGCTTGAAGAAGGCGAATCGGACGAAGCCCTGCGCAAGAACCGCCGCATCGAATTCAAGCTAACCCAGCGATAACAGGCAAAGATGCCCCATTATGGGGCATCCAGATCATGTCCTAGATCATCCATGCCAAATTGCAACTGTGCCAGACGGGCATAAAGCCCGCCTGCGGTGACAAGACTGTCATGGGTGCCCTGCTCCACCAGCGCTCCGCCTTCAAGCACTAGAATACGATCAGCCTTCTTTACCGTTGCCAGACGGTGGGCAATGACAATCGTCGTGCGCCCTTTCATCAGGTCGGCAAGGGCCAACTGCACATAGCGCTCGCTTTCCGCATCCAGAGCGCTTGTGGCCTCATCCAGCAGCAAAATAGGCGCATCCTTGAGGATCGCCCGTGCGATGGCCAAACGCTGTCTCTGACCGCCCGAGAGCGTCACCCCGCGCTCCCCGACCATGGTGTCATAGCCCTCGGGCAATTGCGCAATGAAGTCATGGGCATGCGCTGCTCTGGCTGCCTCGATAATGGCTTCGCGCTCGGCCCCTTCCCGCCCCATGGCGATATTGTCGGCAATCGACATGGCGAAAATCACTGGCTCCTGCGGCACCAGCGCGATGGCGCTGCGCAGGGCATTGAGATCCAGCCCCCCTATGGGTTGTCCACCAAGCAAAATGCGCCCTCTCTCGGGATCATAAAAGCGCATCAGCAGCTGGAAGACCGTCGTCTTGCCAGCACCGGATGGCCCAACGATGGCCACCGTCTCTCCGCCAGCAATGGCAAAGGAGAGCGCCGAGAGAACTGTCCGCTCTTCTGATGAGGGATAGTGAAAATCCACCCCCTCGAATGCGACCGACAGGTTGGATGCCGTGACCAGAGGGCTCACCACTTGGGCATTTTTCACCAGCACCGGCTCGTCCAGCAACTCAAACAGCCGCTCGGCAGAACCGGACGCCTGCGATATCTCACCCCAGACCTCGCTCATGCCGCCAAGGCCAGCAGCAGCCATGGTGGAATAGATAACGAACTGGCTAAGCGCGCCAGCAGAAAGCCGCCCGGCTGTCACATCATGGGCCGCATACCAGAGCACCGCCACGATCGAGGTAAAGATGACAAAAAAGGCAAAAGCCGTCAGCACGGCCCTTGCTCGGACAGAAGCCCGCGCCGCGCCGAAGGCGGCTTCAATATTACTGCTGAAAACGGATTTGGCCCGTTCCTCCTGTGTGAATGACTGCAAGATACGCATGGACCCGATAGCCTCCGTGGCAAAGGCCGAGCTGTCAGCCAACCGATCCTGCGCAAAGCGCTGTCGCCTGCGCACCCAACGCCCCAACAGCACCAGCGGAATGACAATGAAGGGAATCGCCCCCAGCACCAGCAGAGACATGCGCGGACTTGTGACCACCATCATCACAGCCGCTCCGGCAAACAACAAGAAATTCCGCAGGGCCATGGAGGCAGATGCCCCGACGGCTGAGCGAATCTGGGTGGCGTCTGCCGTCAGGCGCGAGACAATCTCGCCGCTGCGCACCCGATCATAGAATGCCGGCGAGAGCAGCGTCAGCTTGGCGAAAACAGCCGTGCGCAGATCATTGACCACGCGCTCCCCCAGAATGATCACGAAATAATAGCGACTGGCGGACATGAGCGCGAGCACGACCACAGCCAGAACAAGCAACGCGGTGTAATGATTCACGTCGGCGATGTTATTCTCGGAGATGCCCCGATCAACAAATCCCCGCACGAGAATCGGCAGGGACAACGTCGCCAGAGAGGCAACAACAAGCGAAGCAAGAGCCGCCAAAACGAGCCCTTTATATTTCCAGGCAAATGGCGCCAGCCGCCGCAAAGGCTGGAATCGAACCCTGGATTGGGAATTGGACTCGGTCATAAAGGCGCTCCCATAAAAGAAATGCTCGCAACAAGCAGGAAATCGAAGAAGGAATAAGCTTTTTTCACCCTCAAAGTAGGGAACAGGCTTGTATAACTCAACGCACTGCGGTATACGAACGCAAATTATTTTGATGGCTGTGTGGCGAGCCCGCCCGCAGCCTAGCTTTTTGGTTCCGCTTGATCGCTTAGCCCACGTGGTCGCATCATACCGGAACCATAGAATATGGTGGCCGGTTTCAGCCAGGCATATTCCGAACCTCAATTCAGATTGGCCGCAGGCAAAAGGATGTATCCTGTTGCAGGCCGGTTGACCCTAAGGACGTCCTGACGATGAAAAAAGATATCCATCCTGAATACCACACGATCAAAGTTGTCATGACCGATGGCACCGAATTCATGACTCGCTCCACCTATGGTTCCGAAGGGGATACCCTGAACCTGGACATTGATCCAACCTCCCATCCTGCATGGACTGGTTCTACCAACCAGCTGCTCGACCGTGGTGGCCGCGTTTCCCGCTTCAAAGACAAATTCGCAGGCTTCCTGGGCGCCTAAGCCAGTCAGCCGCATTTGTTGTGCATTTGAAAACCCGATGTCATCCGGCATCGGGTTTTCTTTTTGTCTGAAAGACAGGATAAGGCTGGGCCCATCAGCAACAGGCAAAGAACAGTGTTTCAAGGCAAAACAAAAGGGGCGCCAATTTGACACCCCTTTTTGATTTACTATTGATTTTGTAACAGCGGCCTATTCGGCAGCTCTAGCAGCAAAGGCATTCGCGATCATACCGATCTGGTCGCCAACCGGATTGGCCTGTACAATGTCTTCTCTCGTCTCTTCCGCATCACGCTTGGAGTAGATAACCTCGTCAAGATGCCGGATGCGTTTCTGCATGTGCATGGACTGTTCGATCAGATCGCGCAGACGCGGCGGCAGTTCATCCCACCCCGGGCTGTCCTTGGAAGAAGAAAGCCCATGCAGGCGAACCTTGTTCTTTTCCTGCCCGGCCTGCTCCAGCGTCATTTCGCCTTCATTGACGGCGCGCTGCAGAAGCAACCAGGATGCCATCTGCATCAGGCGCGTTGTCAGCCGCATGGATTCGGTAGCATAGGCAAGAGAAGCGACCCTCGGCAGGCTCTTTGCCTCAGCGCGCCCTTCCCCGTCCAGATAATCGGCGGCTTCTTCTACCAGCGCCATACCATCGCGAAACAGGGTTTTAAAACTATCGGAATCTGCAAGCTTTGCTCCAAAGGAAACCGGAGCCGTTATATTCGTTTGCTTACGCTTGTCGTTCATGTGACCTCCAAATGCCTGGTCATGCCTACCATGTCCGATGTGTCAAATTCAAACAGACATTACACCAAATTGTCATTTCGCAGAATAACAAGCACAAACCATGCCATCGACATTTTGCAATCTTGACAGATGCCCAGACCGCTAAAAACAAGCCAATTTGGTCAGGTAACGTGCTGACTTTAGCAGAAACGATCTCACGGAGCCAATGATTCCCGCCGATCGCATAAAACCAAACGGCCTAACCGGTCACACCAAGCATCACCAAAACAAGACACAAACAGCTCCATAATGAGACAGTTGTGATTTTACACGATTCCAGCAAAAACAGGCGGTGAGAAAATAAAAGCTAATTCAATTGGTTAACAATTCACTAACGCATCAGTTGCGGGGCCTGAAAGAAAAAGAAAGGACACCCCATGCATTACCTGAATACCGGTTGATAAAATTCGACACACAAAAAAAGAGCCGCAAGAGCGGCTCTCAGGAGTTAACAGGGAGGCGTCAAACAGAGTGACAGGAGCCACTCGAAATCCATAAATCATGGATACTATACTTTACACATATAATGATTAATTTTTTGTTAATTTAAAATTTTTCCTTCCCACAACCAAATAGAGAACAAATTTAATCACAACCAAACAAAATTATTTTCAATAAAACCTTATAAATACATCGACATCAAAATTTTATACTTTAAAACTTCAACTTCCGATCCAGCCTACCCCTTAGGCCAACCCTGCAGCTTCAAGCCTTTAAGCCATTGAGCGCATTCCCTAGATAGAGAATATCCGCTAGAAATGACACAATGTCACAAAACTCCAGTCAGACAGGAATGATCATGCAGGACGCAACGGAAATGAAAGCCATCATAGCCTCTGAGCCGGGAGGACCGGAAAAGCTCCAAGTCATCACCCGCCCCGTTCCCACCCCCGCAGACGACCAGATACTGATCAAGGTCAAGGCAGCCGGAGTGAACCGTCCTGACTGCATCCAGAGGGCGGGCAACTATCCGCCCCCTCCGGGCGCATCCGACATTCTGGGACTGGAAGTCGCCGGAGAAATCGTAAAAGTGGGCGCCAATGTCACAGACTGGAAAGTGGGTGATAGCGCCGCGGCTCTGGTCTCAGGCGGAGGTTATGCAGAATATTGCCTCGCTCATGCAGGCAGTGCCCTGGAAATCCCCAAGGGCTGGAGCTTCACCGAAGCGGCCAGCATGCCAGAGAATATTTTCACCGTCTGGCACAATGTATTCCAGCGTGGCAAGCTGCACGCCGAAGAAACCCTGCTGGTCCATGGCGGCTCTTCAGGCATCGGCCTCACGGCCATTCAGCTAGGCAAGGCCTTTGGCGCCAAAGTCGCAGTTACGGCTGGCAGCGATGAGAAATGTCAGGCCTGTCTCGATGCGGGGGCAGATCTCGCAATCAACTACAAGACTCAGGATTTCGTCACCGAAATCAAGAATTGGACAAACCGCAAGGGCGTGAATGTCATTCTTGACATGGTTGGCGGCGATTACATCTCTAAAAACTACGTCGTCGCAGCGGAAGAAGGACGCATCGTCCAGATTGCCTTCCTCAATGGCGGGGTCGTGGAAGCAGATTTCCGCCGATTGATGATGAAGCGCCTCATCCACACAGGCTCCACGCTTCGAGCCCGGTCCGATGCGGTCAAGGCTGACATCGCCAAGGAACTCCGCATGGAGGTTTGGCAGCTGCTCCGGTGTGGTCTGGTCAAACCTCAGATCTACAAATGCTTCCCCTTCGAAGAAGCCGTAAAAGCGCATGAATTGATGGAAAGCTCCAGCCATATCGGCAAGATCATGCTGGAATTGTAACGGCTCAATTCCGCCCTTTGCCTGCACCAATCATGCCCTCATCGCTGCCATCTGGCGATGGGGGCAAGCTATTTTAAGCCTTTGTTAACGCCAATCGAAAGAAGACGCCGCCGCACCATCTATTGCGATCAATTTGCAATGAATTGGTAAGGCCTGTCCGGTTTAGTAGGAAGCGATTTTCCCCATAGGGCATCGGGGAGTGCCCAAACAGGATAGGCCATGCATACTTTTGCGCGCATCGTTTCTCGCTGCCATCTCGACACGCTGTTTTCTGCCACCTCTTCCTCCAGCCCGAGGCAAGAAGAACAGAAAGGCAAACGCTCTTTCAGTCGTGACCAGAGCGGCGCGATTGCTATCATCTTCGTCCTTTCGCTTCTCCCCATCATCATGATGCTGGGCGCCGCTATCGACTATGCACGTGCAGCCTTGGCTCGCTCAGAAGCCCAAGATGCCCTGGATGCGGCAACCCTCGCAGCGGTCAAGCAAATCGGTGCGCTGGATGAAAAAGACATCTCCGACCTGATCTCGGCCTATGTGTCTGCCAACGGCCCCAAAGACAGCAATATCAAAATCGACAAGATCGATATTCAGGATAACCCGACTTCCCTGCAAGTCTGGGCATCTGGCTCGACACAAATGACCCTGATGCAGTTCGCCAATATCGACAATATCGATTTCACGGTCACGTCGAAAACGGTCGCGGGCAACAAAACACTAGAAGTCGTCATGGTACTGGACAACTCGGGTTCCATGGCTAGCAGTGCGGGATCAAAGACCAGAATTGAGGCTCTGAAAGATGCTTCAAAAGAACTGATCGAAATTCTGGATGAGAAGAAACAGGATGAAGAATCCCTGAGCTTCGGATTGGTCCCCTTTACGCAGATGGTGCGCCTCACAGCTGGCCTTGACGGCAAGGACTGGAAGCAAGTCCAATGGATCGACCAGAATGGCGTCTCCTCCATCAACGGCAAAAACCATCCGCCCAACTCCAACCGCCTTTCTCTGTTCGCCACCCTCAAGGACCCCTACACGCACCAACAGATCAAATGGGCAGGCTGTGTGGAAGCGCGCCCGCATCCGCTGGATATCAGGGATTCAACACCGAACGCGAATGAGCCAGATAGTTATTTCGTGCCATTTTTCCACCCGGATCGTCGCGAAAAATATAACAGCAGGCGCTCCACTTGGAGCAACGATTATTACTTGCCGCGCGACGATTGGGCGAACGGACAGACCTATGCAGAAAAACTAGCCTACGGCTACTATTTCAATCAGACGATCAGAAAAAGTAACTACGGCCCCAACTACTGGTGCGACATGCCGCGCATCATGCCGCTAACCCATGACACGGCCGCTGTTGAGAGCCACATCTCCACCATGCGGGCCAACGGTGCAACCAACATCCATATGGGCACCATCTGGGGGCTGCGCCTACTCTCGCCTCAAGCTCCTTATACGCAAGGGCGCGCCTATGATGATGAAGAAAATATCAAGGCTCTCATCATCATGACGGATGGCAACAACACCTATTACAACAACTATTATCATGCCTATGGCTGGTATAGTGACGGTCGCATTTCCGGCTCATCCTCAATTGTCGCCGAAATGAACAAGCGCACCACCGAGGCTTGCCAAGCGGCCAAGGATGCCATTTCGGACAAGGCCAGAAAGATAAAGATCTTCACAATCTACTTCGGCTCCCCCTCCGTCTCGACAGCAAACATGCTCAAGGGCTGCGCCAGCAAGGCTGAATGGTACAAAAGCGTAAGCAATGCCTCGGACTTAACCAAGGTATTCCAGAATATCGCATCCGAGTTGAGCAATCTCAGACTCGTCGAATAACCGCGAGAATTGAGGGTAAAAAACAACCCAAAACGTCCCTAAACTACAATTAGGGACGTTTTCTTGTTTGCGCATTGACCCCAATGCAAGTATAGTCCCATCATTCCCTGTCAATTCTAACGAATCTTGAGAGGCTGATCTGGAAGGATATTCCCGGTCAAGCTACAATGAGGATGTACCATGTCGAATGCACCATTGATGCCGAAAGCAACCGCAGTTTGGCTGGTCGATAACACGGCGTTGTCTTTCGACCAGATTGCTGCTTTCTGCAAATTGCATCCACTGGAAGTCAAAGCGATCGCAGATGGAGAGGCCGCCCAGGGTATCAAGGGCATGGACCCCATCATGACCGGTCAGTTGACCCGTGAAGAAATTGAGAAAGCCCAGAATGAGCCAAGATATCGGTTGAAACTGGCACCACCGAAAGTTACCGTGCCCGAGCCCAAGCGTCGTGGCCCGCGCTATACGCCGGTATCCAAGCGTCAGGACCGCCCCAATGCGATTCTCTGGCTGGTGCGCAATCATCCGGAACTGAAAGATCAGCAGATCGTGCGTCTGGTCGGCACCACAAAGCCGACCATTGAAGCCATCCGCAACCGGACCCATTGGAACTCCGGCCAGCTGACACCGATGGACCCGGTTACTCTGGGCATCTGTAAACAGCTTGACCTCGATCTGGAAGTGAAGAAATCTGCAGCCGATGCCCCTGCCCAGCAGGAATATCAGCAGGATCCGACCCTGTTGTCGCCTGAAGAATCTCTGGCGCCTGCAGCTGATCCGTTCGGCAACTTCAAACCAACTCAGAAGCCTGCTGAAGACGAAGAAGCGATCCCGGATGCCGCTTCGGTCTTTGCCAACTTCCAGCCATCATCCAAAGATGAGGACGACGAAGAATAAGAGCGACAGCTCTGCTTCTCAGGCACATCGCTTCAATCCAGAAGCCATTATTCAAAAGGCCGGGTTTAATAACCCGGCCTTTTTCTTGGTCTTTAAAAGACGGAATGCGACACATCAGATCCCGTGCTCCCGCAACGCATCCTCAATTTCGGAGAGAATGGTCGGATCATCAATTGTTGCCGGCATCTTGTATTCCTCATGGTCGGCAATCGCACGCATCGTACCTCGCAGGATCTTGCCTGAACGGGTTTTCGGCAAGCGATCCACGGTCACGGCGATCTTGAAAGCAGCCACCGGCCCAATCTTCTCGCGCACCAGCTTGATGAGCTCTTTCTCGATATCCATCGGCGTGCGATCCACACCGGATTTCAGAACAACGAAACCAGCTGGCAACTGCCCCTTGAGCTTATCGGCAATCCCGATCACGGCGCATTCAGCAACATCGGGGTGAGCCGCCAGAACCTCTTCCATGGCTCCGGTCGAGAGGCGGTGGCCCGCAACATTGATGATGTCATCGGTACGCGACATGATATAGAGATAGCCATTCTCATCCATATAGCCCGCATCACCAGTCTGGTAATAGCCGGGGAATTCATCAAGATAGCTGGACTTGAAGCGTTCATCATTGTGCCACAAGCCCGGCAGGTTGCCCGGCGCCAATGGCAGCTTGATGACGATATTGCCCATCTCGTTGGCAGGCACCGGATGCCCATCGGCACCCACGATCTGAACATCATATCCCGGCATGGCAACCGTCGGCGAGCCATGCACAATCGGCATCAGCTCGATCCCGACCGGATTGGCAGCAATTGCCCAGCCGGTTTCTGTCTGCCACCAATGGTCGATCACCGGCACCTTGAGCATATCCTCGGCCCATTGCACCGTATCAGGGTCGGCCCGCTCACCCGCAAGAAACAGGGTGCGCAACATCGAGAGGTCATATTTCTTGATGAACTCCCCGTTCGGGTCTTCCTTCTTGATGGCACGAAAAGCCGTTGGTGCGGTGAACAGCGCAACTACGTTATGTTCGTTGATCACTCGCCAGAAGGTTCCCGCATCAGGCGTGCCCACCGGCTTGCCTTCGAACACCACCGTGGTCGCCCCATAGATCAGCGGCGCATAAACGATGTAGGAGTGACCAACCACCCAGCCCACATCAGACGCCGCCCAGAAGACCTCTCCGGGCTTGATGCCATAGAGATATTCCATGCTCCACTGCAAGGCGACCATATGCCCGCCATTATCGCGCACAACGCCTTTAGGCTGGCCAGTGGTGCCTGAGGTATAAAGAATATAGAGCGGGTCCGTAGCCATGACAGGCACACAGTCAACCACACGATGACGCTCGATTTCATCAACGATGGCAGCATGATAATTGATATCACGCCCCTCCTTGAGATCGCAGACCAGTTCCTTGCGCTGGAAGACGATGCATTTTTCAGGCTTGTGCGTGGCCAGCTCGATGGCTTCATCCAACAATGGTTTGTAGGCAACAATCCGGTTCGGCTCCACACCGCAGGATGCCGAGATAATCGCCTTGGGCTTGGCATCATTGAGGCGCGTGGCCAGCTCATTGGCAGCAAATCCGCCAAACACCACCGAATGCACAGCGCCAATGCGCGCACAGGCGAGCATGGCGATCACTGCCTGAGGGATCATCGGCATGTAGATGATCACCCGGTCGCCCTTCTCCACACCACTATCCAGCAACACCGCAGCCAGTGCCTGTGTCTGCATCTTCAGGTCATTATAGGTGTA
This sequence comes from Cohaesibacter marisflavi, assembly GCF_900115225.1. GTDB lineage: Bacteria > Pseudomonadota > Alphaproteobacteria > Rhizobiales > Cohaesibacteraceae > Cohaesibacter > Cohaesibacter marisflavi. Next base: position 46,935 of record NZ_FOVR01000007.1, on the reverse strand, counting down.
GGTTTCCTTGTGACCGGTAATCGGACTGTCATAAATGATCGCATCCCTCTGGCCATGGCCCGCATTGACATGGCGATCCACCGCATTATAGCAGGTGTTGCATTCGGCCCCGGCAAACCAGCGACCATAGGTACCGGCATTCGCGTCGAATATTTTGTCAGCCGGTTTGTGCCAGCTGATCTTCTTGGCCGCATTCGCCCAGAATTCTTCCGGATTCTGCTTCCATCCCTCATAGACTTCCTTGTAAGCTGCCATTCACGCCTCCCAGCGGTTAATCCATTTCGCTTATGATTACCTGCGCCTTTAAAATTGGTCTATTCGGCGAAAGAAGGGTTTAGTCTTTAATTTCATTCGACTTTTTGATGTATCTGCATTACAACGGTACAGTTGCATCACATAGCAAACCAAGAATCGCCATGATTACCGATCTTTCATTCTACATCGCCGCAATTCCGGCCATCATTCTGGTGGGCGTTGCCAAGGGCGGTTTCTGCACTCCCGTAGCCATGCTCGGCGTGCCCATTTTATCCTTGATTATCTCTCCTGTTCAGGCTGCAGCCATTCTGCTTCCTATCTTGATCTGCATGGATTTTGTCGGTTTGATAGCCTATCGTGGCAACGCGAACTGGGCCGTCCTGAAAGCCATGCTCCCCTTTGCTTTGTTCGGCATAGCCCTTGGCTGGCTAATGGCGGGCTATCTGGATGAGCACATCATCAAATTCATGGTTGGCCTGACGGCCCTTGCCTTCGTTGCCGACTATGCCTGGCGTACGCTACGCAAGAAGACCATCGCCACGCGCGGCCCTGTTTCTGCGGCGGTCTGGGGCAGTGTCACGGGCCTTACAAGCTTCATCGCCCACGCCGGAGGCCCTCCCTACCAGATCCATACCCTACCTTTGGGCATGAAGCCTTTGGTGTTCGCGGCGACATCGGTCTATTTCTTCACCACGATGAACACGGTCAAGCTGATCCCCTATTTTGCCCTCGGACAGTTCTCGACGCAGAATCTCTGGACCACGCTGGTGCTTATCCCCTTTGCACCGATTGGCACCATGATTGGCATATTTCTTGTCAAGCGGATCAGCCAGGATGGTTTCTATCGCATCTCCTATGCAGCCATGTTCCTGATCGCCATTAAGCTGTGCTTTGACAGCGTCTCCCAACTTCTCTAGCCACGGACAGGATCAGTCACCAAAATCCTCCCCCACATTACAGCCCGCTCCAGCGGGCTTTTTTTTTGCAGGTAGTGGTAATCCGTTCCACGCGGGCAAGATCAAGAACCGGTCAAAAAGAGCCGAATGGCCAATTGAATCAAACCCGTTCCTCAGTTTTGATGGAGAGTAGGAAAAAAGCATAAGAAACCAGCAAGAGGAGGAATAAGGACATGACTGGCAAACGCTTTTCAACGCATCTTGATCAGAACCCAGCCAACTATGTACCCCTTTCTCCGGTTTCATTTCTGGAGAGAGCGGCAACGATCTACCCTGAGCATACAGCCTGGGTGCACGGAGCACAGCGCACAAGCTACAAGGATTTCTTCAGACGGTGCAGACAGTTGGCCGCAGCCCTTAGCGCAAGAGGTATAGCTCAGGGCGATGTTGTCTCTGTCATGCTGCCCAACGTCCCGCCCATGCTGGAAGCGCACTATGGTGTGCCCATGATCGGCGCTGTGCTGCATACCATCAACACGCGGCTCGATGCCGCCCTGATCGCCTTCCAGCTGGAGCATGCCGCCTCCAAGGTTATCATCGTCGACAGTGAATTTGCCGCAGTCATGCGTGCTGCCATAGATCTGGTCGACATAGACCCGATCATTATTCAATATCAGGATTCCGAGTTTCGGGAGGAGGCTCCCTTCATCGCTGAGCTGAGCTATGAGAATCTGGTTGCAGAGGGCAATCCCGATTTCATCTGGCCGGGTGTCGAGGATGAATGGGACGCCATTTCCCTCAACTACACCTCAGGCACAGCCGGAGACCCCAAAGGCGTGGTCTACCACCACCGGGGCGCTTATCTCATGGGCTATTCCAATCTGATCACGGCTGAGCTGGGCAAGCATCCGGTCTATTTGTGGACGCTCCCGATGTTCCACTGCAACGGCTGGTCTTTCCCATGGACGCTCTCACTGGTTGGCGGCACGCATATCTGCCTTAGGCAAGTGCGGGCAGCACAGATCTTCGAAGCCATAGAGACCGAACAGGTAACCCATCTTTGCGGTGCGCCAATTGTCATGTCCATTCTGCTTGCCGCCAAAGAAGTGGAAAAGCGCCCGCTAGAACGGGAAGTCCATTTCATCACCTCCGCTGCGCCTCCGCCTGAAGACGTCATGACAGGCATGCAGGCCCTCGGCTTCCGCCTCACTCATGTCTATGGCCTGACGGAAACTTACGGACCTTCCGTCATCAACGAATGGAACGAGAGCTGGGATAGCCTGACAAGCGAAGAACAGGCAGTCATGATGAAGCGACAGGGCATACGCTACCCTGCTCTTGAGGGCCTATCGGTCATGCTTCCCCACACAATGCAGCCCGTGCCAGCCGATGGCGAAACGCCCGGCGAAGTGATGTTCCGGGGCAACACACTCATGAAGGGCTATCTGAAAAACGAAGGCGCCACCCATCAGGCCTTCTATGACGGCTGGTTCCATTCAGGCGATCTGGCGGTTGTGCACCCTGATGGCTATCTGGAATTGCGTGATAGATCCAAGGAAATCATCATTTCCGGCGGCGAGAATATCTCTTCAACCGAGGTTGAGGATGCCCTCTACAAGCACCCTGCCGTAGAAGAAGCCGCGGTTGTTTCCATGCCCGATGCAAAATGGGGAGAACGCCCCTGCGCCTTTGTCGAATTGACCGAGGGACATGACGCGAGCGAAGACAATCTCATCACCTGGTGCCGCGATCATCTGGCCCATTACAAGGTACCAGAACGCATCATTTTCGGAGAATTACCCAAGACGCCGACCGGAAAAATCAAGAAATATGTCTTGCGCAAGAGAGCAAGAAGTCAATAGCGTGACAATAGGTCACGGTCAAGCAACGCGCCTTTGCGCGATGTATTCCCCCTTTTGGCAAGATGGCTATCTTTACCAGCACTTAACCTTTTCAAGTTCAACAAATTTATCGGTAAGTATCAGAAAAACTGGACAACAAAAAAGCCGCGGAAGAAAACCGCGGCTTGATCAATCAAGATGAATATCTGGATCAGCTGGCAGTCCTAAGCTGCGCGATCTCATCTTTCATACTTAATTTTCGTCGTTTCATCTCCGCTATCTCAAGGTCATCGACAGAAGGGTGGGCGATGGCTTCCTCAATTTCCTTATCCAATTCATCATGCTTACGCTGCAATTCTTGGATACGAGAATCTAACGACATGAACACCTCCATAGGTTCGGTTGAGACACTTTAATTGTGTCATACATATTACATACTGTCGACTCTCTATTTTTTAAACAGATAGGCCAAAATAAATTTTTACCTTTGATTTCATCTTTCGATGTAGCATATCGTCGCTCTTGCATTGTCATATCATATAATTTATTGAAATAATTGAAGATTATCAACTCGGCACAAAACGATGACACCAGAAAAAGAAGCTCAAATTCGCAACAAGCTCACGCATCTGAGAACAGAGCATGGCGACCTCGATCTGGCCATTCAGGCCCTTGAATCCCGCCCTGGTGGAAACGCTTTGCCGATACAGCGCATGAAGAAGAAAAAACTCCTTTTGAAGGACGAAATCGAGCGTCTGGAGAATGAACTTTTTCCAGATATCATCGCCTAAAATAGCGCACCCCATCTTCGTCAAATTGCTCCCCGATCAGCAGCATTTCGCACATCTTTGTACACATATTTCGCCTTGTGCCTGATATGAACTTGACTATACTGCGCGACTTCCGCACCACGGGGGCAAATCCGAGGGAAATGCTCCGGTTCCGGAATAGACAAACGTCCTAAATGACACCGACCATGACTTGGCACATTCTTGGGAACCCAGACTGCCCTTGAGGTGTTACAGTCTTAACAGCATATTTCCCGGGAGGCCCCATTCATGGCACATTCTGACTGTCCAGTAGCGATCATCATGGGGAGCCAATCCGATTGGCCAACGATGAAAAATGCCGCAGACATTCTCGACACTTTGGGTGTCGGCTATGAGGCGAAAATCATTTCCGCCCATCGTACGCCTGATCGCATGGCAGACTTTGCCAAGGCCGCCCGCGCGGATGGTTTCAAAGTCATTATTGCTGGCGCCGGTGGTGCTGCGCACCTGCCAGGCATGACAGCCGCCATGACCTCCCTACCGGTTTTGGGTGTTCCGGTCCAATCCCGCGCCCTTAGCGGACAGGATTCCCTTCTCTCCATCGTTCAGATGCCAGCGGGCATCCCGGTGGGCACGTTGGCCATCGGTCGCGCAGGCGCCGTCAATGCAGGCCTCATGGCCGCAGCCATTCTGGCTACCCATGACGACGATCTGGCGACCCGGCTGGACGCATGGCGCAAGGCACAGTCTGATTCCATCGCGCTGGCCCCGGTCGACGAAGAGGCTTAACCGTTCAACAAAAAAGGCACCTATGACATGCTTAATCCCGGCGATACAATCGGCATCCTTGGTGGCGGCCAGCTGGGCCGTATGATGGCTTTGGCAGCCAGCCAACTCGGGCTCAAGACCCATATCTATTGCCCGGACCCGGATAGCCCGGCCTTCGATGTCACTGCTTATCACACCTGTGCGGACTATGAAGACGAAGAGGCTCTGGAAGCCTTCGCCCAGTCCGTCCAGCGCGTTACCTACGAATTCGAGAATATCCCCGCCCCGACGGTGGAATTTCTCAAGAAACGTTTGCCCGTACTGCCTGACGACAATGTCCTCAAGACATCGCAGGACCGCCTGACAGAAAAGAAATTCTTCCAGTCCATCGATGTCAAGACAGCCAACTTCCGCGACATAGCATCTCAGGAGAGTTTGCAAGAAGCCGTGGAAGCCATGGGGCTCCCTGCCATGCTGAAAACCCGTCGCTTTGGCTATGACGGCAAGGGGCAGGTCTTTCTCAAGAAAATAGAAGATGTTGAAGGCGCCTTTGACGCCATCGGGGCGCAACCGGCGATTCTGGAATCCTTTGTGCCATTCGAACGCGAAATCTCGGTCATCGCCGCGCGCAATGAAAAGGGACAGGTTGTCTCTTATGATATTGCCGAGAATGTGCATAAGAACCAGATTCTCGACACCACAACCGTACCAGCGGATATTAGCGAAGGTGTCGCTGCAGAGGCCCGCAAGATCGGCGAGAAGGTGGCCGAGGCGCTTGATTATATCGGCGTATTGGCGGTGGAGCTTTTCCTCTTGCCAGAGACATTCGAACGGCGGCTGATCGCCAACGAAATGGCGCCAAGGGTGCATAATTCCGGCCACTGGACCGAAAGCGCCTGTCTGGTTTCCCAGTTCGAACAGCATATCCGCGCTGTCGCGGGCTGGCCACTGGGTGATACCACACGCCACAGCGATGTTGTCATGACGAATCTGATCGGCGATGACATCGAGCGGCGCGAGGAGCTACTGACCAATCCGGCAACCTCTTTCCATTCTTATGGCAAGGCAGAAACAAGAGACGGTCGAAAAATGGGACATAGCAACCATATCAAACCGATAAAGAGCAGCTAATCTCCGACTTTTCGGTGTTTTTTCCTCAAAACAGACCACTTACTATGGACAAGCATCCATCGGTCTGGTAGAACGCCGATCAAAGTTCGGGCGCTGCCGAGGCGGTGACCGATTTTTTTTAGAAAATCCACACATCACGAACTTAGGGATTGACGCGTGCAGGTACTCGTCCGCGATAACAATGTTGATCAAGCCTTGAAGGCGCTGAAGAAGAAACTCCAGCGTGAAGGCGTATTCCGCGAAATGAAAATGCGGAATTTCTATGAAAAACCTTCCGAGAAGAAGGCCCGCGAAAAAGCTGAAGCCGTGCGTCGTGCACGCAAGCTGGCTCGCAAGCGCCTTCAGCGCGAAGGTCTGCTTCCGTCCAAAGGCCGTGGTCATTAATATCCTTGCGCGGAGCCCTCTCTGCGCAATGCGATAGACACAGTCTTCATCGGATTTGGCGTCCCAAATCTTGGAACGCCTGCAGAGCTGTCTCAACCTGTCTTGTAATATATTACGAGCGCGCAGGTGCGATGAATCGAAATCAGGTCCCCGACGGGGCCTGATCTCGTTTTATTGGCTTGACTAGCCGACATAAGCAAGGCTTGATGAGAAAGCGATGCCATTCCGGCTCCACTCCCTTGCAAGCATTTTTATGCTGAATTTTGTAGAAGAAACATATTTCAGTGAAGTCTGCCCCAATTTGGACAGACTGGGCTGCAAGTTTCGGACCGGATATTAGAAGCTTCTGATTTGCGAAAACCGAACGAGGTCTCATAATGCTTTGCAAGCAACATATCAAATCGTTCCTTGCCGTTACGAGCCTATGTGTTGCGCTGGCCGCATGCCAAACCACCGGCATGGAAAACAGCGCAGATTTCGATCGCAATGCAGGCACGGCAGACAATATTGAATCACTCAACCGGGTGATCGCCGGCAGCCCCAACGACCCGAATGCCTATAACATTCGCGGTACAGCCTATGGGCGTTCCGGACAATATGATCTTGCCTTGCAAGACTATACCCGCGCCATTCAGCTGAACCCGAACTTCCATCAGGCCTATGCAAACCGGGCTCTGATTCACAAGAAGATGGGCAACATGCAGGCTGCCATGGCTGATTACAATCAGGCCATTGCGCTCGACTCGACTTATGACGTTGCCCTTATTGGTCGCGGCGATATTTTCCGGGTTGAAAATCAGCTGAGCCGCGCCGTATCTGACTATAATCAGGCCATCATTGCCAAGACGCGCGACCCGCGCGCCTATTACCACAGGGGCCTGATTTTCCAGCAGCAACGCAATCACGCACAGGCGATCGAAGATTTCACCTTTGCGCTCAGCTTGGACGCCTCCAATCCGGATGCCTTCAACTCGCGCGGCGTTAGCTACCTCGCACAAGGCGACATGCGCGGGGCTCTTGGCGATTTCTCCAACGCTGTCCGCATGGATCGGGACAATTATCGCGCTTGGACCAACCAGGGCATCGCGCTGGAAAAAGCGGGCAATTATGAGAAGGCGTATGATTCCTATTCACGCGCCAAAGTCATCAATCCGAACTATTCCCCCGCAGTGAACGGCATGAACCGGACTCGCAAGCTGCGTTTTGCCAAGAAATAGAGCTTTCAGCTCAACTATTTGAGAAGCAAGGCTAGTCACCCCTGTCAATGCAACGGGCCGACATGAAAAGCGCGCCAGCCATACAGCAGCCGCACCGCATCTTCCAGATCTGACTTTATCGCTATATCGCACTTCTGCCCTACAAAAGCGTAATCGCCATCAGCAAAACAACCCCAACGCTGAGTATGGTGCCATATTTGACTAATCCGATAAATCGATCATAGGTGCGATAATGCTCGGGATAGTCCATGATCTTGTTCGTCTGGTCGTTCATTTCAATTCCTCCTCAAGAAGCCTATTGCGACAAATTAGCACACCCAAAACCCCATGCAAAGCCAACCTATCGAAGGGGGCTGCAACAAAAAACGGGATCTCGTGAGACCCCGTTGCCATTCTTATTTCCTGTATTCCACAAGAGCGTTGTCTATCAGTTCTCTGGCCCGAAAGAAGGATCAAGATTGTTGGGAGATGCTGGCAAATGGCGCCGTGCATTGCTCACCCGCTCTTCGGTAAAATCCTCGATCTGCTCATTGAACAGCTTATAGAAATTAAGCTCCGCCCCCAGATGCAGGAACACGCCACCGAGCCCGATGGCAGCCCTATCCATGAACACGAACTCCCGCGGCACGGTAATCGGACCCAGCCGCCTGAATTCTTGATGCACCTTGAAAGCCTGCTTACGGCCATATTCAGCCGGACTGACACCATCGGCAATCGAGCGCACCCGGTCATCCAGCATCGGCCCATAAATAAAGCGAGCCCATAGATTGAGCGCATCAATCAATTCATCACTGAGATTGGAAAAGCCCCAGCATTCATAGGCATGCACGATCTGATCGCGATCATCCTTTTCTAGACCGTGATAAAGATCGACAACCCCTTTAACGAAGCGCGGGGTAAAGATGCGGATACAGCCATAATCGAACAGATTGAGCCCGCCAACCTCCCCTGCCTCTTCAAAGGCGGAATAGTTGCCCAAATGCGGATCACCATGGATCACCCCATAATGGGCAAAAGGATACCACCATGCATGAAACAGCCGTTCGGTGATGAAATTGCGCACTTCCTGACTATGCTGCTTGTAATCAAGCAGCTTGCGCCCGTTGAGCCAACTCATGCTCAGAAGACGCGGCGTTGATAGGTCAGAGTAGAGTTTGGGAACGCGGATACTATCTTCGTTTTTGAAGACCTCGGCATAAAGGCTCATGTGCCAGGCTTCACGCACATAATCGAGCTCTTCGCGCACGCGCTCAGCAATTTCTGCGCTCATCTCCCGCGTGTCCACTGCCGATTGCATGGAGCGATGCAGGGCAAAAACCATATTGAGCTGCTTGAGGTCGGCCTCAACCGCACTTTCCATATCCGGATATTGCAGTTTGCAGGCCAGCACCGTTCCATCTTCATGCAAGGCCTTATGTACCTGCCCCAGAGACGCAGCCGCGGAGGGTTCATGATCGAACTCGGCAAATTTTGAGCGCCAGCCAGCCCCGAGCTCCGAGCGCATCCTACGCTTGGTAAAGGCCCAGCCCATCGGCGGCGCATCGGACTGAAGCTGCGCCAGCTCGGCAGCATATTCAGGCGGCACCACATCGGGTACGGTGGCAATCATTTGTGCCACCTTCATCAGCGGTCCCTTGAGCGTACCCAGCACCCGCGCCAGATCAGCCGCCTCGCGCTCGATATCGCTGGAGCTGCCACCGAACAGGCGAGACCCTGCGGCCCGCGCCACAAAGCCTCCCATGCCTGCATTCACGCGCGCATAGCGCTTCAAACGGCGACCAAAACGATTTTGGTCATCGTAAGATGCATCATCATCATTCGGGTCAAGAAGGGTGTCATCAACCATTTGTCACAAGCACTCCAACTCCGGCCCCAACGTTCCTTATGCGTTTTCCAGCGCTTCCAGTTCGTCGATCAGGCCTTCAACTACAGCCAAGCCTTTGGACCAGAAATCCGGATTCCGCGCATCCAGCCCAAACGGCGCCAGCAATTCGGAATGATGCTTGGTGCCGCCCGCCTTGAGCATGTCGAAATATTTATCGACAAAGCCCTCATTGCTGTCCTGATAGACAGAATAAAGCGAGTTCACCAGACAATCACCGAATGCATAGGCATACACATAGAATGGGGAATGGATGAAATGCGGAATATAGGCCCAATAGGTCTCATAGCCCTCACCCAGCCGAATGGACGGCCCCAGACTGTCTGCTTGTACGCTCATCCAGATGTCGCAGATCTCATCGGAGGTCAATTCTCCTTCCTTGCGCGCAATATGCAGCTTGCGTTCATAGAGATAGAAGGCAATCTGGCGCACCACCGTGTTGAGCATATCCTCAACCTTGCTGGCGAGCATGGAACGGCGCTCTTCTGTCGTCTTGGTCTTGGCAAGCAATGAGCGGAAGGTCAGCATTTCACCAAACACACTGGCCGTTTCTGCCAATGTCAGCGGCGTTGGTGCCATCAGGGCGCCCTGCTTGCCAGCCAGAACCTGGTGCACACCGTGGCCCAGCTCATGGGCAAGGGTCATCACGTCGCGTGGCTTGCCCATATAGTTCAGCAGCACATAAGGGTGAGCGCTTGGAACGGTCGGATGCGCAAAAGCACCCGGCGACTTGCCATCACGAATGGCAGCATCAATCCAGCCCTTGTCAAAGAACTGCTCGGAAATCTCGGCCATCTCGGGCGCAAAACCTGCATAGGCTTCCTGAACAATGGTCTTGGCTTCAGGCCAATTGATCGTGCGCATTGGCACTTTTGGAAGAGGTGCGTTGCGATCCCAATGATCCAGCACATCCTTGCCGAACCACTTGGCTTTGAGCGCATAATAACGATGGGAAAGACGCGGATAGGCATCTTGCACAGCAGCCACCAGCGCATCCACCACTTCGCGCTCGACACGGTTTGCCAAATGGCGGCTGTCTGCCACATCTTCAAAGCCGCGCCAGCTGTCAGAAATGGCCTTGTCTTTGGAAAGAGTGTTGGTAATCAGTGCGAAGGTGGAAATATTTTTCTTGAAGGTCACGGCCAGCGCTTCAGCGGCAGCCTTGCGCTTGGCTTCATCACTGTCAGACATCAGGTTCAATGTCTGCTCAATGGCCAGCTCCTTGCTCTCACCGTCAGTCTCAACAGTGAAGCGCAAGCCGGCCATGGTTTCATTGAACAATCGGTTCCAGGCCATGCCGCCGGTCACGGACTTCTCATAGAAGAGTTTTTCCAGTTCGTCAGAGAGCTGATATGGCTTTTCCATGCGCAGATCATCAAGCCACGGCTTGTAATGGGCAAGCGCTGCGCTTGAGGCAATGGCTTTGTCCAGTACGGCATCCTCAACGCGGTTGAGCTCCAGCTCGAAGAAAAGCAGCAAGGTGGAAATCGTTGTCAGGCGCTCCTGCGCATCGCCGTAGAATTTGGCAATTTTCGGATCGGTGGTGTTGCCGTTATACATCAAGCCAGCATAGGAAATCAGCCTGCCCATGCGCTCTTGCATCGCTTCGTAGCGTTTGAGCGCTTCAGCAAGCTGCTCACCACCCTCGGCCAGTCCATCCGCCAGCTTGCCCTGATAATCGGCAGCAAACGCTTCGGCTTCGCTTTGCGCCAGCTTGTAGTCTTCCTCGATCGCCGGATCGTCGAGCCCCTTATAGAGATCATCCAGAGACCATTCCGGCAGGACTTCTCCTGTCTTGTCAGCAGCGGCTGCGTCGGAAGTGGCGAGATGGGCGTCAAGCGAAGATCGAAATAAGCGTTCAGAGATCATAAGGGCATCCAGCAATAAAGTGAAAGTGTCTGAAACCGGATCAAGCTCCGGCAGTCGAAGAACCGACTTCTCTAAGATAGGAATTCCTGCCTCAAGGTCAAACATCTAAATCGTAAGAAATCAGGATAAAGGCGTATAACCCGCATTCACTCCCAGATACAGGCCAGATATCGGTCCGAATGTCGGCGCAGAGGCCGCGCAATCAATCATTTAATCAAATATGAACATATCTCTCCCTCCGCCTTCGCATTAACGCGCAATTAACCGATTGCGCTCATCGTGGTTCAAAATGAAACAGATCGCATTCATGATGCGAGAATCGCCGCTGCCAGATAGCACAGTCGGGGCCCATGTATTATCGCCCCCCAAAAGAGCAAGGCGATCAGACAGAAATCAGCCATCGAGGGCAAGATGAACGAACGCATCCTGATTGTTGACGATGACCCGGTGCAAAGACGCCTGCTCGAAGCTGTGGTCGAGAAGAGCGGCTTTGAGACGGCCTGTGCTGAAAATGGCGAACAGGCACTTGCCATTCTGCAAGAAAATCCTTCCACCCATTTTGATCTGATCATTCTGGATCTGGTCATGCCCAATCTGGACGGCATGGGGGTGCTTCAGGCTCTGCAAAAGACAGACATCAAGGCACCGATCATCGTACAAACAGCCCATGCAGGAATCGACACTGCGGTGAATGCCATGCGCGCAGGGGCCTTTGACTTTGTCATCAAGCCGGTTGCCCCCGAGCGCCTGCAAGTTGCCATGCGCAATGCCCTCAAGGTCAATGCCCTTGAGGATGAAATCACCCGCATCCGCTCCAAGCGCGACGGCAATCTCAGCTTCAAGAGCATCATCTCTTCAAGCGATACGATGGGGCGCGTCATCAATCTTGGCCAGCGCGCGGCAAAATCCCATATCCCCATTCTCATCGAAGGGGAATCCGGCGTCGGCAAGGAACTGATAGCCAAGGCAATCCAGCATGCCTCTGATCGTTCCAGCAAACCTTTTGTCACGGTCAACTGCGGCGCCATTCCCGACAATCTGGTCGAAAGCATTCTTTTTGGCCATGAGAAGGGGGCCTTTACCGGCGCCAACGACAAGCATATCGGCAAGTTCGTCGAAGCCAATGGCGGCACGCTGTTTCTGGATGAAGTGGGGGAATTGCCACTCGACACGCAGGTCAAGCTTTTGCGGGCTTTGCAAGAAGGCGAGATCGACCCGGTCGGTGCCGCCAAGCCGGTGAAGGTCGATTTTCGCCTGATCTCGGCGACCAACAAAGATCTCATCCAGTTGGTCAAGGATGGCAAATTCCGCGAAGACCTGTATTACCGGCTCAATGTCTTCCCCATCCGGGTGCCGCCTCTGCGTGACCGTAAGGATGACATCCCCGCCCTCACCCGCAATTTCCTTGCGCGCTTTGCCGCCGAGGAAGGCCGCAAGAATCTGACGCATGTGACGCCCGAGGCCCTCTCCCTGCTGCAAAGCTATGACTGGCCCGGCAACATCCGCCAGTTGGAAAACACGGTCTTCCGTGCCGTCGTGTTGTGTGACAGCAATCAACTGACTGTGGATGAATTCCCGCAGATCGCCAGTCAGGTCAGCGCCTTCAGTGCGTCCATCGTCAAGGCCCGTTCGCCCAACCCTTCCGAACTGGCCTATGTGGAGCAGACAGAGCCTCAATCAGCCCCGTCAATGCCCGCATCACCGGCCTCCCAGCCGGAGGCGGGCGGCCATGAAACCATACTGACCAGACCTATCGACCCCACGGCACCAGATCCGCGCCACGCCGCGCCCTCTCCAGCACCATCAGCCCAGCAGCAAGACCCATGGGGCTTTCTCAGGCTGCTCGATGAACAGGGGAACATACGCCCTCTGGCCGAACTGGAAGCGGAGATCATCAAACGAGCGCTCGAACACCACGACTACCGCATGTCCGATGTTGCGCGCCGCCTGGCAATCGGCCGTTCTACGCTCTATCGCAAGCTCAAGGAATATGGGCTGGATCAGGCTGATGATAACGCTGCCGCGTCCTGACCGATCATCGGGATCGTTGCAGGAAGGCTACACACGTCAACGCGATCATGTTCATGTCGCAAATGTGATGAGAAAAAGATTGCATCAAACGTATATTGGACTCAATAACCTTGCTTAGCTTGATTCACTTACGTGCGGGATAATGATGATGAAACCGACTCTTGCAGCTCTTCTGGCATGTGCCATTTGCCCGACGAGCGCAGCTCTGGCAACGCCGACAGCCAATGAACCCACGGCCCAGCCGGTGGTTCTGTTTGGAGAAGAACCTGCCGATCCCGTTGCCACGCAGATCCAGGATCAGATCAGAATCCAAAGCGTCATTGATAATATGCACCGCGTCACACTGGGCGCGATTGATCAGCAGGCCGATCAGGATCTGGCCGATGCGATCTCCGCCGCCATCGACACCATGCCTCAGGCGCCGGACTTTCTGACAAAGAGAGACAATGCTGCCCTTGTCGCCTTCTATGAAGAGCGCGCCTTCGCGCCTGCGTGGTTCAACAATGGCGAATGGACAGCCAAAGCCCGCAAGCTGATTTTCAATCTCGCCCGCGCAGAACGCGATGGACTTGATCCATCCGATTATAAAACGCCTTCGTTAGCGACTTCCCGCAAAAAAGGCACGAGTGCGGGCGCCATAGCCAAAGCCGATCTTGCCCTTTCTCTGGCTCTGACGCGCTATACGCGCCACGCTTATGCGGGCCGGGTTGATCCGCGTATCTTCTCCAAAAAAGAAGTGACGATCAAACCGCATTATCCTGATTCCATTGATGCCCTGAACCAGATTGTCAAAGCCGACAATCCGGTGGCAAAAATGCGCAGCTATAACCCCCAGCACAAGGGCTTCCTTGCCCTACGCGCGGAATATAATCACCTCAGGGCACAGGGCAGCGAAGATGACACGCCGCCGATTGCCTCCGGCAAGAGCCTGCGGGTTGGCATGCGCGATGATCGCGTGCCCCTGTTGCGCCGCAAGCTGGGCCTTGCTGCCGCTAAAGATGAATCGTCAAACACGCTCTACAGCAAGGAGCTGGCCAAGGCCGTCGAAACCTATCAGTCCGACAACGGCCTCATTGCAGACGGCATCGTAGGCAACGCAACCCTTAGCGTGCTCAACAACAATCGCAGGGATCTGATTGCCGACATCATTGCGAACATGGAGCGCTGGCGCTGGCTGCCCCGCGATCTGGGCGACTTCCATGTCATGGTGAACATCCCCACCTACAACCTTGAAGTGGTCAAGAATGGCAAAACCATTCATGAAACCCGCGTTGTCGTTGGCAAGAAGGCGCATAAGACACCGGTTTTCTCCGATGAGATGGAATATGTGGTCGTCAATCCATACTGGAACGTGCCACGCTCTATCGCGTCCAAGGAACTGCTTCCCAAGATCAAGGCAAATCCGGCAGCCTTTTTCTCCAACCAGAATTATCAGGTTCTGGCCAGCGTCAAAGGCCGCACTCAGGTCATCGATCCTTCCAAACTGGACTGGGATCGCGTGGAAGCCGATATGGTGCGCCTGCGCCAGACTCCGGGAACACGCAACGCTCTGGGGAACATCAAGTTCATGTTCCCCAACCAGCATGCGGTCTATCTGCATGACACCCCATCCAAAAGCCTGTTCAATCGCGATTATCGTGCCTTCAGCCACGGCTGCGTCCGAGTGAACAAGCCATTTGAATTTGCCGATGTGATTCTGTCCCAGACTTCAAAATGGGATGCCTCCCGCATCAAGGCGATGCTGGGCTCCAATGAACGGCGGGTTAATCTGACTAAGAAGATACCGGTGCATCTGGCCTATTTCACCACATGGATGTCTCATGAAGGCACCCTGCAGCTGCGCTCGGATATCTATGGGCACAATGCAAAAGTCAAAGCAGCTCTGGGCCTGTAAGCCTTTAAACCTTTGTTAATCATGACCAGGAAGGCGCGCTTTTCAGTGCGCCTTTGCTTTGTTTTGCCGCATTTCAACAACATACTGGCGAAAACACCATCAAGACATCAGCATTTCACATCAATATTCGCTTCCATTTCGGTTTCATTTACCAATTGCTAAGCATAATATTGTCGAAGTAGAGCTGATTTTCTGCTAAACCTGTTTGGGTGTTGGCAGAAGCAAGACGCGTTCACGTTCCGGGGCAGCTGATGAAAAGCAGCTCTTGTGGGGTGAGCGCATTTTGACATGGAAAGGACCGCAAGGCCAGGTGATTGAGCCGGTTGATGCTCCTTCCTGTTGACCAGATATTGGATGTCCAGTGGCCAGACAAGCATCATTCCTAACAAGAAGCCAGCCTGCAACCGAGGCCAGCCATTCAGCCAAGAGCCCGTTCAGCCTCCTTTCAGGCCATGCCCTGACAGGCCTGTTTGTGCTGCTCAGTGTGCTTATGCTGATGATGGCGTCACAAGCCAACGCCTCATCGCGCAGTCTACGCCTGTCCAACGCCCACACCAAGGAAACAGCCACTATCACCTATAAGCGCAATGGCAAGTTTGATGCTGATGGCCTGCGCAAGCTCAACCAGTTTCTGCGCGACTGGCGCCGTAACGAGAAAACCGAAATGGATCCGGCCCTCTTTGATCTGATCTGGGAGGTCTACAAGAAAACCGGAGCCAAGCAGCCGATCACCGTTTTCTCAGGCTACCGTTCACCCGCGACAAACGGCATGTTGCGCTCGCGCAGCAAAGGCGTAGCCAAAAACAGCCGCCACACCATGGGGCAGGCAATGGACTTCTACCTGCCCGGCGTACCACTGGCGACCATCCGCCGCGTTGGCCTGCAAATGCAGGCTGGTGGCGTTGGGTATTACCCCGGCTCCCGCTTTATCCATATCGATACTGGCAATGTGCGCCACTGGCCCCGCATGACGCGCAAACAGTTGGCCAAGGTCTTCCCGGACGGGGTAACCGTGCATGTGCCTACCGATGGCAAGCCCTTCTCTGGCTATAAACAAGCTAAGATACAGGTGGATAAGCGCAAGGCGGAAATGGCCCGTTCGACGCGTTCGGTCCGGCGCTTTACGCAATATGCCTCGGCAGCCCCTGCGGCACCGAAAAAAAACCTGACCCGCACGCAAGTGGCCTCACTGGCGCGCAAGGAAGAGGAAAGCAAAGGCGGCCTCTTGCAAACGCTCCTTCGGCAAACACCCAAGGAGCCGCCAAAGCCACAATTCTCTAACGATGAACCTTTGAGCGATTCCGATCCGGAAGCCGTGGCTGACGAATTGCTTGAGGAATCCCCATCGGCGCAGGCCCTGCTCCTGCCGCAAAGCCTCTCCACCCTGCCAAGAGTGCGCCTTGTTGAAAGCACAACCATCAATCTGGCCCAAGCAGAACCAACAGCTGAAGCCAATGCAGACGCGGCGATTGATCAAACATCGGCCGAGAGTGACCAGACGCCAGACAGTGCGCCAATCCAGTTTGCGTCCCTGCCGCGCACCAGACCGGACACCCTTTTCGGCGTCCGCTATCAGCTTGCCAGCGCAGAAACAGCGCCGCTACCAGCTGAGCAACAGATGGATGCGCAGCAAACAGACAACACCGTCAGCACCAACGCGCCGAGTGGGATTGTGACCGAGGAGCCAGCACAGGAAAGCGGGTCCTCACCGGCTGAAGCGCCTGAACAGGTTCAGATGGCTTCGCTCCCGCGGGCACGCACCCAGCTCTCACCGCAGCCGCAAGCCGACGCAACACGCGTCGCAGCCCTGCCCCAACAACAGGCACAGACACAAAATTCAAAAGCAGTACTTGCCCAAATGGTTGGCAGCAAGGAAGAGCCTACGCCAAACCGCTTTGCATACGCTTCAGCTGGCAACACATTCCTCTCCACACTGCCATCGGACAGCCCAAGAGAAAATACTAACAAATCCGGTCCGGCCCAAGCAATCGAGCAGCAACAGGCAAGCCTTGCCAGCGCGCTTGATGCAGCGCCTCTGCCAGAGCCGCGCGCACAGGTTTCCCGCTCTGATGCCACCCCGTCAGACGATGAATCCGATCAGCTGGCACGCCTGACCTTTGCTTATGGCCCGTCGGGCATGGCTCACTTTGCCCATATCAAACAGCCAACCAGCACGGCAACATTTGCACGCCTGTCACGCCCGACGCCAAACAATCTGCGCGCGCTGGTCTACAAGCCGCATAGCATGATCAATCAGGGCTTTGGACATCAACTGGCCCACAGACTTGATGACATGCATTTTGAAGGCCCGGCCATCGCCCGGCTCGCTGTGCGTCGGTTCAATTGATCCGGAAAGAAAGAATGTCTTCTCAGCGCTGAAGCTTGAGACCAACGCGAACAGTGTTGGTCTCGGTGTCTTCGCCCACCCAGTTGCTTTCGCGTTGGGAGCGCTCAATACTGGCGATGAGCTGGAGATTGCGATTGAAGGAGTAGGTCGCATTGAGCGTAGCGTCAAACACCCAGTCACGCCGACTTAACCCGTTATAGCTCTCGCGGCTGATGTCACCGCTTGCGGTAAAGGTCAGGTTACGCAAAACAGCATATTCGGCAGAAGCGCTCACCCGATGTGTGGCAACGCTGCGGGCTGCTGTTGCCGTAGAGGTCAGCTCTGTCTCCAACCCACCACGAATGGTCCATAGCCCGTTGGGTGACCAGACCAGACTGGCGTCGGCAAACAGGGTTGTATCGCCGGACTGGCCAGCCTGTTCGGGATCCCAAGCGACAAGTCCGGCAGAAATCTCGCCCGAGAGCTTCTCGCGATTGACAACCTCGATACCGATGGCACCGCGTAGGCTATTCCCATTCTGACGATTATTTGTATCGCTATATTGGCGGTGAGAGATCTCTGCATCGATAAAGGGCTTTACCTGATCGGTAACGGGCACACCGATGCGCGCGCCCAGACGATAGGTGTCATAGTCACGGCTGGATTCCCCTTCATAGCGCAAGGCCCCCACAGATCCGCGCAATTGCAGATCCAGCTGCCCCAGCCGCTGATCAAGGGTCGCACCAGCGGAAAGACTGGTTTCATAGGTCGCCGCCTGTCCGGTGGCGTTCAACTCCACACTGCTGTCTTCCTGCAGACGGGAAAATGAACCATCCAGTGTCAGTTCGGTTTCAGAAGCCAGCTCAAGCCCCAGTGCGGCGCTCAACGACTGATCACTCTCCGGCTTCCTCTGAGGGGTGTCATAGGCGGTCATGCCAGCTCGGCCGGAAAGCGAGAGGGAATGCCGCATCCAGTCGGATTCAACCCGCAATTCGAATTCGGGATTGACCGTCCGTCCTTCCTGCCCGACAGCAGAAGCATCGACATTATCGGTCAGCTCCCCCCAAAGGGTGAGAGATGGATAAAACAGGAATTGCCCGACACGCACACCAAGAGGGTCATAAGGCCCCACAGTCTGACTGGTGGGGCCTGTGCGCCCCTGCTCTCTCTGAACCGGACGGTTGACACGTTGAGAGGGCTCAGGCACAGCCTCCTTGCCCGTGGCATCTTCACCTGACAGAAAACCGGCTCCTTCAGCGTCGACAGCCCCATTGTCCTTGTAGCCGGTGCGGAGCGCTGCATTGGACACAGAATCAGAGAGGCTCTGCCCCACAGCCGGAGACAAAGGCAAACAGGCCGAAACCAACAAGCCGGAGATGAGTATTTGCCGCATGCCTGAGCGCCCTGCTACCTGTGTGCCGAGTTACTGGACCTGCCACCGAAGCCGCAGTCACATGCTTTTCACGGTCCTTTTCAGGCAGGCACCAAACGCCTGAAAAGAGTTTTCAAACCTTTCCAGATCGTAAAGAAATTTGGTTAACAACTCCTTGCCAACAAGGTTGCCTTAAAAGCACCCAATTCTGGTAAAAAGGATACCGCGAACAAACCTTAGACTCCCTTTTCTTCAGCATCTCGATGGTATAGAACACGACCCATACTCAGCTGAACCATCAGGACAATCCATGTTTACCCAGTCGCAAGGCGAGACGATTTCGCCAATCAATTCGGCCCATAACACCATCAACAACGAAATCGAAGGATTGAGCGCCCTGCGCGATGCTCTGAATGGCCCTCTGAAGGCGCCCTTTCAGGAAGCGATCTCCATTATTCAGGCAGCCAGAGGACGCGTCATCGTCACCGGCATGGGAAAGAGCGGGCATATTGCACGCAAGATTTCCGCCACGATGGCCTCAACCGGCACCCCATCCTTTTTCGTTCATCCTGGAGAGGCCAGCCACGGTGATTTGGGCATGATCCGCGACATGGATGTTGTTCTGGCCATGTCCTGGTCCGGCGAAACAGCCGAATTGGCGAGCATCATTTCCTACACCCGCCGCTTCAAGGTTCCACTGATCGGCATGTCGGCCAATCCGAACAGCACGTTGGGCAAACAGTCAGATATCCACCTTTGCTTACCCAAAGTGGAAGAAGCCTGCCCCCATGGTCTGGCGCCAACCACATCCTGCATTCTGCAGCTCGCCTTGGGCGATACACTCTCCATTGCCCTTCTGGAAAGCCACGGCTTCACGGCCCATGATTTCAAAATCTTCCACCCCGGTGGTAGCCTGGGTGCGAGCCTGCAATATGTCCGCGACATCATGCATACCGGCGACGCACTGCCCCTCATCGCAGCAGACACCCGTATGAGCGAAGTCATTCTGATCATGTCGCAAAAAGGCTTTGGCTGTGTGGGTGTGCTGGACGACAACGGGCATTTGCAAGGCATGGTCACAGATGGTGACTTGCGTCGTAATCTTAGAGACGATCTGTTGACGCGCCCGGTTTGCGACGTCATGACCAAAGATCCCAAAACCCTGACGCCAGACATTCTGGTGCCCACCGCAATCGAAATGCTGCACAGCGCGGCCATCATGTCTATCTTCGTGGTTGAAGACAAACGACCTGTCGGTCTTGTGCATATGCACGATTTCTTGCGTGCAGGCGTCGCCTGACCTGTGGATTTCTCGCAGCGACGCTACGGCCAAACCATTGCATAAATGGATGAATCCGGAGCGTCTGCAACCGTGTTATCTCTTTGGTAACCCTAATAGAAATTAATCATTAAACTCGCGTTTTTCAGCAATCCATTAGCAATCCATTAGAGCTGTTTCCATAGACTGCCAGATAAGAAAAATGGCAGTGGACCCAAGGTCCTCAAATTAGTCAGGAAACAGCAATGGATATTGCAACGCTTATCGGTATGGTTGCGGCATGTGGCGTCGTTGTAACCGCTATCCTTCTGGGCGGCACACTCGGGCAGTTCATTGATATTCCATCCGTCCTCATCGTGGTTGGGGGCGGATTGGCTGCGACTCTCATCCGTTTTACACTCGGCGGCATCGGCGGAGCGATCATGACCGGCGGCAAGGTTGCCTTCAGCGGCAAATCTGCCAATCCCCGTGAGATGATTGAAAAAATCACCGAGCTCGCTGACGTTGCCCGCAAAAGCGGCCCTCTTGGCTTGGAAGGTGTCGACGTTGACGACCCCGTGCTGGCCAAGGGAGTGCAGTTCATCGCCGACGGATACGAACCGAACTTCATCCGTGAAAGCATGGAACGGGAGCGCGATCTCTACATCGAACGCCTGCAGGAAGGCAAACGCTTCTACAAACAGTTGGGCGACGCCGCACCAGCCTTTGGCATGATCGGCACCCTCGTCGGTCTGGTGCAGATGCTCGCCGCCATGGATGACCCGTCGGCCATTGGCCCGGCCATGGCGATTGCCTTGTTGACGACCCTGTATGGCTCCCTGATTTCCAACATCATCTGCATTCCCATTACCGACAAGCTCGACGCCAAGCTGGACGGGGAAGACCTCAATCAGACGCTGATCATTGATGGCGTCATGCAGATCCGAGAAAACAAGAGCCCGAACCTCATCCGCGAAATGCTACTGGCCTATCTGCCAGAAAAAGCACGCAACGAACTTCTGGACGAGGCCGCTTAAGGCAGCCCGTCCCTAAAGACCGCATAACGAAGCGAACCGAGACGAGAAAAGAGCAAGGCGATGGCAAAGAAAAAACCACAAGGCGGAGGCGGTGCTCCCGATTGGTTGGTGACTTTCTCCGACCTCATGTCTCTGCTCGTCTGCTTTTTCGTGCTCATCATTTCCTTTTCCATTCAGGACAATGAAAAGCTGCAGGTCGTTGCCGGCTCCATGAAAGACGCGTTCGGCGTAAAGCCTGTCATGCGGAAAGCCGGCATGATCGAGATCGAAGGCATGCCGGTGCGCCAATATATCAAGGAAGTGGCCGCCGTCCCGCAGGAGAATGACTCCGACTATTCCCAGGAACGCCATGATCAGCGCACCAAGCAGGGACCGGAAGCCAACACCCACGATATCGAAAAGACCGAAATTGAAAAGCCTCGCATGTTTGCCACGGCCGCAGCCTCCTTGCGGCAGGCATGGCAGGAGCTGCCGGAAATCTCCGAGCTTTCCAAGCATATCATCATCGAAGAGCAGGAAGATGGCCTGAACATCCAGCTGGTGGATCAGGATGGCCGTTCCATGTTCGCCGAAGGGTCTAAGTTCCCGTATGACTTCACCCGTCGACTGATCGTAGCCATGGCGCCCGTTTTGGCCAACATGCCAAACCGGATCAAGATCACCGGCCACACGACCGCCTCCAACGTACCGGTTAACACCGGCTATACCGGTTGGGAGCTTTCCGCGGATCGGGCCAATGCTGTGCGCTCCATTCTGATGGAACACGGGCTTCCGGCAGATCAGATCTTCGGCGTGGTCGGCAAGGCCGACTCCGAGCCTCTCTTCCCCAATGATCCCTATCTGGCAGCCAACCGTCGCATCTCCATTCTGTTGATGAGCGAGGCCCCTCCTCTGCCGCCAACGCACCAGCCCTAAGCGTTAGACCAGATTTGCAATTATTCTGAGTATTAGATACAGATATAAACTGACACTGATACTGACACCTACTTGCACTCTGGTCCCATGCATATTCATCATCTGAACCAATGGAAGCATGATCACGTCTTTCTGGACGCCAAAGCCAGCGCGGCCAACGAAAAACGCGTATTCTATGTTGTCCTTCTGACGTTCGTCATGATGCTGATCGAGATATCGGCGGGCATCATCTTCAATTCCATGGCTCTTCTGGCAGATGGCTGGCATATGGCCACCCACGCGGGAGCGCTTGGCCTTACGGTGTTTGCCTATCGCTATGCCAGAAATCACGCGAAAGATCGGAAATTCACCTTCGGGGTAGGAAAGGTGGAAGTTCTGGGCGGCTACACGAACGCCATTCTGCTCGGCATCGTAGCTTTGTTTGTGGCCTATGAATCCATCGATCACATGATCAACCCACGCGCTATTGCCTTCAACGAAGCCATGCTGGTGGCCTTCGTCGGCTTGCTGGTTAACGTTGCGAGCGTCTGGTTATTGGGTGACAATCATCATCACGGGCATAGTCATGGTCATTCGCATGATCATAGCCATGATCATCACCACCACCATCATGATACGCATGATGATCACGATGATCACCACCATAGCCACGACAGCCATGCGGCTGCCCATCACAGCCACGATGAACACGCCCACGGTAAAAACCATGATCGCAATCTCAAGGGCGCCTATCTTCATGTGCTGGCCGACGCGCTGACCTCTGTTCTGGCGATTGCGGCGCTGCTCATGGGCAAGCTTTTCGGCTGGACATGGACCGACGCTCTCATGGGATTGGTTGGCGCGGCTCTCATCGGCCGCTGGTCCTTCCTGCTGATAAAGGAAACCGGCGGCATCCTGCTGGATCGCGTCAGCAAAATGGATCTTGCCGACAGGATCAAAGCAGAGATTGAAAACAGAGCCGACAACCGTGTTGTTGACCTCCATGTCTGGTATGTCGGCGCCAACAAATATGCCGCGATCGTGGCACTGGTCACCCACTATCCAAGAGCGGTGGAGCATTATAAAGAAATGCTGGCCACCATTCCCGAACTCGCCCACACCACAGTGGAAATACACAAATGCGAAGGGGAATCTTGCATTGAGGTGAGCCCGCAAGATCGCAGAGCCTGACCCTGCGAACACAGCCAAAGAAAGAAAGCCCCCGAAAAGACCATGCTCTTCGGGGGCTTTCTTTATTCAACGACCTTGTCTGACTTAACGAGCTTCTCTGACTTATCAGCTTTGACTGTCAGGACCGACAAGGACGACCTCGAGTTCCGTCCCCTCTCCGCCGATCACCTTGATGCGGCTCCCGGCGGGGCAATCAGGGCCGGAGATACGCCAGTAGCTGTCGCGTACCTTGACCCGGCCATGGCCATTCACAATCGGTTCGTCCAGTTGATAGACATCACCAACCAGCGCTTGGGCCCGATCATTGAGCAGTGGCTTGTCCGTGCCACTCTTGGCCGTCTTGCTCAGAATGAAACGCCCCACGATGACAGAAAGCAGCGACAGGACTGCAAACAGAATGAGCGCGCTTTGCCACCCGAAATCGATCACGAATGACAAGCCGCCCACGATCAGTGCCGCCACGCCAAACCAGAGGAACATGGTCCCCGGCGCCAATATTTCCAGCACCAGCAATATCACGCCCACAACAACCCAGAACCATGGCCCCAGCACCACCATCCAATGTGCAATCATTGATCCATCCTTCAATTGCCGAGCCCGTAAAGCCCCGATGCAGCCATCCGATCAGTCTTCCTTGACCGTGGGCACGCGTCCAGAACGCGCAGGTGGCGTGCCATCCTTGCCAAACACCTGTTTGCTCAATTCACCTATGCCACCAAGAGCGCCCAGAATGGATGTCGCCTCAAGCGGCAGCATGACGACCTTTTGGTTCGGAGCCTTGACCACTTCGCCCAAAGTATCGACATATTTGCTGGCAACAAAATAGTTGATGGCCTGAATGTCCCCCTCGGCAATAGCCTTGCTGACCACTTCAGTCGCCTTGGCATCCGCCTCGGCAACACGTTCTCTGGCTTCAGCAGCCAGAAACTGTGCTTGTCGCTCGCCTTCAGCCTGCAGGATCTTGCCCTGTTTTTCCCCTTCAGCTCTCAGAATGGCAGACTGTCTATCCCCTTCAGCTTCAAGAATGGATGCGCGCTTTTCGCGCTCTGCCTTCATCTGACGTCCCATGGCTTCCACAAGGTCTGTAGGCGGGTTGATGTCCTTGATCTCGATGCGGGAAATCTTGACGCCCCATGGAGCTGCCGCTTCATCAACGACATGCAACAGACGGGAATTGATCTCATCGCGATTGGAGAGCAATTCATCCAGATCCATCGAGCCCATCACGGTTCTGATGTTGGTCATGGTCAGGTTGAGCAGAGCCTGTTCGAGATTATTAACCTCGTAGGCGGCATCAGCGGCATTCATCACCTGATAAAAGGCCACGCCATCCGAGGTGATGCTGGCATTATCGCGCGTGATAACCTCTTGGCTGGGCACATCAAGCACCTGCTCCATCATATTCATCCGGGCACCAATCCGGTCGATAAACGGCACGATCAGCGACAGCCCAGGTTTCAACGTCCGCTTATAGGCGCCAAACCGCTCGATGGTAAAATTATATCCCTGAGGTACGGTCTTCACCCCTGCAAGCAGGATGAGAATGAACAACACCACTAGGACGATAACAAAAATATCAAATCCCGTAATATCCACTGAACGATCTCCGATGTGAGAGGAAGACAAAAGATGCGACCATTATGAAGATTGTATCTTACGCCTGAATTACAAACGACGCACTTGCCAATTCCGAGTGTTGTAGCAGGTTGACAAAGCAATGGCTTTGAAAAAATGCCCTTCCCTGTTTAACGAGCTCCAATGCCTGAACAAGCCCCATTGGTTCCAATTGTTTGGCAGAACCATACCAACAAAAGCAAAAGCCTCGGCTCTCTGACCTTCAGGTTTACTGAAACCAACAAATCATTCAAAAATTCCGATATTAGAAACAATCTTGATGACACATCAAATAATTTACCGATTTTTAGTTGTCATTGTAAATTATGACAAGAGAGCAGATGGGGGTCTGCTCACAAACAGAAAGTGGGGACGACTGATGCCGACTGCTGTTCAACATGGCTCTGCCGTGATTGTCGATGGCAACACGTTTCAGCGCAAGCTGCTGCGCTCGGTCTTGCGCACGTCGGGGTTCATTCGCGTTGCGGAATTCGACAAACTCGAATTCGGCCTTGATGAAGCCAAACGTACGTTTCCGAATTTTCTCTTTCTTGACTACAACACAGCTTCCAGTTCCGAATTACTCAGAGGGCGGCCGGATATCAGCAAAACCTATTTAGGAGAAGCGACCTACCTGATTTTTATCATGGAGAATCCAACCCGCTATCGTGTCACCAGCGCTATCGCCCATGGCGCGCACTGGATCATTTCTCGCCCCTTCTCGACGAATGCCCTCAATGCCAGAATCAGAGCTGTGATGAATCCGGACCATCTGGATACCAACGCCCCAGTGGCCAGATCGCTCAAAGACAATCAGGCACAACAGGCAGCCCGCATTGCCAATCGCGATCTTGATCCTGTTTCTCTCACCAGCATAACCTCATCATCGCGCCCTATCCAGCAGGATGACTTTTTCGAAAATGACATGTTCGATGATTATGACGAAATCTTTCAAAGACGAACCGCTAGTGGCCAGTCTGAGAAAGAAAAAACCAAAGCCGAAGCAGATGCATTCCTGATCTAGCTCCCCTCGTTTCATCAGTTTTCCCGCCACCAAGCGGATGCAAGCAACAAATCATTATGTCGCCCACACCGATAGACCCGGTCATTCTTGACAGATTAAATTATATCAAATATTCATGAAATATGGATACTAATGAAGCAACGGTTGCATTTTCGGCTCTAAGCCAGCCCACAAGGCTCGACGTTTTCCGCCTGCTCATCAAGGCGGGTGCTGACGGCCTTTTGTCCGGAGAGATGGGACAGATGCTTGACGTCAAGCAGAACACCATGTCGACAAATCTCAACATTCTGCTCAGGGCGGGCCTGATCCGCAACGAGCGGGAGGGACGATCCGTGCGCTATTTTGCTGACATGGAAGGCATTGGCGCGCTCGTCAGCTTCTTGCTTGAAGACTGCTGCGGAGGCAATGCCGAACAATGCGCACCGATTATCGAAGCAACCTGTAGCCTCGGCTGCACCCCAATTCCATCTAGAACCAGTGAATTGAGCGAACCATTTTGATGAGCATCACCATTTATCACAATCCTGCCTGCGGCACATCACGCAACACCCTTGAGATGATCCGCAAAGCCGGTATCGAGCCGACCATCATTGAATATCTCAAAACGCCACCGACACGCGACGAATTGGTTGCGCTGCTCGATGCCATGCCCATCACGGCCAGAGACCTTTTGCGCCAGAAGGGTACACCCTATGATGAACTGGGGCTGGCTGATCCAGAGCTCACTGACGATGATCTGATTGATGCCATGATGGACCATCCGATCCTCATCAACAGACCAATCGTCATCAGCGATAAGGGAGTCAATCTGTGCCGCCCGTCAGAAAAGGTCATGGAGCTTCTTCCCACTGATATCGGCAGCTTCACCAAGGAAGATGGTGAAGTGGTAACGTCCGATAAGAGCTAGACGAACCGTCATGGATATCACGACAGACAAGCCCTTCGGCATCGCACTTGATGCACAGGATCACCTTGCCGATCCTGCGCTTTTGCATGCCATAGACCACAGCTATCTGGCCAGCCCGAGTGACGATGGCCACCCGCCTCGCATTCTGCTACTCTATGGCTCCCTGCGCAAACGCTCCTTCTCGCGTCTCGTTGCCTATGAGGCAGCCCGACTGCTCACGGCACTTGGCGCGGAATGCCGCCTGTTTGACCCCTCAGGGCTCCCCCTGCCCGATGATGCCGATGCAAGCCACCCCAAGGTGCAGGAATTGCGAGACCTCTCATCCTGGGCCGAAGGTATGGTCTGGGTTTCACCAGAGCGCCACGGTGCCATGACAGGCATCATGAAGGCGCAGATCGACTGGATTCCCCTATCGCTGGGTGCAGTGCGCCCGACACAGGGCAAGACCCTTGCACTGATGCAGGTGGAAGGCGGCTCCCAAAGCTTCAATGCCGTCAACCAGATGCGGCTTCTAGGGCGCTGGATGCGAATGATCACCATCCCGAACCAATCCTCCATAGCCAAGGCCTTTACCGAATTTGGCGAGGATGATCGCATCAAGCCATCGCCCTACTACAACCGCATCATCGATGTCTGCGAAGAGCTGATGAAATTCACATGGATGACCCGCAGTCGTTCCGACTATCTGGTTGACCGATATTCAGAACGGGTCGAAACCGGCCAACAGCTGATCGACCGGGTCAATATGAAGAAGATTTGATCTGACGAACGCATAAACAGCCCAATGCGCAGCAACATATAGTCATGTCCATGAAAAAGGCCCGCCGGATTCATCCAGCGGGCCTTTTTATGCATTCTCGTCAGTGACGTCCGATCATCGATAGATCAGATGCGGCAACCATGTAGTCAATTCCGGGAAGTACCACAGGATCAACAGGGCGAACGCCTGAATGAAGACGAACGGAATGATACCGCGATAAATCTGGCCCGTGCGCACGGAGGCAGGCGCCACACCGCGCAAATAGAACAGCGCAAAGCCGAATGGTGGCGTCAGGAAGGAGGTCTGCAAGTTGACCGCCATCATGATACCCAACCAGATCGGGCTCATGGTATCGCCATTTGGCATTTCCATCTGCAGCAACACAGGCGCAACCATCGGCACAACCACAAACACGATTTCAAGAAAATCGAGGAAGAAGCCGAGGAAGAACATCAGCAGCATAACCGCAATCATAGCCCCCACAGCGCCTCCCGGCATGCTGGCCAGGGCTTCCTGAATCATCTCTTCGCCGCCAAGTCCTCGGAACACCAGCGAGAAGAGCGAAGCACCGATCAGAATGAGAAACACCATGGTTGTCACCTCAGTGGTGCCTTCCATGACGGTTCTCAGAACACCGTTCTTATAGGTCCGGATCAGCGCGGTCAGCATACCCCAGCCCAAAAGCAATACGCAGATCGCGGCCACGATAATGGCCGCCAGATCCATTGGCTCGATATGATCCCGTGCAATGCGCAGATCCATGAATTCTGACAGGAACAGAGCAACAACAAGGCCAACTGCGGCAGCAATGATGCTCTTGCCGCGTTTTTCATCCAAACGGTAGCCAGCGAGCAAAATGGCACCCACGGCACCAACAGCGGCCGCTTCGGTTGGCGTGGCAACACCACCCAAAATGGAGCCGAGAACAGCAAGAATCAGGATGAGTGGTGGCAGCAGCGCGTGGAAAACTTCCGTTACAGTCACTTTCTCACGTTCTTCTTTCGGGATAGAAGGCGCAACACTCGGCTTCACCGTCGCAATGACGATCTGATAGATGATATAGAAACCAACCAGCATCAAGCCCGGTATCAATGCACCAGCAAAAAGGTCGCCCACCGAAATCGGATCCGGCGAGAAAATACCCATATCCAGCTGCGCTTTCTGATAGGCGTTGGAGAGCTGGTCGCCCAGAATGACGAGCACGATAGATGGCGGAATGATCTGCCCCAAGGTACCGGCAGCGGCGATCGAGCCACAGGCCAGTTCAGCAGAATAACCACGCTTGAGCATGCTCGGCAGAGACAAGAGCCCCATGGTGACAACCGTCGCACCGACAATACCGGTAGACGCTGCCAGCAGGGCCCCCACGATGGACACGGCAATACCGAGACCACCATTGACCGACCCGAGCATGCGCCCCATCGTATCGAGCAATTCTTCAGCAACCTTCGAGCGCTCCAGAACAACGCCCATAAAGACGAACAGAGGAACAGCCACGAGGGTCTCGTTGGTCATGGTGCCGAAAATACGCTGCGGCAGGGCCGACAGGAACGACATTTCAAAGGCACCAAAGCCCCAACCGATCAGAGCAAAGATAAGAGCAACGCCAGCAAGGCTGAAAGCCACCGGAAAGCCGAGCATGAGCACGACACAAGCCGCAGCGAACATCATCAGGTCAAGAGAATGCGCAATCGCTTCCATCAGCCTTCTCCCATCTGCTGCAAGCGCTGCAATTCAATCTCATCACCCTGAAGGGCACACCATGATCTCATGAACATCACAAAGCCCTGCAGGGCCATCTGTATAGCGAACACGATGATGGCACTCTTAAGCAGGAAGCGCGCCTGAATACCGGATGTTTCGGCACTGCCTTCCAGAATCGCCCAACTATTATAGACATAATCCCAGGAGACAAAGACGAGCAGAACACAGACAGGAACAAGCAGAACAACTGCGCCAAACATATTGATCTTGGCCTTCGTGCGCGGATGCGCTTCACGATAGAAGATATCCACGCGCACATGGCCGTCTCTGGAAAGAGTGAAGGCCGAAGCCTGCATGAAAAGAAAAGCGTGTACGTATACAATCAGTTCCTGGGCCCAGATGGAGCCAACACCAAAGATGTAGCGCATCAACACGACAACAAACTGTATTAGAACAACGATAAGAGCGAACCAGGCAAGTCCTTTGCCCGTCGCTACATTGACCCGATCAATCAGGTCTGCCAGAGCGCGCATCGTTTAACTCCTGTCCACGACCGAAAACAAACAATAAGACAAAAGCAAACAAACCCATTTTGTTCGCTCAAAGGGAGGTCGGAACTTTTGTTGTTTGGCATACACAACCCGGTCGAGCGCTTCAACCCGGATGTGAAGGTCTTATGTGTGAGAACCTGAAAATGTTGAAATAAACCAGAACAAATTTCAGGCATAAAGATGCTCCCCCCAAATCTGGGGAGAGCGGAGCAAGCATTTCAGAAGCTTTAGCCAAGAACGCGGTCACGACCATCCAGGAACGGACGCTCGGTAATACGCATCCAGTCGCCAACATTCTTGCGGGCAGCCAGATAGCTTTCATAAATACGACCGGACAATTCGTCCTGAGCGCCGAATTCAGCAACCACTTCTTCGCAAACCTTACCGATGGCGTCAAAAACGTCATCCGGGAACTTCTTGAGTACGACGCCATGCTTGTTGACCAACTGCTCCAGAGCAGCACCGTTATGAGCGTTGTATTCAGAAGACAGCAGGTTGTTTTCTGCGATGCAGGCAGTTCTCAACATGGCCTGATCAGCTTTCGAGAAGTCGTTGAAGACATCCAGGTTCACACCAACGGAGATACCGCCACTTGGCTCATGGAAGCCAGGATAGTAGTAGAATTTGGTGGTCTTGTAGAAGCCCAGAGCCAGATCGTTCCAAGGGCCAACAAATTCGGTCGCATCGATTGCGCCGGACTGCAGAGCCTGGAAGATTTCGCCACCCGGCAGGGAAACAGCGGATGCACCCAGACGGCGAAGCACTTCACCCCCCATGCCCGGCATACGCATTTTCAGGCCCTTGATATCGTCAAGAGACTTGATTTCCTTGTTGAACCAGCCACCCATCTGAGCGCCGGTGTTGCCAGCAGGGAAGGATTTGACATTGAATGATGCTGCCAGTTCGTCCCAGAGTTCCTGACCGCCCTGATGATGAATCCAGGCGTCAAACTCGGTTGCCGTCATGCCCATTGGCACGGTGGTAAAGAAAGCCAGAGACTTGCTTTTGCCCACGAAGTTATATTCGGATGCGTGATACATGTCGGCGGTGCCGGTCATCACGGCATCATAGGCTTCAAAAGCAGGAACCAATTCGCCAGCACTATAGACTTTCACGGTCAGGCGGCCATCGGTCATGGCGGTGATGTTATCAGCCAAACGCTGAGCACCGGTGCCAAGGCCGGGGAAGTTTTTCGGCCAGCTCGTGACCATTTTCAAAGTGCGCTTACCCTGAGCGTAAGCTGGAGCTGCGAGCGTGCTTGCAGCGGCGCCGCCAGACACGAGGCTGGCTTTTTTCAAGAAATCGCGACGATCCATTTAGGATTCCTCCTTGAGCTGTTTTCTAATTTTCAGACTGCCTTAGCCAATTTTGTTCGAATATGTAAAAAACGAAAAGCTGCGATGATAGCATCAGAAAGCCAGATACTGTATCACTATGCAAGACAACAGTCCGGGGTCGGAACATGAGCAAGAAACAACCACAAAACTGCCCGAATGCCAACGGAAAATTAGCATTTAAGCTCAAAATTTTGCTGATTGCTATCTTGCCTATCATTTTGGTGTCAGGACTGACAGGATGGATGATCCACACTGAGGCAAATCGCCTCATCTCAAAAGAAGTCGAGTTGGTTGAGAACCGAATCCTTGAGGTTCGTCGCCAGGAGCTGAAAAACTATACCTCACTCGCCCTGACCGCCATTCGCCATGAATATGCAAACAACGGCGAGGAGACGCCACAAGCCCGAGAGGCCGTACGCCAGATATTGCACAATCTCAATTACGGACAAGACGGCTACTTTTTCGCCTATGACCGTGCCGGCACCAATCTGGTCAATGCCCCCAACCCGGATCTTCTGGGTCAAAATCTCTGGTACAAGCGCGACGATCAAGGACGTTTTTTTCTTCAGGAACTGATGAAAAGAGCCGTCGATGGTGGCGGCTACTACACTTTCAAATGGCCCAAACCATCAACGGGAATGGACACCCTCAAGCTGGGCTACGCAACTTTTCTGCCGGACTGGGGCTGGATGATCGGAACCGGGTCCTACCTTGACGACATCAAGCAGGAAATTTCGGTTTTGAACAAAGATATGCGCGCGACGGCACGCCATACGGAAATCACATTCCTGATCATGTCCTTGCTGATTATAGGCATCACAGCCCTTTCCATCGCCGCACTGCATTTCAACGAACACAAACTAGCAGATGAAAAGCTCAAGGCTTTAACGCAACGCATCATCGATGTGCAGGAAGAGGAACGCAAGCGCGTATCAAATGACCTGCATGATGGTCTCAACCAGCTCTTGGTCAGCATCCGACACAGGCTTGAGCTGGCCGTGGAGCAGATATCAAAACCTGCAGTGGCTCAACCACTCATGGAAAAGAGTCTGGCAATTCTGGATACGTCGATTGCCGATGTGCGCCGCATCTCAAAAGCACTGCACCCTTCGGCTCTGGCCAATATCGGCCTAAGCGAAGCAATCAGGGAATTGGGACAGGATTTTGAAGACAGCACGCTGATCAAGACAAATGTCATAGCAACCCGCGTTGATTATCTGCTGCCTGAAGCGGCCAAGATAGCCTTGTTCAGAATAACCCAGGAAGCTCTCACCAATGTTGTCCGTCACACGGATGCCAAGCGGTTACAAATCTTCCTCTGCATTGAAGAAAGAACAAAAGGAAAAAAGACCATCACACTGTCGATTGAAGACGATGGTACGAGCTTCACGGACCCCAGTTCACTGACCACAGATTCCGGCCTTGGCCTGCGCAACATGGTCGAGAGGGTTGAAAGTCATGGTGGTGCCCTTACATTTGCAAAAGGAGAGTTGGGTGGATTAAAAATCACAATCAAGATACCACAAGCTTAAGAACCATACCTTAAATGACTCATTAAGTACAAATCAGAACATTGTGTGCTTTCAATTGCCACAATGTGACTATATCCTAACGGAGAAACAAACCAAGGCTGGAATCACTCCCGTTTTACAAAGCATCTCCCAACAGCGTTCGAAAAATGAAAGAAAAAATTCGTATAGTCATCGCCGATGACCATGCTCTGGTTAGAGACGGCATTCGCGCACGTCTAGAGCTTGAAGAGACTATCGAAATCGTCGCTGAGGCCGAAGATGGTTTTCAGGCGATCGAGAAAGCACGGGATTTTCAACCAGACATCCTGATGCTCGACATCTCCATGCCCAACTGCAACGGCTTGGAAGCGGCGGAGCAGATCCATATCGTATCGCCAGACAGTCGCATTCTGTTCCTGTCGATGCATGACAATCCCGAATACGTGCGTGCCGCTGTCAAATCAGGCGCCTCGGGTTTCCTGCTCAAGGATATTGGCGCCAGCGACATGGTGAAAGCGATCGAGACCATTTCGCAAGGGGGCTATTATTTTTCCAAGAATATCTCCGTTGACGCCCTCAAGCCTGCGAAAGAAAAGCCCGAGAACCCCTTCAACCTGACAGAGAGAGAAATTGAGGTACTCAGGGGCATCGCCTTGGGCAAGGCCAACAAGGAGATCGCCGGTGACCTTGGCATCGGCGTCAGAACCGTCGAAAGCCACAGACAGCGCATGCGTGAAAAGCTCGGCGGAGGCAATGCGGCTCAATTGACGCACATGGCCATGGAACTTGGCTTGGTCGACAAATCAACATCAAGCACACTTGCACCCTGACTGTTCGCCCCCCCCCACACCGGGGCGATAGGTTTGACGCCTCTATGTCGCTAAAGCAGATTGGCAAGCAGCAGAATGCCACCAAACATCAACACGATGACACCGGCGAGAAACAGAATGATCACGCCGAACCAGTCCAGAGCTTTGCTGGGAAGCCCCCTGTTGGCGAGCACCTGCGAAAATGATCTCGCATAAACCGCGATCAGAGCCAGTGCAGCCACCGTCAATCCCGTGCCAAGCCCCATCGCGTAAGCAGAGAGCACCCCGGCCCAGAAAACTTTCTGCGACAAGGCAAAGACCAGAACGATCAACGCGCCTGAGCAAGGGCGCAGCCCCATGGAAATGACTGCCAGCGCCATGCCGCGCACACCTTTGGCCTGCTCTATCACCTCCAGCGGAGCCGCATGACTGTGGCCACAGCCACATGCCTCATCATGATGATGGTCATGGTGGTGGTGGTGATGGTGGTCATGGTCATGATGATCAACATGATGCGCAACGGCAGGCTCATTACCTTTCAAACGCCCCCATTCATGACTCGCCGAACGCATCGCCCGCAGGATAAGCCAGCCTCCCAATATGACGAACATGGCGTAAGAGGCCAATTCAAGCAATTGGGCTGTCTGGGTGATCACGATGGAGGTGAGATTGAGCAGAACCGCAGCGATGCCGATCAACAGAACAGCGACGCTGGCCTGCACCATTGCCGCCACCAAAGCCAGAATTGCCCCCTTGCGCGCCGAGGCTCCGCTGGCAAACAAATAGGTTGTCAGAACCACCTTGCCATGTCCCGGACCAGCAGCATGAAAAAGCCCATAGGCCATGGAAAGCCCGAGCAGCAAAAACAAGGCGGGCCAACTCGTGCGCACCAGCTTCACCGCATCCTTGAGTGCCATATAGAAATCAGACTGCCGCGCCAAAATCCAGCGCTGGATATCGGCCCATAAGCCAGAGGTTGCCATAGGACCAGTCGTATCCGGCAAGGCCACTCCGAATGGCGACGGCGTTGCATGAGCAGCGAGGGGCATTGCCACCCACAGAAAGGCCGCGCTCAGCATAACAAGGGCAAAGCCAGCAAACAGCGTGCCGACAGAAGGCCTGAACGGCCCGAGACTTAATCGCATTTCAAATATACCTGATTGGCCATGGCGACCGTAAACTGCATCAGATCGGAAGGAATAGCGCGCTGATCAGCCGGGATCGCCGCCAGCTGGCTGGCCACATCATCATCCAGCCCCTTGGGGCGCTCGACACGGGCATGACAATTGGCGGGAGCATTCAAAAGTTTGGCAGGGCTTTTGTCGGCAAAGGTAAAGTCGACGAAGAAACTGGGATCATAGACGTCGAGAACGGCTTCCTGATGGGTGTCGACATCTGCAACCACCGGCAATGTGAAGTGCAACACAAGCTGATCACCGGAAACAGACAACCAATAATCATAAGGGTCACCGAAGGCCGTCTCGCCGGTATCAGGAGCCCCCTTTTGGTACAGCTCTGAGAAATAGCCATACTCGGACAAGGATTCCACATTCACTTGTGCCAACGGCTGCAGCTCTTCACGCGAAAGCACACCATCATCATTTTCATCCAGCCCCTGGCTCGCAAAGGCGCTGAAGGCTTCATCAAAGGTCCAGCGGTGATTGATCGCCGTGATCTTTTGCCCGTCCATAACCAGCTCACTCTGAACAGAGACCCAAACATGGGGATGCGCCTGAGCAGTAGTATAAAGGCCACATGACACCACAAGAGCGGCTGGGAGAAACCAAAGGCGGAAAGGCATGAAAGACATCCTCAGTGATCACGGGTTGGGTGGTCCAGAGCAGGTATCTGTACCGCAGAAATGATTCAGCATTGAGGGTATTAAATCGCGACTAAGACAGGAAGATGGCAAATTGACCATAGCCAGTCAGATCTACTCGATCACAAAGGCAACAAAATACCAAAAAAGCAGTCCTTTTCAGAACTGCTTTTTTGTTTCCAGAATCCCTACCCTTCAGATCACGCTTTCCAGCGCCTTAGCAACAGGGCGTTGGAGACCACCGACACCGAGCTGAAGGCCATGGCAGCACCCGCAATCGCCGGATTGAGCAACCCCAAGGCGGCCAGCGGAATACCGATGACGTTATAGACAAAGGCCCAGAACAGATTCTGCCAGATCTTGCGATAGGTATGGCGCGCGATTTCAAAGGCAGCGCCAACCAATCCGACATCCTCGCGCATTAGCGTAATGGCCGCCGCGCCGATGGCCACATCTGTGCCCGACCCCATAGCGATGCCAACATCGGCCTGAGCCAGTGCCGGAGCATCGTTAAGACCATCCCCGACCATGGCAACCACATGCCCCTCTTGTTGCAGGTCAGTCAGATAATCAAGCTTCTGCTTGGGCGTTACGCCGCCTTTGACATCATCAAGGCCAAGCGCCTCACCTACCCGACGCACCGTTTCGGGTGCATCGCCAGAGAGCAAAACCGTTTTCAAGCCACGCGCCTTCAGCGCCTTTATCGCCCCTCTTGATTCAGCGCGCACTTCATCGCGGAACCCGAGCAGAGCAACCAGTGCTCCATCCATGGCGACCGCCGAGACCGATAGCCCCTCCTGTTCCATCCCGGCAAAAGCATCTTCGGAGGCGGCAAGATCAACGCCATTCCGGTCCAGAAAGGCGCGCGTTCCGATCAGAACGGTTTTCCCGTCAATTGTTCCTTCAACGCCTTCGCCCACATGGGCCGTCACACCTCTTGCCTGCGGCATACGGGCGCCTCTTTCCTTGGCGGCATCAACGCAGGCCTTGGCCAACGGATGCTCACTGCCCGATTGCACGGCGGCAACTGCCCCCACAAGCTCGGCTTCATCATTGGATGCACCAAGCATATTGATGCCCACCAGACTTGGCTTGCCCTCAGTCAGCGTTCCGGTTTTGTCAAACACCACATGAGTCACCTTGCCGGCCACTTCGAGCACATCGATATCGCGGATCAACACACCATTTTTGGCAGCCGCTCCCGTTCCGGCGACCAGCGCCGTCGGCGTCGCCAGACCAAGCGCACAGGGGCAGGC
Organism: Cohaesibacter marisflavi; assembly: GCF_900115225.1. GTDB lineage: Bacteria > Pseudomonadota > Alphaproteobacteria > Rhizobiales > Cohaesibacteraceae > Cohaesibacter > Cohaesibacter marisflavi. The sequence continues at coordinate 10,627 of NZ_FOVR01000007.1, read as the reverse complement.
GATCACGAGAACAGATACGGCAGCCACAACCGCCGCCTCAAAGCCACCGCCCATGGCGAGCCAGACGATGAAGGTGAGCAGCGCCAGCCCGATCACGATCGGGACGAACACGGCCGAAATCCGGTCCGCCAGATTCTGCATCTTGGCCTTGCCGGTCTGAGCCTGATCGACCAGACGAATGATGCGCGCCAGCACCGTATCATCGCCAAGCGCGACCACATCCAGCACCACGGCCCCCTCACCATTCACCGCGCCGGAGATGACCTTCTCGCCTTCTTCGTGCAACACCGGCTCGCTTTCGCCAGAAAGCAGGGCTTCGTCAAATTCGCTACGGCCTTCAAGGATCAGTCCATCAACGGGAACCACCTCACCGGGCAACACACGCACGTGATCTCCTGTTTTGACCTGTTCAATCGGCACCATCTGATCACCGGCTCCGTCACCAGACACCAGACGTGCCTCACGCGGACGCAACCCCATGAGCGCCCGCAAAGCATCGGCAGCGCTGCGCCGGGCTCGCCCTTCAAGCCATTTGCCAAAAACGATCAGCGTCAGGATAGCCGCCGAGGCTTCAAAATAGAGATGCCCGACCGCGTTTTCACCAAGCGCAAAAATCTGATAAAGCGAGAAGAGAAAGGCCGAACTGGTGCCCATGGCGACCAGCACATCCATATTGGCAGCACCGCTGGAAAGCGCGCTGGCCGCACCACGATAAAAGCGCGCCCCGACAACCACCTGCACGACAGCCGCCAACACAAACTGCACAAATGGCGGCATGTGCCAGGCTGCGCCAAACCAGTGAGCAACCATGGGTGCGACGAGCGGCAACGTGAGAAGGGCGGAGAAAAGGAAAAGATAGAAAGAGTGCCGTTCTTCCCGTTCGCGCCCTTCATCCACCTGTTCGGCCTGAGCCTGCCGTTCAGACAGGCTGCCTTGGCGGAGGCTGGCCCCGAAGCCGGTTTTCTCGATCATCGCCTTGATGTCATCGGCGCTCTGGCCTCCACTCACAGAGACATCGGCGCGTTCCAGCGCCAGATTCACATGCGCCTCAATGCCGGGCTTGGCGTTCAACACCCGCTCGACACGGGCCGAACAGGCAGCACAATGCATGCCGCTAACATCAAAAACAAGCGTATCGGACGCCGCTTGCGCAGCATCCCTTGGGGAAGAAAGAACCGTTTCAGACATGAGTATCAAGACCAGCTTTTAACAGGAATTTTAAAGTCAAGAATACATATAGGGGTTCCAGTAACAGGAAGGTCAAGAGCTGAAAGGCGCCACTTTCACAACCTCTCTGGCATAGGAAACAAACTGCCCTGCAATATACTCTATGAGTTTTCTGCCCTTCTCAGCGTTTGCCCGAGCAGCATCACCCACAACGCCGGCTTCGTTCAGATCCGTCACCATCCAGCCCAACTGCTTGCGCCCATAAAAACGCAGATGCTCGTTGCCTTCTGCCATCTCTTGCTGGCGCGATGGAAACACCCCGGCCTCATCAAGGCAAACCAGATCAGGCCGCAAGGCCAGCATCATGGAGGTTTCCACATCGCCACCATGAATGCCATAGGCGATCTCGTCCGGCTCGAACAGCCCTTCCGGATAGCCCAGCCGCAGCCAGTTGGTAGCCGAAGCCACCATGCCATGATGCACGCGCAGATCCTGAATGAGAATATCCATCAAAGGCACATTGCCGCCGTGGCTGTTGATGATGATGAGCCGCTTGACACCGGCCCTTTTCACGGAAAGGCAAATGTCCGTCCAGAGCGGGAGCAGATGCTTCCAGTTCGACGTCAGGGTACCAGCCCCATCCAGATGCTCCTCGGACCAGCCTACCTGTTGCACGGGCAGGAATATGATCGGCAGATCATCAGGCTTTTCCGCTAGAACCGCTTCGATATAGCCCTCAGCCAAAATAGCATCCGTACCGGTAGGCAAATGCGGACCATGCTGTTCAATCGCCGCAATGGGAAGCACGGCCACCGCATCAGCCAGCGCAGGATCGGCGAAATCATCGCGCCCCATCTCACTCCACATAGCTTTGATCATGGTTGGCTCCCTTAATCGTCAAACTGATTTGGTCCTGCCCAAGTTAGCGGCTTGCTTGCGCAAAGACCAGTATCTCAACAGACTTTACGCGCCTTTGCCCAGCCCCTATCCTGTTGCCAACCATAAAGCAATTCAGCCTCGGAGAGAGACCCAATGCTCCACCCCGTCGACAATTTCCTCAATCTCGGTGACGAAAATGCCTTTGCCGTGCTCGCTCGCGCCAATCAGTTGGCAGCCGAGGGCAAAGACATCATCAATCTCGGCATCGGGCAACCGGATTTCAAAACCCCCGACCATATTGTCGAAGCCGCCATTGAGGCGTTGAGGGCCGGAGAGCACGGCTATACCCCCGCCGTTGGCATTCCACGCCTCAGAGAGGTGGTGGCAGGAGATCTCAAGGCCCACCATGGCGCTAATATTTCGCCAGACCGCATCATGATCATGCCCGGCGGCAAGGTCACCATGTATATGGCCATCACGCTATTCGGAAAACCCGGCGTTGATATTCTCTATCCCGATCCGGGCTTTCCCATCTATCGCTCGATGATCGAATTCACCGGCGCCCGGCCCATTCCAGTACCGTTGCGCGAGGAAAACGGCTTTGCTTTCTCGGCCGATGAGTTGCTGTCTCTGATCACCAAGGATACCCGCCTCATCATCGTCAACAGCCCGTCCAACCCGACGGGCGGCGTTACGCCAAAAGGCGAGATCGACAAACTGGTCAAGGGCCTCGCCGATTGGCCGGAGGTGGCCATCATGTCCGATGAAATCTATTCACGCATGACCTTTGACGGCCTCGAACACCAGAGCCTCTCCTCCTATCCTGAACTGGAAGACAGGCTGATCCTGCTCAATGGCTGGTCCAAGACCTATGCCATGACAGGGTGGCGGTTGGGCTTCTCGGTCTGGCCTGAAAGCCTTTATGATCATGTCCGCAAGCTGGCAGTGAATTCCTATTCCTGCGTCAACTCCGCCGCCCAGTTCGCAGGCATCGCCGCCATAACCGGCCCTCAGGACGCAGCCGACGCGATGATGGTTGAGTTCGACACGCGCCGCAAAGCCGTGGTCGCAGCGCTCAATGAGCTGCCCAATGTCTCCTGCGTCATGCCCAAAGGAGCCTTTTATGCCTTCCCGAATGTGACGCAAACAGGCTTCAAGGCAAAGGAGCTGTCTTCGCGTCTACTCGAAGAAGCAGGTGTCGCCACCATTGGCGGGCCGGACTTTGGCGTTTATGGCGAAGGCTATATCCGGCTTTCCTATGCCAACAGCCTTGAAAATATTCTCAAGGCCGTGGAGCGCATGGGCGCCTTTCTGGAAAAGAACCGCCCCTGAATTGCTGTGAGAAAACAAAAATCTGGCCAAACCGACGCTCCGTGAGCAGGCGGTTTGGCCAGATTTTTTTCAACGTCAGCAATCAACGCAGGAGCGACAAAACCCGCGTTTAAAAATAGAGCCCCTTGATCAAATCGCGCATAGCTTCGCAATCGGGAAGCTGATCCGCCTTTGGTCGCCGCTTCGCCGCGCGGGCCTTGCCAAACCAATTAATGCCGAATTTCGTGCCAATCCAGACAAGCATGAAGACCTCCTGTATCTGTTGGACCCTCTTCCTTTTACGCCCTTGCCAATCAAAAATAATCCAATAATATCCTATCTTGTTATTCATTTTTGAATAGCGAGGAGCAAGCAATATGGATTTTGACTGGAACGCCATCCGAAGCTTTTTGCGTGTTGCGAAAACGGGAACCCTCAGCGCAGCCGCCGCCGATCTGGGGCTCTCGCAGCCAACGGTGGGGAGGCATATCTCTCGCCTTGAGGACAATTTGGGCCTCCGCCTGTTCGACCATAATCAGCAGGGTTTTGAATTGACCCAGGCCGGCGAGCAATTGCTCGAAGCTGCCAACAATATGGCCCTGTCTGCGGCAGACCTGCAGCGCCGCGCCAGTGCAGCCAATCCGGCCCGGGAATCCGTTCGCCTGACGATCGAGGTGCGGCCATGGTCCCTGCGGCTAGCATCAAGACATATCGAGCGCCTGACACCGTCCATGCCTCATACGGAAGACACGCCGCCCGTCAATTTCACCTTTCTGTCTCAGGATGAATATCTCAGCATATCGCGCCTTGAAGCAGACCTTGCCATTCGAAACAAGGTGCCCAAACAGGGCAATCTCATCTCGGTCAAGCTGGGCTATCTCACCTATCGTATTTTCGGCTCGCAGGACTATTGCAAGACCCATCCCGACGCCTTCGATCCCGCCAGTTGGCAACAACAGAATTGGGTCGGCTTTGGCCACACCCGCCCCCATTCCAGTTCAAACAAGGCAATTGCCTCAATCCTTGAAGGGAAATCTCCGCGCTTTATCGCCAACCAGCAGGAAGGCCTCATCGACATGATCAAGAAGGGCAATGCCATGGGTATCCTTCCAGCCTGGATTGGCCATGAGGAAGGCTTTGTTCAAGTGAGCGATACGATTTATCACCCGCAGGAAGCCTGGCTTGTCTACCATCCGGACCTTAAGGCCCACCCGGTCAAGCGCCATGTAAAAGACCGGCTTCAGGCCTTGGTTTCAGAAACCTTGGCCCGCTTTTATAACGAAACCGACAAGGCAAACCATGTGGGATGCTGACAAGCAAAAAGGCCGCATCGTCCGACGCGGCCTTTTGTGTTCGTTTTAGAGCAAGGGGAGCGGGCCCCTTTTATTCAGCCGCTTCAACCTTGGCTTCTTCAGATCTCTGCTTTGGCAGAATCAGGTTGAGTAGAATGGCCACGATTGCGCAGAGGCCAATGCCCTTGATCGCAAAATCGCCGATACCGACTTCCAATCCGCCAATGCCGATCACCAGAACAACAGAAGCAATGATCAGGTTGCGGGCTTCGGTTAGCTCATCCCCGACCTTGAGAAGCGTCGAAACGCCAACCACGGCGATGGCACCAAACAGGATCACCTCAATGCCGCCCATGACAGGCACCGGAATGGTCGCCAGAACAGCGCCAAGCGTCCCGGAGAAAGACAGCACAACAGCCCAGATTGCAGCGAATGTCATGATGGCTGGATTGAAAGCCTTGGTCAGGGCAACAGCGCCGGTCACTTCCGAATAGGTGGTGTTCGGCGGTCCACCAAACAAGGCAGCCAGACTGGTGGCCAGACCATCACCAAGTAACGTGTTCTTGAGGCCAGGTTTGGTGAAGAAGTCTTTCTTGGCGACACCGGAAATTGCCGCAATATCGCCGATATGCTCAATCGCCGGAGCGATGGCAACAGGCAGAATGAACAGAATGGCTTCCAGATTGAACTCCGGGAAGACGAACGGCGGAACGGCCACGACAGGAGCGGCAGAAATGGCAGAAAAGTCCACCACGCCGAACATTACGCTAACCGCATAGCCAGACAGGATACCAGACAGGATCGGCACCAGCTTGAACATGCCTTTGCCCAGCAGAGTGATAAGCACCGTTACACTTACCGATACCAGCGCGATGATGACAGACTGATCAAAGGGCACCAACTGTACCGCCCCATCGCTTGTCTTGCCCTGCGCCATATTAAGCGCAATAGGAGCAAGCGAAAGCCCGATGACCATAATGACCGGACCAATCACGATGGGCGGCAACACCCTGTCAATGATCTTTTGTCCCTTCCAGCGCACGAGGAAAGACAGCGCCACATACACCAAGCCGGCTGCAAACAGGCCCGACATCGTGGCTGGAACGCCCCATTGCTCGGTGCCGTAAATAATCGGCGCGATGAAGGCAAAGGACGAAGCCAGAAAGACCGGTACAGAACGCTTTGTGACAAGTTGGAAAACCAGCGTGCCAGCCCCTGCAGTAAACAGTGCAACCGACGAACTCAGACCGGTTAGGAGTGGAACCAGAACCAACGACCCAAATGCCACGAACAGCATTTGCGCACCCAACAGCACTTGGCGACCAAGACCCTCTTGGGCCTGATTGCCAACCGAAGTAGACTCTTCGGACATTATTATCTCCCTCGGAGCCTTTTCAAATAGCCTTGCGACAAATGAACGGCTCGTTCTACCCATATGCCCCAAAAGCAAAGGCCTCACACCTCGCAGCATACGGTCGACCAGCCGCAGATGATCCAGCCCATGATGACAGCTGGTCCATGTTGAAATCAGGATATATGGATCGAGAATCACATGTGCCTGATTCTGATCGTCAAAGGGGAGAAAAAAATTAGCAATTCGTTAGGAATCTGCTCCCGCTTGAGGATAACCCGCAAAATGTGCGTAGTTCCCCTCAGGCAGGCAGTCTCAGCATCGCGTCAGGATTGCAACAACGACGAGCGCACTCGGCCCGGATCACTCGAGGCGCTTCGCGTGCCATTCGATATGATCGGCCATGAAACTGGCGATGAAATGATAATAATGATCATAGCCACCATGAAGCCGCATGGTCAGATCGACATTTGCCAGGCGGCAGGCTTTTTCAAAAGCCCATGGCTTCAGTTGGTCTTCCAGATATTCATCGGCCAGCCCTTGATCGATGAGGATCTGCCCTTCCCAGCCTAGTTTGGCGATCAGCGCGCAGGCATCGTGATCGTCCCAATGGGCTTCTTCTTCGCCCAAATAAGCCTCAAAGGCTTTGCGTCCCCAAAGGCCAGAAACCGGATTGGAGATCGGTGCCAGCGCAGAAACCGAGTGAAACAGTGTCGGATGACGCAAGGCCAGCGTCAAGGCGCCGTGTCCGCCCATGGAATGGCCGGTTATGCCCATTGCATCTTCATCCACCGGCAAGGCCCCCATTAGAAGCTTGGGCAATTCAGATGTCAGATAGGTCTCCATCTTGAAATGGTCCGACCAAGGCTCTTCTGTTGCATCAAGATAGAAGCTGGCAGATTGTCCCAGATCATAGGCATCATCATCAGCAACATTATCGCCCCGCGGACTGGTGTCCGGCGCAACAAAGATAAGCCCATGCTTGGCCGCATGCATTTGTGGCAAGCCTTGGGTTACCACTTCTTCCCAGCTACAGGTCAGCCCCGACAGATAGAAGAGAGTTGGACACACGAAACCCTCCAACGCTTCACGCGGCAGGAACACCGAGAATTCCATCTCGGTTCCAGTGACCTTGGACTGGTGCCGATAGAGCCGCTGCTCTCCACCAAATGCTTTGGCCTTTGAAATCAGTTTCATAACGGACCTTCCTTTGCACAGCAGATGAAAGAGGACATGCTAAATACTGCGGCTGTCGGTTTCATGACAGGCCAAGGCCCAGCAACCACTGACAGCGCAGAATTAGCAAAGGCGAGATTTCACTTATTTATGCGGCTTGCCAAGCAGCTTGAGACGTCCTGCTATCGCAGCATCACACCGACCATTGGTCCGACGCAAAACAACCTCTTGAGCGAAATTCACATGCTGCCCGATCGGGCCGCCTGCAAAGGATGCAGTACCGGTTGGCAAAACTTGCAAGACCGCATAATCGCCGCCTGCATCAGTAAAGAGCGCATAAGGCGCGCCATTCACAACCAGGCCAACCTGTCCTGTGCGGATGGGGCGCAGTTCAACAGCCTGCTTTTGACCATCAAAATTCAGCTCCGCTTCACTCAATTTAACCCGTTTCTTCTTATCTGTCGCCACAACCCAGTTGCCAAGCAGATCTTGCAGCTCGGTATCAACGGCCAGACAGGAGTCATTGGCATTGGGTACACTTAGACGCGTGGCTTCGCCCTGCTCGATGATCGCCCCCTTGGCACTCACCCGATAGGTCATATGTGTATCATCGACACGGGCTACATCGACCAAGGCAGCCGAAACGCCATTGACGCCAACATTGCGCGCCAGAAAGCGATATTGCTGCCCAGGAACAGAACCCTTTGCCATATAGAGCCACGTGTTGGGCAATTTGCCGTCAAAGATAAGCCAGTCGCTCATGACCAAAGGCCGAACGGTCTTGCCGTCATTCAGCTCCCACACGCCGGTGAAAAAAGGCGTATCACTTGCCGCCAGAACGGGACCGGAGAAAACCGCAGGAACCAACAATGCAGCAGCACCAACCTGAGCCAGTTTGGCAGCCTTTTTTACGAAAAACAAACTCATAGCTTCTCCCTCTTCCCATCGAAGCGTTCAACAAACACGCAATGTAACAACTTAACCAAAAGTGTCTTCTGCTTTTGCTATTTTCGCAATGCTCCGTTTGGGTCCCGTTAAAAAATCATCTGCTTTATGGCAATACTACGCCAAAATCCACGAAAAATTGAGTCAGTTCTTCACCGCTCGCATAGATATCGGCCAGGATACGAGCAAAAGACACCTTATGGGAAAGCCTCTTCAGAATCAGCCAAAACTATAAAACAACCTAAAAGGGCTCCCGAAAACCAATTCGAGAGCCCTATCGATCGTATGTTGAGGGTGCTCTTCTATAAAATCATCGGAAACAAAATCAGTCCGATTGTGGATGTTATGAACCAGATAAACCAAATAAAGGCCATAAAGCCCCAAACCTTCTTCAGCTCGATATCAACCAGCGCCAATGCCGGAATGATGTAGAGCGGCTGAATGAGGTTGGTTGCTTCATCCCCCATCATGAAAGCCGTTACGATAGATGGCATATGTGCATCAAACGCCTGGGCAGCTTCAACCAGAATTGGCCCCTGCACAATCCACTGACCGCCCTGAGACGGTACGAACAGGTTCACAATCGAAGCGGAAACATAGGAGAACCAATAAATGGTGTGTTCACTGGCAAGAAAAATGAGGCCATTGGCGAGAACCCCCGTCAGGCCGGTCTTTGCCATGACCCCCATGATGCCACCATAAAAGGGGAACTGGATCATAACGTTAGCTGCCAGCACCATATTATGTTTGACGGCATCAACAAACTTTTTCGGTGTCTTATAGAGAATAAGATCGGCAATCAGGAAGATAAAGATGATGAAGTTAAGCGTCAGGCCATTGCCTGTCATGAAATGGTAGATGAAATAGACGATTCCTATGAGCGAAAAGACACCCAGCACCAACCGGCTGTTATTCATTTTATCCGCGAAAGTTTCATTCGCTTCATCTTTTCCCTCTACCTGCAGGTTGATTTCACCATCAAAAGAAACAACCTCATCCTCCGGTGGAGTTGTCTTGATAGTAACCATCAAAGTCACAACAAACAGGATAGCAACCATGATCAAGCCAAGCGGGTTGAACGCGGTTTCACTCACAGGCATCACGCCCACCTGATCGACCATAAAGTGGTCAGGAGAAGCTAGCAGAGCTACAGCCGAAATGCTTGGACAAATCGGTTGAACCATGATCATGCAGGCATATCCAGCCGCGATCATCAGAGGGAAATGCACCTTCTTGATATTCTTGGACAGATACATCGCCAATACAGGCGATAGAATGGTTCCGAACGCCCAGTTGATCCAACTGGCGACCGTTGCAAATATAATCAAGATGACATAAGCGCTGGCAGCCGATTTCGGGGTACTGGCGATAGAAGAAAGAATCTTTTCCAACTGCGGCGATTTAGCCGCCATGCTGGTCAAAACGACCATGATCGTCATTTGAAAAGCAAACGAGATCATAGACCAGAGACCACCGTACCAGGCGTTTACGATCTTCATCGGACCAGAGTCAGTCAGGAAAAAGGCAAGTACGAAAACAATAGCAGTCAGGATAAGAGCGAAAACAAAGGATTCCGGGATCAACTTATCTGCTGCAAAATTGAATTTTTTCGAAAAGCGCCACAAAAAGGATCCGTGATCCGTACTTTTGGCGTGCTCCATAAAGTTCCTCCCTTTATGATTAACCACAATGCGATGCACTTTGTAGATTTCAGTCCACAAGCGCGGCAAGATACTGATAATCTTACTCTTTATAGTCGCCCGATCTAAGAGGAGGTCATTAGAATGCCCACATTATAATGCAATTTAATCGCATTACGATACAAATAAATACTAGATAATATATTTCAGAACACAATCAGGTTCTTATGTAAATTTAATTTCACCAATTAAATCAATAATTTAACTATTCAAAACGATGTTCCAATGTCCTTAGACACGCCATTTTACAAAGCACAACGCTGCCCACTTTCAGGCCCTAATTTGTCTAATATTGTCTTAATATATAAATTAAGAAATATATTCTGTTTCAAAAACCGCTAGTTTCTTAATTCATTGAAATCAATTAGAACGATTTTTTGAAATTTAGGAAAATCGGAGAATTACGGACGTCGCACCACTTTAGTGCTAGCATATATATATATATTGTCCATATACGCAAAAACCCCCCGGCTTATGGAGCACGGGGGGTTTTTGAATGTTTGTTATTAGCAGGCCCGGCAGCGACCTACTCTCCCACGTCTTAAGACGGAGTACCATTGGCGCAGAGGATATTAACGGCCGAGTTCGGGATGGGATCGGGTTTGGTGTCCTCGCCATAACCACCGGGCCGGCGAATAACAAACAGAGAAGCTGGTTGAGCTACCGGCGTTTTGCTAGAGCAAAAAGCGCCTATCGCTTAGTTTTAGCACTTTTGCGGAGCAAAAGTAGCCTTGAATGAATATAGACAAATGAGAGTAATCAAGCCTATCGAGCTATTAGTATCAGTAAGCTTCGCACGTTACCGC
>NZ_FOVR01000011.1 GCF_900115225.1 Cohaesibacter marisflavi | reverse complement strand
AGTCCGGCCTCTTTCGCGCGATACAGATACTCCCGCAATGTCGTGCCACCTATCGACAGACTAGCAGCGGCCTGACGGGTTGACATACCCTCACAAGACAGGCGGAGAGCTTCTCTAATTTTTCGCATTGGCAATCTCTTCATTGGGCAACCTTCCAGTCCATAAAAACGGAAAGGTAGCCTGCTGCTGATTGCCTCGCAGCATTACATCAGGGGGTGCGCGGATGCCCCGGAATCACTGCGCGGATCCGATCGGAATCGGTGCGCGGATAAAATTGGAATCCATGCGCGGATGTGCCCGGAATGCGCATTAGATAGGAACGTGCTTTTTCAGCATCGCCTTGAGATGAAAAAATCGCGACACAACCATCTACATTGTCGATATTTTCCAGCAGAAGTATCACAGTCCAAACCTCGACAGTATCACGACCTTGAGGCGACCACGTAGCTTGACGAGCCAGTCTATTTGAATCAGGATCAGTGCGAAAGTCGACAAAACCAACGGAGTTCACAACGTCATCACTGTTGAAAAAAAAGTTTGTTAATGGAGTTCCCGAAGCCGAATACGGCGGGTCAATTCCATTATCTTCCGTCAAAAACACGGCCCTAATGGGGTATGCATCAGCAGCGTCTTTATTCCATGTGTCTGAAGTAATGTTGCTTGCCAACGCAAGAATCTTAAGGAACGCATTCGCCTTCTCAGATTGCAAAAATCTGGTGGAGTTTTCATCAGAAAGAAATGCCGTCAAGACATCCAGCGCGGCCTGGTCCCCTTCGGCCAGATCAGCGAGCTTCTTCTTTAATAACTCAATGCGCCCTTCAACCTCATAGTACTTTTCAAAAATCTCTTCTGTTGCATCATCATCAAGTTCATTCATACTGAAAAATGGATGAGCTAGATCTAAGAATTTTTCTTTAAAGATCATCAGAATGCCCCCCACCAAACAATTCGTTCCAATTTGGATTGGGACTATTATAATCACTCAAATAATTCAGGGTGGCAGACTGAACCGCAAACTTGTTCTTGTTTCCAATATTCACTTTGGCCAAGTTAAGACTATTTCGCGCCTGTTCAAACTCATCCAAATTCAACCATTCTTTGAATTCCGCGAGGTGTCCTGAGAATTCGAGCAAGACTTCTGTTTTGGGCGCTCCAATTTTTTCAGAATGCTTTCCCACCGCAGCGAAAAGACCAGCCAACACCACTTCACGACCAAGCCACTTTACGGCCGTATCAGTTTGGGAAAAAGCCTGATCAAGCTTACACAAGAACTTTGCAAAAGCCTCCAGAAGATCAACATTTATCTCTAACTTGCTGTCCTCAACTGACGGCATAGAAAGTGATTTTTCTGCGGCGAAGTCCGCGTTAGTGGATACGGGTTTGCCTTCATCAAGTGATTGGAATGCGGTTACCAAATGAGAAAAGTGAAACTGCCCGGCGTTTCTTGATTTGCTGTAAATTATTGAACTCTTATCCCGCTCTCTGATCACTGCACGACCACCAAGGTTCCGCTCTAAAACGGTAAAATAGTCAGAAAACAACAATTCGATTTGATGCTTAATGTTCACTGATTTATGGCCTGCATTTAGAATAAGCATCTTCTGAATTTGCTCGTTCTCATCGAGACCGAACCACACCTCTAACCACAGGCTGATATCTTCGAACACTCTTTTGAATGCTTCTTGGCCTAATTTTCGCTTTGTTCTGAGTACCTTCACAAACAACGAAGTTGGGCAGTCACTTTCTAAAAGCCAATCTCTATGCTTTTTTACTTCTTTTGGGATTGGATCCGGTTCATCCAATAGGTTTGCTTGCTGATCAACGTTTTCGAGTTGGTACTGCACAATTTCAAACAGCAACTTCATGCGATGGCTTCGTTGCAGTCCATCCAATATCTTCCAACCTTCCCTTAAGGTAACCTCTGAAGCCTTAGGAGGTGCAGCATCTTCGTCGCTGGCGACAATTACCAAAAGAGGAATATGCTTCTTCTCAACAATTGTTTCCCAAAGGTTGTCTAAATAACGATTTGTTGTAATCCCCCTTTGTACAAAATAATCTCGATAGTCGGTTGGCAAGTGTGAAACATAATCAGAGAAATTAACACGACAAAGGACACCTACAGAGCGACCTTCATTAAAACGATCCAGCACATATGCACGCATTGTCATGCCCCTAAACCACCAATTGAAATTTAGTGTCATAGTCGTATTTAAAAGAATGTCGCACAAGGCGTTTGATGCCGTTTTTACGCCATTTAATTCAGTTTGCTTGAAATCGGTTGGAGAAGGCAGGAAATATCCTGATAAATAGCAGTCTGCTTTTTGGATTTGTCTGGCACTCTAATAACCATCACCGAACTTGTAATTCTTTCGATTAAGGTGCATCAGGTAGATCTCTTCCCAGCATTAGAGCTTGGTTATCCACTCAAACAGACACCAATTGCCATGGTGCCTCAGGGCCAACATCACTTTCACGCCTGAAACGAACCGGCTGTGATGCAGGCACATAATCGCATGTTGCAATTCGTGAAAATCGAACAGTACCGGGCCGCTTGGTTCGAATGCTTCCCTGGTGGGTTGGAGCGCTCAATCTGCTCCACTCAACATGATAGAATTAAAAAAACCCGTGGAAAGGGCCATAGACCTTTGCATAGGTTTGTGTAGCAAAATGTGTAGCAAATTTGGGGGATCTTGCAGGGAGGCAGACATCAAGAGATTGAATTTGCTATATAAATTCAAATTTGTCGCTTGAAAAATGGCGGAGAGAGAGGGATTCTAGATATCAAAGCCTATTTTTTAAACAAATCAACTACTTAAACCCGTTGCGATGAACTGCAATGTAGCAACTCGCTGTAACAGATTCAACCGAGTATGCGTTTTAAAAAATACGCCTATGGCCCTGCCAATTTGATGGCATCTACACTGTCTCTGGATACTCCACTCTCGGCTCTACCGGCTCTTCCATCCAGACAATCACAATGTAATATCAATTGTTTATATGCGTATAGGCTTATGCCACTCATCCTCATTCTTACTTCGATTGCGTATCTAGCGTCAGTGTGCTTGACCCAAATGTACCGCGAGAGTAATAACGCCACTTAGTATCACGCCGCTTCATCAAGGAGCTTGGGAAATAATTTGGAGAAGAGATCAATGTGCGACATTATCGAAAAAGTCAAAATAACACTCGAGTACGAGGTAAGCGACTTAGATGCTCTTTTCGAAGCGGCCAGAGAGGCACTTAAAAAACTTCGGACAGAAGCCATTAGTGAGTTTGGGGAAGATTGCGAGATACTGTATACACAGCCAATTGAACAGCTGATCAAAGAGCAGCTCTTCGACGAGGACAGCAGGGAATTGAGGCTGTCCTCATGCATTTATACAATATTGGAGCATGCGCTCGAGAATGTCCCCGGCACCATGCTTAGAGCAAGCATTGACCGGAGCACCAAATAGTACGAAATCGATAAGGTCTTCCAAATACATTTCTCTTTCCTGTTTAGCAAGTCCCACTGTTCCCGACAATAGTTTCAACAACCATTAAAATATCTTCCGAACAAAGACTTCCAGACAGAGTGTAAAATGGACTTATTTGGGTCTTCTCCAAGAAATCCTTAGGCACCTTTAAGATACTAGAGATTTCATCGATCTCTAAGTGTTCAAATAGTGTTTTAATTATCATTATTCCCGATGGGGTAAGCTTCCTCTTCGAAAGATCATGAACGTCTATCTCCACACTTTTCCTGGATACCTTCAAAAGGCTAAGTTTATCACCAGCATTCTTGTCCCTGAGCGAATAAGTAGGTCGGCTTAGCCGTGCTTTCTCGTTGGCCAAGACCTTTCGACTAACTTTCTTTTTGGAGGTGTTTATAACCCTTGAAATATAGCTACTGTCTGCATAACGAAGATCTACCGGGACACGCCCAGATTTCAAGTCCTGCTGCTTGAGCTTAAGCCAGCCAATATTCTCACCCGCAGCGAGTCCCCTTTCAATTTCTTTTTCAAGCTCATAAATTTGCCGAACTTTAGCTAAGCTTCTCTTTTCTCTGAGCATGTCTTTTTCAAACTCAGACAATTTGGAACGAGGCCCTTTATTTTTCTCAGGAACTCTCATTCCAGATGCAAGTTTAACCGAAATATATTGCATGTGCTTAGACGTTGTCTTGTACGCCATATCCTACCGTCTTCTCCCAAAGATCGCCTTCTGTTCTCTAACGTGTAAAATTTAAGTTCATCAACTAGAACATCAAGTTCCCTAAATGGTTACTCGTTCAGCAGCACTTCCGCCCAGTCATCGAGTTTTGCCTTGATGGATTGCCAGCCTGGTTGGTAGCGGTCCAGCAGGTCGTAGAATGCCTTGCTGTGATTATGCTCCTTGAGGTGACAAAGCTCGTGCAGCAGCACATGCTCGATACAATCCCGAGGAGCCCGAACCAAAAATGGATGCAGCCTCACAATGCCATCGGTCGCACAGCTTCCCCACCGCTTCTGCATCTCGAGAAGTTCGAACTTGGGTGGTGTCTCGATCCAGGGCAGCTTGGCAGAAATCTCTTTGATGCCTTGAGAGAAGACTTGTTGGGCACGGAACTTATGCCAGGCTCGTATCCTTACACGAATGGTGTCGGGATCATGGGTCTCAGTAAAAATCTCAAGACTGCCGCGATAGAGCCGTGTTTTGCGTTCCACCTTAGGGACATCGATCAGCTTGAGCTGATAGCGTCGGCCAAGATAAAAGATCTCCTCACCACTCACATATTCACGTTCGAGAACATTGCTGCGCCGTTCCTGCGCTTGAGCCACATTATCGGAGATCCACCGGGCTTTGGACTGTACGGCTTTCTGGATAGCCACAAGTGATGCTCCCGCACTAGCCAGCACCTGAACGGTTCCATTGGGCTCCACATTGATGGCGATCTTGCCTGAAGGGCGATCTTCGCGGAGAACAACGTAAGGCAGCCTCGTGTCACCATAGACAAGCAGATGGCGCTCTGGTTCGGTTTCTTCAGAAGCTGCCATTGGTAGCCCCTGCTCTCACCTTATCCTGGATCGCAGCGATCAGCTTTTGCGCTATCGTTATGTCGCCGTAGGTCTTGAAGAAAGGCGGCAACAGGTTCCTGCTGATGTCGTTCATGATGTCTTCCCGGCTAAGTGAGTTGGCGGCGATGGCATTCATCACCACACCATCTACCAGCTGCGCCTCGGCAATGAAATGCTCTTCACCCAGCTCCTCGAAGCGAACTGGATCAACCTGCTGTTTGAAAATGCCGAAGTAGGCTCGAACATGACGGTTTTCCTTGATTGCTTCGGGGATGTCCGCTGGAGCACCACCTTTCACCTGCTCCTCAAGATCCTTGAACAGATCGTATTGCTTTCCAGGGAAGTCGAACATGGCCTCGGCTTCGGCGATGGCCTCTCGCAATAGCTCCGAGAAGATGGCCTGGGCGTAGGGATCATCAGCCAGATCCACCTCGATGGTCTGGGTGACGCGAGTACGGATAAGATCGGCCTCATTCTTCTTCTTCTCATCGCTCCAGTCTTCAGGGTCCTCAGAACTGTCGCCTGTATTTCCGCCAACCTGAATCAAGCCATCGGGGTCCTTGATGGCAACTCCGGTGACCTGATGATCGAGCAGATTGCGGATCTGCTTCTCATATTGCGAGAAGTCCACTGTCTCCATAGCATCGGCTCGTGCTTGCTGTCGGATTGCCATGAAGAACTTGAGATCAGCCTTGTATCGGTTCAACTTCACCTCATCAAAACCGGGATCTTCGAAGAAGGCACGGGACGAAGTCGCCAGCTTGAGGCACATTCCGAAGTTGGTCAGCGCCACATAGAAGTCCTCGCGGAACTTGAGGTTGGCATCAAAGCTCATCCCCTCTTCGGTCACCGTCTTCGGCACCAATAGGCGGCGGAATTGCTCCTTGTCGGCCTTGTTCTGGACGTCAGCAAACAGGGCCCAAAGCTCTCGATGCAGTTTCGGGAGCTGAAGATACTCGGTGCTGACATTGGCGTAAATGCCCTCAAGATCTTCCGGGTCGTAACCGTCGCGTGTCTCTTCGGCAAGCTTTTGATAGTCGTGCAGTGAAGTGTCTAACTCCTTGAGGATGCCGCGATAGTCAACCAGATAGCCGAACTTCTTATCCTCATGCAGCCGGTTCACACGGGCGATGGCCTGGAGCAGGTTATGCTGCTTGAGGTCCTTGTCGATATAGAGCACGGCATTGCGCGGCTCATCAAAGCCGGTGAGCAGTTTGTCGACCACAATCAGGATGTCCGGAGGTCCAACCAGGGAGAAGCCTGAGATGATGCCTTCTTCATAGGCATCTGCATCATTGCCGACATTGTCCGCCCACCAGGTCTGCACCTCGGGTGCATTGGCAGCATTGGTGTCTTCGTGGCCTTCGCGGGTGTCTGGTGGCGAAATGATAACGGCAGAGGTGACCATCCCCGTTTCATCCAGCACCTTCTTGTAGCGGATAGCCGAGAGCTTGCTGTCCGTCGCCAACTGCCCTTTGAGGCCGATAGCCTTGAAGCTGTCACAGAAGTGCGTGGCGATGTCGTAGGCGATCAGCCGGATGCGCTGTTCTGCGCCATAAACCTGGCCCTTGCTGGAGAACTTGCGCTTGAGGTCGGCCCTCTGTTCATCGGTCAGGCCTGTGGTGATCTTCTCGAACCAGTTATCGATGGCCTTGTCATTGATATCAAGCTGTGGCTGGCGTTCTTCATAGAGGAGAGGCGTAACCGTGCCATCATCCACGGCCTCACGCATGGTGTAGGCGTGAAGGATCTCGCCGAATTTGTTCTCGGTCTTGCGCTCTTTGAGCAACGGCGTTCCAGTGAATGCGATGAAGGCAGCATTGGGCAGAGCAAGTTGCATCCGCTCGTGGTTCTCGCCGCCCTGGCTGCGGTGGCCTTCATCCACCAGCACGATCATGTCCTCGCTGTCATTCTTGCACTCGGGGTATTTGGTGGCCGAGTTGAACTTCTGCAGCAGGGTGAAGATGATCCGGTCGGTTCCTGCCCCGATCCGCTTTGCAAGATCCTGTCCGCTTTCGGCCCTGGCCTTCTCGCCTTCCTTCTTGGTCGCAATAGCCGAACCGAAAGCACCACCAGACCGGAAGGTGGCCGCCAGCTGCTTCTCAAGGTCTGTGCGGTCGAGCACGATGAGCAATCGGCATTTGGCAAGGTCTGGGTTATGCAACAGGGCGCGGCAGAGGAACACCATGGTGTAGCTCTTGCCCGAGCCGGTGGTGTGCCAGATGATGCCGCCCTTGCGTTTCTTGCCTGAGGCGCTTTTCTCGTCACGCTGCTGCACCTGGGCCAGCATAGCGCGAACGCCGAAAAACTGCTGATACCGAGCCGCGATCTTGCCCACTTTACTGTCAAACAGCAGGAAGTAGCGAACGAACTCCAGCAGTCGGTCCGGCCTGGCGATGCCGATCAACAGCCGATCCTGTTCGGTGATTGCCATATCGGCAGACCATAGCGCCACAAGATGCGCCTTCACCCTTGCCGACAGTCCTGCCAACAATGCTGTCTTTTGTGCCTCAGCAAGTGGCCTGTTCTTGATCGCCAGCATATCAGCCTCAGAGATCTCTTCCTCATGCCATGCTGCCCAGAATTTCTTCGGTGTCTCGGTGGTGCCATATCGGGCCTGGCTTTCGGCAAGTGCCATGAGAACCTGGCCATAGGCATAAAGGCTCTGGATGCCGTCGGGCATCTGGTTCCGGATATGCTGGGAGATGGCCTCTTCCACCATCTTGTCCTTGTTGGCCGTCACCGCCTTCTTGGCCTCTACGATCAGCAGCGGCAGCCCGTTGACGAAGCCGACAATGTCCGGGCGATAGGTTGTAGTCTGGCCCTGTCGTTCAATGCTCATTTCCTCGGTCACCTCGAACCGGTTGGCCCCAATGTCTTTCCAGTTGACCAGCGAAACGGTAACGGACTGCTTGTGGCCGTCGGGCATGAATTCGGAAATGGTGATGCCGAGGGTGAGGATGGTGTGCAGCGCCTCGTTGGCTTTGGCCAGCCCTTGCGCAAGCCCGAGATTGGTGACGCCCTTCATCACCTGCACCTTGCCATCATCGGACAGCGGATAGAGCCTGCCTCGATAATCAAAGCGATAGGCATCGAGCCAAACCCGAAGACTGTCCTCCAGTAACACGGCGCGATTGGACCCACGTCGAGCGAGGCATTCATTGGCGGAGACATAGGACCAGCCCATATTGATCATCAGCGCCAGCGCCGGAACTTTAGAAGCTGCTTCTTCAGTAGTGATAGGCGTGATTTGATCAAGCATGATGGCCTCGGGCAAGAAACTGGGCTTTGCGAAAGCAGGACGGCGGAGCGACCTTAAGGTGTCGCCATGTCAGCACAACCGCCACGGCAGGAGCAAGGTGTGGTTGAAGAAAAAGGCCTTTTGCCACCGAAAAGGTCAGCTACTCACCACCTCATAGGGCCAATTGAAATGAGAATAGAGGAAGGGTTTGCTGCCTTCTCGGCTGGTCTCCTTGGCATAGATACGGAAGCGGGTGCCGACCGGATAGTTCTAGTGCATGGAGCGCGAACACTCCACGTCCATGGTCACAGGGAACGCCTCGCCTTCAACCGGGCGGACATGGATCGCCTTACCTCTGCCGTGTCGGCTGGCCTCATAGGTCTCGACGACAACCTGCTGATAATAGCTCCAGGGGGCTTTCACGGTAGACATCAGACCTTGACCCGCTTCTTGCCCGTCAGCAGCTGCTGCATGAGAGCGCGTTTTTCAGTGCGGAGGTGGGAAACTTTCTTTTGCAGTTGCCGTAGTTGCTTCTCGCAGTGCTTCAACACGTAAGAAATGGCCTTTTGCTCCAGCTTGCTCGGAATACTAAATTCTGCCTCATGAATTGTTGGGAGCGTCAGGCCAAACCGAGTTGCGCCGTTGGCTCTCGAGGCGAAAAAATGCTTTGAACGAGGCGTCTCAATGAAATACTTGAGAAACCGTCCATCAAGCTGCTCCAAAGGCCTCAAAATAGCCAAGTGGTACCCGCAAACAAGATCACCAGAATCTGACGCAACATAGGCGGGAATCGCGATATCTTTTGGATCTTCGCTATCTTTTGTAATAATTACATCGCCAACTTTAACAGCGAATTTTTTGATCTGTTGAGAGGAAGCTGTCGCCTTCATAAACTCGTCTGATGCATTGATGTCGTCGTTTGAGTAGACGTCCATATAGTTGCACAGGCGAACTTTGACCTCTCCTTCCCGGGTTTTCTTGTCAACGTTCGAAACAATGATTCCGGCCACATCCCCCAGCTTCACGGTCTTCCACTCGCCATCAAATCCGGGAAGGCGGCGGGTGCCGGTGAGGAGCTGTTGCATCAGGGCTTTTTTCTGAAGCCGCGCATTTTCCAGCTGCCGCTCCGCCACCTCAATCGCCCGATCCCAGGTCGACAGGATCTCGGCGATCTTCTTCTGTTCGGGAAGCGGGGGGAGGAGAACGGGAACTTTTCGAAGCTCTCCAAGGGAAATTTCCTGTAAAGCCGACCCACCAACTTTCCTGAACAAGGCGGCCTTGAACAATGAAGACCGAATTTGCTGTTCGAGAAACTTGGAAAAGACGACGCTCTTCTTGGGCGCAATTCTTGCCAATCCTCTAGTGATATTCATACCCACCAAGTCACCCGAGACTAGCTTTACAGTTCCAATCTCACCACGCAGCGCGAGAACAAGCTCCCCTTCACACAAGATGGTCTTCCGATAAGCTCGATGAACCTCTTCTGTTGTTTTTAACAATGCATCAAAAGCTATTTTCTGCTTCGACAAGTCGACAACCCGTAAACACGGAACGTTCGCGTTGGGGTCATTACCTGTTTGAACAATGCCATAGGAAATCTGCTTTTCACATACTTCCTGTAAGCTGCGCAGCTCCCACCCCTCAGGCACCATAACCAAGCTCCTTGAGATAGGCGTCCATTTCGGCTTCCAGTTCGGCCATTTCCGCGTTCAGAGCCTTGCGCTCCGTGCGGACGGCGATGAGGTCGATCTCCTCTTCCTCCTCGAAGGTGTCTACATAGCGCGGGATGTTGAGGTTGAAGTCGTTCTCGGCGATCTCCTCAAGGCTGGCGCGATAGGCGTATTTGTCGAGCGTCTCACGGGCGCGATAGGTCTCGATGATTTTGGTGATCTGCTCCTGCCCCAGCTTGTTCTGGTTCTTGCCATCCTCATACTCTCGGCTGGCATCGATGAACAGCACCGAGCTGTCGGGCTTGTTGTGCTTGAAGATGAGGATCGCCGCCGGAATGCCCGTGCCGAAGAACAGCTTCTCGGGCAGACCGATCACAGCATCGAGCAGGTTATCCTCGATCAGCGCCTTGCGGATCTTGCCTTCCGATGAGCCACGGAACAGCACCCCATGAGGCACCACCACTGCCATGCGCCCCGTGTCGGGCTTCAAGGTCTCCACCATGTGCGAGATGAAGGCATAGTCACCCTTGGTCTTGGGCGGCAGACCACGCCAGAAACGCTTGTACGGGTCCTTTTCGGCGCTGCCAATGCCCCACTTATCGAGACTGAAGGGCGGATTGGCCACCACCACGTCGAAATGCAGCAGGTTGCCATTGCCATCTAGGAGCTTGGGGTTGCGGATGGTGTCGCCCCATTCGATCTTGTGGTTGGTCTCGCCATGCAGGAACATGTTCATCTTGGCCAACGCCCAAGTCGACCCTATGGCTTCCTGACCATAGAGCTCGTAGGTGCGTTTGCCGGTCTGTTCCAGGATGCGCCGACCGCATTTCATCAGAAGCGAGCCTGAGCCGCAGGTCGGGTCGCAGATCTGATCGCCTTCCTTCGGTTGGACCAGATGGGACATGAGCGTGGATACCTCCGCCGGAGTGTAGAACTCCCCTGCCGACTTGCCAGCCTCCGACGCAAAGCGGGAGATGAGGTATTCATAAGCCCCACCGATGACATCGAGCGCCCCTACCCGGCTCGGGCGCAGATCAAGCTCGTCCTTGGCGAAGTCTTCGAGCAAGAAGCGCAGGGTGTCGTTCTTCTGATCCTCGTCGCCGAGCTTGTTAGAGTTGAAGCTGATGTCCTGGAACACGTCGCGCAGCTTGGTGCCGTTGGCGTCTTCGATGGCGTGAAGGGCCTTGTCGATGCGCTCGCCATTCTTCGGTTCGTGCCGGTGTTCGTAGAGAAAGCCGAAGCTGGCATGAGGCGGCAGGACGAAGTTCTCCTTGGCCATCATGGCTTCGATCAGCTCGGGGGCATCGCCATACTGCGCCTTGTAGCCCTGATAGTGATCGCTCCAGACGTCGGAGATGTATTTGAGGAACAGCATGGTGAGGACATAGTTCTTGTAATCCGCTGCATCCACGACACCCCGAAAGGTGTCACACACCGCCCAGGCGGCCTTGTTGATCTGATCCTGGGTGACGAGACGATCCGCCATACTTCTTCCTTGTCTTGTTTCTCGTGTGCTCCGCGAAGCACTTCATGCGGGACAGACTAGGCTGTTGCACGGCTGGAGGGAAGAGGCCGAAGGGCGAACTTTCACAGACAGGTAGGCTCTCACAGCGCAGCCAACGGCTCCTTTCTCAAGCACACCTTTATCGAGCAGTGACTCCATCATTTTCTACCACAGATTTTAGTTGCGTTTAGTGACATACCAAACGCGGTTTCGACCGCTCATTCAACGCAAGGAGCATCATGCCAAACACCCCAAACATCCCCACAGAACCGCCCTCTGCTGACGACGAACTCTCGGAAGCCATAGCCAAGCTAACTGAGGAAGCAGCCAAAGGCACCCGAGAGGATCGCCCTGACAGATTATCCATAGCTGACATCATCGAATGCCCGGAAGCCTTCAACGTCCGAGGCGAAGATCCAGCCGAGCACCACCTGACCGAACTAAAGAGAGCGCTTGAGCGCATGACCGATCTCGATCCTGTGTTGATCCTGCCGTGCGGAGACAGCTTCGTGCTCATCGATGGGCATCATCGCCTTGAAGCCTACCGCCGCGATGAAGAACGAACGGACATCCCCGTCCGGTATTTCGAAGGCAGCATCGAGAAGGCTGTCCTTGAAGCCGCCCGGATCAACGCCAAGGCAGTCCTGCCTCTCAACAACCAGCAGCGGCAGAACCTCGCCTGGCGTCTGGATCTAACAGGCAGATACACCAAGCCCCAAGTAATGGAAGCTGCCGGTATTTCGGATGGGCAGATCGCAATCATGCGTAGAGCGAAGCGGAAGCTGGGAAGCCAAGCATCTGAATTTGACGCCTGGTGGAAAGCCAAGAGAGCAGCCGATGGCAATCCCAACAGCTGGACCGAACAGGAGGACATCGACGCTTGGCGGCAACATCGAGCCCAAGTCATAGCCGACAAACTCGCCAAGACCTTCGGCCCGAAACTGTCGGGGAACCCTACCATTGCCGCGCTGGCCCTTGAGATCCATTTCGGTCGCAAGCTGGCCGACCTTACCCAGGAACTGATCGATATATGCCAGGACGAACTCGAGGAAGATGACGAGGACACAGACTTCTGATGCCCGGCACCGATCACACCACCACACCAAACCGTCTTGACAACACCACCCTAATTACCCCGAAAGGAAACCATTACATGACGCAAGCCACCATCCTCCACACCCACACCATCGAAGGCCATCCAATCGAGTTCTTCGGCACCATGGTCGAAAGCTCTCAACCGGGTTTAATGATCCCTGTCCTGCTGTGTCCTCTCGATTATCTGCGCAAAGCTTTCAGCATGCTCAAGGGATGTTCTCCAAGGCTCCTGCATCTACTTGAGTACGTCGCCAACGAAACAGGCTCCGAGATCGGATATGAAAACGGCTCTCGTGTTTTCGTTCCCGTCGAGCAACTCACGTCTCTGTTCTCATTCTCCCAGGCATCCAGTTCCATGAGGTTGCCTCAAAAGGCCATTGAAGAGTTTGATGATGGTCGGCTCATCGCATTGCAGACATTCGCCCAAATGCTGTTCCCATGGGACGATCTGGTGTCAGAGATCTGAGCCGTTGTGCTCCAACTGTTCATCTCGAGAGGCCACTGATGTGGTCTCTTGGGATTTACCCCATGCATTCCTTAGGCGTGCATTTTGCACCCCTGAGCTTGAATTCAGGATGTTCGGCACAAAAATCCGAGCGACCAATCAGATTAACAGCTCGCGCCTATCTCCCCCCTGTGGGGGCCTCGTCCCTACCCAAACCACTTCCCTATTTCTCAAACATGGAGGCCGGTCCAACCATGCCCTACCCCGACTACATCATCACGATCCATACCGATGGCTCATGCTCTGGCAACCCTGGCCCTGGGGGCTATGCCGCTATCATCCGCAACCCAAGGCGGCAGCTTGAGATCTCAGGTGGAGAGCCTGGAACCACCAACAATCGTATGGAGCTCCGAGCAGTGATCGAAGCCCTCAACACCCTGAAGCGCCCCCTTCGCCTGAAAATCTTCTCTGACAGCCAGTATGTCATCAAGGGTGCCTCCGAATGGCTCAAGAGCTGGAAGGCCCGGCATTGGAAGAATGTCAAGAATGTCGACCTGTGGCAGGCACTCGATGCTGCAGCAAGTCGTCATGACATCGAATGGCAATGGGTGAGAGGCCATGCTGGTAACGAGATGAACGAGAAAGCCGATCTCCTCGCCAACCAAGGCAGAGAACGACAGAAGCAGACCAAGCGAAGAACCAGGCTCTGATCCTGCGCAACAATGGTGAGGGCGTCAATGGATGCCCTGCCCACCCCAGGCCCAACGGTCACAATTGTATGCTCTCGTGACCGTCCACAAGGCAGCTTGACAACGCGGTCATTTTCCGTTCATAAACTTTTGGTCATTTAAGTTTAAGAGGTAATGAACAATGTCGTTGGTCGGTTATGCGAGAGTGTCGTCTGTTGGTCAGTCCCTGGATGTTCAGGAGGCAAAGCTACAGTCGGCAGGGTGTGAAGAGATCTTCCGTGAGAAGCGGAGCGGGGTCGACACCGAGCGCCCTCAGCTCAAGGAGTGCATGCGTTACATCCGCAAGGGTGACACCTTGGTGATCTCCCGTATTGACCGCCTAGCCCGATCTGCTGAACACCTGCTTCAATTGTCCAGAGAGTTAGAAGAGAAGGGTGTCACGCTCAAGGTTCTGGATCAGAGTATTGACACCGGCGATGCTGCGGGGAAAGCCTTCCTTGGCATGTTGGCCGTCTTTGCTCAGTTCGAGAATGACATCCGCAAGGAAAGGCAGATGGACGGCATCGCCAAGGCCAGAGAGAAGGGCGTCAAGTTCGGAAGAAGGCCGGTGATGACCGAGGAGCAGGAGGGCGAGGCAAGGCAACTTCGCAAAGATGGTTGGGCCCTCCAACGCATCGCTGACCATATGGGCGTCTCCAAGGGCCTCATTCACAAAGTCACCAGCCGCCCAGGATCTTCAGGCGTCTGAGCGTCTATCAGTGTTTTTTCTTTTCGACAATAAGTTTTGACAGCATTTTCTCACGCTCGACTTTGTTGGGAGCTCGTATAGGTGGATCTTTTTTTAACGCCTTCATCCGTAATTTGTAGTTCGGATGCTGTTTAATCGTTTCAACGAATCTTGTTTGCTGGTGATCTGTCAGGTTCTCTTTGAGTACGCTCTGCAATTTCGGATATTTGTCGCCAAAAAAATCACATCTTGCACATCTTTCAGCAAATTTCTTTTCAGCGTTTCTAACCCTAGTACGCATGCCTCGTTTCGAGGTCGGTGCTTTTTGGGGCGGGGTGGGGATTAGTTTTCGCAAAGCTTTCTGAAAAATAACACTGTTTAAGATAAATTGATTTATCTCATCCGCTCTTCGCGGAAACAAACTTTGATAGTGCTTATCAATTACTGGAAAACTTTTCCCTTCAAAATGAGCCTTCGCACAATTTTTCATATACCAGCTCATGTATCCCTTGAATGATTTTTTCTTTTCCACCCGTTTTAACTTCATACAAACTGTAACACTGTACTTCGTTTTCTTTTCTATGGCATTTTTTGCTATATGAAATTCTGAACTCTCTCCGCCCCAATTGGTACCTGTACGCCCAAGCTTTACAATAGTGCTTCCACCAGAATAGCTTGATCTTCCCATCTAAATTACTCCCACAATTTTCTATTTCACGAAGAGGTGTAGCAGCCATCAAGCACCGTCCCTCCAACTCCCATTTTTCATGTTCCAGAGGGAGAATGCACAATATGCGATAGGTCCAAACCCGAATACTTGATCTTCTGCATTTCCTCATTGAGGCGTCGCAGCGTGTAACCTCGTCCGTATCTGGCAGACATGCCTTCTTCACCGTGGCCCTGAATGGCGTCCATAACATCATGAGCCACTCCGCATTCTCGGCAAGCATCTTCTAGGGTATGCCGAAAGCTGTGAAAGACCAGAGTATCCCTCTTAATACCAATGCTCTCAAGATGACGCCTGAAATGCTTGGTAAATGGCGATGAATAATAGCCATCGTCACCAGCTTTCAGATCTGGAAAGACGCGCTTTTGTCTAGCTTTCTTGCGCGACTCCACTAAGTCAAGAAACCCCATTTGGACCAAGTCTTGATGTATCGGTATCGATCTGACTGAGTTCCTGTTTTTGAGACGCTTGTCCTCGCCATCCTCGTTAATGTCGAAATATCGAACACCATTCTCTTCCTTGATATCAGACACATAAAGCTGAATAATCTCGCCAAGTCGAGCTCCAGTATACAGACCGATTAGAGGCACCCAATAGATGCCAGCATCCCGTGGCACCAGTTTGCCAGGCCGCTTCCAAAACCGCAGAGACTTGCATCCCCGGTAAATTGGCACATTGAAGACTTTTCGAAGTTCTTCCATCGTGAAGGGATCTCGCTCTTCACGAACACTTTTGGTCCTCTTGATCTTCAGACCTTTGAACAATCCGCTTTGCACATCATCAAAGTTGGAATCCGCCCAATTCCAGAATGCCGCAACAAAGCCAATGATCTTGTTGAGATTGCTGTCTGACATCGGCTCCATATCAGCCGCCCTGGCAACCTCGGCAGCATTGGCAAGGGATAGCCCCTTCAAAACATTCTTCTTGTTCCAGTTTGAAGGAAGGCTGAGCAGCGCAGTTTTGAAGGCCTTAGCATCGACTTTTCGATATTGATCAATCGGACGATCTCCAACCGTTGCAAGGAAATGAGAGATCCACACCCGATGTTCAGAGGCTGTTTTCTCCTTCCAGCTACTGCGAGATCTTTCAGTGATCCAATCCTCCAGCGCCACCGAAAGCAATGGATAGTCAGAGCGAGGTGTCACCTTTGGCAGCAGTGGGGTTTCAACAACTTCACCTTCATTGCGCTTTCGATTGTCCCGGTACGCACGAACTGTCGCCTTCAGCAGCTCTCGTTCCACAAGTCGCCAAGAAGGAGATCCGGGGGCCAACTTAAGATTGACGCTATCCCACGTCAGGACTTCCTCAGCTTCAGCATGAAGAAACACGTCAGATCGCCCTCGAGCCAACTGCCCTTTATTATAGTCGAGCGCATCTTCAAGCAGCTCACCATACTCATCAAATGTTGGAGCGAACTGAAGTGAACCATCGTCCGCATCATCGAGAAAACCATCCAGCCGAATTTCTTCGTCTTCTTCGAGGAGGTGAGCATAGTAAACATCTTGGATGTGCTTTAGCTGTTCAGAAGTCAGTTCATCTGTGGCGGGAGAGTTCCGTTTGTGCCGGTGCTCTTCGAACAATCTATCCACACTCGCTGCAGCAACTCGGACACGCTTGAGCGCTTCTCGATAGTCCTTGGTTTTGAGCGAGAAGGTTTCTTCCGATTTTGGGTAGGTTTCTTTGATATCAACCGGGATTGCCGCGCGGTGATAATAGGTGCCTTTACGGCAATAAAGTCGAGGATGTCCAGTCACTGCTTCCATAGCTCCACTGTAACAGTCTAATGGAACAACGGGAAGTCAGATGTCTGACTTTTCAATAAGTTATTGATTATATTCAAGGGAAACAGGCGATGGCGGAGAGAGAGGGATTCGAACCCTCGGAACGCTTGCGCGATCAACGGTTTTCGAGACCGCCCCGTTCGACCACTCCGGCACCTCTCCGCAACACTTTTCGAGCATTGTGTGGTCCAATATGGCTCAAAAAGGTGGCCGGACCATACACATCCACGCAACCAAGCTCAAGACTCCAAACGAAAAAATCCCCACTCACGCACAAGAGACCTCTATTGGTTAGCAGGATGCCTTTGCGTTTCCGTCAGATCTGCCCCTATTTGGCCAACCAGAACGGGCACGACTTAAAGCCAAGAGATTCCCAGCATCACCATGAGAACAAACTGGGCCAGTATAGCAAGAATAAAGAAGTAACTGCGCAAACTGGGATTCTTGCGCGTCGCCACGAGATAATAAGTAATCATGTGCGCCAGCCGACCGCCCACATAGGCCCAACTTAGCAGCGCCAGCCAAAAGGCATCAAAGCCTGTCATCGCCGCTAGGATGACAAGGCCAATCATGAAAGGCACATTCTCAATGGAATTCATGAAAGTACGGTGGCTTCTGAAAACGAAGGATTCAGGCCCTAATGACTCATCGACTATGCCGGGCACGTAAGACTTCTGCGCCCGATGCGCCACGGCCGCGACCAGCGACTGCACAAAGACCATCACCAACAGGGCGTAAACCGCCCCCAGCGCCCCACCGTAGCTGGCATACATCGACAATCCTTCTGTCATGACAAAGCATTCCTTTCCAAACATCCTATATAATATGTCCAACCATGTGGTATCCGGTTTATCGACCTTCAAGGCCGCATTGAAACTCCCCCAATGACAGGCAAAACCGCAGCTTTTTCTTGACTCTGATGCCTTTCCAAGTATATTGCCCGAGAACTCAAGGCGTGGACGCGAATCCGCGCCCTTTTGCTTGTCTGTTTTTAAATCAACAAATCTCTGATTTTATTAGCCAAACAAGCTTCCTATTAACTGACTGAAAAAAGACAGACCCGCCGATTGGAAAATCCCGGAGCCTGGACTGAACGGAGAAAAAAATGTTCGCAGTCATCAAAACCGGTGGTAAACAGTACACTGTTTCCCCCGAAGATGTAATCAAGGTCGAAAAGCTCGAAGGCGAAGCTGGCGAAACCGTTGTTTTTGACAGCGTTCTGCTGGTTGGCGGCGAAGGCGAAGCTGAAGTTGGCGCTCCTCTGGTTGATGGCGCTTCCGTAGCAGCTGAGATTGTTGATCAGGGCCGTGGCCGCAAGATCATCATCTTCAAGAAACGTCGTCGTCAGAACTCGCGTCGCCGCAATGGCCATCGCCAGTATTTCACCACAGTCAAGATCTCGGAGATTCTGACCGGCGGTAAAGCTCCTGCGAAAGCAGCCAAGAAAGCAACCCCAGCCAAAGCTGAAGCCGCACCGGCAGCAGCTGCTCCGGTTGCCGCTGCAGCAGATGGCGAAAAAGACGACCTGAAGAAACTGAAAGGTCTCGGCAAGGTCATGGAAGGCAAGCTGAATGATCTGGGCATCACCACATACGCTCAGATTGCTGCCTTCACTGCTGAAGACATCGATAAAGCCGAAGAAGCCCTGAGTGCAAAAGGCCGCTTCGAACGTGATAACTGGATCGAGCAGGCCGCTGCTCTTGCAGCCGAGAAATAAGATAGAGACCAGGAGACACCAAAATGGCACATAAAAAAGCAGGTGGTTCATCCCGTAACGGTCGCGATACAGCCGGCCGTCGTCTGGGCGTGAAAAAGTTTGGCGGTGAACTTGTCATCGCAGGCAACATTATTATTCGTCAGCGCGGCACCAAGTGGCATCCGGGCAACAATGTCGGTATGGGCAAAGATCACACCATTTTTGCGACCACCGAAGGCAACGTAGAGTTCAAGACCAAGTCTAATGGCCGAACTTACGTGTCCGTGAACCCGATGGCGGAAGCGGCTGAATAACACTGGCATGAACATAATACGATTTGCCGGTGTCCCAGACCCCGGCAAATCGAAAAGCCTCCCTCCTGAAAAGGGCTAAAGAGGCAAAAGATTTAAAGGGGAGATGGGACACCATCTTCCCTTTTTCTTTTGACCTGACCCAAGCCCTTAGGAGGGACAAAATGTTGGAAATAGACGAAAGCTTACAGCAGACCGAACCTGACTGTAGAGAGGGTTCGGAAAGCAAACCTTTCCTGTTGCGCCACCCAGCTCGCACAGATCTGGAAGTGCTGGTCGCTCTGGCAAATATTCCGGCCATGACCAAGAACCTATGCAGCAACTGGCTGCCGATTTCCGCCAAAGGGGCGGAATCCTGGTTCCTCAATCAGACGGAAAAGACAGACCCGACGGAATTCCCTTTCATCATTACCGATATGAAAGGCGCCATGATCGGCGTGATTTGCCTGCTTCTCGAAGAGAACCGAAAGCAGGCCGAAATCAGCGTGATCATCGACCGCGACCAATGGCAGCACGGATATGCCACACGAGCCATTCAGGCAGTGGCAGACTTTGCATTTTCGAGCCCGAACATCAATCAACCACCCCTCGAAGCGCTGGTGGCGCAATGCAGGGTTTCATGCGGCAGTTCCCGGCGCGTTGTCGAGAAATGCGGCTTTCAATATAGCGGCACCGGTATGGCGCATTCCCAGCACTATAACGGCATGATCCCTATCGACCGCTATCGCCTCGACAGAGGTGTCTGGTACGCCCTGCGGAACTGGTCCGGCATGGGCCAGACAAACGCGTGGTCCTTCGGCCCCAACAGCGGGCAAAAAACCTATAGCCTGAAAGGAGCGGCATGATGAGAATCCCTGATCTGGCGAGTGACCGGCTTGTCTTGCGCCCTCTGCGCCCAAGCGATGCACCAGACCTTGCAAAATATTGTCAGGATATCGAGGTTTCGAAATATCTGGCTGTGGTGCCCCACCCCTATCCTGAAAATGCCGCCAATGATTGGCTGGAAAAGCAGGATAAAGGGGTCGCCGGAATCAACATGGCCATCACCAGAAACGATGCCCTGATGGGAGTTGTCGGTATCAAGGCATCCACGGAACGGGACGTCGGAATCTTTGCGCCAACCATAGGCTATTGGCTTGCGACCGCCTATTGGGGCAAAGGTTTCATGCAAGAGGCCGTGCGCCGTCTGCTCGACTGGTATCTACCACTCGAACCGACGGAAAAGATGTGCGCGGCAGCTTTTGAAGACAACCCGCGTTCGATCAATCTCCTGCGCAATCTGGGCTTTGAAGAAGTCCGCCGTGATACCGGATACAGCGTCGCTCGTGGCGAGAAAGTACCCGAAATCATCATGCAGCTAACCTCCGAACGATTCCAGCAGATGGGCTGTGCCTGACAAGACACGCCCCTTTCGTAAGGTCAAAACGGGCCGCACCCCACAAAAGCACGGGTGCGGCCCTTCGCTACAACGATTGGCTATTGGCTTGGAACCCCATGCTGGGGTATAGGCTTTAACAAAGAGACCGCGCAAAGCCCGCGTTAGGAGCAACCACTCCTTCGCAATCGGCCAGAGCACCATGTCCGGGCACATGGCCCGTAAGACAAAGACGCGGCAAAACAGATAGAAAAGATCCGGTCCGAATTCGGCTGGACATCAAGCGTGAGCCCGAAAGCTCAACGACACAACGAGGCCAAATAATGAAATTTCTCGATCAGGCAAAGGTTTATGTTCGCTCCGGAGATGGCGGAGCTGGCTGTATTTCCTTCCGCCGTGAAAAATATGTCGCATTGGGTGGCCCCGATGGTGGAGATGGAGGCAAGGGCGGAGATGTGATCGTTGAATGCGTCAACGGTCTCAACACACTCATCGACTATCGCTTCAAGCAGCATTTCAAAGCTGAAACCGGCATGCACGGCATGGGACGCAACCGCAATGGGCGCAAAGGCAAAGACGTCGTGTTGCGCGTACCGGTCGGCACCCAGATTCTGGATGAAGACAACGAGACCATCATCGCCGACATGACCGAAGAGGGCCAAACATACACCCTTGCCAAGGGCGGCAACGGTGGCTTTGGCAACACCCATTTCAAATCGGCCACCAATCAGGCGCCACGCCATGCCAATCCGGGCCTTGAAGGCGAAGAAGCCTATATCTGGCTGCGTTTGAAGCTGATTGCCGACGCTGGCCTCGTGGGCCTGCCCAACGCTGGCAAATCCACCTTCCTGTCGTCGGTTTCCTCGGCCAAACCAAAAGTCGCCGACTATCCATTCACCACCCTACACCCCAATCTGGGCGTGGTGGGCATCGATACGCGCGAATTTGTCGTGGCCGACATTCCCGGACTGATTGAAGGCGCCCATGAAGGGCTTGGCATCGGCGACCGCTTCCTTGGTCATGTGGAGCGCTGCCGCGTTCTGCTGCATCTGGTTGATGCCACTCAGGAGGATTATCTCGATGCCTATCGCGTCATCCGTGGGGAACTGGAAGCCTATGATGAAGGTCTGGGTGAAAAGGACGAAATCGTTGCATTGACCAAGGTCGACTCCTTGACCGAAGAAGACATTGCTGAAAAAGTGAGCGCGTTCGAAGCCGCCTATGGCATTCGTCCGCACGCCATTTCCGCAGTTGCCAAAACCAACATGGACACGATCCTGCGCGCCCTTCTGGAAAAGATCGATTCTGAAAATACGCGCGAGCAACTGGCAGATCAGGAGCCGGCACCTTGGCGACCGTGAAGGCCAAACGCCTTTGATAGCCGTCGTGGAGTGGATGCAGACGCCCGGCGGCTTGGACAAAGTTACCAGCAACGTCGGCCTGACCTCTCGGGCCTTTAAGAGACGGACTTCCAAGTGAGACTCGAGGATCAAAAGAGAATTGTCGTCAAAATCGGATCGGCAACTCTTGTAGACGAAAAAACCGGCCGCCTGCGCGCCGCCTGGCTGCAAACCCTGATCGATGACATCGCCATGCTGTATGAGCAAGGCAAGGAAATCATTATTGTTTCGTCTGGCGCCATCGCGCTTGGGCGACGCAAGGTCGCCTTGCCAAAGGGCAAGTTGAGGCTGCATGAAAGTCAGGCTGCGGCCGCCATTGGCCAGATTGCTCTGGGCGAAGCCTATGCGGACGCCCTGCACAAGGTCGATCTGACAACGGGGCAGGTCTTGCTAACCCTGAGTGACACCGAAGAGCGCCGCCGCTATCTCAACGCCCGCGCAACGCTGGCGACCATGCTCAAGCTGGGCGCTGTGCCGATCATCAACGAGAATGACACGGTCGCCACCACGGAGATCAAGTTCGGCGATAATGATCGCCTTGCCGCCCGTGTCGCCACCATGATCAGTGCTGACTGCCTTATTCTGCTCTCAGACATCGACGGTCTCTATACCGCCCCGCCTGCCCAAGACCCTGACGCGCAACATATTCCAGTGATCGAGCATATCACACCGGAAATTGAAGCGATGGCAGGGAGCGCTGGCTCGGCCCTTGCCAAAGGTGGCATGACCACAAAAATCGCAGCCGCCAAGATTGCCGTGAATGCCGGCACCGCCATGATCATAGCCAATGGCAGCGACTATAACCCGCTCAAAGCCATCATGAATGGTGCCAAGCACAGCTGGTTCGAGCCCAAATCCAACCCGATCACCCAGCGCAAGCGCTGGATTAACGGCAATCTGGAGCCCCACGGCACCATAACGCTCGATGAAGGCGCGGTGCATGCGCTGATGTGTGGCAAAAGCCTGCTTCCTGCCGGGGTTACTCATCTGGAAGGCGATTTCGCCAAGGGCGATGCGCTGATCATTCTCGATTCTGCCGGTCTTGAAATCGCACGCGGCCTAGTGGCCTATGACCGATCAGAGGCCGACCAGATCAAGGGCTGCAAATCTTCGCAGATCGCTGACATTTTGGGCTATGATGGCCGTGCGGAGCTGATCCATCGGGACGATATGGTCCTGAGCGGAGTGGACCATGCAGACCACATCGACCATTCAGATCATGCCGATCGTAGTTGAAACGCAACCATCAACCCCGTAAAGCCAAAGACAGCTGAGAGCGCGTATGGCAAGACACCTTGCCGAAAATCCGCCAAACGCCTATATCCGCAGACATAAAGTCACTTTCCCGAAGGGGGACTCGCCATGAATGATATGACAGAGACTGTTACCGAAATCATGACCGCGCTGGGGGCCAAGGCCCGCAAGGCAGCGCGCCATCTGGCCAATGCCCCGACGGAGCAGAAGAACGCAGCCCTCAGTCAGGCAGCTGTCGCCATGCGCGCGGATGTCCAATCCATTCTGGAGGCCAATGCCAAAGACATTGCCAAGGGCAAGGAAGATGGCATGACCGAGGCTTTCCTCGATCGTCTTACGCTGAGCGCCGACCGCATCGAAGCCATCGCTGCGGGCCTTGATGCCATTGTCTCCCTACCCGACCCTGTCGGCACCATCATCACCGGTTGGGATCGCCCCAACGGTTTGCATATCGAGCGTGTACGCACCCCGCTCGGCGTCATCGGCGTCATTTATGAAAGCCGCCCCAATGTCACCGCAGATGCAGGAGCGCTCTGTCTGAAAGCGGGCAACGCATCTATTTTGCGCGGTGGCTCTGACAGCTATCATTCTTCCCGCGCCATCCATGCTTGTCTGGCCAAAGGGCTTGAGAGTGCCGGTCTGCCAGCAGACTGCATCCAGATTGTCCCCACCACAGACCGGGCTGCTGTGGGCGAAATGCTCAAGGGGCTAGATGGCAACCTCGATGTGCTCGTTCCCCGCGGCGGCAAAGGGCTGGTCGGGCGTGTGCAATCTGAAGCGCGGGTACCCGTCTTTTCCCATCTGGAAGGCATTTGCCATATCTATATCGACAAGGAAGCCGAGCCTGAAAAGGCAAAGGCCATTACGCTTAATGCCAAGATGCGCCGCACCGGTATTTGTGGTGCCGCCGAGACTTTGCTGATTGATCGTTCCATTGCCAATACCATCGGCAAGGACGTGCTGCAAACCCTCAGCGAGGCGGGCTGCGTGGTGCGCGGCACCGATGAAATCAAGGCTCTTCTACCGGCAGCAGACCTCGCCAGCGATGAGGATTGGTCAACCGAATATCTCGACGCCATCATCTCGGCAAAGATCGTGGACGGTGTCGATGCCGCCATCGACCATATCGCTCAATATAGTTCGCACCACACCGAGAGCATCATCACGGAGAATACCGTGGCCGCCGATAAGTTCCTCAAGGAAGTGGACAGCGCCATCGTTATGCACAATGCGTCCACCCAATTTGCCGATGGTGGCGAGTTCGGCATGGGCGCAGAAATCGGCATTGCAACAGGCCGCATGCATGCGCGCGGACCGGTTGGACTGGAGCAATTGACCAGTTTCAAATACCGAGTGCATGGATCAGGGCAGACACGCCCCTGATTTCAACATCTCATCCACACGGATTTGGCCCTTTGCCCCATCCCTCTTTTCCAGTCGGTTGACGCGATGACACGATCCCGCATTTATCCTCATGATCTTCCGCTCGTCGCGCCGGGCATGCGCATCGGCCTTTACGGAGGCAGCTTCAACCCAGCTCATGAGGGCCACAGGCACGTGGCTCTCACGGCGCTCAAACGCCTGCAGCTGGATCGTATCTGGTGCCTGGTCACACCGGGCAACCCGCTGAAAGATATAAGGGAACTGCCATCCCTTAAAACAAGACTGACTGACACAGCACGCCTCATGGATCACCCCCGCATCGATATCACCGGGGTTGAGGCCAAGGCAGGCACGCATTTCACCGCAGAAACACTGGACTGGCTAGGCACACGATCAAAAGGGGCGCATCTGGTCTGGTTGATGGGGGCGGACAATCTTAAGCAGTTTCACAAATGGCAACGCTGGGAAGATATTTTCAACAGAATCCCTGTTGCCATTATAGACCGTCCCGGCTACAGTCTCTCACCGCTTAACGCACTGGCAGCGCGGAATTTTGCATGGGCGCGGCTTCCTTCTCGCAAGGAAGCGACACTCGCGACTGCGCAATGTCCGGTTTGGACCTTCATTTATGGTCCGCGCTCGGAATTATCTTCCACCGCACTAAGGCAAAGCACGAAAGCCCAAGGCACGCATAACGCGCAAGAGCCTTGAAAATGTCACATAGCATGACTTATTCTTATGGGGCGAAGATTCGATCCGAGATCAGTCTTGGCCCTGTCCATGTCCGTTCATCCACCCTGATCGGCTGATGAACGGGAGAGAAACTGTCTGCAGTTTGATTCAAGAGGTATATTCCTGTCCACCGCAGCACAAATGGAGATCATGCCAGAAGGTCCGTCTCCCATCCGTCTCGTTTCGGGTCGCAAGGATCCTGAACAGGCGCTCGCAGTCATCCTCTCGAGCCTTGACGAAGCCAAGGCCGAAGATATTCTGTCAATTGATCTGCGCGGCAAGTCCGCACTTGCCGACTATATGGTCATCACATCCGGTCGTTCCCACAGACATGTCGGTGCCGTTTCTGATCGTCTCCTCAGAGACCTCAAGGACAATGGCTTTGGCAGCGCCAATGTGGAAGGTCTGCCCAATTGCGATTGGGTGCTGATCGACACCGGCGACGTGATCGTTCATATTTTCCGTCCAGAAGTACGCGAGTTCTACAACATCGAAAAGATGTGGGCCGCGGACGCAGACGAAGATCTGTAATCCCGTCTGACAGACTGGTCTCTTGATATGACGGTCTGACCGATATCCAAATCGGCCAGATACCCCGAAGAGACCAGCCGGAAAGAGGATGATGAAGCTTGTAATCAGCGCTATCGGGCGGCAAAAGGCTGGCCCCGAAACGGATCTCGTTGCGCGCTATCAGGACCGGGCCCAGAAGGCTGGCAGAAATCTGGGACTGAATGGTCCTGATATCCAAGAGTTCACCGAAAGCCGTGCCCGAAATACTGCCGAGCGCAAGGAGCAGGAAGCCGAGCAGACTCTGGCCGCCTTGCCAACGGGCACCTTCATCGTCGCGCTGGATGAGCATGGCAAGAACATGTCCAGCGAAGATTTTGCCAAGCTGATCGACAGGGAACGCAATCAGGGCACACCGGCCATGGCCTTCTGCCTTGGCGGACCTGATGGGCATGGGCAGAAACTGCTTGGTGCAGCCAATGCAAAGCTGGCACTAGGCGCCATGACATGGCCACACCAGATCGCGCGCATTCTTCTCTCCGAGCAGATTTACCGCGCCATGACCATTCTCTCGGGCCATCCTTATCATCGCAGCTGAGCTGTCCGTCCAAAAGTCGACACAAAAGGTCGATAATTGCAGCCTTTTCACGCATAGACGATTCCACCCGTCAAGGGCATGCACTAAATTGCAGACAAATCGGCGCAACAGGTGATTCGGGTGCGAGACAAAAAGGCAAGCAGACCCACTCTGAGAACAAAGTCATGCACAAGGTCGTTCCTCGGCCTTGCCTTTGCGGTTGTCACTCTGCTCCCCCTGATATCACAAACTGGGCTAGCCCAGGATGCTCAACCGCTTCCGACCCCTGCACCCAATTCAGCAACGTCGATCCCGGATACAGAGGAAAAAGAGCCGCCGCAGAAGACCGAAGCCGAACAGCAGGCTGAACGGGCGCTGCAAGCGCGTCTGAAGGCACGCAAGGATCAGGAAGAGGCCCTTGCGAGCCTGGAATCCAGCATCGCTCTCTCCCAAAAGCGACAGGAAGAGCTGAGCGCGGAAATCGACCAGCTGAAATCAGATCGGGAGACCATTCAGGGCGATATGATCGCCACCGGCGAACGCATTTCCAATCTGGAAAGCTCCATTTCGCAGCGCGAAGATCGGCTAAGAGTGCTGTTTGAAGACCAGACGCAGCTGAAAGTTTCTCTTGCCGAAGAACGGGATTCCCTCTCTGAAATCCTTGCTGCGTTGCAAAGAATTGGCCGAAATCCGCCACCAGCCCTTGTCATTCGCCCCAATGAAGCCCTTGATGCCGTCCGCTCTGCCATTCTTCTTTCCACGCTGGTTCCCGAAATCCGGGTAGAGGCCAACGCGTTGGCGACCCAGCTGGCAGAACTGATCCGATTACACAAAGATATCGAAGAAGAAAAGGACGCGCTGCAATCCAGCCTCGCCAGCCTTCAAGAAGAAAACGAGCGCCTTGCCCTGCTGATTGAGAAGAAAAAGACGCAGGAAGCAACCACCGCTCAGGCGGCAGAGCAGGAGCAGCAGAAAACATCCGAACTGGCCGCAAGAGCCCGAACACTTGAACAGCTTATCAATGGCATGGAGCAGGAAATCGAAGCGGCCCGCATAGCCGTTAAAGAAGCGCAGGAAGCCGAGAAAAGAGCCATTGAGCAGGAAATTGAGACAAAAAAGCAGAAAATAGCCGCATTAAAAGATGCCGCTCGCCTTTCTCCTGCCATACCTTTTGTTAAGATGAAAGGCCTTATGCATTTACCTGCCAATGGTGCAATTTTAAAAGCCTATGGCAATGATGATGGATTTGGGGGCCAAACCAAGGGCATGTCGGTTGCGACACGCATTGGCGCACAGGTCTCAAGCCCGGCCGATGGTTGGATTGTCTATGCAGGCCCCTTCCGCTCGTTTGGGAAACTCTTGATTATCAATGCCGGAGGCGGCTACCATATCGTTCTGTCAGGAATGGACGAAGTATATCCCGAAGTAGGGAGTTTTGTTTTGGCCAATGAACCTGTAGGAAAGATGCAGCAGACAAGACTGGCTTCCAGCGATTTACTGGATGCAAGCGCCTCGCGGCCAGTTTTATATATTGAATTGAGAAAAGATGGTGTTGCGATCGATCCTTCACCATGGTGGACAGCAGATTTGAAGGAAAAGGCAGACGGATGATCCGGAAACTTTCACTATTGCTAATCGGCGCTCTCATGGGAGCTGGTCTGGTCGTGACCCTTTCAGTTGCCTCTTGGGAGGCGACTGGCACCGCCAACGCCGCAAGTTCGGATACCTATCGCCAGCTGAATCTGTTTGGTGATGTGTTCGAACGCGTACGACGCGAATATGTCGAGATACCCGATGACGACAAGCTGATCGCTTCAGCCCTCAACGGAATGCTCACCTCCCTTGACCCGCATTCGAGCTACATGTCTCCGGACAGCTTCGAAGACATGACCGTTGAAACGCAAGGCGAATTCGGTGGACTGGGCATTCAGGTGACCATGGACAAGGGCGTCGTCAAGGTCATCTCTCCGATGGACGACACCCCGGCCCATGCCGCAGGCATTCTGGCCGATGACTATATCACCCATCTGGATGGCAAACCCGTGCGCGGCATGTCCCTCAGTGAAGCTGTGGACCAGATGCGCGGCCGGGTTGGCACCAAGATCAAGCTGACGATCGTACGCGAAAATGTCGAAAAGCCGATCGAAGTGGAAATCACGCGCGAAATTATCAAGCTGACCTCGGTCAAGTTCAAGGCACAGGGCGATGTCGGCTATATTCGCATCACCCAATTCAACGGTCAGGCCTTTGCCGGACTGACTGATGCCATCGGCAAACTTGAAGAAGAAATCGGCGAAGACAAGATCAAGGGCTACATCCTCGACCTGCGGTCCAACCCGGGCGGTCAGCTGGATCAGTCCATCGCGGTAGCCGATACCTTCCTTGATCAAGGCGAGATCGTCTCCACCCGTGGTCGCAACAAGGAAGAAGTCAAGCGCTACTATTC
Organism: Cohaesibacter marisflavi; assembly: GCF_900115225.1. GTDB lineage: Bacteria > Pseudomonadota > Alphaproteobacteria > Rhizobiales > Cohaesibacteraceae > Cohaesibacter > Cohaesibacter marisflavi. The sequence continues at coordinate 181,448 of NZ_FOVR01000011.1, read as the reverse complement.
CCGCGCTGGCGATCTGGCCAAGGGGCATCCGGTTATTGTGTTGATCAATGGCGGCTCTGCATCCGCATCCGAGATTGTTGCCGGAGCTCTGGCTGATCATCACCGCGCGACGCTCATTGGCTCCAAGTCGTTTGGTAAGGGATCGGTTCAGACCATCATCCCGCTCTCCAACAATGGCGCCATCCGCCTCACCACGGCGCGCTACTATACCCCGTCTGGCACGTCCATTCAGGCCAAGGGTATTGTGCCGGATATTTTCGTCAAACAGGAACTGCCTGACGACCTCAAGGACAAGTTCCCGCAGACGACGACCACGGAAGCCACGTTGAAAGGGCATCTGGAAGCGGAAGGCGAAAGCGAAACAGCAACCGATGCACTGCTTGGTGAAGAAGAGGATACCGGCGAAGAAGCAAAGGATGAAAAGGAAGCCTATTCCCCATCCTATGTGCCTGTTGAAGCTGAAAAAGACACCCAGCTTCAGTTCGCTCTTGAGCTGATGCGCGGTGAAATCACCAATGAAGCATTCCCTCCCAAAGGGGAAACAGAATAGAGCACTATCAAGGGTGGGCTGAACAGCCCACCTTAACCCTCTTTTGAGGAGACGGATCATGGCGGCGAGTGATCTGAGCAAGCCTCTGGGCCAAGATCAAAGCGAAGCATCCGGAATAAGCCGGTTGTTCATGTTTGGCTCCTTCGGGTTGCTGGCGCTGGTTCTGCTTGGTCTTACATCCGTGATCATGCTGGCAGACAATCCCGATGGGGGATTGCCAACCCAAGAGGTTGACCTGAACGCTTCGATCGATTCCAATTCCCGTATTGGAGTTTCTGGCATTCGCCCCAGCATCAAGCCGGGTATCCCCGAAACGGCCCGCCCCGATCAACAGGATTCTCCTTCGCCCCAACTTGAACAAGCCATGCCGGCAAACGCCAATACGTCTGACGAGATTCGCGTGCTGGACCCTGCCGACCCCAGCTTGAATTCGGCTACGGCAACCAACGGCACAGTGCCCTATGAAGCCTTTGCCCGCCCGATCAACACGGACGCCATTGCCGGATTACCCAAAATCGCCATTATCGTGGATGGCCTCGGCCTGTCTCAAACAACGACAGAAGAAGCCCTGACCCTGCTCCCGCCGGATATAACTCTGGCCTTTGCCCCTTATGGTAACAGTCTTTCGCGCTGGACACGCAAGGCACGCAGTCAAGGTCATGAACTGCTCGTGCAGGTTCCCATGGAACCCTTTGACTATCCCAACAACGACCCCGGCCCGCATACCCTTCTGACATCGGCCAATGCCGAGGCGAACAAGGCCAATCTCAATTGGGTGTTAGAGCGCTTTGATCAATATGTTGGCGTCATCAACTATATGGGCGCCCGCTTTGCCTCCGATGAGCTGGCGGGCTCGGAATTCATGACCGAGTTGAAGAATAAAGGCCTTCTCTATGTCGAGAATGGCTCTTCAGGCCGCAGCCATCTCAATACCATTGCTAGCAAGATGAGCATTCCCAATCTGCGCTCGGATCTTGTCATCGACTTCCGGGGCCGCCCCTCGGACATTGAAACCCGCCTTGTTCAGCTCGAATCCATCGCGCAGGAAAGCGGCACGGCGCTTGGTGTTGCCTCGGCCTTCCCCACCTCGATCAGATCCATTTCCGACTGGACCCAGTCCCTGCGGCAACGCGGCTTCGCACTGGTGCCCGTCACCACACTCCTGAATCAATAAGGCATCCAAGATGGCCAAAAAAGATAATCTGCCCTATCGCGATTGCGTGGGCATCTGCCTGTTCAACCATGAAAACAAGGTCTGGATCGGCAACCGCTATGGCGCCTCCGAACTTGAGAATAGCAACTACACCTGGCAAATGCCCCAAGGCGGCATCGACAAGGGCGAGGAGCCCCTCCAGGCGGCAATCCGTGAGCTCTACGAGGAAACTTCCATCAAGTCCGTATCGCTTATCAGAGAGGCGCCAGACTGGCTGTATTATGACTTTCCCGATCACGTGGTGAAGGCTGGCAAAATTGGTAAGTTCAAGGGCCAGAGACAAAGGTGGTTTGCCTTCCGCTTCGAAGGCGATGAATCCGAGATTGAAGTGATCAATCCCGCCAAGGGCAAACATCCGCAGGAATTTGAAGGTTGGCGCTGGGAGGCCTTGGCCAAAACACCGGATCTCATCGTCCCCTTCAAACGCGATGTCTATCTGGATGTCGTCAAGGCCTTCGCCGATCTGGCAGCCTGACTGGGTAGCGGACCAGTCAGCCGCAAGCCGCCCATAAAAAAGAGGCTGCGCCGCGCAGCCTCAAAAGATGTTGGGGGACTTTTCTTATCGTTGCTCGCTCACCAATTATGCATTGCGCACCTGCTCCATGAACTTGTCGACCTCGGACTTGAGCAGAGCTGATTGTTTGTTCAACTCGTCTGCGGCCCCCATCACCTGAGCAGACGCCGCCGCGGCCTCCTGCGAAGCTTTCGAAACATGCTGGATATTCTCGCTGACAACCTCGGTTCCCTGAGCGGCGTGGAACACGCTGCCTGAAATTTCCTTGGTCGCCGCATTCTGTTCTTCCATCGCCGATGCGATGGCGGCCGAAATCTCATCGAGGCTTTGGATGACGTGAGACACTTCATCCATGGAGGTGGATGCATCCCGCGAAGCGGTCTGGATCTCGCCAATCTGTTTGGCAATCTCTTCTGTTGCCTTGGCCGTTTGCCCAGCAAGCGCCTTGACCTCGCCAGCCACCACGGCAAACCCCTTGCCTGCTTCTCCAGCTCTCGCAGATTCGATAGTCGCGTTAAGCGCCAGAAGGTTGGTCTGCTCGGCAATGGAAGAAATCATTTCCACGACTTTGCCAATCTTGGATGACGTCTCGGCCAACGTGGCCATCTGGGCCGTTGTCTGGGTCACCTTGCCAGCCGCATCACGCGCACATTTGGATGCCTGAAGCACCTGCTCGCTGATCTCGCCAATCGTGCTCGTCATCTCCTCAGTTGCCGTGGCAACCGTCTGTACGTTGCCCGAAGTCTGCTGTGAGGCTGCGGAGGCGTCCGTCACCTGTTTGGCTGTCCGTTCGGAGACATCAGACATCGACTTGGCGCTGGCGTTTAGTTCGGTGGACGCAGCCGAAACAGTCTGAACAATACTGCCGACATGCGCATCGAAATCATCGGCCATCGCCATCATCATCTGCCGTTTTTCCTGCTCGGTGCGCCGCTTCTGCTCTTCCTGTTCGGCCTCCAGCTCACGCGCTCTGATCGCATTCTGCTTGAAGACTTCCACCGCAGCAGCCATCTTGCCAACTTCGTCACCGCGCACCACGCCGGGCACATCAACGCCCAGCTCACCATGCGCCAGACGCCCCATGGTCGAAGTCAGCGCCACGACTGGCTTCGTGATACCGCGTGCGATGACGAAAGCACTCACGATACCAGCAATCAAAGCAGCAGCCCCGACGCTTAGCAGCATGAAGTGGAAGTCGTCTATTTGCTTGTTTACGCCTTCCTGTGTGCTCTCTTCTTCAGCCTTTGCAGAGACTGTAATGGCCTTGGCGGCAGCCATGATCTCGTTCGCACCATCGTCCAGGGTTTCCAGTCTGATACGCTGGCTCTCTTCGATGGCATCAACCATCTTCTGGACTGATGACTGGTAAAGCTGGGTGTTCTTAAGCGCCAGCTCCAGCTTGAACTGATCCTGATCCCCCACGATCGCCCCACGCATTTGCACCAGCTTGTTTTCCAGCTCAGCCAGATACTGGGTCACCTTCACGGCAGCTTCTCTTTCTCCATCGGACCAGAATTTCATGACCGACAGCCGTGCGAGCAACATGCTTTCCTGCGCATCTCCGATTTTGTTCAGCAAGGATAGCTGACTGTTGGAATAAGCGCCTTCGTGGATGCCATGCAAGGAACCCGTGATAATGTCTCCGGTAGGCGCAAGGATGTCATAGAGCAGATGATGGGATTCCTCCTTCAACCGCATGATGTTGGTGAACCCGTCTCTATAAGCACCAAGTCTGCCCTCGATTTTGTTGAGCAAAGCCACACGTTCTGGCTTCTGCAATTCATCATGCGCGTCGACCATCAGGGTTTGGATGACATCAAAACGAGCTTTATACTCCTTCTCGGCTTCATTTGCGGCTTCCGGAGACGAGGTTCCGACATATTCACGAGCGGCCAGCTGTAGCTCCGTCACGGCTCTTTGCATATCGGATAGCAAAAGAGCATCGCCCGCCTTGTCACCATAGATTACGATGCGCCCTTCCAGACCAGTCAGTTTCGAATTCCCGTAAATCGTCAGACCGGCCAGAAGGCAAAGCACAATGGCAAAGCCCAGATAAATCCTCGCACCGATTTTCACATTTCGGAAAAAGGAAAAGCCCCTCTTTTGCGAAGCGCCCGGAGAAATCAACGGAGCACTAACAAGAGAGGGACTACCCCCAGTTGATTGTATAGACATGCCAAGTTCCCCCAGAGCATCCACTTCCAGATGAGTTGAATCAGAAGACAACCTCAAGACTTGTTGAGCATGGTTAACAATTGGTTAATTTTCAGTGTATGAAAACTTAATGACATTAACGAATTGAATGTAAACGTTAATTTAAATTTATAAATTGTTAAAAAATTTTCTATATCCAATAGTCTACAAACAACACACATTCGTACAAAACCAAAATGTCCAAAACCTATTTAACTTCGGCTAAAAGTTTTATTTACAAATATTATATTTTGTAAGTTACCTTTGAATCTATATTAGAGTTTCATATAATAATACAATATAAAAAAGGCCATGCACAACATACACGGCCTTTCTCAATCAGGTTTTCTGAGAAGGACTATCCCTCCCGGACATGAGCAATGAAGCTCTGAACTTCCGACTTCAAGAAGTCGGATTGTTTCGCCAGTTCTCGCGCTGCAACCATGACATGTGACGATGCCTGCGAGGCTTCCTGCGACGCCTTGGAGACCGAATTGATGCTGTTGTCGACAACTTCCGTCCCTTGCGCAGCCTGATGGATTGAACTCGAAATCTCGCTCGTAGCAGAATTCTGCTGTTCCATGGCGGAGGCAATTGTGGCCGTAAATTCGTCAAGTTTCTGGATAACCTGACTGACATCATGCATCGATAAGGAGGCCTTTTCGGTCGCCGTCTGGATTTCGTTAATCTGCAGGGCAATCTCGTCGGTCGCTTTGGCAGTTTGCCCCGCCAGCGCCTTGACCTCACCGGCTACAACAGCAAACCCCTTGCCTGCCTCACCGGCACGCGCCGATTCAATGGTCGCATTGAGAGCCAGAAGATTGGTCTGTTCCGCAATCTTGGAAATCATTTCGACCACTTCACCAATCTTGTTGGAATTGTGCGCAAGCATCTCCATCATCTGGTTTGTCGCATCCACTTTGGTGACCGCATCACGCGCAGAACCGGACGCCTGTTGCACTTGCAAACTGATTTCACCAATCGTGCTGGTCATCTCTTCTGTTGCAGTCGCAACCGTCTGTACATTGCCCGAAGTCTGGGCGGAGGCCACTGAAGCCTCTGAGACCTGCTTTTCAGTCTGCTCGGACACGTCTGCCATTGCCTGAGCATTGGAACTGAGCTCTTCAGACGCATTGGACACGGTATCGATGATCCCGCCGATATGCTCGTTGAAGTCATCGGCCATCTTGCCCATCATTGCGCGTTTTTCAACTTCCGCTCGGCGCTGATTTTCTTCCTGTGTTTGCTCCAACTCCTTCGTGCGAAGCGCATTCTGCTTGAACACTTCCAGGGCAGCGGACATTTCACCAATTTCATCGCCCCGCTCCTTGCCCGGTACATCCAAGTCGAGCTGTCCCGATGCCAATTGCTTCATAGCCACCGTAATCGCCAGCAAAGGTTTTGTGATACCGCGTGAAATCAACAAGGCACAGCCGATACCAACCAACACGGAAAGAATCGTTGCCAGAACCAGCATCTTCGTCGTGCTTTCGAAATTGCTTTTAACAGACGCCTCAACCGCATCACTATCGGAAGATACAGTCGAAACAATCTCCCTTGAAGCCTTCAGAATTTCTGTTGCCCGGGTGTCCAAAGTTTGTTCTCGCACCATATTGCGCTCTGCAATGGTATTCTGCAAAGACGCCATCATGCTTTTATAGTCATCCACCCTTGACGACAAACGAATAAGGCCTGTCTTCAGGTCCTCATTCACCGTTGCATCCCGGATTTTTCTAACCGCTGAACGCAACGCGTCAAGATGGTTCGAAGCAGCGGCCAAGCTGTCTTCTTTACCATCATCGATGAATTTCATCAGATTGACGCGTGCAAGCAGCATGCTTTCCCGAATATCGACAGCATAGATGCTCAAGCCAAGATCGAGGGAATTGGCAATTGTGCTATCAATCGCGTCAATCTTTGTGTCGATATCATCCGAGATTTCAGCAAGTGTCTTATTGACCAGCTCGTTACGCTTGTTCATCAGTGCGACAAGCGTATCAAAGCCGATATCGTAGTCCTCAACGTTGAAATCAATCGATTCCAGCAGCTTGACCCGTTCGGGATCCTGAATTTCGTCATTGGCCGTGGCCAGGAGTTGCCGCAGGTCAGCATAACGCTGCTTGAAACGATCAACATTCTTCTTGCTCGGTTGCGAAAGATATTCACGCGCCGACAATTGCAGATCAACCAGCTGTGTCTGCAGCTGCGTCGCAATAATGGAATCACCCGCAAAATCACCGTATTTCTCAAAACTCGTATCAAGTCTGTTCAATGCCTGACCGGCAAAGAAGGATACGCCGTTAAGAACCGCGATCACGACAAGAAAGCCAAGAAAGATCCGATGGCCAATTTTGAGGCGCTTAAGCCAATGCATCGGTTTACTTGCTTTCCGCCCCTTTTTGCGACCGCGCCCCCCTGCGAGATCTGTGATTTCTTCGTTCGTAGTCATCTGTTACTTCCCTTAAGCGACGCCTATGCGTGTTTCGCAACACATTCCACCCTCCTCTAGGATTGATTTCGGGAGTTAACGCATCTTTAAATCGCAAGGAAAAGGCGGGACCCCATTAGGCTATGCCACCTCAGGTTTAAAAATAAAAATCAATAAATTCAGATAATTGCACAATTGTATCACCCGCTATTGGCAATTTTACTCCACAATATATTTTACGACAAAAGGCGCTTCTTTGTTTAAGGGCGTACAATATTGGAAAAAACATCAATGATGTAAATACTTATTCGATTCAAGTATTAGACATAAAAAAAGCCGCGAATGAAACCATCCGCAGCTTCTTGATTGTAAATGTCTTGTTCAATTACTGAGCGACAGCAACCTGAATCTTCTGCAATCGAGCCAAGCGCAAAGTAGCCTCATTGCGCTGATCATCGGTCTCCGCGTCGGCGACATCCTCTTCAGCGTCCTTGATCAGCTGAGCCATCTTCTCATGGTCCAGCTCTTCAACCGGAAGCGCCTGTTCGACGAGGATCTTCAGACCCGCGTCGTTGACATCGGCAAAACCACCGCGAACATAGATATCGCGTTTGCTGCCATCTTCCAGTTCTGCTTCCAGGATACCCGGAGCAATCGTGGAAATAACAGGAGCATGGTTATTGAGCACGGTGAAGTAACCGTCTGTACCTGGAACCAGAACAGAGACACAGGATTCGGAAAGAACCAGTCTCTCGGGAGACACAAGTTCAAAACCAAAAGCTTCAGCCATGATGTGTACCTACTTCCTTCTCCGCCGGGAAGAAGCCGCTTAAGCGGCCTCTGCTGCGAGTTTCTCGGCTTTTTCGGTTGCTTCCTCAATGGAACCAACCATGTAGAATGCCGCTTCTGGCAGATGGTCATATTCACCACTGACAAGGCCCTTGAAGCCCTTGATTGTGTCTTCCAGAGAGACCAGCTTACCAGGAGAACCAGTGAAGACCTCGGCAACGTGGAACGGCTGAGAAAGGAAACGCTCGATCTTACGAGCACGTGCAACCGCCATCTTGTCTTCTTCAGAAAGTTCATCCATGCCAAGAATGGCAATGATGTCCTGAAGAGCCTTGTAGCGCTGCAGTGTTTCCTGAACCTGACGAGCCACTTCGTAATGCTCATCACCGATAATACGCGGATCAAGCATACGGGAGGTGGAGTCAAGCGGGTCCACAGCCGGATAAATCCCTTTCTCGGCAATCGCACGGTTCAGAACCGTCGTTGCATCCAAGTGAGCAAAGGACGTTGCTGGCGCCGGGTCGGTCAAGTCATCGGCTGGCACATAAATGGCCTGCACGGACGTAATCGAACCCTTGTTGGTCGTGGTAATACGTTCCTGCAGCTGGCCCATATCGGTCGCCAGAGTAGGCTGATAGCCCACAGCTGACGGAATACGACCCAGAAGCGCGGACACCTCGGAACCTGCCTGCGTGAAGCGGAAGATATTGTCCACGAAGAACAACACGTCCTGACCTTCGTCACGGAAATGCTCAGCCACGGTCAGGCCGGAAAGAGCAACACGGGCACGGGCTCCTGGAGGCTCGTTCATCTGGCCATAAACCAGAGCACATTTGGAGCCTTCGCCGCCGCCTTCCTTGTTCACGCCGGATTCGATCATTTCCCAGTACAGGTCGTTCCCTTCACGGGTCCGTTCCCCAACACCGGCAAACACCGAGTAACCACCGTGGGCTTTAGCGATGTTGTTGATCAACTCCATGATAAGCACGGTTTTGCCCACACCGGCACCGCCGAACAGACCAATTTTACCGCCCTTTGCATAAGGCGCGAGCAGATCAACCACCTTGATGCCGGTTTCCAGAATCTCACCTTCGGTGGACTGCTCCACAAAGGTTGGTGCTGGCTGGTGAATTTCGCGGGTCAGCTTGGTGCCCAGTTCGCCGGCTTCGTCAACAGGCTCACCAACAACGTTGATGATGCGTCCGAGCATTTCTTCACCGACCGGCACGGCAATAGCCCGTCCGGTATTGGAGACGCCCTGGCCGCGAACCAGCCCCTCGGTGCTGTCCATTGCAATGGTGCGAACGGTATTTTCGCCCATATGCAACGCTACCTCGAGAATGAGGCGCTGACCGTTGTTATCAGTTTCAAGTGCGTTCAAGATCGGTGGAAGATCACCCTCGAACTGGACGTCCACAACAGCGCCGATAACCTGCGTGATACGTCCGGTAGCTGCTTCATTTGCTGCCATTCGTCTGTCCTCATCAATCGCCGTCAGAGCGCCTCAGCACCCGAGATGATTTCAATCAATTCATTCGTGATTTGAGCCTGACGCTGACGGTTGTATGACATTTCCAGTTTGCCAATCATTTCGCCAGCATTGCGCGTAGCATTGTCCATGGCGGACATGCGAGCACCTTGCTCAGAAGCACCATTTTCTAGAAGCGCATGGTAAACCTGAACCGATACGTTTCTCGGTAGAAGATCCAAAAGGATTTCTTCCTCATCCGGTTCATAGTCATATACTGCACCGGATGCATGAGACCCTTCGCTCTCGACCTCTTCAAAAACAGCTGGAATGATCTGCATAGCAGTTGGAACCTGTGTCACCACAGATTGGAACTGAGAATAAAAGAGCGTACAAACATCGAATTCACCTTTTTCGAACTTGTTCAAAATCGGGCGTCCGATGCGGACTTCTGCGTCGCTGAAGCGGATATGTTTCAAATCTCGCATATCAACGACTTCGATGATGTCATCACCAAATTCGCTCTTGAGTGCGTCAAAGCCTTTGCTCCCGACGCAGATCATCTTGACTGTCTTGCCCGCAGCTTTCAAAGCACGGGCCTTATCGCGCGCAAGACGCGCGATAGAAGAGTTGAAGCCACCGCAAAGACCACGTTCAGCGGTACAAACCAACAGCAGGTGGGTCTGATCAGATCCTGTTCCTGCCAGCAGCTTTGGTGTCGATTCATCCATCGCACACCGCGCTGCCACGTTGGCCAGCACCTCACTCATGCGTTCGGCATAAGGCCGGGCATTTTCCGCCGCGCTCTGGGCACGACGGAGTTTTGCGGCCGCCACCATCTGCATGGCTTTGGTGATCTTCTGAGTCGCCTTAACCGAGGCGATACGATTCTTGAGGTCCTTAAGGCTTGGCATGATTAGCCTCCGTTCCCCGTCAGTCCAAAGTTACGCAAAATTCTTTGCGAAACCGTCGACCGCCGCCTTCAGTTTAGATGTAATTTCGTCATCGAGAGCCTTCTTCTCGCGAATGGCTTCCAGCACATCCTTGTGCTCGTTGCGCATCACGGAAAGCAGACCTTCTTCGAACGAGCGAACCTGGCTAACTTCAATGGTGTCCAGATAACCGTTCACACCGGCATAGATCACAGCGACCTGTTCTTCCACCCGAAGAGGTGAGAACTGCGGCTGTTTCAAAAGCTCGGTCAAACGGGCACCACGGTTCAGCAAGCGCTGGGTCGTGGCATCAAGGTCGGACCCGAACTGCGCAAACGCGGCCATTTCACGATACTGTGCCAATTCACCCTTAATCGGGCCGGCAACCTGTTTCATGGCCTTGATCTGTGCCGAAGAGCCCACGCGGGACACGGACAGACCAACGTTCACAGCAGGACGAACACCCTGATAGAACAAATCGGTTTCCAGGAAGATCTGACCATCGGTAATGGAAATCACGTTGGTCGGAATGAACGCGGACACGTCGTTTGCCTGGGTTTCAATAACCGGCAGAGCGGTCATGGAGCCAGAGCCATTGTCTTCGTTCAGCTTCGCAGCGCGTTCCAACAGACGAGAGTGCAGATAGAACACGTCACCTGGATAAGCTTCACGCCCTGGAGGACGACGCAGAAGCAAGGACATCTGGCGATAAGCCACAGCCTGCTTGGTCAGGTCATCATAAACCAGAAGCGAGTGCATGCCATTGTCACGGAAGAATTCGCCCATGGCGCAACCGGCAAACGGTGCCAGATACTGCATTGGAGCAGGATCGGAAGCCGTAGCAGCCACGATGATCGAATATTCCAGCGCACCGTTTTCTTCCAGCGTTTTCACGAACTGGGCAACGGTGGAGCGCTTCTGACCAATAGCAACATAAACGCAATAGAGTTTTTCGCTTTCCTCTCCAGTGTCGTTGATCGACTTCTGGTTCAGGATCGCGTCAAGAGCAATCGCGGTTTTACCGGTCTGACGGTCACCAATGATCAGCTCGCGCTGTCCACGACCGATCGGGATCAAGGCGTCCACGGCCTTGAGTCCTGTCTGCATTGGTTCATGAACGGATTTACGCGGGATAATGCCCGGCGCTTTCACGTCCACGCGACGGCGTTCGTCGGCCTCGATCGGGCCTTTACCATCAATTGGGTTACCAAGCGGATCAACGACACGGCCCAGAAGGCCCTTGCCGACAGGTACGTCAACGATGGCGCCGGTCCTTTTGACCACATCGCCTTCCTTAACGCCTCGGTCATCGCCAAACAGCACGACGCCGACATTGTCCATTTCAAGGTTGAGCGCCATACCGCGCATTCCACCAGGGAATTCCACCATCTCACCGGCCTGGACATTATCCAGACCATAGATGCGGGCGATACCGTCACCAACAGACAGAACCTGACCAACTTCGGAGACATGAGCGTCTGTGCCGAAGTTCTTGATCTGCTCTTTGAGGATTGCGGAAATTTCCGCGGCCCGAATATCCATCAGCCGACCTCTTTCAGTGCAATCTTGAGCGAGTTGAGTTTAGTGCGCACAGATGAGTCAATCATCCGCGAGCCTACTTTTACAACAAGGCCGCCCAGAATATCTGCATCGACCTTGGCATGAATTGCAATATCCTTGCCCAACGCTTCCTTGAGCGACGCTTTGAGCGCAGTCAAGTCGTCATCGCCCAAAGGCTGAGCGGACGTGACTTCTGCCACCTGCTCACCACGATGGATGGAAAGGATTTTGCGAAAAGCTTTAATTATTCCCGGCAGAGAGAACAGCCGGCGATTTTGAGCAACGACACGAACAAAGTTTCCGACAGTGCCGGACATGCCGACCTTGTCCAAAAGCGCTGAAACAGCCGAGAGTTGCTCGTCAGCAGTAAAGACAGGGCTTTCAACAAGCCGCATGAAATCTTCACTTTCATCCATGATGGCCTCAATGCGTGCAAGATCAGCTTCCACCGCATCGATTGCCTTTTCTTCGAGAGCAAGATCGAACAACGCGCGAGCGTAACGTTCGGCCACTCCTGAAACTTCTGAATTTGTATCTGTCACTTGGTCGCTCTCTGACATTTGGAGAATACTCCCAACCATAATGCGAAAACATGAGCCAATAAAAGCCCTTATCTTCCCTGGAAGTCTGTCTCATCTGTCCGGGGATATAAATCCCTGAAACCGCTAGCTCGTCTAGCACATGGAATGAGCATGCGCAACATTGCGGTTAAAGCCATAAGTCGTAAATCGTACTGTGAAACCAGGCTTATGAGCCTGTTCTACACAGTTTCATCCCTTCGCATAAGCAAAAAGATTACATGAAGGAAACCGGGTCTACATCCACCTGAATACGTAAAGATCCTGCGATTTTAGGGCTTTGCGCGAGCCAGCGACGCAGCCATTGCGACAGCGAAAAAGAGCGCGGAGCCATCACCAAAAGTCTAAAGCGAAAACGTCCACGAAGCACGGAAATCGGGGCTTCAGCGGGCCCCAGCACCCGCACCCCTTCCTCATGAGGAACGGCCCTCACCATCTCCCGACCATAGGCCAGAGCGGCCTCGCGATGCTCCGAAGACAGAATCACAGCAGCCAGTCGACCAAAAGGTGGCATAGCCGCTTTGCGACGTTGGTCCAACTCATATGTGTAAAACTCTTCTCTTTCGCCTTTCGCAAGCGCAGCAATAACCGGATGATCAGGTACATAGCTCTGAAGCAGGCCTCGCCCCTGCCCCTTCACACGCCCGGCCCGCCCTGTCACTTGTGCCAAGGTCTGGAAGACCTTTTCGCCTGCTCTTAGATCGCCATGCGCAAGTCCAAGATCGGCATCGATCACCCCGACAAGAGTCATGCCGGGGAAGTTATGCCCCTTGGCAACCAGCTGTGTGCCGATCACGATATCCGCCTCTCCCGAGGCGATCAGATCAAGCTCGGCCCGCAATTGCTGCACCCCATGTATGAGATCGCTGGAGAGAATAACAATTTTGTGATCCGGCCAACGAGTCGCCGCTTCTTCGGCAATCCGCTCTACTCCGGGGCCACATGCCACCAGACTATGCTCATCTCCGCATTGCGGACAAGCAGGCGGAACAGGCTCGCAATGGCCACAATGATGACAGACAAGCTGCTTGCGGAAGCGATGCTCCACCAGCCATGTTGAACAGTTAGGGCACTGAAAGCGATGCCCGCAGGTTCGGCAAAGGGTAAGCGGCGCATAGCCGCGCCGGTTCAGGAACAACAGGCTCTGCTGCCCCGCTTCAATGGTCTCGTTGACTGCATCAATGAGAACAGGAGAAAGCCAGCTACCCTTCTCGGGCGGATTGACGCGCATATCAATCAGGGAAATATCCGGCATCGACTGACCGCCATAACGGCTTGGCAACCGGATGTGCCTATAGCGCCCCTGATCAGCATTGTTGCGACTCTCTACCGACGGGGTCGCGCTGGCCAGAATCACGGGAAAACCGGACAGGTGACCGCGCACCACCGACATATCCCGAGCATTGTAGATGACGCGGTCCTCCTGCTTGTAGGCACCGTCATGCTCTTCATCGACCACGATCAGCCCCAGATCGCGGAAAGGCAGCATGAGGGAAGACCGAGCCCCGACAACCACCTGCACTTCGCCCGTAGCCACCCCGCGCCAGACAAGATTCTTGTAACGCTGGGCCTGGCCGGAGTGCCATTCCCCCGGTCGCACACCGAATCGGCTTTCAAAGCGATGCAAAAAGGCATCTGTCAGCGCGATTTCGGGCACGAGAATGAGAATCTGTTTGCCCTGACGCAACGCCTCGGCAACAGCTTCGAAATAAACCTCGGTCTTGCCCGAACCGGTCACCCCGTCCAACAACACACCCTCGAAGACCTGAGCCTCAACAATCTTGCGGATTTCTTCAGCGGCCTCAGCCTGAAGGTCAGACAAGGCAGGGGGTGCGAAATCAGCCTGCGGCGGCTCCATCAGGGACGGAGGGGGCAATTGGCATTGAGTGAGTGTCCCGCTCTTTACCAAGCCATCAACCACCGATGACGAGACGCCAGCCCGCTCTGCGATGGCGGCCTTTGTCTCAGCCAATCCGCCTTCTATAGCTTCCAACACACGCGCACGCGCCTTGGTCATGCGCTCTGGAGCGTCGCCCGTCAGCCTGAGTGCTGCAACCGGCTTGGGCGGCAACAGCGCATCCTCGCCGCGCAGCACCATGCGCAGCACCATGCCGCGCTGAGACAGCGTATATTGCGCAATCCAGTCAACAAATTTGCGGAAATCCTCAGACAGGCGCACCCCGTGGTAAACTTCCTGAATATCCTTGAGCCTTGCTTCATCGGAAAATTCACTGGGATCATCCCACACCACGCCAAGCACGGAGCGCGGCCCCAACGGAACCCTGACCACCTGCCCCGGCTCAAGTCCCCCATCAAACCCCCGCCCCGTTTCATCGCCAAACAAAGAAGGCGAATCGACAGGCACTCGATAACTGTAACAACTATCCACATAAACCGGGACGAGAACTGACACAATTTGACGCTTTGACGACAAGATGATCCCTATTCCTTTACGAAGGAAGCAAATAAATTGATTTCGCCTTAGAGGTGGGCTGACGATGCGTGTACTATAGTTTATTGAACATATCGTACCTCGCCCGCGATTTCCAATCAGGTAGTCGCGCATGCATGGCTAACGGAAACGGAGCACGAAAGACAATGAAATTCTTCGTCGATACTGCCGAAACAAAAGATATCCGCGAACTGGCGTCTACTGGCCTGATCGACGGTGTTACCACCAACCCATCCCTGATCGTGAAATCCGGGCGCGACTTCAAAGAAGTCATTGCTGAAATCTGCGAAATCACCGATGGTCCGGTTTCTGCGGAAGTCACCGCACTCGAAACCACCCAGATGCTGGCAGAAGCCAAAGAACTTCTCAAGATCGCAAACAACATTGCCATCAAGGTTCCCCTGACGATCGATGGCCTGAAAACCTGTAAAGCCCTGACCGACGAAGGCCACATGGTCAACGTAACCCTGTGCTTCTCTGCCAACCAGGCTCTTCTGGCTGCAAAAGCTGGCGCAACCTTTATTTCCCCGTTCATCGGTCGCCTGGATGATCTGAACATCGACGGCATGGAACTGATCGAAGATATTCGCACCATCTATGACAATTACGGCTTCGAAACCGAAATTCTGGCTGCGTCCATCCGCAATGCCAACCATGTCAAGGAATGTGCGCTTGCTGGTGCCGATGTGGCAACCATTCCGCCAGCAGTGATCAAGGGTCTCGCAAACCATGCCCTGACCGACAAAGGCATCGAAGCCTTCATGAAAGACTGGGCAACCACCGGTCAGTCCATCCTGTAATCAACAGAGGCGAAGGCGGACCCGGTTCTGCCTTAAAGCTTGTGTAAATTTTATCCCCGATGCTGAGACCACCAGCACCGGGGATTTTTGATTCCCCAAGTATCATACCCGAAGCGCCCATCCCGCCTCGGGCGCGACAGAATGAGACACGGCAGCATGCCTAGCAATCAGGCCAAAAAGCAGACAAGAAAGCAGGTCAACAGCGATGCCCCCCTTATCATCGCAACGCCGACCCTGCGCGAAAAACAAAGACGCTGGCTCAAGAGCCTTGAAGGCGAGCGCCGCCTCTCAGCAGCAACGCTGGAAGCCTATGATCGCGATCTCGACCAGTTCTTCACCTTTCTGACCCGGCATATGGGCGAGGTCTCGGACCTGCCGCATTTTCCCGGCCTCAGACCGGCCGATATTCGCGCTTATATGGCCGAGCGTCGTCGACAGGGCACAGGCTCACGTTCTTTGGCGCGCGGCATGGCTGGCATCCGCTCTTTTGTCAGATATCTGGAAGAACAGGGGCTGGCCTCCAGCGCGCCGTTCAACGCCATCCAGACGCCTAAATATTCCCGCTCGCTGCCCAAGCCACTCAGCGAAGAGAAGGCGAGCCAGTTGGTCGATCCAGGCCAGTCCCTTTCCGATGAACCATGGGTGACAGCTCGCGACAGCGCCATCATGTTGTTGCTTTATGCCGTTGGCCTGCGTATTTCAGAAGCCCTGTCGCTGACGCCGAACAGCGCTCCGCTGCCCGGACAGGACGCCATGACCATAACCGGCAAGGGCGGCAAACAAAGGCGACTTCCGGTACTGCCCGTCGTGCAGTCGGCTCTGCAGCACTATCTCTCTCTTTGTCCCTTCGATCTGGAGCCCGATGAAGCGCTTTTCAGAGGCGTACGCGGCGGCGCCCTTAATCCACGCATCGTGCAGAAAACCATAGCCTCCATGCGCGGAGCACTCGGGTTACCCGACAGCGCAACACCGCACGCCCTGCGTCACTCTTTTGCGACCCACCTTCTGGCCAACGGTGGCGATTTGCGCACCATTCAGGAACTATTGGGACATGCCAGCCTTTCAACAACACAAGCCTATACCGAGGTGGAGATGTCTGAGCTAATGCAAATCTATCAAAAAGCGCACCCACGTTCCTGAGCATCAACCATAGTAAAAAGAATTTCTTCTAACAAAGATTGCAAAGCTCTCGCTTGCGATCCGCTTAATAGATGAATTTAAATTCAATAAATTAGATACGACTAAGAATTAATTTTCTATTATTTTTCTTAATTGCAACGTAACACATTTAGTCTATACTTTACAAAAGGCGTTCTTCACGTCGAGAAACTACCTGTTTTGGCAATCAAACGATATATCGGAGGAGGAGCCAAATGGTATATCGCGCCGCTTTAGTATTTTTACTGAGGCTATTTGCTTCGAGCATCGCGCAAGCTGGCGAATGCGTTGACTCTCAAACGCTCGGTACTTGGGAGAATCCATTTGCCGGTCATCGATATGATCTCACCAAGCTCGAAATCAAGGAAATCTGCAACGCACGCACCGTTCCCCATATTCAGGTGAAAGCCTACACCGCATGCGCACCCCGCGATTGCACATGGGGACGGTCCATTGCCCACCAAAGCAGCTCGACCAGCCTGACGGTTGGCTACAACACCTTTTTCGCAAGGCGCACGGTAACCGTGTCCATCAATGGCAAACGCATGGACGCCACCGTCTATGACGATTTCCATGATCCGCGCAAAGCAAACACCACACGGTCTTTTGTTCTCTGGCGCAAATAGCCAATACTGTCTGCACCCGAGAAAAGATCCGGACATCCCAATCCAGCAAAAAGGCCGCCCTGATAGAGAGCGGCCTTTTGTATATTCTCAAAGACGATATCAGCGGCATGAGCCGCCCGACTACATATGGATCGGGCGTTTATCGACCGCCAGAGCGGCTTCCTTGACTGCTTCGGAAAGAGTCGGATGTGCGTGAATTGTGCGAGCCAGATCTTCAGCAGACCCTGAGAAGGCCATCAGAACAGAAGCTTCATGGATCATTTCACCGACACCGGCACCGATCATATGCACGCCCAGAACCTTGTCTGAGGTCTTGTCAGCCAAAATCTTGACGAAACCGTCTGTATGACGCTGTGCCTTGGCGCGACCATTCGCCGTGAAAGGGAATTTGCCGACATTATAAGCGATACCGGCTTCCTTGAGCTGTTCTTCGGTCTGCCCCAGAACGGCGATTTCCGGCATCGTGTAAACAACGCCCGGAACAAGGTTATAATCCACATGACCGGCCTGCCCGGCCAGAGTTTCAGCCAGCGCAACGCCATCATCTTCAGCCTTGTGCGCCAGCATAGGACCGGCAATCACATCACCAATGGCATAGATGCCGTCAACATTGGTCTTGAAATGCCCATCAGTCGCCACGCGACCGCGTTCATCCAGAGCAACACCGGCTTCTTCAAGGCCAAGACCTTCGGTATAAGGACGCCGCCCGATTGCCACCAGAACGATGTCTGCTTCCAGCTCGGATGCTTCCCCGCCCTTGGCAGGTTCAAGGGTTACCTTGACCCCTTTCTTGCTCTTTTCAACGCCAGTCACCTTGGTGCTCAGCTTGAAGTCAAAGCCCTGTTTCTTGAAGATGCGCTGAGCATTCTTGACCACTTCGCCATCCATACCCGGCAAAATGCGATCAAGGAACTCGACAACGGTTACTTCCGAGCCCAGACGACGCCAGACAGAGCCCAGTTCAAGACCGATAACACCGGCCCCGACCACGATAAGCTTGCCCGGAACCTCGTCCAGTTCCAGTGCACCGGTGGAAGAAACAACCTGTTTTTCGTCAATTTCAACGCCCGGCAGCGGCGCAACATCAGAACCGGTGGCAATCACGATTGCCTTGGCTTCAAGGGTCTGTGCCTCGCCGGTTTCCGGCGTGACTTCCACTTTGCCCGCAGCAAGGATCTTGCCTGCGCCATGAAAGACATCGATCTTGTTTTTCTTGAACAGGAAGTCGACACCACCAACATTACCATCGATCACGGCCTGCTTGTGGCCCATCATGGCCTTCAGATCGAGAGACGGCTTGCCAACCTTGATGCCCATATTGGCAAAGTCATGGCCAGCTTCCTCAAACAGTTCCGAGGCATGCAGCAGGGCTTTTGAAGGGATACAGCCAACATTCAGGCATGTCCCACCATGGGTGCTGCGCTTTTCGACCACAGCCACCTTCATGCCCAACTGCGCGGCTCGAATCGCGCAAACATATCCGCCAGGGCCGGTACCGATCACGACCATATCATAAGACATTTCATTCACTCCTGAAGAATGCTGGATTGATGGAGTGTTGGCAAAAACCAAACTCGAATATCAAAAACGGGGCACACCGGCCCCGTTTCATAAATCGTCAAATCAGATGTCCATAACCAGACGCTGTGGATCTTCAAGGCTTTCCTTGATGCGCACAAGGAAGGTAACCGCTTCCTTGCCATCCACGACGCGGTGGTCATAAGACAATGCCAGATACATCATCGGACGAATAACGATCTCGCCATTGCGCACCACCGGACGCTCTTCAATGCGGTGCATGCCCAGAATACCGGACTGCGGCGCATTAAGAATAGGCGTGGACATCATGGAACCATAAACACCGCCGTTGGAAACGGTGAAAGTACCACCCTGCATTTCCTCGATGGTCAGCTGACCATCGCGGGCGCGGCGGCCAAAATCTGCGATTTCTTTTTCAATTTCAGAAAGAGACTTCTGATCCGCATCCCGCAGAACCGGAACCACCAGACCGCGAGGAGAACCCACGGCAACGCCAAGATGGACGAAATGCTTGTAGACCAGATCCGTACCATCAATCTCGGCATTCACTGCCGGGATTTCTTCCAGAGCCTTACAGATGGCCTTGGCGAAGAAGCCCATGAAGCCGAGACGAACGCCGTGTTTCTTCTCGAACAGATCCTTATACTGCTTACGCATCCCCATAACGGCGGACATGTCCACATCGTTGAAGGTGGTCAGCATGGCAGCCGTGTTCTGGGCATCCTTGAGACGGCGCGCAATGGTCTGGCGCAGCTTGGTCATGCGAACGCGTTCTTCACGGGCCGCATCTTCAGGTGCAGAAGCCGGACGCTTTGCAGCAGGCTGGGGCGCAGAGCCAGAAGGAGCGGTTACGCCACCAGCGATCGCATTGATCACGTCGCCCTTGAGCACCTGACCGCGCACACCAGTGCCAGAAACAGAAGCGGGATCCACTTTCTGTTCGGTCATCATCTTGGCAGCGCTAGGAGCTGGAGGCATGGAGGTCGGTGCAGCACTTTGAGCAGCAGGGGCAGGAGCTGCGGCAGGCGCGGCTTCTTCCTTCGGAGCTTCTTTCTTGGGAGCAGGAGCCGCAGCTTCGCCTTCCCCTTCAAGCAGCATCGCCAACAGCGCGCCAACTTCAACGGTTTCCCCTTCCGGAGCAACAATATCGCCCATGGTACCGGAAACCGGCGCAGGCACCTCAATGGTCACCTTGTCGGTTTCAAGTTCTACGAGCGGCTCATCGGCTTGAACCGCATCACCTGTTGCCTTGAACCATTGACCGATCGTTGCTTCGGTCACAGATTCGCCCAGTGTAGGGACTTTGATTTCCGTAGCCATTTGGTTTTCTCACATTTATTATTTGGTTCAGCCGTTATTCGGCAAACGCATCATCAAGAAAGGCCCTGAGCTGGTTCATATGCCTGCTCATCAGACCGGTAGCTGTCGCTGCGGATGCCGGACGCCCTACATAGGCCGGCCGTTTGACACTCGCATCAATCTGGTTGAGAACCCATTCCAAATAAGGCTCAATGAAGGTCCAGGAGCCCTGATTCTTCGGCTCTTCCTGACACCAGACCATATCGGCCTGCTTGAAGCGCCCAAGTTCCTTGATCAGGGTTTTTGCCGGGAAAGGATAAAGCTGCTCGACACGCATCAGATAGACATCATTGATGCCGCGTTTCTCGCGCTCTTCATAAAGATCGTAATAGACCTTGCCAGAACACAAAATGACACGACGGATCTTGTCATCCGATGCCAGCTTGATCTCCTGATTAGGCCGGATCTCTGCATCATCCCAGAGCACACGATGGAACGTGCTGCCTGCACCAAGCTCGGCGAGATTGGATACCGCACGTTTGTGGCGCAGCAGGCTTTTGGGCGTCATAAGGATCAGCGGCTTGCGGAAGCTGCGTCTCACCTGACGGCGCAGAATATGGAAATAGTTGGCCGGCGTGGAGCAGTTGGCCACCTGAATATTATCCTCGGCACAAGACTGAAGATAGCGTTCAAGACGAGCCGAGCTATGCTCAGGACCCTGCCCTTCATAACCATGTGGCAGCAGAACCACCAGACCAGACGCACGCAGCCATTTTCGTTCTGCGGAGGAAAGGAACTGGTCAAACACCACCTGAGCGCCGTTGGCAAAATCGCCAAACTGGGCTTCCCACATGGTCAACCCGCTTGGCTCAGCCAGAGAGTAGCCATATTCAAAGCCAAGAACAGCTTCTTCGGAGAGCATCGAGTTGATGACCTCATAGCGGTTCTGGCCCTTGCCGACATGGTTGAGCGGAATATAGCGGCTTTCATCCTGCTGATCATACAAAACCGTATGACGCTGGGAGAAAGTGCCGCGTTCGCTGTCCTGACCGGAAAGACGCACCGGATACCCTTCACGAACCAAAGAGCCAAAGGCCAGTGATTCAGCCGTTGCCCAATCGATTCCCTCGCCGGTTTCCATCATCTTGGCCCGGTTGTTAAGGAACCGCTGCACCGTGCGGTGAACGTTGAACCCTTCGGGAACCGTTGTCAGCTTTTCGCCGATTTCCCTCAGTTCTTCCACATCAACACCGGTGTTACCCGAACGACGATCATCTTCGGCGCTGGCGGTCGTCAGACCGGACCATTTGCCATCGAACCAGTCGGCCTTGTTGGGAGAGAAGCTCTGGCCGGCCTCGAATTCATCATCCAGCATCTTACGCACATCGGCGCGCATCTGCTCGAAATCTTCCGGCGTAATGACCCCTTCTGCAATCAACTGGTCAGCATAACGCTGAAGGCTGGTTGGGTGCTTGCGGATCTTCTTATACATCAGCGGCTGGGTAAAGGCCGGTTCGTCGCCTTCGTTATGACCGAAACGACGATAGCAGAACATGTCGATCACGACCGGTTTGCCAAACAGCTGACGGAATTCCGTGGCGATCTTGGCGGCAAACACCACCGATTCCGGATCGTCCCCGTTACAGTGGAAGATCGGAGCCTCGATCATCTTGGCCAGATCAGACGGATAAGGTGACGAACGCGAGAAACGCGGATAGGTCGTAAAGCCGATCTGGTTGTTGATGATGAAATGGATAGACCCCCCCGTTCGATGACCTCTGAGGCCGGAAAGGCCGAAACACTCAGCCACAACGCCCTGCCCGGCAAAAGCAGCATCACCGTGGATCAGCAAAGGCAGCACCGAGGTACGATCCACTTCCGTGGTTTCGATGAACTTGCCATCGTCCGCAGAGAGCTGGTCCTGCTTGGCACGCGCTTTACCCAGAACAACCGGATTCACGATCTCAAGGTGAGACGGGTTTGCCGTCAGCGACAGATGCACATTGTTATCATCGAAAGACCGGTCCGAAGAGGCACCAAGGTGATATTTCACGTCACCGGAGCCTTCCACATCGTCAGGCGTAATAGACCCACCCTTGAACTCATGGAAGATGGCGCGATGCGGCTTGCCCATCACCTGGCTCAAAACGTTGAGGCGACCACGGTGGGCCATGCCGAACACGATCTGCTTGACGCCCATGGCGCCGCCGCGCTTGATGATCTGTTCCAGCGCCGGAATAAGCGACTCGCTGCCATCAAGTCCGAAGCGCTTGGTGCCGGTATATTTTACGTCGAGGAATTTCTCGAAGCCTTCCGCTTCCACCAGCTTGTAGAGAATGGCCTTCTTGCCGTTTTCGGTGAAGGCAATCTGCTTGTCCGGCCCTTCGATACGTTCCTGAATCCAGGACTTTTCAGCCGGATCGGAAATATGCATGAATTCCACACCAAGGGTGGAACAATAAGTCCGGCGAAGAATTTCGAGCATTTCAGGGATCGTGGCAAACTCGAGCCCCAGAACATGGTCGATGAAAATCTTGCGGGTATAATCGGCTTCGGTGAAGCCGTAAGAGGAAGGATGCAGCTCTTCATGATCCTTGGCATCTGCCAGATTGAGCGGATCAAGTTCTGCATGCAGGTGACCGCGCATACGATAGGCGCGAATCATCATGAGAGCGCGAACGGAATCGCGTGTTGCCTGCTGAACGGCAGCATCGGTCAGTTCCACACCCTGACCCTGCGCCTTGCTTTTCAGCTTGTCGCCCAGCTTTTTCTCATCGGCGACAAAGTCGCCACCAGCCAATGCAGAAACCAACTCACCATTGGTCGTTGGAGGCCAGTCATCTCGCTTCCAGGATGCGCCACGCGCATTCGCGGCAATATCGCCGCTGTCATCCTGCAAATCCTTGAAGAAGACTCGCCACTCTTCTTCTACAGATGTCGGATCTTTCTGAAAACGGGCATAAAGATCTTCGATATAAGACGCGTTACCTCCATAGAGGAAGGAAGATAACGCAAACGCTTCATTTGCGTCCTGACGTGCCATCGCCACCACCGCCGAACCTTCGTTCGGTCTCTTTTTTCTAGCTCAGCACCATTGCTGAACTGATCTGCTGCCACGAGATAGGTATAACTCCTATCTCGCAGCAATAACGTAATGTCGCGCTTTTACTTACCTTTGAGCAAGTCAACCAAAGTGGTACCGAGACTTGCCGGAGAAGGTGAAACGCGGATCCCTGCGCTTTCCATCGCAGCAATTTTATCTTCAGCCCCGCCTTTTCCGCCGGAAATAACGGCACCTGCGTGCCCCATTGTCCGGCCGGGAGGAGCCGTACGGCCAGCAATAAAGCCGACCATTGGCTTCTTGCGCCCTTTTTTTGCCTGCTCCTTGAGCCATTCGGCAGCATCCTCTTCAGCGGATCCACCAATTTCACCAATCATGATGATGGATTCCGTTTCCGGATCATCAAGGAACAGATCCAGCACATCGATAAATTCGGTGCCTTTGACCGGATCACCGCCAATCCCTACGGCAGTGGTCTGGCCCAAACCCTCATTCGTCGTCTGAAACACTGCTTCATACGTAAGAGTGCCAGACCGGGAAACAATACCAACAGAACCTTTCTTGAAGATGGAACCGGGCATAATACCGATTTTGCACTCTTCAGGGGTAAGGACACCGGGGCAGTTCGGGCCAAGAAGACGGGAATCGGAGTTTTCAAGGCGCTGTTTGACCTTCACCATATCCACCACAGGAATCCCTTCGGTGATGCAGGTGATGAATTCAACGCCGGCATCAATCGCCTCGATAATCGCAGCAGCAGCCCCAGCAGGCGGCACATAGATCACCGAAGCCGTTGCGCCGGTTGCGTCCTTGGCTTCCTTCACATTGGCAAAGATCGGCAGCTCGGCAGCGCATTCAACACCGGAAGACCAGGTTTCCCCACCCTTTTTGGGATGAACACCCGCCACCATTTTCGTGCCGAAATAATTGAGAGCCTGCTCGGTGTGAAACGTACCGGTTTTACCGGTCAGACCCTGCACGATGATTTTGGTATCTTTGTTGACAAGAATGGACATCGTATTAGGCCCCTTTCACAGCTGCGACGATTTTCTGAGCGGCATCGTTGAGATCATCAGCAGGAATGACATTGAGGTCGCTTTCAGCGATCAATTTCTTGCCTTCTTCAACACGCGTGCCTTCCAGTCGCACCACGAGGGGCACTTCAAGCCCGACTTCCTGAACAGCCGTCAACACACCTTGCGCAATCACATCGCACCGCATGATTCCGCCAAAGATGTTGACCAGAATGCCCTTCACATTGGGATCAGAGGTAATGATCTTGAAGGCCGCCGTTACCTTTTCAACGCTCGCCCCACCGCCAACATCAAGGAAGTTGGCCGGTTCAGCACCGTAAAGCTTGATGATGTCCATCGTGGCCATGGCGAGACCTGCGCCGTTCACCATGCAACCGATGTTGCCATCAAGGGCCACATAGGCGAGATCATATTTGGAAGCTTCGATCTCCTTGGCGTCTTCTTCGGTCTTGTCGCGAAGCGCCATCACATCGGGATGACGGAACAGCGCATTGCCATCGAAGGACACCTTGGCGTCCAACACACGCAGGCGCTGGTTTTCCATCACGATCAAAGGGTTGATCTCGAGAAGAGACATGTCCTTCTCAACGAAAGCCTTGTAGAGGATCGGGAAGAGATGCATGCCGTCATCGCGTGCAGTGCCTTCCAGCTTCAGCGCATCGCACAGCGCGATCGCATTGTCCGCCGTCACTCCCGCATCCGGGTTGATCGGCACGGTAAGAATCTTGTCCGGCGTCTCTTCAGCAACAGCTTCGATATCCATGCCACCTTCGGTTGAAACCACGAAGGCTACGCGACCGCTCGTCCGGTCGACGAGGATGGAAAGATAGAGTTCGCGGTCAATATCGGCACCATCTTCGATATAGATGCGATTGACCTGCTTACCGGCTTCGCCGGTCTGGTTCGTTACCAGGGTTGCCCCAAGCATCTGTCCGACAAACTCGATCACTTCCTCTTTCGAGAAAGCGAGTCGAACACCCCCTTTTTCGCCGGCAGACTCTTCTTTGAATTTGCCTTTGCCGCGACCGCCCGCATGAATCTGGGATTTAACCACCCAGAGCGGACCGCCCAGTTTTTCTGCAACAGCACCTGCTTCGTCAGCGGAAAAGATGGGCAAACCGTCAGCGACGGGCGCACCATACTCCTTAAGCAAGGCCTTAGCCTGATACTCATGAATATTCATGGGATCTCCCCTAATCTTTGGATCGGCCTGATGAACACCGTGAGCAAGCGCCACCAGACTGGTCTTTGCTTGTGGTCTTAATGCACCACTCCCGTGCGCTTCCCGATCCATCCCCATGGGCCGTTTCACGCTTGGAAGTGGTGCAAGAATTTAGGCCGGGGGATTCCTGAGCCGTAAGCCAGGAGCGCAGGAAAGCCCGGTATCAATCCCTCTCGATTGTTCAAGCCGTCTCAAGAGGGGGGATCTCAATCGCCTATCTTACTCAAGCGAGTTCTGGAGCAAGACGCTGGCAAGCCTCGATGAGGCCTTTCACAGAGTCAACAGAGTTGTCGAACTGTGCTTTTTCGTCTTTGTCCATTTCGATCTCGACAACGCGCTCGATGCCACCAGCACCGATAACGGTCGGAACACCGACATACATGCCATCGATGCCATACTCACCGGAAAGATGAGCAGCACAAGGCATAACGCGTTTTTTGTCTTTGAGGTAAGATTCTGCCATTGCGATTGCTGAAGCAGCCGGAGCGTAGAATGCAGAACCGGTTTTCAGCAGCTTGACAATTTCTGCACCGCCATCACGGGTACGCTGAACGATTTCGTCCAGACGGCTCTGTTCGATCCAGCCCATTTTAACCAGATCAGGAAGAGGAATACCAGCAACAGTGGAGTAGCGAATGAGCGGAACCATGGTATCACCATGACCACCCAGAACAAATGCGGTAACGTCCTGTACGGATACGTCGAATTCGTCTGCCAGGAAGTAACGAAAACGAGCGGAGTCCAGAACGCCAGCCATGCCGACAACTTTGTTGGCAGGCAGACCCGAGAATTTCTGCAGAGCCCAAACCATCGCATCAAGCGGGTTGGTGATGCAGATTACGAAAGCATCTGGTGCATATTTGCCAATGCCGGCACCAACCTGCTTCATGACCTTGAGGTTGATTTCAACCAGGTCATCACGGCTCATGCCAGGCTTGCGAGGTACACCAGCGGTAACGATAACAACGTCAGCACCAGCAATCGCTTCGTAAGACTGGGTACCAGACAGTTTAGCATCGAAGCCGTCTACTGGAGACGATTCAGCAATATCGAGTGCCTTGCCTTCCGGGGTCCCTTCAGCAATGTCGAAAAGGACGACATCGCCCATTTCGCTCAAGCTGGCAAGGTGTGCCAGAGTGCCGCCAATTTGGCCTGATCCGATAAGTGCAATTTTCTTCCGCGCCATATTCAGTTTCCCTTAACGTAAGGTTCTCCCAAAACTGGGAATGGATGGCTGTGTGAGTACCGCGAATCCGGTGCGCTTTCAAGTCGCAGATAGTTTTAAATGCATAAAAAACCCGAGACTTTTGGCGAACTTAACCTTTACGTTAAGGGAATTATAACCTTGAGCAATCTTCCAGATATTCGTCTGATTGCATTTCGGTAAGACGGGAGGCTGTGCGATCAAACTCGAAGGCCTCCGTTCCGTTCATATTCTGCGCCAAATCAAACTGGGAAACCTTGGCCAACGCAATGACACGCACATGATTGTCATAGAGCGTATCGATCAGAATGATGAAGCGTTTGGCCTCGTTGCGCATGGACCGCTCGAATGGCGGAATACCGTCGATAAAGATCGTATGATAGACCTCGCACAAGCGCAAATAGTCCGAGGCACCCAAGGGGCGAACACAAAGATCTTCGAACGAAAAACGGGCCATGCCATGGTAAGCCTCGGGCACATGGATGCTGCGCCCCTGATTTTCCACCGCATCGCTGGGCGCACGTGGCGCCTCAATAACCGTCTCCCACATGGACTGGAAACTGGCTTCGGTTTCTGCATTTTTCGGGAAGAGATAAACCGGTTGACCACCCAACTTTTCCATCCGGAAATCGGTCCGCGACGAGAGCCGAACCACCTCACATCGCTCTTTCAGAAGCGCGATGAAGGGCAAGAACAGCTGCCGGTTCAACCCGTCCTTATACAGCAGATCCGGATCAACGTTGGACGTGGCAACCACCACCACCCCATCCGCAAACAGACGGGAGAAGAGACGCCCCAGAAGCATCGCATCAGCAATGTCCGTGACGCTAAACTCATCAAAGCACAACAATCGCATTTCCTGACACAGAGCGTCAGCGACGGGTTTGATCGGATCATCACCCTTGATCTTGCCGCTGGCGATGTCGGCCCGTGCCTGCTTGATGCGCGCATGCATGTTACGCATGAATTCATGGAAATGATAGCGCCCCTTGCGCTTGACCGGAGCCACCTCGAAAAACAGGTCCATGATCATGGTTTTGCCGCGACCGACCTCACCCCAGATATAGAGCCCCCTTACGGGTTCAACGGGCTGGCGTTTGGCAAACAACCAACCAAGGGAGGACGTCTTCCGCGAGAGCCGCTTTTCACTCACTTTTTCAAGCAATTGGTCGAAACGAACGGCCAATGCCCTCTGATCAGCATCCTCATCGATATCACCGTGGCGCACTTTACTGTCATACAGGTCCGATACCGAAATGTCGCCTAATTCACTGTTCAATTGCTTGCCTCATCAAGATCCGGCATGTAATGCCCTGAATATGCGCCGCAATGCCCCGCCTGCCGCAGCCTTCACCAGATCGCAAGGCGAGACATCGAAACAAAGAGCAAGCAGCGATAGCTTTATCCGTACACGCGATCAAAAGCGGCATATGGACAAAACGCAAATAAGAATAGTTCTGCTTTAGGGGAAATGACGACGCAAGGAAATGATCCCTAAGACGGATGAAGAGCATAAAGACCTGCTTCATGCTCTCCCATATACGCCATCAGCTTGAAGGACACTCTCAGACCGAGAAAGCCGCCCTGGCTCAGCGGGTGAAGGACAAACTACGCCCATCCATCGTTGCCTGACCGGAAAAACGCCCCGGCGCATTCGAATGGAACCGTCCAAGAATGGTCGATCCATCTTCTGCCAGGAAGACAACCAGCTTTTCACCATCCAGACGCCATGCATTGATCCTCTGTAGATCGGACGAACTACAGCCACGCGAAGACGCCCGATACCCGCCAGTCCAGTTGGTCAAATTGATATTCAATTTGCACTGCTCGGCTCCGGAGGTCAGCGTCCAGGCCCCCAGCAGATCGGTTCGCTTCAAGCTACGCGCCGAAGATGGCACGGGCTGGGATAGCGCCGACATGTCATTCTGAACCGGAGGCGCCAGTTCGGCCTCAGCGCCCATCGCGTTGTTGATCGGCTGGCCGGACTGCTGCCCCGTTGAATAGGACTGGTTCGGATACTGATCATTGGGAATAAGAGATCCAAGCGCCTGACTCTCGACAGGCGACGTCGGAGCTGGGTTCAATGGGGATGCGTCATTGCCACCAAACCGGTCAAAGCCAGCGGATGAACAAGCTGTCAGCAACAAACCGGCACACAAAAGCGCGGAATAGCGAATCATACCACTCTCCTTACGTCACACAGATAAGAGTTTTGATTCTTATTGGTAAATATTCAAGGACCAACTGAAAGATCCGTTAATTTCAAGCAGAAACTGGTCAAGATTTCTTCAGAACCAGCATATTGCCTTCTTTATTCACACCAACCCAGACACCTCTCCCATCAGACCGTAGTTTGACAATGTCGTCGCCCATATGGTCGCGCAACACCAAACGGTCATCAAAGGCCACCCAACTGTCCAGCATAAACAGGCTCGTCGGGCAGGCAGAATTCCCCGATGCCTTGTAGCCATAATCCCTGCGGGCATCCTCAAGAACCAGCTCGCAACTCTCTGAGAGCCCCAGAGAGGAACCCAACTGCCTGAGCTTTTCCCTTGAGTTCTTCGGCTGCAACTTCCAACGGCCAACATAGGGCTTGAGTTCCGCATGGGTTGTGCCTGCAGGCACAAAATTCTGCGAGGCCTCGGCATAGGCTTGTCTGAATTCAGCATCTACGGCATCAAACGCCGCACCCGGCTCGGCAACACCCAGTGAACTTTCATTTGGCTTGGAAAATTTATCCGACGCAGACACCAGCGCAAGATCTGCGCTTTGGTCAGGCATGGCAACAGGACCACGCCCCACCGCGCCGGCTGTTTGCTGAGCCCCGCTCTGGCTGGAAGAGAGCCCTCCAGAAGACACCGCACAGCCCCCCAGCGCCAAAGCGAAGAGAGAGATGGTCATGAGTGTTCCAGATCGTTTCACAATCAACCCCGAGAGCGCACAAAGAAGAAATACGGCCCTGCCCTGCGCGCCCCAAAACCATAGCAAGCCAGCCAAAAGCCGGAAGAATCAGTGTTTTGCGCAAAGCAGTTGCCCGATACGCATCAACGGATAACAGGGAAATGTGGCAAAGACAAAAGTTTTCTGCCCAAGCCCGTGTTCCATAAGACCAATTCACAGGACCCCGGCCAATATCACCCGCTCCGGATTACAATACGCCACCCAAAACGAAAAAAGCCCTCCGGGAACACCCGGAGAGCCTTGTTCTTGAAGCAACACTATTCGTCTATCACTTGTCAGCGACAGAACGACCAGCCGAGCCTAGATCCTGCATGGCTTCTTCGAGGCGAGCAATCATGCCCTCTTCGCCTGCACGCAGCCATTTGCGCGGATCGTAGAATTTCTTGTATGGCGTACCGTCTTTCGGATCCACCTGATGCTTGAAGGCTACCGGCTTTTCGTCGACTTTCGCGCCAACAGCCTCAGCAAAGGCAAACTGGATGTCGGTGTCGATGTTCATCTTGAACACGCCATAGGACACAGCTTCAGAAATCTGTTCTTTCGGAGACCCAGATCCGCCGTGGAACACAAGACTCAATGGTTTGTCAGCCAGGTTACGCTCCTTGGCAACCAGCTCCTGAGAATGTTTCAGGATTTCCGGACGCAGCTTGACGTTGCCCGGAGCATAAACGCCATGCACGTTGCCGAAGGATGCTGCCACAGTGAAGTGACCGATCTTGGACAGAATGTCATAGGCATAAAGCACATCTTCAGGCTGGGTGTAGAGGCGTGGATCGGCTGCATCGCCTTCTTCCAGCTCTTTACCGATGCCATCTTCTTCACCACCGGTGACGCCAAGCTCAATCTCGAGGCTCATGCCCATCGGAGCCATGCGTTCGAGATATTTGGCGCTGATCGCAACGTTGTCTTCCAGGGTTTCTTCGGACAGGTCGATCATGTGGGAGGTGTAAAGCGGACGACCGTTCGCCTTGTAATATTTCTCACCTTCGTCTAGCAGGCCGTCGATCCATGGCAACAGTTTCTTGTTGCAATGGTCGGTGTGAAGAACGGCACAGATGCCATATTCTTTTGCCAGCAGATGTACATGCTGGGCGATGGATACAGAGCCCAAAACACGTGCGCGCATCGCATCAGGAGCACCCTGACCAGCGAAGAACTGTGCGCCGCCGTTCGACATCTGAATGATGATATCGGATTTTGCTTTGGCAGCTGCTTCCATTACCGCATTGAGACTGTTGGTGCCGGTAACGTTGACGGCTGGCAGAGCATATCCACCTTCTTTGCATGCTTCCAGAAGCTGCAAATACTCTTCGCCGGTGATGACGCCCGGGCTCAATTTGATTCCGCTCACGCTGATCTCCCTTAAAGTTTCGAGACTAAATTAATTCTCGATAGTCAAATAAAACATTCCTTCTCCAACGTCCAGAAAATAGCAAAGAAAGAAGCAATATCGGTCCTATCGGTTAGTATTTTTCCTGTGTTAGCACAAATCATTGAACAGCTTCAATGTTTACCCGCAAACACAGAAAAGCAAATGCCAATCAGTAGCATTTCATCGCTTATGCCAGCCTTTTTACATGAGCTGACATGCAGATAAGGCAGACCGGGCTCAAGGATAATCCCGACCTGACAGTCTATTTACTGCATTAAGCAGCCATGGAACCGGGCAACAACCCTGTCGCAACGGCCCGATCAATGGCAAGACGCAGATCCGCATAGGTTTCCCTTACCGCCCTCTTGCGATGCCCAGGAAGGTCAATTCGGTCAAAAGAGCCAGGCACCTTGAGATAGGTGACGGGAGGATTGTAAGGAAAAATCGGACGCTTGTGCGCCCCTCTTGCCGGCTCAAACCCAACCACCAGATCAATGCGTGGCGAATAGGCCTGTAAGAAGATATCGACCGGCTTGGGACAATAATCCTCCGGCGCAATGCCATTCCCTCTGAGCACGTCGAACACATGCCTGTCCAGTCGGTCCGCAGGTTCGAATCCGGCGCTGAATGCACGCACGGCATTGTTAAGCCCCCGATTGAAATATGCTTCAGCCATGATGCTCCGATCATTGTTCGTTTCATCAAGGAACAGGATATTCGTTTGCAGCATGAAACCCTCCGTTCTGCCAACGCTCAGGCAGCCAACTAAACAAACTTTCCGACAACTCCATGACAACCCGAAAAGAATTGTCCTTCTCTCCTCCGAAGCAGGCCGGAAATCAGAAATGGTGTTTGGTTGACAATGTCACCACTCACATGGGCTTAAGCAGACAGTATTTCAAGAATTCAATTTTCTCATTTATTTCAATAGCTAAGATCGCGTAACCTCGCATTCTTGACACATTCCTGACAATCCACATTTGGACACTTTCGCTTAAAAACAAATGAGCCCAAACAAAAAACCGCCCACCAGATCTCTCTGGAGGGCGGTTCTGATTCACTCAGCTTCTAGCTTATAGCCAGAAACGACACACCATATTAAACAGCGCGTTCAAGCAGCATACGCTTGATTTCGGCAATTGCCTTGGCCGGGTTCAGGCCTTTCGGGCAAACCTTGGTGCAGTTCATGATCGTGTGACAACGATAGGCACCGAAGGCATGATCGAGTTGATCAAGACGTTCACCGGTATATTCGTCACGGCTATCGATGATCCAGCGATAAGCCTGAAGAAGAGCCGATGGGCCGATGTAACGATCGCCATTCCACCAGTAGGATGGGCAAGAGGTCGAGCAGCAGGCACACAGGATACATTCATAAAGGCCGTCCAGTTTCTGACGATCTTCATGAGACTGCAGCCATTCGGTGTCTGGAGCCGGCGTATCGGTCTTCAGATAAGGCTCGATGGAAGCATGCTGGGCATAGAAATTGTTGAGGTCAGGTACAAGGTCCTTGACCACCTTCATATGCGGCAGCGGATACACATTCACAGACTTGGACTTGCATTCGTCCATACCGAAGGTACAGGCGAGATTGTTTGCCCCGTCGATGTTCATGGCGCACGAACCGCAGATGCCTTCACGGCAAGAACGGCGCAACGTCAAGGTCGCATCGATGTTGTCTTTAATGTAGAGCAGCCCATCGAGAACCATCGGGCCACAATCGTCACGATCGACATAATATGTGTCGATCTGGGGGTTTTTGCCGTCATCAGGATTCCAGCGATAAACGCGGAATTCGGTCAAGTTGGTCGCACCTTCAGGCTTTGGCCAAGTCTTGCCTTCTTTAATCCGTGAATTTTTCGGCAGCGCAAGTTCAACCATCTTTTCGCTCCGTATTCGGGTCGCGCCCTTATCGCATCAAGGCGAGCTCGGGCTTTAATTTCGAAAAGGCCGGGCAACGTCATGCTGCCCGACTTGAAAGACATTAGTAGACGCGAGCTTTCGGCGCGATCTTGGCAAGGTCGATACCGCCTTCTTCCTCGGAAGTAAGCGGATCGAGAATAACCGGACGATAGTCAAGTTTGACATCGCCATTCTCTGCGACCCAAGCCAGCGTATGCTTACGCCAGTTTTCGTCGTCACGACCACCCAGAGGACCATCTTTATAGTCTTCACGAGCGTGTGCACCGCGGCTTTCCTTACGAGCTTCAGCACCAACGACCGTTGGAAGGGCGTTGATCATCAGGTTCTGAAGTTCGAGGGATTCCATGAGGTCGGAGTTCCAGATCAGTGACCGGTCGGTCACTTTCATTTCACCCATTTCGCCCCAAAGAGCAGCCATTTCCTTGCAGCCCTGTTCCAACGTTTCCTGAGTACGGAAGACGGCAGCATTGTTCTGCATGCTCTTCTGCATCTTCAAGCGCAGCTGAGCAGTGGTCTGAGAGCCGTTTGCATGACGGACCATGTCGAAGTTGGCCATGATCTTGTCAAAGCAAGCCTGGTTCGGCGTCGGCATCGGAGCTTCGCGGTCGATAACCTTGCCAGCCTTGATAGCTGCTGCACGGCCAAAGACCACAAGGTCGATGAGCGAGTTGGAGCCAAGACGGTTGGCACCATGAACCGAGGCACAAGCCGCTTCACCGACAGCCATAAGGCCCGGAGCAACTGCGTTCGGATCATCCTTGGTTGGGTTGAGCACTTCACCCCAATAGTTGGTCGGAATACCACCCATATTGTAGTGAACGGTCGGCAGAACCGGAATAGGTTCCTTGGTCACGTCAACACCGGCAAAAATCTCGGCCGATTCGGAAATACCCGGCAGGCGCTCTGCCAGCATATCCGGATCAAGGTGATCAAGATGCAGGAAGATGTGGTCCTTGTTCGGGCCAACACCGCGACCTTCGCGAATTTCGATGGTCATGCAGCGGGAAACCACGTCACGGGAAGCAAGGTCCTTGGCACTCGGAGCATAACGCTCCATGAAGCGTTCGCCTTCGGAGTTAACCAGATACCCGCCTTCACCACGAACACCTTCGGTGATCAGGCAGCCAGCGCCATAGATGCCGGTCGGATGGAACTGAACGAATTCCATGTCCTGCAGCGGCAGACCAGCACGGGCGATCATAGCATTACCGTCACCGGTAATCGTGTGGGCAGACGTAGCGGAGAAGTAGCAACGACCATAACCACCGGTCGCCAGAACAACCATTTTGGCGTTGAAGCGATGGATGGTGCCGTCGTCAAGGTTCCAGGCAACCAGACCTTCGCAGGTGCCGTCTTCGTTCATCAGCAGGTCAAGACCGAAATATTCGATATAGAACTCAGCCTTGTTGCGGATGGACTGACCATAAAGCGTATGCAGGATAGCGTGGCCGGTACGGTCAGCAGCAGCACAGGTACGCTGCACAGCAGGCCCTTCACCATAGTTCTGCATATGGCCACCGAACGGGCGCTGGTAGATCTTGCCTTCTTCAGTACGCGAGAAAGGAACACCATAATGTTCCAGCTCATAGACCGCAGCCGGAGCTTCACGCGCAAGATATTCCATGGCGTCGGTATCACCGAGCCAGTCAGAACCCTTGACGGTGTCATACATATGCCACTGCCAGCTGTCAGGCCCCATATTTTCAAGTGATGCTGCGATACCGCCCTGTGCGGCAACCGTGTGCGAACGGGTTGGGAAAACCTTGGTTACGCAAGCGGTGCGCAGACCCTGCTCGGCCATGCCGAGGGTTGCGCGCAGACCAGCGCCACCGGCCCCCAAAACGACAACATCATGATAGTGGTCGTGAACTTCGTAGGCACGACCATTGATATTATAAGTATTGGCCATCTGATCTTACCCTCCAAATGCCACTTTAAGCACCGCAAAGAAAAGGGCGGCACAGACGACGATAGCCGCGAAGCTGTTCAGGATCTTGGACAGCGTGCGATATAGCTGATTCTGGAAATAATCTTCCGGAATGGTGATAGCGCCCAGATAAGCGTGATATCCGGACACGGCGATAACCAACAGAAGGAAAATCGCGACAAGCGGATGTCCAACAAGCGCTCTGGCCTGCTCATAGTCAGATCCTGCAGCGGCCATTACAAAAATAACGAAACCGATGGTGAGGAAAACCAGAGCAAAAGCGGTAAGCCGGATCATCCAGTGATGTTCCGTGCCGTGATGAGTTTCACCAAGGCCACGAATGATTTTGGTAGATGTTTTCATTTCTCTCTCCCCGTCCTCACATCACAGCATAACCGATGATCCAGATAACGACCGTCAACAGGAAGCCGCCCAGGATGGTTGCGCGATAAAGGAATTCAATCTGGGGCTTCTCGATCATCACAGGAATATCCCACAGGAAGTGACGGATACCACCAAGCATGTGATGCATGAGTGACCAGGTAAAGCAGAACAACACAAAGCGCCCCAGAATGGAGCCCCAGAGGGTCTGCGCGGTTTCAAAAGCTTCAGGCCCGATTGCCAGAGCAATCAGCCAGTACGCCAAAAAGAATAAGCCGATGTAAGCACCAACCCCGGTTACACGATGGCTAATGGAAGTCGCCATCGACAGGGTGATCTTGTAGGCAAAGTTTTGGACATGGGGAGATGTAGGGCGTTTACCCTTCAGGTCGACGTCTGTCATATTTTCGGTCCTCGACAGCTGACACTTACGTATTACGTAAAAATAACCAGGTTTTGGTCTGCATGTCTGTTGTCATAGCGAGATTTCTGGATCTGGTCAAAGCGACCAACCCGCTAATTCGATGAATTTTGTCCAAACTGCGCCTAACGGACAGCATCACATTTGAACAATAATGCCATTATCTCGATCAAGATTAAGATCAAGTAAGCAATATCTTAGCGGACGTGACGAAACTTAATTGCAATAATGGGGATGATATATGATATTTCGCAAATCCTCCCGACTTTTGGCTAACTAGCCACAAGACATTTACAAAAAGACACACCAAGTGGCTCCCAACTGCAAACGCAAGACAGAATCCTGGTGTCTTTTCCTCCAATTGATTCCAGCAGGTCGGGGCCGAACAAGCCTCCCCTCAACCAAACCGGGTTCACCTTCTTGTACCATGTTCAGCGCGGAAGCACCAACCACAGATCCGTGTCCAGGATAACAGAAGGTTCATAGCCGGCCTCATTTTTCCCCGGATATGCACTGCATGGCGCGTCTTTTGTCGCATAGAGCCGGATTCGCAAGGCTCCTACGTCATCGCGAGCAGGTAGCGCCGCCTTATCAATGATCTCCGACCAGGCGAATACGGTTTCCCCGGCGAACAGGGGTGCGACATGTCGCCCTCCATTGATGGCAGCAATGTGGAAAGCATTGGATAACCCGTTGAAAGACAAAGCGCGGGCAAGAGAGATGACATGCCCACCATAAATGAGTCGGCGCCCGAATCGCCCCTTACCCTCAGTAAACTGGTTGAAATGCACCTTGGCTGTATTCTGATAAAGACGGGTCGCCATCTGGTGCTCGGCTTCTTCGACCGTCATGCCATCGACATGATCGATCCTCTCGCCCACCTCATAGTCATCCCATTTGTAGGGAGAGCCGGAGAGGTCCGTATCGAAGTCCTCGACATCGAGAATCGGCACAGCATCTCCAAGCGCATCGGGGGCCAGAGCGGCTGGCAGTGAAGGCACCGAGTCGTGCCCGGTCGGCACGGCGGGATCTTTTTTTCGCACCATTACCCAGCGAACATAATCCAGCACCGTGTCCCCGTGTTGATTGACCCCACAGGAACGCACATAAACAACACCGGTCTTGCCATTCGAATTTTCCTTGAGGCCAATCACCTCCGACGTTGCAGTCAGGCTGTCGCCGGGGAAAACCGGCACAAGAAACCGGCACCCGGCATAGCCGAGATTGGCCACGGCATTGAGCGAAATATCCGGTACGGTTTTGCCAAAGACAATATGAAAGACCAACAGGTCATCCAGCGGGGCCCTTTGATAGCCGATGGACCGCGCAAAAGCGTCCGAACTCTGCACCGCAAAACGGGAGCCATAGAGCGCGGTATAAAGCGAGGCATCACCCTCGGTCACGGTACGCGGCGTCGCATGCCGGATAACTTGACCCACTGAAAAATCTTCAAAAAAGTTACCTGGATTGGTCTTGCTCATTGTCCCCTCCCCTTACACACCACCCAAGCAGAGCGGCAGACTGTGCAGGCAATATATTGCACCGCAGCAAAGCTGTCATTTGGAGGAAAGGCGGATAGATAAGCAAAAGGGATGCCCCCCTTGGGCATCCCTCATATCACCACATATCAGAAAGAGACGAAGTCAGGCAGGCTTGGCAGGGGCATCACTTATGGATTTCTCCGAACTGTCCGCCTGACCGTGCACCCAATAGCCAGCAGCTTTCATCCATTGCAGCGGATGCCCCTTCTCTTCAAGAAAGAAGGTCCGAATCGCCTTGGCAACGCGTGCTTCAGCAGCAATCCAGATATAAGTGCCCTCGCCGCAAGAGACATCCTTGATGCTATCAAGGAAAGGCGTCGGACTGGCAGCCTTTTTCTCAGAACGATGAATCCAGTGCATCGTGAGCTCGGCGTCAGTCTGAAAATTCTGCTCATCCTCAGCGCCGGGGACAGTCGCAAAAGCTTCCACCTCTGTTTCTGGCCCCATTTCTTCCACCCAACGCCCCAGTGCAGGCAAACCCGTTTCATCCGCGATCAGCACATAGCGCGCGATATCCCCTTTGAGGACGGCAGAGCCGCGCGGGCCACCGATCTGCAGATGATCACCCGGTTTGACAGAAAGAGCCCACGCCGTCGCAGGTCCGGCATCATGCACAGCAAAATCGACAGTCAACGTCCGCGCCTCATTGTCATAGGCGCGCGGCGTGTAATCCCGCATCACCATCATGCCGCTGGGATCAGGCACAAACAGCTTCATGTGATCATCGGCCGCCAGACTGGTAAAATCTGCCAATTCCTCACCGATCAGCGTGACCCGGATCATTGATGGCGTCAGCCGCTCGACCGTCTTCACTTCCAGATCCCGCTTCTTCAGTTCATGGCGCACACGTTCAAGGATCGGGGCGGGGATCGGGGCGGGGATCGGGGCGGGGATCGGGGATTTGCTGTTTTCTGAAGTCATATTGTCATCACTCAATCTGTTTTTGAAATATCTGAACCATATCGGAAGCAAACAAGAGAATTCAAGAGTTTCCAACTCAACTTTTATGCATCAATGCCAGAAAAGCAGTCCCCTTTTCAACCCGCCATATCAATCCGAATGGGTATTTTCTACTATGCGGAGTGCCCAACCGAATCAGACATGCCTGGAGCGGGGTGCAACCAAACAAACCCGAGCCATCAGAGGCCCAGTCATGCCACAAACCAAGCCCCCCAAAGAATCAGCCACACCAGACACACACTCGACAGCGCAGGTAAGCCTTGCCCCTTTTGCCGAGGCTGATTTCCAGAGCTGGTTTGATCATTGCACCGAAGAATATGCCAAAGACAAGCAGAAAACCTTTGGATGCACACTGGAGGCGGCTCGCACCTTTGCCCAATCGAGCATGCAGTGCGCCCTTGCCGATGGTTTGCAAACCAAAGACAACCATTTTTTCAAGGTGATCGATGAAAAAGGCGACAGGATCGGCGCAATCTGGATTGCGGCGCAAACCCAATTCAATCAGAAGAGCGCCTTCATTTACGACATCGAGATTGAGGAGAACGAGCGCGGCAAAGGATATGGGCGCGCCGCGATGCTGGCTCTGGAAGCGGAAGTTGCCCAAATGGGCTTTCCTTCCATCGGCTTGCATGTCTTTGCCTTCAACGAGCGAGCCTTTGCCCTTTATCAATCCCTCGGCTTTGAAGTCACGGATTACACAATGCGCAAAAAAATACAGCCTCAAAACTGAGGCTGTTTTCTTTACTCTTTGGCTAGATAAGCGTCGTTCAAACGCAATCCGGTTATAGCTCGCCCAGAACCACGTCCCGGCTATACTCAAACGGCTCGACCAGCTTGGTCACCGCCTGCCCACATTTCATCACCCGTGCTTCGGCATCATAGGCGTAGCTGGGAGAGCCATGCAGTTCCCACCCCTTGGAGAGCGCCTCGGTGACCCGGTGACAAAAGGTGGCGTCATCCACGCCTGTGAGAAACCGGTATACTCTTTGTTTTTCGTTCATGACTATTCCTCATCCCGAGCCGCAATGGCTTCGGCAATATCCACCAGACGGCGGGCCATTTCCGCATGCAGTCGCTCGACCATTTTACCATCAATCGTCATGACATTCTTTGACTGATTCTCCGGTGCATCGAAAGCCTCGATCACCTTTCGCCCCCACGCCACGGCATCAGCGTCCGGTGAGAAAATGCGGTTGCAGTCGGCAATCTGTTTGGGATGAATCAGCGTCTTGCCATCCATGCCCATTTCTGCGCCCTGCTCGCACTCGGCGATGAAGCCATCCAGATCGTTGAAATTGTTAAACACCCCATCGATGATATCCAGATCAAAGCTTCTGGCTGCAGCCTGACAATTCATCAACCAGCCATAAACGGGGGCTCTTCCGGGCACTATTGCAACACGCGTTTCCTTGACCAAGTCATTGGTTCCCAAGACAAAACAACTCAAGCGGCGACCATGATATTCTTTCGTCGCCTCGGCGATTTCCAACGCACGCAGCATGCCTTGCGGGGTCTCCATCATGGCCCAGATCTTGATATCCTGATCGGCGCCTACATCATTCATCTTGCGCCCGACCATATAGACATCTTCAGCGCAATTGACCTTGGGCACAAGGATGGCATCCGGCTTGGCTTCAATCGCAGCAGCCAGATCATCCGACCCCCATTGGGTCTCCAGACCGTTGATGCGGATGACCACTTCACGGTGCCCGAACCCGCCTGCTTTGACGGCTTCGGCAACCTGGGTCCGAGCCACGTCCTTCATGTCAATCGCAACGGCATCTTCCAGATCCAGAAGCAGCACATCCACATCAAGGCTGCGGGCTTTTTCAAGAGCACGGGCGTTGGATCCGGGCATGTAAAGAGCTGTTCGGCGCGGTCTGAAAGACATTGAAATTTCTCCGATCTTCGAGGCAATATGCTGGCGCGCGACAACTTAAAACACAAACGCGCGCCTAGCCATCCCCTTCCTTAGGCCAACCTCCCCTTAAGGAAGACAAGAAGAAAAGCGGAACAGCAAATGAAACAGGCAGATCTC
This sequence comes from Cohaesibacter marisflavi, assembly GCF_900115225.1. Lineage (GTDB taxonomy): Bacteria > Pseudomonadota > Alphaproteobacteria > Rhizobiales > Cohaesibacteraceae > Cohaesibacter > Cohaesibacter marisflavi. The sequence continues at coordinate 141,304 of NZ_FOVR01000011.1, read as the reverse complement.
GTCATTATTGGTGGCGCAATCATGGGGGCTTCTGTGGCCTATTTCCTGAAAAAGGATCTCGGCTTCGAAGGCTCTGTCATTGTGGTCGAAAAGGACCCCACCTATGCCAACAGCTCAACCACACTTTCGGCGGCTTCGATTCGCCAGCAGTTCTCCACTCCGGAAAATATCGCCCTGTCCAAATTCGGCCTCAAATTCTTTGACGAATTGAAAGACCGCTTCGGACCAGAGGCCGACATCGCCTATCACGAAGGCGGCTATCTGCTGCTGGCCAGTGAAGAAGGCCTGCCTATTCTGGAAAACAACCATCGCATTCAGGTCGAGAATGGCGCTCCCATTGAATGGATGACCCCCGGCCAGATGGCGGACAAATTCCCCTGGCTCAATGTCGAGGATCTCGCCGCGGGTACATATGGCGCCAAAGGCGAAGGCTGGTTCGATGCCCACATGTTCCTTGATCTGGTGCGCAAGGGCGCCATTGCAGCGGGAGCCGAATTCATCAAGGACGAAGTCGTCGCCATGGAGAAGAGCGCCGACAAGGTAACGGCGATAAAACTCAAATCCGGCGAGACCATTGCTTGCGGAGCAGCTGTCAATTGCGCCGGCGCTGCGGCCGGGCATGTCTCCTCCATGCTGGATATCGCTCTGCCGGTCGAGCCGCGCAAACGCACCGTTTTCGTCATCGACAACAAAAAGCCACATCCGAATATGCCTCTCATCGCAGACACTTCAGGCGTCTATATCCGCCCGGAAGGCGAATTCTACATCTCCGGTCTGCCTCCCATCGATGATCCCGCCGCCGATCTTGACGATCATGATCCGCATTATGATCTGTTTGAAGACGTGGTCTGGCCAGCGCTTTACAATCGCATGCCCGGCTTTGATGCCATCAAAATGGTCAATGCATGGGCCGGTCATTACGAATATTGCACGCTGGATCAGAATGCCTTCATCGGCGCTCATCCAGAGCTGACCAACTTCTATTTCAATGCGGGTTATTCTGGCCACGGCCTCCAGCACGCGCCCGCTACGGGCCTTGCCATTGGAGAACTGTTCCTCTATGGCGAATATCGCACGTTCGATCTTGCGATCTTCGGATATGAGCGGATCGCCAACAACCAGCCAGTCCGTGAATTCAACATCATCTGATCGGCATCGTCGACAGCCATCAATAAAAGGTGCGGCAAAACCCGCGCCTTTTCTTTTTCAATCTCCCTTTTCAGTCTCCCTTGCCGAACAATGATTTGCAGTTTTTACCAATTGCAACAATCAGGCATCATGGAAAAATTCCAAAGAAGCCTGAAATAGTCAGCTAGCCAATATCCTTCGCGCCACAGATATCCGAGATTTCGACCATGCCCACCCCAATTGATCAATATACCCAAGACCAGATCCGCGCGGCACGAGAGACCGGCCAGCTCACCCACAAGAACCCGGCTGTGGTCGCTGCTGCGCAGAAGAGCGGCATCCCCATGGAACTTGATACGTCATGGGGAAAGACAGAAGAAAAGCACGAAGCGAGCGCATTTGAGGGCGCATCCAATGCGATTGATCGGGCGTGGCGCAAAATACCGCTCTGGTTCTATCTCGTACCCGCCATTCTACTCGGCGCCTTTCTGGCAATCAAATGGCCAGGACCTAACGACGGAACAAATGAAAGACTACTCGCCGCAGCCATCGGCTTTGTGGGCGGCGGGCTTCTCATCCCGGTTCTGCGCCTTATCACCAACACCGTTATCATCCTGGCGATCATCGCGGCGGTCATGTTCGCAGTCTATTTCGTCTATCGGGGAAGCATGTAATCCACCATCATCGAGCATGGCTTCCGGCTCTGTATCGATTAGCGCTCGATTTCGGCACCCGTTTTCGGCTATGAAAAGATCGCGAAGAACAAACCCGTCAGTGAATTCAACATCATCTGACGCAACCGACAAAGAGATGATCGCATGACCGACCTGATGGCCCAAACCGGCAATCCCAATGCGCGCGACGCCCCGTTTGTGGCAAAACCGGTCATCGTCATTTCATCTCATGTCATGGCTGGCGCGGTGGGCAACCGCGCCGCAGCCTTCACGCTGGAGCGCCTGGGGTTCCCGGTCTGGGAAGTCCCGACAGTCATTCTTCCCTGGCATCCGGGCCACGGCCCGGGCACAGTCCAGAAGATTGATCCAAATCTGTTTGCCAAAAGCCTTGAGGATCTATCCCGCCATCCCGATTTTGCCTCGGTCAGCGCCATCTATTCTGGTTATTTGGGGTCGTTTGAACAGGTCGCAGCCATTGCCACGCTCGTTGACAAATACAAACAAGCCAATCCGGAAGGCCTCTATTTCTGCGACCCTGTGGTCGGCGACAAGGGCGGCCTCTATATGGCCGAGCCGATCGCCGTTGCCATCCGCGATGAGCTGATCCCGCGTGCGGACATCATTTCACCCAACCGCTTTGAGCTCAACTGGCTCACCAACACTGCCGAAGAAAACAATGTCGGCCTCATCGAACAGGCCGAAAAGCTGGGACGCAAGACGACGCTGATCACCAGCGCCTTCGCCCTGATGCGCAATTCCATCGCCAACCTGCTCATTCAACAGGGCACGGCCGAGAAGCAGCCTTTGCCGATCATGTGCGAACATCCCGCCATTCCCAATCCGCAGAATGGCACCGGCGACATGATGGCCAGCCTGTTTCTGGGCCATAAGCTGGCTGGCGCGTCCGATGAAATGGCGCTCAAAAAAGCTTCAAGCGGTGTATTGGAAGTTGTCACCCGGTCAGCCAATCTGGGTTACAGGGATTTGGAAGTAGCGCGCTTTGCAGACCGCTTCCACTCCCCCATGGCCATGGTCAACATGCGCCAGATCGGTGCCGGGCCAAAGCTGACGACAGTGAGACGGGCCCCCAAAAAACCGAAGCAGTAGGACTGAGGCGGGCCTTTTCCCCCATATTTTCAGCATACCGGCTTTGACAGACCAAAAAAATCGCGCAGACTCGCGCAACAACTCTTGATTTTTTATGCGCCCGGCGCGAGATGTCATACGGAAAAACCAGTATGCGATGAAAAGAGGATATGATGGCCCAGTTACCTGACCGCTTGCTTGAAGGCTATGCCGAGTTCAAAAAGGGACGCTTCCCCACCGAACAGGGGCGGTATGAAAAACTGGCCGAAAAAGGCCAGAGCCCGAACATTATGCTCGTTGGTTGTTGCGACAGCCGTGCAGCTCCGGAAATCATCTTCGATTCGGGACCGGGCGAAATCTTTGTCATGCGCAACGTGGCCAACATCGTGCCGCACAAATCCTCTCAGGATGATGGCATCCACGGCACCACGGCAGCGTTGGAATTCGCCGTCAACGGTCTCAAGGTCGAACATATCGTCATCATGGGCCACGGGCGCTGCGGTGGCGTGAAAAGCTACATTTCCGCTGGCGATTCCGAACCCCTGTCCGAGAGCAACTATATCGGCAAATGGTCTGGCCAGCTACAGGCTGCCGACAACCCGATCCGCTACAAGGCGCTCAATCGCCCCGATCTGGATCATGGCGGGCTGCTGGAACGCTCATCAATCATCCATTCGCTGGAAAATCTCTATTCCTACGATTTTGTCAAAACCCGCGTGCTGGAAGGCAACCTGACCCTGCATGGCGCATGGTTCGACATCTCGACAGGCGAACTGGAATATTACGAAGAAGAACAGGGCACCTTCCTGAAGGTCTAAACCCTTCCCTTCTTAATAAGACGTCTCATCAAAAAAACCGGCCTGGTGCGAACCAGACCGGTTTTTCAATTTGATGCATCACGCACGAGAAGATTGATTTAAGCTTCAGCGCGAGGCTTGACCAGACCGCGATTGATCAGGGCTTCGGCGATCTGAACGGTGTTCAGGGCAGCACCCTTGCGCAGGTTATCGGAAACAACCCAGATGTTGAGGCCGTTATCAACGGTTGAATCTTCGCGAATACGGGAGATATAGGTTGCGTCTTCACCAGCCGCTTCAACGGGAGTGATGTAGCCACCGTCTTCACGCTTGTCGACAACCAGACAGCCCGGTGCTTCACGCAGGATATCGCGGGCTTCATCAGCAGAAATCGGCTGTTCGAACTCGAGGTTCACAGCTTCACCGTGAGAAACGAAAACCGGAACGCGCACGGCGGTGCAGGTCACCTTGATTTTCGGATCGAGCATTTTCTTGGTTTCGGCCACAACCTTCCATTCTTCCTTGGTGGAGCCGTCATCCATGAATTTGTCAATATGCGGGATCACGTTATAGGCAATGCGCTTGGTGAATTTGTTCACTTCGATCGGATCGGAAACAAACACCGCGCGGGTCTGGGTGAACAGCTCATCCATGGCTTCCTTGCCAGCGCCAGAAACGGACTGATAGGTGGAAACAACGACGCGCTTGATGGTTGCCTTGTCATGAAGGGGCTTCAAAGCAACCAGCAACTGAGCCGTTGAGCAGTTCGGGTTGGCGATGATGTTGATGCGATCTTCTTTCTTAATCCAGTCTTCCAGCACCTGAGCGTTCACTTCCGGCACGATCAGCGGAATACGCTCGTCATAACGCCACTGGGAGCTGTTATCGATCACAATGCAGCCCTGAGCCGCGATCTTTGGTGCCCACTCGGCAGAAAGGCTGCCGCCAGCTGACATCAGACAGAAATCGGTGTCGGAGAAATCATAGTGATCCAGCACCTGACATTTCAGATTTTTGTCGCCGAAGGACACGTCCTTGCCCTTGGAGCGGCTGGAGGCCAATGCGACAACTTCATCAGCGGGAAAACCACGCTCGGCAAGAATGTCGAGCATTTCACGACCCACATTGCCCGTAGCCCCGACAACTGCAACTTTATAACCCATTTTCAATGATCTCCTGATCCGCAAGCTCCCCCTAAGGTTTCCGCTCTGCCCTGTGCTTTCGCTGATTGGCAGGCGGTTTCGCTCCCCTCACATCCCTGGGGGAAGCCGAAGCAGGGAGCGAGAGGGGCCTAAACCTTGGTGGTAGTAGTGGTTGTTGTGTCTGTCATCTGGCCAGCAGTGAGAGCACCAGCGACAACGCCAGTGGTTTTGCTCATCATTCCTGTTTTCATTTCAAATGCCATATCACAGTGTCACACGCGGCAAGCGTATGCCCAACCCTCTCGGTTCACGTCATGCCTTTTGCTTTATGGGTGCCTGCAAGTCAAGACAAAATCAGCACATAACGCCCATGCGATGCGGAATCTCATGGAAAGAGCTCCCATACCGCCACTCCATACAGCATATTATCTTGAAAATCAGGCAAAAAGCAGGTTAAAGAAGCGTATGACAGAACGGGAACCAAAATCACGGCAACAGCGCCAGGATGAAAAGGCCAGACAAGCCGAGCGCGCCCTTGAGCGCGTCGACGCCGAAGGCGAAGCCCTTGGCACGTCGGCATTTGCCCGCACGGCAAACCGGGCCAAGGACCATCTGGGCGCCAATGATGCAGACCCCAATGATCCCATTGAGATCTGGGGCACGCGCATTGGCCGCATTGGTGGCGTCATCTTTGCGATCTTTCTCGTTCTTTGGCTTGTCAATCATTTCACCCGATGACAAAAGCCCTTAAGTGCTGTAAAGCAGGATTCATTAACGGATCGGCACAGCAAACCATCCCCATGAAGGCATAGAAGCAGCCTCACAAGCATTCAGGCAGAAGACAATGACGACAAAATTATTCATCGACGGCGAAGCAGGCACCACCGGATTGCAGATTCGGACGCGCCTTGAAGGCCGCGACGATATCAAATTCCTGCGCTTGCCTGAAAATCTGCGCAAGGATGCCGAGGCACGGGCACAGATGCTCAACGAGGCTGACATCGCCATTCTCTGCCTGCCCGATGCGGCAGCCATCGAAGCGGTCAGCCTGATCGAAGACAAGGACACCCGTGTCATCGACGCATCCACCGCTCACCGGACGGCAGAAGGCTGGGCCTATGGATTTGCCGAGCTTGATTCCGATCAGCGCGAAAAGATTGCCGCGTCCAAGCGGGTTGCCAACCCCGGCTGCTATCCGCAGGGCTATATCGCCATCATGCGGCCTCTTGTCGATGCTGGCATCATTCCAGCCAACTTCCCGGCCACGCTCAATGCCGTTTCCGGCTATTCGGGCGGCGGCAAGGGCATGATCGCTGAATATGAGCGCGAGGAAGAGCCCGTGGCAGTGCCCTACTGGCCCTATGGCCTCACCTTGGCTCACAAGCATGTGCCAGAAATGACCTTTTATGCTGGACTTGAGCATCCACCCGTCTTCCAGCCCGCCGTTGGCCGCTATGCGCAGGGCATGATTGACGCCGTGCCACTCAATCTGTGGGCACTGGACTCCGCCCCCAAGCTTGCTGACCTTCATGCTTGCCTGGAGCGGCGCTACCGGAACGAAACCTTCGTCAAGGTCGCCCCTCTGGAAGCAGCAGGACGTCTTGAAGCGATCACCCCGGAAAAGCTCAACGGCACAAACTCGCTGCATCTTCATATTCACGGCAATGACGAAACCGGACAGGCCGTCTTGCTGGCCGTTTACGACAATCTGGGCAAAGGCGCCTCCGGCGCTGCCGTTCAGAATATGAACATCATGATGGGCATCGAAGAGACCACCGGCCTCACCATTGCTGATCTCTGATTTCATTTTCAAACGTTGATTCAGCTATCCGAAAAATCAAAAGGCTTTCCATTCAAAATGGGAAGCCTTTTTTCTTTAAGCCATTCGCATTGAGAACAACAACATGAAGTTCCCCGGTTCATTCTCACGATAACATGGCCTCAGCAGGTCCTGTAGAAAATCGCAAGGGATGGGGCTATGACTTCATTCGCTCCCAATCGATCAATGTCGTTTCATTTTTGGAAACCCGATCAACAGCATGGTACAGACCATCCAATTTTCTCGATTTTCTTGAAGAGCTTGAACAGATAATCGATTTCAGCAAATTCTCGTCTCGGATAAGCTATGGCGGCTCTATGGGCGGATATGCAGCTGGGGCTTTTGCATCGCGCCTCAATTGCGATGCGGCGATTCTGCTTAATCCGATCTCGTCATTGAGTAGAGAGCTGGCTCCATGGGAAACACGTTTCGAAATTGCGAAGAGAGTAAACTGGTCCTCCTCCTACCATGATGCGGCAGAGGGAATAGTCGGTGTTCCCCATGTCTATCTGGTTGCCGACTCGTTGCATTCTCTGGATCTCAAACATATCAAGCGTTTCGAGCGGGCTTGTCCAAGCTGTGAATTCTATCGTTTTCCCGATGTGGGCCACGGAATCGCCGTCCATATGCATGCTCTTGGCGTTCTGAAGCCGTTCGTGCTGGATATTTTCAATGGCCACGCGCCAGATAAAGCCGACTTCTTCCAAGCCATTCGCCAACGTCGCGACTATGTGCGCTACTACAAACAGGTCTTCATAGAAAAGGAAGATCGCATCACCCCCGCCAGAGCCAACATATTGGCGCAAAATCTGGCACGCACCCTCAAGCGCAATCGCGTTCCCAAAAAGCTGGCAATCCAGATTTTCCAAAACATCACCGCTCTGGATCCGATTGAATTTGGCCTTGAACTTCCAGCGAGTGCCGGATAGCCAAAACTCTTTGATGCATGATATAAGCCAGCAAGCGTCAAAGCCGGATTTTTCACCCAGATCTGCCGAATAAGAATGGCCGATATCCAATCCCAATCTTTCACAGAACGGTACAAGATTTTAAAAATCTCATTGAAAAGCACTATTCATCCCCGTAAACATGGCTTTGAATGCGGAATGTCTCAATGAGACAAGAGAATTTCGATATACAAGACCGAGCCAGTCTATGCGCAGCTTGTATCGTTAGGTCAGTTGGGTTGAGCGGCTGATCGCCTATCAGAAGGACCGCCAGAGAATGGAAAAATTCACGACCTTGACCGCTGTTGCGGCACCCATGCCCTTGATCAATATCGACACGGATATGATCATTCCGAAACAGTTCCTGAAAACCATCAAGCGCTCCGGCCTTGGCGTCGATCTCTTCTATGAAATGCGCTACAACGAAGATGGCTCGGAAAACACGGACTTCATTCTCAATCAGGATGCATACCGCAACGCGGAGATCATCGTGGCGGGTGACAATTTCGGCTGCGGCTCTTCCCGTGAGCATGCGCCTTGGGCCCTGAAGGATTTCGGCATCAAATGCATCATTTCCACCAGCTTTGCCGACATCTTCTACAATAACAGCTTCAAGAACGGTATCCTGCCGATCGTTGTGAGTGAAGAAGATCATGCCAAACTGATGGATGACGCGTCACGCGGTGCCAACGCCACCCTGACCATCGACCTTGAAAATCAGGTTATCAAAGGCCCCGATGGCGGCGAGATCAGCTTCGACCTTGATCCGTTTAAGCGCAAATGCCTGCTTGAAGGCCTCGATGACATTGGCCTGACGATGGAAAAAATCGCCAATGTCGACAAATTCGAAACTGAAATGACCAAAGAGCGCCCTTGGGTCTAGAGCATTTTACCTTGTAGAATATGTACGCCTATTCCCATTCGCTCAGATCTTGCAGCGACAAGTGATTTTTAAACGATAGATCAGACATAGGCTAATCAACAAGCCAGGCCCCTCGGGTCTGGCTTTTTTGTATCAGATCGCAGTCGACACCGGCCTCTCATCGGCTTTGACCTTGCATTCGGCGCCATTCGGTATTAATCGAATACATAACGCATCCAATCTTTTCGATCCTTGCGCGCAATACGCAAATTCGAAGAAAATCCAAACTCGGAAGTAGACCATGTCCCACAAACTTTTCCTTCTGCCCGGCGACGGCATCGGCCCTGAAATCATGAAAGAAGTAAAGGCGATCATCGACTGGATGAACGCCAATCTCGATGTGAGCTTCGAAACCGACGATGGACTGGTCGGCGGCTCCGCTTATGATGCCTATGGCGTTGCCATTTCGGAAGAAGACATGGCCAAGGCAATGGCAGCAGATGCTGTCATCTTCGGCGCAGTGGGTGGTCCAAAATGGGCCAGCGTACCTTATGAAGCCCGCCCCGAAGCCGCGCTTCTGCGTCTGCGCAAGGATCTGGGCCTGTTTGCAAACCTGCGTCCGGCGCTGGTATATCCGGCTCTGGCTGACAGCTCATCCCTCAAGAAGGAACTGGTTGAGGGTCTCGACATCCTCATCGTGCGCGAACTGACCGGCGGCGTCTATTTCGGCGAGCCAAAGGAAATCGTGACGCTGGAAGATGGCCAGAAACGCGCCATCGACACCCAGCTCTACACGACGAGCGAAATCGAACGCATCACCCGCGTTGCCTTCGACCTTGCCAAGACCCGCTCCAACCGCGTGGCTTCTGCGGAAAAGCACAATGTGATGAAATCCGGCCTGCTCTGGAAGGAAGTTGTCACCAAGCTGGGCGCCAAGGAATATCCCGATACCCCGCTTGAGCATGTTCTGGCCGACAACTGCGCCATGCAGCTGGTGCGCCGTCCCAAGCAGTTTGACGTCATCCTTTGCGACAACCTGTTCGGTGACATCCTGTCTGACGTCGCAGCCATGCTGACCGGCTCTCTGGGCATGTTGCCATCGGCATCCCTTGGTGCTCCGGATGAGAAGACCGGCAAGCGCAAAGCCATGTATGAGCCGGTACACGGTTCCGCTCCGGACATCGCAGGCAAAGGTATCGCCAACCCGATCGCCATGATCGCCTCCTTCTCCATGGCCCTGCGCTACAGCTTTGAAATGGGCAAGGAAGCCGACATGATCGACAAGGCTATTGCCACCGTGCTGGAAAAAGGCCTGCGCACCGGCGACATCGCCAAGGAAGGCGACACCGTCGTCACGACTTCGCAAATGGGCGCTGCGGTGCTGGAAGAGATCAAGGCACTGGCATAAGCCAGCCCCTGCCAAGACAGATCAAACAAAAAGCCGGATGGGAAACCATCCGGCTTTTTTCATGTCATCAACAGTCAAACGCCTCAGCCTTTTTTCAGCCGAGAGGAAACAGCCAGCGCCGCCAAGGCCAAAAGACAGGTAAGCGCAGCAAGCCCCGGCCAATGACCCCAATGCCAGAACCATCCGCCGACATAGCCCACAAGGCTCGCGCCCATATAGTAAAATAGCAGATAGAGCGAGGAGGCATGCCCCTTGTTGCCCTTGGCTGACAGCCCGACCAGACCACTCGCCACCGAATGGCCGATAAAGAAGCCAACGGTGATAAAGGCAATGCCCACGCAAATGAAAAAGAGCGAGCCCGGCAGCGTGATCAGCACGCCGACAAAGGTCAGCGCGAAAGAGAAAAGCAGCAACCGCTTGGCGCCGAACCGCATGGTCAGAGCACCCGTATAGGAAGACGCCACCGTTCCGAACAGGAACAGCAGGAACATCAGGCTCACCGTAAAGGGGCTCATATTGTAGGGCGGCTCGAACAGGCGGAAGGAAAGATAGTTATAGACCGTCGAAAAGACACCGGTAAGACAGAAGCCCAGCATGTAGACCTTCTGCAAAGCCGGATTTTTCAGATGCCCCAACCAGGTCTGCACATGAAAGCCAAGCCCGGCATGGCTGGTTTTGGTAAAATTCTTAGATGGCGGCAGCAACAAGGCAAAGCCACCAGCGGCCATCAGGCACAGAACACCGAGCACTTCCATGGCCTGCTGCCACGAAATGAACTCACTGAGCGAGCCCATGCCCACACGCCCCAACATGGCACCGACCGATGTACCCGCAATATAGATGCCCATGGCTTTGGGCAGATGTTTCGGGTCGATCTCTTCGGCCAGATAGGCCATCGCAACGGCAGGCAGCCCGCCAAGCGCGATGCCTTCAAGCGCGCGGGCAATCAGAAGGGTGGTCCAGTCAGGCGCGACGGACGCCAGCAGGTTGAGGGCGGCAGCCGAGACCATCGAGGTAAGCATCAACCCCTTGCGCCCCAGTTGCTGGGAGAGCGCCCCCATGATCATGATGGACACCGCAAGGCAACCTAAAGTCAGCGACAGGGGCAGCGAGCTGGTCGCGGGAAGCACGTTGAAATGCTCGGCAAATAGCGGCAGCAGCGGCTGCACACAATAAAGCAGCGCAAAGGTCGCAAAACCGGCAAGAAAAAAGGCAACGGAAATCCGGCGAAAGGTGCTGGTGCCGGACTGGACGTGAGAAACGGCATTCTCTTCAAATCCCGAACGTATGTCGCCGGGATTGGAGTAGGTCGTAGACATGGACTCTTCCTGAGACTCTCTTATCAAGGTAGGAAAAAAGAGTATAGCGCAGACGCGATCAGTTATCTAATATATGGAACAATCGAACGTCATACAAAAAAGATATAGCATGGAACTGCGCCATATCCGCTATTTTCTCGCCGTTGCCGAAGAGGGAAACTTCACCCGCGCGGCTGAGAAAGTGGGCATCGCCCAACCGCCCCTGAGTCAGCAAATCCGGGATCTGGAAACGGAAATCGGCGTGCAGCTGTTCCACCGCGTACCCCATGGCGCCGAATTGACCACCGCCGGACAGGCCTTCCTGGAGCGCGTCATCGCTCTGCCGAACATCGCCAAAGAGGCGAGCGAAGCAGCAAGACGGGCCGCCCGCGGCGAAACCGGCACCCTCAATCTGGGCTTCACCGGAGCCTCGCTGCTCAACCCGACAGTCTCCCGCCTCATCCGCACCTTTCGGCGCGATCATCCCGATGTCAGCTTCAAGTTGGAAGAGGGCAACTCGGTGGAATTGCGCGATGATCTGCTCAATGGCACGCTGGATATTGCCATTCTGCGCCCCAATCACGACGACCCGAAGAATATTCTTACCCATCCGCTTTCGTCGGAAAGGCTCATTGCGGCGATCCCGACCTCACGCGATCCGGAGCCCGACAGCGATGAGATCGACCTGTTTCTGTTACGGGATGAGCCGCTGGTCTTGACCCCTCGCCATATCGGCCTGAGCTTACACGATTCCGCCATTTCCGCCTGCCGCCGCGCCGGATTTGAGCCACGCCTTGGCCAGCCGGCGCCGCAGATCACTTCTATCATGAGCATGGTCTCAGCCGAACAGGGCATCTCGCTGGTGCCCGAATGCATGCGCCAGTTGGCCCTTGAAAATGTCAGCTACAAGCACCTCAAAGACCTGCCGATGAAAGCGACCATCGCCACCGCGATTCTGCGGGGCACGCCTTCGCCTACAGCGTCAGCCTTCATCGCCCTTGCGCGCACCATTCACAACCAGGATCAGGCCCCTCTTTAAAAGGCCACCTTCTGCCCCGATATCTCAGATTGTACAAGCCACACCCCATACCAAAGTTGAAAAGCATTGTTTGACGGTGCTTTAAGCAAATCAGCGTATCTTCTTACATCAAGATTTTGTCGCACAAGGCGGATTCGGCGACAGAATGTCAAATTGCAGTCAATAAAGTCAGGCAGATCTTGGACACACAAGGTCGCCGGAGGAAAAAATGGCAACGGATTTAAAACGCGAGCACAAAAAACTCATGGCAGAAGCCAAGGCACTGGCAGCAAAGAACAGTGCACTGGAAGCGGAGTTTCTGGAACGTTTCTTCATTCAGGGGGATATGGAAGATCTCTCGCGCTACAGTGCTGAAGAAATCGCGTTCCTTGCCCATCATTCCTTCGAGAAGTTCCATACCCCCTTTGATGGCAAGCACCGGATCGACATTTTCGAGCCTTCCTTCAAGGCCAACAAGGAAGCTGTCTCCAACCAGATCACCATCATCGAGCTGCACAACATCAACAAGCCGTTTCTCGTCGATTCCATCATGGGCGAATTACAGCAGGCAGGCCTAGGCATTCATCTGGTGCTGCACCCGATCATGAATGTGGAGCGCAACGGCGCTGGTGAAGTTGTGGCCTTCAAAGAGCGCAAGGATGTGCAGACCAACCCGAATCTCAAGCGCGAAAGCCTCATTCACGTCCATATCTCCCGCATTTCCGACAGCCAGAAGAGAAAAGACCTGCAAAAGACTCTCGACAGTATCCTCGATGATGTCGATTCAGTCGTTGACGACTGGAAGCCAATGCTGCTGCGGCTGGAAGAAACCATCGCCATCCTCAAGATCACACCACCGCCGTTGCCAGAAGGGGATGTCACCGAAACGGTTGAATTTTTGCGCTGGCTGGTCGACAACAATTTCACCCTTCTGGGCATGCGCGAATATACCTTCGATGGCACCACCGAAGAGGGCGATCTGGTTCGCACCAAGCGCGACGGCCTCGGCCTTTTGCGCAATCCCGAAGTGCGGGTACTGCGCCGGGGCAATGAACTGGTGACGATGACGCCGGAAATCCGCGATTTCCTCCTGCGCCCGGAACCCCTGTTCATCACCAAGGCCAATGTGAAGACCAAGGTGCACCGCCGTACCTACATGGATTATATCGGCATCAAGCGCTACGATGACGACGGCAAGCTGACGGGCGAATTGCGCATTGTCGGCCTGTTCACCAACACCGCCTATAACCGTTCGGTCCTCAATATCCCATTCCTGAGACGGAAGGTGGAAAGTATCATCGACATGGCGGCGGTCGATCCGTCCGGCCATTCAGGCAAGGCCATGCTCAACGTGCTGGAAAATTATCCACGCGACGAGCTGTTCCAGACCGATAGCGAAACCCTGCTCTATCATTCGCAGGAAATCCTGCGGCTGCATCAGCGTCCGCGTGTGCGCGTGCTCTCCCGCGTTGATAAATTCAACCGCTTCGTCTCCTGCCTCGTGTTCGTCCCCCGTGACCGCTATAACACGTCAGCACGTATAGAGATCGGACATCTGCTCAAAGATGTCTATGAAGGCCGCCTCTCCGCCGTTTATCCCGAATTCCCGGACGGGCCTCTTGCCCGTGTGCATTTCATCATCGGCCGTTCAGGCGGCAAGACCCCGGCACCGTCGCGCACCATTCTTGAAGATGCCATCAACAGCATCGTGCGCACCTGGGTCGACAGTCTTTGCAAGGTCGTCAAGGCCAAGAATTCCATCAAGACAGCCAGTCGTCTGATTGATCGCTATTGCGTTGCCTTTTCCGATGCTTACCGCGACACCTTCTCTCCGGAAACGGGCATGGATGACATCACCATCATGGAAGGTATGGATGGCATCCACGACACCGCAATCCAGTTCTATCGCAAGGAGAAAGATCAGGACCATCGCATCACCCTGAAGATTTTCCATCAGGGTATGCCAATCCCGCTCTCCGAGCGCGTGCCGATTCTGGAGAATATGGGCTTCCGGGTGATCGATGAACGCTCCTATGAAATCGCGCCGCTCAATACAAACCACAAATTCTGGCTCCATGACATGGATCTGGAGCGGGCCAGCGGCAAGCCGATTCCCTTTAAGGATGTGCAGGACGATCTGGAAGCCTGCTTCCTGGCTGTCTGGAATGGGCTGGCCGAGAATGATGGCTACAACAAGCTTTCCATGGCCGCCGATCTGCCTTGGCGCGACATCACCGTGCTACGCACCATTTCGCGCTATTTGCGTCAGGTCCGCATCCCCTATGATCAAGACTATATGTGGGAAACCCTCAACACCTATCCGGATCTGGCCGCCCTTCTGGTCCACCTGTTCCATGCCAAATTCGATCCGGATCAAGCCAAGCGCGAGGAAGAGTGCAATCGCCTGTCGAACGGCATTCTGACAGCCCTTGAGCAGGTTTCCAATCTTGATGACGACCGCATCCTGCGCAAGTTCCACGGCGTCATTCAGGCCACCCTGCGCACAAACTTCTACCAGCGCACCCCAGACGGGGCCTATAAGCCAACCCTGTCTCTCAAACTCAACCCGCGTGCCATGGAAGACATGCCAGAGCCAAAACCCTTCCGCGAAATCTTCGTATACAGTCCGAGGGTGGAAGGCCTGCACCTGCGCTTCGGCAAAGTTGCTCGTGGTGGCCTCAGATGGTCTGACCGTCCGCAGGATTTCCGCACCGAAGTGCTTGGTCTCGTAAAAGCCCAGCAGGTCAAGAATGCGGTGATCGTGCCGGTTGGCTCCAAGGGTGGCTTCGTGCCCAAGCATCTGCCAACCGAAGGTGGACGAGAAGCCTTCATGGCAGAAGGCATTGCGACCTATAAGCTCTTCATCTCGGCCCTGCTGGATGTGACTGACAATCTGGAAGGGCAGACCATTCTGCCGCCAGAGAATGTCACCCGTCACGACGAAGACGATCCTTATCTCGTTGTCGCTGCAGACAAGGGCACCGCCACCTTCTCCGATATCGCCAACGGTATTTCCGAATCCTATGGCTTCTGGCTCGGCGATGCCTTTGCTTCCGGCGGCTCGGCTGGTTATGACCACAAAAAAATGGGCATCACGGCCCGCGGCGCATGGGAAGCGGTCAAGCGGCACTTCCGCGAAATGGATCGCGATATCCAGAGCGACCCCTTCACCGCTGTTGGCGTGGGCGACATGTCCGGCGACGTCTTCGGCAACGGCATGTTGCTCTCCAAGGAAACACGGCTCATCGCGGCCTTTGACCACAGGGACATCTTTATTGATCCGGATCCCGATCCGGCCAAAAGCTGGAAGGAACGCAAGCGTGTCTTCGATCTGGGCCGCTCCTCCTGGCGCGACTATGACGAGAGCCTGATTTCAAAGGGTGGTGGCATCTTCTCGCGCACCGAAAAATCCATTTCCCTATCCAAGGAAGTCAAAGCCGTCTTGGGCATCGCCAAAACCAAGGTCACGCCGCAAGAGCTGATGAAAGCCATTCTGATGGCGCCTGCCGATCTGTTGTGGTTCGGCGGCATCGGCACCTACATTCGCGCCAGCTCGGAAACCGACGCAGATGCGGATGATCGCGCCAATGATGCCATTCGCGTCACGCCCAAAGAGCTACGCGTCAAGGTGATCGGCGAAGGCGCCAACCTCGGTGTCACCCAGCGGGCCCGAATCGAGTTCGACCATCTGGGCGGGCGCTGCAACTCCGACGCCATCGACAACTCCGCTGGCGTCAACAGCTCCGATATGGAGGTCAACATCAAGATCGCCTTCGGTGCTGCTATCCGCGAGAACAAGATCGATCTGGATGGCCGCAACAAGCTGCTTGTCCAAATGACAGAAAATGTCTCCGAGCTGATCCTGCGCAACAACTATCTCCAGACCCTTTCCATCTCGCTCACAGAGCTGCGCGGCATGGAAGACTTCGGCTATCAACGCCGTTTGATGGAACGGCTCGAAGAAGCCGGTGAGCTGGATCGTGTGGTTGAGTTCCTGCCCGACAATGAAGCCCTTAAGGAAGCCCGTAAGAAGGGCCAGCCTCTC
This sequence comes from Cohaesibacter marisflavi, assembly GCF_900115225.1. Taxonomy (GTDB): domain Bacteria; phylum Pseudomonadota; class Alphaproteobacteria; order Rhizobiales; family Cohaesibacteraceae; genus Cohaesibacter; species Cohaesibacter marisflavi. Next base: position 125,080 of record NZ_FOVR01000011.1, on the reverse strand, counting down.
AGCCGCGCCGAAGTGGGGCTGTTGCTGGCCTATGCCAAAAACTCGCTCTATGAAGAGCTGTTGCATAGCGACTTCCCCGACGAGAGCTATCTCGAACATGAGCTGATGCATTATTTCCCAGAGAAAATGCGTGAGGCCTATGCCGAGGAAATCAAAGGCCATCGCTTGCGCCGCGAAATCATCTCGACGGTTATTTCCAACTCGATGATCAACCGGGGCGGAGCAACGCTCATCCCGCGCATTGCCGACAAGACGGGCGCGTCTGCCAAAGACATTGCCAAAGCCTATGTGACGGTACGCGATTCCTTCGATCTGCCTGCCCTCAACGCAAGCATCGACGCGCTCGACAACAAGATCTCCGGAGCCGTGCAGCTGGAGCTATATGAAGAAATCCAGAAGCTGCTGCTGGGTAACATCCAGTGGTTCATGCGTAACATTCCCGCATCAACCCCGATTGCAGAAACCGTAGCTCTTTATAAAAAAGGAATCAGCGCGCTTTCTGGCAATATGGACCAATATCTGCCCGCCTATCTTACGGACCTCGTACAAAGCGACACCCGCAAATTCGAGCAGAAAAATATCCCATCAGATCTGGCCGCCAGAATTGCCCGCCTGTTCCTGATCGCGGATATTCCGGATATGGTGCTGATTGCAGAGAAATCCCAACATTCGCTCAATGAAGTCGCCGAGGCCTATTTTGCTGTGGCAGGCCACTTCAATATCGGCCGCATTGATGCGATCGCCGGGGATCTTGATGTGTCCGACTATTATGAGGGGCTGGCTCTGGATCGTGTTCGCGATTCCATCTCCTCCGCTCACAATCAGATGACCGCATATGTTCTGGGGCTGGCAACCAAAGAAAAGAGCGGTATGGAAATCTGGCTTGAGCAGGAAGGCGGTGCCATCAAACGTACGGTCAAGTCTGTCAACACGATCACCCAGAGCGATGATCTGACGGTTTCGAAATTGTCAGTTGCCGCTGGCCTGCTGGAGGATCTGGCAAGACTGGTCTGACGCTATACCGACAAGACCAAAGAAATACAGAACAGCCCGTTGTCATCCGTCATCGGGCTGTTTTTCGTTTATGGTCTTTGCATTTTGTGTTTCAAGGTCTATCCCTATGGCAACGAGCAGACCATCTGGCCCTCGCCATTCCGCAAAGTCATGATCATCGTATATTTCCTCAAAGGCGAAAGCCTTGCCTGTTTCGCGACTTTGGACCATGGTTTTCTCAAGCCTCCGGCAGCTCCGCCAGAGGGATGGTGCGGGACGCTCCCGGCACCGTCACTTCTCAAGACAACCTGCCTTTAACATCTGTGATGGATCGATCCGGTCATGAAACAAGGCAAGCTGAAATGGTTAACAACCATCCAAGGCATGCAATTTGCGTCCCTTTCCGCTTGCAAGAGTTAAAACTGCCTTAACCAAAAGCCAGCTAAAATGATCGCCGATTTACCACAACACCCAAGGCTTTCGAAAGGCCCAGATTCCCAATGCAAGACGAACGTTCCCCTTTCCAGAAACTCGCAGATCTGCTGGATGGTGTTGTACCGGTCAATGAAAAAGACGCCCAGCCAATCAATATGACCATTGGCGAGCCACGCCATGCCTTTCCTGATTTCATCCCCGATGTGATCATGAAAAACGCGCAGTATTTTCGCCCCTATCCGCAGATGCGCGGCACCGACGAGTTTCGCAAAGCCGTCGAAGACTGGCTGAACTGGCGCTATGATCTGGGTGGTCTGCCGCTGGGAGAGAAGAATATCCTGCCGCTCAATGGCACCCGCGAAGGGCTGTTCCATGCCTGCGTTGGCGCGCGCGACTATGCCCGCTCCCAGTTTGGCAAAGACACGAGCAATGCGGCTGTCCTGCTGCCAAACCCCTTCTATCACACCTATAAGGGTGCCGCGGCGGCGATTGATGCGGAACAGATTTTCCTCAATGGCACCGCAGAAACCGGTTTTCTGCCAGATCTGGATGAATTGGCCAAGGAAACGGATCTACTCGACCGCACCATCGCCTTCTATTATGCCTCGCCAGCCAACCCGCAAGGCAATGTGGCTGACATCGCCACATGGAAAAAGCTTATTGCCCTTGCGCGCAAGCATCGCTTCTTTATCTTTGCGGATGAGTGCTATTCCGAGCTTTATCGTGAGACGCCCCCTGCCGGTATCCTTCAGGCTTGCGAAGGCGATTTCTCCAATGTTGTGACCTTCCACTCGCTCTCTAAGCGCTCCAACCTTGCTGGCATGCGCTGTGGCTTTGCCGCAGGGGACGGCGCCTTCATGACCCAGTGGACGAAATACCGCAACCTGGTTGCCCCTCAGGTATCCATGGCGATACAAGCAGCAGCTGCTGCGGCCTATCGGGATGAAGAGCATGTGAAGGAAAACCGCATGCTCTATAACGAAAAATTCGATGCGGCCCGCCGTATTTTGGGCAAAGAGCTGCCATATGAAACGCCCCCTGCAGGCTTTTTCCTCTGGCTTGACGTCAGTGCCTTTGGCGATGACGTCACAGTTGCGCAAAAGCTCTGGAAGGAAGTGGGGGTAAGAGTCATTCCGGGCTCCTATCTTGCGCGCGAAGACCGCTCCGGTGTCAATCCCGGCGACGGGTTCCTGCGCCTTGCACTGGTGGGAGACCTTGCAGAAACAGAAGAAGCCCTTACGAGACTGCGCACCTGCCTGATCAACTGATCAGGCATCCACCAACCGGTGACCGGCAACGTCTTTTTCAGGGTAAACAGGAAAGCCACACAAGTTGAAATGGGGCAAATGAAACTGGAACTGAGCAGATCATGACCACATTCGACGACTATCGAACCGCACCCTATGAAGGCGGAGCAATGGGAAGACGAGATCGCGATGGAGCTTTGAAACATGCCTTGCGCCGCAATGCCTATGCAGGCCTTGGGCTGCTGGGGCTATTGCTTTGCGCTGTCGTGGCCACCAGTCTGGTCACATGGCATGTGGCCGACCCGAGCTTGTCCAACGCCACGGAAGTCAGCCCGCGCAATGCGTTCGGGCTGGCGGGCGCCATCATTTCCGATCTCAGTTTTCAGGGTTTGGGGCTGGCTTCGGCCTTCCTGATCATCACCCCGACCGTCTGGTTCTGGCGGCTCGTGCTCATGCGTCCGGCTCGCATCAGTCGCAACCGCTTCATGGGCTGGTTTGCCGGGCTGTGCATGCTTGCCATTGCCTGCTCCACCATTCCCGTACCCGACAGCTGGCCTCTGCCGCTCAGCCTTGGCGGCATGGTTGGGGATGCCTTTCTTTCGGTCGTCAGCCGCTTTGACACTGAGGTCATGCAGGGTCTTGGTGCTGTACTTGTTGGGGCAGGTGCCGCCTTTCTGGGCGTTCTCATCCTCCTAGCCTCCATGGACATGGGCCTTAAAGATCTCGCCTTCCGCCGCAAACCAACAGCCGCCTTTGAGGAAGAAGACGCCGAAACCTACGACGAAACCTACGACGAAACCGACTATGAAGAAGACGACTGGGACGATGACGACAGCGAAGAGTACGCTTCACATCATGAAGAACATGATGGTGCCGGCACGCTTGATCGCACTAAGGGCCCTGCGTCAAAACGCGGCTCCTTCTTCTCGGTACCGATCGGTGCTTTGAACCACTGGTATCTCTCACGCCGCGCCAACAAGGCGCGAAAAGCAAGAGAACGTGAGATTGAGCGGCAGGAAAAGGCCAGGAAACCATCCTTCTTCTCGCGCCTTCTGGCCGATGACGATGATGGTCTGGACGCTCTGAGCGATCGCATGGAACCACGCCTTGAGCGCTCGGCCCAACCGGGCTACCAGCAGCAGAAACCCGGCCCCGCCCCGGACATGGGCTATTCCGGACCGGAAGATTTCGCGCCGCAATCCGCAGCAGGCTATGAGGATTATGACGAGGAAGACGACTGGAACGACGATGGCCCCTATCAGTCTTCCCCTGTCGGCATTGCGCCTCCCGAATTGAATCGTCCCTCCAGCCAGCCGGGCAACCGCGCCGAGACCAACGAGAGAGCCCAGACCAAACCCGCAGGCGCTCCAGCCAGAGGCGGCAAAGGCAAGGGCAAACGCATGGTCAAGGCGGGTCAGGGCAATCTGTTCAGCCGTCAGGATGAATATCAATTCCCGTCTCTGGACATTCTCTCCGAGCCGGAAAGCCTGGGGCCCAATGCAGGCCTTACCGCCGACCAACTTGAGCACAATGCCCGCCTTCTGGAAGGCGTTCTCTCGGATTTCGGCATTCGCGGCGAAATCATCAAGGTACGCCCGGGCCCTGTGGTTACGCTTTATGAGCTGGAACCGGCGCCGGGTATCAAATCATCCCGTGTTATCGGTCTGGCGGACGACATCGCCCGTTCCATGAGCGCTATCTCTGCGCGTGTGGCCGTGGTTCCGGGCCGCAATGCCATCGGCATCGAATTGCCGAACGCCCGTCGGGAAACCGTCTATTTGCGCGAAATGCTGGCCTCCAAAGATTTCGAGAAATCCAAGGCCAAGTTGCCCATCTGCCTTGGCAAGAACATTTCCGGCGATCCGGTAGTCGTCGATCTGGCCCGCATGCCCCACGTGCTGGTGGCTGGTACCACCGGTTCGGGTAAGTCGGTCTCGATCAACACCACCATTCTCTCGCTGCTATACCGGCATCGCCCGGAAGAATGCCGCCTGATCATGATCGACCCGAAGATGCTGGAACTCTCCGTCTATGATGGCATCCCGCATCTGTTGACCCCTGTTGTGACCGATCCGTCCAAGGCCGTTGTCGCCCTCAAATGGGCCGTGCGCGAGATGGAACAACGCTACAAGAACATGTCCAAGATGGGTGTGCGCAACATCGACGGCTTCAACAAGCGCGTACGCGATTCGCTGGCCAAGGGTGACGAGGTGACCCGCACCATCCAGACAGGGTTTGATCCGGACTCGGGCGAACCGATCTATGAGCAGGAAACGCTCGACCTCGAGCCTATGCCATTCATCGTCATCATCGTCGACGAGATGGCAGACCTGATGATGGTTGCCGGCAAGGACATCGAAGGCGCCATCCAGCGTCTGGCCCAGATGGCCCGTGCCGCCGGCATTCATTTGATCATGGCTACCCAACGTCCGTCTGTCGACGTCATCACCGGTACCATCAAGGCCAACTTCCCGACCCGCATGTCCTTCCAGGTAACCTCCAAGATCGACAGCCGCACCATTTTGGGTGAAATGGGGGCAGAACAGCTGCTCGGCATGGGCGACATGCTCTATATGGCCGGTGGCGGTCGCATCCAGCGTGTTCATGGTGCCTTTGTTGCCGATGAGGAAGTCGAGGAAATCGTCGCCCATCTGAAGCTACAGGGTACGCCGGACTATCTGGAAGCCGTAACGGAAGAAAGCGATGCTGATCAGGGGGACAATTCCTCGGCCGGAGGCAGCTCTAGCGATGCCGAAACCCTTTATGACAAGGCCGTCGATATTGTTCTGAGAGACCGCAAGGCCTCGACAAGCTACATCCAGCGCCGCCTCTCCATTGGCTACAACCGGGCCGCAACCCTCATCGAGCAGATGGAACAACAAGGCGTGATCAGCCCGGCAAACCACGCCGGTAAACGCGAGATCCTGGTTCCCGAAGAGGGCGCAACCATGTAGCCTTTTCTCATACCGCCAAAGGAAGGCGGCGAGAGAGAAGAACAACCCTTGCGGCGGCGAAAACAAACAATCGTCAGATTTATTTCGTCATTCTGCCGCATTGGCTTGCTATTGAAATATGCAGGGCAAAACGTACATTGATGCGTCAAAACATGAAAAAGAACGAAGGCAAGCTTATGGACGACTATTATTCTGATGGCCCAACCACCGCGCAAGATACAAAACTGATGACAAAAACCGCTCATTCGTTCCGCTTGGCAGCCCTGCTTGTTGCCAGTCTTTTCATGATATTGGCTTCTGGCTTTACCCCCACCGCGCAAGCGGCACTCAGTGAAACCTCCGTCAAAGCGCTGGACACCATCTCCAAGGCCTTCAACGCGACCAAAACCATGAATGGCGAGTTCATTCAGACCGCCCCCAATGGCGACACGCTGCAAGGCTATTTCTTCATCGAGCGTCCGGGCAAAATCCGTTTCTATTATTCCAAACCCTCTTACACGGACATCATCTCCGACGGCAAAACCCTGTCCATCGAAGACCGTAAGCTCAAGACACAGGATATCTATCCGCTGAGCAAAACCCCCTTGCGCGTTCTTTTGTCAGAAAATCTGGATCTCGCCCGCGATCCGCGCGTGCGTCAGGCCAGCATCGCCGATGATATCGTCTCGGTGGTGGTGGAACAGGAAAGCTTGTTTGGAGACGGCATCCTGACTCTCATCTTCGACAGGGAACAGTCCCTTCTGCGCCAGTGGACCATTCGAGATGCCAACGGCAATGACACCACCGTTACCGTGTTCAATGTGGAAACCGGCAAACCGATCAAACCCTCTGTTTTCGAAATCAAATATGATCTGAGCCCGACCAACGACTGACCCGTTGGCAGACAGCCCGGACCTTTAGAGATTCAGTAAAAGTGAATGATTTAAGCACCGCAATCCATTGCGGTGCTTTTTTTGTCGAAATCGCCTGCTATAAAGGAAAAGAAAGCCGATTCCCGCTATGCCTATCGGCATTCTTTTTCAGTCCAATCCCTTTACAAGGCGCTGCCCGTGACCATCACTCTTGCCACCTGGAACATTAATTCCATCCGCCCCAGACTTCACCATGTCGAACAGTTCAATGCCGATCGAGCGCCGGATATTCTCTGCCTGCAGGAAACCAAGGTGATCAACGATCAGTTTCCCACGGCAAGCCTGAAAAAGCTGGGCTATGAGCATTATGCGATCAACGGGCAGAAGAGCTATCACGGGGTCGCCATCCTCTCACGCATTCCCTTCGCCAAGGTCGATATGCGCGGTTTTTGCGACAAGGGCGATGCACGCCATGTGGAAGTGACCATCGACACAGACAAGGGACCGTTGCGCATTCATAACTTCTATGTCCCGGCCGGTGGCGATATTCCAGACCCGGCAGTCAATGACAAATTCCAGCACAAGCTGGATTTCCTTGAAGAAATGAAAAGCTGGCTGACCGGTGAGGAAACCGACAATGCGTCCATTCTGGTGGGAGATTTGAACATCGCGCCACATGAAAATGACGTCTGGAGCCACAAGCAGCTGCTCAAGGTCGTCAGCCACACCCCCATCGAGGTTGAAGCTTTGGCAGCTGTGCAAGCTGCGGGTCCATGGCAGGATGTGGTGCGCAACCACATCCCGGTGGAGCATCGTCTTTACAGCTGGTGGAGCTATCGCTCTCGTGATTGGTCCAAGGCAGACAAGGGCCGCCGCCTTGATCACATCTGGGCAACGGATGCAGCCGCAGACAAGGTGAGCGGTGTGGAGGTTTATCGCGACGCGCGCAGCTGGGAAAAACCATCGGACCACGCCCCTGTAATTGCCAAACTGGATATGACCCAGCTCGCATAAAGCAGCAAGGGACGATCAAAAAACGCCAACAGATTTGGCCCCTCAAGGAAAGGGCGGGACAAGAGCCCAACCTTTTCCTTGCATCCATGGCACTGATATGATGTATAGCCATCCACGCGAACCGTCCGCATGCGGACCGTTGACCGGGGTTTGAGCGGCGCTTGTGAGGCGCTCGCAAGCATCGTGCCGGACAGTGCGGTTTTTCGGTTTGACACAGCAACATCCAAGGCACTTTGCCGCACGCTTCCATGAGGCGTCGCCCCAAGATGCACCGTAAGGCCAGAAACATGGAAAAATCCCAATCCTCCGGAAAAAGCGGAATGGCTGCACGCGCTGGCGCCCTGCGCCTTATCCATGCGGTGCTCAGCGAAAAAGCCCTTTTGGACGAAGCCTACGCCCATGAACTGGCAGAAGGCCCCTTGCGCAAACTCAACGGCAGCGACCGCGCCTTTGCCAAGCGCATCGCCACCACGGTTCTGCAGCATCTAGGAGAAATCGACACCATTTTGAGCCGCTTCATGGAGCGCGGCATCCCCAAAAAGTCCGGCCCCTTGCGCAACATTCTGCGCATCGGTACTGCCGAGCTTCTGTTTTTGAATACTCCGCCCCATGCGGTGGTCGATTGTGCCGTGTCGCACTATCGCACATGGCGCAAATATGCCGGCTTCAAGGGCCTGACCAATGCCGTTCTGCGCCGCATCAGCCGCGATGGCGCCGATGAGCTGGCGACCATCGATCCGGCCAAGGCGACCCTGCCCGACTGGATGTATCAATCCCTCAGCACCACCTATGGGCAAGACAGCACCAACGCCATGATGGCGCAATTCCAGAAGGCGCAGATTCCGCTTGATCTGACCCTGAAAGACCCTGCCTCAGCGGACGAGTGGGCCGAGCGCCTTGGCGCAGAAAAGATGCCGTCCGGCAGTCTGCGTCTTGCCAGCCACGACAAGGTGGACACACTGGAAGGCTTTGCCGAAGGGGCATGGTGGGTGCAGGATGCCGCGGCCACGCTGCCCGTGCAGATGCTGGGCGAGGTTTCCGGTCAAAAGGTTCTTGATCTCTGCGCCGCTCCGGGCGGTAAAACCATGCAGTTGGCCGCAGGCGGAGCGGATGTCACTGCGCTGGATATTTCGGCCAAACGCCTTGAACGCATCGAACAGAATTTGAAGCGGGTTGGCCTCTCTGCGGAGTTGGTAAAAGGCGATCTGCTCAAGAAAAGCTTCGACGCAAAATGGCCTTTCATTCTACTTGATGCCCCCTGCTCGGCCACCGGCACCATGCGCCGCCACCCTGAGCTCATCCATCAGCGGACACCCGCTGACATAGGCCATTTCGCCAAATTGCAGGCAAAGATGCTCAATCATGTTGCCGACATGCTGGCTCCGGGCGGCTTGATGGTTTTCTGCACTTGCTCCCTCCAGCCCGAAGAAGGGCCCGAGTTGATCGCGGATTTCCTCATGCAGAACCCGACATTCGGCATCGAGCCGCTCACAGCGGAAGAAACACCCGCCCTTGCCCCCTTCATCCAGCCTGATGGCAGCCTGAGAACAAGGCCTGACTATTGGTCTGAAGCGGGCGGCATGGATGGATTCTTTGCGATCCGGCTGCGCAACCACGCCCCTTCCTGACCTTGACAAAGCTTTGTGTAAATCGGGACCAAATGGACTCAGATAGACCTTGTTAACCATAGCTTGATAAAATTGTAACCAATCGATTACCAAAAAGCGCCTGCATCCGGTGATTCGCCATGATCGGATGACTGAGCGCTTGGACCATTCATGAATCGGATGACGCGCGGCAAAGACCCAAATGGTTTGAAGCCCGTACCAATCCTGGCCATCAGCTCCCTTTCACAGAAGCCCTGCTTGAAGGGAGCCCTTAACACGGACGACTATTGCGTGTCACAAAACTGGCAAAAACTGCGAATCTCCATGGCGACTCTTTTGCGCCGTGCCAAGCGCATCCCGGTTAGGCGGCCAGCCTGCAACACGCGTTATGTTCCGCGCTGCCCGGACCGGTTGCTCATTGCGCCGCAAGATTTGCGTACCTCTGATCCGACCATCGCAGAGGATATCTATTCGGGTCTTTTCATTTTTGCCGGTCAGGTGGAAAATTGTCAGGGCCACTCCCCATTTGTGCATGCCGCCCCTAGCAAGGAATGGGCGCGCGAGCTGCATGGCTTCCGCTGGCTGCGCCATCTGCGCGCCTCCAATGCCACCCTGCCGCGCTCGAATGCCCGAGCCTTGGTAGAAGACTGGATCAAGAATTCCGGCAAACTGGATTATGAAGCATGGGCCGCTCCCGTGGTGGCAAACAGGGTGCTGGCATGGCTTAACAATTCGCCCTTAATCCTTCAGGATGCAGACCATGTCTTCTATCGCGCCTTCTTGCGCGCGCTTTATCTACAGGTGCGGTATTTGCGTGCGACATACTCGGGTATGCCCAACAATCTCGACAGGTTGCTTCTTCTGATTGCCGAGCTGGCTGGTTGGCTTTGCTTTTCGGATAAGGAGCGCCTCGTGCGCTCCGTTTCCAAGCGGTTGGTCCATGAGCTCAACGACCAAATCCTGCCGGATGGCGGCCATGTTTCGCGCAACCCGCTGGCCATCGTGTCCATCCTGCTGGAGCTGCTGCCTTTGCGCCAGACCTTCATGTCCCGCGACATGGTGCCGCCCGAAGGCATGAATCTAGCCATCGAACGCATGATGCCCATGCTGCGCTTTTTCCGCCACCCCAATGGCAGTTTTGCCCATTTCAATGGCACCGGCGCTACACCGGCGGATTCTCTGGCCACCATTCTGGCCTATGATGACACCCGCGGCACCCCCGTCTCGGATGCCTCCTTCTCGGGCTATCAGCGCATGGAAGCAGGCCAGTCGATTCTCATCATGGATACCGGCGCCCCGCCGCCGACCGAGCAATCCACACTGGCCCATGCAGGCGCGCTGTCCTTTGAAATCTGCTCCGGCACGGCTCCCATGGTGGTCAACTGCGGCACCCCTGCGCCACAACATGAAGGCTGGCGCGAATTGGCCCGCAGCACGGCAGCGCATTCCACCCTCATCGTGCAGGACCATTCGACTTGCAAGATCGCCCCAAGGAGCTTTGACCTGGATGGCCGCCCGCTGATTTGTGGGGATAGCCATGTCAGATATGAGCGTTTTCTTGAACGTGGGCAGGAAACGATCCATGCCAGCCACGATGCCTATGGCTCGAAATTCGGCATTCGGCACACGCGCCAGATTTGGCTGGCCATCGATGGACGCCGTCTGGATGGGCGCGATGAAATGGATGCCATAGGCAAAGGCATCACCAAGGGACAGGACAGCTACGCCATCCGCTTCCATCTTCATCCATCGGTACAGGTGGAATTCTCCGAAGACAGGGACGTCGCCTATCTGGGGCTTGCCAACGGCGAGATCTGGAAATTCGTTTGCCAGGAAATCGATCCCGGCATCGAAGAGAGTGTCTATCTTTCCGATATTCACGGCATCCGCCCGACCACACAGCTCGTCATTTATGGCCATGCCAGCCATGTACCGACCGTCAACTGGTTCTTTGAGCGCGTCGCGATTGCTCCTCTCTAGGACACCGTTCATTTGATGCCAAAAAGGCAACACAATGATGCCGTTTTGTGCTAAATGGATTGTTTCCCTCAAAGCTGATATGTGCTATCGCATTGGCGAAATTTCCCATATCAAACGCAGCAGGATAACCGATGTCCGTAGCTCCTCTTTCTGTTTCCGCGCCGGAAGTTGTTTCCGTCAAGCGCGCTCTCATCTCCGTTTCTGATAAAACCGGTATTGTCGACTTTGCCAAGGCCCTCGCCGACAAAGGCGTCGAGCTTGTCTCGACCGGCGGCACCTGCAAGGCCATTGCCGATGCTGGCATTCCGGTCAAAGACATCTCCGAGGTTACCGAATTCCCGGAAATCATGGATGGCCGCGTCAAGACCCTGCATCCCCGCGTGCATGGCGGTCTTCTGGGCGCCCGTTCGGTTGAAGCCCACAGCGCAGCAATGAAAGAGCATGGCATTCTGGAAATCGACCTGCTGGTGGTCAACCTCTATCCCTTCGAGGAAACCATCCTCAAGGGCGCCGACTATGCCACCACTGTTGAAAATATCGACATCGGCGGCCCGGCCATGATCCGCGCTGCGGCAAAGAACCACGCTTTCGTCACCACCTTGGTTGATCCAGCCGACTATGCCGAGATCCTCGCCCAGATCGAGGAAAAGGGTGGCATCAGCTATGACGTGCGCAAGAAATTTGCCGCCAAGGCCTATGCCCGCACCGCCGCTTACGATGCAGCCATCTCTGGCTGGTTTGCCGCTGAACTGGAAATCGAATCGCCAACCTTCCGCGCCTTTGGTGGTGAACTGGCTGAAGTGATGCGCTACGGCGAAAACCCGCACCAGAAAGCAGGCTTCTACAAGACCGCCTCTTCCCGTCCCGGCGTTGCCACCGCAACCCAGGTTCAGGGCAAGCAGCTTTCCTACAACAACATCAATGACACCGACGCCGCCTTCGAACTGGTCTGCGAGTTCGATCCGGCCGTCTCTCCGGCCGTTGCCATCATCAAACATGCCAACCCATGCGGGGTCGCCATGGGCGCCACGCTCAAGGATGCCTATGTCAAGGCGCTGGCCTGTGATCCGGTTTCCGCATTTGGCGGTATCGTGGCACTGAACGGCACACTGGATGAAGCTGTCGCAGAAGAAATCACAAAGATCTTCGTTGAAGTGATCATCGCCCCCGATGCAACGGAAGGCGCCAAGGCGCTTGTCTCCAAGAAGAAGAACCTGCGCCTGCTGCTCACAGGTGGCCTTGCCGACCCACGCGAAGAAGGCGTGACCGTCAAGTCCGTTTCCGGCGGTCTCTTGGTACAGAACCGGGACAACGGCAACATTGCCGATATTGACCTGAAGGTAGCCACCGAGCGCCAGCCTTCCGAGCAGGAAATGGCCGACCTCAAATTCGCCTTCCAGGTTTGCAAGCATGTCAAATCCAACGCCATCATCTATGTGAAAGACGGCGCGACCGTCGGTATCGGTGCTGGTCAGATGAGCCGCGTGGATTCTGCCCGCATCGCAGCCCGCAAAGCTGAAGACGCAGCCGAAGCCGCAGGCATGACCGAACCACTCACAAAGGGATGCGTCGTGGCCTCCGATGCTTTCTTCCCCTTCGCCGATGGTCTTCTGACAGCCGCCGAAGCCGGAGCAACTGCCGTTATCCAACCAGGCGGCTCCATGCGCGATCAGGAAGTCATCGATGCGGCCAACGAAGCCGGCCTTGCCATGGTCATGACCGGCATGCGCCATTTCCGGCACTAGGGAACACTTCGCCAGAAAAAGGCGAAAGCCTGTCCAATATACAAAGCCCGGAGCAATCGCTTCGGGCTTTTTCCATGGCTGCACGACGCCCCAAACAAGGAGAAAACCCAGCGTAAAAACACGTATCCACTGCTTGACATCAAGTCTGAAAGAAATTCTTGAACCAAAAAGTTTGATATTTAGCGTCTATCAAGCAATTGGAAAAATTTTTAAATATCTGTTTTCAAAGACAAAACCCATGTAGATATGCAAAAATAGTCTGCCTAAAAAATAATCACCACCACAAATGCAATGCCAACAAAACAGCCATGCAATTTTGTGCGATGTAAAATCGAGAGCCATGAACTATATTCATGGTCAAGGAAGCGATGACGAGTTCGAAAGACAAAATCAAGTAAACGCTTCTGAAACGCAGTTGAAGATAAACAGCCACATAGCAACAAAGGAATGACACCGATGATCAATACTGTTGTTGAAAACTATCGCCAGTGGCGCAACTACCGTGACACGGTTGATGAACTTGCCCGCCTGAGCAATCGCGATCTGGGCGAACTGGGAATTTCCCGCGGCGACATCACCGAAATCGCACGTGAAGCTGCTACTGCAAAATAAAAAGTCTTTCGCTGACAGAAATGTCCAAGCGAAAGCCACGAGTTTCAAGGAATTCAGGCTTTTCCTCCTCCCAAAGCCTGATCGATTCAAAACTACCTCCTCCCAGTTTTGAATCTCCTAACAAAGCCCTCCGGACCTCCTCCCCCGGAGGGTTTTTGTTATCTGCCTTCCTTCGACAATCCCCAAAGCCATCCGACATTCCCGTCGCACGCAGCTTGCTTTCCGCATATTTTGCCCCATATCAAGAAGGCAAGACATTCTGGGGAAGGACAAATGGCTGATAAACACTATTCCGAAGACGAAATCGAACTGCTTCCGCCAGAGAAAGCAGCCGAGGATGAGCAGGGCCATCGCGATTCTTCCATGGCCAAAAAGGCTGCCAATGTACGCAAGAAATTCTGGTCTGTGGTCAGAAAAGCAGCCAAGCAGATGCCCATCATCGAGGATGTGGTCGCCGCCTATTATTGTGCTTTTGATCCCGAAACGCCGGTCAAGGTACGCCTGACGCTGATCGGGGCCCTTGCTTATTTCGTCTTGCCACTGGATGCCATCCCCGACATGATTTTCGGCCTCGGCTTTGCCGACGACATCGCGCTGCTGACCTATGTCATCAAGACCGTACACGGCAACATCACCGATAAACACCGGCTGCGTGCCAAACAGGCCATGGCCGAGCATGATGTGCATGTAGAGCGCTAGCCAAAACCTCTCTTGACCACTCAACCTAAAGCGTAATCACCACCTTGCCCTTGGCTTCTCTGTTGGCAATGGCCTTAATCGCCTCTGGCGTTTCTTCAAGAGGATAACGGCGATCAATATATGGCTTGAGCTGACCGCTGGCGACCCAGGCCATGATCTGCTTCATATTCTCCGCATGATCAGCGGGCTCCCGCCCGATCGCCTCTCCCCAAAAGACCCCAAGCAGGTCCACGCCCTTCAGCATCACCAGATTGAGCGGCATTTTGGGGATGGCGCCCGACGCAAAACCGATAACCAGAAACCGCCCATACCAGCCCGTAGCTCTGAGCGCCGCTTCGGACAGATCGCCACCAACCGGATCATAGACCACATCGACACCATGGCCGTAGGTCATGTCTTTCAGCGCCTCCTTAAGGTCATCTGTCTTGTAATTGAGAAGGTCATCTGCGCCATGGGCCTTGCAAAGCTGAAGCTTCTCATCCGATGACGCACAGGCGATGACCCGTGCGCCCATCAACTTGCCGATTTCCACTGCAGCAAGCCCGACGCCCCCGGCGGCCCCAAGCACGGCAAGGGTTTCCCCCGGCTGCATGCGGGCGCGACTACGAAGGCCATAAATGGTGGTGCCATAGGTAATCATCAGGCCGGCGGCATGCTCAAAGCCGAGTTTGGACGGCATCGTGATCGCTTCATCCTGCTGGACAACGACATAGTCGCGCGCGCCACCCCAACGGATATAGGCAATTGCCTTTTCACCAACGCGGTGCGGGTCCACTCCTTCCCCAACCGCCTCGATAATACCGGCAATCTCCCCAGCAGGAGAAAAAGGCAGCTCAGGTGTAAACTGATATTTGTTGTGCAAAATCAATGTGTCGAAGAAATTAAGCGCGGCCGCCTTCACCCGGATCAAAACCTCCCCCGGCCCGGCAGAAGGTTTCTTCATGTCAACCAGCTTGAGATTATCAACGCCTTCAAAGGCATCGCACACAATTGCCCGCATACTCGGTTCCCCCTTCTGCAACCATCCTCATAGCCCTAGCATGAGAAAACGGCGTCACAAAGATGCAAACGCGCGCAATAAGACAAAAGGCGGCAGGCAAAGTAAAATCTAGCGCTGTTTGTAGTAAACAACCCCTTCATTAATCAGGGCTTTGCCATCCCGGGTTAGCACGAAAACACTTCTATTGGGGGCTCCGGGAGGATCCGAGCGTTGCACATGAAGAATAACGTCTCTCCCTCTGACCGAGTAAACACCCGAAACCAAAATTACATAGCGCCCCGGCGTGCCCAAAGGCTTATATTGCATCACGCTCAACTTGAATTCGCCGTTCCCCATCAAATACAGAAGTGTATCCACCTCACTATTTTGATAAATTTTTTCATTGAGATAGCTCCCGGGTATTTTGGGCCGAACAGCCCGAGCCATAGCGGCGCATCGATCGGAGCCTGCCCCTTGTTCGGCCCGAGCTTTGCGCAGCACCCTGACAAACTGATCCGTCATCATACTCGAGGTCTCGTTTTTGGCTGTCCATTCCCGCCGGTTACGCTTGAAGGACGCAATGGCATCACGCGTCTTGCGGCCCATAATTCCGTCGACCGGCCCGACACAGAAGCCCAGATAGTTGAGCGCTGACTGGATTTCCCGCACGTTCGGGGGCGGACTTGGTCGGGTGTCGGGTTGCGCGCCCCAGCCCGATGCAGGGGCTGAAGGAGTAGGGGAAGGAGCGGAGGCCTGCTGCTGCTCACTTAGATTTTTAACATGCTGATATTCCTGGCCATCAAACGCCCAGATCGCGTCGCCCCTGCTGCCACCAAGCATCAGCCCTTTCATGCCATTCCGAGATTGATCCTCAATCGGGTCTATCGAATGGGTGACAATGTCCAAAAGCTTGGTCACCTTCCTGTCGCGAACCTGCAAGACTTCATGGGAACAGCCTGCGGTCCCGCAATATAGCGAGCCCCTGAAGGAGACGATATATTCATCACTTCTGTCCCCATGGGCTTCCAGATTGACCTTTTTAACCGTGAAGAGGCCAAGATCAGAGCCATTTTCCGCCCTCAGATACTGAACCACGAGATCTTCGCGCGCCATGGATGAAGGGCAAGAGGCCATAAAGACCGCAAACGCGCAGGCGACAAGGCCAGCCAGATATAGGTGTTTCAAGAGACTAGTCCATTTGCAATAAATTTGCCCGCCAACGGGGCCGAAAGAATGATCTTCAAATGATAGGGTTTCAGAAAAAATTTTATCAACCCGAAATTTTATCACTGCGCTTTTTGTCTAGCTCATCGCCGAGCTTTTGCGCTGTGAAAAGCCAGATGGTTCCCTTTTGGCGCGTTCTGGTCTAGAAAGGCGCATCTGTGGCCATTGCGCTGATACCTTACCAGAGCAGCAAGCCGCAGCACCAAAACAAAGAACAACAAAAGCGGAAGACAGGAAACAAATGCGCGGATATTTCGCAGTCGGCGTACAAGGGCTATCCAAAGAGGGCAACTTCGGAAATCTGGTCAGAACGGCCCATGCCTTCGGCGCCAGCTTCTTTTTCACGATTGCGGCGGAAAAAACATTCGCCAAGCCGGGAACGGACACCTCCAACAGCGGCGACCACCTGCCCTATTATCCATGGGCCAGTGAAGATGAGCTCATACTGCCCAAGGATTGCCGCCTTGTCGGCATCGAACTGACAGACGACGCCGTGGATCTGCCCAGTTTCAGGCACCCGACCAAGGCAGCCTATATTCTGGGCCCCGAGCGGGGTAACCTGACCAAGTCGATGCAGGATAAATGCGAATTCATCGTCAAGATCCCGACACGCTTCTGCCTGAATGTCGCGACAGCGGGTGCGATCATCATGTATGATCGTGTGCAATCCATGGGCGGTTTTACTGATCGTCCGGTGCGCGCTGGCGGCCCACGCGAAACCCGTGTGCATCAACATGGCCAGCCAAGATTCCGCTCCGGTACACCGGATGCGCTCAAGGGCTGAAAAATGGCCTGAAGGTCTTCTTTCAAAGAAGGATCTTTAGACAACAGACAAGATGGCATCTGCCTATCTCTTGCCGCATTTGCGGTGAATCTTGCCTGCAATCACATCAGAATCGCGGAATTCCGGGCAGTGAACGGCAAACGAGCAAAAAAAATCAAAATTTGCTGCAACTTCACTGTTTGGTAACCCTGACTTTGGTAAATGTTAAATGAATGAATTGGAGCTTGAGGCTCCTGTTGGCATCCAGTCGAAAGCGACAGGTAGAGATGAAAAGCGTAAAAATCCTCGGAGCAGCCACCCTTCTCGCACTTTCCGCCACTGCAGCAAATGCTCAGGGCGCGGCCACTCGCGTCGAACAATTCCAAGATTGGGGTGCTTATGTTTTTAACGATCCTCAACGTGGCAAGATGTGCTTTGCGGTTAGCCAACCCAAAGACATGGAGCCAAAGAATGTGAACCGCGATCCGGTCTATTTCTTCATCACCACGCGCCCGCGCGAAGGTGTTCGCGAAGAAGTGAACGTGATCACCGGCTATCCTTACAAAGAGGGGTCCAAGACCTCCATTCAGGTCGGTTCGGATACATTCTCTCTTTATACGTCCGGCGATGGCGCCTGGCTTGAGAATGCAGCTGAAGAAGCCCGTTTGGTCAATGCAATGCGCGCTGGCGCAAGCATGGTCGTCAAAGGCACCTCGTCTCGCGGCACCCTGACGGTTGATACCTACTCCCTCTCGGGCGTTACGGCGGCAACCCGCAAGGCTCTGGCCGAGTGCCAGTAAGATAAAGTGACCAGAAAAATCAACAAAAGCGGCTGACAAGGCCGCTTTTTTGCTTTATACACCCGCCAATTCGCACAGCATTCAACCGGATTGCCCCCTGATGGACAGCATTTGCTGAAAAAAGGGCAAGGATCGGGCCACCCATAGCCAATGCACGGTGGTCGTTCTGGAATGGCAGTCTACAAGGATCGCGCCACACCTTGCGCCTTTGCCGATCGGCAAGCGAAGGAACAGACGTGATCGGCCTTGAAAAGAGGAACCGCGCCAACCCGCGGCTTTGAAAATTACATGACGCACGCCTCCGCTCTCGACACAGCACAGGAGACCCCTGTTCTGGACACTGTCGCTATTGAAACAAGCCACAATTACACCTGGCCTGCCCTTGATCCGGACAAGCTCAATCTTGTGGGCATGAACCGCGAAGACCTTTCGGAGGCAATGCGCCGGGTCGGCGTGGCGGAAAAGCAGATCCGCATGCGCGTCAACCAACTCTGGCACTGGATCTATGTGCGCGGGGCCACTTCCTTTGATCAGATGACCAACGTGTCGAAGGATCTGCGCGCCAAGATGGATCTGGTCTACACCATTACCCATCCCGAACTGGTCGCCGAACAGATCTCGGTAGACGGCACCCGCAAATGGCTGCTGCGCTTTCCGCCCCGTGGCGCCGGACGTCCGGTGGAAGTGGAAACTGTCTATATTCCCGATGAAAATCGGGGCACGCTTTGCGTTTCCTCCCAGGTTGGCTGCACGCTCAACTGCACCTTCTGCCACACAGGCACCCAGAAGCTGGTGCGCAACCTGACAGCGGAAGAAATCGTCGCTCAGCTGCGCGTTGCGCGCGAAATCCTCAACGATTTCCCTGATCGCGAAGCAAAGGTCGGCACCATCGTACCAAAAATGGGCCGTTTTGTTTCCAACGTCGTCATGATGGGCATGGGCGAACCGCTCTTCAACTACGACCATGTGAAAACCGCGATGTTGATCATGTCCGATGGTGAAGGTCTGTCCATCTCCAAGCGCCGCATCACGCTGTCGACCTCCGGGCATGTGCCAAACATCCGGCGCGCTGGCGAGGAAGTCGGCTGCATGCTGGCCATTTCCCTTCATGCCACCAATGATGAGCTGCGCGACGAAATCGTGCCCATCAACAAGAAGTGGAACCTGAAGGAACTGCTTGAGGCTTGCCGCACCTATCCCGGCGTTTCCAACGCCAAGCGCATCACCTTCGAATATGTGATGCTCAAGGGTGTGAATGATTCCATCGAGGATGCCCGCAACCTCGTAAAGCTGCTGCGCGGCATTCCCGCCAAGATCAACCTCATTCCCTTCAACCCTTGGCCGGGCAGCAATTATGAATGCTCCGACTGGGATCAGATCGAGGAATTTGCTGATTTCATCAACCGCGCCGGTTATGCGTCTCCGGTTCGCACGCCACGCGGACGTGACATCTATGCTGCCTGTGGTCAGTTGAAATCCGAATCCGAACGCCTGCGCAAGGTTGAGCGCGAAAAGCTGGAAGCCGAGTTGGCCGCCCTTGAAAGAATGCGCATGGCAAACCTTGTCGGCGACGGCTCCAACGACGATATGGAAGAAGAGGAATAGGGAGCACCCAAACACTCCCCTTTTTCTCACTCGCAAGATACCTGTAAGCCCAAGGAGCCTGCCATGAGCCTGTCCCGCCTGATTGCCCGCATCATCATGGTGCCAATCGGCCTGTTTCTGGCCATCATGGCAGCCAGCATCTTTCTGGGCTTTGCCCTCAATTCCATGGCGCCCAGCCCCGGCATGTATCATGATCCGGCAGCGGAAAATATGTTCGCCATCTTTTCCGGCTTTGTACTTGTCTTCCCACTGGGGCATTTTGCCTTCTATCCAGCCATTCTGGGCCTGATCATCGCGGAAATCTTCTCATGGCGCAGCATCTGGATCTATTTGGCCTATGGGTTGGTGCTGTCCTTCTTTATTACCCATTCTCCCAATGAGCCGGTTGATGCCATGGCAATCGCCATAGATATTCGCGCCATGGCAGCGGGCCTCATCGGCGGCTTTGTCTACTGGCTGATTGCAGGCAGAGGCGCAGGCATCGTCAAGCGGTCTCTCGACAACAAGCCCAAATCACTCTGAAGTCACGAAAACTCTTGGAATATCTCTGCTCGTCTCGCAAAAAAAGGCGCGCTCCAGCAGGAACGCACCTCTCCAGATTTGGCTTGTCAGAATAGAAGCCGACTAGGCCGCAGCCTTGCGCACGGCTGCCTTGAAAGCAATCAGTGCCAGCAGCAGTCCTGCCACGGCAAGAATTCCCGCGGCCGGCATACTGCCCACCTTGGCAACAAGCCAATTGACCAGATCGGCTATCGCGCGACCGCGCCGCCCACTCACACCTAGAGTTTCGCCGCTATAGGCGACATAGGCGAGATATTCACAGACAGCGAAGACCAGCGCTCCGATAACAAACGGTTTTACGGACATTTTCTTCTTCTCTTCCTTACAAAACTGAAAACCCGACAAACCAGAACATGAAGGCTCTGCCGGGTTGGCATCTCTTTTCGAGAGCTTCTAATAATAGACACGAATGTCGAAAAAAGCGGTATGGAGGAATAGTGGCGAAGATGCGGCACGATTCAGGATGCAAGCAAGCGGTAAGGCCGACTCAAGCGCCGCCGCGACCGGCGAACAGCTCGGCATGATCGCTAAGCAGACCTGCCACGCGATCCATCATCATGCGCACTTCGGGGCGTCGGCGATCATCATCATTGACCACGATATAGAGCCGCGTGGTTAAATCCTCGATTATATCGCCTTCCCGGATCACGGAAGGCTGCATATCTCCGATGAAGCAAGGCAAAACCCCTCGCCCCTGCCCGCTCACGATGAGGTGCAGCAACATATGCGCCTTGTTGGTCCAGCTGTAGATTTCCCTGTCATAATGCTCAAACACCCAACGATCGGCGGGAAAACGCGACGTCTCCTTGCCCAGAGAAATCCATGGCACATCCTCTGTTTGGGCCAGCTCAATGCTTTTATAGACCGCATAGCGCATCACGACCGATTGCAGGATGGCATAGTTGCCTGAAGTGGGCGGTGCAATCGTCAGAAACACGAGCCTGTCGCGATTGATATGTTGGGTTGTTTCATGACAGTCGGTAAAGCCGACTCGAATATCACCCGGCCCTTTTGAAAGGGCTTTGCCGTGATGGGCAAAAAACATGGCCAACCATGTATCGCCAGCCACTTCCACCACAGGATCCTTGAAAGCCCCGCCATGCCAGTCTGTAATATCGGTCGAAATTTTCTGCATCTGCTTGACCTGCTCAAGCAGAATCTCGCCGTCCTTGGCCAAGACATAGCCGCGTCTGCTGCGCTCGAACAGCAAACGATTCATCGTCCGCTCAAGAGCCAGAATGCGTCGCCCGATTGTCGGCGCACTAAGCCCCGTACGCGCCGCTGCACCGGATAATCCGCCGCACTCGGCCACAATCATAAAGAGCCTGAGATCATCCCAACTTGCTTCCATGACACTTCTTTCCTACGGAGCACAAACAGGCGAAACGCATAAGAATGAAAAACGACTTTCAAACTCTAATCTACATCGCTCATGCGGGTGATGCTATATCTTAGGGTGTCCCCAAGGACCGGTGCGCGATTTTTCAATGGATCAACACCGAGCCATTCCAAGGGAACCATCAGTCACAATCGGCGTATAGAATCATCCGTTCCTGCCTCCACGGGCCGACGGCAGGGATTTTTATGCGCATAATGCAGGAGTGTAGAAAATGACACATATGCAAACATTGCTCATGTGGGATTCTGCAACAAAGACCAGCCATACCAAACATGACGCCTTCCAGGACCCGTTTGAACGTCCTGAATGGCAACCTTTCATGCCATGGGTCAATATGCTTCAGGCCCTTTCACGCAAACACTAACGCCTACTTTTCAAAGAAAAATACCCATTGATAGGCCCTATCCTCCCAAAGATAGCGAGCCAGAGCCGATGCAAGCGATCACAGCCCTTGCGTCGGCTCTTTTCATGTCACCATGAAGCGACAAACCCCGCGATCGCACCCGCAGAGCCTATCTAAGCTTTTCAGAGGGCTTGGGATTGCGCGTGATACTGCCCCGCCTCTGGGGGGGGATCCGCGTGACGGTAGTGGAGGACTTCTCGCCATTGAGCAATTTATTGATGGCCGAGCTTTTATTGCGGTTCTTGGCCAGGCAATGGGCACCAATGCGTGCGCCCGTCTTGGTCATGTAGCTCTTCACCCAAATACATCGGGACGCTGCATCACAACGCACCATGGACAGAGCTCTGCAACTATCATCCCGGCTTTGTGTCGCGCCGGAAACGCTGCTGACGGCAAAGAGTCCCGCGCCAAGAAAGGCAACAAGAACCAACCGCATCAGACTTATCCATAAATGCGTCATCGAATCGATCCTTTCCCCACCCAGAAGGACATAAATCACCACCACGATGCAACCGCCCGCAGTCCCTTTTCTTTGCCCGACAAATAGGCTAGAGCAGGCAAAGACCAAGCGACCCGGACCCACCCATGCGCAAGACTTTTATACACGAAGCATACCGTTACCCTGTCTATTGGGCGACTATGGCGATTTTGCTGCTATCAAGCCTCTTTCTCATCCTGCCGGAGCTGGACATCTGGGTCAGTGGGCTCTTTTTCAGTCCTGTCGATGGCTTCTGGCTCAAGGCTCACGATGTGCCACTGCGGTTGCGCAAGCTGGGCCTGTTTCTGCCTCGTGCCGCCATTCTGCTCTTGCTTGGCTTCGCTCTTGCGCGTCTCTTCTGGCCATCTCTCAAAAAGCTTTTTCCGCTCCCGATTGTCTTATTTCTGGGAGCAAGCGCCCTATTGGGGCCGGGACTACTGGTCAATGGCCTGCTCAAGGCCAACTGGGGCCGCGCCCGCCCGATCCAGACAGATCTGTTTGGCGGCGACTGGCCCTACTCTGAAGTCTGGGTGTTGGCCGATCACTGCCAGAGCAACTGTTCCTTCGTATCAGGTGAAGCCTCAATGGGCTTCTGGATGTTGGGATTGGTATTGCTCTTGCCATTTGGCTGGCGCAAGGTATCGGTTTGGCTCCTTGCCACGCTGTGTGTGCTGATCTCGCTTAATCGCGTCGCCTTTGGGGGGCATTTTCTCTCCGACATTCTCCTTTCGTGGGCGCTGACAGGCTGGGTGATGGTCATCCTCTATCGCCTCATGCAGCAGGCCGGATGGTTTGGCGACAGGGCACAAAGAATTGAGGAAAACTGGGATCATACAGGACAACAGCTCCGCGCGCGCCTTGCAACGCTCTGGCGCATTCTGAGCCAATAACCCAGCCAAATGCTAAGAAGCCTTGGCAGAGTGGAAGGACCTACGCTGCCATAAGGACAAAACCCGGCGGATAACTCGCCCCCCTCAGGAGGAAATTCTCCCCTCTCCCTCTTGCGCAGAATTATATAGCGCCTATAGTGCCGCCAGATATATTAAAGAGAGCAGTCTCTTCCCAATGACTATGGCGCAGACATTGCATCAGGCGCCTCCAGACAATCAGGTGAAATCGCATGGCGAAAAAAGGCGATATCAAAAAAGTCGTATTGGCCTATTCAGGGGGCCTGGATACATCCATCATTCTCAAATGGCTGCAGACCGAATATGGCTGCGAAGTGGTTACCTTCACCGCCGATCTCGGTCAGGGTGAAGAGCTGGAACCAGCCCGCAAAAAAGCCGAAATGCTCGGCATCAAGGACATATATATCGAAGATGTCCGTGAAGAATTCGTGCGTGACTTCGTTTTCCCGATGTTCCGCGCCAACGCCCTTTATGAAGGCGTCTACCTGCTCGGCACCTCCATCGCCCGCCCGCTGATCTCCAAACGCCTTGTCGAGATCGCCAAGGAAACCGGCGCCGATGCCGTCGCTCACGGCGCAACCGGCAAGGGCAATGATCAGGTCCGTTTCGAGCTGGCCGCCCGTGCCCTCAACCCGGACATCAAGGTCATCGCACCTTGGCGTGAATGGGACCTGACCTCGCGCACCAAGCTTCTCGAGTTTGCAGAGCAGAACCAGATCCCCATCACCAAGGACAAACGCGGCGAAGCCCCCTTCTCGGTGGATGCCAACCTGCTGCACACCTCTTCTGAAGGCCGTGTTCTGGAAGATCCGGCCATCCCGGCTGAGGAATATGTCTATTCCCGCACCATCAGCCCGGAAGCGGCTCCAGACAAAGCCACCATCATCGAAGTTGGCTTTGAAAAGGGCGACGCTGTTTCCATTGATGGCGTCAAAATGACCCCGGCAGAAATCCTCACCAAACTCAACGAGCTGGGCCATGACAATGGCATCGGTCGCCTTGATCTGGTGGAGAACCGTTTCGTCGGCATGAAATCCCGTGGCATCTATGAAACCCCGGGCGGCACGATCCTGATCGCAGCGCACCGCGGCATCGAATCCATCACCCTTGATGGCGGCTCGGCACACCTGAAGGATTCCATCATGCCGCGCTATGCAGAGCTGATCTATAACGGCTTCTGGTACAGCCCGGAACGCGAAATGCTGCAGGCTCTGATCGACAAGTCTCAGGAATATGTCACCGGCACTGTTAAACTGAAGCTCTACAAGGGCAATGTTGACGTCATCGCCCGAGACAGCGAATACAGCCTCTATAGCGAAGATCTGGTGACCTTCGAAGAAGGCGCGATCGACTATGACCACAATGACGCTGCCGGCTTTATCGAGCTACAGGGACTGCGCCTAAGGACCATTGGCTATCGCAACCGCAAGGCCAAAGGCTAAGTTGAAGCCTCCAATCTGGAATGACAAAGTGGCGGGGTTACAACCTCGCCATTTTTTATGGATGAGACAGATTGCTCCTTAGTCGATTTGCACCCGCAAACCAGCCGCGATCCTGTATCCATAAGGCCTTTATGTGATTGGGAACCATCCAATGCTTAGAAATATCAATCCACTTCTCTCCCCAGACCTTCTTCATATTCTCGCTGCCATGGGACATGGCGATGATCTGGTGATTGCTGATGCGAATTACCCCGGCGAGCAGATCGCCCGCACCAACGGCTGCCGCTATGTGCGCCTTGACGGCATATTGGCAACGGACGTTTTGAAAGCCGTGCTGGAGCTGATGCCACTGGACGACTTCGTGGAAGACCCGGCCTATGTGATGGAAGTGGTTGGCGATACTGCCGAGATTCCGCCTGTTGTGACCGAATTCCAGTCTGTCATCAAAGATGCGGCTGACAATCCGGCAGACATTGCATCGATGAACCGCTTTGCCTTCTATGAGCGCTCCCAGAACGCCTATGCCATCGTCCAGACCGGCGAACGGCGGCTCTATGGCAATATTATCGTCAAGAAGGGCGTTGTGCGTCTCTGACGCGCATGAAACAGAGCATATTGCCCTCTTTGGAAACGCATATGACCGAAACACTTTTGATCAGACAGCATATCGAAGAGGGCAAAATCTCCACGGCCCATTACTCGCCATGCGAAACCTACCGCTACGCCCTCACGCGGGTCTGGGACGAGACGGCCCCCAAACTCCTGTTCATCATGCTCAATCCGTCCACGGCAACCGAGCTGAAGAATGATCCCACCATCGAGCGCTGCGAACGACGTGCCCGCGCACTGGGCTATGGCGGCCTCAGGGCTTGCAACCTCTTTGCCTATCGCGCCACAGATCCGAAAGACCTCAAACGGGCAAAGGAGCCGATAGGGCCGGACAATCTGGCCATCCTGACGAAATCCGCCCGTCTTGCCGACACGGTCCTGTGTGCATGGGGCACCCACGGAGCCTATCTGGGCATGGGACCTGCGGTCTCCAGGCTGCTGGCCTCGGAAGGATTGGTATTGCACCATCTTGGCCTCTCCCGCGATAATCACCCCAAACACCCTCTTTATGTCTCCTACCAGACAGCTTTTGAGGTCTGGCCGGTTGATCCCTCGGCATAAACACGCGCGCATCGCTGTTCGAGATCGGTCAATTATGGTCCCGCAACAAGCTTCATTCCCCTGTCACAGGAACGCTTTAGAGAGCTATGCAATACTGCAACGCAGCCAATTTGCCGTTTTTCCGCATGAACAAGGCTTTTCAACTGGGGAAAATTCGTATAGAGCTTGCGCCAACTTCCTGAATAAGTCGGGCTGAGAGGGTGCGTCGGCATTTGCCGAGGCCGTTTGCTATGCCCGTACAACATGAGAAACAGACATGAATCTGCGCAACATTGCGATCATCGCACACGTTGACCACGGCAAGACCACTCTGATCGATGAACTGCTCAAAGCCTCCGGCATGTTCCGGGCCAACCAGCAAACCGAAGAACGGATGATGGATTCCAACGATATCGAACGTGAGCGCGGTATCACCATTCTGGCCAAAGTGACTTCGCTGGAACATGACGGCACACGCATCAACATCGTTGACACCCCGGGCCACGCCGACTTTGGCGGCGAAGTGGAACGTATCCTCAACATGGTCGATGGCGTTATCGTGCTGGTGGATGCGGCTGAAGGCCCGATGCCTCAGACCAAATTCGTGGTCTCCAAGGCATTGAATCTTGGCCTGCGCCCGATCGTAGCCATCAACAAGATCGACAAACCCGAGCAGCGCGCTGACGAAGTGCTCGACGAAGTCTTTGACCTGTTCGCCAATCTGGATGCCGACGAGCATCAGCTCGACTTCCCCGTTCTTTACGGCTCCGCCAAGAACGGCTGGATGGCGACCGATCCGGATGGCCCCAAGGATAGCCTTGAGCCATTGTTCGATATGGTCATCAAGCATGTGCCTGCCCCCAAGGTGGAAGAAGGCGAATTCCGTCTGCTGGCAACCACCATTCAGTCGGACAACTTCCTTGGCCGCATCCTGACCGGTCGTATCATCGCAGGCGAAGTCACCCCGAACATGGCCGTCAAGGCTTTGTCCCGTGATGGTTCACTGATCGAACAGGGCCGCATCTCCAAGGTTCTGGCTTTCCGCGGCCTTGAACGCGCCGCCATCGAAAAGGGCGAAGCAGGCGACATCGTTTCCATCGCCGGCCTGCAGAAGGCCACCGTTGCCGACACCATCTGCGCGCCAGCCGTGACCGAAGCCATTCAGGCCCAGCCGATTGACCCGCCAACCTTGTCCATGACCTTCCGCGTCAACGACAGCCCGCTGGCCGGCCAGGAAGGCGACAAGGTACAGAGCCGCGTCATCCGTTCCCGCCTGCTGTCTGAAGCCGAGGGCAACGTTGCCCTGAAAGTGGAAGAAGCCCAGGGCACAGACGCCTTCATCGTATCGGGCCGTGGCGAGCTGATGCTCTCCATCCTCATCGAGAATATGCGTCGCGAAGGCTTCGAACTTGGCGTCGGCCGTCCGCAGGTCGTCATGCAGAAGGACGAAAATGGCAAGCGCCTCGAGCCAATCGAAGAAGTTACCATCGACGTGGATGATGAATTTTCCGGTATCGTTGTGCAAAAGATGCAGGAACGCAAAGCCGAAATGGTCGAAATGCGCCCATCCGGTGGCGGTCGTACACGCCTGATGTTCCACGCGCCGACCCGTGGCCTGATCGGCTACCAGTCCGAACTGCTCAGCGACACGCGCGGCACGGCCATCATGAACCGTATTTTCCATGAATATCAGCCGCACAAGGGCGAGATCGCCTCGCGCAACACCGGCGTATTGCTTTCCAACGGCAATGGCGAAGCTGTGGCTTACGCCCTCTGGCAGCTGGAAGATCGCGGACCTATGATGATCGATCCGGGCACCAAGGTCTATGAAGGCATGATCGTGGGCGAGCATACCCGTGGCAACGATCTGGACATCAACGTGCTCAAGGGCAAGCAGCTGACCAACATCCGCTCTTCGGGCAAGGATGATGCCATCAAGCTGACCACGCCGCTAAGGCTGAGCCTTGAAGCTGCGCTGAGCTACATCGCCGATGATGAGCTGGTGGAAGTGACGCCACAGTCCATCCGCCTGCGCAAGATCCTGCTGGATCCTAATGATCGCAAGCGGGCCATGCGCGCCTCCAAAAAGGCCAGCTGATAGGCCGCCCCTTCAAAGCAATCAAAAAAGCCGCCTCGGGAGACCCCGCAGGCGGCTTTTTTATGATTAGGTTTTACCAAGCCGGTGCTAGAAAGTGCCACCCATGAAGCAGTCATTGGCATCCACCGCCAAATGGAACAACGCCCCAAGGCCGAACGCCCGTGCCCGCCAGTCTGGCACCAACACAAGCCCGACATAAACCACACCAGCCCAAAGCGTATGCAGCGGATGAAAACCGATGCTGCAACGGTTCGGATCAAAAATCGGGTCGGCCAAAAGATGGTCCACATCGATGACAATGGTAGCGACCATGACCAATGCAGCCTTGAGCCATATCTCTTTGGGAAAGAGCAACCGAGCCAGCACAAATGGCACCAGAAAATGCCCTGAATAATGCACAAGGGTGCGAAGCAAGTCGTAAGATCCGTCCACGTTGGCTCTCTTTGTCTAAACCCGGATTGTTACCAGAAAAGAGCCGCGTCAGCTTGAGCAGACAAGCCTTTCCTGCCTTTACAGGCGCTCTATCAAACATAGATCAATCGAAATCGCCAATAAAAAAACCCGGATCTAGATCCGGGTTTGAAAGTCACACGGCTTACGCGATCGATATTCACAAAACCAATGCAGACAATCTCTTTAGCCAGCGAACAGAGAAAAGACGCTGATACCGAGAGCCACAACAGTAATAATGACAAGCAGATAGAACCAGAAACGAACTGGAATGAAAAACAGGCTATCGCCCCGCTTCAAGAGAAGCTCCTCTCCACTATCCTTGTCGATAACCACTTTGCCCTTATCAGTACGGCCGAGAAGCGCCACAACGCCATATGCCCCGATTGTCGCAAAAAGCGAAATAATGACAGGAGCAAAACCGGACTGAGGGCCAAGAAGGCTACCGGATACGAGAAAACCGATAAATGCACCGGCGAAGACACCAAGAGGAAGCAGAAGGCCCCAGCCTCTCCAGATCAAAAACATCGAATATTCCTTTTTCTTTTTCGTAGAGCCCCGTTTAGAACATGCCAATAAAGGCAAAAAAGGGGACAACAAACGCGAAATGGCAACTCTCAAGGAATTATGGAAACCTCCTAAGGTCCAGCACGGGAAAACCACCTGTTGCACAATGCCCCATAGTTGCATGGAACGCGCAGCCTATACCGGAGACATAAAAAAGCCCGGCTTAACCGGGCTCTTCCTATCTCCTGAATGATTCGTCTCAAGCTGCAACGCAGCCAATCTCCCCCTAGCCCCAAGGCCCGGGCTGATTGTCATCCCTCTGGGAAGAACTGCGCCCCCAAGGGCCGTCTGCGCCCGCATCCTGTTGCATCTGGCCGCGACGCTGGGAAGCTCCGAGCGTACCGCCACCACTTACCTTGAGAGGGCTCTGTCCGCCATACCATTCAGACTGCAGCGACTGCAGTGCATCGATCCGGTTCTGCGTATCCGGGTGGGTGGAGAAGAGATTATCCATCTTCTGCCCCGATAGCGGGTTGATAATGAACATATGGGCCGTTTCGGGATGCTGTTCGGCAGTTACATTGGCCGTGCGCCCCGCAGCGTTGGCAATCTTGGCCAACGCCGTGGCCAGCCACATGGGCTGACCGCAGATTTCAGCACCGGTCTTGTCGGCCGCATATTCCCGCGTCCGGCTGATGGCCATCTGCACGATGGACGCTGCCAACGGAGCCAGAATCATGATGGCAATCGTGCCGATGATACCGCCCCTTTCCCTGCTGCCGCCAAAGAACATCGCAAAGTTGGCGAGCATGGAAATGGCACCCGCAAAGGTCGCCGTCACGGTCATGGTCAGAATGTCGTAATTCTTGATATGCGCCAGCTCATGGGCCATCACGCCAGCCACCTCTTCATAGGTCAGCCGGTTGAGCAGGCCCGTCGAGGCAGCAACAGCAGCATGCTGCGGACTGCGTCCGGTGGCGAACGCATTGGGCTGATCGGAATTGATGACATACACCTTGGGCATGGGCAGCCCGGCTGACTGGGCCAGCTTCTGCACAATCTCGTAATATTCAGGAGCCGTACGCGCATCCACCTCCATGGCGTTGTGCATGCGCAGCACCATCTTATCCGAATTCCAATAGCTGAACACATTCATGCCCAGCGCAAAGATGAAGGCAATCATCATGCCTCCCGAGCCACCGAGCAAATAGCCGATGGCCATGAACAGGCCCGTCATGGCGGCCAGCAATAATGTGGTACGGAAGAAATTCATGCCAAATCTATCCTTCTTTATGGCGCACAGCGATTGGATCGCATTATAATATCCTATATGGTGCCGCACGAGACCCATTTTCAAGATAGGAAAGCAAGGGAGCAAATTTATGGCAGACGAAGCCCCGAAAAGACAGACGGTTGACGTCGACTCCCCTCAGTTCAAGAGCACGGAAGAACGCGTCGCCGATACTGCCAAGCCGAAAGAAGAGCCAAGACCACGCCGCAAGTTTGAGGATCTGCCCCCCGCAGCCCAGCGCGCGCTCATGGAAGCGGAACAGCGCCGCAAGGAACGCGATGCACTGAAAGTCAGTGCAGACCGCCCCAAAGAATTCAATGGTCGCGGCGGTCTCGATCCATCACGCTATGATGATTATGAAATCGACGGTCGTGCCATCGATTTTTGATACGATCACACAGCGATCAACAAAAGGGCGAACGGCTTGGCCGCTCGCCCTTTTTTCGTTTTTCAATAAGCCACAAAGACCGGGTCAATCACAGATCGGATGATTTCTTCCAGATATTGATGTCCTCATCCTGCGCATAAAGATCAATCTCAGCCAGTTCTTCCGCTGTGAAATCAAGATTCGCTACCGCACCTGCGCAGTCAACGATCTGCGACGCACGAGACGCCCCGATCAGTGCCGTGGTAATACCCTCATCACGCAGCACCCACGCAATCGCCATCTGCGCCAACGTCTGACCGCGACGAGCGGCAATCTCATTGAGCTTCTTGAGATGCTCGACAGCGCGATCCGTGATCATTTCCTTTTTGAGAAAACGACCGGAAGCAGCACGCGAATCAGCCGGAATACCGTTGAGATATTTGTTGGACAACATGCCCTGAGCCAATGGCGTAAAGGCAATCGAGCCCACACCGAGCTCCTTGAGCGTATCCTTCAGACCATCGCGTTCAACCCAGCGGTTGAGCATATTATAGCTCGGCTGATGGATAAGGCACGGCGTACCAAGTTCATTGAGAATCTTGACCGCTTCCCGCGTTCGCTGGGAATTGTAGGACGAAATGCCCACATAGAGCGCCTTGCCCTGACGCACCAGCGTATCTAGCGCCCCCATGGTTTCTTCCAACGGCGTATTGGGATCGAAGCGGTGGGAATAGAAAATGTCGACATAGTCGAGCCCCATACGCTTGAGGGATTGATCGCAGGACGCGATCAGATATTTCCTGCTACCCCATTCCCCATAAGGCCCCGGCCACATGTCATAGCCCGCCTTTGAAGAAATGATCATTTCATCGCGATAGGGTTTGAAGTCGGTCTTGAGAATGTCACCGAAGGCTTCTTCGGCAGCACCAGCAGGCGGGCCATAATTGTTGGCCAGGTCGAAATGGGTAATGCCCAGATCAAATGCGGTCCGACACATTTCCTGCTTAGTGAAATGCGGTGTGTCATAGCCAAAGTTGTTCCAGAGCCCCAGCGAAACCGCTGGCAACTTGAGTCCTGATTTGCCACACCGACGGTAAGGCATGGTGTCATAGCGTTTATCAGATGCAGTATAAATCATATCTTCCCTCCAACGTTCAAACGTCATTGCGCCACCCCGACTTGGCTCTTGCCAAAGCGTGGGAGAGGTCACAAAATTTCACTCTTTCAAACTCGAATCCGTTCGTCCTCTGGCGAGCACGAGGAAACAATGAGAAATCTAATCCTTTCATGGCAGTTCTGGGCCATTCTTTCGGCCTGCTTTGCTGCATTAACGGCCATTTTTGCCAAGGTCGGCGTATCCGGTATTGGGTCGGATTTCGCAACCTTCATACGCACGATCGTTATTCTGTTCGCTCTGGCAGCCATGCTCAGTGCGACAGGCGGCTGGGACAGCCTTTCCAGCCTATCGTCAAAATCAATCCTCTTTCTGGTCCTTTCCGGTCTGGCCACAGGCGCATCATGGATTTGCTATTTCCGCGCCCTCAAAATCGGACAAGCCTCTCAGGTTGCCCCCATAGACAAAATGAGCGTTGTGCTCGTTGCCATCTTCGGCGCCCTCTTCCTTGGCGAACAGCTCTCCATTGGTGGCTGGCTCGGCGTTGGCTTCATCGCCACAGGAGCCGTGCTCGTTGCCCTTTTCTAAGCTCAAACCTTCAGCAGCCGTGACTGCCATCATAAGCATTCACAGCAGGGCTTTGCCAGCCCTCCAGGCTTCCCGCAGCAGGCTTATAGACTTCCATCTTCAAGGGATAGCATTGTGCCGCATCACTGGAATGTTCTGATGAGCAATCCCCGCCCGGACAGGCACTCTGCACTGCCAAAAGATCAATCTCGGCAAACAGCCCCAGAGTATCGCCGGGCCGCACCGGGCTGGCCTTCATGAAATATTGCCCCGTATCCCGCGTAAAGCCGGTGCACATGAAGACATTGAGCACATCATGTACATATTTCTCAGCTTCAGGCAGGCTGAGCCCGCGCGCCCGCGCCAAAGCGCGCGTCAGATTCGAATGGCAACAATAGTGATAATCCACCCCGTTGAGCACACGCCCCGTATAGGGATCACAGCGCGTACCAATCACGTCATGCACCGAGCCACCATATTCATCGATGCCATACCATGCCAGCGTGTCTTCCATAACGGTCGCCATCGGCCGCATATAGGGAAAGCTCGACCAGAGCTGATCACCAATGCTCACATGGGTTCCATGCAGCGCGCGGGTCTTGCCTGAATAAAAACGCTCGTCGAGATTGCCGCTGTTGAAGAGATCAAGATCCCCCACCTGCGGCCCTTCCGGACAGATGATGCGCAGCAGATGCCCTGCAGGCACCTCAATGCTGGCAGCATCTCGCGCCGGAATGATGACTTCATCAATCTTCTCGGCCCCCTCAAAAGCAGCCTGATAAAGCCCGATATCCGGCTTGGGCAAGGTCTCGGTCGGATAGCAAATAACGGGTTTGATCGCGCGACGCGCGTCTGCATCAGCGGGTGGAACGATGTTGGACATGGGAAAACTCGATTTGGAAGGATATTCTTTTTTATCAGTCTGACAGAAAAGCGGCAACCAGCGCAAGAAAAAATCCGGCGCGCAGTGGCGCCGGGCTGTTTCGTTAAGCTGTCACCTCATAGGTGAGCTGTAACAACGGAAAACCCGAATGCGGGTCACTCACCTGCTTATCGCCGGTGAAGCCATAGGCTGTGTAAAAGCGCCGTCCGATAGCGTTGTCGACAAAGACCTCAATCGTCAAGGATCCCTTCTCTGCCACAGCCTTATCGACAAGCGCCCGCCCTATGCCCTCGCCATGATGAGAGGGGTCGACAAACAGTCCGCCTATATAGGCGTCGATCAGTCCGATAAAGCCGACAATTGCGCCATCGCGCACAAAGACCCATGTCTCGGCTTGCGGGAGATAGACCTCTCGGGTCAACCGCTCGGCCTCGATCATAAAGTCGGCAGGAAGAAAGGAATGCGCCAGTTCGCTGGCAGATTGCCAGATGGCAATCACGGCGTCGGTGTCTTCAGATGTAAATGTCCGGATCATGATGTGATATCCAGTTTTCGTCCGGAAAGGCTGGTGCCGTTCCGGTTTCATTGCTTCGCTAAAAATGGTCGCACAAACAGTGACTGCTGGCGCAACGCGCCGCAGGTCTCACACGGTTCATGCAATTGGAAGCATCTGCGGCTTCCCTTTTTAGCGGGACATCAAAACTCCTGTATCCATCAATATATCCTGGATAAGCGCCCCCACCTTCACAGTCAAGCAAGCAAAAAGCCCGACGCTCTTTCGAACGCCGGGCTCTTAATTCGATATCAACGGGCTCTTAATTCGATATCAAGAAGAGCAAAGCTCAGCCGATTGATCCTAGAAATGCACGGACCGTGTGGTTCCCGGTATCTCCTTCGGAGGAGCAAACTTGGTCAGGTCGATGCCTTCAACCGCGGTTTTGTATTCCTCAAGGGTTGGGGTGCGGCCAAGGATTGCAGAGAGAACGACAACCGGCGTAGAGGCCAGCAGGGATTCCCCCCTCTTCTCTTCGCTGTCTTCCACAACACGACCCTGGAAGAGGCGTGTGGAGGTTGCCAGAACGGTATCGCCCTTCTCGGCTTTTTCTTGGTTACCCATGCAGAGGTTACAGCCCGGACGCTCCAGATAGAGAATATTCTCATATTCGGTACGCGCAGCGCTCTTTGGTGCCAGATCATCAAATTCAAAGCCTGAATATTTCTGAAGCACGTCCCAGTCGCCTTCTTCCTTCAGCTCATCAATGATGTTGTAGGTCGGTGCGGCAACAACGAGCGGCGCCTTGAACTCGACCTTGCCTTTGGCAGCCTCGAGATTGCGCAGCATCTTGGCAACGATTTTCATGTCCCCCTTATGCACCATGCAAGACCCGACAAAGCCCAGATCAACCTTCTTCTCTGCATGATAGTAGGAGATCGGACGGATCGTATCATGGGTATAGCGCTTGGAAACGTCGGCATTGTTGACATCTGGATCGGCAATCATCGGCTCGACGATCTCGTCCAGATCAACCACGACTTCTGCGAAATATTGCGCATTGTCGTCAGGACGCAGAGCCGGTTTCTCACCAGACTTGATCTCGTCAATGCGTTTGTTCGCCTTGTCGATCAGACCCTGCAGAACCTTCTTCTCATTGTCCATGCCCTTGTCGATCATTACCTGAATGCGGCTCTTGGCCAGTTCAAGCGACCCGATCAGGGTTTCATCGTTGGAGATACAGATGGAAGCCTTGGCTTTCATTTCTGCGGTCCAGTCAGTGAAGGTGAAGGCCTGGTCAGCCAACAGTGTGCCGATATGCACTTCAATCACTCGGCCCTGGAAGACATTGTCTCCATGCTGTTTGAGCATCTGCGCCTGAGTTGCATGCACCACATCACGGAAATCCATATAATCAGCCATAGTGCCCTTGAAGGTCACCTTGACGGATTCCGGAATAGGCATGGAGGCTTCGCCCGTGGCCAGAGCCAATGCAACGGTGCCTGAGTCGGCCCCGAAGGCAACACCCTTTGACATGCGGGTATGACTGTCGCCACCGATAATAATGTCCCAGTCATCAACGGTCAGATCGTTCAGCATCTTGTGAATGACGTCCGTCAGCGGCGGATAGACGTCTTTCGGGTCACGACCGGTGATGAGACCAAAGTCATTCATGAATTTCATGAGCCGCGGAATATTCGCCTGCGCCTTGAGATCCCAAACAGACGCTGTATGACAGCCAGACTGATAGGCCCCGTCCAGCGTTGGCGAGATCACGGTTGCCGCCATGGCTTCCAGTTCCTGCGATGTCATCAGGCCCGTAGTATCCTGCGAGCCGACGATATTCACCTTGACGCGCACGTCCGAACCAGCGAGCAGTGGCAAATCGGAGTTCACGCCCACGGCATTCTTGTTGAAGATTTTCTCGACAGCCGTCAGGCCCTGCCCTTCATTGGTCACTTCCTTGGGTGGCGCAAAGACGGTCGGTGCTTCAATGCCAAGGGTTTCGGCAGCAAATGTCTGCAGCTTCTTGCCAAAGACAATCGCATAGGAGCTGCCAGCCTTCATGAATTCAAGCTTCTGCGGTGTAAAAGATCTGGAAACATCCGTCAGCTCCTCAGAGCCATCCTCATTATAAAGCTTCTTCTCTTTGGTGTTGATCTTGAGAACAGTGCCCGTCTCGACAGAATATTTCTGTTCGAGAACAGGGTTGCCATCATTATTCAGGATCGGTTTGCCATCCGGATCAACCTTCTTGACCCAGTTTTTAAGGTCAAGACCAATACCACCGGTCACATCGACCGTGGTCAGGAAAATCGGCGAAATGCCATTGGTGCCTGCAACCACCGGAGCGAAATTGACGAAAGGCACATAAGGGCTGGAAGGCTTGCCGGTCCACAGCGCCACGTTGTTAACGCCAGACATGCGCGAAGAGCCCACACCCATGGTGCCTTTTTCCGCCACCAACATGACACGTTTTTGCGGATGCTGCAGCTTCAGCGCTTCGATTTCCTTCTGCGCCTTTTCCGAGATCATGCATTTGCCATGCAGTTCGCGGTCGGAGCGGGAATGGGCCTGATTGCCCGGAGACAGAAGGTCGGTGGAGATATCGCCTTCGGCGGCGACATAGGTAACCACTTCCACTTCTTCGTCCACATCGGGGAGCTTGGTGAAGAATTCTGCCTTCGCATAGCTCTCCAATACATCTTTGGCAATCGCATTGCCAGCCTTGTAGGCGCTTTCGAGGCGTTCCATATCGGCTTCATACAGAAAGACTTGCATTTTCAGCACTTCGGCGGCCTGCTTGGCAATGGCGTCATCATCACCAAGAGCAAGATCGAGCAGAACCTCGATCGACGGTCCACCCTTCATATGGGAGAGAAGCTCAAAAGCATAAGTCGGAGTGATTTCCTCAACGACTTCATTGCCCAGAATGATCTCTTTAAGAAAGGCCGCTTTTGCCCCCGCTGCGCTCGTGGTCCCGGGCAGCGTGTTATAGATGAAGTGGTGAAGTGAATCGGCCCGGTGCTCGTTGCCGGTGTCCTTGATCTGCGCAATAATCTCATTCAAGAGAGCGGCATCATCAATAGGCTTGGGGTGCAACCCTTGAATCTTGCGAGTTTCGATTTCGTCTAGATAGTCTGTATATAAGGTCATATCGGTCCCAGCTTATTCGTTAACGCTCAACCATTTTCTTCCCACTAAACGTGGTGAGAAGAAAAAGGCATTTCAACTGCCGTCCTGAATCAATGAGATCAACGTGCAATGCTTCGACAAAAGACCATTGCTCCACCGTCGATCATCACCTATTTGTGCAGATCATGCGCCCGAGCCAACAAAAGGGCACATGCAGTGCAATGATTGAAAGAAAATGCTCACGAGAAGATCGCGAAAAGCCGGTTTTCCGCCCAAAAAGAGCGCAACATTACCCGACCTCGCGAGAACCGCAGGCATCAAACAAGCCATTTTTAAGATCTTTTACTACTGATTGCTAGATAACCGATGGTCTTGACTGTGCTTTTTTATAGCTGGAATATGCAAAAGACAGGCTGGACAGCCCCAAGCAGGAAAATCCAGATAAAAGAATGAAATTCAAGGCAAGATTTGGTTTCCAATACAGATCCCAGCGGTGAGTAACCAACCATTGACTCTTCAAGAAGACACAAAGCTTTTAAGCGTTCATAATTTGGGATGTATCCGTGGAGGCCGTCCTGTCATCGAGAATATTTCCTTCGACCTGCCCGGAGGCAAGGCGCTTGTGGTGACCGGCCCGAACGGCATAGGAAAATCATCCCTGCTGCGCACATTGGCGGGCCTCATCAAGGCCCATGCCGGTTCCATGACGCTTGAGGGGGCCGAGGACGACCTATCTGTCGGCCAGCAAGCCCATTATTTTGGCCATGCCGACGCTATCAAGCCAGCCCTGTCTTGCAGGGAAAATCTCAAATTCTGGCAAACCTATTATGGCCACCCCACCCGCAGTCCCTATCAGGCAATGATCGAAGTGGGGATCGAGGATCTCATCGACCTGCCTGCGGCCTATCTCTCCGCCGGTCAGCGCCGACGTCTGTCGCTGGCGCGCCTGCTGGTCAGCTACCGCCCCCTCTGGCTGCTCGATGAGCCGACCTCGGCGCTCGACAAGGCATCCGAACACAAGCTGGAGGTTCTGATGGCAGAGCACTTGATTGAGGGCGGCCTGATCATTGCCGCCACCCATGCGCCTCTTGGACTGGTCGACCCGCTGCGCCTGCATCTTGACCGCAATCTGGCCAGCGAGCCCGCGCTTGATGACGCTTTGAGCGAACCAACCGCCCACTAGGAGAGCAGAATATGTCAGCCATGGGTGCCCTCTTTGTACGGGATCTAAAACTGTCCATCCGGATCGGCGGCGGTGCGCTCATGGGCGTGCTGTTTTTCCTGATCGTCGTCACCATCTTTCCCTTTGCCGTGGGGCCAGATCTCAATCTTCTTGCCCGCATCGGCCCGGCCATTCTATGGATCGGAGCCCTGCTGGCGACGCTGCTTAGCCTGGATCGACTGTTTCAGGCAGATCAGGAAGACGGCACGCTGGACCTTCTGCTGCTGGGCGAACATCCGCTGGAGCTGGTGGTGCTGGTCAAATGCGCAGCTCAATGGATCTCCACCGGCATGCCTCTGGTGGTCGCAACCCCGCTTCTGTCGCTGTTTCTCAATGTGGAGCCGGTCGGCATTGCCGCCGTAACTGCCACCTTACTTGTCGGCACGCCAGCACTCACGCTCATTGGCGCGGTGGGTGCGGCCCTGACGGTGATCCTGAGGCGCGGCGGTTTGCTGCTTTCGATTCTCATTCTGCCGCTGACGATCCCCGTACTGATCTTTGGTGTCAGCGCATCCCTTGGCGCGGTCACAGATCCTGCGCCTTTTGATACGCCATTCTACATTCTATGCGGCCTATCGCTTCTCTATCTGGTAATCGGCCCCGTGGCCGCCGCAGCCGCCTTGAGGAGTTCGCAGGAATAGCAGAAAGTCGGCGCGCAAAAGCGGCTTTGTTACAAAATCGTAATTCGCGCGCCTTTCATCTCGTGATATTTGTCTAGAAACCCGGCGCGCTTTTCGGCGACCAACCGAACAAGCCGCCCCCTTCGCGGGGCTCGACCAGACCGCAGGACGCTTGATGACTGAGACCAAACAACCATCTTTCCGGATTAGAGGCCTGGCCAATCCAACGCGCTTTCTCGCATTGCTTGACAAGATCATGATCCCGCTCGTTATTCTCACGGTGGTCGTAATCGGCGTAGGGCTCTATATGGCGTTGATTGATTCCCCGGAAGACTATCAGCAGGGTGCCACGGTCCGGATCATGTATATCCATGTGCCTGCCGCGTGGCTGGCCATGTTTGCCTATACCATGATGACCATTTCCGCTCTGGGCACGCTGGTCTGGAAGCACCCGCTGGCCGATGTTTCGGCCAAGGCCGCCGCCCCTCTGGGCG
Source organism: Cohaesibacter marisflavi (assembly GCF_900115225.1). GTDB lineage: Bacteria > Pseudomonadota > Alphaproteobacteria > Rhizobiales > Cohaesibacteraceae > Cohaesibacter > Cohaesibacter marisflavi. Next base: position 85,991 of record NZ_FOVR01000011.1, on the reverse strand, counting down.
CAGCTTTCACCTTCGTGTGCCTGACCACCGGCAGTTTCTGGGGCAAGCCCATGTGGGGCACTTGGTGGGTTTGGGATGCACGGCTCACCTCCATGCTCATTCTGCTGATCATCTATCTGGGGCTCATCGCCCTCTGGCACGCCATCGAAGACCCGATCAAGGCAGGCAAGGCCGTCGCCATTCTCACCCTTGTGGGCTTTATCATCATCCCGATCATCAAATTTTCGGTCGACTGGTGGAGCACCCTGCATCAACCAGCCAGCGTCTTCACGCTCGAAGGGCCCAAGATGGACAATTCCATGTTGATCCCCTTGATGGTGATGGCAATCGGCTTCACGCTGCTTTTCACCGTGTTGCATTTCAAAGCCATGAAAAACGAAATTCTGCGACGCCGCATCCGCTCGATGCAAATGCAGGCCGCCCGTCAGGTCGCCTCCGGCAATCGGGCCGCAGCCACTCAGGCAGCCAGCCCTTCCACCGGCCCTTCGGCCTCACACTGACGCGCAAAGGCACCTGAGATACTTGGGGCAAAAGCAGAGCAAGGAGAACAGCATGTTTGGAAATTACGCCGGTTTCATTCTCGCCTCCTATGGCGTCACCGCTGCAACCATCCTTGTCTTGATCCTGTGGGTCCTGCTGGATGGGCGCAAACAGACCAAAATTTTGGCCCAATTGCATGAGAGAGGTGTTCATCGCCGCTCCGAACGCACAAAAGCGGCCACACATTCCTAATCTGACACGTCACATCCTGCGAGCAGAACGACCAGCATGAGCGAAGACAACAAATCGCCCGAAAACCAGACGACCGAACAAGCACCAAGCGAAGAGGCAGCCCCTTCCAAGCGCGGGTTCAATATCTTTATCCTGCTGCCATTGCTCATCTTTGTCGGCATGGCGCTATTGTTTGGCTATCAGATGCAATTCGGGCGCAACCCCAATGAAGTGCCCAGCGTGCTGATCAACAAGCCCGCACCAGAGTTTGACCTGCCGCCGCTGGATGCCAGCTTCGGCATTCGCCGCCCCGATGGCGGCATCATTCCCGGTTTCAAGACCGAGGATTTCAAGGAAAAGGTTGCCGTCGTCAATGTCTGGGCATCCTGGTGTCCCACATGCCGCGATGAACATCCGCTGCTCATCGAGATGACCAATGACAATCGCTTCGACCTCATCGGCCTTGCCTACAAAGACGAACCGGCCAACTCGGCCCGCTTCCTGAAAAATCACGGCAACCCGTTTGACAAGGTCGGCATGGATGTTTCAGGCCGCGTCGGCATCGACTGGGGCGTCTATGGCGCGCCGGAAACCTTCATTGTCGATAAAAAAGGCATCATCCGCTACAAGCATATTGGCGCCCTGACCAAACGCTCCATCGCCGAAAATTTCATGCCCAAACTGGAAAAGATTCTGGCAGAGGCCAATTAAGGCAGTGCGCGGATGCTGTCTGCAAGACGGACGCAGTTGGTTTCAAGGTCAGCTTTATCGGTGTGATAGATCAAGTCGCAGAAGCTTCGCTGACCATAGCCTTCCTTGATCATCTGCATGCTTCTGGCCAACTCTCCCTTTGAGAGCACCCGTTCGCGTTTTGCGATCTGGCTGCTTTGCGCAATCAGGCCAATGCAGCGGCAGCAATATCCCAGACGCGCAAATGTTTCTTTAAAGAAAATCCAGTTCGTGCGGCGCACAGGATAGGCGACAATCACCCCCTGCCCGCTATCAAGCAACTTGATGCACAAAGACGCAATGCTCTTGTTGGTTTGCAAACTGGAATCCAACCAGCGCTCCGTCTTACAATGATCATCGCCGTCGATGAAAGCAAGTGCCAGACGCTCTGCGACGCCCTGCCCCAGAGATGTCTTACCCACTCCTATAGGCCCGTCAAACAGAAACACCTGAGGTTTCATCTCGTAAGACTTTCATATGCAGCCGGCTCAGGCTTCTTCTTCCTTGCCCGGCGCGTAGCGATTGAGCAGGGGCATCTGGAAGGCCCCGAAAACCATCGTCAGCGGCATGACACCAAAGACCTTGAAGTCCACCCAGACGTCGGTGGAGAAATTGCGCCAGACCACTTCATTCAGAAATGCCAGCACAAAGAAGAAAATGCCCCAGCGAATGGTCAGAATGCGCCAGCCTTCTGCATTGAGCTCAAACACGGAATCAAACACATAGCCCAGCAGGCTCTTGCCAAACAGCAAGCCCCCAAGCAGAACCGATCCGAACAGCACATTGACGATGGTCGGTTTCATCTTGATGAAGGTGTCATCCTGAAGATAGAGCGTCAGCCCTCCGAAAATGAACACCACAACACCGGTGACCATGGGCATCACGGGCAGCTTACCAAGCTTGACTCGGGAAATGACCAGAGAGATCACGGTGGCAACCATGAAACAGGCTGTGGCGATGAAGATCGGCTTCATGCCAGCAAGCGCCGGTATCCAGTCTGCCAGCATTTCGCCCTTGGCATTGGCAAAGAAGAAAATGCCAAGTGGCCCCAGTTCCAGAACCAGCTTGAGAAGCTGGGCCTTGTCCAACTGCGGCTCGGCCGCCTGCTGTGCGCTCCCCTCAGAAGCATCCTTGCCGGGATATTCGGAATTGCTCATGCTATGCCTTTATCTGCCTGTTCAATATGCCTGCGAACAGGCCTGTTCTCAATTGTCTGCCAACCCGGCAATGGCTCGTGCGAAATCACGTGATGCGAATGGCTCCAGATCATCAACGCCTTCGCCAACACCGATGAAATGCACCGGCACCTTGTGCTTGGCTGAAATGGCAACGAGAATACCACCCCGCGCCGTGCCGTCCAGCTTGGTCATGACAAGGCCCGTAACGCCCGCCATCTTGGTGAAGACCTCAACCTGATTGAGCGCATTCTGCCCCGTGGTCGCATCCAGCACCAACAGCACCGAGTGCGGAGCCGCTTCATCATGCTTCTTGATCACGCGGACGATCTTTTCCAACTCGGCCATCAGCTCGGTGCGATTTTGCAATCGCCCAGCGGTATCGATCAGAAGAACATCCATGTCCTTCTCTTTCGCTTCCAGCATCGCATCATAAGCCAACCCGGCGGCATCAGCCCCCACTTCGCGGGCAATCACGGGTGCGCCCGTGCGTTCGCCCCAGACCTTCAGCTGGTCAATGGCAGCCGCTCGGAAGGTATCGCCAGCGGCCATCATGACCTTTTTGCCATCGGCGCGGAATTTCTGCGCCAGCTTGCCGATCGTGGTGGTCTTGCCTGCGCCGTTGACCCCGATCATCAGGACCACATGCGGACCGCTGGCCGGCTTTGTGATCTCCAGCGGCTTGGCCACCGGCTCCAGCACCTTGTCCACCTCGTCGGCGAGAATTTCCTGTACTTCCTTGTCAGACACTTCCTTGTTGTAGCGCCCGTCAGAAAGGCGCTCCGTGATCGTCATCGCCGTTTCAACGCCAAGGTCGGCCTGAATGAGAATGTCTTCCAGATCCTGCAGGGTGTCGTCATCAAGCTTGCGCTTGGTAAAGATCGAGCTGATCCCTTCACCCAACGCCCCTGAAGAGCGCGACAGCCCCTGTTTGAGCCGCTCGAACCATGAGAGCTTTTTCGCTGGCGTTTCTGCTTCTTCAGTAACTGTTGCTGGCTCCACGTCTGGTTCAAGCACGTCAGCGGCGTCGTCCGCAGGTGCGCTTTCGGCAGCAATCTCTGGGAGCTCAGGCTCTTCAGCCACTGCCTCAATAGCTTCTTCCGGTCCGTCTTCCTCGGCAGCTGGCGCGTCTAGTGGTGCAGGGGCCTCTTCCAAGGGAGTATCATCGACCGCATCCTCTTCCAGAACAACGGCTTCTTCCGCTTCAAGCGCGGCCAGATCGGCCTCGGAGACAGCCTCACCGGCTTCCTCTCCCAGCTTGTCTTCGGCGAGCTCCTCGGCATCGGATGCAACGGCTCCGGCAGGGACATCCCCGCCCATAATGGCCACATCCACTTCTTCGACAGCATCGCCAGCATTGCCTGTATCGTCACCAGCAGCCGCAACCACCGCTTCAGCTTCGGTCTCAACAGGCGTCGCTTCCGTCGCCTCCTGGGCAGGATCGGCAACATCCTCGCCTTCTGCCTCCAGAGCCTTGTCCTTGACTTGCTCTTCGGGCGTGTTCTCCTCGGACGAGCCGAACAAACGCGAGAAAAATCCTTTTTTGGCCACGATCCTACTCCCTGATCGAAAAACGCGCTCGAAAGCGCAAGGCGGCGCGCATCTATATGCGGACGATCAAAGCCCGACCGCCATCAAATGGCGCTGGCTGGCATCCACGACGCGCGCAGCAACAATATCACCTGAATCGCCTTCTGCAATCTCCGTAAGCGTAAATTGCTCAGTGCGGGCAAGACCTTTCCCCTCTACAAGCAATCGCACCTCACGCCCGATCTGGCTTTGAAGATGGCGCTGCAGGGCCGCTTCCCCCGCTTCACGCAACCGGGCAGCCCGTTCGCGAATGACCGGACCACGCACCTGCGGCATCCGCGCTGCGGGTGTTCCGGGCCGAGCGGAATATGGGAACACATGCAAATGGGTCAGATCGCACTCTTCGACAATATCAAGGCTGCGCTGGAACATCTCTTCGGTCTCGGTTGGGAACCCGACAATGATATCCGCCCCGAACACCATATCCGGCCGCAACGCGCGCACATCCTTGCAAAAGGCAATGGTATGTTCGCGATTATGCCGCCGTTTCATGCGCTTGAGGATCATATTGTCTCCCGACTGCAAAGAGAGATGCAGATGCGGCATCAGGCGCTCTTCATTGGCAATGCAGTCCATCAGGTCCGGATCGGCCTCGATGGAATCAATCGATGAAATGCGCAGACGCGGCAGATCCGGTACATGCTTGAGAATGGACTTGACCAACGTGCCCAACTTGGGCTGACCGGGCAGATCTGCCCCGTAAGAGGTGATATCCACGCCCGTGAGCACCACTTCCGCATAGCCATTGTCCACCAGTTTGGTGATCTGCTCGACAATCGGCCCCATCGCAACAGAGCGGGAATTGCCCCGCCCGAAAGGAATGATGCAGAAGGTACAGCGATGGTCGCAGCCATTCTGGATCTGCACGAAGGCACGGGTGCGCCCTTCCAGCCCGTCAATCAGATGCAGCGCCGTTTCGCGCACACTCATAATGTCGTTGACGCGGATCTTCTCTGGTAGCGGCACACCGAAGTCAGGCACGGCCTTATAGCTCTCGGCCCGCAATTTCTCATCGTTGCCAAGCACCAGATCCACCTCTTCCATGGAGGCAAACCGCTCGCTCTCGGTCTGCGCGGCGCAACCGGTCACGATGATGCGGGCATCGGGATTGTCCCTCTTCGCCTTGCGAATCTGCTGGCGGGCCTGACGCACCGCTTCGCTGGTTACAGCGCAGGTATTCACAAGAATGGCATTGTCCAGCCCGGCTTCATCGGCCTGCTGTTTCATCACTTCGGATTCATAGGTGTTCAAGCGACATCCGAAGGTAAGAACCTTGATTGTCATATAAGGCTACTCCACGCTGCCTGCTGGCAGCTTGCGCCAGGAGAGATCTGCAAGATCAATCTCACCGGCATATTCCAGTTCTGTCCCACCGGACATCATGATGTGCTCATCCGCTTCGCGCCACTCGATCGTGAGGTCGCCACCGGGCAAATGCACCAGCACGGTGCGGTCGGTCATCTTGTTGCGAATGGCCGCCACCGTGGCAGCACAGGCAGCCGTGCCGCACGCCTGCGTAAGGCCCACGCCGCGTTCCCAGACCTTGAGGGTCATCTCGCTGCGATTATGCACCTGCGCCAGAGAGATATTGGCCCGCTCCGGAAAGATCATGTGATTTTCCAGCAGCGGTCCGTTCACTTCCAGCCCATAGCTCTCGACATCATTCTTCACCCAGAAAATGGCATGCGGGTTGCCCACATTGACCACCGAGGGGGAATGAAGAATAGGCGCATCAATCGGTCCGACTTGCAGTTCAATGACACGGGTATCTTCGAAAGGTTCGGAAAGGGGGATATCCTGCCAGCCGAATTTCGGCACGCCCATATCCACCGTCACCATGCTTTCATCATCACAGCGATAGCCGATCAGCTTGCCGACCACTGTTTCGATCACCGCCCGATTGGCGCCGCTCTCGGCCATCATCAGCCGCCCGACACAGCGGGTCGCGTTGCCACAGGCTTCCACCTCGCCGCCATCGGCGTTGTGAATGCGCATGAAGACGTCCCCGCCAGCGGGCGACTTTTCAAGCGTGATGAACTGATCACAGCCCGGTCCGGTCTGATGGTTGGAAAGTGCGCGCACGGCATCGGCCCCAAGTTGGGGCTTGGTCTTTCGGGCATCGATCACGATGAATTCGTTGCCAAGACCATTCATTTTCAAGAATTGCACGTGCGGGGCCATTTCTCAGCCATTCCTGCTTGATCACTTTGCTGATCATTATGATGGGAAGGAGAGCCCGATCCGTATCTGGGCTCTCGGTTTTCTCGTTCTATATGGCGAAACTGGGCGCAAATTACCACCCCCGAAACCGGGAGGCACCTCTTCACCTTTACAAGAGTGCTGCTATTACAACAAAAAAGCCGCGAAAGATACCCTCCTTCGCGGCTTGATGTCATCCAATAGCGCCGATTGGTTTATGCGGCAGGTCTTTTACTTGAGACCCGACATCATCACCTTGCTGAGGCGTGTGGCAAAGTCGGCCGGATTGGTCGGATGTTCGCCATCCAGAATAAGCGCCTGATCGAGCAACAGATGCGCCCCGTCTTCCACGCTGGCCTTGTCGCTGGCAGCCTTATACTGGTCAGCCAGCATGCGAATGAGGCTGTGATCCGGATTAACCTCAAGAATTGGCTTCATTCCGACCTCAGCGCCCTTCTGACTGCGCATCAGTTTTTCCAACTGACGATCCGGACCATAATCCGGAGCCACAATGCAAACCGGGCTCGTTGCCAGACGAGCAGAAATGCGCACGTCAGACACGGCCTCCCCGAGGGTTTCCTTAACGAAGGTCACCAGCTCGGCCACATCGCCCTGTTCCTTGGCCTTGTCTTCCTCGCTCTTGCCCTTGTCTTCTTCCTTTTCCGGCTTCTCGATCAAATCGAGATCGGCACCGCCCTGGGAAATAGACTTGAAGCTCTTGCCATCAAAGCCAAGCGCTGTCTGCACCCAGAAGGCATCCACTGCATCAGAGAGCAGCAGAACCTCTACATCGCGCGCCTGATAGCCTTCAAGCTGCGGGCTGGCCAGAATGGCTTCCTTGCTGTCGCCGAGCGCATAATAGATCGCGGTCTGGTTTTCCTTCAGATCCTCGACATATTGCGCCAAGGTGCGGTTGTCGCCCTTGGTGGTGTTGAAGCGCACCAGCTTGAACAGCTGATCGCGACGCTCGGGATCTTCATAAAGGCCTTCCTTGATCACCGGGCCGAAGGCTTCCCAGACGGAAGCAAACTTCTCTTCTTCCTTGTTGGCCAGCTTTTCCAGTTCACTAAGAATACGATTGGTCACGCCTTTGGAAATGGCATTGAGGATCGGATTGTCCTGCAACATTTCGCGGGAAATATTGAGCGGGATGTCCTCGCTGTCCACGACGCCGCGCACAAAGCGCAGATAAGCCGGCAGCACATCCGCATCATCGGTGATGAAGACACGACGCACATAAAGCTTGATGCGGCCCTTGCGGTTTGGATCAAACAGATCAAACGGCTTATGCTCAGGCACGAAGGCGAGCACGTTATATTCCGTCCGCCCTTCAGCGCGATAATGGATCGTCAGGGCCGGATGGTCGAACTGGCCAGCCGTATGCTGATAAAACTCGGTATATTGCTCTTCGGTGATGTCCGACTTCGGCTTGATCCAGAGTGCGGAGCCATCGGTCAACTCTTCCTCATCAATCGCCTTGGCTTCTTCATTGTAGCTCATCAGGCGGATAGGTACGGGCACATGAGAGGAATATTCGCGTACGACGCGGCGAATGGTTACCGGATCGGCAAAACTCTTTTCGTCTTCCTTCAGATACAGCGTGATCTTGGTGCCGCGCACCGGCGCGTCTTCATCGCTCGCCGGGGCAATCTCGTAAGACCCCATGCCATCGGACGACCAGCGCCATGCTTCATCGGCCCCGGCGCGGCGGGAAACGACTTCTACGCTGTCGGCCACCATGAAGGCGGAATAGAAACCGATACCGAACTGGCCGATCAGGGCCGAACCATCTTCGCCATTGGAGCTGCTGGCAAGCTGATCAAGAAAGGCGCGGGTGCCGGAGCGGGCGATCGTGCCAAGATTGTCGATTAGCTCTTCCTTGCTCATGCCAACGCCGTTATCGACAACCTTCAGCGTTCCAGCCTTGCCATCAGAAGACAGTGTGATCTTGAAAGTGGGGTCGTTGCGCGTCAGATCGGAATTGGTCAGAGCCTCATGGCGCAATTTCTCGCAGGCATCCGCCGCGTTGGAAATCAGCTCACGCAGGAAAATTTCCTTGTTGGAATAGACGGCATGCACCATCAGGTGGAGCAGTCGGGAAACCTCGGCTTCAAACGAATGGGTCTCGGCGCCCGCAGCAGGAGTTTGCGCTTCATCAGTCATGACAGATGTCCTTCCTTATCAGCATCGCCGGAAGCAGCCGCTTTGGCCCAAATCCGGCAACCAGATTGATCGCCTTTCTGCAAGGTTCATCCGCCTCCCCGCCTCGCAAGCACGAGAAGAGCAAAAGGATACCCCGGAAAACTGCAAGAAAGACGGTTTTCAGCACAGGATCTAGCAATGCTGCCGGTGAGTTTCAAGATGGGAAGGGCAAAGCAGAGCCCAAAAAAAACGGGATGCGCTAAGGCATCCCGTGAAGGAGCTGTTGGGATGTTGACCGCTATCGGGAATCCGAAGGACAAATGACCTCTATCGAACGCTTGCCGAGCAAGCTGCTCGAGCCATTGAAATCAAAGCTCAAGCAGACCAAGCTTAACAATCAGGTTCATGGACATAAGTCAGAGGGGGCAGAGTCCCATGTCCAATCAATGAACCGTACCGCGATGCAACATATCTGATATTGGTCCCCACCTGCGACTTTCCAAGGGCCGAAATAAGGCAATTGTGTGATTTTCCTATGCCGATCAATCAGATAACACCACGATCAGTCATCCGGTCAGGCCCCCATCGCCAGGTGACAGGAGACCAGATCCTCCACGAAAGAAAGCGAATGCTTCTCTACCCATATCTTGCTTTAAAACAGAATAATCGTGTCCCCCTCTATGAACTTTGCGACAAGCCCCTTGCTGGTTCGGGTCTCCACTCTTGCCAAGCGGGCGTTTTACAGCAATCATATCTCTTGAGTTTTCGAAGATCGGCGCCACATTAGGTGTCATGCCTTCCATGACCACGAACAAAAGGAGGATCGCTTGCTCGATAATTCTGATGAAAGTGTGACCTCACTGGCAAGTCTGCGTCCGGCAACAACGACAGGCCATTCGAACCAACAGCCAAAGCCACCTCAGCAAATCTGTTTCCATCGCATGGAGCTGACGAATATTCTCAACGTTTACGGACGCATGGTGGCAGCAGGCGAGTGGCGCGACTACGCCATCGACACACTGAAAGACCGGGCGGTCTTTTCCATCTTCCGACGATCAAGCGAAATGCCCATTTACCGCATCGAGAAAAATCCCAAGCTCGCCCGCCGTCAGGGCGCCTACAGCCTCATTTCGCAACAGGGTCAGATTCTCAAACGCGGTCACGAGCTGGATTCCATCCTCAAGCTTCTCAATCAGAAACTGCTTAAGGTCGTGGAAAGCTAGGCACGAAAAACAGATGGCGCCGGCTCCAGAGCGCCCACACGGCCCAGAAAGCAAACAGCGTGAAGGGCATAAAGAGATAGGAGCCGGGCTTGAAATCCCCCGTCAGCCCGTCCCTGACCAGAATGAAGGTCATGGAATAGAAATAGAGCCCGTTCGCCATCTGCGCACAGAGCCAGCCGAACGCATGCTGGCGCATTAGCCCTATCGAGCCAATCAACAACAAAGGCACCGACCAGACGAGATCGGCCACCCCGATTCCGAACGTCGTCGCCAACGCTGTCGTTGGTGCCGTACCAAAGACCCCGTCCCAAAAATGGAAGGCCACCAGCCCCCAGAAAAGCAGATGAACCATGGCGGCAACAAAATTGACGCCTGCGATGAGTTTGATCACGGCAAATCCTCCCCTATCCCGCAAATATCCTCGCAAACAAGGCCGCTCAGTATGAGGCGACACCTTATCTATGTCGCGCGAGAGCCAAGCGTCAATGTGACCGATTTTGTCGGGAATGGCCCCAATTGAAAGGCGGGGCAAGACGCACCATATCTATGGCATCAAACGAAAAAAGCCGCCCCGAATGGAGCGGCTTTTTCTAATTCAGCAGAGCGCTGTTCTATGCCTATTCGCGGTTGCCAAGCAGCTGCAGAAGCATGATGAACAGGTTGATGAAGTCCAGATACAGTCGCAGAGCGCCCATGATGGCTTTCTTGCCAGCGACTTCGGAGCTGTCACCTTCGAAATACATTTCCTTGATCTGCTGGGTGTCATAGGCGGTCAGGCCTGCAAAGACCAGAACACCGATCACAGACACGGCAAAGGCCAGTGCGCTGGACGCAAGGAAGATGTTGACGATCGAAGCGATCACGATACCGATCAGGCCCATGAACAGGAAGCTGCCCCAGCCAGACAGGCTCTTCGGCGTGGTGTAGCCATAGAGGCTAAGACCAGCGAAGGCTGCTGCGGTGATGAAGAAGACCTGCGTAATGGATGTCGAGGTATAAACCGCAAAGATCGATGAAAGGGAAATACCCATCAGCGCCGCGTAAGCCCAGAACATGGTCTGAGCAGCACTAGCGCTCATTTTCTGGATACGGAAGCTCAGGAACATTACCATCGCCAGAGGCGCAAACATCACGACCCATTTAAGCGGGCTGCCAAACAGTGTGTAACCAAGCTGGGTCACATACAGGCTACCGCTCACCTGAGCTACGGCCTGAGACGGATCCTGTGTAAAGGCGACAGTGTAAAGGCCATAGGCAAATACGCCGGTCACTGCCAGCGCAATGGCCATATAGTTATAGACCTTCAGCATATAGCTGCGCAGGCCCTGATCGATACGCGCCATTTCGGCGGCACGGCCACTCATATGCTGCGCGCTTTGACGGAAGTCATTCACCATGGTTTCTCCTCACAAAACTCAAAAGCTCGAACGGTTCGACTGACCAATCCGAAGTGTTCATGTCGTTGGTGGTCGCCGGACCTAATTTCAAAACCGACGTGTGTCCCATATATGGGTGGGTTCAGGCACCAGCTCAAGACCTTTTTGCGCAACAAACGGGATTCTATCGTCGAATTCACGCAAATGTCATCACTGGCCGCAAAGTTTGATGCACAATCCTTGCCCGACCCTTGTAAAAGCTTGAAAAGACTCGCCCAAGCTTCATTTGAAATCTTAACGCCAGTTAACCATTACGCAGAATTCGGGCCGGTTTCCGGTTCAAACTTGACCATGTACCAATGAGACCAAGCAAAATTGTCAGAAGCATGGCAAGCACCACCACGATGGCCGAAACCAATGGCTGCCAGGCAAAGGCCATTTCCATCATCTCGGTCAGCACCAGATAAGCCGCCACATGGCCGATGATCAGCGCAAAGACTGCCGTAATCACGCCCAACAGACAATATTCCAGCGAATAGGCCTGCAAAACCTTACCACGGGTTGCCCCCAACGTCTTGAGGATCACCGCATCATAGATGCGTTCGCGTTGCCCAGCGGCCAAGGCACCGGCGAGCACCAGAATGGAGGCAATAATGGCAAGCGATGAAGCCGCGCGCATGCCCCAGGCCAACTGGCGCACAAGATCATTGACCGTATCAAGCGCATCACCAACCCGAATAGAGGTGACAGCTGGAAAATCCTGCACAAGGGCCTTCATGATGGCCGATTCCCGTTGCCCAATTTGCTCGGCACTCTCCTTGCCATCAGGATCAAGGGTCAGAGTGGCAAGATGGGCGTGCGGCGCTCCGGCAAAGGTGTTAGGCGAGAAGACCATGACGAAATTGATCGCCAGTGACTGCCATTCCACCTGCCGCAGATTGTAAATCTTTGCCGAAATGGTGCGCCCAAGCACATTGACTTCCAGACTATCACCAATGGCTAACCCCATTTCGTCAGCTAACTCGGCATCAAAGGAAAGCAGCGGCTCGCCGGAATAATCCTGAGGCCACCATTCGCCTTCCACCAGCGTGGAATTTTCAGGCAGATGGGCCGAATAGGTGATGCCACGATCCCCGCGCAGCACCCATTGCGCTCCGTCCGGCGCTTCGAAATCACGTGCAGCGATCCCCTTCAGCGTCACCAGCCGACCGCGCAACATCGGCACGCGCTGATGCATGCCTTCCGGAGCCATGGCTTCCAGTTCGGCTTCAAACTGATCGACCTCGGAATTCTGGATGTTCATGAAGAAGAAGTTTGGTGCCTTCTGCTGCAAATTGCCTGTCAGTTGCTGTTGCAGATTAAGATCGATCAGCACCAGCGTCACCAACAGACTGAGCCCGAGCCCGAGCGACAGCGCCACCGAAGGCGTCAACGCGCCGGGCCTATGCAGGTTGGCAATGGCAAGCCGCGGCACCACATGCCGAAAACGCGGCAACCGAGCAGCCACCTTCATGATGACGAAAGCCACGAACCGCAGCAGCAAGAAGACAATCACCATGCCCACAAGGAAAGCCGCAGCCACATAGAGCACCTCTGCCGTTGCAAGAACCAGCCCCACCAGCAAGGCCCCAAGCGCCAGAACGATCAGCCAATCGCGTTTGCTGGCCCGATATTTGACCGGAGCGATCTGGTCACGAAACAGTGCCGTTGCCGGAATGGAACGAGTGCGCAACAAGGGACGCATGGAGAAAAGCAGCGCGGCCAACAGACCGAACAGAGCTGCTTTGCCCAACTGCAACGGATGAAACAACGATGAAGACAGCGGCAAATTATCCGGTATCACAGCCTGCAGAATGAAAGGCACGAGCGCGGCGAAAAAGACACCGATCGCAATGCCGATAAAGGCAATAAACACGATCTGCATCAGATAGATGCCGACAATCAGCCAACTGGGCGCCCCAAGGCACTTATAGCTGGCAATGGTCGTCTGCCGACCGGAGATGAAGGCTTGCACAGCATTGGCGATGCCAACCCCGCCAGTGATCAGCGAGGCAAGGCCGACCAGCACTAGAAAGGCCGCAAAGCGATCGATATTGCGCTTTAGCCCCTGCGCGGCATCGGCACGAGAGCGAATGCGCCAACCTGCATCAGGAAATTCTGCCCGTATCTGTTCAATAACGGCCTCGACTTGGGAAAGAGACGGATCACCATCCATCTTCAGCCGCGTGATCCAACGCACGATGACGCCGGGCTGTAGCAGATCGGTTGCTTGCAGGTCATCAAGCCCCATGATCACCCTTGGCCCGAAGGCAATGCCAGAGGCCAACGCGTCCGGTTCGTCAGCAATGCTGTCTGCGATGGTGAATTGCTTGACGCCAATGACCAGCGGATCCCCAACCGAAAGCCCGAGCCGATCCAGAAGGAGCGGATCAACAATCAGCGAGCCGGGCGCAAGCGTCTTGCCATTGGTGGTCACCAGATCGCCAACCATGGGGTAATTGCCATCCACGGCCTTGATATCAATCAGCAACTGATCGGACGCATCAGCCGTGCGCGCCATAGCCCTGAGGCTGGCCAACTGTGCCAATTGACCAAATTGTTTCAAATAGGCGCGCTGCTCTTCAGTCGACGGCGTGTGGATGGCCGATAGCGAGATATCCCCGCCCAGAATCTGCCGTCCCTGCTCATTGAGGCCACCGGTCAACGCCTTGGAGGCCGAGCCTACTGCGCCAATGGCAGCCACGCCAAGAGCGATACAGGCCAGAAAAATATAAAATCCACGCAATCCGCCACGCATTTCTCTGAGCGCAAAACGGAAAGCAAGGCGCAAGGATGCCCAGATGCCGCGCGGTGCGGGCAGACCGGGAAACGCATGCGCGCTGCCTGTGTCTTTGTTCGAAGTCAGCTGATCCATAGCGCCCTCCTATTGAACCGGGTGGGCAGCATCATGGGGTGTTTCCACCAACTGGCCGGATTTGAGCCGCACCACACGCTCACATCGATCTGCAAGGCGCGGATCATGGGTCACCAGCATCAGCGTCATGCCCCGCTCTTTATGCAGGCGGAACATCAAATCGGAAATCTCCTGCCCCGTGTCTGCGTCAAGGTTCCCCGTCGGCTCATCGGCAATAAGAATGGAGGGACGCGGCGCCAGCGCACGGGCAATGGCCACGCGCTGCTGCTCACCACCGGAAAGCTCTGCCGGATAATGATGCACGCGATGTCCCAGCCCCACCGCTTCCAACTCGGCCTTGGCGACATCAAAAGCATCGCGGCGGCCAGCAAGTTCCAGAGGAATGGCGGTATTTTCAAGCGCTGTCATGGTCGGCACCAGATGGAAGGACTGGAAGATGATGCCAATCCGCGTGCCGCGAAACTGCGCCAGCGTATCCTCATCCATTTGCGACAGATCGCTGCCCTCAACAAGCACCTTGCCCTGATCCGCTTGCTCAAGACCTGCCATCACCATCAGCAAGGTTGACTTGCCCGAGCCGGACGGCCCGACAAGGCCCACCGAGTGGCCGCTTTCGATGTCGAGATCGATGCCGCGCAGAATATCGACCCGTGAATTCCCTGCCCCGAGGCTCAAATAGACGCCATGCAGCGAAATAATCGCTTCTTTTGCAGTCTCTCCGTCTGCCGGATTGGCCATTGTTTTGGAAACTTCTTGAGCAAGGGATGAAGTCACGATGATCCTAACCTATATTGCAAGTAACTCTGCACGCAGTGTGAAGACAAGACAAAGGAAAATATGATCAATCCTATATGGGGTCGTTATTTCGGAATCAAAGACAGCAAAGCGCATTCTTGGGCGTTTTGCTTATGCGCACCAAAGATAAGTCTTATGAAAATGAAGTATGAATATAGCCAACATGGCCAAACAACGGCTCGCCTGCAATCGCCACACGGCGGTGCGGCAACGGCTCGGATGACCAGTCATCCTGCCCATTTCTTCCCTTCCTTTTTTCTATTACTGCTTCTTGGCCTCTTCACCATGACCTCTGCAAAAGCCGCCGACACCACCAGAATTCTTGCCTTTGGCGATTCTCTCTCCGCTGGCTATCAGTTGCCCGCCGGAGAGGATTTCCCAACGCAGCTCCAGCAGCATTTAAAAAACCAGGGACTTGATGTAGAGATCGTCAACGCCTCCGTTTCTGGCGACACCACGGCCTCTGGCCTCTCTCGTCTTGACTGGTCAACACCGGAGAATATCGATCTTGTATTGTTGGAACTGGGCGCAAATGATGCCTTGCAAGGGCTCTCGGTAGACAATGCCAAGGCCAATCTGGCGGCCATGATCGAGAAATTCCAGCAAAAGGACATCAAGGTCGCCTTGATGGGCATGCGGTCGCCCCCCAATATGGGCGCTGACTATACTCAGGCCTTTGACGCCATTTACCCTGCCCTTGCCAATGAATACCAAATACCGCTATACCCCTTCTTTCTGGAAGATGTGGCCGCTGAGCCAGACCTGAATCTGCAGGACGGCATGCACCCGAACCAGAAGGGCATTCAAGTGATTGTCAAAAATATCGCACCCTTCGTGATTGATTTATTGAACCAACCTAACTGACAGCATGCATCTGGCATGTAGCCATTTTAACACAGCCAGATCCCTTCCCCCTTTGCTGGCGATGAATAAACGGATCCCGATATGGAAATGAGAAAACTGGGTCGCACAGACCTCGAAGTGAGCAGCCTTTGCCTTGGCACCATGACCTGGGGCGAGCAGAACACCAAAGCAGACGGCTATGAACAGATGGATTATGCCATCGATCAGGGCATCAATTTCTTTGATGTTGCCGAGCTTTACCCGGTTCCTAGCCGCGCAGCCACGCAAGGACGCACCGAAGAGATCATCGGCGACTGGATGCAAGATCGCGGCAACCGCTCCGACATCATTCTGGCCACAAAGGTCGTGGGCCGCTCCATGAGCACATGGTTCCGCGATGGCGAAATCGAACCGCGCCTCACCCGCGCACAGATTTTTGAAGCCGTCGACAAGAGCCTCAAGCGCCTCAAGACCGATTATATCGATCTGTACCAGATCCACTGGCCAGATCGTAAGGTCTCCCAGTTCGGCGCCAACCCGGTCATCTATTCCCATCCGGAACCAGCCGAAGACGAAACCCCGATCGCCGAAACACTCGCCGCGATGGACGAGTTGGTCAAGGCTGGTAAGGTGCGTCATGTGGGCCTGTCCAACGAGACCGGCTGGGGAACCATGAACTATCTGAATGAAGCGGAAAAAGGCACCGGCCCCCGCGTCGTTTCCATCCAGAATGCCTATAGTCTGCTGAACCGCACCTTCGAGGTCAACCTCGCAGAGGTCGCGATGCGCGAACAGGTCGGCCTGCTGGCTTATTCCTCACTGGGTCAGGGCACTCTTACGGGTAAATATCTTGATGGCAAACATCCTGAAGGTGCACGCATGACCCTGTTCAAGAATTTCGGTGGTCGCTATCAGACCCCTGGAGCTGAACCAGCCATTCGCGGCTATCTCAAGGTTGCCGAAGAGTTTGGCGTGGATGTTGCCCAAATGGCTTTGGCCTTTGTCCACACCCGCTCGTTCACCACGTCGGTGATCCTCGGTGCGTCCAAACTCGAGCAGCTGAAAACAGACATCGCTTGTCACGATTTCAAGCTGACCGACGAAATGGAAGAAGCCATCAACAAGGTTCATCTGCTGCATTCCAACCCTTGCCCATGATCTGGCAGCGGTAGATTTCAACAGCCCCAAGACCTAATAGACAAGAATAAAAAAAGCCGCCCCGGCCTGCCAGAACTAGCCGGGGCGGCTTTCTTTTATGAGCAAATGCCAACAGGACAAGGCAACGGCGGATAAAGCTTTTAAAGCATCGTCACAATTTTTCAGCTATCCTGCAACGACAACAGCCCCGAAGTGATTCGACATTGACCTATCAATTACTTTGGCCGAACTCATTTCGACTGTAACACGGATCACGTGATCCTGCCCCCACGTCCAATACGGGAGCGAAATGATGCCACGCTTATTTGCCGGTCTGGAAATCCCCCCCGACATCACGACCATGTTGTCCCTGCAGAAGGGCGGCCTTTATGGTGCGCGCTGGGTGGACGAGTCCAACTACCACATCACGCTGCGCTTCATGGGTGATGTCGATTACACTCTGGCCAATGAAATTGTATTTCAAATGTCCCAGATCCAATGTCCCGAATTTGACCTCTCCTTGCGAGGCTTTGGGTCTTTCGGAGCCAAGAAGCCCCATTCGGTCTTTGCGGCGGTGCAGAATAATGAAGATCTGCTGCTCCTGCATCACGAACTGGAACGGCGCATGCGCAAACTTGGCCTCAAGTCAGACAAGCATGACTATACGCCCCATGTCACATTGGCCCGCCTGAAAAAATCAGCCGAACCAATTGATGTCGCCAACTATTTGACATTGCGCGGCGGCTTCCGGACAGATCATTTCAGAGTGCCGCGCTTTATACTCTATTCATCACGCGACAGTACCGGCGGTGGCCCCTATGTGATCGAGGAAACCTTCGATCTCTTATAGGCGCTGTGATCGAATAAAAGGGCCCCTTATGGGCCCTTTTTGATGATTGGCATAAAGCACTCTACCGCGCTAGCCAAACTTGACAAAAAGCTTGGCATAGGCAGGCTTCAGCGCTTTTTGCGCAGCTCCAACCCTGGCCGGGTCATTGCTCTCCAGCGCTTCCATGAAGGCCCGGACAGATCCTGTCAGCCCTCTGAGGAGCTTTTTGAATTCACCATTGGACAGCAGCTCAGCCGGAGCATGGGCGACCAGATCATCGCTCAGATAACCAAGCACACCGGCTTGTTCCAGAAGCTGCGCCCGCGTCTCATCTGACCAGCTTTGCTCGCTGACTGTCACCCGGAGTACGGGTTCCATGGCGGCATGATAGGCATTGACGAAACTGCTGAACACGCGCACGCCGTTTCGATCTCGCAAATCATCGAGCTCATTGCGGATTGCTTCCAGGATGTCATGCGCTTCAAGCACCTCCCCCTTTGCGGTGGCGTCGACGGCTTTGGCCGCAATGGCGCTTATGGACTGAAGGCTTTCAGACCATTTGGCCTCATCGGCATAGCGAGCCGGAGCAGTGGGGTAGGTTTCAAGGATGGTGCCATTCCAGACCGTCTGGAATTGCGCCAAAGCCTTTTTGGTGCCCTCAACATCCTTCTGATTGCTCTTGAAGAGCGCAACACGATAAGGCGCATAGGCCTTTGCAACATCGGAATCGAAATCAGCCAAGGCGGCCGAAGACATGCCAACCAGCAGCGCGGTGGCAAGAATGAGTCTGGAAGGGCGAGCCATGATCTTCTCCATAATTAGCCATATTCGAAAATACAGAAGCATAAAGAGATGACATGTACAGCCAGATCCGTCAAACGAAGCAAGTTTTTCAACGAAGTTTTTGTAATAAAATGTCGCTGGCCTGATCGACCAAATGATAGACATCCTCAAAAGCATCCGCGCCGCCATAATAGGGATCCGGCACTTCATAAGAGCGCTTCATTTGCTCAAGGCCGCAATATTCCAGATAGAGAGCGACTTCTGCGGTGCCATCGCGAGGCTGCATTGCCCGGATATCGCGCAGATTGTCCCGATCCATCGCTAGAATGAGATCAAAGGCATAAAAATCCTCAACAGCGATGCGCCGGGCACGCAGATCAGAGATATCGGTTCCATGGGCCCTGGCAACGCTAATGGTACGGCCATCCGGCTGATGGCCCACATGCCAGGCACCAAGGCCAGCACTGTCGAGCAAAAACTGATCGCCAAGGCCAGCCTCTTGAATCTTCTGCCTGAAAACCCCTTCGGCCAAAGGGGAACGGCAAATGTTGCCAAGACAGACAAATAGAACCGAGGTGGGATGCGCAGGAATCATGAAGTATCTCGCGGTAGATTGATCTGACCGATCTGTTTGCAGACAACCTATTCGCCTAAAGGCGCAGTCGCAACCCCCTTTGCAGGCTTGGCGGGCATCAGTCCGGTTTCTTTACCTAAGGCCACATGAGCCACACCTTCTGCCCAAGCCTCCCAACCACGGACATGAAAGGATACAGACAAGTCGTCAATCCAGGCAATGTCTATAAAGTTAGATAATATCAGAAAATACTTGCGTAATTTATAGTAAACAAAACGTTTAATAAACATAAACTCAACCATGAAAATAGATGAATTTAGGAATTCTATTTTCATTAACAATTATATTATAAATTTTGTAAAAAACCCGAGGGAGGACACATGCCTTACTTCATAAAAAACAAGAATATCGAGAATAATCTGATTTCATTCTTGATGGAATCCGTCGAACAGGGAATTTCGGTTACAGACGAAGATCTCAATATAGTTTTTATGAACCGGGCAGCTTGCAAGATGCTGGATATTCCTGTCAGCCTCTTGCAAAAAAACAATACTGTTTACAATCTTATTCGCTATATGGCTGAACGGGGCGACTATGGCCCGGGCGATATCGATGAAATCATCAAGCATCGCATTGAGCTGCTGCGCAAGGAAACCGTCCACGATATCGATCACGAAACACAGGACGGACGTGTCATCTGCCTGCAGGGCAAATTCGCCACCGAAGGCATCTTTGTTTCCATTTTCAGCGACGTGACGGAACAACGCGCCTATGAGGCCAAACTGGAAGCCGTCCAGTATGAGCTGGAACTCAAGCTGGAAAACAGCCTGCGAGAAGTGCGCTACAACAGGGATCTGTTGCTCAATGCGATCAACGCCATCGACGACGGCATCATTCTGTTTGATGAGGATGACCGACTGGTTTTGGCCAACACCCGCATACTGGATCTTTATCCAAGCCTGAAACGACACCTGATCCAGCAGTCCCATATCAAAAAGATCGAAGGCTTCGATCTGCCCGAGCCGGATGAAACAAACGAAGAAGACCTGCTCAAGGGGCGGCATCGCAACGAAGTCAAACTGCATGATGATCACTGGTACCGGATCGAGCAATCGGCAACGGTCAATGGCGGCAAGATAGCCATATTCTCCGATATCTCGACCTACAAGGACCAGACCAGCAAGCTGCAGCAACATACCAACAAGCTGGTCAAACTGTTGCAAAAGGAAATCTCGCTTTCCGAGACGCAGCGCGAATTTGTCTCCATGGCCTCCCATGAATTCAAGACGCCGCTCGCCATCATCGACAGCAATGCCCAGCGCATTGAACGCAAGGCAGGCGACATGACCACCGAGCGCTTGTTGACGCGCATCGATAACATTCGCGACTCCGTGCAAAGGATGCAGTATCTGATCAACCGCTTCATGGATTTCTCCAGCGAAGAAATCGCAGGTCTCAAGATGGCCGCCAAGAAGCAGAATTTTCGCAGTACTGTAGAGCGCCTATGTGCGAACCATTTGGAAATGGGGGAGACCGCCAATATTCTTTGGGATTTGAACGAGCTGCCCAAATATGCCAGCTTTGATCAGAATCTGTTGGATCAGTGCGTCAGCAATATCCTTTCCAATGCGATCAAATATTCCGAGCCGGGCGCCCCTATCAATGTAATCGGACGTCGCGGCGATCAGCATATCACGATTGATATTTGCGACGAAGGCATCGGCATTCCAGAAGACGAAGTGCCCAAGATCTTCAACAAATACTATCGCGCCTCCAACTCAAGTGGCATTGCCGGAACAGGCATCGGCCTCAATTTCACCCAAATGGCATTGAAGGAACAAGGCGGTAGAATTGAAGTAAAAAGCAAACTCGGAGAGGGTTCCTGCTTCACCATTTTCCTTCCGGCATCCATCGCAGATGATGTCCAAGAGCAGGAAGACACCGGTAAGGCCCGCCCCGACAAAGATCAGGGCACCCCTGACGAACTGGCATCCTGATTAAAGACATATCGGAGAAAGACCCATGCCGGAAAAGATTCTTTGCATTGAAGACGAAGCCCTGTTGCTGGAAGATATCGTCGAAGAATTGCAGGACGCTGGCTATAGAACGCTGAAAGCCTCCAACGGCAAGGAGGCCATCGAGATTCTGAAAGTGGAAACCGTAGATCTCATCCTGTGCGACATCATGATGCCGCTGATCGATGGTCCAACCACGCTCAAACTCATCCGCGAACGACTGCCACAACATAATGAAGTGCCTTTCATCTTTCTGACGGCAAAGTCGACAAGAGAAGATATTCTCGTGGGCAAAAAAATGGGGGTGGATGACTATCTCACCAAACCCATCGATTATGACCTGCTGCTGGCCACGATCAAAGCGCGCCTCGAACAGGTTTATCGCATCAAGGAAACCAACGAGACCAAGCTCAAACGCATCTACAATGCCTTGCGCGAAAACCGGTCATCCGAACCACTCTCGATCGCTCTGGTGGCAAGCTCGCACAAGTTCGTTTTGCCAATCGAACAGGCCCTTCAGGATTTGGGCTGCCTTGTGGAGTTCGTGCATGAAGAGCATTTGTCCGTGCGCAAGGATGCGATCGAAAATAATGATCTGGTTTTTCTGCTCTACAGCAAAATCGTGCATTTCTATCTCAATGATCTCATCAACACCCGCGCTACCCATGGGCGCGGAAAAATGGTGCTGCTTTGCAAGGAAAATGTCGACAGGAACCTGAAAGAAGCGCTGTTGGATCTGGGCATCGGCAAAACCATCGATTACCCCTATCCACCTGTCGCAATCTTCAAAGTTATTCTAGAAGCCACACAAAACAAGGTGTGAAAAGCAGCCTCATATTCCCTTAGCCTCGAAGGCCAGAGCTTGGCGCGACAGACGTGCGATACGCTCCTGTCGCACCTAGCATGGCCATCAGAGGATGAGCGCTATCCCCCTTGCCACTCAATAACTGCTTTTAGCAATTTCAAAAATGTTGTAAAACCAGTGCGCAAGAGAGCATTTGAAATCAAAATTCTGTGCCTTGCGCCTGCCCCTTCAAACCGCGTTGCAAAATGACGTCATACAGTCAAAGCCTTGCGTGCGCCTCTTAGCGGAGAGCCAGCTATGAAAAACAAAGTCCAGCTTATCACCTATGTAGACCGGCTCACCGATGGCACATTTGCCGATCTCAAGACCATGATCGATGGCCCGCTCAAGGGTCTTTTCGGCACGGTCCACGCCTTGCCCTTTTTCGATCCCTATGATGGCGCGGATGCGGGCTTTGACCCCAAAGACCACACCAACGTCGACTCACGCCTTGGCACATGGGATGACGTGCGCAGCCTCAGCAAATCAGTGGATCTGATGGCAGACCTTATCGTCAATCATGTGTCGGCCGATGGCGAGGCCTTTCAGGATTTTCTCGCCCATGGAGACGCCTCCGACTATGCGGAGATGTTCCTGACCTATGCATCGGTCTTCCCTGATGGCGCCACCGAAAAGGATCTGACCTCCATCTATCGTCCGCGCCCGGGGTTGCCGTTCAACCAGATGTCGCTGAAAAACGGGAGCAGTCGCCTGATCTGGACCACCTTTACGCCCAAGCAGATCGATATCGATGTACGCAGCGAAAAGGGCGAAGCCTATCTCGATAGCATCCTGACGCGCTTTGCCGAAGCAGGGATCAGCTGCATTCGCCTGGATGCGGCCGGCTATGCCATCAAGAAGCCGGGCACCAGCTGCTTCATGATTCCGGAAACCTACGATTTCCTCGCCGAGCTAACACAGAAAGCCAAGGCGCGCGGCATGGAGGTTCTGGTCGAAATCCATAGTTACTATCAGGATCAGATCGAAATTTCGAAAAAAGTCGACTGTGTGTATGATTTCGCTCTGCCGCCTCTCATCATGCATGCGCTGTTCACTGGCGATGCGGCTCCGCTCTGCCGCTGGCTTGACATCAGCCCGCGCAATGCACTCACCGTGCTCGACACCCATGACGGTATCGGCGTCATTGATGTAGGGGCCCATTCCGATGGACGCCCGGGCCTGCTGGAGCCGGATGCCATTCACAATCTGGTAGAAACCATGCATGAGCGCTCCGATGGCACCTCTCGCAAAGCAACAGGCGCCAAGGCCTCCAACCTCGATCTCTATCAGGTCAACAGCACCTATTTCGACGCGATCGGTCGCAGAGAAGCCGACTATCTGATCGCACGTGCCGTACAGTTTTTTGCGCCGGGCATTCCGCAGGTCTATTATATCGGCCTGCTGGGCGGAGAAAATGACATGGAGCTGCTGGCCAAAACCGATGTCGGGCGCGACATCAACCGTCACTATTACAAGAATGACGAAGTTGTAGAGGCGCTCGAGACCCCAATGGTCGCAGCCCTCATAAAACTGATTCGCTTCCGAAATGAACACCCTGCCTTCAATGGCACCTTCTCCATTGTGCAGCCGGCCCGAGCTCAGCTTGAAATAACCTGGAAAGCCGAGGGCCAATGGGCCAAGCTTTCGGTCGACTTTGCCCAAATGGAAGCAACCATTTCCCACACCACGCCGGATGGGACCGGGCGTTTCCCGGTTAAACCTTAAAGCCCTGCCCAAGTTGCATGAGCCTGATGGCCTTACAGCTTGCAATTGTTCAAAATTCGCGCACTTTTAGAACAATGCTCAAAAGTAAGGCAAAGTTGCTCCACAAAGCAACACAACTTTGGGTAAAATTTAAGCTGGAAACGATTCAAAGTGGTTGGAAGACCACCTTGAAACGGCATAACATGCCAAAAAGACAGAACCTTGCCCAATTTATGACGCTTGGTCCAAAACTTGCTTTTGAATAACTCGTAACAGTTAATTCGTACGTTTCAGGCTCAAAGGACGATTTTCCGCACGAAGAACAGACTGGGGAACAGCTTATCAAGGCTATAAGCCACACAAACAGCACACGGCGGGAAAGCAGACGACGCGGGCAATTGAAGCGCCAACATAAAGGTGCATCGCGTGAGTAATTACGATCCCTGCGCATTTTTTTGCGAAATGTCGAGCGCCATGTCAGAGCGCAGTCCGCAATTGAAGGATATCTGGCACAGGTTCGACGAAGCAGATTTTGAAAATCTGAAGACACGCGCCAAGGACGCGGATCTGGAGCTTTTCAATCTCGGTGTCACATTCACGGTCTACAGCGACAAGGATGTTATCGATCGGGTTCTCCCCTTCGATATCATCCCACGGGTCTTGACCGCCAACGAATGGAACACCATCGATCGCGGCGTCATTCAACGTGTCGCGGCCATCAATGCCTTTCTTCACGATATCTATAACGACCGTCACATCATCAATGACGGCATTGTGCCTGCCGATCTGGTACTCGGCAATTCCAACTATCGCGACGTCATGGTCGGTTTCACACCCGCCTGCAATGTCTACACCCATATTTCGGGCACGGATATCATCCGCGATGACAGTGGTAATTTTCTCGTACTGGAAGACAATGTGCGCTCCCCTTCAGGTGTCTCCTATGTAGTCGAGAACCGACATCTTATGGAGCGCTCCTTCCCCGATCTTCTGGCCGATCTCAAGCTACGCAAGGTGTCAGACTATGGCACCAACCTGTTTGCCAAGCTGAGCGAGACCGCGCCGGAAGGATGCCTCGACAAGGACGATCCGCAAGTGGTCGTCATGTCCCCGGGCATGTTCAACTCGGCCTATTTCGAACATATTTTCCTCGCCCGCGAGATGGGCGTTCCCGTCGTGGAAGGCAATGATCTCTTCTGCGATGACGACAAGGTCTATATGAAAACCATCGGCGGCCCGCGTCGGGTGGATGTCATCTACCGCCGCATCGATGATGAATTCCTCGACCCCGAAGCCTTCAAACCGGATTCAATGCTTGGCGTCAAAGGGCTCGTAAGCGCCATGCTGAAAGGCAATGTGACCATCGCCAACGCATTGGGCACCGGTGTTGCCGATGACAAGGCTGTCTATGCCTATATGCCACGCATCATCAAATATTATCTTGATGAAGAGCCCATTCTGTCCAACGTGGAAACCCACATTTGCCGCGAACAGGACGCATTGCAATATACCCTTGATCATCTGGATGAACTGGTCGTCAAGCCGGTGGGAGAATCCGGCGGCTATGGTATCACGATCGGCCCCAAGGCCAGCAAGGAAGAATTGGCCACGGCCCGCGAGGCTCTTCTGGCCAAGCCAAGCAATTTCATTGCCCAGCCCATGATTTCCCTGTCGGTCTGCCCCACATTGGGCGAAACAGATCTGGTGGCGCGCCATGTGGATTTGCGCCCCTTTGCCATCACGGGCAAAGGCACATGGGTTCTGCCCGGAGGTCTCACCCGTGTGGCCCTCAAGGAAGGCTCTCTCATCGTCAATTCCTCCCAAGGCGGCGGCACAAAGGACACTTGGGTTCTCGCTGAAACCCCATTCAATCCAACGGACGGAGGCAACTCATGAGCCTGCTACTCAGTCGTTATGCCGAAGCCCTGTTCTGGTTCGCCCGCTATATCGAGCGCTCAGCCAGCCTTGCGCGCATTCTCAATGTGCAAGCCGGCTTCTGGCAGGATCACTCCAGTCAGGAAAACTGGGCATCCATTCTATCCCTCTATGCCGATAAGGACCGCTTCACTGAGCAGAACGGTCAGATCACCGCCCAGAAGGTAGCCAAATTCTATATCACGGACCGCGACAATCCGGGCTCGATCCTCTCCTGCCTTTGGGCTGCGCGAGAAAATGCCCGCCTGTTGCGCCCGCTGATTTCTGTTTCCATGTGGTCCTACATCAACGTTTCATACAATCAGATGAAGAGCCTCAGCGACCGGGATCTGGATGCGTCGCGCCTGTCTCGCACCTGCGAATCCATCGCCCGCACCTGCGATGCGATCATGGGAGTGACAGAAGGCACCTATTATCGCGATGCCGGATGGCGCTTCTATCAGCTTGGCCTCTGGATCGAGCGTGCAGACCAGACCAGCCGCCTGCTCGACGTCAAGGTCGCCCAGGTTGCCAGTTTCAATGGCCTCGATCAGACCGAGACCGTTGCCGATATGGAATTCTGGAAACTGCTGCTCCACTCCTTTGAGGCCTATCATGCCTTCCAGCGCGCAAAATCGGGCAAACTGGACCCCAAAAAAGTCGCCAACTTCTTGATGTTCAACCAGAGCTTCCCAAAATCGCTAACCCATTGCATCGGCGAAATACAGGATATGCTCAATGACCTTTATATGGGCTACCAGCTACGCCGGGCCGCTCAATGCTATGAAGAGGTGGAGATGTTGCTCTACGAACTGGAGGCTGCGGCAAAAGACCCGCACTTGCATATGCGGTTCCATGGGTTCAACGACAAGGTTCAGCACAGATTGATGGAGATTACCAACCAGCTGGGCACGTCATTCTTCGGACATGCAGATTGGTCAAAAGAAGCTGAGGAATGCGAAAGCCAGTCCCAGTCTCAAACCCAGTCACAAACGATGGCCTGACGCCACAGCCGGCCCGCTCACTTTGAACCTTTTTATTCGTGATCTTATCCTGATCCGTCCATGGGCATTTGTCCGCAGGGGATCAGAGTCTTGAAACAAAGGCACATTTTCAATGTCCATTCATGCAGCTCTGACACACAAGACAAAATATATCTATGATCGCCCGACAGGCATGGGGCCGCAAATCATTCGCCTGCGCCCTGCCCCGCATACGCGCAACCAGATTCTGTCCTATTCGCTCAATATCGAACCGGCCGACCACTGGATCAACTGGCAACAGGATCCATTCGGCAACTATATGGCGCGGATTGTCTTCCCCGAAAAGATCAACGCCTTTTCCGTTACTGTGGATCTGGTGACCGACATGTCGGTGATCAACCCGTTCGATTTCTTCATCGAAGAAAGCGCCGAGCATTATCCTTTCCCCTATGCCGAGGGAGAAAAAAAGGATCTCGCCCCCTATCTGGAACTTGGTGAAGAAACGCCCCTTCTCTCTGCTCTGCTCAAGGAAATCGAGCCGATCCACAAGGGCAAGGAAATCAAGACCATCGATATGCTCGTACAGATCAACCATCTGGTCGAAAGCAAGATCGATTATCTGATCCGCATGGAACCCGGCGTACAGTCGCCTGAAGAGACACTGACCAAATGCTCCGGCTCCTGCCGCGACAGTTCATGGCTCTTGGTCCATGTCATGCGTCACCTTGGGCTCGCAGCCCGCTTCACCTCCGGCTATCTCATTCAGCTCAAACCCGACGTCAAGCCACTGGAAGGGCCGGAAGGCACCGATCACGATTTCACCGATCTGCATGCATGGACCGAAGTCTATATCCCCGGAGCGGGCTGGATCGGTCTGGACCCGACATCGGGCCTTCTGACCGGTGAAAGCCATATTCCGCTGGCAGCAACGCCGCATCCCATTTCGGCAGCCCCCATCACCGGGGCGCATGACAAGGCCGAAGTCGAGTTCGAATTTGAAATGGATGTGCAGCGCATCTTCGAGCGCCCCCGTGTTACCAAGCCCTACACCGATGACCAATGGAAGGCCATCAACAAGATGGGCGACATGGTAGACCGGCGCCTTGACGAGGGCGATGTCCGCCTGACAATGGGGGGCGAACCGACCTTTGTCTCCATCGATGATTATGAAGGCGATGAATGGAACACCGGCGCCGTAGGCCCGACCAAGCGCTATTACGCGGAAAATCTCATTCGCCGTCTGCGCGACCGCTTCGCACCGGGTGGCCTTCTGCATTTTGGACAGGGCAAATGGTATCCCGGCGAACAGCTCCCCCGCTGGGCCTTTGCCCTTTATTGGCGCGCCGATGATGAACCACTGTGGGAAGACCCCGCTCTGATCGATCAGGAAACCCCGCAGGAACCGGCGGATGCAAAGATCGCGCAGCGCTTCATCTACAAGCTCGTCGAAAAGCTCAAGATAGACCCCAAATGCGTGCTGCCCGCTTATGAGGATCCGGCGCATTTCTCTTTGGTGGAGCAGAAGCTTCCCGTCGATGTCGATCCATCCAAAAACAAGATCGACGATCCGGCAGAGCGTGCCCGCATCATCAAGGTGTTTGAGCAGGGTCTATCCACTCCAGCAGGATTCGTCCTGCCCGTTCAGGCATGGAACAGCGAGGCCTATGGCCGGTCCTGGATGTCGGAAGTCTGGAAATTCCGCCGTGACAGGCTCTTCCTCATCCCCGGCGACAGCCCGGTCGGCTTCCGTCTGCCACTCGGCTCTCTTACCCATATTCCGGAAACCCAATTTCCGCATGTGATCCCGATGGACCCCCATGCAGCCCATGCGGCGCTCCCTGCCCGTGAGGCTCTGTTGCGCGACCGGCGCCAGCCCTTCACCCCGCGTGAAAAACTGAAAAAGACCGATCCAGCCAGATTGCTCGATGCCCCTGAACCGCAATGGCACGAGACGGAACACCCGACTTTCATTCCCATGAATGAGGTCTCAGGGCATGTGCGCACCGCGTTGTCAGTTGAACCGCGCGATGGTCATCTCTGCATTTTCATGCCACCGCTGCACAATGCCGAAGACTATGCCGCCATGGTCGCGGCCATTGAGGATGCTGCCAGAGATGTCGGCCAGCCGGTGCATATCGAAGGCTATGAGCCACCCTTTGACCCGCGTATCAACGCCATCAAGGTAACGCCGGATCCGGGCGTCATCGAAGTCAATATCCAGCCGGCTGCCAACTGGAAGGAAGCCAGCAAGATCACCCAGATCCTCTATGAGGAAGCGCGACTGGCCCGCCTTGGCACCGAGAAATTCATGCTCGACGGACGCCACACGGGCACCGGAGGCGGCAACCATATCGTACTGGGTGGCATCACTCCATCGGACAGCCCCTTCCTGAGGCGCCCCGATCTGGTGGCAAGCCTTGTAACCTATTGGCAGAACCACCCCAGCCTGTCCTATCTCTTCTCGGGCACCTTCATCGGCCCGACGTCGCAGGCGCCCCGCGTGGATGAAGGCCGTCATGACAATCTCTATGAGCTGGAGATTGCCCTCAAGCAGGTTCCGCTGCCCGGTGATGGCTTCATTCCCAACTGGCAGGTGGATCGCCTGTTTCGCAACCTGCTCATCGATGTCACCGGCAACACCCACCGGGCGGAAATCTGCATTGACAAACTCTTCTCCCCCGATGGTCCGACAGGGCGTCTGGGGCTGGTCGAATTCCGCTCCTTCGAAATGCCGCCCCATGATCGCATGTCTCTGGCCCAGCAGCTTCTGCTGCGCGCCATCATCGTGCGCCTTTGGGAAAAGCCCTATCGCAACAAGTTGATCCGCTGGGGCACGCAGCTGCATGACCGCTTCATGCTGCCTCACTATGTGCGTGAAGACTTCAGGGACATCCTGAAGGATCTTTCCCTGCATGGGCTCGAACTGGATGAAGGCTGGTTTGCCCCCCATTTCGAGTTCCGCTTCCCCCGCTACGGCGAAGTGAATTATGACGGTGTACAGATCGAATTGCGACAGGCACTTGAGCCCTGGAATGTGCTCGGAGAAGAAGGCGCCGTTGGCGGCACCGCACGTTACGTCGACAGCTCTCTTGAACGGGTGCAGGTCAAGGTAAGAGGCATCAACCCGGATCGCCATATTCTCTCGGTCAACAAGGTCGCCATTCCGCTGCAGCCAACAGGACGACAAGATGAAGCCGTTGCCGGCATCCGCTATCGCGCCTGGCAGCCCCCCTCCTGTCTGCATCCGATGATCGGCGTCCACACGCCACTGACCTTTGACCTCATGGACAGCTGGAACCGTCGCTCTCTGGGTGGCTGTCGCTATCATGTTGCCCATCCGGGTGGACGTGGCTATGACACCTTCCCGGTCAACGCCTATGAAGCAGAGAGCCGTCGTCTCTCGCGTTTCGAGATGATGGGACATTCGCCGGGCTACGCCGAGCCGATCAAGCTGGAAGAAAGCGCAGAATTCCCCTATACGCTGGATCTGCGCCTCGCATCCATCCGCTAGACAGCGCGCGCATCAGGGAAAACAAAAAACATGAGGGCAGGAGCAACCATCTCCCGCCCTTTTCATTATGGTATAAAGATGTGTTGTGCGCGTCATGAAGCTGTGGCCAAATGTCACTCGCATGACAATCGAATCTGTGACTTTGTATTTTTACGGAACAGATGATAAAAGCGTAGCTCCATTTCCATAAAACACCGTACGGATTTGGAAAGGCATTCCGGTCAATAAGAATAACAAATGGCCCTTTGAGGCACATGTCACGGAGAAAATGAAGTTGGAAAAAACTTCAGACCCCAAAACCAGATTATCTGGCAGCACCGCAGAAGATGGCATGCAGCCCCCCGCAGGCGCGCCAGTGCTCTATCAGACTCTGCCCGGCATCCATGATGAAATGATGGATGCGGATGGCTCCATCATGCCCCACTGGCAGCAATGGTTCGGAGCCTTTTCGCGCTGGTCGCCCTCAGATCGAAGCACCCATTGGGAGGAGTTGAATGAGGTCGTCCGGGAAACCGGCATTGCCTACGATCTATTCGCAGACCCAAATGACGCCAGACAGCCATGGTCGATTGACCTTGCTCCCCTTATTATCGCCCCCGAAGAATGGCAATGGCTCAAAGTCGCGCTGGCCCAGCGGGCCCGCCTCTTCAATGCCATGCATAATGATCTTTACGGCCACCGACGCCTTTTGCATGAGGGGTACATTCCGGCTGCGCTGGTGATGAGTGATCCTTCCTATCTGCGCCCGATGCGCGGCAACCAGAGCGCCTATAATGGCGTCCAGTTTTTCGCAGCCGACCTTGCCAAGGCGCCCGATGGCAATTGGCGCGTGCTGGACAACCACGCCGAAACACCGGCAGGTCTGGGCTTTGCTCTTGCCAACCGCATCGCTCTCACCCATTGCGAAGGCAATCTCTTCCGCTCCAGCAAAGCAGTGCGCCTTGCCTCCTATTTCCAGCAATTGCAGTCAACGCTGGTCAAGCGCACCGAGCTTGAAGATCCCTATATCGCCATTCTATCGCCCGGACCGGAACATCCGGACTATTTCTCCCATGCCTATCTGGCCCGCTATCTGGGCTATCTGCTGGTGGAAGGCGGCGACCTTGTTTATCAGAATAACCGGATCTGCCTGAAAACGCTGGCAGGCCTCAAGCCCATCGACCTGATCGTCCGCTCGATCGAAGGCCTCAATGCCGATCCGCTGGAATTGAACCCCAATGGCATGGATGGCACCACCTCCATGGTGCAGGCCATCCGCGACAAGGGCATCATCATGGCCAACCAGCTAGGCTCCTCCATCGTCGAAAACCGGGCTCTTGCGCCTTATCTGCCCGAAATCTGTCGCTTCCTGCTTGGTGAAGACCTGATGCTACGCGAGGCAGAACGCTGGTGGCTGGGTGACCACACAAGCCGCAGCCATGTGCTTGCAAATCTCGATGACATGTTGATTTCAGATGCCCATGAAGGCTCGGGACGCCCAGGCGAGGCCCGCCCGGCAACCGATCCCGTCAGGCTTTCTGAAGCAGAACGCAAAGACCTCATCGACAAGATCCATTTGTTCAGCAACACCCTCGTTGCGGAAAAGAAAACCGGCTATGCCACGACCCCCAGTTGGTCTGGCGAAACCCTCGAACCGCGCCCCTTTGCCATTCGTTTCTTTGGATCGCGCAGGGAACAAGGCTACGAGATCCTGCCCGGCGGCCTGTCCATGTCGGTTGGTGAACAACATGCTATCGGGCTCCATTCGCCAGAAGGGCTTACCCGCGATGTATGGGTCGTATCCGACGCCCAGCCAGAACCCTTTGAAAGCATCTGGGCCAGCATAGCCCGTCAGGGTTCCTATTCGCGCGCAGGCCGCTCTCTGCAGAGCCGCATTGCCGATAACCTCTTCTGGCTCGGGCGCAATGTAGAACGCATCGAATGGCAGTTTCGCCTTTGCCGTCAGGCTCTGTCGCGCCTGAATGAAGATAGTGGTCCGGAAGAAGATCAGCGGACCGTCGTCTCGGCCCTCAACTCTCTCATCCTGCGCGCTCCCAAAGCACAGGTTTTTGACGCCGGCTTTGGCGGCATGAATGAAATCGAACGACTCGTTCGCACCGTTCTGTATGGCAAGAATCGCGCCTACGGATTTCAGGAAAGCCTGGCCCATATGCATCGGCTGACGGGCCTCACCCGCGACCGCATGTCGTCTGATGCCTGGCGCATTCTGAATGAATTTTTCACGGACCACCGCTGGTTCAAGGAACCCGGCTTCATGCACACCGGCCATGTCATTGATCTGCTCGACAAGGGCCTGATGGTGCTTGCCGCCTTTTCCGGCATGGCCATGGAGAATATGACCCGCAATTATGGCTGGCGGTTCCTTGATATCGGACGCCGCATTGAACGGGCCGAAAATCTGTCCGGCCTGCTCAACAGGCTCATCTTTGCCCCCGGCATGGTCAGCGACGCCCCGCGCCGCCTGATGTTCATTCTGGAAGTGGCAGACAGCTTCATCACCTACCGCTCGCGCTACCGCATTACGCCGACGCTGCCTGCGGTGATTGATCTTTTGCTGCTGGACGAAACCAACCCGCGCTCCATTGCCTTTCAGATCGCGGCGCTGCATGAGCATGTCAATTATTTGCCCAAGGAGCCCGAAAGCGGGCTGCGCAGCGAGGAAAACAGGCTCATTCTTGAACTCCTGACCGATATTCAACTGTCAGAAGGGCACAAGCTGGCCCAGATTCCGCAATTCGAGCAGGGCAAGGATATTGAGCAGATCATCTCGGAAGAATGCCGCCTCGAGCAGCTTTTGAACAATCAGATTTCAAAGCTGCCACAATTGACTGAGCTTTTGACCCGCCGGTATTTCACCCATACCGAAGAGCAGGCTCAACGGATTTGACCGGACAGGGAGGCATGGAAAAACGATGCGCTACAAGATAACGCACAAGACAGAATATCGCTATTCAGCACCGGTTGCCCAATCCAACCATCTGGTGCATTTGAGCCCCTGTGCCGTCGACGGGCAGATCATCGAGCAGCATGACATCGCCATCACGCCGCGTCCTGCCCATCGCCGTGACTTCAAGGATTATTTC
Source organism: Cohaesibacter marisflavi (assembly GCF_900115225.1). Lineage (GTDB taxonomy): Bacteria > Pseudomonadota > Alphaproteobacteria > Rhizobiales > Cohaesibacteraceae > Cohaesibacter > Cohaesibacter marisflavi. The sequence continues at coordinate 52,917 of NZ_FOVR01000011.1, read as the reverse complement.
GGCAATTCCACCATTCATCTGACGCTGGAAGAAGACCACAGCGTCTTGACCATGAATGCGCAGACCGTCGTCACCATAACCCGCGATCACACGCCCCTTCTGGCCAAATCTGTCGCCTCATGGGAGAACGTGCGCGATCTCATGTTCGAAGCGGCCCATGTGGATCAGGCTGAATTCTCCTGCTATTCGCCTTTTACCAACCCCACCTCGGACATTGCCGCCTATGGGGCCGAATCCTTCCCGCCCGGACGTCCACTGCTGGAAGGAGTGATGGAACTGACCAGCCGCATTTTCACCGATTTTGATTATAACAGCACCGTCACAGACATTTTTACGCCGGTATCGCAAGTCTTCGAGATGAAAAGCGGCGTCTGTCAGGACTTTGCCCATTTGCAACTTGCCTGCCTGAGGGCGCTTGGCCTGCCAGCGCGCTATGTTTCAGGCTATCTGCGCACCTATCCGCCCAAGGGTCAGCCGCGCCTTGTGGGGGCGGATGCGTCCCATGCATGGATTTCTGTCTGGTGTCCGGAAGCTGGATGGGTCGATTTCGACCCCACCAACAACAAGACCATCGCAGATGAACATGTCACGCTCACCGTGGGCCGCGATTTTGGCGATGTCAGCCCCATTTCCGGTGTCATCCTCGGAGGCGGCAATCATTTTGTGAATGTGTCGGTGGATGTCATGCCGATTGACGAACAGGGCGAGGAAATCGGAGAATCCGTCTCCAACCAGCTTGAACCGGAAATCGTCACAATAGACAAGGACACACTGCAAGAGCAATCTCAACGCCCTATCCAGATGCATATTCAGGAACAAAGCCAGGAGCAAAGTCAGACTCAGGCAGCAGATCCTTTGCCCGCAGACAGAACCTACTAGGGGCAGAACCACGTGCCATAACCCCGAGTTATTGCGGCTTCGCACCGATCCGGCTTTGATATGACAATCACCTGACAACAAGAAAGCCCGCCCATCCCTATCAGGGAGCGAGAAAAAGCAACGGATTGCCGGCCTGTTCGCCAGAGCGAAGGCTGGCTTTCAAATTGTTGAAAAGGGGTAAAAACAAAAAGGGCTCAGGAAATTTCCTGAACCCTTTTATGTAATGGAGCGGGCGATGGGATTCGAACCCACGACCCCAACCTTGGCAAGGACTGAAGGGTTTACACCAATTTTAGGAGTAAACTCATGCCATCCAAACGACAGCTTAAATCCGGCAAATGGAACATCCAAATTCGATCCAAAGGCCAGCCCTCTTTGTCGAAAACCTTTACGACAGAGAAAGAAGCGGACCAATGGGCCGAACGCATTGAGGCGCAACTAAAAGGCAAGAAAGGCTCGCTGCCTACATGGAGGGAGATGGGCCAACTCTATTGTGATGTGGTGTTAGCTGGTAAACCTTCTCGACATTTAAAAATCGGTCGCGTTGATATCATTGGATTCCATTCGGCATTGGACAAGCCATACGACAAAATAACGGTTGCTGATATCAACATCTTCAAACAGGATCGCTCAACAAAGGTTGGGCCAACGACAGTTCATGACGATCTAGTCTTTATAAGGTGAGTCTTTCGCTGGATTGATAGGGAAGCCAGATCCAAAGGACAATCGCCTGTCGCTAATCCAGCAGAGTTTGTCATTGTCCCCAAACCAACGCCGCCAAGATCCCATATCGTCACTTCAAAGGAATTAGCACTGCTGATCAATGCACTCCCTTCTGGAATGCGACCAATCATAGAACTGGCATACGAAACTGCCATGAGGCGAACAGAGATCACTCGTTTGCGACTTAGAGACCTGCATTTGTCAGAGAGATTTCTTGACGTCATTCACGGGAAGGAAGGGGATCGAAGCGTTCCACTAACCAGCAGGGCTTGTGAGCTTTTGGCTGAGGCCCAAAAGGGACTGAAGCACCCTAACGCCCGCTTGTTCCCTGTTGCTCCTCACAGTGTCACCACAGCTGTAAGACGAGCGAGGAGGGACGCAGGGTTAGACGAAGATGTAAGAATATATCAGCTCAGGCATACCCGTTGCACGATTGTTGCCAAGAAAGGCTTCAATCAAGCCCAAATCATGATGGTGATCGGCCAAAGAGATAGCCGCAGCGTTCAGCGCTACACGCACTTGAATGTCAAGGATGTGATTGACATTCTTGATTAGCGGCTCACTCAAACAATCAAAGTCCAAACACACGTTATCTCGCACCTAAAGGCGATGAAAATCACGTCAATTTTGCAGAGAAATTTTCAGCTTTGACCGATCCCGTGTTCGTCATCTAACCAATGGCGGAAAGGAAAAATCATGAAAATCACAATTACTAGCGTCATAAGCTCAATGCTTTCAACCACTATGTTCGCCGTCTATATCTTGCTACCCATTGGCTAAATTTATTAGATTTGGATCGCTATCAAACTCGGCGACTTCCTTATGTTTTTTCCGCTCACAGCTCCTCTAACAGCTATTTTCGGAGACTATTGCCGACCGTTTGGAATGCCTCACTGGGCACAGACTGCATTTCTGAAATAGAAAATTGAGCTAGTGGCATCTGTTTGCCGCTAGCCTCTCTTGACTGTTGACGGCCGAGGCTGTGTGGAAACTCGATTATTGAGAATTTCAATAGAATGCCATTCCTTCGTTAAACACTGAGTAAGAAAGTAATTGCTGCTGCATTGAAACTACTGAGTTTTAAAAACCGTTTCTGGCGGCTTTGTAAAATTTTGAGTTTTTACACAGCCTCGGCCCAATCCGGTCATTTGACTTTCAGAATTCTGTACAAGGTAGCTTCCTCATTTCTGACATTCGATTGAAGCGCAGTATTTTTGGCCCGCCGAGGGCGGATTGCTGACGTTTCCTGCAGGTGCGAAGCCTCTTATGAAGCGAGCAAGAGCGAACATTCGAGGACGCCAAATCCTCTTCCTTTAAGCAGCCTTTCGGGAGTGAGTAACCGAACTATGCAGAAGATATGCAGCCTTCTTTCTTTTGCCGATAGCTGGATTTTCAAGAGAAACACTGGTCATCTGATCTGTCGATCGACGATAATCAGGGTTTCACCAGCGTATGGAAAATACACACCCTTGGAGAGTTCAGTTCTCCAAGTCAATTTGCTGAGCGACTAGAACAAGCTCTCTTTCGCGTCGAGTTATTTAGGTGAAGGCGTCCTGAATATATCAATCTGGTCCTTTGGGCTAAGCATTATGGTGCTGCCCTTGCAAATGAAGATGAGTTATGTTTGAGTGGTCATACCACAGACGATCTCTTGGGAAAAATTATGGCAGATACAGCTAGAAAAACAACAAACGGCTATCAACGTGTGATGGACTTTTTGCGGGAGCAGCTTCTGTCTGGTGCCCTTAAGGAAGGAGATGTTCTGCTGCCCGAGCGAGACCTTTGTCAGATGCTTGAGGTGAGCCGTCCCGTTCTTAGGGAGGCGTTAAGGGCACTTTCCATTTTGAGTGTTATCGAAATCCGCCACGGTGTCGGTTCGATCGTGCGCACACCCGACATCAACGTTTTGGGTGACTTCGTCAGTTTTGCTCTTGCGCAGCAAGGGGATGATGTGATGGAAGCGCGAATTGCGGTTGAATGTCAGGCCGCCCGGCTTGTTGTGACGCGTTCGACCATTTCTGGTTTTGAAAAAATGCGTCGTTATGCCGACGAGATCGCAGACACGATTACTGATCCTGTCGCCGGATCTCAGGCTGATTACAATTTTCACATGGCGTTGGTTGAGGCGAGCGCATCTCCTGCGCTGCGAACTCTTTATGTGGCTATCGCGGACCTTCTCAAACGATCTCATTTTGACCGGCGTGAGTTTGTCGGGGCAGATGAAGAAACCCGCAAGCAGGTTATCGATGATCACTATCGGATCTTGACCATCCTGACGGAGGGAAATGCAGATGCGGCTGAAGCCGCCATTCGTGAGCATTTCGAAATAGGACGAGCCATTCGCATGAGGATGTCTCTCCAGCGTGGCTAAGTCACGAAATTGAAAAATCTCATACGGGAGGAAAATATGAGAATTTTAGTAAATCCAGTTTTTGGAGCCTTGTTGGCCAGCGCTTTGATGGCGGGAACCGCCCTTGCCGGTAACGTGACGTTGCGTCTTGGTCATGTCGGGGCTCCAGTTAGCCCTCAGCAGACAATTGCGGATTTGTTTGCACAAAAAGTGCAGGACTACAGTGCAGGCAGCGTCAAGCTCCAGATTTTCAATTCGAGCACGCTTGGTAACGAGCGTCAGCTTCAGGATGGGGTGCGCAGTGGCACTCTTGATATGACTGTTGCTGGCACATTTTCCTATTTTGTGCCTTGGGCTGGCGCTCTTGAGGCCCCGATGCTCTATTCGAGCCTGGATCATTTCACGAACTTCTTCTCCAGTGACAAAGGTAAAGCCCTTATGGAAGCCTTTGAACAGGATGCGGGTGTTAAAACTCTTTTCGTCGTTCCGCATGGTGGCTTTCGCTATATCACGATGAATGATGTGGAGGTCAAATCCCCATCGGATCTTAAAGGCGTAAAGATCCGTAATCCGAACGTTCCGTCCTTCAACATCATGGCCGAAGCTGTTGGTGCTATTCCTACGCCAATCGATTTTTCCGAGCTTTATGTTGCCCTTCAGCGTGGTGTTGTTCAGGGCCAGCATAACCCTGTTGGCAATATTGTTGGGGCACGTCTTTATGAAGTTCAGGATTCCCTGTCCATGGTGCCTTGGGGTATCTCACCGCATATGGTGTCCATGAGTACTCGTGCATGGGAAAAGCTGGACAAAGACCAACAAGATGCAGTGACCCGAGCAGCTTCTGAGGTGGCCACGGAATATCCTTCTATTGCCGTGCAGGATGAAGAAAAGCTGCTGGATCAAATCAAGGATCAGATCACGCTTATCAAGCCGGACGACATTGACCTTGATGCATTCTTGGCTGTTTTCCGAGAGAAGGGCCTCTCTGCCTTGAAGAGCGAATATGGCGACGCAGCTGGCAAATGGCTCGATGCCATTGATGCAGCTCGCTGATCGCAAAAGACCTGAGAAGAGCCACCCAGGGCTCTTCTCTTACTAGAGGTATAACAGATGTCTCCCGAAGCAATTTATGCGTTGGGCGCGCTCATGGCTTTGCTGTTGAGCGGCGTTCCAATCGCTCTTGCTCTGCTTTTGTCCGGAGCTTTGGGGCTGTGGCTTCTTGAGTTTCCAATTCTCATCGTTATTCAGAGATTTGTCGCAGGCTCGGAAAGCTATGTCCTTTTGGCAATTCCCTTTTTCATTCTGGCGGGCGCTGTGATGGAAGCTGGAGGTATCTCCAAGCGACTGATCGGCTTTTGCGATGCTTGCTTCGGGTTTCTTCCAGGTGGGCTTGCCAATGCCAATATCGGTGCTTCGATGATCTTTGGCGGCATTTCAGGGTCTGCGGTGGCTGACACATCGGCTGTTGGATCAGTGATGATCCCTGCGATGGAGCGCGAAGGATATTCGCGGGAATATAGTGCCGCCATTACTGCCGCAACCTCGCCTGTAGGGATGATTATCCCGCCGTCTATTCCCATGATTGTCTGGAGTTTCATCTCCGGACAATCGCTAAACGAGCTATTTATGGCAGGGATTATTCCGGGCATTCTGATCACGGTTGCCATGTCGTTGGTCAGTACATGGATCTGTCAGAAAAGGGGATATCAAAGGGGATTTCGAGCCTTTAATACCTCCTATTTCGTTTCCTCACTGATGGATGGTCTTTTGGCTATCGGAGCGCCGGTCCTGATTGTCGGTGGTATTCTGAGTGGTGTCTTCACGCCAACGGAAGCCTCGGTTGTTGTGCTTGCCTATTCCCTGGTGGTCAGCTTTGTTGTCTATCGCGAAATGAAACCTGCACAACTGGGTCGGATCGTCGTAAAGGCGGGCATAACAAGTGCCACAATCATGTTCATCATCTGTGGTGCCACAGTATTTTCCTTTTTCCTGACAGTGGCCGGCGTGCCTGCGCAGATTGGTAACCTGATACTGGGAATTTCGGATTCTCCGCTTGGCTTCATCATAGCGGTTTCAGTCTTGATGTTTGTTTTGGGAATGTTCCTTGACACAACAACTACCATTCTTATGGCTGGGCCTATCATCATTCCCCTGTTCAATCAGGTAGGTGTTGATCCTCTGGTTGCTACAATGATTATCTTGGTGGTGCTCGCGATAGGACTGATCACTCCGCCAGTGGGGTTGTGTCTCTTTGTTGTTTCGTCAATCTGCCCCGTACGGGTCTGGGACGTAGCCAGGGAATGCGTACCCTTCATTCTGGCAATGCTTTTCGTGACGATGCTGATCTGGATCTTCCCTTCTATCGTGACATGGGTGACGCCATGAGACTGTTTGCTCCCTATCTTAGCCTATGCCGTTGGCTAGCGAAAATTACGGCTGTGCTGCTTGGAGTGGCTTTGACCTCCATGTTCTTCTGTGTTGGCATTCAGGTTTTTGTTCGCAGTTTACTCTCCATGTCAGTGCTTTGGCTTGATGACATCCTGATGTCTTGCTTCGTTGTGGCTATCTTCAGTGGTATTGCTCTTGGTTTCAGATTTCGCTCGCATTTGGCGACCACGATTATCGTGGAAGGATTTGGCGAGCTTGCCGCACGCGTTTTCGGGCATCTGGTTGATCTGCTGTGTGTGGTCTCCATGGCTGGCGTTGCCTGGTACGGCATTGAATTCGCAGAGAGTGCCTTTGGTCAGTTCACCCCGGTTCTAAGGCTACCGCTTGGATGGGTCTACCTGATCATTCCTGTTTCCGCGGCTATCTCAATTCTCTTTATTCTTGAAAATCAACTCGTAAGAAAGGATCCTCAACATGACTGAACGAGCTGTAGAGGGTATGTCATCTGTCGCTTTCATTGGCGCTGGCGTTATGGGCCGGCCTATGATTGCCAACCTTCGTAAATCGGGTTTCTCTGTCAAAGCCTTCGACCTCAGCCCAGTGGCGGTAGAAAACCTGCGCAGCGATGGAGTCGAAGTTGCCGAAACTCTTGCTGACGCAGTTGAAGGTGTTGATGCCATTGTCACCATGCTTCCGGATACACCGCATGTGCAGAGTGTGCTGCTGGGGGATGGCGGAATCGGGAATATCCTTCCTTCTGGCATGCTTGTTATTGATATGAGTACAATTTCAGCATCGGGCATTCAGGCAATTGGAGAACAACTGGCTAAAAATGGCGTTGAGCTGTTAGATGCGCCGGTTAGCGGTGGCGTCAAGGGGGCAATCGGCGGTACGCTTTCCATCATGTGTGGCGGTTCTGATGTGGCCTTTGAACGGGCTCAGCCAGTGCTCAGTGCCATGGGAACGACGATCACCCATGCCGGCAAACTGGGCATGGGGCAGGTCTTCAAGATGTGCAACCAGTTGATGGTTGGTGTTCATATTCAGGCCATGTGTGAAGCTTTTGCCCTCTGTCGTGCTCAGGGTGCTGACCTCGATCTATTGCGTAATACGCTGATGGGCGGGGCTGCCGCGTCATGGATGCTTGAGAATCTTGGACCTCAGGTCATTGCCAAGGATGACAGTGCTGGCTTCCGGATCGATTTGCAGCTTAAGGACTTGCGCCTCGCAGGCGAGGCCGCATTCGAGAAGGGGCTGGCCCTGCCTGGTTTGGCGATGGCTACAGCTCTCTATCTTGAAGCACGAGCCCATGGAGAAGGATCCAATGGCAACCAGGCCATGTTCCGCACATACGACAGGCTGACCAATCAGGAATAGTCACCTTTAGACCGGAAAACGATCAAACGGAATAAAACATATGAAAATTGTAATGGGTTCAGACCATGCGGGATTTCCGCTCAAGGCCGATATTATTACGCATATCGAGGCTTTAGGTCACGAGGTAACTGACGTAGGCTGCTATGATGCTGGCGAAGTCGACTTCCCTGATGTTGCCAACGCGCTCGTTGATTTTCTGCTCGAAGGCAAGGCGGAGAGGGGCATCATGGTTTGTGGCACAGGGGTGGGAGCAGCTATTGCCGCCAACAAGAGGGCCGGTATCCGTGCTGCTGTTGGGCATGACGTGCATTCTGCCCATCAATGTGTTGAACATGACAATGTCAACGTTCTCTGTATTGGGGCGCAAATTGTTGGGTTGTGGCTGGCCCGAGATCTGGTTTCAGCATTTCTGGAAGCGGAATTCTCTACCAGCGAGGAATTCCGCCGCCGTGTCTGCAAGCTTTCAGAGATGGAACTCAAGGGCTAAGCAACCTTATGATATATATAGTAGGTTCTATTAACCTGGACTATGTCGCTCGGCTGGAGGCTTTGCCTCTGCCGGGTGAAACTGTCCTTGGCTCTTCGCTCGTCAAAAGTCCTGGCGGTAAGGGAGCTAATCAGGCTGTTGCAGCACAGCGTGCTGGCGCGCCGGTGCGTATGATCGCTTGTTCGGGAAGAGACTTGGACGGTGAACTGGCGACCAAATTCCTGGCTCAAGATGGCGTTGATCTTTCGGGCGTTGAAAGAACGGAGATGCCGACCGGTATTGCGATCATTGAAATAGACGCAAAGGGTGAAAACTCGATTGCTGTGCTTCCCGGAGCCAATGAAGCTGTTTCTTCAGAGATGGTGAAGAAGTATCTGCAAGGTCTGAATAATAGCGACCTCGTTGTGCTTCAACAGGAGATTCCGCAAGAGGCCACGTTGACGGCTCTTTGCATGGCAAAGCAGGCTGGAGCTATGTCTATCCTCAATGTCGCGCCTGTGTTGGCCGATAGTGGGGATGCCGTTGCGCAGGCTGACCTGATTATCGTCAACGAAACTGAGTTCGAGAAAATTGCCGGCCTTGAAGCGTCATCGAATGCTGCCGACCAATGGTGCCAGCAAACAGGCAAGGCGTTGGCTCTTACACTCGGGGCTGATGGCGCGATTCTCGCGGGTGTCGGCGAAAGCAGCCATATCCGACCTCCGGCTATTGATCCTGTTGATACCGTCGGCGCTGGGGACACCTTTTGCGGTTATCTGGCTGCTGGATTGCACAACGAGCTTTCCTACAAAGATGCAGTCGAAACGGCCGTAGTCGCATCCGCCAAGGCTTGTCTGGCTTCGGGCGCGCAAGAAGCGATGCCGTGGGCCAAAGACATTGAGTTTTAGGAAAATTATATCGATCAATTGCTGAGACATGCGTAAAATTATAGAGAAACGCTTAAGCCATACCTTCTATCGAGAAAAAGGGATATGTGATTAGTCCAACGGGTCCAAGATATTAGGGTTCTAAATGGTTCGAATTTAGGGGAGCCTAGTGTCTTTAATTCATTCGGGGTTGTCGTTTGCCGTGGTGTTAGGAGCTTGATGGTTTAGCGGTTCTGGGCGACTACCGTTGAAAAGGCTTCTTCTCTGGGCGAGCTTATCGTGTTCTAAGTGAATTGGATATGGGCCATCGTCGTCTCCTTGCCTCATTTTTAGGGGACAAGGTGTCTACAATTCTAGGGGCAATTCAATCTCTAAGCTTGCGCGTAGCTCTCATTCAGGTTGAAAATCCACCAAAGCCCGCTTTAGCTTTGTGATGCTCTATCCAGCCGCCTTGTTCTAAGCAGTCAATCAATTCAAGGAAAAGCCTACGAGAAAGAAGCGGCTTATCGTTGAGAAGATTCCAATACTCACCGCCTCGCTTGAAATATGCCGCCGCTCTATTGTAACCCAAATAAAGTTCATGGTCCTCCTGCGTAGCCACAACAAGCTCAGCATACAGCTTTTCTAAATAGCACCGTATCCGGGGGATATCACGTTGATTGGGCTTCCTGCCTTGTCGCCGCTCCAAATAATCAGCATATAAATGATCAATTGCATCTTGAACTAAGCGGCTATCAATTGCCCGGCTCAACTCGAAACGGCGTGAGTGATCAAGTCCTTCTTTATTTTTGACCGCAGGAACGCCTTTCAACGCCATTTCCTTCTCCCATTCTTAACCCATTAACTCTAAGTAGACTGGCCCATTTGCGGTATAAATAAAACATTCAAATATTTTAGATATTTACCAACCATCGCTATCCAGAAGCGTCGTTAGCAGGAGCGAAAACTATTGGGGCATTTATCATCTCCCATATTCAGAGCCGTATGGAGGACTGAATACACAAGAGATTGATTGGTCTGATAGTTCAATCATGATTGTGCTATAGGCGTTTACGATGGAAAACCTGATAATTTTGGCGAGAAATCTTTGAGCCCGAGTGCAATATAGAGCAGCCCCCAAGCCCCCCTTGGTGGGTGGCAAGGAGAGGTCATATAGACTGCGTGCGATGAAAGGCCCCTAGAAACTGATATTTCGCGAGTGTCGCTCAGTGGTAGAGCAACGCTGCCAAAGCTTGCTTTGCGCACCTTGCCTGTTGGCTATTGTGAACAGACTTGTGAATGAGGGCTTTATTGTAAACGAAAAAGGGCCCAGGAAATTTCCTGAACCCTTTTATGTAATGGAGCGGGCGATGGGATTCGAACCCACGACCCCAACCTTGGCAAGGTTGTGCTCTACCCCTGAGCTACACCCGCGAAACTCTTAAGCTTTTTCAAGCTCTTAGCAACATTTCGTTGCTTCGCTGCGGCGCTCCGTGCCGTCTGTGGGTGCTTATATGTACGACCTGAGGAGCAATTGCAACAGGGAAATTACAAAAAATGATTTTTTCCCACTGGCTGTGCAAGTTTTTCACAAACGGTGAAAAACTTGCTGGCCGCTTTGCCGCCTCTACGACGGGTCATCCCTTGCAGGTTCGGCCCCTTCACTCTATTAGCTAGATGAGAGAAAGCCGGGCCTTACAGACAGTTAACTCGCCCCAACACAGTACTCCATGCTATCGGATCACAGCGTCCGCCCCTATTTTCAGACCTGATCAATCTTTCCAGAGCACAGTTCAATGACCTCATCAGAAAAATGCAGCCGCCAAGATCTTTTTGATTTTTTCGCCGCACTCGACATAGAAACCACCACTCATGAGCATGAGGCGGTTTTCACCGTAAGCGAAAGCCACAAGATCAAGGAAGACCTGCCCGGTGGTCACACCAAGAATCTCTTTCTCAAGGACAAGAAGGGCAAGATGATGCTGGTTGTCTGCCTCAATGACACGGAGGTGGACCTCAAAAGCTTTCATCGGAAATATGATTGCGGCCGCGTCAGCTTTGGCAATGCAGACCTGTTGTGGCAGCATCTGGGTGTGCGCCCCGGTTCGGTCACCCCCTTTGCTCTGATCAACGACAAGGAAGACCACGCCATCAATCTGGTGCTCGACGCCAATCTAATGGAACAGGATCTGGTGAATTTCCACCCTTTGGAAAATACTGCCACGACGGCTATCTCGAAACAGGATCTGCTGCGCTTTCTCGAAGGCACGGGTCATAGCCCGACCATATTGGCGCTCGAAAAAGAAGACGCCTAGGCGAGACAAGCCGGATCTTTGTGCCTCTGCCCGAAAGGCGGACATGTTAATCGACTTTCAGGCCAATTGGGCATTGAACAAAATGTGCCACTATCCCATATTGGGGACGACAAATCACAGGGCATGTAACCCGGTTACATAGCGGCTTTGACAAACAGACTTAGACACTGTCCAAGATCCAAAGGCAGGCACAGTCCCTCACGAAAAGGACCGTCCAGATGAGCAACACCACATATGGCTACGGAAGCGGCATGTCCGCCAGCTACACCACATCCCAGAGCTCTAATGCGCAATCTTTCGGCGCAGCTCCGCAGCCAACTCCCGCTCCGAAGCCGGCGCAAGACACTGGCCCGCTTATCAAGGATACCTCGACGCAGGAATTCATGCAGGATGTGATCGAAGCGTCCAATAGCACAACCATCCTCGTCGATTTTTGGGCACCATGGTGCGGCCCCTGCAAACAGCTGGGCCCGGATCTGGAAAAGGCCGTCACCGAGGCCAAGGGCAGGGTCAAGCTGGTCAAGCTCAATATCGACGATCACCCCGCCATCCCACAGCAGATGGGCATCCAGTCCGTTCCCGCCGTGGTCGCCTTCAAGGATGGCCGCCCGGTGGATGGCTTCATGGGCGTGCAGCCACCAAGCCAGATCAAGGCCTTCATCGAAAAGAATGGCAGTGAGCCGCAGGCCGATCCTGTAGAAGAAGCCTGCAATCATGCCAACGAATTGCTCGAAGCGGGCAATCCGGTTGAAGCCGCGCAGATTTTTGGCGCCATCATGCAGCAGGTTCCGGACCATCTCCCTGCCGTTGTCGGCATGATCAAATGCCTGCTTGCCAATGAAGAAGTTGAAAAGGCCCGCACCCTGTTTGACAGCCTGCCCGAGGAAGCCCTCAAGGAGCAGGATGTGTCTGCCGTCAAGGCCAGCCTTGAGCTAGCCGAACAGAGTGCAGATCTGGGCGATCTGGCAGAATTGCAAGCCAAGCTGGAAGCCAATCCTGAAGACAATCAGACCCAGTTCGATCTGGCCGTGGCGCTCAATGGCAAGAACAAACGCGAAGAGGCCGTCGACCAGCTGATCGCCATCATCAAACGTGATCGCGAATGGAATGATGACGGAGCCCGCAAACAGCTTCTGCAATTCTTTGAAAGCTGGGGCGTGATGGACCCTGCCAGCGTCTATGGCCGCCGGCAGCTATCCTCTATTCTTTTCTCATAACTGACGAAAAGCCGCCCCATCGCTTATGCATGCGGCGGCCAGTTTTATTCCATTCGATGCGCATGCGACCCATGCAAATGAAGAAAGCACAGATCGCAGGCTTCAAAGCGAGCGAAAACAAGGAGATCAAATGGCTCAGGCAGGCAATGCATATTATGACAGCCCGAGAGACATTCCCGCTATCATTCCGGTGTTTCCCCTGGAGGAAGCCCTGTTGCTGCCACGCACCCAGATGCCGCTGAATATCTTCGAAGAACGCTATCTGATGATGATCGACTATGCCATGCATAAGGATCGGATCATCGGTATCATCCAGCCGCTCGAGCCTGAAGGCGATCCGGCAGAAAGCGATGCGCCTGAAAAGCTCTACGCCCCCAAGCTTCAGCAAGTCGGCTGTCTGGGGCGTATCTCGGCCTATGGCGAAACCGGAGACGGGCGCGTATTGGTCACCTTGTCCGGCATTTGCCGTTTCAAGCTGGTCAAGGAAATGCTCACCGACCTGCCCTTCCGCCTCGCCGAGATCGACTGCGAAGAGTATGTGCATGATCTGACCGAAGGCCTTGGCGAAGATCAGGTGAACAGGGAAGGTCTGCTGGAAGCCTTCCGCGCCTTTCTTGAGGCCAATGATATGGAAGCAGACTGGGACAGCATCGGAAAATCCTCCAACGAAGTGCTGGTCAACTCCCTTTCCATGATGAGCCCTTATGGATTGGCAGAAAAACAGGCGCTCCTGGAAGCGGAAAGTCTGGCTCTGCGTGCCGACACGCTGATTGCCATGACGGAAATGCATCTGGCCAGCGAAAGTGGCGAAGCCCCTCAAACCTTGCAGTGATCTGACCTGCAGCAACAAGCCGGTCAGGACAGATAGGACCCATCATGAGCAAAAAAGAAAACCAAGATCATGGCGTCGGCGAGAAGACCGGCACGGTTGATCGCAAATTGCTCGAAATTCTTGTCTGCCCCCTGACCAAGACAACGCTCACCTATGATGCAGACGCGCAAGAGCTGATCAGCCACGCTGCAAAGCTCGCCTATCCGATCAGAGATGGCGTGCCCATCATGCTGCCCAGCGAAGCACGCCAGTTGGAAGACTGAGTGCTATCGCGGAAGGGCTGTAAGCTTTCTTTCCCACAGAGACTAGAGGCCTTCCCCGCGCAGCAGCTTGGGCACCTCACCGCGATGACCCGCGGCTTCCTCGATGAACATGCGCTTGAGGCCCGGCAAACGATCCACCATGCCGAGGCCGAAATCGCGGACATGGCGCAGCACCTCGCTCTTGTTGGAAAAGAGCCGATTGAGCAGATCGCAGGTGACACCCATCTGCGTGACGTCAAACCGGCGCCAGCGCTCATAGCGCTCCAACACATCAAACGCCCCGATATCCTGCCCAAGGCGCGCAGCCTCAACGATCACCTCGGCGAGAGAAGCGACATCCTTGAATCCAAGATTGAGCCCCTGCCCGGCGATCGGATGAATCCCGTGCGCGGCATCGCCTACCAGTGCAAATCGCGAAGCGACATAGGAGCGCGCCAGAACCATCCCGAGAGGGAAGCCCTTGCGCGGCCCTTTTTCCTCAAGTGCGCCCAGCTGTTTGCCAAACCGGCGCTCCAGTTCAAGCCCGAAGGTAAAGTCATCCATGGACAGCAAGCGCTTGGCATCATCTGTGCGCTCATTCCACACCAGAGATGAGCGATTACCCTTGAGCGGCAAAATAGCAAAGGGGCCAGCAGGTAGGAAATGCTCCACCGCACAGCCTTCATGCGGGCGCTCATGTTCAACCGTGGTTACAATCCCGATCTGATCATAATCAAACCGATTCACGTGAATCCCGGCTAGATCCCGCAAACGCGAGCGTACCCCATCGGCCGCCACAAGCAGCTTGGCGCCGACCGTTTCGCCAGATTGCAAGAAGAGAGAAACAGCAGAGCCATCAACGATGAAATCCTTGACGCTGTGTCCTTCCAGAACATCTACCCCGGCGGCCTTTGCCGCATCGCCAAGAGCGCCAACCATGGCCCCGTTCGGCACCATATAGGCAAACGGCTCTCCATCCTTGGCTCCGCCCTCAAAGGTCAGCAAAACCGGACGCACGATATCCTTGAGCTTGCTATCGGTGACTTCCATTTTCCGGATGGGTTCGGCATCTGGCGCGATTGTGTCCCACACACCGAGGCTTTGCAGCATCCGCGTCGCCGCAGAGGCAACCGCAGACGCACGCTCATCCTTGCGCATGCGCTCCATGACCTGAGGCTCGACAACAAGAACAGACAAGCCGCTTGCCTGCCGCACGGCCAGCGCCAGCGACAAACCAACATATCCCCCTCCGGCAATCACCAGATCATAGCTTTCCTTCAGGCAAGACGCATTGTCATTGGCTCCGACCGGTTCTGCCTTTGCGTGCCGTGGTGAATTCATGCTTTAATCCCTTCTGCCTGCCTTTAATGTGGCCGCACCATAACGCTGCCTGCACTCCGTTTCCATTATATAGTGATAAGAAATCGGAAGATCTCGACAAACTGACTAGAGAAAGCGATTTTTTCGTCGCGCCATCTCCTGCTATAAGCGCTAAGATAGGCCTTGGCCTTATCCTGTTTGAAAACATTATATCGCTATCCACAAATCCCGGGACATTTTTCATGACGTCAGCAATTGATACCCTCCTCTCCATTCTGGATCTCGAAACTCTGGAAACAGACCTGTTCAGAGGCATGAGCCCGCAGGATGGGTGGCAACGGGTTTTTGGCGGTCAGGTGATTGGACAGGCCCTTGTGGCAGCATCCCGAACGGTGGAGGCTGAACGCAGCGCCCATTCCCTGCATTGCTATTTCATGCGCCCGGGCGACCCCAAGACACCAATCATTTATGAGGTGGACCGACTGCGCAACGGGCGGTCCTTTTCCACACGCCGCGTTCTGGGCATCCAGCATGGCAAAGCCATTTTCAACATGGCCGCTTCCTTTCACAAGAAGGAAGAAGGTCTCTCCCACCAGATCGAGCTGCCCGACATTCCCGGACCGGAAGATCTGCCCAGCGAGGAAGAGGTCTATGAGAGCTATGTTGCCAAGGCACCGGACAATATAAAGGCCTATTTCCGTCGCGAGCGCCCTATCGAGCTGCGCCCCATCAATATGGAACATTATGTAACGCGTAAAAAACTGGAGCCGCAGCAACTCATCTGGGTGCGCACAACATCGAAACTCCCCGATGATCCGGCCATCCACAAATGCGCATTGGCCTATGCCTCGGACATGACCTTGCTGGACACGTCCCTTTTCGCGCATGGCCTCTCCGTTTTCAGTAAGACCATCAGCGCCGCCAGTCTGGACCACGCCATGTGGTTCCATGGTGATTTTCGCGCTGACGAATGGCTGCTCTATTGTCAGGACAGCCCATGGGCAGGTGGTGGCCGCGGTTTCAACCGCGGCAGTCTTTACCGGCGAGATGGCACATTGGTTGCATCAGCTGCTCAGGAAGGCCTTATACGCGAAATTGACCGGTAAATGAAAGATTAAGCCTAACAGATGCGGATTATTTAGAACCTACGCACAATCAATGTGCAGTTTAAAAGCTTGAAATGACTCATTGCTTTTCACTCATCACAAAACGGCCACAATGTGTGCATGAAAAATAGGCAATTTTTGTAATTTGCCTATAATTATCGCAAAATCACCCTGTGCACAAATATGAAGCAAAGATCGATTTTATTATCAAAATCGAATTTTGGACAGCATTTCAACAACTTAATAAAAAGTTACAAAACTGGCACGGCTTTTGTAAGAGAGAAAGCACAAAACAAGAGGTTTTGCCCCGGCTGATTGCAATTTGGGGCATGACATTCAAACCCGACAGAGGGACAAAACCCATAAGAGGGACATGAGAGAGTGCCATGAAGTTCATTATTGCCATTATCAAGCCTTTCAAGTTGGAAGCTGTGCGTGAAGCATTGTCTGCCGAAGGTATTGAAGGCCTGACCGTGACTGAAGTTAAGGGCTTTGGTCGTCAACGCGGTCATACGGAAATCTATCGCGGAACCGAATATTCCGTCAGCTTCCTGCCGAAACTGAAAATCGAAGTTGCCGTAACAGCAGACAAGGCTGAAAAGACCATCGAAGCCATTTCGAAGGCAGCAGCAACCGGCCAGATTGGCGATGGCAAGATTTTCGTCACCTCACTCGAGCATGTCATGCGCATCCGTACCGGCGAAACCGACAACGACGCGCTCTAAGCCCAACCCCAATCAAGTAGAAGTGAAAAACAAGGACAATCAAATGTCAAAAGTAACCCTTGCCCTTCTTGTTGGCGCAGCAAGCCTTATGGCTGGCCCGGCCCTCGCACAGGAAGCAGCAGAAGCAGCGGCAGCTGCTCCAGCAGCAACCGGCGAAGCTGCCGCCCATACGCAATATATTCTCAACACCCTGCTCTTCTTGATCGGCGGTTTCCTTGTGATGTGGATGGCAGCAGGCTTCGCAATGCTCGAAGCTGGCCTTGTTCGCTCCAAGAACGTTTCCATGCAGAGCATGAAGAACATCTCCCTTTATGCCGTTGCTGGCATCATGTACTATCTGGTCGGCTATAACCTGATGTATACCGGCGTTGACGGCGGCTATATCGGGTCTTTCTCCTTCTTCTACGCTCTTGATCCGGTAGGCGGCGACGCTCTTGATACCGGCTATTCCACGGCTTCCGACTGGTTCTTCCAGATGGTCTTCGTGGCAACCGCAGCATCTGTTGTGTCCGGCACCCTGGCTGAGCGCATCAAACTGTGGCCGTTCATGATCTTCACCGTAGTGCTGACCGCATTCATCTACCCGATCGCCGGTTCCTGGCAGTGGGGCGGTGGTTGGCTCTCCGAAATGGGCTTCTCCGATTTCGCCGGTTCCACCCTCGTTCACTCCGTAGGCGGCTGGGCAGCTCTTGCTGGTGCACTTCTGCTTGGTGCTCGTAAAGGCAAATATGGTGCTGACGGTTCTGTAAACCCGATGCCTGCTTCCAACATTCCGCTGGCTACTCTGGGTACTTTCATCCTGTGGCTCGGCTGGTTCGGCTTTAACGGTGCTTCCCAGCTCGCTATGGGCACCATCGGTGACGTTTCCGACGTTTCCCGCATCTTTGCCAACACCAACATGGCTGCCGCTGGTGGCGTTGTTGCCGCGATGATCCTTCTGCAGATTCTCTACAAGAAGGTCGACGTAACCATGGTCCTCAACGGCGCACTGGCTGGTCTGGTATCCATTACCGCTGAGCCTCTGACCCCGACCATCGGCGAATCCATCATCATCGGCGCAATCGGCGCAATCCTCGTCATCATCGTTGTTCCGCTTCTCGACAAGCTGAAAATCGACGACGTTGTTGGTGCGATCCCGGTTCACCTTGTCTGCGGTATCTGGGGCACTCTGGTTGTTCCGTTCACCAACGATGGCACCTCCTACGCTACCCAGTTCATCGGCGTAATCTCCTACGGCGTCTTCACTCTGGTTTGCTCCTTCATCGTATGGGGTATCCTGAAGGCAACCATGGGCATCCGCGTTACCGAAGAAGAAGAATAT
The DNA here is from genome assembly GCF_900115225.1 of Cohaesibacter marisflavi. GTDB lineage: Bacteria > Pseudomonadota > Alphaproteobacteria > Rhizobiales > Cohaesibacteraceae > Cohaesibacter > Cohaesibacter marisflavi. The sequence goes on along the minus strand of NZ_FOVR01000011.1, from coordinate 34,790 downwards.
ATCGGTCTCGACAAAGCTGAAATCGGCGTCGAAGCTTATCCGGAATTCGGCATCGGTAGCCAGCGCGTATAATAAAATGGGCTAGGCGGAGTCCTCCTGATCACCTTCTTCGCCTAAAGCGCCCACGGCCTACTTGCACAGGCCCAGAGGGGGAAACCCGTCGGAACACCGGCGGGTTTCTTTTTGTCTATAGCGATGAGGCACAAGACCAGCAGAAGGCGTGCGCCCCGGCACAGCGGCAACCAGTGTAAGGAAGCGCCAGACACACGCGTCACTTTCGCAAGACAAACAATGGAAAATCAGGAAGAGCAAGAGACGCTTTTTGCGCCAAGAGCGCACTGTCTAAAAATTAGGCAGTGATTTTTAGCTGCGATCACACCCTAAAGAATCCAGCCAAACAGCACGACGCTGCTCACGAGCGAGAAGCCTGCGACAAAGGCCATGAATTTCATCGGATCGAACAGTGTCATAGTCTGCCTCCCTCACTCAATCAGCAACGCTCCTCTTTGAACCCCATCATTCTGGCTGCAAAATCTGAACATCCCTTACTATCGGAACGGGTAAGGCCAACGACAGGGAAAATTCCACAAATTATGGTTTCCAAAGGATGAACAGGCCGCCCTGTGCTTGCTTGGGCATGCGCGCAAGGGGCCAGCATCCCCAAGCTTGGGCAAATTGGCCCATTCTGTCAGCTAAACCGAATGTTTGTCTTGCCATCATCGCTGAGACACCCTAAACCGGCTGTAACACCGTGATCTCAATTGGAGTTGCACCTATGAATATTAGCGAAATCCCTGCTGGCAAAGACGCCCCGGAAGATATCTTCGTTGTCATCGAAGTGCCAAAAGGCTCTTCGGTGAAATATGAAGTAGACAAAGCATCCGGCGCGGTCTTCGTTGATCGTTTCCTCTTTACCCCGATGGCCTATCCTTGCGATTACGGCTTCATTCCGAACACGCTGGCTGACGATGGCGATCCGATCGATGTATTGGTTGTTGGCGACGCACAGCTGACCCCGGGCGTTGTCATGCGCGCGCGTCCAATCGGCGTTCTGATCATGGAAGACGATGGCGGCAAAGACGAAAAAGTCGTTGCAGTGCCACACACCAAGCTGACCAGCCACTATGATCACATCAAGACCTACGAAGACCTGCCGAAAAACCTCGTTGAGCAGATCAAGCATTTCTTCGAGCACTACAAAGATCTTGAGCCAGGCAAATGGGTAAAGATCGAAGACTGGGCAGGCCCGGAAAAAGCCAAGGAAATGATCCAGATTTCCATCGACAACATGAAGAAATAAGTCTTCCTGTCGGCCAGAAACAAGAAAGCGCGGCAACCCACCGGTTCCGCGCTTTTCTTATGGCCGGATTTTAAAAGAGGCGGGCTGTCGTCCTCTCCTCTTCGAACAGATCAATAGAGCCCGGTTCTGAGCAGATTCCGAACGAAGAAGATCCCCAGCAGCAAAATGACCGGCGAAAGGTCCAGCCCACCCATTGCAGGGATAATCGAGCGGATACGTCCAAGAACCGGTTCGGTCAACCGCCAACAAACCTCGTAAATCGAGGAGACAATCTGATTGCGCGGATTGACGATATTGAAGGCGAACAGCCATGAGAAAACCGCCGACGCGATTACAACATAGGTGTAGATCGCCAGAACCTGATCAATCAAAAGAATTAAAGCTGTCATAGTCATCCTCGTGTTCGGAAAAAGAGACCTCGGTCCTTACGACTTCCCAAAATATTTATGCACCCGCCACGGGGGCTGCTCACCCCGAATATATGTTGAGACATGTAGCGATCTATAGCCCCCCCTGCAAGGGCCAAAGAGAGACGAAACGTCGGTATTACCTCATGCTTTCTTATGCCTGAACTGTGTTAAGTTTTGGAAAAAGCAAACCTTTAAAATACAAAAAGCCCCGATACATACGCAAACACAGGTGCATCGGGGCTTGATGAGATGAGGTGCTGGCTACGCGAACACCAAATGCCAGCTTGCTCTTTACTGAGCAAGCGGCGTGCCAAGCGTGAGAAAAATTCCAAAAGACACATTTAGTAGCCAGATGCCCAAAATCACCACAGGATCTAGAAAAGCGCATAATCCGGTCAAGGCTTTGGTAACAACCCGACCCGCAATATGCAAAGCCTCCATTGCAAATTGCATGACTCAATCGCAGCATCAGCGAGCGGGACCGGCACCGATCCAGACATCAAGAAAGCGGTTCAACCAACGCTCGACATAGGGGTCATAAGCGCTGCGCTCTCTGAAATGGTCTCCACGCTTGCGCGCGCCCTCCACCGTCAGGTGATCGGCAGCAACCGTCGTCCACTGATGCATCATCTGCAAAGTGACTTCGGGATGGAACTGGATGGCATAGGCGCTTTTTCCATATCGCATGGCCTGATTGCTGAAATAAGAGCTACTGGCCAGACGCTCGGCACCGGAAGGCAGCGAAAAGCCCTCCTTATGCCACTGATAAACCTTCTCTGGCCAATCAAACAGCACCTTGCCTTCATCGGTCGGCGCAATTTCGTAATAGCCGCGCTCGACGAGCCCGCAAGGATGCAACTCAACCTGCCCACCCAACTGCCGACACATCATTTGTGCGCCAAGACAGATGCCCAGAAATGGCGTCTCATCACGCAAGGGCACAGAAATCCAGTCAATCTCCTTGGTAACATAGTCCTCTTCATCATTGGCGCTCATCGGGCCACCGAAGATCACGGCACCGGCATGCTCGCTCATGCTCGTAGGCAAAGGATCCCCAAAGCGAGGCCGCCGGATATCCAGCGAGTACCCTCTTTGCTCCAGCAGATATCCAACCCGACCGGGGGTTGAGGCTTCCTGATGAAGAATGATCAGTATCTTTTGCAAATCAGAACTCATTCAGCTTCTTTTTCAATCTGGGCCTGTACATGCTGTCGCATTCGGATGCGATCCCGTCGGGATACGCCCAGCAACTCGGAAACACGCCAGACCAGATTGTCCTCGAATTCATGAATTTGCCCGTCGGCGAAAACGAGTTGCCACATCATTTCGATGATCTTGATACGCCCGTCTTCATCCAGCTCCCGTTTGAGCACGGAGGTGAATTTATAAAGATCAACCGATTCCTCATCGCATTTGCTCGCAAAATCAATCAGTTCGGCAGTTTCCGAATCGGTGAGGGAATAGTGCTTTTTCAGCACCTTGCGGATTTCTTCGGTTTCATTGTCATCGATCACGCCATCAATCGACATCAGATGCACCAGCAGTGCAGCAGTTGCCACGCGCAGATCACTATCGGAGAAAACCTCACTGTCTTCCGATGCGCCGGCGAGATCGCGAAACACCTGCATTAAGCTATCAAACATATTCAATTCCAGTTCTTGAGTTCACACTACATATAATCACGCAAATATTTCAGTCAATTATATGGTCGACTTAAGATGGTTCAAAGAATGATCCATATTTTCGACAGTGCCGGGCGCTTTCCCTTTTGAAACAAAGAGCATATCCTGCGCGAAGATCGCAAGAATCGCACGAGATTTATTTCGAATGTGCCACGGATTGCTGGCTGGTTTCTGAAAAACCTGCTTTTTAGACGATCACATATTGGGGAGGATACTATGCATAGTCGTAAATTGGGCAAAGATGGCTTTATCGTCAGCGAAGTGGGCCTTGGCTGTTGGCAGCTTGGTGCAGACTGGGGTGCTGCTCTGGCGGAAGAAACAGGCCTTTCCATTCTGGAAACCGCACTGGAAAAGGGCGTGACCTTCTTTGACACCGCCAATGTCTATGGCGATGGCAAGAGCGAGAGCCTGATCGGCAAATTCCTCGCAAGCAAGGACCGCTCAGACATCCGTGTGGCCACAAAGTTTGGTCGCGGCGATGTCTATCCGAATGGTTATAGCGAGCAGTCCTTGCGGGCGGGTATCGATGCGTCACGCAAACGTCTCGGCATGGATTGCCTCGACCTGGTGCAGCTTCACTGCATTCCCACCGAAGTGATGCGGGAAGGAGCCATTTTCGATTGGCTGCGCGCTCTGCAGTCCGAAGGCGTGATCAAGCATTTCGGGGCCAGTGTGGAAACGGTTGAAGAAGGGCTGATGTGCATTGAGCAGGAAGGCCTTTTGAGCCTGCAGGTGATTTACAACATCTTCCGCCAAAAACTCACCGAAGAGCTTCTGCCTCAGGCAAAGGCCAAGGGCGTGGGCATCATCGTCCGCCTGCCGCTGGCCAGTGGCATGCTATCTGGCAAATTCTCTGCTGACACGAAATTTGCCGAGAATGACCACCGCAATTTCAACCGCGATGGCCAGTGCTTCAACGTGGGCGAAACTTTCGCTGGCCTGCCATATGAAAAAGGTCTGGAGCTGGTTGAAGAGCTTAAGGGCATGCTGCCCGAAGGCATGAGCATGGCTGACATGGCCCAGCGCTGGATTCTGGACCATGATGCTGTCTCAACCATCATTCCCGGAGCCAGCCGCCCGGACCAGATCGGACGCAATGCCGTCATTTCAGATCTGGCACCCTTGCCACAGCAACTGCATGACGACCTCATCGCCTTCTACAAGGAAAAAGTCGCCCAGCATGTGCGCGGGGCCTACTGATCTTAAAACCAACTGGAGACAGCTCCTTGGCCTCAAAGACCACGACAAACAAAAACCCCGCCATTTGGCGGGGTTTCCTTTTGATATCATGGGTCACAACAGTGACGCCACAAGCACGCAATCATCTTTACATGAAGTCACGCTTGACTGTTTTGCTGAAATTCTTGGAAAAGATTTCCTCTCCCCCTTCATAGCCCTTAACCGAAGCAGACAAAATCCATTCGGTCTTTGTGCAGGTCAACTCCGTGCGCGTATGCGTACGCACATTCCAGCCATCTTCCCGCTCATAGCGCGTGGTGCCTTCACAGACACCTTTCATGGATTGCGGATCATCGGCATTGATAGACCAACATTCTGTACGCGTTTCCTGATTACGCAGCTTGGTATCAGGATGCTCTTCAAAGCCGGTGTCTTCCTGAATGTGATAATGGGTCATACCCGTCATCAAATCCCGCTCGACGAAGCGCCGCGTGCTGCCCGCTTCCAGAAAGGTATAGTTTGGCAGCGGATCGGGATTTTCCGGCTGAGGCATGTCAATGCGCTCATGTGCCCCCAGAAGCGGCATGGCAAGACGAATCGAAGCGGTATCGATTGTAACCCCCGGCGCTTCCGGCGACGGCAGAATGAGCGGCCAGCTGGCCGTTGCCAGCGACAGGCGCATGCGATGACCCGGCTTCAAGCGATAACCACAGGCATCCAGACGCATGGTCACGGAGACCTTCTCATCCTTGGGCATGGCTTTCGGCTCGGCATAGCCATCGCGATGCGCAAGGTTGAGAACACCGTAGACCACCCGCGTGGCTGTTCCATCAGGATGCACATCCACAATACGCGCAACCATATTCTCCCAGTCGGCCGAGCAGGAAAGGTCAAGCGACAATTCCGGCATGCCCAGATAAACAGCCTCGTCCTGAAGCGGCGCTGTTTCAAAAACCAGAGCACCGGCATCATCAACCCGCTGATCGCCCGCCATTTCAGCATCTGGCTTCAAGGTGAACCATTCACCGGAATTGACGCCACTATCGAGTGGTGAGCGCAGGTAAATGTCACCAACGCCGGCTCCGCCCTCTCCTTCTGTCAGACACTTGTCACCTGCGATCGAGAAAACGGCAACCTCTGGTTTTGACCATGTATCCTTGGCCACCCAGAAGCCCGGATCTTCATCCCGCCATGCCTTCGGACGGGGACCATCCAGAATATAGGCACGGGCCTGAGGAATTGATTCGGCTCCGTTCTGTTCATCACGCAGCCAGCGATTCCACCATGCAATCGCCTCACCGTGGAAGTCAGCCCGCGGCTTGGGCCATGCGAAATGCGGATATTTATGAATCCACGGACCAATCAGCGCCTTGGCCTTTTCCCCGACGCCCTCAACCGCCTTGAGCGGCGTGTTGCGGTAGCCATCGGCCCAACCGGCAATCACCAGAGCAGGCGTGTCGAAGCCTTCGAAATCTTCGCAAATGGAACCATGTTCCCAATAGGCATCGCGCCGTTGATGCTCGATCCATTCTTCAAGGAAGAAGGGTTCCCCTTCCAGACGCTCTAGCCACATCTCTTTCCACTTGTCGCCGACCAGCGCTTTGTCCGGCGTGCGCGACTGGTAAGTGAGCATGGTCGAAGCCCAGGACAAGTTGGCATAGAGATGACAGCCATTCTTGTAGTGAATGTCATCATTAAAGCGGTCCACCGTCGAAGCGATGGATATCACGGCCTTCAGCGCCTCGGGCTTGAGAGCAGCCGTCTGCAGACAGTTGAAGCCACCCCAGGAAATGCCCATCATGCCCACCTTGCCATTGGACCATGACTGGCTGGCAATCCATTCGATGACCTCACAGGCGTCGGACAATTCACGCGGGGTATATTCCCCATCGATCACACCCTCAGATTCGCCCGAGCCGCGAATATCAACACGCACTCCGGCGATGCCAGCTTCGGCAAAGACCGGATAAGTGCTCTCGTCACGCGGCGAGGTTCCGTCCCGCTTGCGATAAGGCAGAAATTCGAGAACGGCTGGCACAGGGTCCTTCTCAGCCCCTTCCGGCATCCAGATGCGCGTGGCAAGACGAGTGCCATCCTTCAGCGTGATCCAAACGTCCTCAGAGACGGAAAAGCTTCGTTTTTCCATAATATTGCTTTCTATTTCATGTGTATTCTGCCCGCAGGCAATGCTGGTTTGGCGCTATCAGTTACCGGCAGATTCGATCTTGCGCGTGGCAAGAACCTCTTCCAGCCAGCCCAGATGCATTTCCGGAACAGACTTGAGCAACAGATCGGTATAGTCATCAAATGGCGGGCTCAGAACTTCCGATTTGGGTCCGAAACGAACCAATTCGCCTTGATACATCACCGCGACGCTATCAGCGATGGCGCGAACGATCGCGATATCGTGGGTGATGAAAATATAGGAAAGCCCTTTTTTCTTCTGCAGATCGAGCAGCAGATGCAGAATCCCGTCCGCTACCAATGGATCGAGAGCAGAGGTCGGTTCATCGCAAATGATGATTTCCGGTTTGGCCGCCAGAGCCCGGGCAATCGCCACTCGCTGCTTTTGCCCACCGGATAGCTCGGCCGGATAGCGATCAATATACCCCTCACCCATCTCGATCTGATCGAGCAATTCCTGAACACGCCTGTCACGTTCAGCGCCCCTGACCCCCTCATAGAAGGTAAGCGGACGCCCGATGATCTGCCCCACGGTCTGACGGGGATTCATCGCCGTATCGGCCATTTGATAGATCAATTGCAAGCGACGCAGCTGATCACGCGAGCGTTGCTTAAGCGCAGCAGGCAGTGGCTCGCCTTCAATGCGCACCTCTCCCGCCATGGGTGGAAGCAGACCGGTCGCCACGCGGGCCAGCGTGGATTTACCAGAGCCGGATTCGCCAACAATCGCCAGCGTCTGGCCTTTTGGCACATGCAACGACACATCATTGAGCACCTTGACGCCGCCAATATAGGCTGCGTGAATGCCGCTCATCTCGAAATATTTTCGCTTCTGATCAGCCGCTTCCTGATGCTTGATGCTGCGCACATTGACCAGCGCCCGGGTATAGTCTTCCTCGGGCTGCTCGATGATCTGCTCGGTCGGACCATATTCCACCATGGCACCATCACGCAGCACCATGATGTCATCGGACACCTGCGCCACCACAGCCAAATCATGGGTAATGTAGAGTGCTGCGGTTTCTGTCTTCTCGATGGCCAGCTTGATCGCCGCCAGCACATCAATCTGCGTGGTCACGTCAAGCGCCGTGGTCGGCTCATCAAACACGATGAGATCAGGCCGGGAACAGAGCGCCATGGCCGTCATGGCTCTTTGCAGTTGACCACCAGACACCTGATGCGGATAGCGTTTGCCGAAGCTTTCCGGCTCAGGCAGCCCAAGAATATCAAACAGATAGGCGGCTCTTTCACGCGCCTCTGCTTTTGTCATCAGCTTGTGCCGAAGGCTGGCTTCAATCACCTGATCCCCGATCCGGTGAGCCGGATTGAAGGAGGCTGCCGCCGACTGCGAGACATAGCAGACCTTGGCTCCACGAATCGCGCGAATTTCCTTGCGATTCATGGCCAGCAGATCTTCTCCATCAAGCAAGGCCTGGCCGCCGGTGATCTCAACCCCGCCTCGCCCATAGGCAAGCGCGGAAAGGCCGATGGTGGATTTGCCTGCACCGGATTCCCCGATCAGACCCAGCACCTTGCCCCTTTCGAGGGTGAAATTGATCCCCTCAACAATGGTGATGCGGACTGGATCTTCCCCCGGCGGATAACTGGTCGCCTCGATTTTGAGGTCTTTGACTTCAAGAAGCTCAGGCATCGCCGCGCCCTCCTTTCAGGCTGGAAGTTCGTCTGAGCAGCCAGTCAACAACCAGATTGACGCAAATGGTCAGAATGGCGATGGCCGCACCGGGCACCAAGGCAGCGGAAATGCCGAAAATGATACCATCCTTGTTATCCTTGACCATGCCACCCCAGTCTGCGGTGGGTGGCTGGATGCCAAGCCCAAGGAAGGACAGGGTGGAAACAAACAGGATGGCAAAGGCAAAGCGCAAACCGAATTCGGCCAGCAGCGGCGACAGCGTGTTTGGCAGAATTTCTCGCAGGATCACCCAAGCCGTTCCCTCGCCGCGCAGGCGCGCCGCTTCGACAAAATCCATGACCGCGACATCCAGCGCCACGGCCCGTCCCAAACGGAACACGCGGGTACTATCCAGAACCGCCATGACGATGATCAGCGTCGGCATATTCTGGGGCAGAGTTGCCAGAACCACGAGCGCAAAAATCAGCGTGGGAATGGACATCATCAAGTCATTGAAGCGCGACAGGCCAAGATCGATCCAGCCTCTGTTGGTCGCCGCAATAAAGCTCATCACGATGCCCAGCGTAAAGGACAACAGCGTCGCACAGAAAGCGACAAACAAGGTCGTCCGCGCGCCGAAAATCATGCGCGAGAGAATATCCCGGCCCAAATTGTCCAGCCCGAAGAAGAATTGATCCGATGCCGGCGCCCAAACGTCACCGACAACTTCCGTTTCGCCATAGGGGGCGATCCAGGGTGCAAAAAAGGCGCAGATGAGGGCAACGATAATGCCCGTCATACCAATCCACACCGAAATAGGTATTTCTTTCAGTCTCATCGTGGGTGCCTCAAACGTGGATTGGCGATAATGGCGAGAATATCGGCGGTCATGTTCAGCGCGATATAGATGGTCGCAAAGATCAGGCCGCAGGCCTGCACCACCGGCAGGTCACGCACGGTCACCGCATCCACCATATATTGGCCCATGCCCGGATAGACGAAGACCACTTCAACCACAACGACACCAACGATCAGATAAGCCAAGTTAAGTGCAACTACATTAATGATCGGCGCCAGCGCATTGGGCGCGGCATGCTTGATGATGATCCTGAGACCATCGAGCCCCTTCAGCTCTGCCGTTTCCATATAGGCGGACGACATGACCTGAATGATTGCGGCCCGCGTCATGCGCATCATATGGGCCAGCACAACAAGCACCAGCGTTGCAACCGGCAACGCGATGGATTCAAGCCGAGTAAGAAAATCCATGCCGTCATAGACGGTCGACGGGAAAATCGCCGTGGGGAATGTCACCACAAACACCATGATCAGCAAATAGCCGACAAAAAATTCGGGCAACGACACTGCGGCGAGAGATAAGATATTGATGATCTTGTCGGGGATTCGATTGCGATAGCGCACCGCCAGCAGTCCCAACCCGACCGACAGGGGAACAGCCACCAGTGCAGCAAAGAACGCAAGAAACAGCGAGTTTCCAAGGCGCTTGCCAATCTGCTCGCTCACAGATTGGCCACTAGCCCAGGAATTGCCGAAATCGCCGCTCACCGCATCTCCCAACCAGGTGACATAGCGGGTGAGAAGAGGCTGATCGAGCCCGAGCTCGGAGCGAATGTTTGCAACCGCCTCGGGGGTTGCCGATTGTCCCAGATAGGTGGTGGCAAAATCACCCGGCAGGGCTTCAACGCCAATAAAAATCATGACTGTTACAGCCCATAGCAACACAAAGGACAACAACAGACGACGCAGGATATTCGCAGCCAAAGGAAACTGCCGCGAAAAGGCGACAAATGGCCGGAAAAGTGATTGAGGGGTCATAGGAGACCTTCTTTTGTTTTCAGCAAGAGAAGGACCGTGGCGTTCCACGGCCCCAATTTTTCATTCCGACAATCCGGAATCAGGCGTCAAGCCAGACACGGCTTGCAATCTGGCCGTTGGAAAGATCGTTGCCGATATCATGCACGAAGCCCTTCATGGATTTGGCCGATGCATTCAGGAAGTCATTGAAAACAGGAATGATACTGCCGCCTTCATCGCGCACCATGACAGCCATCTGACGATAGAGAGCCTTGCGCTTGTCATTGTCCAGCTCGGCGCGGGCTTCCAAAAGCAGCTTGTCGAAATCATCGCGCTTGAAGCGGGAATCGTTCCAGTCTGCGCTGGAGAGATAAGAGGTCGCATAACGCAGATCCTGCGTCGGACGGCCGCCCCAATAGGTGGCGCTGAACGGCTTCACATTCCAAACGTTGGACCAGTAACCATCGGCCGGTTCACGCTTGACTTCGATATTGATGCCAGCTTTCTTGGCATGTTCCTGATAGAGCACGGCAGCGTCCACAGCGCCCGGGAAGGCGGCATCGGACGTGCGCAGAAGCACTGGCCCGTCATGGCCGGATTTCTTATAGTGGAAGGCTGCCTTTTCAGGATCATACATGCGCTGTTCGATATCGTCCGGCGCCATCTGATAAGTACTGTTGACCGGATAGTCATTGCCCAGAGAGCCATAGCCACCGACGATACGGTCCAGAATTTCCTGCCGGTCAATCGCATATTTCATAGCAAGGCGCAGGTCATTATTGTCAAATGGGGCCGTGTCACAGAACATCTGGAAGCTGTAAAAGCCCTTGGCATGCGTCTGCAAAATATCCACATGCGGCGCACGTTCCAGCAGCTTGATGGTCTTTGGCTCAACAAAGTTGATGAAATGCACTTGGCGAGACGACAGCGCTGCGATACGCGCGGTGTTGTCGTTCATCACGATCACTTCGACGCTGTCCACATGGCCGCGGTCGTCGCGCCAGTCATTCTTGTTTTTCTCAAAGGTTGCACGAATACCCGGCTCATAGCTCTTAAGCGTAAAAGCGCCCGTACCAATCGCCGCATTCGGATCATCATAGCCGCCGTTTGGCTGCACCATCAGATGATAATCCGTCAGCAGCAATGGCAGGTCGGCATTGCCTTCAGACAAAGTGATCACCAGATCTCCGGCCTTGTCTTCAACAGTCTTGATTGAACGCAGCAAGCCCAGCGCACCGGATTTTGACTTCTCGTCGGTATGGCGCTTGAGCGTTGCAACAAGGTCGGCAACGGTCATTTTAGAGCCATCATGGAAAGCAACATCCTTGCGGATCTTGAAGGTCCAGACAGACGCATCAGCCGATGATTCCCAAGATTCAGCCAACCCGGGCAACGGCGCACCGGTCTCGGGATCGGATTCCACGATCTTGTCGCCCCAAAGATGGTTGCACAGGAAAGAAACCGTGCCCGCAGCGGCAGCAGGATCAAGCACATCAGTCGCCGCGCCCCCTTTAATGCCCAGCTTGAGGTTGCCCCCTTTTTTTGGCGTTTCGGCAGCCATTGCTGAATTGGGAACAATCAGACCCGAAGCCGTCATGGCGAACCCTGCAGCAGCTGTCGCTCCCAGAAACTGGCGGCGAGACAAGCTATTAGGCAGGATTGGGTCAATGGAAGGTCTTTTTGTCATAATCATTCACTCTTTTTGCTAACGACGGAACATAATCTTGATCACACCAACATCCACGCAAAGGCTACGCGGGGGGTGATAGTAGAAAGCGAAACGCTTTGGATGCGTATGGCAGAAAGGGCTCCGAATATTGGGCCAGCCGAATACGCACACTCTGATTGCCAGTAACCTAAAAGTCTGAAAGGCAAGAAACAACTTCGCACTTTTAAGCTTTTTTATGCTACTTTACGCACTATTCGATTAAAAACGACAGACTTGGACAGTTTCATACGTGGAAACCAGTAACTTCATTGAAAATCTTCGCTATGCCTGCAGCCAGAAAAAATCCGTTTCGCAAATTTGCCGCGATATCGGCCTCAATCGGCAGCAATTCAATCGATATATCAACGGCACGTCCCATCCGTCTGCCTACAACCTGACCAGAATAGCACGGTATTTTTCGCTGCACCCGTCCGACTTTCATACCGTGCCATCGGTTTTTGCCGGCCGTTTTGAAAAGGCTCAAAAAGGCACAATCGGCAAGGACCGCATCAATGAGGGCTTTCCGGGCGACATCAGAGCTCTGCGACATCATCTGGGCTTTTTTCAAACCTACCATGTGTCGTTGTCCTGGCCCGGAAATGTGGTTTGCTCCTGCAGTCATCTGGAAGAACGCGATGGACTAGTGATCTCAAAATCAATCGAGCGCATCCGCAATGTGGAATTGGAGATCAAGCAATTCACCAAATATAATGGCAAGGCGTCCTATTTGCGCGACCGCATCTTTGTTGTCGAAACCGCCTCGATGGGTGAACCGATCATCACCCAGACGATCCTCCTGCCCTTTCAGGAGCATCAGCAGCTCTACCTCAAGGGCCTATGCACCGGCATTTCATGGCGAAACCAGAATATGCCCTATGCGACGCGCATGATTTGGCGCTATCTGGGCACGAATCCGGACAAGCGCGCCATGCTGGAACGGTGCGGAATTCTGTCACCCCGTTCGCGTCTGTTGTCACCGACCGTCAAGAAATTTCTCCTCTCTGGCGATATGGAACGGGCCATGCTTCAGCTGGCATAAAAAGAGCCCTGAGCATTCCTGCACAGGGCCGTATTTAGCGTCCAATGAAAGAGCGAGGCGACCGCTGCCTCGCAACAGGCTTCCTAAGCTTGAAGGCTTTTCATATCGATGACGAAACGATAGTGAACATCAGAGCGTTCAAGGCGTTCGTAAGCGGTGTTGATGTCCTGAATATTGATCATCTCGACTTCCGGATGGATACCGAAACGGGCACAGAAATCGAGGCATTCCTGCGTTTCCTTGATGCCACCGATAATCGAACCGGCTACCCGACGGCGCCCACGGATCATGAAGGGAGTTGTCAGCTCTTCCAAAGGACCAATCTGGCCAACCAGGCAGAGCGTGCCGTCAATATCGAGCAGCGGCAGATACGGATTGACGTCATGCTTGACCGGAACCGTGTCGATGATCAGATCAAAGCCATTGGCATAGGCTGCCATCTGGTCTGCATCCTTGGAGACAAGGAAATTATGCGCCCCGAGAGCTTCGGCATCTTTCTGCTTGTCGGGCGAGCGGGAAATGACGGTAACAATGGCCCCCATCGCATGAGCCAGCTTGATGGCCATGTGGCCAAGGCCGCCCATCCCGACAACACCAACGCGCGAGCCCGGCCCGACATTCCATTCACGCAAGGGAGAATAAGTGGTGATACCGGCGCAGAGCAGCGGCGCAGCTTTGCTGATGTCGAGCCCATCCGGCACGGTCAGCACAAATTCTTCACGGGCGATAAGATTGTTGGAATAGCCCCCTTGTGTAAGGTCACCTGTCTGACGGTCCGGCGCGTTATAGGTGCCCGTCCAGCCCTCACGGCAATATTGCTCGTGATCCTTCTTGCACTGATCACATTCCTGACAGCTATCCACCATGCAGCCAACCGCAACAATATCGCCAACCTTATGCTTGGAAACACCTGAACCGACTTCCGTGACACGCCCGATAATTTCATGGCCGGGAACGCATGGGTAAACGGTTTTGGCCCAATCGTCTTTCACATAATGCAAATCCGAGTGGCACACACCACAGTAAAGAATATCCATGGCGACGTCATTGTCTCTGAGATCCCGTCGCTCGAACGAAAATGGCTCCAATGGGCTTCCGACAGAGTGAGCCGCATAACCGAATGATTTCATTTAACTATCCTTGAAATTTTTAATCCAGAAGAGTCGATTTGAAGTCCCATCCATGGGGGAAGGTTGCGGTTCGCCTCCAGCAACGAAAAACGCAGGCAACAAACAGGCAGAAGTCATGGGACCGGAACCGATAAAGACGACGATGTTTCCTTGGCACGATAGGCAATCATTGCAATCACCCAAGCCGCGGCAACCATTATGAATGTAGCATGCAATCGCGACAGGATCTTGAACCCCAATTCGCAATCAGAACACTCTGCCGTGAGTTAACCGCTTTTCACGCTCTATTGCAATAAACGAAAAATACTCATGCCATGACCTATTGTTTGTCGGCACCGCAGACGCAAAACAAATCTGCCGCCGGAAATTCCGGCGGCAGACACGTTTCCATGGCAATCAACAAACCCTCCTTAGGAGCGCACTTCCTGTCGCTGGAAGCTGACATACGCCAGCGTAAACATGAAGAGCATACCGGCAATCAGGCCTGCGATCTGTGGCCAGATAATCTTGATGCTCTGCATGGTCGGCAGGGGCGAGCCAATAAGAGCACCCTGCAATTGCGACATGAAGATCGGCCCCACCGAGCGTGAGGTCGGATCAAGCAGCATGGTGGCTGTTTCCCCATAGAGGATGGCTGGCGAAATGCGGGCCAGAGCCTGCTGTGTGTGGAACTGGGCCAGCATCGTCATCGGATCATAGGGATTGATCGGCGATATGACGCTTGCGAGCAATGGCGTGATCATCTGCCAGAAGATCGTGAAGATCAACCACACAGACAGGGCCGCCAATGCTGATGTCGCCGGAGAGCGGGTAAGCGTCGAGAAGGCCAATGCCAAAGCCAGCCACACCCCGGTATAGAACAGGGTGGCAGCCAGATAGACCAGCCCCCGCGCCACATCAGCGCCGGAAGGAGGCAAACCGAGAAACAGAATGCCCAGCCCGACCATCAACAGCCACAAGGTGACAAGCGCGATGGCCAGCACCATCAGCCCACCCAGAAACTTGCCGAACAGCACCGCATCGCGATAGATCGGCTGCGCCAGAATGCGGCTCATGGTGCGGCGGCTGAACTCGCCATTGACCGCATCGAACCCCAAGGCGATTGCCAGTAGCGGCAACAGAAAGCCCATGAAGGATGAGAAAGACGGCAATGGCGCCTTGGCCACAGTGAACAGTTTGAGGAACAGGAACGCATCCTGCGCCGTGGTTGTCTTGATCTGACCAATAGCCGCATAGACCGCACCAATAGCGGTCAGCAGAACCAGCATCATGATCAGATGCATGCGGGCACTGGTCATGTGATCGGCGGCCTCTTTGAGCGCAATCGAGGCAACGCCTGTAAGAGGAGATCCTTTCCTTTTCATTGCTGCATCTCCTTTTGCTCGATATCGAGGAAGAAGCGATTATAGGCTTCACTCAGACTTGCCCGATGCGCCTGCAAAGACAAAAGGTCGCCCCCATGTTCGGTGATCATCCGGGCCAGCTCCGGCCTGACATCATGCGTCGCAGACACCATCCAGTGTTCTTTGTCGCGATGATCGACAGCTCCGACAGCAGGGATGATATCGACACAGGCACTCAGGTCGATCTTCCGGGCGGCCACATCGATCTGGAAGGACCCGCCTGCAACATCATTGGTGAATTTTTCCACTGACCCCATGAAGCCGATCTTCCCCTTGTTGAACAAGGCGACACGCGTGCAGATGGATTGCACCACATCGAGCATATGCGAGGAGATGAGCAGGGTCATCCCATCCGCAGCAAAGGCACGAATCAGATCGAGCAATTCATCGGTCGAGCGCGGATCAAGCCCGGACGTGGGCTCGTCCAGCACCGCCAGCCGAATTTGCCGCATCGCCAGCTCGGCAAGGCCCAGACGTTGGCGCATACCACGCGAATAGGTGCCAACACGCTTGTTGGCAACATGATCCAGATGCACTTGCTGCAACGCGGTCATTATGCGGTCATCTATCTCACTGACATCAATGCCACCGAGGCGAGCGGTATAACGCAGATTTTCCAACCCGGTCATGCCATCATAAAAGCCCACAGAATCGGGCAGATAGCCAACCTGTGTCTTCACCGCCAACGGATCACGCAAAGGATCAAGATCCAGCACCCGCACAGAGCCGGCGCTGGGCTCAGTTAGCCCGATCAGCATCAGAATGGTTGTCGTCTTGCCCGCCCCATTGGGGCCGAGCAAACCGACAATTTCGCCCTCATCCACCGCAAGGTTGACTCCGTCAACGACAGTGGATGCGCCGTAGCGCTTGGTAAGGCCTACGGCTTCAACAACCGGTCTACTCATCTGCGACCATACCGGAAGATAGCGCCGAGCAGAACGATCACGGCAATGGCGATGATACCGACCCCGATGATGCCCCACATGGTGGAGGTTTCAACGGTCACGCGATAATCGACCTCTTTGGACACCCCGTCAGCCTTGGCGCGGATGTGAACCATATAGTCACCGGCGATTGCCTTGCTGGATGGCTCGATCTTCACATTCACATTCTGGGTCTTGCCTTCATCCAGCTTGGCCAGTTCCTTGGGATCAAAAGACACTTTCCAGCCGCTTGGCGAGGTTGCGCTCAAAGTGACCTTGTTGGCAGCTGCCGTTCCGTTATTGACCAGCACAAACGGGAAGGTCGTTTCCGAACCAGCGGTGGCCTGCCCGCTCAATCGGTCGTTTGGACCGCTTAGCAGCAATTTGGGAGAGCCACTGACCTTGAGGCTGACCTTGGCCTTGGCTGCGGGATCATCCGGCCCGGCAACGGCGGCTACCTCGATCGGATAATCGCCCTCGGCCACGTCATGATTGAGCTTGATGGTCATGGTGACCGATTCGGTCGCACCTGCCTTCACCGGAATGCCGGTGATTTCCTCGTTGCCATAGCCTTTCTTGAAGGTCGCCATGAAACCGGCAGGCGCATCGGCGGACAGGTTGAACAGAGTGTCGTGGTTGGAACCGTTGGTCAGCTTCATCTTATATTGAAAGCTGGTATTGACCGTGCCATGCAGCGCGGGCAATTCGGGCACAAGCGTTGTATCCCCAAGCGGAATGTCCGCAATGGCAACGCTCAAAGGCAGCTTGAACTGATCGCCATTGGCGATGGCATCCACCTCGAACTTGTAGGTCTTCTTCTCGGCATCATTGGCCGGATCAACCTTGAGCGTCAGATTATCAATTTCATTGGGAAGAGGCATCGCAGAGGTAACATCCGTCCCCCCCGCCTTAATGGAATAGGTCCACCCCTCCGGCAGGCCCTTAACAGCCAGTTTGGTGCGCACAGGATTGTCTAGTGCATTGAGAAGGGATAGCGGAATGGATACCTTTTTGCCCGCAGATACCGCCACGTCAGGGTGATCGGCGGTAAGCCAGAAACCATGGATGGCCGGACCATTGGCCGGTTGGGTAAAGGCTTCGGCCATAGCATTGGAAGAGAGAAGCGGAGTC
Organism: Cohaesibacter marisflavi; assembly: GCF_900115225.1. Classification (GTDB taxonomy): domain Bacteria; phylum Pseudomonadota; class Alphaproteobacteria; order Rhizobiales; family Cohaesibacteraceae; genus Cohaesibacter; species Cohaesibacter marisflavi. The sequence goes on along the minus strand of NZ_FOVR01000011.1, from coordinate 17,253 downwards.
ATGGCCATAGCGGCCCCGAGCAGCGCGAAACTTGCGCTTTTTGCCAGAGATTTCATCGGAAATCTTCCTCGTAAAAGTCTGTAAAGGTAAGGATGAAAGTCCGCTCAGCCGGGCATCGATGCCGTGTCTTGCGCATGTGCGATGTCAAGCCTCCTCACAAGGGTGACAATGCGCCAAGACAACAAACCAAACGGATGATGGTTCAGGCTTTTACAGGAAGAGGAGGGCCGCGGCCGAAAGGTTTGACATTGGACGGACTGCCATCAATGGACAGTTCCAGCCAGATACGCGCCAATTTGAGAAAAACGGGATCGGGATGTTTGAGGGTGGCCTTGTCAACGGGGACACACTGCCCCATCTCGTCTTGAAGGTCTTCACGTACCTCCACATCGGCGACAGGACGTGCATAAAGCTGATCCTGAAAGCTGCTGACCTGTTTCGCGCCCAGCCATTGCAGCTTGCCAAGGCTGGCGGCATCAGACTGGAAGGACGAGGAGAACAGAAGCAGGAAGGCCAGAAAGAGACCAAGCAGCCCGCGCAACCAGACAGCTTTCTGGTTGTTCAGACGATCGGCCCTCATCCCTTTTCCCAACGTCTCGCTCATCCCTATGTCCCCGGTTTTGCATCCCCGGATCATGGCAGATCAATGCCATCCTCGCGAGATCTTACCAAGGCCCCGGATATGGCGAAAATTTGTCTATGAACAAGTGCGGAAAATTAAATTTCCGTAGGGTTTGCGGCTTCAAACCTCATATTTGCTTTTATCGCCAATATCGAAATGCAGCGGCATGCGCCATTTGGCAATGCTGACGACAAGAAACAGAAGCGCCGAAATACCCGCCAGAATCTGGGCAATGGGTCCAGCATCAAGCGCCAGAGCAAACCACAATGCAGCCAGTAAAAGCGGCTGCGCTGGCAAACCGGGCACCTTGAAACAGAAATATTCCTTAAAGCAAAGCCCGCCCAGCGTGATGAAACATCCCCCAAGACCAATCAGCGGAAAGCCCAGCATCGCACAGAGTAGCCCAACCCATGTCGCTCCCTGCAAAGTCAATCGATAGGGCTTCATATAAATATGCAGGCTGCTGGCACACATCGTGGCAGCAACAAAGCAGAGCTGTTGGGCCGGATAAGCAGTCTGCCAGGGCAAAAGCGCGATGGACGGCGCGGCCAGAACAAAGCCCAGCCGATAAAGAATGACGGAAACATAGTCGAGCCAGTCCATTTCAGATTTGATATGCGGATCTGCCAAAGGGATGTCCTTCTATATCGGGTGGGGCGTGCGGGGTTGGTCAACATCATGATAACGCAAGTCACCGGCTTAACCCAAACGCTTTCCCCCTTGCTCCAACGTCATTTTCTTCTGCACGCCCGCTTTTTGGACAGCGAACTATTTTATAAAACCCATTTAAAACAATAGCATAAGTTCCTTCACCAGCGATTTCACAAAAGTGACATGAAATCGAAAAGAAAGTTTCGCAAAGCCCAACCATAGTGCCGCCAACTCCATTGCACAGCTGTGCAAACCAAATAGGACCTTCCCGATGGGCGCTATTGAAATCACCGGCATTCACAAATCATTCGGCAAAACCGAAGTCTTGCGCGACATATCACTCTCCATCAAATCAGGCGAATTCGTTGCGGTGCTCGGCCCATCCGGCTGCGGCAAGACAACCCTGCTGCGTACGCTGGCCGGATTTGAAAAGCTGGACAAGGGCGAAATCCATGTGGACGGCCGCTGCCTTTCCGGACGCGATATTCATCTTTCGCCAGAAGAGCGTGGCATCGGCGTGGTTTTCCAGAATTACGCCCTATGGCCTCATATGAGCGTTGAGCAGAATGTGTCCTACAGCCTGAAGGTCAAGGGCATGTCCCGGACCGAGCGCACCCAACGGACGAAAGATGTGCTCGAACTGGTGGGGCTCGACCGCTTGGCCAATCGTAGACCGGCAGATCTGTCCGGCGGGCAACGTCAGCGTGTAGCTCTGGCCCGCTGTCTGGCCATGCAGGCCGGAGTGGTGCTGCTTGATGAACCGCTCGCCAACCTTGATGTCCACTTGCGCGCCACGCTGGAAGAGGAATTCTCCCGTTTCCATCAGCGCTCGGGCGCAACCATGTTCTACATCACCCATGACCAGTCCGAAGCGTTGGCGCTGGCCGATCGCGTCGCCGTCATGGACAAGGGCCGCATCGCTCAGTTTGCCACCCCCAGCAAGCTTTACCTCGAGCCAAGCAACGAAATGGTTGCCGGTTTCATTGGTGAAGGCAAATTGATGGATGTTTCCAATCTCACCCCGAGCGATGACGGTATGGCCCATGCCAACCTGTTTGGCAAACCCATCCGGTTGCGCTGTGCCAGCTCGGCCAGCGCCCGCTCGCAGGCCCGCATTTCATTCCATCCGTCCGATCTATCCCTTGCGACGGCCAAAGAAGAAGGCATTCCGGCCACCGTCAAGCGATTGACCTATCGCGGCGATCATCTGCGTGCCGAGGTCGCCCCCGTCCCGGCACCCGATGTCTCGCTCACCCTGAATGTTGCACCTCCCTTCTCCATCGAGCAGGGACAACATGTGTCCATCGCCCTTAACGATGGATGGGTCTTACCCGACCCACAATTTGCTTAATCCCCTCTCTCAAACTCACCTAATCATTCAAGGACTTCCCTTATGCGTACCCTTACTCTGGCTGCTCTGGCCCTTATGGCAGCAACCGCAGCGCACGCTGAAACCACCATAACGCTTTACACCAGCCAGGCTCCCGAGCAGGCTCAGGAAACCGTTGATGCTTTTGAAAAAGCCAATCCGGACATCAAGGTCAACTGGACCCGCAACGGCACCTCCGCCCTGATGAATGTGATGCGCGCCGAAATCGAAGCCGGTCAGGTTCAGGCCGACATTCTGCTGGTTGCCGACCCGATCAACCTCGGCCTGCTGAAAGCTCAGGATCAGCTGCTGGCCTATCCCGAGGCCCCGGTCGCTGCCTATGACAAGGCGGCTTACGACAAGGACATGACCTATTTCGGCACCAAGGCCATCACCACCGGTATCGCCTACAACACCAACAGCGCCAAGCCTATCAAGAAATGGGCTGACCTGCTGACCGAAGAAAACCGTGGTCAGATCGCCGTACCGAGCCCGCTTTACTCCGGCGCCGCTCTCAATCATCTGCATACCCTGATCAATCAGGACTCCATCGGTTGGAGTTTCTATGAAGGTCTTGCCGACCTCGACATCGCTCCGGAAGGCGGCAACGGCCCGGCAACCAAGGCTGTTGCGTCCGGCATGGCCAAATATGCCATCATCGTTGATGCCAACGCCCTGCGCGCCAAAGCAAAAGGCTCTCCGGTAGACTATATCGCTCCGGAAGACGGCGTCTCCTTCATCGGCGAACCGGTTGCTATCCTCAAAAACACCAAGCATGTTGCCGAAGCCAAGAAATTCGTCGACTTCCTGCTTTCCAAGGAAGGTCAGGAACTGGTTTCCAAACAGGGCAACCTGCCTTTGCTGTCCGACGTTGCAAGCCCAGAAGGCTTCCCGGCTCTCTCTTCCATGAAACTGCTCGGCTATGATGTCGATGCAGCTGTGAAAGCGAACGAAGAAGTTCGTGCCAAATTCGCAGACATCTTCGGAATGTAAGCGCGTGTCAGACCTCGCAGTAGAACAGGAGCGCCCCGAGCGGGCGTTCCGCCTTTCGCGTCTCAAGCTCAGTGGCGAGATGCGTCTGATCATCTGTCTTGCCCTGTTTGTCGGCCTGCTCTCTATCGCGCCGCTGGGACGACTTGTTTATGCCGCCTTCTTTACCGATGGCTCTCTGGATCTGGAGAGAATCACCCACATTCTGGGTGGCCGTCGCGTGTTGCAGGCAACCGGCAACACCATCTGGATTTCCATCACCTCCACACTTCTGGCCTCTGTTATCGGCACACTCGCTGCCCTGCTGGTCGGCATGACGGACATGAAGGCCCGTACCGCGTGGGTATTCGGCTTTGTCCTGCCGCTGATGATCCCGCCGCAGGTAACAGCCCTTGCATGGGTGCAGTCATTCTCCCCCGCCAGCCCATTGCTTGCTCCTCTTGGCTTGACCCTTGAGCCTGGTATGCGTCATCCGCTCTATTCGTCTGGCGGCATCATCTTTTTGCTTGGGCTCTATAACGCGCCGCTGGTCTTTCTTTCCGTGCGCGCAAGCCTCAGACGGGTGCCAGCCAATCTGCTCGAAGCGGCCCAAAGCGCTGGCGCAAAGCCTCTGCCCGTGGTTCTGGACATTATCCTGCCACTCGTGCGCAGCGGTATCTTCGCCGGAGCCGCACTGGCCTTTGTCTCCTCCATCGGTAATTTCGGCATTCAGGCCATGCTGGGCATTCCCGCCCGCGTGCCAACCCTCATCACAATGATTTACCGTCGCCTAAACAGCTATGGTCCCTCGGCCCTTAATGACATGGCGCTTCTGGCCCTGTTGCTTGCCGTGCTCACCATCATCGGCATGACCATCACCGGATGGCTGGGTCGACAGGGCGACCAGCGGGTTGACGGCGCCAGCATCACATTGCGCCTTTCCCTTGGCCGCTGGCATTGGCCCGTCGCCACTCTGGCATGGGGCTATCTGGCAGCGGTGTTGGTGCTGCCTCTCTCCTCTCTTGCTGGTTCGGCACTGGTGCGCGGCTATGGCCAGCCCCTCACACTGGACACCCTAACTTTTGAAAATTTCAACAATGCACTGTTTCGCCATGAAGGCATTCGCGAGGCCTTTGCCACGAGCTTCATGCTCACCGGACTGACGGTGTTCATTCTCATTCCCGTTTCCATCGCCCTTGGTTATTTTCTCGTCTGGCGCACGGGGTTCTTGTCCAAACTTCTGCATCTGGCTTCCGAATTGGCCTATGCCCTGCCCGGCATCATCATCGGCGTGGCCATGATCCTGTTTTTTCTGCGCCCGTTGCCCCTCGTCAATGTCAGCATCTATGGCACCATTTGGGTCATCTTTGCCGCCTATCTGTCCAACTATCTCGCCCTCGCCCTGCGTCCCATTCTAGGCGGCTTTGCGCAGGTGGACCGCTCGCTCAACGAAGCAGCCCAGATTGCGGGTGCGGGTATCCTTTCACGCCTTCGGGATATCGTCCTGCCAGTGCTTGCGCCTTCTGCAGCAGCAGCCGCAATCCTTGTCTTCATGACGGCGATCAACGAAATCCAGACTTCTGTACTGCTGGTCTCTTCCCGCGCTCAGACCATTGGGCCGATGATCATTTTCCTCGAAGAAGCTGGCTCCTCCACCCTGGCCGCCGCAGTGGGCTGCCTGATGGTACTGCTCATCCTGTCCCTCATGCTGGTTTCACTGTGCTTTAGCAAATTTCTGCCCAAGGGGGTGCTGCCATGGCGCGACTGATCGCTATCAGCGGCCTCAACCGCAAAAGTGCCGCCCTGTTTCTTGTCGAAATCGGTGGGCGTCGCATCCTGTTCGATTTTGGCGATGGCCTCGAACCGGGGGAGCATCCCGACATTGCCAGCATCGGCAAGGTGGATGCGCTTTGTCTCAGCCACGCCCATGAAGATCATATCGGCTCTCTTTTGCGCCTTGATGAAGTGGGCATGCCCCCGGTCTATGCCACCAAACGGTGCTTTGATGACATTCCCGCGGGCATAGTGCCCGCTGACCGCCGCGAAATTCCTCAAAAGGGTCAGTTCGATCTGCTGGGCATACCCATGACAGTTGGCCAAAGTGGCCACGCGCCGGGCGGCGTCTGGTTTCACCTGCCAACTGATCTGGGCGGCTTCATCTATTCAGGTGACGTCTCGGCAGAATCCGACAGCATGCCCATGGACCCGATGCCCCCCGCAGCAACCCTGCTGATTGATGCCTCCTATGGCGACCGGGACAGTCTGCTCACAGAGCAAAAGCAGCAAATAATCGCTAAGGCAAAAGGCGGAGCCGTGGTCTGTTGCCCTCCTGCCGGACGGGGCGCAGACATGGTCCACGCCCTCAGGCAAGCGGGCTATGAAGTCAAGGCCGAAGCCATCATCGCCAAAGAATACCAAATCGCCATGGGACATACGGTTCCGGTGGTGGACGCAGAGACAGCCAACCCCGAGGATGTTATTGTCACAACCGGCTCGAATGGCGAGGAAGGCCTGTCGGCTGACCTGCTCAAGCGAGAGGGATTTCGCTTTCTCTTCTCCAGCCATGTCCCCAAAGGCAGCCCGGCCTTCCCGCTGATCGCGGAGAAGCGTGCGCAATGGTTGCCATGGAATGTTCATCCGCGCCTCAGGGATATACTCATCTGGGCCGACCAATGCAGAGCAGACCGGGTCATACCGGCCTTTCTTGATATTACGACCGCTCCGAAGCTGGTATCCGGCCTCGGCCCCCGTCTTGCCCTCAAGCGGGAATTGGAGATTTGAGACTTTGAAGCACAAGACATCCCGCCATGGCTTGCCAACCGACGTCGATGCAGCCGAAGCCATGGAAGACGCGCAATCCCTGTTGATTCCGATTATCGAGAATTTCGGCCCCCATCGCAAAGCGCTTTACCTTGGCAATTTGCCCGCAGCAGAAGATGCCCACGCCTTGCAGCGCGCCAATATCACCGAAAGCCTCAATGTTTCGATCAATATTTTCCCGCAGGATTTGACCCTTGACGACGGAACCGAAATCCGTCGCTATCAGATCGGCATGATCGATGGACCAGGCAACAGCCCCCATCTGCTGGCAGCATCGGTGATGACACTTCAAGGCCTGATGCATGGCTATATCGAAGGCAAGCCCCATTACCCTCAGCATCACTGCGGCAATATTCTCATTCATTGCCGGGGTGGCCGCTCTCGCTCCGTCACGGTTCTGGCACTCTGGATGGCCGCTTTCTGCCCTGATCAATTCGCCTCCTTTAAAGACGCTCTGGATCATATCCGAATCATTCGCGCCCTTCCGCAAAGCTACCCCTTGCCCGGCATGATGGCTCTGGCCGATGACGTCCTGTCCAACAGACTGTTACCGAACATGAGCAGGTAGGCCCATGAACGATAAATTCGTGTCGGCTTCCGATGTCGCCAAACGGGCGGGCGTGTCCCGCTCGGCAGTTTCGCGCACCTTCACCACAGGGGCCAGCGTCTCGGAAAAGACACGGCGCAAGGTGATGGCGGCAGCAGAAGAGCTGGGCTACAAAGTCAATCTGTTGGCCCGCACGCTGCATATGAGCCGCTCCGATCTGGTGGGGGTTGTGGGCAAAAACCTCTCCAGCCCCTATATTTCCGCTCAGATCGATGCCTTGAGCGCCGCTTTGAGTAAGCATGACCTACAGTGCATTCTGGTCAATTTGGCGCAGGTGGATGGCGACATCACCAAATCCGTCGAACGTCTGCTGGAATATCGGGTACGCACCGTTGTGCTTCTTTCTGGCGCAGCGCCCGATGAAGTGGTTCGCATCTGTGCGGCCAATGGAACCCGGTTGGTCCTGATCAACCGCACGATGCCGGCCGCAGTTGCCCATGCAGATATGATCGAAGCGGATTCGGCAACGGGCGGACGATTGGCAGCCCGCAGGCTCATACAGGCAGGATGCCAAAATGTGGCCGTGCTGGTGTCCGCCTCACGCACCCATGCCAAACGGGCCCGTGCCGAAGCCTTCATTGCCGAAATGGATCGCAGCGGGGTCGCAGTCACACAATGGCGCGAAGGCCCCCATTGTTATGAAACCGGAGCGGACGCCGCCCGGACCCTTCTTGCCCGTCCTGGCATAGACGGCATCTTTGCCGTGAGCGACGAGCTGGCGCTGGGCGCCCTTAACACCGCCAGACATGAGCTGGGATTTTCGGTGCCTGAAGATCTATCCATCATCGGCTTTGATGATGCGCCCATTTCCGGCTGGTCCTCTCACGATTTGACCACGGTGCGGCAATCCCTGTCAGCCTTGACTGAAGCAACGCTGCAAGCGGTGATGGGGCCTGCCAATGGACCAAGCTCTCGCAGAAGCATCCCGGTAAAGCTTGTTGAACGTGGCTCGGTTCGCTAGAGGCTGCCACCTTTCCAAAAAAATCCCCCTTATCCTGACAGGTGGACAAGGGGGAGAGGAACAACAGGCTGCGAGGACTGTTGGAAAAAGCGAAGCCGACCGTCAGAGGGGAGAAACGACCGGCTTCCTTTGCCTAGCTTACATGCAGCTAGCAATATACTCGTATTTGTCAGCCAGTTCCGGCTGATCAGCCGTGATCGTAACAATCTCGGTCATGGTCACCTTATCAAGGGTTTTGCCATCGATCAGAGCGACGGCAGCATCCATTGCAGCTGCGCCTTCAGCTGCCGGGTTCTGCGCAATCAGAGCCTGAATGGCGCCATTCTTGAGCGCAGCAACTTCAGCGGAAGCAGCATCATAGGCAATCATCTTGACCTTGCCGATAGCGCCAGCCTGACGCAGACCAGTGATCGCGCCAATGGCACCCTGGTCGTTGGTAGAGAAGATCGCCGCCAGATCCGGATGTGCAGACAAGGTGGAGGTTACGATTTCAGCCGCTTTCTGCGGATCATCAGACTGATATTGCGGGCCGATATATTCGATATTCGGGAACTTCTTGATTTCTTCCTCGAAACCGGAGGTACGGGCGTCCTGTGCCAGAGAGCCAGGAGGCTGGGTGATAACCATGACCTTGCCTTTTTCGCCGATCAGCTTAGCCATGGCGTCAGCAGCCAGCTTGCCACCTTCCGCATTGTCGGTCAGAACCTGCGTTTCAACAAAAGAGGTGTCGGAAATCGTCTGATCAATGGTGAGAACCTTGGTGCCGCGTTCTGCCAGCTCTTTCATCGGCTGAATAAGCGCCTGCATGTCGGTGGGAACGATGGCCGCAACGTCAGGCTTGGTGGCCGTTACCGCATTGACAACCGGAATCTGGCTATCAGCAGCGAACTGATCAGGAGCAGAGACCGAGAGGTCAAGGCCGAGCTCTTCAGCGCGCGCCATCGCGCCACACTGAAGGGCCTGATAGAAAGGGCTGCCCTTGACGCCGAGGACGAGGGAAACAGTGCCCTTGTCTGCGGCCTGGGAAGGCAGGGTCAAGGCGGCAAGGCTTGCTGAAAGGACAAGCGCGGAGACAATCTTTTTAGTAAACATGGTGATTATTCCTTTTCTGGAAGGCTTGGTTTTTGACACGGTTTACCCGCGTTTTCTGAGCCGTCTCTTGAGCTGGTCGATCCAGACGGCAAGGATCAGTACCGCACCCATGGCAACAGTTTGCCAGAAGGGCGGAATTCCGAGAATAACAAAACCATTAAGCAAGATGATCGGGATGAAGACACCGATCACGGTGCCGAAAATACCGCCCGACCCGCCAAACAGGCTGGTTCCACCCAGAACAACGGCCGAGATGGTCGTCAGGTTGTCCATGGCGTGACCATTGATGGTCGTGGTGGCAAAGCGTGCATTGGCCATGACCGCTGCAATACCGGCCATCGCACCAGAAATGGCATACACGGTCATCATGCGTTGGGTCACCTTGATGCCGCTGCGTCGCGCGCCCTCATCATTGGAGCCGACGGCATAGACATGCAGACCAAAGCGGGTAAAACGCAAGACCAATCCGGCCACGATCACACAAACAACCGCGATCAATACCAGAACCGGAATGCCGAACAGACGGCCTGACCCGATTTCGGTTACAAGCAACTCCGGCATGGCCCGAACATCCACTCCGCCAGACAGAATCTGGGCCCCGCCCAGTGCCATACCCATCGTACCGAGAGTAACGATCAGGGCCGGAATTTTGGCGACAGACACCAGAAAGCCATTAAGAAGGCCCCAAAGAATACCCGTGACGATCGAAGCAAAAACGCCGATCAAGATCACGCCCCACCCGGCGGAGGTGGTGCCAAAAGTCGTGCCGCTGTCGCCGGAAAGCGCCAGCATGACTTGTGCCGATACGACAGAACAAAAAACCAGCACCGAGCCGATGGACAGATCAATCCCGGCGGCGATGATCACATAGGTTTGCCCGGCTGCCAGCACCAGAATGAGCGCTGCGTTGATGGCCAGCTGCTGCATGTTGTAGGCAGACGCAAACTGACTTGGGCGCAAGCCGGTGAAAATGCAGATCAGTACCAGCAGCAGCAGAAAGATCCAGCCCGAGGCCAGAAGGCGCAGCATGCGGCCGTCATTGGATTGCGGCATGTTGAAATCTTGGCTTGTGCTCATGACTGCTTCTCCGTGGTACCGCTGGTCATTTCTCTGACAAGGTCGTTGACGGTGACATCCTTGGGGTTGAGATCGGCAACAGATTGGCCCAGTCGCAAGACATGCACCCGATCGGCGACTTCAAGCACCTGCGGCATGTTGTGGCTGATCAGAACCACCGAGGTACCGTTATCGCGCACCCGCTTTGTCAGCTCGAGCACACGCTCGGTCTGCACCACACCGAGGGCTGCAGTGGGTTCATCAAGAAAAACGATTTTTTCCGCCCACATGGCAGCTCGCGAAATGGCAACCGACTGTCGCTGACCGCCGGAAAGAGTATCAACGGCCACATTCTGGGACTTCAGCTTGACGCCAAGCTCGGTGAAGACCTTTGCCGCCCGCTCTCGCATGGTCACGCGATCCAGAACCCCCAGCCTGCCAAGCAGGCCTGAGCGGACAAGTTCGCGACCAAGATAAAGGTTCTCCGCCGGTGGCAGATCAGGAGCCAGCGCCAGATCCTGATAGACCGTGGCAAGGCCTGCATCCTGTGCATCACGCGGGGAGCCGAAATGCACCGGCTTACCATCGATCAGCAATTCGCCACTATCAAATTGATCAGCGCCGGAAAGGATTTTTACCAGTGTCGACTTGCCTGCGCCGTTATCGCCGATAAGCGCGACGATTTCACCCGGCATGACCTTGAAGTCGACACCGCGCAACGCCTGAACATGGCCAAATGTGCGGCGAATGTTGCGGGCTTCAAGCAAAGGCTGGGTCATTTCACCGCATCCTCCATCTCAAGCCCGATATTGTTCGAAAAGGCAAAGAATTCGCTGTAACGCGCTTCAACAAGGGCCTGCCAATGGTCGTACGCCGCCTGACTGCTCGGAAAGCGCCAGATTTCAACCGTTTCAAAATCATGCTGACCGCGAATATGGAACCGTCCCTGCGAAACGGCGCCCTTCTCGGTAGCAGCCTTGCGAATGCTGTTCCAGGAAACGCAAAGCGCATCCTTGTCAGCTTGCGCTGTCAGATACCAGTGTGGACGGGGGCGCGCATAATGCAGCCATGCACAGTCAGCACCGGATTTTTGAGCATGATCAGACATTGTGACCCTCTCCTTCAGTCTTTTTGGGCGCGATCAGGTCGCCGAGTGGGCGAATGCGCCCGACAATGTGTCGGGATGTTGTGAATTTGAAATCGGCTACACGCTCATGGCCACGAATGGCACTGTCTGCAACGTCCGGCCCGGCAATTTCCCAATAGCCCAGATGATGCCAGTGATGAGCGATATCGAAGCGCATGCGCCCCGAAATATTGACCTCATGATCCAGATCGCCCTTGAAGGCTTCATCACACTCCAGATCATAGTCATTGCGCTCATCCACCGCGGCTTCACACCATTGGTCATTCCACTCCCACAGAGCAAGAAAGGCCCATTCATGGTCGCTATGGGCACCCTTGCCGAAAACGGGTGAGAATTCTCGAAGACCAATCAACCATTCGGTCTTGAAAGCGCGGACCCAGCCAGCCTTTTCCAATCGAACGGTACCCGCCAACGCGGCATCAAGGCTTGGCGCTTCAAACACGCCTGCCAGATCATGTGAATGAGTAAAGCCGGTATCAATGCCCATGGGAACATTGGGAGCCTCTGGATCGAAAACGCAGCGCTGCGAAACAATCCAACCCTCGGCCACAAGCTCATCCAGAACCCCGTTGATCGCCGCTTCATGACTGGCATCATAGATACCCGGCAAATCGTCCTGGCGGGTCGCAAGAAACAGCACGCAGGCCCGCGCCCTGTCTGCTCCTTCAGCCGTAAAGACATCCGTATCGCCTGTCAGTGCGCTCATGTCAGCGAGCCTTCCGGACAGCAGTCATCAGACGCTCGACCCGTTCCGGATCAATCGGATTCCACCAGACATTGTCCTTTTTCAGCCATTGACCAACGATGGCACCATCGGCAACAGACATGAGGGCCGGCACCTGTTCGGGAGAAAGACCAGAGCCGACAATCACTGGCAGGTGAGTGCCTGCGCGCACCTGATCCACTTCTTCCGGCTGGGTTGGAGACCCTGTCCGCTGGCCGGTGGCGATCAGTACATCAGCATCGAACCATTCTGCATCGGTTGCCTGCTCCGTGATCGTGCGGTCTGCCGTGATCGCGTGTGCACCGAACTTCACATGCACGTCGGCTAGGATTGCCACATCCTTGGCACCGATATTGGCTCGGTAGCGCAGAGCCTGCGAAGAGGCACCGTTGAGGAAGCCTTCATTGGCCACATAGGCATTGGCCCACTGGTTGACTCGCACCCACTTGGCCCCGACAGCCTTGGCGACAGCAAGCCCCGGAATGGCGCCATTGGCAACGCAGGTAATCCCGATTGGAGTATCCACTGCTGCGCGCACCGCTTCACAAGCAGCCGTCAAACCGGCAACTGTCTCATAGCCGATATCTTCAGGACGGGAGAAGGGCATATCCCCGGCATTCTCGATCATGATGCCATCGACACCGCCTTCAGCAAGCGTCTTGGCATCCTTCACAGCCGCAGCATAGATTTCACGGACAGGTGCGCCATCGTAGCGGGGCGCACCCGGCAGGGCTTGCAAATGGATCACACCAATAATCGGCTTTTTGACCCCAAACAGACGCTCAAGCGCATTGTCTTTTGGCGGCATTACTACGGGAGCTGTCATTTTGCCCTCTTTTCTTTTTCGTGATTGAGTTGTTTCAAAGTCGGATATGCCGTTTGTGCGCCCTTGGCGCCACAAGACAACGTCGCGGCCAATACCGCATCTTCCAAGGCCACTGCGGGGCAGACACCCCGCGAAAGCCCGGCCAAAAACCAGCCCGCCAAACAGTCACCTGCCCCTGTCGTATCACGCACGGGCAATCCTTCTGGTGCGGGAATATGGGTTACTGTGCCGGCAGCGTGATATTCCGCCCCCAAAGGCCCACGTGTGCGTACAACAGAGTGGGCGCCCATGGCTTCAAGGCGCGCAACCGGCGCTTCGCCAATCAGAGCCGCAGCCCGATCATTCACAAACAGCACAGACGCACCATCGATGGCATAATCCAGTTGCTCTATTCCCTCGGGAAATGTCGCGGGTTCCAGATCGAGCGACCAGGAGAGGTCAGCCTTTTTCGCCATTTCAATGAGAGGCCGACCTGCTGGCCCGTAAATGGCCGTATGAAGATGGAAGCTGCCCTCAAGAGAGAGGCTGGATAGGTCTTCCGGCTCGGGATAGATTGATACACCGGGATAAAGCACAAGACGCTTTTCACCGTGCGGCTCGACAATCGAGACAACACGGCAAAGCATGCCATCCGCCCGAACCAGCATGGTGCGGATATCATGATCACGCATATGCTTGTCTGCCTGACGCGACATATCATCTTGACCGACACGCCCCATGAACGCAACTGCAGCCCCGGCACGCACGGCTGCAACCGCGCTATTGGCGGCCACACCGCCAAAGCCATCAATCAGGCCACGCGCAGAAACTTTTTCATCGGGATCGGGAAAATGGGAAACAGTGAATGTCTCATCCCAACTCATATCGCCGACAAAAACAATGTCATCCATGGGTATATCCTCATTTGTTATGACATTAGTATCTTTGTAATGACAAATGAGGTCAACATCTGATAGCTTGCTTTTGCACAATATTAGTGCTGTGTATAATATTTGTGCATTTATTAGCAATTTTGTTCGAAAAATACGCAGGATTACGGGTTGCAGGATTAAGTCTCAACCATTGATTATGGTTGCTCGGTTGAGAAAAACCTGCAAATGATATGAAGAAGCAATACAAATGGTGTCTTATGAAGTGGACTGAACATAAAATCGTCGCCAACGGCGTTCCACGCTGGCTGCAAATTGCAGAGATCTTGCGCGAAGCAATTGAGGACGGTTCATTTGCAGTTGGTCAAAGCATCCCGACTGAAGCCGAAATCAATAAGGCTTTTGATGTCAGCCGTACGACAACCCGTGCAGCAATGCAGAAACTCGTGCAAGATGGCTTGATTTCTCGTCGCGCCGGTTTGGGCTCAATCGTTGTCGATCAGAAGGTCGATCAACCACTTCATCAGATCCGCAGCTTTTCAGAAGATATGGAAAGCCGCGGTATGACAGCATCCTACGAGGTTTTGAGTTGCGGTCTGACGACGGCAACCCCCGAAGCCACCCATGGACTGGGTCTGGCCTCCGGCGATAGACCATTTCACATCGAACGGTTGCTGAAAGGCAATGATCGTCTGATTGGCTACTCCCAATCCTTCGTCCGCCCAGATATTTTCAATTCCGTGGCCCCACCAGATGCAGACTTCCTGTCCCAAGGTTCACTCTATGACTGGATCGCTACGGAACTGGGCATCAAGATCAATGGCGGCGTAGAATTTATCGAAGCCGGTCTGGCAGATGCCTTTCTTGCCAAAACGCTGGATGTGAAAGAGGGAGACCCTGTTCTGGTCGCCCATCGCACGGCGCAATCAGAAGCCGGTTTACCAATTGAATTTGCCGTGATCACCTATCGCGCCGATCGCTATCGCTTCCGCGTAGAACTGTAGCCCCTGATGGGATCAGCGAGCGTTTCTGCCAACTTTTTTTGGCCTCTTCATATCCGAATGAAAAAAACCGCCGCCAGATGTCTCCGACGACGGTTTGATTGATTGGGTGAAATCCCGTCATCCGATCAAAAATAGACAAAATAGGCATAAATCGCCGAAATAACGGTCGTCACCATCATCAAGGGGAAAGACAGCTTAAGGAACTGCATGAAAGAAATGCGCTGTCCGGCCCTTTCCGAGAAGCTGGCCACCATAACGTTCGCACTGGCACCAATCAGCGTGCCGTTGCCCCCCAGACAGGCTCCGAGCGACAAACACCACCAAAGAGGTTCGATGGCCTGTGGCCCCCCAAGGTCCGTCTGCATCGCTTTGAGCAGAGGAATCATGGTAGCCACAAACGGAATATTATCCACGATGGATGACAGGATCGCCGAGGCAAACAGAACGATCATCCCCGCAAACTCGACATTTGTGCCTGTGATGGCCAAAAGCTTGCCTGCAATGATCTTTAAAAGCCCCGTATGCTCAACGCCGGCGACCAACACAAATAGCCCCAAGAAGAAGAAAATCGTCTCCCATTCAACCTGATTGAACGCTTTGTGCACTGCATGAGACTGCTCTTCTGGCTTTCCACCAAAGGTGTGTAGAAGAAGCAAAAAAGCCGCACCAGTAAGAGCAATCGTGCCCGGCTCCCATCCCTGACCATGACCATAGATAAAGCCGAACAGAACCAGAGCCAGCGTAATCAGCGATTTGGTAAGAAGCACTTTGTCTTCTATCGCCTCAAACGCGTTATATTGCATCATCGCCTGCTTATCTTCTTCTGCGGCATGCATCTTCCGACCCCAGATAAAGTCAAAAAACACCAAGCAGACTATAAGAATAAGGATGGCAATCGGACTTACCCATTCCACAAAATCCATAAAACTGAGCCCAACAGCAGATCCGATCAAAATGTTCGGAGGGTCACCAATCAAAGTTGCTGTACCGCCAATGTTGGACGCAAAAATTTGGGAGAAGAGGAACGGGTAAGCCTTTAGATTGAGCTGATCTGTCAACAGCAGCGTAACCGGTACAACGAGAAGCACCGTAGTCACGTTATCAAGCAGGGCTGAGAATACGGCTGTTACCACCGCGAGTGCGATAAGCAACATCCTTGGGTTGGCTTTGACCAGTTTGGCGGTATAGATCGCCACAAACTGAAACACGCCTGATTCCTTGGTGATGGCGACAATCACCATCATACCGGTAAGCAGGAAAATCGTGTTGAAATCAATTCCATGAATGACCAGCTCGAAGTTCAGTACACCTAGAAGAACCAACAGACCAGCACCCAACAAGGACACAATGGCTCTGTTTATCTTTTCAGTGATAATGAAGAAGTAAGCTGCAATCAGAATGACGGTCGCCACAATCATGGGCGGCCATCCAAAAATAGCACTTGTGGCTATTTCACTGGCATTTTCCATTGATCAACTATCGCTTTTATTGCCGATGGATAGGCAAACAGTCGCCTGCGCCCACCCTATCGAGATTGTTGGATGTGCTAAGCTGTCGATCAGGAAGAACTGGAAACAATCAGTTCCAATTCGGAGATGGCGGATTGTTCCGTCAAAATGCCGAGGAACTTTTGTGTCCCGCTCTCGACGACCGGCAAGGGGCTGCCGTGTTTGGTCAGCTTTAGGATACCCTCCCATACCGAAAGGTCTGGGCTGATGGTAATCGGTTCCTGTTCCATGGCGGATTCAACGGGCTTTGACTTGATTTCGTTGATGCGCTTTGCGATGTCGGGTTTGGCACCGCGCGCAAAATCAAGATGCTCAAGACCGTTGGTCATTGTTACAGAAACGGGTAGGACTTGCCTCATAACGGACATGAATCCAAACATGCCCAGAAGTCTATTGTCACTAGATATGACGGGAGCAGTTCTGATCTTTTCATGTTCGAGAATATGCAAGGCATCCTCGACAATCATATCGGGAGTCAGACTGATCACTTTTTCGATCATTGCGTCTTTACAAGGCACTGTAACCTCCTAATCTTGTGTTGGCATATGAGCCACAGTCCCTGTTGACGCAATTAAACCTCAATTGTGGCATGCTAAAGTAGAATTGATGCATTTTGACGCAGTATGAACAGAAAAATCACATTTCTGTGATTATGCCCTTGTGACACTGTCCTCATTCAGACGCAAAAACCCCCCGGCTTATGGAGCACGGGGGGTTTTTGAATGTTTGTTATTAGCAGGCCCGGCAGCGACCTACTCTCCCACGTCTTAAGACGGAGTACCATTGGCGCAGAGGATATTAACGGCCGAGTTCGGGATGGGATCGGGTTTGGTGTCCTCGCCATAACCACCGGGCCGGCGAATAACAAACAGAGAAGCTGGTTGAGCTACCGGCGTTTTGCTAGAGCAAAAAGCGCCTATCGCTTAGTTTTAGCACTTTTGCGGAGCAAAAGTAGCCTTGAATGAATATAGACAAATGAGAGTAATCAAGCCTATCGAGCTATTAGTATCAGTAAGCTTCGCACGTTA
>NZ_FOVR01000039.1 GCF_900115225.1 Cohaesibacter marisflavi | reverse complement strand
CCTCGAAGATTGGTGGATTCGCGTAGCAACGACGATCCAATCAGATGCACCGCCAACTTTCAAATCCTCCAAACACCAGATTCACCTATAGCTCAGGTTACCAAGAGTGGGTGCCAAACCCCAAGAATCCGTCAGGATTCGATGCTGGGAAAAGAGTAGACACTAAAGGCAAGGCTCACACGAACAAAGACGGAACTAAAGTCCCAACCCCACATGTCCATGAGTCTAAAGAAAAAAATGTTCGTTCCGCAGAACCTGATGAACTTCCTAAATAACGAGAATTAATATGAATGTTTCAAAAATCGAAGCCTGGTTTAAAGATAGATGCGATGGGGATTGGGAACACCAAGGTGGCATTACAATAGAAACTACCGATAATCCAGGGTGGTATATTCTAATCGAGTTTGATGATCTCAAACATGGTGTTGATAGTACAATCAAAGAAAGAAACATTTTGCGATCAGATTCTGATTTTATAATGTTCAATTACCAGAAAGAAGCCCAATCATTAGAAATTTCATGTGGTGTAAACAACCTGTCAGAAGCATTGGAAATTTTCTTAGGTTTAGAGGATTAAAACAAACCTCTATCTGTCTAAATCTGTAGCACCAATTTCGAGGTACCGTTCAACAAGAGCATTATAGTGCTGTGTCCGTTATCAAATGAAATGGTACCAAGTTGGCTTCAAAGTAAGAGAGCATTTGTCTCATCTTCGCTTCCTTTGCTAGAGCTACGATGAGCCAAAATCCTCCTTTGTCAAATCAACCCAATCTGTCCCATAGGCGTTGAGACGGGACAGAAAATGAGCGAAGCAGAACCATTCTATCGGAAAGACGCTTTCCTGCCATTTGGAGGTAATTTTGGTGCGTCTGACATTGTTCCTTGGCTCAAAGAGAAAGGGGTGAGGTTTCTTTCAAATGACCAAGCCAACAAACTGAATCATGATCAACTTTTTGACTTACTCGTCACCCACCTCTGCGTATGGAACACTGTGGATCCAATCCCTAAGATCTCAGGTGATCTAACACACTATTTGATTCCATTCTCATTCGAAGATCAGGAAGAAATTTCATTTAACGGACAAAAGCTCTCTGAGCTCATTGAAAGTAAAATTAATGAAACGCTTCGACCCAAGAAGTTCATCGCTTCATGTGATCCAAGACACTTAATAGCGGTAGAAATACCAACCTTCTCCTATGACATTGTATCAAGCCTCGCGCAAAACGGCGGTGCGAATACACATTTCATTATCTTCGATGAGGGGCAGGATTTTTGGGTGACACTATGCCCTGAGTTTCCGTTCATTGTTATTTCAAAAAGAGAACCTATCGAAAAAAGTGAACTATTTGGTAAAAATCATTCGTTTTGGACCGATTATTTTAACAAAAATATTTCACAAGCGGCTCGTCTTTGCTCTCCTGACTTCCTCGACATGTTGAAAACAACATATATTTCTCGTGTTTTGAGATTGACGTAATCCTGCACAAAGCCATCTATCTTGAAACAGAACGGTTCGGAGGATTGCAGAAATAAACTGCATAGCAGTACCAATACGAAGTTTCTCACCGGGGCTATCGCCCTCCAGCCCCTGAAACCATCATTCAGATGGAACAAAGGCCTGTAATGCACTAACATTCAAAACGGACCACTCAAATGGGGCTGATCAGACTGACCTATGACGAAACACCACTTTGAGAACACCGATTGTTTTATTAAGCATGGGTGCCGTATATCCAGTTGGGATGTCGTTGTCTCGTCAGGATGGGTTCCTTCGGACCTAATTAAACAATCTAAAATTCCAAACTACCCTTACTACATCAGTCCTCTGAATGGTTATGTGAATCACGTAATTTGGGGGGGAAGCTATTCACAAGATTCGTACTCAATTAATGGAAAAACCATAGAGGCTCATTTTGAAATCCTGTTCTCGAGACATCCTGCAAAACTTCTAATCTTTTCGCTGAATATTAATGACCAGCTTGTGGTGGAGATAGAAAAATTCTCTTTTCATCTTGCTAGTGAATTTCAGGAATGGGCAGGCTTTGTACAACAATTTGCAGTCATAGATATTCAAAACAAAATTCTCATGATGAGAAATGATGAACTCGAATACATTCTGTACGCCCGCAACCATTCATTAACCAAGCATCCATTCGAAGGAGTATCAGATAAAGATCTATGCAGATCATTCTCTGAAGATGCAGTCGATTTTGCAAATTCAGTAATAGATTGCACGCGTAAACCTCATCTTAAATCTGAGATATTTCCTTTTACTCTAGAAAAAATGTGAACATTTTCGATTTTAGTGCATTCAGAGAATATCCGCCAGCTCCTGGGTAGTGTCAAAGATTTTTCGCACTTTGGTTTTCAGGCCACGGCTCCCTGTGATTGATTTTGCTCTGCGAAGAGCGGTTCCATGTTCATGTATTTTCGCGTTGACCACTTGCTGGCTGCGATATGCCTGAGCCTGGCCGCAGCCAGGTTCAGGCATGACTGCCCGTCTGGAAATGCCCCCACCACACGCGTGCGGCGTCTGATCTCCTTCATTGTGAATCGGCGTGCAAAATTGACCCACTTAGGTGGGTTATGAGCGAGTAAAATT
>NZ_FOVR01000010.1 GCF_900115225.1 Cohaesibacter marisflavi | reverse complement strand
AAGTCATGACCTCCCCCAGAGGGGGAGGTTTGAAACGCTACGCTTGAACCACTGGAAGTGGTTTTGTTACGCTTTAATAATTAGGCTTGAACAGGTCTGCAAAATCCGTTGCCTTATCCTGCTTCTCCTGATTGCGGATATACCGTCTGACGACCTCCTCTTGATAGCCCGTTGTCGAGACAAAGTATCCACGAGCCCAAAAGTGATATCCCTTGTAGCGGCGCTTTCTAGCATACTTATTTGCCACATAAAGAGCCGTCTTTCCTTTGAGAAATCCAACGATATGAGCCACTGAATATTTGGGTGGGATCGAGATCAGCATATGCACGTGGTCGGGCATAAGATGCCCTTCCTCAATGTGACAGCCCTTTTGTGATGCCAATTTGGTAAATTGATCTCTCAGCTCAAGGCGCAAGTCCCCATATAGACGTTTCGTCCTATATTTAGAGCCGAATACTATATGATATTTGCAGTCCCAAGTGCTGTGTGATAGGTGATTTTCGTCCATAAAAACCTCCTCATTTGATCTTATAACCACGCCAATGGTTCAAGTGAGGAGGTCTCTTACCGAAAATGTAGAACTTGTCCAATCCTCCACCGTAGGTGGAGGTTTAATGTAGATACAATAAAAAAGGCCTGACACAGTCAGGCCTTTTTCGTTCGCAACCATTTCACTCAGCTTCCGAGAAGGTATCAAGTCCCCCCTTCAAGCAGAAGCAGCTGGTCCTCTTGATGAAATCAGCGCATCAATGCGCTTGGCGACGAACCACGACACCGGCAAAGCCAGTACCGCCCCAGCGATAACAAACACCAACAAGAAGCCTGCATTGATCGACAGCGTCCCGGACATGGTCAATGGAACGAGCGCAAAGATCCCCGCAAGGGTTGGCGCAATAATGATGTAGAAGAGTGCCACAAGTCTAAACATTGAAATCCCCCGGCCAATAGAAGTGCGACAAACCAGCCTCCTCCGGCTGTTGTATCGGTCGTACCCTTAGGACAGAATGATTTCAAACCTTCAAACATTCGATGATTTGGATCAATAAAGTGGTATTTATTTAGCTTGATTCTAAAGTAGAAGAGAGAGATCTGCAGCCCTGTTGCAGATCTCCAACATTATTGCAGTGCGGTTTGCAAAGGCTAGGAAACCTAGACCCTCAAGGCCTCAGCCACCTGCTGCATGCCTGCTGCGAGATAGCCGCTGTCGCTGCCAACAGCAACAAGATTGTAGCCAAATCTGGCATAGCGTTTGGCATAATCAGTATTGAAGGCATAGATGCCAGAAAGCTTGCCCGCTGCAAAGGCTTTCTGGGCGACCATCTCATAGGCCGCGTTCGCCAGATCGCAATCCATATCCACCCGTGCGCCCTTCAGAAGGGTCAGAGAGAGATCCGCCGGACCGACAAACACCCCATCAAGCCCTTCAACTGCGAGAATTGCATCAAGATTATCCAGCGCCTGCTGGGTTTCTATCATGGCAAAGACAACACACGCCTCATTGGCCTCTTTCACATAGTCCGGCGCATCCATGCCATAAAGAGCACAGGCCCCGACTGGTGAAAAGCTCCGTTGTCCGACAGGCGGGTATTTCGCTGCATCAACCAACGCCTTGGCTTCGTCTGCCGAGTTGATCATGGGTGCGACAATGCCCTGCGCGCCGAAATCCAGCGCACGCGACACAAAGGCAAAATCGGCGACGGGAATGCGCAGAAGCGGTGCCTTGCCAGCCTGGGCAATGGCGATGGTCATAGCCTGAGATTGCGCGAAATCCATAAGACCGTGCTGGCAGTCGATCAACAGTGCATCGAAGGGGCCAGAGGCAACCGCCCTCGCCACCAACGGGTCGGGAAACAGGCTCCAGCCGCTATAAACGGGAGTACCGCTCTGCTTGGCATTTTGCAGAGCCAACGACAGACTGTCGAATGTGGATGACATGAAATTCTCCGGAATGATTATGATAAGTCAAACAGTTAACACTTTTCGATATCATTTGCTCTTACGCCACACCGGGCTTAAGCGCAATGAGACATGCAGACTGTTTGCCTTTATTCCAGCTATCCCGAAGACAACTCATCGGTCGAATGTATCTACGAACACCACCATGTCCGCCCCATACATCTGCGCCCGATATCAGGCGCTTGCAGTGACCTCACCAAGAGCAATGGACATGAAGTGGCTCAGTTTCTGGCGGATGCGATGCTCGGACCAAGGCATGCCATGGTTGCGAAAATCCTCCAGAATGCGATGAACGACATCATCATCATCAGAAACTTTCAAACTGTTGCGGATCATGAGATCAGCATATTTTCCGGCTTCTTCTTCGATAAAGCCAAGCTTGTCGGCAGCCCAATGCGCTATCAGCTTGTTGCGGCGGGCCGTCGCCCTGAAAATGACCTCCTGGTCATGAGCAAATTTTGCCTCATAGCCGAATTCTCTGTTGTCAAACGTGGTCATGGTACCCCTCCTCTAATCCTTCCCAACGTGAAAAATTGACTAAGACCAATGAGTTTTTTGACAATTGGAGCGGTCCATTCATGCCATGACGCCGCCGGTTGACCCTCGCAATAAAATAAGGACGTTTTCGTAGGTATATTCTACCATAAAATAGAACCAAAACAAAGAAGACCAAAATACAATCGAGACTCAGCCTCTGAGCCCAAGGCCGTCATATGGACGCATTTGGTTTTCTTCCCAAGCACAACTGATGCCACGAAGTCAGCACAACAAAAAGAATAAGCGAAGAAAGGGAAAAATCTTGCCAGAGTCTCATTTCAAAGATTGTGTAACCGGCAGGAATTCGCTAATCAGCAGCCTTAGGAAAACACTTCGCAGCTAGAAAATTCGGTAAATATCCCAAGCTTGGCCCGGTCCTTCTTCAAATAGGATATAGTGGGCCAGCAGATGGCCTGATTCTTATCGCGCAGGATGCCACCTCCCCAGAGAAAGCACTGCACCTTGGGAACCACGTGCCGCAGGAAGAAGACTTTCAGAAAGCCCTATTTGGAACACCGTTCTGTGTTGGGCTTTATACCCCTTAAAACCGCCCCTCGCGGGCAAAACTGAATGGTAATACGCTCATGAATCGTCGTCGCAGGATCTACGAAGGAAAGGCAAAAATCCTTTATGAAGGTCCAGAACCAGGAACCTTGATCCAACATTTCAAAGACGATGCCACTGCATTCAACAACAAGAAGCACGAAGTCATCGATGGCAAGGGCGTTCTGAACAACCGTATCTCCGAATTCATCTTCACTGCTTTGAACGATCTGGGTATCCAGACCCACTTCATCAAGCGGATCAACATGCGCGAACAGCTGATCAAGGAATGCGAGATCATTCCTCTGGAAGTCATTGTGCGCAACGTCGCAGCTGGCTCAATCTCCAAGCGCCTCGGTGTTGAAGAAGGCACCCAGCTGCCGCGTTCTGTCATCGAATTCTGCTACAAGAATGACAGCCTTGATGATCCGCTCGTCTCCGAAGAGCATATCACGGCATTTGGCTGGGCATCTCCGCAGGAAATCGACGACATCATGGCGCTGGCCATTCGCATCAACGACTTCCTTTCAGGCATGTTCCGCGCTGTCGGCATTCGTCTGGTTGACTTCAAGATCGAATGCGGTCGCTATTTCGAAGGCGACACCATGCGGGTCATTCTGGCCGACGAGATTTCCCCTGATTCCTGTCGCTTGTGGGACATCGAGTCCAACGACAAGCTCGACAAGGACCGGTTCCGCCGCGAAATGGGCGGCTTGATCGAAGCCTATCAGGATGTTGCAAAGCGTCTGGGCATCATGATCGAGAACACCCCCGAGCGTAAGGGCTCCGGCCCGGTTCTGGTGAAATAATCATTGACAAGGCAGGGTGATGAGCCCTGCCTTTTCCATTGTCTCTTCCCGGTGGGCAAAAGAAGCAAACCGGAAAACAAGGATAGCATGAAGATGAAAGCACGCGTCACCGTCACACTGAAAAACGGCGTTCTGGACCCTCAGGGCAAGGCCATTGAAGGCGCCCTTGGTGCATTGGGATTTGACGGCATCGGCTCCGTTCGTCAGGGCAAGGTGATTGACATCGAGCTGGGCGAAACTGACAAGGCCGCAGCCGAAGCAAAATTGTCCGATATGTGCGAAAAGCTGCTGGCAAACACCGTCATCGAGAATTACCACATCGACATTCTCTGACGAAAGCGTCAACAGGGCATCCTTCGCACCGGTAGCATGGCTCCGGCGTGAAGAGAGACAATCACAGGGAGACACAGGCGCCCATGAGTGAAAGAAACGGACCAGACGAGGCATCGCCTCTTGAGATGTCCCCTTCCGCTCCCGGCGCGCAAGGCCAGCCCCTCAAGGACCAGTTTGACGGGGCACCTTATGACCAAAAAGAGGAAGCCGCCAAGGCCATCCGCTTCATGGTCATCAAGGCAGCAGTCTTCATCCTGATCCCGGTCGTCGCTTCAGCCCTAGCCATATTTATCCTCTTGTAACAGGACGCCGCCAGGCATCCCTTTTTCGTCAAGGAGCAGGACATATGAAAACTGCGATCCTCGTATTCCCCGGAACCAACCGTGAGCATGACATGGCTGCCGCCGTGCGCTCCGTTTCCGGCAAAGACCCCATGATGGTCTGGCATGCCGAGACCGAAATCCCTGAAGCCGATCTGATCATTCTGCCCGGCGGATTTTCCTATGGTGACTATTTGCGCTCCGGCGCCATCGCCGCCCGCTCACCCATCGTGGCCGATCTTTTGGAAAAGGCCAAACAGGGCGTTCGCATTCTCGGCGTCTGCAATGGCTTTCAGATCCTCACCGAAACCGGCATTCTGCCCGGTGCCCTGATGCGCAATGCCGGCCTTACCTTCATCTGCAAGGAAACCAAGCTGCGCGTTGAGCGTGATGATACCATCTTCACCTCTTCCTACAAAAAAGGTCAGGTCATGCGCTGCCCGGTCGCTCATCATGACGGCAACTTCTTTGCCGATGATGACACCCTGAAGATGCTGGAAGACGAAGGCCGTGTCCTGTTCCGCTATTGCGATGCGGCAGGAGAAGCCTCCGCTGAGGCCAACATCAACGGCTCACGCAACAATATTGCGGGCATCATGAATGCGCGCGGCACCATCCTTGGCATGATGCCACATCCTGAAAACCTGATCGAAGACCTGCATGGCGGCCTCGACGGTCGCGGCCTGTTCGAAAGCCTGTTGGAGAAGGTAGCATGAGCAAGAACGAACCACAGATCACTCCGGAGCTGATCGCCGCTCATGGCCTGAAACCCGAAGAATATGACCATATTCTCGAATTGATCGGTCGTGAGCCGACTTTCACCGAGTTTGGTATTTTCTCGGCCATGTGGAATGAGCATTGCTCCTACAAATCTTCCAAGAAATGGCTCCGCACCCTGCCGACCAAGGGTCCTCGCGTGCTTCAGGGCCCGGGCGAAAATGCGGGCGTGGTGGATATTGACGATGGCCAGACGGTTGTCTTCAAAATGGAAAGCCACAACCACCCCTCCTATATCGAGCCTTATCAGGGCGCAGCCACCGGTGTTGGCGGCATTCTGCGTGACGTCTTCACCATGGGTGCCCGTCCCGTTGCTGCCATGAACTCCCTGCGCTTCGGCGAACCAGACCATGAACGCACCCGCCATGTACTCTCGGGTGTCGTTGCCGGTGTCGGCGGCTATGGCAACAGCTTTGGCGTTCCAACCGTTGGCGGCGAAGTCAGCTTCCACGCCTCTTACAATGGCAACTGCCTTGTGAACGCCTTTGCGGCGGGCCTTGCCGATGCGGACAAGATTTTCCTCTCTGAAGCCAAGGGCGTCGGCATGCCGGTCGTCTATCTTGGCGCAAAGACAGGGCGCGACGGTGTTGGCGGCGCCACCATGGCCTCTGCCGAATTCGACGATGACAGCGAAGAGAAGCGTCCTACCGTTCAGGTTGGCGACCCGTTCAGCGAAAAACGCCTGATGGAAGCCACCCTCGAGCTGATGAAGACCGGCGCCGTGATCGCCATTCAGGATATGGGCGCTGCTGGCCTCACCTGTTCGGCCGTTGAAATGGGCGCCAAGGGCAACCTTGGTATCGATCTTGATCTCGACAAGGTGCCAAACCGTGAAGAGAACATGACTCCGTATGAGATGATGCTCTCTGAATCCCAAGAACGCATGCTGATGGTGCTGCATCCTGAAAAGCGTGAAGCAGCAGAAGCTGTCTTCCGCAAGTGGGAACTGGATTTCGCAGAATGTGGTCTTACCACGGACACCCTGCGCTTCCGCATTTTCCATCAGGGCGAAATGGTTGCCGACCTGCCGATCAAGGAACTGGGCGACGAGGCCCCAGAATATGATCGTCCATGGGTCGAAACACCAAAGACACCGAAGCTGGACAACGCAACGGTCGACGCGCCAAAGAATCTCATGGATAGCCTTGTGGCCCTGATCGGCTCCAAGAATCTGTGCTCCCGCCGCTGGGTCTGGGAACAGTATGACACCATGATTCAGGGCAACACCAAGCAACGTCCGGGTGGCGATGCTGGCGTGATCCGTGTGGATGGCACCAAGAAGGGCCTCGCCTTCACCGTTGACGTAACCCCTCGCTACTGCAAGGCAGACCCGTTTGAAGGCGGCAAGCAGGCTGTGGCCGAAAGCTGGCGCAACCTCAACGCCGTTGGCGCCGAACCTCTGGCAACCACCGACAACCTCAATTTCGGTAATCCTGAAAAACCGGAAATCATGGGCCAGTTCGTGGGCTGCATCAAGGGCGTGGGCGCTGCCTGCGAAGCCCTCGATATGCCGATCGTTTCGGGCAACGTGTCCCTTTACAACGAAACCTCCGGCGAAGCCATTCTGCCAACCCCAGCCATCGGTGCTGTCGGCCTTCTACCTGATGTCGATGTAGCCATCGGCAATGCCTTCGTTGCAGAGCATGAAGTCATCGTCCTGATTGGTGGCCACGGTACGCAAATGGGTCAGAGCACCTATCTGGCCGAACTGTTTGGCCGTGAAGAGGGAGCACCTCCTCCGGTTGACCTTGAGCTGGAAAAGAAGAACGGCACTTTCGTGCGCGAAGCCATCCGCGCTGGCACCATCACCGCAGCCCACGACATCTCCGATGGGGGGCTTGGCATCACAGTGGCCGAGATGGCCATCCGTTCCGGCCTTGGTTGTACCATTGAATTGCCAGCGCAGGATCCCCACATTGCATTCTACGCAGAAGATCAGGCACGCTACGTCGTGACCTGCTGCAAGGATACAGCCAACGCGCTTCTCGCTCAGGCCGAAAAGGCTGGAGTTCAAGCCGGTGTCATTGGTTTGATCGAAGGCGATAAATTCAGCGTTGCCGGACATGGCTCTGTTGCCGTTTCCAGCCTCTCTGAGGCCCATGAAAACTGGCTGCCGGCCTATATGGCTCAGTAGGGTTGAGCTCTGGTCATTTGCTGAAAGATTAGACTGGTGATTGTCCGATTTTTCAGCTTGACCAGACCCCGTCTGTCGGAGGACGCTAAAGCGAAGTGATCATCCCGCCTTGATCTTGAAAAAGCGGGATGAACCAAAGAATTGCCCGAAGCAGGAATACGAACAATTGCGTATTCCTTTCTTCTCTGACAATATGCCCTCGAGGAGACCAGCATGCCAATGGAAGCGAGCGAAATCGAAACCCTGATCAGACAGTCACTACCGGATGCAAAGGTGATCATCCGGGACCTTGCTGGAGATGGCGATCATTTCGCCGCTGAAGTCGTCTCAGAGAGCTTCAGAGGGAAATCCCGCGTACAACAGCATCAGCTGGTATATGAAGCTCTGAAAGGCAATATGGGCGGTGAATTGCACGCTCTCGCACTGCAAACCTCAGTGCCTGATTGAGCAAGCGCCACCATCTGGCCCCTCCACACAGCTGACGGCTATCCTTGGTCTGCCGGATGTGTAAACCGCAAAGTTTGAAGGACGGACATATGAGCGAAATCCAGGCTTGGATCGACAACGAAGTCAAATCCAACGAAGTCGTGCTTTTCATGAAAGGCACGCCCACATTCCCGCAATGCGGCTTTTCCGGTCAGGTGGTCCAGATTCTGGATTATCTCGATGTGCCATACAAAGGCATCAATGTGCTGGAAAATGACGACCTGCGTCAGGGCATCAAGGATTATTCCAACTGGCCAACGATTCCCCAGCTCTATGTAAAAGGCGAATTTGTTGGCGGCTGTGACATCATCCGCGAGATGTTCCAGAGCCAGGAACTGCAGGAAATACTAGGAAAACCGGCAACCGCCTGACGTGTTTCTGGGCCTAGGTGTTCAAAACATTCACATATTCAAGAATAGTGAATCGAAAGAATCGCTTATCGGCAGTTTCTCACAATCTGATTCAAGAAAACCCGGATGCCAGCATCCGGGTTTTCTTTTTGTCTAATCACAAAGCCGCAGAGTCCCTTGTTTCCATTTCTTGAGAAACCGATTCAACGCAGCTATTTGTCATGCATGGTAAGGAAATTCTGCGATAGTGCGGTAACAGCTGCACAGCCTTCCGCATCGTCACTGTCATCCCCTGCCCGATCATCTTCCAGCGACAGACCCTGAAAATCAAACAATTTGGTATCCAGCATATGCGACGGGCGGATGTTTGAGAGTGCCCGGAACATAACCTGTGTACGGCCCTTATGCTGGGCTTCAAAGCCCTGCAACATGGCCTTCACTTCCTGCCGCTGCAAACCATCCTGAGACCCGCACAGATCGCACGGAATGATCGGGAACTTCATCAGTTCAGCAAATTTGGCCAGATCCTTTTCCTCGCAATAGGCCAGCGGCCGGAACAGCATCAGATCACCTTCTTCATTCTTGAGCTTGGGCGGCATGGTTGCCAATCGCCCTCCATGCAGCAAATTGAGAAAGAAGGTCTCCAGAATGTCATCTCTGTGGTGCCCCAGCAGCACAGCGTCACAGCCATGCTCACGCGCGATGCGATAGAGATTGCCGCGTCTGAGCCGCGAACACAAAGAACAATAGGTGTTGCCCTCCGGGATCTTCTCCTTGACGATGGAATAGGTATCCTGCCGCTCGATATGGTGAGGAATATCATGCTCCTCAAAGAAGCGCGGCAACACATCGGATGGGAAGCCCGGCTGCGCCTGATCGAGATTACAGGCCAGAAGGTCAACATCCAGCAGACCGCGCCATTTCAAATCGAGCAGAAGTGCCAGAAGGCCATAGGAATCCTTGCCACCAGAAAGGCACACAAGCCATTTCCGGCCCTTGGTCTGCATATTATAGTCGTCAATCGCCGCTCGCACATTGCGCAGCAGCCGCTTGCGCAGCTTCTTGAAGGACACCGAGCTGGGCGCATTGCGAAACATGGGGTGACAAAGGTCATCCTCATCCGGCAGAACGGCAGGCGCTTCAACCACTGGCAAAACAGCGTCACTCATAGAGTCACTCATATTGATCTTTCCCGGTCAGTCATTTGCCTCTGCATTAGCAAAAGCAAGCAGCAAGCTCAACGATGGTTTGGCATTTCTCTTGAGCCAAAGCCCAATACGACAAAAGGCTGCCACTTGGGACAGCCTTTTGCAAATTCGACGGTAATTCCGTTTCCCTTAACGGGAATAGAATTCGACCACCAGGTTCGGTTCCATGACGACAGGATATGGCACGTCGGCCAGCTGCGGCATAGCTTTGTAGGTGGCGGTCATTTTGTTGTGGTCTGCTTCGATGTAATCAGGCACATCACGCTCAGCCAGCTGGGTTGCTTCCAGAACGAAAGCGAGCTGCTTGGAACGATCGCGCACTTCAATCACATCGCCAACCTTACAACGGTAGGAAGGAATGTTGACGCGCTGGCCGTTCACTTTAACGTGGCCGTGGTTTACGAACTGACGAGCAGCAAACACGGTAGCAACGAATTTCGCACGGTATACGATGGCATCCAGACGGGACTCCAGCAGACCGATCAGCAGTTCCGAGGTATCGCCCTTCAGACGGTTTGCTTCCTTGTAGATGCGCAGGAAGTGTTTCTCGGAGATGTTGCCGTAGTAGCCTTTCAGCTTCTGTTTTGCACGCAGCTGCAGACCGAAGTCAGACAGTTTGCCTTTACGACGCTGGCCATGCTGGCCCGGTGCATATTCGCGGCGGTTTACCGGGGACTTCGGACGACCCCAGATATTTTCGCCCATACGGCGGTCAATTTTATACTTCTGAGAATGGCGCTTGGACATTCGCGTGTTTCCTTTCAAGTTTTTAAGAAAACGCGCCCCTCCTGGGATCATCGGCAAAAGCCAGATCCGACAGAACACAAAGGATGCGCCCCTTTGTCTTCGCGGGTGCGTTAAAATCAAAGGGGGCCAACAAAAGGCCCCGCAGAGATTGGATGGTGTTTAGAGCCTTTACCCCGGCAAGTCAAACTGAATCCGCCAGTTTCTGCCTCAAAACTGCGTTTGCCTCACAGAATCATGCCTGCTCGCGCCTTTTTCTCAACAAGCGAAGACCAAGCAACGGTAAGCCTCTGCGTATCGCCTCTTGTTGCGGCAAATCCTATACGCCTTGTCTGGTGCGGCAAATCCGCCTGCCCTCCGGCGATACAGTCCTGCCATTCCTGCTCAAGCAGATGCATCACCCGTCGCGCAACGGCGTGGGCCGGATCGATCCACAGCACCGGGCGCGGCGCAATAGCTTCCAACACAGGTAGTAAAAGCGGATAGTGCGTGCAGCCCAGGACGATCACATCCACATCGCCATTTTGAGGCCCCTCGAAGACACCCTGTATCTCGGCATAAACGGCCTCCTCATTCCTCTCTCCTTCCAGAAGATAGGATTCAGCCAACCGCGCCAGCCGATTGCAGGCGATAAGGTCCACCACGCATTCATCGGCATAATCGCGAATGAGATCTCGTGTGTAAGCGCGCCGGATGGTCCCCGGCGTGGCAATCACCGCAAAATGCCCTGTGCAGGTCGCATGCGCCGCCGGTTTGATGGCCGGAACAATCCCGACAATCGGAAAAGAAAAGCGCGCACGCAACGTCTCCAGAGCCACTGTGGAAGCCGTATTACACGCCACAACCAGCAAATCCGGCACGTAGGTCTTGCAGGTGTCTTCAATAAGACTGATCAGCCCATAGCTAAGCGCATCATCACTCAGATCCCCATAAGGAAAGCGCGCGTCATCGGCCAGAAACAGATAGTTGGCATAGGGAAGTGTCGCAGTAAGGGCAGACAAAACCGAAAGCCCCCCCAGACCGGAGTCAAAAACAAGAATATTGGGATCTCTTTGCCTGACCATACTCGCGCCCCACACCACAAAAGACGGACCACTACCCGCAGCCGCTTTTACTGTCTGGACCGCTCGTGTCTGCGCTGCAAGGCTGCAACAACGCCGCGCAAGGTACGCACTTCCTGCTCAGCCCAATCGCCTTTCTGCAAGATCGTGCGCAAATTCTGAACCATATGCTGGCGCTTTTCTGGCGGACGGAAAAAGCCTACTTCATCAAGAGCTTCCTCGAAATGATCGAACAATCGCACCATGTCTTCCTTGCTGGCGCGCGGCACATCCGGTGTCTCAAACGGCAACGCCGCTTCACGATCGCTGCCAGACATGCGCCATTCATAGCAGATGATCAAAACAGCCTGCGCAATGTTGAGAGAGGAAAAATCAGGATCAACGGGCAACGTCAGAATTTCGTTCGCAAGGGCCACTTCATCATTATTCAGCCCCCAACGTTCGCGTCCGAACATGATCCCTACCTTACCGCCAGTATTCACCGTGGTGCGCAAAATCTGCGCAGCTTCCACCGGATGACGCACCGTCTTGAGCATATCGCGCTGGCGAGCAGTTGTTGCGTAAACAAAGTCCAGGTCAGCAACAGCCTCTTCTACGGTTTCAAACTTCAACGTCTTGCCGATAACATGGTCCGCACGGCTTGCTGCATTACGCGCCTTTTCGCTGGGCCATCCATCACGCGGTCTCACCAGCCTCAAATCCGTAACACCGAAATTGGCCATGGCACGTGCTGCCATGCCGATATTTTCTCCCAACTGTGGCTCGACCAGAATGATGACCGGATCCATTTCTTCTTCTTTCCATTGTCCGAAAAACACTCTGTCCGGAATTAACTGACCAGGCGAGCGTTACTACTCTGCATTTAAAAACAGGGCGAGTAGTGGCGCAAAGCCATGCCGATTGCAAGCCCTGCGTCCTGTTTCATCACTCAAACCACACTGGAAGATAGAAAGACGAAAACGTTTTCCTTACCCTACAATATATTAGCTATGATTAGAAACGCTTCAGATGAAAATGTTTCATGTAGAATAAGTGATAAATTGCGCACCAATTATCCAAGAGAAAAAATAGGAGAGAGAAAAGGTGTGGCCACCTAATCAATCAAGGTGGTGGGCAAGCGGGTGATTAGGTAGCCACTGGTCTGAAAGACCAAAATATTTGTAACCAAAAAGTAATCCGAGGTAAATAGCCAATAGATTACCTTTACTGAACTATTCACTTAATATTTGAAAGAAAATAAATATCTAAATAAAGTGTGAATTAAAAGCATCAACCCGATCAGAAACAAATAGACAAGAAATTAAGTGATAAACATATTACGAACATGCCTAAAAGCAGCAACCACACGATTTGAAGTCGAGAGCTATAAAAATGCCACGCGCTTTTTCAAGCCCGTGGCATCCAATTCTATATAAGCATTACTGCTCATTTATCCCATTTTAACTTGTCAGTTGGAACAGCGCTTCTGTAGAGAAGCTATGCTCCAAAAGCAAATTTAGGAAAGCAGAGCTTCGATGGCAGCAATGGCGTCATTGGCCTTGTCAGCATCCTTGCCGCCAGCCTGAGCCATATCCGGACGTCCACCGCCACCGCGGCCGCCGAGTGCTTCAGCGGCAACCTTGACCATGTCCACAGCATTGAAGCGATCTGTCAGGTCGTCAGTCACACCAACAACAACCCCGACCTTGCCGTCTTCCGAAACGGCAATCATCACGACGACACCAGAGCCAATGCTTTCCTTGCCCTGATCAACCATGCCTTTAAGGTCTTTGGGCGAAATGCCTTCAGCAACACGTGCGAGGAACTTGACGCCATTGACTTCTTTGACAGCATCACCACCGGAACCGCTGCCGCCCATAGCCAGCTTGCGGCGTACATCGGCAAGCTCTTTTTCGAGCTTGCGGCGATCCGCCACCAGGGCTTCCAGACGCTCGACAAGATCATTTGGCGCCACTTTCAATAAGCCAGCGGCCTCGCGCACGCGCTCATCCTGCTGCTGCAAATAGGTACGCGCTTCCTTACCGGTCAAGGCTTCAATACGGCGCACACCGGCTGCGACTGCGCTTTCGGAAACGATGGTCATCAGACCAACATCACCGGTGCGGTTCACATGGGTACCGCCACAAAGCTCAACCGAATAGGTCTTGCCGGCCTTGTCGCCACGCAGGGCTTCGCCCATGGAAACGACGCGAACCTCATCGCCATATTTCTCACCAAACAGCGCCATGGCGCCCGCTTCAATGGCATCATCAACAGCCATAATGCGGGTTTCGACGGGTCCATTCTGCAAGACGATCTCGTTGACCATCTCTTCAACCTGGCTCACTTCTTCATCCGTCACCGGTTTTTGGTGCGAAAAGTCAAAGCGCAGACGCTCCGGCGTTACGAATGAGCCTTTCTGTGCCACATGATCGCCAAGGGTTTCCCGCAGGGCTTCATGCAAAAGGTGGGTCGCGGAATGGTTCGCCCGGATGGCAGAGCGACGCTCGTGATCCACAACCAGCTCCAGCGCGTCGCCGATTTTCACCGATCCTTCGATCAATTTGCCCATATGAACAAACATGCCGTGGTTCTTCTTGACGGTATCGGACACTTCGAAGCGAATGCCATCCGCAATCATAACGCCCGTATCACCAATCTGACCACCAGATTCGCCATAGAATGGTGTCTGGTTGAGAATGATGCTGGCTTCGTCTCCGGCTTTCAGGTTGTCCACTTCTGCGCCATCCTTGACCAAAGCGACAATAGCCCCTTCCGTGCGCTCACGATCATAGCCCAGGAAGTCAGTTGCCCCGACTTTCTCGCTCACGTCGAACCAGATTGCATCGGTTGCCGCTTCGCCGGAGCCTGCCCAGTTGGCACGGGCTTCAGCCTTCTGGCGTGCCATGGCCGTATCAAATCCGTCGACATCGACCTCGATGCTACGCGCGCGCAAGGCATCCTGCGTCAGATCGAGCGGGAAGCCATAAGTATCGTAAAGCTTGAAGGCTGTTTCCCCATCAAGACTATCCCCTTTGTCCATGCCGTCCGTTGCATCATCGAGCAACTGCAGACCACGGCTCAAGGTCTTGCCAAAGCGGGATTCTTCAAGCTTCAAGGTTTCGGTGATCAGGGCTTCTGCACGCACGAGCTCAGGGAAAGCCTGCCCCATTTCGCGCACAAGCGTCGGAACCATCTTGTAGATGATAGGATCCTGCGAACCGAGCAACCGCGCGTGGCGCATGGCGCGACGCATGATGCGTCGCAGAACATAGCCGCGGCCATCAGAAGAAGGCAGCACGCCATCGGCAATCAGGAAGCTGGTAGAGCGCAAATGGTCAGCAATCACACGATGGCTGGCCTTGGCGTCACCAACTTCGTCGACACCGGTCAGATCAACGCTATTCTGGATCAGCGCGCGGAACAAATCCGTTTCATAGTTGTCATGGGTCCCCTGCAGCACAGCAGCAATACGCTCAAGCCCCATGCCTGTATCAATGGAAGGCCGAGGCAGGTCCACACGCTCATCCTTGGTGAGCTGCTCATACTGCATGAAGACGAGGTTCCAGATTTCGATAAACCGGTCACCATCTTCTTCCGGGCTACCCGGAGGGCCACCCCAAATGTGATCACCATGATCATAGAAAATTTCGGAGCACGGACCGCACGGGCCGGTTTCCCCCATAGACCAAAAGTTATCGCTGGTCGGAATGCGAATGATCTTGTTGTCAGAAAGCCCTGCAATCTTTTTCCAGAGATCAAAAGCTTCGTCATCTTCGTGATAGACGGTCACCAACAGCTTGTCCGCAGGAAGGTCGAATTCCTTGGTGATCAGGTTCCAGGCAAGCTCGATGGCATTTTCCTTGAAATAGTCACCGAAAGAAAAGTTACCGAGCATTTCGAAGAAAGTGTGATGACGCGCCGTATAGCCGACATTATCCAGATCGTTATGCTTGCCGCCCGCGCGCACGCATTTCTGCGACGTTACCGCGCGGCTATAGTCACGCTGCTCAAGGCCCGTAAACACATTCTTGAACTGCACCATGCCTGCGTTGGTAAACATCAACGTCGGGTCGTTGCGCGGAACCAGAGGCCCGGAATCCACGATGGAGTGACCATGCTCGTTGAAGTAGTTCAAGAAAGTTGATCGAATTTCATTTACACCGCTCATGACACACCAATTTCTCCTGCCCCGGATGAGGCTCAGAACCTTTCGCTCATTTCACACTCTGCCATCCGATCAACAGATGCAGCAATATCTTAGCCCGCAATCAAGACCTTCAAAAATGAAGTGGCCGAGCAAACTTCTTTCAAATAACAGAAGGGCTCGAAGGCCTGACAGGGATGAATGCCAAGATTGAAGGAAGATAATTGTCTTCTTGGCAATTTTCTAACTTTGTCTCTTGGCGGTTTTAACGAGCAACAAAGCGCATGTCTATCATTTTGCGCAGAAACCCCAGAGCTATCATCAGCTTCTGTCGAAAATTATCGGCTTTTTCATTGCGTATTCCAGCCCACAATACAAAAGGGCCACCCAAGGCGGCCCTCTCAACAATCGGAACGAATGAAATCTCAAAGAGCCATCAAGAAGAAAGCTAACCTTCGATTGGCATCTCACACGGTTATTCGTCGTCACCTTCATCAGCGGTAGCAAGATCAATCAGATCAGAATTAAGACCTGCACTTTGGCGAATACCCACTTCGATCTCATCGGCAATCTGAGGATTTTCCTTAAGGAAATTCTTCGAATTTTCGCGCCCTTGCCCCAAACGCTGGCTATCGTAGGAGAACCAAGCCCCGGACTTCTCGACAATCCCGGCCTTTACGCCAAGATCAAGAAGCTCGCCAAGTTTGGAGATGCCTTCCCCGTAAGTGATATCAAACTCGACCTGCTTAAACGGAGCCGCTACCTTGTTCTTGACCACTTTCACGCGCGTCTGGTTGCCCACGACCTCGTCGCGATCCTTGATGGAGCCGATCCGGCGAATATCCAAACGGACCGATGCGTAGAATTTCAGAGCATTACCACCGGTCGTCGTTTCCGGACTACCAAACATCACACCGATCTTCATACGGATCTGGTTGATGAAGATAACCATGCAGTTAGTACGAGAGATGGACCCTGCCAACTTGCGCATGGCCTGACTCATCAAACGCGCCTGAAGACCGGGAAGCGAATCCCCCATCTCGCCTTCCAGCTCGGCTCGCGGCGTCAGGGCAGCGACTGAGTCGACCACCAGAACATCCACGGCACCGGAACGCACCAACGTATCGGCAATTTCAAGTGCCTGCTCACCAGCGTCAGGCTGAGAAATCAGCAGGTTATCAATATCGACGCCAAGTTTGCGCGCATAAATCGGGTCCAGCGCATGTTCAGCATCCACAAATGCGCAGATTCCGCCACGCTTCTGCGATTCTGCAACCACGTGCAGTGCCAGTGTCGTTTTACCAGACGATTCCGGACCATATACCTCGACGATGCGCCCCTTGGGCAGACCACCGATACCCAAAGCGATATCAAGCCCGAGAGAACCAGTCGGAATGGACTCAATTTCGACCACTTCTCTCTGGCCCAGCTTCATCACGGAGCCTTTGCCGAATGCGCGGTCAATCTGCGATAGGGCGGCTTCCAATGCCTTTGTCTTGTCCATGCTGCTTCCTTCGACCAACCGGAGACTATTTTGTGCCATTTTGAGTTCCATTCTTCATAGCGAACACGCTTGTGCAACCAAGATTAATGTACACACTTTGTTCTCATTTACAAGAAGCATGACAAGACTATGAGAAAAAAGAGATATTCAATTTTTGTTCCACCCTTGTTCCCAAGGGAAAACTTCTTCCTTTTCAGCACCTTCCCCAACGAAACAACATGTGGAGAATTCCGGGCATGATTCGTCCTCTGCACAGAATCCAGCACCGTTCCCCATATCTCCAGCGAACAGAAACTCATTTACGGTCAAGTACGCAGCCTCTCTCACTCCCCGACGCCCAATCTGGCTTACTCAGGATCGCTCGCAAGTCCATGACCAACCTTGATGTCCACACACCCGCACTGATAGGTTGTATAAAGGAGTTAGATAAAGTCATCATTTTTGGATTGATACACGAGTATGAAAAAGCCAGGTTCTGTCAAATCACTTGAAGATCTCGGGCGCGTGCGCCTTTCAAAATCCTTTTTCATGAGGGATATGCTCTATTCTGAAATCGCCAACTTCAATGGCATTCCGAACATTCCAGACGATCCCGATTTGGCGATTTATGCTGCCTCAAAGCTATGCGAGACATTGCTGGAGCCACTGCAAAAGCAATTTGGTCGTATTAGCATTCGATCAGCCTATCGCGCACCGGCGGTAAACCAGTTTGGAAATGAAAATAATCTAGGATGCGCGCGCAATGAAGCAAACTACGCAAAACATATATTTGATCGGCGCGACGCTGATGGCTACTGCGGCGCTACGGCTACAATCGTTGTAAACAGTTTCATCGGCTACTATGAGCAGTCTCACCACTGGCAGGCCATGGCATGGTGGATCCATGACCATCTTCCCCCTACCGATCTTTACTTCTTTCCCAAACTCGCCGCCTTCAACATCACCTGGCATGAAAAACCCGGGCGTACTATCCAAAGCTACACCAAGCCCAAAGGCACCCTAACGAAACCGGGCATGGACAATTTTGAAGGCTCACACGCTAACGAATATAAAGCCTTTTTGGCGACATTGTGCAGCTAACTTTGCACATTAGCAGGCCTATAATGACGCGCTCATGCCAACGGTAGCGTCAAGGAGAGTCCCCCAATAAGAATGCCCGCGCCTCATCGAAAAGGCGCGGGCATTCGGCTTTGGAAGAAAAGCCTTTATCAGAAGTAAGGTTCAGTAACCCAAGGCACACAGGCCACGATGATCACCGATACGAGGATCGCGAACATGTAAGGCCAAATCGCCTTCATGGCCTTGTCGGGCTCGATACCACCAATCGCGCAGGCCTGATAGAAGCCGATACCGAGAGGCGGAACGAACAGTCCAAGGCTCATGGACAGAACCATCATGATGGCATAATGCACACCACCAATGCCAAGCTCCAAAGCAATCGGGAACAGCAGAGGCGCAAACACCACAACCGCCGGAATACCTTCAAGCACACTGCCAAGGATCGCGAAGACCACGATGGACAAAGCCATGAAGCCGAAGGCACCACCAGGCATCTGCTCCATCGCTGCCGCCAGCTGATGGGAGAAACCGGACTGGGTCAAAGCCCACGCCATGGCCGTTGCCGTGCCCAGAATGATCATGATCGCACCGGAAAGCGCCAGCGAATTGCACAGCATCTTCCACATGCGTTTGACCGGAAACTTGCGATAAAGCAGGATCGAGACCAGCAGAGTATAGACAATACCAACAGTCGCCACTTCGGTTGCCGTTGCAATACCGGCCACAACCGCGACACGGATAACAGCAAGCAGCAGGAAAGCTGGCAGAGCATTGAGAATTGCAAACAGGATCTGCTTGCGGCTGGCCCGCTTGGCGTCGCTGACATCTTCATCGCGTGAACGGAAGTAAGCAACGATGAGCAGGCCGATAGCACCCAGAGCTGCCGGAATGAGACCACCCGTAAACAGCGCCGCAATGGAAACACCAGTCACAGAGCCCACGGTAATCAGCACGATGGATGGCGGAATGGTTTCGCCC
This sequence comes from Cohaesibacter marisflavi, assembly GCF_900115225.1. Classification (GTDB taxonomy): domain Bacteria; phylum Pseudomonadota; class Alphaproteobacteria; order Rhizobiales; family Cohaesibacteraceae; genus Cohaesibacter; species Cohaesibacter marisflavi. The sequence goes on along the minus strand of NZ_FOVR01000010.1, from coordinate 192,056 downwards.
ATGGCAGCTGACGATGACAAAAGACCGATCAACTCGCCCGGCTCCTTGCCGCGCTTCTGCATTTCAGGCAGCAACACCGGAGCGATAGCGGCCATATCCGCAGCCTTCGAGCCGGAAATACCGGAAACCAGATACATGGCACCAACCAGCACATAGGACAGCCCACCCTTGAAGTGGGCAACCAGAGACGCCAGCACATTGACCAGAGCAGCCGCCAGACCCGTCACTTCGATGAGCAATCCAAGCAACACGAACAGCGGAATGGAGAGCAATACGAAGCCCGACATGCCTTCGTCCATGCGGCTGATCACAATCACCATCGGCATATAGGTCATGAATTTGAGATAGACGACCGTGGCCAGACCAAAGGCAACAGCTATGGGTGCCCCGCCAAAGACCAATGCTGCCAGACCAACACCAAAGAAGATGATCAGGTTGAAGTTTTCCATATTCTCAAGCTGAGGCAGGAAGACATTCAGTAGAATTCCGCAAACCGCGATCACTGCAACCCCGAACAAGAAGTCGGACACCTTGGCCTTCTGGATCAGCTGCAGAACCGCTACGATCATCATCAGCGTAAGACCGACAAACATGGCCCCCGAGCGCACCGTATCGGGCAACTGCAAGGCAGGAGTCGTGATCATCATCTGACCGATGGAATGTTCAAGGGCAGGATGGATGAGCAACCCGAGAAACAGAATGACACACATGGATGCCAAAGTGTTGATACGGGATTGCCAGCGTTTTGGCGCCAATCCGACGACCACAGTCAGATGCATGTGGCCACCCTTGTGTTGAGCCACGACGGCCCCGAACATGCTCAGCCACAAAAACAGGATGGTAGCCAATTCATCCGACCAGACCAGTGGAGAATGCAGGGCGTAGCGAAACGCTACGCCTGCAAATAGAACCACGACCTCCAACCCCAGAAAGATGGCTCCAGGGATTTCGACAACGAGCGCAATCCATTGTTCAAGTTTTGCGCAAAAGTCACGAAAAGAGGACAGCCCATCTTCCGAATTCGTTTCAACGATAGTCGACATAATTATTCCTTAGCCGAGCTTGCCAGAGTATTTTTCAAGAAGGCTCCAAGCCTTGTCACCAAACTTCTCTTGCCACTTGGAATAGAAGTCAGTCTTGTTCAGAGCTTCAACGAATGGTTTCGGATCAGGGCGCGTAATGGTCATGCCCTTGGCTTCCAGATCAGCCTGAACAGAAGCGTTCAGCTTGGAAATGTCATCACGCTGCTTGAGACCACAATCATTCAGAATGCCTTCGGCAATAGTCTGGATATCTTCCGGCAGGCGCTTCCAGGTCAGACCGCTGGCAACGAACAGATAGCCGTCCCAGATGTGGTTGGTCAGCATGGCATATTTCTGAACTTCATAAAGCTTGGCGGTCTGAATGATCGGCAGCGGGTTTTCCTGAGCGTCCATCACGTGCGTCTGCAAAGAGGTGTAAACCTCGGAGAACTGCATACTGGTCGGAGCTGCCCCCAGCGCTTCAAACAGGCTGATGGAAAGCTGACTGACCGGAACACGGATTTTGATGCCATGCAGATCTTCCGGAGATTCCACAGCGGCTTCTGACGTGGTCAACTGGCGGAAGCCATTGTCCCAGACAGTGCGCATCATATGCAGGCCGGCTTTTTCGATTTCCTCACCGACATAACCACCAAGGTCGCCATCCATGGCCGCCCATACATGATCATAGTCAGGGAAGGCAAAGCCCACAGCGTTGATCGGAGCAACAGGAACGAGCGTTGCGATCACCAGAGCGGACGGCGTGAAAAAGTCAATCGCGCCAAAGCGGACCTGATTGAGCATGTCGGTGTCACCACCGAGCTGGTTACTCGGGAAGATCTTGATATCAAGATCGCCGTTGGTTTCCTCTTTGATGCGCTTGGATGCTTCAGCAGCGCGCACATTCAACGGATGGGACAGAGGAAGGTTGTTACCATATTTATATACGAATTTGGATTTTGCCTCTGCACGGATGTGCGGCATAGCCAACGTGGCCGGAACGGCCAGGGCTGCGGACTTCAACAGATTTCGTCTGCTAATGTTTGCCATGATTTCTTCTCCCTAATAAAGGCATCAAAAAAGGGTTCAGTTCGCAACTGCGTGACGCCTCTAGATTTGTAACATAATATCTGTTACGTTCCTTGTCCATAGATGTTTTATTCTCTCGGGAGTTAAAAAATGAGTAGGTTCTTCGGTGAGGTACGCCAGATCGGCTATGTCGTCAAAAATATTGAAGAAGCAATGGAGTTCTGGTCCAAGACACTTGGCATAGGCCCTTGGTTTTACGCAGAAAAAATCGCTGATAAGGACTTCTACTATAAAGGAGAATTGTCCCCGATCGAGCGCTCTGTCGCCCTCGCAAATTCTGGGTATATTCAAATGGAGCTTGTGCAACAATTGAATGATGCCCCCTCTATGTATCTTGATTTTCTCAATGCTGGCCGCACAGGCGCCCAGCATTTTGCCTATTGGACTCGCAACTACACAGAAGATCTGGCACGCCTGACAGCGCAAGGTTTGACTGTTGGAATGAACGGCGCCGTGGGAGATGACGGGCGCTATTGCTACTTCGAAACGGAATTCCATCCGGGCACTGTGATCGAATTATCAGAGGTAAACGGGCCAAAAGGCACGCTTTTCAAGACAATTCGTGACGCCAGCATCAATTGGGATGGAACCGACCCCATCCGCCCCTTCCCCGATCTTTCCACCCTTCCGGTGACCGATCCTGAAGATTTTCCAATCTGAAACTTCGGCATAGTATGGGCCTAAAAGCCCTTCACCAGCCGCAATAAGAAAGCCCGCTCAAACGACGTTTGAGCGGGCTTTTCCTTGTCAAAATTACTTAAAATCACACATAAGGCGTGACAAATATCAAAATCACTTGCCGCGTAACATGCGACCACAGATCACTTCACAGGCTTCATCTTGCGCGCCATGGCAATGGCGGCCTTCATATTATCCGGACGAGCAAGGCCACCCTTCCAGGCGATGTCGAAAGCAGTGCCGTGATCCACTGAAGTGCGCAAAATCGGCAGTCCTGCCGTGATATTCACACAGTCATGCCCACCAATCAGCTTGGCAGGAATGTGCCCCTGATCGTGATACTGGGCAACAACGATATCAAACTTCCCGTCAATCGCCTGTTCAAAGACCAGATCCCCCGGAATCGGATCAGACACATTCATCCCCTCAGCTCTTGCCAGCTTGATAGCAGGAATAACCTGCGTGTCGTCTTCGGTGCCGTAATGGCCGTTTTCTCCGCAATGCGGATTGATTCCGGCCACTCCGATCCGCGGCTCAGCAATCCCGGTGGTCAGCACGTGCTGATTCGCAATACGGATGGTTTCAAGCACAGACTCTGTCGTGCACAGAGTTACAGCATCAGCCAGAGACACATGGGTAGAGACGTGGATGACGGAAAGTTTTGGCCCGGCCAGCACCGCGAAATTCTTCTTTACACCAGTGAAAAGCTTAAGCAATCCAGCGTGACCGCTCAGATTATAACCAGCTTCTCGCAACGCCGTTTTATGCAAGGACGCGGTGCAGACCACGTCGATTTCCTCGGCCAGAGCCATATCCACCGCCTTTTTCACACAGCGGCAAGCAGCCTCCCCGGCATCGGGCTGAATCTCGCCAGGCTGAATGGATTCAGCATTGGGCGCATCCACCTGAACCAGCGGCACATCCCCCTCAGGCACATCGCCTTCCGACACGAACTGAAAATCCGCGCCAATCATGTCGCGCGCACGTTCCATAAACAAGCGATCACCAATGACAATCACCCCGGCACGTTCCTCTGCCGTCATATCCTGCAAGGCCTTGCAGACGACCTCGGGCCCGATCCCCGCAGGATCCCCCATAGTCAGGCCAATCTTGTTCATATTCTCAACTCCAAAAAGTAGTCAGTCAGTCACCAATGGTACGCCCAAACCCAATTTATGCACACCTCTTGATGAGATACATCACATAATATCTGTTATATTTTACGCGAAGCCTGTTGTCTATCGAGATTTTTGTGATACAAATCAGTTATCCAAGGCGACAAAACGCCGATAAATTGAAGTCCAAGAGGCATATTCAGATCATGACAGATACAGGCAAAAAGCAAAATCTGCTTCTTTCCTTCTATGGAGACGACTTTACCGGTTCCACAGATGCACTGGAATCCGTCACCATGGCCGGCATTCCCGCCATGCTCTTTCTGGAACCGCCTTCTCATGACGATCTGAAAGCCTATCCGCATATCCGCGCCGTTGGCGTCGCCGGTACCAGCCGCAGCCAGTCTCCCGCATGGATGGAAACCCATCTTGCAGAGAGCTTTGCCAAATTGAAGGCGCTTGGCGCACCAATCTGTCACTACAAGACCTGCTCTACCTTTGATTCAGCGCCAACCATCGGCAATATCGGTAAGGCTATCGAGCTTGGCCACGATATTTTTGACGCGACGGTGCCGGTCATTGTCGGCGTCACGCGCCTCAAGCGCTATGTCGTCTTTTCCAATCTGTTTGCCGCAGCCAGCGTAGCGGGAGACAGCGAAGCCTTTCGCATCGACCGTCATCCAACCATGAGCAAACATCCCTCGACCCCAATGAACGAGTCGGATTTGCGCGCCCATCTGACCCTTCAGACGAACCGCAAGATCGAGGGCATCGATTTCCGGCGCATGCTGGCAGAGGATGCCTCCGAGGCCTTCGCAAAGCTGTGCGACGAGAATGACGCTGTCATTCTGGACACCTTCGATGATGCGACAACCTACAAGACGGGACAGTTGCTGCATGAACGCAGCCAGATCAAGCCAACCTTTGTGGTCGGTTCATCGGGCGTTGAATATGCATTGGCTGATTATCTGACCAAAGAAGGCACCCTGCCGCTGGTAGAGCCCCCGCTACCACGCGGCGCGGTCGATCGCACCATCGCCATTTGCGGCAGCTGTTCCCCCACCACCGACAAACAGATCGCTTGGGCCGAAGCCAACGGCTTCTTCGTCAAGGCCATCGATACGGTCGCTTTGGTGGAAAAGGGCGAAGAAGAAGAAAAACGTCTGGCCGAAGAGCTGGTTCAGCTCAGTTCTGAACACAAGGGCATCGTGCTGCATACGGCGCGCGGCCCGAATGACCCACAGATTGCAGCCACACGCGCCGCTCTTGAGCGCAAGGGCCTCACGGCTGCGGACAGTTCCCCTGTCATGGGGTCAAGCACGGGCCGCATTCTCAAACACGCCATCAAGGCGACCGGCTTGACACGAACGATTCTCGCTGGCGGCGACAGCTCCAGCCATGCTGTTTCGGCCATGGGCATCAAGAATCTCGAGGTTGCGGGGCCACTTGTCCCCGGCGCACCGCTGTGTCGTGTGCATTCCGTCGATAGTGCTATCGACGGGACCGAGATTTCACTTAAAGGTGGCCAGGTGGGAGAAGATAACTTCTTCGGACGTGTGATGAGTGGGAAATAACCATGGCCAAATCAAAAGCAAAAACCAGCTTGGAAGAAGAGCATTCCGACGCAGATTCAAAACAGCCGATGAAGGCTGAAGAACGGCGCCAACAAATCCTGTCGATGGTGCAGAGCCAGAAGACCGTGCAGTTGGACCATCTGGCAAAGGAACTGGGCGTTAGCCGCATGACGGTGCATCGGGATCTGGATCTGCTCGAAAGCAGAGGCCTTTTGCGCAAGGAACGCGGCGGCGCAACGGCAGAAAGCTCGCTTTTGTTCGAAAGCAACTTTCATTTCCGCAGCCAGACCGACGAGAGCATCAAGAAGGAACTTGCCCAGGCTGCAGCCGAGTTGGTGGAACCTGGCAGCGCCATCATGCTCGATGACAGCACCACGACCCTGATGATGTGCGATCACCTTGAGCAAATCGAGAATATCACGGTCATCACCAATTCTCTGGCCGTCTGCGAGCGCCTCAGAGGCTCTTCCAATGTCCAGTTGATCGTCACCGGCGGCAACTATAGCGACACGCACAAAAGCTTCTCTGGCCTCATTTGCGAGCAGGCTCTCAGCCAATTGCGCTCGGACTGGGTCTTCATGTCGGCCTCTTCGGTCATCGACAATCGCCTGTTTCATCAGGATCAGGAGATTGTCCGCGTAAAACGGGCGCTGATGGCGGCCTCCGAACGAAAAGCCCTTTTATTGACGTCACGAAAATTCAAAACACGCGCTCTCACCCAATTTGCCGATCTCACCGAATTCGACAAGGTGTTTATCGATCGCCAACTGGATGAAGCAACGAAACAGAGACTTAATCACTCGAGGATTGATTTCGACCTCGTTTAGCAAGGACAAGAGCAATGCTTCAGAAACTGGGCCAAAAAGTGCGCCTCTCCCGCATCCTGAATCCGAAAACGCAACGTGGCTTCTGCATCGCCTTTGACCATTCGTTGCAACTGGGCACCTGCAAGGGTATGGAGCAACCAGAACAAATGCTCGACAATATGGCAGAAGCAGGCGTTGATGCCGTTATTCTGCCTCTGGGGTCGGCATTGCACTTTGGCCCGCGGCTGGTGGAAAATGGCGGACCGGACCTCATCCTGCGTCTGGACCAGACCACCATGTGGCGCGAGGGCACACCGCTGGCCTATAAGGATGGCTATACCCGCCTGATCGCTTCTGTCGATGATGCGGTTGCTCTGGGTGCAGAAGCCGTCATCACCTATCTGTTTGTTGGCCATAACGACCCGGATGTGGAAACGGCAGCCTTCCGCGCCAATTCCGATGTCAACACAGCCGCCCGTGAACGCGGCATCGTGCATATCATCGAAACCATGGGCGCCCGTCATGCTCTGGCTGAAGACATCAATGACGGAGATTTTGTCGGCTTCCATGCACGCATCGGCGTCGAAATGGGGGCAGACATCATCAAGACCGACTGGCCGGGCAGCGCAGAAGCCCTCAAGCAAATCACTGCGCAGCTTCCGGTTCCGATCATGCTGGCAGGCGGGCCGAAAACCAACAGCGACTATGGCACACTGAGCCTCGTCTCCGACATCGTCAATGCAGGCGCAGCCGGTATTCTGTTCGGCCGTTCCATTTTCCAGTCCGACGATCCGCTTGCGCTGATGAAAGCCTGCCGCGCCGTCATCCACGACAATGTTTCTGTAGAAGAAGCGGCTGAACTTGCCAAACTGCGTCTCCCGATTGCCTCATGATCGGTTGACTTAGCAGACACATCAGGGCAGCGTCCCACCCCACTTACTTTGGATGTCCTGATCGGCATGAAGCCCGCAAGCCGCAGCTTGCGGGCTTTCTTATGCACACGAGCCAAAGCTGCGGAGAGCCCTCTAGAGGATGTCACCAGATAATGTAAAACGGATCAAGCCAGCAGGATCTGGTTTTCCGCTTGCCCTTCAAATGCGAGGCGACAGGCAAAGGTCGCACCGGCCAACGGCTCACGCGCCAGCTCCTCTTCCTTCGCACCACTTCGGGCCGAGGTTACATAAAGCGTCTTGAAGTCATCCCCACCGAATGCTGGACAGGAAACCCGCGTCACCGGAAACACCTCTTCATGCACTTGCTTTCCATCTGGCCCATAGGCACGCACCGCATGAATTCCCCAATGAGCGATCCAGACATTACCAGCGACATCAAACACCGTTCCGTCAATATTGAGATCATCTGCACGAAAATCGAGATACACCTCAGGCTCCCCTTTGGGCCAGCCCTGTGAATCCAGCGCAACCCGCATCATTTGCCGACTCTTCGTATCGGTAAAGCAGGCCCATTGCCGGTCGGCTGAAAAACAGGCGCCATTGGTGATGGTGATGTTGGCGTAGAGCTTGCGCAGCTCACCGCGATAATAGCGATAAAAGGCACCGGCCCCGGGCTCGGATTTGATCCCCATCGTGCCGATCCAGAAACCGCCATAGGGGTCTGCCCGCCCATCATTGCAGCGATTTTCCGGCTTGTCGGCTTCAAGATCGCAGAGCTTCTCCTGAGCGCCCGTTTCCACGTTGAAGACAAACAGGGAGCTGTAGCTCGCTATGAGAATACGCTCCTTGTCCACCCAGCCTCCGGCGCTGACATATTCATCAAATGTCCATGACTGCACGCTGTCCCCGGTGCGGGTCAACAGGGTCTTGCCCATGATATCAAACCAGAAAAGCTGTTTGCGCAGAGGATGCCAAAGGGGGCCTTCTCCAAGCGTGCAGAGGCGATCATCAAATAGCGGCATGGTATACTCCCGAGGGGAAAACAAAGGACAAAAGCCCGTATAGCGAGGAACCATCGAGCGGACACACATCCCTTTTTTATAGCCCAAAGCCGGTAAGCTGGCCAGCGGCTAGCTCAGCGCCTTGTAAGCATCAAGCGCAGCTTCGCGGCTTGCCTTGAGATCGACAACCGGCATCGGATAGGTTTCCCCAAGTCGAACGCCAGCTTCAGCCATTATGTCCTTGGGGGTCGTCCATGGCTTGAACAGATATTTATTCGGCAGCTTTACGAGCTCGGGGACATACAGGCGAATATAGTCGCCATCAGCATCGAACTTCTCGGCCTGCAAAACGGGGTTGAAAATCCGGAAATAGGGAGCCGCATCTGCGCCGCAGCCCGCCACCCATTGCCAGCTGGCAGCATTGTTGGCCAGATCAGCATCCACCAACGTGTCCCAGAACCATGCTTCGCCCTTGCGCCAATCCGTTCGCATATTCTTGATGAGGAAGGAGGCAACGATCATCCGCACACGATTATGCATGTAGCCGGTCTGCCACAGCTCCCGCATGCCAGCATCAACGATGGGAATGCCCGTCATACCTTTTTGCCAGGCGCTCAGCTTGGCAGGATCATTCTGCCATTCGAAACCGGCAAATTTGGGCTGCAAGGGCACAGACGTGAGCTCTTGATTGTAATAGAGCAAGGAGTAGGAAAATTCCCGCCACGCCAGCTCGGAGCGGAAATGATCGACATCCCGATCAGGAACCGCGTCGTCCTCCAGACAATCCAGCGCATGCCAGATCTGGTTGGGCGAAATATGCCCCCAATGCAGATAGGGCGAGAGACGCGACACATGCGGCAGGGAGGGGATGTCCCTGCCCGACTTGTAGCCATTCAACCCTTCGTCCAGAAAGCGCTCCAGCGCCGCCTGAGCGCCAGCCTCACCGATCTCCCAATGCGGCGCCATCTGTTTATACCACTCGATCTCGGGCAACAGGGACAGCCCGTCGAGCGCAACTGCACCATCCTCCTTTTTCGGATCGGCAAAATGGATGTCTTCGGGCGCATCCATGGGCACTGCTGGCGGGGGGGCCTGAAGGCATCCTTTGCGAAAGAAGGGAGTGAAGACCTTGTAGGGTGTGCCATCCTGCTTCTTGATGGCCCAGGGCTCCCACAGCAAAGAACCATTCAGCCGGATCGTTTCGCAGCCTTGCGCATCCAGCCTTTCCTTGATGGCCTTGTCGCGCGTCACCCGCCATGGCTCATAACAGCGGGTCCAACTCACCACGCGCGCATCGTGTAGCGCAGCCAGCTTTGGAAGAATTTCCTTGGCATCGCCCTTATAGAGCCGCAAATGACCACCGAGCTGATCATTCAAAATCCGAAGCGCCTCATGCAGCCACCAGCGGCTGGCCCCGCCCATGGCGTCGGCTCCGGCATTCTCGTCATCCAGAATATAAACGGGGATCAGGTCCCCCTTCTCAACCGCTTTGGCAAGTGCGGGATTATCCGACAGGCGCAGATCCTGCCGGAACCAATGAATGGCGATATCGCTCACGGTTCAATCTCCTTGCCCGCCCAGTCAAAGCACAGGCCGGACTGATCAGGGCTTCGCGATAGCAAAACCTCCACCAGACAGCGGGACGCATGCTCTGGCGTGAAAAGCTTTTGTGGGGGAACATTCCGTTGAAAGGGTTGGGACAAGGCACTCTCAACCGTGCCCGGATGCAGGCCAACCAGAATGGCATCCCGATTGCGCCGCTTGAGCTCGATTGCCGCTCCCTTGATCATCATGTTAAGGCCAGCCTTGGACGTGCGATAGCTATACCAGCCACCAAGCTGATTGTCCGATATCGAGCCGACCCGCGCACTCAAAAGCCCCATACGGAAAGCGCCCTTGCGCGGCACATGAGGCAGAAGATGCTTCATGATGAGGCTTGGCCCGACCAGATTGACAGCCAGCAGATGCTGCATCGATTGCCTATTGAGATCCTTGATCGATCGCTCGGGAAAGGCATCGCCGTCATGCAGAATCCCCGTTGCGACAAAGACGAGATCGGGCATTCCATCGGCTACGATTTGAGAGCAGACAGTGTGAATGCTTTCCTCTTCAAGTAGATCGAAGCCTCCAATGCAAACCGGAGCCTTATGGCCCGCATTCTCCTCCCTTGAAGGTACGCTGCGCCCGACTGCAAGCAGCGTCGCCGAAGGAAAAAGTTCCATAAGATTATCCGACAAAGCAGCCCCGATGCTACCCGTGGCACCAATCACGGCGATACGCTCGACCTTGTCTTTCATGAGAGCCTCAGGCACGGAGTTGACCGCCATCAGATACCGATAATCGGCTGCAACAGCCGCGTGATCACACCCTTGAATTCCAAGGGCGCATCGGTGCAAACCAGACAGATGCAGTCCTCTTCAGTATCGGCCATCGGCTGATGATGCATGTCCTCTTCGGCATCCTGAATATCCCCAACCCGATACCGGCCCGTATCGTCAGAAAAGGAGCCCTTCAGCACAAGGGTCAATTCACTGCCGTGATGACTGTGATCGGGCGTAACAAACCCCGGCGAGAGTTTGAGAAGGCGTACCTTCTCCCCTTCCGATGAAGGCACCGGCAAGACGAATTGTCTGATACCCGGCCCCACAGTGCGCCAACGCACAGCAGCAAAGTCATCACCGATCATATTGGCCAGCAGGCGGGGCACATAGCGCCCGTCAAGATAGGACGATGAAGACAGATCACCTGATGCTGACGCACCAGTGCGCTCGGGCTCAGGGAAGCTTTGAGCTTCATCCACATCCACCAAAATCTGGTTAAACAGGTCATCAGATACAGCGGTCTCTTCGACATCAGCGATCAGAGCGCCACCGATCACTTCAGCTTCTGCCACCCTTGCAGCACAGGCGGGGCAAATGTCCAGATGACAAGCCACCACCATTGCCTGCCCGGCAGAAAGGCTGCCAGCAGCATAGGCCAGTATCATTTCGTCGCTCAAATGATGGTGAATCATGCTTCCACCTCCGACAAAATATTTCTCAAGCGCCCAAATGCCAGCCGCATGCGGGATTTGACAGTCCCCAAGGGCAATGACAGTTTCTGGGCAATTTCTGCATGGGTCGCTTCGTCATAAAAGGCCATGCTCACAATCTCGGCCTGATTGCTGGGCAACAGGGCCATGGCCTTGGAAACCCGCTCCACCAGTTCATTGCGATGAACCTCTGTAGTCTGCTCTTCATCAGACACCAGCTTGGAAGCAAAGAAATCCTCATCCTTGTAAACAAAGCTCTTTTCAGAGCGAAGGCGATCAATGCGCTGATTTCGGGCGATGGTGAAGATCCAGGTCGAAGCTGCGGCCTTATCAGGCCTATATAAATGCGCTTTACGCCAGATCTGCGTGAAGGTCTCCTGCACCAGCTCTTCAGCCATCTGCGGATTCGTTCCCGCTTTAAGGTAAAAACTCTTCAAGCGCGGCGCAAAATGATCGAACAGCTGCCGAAAGGCACCGCGATCATGATGTTCACCCAACGCAACAAGCATGGCACTGAGTTGGCCAGCGGTCATACACCCGCCTCCCTTCGATCTTTTCGAGAGAGCTTGCACCATTGTCATCATCAAATCCATCCCAAAATGCGTTCATGACCTTTTACTGGGTAAGTACAAAGGCGGATCACAAAAAGTGCGAGCCCGAAGGCAAAAAAAATTTTGTAAGATAGAAAAACTCTGACTTTAGAAAGTGATCCATTGCCTCGGATAAAACGAATAAGTTGAAAAACCGCGGAGTTTACAATGCAGATAGCAGTTATCGGATCAGGTATTTCAGGACTTTCGGCAGCCTGGCTTCTCTCGAAGAATCATAGGGTCGATATTTTTGAAAAAGACGATCGTCTGGGTGGGCATGCCAATACGCAGACCGTGGAAACATCCACTGGCCCGATTGATGTGGATACCGGTTTTATCGTTTATAACGAGCGCACCTATCCGAACCTGACCCGACTGTTTGACCATCTCGAAGTCGACACTGCGCTATCTGACATGTCCTTCTCCGCGTCCTTGCGCGATAGCGATCAGGAATATAGCGGACAGGGCTTAAAGGGCCTCTTCGCCAAACCTTCCAACGCTCTCAATCCGCGCTTCTTGAAAATGCTGACAGATATCAGGCGCTTTTATATGGAGGCCCCTCGTGATATCGAAACCGCTCTGGCCCAATCCATGACGTTGGAAGACTATCTAAAGGCCAACAATTACTCTGATGCCTTCATCCATGATCATCTGGTGCCAATGGGCGCCGCCATCTGGTGCATTCCGTCAGAAGAAATGATGAAGTTTCCCTTCGAAGCCTTCATGCGCTTTTCGATCAACCACGGGCTGGTGCAATTCCGCAATCGTCCGCAATGGCGCACCATTCCCGGCGGCTCGAAACGCTATGTCGAGAAGATCGCCAGCCTTGTATCAGGCGATATCCATCTCAATCAATCCATCACCGCGCTGGAGCGACGCCCCGGCTCCGTGACGATCCGCACCCGTCAGGGCCTTGAAAAGCGCTATGACCATGTGGTGCTTGCCTGCCATGCCGATCAGGCCTTGCAGATCCTTGGTGCCAGTGGCGGCGATATGGATGAAGCCGAACGCACCACGCTGGAGGCCATTCCTTATCACAAAAATCTGGCGATCCTGCACAAGGATCCAGCCTTGATGCCACGTCGCCGAGCGGCCTGGGCAAGCTGGAACTATATTCAGGATAGCGGCGCTGGCGAGCAAGGCGAAGCAAGCGATCCGCGGCTCTGTGTGACCTATTGGATGAACAAGCTTCAGCCGTTGGCCTGCAAGGACGATCTATTTGTTACGCTCAACCCGATTGAGCAACCGGCAGAAGGCACCGTTCTGCGTTCGCAGCTTTATCATCATCCTGTCTTCTCAATGCAGGCAATTAAAGCCCAGAATAAACTCTGGGCACTTCAGGGCATTCGACGGACATGGTTCTGCGGGGCCTATTTCGGTTATGGTTTCCACGAGGATGGCATTCAGGCTGGCCTTGCGGTTGCGGAGCAGCTCGGCGGCGTACCGCGACCATGGACGCTAGAAGATCCTTCAAACCGGATCTTTGTTGCTCCACCAAAAGCAAGAACAGCACGGACACTTGGCAAAGGCGACAAGGCAGAGCTTTTGGCTTTAGCAAAATGATGAACAACGAAGCCCTCACCTTTGCCCCTGATGCCTGTCTTTATGAAGGCATCGTCAGCCATGTGCGCAGCGGCGCAGTGGAACATCGCCTTGCCTACAGGGTGACCTCAATGCTCCTGCCGCTCGACAAGCTTGACGAGATAAACCAACGTTCGCGCCTCTTTTCCGTCAACCACTTTAACCTCATCAGCTTTCATGAGGCGGACTATATCGGACCCGGATTCGACAGTCTGCAAGACTATCTTGAGCATCTGGTGGAAGCTTCTGGCGAATTCTCAGAGGAAGCTAACCGCCCCACCCGCTTTACTGCGCTGACCTTTCCAAGAGTTCTGGGACGCAGCTTCAATCCACTAACACTCTTTTTCTGTTGCGATCAGGAGAACAACCTCAAGGCGATCCTCTATCAGGTCAGCAATACATTCGGAGAACGCTTTCACTATATCTATGCTCTCACCAATGAGGAGCGCAATTTGTCACAAGGCCAAAGGCTGCGCCATGAGGGGAAAAAGATATTCTACGTATCACCTTTTCTGGATATTGAAGGAAAGTACAATTTCTCAATTCGCTTACCGCACGAAAAACTGTCCTACCAAATCACATTGAGCGGCCAGCAACCCTCTTCTCTGATGGCCTCCTTTACCGCACAAAAAAAGGCCTTCACCACTAGAAATCTAACATTAACTTTTGTTAGGCTGATCCAGAGCGGATGGAAAATCCTCGCAGCCATACATCTTGAAGCCTTGAAATTATGGCGCAAGGGCGCGCCTTTTCACAAACGACCGCCCGTGCCGTCCGAGCAAGTTTCAAGCCTTCACCGCTCCAGACTTGGTAAAGGATTGCATCAATGAGTTTGCAGAAGAATCTAACGCATGCGGAATTTGATCGGTCTGGCTCCATGGCAGGGTCCGTGGTGCCTACGATGCAAGGGCGCCTCTGGCACCGCTTCCTCAGTCCCATTTTTTCAGGCCTGCACTATGGCCATGTCGAGTTTATCCTGCCTTCAGGCGGCAAGCTCCTATTCGGGTCAGGCAATGAGAAAGAGCCAATCGTACAGGTCCAGATTCACAACAATCGAACGCTCTGGAGCATTGTCACTCGCGGCATGCTTGGGGTCGCGGAAAGCTTCATTTCGGCTCACTGGAGCTGCGACAATCTGGCAAGATTGTTTGATCTGTGCCTGAGGAACCGCGCCACATATGAGAAACTCTATTCCCATGGCAAGGTCGCCCGCTGGATCGCCCATCTCAAACACCTGGCCCGAGCCAACAGCATCAAGGGCAGCCGCAAGAATATCTCGTTCCACTATGATCTGGGCAACGATTTCTACCGATTGTGGCTTGATCCCACGATGACCTATTCCTCTGCCTACAAGACCGAAGAGCATGAGGCGCTGGAACAGGCCCAGCTGCGCAAACTGGATCGGGTGCTACAATTGAGCAATGCTCGCCCCGGAGACACCATTCTCGAAATCGGCTGTGGCTGGGGGGCCTTTGCAGAACGCGCAGCCACTATCGGCTGCAAGGTGGAAGGCTTGACCCTCTCAACCGAGCAACTCGACTATTCGATTAACAGGGCCAAATCCAAAGGCTTTGACAACCTTGCCCGCTTCCACTTGCGCGACTATCGCCACGAGACCGGACAATATGACGCCATCGCCTCCATCGAAATGATCGAGGCCGTCGGCGAAGAGCACTGGCCGGTCTATTTCAAGCATCTGCACGACAATCTGCGTCCGGGCGGAAGAGCCGCGCTGCAAGCGATCACCATCGACGAAAATGGTTTTGAAAAATATCGCAGCGGCGCAGACTTTATCCAGACCTTCATCTTTCCCGGAGGCATGTTGCCCACGGAAGTTCATCTGGATGACCACGCCAAAAAGGCAGGCCTCATTCCGGTCTTCAGGGAAACATTCACGCAGGATTATGCCAAGACTCTGGCGCGCTGGAGCAAGGCATTTCTGGCGCAGTGGCCGCAGATCTCCAAACTCGGCTATGACGAACGTTTCAAACGTATGTGGCTGTTCTATCTCGCCTATTGTGAGGCAGGGTTCGCCAATAACACCATCAATGTGGGCCATTATTGCTACGAACGACCCGCATAATATTAAGCCCTCTTCGGAAGAAGCTGCACTGTCGCAAACTGACGGGAAAACAAAAGGCCCGAAAAACAAAAGGCATGCCCCTCAATTGGACATGCCTTTTTCCATATGCAGCAACAGTCATCGGATCAGGCGGCTGCCCTGCCTGCCCCCTAGATACTGGCCTTCTTCTGGATTTTGCGGATCATCCAGCCAATCACCGGCAAGCGCGCATAAAAGTGTCTGCTCGCATCCCAATAGTCATAATGAGCACAAATCTGGTTTTGATCATTGAACCGAATTTCACTCACTCCGCGCACTGTCCAGAACCCGATCACCGGCGCCGTGCATGAGAAATCCCAGCGCATGAGGCAAAGATCCGCAGCATCCGACCATGCCAGATCCAGAATCTGAAAACAGGGATCTTTCACATCCTCGAACATCTTGTCGACAACCCGCTGGAAATTCTCTCTGCCTTTGACATCGTTGAACGGATCGATGAAATGCACATCATCACTGATCAGAGCCTGCGCATCCTTTGCGGATTCTGGGCTGAGGGTCTCGAAATATTGCGCATAAAGGCGCGCCACCTCTGCTCTTTGTTCTGTGGGAACACTCATCGAAGCATCCTCCTCATCAAGCGGAAATACAAACCATAGGGAAGCCTGCGCAACAGACCGAGCGCAACCGCCATGCGTGTTGGAAAGGCAATTTCAAAGGCTGAGCGCTCAAGCCCCTTGAGAATACGCTGAGCAGCCTCTTCTCGCGAGAGGATAAACGGCATGGGAAAGCTGTTTTTCTCCGTAAGAGGCGTATCGACAAAGCCGGGATTGATGAGCTGAAGCTGCAGGCCGGCCTGATCGAACTCCGGCTTGATCGTCTCGCACAGGCTGGCAAGCGCCGCCTTCGTCGGACCATAAAGCGCAGCCATCGGCAAACCACAATAAGAGGTGAGAGACGACACAATGGCGATCGACCCTGAGCCTTTTTCCTTCAATTTCGGGAAAAGAGCCGACAGAACAGACACAGCGCCCAGATAATTGACGCCAATATGCTGCCTTGCTTTTTCAGGATCAAGCTGGGCCATCCCGCCCGGCTCGTAAATCGCAGCACAATAGATGGTAAGATCGGGAAGAGAGCCCGCAGTCTGAAGGCTGGATACCGCTTCAGCTACCGCATCCGGGGCCTCCACATCAAGAGGCAGAGGCGTAATCAGACTGGAGCGCTGGGCAAGCGCTTCGAGCTTCTCAGCGCGCCGCGCGCTGACAATCACCTCTTTGCCGCGCTGAGCCAGCATCTCTGCCAAAGCAGCGCCCATGCCAGAGCTAGCCCCGATGATCCAGACCCGCTGGTAGTTTTCAAGCTGATTGCTCATGCCGTATCATTCTCCTTTGCTCAGAGATACGGAATGGCGCAAGGATCAGATCACATCTCCGGCGCAATCGGCGCCAGAGATGCTTGGCGTTATGATAGATCAGCCAACCATGAGCTGTTTAAGACGCAGGGTCTCGAACTCCACTTCCTTGACGCGATGAATGACGATATCACGAATGGAGATGACGCCTTCAAGCACATCATTGTCGACAACAGGCATATGCCGGAAGCGCCCTTCGGTCATGCGGATCATGACATCGCCGACCTTGTCTTCCTGAGAGCAGGTTTGCGGATTGGCAGTCATGAAATCGCGAACCGGACGAGACAACGCCTCTTCTCCGAATTCGCCGGTTGCGCGGATGATATCGCGCTCGGAAATCACACCGACCAATCCCGCATTAGGGTCAATCACCGGCAGGTTACCGATCTTGTGGGTGTGGAGTTCAGCGATTACAGAAGCAAGACTGGAGCTGACAGTCACAGAAAATAAAGCACCATCCTTTTCCTCGAGGATATCGCCTACCGTTGTCTGAGAATAGGCCTTCTCGAAAGCAATATGAGCATCCTGCGACACGCTCTGCTGACCTTTATGTTCAGCGCGAGGGCCTTGGTATGAACTTGGGGCTGCCATAATATCTCTCCTGCAACATCCTTCCCACGTCCCTTTTTTAGCAAAGAACGAGGCGAGGATTTTGGTTCTATTGCAGTAGCCTATCAAAGGCTGCGACAATCTGGCAATTAACCCTTCGCTTTATGTCGATCAACTGAAAGTGAACGCCGCGTGAGGCCGGCAAAGAAAAAGGCCCGCACACCGCGCCTCACATCCCAAGCGCATGCGCGAGCCCTAATATCGGGACATAGAGATGACGCTTTAGCCACTGCCGATCAGGATACCGGCAGCCAGCACCAGTGCTCCGCCAAGCACGACCTGGAAAGCAGCCCGCAGGAATGGCGTTTCCATATATTTATTCTGAATCCAGGCAATGGCCCAAAGTTCAAAGAAGACGATCACCACGGCAATCACGGTCGCCGTCCAGAAGAAGGGGATAAGATAAGGCAGCGCATGCCCCAGGCCACCGACCATGGTCATGACACCAGAGGCGATTCCGCGCTTGATGGGCGAGCCACGCCCCGAGATTTTGCCATCATCATGGGCCGCTTCCGTAAAGCCCATGGAAATACCGGCACCAACCGCAGCCGAAAGACCAATCAGGAAGGTCTGCCAGGTGTCCTGCGTTGCAAAAGCGGCGGCAAAAATCGGCGCGAGCGTGGAAACGGACCCATCCATGAGCCCCGCCAGACCGGGTTGCACCCATGTCAGCACAAACTGCTTATGCTCATGGCTCTGCTCATCATCCTTGACGGCATCGGGCGTGTGCTCATCTTGCAATTCGCGAGCAATATCCTCGTGCCCCTCTTCAGCCAGAGCCAGATCACCCAATAGCCTGCGCGTATCGGCATCGGTTACCTGATCAATCGCAACGCGATAGAAGCGTGCAGATTGATCTTCCATGGCGATGGTCTCATTGCGGATTTTCTCCAGCGTCAGAGTCTTCATCAACCAATCGGGCTTGCGATCATAGAAGCCACGAACATGGTCGCGCCGGATAAGCGGAATCACATCGCCAAACCGGCTTTTATACATCTCAATCAGATTGCAGCGATGCTGATCTTCGACAGCGGCCATATCTTCATAGATTTTCGCAGTTTGCGGGTAGTCGGCGCGCAGATGCTCGGCATAGGCCCTGTAGATGCGCGCATCATCCTCCTCTGAGGATATAGCCAAAGCAAGCACTTCCTTTTCGGAAAGCGACGTGAAAGCGCGCTTGCTGTTGGAAAAAAGACTCAAAACCATTGGCGGATACCTTAATTTAGAATTATTCTAAATATGTCTTCCAGACTATTCGTTTGTCAACCATTTTAAAGAGTGTTTCTCATTTCCGGGGAGTCAAATTGCCGCATGGAGAAAGATTGGGAGATACGGCTCAAAAGTCTATCGGAAGATCGCGCGCTCTTGCTCGACCAACCTATAAACAAAATCCGAAACCGCCTTGATCCGTCTCAACTGCCGGGTACTTTCGTGATAGACCGCCCAATAAGCCCTCTGAATGCGGCGCTCGGGCAGGATCTCAACCAAATTGGGGTCTTCCCGCGCCATGAAGCCATGCAGAATGCCTATGCCCAGTCCGGCCCGAACGGCCTCTGTCTGCCCCAGCGCGCTGGCGCACTCAAACTGTGGCTGATAGCCGCGCATCATCTCGGCCTTGTAATTCAGCGAGGGCGAATAGATGAGATCTTCCACGAACCCGATCAGACGATGGCACTTGAAATCGTCCAGACTCGCCGGGTGGCCGAACCGCTCCACATAGTCCTCTGAGGCGTAAAATCCCAAACTATAGTCCACCAGTTTCCGCGCCACCAATCGACCCTGCGACGGCCGTTCGACTGTGATCACGATATCCGCTTCCCTCCGGTCCAGCGAAAAGGATCGCGGCACCGGCACCAACTGGACCGTGAGATCAGGATATTGCTCAAGCAGCGGCGCAAGACGAGGCGCCAGAAAGGCAACCCCGAAGCCATCCGGCGCCCCGATGCGCACAACGCCAGAAACGGAGGTATCCGCCGCCCCGATGTCGGCCCGCGCAGAGAGCATCTCCGTTTCCATACGCTCGGCGGCCAGCAGAAAGCTCTCCCCTTCAGGTGTCAGACTACAGCCCGTAGTATGCCGTTTAAGCAATTTGGCCTGCAAAGCTTCCTCCAGCGAGGAAAGACGTCGGGCAACCGTGGCATGATTAAGCCCCAGACGCCGCGCGGCCTGCAAAATTTGCCCCGCCCGCGCCACCGCCAGAAAAATGCGCACATCATCCCAATTCATCCTGTCTCTCCGGCTCTCCTGGCTGCTTCCCAAACTTTAATATTTGCACAACGGATGAGTTTTGACGAGCGTTGCTATTCGATTTTTGTTGATACACTATGCACCCAACCACAATAAACATGCATTTGGGAGGTCCACATGACCCGCGAATATGGCCACTATATCAACGGCGCTCTCGTCGCCGGCACATCGGGGCGTTTTTCCGACATTTACAATCCTGCGACAGGAGCAATCCAGGCCAAGGTCGCACTGGCAACAATCGACGAGCTGAATGCCGCTGTGGATGCCGCCGCCAAGGCACAGCCAGCATGGGCCGCGACCAACCCACAGCGCCGCGCCCGCGTCATGATGAAATTCGGAGCCCTGATCAATGAGCATATGGACGAGCTGGCCGAGTTGGTAAGTATGGAACATGGCAAAACCCTGCCAGATGCTCGCGGTGATGTGCAGCGCGGTCTGGAAGTGGTTGAAGTTTGCATGGGCGCGCCGCATCTGCTCAAGGGCGAATTTACCGACAATGGCGGACCGGGCATCGACCTTTACTCCATGCGTCAGCCTCTGGGGGTGGTCGCAGGCATTGCGCCCTTCAACTTCCCTGCCATGATCCCGCTTTGGGAAATGGCACCAGCGCTGGTCTGCGGCAACGCCATGATCCTGAAACCATCCGAACGAGTGCCCTCCACATCCTTCCGTCTTGCCGAACTGCTCAAGGAAGCCGGTTTGCCGGACGGTGTGCTACAGGTCGTAAACGGCGACAAGGAAACCGTAGACGCCATTCTGGACAATGACACAATTCAGGCCATCGGCTTTGTCGGCTCCACCCCAATCGCACAATATATCTATGGCCGCGCGGCCTCCAATGGCAAACGCGCCCAATGCTTCGGCGGGGCCAAGAACCACATGATCATCATGCCAGATGCGGATCTTGACAAGGCAGCAGATGCCCTGATCGGCGCAGGCTTTGGCGCCGCAGGCGAACGCTGTATGGCCGTATCTGTGGCGGTTCCAGTCGGCCAGAAAACCGCCGATACCCTCACAGAAAAACTCGTCGCCCGCATCGAAAAACTCAAGGTCGGCGCTTACACTGAGGGCGAGGATATCGACTATGGCCCGGTCATAACCGCAGCCGCCAAGAGCCGCATTCTCGGTCTCATCGACAGTGGCGTAGAACAAGGCGCCAAACTGGTCGTAGATGGGCGTGGTTTCTCGCTTGAAGGCTTTGAGAATGGTTTCTTCGTTGGCCCATGTCTGTTTGACAATGTCACAGCAGACATGACCATCTACAAAGAGGAAATCTTCGGCCCGGTTCTTTGTCAGGTGCGCGCAGAGAGCTATGAAGAGGCTCTGAAGCTGGTCATGGACAATGCCTATGGCAATGGCACGGCTATCTACACCGCCGATGGTGACACCGCGCGCGATTTTGCCCACCGCGTCAATGTCGGCATGGTTGGCATTAACTTCCCGATCCCGGTTCCCCTTAGCTATTTCACCTTCGGCGGCTGGAAGAAATCCTCCTTCGGCGACCTCAATCAATATGGTCCCGATGCCTTCCGCTTCTACACCAAGACCAAAACAGTCACTGCCCGCTGGTTTTCCGGCATCAAGGAAGGCGGCGAATTCAATTTCAAGGCCATGGACTGACATCAGGCACCAATGGGGCTCTTTACAAGCAGCCCCCATTGGCTCTATATGCCTCACAGAAGATCGACCGCCGCCCTTGCAAGCGGCGGTTTTTCTATGAGGCGCGAAAAGAAACCATTCTTTCCTCGTCGCATCCCGACAAGTCTGATAGTGTTGTCACCACTTGAAATGAGCTTGAGCAGAGCATGACCCCTGTTTCCTTCACTCCGGATATCCTCGTGATTGGCGGTGCCCATATCGACAGGATCGCCCGTTCCACCGCTCGCCTTGAGCCGGAACAATCCAACCCCGGCACTCTCACCCGAAATGTCGGCGGCGTGGCAGGCAACATTGCCCGCTGTCTGGCCAAGCTCAGTTGGAATGTCGCCCTTTCGACCATTTCCGGTCAGGATGACGATGCCGAATTGCTCAAGCAGCAGCTGCTCGCAGCTAATATCGACATCTCTCTCATTCTGACCAGCGTGAAGCAAAGAAGCGCGACCTACACCGCGATTGAAGATAGCAATGGGGCTCTCGTAGCAGCCATTGCCGACATGGGAATCTATGACACCTATCCGGTCGAGGAAGTCATTGGCTGCCTCAACATCTTCCCCACGCCCTCAAAAATCGTTGCCGACACCAATCTTTCCCCGTCTGTACTTCAGGCCCTTGCCGAGAACAAGGGCAGTCACAAACTGGCCGTAAGCGCGGTGTCCGGTCCCAAGGCCAATCGCGCCAAGGATATTCTGCCCGATATTGACCTGCTCTTCTGCAACGAGGCAGAAGCAGCTATTCTGGCGGATGAATTTGCCGAGCTTGATGCATTACCAGAGATCCTCTCGGAAGCTGGCGTCAAGTCCGGCATCATCACCAAGGGCAATGCCGGGCTGAGCGCATGGCGCGGAGACGAGAGCTGGACCTTGCCCGCTCCTCCGGTCAAGATCAAATCCTCCAACGGAGCAGGCGACACCCTGACGGCCTGCGTATTGCATGCCCTGTTGCTCAAGGTTCCGTTTGA
The DNA here is from genome assembly GCF_900115225.1 of Cohaesibacter marisflavi. Classification (GTDB taxonomy): domain Bacteria; phylum Pseudomonadota; class Alphaproteobacteria; order Rhizobiales; family Cohaesibacteraceae; genus Cohaesibacter; species Cohaesibacter marisflavi. The sequence continues at coordinate 169,730 of NZ_FOVR01000010.1, read as the reverse complement.
AAAGGCACTCACCTATGGCATGGCAGGCGCAAGCCTCAGCCTGATGAGTGAACAAGCCGTACCGGACATGCTAAACCGCCCCGTTCTGGATTCCTGCATTGCAGACATCCCCCAAAGCTAGCCTTAAAGCGCTCCCTGCCCTAGTGGTAGAAGCCCTCTAGATAAGAGCGAACAAGAAAGCCGACCATCATGAGCATTGAAACCTCCTCCTTGCCCATCATCTATAGCGACGAAGTGGCAACTGCCCGCGCCGCAGGCAAGCCCATCGTGGCCCTTGAATCAACCATCATCACCCATGGCATGCCCTATCCCGAGAATGTGTCCACCGCACTGGAAGTGGAAGACATCATCCGCAAAGAAGGCGCTTGTCCGGCAACCATCGCCATTCTGGATGGTGTGATCAATGTGGGTCTTACAACCGAACAGGTTGAAGAGTTGGCACAGCGCAACGACATCATGAAGCTTTCCCGCGCCGATCTCGCCTATGCCCTTGTAGCAGGCAAGAGCGGCTCGACCACCGTCGCGGCCACCATGATCTGCGCATCGTTGGCAGGCATCTCCACCTTTGCCACAGGCGGCATCGGCGGTGTCCATCGGGGCGCAGAAGAGAGCTTTGATATCTCTGCCGACCTTCAGGAACTGGCAAAAACCCCTGTCATGGTGGTCTCAGCTGGCGTCAAGGCGCTTCTCGACATTCCCAAGACGCTTGAAGTGCTTGAAACTCTTGGGGTGCCGGTTGTTGGCGTTGGAACTGACGAATTTCCAGCCTTCTGGTCCCGTGAAAGCGGTTTTTCCTGTCCGCTGCGCCTGGATGACCCAAAGGATATCGCGTCCCTCTATGCCATGCGCAAGGCCCTTGGCCTCGAAGGCGGCATGATTGTTGCCAATCCTGTGCCCGAAGCCGACGAGATCCCGCGCAACGAAATGGAAACCTTCATCCTTGAAGCCATCAGCGAAGCAAACCGGCGCAGCGTTTCAGGCAAGGAAGTCACACCCTTCGTGCTCTCGCGCATCAAGGATCTGACCGAAGGCGACAGCCTTGTTACCAACATCGCTCTGGTCAAGAACAATGCTCGTCTGGCAGCCCGGATTGCCAAGGCCCTCTAGGCCACGCAATCAGACCGCAATAAACAAAAAAGCCCGCAGATCATGAGATCGGCGGGCTTTTCTTTTTGTCTTTTATCGCGTTTGTCACCAAAGCGCACGCTTATGCGTCATCGAGCATTTCCTTGATCTTGGTAGCCAGCTGCTTCAAGGAGAAAGGCTTGGGCAGGAAACCGAATTCTTCATTATCCGGCAAATTCTTGCGGAAGGCTTCCTCAGCGTAGCCGGACATGAAGATGACTTTCAACTCAGGTCTGATCTTGCGCAACTCGCCCAGCATAGTCGGACCGTCCATCTCGGGCATGACGACATCGGATACAACCAGATCAATCGGCTCGTCGATTTCATGGATCAATTCGAGCGCCTCGGCACCGGACCCAGCTTCATAAACCTGATAGCCACGCGAGGCCAGAGCACGAGCGGCAAAGGCACGCACAGCCTCTTCGTCTTCCACCAGCAGGATCGTGGCGTTACCAGTCAAATCGGTGACAGCAGGAGGAGCCTCGCTGACGACTTCCTTGCCCGCTTCGTCGGCAGCCACTTCAAGTGCCTGCTGCTCGGGATCATCTGTTGCCGCCGCATCAATGGTTATCGCCTTGGCCTCTTCCACATAACGCGGCAGGAAGATGCGGAAGGTCGTGCCCTGCCCCATCTCGCTCTCAAGGAAGATGAAGCCACCCGTCTGCTTGATAATGCCGTAAACGGTCGACAGGCCAAGGCCGGTGCCCTTGCCCACATCCTTGGTCGAGAAGAAAGGCTCAAAAATCTTGTCGCGAATATCGGCGGGAATACCAGTACCACTATCGACCACTTCCAAAAGCACATAGTCAGCCGTTTCCAGCTGCTTGTAGGGCATTTCCTCGGCTTCATCCTTGCCCATATTGCGCGTCTGAATGGTCAGATGCCCCCCATCTGGCATGGCATCGCGCGCATTCACCGCCAGGTTGACAATCACCTGCTCAAGCTGGTTGAGGTCTGCCTTGACCGGCCAGAGATCGCGTCCATGCACCAGATCAAGATCGACCTTTTCGCCAAGCAGACGATCCAGCAGGATCGAGAGGTCAGCCAGAACATCCCCCAACGCAAGTACCTGCGGGCGCAGCGTCTGGCGGCGAGAGAAGGCCAGAAGCTGCCGCACAAGCGATGCGGCGCGGTTGGCATTCTGCTTGATATTCATGATATCCTGAAAGGCAGGATCACTCGGACGATGGCTGGTCAGCAACAGATCGGAAAAGCCGATAATCGCGGTCAGCACATTGTTGAAGTCATGGGCAACACCACCGGCCAGCTGGCCAACGGCCTGCATTTTCTGGCTCTGGGAAAATTGCTCCTCAAGCGCCCGCTGCTCTGTCGTTTCAAGCGCATAGACAATGATCTGCTCATCATCCCCTTCGCTATCTTCCACTCCGGAGAGGAAGAAGCGCACGGTGCGATTCTTGTCTTCGGCAAGCAGGCATTCCACCGGCAGAATATTGCTCTGGCCCTGAAGAGCCATTTCAATTGCTGCGGTGAGATTCTCCTGATCCTTCTCGGCGACCAGATTGAGGATAGACGGCGTCTTTTCTTCGCTCTCTCCCTCTTGCACCCCTTGTTCAGTGGGCACTTCAGCCTTGAACATACGCGCAAAAGGCGCATTGGTGCGCAATACGCGACCGTCGCCCGTCAGCGCGGCAATGGCAATCGGGGTGTTGTTGAAGAAGCGCGCAAAGCGCACCTCGGCAACCCGCAACTCTTCGGAAATATCCTCGCCCGGACTTCTGTTCAGCACCAGCGTACGAGACGCACCCGGCGTTCCGTCAGACGCCATCGGCACCCGATGCATCAGGCGCACTGGCAAGCTCTGGCCGTTGCTCTTGACCAGATCCAGGTCTATCATCTCGGTTTTCGGCATTCCCGGCGCGCTGTTGGCCGCTTCCAGAAGGGCTGTTCCATCCCCGGGAACCAACTCATTGAGGTTCAATTGCCGCGGCTCGAACTGCGCCAGATCATAGCCCAGCCAATCCGCCAGCGTTGCGTTCATATAGATGACACGCCCATCCGGCTCAGCCGAGAAGAAGCCTGCCGGAGCATGGTCGAGATAATTGATGGCAAGCTGCAGTTCCTGAAAGATATTTTCCTGCCGCTCTCGGTCGCGCGTGATATCGCTGACCTGCCAGACGAACAAATCCTCAACCTTGCCGCTGACCCCGATATCCTGCATTTTGCGCACGCGGATACGGAACCAGCGCGCCTGCGTTTCATGCTCGTCATCGCCTCCACCGCTGGGTGCCTTGAACAGGCGAAATTCCTCAAGCGCCGGACGGCCGGAGCGCACGGCCTCAGACAGGCGATAGATCGCCTCAGCTGCGTCGGGTTCGCCAGCAAAGCTGCGCTCTATGGATCGAATGGCCGAAGCATCCTCGGCCCCCGTCAAGCGGGCATATTCAGTATTGGCATAAACGAGCCTGTCCTTGCCATCGCAGACAAGGATCCCCTCATTCATACTATCCACAAATTGTCGCGTCAGATGCGGTGCAGGCGCCGGATTACCCAGCTGTATCAGCCCCACAGCGAAGCCCAGCAGGGAGAGAATCCCCAAGCCAGCCAGAACGCTCAAAAACACCAGTTGGATCTGGCCACCGATCTCGCCTTTGAAAACGACCAGGGCAACAGCCACGCCAACAAGAAGAAAAGCAAGCAACAACAGCCACTTGATACTTCCAGATCCTTCACTGTGATCGATCATGGCCGGCTCCATGTTTTCCTGACCTGTCAGCTTGCCCATCTGGTGTGTCCCTGCCTTGCTTAGCGGCTATGCCTTCTAGAATCGTTGGCCTTCAAGTTGCCTGAAAACTTCAGTTGCGGCTAGACCAACTTGACCGATTTTTCAGTTTCATGATGTAGCTGATCACTTCAGCAACAGCTTTATAGTGTTCTTCAGGAACTTCATCGTCGATTTCAACGGTGGCATAGAGCGCCCGGGTCAAAGGAGGATTCTGGATAATCGGAATCTCATGCTCACGAGCAATCTCTCGAATGCGCATGGCTGTGTCATCCACCCCCTTGGCGATACAGACAGGCGCCTGCATGGCTCCGGCATCATATTTGAGCGCCACCGAATAATGCGTCGGGTTGGTCAGCACCACAGAGGCCTCGGGAACAGCGGCCATCATGCGCTTGCGGCTGCGCTCCATGCGCACCTGCCGCAGCTTGGCCTTGACCATTGGGTCACCTTCCTGCTGCTTGTATTCCTCTTTGACCTCACGCATGGTCATCTTCTGTTTCTCATGCCAGCGATTGCGCTGATAGAGATAGTCGATACCGGCAACCACCGCCATAAAGAGGATCACCCCGAAAATAAGCTTGATCGCCAGACTTTGCACTAGCGGCAACAGCGCAAGCGGCTCCAGCCCGATCACCACGTCCAGCTTGTCGCGCTCGGGATAAAGCAGAAACCAGAACAAGGCGCCAACGACACCGAGCTTGACCAGTCCTTTGGCAAAATTAACAAGGCTCTCTTTGGAAAAAAGGCGCTTGAAACCACTGGCCGGGCTGACCTTAGAGAGCTTTGGTTTAATGGGCTCGGTGGTAAAGACGAATCTGTGTTGAATGAGATTGCCGATCACAGCCACTGTCACAAGCGCCAGCATGGGCAGAATAAGAATGCCGAGCATTGAATAGCTCACTTTGGCCCAGAGCTGGGCCAGCAGTGAGCCATTGATCGACAAGTCCCAGGAATGCTCGATGAAACCCTTCAGATTATTGGTAACGCCCTTGGCAATATAGCCACCAAGCACAGCAAGCACCAGTCCGGTCCCCATCATGGAGAACCAGGCGGATACTTCCTGACTCTTGGCCACATCGCCTTTCTTTATCGCGTCATCAAGACGCTTTTGCGTGGGCTCTTCCGACTTTTCTGAGTCGTCATTTTCATCGGCCATGACAGTCTCCTACATCCTGTCTTTCCAAATGCACTCACCTAATGCGCGGCTCGTCACCGCACGATGAAATTGCCAAGCACCTCTTCAACATGCCCCAGATACCAGGTCATCATCGTGACCAGAAGCACCATCAACAACAACAGGCCAACAAAGATGTTGGCAGGCATCGCCAGAAAATACACCTGCAACTGCGGCATAAGTCTGGATAACAGCCCCAACGCAAACTGGAAGATCAGCCCATAGACGATAAAGGGTGATGACAGTTTGATGCCGATAACAAAAGACTCTGCCAGAATATCCGTTGCGTATTGGGCAATATCTCCGATCGGAATCGGCTGATTGACCGGAAACAGTTGATAGCTGTCATACATCGCGGCAATCATCAAGTAATGCAGATTGGTGATGAAGATCATCGTCACGGCCAGCATGCTCAGAAAGGTGCCGATCTGCACCGTCTGCTGGCCAGAAGACGGGTCCGACCCCATGGCAAAACTCAAACCCATCTGGAAAGCAATTGTGGTCGCGGCAATCTGCAAGGCCGCCATCACCAGCTTTACGGAAAGCCCGATCAAGGCGGCCACAATCATCTCCCGCCCCATGGCAACGAGAATACCCGTAAAGGTGCCCGGCACGGCCCCATAGTTGCCCGAAACCATGGGATAGAGCACCAGACAGGTCATCAAGGCAATCACCAGCCTCAAACGCACAGATACCGCCTGCTCAGAAAAAGCTGGCAGCAACATGAACAAGGTTCCGATCCGGGAAAAGATCAGAACAAAGATGTAGGCCGTTTGAGGAAGGAGGTCGATGAGCATGCTTCATTCGCACCGTCAGACGCTGGGTAAGAACCGTCAGCCTGAAATGGCACGCTCCATCAACATTCGCATATAAGTGCTCAATGTCGCCCCGAAAAAGGGCATTGTAATGAGAATGGTGAGGAAAATGGCAATGATCTTGGGCACAAACACCAAGGTCATTTCCTGAATCTGCGTCAACGCCTGGAAAAGAGCAATGACCACACCGATCACCAACCCGACAACCATTGGCGGCGCAGCGATCTTGATTAGCACCCATACGCCTTCACGCGCAATATCGAGTACTTCCGGACCGGTCATATCAAATCTCCTTCAGATGGTGAGGCTAGAAACCGATCCGGCACGAAAAGGCGCGCAAAACGCGCCCATTCCATTAGATTGGCATCTGCATGATCGACTCATAGGAGGAGATCACACGATCCCGAATGGATACCATCGTTTCCAACGCCACTTCGGTTTCTGCAACCGCAGTTACGACATCAACAACATCGGCCTTGCCATCAATCATGGATGTTGCGGTTTTCTCGGCAACATCCCCTTTGTCGAGCACGCCCTGAACACCGTCTTTGACCATCGCTCCGAAATCGGGTTTCGTATCGGCGGCCTTCTGCAGTGACTGGTCCGGGTTAGTCTGATTCGTAAGCTGTTGAGCTAGATTATAAGCGTTCGCAGCACTCAAGGAAGTATTAATCATTGGTTAACTCGTCAGGCCCAGCACGGCCAATTGGGGTTGGGGGCGATTAGGAACGGATTACGCCTTGAGAATATCAAGCGTCTTGGTGACCATCTGGCGGGTGGCGGTAATGACGTTCAGATTGGCCTGATAGCTTCTCTGCGCCTGTTGCAGGTCGGTCACTTCCATCAGGGAATTGACATTGGGAAGCTTCACATAGCCTTCGTCATTGGCTGCCGGGCTGCCCGGATCATACTGCATGCGGAAGTCCGATTGATCGGGCAACACACGACCCAATTCGACAAGATTGGCCTCAACCTCTTTGTCAAACCGCGAGCGGAAGGACGGAATCTGACGCCGATAAGGGTCCCCGCCCGGCTCCCTGGCCGTAGAATCAGAGTTGGCAATGTTTTCCGAAATCACACGCATGCGGCCGCTTTGCGCATGCAGGCCGGAAGCTGCAATCATGATCGATTTCAGGAAATCCATCTCGTCTTCTTCCTTTCAATTGGCGTCGAACCCTCATTGATCCCGTACGCGTTTCAAACCTCATCCCGAGCCCAGAGCCCCGGGCTATCGCCAAGGCACGTGCTCAGCCTCTAACCTTTTCTGACAGCAGTGCGGATCATCCCCAAGCCCTTGGAATAAAGGCTGGCAACCGCCTGATAGTCCATCTGGTTGGCCGTCACTTTCATCATCTGCTCTTCGAGATTCACGTTATTACCCGAGGGTGTCACTTCGAAGCCGTCCACATCCTTGCCAACCAGCTTGTTATCCGGAAAGATCGCCTTTCCCTGCAAGTGATGGCTGTTGGTCTTGCGTGTCTGCAGCCCGCTTTCGCGCGGGATATTCAGGACACTATCGAAATTGACCGGAGCAAGATCCTTGGCGTTATATTGGGGACTATCCGCGTTTGCGATATTCTCGGCCAACACGCGTTGCCTCGTTTGATGCCAATGCATCTTGGAACGAAGCATCGAAAATAGTTTCAGGTCTCCAATTGCCAAAGGTTTGCCTCGTGAATTTAAGTGCGCAGCAATGCAAGGCGATGCCTTCATCAGCCCTTACGGCAAATTTTGCCTATCAATTGGTTAACAAGTTCTTAACGAATTGGAAGTCACAAGAAAAAACGGCTGAAACCGGACTGTTCTGTTAAAAATTACAAGGGGTAAAATTTGCAGTTTGCGAATAAAAACCGCCAAAAATATTTCAAGATTGTTAAAATGCTATCATAGATTCAGATTCGCTCGAGGCATGTTTTTCGCTGTACGCAGAAATGGAAAGCACGAGTCTGAACTCACAACGACTGAATAAAGACAAGATTGGAAACCCTATGTTGAGCATTGAAAGCGGAGTGCTTGTTCAGGTCCTGATCGGCTTTGGCGTGATCCTGATTTTGATATTTCTACTGACATGGATCATGAAAAAGCTGAATCTAGTATCGGCACGCATTGCCAGACAGGGTGAAGATCCAAGGCTGTCAATCAAGGAAGTGATCGCGGTGGATCACAAGCGTCGCCTGCTTCTGGTGCAGCGCGATCATGTCGAGCATCTGTTGCTCATCGGCGGAGAATCCGACCTGTTGGTCGAACATCACATCCCCGCCCAGCAAATGCAGAAGCAGCCATCACATGCACAGATGCAGCCACAACAGGCCGCACCGGTTGTTCAACCGCCATTAGCGCAGCCAGCTCCTGCACCGTCCAGCCCGGCACAGCAGATGCCTGCCCAGCAGCAGACATCCCAACCAACATCAACGGCCGCTCCTCGCATGCAGGCTCAGCGTCCGACAGCCCCGGCACAACAGCCAGGCCAACCGGTTTCAGGCTCCCCGACAGCTCCTCATATGCAGCGCCCACAGGACCAATTGCAAAGACCAGCAGCCCGTACCGGTGGCCCCGGCATGGCGCCACCGGTCCATCCGGCCGAACGGAACAACCTGCAACCAAGAGACCCACGGCCACAGCAAGCCCCTGTCATTCATCAAGGCTCGGCCTCTGAGCAGAGTAGGCAGGACGCGCAGCGGCAACCGAAACCGGAAGCGCCACGTACCATCCATCCCGCAGCTCCTCAGGATCGCGGACAGCATGTCGATCCTGTAAAGCGTTCGCCCATCGCACAGCCAGATAATGGCGAAAAGCCGTCGTCCGGCGAACATGATGTCAAGGCTGTCAAAGAGCAGGATAGCAAGCCTACGCATCCCGCTGGACGAGAGACCTCCGCTTCCAAAAACCAACCTATCGAAGCACTGCCCACTGAAGCGCGCGCTTCTGAAGCGCAGGCTCCTGCAACGCAGAAATCGCCTAAACCGTCTTCTCCTGATCAGCCTGAAAGCGCCAAGAGGGAGCCAGAGACGCCTAAGCAGCGCGCTGAAGCAAACAGAACGCCGTCTGAACAGCAGACCACCAATGCACAGGATTCGGCCTCAGCTGACGCGGGAAGCAAAGCTGCAGGCAAGGAAACAGAAACGCTCTCTCAGCCAACTCAACAGCCTGATCAGGCGTCTGTTGAGGCATCACAAAGGGGAGACCAGGGAGCAGATCCAAAGCCAGCTCCACAGGTTCAACCTTCTCAGGCCCAACGTCCTCAGCCGCAGCGGCCTCGGCCACAAGCTGCGGAATCTCGCGGCCCGGAGCCGCAAGAGCCAAAGACACCACAGGCTCCTCGGCAAAATCCTGACGCTGCCAATGAGGCTGAAGCGCATCAACGGGCAGCGGCAACCCCGCTGCCACAGCGGCCCCGTCCAATGCCACAACAGCAACAAGCCCCTTCGGAACAGCGCGGTGATGAGCAGGCGCAGTCCACCCCACCTGCTGACGAAGCACAGCCCAAACCGCAGGCCCCCTCGTCAGACAAGGCCGATCAAGAGCCCGAAATAGAGCCTCTCTCCAAATCTGCTTCCTACGATGACGAGATCAACAGGCTCCTGAATGAGCTTTCGAGCGAAATTAAAAAATGAACCTATTCAGCTCGAAAGAGACGTCAGCTGCACGAGACCAAAAGCATAAAGGTACTCGGCCCCGATCATGGGGCCGTTTCCTACTTCTAGGGGTCATGAGTTGCATTGCCGTCGCGGCCTTCTGCTTGGTGATCTATCCCAACCCGGCCTTCGCCCAGCAGCTATCCATTGGCTTCGGGGATGACCTGACCCTGACAGAGCGGGCAGTTCAACTGGTCGCCCTGATCACGGTCCTGTCTCTTGCGCCCTCGATCCTGATCATGGTGACATCCTTCACCCGGATTGTTGTGGTGCTTTCTTTGCTGCGCTCGGCGCTTGGCCTGCAAACATCGCCGCCCAACACGGTGATGGTATCACTGGCGCTATTCCTGACGGCCTTCATCATGGCCCCAACCTTTGAGGAAGCCTACAATACCGGCATCGAACCACTGGTGCAGGGCACGATAGAACCCGCCGAAGCGTTTGATCTCACATCTCGCCCCTTCCACCTGTTCATGCGACAGCATGTGCGCGAGAATGACCTTGCTCTGTTTCTCGACATGGCCAATCAGGAAGCGCCGGAAACACCGGAAGATTTGAGCCTCCGCGTTCTCGTTCCGGCCTTCATGATCAGTGAATTGAGACGAGGTTTCGAGATTGGCTTCTTGATCTATCTGCCCTTCATCATCATCGATCTGGTGGTCGCTTCCATTCTCATGTCGATGGGCATGATGATGTTGCCGCCAGTCGTGATCTCGCTGCCGTTCAAGCTTATTTTCTTTGTGTTGATTGATGGCTGGAACCTGATCACAGGATCGCTCGTGCGTAGTTTCCTGGGGAGCTAGCCTCCCCTTTTCTATCGCGAGTATAAAAGAAGAAGTCCAAGCGGTGCGCCCTTCAGGGTGCGCCGCTATTTTGCTATCTACCTTTCGCGCCACCCAGATACCATGCCAACCAAAGCCCCGGATCGTGACTTCATGGTCAACAGGAGGAAATCAGGCTTGCGGTGCAGTCTCGCCATTGCCTGCAGCGTTAGCAGCTGGAACGGCCTGCTCGGCAACATTGCCAGCCCCGCCATTGGGCTGCAAATAGCGGCTGCGATATTCTTTGAGGAACCGCTCCATGGTACTGATACCCGCAATTTCCTGTGCAATGGCCTGGAACTCCTGACCGCTGCGTTGCTCAATGGGCAGCGTCACCACATCAAACGCGCCAGAAACAGGCGTATCCGACATCATCTTGGCATATTTTCTGCGCAGACGATCCAGCCCCAACCGGTCATCAGAAAGGCTGTAGGCAATACCCGCCCGCAAAATGTTAGTCTGTTCATCCTGATCCAGCGGATCCGGCACGCTCCATCGATCTCCCATCATCTGCTCGATTTGCTCGGCAGTATCCTGCCAGCGTTTGGAGCGCCAGAGAATATCGGCGCGTAATTGCTCCACATCTCCCCCTTGCAGGGGTTTGATGAGATCAAGAGCCAGATCCACCTTGTTCAACTCTGCCAGAGCCTTGGCTTCAACCAACCGGCGCTGACGCTCCAGAGAAAGCGGCAACTGCGACTGTCGCGTCCTGCGCAATACATCCAGCGCTTTGTTGGGTTTACGGTCGAGCAAATAGATCACAGCCAGGTCGGCAGCAATCTGTGAGCGGGCGGCTCCCTTGAGGCGATTGTCAACCTGATGTTTAAGCAGCTCTTCGGCACGATCCAGCAGATCCACTTCCACCAGCTTGTCGGCCAGGCGCCGGACCATTTCATCGCCGCGACGGCCAACCGGCGTCAGCTCGCGAAAGTCGTAATAGAGCGACAAGGCCTTGATGGCCGACAATTCATCCACCTTGCCATCAAGAAAGAGCGACGAAAACACGCCGTTCATTTCTTCCTGCAAAACGCGTGTCACGTCCGAAGCCGCGTCCGAACTGGTCGCCGCCTTCAGGGTTTCGAAGGCGTTGCGGAATTCCCCCTTGTCGACATAAAGATGAGCAAGGCTCCTTAAAGCATTCAGTTCCACGTCATCGCCGCGCCAGATGGTCGTCAGTCCCTCAAGCTCATCAATGGCTTCGTCATTGGTGAGCTGCTTTTCCTGATTCTTGAGCTTGATTTCCTGCAACCACGCATCTGTCGCAATCGGCAGATATCGGGTCTCCCGCGCTGTCTTGAAGGCTTCCAGCGCCTCGGCGGATTCATTTCTTGCAACAGCAATCTTGCCCCGTAGCAGATTGTAGCGCGCAACACCTTCCTGATCCAGATAAGCAGGATTCACTTCGGCCAAAGCAGCAGATGCGCTGCCAAACTGCTGGTCCAACAAGGAAATTTCGACGCCGTCCAGCAACATCATGTTGCGCACATGAATGCTGTAATCCTGAGCCACCGTTGAGGCAAGATCCAGAGCGTCCTCGGCTTCTCGCCAGCGCCCCGAACGGGCAGCGGCCAGACCACGCCAAACAGAAGCATCTGCGTCATTGTCAAATTCGGGATGGTTTAGCCGACGGAAAGCCGAATCCGGCCGTCCAGAAAACAGTTCGGCAGCCGCAAACAATGTGCGAAACCCGCGACCGCGCGCAAATTCTGGGGCTGTATCTTCAATGATCTGCAAATGGCCAAGCGCTTCTGTGCCATAACCATTGGCAAGCAGCAGCTTGGCGAGTGCCATTTCGCTCTGAATGGCCATCTGGTCATCAAACTGGGAAACCTTCGCTTCCAGCGCCTGTCTTTCGCGGGTAAAAACCGTCGGCGACGGAGCAATCAGCGACTCCAGATTAAGATAGGTCTCCCTCACAGTACCATTTCCGGAGGTCAGCCCACTCAGATCGACCTTCGCTGCTCCCGAGTTTGACAGGGTCAAGCCGTTGCTCGAGCTGATATAAATGAACCCGCCATCACGCGCCACCTGCAAATCATCCACTCTTTCGGTCAACGCAATGCCGTGCGCAGAAACCAGAGTGGCGAAATCAACAAGTTGCTGCGATTTGACAAAGCCGCGCGCAGGCCCCAGCCCGGTGACCACATGAATATTCTCGCCGGTGCCCGGATCGCGCAGTTTGAGGATACTTCCTGTACCTTCGAACTTAACGCGCATGGCAGAGCGACCGCCGCTGATCTTGGTTCGCGCCATATGCAGCGGTTTGGTCGGTTCGACCACCATATCTCCGATCGTCAAAAGCCAGCCATATCCCTCAGGGGAAAATGTGACCAGACGGGAGTTTTTGAGCGGAATGCGCAACACGGCAATACGACCGGAGCGCCATACTTCCAGATCATCCGCGATGGCATTCAGCTGCCCGCGCGCCGCAGAGACATCAAGCCCTAGCGGCGTATCGAACACGGCCCAGATGACACCACTTTTCTTGAAAACGGCAGACGCAGTGGGATTCTTGAATGGAAAGAACAGGCGAACCGAACGCCCGAAGGCCTTGGCCTCGACAGGCAGCATTTGCGCGGTCAAATCCGGCAAAGCGCCAGTCATACGTTCTGCATTGGCCGCACCTGATATGCTCTCTTCACCGGGTAGAACCTGCTCCTGGGTCGTACCTGCCTGAGCAATTGGCATCTGAGCTTGCTGCTGTTCCGGCGCGACAGGCATAACGTCGACATTAGGTACCGTCGTTTCCTCAATCACCACCGGTGATGGAGTTGGCGTCGAAACCTGCGCAGGCGCTGGCACCAGCTCGGAAGGGGCTTCCACCTTGGCGGTCGCACCAGACATCGAGGGCGGATTGACCGCCTCCACTTCAGCAGCTGCCGGTGGTATGGCAAGATAGCGCTCATCGGGCGCCCCATTGAGCGCTGCATTCTGAGCATTCGGGTCAGCTGCACCAGCAACGGTCGGAGCGATTGGCTCGGTCACTTGCGAATTGGCAAAGAGCGCATTGTCCTGACTTTCACCATTCGGCCCCGGCCCGAGAATGACCTCGTCAGCTGCATTATTCGTATCTGCCGCAGGCCAATTGTTGGCATCGGCTAACCGGTTGTTGCCTGCAGGCGCTGCAGCATCTGCGCTCCCCCCCGTCCCATTGGCGATAAGAACTCCACTGTCGCCGGGACTAGAGACGGCACGTGTGATACTGTCTTCAGCGCCCTGCGCCTGAAACAGAACCTTGTCGCCAGTTATGTCGACGATGTAGGAATCATCTTCGCGAAAAGCACGTACATCCGATGTGGGCGCCACAAAAATCCTGAACAGCGTGCCTCCATTTTCATGGGACATCTGAATGTCACTCACCAAAGGAGGCAGCTCTGCACGCAGCTTGGATAGATCCGCATCCGCCTTGTGGTTGAAAAACACTCGGACTTCCGGCCCCTGACGCTCGAATGTGGAGTCAAAGGGAATGTTCCAGATAAAAGCCGCACGCGTAAAGGTCGGATGATCACCGATCCGCAGATCGAGTTTGGGGCGTACTTGCGAGCCTTTTTTGGCCTGCTCGAGAGATCTGGCAAGACGCAACGCTTCTTCAGCGCGTTTGGCTAGCTCGCGCACCACTTCTGGCGGCAAGGAAGGCGGCAGGCCTGTCCAACTGGTCGGCAACAGATCGATATATAACCGCTCGCCCGCTTCCATAGTGTTGATACGCACATTGGGCTTCAACGCAATCCGGATGCCCTGCCCGTCCGGATCCAGTCGCGCAACCGTGACATAATCCGGCAGGATTGTTGGCAAAGACATAACCGGGGAGGAATTGACAGACTCATCGAAGCGGATAACAAAAATGCTGTTTTCCTGCTTGATTGAGTAGCCCGGCAACAGATTGCGCCCTTTGAAGTTGAGAATGATCCGCCCGAACCCCTCTTCCTGGGTTGTAACGATCTCAAGCTCGCCGGTCTGCGAGCCATCTGCGCCGCCGTCAATTTGCTGCGCGAAACTATGGCTTGCAAAGACCGAGACAAACAGCAGGCAAAGCAGAATGAAAGATGCAAGTCCACGCCCCAGTCCACCCGCAAGGGAGCGGATCGGGCTGCACACCTGATCATATTTCAACGCAAACTGCCGCGCCGTCTCCGTCATAAAAGCTCTCCGGATCTCAAAGCAAAACGGGTGATCTGCAAATACGAACATCACCCATCTTTTTCTCTGGAGACCAACCTAAACGAAAATGCTTTCCGGCTAATTACCAAAGCCGTTAAACACGTCTGCATCAATCACCAGACTAATTCCCGATCTGGGGCAATTCATCCGCCGCCAGCGACTGCACATTCTGCTCGAGCGAATTGCTATTGGCGATTGCAGCACTCAATGAGCTGGCTGATTCCGCCTTCATCTGGCCCATGATTGCGGCCAGCTTGCGTGACTTCATGGATTTGACAATATCAAGCAGAATGTCCTGATCCATGACTTCGAAGATTTGCGCAGCCTGCTTGGATTTCATCGAAGAATACATGGCTACCAGACGATTGATGTCCGCCTGCTGTTCCTCGTCGCGCTTCTTGGTCGCCAGAGCAATGGTCTGCTCAAGCGACTTGAGTTCATCCACACGCTGTTGCAAACGCTTCTCTGCCGCCTTCAGCAAGGCTTCACGCATTTCGATACTTCTGGCGCGTTCGTCCAGTTCCTTGCGACGATTGGCCAGTCGCTCCAGAATGGCAAGCTCGGAGCGCGAACTCTGGGTCGGATCAATCCGCATGCCATCCACCAGAGAGGGTGGCTCTTCATCCATATTCGGTGCGGGCATATCAGCCGGAGCTGGAGCATTGCCAGTATCTCCCGCTGCAGCGCCACCATCAGCAGCAGGTGCAGGCGCTTCCTGAGCCAGTGCGGGCGTGGTGGATACGGCAGACATGTCACTATAGACCACCAGATGAGCCACCTTGATAAACAATAGCCCGACAACCGCGATAAGAACGGTTGGAAGCAAACGCACTTGGGTCATGCCGCAACACCTCTTTTTTGCCGAATGGCCATCAAACGTTCAGACGTCGCCGCAGCCACATCCTTGAGATTACGGGGTTTTTCAACTGCTTCCACCAACGGCGCAGACTGTTCGCGCTCCATGGCTTCATAATGCGCATGAGCAGAAACACCACGATACCCGCTATTGACGCGGTCATACTCCACATCGCGATCAAGAGCAGCGTGTGCGGCCAGCTTCTGTGGCTCGGCGGCTGCAGCGACAGCGCCGCCACGCACTGCGTCGGAAATCTTGACCAGCCGGCCAACGACACCTTCCCCTTGGGAAACGTAATATTGAAGCTCAGAAGCCAACCGCTCGGCTTCCATCAGACGATGGGACAAATTCTTGTCGCAATCCCCTGCGGTTGCCTTCAGGCCCAGAATGGCGCGCTCTGCAATTTCGGTCGCCGTAATCAATTCCGCGATGGTCGCCCGCAAAGCTTCTTCATCATTGCGTAACCGTTTCAGTCGGCGGTTCAGCGTTATACAATAGCCAATCGTCAGAACGAGCAAAAAGGCGACAAGCAATTCAATCATCATTCCAGCAGACATCTACTCACCCTTTCCAGATCCGCCCTGAGCGGCTTTTTCAAACGCAGAAAGCGTCATTTTCGGCTTAGCCAGTTTATTGGATACCTGAACGGAAATATTCCCGTTATGCTGTCCCATGACCCCCTTGGTCAGATAGACATTTCCGCATTTCAGACGCACCGGATCATCCGGGCCACTGTCCAGCATCAAGGTCTGCCCGACATCCAGTTTCATGATGTCATTAAGGGACATTTTCTTCTCGAACAGAAGCGCATCAACGCTGATTTGCGAATGATAGACTTCCGTTGCCAGATGCCCTTCCCAAATGGGATCACGCCCGAATTTCTCACCCATGAACATCTGCAAGAGTAGATCACGAATGGGTTCGATGGTCGCATAAGGCAGCAACATTTCAATCTTGCCGCCGCGATCTTCCATATCGATGCGCAATTCAACCAGAATGGCCGCATTGGCAGGGCGGGAGATCGCCGCAAAGCGCGGGTTTGTCTCAAGACGTTCCAGCGTAAAATTGACCGGTGACAGCGGCGCAAATGCAGCCTCGGCATCTTCAAGAACGATGTCGATCATCTGGCGCACCAGGTTCAGCTCGATCGTCGTATAAGGACGCCCTTCGACACGGATCGCAGATGTGCCCCGCCCGCCACCAAGCAGAACATCGATGATGGAATAGATGAGGCTTGAGTCAACCGTAATCAATCCAAGGTTATCCCACTCTTCAGCCTTGAACACCGTCAGAATGGCGGGCAGCGGAATAGAGTTCAGATAATCCCCGAACCGGATTGACGTGATGGAATCCAGAGAAACCTCGACGTTGTCCGAAGTAAAATTGCGCAGGCTGGTGGTCGTCATCCGAACCAGGCGGTCGAACACGATCTCCAGCATTGGAAGACGTTCGTAAGAAACGATGGCCGAGTCGATCAGCGCACGCACACCGCTGCGCTCGCCGGCAAAGCCATCATCCAGACTGAATCCAAGCAGGTTGTCGATTTCTTCCTGATTAAGCACACGATCAGCGCCGCGCGAGGAATTTTCGTCCCCGTCCATCGGCTCGTCAATCATCGCAGCCCATTGCGCAGCCATTTCATCGGCACTACCGGCACCCTGCTCTTCCAGAGCGGCGCCCCAATCGGCCATCAGGTCTACGCTGTCATCATCGTCAGCCATTTGAAGTCCTACTGAATCAGGATTTCCTTGAACAGAATATCATTCACTTTAACCGGATAAATCGCATCATTGATCCGTTTCAACAGCTCTCTCTTGAGGCGGAACAAACCGGCAGATCCTTCCAGATCCCGCGTTCTGAGCTCTCGCAGATAAACCTGAAATGCATCCAGCACCCGAGGCATGAACGGCTCGATCTTCTGCGCCTGTTCCTGACTGATCAGCTCCAGAGACACCTTGAGACGCAGATATTGCGCACGACGGTTCTGGGAATTCAGATTCACAGTCATTTCAGGCAGATCGTAGAAATAGGCCTTGCTCTCCGGCTCTGCATTCGGATCGTTCTCCGGCTCTATCAACTCGTTGGAAGAAGAAGAGGAGAACAGGAAGAAATAGGCTGCAGCGCCACCGCCAATCAGCAGAACGAGCGCAAGGGCTGCGATGACAATCAGCTTCTTTTTGCCGCCGCCAGAGCCTCCCTCTTCTTCACCATTTTCATTCTCTTCCGACATATCGGACCCAATCTGATAACGATTCATCAATCATGGTTAATAACCCTTAATAAATAGCGCAGAAAAGGTTAACAAAACCTTTCTAAACCTTAACCACAGCCAAATAGGCAACTTTTTCCCACTGGGCATTTTTGCACCCTGAATTCATTGCCGCAGCGCCAATTATAAATCAACAACCTATTGAAATATATAGCTTTCGCAATTTGGCACGCATCATGCTTAACAAACATTGAACGCATCACGCTGGGGAGCAGAGATGCGCATCATTTGGGAGCAAAGTGGTTAACGGTTATGGAGAACCTACAACTTATAGGTCTGACGCGGCAGATGGTTCTGCGGCGTAAAATGGATGTAATCGCCAACAACTTGGCAAACATCAACACGGCAGGCTACAAATCAGACAACCTGCTGTTCAAGGAATATGTCATGCCCGTGGCCGAAATGAACGATTTTCGGTCTTCGGACAAAAAGCTGTCCTATGTACAAGATGACGTCATCGTGCTTCAGTTCGAGCCCGGCTCGATCGTCGCGACCGGCAATCCGGCCAACGCAGCCATCAACGATGACTCGTCCTTCTTCGTCGTCAACACTCCGCAAGGGGAACGCTACACGCGCAATGGCGAATTCGAAATCAACGGCCAGGGCCAGTTGGTAACAACAGAAGGCTATCAGGTTCAGGGCATTGACGGCCCGATCACGGTAACGCCCGAAGACACCAACTTCGAAATTGCCCGCGACGGCCTGATCACATCAGATCAGGGCGAGTTGGGGCAACTGCAGGTCGTTACCTTCGACAATCTTCAAACCCTGAAGAAGGAAGGCAAGTCTCTCTTCATCGGAGAGAATGCTGTTGCCGTTGAAGATCCCAACATCATGGGTGGCCATGTCGAACAATCCAACGTGCATGGCGTAGTTGAAATTTCCCGCATGATCGAAGTCTCGCGCTCCTATGGCTCTCTCGCCAAGGCGCTCAAGGCAACCAACGATCTACGCGAGAACGCAATTGACAAACTCGGCAGATTGAATGCCTGACGCAACTAGAACAGGAGATCGAAAATGAGAGCCCTCCATATCGCATCCACTGGCATGATGGCGCAGGAACGCAACGTCGAGGTCACGTCGAACAACATCGCCAACATGCGGACCACTGGCTACAAGAAGCAGCGCGCCCAGTTTCAGGATCTGCTTTACCAGGATCTGCGCCGCTCCGGTTCCAACACCTCCGCACAGGGCAATCAGGTGCCAGTCGGGGTGCAGATCGGGTCTGGTGTCAGACTGGCCGCAACCTCACGCATCATGTCGCAAGGATCACTGGAAAGCACCGGCAAGGAGCTGGACGTCGCAATTCGTGGCGAAGGC
The DNA here is from genome assembly GCF_900115225.1 of Cohaesibacter marisflavi. GTDB lineage: Bacteria > Pseudomonadota > Alphaproteobacteria > Rhizobiales > Cohaesibacteraceae > Cohaesibacter > Cohaesibacter marisflavi. The sequence continues at coordinate 150,811 of NZ_FOVR01000010.1, read as the reverse complement.
TACTTCCAGATTACCCTGCCAGACGGCACAACAGCCTATTCTCGCGACGGGTCTTTCGAGATTGATAGCGAAGGTCGACTGGTGACCGCTGATGGCTACGAAGTACAGCCCGGCATCACTTTCCCCGACGACACCCGCGACATCACCATCAGCAACGATGGCGAGATCCAGGTCACCGTCGGCAACAGCACGCAGAACACGACACTTGGTCAATTGACGCTGGCACGCTTCATCAACAAGGCCGGTCTGGAACCAATGGGCGACAACCTCTTTCTGGAAACCAACGCCAGTGGCGCGCCTCAGGTTGCGGTTCCGAATGCAGATGGCTACGGCAACATGCTGCAAAAATATCTGGAAAGTGCCAACGTCAACTCGGTTACCGAGATCTCCGACCTGATCGCAGCACAGCGCGCTTATGAAATGAACTCCCGTGTCATTCAGGCAGCAGACGACATGCTGTCGGCAACCTCACAGCTAAGCTAGGCCAGATAAAATGAGATTTTCATTGAACACATATCGGGAACGCAAGGCTGCCGACTTGGGACGCAGGATCAAGGCTGCCGTTTTTACCGCACTGACCACCAGCGCCATTCTTCTTGCCGGTCCGAGCGCTTGGGCGACCACTTTCAATGCCGACACCGCAATCCTGAAAAAGAATGTCACTGTCGATACCCGCCTGGTTACACTTGGCGATCTGTTCCAGAATGCTGGTTCCTACGCAAACAAGGCCGTTTTTCGCGCTCCTTCTCTGGGGCAAAGCGGCACCATTCAGGCAGACCGCGTAATCGATGCCGCCCTGCAAGCAGGTCTCAGCAGGATCACGACCAACAATATTTCGGTCGTCCGCGTCGCCCGCCTGTCCGAGCTGGTAACCGAAATGGACATTCTCAGCAAACTGGAAGCCCAGTTGAAGGCAAAGGGATATGTCGATGACACAGCCAAGCTCGATATCGAGCTTACGAACCACCTGTCTGACCAGCACGCAGCCCCCGGTGGCTTTAGCCCGTTTGAAATCAGAAGCTTGCGTTACGACCGGATGAGCGGACGCTTTTCTGCCAATCTGCAGATCTATGGGCGCGACGACCTTGGCGTTATTCGCCTTGGTGGCGAGGCGATGGAAACCGTCATGGTGCCAGTTCTGAGCCGCACCATACGACGCGGCGAAATCATCTCGAAATCCGATGTTACCTTGACGCCAATGCCACGCCAGAAAGCGCAAGTGGCAAGCGCGGCAACTCTGAACGAAGTCATAGGCAAGGCTGCCCGTCAGTCTCTGCGCGCAGGCATCATCGCCAATGCGGCCTATTTCACCGAGCCGGACATGGTGAAACGGTCTGACATGGTCACCATCGTCTTCAATGCAGGCAACCTCAATCTGTCCATCATGGGCAAGGCCCTCTCCGATGGCTCGAAGGGCGATGTCATTCCTGTACAGAATTCCCAGACCAGCCGCGTTATCCGCGCCGAGGTCATCGGACATGGCCTGCTTGAAATCGGTCAACCCGGCAGTATCGTCGCATCCCTTGGAGCCAACTGATCATGAAAACGAGACAAATTTTGACAATCTGCCTCATGGCTTCCGCGCTCAGCGCATGCGGTGCTGGCGAACGTTTGAAAAATATCGGCAAGGCCCCTGCTCTGGCCGCCATCGACAATCCAACAACCCAGAAAGGCTACAAGCCTGTGCAGATGCCGATGCCGACCGTAGAACCGGCCGCCTATAGCCCGAACTCGCTCTGGCAAACCGGATCACGCAAATTCTTCAAGGATCAGCGTGCCGCCAAAGTCGGTGATATCCTCACCGTACAGGTCAGTATCACCGACAGCGCAAAAATCGACAACACGACCTCTCGCAGCCGCAGCGGCAACGACAATGTCGGCCTTACAGGCTCTGTCGGCTCCATTCTGGGCAGCGCCCTGTCTGGCATCAATGAAATTGACGCGACCAATCTGGCCAACGCGTCATCCACCTCTTCATCCGAAGGAACGGGAGCCATTGATCGGTCTGAAACCATTACAACATCCGTCGCGGCTGTTGTTCTTCAGGTTTTGCCAAACGGCAATCTCGTGATCGAGGGCCGTCAGGAGATCCGTGTCAATTTCGAGGTTCGTGAAATTCTCGTCGCCGGTATCGTTCGGCCAGAAGACATCGCGTCTGACAACACCATTGAATCGGAAAAAATTGCCGAAGCGCGCATTGCCTATGGTGGCCGCGGCCAGCTCTCCGATGTCCAGCAACCACGCTATGGCCAGCAGGTCATGGACGTCATCCTGCCATTCTAACCGCGTTGCGGGCCTGAGCCCGCAGCTCCCACGCTCCCCAATCGGTTCTGATAACCACCAGGACCGGTTTCCGGCGAGGTCCGCTCCCAAACCGACCTCCCGATCCGTGATCAGAACCATGCTCCCAAATTTGGCCTGATCACAAATAAAAGGCGCGGATCCATCTTCAGGATCCGCGCCTTCTATTATTGAATTCGTATCAGCTCACTAAAAAAGCAGACAACCCATCGGGATCAATCGTCCCGATAGACTTTTTCTCTGCGCTCGTGGCGTTCTTGCGCCTCGATGGACAAAGTAGCCGTTGGCCGTGCATCCAGACGCTTCAGAGAAATGGGCTCCCCGGTATCTTCGCAATATCCGTAGGATCCATCTTCAATCCGCTTCAAGGCTGCATCGATTTTGGATATGAGTTTTCGCTGCCGGTCGCGCGCGCGCAATTCGATCGCCCGGTCAGTTTCCGAAGAGGCCCTGTCAACAAGATCGGGATGATTAGAATTCTCATCCTGAAGATGTTGCAAAGTCTCACGGCTTTCTTTCAAAATATCGTCTTTCCACTGTTGTAGTTTTAGACGAAAATATTCAATTTGCCGTTCGTTCATGAAGGGCTCACTGTCCGAAGGACGATAGTCACTATCTATCTCGATCGACATGGGCTAACCCCTTAGTTCCCTGGAAAAGACGAGAGTTATATAGAGGTAGCAAGGCTCGCGCACAACTACTCATTATAAAAAAAGTATAAAGAGATTAATTTTAGGGCGTAACCCCATGGAACTGATCTTAAATTAGCAACGGATACTCAGTTTGCGGAAACAGCTTCAAGTTTTGCGACTTCAACTTGAGCTCTTAAAGCTATTTCTTCAATAAGAGCATCGATTCGCTCATCTCCAGTCTGTTCATGATCGCTAGACAGCCGTTCCAGTTGCTGCAAGACGGCGAGCGATAGGGTTCCACAAAGAATCCCCATACGCAGCTCCTCAAGCAAATCCAGCATCTTGTTGCCCTTGCGCACAGCCTTGCGACGCTTACCCTGAAGGGCATCATCGACAGATTGCAGAGCCAGCAACGAAGACATGTCCTGCACAGCACTGCTCTGGGCGGTTTGCTGGGAGCGGGTTGCGCTTTGCGTCTCTTCAGGCACAGAAAAACTGCCAGAGGATGACTTGGATGCTCCGGCCTTGCCAGTCTTTCCGATATGCTTTGTTCCAGATCCACCTTGAACGCGCATTTCAAATCCTTCGTTTATCTGTGGCTCACGCCAACTCTACCAAATCAATCCCGCACAAAAAACCGCAAGACGCCGAAACCGGCGCCTTAGGAAAAGATTAACCCAATTAGTTAACGCAACGTTAACCAACTCGGCAATTTCTGCAGTGGACTTAATTTCAACATTATCGGAAACATTCTAAAATACCTTTAAAAAGCGTACCTTTCTGCGCTTTCTTGGCAGAAACCAGCCACTCCCGCCTGTTGGCACATGCTTTGCAAAGTGAATAGCGAACACTCTTGCAAAATGAAAAGCCCATAGCACCAACAGCCTGATTGAAAAGGTTTACCAACAATGTCACTGCGTTCTTTCATCCTGACGGTATTTGCACTTCTCTGCATGGCCGTTCTTCCGGCGCATAGCGCATCCCGGATCAAGGATATTGTTGACTTCGAAGGCATCAGAGACAACCAGTTGATTGGCTATGGCCTTGTCGTGGGGCTGAATGGCACCGGCGACTCGCTCAACAGCGCCCCTTTTACCAAGCAGAGCTTGCAGTCAATGTTGGAACGGATGGGCGTCAACATCTCTGGCACAAACCTCAACACCAAGAATGTCGCCGCCGTCATCGTAACGGCAACGTTGCCTCCTTTTGCAGTGCAGGGCTCGCGCATTGACGCTACAATCAGTGCCCTTGGTGACGCGGGTAGCCTGCAGGGCGGCACCTTGATGGTAACCCCACTGATGGGTGCAGACGGTGAAACCTACGCAATTGCGCAAGGCCCGATTGCCATTGGCGGTTTCACCGCCGAAGGCGATGCGGCAACCGTGACGCAAGGAGTGCCGACATCTGGTCGCATCGCAAACGGCGCCGTGGTTGAACGCGAGCTTTCCTTCCAGTTGGCAAGCATGACGACCCTGCGCCTTTCCCTGCGCAACCCGGATCTCACGACTGCTCGCCGCATTGCACAGACAATCAACGACCTGATCGGCCAGCCGGTTGCCGAGCCGCTGAACCCGACGGGCATCCGCCTTACCCTGCCGAAACACTTCAACGGCAACATGGTTGACCTGATCACGGACATCGAACAGCTGAATGTGGAGCCGGATCTGCCCGCAAAGATCGTTATCGATGAAACCACCGGCATTATCGTGATGGGACAGGAAGTGCGCGTCAGCACCGTCGCCATCGCTCAAGGCAACCTGACGGTCACCGTCAGCGAAACGCCACAGATCAGCCAGCCCAACGCATTTGCGAACGGACAGACTGCCGCCGCTCCGCGCTCGAATGTTGACGTCAACACGGACACCGAGAAAAAGCTGGCCCTGCTGCAAGGCAGTGTGCCCCTTCGCGATCTGGTGTCCGGTCTCAATGCTCTGGGGGTTGGCCCGCGTGACATGATTTCCATTCTTCAGGCCATCAAGGCCGCAGGCGCCCTTCAGGCAGAAATCGAGGTGATGTAATGACCGCAGTCACTTCAACCCCCTTTTCAATTGCCCAGAACAAGGGCCTTCAAACCAACCTGAGCCGGGAAGAACAGGCCCGTCAGGCCGCTCAGGAATTTGAAAGTGTGTTCCTCTCACAAATGCTCTCGGGCATGTTCGAGGGCGTGGGAGGAGACGAATTCGGCGACTCTTATGCGCAGAACACCTATCGCAGTCTGCTGACAGAAACCTATGCAGATGAAATCACAAAAGCTGGCGGCATCGGCATTGCGGACTCCGTAATGCGAGAGCTGATCAGCATGCAGGAAATGGAACAATAAAATGTCCGAGCACCAGAATGCCCCCCAGAATCCTGTAACCCAGGCCGCAGCGCTCGCCAAAGCCCCAATTGGCAGCCCCGAAGACGTACAGCGCTTGCTTGGGGCCATCGAACAGATCATGGATGCGCTCGACAATGTCTTGATTGAGGAAACCGCTCTTCTGCGAAACGGCGAAATCAAAGAAGCTCTGGATCTTGTTGAAGCCAAGAACCAGCTTTCCATTCAGTATATGCTGTTGCAGAAGTCCATTGCCGCCAACGCTTCGCTCGTCAAGCAATTGGCCCCGCAGGATGCAGAACTATTGGCACGCCGCCATGAAATGTTCCAGTCCACCCTGCAAACCAACCTGGCCGTAATTGCGACAGCCAAGGAAGTCTCTTCCGAGCTGGTAGGCGACATCAACGAGGTGATCCAGAAGGGCGCCAAGGCCCAGACGTATGGCAACGCAGGTCAGGCCCCCGTGCAAGTAAGCCAGAAGCAGGGCATCTCCATCGACACACGCTCATAAGCTAGGTCTTTTTGGTTCATGAATAGAGCGAATAAAAAGCGCGCCGAAAAAGAGTTGAAAGCGGCACAAAAGCTTTTTAACGCTGCCAGCTATAGTCAGGCAGCAGAAATCTGCCATAACCAAATTCAAACCTATCCGGATTTCCTGCCAGCAAGAGAATTGTTGGCAGAAATCTTTTTTACGCTCGGCAAACCCCATGAAGCATCGGCAACAATGGTCGATCTGGCCGTAAAGAATCCCGAAGACATTGAGCTGCAGTCCAAGACCGGACGGACACTTCAGCGTGCCAAGCTGTTCAACGACGCCGTTGAATTTTTCCAGAATGCGGTCACCAAAGCTCCTACCAATTCTCAAAAATGGGCGGACTTGATCGCCTGCATGTACGCTGCGACCGCACAGGAATCCCGCCAAACCGGAAATGCGTCTCCGGCAGCCTTTACCCCTCTCGTAACATTGGGAAAAAACGCCCTTCAGTCCTTTCCTGAAGACCTGCAGCTCTGTGCTCTGGTTGGAGACATTTTTTCTGCGGCAGGTCTGGAAAATGCAGCAATCCTATGTTTCAAGCGCGCCATGCAAGCGACACCGGTCATCCCCGAAGCACATATCCGCTGGCTTGAGGACCGACTGCGCAATCAGGCTTATGAGGACATTGTTGCCTACTCTGAAAAGCACGCAAATGCATCACTGGAGATTCCCGCTGCCAGACGAATGATAGGCGCAAGCCTTGATCATCTCGCACTCTTTGATCGAGAGGAAACTTTTCTAAGCAGGGCCTTAGCCAGATTCCCAGAGGACGCTCACCTCAGAGCAGGACGTGGTAGAGCGCGCATGTTTCTTGGAAAATTCGAAGAAGCCCTTGAGGATCTCAACAAGAGCATCAGGGCGTTACCCGAGCAGGCCGGGCTGAAATACGAGAGAAATCTCGTACAGAAAAACCTTGGCAACATTGCTCAGGCCGCAAAAGACGAATATGCCCGTTTCGAAATACAGACGCAAAACCCGGTCCTTGATCTTGATGTTCCTCATTGGAAAGGAGAATCCATCGAAGGAAAACGGCTTTTGGTATGGTCTGATCAGGGGATCGGAGATGTTTTCAAGCATGTCCAACTGATGAAAGAAATCCCCTCAGAAGTGCAAACAACCCTCTTGTCCAGAAAGAAGACCCTCGACTTGCTCAGGGTCATTTTGCCCGAAATCGATATCCAGCAACTGCCTAGGCAGGTTGAAACCTTTCAGCTGGAAGACAGTAGAGACAACGCAGCGGGCAAAGCTGCTGCACCGATAGGCCTCTTCCCCGGCAAGCAACAGAAGCGGCTGATGAACAAATATGAGAAAGTTGACGGGAACTATGACTATCAAATCCCCCTCACCTGTCTTTATACCTTGTTCAGACCCAATCTGCGGTCATTTATCGACAAGACAATGGCAATTCGGTTACCGCATGAGATTATGAAGCCCTTCCTTGAGCACGAGCTCATGCGGCACAATGGCAATACAAAAGTCGGTCTGGCATGGTCTAGCATCAAGAAGAACAAATTGACCGACCGAAACTATCTCTCGCTAGAAGATTTACTACCGATCTTGCGCTTACCTGGCTTCGATTTTTTCAACTTGCAATATTCCGCCTCAGAAGAAGAAATCAAAGCCTTCCGCGAAGAGTTCGATGTGCCGATTTATCATATTCCCGGCTTGGACATAAATGACGACCTACTGAACACGGCAGCATTTACAGCCTGCCTTGATCTGTTTGCAGGTCCGGCAAACAGCAGTGCAGATATGGCCGGCGCCATGGGCGTAAAAAGCTACCGGATGGATCTCGTTCATCTGCCGGAGAATCTCGGGCAACAATTCATACCCTGGTATGAAGACCAGTTTTGTCGTTCCATTCCGTGGGGCAAAACGGTGCATGACTATCTTGATGACATGTCTGATTGGCTGCTTCAGAATCGCGACCATAGAAGCATCGTTAGACAGACTAACTGAAGAAAATCAAAACCGCTTTCCTATAAAGCCAACAATATCTTTATGAATTTCCAGCATTTTTATTAAAATATTTGCCAAAATGAAGAAGAAATGACAAGGACCGCTTTTTAAGATATAGTTATTTCATACGACTGCGCATTGAGTATGAGGTACGTAAATGGATCTCTCTGTTCAGAAGATGCAGCCGCCAGCCACTACGCTGGGTAAAACTGCGGCGAAGAAGACCAGTAATAACTTGAGCGATGACTCGGTCGAGGATGTTCCTCGTGATCAGGCCATCGATTTCAAACACGGTAACACCGGATATGAAGCCGTTGATCCTGACAAGGAAAAGTCACGGCCCAAGGATAAGCCCAAAAGACAAGGGCGCCGCAAAAATCGTCAGATGCTATCCGGCGACGACCTTCTGGAACTGACAAACACCTTGGAAACCGAACAGGAAGAGGACACGTCAGCGGAAGAGTTTTTGCAGGTGCGTGCCTATCAGGCCAAAACTCAGCCAAAAAACGAAGAGGACGACCTGCCTCATTTCGAAATAAATATCTAGAGATACGCCTGCCCGCCAAGTGCAAATATACGCGCCTGTTCGACAGGGTGCGTGGCTATGCGCCCTGCGCGGACGCTTCTGAGATACAGAGCAGCAGACCTCAACGCTCTGCTTCGATCACCCGAATATCGCGCCTTTTCTCTCCATTCGAGTAGATGGCATAGGCTTGGGCAATCCCCTCTTCAAAATTGCGCGTATAGCGCTCTGTATCAAACAGGGGCGAAGTCATTCTATCCTCTTGCAATTGCTTTCGCAGAGCCCTCAGACGGTCGGGCTCAATAGACAATGTCTTGATCAGTTGCTCATAGTCAGCTTGAGAAGATGTAACCAATTCCTCTAGTCCAACCGCATGAAGCAAACTCGCAGCAACCCTTGCAGGGAACTGGTCTCCCACCATGGTTACAACAGGCACACCGGCCCAAAGCGCGTCACTGGCGGTCGTGTGAGCGTTGCAGATAAATGTATCAACAAACAGGTCTGCGAGCCGGAATCGTGCCAGATGCTCATTTTGCGGAACCCAATCTGCAAATACGATACGCTCAAGATCGATATTGCGCTTCTTCGCCTCAGCTCTGAGATTGGTCTTTGCAAAGTCATTCGTGCTCAACAGCCATAGAACGCTGCCTTCGACATCACCAAGCAAGCGCATCCAGATATCAAACTCGGAAGACGAGATCTTGTAGCTGTTGTTGAAACAGCAAAAGACAAATCCACTTTCAGGCAGCCCCGCTTCGCTGCGCGACATGGTGTCTGGCGCAATCACCCGGCGATTGTCGTTGGGCTGATAGCAGTTGGGCAAATAAATGACCTTCTCACTAAAGAATGCTCTTTGCCGCTCTGAAATGACAACCTCATCTGCAATAACATAGTCCATGAAGTCAGCAGCAACGGTTCCGGGATAGCCAAGATAACTAATCTGAATAGGCGCTAGCCCATATTGGAATAGATCGATCCTGGAATCTTTCGTGTATCCCTTGAGGTCGAAAGCTATGTCAATTTGATGGGAATGCACCAGCTCCAGCACGACATGGTCGGCTTGCGCGCTGATATCGAAAAAATGATCACAATGTTCGATAATAAAGTCATGCCATTCACCTCCGGAATGAACGCCATAACTGTAAACGAAAATCTCAAACCGGGATCTGTCATGGCAGCGCAGAAGACCGGACATCAGATGCATTGTTGCATGATCGTGAAAGTCCGATCCAAAATAGCCGATCCGAATACGGCCCCCGGCGTCCCACTGTGGCCGCAGATCCGTTTGCTGTTTGAAGGTACTACGCGCATAGTTTTTCGCACGCAGATACTGGTTCTCCGCACTGCCATCGGTAGAAATCAGCATGAATGGCTGAATGGGATCAGAAGCAACACCGAGATCGGCGACATCCGGCAGCAATCGCTTCAAACGATCCCAATCGCAAATATTGGCGCAAGTCCAAATCAACTCGGCTCGGGTATCTGCACGGTCAGGCTTGAGTTGCAAAGACCGTTCAAAAGCCTCGATTGCCTTATCGAACATCATTTGCGTGCGGTAGGTGGACCCAAGATTATTCAGAGCAAGCGTAGAGAGCGGATCATTCTGTAGCGCTTGTTCGAACGCGACCACGGCCTCTTGCGTTCGCCCCTGAAGGCGCAGCACATTGCCCAGATTATTAAAAGCGTTCGATAAATCGGGCTGAAACTCGATTGCTTTACGGTAGAATAGCTCTGCTTCTTCAAGCCGCCCCAGGCTTCTGAAGACAACACCCAGATTCACATAGGCCTCGGCATTGCGACTATCCAGGCTGAGGGCCTTTTGATAGCAATGAACACCCTCTTCAATCTTGCCCTGCTCTCTTAGGGCAACTCCCAGCTTATTATGCAGCTCTGCGCTGGATGGATCGAGCTCGATCGCCATCCTATAGGCACCTTCTGCCTCATCCAGCAAACCGAGCTTGCGGCTTGCATCCCCCAACAGGCTCCAGGCAACCAAAGATGTCGGAACATTCTTGACAAGAGCGCTGGTAAAATCGCGCGTCTTGCGCGCATCTGCTTCAGTCTCAAGAGAAAGAACCTGATCCGCAGGCATATTCGAAAGAGTAGCGCCTCCCTTAACTTGAGAATGCGCTTGGGAAAGCTTTTCAAGCTCACGTTTGGCACTGATGTTGGAAGGATAGCTATCAATAATAGATTGATATAAGGCTCTGGCCTTATCAATTTCACCTTTGCGGGCAAATGACTTCGCGCGCGAGAGGGTTTGCCGTACGGAAAGTTTCGTCATGAAGCCAAAGCGCAGTCCAAATGCCAAAAAAGTTGCGAAGTTAAAAAAGAATGAAGCACACAAGCACCGCCTGTCAAGCATCTGAGCGGTCGGTTGCCGAGTGACACGAATGACCACTTGAAACACCCCAATAGCTCTCGGACACAGGCATGCCTGAGCGATCTTCCCAACCCGTTCTCTGCTACCAACGAAATGATATTGCGGGCTGTATCCCATAGTAATTCAGGTTATAACTGATTCTGGAGCTTAGAAGCTTGGAAGTTAGAAGATTCGAAACAGCATAAAACGGCTGCATCTAGAATAGTCACACACAGCGGAGGCGATCTTGCTCCGAAAGAACTGCTTAATACTCAATTTCACCGCCAACTCATATCACTGGGGCTGCTTTGGCACGTCAATCGAGATTTATGATACTCTTGTAGAGCGCGGTTACTACGTCAATTATCTGCCTGTCGAGCAAACACACACACCTCTTCCCGAGTTGCCGCAACAAATACCGGACTTTGACAGCAGCGAGGTCGCCAAACGGTTCACCGCAGCCAATATGCCGATTGTGCGGGCCATCACACAGGCAGATCTCGTACTCTGCAATGGCGAAGGAACATTGCATGAGCATGCTCTGGGGCCATGGCAGCTGCTCTATCTGATGTATTTCGCAAAAAAATATGCCAACAAGACAGTCGCACTCATCAATCATTCGGCCTATCCGAGCGGCAGCCTTGAGCCATCAGAAAAAGTTGATCAGTTTTACGGTGAAATCCTCAAGCATCTGGATCTGGTAGCTAGCCGTGAAGTCCATTCCACCCAAGTCCTGAAACGCCTGGGTATCAATGCAGTGCAAAGCTTTGACTGCCTGCCCCTTTTTATCGCGCGCAATGGGTATGACCGTACCGTCAGCCCAGATGGCCCGATCATATTGTCCGGTGGTGTCTCTCTTAACAATGCGCTCGCAGGAGAATTGGCTGCAGCGCTTCACCCTCTCGTCGATGGCGATAGGAAAGCCGTTTATCTGGCCGGAGCCAAGAGCAGTCCTGCGCCTGAGGACCTCAAGCATTTTGAGCAAATGAAAAGCGAGATTCCTAAGCTTGAACTGCTGAACGCGCAAGACATTGACACGTGGATAGATGTGATCGGCTCCGCAAGCCTGCTGGTTTCGGCGAGATTTCACCACACGATTGCGGCCGCAAGCCTGCAAACCCCGCTCGTATGCCTGCCTTCAAACACCCCCAAAATAGAGGGCATCTGCTCAATGCTCGGGCTTGAGCCCCCCATATCTCCTACGGAAGCGGATTGGCAGAGCAAAGTTCAAGCCGCTAGCGAGCGGGCCTTGAGAGACACTGCACCTGTTGTGAGAGAGGAAATCTTGCAAAGCATTCTCAAGCTGGGGAAAGCAAATTTTCTCAATCTCTAGCCTCATATGAAGCGAGTTTCGATGGCCCTTATAAAGAAGGCTCAAAAGAGAAGGAATGACGCGGCATGTTTTTTGCGCCCTTCCACCCCGTTTTCCCCCTCGGCTATCATGCTCAGGGCCGCGTAAATCCCCTCATTTCAACGCCGCTTTTCTTCCAAAGATTACCAGCCGATTATAACTTTTAAAAATTTTCTCTGCGCAATTGAAACACTCACGTGCCAAATGCATCGGTTTTCCTCACCCGGCCTTCAACGAGACTTCCCAAATTTCCTAATTTGATACATTCAGAAAAACACTAGTTGATTGTTCACAAAGCGCTTCCCGACCCGCAATTCTATCTATCCATATTTTAGTAACCATAGAACAGAAACGCTTACTCTCTATTAACCTTGCTTTCCGTTAACCAACTATTTTTACAAATGATTCTGGTTTTGGCGCGCATTGTTCGGATGACCGCGAAAGGTCGTTGTCCACGAAGGACGAAGCCCACGAAGGGCTGACGAGTACTAACCAGAAAGGTTATGGATAAATGTCCGATATCACTCTCTCCGCCGGCGTACGCGCAAACCTGCTCTCCCTGCAGAACACTGCAGACATGATGCAGACCACTCAGGGACGCCTGTCAACGGGTAAAAAAGTCAACTCCGCGCTTGACAACCCAACCAACTTCTTCACTTCGGCAAACCTGAACAGCCGTGCAAACGAGCTGAACAACCTGATGGACTCCATCGGTAACGCTACCAAGGTTCTCGAAGCTGCTGATAACGGTATCTCTGCGATTACCGATCTGGTTGAAAGTGCGCAGTCCACGGTGAACCAGGCTCTTGCAGCCAATGCTTCCAACTCTGGCACCAACATTCAGGGCACAGCAGGTATCAACACCTCTGGTGCATCTGAATCAACTGCCAAGGAACGCGCTGAAGGCATCGCCCTCAACAGTGCAAATATCGGCTTTGCTGCAGGCACCAACTTTACCGTCGAATCCAAGTCCGAATCTGGTGTAACCAAGACCTTCGACCTGATTGAGCATTTCTCCAACACTGGTGAAAGCCTTACTGACGGCGACCTCGACACTGCTGGTTCCCAAGCTTACACCGTCAAAGATCTTGTCGACGACATCAACGCTTCTGGCGTTGCAACCGCCAAGATCACGGAAGACGGTCGTCTGGATATCAGCGCCAACGGCAACTCCGAACTGACCCTGACCGTCTCCCACGATGACGGTGCCGCCGCTTCTGCTGGTGCTCAGGATACGTCGGTTTGGGCAGGCCTCGGCTTCGGCACCTTCGCAGACATCGACCCGGGTAGCGATGGCGCCACCGATCCAGGTGACACCGACGCAACCTTCACTGGAGCCGCCTCTGGTACCGACGACGTTCTGACCATCAAGAACTATGCTGGTACACAGGATGCTTCCAATACTGAGCTGGTTGAACAGTTCAATGATATCATGGATCAGATCGATGAACTCGCTCGTGACTCCAGCTTCAATGGTATCAACCTGATCAACGGAACAGGCAGCGATCTGACGGTTGCCTTCAACGAAAAACGTGATGAGACCAAGTCCGAGCTGACCATCGAGTCCGCAGACCTGAGCTCTTCCGGCCTCGGCTTGGCTGATGCAACTTCGTTGAACACCGAAGACTCAAACAATCAGCTCGATGCTTTGTCCGAAGCTCTTTCTACGCTGCGTACACAGGCTTCCAGCTTTGGTTCTCAGTTGAACACGGTGACGATCCGCGAGGAATTCACCAAGGACATGATCAATACCCTGCAGACTGGTGCAGATGATCTGGTTCTTGCTGACACCAACGAGGAAGGTGCAAACATGCTCGCACTGCAGACCCGTCAGTCTCTGTCGACCACGGCTCTGTCCCTGGCATCACAGGCCGACCAGGCAGTTCTCAGCTTCCTGCGCTAATTTCAAAGCACCATACGAACGCGAAACGGGGCCCAAAGGCCCCGTTTTTTTTAACCTTTCGCCCTCCCCCCTTTAGACAAAATTAAATTTCCAATCATTTCCAAGTTTCTGATCCGACACAGAAATCGACTCTTTTTGTACAACCGGAAACGAAACGCTTTGTTTAGGTTAATACGAAAGATCTGGTTAACCTTAAATTAGGGTTTACGCGCGAACATCTATTTAAGCCTCAGAAGGAGGCTGAATAAACAATATCTGTGTGTGAGTACCCAGAAAGGTAACCCAATGTCTTCGGATATCACTCTCTCAGCCGGCGTGCGTTCAAACCTTTTGTCCCTGCAAAAAACCGCGGACATGATGTCAACAACGCAAAATCGCCTGGCAACGGGTAAAAAAGTCAACTCGGCGTTGGATAACCCAACCAACTTCTTTACCTCTGAAAGCCTCGGCGCGCGCGCCAACGACCTTAGCAATCTGCTAGACGGCATTTCAAACTCGATCAAAACGATCGAAGCTGCTGACAATGGTATCTCCGCGATTACCGATCTGGTGGAAAGTGCACAGGCAACCGTTCGTCAGGCTCAGTCAAACAACAATTCCAACACCGGCACCAACATTCAGGGCAACCGAAGCATCAATACCTCGGGCGCATCTGAATCAACAGCCAAGGAACGTGCTGAAGGCATCGCCCTCAACAGCGCAAACATCGGCTTCGCCGCAGGCACCAACTTCACCGTTGAATCCAAGTCTGAATCGGGCGTAACCAAAACCTTCGATCTTGTTGAACATTTCTCCAATACAGGGGAAAGCCTCACAGATGGTGATCTGGACACCACGGGTTCTCAGGCTTACACCATTAAAGACCTGGTCGATGACATCAACGCCTCTGGTGTTGCAACTGCCAAGATCACGGAAGACGGTCGTCTGGATATCAGTGCCAACGGCAACGCAGAACTAACCCTGTCAATCTCCCATGATGATGGCGCAGCAGCCTCTGCTGGTGCTCAGGACACCTCCGTTTGGGCAGGCCTTGGCTTTGGCCAATTTGCCGACATCGACCCGGATGGTGCAGGTCCCTTAACCGCAACGGATCCCGGTGGTACCGATGCAACCTTCACCGGCGCGGCTTCCGGTACCAACGACGTTCTGACCATCAAGAACTTTGCTGGTACACAGGATGCTTCCAACACCGAGCTGGTTGATCAGTATAACGGCATTATGGATCAGATTGATGAGCTTGCGCGCGACTCCAGCTACAACGGCATCAACCTGATCGACGGTTCAAGCAATGACCTGACTGTGTCGTTCAACGAAAAACGCGATGAGACCAAGTCCGAGCTGACCATCCAGTCCGCAGACTTGACCGCTTCCGGTTTGGCTCTGACCGATGCAACGACACTGGACACCGACGAGTCCAACCTCAAGCTTGACGCCCTGTCTGACGCTTTGATTACCCTGCGCAAACAGGCATCAACCTTCGGTTCCAACCTTTCCACCGTGCAGATCCGCAAGGATTACACCAAGGAAATGATCAACACCCTGCAAACCGGTGCAGACAACCTGGTTCTGGCAGATTCGAACGAGGAAGGCGCTAACATGTTGGCTCTGCAGACCCGTCAGACGCTGTCTACAACAGCTTTGTCTCTGGCATCGCAGGCCGATCAGGCAGTTACCAGCTTCCTACGAGCTTAATTAGGCTAAAAAGACACGTAAGAAAGGCGGAGCAATACTCCGCCTTTCTTTGTTTTATGGGAAACGTCTTTTTCTTCTATTTGATCTTTGCAAGACAATCAGAATAAATTACAGAAGCAGCCAGTGGTTGGGTTGTACGTCTCGAGAATTCTCAAAACAATTTCTCTGAGCGGTTTATTAATACAACGCAGCTATTATTGATCCTGTCAAAAATACCAAATAGACGCAGACATTCACTTGTGTGAATAGAGGAATAAAGATGTCTCTTAAAATAGAACTGCGCCCAGGCGAGCGTATTATTATCGGAAACAGTGTCATTACAAACGGTGACCACCGTGCGCGCTTCTTTGTCGATGGACAGGCGCCAATATTACGCGAAAAAGACATCCTCACGTCCGAAACGGCAAATAGTCCTGCAAAAAGAATATATCTATGCATACAACTTATGTATCTGGCGCAAGATCTAGCCGAGCATAAGGACATGTACTTCACTTTGGTAAATGATTTTTTACACGCTGCCCCCAGCGCGTTAACGATAATTGACAGCGTAAATAACAAAATATTAACCGGTTCCTTTTATCCTGCATTAAAAGAAGCAAAAGCTCTCATAAGGTTCGAAGAGGAGTTACTTCGGAATGTACAACCATTCAGCGGCTAGAGCTTATCAGGACGCCAGTTCTCATGCAGGGTCCCCCAGGGAGCGTGAAGCAGCTTTGTTAATCAAGGCTGCTGCCAAGTTGCAGAAAACAAAATCTGCAGACACCACCCCTGCGCAACTGGATGAAGCTCTGACATTCAACCGCAAGATCTGGACCCTTTTTGTAGGCGAACTCATGAGCGAAGATCATGAAATGCCTAAGGAATTGCGCCAGAATCTGGTGAATCTCGGCATCTTCACATTCAACCATACGCTGCGGATCATGACGGACCCCAAATCGGCGACCGTTGATAGTCTGATCAACATCAACCGCAATATCGCTGAAGGTCTGCGCGCTGACGGTTAGAACCGAGAGCGGATGTCGCACTATGGCATAGGGTTTCCAAAAACGCTCAAGCGTCGTACCTTTCCGGTCCGACGCTTTTTCGCTTTATGGCTTTTGAAAATTTCAACGCCCTGATCGCAAAATGCAAAAAAGCAGCCTCAAAGGCTGCTTTTCTCGTTTCAGGGTTAACAGGCAGGGCCGACTTTGACCCAAAAAGGCCTAGATGAACTTGGTCAGAGACAGGTTATACATCATCGAAGCAGCCTGATAGGACGCTTCAATCGTCGTGCGGATGGTCATGATCTTGGCTGCCACCTCTTCATCATTGATGCCTTCTTTGTCCGTCAAAGCCGTCTGCAACATACTAAGGCTCGTATGGTGACGCAGATTCGCATCCTCCATGACCTTGCTGGCTACGCCGATCTCCGTCAGCGTCGTCTTGACAACATCTCCCTGATTGACACTGGAAAGACCGGACGAAATCGCATCGGCAAAGGTGGTATAACGTTCTTCATCGGCATCGCTATTCTGATCATAGGTCGGCAACGAAAAGGCGGTCATATAAGCCAGCTGACGCGCAATGCTGTCTTCATTGGCTCGCGCGCCATAGGACACATCCAGCTTGTTGTCGATCTGCACCTTGGCAGTATCTCGTGAAGAAACCAGCGCATCATTATCACCGACATACCAGTTCAAGGTCGGCTTGCCCGCCGCCGTAGCCGTATCCAGTGTTGTCGCCGTTTCTGGCACCCCCACAACGCGCTTTGGCTCTCCCCCCCCTGACGTCAGGAAAAAATCCATCGAGCCCTGAATACGGGAGGCTGCTTCACCAGCGGAGGCGACATTCTGACCAAGTTGATAGGTAAGCACGTCCTGAATTGCAGTAGCAATCGTACCCGGAGCACCACTGACCGAAAATTTCCCCTCAGAAGGGCTTGTGGCCCCCTGATGCCCGGTCATCTGAATGATCTCAGAAGACCCATCGGGCATATCAAAAGTAAAGCTGAGCACCTGCCCCGCGACCGGCTCGCCCGTCACGGTAACATCGATGCTCGCAGGGCTCCCCGCAGGACCGGCCACAGTCACATTGCTAAGAGTACTCGTTACGGCACTCAGCTTATAACCAAAATCGGTCACCTCTTCACTGAGTGTCATGGTCGGACCAACCGTGGACAAGTCGAGGCGCCCCAATCCATCAGCCCCTGCATCAGCCCGAATGCGCTCGTCAGTGACCGTTAGCAGGCCATCTTCGCCTCCATAGCCATACACGATGCGATCATAGTTGATCGCAGGCTCAACGTCGGTTGTCGTACCCGAAAAGACGAAGTCCCCATCCACTTCGGTGTTTAGAATACCGATCATTTCCCTGGACAGGGTGGCAGCGGTAACCTGCGCAACAGATTGATTGTTGGACGAGATATCATATTGAGTGCCCGTTGCTGACCCACTGATTTCCGCCCCTATTTCGACAACGCGCTCAAGCCCGAGATTCATCATCGAGATCTGCACCTGCGCTTGCTCGATACTGCTCTGGTAGCCTTTAACGGAGGTGATCTGCGATCGGTAATCTAGCGCCATGCCGGCATCACGGCCCAAACCGCCATAGGTCTGCGCTTTCTTACCAGTGCTCAGCTGAATGGTAAGATCCTGCATCAGGCTGGAATTGTTTCTCAGCACATTCATCATCACAGAGGATGAAAATCCATTAAGAGTACCGATCATGTTTCAGGTTCCATTTCCAGTCGCCGCACTTGCCGGCTAAATCCGCATAAGGGCATCCATCATGTCTTTAACGGCAGTCATGACGCGCGCATTGGCCGAATAGGCTGTCTGCAACTCCAACAGGCGCGCCAGTTCTTCATCCACATCAACACTGGAGGACTGCTCAAGGCGCGACATCACATTGTTCATGACGATCTCCTGCCCTTCATGCCGCGTTTGGGCAGTAGCGGCCTGCTGGGACTGGAAGGAGATAACTTGGCGGGCAAATTCATCCACCGTCATGGACACTGGCGCCCCACCCTGCTGATAGGTGAAAGCCAGTTCATTTTCTGTCAGCGCGTTATTAAGCGCCGCTGGACGCGTCTGATCGCCAATCCCTGTACTTGCGCTATGCTGCACCAGCAGGGTCGGATCATTAAAGAGCGCTTCGTTTACCGTTATACGCGCAGCAAAGCCGGTCTGCTGCACCATACCGTCTACGCTGCCGGTATAAAGTCCCGGCCCCTCGCCTCCATCAACGAACAGCGGCAAGGCTCCTGCTGTCTGCTGAAGGCCGGTAGCCGTCGCCTCGGCATCGAACGACTGGATGGAAACCGTGTTGGCGGCACCATCATCCAGGATCTGCAGTGTGTTGCCCGCAGGATTGCTCACACTGAAGGCACCACCGAGCGCCGTTTGCACCTGAGTGACAACACTTGCCATGCCACCAGAGAAATCGATCCCCACCACGGTGTCATCATTACGCGCTGTCACCTCATCATCCAGAGGCAGGGAAGACGCTGAATCGACACGCACGAAAGTGACCGTGTTGGTCTGCCCCGTCCCCACATCCTGATAGGTGAAGCTGAACTCGTTGCCAGATTGCAGGTCGGTCAAATCAAGATCGAAGCCTGCCTGCGCGCCTGCGGTAACCGCCGTACCTTCCACATCGAACTTACCGAAAGCGTCGGCCAGACCGTCAGCCAGACTATCGAGCTGGTTCTGGGCTTCCACCAGAATATCGTCGCGCAGCTCCAGCAGCGCCCCGATCTTGCTGCCACCAAATCCACCAGACAGGGTGACGTCATGCAAATCACTATTGTTCGATTTCAGATACACCGTGCCCAGCTGATTGTCTGTCGCGGCGGAATCCCACTCGGTATAAGGGCCTACCGTGCCATAAGCGGAAAACTCGAACTGCGATGCTGACACATCATAGAGTGTCATGCCGCTGGTCGTGGAAATCTGGATCGAGTTATTCTCGCGCTGCGTCACGCGCACCGGCATCAGTTCGGCCAGTTGCGACACATAGGCGTCGCGCTGGTCCATCAGGCCAACAGCCGACTCGCCCGAGGATAGGGTCAGCTCCTGGATCTGCAGATCCAGTTTCTCGATATGCTTCAGGATCTCGTTTGTATCCTGAACCGCCGTTTCAATCGCAAATTCGGCATCCTGACGCAAAGCCTGCAAGGTCTCTGACGCATCATTCATGGCGCGCGTCATCACAGACGCATTGTTGAGCACCTCAAGCCGGGTCGTTGCATCATCTGGGCTGGTCTCCAACGCCTGTAGCGATGTAGCAAAGGCGTTGACCAGCGAATCCAGAGAGTTGCCATCCCCCGGCTGGCCAAACATGGCATCAACCTGCGTGAGATAGTCATTGATGGTCTTTGAATAGCTCGTCGCACCGGTTTCAGACCAGAACTGCCTTTGCGCCACCAGATCAAGGGTCCGCTGCGCATCAGTCTGAATGACACTGGTTACCTGCCCGTTCAGAACCATGTCCTGACGGCTGGAAATCTTTCTGGTGTAACCAGGCGTGTTGGCATTTGTAATATTGGACGAAACAATCTCGAGGTCTCGGCTGGTAGCCTTCAACCCGGATGATGCGACCGATAATGCTTGTGACAACGCCATATACTATCCTCCGCCCCTCTTCCCCGCCACCCATTGACGAGGAAGCAAAGGGGCTGAACCAAATGCCTACCGAATGACCTGCATGACTTCTGTCAGCATATCCCGCGCCGTAGACAAAACACGCGTGTTGGCCGAATAGGCCTGCTGCGAGATAATCATCTTGGAGAATTCATCCGCGATATCAACGTTGGATGATTCAAGAGAAGATCCGCGAATGGATCCTGTTGCACCAAGAATGGCCAAACCGGAATCATCCGTCGCCCGGAACGCACCGCCACCAGCACGCGCCAGATAGTTGTCGCCATCAAAGGACGCCAGAATGACCGAGGCCATATTGCTCGACTTGCCGTTAGAATAGTTGGCCACAACATAGCCCGCATCATCGATGGAAATGCTGGTCTGTTCACCGGCGGCTGCCCCATCCTGTGACAGATTCATGTTGGCAATACCAGTGGTCGTTGCATAAGCGGTGATACCATCCCCATTGCCGCCGTGATCAAGAATGATATTGCCAAGCGCAACACCATCAATGGTCATAGCAGGAACCGTCACATTGGCCAGAGGCGACGTCATCTTGCCTGTGGTATCAAAGGTGTAGTCCTGCCCTACGTTTGTCCATTTGGTCGCGGCACCGGTTGCACTCGAGTCAGACTTGTAGAACAGGTTCCAGGTATCTTCGGTTGGTGGAACAGCAGAGGGGTTACCTTCTGCAATCTTGGCCCAACGCAGCTGAACGCTGGCATTCTCACCATTGGCAACATAGGCCGTAATCGCGCCGCCAGAAATGGACTGACTAAGGAACTGAACCTCATCCTGAGCCTGAACAACGCCGGCACCGGCAGTAGTCGGGTCAACCGCATAGCCGGCACCACCAGTCAACAGATAACCAGTCGGATCCGTCGTCGTCGGAATGGAAGGCAGGTTGCCGTTATAAGTCAGCTTGGTTGTTGCCTCTGCGGCCATAAACCCTTCTTCAAAGGTAGTCGGCTGGGGCACGGAGCTCACCGGGTTACCAGTCGCATCATCCAACTCGATAACAGCCAGATAATAGCCAGCTTCATTGACAAAATAGCCGTCTTCATCCTGAGTAAAGTCACCGCGGCGCGTATAGAGCGGCGTCCCGTCAAAAATGGGCTGACCATCGGTCTCGCCAATTTTCTCGTAGACAACAAAATAGCCATCGCCACTGATCGACATATGCGTCGCAGTCTGCGAAGAATCAACAGAACCAGCCACCGTGTTGGTCTGGCGCGAGCTGGCAAGCACTGACCCGGACGTCTGATTGCGACTGTTTGCGTTATAGTCGCTAACCAGATCGACAAACGCCGTATCAACGCGCTTGAAGCCATTGGTCGATGTGTTGGCGATGTTGCCAGAAATATTCTGCATAGCAGAGGACTGCGCTGCCAAACCGGCGACCGAAGTTGTAAGCGCTGAATAAAGACTCATGGGACATCCCTTTGACCAGATACAAATCAGATTACCATTGAGCTAGCAAAAAGCGGGCCATTTTTCACAAATAGAAATATTTTTATAAATACAGACACTTAACTTTTTTAACCCTTTGTTAAGTAGGCAATTTCTTTCCCACAGCGGACACATATCGGCAAAAATTGCGACGGTAGGCAAACACCTCCACATGGGCGCTCGGTCCATGCAATACCGGTCTAAGCACCGATTGGCAGTGCGTTTGGCGGATATGATTGATGCCGCCCGCCAGCGTGCCTTTCCCCGGCATTTTCGGAATAAAAAGCCAAAAGCTCCCCCCTGTCATGAAATTGTAGCCTTGCTGAGCAAGAAAGCTCCAAGACATCCGGCTTCGCCCGCACGCACCAGACACACAGGCCGCACAGTTGGCCATACGGTTGACAGCACGGTAGCGAAAGGCCACAACGCCCGGACTTTAAAGCTGCCTGCGCCGACTTCGGGCAAATGGCACGCCCCGTCAGGCAAGAACCAGAAAACAACGACAACAGGAGACAGAAACCCGATGCTTAGGCTTTTTCTGCTGCGACACGCAAAATCATCCTGGTCGGACCCATCTCTGCACGACTTTGATCGCCCGCTGAACAAACGCGGCCAGAGAGACGCCCCAAAGATCGGACGTGTCATGAAAGCACGCCACTATAATCCGGACCGTATCCTATGCTCTTCGGCACAGCGCACCAAGGAAACCATGGCAGGGATCATCCCTAGCCTCACCGGCGACGTCAGCCTGAGGCTGCTGGATGCTCTGTACGAAGGCAACAATCCCGATTATCTCTCCCTCCTCAAGGAGAATGCCAGAAACAGCAAGAATCTGATGATCGTGGGTCACAATACCGGCCTTCAGGACATTGCTGTCGAGCTGGCCGGATCGGGAGATCCTGAGCTAATCATGCAGATGCGCGTGAAATATCCCACCGCCGCCCTTGCTATTCTGGAATTCAATTGCGGCGACTGGAATGACATTTCCCAAAAGTCCGGCCATCTGCTGGACTTCATCAAGCCAAAAGACATCGCCCATAACGAAGAAGAGCTGATTGTCGAAAATCCTGCCCCGACCTTCTTTCGCCGCTAGGAAAGCAACAGGCAGCCTAACCTAAACAGCAGCGACTCACAGTTCATCTTAGATGCAGGGAGAGGCCCTATAATGCCACTCCTTGCCTTGACCTAAATCCCCCGCATTGATTGCAATCTCCCCTCTCCTCGCCTACATGCTAAAGAAACAAGCCTGAATGAGCCCCTTCGGCTCAGCGTCAGGCAGGCTGCAGCCTCAGAGAAGGAATCCGGCACCAATCGCATTCCCCATCCGGCGCGCCTTATCCATTTAAGAGGCGGAAGATATGAAAGTCCTTGAAGAGCTTCGCATCGCAACGGCCAATCTGGCCGACTTCGCGAGCGATATGACAGAGCCATCGGTTCGCCTCGGGGTGACAGGCCTCGCCCGAGCTGGCAAGACCATCTTCATATCCTCCAGCCTGCACAATATCATCCATCGCGGACGCCTGCCCCGCTTCGAGGCCCACGCCACAGGGCGCATTGGTACCGCCGAAATCACGCCCCAACCAGACAGCCTGACTCCGCGTTTTCGCTATGAAGATCATGTCGCGGATTTGACCGACAAACGCATCTGGCCCTCCTCCACCAGCCGCACCAGTCAGGTGCGCCTGTCCCTGCGCTACCAGTCTCGCGACACCCTCAAACGCACCTTGCGATCTGATCGCCTCGCCCTTGACATCGTCGATTATCCGGGCGAGTGGCTACTCGATCTGACCCTGATGGATCACAGCTTCCAAAGCTGGTCAAAGCGCTCCTTCCAGCAGGCTCGACAACCGCTCTACAAGCCCTATTCCGAAGCTTGGATGGCCTATGCCAACAGCATCCAGAGCAAGATTGACGCGAACGAACAAGGCGACGAACCGGTACTGGAAACCATCGCCCGCGAAACAGCCAACAACTTTACCGCGTATCTTCTGAAAGCCAAAAAGGCGCGGGGGGCCTATGCTCTTCTCACGCCGGGGCGCTTTCTCATGCCCGGCGATTTGCAGGATAGTCCGGCCCTCACATTCGCCCCCTTGCCCGAAGCGCTCTATAGCAAGGATCGCAAGAGCCTGTGGGCAATCATGGAGCGCCGCTTCGAGGCCTACAAAACCTCCATCGTCCAGCCCTTCTATCGTGATCACTTCGCCCGCCTCGACCGGCAGATCGTTCTGATCGACCTGCTTGCAGCCCTTAACGAAGGCCCCGACACGCTGGCCGAGCTGGAAGATACCATCACAGAAATTCTGCGTGCCTTCCGTCCCGGCTCGCATTTCTGGCTGCGCAATCTCGTCTCCCGTCGCATCGACAAAATCCTCTTTGCAGCAACCAAGGCAGACCACTTGCACCACACCTCGCATGACCGGCTGGAAGGCATCCTCAGTCGCCTTGTTGAACGTGCAGCCAAGCGGGTAGAAGCCTCCGGTGCAGACTATGAGACCATGGCCATTGCGGCAGTCAGGGCAACACGGGAAGCCACCCTCACCGTTGAGGGAGACGAATTGCCCTCTCTTATCGGCATTCCGATGCAAGGTGAATCTCTGGGTGAGGATGAATTTGATGGAGAAACAGAATTCGCGTTATTTCCCGGAGACTTACCCAAAGATCCTGAATCAGTTTTCAAACGAGTTGAATCAGTTTCTCACCCCACTTACAACCCAAAAGCGGATTCAACACTTGAAGACAAAACCGGCCAAGTTGAATCACTTTCTCAACAGCCAGAGCATTTTGAAGACCCGCTCTGTTTTGTCCGCTTCAGGCCGCCAGAGCTCGACAAGGATGCCGAGGGTGTCGCTCGCTCGCTTCCCCATATTCGCCTTGACAGGGCCCTCGACTATTTGCTGGGAGATATTCTGAAATGACCAAGAACAACAACGCAGGAAACGATCAACCCAGCCCACGCAAGCGTGCACCCCGAGCCGTCAAGCTAGACCGAGGAGCCTATGGCGAAGACATTGCGCGCCCCTCGCCAGACACCGCCGCCACCCTGTCGATGACATCGGACTTCACACCAGACAGTGAGGACTATTTCGATAAGGTGAATGAGACAAGCGAGACCCGATACAAGCCCGTACGCAAACGTGGATGGTCTCTCTCCGCCTTCTTCTGGAGTGCCTTTTCAGGCATTGTGATGCTGGCCATCGGGCTTTGGCTCGACCGCCTGATCCGCGACCTTTTCGCCCGCTGGGATTATCTTGGCTGGGCAGGGCTGGCGCTTGTTGCCATCGCGATTTTGTCTCTTCTCTTCTTCGTTGCGCGGGAGCTTCTGGCCCTGCGTCGCCTCTCTCATCTGGACCATCTACGCGCCAAGGTTGAAGATATTTATCAAGAAGGCGACCGCAAGGACGCACAACAGATCGCCAACAATCTGCTCGATCTGTACAAGGAACAGCCGTCTTTATTCCGCGCCCGCCAGACCCTCAAACAGGACCTGCCACACCTCTTCGATCGGGAAGATATTCTCGCCCAGACAGAGCAAATTCTTATGCCTCCGATTGACCGTCTGGTGACCCATCGTGTCCATCAGGCGGCCAAGCGCGTGGCCGTGGTCACGGCCCTTAGCCCCCGCGCCCTGTTCGATATCGTGGTAGTGCTGGTCGAGACCATCCGCATGGTCCGCTTCATTGCCGAGAGCTATGGCAACCGCCCCGGCTTCGTCGCCATGCTGCGCCTGACTGGACACATCGCTAGTCACCTCGCAGTAACGGGTGGCATGGCTGCAGGCGAAAGCCTGCTCCAGCAGATTGTCGGCCATGGCCTTGCCGCCCGCCTCTCTGCCAAGCTCGGCGAGGGTCTGCTCAACGGCATCTTGACCGCGCGCATTGGCCTGACCACCATCGCCCTTTGTCGCCCCATGCCCTTCATCACCGAACCGCAGCCGCAGTTGGGGGCTGTCATAAAAACCCTCAGGGCCACATCCGAAGAGATGGAGAAGGAAGAAGAAGAGGAGCTGAGCGGCAAAAACAAAGGCACCAAACGCTAGGCTTATTGCCAGCCGAACCAAGGCGAGCAAACGCGACAAGCCATGCGCAAAGAGCGCCAGACGAATAGGACGATCAATTTTCTTGATTTGACGGGGTTGCGGAGCGCCTGCTAGATATCAGTTCCCTTCCGAGTTCGCTTTTTCAAAGGCTCCGTCATGAAAGCTTCCGCCGTTTCAGCCCGTTCTTGGCGCACCCCGTTTGTTTTGCTCATGCTTATGGCGGCCGCAAACCAGCTCGGCTTTGCCAGCTGGAATAATCTGCTCAACAATTTCGCAATCAATGAGGTCGGCTTTACCGGACGGGAAATCGGCATCGCCCAGTCCATTCGCGAGATTCCGGGCTTTCTGGCCTTCACCGCCATCTTCGTATTGCTGATCATGCGCGAGCAGACCATGGCCTTTCTGGCTCTGGCCTTTCTCGGTGTGGGCGTGGCCATGACAGGATTTTTGCCGACCATCTATGGCCTTTATTTCTCGACCATCATCATGTCCATCGGCTTCCACTATTATGAAACGGCGAACCAGTCCCTTTCGCTGCAGTGGTTGCCCAAAGACAAAGCTCCCGCCATGATGGGACGCATCCTGGCAGTTGCAGCGACCGCACAGTTGGTGGCCTACGGCGTGATTTTTATCACCTGGAAAACGATGCATCTGTCTTACGAGACCGTCTTTCTGATCGGCGGATCGATGACGATCATCATGATTGCCGTTCTCTGGTTCCTCTTCCCACAATTTGAAGCCCCGAACCCGCAGCGCAAGAAGCTGGTCCTACGCCAGCGCTACTGGCTCTATTATGCCCTAACCTTCATGGGAGGCGCCCGCCGTCAGATCTTTACAGTTTTCGCTGGCTTCATGATGGTGGAAAAATTCGGCTATCGCGTGGATGAGATTGCAGCCCTGTTCTTCATCAACTGCCTCTTCAACATGATCTTTGCACCACAAATCGGCAAGTTCATCGGACGCTTTGGCGAGCGGCGCATGATGGGCATCGAGTATGTCGGCCTGTTCATCATCTTCACCTCTTATGCCTTCGTCTCAAGTCCATGGATGGCAGCCGCCCTCTATGTGGCAGACAATGCCTTCTTTGCCATGGCAATTGCGATGAAGACCTATTTCCAGAAGATTGCTGACCCGGCAGATATCGCCCCCACGGCAGGAGTGGCCTTTACCATCAACCATATCGCAGCCATCGTCATTCCCGCGGCTTTCGGCCTGATCTGGTTGATCAATCCAGCAGCCGTTTTCCTGCTCGGCTCCTGCATGGCAATCATTTCCTTCATCCTTTCCCGCTTCGTACCAAGACATCCGGAAGAAGGGCATGAGTGGGTTGGCAAGGCCCCTTCTGTTCCACAGCCAGCGGCCGAATAAAGGCAGAAGCTTAAGACAGAGTCAGAGCGCTCAGCGCTTACGCGCCACACCGACATGGTGGGTTCCCAGAATGCGGGTGCCCACCCCCAGGTCATAGATATCGTAGCGCTCCATTTCAAAGCCCGCCTGCTGAATGAGCACACCCGTGTCCCGGTTGAGATGACAGCCAGCCGCCATCCAGCGCCATGGCGCATTGAACCGGTCCTGAAGCCGCGCCACATGCCACTTGGGTGAACGGCCATGTTCGCAGAAGAGCAGACGTCCATGCGGACGTAAAATGCGATGCGCTTCACCCAGAGCCGCCATCACGTTTGGTATGGAGCACAGACTGTAGGTGACAACCACAGTGTCCGCCGAAGCAGACGACAAAGACATCGCTTCTGCGCTCTCCACCAGCAACTCGGCGGGCAAATCCTGTTTGGCTATGGCCTTCTCACCCAAAAGAGGCAGGCCGTCATCGGGATTGACACCAATCAGGCTACGCACGGCGCTGCGGTCATAGTGGGGCAAGTTCAAACCGGAGCCAAAGCCGATTTCCACCACATCCCCTTGTGCCATTGGAACCACCTTGGCGCGCTGACGCGTAACCACAGGCAACCCGCATACAAGATGCACGCCAATCGGCATGAAGCCTCCCAGAAGAGACCCCGCCCGTTTGCTTTTGCTGGCGCAACAGTCTGTCACCCCGCCTCCATCTCGTTAATATCGAATATATAAAACTACCAAACTCAATGTGCCCGATCCCTTCGCACGCTTCAATAAAAAAGCGAAGGCCTGCACCAGACCTTCGCTTGTCATAACGTCTTTGCCCTTAAGAGTAATACCCGTCAGGCTTGAGACTCGGGGATGCGCACCACGAGACCATCCAGTTCATCAGTCACCTTGATCTGACAGGAAAGGCGGCTCCGCTCATCGGCATCCTGAGCAAAATCCAGCATGTCCTCTTCCATGGCCCCCGGTTCGCCAGTCTTCTCGGCCCATGCCTCATCGACATAGACATGACAAGTCGCACAAGAACAGGCGCCGCCGCACTCGGCTTCAATTCCAGGAACGCCATTCTTGATGGCTGTTTCCATCACGGTCGCGCCTTCCTTGGCCTCCACGTCATACTGCGTCTCATCAAATGTAATATAAGTAATCTTCGGCATGAACTCAGCTCGCTGGTCTATTATTGGTCAGGTTCCCTGCATATAGACAATTTTGCCGCGATTACAAAGAGGGCGAATTGTATCGAAGCGTAACTCATGTGCGCATTTTTGCGCAGCCCATCCACTGTCACTCTTTTTCAAGTAACGAGGCAATCTCGAGCATCGTTCTGTCAACAGCTCCTTTTAGAACCAGAATTTCACTCGACCGGTCGCCGCATGCCTTCTCTACAGCTTCCGCCGCAGAGGCTACGCTCCAGGCACCGATGCCACGAGCCGACCCCTTTATGCTATGGGCAATCTGGCTCGCCTCTTCAGAGGCAGAAACCAAACGGGGCATTGTCTCGCTCATATGACTCACAAAAAGGGATAGAACCTGCTTCTGCAGCTCCTCATCACCCATGGTCTGCCTGGCCAGATGATCCAGATCGAGGCCGCAATTTTGTGTATCCATGCCCACTTTTCTCTCCCCTTGAGTGGCCTTCACAGGAATCAAAATATTTTCCAAAATGGTTACCACGCGTTAACCATGTTTGCCGGATTCGCAGCGACTCGCCATAAATATTTTGTGCAATTTTGCATGTCTCGACAGCACAGGAGCAAACAAAATCATAAAGATAAAAAACACAGTAAACACATATAGTTAACAGGCGAGTCCTAATCCTCTCCCTGAGACACCCCTCGACATCATGCGATTTTGGTTAACAGCTTGAGAGGACTCATGAAAAATAGTAGTTCCTTTGCCTTTCCTCTCCTTGTACGATGCGTCCCAATATGTTGGACACTCTTTTCTATCCTCCTTGCCCCCGCAGCGCATCGGTTGCGGACCTCCAAGAGCTATTGGCCCTCGGATATCTGGATGCAAGGATTCCCGGATAGGAATAGTGACGATAAGGTTTGACCCTTTAGAGGTTTGTCACTCGCAAGAGGCTAGTTCCGTCCGGTTTGGCGGGAGTACGAGTGAAAGGCCCGATGCAAGTATTGAGTAGAACAAGGCTAGAGCAGACATGGTAACGAAGTCTCCAAAGATTCAGGATCCGACAGAAGCGGCTCTGTCAGCGGTTGAAGATGCTTTGAAAATGGATTTCGACGTCTCCGAAGAGACCAATGAATCCAAGCCGAAAGACGACGCTGACACGGCCAGAGACGCCGCGGGCGATAAGGCAACAGCCAAAGGCGAAGGGCGAGGCAACAAGATCAAGCCAAGGCCAGCCAATGACGATCAGCAATCGGTCGGCCATCTGCTGCATTCCCTACAGCAGCCACCAAGCTCAGCGCCTTACATGTTTGCCTCGATCCTGTCGCTCTTCTGGGTTGCCATCGGCGGGGGCCTGTTCTTCATGGGCTTTGGCGGTGAGCAAATCGCTCAGGACGGCTTTGCATCACTGATGGATTCGCCTGCAGCTCTTGCTGCCATGGCCGGCATCTTCCTGCCGGTGATCCTGTTCTTCATGATGGCCTACATTGTTGTTCGGGCGCATGAAATGCGTCAGGTCTCCAACGCCATGACGCAGGTCGCTATGCGTCTTGTAGAGCCAGAAAATGTGGCTAAGGAATCCGTCGTCAATGTTGGTCAGGCCATTCGCCGCGAAGTGGCCTCCATGAGCGACGGCATCGAACGGGCTCTGGCCCGCGCTTCCGAGCTGGAAGTGATGGTGCATAACGAAGTATCTTCGTTGGAACGCGCCTACACTGAAAACGAGCTGCGCATTCGCTCGCTGATTGACGAACTGATCACCCAGCGCGAAGCCATCGTGACCAACTCCGAACGCGTTCGCGCCTCCATTTCCGGTGCCCATACCAGCCTCTCCGACGAGCTGAGCACCACCAGCGAGTCGATCTCCAAAAGCGTTTCCGATGCGGGTTCTCGCGTTACCCTATCTCTGGCCGAAAAAGGCGAGCAGATCACCATTGCGCTGGCCAACGCTGGCGAGACCATGGTCAATGTGCTTTCCAACCGCGGTTCCGATCTGGTGGATCGCCTCTCCACCACAGGCGCCAACGTGACCGAGTCTCTGACCGATGCCGGTCAGTCCATTACCAATCAGCTCAGCATGTCTGGCACCGACATTTCCCAGAAACTGGAAATGACCGGTAGTGACCTGACCAGCCAGCTCGCCAGCATCGGCCATGAAGTAACCGATCGCTTCATCGGCGCAGGTCAAGAACTGACCTCCACCCTCTCCCAGACTGGCGAGACGGTAACCCAGAATATCGCCGAAGTCGGCGCGGGGCTGAACACCAATCTGCAGTCCATCGGCAATGACGTAACGGCCAACCTGTCAACCACCGGCAACGCGCTCACCAGCGAGTTGAAGTCCATTGGCTCGGAAGTCACCGAGAATCTTGCCTACACCGGCAGTTCCCTGACAAGCGAGTTGAAATCCATCGGCACCGAGGTTACGACCAATCTGGCCGACACGGGCAACAGCCTCACCGGCGAGTTCAGAACCATCGGCGCGGAAGTCACCGCGAACCTCTCCACCACCGGCGGCGCCCTCAGCACCGAGCTGCGCACCATCGGTACGGAAGTCACCGAAAATCTTGCCAACACCGGCAATTCTCTCAGCAGCGAGCTGAAAACCATCGGCACCGAGGTTACCGAGAATATCGCAACCACCGGCCAGTCTTTGACGGACAATCTCAGAAGCTTCGGTTCTGAAGTTACGACGAACCTCGCCGACACCGGCGGTTCCATCACGTCCGAACTGCGCGAAATCGGCACGTCTGTCACCGGCAGCCTGACGGAAATCAGCTCCACAATGACCCTCTCTATGTCCGAGACAGGGTCCACAGTGGCCGAAAATATCCGTACGCAGGGCACAGAGATCGTGTCTGCCATCACCGAACGCTCCTCCGAAGTTTCCCAGGC
The DNA here is from genome assembly GCF_900115225.1 of Cohaesibacter marisflavi. Lineage (GTDB taxonomy): Bacteria > Pseudomonadota > Alphaproteobacteria > Rhizobiales > Cohaesibacteraceae > Cohaesibacter > Cohaesibacter marisflavi. The sequence goes on along the minus strand of NZ_FOVR01000010.1, from coordinate 119,747 downwards.
CCTCAAAGGCACTGGCGATGCGCTTCTGGTGGATCTGTCGCTGCGCGGCACGGAAATCAACGAAAAGCTGGACGAGACGGGCACCAACATTGCCCAGACTATTTCCAGAACCGGCGAAACGCTCACCCAGCGCATGACGCAGACCGGAACCCATATTTCCGAAACCCTGTCAACGCAAGGCGAGCAGTTCACCATCAAGCTCGACACCACAGCAGAGCGCATTCATCAGACGGTCACCGTCAAGGGCGGCGAGCTCAACGAGCAGCTTGAAGCCCATGCCTCCAATCTGGGCTCCATGCTGGATGAACGCACAAGCAGCATGAGCATTGTGCTTGAGACCCAGTCCAAGGCTATGTCCGAAAATCTCGAAGAAGCCACGGGCAAGGCAACAGACGCGCTCAATTCCCGCTCCATGGAAGTCACCGAACGCCTCGCCATGGTCGGCACCGAGATCGCCAAGGTCATTGCCCAGCGCGGCAACAAGGTCAAAGAACTATTCGAAAGCGCCGGAGGCGAGCTCACCAACGCCCTGCAAGGTCAGAGCGAAGAGATCCGCATCGCCATGGAAGAACGCGTCAAGGCGTTCGACGATGTCATTACCGTCGGTGGCACCAATCTCGTCAGCCATCTTGGCGATCGCCTCGACAATCTCAGCCAGTCCATGGATCAGCGCATCAACTCGCTTGACCAGACCTTGTTCGCACGGGCCGGTGAAATTGAAAGCATGCTGGATAACCGCCTTGAAGGCTTCTCGGTCAGCGTTTCGGCGCGTGCTGAAGAAGTGGCCAACGCACTCACCAGCCGCACCGAAACATTCGAGCAGGAAATTGCGACACGCCTGAGCGGCTTCGAAGACAATGTCTCCAGCCTGACGATGAATTTCGCCACCAAGGCCGACACGCTCAATACCGCACTGGAAGAGCGCACCACAAGGCTCGACGAAACCCTCGATTCCCGGGCACGCAATATCAACGAAACGCTGCTTGAGCGCACCCGCGATATCGCGCAGGCCTACTCGCAAGGGCAGAATGACATCAACGAGAGCATGGACAAGCGTCTCACTCTGGTTGGCGAAACCCTGTCCCGTCAGGCACACGAGCTTACCGAAACCCTGTCGGATCGTGTTGCCGAGATCAACGTCTCCCTTGGCAGCAAGGTCTTCGAGGTTGCAGAAACTCTCGACAGCCGGTCTGCACAGATCGAGGCTATCCTCAATGATCGCCTGAATGCGATCTCCACCAACTTCGCAACCGAAAGCGCCAAGGCTCGCGACGCTCTCGCCTCCACGCTGACGACGGCAAGTGCCGAAATCACCGAGAAGACCGAGAACTTCAACGCTGTCCTCGGGTCGCGTTCGGCTGAGCTTTCCTCCATTCTGGATGAAAAAGGCAACTCCGTGGTTCAGGCTCTGGATAGCAGAAGCCAGAGCATCACTGAGACCTTCCAGAAAGCGGGTGAAAGCATCATTCACAGCCTCTCCAGCCGCGGTGGCGAAATTGCACGCGCCGTTGCTCAGGAAAGTGCCCGAGCCTCCCAGACCCTCGCCGAAACGGGCGACCATCTGGTCAGCGCCATCAACGACAACAGCTCACGCGCCACGGAAACGCTCAACGAGAGCACGAGCCGTGCCGTTCAGGCGATTACCGAAAACACTGATCGATCCGTTGGCTCTTTGACCAACAGCACCGATCGCGCAGCGCACACCATGTCCGAAAGCGCCCAGATGGCTGTTCAGACGCTCGAGGAAAGCACATCGCGCACGCAGATGGCCCTTTCCGCCAGCGCGGAAATGGCAGCCAAGGCACTCAACGAAAGCTCAAGCACGACCCTTGCAGCCTTCGAGGATACATCAAGACGCGCTGTATCGGCCCTCACCGAGAATTCCAGCGAAACCCTTGCGGCCTTTGAAAACACCTCGCGACGCACGGTTACCGCAATTACGGAAAGCTCAAGTGGCACTCTGGAAGCCCTTGAAGAAGGCTCCCGTCGTGCAGTCGAAGCCATCAGCCAAAGCTCCAACGGCACCCTTGCCGCCTTGGATGAAGGCTCACGGCGCGCTGTATCCGCGCTTTCTGAAAGCTCCCGTCAGGCGGTTGAGACCATTGGCGAGAAATCCAATGAAACCCTCACTGCCATGGACGAAAGCTCCAAGCGCACTGTGGAAGCGCTTACCATCAGCTCCGATCAGGCAAGAAGCGCATTGGAAGCCTCTTCCAGCAATCTGGTCAAGGCCATTGCCCAGAGTAGCCACGACGCTATTGTCAAGCTCGACACGTCCAACAAGCGACTGGTGGAAGCAATGCGCATAGCCTCGGACGAAGCCAGCCAGTCCATGAGCAGCACCAACGAATTGCTGCGGGCGGATGGCACAGAGATTGTCGAGCGGCTCAAGCATGCCAACGACACGCTCTCCGAGCTGCTGCTCAATGCCGGTCACAGTCTGTCGACCATCGAGACCAGCCTGTCCGATCAGACCAACCAGTTCCGCACGGTCGTGGAAACGGTGGTCAACGAAGCAGGCAACTCGACCAATCAGCTTACCGGCCATGTGCATGACCTTCGCGATGTTTCCAACAGCATCCTTGGTCAGGTGGCCTCTCTTACCGACAAGTTCGAGGAGCAGGCCTCCGCTCTGGTCAACACGACCCGCATCATGGAATCCACCAATGATCGCCTTGAAGGCTCGGTCGAGGAACGACGCGCCATGCTTGTCAGCATGACTGAAGACCTCTCCCAGCGGACAGAAGCCATCGAGAATGTGCTCAACAACTTCACCTCGATCATTGCCAGCACCCTGAGCACAGCCGAAGGCCGCGCACGGGATGTGGGCATGTTGCTCAGCCAGAGCACCGAAGGGGTTTCCAAAGAGGTCATGGACCAGCTCGAACAGCTGCGTATCAATGCAGCGTCCGAAGGGCGCCGTGCAGCGGAATCCATTCGTGCCGTGCAGCGTGAAATGAGCGAGGAAATGGCCCAGTCCATGTCCGATGCCAACACACGCTTCGAGCAAGCCACACAGGACATTCGTACCATCACGCAAGAAATCAAGCGAGACCTGGATGTCACCCGCTCCGAGCTCAAACAGGGCCTCAGCGAACTGCCAACCGAAACCCGTGAGGCAACCGGCGCCATGCGTCGTGTGGTCTCCGAGCAGATCGACGCCCTCAAGGAACTGTCCCGCGTGGTACAGCGCCATGGTAACATGTTCGATACGGTGCCCGCATCGGATCGTTCCAACCAGCAGCGCAACAATGCACCAGCAGCGAGCAACCAGCAGCGTCCGCTGCCACCTGCTCAGCAGCCAGCCAGACAGCCTGAACCACAGCCACAGCCTCAGCAGCAACCGCAGCAGACGGCAAGCAACTATGCGCCGCAGAGCTCTAGAGAAGAACCCGAAGGTCGCTCCGGCGGCTGGGTCTCAGATCTGCTGCGTCGGGCCTCCCAGCCAGAGGACAACATTCCTCAGCCGGGCGATGCCGAGGCACTGGCTCCCATTTCCAAGGATATCATCCGCGGGATTGATACCAACAACCAGTCGGAAGCATGGGAAAGCTATCGCCGCGGCGAAGGCGGAAGCTTCACACGGCGGCTCTACACTCTGAAAGGTCAGCAGACCTTTGAAGATGTGCGCATGCGCTACCAGCGTGACACAGACTTCCGCAATACGGTGAACCGCTATGTCGGCGATTTCGAGCGCATTCTGGATGACATCTCCAGAAAGGATAGAGACGGAAGCTCGACCATGAACTATCTGACCTCTGATACCGGCAAGATCTACACCATGCTTGCCCATGCCAGTGGCCGGTTGGGATAGCAGGATCAAGCAAGAGGAACCAATCCTCTTGCCTCTCTCCCTCCCGCAGATAGATTTTCAGACACAAAAAAAGGGTGCCAGCACGGCACCCTTTTTCATGACATATATAACGGAGGCAACGCCTTGCTGGGCTGTCAGGAACGGTCAGCTGAACTGAGCTACACGATCTCGCAGATCAAGAAGTTCTTCTTCTTCCTCTTCGGAAGAAGCCAGCTCTTCATTCAAAGCCTTGTCAAAGATATCAGCAGAAGCAAAAATATCCGGCTCGCCGTCTTCGGCTGCGGGCATGGCTTCGGCTTCATCCTGTGCGGTTACATCAGTATCAGCGGAGGCCTCTACGGACGGCTCTTCTGCATCAGTTGAAGCAAAGATATCGGCTTCCTGATCTTCAACACTCGTAGCAGCCTCAGGCTCAACAGCCTCCATATCATCGGCAGCATCGGTATCAACGTCTGCTTCAGCCGCCCAATCAAGATCCTGCATATCCATGACGTCGGCATCAACAGTGTCAACATCAACCACTTCATCAACTACGTCTGCCGCTTCATCGGCAGCCCATTCGGCCATTTCGTCCGAAGGCATTTCCGCTGAGCTACCTTCATCTGTCTCATCACCTTCAGACGCCGTTGCAAACAGCGCGTCGGCTGCATCCTGGCTCATCTCGGCAGAAAGATCGCTCTCTTCCTCAATAGCTTCGTTTGATGAGGCTTCATCAGAACCTGCCGTATCGAACAGGGCGTCGACATCGCTCTGGTCAGACTGTGCGTTATTGTCAAACAACGCATCAACATCATTCTGGTCGGCTTCTTCATAAAGATCCGGAGCACTGAACAGATCATCAACGTCGTCTTGTCCAACCCCCTCGCCTTCAAGGGCGGGGCCATTGAGCAGATGGGCATCGGGACGTTTGTCATGGCGTCGGTGATCATGCTGATCCACTTCCACACCCTCGGCTTCGAAGCCCCAGATATCAATCATGGAATTGATGCGGCTTTCGACATAGCGCATGGCATCCACAATTTTTCTGATCCGCTGGCCGGTCAGATCCTGGAAGGAGCACGCCATATAAATGTTGGTTGCTTCCATATCCAGTTCATCGCACTTGTCGCTGTCAGCGCCCATTTCGCGCAACGTCCAAGCGAATTCCTGAATTTTTTCAGCAGCACCCAGAATATCTCCGGTTGCACTTTCTGTTTGAGAAACAATGGCATCAAGCTCAACCGTTGCGCGCTCGAAGCGCTCGGAACCCTGATTGTCTTCATGTTTGATTTGAGCGATTTCCGTTTTGGTGCGTTCAATGGCATTGGCCATATCCGTCAGATCCATGCGAACCTGATGCATCAGCGAGGACGGAGCTCTTTCTCGTACGACCGTTTTTTCCAGTTTATCGATCGCGGTCAATAGAGTATCAGTATCTGCATTCCGATTTCTACGGGCATATTCCGCCAGGAACCAGCGACCTCTCGCAGTTTCCATCACGGCGGCTTCGATCGCCAGATAGTCCTCTTGTCGCAGTGGTGTAGGTGGCATTGGTTTGCTGCTCATGGTTCAGACCAAGTTCCTATCATTATTGGCGCGAATCACGCTCGGTATACGCATTCTCACTGCCTGATGCTACAGGCCAAATCTTAACGCAATTTTACTTTTCAGCAGGCAAATCCGCGATGCACCCCCCAATTCAGCAAAAATACGCGCTGCGCATGTCGCTTTTTTATGCCGGGTTTTTCTTTCCTTTTGGTATTTACGTACCCTTTTTCGGGATCTGGCTGAAGAGTCTGGCCTTTAGTCCAGAGGAGATCGGGTTGGTATTAACCATACCCATGATTGCACGCGTGGTTTTTACGCCCCTTATGGCGGCAATATCGGACAAAATCGGCGACCGGCGGCTGGCTCTGCGCATCTATTGCAGCTTTTATGGCCTGACCTTTGTCTTGATTATGCTTAACGACAGCCTGATCTGGATCGCGTTAGTTATGGCATTATCACATATCGCCCAAAGTGCCATCATCCCCGTGGGAGACTCTCTGGCGCTGGCTGGTACACGCCGCTTCGGGCTTGATTATGGGCGCATGCGCAGTTCGGGCACCCTCGCCTTTCTGGCAGCCAATCTCGCAGGCGGCCTTTTCATGGAGCATTTTGGCGCCAACAAGCTGATCTGGTTGCTGGTTATCGGCAATATGCTGCATATCATCTTCTCGGTTTCCCTACCCATAGATCCCCGTCGGATCGACAACAAGGCGCTCGCGAAAGGCACGCGGCTGGATTGGGCCCAATTGAAGCAATTCGGGCAAGGCTGCTTCTGGATCATCCTCGTGTCGGCCTCCCTCCTTCAGGCATCGCACAGCATGCTCTATTCTTTTTCTGCGATCTACTGGACCAAGATCGGCGTCTCGGCCAACATGACAGGCCTTTTGTGGTCCATGGCCTCCGTCTCCGAAATCATTCTGTTTCGCTATTCCAAGAAGATATCCGCCATATTCGACTGGCGAGCACTGCTGAAGATTGCAGCCCTGATTGCGATTGTCCGCTGGGCCACCTTCCCTCTGGAGCTGCCAACATACGGTTATCTACTGCTACAGGTGCTCCATGCGGGAAGCTTTGGCTGTGCACATCTGGGCGCCATGTTCTTCATCAATGAAACCGTCGACGACGAACTTTCAGGCACAGCACAGGGGCTCTATACCATGCTCACGGGCCTTCTATCAGCCATCGCAACGACCGCCTCGGGATTCCTTTATGCCGAATTTGAAGGTGCCGCATTCCTGACCATGAGCCTCATTGCCCTTCTGGCTTTGAGCCTGTTGATGCTGAGCAGGTGGGTTCCACTCACTCATATAAGGGTCAATGGCGCCAGCAAATAGTCTCCCTCAGAGAGGACACCACAATTTACCCTCTGCAAAGGCATGAATTTCCTGTATAAAAGACAGGGAATCTGGCATGCCTCGGGTAGCACGATATCCGGATCGCGTATGATTTTATCGATTCTTTTTAAGGCCAGCCCTATAGTCTGGCTGGTCGATGATTTTGAAGCAGCACAAAAGCTAGTAAGGCAAACTGTTATATGGCTCCACAGGGATCAGACTTAGCCGCCTCGGGGCAGCCCCCCGTTTTGGAGGCCGACGGCACGTCTGCGTCCGGCGTGCTGCTTGTCTCTGGCAGTTGGACCATAGAAACCCTGAAAGATGCCGACAGTCAGGTTGATCAGACCCTTAAAGAGACCCCTTCCGTCAAACAGCTAGACCTTTCAGGTCTGACTTCTCTGGACACCTCAGGCGCTTGGGTCATCATTCGCCTGCTGCGCGGACTGGGCCTTGAGCTTTCCAGCGCAACACCGATCAATCCGGATCATGTGTCGCTGTTTGAAGCGGTGGCGGAGACCAACCTGACCGCACCAACGACCCAAAAGAACCTGAATTTCTTTATCGCCCTGTTTCAGAAAACCGGAGAAGATGTCGTTGAAATCTACAAGGACATCAAGATTCTCGCCTATTTGGCAGGAGAAATCGTCTCCTGCCTGCTCAAAGGGCTCATTCACCCACGCAGCCTGCGCATTACCTCCATTGTCCATCATATGGAGCATACAGGGCTGAAGGCAGTTCCGATCGTTGCCATGATGTCTTTTCTGGTCGGCGCCATTGTCGCCCAGCAAGGCGCTTTCCAGCTGCGCAAATTCGGCGCGGAGCCCTTTGTCATCGATCTGGTCGGCATTCTCGTCTTACGTGAAGTAGGCATTCTGCTAACGGCGATTCTGGTGGCCGGGCGCTCGGGCAGCGCTTTCACTGCCGAAATCGGCTCAATGAAAATGCGCGAGGAAATCGATGCCATGCGCGTCATGGGCCTCAATATCATCGAAGTCCTTATCGCGCCGCGCGTCATTGCGCTGATCATCGCCCTGCCCCTACTGGGCCTTGTGGCCAATCTGGCCGGTCTGGTCGGAGGAGGCGTTCTGCTCTGGGCTTATTCGGATATTTCCCTATCCACCTATATAACGTGGTTGCGCGATGCCGTGGCGATCAACACGTTCCTCGTTGGGGTGATTAAAGCGCCCTTCATGGCCCTGATCATTGCGCTCATCTCATGCAGCGAAGGGCTGCAGGTGGGTGGCAGCGCAGAGAGCCTTGGCAGAAGAACAACGGCCGCTGTGGTGAAATCCATTTTTCTGATGGTGCTGGTCGATGGCCTCTTTGCCATTTTCTTCGCCGCAATCGGGTTTTAGGGAGCGCAGCATGACAGCCACACCTCAAACACCGCAAAACACGGCATCCTCAGAAACCGGCGCGCGCGCCATCCTGTCCGTAAAAGGTCTGACGGTTGGCTTTTCCTCTCGCCTTGTGCTGGAAAATCTGGATCTGGATGTCCAACGCGGCGAGATTCTGGGCATCGTTGGCGCTTCGGGCACAGGCAAGAGCGTGTTGCTGCGCAGCGTCCTGGGGCTTGTACAGCGCCAGTCCGGCCAATTCATCATGTTCGGACACAATACCGAGAAACTGTCGCGCCAAGAGCGGCTGGCCATCGAACGCCGACTGGGGGTTCTCTTCCAGCATGGAGCGCTCTTCTCCTCGCTTTCGGTGTTGCAGAATATTCAGGTGCCCATGCGTGAATATTACACGCTGCCTCAACGCCTCATGGACGAGCTGGCCATTTCCAAGCTTGAGCTTGTGGGGCTCTCCCCGGATGCGGCCCACAAATTCCCGTCTGAACTTTCAGGAGGCATGATCAAACGCGCCGCACTAGCTCGGGCGCTGGCGCTTGACCCTCAGCTTCTGTTCCTTGACGAACCAACCTCCGGCCTTGATCCGATCAGCGCCGAAGAGTTCGATGATTTGATTTCCACCCTTCGAGACACTTTGGGTCTCACCGTTTTTATGGTAACCCATGATTTGGATAGCCTCAGCCAAGCCTGTGATCGCATCGCGGTGCTGGCCGAGCGCCGCGTTCTGGCCATAGGAAATATGAACGATCTGCAGAAAAACCCGCATCCCTGGATCAAAAGCTATTTCACGGGCAAGCGTGCCATCAGACAATGGGACAAGAACTGAGACATGGAAACAAAAGCCAATTATGTGGCCATAGGCCTGTTCACATTGCTTCTGACGGCGGTCGGCTTCGGCTTCATCTACTGGATTGCCAGATATGATGAAACCCGCCCGACGACAGAGGTTATTGTGCGCTTTGAAGGCTCTGTTGCCGGCCTTATTCGCGGTGGCGCAGTGATGTTCAACGGCATCAAAGTGGGCGAAGTCGCAAAGCTCGAATATGATCCGGACAACCCCAAATATGTCAAAGCAGATCTTCTGGTTGATGCCGGCATTCCGCTCAAAGAAGACAGTGATGTCAGCCTCTCCTTTCAAGGGCTTACAGGGGTAGGCACCGTCGAAATCAAGGGCGGCAGCCCGGATCTGCCCGATCTTCTTGATCAGCCAGGCACCCCTGAAATGATCGCCCAGAGCTCGTCTTTTGAAGATCTTATGAATGGCGCACGCCAGCTCATGTCCCGCGCTGACAAGGTGCTCTCAAAAATCGAGACAGTGGTTGATACCAATCAGGACGGGATCAACAAAACGGTCCAGAATATCGAGAGCTTTACAACGGCGCTCAACAACAATTCCGGCAATATCGAGACCTTCCTGGCTGATGCGTCTGACGCCGCCAAGGGGCTCACATCGCTATCGGGGAAATTGGAAGGCCTTAGCGAAAGAGCAGACACCCTGCTTGCTGCCGTCGACCCCGAGAGCATCAAGACGAGTATCGCCAATGTCGAGACAATCAGCGAAAATCTCGTTGGCACATCCAACCGCTTCGACTCAATTGTCGCTGATGCCTCCGAAGCGGCCAAAGGCATCAATGATTTTTCGTCCAACCTGAACACGTCTCTGGGCAAGGTCGACCGTCTGGTTGAAAGTGTGGACCCGGAAACAATTTCTTCTGCGGTCGCATCCCTGCAGAATTTTGCAACCACGCTGGATGAGTCCTCAGGCGATATCAATGTCATTCTGACCAATGCCAAACAGGCCTCAGGCGATATCAGCAGCTTTTCCTCCTCCCTCACCGCCCGCACCGATGATTTCAACGCCATCGTGACAGACGCACAGCAACTTGCTGCCCGCCTCAACAAGGCCTCGGAACGGATCGACGGCATTCTGGGCAAGGTCGACGGCATTCTTTCCGATGAAGATGGCGGCAAGGGTGTGATCGAGGAAGTGACGCTCGCAGCACGCTCCATTCGCAGTGTTGCAGACAAGTTCAACAGCCGGGCAGATGAAATCTCGGACGGCCTTGCGCGCTTCTCAGGCAGTGGCCTGCGCAATGTCGAAGCCATGGTTTCAGAAGCAAGACGAACCATCAAACGCGTTGAAGGCGCTGTAAACAAACTGGAGAAGGATCCTTCCAGCGTGATATTCGGCGGCAACAAGGTGAAAACCTTCGACCAACGCTACTAATTGTCGGTTGCTCACCAACCGATCAAAATCATGAGTCGATGTCATTGAAACAAAACATGATTGCCAAATGACATTGACTTGCTCAGTTACACCGGGCCCTTGTGGAAACGAGGCGCCAACCGCAAACTTTGACAGTATGGACTGCGCTCAAAAGCGCGCATTTCCTCCAAAATAGGTCCAGTTCTGGAAAAAACGGTTGGCAGTTGCTATTTCTACGGTAAGGTAAGCCCATATTTGTTTATTGCCGAGGTACACCCTTGTTTTCTGCGACCCGATTTGTGCGCGCCCTTTCGTTTGTTTGCCTCGCCCTCTGGCTTGCTTCCTGCTCTGTAGTAGGCGGGGGCAAAGAGTTGACGACCTATGACCTGAGCGCGCCAGCAAGCTTTGACAATTTGCGTGGTCGCAGCAATGCGCAGCTTTTGATCTCAGTCCCCACAGCGCTCAAATCGCTTGATAGCGAGATGATCGTTGTGCGCCCCGATAATGCCGAAATTACCTATTTTGGTGACGCACAATGGAGCGACAGCCTGCCCAATGTCCTTCAGGACAAGCTGATCCAGACTTTCGAGAATTCCGGCCGCATGCGCTCCGTGGTCAAGCCGGGTGATGGCGTTGTGGTTGACTATAAACTCGCAACATCCATCCGTAGCTTTGAGCTGAATGACGCGAACCGGCCTGTAGCCAAAATCGCGCTTTCGGTGAAGATCATCAATGATCGCAATGGCCGCGTGGTCTCTTCACGCCTGTTTAAAGCCTCCGCACCGGCCGGTTCGGCGACACCGGCTAAGGGCGTTGCTGCGCTTGACAGCGCCCTTGAAAGCGTACTGAACGAGATTCTCGTCTGGACCCTCAAGACGATTTAATCCAAAGCAGGCAAGAGCCCTGCCCCCGCAATAAGGACGCCTAACGCGTCCTCCTTGCCTGTGGTCATACCGTTATAGATCGCCCAAAGCTCCAGAACCCCAAAGCCCCAGAACCCCAGAGCCTTGTCGGATCAATCAGGATGAATCTTGGAAATATTGGAAAGAAACTGGTTGGCGCTCGCTTCCCAGCTATATTGCTGCGCATAGGCCAGACAAGCCTCCGGATCGATTTTCAACGCTTCTACCACAGCCTCTTCCAGATCGTCTTTCAAAGCCCCAACACCACTGTCTCCAATGACATCCAGCGGTCCCATAACCGGATAAGCCGCCACAGGCAATCCTGAAGCCAGAGCTTCCAGAAGCACTATACCGAACGTGTCGGTTTTGGACGGGAAGACGAAGACATCGCATGAAGCGTAGATGTCGGCGAGCTCCTTGCCTTCCTTGAGCCCCAGAAATTTGACATCCGGATAGCGCTCTTCCAGAGCAGCCTTTTGCGGGCCATCTCCTACAACGATCTTTGTGCCCTCGACCTTCAGATCAAGAAAGGCCTCGATATTCTTTTCTACCGCAACGCGGCCAACATAGAGCAGCAAGGGACCGGGAAAATCGAGCACCTTCTCTTTGCGCGGATGGAACTGTTCAAGGTCGACACCGCGCCCCCAATAATGAAGCTGATCAAAGCCGCGAGCCTCTAGGTCGCGCTTCAGGCTTGGCGTGGCCACCATGCAGCATCGCCCCGGATTGTGAAACCAGCGCAAGGCCGCATAGGAAAGCGACAGCGGAATGGGGAAACGCGCGGCAAGATATTCAGGGAAGCGGGTGTGGTAGGAAGTCGTGAAGGCCTTGTTCGACTTTCTGCAATAGCTTCGCGCCCAGAATCCAAGCGGCCCCTCGGTGGAAATATGCACATAATCGGGATTGATCTCTTCGATCTTTCTGGCGACGCCGCGCCGCATTGTCAAAGAGAGGCGAATTTCCGGATAAGTCGGGCAAGGAACCGTCTTGAAATCAAGAGGCGTCAGATAATGCACCTCCATTCCCTGCTTCTTGACTTCCTGGCCCAAACGATCGAGCGAGCGAACAACACCATTGACTTGTGGATGCCAGGCATCCGTTACGATTAAGAGTCCACTCATGCAAGTGCCTTGGTTGGGGTATGGTTTTCAAGTTGGGGAACGGTTTTTGCACCTTCGCTCCAGTGGATCAGTTCGAACCGTCCGTCCGGATGCTCGACAATTGCGGTGCAGCTTTCCACCCAGTCGCCGGTATTCAAATAGGAGATACCAAACTTCTCATGCATTTCCGCATGATGAATATGGCCGCAAATCACGCCATCAACGTCAAATTTGCGCGCTTCCTGCGAGAGAGTTTCCTCGAAGGTGCCAATGAAATTGACCGCGTTCTTTACGCGCATCTTGGCCCAGGCCGAAAGAGACCAATAGCTGAAGCCGAGCTTGCGGCGCAGAATATTGAGCACGGTGTTCAGCCCCAGAGCAAAGCTGTAGGCCCAGTCGCCAAGATGGGCGAGCCACTTGGCATGCCGCACCACCATGTCATACTGATCCCCATGGATCACCAGCAACCGGCGACCATCTGCGGTTTCGTGAATGTCATGTTCCTTGACCTCCACACCACCGAAATGGGCACCATAATAGCTGCGCAGAAATTCGTCATGGTTGCCCGGCACATAAATGATGCGCGCCCCCTTGCGAGCCTTGCGCAGAAGCTTCTGCACCACATCATTATGCAACTGCGGCCAATGCCAACGCGCTTGCAGGCGCCAGCCATCGACGATGTCCCCGACCAGATAAATCGTCTCTGCATCGTTATATTTGAGGAAATCAAGCAGCATTTCTGCCTGACACCCGCGGCTACCCAAATGAACATCGGAGATGAACATGGTCCGATGTTTATAGAGCCCTTCATCGCTGGACTGATTCATGTGCCTGCTCTGATTCACGTTCCGTAAGTGTTTGGCCACTTTTAAGAACGCGCTGTCTCACTTTTGTGACAGTCAGGGCAAATGCCATCTAAAAGACTGATCCTTTCCCCCATCCTGAGGCAAAGAGCCTGTTTTCTGGCCATTTCAGCAAGGAAAGCGAGTTTCAGAGAAGAGAAGTCACGCTCAGAGCGGCTTTGCCTGACGTTCCGCCTTGCGCGAAACACCCAGCTGCCGCTCGCGATAGACAACAAACATGCCGGCCAGAACGACAATCCCCCCGCCGATGACCACAGCGTGACTCGGATACTCGCCAAAAATCACAATGCCGATCACCACATTCCAGACCACGTTCACATAGTCGAACGGAGCAACAAGCGACGCTTCGGCCACGCTGTAGGATTTGGTCATGAGGATCTGCCCCAAGCCACCGAAAACCCCGGCCAGAACCATCAAGCCGAAGGTGCGCAAATCGGGAATGACCCAGCCCCAGTAAATGGTGATGAGCGAGAAGCAGGAGGCCGTCACGAAGAAATAGAAGATGATCGCCGAATTATTCTCGGTTTTCGTCATCTGTCGGATCAGGATTCCAGCTAGCCCGGTGAGCACGGTTGAGCTCAGACAGAGAATGGCGCCCAGCAGGCCGACATCCCCCGTCGAGCCACTCAGACGCGGTGACAAAATGATCAACACCCCGATAAGGCTGATACCGACTGCTGTCCAGCGATATGCTTTGACAACCTCCTTGAGGAACAGGGCCGCCATGGCCACAATCATCAGAGGATTTAAGAAGGAAATCGCGGTGGCTTCGGGCAACGGCAAAAGCGAGACCGAGGTAAACCAACAAAACATGGATGTCGTCCCCACCGCAGAGCGCCTCACATGCGCCCATGGATTCTTCGTGCGGATACAGTCGCGCCAGTCACTCTGCCATGCGGTTACCAGCAAAAGCGGCGGCAAGGCGAAAAAGCAGCGCGCGAAGATGACTTCCCCAATGGGCATGGACGTCGATGTATATTTAATCATGGCAAGCATGACCGCAAAAAACATCGTCGAAGCAATCTTGAGTCCAATGCCATATAGGGCGTTCATATCTGATCTTCCCGACTGACGGTTCTGCTAGCATAATGACGGATTGGCCAGTCTCAAAAAGACTTTTGCCTGACGGTCATGAAGACGGAGGAGACAAGGGGCAACTGCACCATGCAAGGGTGAGGCTCTCATTCTCGTCACGCTTTGCCAGAAAGATCAAGAAAAAACTGGCGCTTCCCCCCACAACAAAGGGCCCCCCTTACGTACTTTTCCTAAGCCACTCAGGAAAAGTCGAAGCCATCGCGCATTCATCACTATAGTCGAAGCTATCACGCTATAAGATTTACAGCATTGATTTGTTGTGCTACTCAACAAGTCCCATCCGATACCGGACAAAGCCGAAAGCATATTGAGCCTTGGCGGCGAAGAACGCTCCGGTCTGGACAGCCAAGACAGAGTTTCCTCTTCAATGACGTCCGTAAAGCACACCATTAGCAAGGCCCTGACTGCCTTCGACGGCATGCCGAGCTTCTTGCAAGCCGTTCTGGTCATGTTTATCGCCATGATCGGCTTCACGCTGCAGGCAGGCATCGTAAAAGAGCTTGGGCAGGATCTGCATGTCAGCCAGATCATCGTCATCCGGCAAGCCTGGATGATCGTCTTCCTGCTGCCCCCGATGCTTAAATCAGCCCGTGGCGACCTCAAGATCCATCGGAAGGATCTGTTCCTCTGGCGTGCTTTCTTTACCTATCTGAGCATCTTGGCGGGTTTCACGGCGATCATCCAGTTGCCTCTGGCAACCGCCACGACGATGAGCTTCACGCGGACATTCTTTCTGACCATTTTTGCTGTGCTGTTTCTCAAGGAAGCAGTAGGCATGCGCCGTATCGGAGCGTTGGTGGTTGGCTTCATTGGCGTATTGATTATCGCGCGCCCGTCTGAATTACTCGCAGCGGGCATTGGTGGAATCGACCAGAACCTGCTTCTGGCTCTTGCCGGAGCGGCTCTTGTAGCGGCCAACCAGACCATCGTACGGGTTCATCTGCGCTATGACCGGCCAACCATCATTGTGACCTATCAGGCCATCATCATCGGGCTGGCGCTCGTCCCCCTTGCCTGGATCAACTGGAAGCCGATGACCCTGGGCCAATTCGGCCTTATGGCTCTAATTGGCGTTTTGGCGAGCTACGCGCAATGGCTGATGCTTCACTCCTTCAAGCGCGCTGAGGCAACTGCACTGGCGCCCTTCGACTATCTGCGCCTTGTCCTCTCGGCAGCCCTTGGCTGGTACATGTTCAATGAGTGGCCAGATGTTTACACATGGATCGGCGCGGCCATCATCTTCGCGTCCACCTTCTATATCATGCGCCGCGAAGCCAAGCTGGGCAAAGAACGCAAACTGCAACCACCGAAATATTAAAGCCCGATGCCGCAAAGCCATATTCTTGCTCACAAACCCCTCGCTGCGGCCCTTGAAGCCCTTCCGGTACCTGTTTTCAAGGGCAACCGGCGCGCACTCGTCAAATGCCCCAATGCTGGCGGGGTCTATCTTGTGGCCATGATTCTGCCGCGCCGCACGAAGATCCTGCGGCCAACACCAGCCATCCTGCCTCCCGGTCTTTATGTCTATGTAGGCAGCGCCCATGGCCCCGGCGGGTTGCGCGCGCGCCTTGCTCGCCATCTGGCAAAAGAGAAGTCGGTACGCTGGCATGTGGATCAGCTAACGATCCGCGCCAGTTCCCTGCATGTCTGGGCGTGGCTGGATGGTTCCGAATGCGCTTTGGCGGCTCATCTTGCCAGCCAGGATGCCTTTTCAATTCCTCAGCCCGGCTTTGGCAGCTCAGACTGCACCAGCTGCGAGAGCCACCTCTTTATGAGCCCACTCGGCTAGCTCAACAACAAGAGCTATCAGGAAGAGCGAGCGCCTCACACCCGCTCCAGCTTGCGCCAAGGTTCATCAGGCAATGTCACGGTGATCCTGTCATCAGGCTTCACCATGCCCCCTTTGCGCACGATACCCATAACGCCAGCCTTGCGCACAAGATCGCCCGCTTCATCCTTATAGACAAGCTCCTTGAGCAGTCCCGGCTGCCAGGCCTCGATCTGGGAACATGGATTGCGCAATCCCGTGATTTCCACTTCTGCTTCATCACCAATATGAAGCACAGCCCCCGTTGGTAGGGCGAGCAGATCAATGCCACTTGTGGTGATATTCTCCCCCATATCGGCCGGTTTCACCGTAAAGCCCTTTTGCGCAACCTCTTCGAAAAGCTCTTGATGCATGAGATGAACCTGCCGCAGATTAGGCTGGTTTGGATTGGCCCGCACGCGGGAGCGATGCTGGACCAGCGCTCCCATATGCGCATCCCCTTCCACGCCAAGGCCTTCAAGCAACCGGATCGCGGATTTCTGCTTCTTGGAAAATGCATGTGCTTTATCAAGACTGACCGCGATAACGGTTCCTTCAAAATTCTTCTCAATCAAGGCAGAACCTCTCTCTCGCGATTGGAGGACGGGGGATAAGAATAACCAAACATAAAAAAGGAGGGAAGACAAAGTCTACCCTCCTGATATGTCAATGATTTGACTGTCTGATTACTCTGCAGCACTCGTCTGCGCGTTGTGCACTTCCTTCTCCCGGCGCACGATCAGCTTGTTGAGAGCAGAAACATAGGCTTTGGCGGAAGAAACCATGGTGTCTGTGTCCGCAGACCGGCCAGTCACCGTGTGATCACCCTCGCGCAGGCGGCAGGACACTTCGGCCTGAGCGTCCGTACCGGCGGTCACAGCGCTCACTTGATACAGCATCAGGCGGGCCTTGTGCGGGATCATCTGCTTGATGGCGTTGAAGATCGCGTCGACAGGACCATCACCGGTGGCTTCCTTGGTGACATGCGTGCCATTCATATCCAGCGTTACAATGGCTTTCTGTACGCCACTGGTGCCAGCAATCACGGTCATCGCGATTACCTTGATCTTATCGGAAGCGGCGCCGACTTCATCATCCACCAGCGCTTCGATATCTTCATCAAAGATGTTCTTCTTCTTGTCCGCCAGATCCTTGAATCGATTGAAGGCATCCTGAAAAGCATTCTCGCCCAGATTATAGCCCAACTGATCCAGCTTCTGCTTGAAGGCGTGACGACCCGAATGCTTGCCCATGACCAGATCCGTGCCACCAACGCCCACATCTTCCGGCTTCATGATCTCGTAAGTTTCGGCATTCTTCAGCATGCCATCCTGATGGATACCGGATTCATGCGCGAAGGCATTCTTGCCGACAATCGCCTTGTTATACTGCACAGGAAAAGCCGAAACGGCGGATACCAGCTTAGATGCACGGGTCAACAGCTTGGTATTGATGCCGGTATTGTAAGCAAACACATCATTGCGCGTGCGGATGGCCATAATGACCTCTTCCAGCGCTGCGTTGCCGGCCCGTTCACCCAGACCGTTGATCGTGCATTCGATCTGACGGGCACCGCCACGCACCGCGGCCAGCGAGTTGGCCACAGCCATACCCAGATCGTTGTGGCAGTGCGCCGAGAAAATCGCCTTGTCAGAGTTCGGAACTGTCTCGATGACCCGTTTGAACAAATCGGCGATTTCGAGCGGGGTGGTATAGCCTACCGTATCGGGAATGTTGATGGTGGTGGCACCGGCATTGATGGCCGCTTCCACGCATTTGCACAGGAAGTCGAATTCGGTGCGGGTGCCGTCTTCGGCTGACCACTCCACATCATCGGTCCAGTTGCGGGCGCGCGTAACGGACTCGATCACTTTTTCATAAACCCGGTCCGGCTCCATCTGCAACTTGTATTTCATATGCACCGGGCTGGTGGAAATGAAGGTATGAATACGGCGCTTTTCAGCGTGTTTGATGGCTTCCCCGGCCCGGTCGATATCCTTGGAGCCAGCGCGGGCCAAACCGCAAACGGTAGCGTTCTTGACCACCTTGGCAATCTCGCTGACGGCCTCGAAGTCGCCATTGGATGCGATGGGAAAACCGGCCTCGATCACGTCGACGCCCAATTCATCCAGAACCTTCGCCACCTGCAACTTCTCTTCCAACGTCATGGACGCACCGGGAGACTGTTCACCATCACGCAAGGTTGTATCGAAAATTACAATGTCGTTATTCATAGAACTCATCCTGCTTTTTGCCACTGTGGCGCATGGGTCTGTTCACATGCAAAGCCAACAAGCGGCTGGAATATTTCCTGCTGCCTAAAAGTTTGTAATCCCCTGAAGATCCGCCGCCGATGAGATCAGCGCCTGTCGATGTTCAGGGGCAGATAAGGAGGAGTAGTTCGGAATTTAGGCGAGCGAGAGCGTTGGGAGCGGATAGCTCAACCAATTTGATCTGACCAATTGTGCTCTCTGGAGCGGCCATAGAAATCTCTCTCACACATTTGCAGAGCCTGTTTTGCATCTCTGCCATTCAGTAGGAAAATCTGTAACCGATTAAACGCACGGAAACAAGAGGAAATTTCATGCACCATTCCGAGCAAGGATATTAGTTAAACGACGATAGAAATTATTTTCCCTCTTCATAACAACCAAAAAGTGCATAAAGCTAGTTAAAGAAGTCCAGTCCAATAGTTTAGAATTATTACTATCTATTAATTGAGTGAACATCATATTTAGTATTTGTAAATTGCGAATATATAAATGCTTTTTAAATAACTTTTTTCAAATATACAGATTAAGGAAAAGTCGGCCAATAAATATCCAGTATTAGTTGCTGGAAACAAAAATACAGTCGAAAGGCGAAAAATATGAACCTGCTTTCGAAACTGAAGCTCACCCAGAAAGTGACATTTCTGACCATCGGCTCGGTGTTGATCTGTATGATCGCGCTCGCAACGGCAACCTGGTCAACGATCAGCACCAAGATCAAATCCGATGTGCTGCAACAACAGTCCATCAGCATCCGCGTAGCCTCGCAAGTTTTTGAAGCCAGCCTTCCCGATGTAACCGTCACGAGAGACGCATCTGGTGGAATCAGTCGCCTCGTCATGAAAGAGATACCCGCATTCTCCGACCATGACATGATTGACCGCATTGGCTCCATTACCGGCGAGACCGCTACCGTGTTTGCATGGGATGACCAGAGCAGGGATTTCTGGCGCAAGACAACCAACATCAAGAAGCCGGACGGCAAACGAGCCATCGGCACCCCCTTGGGCCAAAATGGCGCTGTTTATCCTGTCGTCACGCAAGGCAAGGCATTCGTGGGTGAAGCCGTGATCCTCGGCGTTCCCTATTACACGCTCTATCAACCGATCTTCTCTGCCTCGAACGAAGTCAACGGCATTCTCTATGTCGGCATCCAGAAAGAACGCGTCCAGTCCATTCTGAGTGACGTATTGCAGAGCCTGCTGATCTCGGCGGTGGTTGTTGGCGCCTTGATTGTGGCCTTCGCCTTCTTTGCCAGCCAACGCATGATGAAGCCTCTGCCCGTCATGACCAATCTGTTGGCAGCGATCTCGCGCGATGACAAGATTTCGGAAATTCCCTACCAGTCTCGCGGAGACGAAATCGGCGATATGGCTGCGGCCGTTGCCGTACTGAATGAAAAGAATGTGCATCGCCTTGAGCTTGAACAGCATAAAGCGGAAACCGACAAAGAACGCGAACTGCGCGAGCAGAAGATGCTGCAAACCGTAACGGCGTTCGATCACGACATTCAGTCCATTCTGGAAGCAGTCGCCGAAAACTCAAGAACCATGGAAGGCACCGCTCAGCGCCTGACGGAAATTGCCGAGACCACGGCAGAACAGTCCAACAGCGCGTCTTCTGTTTCCAACGAAGCGGCAAGCAATGTCCAGACGGTTGCATCCGCCTCTGAGGAACTCTCCGCCTCCATCGGCGAAATCTCACAGCAGCTCACCAAGACACGGTCTGTTGTGTCCCTCGCATCTGATGAGTCGGTTGCCACCAACGAGAAAGTCGAGAGCCTTGACATGGCGGCCCAGAAGATCGGCGAAGTCGTGACCCTCATTCAGGCCATCGCCGAACAGACCAACCTGCTGGCGCTCAACGCCACCATCGAGGCTGCACGCGCCGGAGAAGCTGGCAAGGGCTTTGCCGTCGTGGCCGCCGAAGTCAAGGAGCTGGCCAACCAGACGTCCAAGGCCACCGAGGAGATCTCCAACCAGATTTCCGGCATCCAGACCTCATCTCAGGAAGCGGTATCTGCCATTTCCAAGATCTCTGAAACCATGGCCGAGGTGAATGAATATACCAATTCCATCGCCGCCGCCGTTGAACAGCAGGGCTCTGCGACAATGGAAATCAGCTCCAACGTTCAGCAGGCTTCCGTGGGTACCAGCGAGGTTAACGAACGTATGGCTTCAGTCAGCAGTTCTGTTGCCGATACCCATCAATCCGCCGAGAATGTACTGGAAGCCTCACGCAATGCCGCAGAACAGGCGATGCAACTGCGCTCCCGCATCGAGAGCTTCCTCAAGGATATTCAGGCAGCCTGACGCAGGCGAAGAAGGTCTGGAGCCCATTCTCCAGACCTTGCCGCTATGCCTTGCAGCAAGAAAGACAAAAAAGCCACGGTGCGGAAGACCCGACACCGTGGCTTTTTTTATTCTGACGAAGTTGGCCTTGCGCGCTGGCGCAGCCCTTTCCTCTCTTAGCGATAATGAGAGAGCAGGTAGGCGCGCGTTGCACTCAAAGCGGACATCACCTTCTGAGCGCGCGGTGATTTGCAATAGGCCAGCGACGGTGCAATCGATACCTGGCCAACACCCACATGGGTGTATTTGTCATCATTCTCAAGGAAAGTATCAAGCGCGGTCACGCAGGCCTTTTTATAGCCTTCCAGATCTCCGGCAAGGAAGATGTCCCACACTTCGGGCAGCAGAATGGTTTCGACACCAATCGACTCAGCACCAAGCACATCGCGGCAGGTCTTGAACAGCCCGCCGGTCGCTTCCATGGTAGAAGGCGCGGTAACGAGAATGGCGATATCGCTACGTCCCGGATTGGACATGGCCTTTTTGAACACATCATCGGCCAACAGACGGTCGGTCCTCAGAACCGGCGCCCCTTCAACCATCAGACGATCCGCAATCGGGCTGAGCGTCGAGCAGGTGACGAGCAACAAATCGACCCCGCGGGCGCATTCCAGAATGGCGCGCTCGATTTCCGCTCCGATGTCCGCATCGATATATCCAAGTTCGGTCACCTTCTGCAGCAAATCATTCCGCACGAAATGCTGCTCAGGCACCAGATTTGTGCCTTCTAGCGCTTCGGAAAAAAGCGCAATGTTACTCTCGATGCTGTGTAGGAAAGAAAAAGACATTAGGGTCGCCTGGAACAATCTTGAATGAAACAAATAGGTCAGCGGATGGCCTGTTGGTGGCACAATAAGACCAAATTTCACCCAACGCCAGTGTTAAATATACAATTTTCCTTCAGAAACAAGGACGACACGTCCTCCGATTGTCTCACTTGTCAGCCGTCCCTCGGCGACTTCCATTCCCAGTTCGATAATGGACGGGCGCTCCATTTCAAACCCCTGCTCGATGCGATATTTATGGCTTCCCTGTCCGGGCTTGTCGAACTGGCAAATCACGCCGGCAAAGGCTGCAGCAGCAGATCCTGTTGCAGGATCTTCCACAGTACCCGTTCCCGGAGCAAACATGCGCGTGTGAAAGCCGGAATCATGACAGGTGGTTTCGCGCGTATAAAGATAGGCATCGTTATGCTCATGCGCACCAAAGGCCGAACTCCAGCTCGGCATCACCGGTCGCGCCCGTTTCATGGCCTCCAGATTGCGAATGGGCACCATCGCAAAAGGCACGCCGGCCGAATAAGCCGTCGGCACGTGATTCTCAAAGCCGATATCCTTGATGTGCAATCCCAGCGCAGCGGCAATCTCGTCTTTTGAGCCCAACTGCACCGATGCCATGGGCTTGGACAGTTGCGGCACCTCGAACACGGCCTTGCCCATCCCGTCTGACGCCAGTTTGACCTTGGCACGAATGCGCCCCACCTTCTCTTCCAGCAGCATTACGCAATTCTGCTCGCTCTCCAGATCGGGAAAACGCAAGAAGCCAAGCAACACCGCCGCCCCCACAGTGGGGTGACCGGCAAAAGGCATCTCGAAGGTCGGTGTAAAAATGCGCAAAAAGGCACTATGTGCCTTGTTCTCGGGTTTGCAGACAAACACAGTTTCGGAAAAATTGAACTCTCTGGCGATCTTCTGCATCTGTTCATCGGACAAATCATCACTATCGAGCACCACTGCCAGCGGATTGCCCGCAAACAGATCTTTGGTGAACACATCAAGAGTGAAATAGCGATGCTCAGCATTGGACATGTGGTCTCGTTCCGAATTTAATGACAAAAGGACGCAGGGCTTGACAGTATAGGCTTAACCCGTTGGGTGGACCAACATCAAAGCGCGGTAAACCTAAATAAAGAATAAAGAAAAATCCCGATCACGAGGACCGGGATTTTTGTAGAATTTACAGAAGAAAAAACGCTTAGTTCTTTTCTTTGTCGACCATGGCTTTTTCCTTGATCCAAGGCATCATGGCACGCAGTTTGGCGCCAACTTCTTCGACCTGGTGCGCATCGTTGCGGGCACGGATCGCCTTGAACGAGGTCTGGTTGACCTTGTTTTCCAGCATCCAGTTGCGAACGAAGGTGCCGTCCTGGATATCGGTCAGAACATTTTTCATTTCCGCCTTGGTTTCAGGTGTGATCAGGCGAGGGCCGGTAGCATATTCGCCATATTCAGCCGTGTTGGAAATGGAGTAGTTCATGTTGGCGATGCCGCCTTCATAGATCAGATCCACGATCAGCTTCATTTCATGAACGCATTCGAAATACGCCATTTCAGGGGCATAGCCGCCTTCCACGAGGGTTTCGAAGCCAGCACGCATCAGCTCGACAACACCGCCGCAAAGAACAGCCTGCTCGCCGAACAGGTCGGTTTCACATTCTTCCTTGAAGGTGGTTTCGATGACACCCGCACGGCCACCACCATTGGCAGAGGCATAAGACAGAGCCAGATCATGGGCATTGCCGGTCGCATCCTGAGCGATCGCGATCAAAGTAGGCACGCCAGCGCCGCGAACATATTCACCACGAACCGTGTGGCCCGGGCCCTTCGGAGCAACCATGGCAACATCAAGGTCAGCGCGTGGCTCGATCAGGTTGAAGTGAACATTCAGACCGTGAGCAAACAACAGCATGGCGTTTTCTTTGAGATTTTCATGCATGCTGCCATAGTAGATGTCAGCCTGCAGCTCATCAGGGGTCAGCATCATGACCACGTCAGCCCATTTGCAAGCGTCAGCAACGGTCATAACCTTCAGGCCCTGACCTTCGGCTTTTTTCGCGGAAGAAGAGCCTTCGCGCAGACCGATGGCAAGGTTGGCCACGCCAGAGTCGCGCAGGTTCAGTGCATGAGCATGGCCCTGAGAGCCATAACCGATAATGGCAACATTCTTGCCCTTGATCAGATTGATATCTGCATCGCGATCATAATATACGCGCATTATTTCTTCCTTTTTTCTCGCTGTGGGATCACAAAATTACCCGAACAGCCTGATATTTGGTCGAAACCGAAAGATTTGAACTCGGCCTAAAAGATGTCGCGATCAAGGTCAAGCCCAAATATGAACTGGTTGCTCCTTATTGGAGCTGGATTGCTATTGTCCGCTTACAATTCGCTCATCGCCCGCTGAAAACGGCGAACTGTCTCTTCAAATCCGTAAATCAGAGCTTCTGCAATAAAGCCATGACCGATGGACACTTCCCTAATGAAGGGCACTTCCTTCATGAGAGCGGGGAGATTCTCCGGTGTCAGGTCGTGGCCAGCATTCACACCAAGGCCCGCTTCCTTCGCCGCATTTGCTGTGGCAGCCACTTCGGCAAGTCGGGTTACAGCCAGGGCGTCATCTGCATAGCAAGCCCCGTAAGGGCCGGTATAGACTTCGATACGGTCAGCCCCGACAGCAGCAGCCTTGGCTGGCTGATCCGGTTCCGGATTCACAAACAGGGACACCTTCATGCCCGAGTTTTTGATGACGTCAACAGAGCGGCGCAGCAAACCGTCATTCGCCTCGAAATCCCAGCCATGGTCAGAGGTCTGCTGAGAGGGATCGTCGGGCACAAAAAGAACCTGATCCGGCCGCGCTTCCTCGCATAGAGCCAAAAAGCGATTGTCTGGATAGCCTTCAAGGCAGAGTTCCTTGCCGGTGAAATCGGAGCGGATCAAATCCGCCAGATCCCGCACATCCTGTCCGCGGATGTGGCGCTCATCGGGGCGTGGGTGGACCGTGATGCCCTTTGCTCCGGTTTCCAGAGCAATCCGGGCCAATCCCGTGACACTGGGCCATGGCAGGTCGCGCCGGTTGCGCAACACGGCCACTGCATTCACATTCACGCTCAATCGTGTTTTCATAGAAATTCAGTCCTTCCAACGGTAACCCAACGAAAGCCACCCTGGCAGAAGAAGGATTGATCGAGCCATCTGCTTTTTTCAGAAGGCCCGATCAATCGGTTCCCAATCGCTACCCGGAGGGGGATCCTCAGGTTTTATCTTGTCCGCGCCGCAGGGCCACCACACCGGTACGGCACACCTCAACCAGCCCAAGCGGCTGCATAATAGTGATAAACTGCTCGATCTTGTTTTTCCGACCAGTCATCTCAAAAACAAAATGTTCGGCCGTAGCATCGATCACCGTAGCACGAAATGCATCAGCCAATCTGAGGGCTTCCACTCTTTTATCACCAGTTCCCGCGACTTTGATCAAGGCCAGCTCCCTTTCGAGCGGAGCCACTTCGAATGTCGACAGATCAGCGACTTCATGCACAGGCACCAGACGGCCCAACTGCGAGCGGATCTGTTGCAGCACAGGTGGCGTTGCAGTCGTTACGATGGTGATGCGCGAAATATGGTCCTCATGAGAGGTTTCCGACACCGTGAGAGAGTCAATATTGTATCCCCGACCGGAGAAAAGGCCGATTACGCGCGCCAGCACACCCGGTTCGTTGTCCACCAGAACAGAGAGCGTGTGCGTTTCTTCAACGGTCGATACTTCTTCAATGAAATAGGCAGATCCTTGCTGCATCTTGCCGTTCCTTCTTTTGAAATGCGTGTTGCGTTACCGGTCAGACGAGCTTTTTGCCCGCGTCCCCAATGGCCGTTGCGATCTTGCTCGCGTCCTCTGCTTCATCAGAGAAGAGCATATCGTTGTGTGCTCGCCCCGATGGGATCATCGGGAAACAGTTTGCCAGTTTGGCAACACGACAATCGAAAATAACAGGGCCGTCATAGGCAATCATTTCATCAATCGCGGCATCCAGCTGATCCGGCTTGTCGCAAACAATGCCCTTGGCGCCATAGGCCTCGGCCAGCTTCACAAAGTCCGGCATAGCCTCGACATAAGAGTTCGAAAGCCGGTTGCCATGCAACAGCTGCTGCCACTGGCGCACCATGCCCAGATGCTCGTTATTCAGGATCATGATCTTAACCGGCAGGTTATGCTGGATAGCGGTCGAAAGCTCCTGAATATTCATCTGAACGGAGCCATCACCGGCAATGTCGATAACCAGACTTTCCGGATGAGCAGTCTGCACACCCAAAGCAGCCGGGAAGCCATAGCCCATGGTGCCCAGCCCACCGGATGTCATCCAGCGATGAGGCTCTTCAAAGCCAAGGAACTGGGCGGCCCACATCTGATGCTGCCCCACCTCGGTGGTGACATAGTAGTCCTTGCCCTTCAGCTTTTCATTCAGGCGCTGCAAGGCATATTGCGGCATGATGACATCGTCATTGGGCCGGTAGGCCAGACAGTCGCGCTTGCGCCAGATCTTGATCTGCTCCCACCAGGTCGCCAAGGCTTCCTTGTCGGTTTTCTTGCTGCTGGCCCGCCAGATACGCACCATATCTTCCAGAACATGGCCGACATCACCAACAATCGGCAAATCCACCCGAACAATCTTGTTGATCGAGGACGCATCGATATCGATGTGGATCTTCTTGGAGTTGGGCGAGAAGGCATCAAGCCGCCCGGTGATGCGGTCATCAAACCGCGCCCCGACGCACAGCATCACATCGCATTCATGCATGGCCATGTTGGCTTCATAGGTGCCGTGCATGCCCAACATTCCGAGCCATTCCTTGCCCGATGCCGGATAGGCACCCAGTCCCATCAGCGTGGACGTGATAGGGAAACCGGTAAGGCTCACCAGCTCGCGCAGCATCTGACAGGCTTCTGCGCCTGAATTGATGACGCCGCCGCCGGTATAAAGCATCGGCTTCTTGGCAGAAACCAGCATTTCAACCGCTTTGCGAACCGCATCCAGATCACCCTTGATCTGCGGATGGTAGGTCTTGTGGCTGACATTGCTCGGTCCATGATACATGCCGCTCGCGAACTGGACATCCTTTGGAATATCAACAACAACCGGCCCTGGTCGACCGGAACGTGCAACATAGAAGGCCTCATGCAGAATGCGCGGCAGATCCTCAATGGAGCGAACCAGATAGTTATGCTTGGTACAAGGGCGCGTGATGCCGGAGGTATCGCACTCCTGAAAGGCATCAGATCCGATCAGGGAGGTTGGAACCTGCCCGGTAATGCAAACCAGAGGAATGGAATCCATCAGCGCATCGGCCAGCGGGGTCACGGCATTGGTGGCGCCAGGACCAGAGGTCACGAGCAGCACGCCGACTTTGCCGGTTGAACGGGCATAGCCCTCTGCTGCATGGCCAGCGCCCTGTTCGTGGCGCACGAGAATGTGACGAATATCTTCCTGCTGAAAGATTTCATCATAGATCGGGAGAACCGCGCCCCCAGGATAGCCAAAAATATGGTCCACACCCTGATCTTTCAGAGCACGAATAACCATCTCAGCACCCGTCATCTGCCGTGTCATTCATCCATTCCTTAAACCCGAGCCTTCGCACAGCACGAGGCTCCATTTTATCAGTCATCTGTCAGAAATCGATCAGAACGTCTGATCACTCCTCCCGACAGCCTTGGCCCTTCCGCCCGCAAACCTTGTATCCACCAAGAAACACGCTTTGTCATTTCCAATCAGGCAATAAAAAAGGGCCCCTCAAAGGCCCTAGACGCGCACCACCATTTGCAATGATTACCCAATCATCACAGCAGCGCGCCTACCCACTAGAATCACAAGAATATTTCGCATAATCGCTACAAGCTTTCCGTTCGTTTCGCGAGGCACGTTAGTCTCTCAATCCGGCAAGGTCAACCCGTTTTGCCACAATTTTTGGGAATGCTCGCAATATTAGACCAGTTTCCCACCCCCTATTTTTTCATTTCTATCAAAAAATGGGCAATCGCATCCTCTGCGGTGTCAAAAAGGGGCCAATCTGACATCTGATTGCGGATCCAGGTCATCTGTCTTTTTGCATAGCGACGTGTATCCCGTTTGCACAGGCGGATGGCCTCTTCATAGTCAAGATGCCCCGCGTCACAGTCCGCCAGATAGGAAACGCCGATCGCCTTCATGGCGGGAAGGTCCGGATCAAGCCCGAGGCTGGCCATATGAACCGCCTCCCGGATGCCCCCCAGCTCCACCATCTGATCAAAACGCGCCTCGATTTTCTTGTAAACCAGATCGCGCGGCGGACAGAGCGCCAACTTCATGGCCCCTTGTGCAATGGCCGGATCGTGGCGCAGCACAGGATTCCTTTGCCATTCGAGCAGGGACTTGCCTGTCGTATCGAGAATTTCCAGCGCCCGCAGGATGCGCTGCCCGTCTGCGGGTTTGAGGGTGGCTGCCATGTCCGGGTCGCGTTCGGCAAGGATCGCATGCAGCGCTTCGGGGCTCTGCAACCGGTCAAGCTCGCTCTCCCAGTGGGCCCTAATGGGGTCGGGCACATCAGGCACCACATTGAGCCCCTCAAGCAGGGCTTTGAAATAGAGGCCCGTGCCACCAACCAGAATGGGACATTGCCCCCTTGCCCTGACATCTGTGATGGCAGCCACCGCGTCGTCAAGCCAGCGCCCCACGGAGTAGCGCTCGGCCGGGTCTACATAGCCATAGAGCCGATGCTCCACGTCTCCCATTTCTTCAGGCGTAGGGCGGGCTGAAAGAATAGACAATTGGTCATAAATTTGCATTGAATCGGCGTTGATAATCACGCCATCAACGATTTGTGCAAGCCTTAGTGCAAGAGAAGACTTGCCGCTGGCCGTTGGCCCAGCTATCAACACCGCTGACGGAGCCGTTGCAATCTGTGTTCCGCTATCAATCACGCGAGTTCTGTAGCCTCTCGATAAGAGGTTCCCATTTTTGGAGCTGTCATGTCCTTCACCCTGACCCTCATTAGCGCGCCAGCTGACCCAGCCGTCAGCGCCGATCTTGTGGCTGAAGTTCAATCTATCATTCATGTCGATACAGATTTTACCTGGCTGATGGAAGGGGTCGCCTGTGATTTTGTTATCCCGCATCACCCCGATTATGCGAATTTGCGCGCCGAGCTGTTCGCCGCCCTCGGCGGGGCTCCTGTCGATGTAATCTTCCAGCCCAGCAAAGGCCGCAAGAAAAAGCTGCTGCTGGCCGATATGGATTCCACCATGATCCAGCAGGAATGCATCGACGAGCTGGCGGATGAAGTAGGCCTGAAGGAAAAAGTTTCCGACATCACCGCACGCGCCATGCGCGGAGAGATCGAATTCGAACCCGCACTCAAGGAACGCGTTGGCCTGCTCAAGGGCCTCAGCCTTGATATCGTGGACAAGCTGTTTGCCGAGCGCATTACCTTCACGCCCGGAGGCAAGGCGCTGGTGCACACCATGAAGGCCAACGGGGCCTATTGCGCGCTGGTCTCGGGTGGTTTCACCCATTTCACGTCACGCGTGCGCGAAATCCTCGGGTTTGATGAAGACCGCGCCAACCTGCTGATTGAAAAAGAGGGCCTGCTAACAGGCGAGGTCGGCATGCCCATTCTGGGCAAGGATGCCAAGCTGGCCCGCCTCAATGCCCTCATCAAAGAACACGAGCTGGCCCCTTCAGAAACCATGGCCGTTGGTGACGGCGCCAACGATCTGCCGATGATCATGAGTGCGGGTGCTGGCGTTGCACTGCATGCCAAGCCCAAGGTGGCCGCACAGGCCGAGTTCGTCATCAACCATGGCGACCTGACCGGCCTTCTGTTCCTACAAGGCTACAAGGCCGAAGACTTTGTGCTTGCCTGAGCATAAAGTGAGCATGACACAATCAAAAACAGCATGAAGGGGCCATTCGGCCCCTTATTCATTTCTGTCACCCTTGACCGCTCGGCTTGCGGAAAACACGCCTCTCAGTGCAGCTGACCTTCGGCTTCGACATCCTCAAGCTTGATGGAGACAAATTCCAGCTCTCCACCATCAGGCTTGGCCACGAGAAACAGCAGGGTCTTCTTGCCCTCGGCCTTCAGACGATCAAGGCGCTCAATCAGATTGCTGGGCGAAGAGACGATTTCCTGATTGATCTCGACGATGACCATTCCAGCCTCGATCCCCTTGCGCTCGGCGAGGCTCCCTGCCTCGACATCGGACACCACAACGCCCTCCACATCATCATCAAGATGATGCAGCCGCCGCACATGTGCGCTGAGCCGTGAAAGAGACATACCAAAGAGCGTTGCCCCATTGGGGGCCATATAAGGCTGTTGCGCCGTCTTGCGCTCTTTTTCCGATTGTTGGGCAACGATCACCCTGCGGCTCAGAATTTGCCCTTTGCGGGCGAACTCGACATCCACTTCCTTGCCAGCTGGCGTATCGGCAACCAGACGCGTCAAGTCGCGCACCCGCTCGATCCGAGTGCCATCATAGTCCAAAATGACATCGCCGGATTTAAGCCCCGCTTCAAAAGCTGGTCCGTCCTTGTCTACCCATGTAATGAGCGCCCCGCGCACTTCACTAACGCCCAGCCCCTCTGCCAGATCTACAGACAGCTCCTGAATGCGAACCCCAAGCCAGCCACGCCGGGCCTCGCCATAATCAAGAAGCTGCTGCACCACCCGCTGGGCGATATCGGAAGGAATGGCAAAGCCCAATCCGATGGAAGAGCCGGTGGGCGAGATGATCGCCGTATTCACCCCGACGACATTGCCATACATGTCAAACAGCGGGCCGCCCGAATTGCCACGGTTGATCGCCGCATCCGTCTGGATGAAGTCATCATAAGGTCCGTTATTGATGATCCGGTTGCGCGCCGAAACAATGCCGATGGAAACCGATCCGCCAAGCCCGAAGGGGTTGCCGATCGCCATGACCCAATCGCCAACGCGCAAATCTTTCGCACCACCGAAAGAGACGGTCGGCAGCGGTTTGTCAGCATCGACCTTGAGCAGAGCCAGATCCGTCTTGCTATCATACCCGACAAGCTCGGCGCGATAATTTGACCCATTGTGAAATTTGACATTGATCCGGTCTGCTTCCGATATGACGTGATAGTTGGTCACGATCAACCCTTCGGCACCGACCACGAATCCGGACCCCAAAGACTGCATGCTCCGCTTGCTGTCCAGCTCGGGGGAGTCTTCATCAAAATAGTCATCGAAGAATTTCTTGAAGGGCGACCCATCCGGCACCTTGGGCATGGGTACCGCCCCTTCAGCAGCGACCAACGAAATGGTAGAAATATTGACGACGGCGGGCGTCAGGCGCTCCGCCAAATCAGCCACACTCCTTGGTCCGCGCCGGGTTTCATGGGATGCACTCTGCGTCGCTTGCTGGGCGGAAGCAGAAGCAACAAGGAACAAAGACAAAAGAAACGCCAAAAGGCAAGCCAAGCTCCACCCTCCGCAGCCTTTATGCTGCAGCTTCGAAGCAACGTGCAAAAGAGTCATGACCTTTTCTTCCCATGCAAGGCAAATCAGCCCCGCTTCCTGCAAATCCAGATCCCTTGAAGGACATCATACAGTATCAGGAAAAAATTAAGCCTCATTGAACGGACAAGTAAGTCCTCCAGCAAGGCAAGATGCTTACCGGTCTGCCAATCTCATCCCGGAGATTTGCGCCATGACTTATCTGCAGCCCTTGAATGCATACACATTGACAGGCATGGCCAAGCTCTCGAACAAGTCGTCTGGTCGCTCGATATTCCATTGCGCCATGGTGTCAAACTGCTCATCATCCATTTTCAAACTGGCCAATGTCTGGCGCAAATGCGCGAATACATAGTATTTGATGCTATCCCCTTCCTGAACAGTCTCGACAGGAATATCGATCGGTTCTTCCTCGGTGGTCTGAACGCTCATCCAGCACACGGATATACCATTGGAGCAGCCCTGTTCGGCTTCCAGTGTCCAGACAAGATGGCCCGCGGTATGCATTTCGAAAATGAACGGATCGACAAGACCATTGGTCTTTAGCACATGCTGGTTGCCGTCATTGTCCTGAGCCTCGAAAATGGCCCCATTCTCACATGTTTCTGCGAAAGCTGGTCCGGCGAGAAACAGCGAAGCGGCGATGAAAAAACGGATCATGATTCTCTTCCTTGCGCACTGGTGGGCAAAGCCCCCTCCCAGCGAAAAACCCGGTGGCTTTAAGCCTTAAAAGAAGACAGGCAAGGGCGCAAGAAAGAAGAGAAAGAGGGTGGGAATTAGCGGCAACCGAGCAGATGTTTCGGTGCATTGTAAAGAGCAGACCATTCAGCCGCGGATCATCCAGACAAGCAGAACCCCGAACACCATGGCAACAAGCCCACCGATTCTGAGATTGCCGCCGGGGATTGTCGCGACTTCGAGCATCATGCGCTTCATGCTGCGCGGCATAGCGGCCCATAAAAAGCCCTCAATCACGAAGACCAGACCGATAGCAGCTAGAAAATCCGACATATTGCCCTCTTGGTGCCTGAAAGTGGCAAGGCTTGCGCGGCACGCCTAAGCTGTTCCGCGCAAGCCAATATCTAATGAAGGTCTCAGTTGGTCGAGACCGCAGGATCTTCTACAACATCCGGAGCAACGCTTGGGCTAACAGCCGGAGTGGCGGCGACATCATTGGAGGCTGGTGCTACCGGCTCTGCTGCATCAGAAGAAGCGTCAGCAGCCGGCGCAATCGCGGCAGGAGAGTCACCAGCATTATTGAAGTAGCTGAAGAACTCACCATCCGGCGACAGAACCAGACGCGTATCCCCATTGGACAGGCTGTTTTCATAAGCCTTCATGGTACGGTAGAACTCGAAGAAGTCCGCATTCTTGCCATAAGCAGCTGCGAAGATGTTGTTTCGAAGCGCATCACCAACACCACGCTGGATTTCTGCATCCCGTTTTGCATTGGCGATAATAACCGTTGCATTACGATCTGCCACAGAGCGGATCTGCTGGGAGAGCTTTTCACCATCGGCGCGAATACCATTGGCTTCCTGCTGACGTTCAGTCTGCATCTGACGATAGACAGCCTCGGAGTTTTCCTGAGGCAGGTCAGCTCGACGAATGCGATAGTCAACCAAAGACACCCCAAGACGCTGGGTCTTCTCATCCACGCTCTTGCGGATCAGTTCGACCAGTTCGTCACGTTTGTCGCGCACGATATCCTTGAAGGTATATTCGGCAACAACGTCACGCAGCGATGCTTCCATAAAGCCGTTCAACTGACTTTCGAAGTTGGACAGAAACTTGGCCTGACGCTTGAACACGATGGGATCGGAAATCTCATAACGAGCGAAAGAGTCTACCAGAAGACGCTTTTTACCAGAGGCGATAACCTCACGCTCGGACTGTTCCAGATAGCGCGCACGCTTGTCCAGATATTCCACGCTCTGAATGAACGGCGTCTTGAAATACAGACCCGGCTCACGCACAGCCCGCTCGATGCGGCCAAACTGGGTCACAACAGCCTGTTCATGCGGATAGATCAGGAACACCGATCCATACAACAAAACGGCGATGACAGCGGCAATAACCAGAGCAAAGACAGATTTTACAGACATGATCAGTTCCCCGCTTTCTTGGTCAGTTCATTGAGCGGCAAATACGGAACCACGCCAGAACCGCCTTCAGACTTGCTATCAAGGATGATCTTTTCGGAACTACCCAAAACTTGCTCCATGGTCTCCAGATAGAGACGCTTGCGTGTAATCGCTGGTGCTTTTTCATATTCACCAAGAATTTCGGTAAAGCGCTGGGCCTGACCACGAGCGTCCGCAACGGTCTGCTCGCGATAGGCGTTGGCGGCTTCAAGAATCTTGGCTGCCTGACCTTCTGCTTCCGGAACAACCTTGTTGGCATAGGCCTGAGCTTCGTTCTGCATGCGCACTTTGTCGGCTTTGGCCGTTTGCACATCTCGGAACGCATCAATCACCTGTTCTGGTGGCTCAACGCCCTGCAACTGAACCTGAATGATGTTGACGCCCGCATCATATTTATCGAGCATTTTCTGGGTCAGTTCACGAGCTGCCACCTGAATGGCAACACGGTCACCGGTCTGTACTTCGTCCATGGTGTTGCGACCAACGATCTCGCGCATGGCAGATTCCACAACCTGCTTGACCGCGATATCCGGGCTATCAACATTGAACAGATAGGCTTCGGGATCCTTGATGTTCCACTGAACCTTGAAGTCCACATCGATGATGTTTTCGTCACCGGTCAGCATCAGGCTTTCTTCGGGCACGTCACGCTTGCTGACGGAACCGCGCTGATTGGAAAACTCGCGAGAACCAATGGTCACATCACGGATCTGGTCAACGTTGACCGTCTCGGCGCGACCGATCGGATAAGGCAAGTTATAGTTCAGACCAGAGGTCGAAACGGCAATCGGTTCACCGAGCAGCAATTCAACGCCCAGCTCCCCTTCCTTGACGGTATAGAAGCCGGTCGCCATCCAGATTGCGACAGCACCCAGAGCCAACAGGCCAATGCCCTTGAGGCCGAGCGATCCACCGCCCGAACCGCCACCACCACCAGGGAATACCTGCTTAAGGCGCTCCTGCCCTTTGCGGATCATTTCCTCTAGATCTGGCGGATTTGGACCCTGATTCTGAGGACCTTGCCCCCAAGGACCACCATTGCGGCCACCGCCGCCGCCCCCCCAAGGGCCTCCGTTACCACCATTCTGATTGTTCCAAGGCATAATCAATCCTTACGTTAGGAACCCGTTATCTATCTTGCGACCAGCCCTCTGTCGGGCAGAGCGCAGCCTAAGACAGAAAAGTTGACCGTTTTTAAAGTCTTAGCGCATTTCCACATAGATGCTGAGATACTGCGAGCCAATCCGTGCCAGTTGGCAACCCGGAAAGCAGCTCCTCACCCGTCTCTCTTATAAAGGACACCACATTCAGGGTGCAAACGCGACTTTGGAGACAAGGTGGTTACCCCGAGACACAAAATCAAGACCAAACTGGACTTTTGGATGCAAGTCCCCTGTTTGGCGGTGCGATTTCCATGGCAAAACGGAAGAGAAGCATGCTTATCCCCTCAAAAGAGCGTGAAAGCCGACTTTATGAGGTGGCCTTTTCATATATGGCAAAGGTCATCGCCGCGCTGTCATTCTCATTCTGCACAGTCGGCTCACGCGAGACTTCAGACCATCTATCCGCATCGATTGCAGGCAGAAAGGTATCCCCTTCCGGCTCGGCATGAACATGGGTCACATAGAGCCGATCCGCCCGATCCCAGAGTGCATTATAAATAGAGCCCCCACCGATCACCGCAATCTCGTCACCACCATCTTCCAGTATAATGGCTTTGGCACGATCCAAAGCAGCGTCAATAGACGCCACGATTTCGATGCCATCGGCGTAGAAGTCGGGATCACGTGAAACGACAATGTTCGTACGACCGGGCAAGGGTCTGCCGATTGACTGGAAGGTTCGCCGGCCCATGATGAGCGGTCTGCCCATGGTCATCGCCTTGAAGCGCTTGAGATCGGAAGACACATGCCAGGGCATGGCATTATCCTTGCCAATCACGCCGTTGTCGGCAACCGCATAATGAAAAACGATCCTCGGTTCGGTGCGTCCGCCCATGCTCCCCCCCCTTAAACGGCAACAGCCGCAGCGATATGCGGGTGCGGATCATAGGCACTCAGTTCGAAATCCTCGAAGACAAAACCA
Organism: Cohaesibacter marisflavi; assembly: GCF_900115225.1. GTDB lineage: Bacteria > Pseudomonadota > Alphaproteobacteria > Rhizobiales > Cohaesibacteraceae > Cohaesibacter > Cohaesibacter marisflavi. The sequence continues at coordinate 84,608 of NZ_FOVR01000010.1, read as the reverse complement.
AAGATATCGCGCTTGTCCGGGTTGATCGTCATGATCGGCAGAGACATCGGCTCGCGGGTCAACTGCAGGCGCGCCTGTTCAAAATGGTTGGAATAGAGGTGCGCATCCCCAAGGCTGTGCACGAAATCCCCCGGCTCCAGATCGCACACCTGCGCCACCATCATCGTGAGCAGCGCATAGGAGGCAATATTGAACGGCACACCTAGGAAAACATCCGCAGACCGTTGATACAGCTGGCAGGAAAGGCGCCCGTTGGCGACATAGAACTGGAACAGACAATGACAGGGTGGCAGCGCCATGCGATCCACGTCCGCCGGGTTCCAGGCCGTAACGATCAGGCGGCGACTATCCGGATTGGTCTTGATCTGTTCGATGAGCTGGCTGATCTGATCTATCGTGCCGCCATCGCGCGCAGGCCAAGAGCGCCACTGGTGACCATAGACAGGCCCCAGATCGCCATTCTCGTCGGCCCATTCATCCCAGATGCGCACCTTGTTTTCCTTAAGATAGCCAATATTGGTATCTCCGGCCAAGAACCACAACAGCTCATGAATGATCGAGCGCAGATGCAACTTCTTCGTGGTCAAGAGCGGGAAGCCCTTCGCCAGATCGAATCGCATCTGATAGCCAAACACAGAGCGCGTACCGGTGCCGGTGCGATCCCCCTTATCGGCACCATTGTCCAGAATATGGGCCAGCAAATCGAGATAGGTCTGCATTTTGATCCTTTCAGCCAATTTTCTTTTCCACGGTGTTACACGATTCTCGGCGCGCGGAATATGGCCAAGCAGGAAGGCAGAGGCCCCGTTGCATCAACCAGAACTGCACAATATGCGCATAGTTCTGATTTCCCACTTTAAATTTACAGGAAGCCACCCTATATTCGCGTTGTCACGCAGGTGACTATGGCAATAAATGGCCTTTGTAATAAGCCTATCGGACCCGGGGGCGGTACCCGGCGCCTCCACCAAAAGCACCGCTTTTGACCATTTTGCAAAACACGGTGTTTTTGCTGGGGGCGAACTAGGATCGACGAGGGTGTAAAGATCGTGCTTTTGCCCGGCATTGTACCACCGTTATCGGGCTAATTGAGTAGTTGCAAATGACAACTATGCAGGCTCTCGTCTCGCTGCTGCTTAAGCAGTGCGACTAGCCACTAAAGCCCTAGTCGGTATGCTCGGCTAGGCGGGGTTCGGGGGCACCTGGCAACAGAAGCCCTCACTAAGGACCTCGGGTATAAGACTGAAAGGCAACAGCAACGGTTGATATCTGACCATCCGAACTGAGTTTTCCCAGTCGTTTGCTTGACTTTCTTGATGCGCCTCAGACATTGTGGCGGCAAATTTATGTCCAATTTTTGGAGGCCTCATGAGCGAAGACCTGATCCGGTATGACATCCTTGCACAGGATGCGTTGCGCGGCGTGGTTAAAACGGTCCTGACAGAGGTTGCACGCACAGGCCTGCCCGGCGAGCATCATTTCTACATCACCTTTAACACCCAAGCGCCCGGCGTACGCATTTCGCCAAGGCTCCTGGAAAAATATCCCGATGACATGACCATTGTCTTGCAGCACCAGTTCTGGGATTTGCAGGCCAACGATCAGGCCATTGAGATTGGACTGTCCTTTGATGGCATTCCCGAAAAGCTCTATATTCCCTATACGGCGATCATCACTTTCATTGACCCTAGCGTCCATTTCTCTCTCCAGTTCGAAATCGAGATGGAAGAAGAAATCGAGAATGCCGATGAACAGGGTGAAGGCGGTGATGACGATATCTTGACGGTGCTGGCTCCCAACGACGAAGAATTCTCAATGCCAGCGGAACCTGCCGCTTCGGACGATGAAAAGGAAAGCGCCTCCGATGACGAGGACAGCACCGAAGAAGCCGACAAGGCAGACAGGGAAAAAGAAGGCGCAGAAGTCGTCTCTCTGGATGCCTTCCGCAAGAAATAACGCGCACCATTCCTTCCAGCATCAAATCGGGGTGAGGTTGCTATGGGCAACGTCATAAATCTCAGACAGGCGCGCAAAGCAAAGGCGCGCACCGAGAAAGAGAAGAAGGCCGAAGCCAACCGCGCCCTCTTTGGCCAGACCAAAGCGCAAAAAACCAAACAGCGCTTTGAAACGGACAAGCTGGAACGCCATCTCGATGGCCACAAGCGTGAGGCATTGGGCGACGCGTCTCAAATGGACGACAAGGGCGAATAAGTGGCAAGGCGATGAAAAAGCACTCCGTTACCATTGCTGGCCATCGCACGTCCATTTCTCTGGAAGATGAATTTTGGCAAGGCCTGAAGGTTTTGGCCGATAGCCGTAATAAGTCTCTGGCGGACATTATCCGCCAGATCGACAAGGACCGCGGCAGAAACAATCTTTCCTCAGCCATCCGCATCTCGGTTCTGGACTATTACAAATCCCGCATCTCTGCGCAGTTTGACGATGCCAGCCCCGATGGCGGGCCTCAATAATTCTGGATTATATAGTCCGTCGCCATATCATCATCTGAAAACGAAAACGAGCGTCCCTGCCCGAGTGAAGGTACAATCCGATCCTTGGGCAAGGTGTTGAGACGCTGCGGCAAATCAATATAATTTGCTGGCGGCAGCGCTTCTTCTGGCTGCGCCTGTGGGGTAGCGGACGGAACCGATTGCGTCGTCAGTTCATCCAACGGGCGCATAATGATGTCTCCCGCATTGATGTCAAAGGATGGCGTAGCTGTTGTTTTCTCCGATTGAGGCGCTGGCACAGGGTCCTTCTGGCGCAGGGATTCAAGCAGATCCGCCTCAGCCTTGGCTCTTTGGGATTCTTCTGTTCTTCTTGCAGCTTCCCGCTCTGCCACAGCCTTGCGTTCCGCTTCTGCTCGAGCGCGCTGTTGAGCAGCGGCATCTTCCCGGGCTTTTTGTTCTGCCCGTTTAGCAGCGTCTGCCGCTTTCCGTTTTGCCTCTAGCTCAGCCTTGCGTTGTGCTTCCTGCCTTGCAGCCTCGGCTTGGGCTCGCTCCTTGGCGGCTTGTGCTTCGTCCGCCTTTTTGGCCTCCGCCTCAGCAGCAGCCTGCTCGGCTGCCATCGCTTCCTTCTCCTTGGCTATCTGCTCCTCTTCGCGATGCTTGGCCCGCTCGCGATAAAGACGCAGTAATCGACGCATGCGGTCTTTCTCCAGAATATCGGCCTGCAAACGTTCCACGCGGTCCACTTCCCGCTCGAACGCGCGAATGGTCAGATAGCCGGTAAAGGGCGCAACATCAACCACGCGCTCGGGCGCTTCCATCGGACCGGAAAAAGCAAGCCCCACCTCGGGCTGGGCGCCGGTCACAGCATCTTCCTCATCCGGCTCGACCTTGATAGACCAATCGCCATCAAGTGTCTGATTGGACAAATCGACCACCAGATTGCCACGAGATTGGAGGATATCCGCATCGGCTTCGATATTGTTGGCGCGCAAGGCCCCGCCAGCGATGACAAAGGTGCCCTCAACGCTGGAAACCTCGGTGGAGCCAGCATCCATGTGGGAGACGAAGGTGTTTCTTATTTCCTCGTCATTCAATTCCATACCGGCATCGACTGCGCGAATAACCTGCGCAAAAGCCGACGGATTGAGATAGTTGAGCGTTGCATCCTTAAGCGTAAAGGTCCCCGTGCCGGAGAGGCCGGACACCAGCCCCGCCATGGACCGTCCCTGACTTTCGACATCGAGATTGACATCAAGCTGCCCGCGGGCAACAGAGCGTCCGTCACGCTGCCAGACGAGCGGCGCCAAAGCGGCATTTTCAACCCGAATATGGGATTTAAGAAGGGCTTCCCCTTCCACATTGTCCAGATCCAGACCGCCGCTCACCTCTCCGCCCTGCAACAAGGCCCTGAAGTCGCGCACAGACAGGCCACTATCCTGCCAGACAAGAGAGAAAGATGGTTGCTGGAAAATATAGGGCGCAGCAAGCTCAAGGCTGCGCGCCTTCACCGAGACATCCACTTTAATGGGCAGATCCTCCCCTGTGGTCACAGGCGCAATGAAGGCAAGATCAGGCCAATTGCGATCAATCGCTGTCAGCCGCCCGGCGCCAAGCACCGTTTCACCAAGCCAGATGCCATCCATATCCCCAAGCTCGACAGCACCCTTGAGCAGGCGATTGTTAACCCGATGCGTCAGGTTCAGTGCGCCCGACACAGGCTGATCGTTCCACTGCCCTTCCAGCGCATCAACAGCCAGTGCCTTGTCATCAAGGGTCAGCCCGGCCTTCAATGAAACCGGTAGGCTTTCCCCCGGATTGGTCAGAGATACGCCAGCCGCCATCAAATAAGGCGCCAGATCAGAGGTCTCGAAGGCAACCTGCCCCTCGCTTTTCAGACCATCCCGGCCATCGGGGGTAAACTGCACATCGCCATCATAGGTCAATGCACCGTCATCAGCCTTGAGCGAGCCCGTAAAGGCAGCGCCATCCGCCAGTGCGCCTTTGAGAGAGGCAGACGCGGACAGTCGAGGCAAGTCGATGAGCCCGTCGCCCAACCCCATCAGAGATAGCAACTTGCGCCCATCGGGATTATCCATGTCGACAGCAAGATCCAGATCGCCATTGGCCCAGTCTGCCAGCGCACCATCCAGAGTGCCTTTAAGGGAGGCATTGCCGCCACCAAGCGTGCCGTCCAGCTTGGCGCTTAAACCACGCTCAGCGTTGCCCCCCGAAAGGGAGAAGGAAAGATCGGCAGGCGACATGGCCCTCTGATTGCGTGCAAACCAGCCAGCAGCAGGCTGATCGGGAACCAGCCTTTCAATAAGCGCAGAAAACCCTTCCAGATCATCCGCGCTGATCTTGCCCTCGATTCGGCCATGGGGCGTGCCCGAAACATCCTGCAACAGGCCTCGTGCCGAGATCGTGGCACCCGCAAAATCGTCGACACTCAACTGGTCGATCTCAATGCTGCCCTTGGCCAGCCGCAATTTGGCGCTCAGGCTATTGCCTTCAAAGCTGCCCGACACCAGTCGATTGGTTTCAATATCAAGCGCGATATCCTGCAAAGGCGCTCTTGAACCGGAGGAATTGCTCAGCAAAAGGGAGCCAACCCCCATCACCGCATCCAGATCGATCCGCTCCGCGTCCAGATTGATGGACAGGGCATCGCCTTTGCTCTCGTCCCCCTGAGTGCCGGCATACCAGTCGATATAGCCCGTGGCGCGATCGCCCTCCATGGACAGATCCAGATCAGACACCTGAATATGGTCCGATTTGACCAGCACTTGCCCGCTAAGGTCAAAGGGCGTCAATTGGCCACTGGTCGGCGCATCATCAAGCCACCATTTGGAAAAGGCCAACGGCTGATCCGATCGGATGCGCGCTTGCCCTTCGAACCCGTTGCGTTTGCCATTGTCGTCCATCTGACGGGAAAACAGTCCCGAAAGAGAAACAATCGTCTGTCCCGGCAGGTCTGCAGTCAGTTGATCAATCTTCCATGCCGTGCCAACCAGATCCGCGTCCAACTGCAAATTCCGGATCACACCGCCTCCGAGAATGACACCGGGGACATCAAATCCGATATGTCCTGGAATGCCGGGCAGAGGCATCTCGGCCAGAGAATTGGCCAACGTCTCGATACCGTCCTGCAAATTGATCGGCGCATTGGGTCCATTGCCCAGAGCACGGTCGAAATCCAATTGACGCGAAGAAACCACCACGTCAAATCGCGGTTTCGCGCCAAAATCGATAGTGCCTGCGCCATTCAGCCGATAGGCCTGATCCACCGGACCATGGGAAAACTCGAATTGCGGCATGACCAGCGATGAGGCCGTAAGATCACTGTCCCCGCTCAAGGTCCATGGTGTGACCGAGCCTTCCAGCCCCTCAATGGCATTGGTGATGCGCGTGGTGCCGACATAATGGAGCCGCTCGTCTGCCCCTTCCTGAATGTTGCCATCCATGGCAAGGGACACAGCAAAATTGGCGGGCGTCAAAAGGCTCTTGACCCGCATGCCCTCGGCACTTGCGGTGCCGGTTGAAAGCATCAGAGAATAAGGATTTCCATCCATCCGGAAGGCGGCTTCGATCTTGTAAGGGCCGACCAGCGTGCGCGCTTCCAGCCCCCCGTTGAGCCCCGTCAGGCGCTTGCTGCGGCCGGAGCTTCTGTCGAGAAAATCAATCTGTCCATTTTCGATCCGCACATCATTCAGGCGGATCTTTTCCATATCCAGATCCCAGAGCTTACCGCCATCCTGACGCCAGTCGAACTGGCCCTGCTCGTCCACCTCAAGCTTGAGAGACGGGCTTTTCAAAGTCATGTCAACGACTTCGATCTTGCCTTGAACAAGTGGAAACAGCTCAATGCCGATATCGAATGCATCAACGGTCAGAATGGGGTTCTGCTCATCAGGCCCCACATGCACGCTTTCAAAATGCAGCCGGGGCATGGGCAGGATTTGCATGTCGGCAGCGCCCAAGACATGCACAGGCTGCCCCAGCGCTATCGTGGCCTCGCGCTCGAAAGCGGCACGATAGGATGTCCAATCAACAAATAGCGGTCCAACCAGCGCTATGACGAGCGCCAGCAAAATGGACCCACCAATCGTAAAATAGAGACTATTCAGGACCCTGCCCCCCTGGAAAACAAACGGACAAAGATCAGATCAAGAAATCCCTCAGAAGTGAATGCCCTTCAAAGCCAGTTTCAACTTTTGAAAATCACAAAACTTGCTTGCAATAAAACCGTTCACTCACACAAGAACCAACCGATCAGACCGGAAACGCCAAACTCAAGAGCATGGATGCATACCGCCCCGCCGATTTTATGACCCGACCCTTCATTCCGTTGGTAAGTCTTAAAAATTTCTTACTCCCAAATAACACTTGCACCGCCATCTGAAAAGGACAAACCAGATGGACAAGCATTGATAAGACAAAAGAAATTCAGCATCAAAGTGCCCATCATGCCCGATCTAGCCATGCTCAGGCAATATCTTGCCCGGATTCATGATATTTTTTGGATCGAACGCTTCCTTGATCGCGATCATATAGCTCAGGGCTGGGCCGAATTCCTTGGTCATATATTTCATCTTGCCCTGCCCTACACCATGTTCACCGGTGCAGGTGCCGCCCATGGCAATGGCGCGCTCGGCTAGCCGCCCAAGAAACGCATCCGCCTTGGCATGCTCTTCCGGATTTTCAGGATCGAGCAGCAGCTGGACATGGAAGTTGCCATCGCCCACATGACCCACAATGGGAGCCAGAAAACCGGTCGCCTCGATATCCTTCTGGGTTTCCCGCACACATTCGGCAAGTTGGGAAATGGGAACACAGGCATCGCTGGATACGCTCTTGGCGCCGGGCCTTAGAGAGAAGGTGGCCCAGTAGGATTCATGACGGGCCGTCCACAGGCGGGTGCGATCTTCCGGCTTGGTTGCCCACTCGAAATCGGAGCCGCCGAATTCCTCAATGATATCGGCGAACAATTCCGCCTGCTCTGCAACGCCACTGTCCGTGCCGTGGAATTCCACCAGCAATGTCGGGCGTTCTTCCAACCCCAGCTTGGAATGCAGGTTGACGGCCTTGACCTGAAGGCTGTCGAGCAGTTCAATGCGCGCCACCGGAATACCGCACTGAATGGTCATGATCACGGCATTGCACGCACTCTCCAGATCGGGAAAGCCGCAAATGCCCCCCGAAATGGCCTGCGGAATGCCGGAAAGCTTAAGGGATACCTCTGTAATAATGCCCAATGTGCCTTCGGAGCCCACCAGAAGACGGGTCAAGTCATAGCCGGCCGAGCTTTTCTTGGCCTTGCTGGCCGTTTCAATGATGGTGCCATCAGCCATGACGGCTTTGAGCGAAAGCACATTGTCTTTCATGGTGCCATAGCGCACCGCATTGGTGCCCGAGGCCCGTGTAGCGGCCATACCACCAAGAGAAGCATCTGCCCCCGGATCTATGGGAAAGAACAAGCCCGTATCGCGCAGATAATCATTGAGCTGCTTGCGGGTCACGCCCGCCTGAACCGTACAGTTGAGATCTTCGGCACAAACCTCCAGAATGGCGTTCATGCCCGAAAGATCAACAGAGATGCCGCCATAGGGCGCATTCAACTGCCCCTCAAGCGAAGAGCCCGAGCCAAAGGCGATCACTGGCACGCACTGTTCATTGCACAGTGCAACAATTTCGGAGACCTCCTCAGTGCTTTGCGCGAAGACAACCCCGTCCGGCATTTCGTTCTGCAGGCCCGTCGTGGTATGGGCATGCTGCTCGCGCAGAGCCTTGCCCATCGTGAATCGGTCCCCGAACCGTTCCGACAATTTCGAACAGACCGTATTGATGGCCTCCTCGTTTTTGTGATGTTTGAAATGGGGCTGAACGGCAGTAGACATAGAACACTCCGGATAGATTGGCTTTGAGCTTTTTGATCCAATTACGCACACTCACGCGCAAATTGCCAGACCGAGCCCCTGAATTCGCACAGCCAGACGCCCACCGGAGAAAGGGCGATAAATTTTTTCAGCATTGTATCGCATCATGGCTTGAAATCTGGCCTCATCGTCCCATGCATAGCTCCTCTTTCGATTCCGCTCTTCTGCCCCCATTTAACGAATGATATGAGATTGTCATACCAGCGAAAACATTGTTTTCGCGGGGTCTTTTTTGCGTTGATCAGCGCTCATAATCCTTCGAATGGTAGCCTAAAGCCAACGTGATACATGGTCACTCTCTGTTGACCCGCTTGCGGCCTTTGCTATTGTTGGACCATTGAAGCCGGTTTCCTTCTTTTCAAAGGAGGCAGCCGGAATGAGAATTCGCTTTGATTATCGCATTTCAAACACTCATTTCCACGAGCAAAACCAAAAAGCCAGCCTAGAACCATGAACAACCGATTTCACCTGCATCTTCCGCATGGCAAGCGTGTCAGAGCCCAACGCATGATCTGGCAAAGACGGATCATTTTCGGACTGGGCGGTATTATGGTTGGCCTCGCCGCAGTGGTGTTGGCCATGGGTGCCGATTCCAGCCAGGATCTTTATCGTCAACTGATCGAAGCCTACCCCTATGCAGGCCTTTTCGTAACACCGCTCGGCTTTGGTGCCATTGTCTGGGCCACCAACCGGTATTTCCCCGGAACGCAAGGGTCCGGTATCCCGCAAGCCATCGCAGCCCGACGCCTCAAGCGCCCGACAAGCCGTGCCCGACTCGTCGGCATCCGTTCGGCCGTGGGCAAGGTCATCATGACATTGCTCGGTTTGATGATCGGGGCATCGACTGGCCGTGAGGGCCCCACCGTTCAGGTTGGCGCAGCTGTCATGTTCCTGACAGGCCGCATCGCTCCCAAACGCCAAGTCGGCCTCATCCTCGCCGGTGCTGCAGCCGGTATTGCTGGTGCTTTCAACACACCTCTGGCAGGGATCGTTTTTGCCATTGAGGAAATGAGCCGCTCTTTCGAGATGCGCACCAGTGGCATGATCCTGGGCACGGTGATTCTCGCCGGTCTCACATCCATGGCTATTTTCGGCAACTACACCTATTTTGGCACCTCCCACGATCTGCTGCAATTCGGCTGGGGCTGGATAGCGGTTCCCATCGTGGGCGTAATTGGCGGATTGGCCGGCGGCTTTTTCTCCAAGATTCTGGTGCTGTTTACCTATGGCCTGCCCGGCACTGTCGGCAAAATCATCAAAGCCCATCCGGTTCCCTTCGCAATCCTGTGCGGCCTGTTTGTTGCCCTTGCCGGTCTTTATACCGATGGCGCGGTCAACGGTTCGGGCTATGAAGCAGCCCGCGATGTGCTGCATGGCGAAACCGATCTGCGCCTTGAATATGCACCGCTCAAACTGCTGGCCACCATCGCCTCATCCATCAGCGGCCTGCCGGGCGGCATTTTCTCCCCGTCCTTGTCAGTCGGAGCCGGCCTCGGAGCTGACCTTGCAGGCTTCTTCCCCAAGGTTCCCGTCGGCGCCATCGTGCTTTTGGGCATGGTGTCTTACTTCACCGGCGTGGTGCAGGCCCCCATCACCTCATTCGTCATCGTCATGGAAATGACCGATAACCACCAGATGATGCTGCCGCTCATGGCCTGCGCCCTGATCGCCAATGCCGCTTCCAAGGTCTTCTGCAAGGAAGGGGTCTATCACCTGCAATCGGGCAAGTTCTACGATTTTGCCCGCCAGCGCGATTCGGAGCAGGCACCTCCCGCCCCCAAGAGCTAGCCTTGGCACACGCTCATCTGCGCAAATGACAGACATAAAAACCCAAAAGCCGCCCCACAAGGCGGCTTTTTGCTTTTCCCCCTATTCTGCCGAAGGTTAGGCTTGACGTTTGAGGCAAAAATTTCAAAGCTTTGCAATGAAAACGGGGTGAAACCGATCAACGGCTCCTCTCCCTTTACAGCGGCTCAGCGACAAGAGTTTGCCGACCATGATCAGGACCAACCCGATCAAACTGATACGAAGCTGGATAGAACCGAACTGGTCGATCTATATTTCGACCCAGCAGCCCAAGCTTTGGCTTTTTTCCATTCTGATCGGATTTATGGTCTCTCTGGCCGCCATTCTGTTTCGGCTCGGCATTGGCGGCGTGCAATGGTTCTGGCTGGGCACAAGCGCAGAGAATGTCATTGCGGCTCTGCGAGAGGCTCCATCCTGGCTTGTGGTTGCAGCTCCCACCCTTGGCGGCGTCTTTGTTGGAGCCTTTCTGCAATATGTCCACCCCATCAAACGCGCTGAAGGCGTGGCCGATGTCATCGAAGCGCGAGCGCGCGGCGGCAGAGGGCTACGCTTCTGGCAAGCGCTGGATAGCGCAACGGTGACCATCATCTCCCTTGGGGCTGGCGCAAGTGCAGGCCGCGAAGGCCCCATCGTGCATCTGGGCGCCAGTCTGGCCAGATCTCTTGGCCGTAGGCTCGCCATACCGGCTGCATCACAAAGAGTGCTGCTCGCCTGCGGAGTGGCCAGTGCAGTTTCGGCCTCGTTCAACGCGCCCATCGCAGGGGTGCTCTTTGCCCATGAGGTCATTCTGGGCCACTATGCCATGTCCGCCTTCGTGCCCATCGTGTTGGCGTCTGCGGTAGGCACCACATTCTCGCGCCTCTTTTTTGGCGATGTAGCCTCTTTCATCATCCCCGACTACCAGATCACCTCTTACTGGGAGCTGCCGTCCTTTGCCCTTCTGGGCATCGTCTGCGCCATTGTTGCGGTGCTGTTCCAAACCTCGTTGCTCGGCACAGACTGGATCGCGCGCCACATCAAGATGCCGCTCATATACCGCCCGATCATTGGCGGCTTTCTCGTTGGCCTTATTGCTCTGGCTTTTCCTGAGGTGCTGGGCGTTGGCTATGAAGCGACCGACCTTGCGCTCAAGCAACAGCTTCCCCTGACGATGCTGCTCTCGCTCATTGTCGCCAAAGCACTGGCAACATCCATAACACTGGCCTCGCGCTTTGGCGGCGGCATCTTCTCGCCCTCGCTTTATATCGGCGCCATGGTCGGAGGCACCTTCGGCCTCATAGCGCAACCCTTGCTGCCCGAAATAGCCTCCACTCATGGCCTTTATGCGCTACTGGGCATGGGGGCCGTGGCTTCGGCCATGCTCGGCGCGCCCATATCCACGACCATGATCGTCTTTGAATTGACCGGCGGTTATGCACTCTCTATCGCCCTCTTGGTGACGGTCTCCATCTCCAACGGCCTCGCCGTGGCGCTCAGCGGGCGCTCCTATTTCCACTGGCAACTGGGCATGCGCGGCATCTTCCTGCATGAAGGCTCCCATCGCTATGTCGTGAAAAACACCACGATTGCGGACTTTTACACTCCCCTAGCGGCAGACATTCCCATTGAAGACACCGTACTTGAGCATAATATGGAACCGATCAAGCTGCAGGACACACTGGAACTGGCGCTCAAGAAATTTGATGACAATGGCGGCAGCAATCTCGCCGTGCTTGATCCGGACAATCCGGGCCGTATTCTGGGCTGGGCCCGGCAGGTGGATGCCCTTCGCCATTTCAACGCCGTGTTGATCAACACACAGGTCGAAGAACATCGCTAGAGGGCCAAGGCCTTTCAATCGCCTGCCTTCCGATAGAGAGAAGAAAACAGCCATCCGGGCAGTCGGAAGCGATCTGGGGCGAAAAGATCACCAAAAGGGCAAATTTGCCCCTGACAAACCACATTTGTTGCTATAATGTTCTTGTTTGGATTCGATGCATGGATCCCTTCTTGCGCTTTTGCCCTTTGCAAACCAGAAGCAAGGCCATTAAACAATCCAAACCCAGAGCTATTCACACACGATCCGAGCCGGTCTTGAATATGAATAGCGTTTGAACCAATGCATGAGCGCACGAGCCGATCAAAGCCATCGATCAGCGCTCTTAAAACCGAACACAGTTGGACCCGGTAGCCTCTATGTCTGATCTTTTTGCACCATCGCCAATCTCTCCGCATAACGAGATGCAGGAGGAAGATCAGGAAGGCATACGCGCCAAGCTGGCCCGCATGCACCCCACGCCTTATCTGAACGGGCTCAACCCCGAACAGCGTGATGCAGTGGAAAGCCTTGACGGACCTTTGCTGGTCTTGGCTGGTGCAGGCACAGGCAAGACCCGCGTGTTGACCACCCGCATTGGTCACATTCTAGCCACCCGCCGCGCCACTCCCTGGCAGATCCTGTCGGTGACCTTCACCAACAAAGCTGCCCGCGAGATGAAGGAGCGTATCGGCTCACTCATTGGCGGCTCGGTGGAAGGCATGCAGTGGCTGGGCACATTCCACTCCATCGGCGTCAAGATCCTGCGTCGCCATGCCGAATTGGTCGGCCTCAAGTCCAATTTCACGATCCTTGATGCGGACGATCAGCTCCGCCTGCTCAAGCAGCTCATTCAGGCCAATGCCATTGAAGAAAAGCGCTGGCCTGCACGCCAGTTGGCAACCCTGATCGATAGCTGGAAAAACCGCGGTCTTTCACCTGATCAGGTGCCGCAGGATGAAGCCTTCCTGTTTGCGCAAGGCAAGGGCATCGCCCTTTACAAAGCCTATCAGGATCGCCTGAAAATTCTCAATGCCTGCGACTTTGGCGATCTGCTGCTCGAATGCATCCGCCTGTTCCGCGAGAATCCTGACGTGCTGGCGGCCTATCATCAGAAATTCCGCTATATTCTGGTGGACGAGTATCAAGACACCAACGTGGCGCAATATCTCTGGCTGCGTCTGCTGGCCCAATCGAGCCACAATATCTGCTGTGTGGGCGACGATGACCAGTCGATCTATGGCTGGCGCGGCGCCGAAGTGGACAATATCCTGCGTTTTGAAGAGGATTTCCCCGGCGCCAAGGTCATCCGCCTTGAGCGCAACTACCGCTCCACGGCTCATATTCTGGCAGCAGCCTCCCATCTCATCACCTACAATGCCGGACGGCTTGGCAAGACCTTGCATCCGCAAATCGAGGATGATGAAGCAGAGAAGGTCACCGTTGCGTCTATCTGGGATTCCGAAGAGGAAGCCCGCACCATTGGCGACCAGATCGAATCCTACCAGCGCAACGGGCATGAACTGAATGACATGGCCATTCTGGTGCGCGCGTCCTTCCAGATGCGCGAATTTGAAGACCGCTTTATCACCATGGGGCTCAATTATCGCGTCATCGGCGGCCCTCGCTTCTATGAACGGGCAGAAATTCGCGATGCATTGGCCTATTTCCGAGCCATGGTACAGCCTGCGGACGATCTGGCCTTCGAGCGCATTGTCAACACTCCGCGCCGGGGTTTGGGCAATGCGACAGTCCAGCAGATCCACAATCTGGCGCGCGCCGAGGAAATTCCGCTGATGGAAGCGGCAACCGAGATTGTCGATTCAGAGGAATTGAAGCCCAAGCCACGCAATTCGCTGAAAAGCCTTCTGGGCCAGTTCAATCACTGGCGCACCATGCTTGCCACAATGAAGCATACAGAACTCGCCGAAATCATCCTTGATGAATCCGGCTACACGGAAATGTGGCAGAAGGACAAATCACCAGACGCACCGGGCCGCCTTGAAAACCTCAAGGAATTGATCCGTTCCATGGAGGAGTTCGACTCCCTACCCAGCTTCCTTGAACATATCGCGCTGGTCATGGATCGGGATTCCGCCGAGACCAACGATGCCGTCTCGATCATGACCCTGCATTCGGCCAAAGGGCTGGAATTTGACACCGTCTTCCTGCCCGGTTGGGAAGAAGGCCTGTTCCCCCACCAGCGCGCGCTGGATGAATCCGGCACCAAGGGGCTGGAAGAAGAGCGCCGCCTTGCCTATGTGGGCATCACGCGGGCCAAGAAGCGGGCCAAGATCTATGTTGCCTCAAACCGGCGCATTCACGGCCTTTGGCAAAATTCCATTCCATCGCGTTTCCTTGATGAACTTCCCTCCAAACATGTGGAGATAGAGGAAAGCCAGTCTACCTATGGCGGTTATGGCGCATCCGGTGTGGGCGGCTCCATCTATGGCAAGAGCCGGTTTGACACATCCGATCCCTTCGAGAATAGCTATGACACGCCGGGCTGGAAACGGGCACAGGCCAACAAGGCCAGCAGGGGCAAGTCGTCCACGCCCAAGGCCAAACGGGCCACCACGACAATCGAAGGCGAACTGGTCGCAAAGAGTGTTTCCGATAGCCCGTCCAAATTCGCCATTGGCGAACGGGTGTTCCATCTCAAATTCGGCTATGGAGAAATCAAGTCCATAGAAGGCAACAAGCTGACGATCCAGTTCCAGACGGGCCAAAAGCGCGTCCTTGACAGTTTCGTGGAGAAACATTGATCCTTCCCGCTTGCCTTTAAGGCTTCGAAGGTCTATCGACTGTCCAGATCAGCTTTACAAGAGGAAACCATGGCCCATTATCTTTATGCCGAAGGCTCTGCAAAAGACATTCAGGCTGCCGCCAAGCATCTTGAAGTCATCTTCGAAGAGGACGGCTTTGCCATCTCGAATTTCGAAATTGATGAGGATAATGGCATCTGGGCCCTCTCCCTCTACCCTTCAGAAGAGGCAATCAAGGACGCACACAAAAAGGCGCTCTCAGAGCTGGCTGGCCTCAACATCGCGCTTCCGCTCGCGGTGGAAGATCTGGGAGACGTTGACTGGGTGTCAAAGAGCCTTGAAGGCCTTGTGCCGGTCGAAGCTGGCCGCTTCATTATCCACGGTTCCCACGACAAGGGCATGGATACGCATGGGCGCATTCCGGTGCAGATCAATGCGGGTCAGGCTTTTGGCACCGGCCATCACGGCACAACGGCAGGCTGCCTGAAAGTACTGAGCGACGAGCTACGCCGCACGCATCCGCTACGCATTCTCGATCTGGGCACAGGCTCGGCCGTACTGGCCATCGGGCTCGCCAAGATGTTGAAACAGGAAATTGTGGCAACGGATATCGACCCGGTTTCGATCGAAACGGCCAAGGACAATATCCGCATCAACGAAGTGCATCCCTTTGTCACCACAGCGGTGGCCGCAGGCTTCAGTCATCCGGTTTTCAAGGAAAAAGGGCCATTTGATCTGATCGTAGCCAACATTCTGGCCGGGCCACTGTGCAAAATGGCGCCAGATCTGGCAAACAATCTCGCCCTTGGCGGACGTGTCATCCTCTCCGGCCTGCTGCCGCATCAGCGCGCGCGCGTTCTTGCAGCCTATCGCCTGCAAGGCTTCCGGCATATCAGAACAGTCAAAGAAGATGGTTGGCTTGTTCTGGTCCTCGAGAGATAAGCAGAGATCCATCAGGATCGACCAGTTTTCCTGCTTTGTTGCATCTGAAAGCCATTTGCTTTCCGGGCATCCGCCCGGAAGCTCCTCTCAGAGCCAGGCATATAAAGGCCACATGCCTCATATATGCGGGGGTACCCTTGAGCTTCCCTTGAAGGGGAAGTTCAAGGATCTTATTTGTCGTTGTCGTCGCGAGCAGATACAGAATTTTCGAAGTCAGCGGAGTAAAGTTCGATGTAAGAACGAGCTTCAGCTTCACGGGCTGCGATCAGGCGTTCAAAAGCGTTGCTAAGAATGGACATTTGGTTTTCCTTTCGATCTTCGGTCAATTTTTTGACCGCTTCCTTATACCAAAGTTATATAGCAGACTGCCTTGGAAACAAAAATACACAGTTTCTCAAGTCAGCCACACTAATTCTGCATAGCAATCTATCCAGCTATGTCATTCACATTCACGCATCTTTAGGGATAAGGCGATCAGGCCACTAAAATGAGAGAGCATAAATAAAAAAAGCGGGCCTAAGCCCGCTTGTTTTAGTGGAGTTTGTTTTTGGACGGCTTTGCTCCTCCCGTCCGGACGCTTCTCTGGATGTCTGCCTGATCGGCAATTTGTCTTCACGCTTAAATCATCCAGGAAGCCTCACGGCGATTAGCCGCGAGGATCGTTGGTCATGTCGATGATAGAGTCGAGGCCACGGTCAGACATATATTCGTCTACAAAACGCTGAGCCTGCTCTTCACGAGCCGTGATAACTTTTTCAAGAGCGCGGTTAAAGAAGTTCATGATAATAACCTTTCTTCTGTATGGTGATTGTCTGTTTGACTTACATCATGGAATATGGGCTATCCCCCTCCATTCAAAAAGACCCAATAACTCAAAACAGCGATGCGCAATATGCATAACGAAAATTTTAGATAGTCCATTTTCGCAAATATTCAGTTTTTATGCATGATAAAAACTTCCCTCTCGCAGGCCTTACCGCCCTTGCTCGACCTGCTGAAATTTGGCACTGTGAAGGCGAAAATCCTTGTCTATACAGGGAGCGGACCCGAAGTCCCAACCCCGCATCTCTCAGGAAAATCAATATGTTTCAAGATTTTAGTGATACGGCAAACCCTGATCAGGGACGCCTCCGCATCCCTTTGTTGCGCGAGCAGCTCAAGACACAGGGCCTTGATGGCTTCATCATGTCCCGCGCGGACGAGTTCGGCGGCGAAAACATGGCCCCGTATGCAGAACGCCTTGAGTGGCTAACTGGTTTCACAGGATCTGCCGGGAGTGCTGTCATCCTAGAAAAATCCGCCGCCATCTTTGTGGACGGTCGTTATACCCTGCAAGTGCAAGATCAGGTTGATACCAAGCTGCTGACGCCTGTCGCTATTTTGGAAAAGTCGGTCTCCCAGTGGCTTTCCGGAACACTGGAAGGTGGAGAAACCATCGGCTTTGACCCTTGGCTCTACACCCAGAGTGCAGTCGATCGGTTCCGCAAGACATGCGAAGAAAAGGGAGCAACCCTTGTTGTCTGCGAGACCAACCCGGTGGATGCGATATGGACGGACCACCCGATCCGCCCGCAAAACCCCATTGTGCCCCACCCAATGGAGCTGGCAGGCGAACCCTCGGAAGACAAGCTTGGCAAGATCGCCAAAGGCTTCGCCTCCAAGGCTCACGCCACCTTCATCACGCAGGGCGACAGCATCGCCTGGCTGTTCAACATCCGTGGTAGTGACGTGGCTTGCGCGCCTCTGCCCCTTGCCTTCGCCATCGTGCGCGCGGATGCCACAGCCTATCTCTTCACGGACCTTGCCAAGCTGCCCGATGAAACCCGCGCTCATTTGCCCACTCAAGTCACCATCGCACCGTTTGAGGATCTGCCAGCCATCATCGCTGCGTTATCCGGCCCTGACAAAAGCTGGATGCTGGACGAAACCATTGTTCCCTTTGCGATCAAGACGATGATCGAGGATGCAGGCTCCCCCATCATCAAGGCAGCCGACCCATGCCTCAAGCCCAAGGCCATCAAGAATGCCGCAGAGCTGGAAGGCATGCGCAAAGCCCATCATCGCGATGGTCTGGCCATGTGCCAGTTCCTGCACTGGCTGGACACCATGGCGCCGACCGATACTCTGGACGAAATCGCAGCCACAAAGGCTCTGGAAGAGTTCCGGGCATCCACCGGGTGCCTCAAGGACATTTCCTTTGACACAATCGCCGGAGCCGGCCCCAACGGGGCAATCGTGCACTATCGGGTAACGGAGGCGACCAACCGCAAGTTCGATCAGAATTCGCTATTCCTCGTTGATTCCGGCGGGCAATATCCTGATGGCACCACGGACATCACCCGCACCATCGCCATCGGCACACCAGATGCGGAAATGAAGGATCGCTTCACCCGCGTTCTCAAAGGCATGATTGCCTTGACGCTGGCCCGCTTCCCTGCCGATACCAAGGGCATTCAGCTGGACACTCTAGCCCGCCAGCCACTCTGGGAGGTTGGTCTCGACTATGCCCACGGCACAGGCCATGGCGTAGGCTCCTATCTCTGCTGTCATGAAGGCCCGCAAAGCATTTCCAAGCGCGGTGGCGTGGCGCTGGAAGAAGGCAACGTGCTTTCAAACGAGCCGGGCTATTACAAGACCGGAGCGTGGGGTATCCGGATTGAAAACCTGATCACCGTCACCAAGGCTGAAACCATCGCAGGAGGAGAGCTTCCGATTCATGGCTTTGAAACCCTCACGCTCTGCCCCATCGATCAGCGCCTGATTGATGTGTCTCTGCTTGACGAGAGAGAAATCGGCTGGCTCAATGACTATCACGAGCAGGTTTTTGCTGAATTGTCAGCCGAACTCCCCGAGGATGTCCGCGCGTGGCTGGCGCAGGCCACAAAGCCGATCCACGCAGCCTAAGACACGCCTTAAAGACGGACGCTAATAAAAAAGAAAAAGCCAGCCTCTTGATGAAGAGGCTGGCTTTTTCATTCGATCCAATCATGGCAGGCCGCAGAGGGGACTAGCCCTCAATCAGTGCGATCCACTCATCTTCCGTCATGATGGTGATCTCAAGCTCCTGTGCCTTCTTCAGCTTGGAGCCTGCGCCCGGCCCAGCCACCAGAATATCGGTCTTTTTGGAAACCGAGCCAGACACCTTGGCACCGAGGCTTTCGGCCTGATTTTTTGCTTCGGTTCGGGAAAGCCGTTCAAGGCTGCCGGTAAAGACCACCGTCTTGCCGGAAACGGAACTGTCGGTTTGTACCGCTTCGGCTTCCTGCGGCGTCACCTCTTGCAAGAGCGCATCAATGACTTCTTCATTATGTTCTTCATTGAAGAATTCCACGATGCTGCGCGCCACAATCGCCCCGATCCCGTCGATACCGAGGAGGTCCTGCCAAGCATCACTGTTCGCGTCGCCAGCCGCCTTCATGGCCTCTCTCAAAGCTGCGAAGCTGCCATAATAACGCCCAAGCAGCTTGGCTGTCGTCTCACCTACATGGCGGATACCCAGCGCAAAGATGAACCGATGCAACTCTACATCGCGACGCTCATCAATGGCTGCAAACAGGTTTCGCGCCGAGGTCGGCCCCCAGCCATCCATATCACGCAGCCGTTCACCACGGCCCTTCTGTGCATCCATCTCGCTAAGATGGAAGATATCGGCTGCATTGCGTATCATGCCCTGCTCGAAGAAGGCCGTGACCTGTTTTTCACCCAGACCATCAATATCCATGGCATTGCGCGAAACAAAATGCTTGAGCTGCTCCACCGCCTGCGCTCGACAGACAAGACCGCCCGTGCAGCGACGAATAGCATCCAGCTCGCCATTTTCCTTCTTTTCGCGTACCGCATGAGAGCCACAGACAGGACAGACAGTGGGGAACACATAAGCCTCGCCGCGCTCTGAATTCTCGTCCAGTACCGGCCCGAGAATCTGCGGGATGACATCCCCTGCCCGCTGCACGGTGACTATATCGCCCACCCGCACATCCTTGCGGACAATCTCATCCTCGTTATGCAACGTCGCGTTGGAAACGACCACACCGCCCACGGTTACCGGCTCCAGTTTGGCAACCGGCGTCAGAGCGCCCGTACGGCCCACCTGAATGTCGATCTCGAGCAAGCGGGTGATTGCCTTTTCGGCAGGAAACTTGTGCGCAATGGCCCAGCGAGGCGCCCGCGAAACAAAGCCCAGCCGCCCCTGAAGATCAAGCCGGTCCACCTTGTAGACCACCCCGTCGATATCATAATCAAGGGCCGACCGCTGAGCTTCGATGGCATGATAATGCTCGATCAGGCCCTCGATGCTGTCATGGCGTTGCATCAATGGGTTGACGGTGAAGCCCCATGAGCCGATCCGCTGCACGGCCTCATATTGGGTCTCGGCCAAGGGCTCGCTCACTTCCCCCCAGGCATAGGCAAAGAAGGCCAGATTGCGCGAGCGCGTAATCTCGGCGTCGAGCTGGCGCAGAGAACCGGCCGCCGCGTTGCGCGGGTTGGCAAAGGTCTTGCCGCCGCTTTCGGCCTGTCGCTCATTCAGCGCCAGAAATTCCGACCGCGGGAAATAAACCTCGCCCCGCACTTCCACCACGTCAGGAATGTTATCACCCTTGAGGCGATTGGGTATGGAGGCAATGGTCTTGATATTGGCCGTAATGTCTTCGCCCACAGTGCCATCGCCACGGGTGACACCGTAGACCAGTTCGCCATTTTCATAGCGAATGGATGCAGACAGCCCATCAATCTTCGGCTCTGCCGTGATCGACAGCGCAGCCTCACGCCCAAGGCCCAGAAAGCGCCGCACGCGGGCACCAAACTCGGAGACATCCTCATCGCTGAAAGCATTATCCAGCGACAGCATCGGCACGACGTGCGTGATCTTGGCAAATTTTTCAGAAGGAGCAGCCCCGACGCGGAAGGTCGGGCTGTCTTCCCGGCGCAACGTGGGGAAACGCAGCTCAAGGGCGCTGTTGCGCCTGCGCAGAGCATCATATTGCCCATCGGTCAGAACCGGCGCGTCTTCGCGGTGATAGAGCCTATCGGCCTCGGCAATTTCTTCGGCGAGGTAGGTAAGCTCCGCCTTCGCCTCGTCGGCCTCCAATTGATCAACCGGCTTCTCGCGCAAACTAATCCGATCCACGCCTTATGCTCCTGTTGTCTTACCGGAAATGAGATGCCGCGCCGCAGCCCGTGCCTCATCCGATATCACTTCGCCAGCCAACATGCGGGCAATCTCTTCTTCCCGATGGTCCCCATCGATCACCGTCACGCCCGTCGCCACGCGATCTTCGCCTTTGACGGCATTCTTGGCAATGCGCATGTGGGCGTTGGCTCGCGAGGCCACCTGCGGCGCGTGGGTGACCGAGAGCACCTGAACATTCTCTGCCAACCGCGCAAGGCGCCGCCCAATGGCATCTGCCACAGCACCACCAACGCCTGTATCAATTTCGTCAAAGACCAGCGTCGGGGCCGACCCCTTGTCCGCCATAGCCACCTTCAAGGCCAATAGAAAGCGCGACAGTTCACCGCCGGACGCAACTTTCATCATCGGGCCAGGATGTGTCCCCGGGTTGGTCTGCACCCAGAATTCGATCTGGTCGATGCCCTCTTCGCTGCGTGCCTCAGCGTCGCTTGTCTGGTTGACAAGGAACTGGGCTGTTTCAAGCTTCAGGGATGGCAGCTCTACCATCACCTTCTTGATCAGATCCTTGGCGACTTTGGCCCGCTTGCGGCTCAGAGACTCTGCAGCCTTGTCATAAGATGCCTTGGTCTCGGACGCTGCTGCATGCAGCGCAACAAGCCGCTCCTCGCCATGGTCCAGCGCATCCAACTCGGAACGCATCCGATCGAGCAGGCCAACCAGTTCATCGCCGGTCACCTTGTGCTTGCGGCAGAGAGCACGCAAAGCAAACAACCGTTCTTCGATCTGCTCCAACTCACGTGGATCAAAATCGGTCTGACGCTGCGCCTCTTCAAGACTGCTGCGAGCGTCTTCCAGTTCATTCAGGGCGATTGTCAGATGAGACAAGGTAGGTTCTAGCAAGCCCGGCATCTGCTCGGTCTTGCGCTCCAACCTGCGCATCATGCTGGCAAGCGATGGGATGGGCGAGCCATTCCCGTCCAGAACCTCATAAGCCTCATTAAGATCGGTCGCAATTTTCTCCGACTGCATCATCGTGGTGCGCTTGGCAGCAAGCTCTTCTTCTTCACCTTCAATGGGATTGAAGCTTCCCAGCTCTTCAACAGACGCGGTCAGATAGTCCGCTTCCTTGCGGGCTTCTTCGATGGTCTTTTCCAGGGTGGCCAGATCGTGCTCTGCCTTGCGCCAAGCCTTATAGCGCTTGCGTACGCCCTCAAGCTCGCTCTGCAAGCTGCCGAAGGCATCCAGCAGCACCCGATGCTCTGACGCATCCACCAGGGCACGATCGTCATGCTGGCCATGGATTTCGACGAGCCCTTCGCCAACCCTGCGCAGCATCCCCGCGCTGACCGGCTGATCATTCACATAAGCGCGGGTTCTGCCGTCAGCATTCTGAACGCGACGCAGGATGAGATCGCCATCATGATCAAGCCCCTGCTCTTCCAGAAAGGCAAACACAGGATGGCTGGGCGCAATGTCAAACATGGCCACGATCTGCCCCTGCTTCTGACCGGCGCGCACCAAGCTGCCATCTCCACGCCCGCCAAGAGCCAGCGAGAGGGAATCCAGCAAGATCGACTTACCAGCACCGGTCTCCCCGGTCAAAACGGTCATACCGTCACCGAATTCAAGATCCAGTCGATCAATCAGAACAATATCGCGAATTGAAAGCGAGGCGAGCATGGTTTCCTCATAAGAGCAGACAGCATCAGGCAATCGCAAAGCTGACTCGATTTGCGCGCCATGCTATGCCAATTGCCTCATCAAAAGCAATCGGGCAATGCATGGTTGACATGAACAAAACATGATCATTTCAACAGGAATATAGACAGCAAGGCAGGAATAGCCAGCCCTTAGCCCAGAATTTTGGCCATCCAGGAACCTTTGTTGATCTCAGGTTCATAGCCATCCTTGTTCA
This sequence comes from Cohaesibacter marisflavi, assembly GCF_900115225.1. Lineage (GTDB taxonomy): Bacteria > Pseudomonadota > Alphaproteobacteria > Rhizobiales > Cohaesibacteraceae > Cohaesibacter > Cohaesibacter marisflavi. The sequence continues at coordinate 61,871 of NZ_FOVR01000010.1, read as the reverse complement.
GCATGTTGTAGGACATCTTGTACCACTTGCTATCAGGATAGTTATGGCCCAGAACGGCAACGGCGGTTTGTGCCTCATGGGTAATTCCAAGAGCAAGATAGGCTTCAGCCAGACGCATCAGGGCTTCTTCCACCTGACGCGTTGTCTGATAATCCGTCACAACAACCTTGAACCGGTTGATGGCTGCAATATATTCCTTGCGCTCTAGATAATAACGGCCAACCTGCATTTCCTTACCGGCCAGTTGATCCATGGTCACACGAACTTTGCGGCGCGCATCGCTGGTATATTCAGAATCAGGATAGTTCTGAATCAGTTCGTTCATTGCCTGCAGGGCTTTTTTGGTCGTGTCCTGATCGCGGGTCACGTCCGGAATCTGATTGAAATAGGATTGGCCAATCAGATAGTAGGCATATGGCACATCTTCGTCGCCGGGAAACAGCGTGATAAAGCGCTTGGCCGAAGAGATACATTCGGTATATTGACCGCTTTTATATTGAGAATAGGCATTCAGGATCATCGAACGGCGTGCATAGTTTGAATAGGGATGCTGACGATCCAACTCATCAAACTTCTTCTTCGCTTCCTTGCGATCGCCATTTTCCATCGCGAGGAGCCCTTCGGCATAGAGTTTCTCTGCAGGAACTTCCTCAAAGGCCAGATCCGATGGATCCTTGCTGGCGCATGCGCCCAAACCGGACAATGCAATGAGAGCGAGCCCGAACCAGATCCGTTTCGCGAAAAGAAAATCCATCGATACTACTATCCTTTAACTGGAACAAATCTCTATCGGCACTCACTGCCTGATTGCCCCGAACAACCAGCTCTACTCTGATCACAGAGCAGCACTTTACGATATGATCAGCAAAGCCAAACCGTTCATCCAATCAGCGAACCGGTTTAACCTAGTTGAATTCCCTGTCTTAACAATAAAGCGCGCGTCCTTACCATCACAGAAATCACAATTGGGGAAAAATTGTGTCTGAATGCCAATTGCCTACCCAAATCTACACAGCAAACATGCCAATGCAAGCAAATCCGCGATCAATCAAATAATCAGGCCCAACGCAGACACAAAAAAGGGTGACCACCGCCACCCTGTTTCTCATCCATCATACATGGCGACCTAGTTGGTTTCTGGCCCCAATGCGATCCGCACAGACGCGGCGTCTACGGCAGAGCCAACGCGAGCTGCATTGCGAAGGGCTGGCACGGCTTCTACCCACTCCCAATTGCTGTCATCCGCGAACAAGGCTTCAAGCATGTTGAAGTTGAGTTTGTGGCCGCCTTTGAAGGAGCGATAATGCGCCAACAACGGAGCACCAGCCAGCGACAGATCGCCAACCGCATCCAGTGTCTTGTGACGGACGAATTCGTCTTTATAGCGCAGACCGTCCGGATTGACGATTTTCTGTTCATCATTGATGACAACGGAATTCTCAAGGGAAGAGCCCAGCGCATAACCAGCCGCCCAAAGGCGTTCGACATCAGACATGAAGCCAAAGGTACGGGCAAGGCTGATATCGCGCTTGAAGACATCCGGCGTCATCTCATCATCGAAATGCTGTACACCGATAGCGTCGCTCTCGAAGTCGATGGTCACGTCAAAGCGCTGTCCTTCGTAAGGCAGAAGCTCTCCAACAGAATCACCATTCTGCACACGAACCGGCTTGAGCACACGAATGTAGCGACGCGAAAAAGGCAGCTCTTTCAAGCCCACCTGATCAATCGCATCGATATAGGCCCGCGCGCTACCGTCCATGACGGGCACTTCGTCGCCATCAATCTCGACCATCACATTATCAACACCATACCCGCGGAATGCCGCCATGAGATGTTCGATGGTCGCTACCATGCCCTTTTCGGGATGACCTACGATGGTGCAAAGTCTTGTGTCGATGACAGAAGAATAGTCCCCCTTGATCTCAAACTCGGTCTTCTTTTCGCGATCAACGCGAAGGAAGGTTATGCCAGAGTTTGCGTCAGCAGGATGCAAGATCATTTCGACAGGTTTGCCGCTATGCACACCGACACCGGAAACCACAACGCGTTCTTTCAAAGTGGTTTGCTTGGCGTTTAGCAGTTTGGCCATTTATATTGCCCCTAATCGTATCCATCTTATTGCCAGATTTGGCGGCTACTGTGCGCTCTTGCGCTTCGCCCGCCCGGCAAATACCGGTACGCTTTGCTTTTATTTCGATGTCAACATAACTTGGCAGGGTTCCGTTTACCAAATCACGCTTTCTTACCCATTGTTACGCTTAACGCACAGGGAAGGCGCAATTTCCTCCACTTTAATAAATCTCAATATTACATATACTTAAGGCCGACACCCTGAAGGTATCGGCCTTTTGATCAATTCACAATTCCTGTCTTTGTAACAAAGTGTTACCGAGACTGGCGGCGCAGAAATGCAGGAATTTCAACCTGGTCTTCTTCGCTGATTCTCGGAGCCTGCTGGCCCTGATTTGGAACAGCGCGACCCTGTGCATCCAGCTGGCCCTGCTGCGGCTGATAACCGGCATTCGGCATCGGACGCTGCTGCTGTGGCCGAGGGGCAAACTCATTCAGCGGTGAACCGGATGCTGGCATGCCCTGCCCTGAAGACATCGGAGCCTGAGGCGCTGCAGGAGCGCTCATGCGCGGCATGACAGGCGCTTCAGGCGCATGCATCTGCTGCTGGGGAGCTTGCTGTTGAGGAGCCATACGTGCTTGCTGTGGCGCCTGCTGCTGAGCGGGCTGAGCATGATGACCTTCATGGTAATGCTCTCCGTCCAGCTCGTCTTCGCGACGACCAAGACCAACAGCCGCCAGACGCTTCAGAAGGCTCATCGGACGATTGTCATCGTCATGATGCTCGATGCCTTCTTCACGGTTGCGCAGGGCTGCCAGTTCGCGCTGGATCATTGGAGGCAGTTCGTCGACATTTGGCATTGGACGATGCAGATTTTCAGGCACCTCAGCTGCCGGCGGAATGAAAGGCGTTGCAGCATCCACGGTTTCTTCAACCACAGCCTTGGGCGCATCAAATTCTTCTTCGATAACCGGATCACGTGCAGCTTCCGGCTTGAAAGGAGCAATGGAAACAGCTGGGTCCTGCTCGGAAGGACGCGCGTAAGACTGTTCATGCATCTCGAACTCGGTTGACAGCATTTCCGGCTTCTGTGCCTCAGGAGCAGACAATGCTTCAACCGGCTGTTCCTCGTACTGCTGTTCTTCCTGCTGGGCCGCTTCGAACTGAGCCGGATTATTTGCCGTGCGCAACCGATCTGAGAGTTCTTTCATGCGCTGGTCAGCAGGCACAACCGTCTCGGTCAGGAGCTGGTCGATGCCGGTGGCAACGACGGATACGCGGATCATGCCTTCCATATTCTCGTCGAACGTCGCACCAAGAATAATGTTGGCGTCTTCGTCCACTTCTTCACGAATACGGGTTGCAGCTTCGTCCACTTCAAACAGAGTGAGATCCTTGCCACCAGTGATGGAGATCAACAGGCCCTGTGCCCCTTTCATGGAGATATCGTCCAGAAGCGGGTTGGCAATCGCAGCTTCGGCAGCAGCCAATGCACGGCCTTCGCCAGAGGCTTCGCCGGTTCCCATCATCGCTTTGCCCATTGCACGCATGACCGAGCGCACATCAGCGAAATCGAGGTTGATGAGACCTTCCTTGACCATCAAATCGGTAATGCAGGCAACACCGGAATAAAGCACTTCGTCGGCCATGGAGAAGGCATCGGCGAAGGTCGTTTTCTCGTTTGCAATACGGAACAGATTCTGGTTCGGAATGACGATCAGTGTATCGACATTTTTCTGAAGATCCTCGATGCCACTCTCTGCGAGACGCATACGGCGCTGACCTTCGAAATGGAACGGCTTGGTAACCACACCTACCGTAAGTATACCCTGCTCGCGAGCAGCGCGTGCGATCACAGGAGCAGCACCGGTACCAGTACCACCGCCCATGCCGGCAGTGATGAAGACCATGTGCGAACCGTCAAGGTGGTCGTTGATTTCATCGATCACTTCTTCGGCAGCAGCGCGTCCGACTTCGGGCTGTGATCCAGCGCCGAGCCCTTCGGTTACGGCCACGCCCATCTGAACGAGACGTTCAGCCCTGGAAAGGCTCAAAGCCTGCGCATCCGTATTGGCCACCACGAAATCGACGCCCATCAAACCGGTGTCAATCATGTTGTTTACTGCGTTACCGCCAGCACCACCGACACCGAAGACCGTGATTCTCGGTTTCAATTCGGTAATATCGGGCATCTTCAAATTGATGGTCATAGTACCCTCATCTCACTGCATGGATCGAATTGCTACCGATCTCAATCCGTCAAACTGTGGAGCAACGCATTCCCATACTGCTCCAATTACTTGTCTTTTTCTCTCAAGCGAGGCAGTCAGACGAATCATTCATCCAATATACCTCAACCCCTTGATTCCGATCAACGATTCACGCGTGTTTCACGCAACTATCCATCGAAATCAGAAACTCTCCTTCAACCACTGCCCCATTCGGGACAGATAGCCGTCGGTTCCGGTCAGTTTTGGTTTGACCGGTACTTTTTCAAATTGCTCGATCTGGGCAACCTGCGGATAAATCATCAGGCCAACTGCTGTAGCGAAAGCGGGCCCCTTGCCAATATCGGGCAAACCGGCCACGCCAAGTGGTCGGCCAAGCCTTACGTTGCGTCCCATGACACGTCTTGCGGTCTCCGCCATGCCCGTAAGCTGGCTTCCCCCGCCGGTCAGCACCACGCGCCGTCCGACATGACCGGAGAAACCGGATGCTTCGATCCGATCCCGAACGACTTCCAGAATTTCTTCAACACGCGGCTTGATAATGCGCGTGAGGGATGCCTTGGGCACCTGATTGAGCAAATCGCGGTCATCATCGCCAACCGGCGGCACCGCAACCAGCTCCTGATCATCAGACAGGGACAGAAGCGCACTGCCATAAAGGGTCTTGATCCGCTCTGCGTCGGCCAACCGAGTTGAAAGGCCGCGCGCCAGATCCATGGTGACGTGATGCCCCCCCATCGCCACGGCGTCCGAATGCACGAACTGCCCGTTGACGAAAATCGAAATCGACGTGGTTCCGCCACCCAGATCGACACAGGCGACCCCGAGCTCGGATTCATCATCGACGAGGCAGGAAAGCCCCGAGGCATAAGGCGTTGCCACCATGGCCGCCACATCCAGATGACAGCGATTGATGCAAAGCTCCAGATTCTTCAGCGGCGCTGTTTGCGCAGTTACCACATGCATATCGACGGCCAGATCATCTCCGACCATGCCACGCGGGTCATGAATACCCTTGCCACCATCCAGCGAGTAGCCAATCGGCATGGAGTGAACCACCGTGCGGTCGATCGTCAGCAGATGGCTGGCACCGGCCTGCAACACTCGGCGGATATCAACCTCGTCAACCTCATGTCCGCTGAGAGACACCGAAGCACTCAACGTATCGCTCTTGATGCGCCCACAGGACACATTGACCACCAGAGACTGCACCGTCATGTCAGCCTGCGTTTCAGCAGCACCAACGGCCAGACGAATAGAATTCTCGGCCTGATCAAGATCCACAACAACACCGGACTTGATACCACGGGCCTGATGCAATCCGAACCCGAGCACCTGAACGGTATGGGTGCGATGCGGCAGAGCCTCGCTCTGCGGACGCGGCACGAGCCGCGCAATCATGCAGCAAATCTTGGTCGAGCCAACATCAAGGATCGTCACGATCTGCGAGCGTTTGTGAATGAGACCACGGGCATCACGTTTACCCCAGGAAGAACCCATCATGTTTCCACCTCTTGAGGTATATCTGCGCCCAGCGTTCTAAGCGTTGCGCGCCTTTTGGCTGCAGCATCCTTGCTCATGCGAACAAAGGTCCTGTCTGCAAGCCGCATATCCACAGTTGTAATATCCTTGCGGGAAAGCGCGCCTTTTTCATCAAAGGCCAGCAGCTTGTCCAGTGCATCAACCACACCGACTTCAGGCAGTTTGGCCTGCACGCCATTCTTGAAATACAGATCCCAGCGGCGTTCGGAAACATAGACCACGGCCCGTGTCTTGCGCGCGATAGAGGGGAACTGCGCCAATAGCTCGAACATGGACGCAGCCTGACGCTGCGCACCATGGCCGACAACCAGAGGCAGTTTGGCAAATTCCGGCGTGATGTGATCGGTCAGCACAGAGCCATCATAAGAAATGACAGACACAAATTCCCCGCGCTGCCACAGGGCAAAAGGCTTCTGCTCGCGAATAACCACCTGCAGCTTGTTCGGATAGAGTTTCTGGACTGTCGCTTCTTCGATCCAGCTCATGCTCTCAAGTTTCTTGCGGGCATCATAAGCATTAAAGGTTAGAAGAGAGCTGTCTTCGTTGATGCCGAGCACGCGCAGGATATCTGTCTCGGAGACTTCCTTCTGTCCGGAAATCAATACGGCTTCGACTTTGAGACCGAAGACAGAAGACGCCTTTTCCAGCGTTGTCTGGTTCTCACCACCAATCGAGGCGCCATAAAGGATAGTGATACCAAGAAAGCCAACGGACAAGCCCCAGCCGAAACCACGCGGTATCCATGCCTCTGCGAGAGGAATGATCCGGCGGTATAGCGGCAGACGACGCTGCTCGTAGGCATAGGCGCGCGGATCAAGCGCAGCTTTCTTGCTGCGTTTGCCTGCACCGGCCTTCTTGCTATCCTTTGCTTTGCCCTTTATCGGTCGCACGAAGCGTCCTCCACCATCCAACTAACCAGTTGTTCGAATTCAATGCCCGCATGTCTTGCCATATCGGGAACCAATGAGGTCGGCGTCATGCCCGGCTGGGTATTCACCTCCAGACAGATCAGGTCGCCATCCTCTCCGGCAGTCTCGTCAAAGCGGAAATCAGCGCGGGAGATTCCCTTGCAGCCGAGTGCTTGATGAGCCTTTATGGTTAACGATTGAATATATTGGTAAATATTCGGTTTAAGATCTGCCGGTAAAATATGGGTTGAGCCACCCGGTGCATATTTTGCATCAAAGTCATAGAAGGTATCGTTGTTGGAAACGATATCGATGATATCGAGGGCCTTGTCGCCCATTGCGGCGCAGGTAAGCTCACGTCCAGCCACATAGCGTTCCACCATGACGATGTCGCCATAGGGCCAATCTGCCGAATAGAGCTCTTGCGGCGAGTGCTGCTGGTCTGCTGTGACGATCAGCACGCCAAAGCTGGATCCTTCATTCACAGGCTTGATAACATAGGGTGGCGGCAATACATGCGCCTTGGCTGCTTCCAGCCTGTGAACCACGCGGGATTCAGCCACCGGGATGCCCGCAGCCTGCATGATTTCCTTGGCTTTTTCCTTATTCATGGCAAGGGAAGACGCCAGCACACCGCTGTGTGTATAGGGAATTCCGAGAAATTCAAGCACGCCCTGAATGCATCCATCCTCGCCAAACGGGCCATGCAAGGCATTGAAGGCGACGTCCGGTTTCAGCTCTGACAAAACAGTGGATATGTCTCTTTGCACATCAACACGCGTCACCTTGTATCCGGATGCTTCCAGTGCATCTGCACAATCCTTACCAGAACTCAGCGACACAGGACGCTCGGAGGACCAGCCTCCCATCAACACTGCTACATGCTTTGTCATTAACCACACCTTTCCTACCAGAATGAAAGCCTAAAGGGCCGTATTTACTCTGGTTTGGACCCTTGCATGACAGCGAGGCCAAAGCTTGGCACTCTTGCAGGTCATGCAATTTGCACTTGATCCATCTATTTATGGTTAAAAATTCCTAACAAATGATAAGCGGAAATCACTTATTTGTTTCTGGCAGACGCAAAGCGGAGCGCGAGACGCGTAAATTCGCATTTTGAAAGGGCAGGAATCCGCTCAGCGCAGGCAATTTCCGGGGGGAAATGTTAACAAAGTTATTCCCCCGCAGCGTCCATAAAAAGAGCGCTCTCTCAGTCAGATTTTTTGTGCAAAAGAACACCGCCTGCAAAATCGTCAAGCATGAGGCGGAAAAATATCAGATGAAGAAGATGCGAACACGAGCGAGCAAATCAGTCCTGCTGGAAAGGGTCGACGCGAGTGCCTTCAACAAAGGAGCCAATGCGTTTGATTTCCCAATGCAATTCAAGGCCGGTCATATCCCGCACTTTGCCACGGATCTTCTCGCCGAGCCGCTCGATATCCTCGGCAGAGGCCTCCCCGGTATTGATTAGGAAATTGGTGTGCTTGGGCGAAACCTGCGCCCCTCCGAGCTTGAAGCCCCTGAAACCGGCCTCGTCCACCAGCTTCCACGCACTCATCCCTTCGGGATTTCGGAAGGTGGAGCCGCCGGTCCGTTCTTTGGTTGGCTGGTTCTCTTCACGATAGGCAGACACGTCATCCATCTCGGCCTTCAGAGCCTCCGGATCACCCGCCTCGCCCTGATAGGTCGCTTCGGTGAAGATATAGTCCGACGGCACGGAACAAGAGCGATAGCCATGCCCTAGATCTGCCGGGGTCAGCTTGTGAATAGTGCCCTGTCGGTCCATCGCACGCGCACCGAGCAAACGCCTCTTGGTTTCATCCCCATGAGCGCCCGCATTCATGCGTAAGGCACCACCAATCGAGCCGGGAATGCCCTTATAAAAGGCGAAGCCAGCCACGCCTTGCCGCGCCATCTGCTGGGCAAAGCGCATGTCCGGCATCGCTGCACCGACCTTGACGACATAATTGTCATCAACCTCAACAGAGCTGAAAGCCCGCCCGGAAAGCCGAATGACAACGCCTTCGATGCCCCCATCCCGCACCAGCAGGTTCGAGCCAAGGCCGATGGTGGTAACAGGAACATCTTCGGGCAGGTTTCTGAGAAAATAGGACAGATCTGCTTCATCGGCCGGATTGAAGAATAGCTGCGCCGGCCCCCCTACCCGAAACCAGGTGAAGCTCGCGACATCGAAATTGCTGGAAAGGCGCCCGCGCACCTTGTCCGTCCAGCCTCCCAGCTCTTCTAGCAGATCCTTGAACATCCTACAGCCTACTCTCCCGCCAGAGCCTTGAGCGCATCGGCAAGACCGTTGGCCCATGTCGTGATGCTCCCAGCACCAAGGCAAACCACATAGTCGCCAGGCTCAGCCAGATCTTTAACACGCTGGGCCAGCCCGTCTGACGGACCAAGCAAAGCTGCGCCGCGATGGCCATGGCTCTTCAAGCCTTCGACCAGCGCCTCGGCATTGACCCCTTCGATGGGCTTTTCCCCTGCCGGATAAACATCAGCCACCAACACATGGTCGGCGATATTCATGCAGGTGCAGAAATCTTCGAAATGATTTTGCAGGCGCGAATAGCGATGCGGTTGCATGACAGCAATCACCTTGCCTTGCGAAGCCTGCCGGGCGGCACGCATAACCGCGCCGATTTCCACCGGGTGGTGCGCATAATCGTCGATAATCTCGATGCCGTTCCAGCTGCCGACACGGGTAAAGCGACGCTTGACCCCACCAAAGGCCGAAAGCCCCTTGCGGATGGCATCAGCTGGAATTTCCAGCTCATGGGCCACAGCAATCGCCGCTGTCGCATTGGCAACATTATGCTCACCGGGCATGGGCAGCGTGAGACCGGAAATCTCTTCTACCGCCCCACTGCGGCGATCTCGGATCTCGACGGTGAAACGGCTGATCCCTCCATCAGAGCGCAAATCCTTATAGCGCACATCCGCCTGCGGGTTGGTGCCGTAGGTCACGATGCGCCGGTCTTCAATCTGCCCAACCAAGGTCTGCACCACCGGGTGATCAAGACACATGGCCGCAAAGCCATAGAAAGGCACATTTTCAACGAACGCCCGGAAGGCATCCTTCACCGCATCATAGGTGTGATAATGGTCCAGATGCTCTGCATCGATATTGGTCACGATGGCAATGTCGGCCGGCAGCTTGACGAAGGTACCGTCAGACTCATCCGCTTCCACCACCATCCAGTCACCGTCGCCCATGCGGGCGTTGGTGCCATAAGCATTGATGATGCCGCCATTGATAACCGTCGGGTCCATGCCCCCCGCATCAAGCAGAGCCGCAACCAGCGAGGTGGTGGTCGTTTTGCCATGGGTGCCGCCAACAGCAATAGCCGATTTGAAGCGCATCAGCTCGGCCAGCATTTCGGCGCGGCGCACAACGGGCAGAAGCCGCGCACGGGCTTCCTTGAGTTCGGGATTATCAGGCTGGATCGCCGAAGACACGACAATCACCTGCGCATCACCGATATTCTCGGCGGCATGCCCGACCATGACCTTGATGCCCTTCTCGCGCAAACGCACCACATTGGCCCCTTCGGCAATGTCGCTACCCTGCACCGTATAGCCGAGTTTGAGCAACACTTCGGCAATACCGGACATGCCGATCCCGCCGATCCCGACAAAATGGACCGGACCAATATTCTGAGGCATCTTCATTTGGCAACTCCTGTATCACCTGCCAGTTTTTCCACCAGATCAGCCAGCCTGTCGGCAGCGTCCAGTTTGCCCTGCCCACGCGCAGCCTCGGCTGCTGCAGTGAGCTTTTCGGGATTGGCAATCAAATCTTCAAGCAAATCGGAAATATCATTCGGACGCATACCGCGCTGTTGCAAGACCCAAGCGCCGCCCGCCTCTTCCAGTACCTTGGCGTTTGCATGCTGGTCCTGATCGAGCGTACCGGGCAGCGGCACGAGAACAGAAGGGCGACCAATGGCCGCCAGCTCGCTGACAGAGGAAGCCCCAGAGCGGCAAATCACCAGATGCGCCTTGGCAATCTCGGCGGGCATATCAGAGAAGAAGGGCGCCAGCTCGGCTTTAAGCCCGAGCTCACGATAGCCGACCTTGACCTTCATCAGGTCTTCAGGGCGGCATTGCTGCACAAGGACAATGCGTTCACGGATTTCCTGAGGCAAGCGCCCCAGTGCACCGGGCATATATTCAGAAAAGAAGCGCGCGCCCTGCGAACCACCAAACACCACCAGCCGGAATTCACCTTCCGCACCAAATGGCGTGTAAGCCGTTTCAGCGGCCAGCGCCACGGCAGGCCGCACCGGATTGCCCGTCAAGGCGACCTTATTCTCAAGCCCCTCAATCCCCTTGAGGATCGGGAAGCTTGCAGCAATGGCACTTGCCCCCTTGCCCAGAAAGCGGTTCGCCCGCCCCATAACCCCGTTCTGCTCATGCAGACAGGTCGGCAAGCCCAGTGAGCGGGCAGCGAGCATTGGCGGCACGGTGGGATATCCCCCAAAGCCAACCACAACATCAGGCTTCAGCGTCTTGATGACCTTGCGCGCTGCCATATAGCCTTTGGCCAGCTTGAGCGCTGCCTTGGCCATCTTGACCGGATTTTTCACCGATGGCGTCGCAGAGGGAATGATCTGTATGCTTTCGGCCGGGAAGTCCTGCCCATAGCGCGTCGCCCGTCCATCGGTTGCCAGATGCACCGTCCAGCCGCGCGCGATCAGCGCATGGGCCAAAGCCTGGGCCGGAAACAGATGACCGCCGGTTCCACCTGCCGTAAGCAAAACAGTTTTCGTCATTCATTCATCCACCCCTTGGGTGGCTCCTTGCTTGCCGCTGCACAAAGGCAGCTTCAGGGCAAATCCGGCAGGACTGATACCTGCTCTTTGCGGGGTCTTCCGCATAGTCCTATCCGCAAAGTCTGTCAACTTTGAGAAGGCTTACCTCAATCGTAGGGTTTGAAAAACTGCCTTTTTTCCATCCCGATTTCGGGGCGCTTGCGCGTCAGGGCCAAAAGCAGCCCCATGGTCAGGGCAACGGAGAGAAGCGACGATCCACCATAGGAAATGAAGGGCAAGGTCATGCCCTTGGCAGGCATCAGCTTCAGGTTCACCGCAATATTGATAACAGCCTGCAGTCCAAACAACAGCGCTAGACCGGAAATGGCAAGCCTCTTAAACAGATCCTGCGTTTGCAGCGCCAGCTTCAGAGCCCGCACCACGATAAACAGATACACCGAAATCAACACCATGCAGGCGATGATGCCGAATTCCTCGGCCAGCACGGCAAAGATAAAGTCCGTATGAGAGTCAGGCAATGTGCGCTTGACCGTCCCCTCACCCGGACCGACGCCCAGCCAGCCACCACGGATAATCGCATCCATCGCCGTATCCACCTGAAAGGTGTCCCCCGACGCAGGGTCGAGAAAGCGGTTGATACGACCGGTTACGTGCGGAACGAAGAAATAGGCCATCGTCAAGCCGCCAACCCCGAGCCCCATCAAAAGGAAGATCCAGAAAATCGGCATGCCCGCCATAAAGAACAGCCCCGACCAGACCATGGCCAGCAGCACAGTCTGCCCGATATCAGGCTGGGCAACCAGAAGCGCCACAGCGATCATGAAGATGACGATGGAAAAGAGGTTTCCCGGTATCTCTGGCCTGCGGTCATTCTCGGCAAAGAGCCACGCAACGATCACCACGAAGGCTGGCTTCATGAATTCCGATGGCTGCAGGGAAAATCCGGCGATGGAAATCCAGCGTTGCGCTCCTTTCACCGAGCCGCCCACCAGAAGCGTTAGCACCATTCCAAAAAATGCGCAGACCAAAACGAATAGCGCCAGCCTCCTTGCGCCTCGCGGACTTAAGAAGGTAACCCCGATCATGATGCCCAATGCCACGGGAACGAACATCGCGTGACGTTTGACAAAATGGAAGGCATCAAGATTGAGCTTCATGGCAATGGCCGGACTGGCCGCCATGGAAAGCACCAGACCGAAGAACAACAGCAGAATAAGCGCAACAAGCATCGGGCGGTCGATTGTCCACCACCATTCTGTCAGCATATTTTTCCGTGTTCGGTGCATCAATGCCCCTCACTAACCAGAGTGTCTGAAACCGTGTCCTGATCGGCAACATGCGCAGCATCGACCGACACATGCCCCGTTTCGAGGTAGTGATGCACAGCATCGCGGAATACATCGCCCCGCGTCGTAAAGTTGGGGAACTGATCAAAGGATGCACAGGCAGGTGACAGCAGAATGACCTGCTCTGCCTTATTGCCCTTGGCGACGCTTTCCTTGCTAGCCGCCACTGCACGCTCCAGCGCAACATCCATATGACCACAAAAGCTGAAGGCAACCCCGTGTTTGGAAAGGGTGGCGGCGAATTCTTCCGAGGCTTTACCGATGAGATAGGCATGTTCAATGCGATCGAAATAATCCACCAGCGAGGTGATACCCCCCGCCTTCGGAAGACCGCCCAGAATCCAGTGCACCTTGGGAAAAGACGCCAGCGCGCGCGAGGTCGCATCCGCATTGGTCGCCTTTGAATCGTTGATGAACAGCAGCCCATCCGCAGCGCCGACCTCTTCCATACGATGCTCAAGTCCGCCGAAGGACTTAAGTCCAGCCACAAGAACCGAAGGCGGAAGATCCAATTGGCGCGCAACAGCCACAGCAGCCGCTGCATTCTGCGCATTGTGTGTGCCGCGCAAGGCGCGTGCCTGATCCAGATTGAAAAGAAAATCCCCTTCCATGCTTTGCAGCACGCCATCGGGGGCAGAAACCATCGCGCGTTCATTGCCAAAGCCGGAAACGGTAACGACAGGATGTCCCTTCAAGCGCAGATTCGAGGCCACATTGGCGCAGAGACGATCATCCAGCGCCACAACTGAAAGTTCCGCCGCCGTCACCATGCGGCTTTTGATGCGGGCATAATTGAGAAGATCCCCATGACGATCCAGATGATCGGCAGAGATATTCAGCAGCACCCCGATAGACGGATCGATGCTTGGCGCAAGGTCGATCTGATAGGAGGAGACCTCGATCACATAGATGCGATCCGGTGCGATGGGGTCAAGCGCCAGAATGGGCGTGCCGATATTGCCGCCCATCTGCACATCAAGCCCCTCGACAGAGAGCAAATGGGAAATCAGCGCCGTAGTGGTCGACTTGCCGTTGGTCCCCGTGATGGCAATAAAAGGCGCATCAATGCCGCTTGCCCTGCGCTGACGACAGAACAACTCAATGTCACCGATAACTTCCACACCAGCGGCCTCAGCCTTTTTAACGCTCCAATGAGGTTCGGGATGGGTAAGCGGAACACCGGGCGCCAGCACCAGCGCGGCAAAGTCTGACCAGTCAGCCATTTGCAGATCGCAAATCTTGACGCCCTCGATCAGGGCAGCTTTGTCGCGACTGGCTTCCTTGTCATCATAGGCAAAGACCTCTGCGCCGCCAGCCGTCAACGCTTCCAGCGTGACCAACCCGCTTCCGCCGAGCCCGAATACCGCAACTTTTTTGCCTTCAAATATGGTAATCGGGATCATGTCTCTTTCCCTTACAGAATGAATGCACCAATGCCGTCATCACAGTCGGGGCGCAGACCCCGCATTTGCTCGTTGCCTGATTAGCGCAACTTGAGCGTAGACAGGCCAATCAGGGCCAGCACAACAGCAATGATCCAGAACCGGATCACCACCTGGGCTTCTGTCCATCCCTTATGCTCAAAATGGTGATGAATTGGCGCCATACGGAACACGCGTCGGCCGGTCAACTTGAAGGAAGCCACCTGAATGATCACGGACACAGCTTCCAGAACGAACAGACCGCCAACAATGGCCAGCACCAGCTCGTGCTTGGTGACCACGGAAATCGAGCCCAGCATACCGCCAAGTGCCAGCGAACCGGTATCCCCCATGAAAATGGCAGCCGGAGGCGCATTGAACCACAGAAAGCCGAGCCCCGCCCCAACCATGGCGCCGCAAAGCACCAGCAACTCACCAGTGCCCGGCACATAGTGGATCTGCAGATACTCAGCGAAAATCTCGTTACCGGAAAGATAGGCGATCACACCGAAAGTGGCGCTGGCAATCATAACCGGCACAATGGCCAGCCCATCAAGACCATCCGTAAGGTTGACCGCATTGCCCGCCCCCACAATCACGAACATGCCGAAAGGAACAAAGAACCAACCCAGATCCAGCAGGATATCCTTGAAGAAGGGGAAGGTAACCGAGGTGGAGAAAGCATCCTCGCCAAGCTGGGCAACAGCAAAGCAGGCAACACCGGCAATCACCGCCTCGATCGCCAGCCGCATCCGGCTGGAAAAGCCCTTATGCGAGGAACGGGACACCTTGAGATAGTCATCATAAAAGCCGATCAGCGCGAAGCCGACCGTAACGAACAGCACGATCCAGACATAAGGGTTGGCCCAGTTTGCCCAAAGCAAGGTCGCCATGATCATCCCCGTAAGGATCATCAAACCACCCATGGTCGGCGTACCTTTTTTCGTCAACAGATGGCTTTGTGGTCCATCCTCACGAATGGGCTGCCCTTTACCCTGACGCACCCTCAGGCCGCGAATAATGGCCGGGCCAAACAAAAACACGAACAAAAGCGCAGTGATAATGGCACCGGCGGTTCGAAACGTGAGATAGCGGAACACGTTGAATCCGGAAATCTGATCGGATATTTCGACAAGATACATCAGCATCTTAGATACAGGCCTTTCACATACGCTACCGGTTCAAGCTTCCGGTTTATTTCTTAAATTCTTCCAACAAAGCCGCCACAATCGGGCCCATTCTGGAGCCAAGGGAGCCTTTGACCATGACTGAATCCCCTGCTTTGACAGCAGCAAGAACAGGGGAAATCAGATCAGCCGACGCTTTAGCATAGGCACCGCGCCGTGTCATAGGTAGTTTTTCCCAAAGATGGGCCATCTCTGGCCCGCACAGAAAAACAAGATCAACATCTGCGGCCAACAAAGGCTCAAGCACACCTTCATGCATGGCCTTGCTGTCGTCACCAAGCTCAAGCATATCGCCCAATACGGCGATCTTGCGACCAGACGTCGTTATCAGCCCCAGCGCAGCAAGGGCTGCGGCAATAGAGGATGGGTTGGCGTTGTAACTCTCATCGATTACAAGCAAGTCGCCCCCTTCCGCACAGAGGGTATGACGCTGCCCTCGCCCCTTGCTGGCCCCATGGCCAGCCAGCGCTTCAGACGCAGCCTTCACATCCCCCCCCACCAAGGACACAGCCCCCAGAACAGCCAGCGCATTATGCGCCAAATGCTCACCCGGAGCGCCGATATGGCACTGCACCATATTACCGAGCAGATCAACAGATACATCTGAACCATCCGCCTGAAGATCAAGCGCAGAAAGCTGCACATCTGCGCCCGCAGTCCGTCCAAAGCGGTAAATATGGGCAACGCCCTCAGCCTTTGCCCGTTCTGCAAGGAAGTCGGCAAACGCAATATCGCCATTAAAAAGCGCAGCTCCGCCGGGAACCACGCCCTCGAATATTTCCGCCTTTGCTGCTGCAATGTCATCGATGCTGGAAAAGTTTCCAATATGCGCAGCAACGATGGTGGTGATCACCGCCAGATCCGGTTGCACCATTCCGATAAGATGACGAATCTCACCGGGATGATTCATCCCCACTTCAAAAATGCCGAATTCTGTATCGCGAGGCATGCGCGCAAGCGTAAGGGGAACGCCCCAGTGATTATTGAAAGACGATACGGCAGCATGCACCTTGCCGCTCGGCTTCAAGGCAGCCCACAAAGCATCTTTCGTGCTCGTCTTACCCACACTGCCGGTAATGGCAATAACCTTGCCAGCCACACGCGCCCGCGCAGCGCAACCAAGGCGCTCCAACGCCTTGAGCACATCTTCCACGAACAAGACCCGTTCAGTGAGATCTGAAAAATCGCTCTTTTGTGCCTCTTCCAGCACGACCACAGCAGCTCCGCCATCAAGAGCCGCGCGCGCAAAGGCATGCCCGTCAAAGCGATCACCCTTAATGGCAAAGAAGGCATCGCCTGCGCCCACTGTGCGGCTATCGATAGAAATCCCCGACACATCGTCAATCGCCCCGGGCTGACCGAGCGGCGCAATGGCCTGAACAAATTCCCCCGATGCCCAAAGTGCAGTCACACCATCTCTCCCTTGCCACTCTCTGCCAAAGCCTTGGCAACGGCCTCATGATCGGAGAAAGGAAGCGTTTCGCCCAGAACGGTCTGCCCGCGCTCATGGCCCTTGCCGGCAACCAGCAGAATGTCACCCGGCTTCATCATGTCGACACCATAGGAAATGGCATCCTGACGACCGCCGATTTCGACCCCGTTTTCAACAGGTTCCATGACGGCAGCACGGATAAAGGCAGGATCTTCCGAACGCGGATTGTCGTCAGTAACAATGGCATAGTCGGCGAAATCATTAGCCACCTGTCCCATCATCGGACGCTTGCCCGTATCCCGATCACCACCTGCGCCAAAGACAACAATCAAACGCCCCTTGACGAAAGGCCGCAACGCCTTGAGCGCAACTTCCAGAGAATCCGGCGTGTGGGAATAATCAACATAGATGGCGGTGTCTTCGCCCGCATGAGCAACCAGCTCCATGCGGCCGCAAGCCCCCTTGAGCTCCGGAATTGCCTTGAGGATATCAGCGGCTTCAACGCCGCTGGCATGAGCCATCAGGCCGGCAACCAACACGTTGGAAACCTGAAAGGCCCCGACCAACGGCACCTTGCAAGAAACATCCCCCCAGAGCCCGGAAAGCGTGACAATCTGATCGAGCCCCTCAACAAAGATGGACTGAATGACCAGATCGGCCTTGCTGTCATGGCCAACCGTGAGGCATGTCAGCCCCCTCTTTTTGGCCACGGCCAGAAAATGAGCGCCGCTGGCATCATCAAGATTGATGATCGCCGTTCCATCAGCTTTGACCAAACGGGAAAAGAGCTGACTTTTGGCATCGCGGTAATTCTCAAGGGTACCGTGATAGTCCAGATGGTCGCGGGTAAGGTTTGTGAAAGCGCCGATATCGACCGGCAGGCAATCAAGGCGCTTTTGTTCCAGACCATGGCTGGACGCTTCAAGAGCTAGATGGGTCACCCCTTCGTCTACCAGAGCGCTCACACTCTGCATCATGCCAACGGGATCCGGGGTCGTCAGGCCACCATAGGAACTGCCCGAAGGGCCTTCAATGCCGATCGTGCCAATATTGGCCGCGCATTGGCCACTGGCCGCCCAGATCTGACGCAAGAAGGAAGCGATGGAGGTTTTACCGTTGGTGCCGGTTACAGCGGCAACCTTTTCAAGCGCCACCTTGTAGAATGACCCAGCCAGATTGGCCAGAGCCAGATGCGGATCTTGCAGACGGAAAATAGGCTTACCGCTAGGGTCAAAATCACGAGGCAACGCGGATTGATCAGAGATGATCGCCAATATGGCACCCTGCTCCAGAGCCTTGGGAACAAATTGCGCCCCATCGACCTGCGAGCCAGGCACCCCGACAAAGATAAACCCTTTTTCAACAAGACGGCTGTCTCCGGTAATACCGGTTACATCCTTCTCGCCCAAATTCACCAAAAGAAAATCCGCAATGGGCTCTTCAAGTCCGCCCAGCAATTCCACCACTTTCATCCAACAGCACTCCGGCCCGATTCACGACAACCTTACCCCAAGGTTTAAAAGGATGCCTCGACGGTTGGAACTATCTTTTGTCCAAATCGTGGTTTAACCCCCAAAATAGAGCCCACTCTGCGGATAACTGCCCCTGCAGTGGGCGCGGCATTCACACCAGCGGTCGCATAGCCGTAGGTTTCCTTGAGGCCTTTGGGCTCATCGAGCATCACCAGAACGATGTAACGCGGATTGTCGATCGGGAAAGCAGCCAGAAATGAGTTGCGTAATTTATGATTGTCATACTTGCCGTCAACCACCTTCTCGGCGGTGCCCGTTTTGCCACCAACCAGATAGCCATCAACACGGCTGCGCTTGCCAGATCCCTTGACCGCATTGAGACGCATCAAATAACGCACCTCGGCGCTCGTTTGTTCACTGACAACACGGTCCGAATGATCGACGCCGGCTTTCTCCTGATCACTCATCTTGAGGAAAGTGGGTTTGACATAATAGCCACCATTTACAAGAGCCGCAGCAGAAGCAGCAAACTGCAAAGGCGTCACCTGCAAGCCATGGCCGAAACTGATCGTCATGGTGGAAAGATCGGTCCAGCGCTTTACCGATGGATAGACCGGCGCTGCGGTTTCGGGCAGCTCTGTTCTCACGCGATCAAGCAGATGTGCTTTACGCAGGAAGTCCCGATGACCTTCCTTGCCAACCTTGAGCGCCATTTTGGCTGACCCGACGTTGGATGAATAGATGTAGATCTCAGGAACCGACAAAATCCGTTTCTTAGCATGGAAGTCGCTGATGGTGCTGCCCCGCACACGGATCGGCTGGCGCGCATCAAAGCTGTCATTCAGGTGAACCGAGCCGGAATCCAGCGCCATGGCCACCGTCATGGTCTTGAAGACGGACCCCATTTCATAAACACCTGCGGTCATGCGGTTCAGACGATCTGGTTTGTTGACATCGACCGGATTGTTGGGATCGAAGTCCGGCAGGGAAACCATGCCCAGCACTTCCCCATCCTTGACATCAAGCACGATGCCCGCAGCCGCAATCGACTTGAACTTGGTCATGCTCTTGTACAATTCATCACGCAGTGCGTGCTGCACGCGCAAATCAATGGACAATTTGACAGGATCAGGCTCCATCGAGCTCCCGGCAGGCCCGCCATCAGCCTTTGCCAAACCAGCGGCGTCGATATATTTTTCCATACCGGCAATACCGACATTATCGACATTGACGATGCCCAGAATATGGGAAGCGGTCGGCCCTGCGGGATAAAAGCGCTTATTCTCGCTCTTGTAGCCAAGCCCCGGAATACCCTTCTCGTGAATGGCCTGCTGCTGCTTTGGCGTCACCTCGCGCTTGATCCAGGTAAAGCCAAGCTTCTTGTTGGACAAGCGACGGCGCAGTGACTGGGAATCCAGATCCGGGAACACACCCGTAATCGCATCCAGAGCCTCTTCCACATCAATAATACGGTTCGGCTCGGCATAAATAGAGGCAGTCTTGATGTCTGTTGCCAGAATTTCGCCATTGCGGTCAACCAAATCAGGGCGGAACGTCGCGATTGCGCCTTGGGCAGAGCCCATTTGCGCCATTGCAGGGCTATCCAGCCCGAGCATGACAAGACGCGCGAACATCGCCATGAAGCACAAACCGAAGACCCCCATGGCCATCAGGATACGCCCGCGCGTTGCCCGTGATCGTTCCTTGTTCGCCCCTTCGAAATCGAAACGATGATCGATCGTGCTTGCTATGTTGAATTCGCCAGAAGTATCAACCATGACCGCCCCCTATTGCCTTTTCGCTGATGCGGGATGAGCGTGCTCAAGCAGCTCTTCCAGATCATCAACCACGGCACCGGGCAGCGTAGCCTCGCCCGAACGATCAGGCACATCGCCGATATCACCGATCTGATAGGGCTCGATCGTCTTCAGCCCCAACTGGTCAGAGAACTCATCCGTCAGCCGCTGGATACGCTGGGGGCGGTTGAGATAGCTCCACTCTGCCTTGAGCAGCAGAAGAGCGTCTTTCTCATCCTGGATTTGCCCCTTCAAGATGGCGATTTTCTCCCCCTCCTCTTTGGCCTCATGCTTCACCTGAAAGAGCCAGAAGGCTCCCATCAGAGCAAAAAGAACGAGAAGAAAATTGATGAGTCTGCTCATGAAAGGCCTCCAGAGCGGCTCTCCGCCAACATTCGGGGCAATCCAAGCCCGCTCGCATCCAACATATGAGGAGCCGCACCTGTCCGCACTCCGGCTCGCATCTTGGCCGAGCGTGCACGCGGATTGCGCTCCAGTTCTTCCTCATCAGGCCCAACCCCGCCCTTCACCAGCATGTCAAAGCTGGGAGCCGCCAGATCCTGCTCCGGCATATGACGAGATCCGCCTGCATGGGTTTTCGAACGCTCCTGAAAGAAGCGCTTCACAATCCGGTCTTCCAGAGAGTGGAAGGTAACAACGACCAGCTTGCCGCCCGGCTTCAGGCAGCGCTCAGCGGCGACGAGCCCATCAACTAATTCGTCCAGCTCACCATTCACAAAAATGCGCAGAGCCTGAAAAACGCGGGTTGCTGGGTGAATTTTCTGCTGGGGTTTACGGCCCACGACACGCTCGATCACATTGGCCAGATCCAGCGTGCGCGAAAAGGGAACGGAGCCACGACGTGCCACAATGGACCCAGCAATACGGCGTGCCTGCTTTTCCTCACCAAGCTCGCGAAAAATCCGCACCAGCTCTGCCTCGGAATAGTCGTTGATGACATCCGCCGCTGTCGGTCCGCTCTGGGACATGCGCATGTCCAGAGGCCCGTCATTCATAAAGGAAAAGCCGCGTTCAGCCTCATCCAACTGCATGGATGAAACGCCGATATCCAGCACGACAGCATCAAGCGGCGCGCACCCTGCTTCGTCGGCGATGTCCGCCAGCTCGCCAAAGCATCCCGCCACGAATTTCAATTTATCGCCATATTGCGCCTGAAGCACAGCCGCACGATCAGCCGCTTCCGGGTCACGATCCACACCAAGGACATTGGCGCCGCACTTGAGAATAGCTTCCGAATAGCCGCCAAAACCGAAGGTCCCATCCAGAACCCACTGCCCTTCCTCGGGTGCAAGCGCATCAATCACAGGCTTGAGCAGAACAGGCACATGGCGCGCTGCAGAGCCAGAGCCGTCTGGGTCCATTTGTGTGGAAGATGTCATATTACGCTCCTTCCCCTGCCTGCCGTAGCGCCTGACGGCGCGCGCTCAGGGATTTGCGAAGCGCGATTGCTTCCTTGGCGGCTTCCACCTTGAAAGCTTCATATTTTTCGGGCTGCCAAATCTGGAACTTATAGCCATGCCCCACGAAGACCACAGAGTCCGTGATACCGGTATGCGCCTTGATTTTCTCGCTCAATACCACGCGTCCATCCTTGTCGATCTTCAGACTCTCGCTTTCACCCAGCAGAGCCGTTGCAAGTATCTCGCGCTCTTCGGTGAAAACATCGAAAGGCTCGAGATATTCATCAATTGCCTTGCGCAAACCATGGCCACCAGCATCGACAGCAGCACGGTCCATAGACGGACTGCAAAACAGCCCTTCAGTGCCTTCGCGGGCAAGAATCTGCCGATAAGGAGCCGGGATAGACACCCGACCCTTTGAATCCAGCCGATTCACATAATTGGACACGAAATCGTCCATACGCACTGCCTTCAGAAAGCCTACACCGCCGCTTGTCTGCCCGCTGACACAGTCGTTGAACCGATTTTTTACTTGGTTAGGTCATTACTAACGACATGGTCTGAGCATCACCCTTAATGGGATACCATGGGATATTATGGGCGTCAATGGATTCTGATGGATTCAGAACGCACCTCTTAAGAGAGATAGTCTAAGAAAGTTAACGTTAACAAAGAGTTGCGAAAAACCAGAAAAACAGACGCAACAAAAATAATATCGGGATAAGTATTTTGGCTAAAACGACAAATAGCGTTGGCTAACGCTTTCCAAATCACATGTAGAAAAGTGCAAAAATCAATCTGCCAGCGGTTTGCAAAGCAGATAGCCGTCCACAAAGAGGGTTTTTGTTGCCAAATTGTTAAGAAAAGAAATACCAGTCGGTCTGTAAGCCGGGTTTTGTACGGCAAGACCGAGGCCTTGCGCGGCAACCATTCATCTGCGGCACCCATTGCTGAATGCCTCTAGCAACCCACCCGAATGACTGGCCTGAAAGCCGGCTGGGCCGAAGCCCGCATCATTCCTATTCGGTTTTGCTCCCGGTGGGGTTTACCCTGCCACCTTCATTACTGAAGGCGCGGTGAGCTCTTACCTCACCCTTTCACCCTAACCTGACCGTAGTCAGGCGGTTTGCTTTCTGTGGCACTTTCCCTAGAGTCGCCTCCGCCGGGCGTTACCCGGCACCGTGCTTTCATGGAGCCCGGACTTTCCTCACCGGATTGCTTTCGCGCGACCGGTGCGGCTGCCCGACCGACTGGTGCGATGGGAACTAAGCCCTAAACGGCTCAAGGTCAAGGGGCCATCTGGCAAAGAAGCTGTTCCAGTTGATCAACGCCCTTGGCAAGCGCCCCCTCATCACTGGCCGCAAAGCCTAAAAGCACGCCAGGCTTTGGCGAGGTTTCGCCCGACCAGTAAAGAGACGACAAGGCCGCCCCCTCCATACCCCTTGTCAACATGGCATCCAGCAGCGCGCGATCATCCAGCCCCATTGCCTTACCATGAAAATAGGCTGGCAGCTGTATTCCCCCATCAGGAAGCGCAGGCCGCAACCATGCCCCGACCCTCTCTTGCAACAGCAACACCAGACGATCACGCCGGCCCTTATAAACCCGCGTCATGCGCGTAATGTGGCTGCGAAGATAGCCTTCGCGCAGAAAATCGCTCAACGCCCATTGCACGATAACCGGAGGCACCGCACCAACATTGCGCAAACAGCGTTTGACAGGATCAACAAGCCTCTTAGGAACAATGAGATAGGCCACCCGAAGGCCGGGATTAAGCGCCTTTGAAAAGGTGCCCATATAGATAACGACACCGCGCCGATCCAGGCCTTGCAGGCTGGAAATCGGAGCGCCGGAAAAATGAAACTCGCTGTCATAATCATCTTCAAGGATGAAGCACTCCTTCCTCTGCGCATAGCGCAAAAGAGCCAGCCGCTCTTCCAGCGCCATGGTCCGACCCGTCGGGAACTGATGTGAGGGCGAGCTGTAGATAAGTCGGGGGGACGAAGACAAACCAGCGTCGCCTGCAAGGGCCAGATAAGGAGCGTCATCGTCAATGCGAATGGGCAAGCAGCGTGCCCCCACGGCGCTCAGAGCCGCCGTCATGCCCGCATAACCGGGCTCCTCATGCAAAGCCACATCCCCCTCATCAAGCAACAGACGCGCCACCAGATCCTGCGCAGCCTGCGCCGAGGAAAGGATCATGACCTGATCCGCATCCGCAACAACTCCGCGCGCCACCGAGGCATGCTCGATAATCGCTTCTTTAAGCGCTGGCAAACCGGAATAATGGGCATAGCCCAACATCTCTTCATGCAGCGCAACCTGCCTCGCAGCGCGGCGCAACAAACGCGCCCAGACATCATGGGGGAAATCCTTCACGTCCGGCATGCCGGTCAGGAAAGTGAGAGAGCCGGGCTTATCACGTCGGGGCACGGCCATCATCCGATCGGCACTTTGGGAAAGCCTTGCAGAAGACAGCGCCGCCTCTTCGTTTCCTTCACCAAAATGCCCACCATGAAACCCGCGCGATGCTTCACTCACGCGCGTTCCACGTCGCCCGTCCGCTTCCAGATAGCCTTCAAGCCCCAATTGTTCATAGGCAAACAGCACCGTATTGCGCCCGACAGCCAAGTCCGCAGCCAACTGTCGTGAGGCTGGCAGACGCGTTCCCGGTTTCAAACGCCCCTGTTCAATCAACTGCCGAATGCGCAAGAAGAGCTGCCGCGCCAGCCCATCCGTGTCACTGCGATCCAGCTCTATCTGCGCCGCCAGCATATTTGGCTCCATTAAATTTACAACTATGGCTCTTTATTTAGAGCCAAACCTGTCTTTTAATCAAGCCAAATGATGGGCCACCCGCCTAAACATCCATATTCAAGGCACCACTGCGCTCCGTTTGACCAGACGCCGACAGATCAGAAGACAGACCAATGACCGAACCAACACAAGACAGTTTTCCCGTCACCCCGACCAACAAGATCAGGGTTGCCAAGCGCGCCAATTACGACAGGGACACCCTGTTTGCCATTCTAGACGAAGGCCTCATCGCCCAAGTCGGATTCGTACTGGATGATAAGCCGATTGTCCTGCCCATGGCCTATGGCCGCATTGACGACCAGATCTATATTCACGGCGCAAAAGCGGCCCGCATGCTCAAGAAGCTCAAGGAAGGCCTGCCCGTCTGCCTCAATGTGACACTGGTGGATGGCCTCGTACTGGGCCGCGCAGCCTTTCACCACACCATGAACTTCCGCTCTGCCAACATTCACGGCACCGCCCGTCTGGTAGAAGACGAGAAGGAAAAATACGACGCGTTGGTCGCCATCACCGATCATCTGGCTCCGGGCCGTTGGGATGAGACACGGGAAACAACCAAGAAGGAAATAAACGCCACAACCGTGATAGCCGTCACGATTGAACAGGCCGCTTCTAAGATCCGTGGCGGCATGCCCATTGATGACGAAGAAGATTACGACCTCGATTTCTGGGCTGGTGTGGTTCCCATCAGCACCAGTTTTGGCCCGGCCATCGACGATGCACGGCTCAAGGCAGGCATTCCTGTCGCCGATAGCATACGCAAGCTGACCAGCCGTCGATAAGACAGCCCGGCGAGCGGCGCCCTCAGCTTGACAAAAGCAGGGTGCAGGGATATATCCCCCGGACGGTTGCAGACACCGGCCGCTCGCAGGCCTTCGGGTCATGGTGAAGCTCTGTTATCAAATTCTGATTATTTCAGCCCCACATGCATTTCATGCGGTTGGCAATGCGAGCCCCGTCCAAAGTCAAGAAATGCGTTCTAAAGGAGGCTGAGATGTCATCAGACACCTCACGCAAATCAACTGCGCGCAATTCCTTTACCCAAGGCTCCCTTGCGTCGCTTTTTGCCCAAAATGCCCTACCCATCATCTTCGTGATGAGCATGAACGGTCTTCTGGCTGTCGTGGATGCCATTTATCTTGGTGTCTATGTCGGTGCAGAGGCCCTTGCGGCCGTCACACTGATGTTTCCCATCTATATGCTCGTCGTGGCGCTCTCCACGCTGGTTTCAAGCGGCATGTCCTCGCTGCTTGCCCGGCATCTGGGCGCAGGCGATATGCTCCGCTCGAGACAGCTCTTTTCCGGCTCCCACGGGCTCGCCCTTCTTATCAGCATCCTGCTGATCGGTGCGTTCCTCCTGTTTGGCCATCACATCACGATGCTCATGGCGAGCGGTGATGATGCTCTCTCAGCGATGGGACACATCTATTTGCGCATCACAATACTGGCCACTCCGATTGTCTTCATTCTGGCGCTGCATGGCGACGACCTGCGCAACGAAGGGCACGCCCCTCTCATGGCCGCCATGAGCCTGTTGGTGACGCTGGCCAACATCCTGTTCAACTATGTCCTGATCGCTCTCATGAACATGGGCGTTGCCGGTTCGGCCTATGGCACGGCAGCAGCGCAGGGACTGGCCCTTGTCATCGTAATTGCCTATCGCCATTGGGGAGCTTGCAAACTCACCCCGACGGAGATTGTCAGGCATTCGCCGTTGAGTGACTGGAAGGCCATTTTGGCCCTCGGCGCGCCACAAAGCCTCAGCTTTATCGGCATGTCCATTGTCTCCACAGCCACCATCATGGCGACCCAGTGGATGGCAAGCCCCAATTATGCGGTGACAATCTCGGCCTTCGGCATAACGACGCGCATCATGACCTTCTACTTCCTGCCGTTACTCGGTCTGTCCTTTGCGATGCAATCCATCACGGGCAACAATTTCGGCGCACAAAAGTGGCACCGGTCAGATGCAAGTCTGCGCATTGCATTGGTGTTGGCACTCGTCTATTGCCTCATCGCCGAACTGTTGTTCCTGCTTCTGCCAAGAGCCATCGGCGGGCTTTTCGTCAATGAAGAGGCCGTGATTGCCGAGGTGGGGCGGATCATGCCGTTGATGACGCTCATGATCATTGCTGCGGGGCCTCTACGCATCGTTGCGGCCTATTTTCAAGCCATTGGCGACGCCAAACGAGCCGCCATGCTCAGCTTGACGAAGTCATACATCTTCATGCTGCCACTGCTGTTTGCCTTGCCGCTCCTGCTGGGAGAACGGGGTATCTGGCTTGCCAATCCTATTGCAGAATTGCTGCTGCTCGGCACGACAACTCTCTTACTCATGCAAACAGCCCAGAGAACAAACCGCAGATGGGGCCTCTTCACAACCCCAAGGGAGACGGAAAAATGAGCAATAGTCCCACAACGGCTGAAGAGGCCAAAAAGCAGGCCAAACTGTTACGCTCCAAACTGAAGGACGACGGACTGGAGATCTCACACAGCAAATCACTGGAACTGATCGCCCAGCAATATGGCTTTCGGGACTGGAACACGATGTTCGCCCGCTTTGGCAACCGCCCCACCCGCGCGTGGCAACAGGGCGATCGCGTATCCGGACTTTATCTCTCGCAGGCATTTCAAGCAGAGATCATCGCCGTCAAAAAGCTCTCAGATGGTACGTATCGGCTGACATTCCAATTTGACCAGCCGGTCGATGTCATCACCTTCGAGGGCATGAGCAACTATCGAAGCCGCACCTCACAGGTGATCGGACCAGATGGCACGACCAGAGAGAAAACCTCTGATGGTCGCCCGCACATGATCCTCGATATCTAGACTTGCCAATAGAAGCGAAAAAGAAAGGCGCGAGCCCTGAGCCCGCGCCTTTTCGTTAAAAAAAGCTGTCGCCCTCATCTCCAATCCATAAGGTCAGAGCTGGGGTAGTCCGGCATTCAGCTTGTAAAGCGTGGAAATGGTGGTTGTGTCAGCCACGCCGTCGACCAGCTCGGGCCGGAAATGCAGCTGAAACGCCCGCACAACTTTCTCGGTCTGCTCATCAAAAACACCCGTGATCGGTGCGTTGTAGCCATAAATGGCCAACATTGATTGCAGCGCCTGAATGGGTTGCCCCTCATCGCCCAACTGGAAGAAGCGCCCACCGCCAGACACCTCGGGATCAGCCCAGTGCCCCGCACCGGCTGCCGCCAGCTGCTTCCATGGAAATTTCACGCCCGGATCAACCTTGCGTCCCGGCGATACATCAGAGTGGCCCAGAACGCGATAGTTGGGAATCTCGTTGCGCGCGATAATGTCCATACAGAGCATATGCAGGATGTCGAGCTGCTTTTCACCAAACTCTTCATGCCCGGCATTGGCAATTTCGATGCCGATCGAGCAGCTGTTTATGTCTGTCTCGCCCTTCCAATAGGCATCGCCGGCATGCCAGGCGCGCTTGGATTCATCGACCAGCTGCACAATCGTGCCATCACGATGCAGGAAATAATGGGCAGAGACTTCACTCTCGGGATTGCAGAGCCAGTCCAGAGCCTGCGCGTCATCTTCCATGCCCGTATAATGGAGCAACAGCATATCGACCTTGCGACCATCTTTACGCTCACCGAAATTGGGGGAAGGTTTGTCCTCGCAGGGGCAATTTGTCTTTGCTTCGAACGGCATGACACTCTCCATGAAACCGCAAATAGGATAAAGGATCTGAGCGGGTTCGTCAGACCGACCGTTTCTTAGCGCAAGCCGCGCTCAATCTCAATCATTGACCATGCGTTATTGATGGCAGCCAGCTTTTCGGTGGAGATCCGCACAAATTCTTCGGGCACACCTCGGGCAATCAACCGATCAGGGTGATTCTCTCGCACCAGTTTGCGATAGTGGCTTTTGATTTCCTTGTCGCTCATGGAGCGTTCAGCTTCCAGAATGGTATAGGGGTCCTGTTCATCCGGCTTCACATGGCTCATCTTGATGCGCTCGAAGCAGCGCTCGGGAATGCCGAATATTTCCGCCACATGCTCCAGATAGAGCATTTCCCTGTTGTGCATGACGCCATCAGCGCCAGCAATCATGAACAGACCATCCAGAATATCGGCCAGCGGCTCCATGTCGTCTTCATAAAGAGCGGCGATTTGCTTGGCATAGGCCTCATAACCAGCAACATCCTGCTTGGCCAGGTTGAACATGCGCTGCACATTGCGCTCTTCCCCTTCAGGGATGGAAAAGAGTGTCTGGAAGGCATTGATTTCATCCTGCGTCACGACCCCGTCAGCCTTGGCCATTTTGGCAGACAAAGCAATCACAGCGACCGTAAAGGTGAGTTGTTTGCGATCTATGCCGCTGCCAAGCCCCCGCACGGTGGTAGCGACCTTCTCCACGAATTGAGAAATCGCTTCACTCTGACGGAGGTCTTCAATCAAACTGCCGATCTGGCTCCAAATGCTCATGAGATCTCCTGAACACCCATTCCTCGCAAGCATCATTCCTGCGCTTGCGATCAATTTATGTGATAAGCGCCGGAATTACGAGCCATTGTTAGCCAAAAAAAGGCGACTTGCCACAATGAGGCAGCTTTGTGCCCGAAAACTGCGCAGGAGAATAGGGAAAGCCCGCTTAAGAGACAAAAGCCACACCAACAACCTCAACCTAAGGGGCAACTCCGCGTAGTTCTACTGACACACACGCCAGGTTCCCGCCTTGCCATGCAGGCCATGATCAAGATGGATATGATTCTGGTGATACTTGTCGCCGCCCGGTCCGATAACAGTTGTGAAATAGCGGCAAGCCTGCCGGTTGATGCTGCGCAGGAACTTTCCCTTCCGGTTCCGTTTGGCCCAATCATCCTCCACGGTCAGCACCGTCCCATCCTCAAGGGTGAAGGCACTGATATCAATTGCATTTGCCCGTCCATGCTCGGAGAGCTTGGCCCCACGCTTGTTGTTGCGCGGGCGGCAGGAATAGGATGCGGCCACCCTGATTTCAACAACCGGCTGGCCCAACGTGTCGCGCGCCATCGGTTGAACGACCTCTGAAAAATAGCGATAAAGCTGCGACGTCATCACACAATTGGTCGTCGCATCCCTGTTGAACGCAACAGGATAGCGCCCCCCCAAAGCCGAGACAGCGAAGGGCGCCTTGCTGCCACATCCCCACTTTCCATTGATCGCAGGCAGGGCTTTTGCATCCACATAGCCTTTTTCAACAATTGGACAGTTTTGAGCAGAAATGGATTTGTCTGGCCAGATGGCTTCACTCTGCAAATCCGATTGCGGAATCTCTTCAAGGTCCTGAAATCCACCGCAGCTGGTCAGGGTTGCCGGAGCTACCAACAATGCAAGAAGGGAGCGTTTCGTGATCGTGAGCTTCATCATATTTTGATTCCCGCTTGCAGCCACATTCAATTCAGCGCATCCTGAAGAGAAAAGGTTAACATAAAGGCAGCGCAATGGTTCAAGCATCGCAAGTGAAAGATCTCGTCGCCCCGGTCAGCCTTCTCGATACGCTCAAGGCAATCGACGCTGGAACCCTCTCCCCTGCAGACTCTATCGAAGCCTGCCTTCAGCGCCTCGCTCTCATCGAACAGCAGATCCACGCCTTTGTCTCCATCAACGGCCACGCGGTGAACGAAGCGAAAGAAGCGAAAGGCCCTCTTGCCGGTATCGCGCTTGCCGTCAAGGACATCTTCGAAACCCGTACGTTGGCGACAGAATATAACTCGCCCATCTACCGGGGCCACGAACCCGTGCGTGACGCAGCCCTTGTGACCATGGCAAGAAAAGCGGGCAGCACTGTGATCGGAAAGTCGATAACGACGGAGTTTGCCTTTCTGGATCCAGGCCAGACCCGCAACCCGCACAATCTCGATCATACCCCCGGAGGCTCTTCTTCCGGCTCAGCGGCGGCCGTGGCCTCCGGCATGGCCCATCTGGCCTTTGGAACACAAACGGGCGGCTCCATCATTCGCCCGGCAGCCTATTGCGGTGTTACCGGCTACAAGCCAAGCTACAGCCTCATGCCCAAAGTCGGCATCAAGGATTTTTCCTGGACATTGGATACGGCCGGGCTGTTCGCGGCCAAGGTGGCCGATTGTGCCTTTGCCGCCTCGGCCATAACAGGCCGCAACCTTCAGGTTGATCCCGAGGCTCCCTTCAAGCAGCCGACGCTGGGCATCATTCGCTGCCGCACATGGCAGGAAGCAGATACCGACTATGTCGCCCGCTTCGACATGATGGTTGAAAGCCTCAAGCGCTTCGGAACGCCCGTTGTCGAGCTGAAACCAAGCGAGCATTTCCTCAGTGCTTTCAAAGCGCACCAGATCATTCAGGATTACGAGGCTTCCCAAGCGCTGGCATGGGAATATGTGAACCATGCTGACCAGTTGAGCCCACTGCTCAGGCAGACACTCGATTTTGCCCAGACCATCACGCCATCGGATTATGATGAAGCCCTGATTTGCGCCCGCACGGCGAGAAGAGAATTAAGAGAGCAATTCGAGGACGTGGATGCATTGCTCAGTCTTTCCGCTCCCGGCCCTGCTCCGGAAGGCCTAGCCTCCACCGGCTCCCCCATATTCAACCGTATCTGGACCCTTCTCCATACCCCGTGCGTCAATGTTACCGGGCTTGAGACAGAGAACGGCCTGCCACTTGGAGTTCAGGTGATCGGACCGGAGGGTGAAGACCAGTCAACGCTCCAGATCGCCCATTGGCTCGAAGGCGCCATACTGCGCCATTTAAAGGGCTGAGGCGAAACGGCCAAAGTTCTATGCCGCATATCACCCGCTAGAAACGGATCGGAGCCGAATTCGGCTCTCCGATGCGCATGCAATTTAGGCAATTCAAAGAACAGAAAATAGGCACATGGCCATTCTCTAAGCAGCAAAACGAGGGGCAATTTTTACGATTTTTCGCATGCTGCAGCGCAATATCTGTTATCTTTCCCCTGTTTTTCTGTCACATGATTGTCGCACTTGAACCCAAGGCGCCTCAAGGACTTATTCATAATTTGGTAACAAAGTTACCCCCCTTCTCTGCGCTGCACCAACTTTTTCATTTCGCGAATTCTGAAAGTTGCCGTAGACTTCACGTCATGAAGGAAAGGCTAGGAGGAGAGGCTATATGGTCAAATCTATGAACATGATATTTGTTTGTGCGGCCTTTGTATTCATCGCTGCTATTGTCGTTGGCATTATTTGAGGAGGAGGCAACGACGATTGCGCTAGGCAGTGAGGCTGTCTTGCTCATACCCTTGAAAAGACGCAACTTTATTCGCCAGCACGCGAGTTAAAAAGCCGGGCAATGCCCGGCTTTTTTACTTTGTGAATACTTGGCGAAAAATCCGCTTTCCTATCTGAGACCTGCCTTTGCAATTGAGAACAGGCCTCCTGCCATCAGGTCCTGTAATTCAGGATAGGTGCCAGCCATTTTTCGGCTTCTTCCAAGCTCCATCCCTTGCGTTCCGCATAGTCGGCAACCTGATCCTTCTCGATCTTGCCAACGCCGAAATAGTAGCTATCCGGATGCGCAATATAGATCCCTGAAACAGCTGAACCGGGCATCATGGCACAGCTTTCAGTCAGTTTGATCCCGGTCTGGGCTTCCGCATCAAGCAGGCTGAAGAGCGTCCGCTTTTCAGTGTGATCCGGCTGGGCAGGATAGCCCGGCGCAGGACGGATGCCATCATAGCGCTCTTCGATGATCTCCTCATTGCTGAGTTTTTCATCGCTTGCATAGCCCCAGAATTCCTTACGCACCTTGGCATGCATCGCTTCTGCAAAGGCTTCAGCCAGACGATCAGCCAGAGCCTGCAACAGGATCTTGGAATAATCGTCGCCCGCCGCGTCAAACGCCTTGGCGTGCTCTTCCTCACCAAAGCCTGACGATACGGCAAAGCCACCGATATAATCCGCAATGCCGCTATCGGCCGGAGCGATAAAATCACCCATGGCAACACGAGCACGCGCCGTCCGTCCCGCCATTTGCTGACGCAAACCATAGAAGCGAGCCGCTTCCTGCACCCGGTTGTCATCGGTATAGACAACGATATCGTCGCCCACACTATTGGCAGGCCACAACCCGATCACGGCCCGCGCCGTCAGCCATTTTTCGTCAACGATCTTCTTGAGCATGGCTTGCGCATCGCTGAACAGGCTGGTCGCAGCCTCACCATAGACATCATCGTCGAGAATGGCCGGATAGCGCCCTTTCATCTCCCAGGTGGAGAAGAAAGGGGTCCAATCGATGAAGGGCACCAGATCAGCCAGATCATAGCTTTCAAAGCGTTTCGTGCCAATGAAGTTTGGCTTGGTAGGCTTATAGGTGTTCCAGTCGATCTTGAAGGCATTCTCACGCGCTTTATCGATCGTTAGACGGTTCTTCTTGTCCTGAGCGGCCTCATGTTTGCTGCGTACCTGAATATAGGTATTCTTGACATCAGCCACATATTCCGATTTTTCCCGAGACAGGAGCCGCGTGGCCACACCAACCGCACGGCTTGCATCGGTGACATAAATCGCCTGACCATTGTCATAGTTGGGGTCGATCTTCACCGCCGTATGCACCTGCGAGGTGGTTGCGCCACCGATCATCAAAGGCTGATCAAAGCCCTCGCGCTGCAACTCCGCTGCCACATGGCACATTTCGTCAAGCGAGGGCGTGATCAGACCGGAAAGGCCGATGATATCGACCTTCTCGCGACGTGCAGCCTCAAGGATATCATTGGCAGGCACCATGACACCCAAATCGACCACCTCATAGCCGTTACACTGCAGCACCACACCGACGATATTCTTGCCGATGTCATGCACGTCGCCCTTCACGGTCGCCATCAGCACCTTGCCTGCACTCTGGTGATCGCCGTCCTGTTCTTCTTCCATGAAAGGCATCAGATAGGCGACGGCCTTTTTCATCACACGAGCTGACTTGACCACCTGCGGCAGGAACATCTTGCCATCGCCGAACAGATCGCCGACCACATTCATGCCGTCCATCAGCGGCCCCTCGATCACATCAAGCGTACGGGTTGACTTCTGGCGAGCTTCCTCGACATCTTCCTCGACATAATCATTGATGCCCTTGACCAGCGCATGCTCGAGCCGCTTTTCAACCGGCAGCTCGCGCCAGGCCAGATCAGCCACCTTGTGTTCGCCCTTCTGGTTGAGATAGCGCTCGGCGATCTCCAGAAGCCGATCCGTCGCATCATCGCGCCGGTTCATGACGACATCTTCAATGCGCTCCAGCAGCTCCTTGTCGATCTGATCATAGACCATCAGCTGACCGGCATTGACGATGGACATATCAAGCCCGACCTTGATCGCGTGATACAGGAACACCGAATGCATCGCCTCACGGACAAGATTATTGCCCCGGAAGGAAAAGGAAAGGTTCGACAGGCCACCAGACACATGAGCGCCGGGCAGATTTTCCCGAATCCACTTGGTCGCATTGATGAAATCAACGCCGTAATTGTTGTGTTCCTCGATACCGGTGGCGACTGCAAAGACGTTCGGATCAAAGATGATGTCTTCAGGCGGGAACCCAACTTCGTTGACCAGAATATCGTAGCTCTTCTTGCAGATGTTAATCTTGCGCTCGTAGCTATCCGCCTGTCCGTCTTCATCAAACGCCATAACAACTACAGCCGCGCCATAGCGCAGAATGGTCTTGGCATGGTCAACAAAGGCCTCTTTACCTTCCTTCATGGAGATCGAGTTGACGACAGACTTGCCTTGCAAGCATTTGAGGCCCGCTTCGATCACGCTCCATTTGGAGCTGTCCACCATCACAGGCACGCGGGAGATATCCGGCTCGGACACAATGAGATTGAGGAAGGTCACCATCGCTTCTTCTGAATCAAGAAGCCCTTCATCCATATTCACATCGATGATCTGTGCGCCGTTTTCCACCTGCTGACGTGCCACATCAAGAGCCGTTTCGAAATCACCTTCCTTGATCAAACGCTTGAACTTGGCCGAGCCGGTCACATTGGTCCGTTCGCCAATATTGACGAAATTGGTCTCAGGCGTCAGCGTGAAAGGTTCCAGACCGGACAGACGCATATAGGGCGTGATTGTCGGTATGGCACGGGTGTCATATTTCTTCACCGTCTCGGCAATAGCGCGAATGTGGTCCGGCGTTGTGCCGCAGCAACCGCCGACAATATTGATCAAACCATCGCGGGCAAACCCGTCAATGATGCTGGCCATATGTTCCGGGCTCTCGTCATACTCGCCAAATTCATTGGGCAGACCGGCGTTCGGATAAGTGGAGATCCGCGTTTCAGCCACGCGGGAAAGCGCATCGATATGCTGGCGCAGTTCGGCAGCTCCAAGCGCGCAGTTCAGCCCCACGGCAAACGGCTTTACATGACGCACGGAGTGATAGAATGCCTCCGCCGTCTGGCCGGAAAGCGTGCGGCCCGATTTATCGGTAATGGTGCCTGAAATGATCACCGGCCAGCGCATGCCGCGGTCTTCGAATTCCTCTTCAATGGCAAAAAGCGCGGCCTTGGCATTCAGCGTATCAAAAATGGTCTCGACCGTCAGCGCATCCGCCCCGCCATCAAGCAGCCCCTTTGCCGCTTCCCTGTAGGCAGCCTTCAGCTCATCAAAGCTGACAGCCCTGTAACCGGGATTATTCACGTCAGGCGAGATGGAGGCCGTTCGGTTGGTTGGCCCCATGGCCCCAAGCACAAAGCATTTGCGGCCCGGAAAACGCGATTCTACATCCTCGGCAGCTTCTTTGGCCACCTTTGCACTCTCCACATTCAGCTCATAGGCCAGCTGCTCCATGCCATAGTCGGCCTGCGCAATGGTGGTAGAGGAGAAAGTGTTGGTACCGGCGAAATCCGCACCCGCCTCGAAATACTGACGATGGATGTCGCGAATGGCGTCAGGTTTGGTGATGGACAACAGATCATTGTTGCCCTTAAGGTCCTGTTTCCAGTCCTTGAAACGCTCACCTCTGAAATCCTCTTCGGTGAGGCCCAGACGCTGGATCATCGTACCCATGGCGCCATCAAAGATGAGAATACGCTCAGCGGCCAATTGGGTCAGCTGGTCATAGGAGGGGGTTAATGGCAAGATCGGCATGATCGAATTTCCTTAACGTCAAAAGGGCAGAGCGGACGGTTTGTCCGCTCAACGGGTCCCCGAATAGCTCAAAGATAGCTTAGTCCTGAATTATTGCTGAGGTCTTATGCCTTGACCGGACGCATGCCGAGCATATGGCAGATCGCATAGGACAGGTTCGCCCGGTTCATGGTGTAGAAATGGAAGTCATCCACCCCGCGCGAACGCAGATTTTCCACCTGCTCGGCAGCAACAGCCGCAGCCACCAGACGATGGGTTTCGGGATCATCTTCCAACCCTTCAAACCGGTTGGCCAACCATTGCGGCACACTCGCACCTGTGCGAGAAGCAAAACCGGCCATCTGAACGAAGTTATGGATCGGCAGAATGCCCGGCACGATCGGAATGAAAATACCGGCGCGTCTGACCCGCTCAACATAGGCTTCATAATGGTCATTATCAAAGAAGAATTGCGTGATCGCGCGGGTTGCCCCTGCTTCCACCTTCTGGCGTAGCATTTCAATGTCTGTCGCAAAATCCGGACTTTCGGGATGTTTTTCCGGATAGGCGGAGACGGACACCTCGAAATCTCCGACGCGTTTGATCCCGGCTACAAGGTCTGCAGCATTAATATAGCCGCCCTCATGAGGCACATATTTCTCACCCACTCCGGCGGCAGGATCTCCGCGCAAGGCAACAATGTGGGTCACGCCCACTTCGGCATAGGAGCGCACAACGGCGTCCACTTCTTCACGCGTGGCGCTCACGCATGTCAAATGGGCAGCAGCCGGAATCCCGGCTTCCTTGATGATCCGCTTAACGGTAGCATGGGTGCGTTCACGCGTGGAGCCGCCGGCCCCGTAAGTCACTGAAACGAATTCCGGCTGCAAGGGAGCAAGGCGCTCGACACTGGCCCACAGGCTCTCTTCCATCTTCGGGGTCTTGGGAGGAAAGAACTCGAAAGACACATTGAGTTTGTGCGTTTCCTTGCTGCGGCGACCGCTGGGTTCTGCGTTATGGCTCATAATTTTTCTCTCATCCACGCTGGCTGTCTCCGGGAGGCAGAGCGCCGCGTTGTTTCATATTGTCGAATGTCTTTGGGACTTCAGAAGGCTCTGTTTAGTCTGTTTCTTTTGCGGCAACCAAGCCGTCGGTCTTTTCAGCCAGCCAGATCGAAACGGTCAGGGCTTCTCCAGCCAAAGCCGGGTCATGTCCCTCATATCCAAGATCTCTGGCCAGCGTCACGGAGAAGCCGGCCTCCTGCATCCAGCGGCGCATGGCATCTTGGGAGAAGCCCAATCGCCTGTGCGCGTGATCCTTTCTCAAGAATTCATGGTCATGCGGCGCAAAGTCAACAACGAGAATGCGCCCGCCCGGTAGCAAAACCCGTCCCGCTTCCTGCAAGGCTGCCGACGGGTCATCGAGATAATGCAGGACCTGATGAATGGTAATAAGGTCAAACTTGCGATCAAGCGTAGCCAGATCGAGCAAGTCGCCTTGCTGAACATGCAGATGACCACGATTTGGCCCGTCCAGCCGCGAGCGGGCGATCGCCAGCATCGAGCGGTTGGAATCCAGTCCAAGGCCGTCGCGGCATCGATCCGCTAGCAAAGAGAGAATGCTGCCCGTCCCCGTACCCAGATCAAGCAACTGACTGATCTCCTGATCGCCCAGGGCCTCCAGAATAGCCCGCTCAACCGCACTTTCAGGAACATGCATGGCGCGCAACTCGTCCCAGCGATCGGCATTCTGCTTGAAATAGTCCGTAGCCTGTTGGGCGTTGGCTTCCTTGATTTGCCTGAGCCTGTCTCTGTCGCGCAGGATCATCGCGTCTTGCTGATCCAGATGACGTAGGGATGCCGAAATGAGATCGCCCTTGGCTTTATCCCGCGTCAGGCAATAATAAACCCACGCTCCTTCAGGCAAACGCTCCACCAATCCGGATTCATAAAGCAGCTTCAGATGGCGCGAAATGCGCGGCTGGCTCTGGTGCAGGATGGCTGTCAGATCCTTGACCGAAAGATCCCCTTCAGCAAGCAACGCCAACAAGCGCAGACGGGTCGGCTCCCCGCTTGCTTTCAACAACCCAACGATTTCATCCAATGACAACATGCCAGCACCTCAAAGATATAAAGATATCTTTATGACATAAGAATTCAAAAGACAAGAGCGACAGGCATGCGCTATCCACCATTTCAGACCGCACAGAGGTCTAAAGCACACATCGTCAACAAGATTTTTGTAAAATCAAAAGTGAGAAGGATAAGATTTTTCGGCTCGGATAATCAGCCATCACCTGATTATCAAGCATCGGAGCCTTGACCCATCAAGCCTTTTGCATGGCCTCAAAAGCCATTTCCGCCACCCGAGGCACATCTTCGCTGGTGGCCAGATCAAACCACGGCAGATCATCGGCGTGATACCATTCAGCCTCAAGAGCATCATCCCCGGCCACCGGCTCCCCTTCCTGCCACTCGCACAGGACAGCCACCATGACATAATGGAATTGCAATCGCTCGGACTGATCGCGGGAGAAAGCTTCAAGCGTCGTCAGAATGCGATCCGCGCGCGCACGAATACCGGTTTCTTCAAACAGCTCCCGTTGGGCAGCCATTTCCAGAGTTTCCCCGAATTCAACCTTGCCTCCGGGAAAGCCCCATTTGCCAGCATCAGGCGGAT
This sequence comes from Cohaesibacter marisflavi, assembly GCF_900115225.1. GTDB lineage: Bacteria > Pseudomonadota > Alphaproteobacteria > Rhizobiales > Cohaesibacteraceae > Cohaesibacter > Cohaesibacter marisflavi. The sequence continues at coordinate 23,699 of NZ_FOVR01000010.1, read as the reverse complement.
TGGCGCGTCTGACCAGCAGAATATGACGCCCCTTGACCACCAGACTGAGCACAGCAACGCGCGGCTTTTGTTTCTGATTATCATTCATGGGAAAGGCGCCAAAGAACAGGACAAGAATAGACTTCTGAAGAATATGGCCGGCCACACAGACCGGCCATACAGAATTTGATCAATTATTCGCTTGGCGCCATACCCAAAGCATGCAGATACAGATCCAGCAAAGCTTCCATTTCCTGCCGCTCGTTGCTATCCTGTTTGCGCATGCGCACAACCTGCCGCATCACCTTGACGTCATAGCCATTGCCCTTGGCTTCAGCATACACGTCCTTGATATCGTCTGAGATCGCCTTTTTTTCTTCTTCCAGTCGCTCGATACGCTCCACAAAAGCACGCAACTGATCAGCGGCGACACCACCAGTATTTGACATTCCCTACTCCAATATTGGGTTCTGAAGCCTGCTACCGGGCCATGGCCCACAAGCAGCTTCTTTTAACCGCTCTCTAACCAAATTCTATTGCGACAAGATTAACACGCGTCATCGCGGCGAGAACAAGGCCACATCTATCCAGACCCTATACCAGTCCCCAACTCTGGAAAACATCAGGATTGAAATATGAAGCCAGAACGCCCGAACAAAGCCCCGGGCCTGTTTGGCACCTTAAGAAGAGGTCCGCTCGACATCCTGAGCCATGGTAGACAGAGCCGCCAAGATCATAAGGGCGCGATCTTTCGCAGGGGCACATAATAGCCAGCATGATGTGCAGAACAAGCATCAATTTAAGCAAATCCCAAATCACCGCCCCAATTACTCCAAAGTCCCCAGGCAGACTGGCCTCTTGGGAGCGGTCAGTGCATTAGACGAAAGGTCGAGATTGCTTACCCCTTTTTGACCCTACTATAATGCTGCCGTTCAGGTCATAATACCGTCAACATACACCGCTATTCGTGCGAGGGCCCTTGTGAAAATCTCCGTTAGAGCGACCAAGCGCAAAGACCGGATTTCCGCAGGCCTCTGTTTCAGCCCCTGTCTATATGCAAGCAAAAAGGCCTCAAGAAGAAGAACAGACAAAGAGCTGGATAACTCCCTCTCCATCATGTCAAAAAAATTCTACTAATGTAGGATATATACATTGACAATAGATGCATGAAACGCGAAACAGTTGGCGGCTCTCCTAAAAAAAGAAAAGACGATACCGAGCCCCATGTTTAACTGGAAACAAAAAGCAAAGACGATTGCTCGATGCCTTGCTTCTATCAAGGGCAAGACATTGGCTCTGACCACGATGCTCCTGGTAGCAAGCAGCCTTGATGCAGCAGCAGACCTTCGGGTTTGCAACAAGACAAGCAGCACAGTCGGACTGGCTATTGGATACGAGTTAAAAGGTGAATGGATCAGCGAAGGCTGGTGGAATCTGGACCCGGAAAAATGCGAGACGGTGCTCAAGGGCCTGCTCGTCAAAACCCGCTATCTCATTCACGCTATAGACTACGACAAGGGCGGTCAGTGGAACGGTGATTCATTCATGTGTACCCAGGATCTTGAGTTCAAGATCAAAGGCACACAGGAATGCGTTGCAAGAGGATTTGAACGCACCGGCTTTTTCGAAGTGGATACGGCCGGGAAACAAGACTATACGGTTCAATTGACCGATCAAGAATAGGGAAACTGTCGTGACTGTAAGACGCAACCGGAAAGTAAAAATCCTGGCCACATTGGGCCCGGCTTCAGAAAAGAAGGAACAAATCAAGCAACTCTTCCTGGCTGGCGCCGATGTTTTCCGCATCAACATGAGCCACTCCGATCATGAGACGCTGAACACACGTGTCAAATTGATCCGCGAAGTTGAAAAGGAAGTGGGGCGCCCGATCGGTATTCTCGCCGACCTTCAGGGCCCCAAACTGCGCCTTGGCATTTTCGCTGACACCAAGGTTGAGCTCACCAACGGCAGCCGCTTCTCTCTGGACAGCTCCGACAAGCCGGGCGACACATCCCGCGTGCAGTTGCCTCACCCTGAAATTTTCGGATCCGTCAAAGAAGGCGACATCCTGCTTCTCGACGACGGCAAGGTTCGCCTCAGAACGATTTCCACCAGTGCTGACTCCATCCACACAGAAGTTGTCACCGGCGGCCCGATTTCCAACCGCAAGGGCATCAGCTTCCCAGACTCCACCCTGTCCTTCTCGGCCCTGACGCCGAAAGACCGCGCCGACCTTGACGCAGCAGTTGACGCCGACGTGGACTGGATCGCCCTCTCATTCGTACAGCGCCCCGAAGACGTTGCCGAAGTACGCAAGCTGTCTCGTGGCCGCACCGGCATTCTCTCCAAGATCGAGAAGCCACAGGCTGTTGAACGCATTCACGAGATCATCGAACTGTCCGATGCCATCATGGTTGCCCGTGGTGACCTTGGCGTGGAAATGCCGCTGGAAAAAGTTCCCGGCATCCAGAAACAGATCACCCGCGCCGCCCGCCAGGCAGGCAAGCCGGTTGTCGTGGCCACCCAGATGCTGGAATCCATGATCAATTCGCCAATGCCGACACGCGCTGAAGCCTCAGACGTGGCAACCGCCGTGTTTGAAGGCGCTGACGCTGTGATGTTGTCAGCAGAGTCCGCAGCTGGTGACTATCCGTTCGAAGCGGTCGCCATGATGAACCGCATCGCGGAAGAAGCCGAACGCGATCCATATTACACCAACATCATCTACGCACAGCGCGCCGAACCGGAAGCAACCGGTGCAGATGCGATTTCTGCAGCAGCCCGTCAGATCGCTGAAACACTCAATCTGGCAACGATCGTCTGCTACACCTCTTCGGGCACCACTGGCCTCAGAGCTGCTCGCGAGCGTCCGCAGACACCGATTGTGGCCATCAGCCCGATCCTTGCCACAGCACGCCGTCTGGCACTGGTTTGGGGCTTGCATTGTGTGGTTTCCGAAGAAACCGGCATTCTGGATGAAATGGTCGACCGTGCCTGCAGCACCTCCTACAAGGTTGGTCTGGCCAAACCTGGTCAGCGTGTGATCATCACCGCAGGTGTGCCGCTCGGCACGCCGGGCGCGACCAACATGCTGCGCATTGCCTTTGTCGGCAGCGATGGTCTTGGCGGCATCTAAGCCAAGCATATATCTCAATGAAAAGGGCCGGTTCAACAACCGGCCCTTTTGCTATGCGTATCTGCCTTGCTAAATCAGCTTATACGGCACGAACCCGGGCAATGAAGCTGGTCACCTTTTCCTTCAGCTGATCGGATTGCTCACCCAGCGTCTTGACCGCACTGACAACCTCGTCAGAGGTGCGCCCAGCATTCTTAGAAGCACTGGAAACCTGAGACACATTCTCGTTCACCTGCTCAGTACCTTGAGCAGCCTGATGAATGTTGCCGGAAATCTCCTGCGCCGTCGCATTCTGCTCGGCAATCGCACCGGCGATGGCCGAAGAAATAGCTTCCACATTCTGGATGACCTGACTGACCTCTTCAATCGACAGGGTCGCCTCACTCGTTGCCGACTGGATCTCGGCAATCTGTTGTGAGATTTGCTCGGTCGCCTTGCTCGTTTGCCCCGCCAGAGCTTTCACCTCACCAGCCACAACGGCAAATCCTTTACCCGCCTCTCCGGCGCGCGCAGATTCAATCGTGGCGTTAAGGGCCAGAAGGTTGGTCTGCTCGGCAATGGAAGAAATCATTTCCACCACCTCGCCAATCTTGCTCGCGGTCGCTGCAAGGGTCTGCATTTGCCGATTGGTACTGCCCACTTTGCCAACGGCCTCTTGCGCAGCTCCGGATGCCACGCCGATCTGTTCGCTGATCTCGGAAATCGAGGCGGTCATTTCTTCGGTCGCAGAGGCAATCGTCTGCACATTGCTCATGGTCTGGCTAGACGCTGCAGACGCAGACGTTGCCTGATGCTCGGTGAGCTCTGCAACCTCGGCCATAGTGCGGGCGGTAGCAGACAATTGATGAGAAGACTGGGAAACAGAGTCCACAATGCCACTTACATGACTGTCGAACTCATCGGCCAACTGCATCATCATCGCACGCTTATCGCGCTCGGCCTGCTGTTGCTTGGCCTGCTCCTCGGCCTCCATTTCCTTCTGCATCTTCACATTCTGATGCAACAAGGACGCAATCTTGCAAAGCGCACCGATCTCGTCATCCTGTTTGCTAACGGGGATGGTCGTATTCAGATTACCTTTGGCAATCTGGTTCATTGCACCTGTCACATTCTGAATCGGATGTGTGATAGAGCGAATGACAAGAATTCCGCCGCCCAGAAGAATGATGGCAGTCGCGATCATGGTCCCAATGGCAATGGCATCCACCTGCGCTTCAATGGCCTTACGCTCAATTAGAGCCACAGCCAACTGCGCATTTGCCGTGTCCTTCAACTCGGACAGCTCTCCTGAAATACCCTCGACCCTGTTGCGGTAAGCGGTAACCAGTTCCAGTACATGATTGTTGGCGTCCGTCCATTTGAGAAATGTGTCGTGATAGGCTTCCATCAGCGGCACAATCTCTTTCTGCGCAGCCTGTGGCACGTTGGAGGCAGCAAGAACGGTATAGAACTCCTTGATCCGCGCGTTGAAGCTCTCAACATACTTGTCCTGCTGGCGCAGCATATAGTCCTTTTCGTGACGACGCAGCATCAGCATCTTGACCATGACAGCATCGATCGACAAGGATGCATCAGCCTCACCCAATTCGTTCAGCTTGGCCTCTACGGTCTTGACTGCGCTCCGCAGCTCACCCTTCAGGCCCTCATTTTCGGACAATCCGGCGACGGTGCGCGCCTTAACGATTTCTTTTGCTCCCGAGAGAGCATCCATCGTCAGGCTCGTCAGAATGGCGCTCTGATCACCCAGTTCGCCAAACGCGGCCTGGCTTTTTTCAGCCGCAGCATCCATCGCGCCGACAAGAGCCATATCGCCCCGCTGCAAAAATTGCTCGGAAAGAGAAGCAACTTTACCGATTCCCACTTCAGCGATGTTAAAAGCAGCGACATTCTCCTCCCCGAGCATTGTCGCACGCGTCACTTGCGCTTTTCTGCTTTCCCCCCAGTAGAAGGCACCCGAAAGCACCCCAAGACCAAAAAAGCCAAGCAGCAATAAGCCCCAGATGCGATATTTTAGTTTCATGTTTCACCCTACCGAGTTTCGAGACAAGTCTCACGCTGAGCCAAGCCAGCAACATTCAGGTGAATATTTCATGCAATAATTATATTTTTGTTACTTATCTCGATATTTCATTCTTGTTTATAAGAAGAAAATAAGAATCCAGTTAAAAATCCCTAATATAACAAAGAACCAATCCAATAAATATGTAATATTATACAATGAACAAAATAAACGTATCGTGAAAGTATTTGTTACTTCAGTTCAAAACCTTCAATTGAAACCAATTTAGACACGAAGCCACTCATTTGAACGCAACAAAAAACGCGCCTGAGATAATATCTCAAGCGCGTTTGTTGTTTCGTCAACCAAAAGTGGCCCGACGTCTATTAGCCCTGACGAGCCTTAAAACGTGGATTTCTTTTGTTGATGATGTAAACACGACCCTTGCGGCGAACCATGCGGTTATCACGGTGACGCTTGGCAAGTGCTTTCAGTGAATTCTTGATTTTCATTGTCCCAAGCCTCGGCCAAAATCTGCGAAACAAAAAGCGCGCCGAGGCGCGCAAATTCGAGCGGAAAATACGGTTCCTGCCTGCCATTGTCAACCGGGAAAACGACTCCTGTGACTGGAATCCCGCGATTCCTCTGAATTTTCCAAATCCGCTGTATAATTTCGCCCCAAATAAAAGAAAAAGCGGTCGAAAGCCAGCAAAGATCAAAAAATTCGGGAGCGAATAGCCCACACCATAAAGCAAAGGTTGCAGATTCTTCGCCCTCTCCTTGCACAGATTCGGACACCGTCCACAAAACCCCTCTTGTTTACAAAGAATGCCGCTTGGATCACTTTTAAGCTCGACAGAAACTATTGCACCATTATAGCTTCTTCTGAATAGTCTTGTGGGGAGGATTGATTATGCCATTCGAAAAGTCCGGGGATCTCAACTGGCATCACAAGGAGATTGTTCTCCTTGATCTCAAATGGGTTAGCAAAACCATTGTTGTTCATGTGGAAATGAACCAATTCGGCGATCAGGATCATCAGGGCCACGCTCCAACCATCATTCTCACCCGTGAGAGCAACGGGCGCAAGGAAGATGTACTGATGGTATCAGGCCGGGCTCATGGCCATGCCCTTGTCAGCCTCGATCAGCAAGACCGTCTTGTGGCAAGGATCAACCAGTCCAATCCGCATTCGGCAGGGACTGTCAAATGGCAAATCGTCTGCTAAAGGGACAAGCGCCCTTTCCAACCATGAAACAGCCATATCGTCTCAATAAACAGCCCATTTATCTGCGCGCAATCTTGTCGTGGCAAAACAACCAGACAAAACTTTTAGTTGAAATTATCCGCAACACCTCTGGACAAAAGCCCATCTTTCCTTAGGATGCTTAGCGCAAGAGGAGCTTGCTCCTGATCTGATTACTATTTCAAGAACGAGGCCTGACCATTGCGAGATGAAGCCACCCAACACCCGAGCGCTCTTGAAGGCAAGCGCCTCACCGAAGCTTTCTTCCATGGTGACCTCGACAAATGCATGCAGTTGATCATGCAAAAGGCATCGCAGCAAGGCTACAGCTTTTCCTGCGAAACGAAGGCCCATGCAATCGCGCATCTGTCCCTTCACGCGACGACCAATAGCAACACAGCTTCCTGATCGCTCCAGCAGCATCACAACATCATTACACATGGCAGCCCTCTGACAACGTACCAGACCTTTCGGACAATCCCTCAGGCGCCCTGCTGAAGCACAGTTGTGCGCGCTTATGCGCAATCCTGCGGCACTCTGTTGCCCCGAGGCTCACCAACGCCTGCCTTTGGATTGACTGTGCAGAAGACTGACAGCCATCGCCAGACAAGCCAGCACAAAGAAAAACCCCGCCGCCGAACCATCGGCGACAGGGTTGTAAACGCTATGTGCTTTCTGCTCTGGCCAGTCTATCAGAAATAGACGAAATAGGCGAAGATAGCAGATAGGAAAGTTGTGAAGAGCATCAGCGGGAAAGCCAGCTTCATGAAGTCCATGAAGGAGATGCGCTGTCCTGCACGCTCTGCAAAACTGGCCACCATGACGTTGGCGCTGGCACCGATCAGAGTGCCGTTACCACCAAGACATGCACCAAGCGATAGACACCACCACAGCGGCTCAATCGCCTGAGGCCCACCAAGATCGGCCTGCATGGCCTTGATCAACGGGATCATCGTGGCAACGAACGGGATGTTATCAACGATCGCCGAAAGGACAGCCGATGCGCCCAGAATGATCATGCCAGCCAGCTCGATATTCGTGCCGGTCAGACCAAGAAGTTTCTCGGCCATGATCTTCAGAAGACCAGTCTGCTCGACACCGGAAACCAGAACGAACAGCCCAAGGAAGAAGAAAATGGTTTCCCATTCGACCTGCTGGAAAGCACTGTGAACATGATGAGACTGTTCTTCAGGCTTGCCACCAAAGCTGTGCAGCAGCAACAGGAAGGCTGCGCCCGTCAGAGCAATGGTGCCCGGTTCCCAGCCCTGTCCATGCCCCCAGATGAAACCAGCCAGAACGAGGGCAAGAGTGAAGAGGGATTTGACCAGAAGCACCTTGTCTTCGATGGCTTCGAAGGCGTTATATTTCATCATTGCTTCTTTGTCTTCTTCACTCGCGGTCAACTTGCGACCCCAGATAAAATCAAAGAAGAAAAGGCAGAAGATCAAAATGATCAGGGCAATCGGGCCAACCCATTCAACGAAATCCATGAAGCCAAGGCCCACAGCGGAGCCAATCAGGATGTTCGGCGGGTCACCGATAAGGGTTGCCGTACCACCGATGTTGGAAGCAAAAATCTGCGAAAACAGAAACGGATAGGCCTTCAGATTGAGCTGATCAGTCAACAGGAGCGTAACCGGAACCACCAACAGAACCGTTGTCACGTTATCCAGAAGAGCAGAGAATACAGCCGTCACGATGGCCAGAGCGGCCAGAAGCTTACGCGGGTTCGCCTTCACTGCCTTCGCGGTATAAATGGCGACAAACTGGAAGACCCCGGAATCCTTGGTGATTGCGACAATCACCATCATGCCCGTAAGCAGGAAGATCGTATTGAAATCGATGCCTTCAATGACCAACTCGAAGTTCAGAACACCGAGCAGAACCAGCAACCCCGCCCCCAAAAGGGACACAATGGCGCGGTTGATCTTTTCTGAAATAATGAAGAAGTAGGCAGCAATCAGAATTACCGTTGCCACAACGAGAGGCGACCATCCGAAGACAGCGCTCGTGGCGATTCCACTGGCATGTTCCATAGATAAACTAAGGCTCTTCTCACTAACTATGGATGTGTGCAGTCCGTAACGCACACACCCCATAGAGGGTTATCTACTGCGCTGAGCCCTGTTTAACGTGATGAATACTCGTCACGTTCCAATTCGGCAATGGCGGACTGCTCCGTCACGATGCCAAGGAACCTGTTTGTACCATTCTCCACGACCGGCAGCGGACTGCCGTGTTTGGCCAGCTTGCGAATGCCCTCCCAGACCGAAAGGTCGGGGCTGAGGACAATGGGATCCCGGTTCATGGCGTCTGTCAGCGACTGGGCCTTGATACTACGCAAGCGACGCGCAATATCCGGCTTGGCACCACGCACGAAACCGAGACGTTGGAGCCCGGACGGCATCCTGACGGAGACGGGAAGCATTTGTTTCAAAAGCGACTCGAACCCAAACATTCCCAAAAGAATGTTATTTTCATCAAGAACCGGGGCCGTTCTTATCTGCCGTGTTTCGAGGACCTTCATAGCTTCCTCGACAGTTTGATCGGGGGTCAAACTAACAACTTTATCGACCATTGCGTCTATGCAGGGCACGGTAAACCTCCCTATGCTCTCTGGCGGTTTGAACGACCGCAAATTTGGATGGGTATAGACTATACCCGAAATTTGCGACATCCAAGAACAATGCGTTGTGTCGCCAACAGCAGGCTTGAAAAACAAATCTTAGCCTGGCTGCTACCCGATCTTCACAGCTCACGGAAGCGGACCTTATGTCCCTTCAACCAATTCCACAAGTTGTCTCTAAGGCGCAGCTCTCGTAACACTAAAGTTGCAGACCAACAAGCGCTCCGCAGCAGACAACCAGGGTTTCCAACAAGTCAGACTATACAACTATAGCTCAATTGTTAGGTGCGAGCGTCTTATAGACGGAGTGGTCCGAAAGCGCAATCTTTGGATCTGGGTATTTTTACTGAAACCGTTCTGCGTACGAGCCGATGTGGACAGTATTGGCCATGCGACGATATTTGTGACAGCTTTCTTTCACACCAAACGAATGAAACAAAAAGAGAATCGCTTCTTTGCTCGCATCCCTCATTCTCGGGAAGTCGGAGTGTGTGACCTGTGAGCAAACACCCAGATCGCCGTTTATCCATAGGAAAACCTGAAAATCGGACCACCTCTTCTTTCTTCTTATAAGGATGCTGGGCTAACAAGGGCAGGATAGTTTCTCTTGAGGAGGTCCGCCATGTCCGTTGCGATCGTCATTCCAGCCCGGTACGGCTCAAGCCGTCTGCCCGGCAAGCCAATGTTGCCGATTTTGGGAACCAGCATGCTTGAGCGGGTCTGGCGAATCGCTGGCGCGACCAGTGGCTGCTCCCGAATCGTTATCAGCACAGAAGATCAGAGAATCGTCGATCATGCCAAAAGCTTTGGTGCGGAGGCCGTTCTTACGTCGGATAGCTGCCGCAACGGTTCCGAGCGCGCTCATGCGACCATCAAGGCGGCCAACATCACCGAAGATGCCATCATCAACTTTCAGGGCGATGCGGTTCTGACCCCTCCATGGGTCATTCAGGCCATGATTGACGAGTTCGAGAAGTCACAGGATCCGTTTGATATCGTAACGCCCGCTACCGAAATGTCTGAAGCAGCGATTGAGATCCTGACGGAAAGCAAAAAGGTCAATCCAGCCAGCGGCACCACCGTCGTATTCAACAAGCAGCATAACGCGCTTTATTTCTCCAAGAACATCCTGCCCTTCGCCAGAAGCAAGGGCTTTTCGCCGACCTATCGTCATATCGGCCTTTATGGCTATCGCAAGGCCTCGCTTGAGCGCTATGTCGGGCTGGAGCCTTCTCCGCTGGAATTGACCGAAGGTCTGGAACAGTTGCGCGCGCTGGAATATGGCATGACGGTCCGCGTCGTCATCGTAGACTATCGCAACCGCACCCATGCTTCGGTGGACGCCAAGGAAGACATCGCCATCGCCGAAGAAATCATCAGCCGCGAAGGCGAACTGGTTCTATAGGAGGCTCCCATGAAGCTCATTCTGGTAAGGCATGGCAACACCTTCGCAAAAGGCGACAAGGTGGTCTGGGTTGGCGCCCGCAGCGATCTGCCCCTGGTGGAAAAGGGCAAAGAACAGGCCCAAGCCGTTGGCGAAGCGCTCAAAGAGAGCGGCATAACAGCGGATGTGATTTATTGCGGCCCGCTCAAGCGTACGGTACAAACCGCAGAAGTCGCCCTCGCGACAGCCGGTTGGAACGGCGTCGAGATGACTGTCAGCGATGCCTTGCGGGAAATCGACTACGGCCTCTGGGAAGCCCGATCCAATGATGATATCCGTGCGGACTATGGCGACAAAGATATCGATGGTTGGCAGCAGCAGAGCATCTGGCCGGATGGCTACGATTGGTCACCGGATCCGCAAACCATTATTTCCAGCTGGAATGCCATGATGACAGAGATAGAAGAGACCTTCGGAGAAGATGCCACAGCCGTCATCGTGACCAGCAATGGCATCCTGAGAATCGTGGCGCCGCAATTCGGCATTGCCGCCAGCGAGGCCAAGGTAGGCACTGGGTCTCTCTGCCTTGTTGACAATGGTGTCGTAAAGATCTGGAACGCCAAGAGCCTTTCGGCGTCCGAATAGATCCAAACTCTAGCCTCTTTGCAAAGGCGAGAAGCTGTCAGCGCTCTCTACGCCCTTACAAATCAACGATCACTTCAGTGAGCAGATTTTTGACATCCGTGGCAATCCCCATGAGGGCAGGATTCTCAACAGCACTCATGGATGCCAGCGGATCAATTGCGCTGACCTCTGTGCCATTTTCAACCGTCCTCAGAATAACGTTACATGGCAGCATGGCGCCAATCTTGGGTTCTGCCATCATGGCCTTGTGTGCCATTTCCGGCTTGCAAGCACCTAAAATCTTGTAGGGCGCAACATCCTCACCGAGTTTTTTCTTCAGCGTTTCCTTGACGTTGATTTCCGTCAGCACACCAAACCCCTTGGCAGCGAGCGCTTCACGCACGCGTGGTTCGGCCTCTTCCACTGTCACGCCTGCCAACACTTTATCGATTGTGTAATTCATAGCATTTCTCCCCTTTCATGACGCCTGATGTGGGGGCGATGTCCCCGGTCATCAAGGAACCAAACACCCAAACAGCGGCAAGAACAAGACAGGACCGGCCCGATTTTTGGCTGATATGCCTGCGTCCTTAGACGAGAAAAAAGTCTTACGCAGACAAAATCAGGAACAAAATCCCGCCCCCACCATTGACCTTCCAGTTGGTGGAAGCCCCATCTAGAATGCAACAACAAGAGCAATGAAACGCCCTCGTTCACCGCATAAGCAAATTGAAAGAACAAATGACAGGAGGCGTTTATGTCCAGTCATACGCACGAACACCATAATCACTCTCATCATGACCATGATGGAAAGCATAACGACCATAGCCACCATGCTCATGACCATCACGATCATCATCATGGGCAGCAGCCCCCTGCCGAGCCGGGTGCCAAGACTGCAACCGACCCAGTATGCGGAATGAGTGTGACGGTCAAGCAAGACACACGCTCGGAGCAGTATGACGGCGAAATCTACTATTTTTGCTCCGATGGCTGTCAGAGCAAGTTCCACGACGATCCCTATTTCTACGCCTCGGGCAATGCCAAAAAAGCCAACCAGCAGACCCAGCCGGGAACGCAATGGACCTGCCCCATGCATCCGGAAATCATCCGCGATGAGCCTGGCTCCTGCCCCAAATGCGGCATGGCCTTGGAACCCACAGTACCTTCTGATGAGCCCTCTGAAGAGCTGGTTGACTTCACCCGTCGCCTCTGGATCAGTGTGGGCGCAGCAATCCCCTTGATGATCCTGACCATGGGCGGCATGATCGGCCTGCCGGTGCGCGATTGGCTGGGCCATCAGCTGTCCGCCTATATCGAATTTGTCATCGCAACCCCCATCGTGCTCTGGGCAGCCCAACCATTCTTCAAGCGCGGCTTGGAGTCGATCAAGAATGTCTCGCCCAATATGTGGACGCTGATTTCTCTGGGCGTGGGCGCAGCCTATATCTACTCGCTCTTCGCAACCTTCCTGCCCGATATCTTTCCCGAACAATATCAAAGCGCGGAAGGCGTCGGCACCTATTTCGAGGCTTCCGTTGTCATTATCGCGCTGATCTTTGTGGGTCAGGTGCTCGAATTGCGTGCCCGCGAGCGCACGGGAGACGCCATCAGGGCTCTGCTTGATCTAGCCCCCAAAACCGCCCGCCGCATCCTGCCCGATGGCAGCGAATATGATGCACCGCTTGAGAATGTGCTCGAAGGCGATCTGCTGCGTGTCCGTCCCGGCGATAGCATCCCCGTGGATGGCGAAGTAACCGAGGGGCACTCCTCCGTTGACGAAAGCATGATCACCGGCGAACCGGTCCCGATCGAGAAAAACGAAGGCGACGCAGTCACAGGCGGCACCATCAACAAGAACGGATCTCTGGCAATCAAGGCCACCCATATCGGCTCGGAGACGGTGCTATCCCAGATCGTGGGCATGGTCTCCAGTGCGCGGCAATCCCGCGCGCCCATTCAGGGGTTGGCCGACAAGGTTTCATCCATCTTCGTGCCTGCCGTGGTCGCAGCCTCCCTTCTGGCCTTCGTCGTCTGGCTCATCTTTGGCCCCGAACCGGCGCTCGCCTTTGCCATCGCATCGGCAGTCTCCGTTCTGATCGTGGCCTGCCCATGCGCTCTGGGTCTGGCAACACCTATTTCCATCACCACGGCAGCAGGACGCGGCGCTCAGGCTGGCGTACTGATCAAGGATGCCGAAGCGCTGGAGCGCATGGCCCGTGTGGATACCGTGATTGTTGACAAGACCGGCACGCTCACCGAAGGCAAACCCAAGCTCACAGACGTGATTGCGCTCGGCGACAGACAAGAGGCCGATATTCTGGCCATTGCAGCGGCCCTTGAGCGCGGGTCCGAACACCCGCTTGCCGAAGCAATCGTCAGCGGTGCCCGGGAAAGAGACGCCGAGCGTCTGGACTCATCCGACTTTGAAGCCATGACCGGCAAGGGCGTCAAAGGCAAGGTGCAAGGAAAGCACGTCTCCCTTGGCAACATTGCGATGCTGGAAGAGCTATCAATCAGCGCTGATGAAGCGCAGGAACAGGCAGCAAGCCTTCAGGAAGAGGGCAAGACCGCCATGTTCATTGCTATCGATGGCAACCTGGCTGGCATGGTTGCCGTTGCCGACCCCATCAAGGAAACCACGCAGCAGGCAATCTCGGATCTGCATGATCTCGGCCTGACCGTCATCATGGCCACAGGCGACAATGAACGCACAGCCAAGGCCGTTGCTGGCAAGCTTGGCATTGATCAGGTGCGGGCTGGAGTTCTGCCGGAAGACAAGAAGGCACTGGTTGAAGAGCTGCATGCCAATGGCGCTTATGTGGCCATGGCTGGCGACGGAGTGAACGACGCCCCTGCCCTTGCCGCAGCCGATGTAGGCATCGCCATGGGAACAGGTGCGGACGTCGCCATGGAGAGCGCTGGTATCACGCTACTGAGCGGTGATCTGGCTGGCATTGTCAGAGCCCGCAAACTGGCCACCAAGACGCTGCGCAATATCAAGCAGAATCTGTTCTTTGCCTTCGTCTACAACTCCGCAGGCGTACCGGTAGCGGCAGGCATTCTCTATCCAGTCTTTGGCCTGTTGCTCTCGCCCATGTTTGCCGCAGCAGCCATGAGCTTGTCGTCCGTATCGGTCATCGCCAACGCCCTGCGGCTCAGGCAAGCCAAGCTATGAAACAGAAAAGGAAAAATGAGAAAATAAAACTATGCATGATCAATACCGCCTCGCGATTTTGTGACCGCTACAGTCATGATTTTATGGCACTATCACCTCAAACTGAAAATCGGTTCGCAAGAGGTGCGTAAAACCAGAAGCAATCAACCTTGCCACCGGAGAAACACGAACCACACATTCAAGAGCCCACCGCACACTTTGTTTGATTGAACGGATTTCCTTTTCGCAAGACAAGACTGTTTTCAAGAAATAGTCTGGAACACCTTTTGGCCACCATTTCCTCATACCGGAAAGCGGCGACTGACCATGTGTTGCTGACTGATTCTAAATAAGACGGATTTTCTTCAAGCAAAAAGCTCTAAGACCCGGTTCGAAATGAGTTAAATGAAATGATAAAAGAAAAACAAACCCCGCCATCTCATGCCTCCGAACAGGGGATGACCTCTCGCCGCCAGTTTCTGGGAGGCAGTGCCATTTTGGCCGCAGGGCTTCTAAGCGCCTGTAGCCCGCGCACACGCAAACCGCTCTCCCCTCCGGGTCTTGAACGCCCCTACAGCGCCATGTATGGCCCATTGCCAGATGAGCGCTTTCCTTTGCCTGCCGTTGACTTGCGTAAGTTAGACAAGGCATTTCTGCGCCGCGAAGTCTTTTATCCTACCAGCGAAAAGGTCGGCACGCTGGTGGTGGATACCAGCAACTATTATCTCTATCTGGTGCAGGAAAATGGCACAGCGATGCGCTATGGCGTCGGTCTGGGACGGGCTGGCTTCGAATGGTCGGGTCGTGCCACGGTTGCCCGCAAGGCCGTCTGGCCAAAATGGACGCCACCCGACGAAATGATCGAACGGCAGCCAGAGTTGGAAAAATGGAGCTGGAGAAATGGCGGCATGCCTCCGGGACCGACCAACCCGCTTGGCGCCCGTGCGCTCTATATCTATCAGGATGGCCGCGACACGCTCTATCGCCTGCACGGCACCGCAGAAACATGGTCTATCGGCCGCGCCGTATCATCCGGCTGCGTGCGCCTGCTCAACCACGATATCATCGATCTGCACAGACGGGTTCCCACCCCGTCCCCGATTGTGGTTCTGTAGGGATACCCTCAACGCAATAGTGAGAGATCGGGCAAACATGTCCGATCTTGCTTCCCTCATCGCTTTCCCCAAAACAAACCAACGACCAGATCCGGCAGGCGCCCAAGCTGATCAGGCCTACCCGCAGGTGCCCCTAGAGCGCCTGATGGCACAGTTGCAAAAACTCATGTGCCGCCGGACTGAGAGCTCTTTCCTTGTGACTGAGCGCCATGAAATCCCGCGGTGGAAACGGAACATCGGCAAAGGTAATCTGACCGGTTGCCACAAGCGGTCCGGCTGCCATTCTGGAAACCGCTCCCGCATAGTCGCTTCCCACCAAGGCAGACAACACCGCCTCGTTGCTTGGGAATTCCAGAGCAATGTTGATTGCTTCAGGGGACACACCAAGACTGCTCATCGCCGTTTCAAAGGTGGATCGCGTACCGGATCCCTGCTCGCGCATAACCCACAGCGTGCGCTTGATCAGCCCCAGCCAGTCCTGCTCAACCGCAATGGCCAACGGATGGCCCGGCGCGACCACAATGGCAATTTCATCGTCTGCCAGCTTGGCTGAGCGCAAAAGGGGCGCATCGATATCCCCTTCGATGAAGCCGATTTCCGCCTGTCCCTCTTCGATCGCGCGGGTGACAGTTTGCGTATTACCCACGGTCAGGCGAAGGTCAATGGCTGGATAAAGATCATGAAAATGCACCATGCGAGAGGGCAACCAATAGCTGGCGATCGTCTGGCTGGCATGGATATGCAGCACGCCGCGCTTCAATCCGCCAAGCTCGCTCAGCACCAACGCAGCAGCATTCGCCCGCGCCAACGTGGCCTTAGCCTCCTTGAGAAAAAGCCGCCCCGCCTCAGTGAGTTCAATGCCCCGCCCAACACGATTGAACAGTTTGACATTATGAAAGGCTTCCAATGCCTTGATAGAAGCGCTCACCGCCGATGGCGTGAGCCCAACCGCATCCGCTGCGCGCGTAATATGCTGTCGCTCGGCCACGGCGACAAAAATCGTGAGTTGCTCAAGAGTCATCAAACCATCCAATTCTATTACATGGAATATACTATATTATTCGATATTTTTGAATGATATTTTGTGAGATGGTGCCGCGAATTTTCAAGACTTCCAAAGAGATAACAATGCGAATCTGGCACTATACTCAATCCATTCTCCCCGGCTTCTTCCTGTGTTGCTTCATCACGCTTTTGGCCTATGGGGTCGAATGGGTAGAAATCCAGCTTACCGGCCACCGCTTCATGGACGCTCTGGTATTTTCCATCATACTGGGCACAGCGGTCCACTCCATTCTAGGCCTCAATCCGATTTTCAAAAAGGGCGTCAACTTTTCGGCCAAATACCTGCTAGAGCTCGCCATCGTACTGTTGGGGGCGTCCGTCAGTCTGACCATCATCCAGACGCTCGGTCCACTTTTGCTGCTGGTAGTCATCGTGATTGTGACAATCGCCATCATCACCAGCTACACCGTTGGCAGACTGTTGGGATTACCCGAAAAGCAAGCGCTTCTGGTGGCCTGCGGCAACTCGATTTGCGGCAACTCCGCCATTGTCGCCGTCGCCCCCGTCATCGAGGCGGATTCCGACGACATTGCATCCGCCATCGCCTTCTCGGCAACGCTGGGCATCATCGTGGTACTGGCTTTGCCCGCCTTTGCCAATGCCTTCGCCATCGATCCACATCGCTTCGGTATCTTCGCTGGCATGACCGTTTATGCAGTGCCGCAAGTGCTGGCGGCGACCGCTCCGGTCAGCACCATCAGCGTTCATTATGGAACGCTGGTCAAGCTCATGCGCGTATTAATGCTTGGACCGGTCATTCTGGTACTGGGCTTCCGTACCGGGCGCAAAGCCGAACTGGCCGCCGAAAGAAGCACTGGAAAAAGCCTTAAATTCCGGCAACTGGTGCCGTGGTTCATCATCGGTTTTTTCCTGATGATTGCGCTTCAATCCTTGGGTGCGATACCGACTGCCGTGATGCCTCCCATCAAGGAAGTCACTACGCTGCTGACCATTCTTTCCATGGCCGGATTGGGATTGATGGTGGATGTAAAATCGGTCTTCGCCTCAAGCGGCCGCGTCTTGGCAACCGGCGCTCTGTCGATCCTGTTTCTGGGCGCTCTTGGCGCTTTAGCAATCGCTCTTCTGTCGCTTTGAAAAAGGCCCTGAGCGTCCACCACTCACAACACCAGGCCCCAAAAGCAAACCGGGCCCAAAATCAGGAGTTCAGCCTCGAGCCCAAAAAGAAAGGCGGATTGCATAGGAGCAACCCGCCTTTGGCAGTTTAAGTTCTTATCATTATTATATGCGGGGACCGTTACCGGCAGAACAGGCCTTAAAGCTCTACGACCAGCTTCAGAACATCATTCTTGTTGGCTTCCCAATATGGCAGCACGTCAGCGGCTTCGTCCATCGGGAAGGTCTTGGTGATCAAGGTATCCATCTTGTCGCCGATCTTCAGCAGAGCTTCGATGACGGCGTCAAAATCCGGGCGCATTGCGTTACGGGAGCCCATGATGTCCAGCTCTTTAAGGTTGAAGAACTTGGTTTCATAGGTAACAGGCGCCTTGGAATAACCAACATAAACCACGCGGCCAGCAAAGCAGGCAGCGTCAATGGCCGTAGTGAAGGTGATCGGCAGGCCAACGGCCTCAATCACGACATTGGCGCCATGATCATCGGTCAGTTCATTGACTTTCTTGACGAGCTCTTCGCCGCTGAGAGTCAGGAATTCGGTTGCGCCAACAAGCTTGGCGATTTCTTCCTTTTCTGGGCTCAGATCGACTGCAATCACGCGCGCACCACGTGCAGCAGCACCCATAATGGCGCCAACACCGATCATGCCGCAGCCCATGACAACAACTGTATCAGTTGCTTCTACACGTCCACGGGAAACCGCGTGGAAACCAACGGAAAGAGGCTCCACCAGAACCTGACGTTTCGGAGACAGGCTTTCATTCGGCACGACACAATCGGCACGAATAACCATTTTCTCACGCAGAGCACCGTCGCGCTGCACACCGAGCGTCTCGTTGTAACGGCAAGCATTCGGGCGACCTGCACGGCAGCTGCTGCAATGACCACAAGCAGAATATGGCCACAGGATTACGGACTGGCCGATCTTGATTTCGTCGCCAACATTGGCGCCCTTTTCTACTACAAAACCGGACGCTTCATGGCCCGGAATACGTGGCAGCTGAACCAGGGGGTTCTTGCCCATATAGGTGTTCAGGTCACTACCGCAAAAACCGACATAGGAGATATCGACAACAACGTCATCGGGTCCCATTGTCATCGGTTCAACGTCGCGAACCTCACTTTTTTCTGCGTCAACAATGCAAAGTGCTTTCATCACTCATCTCCTTAGCGAGCTTCTTTTTCAGAGCAGTCGCCTGCTCTGCTATTTCGGTTAGGATTTGCACGCCTGAGCGGGAGCCCTTCAGGGCCACCTTGATCATGGAGGGTAGATGGGAGGCCCCTCGTCTTGGGAGGCGTTTCAACTCTGGGTGCGCGTACCACCCAAAGCCTGGTCTCAACCGCTCAGGCATGTCGGGATATCCGAATTGTTAGTTTTCCGGACGTTTCTCTATATAGCTCCTATGTTTCTCTCCAAAAGCACGAAATTTTACGCATCTTTTGTAATATTTCGCCTAATTGATAGGATGTTTTATCGCATAATCATGGGATGATTGTCAAGATAAAGACAAAGCTTCGGCATGAAATCTGCAATATTTCACCAATTGATGGGATCATTGACTTATAGGGTCAAATTGATCATGTTACAGCTATTCAATTTTCAAATGAGGTACCCACGCACATGAGCAGCCCAAAGGTAGATCTGGCTATTTCATTGGTTCAGGATTTGATTCGATCTGGTAAAATCAAACCCGGAGATCGCCTTCCAAACGAAGCCGAGTTTTCTACGCAACTCGGCGTTTCGCGCAATTCCCTGCGTGAAGCAGTTCGTGCGATGAGCGCCATGAAGATACTTGAGGCCAGACAAGGGGATGGCACCTATGTCTCCGGCCTCGACCCCACCCAGATGATCGAAACATTGCGCTTCGCCGTGGACGTTTCCGGCCCTGAAGCCGTGCTGTGGTTCCTTGAAATTCGAATCTTGATGGAGCTTCACACCACAGCCATTGCCGCTGCGCGGCGCACCAAGGCAGATCTGGATCGACTGAAACAATGCCATCAGTCCATGCTGAATGCAGAGGACACGGATACCCTTCTCAAGAAGGACTCCGAGTTCCACCATATTATCGCGGAAACAACCCAGAACCCGATCATGATCTCGCTGCTTAATGTGGTCTCGGCCCCGGCCCTCAGGGCTCGTATATGGCGCAACCGCATGACCGACAGCGCAACCAACAACCTGCGTATTGAACATGAAGCTGTTTTGAACTGCATTGAAGCGCAGGATGTCGAGGGTGCAAAATACGCCATGTATGCCCATGTCAGCGGTGTTCAGACATGGGTGAAGGCACATCCTGATTTCTTCTTCAACGAGGAAGACCCGGTCGCCCCTTCAAACCCAGCCGAATAGTCACACCGCACCCTATCAGGGCGCGCGTTCGGCGCAGAGGCCGAATTCCAGTCGGGCCCCTCGTCATATCTGCGCCCTGCCTCAACGACCCCATTGCACAACAAACCATTGCGTAAGAAACAAAAAAAGCCCCGCAGTCAAACTGCGGGGCTTTTTGATTGTGTTGCTCAATCTCTTACTGGCTAAGATGCGGCAGCAGGAGAGAGATTTCCGGAATAAAGATCACCATACCGAGCGCCAGGAACAGGGCAATGTAGAAAGGTACGGCAGCCTTGGTAAAGCGCATTACGTCCACTTTGGCGAGCTGGGAAACAACCAGCATGACGGTCCCAACTGGCGGGGTCAGCGTACCGATCGACATGTTGAGGATCATGATGATACCGAAGTGAACCGGATCAATCCCCATGCTCATCAGGGTTGGCTTGAGCAGCGGCACCAGAATGATCATCAGCGCCGTTCCCTCGATCAACATGCCAAAGAACAGGAGAGCGATGTTGAGTGTGATCAGGAACAGATACTTGTTGGTGGTGAAGTTGGTGATCAGTTCTGCAAAGGCAATACCGGCTTTCTCGTTTGAGAAGATCCAGCCCAGCGCACCACTGGCCATGATGATCAACAGCACCGACGCAGTGGACTTACCTGCAGAATAGATGGAATTGAGAATGTCACCAAAGGTCATCGTACGGTGCAACAGCGTACCGATCAGGATGATGGCGAGCACCGCAACAGCACCTGCTTCGGTCGGCGTGAAGATGCCAAGACGGATGCCGCCGATGATCACGATGATCAGCAGAAAGGCTGGCCAGGACCGCAAGATAGTGATACCAGCTTCGCGTCTTGTCGGACGTTGCATGCTCTTGGGCAGATAGCCACGTTTGACCGATACAAAATAGGCGGTGACCATCAGCAGGAAGGCACAGAGCAACCCGGGCAGGATACCCGCCATGAACATGGACGCAACGGACACGTCAGCGATCAGCGCATAAATGATAAGCGCAATTCCGGGAGGAATGATCGGAGTGATCAGCGAGCCTGCTGCGGTAACAGCAGCAGAGAAACCGCGATCATATCCATGACGTTCCATTTCAGGAACCATCATGCGGGTCAGCATCGCACTATCGGCAAGGTTGGAAGCGGACAGACCGCCCAGAAGACTACTCACCAGGATATTGGTCAGAGCCAGACCACCACGAATGCGACCGACAAGCAGCAGGGCAACGTCGATGATGCGTTCAGCCACCCCAGAGTGCGCCATCAGCGTACCCAGCATGACAAAGAACGGAATTGCCAGAAGCGAGGTATTGAGCGCGGGCGCGATGAAACGCTGGATCGCAATTTCAGGCGGTGTGAAAGAGAAAAAGGTGAAGTAACACAGCACGGCCAAAAGAATGCCGAGATAAAGGCGCATGTTGAGCGCAAAGGCTACCAACATGAGAGGGATGATCCACAGCCAGGTCATGCTGCTTCTCCTTCCTTATTATGGTCTTGATGCTCGTGGTCCTCGTACCCGCGGATTTTCTTCACCATGTTGATGGCAACAAAAACTGCGGAACCAATCATGCCAACCGGCACAGCAATATCGATCCAGTACCAGGAAATTTTCAGAACGCCTGTCAGCTTGAATGCAACACGCTCAGCCAGGCTGTGTCCAAGGTAGGCGATGTAAAGCAGCAGTCCGATTGAAATCAGGGAGATCACAACCGAGCAGATCAGGCGTGTCTTCTCACCCATAAGATCGGTCAGAAATGCAATGGAAAGGTTCTCACGATCCCTTTCAGCACACATTGCACCAATCATAACCACCCAGATCATGGCAAGGCCGGAAGTTTCTTCCATCCACAAAATGGGGCTTTCCATCCAGTAACGCATGAAAACTGAATAGGAGGTTGCCAGGACCAGATAGGCAAGTGGTAGACCCAGCAGAATCGTGAAGATTCGACGCGTTATAGACATTGGAATTCCGTTTCAAGTCAAGGCGTTAGAGATGCCTGCCGCAGCGTCTGCGACAGGCAAGATCATTGTTCCGGAACCAGTTACTTCAGCTGTTCCTGAATTTTTTCATAGAGGCCATCGCTCCACTCTGGGAACTGGCTGTAAACGGCCATTGCCTTTTCACGGAAAGGAGCGGTTTCAGGATAGATAACCTCTACGCCGGCTTCCTTGAATTTTGCAATGAAGTCAGCTTCGCTTTCCTTTGCGAGCTGCTGGCTGAATACACCTGCGTCATACGCAGTTTCATGGATCAAATCCAGGTCTTTCTTGTCCAGTGTCTGGAAGAAGGCTTCACCACCGATGAACACGGAGGTGTTCGTCAGATAGTTGATCATGGAAAGATACTTGGCTTCTTCCTGGAACTTGGCGCCATAGATCACAGCAAGCGGGTTTTCAACACCATCGATGATGCCCTGAGACAGAGCGGTGTAAGCTTCGCCAAGAGGCATTGGGGTCGGCGTGCCACCCATTGCTTCGATAGCCTTGATCTGCATGACGTTGTTAGGTGTACGGATCTTTAGACCTTTGAGGTCTTCTGGCGTACGAACCGGTTTGTTGGCAATCAACTGACGAACACCATAGAGGTAGTTCTTCATGACCAGATGAACGCCTTTTTCATTCAGTTCTTTTTCTTTTTCCTTGAACCAGTCGCTCTCATAGATAGCGAAGAGTTTGGCTGGATCTTCGGTCAGATATGGGCCAAACAGAATGCCCAGATCAGGAACAAAGTCGGAAAGGAACCCAACGTCACTGATGGTGATGACGTTTGAGCCGAACATGGCCTGTTCGGTTACGTCCTGTTTGGAACCAAGCTGAGAGCTAGGATACAGTTCCAGTTTGATGGTCCCGTTGCTTTTTGCTTCCAGATCTTTGGCCCATTTATTGACAACAATGTCAAGAGGCTCGCCTGGGTTGTTTTCGTAAGCAACTTTAATGGTCACATCAGCCATTGCAGCGCCAACCATGGCAGTCAATGCAACAGCAGCTGCTACGGAATATTTGAGCAGAGTTTTCATAATCCCTCCCGTATATGGGTCCTGAAGTTAGCAAGATCTATCATGTGTAGATTTTTGCAGGGTGAGATGTGGGTAGACCTCCCTACCCGCCATTTCATCCCATGATTGACATAAAAACATACTTTATGTCAAGAAATAATCGGCCATTTTCCGCGTTCTTCGCAATATACATCCCATGTTTTGGAAATTTAGAATAATTATGAAAAATTTCAGAATTGAATTTTCATCTTGCCTTCCTGTGTCTCGATCAAAGGCAGCAAGAGGCACAGGCGCGCAACCTGTTATTTCCGTAGAATCAAGGTCATGACGCCTAAAAAAGAAGTCCGCCACCCGATCGGGCGCCAGACTCCAATAAGTTGAAACCGGAAACAGCTAGCTTGAGCCGTCATAACCCGGATCTTTGGAAGATGGGTGTGTTAAGCCCACTTGGACAGGTCATCAAGGCTGAAAGCACTCTCAGTCAGGAAAGCATAAGCTTCAGAGACGGCAGCGACGAGGGTGTCACTTGCCAGAGATTTCCCCCAGATGCTTTCTTCGCCGAGGTAAGCCTTGACCATTGCCTCAACACCTTGCGCTTCTTTCAGCGCACCGATTTCAGCCATCTTGGCGATCACGTCTTCTGCATCGCGTGGTGGCAATTCGGCACTGCCTTCAAAGGCACCGGTATAGAAAGCAAGCCAGGCTGCCAGCGACAGGCTCATGCAACGCGGCGCCTTGCCGGTTGCTGCCATGGCGCTTTCAAAGCGTGGCAAGTTGCGGGTATGGAACTTGGCCATACCATTCAGCGAGATATCGTACCAGCGATGCACGATGAACGGGTTGGCAAAACGACGCAGGACCTCGGCACTGAACTCGTTCAGTTCTTCGCGCGGCAGC
>NZ_FOVR01000009.1 GCF_900115225.1 Cohaesibacter marisflavi | reverse complement strand
GCACGGCGCAGGCCAAACCAGACAAGACCAGCCGCAACCGTCTGGTTGGAATAGCGGTCGATCAGGATGAAGGAGCCCGTATGCGGGTTCTCTTCATAGGTATCCATCGCCAGTGGCTCGGCAAAGGACATGTTGCAGAAGCCGATCTCGTTGAGATCCAGCGCCTTGCCCGCATCCTTGTGGGAGGCGTTGTTCACGTCAATCTTGTGCTTAAGCTCGGTAACCGTCGCCTGAACCTGCTGGTTGCCCATCTTGATGATATAGGCCCGACCAACCATCAGTCGGCTGCTATCCATCCAGATGAGATGGGCCGAGATCTGGTCGGTCACCTGCGGGCGATGCTGCGGCGGAGCCAAGAGATCGCCGCGCGAGATGTCGATCTCGTCTTCCAGCGTGATCGTGACAGCCTGTCCGGCTTCCACTTCCTGCAAATCCCCATCCATCGTCACGATGGACTTGATCTTGGAGACCTTGCCGGACTTGGCGACAACAAGTTCGTCCCCCACATGCGCCACACCAGAGGCCACCGTGCCCGAATAGCCACGGAAGTTGAGGTTCGGACGGTTGACCCACTGAACCGGGAAGCGGAAAGGCAGAGAGCGGTCTGCACTCTCGACATCGATATCTTCCAGATAGGACAGAAGGCTCGGGCCTTCATACCATGGGGTCTTGTCGCTCTTGACCACAACATTGTCGCCATAGCGGGCAGACATCGGCACCGCCATGATCGTCTCGAACTCGAACCCTTGCGCAAAGGCGTTATAATCCGCAACGATCTTGTCGAACACCTCCTGGCTGAAGTCCATCAGGTCCATCTTGTTGACCGCCAGCACCACATGGCGCACACCGATCAGTGAGGTGATGAAGCTGTGACGACGGGTCTGGGTCAGCACGCCCTTGCGCGCGTCAATCAGAATGACCGCCAGATCGCAGTTGGACGCACCGGTCGCCATGTTGCGGGTATATTGCTCATGCCCTGGCGTATCGGCGACAACGAATTTGCGCTTGTCGGACGCAAAGAAGCGATAGGCCACGTCGATCGTGATGCCCTGCTCCTGCTCGGCCTGAAGCCCGTCAAGCAGCAGCGCAAGGTCCATGTCGTCCCCGGTCGTGCCATGCTTGCGGCTGACCACTTCCAGCGCAGAGAGCTGATCTTCAAAGATCGTCTTGCTATCGTAAAGCAGCCGCCCGATCAGGGTGGACTTGCCATCATCAACACTGCCACAGGTAAGAAAGCGCAGAATGTCGCGGCTTTCCTGACGGGCAAATTGGCCGCCTTCCAGCGATGATTTCGAGGTTGTTTCCACGTCGCTCATCAGAAATAGCCCTCCCTTTTCTTCTTCTCCATCGATGCGGTGTCGTCATGATCAATCATGCGTCCTTCGCGCTCCGAGGTCCGGGCAATCAGCATTTCTTCAAAGATCTCTTCAAGTGTCGAGGCCGAGCTTTCAACCGCGCCCGTCAGCGGGTAGCAACCAAGGGTGCGGAAGCGCACCATCTTCATTTCCGGCACTTCGCCTTCATTGAGCGGCATGCGGTCGTCATCCACCATGATCAAGGTGCCATCGCGCTTCACGACAGGGCGCTCCTTGGCATAATAGAGCGGAACGATCGGAATATTCTCCAGCATGATATATTGCCAGATATCCTGCTCGGTCCAGTTGGACAGAGGGAAGACCCGGATGCTCTCGCCCGGCTTGGTGCGGGTGTTGAAGATGTTCCAAAGCTCCGGACGCTGGTTCTTCGGATCCCAGCTGTGATTTTCTGTCCGGAAGGAGAAGATGCGCTCCTTGGCGCGGGACTTCTCTTCATCGCGTCGTGCGCCACCAAAGGCTGCATCAAACTTGTGTGCGGTCAGCGCCTGCTTTAGCGCATCCGTCTTCATGATCTGCGTGTAAAGCGAAGAGCCATGGGTGAACGGGTTCACATTGTTCGCCCGGCCTTCTTCATTCGTATGCACGATCAGATCAAGGTCATATTCCTTGGTGATCCGGTCGCGGAACTCGATCATTTCCCGGAACTTCCACGTCGTATCAACATGCATCAACGGAAACGGCAAGCGAGACGGATAAAACGCCTTGCGCGCCAGATGCAGCATCACGGCACTATCCTTGCCGATCGAGTAGAGCATCACCGGATTTTTGAATTCCGACGCAACCTCGCGAATAATATGGATGCTCTCATATTCGAGGGCCTTTAAGTGAGTAAAATGCATTGGCGAACTCAACTAACTTCTGGGATTAAGCGACAGAGTTTACTGTCATACATGACAATGTATTCAGAACGTAAACATTGGGGCCTTTATATCGTTGTGCTTTGGTGTTTGTCTACCAATAGCCGTTAAAAATTCGGCAAGATCGGTTTTGCATTTACTGGGATGTTGCAGAGGCAAAAAGGCTGATGTTTTGTCTGAGTTTATCGCGGCACACTGTCGTGTCGTTGTATGGCAAATTTATGTCTCTAGGTGGCAACTCGCGTTGAACCCCTTGACGTTGCGTGAGCTGTGTGAGACGACACTTTAACTATATGGAATCATTGCTTCGGGTGAGACAAAATTTTACCTCAAATAGACTATAATATCATCTATATCCGGGACTTTATGCAATCACGTCCCTGAAGCCACCATTTCGATCGTCTCAGACTTTACTTATCGGCATGCGTGATCATGGAGAGCGGGTTTGAAGAATGTTAAGTTGAAATCCAAAGGCTTAGACAATAAAAGCGAATTCTATCTGTATAAGCGCGGTTTTCAAAAGCAGGTTTCCGCTATCTGGGCGCTTGTCTTCAAGGAATATAAAATCCGTCTGGGAAAGAGCCGGATTGGTCTGTTCTGGTCGCTTTTTGAACCGATTGTCGGAATGAGCATCATTACCGCGGTCTGGTGGGCCTCTGGCCGAACCAGTATTCGAGGTGTTCACGTGACCCTCTTTGTTGGCTGCGGTTTTATTGTTTTCAATACGGTCCGAAACGGGTTTGGCTATCTGGCGCATGCCATTCAAGCGAATATGGCTTTGCTCAATTACCCTCAGGTGAAACCTCTGGATACGATATTGGCGCGTTTCATTACCGCCATGTTTATGCATGCATGGGCAAGTGTCCTCTTGATTTTGCTGGTCTGGTGGCTGTTTGGCGCTGTGCCGGATTTCCCCGACCCGTTATTGTGTGTTGAAGTTATTCTGATTTCGATGTTGTTTGCCATGGGAATCGCAACTCCGCTGGCTGTACTGGGGACGCTCAATGAGAATATATTCAAGGTTGTTGGGATTGTGACGAGTCCGCTCATGATTATCTCCGGCGTTATCTTTTCGATTCTTGATCTGCCTGCAAATATCCAGACAGTTCTTGCATATAATCCCATTATCCATCTGACGAACGGTTTCCGGGCAGGCGCTCTGGGCGTACCTTTGTTTGCGGATTCAGATTTGTCTTACCCGCTTGAATGGGCTGTGATCGGTCTGGGGATCGGTTATGCTCTTTACTTCAAGTATCGTTTCAAGTTGCTGCAATCATGATCGAACTGTTCGAGGTTTCAAAATATTACCCGACGCCCAATGGGCGGCACTATGTTCTCAAGGATGTCTCCTTGGTCATTCCTGACGGAGCACAGGTGGGCGTGTTGGGGCCAAACGGCACCGGTAAGTCTACGTTGATGCGGCTTCTGGCCGGTGTTGACATGCCCAATACCGGAACGATCCGCCGGACAGGCTCCATATCCTGGCCAATGGGCTTAGCCAACTCGATGCAAGGGTCTTTGACGGGGCGAGAGAATGCTCGTTTTGCTTGCCGATTACAGGGTGTTCGGCGCAGAGACATGGATGCGATTATCGATGAAGTAAAAGACTTTGCGGAAATCGGTGATTATTACGAAATGCCCGTGCGAACCTACTCTTCTGGGATGCGCGCAAGGCTCAATTTTGCCATCGCGATGGCTTTTACCTTTGATTGCTATATCATTGATGAGCTGACCGCTGTTGGGGACAAGAATTTCAAGGAGAAAAGTGCCAAGGTTTTCAAAGACAAGCGTGCTGTTGCTTCCTTTATCAAGGTATCTCATAGCCTCAGAGAATTGCGCAATGAATGCAATATGGGGCTTGTGCTGAACAAGGGCAGCGCGGTCATGTATGACTCGATCGAAGAGGCTATCGAGGTCTATGAGCGAAATATCGGGTCGGAGTCTTCGGCGCCGAAAAAACGGCCCAATCAGAAGAGAATGCACCCCAAAAAAGGACCTCTTGCGCGCAAGAAACAAGCCGGGAACGGGCCGAATGCCGGTGTTAAGAGAGGTGTTGGGCCCAACGCCAGTAAGAATCAGGGAGCAGGCCCGAATGCGGCGATGAAGCAAGGCGGTGGGCCGCAGGCAAACAGGCTGCAAGCTGGTGGCCCGAAGGCCAGAATGGCACAAGGCGGCGGGCCTCTTGTCAATCAGAACTCTGGTGCGGGGCCGAATGCTGGTGAGGCGAGAGGCAACGGACCAAATGCAGCCAACAAACAGGCCACTGGTGTGAAGGCGGCAATGAAGCAAGGCAATGGGCCGCATGCGGATAGGCAGCAAGCTGGTGGTCCGAAAGCCAGAATGGCACAAGGCGGCGGGCCTCGTTTCAATCAGAAACCCGGAGCGGGGCCTAACGCTGGTAAGAATCAGGGCGCTGGTCCGAATGCGGCGACGGGGCGAAGTGACGGGCGCCCTGCAAGTCGGAAACAAGGCCCGAACGCCGGAATGAAGCCGCCTGGCGTATCCCGCGCGCATGAAACCGCAGAGCATGGCCCTCAGGCAGGCTTGCCGCGTGGACAGAACCGTCCCAATGCCAATATCAAAAATGGAGAAGGGCCGCATGGACCGGGCCCAGACCAGACCGGAACACCAGAGCGCCTAAAGCCACATATCGGAGCCAAAGATGATCAATGATATTAAGAGCAAATTGCCCGCTCTGAATCTGTCGCTATATCTGTTTCTTTTCGTTCTCATATTGCCCATAGTCATTGTGGCCATTTATCAGGGACTGATTGCGACCGACCGGTATGAGAGTTTGGCATCCATTTATATAACTGAAGCGAAATCCGAAAGCAGTCCGCTGGATCTTTCGATGCTGGGGCTCACATCTTCAACTGCGTCTGATCGCGATATTCTGGTTTTGAAAGCCTTTATCGAAAGCCCAACGCTACTTGATAAGTTGAATGATGATTTGGGGCTTCTGGACCATTTTGCCTCTTCGGACGCAGACTTCTTTTCTCGTTTGACAAAAGATACAGAACGGGAATACGCGCTTGAATATTATAACGAGATGGTTACGGCCACTCTGGATGAAGAAGCCAAGCTGCTGGAAATTTCCGTTCAAACCTTCGATCCTGCCTATTCGCAGAAAGTTCTTGATCGCATTCTGTACCACTCCCAGAAGTTTATTGATAATCTGAACGAGAAGGTGTCCCGTTCGCAGTTGCTTTTCTTTGAAGGTGTGGTGCAGCAATCGGAAGAAGAGTTGATGCAGGAGAAGAAGGTTCTGCAGGAATTCCAACAGAAGAACAAAATCTTCTCAACCGAAATTGCTTCGCAAACCATTGCTGGAACCATTTCCAGCCTTGAGCAGCAATTGGCTGCCAAGCAGGCGGAAATTACCTCTCGTCAGGGGACACTTGGTGAGAATTCACCTACCCTGATCAGGCTAAGGGCCGAGAGTGAAGCGCTCAAGCACCAGATTGAAAAGGAAAATGAGCGTCTGGCAGGTGGCTCGGGGCGTACCCTCAGTGAAATTGATTCTGAATTCAGAGATATCAATCTCAGGATCGAATATAAGACGCTGCGCTATAAATCACATTTGGAGGCGCTTGAAGCCGCGCAGTTGGAAACTGCACGACGTATGCGGTTTTTGACCATCGTGTCTGCCCCAACCATGCCAGAAGCGTCTCTCTATCCGCGGAGAGGGTATAATATTCTGACCGGCGCAATTATCGCTCTGATGGTTTATTTCATGGTTTCGGTGTCACTTGCCGTGATGCGCGAGCATGCCTAGATGACATCATCCGATGTAGGCACCTTGCTGTGACAGCAAGATCTGCATCATAATTAAATCAACGCCCTGCTTCGTTATCGGAAGTGGGGCGTTTTGCGTTGCTAGGTGATGATGGCAGGTTTAGCGAGGCGCTTGTTGCAGAGACCCTCTTTCTCGAGGGGGATTTTTGGAGGGGCTCCGGTTTCTCAAGGTGAAGGATAATTTAGGGCGCTCATGCTGCCTTAATGCTTCACGGGTGTTGGACTGACGTTGGCGCGGGTCATCTTGGCCAAGATGGCTGACTCATGTGTAAGACCAAGTTTTAGCGACTGTACCAAACGAGATGCAAGGCAAGCGGTAGGGGGCTTTGAGACGTGAGGGCGAGACCTGGAGACGTCTATGACCCAGACTATCAGGTTGCCTTCGCTGCTGGCGGGTTCACGAACACCGGCAATCGATCCGGTGATACCTCTTTGGGCTCGACAGGGTCGATTTCCACTGTAATGGGCTTGGGCGCATAAAGGGGTGGCTCGTTCGCTACCAGCGTCGTCAGTCTCGGGGGCATTTCTTCAAAGGCGTCAAAGCCGTTGACTTTGCGTTCGATGAGGTTGTTGGCAAAGGCGGGCACTGCGGCCTTGTTTCCCTTGGTCGTAAAGAAATTGCCCTTTACCTGAATGCTGGCCGCAACGGCTTTCACAAAGTCTCTGACGAAAGCGTCGTTCGGCAACTGCGGGTGCGTCCAGAAACTGTCCAGACTGCCCTGATGGGTCAGGCCCTCAATATCGAAAATGGCGTGGCCCAGAACCTTGACCGGACAGCCGGAGCGGACCGAATGCAGACCAACGGTGCTGTTGATCATGACGCAGCCCTTGGCGTGTTTCAGCATGAATGTCAGGTTGCCGCCAACAATAAAATGTACGCGTTTGGACACGCCAAGTTGCTTGGAAATTTTCTTGATGAAGGGGCCCCAGCGTTCCAGTCCATTGTCCAGAGGATGCGCCTTCAGGATCAGGTCTGTGCTCTTGTCAGAGGTTCTCGCAAACGAGCGAATGACCTGTTCGATTGCGCGCTTTTGATGAGAAAATGGCGCATTCGAACGAAGCTGATAATCGCTTTGCAGCTGAAGAGAAAAGATGAAAAATGATCGTCTTTTGCGCCCGAGTTGGGTGACCAGCTTGCGAGCGGCTATGTGTCGGCGCTTTTCAAGGAAGAGACCGGGAATGCCTGAAATATATTCGACCAGCGGATTGTAATACCGATCCGCTTTGTAAAAAGGATAGAAGAACCACAGGAAATAACTGAGCAGATTGTAGGTAACCTCGTAGAAGATCTCGCGTGGCTTGGTATAGGGATATTTCGGCTCAAAGTCAGGCTCATCGGCCTGATTGGCAATTGCGCTGATCTTTTCGGGTTCCGTCGGGAAATGGGAAAAAGCCGACATGCCGCCTCTTTCCAGAGTGATCCAGTCAGGGCGGAGATAACCGAATTCGAAGGCGTAGGTCGGGATATCGAGATCCGCTGCAACCTTTGCCGCTATTTGGTGATAAGGCTTTCGGTCTGCGTAATAAATGATGTCAGTAACGCCGTGGGTCTGGATGAAGCCCCGCAAATACTGTTCCCATGACGAGAAGGGCTTGCGGAAGTTGTGAGATTTTCTTCCCCACCACAAAATGGCATCGCCAAGGCAGAAATTGATGCGAAGCGCTGTGTGTCCTTGATCTTCAAGGTGATTGGCTACATTCCTGGCAAAGAACGAGGGGTGACCCTGAAGAAAGAGAAAGACTCTCTTTCCATCCTGTTGGGTAGGATTTTTCAATTCCTGGGTCACGCGAACACCATGAGGTCAAAAATTTAACTATAGGTTCGTTGATTGTTTAAAGTGACCTTAGTCGCTAAAAACTTCAACCTTATTTCCGGTCGTTGCTATGTTTCTTACAGATGAAGTCGCAAGATTCATAAGTTGCAGGATCTTGCCGATTTCGACAGCACGCGCATTTGAAACGAATACCGAATCCTTATCCTGCAGATGGAAGGATTGCGCATAAAAATACGACTGTGCGTGCTTCATGTTAATACGATAAATAGTCGGAACTTTGCCACGGACCTGATGGGTGTAGCCAATGTTCAAAGTATCAAGAACTTTCGGGTCTTCGTAGCGGAAGACAAAGACACCTGTCGCATCGGCTCGGTTGTCATTCAGACCACCTGCTGCTGCAATGGCTTCCAATACAGAGATCGTTGATGAATCGAATGTATAGACAGATGGCTTCTGGACTGCGCCGAGCACGGTGTAACGTTGCGGATCATGGGAAAGATAGATCCGGTCGCCGCGTGACACATAGATATTCTCGTCGGGCTGATCAATCACTGTTTCTAGCAGCTGGACACCCTGACGGGAGCCGCGCATGAGCGTGATATAGGTTTCGCGAGCCGGGAATTTGGTGCCGCCAGCCTGCGCAACGACGTCGAGTAGACGAACGCCTTTGGATGACAAGGGATAAAGGCCCGGCTTGGTCACGTCACCACTGAGGGTAACGACATTGTTCTCGTTCTGAACGACATTCACCATGGCTTGAGGCTGAATAGCCTTGCCCTGCAGGCGCTCTACTACGAGATCCTGAATTTGCAGAGGGGTCTTACCCTTGACCTTAATGGTGCCAGAGTAGGGCAGAGAGATCTCGCCCTTGTTGTCCACGACGACTTTGGGGAATTCGGCCCGGTTGCCTGAGCTGCCTGTGAAGAGGCCACCCTGATCAGCTTCAAAGACGGTGATAGCCAAGATGTCACCGGTACCAACAGTGGATATCGGCAGGCGATGGCTCGTGGATTTGAACTTGCTATGCAGACCAACGGGGTTGAAACGGGCTAAGCCATCGACAACTTTCGAATCGACGTCAACCACAAGATAGTCATTCTGGGTGCTTTGCTTCTCAATTTCAGCAGATAGGGGCCCTTCTCGTGGCGTAAAAACGCAACCAGCCAAAGAAGCAGAAACTATCAGAGCAAGAAGAATTCTAAGCATGGGTATATAACTCGTTGGTAACAAACGGGAATAACACCCCCGTATGAGATCTGCGCGTCAGCTTTTGCATCATGCTTTAGCCACGATACAAAAATAGCATAAATTAAATCAATCAGTTAATCCTGTTTAGCAACATTTTTGAACCGACAGTTGCACAAACACCACGTTTGGTTTGAAACACATATTCATCAATGCCAATCTGGATATCACTGATAACGCTTAATTTCAACGGTATTAAGCCTTTTACTGCAGTAACTCCCAGTCTTTATCAGAGGCCAAGTCTGAAGGCGAGCCTGGCAATTTGCAGCATTATTCCATCCTTAGCCGATCCGGCTTTATTATTCCTTAACCTTGAAAGCTGATCGACCGTCTCTTCTGCCTCACAATATTGGAAGGTGAGGGGGGAAACATAGTGCGGATACTTGATCATGGCCAGATAGACGAGTTCATCAAGGGAACGCTTTGTGGTGCGGCGCAGGCAGCTGGTTTTATCCTCGCTGATACCCCAGCCGGCATAAAAAGGCAGGCCATGCACGACCACATGTTTGTTGCGCAACAAGGCCTCAAAACCGGACAGAGAGCTGATCGTGTGCAGAGAATCACACTGTTCGATCAATTGGATGATGTCGGTATCAAGCTCTATCGCGTCTGCATATGCCAACATCTGCGCGTCCGAGAGGTTGCCATCGCGCAGGCCATTGGTCACGTCGGGGTGGGGTTTGAAGGTGATATGGGCATCGGGGTGATGGCTGCGCACCCATTTGAGCAGTAGCAGGTTTGGATTCTCGCCCGAAGCGAGCGCCAGACTATCGCTGCGACTTTTCTGGATGGAGGCATCATCGCTGACCTGACCGGGCACGAGAATGCGCAAGGCGTCTGCTGGGGTGCGCCCCGTTTTGGAGAGGTTGAAAGATGCCTTGTTGCCAAGGTTGTATTTTGAGACACCCAGATCGACGACTTTTTGGCGGAAGGCCTGCCCTCGCAAGCGCTCTTCAGCGCTAACAGTATCCTGTTCCAGCATAGTTTCCAGATCGCTGGGTTGGGACGGATCGTAATAGATGCCGCTTGCATCCATGATCAGAGATGCTGCCGGAGTGAAGGCTGCGCCCAGCCCGACGGAGCGGATAAAGCCGTCTTCCACATTCACGATTGCAACACCCTCAGCGTTGCAGGCTGCGCGCTGCTCCGGGCTGAGGCGGGTGGCCCAGGCAAACAAACTGGCATTGCTAGCCTTGGCAGCTTTGAGGGCGCGTTTGAAGGAGCGGATAAAGCGTGGCTTTCCGGGCAGAGGAGCAAGCATGCCTGCCATGGATTTCCTGTTCCAGAATCCGACGCCGTAAATCACGGCCGGTCGCTGCATCCAGTCTCTGGTCTGATTTGCCACGATGAAAGGCTCTCCCTATTCAGGCCGGTCATCACGTGCGACGTGATAGCGGAAAGGTCTGTTGACCCGGCGTCTTAGCCAACCGGGAAGGAGGTTGCTCACCAGAATGAGCCAGTAAAGATGTCTTGGGAAAATGATCCGGGCACGTTTCTTGTCGATGCCTTGGCGGATGATCTCTGCGGCGCGAGGGGCTGGCATCAAACCGGGCAGGGCGCCAACCTGCATCTCTGTCTGCTGGCTTTCGATATGGCCGGGATAGACAATGCTGATTTGCACGCCATGGTCGGCGAGATCTTCAGCCATCGACCGGCCCCAAAAGGCAAGGCCTGCTTTGCTTGCGCTATAGGCTGGGCTATCGGGTTGCGGCTGGATGGCTGCGAGCGAACTGATGAGAACCAGATGGCCTGAGCCTCTGTCCTTCATGCCTTGCGCGCATTGATCCAGAAACTGGATGGTTCCTAACAGATTGACGCTAAGTTGTTGGTTTTGTTCAGCTCGTGGCTCGAGCATACCGTTTGCCTGTCGTCCGGAATAAACCCCGGCATTGGCGATCAGCAGATCCGGCAGGCCGATGAGCTTGATCTCTGCCAAGGCCTCATCAATGCTGGCTTCGCTGGTAAGATCCAGAGGGATGCAGCTGACCTTGGCTCCAGACGACCGGCAATCCGAGCAGACGCTCGCCAAGGCTTCCTCCGAACGAGCGGTCAAAATGAGATCAACACCCGCAGCGGCGTAGGCGTGCGCCAGTGCCGCACCCAGTCCGCGACTGGCTCCAGTGATCAATATGGAGCGCGTGCGCATGCTCATTCTTCCAGATTAAGAGTGCTCAGGGAGGTGGCAATGGAGAAGTTTGCCTCTTCCAGCTTGCGTAATTCCTCAGCTGTGATGTCGACAGCCTGTTGCAATTGTTCTTCGCTATGAGTGGCGCTAATAAAGAAGCGCAAACGCGCGCTGTTCATGGGCACCGCAGGATAGGTGATGGGAAAGGCGTAGATGCCTCGGTCCATCAGGTTGTTGCTCAATTTGACCGCGCGCAAGCTGTCGCCAACTATGACCGGGACGACGCAGAATCCTGCACTAAGCCCCGTGTCCAATCCGGCGTCTTGCGCTGCCTTTTTGAAATAGCGACCATTGGACTGTAGTTTTTCAACGCGCCATGGTTCTCGCTGCATGATCTCGAGCGACTTTGCCCCGGCTACAGCCAGTGGCGCAGACAGACCGACGCTATACATGAAGCCGGACGCGAAGAATTTCAGGATATCGATCAGCACCTGATTGCCGCAGATATAGCCTCCGCAACCACTCATGGTCTTGCTCATGGTGCCCATCCAGATGTCGATCTTGCTGGGATCAACGCCCTGCTGTTCGAACAGACCCTTACCAGTTGCCCCCAAAACGCCCAGTGAGTGGGCTTCATCGACCAGAAGCCACGCCGCAAAGCGCTCCTTGATTTCTACGAGGCGGGCAAGATCCGGCATGTCGCCATCCATCGAGTAGAGGCCTTCGGCAATGATCATGACGCGATCATGGGCGTTGCGGGTCTCTTCCAGAATGCGTTCAAGATCATCAAGATCGTTATGCTTGAAGGAGCGTCTTGTGGCGCCGGAAAGCTTGCAGCCGGTTGTCACCGAATTGTGGCTATAGGCATCGAACACCACCAGATCGGTAGGGCCGAGCAGCTCGCCGATGGTGGAAACGTTGGTCGCGTGTCCCGAGACGAACACGAGCGCAGCTTCGCTTTTATACAGCTCGGCCAATTGCCGTTCAAGTTCGGAATGGAAGGGGCGTTCGCCCGAAGTGGGGCGTGAACCAGATACGGAAGTGCCAAACTTGTCAATGGCGGCCTTGGCTGCGTCATGCACTTCATCCAGACCATTGAGGCCCAGATAATCGTAGGAAGCGAAGTTGATCAGCTCCTTGCCATCCACGATGGTCGTCGCGCCAGCGCGTGTTTCGTGCAAGACGAAATAGGGATCTTTCGTTTGCAGTTTTTCAGCCATTTGCCGCTGAATGGCGATCTGCTGATAAAGATCCAGGGTCGCAAAGTCAGTCTTCGAGCGGTCGGCCTTTGTGCGGGATTCGCGGGTCGGCGTAGGTTTGGGCGCGGCACCTTTGGCCATTGACCGGGACAAATTCAAGATCGCGTCCCGATCAAATTGCTGCTTTGACATTCATTGCTCCATTCATTCCTCTGCCGAGTGGGCCTCCAGCACAACGGGTCAAAAGATCATAGGATCTTCTGGTGCGCGGAAGCATGCCCCTCGATTTCCGGATCATTCGCATGATCGGACTATAATAATCAATCTACGAATAACGGTAGCGGTTTACCAGAAGAAAAGGCAAGGGCCGACATCACATGTCGCTCTTGCGCATTTCGTTGAGCTTGGTTGCAACTGTGGTGGCTTCGCTTTCGCTGCTCACATGCTGATGAAGCAGCGTTTCCTCGGTGAAGGATAGACCACTGTCGGCATCGCCTCGAATACGCTCAAGCACCTTGGCTGCGATGTCCTCAATGGTTGTGCCATCGGCAATGGCCCCCATTGGGATTTCAATATCGAGCTTCTGTTGTGCCGCTGTGCGCAGTTCCATACCCATCAGGCTATCCATGCC
This sequence comes from Cohaesibacter marisflavi, assembly GCF_900115225.1. Taxonomy (GTDB): domain Bacteria; phylum Pseudomonadota; class Alphaproteobacteria; order Rhizobiales; family Cohaesibacteraceae; genus Cohaesibacter; species Cohaesibacter marisflavi. The sequence goes on along the minus strand of NZ_FOVR01000009.1, from coordinate 198,255 downwards.
CAGATCGGTCAGTGAGCGTTTGAGGTTGATCTCTTCAACCGGCATGCGGAAGATATCCGCCACTTCCTGTGCAAGGATTTTGGCGATTTCACCACGTGCCGCTACGTCATCAAGACCGTCGATCAGGCTGCTGACATCAAGGGACTGCTGGCCGCTTCTGGAAGATTGCGCCGCTTCCTTCTTGAGCAATTCATAGGCCGGTGTTTTCAGAATTGGCAGATTGTCATGCGCATAGGCCCAGTTCATCGGAGCCAGTGTGATGGTTGCCAAGTGGCTTTCTGAAGGCACCTGTGCGAGCAGTTTGGCGAGATGATCCAAGGCTTGCCGCGCCTTGAATTCGATGCCGCCCGTGGTTCTTGCCAAAATCTCTGCTGTCTGCTTGTCGCGTTCCAGAATGCCCACGTCGGTGATCGCACCCCAGCCGATGGCAAGGGCGGGTAGGCCTTGCTGCTGACGTTTGCGTGCCAGACCATCCATGTAGCTGTTGGCTGCCACATAGTTTGCTTGCCCCGGGTTGCCCATCAGGACGGAGACAGACGAGAAGAGCCAGAAATAATCCAGATCATCCTTGCGCGTGACCATATCGAGATTGTCGCCGCCAAGAACCTTCGGCCCGAGTACCTTGTCGATCTGCTCGTCGCTCATATTGGCAAGCAGCACGTCATCAAGAACAGCGGCCATATGCATGACACCGCTGATTGGACGCTCCTTGCGCAATTCGGCAAACAGGCTCTCCAGCGCCGCAGGATCGGATACATCGCATGGCTTGACCACCAGCGCGCAATCGCTTGCGGCCAATTTGGTCTGAAGCGCCAATGCCGCATCGGAAAGTTTGCCCGAGCGACTGGTGAGGACGATAGATTTTGCGCCCTGATCAGCCAGCCAGCGGGCTACCTCGATGCCGAAGCCGCCCAGACCACCGACAAGAATGTGGTGGCCTTCGGAGTTGACTTTGAATGGCGCTTTATCAGCCGGGTCGGCCATTGGTTTCGGCGCCTTGACGACGATTTTGCCGATATGACCAGAGCGCTGCATCAGGCGGAACGCATCAACGATATCTGCGCTGTCAAACAGGCGATAAGGCAGCTGTGTGAATTGTTCCTCAGCGATCAGGTCAGCCAGTTCGTTAAAGAGCCGTTTCGCGCGCGCCGGTTGCTTGTTGAGCAGCTGGTCCGCATCAATGCCGAAATAGCTGATGTTGCGGCGGAACGGGCGCAGGCCAATCTGGGTGTTGCCATAGAAATCGCGCTTGCCCAGCTCGAGGAAGCGACCGAATGGACGCACCAGCTCGATGCTGCGTTCCATCGCTTCGCCAAACAGCGAGTTGAGCACGACATCGACGCCTTCCTGATCCGGACCATCGGCTTTGCGTGTGATGGCGCGCACCTGATCGACGAAATCAAGCGAGCGGGTGTCAAGCACATGATCTGCACCAAGCATTCTGAGGAAATCGCGTTTTTCATCATTGCCAGCGGTGGCGATAATGCGGGCACCACGCCATTTGGCAATCTGCAATGCAGCAAGGCCAACGGCCCCTGCTGCGCCGTGAATGAGCACCCATTCGCCTTCTTCAAGGCGGGCCAGATAATGCAGGGCATAATAACTGGTCAGGAACGCCACCGGCATAGTCGCTGCGGCAACAAGATCCACCGTTTCCGGCAATTTGGAAACCGCACTGTCGGAGACCGTTACGTGAGAGGCAAAGCTGGCAGGGGCCAGCGTCATCACCGGATCGCCAACCTTGAGATCGGAGACACCCTTGCCTGTTGCCACGATGCGGCCGGAGCATTCAAAACCGAGGGTCGGGCCGGCAAAACCGTCTTCCAGCGCTTCCTCAGGCAGCAGTCCTTGCGCCCACATGACGTCGCGGAAGTTGAGGCCAGCGGCCACGACTTCGATTTCCACTTCGCCTTCGGCCGGCTTGCGGCGTTTGGCTGGAACCCATTGCAGGCGATCAAAGGAGCCTGTGCGCGGATGATAAAGTTGACAGCCATCGTCCTTGCCGAAGGCTTCTTCCTGCTTTGCAGGCTGCGGCCAGCCGCGTCTTACACGAATGACACTTTGAGCTTCGTCTTCAAGCAGGATCTCGCGTTCTTCGCCCGGCTCTTGGATGAGGTTTGCAAGTCTAGCTGCCTGATCGGAGGCGGTCAGTGTGTTCGCAAAATCGACCAAACGGACATCGTGATTGTCATATTCGTTGCTGACTGTGCGGCCAAAGCTCCAGACAGAACTTTGAACCGGATCGCTTTTCCGATTCTCTGCTCCCGGATAGCCACCCGGAGCGATGATCCAGAGGCGCATCGGGATGCTTGACGTGGTGCGCACGAGATCAGCCAGCTTATGCAGGCGACCGGTGAGGCGATCCATGGAGGCTTTTTCCGTGCTCTCACTGCCTGCCGTATAAATGACATCCAGTTTGTCATCGGGCTGGCTGGCGCAAATGAGATCTGTCGCCTTTTCCCACTCTTCAGCGTTTGAGACGTCAAAGCAGGATAGAGCCGGAGCGGCAGCGCCACTTGTAAGCGCTTCAGCAAAGGCCTGAGCCTTTGTGTCTTTGCCATCTGTCAGTAGAACGGCAGTTCTGTGCTCGGCGTCGAGCAGCGGAATGTCGGTTGTCTCCTCTGCCTTCGCAGCTGGTTTGCTTGCTGCGGTCAGAAGATAGGCGCCGGAAAGATCCGGTTCGCCTTGCGCGTTGGCAAAAGGAGCCATGTCGATGGAGCCAAAGCCGGCTTCATCCAGCCAGTTGCTCCAATCCTTGGCAGCGCCAAAGCGCGAAACAGGGAACGAAGGATCAACGGAATGGTCGAACCAGCTTGTGGCTGGTCCGAAGACAAGATCCTGATAGACGTTGGCATCCGACAGGCTCATCAGCATGAAGCCATCCTTGGCGAGTAAATCAGCCAGAGGATTCAACATGGAAGATGCCTGATCCATCATCTGCAGGCCATTGGCCGAGACGACGAAATCAAACGGGCCGAACGGCTCAAGGGCTTCAAGATCAGAACGCAGTGCTACGGCTTCGAAATGGATCGAGTTGGCAAACAGGATGCGCAGGCGGTCAATGATCAGCTTGTTGGTGTCGGCTGAAACCAGAATGCCTTTGTTCTCTTCCAGCAGCGGCAGAATGGCTTTGGTCAGCTTGGCACCGCCGACGCCGAATTCCAGAACGCGCAACGGACGCCCTTCCGGCCACAGGTCAAGAGCGGCTTTGAAGGATGCGGTAACCTGCTCCACATGGGCTTCAGATAGAGGCGAGGAGCTCAAATGCTGTTCGAACAGATCGTGCGAATAGAGATCCTGCGGCTGGCCATGGTCTTCTGCGTCTCGCTGCATGGTGCGCAGCATCTCGGGCATGCGCATCAGCGCATGATTGAGCATGACGCAATCTGCCGACCAAAGCGGATTTTCGCTCAGAAGCATTTGCAGGATCTGGCTGAATTCGGGCAGGCCACTGTCCTCTGCCAGCGTCAAACCGTCTTCAGACGCGCTGACCAGGCCGGACTGCTCACAGATGGAAACCAGAGCACCGAAAATCTGCTTGCGGTGGATGGAGCGGCTTCTGAGATCTTCATCCGCATGTTCACCATCCAGATCGTCCCGTGCGGTAAGACGTGGCAGGGTGGCTTCGGACAGTGTCAGATCGTCATTTGCGAACTGACGAAGAATGTCATAGGCACCACGACGACTGGCTGCCTGCAGCAGCATCTGGCCATCATCGATCGGGGTGCGATCTGGCAAGGAGAGACCCTTGAGGGCTTCGGCAAGCGCTGCCGCATTGATCGGAGCGCCTTGCGCTTCCACGCCGGGAGATGACAGCTTCAGGGAATCGTAGAAATAGGTCAGGCGGTCCAGCCCTTGACGCTGCACAAGAGCGGATGCACGGAAGCGGCCATCTCTTAAGGTTGCCACCAGAGAGCCATCGTCGCCGAACATGTCGATATCGGCCTTGATGCCGCGTGCGTTGGAGCGGATCACATGCACGCGGGCTGATCGCACGGCTACGCCGGATTGCAGAATGCGCAGGCGTCCGAAGCGAACAGGAATGAAGGCCATTTTCTCGGCGTCTTCTTCCAGACTTTCATAAAGCGTGTTCAGGCCATGGAAGCAGGCGTCGAAATCAAGCGGATGCAGCGCATAGGGGGCGGCCAACTCTTCACGCTTGGAGGTGAAGGCGTCGCGGTCTGCGATGACGAGTTCGATATACTCGTCGCCATGGCGTTCGCAATGGGTCATGCGCTGGAAGGCCGGGCCGAAATCTAACCCGAATTCGCGCGACATGGCATAGAGCGCTTCGATCTCTTCGGGCGAGGATGTACGGCTCGCATCTGGCGCCTTGAGTTCATATTCAGAACGGTCCTCGCCCACATCGCCCGGAATCTTCGCGACGCGACATTTTGCATGCAATTGCCATTCGTCATCAACCAACCGCGCGCGGCTGGAAATTTCTACCACGCCCGAAGTGGTGTCAAGGCGCGTTAGAATGGACGAAATCTGATCTTCTCCAAGCGGCAAGGCTTGCAACAGATCCATATCGCGAATTTCGACGCGGTCGGTTTGGAAGGCAATCTGCGCGGCAGCCAGCGCCATTTCAGCGAAGGCGGCTCCGGGCAGGATGACCTTGCCATCTACCTTGTGGTGCTCAAGATACGGAATTTGTGCCGTGTCCAGCTCGGTAGACCAGACATGTTCTTCATTACGGATCTGCTGTCCGAGCAGGGCGTGCGGGACGACCTTGTCGTTGAAAATGTCAAAGGCTTCGCTGCTTGGGCGTAGCTTGAAGGGCTTGAGCTGCCATGGATAGCTGGGAAGCGCAACGGAACATGGCTTGTTGGCACCAAATACGGTTTTCTTGTCAAACAGCATGCCGTTGGCAATGGCCCGCCCCATGGCCAGTTGCACAGGGTCGAGGTCTTTTCCTGTCTTCTGCGTCAGGCTTTCTGCGACAATGATGGTCTGGGCGCGATCGCGCGCTGTTTCCGCGATGTAGCCTTTGAGAATGGCGCGCGGACCGATTTCGAGAAACTGGGTCTGGTCGTCGGCGAAGGCGGCTTCGACCGCGCTGAGGAAGCGCACCGGTTGACGCACATTCTGCCACCAATATTGGCCATCCATTTCCTTGCCTTTGAGGCAGGTGCCTGTAACAGCAGAATAGAATGGCAGTTTTGCCTTGGCTGGCTTGATGCTGGCAAGATCCTTGAGCAGGCCATCCTTGATGGGCTCAACCACGTTGGAGTGGAAGGGATAGTTGATGTCCAGCATCTTGGCGGCAAGGCGCTTCTTGCGAGCGATCTTGAGGAAGGCTTCCAGCTCCTCGGTTTCGCCCGAAAGCGTCAGGGACTTGTCCGTGTTGATTGCGGAAATCTCGACTTTGTCAAAGCCTTCAGAGGACAACAGGGCCTGAGTTTCTGCAACTGACAGCTTGATCACGGCCATGCGGCCTGTGCCTGCCACGGCTTCCTGATGGTGTGAACGCCAATAGATGACTTCGACGGACTGTTTGAGATCAAGGGCACCACAGGCCCAAGCCGCAGCGACTTCGCCGACTGAATGGCCCATGACGCCACTGGCGGTCATGCCGGAGGCTTTCAGCGCTTCGGTCAAGGCAACCTGCACGGCAAAGAGCAACGGCTGCGCGACCGAGGTCTGCTTAAGATCTTCTTTCAGATTATCTTCAAACAGCTTGTCTTTGAGGGACCAGCCCGAAAGCGGCTGGAAGAAGGCGTCGACCTTGTCAAAGGCCACAGCAAAGGCGGCATTCTGCTCATAGGCTACAAGCCCCATGCCAGCAAACTGGGCGCCATTGCCCGAATAGACAAAGACCGGTGCCTTGGTTGCACGCGATGCGGTAGCGTGGATCAGCGCAGGATGCTTTTCCTCCTGCGCGAAGGCTTCAAGCGCTTCGGTCAGCTCTCTTTTGCTTTTGGCAACAATGCTGAGGCGTTCGTCCAGAAGGGAGCGGTGCCAGCCAAAGCCATTGCTCCAGTCTGCAAGGCTTGCGCTATCATCAGCTGCAATCGCTTCAGCGCTCTTGGTTGCGAGGGCCTTGAGAGCGTCTTCGGTCCTGGTAGAGAGAACAAGGAGCGTCGGTGTGCTTGGCTCGGCAGTCGTTTCGCCGCCCGACTTGGTCGAGGCTGCGAGAGGCTTGGCTTTTGCCGGGCGTACTGGCTTGGTATCGGAGACCAGAACATGCGCGTTGGTGCCGCCGAAGCCGAAATTGTTGATGCCGGCATAGCGGATGTCCTTGCCCTTTTTCAGAACCGTGGCTTCGCTGTTCAAGGCCAGATTGAGGTCCTCGAACGGGATATCCGGATTGGGATTTTCGATATGCAGGCTTGCGGGCAGCAGGTTGTTTTCAAGCGACAGCAGCGATTTCAGAACGCTGACGAGGCCTGAAGCGGGCTCCAGATGGCCCAGATTGGACTTGACCGAGCCAATCGGCAGCGGCTTGTCGCGCTTCTGGCCTAGAACCTGGCCCAGTGCGAAGGCTTCCGCCGGGTCGCCGACGCGGGTGCCGGTGCCATGGGCTTCAATGAAGGCGAGTGCATTGGGGTCCAGATCGATGTCGGAATAGAGTTGCTTGAGCAGTGCCGACTGGAAATCCATGGACGGCAGGGCAACGCCCGAGGTGCGGCCATCGGAGTTAATGCCCGAGGCAACGATGCGACCAAAGCTCTTTTGTAGTTTCGGATCAAAGACTTCCTTGCGCTGCAGAACGAGGGCAACGGCCCCTTCTGCGCGCACGTAGCCATTGGCATCTTCATCAAAGGGGCGGCAAAGCCCCTGCGGCGACAACATGGATGCGGCAGCAAAACCGACAAACGGGAAGGGCGAGAGCAGCAGGTTGACACCCGCAACGATGGCGGTGTCTATTTCGCCCGACTGCAGGCGCTTTAGTGCCAGATCAAGGGCCACCAGTGACGATGAACAGGCCGTATCGACCGTGAAGCTGGGGCCGTGCAGATCATAAACGTAGGAAATGCGGTTGGAAACCAGCGACAGGGTGTTACCCGTCATCATGAAGCTGTCGGAGCTGGCCGGGTCGAAGAAGAAACGGTTTGAGTGATCGCTGCCTGAGTTGCCGACAAATACGCCGATATTGGAACCGGCCACTTCGGAAATGGGCAGGCCGGCTTCTTCGAGTGCTTCCCAAACGAGCATCAGCAGCAAACGCTGCTGCGGGTCCATCTGCGTTGCTTCACGGGGGGACAGGGAAAAGACGGAAGGGTCAAAGCCCCAGACATCGTCCAGAATGCCAGCGCGAAATGTATAGGTTTTGCCAGCCTGGCCCGATTTTGGATGCAAATAACGGAAGGTCGAAAACCGGTCCTGTCCGATTTCCCCTACGCTGCATTCATTCGAAACCAGTAAATCCCAGAACTCAGATACACTATTGGCTCCAGGAAGGCGGCAAGCCCGCCCAATTACTTCAACCCAGTTGTCACTCATCGTTATTACAATTGTCTTTCACTGTCTTTACAGCTCGTAGCCTAGGAAAACGAAGAACAAACCCCGCAACATAAACGCTTTTTACAAAAAACAAATTCCGCGAAATAAAACCGAATTCAAGCTTTTTGCTTGAGTTCCGCCAGATAGTCAATAGCTCTTTCAATCTCGCAAGCCTGCCCGGCGCGCAAATCTACGTAGCGTGGATAAAAGACCAATGCTGCCATCGCTAATTGAGCCAAAGTTGTGGTTTGTCGACGCTGCGGAGCCTCCAAAAAGTCTTCTGTTAGCCCCCATCCGGCATAGAAGGGCATGCCGAAGCATCTAACCGGTTTCTCCCATATCAAGGCTTCAAAGCCTATTTGTGACGTTACCGTATATATCTTATCGGCATTCTCTATCAGCCGGGAAGGAAGGCAACCTTCTGCAACTACCTTTATATTCTTCTGTCTGTCTAGTTCACTAGCATCAAAATGGCCAGATTTTGACCTTGTATAGATATCTGGATGCATTTTTACAACAATCTCACGGCCCGGATTCTCCGTGCGTGCGGCCGCCAGCATGGTCTGGAATGTGTTTGCATCGGCCATGCCGAAATGGATTGATGCGTCATTGCGCACCTGATCAATCACGAGAACATAATCTTCCGGCAGCTCGCCGTCATATTCTGCGCCTGCATTATATTTGGAAAGGCGAAGCTCTCTCCAGCGCGACAGGATGGAGGCAATGCGGCGCTCTTCATCCGGCGTCAACTCTGTGGGAATCAGCTTCTCAAGTCTGGACGGAGCATAGGCATCATAATAGATGCCCAGATCATCAAGGGCGATCGCCAGTGGTGGATCGTTGCGATCATGAGAGCGCAGGAAGCCGTCTTCGAGCAGCAGCATCTGCGCGTTGCGCTTCTTGGCCATGCGCCTTGCGTGACGTCCGGACTTTTGCCCCCAACCGACATAGGTCTTGGCATTCATGGGCTGGAAAGGCAGGCAGAAGGCAGGGCGCTCTCCCAGAATGCTGGCAACGGCCTGCTCCTCACAAATATCGATGGACGGAGAGGCGTAGGTGACTTCTTTGCGTGTCGCCGAGCGGAAAATACTGTCAAGCAGGGTTGATAGCACTGTTTGTCCTTCAAACGTGAAAGCTGGGGTGCCGCGCAGTGGTCGACTGCATCAAATCCAAGCAGCATCTGGTCTGCTTTTTATTTATCGTCAATCTTGAGGATGGGCAATGGCGCGTCCGGAGCTAATTGAGAGGGCGATGACGATCTGGTGGTCTTGTCCCCCGCGAAATGCCCTTTCTTGCTATCTCAGTCCTGCGTTGGTGCGCTGCGGCCCACAATGTGGGCCGCTGTATTTTGTGTTACCGTGCCGAGATGACTGGCCGGTTTTCGGGGGATAGAGCATCCGACAGGGTGCTTGTCTTCCCTTCCATGACATCGACGAGGAGCTTTGCTGTCGTTGGGCCTTGGGTAAAGCCCTGATGGCCGTGGCCGAAATGGAACCAGAGGCCCTTGTGCTTCTGAGCCGGACCGACAATGGGCAGCATGTCGGGCATACAGGGACGATTGCCGAACCATGGTTCGTCTTCCACCATTTCACCCACATCCATCAGCTCGCGTGCGCTCTTGAGGCCATGCATGAGCTGCTTGGGATTGGCCGGGTCTTTGCGGTTGACCAACTCGGCGCCGGTCGCGATGCGCATGCCCTTGTCCATGGGCGAGAATACGCAGCCATTGGCGTAATCCTGAATCGGACGGCTCAGCGGGGTATCCATTTTGAAATGGGCGTGATAGCCGCGCTTGTAGACCATCTTGATCTTGTAGCCGAACGGGCCGAGCAGATCCGGAGCCCACGGGCCGAGAGCCACCACGACATCACTGCCGGTAACCGGACCGTCATCGCTTTGCACTTCCCAGCCAGTCTCCGTCTGTTTCAATGTCATGGCGTCGCCCTTGACGAAGGAACCGCCGCGCTTGATGAACAGATCTGCATAGGCCGAGGTGAGAGCGCCCGGATCGGAGCAGGCCCATGTGTCGGTCCAGTGCACAGCGCCGGCGACATCGATCTTGAGGGCCGGTTCTAGCTGACGCAGTTCCTTTCCATCGACCATGCGCAGAGGTACATCATACATGGAGGCAATGCGCTCGGCATCGATGGACTGGTCATCATAGGCGCGCTTGTTGCGGCACAGCTTGAAAAAGCCCTTGCGTTCGATCAGACGTTCGGTTCCGGATGCCTCGATGAGTGGCTGATGGTCATCGGTGCATTTGACGGTCATCTGTTCGAAGATCTTGGAAATGCGTCGATGTTGGGTTTCGCCAGAATTGACGAAATAGGTCCACAGCGACGGCATGATGTTCGGCATGTCTTTCCAGTGATAGACAATGTCGTTGGTGCGCCCGATACCATAAAGGAACAGGGTCACCAGATTATGCGGGATGTGGTATGGTTCTGCGGCTTCGCGCTGGATCAGGCCAGCGTTGCCGTAACTTGTTTCAAGGCCCGGGTTGGAGCGATCCAGAAGGGTGACTGCGTGTCCGCGCTCTTGCAGGGCGAGGGCCGTACTGACGCCAACCATACCTGCGCCCAGAACGATTATCTCTGACATTTTCTTGTTCTTTCAAAGGGTGAAGCCTCAGGCTTCGGCAATGACTGTGATTTCCACTTTCGCATCCACCATAAGTTCGCAGCCAATTGTGGTGCGAACAGGGAGAGGATCGGAGAAGAAGGTCGCATAAACAGCGTTGAAGGCAGCAAAATCAGCGCGGTCGGTCAGATAGCATGTGCAGGAGATCACATTGGAGAGGGAAAGGCCTTCGCCTTCCAGTGTCTTCTTGATGCCTTCGAGGCAGTTTTTGGTCTGCGCTTCGATGCCCTCGGGCAGGGAGCCATCCGCATTGAAGCCGATTTCACCGGACAGATAGACGGTGGAGCCGGAGCGGCGGACTTTGGAGAAGGGTAGATTGGCCATAGTGTAGTCCTTGGGAGGTTATTTGGTCTTTAGTCGGGAGGATTCAGACGGTGTTATTCGAAACTCAAAAACCCCTCGGCTTGGCTGATTGGCGCTGCCGATTTGAGCAATGCAAGATCCGGGCCTTTTGGTGCGAGATCCGAAATGGACGCGATGATCGCTTCCAGCTCGTTGGCGACCGCAAGGACACCCAGATCATCGTGGCGGCGCCCGACAATCTGTAGGCCGAAGGGCATGTTGTTGGCGTCAAAGCCGCAGGGAATTGTGATGGATGGGTGGCCGGGGATGGTCGAGGCATAGGCCATGGCCAGCCAATGATAATAGCTCTTTGTGGGCTTTCCGTCGATTTCAGCCGGATATAGCTCCCGCCACGGGCGCGGGCTAATGGTTACAGCCGGTGAGATCAGATAGTCGTGATTTTCAAAGAATTTCTGCCAGTCGCGATAGTAACGGCTCTGGGCGAACATGGCTTGGGCGACATCTTCGGCGGAATAGCTGCGGCCCTCTTTCACATTCTCGGTGGCGTTCGGGCCGACCAATTCGGGTTTGGTGTCTACTAAAGTTGCATGAATGCCCAAGAATTGAACACCGCGCAGCACAGAAAATATGCGATCTGCGTCCGTGCATTTGGGGCTTGTCTGTTCGATTGTGCCAAAGAAGGGGGCCAGCTGTGGCATTATCGTTCGGAAATGATCGCGGACGATGCTTTCCGTCGGGGCGAAATCATAATCTTCGGTCACCGCAATCTTGAGCGAAGAGAGATCTGCGCGTGGCAGATTCGCAAAGCTTTCCGGATCCCACGGGGTCTTGCCATCAGTGATGATGGTATAGGGATCTTTGCCATCGGGACGTGCCAGAACGGAGAGCATCAGGGCTGTATCGGCAACTGTGCGGCCCATGGGGCCAGAGGTTGGCATCGGAATGAGGGCTGCGGCGCGGCTATCGCCGGGGACAACGCCCGGGCTGGGGCGGTAGCCGACAATGCCGCAGAAAGCCGCCGGATTGCGCAGGGAGCCGCCCGTGTCCGAGCCGGTTGCCAAGGGCGCATAACCGCAGGCAAGGCTGACGGCAGACCCGCCTGAAGAGCCAGCGCAGGTGCGGGTGAGGTCGTGGGGGTTGGCGGTGACGCCATAAACCCGGTTGCGGGTGTTGCCGCCTGCGCTCCATTCGGGATTGTTGGTCTTGCCCATGGGCATGGCGCCGGCCTTGCGCATGGCGGCAACGATTGGGTCATCCCGCGTTGCGATATTGTCCTTGAAAGCCTCAGAGCCGAAGGTGGTCGGCAGGCCCTTCACATCGATCATGTCCTTGACGCCGAAAGGCAGGCCATGCAGGGCTCCAAGCGGTTCACCATCCATGACGGCCTGCTCGGCGGCCTTGGCTTCATCTGAGAGGGCTTCGAAGCGGCGTGCGACCAGCGCGTTGACGGCATGGTCTACAGCTTCGACCCGCTCGATGCAGGCATTGGCGAGTTCAACCGGAGAAAGGGCCTTGCGAGCGATCAGCTGACGCGCCTCGATTGCGCCCAGATCTGCGGGGTTCGTCGCGGTTTGCTTGACCATTTTCTTTATCCTTTTTTCAAATCGAATTGGGGTGCAAGCGCATTGCCCTTGTCCACGAAAGACTGGAATTGCAACTCGGGAACGAAAGAACCGCCGGTCGTCCAGACGACATGAATTGCGTTTTCCATCGCTTTGGGAGTGAGATGCTGACTGCTGAAAGCCTGACCCTGCGCGGTTTCAAGCATGAAATGCGGGCCAGCAAAGCCGATGGTGGCTGAGGGCTCTAGCTTGAGATTGGCTGCGCCGTAGGCAATGGAGAGCAGTCGCATCAAATCATCATCGCCAACGGTATAAACGCCAGCAAGGCGTTGCTGCATTTTCTGGGCAACGATATGGGACATGGTGGCAACCGCCATGCCATCGGCTTCGGTCTTGTTGGTCAGGCCGATATCATAAACAGACATTGGCTTTTCCAGACCATGCATCATCTGCACCATAGCGGAAGGCGATTGCACTGGCTCGGCAAAGAAGCAATGCACATTGGAACCAAACACACCGCGCGCGCCATAGGCGATGCCGCCCGGTGCGCCGCCGATGCCGCAGGGAAGATAGAGAAAGAGCGGGCAATCAGGGCCGATATTGATGCCAGCCTCGATCAACTGGCTCGCCAGTTCCAGCGCAGCGGCGCTGTAGCCGGAAAAGAGCAGCTCTGAATCCTCGTCATCGACAAAATAGACCATAGGGTCTTTGCTGGCAGCATCACGGGCTGCGGAAACGGCGAGGTTATAGTCTCCACGATGCTGCTTGACCTTGACACCGAAGCGGCGCAGGCGCTCGATCTTCCAGGGCTTGGCGTCGGCAGACATATGCACAACGGCATTATAGCCAAGGGTTCTGGCGGCAATGCCCACGCTGAGACCAAGATTGCCGGTCGAGCCGACAGCAATGGTGCGTTCGGCAAAGAAACTGTGTGCGGCCGCGCCTGTGAGGGCGGAGACAGGATCCGTGGGGGCGATGAAGCCAGAGGATCGGGCTTCATTCACGGCGGTCATGAGGACCTCATAGATGCCACCGCGGGCCTTGACTGATCCGGCAACCGGCAAGGCATGGTCAGCCTTGACAAACAGGCGCCCGAAGGTGCGATCCAGATAACCAAGAGGGGCGCGAAGAGCATCCACTTCGATGAGATCGGAGGTAATGGTGCCAGCTGTATCTTCCAGCTCGGGGAAAATAAGCTGGAGGAGTGGCGCCAGCATGCGCCAATTCTCGACGGCCTGCTGCAAGCCAGCTTGCGCCTCATCGTCACGCTGGGGCGCATAATCAGGATTGCACCAGAGGGTTGGTTCTGCGGCCCTTAGCTGCTCTAGAAGGGCGTCATTGCTGAGGAAAGGAGAAGAATGCGTCATGCCATCAGCGCCTTTCGGAGCATGTTGCCTGTCAGGATAAGGATTGTGAAGGCAAAGACGATGCGCAGCTGCTTGGGCGAGAGGGAATGGGCCAGACGCACCCCAAGCGGTACGGTCAGCATGGTGGTCATGACGATGACGACAACCGCGGGCAGGTTGACATAGCCGACGGTGAAGGGAGGCTTGCCGGTGATATCCCAGCCTTGCGTGAGAAAGGTGATGAAGCCGGGGATGGAAATCATCAGCCCGAAGCCGGGGGACGTGCCGACAGCCTTGTGCGGGGGTACGTTATAGGCGGTCAGCAGTGGCACGGTGAATGAGCCGCCGCCAATGCCCATGAGAGCCGAGAAGAAGCCGATTATGATGGGGTAGATCTTGCTGAGGATGCGGCCGGGCAATTCGGTTGAAAGGCGCCAGTCCTTCTTGCCGAGCAGCATGTAAAGGCCCAGCATGATGCCGATGCAGCCAAAGACAAGTTGCAGCTCATGGGAGCGCAGGGAGGCTGCCGCGAACACACCAACCACCGATCCAAAGGCAATGAACGGGCCCCATGTCTTGATCAACTCGACGCTAACCGCGCCGCGTTTGTTGTGTGCCAGCACCGAGCGGATCGAGGTGAATATGATGGTGCCCGTGGAAGTCGCCACGCAAATTTGCATGAGCTGTTCGGGCTGGTAACCCAAAGAAGAGAAGGCATAGAAGAAGGCGGGCACAAGGATGATACCGCCTCCCACGCCCAGAAGGCCTGAGATGATGCCCGCAATGGCACCCGCGCCAGCGATGACTGCAAAAAGCGTGAGGGTTGCTGCCATGTTTTATTCTCCTTCGGAAGGCACCGCCCCTTTGGCGGCGATGTCCCAGAACAGCCCCGTCATGCCTTGCAGGGCCTGTCGGGAAAGGGATTTGAGGATATGCTCGTTGGGGGCATGCTGGCTGCAGGCCGCATAGCTGTGCGGAATCCAGATGGTTGGCAGGCCCAGCACATCGGCAAAGCAGTCATTGGGCAGGGAGCCGCCAAGGTTTGGCAGGATGTGCGGCTTGGTGCCTGTGGATGCTTCGAGGGATTTGGCGGCAAAGCGGACCCATGGATGGTCCGGATCAAGGCGCGTGGCCGGGAAGGCATGGCGTTCGGCCTTGACGACCTCGACCTTGTCAAAGCCTTTGGCTGCCAGATGACGACGCAGCGCCGGAATAATGTCATCGGGGTCGGTGCCAACAACGAAGCGCAATTGGCAGGTGGCTTTGGCATAGCCGGAAATGGCGTTGACGGGGGCCTCCGGCACGCCGGATTTCATGGCGAGCACGGCAAAGCTGTTCCAGCCAAGGACACGTTCCTGCGGGGTGAGGCTTTCTTCGCCCCAGTTCTCATCGATCTCGATGGAGCCAGTGTCGACGGGTGGTAGCGCCGAGATCACTTCGCGAATGCGCGGGGTGAGGCTGGTCGGGCGCCATTCTGGGATCTGGATCTGGCCACGTTCATCGGTGATGGAAGCAATCGCGTGGGCCAGAATGATGGCCGGATCGGCAATCAGGCCGCCAAAGTTGCCCGAATGATTGGCACTTTCACGCAGGTCCACCACCATGTCGAACAGTTCGCCACCGCGCGAGCCGGTGAAGATGGTTGGAGCTGCGGGGGAAAGGCGCGGGCCATCGGATGCGATGAGCACATCGGCGGCGAGCAGCTCCTTATGCTGTTCGCAGAAGGTCTTTAGCCCAGGGGAGCCGCACTCTTCAGCCATTTCCAGCAGGATCTTGGCGTTGAATCCCAGCTTGCCTTCTGCCTCGATGACGGCCGCCATGGATTTGATGTTGATGAGATGCTGGCCCTTGTTGTCGGCAGCGCCACGGCCATAGACCTTGTCACCCTCTTCAACCATGTCAAAGGGGGAGAGCCCTTCGCGCCACTGGGTTTCCTGCGCGCGGATGACATCGCCATGACCGTAGCTCAGCACCGTTGGCAGGGCCGGATCTTCCATGCGCTCGGCCACCATGATGGGAGGCGCATCTTCCTGAGGGTTGTCAAAGATTTTACAGCTGAAGCCGAGGCCTTCAAGTAGGGGCTGCATTTCGTCCGTGAGATAGGCCAGAAGATAAGGCTTGCCGCGCGGGTCCTGACTTTCGGTCGGGTGTGAGACAAGGCGCTTGATGTCCGAGAGGAAGGTGCCCTCATCAAAATAGCTGGCGCTGATGGCCAGAGCCTTATTGCGATCACTCATCTGTCTGCTCTCTATTCTTGTCAAATTTTAAACGGTTTCGGGCGGCGACCGTCCGGGCGGGCTCAGGGCAATGGCGGGGGCAGAGGTCAGGTCAGTCCCTGACTTCTGCAATGCCATCGCCCCATGGGGAAAAGGTTTCTGTGGTGCCGGAATTGGTGCTTCCGTCACGCAAAACGCCAGCCGGGCAGGCGAAGGCATAGGGGAAGGGCATGCGCTTTGCTGTTGCCAGAGACCAGCGGGCCGACAGGGCGTCGGTGACATCATCTGAAAGGCGCTCGTCGGCGACGATCGTGTCGCCGCCTGAAACGTCGATACGAGGGGCCTCTATGGCATCCTGCATTGACATGCCATAGTCAAGCAGGAATGACGAGATTTGTCCCACTGCGGGCATGATCTTGCGTCCGCCTGAAGCGCCCAGTGCAAAACGGCGTTCGCCTTTTTCGCCAATCACGGGGCAGACATTCATCAGGCAGCGTTTGCCCGGAGCCAGGGAATTGGGTTTTCCCTGCTCGGGATCGAACCACATGATGCCATTATTCATCATCAGGCCGGTGGAGGGCGACAGGGTGCGCGAGCCGAAGATGGAGAGCAGGGTCTGCGTCATGGCGACCATGTTGCCGTCTTTGTCGACGATGGAGAAATGGGTGGTGCAGCCCGGGGCCTTGGCGCTTTCATGATCGCCCATATTGGTGAGGCGATCCTCATAGGCGGCACGCATGGCTTCGGCCATGGCGGCAAAGCTCGTTCCGTCTGGCACAGTTGATGGTGTGTAGGCGCTTTGCCAGTGGCTTATGGCGTGCGCAAGAGTGGGGCCTGCAGTGAGGGTCGGAACGGCCCAGATGTTGGCGCCATTGTAAGGGATATGCAGCGGATCCTGCCACTCGGCGCGGTAGCTGGCCATATCCTCGGCAGTGAGGAACCCGCCCTTGTCGGTTACATCCTTGATAAGGGCCGCGCCAATGTCGCCGGTATAGAAATCCTCGGCTCCCGCTTCGGCAAGGCGCTCAAGGGTTGCAGCATGTCCGGACTGGTCAAGGCGGATATCGGAAAGAGCCGTCCAGCCAAAGATCTTGGGCCATTGACCATCTTCAAGGAACAATGCCGCGGCGTCCTTGTCCTTTGCCAGCTCTCTGGCCGAAGAGGCGATGATGAGGGCCGCGTACCAGTCCACATGCATGCCGGCTTTGGCATGGGCAATGGCTGGCTGCAGCAGATCACGCCATGGCAGCTTTCCGAAGCGTCGATGGGCTTCTGCCGCACCGGCCACCGTGCCGGGCACGGCGATAGAGGATGCGCCTGTGACATTGCGATCCTCAACCACGGCTTCCCAGGGAAAGAGATCCGATGCCTTGCCTGCTCCAGAGAGGGGATAGTGGGACACATCAAGGCTGGTTGAGGACCGCATGCCATAGTGTAGGGCATAAGGCTTTTTCTCGTCCGCTCGCCAGAGCATCATCGCGCCGCCCCCCATGGGGCCGGACATCCAGGGCTCCAGCACGCCGATGGCGAAACTAACGGCTACGGCTGCGTCCACCGCGTCGCCACCGGCGGCCAGAACTTGGGCTCCAGCTTCAGCGGCCAGAGCATGTTGGGCGGCGACAACGCCGCCGCTTGTTGCTGTTACACCCGGTTTGCGGGTGGATTGAGAGCGAGAGAAATTGCCACTCATCTGACCGCCCCCATGGGCTGGTTCAAGGCCTGATCCAGCAAAGCCGGATCAACGGGGGGGAGTTTGGAGATGTCAGGGACATTCCAGTTCTGGCCGGGCTGGGCCGAGAGCAATTTCTTGGTATAGTCGTGTTTGGGATGTCCGAAGACTTCGTCGACATTGCCCCGTTCCACGATTTCGCCATTCTGCATGACCACAAGATTGTCGCAGATCTGGGCGGCAACGCGCAGGTCATGGGTGATGAAGAGAACCGTCAGGCCCATTTCATCACGAATCTCGTTGAGCAGCTTGAGCACTTCCTTCTGCACGGACACGTCCAGCGCCGAGACGGCTTCGTCGGCAATGAGCACTTCGGGCTCGACCATCAGCGCGCGAGCGATGCAGATGCGCTGGCGCTGACCGCCGGAGAACTGGGCGGGATAGCGATAGAGCGCATCCTGCTCCAACCGGACGATTTCCATCAGCTTCTTGGCCCGTTCCATGGCATGGGCGCGGTCTTCGCCGAAATTGATCGGTCCCTCTACCAGCTGGTCGCCGATCGTGCGGCGCGGGTTGAGCGAGCCATAAGGGTCCTGAAAGACGATCTGGATGCTCTTGCGATAGGGATGCAGTAGCTTTGGCGTGAATTGCGCGATATCGCTGCCGTCGATGATGACCGAGCCGCTGTCTGGATCTTCAAGGCGAATGAGGCATTTGACGAGCGTTGATTTACCCGAGCCGGATTCGCCCACGATGCCCAGCGTTTCGCCGCGATGGACGATGAAGTTGATATCCTTGCAGGCATGCACCGTGCGGGACGGTTTGAACATGGTGCCCTTTGTGTGGAAGGTCTTGTTGAGGCCAAGTACTTCCATCACCTTGTGTTTTTCCGTCATGTGGGCATTCACTGAGCCTGTACGGCGGGGCACTGCGTCAATCAGCTTGCGGGTGTAGGGATGTTTGGGGCGGTTGAGCACTTCTTCGGCTGTGCCCTGCTCAACGATCTTGCCCTCTTTCATGACGACAACCTTGTCGGCAATCTCTGCCACCACGTCGAAGTCGTGGGTCACGAACATGATGCCGGCGGAATGTTTTTCGCGCAGTTCCTTGAACAGATGGAGAATCTGGGCCTGCGTGGACAGGTCGAGCGCGGTGGTCGGTTCGTCTGCGATCAGCAGGGACGGATCGAGCGCAAGGGCAATGGCGATGACGATGCGCTGGCGCTGACCACCGGAGAGCTGATGGGGATAGGAGGAGTAGATCCGTTCCGGTTCCGGAAGCTGTACTTCGTCCAGCAGCTTGATGGTCTTGGCCTTGCGTTCGGCTTTGGACAGGCTGGTATGCTGCTCGAACACTTCCTCGATCTGATCTCCGACAGTGTAGCAGGGATTGAGTGCGCTCATAGGTTCCTGAAAGATCATGGCCATGCGGCTACCGCGCAGCTTGGCATGTTCCCTCGGGGAGAGCTTGAGCACATCCTGCCCTTCAAAGATCACTTCACCGGTTGAAGGCTTCAGAGCCTTCGGCAAGAGGCCCATGGTGGTGAAGGAGGTGATGGACTTGCCCGAACCGGATTCGCCGACGATGCAGACGATTTCCTTTGGGGCAATGTCAACCGAGAGCTTCTCGACCGCATGGGGGCGATCGCCGCCTTCTGGCAGATCGACGGTCAGATTCTTGATGGTGAGAATAGGGTCGGTCATCAGTTGCGGCCCTCCGGTGCGGTGACGTCGCGGATGCCGTCGCCAAGCATGTTGATGGACAGGACGAGAAAGAACAGGGCGATACCCGGGATGGTGATCAGCCAGCTTTCGAACAGCAGCATTTCTTTGCCTTCAGAGATCATCAGGCCCCAGGACGGGGTTGGTGGCTGAACGCCAAGGCCAAGGAAGCTGAGGGCGGCTTCAAGAATGATGGCATGGGCCATTTCAAGCGTGAATATGACGATCAGATGGTTCATCACGTTCGGCAGGATATCCTTGATAAGCACGCGCGGCAGAGAGGCTCCGAGCACTTGAGCTGCGGCAACATATTCCAGCTTGCGTACCTGCATGGTGGCTGCGCGCATGACCACGGCGAAGCGATCCCAGAGCAGCAGGCCAAGCACGGAGACGACAACGAGCAGAGACCCGCCAAACAGGGCCACGACAGCCAGCGCCACCAGAACCACCGGCATGGCGAGGCGCACATTGATGAAGAAGGTCACAATCAGGTCGATACGGCCGCCGAAATAGCCGGCCAGAACGCCCATGAAGGTGCCGATGCATGCCGAGATAGTGGCTGCGATGAGGCCAATCAGCAGCGAAATGCGGGCGCCATAGACAAGGCGGGCAAGATAGTCGCGGCCAAGGGCGTCCGTGCCGAGTGGGTGCTCCCATGTGCCACCAAGAAAGACTGGCGGCTTCATGCGGGCGAGCAGGCTTTGGCTATAGGGGTCATGACCGGCAAGCAGCGGCGCGAACAGGGCGACAATCACGATGATCGCCATGACGAACAGGCCAAACAGCAAGCCTTTGTGGCGCAGCGCCCGATGCAACATCTTGGCGCGCGGTGAAAGCTGATGAACCGGCGTCTTCTGCTTTTTGGGGGCAGATGCCTTTTTCTCGGTCGAGGCCGAGGTGATGGATGTCTCTGACATGATTTTCTCCGTTCCCTATCAGGCGATGCGCAGGCGTGGATCCATCCAGGCGTTGAGGATATCTGCCAGGAAGGTGAAGAAGATGTAGAACATCGAGAAGATGAGGATGAGGGCCTGCATGGTTGGCAGGTCATTTCGGGAAATGGATTCCCAGGCGAGGAAGCCCGCGCCATGCAGCGCGAAAATGCTTTCCACCACAATGGACCCACCCAGCATGAAGCCCATCTGCACGGCAGCAAGACTGATCACCGGAATGATGGCATTGCGCAGGGCGTGCTTGAACATGATCTTGCGACTGTCCAACCCCTTGGCGCGCGCGGTGCGGATATAATCTGCGCTCAACACTTCGAGCATGCCTGCTCGGGTGAGGCGCATGATGGCCGGGGTGGCGTAATAGCCTAGAACGATCGTGGGCAGGATGAAATGAGCCCAGCTTGTCGAGCCGGAGGCGGGTACAAGCCCCAGCTTGATGGAAAAGACCACGATCAGGATCAGCCCGAACCAGAAGGACGGGATGGCCTGACCGACCACCGAGATGAACAGGGCGGCGCGGTCGATGAGGGAGTTTGGTTTCATCGCTGCGGCAACGCCCATGGGGATGGCCAGCAAAAGCGCGAAACTGATGCTGAGCAATCCCAGAAGCATGGTAACGCTCAAGCGATCTACAATGAGGTCGGAAACAGGCAGATCGAAATACCAGCTGTTGCCCAGGTCTCCAGAGGCAGCCTTGCCCAGCCATTCGAAATATTGCACGACGATGGGGCGATCAAATCCATAGCGGTCATTGACCATCTGGATGTCTTCCATGGACGCGTTTTCTCCTGCAATTGCGATGGCGGGATCACCGGCCATGAAGAGCAGGCTGAAGCTGATTGCGGATACGGTGAAAGCCACCAGTAAGGCAAGACCAAGCCGTTTCAGAATATAGATATACATTCCGACCTCGAATTCTCATTATTGGGGGAGGGGTGGGGGCCGGATGGTATCCGGCCCCGATTGCTCGTTATTTCCAGCCGAAGGTGAAGAAACGCACCAGCTCGTCCGGGGTTGCCTTGTAATCGAGTTCTTTGCTCATGGCGTAGTTCACATTGTAGGTGAACATCGGAACCCAGTAGGCTTCCTCGACAATCTTGGTCAGGGCCTTTTTGTAAAGGGCCTTACGTGCTTCCTTGTCTGTGGTCTTGTCAGCTTCCGTCAGCCATTCCTTGATTTCCGGATCGCGGGCATCATCCCAGTCGCCGCCGGTGAAGAATTCGGAGGTAATGGCGGACGCATCTGCGATGGAGTAAGAGCCCCATGTCTGGAAGGAAATCGGCACTTCACCCTTGGCGCGCTTCTCACGCAGGGCAGCATATTTCAGGTAGCTGAAGTTGGTCTTGATGCCGACTTCGTTAAGGAAGCCCATCATGGCTTCGGCATACGGACGGTTGCGGTATGCATAGAAATCGGTGGTGAAGCCATCCGGATAGCCAGCTTCGGCCAGAAGGGCCTTGGCTTTTGCCGGGTCATAGTCGTAGGTCGGCAGGTCCTGAGCACAGGCAAACTGAACTGGAGAACAGGCGCTGTCGATGACGGTGGAAGAGCCTTTCACGAGAGCTTCGACGATCGCCTTGCGGTCAATGGCGTGATAGATGGCCTGACGAACCTTTTTCTTGGTCATCGGGCCGTCCGGATCAAAGCGGCCTGCAGCATCCATTGTGATATAGCCAACGCGGATTGCCGGAGCATTGACCACATCGAACTTGCCCATAGCGGCGAGCTTTTCAGCCTGGTCGGCAGGGATGTTCCAGAGGAAGTCCAATGTGCCGTTGAAGAATTCGGCGATTTGGGTGTTCATGTCCGGAATGGTGCGGATGTCAACTTTTGACACCTTGGCCATGCCTTTGGGGCCGTTGAAATAGTCTTCGTTTTTCTCAAGTACAAAATGCTTGCCGGGTTCCAGCTCCGTGACCTTGAAAGGACCGGTGCCGACTGGATGGGCAGCCATGCCTTTGGGGCCGACTTTGGCGTAGTATTCGTTGGGATACATCGCAACGGGGCCTGCGAGGAACTCTTCAGCGGCCGGGAATGGAGCGTCGGCAATGATACGGACCGTGAAGTCATCTACCTTTTCTGCGTGATCCATCCAGCTCACATTGGTCTGGCTTTTCACGCCATTGGCTTTGTCAGACACGAAGTTGACAGTGTAGACTACGTCATCTGCGTTGAATGGCTCGCCATTGTGGAATTTGATGCCCTTACGCAGCTTGAATTCGATTGTGGTGTCGTTAATCCATTCCCAGGATTCTGCGAGGTTGCCCTTATATTCACCGGAGTCTGGATCGCGATAAAGCAGACCATCCCATACCGAATTGTTCAGAAGAAGACCTTCGCGTGCCGTGTTGAAAAAGACGTCGGCAGATTCGAGTTCTTTCAGAAATGCCATATTGACGGTGTCGCTCGCTTTATCAGCGTAGGACGTCGCCGAAAGCGCCAAGTAGACCGCAGTACTCAATACCAGTTTGGATATCTTCATATTCGTTCCCCTGTTGAAGCTCGGGTTTGTGCTTGGAAGGTTATTTGTATTGATTTTTATAAGATTGTATATAATCTGTGTGAAATGTATACTGTCAAGCGATAATGGTACCATGACTAATAAATACAAAGCATCAGCCCTGATTTGCTCGGAAATTGAGCAGAAAATAGCCACCGGTGCCTACAAAGATGGCGAAAAACTCAATGAAGCTGCGCTTTCCGAGCAGTTCAATGTGTCGCGCACACCGCTGAGAGAGGCCTTTCAGATTCTGGATGGCATCGGTCTTGTGGAACTTATACCCAACCGTGGTGCCTTCGTTCGCAGGCCTTCAATGACCCGCCTTGTGGAGATGTTCGAATTCATGGCTGAGTTGGAAGCCTGGTGTGTCAAGCTGGCAACCCGCCGTCTCACTTCAGCTCAGCAGCTTTATCTCAAGCGTGCCGCGAGCGATTGCGCGCGGGCGCTGAAGGAAGGCAAGAATGATGACTATTATGAAGCAAACAACAGGCTTCATGGCATGATCTATCAGGCCTCGGGCAATGCGGTGCTGGAAGAAGAAACCTTGCGCATGCACCGGCGCCTCAGACCCTTCCGGCGCAAGCAGCTCGATGTGAGCGGACGCCTTGAGCAGTCCATGCAAGAGCATGACGATATTCTAGCCGCGATGGATGAAGGTGACGAGGAGAAGGCTGCCGAGCTGATGCGCAAACATATCTACACGCTTGGCAACACCTATGATCAGTATCTTGCCGCGCTTGAAGAAGTGCCCGCCGATATCATGAATCTATAGAAGATTGGGCGGTCGGTTTAGTCGAAGAGAGGCGTGTTATTGCCCTTTGATTAGGGCATTGACCCCATCCAGAATGGAATAGACCGGCTTGCCGGTGGCCTTGCCTATGGTCTGCTGATAGGGAGGCAAATTGCCGCATTCGAGCAGAAAGGCCGCAAGATCTGGATGGTGAGCGAGCATATCTTGCGCCTTGCAGATGATGTCGGCCTCTATGGCTGTCCGATCCAGTTTCAATGACTGCTCTTGCTTGGCGCCCAGAATGGCGGTGGCAAAAGCGGGGCAATCTTCCATGCCGCGGATGATCACATCCTCGGGCCTGATATTTGCGGCCTTGAGCACGTCTGCGCCCAGACTTCTCGCGGACGCCGTGAGAATGCCGATCGGCCCCTCGGGATGTTTGGAGCGTATATCCGTGTAGAGGCAAAGCGCAGACAGCATCACGGGGATCGAGACTGTCTCTTCCATTTCCTTCTGAATGGTCGCGAGAAAACCGCAGGTCGAGGTCAAAGCGCAGGCGCCTTCCCGTTCCAGCTTACGCGCCTTCTCCTTGAACGCTTCTACCAGACCCGGCAGAGGGCGCCCATTCCTGACAATGTCAGGACTGCCCGCTCCGGCGATCACTTCGATACGGGCCGGTATGGCATAACTGGCGGCGTTGCCCGCGTCTCCGATTGGGCGCTTGAAACGTGTATCCAGCATCAGGATGCCTAGAAAAGGATCATTTTGAACAGTTGGTGCCAAAATATTTGCCATTCCTTGTTGGTGACGAATGCCCATTCCGGTCAAAGCTGTTGATTTTATAACTGGAAATCGCATTGCTTGTGCGAAATAGCAGCGATATTTCCAAATTTGTCAATGGGGCATGGTTTTTGCACGTGGAGACCGGCAAAAGAAAGCCGGACGGCATTTTATTCGCAGGCAAAGGGTTGGCAGGGGCTTCATTCGGTCTTTGCCTTGTCCTTTTATCTTTGCAATTTTGAATGAGATCAAGGGCGGGCCGCCAGTCCGGTAAGCGTCAAGTGGAGTATGCAGTATGGTCAAGGATGGTCTGGATTGCGGAGCATGAACAAGGGGCGTGCTGATCGCGCTGGCGCTTCTGCCCAACAGGATAAGCCTCATAGATCTTGACGCTTTCCACATTTTCTAACACTTTAAGCCAGCAGACACCTGCGCCAATCAGGGAAAGCCCCTGATATCGCAAATTTTTCACCGATCGGATAACAGGTCGGAAAAATAACAGGATTGCCGAGCCGTCCTTTTCTTACGGTTCAATCTTTCATTTTTAAAAAGCACCACCATCCAGAGGAATACCAAATGAAACTCAAATTTCTCCTTGCCTCGGTCGCAGCGCTTGCGGCCTCGACATCGCTCTCCCATGCTGAAAAGTGGGATATGGCTCTGGCTTATTCGGCCACAAACTTCCATTCCGAAATGGCTGCTGAATTTGCCAAGGAAGTGGCCGAGAAGAGTGATGGCGCGCTTGAAATCACCACCCACCCGTCAGGGTCTTTGTTTGGCGGGGCTGAAATTTTCGGTGCCGTGCGTAAAGGTTTGGTGCCGATTGGTGAGCGCCTGATTTCTGCGCTTGGCAATGAAAGCCCGATCTATGAAATGGATTCCATTCCGTTTCTGGCAACTTCTTTTGATGATGCCATGAAGCTTTACAAGGCAACCAAACCAACTCTAGAAGAAACTCTGGCCAAGTCACGCGTCACGCTGCTTTATTCCTGCCCATGGCCGCCGCAGGGCTTCTATTCCATCAAGGAAGCCAAGGTGCCTGCTGATGTTGAAGGCCTGAAATTCCGTGCTTACAATCCGACAACATCCAAGATCGCCGAATATCTGGGTATGGCGCCGACCAAGATCGAAGCTGCCGAACTGTCTCAGGCTTTCGCAACAGGTGTGGCAGAAGCCATGATTTCTTCTGGCGCGACTGGCTATGACCGTAAGCTTTGGGAGCATGTGAGTTACTATTATGATGTGAAAGCCTGGTTGCCGCGCAACATGGTCATCGTCAACACCCGTGCATGGGATCGGTTGGATGATGGCGTCAAAGCAGTTGTCAAAGACGCAGCTGCCAATGCAGAAGCCAAGTGCTGGGCAAAATCGGAAGAGCTGGACAGCTGGTATGTTGAGCAGTTCAAGGAAAAGGGCATGACCGTTGCTCCTGCTTCGCCTGAAATGAAGAAAGCCTTTGAAGATGCCGGTGCAAAGCTGAAAGCTGAATGGCTTGAGCGCGCCGGAGAAGAAGGCGCTGCCGCTTTGAAAGCCTACGAAGAAATGTAACCGAAATATCGGGGAGGCCTCGTGCCTCCCCGATGCATATCTGTTCGCAGGTAATCCGGTCTTATTGAGAGGCGCAAGCCTCGGGACGAATGCATGACTACTATCAGTCGGTTTATGGACCGCATCTATCTTTTGGGAGCCTGGCTTGCGGGGGCGCTCTTGGTGCTGCTGTGTCTGTTGGTGCTTTATAGCATCCTGGCGCGTCTTGTTGGATGGTTCGCCGGTGGGGCATCTGATGTGGCTGGCTATGCCATGGCAACCAGCAGCTTCATGGCTCTGGCCTATACCTTCCGCTCACAGGGGCATATTCGTGTATCGATCCTCTCCCAGAGGCTGGAAGGGGCCAAGAGGCGGGCTTTGGAAATCTGGGCGCATCTGGTTATCTCCGGTGTTGCCAGCTTTCTGGCCTTCTACATGATGCGACTGGTGATTGATTCCTATGACTATGGTGAGCGCAGCGAAGGCGCCGATGCGATCCTTTTGTGGATACCGCAGACGCCAGTGGCGCTGGGCTCCATATTGTTCGCGCTGTCGACCATTCATGTCTTGCTGATCGTTCTGTTCGATTACAAGTCGATAGATCCTGAACAGGGCGAGGCCGGGGGGCCGCAAGAAGTATGAATGAAGCGCTTTCCATTTCGATTTTCCTGTTCGCCCTGTTTTTCCTGCTTGGCACCAGTGTCTGGGTGGGGGCATCGCTGTTGCTCACGGCGATGTTGGGCATGTATCTGTTTACCTCTGCACCCATCGGGGACGCGCTGGCGTTGACCGTCTGGGGCAGCCAATCTTCCTGGACCCTGACGGCTTTGCCTCTTTTCATCTGGATGGGTGAAATTCTCTATCGAACAAACCTGTCCGAGACCCTGTTTCGTGGCATCGCTCCCTTTATGCGGCGCATGCCCGGCGGATTGCTGCATGTAAATGTGGGGGCTTCTGCCATTTTTGCTGCTATCTCCGGCTCTTCTGCAGCCACGGTGGCCACAGTTGGTAAAATGGCCATTCCGGAGTTGCGCAAACGTGGCTATCCGGAAAGGCAGATCGTCGGGTCGCTCGCGGGGGCAGGCACGCTCGGGCTGCTCATTCCACCCAGCATTTCGATGATTATCTATGGGGTGACCGTCAATGAGAGCATCGCCAAGCTCTTCATGGCGGCGATGATCCCCGGTGTGTGTCTGGCGCTGCTTTTCATGGGCTATATCGCCCTCTGGGGGCTACGCCATGGCGAGAAGATGCAGATGGATCCATCGACCAACTGGAGCGAAAAGCTTTCAGCCTTTTTGGGGCTGCTGCCCGTTGTGGCGCTCATTGTTGCAGTGATCGGCTCTATTTATGGCGGCGTCGCAACGGCAACCGAAGCGGCTGCGCTCGGGGTGCTCGGGTCTTTTGTGCTCGCCTTCCTGCAGAAGACATTGACGCGGGACACTTTCGTTGAGTCCGTCTTGGGTGCGGTGCGCACCACCACGATGGTCATGTTCATTCTGATGGGGTCGGGCTTCCTGTCGCTGGCTATGGGCTTTACCGGGATTCCCAAGGCGCTGGCCGAGGTGATTTCCACGTGGGATCCATCGCCGCTGGCTCTGATCATGACGCTGACGGTCTTCTACATCTTGCTGGGTTGTTTTCTGGACGGCATTTCGTCCATTGTTCTGACAATGGCCGTCATCGAGCCGATGGTCCGGGCTGCCGGATTTGATATGCTCTGGTTCGGAGTCTATCTGATGATCGTGGTCGAGATGGCACAGATAACGCCGCCAATCGGGTTCAACCTGTTTGTGCTGCAAGGGATGACGGGGCACGATATCGGGGTCATTGCGCGGGCAGCGGTTCCGAGCTTCCTCGTCATGTGCCTGTTTGTGGTGCTGCTGGTGATCTTCCCGGATCTGGCGCTCTGGTTGCCGAGTGTATTGAAATAGACAATCGGCCTCTGGATAGGTGGCGATGAACCCTGCGGAGAGACCCATGGACCCCAAGATTCTCGTTGCGATTGACATTGAACATCAGGCCAATGCGGTCAAGGCCCTCAAGGAGGCAGCTAAGCTTGCGCAATGCGTCAATGGCGAAATCCATGTCTGCTATGTGCTGGCCTATGGCTTTTATGACTATGTGAAGCCCTTTCTGGTGGAAGAGGTGGTCAAGGACAGCATCGCTCACGTCAAGATGGAGCTTGTGGCGCTCGTAAAGGAGGCTGGCCTCTCCGATGAGCTGGTCTATCGGCATGTCCTGAAGGGCGGCGTTCATCAGCAGATCCTGCTGCTCGCCGAGACGTTGGCCCCATCCTATCTCATCGTCAATGCCAGCCAGCCGGACGCGATGACGGGTATTGCCGGGCCAGTGACGGCCCAACTCGCCCATCTTGCGCCTTGTAGTCTGTTGATCGTGCGCTAGGAGCAGGGCTCCTTCACTTGCAGAGGATTTGATGAGTCGCGGGAAAGAGTGACAAGAGGGCTGCAATCAGCCCTCTTTGCGCTCATAGAAGACCTTGCCATTTAGAATAGTGAGGTCGCAGAGCGTGTCATTGAGAATCTCTTCCGGCGTTGCCTCCAGGAGATTGCGCGAGAAGACGGCGACGTCGGCCAAATAACCCGGCATCAGCTTGCCACGCACATGTTCCTGCTTTTGCGAATAGGCCCCATATTCGGTGTAGGATTGCAGGGCTTCTTCAATCGAGAGGCATTCGGACGGGTCTAACTGGGTGCCTGCGCCCGTCTTGCGGGTTAGCATGGCATAAAGGTTGGTCCACGGGGCAGGGTCACAGACGGGGCTATCACTGCCGGCAGGTGGTTTCAGGCCCATGTCTGTCCATGTTTTCTGCGGATAGGAACTATAGACCCGTTCCTTGCCGATCATGGTGATGTAGGCATCGCCGAAATCATAGAGAAACACCTGTTGCGGCGAGGGGATGATGCCTGCCTTCTGCATGCGCTCATTGTGGTCAGGGGCCAGAAAGCCGCTATGCTCCACGCGGTGGCGCCGGTCCGGATCGGGGTAGGCGGTGAGTGCCTTTTCATAGGCGGTGATGAGCTGTTCGATGGCGCCATCGCCAATGGCGTGGGCGCAAATCTGGTAGCCCTTCTCATGATACTCCAGCACCATGGCTTCCAGCTCTTGGGTGGGGATCATCTGCAGGCCGTGATTGTCCTTGTCGGCTAGATATCCTTCGGTCATCCAGGCTGTTGCGCCGCCGATCGAGCCATCCAGAAACAGCTTCACAGAGCCGACCATCAGCATGTCGTCGCCAACGCCGGAGACAAGGCCGACGGCCTCGCATTGGGGCACGATATTATCATGCGCGGGGGTGGCTCTGAGCGCCATCCATGTGCGCACCGGCAGGCGACCTGTCCGCTTGGCCTCGTTATAGGCAGCGATTTCCTCAAAGCCTGCCTTCATGCCGATGGCAGCATCCATCACGGATGTGATGCCGACCGAGAGACAGTAATTCCCGGCTCGTTCTATGGCATCAATGGCAGCGTCTCTGCTGAGTGGCGGCACGGCATCAAAGACCGGTGCCGAGGCATTCTCGGCCAGAAAGCCGGTCAGTTTGCCATTTTCCTTGCCAATCTGTCCGCCATCCGGGTCAGGTGTGCTGTCATCAATTCCGCCTGCCTTCATGGCCAGACTGTTGGCAATCTGCACATGTGTGCAGGTACGGATCAGCATTACCGGATTATTCGGCGCGATGGCGTCCAGTTCTGCAAGCGTCGGGTGTCGTTTGACGTCGAGCTTGGTCTGGTCATAGCCGCTGGCAAAGACCCAGTCGCCCGGCGCACTCTGCTCTACCCGCGCCTTGACGGCAGAAAGCAACGCTTCAAGGGTTGGGGCCTTTTGCGGCGTGATATCGACCCAATCCATGACCACGCCCAAATAGGTGGGATGCAGATGGGCATCGGTAAAGCCCGGTGTGGCCAGCCTGCCCTCAAGATCGATTATGCGGGTGTGGTCCCCCTTGTAAGGGGAGAGTTCATCCAGTGTGCCCGTTGCCAGAACCCGCCCTTGCCAAAGAGCCAGCGCTTGCGTTGTGCCTTCTTCAAAACCACGCCAGATGGGGCCGTTATGCAGAATGATATCGGCAATGGGCGTCGTATGGGAAGCGATGGGCGTGTGGGCTCTGGATGGGGCAGACGAGGTTGCCATGGTTCTCTCTTTAAGGTTTGAAATGGGGGCCTTGCTAGTGTGAAAGGGCAAGGGAATGGGGCAATGAATTAGTCGTGTTATCCAGTCATCATAAAGGGCAGGCACGCCATTTCCAGCCCCCTTTAGGGTCTTTCCGCTTCAGGCATGCGTCTTTCCACCGGTGGGATAGATTGGGTGCCCTCTTTAAAAGACAAAGGCCGCCTTCCTGGAGAGAAAGCGGCCATTTTTCAAGCAAGATTAAGCGCAAAGCCTAAACCACGTTGCGCTCGCGATAGGTCTGCAGGAAGGAACGCACGCGGGCGTCGTCCGGCTCGCGCCCGAACATTTCTTCAGGCGGAACGCAGGTGACCAGTCGTCCGCTATCAAGGAAGGCGACGCGGTCGGCCACATGGGCGGCAAAGCCCATTTCGTGGGTAACCACGACCATGGTCATGCCTTCGGCCGCCAGATCCTTCATCACCGAGAGCACTTCGCCCACCAGTTCCGGGTCGAGCGCCGACGTGGGTTCGTCAAACAGCATCACCTGCGGTTCCATGGCAATGGCGCGGGCGATAGCGACACGCTGCTGTTGACCTCCCGAGAGGTTCGCCGGGTAATTCTCTGCCTTGTCTTCCAGATGCACCTTGGTGAGCGCTGCCATGGCAGCTTCCTTGGCTTTCTTTTTGGATAACTTCTTTACGCTTGTCAGGGCTTCGGCGACATTGTCCAGTGCGCTCATATGCGGCCAGAGATGGAAATGCTGGAACACCATGCCGATATGTTGGCGCTGTTTGCGCAGGGCTTCACCGGAAAGCGGCTTGCGCGGATTGTGGCTGATATCCTGCCAGCCGATCAGTTCGCCATCCAGATGCACTTCGCCGCCGTCATATTGCTCAAGAAAGTTGAGGCAGCGCAGCAGCGTGCTCTTGCCGGAGCCGGACGGGCCAATGAGGCAGAGCACTTCGGAGCGTTTGACATCCAGCGTGATGTCGCGCAGGGCTTCGAAATCGTCAAAATATTTGCTGAGATTGCGGACTGTGATGATCGCATCGTCAGCGGTGGTGGTCATCTGTTCTTTCGACATCTTGGTCTCACTTGCTTGTGCGTTCATCTTGTCAGGCCCGTTTCAGGTGGCGGGTAACGCGCTGTTCCACCTTGGCGCCAATCCAGCCGGTTACCAGCACCATCAGCCAGTAGAACAGGGACAGCGCGAGGAACGGCTCGACAAAGGTGAAGGTTTCCGCAGCCATTGTCTGGGTCTGGAACAGCAGTTCCGGCACGGTGACGACGGAAAGAATAGCGGTTTCCTTGGTCAGGATGATGAAGAAGTTGGTGAGTGGTGCGGTGATCGGCACCAGCATTTGCGGCAGGATGATCCGCCACAGGATGCGGGTTTCAGGCATGCCGACGCAGCGGGCCGCCTCGATCTGGCCCTTGGGAATGGCGTTAAAGCCAGAGCGGAAGATCTCGGCAAAATAGGGGCTGCCATAGACCACAAAGCTTGTAATGCCAGCCTGCACCGGCGAGAGCACCAGACCGATATAGGGGCCGCCATAATAGAGGATGAACAGCTGGATCATGAAAGGCGTGCCGCGAATGATCTCAACATAGACATAGATCACCCAACTGAGCGCATGCGGGCCCCAGCGGTTGAGGCAGGCCAAAATGAAGCCGACGATCACGCCACCAATGGAGCCTGCCAACCAGCACAGGATGGTGATGCCGAAACCGTAGAGCAGGGCGGGTCCGTAACGGACAAAAAGTTCTGTTTCCATGACGCGCTCCTATCCGATCTGTAGTTTCTTTTCGATCAGTCGGCCACTGATGGACAGAACCCAGTTGATCGCGAAGTAAATGACAGCAGCGGTGATGTAGATTTCCAGCGGGCGATAGGTCTCACCGGTGATATTCTGCGAGATGCGCGTGAGTTCGCCGATGCCGACAACGGATGCCAGAGAGGAAACCTTGACCAGAAGGATCAGCTCGTTGACAAGGGAAGGCATACCGATGCGCACCGCCTGCGGCACCAGAATGCGACGCCAGAGCGAAAAAGACGGAATGCCCAGCGCATAGGCAGCTTCCGTTTGTCCGCTGGGGATGCTCTGCAAGGCACCGCGCAGGATTTCAGCGGTATAGGCCGCCGAACATAGGCCCGTTGCCAGAATGGCAGCCTGAACGGCCGGAAGGTCCAGGCCGACATAAGGCAAGGCGTAATAGAATAGCAGCAACTGGACAAGCAGCGGTACGCCACGGAAGAAACTGATATAGAGGACGGCGGCTCCACGTAAAAAGGGGTTGGCCGAAAGCCGGGTCGCGCACAGGGCTGTGCCCCACACAAGGCTAATCGCCATGCCGCTGACCGAAATAAGGATGGTCCAGCGCGCAGCTGCCAGCAGATAGGGCAGATTGTGCCAGATCGTATCAAAGGAAAAATTCATTGATCGCAATCTCCGCTCGATGAGCCACTTCCCCCGGTCAAGTGTCATGAGGCGGGCTGATCTGTCGTAGAGAAGACTTATATGATTGTTAAACAGAAAGGGCGAGGCATAAAGGCATGACTCGCTTGGCTGTATTGGCAATCTAATGAAAAGCATACGCCCGGCAAGGTGACCTGCCGGGCGCTGTTTTCATTATTTTACGTCCGGCATGGTTGTCGGAAGGTCCGGATTGCTGCCGAGCCATTTTTCGTTGATGGCTTTCAGGCGACCGTCTTCATGCATTTTGAGAAGGCTGGCGTTGATTGCCTCAATCAGGCTTTTGCTGTTTTCGTCACCCGTTGCGACCCAGCCGAAGAATTTCGGATCGCCGAATGGAGGCATGACGAGTTCGAACAGGCCTGGGCGCTGTACTGCGGCATACCCCATCAGAGGCAGGGAGTTGGCAACGCCGGAGATGCGGCCTGCTGCCATGTCAGCGAGCGCTTCGTCGACGTTTGTGTATTCACGGATCTCAGCTGGCGTTGCCAGCGATTCGGAAAAAGCCTTGAGCTGTTCGAGCTGAGCGGTACCCTTCTGGGTGCCGACGACCTTGCCAGAAATGTCTTCAGGCTTGGAGATGGACGTGTCGCCAGCCTTCTTGGCCAAAGCAACGGTGGCGTTGCCAATAGGCAGGGTGAAGTTGTAGCGCTTCATGCGTTCTGCGGTGATGGTGACCGGGGCAACGACGAAGTCGAATTTGCCTGCTTCCAGACCCGGCAGAATGGAGTTCCATGGCAGGTCGAGATATTTGGCCTTGACGCCCAGATCTTTGGCAATTTCGTCAAACAGATCACGGTCGATACCTACATATTCACCATCCTTGAGAAGGTCGAATGGCGCGTAGTGCATCTCGGTTGCGGCTACGATTTCGCCTTTTGCCTTGATGTCGGACAAAAGGTCGGCCTGTGCCGCACTGGCAAAGCTCAGACCGATGGTTGCAGCAGCAACAAAGCTGAGGATTGTCTTTTTCATTGTAGCTGTACTCCTAAATTTCTGGAAGGTTGGAGGGTATTGTTTTCGTTATTATATTATTCGTCTGAAAGGATGCCCGGAAGATTCAACTTGTGTTCCTTAGCGCATTCCACAGCGATTTCATAGCCCGCATCGGCATGACGCATCACACCGGTTGCAGGATCGTTCCATAGCACGCGTTCCAGGCGTTCGTCTGCATCTTTTGTGCCATCGCAACAAATGACCATGCCCGCATGCTGGGAGAAGCCCATGCCGACGCCGCCGCCATGATGCAGCGACACCCATGTGGCGCCCGAGGCTGTGTTGAGCAGAGCGTTGAGTAGCGGCCAGTCGGAAACGGCATCCGAACCATCTTTCATGGCTTCGGTTTCGCGGTTTGGCGAAGCAACCGAGCCACTGTCCAGATGGTCGCGGCCGATGACGATCGGCGCTTTCAGCTCGCCATTGCGCACCATTTCGTTAAAGGCAAGGCCGAGACGATGGCGCTGGCCAAGGCCAACCCAGCAAATGCGGGAAGGAAGGCCCTGGAAGGCGATTCGCTCACGGGCCATATCGAGCCAGTTGTGCAGATGCGGATCATCGGGGATGAGTTCCTTCACCTTGGCGTCGGTCTTGTAGATATCTTCTGGATCGCCGGAGAGGGCTGCCCAGCGGAAGGGGCCCACGCCACGGCAAAAGAGCGGACGAATATAGGCGGGCACGAAGCCTGGGAAGGCAAAGGCATTCTCTAAGCCTTCTTCCAGTGCCATCTGACGGATATTGTTGCCGTAGTCCAAGGTCGGGATGCCCATGTCGGAAAAGGCAACCATGGCTTCGACATGATCTCGCATGGAAGCGCGGGCCGCTTTTTCGACCACTTTGGGCTCGGTTTCCTGCTTGGCGCGCCATTCGGCAACGCTCCAGCCCTTGGGCAGATAGCCATGAACAGGGTCATGGGCAGAGGTCTGGTCGGTGACGATGTCCGGTTTGACGCCGCGTGCGACCAACTCGGGGAAGATGTCAGCGGCGTTGCCTACGAGGCCGACCGATTTGGCTTCGCCTGCGGCGGTCCATTTCTTGATCATCTCCAGAGCTTCGTCGAGGGTGTGGGCCTTTTCGTCCACATAGCGGGTGCGCATGCGGAAATCGATGCGGCTCTCGTCGCATTCAACGGCAAGGCAACAGGCGCCTGCCATGACGGCTGCCAGTGGCTGGGCGCCACCCATGCCGCCAAGACCACCGGTCAGAATCCATTTGCCCTTCAGGTCGCCTTCATAATGCTGACGGCCTGCTTCGGCGAAGGTTTCATAGGTGCCCTGCACGATGCCCTGTGCGCCGATATAGATCCACGAGCCAGCGGTCATCTGGCCATACATCATAAGGCCCTTTTTATCGAGCTCGTTGAAATGGTCCCAGTTGGCCCAGTGGGGCACAATGTTGGAGTTGGCGATGAGAACCCGCGGCGCATCCTTGTGGGTGCGGAACACACCAACCGGCTTGCCAGACTGGACCAATAGGGTCTCGTTGTCTTCCAGCGTCTTGAGGGTTTGTGTAATCTTGTCGAAATCCTGCCAGGTGCGGGCGGCGCGACCGATGCCACCATAGACAACCAGTTCGTGCGGGCGTTCGGCCACATCCGGATGCAGGTTGTTCATGAGCATGCGCAGGGGCGCTTCGGTGAGCCAGGATTTGGCGTTCAGTTCCGGGCCGGTCGGCGGGAAAACATCACGTTCGTTGTGGCGGCTGTCAACCATTGCTGTCTCCTCAAGTCTTATTGTTCTTTGCCGGAAAGGTGGGGTGCGAGTGCGGCCAGATCGGTCAGGATCGCCTTCAAATGCACGCGCAGCGCTTCGGCCTTTTTGTCATCATAGTCAAACGGGGGCTCTTCGCGGACCAGATGGGTATCCTGTGCCAGTTCCATCTGGATTACATGGACCTTGTTGTCCGGATCGCCATAATGGCGCGTCGTCCAGCCGCCCTTGAAGCGACCATTGAGCGCGGCGGTGTAGCCCTCAGCGCCCATGGCGTGGGTGGCGACGGTCTTCTCAACGCATTTGCAGCAGGTTTTGCCCTCATTGGTCCCGATGTTGAAATCGGGCAGCTTGCCTTCAAAAAGGAAAGGAATATGGGAGCGGATCGAGTGACAATCATAGAGAATTGCGAAGCCATGAATGGCCTTGACCCGCTCGATCTGGGCCGCAAGGGCATCATGATAGGGCTTGTGCCAGGCAAGGCGGCGGGCTTCTATCTCTTCAGCGTCGGGCTCCATGCCATCCTTGTAGATCGGCTTGCCGTCAAAATCGGTGATGGGGCAAAGGCCTGTGGTATTCTGGCCCGGATAAAGCGACTCGTCGCTCGGGGCGCGGTTGGCGTCGATCACGTAGCGATGGAAATTGGCGCGCACCATGGTTGCGCCTTCCAATAGACCCGAATAGAGCCGGTCGACAAACCAGTCGGTGTCGGCAAGGACCTTGCCCGTTTCATTGAGCTTTTCTTCTACCGCGTCAGGCAGATAGGTGCCCACATGGGGGAAGGCCAGGATAATCGGGCTTGTGCCTTCGGTAAGGTCAAAGGGCTGCATCGAGCGCCTCCAGTGAAATCAGATAGTCTTTGGAAATTGCATCAAGCAGGGTGCGGTCTGCGATCAGGGCGCAGGCGGCTTTGAGGTCCGGTGCCATGAAGCGGTCGGTCTCAAGGCTCGGAATGTCGTCTCTCAGGCGGGCAATGGCCGTTTGCAGGCATGGGCTCGTCTTGAGTGGCAAGCGATGCTCCACACCCATGGCCGCACAGAGCAGCTCCACGCCCAGAATGTTGGCAAGATTGTCCGTCATGCGCTTGAGGCGGCGGGCCCCATGAGCGGCCATGGAGACATGGTCTTCCTGATTGGCGCTTGTGGGCGTGCTGTCCGTCGAGCAGGGGTTGGCCAGATGCTTGTTCTCGCTCATCAGGGCAGCGGTCGTCACTTCAGCAATCATCAGGCCTGAGTTGAGGCCGGGATCCTTGGCAAGGAAGGGCGGAAGATCAAAGGAGAGGGCCGGGTCTACCATGAGCGCAATACGCCTCTGGGCAATGGCACCAATCTCGGAAATGGCAAGGGCGATCTGGTCGGCGGCAAAGGCAACCGGCTCGGCGTGGAAGTTGCCACCCGAAACGATGCGATCAGCCTCAATGAGCACGAGCGGGTTGTCGGTGGCGGCATTGGCTTCGATCTGCAAAGTCTGGGCGGACATGCGCAGAAGGTCAACGCAGGCGCCTGCCACTTGTGGCTGGCAGCGGATGCAATAGGGGTCCTGCACACGGGCATCGCCATCGCGATGGCTTTCGCGGATTTCAGAGCCTTCCATCAGCTTGCGCATGGCGCTGGCCACTTCGATCTGGCCGCGATGGCCACGGAGCGCGTGGATTTCCGGTAGCAGGGGCGCTGTGGAGCCCATGATGGCATCCGTGGACAGGGAGGCGGTCACGAGGCAGGCTTCGGCCATTCGCAGGGCGCCAAACAGTCCGACCAGCGCAAAGGCGGTGGAAACCTGCGTGCCGTTAATGAGGCCGAGGCCTTCTTTGGGGCCAAGGGTGACTGGTGTAAGGCCCGCTTGGGCAAGGGCTTGCGCGCCAGACAGGCGGGCGCCCTCATAGGTGGCTTCGCCTTCGCCGATCAGCACGGCGGTCATGTGCGCCAGTGGGGCAAGGTCGCCTGAAGCCCCAACCGACCCTTGGCTTGGGATGATGGGGGTCACGCCCTTTGCAAGGCAATTTTCGATCAGCTCGAGAATTTCCCATCGAACGCCCGATGCGCCGCGGGCCAAAGACAACAGCTTCAGCGTCATGACGAGACGCACGGTGGCCGGTTCCATCTCTTCGCCCACGCCGCAGCAATGGGAGAGAATGAGATTGCGCTGCAGGGTGGCGGTGTCTTCCGGTGCGATTTTGACGCTGGCCAGTTTGCCAAAGCCGGTGTTGACGCCATAGACGGCTTCTTCACCAAGGGCAGCAAGGCGCACGCGATTGGCGGCTTCTTCAATGGCTGGTTTGGCGCTGCGGTCAATGGTGACAGAGTGACTCTGACGATAAATGGATTCAAGATCCTTGAGCGTTACGGCGCCGGGAACGAGAGAAACGGTAGCCATTTTATTATGCACCTCCCCAGATGCGATCTTCTAGCGGGTTGAAGCCGATGCGATAGGCCAGCTCTGCCGGATGAGCGGCATTCCAGATGGCGATATCGGCACGAAGGCCTTTTTGCAACATGCCCCGATCGGCAAGGCCGAGGGCCTTGGCTGCGTTGCGGGTGACACCGCTGAGCGCTTCTTCTGGCGTCAGGCGGAAAAGGGTGCAGGCCATGTTGATGGTCAGCAGAAGGGATGTGAGCGGCGATGTGCCCGGATTGCAATCTGTCGAGATGGCCATGGAGACGCCATGCTTACGCAACAGGTCAACCGGTGGGCTTTGGGTTTCGCGCAGGGTATAGAAGGCTCCGGGCAGCAAAACGGCAACCGTATCGGCCTCGGCCATGGCTTTTACGCCAGCTTCATCGAGATGTTCCAGATGATCGGAGGAAAGTGCGCCGAATTTGGCAGCAAGCGCTGCGCCACCCAGATTGGAGAGCTGTTCGGCATGGAGTTTGACCGGCAGGCCGAGTGCCTTGGCCGCTGCAAATACACCAGCAATCTGCTCAGGTGAGAAGGCAATGCCCTCACAGAAGCCATCAACCGCATCCACAAGGCCCTCTTCATGGGCCTGTTTGAGGGCTGGCAGACAAACCTCATCAAGATAGAGATCCGACTTGCCTTTATAGTCGGCCGGTACGGCATGGGCGCCAAGATAGCTGGTGCGCACGGTGACCGGACGCTCCTTGGCGATCCGCTTGGCAACGCGCAGCATTTTTAGTTCGCTCTCGATATCGAGGCCATAACCGGATTTGATTTCAAGGGTGGTGACGCCTTCTGCGATCAAGGTATCAACGCGGGGCAGGGCGCTGGCAAGCAGGTCGTCTTCGCTGGCTGCGCGGGTGGCTGTTACCGTGGAAACAATGCCGCCACCTGCACGGGCAAT
The DNA here is from genome assembly GCF_900115225.1 of Cohaesibacter marisflavi. Lineage (GTDB taxonomy): Bacteria > Pseudomonadota > Alphaproteobacteria > Rhizobiales > Cohaesibacteraceae > Cohaesibacter > Cohaesibacter marisflavi. Next base: position 160,257 of record NZ_FOVR01000009.1, on the reverse strand, counting down.
CTCTTCATAGGTGGCTCCTTCAAGACGCATTTCAAATTCGCGCGCACGATTGCCCCCAAAAACAATGTGCGTGTGGCAATCGACCAGAGCGGGTGTGACCAATGCGCCATCTACGTCGCGGCTCGGCCAGTCCTTCATGTCTTCTGGAAGAGTGGCAAGCGGGCCGCAATAGGCGATTGTCTCGTTCTCTATGGCGAGCGCTCCATCGGGGATGAGGCCATAGGGCTCCGCGCCTGTTACCATTGTTGCCAAGGTGGCGTTTTTTATCAAAAGTCGCGTCACTGATTGCAATCCGTGCTTGATTATGTTGCGATTTATGTGAATATACATGCACATAATAATGAGGCTGTCAACGAGACTCTCGAATTAATGCCGCTATTATCGGCAAAACTGATCACGATCGCGTTGGAGAATAGTAAGTGATGAAAATTTATGCAGAAAAGGCGTTGCTGCCGAATGGCTGGCAGAATGATGCTCTTGTGTCGATTGGCGCGGATGGCAAGATAGCACAGATCGAGAGCGATGTTGATGCCGCGCGCGCAAGCGAGGCTGAGAGCAGAGTGGATATTCTGTTGCCTGCGCCGACCAATCTGCATAGCCATGCCTTCCAACGCGCCATGGCCGGCATGAGCGAGAAACGCGGGCCCGAACCGCTCGATACCTTCTGGACCTGGCGCCAGATCATGTATCGCTTCCTTGATATTCTGACGCCCGACGACATTGAAGCCATTACGAGCTTTGTGCAGATGGAAATGCTGGAAGCGGGCTATGCCTGCAACACCGAATTCCATTATGTGCATCATCAAGCGGACGGGACGCCCTATGACAATCTGGCCGAACTGTCCGAGCGGGTGGTTTCTGCCGCCGAGACATCCGGCATCGGATTGACGCTGCTGCCTGTGCTTTATCAATATGGCGGCTGTGATCAGCGGCCTCTCGGGGCTGGGCAGATCCGGTTTGGCAATGATTTCGAGCGCTTTGCACGACTGCATGAAGGAGCGTCAAAGGCTGTGGCGCATCTTGGGGGCGATAGCCTCATTGGCGTTGCACCCCATTCTCTGCGGGCTGTTTCGCCCGATGCTCTGGCCTCTTGTGTGGCCTTGGTAGGAGAGCGCCCGTTGCATATGCATTTGGCCGAGCAGGTCAAGGAAGTGGAAGAAGTGGAAGCTGCCTGGGGCAAACGGCCCGTCGACTGGCTGCTTGATACCCATGATGTGGCGTCGAACTGGTGTCTTATCCATTGCACGCAGATGAGCGACGACGAGACTGACGCGCTTGCGGCAACCGGTGCTGTTGCCGGACTTTGCCCGATGACTGAATCCAGCCTTGGGGATGGTATCTTCAATGGGGTGCGCTATCTGGCCAAGGGCGGCAAGCTGGGGCTCGGGTCGGATTCCAACATCCGCATTTCCCTGTCTGAAGAATTGAGAACGCTGGAATATTCGCAGCGTTTGCGTGATCGTTGCCGGGCGAGTGTTGCCACAGCGGAGCGCTCCACAGGGCGGGTGCTGTTTGATGCGGCCGTAACCGGTGGGGCTCAGGCTGCTGGTCGTGCTGCCGGAGCGCTTGCCGAGGGGCACTATGCAGACCTGCTGGCGCTTGATGCATCATCTGTGATGCTGGATGGCTGCGCGGGGGACGAAATTCTGGATAGCTGGATTTTTGCTGGCGATGATCGTTTGATAACAGATGTCTGGTCTGCGGGGCGGCATTTGGTTATAGATGGAAAACACACGAGGGGAGAAGAGATTCGCGCACGCTATATCCAGGTAATGAGACGGCTGAGGCAGGAATTTTGAGCGAGAAGACAAAAGAGGGTACCAGTTGGACCCAGATCAGAGAAGAAGTGCTTCGGCGGATCAATGAGCGAATTTGGCAGCCCGGTGAGATAATTCCCAATGAGTCAGAGCTGGCCGAGGAATTTCACTGCGCCAGAACGACGGTCAACCGTGCCCTTCGAGAGCTGGCGACATCAGGCATCGTGACGCGCAAGCGCAAGGCGGGCACTCGGGTTGCCGTCAATCCGCCACACAAGGCAATCCTGACCATTCCGATCATTCGCGAGGAAGTCGAGGCCAAGGGTGCATTCTATCGGCAGAATCTGCTGATCCGTGAAAATCGTTCCCTGCCTGCCTTTTTGGCTGGGGCCTTCCGTGTCGGTGATGATACGCCGCTTCTTTACACCGAGACTGTGCATTTTTACGACAATCAGCCCTTTATCTATGAAGAACGCTATACCAGCCTTGATGCGGTTCCTGATTTCGAGGCTGCCGATCTGGAAAAGGTGACGGCAAACGAATGGCTCGTTCAGAATGCGCCTTATTCGGGTGGCGATGCGAGTTTCTTTGCCGTTTCGGCCGATGCCAAGCTGGCCAGAGCCTTTGATATTCCTATCGGCGGCGCCTTGTTTGCAACCGAGCGCAATACATGGTTTGCGGAAAAACCGATCACCCATGTGCGGCTGGTTTATCATCCCGGCTACCGGATGCGCACCAGCTTCTAGGCTGCATCTTCCTTGCCTCTATCTTGCTTCTGGCATCTATTCGGGCTCTCAGGAGCGAATGCACCGGATCGTGGGCCTCTGTTTTTTAACAGGGGTCTTTTGGTTAAGTGTGGCCACTTTTTTCAGTTGCTTGGTTGCGCTATTTTGCTTGTGTCGGGCCCAAGATGGATGAGCCCCTGTTTTTGATCACGCATTGCTGCTTGGACTATCATGATTATTCATCCCGTTATCAAGGGGCAGGTTGCCAAATCCTGCCACCCGGTTGGCTGTGGCCAGGCGGTTGCTGAACAGATTGCATATGTGAGCCGCGCCCCGCAAATTGCCAAAGGGCCACGCAAGGTTCTGGTGTTGGGGGCGTCTTCGGGCTTCGGGCTTGCCTCGCGGATCTCATTGGCCTTTGGCGGAGCACGGGCCGATACCATCGGTGTCGCCTTCGAGCGCGGGCCTTCGGACAAGGGCGTCGGCTCGGCCGGCTGGTATAATCTCATTCATTTCAGTCACATGGCCCGCAAGGAAGGGCTGATCGCGCGCAATTTTGTTGGCGACGCCTTTGCTCCGGACATGCGGGCGAAAGTCGCTGACTATATTCGCAATGAATTTGGCGGATCGGTGGATCTGGTGGTTTATTCTCTGGCCACCGGAGCAAGGCCCGATCCGGAAACGGGTGAACTCGTGCGTTCCACCATCAAGCCGATAGGAACTGCGACGCGCGGCTATACCATCAATCTGGAAAAGGATTTTCTGGAAGAGCAATGTCTGGAACCTGCGACAGATCAGGAGATCAAGGATACCGTCAAGGTGATGGGTGGCGAGGACTGGCAAAGCTGGATATCGTTTCTGAAAGGCGAAGGTCTGCTCGCGGAAGGCTTTGAAACGCTGGCCTTTTCCTATATCGGGCCGGAACGCACTTACGACATCTACCATCATGGCACGCTCGGGCGGGCCAAGGCTGATCTGCATCAAACCGCAGACCGGATTGATGCGGCGCTGAAGGCGCAAAAGGGTCAGGCCCATGTGGTTGTCTGCAAGGCTCTGGTGACAAAGGCCAGTGTGTTTATTCCAGGTCTGTCGCCCTATCTGCTGGCGCTGTTTCGCGTGATGAAGGAAATGGGACTGCATGAAGGCTGCATCGAGCAGATGCAGCGGCTTTATGCGGACACACTCTACCGCGCGGATGGCACCATTCCGGTTGATGCCGAGCGGTTGGTGCGAATTGACGACAGGGAGCAGCGCGCCGATGTGCAGGAGAAGGTTGCCGCGCTTCTGGACAAGATGACACCTGAGACCTTCCGCTCCATCGGTGATTATGAAGGCTACAAGGGCGACTTCATGAAGCTCAACGGCTTCGGACTGGAGAGCGTCGACTATGAGGCGGATGTGGATCTTGACCGCTACAGGATGGAATAGGGAGCTGGCGGGTTTCGCGGCGGCGTCCCTGTTTGATTCTGGCTTGCCAGCCCTTCACGCCTTTTGAGGGTTGAAAATGCCCTCTCAGGGTAATCACATATTGTTTCAAATTGTGTTGGAAATGGTAATGTTCGACCGTCTCGCAAGGTCAAGGTAAGCGGTTTTTTGCTCCAGAATTTCTTGAAAGTTCAATATTTACAATAACTTGTTTGATTTTCTTGGATTTTGTGTGGGGTTGCTCTTGATGACGCTTTTGGGTGTCTTGATGTTCACTCCTGCCCGGGCGCCTCTGTTGGCATTTCACGATTTGTCCCATATATTTAACTAACATGTTCAGCGAACATTTTGATTGCTCCGCGTCGGTAAGATTGAAGCAGATCTTGCCGGGAGTTGTAGGTGGATGTGGATCTTGGACAGCCCTGTCACAAATCCACACTGTGCCGTCATTTTGTCATATTGAAGTTTGGAACGCGTGGTATCTAAGGCGGCCTTTCGGGTCTTGAAGACTTGAGGCGCTTGTTGAGTTTTGAATCAATTGGAGTTTTGACGCATTCATCCGTGACCTTTTGATGAAGGCGTATTGTCTCCGGTGTCTTGGGACCATCCGTTCAGGATGAAGAAGTGGATCGATTGGCGATGGGTTGGCAAGGACAAGTCCTGAAATATAGTGCATTTCTCGACAAACGGAATTTTTTGGCTCCGGTGCCCGATAATGAGGCTCCGAGACAGGACGTGCGCGAGGAAAAGGCTGTGGCTCCTGCCGGCAAGGCCATGATCGTGGGTGTGAGCTCGCGGCGTTCCATCGGCTTCGGTATTGCTGAACATCTGGCTGACCATGGTTGGAATACCGTGGTGACAACGCGTCGCAAAGACAAGTTCATGCATATTTCTCAGCGTCACGAGGTGCGTGAGCTCGATTATCAGAGATCTTTTGATGATCTGGATGATCTCAATGATGTGACCGGTCTTGTCTATTGCATCGCCAAGTCGAATGTGACGACGACCAAGGGTCTGCTTGGCACCAGCCGCGATGAATTTTTGCAGACGATGAGCGATAGCTGCTATTCCTACATCGCCGTGATCGATGAAGCGCTCAAGCGGAATCCCAATATCAAGTCGATTGTCGGGTTGTCTTTCCTCGGTGGGGAGAAGGTTATTCCCGGCTATGATGCGATCGGGGTGGCCAAGGCTGCGCTTGAACAGACCAACCGTATTCTTGCCTGTGAGCTCGGAGATCGCGGCATTCGCGCCAATATCGTTTCTGCCGGTTCGCTGCGCACGCCAGCCTCGCGCGTGTTGCCTGATTTCAGCAAGGTGCATTCCATCTTGAGCCGCCGGTCCTTCCTGCGGCGTCCGGTGACCACTGAAGAGATTGCGGGTAGCGTGGAATTTCTGCTGAGCGATGCTTCGGGCGGGATGACCGGAGAGGTGATCTATGTGAATGGCGGTCTCAACCATTCCATGATGCTCTGATGCACCCAGTCGTGTGTATCTGGTTTGATCCGCGCCGATAACGCTCAGTCGGGATATGAAAAAGGCCTCCATTCGGAGGCCTTGTTTGCTTACTCATTCACCTTCTTGATGAATTCCGATTTCAGCCCCATTGGGCCAATGCCCGGAATGCGGCAATCGATGTCATGGTCGCCGCCAACGACGCGAATATTCTTCACCTTGGTGCCGACCTTGACGACATCGTTGGTGCCCTTGATCTTGAGATCCTTGATGACAGTGACGGTGTCGCCATCGGCAAGCGGGGTGCCGTTTGCGTCCCGAACAATCTCTTCGCCATCTTCTTCTGTCGCCTGTGTGAGCGACCACTCGTGGGCGCATTCAGGGCAGATCAGCAGGGCGCCGTCTTCGTAAGTGTAGGTGCTGCCGCATTGCGGGCAGGGTGGTAGTTCGCTCATGGCGGGTCCTATCTCTCTTTGCCCATAGGGCAGGGGCTTGGTTGGTGTCTCAGTGCCACGTTGTCTCATCGAGTACAACAGGGATTTGCGCTTTCCTTGGCGTTTGGCGCGAAAAACCCGCCCCTGTCGGGAGGCGGGCTCTTTCAAGTTCTGATTTTTGGGCTTTTCTTTGGCCTGTTAAATGCCGCCAAGGCACACATATTTGACTTCGAGATAGTCCTCGATGCCATATTTGGAGCCTTCACGGCCAAGACCGGACTGCTTGATGCCGCCGAACGGAGCCACCTCAGTAGAGATAAGGCCGGTATTGACGCCAACCATGCCGGTTTCAATCGCTTCAGCAACGCGCCAGACGCGGGAGAGATCATTGGCGAAGAAATAGCCAGCAAGGCCGAATTCGGTGTCGTTCGCCAACGTAATGACTTCCTCTTCGGTTTTGAAGCGGATGAGCGGGGCGACCGGTCCGAAGGTTTCCTCGTTGGAGACGAGCGCGTCAGCCGGGACGTCCGCAATGACCGTCGGTTCAAAGAAGGTGCCGTCAAGGCGAGAGCCACCGGTGAGCACCTTGGCGCCTTTTTCCGAGGCATCCTTTAAATGGGTCTCGACCTTTTCAACGGCATCCATATTGATGAGCGGACCGACGGTGACGCCTTCGTCCATGCCGTTGCCGGGTTTAAGTTTCGCCACGGCTGCGGTGAGTTTTTCGGCAAAGGCATCATAGACGCCTTCCTGCACATAGAGGCGGTTGGCACAGACGCAGGTCTGGCCATTGTTGCGATATTTGGCGATCATGGCGCCTTCCACGGCGGCGTCCAGATCGGCATCGTCGAAAACGATGAAGGGGGCGTTGCCACCAAGCTCCATGCTCATCTTCTTGATGCTGTCTGCGCACTGGCGCATGAGGATTTTGCCCACGCGGGTGGAGCCGGTGAAGGTGATCTTGGAAATTTTCGGATTGGCGCACAGCTCTTGCCCTGTTGCGGCAGAATGGCTGTTCGGCACCACATTGAAGACGCCTTTTGGCACGCCTGCGCGCTCGGCCAGAACAGCCATGGCCATGGCAGACAGTGGCGTAAGTTCTGCCGGGCGCGCCACAAAGGCGCAGCCCACAGCCAGCGCCGGAGCGACCTTGCGGGCAATCATGGCGTTGGGGAAGTTCCAGGGTGTGATGGAGCCGACGACGCCAACTGGCTGCTTGAGCACCATGATGCGCTTGTCGCGCTGATGGCCGGGAATGATATCGCCATAAACCCGTTTGGCTTCCTCGGAGAACCATTCGATGAAGGAGGCGCCATAATGAATTTCTCCAATGGCTTCAGGCAGGGGCTTGCCCATTTCTGCGCACAGGATCTGGCCGAGATCGTCGGCATTTTCGACCATCAGGTCGAACCATTTGCGCAAGATGGTGCCACGTTCCTTGCCCGTGCGCTTGGCCCATTCCTTCTGGGCTTCATAGGCAGCATCAATGGCGGCCTTGACATCGTCAATGCTGCAATCGGAAACCTTGGCGATTACGTCGCCCGTCGCGGGGTTGGTGACATCGAAAGTGGCGTCGAGTTGTTTCCATTCGCCATTAATATAGGCGCGGGGTTCTAGAAGGCTTTTGTCTTTAAGGTTCATGTCATTATGTCTTTCGCGCGGTAAATTTGTCCGGGTCGATATCTGACAGGCCCGGTGCGTCTTGAAAATCGTGTTGACCCTAAGGGATCACCTTCAGTATCGCAAGCCATGCCTATTGATGACGGTTATTGTGTGAAGGGCGCGCAAAAGAGGGGGCAATAAAAAAGGCCGCCATGGGCGACCTTTTATCGTGTTTTTGCTTTGTATGGGCGAAGGGATCAGGAACCGACAACCTTGCGGATGTCTTCAAAGAAGCCGCTGACGCTTCTGCGCAGGTTGCTGGATTCGTTGGTCAGCTCGCTTGCAGATTCACTAACGTGACGAGCTGCTTCGCCGGTTTCACTAGCCGAGGTGGAGACGCCTGCAATGTTGGAAGAAACTTCCCGCGTGCCTGCGGAGGCTTCCTGAATGTTGCGTGCGATTTCCTGAGTGGCTTGCCCTTGCTGCTGCACCGCTTCGGTGATGGCAGCGGCAATCTGGTTCATATGTTCGATGGTGGCCGAGATTTCGCCGATAGCGGTAACCGCTCCATCGGTTTCGTTCTGAACCGCTTGAATCTGCTGTGCGATCTCGTCCGTTGCCTTGGAAGTCTGCTCCGCAAGGCCTTTGACCTCTGCGGCGACAACCGCAAAGCCCTTGCCAGCTTCGCCAGCGCGTGCGGCCTCGATGGTCGCGTTGAGTGCGAGCAGGTTGGTCTGTTCGGCCACATCCGTGATCAGCTTGACCACCTCTCCGATGCGGGTTGCCGCGTTGGAAAGGCCTTCGATCTTGCTGTTGGTGCGATTGGCCTGCATCACCGCCTCGGACGCAATCTGGTTGGATTGATCCACCTGACGGTTGATTTCATTGACCGAAGCGAATAGCTCCTCGGCAGCCGATGCAACGGCTTCCACGTTGGCTGAGGCCTCTTCGGAGGCCGCTGCCACAGCGTTGGACCTCATGGAGGTGCTGTCAGCGCCCTGTGTCAATTGTTGTGAGGTCAGATCCAGACGCTCAACAGAGCTGGAAACCGTATCCAGCAGGCCAGAGATCTGGGCATCGAAAGCCTGGGCGAGTTCGTTGACCTTGGCTGCCCGACGCAACTGTTCCTCTTTTTCCTTCTCCTGCTCCTTGGTGAGCTGTTCGGCCCGCAGGGAGCTTTCGCGGAAGATTTCAAGAGCATGGTTGATCTGGCCGATTTCATCCTTGCGGTTGAGATAGCCAATGGTGACGTCATACTGGCGATTGATCAGGGCCTTGATGGTTTCGGTGGTCGCAGCCAATGGCTTGCGGATCACGGATTGACCGACAAGGAACAGGGCCAAGGAGACGGCAAGGATCAGAACCAGACCCGTGATGACGACAGACATGGTGATCTGACGGCTTGCCGCATAGACGCTATCAACCGGAATGGAAACGATGAGGGCAAGGGAATTGCCCGTGTTGCCAACGGGAACCGGATCGATAAACCGGATGACGTCTGTAGCCAGAGTGTTGGAGTATCCCTCGAAGGTCAACGGCTTGCCAGACTTGATGGCGTTGAACAGTTCGGCCTGATGAGACAGATCCGCTTCGCTGCGTCCCTCGTTCCAGTTTTTGCCAAGAAGAGTGCTGTCCGAATGGGCAATCCATTTGCCTTCTTGCGAAATAAGCTGCACGGTGCCGCTGCCAAGAGGCTTTATCGAAGACAGATAATCTGAAAGCTCGGTCAGGATAATATCTGTACCGGCTACACCGATGATGTTGTCGCTGGCGTCCTTGATGGGAACAGCCAGAGAAACACCGGTCACGGTCTTGCCGCCCATGTCCCAACTGTAGGGCTCAGTGGCGTAAGGCTTGCCGCTATCATAGGCGCCATAGAACCAGCTCAGCTCTTCGCGGGATTTGCTATCCATATCCGCGATGGTGCGGAAACCGATAGAACCGTCCGGGTTACGGAAGAAATATGGGCGCCAGACGCCCGAGGCATCATGATACTCGGAATTGGCGGCCTTTGTGTCTTCACCATCAAGCTTGTTGTCGATGACGGCGCCCCATGTGCCGGAAAGCTCAGGAGTCTTTTCCAGCATATGCAGCAGCATACCCGACCAGGCTTGCCGGTTGGTCATGTCATCCTGCTTTAGGCTTGTAAGAGCGTTGGCAATGTTGCCAGCAGAGGTCAGGCCATATTGCAGAGTATTCTTGACCTCTGCAACTTGCGTTTCGGTAACGGCCTTGGCTTCCCTGAAGGTCGTTTCCTTGGTGATGGAGGAGCTTTGCCAACCGATAAATGTAATGCCTGCAGCGAGGACCACGATAAGGGTCAATATGCTTGCTACGAGCATTTTGGTTGTTATCATCATTCTTGAAAACATGGCGCAGATCTCTTTTTCGGTGCTACCGGGCGTTTTTACTGGTTATTGATAATTTTGCTTAGGTAAGAGTGTAGCGAATTTTCCTTAAGTATTTGTTTCTGTGATTTCTGATATCCGAATGTGTGAATTCAATTTTTGTTTTCTTTCCTTTGGCTAAAACCTTTGCGTGTCTTGGTGTCTCTTTGAGTTGTATTTGGTGTACTTGGCGCTTTGTGCAATCTGCGTGAGGAGATTCGCAAGGAAAGGCATTCTGGGCAGGTCTTGCACCGCCAGCTTCCGGCAATTTCCTGCAACTGACAAATCTTGCCATGTTTGAGGGTGGCATGCGACGGATGTTGAATTGGAATAAGGCCTTAGAGTGACTAGACACTTGATCGAAAAAAGAGCGTGCTCAATAACAAGGGCGTCAATGGCAAATAACGGCGAATGACATCATTTTGCTAACTTGAATGTCAATCAGTGGTTGACGCATAGTGCTCTTGCTCACTTCGGGCTTTTCCTTGAGGGAGAGGTTGCGGAGCTCATTTTTCCTGACCCGGCAGGGGAGCTGCCTGATGGTCAGGAATTCGGGAACCGGAAAGGTAAATCATATGGCCGATCAGTCTAACCCAGATATCATCTATACTATTGTGGACGAAGCGCCGGAATTGGCGAGCGCATCCTTCTTGCCGATCATACGGTCTTTCGCTGATGCTGCTGGCATCAAGGTCGGTACAAAGGACATTTCCCTTGCCGGGCGTATCATTGCAACTTTCCCGGAAAAGCTGACCGAAGAACAGCGCCAGAGTGATGATCTGGCTGAACTTGGCGAACTGGTTAAAACACCCGGCGCCAATGTTATCAAGCTTCCGAATATTTCCGCCTCCGTGCCACAGCTTGTTGCGGCCATCGAAGAGCTGAAGGCACAGGGCTATGATCTGCCGGACTATCCTGCCGAGCCGAAAACTGATGAAGAAAAGGCCGTGCGTGCGCGCTATGACGGGATCAAGGGCTCTGCCGTGAACCCGGTTCTGCGCGAAGGCAACTCCGATCGTCGTGCAGCCAAGGCCGTCAAGAATTACGCGCAGAAGAACCCGCATTCCATGGGCAAATGGTCCTCTGACAGCAAGACCCATGTGTCTTCCATGCCGGGTGATGATTTCTATGCCAACGAGGCATCCGCAACGCTTTCTGCTGATCAGGCAGGCGCTGCAAAAATCGAATTCGTTGCCAAGGATGGCAGCATCTCGATTCTAAAGGATGGCTGGATGCTCACCGATGGCGAAGTTGTCGATGCAACCTTCCTGTCGGCCAAGGCGCTGGATGCCTTTCTCGCTAACGAAATCGAGAAGACCAAGAATGACGGCATCATGTTCTCGCTGCATATGAAAGCGACCATGATGAAAGTCTCTGACCCGATCATCTTCGGCCATGCGGTCAAGGCATGGATGGGGCCGATCTTCGAAAAATATGGTGAAGCTTTCGCCAGCGCAGGCATTTCGCCCAATTCCGGTATGGGCGATGTACTCGCTCGCATCGCAAGTCTGCCCAATGCTGCTGAAATTCAGGCCGAGATCGACGCTTTGGCTGCGGACCGTCCGGCAATCTATATGGTTGATAGCGACAAGGGCATCACCAACCTGCATGTGCCGTCCGACGTGATCATTGATGCTTCCATGCCAGCGCTCATTCGCGCCGGTGGCAAGGGCTGGGATGCCAAGGGTGAGAAGGGCGACGTCAATTGCGTCATCCCGGACAATTGCTATGCATCCATCTATGATGAGGCCATCAGTTTCTTCAAAGCCAACGGGGCGCTTGATCCGTCAACCGCCGGTACCGTGCAGAATGTAGGCCTCATGGCGCAGAAGGCCGAGGAATATGGCTCTCATCCGACGACCTTTGAAGCTCCTGCCGATGGCACCATCCGTATTGTTCTGGCCAATGGTGATGTTCTGCATAGCCATGAAGTGGAAGCTGGCGATATCTGGCGCTCTTCCACTGCTAAAAAGGCGCCGATTGAAAACTGGATCCAGCTTGCGCTTGATCGTCAGCGCTTGACCGGCTTTGAAGCCATCTTCTGGCTTGATGCCAATCGCGCCCATGATGCAGAGCTGATCAACTATGTGAAACCTGCTCTGGAGGCTGCTGGCGTGGCCGACAAGTTCCAGATCATGGCACCGCGTGAAGCAACCCGCGCCTCGCTTGAAACCATCACAGCGGGTAAGGATAGCATCGCTATCACCGGCAATGTGCTGCGTGACTATCTCACGGACCTGTTCCCGATCCTTGAGTTGGGTACGTCGGCCAAGATGCTCTCCATCGTCAAACTGATGAATGGTGGAGGTCTGTTTGAAACCGGTGCTGGCGGCTCGGCTCCAAAGCATGTTCAGCAGCTGATCGAGCAGAACCATCTGCGCTGGGATTCCATGGGTGAATTCTGCGCTCTTGGCGAGAGCCTGAATTTCCTTGCTGATAGCAAGGGCAACAGTAAGGCTGCTGTGCTCGGCGCTGCGGCTGAGGCTGCTACTCAGGGCATTCTGGACAATAACAGGTCACCATCGCGCAAGGTTGGTGAGCCGGATAACCGCGACAGCCACTATTGGTTTGCCCGCTATTGGGCCGATGCTCTGGCTGCACAGTCCGATGACTCTGAGCTGGCAGCACATTTTGCTCCGATTGCCAAGGCGCTTGCCGAGAAGGAAAGCGACATCCTCAAGGAATTGGCTGAGGCGCAAGGCGGGGCTGGTGATATCGGTGGTTACTATCACCCATCCGTAGAGAAGAAAGCGGCCGTCATGCGTCCAAGTGCGACTCTGAACGCAATCTTCAGCTAAGCGCGGATAATAGTCCAACACCTGCCTTACGCAGGTTAGCAAGACAAATGGCACCCGGATTTGGTCCGGGTGCTTTTTTTATGAAAAGCTTCAGCCCCGGCTGTGCGCGTTTGATCAGATGTTTCTGAAGATCATATCCAATCAGGTGAGATATGAGCTTGTTGCATAGCTTCTATCATCCAGGCGTCGCTATTCGTGAAAACGACTATATGCTAGAAGACTGCCGGAAGTGACCATTAGCATTGACCATCTATTTGACTTTCCGCCCTGGAATGTGGCATTTGAGCCATACCAAGGTCTAACTCACTTACGCCTGTGTGCTAGTCTGAATTAATCGGTGGACATACGCCGGAACCGACGCGTTATGACGAATCTGTCATATCTGCGCGATCCTGCGTCGCTAATACCCGTGCAGAAACGCAACTTGGAGAAATATATATGATCCGTATCGGTCTTTTGGGAGCTGGCCGTATTGGCCAAATTCATGCCAGATCAGTCAATGCGCTCGACAATGTTGAAATTGTCGCGATTCATGATCCGGCCGATGAGGCTGCCGCATATGTTCAAGCCATGACCGGCGCAGCCCGTGCGTCGCTATTGGAAATCGTGGACGACCCCGATATCGATGCTGTGATCATTGCTTCGCCTGCAATGCAGCATGCAGAGCAGATTATGGAAGCGGCTAATGGGGGCAAGCATATTTTCTGCGAAAAGCCGATCGATCTCGACATGAACAAGGTGCGTGAATGCGTGGCTGCCGTTGAGAAGGCCGGTGTGAAAATGATGGTTGGTTTCAACCACCGTTTCGATACCAACTTCAATGCGGTCAAGCGCAACATCGAAAATGGCGAAGTCGGGGAAGTTGAACTCGTTCAGATCACCTCGCGTGACCCGTCCGCCCCATCCATGGATTATCTGAAATCATCCGGCGGCATTTTCGTCGACATGATGATTCATGACTTCGACATGGCGCGCTATGTTCTCGACGATGAGATTGTTGAAGTCTATGCCACCGGTTCCGTGCTGACCGATCCGGCAATCGGCAAGATTGGCGATCTGGATACCGCGACCGCAACGCTGAAGTCTGCCAAGGGCCGCGTTGCCGTGATTACCAACAGCCGCCGCTCCAGTTATGGCTATGACCAGCGCGTCGAAGTGCATGGCTCCAAGGGCATGGTTCGGGCGAACAACCTGCGTGGCACGTCGGTTACGCTGGCCAACTCCACCGGCTATCGCAGCGATCCGCTGCTCGACTATTTCCAGGAGCGTTATGCCGTTTCCTATAAGGCCGAGTTGCAGACTTTCTGCCGCGTGATTTCCGGTCAGGACGAAAAGCACCCAGACCATATTGATGGTCTGAAGGCTATCGAACTGGCAGAGGCAGCCTGGGAATCCTACAGAAAAGGCCGCATGATCAAGATCGGCGAATAGCATCCGGGCAAGAATAGCTTCATGAAACAGGAAAAGGCCGCGTGAGCGGCCTTTTTTATTCCTCCCGATTGTTATCGTGGCAGCTCTATGTGGTGCTGCCACAGAATAAGTCGTAAACGAGGTCCATGACCCGTTTTGCCCGATTGTCGGTGAGGTGATAGTAAATCGATTTACCTTCTCGGCGTGATTCAATTAAACCCTCAAGACGTAGTCGAGAGAGCTGCTGGGAAACAGCAGCCTGACGAGCTGACAATAAATCTTCCAATTCAGTAACCGATTTTTCGCCTGTTGCTAGATGGCAAAGAATCATCAGTCGTCCGTCATGTCCGATTGCCTTGAGGAAGCTGGAGGCTTGCGATGCAACGCCCGCCATTTTTTCCAAGGAAGTCTCGTCGATATCCTCACTGAAAATGCGTGTGGACATTCAATGTCACCATATTTGTTTTTATAGTTGAGGCTGTAATGCTGGTTGAAAACCCGCAATTTGTCTTGGCGACGCCGCGACTCACTAAGCAGATCACATTCTTCAGCTGTTTGGATACCGCGATACTACTAAGAATCCACAAGCTATATAGATTTTACCGGGCTTTTACCTCGTCAAGATTGCCAAGTTCTGTTGTTTTGCGGGATAAACAGGGGGGCATTGAAGGTGTTTACTTGCCTAAAAATCATGAGTCGAACTGATCTCTTGCTCAACCGATTTGGCGCTGTTTCCCCTCCGCGCTGACCGTTGTGCTGAGTGAAAGATAGGATGCAAACTGATCGCTTTTCATGGGTTTGCCAAATAGGAAGCCTTGCCCCTGATGGCAGCCAGCAACACGCAAGACATCGGCCTGTTGTTGGTTTTCCATGCCTTCGGCAACGATCTTCATATCAAAGCCATGGGCGAGTGCTGTTACCGCATTGATGACGGCCATGGAATCCGCTGAGTAGGGCAGATCTTTGACAAAGGCGCGGTCTATCTTGATCTTGTCCAGAGGGAACCGATGAATATAGCTCAGGGATGAGTAGCCCGTGCCGAAATCATCCAGTGCGATCTTGATGCCCCTGTTTCTGATGGCAGTGAGTTGCTCAAGAACGGCTTCGGGATCTGCTATGAAAAGAGATTCCGTGATCTCGATATGAAGGCGGTCATGCGGCAGTCCGGAAAACGCCAGAGCCTCCTCAATCTCTTCAAGAATGTTGGAGCGCTGGAACTGTACCGCTGAAATATTGACCGCGACAGGCACCGGCTTTGGCCAACTCATCGCCTGAGAACAAGCTGTTCTTAAAAGCCAGTGGCCCAGCTCGACAATCTTGCCTGTTTCTTCCAGAATGGGAATGAAATGGTCTGGGCGAATGAGGCCCAGTTCCTTGTGGTTCCAGCGAACCAGTGCTTCGCAGCCCACGGGCTCTTCTGTTTTCAGATCGACCTGCGGCTGATAGTAAAGCTCGAATTCCTCGCGCTTGAACGCACCCGGTATCTCGTTTTCCAGAAACCGTTTGCGCTGAACGTCGGCGGCGAGACTGGTTGAATAGACGGTACAGTCTTCTCCCGTTTCCTGAGCGTGATCAAGGGCAATGATGGCTGCATTGGTCAGATCGGTGGCGCTTTTCATGGTCGCGCTGTCAAATCTGGCTCCTCCGATTTGCGAGCCAACCATGATGCTGTGCCCGCGCACGTCGAACGGAGCATCCAGACATGCTTGAACCATCTCGGCCAATGCGTGCATGTCGGACGGGCTTGCATTCCTCTTGGCAAGCAAGAAGGTCTTGCGATTGGTGCAGCAGCCAATGCAGTCAAATTGCTGCAGGGCTATGAGGGATTGGCCGATCTGACGCAAGAGGCTCTCGACATAGTCCGGGCCCAACATCTGGTTGACTTTTTCGATGCGTCTTCCCTGACAGGCCAGAATGATTGTGGTGTCTAGAGCGGCTTCGGAAGACGAAGTTTCTTCTATCTGATTGCAAAAGCCCTGCATGTTGTACAGGTTCGTGATGGGATCATGATCTGCGATGTAGGCGAGACGCTTCTGCTCCAGATAGACATCCGTGATATCGTGAAACAGAAGGGTTACGACCTTGCTTTCTTCCTGTTGCTCATCGCCATCGGGGGCAATGGAGGACGGTGTTATGGAATATTCGTAAACGCGCCTTCCGCCCCTGCGTTTGATTTCAAGCAGGTGGGTGCTCTGTCCGTTATGGTGCCAATGAATTTTGTCGAGGCATTCCCTGATCTTGCTGCCAAACTCGGATGGGATGGATTGCTCCATAAGAGCCCCTTTGTGGGCGTCATAACCGAGACGCGCGAATGTTTGCTGTGCCTGCTGACTGACGCTGAGGATGCGGCGTTCGGAATCAACAATCACAATGCCTGTCAGGCTGTCGGTGACAATGGTGTCCAGCAGATCGGATATGCTCTGGCCATGCTTGTGGGAAAGATTGAGCAGTACAGACTTGAAGCCCACTTCGGTCAGCGTCAGGGCGACACCCGTCATCAGGATGGTCGCTTGAATCATGGCCGTATCCAGCAGCCGATGATGATCGGCATAGAGGGTAAAACCCAGATATTCCACGCCAGCAGCCAGCGCGAAAAGGCCCGCTAGTCGGCCATAACTATTGAACTTTCTGAGAAGGAGGATCAATCCCATGGGCAATAGCAACAGCAGCATCAGGCCATAGGTCCAGCGCTCTGGAGCCTGATGGACATTGGTGCCCTGTAACAGATTTTCTGCGGCGATGACTTGCAATTGCGGTCCACTGAGAACGCCAAAGACGGGGACGGCCATCGTGTCGCGCAGTTCTGCTGCGCCCGCACCGACCAGGATCTTCCGGTTATCAAGCGCCCTTTCCGGGAGGGTGCCCTCCAACAGGTCTATGACCGAATAGGTGGGGATCGTGTCCGGATTGATATTGAAATTGATGATCTGCTGTTTCTCCACAATCTCCTGATATCCACTCAGGGAGCTGGTAAGGGAGGGGAGCAGCTCGTCACCAATGGTTTGCGCCAGAGGAAAGGACCGCACATAGCCATCTGAATCTGCGATCACATTGACCGTAGCCAGCCAGGCCTGTGTGGCCAGAGAAGCGATGGGCCGGTTGAAGCGTTGTTCGCCTGCCTCCATGCTCGAGGTGGCAAATTGCTGGAAAACCGCAAGGGTTACCGGCCCTTCCGCCTGTTCGAGCGCCGCGGCAAAGGCTTGATCTTCATCGGGGGTTGAACTGGATGAAAAATCGATATCGAAGGCCAGCTCCTGTGCCCCGGCCTTAAAGGCCTTATCAAGGATATCGGCATAGATCGAGCGCTTCCACGGCCAGACGCCAATGGCGGAGAGGCTCTTGTTATCAATTTCCAGAAGGACGATTTCGCCGGAAGCGGGCATGGCTCGAGTGGCCATACGATGATCCGTGAGCACATGATCAATATGGTCGAACCAGCCTTCCCTATTTGCCAGCACGCAGCAAACAAGAACGACCAGAAGCGTCAATATGCGATAGAGAGGTGCCCGCTTCATTATAAGTCCGAATTTTTTACATTATCTTCAAGCGGACTATAGAAGTGAAAAGTTGAGCAATAATGCCAGTTGCGCTGGCGACCTCTCTCTTTCTTTGGCTATGGTAAGCAGAGCGTTAATGCGCTGTCGGTCGGGCCTTGATAAGGTCGACTACACGTTCGGCATTGTCCCTTGCAATGGTGCCATCCTTGTTGGTCATGTTGTTTTCAAATCCGATCCGAACCTTCCCTTGCAGACTTTCCGCCTTGAGAAGACAGTCGGTCTCTTGCGCTCCGAAGGCGCAGCAGGCCCAGTCCGCCTTGATCTGCAACGCTTCTTCAAGGCTTTGTTTGGCCTTGATGAATGGCAGCAGATCGTCGGGGGATGAAACCTGACCATCGGTGTATCGGCCTAGAACAAAGAGCAGATGGAGGTTCCGGGCGGGGATTATGTCCCGACGGCAGAGATCAAGCAGGAAAAGGACCTGTTGCTGATCATAAAGGATGTGCTGGATGGCGACGCCCTTTTCTGCCTGCGCGTGATAGAAGCGTTTGACGTCCGCAGTTTCGCCATCGCTCAGCATTTCCTTGACAGAAATGGATACAGCGGTTGGCTCCACCGCTTCGACAACTGCTCTCTGTTCGGCGGGGCTATATTGACCCACGGCTTCGGTCGTGATCTGGGCATAAAGGTCCGGGGTCTGCTTCGTCAGCTCATCGAGCAATTCGCTGTAGAGGCCGGCATCAAGAATATGTTTGCCCTTGGCATCACGCACATGGGCATGGATGCCGTCGGCTCCCGCCTCTTGGCAGGCAAGGGCCGTTTTAACGGTTTCGGCAATGGTAACAGGCAGGGCGGGATGATCCGCCTTGCCCTTGCGTGCCCCGTTGGGCGCGATCATGATCGCCGGCAGGGGAGATTGGCCTGCAGTCAAGGTCATGGCAGCACCTTGTCCATGGCAATCTTCAGTTTTCCGACCAGCTCTTCGATATGCGCGTCTTCATAGATGAAGGGAGGGGCCAGCAGAATGTGATCGCCGAATTTGCCATCGATCGTTCCGCTCATCGGGTAGCAGATAAGGCCTGCTTCAAAGGCCGCTTTCTTGAGGTGTTTGGCGGTTGCAAGGGCCGGATCAAAAGGCTTCTTGCTCTCTTTGTCTTCAACAAACTCGATGCCAAGGAACATGCCGCGGCCTCGGATGTCACCCACGTAGGGATGGGTACCAAAGGCATCATCGAGGGCTGCTCGCAGTTTGGTGCCGGTTTCCGCAGCGCGCTTCACAAGACCGCCGTCGGTCAGCTTGGTCAAAACCGCCAGCGCTCCTGCCGCTGCCGTGGGGTGGCCGATATAGGTGTGGCCATGCTGGAAGAAGCCGGTGCCATCCTCAATCGCCTTGTAGATCGTATCGGTGCAGATCATGGCCCCGATGGGTTGATAGCCTGCGCCCAACCCTTTGGCGGTTGTCAGGATGTCCGGTGCGATGCCGTCCTGTTCACAGGCAAAGAGCGTACCGGTACGGCCCATACCGCACATGACTTCGTCCAGCACCAGGAGGATGCCATATTGATCGCAAATCTCACGAATACGTTTGAAATAGCCCTCAACCGGCGGCAATGCACCGGCCGTTGCACCGACAACCGGTTCAGCAAAGAAGGCCATGACATTTTCGGCCCCGACACGCAGGATTTCATCTTCCAGCTCATTGGCAACGCGCTGGCCATAATCAAAGGCGCTCTCGTCTTCCTTGCGGTCGCGATATTCATAGCAGGGAGAGATGTGGCTTGTATCGATCATCAGGGGCGCGAAAGGTTCGCGGCGCCAAAGGTTGCCGCCCGTTGCAAGCGCACCAAGGGTGTTGCCATGATAGCTCTGGCGGCGGGCGATGATATGGCGGCGCTGCGGCTGGCCGATTTCAAGAAAATACTGACGTGCCAGCTTGATGGCCGATTCGACGGCTTCCGAACCACCTGAAACAAAATAGACCCGGTCCAGCCCTTCAGGGGCATGCGCGATCAGCTTGTCGGCGAGCGCTTCGGCCGGTTTGGAGGTGAAAAAGCTGGTGTGCGCGAATGGCACAGCGTCAAGCTGTTGTTTGATCGCTTCGATGACATCTTGATCGCCATGACCCAGACAGGAGACAGCCGCTCCTCCGGACCCGTCCAGATAGCATTTCCCTTCGGTGTCAAAGAGATAAACGCCTTTTCCGTGGTCTACAGTGGGGAGATTGGATTTGGTATGGCGAGGGAATATGTGGGACATGGCTGTGCCTGCTGATAGGGCGGAGATGGCCTCCGCAGCAATGGTTTTAGCGGGTCGCGCGGGGTTATTGGACCGTTTGACCCAAGGGGTGGGTTATATAACAAAGAAACATTTGTTTCAACTATTGACTTTAGTTAAAACAATTGAAATTTTACTGAGGCGTCATGAGACTAGGGTGGAGCCAATATTACGGGTATGCAGTCGATACAGGACAGGATTTCTGGTCACTATGGCCAACTGAGCGGGCGGTTGAAACAGGCCGCAGACTTTGTGGTTGACCACGAAGTCGAGATAGCGACTCACTCGTTGCGCTCGGTATCCGGTATGGCAGGCTTGGCTCCGTCCACTTTTACACGGCTTTCTCAGGCGCTGGGATTTTCCAACTATGAAGAAATGAGAGACATGTGCCGTCAGCGCATCGGGCGTCAGGCCATGTCATTTTCTGAACGCGCGAGCTTGCTTGTCGAGGATGGAGCCGGCAGCAGCGCTCGATCCTTCTTCGAACGACAGGTATCCGCCAGCCTTGAAAATCTTGGGAAACTGGAACGGGATATCAATCAGGAACAGCTGGTCGCTGTGGCGGATCGTCTGAATGATGCCCGTCAGGTGCTTTTGTTCGGGGCCTTCAGTTCAACGGGTTTTATGGAATATCTGGGATATCTTGCGCGCTATTTTGCCGATAACTGGAAGGTTGCCGGGCGGATGGGGGCATCTTTGAGCTCGGCCATGGTGGGGCTTAACGAGAAGGACGCCGTCATCATACTGACCAAGGCTCCTTATGCCCGACGCGCGATTGTTGCTGCCCAGATGGCCGCCGACGCTGGCGCCTATGTACTTGTTATTACGGATGATATTTCCTGCCCGGCTCTTGCACATGCATCTGCAAATTTTATCGTGCCGACAGAGAGTCCACAATTCTTCTCTTCTTATGCAGCCACGCTTGTGCTAATTGAAACTCTTATCGGAATGCTGGTTGCTAGGGCAGGGGATAGTGCTCGCGCCAGAATTGAAGAAGTTGAAACCCGGAATCACCGATATGGTGAGTTTTGGGATTGAATAGACTTGGATTAACCTTTCGATCAACTCAGGGAGAACTTTATGTTGAAAAAATTGACAATCACTGCAGCTGCGGTCGCAGCTGGCTTGAGCTTTTCTCAAGCGGCGTTTGCCGAGAGCTTTATTTCCATCGGTACCGGCGGTGTAACGGGCGTATATTATCCAACGGGTGGCGCTATCTGCCGTCTGGTCAATAAAGGCCGTAAAGACCATGGGATTCGCTGCTCTGTCGAATCAACCGGTGGTTCCGTTTACAACATCAACACGATTCGTGATGGCGAACTGCAGTTCGGTGTTGCCCAGTCTGACTGGCAGTATCACGCTTATCATGGTACCTCCAAATTTGAAGACAAAGGCGCTTTCGAGGATCTGCGCGCTGTGTTCTCCATCCATCCGGAACCATTCACCGTGGTTGCCCGTGCTGATGCCGGCGTGAAAAACTTCGCCGACCTCAAAGGCAAACGCGTCAATATCGGTAACCCGGGATCTGGTCAGCGTGGCACCATGGAAGTTCTGATGGAAGCCCTTGGCTGGACCACCGACGATTTCGCACTGGCTACCGAGTTGAAGGCTGCTGAACAGTCTGCTGCTCTGTGTGATAACCAGATCGATGCCATGGTTTACACCGTTGGTCACCCATCCGGTTCCATTCAGGAAGCCACCACAGCTTGTGATTCCGTTCTGGTAACGGTTGACGGCCCTGCCGTTGAAAAACTGATCTCCGACAATGCCTACTACCGCTCCGCTACCATTCCTGGTGGCATGTATCGCGGAAACGATGAAGATGTGAAAACCTTCGGTGTTGGCGCAACTCTGGTGACCTCCGCTGCCGTTTCCGATGACGCTGTTTACACGCTTGTGAAATCCGTCTTCGAAAACTTCGATGCCTTCAAGAAACTGCATCCTGCATTTGCTCACCTGAAACCGGAAGAAATGATCAAGGACGGCCTGTCTGCTCCTCTGCATCCGGGTGCTGTGAAATATTACAAAGAAAAAGGCTGGATGTAAGTCTCGCTGATTTCAGGCTTCGGGCTTTTGTGTCCGAGGCCTTTTGCAATTGCTGTGACTGGACCCGGCAAGACCGGGTTCGGTTTTCCATAATTAATAATATGCTATCGCCGATCAGTGCTGGTGAAACTGTTTGACGGTTTCAGCTTGGTTGTAATCGCGCTTGGGAGCGATGGCTGGGGGCTGCAATCTATGTCACAGAAAAATGCGTCTGGGCGTCCACTTTCTGAGGAAGAGCTTCAGGACCTGGTTGCCTCTACGGATGCGGGAGCGCGTAATCCGATCGGCCCGGTGGGAACCTTTTTGGCTATCGTTGCCCTTGTTTGGGCTGCCTTTCAGGTCTTGCTGGCTTCGCCGATTTCCAACTATGTCCTTCCGTCCGATCTGATCAACAACTCGCGTCAGGTGCATCTGGCCTTTGCCATTTTCCTGGCCTATATGGCTTATCCCGCGCTGAAAAGCAGTCCACGCCATCATATTCCGGTTCAGGACTGGATCTTCGCGTTGGCGGGCACCTTTATCGCGCTCTATGGCTTCTTCTTCTATCAGAAGGTCGTCAATAATGGCGGTCTGGCCGATGATGTCGACAAGTGGGTCGCCCTTGCAGGCCTGATCCTGCTGTTTGAAGCGGCCCGGCGTGCGCTTGGTCCGGCTATGGCGACCATCGCAGTCATCTTCCTTGTCTATGTCTTTTTCGGCTCCTCTGAATGGGTGCCGGAAGTCATTCGCTGGAAGGGCGCTTCGCTCAAGAAAGCCATGAGCCACATGTGGATCACATCCGAAGGCGTGTTCGGTATCGCGCTGGGGGTTTCCACCAAGTTCGTGTTCCTGTTCGTGCTGTTCGGCTCGTTACTCGACAAGGCCGGGGCGGGGAACTATTTCATCAAGATGGCCTTCGCTGCTCTAGGGCATTTGAAGGGCGGACCTGCCAAGGCAGCCGTTGTCGGCTCGGCAGCTACCGGTCTTATCTCCGGCTCTTCCATTGCCAACGTGGTGACGACGGGTACTTTTACCATTCCGCTCATGAAGCGGGTGGGCTTTACCTCCGAACAGGCTGGCTCTGTTGAGGTGGCTTCTTCGGTGAACGGGCAGATCATGCCGCCGGTGATGGGGGCTGCGGCCTTCCTGATGGTGGAATATGTGGGCATTTCCTACATGGAAGTGATCACGCATGCCTTCCTGCCTGCGATCCTGTCCTATGTTGCGCTGGTTTACATCGTGCATCTGGAAGCGGTGAAGCGGAATATGCCCACCATCGGTACGAAAGCTGTTTCCACGGCGCGTACCATTCTTGGCATGTTGTTTTTCTTCGTCGGATTTGCCCTGCTTTGCTATGGCATCAAATACCCGATCGGGTTGATCGTTTCTATGGTACCAGAAGGGGCAAGCTGGATTCTGGCTGCTCTCACCTTCGTGGCCTATCTGCTGCTGCTCAAGCTGGCGGCATCGGTGGACGACTTGAAACCGGACGACCCAAATGACGAGAATATCGTGCTGCCGGAAGTCAAGGACATCTACAAAACCGGTCTTTACTATCTGCTGCCGATCGTGGTTCTGGTCTACTTCCTGATGATCGAGCAGAAATCGCCGGGGCTTTCCGCTTTCTGGGCGACGGCTCTGATGTTCGTTATCCTGCTGACGCAGCGGCCGCTCAAGGCCATGTTCCGCGGCGAAAATGAATATGTGAACGCCTTCAAGGCTGGTGTTGGTGATCTGGGTATCGGCATGATCGATGGCTCACGCAACATGATCGGTATCGGTCTTGCCACGGCAACGGCTGGTGTGATCGTGGGAACGGTGACGCTAACCGGTATCGGACAGGTGATGGCGGATCTCGTGGAGCTGATGTCCGGGGGCAACCTCGTCTTGATGCTGATCTTTGTGGCCATGCTGTCGCTCGTGCTGGGTATGGGACTGCCGACAACGGCCAACTATATCGTTGTGTCTTCGCTGATGGCCGGTGTGGTTGTTCAACTCGGGGCGCAATCCGGTCTGGTGGTGCCGCTTATCGCAGTTCACTTGTTCGTCTTCTATTTCGGTATCATGGCCGATGTGACGCCGCCGGTGGGGCTTGCCTCCTTTGCGGCGGCTGCGGTGTCGGGGGGCGATGCGATCAAGACGGGCTTTACAGCCTTCTTCTATTCGCTCCGGACCGTTGCTCTGCCATTCGTCTTCATCTTCAACACCGATCTGCTCTGGTATGATGTCACATGGTATCAGGGGCTTCTGGTTGCTGCGATCGGAATGATAGCAGTGCTGGTCTTTACAGCGGGTACGATGGGCTATTTCGTGACCAAGAGCCGCATCTATGAAAGTGTCGCTCTGGTGCTGATTGCCTTTATTCTGTTCCGTCCGGACTTCTTCATGAACCGGATACAGCCTCCTTTCGAGGTGGTGGAACCGGCGCAGGTAAGCCAGGCCTTCGGGGCTATTCCTCCGGGGCATGAAATGCGGCTCAACATCTCCGGGCCGGATTTCGACACAGGATCAACCAAGGAAACCACCCTGGTTATTACCTCCGGTGAAGAAGCGGGAGGGGACGCACGTCTCGAGGCTCAGGGCCTGACCATTCTCGATGAAGATGGTGTGACCAAGCTGGATGAGCCATTCCCGGGCACACCTTTCTTTGAAATGCTCGGTGGCTTTGACTTCTACGCGGATGACCCTGTGCAGATTACCCATGCGGAAATCAAGGCAGACCAGTTGCCCAAGGATCTGATCTATATTCCGGGGCTGTTGCTGCTTGGATGTGTTTATTTGCTTCAGCGTGCACGCGTTGGTCGCAAAGAGGAGAAACCAGCATGATCAATACGGTCCTATGCGCCCTTGACATCAGTCAGAAAAATGATGCCGAAGTTCTGAACACGGCAAACAAGATCGCCAAGCTTGAAGGTGCACGGCTGGATATCGTAACGGTCGTGCCCAATTTCCGGATCTCTCTCGTCGGGTCCTATTTCGATGAGAATTTCCAGAATCAGGCGGTCAAAGATGCCAAGGTTGCGTTGAAGAAGCGTGTCTCCGATATTCTTGGCGAAGACGGTGTGGCCGATTTGCGTCACATCGTGGCGTCGGGCTCGATCTATGAGGAGATTCTGGAAACCGCCGAGCAGGCTGATTCAGATCTGATCGTGATCGGTGCTCATAAGCCTGACTTGCGCGAAATGCTGATTGGTCCAAATGCGGCGCGTGTCGTGCGCCACTCCAAATGCTCGGTCTATGTTGTGCGGGAAGACTAGCGACAGGCTGCATCGCGAAATGAAAAAGGCCGCTCGGGGAACCGGGCGGCCTTTTGTCTTGCAATATCCGTTTGGGCTTTGTGGGGGCCTATCCTACAAGTCGATGGTGCCGTATTTTTCCATCATCATGCCGCGAATGATCATGTTGGCGGAGCGGCGGCTCTGGGCCATAGGCAGGTCGTAAACGACGGCCAGACGGTTGAGCGCTTTTACGTCCACATCATGGGGCATGGGAGAAAGCGGGTCGACGAAGAAGATCAGACCATCCAGTTTGCCTTCGGCAATCATGGCGCCGATCTGCTGGTCGCCACCCAAAGGGCCGGAGAACAAAGGCGTGAGATCCAGCTCGGGAAAGGCCTTCTTGATGCGTCCACCGGTGGTGCCGGTGCCGACAAATGTTGCTTTTCTCAGCAGATTGAGATGTTTGCCAACCCAATCCACGATGTCATCCTTCTTTGCATCATGGGCCACCAGAGCGATGCGAAGCGGAGCATCATCCTCTTTGCTGTCATTGTCTTGCATGCGTGCGTTTCCTCGTGCCGTTGTGATCTATCCTTTGAGCCTGACCCATAGCGAGCCATTCTCACACGACAGATCATTGTCGTTGATCCTAGTTTTAGGCAGGAAATGATTTTTGTCCAGTTAATCAACGTGATCAGGCTGTTACGCAGCGACAAAATTACCGAAAGGGATAGCAAATTGTTTGTTGGCCGTGGACTAGACGCTTCTGTGCCGTGGGCCGGGGCGGCGGGTTGGCCGGTCGAAAATGGTGCGTCCGAAGAGGGAGGCTGTGAGATCGGTCAGCAGCTCCGCTGTCTTGCCGCGATGATCAAGGAACGGATTGAGCTCGACCAGATCCAGCGAGGAGACATAGCCGCTCTCATGCAGTAGCTCCATGATCAGATGGGCTTCACGCAGGGTGGCGCCCCCCGGTACTGTCGTGCCGACGGCTGGGGCAATCTCCGGGTCGAGAAAGTCCACATCAAGGCTGACATGTAGCATGGCGTTGCGTGATTTGACTTCATCGATCAGTTCCATCAAGGGGCGGATGACGCCCATCTCGTCAAGTACACGCATGTCGTTGATCTTGACATGGTGCCGCCGCAAGAGATCACGCTCTTTCTGGTCGATGCTGCGAATGCCCATCATATGGACTTGAGCGGGATTGACCGGATGATCAAGGGGGGCTTCGTAAAGACCGCTCAATTCGGGCAAACCGCAAAAAGCGGCGACAGACATGCCGTGCATATTGCCCGATTCCGATGTCAGCGGGGTGTTGAAGTCTGTGTGGGCGTCAAGCCATAGCACGAAGAGCTCTCTTCCTTCTTCGGCGGCATGGCGTGCCATGCCAGCAACCGAGCCCATAGACAGCGAATGGTCGCCGCCCATAAAGAGCGGAAAACCGTTCTTGGCCATCTCATAGGCTTTGGGAGCAAGGGTGCGGGTCCAGCTTGCGATAGCATCAAATTGCAAAGCGTTGCCCTTTCCCGCGGGCATCGGATCAATGGCGGCGGGCGAAAGGTTGCCATGATCCACGCAATCAAAGCCAAGTCCTTCAAGCGTGTCTCGCAATCCGGCAGTGCGCAGAGCATCCGGCCCCATGAGGCATCCTTTTTCATGGGTACCATCTTGAACCGGAACCCCAAGAAGATGGATCGTTGGCGGGGTTGCTTTCTCTGGTGCAGGCATTGTGCTATGGCTCCCTTGATCGGCTTGCTGGTCTTTTGGGAGGACTTAACTGCACTCGCTGATCAACGGGTAGAGGCTATCTTTTATAAAAATTGTCAGAATTAATGCAAATCGTCAGAACTCTTTGTGCAAATTGTCAATTGGTCTGGCAGTGAGACTGTCTCCAACAAAAAAAGGGCCGCCGATGGGCGACCCTTGATGTCGGTATGCGGCTTGCTCAATTGCCGAACAGGCCCTTGGTCAATCCTTGCAGGAGTTGCTCTTCGAGCTTGGGCTTTTGCTGGCTCTCGTTGTTATTGCCATTATTATTGCCCTTTTGTGGCTGCAAGATCTGGTTCAGGTCAACGCCGAGCTTGTCTGACTGCTTTTGCAGCTCCTTGGTGACATTCTTTTCGATTTTTTGGATCGCCTTGGAGGCATCTTTACCTGCTCCTCCCATCTGCTCAAGCGATTTGAGGATCGCTTGCGGGTTTTCCAGAATGCCCGGAATATCGGGATAGATGCGCGGCTGGCTGAGCTTGCCTTCAATGATGATCGGGATGGGAATGCCATCCGCATCCACCGGACCGCCTTGCCCTTTGAGCTTGGCAATGACCTTCGGTATGGCCTTATAGTTGATGGTCATCTGTGGCAGGTTGATGGTGCCTGCACCAGACAGCCGCAACAACGGGCTGAGCATGTTGAGGTCATTGTTGCTTGCAATGCCGTTCTTGAAGACGAAGCTGGCGGTCAGGGCTGAGAAGTCTGTACTTTGAGCATCGGCAGAGGCCCAGCCATCCAGAATATTGCCACGCAGACTGCGCAGCATACGCGGAATGTTGATACCATTGATCTGTCCATCCCGCATTTCCAGTTTGCTTGTGCCATTGAGCTGTCTGATGATGGCGGCCTGACTTGCGCCTTGTGCTGTCAGATCGAGGGTGACCCCGCCTTTGCCGCTCAAGTTGCGCATGCCGATGGTGTCGGTGAGGAAGGGGCGCATATTCATGCCCGAGAGGGCGAATTGGGCAGCCAGTTTCGCCGGTTTGCTCCGTGCGTCCACCGTGATCTGTCCATTGCCTTTGCCCTGATAGAGCGAAATCTGGTTCAGTGCCGTGGAGAGCTGGCCATTGTCGATTTTCACAGCGAGCTGCACCGGCCCCATGACGATGTCGCGGGCAACGAGGGATTTTGCCGAGAAGGCCAGATCGGCTTTGATGCTGTTGAGGCCCGAGAAATCGATGGGGCTTTTGTCCCAGCCGGACGGGGTGGCTGGTCGATTGGCCGCTTGCCTGTTTTTCGCACCCCCGCTCTGCTGGCCATCGCCCATGAACGGGGTCGCGTCCAGTTTGTCAAAGGCCAACGAGCCCGAGATGGCTGGAATAGTGCCCGCGACATAGGTGATGTTGCCTGAGCCATTAGTCTGGCCCATGCGCAGGGTCATATTTTTGAGCGTGCTCTTGTTGGCGCCAAGGTCGAGCTGACCGGAGAAGAAAACCGGAAGGTTCGGTGTGCCCCGGTTGACATCTCGCCCGAGCCAGGCCAGCAGTTGTTTGCTTGATTTGGTTTCAACGGTCAGCTTGCTGCCTGAAAGGCTGCTTTTAGCAGGGTCAAGCTTTCCCGCAAGGGCGAGGGCGAAGCGCTTGCCTTCAACCGAAATGCTGGCAGGAACCGGCGCATTGGACAGCAACTCGCCAAGGCCGATGGTGCTGCTATATTGGATTGTGTCGCCATTCCAGTTGAAGCTGCCCTTGATGTCGATAGGATCATCGAGGTTGGCGATGGTGATGCGGCTGGAGATTTTGCGCAGCATACCGGTTTTGCGCTTTGGTACGGCCTGTTGCAGTGCCGGATTGGCATATTGTCCGTTTGTAAGGGTGATCTCGCCTGCCAGATTGCCCTTCTGGGTGATTTCGTCGACGGTCAGGCCCTGTGCGGCGAAATTGATATTGGCCGAAAGCTTGCCCGCCAAGGGGCTGGTCTGCCCCACCAGCTTTGCGATCTGCTTGACCCCCAACCCATTGGCTGTCAGAGAGCCGGACCAGACAAGCTGGTTGACATCGCCCGAAAGTTTGGCGCGCACATTGCCCTTGGCCAGATTGGCGGACTTGAGATTGATGCCAAGTTTGCCATTGATGTTCTGGGCCAGCAATTTGACTTGGCGCAGCGACTGTCCCTTGTAGGTGAGGCGCCCAGAGCGGAAGTCAAGCGTGGCGTTGAAGTCGTTGAGAATGGACAGATCCGGCGGTGTGCCGGCGGTGCCTTGCGCCTGAGACGTGGCTTCCTGGCCCTGCGCGTTTGCTGCGGCTGCGGGCTTGAGAAGCGTGTCGATATTGAGGGTAGAGCTATCCACGGCCAGCCGAATGGCGGGGCGCTGCGTTTTGGGGGCGATGAAAAGCCGTGCTGCTGCGTTCAGCTGTTGCTTGTCCAGCGAGACGGTCAGGCTGGGCAGGCGAATCTCTTTCTTTCTCGCGATCACAGAGCCCTTGACGCTCGCCGCCTTGACATCCAGCAGGTCTGGCGACAGGCCTAACCAGCTCATGAATTGCTTCACATTACCAATGTTGGAGGCATAGTTTGCCGTGAAGATCTGGTTGTTCTTGTAGGCAAGATTGCCCTCGATGGTCGCCTTGATCAGTTCGCTATCAAGGTTGAGATCTAGTCGCGAAGATTGGCCATTGATTGCGCGTCCCGTATTGGCCAGCTTTCCTGCAATGGAGAGGGATTGGCCCTTGTAGGGCAGGGTTGCCTCGATCTCGGAGACACCATTGAAATCGGGAATGCGCACGGTGGCGTTAAGCCCGGAGACGATGTTTTGTGCGTGGCCACCCTGATCGATGGTAACGACCTGGGCGTCATTGATGCTGAGGCGACGGATGCTAAGGGCGGAAAGGTCTATCTCGCCGGATTGTCCCGAAGCGGCGGGCGCTGTGTCTGTCTGGGCGCTAGCCCCATCGGCTGCCTTGGTCTGTCCCTGTTGGCCTTCAGCGGGCGATGGCGCTCCCGTCGTAATGGTCACCACCGGCCGATCCAACGTAATGCCGGTGATGTCTGCCTTGCCACTCAATAGCGGAGAGAGGGCGAGCCCGAAATCCAGTTCGCGCACCGAGAAGAGCGGCTGTCCCGCCTGATCTTCCAGCGAAACGCTCTCGGTGTTGAGCTTAACGCCGGTGATGAAGGACAGGGATACATCGCCACCAATGGCCAGCGTCATGCCCGTCTTGTCTTTCACTAGATTGACCACCTGCGCCTTGAGATAGTCGGTGGAAAGGAACATGGGTAGGAGAAGGATTGCCAGAACAACCACAATGATCGCTGAAACAATGGAAATGACTATATTGCGCACAAAACTCTCCCGCCGATCCGGCTTTTCCTGTCCTGTTTCCTTGCGAGCGGCTTCGAGGGGTCGAATCAGCTCACTGTTTCATATTAATTGCATAGGTTGAATTTCTACAATCTGCTTGACATATTCAGCTATTTTTTGACGCTTTTTAGCAGCGAAGGCGCTTTTTTTCCTCTGAAGGCCGTCAAAGGGCGGGCGTGGAAAATTACACACTTGAATTCATTTGTTGATGGAACTCAAATGACTCGTCACATATTCGTTCTACAAGTCTGTAAAGTTTCAAAAGCAATTGATTGGGGTTGAAAATGAGCTCTCTGGAAGTCGTCTGGTCCGATTTGGTCCGCCATCGTCAGGAATTGTCTGATTTTAACCTGCGCTCAGCCTTCGCTGAAGAGGCTGACAGGTTCGAACGCTTTTCTGCAGAAATGGACGGATGTCTAACGCTCGACTATTCGCGCAACCGCATCCAGGACAAAACCCTGATGCTGCTCGAAAATCTGATGCTGCAATCCGGTGTGGCCGAACGCTATGCCGAGATGAAATCTGGCGTTGCCATCAACAATACTGAAGGGCGCTCTGTGCTGCATATCGCTCTGCGCGGCAGTGTTGATGATGATCTGGTGGTTGATGGGCAGGCAATTGCGGCTGATGTGAATGCCGTCAAGGAACGGCTCTATGCGTTTGCCAAAGGCGTGCGTGATGGGTCCATCGCTGCCAAAGATGGCAAGCCCTTCACCGATGTGGTCAATATCGGCATTGGGGGCTCTGACCTTGGGCCGCATATGGTGACCGCTGGTCTGGCTGCCTATCATGATGGTCCACGCGTGCATTTCGTCTCCAACGTGGATGGCGCGCATATGGGCGATACGCTGAAGGTGCTGGATCCCGCTCGTACCCTGTTCCTCGTTGCCTCCAAAACCTTCACCACGCAGGAAACCATGACCAACGCCCGTGCGGCCAAGGAATGGCTTGTCGCGGCTCTGGGCGATGATGCTGTGGGCGATCACTTTGCAGCGCTTTCCACCAACAAGGAAGGTGTGGAAGGCTTTGGCATCAGCACCGAGCGGATGTTTGAATTCTGGGATTGGGTCGGCGGCCGCTATTCGGTCTGGTCGGCCATCGGTCTGCCTGTGATGATCGCCATCGGGCCGGAAGGGTTTGAGGAGTTTCTCGCTGGTGCCCGCTCCATGGACGAGCATTTCGAAACAGCGCCATTCCGCGAGAATCTGCCCATGCTGCTGGCCGCGCTTGGCCTGTGGTATCGCAATATCTGGGCCTGCCCATCGGTTGCCGTGTTGCCTTATGACCAGCGGCTGGAATTCTTCTCCGCCTTCCTGCAACAGCTGGATATGGAATCCAACGGCAAGCGCGTGCGCCGCGATGGCTCCGATATCCTACGCGCGTCCGGTCCGGTGATCTGGGGCCAGTCTGGCACCAACGGTCAGCATGCCTTCTATCAGGAACTGCATCAGGGCCATGATATCATCCCATGCGAATTCCTCGTTGCTGCAAAGCCGACGGACGCGGACCAGCATCAGCATGAATTGCTGCTCTCCAACTGCTTTGCGCAGGTCGAAGCGCTGGCCTTTGGCCGCACGGCAGATGAAGCCAAGGCGCAGCTGGAAGCCTCGGGCAAATCCGCCGAAGAGGTCGCAGCCCTCGTGCCGCACAAGGTGTTCCCGGGCAACCGCCCGACCTCGCTGCTCTTCTATGACAAGCTGACCCCGAAAATGCTCGGTCGCCTGATCGCGCTTTATGAGCACAAGGTGTTCGTTCAGGGCGTCGTCTGGGGCGTGAACAGCTATGATCAGTGGGGCGTCGAGCTTGGCAAGGAACTGGCCAACAAGCTGGCTCCTGCCGTTAAATCCGCCGAACGCGGCGAAGGTGACCCAGCCATTCTCGATCGCCTCAAAGCCTACCGCGCCAAATAAGCACCAAATGGTGCAACAACGCTTTTAGCGGAATAACGATCCAGCCCGTCGGAGCAATCCGGCGGGTTTTGCTTTTTTTGGGAGGGGAGGTTGGAGCCCAAACGCGACATTGAAAATGGTGGCACGTTCCCATGCTCGAAAGAGCTGCCCGGAAACCGCAGTCCATACCGGACACCCTGTAGAGGCTACATCCCAAATGCATGCTTCCCCATTCCTGCCATTCGATTGAAGCATCGCAAGCCTTTACGAAGATGCATCATTTTTACAATTTACTTACCAAAAGCAAAATTACTGACAGTGTGCATTCAGTGTTTTCTTACTCTCAACCTTTTGAATATATCAAGACAATATTCAATCTGGAGGGTGTATTGTGAAAACCAAAATGCTATCGCTTGTTGCTTCCCTGATGCTGTTAAATGCGCCCTATGCGAGCGCCTCTGAAGCGCCATCCATTTTTAGCAAATATGAACTGAAGCAGATCGCCAAGGGACGTGATAAATTCTTAATCCGTCTCAACGATGAGTTTAAAAGACGAGCTTCTGACGGCGTGTTTACGCAAAGCATGTTGGATAGGGAAGAGCAATGGAGCTTGGCAAAGGCACGCGCATTTTTTGCGGCTGACATACTTTCATATGATTTCAATTCGGATCGCGTCATTGACGGCAAGGATTACGCCAGTCTTTCCGCTCTCATGTCTGAGCGCAAGCTCAAGAGTGTACAAGCCACTCTTTCCAAGATTGACGAGGCAGGCAATGGAGACGGCAAGGTCTCATTTGAGGAATTGTATCGATATTCTTCTGATGCAGCGCAGCATCATAAGGACAAGAAAAAAAGGCAAGACCGCCTCATGCGTTTTGACGCTGACCATGATGGAAAGGTGGTGTTTGAAGATATCCTGCAAGCATTAGATCAGGTTCCGGTAAAGCAAAGTCCATCGACAGAGGAAACGGAAACGGCTGAAAAACCAGCCCAGACGCCAAAGACGAAAGCTGCTGCCGTTGAAACTAAAAAACAGGCCTGCATTTTGCCGCAACCCTCGGAAAAGGCGGAAATCATCTTCCTGAGCGGATCTGCCTCCAAGGCTCTCTCGTCGGTTGCCGTGAATGGCTTTGAAGAAGAAACAACCGCTGCAAGTATCAATATTGAATCCGGCGACAAGCCCCTTTTCATCATAAGTGCTTTTAGCGGATCAGTTGTTCTGAAATTTACCGGCGAAACGAGCAGGATTGAAAAGCTTGTCGTTTCTGAACTGGATGGTAAGCGTCAGGGGATCGTTGGCCTCAAGGCCAATCAAGTCGAGTTCACAGCACAAAAAAACTGTGCTCCACCCTATATAGGCAACCCGAAATCCGGAAGAGCCCTGCTGGCGGAAAGTCGTTTGTCGCTGGTGCTGGGCCACGCTATTGACAAGGTAATTGCCGCCCGCTCTATTCAGAATATCGGGCTTCCATCGGGCACGAGCGCTAAAAGAGAACGCTTAGGCATCGACTATTCAAAGAGAGATCCGCGCAGCAAAATTGAGAATAAATTTCGAGGTTTCTACCCATATGGGGTGGAACAATTCGAGGTGGCTGATGTGATCGCATCAGGAAAAGTGGCAGTTTACGACATTCTCCCTAACATTGCAGGGCTGATACAATTGCTTGATGCAGGATCACTTAGCGTTACAGAAGACGAATACTTCATCATTAAAAAACCGATAGCGCATTTTCCTGCAGGCATGCACGGAGCCTTTGGCGGTACGTTTCTCTTGGAAAAAGGGGTTCCTCTTCCCGCAGGCGACCTGGGACATGCCGTGGTCTATGACCTTGCCACGGGCAAGTGTCTCGACGGTTTCAGATGTCTGCAATAGGCGCTGCTATTCCTTGTTCTGAAAACAAACGTAAACTTCCTCGAAAAGTCATTAGAACAAATCTTTACACTCATTTCAAAAGGTGCTGCGAATGTCCGCTTTCTCAAGAACGCTGCGTATCGTCTTGATCGCCTCGATGTTCATGTTCAGTATTTATATTCTTCTCAACATACCAATTCTCACCGTCACAGTGGAGAGACCTCTGAGCAAAACCTATGAAGGTCCAGGCTTTTCGGAGCAGTCCAAAAGGGTGGCGCCATACTCCGATATGGCGGCGCCCTTCGATATGGCGGCACACTCCAGTAAGCAGGTTTTTCAAATTTGTGGGCTAGCGCATCCTGTCACGCTCGATGAATCGGATGTTTTCAGCATCATTCGAAAGGGTGGGCGCGATGCTGATGTGGCCCGCGAGATGCTAAGAAAAGGCAAAAGCAGGTGCGCTATTCTGGGGACGCTAGAACGCCTTCATGGCCGCTGAACTGCCAAATAGGTATTTTGCTTAATTCCCTAAATGTCAGCTTCCTCTTGAAGCATCACAAATCTCTCATCCGCAGTAGATGACCGCCTCCCGCTCGCTTTGCCATAAGCGCGCACCGACGCCATGAAATTTCGGCACTGCACCCAATGTATCCTTCGTCCGCAAAGCTGACATGGCGCGTTCTCAGGTGGGCTCTTCTATCCCGTCCCGTCGCCGTGCAATGGTTTTGTGCAGGTCGGGGGCGGCGTTGATGAGGGCTTGGGTGTAGGGCTCTTGGGGGGAGTTGAAAATGGTTTCGGTGCGGCCGCGCTCGATGATCTTGCCGCGATACATGACCATGACTTCGTCTGTCACCGAGCGGACAACGGAAAGATCGTGACTGATGAACAGATAGGCAAGGTCTAGCCGGTCACGCAAATCGGTGAAAAGATCCAGAATCTGGGCGCGAATGGAGACGTCGAGGGCCGAGACGGGCTCATCGGCGATGATGATGCGGGGACGGGTGATAAGCGCCCGGGCGATGGCGATGCGCTGGCGCTCGCCTCCGGAGAATTCATGGGGGAATTTTTCCGCGTCTTCTGGTGCTAGCCCCACCTGCGTGAGGCTGGTGGCGATGCGTTCGTCGCGCTCGTCGCGGTTCACTTCCTTCTGAAACAGATAGAGCGGTTCGGCAATGGATCGTCCCACCTTGTGACGCGGATTGAAGGAGCCGTTCGGGTCTTGAAAGACGATCTGGATATCCCGACGCACCTGTTGCAGATCGGTCTTGTTGGCGGAATAGGGATCGTGTTGGCCGACGCGAATGCCGCCTTTTTGTGGAGCTTCCAGCCCGAGAAGGGTGCGGGCAAGGGTGGACTTGCCACAGCCGGATTCGCCCACGAGCCCGATGCTCTGGCCCTTGTGGATCGTCAGGTCTACGCCATCCACGGCGCGCGTGCTGCGGCGTTCAAGATAGGGGAACTGGCGCGGCAAGGGGTAGGTGCGCAAAAGGGCGTTGGCGGAAAGCACGGGGGCCGTTTGCGCAAGGCTCGGGTCATCGCTGAAAATGGGAGGCTTTTGCCGCGCGGGCTGATGGGTCGAAGCCTCGAACAGGCGTTTGCTATAGGGGTGGCTGAGGGTGTCGAACAATCCCGGTAGTGGGCCTTGTTCGACGATGGCACCCTTTTTCATGATGGCTATCGAGTTGGCCATTTCAGCCACCACCGCGAGATCATGGGAGATGAGCATCAAGGCGGAATGGTCTTCGGCCATGAGGGCCTTGAGCAATTGCAGGATTTCGGCCTGTGAGGTGACGTCGAGCGCTGTGGTCGGCTCATCGGCGATGATGAGGTCCGGTTTCATGGCGATGGCCATGGCAATGACGACGCGCTGGCGCTGGCCGCCCGAGAGCTGATGGGGGAAGCGATCCGGCCCGACATGCTCGGGGTTGAGGCCAACGCGTTGCAGCTGGCTTCTGGCCTGCTCCTGCGCTTCATGGCGGGTGACCGAGCTGTGCTGGAGGATGCATTCTTCCACCTGCGCGCCAATGGCTTTTAGCGGATTGAGCGCGGTCATGGGCTCCTGAAAGATCATGCCCATGCGGTTGCCACGCCAATTGCACAACTGCCGCTCGGAGAGATGGGCCAGATTGGTTTCTGCCAGATGGATGGCGCCGGTAAGTTGGCTCTGGCGCGGCAGCAGCTGCATGATAGAGAGGGCTGTCAGGCTCTTGCCAGAGCCGGATTCGCCCACGAGCCCGAGACATTGGCCCCGCTCCAACGAGAAGGAGATATCCTTCAATATTGGCTTGTCACCAATAGTGAGGCTGACATTTTCCAACGTGAGCAGGCTCATGATGCTTTGCTCCCGCCAATGTCGAGGCTTGAACGGATTTTCGGGTCGAGCATGTCGCGCAGGCCATCGCCCAGAAGATTGAGGCCCAGAACCGTGAGAATGATGGCCATGCCGGGGATGATCGCCAGTTGCGGGGCCATCATCAGCCATGTCTGAGCTTCCGAGAGCATCTGCCCCCAGCTGGGCATGGGTGGCTGGGTGCCAAGGCCCACATAGGAGAGGCCGGCCTCGGCCAGAATGCCCAGTGAGAACTGGATGGTTCCCTGCACGATCAGCAGGTTGGCGATGTTGGGCAGGATATGTTCGATGGTGATGCGCACCGAGCCCTTGCCGGAAAGGCGGGCGGCGAGAATGAATTCACGCGTCCATAGGCTCAGCGCCGCACCGCGGGCAAGGCGGGCAAAGACCGGAATGTTGAAAATCCCGATGGCGACAATGGCGTTGATGGCGCCGGGGCCTGCCAGAGCGGTGATCATGATGGCCGAAATGATGGCCGGAAAGGCGAAAATGAAGTCGCCCGTGCGCATGATGGCTTCGTCCAGCCAGCCGCCTTTTGCCGCTGCCCAACAGCCAAGAGGCACGCCGAGACAGGCGCCGATGCCCACGGCAACCAGCGCCACGGCGATGGAGTTGCGGGCGCCTAGCATGATCATGGAAAAGAGATCATGGCCATAATGATCCGTGCCGAGCCAATAGGTGGTGCTGATGGGTTTGAGGCGTTCGGCTATGTTGACCGAAAGCGCATCATGGGGTGTCCAGACAAAGGAGACCAGAGCAAGCACCACAAAGAACAGAGTGATCGCGCCGCCGATGACAAAGGAAGGCGAATGCAGGCCCTTGGCAAGGAAGCTGCGATATTTATGGGCGTCCGTTGAGAAGAGATGCGGCTTGGTCATTGGCTGCCCTGCCTGCGATGAAGGCGCGGATCGATCAGGCCATAGGTGATGTCCACGAGGAAATTGACGAGTATGACGGTGGCGACCAGCAGCATGATCACGGCTTTCACCGTGATGAGGTCGCGCTGGTTGATGGCCTGAAACACCAATCTTCCAAGGCCGGGCAGGGAGAAGACATTCTCGATGATGACCGTGCCAGCCAGAAGGAATGAGAATTGCAGCCCCATGATGGTGATCACCGGAATAAGCGCGTTGCGCAGACCATGGCGCGCCAGTGTCTGACGCAGGTTGAGGCCCTTGGCGCGGGCGGTGCGCATATAATCTTCATGCAACACTTCCAGCATGGAAGAGCGCATGATGCGCACGAGAATGGATGCTTGCGGCAGAGCAAGGGCAATGGCAGGCAATAACAGCGCCTTGATTGCGGGCCAAAGTCCGGCCTCCCAGCCGGGAAAGCCACCCGAGGGCAACCAATGCAGGGTAACGGCAAAGACCAGAACCAGAAGCATGGCAAACCAGAAATTGGGGATGGCGATGCCGATCTGTGTTGCGCCAATGAGGCTCACATCCGGCCAGCGACCGTGATTGCTGGCGGCCAGAATACCAAGTGGCAGGGCTATCAAGGTGGAAAGGGCAAGGGCCATTAGCGCAAGTGGCAGAGAAATGGTCAGTCTTTCGCTGATCAGCTCTGTGACTGGCACAGAATAGGTATAGCTGATGCCGAAATCGCCTTGCAGCATGCCCGAGATCCAGAGCCAGTAGCGGCTGGCAAGGGGCAGATTGAGGCCCAGTTGCTCGCGCAAAGCGGCCAAGGTGTCTTCCTGCGCGTTGATGCCAAGAATCAACTGAGCCGGATCGCCCGGCAATATCTCCATCACTGCGAAGATGAAAAGAGAAGCTGCCACGAGTGTCACGCAAAGGGAAGCAAGGCGGCGCAGGGAATAGATGATCATGGCAATGGGCTGCTATCTGCCGGGCATGGTGATGCGAAAAAGGGTATGGCAGATGGTTGCTGCCATACCCGGAGGTCTTTTAAACCGAATTCGCTGATTAGTCCATCCATTCTACGGCTGTCAGATCGTTGGCCTGGATGGGGGCATTGGCCCACAATCCCTTGATCTTGGCGTTCCAGACGCCGGTCTTGGCAAGCTGGAACAGGAAGCCGTTGACGGCATCGTCATTGAGCTTTTTCTGGGCCTGATGCAGCAATTCCGTGCGTTCTGCTTCATCGGCTGTGGCATTGAGCTTGGCGATGATCGCTTTGAACTCTTCATTCTTATAGTTGAAGTAATAGTCATCGCGGGCATAGATGCCGATATCCAGCGGTTCGGTGTGCGAGATGATGGTCAGATCATAATCCTTGCCCTTGAAGACGTTGCTCAGCCACTGGGCCCACTCGACATTGATCAGTTCCAGTTCGATGCCGACCTTTTTGAGATCAGAGGCGATGATCAGGCCGGAGCGACGGGCATAGTCGGTCGGTGGCAGGAACAGGCGGGCTTTGAAGCCGTCTTCCAGACCAGCTTCCTTCAGCAGCTCTTTGGCTTTCTCCGGATTATAGTCATAGACGTGGGATAGATCGAGATAGGCCGGGTTATGCGGCGCAAAGTGGGAGCCGATAAGGGTTCCATAGCCGAACATGGCTCCATCGATAAGGGACTGGCGATTGATGGCATAGGCCAGCGCCTTGCGCACGCGCACATCGTCAAAAGGTTTGACCCCATTGTTGGTGGCCAGAATGGTTTCCCCTTCCGTGGTGCCGATGACGACCTTGAAGCGCGGGTCATTCTCGAATTGCGGCAGCATTTCCGGTGCGGGAAAAATCGGGAAGGCATCCACATCGCCTGCCATCAGGGCAGCAAGGCTGGCCGCGGCATCGGCAACAATCTTGAAGGTGGCTTTCTCCAGCTTGGCTGGTTGACCCCAATAGGCGTCATTCCTGATCAGGGTGATGGAATCGCCCTTGACCCATTTTTCCAGTTTGAAAGGGCCTGTGCCCACGGGATTGGTCTTGTTTGTTTCTGCGCTTTCTGGGGCCACCATGGCAGCGTCTCCCCAGCCCAGATTGAAGAGCATAGCGCCGGTCGGGCGCTTAAGAGTCATCTCGACGGTATATTTGTCCTTGGCAACGACGCTATCTATGGGTTCGAACAGCGCTTTCTGCGCATTGACCGAATCTTCCCCGCGGGCACGGTCGAGCGAGAAGACCACGTCTTCTGCATCAAAATCGGTGCCGTCGTGGAATTTTACACCCTCATGGAGCTTGAAGTCATAGGTGAGGCCATCGGCGGAAATGGTCCAGCTTTCCGCCAGCGCTGGCTTGATTGCACCATGTTCGTCAATGCGCGTGAGGCCTTCAAAAATATTGGCATAGGTGATTTCGTCAATCGCAGCGGCAGCGCCTGCTGTTGGGTCCAGATGAGGTGGTTCCAACCGGACGCCCAGCACGATATCTGTCCGTGCAGCCCATGCGGCGGACGTGGAGCCTGCTGTTACAAGCGTTGCCGCCATAGAAAAGGCTACAGCCCATTTCCTTGCTGATTTCATCATTCTTGATACTCTCCGACCGTCTTTTTGTGCCGCGCTGGTTCATAAAAGGAACTGGCTGGCTGATTGCAGAGCGCAGTATGTCCTGTTGACAGCATGCTGCTCGCTCCCCCCTTTGTTGCGGCGTTTTATTGCACAGCGTGCGCTTCGGGGCAGCCATGACTTCCGTCGAAGTCGAGATTTCAATCACTTTTCTGTTTTGCACGATTGTTAGCACAAAAAAGGGTGCCTTGAGGCACCCTTTTGTAAAAAAATCATGCATTTTGAAGCGAAAAAACGCGCCATATCAGCTTTTGGTGCGGAAATCCGTGATGGTTTTAACTGGCGTGATTGCTTCGGGATCTGTGATGATCTCGATGAGCGCTGGGCCGTCATGGGCCATCATGCGGGCAAAGGCATCGGGAAATTCCTCGGTTGAAACGACCTTTTCTGAATGCCCCCCCATGGCTGCGGCCATGGCTGTGAAGTCCGGGTTGGACAGGGCCGTGCCGGAAATGCGGGTTGGGTATTCGCGCTCCTGATGCATGCGGATTGTGCCATACATGGAGTTGTTGACAACGATCACCTTGATGGGGGCACCTTCCTGCGCGGCGGTGGCAAATTCCTGACAGGTCATCTGGAAACAGCCGTCGCCTGCAAAACAGATGGCCGGGCGAGATGGATCCTGAATAGCGGCTGCAACGACGGCCGGCATGCCATAGCCCATGGAGCCGGAAGTCGGGGCGAGCTGGGTACGCCAGCCACGATATTTGATGAAGCGATGCACCCAGATGGCATAATTGCCTGCACCATTGGTGAAGACCGTGTTGTCGGGGGTGTTGGCAACCACATGTTTGACAATTTCGGCCATCTGCACATCTCCGGGCAATTTACGCTCGGGTATGGCGCTGAAGGCATCATAACCCGCACGGGCTTCGCTCACCCAGTTT
Organism: Cohaesibacter marisflavi; assembly: GCF_900115225.1. Classification (GTDB taxonomy): domain Bacteria; phylum Pseudomonadota; class Alphaproteobacteria; order Rhizobiales; family Cohaesibacteraceae; genus Cohaesibacter; species Cohaesibacter marisflavi. The sequence continues at coordinate 119,734 of NZ_FOVR01000009.1, read as the reverse complement.
GCATCCCCTGCCTTGCGGATTTGGCCCAGAGCGCCAAATAGCAGCGCCATGGTTTCATGGCGGGCAGCGATGGCGAGAGCTGGCTGATAGACGCGGCCCAATTCTTCCGGATCGGCATGAATGTGAATGAGCGTCTGGGTCGGGATCGGCGTATCAATGAGGGTGTAGCCGGAGGTGGTCATTTCGCCAAGGCGGGCGCCGAGCACGATGAGCAGATCGCTTTGCTTGATGCGCTTGGCAAGTGCGGGATCGATGCCGATGCCGACATGGCCCGCAAAGTTCGGATGCTCGTTGGGGAAATAGTCCTGACAGCGGAAGGAGGTGCCCACGGGAATGGCATTCTGCTCGGCAAAGGCGGTGACCGCCTTCTTGGCTGCCAGCGACCAGCCGCCGCCACCAACAATCATGAAGGGACGTTCGGCCTCGGCGACAAGCGCCTCAAGCTCTTTCATGCTCTCAGCAGATGGTGCGCTGTCTGCCGGTTTGCCCTTGGCGGGAAGGGCTGCTGGCTTTTCAATTTCGGTGACCAGCATGTCTTCGGGCAGGGCCAATACAACGGGGCCGGGACGACCGGACAGGGCGGTGCGATAGGCACGGGCGATATATTCTGGAATGCGGGAAGCGTCATCGATCTGGGCGACCCATTTGGCCATCTGGCCGAACATGCGGCGATAATCGATCTCCTGAAAGGCCTCGCGCTCGATCTGGTCGCTGGCAACCTGGCCGATGAACAGGATCATGGGGGTGGAATCCTGATAGGCCACATGCACGCCGGAGCTTGCATTGGTGGCACCGGGGCCTCGGGTGACCATGCAGAGGCCAACCTCGCCGGTCAGCTTGGACCAGGCATCCGCCATCATCGAGGCGCCGCCTTCCTGTCTTGCGTTGACATAACGCAGGGAGGGGGCATCGTAAATCGCGTTCAAGACGGCCAGATAGCTCTCGCCGGGCACGCCGAAAATGGTTGAGGCTCCCTGCTCTATGAGGCAATCCACCAGAAGGGTTGCGCCTGTTGTCAGCGTCATGTCGCTGTCCTTTTCTCTTTATGGAACCGCTTTTATGCTCGTGCGGAGGGAGTGCTGCGGTTATTGGATGGTGATTAAGTATGTGCCAATGGGCTTGGCCAATGGGGTTCTAGAAGAAAGCCTGCAAACCGGTTTGTGCGCGGCCAAGGATCAGGGCGTGGATGTCGTGCGTGCCTTCATAGGTATTCACGCTTTCCAGATTGACCATGTGGCGCATGATGTGGAATTCGTCGGCAACGCCATTGCCGCCATGCATGTCACGGGCCGTGCGCGCAATGGTGAGGGCCTTGCCGGTATTGTTGCGTTTGATAAGTGAGACATTCTCGACCGGGCAGTTGCCTTCATCCATCATTCGGCCCACGCGCAAGGCAGCTTGCAGGCCCAACGTGATTTCGGTCTGCATATCGGCAAGCTTGAGCTGGACGAGCTGGGTTTGCGCGAGCGGGCGACCAAATTGTTTGCGATCCATTGTATATTGGCGCGCAGCATGCCAGCAGAATTCGGCAGCGCCCAAAACCCCCCACGCGATGCCATAGCGGGCCTTGTTAAGGCAGCCAAAGGGCCCCGCGAGGCCTTCCACGTTGGGGAGTAGATGATCTTCGGGCACGAAGACATCTTTGAGCACGATTTCGCCGGTGATCGAGGCCTTGAGGCTTAGTTTCCCTGCGATCTTGGGGGCCGAATAGCCTTTGCTGTCAGCCTTGACAATGAAGCCCTTGATCTTGCCGTCGTGAGCATCGGATTTGGCCCAGACGATGGCGATATCGGCGATGGGAGAATTGGTGATCCACATTTTCGCGCCATTGAGGCGATAGCCGCCCTCGACCTTCGTGGCGCGGGTGACTAGGGAGCCGGGGTCCGAGCCATGGTCCGGTTCGGTGAGGCCAAAGCAGCCGATCAACTCTCCTGTCGCCAGCTTGGGCAGATAGTGTTGTTTTTGCGCCTCGGAGCCATAGGCATGGATGGGGTGCATGACCAGCGAGGATTGGACCGACATGGCTGAACGATAGCCTGAGTCCACACGTTCGATCTCGCGGGCGATCAGACCATAGGCCACATGGTTGACGCCAGCGCAGCCATAGTCTTCGCTGATGGTGGGGCCAAGGAAGCCTTGTTCTCCCATTTCCCGCATGATGGCGCTGTCAAAATATTCCTGCCTGTTGGCTTCAAGGACGCGCGGCATCAGCTTGTCGTCGCAAAAGGCGCGGGCCGCGTCCATGATCATGCGTTCATCTTCGCTCAGTTGCTGGCGAAAGAGGAACGGATCATCCCAAGTGAAGGCCGGTTTTGCGCACATTGCCTATTGCTCCTGTTCTGCCGCGCGGGAAGGCCGATAGAGGGCCGATGCGGGCTGGCATTAATGGCGCAATAGTAGTGCTGCCTGTCAGGCGCAGGAAGCGATGATATTTCAATCGCTCATGACATTTGTTTATAGGCCCTGGTTGCCTAACCTGTTGGGCTCAGGAGAGGGCTGCATTCATCTTCTTCTTGGTGCTTAGTGCCTCGCGCATGACCCAGGTGCGGAAGGTCTGAAGATTGGGATTGGCCCGCTTGGCCTGCGGATAGACGAAATAATAATCGCCGTTGGAAGGCGTCAACTGGTCGTCAAGCTGCACCAGCTCTCCGCTGGCCAGTTCTTCCTCCGCCAACAGACGAGGCAGAACGGCAATGCCCATTTTAGAGGCGGCGGCCCGTATGACCATATGAAAATGCTCGAAACGCGGCCCAACATGCGGGTTGGGATGGCTATAGCCTTTCTGGCTGAACCAGTGGGGCCAGAGGGCGGGACGCGATGTCGCTTGCAGCAGCGGGTGACGCCGCAACAATTCTTCCAGTCCAACCTCCTTGAGTTCTTCCTGCAGGATTGGATGAGCCATGGGCACGACATATTCCGGCATCAGCTCGTCTGTGAGGGCATTGGGCCAAGCGCTTTCGCCGAAATGGAAGGCGGCATCGATATCAAGGCCATCAAACTCGAAGGGTTCAAGTTTGGTCACGATCTGGATCAGGATTTCTGGGTGTGTGGTGGTGAATTTTGTGAGGCGCGGAACCAGCCAGCGAGCGCCAAGGGTCGGCAGGCAGGCGATGGTCAATTCTCCGCCCTGTCCACGATAGGCGAGCAGTTCCAGCGTTGCGGTTTCGATATCCTGCAGTTTGGTGCGGATTTTGTGGGCATAGACGGCGCCCGCCTCTGTCAGAACCAGTCCCGAGCCTGTGCGCTCGAACAAGCGCAGGCCCAGCAGATCCTCCATGGAGCGCATCTGGCGGGAAATGGCGCTCTGGGTGACGCCCAGCTCGCTGGCAGCCTTGGTGAAACTGAGGTGACGGGCTGCTGCCTCGAAGGCACGCAGGGCAGAGAGAGAAGGAAGGTAATTCAGCATGGCATGAGGTTTGATTATGGTTCGTTTTTGGCTTCTTGTTTTGCTTATTCGAGCTTTTCACCATTTCTCCCGAAAATCAAAGCAAAAAGGTGGGTAATGACGCTCTGATCCCAGCTTTGATGCCGGTTGGCGGCAGACGGGGATGAAGAAAAGTCATGCTAGAAAATTGTTGCTACTAATTTAGTAGCGTGATAATGTGGCTTTGCTACTAAAATAGTAGCAAATTATGTTTATCTACTCATTCATGGAGTCTATCATGCCCGTTATCACAATGACGTTGGGCGCTGATCAGATTGACCAGCAAAAGAAAACTGCTTTCATTCAGACCGTCACCAAGTCCGCTGCGGAAATTACCAATATTCCCGAGCAATCCTTCATCGTCTTCATCGAGCAACTTGATAGCGATAATATCGGCGTAGGCGGTGTGTCGCTTACAGAAAAACGCAAGCTGAGGGCATCGTAAGGGCTTTGTGCCTTCTGGCGGCAAAACGGTCTTTTCTTTTTGGTTCTTTGCGTTAGTGTGACACCATCACAGCGAAGGAAGAAGAGACACATATGGCGATACCACGCCCCGGAAATCCTGTCCGAGGCTCCCAAAGCGGAGCCCCGGTCATGGCAGCATTCGATCTATTGGGCCGTCGATGGGCCATGGGGATCATTTGGAACCTCAAGAAGGGGCCTGCGACATTCAGGGCTCTGCAGGACCACTGCGAAACCATTTCTCCCTCCATTTTGAATAGCCGCATCAAGGATCTGCGCGAAGCGGGCCTGATAGAGAAAACGCCGCAGGGATATGCTTTGACAGCCATTGGCGAGGAGCTTTATTCTTTGCTGCAACCGCTCGCTGACTGGGCCGTCCGGTGGGCCGAAGAGCTTTCGCAAGAAACGGGTTCTGATATTTCAAAGTGTAAATAAAGAATTTCACTTCGGAATCATGACATATTCTGCGCGCATCCCTATATTAGAAGTCGAATTCTTCTAATGTTTCCGGCGTCCGGGATTGAAGGATATGGTGAAAAGGGATAAAAGGCACAAGTAACAAGCGGTGACCTTTTGCGCAGCGCCAACAGGCAGGTGGTGAAATTATGAGATTAACTCAGCAGGCTAATTATTCTGTTCGCATTCTGATGTATTGCGCTGCCAAGAAAGATGAATTTGCCAAGGTTAGCGAGATCGCGCAGGTTTATGCCATCTCCGAATATCACCTGTTCAAGATTCTGCCGATTCTGGTGTCCAACGGCTTCATAACCACGCACCGTGGCCGCAACGGTGGGCTGAAGCTGGCAATGGAGCCAAGCGAGATCACGCTGGGGCAGATCATTCGTGCCGCCGAAGAGAATTTCCATCTCGCGGACTGTTTTGATGAAGGCAGCTATGATTGCCCGCTGCTCTCAATGTGCGACTTCAACCAGGCGCTCAATGATGCGCTTGAATCTTTCCTCAAGGCGCTGGACAAATACACGCTGGCGGATCTTACTGCTCGGGAAGGCGACATGCGCAATCTGCTTAACATTTCTGAAGCCGCTTCCGCCTGATCATCTGACTGATTTTATGCCTGACCATCAGACTGGTCAGGCGCTTTTCAGGCTCAGATGGGGATGCTGCCTGTCGGCCTGTCTCGGCTTTGCGATGGGGCCTGTGGCATTTTGTGCGTGCTTTTCAGCAATTTGATTCCGTCTCAGACTTGGCAAGTGGTTATGGATGTGCACAATCGGACTTGTTATATTGTATCACATCGCTGCCGGGCAGCATGCTCTTCAGGCCAGTTTGCACGACCATCAGAAAGGCCAAAGAGAAATGACCATGGCAAAACGCATGGCATTGCGTTGACGGAAATGCCTTTTGCTGTGTTGTAGAGGAAAATGCAATGATCGAAATGAGTGACCATGACCATAGTTTTTGCATAGATCGCGTTCTTGCCGATGCCAAGGCTGTCTGTGCTGAAAAGGGCGTGCGCCTCACGGATCAGCGGCAGTCGGTTTTGCGGGTTCTGGCGGCCAGCCACGTGCCTTCAAGTGCCTATGATATTCTCAATCAGCTCAACAAAGAGCGCAAGGAGAAGGGCGAGACGATGCTCGCGCCGGTTTCCATCTATCGCGCCCTTGAATTCCTGATCCAGCATGGCATCATCCATCGAATCGAAAGCAGGAACGCCTATGTGGCGTGCAATGAAGGACCGGATGCCCGACATAGGCATGGGGAAGCGACCATCTTTCTGCTTTGCGATAAGTGCGGGCGCGCCGCCGAGTTCCAGTCTGAAAGCCTTGGCGGGCTGATTGAAACCATCGCCGGCAAGGTGAAATTCAGCCCCAACGCACCGGTCATGGAAATTCGTGGTCTTTGTGAGGAATGTCAGAAGCTTGAAGGCAATGGCTAAGGGCTTCTTGGTAAAGCTCACCAGATTGTGACAGTCCGTTTGCGGTTTGTCCGAATTTGTGCGTATGCTTCAAGCCTTCCTTGCCGTTGTTGACTTGCGCGCCTAGATGCAATTTGCCATATAAAATCAGCGTATTTTCATCCCTCCGGTGTTGCGGCTTGCTGGTTGCCTGAATGCCGGAAAAGAGAGGGTCCATGTCTCTTTTGTCCCAGATGCCTGTTGGTTCCACCCCATTTCTCACCGAGCCCCTGCCTCGCAGGATTACCCATGCCGTTAAGGTCGGGTCTGTTACGGTCGGAGGCGGCGAGCCGATTGTCGTGCAATCGATGACTAACACGGATACAGCAGATGTGGACAGCACGGTCGCGCAGGTGGCTGCCTTGCACAGGGCCGGCTCGGAGCTTGTGCGCATTACAGTGGACAGGGACGAAGCGGCAAAGGCTGTGCCCCATATCAAGGAGCGGCTTCTGCGGCTGGGCATCGATGTGCCGTTGGTGGGGGACTTCCATTATATCGGTCACAAGCTGCTGGGTGAGAATCCCGCCTGCGCTGAAGCGCTGGACAAATACCGGATCAATCCGGGCAATGTTGGCTTCAAGGATAAACGCGACAAGCAGTTTTCGACCCTGATCGAGCTGGCCAATCGATATGACAAGCCAGTGCGTATCGGGGTCAACTGGGGCTCGCTGGATCAGGAACTGCTGACGCGGCTGATGGATGAAAATTCCGTCAGTGAAGATCCGTTGCCCGCCCAAAAGGTGATGCATGAGGCGATCATCCAGTCCGCGCTGCTTTCAGCCGAACGGGCTGAAGAGCTCGGCATGGGGGCAGACAAGATCATCCTGTCGGCCAAGGTATCTCAGGTGCAGGATCTGATTGCGGTCAATACCGAGTTGTCCCGCCGCTCGGATTATGCGCTACATCTGGGGCTTACAGAAGCGGGAATGGGCACCAAGGGGATCGTGGCCTCGGCGGCGTCCATGGGACTTGTGTTGCAGCAGGGGATTGGCGATACGATCCGCGTTTCTCTGACGCCGGAACCAAATGGAGACCGCACGCGCGAAGTGCAGGTGGCTCAGGAATTGTTGCAATGCATGGGCTTCCGCTCCTTCGTGCCCATCGTGGCGGCCTGTCCGGGGTGTGGGCGGACGACGTCAACCGTCTTTCAGGAGTTGGCGCAGGCCATCCAGACCGATATCCGCGAGAATATGCCGGTTTGGCGTGAGAAATATCCTGGTGTCGAGGCGCTCAATGTTGCCGTCATGGGCTGCATCGTTAATGGGCCGGGGGAATCCAAACACGCCGATATCGGCATTTCCCTTCCGGGCACTGGAGAAACCCCGTCTGCGCCGGTCTTTGTGGATGGCGAAAAGGTGGCAACCTTGCGCGGACCGCAAATTGCAGAGGATTTCCATCAAATGGTGCTGGATTATATCGAAAAGCGCTTCGGCTAGGCCTGATTGAGGCCCGATAGCCTTAGCGCCTTTTGCTGTCCCTTAGATGATCAGTTTTTGCGCGTTGCGATGTAGCGGGCCGTTGCAGTGAGCGTATCGGCCTGACTGCCGAAGGGGGCGAGCAGGGATTCTGCTTCCGTGATCAGCGTGTTGAGTTCGGCGCGCGTGGCTTCTATCCCGTGCAGGCTGACGAGGGTTGCCTTTTTGGCCTTCTGGTCCTTGCCTGCGGTTTTGCCCAGCTGGGCCGAGGTGGAGGTGACATCCAGCAGGTCATCGGCAAGCTGGAAGGCGAGGCCGATAATGGTGCCAAAGCGGGTTACGGCGGCGCGCTCCTTGGCGTTGGCCTCGGCCAACATGGCGCCAGCCTCGCAGGCAAAGCGCAACAGGGCGCCGGTTTTCATCTGCTCCAGCTGACGGATTTCCCCTTCCGTGATGGATCTGCCTTCCGAAGCGATATCAAGGCTCTGGCCGCCTGCCATGCCGCCGATGCCGGCATTCTGGGCAAGGCCGCGGACGAGTTCGGTGCGCACTTCTGCCTTATAGTGGGTTTTTTCATCGGCCATGATGTCAAAGGCCATCGTCAGAAGGCTGTCGCCTGCCAGAATGGCTGTTGCTTCATCAAAGGCGACGTGAACGGTTGGCTTGCCACGGCGCAAGGCATCGTCGTCCATTGCAGGCAAATCGTCATGGATGAGGCTGTAGCTGTGCACGCATTCCAGCGCACAGGCAGCGCGCAGCGCGCCGGGATGCTCATAGCCAAGCATTCTGGCGGTCTCTATCATCAGGAAGGGGCGAATGCGTTTGCCGCCATTCAGGACACCGTGGCGCATCGCCTCCAGAAGTCTTGGAGGGCGATATTGCTCGGCCCCTCTTGGGTCTTCGGAAAGCATCCGTTCCAGCTTCTGCGCCACGTCTTCTGCGCAGGCTTTCAGGCGTGTCTTCAATGGTTGCGACTGTGGGGACATACGCGACATCACTCCCTAAAGCTCGTTAACCCGGCTTGTCATCTTGTCTTCTCGCCATGGTGCTATGGCGGTGCGGGCAGGTGGCAAAAGGCTTTACCCTGTGCTGTGTTCTTAGCTGCTCAATGGTATGAAAACAACCAGCAAACCAATCAGAATTTCATCAGATCAGCTACAGCAAAAGCATAGTCCTATATGGAAGAGGCTGAAGAGGGCGTGCAAGGCTTTGCACAGTCAAAAGGGTATAAAAAATAAATTACCCCGGCAACAGGCGCGGTTTTCTGTTGCCGGGGCTGGCTTGCCTACCAGTTTATTGGCGATTAAGCCGCTTCCAGCGCAATAGCGGCGGACTGGATAATGGCAGCAAAGCGAATCGCTGTCTGGATTTGGTCGGTGGTCATGCCACCCTGACGCAGAACAGCCTCGTGGGAATCAATGCACATGCCACAGCCATTGATGGCTGAAACAGCAAGGCTCCAAAGCTCGAAGTCGACCTTGTCGACGCCCGGACGGCCGATGAAATTCATACGCAGCTTGGCCTGCAGGGAGGCATATTCCTTGTTGGAAGCCAGATGGACAAAGCGGTAATAGACATTGTTCATGCCCATCATGGTGGCTGCGCCCTTGGCTGCGGTCAGGGCTTCTGGGGAAAGCTTGTCGGCAGCTTCTGCCAGGAAGGCTTCGCGGATGGCCGGGCTGCGGGTCGCGATGGCGCAAGCAACCATCAGGCCATATTTCTGCTGATCGGTCAGGCTTTCATCACCGGCAATGTTGGACAGGTTCAGCTTCACATCCTTGGCGAAATCAGGCATATGGGATTTAAGGCTGTCGATGGTCATTGCAATGTTTCTTTCTTCAAATTTGCTGGAAGTTGGCCAGGCAGCATCATGTCCGCGCCAGATATGTCGCAGGTCTGCAGGCTTTAGGTGTTCCGGGAAATCTGCCTTGCGGCAGCGGGAATGGACGGGCCAGCGGCCCGCCCTTGATTAGTGGGTTCGGCAGGCTGATTAGCCAACCAGAGTTGCGCCGCCGATGTCACGGTTGCATGGGCACAGCTCATCTGTCTGCAGAGCGTCGAGAACGCGCAGGGTGTCTTTCGGGTTACGGCCAACATTGAGGTTGGTTGCGTAAACATGCTGGATCGTGTTGTCCGGATCGACAACATAGGTATAGCGGTATGCAACGCCATCCGGGTGACGCACGCCGAGTCCGTCGATCAGTTCACCCTTGGTGTCTGCAAAGCTCCAGATTGCGAGCTTATTGAGATCCGGGTGGTCACGGCGCCATGCGAGCTTGACGAATTCGTTGTCGGTGGAGCCGCCCATGACGACAGCGTCACGATCTTCGAATTCTTCGTTCAGGCGTGCGAACTCGGCGATTTCAGTCGGGCACACAAAGGTGAAGTCTTTCGGGTAGAAGAAGATGACTTTCCACTTGCCTTCAAAGCTTTTTTCGGTGATCGGCTCAAATGCTTCAACGCCGTCTTCAACGATCTCGTTAAAACCAGGTTTTACGCCGGTTACAGTAAATTCTGGAAGTTTATCACCAATGCCAAGCATGTTCTTTCTCCGAGGTTTGGACCTTATGGGAGGTAAGGTCCAGATTAGAATAATTCAAAATCTCTGAACCCTATGAACCATATTTTGGACAGGGTGGCAAACTTCTAATTTCGAATTTGCCAATCGATTTTTTCGATCATATAGTGTTTCTACGTGCTATCTGTTCGAACGCCCTGTCAGTGCGTGATTTAATTGTTTTGGAGTTTTCATGTCATGACCATTCGCCCAACCTTACGGCAACTGCAATATTTGTCTGCGCTTGCCGAAAAACAGTCGTTTCGTGAGGCGGCGGCGGCCTGTCTGGTATCTCAATCGACACTGAGTGCGGGTATCCGCCAGCTTGAGGAGATCTTGCAGGTGACACTTGTGGACAGGGAGTGCGATCATTTCCGGCTGACAGTGCTTGGGGGTGAGATTCTCGAACGGGCCCGCTGTTTGTTGCGCGACGCGGATGATCTGGTGGCAGCCGCCCAGCGTCATGACAAGCCCCTTGCGGGGCGATTGCGGCTGGGGGTCATACCCTCCATCGGACCATTCCTGTTGCCACGGGCTTTGCCCAGTCTGCGCCAGAGTTTCCCAGAGTTGAAGCTCTATTTGAGGGAGGCTCTTTCGCGGCAATTGCTTGATGATGTGCGGGCCGGGCGGCTTGATGCGGCTGTTTTGGCCTTGCCCTATCCGATTGATGATTTTGCCTGCCAATCGATCGGCAATGATGGCTTTCGGGCAGCCTTGCCGCTGGACCATCCTCTTACTGAGAAAGAGGCCATATCATCAGAGGCACTACAGAATGAAGCGCTCATTCTACTGGAGGATGGTCACTGTATACGCGATCACATCCTCTCCTGCCTCGACCTTAGCAATGCGGCTCGCCGATCGCGCGAGAGTGGGGCCGAGCATATTGAGGCGACCAGCCTTATTACCATCGTGCAGATGGTGGCCAATGGGCTGGGTGTCACTCTCCTGCCCGAGATTGCCTTAAGGGCCGGGCTGGCTGATGGGCTCGACATCGCCTTGCGGCCTCTTGCTGAACAACCGGCCGAGCGGGAGCTGGCGATCATCTGGCGCAAGAATTCGGCCTTCGAACCGAATATCCGGCTTTTGGCCGGGCACTTGTCCAATTTCGTTTAAGGCCTTCCCGATAGGATCGGACAGATAGGGGGCCTGTTTACCCTTTTGCCAGAATGTCCTGCCTTATATTGCCGATTCTGGCCAAGAAAGGGTGCCTGAAGCGATTCTCTCCAATGTAGGGCTTGAATTTTCAACTGATTGGGATATGTAAGGGGCGAAGTGACGCTACTTGATCAAAGAATCTCGTGAATGCGGTCTTTTTTTGAAAGATTGCTCTGGTCAAGTGCGTTCCGGTTCTGTATAAGGCCCGCAACCTCTTCCATTAGAGTTATTCCCGCAACGGGGCTAGCCCCGGATAGCGGTCTATTGACGACGGAGTTTTGACCATGGCTGTGCCAAAAAGTAAAGTGACCCGTATGAAGCGTGGCTTCCGCCGCTCTGCGGATGCACTCAAACAGTCGGTCTATGTCGAAGACAAGGATTCTGGCGAACTGCGCCGTCCTCATCATATCGACCTGAAGACCGGCATGTATCGTGGTCGTCAGATTCTGGAGCAGAAAGACTAAGCCTTTACCGGTTTGGTTCTACGCTTCTTGACGATGAAGAATTGAGAAAAGGTCGGATTTTATCCGGCCTTTTTTCATGCGCATTTTTTGTGAAAGGGGTGCGTTGGCCGTTGGCAAAGCACCCTGCATATTGGATTATGTCCCCGTTTCAAAATCTGGTCACACGTCAATTCTATTGTTGAATGCCGTTTTTGAGGGCGCCTGACCATAATCGTGAAAGCTGCACGCCGTTCGCCATGCTGCAGGGAGATACAAATGCTTTTTAATATTCCGCTTTTGATTGCACCTCTGGCTGTCTATAATTTCTTTGCCTTCGGGCTGCTGGGCGCTTCGGTCGGTGATCCATGGAGCGTGCCGATTGTGACGATCGAGATGATCTCCTCTGCGCGCTGGACCCTTACCTTGGGGGACGTGATGATTGTGGCTGCGCTTGTGTTGCTGTTTGTCGAGATCCTCAAGGCAACACGCACCGGTGTCAGCTCCATTGTGGATCACATCCTGTCCACGCTGCTGTTCATCATCTATCTGGTCGAGTTTCTGCTGGTGCGGGAAACGGCAACATCCGTCTTCTTCATTCTGATGATTATTTCTCTGGTGGATGTGATCGCTGGTTATTCCGTTACGATCAGTGGTGCCCGTAGAGACATGAGCTTCGGGCCGGGACCGCATGCCTGATCAGAGCCAGAAGGCGGCACAGCTCTCCATGTGTCTTGAATTGATACAATTTTATTAAAATAATCTGACGATGAAAGCAGGCCGAGTGCGAAGAAGCGTACGGCTCTGTTTGGATGCTGCCTCAGAAGGCGAGGAAAATAGGCCTGAAGAACCGGGTTTTCGGGTCCAATTGGGGGATCTGTATCATTCGGGCACAGCCAGCCTTGGTGGATGGCTGCTTTAAGTCGCCCCTAGATATTTCGTTAAACAACTTTGCGATGAATGGGCATATCCGCAACAGCTTGCGGGCGGCGGCGGGCCTGACCGTAGGCGCGCGCGACTTCCCGTGGGCTTCGGGCTGCGCTGTGGCGCCGCGGGCTGCGGTTTAGCTCGCTGCTGAGCAACTGCGCCTGAATATAGGCCTGCTGATTGCCCGCATATTGCATAGGCGTGATCGAGGGGACAACCGCGTTGGTCACTTCAACCGGAGCGGCGGCCTGTTGAGGCTGCTGCCTGCCGTCGGTCAAGAGCGGCTGATATTGTGTGCCACTTCCCGCCGGATGATAAAGCGCCGGAACCACTTTCAAGCCAGACATTGTTGAGGCCTTCCCAAAGAATGTCTCATTATGAGACGATTATGTTTGTTTTTCTGTCTTTACTGGGAGAAATTGCAAGAAGCGGGCCAGACTGTTAACGGTCTGTTAAGATTTTGCCGTTGGGTGTAAGTGCTTTGGGATGGCGCAAATTTGGCAAAAATTAACCATGGGAATGCCATCATGGGGTTCGATCTTTCCGTCCGCTTTGGGATGTGGTTCCCTCACATCTGAAGCAGTGTCGGACCAATGGAATTCACTTGCAGGTGGTTTTCCTCAAAAAGAGGGGTGAGCCGCATGCAGCATGGGCAGGCAGAGAGGGCTTAGCGGGTTGGACACTTCATCTCCCCGATCAAAAACGGCCATCAAGGCGCGTGACATTCTGACATCCATCGGTGAGGTGGTTTATGAATGGCAGGCGGCCACGGATCGTTTGCGCTGGAGCAACAACGCGTTCGATGTGCTCAAGACCGATATTCTGAGTGTCTTTCCAAGCGGCAAATCCTACACAGACCTGATCACGCCAGACACGCTGACCTCACGCTACAGAGCCATTTTCGGCTCGGGTAAAAGCGATGATGGTGACGGCGTGCCCTTTGAATGCATCTATTGTCTTGCGCCTCTGGGCTTTGAGAATGAGCTGAGGCTCTGGGTTGAAGAGAGTGGGCGATGGTTTGCGGATGGGACTGGCCGGGCTGAACGGGTGCACGGCATCATTCGCGTGGTCAATGAAGAGCAGCATCGCGAGCAGCGTTTGCGCTTTCTCTCCCAGTTTGATGCGCTGACCGGCCTGTTCAACCGCTCTGTCTTTCTGGATCAATTGCAGCTCACTCTTGAGCAATGCAAACAAAAGGGCAAACAGGCCTGCTTCCTGATCGCCCATATCGATAATTTCCGTGTGGTCAATGAGGCCTATGGGTTCGATGTTGCCGATCAGGTGATATGCGAGGTTGCTCGTCGTATTGCACGGCGCTTGCGCGATGGTGATCTGGTGGGCCGTATCTCGGGCACCAAATTCGGTCTTCTGATCAACAATTGCTCAGAGAAGGAAATGGCTGCTGCCGCAGAGCGTTTTCTGGATGCGGCGCGAGAAGAGCTGATCATGACAGATGTCGGCCCTGTGCATGTGACCCTGACGATGGGAGGTGTGTATCTGGGCGAAGGCGTTGAGGATCTGCGCCAAGCCGAGATTTGCGCACTGGATGCCTTGGATCGGGCCAAGAGCCATTGTCGCGGAACATTCCGTGCTTTCGAGGCCAAGACCTTTGCCCTGGAAGAACGCCAGCAGAAAATCCGGATGTCCGATGAAGTGATTACGGCGCTCAATGAACGGCGCATTGATCTGGCCTTTCAACCCATTGTCGAGGCACGCACTGGCGCCGTTGCCTTCCACGAGGTGCTGGTGCGGGTCAAGGATCGTGATGGCGATCCGATCCCTGCAGAGAGCTTTGTTCACTATGCCGAGCAGCTGGGGCTGGCGGCAATGCTGGACCACCGCATTCTGGAAATGACGCTGGATCTGCTGTTCGCGCATGAAAATGTGCAGCTGAGCATGAATGTTTGCCCTGATGTTGGTGGGGACAAAGAGTGGATGAGCTATTTGCGGGCGCGGCTGGTGAATAACCCGGATGTGGCCGGGCGGTTGATGATCGAAATTGCCGAACGCTCGACGCTTGAAAATCCGGAGACTGCGGTCGAATTTGTTCGCTCTGTCAAAGAATTGGGTATTCGTGTTGCGATTGACGATTTCGGGGCTGGCTACACATCCTTCCAGCAACTGCATGTGCTGGATGCGGATATGGTCAAGATTGCCGGTAGCCTGATGCGGGATATTGCCGAGAATGAACAGAACCGGGCGATTGTGCGCATGTTTGCCGAGCTGGCGAGCGAATTGGGCTTTGATGTTGTGGCGAAATGGGTGGTTAGTGCTGAAGTAGCCGATCTGTTGGCACCGCTCAAGGTTGCCTACCTACAGGGCTTCCATTTCGGTGAGCCGGTGAACAAGCTGCCCGGGCAGGAGGATGACGCTCAGGCGAGAACCAAGTGATGGGGGCATTGATGAGCCTTTGTCATGTGCTGCTGCCCTGCCGATCAACTGATTTGATGGCTTGCTAGTCCTTCTTGCTGCGAACAACCAACTCGGAAATCGTTTTCTGCATATCAGCGATCTGGTCCTTTAGTTGTTCCAGCTCGCTCGGTTTGCTGGGTTCGGGCTCCTTCTTTGGCTTCTGGGGCGCTGAGCCGAAGGGCATGAACATCTTCATGGCATTTTCGAAAATTTCGGAATTCCGGCGGACCTGCTCTTCCATGGCTTCCATGGCTGAGTCGCCGAAGGAGTCGGCCATCTGCTTGCGCAGATTTTCCTGATCCTTGGCCAGATTCTGCATGGTGAAATCAAGATAGCTTGGCACCAGATGTTGCATCGAGTCGCCATAGAAACGGATCAGCTGGCGTAGGAAATCGATGGGCAGCAGATGCTGGCCCTTATTCTCATGTTCAAAGATGATCTGCGTGAGAACAGAGCGGGTTATGTCTTCTCCGCTCTTGGCATCATAGACGACGAAATCCTCCTTCGCCTTTACCATGTCGGACAGATCTTCCAGCGTGACATAGGTGCTGGTGCCGGTGTTGTACAATCTGCGGTTCGCATATTTCTTGATGACAGTTTGATCCGCTTGTTTTGTCATTTATGCAAGGCCTCGTGACGGAATGGACACTGGTGTCAGCAGCTTGAAAAGCGCTTGTTGATGCCCCCAACTTAAATCGTTCATGCTGCATTGCCAAGAGCCTCGGACCTATCCTTTTAGCAAGTGCAAAAAGATAGGAATGACCAGTAAAAGGGCATGTCTATTTTCTAGGTCTTTCAGACTAGGCCCATGGCGTAATTGACTCCTTGCCACTTTCTAAACGATTTTCAAGAGGCCAAATTCTTCTCGGAAGCTGGCGAATTTGAGATTTTTGCTGCGGCGCAATAAGGGATGAGGTACCCGAAGTTGCTGTTTCGCCGCACAAATATCGAGCGCATTTCGGGCTCGGGATAAATGGCATCCTGCGTCCATTCGGTTGGCCGGTGCACACAAGGTGAAAAGATGCGCCGAGATGCAAACTGCGATGCGCAATGAAGGTGGGCCGGACAGCATTCAACAGGCACAAGGCAGACCAGGACGTCTGACTGCTTGCTGACCTGCCCGAGATGACGAGGGGCGCGGCAGCGACACACATTCAAGGTGGAGGGACCAGCCCGATCCGGAGAGGGGGGCGGGCCATGGTTTTCATGAGGGGAGAGAGAGCATGTCCAAGGTTGCAGTTGTAACTGGTGGAACAAGGGGTATTGGCGAGGCGATCTGCATAGCCCTGAAAGAGGCCGGGTTTTTTGTTGCAGCCAACTATGCTGGCAATGATGACAGTGCCCGGGGCTTTACGGAGCGCACGGGCATCAAGGCCTATAAATGGGATGTAGGGGATTTCGAAGCCTGCAAGGCGGGCCTGAAACAGGTCGAGGAAGATCTCGGTATCATCGATATTGTGGTCAATAATGCAGGCATCACGCGCGACAGCATGTTGCACAAGATGGAATTCGAGCAGTGGCATGAAGCCATCAATGTCAATCTGAACTCGATGTATTACATGACCAAGCCGATCATCGACGAAATGCGTGCACGCGGACATGGGCGGATCATCAATATCTCGTCCATCAATGGCCAGAAGGGGCAGATGGGCCAGACCAACTATTCTGCGGCCAAGGCTGGCGTGATCGGCTTTACCAAGGCTTTGGCGCAGGAGGTGGCGCGCAAGGGGATTACGGTCAATTGTATTTGTCCGGGCTATATCGATACCGACATGGTGTCGGCTGTTCCCGAGAAAGTGCTGGAAAGCATCGTCTCCAACATTCCGGTTGGACGGTTGGGGCAGGCCGAGGAAATTGCCGCGATGGTGGCCTTTCTGGTCTCCGAGCAAGCAGCCTTTATCACGGGGTCTGTGATGACGATCAATGGCGGCCAATATATAGCAAATGGCTAAATTTTAGTCATTGCCTAAAAAGCGTTTGATAACAAACCGCAGGAGCTTTTCTTCTGCGGTTTTTTTGTCTTTGCTGAGGCGTTTTTTGATGGTCTGTTGAAAGTGAAGTTTCCATGTCCAAACGCCTGCTTGCCACGCTTGTCGGATTCACGGCAATCCTGATGTGGTCGCTCCTTGCCTTGTTTACCGTATGGAGTGGAACAGTGCCACCCTTTCAGCTGACCGCGATGTCATTTATCGTGGGTGGGCTGGTTGGTCTGGTCAGCTGGGTGTTTCGCCCTTCCGCGATAAGGGTGCTCAAGCAGCCGTGGAATGTCTGGGCGCTAGGGGTGTTCGGGCTGTTTGGCTATCATGCCGCCTATTATGCCGCGCTGCGTCTGGCACCGCCAGTGGAAGCGGGGCTTGTGAATTATCTCTGGCCGCTGCTCATCGTTGTCTTCTCGTCTCTGCTGCCTGGTGAACGGTTGCGCTGGTTTCACAGTCTGGGGGCGCTTCTGGGCCTCTCCGGTGCGGTGCTGGTCGTCACCAAGGGACAAACGATCTCGATCGATCCGCAATATATTCGCGGCTATAGCGTGGCGCTGTTCGGAGCTTTCTTCTGGGCTGGCTATTCGGTTCTCTCGCGCCGCTTTTCTCATGTGCCCACGGATATTGTGGTGGGCTTCTGCTTTGTAGCGGCCGCGCTCAGCATTGTGGCGCACTTGTTGTTCGAAACCACGGTTTGGCCCGAAAATGCCATTCAATGGATGGCAACCATCGGGCTGGGGCTTGGCCCGGCTGGCGGGGCCTTCTATGTTTGGGATTTCGGGGTCAAACACGGTGACATTCAGGTGTTGGGAGCGGCTGCCTATGCTGCGCCGCTCCTGTCTACCGGTCTGCTCATTGTGGCTGGCGTGGCTGACTTTACGGTCATCATCGGGGCTGCTGCGTTGTTGATCACCTGCGGTGCCGTATTGGCTTCCAAGGATCTGTTCCTGCGTCGTTAGCGCTGGGGTGGGCGCAGGGCTCGCACCAGCGGGGCGATGGCCAGAGACAGCAGAAACAGCATGAAGGCCCCCAGCACAATGGACGGACCGGGGTTGGAATCCCAGATCATCGACATGTTGAGGCCGAGAATGGCTGATAGGCATGCCAGGATGGCGGCGAGAAGTGCCATCATCTCCGGACTGCGGGCAAATTGTCTGGCGCTGGCAGCAGGGATGATCAAAAGCGAGGTAATCAGCAAGGCGCCGATGAGCTTCATGGCCACCGCTATGACCAGCGCGATCAGAAGGATAAAGACCAGATTGGCCTGCTTGGTTGGCAGACCTTCTGCAGAGGCAATATCCTGACTGACGGTTGCCGCCAAAAGGCTGCGCCAGTGAAACAGAAGCAGGCCAAGCACCAGAATGCCTCCGCCCCAGATGAGGGCCAGATCGCCACGGGTGATCGAGAGGATATCGCCAAACAGCAGAGACATGACATCCACGCGCAACCACGCCATGAAGCCCAAGGCAATCAGCCCGATGGAGAGGGAGGCGTGGGACAGGATGCCCAGCAGAGTATCGCTGGAGAGGCGGTCGAGTTTCTCAAGGCCGTATAGCGCCATGGCAATGGCGATGGAAACGGCGAAGACGCCCCAGAAAGGCATCAGATCCATCATCAGGCTCAGAGAGATGCCCAGCAAAGCTGCATGCGACATGGTCTCGCCGAAATAGGCCATACGGCGCCAGACGATGAAGCAGCCAAGAGGGCCGGATACAAGGGCGATACCGATGCCTCCGAGCAGGGCGCGTATAAAGAAATCATCCAGCATGGTTATGTCCCTCGTGGTCGCAATGGTGATGGTTCTCGCATGAGTGCCCTTCGGCACTATGGTCGCCAAGGGACGCCGGATCGGGCGGAATATCATGAAAATGGCCATGCCTATGGCCATACGGCGCCATGGTCTGCAATCCGCGAGAGCCAAACAGGCGCTGGTAATCGGGGCTTTGTTCCACATCGGTCGGCTGTCCGGAGCAGCAGACATGAGTGTTGAGGCAAATGACCCGATTGGAGGCGCGCATCACCATATGCAGGTCGTGAGAGACCAGAAGTATACCACATTTATACTTGTTGCGGATGGCTTCGATGAGTTGATAAAGCGCGATTTCGCCCAGATAGTCGACGCCCTGCACCGGCTCATCCAGCACCATCAGTTCAGGCTGGCGAATAATGGCGCGGGCGAGTAGCACACGCTGCATCTCGCCGCCCGAAAGCGAGTGGATATTGTCATGGATCTTGTGTGCGACACCTGTTTCTCCCAGCGCGTCCTCAATCTGGGCGCGCTTGTAGGAGCCGGTGAGCTGCATCAGGCGCTGCACCGTGAGCGGCAACGTGCGGTCAATAACCAGCTTTTGGGGCACATAGCCCAGATTGAGATTCTTCTTGCGTTTGACGCTGCCGGACGCAATAGGCCTGAGGCCAAGGAGGGACTTCAGCAAGGTGGTCTTGCCGCCGCCGTTGGGCCCGATAATGGTCACGATTTCATTTTCGCAAACCGAGACGGAAACGTTATTCAGCAGTGTCTTGCCGTCAGCTTTGACTGTGATGTCTGTTCCAACGAGCAATGGGTCGGTATGGGGCACGAGCTTGCAATCTTGATTGGTCGAGGATTATAATGGGGATGTTACATTATAACATTTTACGCAAAGCGCAAGTGGTGAGCGTTACATAACACAAAAAAGGGCCGCGAACGGCCCTTTCGTCAAATTCTCACTTTAAAATTCCTTGTCGTCATCAGACGTCGAAGGACACACCCTGTGCCAGAGGCAACTCGGTGGAATAGTTGATGGTATTGGTCGCACGGCGCATATAGCCTTTCCATGCATCAGATCCGGATTCGCGGCCACCGCCGGTTTCCTTTTCACCACCAAAGGCGCCTCCGATCTCTGCGCCTGACGGGCCAATATTGACATTGCAGATACCGCAGTCAGAGCCGGCCGCACTCATGAACAGCTCAGTTTCACGCATATCCAGCGTGAAGATGCAGGAAGACAGGCCCTGTGGGACTTCGTTATGCAGCTTAAGGGCTTCGTCGAAATCCTTGTAGGTCATGACATAGAGGATCGGGGCGAAAGTCTCGGTTTTGACCACATCGCTCTGGGCAGGCATCTCGGCAATCGCGGGGCGCACATAAAAACCGCCTTCGCATTGTTCGACTGAGACACGTTCACCACCGGTGACGGTGCCTCCCTGTTCCTTGGCCTTGGTCAGGGAATCCTGCATCATGGAGAAGGCGGCTTCATCGATCAGCGGGCCAACCAGTGTACCGCCATCCAGCGGGGTGCCGACGGGCAGAGATCCGTAAGCCTTCTTGAGCTGTGGCACCAGCTTGTCAACCACACTCTCATGCACGATGAGACGACGCAGAGAGGTGCAGCGCTGACCGGCGGTGCCCACGGCGGAGAAGCAGATGGCGCGCACGGCCATATCGAGATCGGCGCTTGGCGCTACGATCATGGCGTTGTTGCCGCCCAGTTCCAGAATGGAGCGGCCAAAACGGGCTGCTACGCGCGGGCCGACAGCCTTGCCCATGCGGGTCGAACCGGTGGCAGAAATGATCGGTACAAGCGGATTATCTACAAGCGCTTCGCCGACAGCCGGACCGCCAATGACGACCTGAGCCAAAGCAGCCGGAGCCTGCTCAAAGGAAGCAATCACGCTGTTCAGGATTGCTTCGCAGGCGAGCGCGGTGAGTGGGGTCTTTTCCGAAGGCTTCCAGATGACGCTATCGCCACAGATGAGTGCCAGACATGTGTTCCAAGACCAGACCGCAAC
Organism: Cohaesibacter marisflavi; assembly: GCF_900115225.1. Taxonomy (GTDB): domain Bacteria; phylum Pseudomonadota; class Alphaproteobacteria; order Rhizobiales; family Cohaesibacteraceae; genus Cohaesibacter; species Cohaesibacter marisflavi. Next base: position 99,277 of record NZ_FOVR01000009.1, on the reverse strand, counting down.
GGGGAAGTTGAAGGCGGAGATGACACCACAAACACCCATCGGATGCCATGTTTCCATCATGCGATGACCGGGGCGCTCGGAGGCGATGGTCTTGCCATAAAGCTGGCGAGACTGGCCAACGGCGAAATCGCAAATGTCGATCATTTCCTGCACTTCGCCAAGGCCTTCAGACAGGATCTTGCCAGCCTCGATAGACACCAGTTTGCCAAGTGCTTCCTTGTGCTTGCGCAGTTCAACGCCCAGTAGGCGAACCAGTTCACCACGGACCGGCGCTGGTACGGTGCGCCATTCAAGGAAAGCCGCATGGGCGGATTCGACGGCCTTGTTCATATCGTCGGCTGACTGCTCTGCGACCGTTGCTATGGTCGAGCCGTCAATCGGGCTGGAAACGGAAATGGATCCGCCAAGTTTGGCGGCGTCAACGCCCATGGCGTCGAGCAGGGTTTTTGCTTCAGAAGCGAGGGATGAGCTCATCGAGGGATCTCCGGCAAGTGTGATTGAAGACGGTTTTGAAAGGGGGAGGAAAATCAATCCGTCTTTAATATGTTGATTTTATTCATGAAAAAGAATTTGTCGGCTGATAGTATAATCAGGCGACTACAGCAGAAACAGAGGGGCGTTTGATGCTATTTGGCAATATGCCGAATATTTGAAGCATTTTGCTGGAAATATTTGGTAATATGTCAAATTAGCGGTAGCTCTTGAGGGAAAATCATGAATAAGTGAGCTAATGAAATACAGGTGAGGACAATAGCCTGTTTACAAGATCGAGCCAAGAGGCCCGGTAGGATTCAGGAGAGAGCAATGCGGCGTTCGCTAGATGATCTGGACAGAAAACTCATCCGATTGTTGCAGGCAGACGCGCGTCTTTCGACTTCTGAAATCGGGCGCAAGCTGGATGTGGCACGCTCAACGGTGCATGAGCGCATTGAACGGCTCAAGCGGGAAGGCGTGATTGACGGCTTTACCGTGTTGCTCAACAGCGACCCCATGGAAGCGCTCAATCGGGCGATTGTCTTTGTCGAGATCGACCCCAAATTGCAGGGGCCTATCGTGCAGAAGCTCGAAGGCTATCCCGAAATTTCCTCTTGCTTCACGGTGAACGGGGCGTTCGATCTGTCACTGATCGTGGAAATGCCACAGCTTGAAGATCTGGACGTGCTGCTTGATGAAATCGGCGAGATACAGGGCGTTGTGCGTACGATGACCAACATCATTCTGGCCAAGAAATTCGATCGTCGCCATACGCTTATCAATGAAACTGCCAAGAAGCTGTTTGGCAGTGAACCCTTCTAGGGGCGCGCTTTTTTGTACACGAAATTAGAGGCACCGAAGCGCCTCTTGTCAATTTGAGCCCTTTGTTCCGCTTTCCGGCACGTCAGGCATTGTCCTTGCGGGTGCGGATCTCGGCAAAAACTTCCCAATCTTCAGCATCGGCCATGCCCAAAGAGGCCTTAACGTCCGCGTCATTGGCGCGCAAGAAGCTGTTGGTGGTCAGTTCATCCAGAATGGTTGACGGCACAGTTGGTAGTCCTTGGGCTCGCAAGCTTTTAACCTCTTCTACCCGCTGCTGGAGCAGCTCATTGTCCGGTTCAATGCTCAGGCAGAAATTGCCATTGGCCTCAGTATATTCGTGACCGCAGAAAAAGGTCGTTTCCGGCGGCAGTTTTGCCAGCTTGTCAACGGAAAACCACATGTCCTTAAGGGTGCCTTCAAACACGCGACCACAGCCCATGGCGAAGAGCGTGTCACCCGTGAAGGCCAACTCGGCATCGGGCAGCCAATAGCTGATATGGTCAAGCGTGTGGCCCGGCGTTCCCAGCACATAGACCTTCTGGTCGCCAAATTTGAAGCTGTCTCCGTCGGAGAGAGGCTCGTCGATATTGCCTATCTTGCTGGCGCTGTCCGCTGGGCCATAGACCGTGGCTCCGGTTTCTCCCTTGATGGCGGCAAGCCCTTCCACATGGTCATAGTGATGATGGGTGATCAGAATATGTGTCAGAGACCAGTCCGTTTCCTTCAGGGCCTGTCGGATGGCTGGCGCTTCGGGGACATCCACCAGAAAAGTGAGGTTCGCCTCCTTGTCATGGACCAACACTGCATAATTGTCCGATCGGCAGGGAATGAGTTTTGTTTCAAGGGGCTGATTGGTCATTTGGGTCTCTCCAGTGATTGCTGTCTGGCATTGCCGATCACAGTTGCATGTTTTCGAGGGAATGCCCAGATTCTTTCTCAATATAGGGGCCACCCGCGCGGACGCAATTGCCAGCTTGCTCATTATGTGATTTTTGCCGCTTGGAATTGGTGGTGCGAGATGCCACATTAGAGTGGCTAGCCACGAGCCAACGATGGGGAGCCGCTTACGCGGTGCGTGCTGTTTTTCATGTTTCTTGATGTTCTGGATTTGAGAAATTTCTATACCCAGCCGTTGGGACGTGTGACTGCGCACCATGTCAATCAGCGCATTCAGACGCTCTGGCCCAACCTCAAGGGGCTGAGTGTTCTGGGGATGGGCTATGCTCCCCCCTATATCCGCAGTATGCGCGAACATGCCGAACGTGCTCTGGCTTTCATGCCCTCGCAGCAGGGAGCTGTCTACTGGCCTTCGAATGGAGCTTCATCGACTGCGCTTGTCCAGAGCAGTGATTTGCCTTTGGCCGATGCCAGCATTGACCGGGTTGTGCTGGTGCATATGCTGGAGCTGGTTGACAATCCGGCTGAGCATTTGCGCGAGATCTGGCGCGTTCTGACGCCGGGCGGGCGCTTGATGATCGTGGTGCCAAACCGGCGCGGCGTTTGGGCGCGGGTGGAGCATTCTCCCTTTGCCTATGGGCGGCCCTTCTCGAAAAGACAGCTAAGACACCTCTTGCGCGATACCATGTTTACGCCGACCCGCTGGAATGACGGGCTCTATTTCGCTCCCTTCAAGCGGCAGCGCTTTCTGGGCTCGGCGCATCTGTGGGAACGGATCGGGACGCAATGCTGGCCCGCTTTTTCCGGCGTTCTGATTGTGGAGGCAACCAAGCTGTTGGCGCAAGGGCTGGTGAGTACGGAAGCCAGCAAGGTGAAGACCAGCTTCCGCCCTGTTTTCCTGCCGGTTCCCAATCTGCCTTCAGCGGGTGGGCATTTCCCGGCCTACAATTCTTTTGCCAATGTTGAAGATTGGCCGAAGGGAGAGCGCGACTAGCGCTTGCGGCTTAGAAGGAAAATGGCCTGCTCGGCAAACAGATTCCAGAACCACCATGGCGCGGAAAAGGAGATGCGTTCGCCATCGCCCTGAATGCCGTGGGCTTTCTCGATTTCGGCATTGGTTTCCCGACACAGATTGACAAAATCCCGCACCGTGCAGAAATGGATATTCGGGGTGTCATACCAGCTGTAGGGCAGGTAATCGTTGACTGGCATCGTGCCACGGAAGAGAAGATCCGAACGCACGCGCCAATGACCGAAATTGGGGAAAGAGACAATAGCCTTGCGCCCGATGCGCAGCAAATGCTCCAGCACGAGTTTGGGGTTGCGTGTGGCCTGAATGGTCTGGCTGAGGATGACATAATCAAAGCTGTCGTCGGGATAATAGATCAGATCTTCATCCGCATCGCCCTGAATAACCGACAGGCCACGGGCCACGCATTTGTTGACCCCCTTTTGGGACAGCTCGATGCCGCGTCCTTCCACATTGCGACTGTCACGCAGCAATTCTAGCAGGGCGCCATCGTCGCTACCTACATCAAGAATCTTGGTGTTGGGGTTGATCATGTCTGCCACCAGCTCGAAGTCGATGCGGGTGTTGTCTGCGCGTCCGCCGACGATGAGGGCCTTCTTGTCGGGCTTACTCATGAGCGCTCCTCCGTATCATCGTGGTTGCCGGACTGGTCATTGCTGCGATCGGCAGCATGCAGGAAGCCGTTGATGGCATCGAAGAATTCAGGCTCTTCGAGCAAAAAGGCGTCATGGCCCTTGTCGCTGTCTATCTCGACAAAGCTGACCGAAGCGCCTGCCGCATTGAGCGCATGCACGATGGTGCGGCTGGCCGAGGTTGGGAAATGCCAGTCGGAGGTGAAGGAGACAACGCAGAAGCGCGCCTTGGTGCCCATGAAGGCTTTGGCCAACTGTCCATCATAGCTCGCGGCCAGATCGAAATAGTCCATCGCCCGCGTGACATAGAGATAGGAATTGGCGTCGAAGCGATCCACGAAAGTCATGCCCTGATGATGCAGATAGCTCTCGATTTCAAACTCGGCATCAAAGGAAAAGCCTTTTTCCGTACTATTTTGCAGATTGCGGCCAAATTTATTCTGCAGTGACTGTTCGGACATGTAGGTCACATGGGCTGCCATACGCGCTACGGCGAGGCCCTTTTTCGGCGTGACGTCATAGTCATAGTAGCGTCCGCCATGCCAGTCCAGATCGGCCATCACGGCTTGGCGGCCAACCTCGTAAAAGGCAATATTCTGCGATGAATGGTGCGAAGCGGTGGCGATCAGGATCGCCGAGTTCACCCGCTCGGGGTAAGCAGCCGCCCATTGCATGGCCTGCATGCCACCCATGGAGCCACCAATCACACTGAAGAGTTTGTCGATACCCAGATAGTCAACCAGCATCGTCTGGGCGCGCACCATGTCCGGCACGGTGATCACCGGCAGGTCAAGGCCATAGGGCTTGTCGGTGGCCGGATTGATGGAGGCCGGGCCTGTGGAGCCTGAACAGCCGCCCAGAACGTTTGAGCAAATAACGAAATAGCGTTCGGTATCAATGGGCTTGCCCGGTCCGATCATGGTGGACCACCAGCCCGGCTTGCCGGTTACCGGCGAGGGGGAGGCGGCATATTGGTCTCCGGTCAGGGCGTGGAAAACGAGGATAGCGTTGGAGTGGTCTTCGTTCAGGCTGCCATAGGTTTCATAGGCGATGGTGAAGGGAGAGAGTTCTCCGCCAGCATCTAGCTTGAGCGGGGTGTCCGGGCCGAAGGTGACACTCCGGCTGGATGGAGACAGCGCCTCGTGGTGGGCGCGCTCTTCCCGACTTTTCACTCCGGTTTCCGGATTGTTCTTGTCGGTCGGACTGTTCATTGGGCATTTTCTCCAAAGACGGACTGGTTTTTTTGTCTTGTGCAAAGTAGCTAGGGAGCATGGGGGGACAAGTCAAATCTTTTCTTTGCTTTTGTGGTGTCTCCCTTTTAAGGATACTATCCAATCAAAGGGATACTATTCGATTAAGCGCATTGAACGGCGCGCGGAAATCAGCCTGTTGCCGGATGCGTTTCATCGGCTCATCGGCGTTGGCCAAGTGACTGCGCAGAGACAATTGAAGACAGGACGATCATGACGGATAGCAAAGAGGGCGGCGCGCAAAAGGACGAGCCGACACTGGATGAGCTGCGGCAGAGAATTGACAGCATCGACGAGTCCATTCACCGGCATTTGATCGAGCGCAGTGAAATCGTTCAGGCCCTGATCGCGGTGAAGCGCACACACAAGCCCGGAGCGGCCTTCCGGCCAGGACGCGAGATGGATATGATGCGCCGGCTTGTCGGGCGGCATCGGGGTATCCTGCCGATTACGACCGTGGAGCATCTCTGGCGCGAAATCATCGCCACCTTTACCCATATGCAGGCCCCTTATGATGTGATTGTCGAGCCGGGCGTTGAACTGCGCGATGTCGCCCGCTTCTATTTCGGATTTACGGTGGGCTTCAAGGAAGCTGCCGATAGTGCTGACGTGATCGAACAGGTGCGCGCTGGCGATGGAGCCGCCCTCGGGCTTGTCGCCAACCAGAGCGACGCCAAAAGCGCCTGGTGGGTTCCGCTTTCCAAGGATGGCGTGCAGATTATCGGTCGCTTGCCGGTGATCAAACAGGCGGGGCGCCCGGTGGATCTGGATACCTTCGTGCTGTCCATGCCATTGATGGATACGACCGTGCCGGATATGCGTCTGGTGGCCCTTTGTGCTCCGCATGAGGAAGGGGTGCAGGACGCTGTCAACCGCATCGGTGGTCAGTTGATCTCCTGTGTCATGGAAGAGGGGCATTGTGAATGCCTTGTTGCCGTGCCTTTCTCGGTGGCTGATGTGGAAGTGGAAGGTCTGACACGCTCGCCCAGCAACCCGATGGTGATCCGCGGGGTTGTTGGTGGCTATTGGACGCCAATTGCGCTCTCTGCTGCCGAATAGGCCTTGATTTCGCTTCAAAAGGCGCGAATTTTTGATCTTTCGATCAAATCTGGCTCTTTGATCGTTCAATCCCACCTTTTTGCTTGAATGGGCTTCCGGCTTGGCTGTAAGACTGCCGGAAGCAATTGTAGACTTAAGATTATCAGGAGTGGTGAAATGTCCTCTTCCGGACAGCCCCAACGGCCTCAGCCGCGTGAAGGGCTTCTCGATATCCCGCTTTATGTTCCCGGCAAGGCCGAGATTGATGGGGCGGCGCCCATTCACAAACTGTCCTCCAACGAATCTCCTTTCGGTGCAAGCTCCATGGCAATGGATGCCTTCCGTCAGATGACGGGTAATCTGGAGCTTTATCCCGATGGCGGCAGTGTTGTTCTGCGCGAGGTGATCGGCGAGGTGCATGGTTTGCATCCTGATCGTATTCTGTGCGGTGCTGGCTCGGACGAAGTGCTCAGCCTGCTGTGCTACACCTTCCTTGAGCGTGGTGACGAAGCAATTTACAGCCAATATGGTTTTGCGGTGTATCCCATTGCCATTCAGGCTGCAGGCGGTGTTCCTGTTGTTGCTAAGGAGCAGGATCTGACGACCGATGTGGACGCCATTCTTGCTGCGGTGACAGACAAGACCAAGATGGTTTTTCTGGCCAACCCGAACAATCCGACCGGCACCTATATTCCAGTGTCTGAAGTGCGCCGCTTGCATGCCGGTTTGCCAAAGCATGTGGTTTTGGTTCTGGATGCGGCCTACTCGGAATATGTGGCTGAAAATGACTATGAGGCTGGCATCGAGCTGGCAGCGACCACTGAGAATGTGGTGATGTCGCGCACCTTCTCGAAGGTGTATGGCCTTGCCGCGTTGCGCCTTGGCTGGTGCTATGGACCGCAGGCCATTATCGATGCCATGAATCGTATTCGCCCGCCGTTCAATATTTCCGGTGCAGCTCAGGCCGCAGGTGTTGCTGCCCTGCGTGATCAGGATTTTATCCGCAAGGCCGTGGTGCATAACAGGGAATGGCTGCCAAAGACCTCTGCTGCTCTGGAAGCACTGGGACTGAAAGTGACCCCGAGTGTGGGCAACTTCATTCTCATTCATTTCCCGGATGCACCGGGCAAAAGTGCAGCAGAAGCAGATGCTTTCTTGCAGACCAAGGGCTGCGTTCTGCGACAGGTTGGAGGATATGGTTTGCCAAACGCACTGCGTATGACCATTGGCACCGCAGAAGCGTGTGAGGCCGTGATCGGCCATTTGGCGGAATTCCTCAAAGGGTAAATTGGATGACAGACTTTCTTTTCAAGCGCATGACCCTGATCGGTATCGGTCTTCTGGGGTCTTCCATTTCTTTGGCAGCCCGTCAAAAAGGGCTGGTCGAGCATATCGCGGTGCATACGCGATCCGATGCCACATTGGCGCGTGCTGAAGAATTGGGCTTGGGAGACAGCTATCACAAGGATGTGGCTGAGAGTGTCAAGGATGCCGATTTCGTCGTTGTCTGCACGCCAGTCGGCGTTTGTGGCACCGTGGCCAAGGCGATTGCGCCTCATTTGAAGGAAGGCGCTATCATCACGGATGTCGGCTCGGTCAAGATGTCGATCATTCGCCAGATGCAGCCACATCTGCCCGCTCATGTGCATTTCGTGCCGGGGCACCCGATCGCGGGTACCGAGGAATCCGGTCCTGATGCAGGCTTTGCCGAGCTGTTCATCAATCGCTGGTGTATTCTGACGCCTCCTGAGGGCACGGATGAAGGAGCCATCGAGAAGGTCAAGACCTTCTGGTCAACGGTCGGGTCCAATGTGGAACTGATGGATGCGCATCATCACGACAATGTGCTGGCCATCACCTCTCACCTGCCGCACCTGATTGCCTATAATATCGTAGGGACCGCGTCAGATCTGGAAATGGTGACCAATTCCGAAGTCATTAAATATTCTGCCGGTGGTTTCCGCGACTTTACCCGTATTGCAGCATCCGACCCGACCATGTGGCGGGATGTTTTTTTGCATAACAAGGAAGCCGCTCTTGAGATGCTGGGGCGCTTTACCGAAGATTTGACGGCTTTGCAGCGGGCCATTCGCTGGGGGGATGGGGATGCCCTGTTCGACCTCTTCTCGCGTACGCGTTCCATTCGCCGCAGCATTATCGATGCCGGTCAGGAAATAGCCGCTTCGGACTTTGGCCGTCATCTCAAAGAGGGCGAGACCCATGCTCCAACACTGAGCAGCGATGATCACGAATATACCGGCAGCTGATCGCTATCACCGGATACGGAAGCGCGAGCCATCCGGTTTTTCGATCCTGACGTGCCTTTCAATCAATCGCTATCGCAAAGCAGGCAGGGTCCCCAAAGGCAGGAACCCTGCCTTTATTGCACCATTGACCAGCGTGATCTTGACCTCAGAGCCGACCAGATCTCCATCCCGCACCGGTTTTCCCATCAACTGAAGGCCGGTGAGCGGGCCGTTGAAGCCGTCGCGCTCGGCTGAGAGAGTTGACTTCACCTTGGCGGTCTCGAGGCTGGGGTTGAGGATGCGCAGCTTGAGGGTGCCATTGGCAAGGCCTGCCTGATTGAAAGCGATGTCACCCTTCAGCTTCAGGGTTTTCTGGCCAATTTCCAGCCAGCCATCGATATTTTCGATTTTGCCCGATTGACGTAGCCACAAACCGGCCGGGTCGCGTCGATCCTGCATCAATGCGTTCAGGCCGTCCTTGGCGGTGAAAGTCATTTCGCCATTGAGAACAGGGATGCGATCGATTGAAAGTTCGCTTGCCTTGAAAGTGAGATCCAGATCGCCAGTTGTCTGCTGCCGTGGGCTGGCATTGAATTCGAGGCTGTCAGCCTTGATGGTGCCAACGGGTTGGCCGAGAACCGCATTGTTGGCGGCCAGCGTGGCCTCCTCCGCTTTGAAGGACACGGCACGTATGCCGTTGGGTGGTGTGAGCAAAACCGAACTCTGGATGAGGCTGCCAGTGATGTCATAGCTCTGGCCAAAGGCTGGCTGCTCGATATGCATGGGGGCGTGGGTCTTAATACTGGCCCGACCCGGCTCATGAATTTGCCAGTAGACTTGCAAGGGGCCGCCAGAGACCTGCCATCCGGAGGCAGGATCGACAACCGCGTAGGACGAACAATCAAGGGCCAACCGCACCGGGTAGCCACCCAATTTCCGGTCCTGACAGCGCACTATTTTCTGTCCGTTCACCTCGCGGGCGACAAATTGATCCACAAGGGCTTGTGTGGTCGTATAGCCATAATACCAGAAGCCTGACCATCCTGCTGCAATCAGGACGAGAATGATGGCGGCACCCCACAGGAGGCGCTTGGCGCCTTTTTTCTGCTTGACCTGATTGGTTTGCTCTGGTGGCTGTTGAGGCATTCGGCACTCGTTCTGTTGCAAATGTCGACCGGTATTGGTATTTCACGTCCTTTGTTGCGTCATCTTATGGCGCAATCATGGCGGTTTTTATAACGAACCGATTTTAGTTGTTTGTATCCTGTTTGGAGGCAGTTGGCATGCGCGATCTTTGGGTCTTTGGTTATGGCTCTCTCATGTGGCGACCCGGATTCGACTTTGAAGAATCCTATATTGGTACCCTCGAGGGCTATCACCGCGCACTCTGTGTCTATTCCCATGTCTATCGTGGATCGCCGGAAAATCCCGGACTGGTGATGGGACTGAGTGAGGGCGGTTCCTGTCAGGGGATGGTGTTTCGTGTCGACGGCAGCCAGCGTGAGGCGGTGATTGACTATCTGCGCGCGCGCGAACAGGTCACCTCCGTCTATCTGGAAGAATTTGTACCCGTCGAGATCGCTTCGGTCACGGTTGGTGGCGCGCCGCGCAAGGTGGAGGCTGTGACCTATGTTGCCGACACAACGCATGGGCAATATGCGGGAAAGCTAGACCTTGAGGAACAGGTGAAGATTGTTCTGAAAAGTCAGGGTGAGGCCGGTCCCAACATTGACTATGTGCTCAACACGGTGGATCATCTCAAGGAGATCAATATCGAGGATGAGGCTCTTTATGAACTGGCTGACGCGCTGAGGCTAAAAGCCAAACCCTAGCTAGGGGAAACAATGAACAAGCGGGGTTGGCTGTAAGTGTTATCTGCTACCATATGGGGTGAGCCATCTGGATGATCTGCTTTATGCACTAAGCAGGCAGATTTCCCGTCCAGCATCGCGTGCCAAATCGTCAATGACCTGCTGGCGTTCATGTTCGCTACCTGCCAACAGGTGAACATAGACCACCAGATCCTTGACGTCCTCAGGGGCGATATCGCGAAAGGCGAGCGGGGACAGATCCGAGATTTCGCCGATCCACTTCAATTCAGGCTGAAGCTTGTCGGCGTTTTCGGTGGCCAGCAACAGGATGCAATTTTCGAAGCTGGAAATGTCATCTTCGGGAATCTGGGTGAAAATATATCTATTGCCGCTGTCGCTCTGCCAGTAGCAGAAGCGATTGCGCAGGCTGTCGACAGCGAAGTCTCCAATGGCCCCAAACGACATACTCGATCCCCAACACATCTTGATCTTAATAAGAACAAATATAGAACAATCCTTAATGGGATGCAACTTGTTCTTTGTCTACATTATGTAGTTCGATTCTTAAAAAATACAATATTTAGAATCTAGGCTTCGGTTTTTGTCGGTGGAGGGAGGTCTTTGTTGGCAGCACGGGCTTCGGAAATCAGCCGATTTGAATGCGATTCTATGGTTTCACTAAGTTGTTCGAAAAATGGACGCATCCCCATGCCCGGTTCGATCGGAGGCAGAATCTCGATGATGATTTTGCCGGAATGGCGAATCGGGCTGCCTTTCGGCCAGAACAGACCGGTGTTGAGGGCCACAGGATAGCAGGGCACTTCCAGGGCATGATAGATATGGCTGATACCGAACTTATAGACTGGCTCAGTGTCGGGGCGCCGGCGTGTGCCTTCGGGGAAGATGATGAGTTGCCTGCTGTCGGCAGTCATTTTCTTGCGTGCTTCGAGCAGCATGCCGCGCAGGGCTTTCAGTCCGGCGCTGCGGTCGATGGGGATCATGTCGGTTTTCAGCAAGGCCCAGCCGAAAAGCGGATAGCGCAGCAATTCGCGCTTGAGAATGAATAGTGGGTCGTCCACCAGCGGTACCAGAGCGAAGGTTTCAAAGGCGCTCATATGCTTGGAAGCGAGGATGATGCTCTGGCCTTTGGGAATTTTCTCCGCCCCTCTCACCTCATAGCTGCCGCCCACGATGGTGGTAAAGAGCCATGCGCATACCTTTGCCCAGATGCCTGCCAGTTTGATCAGATAGCGGCGGGGCAGGGGGTAGGTGAAAATGGATATGATCAGCATGAGCGCTGTCGACAGATAAAAGGCTGCGTTGAATAGCACGGATCGGATAATCAGCATCTGGGTCTTGTTCCGCTCGGGTTATCTGATGCGTTTTTCTTTCATTCGGCTCTTCCGGTTTGAAAGACACGCACTGGTCCATTGGTTTTTATGTGCCTCTGTGCAGCTCCGCGCGCACAGCTCTCGGATCTGGCTTGGTGAAACCATTTATCGGTGAAAATGACAGATCTGTCCAGAGACATGATCGTCTCAGGCTATTGCCCCCGATGGCTCAAGAGTCTCTCGGTGGTCCCGTGCAGCACAGCGGCCAGAAGCTTGAAATATTCCTTGGTTAGCAGGTGTACCGTGTTCCAGTTGATCAGGCGAGACAAGAGCGGCTGTTTGGTTGATCCGGCCACAAGATCGCTTTGGAAGGATACGTCTGGTGCCGCGCGGCGCATTTCCAAAAGGGTCCGGGGCATGTGATAAGCGCTGGTGACGATGATGAGGCTTTTGAAATTGTTTTCCTTGGCCCAGATCGCCGTCTGGGTGGCATTGGCAACCGTATTCAGCGCTTCCCTGTCCAGATCGACACAGCAGTTGATCGTCTCTTCATCCAGATCGAAGCGGGCAAACAGGGTGCGGTCCGTGTTTCTGTAGTGTACGCCGGAAATGAGCAGCTTGTGGCCCTTGTCTTCCTTGAGCAATTCTATTGCCCGTTCCAACCGACCCGCTCCCCCCGTGACGACGACGATGGCGTCGGCTGGCTCAGGGGGCGTTTCATCGGCTGTCAGCGCATAGGCGATGAAGATTGCCCAGCCAATCAACAGCGCACACAGGCCAATAAAGGCCGCGAAGAAAAGAGCAAATACCCCTTTTCTCAAGGCAGAGCTCTGTTGTGTGGGTGACTGGGGCATTCCGGGTCCGGCGTTGGTTGTGATGGGTGCTTTATCCGCATTTGGGCACAGCCTGTCGAGGCCAATTCTGCTCAGGATAGCTTTTTCAACGTATTCATAACGGTCAATCGTGTTGTGATTGCGGTGAATACGGCGATCAAGATCACCAGAGCGAAGGTGCCAAGATAGGCGTTGGCGCCCAGTTGCACAACACCGAGTAGGGCCTGCATCTGATCAAGGGCGGCAGACCCTTCCTGCGCGCGCAGCAACCCCTGTATGATAAGGAAGGTGACGACGGCGGTCCCGCCGCCAGCAAGGGCGCCCTGAAAGCCGAGGGTAAAGAATTTGCGCTGGAATTCGCCGGCAATGAATTTGTTGCTGGCTCCCACAAAGTGGAGCACCTCGATCGTTTCCTTGTTGCCCGACATGGCCGATCTGGTGGCAAAGACCACGGTTAGAACCGTGGCTGTGACCACCAGCACCATGATGGTGAAGCCGATGAAGATGGCGGTTTCGGCCATGGAACGCAGTCGTTCCACCCAGAAGCGGTGGTTATCCAGAACGGCGCCGGGCACCTGCTCCTGCAATTGCCTGCTTAATGATGCGAAGTCCACTGCCGAAGGGTCATCGATGGTCAGCTCTATCAGACGCGGAATAGGTAGATCATCAAAGGTGATATCGAGCCCCAGCCATGGCTCGAGCAGCGAATTGGATTCATCCGACGTGAGGGCCGTGGCGCTTGTGATGCCCGGGGTCTGGCGAGCAATATTGATGGCCTTGGCCAATTCCCCTTCCATCTCGACGCCCTCCAGCTGTCTGATCTGGATGGTTGCGCCGCGGCTGATGTCAGATTGCCAGTCCCGCGTAGCATCGGAAATGATGGTCACGGCTGCGACAGTGAGTGCGGCAAGGAAGCTCATGATGGCGATCACCAGTACGAGCGCGTGGCCCGCGATGGTTCCTTTGGGGACAATCGGGCCGGGCTTCTTGTCCGAGAAGGGGATCTGCTGGGTAAAGCGCTTGGGCTTCATCTGACGCAGCTGGCGCATTCTGGAGCTTTTCTTGCGCGCCTTGCCCGGTTTGGAGAGCGGATTCTTGCCCTTGGTCAGGGAAGGCAGCTCATTGGGGCCTGCCGGTTGTCTGGTGCTGGCATGCGGCTTGAACGCTTCCTCGCCTACAGGACCTGGCCTGGGACCAAGATTGGGGCCGACGCGCGGCGTGCTGGACGGCATCGGGGCGTGCGTTCTGTCTTGTCCGTCTCTATCGGTGGGGCGTCTGGCCATGGGGCTCTCCTCTCTTAATCGTAAATGTAGAGAGTTCCATCGTTCAGCACAATGCGGCGCGCCTCAATCTGATCCATCAGGCTGGTGTCGTGCGTTGCGATGACAATGGAGGTGCCTGATCTGTGCAATTCAACAAACAGGCGCAGAAGGCGGCGGGCAAGAATCGGGTCAACGTTACCGGTTGGCTCGTCTGCCAGCAGAAGCTTGGGGCGGGAGATGAGGGCGCGCGCAATCGCAGCGCGCTGCTTTTCCCCGCCAGACATCACAGGCGGATAGACATGCATACGGTGGCCAAGGCCGACCCATTCCAGCAATTCGGCCACATCGGTTCTATAGGCGCTCTCCGACATGCCCTTGACCCGTAATGGCAGAGCGACATTTTCGAAGGTTGTTAGGTGGTTGAGTAGTCGGAATTCCTGAAAGACAAAGCCGATCTGTCGGCGTAGCTTGGCCAGTTCATCATGGTCAAGGCGAGCGGTATCGCGACCGAAGATCTTGATCAGGCCGCGGTTTGGTTTGAGCGAGAGGAACATCAGTTTGAGCAGGGATGTCTTGCCAGCCCCCGAGGGGCCGGAAAGAAACTGAAAGGAGTTCTGTGGGATGTGAAAAGACACATCGCGCAGCACTTCCTGTCCCATTCCATAGCGCAGGCCAACATTCTCAAAGCGAATCAATATGATCTTCCTTCTGGTCGTTTGATGGCAGCTTGCATGATTTGGTGTCCCGATTCACCCGATAACTATACACAATCATTGATCTTTGAGCGGGGCTTGGCAAAGCCTTAATGGCTGATATCCTATGTTGTGGATGATTCGCCTCCTTTCAATGCTTTGTCTAGAATGTGGGCGTCAAAAGGCGGGGAGCCGCTTATACCCATTCCTTTGCAGCGTTGAAGCACCTATGAAGATAACCTGCCCAAATTGTGCGACAAGCTATCAGGTCCCCGATGATTATATCGGCGCTGAAGGGCGGTCCGTGCGTTGTTCCAGTTGCGGGGAAACCTGGCATGCGGAACAGACCCCTGAACCGAAGCCTGAAAAGGCACCTGACCCCAAACCTGCCCCAAAGCCAGCGGCAAAAGAACCCGAGGCGCAACCTGCTGAGGGAAAGGAACAAAGTCAGGACGATATCGATGCCTTGTTCGACAGCCCTTCTGGCGGTGGCGAAGAGCAAAGTCAGGATGATATCGACGCTCTGTTTGACAGCCCGTCTGGTGGCGAGGAACAAAGTCAGGATGATATCGACGCTCTGTTTGACAGCCCCTCCGGTGGCGAGGAACAAAGCCAGGACGATATCGACGCGCTGTTTGACAGCCCGTCTGGTGGCGAAGAGCAAAGTCAGGATGATATTGACGCGCTGTTTGACAGCCCGTCTGGTGGCGAAGAGCAAAGTCAGGATGATATTGACGCGCTGTTTGACAGCCCCTCAGGAGGCGAGGAGCAGAGCCAGGACGATATCGATTCCCTGTTTGATGAGCCTGCTGGCAAGGCGGAAAAAGCTGAAAAACCCAAGAAGCCCCAGAAAGCAGAGGCTTTGCCCGCAGGAGAGTCTGAGGACGGGGCAGATGATGCTGCGGCCGATGATGAGGATTCCAAGCCCTTTGTCGTGAAGGGAGACGGCGGGGATGATTTCCAGCCTCCTGTGGTCGATCTTCTGGATGCCGCTGCTTTTGAAGCGCAAAAGAAAGTCGCGCGCGGCGGAACAGAAGCCCGGGCGCGCAGTCGGCGGCGCAAGGCGCGCGCCAAAAAGCAAAAGGGGGGAGCTGGCGCCAGCCGTTCAGTGAAAAAAGAGTGGGTGATGGGTAGCGCTGCTCTTGCCGCCACGGTGATTTTGCTGGGGGCTCTGTTTATGGCGCCTCAATTCTGGGTGAAACGCATTCCGGACCTCGCTTCTCTTTATTCCATGTTTGGAATGGATGTGAATGTGGTCGGTGTCGATATCGAGATGGTTGACGTGCGTCTTGAGCAGAAAAGCGGGTCACCAGTGCTCGCCATCGAGACCGAACTGGTCAATCCGGGCACTGAACCTGTGATTCTTCCCTCTGTGGAGTTTTCCGTCCTTGGCAAGGAGCGTCTTGAGCTTTATTCATGGACCATCGGACCGGACCATGTGGGCCTCGGGCCGGGTGAGCGCAAACTGATCGAGACGTCGATTGCTGCGCCCGCGCAAGCAAGATATCTCTCGATGCGCGTGTTCAACGAATAGATCATCATAGGCCAGGCCATCTGACAGAGTCTGAGTCTGAAGGGAAGCCGGAAAAATTCATGACAGATACCATTGAAGTCCTCTATGACGAGGCGACACTCGCCAGCCGAAATCAGGAACTGGCAAACGCCATCGCAGAGGCTGGTTATAAAAATCTGCTCGTTATTGCGGTCCTCAAGGGAAGCTTTGTATTTGCAGCTGATCTGCTACGCTCTCTGTATCGCGCCGGTGTTCCGCTGGAAGTGGAATTCATGTCGCTCTCCAGCTACGGCTCTGGCACCAAATCTTCAGGCAATGTGAAAGTTGTGCGGGACATCGAGGTGATCGTGAAGGATCGCGATGTGCTACTGATTGACGATATTCTGGAATCCGGGCGCACTCTGGCCTATGCCAAGAATCTGTTGCAGGAACGTGGCGCCAATCGCGCAGACATTGCCGTTTTGCTCGATAAGCCGGGCAAAAGGGTCGCCGATCTTGATGCGGAATATGTCGGTTTTGAATGCCCTGACAAATTTGTTGTCGGTTATGGAATGGATAAGGCACACTCATACCGGGAAGTGCCTTTTGTTGGCTATCTGGAAGAAAACGATCAATAAAATCAGATAATTGAATGTGATTTATGGGTAAGGGCGCAGGTCGAACCGAAGGGTTGGATCTGCGCTTTTCTTTATGTGTAAACATGCCGGTGCTTCAATTTTTCCGTCCCGTTTTCGCTTTTGGTAAACCTTTTGGCTGTCAAATAGGCGAGCAAGATCGGCAAAAGATCTTGGTGTGACTAAAAAGAGTATTTTGGGGGTAAGGTTATGGCCCGAATTCTTCTTACCGAAGATGACGACGGGGTTCGCATGTTTGTGCAGCGGGCATTGATGATGGACGGGCATGACGTCAAAACCGCTGAAGACGGAACAGATGCTATGGACCTTCTTGCAGAGCATGGAGGGTCTTTTGACCTGCTTCTGACTGATATCAAAATGCCCGAAATGGATGGCATTGAATTGGCCAAGTCTGCCGCAACCAGCTGGCCGGAAATGACAATCCTGATGATGACCGGATTTGCCGATCAGCGCGAGCGCTGTGATAGCCTCGCTGCTATTGTGCATGATGTGGTGTCAAAACCCTTTTCTCTGGCAGAAATTCGCCGTGCCGTGAGAGAGGCCCTGTCTGGAGAGGCGTCTCTTGGTCCGGTTTCCATGTCGCGTGCGATGTATGGATAAGTTGGTTTCCGGCTGGAGCTTATGACAAGCGTTTAAAAAAGGGATGGCATTTGCCATCCCTTTTTACATTCAGCTATCGGTCGGACTATTCTTCCAGCCAGTCTGGCACGCTGTCCAGCGCGAGCAATTCTTCATAGCTCTTGCGTTCTCGGATGACATGCCACTTGTCGCCACTGACCAGCACTTCGGGCACCAACAGGCGGCTGTTATAAGTGCAGGCCTGCACCGCGCCATAAGCTCCCGCTGACATGATAGCCACCAGATCGCCTGAATCCATATGCGGTAGGGGACGATCCTGCGCTAGGAAATCTCCTGTTTCACAAACGGGGCCTACAATGTCCACATTCGAGACGGGGGTGTCGTAGGATGGTTCGGTTACGGGTTTGGCCTCGTGCCATGCTTCATAGAGCGTGGGCCGGATGAGATCATTCATGGCACCATCTACAATGACGAAGGTTTTGCCTTCTCCTTCCTTGCGATAGATGACCTCGGTGATCAGCACGCCCGCGTTGCCTGCGATGAGGCGGCCAGGCTCGAAATAGACCTTGCAGTCGAGATGCTTGACATGTTTCTTGACCGTTTCGGCATAGTCGCGCGGCAGAGGCGGTGGCGACTGGGTGTTCTGGTAGGGAATACCCAGGCCGCCCCCCAGATCCACATGATCGATCTCGATGCCATCGCTGCGCAATTGTTTGACCAAATCTTCAAGGCGCTCGAATGCAGAATCAAAGGGTTCCAGATGGGTTATCTGGCTGCCGATATGCATGTCGATGCCGGTGACCTTGATGCCGGGCAGGCTGTTGGCGCGTTGATATACCTTGCGGGCGCGCTTCCAGGGAATGCCGAATTTGTTTTCCGATTTTCCGGTCGCGATCTTGGCATGGGTCTTTGCATCCACATCCGGATTGATCCGCAAGGAAATGCGAGCCTCTTTGCCAAGCTCTGCAGCGATCCTGCTCAAATGCTCAAGCTCGGGCTCGGATTCGACATTGAAGCAGAGAATGTCCTGTTCCAGCGCAAAGGTCAGCTCGCGGCGGGTTTTGCCTACGCCGGAGAAGAGGATTTTTGAAGCGGGAATACCTGCGGCCAGAGCGCGACGCATTTCTCCTTCAGAGACAACGTCTGCACCAGCGCCAAGGCGTGCGAGCACCCTCAGTACAGCCTGATTGGAGTTGGCCTTCATGGCGTAGCAAAGCATGGAGTCCACATCACCAAAAGCCTCGGAAAACACCTTGTAATGGCGTTCGAGCGTGGCGGTGGAATAGACATAGAAAGGGGTTCCGACTTGCTTGGCGATGTCCGGAATGGAAACGCCTTCGGCATGCATGACGCCGTCGATATAATCGAAATGGTGCATGGCTATCTCTTTTCTTTGGGCTCTTCAGTCGCAAGCACGCGCTTTTGCGTGGCAGACGAGCGGGCATGGTTTCGATTCCGGGCGCCGGGGGGCCGTAACGTAAGGCTGTTCCTAGAGCAGAGGGTCGAGGAAGAAGTCGTCGTTGGCCGTCTTCGTCGGGGTGGCCTGAGGCTCTTGCTCGTCAACGGCTCCCTCGCTTGCCACCGGATCCTTGATGGTGCTTTGTGCATTGGTGTTGGCTGACGGGGCCTGCAGTGGTCCACGCACGCCGCAGGCAGCTAGGCTGGCCACCATGCCCAATGCGATGAGGCCGGTTGCGGCGGTTTTGACGACGGACTTTGAAAAAATGCCATGAGCCATCGCTTGATATCCCTTTTTCTTCGCATGGTCTGGATGGTGGCGGAGGTAGCGCACCATGAACGAGGCCGGGCTTTGTTGGCTCCGGCCTGTTTGTTCTTGTTGACTATTGCTTGGCTGCTTTTTCTTTTTCAAGCTTTTTCAGCCAGCTTTTTGCCTGTTTTTTAACATTGGCAGGAGCGGTGCCACCAAAAGAGACGCGGCTTCGGACGGATTTGTCGACCGAGAGCACCGAGAAAACATCTTCGGTGATGGTCGGCTCGACCGTCTGCATGTCTTCAAGAGTAAGCTTGTGCAGCTCGATATTGCGCTCGGCGGCCATGGCAACAAGGCTGCCGGTGACATGATGGGCGTTGCGGAAGGGCATGCCCAGTGTCCGCACGAGCCAGTCTGCTAGATCCGTGGCGGTGGAATAGCCAGAGCCAGCGGCCTTTTTCAGCTCTTTCACATTGGGTTCCAGATCGGCGACCATGCCGGTCATGGCTGCAACGCACAAGGACAGATTCTGCAAGGCGTCGAAGACCTGCTCCTTGTCTTCCTGCATGTCCTTGGAATAGGCAAGCGGCAGGCCCTTCATGACGATCAACAGGGCATTGAGCGCACCGATGATGCGGCCGGATTTGGCGCGGACCAATTCAGCTGCGTCCGGATTGCGCTTTTGCGGCATGATGGAAGAGCCGGTGGAGAATTTGTCCGAAAGCTTCACGAAGCGGAACTGGGCGGATGACCAGATGACCAGCTCTTCAGCAAAGCGCGAAAGATGCATGGCGCAGATGGAGGCGGCAGACAGTGCTTCAAGGGCAAAATCGCGATCGGAAACCCCGTCCAGCGAGTTGGCCGTCGGGCGGTCAAAGCCAAGGGCTTCTGCCGTCATGTGACGGTCGATCGGGAAGGAAGTGCCTGCCAGTGCAGCAGAGCCCAGAGGGCATTCATTCATGCGCTTGCGCGCATCCTGCACACGGCCCCGGTCACGGGAGAGCATTTCTACATAGGCCATCATATGGTGGCCGAAGGTTACCGGCTGGGCGCTTTGAAGATGGGTGAAGCCTGGCATGACGGCATTGGCGAACTCTTCTGCCTTGCCTGCGAAAGTGCTCTGGAGCTCAAGCAATTGTCCATCAAGGGTATCGAGGGTGTCGCGTACCCAAAGGCGGAAGTCGGTGGCTACCTGATCATTGCGCGAGCGGGCTGTATGCAGCCGTCCGGCATTCGGGCCGATGAGATCTGAAAGCCGGCTTTCCACATTCATGTGAATGTCTTCCAGCGCACGCGAAAAAGTGAAGTCCCCTGCCTCAATTTCTCCAGCGATTGTGTCTAGACCTTGTTCAATGGCTTTGGCATCATCGGCAGGCACGATTTCCTGCTTGGCCAACATGCGCACATGCGCTTTGGATCCGGCAATGTCCTGGGAGTAGAGTTTTTTATCGAAATCGATGGAAGCATTGATTTCTTCCATAATGGCGTCCGGACCTTCGGAGAAGCGGCCGCCCCACATTTTATTACTCATGATGCTTATTCCATTGATCAGATCGGTAAGTCGTGTTGCTTTATGCCATAACAAAATGGGACTGTCAGCGCCAATACTGAGGAAAGATCGTTCACTTGTGGCTCATTGTGATGATTTCCCGTCTTCGGCGGGGGTCTTGATTGAAGAAGGGGAAACAGAAATGCTTTCATTTGCTCAAAAATTCCGGCCCTTGCGTGCTGGCCTGATTTTTCTGATGGCCCTTTCCGGCGCTGTTGCCATTGCGCCTCCGTCCGTTTCCGCACAAGAAAGCTGCCCTGCTGCCAAGCAGCAGATTGAAGCCATCGATCCTATGATCAAGGGGCCGATAGCGGCACTTCAGACCAGCGGGCATCCGGTGGATTTCTCCGGACTTGTTTTCAAACGCGAGGATGGCAGCGCTTTTTCTCTTGCCGATTTCAAGGGCAAGACGGTGCTTCTGAATTTGTGGGCGACCTGGTGCGCGCCCTGTCGTCACGAGATGCCCGATCTTGATGGGCTACAGGCTGCGCTCGGGGGGGATGACTTTGAAGTGGTCACGGTGAGCCTTGATCGCAAATCGCCAGACAAGCCCCGTGCTTTTTTCGATGAGATCGGTATCGAGCATCTGACGCTTTATTATGATGAGAAAATGGCAATGTTTCCGGCCCTGCGCTCAAAGGGCATGGCGTTTGGCATGCCCTCCACGCTGATCATCAACAAGGATGGCTGCTCACTGGCGCATATGGCAGGCCCTGCTGCCTGGGCATCAGCAGAAGCGCAGGAACTCGTTAAAGCGATTGTGGAATCGGAATAGAAGGAGCGGGAGGACCTAGGGGACCGGGACTGGGGGATGCCGCACACGAGAGCGAGCCCACGCCCGGTTCTGAGCGCAGGTTTTAACGCGCAGGCCTTTGAAGGGCTGCGCGGTATTGCCGTCAGGATGCGTGTGAGCGACCTTATGCCTTGATATTGACTGCCTTGCCCATGCCTTCAGGGGCAGAGTTGCTATTCTGCATACCCTTCTGGACGAGGGCATCAAGGGTGTTGGCCATATTCATATCGGCGTTATGAGCCATCTTTATTAGGGTCGAACCCAGATCCATGCTTGACTGGGCTGCGTTGGTGTAGGCGATTGCCGCACCGGACGAAGCTACGCTGGACATCAAGTATTCTCCTTTGGGGTTACTCCTGTTTCATGGTTTGCCTTGGCCCAATTGTCCGGTAGCTCTCTTAAGACTGTGTTAAAGTGTGTTTAAATAGTTTTCTGTGTTTTTCTATATTTCTGTACAGAAAAGCCAGCCCGGATGCTGGGCTGGCTTGATGTTTGATGGGGATCGCCTGATCGCTCGGGCAAAGCCTAGCGCGTCGGGATGGGGATTTCGCTGCGATAGTCATAGAAGCCGCGCTGCGTTTTGCGCCCCAACCAGCCGGCTTCGACATATTTCACCAGCAGCGGGCAGGGGCGATATTTGCTGTCAGCCAATCCATCATAAAGCACCTGCATGACGGACAGGCAGGTATCCAGACCAATAAAATCGGCCAATTCCAGTGGCCCCATGGGGTGATTGGCCCCCAGCCGCATGGCGGTATCGATGGCATCCACGGTGCCGACCCCTTCATACAGGGTGTAGATGGCTTCATTGATCATGGGAAGCAGGATGCGATTGACGATGAAGGCGGGGAAATCTTCCGAGACGGCAACGGTCTTGCCCAAGCTCTCGACGAATTTTTCCGAAGTTCTGAAGGTCGCCTCATCCGTTGCTATGCCGCGCACGAGTTCGATCAGCTTCATGATCGGAACGGGGCGCATGAAATGCATGCCGATGAACTGTTCGGCCCTGTCGGTGGCCGCCGCGAGGCGGGTGATGGAATAGGACGAGCTGTTAGAGGCTATAAGGGCTTCGGGTTTGAGGAATGGCGTGATGGAGGCAAGAACCTTGCGCTTTGTTTCCTCATGCTCGGTGACCGCCTCAATGACCAGATCCACATCAGCCATGGTCTGCAGATCCAGCGTTGTGGTGATCTTGGCCAATGCTGCCAGTTTCTGCCCATCGGAAATGCGCCCCTTGGTGACCTGCCGCTCGAGATTGCTGGTAATTTCGACAATGGCCTCATCGAGTCTTTCCTGATTAATGTCATTCAGGAGCACATCATAACCGGATAGACCGCAGACATGAGCAATGCCGCTGCCCATTTGTCCGGCCCCAATGATCCCAACTTTCTTGATTTCAGACATTTCACTGCTCACGGATTGCTCTGCTATGGTTCTCTGCTCGTTGTCCCGGCGGCTGGAAGATGCCCAGGGCATGGCCTCCAGATGGTCGGGCAAGTTTGGCAGATTGTGCAATGCTTCGCAAATGCAAATGAATGCATGAATTGTGTGCAGCAAGTGCTAAGCGCCTTTGCTCGACAAAACTACGATCAAAGTCTGATAGTTACGCAAAACAATGGGGATAATTTGCCTGCACCGTGAGGCCGGATATGAAAAATCCCGCGCTCCAAGAGGAGCGCGGGATGACTGGAAAGACGCGTTCGTGTTTGTCACCTGACCGGTTTTGCCTGATCGGTGCGGTCATTCGGCACAAGATCAGAGGGCTTTTTCAAGCTCTGGCAGAATGTCGAACAGATCACCCACGATGCCATAATCGGCAACCTGGAAGATCGGTGCTTCTTCATCCTTGTTGATGGCAACAATGACCTTGGAATCCTTCATGCCTGCCAGATGCTGGATGGCACCGGAGATGCCTGCTGCGATATACAGCTCGGGAGCGACCACCTTGCCGGTCTGGCCGACCTGCAGGTCGTTCGGAGCGTAGCCGGCATCAACGGCTGCGCGCGAAGCGCCGATGGCTGCGCCCAGCTTGTCGGCAATCGGGGTCAGAAGACCGTTGAATTGTTCTTCGGACGCCAGGCCACGGCCACCGGCGATGATGGCTCGGGCGCTTGCAAGCTCGGGGCGATCCGATGTTGAAAGCTCTTCGCTGACGAAGGTCGTGGTGTCGGGCGCGTCAGCTGCAGCAACATTTTCGATGCTGGCAGAGCCCTCGGATGCTGCGGCTGCAAAATTGGCGGTCCGCACCGTCATGACCTTCTTGCTGTCGGCGCTTTTGACGGTCTGGATGGCATTGCCAGCATAGGTCGGGCGCTCGAAGGTGTCGGCCGAGACAATTTTGGTGACTTCGGAAAGCTGCATGACGTCGAGCAAAGCGGCGACGCGCGGCATGAAGTTCTTGCCAACGGATGTGGCCGGAGCCACGATTGCATCATATGCGTCTGCCATGGCAACGACCTGAGCAGACAGGGCTTCTGCGATATGGTGGCCAAGGGCATCGCTTTCAGCAACCAGAATTTTGGCCGCTCCGCTCAGCTTGGCGGCTTCTTCAGCAGCAGCTGCGCAATCCTTGCCAGCGATCAGGATGTCCACGTCTCCACCCAGCTCGAGCGCTGCGCTCAGGGCTTTTGCGGTGGCGTCATTCAAAGCCGCGTTGTTATGTTCGGCAATCAGAAGGGTTGTCATAATCTATCTCCTCGCTTTGCCTTAAAGCACGCTGGCTTCGTTTTTCAGTTTGTCGACCAGTTCGGCCACGCTCTCAACCTTGATGCCTGCCTTGCGGGCTTCCGGTTCTGCGGTGGAAAGCACTTCGAGGCGCGGCGCAATGTCAACGCCATAGTCTGCGGCTTCCTTGGTGTCGAGCGGCTTCTTCTTGGCCTTCATGATGTTGGGCAGAGAGGCATAGCGCGGCTCGTTGAGGCGCAAGTCAGCGGTCATCACGGCAGGCAGCTTGATCGTTACATTCTGCAGGCCGCCATCGATTTCGCGCGTTACACTGGCAACATCGCCTTCAACCTTGATGCCCGAAGCAAAAGCACCCTGGCCCCAGCCAAGAAGTGCGGACAGCATCTGGCCGGTCTGGTTTGCATCATCGTCAATGGCCTGTTTTCCCACGATGACCATGCCGGGCTGTTCTTCTTCAACAACGGCCTTGAGCAGCTTGGCAACGCCCAGCGGTTCGACGGGGGCGTCTGACTTGATAAGGATGGCACGGTCGGCGCCCATGGCCAGACCGGTGCGCAGGGTTTCCTGCGCCTGCTGAACGCCAATGGAGACAACAACGATCTCGCTGGCCACGCCGGCTTCCTTCAGGCGCACGGCTTCCTCTACCGCAATTTCATCAAACGGGTTCATGGACATTTTGACATTGGCCAGATCGACACCAGTGCCATCGGCCTTGACGCGGATTTTGACGTTGTAATCGACAACCCGCTTGACGGGTACAAGGATCTTCATGGATTAATTCTCCCATGTGAACCGGCATTAGGCCGGCTCAATTGACTTGAGCGTTGTGCAAGAGAACTGGCTTTGGCTCGCTGCGAGCGCCTGGAGTCTTTATGCTCCGCTGTGCCGTCCCTGCTGTTTGAGGCCCACGAGATCAATTTCTGATGTCTTGGGGGTCAGAAATATGATCACAGATATTATTTGGCTGACATCATTTGGAAAAGACCATCCAATATCAGCGGCTTCATTGTTTTGTTCCTGATCGGGGAGGACGGTAATGGCAGCTTTTGGGCCTGTCAACAATCCGTCAGTCTGAGACGCATGAGTTTCTGTAATGGCCCTTAAACCTTTGGGTAGTTTCACGTAGCGCGTTGGAACAGGGGGACTGTTTTTCGCTTCATAAAGGGGATAAGAATGGCTCCCGTGATCGCTCCTCCCACATGCGCCCACCATGCAACAGTGGCCTCTGTGCTGGTCAGGGAGTTGAAAAGTTGCAGCCCGAGCCAGGCACCAAGGCAGTAAATAGCGGGAATTGGAAGGGGTATGCGTCCAAGGATCAGGATCCAGACGCGGACATCGGGATGCAGCATGAGATAGGCGGCGATAATGCCCGCTGTTGCGCCTGATGCTCCTATGAGCGGCACGGGCGAGCCCCAGTTGGCTAGCGCATGCAGCAGGGCCGCCCCTGCGGCGCAAAGGCAATAGAAGACGAGAAAGCGGACATGCCCCATCGCGTCTTCGATATTGTCGCCAAAGACCCAGAGAAAGGCCATGTTGCCGATGAGATGCATCCAGCCACCATGCAGAAACGCATAGGAGATGAAGGTGCCCCAATGCATGCCAGAGGTTGGCCCGAGCAAGTCTGGAGATTGCCAAATCAGGCTGCTCGGAATGAGACCGTAGGACACTGCAAAATTTTGCAGGGTTTGGCCGTCACCCGGGCCGCCGCTGATCAGGAAAACAAGACAATTGGCAAGGATGAGCCCGAGTGTGACATACTGCCAGCGGACATAATGAAGGGCATTCCTGTCATGCAAGGGTATGAACATGCTCTGCGTGCCTCCGTTGGCCTTCTGATCTGTCGTGTCGCGCTCAGGCCTTGCTGTGGTCTCTTAACGGGTTCTTAACGATTCTGGCCGGGAACCCAGAGCACATCTGCGGTGCCTTTGTTGTTGGCCCAGCGGGCTGCAACGAAGAAAAAGTCAGAAAGACGATTGAGATACTGGATGGCCTCAGCGGATACGGGTTCGTTTTCCTCTGCGGCAAGGGCTGTAACCAGACGCTCGGCGCGGCGTGAAACCGTGCGGGCATAATGCAGATAAGCCGATGCTCTGGCGCCGCCGGGCAGAATGAAGCTCTTCAAGGGTTCCAGATCCGCATTCAATTGATCGATCTGCTTTTCAAGGCGCTCGACCTGACTGGCAATGATGCGCAGCGGTTCATAATCGAGCTTTTCGCCGCTGTCTGGTGTGCACAGATCGGCCCCCAGATCAAACAGATCGTTCTGGATCTGGGAAAGCATCAGATCCAGTTCCGGGTTATCTGCGGTTTCCAGCCGGGCGAGGCCAACAATCGAGTTTGTTTCGTCAACTGTTCCGTAGGTTTCAACGCGCAAATCGTGCTTGGGGCGGCGCTCGCCTGTGCCCAGCATGGTTGTTCCCTTGTCACCTGTACGCGTGTAGATTTTGTTGAGACGAACCATCGAAGATCTTTCCGTTTTTGGCTATGGGATTGCGGCGCTGTCACAAGCTGCGCCGTTGAATGAAATATGGTCACCAGATTGAACGAGTCGGCACATACAAAAAATGCGCCTGATGCAATGTCAGACGCACTTTAAATAGTTCCTGATCAGACGCAAGATGACGGATCGTCATTCCCTTGCTTCAAGCGGCCTTTATGTCAGGCCGTTGGCTTATCAGAATTTGTATCCGACGCGTGCGCCGACGTTGGTCAGGCCGTGGTTCCAATTGCCAAGACCGGCGTTGGAGCTATGCTCAACGGTGAGCATTACGCGGATGCGCTCATAGTCAAGACCGATGGAGGCTGATTCGTGGAACAGAGCACGGGTGCCCAGAGGCTCGCGGTCAGGGTCTGTGTTGCTCAGTTTACCATCATGAACCATGCCGCCGAAGCTGCCTTCAACGAAAACAGGGCCGTAGACCGGGAACAGCCAGCTAAAGCCGGCATAGCCGTAAGATGTCTTGCCATCCGTGTTGAGGGAAGCACCGATATGGGGGCGTGGTGTCAGGAAACGTTCCCAGACAGAGGTATTCTCTGCCGGTGTGCCAAAGGCATTGAAAAGAACTTCGGCCTGCAGATCAACCGTACCATCTTCGCGACGGGTCACGTCATGCGCCATGACGCCCATGCGCAGTTCGCTGAGAAAACCCATTTCGCCGGGTGCGGTATAATCGGCTGCGTTGGCTGCACCAGCGGCACAGGTGAGCATTAGTGCTGAAATAAGAGCGGCATGTTTCATGCTAATCGTCCAAGGCAAAGCTATTGTTTCCCCATCTTTAGCCCAAGCAAGCGGTGGATGCCACCCGAAATCGGGAAATTTTTATTCGCTCGCAGGCTTCTTCACGGCGGCGTGTTGTTTTGGTCACAGGGCCAGCCCTCGCGTTCTCGGCTCCTATTGCTCCTATTGCAGGAAATACAAACTCGCCATGACGATGACGATGGCCAACAACTGCAACAGAACACGCCAGCGCATCAATCTTTGCGACCGGTTGGGATTGCTGCCACGCATCATGTTGACGAGGCCAACAACCAGAATCAGCGCAACGGCGAGCAGAGAGACGGGAATGAGAGCGGAAAGAATCGAAGACATGCTGCACTCCTGATGCGGGGTTAAGCAACATGCGCGATTCTTCATTCTTGCAGGATGCTGCCAAGGCGCCCTTTTCGTTGATCGCGGTTTCTCTTTTGATCTCTCTGGAAAAGAGGGGTACTCACAAGGGCTTGTCGGCGCAGTCTAGCAGGAGGGCATAACCGCATGAAAGATGTCCGTTACTGAACTTTGGTTGGGCGGGATCAATCCCCATAGGCACGCAAAAAGGCATCAAGCGCTCTGGTGGGCAGAAAGCGACGCAAGACATTCATGATGTAGGTTGGCACGGTTACCATATAGCGCGGTTTCGGGTTGCGGGCATGAAGGGCGTGGTGCAGCTTCTTGTAAACCGCTTCGGGCGGCAACTCGAACTTGCCCGGCGCATCGGATTCCATGGCCTTGAGACGATGCTTGTAGCGCTCGCTATAGACGGAATTTTCTGTGTCCACCGTTGAGATGAAATTCAGGCGGGCATTTTCACGAAACTGGCTGGTGATCGGGCCCGGCTGGATCATCGAAATGGAGATGTTGCTGCCGTGCATTTCTATGCGCATGGTGTCCGTCAGGCCTTCAAGGGCATATTTCGAGGCCACATAGGCCCCGCGGAAAGCAAGGCCGGTAAGCGCCAGAACCGAAGAACAATGGATGATCCGGCCATATCCCTGACGCCGCATGACGGGGATGATCTGGCAGGTCAATTCGTGCCAGCCAAAAAGGTTGGCCTCGAACTGGGTGCGCAGTATGTCTGTCTTGAGGTCTTCCACCGCACCGGCCTGACCATAGGCGCCATTGTTGAAGAGGGCATCAAGCTGGCCACCGGTATGGTTCAAAACCGCTTCCACACAGGCCTTGATCGACTGGTGGTCGGTGTAATCCATGTAAATGGCCGTAACCCCTTCATTCTTGAGGGCCTCTATGTCTTCGATCTTGCGGGCGGTAGCAAAAACCTGCCAGCCCTCTTTGTGGAGTTGAAGCGCACAGTGGCGACCAATGCCTGAGGAACAACCGGTGATGAGGATGGAACGCTGGGTCATGATGTCTTTCGGGTAATGTCTTCAGGGCCTGGGGGAGGACGGCGCGCTTAGCAATCGCGTGGGGGTAGTGAACGCTCGGATTCTTTCGAGAATGGGTGCTTCCATTCGGGATGTTTTGTTTCTTCGTCCTTCATGGCCTTTCGCCAGTTGCGAATGGCCTTAAGGGACGGCAAGCGCGGGATATGGGCCAGCTCCCAATGGATGCCATTGATTGGGTCATTAAAGAAGGTGGCATAATAGCCCGGCGCATAAAGCGGATATTCAGCGGGTGTTTCTGTAACCGGCACGTGGTTGGGCATAAGAAACTCTTTGTGGAAGGCATCCACTTCCTTGCTGTTTTTGGCCCAGAGCGCAATGTGATGCACGCCGACAGGGCGGGCCGGGAAATCGAATTTTTCTCCGCTCTTGGCGGGCTGAATGCCGATATAGCTGTGCGGCATAGGAAAGCGGGCCATGTAATAAGTGGAGCGGTAGCCCACATCCAGCGTCCAGAAACTCTTATAGCCGAGCCAGCCAAACATCAGATCGTAAAAGGCAATCGATTTGTCATAATCGAGGACTGAAAATTCCACATGATTGATTCCGCGCCAGCGCATTGTCTTTTCCTTCCCTCTTGATCAATTAGAGTTAAACGCGCCTGAGCGCATCGGATCAAGAGCTTTTCCCTGATTGATGGCAGAGGCATGACAGGGATGTGAAAAAGCCTTATTTCGCAAGGGATGGCAATTGGCAAAATACACAAAGGGGAGGCGTGGGCCTCCCCCTCGTGATGCTGGTTGTGGCGGTTGCTCCACTGGAATGCTGGCCTAGCTGCGCGTATCCAGAAGGCGGCGCGCGATCACCTGTGCCTGAATTTCGCCTGCTCCTTCGAAAATATTGAGCACACGGGCATCGCACAAGACGCGGGAGATGGCATATTCCAGCGCGAAGCCGTTGCCGCCGTGGATCTGCAAGGCATTGTCAGCGGCGGCCCAAGCGACGCGAGCGCCAAGCAGCTTGGCCATGCCTGCTTCCAGATCGCAGCGCTTGTCGTGGTCCTTCTGACGGGCTGAATAATAGGTGAGCTGACGGGCCACCATGATTTCAGCGGCCATCATGGCCAGCTTGTCGATGACACGCGGGAAGTTGATCAGCGATTTGCCGAACTGCACCCGCTCTTGCGCATATCGAAGGCCAAGATCAAGAGCATTCTGGGCCACGCCAATGGCGCGGGCAGCTGTCTGGATGCGGGCTGCCTCGAAGGTCTGCATCAGTTGCTTGAAGCCTTGCCCTTCTTCTCCACCCAACAGATTATCCTTGCTGACTTCGAAATTGTCGAAGGCAATGTCATATTCTTTCATGCCGCGATAGCCGAGCACCTCGATTTCGCCGCCATCCATGCCTTGCGCCGGGAAGGGATTGTCATCATCACCGCGCGGCTTTTCTGCCAGCAGCATGGACAGGCCCTTATAGCCGGCTTCGGCGGGGTTGGTGCGGACCATCAGGGTCATCAGGTCAGCGCGCACAGGGTGGGTGATCCATGTCTTGTTGCCGGTCACCTTATAGGTGTCACCGTCCAGTGTGGCGCGAGTCTTCAGGCTGGCAAGGTCGGAGCCGGTGTTCGGTTCGGTGAAAACAGCGGTTGGCAGGATCTCGCCAGAGGCGATCATCGGCAGCCATTTTTCCTTTTGCTCTTCCGTCCCGCCGCACAGGATCAGCTCGGCGGCAATCTCGGATCGGGTGCCGAGAGACCCCACACCGATGAAGGCACGCGAAAGGGCTTCGGAGACCACACACATGCTTTCCTTGCCAAGCCCCAATCCGCCATAGTCTTCCGGAATGGTCAGGCCAAAGACACCCATTTCGGCCATTTGCTCGATGATTTCCATCGGGATATAGGCATCTTTGAGATGCCACTCATGGGCATGCGGGGTGACTTCGCTTTCGGCGAAGCGGTTCATTTCATCGCGGAAGGCTTCCATGGTTTCGTCAAGGCCCGCATCGCCAAAGGAGGCCGCCCCTTCTGCCGCTTCCATGAGGGCGACAAGGCGGGTGCGGATTTCCTTGGTGTTGCCTTCGGCCATAAGGCGGGCCACTTCCGGGCTCTGGGCGGCAGCGATGGTCTCGGCAGACACGCCAAAATCAGCAAGGCGCACGATTTCACCCTGCGTCATGGGAATGCCGCCAAAAATCTGTGCCAGATATTCGGCAAAGGCAAGGCGGGTGACGAGCGATTCCATCTCGCTATAGCGACCTTCATCGCTCATAGTCTTGCTATAGCCGCGCATTTCCTTGAGCGCTTCCACATAGGTGGCAAACCATGCAAGGCCGTGAGTGAGGCGCTGTTCGGCTTCCACTTTGCCAGACTTGACGCGGCCATCCTCGGCTACCTTTTCATAGACTATATCGACCAGCCCCTTGAGCAGGCTTTCACAGGTCGCGACCGCTGCGTCCATGTCGGACATCAATGTGTCAGGAATGGCGATCGGCTGGGTCTCGATGGTCAAAGACATGGTTTCTCCCCCCTGATGCAATGTCTGGCCTGCCGTTGGACTTCTCCGCCAGATGACGGCTTGAGACAGGGTGACGGGTGCAATCAATTGCTTTTATGTTGCAGTGCACATTGAAGGGCGAAGGCTATATTTGCAATAAGCCAAAGGGGTAAGGCATCAAAGACGTTCGTCTGACATGTTGCGGTGCACACGACTTTTGTCGCAGAATTTTCCGCTGTCTTTGAGGTAGAGGACGGGCCGTTGCTGTCAGCTTTTTCTGCGGCTGGCCAGAATGACGCCGAGGGCGGTGACGATCATTCCAGCCACCTGCATGGGTGTGATGGGCTCGCCAAAGAGCAGGAAGGAAATGGTCGCGGTCACGGCGGGTACGAGATAAAAAAGCGATGCGGTGTTGGAGACGGCCCCCTTCTCTATGAGCCAAAGCAGCAGGAAGATGGCGCCGATGGAAAGCACCAGCACGAGCCAAACCAACGCAAAGATGAATTCTCCTGACCAGATGATGGTCTGGCTTTCCGTTAGCAGGCTGAGGCCGCCGCAGAAGAGTGCGGCCGCGATATATTGCCAGATAGTGGCCGTGCGGATGTCCAGATTGGCTGCGAAGTGTTTCTGGTAGACCGTGCCAAAGGAAATGGCGATGACCGCCACGAGGGAGACGAGGACCTGTATCGGGGTAACAGAGAAAGCCCCGCCGCTGAGACGCGGAAGCAGCACCATGGAGATGCCTATAAGCCCGAGGACAAAGCCAAGGGCGTGGTTTTTGGTGATCTGCTCTTTCAGAACAAGATGGGCGAAAAAGGCCGTTAATACGGGCTGCAATCCGGTCATCAGGGCGAACAGGCCCGCAGGCATGCCATCATCAATCGCCCAGAAGACGCCCGAAAGATAGATGCCGTGAATCAAGAAGCCGGACACAAAGGCATGAAAGCCTTGGCGCGGATTGGGCCAGCGGGCGCGCTGGATGAGTGAAATAGACAGCAGAAGCAGCAGCACCGAGCCAAACCGCAGGGTCAGGAATGTCATGGGCTCGGAATAGGGGGCACCCATGCGCGAGCCGACAAAGCCGGTTGACCAGAGGACAACAAACAAAAGAGGGGCGAGGATCGGCAATATGCCTGCGGTTCTGGAGGTCATGGTGTTTCTTGAGTGGCAGGTCGAAAGAAAGGCTTAAAATACAGAAGCTCCAGCTTTATCCGCTGAGGGCGGAAAAGTCCAATGGGAACCGGACCGGCACGGTAAACATTGATTATGATGTGGGCTCCGGATGTCTCTCTGGGGCGATGGAGCGGATTGCTTTTTCAGGTCAGAAGCCTATAAAGGCTGCGCGCATGGCGGGACCTTTATAGCAAAACGAACAAGCATGCTGTGCTCCCTATCTGGTGTCAAACTCTGGCTGTCACATGGAGTGGGGGGTGTTTGTGGTTTCCTGTTGTTGCGTAAGGCTAATGAATTCGGATAGTTGGAAATGATGCGTCTTTGGGAATGGATAGTCGTGCCGGTCCGGATCTTCTGGCGCTTTTCAGACAATCACGGTTTTGCGCTCGCCAGCAACATTGCCTTTTCCATGCTGCTGTCCATTTTTCCCTTTTTGCTGCTGCTTACGGGTGTGTCCGTCTGGATCGGTGGCGATGCGCTGGGCAAAGTCTTGCAGGATATGCTGAGCTTACTGTTGCCGGACGCGATCGCAGATATCTTGCAGCCCGATGTGGATGCGGTAATTGCCGAGCGTACCCGCAGCCTGCTGTCCATTTCTCTGGTCGTCTTCCTCGTTACCCTGACGTCACTGGTAGAGAGCCTGCGCGAAGGGCTTAATCGTGCTTATGGCTATTATGAACGCCGGTCGATCCTGTCGCGCAGGGCGATGGGGTTGTTGGCCATCTTTGGGGCGACGGGTGTGATGATCATTGTTGCCTCGGCCCTGTTCTTTGCGCCCATCGCATGGAATATGCTCAAGCCGCATTTTTCATGGATCGAGGATTTTCAGTACACCTTCAACGTGGTGCGGTTGGGGATCGCCATTCCGCTTTTGACTCTGTTTCTGGTGGCGAGCCATCGCTGGCTGCCCATGCGTACGACCGAGTGGGCCGATCTCTGGCCCGGAGCCTTGACCACGCTTGTTTTATGGTGGTTCACGGCCGAAGCCTATTCCTACTATCTGTCGCATTTTGCCCAATATGCACGTGTCTATGCGGGCCTGGCCGGTGTTGTGGCAACGCTGATCTTTTTGCAGATCATCTCCATGATCTTTCTATATGGCGCCGAGGTGAATGCCTGGATTATTCGCTGGCGCCGCATTGAGCGCAGCAAGCATGCCAAGCCCTATCCTGATCCTGATGAAAAGACAGCCATGCCGCCGCCGGAAGAGCCGGCCAATGACTATTAGGGCCCGAGCAGGCGTGTGTGGGGGCATATGCTCATAGGGTGATGTTGAACAATTTGCGGGAAAGAAAAAGCCGGGATATCCCGGCTTTTATCTGTCTGCTTTCCAGATTGGCCTTGCCTGTTAGGAGCTGCGGCTGGCTAGAATGGTTTCTTCCAGAGTCTTGAGGCCCGTTCTGGTCGCATTGACCATGCAGGACATGTTGCCCGGCTGATGCTTGTTGCTCAGCATCAATTCATGTGCCTTGGGGATTTGCTCCCATGTGAAGACGTCTGACATGCAAGGATCGATATGGCGATCGATCACCATCTGGTTGGCGGCCATGGCCTGTTTTAGGTGGGCAAAGTGGGAGCCCTGAACGCGCTTTTGATGCATCCAGACATAGCGGGCATCCATGGTCAGGTTGAAGCCTGAGGTTCCCGCACAGATGACCACCATG
The DNA here is from genome assembly GCF_900115225.1 of Cohaesibacter marisflavi. Taxonomy (GTDB): domain Bacteria; phylum Pseudomonadota; class Alphaproteobacteria; order Rhizobiales; family Cohaesibacteraceae; genus Cohaesibacter; species Cohaesibacter marisflavi. The sequence continues at coordinate 65,563 of NZ_FOVR01000009.1, read as the reverse complement.
CCGCCGCGCTTGACGACGAATGTGGAGACCGGCATCGTGGCTTCACCGGGATGCTCGAAGACCAGATCGACATTCTTGCCCTTGCCGGTATATTCCCAGATGGCCTTGCCGAATTTGCGCACTTCGGCAAACCAGTCGGCATATTCGGGGGAGTTCACCTTGGGTAGCTGGCCCCAACAATGGAAATCCTTGCGATTGATGACACCCTTGGCTCCAAGGTTCATGACAAAATCGCGCTTGCTTTCATCGGAGATGACGCCAATGGCATTGGCGCCTGCTGCGGCTGCAATCTGCACGCCGAAGACACCCAAGCCACCCGAAGCACCCCAGATCAGCACATTCTGACCAGGCTTCAGCTCATGAGGCATATGGCCGAACATCATTCGGTAGGCGGTGGCGAGGGTCAGCACGTAGCATGCGCTTTCTTCCCAAGTGAGATGCTTGGGGCGGGGCATCAGCTGCTGCGCCTGAACCTTGGAGAATTGGGCAAAGGAGCCGTCTGGCGTCTCATAGCCCCAGATGCGCTGTGTGGGCGAGAACATCGGGTCGCCACCATTGCATTCCTCGTCGTCGCCGTCATCCTGATTGCAATGGATGACAACTTCGTCGCCGACTTTCCAGTTGCGGACCTTGCTGCCAACCGCCCAGACAATGCCGGAGGCGTCAGACCCTGCGATGTGGTAAGGCTGCTTGTGCACGTCGAACACGGAGACCGGTTCGCCAAGGCCCGCCCAGATGCCATTATAGTTGACACCGGCGGCCATGTTCAGAACCAGCACTTCGTGGCTGTCCAGTTCCCATGTTGGCACCACTTCGACCTGAAATGATTTTTCCGGTGGCCCGTGGCGTTCGCGGCGGATGGCCCAGGCATACATTTCTTTTGGCACATGGCCCAACGGTGGAATTTCTCCGATTTCATAGAGATCCTTCTTCTCACCGGTTGTGCCTTGGGCAAGCAGGTCCTCAGTCATTGGTGCTCCTCCCGATCATTACGAACTGTCTGCGATTCTGATTATGTTGCGATGCAGCAAAAATGGGTGAGCTTGGTCCCATTTTATGGTGCGATTGCGAAATTATCCAAAATTATTGGGCCAGAAGATATAAGTCTTATTGCCAATTTGCATTTTGCGTGTGCGAAGAGACACTCGGAGCTTGAAGAGAGGCAATCTCTCCTGTGGCTGTCTTGAGGGGCATGAAGAACGGGAGAGTAGAGGGGAAAAGCCGTAAGACCTTGTCTCAATTGAGCTGTCCGGATGCGTTTGGCAGCGGCCTGACAGGGAAGGGCTCTGAATAGGGGTGGAGCCCGTGCGGCCTTTGCGGGAGGAGAGTAAAATGAGTGGCGCAGAAGCTATAAACAAAAGTATGGAAGTTGCCGGTGCCAAAAAATCCGTGTCCGGTCAGGAAAAGGACCGCCCGTGGATCTTTCGCACCTATGCGGGGCATTCAACCGCCAAGGCATCCAATGCGCTGTACAGGAACAATCTGTCCAAGGGGCAGACGGGTCTATCGGTCGCCTTCGATCTGCCGACCCAGACGGGCTATGATCCGGACCATCCGCTGGCGCGTGGTGAAGTGGGCAAGGTTGGTGTGCCTATTGCCAATATCGGCGATATGCGGGAACTGTTTGACCAGATACCGCTCGATCAGATGAATACCTCGATGACGATCAATGCAACGGCTGCCTGGCTGCTGGCGCTCTATATAGCCGTGGCTGACGAGCAGGGAGCTGACAGAGCCAAGCTTGCAGGCACTACGCAGAATGATCTTATCAAGGAATATCTCTCGCGGGGGACCTATGTCTTCCCGCCCAAGCCATCCCTGAAGCTGACAACCGATATCATCGGCTTTACCTACAGCCATATGCCCAAGTTCAACCCGATGAATGTCTGCTCCTATCATTTGCAGGAAGCGGGCGCGACACCGGTGCAAGAGTTGGCCTATGCGCTGTCAACGGCGATCGCCGTGCTGGATGCCGTCAAGGCAAGCGATGTGCTCAGCGAAGAGGACTTCCCAAAGGCTGTGGGGCGCATTTCCTTTTTCGTCAATGCGGGCATGCGCTTTGTGACCGAAATCTGCAAGATGCGCGCCTTTGCGGAATTGTGGGATGAGATCTGCCACGAGCGTTATGGGGTGGAAGAGGAACGCTATCGCCGCTTCCGCTACGGAGTGCAGGTCAATTCGTTGGGGCTTACCGAACAACAGCCCGAAAATAACGTCTACCGTATTCTGATCGAGATGCTGGCGGTGGTGCTGTCCAAGAATGCCCGCGCCCGCGCGGTTCAGCTTCCCGCCTGGAACGAAGCGTTGGGCTTGCCCCGCCCGTGGGATCAGCAATGGTCTTTGAGGATGCAGCAGATCATGGCTTTTGAGACAGACCTTCTGGAATATGGGGATCTGTTTGACGGGTCATCCGCGATTGATGCCAAGGTCAAGGCGCTCAAGGCTGAGGCCCGCGAGGAAATGGTCCGCATTGAAGAAATGGGCGGCGCGATTTCGGCCATTGAATCAAGCTATATGAAGCAGAAGCTCGTTGAATCAAACGCCAAGCGCCTTGAGGGGATCGAGAGTGGTGAGCAGGTTCTTGTCGGCGTCAACAGATATCAGGAAAGCGAGCCTTCCCCGCTCTCATCCGGCGAAGATAGTGGCATCCTGACCGTTGATCCAGCTGTTGAAGAGGAAGCCATTAACAAGATCAAGGCTTGGCGCGAGGCGCGCGATGATCTTGCTGTTGAAGATGCGCTGACAGCTTTGCGCGAGGCGGCCGAGGCCGGGGCCAACATCATGGAGCCTTCCATTTCTTGCGCCAAGGCAGGCGTGACAACCGGCGAATGGGCCGCCGTGTTGCGAGATGTTTTTGGGGAATATCGAGCGCCAACCGGCGTTGGCAAATCCGCTCGCATGGAGGGGGACGATGTTTCCGATGTACGCGAAGCGGTCAACAAGGCCTCTGAAACGCTTGGGCGGCGCCTCAAGATTTTGGTCGGCAAACCGGGCCTTGATGGTCATTCCAACGGTGCGGAGCAGATTGCCGTGCGGGCGCGGGACGCTGGCATGGAAGTTGTCTATCAGGGCATTCGCCTGACGCCGGAGCAGATCGTCAATACCGCGCTTGAAGAGGGTGTTCATGTGGTTGGTCTATCCATTCTGTCCGGTTCGCATCTGGCACTGGTGGGCGATGTCATGAAACTGATGAAGGAAGCCGAGCTCGATGATGTGCCGGTGGTGGTGGGGGGGATCATTCCACCTGCAGATGAGGAGATCCTCAAGGGCTATGGAGTTGCGGCCGTTTACACGCCGAAGAATTTCCAGATCAACGAAATCATGAAGAATATCGCCGAGCTGGTGACCTGAGCCTGTTTTAAAACAAGCCTCCCAGCATATGAAAATGCTGGCACATACAAAGGGCCCGTATTACGGACCCTTTTTCATGGTGTTTTACCGATGCTGGCTTAGTGGCCCGTTATTTTACTGGCTTTTAGGCCGAGCGAGAGTGCTGTCTGCAAGGCAGGATGTCAGCAGCTCATAGAGCGTATCCGCTTCAATCGGGCGTCTGAGCCACGCCTTGAAGGGCGCAATCGTTTGAGGGGCGTCGTCTGCGGAAATGGCGATGACGGGCAGAGCCGCGTGATTTTTCTTTTGCTGTATGTGCTTGATCAGGTCCCATCCGCTCATGCCATCCATGCGGATATCAAAGATCGCCAGATCCGGCTGGATGTGTTTCAATAATTCAAGCGCTTCGCTGCCTGATTGTGCGGTGATCGGGCTAAAGCCCAACGCCTTAAGGATTTCGGCCAGAATAAGCAGATTGGTTTTATTGTCATCGACGATGAGGATTTTTGCTCGCTCTTTTTCATTACCTTGCTTCTCGGTTAGGGCGTGCTTGATGCTGGGTCTGGATGGCTTCGACTTTTCCGGCTCGGGAAGGCGGGCTTGTTCCAAGGGCAGTGTTATGAGAAAGCAGGCTCCGTGTGGCGTGTTTTCCTGTGCGGTGATGGTGCCTCCCATGACGGAAAGAATGTGGCGTGCGCTCCACAGGCCGAGGCCCTTGCCATCTGAGGCATCTTGTCCTTCGCCGCGATGATAGGGCTCGAACAGCAATTCGGGATTTTCCTCCCGAAAGCCCGGGCCATCGTCGCATAAGGTGAGCAGAATTTCGGTGTCCGACTTGAGCGCGGCGGTTAGCGTGATCGTCGCCTGCTGCGCATATTTGAGGGCATTATCGAGCAATAGCATCAGGGTGCGGTGCAGGTAGCTCGGCGCAGGGGCCAGGGGGGCACCCTCTTCAAGATCTGGAGAAATTGCCAGTTGAAACCGCGCGCCATGGGAATTGGCCAGCAGCGACGCCAGACCTTCGAACTCTTTTAGCCAGCAACTGAGCAGGATCGTCTCCTGTTTGGGCTGTTTGAATAGTTCAGCCCCACCTTCCACCATGGTCATGGCATTGCTGGCAGCAAAATGCAGAGCCTCGATAAGGGCGGCTATTTTCTCCTGATCTTCGGATTTGCGGATAAGGTCAGTCAGAGACACAATGGCGCTCAAATGTGTGCGCAAGTCGTGACGAAAGCTGTCCGTTTTTTGTCTTTTTGTATCGGTATTCAGGCTGTTTCTTGTCATAATCTATGCTATAGGCACACATTGTTGTTTCATTAGAGTACGGGCATGCATCCTAAGATGCCCTGTATTTTCGGCAGGTTCCAACACAATTTTCCTCGAACCGCTTGTCTTTTCGGTCAATGGTCCTTTGTCGTGGGTTCTTTTGCTAATGTCCGGGAACAACGCCCCTCGAACGACCCCTTCCTTCCGGAGCTCTTATATGCTCGATATTTTTAATATTGTCTTCCCGATTTTTGCCTTGATAGCCATTGGCTATGGGCTGATCTTCAGCGGTCTTATTCCCAAGGAAGCAGGCGCTGCCTTGTCGAAATTCGTCTTCACCGTCCCCTTGCCCCTGACCATGTTCCGCTCTTTGGCCACGGCCAACCTGTCCGAGCAGGCGCCATGGTCCCTTTGGGGCGCCTTCTTTCTTTGTGTCTTTGCCATGTTTGGTCTGGGCATGCTTGTCACACGCTTTCTTTTTGGGAGGGAAGGAAGCGTGTTGGCAGTGGCTGGTATCTCGAGCGGCTTTTCCAATCTGGTGTTGCTGGGGATTCCGGTTATTTCGGCCGTGTTCGGGGAGGATTCACTGGTGCCGCTGGTCATGTTGCTGACGATCCATCTGCCGATCATGACCTTGCTCAGCTCCATCATGGTTGAGGTTTATGCGCGTGAGCCCGGCCAAGCATTGCATTTTGGCGCCATTCTGCTCAAGGTTGGCAAGGGGCTGATGCGCAACGCCATCATTCTGGGCATTCTGGCCGGTGGTATCTGGGGCTTCATCGGGCTGCCGATCCCCGAGCTGGCCTCGGGCGTGATTGACCGAATTGTGCCGGTGACTGTGCCTTTGGCCCTGATGGCCATGGGCATGAGCATGCGTGAATATGGTTTGCAGGGGGATATCCTCAACGGCCTTGCGCTGGCAATCATCAAGACAGTGGCTTTTCCTGCGCTGTTCTATCTGGTTACGGCCACCATTCTGCCTTTGCCCAATGCATGGACCGCGGTGATCCTTTTGGGGGCTGCCAGCCCGACCGGGGTCAATGCCTATCTTCTGGCGAACCATTTCGGCGTGGGCCACAGATTGTCAGCCAACACAATTTCCCTGTCCGTGCTGGTCAGTCTTGTGACGCTGCCTTTCTGGATTTCGGTGGCGCATACCATCATGGGCCACTAGGTCGTCGCCACTCTCTAGACCATCGCTAGGCTCTAGACAGCCGTAAAGGCTTCAAGGTCGGCGTCGCTCCAACGGATCAGCTTTTTGATCTGGGAAGGGGTGACGCCGTCTTTGCGTAATGCCCTGAGGCTGAGGCTCTGGCGCGATTTTGACAGCTTCTGCCCCCCAATGTCAGTGAGTAGCCGGTGATGATGATAAAGCGGGGCGGGCAGATCGAGCAGGCTTTGCAACAGCCTGTGCAGACTTGTTGCGGCATAGAGATCCTGACCGCGCACCACATGGGTGATGCCTTGGGCGGCGTCATCAAGCACCACCGAGAGATGATAGCTTGTCGGGCAATCCTTGCGCGCCAGAATGACGTCGCCCCACTCCTGTGGGGATGCTGCGATTTGGGTGGCTTGCGGATAGGTGGGGGCAAGAGGGCCGGTCTCTTGCCAGAATAGCGGGTGGCTATAGGCGGCCTGCGCTTTTTCCATATTGAGCCGCCAAGCTGCATTGCCCCCATCCTTTTCTTTTTCAAACAGAAGGGCGCGCGGATAGTGAACCGCGCCGTCGGGATCTCGCGGCCAAGGGCTTTTGGCTGTTGTCTCCCATTCTTTTACGGCCCTTTGAATGTCCTTGCGGCTTGCCTGCGATGGATAAAGCAGCCCCTTCGCCTTAAGGTCTTGCAGGTGATCTTCATAAAAGGCAAACCGTTCGGATTGGCGCATGACCGGTTCTTCCCAACGGATGCCGAGCCAGTCAAGATCATCAAGCATCTGCGTGATCTTGTCCTCAGTGCAGCGTACGGTGTCGATGTCTTCAATGCGCAACCGGAAACGGCCATCGGTCTGTTTTGCGGCCTCGAAATTCAGTAGCGCCGAAAGGGCATGGCCCAGATGCAGGGCGCCGTTCGGGCTGGGGGCAAAGCGGAAGAGTGCAGGCATGAGGCGAAATGGGGTCCGGCTGGTGTTGCGTGCTGCATTGATAGCCTCTAGATGTGGGGTTCGTCCAGCATATTGGCTGCATCAGGGCAGCATCCATCTTTGAAAAGGAGAGGGCTTGGTGTCCTATTTGCATTGTCAGGCAGATCTTGATGCGTCGCTTACGCGGTTGGTTGCGCTTGATTCGCGTCTTGTGCCTCTTCTGGAGCAGTGTAAGCCGATTGCCTTGCGACGTCAGCCCGCAGGGCTGGAGGGGCTGTTGCAGATCATTCTAGCCCAGCAGGTTTCGGTGGCGTCCGCCCGCGCAATCTGGCAAAAATTCACAACGCGTTTTCCGGTATGCGATGTCCAACTGTTAGCGGATGCTAGCGAAGAGGACTTGCGGGCCTGTACGCTCTCGCGTCCCAAGATCAAGACGGTGCAACGGATCGTTGAGGCCATCAGAGACGAATTTGATCTTGATGCGTTGGCAAAGCGGGACCCATCGGAGATCCGGCGTGCGCTTATATCTCTCCACGGCGTTGGGCCATGGACGGCGGATGTCTATTTGCTTTTCTGTTTGGGGCAGGCTGATATATTCCCTGCTGGCGATCTGGCTTTGCAGGTTTCCGTGGCCTCGGCGCTGGGATTGGATGATCGTCCCGGTGAGAAACCTCTTGCGGCTATGGCTGAAGCGCTTTGGGCGCCCGAGCGTGGAGCGGCGGCTCATCTTTTCTGGGCCTTCTATCGGCAGATAAAGAAAGGGCGCGAGGGTATTTTATAACCCGCACGCCCTTGATTATTTATCCGTAAGTGGGGCAATCAGGCACGGTTCTTGACGATGGCCTGCATCCAGTTGCCAAGGAAGGGCAGGCGCGCAAACAAGGGCGCCAGAGCATCTTTGGAAAGGAAGGCGCCGCACAGGGCTATGATGACCTCGATGGAAGACAGAACCGCGTTCCAACCGCCAAAGGAGAGGCCAAGAATGCGCAACTGGGCGACATCGCAGCTGATCAGCTTGGTTGTCTTGAGCTGAGCCAGAAGATTAGAGGCGTCTTTGGTGACAGGAATGGTATTGGCGCAATCATTCGGGCCAAGCCAGAATTCCCATTCCGCGCCAGCCTGATAAACGCCAACGCCTGCTCCATAGACCAGCACTCCAGCCAAAATGATGAAGGCAAGGCGCACGACGATTGGCGGCAGACTGCGCCAGACCGTGAGCAGGGTGATCAGCGTTAGCGGAATCAAAGCATAGTGGACATGGCGTTGAACATAACATAGTTGGCAGGGCTGATAGCCGCCGATATGCTCAAAGCCCAGAGAACAGGCGGACATGAAAAGTGCGCCCAGTACGAGAAGTGTACCAGCCAGCGCTTGGGATTTGCCAATTGGAGCGGTCAGGTTCATAAAACTATCTTTCAGAAATATATCTTCCGATATGTCGCTAAAGAGCAACCGTGTCCAAATTTTGTCAATGGCCATGGCTGCTGCAATTCGTCTCAAGGGCGGGGGTGGATCACAAGAGATACTTGACGGCAGCGAAACCGCCCACGAGCAGAAGCATGAGAATGGTGAAGACAAGCCCGAGGCGCTTTTCGATGAAATCGCGGATTGGAGGGCCTAGCCAGTAGAGCAGGGCGGCCAAAATGAAAAAGCGCAAACCACGCGCCACGATGGAAGCGACCATGAAGACGGGCAGGGAAAGCCCGGTTGCGCCTGAGGCAATGGTGATTACCTTGTAGGGGAAGGGTGTGAGCCCTGCGATCAACACGATCCAGACTCCCCAGTCATTGTAGCGCTCGGTGAATGATGCGAATTTGTCTGCATATCCATAGAAAGCTAGAATAGGCTCTGCCACCTGTGTGAAGAGCAACGCCCCGATGGTGTAGCCCAACAGGCCGCCAATCACCGAAGCAACGGTGCATATTGCTCCGTAAAACCATGCCTTTTCCTTCTTGGCAATGACCATGGGCACGAGCAGTGTGTCGGGCGGAATGGGGAAAACGGAGCTTTCAACGAAGGAAACGCCAGCGAGCGCCCAAGTGGCTCGTCGGCTGCTGGCCAGCCCCATCGTCCAATCATATAGTTTGCGAAGCATGCCCGTTCTTATCCTTGATTTCATGCGTCAAGTGAAGACACTACGGTACTTTTTTAGTCGCCCGTGGTCTCATTCTCATCGGCTCTGACTTTTTGTTGTGTTGGTTATAAGTAAGCAATTGCGCGTGCTAATACCAGTCGCGTTCATATCTGAAGGTGCAAACAAGTGTCAATTCGTGTTGACTATAAGAAATTTATGACGGTTATGAGTTGACGGGACAAATTTTGCTTCTATATTCGGCCCTCAAATAGCCCCTGTGGCGGAACTGGTAGACGCGACGGATTCAAAATCCGTTTCCTTCACCGGAGTGCCCGTTCGAGTCGGGCCAGGGGCACCATCCATTTTATGGATCATCAAAACCACTCAGACCTTCAATGGTCGGGTGGTTTTTTGCGTTTGTGTATGCGCCTTGGCGGAAAGGCAAGAGGAGGGGATAAGACCTCAATCCAAGTGCTAACGAGCAGAGTGTAGAGGTAGATTATCCATGCGTAAGTGTAGATGAAGCTATTGGGATCGTCTGATGTTATCTGGCTGTTTTTTCCTTGGTGAAAACAGTGTTTATGTTCAGCGTTGTTTATTATTTTAGAGCAATGGAATTTCCTGAAATCCAATAGGTGTTTGATTCCAAAGTACAAATATGTTAATTATTTGTTAATAACTGAATTGATTCTAAACTTGGCTTTATTTGTTGTTTCCGGTGATAAGGCAGTGTTGCTGACAGGGGGTTAGCCATGCACTTGGAGGGATGGGATCTGGGGGGATTATCATCGAGTGAGGCATTAAGTGAGGTTACTTCTGTCGATATATTCTCAGAGGAGCAGCTCCCGCTTGAAAAGACGCTTCGCGTGTTGGTACTGGAAGATGACGAAACCGACTTCCTGATCACCAAGAAGGCGCTTCTCTATCTGGATTCCTACAGGGTGGATCTGGACTGGGTGACGTCTGTTTCTGATGCGGTGATTGCTGCCAGAAAGACGCATTATGATGTCGTGCTGGTGGATTTCTGGGTTGGCATGGAAACAGGCGTGGCTGCGATCAATGCTATCGGGGACATCAATTCCAATTCGGTTGTCATTTTGCTGACGGGAATGCCCGGAGAAGATGTGCAGAAAATCGCGCTCAAGGCAGGGGCCAGGCACTGTATCAACAAAAACCAGCTGACGCCTGTGTTGCTGGAGGCGACCATTCGCAGCGCGCGCCATACCCATCGATTGGAACAGCAGCTGCAGCAAACCATAGACAATCTCAAGAAGGCCAATGAAGCCAAGGATCGCTTTTATGCCACCATGGGGCATGATTTGCGTACGCCTCTGAATGCCATACTGGGCTATTCGGAAATGATTTTGGGCAACAGTCTCAATCTGCAAGTGCCAGAAGAATATCAAAAATTTGCCACTAAAATTCATACCGGCGGCCTGCATCTGCTTGAGGTCATTAACAATCTGATGCTGCAGAATGGCAATGCGCTTGAGACGGTCAAGCAACAGCTTGAAGATGTCTATCTTGATGAAGTCATTGCCCGAGCGGTCGAACTGGTCCAGTTCTTTGCTTCAGACAAGGGGATTGAGCTTGCTGTGCAATTGCACAAGGAAAGGCTCTGCGCGCACTGTCACCGATCGTTGATGACCCAGGCGCTGGTGAACCTCCTGTCTAATGCGATCAAATATACCCCGGCAGATGGCCGGATTGATGTGTCACTGGCCGCGACATCGGATGGCTATTGCATTGCGGTCAGGGATAACGGTCCGGGAATGAGTCCCGAAGAGATCGAGTTGGCACGCAAGCCTTATGGACGTGTGCTACCCTCTGCCGAGTTGACACAGGAGGGAACAGGGCTCGGGCTGCCGATCGTTGAGAAGATCATGGACGGCCACGGTGGCGCGGTTCTGATAGAGAGTACGCCGGGTGAGGGAACCTGTGTTTCCCTGCGTCTGTGCCGCGTGCGGGCGTGAAAGAAACCCGGCCATTGACTTCACAAAATGACAGCAAGGCGACCCTGTTTCTGATTGAAGACGATCAGGCGGATGTGTTTCTGGTCAAGCGTGCGCTGGCAAAGCATGGTGGGAACATCGCGCTTGTCAATGCCCGGGACGGGGCGGAGGCGCTGGAGATGTTGCGTGGGGGAGAGATCGAGCGACCGTTCGTCATCTTGTCCGATCTCAACATGCCGGGTATGTCGGGCTATGAATTCCTTGATGAAATCAGGGCAGATGCCGCTTTGAGAGACAGCATCATCTTTGTCATTTCCAGCTCAAATCTGGCCGAAGATGTCAATCTTGCCTATCAGCATTTTGCGTCCGGCTATATCGTCAAGGAAATGGAGCCTGCCAAGATGGCGCGCTCCATGCAGCTGCTGTTCGATTTTTGCGAGATCATCCGCTTGCCATCCTGAATGTTGCTAGCGGCAGGCTATTTCCCTTGTTTGGGCCAGGTGAAACGAAATGTCGTTCCCGGCTCTATGGATGGATCCGAGAGGATTGTCAGCGTTCCGCCTACGGACTCAATGGCTTTCTTGACCAATGCCAGTCCCATGCCGTTTCCGGGAACCTTGTCCTTGCGTTCCAGCTTCCTGAAGGGGAGCAGGATCTTGCCGTGATGTTTGGGGTCGATGCCCGGCCCATCATCGCAGACAGCAAAGGCCCATGCATCGCCCAGATCTTCCTGCCAGACCTTCACAATACCATTGTCCTTGTCATGATATTTAATGGCGTTTTCAATCAGGTTACGCAGCACGAGTAACAGGGGCGCGCGGTAGGTAAGAATGCTCTCCTGTGGCAAGCTGGTCTCAAAGCGGATGGCGTCGCTGCCGTCCACGATATCGAAGATGCTTTGCAGATTGACTGTCAGATGGATTTCTTCAGCTTCCTGAACATTAGAACCGGCTTTGGAATAATCTGACAGATCTGCGATCAGGCTGCCCAGATGCGAAATCTGGTCCTTTAGCCGGTCGATATGCTCCTGGATTTCGTTTTGGGTGTTTTCGTCCAGATCTTCCTCGATCCAGGTCGCGGTATGCTGGATGGCGCGGAGCGGGCCAGCCAAATCGTGGCTGATGATATGGGTGAACTGATTGAGATTCTCGTTGATCAGCTTGAGTTCCTGATTGTGTGCTTCGAGTTCCTTTTCAGCGCGCACCCTGTCGGACACATCGGCGAGTACGGTGCGAGTCTGCTCAACGCCTTTTCCGTCTGCAACGATGATGGTCGACATTTCGACATCTATGATGCCCCCGTCCTTTTTAACCATCTGGAAGGGCACATTGTCGGCTTGCTTGTTCTTGGTGGTCTCGGGCAATACCACCTCATAGGCATATTGCGTTGAGGCCTCCGTCATGAATTCTTCCCAATGGTGACCGATGACGTCCTCGCGTTCATAGCCCAGCGTTGTGAGCCATTCTTCATTGGCCTCAACAATAATGCCATCCTTGTCGAGGGAATGCATAATGACCGGGGTTTCCATATAGAGCTTGCGGAAGCGCTCTTCTTCTTCCATGAACATGTTATTGAGCATTTCCAGCTTCTCTTGCTGGTCTCTGCGAAACAGCTCATAGCCGATCCAGTCGGCAATGCGGTCGACTATTGGCTGGTAATTTTCAAGATAGCTTTTGCTGATGTGGAATTTCGAGGCAAGGAGAATGGCTCCGTTGGCCTCGCCATTGCTTATGGTCGGCGCGCCGATGACTGTTTGATAGCCTTTGGAATGGAATATGTCTGTGGTCCTGACAATGCAGGCGATGAAATAGTCCCGATAGGGTATGCCCTCGTCAGAGGTCAGAGCATGCTGGCAAGAAGCGCACGGGGTTGAGAAGGTCTGCCCAACCGAGAGCTTGCCCTTTTTCATCCCGATAATGGTGTCGATTGCGATCTGCTGATTTTCGAAACTTATTTTCAGCGCAGCAGGTAGCCTTGAGACCTCGGATACGCGGGTTAGAATACGCTCGATCTTGTCGTTGAGGTCAAGATTGGTGCTGGCCGCTATGCGGTTGAACTCGCTAATCAAATTCTCCCGTTCGACAATTTCCGTCACATTGTGCAAGACCGCCTGAATCTCGAAAATCGCTCCATGCTCGTCTCGCAGGATGTTGAAGCGGCATTGCAGCCATTTGCTGGACTTGTCTGCCTGTTTGAACTCCCATTCGATGGAGACATCCTGCTCCAGATTTTCAATCGCATTGACCAGATCTTCCTTTTGCGGGGTTTTCAAAAGATTTTTGAAAAGGGTTCCCTTTATGGCGTCCGGGGTGATGTCGAAAAAGGCATGAAAGGCACTGTTGGCGTAGGTGATGGTCGTGTCCGGCTTGAAGCGGCAGATGAGGTCGCTCTGAAGATCGACGACGGTTTTGTAGAATTCGCGTTCTTGTTTCACACGCTCCTGCGCGCGTTTCAATTCATCAATTTCAAACACAGTAATGACGGCGCCGGTGATGGTTTCCAGCTCGGTCTTATAGGGTAGAATATTCAGCAGATAGATGATGCCATCGCATTCGACTTCTCTTGAATGTTCGGTGCCTCTGGTGATGGTTTCCTGCGTGTGGGTCAGCAAGTCGGTGCTGTCAAAACGGCAGGTGACATGGCCGATGGGGCGGCCTACGTCATGAGGCATCAGGTTGAAGGCTTTTGTTGAGGCTGGTGTGAAGCGGCGGATTCTCGCCTCTTCATCAAGAAAGATGGTTCCGATTTGCGTGCTGCGCAGCAGATTCTCCATGTCATCCGTCATTTCGGTCAGTTCGACAATCTTGCGCTGATGCTCGGCGCTGACGGTATAGAGCTCTTCGTTGACCGAATGCAGCTCTTCGTTGGTGCTTTGCAGTTCCTCGTTGGAGGCGGTTAGTTCTTCGTTTGTCGCCTGCAGTTCCTCGTTGCTCGTTTCCAGCTCTTCGATGGTTGTCTGAAGGCTTTCACCCGTGGAGCGAAGTTCATTTTCCAGTTCGGCAATGCGGCTGACATAGATCTCTTCATGGCCCAATATGGGGGCGTTGCTGTTCTTGATTGTGCGCTCGGAAAGCGGGGATTTCCTCTCTTCCAGTGTGATCAGCAGGAAAACACTGTGGCTTTCCACATTCAGGATCTTGGTGACCCGGATGGTCAGACGGGTCAGATTGTCTTCGGATTCCTTGATCTGGACGGAGCGTTCGAAGTCTGGTTCGTGGTTGATCGTCATGGCGCGTTCGATGCCAGACGTGATCGCGAGTTTGAGATCCGTCTGCACCAGATCTGTGATGCGATTGCTGAACAACCCCTTGCGGACTTGCAGGAATTTGTCCGCATTGCCAAAGATATGCATCAATTCGCCAAGGTCATTGATCAGGAACCCTGTCGGCGCATACCGCTCTAGCAACCTGTCATAGGCGCCATAGAGGGCTTGGCGGGTGAGGCTTTCCTTTTTGGCTGCTGCCAGATTGTGAGAGCGCGTTTCTCTTAGGGAAAGGCCATTTTCCGTGTCCTCTTGTGAGCGTGACGTGGCGGGCATCAAGAAGGCTGCATCGCGGATCTGGCTGTTGTGTTTTTTCTGGAAGATGCGCCATCTCTTGTCGATGGAGGTAAATTCTTCATCCAGATTGCCCACGGTTTCGCTTGATCCCAGGAAGAGGTGTCCTTTCTCCTTGAGGGCAAAATGAAACAGCGACAACACCTTGCGCTGGGCCAATTCATTAAAGTAAATCAACAAATTGCGACAGGTAACCAGGTCTATTTTGGTAAAGGGCGGATCTTTTAGCAGATTTTGCGTCGAGAAGACGACCTTGCGCCTGAGGCTTTTCTTCACCTGATAGCGGTTGTCGACAAAATCAAAATAGGTTTTGAGCAATGTCTCTGGAATATGGGCCACGCTCTCGGCGTTGTAGCTTCCTTCTGCCGCAATTTCGAGGGATCTGAAATGGATGTCGGTTGCGAATATTTTGAGGTTGGGCGTGATACCGTTGCGCTTGGCGATTTCGCTCACCAGTATGGCGATGGAATAGGCTTCCTCACCGGTTGCACAGCCGGGCACCCAGATCCGGATTTGTCTCTCCTCAGTCATATTTGCAACAAGGTCGGGCAGAACCTTCGACTTGATTGCCTCGAAGGCTTCCTTGTCGCGGAAAAATTCGGTGACCCCAATCAGCAAGTCACAATAAAGGGTGTCCATTTCTTCCTTGTCAAACAGTAGGCTCTCGCAATATTTGTCGAGGCTGGCCTCGCGCTTGAGCAGGGCGCGGCGCTGGATTCTGCGATGGATGGTCGCGTTCTTGTAGAAGGTGAAATCCGTGCCGTAGGATTTTTGCAAAATGGCCAGAATACGGGATTCAGGATTGCCTATCTCCGTATCAATGGCTTCCGGTTCTGGGCGGGGTACTTCTGAGCCGCTGATCACCGCCGCGAGGATTTCCGGCATATCCGTCACGTCGGCAACATAGGCGGTGTTGATGGTGTCGATGACTTTGCGGGGCATGGAGTCGAACTTGGCCTTGGATGGCTCTTGCGCAATGACGACACCCCCATGTTGCACGATCTGCAAGCTGCCTCTGGTGCCGTCCGATCCTGTTCCCGACAGGACAATCCCGATGGCGTGTTCCCCCTCTTCTTTGGCGAGAGAGGTGAAAAAGGCATCGATGGGCAGGCTCAGCATATCATTGTCGGGATAAGCGGTTGCCGAGAGTTTGCCCTCTTTGACCGAGAGCTCGGTTCGGGGCGGATTGAGATAGATGACGTTGGGCTCGATGGCCATCTGATCTTCCGCATGGACGATGCGCATATGCGTGTGGCGGGCGATCAACTGATCCATCATCGACTGGAAGTTGGGGGAGAGGTGTTGAATGATGACAAATGCCACATTGGGATCTGTGGGTAAGGCATCAAAAAACTGCTCTATTGGCTCCAAACCACCGGCCGAGGCGCCGATCGCAACGATGCGAATCGTATTGCCTTGTTGACCGGGCTCTGTTTGCGGATCGTCCAGAGCTGTTTCTTCTGCGGGCGGATGCGATAGCTGTTCAGATGCATCCACTTTGGTGTTTTCCGAAGGGGCTGAGCTGTTCTGCACTTTCTGGTCGAGCGCTTCTTGGGCCGGTGTCGCCGAAAGCTGTTCGGAATCAGTATCTTTACTCATGATCAATCCTCCCCCAAGGAATGAAAAACACGGTTTTCGATGCAATGTCGCCTTGCGCTCGGCTGATGATCCATTGAGCGAAGGCTTTTGTAATCACTATAAATGATCAGTTTTATCTAGACATATCCGAAACTTAGAGGGAAGATTAACATCAAATTAACCATAGTTAAATATGTCTATACATCTTAAGGTTGTTTGGTTGTTGATTTTTCACGGTATCGGGAGGGCTATTGTGATGACCAATGAGGACGGCGGCGTATCCTCTTCCGAACAGAGCATGAAAGCGCGCTATGAGCTTAGCCGCCGGATTGCCCATGACACCATGGCCCCCATCAGGCAGATTGCCCAGTTGATCGAGATTTTTAAGGCAGAGCATGCTGACTCGCTTGATGAGGATGCGCAGGTCATTCTGGGGATGGTGCAAGACAAGACCAGACAGTTGTCCGAAATGACACAGGCCGTGCGTGCGTATTCTGATGCCATGTGCAAGCCTCTTGCACTGCAGGAGGCCAATTTTGCGGCTGCTCTGTCGACGGAAATAGAATCACTCCAATTTGAAACAGTTTTGTTCAAAAGGGAAAATTCGATCTCGGTGACCGCCGATCCCCAGTTTTTGCGGCAGTTTATCCAGCGGCTCTTGAGAAGCATTCCCTTCGATGTTGCCAAAGAGCAATCCGCAGAACTGGTTCTTTCCGTTTGTCACGATGAGGCATCTGCCGCTCATATTCGTCTCGATTTCTCGCCTTGCAGCATTGATTTTTCGGAGAAACTCCAGTTGAGCGAGTTGGCGCAGTATAAATCTGGAGATCTGTTCGAACTTCTTTGTCTTCATGAGTGTAGTGAGATTTGCCTCCGGCATGGTTGGGCGCTTTACATGGAGAAGAACGGAGATGATGTGCTCAGGGTGAATATCTGTTTGTGATTTACAGATTTTTAACTATCCTCTTCTGGACCGATATTCTGATCACGGGGGTTTCAGATGTGTGCGGCCTGGATGAGCTATTCTCAGGGAATGGCGAGCGAACTCGAGCGGATATCTCAAGCCGCTGGAGAAGATATTCATCTTTCATGTCTTCTGCTGGATGATGATCCGATTGACAGGCGCTATGTGCATTGGTTGCTGCAACAGCTGACAGGGTTTCGGTTTGACGTGACCTTTGCCGACAGTTTGAAAGAAGCTGAGAAACTTTGCTCAGACAATCATTTTGATCTCTATCTTTTCGACTACTGGATGGGGGAGGATTCCTCTGTTTCCCTTGTTTCCTCTCTGAGAGAGGGAGGCGACACTGCCGGTACGATCGTTGTCATGTCGTCGCTTGATGATACGTCTTTTCAGGAGGTCAGCCTCAATTCCGGCGCGGACATGTTTCTGGCCAAACAGGAGCTTTCAGCCAAGACGCTTGAACTGATGCTGCGCAACATCGCCCAGATCGCATCGAACACCCGCTTGAACTATCATCAGAAACAGCTTGATGCGGACAAGATTGGCGGTTGGCTGAAGCATATCAATGGCGGGCTCGATCAGTCTCACGGATTCGCCGTTCTGGCCCTTGATGCGCTTAAGGCTGGACGCGGACAGGAGGCCGAGGGCCTCATCTCCGATGCACTCGAACGGATTGCCGCGCTGCGGAATGAGGTGTCCTATGTCGGCGTGGGCATATCCATGCTGAACAAGGAGAGTGCCCTCAAACTCAAGCCGTTTGACGTCAGCACCGTCTTGACCGAAGTGGTTGAGGAATGTCGCTTTGAAGCCGAGCAATTTGGCAAGACGCTGAGCTTTTGCGAGCATGTTGCTGATTCGATCATTCTCAGTGACGAGGGGCTACTCAGGGAACTGCTGTTTGTTCTGCTGCGCGGAGCCGTGCGCTACGCGAGCGAAAGCTCTGATGTCGCCGTGAGTTATGAACTCGGCTCCGAGACGCTCGATATCTTTATCTCCGAGTTTGGCACCGCAGAGGATCAGGCGCAGGATATTCGTCAATTTGATGTTTCCGGCACCATCAGTCTGGCCTATCTGTTTGGCACCGAACGGGCGGGCAGCCTTCTGCTGGCTGAACATATCCTGCAGATTCTGGGAGGAGACTGGACGGTTGGCTACGCGAACCGCAATCTTGAAATCAGCTGCCGGATTCCGCTCAATGCGGATCTGTTGCAGGAGCGGGGATCGGGCCTGTCCTGATGCGCAGGCCCGACTGGTTTTAATGATCTGATTTTACTCTTTCAGTAAAGAACCGAGCTCATGGACAGATTGTCCCAGATTTCCTTCACCGTATGCCGAAGGTCCTTGCGGCGATCCTCATAGTGCGTATGCAGCAGGTGATGGGCTTTTTCCGAGTTTGGTGCTTGCAGAAAATCCCTGTAAAGGGCCTGCACCTGCATATTCTTGTGCGACTGGCGCACGTTGGTTTTCCGGTCGACATTATAGATGGTTTCCCGCCGCGCCATGGCCAGCGGTAAATAGGCTTTCTTGGAACGCAAGGAGCCTCCGCCATCGACGCATCCCCCCGGACAGGCCATGACCTCGATAAAGTCATAATCGGCTTCACCAGAGCGGACCATTTCCACCAGTTTGCGCGTGTCACCGAGCCCATGGACCATGGCGACCTTGACCGCGCCGATCGGGCCACCAAGATCAACCGTTGCTTCGCGTACCCCTTCAAAGCCGCGCAACTGCGTAAGCTCCACTTTGTCGAGCTCCTTGCCGTTGACCACCGAATAAATGGTCCGCACGGCGGCTTCCATGACGCCGCCCGTGGTGCCGAAGATGGCGGCAGCGCCAGAATATTCGCTCATATACGGGTTGTCGAAGCTGGAAGGCTTGATGGTCTTGAGGTCAATCCCTTCACGCCGTAAAAGGCGGGCGAATTCTCGGGTGGTCAGCACCACATCCGTATCCTGCTTGCCTGCTTCACCCAATTGCGGGCGGGCTGCTTCGTCTTTTTTGGCGATGCAGGGCATGATTGAGATGACGCGGATCTTGTCGGCTGCAATATCCTGTTTTTCCGGTAGGTAAGTCTTGGCAATGGTCGAAAGCACCTGTTGGGGTGATTTGGTTGACGACAGCAGAGGCAGGATATCGGGATAGTGAGTTTCTGCAAAATTGATCCATGCCGGGCAGCAAGAGGTAAAGGTTGGCTTGCGGCCCTCCTTGAGGCGGCCGAGCAGCTCGGTGCCTTCTTCCATGATAACGACGTCAGCGGCGAAGTTGGTGTCGAGCACGATATCGACGCCGATTTTGCGGCAGGCTGCTATGACATGGCCTTCTACATTGGTGCCCGCAGGCATGCCGAATTCTTCGCCAAAGGCAACGCGCACGGCTGGTGCAAACTGGACCACTGTTGTGATGTCCGGATCACAGATATAATCGAGAGCCTTGTCGATTTCGTCTCTCTCGCCCAGCGCCCCGGTGGGGCAGACCAGAACGCATTGCCCGCAGGAGACGCAGATATTGCTCATCGGATCGGTGCTATCGCGCAGAGCAACGACGCGGTTGTTGCCGGTGCCTTCCATGACGAGGGCATCAATGCCCTGATGATCGCGACAAATGGCAACGCAACGCTGACAGCGGATACAGCGGCGCATGTCGCGGATCATGGATGTGGAGGCTTCGTCCACCGGGCGGCTCTCGGCCAGAAGCCGGTCAAAGAAGCGGTTTTCCGTCAGGCCCACATATTGGGCCACGTCCTGCAACTCGCAATCACCATGACGGATGCAGGTGGCGCAGTCCTGCAGATGGTCCGCCATGAGCAGTTCGACCTGCAGCTTCTGCATGTCGCGCGCCTTTTTGGATCGTGTCTGGACGGTCATCCCTTCACGCACCGGAGTGTTGCAAGAGGTAACGATCTGCGCGCCATTGTGTTTTGAATGGGTGATTTCCACGACGCAGACGCGGCATGTGCCCGGCGTGTGATCGATATCATCCAGTTCGCACAGGGTTGGGATGTAGATATCGTGGCGCCGCGCGCAGGACAGGATGGTCTCGTTGGGAAAGGCCATGCACTGCTTGTTGTTGATCTGAAGCTTGATGGTTGCCTCGGCAGGATCGCGTCCGGCATAGCTGATGGGCTCAGTGGTGCACATGGCTCAGGCCGCTCCTTCGGGGATGGAATGCTTGGTGATGACGGAATAGAGGCGATAGCAGCGCATGCAGCGTTGCGCCTCGGTATAGGCGTCTTCCAGACTGATGGTCTGTTCCACCTCGCTGAACATTTTCTTGCGCAAATCCGGATCAAGCGCCGGATTATGCACCCGATAGCCATTGCGCACCGGCGTTTCCACCGCGTCATTGGCGAGGAAGGCATTCTCGTTGATCAGCTCGCGCATACGAGAGCGCTTGAAGAAGCGCGGCGTGCCGAACTGGATCCAGTCGTCGATGCTGCGTGCGGCCTTCAACCCTGCCGACATGGCGTAGATGAGAGTAGAGGGGCCGGTAACGCAGTCCCCACCGGCAAAGACGCCAGGTCGGGAGGTGGTCAGAGACTTGTCCGCTTCCACGCATTTCCAATGGTTGAAGTCGATGCCTTCCTCGGCAATGCGTTCCTGACTTTCCACCTGCTGGCCGATGGCGGCAATGACCGTTGAGCAGGCCATGACATGTTCCGTGCCGGGGATGGGGCGCACGCTTCGGCGACCGCTTTCGTCCGGCTCCGTTTCTTCCATCTCAACCAGTTCAATGCCGGTAATCTTGCCATTCTCGCTGATAATACGGGTCGGTGTGCAAAGGGTATGAAAGTCGATATCTTCCTTCTCTGCCTCTTCCACCTCTTCAGTGTCGGCGGGCATGGCATCGCGGGTGCGGCGATAGATGAGGTGAGCATTGTCGGCACCAAGGCGGACCGCCGAGCGGACGCAGTCCATGGCAACGTTGCCGCCGCCTACGACCACCACATCGCCCTTGAGCTGGAAGGTGTTAATGCCATCCACATGGTCATGTACCTTGAGCAGGAAATCGATGCCGGTGAAATAGCCTTCGCGTACCTGTTCTTCATTCTTGAGGCCCAACATGGTGCCTTCCTGACAGCCAAGGCCAAGGAAAACCGCCTTGTAGCCGCGCTGGAACAGATCGTCGATGGTGAAATCGGCTCCCAATTGCTGGCCAAACAGGAAACGGCCCCCCAGATCAACGATGATGTCGGTTTCCATGGCGAGGGTATCCTTGGGCAGGCGATAATTCGGAATGCCGATCTGGGCCATGCCGCCGGCTTTATCCTGCTTTTCAAACACATCCACATGATAGCCGTGTAGCAGCAGGTGATAGGCACAGGAAATGCCTGCTGGTCCGGCGCCAATGACGGCAACCTTCATGCCATCGGCAAGGGGCTTCTGGATCATTTCCCGAGTGAATTTGAGGGCATGCGGCCCTTTCTGCTGGTCTGCGACAAAGCGCTTGAGGGTTTTGATACCCACTGCCTCGTCCACGAATTTACGTCGGCAGGCCTGCTCGCAATAGCGCACACAGACACGGCCACAGGTGGCGGCCATGGGGTATTTCTGTAGCAACACACCCAGTGAGTTTTCCGGTTTGCCATCGCGGATATAGTCGATATAGCGCGGCACATTGACCTTGGAGGGGCAAGCCTCGATGCAGGGGGCTGTCATATAGGCCATGCCATGCTGGGCGCGGATGGGCATATGATCGGCCACTTCCTTCTCGATCTGCTCGCGGAAGTGATGGATGACCTCCAACAGGGCGATGCAGCAGGTCTGTCCCAGGCCACAAAGGGAGGTTTCCTTCATTTGGTCAGCCAGCATTTCGATATCATCGAAATCGAGCGGGGAATCCAGCCCGCGGCGCATCTTGTCCAGCGCGTCCCGTATCAGCACTGTGCCCATGCGGCAGGGCGTGCAGGCACCGCAGGATTGTTCCGCAGCCTTGTTGATATAATGAAAAAGCCCGTCGACCAGACTGACGCTCTCATCAAAGACGAAAAAGCCCCTGTCCGCAAAAAAGGCACGGACTGCATTTCCTTCGTCAAATTCGTCGAAATTTCGCAAGGCTGCGAGTGGCGTGTCCGTGCCGGGCAAATTGCGCCGTGCATCATGAACAACCCCATCCCAAACGCCATACACCACTTGTGCCACACTGACCCCCGTCGCGTAGAATAACCATCATAAACCGGAAGGCATCTATGGTTAGATGCGAAGCAAGAAGGCAGAGCGCCCCGCAGCTGATACGGTGCCTTCCTTGTAGATCCACCCTTTGGACAAAGCCGTTTTCTTGTCTGTGGCTATGTTCGGCCAGAAAAGGGTAAAAATCTTGCGGTAAGTCAAACTGCTACAAAGCAACCCGTCGGATCTGAAGAGAAATATTTTTAATTCAATGTGTGAAATATTTATCTGTTTGTTTTTTATCTATATAATTTTTTTGAAAATGTGATTAGATTGAGGGTGTTATGGTAAATTCTCAAATTTTTCCAGAATGTTGTTTTGTCGCGGTAAGAATACTGAGAATTGTTTGTTTTTGGCGGAAGTACGATGTATTCAATACTTTCGTCTTATAAGTGTGAAAGACTTGTTGAATATGGTCCTTTGGGGTCGGTTTGCCAGAAATTGCCTTGAATTCTGTTTTTCTCTTTGGATTTTAGTGGTGTTCTAGTCGGTGGGGCAGCTTAAGGTAAAAAGGGAGGTTGGGAGATGTTTTTACCGTCGGACATGCCGCTCGAAAGGCGTTCGTTGCTCAAATGGGCCGTTGGGTTGGCTATCGCGGGGGCTCCTTTCTCTCTGGGTGGTCTGTCGGCCAAGGCCGCTTCTGGTGGTCTGACCCTGTGGGGCATTCCTGCCTCTCCTTCTGCCGTCTTTGCCCGCGCAGTGGCCTCTGGTGCATTGGAGGGGATCGCGCCGGATTTACGGTTTGATGTTTGGAAAAGCACCGACCAGATGCGCGCGGGCATTGCCTCTGGCGACTTCAAGCTGTTTGCAACCTCCACCTATGCTGCTGCCAATTTCTTCAATCGCGGCGCAGGCACGGTGATGCTCAATGTGGTGACATGGGGTGTGCTCTATGTGATGGCGCGTGAGGAGGGCATAACCAGAATTGAGGATCTGGCGGGCAAGCGGGTTTTGCTGTCCAACAAGAATGAAGCGCCCGATTTGCTGTTTCGTCTTGTGCTTATGTGGGCCGGACTGGATCCGGACAAGGATGTGACGCTGGATTATGTCGGCTCGCCGGGGGAAGCGGTGCCGCTTTATCTCTCAGGGCGCGGCGATGTGGCGGTGTTGCATGAACCTGCATCGACTGCGGCGCTGTTTCGGGCCCAAAAAGCCGGGCTGCCTCTCTATCGCGCCATCGATATCACAAAGGTTTACGGCGCTCACACGGGGCGAGGGCCACGCATTCCGCAGGTGGGGTTGGCGGTCAACCCTGCCTTTCTTGAAGAGAAGCCGGAGGTCGTTGCCGCCGTGCATCAGGCCTGCGTTGAGGCGGGCGAGTGGACAAAGGCCAACTGGGATGAGGCGGGTAAGCTGGCTGCGCAATCTCTTCCCCTGCCTGCGCCGGTGATCGCCCAGTCTCTGCCCTATGTACATCTGGATGTGCAGTCGGCCAAAGAGGCGCGTGCGGATATCGAGCTTTATTTTGAGCATCTGATGAGCCTTGATCCGGGCATTGTTGGTGGTAGGAAGCCGACGCCGGATTTTTACTGGGGGTAACGGGTGGCCAAGCGTGATCGACAAAGATCCGGATATCTGAAGCGGTGGCTGCTGTTTGCTGTCGGCGTTGGGGGAATGCTGGCGCTGTGGCAGGCGGGCCATGTTGCCTATGGCTCGCTCGTGCTGCCCGGCGTCGGCGAAACCTTCGTCATGCTTGGCAGGATGATCAGGGCAGGGGAGGTGGTGGTTGCGCTTCAGACCACGACCTTCAATGCGCTTTTAGGCTGGTGCATCAGTGTCGTGATGGGTGTGATGGCAGGAGGTATGGCCGGTCGCTTCAAAGATGTGCGTTTTGTGTTGCAGCCGGTGTCCATCATCCTTCTTGGCATTCCGGCGATCGCGTGGATCGTGTTGGCTCTGCTGTGGTTTGGTGGCCGGTGGGCGGTGGTCTTCACGGTTGCCGTGGCGACCGCGCCGATGATCTTTGCTGCCGCCTTGCAAGCTGTGCGCAGCCTTGATGGGGATCTGGCGCGGATGGCTCGCGCCTTCCATGCGCCACCACGGGCGATGGTAAGCGATGTCTATGGGCCTCATATGCTGGCCTATCTCTATCCGGCGCTGGCCACAACGTTGGCCATGTCATGGAAAGTTTCCATTATGGCTGAGCTGCTCTCTGGCTCGGGTGGCATCGGCGATGGCATCGCAGCTGCGCGGGCGCGGGTGGATACGGCCCAATTGCTGGCGTGGGTGGTTGTCGTCGTCTTTATCCTGATTGTGCTTGACCATCTGCTGTTGCGCCTTGTGCGCGAGCGCATGCATGTCTGGCGCAGGCAGGAGGAAAGGGGCAATCATGGGGGATAATCTGCTCTTGATCGAGAATGTTCATTTTGCCTATGGCTCCCAACCGGTGCTCGCGGATATATCGCTGACCTGCTCGACACAGGGAGTGGTGGCGCTTATGGGGCCTTCGGGATGCGGCAAGACAACTTTGCTGTCTCTGATGCTTGGACTTTTGAATCCCGATGCTGGCCGGATTGTCTGTGCTGTGCAGCGCCTTTCAGTGATGTTTCAAGAGCCACTCTTGTTGCCATGGCGGACGGCCATCGACAATGTGGCTTTTGCCTTGAAGGGGCAGGTTGCTGCTCGTCGTGAGCGGGAGGAAAAGGCGGCGGCTATGCTGAAGGCCGTGGAGTTGCCTGAGGAGCATTATCGGCAATTTCCCGATCAGCTTTCGGGCGGTATGCGTCAACGGGTCTCGTTGGCGCGGGCCCTCGTTGTCGAGCCGGATATGCTGCTGTTGGATGAGCCATTCCACGGGCTTGATTTCAGTTTGGTCCAACAGATGCAGGCGCTGTTGTGTCATCATGTTGATGCACACGGAATGGGCCTGTTGATGGTGACCCATGATGCCCGCCATGCTGTGGCGCTGGCCGATGAAATCTTGTTGCTGACATCCGCACCGACACGCATCGTGACCCGTTTTGAGAATTATGGTCGGGGCAATCGGCAACAGGAATTGGCGCTGGCCGATGAGATTGAGCACGCTCTGATGGGGGATGTCACAGGACGCTTCGGGCCGCGCCCAAAAGCATGAGCAGCGCCAGCGCCGTGATGATCACTCTGAAAATCTTGCGAAACAGCACCTCATCCATGACATGGAGAAGTTTGCTGCCGGTGCGGGTGCCCAGATATCCAGACAGAATCATGGCGCCGATAAGGCCCAGCCAGTTGGTATAGGCAAAGCCGATAAAACCGAAGGCGATGATCTTCAAGGCATGGGAGAGTGTCATGGCTGCTGCATGAGTGGCAACGACCCCTTGCCGGTTGTCGATCCGGCCGGAAATGAGGGCAGCAAGCAGCGGCCCGGTGGCGCCCACAAACATACCTGCCAGAGAAGCGATAAAAGCGCCAACTCCAACAGTGCGATCTCCGCTTTTCACTCGCCTTGGGGTGGGCAGCCAGGTGATTGCCAGAACAAACAGGGCAAGAATGGTCTTGAGAAGGGCATCGGGTAGGGCGACGACGATCTGAGACCCAAGAAGGGTGCCGACAATAGCGCCCAGCGCGATAAGGCCGATCAGGCGCCAATGGATGTGATTGCGCAGATGCCAAGCGCGCCCGGCGTTGGACCCCATCTGCACGGTGCCATGCACGGGAATGAGCGTGGTCACGGGAATGACCATGCCTAAAATCGCCAGAAGGGTCACGCCGCCGCCAATGCCAAAGGCGGCCGTGAATGCAGATGTGAAGAAGCTCGCGATGATGAGCCCCCAGAGCGTCACCTCGGTAAGCTGGGTATGGGCAAAGAGGGGCAAGGTTTCCAGCAAAGGCGATTGTCTCTTTTGCGTTGGATATTTTGATTATGCCGCGTTGAAAAAAAGAGCCGGGGGTGACGCCGGCTCTTTCAAATGGCTTGCGTTAAGCTGGCAGCAGCTCTTCGACCAGTTTGGCCCAGTAGGAAGCGCCAACCGGAATGACTTCATCATTGAAATCATAGTTGGGGTGATGAAGCGGAGCAGAGTCGCCGTTGCCGATAAAGATGAAGGCTCCGGGGCGTTCTTGCAGCATGAAGGAAAAATCTTCGGCGCCCATGGTGGCAACCACGTCATCAACCACCTTATCCGCTCCCGCGATGGACTTGGCCACCTTGACGGCAGTTTCCGTCTGGGCCTCATGGTTCACGGTCACTGGATAATCGCGCTTGTAATTGAGGCTTGCCTTTGCGCCATAAATAGCTGCGGTGCCTTCGACTATTTCCTTCAGGCGTTTTTCAGCCAAGGCGCGAGTTTCAGGATTTAGTGTGCGGACAGTCCCCTCAATGAGGCCGGTTTGCGGGATGACGTTGTCGGTAAAACCTGCTTCGACATGGCAAAGGGAAATGACGATGGAATCTTGCGGGTCGACATTGCGGCTGGCGATGGTCTGAATGGCCTGAATGATGGCGGAAATGACCACCACCGTGTCGATGCATTCATGCGGCTTGGCTGCATGCCCGCCACTGCCTTCAACATTGATATAAATGCGGTCGGCCGATGCCATCAGTGAGCCGGGACGAATCTGGAACGTACCGGCAGGCACGCCGGGCCAGTTGTGCATGCCATAGACCTGTTCGATGTTCCAGCGGTCCATCAAACCGTCTTCCACCATGGCACGGGCACCGCCGCCCCCTTCTTCAGCAGGCTGGAAGATGAGCACCACTTCGCCATCAAAGTTGCGGGTTTCCT
This sequence comes from Cohaesibacter marisflavi, assembly GCF_900115225.1. Classification (GTDB taxonomy): domain Bacteria; phylum Pseudomonadota; class Alphaproteobacteria; order Rhizobiales; family Cohaesibacteraceae; genus Cohaesibacter; species Cohaesibacter marisflavi. The sequence continues at coordinate 38,896 of NZ_FOVR01000009.1, read as the reverse complement.
GAAGATATTTGGCAGCCGCCAATAGCATGGATGTGTGTCCATCATGGCCACAGGCATGCATTTTGCCTTCAACCTTGGAGGCGTAAGGTTTGCCGGTCGCCTCATGCAGCGGCAGGGCGTCCATATCGGCGCGCAGGCCGATGGTGCGGCCGGACTTGTTGCTCTTGCCCTGAATGACGGCAACAACACCGGACTGGCCAACGCCGGAGGTGATGTTGGTAATGCCATAGGATTTCAACTCGGCGATGACGCGGGTTGTTGTCTTGTGGACGTCATATTGCAGTTCCGGATATTCGTGAAGGTCCTGACGTACTTTCTTGATCTGATTCTGAAACTCGGCAATTCGGTTGATGATAGGCATTGAAGTAACCTTTTGCTTTTCCGGGAGGCTTCTCGCACGTCGTCAATTTACGGCGATTTTTATGTCTGGATAAGACTGCATGGTGATGAGGTTTTCCATGCATTTGAGAGCAGATTAGTCATATGGCTAGGAGGGGGCAAGCGCTTTTGTTGTAAAATCGAACCTTCTTCGCTCCCTTTCTTGCCTCCATCATGGGAGGCCAAAGAATGGATCTTTGGCGCGCTGCTCTCTTGTTCGTGCCATGATCTTGGGTTAGAGAAGGGACAGGATAATTTGCCAAGCCATTGCCCGCTGCTTTTGGGAGTTCTCTTTCTTCATGATCGACCTTTCTGTCATCAGATGCCCGCGTCTGTCCATCAAACGGGCGGTCTACCGACCCGTTGTTCTGGCCTTTCTCATGCTGGCTGGCATCTTTCATGCCCATCTTGCGTTGGCCAATGCTGCCGCCAATGGACAGGGGACTTTGCCGGATCTGGAGATTTCCCCCAATCCGCTGCTGCTGATGGATGTGGCCACGGGCAATGTGCTTTATCAGCGAGATGCTAACAAGAAATGGTATCCTGCCTCTCTGACCAAGTTGATGTCGGCCTATGTCATTTTCAAAGCCATCGAGGCGGGTGAGATTTCCGAAGACAGTGTGTTGACCGTTTCCAAGCATGCGCTCTCCTATCCGCCTTCCAAAATGGGTTTCCCGGTGGGCACAAAGCTCACTGTTGGCAATGCGCTGCGCATGATGCTGGTTAAATCGGCCAATGATATTGCCGCCGCTCTCGCCGAGCGGGTTGCTGGTAGCGAGCCTGCCTTTGCCAAGCGTATGAATGCCGAGGCGCAGCGGCTCGGCATGCATGCGTCTCATTTTGTCAATGCCAACGGGCTTTATGCTTCGGGGCATGTGTCTTCGGCGCGGGACATGGCGCTGGTGGCGCGGCAGATTCTCGTTGAGTTTCCACAATATCGCACCCTGTTCCAGATACCGGCCATCCGGCATGGCAAGAAGGTGCTGCGCTCCTACAATACCTTGCTGGAACATTTTCGCGGTGCCAACGGCATGAAGACCGGCTTTGTCTGTGCGTCAGGGTATAATATCGTTGCCTCGGCCACCCGTGGCGGGCGACAGTTGCTGGCTGTGGTCATGGGGGCTCCCAACGCGCAAATCCGCGCTGAAACGGCCGCTTTTCTGCTAAGCGAAGGCTTCCAGCGGCAGGATATGCGCAGTGGTGCTGGTGTGCCGATCACGCAGGAAGCCGCCTTCGGGCCTATCGCCTCGGCTGGCAATATGCGCTCTGAGGTCTGTCCCAATGGTCAGGTGAAATGGAATCCGACCGTGAAATATAGCTCCAGCTATCTGTCGCCGCGCTTCAAACTCATGGAGCCGGTGCGGGTCTATGCGGGGGCGCGGTCGGTGGAACGGCCGGTGATCTTGCCGGAAAATCTGGCTCAGTTGCCTTTGTATGCTCCGAGGGACAAGTCTGTGCTGCCGCTCAAGCAGCAGAAGGGCTCGCAGATCAAGCTGGCTCAGCTGCCGCGCGCCAAGCCATGATTTTTTCTTGAGCTCAGCTTTCTGTCGCCTGTGTTCCCTTTTCAATGAGAAAGGTCAGGGCGTTGCTTTTCTTGCTGCTTTCCAGCAGTTTGTGGCCTTTCTGATTGCAGAAATGGGGTAGGTCGATCGCTGCCATGGGGTCGGTTGCGACAACACGCAGTTGAGTGCCTGCAGGCATTTGTCCGAGGGCTTTCTGGGTATGCAGAACAGGCAAGGGGCATTTGAGGCCTGTAAGATCCAGATCTTTCATCTGCGGCTCCTATTCCTCTTGCGCGGGGCTGCCTGTGACGAGGCACGAAGACATGTTCGGGCGAGGCTTCTGAAAGGCCTTGCTTTGTCTTCACTGTTTCATTCAACTCTGCAAGAAATCTATATGCGTTTTTACATAATTTTGCGAGACAAGATATGACCGAACCACATGATGTATTGAATTTCTGGTTTTCCGCTGATCCGAAGCTCTGGTTCAGCAAGAATGCGGCCTTTGACATGTGCATCCGTGTGTCGTTCGGGTTGGCGCTGGACGATGCCCGTGCGGGGCGCCTTCAGCATTGGGAAGAGGAGCTTCGGGGCAAGCAGGCGCTGATCATTCTGCTCGATCAATTTTCACGCAACCTCTTCCGGGGGCTTCCCGAGGCATTCTCCCATGATGAGGTCGCCCTGAGGCTGGCCTATGAGATGGTTGATATGCCCGATTGGGACGATCTCAATGCAGCCGAGCAGCAATTCGCAGTTATGCCGATGATGCATTCGGAGGCACTGGAGGATCAGAAAAATTGTCTGGCATGGATGAAGCAGATTGGCATAGAAGCGGCGATCAATGCTGCGCAGGAGCATTATGACATTATCGAGCGGTTCGGACGTTTTCCGCACCGCAATGCCGCATTGGGGCGGGAAACGACAGAGACTGAGCGTGCTTTCCTCACCAGTGGCGGTTTTTCTGGCTAGCATAGCGAGCAAAGTGTTTGGCTCACAATTAACTAAAATTTAAGGATTTTCTTTCGCCTCTGGGTTTTTGCGTATAGTTTGGACGCCAAATAGGGGAAGGTGCGATTTAGGCGGTCGCAGCCGTAGTTCGTCAGAAGCTTTCTAATGTTTGCCATTTGGAAACGGAATTGTGAAAGTATGGCGATTTACGCAAAGCCATTATCCAAACGTATGACCGCCGTTTTTGGGGAAGTTGATCAGATGCTCCAGCAAACGAGGTTCATTCAGAAAATTGCCAGTTTGACCGATCAGTTTGATAATCCGTTTGTCGATGACACATTTATGCGCGCCAGTGAGGGCTTTTTCACGGCGAGCGCGCTCGATTGTGTGCAGTCAGGCGGATATCGTCTGCCCTTTGAGCATGTGCGGAATGCCAGTTCGCTTGGGGTACCCATCGTGCGGTTTCTTGCTCATGGCAGTAGTCCTATCGGCGGGGCCTTTTTCAATCCTGACGGGGTACATGTTCGTGAGGAAGCGGCATTCCATGCTGCCCTTGATCAACTCACCGCTGAAGCGCGGGCAGATGTTTTACTTTGGCCCTTTTTCCCGCTGGAAGCGCGGGAATATGGCTGGCTGGAAAAATGGCTGGTAACTCGTTTGGGTCGTTCCGATGCATCCGACGTCATTCCCATGGCCCGGCGCCATAAGCGGGCCTATCTCAATTGTGCATCCGATAATGTTGCTGCGGAAGATGGCGGGATGAGTTTAAGCCGAAACAAGCGCAAGACCACCGGGCGTCAATGGCGCAGGCTTTCAGATCTTGGCAAGCTTGAGGTTCTCTCGACGCAAGATGGGTTGGACTATGGAGAGGCCATTGAGAGCTTTCTGCATGTCGAAGCATCTGGCTGGAAGGCGTCCAAGGGCACGGCTCTGGCTGTCGATGAGCGGTTGAATGCCTTTGTGCATAAGGTCTTTTCTGAAATGATGGCTAAAGATCGTGCGCGGATTGATCTACTATCGCTTGACGGTCGGTGTATTGGCGGTCTGGTGAGTTTCAGGGTGGGGCGCGGTCTCTTTACGTGGAAGACCGGAATGGACGATGTCTATAAGCGCTATTCCCCCGGCGTGCAGATTCTCCTGGAGGCAAGCCGGCAGGCCATCGCCGATCCGGGCATCGATTATATCGACAGTCTGGCAGATAGTGGCCACCCCATTGCAGAGCATATTTGGGCGGGACGGCGGTCCATGGCCTTGTTGTTTGTTCCGCTCAACCGGCGCGGAACGCTTGCCGCGCGCGGACTGCGCACGGCATATGTCGCCAGAGACAGTGCCCGCTATTGGGCAAAGAGAGCGCTTGGGCGCGTTTGACTGAGCGGCCGTCGGTTGATGCCATCATCCGGCTTGGCCAGAATGAGTGACCAGAAAACCTTGTATTTTGCGTCACCCCTGAACTGAGTGGCGATGCCCATTTCGGTTACACCTTCCTTGAGCATATTCTTGTTGTGGCTGCGCGAATCCCGCCAGCCGGAAAAGGCTTCCGCAAGGGTCCAGTATCCTGCACCGATATTCTCTGTGGCCAGAACCGGATCATAGTTCGCGCGCTTGAGGCGCTTGATGAGGGTGAGATCCGGCGTGAGCGCGTGGCTGACCTTTACGGCCTTGGCCATGGCGTCAGCCTCTTCCTGAGCGGCTGCGTTAAGCTTCTCACTCAACGTGAGGGTGGAGAGGCCATGGCGTTTGCGGTAGGCGTTGAGCATATTCAGCGCCTCTTGCGGATTGACGCTCACATCGCCTCGGCCAAGATTGTCATACATGGCCGGAGAGCTTGGCCCTGGGCCGCCCGAGCAGTTTGCAACAAGCAATGTCGCCATTGCTGCGGCCATCATTTTGGTCTTAGTCATCGGCCGCATCGGCGTCACCTTCTGCTGTGTCTATGGTCTGGGCATCATCGATATCAATTTCGTCGGCTTTAGGGCGCGCGCGTCTTTTGCGCGGCTTTTTCGCCTGCTGTGATGCGGCGGCCTTTAATTCTTCAGGAAGGGTGACCGAACGCACATGAACGTCGCGCTGCGGGAATGGAATTTCGATATTTGCCTCTTTCAGGGCGCGGAAAATCTCAAAGCGCAAATCGCTCTTTGCTGTCAGCGAGTTGTTGACGTCCTGCACGTAGCAGCGCAAATCGAAATCGAGCGAAGATGCGCCAAAATCCATGAAATAGACGACAGGGGCCGGATAGCTTGTAACATAGTCATTGGCATCGGCCACTGCGAGCAGGATTTCGCGTACGCGGTCCGGATCGGCATCATAGGATACGCCAATGGGCACGATGATGCGGCCCATGGAGCCATTATGCATCCAGTTCATGACCCGGTTGGAGATCAGCTCCGAGTTTGGCACCACAACCGTCGCCCGATCGAAGGTTTCGATCTTGGTGGCGCGCACCGAGATTTTTTTTATGTAGCCCTGATCAGCACCTACAACGACCCAGTCGCCGGTCTTGATGGGGCGTTCAACCAACAGGATGAGGCCGGAGACAAAGTTGTTGACGATGCTCTGTAAGCCAAAACCGATACCAACCGACAGGGCACCGGCTACCAATGCGATGTTGGAAAGATCCAGCCCCATATAGGAGAAGGAGACCATAGCCGCGATGATCACTCCCAGATAACCAAGGCTGGTCTGGATGGAGCTTTTGAGCCCTGAATCGAGATTGGTGGCCGGCAACCAGCGCTGTTCTATCCAGCGTTCAACGCTCTTGAGCAGAACGATGGCAATGATAAAGACCACAAGAGCGCCAACGATATTGATCGGCGATATGGTCAAATCGCCCAGCTTGACGCTGAAAATGGCGTTTTGCAGAGAGGTTATGAAATCGGTTGATTCAACGCCCCACGGGGTGAAGATCAACAGGGCTGCTGTGATATAAAGGAAGATCCGGACGATACCATTCAGCAGCACGCCCAACTGATTGACTGCACTGGTAGAAACGCCCATAGCCTTGGAGATGCGCTTTTGGGGGCCTTCCGCCGAGCTGAGGTGTTCGAGCAGGAAATTGTCTATGAGGGCCGAGAAAATGCCCAACAGGCCCAGAATGATGAACAGGCGCCCCAGCTGTTCGGCCACGAAAGCCCCCAGCGAGACATAGCCCAGAATAGGAGCCGTGGCAGTGATCAGGCAGATCAGCCAGATCAGCGGTTGCAGAAAGCGGATGAAGCGCGGCAAGGAAAAGCCGCCCTGTTTTTCTTCTTCCAGTACCGTTGTGCCATCATTCTCCGGCTGTGCCGCAATCAGCATGCGCAAACCGAGGGAAACAAGCAGGGCAACAAGGAAAGATGTTACACCGTTGATGACAATGGTGGTTTCCAATGGTGCGAAGAGCAGCTCGTCCACTTCATCAAATAGGGTTTCCACCATGAAGGTGATGATCAGGGCCAACGCAATGCTGAAGAGCCGGGTCGCATCGCCTGTTTCCAGATTGAGGGGGCGATAACTTGGTCGTCCAGGTGCCAGCAACACCCGCGCAAGGCCGTAGGATAGCGAGCCAGCGAAGATCACAAAGGACAGATGCTTGAACAATAGCTCAATGCGATCTGGTAATAGATTCGCGTTGATCAGGATGAGTGTGATCGCCCAGAAAACGAAAATGGGGAAAATTGTATAGACCAGCATAGCCCAGCTAGCAAAATAGCTGCGTTGTAGGGCCGTTGGTGATTCAAGGCTTGCAAGGCGCGATAAGCCTCTAAAGAGCAGGATACGCAAGGGGCCAAAGATCAACAAGAAGACGAAGGTCAGTGTGGCGAGTATCTGCCAGATCTGTTCGGAGGCCTTGTTGGAGATATAGTGGCTCCAGTCCGTCATTAGGGTCACAGCGACGCGCCAAGTTGTGGCAAGGCCAGCCAGCCCCTTCACCCAGAGGGTCGGATCGAGGATCGAGTTGCTGCGCTCAAGCAACTGGCTGGTGAAACGCTGCTGACGGGCCACCGTAATGCGGTTGCTCAGCTGTTCGGCTCGCACAAGCGTGGAAGTGACCAGCTTCAGCTGGGCATCCAGCTCCGAGATATGGGCTTCAAGCTCATTGCGCCGTTTGGCGAGTTCTTCAGTTTCGCTATTCGGACCGGCGATGGCTGGCGGTGCGGCTGCCGTGGTTGGCTCTGCATTGTCCTGCTCATCGCCTGAGGATTGCTGCAATTGCAAGGGATCTGTGAGAGAGGGGGCTTGCGTGTCGCTCTTGGCTTCTCCGTCTTGCGCTGGCGCTGCCGGTTTGAGCGCATCGAACCGGGCCTGAGCCTCCTGCAGTTGGGGCTCCAGACGTTCTTTCTGGGCGGTTGCCTCGGTCTTGATGGCGTTGAGCTCTGTCCTCAGTTCGGCATAGGTCTGATCGGATAAAGATGCGCGCGACAGAGTGGCTTCCACCTGATCAAGCCGGGCAATGAGAGACTCTGTACTGCTGGCTCCGGAGGTTGGTATGGCTTGTGCGCTGGCAAAGGAGAAAGCCGCGAGAAAAAGACAGATCGCCAGATTGGCAATGATCAGGAAGCGATGAACAGGTTTGAAATATGCCACGCAGTGATCCTCATGCAAAAACGAAACAGGCCGAGCCCGCTGAGCAAAGTGTATATTTTGTCTAATGGAAATCGAAGGTGAACTCAATTGCTTCGATGGGTCAATCAAACCATACGCCAAATATGAAGGAAATATGTCTTTTTGGAACTTCCCTACTGGTGTCATGGTTGTCCCAGCAGTAGGATTCCCTTCAAGATGCTTGATTAAAGAGGTTGAGACAAAAAGATGACGCTATCATTTGATCTGGATGATCCGGTATTTCCCGAAAAAATTGAAAAAGAAATCATGCAGAGCGGGGGGTACCCCTATAAGAGCAAGCTCAAACGCAAGAAATATGAAAAGGAACTTGAAGCTCTGCAAATCGAGCTGGTGAAGGCTCAGGAGTGGGTTAAGGAAACCGGGGAACGGGTCGTCTGCGTATTCGAGGGTCGTGATGCGGCGGGCAAGGGGGGCTGCATCAAGGTGCTGACCCAATATACCAACCCAAGAAATGTACGTTCTGTTGCGCTTTCCAAGCCCAGCGATGTCGAGCGCGGGCAATGGTATTTCCAGCGCTATGCTGCACAAATGCCCACACGTGGTGAAATCGTCTTGTTCGATCGCTCCTGGTATAACCGTGCGGGTGTTGAGCCGGTGATGGGGTTTAGTACACCCGAGCAGACGGAAAAATTTCTTGTGGATGCGCCGCGCTTTGAAAAGATGGTGCGTGATAGCGGAACCCGGCTTTTCAAGTTCTGGCTCAATATCGGACGGGAAATGCAGTGGAAGCGGTTCCATGATCGCCGCCATAGTCCGCTAAAGCATTGGAAGCTGTCGCCTATTGATCTGGAGGCGCTGGAAAAATGGGACGATTATACCGCTGCCCGCAACCGGATGCTCAAGGAGACGCACAAGGATCATTCGCCATGGATCGTCATTCGCGCCAATGACAAGCGTCGGGCCCGGCTCAACATGATGCGCTATCTTCTCAACGAGTTGCCTTATCCAAAGAAAGACCAATCCTTGCTTGAGCCGATCGATCCGAAAATTCTCGGTTTTGGCTATGACTTCCTCAAGGATGGCGATTGAGGGCGCGCGGACATACGCCAGATATAAGAAAAGCGGGTATTGCTACCCGCTTTTCTCGTTCCAAATGTCTCTGCCGCTCGTGACTTGATCGGGAAACTGCGGCACTATCCAACAATCTGATCGGGATCGCTGTCGGATATCTCACTGGAGGCATTCGGTCAGCTTGTCTGCGTTATAGCGCATCAGCTCGACATACAGGTTCGGGCCAAGATCGAGATTGGTGCCAAGCGGGTCAAGTTGGCCGATTTTGGTATCCGTTCCTTCAATCAGGGTTGAGAGGATCTTGTCGGAGAATTGTGGCTCAGCCATGATGCAGACCACATTAAGTTCCTTGAGCTTTGAGCGAATTTCGCGGACACGCGCAACGCCAGGGGCGACACCGGGCTGTAGCATCACGGAACCAACGGCCGCAATGCCGAAGCGATTTTCATAATAGTGATAGGCGTCATGGAACACGATATAGGGCTTGTCCTTGATCGCGGCCAGCTCGGCCTTGATGCTTTGCGTCGTGCTGGTCAGTTTTTCCTCGAAAGCCTTTCCATTGGCGGCATATTTGTCCGCGTTTTCAGCATCAAGCTTGCTGAGTGCAGCTGTAATGGCTTTTGCCATTGTCAGGCCATTCTGCGGGTCTAGCCAGACATGCGGGTCGTGATCCCCATGGTCGTGAGCGTCATGGTCGTGATCTTCATGCTCATGCTCGTCATGTTCGTGGTCGCCATGATCGGCCTCATGCTCATCATGGTCTTCTTCATGGGCGTCATGGTCATGATGATCATCGTGATCGTGAACATGCTTTTCCCAATTGCCGCCGGTTCTAACCTCTAGTTCGATCAGGCCATCTAACTCGCCCAATGTGAGGATCTGCGCCTTCGCAGGAAGGGTTTCGATAGGTTTTTCCAGGCTTGGTGTCAGGTTTCCACCAATCCAAATAACGAGGTCTGCTTCTTGCAGTGCCTTTGCGTCCGAAGGACGGAGTTTCGCAGCATGCGGAGAGGTGGCCTGATCAATGAGCAGGCTTGGGGTGCCAACATCCTTCATGATCGCAGCTGTGATCGAATAGACCGGCGCGATGGATGTGGCGACCTTTGGGGCTGCTTGTGCGGCATGGTTGGCAACTGTCGAGAGAAACAAGGCCGATGCGGCAGCGAGCATGGTCCGTCTGGTTCTGTTTTTCATGGTTTGATACGATGCCCTTCAGGTGTCTTGTGCGATGAGTATTTAGTGAATTGATATGTTATAACGTTTCATTTATAGGCTTGCTTTGATCCTGTCAAGCGTCATTTTATTCACTCTAGAGCACATCTCCAAAAAGAGTTTCTTAATAGGTCCAAGCAAAATTTTGGTTTCCATATTGTTTTAAACACATTGAGACAATATAGATTCGTTTTTTCTTATGTTAAGAGAAGCAGTATTCCTGAAATAAATATTTTTATTAACCAGCATTGTTTACCTCGGGTTGAGGTTTCGCAATTTGAATAAAATGTGAAACGTCAAGAGCGCACCGGGAGGAGCGGGAATTGTTTAATTTCGCTAAAAACAAAATAGTCACGAAAGACAACCAAAATATGGTGACGCGCGCGAATAATGCTTCTGTAGACCAATATGGTGATGCCGACGCCTTGGAAAAGGCGGTGGGCACATCTTCAAAAGATAATGTCGGCCTTGTCAGGCTGATGGGAGACCTCAATGGTTTGGGGCAGGATATGGCCGATGTGGCCGGGGAAGTCGAGATGATCAATATGGAAACAGAAGCCTGTTTCCAGTCCCTGTCGCAACTGGTCTCGGCTTCGAGCGAAGTGCAGAAGACCAACGATCAGATTCTGGATTCCGCCAGCCGGTCCTTTGCCATAGCCGAACAGACCTCCAGTGATGTCGGGCGTAGTCGCCAGATGTCTGAGACGACGCTTGAAAAGGTGGGAGAACTGATGCAGGCGATCACCGGCATTAGTGAGCAGTTGCAAGGGTTGCAGACGGCCTTTTCGTCCGTGCGGGATGTGGCCGGTGTGATCGATGCAATCGCGCGACAGACCAACCTTCTGGCGCTTAATGCCACCATCGAAGCTGCCCGAGCAGGCGAGGCGGGCAAGGGGTTTGCCGTGGTGGCAACCGAGGTAAAAGCGCTGGCCAGCCAGACCAGTAAAGCAACAGAGACGATTGGGGCGACCCTCAGCGATCTCGATAGCGAGGCACAGGCGCTCATTTCTCTCAGCGATGAAGCGACAAGCTTCATGGGGGAGGTTGAAAGCAGCACGGCCTCGATGCAAGACGTCATTCAGGATCTGGATCAGGCCTTCTCGACAATCCGTGAGGCGTCGGCTTCCATTGAAACGCAGGTCTCCGAGAATAACAGCTCTCTGGGGAGCCTTGTGGGGGATGTGGATGCGGTGCACAAAGCCTTTGATCTTACCCATTCCGGTCTCAACAAGGCCAGCAAGCGGCTTTTGCAGTCCGTGGCCAAGTCCGACAAGATGATCGCGGAAACCTCCCTTGACGGCGTGGAGACGGAAAATACCTTCTGTATCCAATCTATTCAGCGTTTGGCCGGAGAGATCGGGCAGGCCTTTGAAGAAGAGGTCAAGGCAGGGCGCATTTCCCTTGCTGATCTGTTTGACTCCTCTTACACGCCAATTCCGGGAACCAATCCCGAGCAGGTGATGACGCCGTTCACTGAAATGACCGACAGGGTTATGCCGCAGTTTCAGGAACCGATTGTGGCTGAGAATGACAATGTGGTCTTTGTGGCGGCCGTTGACAAAAACGGCTATCTGCCGACCCACAACAAGGCCTTTTCCAAGTCGCAAGGCGATGATCCTGTCTGGAATGCCGCCAATTGCCGCAACCGTCGCATCTTTGATGATCGGGTTGGGCTGGCCGCCGGGCAGAATACCGAGCCCTTCCTGCTGCAAACCTATCGTCGGGATATGGGCGGCGGCAGCTATGTTTTGATGAAGGATGTTTCTGCCCCGATCTATGTGCAGGGGCGCCATTGGGGCGGGCTGCGCATGGGATACCGGGTGACCTAGCGCGCGATATATTGTCAGAGGATATAAATAAAGGGGCGAAAGCCCCCTTATTCTTTTGATTTCTTTTCAGCTTCCTGACCACTACTCAGCTTGAAATCCACTCGACACTATCTCTATCGGTCTAGATGGGCAGAAGGTGCAAGCACTCTTGCTAGCGGGCCTGTGGTAGCGTTGTCAGGGTCGCGGTTTCCTTGCTTGTGCTCTGGCTGCTGTCTCCCGTCAAGGGTTTGAAAGGCTTGCTGATGGCCGAGCCCAGCTTTGAGAAAAAGCTGTTGGAGGCGGGTGCCCCGGCATTGGGCTGCGTTTGAGCAGTAACCGTCTGAGGTGTCTCTGCCTGAGCTGTTGATGTCTGAGTTGATTGCGTTGCAACCGGCTGAGCGGGCGCTGCGGCAGGAGCCGGATTGCCTTTTAGCAGGCCTGCCAGAAAGCCATCAGGATTTTTTCCTTCGGCAATGCGTTCTTTGCGCTGCAAAACCTCCAACTGTGCTTCAAGCATCTGGTTGTTGGCTTTGGTTTCAGCCTTCTGGTCGGCTGCATCCTGTTTCTGCACGGCCTGACTGAAGCGGACATTTTCTTGCGAGCGCAGCTTTTGCAAAGAGGCCAGAAGGGTCGGCTCGAGCGTATAATCAGGGCATGGGGCAGAGGCATTGAAATGGTTGGCGCCTTGCGGGTCGAAGACATAGGTGCGATTGCATACTTCTACCTTGGGCGGCACATGGGTGATCTGGAAATGGTCATAACCATTTTTCAGATTCTGCCAGAAGGCGAAGTTGTCGCTGTTGCGCACGCGTGCCATATTTTCCGGCGTCATGCGAAACGGAAAGGCATGTACGGCAAAGGAGCGTTGTCCGCCCTCGAAGGATTCGCGTCCAAGAGCATAGATTTCTGCAATCTGGTCGTCTTCCATGGCGTAGCAGCCGCGTGATGAGCAGGACCCATGCACCATGAGATGCTTGCCGGTGCGCCCGTAGGAACGGTCGAACTTGTTCGGGTAGCCGATATTAAAGGACAGATAATAGCTGGAATGCGGGTTCATCTGGCCCGGTGTGATGGTATAGAAGCCCTCGGGAGCCTGTCGGTCTCCCTCTTTCTTCTTGGGGCCGATTTTACCGGAATAGGCGCAGATCGGATAGCTTTTCAGCAACGCATAGGTTCCATCCTTGGTCTGCTTCCATGCCTCCAACACCGCTTCCTCCTTGAAGATGCGGATATAGAGCGGCGCGCCCTCGGTGGACCCGATTTTCTGGATTTCGTGTTTGAGCTTGATCGGCAGTGGCTGCGAAGCCTTGCCATCTTCTATCAGTTCAGGGTTGCAAGCGCTCAAGGCAAGGCTGCCCATCAGCGTTGTCACTAGAGCGATATTGCGGACCCAATGCCGGTGGTGCTTTTTCACGCAGTAATCCTGACTCACGTTTGTTTGCTCCAACTATTCCCCTTCTGCCATGCTGTGCGGTTTCATTCAAGGAGAAGCCGGTCACATAATCGGGAGCAGTTCCGATGGCTCAAGACTGGCAAAGAGCCATTCTCCGGGCAATAGTCTTTGACCAAACGTTAACCAAAACAGATTGATAGATGGTTACCGACTTTTGCAAGGGCAATCGGGCCAGAGTGTGGCAGGCAGGATCGCAAGTTTGTGAGATGTCAGGGGAATAGGTCAGGCAAAGATCTGGTGCAAATCTGGCGCAGGTCGCAAAAAGGCGGCAGAGTGCTCTGCCGCCTTGTGACTGTCTGCTATTGTCTAAGCGCGCTTAAAGCTTTGTTCCGATGGTCAGAAACTTTTCGCGGCGCTGTTTGCGAATGTCGTCTGAGCTCAAGCCGTCAAATTCGGCAAGGCAATCAGCGATCATGTTGCCTGCGCGCTTGATGACCTTTTCCTTGTCGCGATGGGCACCGCCAACCGGCTCGGAAATGATCCGGTCGATGATCTTGAAATCCATCAGGTCCTGCGCGGTGATCTTCATATTGGTGGCTGCATCTTCAGCGCGGGTGGAATCCCGCCACAGAATGGAAGCGGCCCCTTCTGGCGAGATGACGCTGTAGATGGAATGCTCCAGCATCAAAACACGGTTGGCCGTGGCGATGGCGATGGCGCCGCCGGAGCCGCCTTCACCAATGATTGTGGCAACGCTTGGCGTTCCAAGGGCAAGGCAGGCGTCGGTGGAGCGGGCGATGGCTTCGGACTGGCCTCGCTCTTCTGCGCCGATACCGGGATAAGCACCAGCGGTATCCACAAAGGTGATGAGGGGCATGTTGAAGCGGTTCGCCAGTTCCATGATGCGCACGGCCTTGCGATAGCCTTCAGGGCGGGCCATGCCGAAATTATGGCGCAGGCGGCTTTCGGTGTCGCTGCCCTTTTCCTGCCCGATCACGGCAACAGGACGTCCGCGAAAGCGGCCAAAACCGGCCTGAATGGCTTCGTCTTCGGCAAATTTGCGGTCGCCGGCGAGAGGCGTGAACTCTTCAATCAGCCCGGACACATATTCCTTGAAATGCGGACGGTCCGGATGACGGGCGATCTGGGTTTTGTGCCAGGGGGTCAGATTGGCATAGAGGTCCTTGAGGGCATTGTCCGCTTTGGTTTGCAAACGTTTGATCTCGTCGCCCACATCTACGGCTTCCCCGGTTTCCTGCAAGACAAGCAGCTCTTGTACTTTGCCTTCAAGATCAGCGACGGGTTTCTCGAATTCCAGATAACTATGCATAGCGGGTTTGATCCAACTTCTTTCCTATTGGTATCCAAGGCACCTTGCGCTCTGGCTGTCTTGCCCAGCGCAGATGCACATTGGACGAGACTCTGAACGGCAGAGCGGGGCCATTTTCTTGCCCGTCCTGATCCATCAGGAGGCATGAATAAAATGTCGCGGCCACGTTGGCCTTTTTTCGGTCCGGCTGTCAAGCAACAGACATGGTTCGGTCTCAGCTTTGAGCCATTAACAACAACTATGATTAAGACAATGGCGGAAATAGGTCGCGCCGGATTTATTCTGCTTTCGGTTCGAAGTGATCGGACAGCGGGTGGTGGTGCTCCACCAGCTCAATCAGTCTCTCATCCAGAATATGGGTATAGATCTGGGTTGTTGAAATATCACTGTGGCCCAATAATTTTTGCACGGCGCGCAGGTTGGCACCATTTTGCAGCAGATGGCTGGCAAATGCATGGCGCAGAACATGGGGAGAAACGGAGCCCGCATCAAGACCAACATCGCCTGCCAAGGCCTTCAGCTCGCGGGCGAAGGCCTGTCGGGTATAGTGCCCCTCCTTGCCGGATGAGGGGAAAAGCCATGGCTGTGCGCTGGCACTTTTGGGGGCACCAGTTTCCTTGAGCATGGCGCGGTAATCGCGCATGGCTTCCTTTGCCCGCTCAGACAAAGGCACCAGACGTTCCTTGTTGCCCTTGCCGATAATAGAGAGAAACTGCCCGTCCATATGGGCGGCTGAACTGGGGAGCGTTACCAGTTCAGAGACGCGCAAGCCTGTGGCATAGAGCAGCTCCAGCAGCACATAAAGCCGCATGGCGCGAATTTGCCGTTTCGGGGTAGGGCCTTCCAGCGATGCATTGAAACGGGCCGCTTCAATCAGGCGATCCACTTCCTGCACGGTCAGGATTTTCGGCAATGGCCGCGACCGTTTGGGGGCCTTGAGCATAGTGGAGGGATCGTCAGAGCGGAAACCGTCGCGATAAAGAAAGCGGAAGAGCTGACGAATGGACGAGATCTTGCGTGCCACGCTGGAGGCGGCCAGATCGCGATCGGCTAAATCCGCCAGATAGTCACGCAGATGCTCGCTGGCGCAGCTTTCGAATTTTATGCCCTTGGCTGATAACGTGCTGTCCAGATCGTCCAGATCGCGCTGGTAAGCATCGAGCGTGTTGCCCGAGGCGCCTTTTTCCGCGCTCATGGAATCCAGAAAGAGATGAATGGCCTGATGGTTTGCCAGTGTCACGTCGGTATCTCAGCTAAAGGGGACGTCAGATTGGGTGCTTGTCGGGTTCAAGAATTGCTCGGGTCAAGAGAATGACTAGGGATCAGTTGATGGTTCGGGACGGGATGCGGACGACCATTTCGCGCTGTGTCGGCTCAACAAAATTGGCCAGCGCAAAGATGCCCCCCGCGACCAGTCCGCCCAGAACGAGAAGAAACACAAGTGCTTTGATCAGACTAGGCATTGAACAATCCTTGATTTTGGTTTTTGCGATATTATCGTGCCAACCTAGCATCAATAGTTTGTTAATGTCATTTATTTGGCGAGCCTTTCCAATCCCTTTTGGTTGAATTGGGGACGGTAGCGCTTTGAAAGCGTTGAATTTGAAATGGTTGCTTGACAGATTTGACCTTTCCAGCGCAAATCTGGGCCAATCGTTAACGGGACAGGGTGTACGGGCGCAGGGACGCATATGGCGGATACGAAGACAGCTGGTAACAAAGAACGGGAAGCACGCGTTGTGGCAGCCCTTGGCGGGCGCCCGATCGTGCTCGTCGGGCTCATGGGCGCTGGCAAGACAACGATTGGACGACGTCTGGCCAAACGGTTGTCCATCCCTTTTCGCGATGCCGACCATGAGATCGAAGCAGCTGCCAATATGACCATTGCCGAAATTTTTGCGCAGCATGGGGAAGCTCATTTCCGCGATGGCGAAAAACGCGTGATTGCGCGCCTGCTTGATGAAGGCGATCAGGTGATTGCCACCGGGGGCGGCGCGTGGATGAATGATGAAACGCGGGCATTGGTTGCCGAACGTGGTGTTTCCGTTTGGCTGAAGGCCGAATTCGATGTGTTGATGGAGCGCGTCCGGCGCAGATCCCATCGCCCTTTGCTTAAAGATCCCGACCCCGAGGGTGTCATGCGCCGCCTGATGGATGAACGCTATCCTGTCTATGCAACGGCCGATGTTATGGTGCTTTCGAAAGAGGCCCCCCATGATCGTATTGTAACATCCGTCATCGAGGCTCTGGAGAGCCACACCGGTATTGCCGACAAGGGGTGACCGGAAGGCCGTTTGGTCTCTTGGCAAATGATGGTGCTGAATGAAAGATCTTTGGAGATCGCTGCGCGAGCGCCTGACAGCAGCAGTCTGTCGCGACGGTCTGATCGACCGTTAGGTGGGGGGCGAGGTTGCTTTTCTGGGGCTTTTTTGAGGATTGAGGGAATAAAATGATAGATGGTGTGAAGCGCACGGTGCGCGTCGATCTTGGTGAACGCAGTTATGACATCCTGATCGGACGGTCGATCCTTTCCGGCCTAGGGGAGGCATTCAAGACGCTGTTTCCCTCATCCGAAGCCGTCATCATTACCGATTCCAACGTGGCCGGATTGCATCTGGATACCGCCGAGGCCTCTTTGCGGGAGGTTGGTGTCGATCCTTATGTGATCGTCATGGAGCCGGGAGAGAAGAGCAAGAGCTACAAGGGCCTGATGAAGGCCGCAGATGCCGTTCTGGATAGCAAGCTGGAGCGGGGCGATATCGTCATTGCGCTCGGCGGCGGTGTCATCGGCGATCTGGCAGGCTTTGTCGCCGGAATTGTCCGGCGTGGTATGCGCTTCATTCAGGTGCCCACAACGCTGCTGTCACAAGTGGATTCGTCAGTCGGTGGCAAGACGGGGATCAACACCAGTCATGGCAAAAACCTGATCGGGCTTTTTAATCAGCCGCATCTGGTGCTGGCTGATACGGCTGTTCTGGATACCCTGACGCCACGCGATTTCAAGGCTGGATATGCGGAAGTGGCCAAATATGGCCTGATCAATGATCCGGATTTCTTTGAGTGGCTGGAACGTCACTGGCAGGGCATTTTTGATGGGGGACCGGAGCGGGAAGAAGCGATTGCGCGTTCCTGTCAGGCAAAGGCCGATGTGGTGGCTGCCGATGAAAAAGAGGCCGACCAGCGTGCCTTGCTTAATCTGGGGCATACCTTCGGGCACGCCCTGGAAGGCATGGCCGAATATGATGCCGAGCGCATTGTGCATGGAGAAGGCGTGGCCATCGGCATGGTTCTGGCCCATGAGTTTTCGTCCCGACTAGGGCTTTGCGATGCGGCGGTGACAGATCGTGTGGTTGCCCACTTGCAAGCAGTAGGGTTGCCTACCCATATAAGGGACATTCCGGGACAATTGCCGAAAGTGGACCTTTTGATGGACTATATCGCTCAGGACAAGAAAGTGTCCCGGGGAAATCTGAATTTCATTCTGACGCGTGGCCTTGGCCAATCCTTCGTGGAGAAGGGTGTAGAGCCAGCTGCGGTGCGTGCTTTCCTTGAGGAGAAACTGGGCTGATGGCTACCGGGCTTTGGCTGATTGCTCTGGCTATACTGATCTTGATTGTGATGTCGGGCTTCTTTTCCGGCTCTGAAACGGCGCTGACCGCTGCTTCTCGTGCTCGCATGCACCAGAAGGAGAAAAATGGCGAACCGGGCGCGCAGGCCGTCAACCAACTGCTCCAGATCAAAGAGCGGATGATCGGGTCGCTGCTGTTGGGCAACAATCTGGTCAATATTCTCGCGTCTGCGCTGGCCACCAGCCTGTTCATCAATCTGTTCGGGCAAACCGGCGTTGTTTATGCAACGTTGGTCATGACCCTCGTTGTGCTGGTCTTTGCCGAGGTTTTGCCGAAAACATGGGCGATCTCGGATCCGGACAGCTTTGCCTTGCGGGTTGGACCCTATGTCAATGTGATCACCAAGGTCTTTGGCCCTGCCATGGCGGCTGTTGAATGGATCGTGACGCGCATTATCGCCATGCTGGGCATTGAGGCCAAAGACAATCATGCCCAGTCGGGGCAGGATGAATTGCGCGGTGCGGTTGATTTGCTGCATATGGAAGGCAGTGTGGTCAAGGCCGACAAGGACCGCTTTGGCGGTTTGCTGGATTTGGCCGAGCTGGATGTATCTGACGTGATGGTTCACCGCACGGGCGTCAAGTCCATCAATCTGGATGACGGGCCGGAATCCATCGTCGAGCAGGTGCTGAAGAGCCAATATACCCGCATTCCCCTCTGGCAGGGTGAGCAAGACAATTTCATTGGTATTCTGCATGCCAAGGATGTGTTGCGGGCGCTATCCGAAGTGAAGGGCGAAGCCAAGGATCTGGATATTGTCGCTGTGGCATCCGAGCCATGGTATGTGCCGGATACGACGAGCCTCAAGGCGCAGCTCAATGCCTTTCTGAAGCGCAAGAGTCACTTCGCGCTGGTGGTTGATGAATATGGTGAGGTGATGGGGCTGGTCACTCTTGAGGACATCATCGAGGAAATTGTCGGCGACATTGCCGACGAGCATGATATCGACGTCAAGGGTGTGCGCAAGGAGCCTGACGGCTCTGTATTGGTGGATGGATCGGTACCGATCCGCGACCTCAACAGGGCGCTTGATTGGGAATTGCCCGATGAAGAAGCCACGACGATTGCCGGGCTTGTCATCCATGAAGCCCGCCAGATCCCCGAGCCGGGGCAGGGCTTCACTTTCTATAATTTCCGCTTCCGTGTGTTGCGCAAGGAAAGAAACAGGATTACGTCTTTGCGGATCACGCCGGTGCAGCCGGTACAATAGGGGGGGCGGCTTTTCTCGCCGCTTATCCTTCAGGGCTTTATGGTTTCCAGCGCGAGCGCATGGATTGGACCTTTTAGCTCTTCTTTGATAACATCATGCACCATTCTGTGGGCCTGGACCCGAGAGAGGTTTGCAAAGAGAGGGCTTGCTATGCGGACTCTGAAGTGGGATTCCCCTTCGGGGCGCGCGTGCTCGTGACCTATGTGAAGGTCTGATTCATCAATCACCTCTAACATTGTGGGCTGAAGTTGATTGTTCAATTTTTTCTCGATGTTCTGCTTGACGGTCATGGCTGGGAATGGTGAACTGTCGCACTTCCTGATTTTGGGGTGATTTGGGTCTCTTTGTTATCTTTACGCAAATGGGAACGATTTTCCCGTTTTGCAATAGAGTTCAAGTTCGAATTGCTCATTTGCAATTTGTGATCCTGTCATCCTTGGCGGCATCTTGGAAGGGCCTTTGATGGCTTTTCTTTTCGAGATGGCTGCCAAAAGAGCAACTTGGAGTGTTTCAGCGCTGTGTTTTCGGCGCAGTTTGCCTCCATGATCATACACTAGAGAAACCGACACGAGAGATAACCGGCGTCCGGAGACAAGATTAGATTCATGAACCTCGACTCGAAACTGTTCGACTCTATCCGCATCAAGCCTGATACGGATCGTCGTAAAAAGAAACAGCAAGAAGAAACGTGCGAGTGGCCTGGGTGTGAAAAGAAGGGCGGCTGCAAGGCTCCAAAGCGTGGCTCGGGTGGTCGCGAGTTTCACAATTTCTGTGAGGCGCATGCCCGTGAGTTCAACAAGAACTACAACTATTTTACCGGTATGGATGACGACACTGCCGATACCGCCAAGGCAAGCACGGTCACTGGCGAACGTCCAACCTGGAAAATGGGTGTCAACGCATGGGGTAATGCGACTGACAAGGCGGGTGAAACCATGGGCAAGAGCTGGGAGACAACCGGCTTTTCCAATGGTCGGGCCCAGCGTGCCGCAGAGCGCATGAAACGTCGCTCCCGTCACCAGGACCAAACCCGCAAATTGCGTCCATTGGAGGCCAAGGCTTTTGAAACGCTCGGCTTGACGCTGCCTGCTACCGCAGATGATGTGAAGCGCGCCTATAAGCGCCTGCTCAAAGAGAACCATCCGGACCTCAATAAAGGGGATCGGGCTTGTGAAGAACGTCTGCAAGACGTGATCGCGGCCTATAATACCTTGCGTGCAGGCGGCTATGTTGGATAGTCATGCCCGGTGTCTGGCCTTCATTGGCCAGACCACCCGAGGCCCAGCTGGTGCCTTTTTACGCTTCTAGTCTGCTTCGCGCTTCGTATCCTTTTTTCGCGTTGTAGGCAGAAAGACATAATCTTTCCTTTCCTTTTCGGTCGCGTTTGCTTTAAGTTGCCCAACTGAACAGCTAGGCTTTTCCAGAAGGCCATCTTCAGGTGTTGATCACAACCCTTTCCAGTGACGTATATGCGAGTCGAGAGCGGCCTCATCCAGAGCAGTGTTATGAATGATATGAGCAACGAGATTTCCAATTTGCCGGATACCGAGGTGTCTGTGCGCGATGTATTCGGCCTTGATATCGATCTGATGGTTCCTGCCTTCAGTGAAAAAAGCGATCATGTGCCTGATTTTGATCCTGATTATCTGTTTGACAGGGAGACCACGCTGGCGATCCTTGCGGGTTTTGCCCACAACCGCCGCGTGATGATTTCCGGTTATCACGGCACGGGTAAGTCCTCTCATATCGAACAGGTCGCAGCGCGCCTCAACTGGCCTTGCGTGCGCGTCAACCTCGATAGCCACATCTCCCGAATCGATCTGATCGGCAAGGATGCGATTGTCCTGAAGGATGGCAAGCAGATCACCGAATTCCGTGATGGCATTCTGCCATGGGCATTGCAGAATAATGTGGCGCTGGTGTTCGACGAATATGATGCCGGTCGTCCAGACGTGATGTTCGTTATTCAGCGCGTGCTGGAAGTGGCCGGTCGCCTGACCCTGCTCGACCAGAACCGCGTCATTCGTCCGCATCCGGCTTTCCGCCTGTTCGCAACGGCCAACACGGTTGGCCTTGGGGATACGTCGGGACTGTATCATGGTACGCAGCAGATCAACCAGGGCCAGATGGACCGCTGGTCTATCGTGACCACGCTTAACTATCTGCCGCACGATAACGAAGTGAATATTGTGCTGGCCAAGGTCAAATCCCTTATCGGTGACGATGGCAAGGACACCGCCAACAAGATGGTGCGTGTAGCCGATTTGACCCGTAATGCCTTCATGAATGGCGATCTGTCGACGGTCATGAGCCCGCGTTCGGTGATCACATGGGCTGAAAATGCCGATATCTTCGGCGACCTTGGCTTTGCCTTCCGGGTTACGTTCCTCAATAAATGCGATGAGCTAGAACAGCCTTTGGTGGCTGAATTCTATCAGCGGTGTTTCGGTGAGGAATTGCCAGAATCATCCCTGAATGTGGCCGTAAGCTAAGGCTTGTCGTCACTGCATCGATCAAGAGGGAACAGGCAGGAATAACAAGGCATGTCGAGCAAGTCTTCATCCAAACTGGGCGGATCTGTTGATCCAAACGAACGGTTCAAGCAATCGGTGGGCGGTACGCTCAAGGCGATTGCCGGGCCCGTCGAGTTGGATGTGCATTTTTCGGCGGACCGCCCGATGCTGATCAACGGGCAGGCTCGCCTGCCTGAACCGCCGCGTGCGCTGACCAAGGAAAAGGCGGCAATTCTGCGTGGACAGGCGGACAGTCTGGCCATGCGTGTGGCCTGCCATGATCCGCGGGTGCATGCCAAGCTTGCTCCGGATGGGGCAAGGGCACGCGGTGTTTTTGATGCCGTTGAGCAAGCGCGCGTGGAAGCCATCGGCTCCCAACAGATGGCGGGATTGGCGCAAAATGTCTCTGCCATGCTCGAAGACCGCTACAGCCGCTTTGTTAGTGGCGATTCCTCCCGTGTGGAAGAAGCGCCGCTTGATCATGTGTTGTCCCTCTTGGTGCGCGAGAAGTTGACCGGCGCGCCAATTCCTGATTCTGCCCATCATCTGGTGGAGCAATGGCGCGGCTGGGTGGAAGAGACCGCTGGCGACAGTCTGGACACTATCGGCGAGGATATGCTCGACCAGACCAAATTTGCACGGCATCTGCGGCGGGTTCTGGCGGATCTCGATGTGGCCGATGATCTTGGCGGTGAGGCTGAAGACAGCGAAGAGAATGCTGACGACACCGACAATGGCGCGGAAGAAAATGCTGATAGCAGCAACAATTCCGAAGATGCCGAAGGCGGTGAGCAGGAAGAACAGCAACAGGCAGAAGCCGGTGCCGACGATCTTGAAGGTGGCCAGTCCGAGGCTGACGAGCAGCTCAGTCAGGACATGGATGACTTTGATGAGCTGGATGGCGATGATACCGGCGAATCCGTCATGCCACCGGACTATGGCAAGAATGAACCGGACAAGGGCTACAAGGTGTTTACCCGTGCCTTTGATGAGGTCATTCATGCCGAGGAATTGTGCGAGCAGGCCGAGCTGGATCGCTTGCGCGGACATCTGGACAAGCAATTGCAGAATATGCATCAGGTTGTTGCCCGTCTGGCCAACCGTTTGCAGCGCCGGCTTTTGGCTCAGCAGAATCGCGGCTGGGATTTCGATCTGGAAGAAGGCCTGCTGGATACCGCAAGGCTGACCCGCGTCGTCACCGATCCCATGCGGCCGCTCTCTTTCAAATGGGAGCAGGAGACTGAATTCCGCGACACGGTTGTGACCCTGCTGCTGGATAATTCGGGCTCTATGCGTGGGCGTCCGATCTCCATTGCTGCTGTCTGTGCCGATATTCTGGCGCGCACGCTGGAACGGTGCAATGTGAAGGTCGAGATCCTTGGCTTTACGACCAAGGCCTGGAAGGGCGGTCAATCCCGCGAGGCGTGGCTGAAGGCTGACAAGCCTGCCAATCCGGGGCGTCTGAATGATTTGCGCCACATCATCTACAAGTCTGCCGATAGTCCATGGCGCCGGTCGCGGCGCAATCTGGGCCTTATGATGCGTGAAGGTCTTCTTAAGGAAAATATCGACGGGGAGGCTCTGGATTGGGCGCACAAGCGTTTGCTGATGCGGCCTGAACAGCGCAAGATTCTGATGATGATCTCGGACGGGGCACCGGTCGATGATTCCACCCTGTCCGTCAATGCAGGCACCTATCTTGAGAAGCATCTGCGCGAAGTGATCGAAGAGATTGAAACACGTTCTCCGGTCAATTTGTTGGCGATTGGTATCGGCCATGATGTGACACGCTATTACAAGCGTGCGTTGACGATCATCGATGCCGAAGAGCTTGGCGGCGCCATGACCGAAAAGCTGGCGGAATTGTTCGACGAGAATGTGTCTCAGGAACCCCATGCACCGTCGCGTCGCCTCAGGAGGCGGTAAGGGCATGCAGTCCAGCAAGACCGGCTTATTCAGTAAAAGCAGACTGCGATTGTCAGTCTGCTTTTCTATTTTGGTGACCATTGCGACCAGCCTTTCTGTGCAAGGGCACACGGCCCCTATGGAGGCGTTGCCCAAGGCTGCGCCGAGCAGCATTGCCATTGATGTTTCTGCCCAGATTATCGACCGTCTCGGGCGGTTTTCTTCAGGGCGGACAACCTATGGTCAGTTGGAATGGCTTGGTGGCCTCACGCTTTCCAGCGATGAGCCGACCTTTGGTGGCTTTTCCGGTCTTGCCTTCGTGGATCCAGATCATTTTCTGGCGATCAGTGACAGGGGCAGTGTTCTGTCTGCCCGTCTTGTCCGTGAGGGGGAACGCCCCATCACGCTTGCGGATACGTCCATACGTCCCTTGCCCGGTGTCGGCGTCGAGCTACCAAGATGGCGCAGGGATTCCGAAGGACTTGCGATCAAGGGCGGTGAGGCCTTCGTGAGCTTTGAGGGCGAGACGCGGGTGACACGCTATAGCCTCAAGGGTAACGAATTGTTTCGGCTTGAGGGACATCTTCCCTTGTCGCGCGAGATCGGTGAAGCCAATCAGGCCAACCGGGGGCTGGAGTCCATCGCGACCATTCCCGACGGACACCCTTTTGCCGGAGGTTTTGTGGTTCTTTCCGAGAAGCCGAAGAATGGACGCATCTTGGGCTGGATTGTTGGTGCAGGGGCTCCACTGGCTTTCTCATTGCCTCAGTCCGGGGAATTGCTGGCTGCGGATGCGGATTTCACCCAAGAGGGTGACCTCGTTATTCTTGAGCGGAATTTTTCCATTCTGGGTGGGCTCGTCGTGCAAATGCGGCGGGTGCGGGCAGAGGACTTCCAGGCCGGACCGATCGCTCACACCGATTTGCTGTTCCGCGCCAATCTGGGCGATGGTATGGATAACATGGAAGCGCTGGATATTCAGCCGATGGGCGGGGCGGGAGACAATCTGATTACGCTCATGTCTGATGATAATTTCAATTTTCTACAGAGCACACTGTTGTTGCAGTTTCGTCTGCCTGCGAATCGCTAACCCGTATGTAAGCAAACATGGCTGACAACGGGTGACAATGACGGTAAGGGATATAGAAAAAGCCGGTCTGGAATTGACCGGCTTTTTGCATGGATGGGGTTCTATTCTTACTCCCGCTTCTTTCAAGCGGTTGCTGGCAGAGCGTCCTGACGGCTGAGCAGCAATCTGTAAGGCGCCAGCATCAGGAGTGCGACAAACATCTTGCAGGAATAATCGACGATTGCCCAGCTGACCCAGCGCGGCGCATCAATCAGGCCAAGGCTCAGCAGAGAAGAGGCTTCTGTCGGGAAGACATCCGGTGTCATGCCAAAGCTTGTATCAAGAAAGGCAAAGGACGCAGCAAAGCTGAAGCCGAAAAAGATCACCGTGTCGAGAACCGAACCGAAGAAGGAAGAAGCCAGCGGGGCTTTCCACCAGCTGTTGCGGCGCAGACGGTTGAAGACCGTGATATCGAGCAGTTGGGCGACCAGAAAGGCTGAGCCGGATGCTATGGCAATGCGCGGGGTGGCAAGCCAGATAGAGATCAGAACCGCGATGGCAAAACCGGCGGCGACCACTATGCGTGCATTCCTGGAGCCGCATTTGCGGTTGGTCAGGTCGGTTACCAGAAACGCCATCGGATAGGTGAAGGCACCCCAGGTCAACAGATCCTGCAGGCCAAACGGTTTGAACGGGAATTGAACGAGATAGTTGGACGCAGCAACGACGCCCACCATGGCCAGAACGGAAAGGCCAAGGGTTTTACGAGTAGCAACCATATGTCACCCTCCTTGATGTTGGCCGCGAATGGGAGAATAGCCCAAAGCAGCGTTGGATATGAAAACAGCGCCAAAAGAGGCGCTGCTTCTTAACGATCAAGCCAGATTTTCGGACTAATCCGAAACTGCATTAAGATGCAGCAACCTGTGCTTTTTCAATTTTCTTTTTGATCAGCTGCGCATTGGCTGACAGATCTGCTTCTTTGGCTTTGGCCAGGAAAGCGTCAAGGCCGCCACGATGTTCAACAGAACGCAAAGCGTGAGCGCTGACGCGCATCTTGAAACCTGTGCCGAGTGTATCGCTCAGCAGAGTCACATTCACCAGATTTGGCAGAAAGCGACGGCGGGTTCTGTTTTTTGCGTGGCTGACATTGTTACCGGACTGAACGCCTTTGCCGGTCAGTTCACAGCGACGTGCCATGGAAAATCCCTCACAAATTAGTAGGACGCCAATGGCGCCCGCTCATTTTCTGTTCTGTGTTCTGCCGTTTTGCTAGGATGCTCGACGGCGGAAAGTTGCCTCGGTATAGTGATCCTTGCGCCGCTCGTCAAGCATTTCTGGGTGGTTTCGCGTGTTCTTTTCAAGATTCTGACTTATTTTGCGAATAACCCCTGCGCCATTGTTGGTTTTCAATAGGCGATTGCGCTTCATTATGCACGCTCTTGTTGAGCGGATGCGCTGCAGACTTGTGTGTAGCGTTGCATAAGTAGCGCAGTTCCCGGTCACTTTTCTTATACCGAACTTTGCGTAGGACGCGTGATTGTAATTTGTTAACCATATTCAGTGAGAGTGGGACAGAGATATCTGGTGATTGGTCTATTGGCACCGCTTTGTTTCTCAGGGCTGGGGACAGATTGTCATCAAATCCAATTGGTCAACAAAGCCGAATTGTTCAATAAGACAACCGGGCTGTAGATTTTAGGGTGTTTGGGGAAAACCATGCTTGAACGAAAACGCATGACCTCACTTGGCAAAAATTTTCCAGCTGGGGCCGCAAAATGGACGGTGCCCTTGCGCGCAGTGGCTATTGCCGGTGCTGCGCTGGGCTTTGCTGCCTTTGCGCCTCAGGCCCAAGCCACGGACATCGATGCGAAATTTGCCATTTCCATTGCGGGCATCCCTGTTGGAAGCGGCTCGGTGGAGGCCTCGGTTAAAGGGCACCGCTATTCCATCGATGCTTTTGCCAAGACGTCTGGTATCTCGCGCCTGTTTATCGATAGCAAGGGGCGGGCTGTCAGTGAGGGCTCTTTCCGTGGCGATCGCATGTTGCCCTCCATGTATGCCCTCAATTCCAAGGAAGACAAGATCCACAATATTGTTCAGATCGCGATGCGGTCGGGCAATGTGAGTGATTTTTCCGCCTCTCCACCGCTCTCTAAACATTCGGACCGTATTCCGCTGCGGCGTGTGCATACGCGCGGTATTGTCGATCCGCTGAGCGGCCTGTTGATGTCAGTGCGCTCCAACAAGCACAGGGTCGGAAAGTCTGTCTGCAATCGCACGGTACGCATGTTCGATGGCCGCTGGCGCTATAATATCGAGCTGTTCTACAAGGAAACCAAAGAGATCCGCTCGTCGCGCAAGAATGCCTATTCTGGCCCGGCAACGGTCTGTGGTGCCCGCATCCGGTTTGTGGCTGGGCATCGCCCGAACAAGAAGAGCACCAAATATATGGAAGAGAACAAGGATCTGGAAGCCTGGTTCGTTCCTGTTGGTGATGAACCCGTGGTGGCCGTCTACAGGCTGCAGATCGGCACGATGGTTGGACGCATGGTGTTGTCAGCGCGGGAGTTGACCATCAAATAGATGGTCTTCAATATGAATTGAGTGCAAGGGGCCTTGGGGCCCCTTTTTTATTGCCTGAGTTCAAAGCCTAAGATCAATGCTAAAGCTGTTGGTGGCCAACAAGGCCGGAGCCGGCTGTTTGCAATTTGCGAACGGACTTTTGGCGGAATCCTGCATAAGTGTCTCATTCCGGGAAAATGTCTTAACGAAGCTGCGACAGGCCCATATCTCATAGTCTTGATGCTGTGGGGGCATCACTAGATATGGTAACCAATCTCTCTTTCTGTGTATATTTGGTGAGAACAAATCAAAAACATGCGTACATAGCCGATTCGTGCTGATTTTGTTCAGGCTGCGTTCAAATGGTTAACAGCAGCCATGGCGGCGGGCCCATCTGTTTAATGGATTGAAAAAGCGGGTTTGTTTCATATTGGAGCGTCTTGATTAAAAATTCCGAAGGCTCGGGTTAAGGAATTTCAAGCCCTGTTCGCATCTGAAATTTGGGCGGCACCAGATTTAGTGGCTGACGTAAAAATGTCATCCAGATCTGTTGAGAACAAAATAGGAATCTGCGGGAGTCGCCGATTCGGCCATGATTCGTTCCAGACTCGTTCTAATTATTAATTTGCCTCGGCGGGTAATTGTTTTTACCAATAGGGCTTCGTCAAGCCTGCAGATGCGCGTGACCGTTGCGGATGGGGTGAATTGTTGTCATGATATTGGTCAAGCAGATGTGACTTGGTGCTTTGTTGTTGCGTTTAGGCGTTTGGGCCACTATCTGACGTGAAATGGGTTGGCGAAGCTTTAAGCCGTTGCCACCTCGCTTGGATTAAGACAATGACTGAGCCGACATTTGACGATGATTGGCTCAGAGATAGGCTATTGCCAGGCCCATGAGCAAAAAACACGATAGCGATTCTCCCTTTGCTTCGCTGGCTGAATTCGGACAATCCCTGAAAACCGAACTCGACAGGAAGGCCGAGGCCGACAAGGCCCGCCGGGCAGCGGAAAAGAAGCGTGCATTGAAAGCCGATCCGGCTGGCGGATTTTCCGGCATCGAAGCGGAGCTTATGCGCCACGCCCGTTCGCAGGGCGCTCAAGTGGCCAAGAGGCAGAGCGAAGATCCCGATGCTGTTGACTTTCGCAAGATGGAAGAGAAGGCAAAGGCCAGTGCAGCCAAGAAGGCAAACACGGCCAAGGCATCGACGTCCGATGCGACGGGATCGTCTTCCTTTGCCGATGCATTTGCGAAAGATCTTGAGGGTGAGCGACCCGCCAAGCCTGCAAGGCCTGTGGTGCGGCCTGCGCCAGCCCCTTCTGCGCGGAACAAGACCAATCAGGCTGAGATGCTCGGCATCAGGGCGCCCGGCTGGGCCGATGAATTCGGGGGCAAGGCTTCCAATCCAGGGGCGCAGGGACGCGTAACGGCTGTTTTGGGGCCAACCAATACCGGCAAGACCTATATGGCCATCGAGCGCATGGTGGCTCATTCCTCGGGAATTATCGGGCTTCCCTTGCGCCTTCTGGCCCGCGAAGTCTATGGCAAGCTGGTGGACAAGGTGGGCAAGGATCTCGTGGCCTTGCATACAGGCGAAGAGCGAATCGTTCCCGATGGGGCGCGCTATCATGTCTGCACGGTCGAAGCGATGCCCGCCCAGGCCGATGTCGCCTTCGTGGCGATTGACGAGGTGCAATTGGCGTCTGACTTCGAACGCGGGCATGTCTTTACCGATCGGCTGCTGCATTTGCGTGGACGGGAAGAAACGCTCCTGCTTGGCGCAGAGACCATGAAGCCGATGATCGAGATGCTTCTACCTCATGCGACCATCATTTCCCGTCCCAGGCTCTCACAGCTTTCCTATATCGGGCAGAAAAAGTTGTCTCGCCTGCCAAGACGCTCTGCGGTTGTCACCTTCTCGGTCAATGATGTCTATGCCATCGCGGAGCTTGTCCGGCGTCAGCGAGGTGGGGCGGCGGTTGTTATGGGCAGTCTTAGCCCGCGCACGCGGAACGCGCAGGTGGAACTCTTTCAGAACGGAGACGTTGAGCATCTGATTGCAACCGATGCGATTGGTATGGGGCTCAATCTGGATCTTGATCACATTGCCTTTGCGGCAGAGAAGAAATTTGACGGTTTCCAACATCGACGCCTGACCGCGCCGGAGCTGGCCCAGATCGCGGGTCGTGCCGGGCGGCACACTCGCGATGGCACCTTTGGTGTGACGGGCCGGGTCGCGCCATTTGAGGATGATCTGGTCGAGCAGCTGGAGATGCATGTCTTCCAACCGATTAAGATGCTGCAATGGCGTAACCGGCTGTTGGACTTTTCGAGCTATACCGATCTGATTGCGTCGCTTGAAGTCGCTCCGGGGCGTCCGGGTCTGACGCGATCTTTACCTGCCAGCGATGTGCAGGCTTTGGAGCTGTTATACAAGAACAGGGATATCCGAAGGCGGGTTCATGAGCCCGATCAGCTCAAATTACTGTGGGATGTGTGTCAAGTTCCCGATTATCGCAAGATTGCGCCTACCAATCATGCCGAATTGATTGGTATGCTGTTCCAGCAGCTTGAAGAGCGGGGCACTTTGTCTCAGGAATGGCTTGCTGCACAAATTTCATATGCGGATAGAATTGATGGCGATATTGACACACTCGCCAATAGAATTGCACATATCCGCACTTGGACCTTTGTTGCTAACAAAAAGGGGTGGCTAGATGATCCTGTTTTGTGGCAAGAGAAAACCAGAGCTGTGGAGGATCGTCTGTCCGACGCCCTGCATGAGCGACTTACCAAGCGCTTCCTGGATAGGCGCACTAGTGTATTGATGAAACGTCTGAGAGAAAAAGCAATGCTCGAAGCGGAAATTACTCCTGCCGGTGACGTGCTGGTAGAAGGCCAGCATGTTGGTCAATTGCATGGATTTCGCTTTGCGCCCGATGTGAGTGCCGAAGGCAACGATGCCAAAGCCATTCATGCCGCTGCGCAGAAGGTCCTGTCTGTCGAATTCGAAAACAGATCGGAAAAAATAGCCGGAGCGGCCAATGATCAGTTCTTGCTGTCTGGTGACGGCATGCTGCGTTGGCAGGGAGCCCCGATTGCCAAAATGGTGGCTGGCGATACGGTTTTGAAACCGCGTCTGACCATCTTGGCAGATGAAGGTCTAAGCGGTGTGGCACTCGAAAATGTCCAATCGCGTATCAACCTCTGGCTGAATAACCATATCAATCTCCTGCTGCAGCCTCTGGTTGAACTGTCCAGCACGGAAGAATTGGATGGAATTGCCAAAGGCTTGGCTTTCCAACTGGTTGAAAACCTTGGGATTCTGGACCGTAGGACGGTTGCGGAGGACGTGCGTTCTCTGGATCAGGATGCCCGTGCTTCCTTGCGCAAGTTCGGAGTTCGATTTGGTGCCTACCATATCTATATTCCGGCGCTGCTGAAGCCTGCCCCCAGCACTTTGCTGGTGATGATGTGGGCTCTGCATAATGGCGGGATCGATCAGGAAGGCGTCGTTGAGGTGCCATCCTTGTCCGCTTCGGGGCGTACGTCGATACCGGTCAACGAGGCTGTTTCTCCAGCGCTCTACAAGACCGTGGGCTTTGGTGTCTATGGCAAGCGCGCTGTTCGCATCGATATTCTCGAGCGTCTGGCAGACCTTATTCGTCCGCTCCTGAGCTGGCGTCCAACCGAGGAATCACCTGAACCACCTGAAGGGGTAATGGATCGTGGCTTCACCGTTACGGTTGCCATGACGTCTCTTCTGGGTTGTGCGGGGGAAGATTTCTCCACCATCCTGAAGTCGTTGGGTTATCGCGTTGAGCGCCGCAAGATCGAGCCAAAACCGGCTGACGCGGATGCTGCCAAAGATGATTCCAATGGGGATGCGGCCGCTGAAAAGACTGCCGAATCTGCTCCTTCAACGGATGAAACTCCGGCTGAAGCGGCTGCAGAGGCAAGTTCTCCACAGGATAGTACACCTGTAGCTGATGGCTCATCAGATGCAGAAGCTACCCCTTCAGATGCTGCGACCGAGACCGCAGAGGAAGAAGAGCAGTGGCTTGAAATCTGGCGTCCGGGTGGTCGTGGCGATCGCCGTCCGAATCGGTCCGGTCAGCGTCAGAAGCCCGGTGTTCGCGCCGGTGGGCGTAATGAGGGGCAGAAAGATGGCCAAAAGGATTTCCGCAAGGGTGGAAAGCGCAATGGTCCTCGCTCTGAAGGCGGTTTCAAGGGCGGCAATCGCTCTGGTGGCGGCGATAAGGGCCGCGGCAAACCACGTGATCAGTCCTCTCGCAAGCCAGAGAAGGTTGCAGATCCAGATTCGCCATTTGCAGCATTGGCTGCCTTGAAGGCCAATCTGGACAACAAGAAATAAGCCTGTTCCCACGGGAACCGGTTCGGGATCAATCAATCGGCATGCCGCAAGGTCGCATTACAGGGCGGCTTTCCGGCGTGCCTTTTTATTGGGTGAGTGATGAGCGAAGAAAGTGCCAAACTGCGCATAGACAAGTGGCTCTGGTTTGCCCGAGTCGCCAAGACCAGAAGCCTGGCGGCCAAACTTGTCACGGCTGGCAATGTGCGTGTGAACAAAGAGAAGGTGTCTGCTGCCAGTCGCCAGATCAAGCCCGGCGACGTGCTGACGATTGCCAGAGCTGGCCATATCCGCATCCTTGAAGTTGTGGCTCTTGGTACTCGCAGAGGGCCGGCTCCGGAGGCTCAGCTTCTTTATACCGATCATTCGCCAGCTCCTGAAAAGAAGCAGGATGAAACGGACACCGGCATTGCCCATGAGGCTCATACCGGGCGCCCTACCAAAAGGGATCGCCGACAGCTGATGCGGCTGAAGCAAGGGCCTTTTGAATGAGGCAAATGGAAAGAGTTGGTTGGTAGCCAATTCTGTTTCTTAATTGCGGTTGGAATTGCGCATTTGCCCTAAATGTGGACTTGTGAATGCATCTTTCATTTGCAAAAGTGGGGCGCGGTTTAAGGCTACCGGTTTACTGGGCGTCTTGAAGCGAACTGCCCCTGAGGCTTTAGGAATCGGGCCTGAAAGAGTTCAGTGCTGGAGCCGAAGAGATTTGATATTGCTTGAACGCCGGGCGCAAAAGCGATAGCTAGAAGATAACTCGAATGGGAGTGGTCTTTATACAGTCACGTTGAGTTTGCCGCTCCGGCTTTTTGATCAATGACATATTTGATCGGCAAGGAGCGGGATGTGGCCGTGAGGCACTCCCGTAATAGACCAATTTTGCGATTGCAGAGACCAAGCTGCATCGTATGCGGAGTTTGTGATGACTTACGTCGTGACCGATAATTGCGTCAAATGCAAATACACCGATTGTGTGGAAGTTTGCCCGGTTGACTGTTTCTATGAGGGCGAAAACTTTCTGGTAATCAATCCGGATGAGTGCATCGACTGTGGTGTGTGTGAGCCGGAATGTCCGGCAGAAGCGATCAAGCCGGATACAGAGCCCGGGCTTGAAGAATGGCTCGAGATCAACGCGAAATATTGTGAAGTCTGGCCTAATATCACGGTTCAGAAAGAGCCGATGGCCGAAGCAAAGAAGTGGGACGGCGTTGAAAACAAACTGCAATATCTCTCAACCAATCCCGGAGAAGGGGATTAAGAATGGGAGTTATGCAATTTTAGTATAACGAAGCCGGGCGCTATTTATTGAGCGACCGGCTTTTTATTTGCATAAAAAAGCATCGTTCAATCTGTCGAAATCGGCAGAAATCTGCGTTCTACTGCATTATACAACTTGTCTGGCAGGCTAGGGGGGTGGTAGGGCGCACTTTTGATCACAATCAAAGTTTGGAAAATGTGCAAAAATGTGATATTCTCCCTCAATCAGCTGATAAAGGAAGGTTCACACAGCTCCTACTTCAGGAGTTTTTTTATGCGTATTTCGAGCAAGATGCAATGTGAAAGTACGCAATCCACATGCGTGTGCCTATCTGACTTTGATGCGAAAATGTGAAACCGGAATGGGCTTGCGGTTGTAGGCGGGCCTTAGACCGGTTTTACCTTTTAAGGATGCCGACAAAGAGGGAGATCCCTCTTTTGTTTTTGGAAGATCAGGCGGGCAATGTGTCCGCTTGGAAATTATGTGACGCGGGAGTTTCAAGCGTATGGCAATCAAAAAAGCCACCCAACGTCAGGGCTTTAAAATCAACGAATTTATTGTCTATCCGGCTCATGGTGTGGGTCAAATTGTCAATATCGAGGAACAGGAAGTTGCTGGCCTCGCTCTTGAATTGTTCGTTATCAATTTTGAGCAGGACAAAATGACCTTGCGTGTTCCAACGGGCAAAATTGCTTCGGTTGGTATGCGTAAACTCTCGGATGAAGAGTCTGTTGAGAAAGCATTGACGACGGTTACAGGGCGCGCTCGTATCAAGCGCACCATGTGGAGTCGCCGCGCGCAGGAATATGAAGCAAAGATCAACTCCGGCGATCTGCACTCGATTGCAGAAGTCGTTCGCGATCTTTATCGCTCCGACACCCAGCCTGAGCAGTCATATTCTGAACGTCAGCTTTATGAAGCTGCTATTGATCGGATGGCACGTGAAGTGGCTGCTATTCGCAAGCTGTCCACCACGGAAGCTGTGCATCTGATTGAGAAAAACCTCTCCAAAAGCCCCCGTCGTGGTGCTGGCAAGAGCGAAGAGGAAGTTGCAGCCTAATGAAGCCGCTTAAGGCTTTGGTTGCTGCAATGGCAGTTGTTGTTTGAAAAATCCCGGAAGCTTGCTTCCGGGATTTTCTTTTGCCTGCCATTGGCTCAAGCAGATTGCGCGCTATCGCATGGGGGTGACAAGCTTCAGCTTTTGTCCCCGTTTGAGGTGCTCGCCTGTCTTGATGTCATTTAAGATTCGAAAGAGTGTTTCGCCATCATTTGCACCTGCCATGCGGGCCGCCATTTTCTGGACCGTATCGCCGTAACCGGCTGTGACGATCGTGATCTGCAACGGTTTAAAAGCTGCCGCCTGATCATGCGTGAGGGTTTGGAAACTATTGACTGTTTCCGCAATCGCGCTTTCGAAGGTAGCATTGGGCTTGGTGGTCGCAAAGACAAAACGATAGGTGGCTGACTTTACCCGAATAAGAGCAATGCGGAATGTCCAGCCTTTGGCCTCAGCTGCCGCGAGAATAGCCGGATGGCCATTGATCACCTGCTCGCGAATCGAACCCGTTATCAGGCCGCTTACCCAGCCGGATGTAAGATAGTTGGTCAGGGGAACATCCGGGCTCACATTGACCCCGTCAAACCGCATGGCTGAGCCATCCGGAGCGACTGCCAGCACGGCTTTTGACGTGTTTTCCAGTCGATAGCCTTCTGGCGGGCTGAAACGGATGCGCAAGGCCGGGTGAATATAGCTATTGCCGCGCACAAATCCCTCATCTGGCGCATCGCCAAATAGAATGCCATCAATCGCGTCTAGATAGGCATCTCTTTCGCGCGTTCCAATTTCGGGGCCGCCATATCGACGGGCTGCGAATACTGCAGCCTTGATGCGCTCCGGTGTGGCGGGATGGCTGGATAGGAAGTTGGCCTTGTTGCCCTGCTCTGAGCGTCCTGTCAGATAGGCGGCATAATCGCCCATGGTTTGCAAAAAGCGGCTTGCGGCGAATGGGTCCAGACCGGAAAGATAAGCGGTTTCTATACCGATCTTGTCGGCCTCGAGCTCCTGCACCTGGCTGAAGCTGGCGAGTGTGACCAAGTGGCGCGCCTTGATGGTCGCCCCCTTCGTCCGTTCGCTGACCATCTTGTCCATGACTTTGGATACAAGTTCAGAATTCTGTCGGGCTGCGGCTCTTGCGATGGCGTGGCGAGAGGTGACATGGGCCATCTCGTGAGCCAGTACAGCTGCCAGCTCTGCCTTGTCGTTGGCTAGCGCAATGAGCCCGCGCGTAACATAGAGATAGCCGCCCGGCAAAGCGAAGGCATTGACTGTCGGTGAATTGAGGATGGTGACGCGGTAGGGACGGCTTGGCTCGCTGGAAGACCCCACAAGGCGACCGACCAGCTTGGAGACCATCTGCTCCAGCTTGCGATTCTCATAAGCACCACCATAGGCTTTGACGATTTTGGGGTGTTCTTTGGCGCCGATGGCCCGTTCAACGCTATCATTGGGAGAAAGGCCAGCGGGCGCAACGCCAGAAATGGTCGGTTCTTCCGAGCCAGTCATCAGGCTTTTGCAGCCAGCAAGAAGCATGAGCGAAAGGCAAAGGGCTCCTGCCATCTTCAACTTGTCGATGCGTTTCTTGCTCACTTCTTTGTTCCCATGCTCGCTTGCCTGCCTGCCTGCCTGCTCTGTTCGCAAAGCGGATAATGCTATCTTTTTTGTCGGAAAGATCGCCGATTGGCTATCGTGTGTCGCCGAGACTTTTGGTTTCGCCTGCCACTGTCAATTGGCTGGCATTCTGAAGCTCTATCAATGGCCCCCCACGATCTTCTACCCAGCCTCGAACATATATGGGCTTGTTTTGTAAATCATCCAAAAATTTATTTTTGGCCTCCCAGCTTTGAAGGCCCTTCTTGCCTAGCGAGATTGTGAAATCTTCATACCAGTTGTCGCCAAAATTCACATAGCTTGTCCCATCTGCCTTGCGATGAACGGATAAGACGATGCCCGACACAATCTGGTAGGTGGACACAATGGCAGAAAGGTGGAGATCATCAGCTTTTTTTAAGCGGTAAGCAGCCTCTTTCCACAAGCCTTTCTGTGTTTTGCGGGCTGTTGCTTCGATAGAAAGAAGATGGTCTGCACAGTCATCCTCAAGGCTGTCGGTCAAGACCCGCGCCAGACCTTTTGCGACGAGACTGTCCTGAAGCAGGATCTCGTTACCATCTTTGAGGTGAGCCAGAAAAGCTTCATGTCGTCCATAGCGGTCTGGTTTCTTATGGCCAGTCACATAGGCCTCTATTGGCGCTTTCCTTAAAAAGCGGCTGATTTCCTTTTGCTTTTGTCTTTCAAGCTCGGAGTTGGCAAAAAGGTCCGGCACAAGGCCCTTAAGGGTGAAGCCGCCTTGCCCACGCGGCTTGATAGCCACAGGAGCGCTATAGGACAGAGGGCTACCTAGCGTGACAGGCTTTTCTGATTCAGTGCAGGGAGACGCTGCGACATGCTTTTCTTCTGCAAAGGCATGACCAGTCAGTAGAAAAAGGCTTATGGCGAGGGCGGACGAAGATCTATGCACGAAGCTGTTGCACCATGAAATTGAATAAATCGAAAGGGTTATGCTGAATTGCGAGTGTGGCTGGTTGATCTGGGATTGTTGAAATGATACAGAGCGTCAGCGTTTTTGAAATGCCGATCCGTGCTTGGTGTTGCTGAGTTGAAGTTTAGCAAATTCTTCAAGCATGGATAAGCCTTGGCGAACCCGGAGTAAACTTTTGCTGTGGGTTTGTTGATGTTGCACCTTTTGGTTGTTCGGCGAATAAAACGAGGCCCCGTAGCTCAGCAGGATAGAGCAACCGCCTCCTAAGCGGTAGGTCGTGCGTTCGAATCGCGCCGGGGTCACCATTTCTTCTTTTTCTCCTGATGGTCATATTTCTGCAAAGTCGGACTTGATCCATTTTATGGTTTCGGTTTATGCGTTTTAGGCAGAATGATCCATGTTTGCACCCGAAGTGATTGCTGAAACCGGTTTTTGGCTTGGGGTCCTATCCCTTTTATCAGTTATAATGTTCGGCAGTTCGGTGGTGTGCAGCCGTTCGTCTTCTTGTTTTTTCCCTACGAAAGCAGGCCTATATGAATTTTTCGCGTTTGGTTGATCCCTTCTTTGGCTGGGTTGTTGTCTCCGTTATCGTGATGCAGGCCTTGTTGGAGTGGACAGGAGTGGAATGGGTGCAGTGGCCTTTGATGGTGGCACTCATTTTCATGGTTGGGATGATGGCCATCAGCGCGAAGCGCGGCGGGCGGATCTTTCTGTTTGTTTGTGCTGGTCTTACACTGGCTATGGTGCTTGTGAATGACGACTGGCAGCCTGCGCTGCAGGCGGCTATTGTCAAAACTGGTTTTCTGGCCTCTTTCTTCAGTGCCCTTGCGGTGTTGCGTGAGGCTGCGTCGGCTTCTCCTGCCATGGGTAAAGCGGGGGGCTTTCTTGCCGCTCAACCTCCCGGTCGCCGTTATATATCTTTGTCCTTCGGCACGCAGATTTATGCACTCTTGCTCAATTTCGGCTCGATCCAGCTGTTGGGAACGCTTGCGCTGGCCAGTAGCAAGGATGAGCCTGACGAGGAGATTCGGCAAATCCGCACGAGACGGATGTTGCTGGCCATTCAGCGCGGCTTCATTTCAGCTTTGCCATGGTCGCCGATGGCCTTTTCTACAGCCATGGCTGTAGCCACCATTCCGGGTATTACCTGGCTGGGCATTGCGCTGCCAGGGCTTGGGACGGCAGCGATCCTGCTTGGGACCGGCTGGGCGCTGGATACAGTGTTCAAGCCGAAGCTTTCACCCAACGCGGCCACACCCAAACGTGCGCAGAGCGATCTGCACTGGACGGTACTCTTGCCGCTGGCAGCGTTGCTGGTGGTTATCCTGCTGCCGGTGCTGGCACTTGAAATGCTTCTGGGCATTCGCGTTGTGGGGATCGTGCTGGTGGTGGTGCCCTTGCTGTCTGTTGGTTGGCTCTATATCCAGTTTCGCGATGCGGCGGTCGTGCGCGCGCGGATGGTCAATTATGTGCACAAGGAGCTGCCAGCCTTTCGTGGGGATCTGCTTTTGCTGATGAGCGCCGGCTATATCGGCGTGGTCGGATCGTCCGTGCTGGTGCCGCTGATGGCGCGCGCGGGGATCGATCTTACGGTCTTGCCACCCTGGCTGCTGCTGATCGCCCTTCTGTGGATCATGCCTGTTCTGGGGCAATTGGGCGGAAACCCGATTTTGACCCTGTCTCTGGTTGCTCCGCTTTTGCCGGATGCGGCATTGTTCGATCTGGACCCGACAACCTTTGCCGTTGCCATGCTGGCTGGTTGGGCGCTTACGGGGCTGACATCTCCTTTCACGGCAACCAATATGATGATTGGTCGTTTTGGTGGTATCCCGACTGTTGATGTCGGGCGTGTGTGGAACCGTTCTTATTTTCTCGTTGCTGTCAGCTTATTGGCGGTTTGGATTCTCATCTATGCCTATCTTATCGTGTAGGCATCTGACCCGGGCTGCGTAGGCCCTCTTGCGATCTGGCACAAACAAGTCATGACCTCCCCCAGAGGGGGAGGTTTGAAACGCTACGCTTGAACCACTGGAAGTGGTTTTGTTACGCTTTAATAATTAGGCTTGAACAGGTCTGCAAAATCCGTTGCCTTATCCTGCTTCTCCTGATTGCGGATATACCGTCTGACGACCTCCTCTTGATAGCCCGTTGTCGAGACAAAGTATCCACGAGCCCAAAAGTGATATCCCTTGTAGCGGCGCTTTCTAGCATACTTATTTGCCACATAAAGAGCCGTCTTTCCTTTGAGAAATCCAACGATATGAGCCACTGAATATTTGGGTGGGATCGAGATCAGCATATGCACGTGGTCGGGCATAAGATGCCCTTCCTCAATGTGACAGCCCTTTTGTGATGCCAATTTGGTAAATTGATCTCTCAGCTCAAGGCGCAAGTCCCCATATAGACGTTTCGTCCTATATTTAGAGCCGAATACTATATGATATTTGCAGTCCCAAGTGCTGTGTGATAGGTGATTTTCGTCCATAAAAACCTCCTCATTTGATCTTATAACCACGCCAATGGTTCAAGTGAGGAGGTCTCTTACCGAAAATGTAGAACTTGTCCAATCCTCCACCGTAGGTGGAGGTTTAATGTAGATACAA
>NZ_FOVR01000026.1 GCF_900115225.1 Cohaesibacter marisflavi | reverse complement strand
GCCAACACATTCCCCTCAACGATCAAACAATCGGTCGACAAAGGCTACCTCAGACCAGCCCCTGTCCATTATGTCACCAAGCATTTACAGCAGCGCATAGAAAGCGATCATTTCAGGGTAAAGAAGAACATGCCCAGGATCGGTGGTTTCCGATCCTTCCATACAGCGAGACGAACTATCGCAGGTTTCGAAGCAATGCTGTGGCTCAAGAAAGGTTTTGGCTTCGCAGGCCAGTGGACCGTTCGTGAACAGAATGATTTCATTGCTCTCCTCTTTGGAATTCAAAAAGTTAACGAAGCATGAAAATGAGATTGTTCACGGGGTAAATGCACCCGTTGATAATCTTTGCGACGGGCCCGTTTCGAGGCTTGCTTCCTGTCGCAGATCAAATCCAAGACTTTCCATCCGACCAAGTAAACTCCCTTGGCGATACCGAATGTCGGCGAGGTCTATTGAAATGGCCTCGGCATCCCAGCGAAAATTGGGCCAGTCCTGTCGTTCATGGATCCACGTATTGCTCATCTCACATCCTGCGGCGAAATTGCGGCATAATCACCGCACATTTTAATGAGAACATGCGTCCCATTCGCCGCAGGGTCAAGGATTTGTTCCCAACTGAGCATCGAAGAGAAAAGGCATATTTAAAAGGATACCGTGTGTTTCAGAGATCCACTTCGGTTC
Organism: Cohaesibacter marisflavi; assembly: GCF_900115225.1. Taxonomy (GTDB): domain Bacteria; phylum Pseudomonadota; class Alphaproteobacteria; order Rhizobiales; family Cohaesibacteraceae; genus Cohaesibacter; species Cohaesibacter marisflavi. The sequence continues at coordinate 26,250 of NZ_FOVR01000026.1, read as the reverse complement.
AGTCATCGATCCCCTTTCGGATGCTGCATTTAATTGAGAATATAGTTTTTTGAGGGGCTGACAGGCTTTATAGAAAAAATCCAAGCAATCCTATAATCGCGTCGAGCATCCATCCGTGAGACTGTCACAGTTGATCAGCATGAGCGGACCAGCTGTGCCGTCGTAACGATAAGAAACCACACGGTCGTTATTGCTCTCGCGTACTATTGATTAGTCCTGCTTATCACCTCATGCACATCAAAGTGCATATTACGATTGCCCTTAACGGCCTAAAATCTCTCAGCAATACATAAGTGAATCCAGTTGAACTTTCGAGGCATCAAGCCTGTTGCCGGGGCGGTGATTGATTTTCTCGCCGAACGAAAAGCAGGCATTTCGGTATGTTCGAAGCCAATGAACAAACCATCCAGTTGGTCCCTCGGAGCACTAGAACAGAAAGCCTCTCTGTACCCGCAAACACCCTTTCCAGTTTCGGGTTCAGGCTGTGGGCTTAACTGGGTATGTCAAAGCAAGAAGTTTGAGAGGCTATTAACAACATGACTGATATCAGATATTCCGACCCGGGCGGTCGTGGACACGAACGGCTTAGGCCACTCCTTCATACCATCGGAACTATTGCAGTTGCAGCTTTGGCCTGGGCAACGCTTGCTTCGTCATCCTCTGTTGCTCAGTCCGTTAGCATCGACTCAGGATCATTGCGCGGCGTTACCGAGGACGGTGTCACAAGCTTCAAGGGGATCCCCTTCGCCGCCCCGCCAGTTGGCGACCTTCGCTGGCGAGCGCCCCAACCCGTAGCGCCGTGGGGTAATGAACTCGATGCGAGCAGTTTCGGCAAAGATTGTGCGCAGATACCGTTCGGCGGTAACGGGGAAACGCTGTTGCCGAATTCTTCAGAAGACTGCCTCTACCTCAATGTTTGGCGTCCCGCAGAAACTGCTCCCGATGCGAAGCGACCAGTAATGGTCTGGATTTACGGCGGTGCTTTTCTGGTCGGTAGCGGGGCTCGTCCGAGCTATTCGGGCGTTCCCTTCGCCAAGGATGGCGTCATTCTGGTGACATTCAATTATCGCCTCGGGCGCTTGGGCTATTTTGCCTTCCCGGCCCTGACACAGGAGTCCCCGGACGAACTCAAAGGCAATTACGCCTATATGGATCAGATCGCGGCCCTCAAATGGGTACAACGGAATATTGCATCATTTGGTGGCGATCCTAACAATGTTACAATTTTCGGCGAGTCGGCGGGAGGTGTCTCCGTGCACACGATGCTTTCCTCTCCACTGGGACGAGGTCTTTTTCACAAGGCGATCATCGAATCCGGTGGCGGTCGGAATGGCATTCTGACAGGCATACCCTTTAGTGAAGACCAGCCGGGTGTCTTGTCGGCGGAAACGATTGGTGTAAATTTTGCGCATGCACACGGTATAGAAGGAACCGATGCTTCTGCTCTCGCAAAATTGCGCCAACTCGGCACACTCGAAGTTGTGAATGCAGGCCAGACGGCACCTCACAGTTCCGATACTTATTCAGGTCCAATTCTCGATGGAAAGTTGGTGGTTGAGACAGCCCAAAGCGCCTATGAAGCAGGTCGCCAGGCGCGCGTTCCGCTTATAATAGGTGCCAACAGCGCCGATTCCGCTGGTATAAGTCTTGGAAGCACGAAGGAAGAGGTGTTTTCCAGTTTCGGAGAGCGCAAAGCCAACGCCATCGCGGCCTACGATCCGGACAGAGCCCTCTCCCCTGCCAAGCTCGACTCGCTAGCCAGTTCCGATCGGGGCCAAGCTGAACCGGCTCGCTTCACCGCCAGAGCCTTCGTGTCGCAAGGCAATCCTGCCTATGTGTATCGTTTTTCCTATGTTGCCACGGCATTGCGTGAAGCACTTCCAAACGGAGCGCCGCACGGATCCGAAATTCCCTATGTTTTTGACACTTTGGGAACCAGCGCCTATGGGCCACCTACCCCGCCGTCAACCGCTGAAGATCAAGCCGTTGCCGATGTGATGCATGCCTACTGGGTTAATTTCGCAAAAACAGGAAACCCGAATGGACAGGGCGTTACCAGCTGGCCAGCTTACGATCCCACTATGGATGAAATCATGGATTTTCGGCCGGATGGATCGCAGTTTGCTGGCCCCGATCCCTGGAAGGCGCGTCTGGATGTGACTGAATACGCCTCGGAACAGGTAAATCACTGAGAGGTAATGGCCACAGGAAAAATTGGTCCCGTACCACACGGGCTCAATTATTCCTGCAATGATCTAGAAAACTTGCCTGGGAGAATAGACACGATGAAAGCTAACAATTCAGAGCTCGAAAGCGAGCTCCTTGCGTCCTGGACTCAATTCCGTGAAGCTTTGGTACGCGGAGACACTGATGCTCTCAGAACGCTGCTGGATGATGATTTCAAACTCGGCCATATGACTGGTTACCTGCAACCACGGCAGGAATGGTTGAAAGAGATAGAGGCGGGAGAAGCTGTATATCATTCCATTCAGGATGCAGAAGTCACTGTACATCTCAAGACAGAAAGCCGTGCGACAGTAATCGCGAGAACAAGAACAGAAGCAACTGTTGGAGGTACAAAAGGCCAATGGCAAATGAGCTTTGTGACTGAGTATATGAGAAGGCCTGGCGACTGGGTAGCAATGCAGACCCATGGTTCTGCCTGGTGACAAGCCCATATGCAGCTCTCAAACAAACACCAAAAAGGAGGAACAGCAAATGACACAGGGAATTGAAGGCAAAGTTGTCGTTATCACCGGAGCAAGCAGTGGTCTTGGAGCCGAAACGGCGCGGCATCTTATTCAAGCCGGTGCCAAGGTTGCTTTGGGTGCTCGTCGCCTCGACCGGCTCGAAGCCCTGGCTGGTGAGCTGGGCGACGAGAATTGTGTCGCCGCCAAGGTTGATGTAAGTGATCGCGGGGCCGTTACCGCATTGGTCGATCAAGCGGTCAAAACTTTTGGACACATCGATGTGATGATCAACAATGCGGGTATCATGCCGCTCGCACCCCTCGAACTTCTCCGCTTCGAGGAATGGGACCAATGTGTCGATGTGAATATCAAAGGTGTTCTGTGGGGCATTGGTGCCGCTCTTCCGCACTTCAAGGCGCAAAAGTCCGGTCAGTTCATCAACGTCTCGTCGGTTGCGGGCCACCGGGTAGGCCCCGGCAACGTGGTCTATTCGGCTACCAAGACAGCGGTGCGGGTGATCTCGGAAGGGCTCCGCCAGGAAGTCAAACCCTACAACATCCGAACCACTGTTCTTTCTCCGGGGGCCGTCGCAACGGAGCTACCCGCTTCGGTCAAGGCTGAAGGCTTCGCGGAAGGTGTGGCACAATTCTATGAATCCACGGCCATTCCGGCGTCGAGCTTTGCGCGCTGCGTTCTCTTTGCGATGAGCCAGCCAGAGGATGTCGATATCAATGAAATCCTGTTCCGTCCGACCAAACAGGATCTTTGAGATAGTCATAACCTACGGTGCCCCGCTTCTGGCGGGGCACCAAAATATCCTTGGGTCAGCGCGCAGGTTTCCAGTTTCCATCAGGAAAATCGGTGCCAACACTCACGCCTTTCCACGCCTCGAGCTCGGTAACCTGAGCGTCGAGTTCGGCACGAGCATTTCTCAAGGCATCACTTCCCAGCAACAAGCGGAAGGGAGGATTGCTGCTCCCGACGATATTGATCAGGGCGCGCGCACCCCTTTCGGGATCGCCTTGTTGGGTGCCGTCGGTCGTGTCGTTTTCCTTGCGCCGTGGACCGGCGGTTTCTGCGTAGTCCTCGATATTTGCCTTTGCCTGCTGTAGCGAGCGGCCTGCAAAATCGGTTCTGAAGGCACCCGGCTCGACGACGATGACGCGTATGCCCAACGGCGCCAACTCCTTGCGAAGTGCATCCGACATGCCTTCGACGGCGAATTTGGTTGCCGAGTAATAGCCGGACCCCGGTGCGGCGAGCCGTCCCGCGATCGACGAGAGATTGACGATGGTCCCGCTTCTTCGCGCACGCATGCCAGGCAAAACCGCTTTGATCATTGCGACCGTGCCGAAGAAATTGGTGGCAAAGAGGCCCGCGACTTCGTCATCATCGCCTTCCTCAACCGCCCCGCGATAGCCGTAGCCGGCATTGTTGAGGAGAACGTCAATCTCGCCAAACCGCTGTTCGGCAAGTTTTACGACGCTCTCGATCTGAGCTTTGTCGGTTACATCGAGCTCGGCCGCAACAGCCCTGTCGGGATATTGCGATACGAATTCATCGAGAGCTTGTACGCTACGCGCTGTTACGACAGCATTGAAGCCGGCTTCAAGGACGGCACGGGCAAAGCTCTTCCCGAGGCCGCTGGAGCAACCGGTAATCAGCCAGGTCGTCATGGCATTTTCCTTCCGAATGATTGGTTTTCAATGAGACGATGATTTTCCGAAGGTAACCCCTTCACTCCGATGCTCTCTCCTCTTCACGGTGAATGAGACAGAGAGAGCATCTGGAGTTCGATTGCCTTCCAAGGTTTAGCGCGCCTTAGCGGCCGACAAGAGCCTGATATTGAGGCGAATAGCGTTCTCCTTGCACCGGGTTGGCCAACAATGCCGCTTCAATTTCAGCAAGATCTTCGGCGGAAAGCACCAGATTAACGGCACCAAGATTTTCCTCAAGGCGATGGAGCTTGGTGGTTCCGGGGATCGGGACAATCCATGGTTTTTTAGCCAACAGCCAGGCAAGAGCAATTTGAGCGGGCGAAACACCTCTCAATGAAGCGATTTTGCTGACCACATCGACCAGAACCTGATTTGCTTTTCTATTTTCCTCGGAGAAACGTGGGACGCTGGTTCTGAAATCACTTGAAGAGAAGGTTGTGTCTGCATTGATGGCCCCAGTTAGGAAACCTTTGCCCAACGGACTGAATGGTACAAAGCCAATGCCCAACTCTTCCAGTGTCGGCAAGACTTCCTGCTCCGGTTCTCGCCACCAGAGCGAATATTCACTTTGGAGTGCGGCAACCGGGTGTACCGCATGGGCTTTGCGGATCGTGCTCACACTCGCTTCCGACAGTCCGAAATGTTTGACTTTGCCCTCGAGAATAAGGTCCTTCACAGCACCGACAACCTCTTCAATTGGCACCTCGGGATCAACGCGGTGTTGGTAGAAGAGATCGATATGATCTGTCCGCAGGCGTTTCAAAGAAGCATCGGCCGTTTTTCTTATATGGTCAGGACGGCTGTTAAGAATTCTTTCAGTTGATGAGCCGCCAACATTGAAGCCGAATTTGGTCGCGACGATGACGTCGTCGCGCAATGGTTCCAGCGCTTCACCCACGAGATCTTCATTCGTGAAAGGTCCGTAGATTTCGGCGGTATCGAAAAAGGTCACGCCGCGTTCAACTGCTGCACGGATGAGGGCAATGCCTGTTTGCCTGTCTACAGCAGGACCATAAGCATGGCTTAATCCCATGCAACCAAGACCAAGAGAACTGACTTCAAGGCCACTGTTACCGAGTTTGCGTTTTTCCATCTTTTATCTCATTTTCAATCGAACGTTTAATTTCAAATATGTCTATCCGGAATGGTAATTGCGAATCTTTGAAAGATAACAATCTATTTTCAAGAGCAGGCTGTTAGGTATGGCGAGTGCTTTGTTGTGCAATTTTTTATTGGAACTAAGCTAATTCCCGCCTCTGGGTCTTTTTATCGAGGCGGGAATTTCTGGTTTTGAATTTATGCCATCATTTCGATTGGGACGGATGGCATTGGCTTCAGCCTTTCTCCGGTGCTTCCACCCCAGACATCACCTGAACAGCATCAGGCAAGCGTGCTCCCTCAATCTTGATTGCACGAACAGCGGCATTGAGTTCTGTGAGCTCATCGCTTGTAAACGTTACAGACGTTGAGCCCACATTCTCGACCATGTGTGCCATCTGTGTCGTGCCAGGGATTGGCACGATCCAGGGTTTCTGTGTCATCAACCAAGCCAGAGCGATTTGGCCCGGTTGGACATTTTTTCGCTTTGCCCAACTCTTTACAAGATCAACAAGAACCATGTTCTTTGAAAGGTTTTCCGGCTGGAAACGACCTTCAGTTCCGCGGAAATCGCCTGCTGCAAAACGGGTTCGTTCATCGATTGCCCCATTGAGAAAGCCAACGCCGAGAGGACTCCATGGAACAAACCCGATGCCGAGTTCTTCGCAGGTTGCCAGCACATCGTCTTCCGGACCTCTCCATAGCATGGAATACTCGCTCTGAACGGCCGTGACCGGAAGAACAGCATGAGCTCGGCGCAAGGTTTTCAGTCCCATTTCGGACATGCCCCAATGCAGGACCTTGCCTTCATCTATGAGTTCCTTCACTGCACCAGCAACATCCTCAATGGGAACTTCAGGGTCAACGCGATGCTGGTAAAGAAGATCGATGCGGTCGGTGCGTAGCCGCTTGAGCATGCCTTCCACAGCCAGTTTGATATGGTCTGGCTTGCTATTGAGGCCGCGTCCAAATGCACCTGTTTCAAGATCGACATTGAAGCCGAATTTCGAGGTGACTACGATATCGTCACGGAACGAACTAATGGCCTCTCCCAGAATACGTTCACATTCGTGCGGGCCATAGGCTTCCGCCGTGTCAAAGAAGGTGACACCGTGATCGAATGCCGATTGAATGATCCGATGCATCTCCGAACGATTGGGAATTGTTGTCGGATAGGCCCGATGCATGTTCTGTATACCGATGCCGATGCAGGAAACTTCGAGCGTTCCGAGCTTTCGGCGTCCTTCAACACAGATCGGCTTGATACCAACAGCTTCTGCTTTGGCTTCTTTCACAAGAGCTCCTGCGACTGGGGCAAGCGCTAGCCCACCAGCTGCTGCCAGTATGCTTCTGCGATCAAAGCCTGATTTTGATTTTTCTTGGTCTTCATGTTTCATGGGATTATTTCCATTTGAAATCTATGATCAATACTCTCTGCTCTAGAGCTTTTCGCCAAAGAAGGTCGTCAGCTTGGCCATTGCCTGATCTACATATTCAGGAACCCAATAGGTCTGGATGTGTGTAGCTCCATCGATCAGAAACAGTTCCTTATCCTCAGTACCCGTTGCCTTTTTGAAGGCATCTTCCGTCATGTAGAGGCTGTCTGCCTTGCTACCCGCGATCATCAGAAGAGGCTGATTGATTAGATCCATACTGCTAGACGCATCCCAGCTCATGAGGCTGAGAAGGCTGCTCAGAGGATAGTTGCCCGATGAATTCGGATGAGAATGGGTCTGGGCGTAATAAATATAGCCTTCGCGATAGAGATCGACCGGGATCTTCGCGATCTGTTCTTCTGTCAAAGGCGCTGGGTCGCCGCTCCGGATGTAGGGAATTTCGCCTCCGGCAGCTTCTTGGGCTCGAGCATCGGAAGCCTGCTTCAGACGTTCCTGAACAGTATCGAGTTGCGAATTCATATAGCCGTTTCGCCGGACAATGCCAGTGTTGAACATGCTGATCGTTGCGAGCGCAGCAAAGCGTTTATCGGTTTGGGCAACTTTCACCGAATAGCCGCCACCACCGCAAATGCCCAGCAGTCCCAGTCGAGCGGCATCAACGCCGGCATATTGCGTGATATAGTCAGCCATCCCGCGGATGTCTTCTGTACGGTTAGCGGGAGTATCTGTGCTACGAGGCTCACCACCGCTGCCTCCCTGATAGGCAGCGTCGGCGGTAATGGTGATATAGCCTTGTTCAGCGAGACGTTGAGCATATAAGCCAGCAACCTGCTCTTTCACGCCACCATTCGGATGCGCGACGACAATAGTCGGATAGTTCCCATTCGGGTCGTAGTTTGCAGGGGTGTAAATATTGGCGGCAATGTTAATACCGTACAGTTTGTAGGTGACCGGATGGATATTCACGGCTCCTTCCACATTTTGTGTTAGCGCCCCTTCATAGGTCAGGGTGAACGGGTTTTGTTTGTAGTCTGCAGCAACGGCAGGGCCCGAAGCGACAGCAAGAGAAGTCGTTACGGCCAAGGTGCTGATAAGTGTCGTTTTCATGCTAATGACCTCACTCTGATTTATTGTTTTCATTTGAAGGATTACTGTCTCGACTTGCAAAGACGTCCTTGGCCTGAATGACCGCTGAAACCGCATTGGGCCATCCGGTGTAAAAAGCCAGTTGGGTGAAAACTTCTGCCAGTTCGGATCGTGTCACGCCGTTCTGAAGCGCCAGTCCGATATGACTTCGGAGCTGTTCTGGCCTGTTCAATGCAACAAGGGCGCTGACTGTGGCAAGACTACGATCTCGCTTTGACAACCCTTCGCGCTGCCAAACTTCGGCATAAAGGACGTTGTCGGTAAGCTCGGCCAGCTTGGGCGCCACGTCGCCCATGAGCTGTTGGGCGCGCGAAGGACCGGTTGGCTTTGAAGGTGCTTCCGACGCTTGATAGACAGTATCATTGACTTGATCGAACCACTCCGTGGAATGACCTTCCATTTGTTCCTGCACAGCAAGATGCGTCATTCCATCTGAGGCTGAGGCCCCATGCCAGTGTTTCTGGTTTGGGGGTATCCAGACCACATCGCCATTGGTGATTGTCTGGCGTAGCCCGCCCTCGAACTGCACATATCCTGTTCCATCAGTGACCACCAGATGCTGTCCCACAGGATGAGTGTGCCAAGCTGTCCGGGCTCCAGGTTGAAAGGTCACATAAGCAGCAGATGCTCTTGCCGGCGCCTCTGGTCCAAACAACGGCAGCACAGATGCCATTCCAACAAAATGCTCCGCTGGAGCGTTCAGGCTGGGGCGTTGTTCGCTTTTTGAAATATGAGCGGAGGTAAGTTCCTTGTCTGCGGGTTCAGCCACAACGGCCTGCGAAGATATCAAAAGGCCAGCAAGCAACGAGAAGGGAATTCTCCGCAGCTTTCGGGCGCTCATTGTAACTGTTCGCATGAGAAATCCTTGATCTGGAGAAACTCGGAATTGACATACTAGAAAATAGTTCGTCTTATATAATTCAACAATAACTCAAACATCGAACAGTCTATGAAATAGAACTGAACAATCATGAAGACATCTCTATCTGAATTGACCGCCTTTATGGCTATTGCCGAGCATCAGAATTTTCGTGCGTCCGCACGCGAACTGGGCATTTCACCCTCCGCATTGAGCCATACGATTAAGACTATGGAAGCCAATCTCGAGGTGCGCCTATTCAACCGAACGACGCGCTCGGTTGCCTTGACTGAGGCTGGGACCGAATTTCTTCACAGAGTCGGGCCGGTCATGGAGGAGTTGAAAAATGCCTTGGAGGATGTTTCCTCGATCGGCAACAAACCCAGCGGCACAATTCGGATCAGTGCTGCGGAGAGCGCTGGCAAATTGCTGATCAACGGGTTCCTGCCAGACTTTTTGAAAGCCTATCCCGAAATTCATGTCGAGATTGTTGATGACACTCGCTTCATCGATATTGTCGCTGAGGGATATGATGCCGGTATGCGCATTCTTGACGACATTCCTCAAGATATGGTCGCCATTCGACTGACAAAGGATTTTCAATTCATGGCAGTGGCATCACCACAATATCTTTCTGTTCACGACGCACCTCAAAAGCCACAGGATCTCTTCGACCATCAATGTATTCGCTTTCGCTTTAGAAGTGGTGCCCTCTATCCCTGGGATCTGGTGCGCCATGGGCAGAGTTCCGATATCAATGTCAATGGCCCCATGACACTCGGAAACTCTAACCTGATGGTCGATGCGGCACTGGCCGGGATCGGGATTGCATGGGCCCCTGAATATCTGGTTGTGCCACACTTGCAAAGCGGTCGCCTGGTTCAGCTCCTCAAGGAATGGAGTCCAACATTTCCCGGCGTAGGCCTCTATTATCCCGCGAACCGGCATCCACCAGCGGCCTTTCAGTTGTTTACCCAGGCTTTGAGAAAATGGGCAATTTCTCCCATTTGAAATCGCCCATTTCGGATTTCATCCACCCGGTCAGTCCGCGAAAGAAACCGCTTCAGCCCGCTGCCTGATGACTTCAGCTCCGCTCGGAAGCAAATAGCCTTCCTCAATCAGGCCCTTTGCCTCGTCATTGACCGCTTTCAGATAGCTTTCCCGATTTCCATAGCGAGACAGAAGTTCTGCCGTGCTAAGATCAGTTTGATATCCAGACAAAGTGCAGAATATGGTTGGACCATTGATTTTGTAGCTTGTCGTCGGAACCGAGAATTCAGGAAGCTGGAGCCCGCCTTCAGGAAGACCTTCAGGGTCATGTTTGACTTTTCCAGCTTCATCGCGAGCAAACATTTTGCTTGCTGCTGCGGGCTTGCCTCCAGCAGTCCAGAGCTCGACGGAGCGAAGTGCTGATGCAAGTACGTTCCCAGTCTCAATCTTGGAGTAGGACGGAGGAAATGTGCAGTTTTGAGATGCCAGCATCTGGGTGAATGTCTGCGGACCCGACGGCCCCATGAGGGACTTGTCTCTCAAGACCATGCCATCGACATAGTCACGCCCATAAACTGAGCTATGAGCGGCACCTGCGAGATCCCAAACGCGAGTGAATTCGCTCGTTGTCGTCGGAGCAAAGAGGTCCGCGGTCGCTTCAGAATTGACACTAATTGCTGGGACTGTTTGATCACTGCGCAACTGTGGAGCAAGATCATACATCACGAACCCGTCAAACAGATTAGTAAGCGGCTGAATAGTATTATAATATACCGCTAAGCGAAAAGCAGATTGAGACTGGCCAATCGCAATTACCGATCGTACATCATAGTTTTCGAGAGGGGACGTGCCATTGCCCTTTGCCTCGAGTGCGGCAACTGTTTGGGAAAAGATATCCCATGAAAGCGGATCGCCGGGACACGCAACTCTTCCGCTACAAGCATCGATAATCGATCCGTCTGATGGATCCTGATTGTTCGCAGAAACTGTCAGAGTCTCATAGCGTTGAGGGCTCCAACTGCGCAATCGTTCAACCCCGATTGCCTGAGCAGATACAGTCGCGATGGCATAGCCTTCTGAGGTGAGAAAGTCATGCATCTCTGCGAATGCGAAGTCGATGTCTTGCCCCGCAGTCACATTCGTCCACTCAACAACCAGTGTCCCGTTGAATTTTTCTGGTCTGGGGATGCGAAGCAACACACGGCTCTTGTAGGACCAGCCATCGTCAATGATGCTTGCTGTATCCAGAGCGCCGATCGTTGCACCTCTATACCGATGGGCTTTGCCTTCAGTGAAATACTCGGTCTCAGTGTAGCCTTTTGACGACAGATCGATTGCAGCGGCAGACATGGGGGATGTTGCGGGAACATCGATCAGCGTCAATTTGGCTGGAATGGTCTCGTCCGCTTGGGCCGATAAAGTGGCAACACTGGCAATCAACATCGCCGATAAGTAGAGAGGAATGGTGCGGTGATAACGGACGTTCATTTTGTGGTCCTTCAATGATGGTTCAATTCGGTTCAGAGAGAGTTGCTTTTAATCTTTGGCAACTAGACTAATCCATTAAGCTGTGTGATATAATCTTCCAATATCTACAGACCAAATGAAGTAGAGATGCACAATCATGGAGCCCTTGAACGACCTTTCAAGCTTTGCCGTTGTGGCGGAAGAACTCAATTTCAGACGTGCTGCTGCAAGGCTCAATGTGAGCCCGTCAGCCCTTAGCCAGACAATTCGAAAACTGGAAGAGCGTCTGGGAATACGGTTGCTGATGCGCACCACGAGATCGGTCGCCCTGACCCCTGCCGGAGAAAGACTGTCTGCGGCTGTCACCGACGGACTTTCGATTATTCGTCAAGAAATCGGCGCCATGAGCGCGCAATCGGACGCTCCTGCGGGGCACATAAGGGTCAATGCATCAGAGTATGCGGCTCTCCGCATTTTGGAGCCGGCTTTGCGGGATTTCTTGCCCGATTATCCGAAAATTTCGGTCGAAGTGGTGATTGACAATGGCTTTGTCGATATAGTCGCACAGAAATTTGATCTTGGCATTCGTGCGGGGGAAAGTGTCGAACGAGATATGATTTCGTTTGCCGTTCGCCCGGAAGAACCCATCCGGATCGTTGGGTCACCTGAATATTTTGCCCAGCACGCAAGACCTGAGCATCCCAACGATCTTCTCCAGCATCACTGTATCAATATGCGTTTCTCGGGCAGCGGAGAGTTATTTCCATGGGAGTTCGAGAAGGATGGAAATGCATTTCGTGTCCGGGTACCTTCCCGTTTCATCGTCTCAGGCGCGCAAATTGCCAAGAACGCCACGATTACCGGGATGGGGCTTTGCTACATGCCGCAAGACCTCGTTGAGAAGGATTTGGCGGAGGGAAAGCTTATCTCTGTTCTTGATGAGTGGACTGTTCCTCTCGCCGAACATCACGTCTATTATCCCAGCAGATCCTACCAAACGACGGCCTTATCGCTTTTTCTCAAACATCTGCGCGCGTGGGGCAAAGAGCAGTTCCGCAGTCTATAGGGCAAGATCCCTACGCGCGTGGAGCGTTTCCACCCCGCGGAGGATCAGGTTCAACCCGAATGCCAGCCCAATCAGAGCTGACGCCCAATGGAGAAAAAACGGCAAGACCGATTGGTTGAAATCCCACATCGCTAGCGAATACTGAAAAGCGAGCCTGTCCCAGAGTCCGACAATCATGCCACTCCTAGCGGCCTGAGCGGAAATGGCCATGGCCGTTACCCAGCCTGTCATCTTCAGCCAACCGGGAAAATCTCGCTTTGCAACGAACCGCAAAGCAAGCGCAAGAATCCTGTTCCAGTTGACGCCGACATGCATCGCAGAAAGGGCGATTGCCCAGTAGGCCGAGAACCAGTGAATTTCCTGCATGACGAACACGCGTGGCAAGGGCAATATCATTGTCAGCGTGTGCGATAGAAAAACGCTACTGATCAGCAGCGCCAACAGTGCAATCGCCAGCAGGAGGCCAAGAACCAGATTGAATAATCGCTGAGGGGTCCACTTTCCTTTTGAAAGGCTCTTCCACCAGAATAGATTGTTTGCGACATGTCGAAGGACGAGGAGCAACAAGGCGCTCCCCACGATTTCATGCACCCCATTGCCCAGCCACCAATAGGCAAATGCCAAGACCAGAAGAGCAAGCAGCAGCCCATCCAGCATCAGGCGCGGCAAGGGCCTTGTCCAATGCACACTCATTGGCCAAACTGCCGAGCGTCGGAATAGGTAAACATATACTGACGGTCCTGCCTGGACATATGGCAGGAACGGCAGCGTTCCGTATTCTCATCCATGTTGATCGAGCCATCGGGCCAGAACCATTGGAATTGCCAGTCGTCAGTCCGGCTCCGTTCGTCATAGTCTGAACCGAAGCCTTCGCCCTTCTCCATTACGAACAGGCGATAGACACTGCCTTCGCGCCTGTCCTGCAAGATGACCTGAGCACCATCCGGCAGCTCTTTGCCTGCTTGTAACGCATCGAGCGCTTCGCGAGAGGTATACATGAACTCGGTTATTTCTCCCCGCTTAACCGTGGAATAGTGAACCAAACCATCGATTGTCTTATTGTCTGGAAAACGGACCCGGTTCGGCTCGGAGGCAGCAGCAAAGGTCAGCAAGCCTGAAAGAACGAGGCTGGCAGAAAGGGTGGCGAATGGCTTTCCCATTTGGGTCTCCCTTGGTGAAGGTTCGCCCGGCCTGTAAGGCGCGAGACTGTTATCCCTAAAATTTAGGGGCTGCCATATCGCATGATTAGGTGGTCTATACGTATAAGCCCTATAAGCAGGGCAGATTAATCAAAGGCCGAAAGACTATGTTGGGGTGTTCAATTAGTGAGGACAATCAATTTGGAGTCGACTATAAATCTGTGCCACGAAACCCTTTCCGGTATTTCGAAAGCAGGTTGGAAGTTTATGCTGATCAGTATTGAGGGGACTATTGCCAAGCTTTTCAAACAAAGCCGTTTGGTGCGCCGCATTTTTGGCGGCCGATGCCACGGGCATGGAAGATAACCGCCGCGATAAGGCTTAATCTTCGGATAGCGACCGGCCGGTAGGAAACGAGCGAGATCCTGTTACAAATTGAAGACAGAAGAATTTGCTCTGAAATGATGTGGCAGAGGCATCCACGGCATCAGTTGACCTCATTGACTTCAATAAGTTTCGAATGAACAAAAATAAGCAACCAAATCAAAATACGCGTTGTATATGCAACCAATACCATTACGGCAATATAGTCAAAGTAGTAAACTACAGCAGGTTCCTCAAAATTGAAAAATGCAAAATCGACCTGCAAAAGCAGATATGCCATCATGTTACGGCTGATAAAAACGTAAGCTCCGTAGATACAGAAAGCTATTGTGACCAATGAACTGAGTTTTCGGATGAGCGATTGTTCGGCAATTTGCCAAAGTCGCGAGAGGAAAACTGCCAACATCTTCCAGTGTACTCCCAGATGTATGGCAATAAAAATTTGCAGCCAATGAACACTGGTCATGTGAATTTTTCGTACAAGATCTGACGAATTATGAATAAACAGATTAGGCAGCACGTTTCGCGACAGCATGAGTCCACTAATTATGGACGCAAGAAAAAGAAAAAATAGTGCAATATTTGTAATTATTTTCAATATTTCGAATAAGTCATAATCTCTTTGAAAAATTCTTTTCATCCAATCAAAATTTAACATCAAATGTACAATTGAGATGGAAAAAATTAGAATCCCAAGTAATTCATGTGTTCTTTCGGTCCACAAGTGAAACCCCATAAGGGATCCCACAATAAGAAGCATCAATAAGTCTTGAATAATCTGTAAGATGTATTTTCTCTGCACGATGCAAGCCTACTCTAAAGAGATGTCATTCAACCAATTAACAAGAATGTCTTCGGTAGAATTTTTTGCCACATCATCTCTCGATATGCTGAACGCGTCGGTTTCGACATTTGCATTTGGCTGAAGAGATTGGATTGCTTGTACCGTTCCTGAAAGGCGACTTCCTCCATGAGTGGAAAATGGGATGATCTTCTTTCCGCTAAAATCATTCTCTTCCAAAAACGTGTGGAGTATCATTGGCATTTGATACCACCAAATAGGGTAGCCAACAAATACTGTGTCATATTGGTTCAAATCAGGAATTGGGTGTTGTATGGCAGGCCTTATTCCGTCGCCTTTCTCTTTACTCGCCAACTCAACCAAGGGCTCATGGTCGCGAGGATAGGGACGTGTCGGCTCTATTCTGTACAAATCGGCACCCAGTTCGTCCCCGATCAGTTGAGCAATATACTGGGTGGCACCAAAGATCTGCTGGTTCTTTTTCAAAAGACTTGCGCCGGAAACAGCGTCTACTCCATCGAGTGCAACATCTTCCGGTTGAGAAAAATAAGCTACTAATATTTTCTTCTGACGAGCGACACTATTATTTCCTTCAGCATGAGATGGCATCTGAGCAAATAAAGAGATTAAAGTTGCTGAAATTATATAATTTAAATACTTAAGTATTTTCATAATATATTTCCTTTTCATTTTTGTTAATTATGCAGTTCAACTAATTGAACTGCATATGTTCTACACAAACAGAGGAGTAGAACCACCAAGGACCCATTTGTTAGGTTCGTTCGTTACGGAATTAAGGCGCGGCCACAAGTCTACCTCGCTATTCACGAGGTAGACATTCTTGAGCTTACTTTGTTGGAAATTCGGGTCGCATTGGGCCTCTTCGAGAGGCCTTCTTGCCTGAAAACTTCAGCGGGTAATTCCTAAAATTCCACTCGTGTGATTTGCAGGCGGTTGCCCGACAAGCGAGATCGATGAGTCACAGGCCGGTCATTTCCATCAAAGGGGCAGGAAGGCGATCACCGGTGATAGCAATTGCATCGGCTGCTTTGGTGAGTTGCGCGACGTCCGCTTCGCTCAGAGTGAGGGAAAGGGTGCCGAGATTTTCGTCCAGCCTGTATTCCTTTGTGGTGCCCGGAATTGGCACGATCCAGGGCTTCTGAGCCATAAGCCATGCGAGTGCGACCTGGGCAGGGGTTGCGCCCTTCTCAGTTGCCATCAGACGGATCTGATCGACCAGCGCCAGATTGGCCTTGCGAGCTTCGGGTGCAAACCGCGGGACAAAATTGCGGAAGTCATCCGGCGCAAAGACCGTGTCCATCGTGATCTGGCCCGTCAGGAAGCCTGCGCCCAGCGGGCTGAAAGGTACAAAGCCGATACCCAGTTCTTCGAGCAGATCCAGAAGGCCTGCCTCAGGGCCTCGCCAGAAGAGGGAATATTCGCTTTGTACGGCTGATAGAGGCAGCACAGCGTGGGCGCGGCGGATGGTGTCAAGACCGGCTTCGGAAAGCCCCCAATGCAGGACTTTGCCTTCGCGAACCAAATCAGCCATAGCACCTGCAACATCCTCAATCGGAACATTCGGATCGACGCGATGCTGATAGAACAGATCAATATGGTCGGTCTTGAGGCGTTTGAGGCTGGCTTCTGCGACCGCCTTGACATGCTCCGGCCTACTGTTGGTGCCACCTCGGCGCTCGCCGGTTTCAAGGTCGATGTCAAAGCCGAACTTGGTGGCGATCTTCACCTTGTCGCGTACAGGAGCCAGCGCTTCACCAACAAGGACTTCGTTGGCAAAGGGGCCATAGGCTTCGGCGGTATCGAACAGGGTCACGCCCTTATCGACCGCGCTCCGGATAAGAGCGATCATGGCGTCATGATCGGCTGCCGGACCATAGGCGGAGGTCATGCTCATGCAGCCAAGACCCAAGGCTGAAACTTCCAGAGAACCAAGCTTACGTTTTTCCATTGTGTTGTCCTTTCTTATTGTTTTTCTGATGCTGGACGCAGAATGAACATCCATGAAACGAGGAGAGCTGCGAGAACAAACAGGGCGCCACCCTGCAAGGCGTGAGCTGTTCGTTCGGCGATGGCGAGGCGTGTTGCCCCTGTTGTGGAGGTGAGCGCGGCCAGAGCCACGAGCAGGGCAAGACCGAGGGATGATCCAAGCTGATGGGCTACATTCACCGTACCGGATGCAGCGCCCACATCCTCGGCTTCCACGCCGGCAATACCGGATGACGTGAGCGGTGCCATGGCAGCCCCCTGACCAAAGCCGACAAACACCATCGGCAGCATGATCTCGGTCCAGAGGTTGCTGTCTATTCCCAGGAGAGACAGCCAGGCGAGCCCGATACCACATGTCAGGTAGCTCGCCATCAGGACCGGGCCGCGACCGAACCGAGCCATCATCTTGGGCACATTCATCGCGGCAACAAAGTTGACGAAGGTCGCGGGGAAAAATGCGAGCCCCGTTTCGGCCGCGGTGAGCCCCAGAACCTCCTGCATATATTGCGCAAGGAAAAAGTAGAAACTGACATTGGCACCAAGAAACAGCACCCGGGCACCGTAAGCACCGCCCCGCTCGGCGTGGGTCAGCAGTCGCAAAGGCAGCAGTGGTTCATGAACCCGCGCCTCATGAATGAGAAATGCCGCCAGAAGGACAAATCCGAGAGCAAGCACGCCGAAGGATCCCCAATTACCCCAGCCTTGTTCTGCAGCATGAACGGATGCAAATACCAGCGCTCCGAGTCCCACAGTTGACAGAAGGGCGCCCAGAACATCGATTTTGCCGGCAAAGCGATCCGTCTCCTTGACGTAACGAAGCGCGACGATTAACAGGCCGATACTGATCGGGAGATTGATGAAGAAACCGGCTCGCCAGGAAATCATATCAGCCAGCACACCGCCAAGCACCATGCCAAAACTTGCTGAAACGCCTGCGGCGGCAGCATACCAAGCAACGGCACGATTGCGCTCTTCTCCTGCCGGAAAAGTCACCTGCAACAGGGAAAGCGTGGAGGGAGCAAGAATGGCGGCCCCCATTCCCTGTACGGCTCGCGCGGCGACGATGAACCCGGCGCTCTGCGCAGAGCCAATTGCCAGAGATGCCAGAGCAAAAATGCTGAGGCCGATCATATAGATCCGACGCCGACCATAGAGGTCTCCCAGCTTGCCACCCAAAAGCAGAAAGCCGCCGAAGAAAAGCGTATAGATGCTGGAAACCCATGTGAGACCTGCATCGGAAAAGCCTAGGTCCGCCTGCAATCGCGGCAATGCGGTCAATACGATTGAAATGTCGAGAACGATCATCGCATAGCTGAGCACCACAAGGATCAGCACCGCTCTGGTATGGAGAGAATTGTCTTTTTGTTGCATTGAGAGATCCTGTATTTAGTCATTGACCCTTTTGGCCTTGATGCAAATATATATTCTGAGTTATTGATCTATTAGATCGATAATTGCGGATGTTGTTATTAGAAAACAGGCATAATCAATGCGCCGTACTTTCAATGAACTCTATGCATTCACCGTGGTTGCCCGACATCGCAGCTTCACGCGCGCGGCTGCCCAGTTGGGCATGTCTCAATCGGCCCTGTCCCAGACCGTCAAGAATCTGGAAGAAGATCTGGGGGTGCGGCTGTTGACCCGCTCCACACGCAGTGTCTTTCCAACCGAAGCAGGGGAACGCCTGCTATCGCGTCTTGGGCCCCAGTTTGACGACATGGAAGAGGCTCTGGACGAATTGAACAATGTACGGACAAGCCCACGGGGAACCATCCGCATCAGCTCGGGAGAACATGCCGCGATCACGCTTCTGCAACCAAAGCTCACTTCGTTCCTCTCGGACTATCCCGACGTGTCTGTCGAAATTGCCGTCGATGCCGGGATGATCGATATTGTGGCTGAAGGGTTTGACGCTGGCGTTCGGCTTGGCGAACAGGTCGCCAAGGACATGATCGCCGTTCGCATCAGCCCCGATATTCGCATGTGCATGGTAGCCACCCCAGACTATCTGTCCCAATATCCAGCCCCGACCACGCCCGAGGAGCTGACGAA
The DNA here is from genome assembly GCF_900115225.1 of Cohaesibacter marisflavi. Classification (GTDB taxonomy): domain Bacteria; phylum Pseudomonadota; class Alphaproteobacteria; order Rhizobiales; family Cohaesibacteraceae; genus Cohaesibacter; species Cohaesibacter marisflavi. The sequence goes on along the minus strand of NZ_FOVR01000026.1, from coordinate 7,435 downwards.
CCACCGCTGCATCAATACCCGCATGCCGACACATGGCGGCGTCTTTGTCTGGGAAATGATGCAGAATGGCGAAGAGATAAGGGTTCGCGTCGAAGGGCCCGCGACCTTCAACAGTCTGCCACTGAGGCTGGCTGCGACCCTTGATAGTGTCGGCATCGGATATATGCCCTTCGATGTTGCGGCGCCCCACATCACCGAAGAGCGATTGTTGCCGGTTCTGGAAAGCTACTGGCCAACGTGGGACGGATACCATCTCTATTACCCGAACCGTCGCCAGATGAGCCCGGCTTTCCGGCTACTGATCGACCACCTGCGCCATCGCTGATGGCAGGCAGGGCCGAGCTATTTGGCAGCCATGCCACCTAGTCCCTTTTCTTCGATCCATGCGGTTGCAAGATCAGCGATCTGCTGGTTGTTGAGGTCCGAGAACAGGAAGTGGGTATTGCCATGGATCCCCTGTTCAGGCAAATGCACCAGCGTCGCGTCCCCGCCGTGACGATTGATGGCAGCCACCCAAAGACGCGCCATCGCCAATCGAGTGCGCCAGTTGTCGAGTCCGAAGTCATCGGTGGGGTCTTCCGGGATATTGTCGCCATAGTAGACCACGATCGGGATCTCAGTGAGTTTGGCGAAATCCTCCGCGGACACAGGTTCGGGTTTCAAAGTACCTGCAGACCCTGAGATCGGCTCTGGCATCTCGTTTTCCGGGAAGACATAACCGCTGCCCGGCTCGTAAGAAATGACGGCCTTCACGTTGGCATTCTTAATTGCGGTCAGCCAGCCCGGCCCACCGGCCTGAGAATGGGTGACAAGAATAGAAGGACCGATCTTGTCGATGAGGGCCGAAACTCCATCGCTGACAACCTCAGGATCAAAGGCACCGGTGTTGGGTGTAACCGAGCGGAGGAATTCGATAAGCGTATCCTCGGAGGTATCAAACTGGACATTGTCAAAATAGTTCGGCCATTGCCCGATCCGGAACATGTCAAAGAACAACTGGTCATATGCGGTGGGCTTGACCTCGGCGGCAACCGTGCTGTTGCCCGCCTTGCCGCGACGTGGCTGGTCAATGGTGTGCACGGCAAAATGACGACGGAGCATCAGCGTCTGGAAACCTTCGCGACCATCCGCAGTAGTCTCCCAGCTTTTGCCCGACTGAAAGGCGCCATGCCAGAGTACCAGCGGCAGCTCTCTAGGCGCTTCCGGCACCTGATAGAAGCTATAGGCATGATCACCATGGAAGGTTTGACCGGCTGAATTGAGAGGCGCCTTGTTGTCGAAGGTGCCTGCTTCTGTGATCACGGTGCCTCCAGCACTGAAACTGCCCTGATCAATGATGGTCAGAGGCTCAAAGGCCCAGACGGAAGAGGCCAGCGAAAGGCTGACAGTTGCCGCAAGAAAGAGTGTTTCCAGTCTCATGGAGCATCCTTGTTTTGAGAGGTTCATGAATGAAGTCTTCCAGAAACCCTAACTCAAGCTGCCCAACCCGATTAGCTACATCTTCTCGATCAAGCTTATTAGTAAGATCGATGAATAGGAAACGAATGATCGCTATTCATTCAACCTGCTTATGGTTGTTAGAAAGACAAGCTGGCTAATCAGGGATGCTCACCTCTCCTAAATTGAACACAAGATCACACAGGAGAGAGCGGAGCCACACCATGGGCTATTCAAAATCTGACTTCCGTATTAGCAAGCATTCGCTGAAACGCCTTGCCATCGCGATGACCTGTCTGACCATCGGGTTGGGAGAAGCCGCAGCACAAGAGTCCCCCGGTGGGGATGTCTCAAGTCAATCAACGGCTTCCGATGCGCCTCCGATCACTGTGCCTCTGACAGGCGAAAGCACGATCGGCGAGCTGCTTTCCCATCCAGCTCTTCGAACCTTTACCACCCATATATTGCCATGGGCCAACAGGAACTATCAGGAGGATATGCCGCTTACCCAGATCGCCCGGCTCCTGCCTTATCATAGCGACGTCAACTTGGAGACCGTGCTTTCCGGGCTTAATCGTTTGATCGAACTGCAACAGCATGGTGCTCCCGTCTTCCATGAAATCTACTCAGAGGAAGAGCGAGCACGGCGGTCAGATCTTGATGAAGCGGGGCTGTTCTTCTTTCCCGGCAAACCCGGTGCCCCCTTTGCGATTATCGCTCCTGGTGGCGGCTTCTCCTATGTGGGATCCGTTCATGAAGGGTTCCCCTATGCAATGGTGTTGGCGGAACTGGGCTTCAACGCCTTCGTTGTAACCTATCGAACCGGTCAGGGTGGGCAAGTTGCAACGCAGGATATGGCCCGCACCGTTGATTATGTTATGGCCAATTCGACTGTATTGCAGGTCGCAACAGACGGATATTCGGTTTGGGGCAGCTCGGCTGGAGCACGGATGGCGGCATATATTGGCAGCCATGGACCGGATGCATTTGGCGCCAACACCACAAAACGCCCCAGTACCGTTGTCATGGCCTACACCTCCCATCGCGACATCGGTGAGACGGAACCGCCAACCTACGTGATTGTCGGAGAGCGCGACGGCATAGCCCCGCCCTCGAGCATGCTGCCACGCGTCAACGCACTTAAGAAACTCGGCACGGACGTGGCCTTTCGCGTTGTCCCCGACATTGGTCATGGCTTTGGAGCCGGAACGAACACCCCGGCAGAAGGATGGATCCGGGAAGCCGCTTCTTTCTGGCAGGCACATCTGCCGGAGAATAGCCACCGCCTTCTTCCCGCTCATCAAAATCAGGAAACAAGCAATTGAAAAATTCCAAAAAGATCAATCGCCGGAATGCCTTATTCCAACTCTACGGAGCGGCTCTTGGGTTTGGAGTGGGAACCAGTCTTGTGGCTCAAGCTGATCCGCTGCCGGTGAACAAACGTTCCTCTTCAACGCTTGTCGCCTACCTGAGCAGAAGTGGCAACACCCGCGTGATCGCTGAAACTCTCGCAAGACAAATGTCGGCAGACCTGTTCGAAATCAGGACGGTGGAACCATATCCCGATGACTATCAGGCTCATGTGCTCCGTGCGCGTCAGCAGCAGGAAACCGGTGAACTACCCGCACTCTCAGGCGATTTTCCCGGTCTTGATGGGTATCATTCGGTCGTTCTGGCCTTCCCAATATGGGGGCGGGACATGCCAGCACCGGTTCGAAGCTTTCTTGCAGATTGGGACATGGGCAACAAAACCCTGTTTCCTTGCATCACGCACGGCGGTTACGGACCAGGCCACAGTCTCGAAACTCTGGGGCAATTGGTTCCTGACGCCCAGATCAAACCTGCCTTCATCAAGCAATGCGATTCCGAGCGGGACACAATCAGCCTGCTGGCTGATTGGACAGCAACAGTGATGCCATCCTGAGACATTCATTCATCAGGCGAATAAGGCCAATCATCGAAAGCCCGGTAATCAAGAGCCAAAACCGCAAGTACCCTAAGAATGAAACAGGATGGGAAACCAGCCTGAAGCTTTCGAAACAGACGCCGATCCTCACCAGAGACAAAATGCGTTTCAAGCATTGTCGTCTCTGTTTTTCCTCAGCATAGAAAGGGAGATTTCCCATGCAGAAAGACGAAGGCAAAGTCACCAAAAGCCCAATCGCGCGCCGTAGCATACTTGCCGCAGCAGGTGGGTTGGCGCTGGCACCTCTGGCCGGAGCTCTGGTTACCAAAGCTCATGCCCAGACAACGAATGAACAGCAGACAACGGTCAAAGGCCGCAGAATGCTCGGCTCTCTGGAGGTGTCTGCTATCGGCATGGGGGTGCAGAACATGCATCGCGCCTATCCGACGACGATTCCAAATCGCTCAGAGATGCTCAACATCATCCGTACCGCCTATGATCAGGGTGTCACATTCTTTGATACCGCAGAGGTCTATGGGCCGCATGAATGTGAACGCATTCTGGGAGAAGCAATTTCGTCCTTCCGAGATCAGGTCGTCATCACATCCAAATTCGGTTTTGACGTCGATTTCGAAACGGGAGAACGCCGTGGCGGACGGAACAGCAAACCAGACCATATCAAGTTGGCGGTTGAGGGCATGCTCAAGCGCCTGAAAACGGATAGGATCGATCTGCTCTACCAGCACCGCGTCGACCCTGAAGTCCCCATTGAGGATGTCGCTGGCGCCGTGAAGGATCTTATGGACGAAGGCAAGGTTCTGCATTGGGGCATGTCTGAGATGGGGCTCAAGACCTTGCGTCGCGCCCACGCTGTGCTTCCCCTGACAGCGGTGCAGAGCGAATATTCCATGGTTTGGCGTGGACCTGAGCAGGAGGTTCTGGCGACGTGCGAGGAACTGGGTATTGGGTTCGTTCCGTGGAGCCCACTGGGCGTGGGCTTCCTGTGTGGTGCTATCGATGAGAGAACACGGTTTGCAGAAGGGGACTTCCGCGGTCTTACGAGCCGTTACCAGCCGGAAAACTTGCCAAATAATTTGGCACTGTTTGAGCTGGTCAAAAGCTGGGCAGAGCGCAAGGATGCACAACCGGGTCAAATCGCCCTCGCATGGTTGATGGCACAGAAGCCATGGATTGTGCCGATTCCGGGCACAACGCAGATGGCGCATATGCGAGAGAATGTTGGTTCGACATCCGTGGAATTCACAAGTGAAGAGCTGGCAGAACTCAATACGGCGGTTCGGGCAATCAAAATCAAGGGCGCTCGCCTGCCTGATGCCGTTCAAGCCATGTCCGGCGTTGAGGCCCCGGAAAAGAGTTAAACCGTAAGCGACGAAGCCTTCCAGAAGAAGGCAGAGGAGTGTCCGGTTTATGCCCCATCTCAGTTTTGCAGCAATTCGAACAAAGCAAACTGAGGTGGGGCCTCATCTTCTAAGCCAGGAACGGACGATTGGAATTCAAACTCTCCTTTGTTCGAATATGAGACTCAATCAGCTTTCAGACATCTTTGACTTTATACGTGATGGCGGTCTCCTCTCGTCTGGCGGATAGGTTGGCACAGGATTTTTAGAGATCAACGGTTCACCAATAAACTCTCCCCCGGCGCATTGCGCAAACAGGCTGGATAACGCCCACCGCACGGATGCGGCAGGCATGATTGTTTCAGCTTACCGACCAGATGCCGGAGCGGCGGAGAAGCTGTAATGGGTGAATTTCCATTCCTCACCATTCTGGCGGGCGAGCAGAAACAGCTCCTTGTAGGCAGCGGGCGCTGCAGGTTGATCAGAGCCATTCACTTTAACGGTTCCGCTCGAATGGCTTCGCAACAGGGCGGCATCAGGCCCCAGTAGCTTCACCTCATCAATGGAGAATGTAAGCTTCAGGGCAATTGCCTTAAAGGTTCCGTCATAGGCGGCAGTGACAGCCTCGCTGCCGACCGCAGCAGGAGAGTCAGGCGCCATTTGCACGCCGTCAGCGGTGTAAAGGTCAACAATCGCCGCCGTATCAGCAGCGTTGAGAGCTTTTTCGTAAGAGGTCAGAACATTCCGGATGGCGGCCTTGTCAGTGGCCTCATCAGCGAACGCTCCTGCGCTAGAAGTCAGCAGCAGTAGGGCCGGAATCGCAGCTTTGAGAATGAATTTCATGGTCTTTCCTTTCGTCAATTCAGGATGCAGATGGCGCGATCCATGCCGGCGCGACCGTTGGGCCACGCCCAAGGAAGAAACCGAAATGGATATTCATTTCGCCGATAGGCTCAAGAAAACGTGCATTGGAAAGCGGACCGGCATCAACCGGCTCGAAACCGATGGAGCGCGCCAGCTCGGTGACGGTCTGTTTTGCGCCATCCTCATCGGACGCGACAAAGACCTGCAGGGTCGCATTGGGGCGCGCCTCTGAAGGCAACAAAGCGGCAAAGATGGTGTTGAAGGCCTTGACCACAGAGGCGGACGGGATGAGCTTCTGGATCTCTTCTGCCGCCGAGCTGGTGTGCCCCACAGTCAACCCCTTGAAGTCTTCTGTGATCGGGTTGGTGATGTCAATTACCACCTTGCCGGTCAGGTCTCCGGCCTCTTTCAGAACAACTGGCACAGCGCCGTATGGCAAGGCCAGAATGATGATATCGGCAGACTGGCTGGCAGCGGCGATGCCGCCACCATTCACCGAAGGACCAACAGCTTCAGCAGCGCTGACCGCTTTGGCAATATCTCGCGCTCCAATCGTGACCTCGTGGCCCGCTGTAGCGATGAGACTTGCGAGACCAGACCCCATGCTGCCTGCACCCAAAATAGCAACTTGCATATTCGTTTCCTTTTGTTGTTTTTGTAACTCTAGATGTGAAACGAAGGTTGCACTAAAAACTAATTCGGATAAATATCTTGATTTTAGATAAATAAAAAACGGATAGTTTATAATGGATCGCTTGACCAGCATGGCTGCTTTCGTTCGTGCGGTGGAACTGGGTTCCTTTTCCGCCGCTGCCGGTGCAATGGATATGTCACCCCAATTACTCGGCCGCCATATTCAATCGCTGGAGCAGTCGCTGGGTGTGAGATTGCTTCACCGGACAACGCGACGGCAGCATCTGACCGATGTTGGCCGCGATTTCTATGAGCGGGTCAAAATCATTCTGAGTGAAGTGGAAGCCGCAGACGCTCTGGCAGAAGAAACCCGCGCCATTCCGCGTGGTCGCTTGCGGCTCAGTTGTCCGGTCTCCTTCGGTATTCATCGGCTTGCGCCAGCCCTATCGGACTATCTGCAGCAATATCCCGAAGTCGATATCGATCTGTCGATGTCCAATCGCTATGTCGATCTGATCGAGGAAGGATTTGATCTGGTCTTTCGGGTCGGGGAACTGACGGACAGCAGTCTCATAGCCCGAGCGCTTTCCCCTTACAGGCTGGCCCTTTGCGCCGCACCGTCTTATCTGGCCCGTTGCACCCCGATCAACCAGCCTGAGGATCTGATCCAGCATGATTGCCTTGGCTTTTCCTATTCCAGCCTCAGGACACATTGGATCTTTTCTGGCCCTGATAAAGCCGTGACCGTCCCTGTCTCCAGCCGGGTGATGATGGACAGCGGCGAAGCGCTTCTCCCTCTTTGCCTTGCCGGGCTTGGCGTCATGTTGCAACCAATCGAGTTGGTGGAAAATGAAATAGCGAATGGAAATCTAGTTTCATTGCTGCCCGACTATCCGATACCAACACGCCCCATGCATCTGGTTTTCGCACCAGACCGGAGAATGACCCCGAAACTGCGTAGTTTCATCGATTTTGCGGTAGAACTATTTGGCGGCAATGGGCACGAGTGAAGCGACTTCGACTGTCGAAACCATATTACAGGGCGTGTCGCAAACTTTTGTCGTTAACCCAGCCTTGAGATTTTAACAGCGAGAAGATGCTCCGATTTGTTGAAGGAGCACCGTATGATTCTCAATGCCATTGCCGAAAAGCTTAAACGGAAATCGAGAGATGACTTCAAGGGCAGACAATTTGAGGCATGGCTGATCATTCAGGCGGTGTCCTGGTATCTACGTTA
>NZ_FOVR01000027.1 GCF_900115225.1 Cohaesibacter marisflavi | reverse complement strand
ATTGTGCCAATCGCCATGGAAGAAAAACTGCGCTTCGCTATCCGCGAAGGTGGTCGTACCGTCGGCGCTGGTATCGTCGGCGCAATCGTCGAATAATCTTCTCGCGCGATTTTCAAAAGTTTTGCGAAGCCCCGGTCATTGATTTGGCTGGGGCTTTTTGTGTGGTTGCTGTGAGTTGGGGGAGGGGGGCTGGTTTGAGCCCAAATTGGACATTGTTTCTATTGTTTGGTTTCAGCAATAATGTGAGAAATTAGGAATACCTTAATTGGAATTGGTCGCTCAGAAAATATAGGCGCAAAGCCTTCTTTAGATTACTGAGGTCCATGCGATTTGGTCAATCCAAGGTAGTTAATCGCAACCTTAGCTTTTTCTGAAAGCTCGAAATTTGGGAAGAAGTCGGTTTCTCGAGGTTCAAGGTCCAAAATCGCAGCAATTACATTGAATTTCTTAGTGTTTTTAACAAATCTTGGCCTCGTATCGAGATCTTTTTTCAGTATTCCTCTAAACGTCAAATCACAAAAATATTTCGGTTGTTGGCTTAGCAAACCGCCTCCATTGCCACAAAATATTATGGGCCACGGCAAAATTGGATAATACGAGACAGATCCAGTTAAGTATTCTGCTACTTTTTTATCTCCAATAAATATATTTCTCCTAGATACTCGAATACTTCCGTCGAGTGAATATTCTTCTGATATATCCTCCTCATTTCCTGTGTGAAGAAGTTTATTTATTGGTCTAGATTTCGCCGTTAATTTGCAAAGATATTTATTTGTATTTAATTTTTTATCAAAATATTTAATTTTAGTATCATGCATGCTTATTATTCTGGTGTTTTTTTTATTTATTATACTGCAATTCTCTCTATCAATATAAATATTTACATTATAACTGTCGTTTATTCCGGGCGTGTAATAGTGATATACTTTTGTATATTTAGTGAAATCTTGTCCAATGCGTTGAATAAAATCAATTTTTTCTTTTGCTATTAAATTTCTTGCAGTTTTTACTTGTCTTTCATTTTTAACTCTTAGTTCTCTTGAGATGTCTGCGATATCAACAAACTGACGTACATAAAAATAGTAGTAGGTTACGGTGCTCAAGCATAGTACCACGATTGATATAGGTAAAAAAACTCGAGGCACTCTACCGCTATACGCGTCATAAGCGAGGCCGATAATTGCCAAAATGACTAGATAGCCAGTCAGAAACCCAACACGAGTTGCCATTATAATGATGAAGGCCATTGGGGAAATAATCATCAGAATCCAAATTATGAAAAATATAGCCGCTGGCCAAAACCAATATGTTTTTAGCAATTTATTGACGTCCTTCCAGACAAGTATCGCATCATAGAACGACTAAAACAGGCGATTCTACCAATGGGTTTGTATTGTATGTAATACACCTTTGGCGAAAGTTAATTCGGCATCTGAATTTGACTATACGTTGAGAGGAACGTCCTGTTTGTCCGCAAAGCGGACCGTAATCGCAAAAAAAACTATCTTATAGGGTGGTCGGCTTTTTGGCGGTATCGATTTTATCGAGGTGAGGTGATTCCATAGGTGTTCGTGTAGCTATCGAATCTTTGGCTTCTTTCTGAAGTGTTTGATGAAATTGTTGCTGCCTTATCCCGGAGGGGGAGGGTATTTCCTACCAGCTGTTGATTTGTCACAAATATTTTAACTTCCCTCTTGCGCTGGGGGGCGAAAGTCAATAGGTAGACACCAACTTGGTTTTCACTAGGTGCCACGGATTTAGGGGTGTAGCTCAGCTGGTAGAGCATCGGTCTCCAAAACCGAGGGTCGGGGGTTCGAGTCCCTCCGCCCCTGCCAATTCGTGCTTGATCTTTGTGCAGAAGATAATATATATGGTGAGAATCTCAGAACGCGCGGAACCTGTTTCGCGCGTTATTATATGTGAGCGGATTGATGGCCAAGACAAACCCTTTTACCTTTTTGCAGCAAGTCCGATCCGAGGCAGCCAAGATTACCTGGCCGACTCGTAAGGAAACAGCAATTACGACGCTAATGGTGTTTGTGATGGTGGTGCTGGCTTCGACTTTCTTCCTGCTCGCCGACCAGATCATGAGTCTTGGTGTGAGCTATATCATCAACCTGGGAGGATAGGGCACAATGACGACGAAGCCAAAACGCTGGTACATCGTGCACGCCTACTCGAATTTCGAAAAGAAGGTTGCTGAGGATATTCGCCAGAAAGCTGATCAAACCGGTCTGGGCGATCTGTTTGATGATATTCTGGTGCCGACCGAGAAATTTGTTGAAGTGCGGCGTGGTCGCAAGATCGAGTCGGAACGCAAGTTTTTCCCGGGCTATGTTCTGGTGAAAATGGCGATGACCGACGATGCTTATCACCTGATCAAGAATACGCCTAAAGTTACTGGCTTTCTGGGTGCAGATAACAAACCTATGCCGATTTCGAACGCTGAAGCTGAGCGTTTGATGTCGCAGGTTGAGGAAGGTGTCCAGAAGCCGATGCCGACCGTCAGTTACGAAGTGGGCGAGCAGGTTCGGGTTTCCGATGGGCCGTTTGCTTCCTTCAACGGGCTTGTTGAAGAGGTGGACGAAGAGCGTGCACGTCTCAAGGTTACGGTGTCCATTTTTGGACGCGCGACCCCTGTCGAGCTCGAATATAATCAGGTTGAAAAACTCTGATTTCCCAAGGTGCTTTTGATTGCGGGCCTGATGGTTTGCGAATGGTGAGGCGCCTTTTTCAGTTTGGCATTTCATGGAATTTTGTGAAATGTCTTCATTCGTGCGGGAGATTGGTTCGCTTGCCAGGCGGACGGAAGATCTGACCGCGCGACTTTCGTGTGTCTAACAGTGCTCTTTTGAGCGTTAGGGAAAGAAAATGGCAAAGAAAATTCAAGGCTACCTGAAGCTTCAGGTGCCGGCAGGGGCCGCTAACCCGTCTCCTCCAATTGGTCCCGCTCTTGGTCAGCGCGGCCTCAACATCATGGAATTCTGTAAGGCGTTCAACGCCAAGACGCAGGAAATGGAAAAGAACTCACCGATTCCGGTGATCATTACCATTTACCAGGACAAGTCTTTCACTTTCGAAATGAAGACTCCTCCTGCATCTTACCTGCTGAAGAAAGCTGCGAACGTGCAGAAGGGTTCTTCTGCTCCGGGTCGTGATGTTGGTGGCAAGGTTACCAAGGATCAGGTTAAGGAAATTGCGGAAGCAAAAATGAAAGACCTGAACGCCAACGACATCGAAGCAGCGATGCTTCAGATTGAGGGTACCGCCCGTGCAATGGGCTTTGAGGTAGTGGGGTAACGACACATGGCTAAAGTCGGAAAACGTATTCGCGCCGCGCGTGAAAAAGTTGATGCCACTGCAACCTACTCTCTCGAGGAAGCAGTTAAGCTGATCAAGGAAGCCTCCAAGACCAAATTCGACGAAACCGTTGAAATTGCTCTGAACCTGGGTGTTGATCCTCGCCATGCCGACCAGATGGTACGCGGCGTTTGCCAGCTGCCAGCAGGTACGGGTAAATCCGTTCGTGTTGCTGTGTTCGCTCGTGGCGACAAGGCTGAAGAAGCCAAGGCTGCCGGCGCTGACATCGTTGGTGCTGAAGATCTAGTAGAGATCGTTCAGGGTGGCAAGATTGACTTTGATCGCTGCATTGCGTCTCCGGACATGATGCCTCTGGTTGGTCGTCTTGGTAAGGTTCTCGGCCCTCGCGGCATGATGCCAAACCCAAAAGTGGGTACCGTAACACCTGACGTTGCTCAGGCCGTTAAGGACTCCAAGGGTGGTTCGGTTGAATTTCGTGTTGAAAAAGCCGGTATCGTTCATGCAGGCGTTGGCAAGGTAAGCTTTGAAGAAGCTGCCCTTGTGGAAAACGTAAAAGCCTTTGTTTCTGCCGTTTCCAAAGCGAAACCGGCTGGTGCTAAAGGTGCCTACATGGAGAAACTGTCCCTTTCGTCCACGATGGGCCCGGGACTGACTGTAGATCTTGCTTCTGTCGAATAAACCGATTAGAAGTCAAAAGTGATTCCTCCCGATTCTTGTCGGGGGGATGTCTGACTGTGGTCAGACACCTGTCCAAGACTGCAGGGGTTTGGTGTTTTGATATGCTGAACTTAATTTTCCTGCACAGATGGGGTGGGCTAATTTGACATATAAAAGATGTCAGTTTGGTTCGAACCTATGCTTGCCAGTTCTTTGCTTTGCAGGGGTGGCAAGGAGGACAGGTCCCTTCGCGCCAGGACTCCTTGCTCACTAAAGGTAAGAAGATCTGGTCAAGTGTAACCTCCGGTTTCTTCCCTCAAGGATGGAGCCGGTAACTGGAGAGAAGGCATTGGATAGAGCGGAAAAGCAAGAGCTTGTATCGTCCCTTCACGAAACGCTGAATAGCGCGGAAGTCGTGGTCGTTGCTCACTATGCTGGCCTCACTGTTGCTGAAATGACCGAACTTCGTAGCCAAATGCGCGAAGCCGGAGCATCGGTGCAGGTTGCCAAGAACCGTCTTGTCAAGCTCGCTCTTCAAGGCACGGACGCTGAACCGATTTCTGATCTTTTCAAAGGTCAGACCGTCATTGCTACTTCCAATGACCCGGTTGCAGCACCGAAGGTGGCCTCTGAATTCGCCAAGAAAAACGACAAGCTCGTCATTCTTGGCGGTGTCATGGGCACCACTGTACTCGATACCGCGGGCGTGAATGCACTAGCAACCATGCCGTCGCTTGATGAACTGCGCGGCAAGATTGTCGGTGTCCTTCAGGCACCAGCAACCAAAATTGCACAGGTTCTGCAGGCACCGGGCGGACAGCTCGCACGGGTATTCGGCGCATATGCCAAGAAGGACGAAGCGGCGTAAGGCCGTTCTCACAAAATTAGAATTTTAGGTTCGTACCAACAGGAAACAATACGATGGCTGATCTTGAAAAGCTCGTAGAAGAACTTTCTACCCTGACCGTTATGGAAGCTGCTGAGCTTTCCACCATGCTTGAAGACAAATGGGGCGTTTCTGCTGCTGCTCCTGTCGCAGTTGCTGCTGTAGCTGGCGGCGCTGCTGCTGAAGCTGCTGAAGAAAAAACTGAATTTGATGTTGTTCTGACCGCTGCTGGCGACAAGAAAATCAACGTCATCAAAGAAGTTCGCGGCATCACCGGTCTTGGCCTGAAAGAAGCTAAAGAGCTCGTAGAAGGTGCTCCGAAGCCGGTCAAAGAAGGTGTTGACAAAGCAGAAGCAGAAGAGCTGAAAGCTAAGCTTGAAGCTGCTGGCGCTTCTGTAGAATTGAAATAAGGTTTGATCCTTGTGTAGAATTTCGGGGGAGCGATTCCCCGAAATTCGCTTAAAAACCAGGTGCCCTTTAATTAGGGCGTTTTTCTCAAGAGCCTGCACAATCCTGTGACGGGCTTTTTGGTCAACCGCCCATGAGCGAGACGAGGAGCGACGATGGCTCAGACGTTTTCCGGTCGCAAACGTTTAAGAAAATACTTCGGTCACATTAAAGAAGTGGCAGAAATGCCAAACCTCATTGAGGTTCAGAAGGCTTCTTATGACCAATTCCTGCAAGTGGAAGAACCCGCCTCTGGACGCTTTGATGAAGGCCTCCAAGCGGTATTTTCTTCTGTATTCCCGATTACGGATTTTTCCGGCACTTCGCAGCTGGAGTTCGTGCGGTATGAATTTGAGGCTCCGAAATATGACACTGAAGAGTGTCGTATGCGGGGCATGACCTATTCTGCTCCGCTCAAACTGACCCTGCGTCTGATTGTGTTCGAGGTGGACGAAGATACTGGCGCCAAGTCAGTCAAGGACATCAAGGAACAGGATGTCTACATGGGCGACATGCCGCTCATGACAGATAAAGGTACCTTCATCGTCAACGGTACCGAGCGTGTCATCGTATCTCAGATGCACCGCTCTCCTGGTGTGTTCTTCGACCATGATAAAGGCAAGAGCCATTCTTCGGGCAAACTGCTGTTTGCTGCCCGCATCATTCCTTATCGCGGCTCCTGGCTCGATATCGAATTCGATGCCAAGGATGTTGTCTATGCCCGTATCGACCGTCGCCGCAAGATACCGGTTTCCAGTCTGTTGCTTGCATTGGGTCTGGATACGGAAGAGATTCTTGATACCTATTACAACAAGGTTGAGTATTCTCGCGTAGGCGACGCATGGCAGGTTGCGTTTGATGGTGAGGCCCTCAAGGGCACCAAGCCTGATATGGATCTGATTGATGCGCAGACCGGCGAAGTCGTCTTTGATTCGAGCAAAAAGCTGACAGCTCGTCAGATCAAGAAGCTTGTCGAAGGCGGTCTGAAGTTCCTTAAGGTTTCTGACGAAGATCTGTACGGTAAATATCTTGCCGAAGACGCTGTCAGCTACACTACGGGTGAGATTTTTGCTGAAGCCGGTGAAGAGCTTGACGAAAAGGTACTTACCCTTCTGAAAGACAATGGCTTTGAAGAGATTTCTGTTCTCAACATCGACCACGTGACTGTCGGACCATATATCCGCAACACATTGGCCGTTGACAAGAACTCTGATCGTGAAGCAGCTCTGTTCGATATCTACCGCGTGATGCGTCCAGGCGAGCCGCCGACCGTCGAAACGGCAGAAGCAATGCTGCAGTCTTTGTTCTTTGATCCTGAGCGCTATGATCTTTCCGCAGTTGGCCGCGTGAAGATGAATATGCGCATGGATCTGGACGTTGCCGACACGGTTCGCATTCTGCGTAAGGAAGACATCGTTGAAGTGATCCGTACTTTGCTTGATTTGCGTGATGGCAAAGGCGAGATTGACGACATCGATAACCTTGGTAACCGTCGTGTGCGCTCTGTCGGCGAATTGATGGAAAACCAGTATCGCATTGGTCTTCTGCGCATGGAACGTGCAATCAAGGAACGTATGTCCTCGATTGAAATCGACACGGTGATGCCGCAGGATCTGATCAACGCGAAGCCGGCAGCTGCTGCTGTGCGTGAGTTCTTCGGTTCTTCTCAGCTTTCGCAGTTCATGGACCAGAACAACCCGCTGTCCGAGATTACGCATAAGCGTCGTCTTTCGGCGTTGGGCCCAGGTGGTCTGACCCGCGAACGCGCTGGCTTTGAAGTGCGAGACGTGCATCCGACCCACTATGGTCGTATCTGCCCGATTGAAACGCCTGAAGGTCCGAACATTGGTCTGATCAACTCTCTGGCAACCTTTGCCCGTGTCAATAAATATGGTTTCATCGAAGCGCCTTATCGCAAGGTGTTTGATGGCAAGGTAACCAACGAAGTTGTTTATCTTTCAGCAATGGAAGAAGCCAAGCACTATGTGGCGCAGGCAAACGTTGAGCTGACCAATGATGGCGCCTTCGTAGAAGACTCCGTTATTTGTCGTCACGCTGGTGAAGTGATGATCACGCCTATCGAGCGTGTTGACTTCATGGACGTGTCGCCGAAACAGCTCGTGTCTGTTGCCGCAGCGCTTATTCCATTCTTGGAAAACGATGACGCCAACCGCGCACTGATGGGCTCAAACATGCAGCGTCAGGCTGTGCCTCTGGTTCGTGCTGAAGCACCATTTGTTGGTACGGGTATGGAGCCTATTGTGGCTCGTGATTCCGGCGCCGCTATTGCTGCGTCCCGTACGGGTATCGTCGATCAGGTTGACTCCACGCGTATCGTTATTCGGGCAACCGAAGATATCGATCCGCGCCGGTCCGGTGTTGACATCTACCGCCTGAGCAAGTTCCAGCGTTCGAACCAGTCGACCTGTATCAACCAGCGTCCGCTTGTTTCTGTTGGTGACTTCGTTCAGAAAGGCGAGATCATTGCCGACGGTCCGTCGACTGATCTGGGCGATTTGGCTCTTGGTCGTAACGTGCTCGTCGCCTTTATGCCTTGGAACGGTTACAACTTCGAAGACTCCATTCTGCTTTCCGAGCGGATTGTGAAAGAAGATATCTTTACCTCGATTCACCTCGAGGAATTCGAAGTGATGGCCCGCGATACCAAGCTTGGCCCTGAAGAGATTACACGCGATATTCCGAACGTGTCGGAAGAATCGCTCAAGAATCTCGACGAGGCTGGCATCACCTATATCGGTGCTGAAGTGAAGCCTGGCGATATTCTCGTCGGCAAGATCACGCCGAAGGGCGAAAGCCCGATGACACCGGAAGAAAAGCTTCTGCGTGCCATCTTCGGTGAAAAGGCTTCTGACGTGCGCGACACCTCGCTCCGCATGCCTCCGGGAACTTTCGGCACCGTCGTTGAAGTGCGTGTCTTCAACCGTCACGGCATCGAAAAAGACGAACGCGCGATGTCAATCGAGCGAGAAGAAATCGAGCGTCTGGCGAAAGACCGTGATGACGAGCAGGCCATTTTGGACCGCAACGTCTATGGTCGCCTCGCAGACATGCTCAACGGCCATGTTGGCACCGCAGGCCCTAAAGGCTTCAGGAAAGACAGCGATATCTCTCATGCTGAGATCTCCGAGTTTCCTCGTAGCCAGTGGTGGTTGTTCGCGGTTGACGACGAAAAGCTGATGGGCGAAATCGAAGCGCTTCGCAATCAGTATGACGAAAGCCGCAAACGTCTTGAGCAGCGGTTCATCGACAAGGTCGAGAAACTGCAGCGCGGTGACGAATTGCCACCAGGGGTCATGAAAATGGCCAAGGTCTTCATCGCTATCAAGCGTAAGATCCAGCCGGGTGACAAAATGGCTGGCCGTCACGGTAACAAGGGTGTGGTATCCAAGATCAACCCGATCGAAGATATGCCATATCTGGAAGACGGTACCCATGTGGACATCGTTCTGAACCCGCTGGGCGTGCCTTCGCGTATGAATATCGGGCAGATCCTCGAGACGCACCTTGGTTGGGCCTGTGCTGGCATGGGCCACAAGATCGGCAAGATGTATGATGAATACAGACGGTCGGGCAATCTTGAGCCTCTGCGGCTGGAGCTGAAGGACGTCTATCACGATAACGGCAAAAATCTTGACGTTACCGAGTATGATGACGAGAGCGTCGTCAAGATGGCCGAACAGCTGCGCAAGGGTGTTTCCATTGCGACTCCGGTCTTCGATGGTGCGCGTGAGCCAGACGTGAACGATATGCTGGTACAGGCTGGTCTTGACCGGTCCGGTCAGTCTCGTTTGTTCGATGGCCGTACAGGTGAGATGTTCGATCGCCAGGTAACTGTTGGGTATATTTACATGCTCAAACTGCACCATCTGGTCGATGAGAAGATCCACGGTCGTTCGATTGGGCCATACTCGCTCGTTACCCAGCAGCCGCTGGGTGGTAAGGCGCAGTTTGGTGGTCAGCGCTTCGGTGAGATGGAGGTCTGGGCTCTGGAAGCTTATGGCGCAGCCTACACCTTGCAGGAAATGCTCACCGTCAAGTCGGATGACGTTGCCGGACGTACCAAGGTCTATGAAGCGATTGTTCGTGGGGATGATACCTTCGAAGCGGGCATTCCGGAAAGCTTCAACGTCCTTGTGAAGGAAATTCGGTCCCTGGGTCTGAACATGGAGCTGGAAGACAGTCAGCGCCTGATCGACTTGGAGCCCAACGATACGCCGCCTGCGGACGCTGCTGAATAAGCAGCGCCCGAGTTAAACGAAACTAGGCATTTTTTCGGAACGGGTCGCGGGGTAAAGCCTTGCGATCCGTCAAACCGTAAGAGGAGACACCATGAACCAAGAGGTCATGAATCTTTTCAGTCCGCAGGCTCAGGCCCAGACTTTTGACCAGATCCGCGTTTCTATCGCGAGCCCGGAAAAAATTCTTTCCTGGTCCTTTGGTGAGATCAAAAAGCCTGAAACGATCAACTATCGTACGTTCAAGCCTGAGCGTGATGGTCTTTTCTGTGCGCGTATTTTTGGTCCGATCAAGGACTATGAGTGCTTGTGCGGCAAGTACAAGCGCATGAAATACAAAGGCATCATTTGTGAAAAATGTGGTGTGGAAGTTACGCTGTCCCGCGTGCGTCGTGAACGCATGGGGCATATCGAACTTGCTGCTCCGGTTGCTCACATCTGGTTCCTGAAATCCCTTCCAAGCCGCATTGGTCAGCTGCTTGACATGACGCTCAAGGATCTTGAGCGCGTTCTCTACTTCGAGAACTATATTGTCGTTGAGCCGGGCCTGACGCCGCTTAAGGAATATCAGCTCCTCAGTGAAGAGGAGTATATGATTGCACAAGACGAGTATGGCGAAGATACTTTCACCGCCATGATCGGCGCTGAGGCGATCCGCGAAATTCTTGCGTCTCTCGATCTGGAACAGATCTCGGAGAAGTTGCGCAAGGAAATCGCTGAAAGCACGTCTTCCCTGAAGCCGATCAAGCTTGCCAAGCGTCTGAAGATCGTTGAAGCGTTTATCGAATCCGGCAACCGTCCGGAATGGATGATCATGACGGTCGTTCCTGTGATCCCACCGGA
Source organism: Cohaesibacter marisflavi (assembly GCF_900115225.1). Lineage (GTDB taxonomy): Bacteria > Pseudomonadota > Alphaproteobacteria > Rhizobiales > Cohaesibacteraceae > Cohaesibacter > Cohaesibacter marisflavi. The sequence goes on along the minus strand of NZ_FOVR01000027.1, from coordinate 7,770 downwards.
TCTGCGCCCTCTGGTGCCGCTTGATGGTGGCCGTTTTGCGACGTCTGACCTCAATGATCTCTATCGTCGTGTGATTAACCGTAACAACCGTCTGAAGCGTCTGATGGAGCTGCGTGCACCGGATATCATCATCCGGAACGAAAAACGCATGCTGCAGGAGTCTGTTGATGCCCTGTTCGATAACGGCCGTCGTGGTCGTGTCATCACTGGTGCCAACAAGCGTCCGCTGAAATCTCTGTCCGATATGCTCAAGGGCAAGCACGGTCGTTTCCGTCAGAACCTGCTGGGTAAACGCGTCGACTATTCTGGTCGTTCCGTTATTACCGTGGGTCCTGAGCTGAAACTGCATCAGTGTGGTCTGCCGAAGAAAATGGCGCTTGAGCTGTTCAAGCCGTTCATCTATTCGCGTCTCGATGCCAAGGGCTATTCGACGACTGTTAAGCAGGCCAAGAAGTTGGTTGAAAAGGGCAAGCCTGAAGTTTGGGATATCCTTGAAGAGGTTATTCGCGAGCATCCGGTCATGCTCAACCGTGCGCCTACGCTTCACCGTCTTGGCATTCAGGCCTTTGAGCCGCATCTGGTTGAAGGTAAAGCAATTCAGCTGCATCCGCTCGTCTGCTCGGCCTTCAACGCCGACTTTGACGGTGACCAGATGGCTGTTCACGTTCCGCTTTCTCTGGAAGCGCAGCTTGAAGCCCGCGTGTTGATGATGTCCACGAACAACATTCTGCATCCGGCCAACGGTGAACCAATCATCGTGCCGTCACAGGATATCGTTCTGGGTCTTTACTATCTCTCTATCATGAATGAAAACGAGCCGGGTGAGGGGATGCTCTTCTCTGATATCGGCGAGTTGCATCATGCTCTGGAAACGAAGGCCGTTACCCTGCATGCAAAGGTCAAAGGTCGCTTTAAGACCATTGACGAAGAAGGCAATCAGGTTTCTGAAATCTATGAAACCACGCCGGGCCGCATGTTGATTGGTGAGCTTCTGCCGCGTCATCCGCAGGTGTCTTATGATGCTTGTAACAAGCTGATGACCAAGAAAGAAATTTCCAAGATGATCCACTTTGTCTATCGGGCATGTGGTCAGAAGGAAACGGTCATCTTCTGCGACAAGATCATGGGGCTTGGCTTTAACCGTGCGTTCCGTGCCGGTATTTCGTTCGGTAAGGATGACATGGTTATTCCTGACACCAAGGCGGGTCTCATCGAAGAGACCAGCACGATGGCGATGGAATTTGAAAGCCAGTATAACGATGGTCTCATCACCCAAGGCGAGAAATACAACAAGGTTGTTGACGCCTGGGCGAAATGTACCGACCGCGTTGCTGACGAGATGATGAAGCGCATTCAGGCTGTCGAGTTTGACGAGGAAACCAAACGCCAGAAACCGATGAACTCGGTTTACATGATGGCGCACTCTGGTGCTCGTGGTTCACCGGCTCAGATGAAACAGCTGGCTGGTATGCGTGGTCTTATGGCCAAGCCTTCGGGCGAGATTATCGAAACGCCGATTATCTCGAACTTTAAAGAAGGCCTCACCGTGATGGAATACTTCAACTCCACACATGGTGCGCGTAAAGGTCTGGCTGATACGGCTCTGAAAACGGCCAACTCGGGTTACTTGACCCGTCGTCTGGTGGACGTTGCTCAGGACTGCATTATCACCGAAGTCGATTGTGGGTCTGAAGAAGGTCTGGAAGTTCGTGCGATTGTTGACTCCGGTCAGGTCGTTGCGACGCTTGGTACCCGTACCAAGGGGCGTACCGCAGCTCAGGATGTTATCAATCCGAAGACCGGCGACGTGATCGTTCCAAAAGGGCAGGTCATCTCGGAAGAGCATCTCGAGGAAATCGAAACCTGCGGTTTGCAGTCGATTATCGTTCGCTCGGTACTCACCTGTAATTCCCGCAATGGTGTTTGTGCCGCTTGTTACGGTCGTGACCTTGCTCGTGGCACCGAAGTGAATATTGGTGAAGCTGTTGGTGTTATCGCCGCTCAGTCGATTGGTGAACCCGGCACGCAGTTGACCATGCGTACGTTCCATATTGGTGGTACGGCACAGGTGGTTGACAGTTCCTTCATCGAGTCCAACTTCGAGGGCACGATCGAGATCCGCAACCGTAACGTTGCGCGCAACTCCGAAGGCAAGCTGATCACTCTTGGCCGGAACGTTTCCATTGCCATCATTGATGATGAAGGCAACGAGCGCTCCACCAACAAAGTGACCTACGGTACGATCCTTCATGTTGATGAGGGCGATCGGGTGAAGCTTGGTCAGCGTTTGGCTGAGTGGGATCCGTATACCCGTCCTATTCTTGCAGAATCTGACGGTGTCATCGACTTTGAAGATGTGGCTGAAGGTCTTTCGGTTAGCGAAGCGACGGACGAGTCAACCGGTATCACCAAGCGTGTCGTTATCGATTGGCGCGGCAACCCTCGTTCTGCAGACATGAAACCTGCGATCACCATCAAAGATGCAAGTGGAGCAATAAAGACGCTTCCGCGCGGTGGCGATGCTCGGTATCTGCTTCAGGTTGAAGCCATTCTGTCGGTTCAGCCGGGTACCAAGGTCTCTGCTGGTGACGTTCTTGCGCGTAACCCGATGGAAAGCGCTAAGACCAAAGACATTACCGGTGGTCTTCCACGTGTGGCCGAGTTGTTCGAAGCTCGTCGTCCAAAGGATCATGCTGTTATCGCTGATGTTGATGGCACCATCCGCTTTGGTCGCGACTACAAGAACAAACGTCGTATTGTTCTCGAACCTGCTGACGAAACGATGGAGCCAATTGAATATCTCATCCCGAAAGGACGTCCTTTCCATCTTCAGGAAGGCGACTTCATCGAAAAGGGTGAGTATATTCTGGACGGCAATCCAGCGCCTCATGACATTCTGGCCGTTAAGGGCGTTGCTGCTCTGGCAGATTATCTCGTCAACGAGATTCAAGATGTTTATCGTCTTCAGGGTGTGGGCATCAACGACAAGCATATCGAAGTGATTGTTCGTCAGATGCTGCAGAAGATCGAGATCGAAGATCAGGGCGAGAGCTACTTCCTGCATGGTGAACATATCGACCGTCTGGAATTCGCAGAAGAGAATGAACGCCTTGTGGCTGAGGGCAAGAAGCCTGCAAAAGGCAAGCCGGTTCTGCTTGGTATTACCAAAGCTAGCTTGCAGACGCGCTCCTTCATCTCTGCCGCATCGTTCCAGGAAACCACGCGCGTGCTTACCGAGGCATCTGTACAGGGCAAGATCGATACCCTGGAAGGTCTCAAAGAGAACGTTATCGTTGGTCGCCTGATCCCGGCCGGTACCGGTCGTGTGATGTCTGGTCTGCGTCGTGTGGCTACCCATCGCGATGATCTGATCCTGGAAGAAAAGCAGCGGACACAGTCCCTGACTTCTACCCCGCAGATCCGCGATATGTCTGGCCAGCCTCCGGTTGAGCCAGCCGAGTAAGCGAGAGCTTCGTTTAGTGACATTGTTAAGGCCGTCTTGTTTCAGCAAGGCGGCCTTTTCTTTTCTGTGTCGATCCTTTCAAAGCCCCACTTTCAACATATTCAGTCAGATACATGTTCTCGAGTAGGGGAGTGTTATTATGATTGAATCTGAAACTCTATTAAGGGTTGGTCGCTTGAGCCCTTTTGCTTTGGTGCTAGTTGCGGGTGTTGTCATGTCACCGGATGCTCTTGCCGAGTGTCGGGAACCGTCCGGGCACGGCTTTAGACTGAGGGGGGATGTTGCCTTCCAAATAGACAAGGGGTTGGAGTGGAAACGGTGCGCTCTTGGTATGGCGTGGGACGAGGAGCGGGGGACTTGCTCTGGTGATCCGATGGGGCTTGGATTGGAGGAGGCAAAAGGGGAAGCCCAAAAGCTCGGCAATGGGTGGCGGCTTCCCACGGCAGAAGAGTTTGACTCAATCTATTTGGAGAGCTGTTCGGGTCTGAAGATCGATACGATCGTCTTTCCTGCGATCGCTGCCTCTGACTTTGGCGATGGTGCAGAGTTCTGGACAGATACTCCAATTTCCCTTCCTGGTATGTATTATTATTTCAATGTTACTCATGGTTATGTCGATGCGCATAGTGCCGGCTTTTCCCTTTCCGGGCTGCTTGTCCGGAATCATGAGTAGTGTGGTTAAAGATTATCAAAGAATCTATTGCAACTACGGGCATTTGAACGCGCTCAGATTGGGCGCGAATCCTGAGCGAAATTGGGGAAGAATCGGCTGATTTCCAACGAGTTGACGTAGGTGTATCAAAATGTTGCGGATTTAGTCGAAATTGGGTAATAAAAATACACTCAAATGGCGCAAATGCAGGGCTTCTGGGAATCTTCACCAAGGGGGTTGACGGAATGCAATCTACAGAGTAGTTTCGCGCCACTTCTCGGACATGCCGTAAGTGCTCAATGATCGAAAGCGCCACGTTTTCGACGCAAGACCATTTAAACGATGTTCGTCTTAATGAAGCTGAGATTGACTGGCTCATGATTGCGGTTCGCCGTAATCCTCTGGTTTTCACAGCGCCGTTCGCGGCAAAGGTCGCGCGATGGTGCGCTTTTGCGCGTGCGGACGGTGCAATATGTAATTATTCAGAGAGATCTGAAAGGCACACGTTAATGCCAACCATTAACCAGCTTATTCGTAAACCGCGCAAAGCGCCGGTGAAGCGAAACAAAGTTCCGGCCATGGAGGCCTGCCCTCAGAAGCGGGGCGTTTGTACGCGCGTCTACACCACTACGCCTAAGAAGCCTAACTCGGCTCTGCGTAAGGTTGCTAAGGTTCGCTTGACCAACGGTTTTGAAGTAATTGGCTACATCCCTGGTGAGGGCCATAACCTTCAGGAACACTCCGTTGTCATGATCCGCGGCGGTCGCGTGAAAGACTTGCCTGGTGTTCGTTATCACATCCTTCGTGGTGTTCTCGATACACAAGGTGTTAAAGACCGTAAACAGCGCCGTTCTAAATATGGTGCGAAGCGGCCGAAATAAGCCGCTATTGGAGTTCTGGTCACATGTCACGTCGCCATAGTGCAGAAAAACGCGTTATCAACCCGGATCCTAAATTCGGTGATATCGTTATTTCAAAATTCATGAACAGCATCATGCTGGACGGCAAAAAGTCCGTTTCAGAAAGCATCGTTTACGGTGCGCTTGATTCTGTTGAAGGAAAATTGAAGCAGGACCCAGTTGAAGTGTTTCACACTGCTCTGGAAAATGTCATGCCTCAAGTGGAAGTTCGCTCCCGCCGTGTTGGTGGTGCGACTTACCAGGTTCCTGTTGATGTTCGTGCAGAACGTAAGCAGGCCCTGGCTATCCGTTGGATCATTGCAGCAGCCCGCAATCGCAACGAGCGCACCATGATCGATCGCCTTTCCGGCGAGCTTCTGGATGCGTTTAACAACCGCGGTTCTGCAGTCAAAAAACGCGAGGACACGCACCGTATGGCGGAAGCCAACCGTGCCTTCTCGCATTATCGCTGGTAAACCATTAGGGGCGAAGTCATGGCACGCAGCCACAAGATTGAGGATTATCGTAACTTCGGCATCATGGCCCACATTGATGCTGGTAAGACGACCACTACTGAGCGGATCCTCTATTACACAGGTAAAAGCCATAAGATTGGCGAAGTTCATGATGGTGCTGCCACCATGGACTGGATGGAACAAGAGCAGGAACGTGGTATTACCATTACGTCCGCTGCAACCACTTGTTTTTGGCGTGAAAAGCGTCTGAACATCATCGACACCCCAGGCCACGTTGACTTCACCATTGAAGTTGAACGTTCTCTGCGTGTGCTTGACGGCGCTGTGTGCTGCCTGGATGCGAACGCTGGTGTTGAGCCTCAGACTGAAACCGTTTGGCGTCAGGCTGACAAATACGCCGTTCCTCGGATGATCTTCGTCAACAAGATGGACAAACTCGGTGCTGATTTCTACCGCTGTGTAGAAATGATCGAGAGCCGCCTTGGTGCCAACCCGCTTTGCCTTCAGTTGCCTGTTGGTGCTGAAAGCGAATTTAAGGGTGTGATCGATCTGATAAACATGAAACAGATCATCTGGCACGAAGAGCACCTCGGTGCCGAGTTCGAAACCAACGACATTCCAGAAGCTGACCTTGCTCAGGCCGAGGAATATCGTGAGAAGCTCATTGAAGCTGTCGTCGAAATCGACGAAGAAGCAATGGAAGCTTATCTGGAAGGTGAAGAGCCAAGCAACGAAAAGATCATGGAACTGATCCGTAAAGGCACCATTGCCAACGAATTCGTTCCGATCCTTTGTGGTACTGCCTTCAAGAACAAAGGTGTTCAGCCTCTGCTTGATGCTGTTGTCGACTATCTGCCAAGCCCGGTTGATATCGAATCCATCAGAGGTATCGATGCCAAGACGGAAGAGCCGATCGAACGTCATGCAGACGATGAAGAGCCATTTTCCATGCTGGCGTTCAAGATTGCGAACGACCCGTTTGTTGGTTCTCTGACTTTCTGTCGCATTTATTCCGGCAAGTTGATTGCGGGTTCTTCCGTACTCAACACTGTTAAGGAAAAACGCGAACGTGTAGGTCGTATGCTTCAGATGCACTCCAACTCTCGTGAGGACATCAAGGAAGCATATGCAGGCGACATCGTTGCTATCGCAGGTCTGAAAGATACCACCACTGGTGATACCCTTTGTGATCCGCTGAAGCCGGTTATTCTTGAACGTATGGAATTCCCGGATCCTGTGATCGAGATCGCTGTTGAGCCGAAGACCAAAGCTGACCAGGAAAAGATGGGCCTTGCGCTCAACCGTCTGGCTGCTGAGGATCCTTCTTTCCGCGTTAAAACGGATGAAGAATCCGGTCAGACCATCATGGCTGGCATGGGTGAACTTCACCTCGACATTCTCGTTGATCGTATGAAGCGTGAATTCAAGGTTGAAGCTCAGATCGGCGCGCCTCAGGTTGCTTATCGTGAGACCATCACGAAAGAAGAAACCGTCGATTACACCCACAAGAAACAGTCGGGTGGCACCGGTCAGTTCGGTCGCGTCAAAATGATTATTGGCCCGAATGAGCCTGGTGCTGGTTTCGAGTTCAAATCTTCCATCGTTGGTGGTGCTATTCCGAAAGAATACATCCCTGGCGTTGAAAAAGGTGTCCAGTCTGTCATGACCGCAGGTCCTCTGGCTGGCTTCCCAATGGTAGACATCAAAGTCGAGTTGATCGACGGTGCCTTCCATGATGTTGACTCTTCCGTTCTTGCCTTTGAGATCGCATCTCGTGCGGGCTTCCGTGAAGGTTGTCAAAAAGCTGGTCCGAAACTGCTCGAACCAATGATGAAAGTCGAAGTTGTGACCCCTGAAGAATATATGGGTGACATCATCGGCGACATTAACTCCCGTCGCGGTCAGATCTCCGGAACTGAAGCCCGCGGTGTTGTAACTGTCATTAGCTCCATGGTGCCTTTGGCGAACATGTTTGGCTATGTGAACACTCTTCGTTCCATGTCACAGGGTCGCGCACAGTTTTCCATGGTGTTTGATCACTACGCACAGGTGCCACAGGCAGTCGCAGATGAGGTTCAGGCCAAATACGCCTAAATCAAATCGATTGGTCGATTGGCTCATTGTTTCCGCAGTGAGCTGATCTAGCCGCCGCACTTAATGTAATTTTGAGAATGGAGACTTTCCTATGGCTAAGGAAAAGTTTGAACGTAATAAGCCGCATTGTAACATCGGCACGATTGGTCACGTTGACCATGGTAAAACCACGCTTACCGCTGCAAT
>NZ_FOVR01000029.1 GCF_900115225.1 Cohaesibacter marisflavi | reverse complement strand
CTCTCAGTTTACCAGTTCCGACTGGATTCAGACGTTGACCGGTGCCGGAGTGAAGGTCTCCATGGACGGACGTGGGCGCTGGGTCGATAACCGGATGATCGAACGGCTCTGGCGATCTATCAAATACGAGTGCATCTATCTCAATGCATTTGAGACGGGATCAGAAGCAAGGGCTGGCATTGGAAAATGGATCTCCTACTATAACGAACTACGCCCCCATTCTTCCCATGGCATTCTGACCCCGAATGAGGCCTACAACACGATGAATGGAACAACAAAACTGGCTGCCTGAACAGATAATCAGATCCACCTTATTCAGGCTAAAATTTGGTCGAAATAGCAGGACCATGTATACCATCGTCGATGCAATTTCCCTCGAATAGCCGCTTTGACCGACGGCATCGGGGATCTCGTACCTACAGGAAATCTAAGCAACACACTCTCTTGATCAGTTGGGAACAAATCCTTGACCTTGTGGCGAATGGGACGCATATTCTCATTAAAACGTGCGGTGATTATGCCGCAATTTCGCCGCAGGATGTGAGATGAGCAATACGTGGATCCACGAACGACAGGACTGGCCCAATTTTCGCTGGGATGCCGAGGCTATTTCACTCGCCCTTGCCGACATTCGGTATTGCCAAGGACGTTTGCTTGGTCGGATGGAAAGTATTGGATTTCATCTGCGGCAGGAAGCAAGCCTCGAAACCCTCACGAACGACATCGTCAAATCTTCTGCGATCGAAGGTGAAAATCTGGACCGTATGGAAGTCAGATCTTCTATTGCCAGCCAACTTGGATTAGACGTCGGCGGCATGGTTCCTGTCAGTCGACATATCGATGGTGTTGTCGAGATGATGCTGGATGCGACCCGCAATCATGCAATGCCTCTAACCGAGGAACGCCTGTTTGGTTGGCATGCCGCCTTGTTCCCGACCGGACGAAGTGGAATGCATCGCATATTGGTTGGGGGATGGCGTCCAGCTGAAGCGGGACCCATGCAGGTTATTTCGGGGCCTATAGGTAACGAGAACGTCCATTTTGAGGCTCCAGACGCAACACGGCTCCAAACGGAAATGCAGTCTTTCTTGTTCTGGTTCGAGAGCAAAGGAAGTCTCGACCCGGTTCTTAAGGCAGGCATCGCCCATCTGTGGTTCGTCACCATCCATCCATTCGAAGATGGCAACGGTCGAATAGCTAGGGCAATATGTGACATGGCACTTGCTCGCGCCGATGGTCTGCCTGATCGCTTTTATAGCCTTTCCACGCAGATCGAGCGGGAAAGAAAGGACTATTACATATATCTGGAAAAGCAACAGCGCGGAGATTTGGACATCACCGGCTGGCTGGGATGGATTCTGAACTGTCTGGGACACGCTTTAAGCAATGCAGAGACAGCCCTCGGGCACATCCTGTATAAAGCGCAACTGTGGAATCACATCAAAAGCAATCCCATCAGTGATAGGCAGCGACAGATCATCAATCGCATGCTCGATGATCGTTGGGAGGGTTATATGAACACTTCAAAATACGCCAAACTTGCCGATTGCTCCAACGACACCGCCCTTAGAGATATCCGGACTCTTCTCGAGTGGGACATCTTTGTTCAGAATGAAGGTGGTGGGCGCAGCACCAGCTATCGGTTGGTTGGCCAAAAGGAACTCTCATCCTAATCGGCCTTTTGAAGAGGCGAGACTGCCCTACTCACACCAAGGCACGTTCTTGGTAAAGTAGTTTCTGTCAACAAAAAGGTGCAGAAGTGTAGTTGGCTATGCAGCTACTTGAAAACAGGGTATCCTGCCTTGAGCATGAATTCGAGGGATTTGTCATTGTCGCCAAAAAAACTGCTGGGACTCTTGCTGATCAACCGGAGATGACTGCACTAATCGTTTAGTGACAGCATTCACAACGAAGACGGGCAAACACTGTTTGGGAAGACCTAGTGGTGGATACAGAAAGCAAACGACGTCAAATGATCGATTTCGAAATTGTTCAAAAGAAATGGGAAACCGATCCCGCATTCGTTAAGGCGAAGGAAGAGCTTAAGATCGAATTCGAAATTGCCAGCTTTCTGATCCGGCAGAGAAAAAGCCAACTTCAGAAGTAGTTCAACTATATCAAGATGTTGCCAGTGTTCTAATCTTTAGAAATTTGGACTGCAGGTCACAATCCATTAACGCCGTTCACGAGAGAGATGTTTCATTGAACATCCCATGTTGAAGAGACGATCAGCAGAGGTACTCTTTCGCGTATTTTGATGTACTGCGAAAGCCCAAATGACGTGCCTCTTCTCGACACGACAATACGCTTTAAGCACGAAAGAGGGCTCTGCGCGCCCAGTTCCTCAATCAGAGCGCATTTTCTCGCTTGGCCTGCCAGGTCGTCACCACCTGCGGAATGAAACCCAAGCTCTGAGCAAGCGCTGGCGGATTAATGGTGGTCAGTTTGCAAGTGAAAACCTTTTTGTTTGCAACCTAACTATGTCAAGAAGAATTATGTTGCCTCACTTTAATCATCATGCATCCCCCACCTGTCCGTAAGAGGATGTTTTCCTTGCCATTCTTGTTGAGCATCTTGACTTCAAAGGTTTCTGCAAGTGCACAGCCTCCCATGACACTCGTTAAGATTGCGGCTGTGATAAGTGTGCGAAACATCTGTTTATTTCCTCATTGGTTTTTGATCTAGTGTCGACGATGCTACATCGCGTAATCTATCGAACGTTGTTCTGGCGCAACCTTTTCTATGATTTTCATGGCAGTAACCGAAATGAACGATGGAAGTTGCCTTTAAGAGCCGCTAGACAACGCATATGGAAGACGAAAAGACACTCAAGACGATGCCGAGGCTCGATGAAAGCCTTCTGACGCACATCCCGCCATTCTCTAAGCTGGGTCTGACCGAGATTCGTGAAATTCTCGATCAGGCGAGTTCCCGGCGATATGGGGAAGGTGTTGCTGTGTTTTCGGAAGGTGGCGACGCAGATCGCTTCTTCATGCTGCTCGACGGCTATATCCGCGTCATTCGCATAACCGAGACCGGCGAACAGGTCATCTCTCTTCATATCCCATCCGGGCAGTTGTTCGGTATCGCCAGAGCTCTTGGTCGAGACACCTATCCCGCCACCGCAGTCACCGCTTCGGAGGCCATCATCCTGAGTTGGCCGACGTCGCTGTGGGATCGCTTTGTAATTGACTATGATGGGTTTTCGACGGAGACCTACAAGATCGTGGGCAAGCGGGTCGGTGAGATGAATATGCGGCTTGTGGAAATGGCAACTCAACAGGTGGAACAGAGAGTGGCGAATGCCCTGATGCGCCTGATCAACCAGACCGGACGCAAGGTTGAAGACGGCATTGAGGTCGATTTTCCAATCACGAGACAAGACCTGTCGGAAATGACGGCAACGACTTTGCACACGGTTTCACGACTTTTAAGCGGTTGGGAGAAGCAGGGGCTGATCAAAAGCCGCCGCAAGCGGATCGTCGTAACCAACCCCCACGGTCTGATGCTTCTCAGTCAGCAGCGTTGATGACGTGCTGCAGCTCGGCTCGAAAGCTTTCTTCGTTCAGCTTGTATTCGATGCACGCGTCTTCAATCGTGTGAAACGGATTAACCAGGCATCCCACGCATAACATCTTGTGGCGCAGAAAGACCGTGATCGTCTGCGGCCAAATCTTCATGACTTCATCCAGTGTGAGGTCGGGGCTATCAAGGTGTTTGCGGGTCATCAGACCTGTCCTCCCGCCCCCTATAGTAAGGACGCTATCGCTCCAAACGTTGTTCCAGCACAAACTTCGCCTTCACGATCCAGGTTAGCTGTTTTGGTGAACCCGATTGATTTGGAGGCCGTCGATGGCAGAAATACTGACAAAATCGCGGGCAAGGAATGTGTTTTACGGAGGGTCCCTTTTCTTCGTTGCCGTCTTTATCGCCCTCACCGTGCATAGCCACCTTTACGTGGTCAACACATCAACATCCAAATTGCCCCTCAGTGAAGAGGTGGTCCATGGCAAACGCGTTTGGGAGAAAAACGCCTGCATCAACTGCCACACGCTTCATGGAGAAGGGGCCTATTTTGCTCCAGAAGTTGGCAATGTGATGACCCGCTGGGGCGTCGAGGATGATCCTGAAGGGGCGTTCGAAACCCTCAAGGCCTGGATGGAAGCCCAGCCTTCTGGAATCGAAGGCAGGCGCCAGATGCCCAATTTCAAACTGACTGATGACGACATTCGGGGGCTTGCCGAATTCCTGCGGTGGGCCGACCAAACCGATACACAAGGCTGGCCGCCGAACGACGCGGGCTGAGGGATAGGACCATGAAATATCAATCTCAAAAGGTAGCCAAGGCCTATTTCTATTGCGCCATGGCGTTGTTTGCGGTGCAGGTGCTGGGCGGCTTGATTGCAGGCTGGATCTATGTCTCGCCAAACTTTCTGTCTGAGCTTTTGCCTTTCAATATCATTCGCATGATCCACACCAACGCGCTCATCGTATGGCTTTTGCTGGGGTTCTTCGGAGCCGCCTATTTTCTGGTGCCCGAGGAAGCTGAGCGAGAGCTTTTCTCGGTCAAGCTTGCCTATATCCAGTTGTTCCTGCTGATGGTCGGCACGCTTGGGGCTGTCGCCGGCTATCTTGTCGGCATTCACGAGGGACGCGAGTTTCTCGAACAGCCACTCTGGGTCAAATTCGGTATTCTGATCGCAGCGGTGATCTTCTTGATCAACATTTCGCTGACGGTTCTGGGCGGACGGAAAACCGCCATCACGAACGTGCTTCTGATGGGGTTGTGGCTTTTGTCGCTACTCTGGATCTTTGCCTTCATCAACCCTGAAAATCTCAGTCTGGATAAGATGTATTGGTGGTTCGTAGTCCATCTTTGGGTCGAGGCTACATGGGAGCTGGTGATGGCGGCGATCCTCGGCTATCTGATGCTCAAGCTGACCGGCGTTGATCGTGAGGTGGTGGAAAAATGGCTCTATGTCATCGTCGCAACGGCTCTATTCTCGGGCATTCTGGGTACTGGGCACCACTTCTACTGGATCGGGCTGCCGGGATACTGGCAATGGATCGGCTCCATCTTCTCGACTTTCGAGGTCGTGCCGTTCTTCCTGATGATGTCCTTTGCGTTCGTCATGGTCTGGAAAGGCCGCAAGAACCATCCCAACAAGGCGGCGCTTCTCTGGTCGCTAGGGTCATCGACCGTTGCCTTCTTTGGCGCAGGCGTCTGGGGCTTCCTTCACACCTTGCACGGGGTCAACTTCTATAGTCACGGCACGCAGATCACGGCAGCTCACGGACACCTGGCCTTTTTTGGCGCCTATGTTGCTCTCAATCTGGCCATCTTCACCTATGCGATGCCGATGCTGCGCAACAAGGATCCATACAATCAGGTGCTCAATATGGCCAGCTTCTGGCTGATGACCGGCGGCATGGCCTTCATGACCTTCGTTCTGACCTTCGCGGGAACCATCCAGACCCATATGCAGCGTGTCATTGGCGACTATTACATGGACGTTCAGGACAGTCTGTCGATCTTCTACCTGATGCGCTTCGGTGCAGGTGCAGCGGTGGTTCTGGGGGCGCTGTTGTTCATTTACTCGACCATTGTGGTGCGCAAGCGTGAGATCATCACCCCGGGTGATGCCAACCCTGCAGCTGGAGAATGAGGAGATGAATATGCAGTTGCGTAGCCAGATCCCATACTACAAACCGACCGGAGCGGAATGCGATCTCTTCGAGACCGCATATGACAAAGGTTTGCCCCTTCTTTTGAAGGGGCCGACCGGCTGCGGCAAAACGCGTTTTGTCGAGCATATGGCTGCTCACATGGGCAAGAAGCTCTACACCGTTGCCTGCCATGATGACCTGTCTGCCGCAGACCTGATCGGACGCTATTTGCTCAAGGGCGGGCAGACCCAATGGGTCGATGGCCCGCTCACCCGGGCTGTGCGGGAAGGGGCAATCTGCTATCTCGATGAGATCGTCGAGGCGCGCAAGGACGTCACTGTGGTGCTGCACCCACTTACCGATTCCCGCCGCACATTGGTGATTGATCGGACGTCTGAAGAGCTGACGGCACCAAGTGGCTTCATGCTCGTTGCCTCCTATAATCCTGGCTACCAGAGTGTCCTTAAGCGGCTGAAGCCTTCGACCCGACAACGGTTCCTGTCCATGTCCTTCGATTTTCCTGATCCGGAAAGCGAGATAGCGATCGTCTCCAGTGAAAGCGGTCTGGAAGCGGGACGGGTTGCGCCTCTGGTGCGGCTGGCAGGTCATATCCGGGCCTTGTCCGGCATGGATCTGGAGGAAGGGGTATCGACCCGTCTGTTGATTTATACAGCAACGCTTATGGCCGGAGGGATGGGAGTGGACCGAGCAATCAACGTCGCCATCATCGAGCCATTGACCGACGAACCTGACGTGCAGACCGCTCTGCGCGATCTGGTTTCAACCATCTACGGATAGTCCCATGCACCTGCTCGATTTGATGGAACCAGAAGAAACTGTTGGCAACCTCTGGCATGATATGGCCAGTGGCATGGCTATCGACGTTGGCTTTCCCAAGGAAGCGGTCACGCTTGAAGGGCTGGAAGCCAGCCTCATGCTGCTGTTCCGGGCGTTGGGAGGCAGCGTTTCCGTTGAGCTGGTGCCATCCCCGGCCACTGTCGTAAAGCATCGGCGAACGCATTTGCGAAAACTCGGAGCAGAGCGGGATCGGGAATGGATCGCGCACTATGACGGGGAACGTGTGAGGCTGCCGCCGGTCATGGCGGCCTTTCCTGATCGGGGGCTCAATCGCTCCTGCTATTTCTGGCTAGTTGCGCTGGCGGCTCTGCATCGGTCTTCGGACTTTGCTTCTTTCACGTCTGAAGCGATCGCGCCCCAGTCGGACTGGGTGCAAATTCAGACCAACCAAGGTGCGATTGTGCGGGTTCTTGAAGCGTGCCCCGGTCTTGCCGGATCGTATAAGCAGATGTGCCGGTTTCATCTTCAGCACCGGCGCGCATTGCCCAAGGCTGGCGTGGAGGCCCAAATCGAAGCGGCGGTTGTTGCCGTGCTCAAGGGTGAGAATGCACATGCACCGGCATCCTTGACTGGAGCTGTGCGAGGCTACGCGCCATTTATCATGCCACCAGTCTGGCTCCGGTTTGACCCTCCGGGCTCGGGGGCGCCAAGTCATGAACAAGCAGGTGAGGATCCGGTCATGGCCTCCTTGGGGGCTGTTGCGTCCAGCAAGGTTGGAGAACGCAAGGAACAGGACCAGACCAGCCGCAAAGATAGCTTTATCATCCACCGGTTTGAATCGATCCTCTCATGGGTCGAGTCCATGAATATCAATCGAAGTGTAGATGATGATGACCTCGACAACGCCCAGAAGGCGGCGGAAGATCAGGACCACATCACCCTGTCCAAGCATGATAGGCGGGTTGCATCCCGGCTGAAGCTCCATCTCGATCTGTCACCAACCGATGCCATGCATGAGAAGCTGGCAGGCGAGCATATCTATGACGAGTGGGACCACCGGACGCAGAGCTATCTGGATGGGCATTGTCGCATTCTGGAAGCGCCTGCACATCTAAACGCAGATGAGGTGTTCGTTGCGGATCCGCGTCGCATTCGGGCAGTTCGCAGGCAATTCGAAGCTCTCCGGCCCCGGCGTAAGATTCAACCACGCCAGATTGACGGGGCTGAACTGGATCTGGATGCTGTGATCTGCATGCAAACCGATCTCATGGCAACGGGCTATGGCAGTGACCGGATCTGGCAGGATCAACGCCAGAGCGAGCGGGATCTGTCCGTTGCCTTCCTCATCGATACTTCCCGTTCAACGGAAGCTGCCATTGGTGATACGTCCGTCATTGATGTGGCCAAGGACGCTATGACGGCCCTTGCCTATGGCATTGATGCTGCCGGAGATCATTTGGGGATCTGGAGCTTTTCTTCGCTCAAGCGCGACCGCGTGTTTGTTACCAAGGTCAAGGATTTCCCCGATCCGATGACACGGGGGATTGCCGACAATATTGCCTCCCTGAAGCCGGGACATTTCACCCGTCTGGGCGCAGCAATCCGTCATGTCTCGAATAGGCTCGAGAAGCAACCGTCGGCGCGCAAATTGCTCATTGTTCTGACCGATGGCAAGCCCAACGATCTTGATCACTATGAAGGTCAACACGGGATTGAGGACAGCCACATGGCCGTTCGTGAAGCGAGACGGGCAGGGCTCACGCTGCACGGCGTCATCATCGACGAAGATGGGCAGGACTGGTTTGCCCGGATCTTTGGGCGGGGAGGGTTCACGCTGCTGCCTCATCCGGAACGTCTGACGCGTGCCTTGCCCGAAATCTATCGTACGTTGACAAGAGACCAATGAAAGGGAAATTTGCCATGCGTTATCTGATGTTTGCGCTTTCTATGCTGCCCACGCTTGCTGTGTCTGCACCTTATGATCGCCCCATTCCGCAAGCCCAGTCGGCAACCGCTGAATTCTGGTTCGGCCTTGCCAGCGTCGCGCTCATCGTCGCCCTTTACTGCGTGCATCGCATGGTGTCGCGGCGATGAACAGGCAGGGCTGGTCAGTGCATCAAATTACACTTGCACTTTACCCCTTCGGGGCAGGAGCGATGGCGGTCAATGCATTCTTCGCATCCCTGATCGGCAGCTGGATGGGTGGACCTGTTCTGTCGACCAACATCGCGCTTGTGGTCGGTGCAATCATCGGCCTGCCTGCCACCTATACCTTCGCTCGCCATATCCGAGCGCTCATGGATCGGGCTGATGACACCTCCCATCATTGACCCACTCCCAACCAATTTTGTCCAAGGACTTTGCTTATGACCCAATCATCCGCAGAACAAATGAGACGCTGGCAGGGTCCTGCGATCCTGAGTTACGGCTTTCGGCCCTTCTTTCTCTTCGGCGCCATATGGGCGGCGGTAGCGATGGCCCTATGGATCATGGCGCTGGCAGGGCGGGTCGATCTACCTAGCGTCATGGACCCCGTTTCTTGGCATGCTCACGCCTTTCTATTTGGCTACACCGGAGCGATCATCGCGGGCTTTCTTCTCACTGCAGTTCCGAACTGGACCGGGCGACTGCCCGTCGTCGGATGGGCGCTAGCTGGGCTTGTCGGACTTTGGGGAGCTGGACGACTGAGCGTGCTGTTCTCAGCCTTCCTGCCTGCGTGGATCGTTATATCCATAGACCTTGCATTCCCATTTGTTCTGGCTTTGGTCATTCTGCGTGAAATCATTGCCGGCAGAAACTGGCGCAACTTGATTATCCTGTTGCTGTTGGGCGTTTTCGCTGCCGCCAATCTGACGTATCATGTTGAGGTGCTAAACGGAGATTATGCAGCGCAAGGCCATGGCTCGCGCCTGGGGCTTGCGGCCGTCATGTTGATGATTGCAGTGATTGGCGGACGCATTGTGCCGTCTTTCACGCGTAACTGGCTGGTGCGGGAAGGCAAGGGGCATATACCTGCTTCACCGATGCAACTGTTTGACAAGTTTGTTTTGGTTGTTAGTGTTCCGGCATTTCTTACCTGGGTTTTATTGCCCGGAAGCACAACCACAGCATGGATGCTTTTAGCAGTCGGTATAGCGCAGGGAGTGCGACTGGCACGTTGGAAGGGTGTATACACATTTGGAGAGCCTTTGGTGGCAATTTTACATGTCGCCTATCTGTTTGTTCCGCTCGGAGCTCTCGCAATGTGGGGTGCTATTTTGCGTCCAGATATTCTGCCTGTTTCAACTGCGCAACACTTTTGGATGGCCGGAGCGCTCGGCGGCATGACCCTTGCGGTAATGACGCGCGCCTCTCTTGGTCACACCGGACGCAGTCTGCATGCCGGGTCAGGAACTTCAATAATCTACCTATCAATTGTTGGTTCAACGTTTGTTCGGGGCGCCGCTGGGATTTGGCCTGAGGAGAGCTTGTACCAATTAGCCGGAGGACTCTGGATCTGCGCCTTTGTGCTCTTTGTGACGATATACGGTTCGATGCTCGCAACTCGGAAAATCTAGACAAAGAAATGATTGTCAGAATGTTCAAATAAAGAAAAGGAAAAGACGTGTTTGGTTCAGAAATTGAAAAAATGGTAGCAGAGACAATCGTAAAAAAATCTGCTGATGCAATAGTGGGGACAGATAGAGATGGTTGTATTAATTTTTGGAACGCCGGATGTGAGCGGATATTTGGATACGATGCGAACTTTGCAATAGGGAGTACGCTAGATATTATTATTCCTGCCAATCTGCGCGCACGGCACTGGGAAGGTTGGCAGAAAACCATTGCTACCGGTGAAAGCCGCTACGGCGCCGGAGATCTGTTATCTGTTCCTGCTGTATCTTCGAATGGAACGAAAATTTCGGTAGAGTTTACTATAGCTATGATCCACGACGATGACGGAGAACTGTGTGGTTTAGTTGCAACAATACGTGATGTTACCGAGAAATTCTCTCAAATGAAGGAACTACGCAAACAACTGGCCGCACTTTCTACCTAGCAAATACGGTGATCAGGCAACTGTCTAGTCACTTCATCCACGCCCTTACCGCTTTGGAAAAACGATGAAAAAACCAACCGAAAAACCTCAACTTCCTAAAACGATTGCTGCGGCCTATGGAGTCGCTTGCGATAGCTCATTCGGAGCCGTCTCTCCTCCACTTTACTTATCAAGCACATACGAATTTTCAGGGTACGATCAACCCCGCGCCTTCGATTACGGTCGTGCGGGCAATCCAACGCGGGCTCTGGCTGCTGAAGCGATTGCAGCTTTAGAGGGGGGAGCGGGAGCCGTAATGACATCCAGCGGACTAGCCGCAATCGACCTCCTTGTAGGCCGACTACCGGTAGGCGCTAAGGTTGTAATTCAAAACGATTGCTATGGTGGCACACTGCGCCTGCTGAAAGCGCGTGAGAAGCTCGGTTATATTCAATTGATAGTCGTTGACTTTTCGGATCTCAACGCACTTGAAGCTGCAATAAAAAAAGGTCCTTCGTTGCTATTTATCGAGACGCCTAGTAATCCGCTAATGCGTGTTTTTGATATTGCAGTATTGTCAAGTCTTGCGAAGAGATATGGCGCTAAAACTGTAGTGGACAACACATTCTTATCTCCAGCTCTTCAACAACCGTTGTCATTAGGGGCTGACTATGTTGTTCATTCTACCACTAAGTTCCTAAATGGTCACTCAGATGTTGTAGCGGGAGCATTGGTGGCTTTAAACGACGAAGACTGCCAAGAACTGAATGATTGGTCGAATATTACTGGGGCAATATCATCCCCGTTCGATAGTTGGCTTACATTGCGTGGAATTCGAACACTATTCGCTCGAATGGAGCAACAAGAAAAGAATGCTATGACTATTGCAAACCATCTCAATAATCATGGTAGTGTATCTAAAGTTTATTATCCTGGTTTGACAACTCATCCAAACCATGAACTAGCAAAAAGGCAACAGCAGGGTTTTGGAGCAATGCTGAGCTTCGAACACAAGGACGGAGAGACAGGAGTTCGAAAGCTTGTTGAGACAGTGAAGACGTTTACTTTGGCCGAGTCTTTAGGTGGTGTCGAAAGTTTGATCGCTCATCCAGCTACGATGACACATGCTGATATGGGAGCTGAAGCAAGAAAAGCGGCTGGAATCTCAGATGGGTTACTTAGGTTGTCGGTAGGGTTAGAACATATAAGCGATTTGATCGAGGGCTTAGATGCAGGCTTGTCTTAAACCTGCATTCCTCAGCTTTTTATAGTTCCAGGCGAATTCCACCACAAGTGAAATAGCGAACTGAAAATGAGGTACCTTTGAAGCCCCTAGCAGCTGAGTTGAGAATACTGTTTTCTCGCTCTACTCCTTTACCATTCTGAACCACAAATCGGCAGTCAATGCAAATTATTGGCTCCTGGGCCCAGTTCAAGTGCAAATATACTAATTCCTATCTACATTCTGCGAAACTGGAGACACATTCATGACACGAAAATCCATGGAGCTTGTTTGTCCTGCAGGGACTCCGGCAGGCTCTGTTGCAAAAAATTAGATCATCTGCTTCAGAGTGATGTTTTCAGCGGGAGCAGGGCATGCATACGCACTTCAAGTGGCGCCATTTTCAGGGTGATGTGATCTTATGGGCAGTCCGGTGGTATTGCCGGTACGGTATAAGCTATCGGGATCTGGAGCAAATGATGACAGAGCGTGGCGTTCCCGTGGATCACTCAACGATCTATCGCTGGGTTCAGAAATATGCCCCTGAAATCGAACGTCGACTGCGCTGGCAGTGGCATTCGCCTCGTTCTTCCAGCTGGCGGGTTGATGAAACGTACATCAAGGTGCGGGGAAAGTGGGCCTATCTCTATCGAGCGGTAGACAAGTTCGGCAACACGATCGATTTCTATCTCTCGGCGACCCGGAATGCCAAGGCAGCGAAGCGGTTTCTGTCCAAGACGTTGAGGCGTGTCAAGAAATGGCAGAAACCAGCCATCATCAACACTGACAGGGCTGCGCCTTATGGGGTCGCTCTCGCTGAGTTGAAGAAGGAAGGTAAGTGCCCGAAAGATACCGTCCACCGCCAGGTGAAGTATCTCAACAATGTTGTCGAGGCCGATCATGGCAAGTTGAAGCAATTGATCAGGCCTGTTCGTGGGTTCAAAACGATGAAAACAGCGTATGCGACCATCAAGGGATTTGAGGTTATGCGCGCCTTGAGAAAGGGGCAGGCCAATCATTTCAATCTCTCAAATGACATCCTTGGAGAAGCTCGGATTGTCGAGCGGGCCTTTGGTGTTGGTCCGGGAGCTATAGCAGAGGCTATCACTCTGCTCGAGAAAAGAGCATCGAGCTCTATGGCCTAAGTGGCAGCCGG
>NZ_FOVR01000030.1 GCF_900115225.1 Cohaesibacter marisflavi | reverse complement strand
CTGGGCAAGAGCGCCACTGCAGCCAACGCTGCAAAGCTTGGTGGCCATTTGCCAAGCTATTTTGCAACGGCAACTAGCCTCGATGACTACTACAACAAATCCACCTCAGATAACCGGTATCTGCGCAAGGGAGCAAAGGCCGCAGACAGTGACAAGCTGGACGGGAAGCACGCAAGCGCGTTTGCTCTAAAGACTGACCTCAACGACATTGCCCCTCCCATGTACACAGGGAACGACGGAACCAATGTTGATTATCCCATCGGTACCCTTTTGTGTTGCAGCCCCTATGGGACTAACGGCCCCGTATATTTGCCATCGCCCAATCACGCGACACCGGTTTATGCTGACGCGGCAGGAGGTAGCCTCATTGTTTACACGCGTGGAGGAGGAGGCTCCAGTTGGCTGATGCTGACAGGAACATGGGTATGTCGAGGCCGAACAGGTCCCATCGGTGACTTCACCGGGGCGCTCATGCAGAGGATTTCATGATGATTGCAGCAAAGCTACTAGAAATTCACGGGCTCAAATATGCATCTGATGGCAAAGCTATAATTGCCGATACCACTCAGGATTTCGGGGCAGGCCAGATTAGGTGTGATTTCGTTTATCGGGACGGATCGCAGCAAACCAGCCCGGTCTATGACGCGGTGCGAGACTTTATCGCTTCAGGCGTCATGGAGATTGACCCGCCGACACCTTCAGAGATTATCGAAGAGGAATTGTTCCCTCTTACCCCCCGACAGCTCCGACTGGTCTTGAGCCGCAATGACTATCTGGTCCTGGTCGAACCTGCTCTTGAGGCTATCGAAGACCAGCAAGCCCGAGAGGAAGCACTCATAGAGTGGGGCTATGCCACGCAATATGATCCGGGCAACCCTCTGATCGAACAGCTGAGGCTCGCCCTGGGCATCTCTGAAGGTGAAATGGACACCATGTGGCGAACAGCGCAGACGCTATAGAAGCCCGACGTGGGATCCCCCGACTAATCGTTTGAAATGACCTCAGCTACCGCAAGGTGGCTTTTTTATTGGCTGGCCCATTCGGGCTGGCCATTTTTATGGAGAAAGAGAATGCGCAAACTCAATGAACTGATCTGGCATTGCACAGCCACACCCGAAGGGCGGGAAGTTTCTGTTGCTGAGATTGACCGCTGGCACCGCCAGCGCGGCTGGAACGGGATCGGCTATCACAAGGTGATCCATCTCGATGGCTCTGTATCTGATGGCCGCCCAATCGCGACCATGGGCGCTCATGTCAAAGGGCATAATCGGAGCACCATCGGCTATGTCTATGTTGGGGGGCTTGATGCAAGCGGCAATCCCAAGGACACGCGCACCGACGCCCAGAAGGCAACCATGATCCGTCTCTCTCAAGAAGCCGTGCGTGACTATGGCATCCGGAAAATCTCAGGGCATCGGGATTATGCCGCCAAAGCCTGCCCGTGTTTTGACGCAACAGGTGAATATCACTGGATTGCCAGCGGCATGCCATCCAAAGATCCGGCCCGCCTCATCAAGTCGCGCACGGTAGCGGGAACGACTGTAGCAGCCGCAGCCGGAGCAGGGGCCACAGTAGAAGCTGCTCAGGATGCAATTGCGGGTGTGCAAAACGGTCTTCAGACCCTTTCGGTTGGCGGAGTCATCCCGATCATCATCGGTCTTCTGGTGGTCGCTGGGGCGCTTCTGGCGCTCTATGCCCGTTGGGATGATGCGGGACGGCCAAGCCTGAAGGAAATGATCTCTTGATCCAGCTGATTGCCTGGCTGGCAGGCTCGAAGGTAGGGCGGTGGATTTCCGCTGCTCTGCTGATCATCGCTTCCCTGTCGCTCTTTGCCGCGCGTTTTTATGCCAAGGGCAAAGAGGCAGAGAAAGCCAAACAAACACAGGAGGCTCTCAATCGCCTCAGAAGAAGGATGAAAAGCGATGAGACTATTGCTCGCATGTCTGCTGCTGAGCGCCGTCGCCGCCTGTCAGACGGCTGGAGCCGGTAAGTGCGATGGGTGGAAGGCGATCCATCCGACAAAGCAAGATGCCCAGATTATCTCTGATAGTCTGGTGCAACAAATTCTTGAACATAACAAAAATGGTCTGGATTGCGGATGGGGCGGAAAGTGAAATCGAAACAAGCCGTAATGCCGCTTCGCTGGTGCGGCCTTGGAGCGCCTTGGAGACCAGGGCGCTCCATATGCTCCAACACGATGAACAGATTTGCCAAAAGAGCGGAGAAGGCATGTGATCAACAGAAATGAGCTTCCCACCGTGAGCGTTGTTGGTGGAGCCTGGTTAGTGGACTGGTGGCAGCACTGGATTGAGCCGGGATTGCAGCATCTACTGTTGGTCATCACTGTATTGACGGCCTGCGTGCTGTTGGCAAGGAACGTGTTGGATCTGTTGGTAAAAGTACGGGAATGGAGAGAACGCTCAAGGCGAGACACACTCTCAGATTAGCGCTATTTCGCAATCTTCTTCTGGCTCGATCAATTCTGGCTCTAGATCAAGGGTTGGGGGGCACTCTAAAACACTGGCTAGCTCTGGGCTAATCCTCAGAGGAATGGCAAGGCCCCCATCTTTTAGGGCTACGACCTTCTCAAGGCTTTGCTGGAGCATTTGGGTTAGAAGGAAGACTTCTACCCTGAAGTCAGGACTTGAGTTTAAGAGTGCAACCCAATCCTTATATCTTAATTTTTGATTGTGAGAGAACATAGAATGCAACCTTTTTTATTGGTTGTCTCATGCTCTTCTTTTGTCCGTCCAGTTGACAGAAATCACAGGTCTCCGATCAGAGATTTTGCTTTCTTGTAAAGCGTTGTAGGTATCTCTGTAGAAATGTAGACCGTATTATTAGCCGTCTCTATCCCTTCACAGAAGTGCATGATTTCTCTCAAGATCTTCGAATGCGCTTGTTCGGTTTTTATTTTGTTTTTCACTTCTAATCCTCCTTTGTTTTAGGGGGGGAGGATGAGACAACAAAATAGATAAGCTCATATAAACAACGATTTGTACGAGCGACAATTCAATGCACTTGAATCTACGCATCCACGAGGCCGTTGGGAGGTGGATGATTTCTGGCGCATTGTGTTTTGGTGGTTAACGAGAATTGGTGGACGAGTGTGAATAGAGGGGAGATCCGGGAACCCAGGGAAGAGGGCTTCGTTGTTCTTTCGAAGATTGAAAAGGGCGGGAGGACTAAGCCGCTCCGCGGCAATGCCGTGCGGCGCGTCCGGTATCCTACATCATGATGTCTTGAGATTTGCCCTCCTGGGTTGACGATAAGGATCGTATCCATCGTCAGACAGGAGGTTTCCATGACAGATCAGAAGACGACGCCATTACGTCAGCGCATGATCGAGGACATGAACATTCGAGGGCTTGGGATCAAAACCCAGAAGGCTCATATTCGCAATGTGAAGCATTTCGCCGCATTTCTCGGGCGCCCACCTGATACGGCCACACCAGAGGAGCTTCGTGCATATCAGCTACGGATGACAGAGGATGGCGTATCCGCAAGCACGTTCAACGTGCGTATAATCTCGCTTCGTTTCTTTTTCAGTGTCACGTGCGGGTGTGAAGAGATGAAGCGGTATATGCAATTTCACCGTAAGGCGCGCAAACTGCCAATTGTTCTCAGCGCCGAAGAAGTGGCTGCCATCCTAACCTCTGCTCCTGGCCCAGGCCTCAAGTATCGTGCCGCATTGGGGATCAGCTATGGTGCTGGACTTCGGGCGGCAGAAGTTTGCAATCTCAAGGTTTGTGACATCGACAGTGAACGGATGTTGATCCATGTAGATCAGGGCAAAGGTGGGCGTGATCGCAATGCCATGCTTTCACCAAGCCTTCTCGATTTGTTGCGCAACTATTGGCGTGAGTCCCGCCCGGAAGGATGGCTGTTTCCGGGTAAACCGAAGATCAATCCCTTGTCACCTCGACAACTGAATCGTGCCTTCACATCGGCCAAACACATGGCGGGTATCAAAAAGGCCGCCACCCTACATGCTTTGCGCCACAGCTTCGCCACCCATCTTCTGGAGGCAAATACAGATGTCCGGGTAATTCAAGTCCTGCTCGGCCACGCTAAGCTGTCAACGACAGCACGCTATACGCAGGTGGCAACCAAGACCATCCAGAGTACAGTCAGCCCCTACGAACAGGTCAGGCTGTTGCAGCAGAAAGCCCTCCGACGAGAAGAAGAGTAGGGTTCTGATACTGTAGATCGGCCAAAGCTGGAGATAGCCGATATTTTCCGTCGATACGGCCCGGCCTGGCGACAAGCCAACAAGGGACATATAAGCCTTGACCAACTCAAGGTGATGTCGGCAATAGAAGCCTGCCGAACGGAGGCGCTTGGCGGGCATGTGGCAGGCTGTACCAAGTGTGGCCACCAGCACATCGCCTATAATTCCTGCAAGAACCGCCATTGCCCGAAGTGTCAGGGTCCCGCCGCCCGAGACTGGATGGCAGCAAGAGCTGAAGATCTGTTGCCAGTCGAGTATTTCCATCTCGTCTTTACCCTGCCAGCTGAGATTGCCCAACTTGCCTACTGGAACAAGAGGACACTCTACGGACTGTTGTTCAGGGCATCTGCACAAACGGTGATGACCATCGCCGCTGATCCCAAACGCATGGGTGCCAGGGTGGGCATGACTGCAGTTCTGCACACATGGGGATCGGCCCTCACGCATCATCCCCACATCCATATGATCGTACCCGGCGGAGGCCTGTCAGCGGATGGCACAAAATGGGTTTCCTGCAAACCCGGCTTTTTCCTGCATGTGCGGGTGCTGTCCCGGCTATTCCGACGGCTGTTTCTGGAAGGCCTGTTGGATCTGCAGAAGACCGGCAAGCTTGCCCTCTTCGGAGATCTTGCGAGTTTGTCAGAGCCAGAGGCGTTTGCCGCTTGGCTCCACCCATTCCGCAGGACCGAATGGGTGGTCTATGCCAAGCCTCCCTTTGGCGGTCCTGAAGCTGTGTTGGCCTATCTCAGCCGATACACCCATCGGGTGGCAATCTCCAATAACCGACTGATCAGTGCGGATGCCAGCATAGTGACCTTCCGCTGGAAGGATTACCGCATCAAATCGGGTGATCGACAAAAGATCATGCAGTTGGTGACGCCCGAGTTCATCCGTCGCTTCCTGCTCCATGTTCTGCCTGCAGGCTTCCATCGGATCCGGCATTACGGGTTCTTGGCCAGCGCCAATCGCAAAGCCAATATTGCGAAGATCCGCACAATGCTGGGAGTTGAGCATCAGCTGGAAGATCACAAAGAGGAACTGGCTGTAGAGGTCAGCCCGCTAACCCTGCGAGAACCATGTCCCTGTTGCGGTGGCCCCATGCGGATTATCGAGATCTTCCGGCGAGGTCAGAAGCCTCTATCCCGGGCACCTCCAAGGGAACAGGCCGCATGAGAGATATCTTGCACATCTGGTCCAAACAGAACCGGCGGCTTCAGTTATGCCGGACAGGATACCTTGCGGCCAAATTCGAAAATCTGGTCTCAAGCGGCTTGTCACGACAGAACGCAACATCAAGCTCGATGATTTGGCCAGCCTCAGGCGGCTGGGTGAGAATGAGTCAACCGCCCGACTATCTGCCTTGCCGCACAATCGTACCAACCTTCAAAACGCTTTCCCCATAGATCACACCAAGACCCTCTCGGCTTCGCCCTTCCGAGGTTTGTCAACGCGCGCCATATGTGCCTGCAGAAAACTCATGCCATGGCGCGCATCGAAAAACCTTCAGGATTGCGGTCGTTCGCCGTACGAGCAAGATCGCAAGTATTCTCGGCAAAAGCGGTCATGTGTCGAATATCAAGGTTGAGGTGAATATGAGCTTATATCAACCTCGGGAATAACTGGGGATTTATGTTTCAATTGTTACAAAAGAAGGTAAATACCTTGATCTTGGCATTGGTGCAATCGTAAGTTGGACTTTGACTCAATTGCAGATAGTGCCTTCCTCCGAAGCAAGCTGTTAAGATCTTTCTTTGGCTACTATATTCTCGAGTTTCCCCCCTATCTGCATATAACAAAGCTGCAGGTCTCTAAATGCGTCATTCAATTGGTTACCTTCAAGAAATCGGACCGGATGATTTAGTTCGGCAAGGTGATATTTTTTCAATTCAATCGACTAATGAAGAACACGAAAAGTGGGCAGTGTTGCTAACCAAAGATTGCGACATCGTTCAAGAAAAATTTGGGTCGCATTTAACTTACCTTCCAATTTATTCATTCAATGAATACATTGAGAAATACTACTCTCCTAAAAAAATTGAGATCTTAAAATCAGAAAATATGAAAAATGTAATAAATACATTCAAGTATTTAATTGGAGACGAAAAAGAGGCTTTTGAATTAACTGAAGAATCTCTTCAAGAATGGATTTCTGATGAAGGAATAGAAGGAATTTGTGGGTGCTTTGAATCGAATAATAAGAAAAAAGGTGACTTAGATAAATATTTAAGAACGTTTTCTATATTGACCGACTCTAGTGCACGTAAATACTCAAACAATAATTGGAGGCGCATCCTTGATGTTCATTTATCCAACGGAAAAAACGAAGATAAGATAAAAAAAGAAATTTGCAATCATATCCTTAAGAGTATGGGGGACGAATTCATTTTTGTTCCTGAACTACCCGAAGTTGATAGTGCGGGGTTTATTATTCATTTGCGCGAAATTAAGTCGATCGACTGTAGTCAAGTATTCGCATCCGCTTATAACGCTAAAAAAATTGGAGCCACTTTTCCGAGGCTAATAAGAATTGGAAGATTTTCCGACTATTTAAGATTTTCCATCGCTCAAAATGCTGCTTTACTTTTTTCTCGCATCGGAATGGAAGAGAATTTTGAAGTAGATAGAAAAATTATGGTTGATCTAGCTTCTGAGAGTGCTGTGAAGGAATTTTTAAAATGAAATATTCACTCCTTGTTCTTGATATATCGTCCCTTAATATGCTTTCTTCCTCAGTAGTTGAGGATAGCTGGTTTGAAAACTTCATAATTCCGTCGTCAAAAAAAGATTTGAAGAGAGTTGTTGTTGGAGATGTAATTTATATTATTTCTAAGAATTCGGACATTGATTCAAAATTTTTGGTAATTAATTTGGAAATATTTTCGGATAGTGAAGATAAAAATAGTGGGTTCGATCGTTTAGTGACTGTCGCGTTGTCAGAGCTGGGAACAAATATAAGAATTAACGCAAAGTGGGGGGCTTTTAAAGAAGGTCACTTCATCTCTATTTATTCAATGACTGCGGCCAAAGGTCAGGGAAGCCGATATTATTTTAACACCTTTCCAGATGAATATGACAATGTCATTTATGCATATTCTAAACTAGACCAAATGTCGAAGTTTTCTCAGACTGATCTAAAGATAAAAAAATTTAGAAATTTTACTAATTCGCTACTCGATGCATTGGAGGCTCCGTCTCTCGAGAACACTGATGTTCTTGATGAAAATACGGGAATAGTCCTTTTGAGCCCTTCATCGTTTATGCATTTTGGAAATGAAACACTTCAAGAATGGCTACAAAATAAGCTAACAGGGGAGCAATTGGCTTTTGTAAACCGACCATTGGACGCTCCTGTTCGTTTGAAGGGGCCTGCAGGCTCAGGCAAAACAGTTGCTCTCGCAATAAAATGTCTAAATGATTTCTTTAAAAAAATAGATGAAGGAATATATCCGAAGTTTGCCTTTATCACTCATAGTCAGGAACTCGCGAGGCATGTTGTGACTGATATGTTTAGCGTTTTGGATCCTTCAGACAACTGGAAAGATATAAGCAAAGGCGAACTGTGGATTGGGTCTCTCTATGAGTTAGCCCAGGAGAAGCTAGGCTATCAGAATAAGGCAATAGTACCTCTTTCTCTCGATGGCAGAGAGGGTATGTCGCTACAAATTGACTTCATAAAGGAAGCAATCAGGTATTTAAAGAAAGATTTAAGATTTAAGACATCTATTCTGCCAAAATGCTCGAAATATTTTTCCGATAGATTTAAGTCAGAAAACATTGATGACTTTGTAATCGATATTTCCAATGAGTTTTCAAGTACAATTGATGCTGATCGAATTAAAAAAGGAACACCTGAGGCAGAATCCTATGTCAACGGTAGACGATACAACTATCAGATGATGCTTGATAAAATTGAAGATAGACGGGCAGTTCTGGAAATACATGCAAAATACACAGATCTTCTGAGGGATATGAACACACTCAGTATGGATCAGATGATTGCAGATTTTAACAACCACATTAGATCAAATGAGTGGCAGTTTTCACAAAAGTATTCTCGGGAAGACCCGAGAAGTGAAGGATTTGATGCTATTTATGTCGACGAATTTCACTATTTCAACTCTTCAGAGAGAATGTCTTTTAGGCCACTTTTTCAACCCGAAGCTTTCAACAATGATAAGCCTCCGCTTTTTATGGCATATGATTTCAAGCAGAGTACTCGGGATCTAAATATCGCCAACTTCTTTAAAAAAGTGGAGATTGGTGAAACTCAGGGGCTAGAGCTAACGAAAGTATTTAGATCTACTCCAGAAATTGCAGCATTCTTGCAGGATTTAGATTCTGCTTTTCCACCGCTTGATCTAGCTGAGGAATGGGGGGGATATAGTGGTTCTGCTCAAACTGAAACAGGCGCTACTCCTGAACTAAGATGTTACGGAAGTCAGATTCAGCTTGTAGATGAAACATTCCGACAAGCTCTGCACGCAGCGAACTTGATAGGTGGACGCAATGTAGCGGTATTGTGTTTAAATCCAGAACTTTTCGATACTTATATTAGAGCAGGTCGCACCCAAGACAAGTATGCACCTGTTACTGGTAGGGATGAATTTATTGCGATTAAAAGCAACATCAAGAAACCGGTTTTTAGTATGCCAGAGTACGTTGCTGGACTTCAATTTGATAGTGTTTTTATTATGCATGTTGATCAGTTAGATCTATCTGACGATGAACTAATTAATCGACAAAGGCGATTTATTTCTTCGACCTATCTTGGGGCAAGTCGCGCATCGAAAAAATTAGTGCTTAGTTGTTGCTATGACCGGGGCGGTCCATCTAGAATCTTAAACTCAGCTTTAGCTAATGGTACTCTAGTGAGAACTGAATTTGATATTTAATTTCGACAATTAGTCTTGAAAATATGTATAGAACTATTTTTTAGGCTGGTATGGAGAGCTGGTCCCAGAAATTCGGGCCATGTGTTTGTAACTTGCATGGGGTGGCTCCTCTCGAGCAACATATGACAACTGCAGTATGGCGAATTTCGACGCCGATGGTGCAGGAGCCATCCACACAATCCGTCCTCCGGCCACCTGATCCATAAAAATGCAGCTCTTTGATCGAACGACAGCATTGGGGAAGTAAACTTACCCCAGATGATGGCTGTCGAATGACCGCTTTGGGCCGCGATTGCAAATCACGCGCCTAGATGACTGTTTCCTATTACTGGTGCGCCGCACCAGTCCGGTTCGAGCCCATAGTGACGAATGCTGCAAGAACTTTTAAAACCTGTTATAGATCTGGGTAGTCAAAGGTAATGGGAGCCAAAATGCTAAGAAAAATTTTCCTTTGGGGCGGAACACTTTGGGCATTGATATTATTGGGAGGATATCTCTTTCTGTTTCCGCCGCTCCCAAGACCTCCCCAAATTGCTAGAGGGCTGCCGAGTGATTTTGCAGCGGCTGATGAGGAGTTTCGCGAGCGAGTATTCGCTGCATATCCTTTACCTTTAGCGGTTGAAGAGCTCACAGCTGGTCTGAGTGAGCAAGGGTTTTCCGTTGATACCGAAAACAACTTTGCGATCTTCGAGAAGAGCAAGTTTCCTTGCCTGCTGAGTTGGAGAATTTATTGGCAAGCGGAAGGTGGTTCCGTTAGTGGACTTAATTCCAAATACGGCGGGGCTTGCCTGTAGTGCTGTCTCATCTCCTGCCGAAGCAGCCATTGGTGCAACCGCAGCGAAATGGCGCTCCGTCCGCAGAGCTGCAGTTGCAACTGTCGGAACGCTACACATTGCTTCAATGCGGCTTCACTATTTGGTTTGATACGATATTTTGAAAATTGCACTACGCAATGCACTACAATTTGCACTACATTGGCCTGCTGAATATTGAATTTCTCGCAGAAAATAGGCGTGAGTGTGTCTATCAATAATCCACCCGACTGTTTTGGACTATTGGGTCATCTAATACATGGTCCTGCTATTTCGACCAAATTTTAGCCTGAATAAGGTGGATCTGATTATCTGTTCAGGCAGCCAGTTTTGTTGTTCCATTCATCGT
>NZ_FOVR01000031.1 GCF_900115225.1 Cohaesibacter marisflavi | reverse complement strand
AAGTCATGACCTCCCCCAGAGGGGGAGGTTTGAAACGCTACGCTTGAACCACTGGAAGTGGTTTTGTTACGCTTTAATAATTAGGCTTGAACAGGTCTGCAAAATCCGTTGCCTTATCCTGCTTCTCCTGATTGCGGATATACCGTCTGACGACCTCCTCTTGATAGCCCGTTGTCGAGACAAAGTATCCACGAGCCCAAAAGTGATATCCCTTGTAGCGGCGCTTTCTAGCATACTTATTTGCCACATAAAGAGCCGTCTTTCCTTTGAGAAATCCAACGATATGAGCCACTGAATATTTGGGTGGGATCGAGATCAGCATATGCACGTGGTCGGGCATAAGATGCCCTTCCTCAATGTGACAGCCCTTTTGTGATGCCAATTTGGTAAATTGATCTCTCAGCTCAAGGCGCAAGTCCCCATATAGACGTTTCGTCCTATATTTAGAGCCGAATACTATATGATATTTGCAGTCCCAAGTGCTGTGTGATAGGTGATTTTCGTCCATAAAAACCTCCTCATTTGATCTTATAACCACGCCAATGGTTCAAGTGAGGAGGTCTCTTACCGAAAATGTAGAACTTGTCCAATCCTCCACCGTAGGTGGAGGTTTAATGTAGATACAAAAAAGCCACGTTGATCAGAGATCAACGCGGCCAATTGCCTTGTGGCTGTGCGGGCAGCCACAAGACCTGTTGTCAAACCTGATCATTCAGCCGGTTCTGCCTCTTCACTGACGTCCCCTGTCGGGCGCACCAGAATGAGGAAGGCGATCAACGAGATCGCTGCGACAATGACGGCCACGATATTGGAAATATCCGCTGGCAGGTTGAAGCCGATTTTGGCTTGCAAGATGAAAGCGGTATCCACGGCAGTCATGAACACGGCAGGCACCGTGGCGATCCAATGCAGTTTGCCCTTGCGGCCAAGCCAGATGGCTGCGCTCCAAAGCACGAGCATGGAGAGCGTCTGATTAGACCAACCGAAATAGCGCCAGATGATATTGAAGTCGACAAGGCTGATTGCAAAAGCCACGACGAAGAGCGGAATGGCAATTACAAGGCGTTTGTTGATCTTGGTCTGGTCCAGTCTCAGGGTTTCAGCCAGAATGAGGCGGGTCGAACGGAAAGCCGTGTCACCGCTGGTGATTGGCAGAATGACCACGCCGAGAACAGCAAGGAACCCGCCAAAGACGCCGAGAAGCTCGGTGGATACCTGATTGACGACACCGGCCGGAGACTGGGCGGCAATCACGGCATTGAGGGCTTCCGGGCTATCATAGAAGGACATGCCTGCGGTGGCCCATACCAGACCGATGATGCCTTCTGCGATCATGGCACCATAAAAGACGACACGGCCGTTTTTCTCGTTGCGCATGCAGCGGGCCATCAAAGGCGACTGGGTTGAATGGAAGCCACTCAGGGCACCACAGCTCAAGGTGATGAAGAGCAGCGGGAAGAGTGGCAGATCGCCCGGATGCACATTGGTCGAGATGTCCATGTTCGGCAGGAATTCATAGCCATGATAAATCAGGCCGAAGGTGATGCCGATGGTCATGAAGAGCAACAGTGCGCCGAAGATCGGGTAAAGACGGCCAATGATCTTGTCGATCGGCAGGATAGTGGCGACGAAGTAATAGACAAAGATCAATGCGACCAGAAGCTGGACATTGAAGCCGGTCATGCTGCTGAGCAGTTTTGCCGGGCCAAGAATGAAGACCACGCCAACCAGCAGAAGCAATATAACCGAGAAGACGCGCAGAGTTTGACGGGCAAACTGGCCCATCTCGTCGCCCACCACTTCCGGAATGGACTTGCCGCCACTGCGAACCGAAAGCATGCCCGAGAAATAGTCATGGACGCCACCGGCAAAAATGGAGCCGATCACGATCCAGAGCAAGGCCTGCGGGCCATAAAGAGCGCCCAGAATGGGGCCAAAGATCGGGCCCAGACCTGCAATATCGAGCAGCTGGATGAAGAAGACCTTCCAGGTTGGCATGTTGATATAGTCAACACCGTCTTCCTTGGTCCAGCAGGGTGTTTTTCTATCTGGCTGGATGCCGAAAATCTTCTCAACAAAGACGCCGTAGGTAAAATAGCCCAGGACTAGAATCCCGACGCATAACAAGAAATAAAGCATACCGTTCCTCCTTAACCGGGGTAGTTCCAACGCGGAACTACAAATGCTTCCCCAGCCTGAGAGGCTAGTTAATAAAGTCTGAAGAGCCAAAGGAAAGCGCGTGGGAGACATCTTTGCTGGCGTGAAATGCATCTATGCCGGGCTGGAATGCATCTCAGCTCTTGGCGAACGTGCGAATCTCAAGGTTGAATGGCAGGGCGCTTTTTGAAGCCAGAATGCATGTCTGAGATGAGAAGGGTCAGGATGCCTTGGGGAGCAGCTCTTGCCGGTTGGGAATCGAGAAGCTGATATGGGTGCCTTTGTTCGGGGTGGTTGAAATCTGCATGCCATGCTCTGGCCCATAGATATGCTCAAGGCGGAGATTGGAGTTGCGCAGGCCAATCCCTTCATGGTGCGATTCAATCTGGCGCTTTTCCAGAAGCGAGACGAGGATATTGTCCGGAATGCCAACGCCGTCATCATAGACCGTGATATGGAGCTGATTGTGGTTCTGGAAGATCTTGAGGCCAACAATGCCGGCGCCCGCCCGTTCCTTGAGGCCGTGCTTGACGGCATTTTCCACCAGCGGCTGGATGATCAAAGAGGGGATGGGCCACTTTTCACAACCATCCTCTATGTCAAGCTTGACCTGAATGCGTTCGCCAAAGCGTGCCTTTTCGATGGCCAGATAGGAGTTGATCTGGTCCAGTTCGTCCGAGAGGCGAATGAAGCCGCGGCTGGAATCCAGATTTTTGCGCATATAGAGCGAGAGATCGAGAATGAGGTCGCGGGCCCTGTCTGGGGCCGTGCGGCAGAAAGAAGCGATGGTGTTGAGCGAGTTGAACAGGAAGTGCGGGTTGATCTGTGCCTGAAGATGGCGGATTTCTGCATGGGCAAGCAGGCGGTCCTTGACCTGAATATCCTGCAGTTCAAGCTGAATGGAGAAGAGGTCGGTCAGACCCTTGGCGAGTTCGAACAACACCGAATTGAGTTCGAGATGGGCTGAACCGTAGAATTTGAGAGTACCCACGATCGTGTCATTTTTCTTGAGCGGCACGATAATCGCCGATGTGAAGGGGCAATGGGGGTCGCTGCAGCCGATCAGGTGCGGATCCTTGAGGAAAATGGGTTCGCCGGTCTTGATGACACGGAAGGTCGCCTTAGTGACAAACGGCTCGCCGGGCAAGTGATGATCTGCTCCTTCGCCCGCATGGCCGATGACGGTGTTGGCATTGGTGACGGACACGGCTGCCACCGGCAGTTTTTCCAGAATGATGCGCGCCAAAGCCTGAGCACTGTCGCCATTAAGGCCAGAGCGCAAGTGTGACACCGTGCTGTTGGCAATTTCGAAGATTTTTTGTGTGTGGTCGGATGCTTTGCGTTCGCGCAGTCCCTTGATCGAATTGAGGATGTGAACGAATAGAACGGTGCCCAGAGAGTTGCCGATCAGCATTGGCAGCATAATGACGCGCACAAGCGCCAGTGCATCATCAAAGGGGCGGGAGAGCAACAGCACCATGCCCATATGCATGGTTTCTCCGATGATGGTCAGGAAAAAGGCTACGCTCCAATCCATTGCCCTGTCTTTGAGATGGCGCTGTAGCCAGCCCGCCAGAAACCCTTCCGTTATCGTGGCAAGCGCACAGCCCAAGGCGGAAAAGCCCCAAGGGTCGATCAAAAAGCGATGTCCACCGGCCACGAGGCCCGCGCCCAGGCCAACAACGGGGCCACCAAACAGGCCTGCAGTGATGACTGCCATAGCGCGCAGATTAGCAAATGAGTTGAAAATCTCGTTGCCGCCATAGGTGCCCAGAATGCCCAGAAAGCCGAAGAAGAGGATCAGAAACAGACGATTGAAAATCGAATCCTGCCGAAAGTTGATTTCCTGCACCGGCGATACAGTGAGCAAGACAAAAGCTCCGGCCACGAGCAGGGCAACCTGCTTGAGCAGGAAGGCCATCAGAGCGACAATCGACATGAGACTCCAACTCCCCTCAAAGTAAAGTCATGTATCCAAACGCGGTTTGCCTTGGCCGACTACAGACCGAGGCGCAGCTTGAAATCCTTGACGCGAGACCGGCTGACCGTCAGCTCGCTTTTCTTCTGGTCATTCATGGTCAGGCTGTATTTGCCATTGAACCAGGGGCTGAATTCCGAAATTGCATCCAGATTGACCAATGTGGAACGGTGGGCACGGAAAAAGCCGGTATTGGCCAGATGCTCTTCCATCCGGTCCATGCTGGCGATGCCATAAACGGGCAGGGTGCCATCAAAGGTGTGAGCGAAAACCCTGTTATCCTCGCACTCGCAATAGATGACGTCATCCGGATCCATGAGGCGAATGCGACCATTGATGAGGACGGATATCTTCGTGTGAGTCTGTGCCGGCTTGCTGGAGGCTTCATTCTGTCTTGTCACTTCAGAGAGCAGGGTTTCCAGCTTTTGCTTCAGAGGATCTTGCGTTTCGTCATGCATCCTGCGCACGCGATCCAGTGTTGTGGCAAGGCGCTGCTCGGAGACCGGCTTAAGGATATAGTCCATGGCACTGGCCTCGAAGGCCTCGACGGCATAGGAATCATAAGCCGTTACAAAGACGAAAATAGGGGGATGCTCTGTGCTGCTCACCAGATTGCGAATGACATCAAAGCCATTTTTGCCAGCCATTTGAATATCGAGAAAGATTAGATCAGGCTGTAGATTAAGGCTGAGGTCTATTGCTTCTTCGGCAGAAGGGGCTTGCGCAAGAATCTCGATATCACTCTGACGGGAGAGTAAATAACTCAACTCATCTCTTGCAGGCTTCTCATCATCAACGATTAAACATCTGATCTGCATGCTAAAACGAGGCCCAATTACCTTCCGGTCTTTGTGTTTGTGAAACTTTTACATCTTACTTAGCAAGTTTTTCTTTTGCGGGCCTAGATCTAGATCAGGAACCGGCAAAAGGATATCTTTCTAAGGGACTAGGTAGTATTCCGCTTATAAAGACGATTGCATGCATTCTCAATGCCGATCTAGGATTGTTTTTTTTGGGTGTGAAGAAGGTTTCATGTGCTGCGGTTCAAGGCGTGTTCTGCTCGCCACTCGCACCGGCAGGCTTAAATCTTTCCTAATAGAAGCTTTGTATTCTTCATGGCAGTATCTGATGACGGGTGCAGATGTGTGGGAACAGACGAAATAGGTCTTGAGTAAGGGGAGGCGGACATTAGATCATTTGTCGCTCCGGCATCCTTGATGCCGGCTTCTCCTGATTTTCCTGAATCCGATAGCCAATCCTCCCGGGAAGAAACGGCCTTGGGGGCGTTTGAGCATCTGCTGGTGTTTCTGCTGTGTCTTACGCTGACCGTGGTGCCGTTGGTCCTGCATTTCGTCAATCCGCTTCTGGCGATTGCTACCCAGCTTGCGCTGGCGTCATGCGTGGTGCTTTTCTTTACCCCTTATGCGCCGCTTGTCGTTGTGTTTGCCTTGCTGTTCCAGAATTTATTCATCTCGATGATGTCTGGCTTTCTGGTCACCAAGGACGATTACAATTTCGTGCGCGGGTATAATTTCTTCACCACCGTGGTCTTCTGGCTATGGCTGTTTGGTCATTATGCGCTGAACTGGCGTTCCTTCAGCCGCATGACCAACAAGCTTATGGTGGTCTGTCTGATTGGCTTTGGTCTGATCGGAGTCTATTTCCTACTCGGGCTGACCAAGAGCCCGGCAGGCGCGGTTGTCTATTTACGCAACATCATCACGCCCTTGCTGGTTTTACAGATTTTCTTTTTGGCGACTTTAAAGCGGCAGATTCCCATGGTGCCCTTTTTCACGATCCTGACGGTAATTGTGATTGTCATGGGCTATATCGAGATGATCGATCGCAGACTATGGCTGGACCTGACCAACGGCTGGACACTTTGGGAATTTTCCAACCGGGAAGCCATGCTTAATCTGGTTGCTGACAAATCGGCGCGCACCACGGGCCAGTATATTACAGGCATTCTGGACCTGATGAAGGTGCAGCTGTTCAATACTCCACTTCTTGGGGATTTTCGCCTGATCATCTTACGGATGAACGGCCCCAACGGGCATGCAATCAGCTATTCCTACGCACTGATGTTCCTTTGCATTCTCATGCTAACCAATAAGCGCTGGTATCTAGCGCTGCTGATGGCGCCCCTTGTGCTGTTTGCCAGCGCCAAGGGAGCCATTATCATGGGGCTGCTGGCATTCTGTGCGTTGGTTGCCCGAAAGCTCTTCGGAGCCATGTTCGCCATCGGGTCGCTGGCCGTCGTGCTGGTTGTCTATATTCTGCTGGGCGTTGTAACGGGATTAAAAATTGGCGATTTCCATGTGCTTGGTTTCATGGGGGGCGTTTATAATTTCATTGATTATCCCTTTGGCAATGGTATTGGAGACGCGGGCAACCTGCTGACCAACTTCGATAAGCTCGATTGGTCTGCTTTTCAGCATGCGGGGCGAACGCCTGTGGCCATGGAAAGCGCCGTCGGGGTTTTGTTGCACCAAATGGGCTTTGCCACATTCGGGTTGTTGGCGGTGTATTTCTGGATTGCCCTGCAAGTCTATAAAGTTTCCTTTGTCAGTCGGGTCAATCTGCATTCGTTGGCCTGTTTCATAACAATAACGGTTGTCGTCAACGGCATCTTTCAGGAAGAGGCTCTTTTTTCTCCTCTGTCTCTGGGGCTGATTATGGGGCTGAATGGCTACATCCTTGGTAAATTTGCCCGGAGCGGTGAGGATCTTTGAGATAGTTGCCGCTTGAACCTAGGTCAGGCTTCTTTTTGCTATTTAACAAGTATTTCTTTTAGTTGTTTGCCGCATAGTCTTTGTTCGACAAGAAAAAACTTCGTATTTTTGGATCTGTTTGTTTATTATATTTATTAACTTATGCATGGCGTAATATTTCTTAGAGAATAGATCGGGGAATTATTATGCTGTCCATATTTAATAATCTTTCGCTTTCCGCGCGTATTGCTGTTCTTGCCTTGATTCCGCTTTGTGCTGTTGTCGGAGTGGGTATTTCCGATTTGCTCAAGGAACGGGAAAAGGCGACGGTGGCCCAGTCGGTTGCCGATGTGGTGGCCTTAGCGCCCGTTGTTTCCGGGCTGGTTCATGAGCTCCAGAAGGAGCGAGGTACCTCTGCCGGGTTTATTGGCTCGAAAGGCGCGAAATTTGCCGATTCCATCGGGCAAAGACGCGCTGATACAGATCGGGCCCTCAAGGCTTTCCGGGCCAGTATCCCCGAGGCGATAGGGCGGCTTGATTTCTCTGGCTTCAAGGTGCCGTTTGAAAAGGCTGTGTCTGAGCTGGACAATCTGGACAGCGTTCGGGCCAATGTGGACAGCTTTTCGATTAATGTTCCCAAAATGGCGGGCTACTATACGCCCCTGATCGCGGAATTGCTCAATATGGTAGAAAGCGTTGCGTTGACCAGTGATGACGGGCGCGTGGTTCGGTTGATGGTTTCCTATATTGCTTTTCTACAAGCCAAGGAACGCGCCGGGATTGAAAGGGCTATGGGCGCAAATGGCTTTGGTGCAGGACGATTTGCCGAGCCGGTCTATCGCAAATTCGTCGGGCTGGAAGCGATGCAGCGCTCATTTATGTCCATATTTGATCGTTTTGGGCACGAGCAAGCCAAAGAGGCGTGGCGCTCGGTGTTAAAGGGAGAAGAACAGTCGACTGTTGACCAGATGCGTGCGGTTGCCAATATGGCGCCCTTTGGCGGGGATGTCGCAGAGATCAGTGGGCCTCAGTGGTTCGAAGCCAGCACGCGCCGCATTGATCAGATGAAGATCATCGAAGATCGTATCGCCGAGGGCATTGTTTCGACGACGACAGATCTGGCCAATGGTGCCAAACGTGACTTCTGGATCATTTTTGCTCTTCTTGCTTTCTTGACCTCTGTTGTCATCGGTTTGTCCGTCATTATCGGCCGGTCAATTACGAAGCCCCTTTATTGTCTGGCAGAAAATATGACCTATCTGGCGCAAAATGACACCAATGTGCTCATCAATGGCCAGAGTAGAAAAGACGAGATTGGCAATATGGCGCGGGCTGTTGCTGTCTTCCGGGATAATGCGGTGGAGCGACTGCGGCTGGAGCGCGCGCAACAGACAGAGCGCGCAAGAGAACGCATCCGGCAGCGGGAGTTGGAAACGCTGGTGGGAAACTTCAAGAATGTGATCGATCAAACACTCAAGTCGGTCGATGGGCAGGCTGATTCTATGAAGGGGTCCGCACGCACTTTATCCAGTGTCGCCAATCAGGCGTCCAACGAAGCGAACATGGCCGAGCGTGCTTCTGAAGAAGCCTCATGCAATGTGCAATCCATTGCCGGAGCGACGGATCATATGGTGTCCAGCGTGCGTGATGTGGCTGGACGCGCATCACATGCCAACCAGATGGTCAGCAAGGCGACAGAAATTGCGACGGCTACCAATCAGGATGTTGGGTCTCTGGCCGAAGCGGCCGAGCGGATCGGCACGGTTGTCGGTCTTATTCGCGATATTGCCGATCAGACCAATCTGTTGGCGTTGAATGCGACCATAGAGGCTGCGCGCGCCGGAGAGATGGGCAAAGGCTTTGCGGTGGTTGCCGCTGAAGTAAAGGAGCTGGCCAGTCAGACTTCAAAGGCAACCGAAGAAATCGGGAGCCAGATCAGTGGTGTGCAACAATTGACGGAGAATGCGGTACAGTCGATCGCACGCATTTCTGAAACCGTCGGGGAGATCAGCACGATTACCGAATCTATCACCTCTGCTGTAGAAGAGCAGGAACAATCCACTCAAAAAATAGCCGGTTCAATTCAGAAGGCTTCTTCAGAAGTGGATGCTGCCAGGAAGAATGCGCAAGGGGCTTCTGATGTGATTGGGGAAACTGCTGGCGAGGCTGGGACGGTCGAGCAAGCCGCGGATTTGTTGACCAATGCCGCAGCGCAATTGGGACAGGAAGTGGAAAGCTTCCTCGAAAGTGTGGCGCGGGATGTAGAAGAAAGACGAGCGGACCTGAAAACAAAGATGATGCAGGTCACCCTGGTCGATGCGGAGGGGCATCGGGCAACAGGAACGATCATGACCTTGAGTGAGGAAGGCTGTCGAATTGAAACGTCAGCATCCTTTAGAGAAGGGCAGACTGTGCAGCTGGAATTTGCGGATGGAGAAAGTGTCTCCGCAAATCTCAGTGGGCGGGATGGTAAGATCATATCTTTGCGCTTTATGCAAAGTTATGCTCAGGCTGATTGGTTGAAAACAGCCTGATCCTCTCAGGCTTTTGACACGCAAGGCGCTGCGAGCCAAAAATCGCAGCGCTTTGTTGCTATATTGAGAGCGTGATGAGCGCCTTTTAGGTGGCAAAAACAGGTGTGCTTTTTAAATCTTGTTTGAAAGGCTTCTTTTCTTTGCAAAAATGACTATCCATATTTCTCCATTTCTCTAAGCTGTTGAATTTATTTATATATTTATGTTTATCCCGATGGGTGGGGATATATGTCATAAAAATGTATTTTAGTGTTTGACTCTGATTGGGGTGGGGTCTATAAACCGATCCATCGACAGCGGCGGCGCTGCTGGCGGCGGGGCGGTTCGCCCCAAAATTTGGGACTTGGCTGATTAAGAATGTTGGCTTTGAGTTCTAAGAAAAGGCATTTTGCTTTTTGATCTTTGACAATATGGAATGACTAAAGAGAAACGTGGACGGCTTGGTCTTGAGGTCCTTATGGACCGAATGAGACAAAGAGCTCGTTACGTTTTTAGAAGCTTGATTGGTGGT
>NZ_FOVR01000035.1 GCF_900115225.1 Cohaesibacter marisflavi | reverse complement strand
GCGAGGGCGCTTCTGGTCCTGTTCAAAAAGCGTCTGGAGACGAGCATCAAACCCATTGCATAGCTTGTGCCGAACTGGCGGGGCCTGGCGATGGTAGCTCGGCGGGCTGTCATCCTTAAGATACTTCTTGATTGTGTTGCGCGACAAACCTGTCTGACGCGCGACTGATCGGATGCTTCGGCCATCAACCAGCACCCAACGTCGGATCTTCGAAATACTTTCCATCAAAATCACCTGCTCTTTCCTCCGCAATTGGCCTGCGGAGATTAACGGAAACAGGTGGGTCAATTTTACTCGCTCATAACCCACCTAAGTGGGTCAATTTTGCACGCCGATTCACAATTCTGCGACACATATCAGGTAATAAACGAGACAAAACACAACGATCTTCGCAGTAAGTTCGCATTGCGCCACCCTCGTCTCGAAAATCAAAACCTTCTGTCTTGGTGGTTCTCGAATAGACATGAGAACTAAAGGAAACCCGAATTTGGAGATGGGAGCCGTCAATCCCCTGACCTTCAATCACATGAATAAAAGCATCCAAATGAGACAGATCGACGTCTGTCCCATTTAACTTGATTGCAGAATGATGGTTGGTGATTGATTGCAAAGAACTTATTACCTAATGAAGAAACCTCGAGCGTCTTACCAATCAAGCTACGAAAAGTCGAGCCACAAGACCTTTTTGAACTCGAGGAAACAAACCCATTAGGAGAAGCGGCCTAAGCCGCTTCTCGATTTTCTCGGGTTGCATCACACCAAGATCTCCGGAATTGAACCCAGTTGAGAATATCTGGCAGGTAAGCGCTGTTTCAGCCCCACATTGCGACCACAGGCGTGAGCTGCGATGAGATCTTCATGTTGATATTTATGGAGTATCTCCATGGAGAGTACGGCGGAGTTTCTCACTCCTTTGCGGAGTTCTCGTGGGAGGCCACGTAAGTGGACGGATGAGGAGAAGGCACAGATCGTCTCGGAAAGTCTTCAGCCCGGCGTTCGTGTCTGTGATGTTGCCGAGCGGTATGGGGTTCGTCCAAACCATCTCTCCGCATGGCGCACACAGGCGCGCCGTGGCACGCTGGTGCTGCCGGAGCCTGAGGGCGAGATTGAATTTGCTAGTCTGATTGTTGAGGAACCCCGCAGCCGTGTGGTGCCCGAGACCGTCGAACCGGGTGCGAGCCATAACCGTCCGGAGATCGAATGTGGCTCGGTAATCATCCGACTCGAGGCAGGAGCAAGCGCAGGCAGGATAGCCGCTGTGGCACGATCTCTTGCGCGTTCATCATGATCTGTCCTTCGAACCGGGTGAAGATCCTGGTGGCCAGCAAACCGGTTGACTTCCGCAAGGGCCATGATGGCCTCGCAGCGCTGGTCAAGAACGCGCTGGACAAGGATCCCTTCACTGGCACAGTGTTTGTCTTTCGCTCCCGACGGGCAGATCGGCTGAAGCTTCTCTATTGGGATGGTTCTGGGCTTGTGCTCGCCTACAAACGTCTTGAGGAGCAGAGCTTTGTCTGGCCCGAGATCCGGGATGGCCTCATTCGGCTTGACCATGCGCAGT
Organism: Cohaesibacter marisflavi; assembly: GCF_900115225.1. Classification (GTDB taxonomy): domain Bacteria; phylum Pseudomonadota; class Alphaproteobacteria; order Rhizobiales; family Cohaesibacteraceae; genus Cohaesibacter; species Cohaesibacter marisflavi. The sequence goes on along the minus strand of NZ_FOVR01000035.1, from coordinate 3,731 downwards.
TTGAAGCCCTTTTTGCAGGGCTTGACTGGCGTCGGGTTCGCAGTCTGGAAGTGCGAGCACCACAGGATGTGGAATAGCTGCGTCAGGGTGACTCGGGCTCGATGTTGTTTGTGTCTTGGTGGCAGAAATCTGCTAGATTTTGGTCATGTTGACCGAAGCCGATCTTCCCGATGATATTGCTGCCCTGAAGGCGCTGGTGATTGCCAGCGAGGCGCATGGCATCCGCAAGGATGAACGGATTGCCCAGCTTGAAAAGCTGGTCAAGGCCTTCAAGCAGGCTCTCTTTGGCAGCAAGTCGGAGAAGGCTGATCCCGATCAGTTCCAACTGGCCCTTGAGGATCTGGAGACAGCCATTGCCGTGGTTCATGCCGCCGATGAGGCAGGTCCCTCCCCAACAGAGCCCACAGGCAAGAAACGCCGTTTGGCCAATCGCGGAGCCTTGCCAAAACATCTGCCACGGATCGAGGAAGTGATCGAGCCAGATAGTCTGGTCTGCTCCTGTGGGGCCGGTAGGGCAGCCTTTGAATTGAGGCCCGTCTTTAGCGCCCTGCTTGCCGATCTGAGGAGATCAGGCAAGCTATTCATGCCCTCTCGGACGATTGCTCTGCAATCGCCTTCCGGGTAACAGATGAAACCCCGGCTTTAGTCCTTGAGCCCGGCAAACGAACGACAAAGACCGGCTACTTCTGGGCACTGGACCTATCCTCTCAACGTGTGAGCGGAACAGCGGTTACCTTTCAGCTATGATCATGGCGATCCCTACGGCTTCGATGTCCGCAACAAGCTGCTGTCAGATTACATCCAGGATCGGCGCGGAAACTGCACCACCATGCCGTTCCTGTCCATCATTCTCGGCCAACGGCTCGGGCTTGATGTGGTGCCCGCCATGGCTCCGTTGCATGTCTTCGTAAAATTCACCGACAATGCTGGCAAGACTTGGAACCTGGAAGCCATCAGTGGGGCGGGTGCTGCGCGGGATCAGCATTACCGCGACCTTCTGCCGATCACCGACGAGGCCGTCGCCAATGGCGTGTTCCTGGCACCACTGACCAACGAGCAATCCGTCGCCGTCATCGCCGCAGTAGTTGTGGAGGAGCTGATCGCCGAGGGGAGCTATCACGACGCCATGGCTGTGGCCGATATCCTGATCGAGCACTACCCGATGTTCGCCTACATCATGGTCAAGAAAGCAACGGCGTCCTACCATCTGCTGCGCACAGAGTTTCACGAGAAATATCCCACAGCACAAAACGTACCAGAGGACCAGCGTCCCTATCTGGCCTACCTTCAACGGGTTAACCAAAGCATGTTTGACAGGGCAGAATCTTTGGGTTGGCGTTCCTTGCAAAGATAGGGTAACATCCTCCTGCAATTACACGTTTTAGGGGAACTCCCGTGCTCCGAAATTTGAAACAGCTCATTTTGACCGCACTTTTTGCGATCTTTGCTTCGCAAGCATCGGCGATGTTTATTCAACCCGACTGGCTCGACCCAACCCAACCAGGCGTGGGCACAAATCGGTACGCATATTCTGGCAATGACCCAATCAATCAACGCGACCCAAACGGAAATGCCTTCCACGATTGGGGGATGGATCAAGACGAGTCGGACGCCGACAACCAAAACAGGGCGGATAGATTCTATGAAGTAGCGGCGCGAATACGGAACTCTGACCGTTTCGTAGACAAATTAACCGAATTCTTAGGTGGCGCGAGATGGATGGAAAGTGCTGGCGACCGCTACCAGAGCAGAATTGGTGTCTCGACACGTGATCGCATAGAACGCGACATTGGCGAGGCAGCAGCTGCAGGTCTAATGGGCCTCCGGCCAAATGTGAGGGCTGGGGTAGGAATGTCTATGGCATCTTCCGTCCCAGGGGGGGGGCTAATGGTACATGAGCTTGCGGGAGGTCACCTCATTGCGCGGCACGTTGGATTAACCGACGCATAACTAATTGGACGCTTGGCACAACAGCAAAAGATTACCGCAGCTTCAACTTTTTCTAACCTTGGTGCCGCCGAAAGCCAAGTATCTGCGGCTCTTGCCGCCAACCGATCTCAGATTTCCCAATTCTTGGCGGGAAACAGTCAAAGGATGGTCATCAACCATAGCTCCAGTCGAGTTGTTGGTCGCGTAGACACACGCGGGTCTACAACTGCCACACCCGCAACAAATATTCGTGTGGTTATTCAGAGAGACCCAACAATGTCTTCAGGTTATCGCATAGTTACAGGATTCCCCGTCCCATGAAAAAAGAAGAGAACCAGATTAAACAATTCTTCGGGGCGTACTTTCATCAAGATTGGGATATTGATGGCGACAATTGGGAACAAGTTATCGCAACATACCTAGAAACAAATGACGTCAACGAAATCCGAAATCTAACCGTCCAGATCGACAACTTGATTCAGGATATTAGATCCAACAAGGTCGACGAAAATACATTCCCATCAAATTATGATTGCGAGTACAATTTTGTAGCGGATGGTTTGTCAGCTTTGGAATGGCTATCAAGAATGAACGCAGCACTAAAAGACGGTATATCATCCTAAAACCGAACATTTTTTCAACGCCTTCTGTAGGCTGGATGACCCCACTAACTCAAAACTCGCCTACCCTCCCAACATACGGCCCCAAAAGCCCCGCCGCGCTGACGTTTCCGCTTTATCACGCTGATCTGTCAAAAGCGCATTCAACCGCACCCGCTCAGCCTCCGCTCCGTCCAGGCGAGCACGCAAATCCTCGATCTGATCCACGAGCTGGCCGCGCTCCCGGTCACGCTCGACGGTCATGGCGTCGATCTGCTCTCTAAGCATCTTAACTTCGACGCCCAAGGCACTGTTTTCATCCGTTTCCTCTTGGGTTTCAGATTGGTTTCCATGACTGTTCGGAAATGGGTTCGCAGACATCCACCTAGAAAGCTCTGACGGATCAATCTGCCACCGCTCCTTGCCGTCCTTCTCCGCAGAGATACCCCCTGAATTAAGGGCTTTTGATAGCGTTCCCTTTGAACGCTTCGCGGTTTTGGCCGCCTGTCCAAGTGTCAGCTTCATGGTGTTTCCGCCTGTATTTCACGGGGTTTCCCCTTGGCTTTCTAATCGTTCAGCATGAGCTATTGTCAATTCTGGTGTTTGAAGCTTTTCAAGCAGCGGCCTTTTGTTGGTTTGACGGCTTGATGCCGTTGACGAAGTCGACGCCTTCAATGACGTCAGCGAGATGAGCGAAGCCACGAAGCTTTCGCCAGTTTTTCTCGGCGCATTGGCCGAGTTTGAACATCATATGCAGCATACCTTCTCTGCTCAGGCTTCCCTTTGTTCGCTTGGTGCGATGGCGGATGGTGGCAAAAGCGCTCTCAATCGGATTTGATGTGCGGATACTCTGCCAATGCTGAGCGGGAAAGTCGAAGAATGTCAGGAGTTCTGAGCGATCCTTGATCAAGCATTCAACTGCCCTGGGGTATTTGGCCTCATAGCTTTCGATGAACAGGTCAAAAGAGAGATTGGCATCCTCACGGGTCTCTGCCTGCCAAATATCATGCAGCATTTTCTTGGCCTTGGGCTGGGATCGCTTGGGCAGATAATTGAGCACGTTTGCCGTTTTATGGACCCAACAGCGTTGCTGACGGGTGGATGGAAATATCTCTTCCAGCGCCGCCCAGAATCCCATGGCTCCGTCGTGGCCAATTTCGGTGCCTTGAGGCCATGCTTTTGAAGGCCCAGCAGAACCTCTCG
>NZ_FOVR01000036.1 GCF_900115225.1 Cohaesibacter marisflavi | reverse complement strand
ATGAATGGAACAACAAAACTGGCTGCCTGAACAGATAATCAGATCCACCTTATTCAGGCTAAAATTTGGTCGAAATAGCAGGACCATGTATACCAAAGGCGCGCTTAGGCCCGCTGAAGATCAATTGTTGGCTACCCTGATCAACTCGGCCTTCGCTGCAGGCAAAATGTCTCTACGTGCTTTCTTCGTTATAAGGATGCTGAGAGGATTTGCAATGCGCCCCTCCCAACTGGCCGCAATGAAAGTGTCTGATGTCCGTGACGGAGACTCTGGCATGCATATCCGCATCCCAATGGCCAAACAGCGTAACACACAATTACGCGGTGAGTTCATGCCATGGAAACCGGTTAGTGCTGGATTTGCAGATATCATTCGAACCTATCTTGCAGAAGAAGTCTATCCAGTTGCAACAATCGGCTCTCGGGAAAATGCTCCGTTATTCTGGACCGCCAAAATGCGCAAGGTGCAACCAACAGGATTTGACGGTTCCATCATTGGTCATGCTAACGCTGACAACATCACTGATATCTACCAATTGGCAATACATAATTTAAATGCCATTAGCCCTCTCACGGGGGAAAAAATGAAACTCAATCCGCGTCGCGAACGCCATACATATGCGACCCACTTGGCGATGAATGGAGCTCCAGCAGAAGAAATTGCTGTAAATCTCGGCCAAACACATGCCGGATCCTGCCAACCTTACATCGACGCCACAATTGGACACTTTCAATCCATCGAGAACGTCGTAGGGGCCCATTATGTGGCTGTTGGTGATCGCTTCATAGGCAATGTTGTTAGCGAAAATAAAGACAGCAATGAATTTATAATTGTAAATGACAAACTTTCCAATGTTGGATCATGTGGATCCAACGGCTGCAGCGCTGTAGATTGCGGTGTAGCACCCCTCGCCTGCTACACATGCCGAAACTTTAATGCGTGGGAAGAAGGTCCTCATCAGGAAATCCTTGACACCTTGCTAGAAGAACAAATCAACAGGCGCAAAGATAACCATGCCGAATTAGCCGAAACAACCACAAATACGATCATTGCAATCAATGACCTGATTGAAAGAATCAAACAAATTCGGGAGACGCGCAATGCCTGACATTAGCGTCGGAAGCATCATCCCCTTCAAGCCGCTCAGCACAGATGCCGAACTTATCCTCGATCAATATATTGCAGAAGCTCAAAAGTCCCCTTTTATCGCGGCTCTAGGAATCGTTTGGAGCACACAAACCTGGGATCTCACTGAGGTTGCAACCCCCGACCGGTCAGGAGCGTATGTCCGCTTCACCTTTCCTGAGCTGTGTCCGAGATTCCTTGACTTTATAAAAGCTTATGTAATTCATGAGATCGCTTCCAATTTCCCTCGCAAATATCAAATCGGAAAATATTCGGCTCCAGCAAAAAATGCCAAATATGTGCAACTGGCAATGAATAAATTCAATGTAAGCAGCCCAGTCGATCTCACCCCTCAAATCCTCGATGATGCGATGAGTCTCTTTACGGGCAACGATAATACAAAAGAGCAAAATCGTTCAAAAGTCGGCTGGTTCGTCGATGTCTTACTCAAACATAGAATGTACAACAGACCTTATAAATGGTCACCTCCCAAGCAAGTCCGGAATATAACATCACGCAAAACCAAAAACCGCCTTAAAAGCAAATCCCAAGATAAAATACTCTCGACCGATGAACTGGATGCTGTAATCCAACTATTCAACCGCGCCTCAACACAAGAAGAGAAAATCGTTGGAGGAATCCTCGCCCTCCTATGTTGCGCACCCATGCGAGCTGAGGAACTACTACTCATTGCACGCGATGTAGACATCATGCTCGACCCAGGCGATAACCTTCAGTCAGGGCTTGTTTGGCGACCTAAAAAAGGTGGCATACCTGGCCTGAAATATGTTCCTTCCGGTATGGTCGATGTGGCCAAGCGCGCACTCAAAATGATCAAAGAAGAAACTCAAGAAGCTCATGATCTCGCAACCCATCTCATGGCAAACAATCCTGACTCAGTTCCCCACGAAATGCGTGCATTCAAACATTATCCATTCATGGATGAACAAAAAACTGTGCGGATAGACGAAGCCCTCTTCGTATATTTCCACGGAGATCGCCCCAAACCTATCCCATACAACTGGCTAGCACGGCGAATTACAACCACAGCAAATGCAGAAAGAAACCTTTTCCGAAAACTAGGAATTCTTTTGCCTGATGGATCTATTCCCAACATCAATACCCACAAATTGCGGCACTATCACAACACCATCGCTGCTAAATGCAATATGTCAGAATTTGATCGTGCACGCTGGTCTGGCCGAAAAAACATGGCTCAAAATGCGGTTTATGACCATGAAACGCCGGAAGAACTAACAGCCCGAATTCGCACAAAACTCCATGGTAAAGCACCAATACGAGTGCCAAAAATCTTCAAAGAAAAAGAATTTGATTTAACAACAATTCGGGAGGCAATGCATTCAACCTCAGCTGGCTGGTGCTCAAGAAGTCTGAGACAAGATCCTTGCACAATGTTTGGAGCATGCCTGAACTGTCAGCATCTCGTATGCGTAAAAGGAGCCCAAGGCAAGCTGGAATACATTCAGCGTGACTTGGAACGCACCCAAAACCTTCTTCAACTTGCACAAAAGAAAAAATCTAATGGTCTCAAACTGCAAGATCGCTGGATTGATCAATACAAAAAGAAAATTGAGCGCCTGACACAGCTCACAACCATTTTATCCGATGACACAGTCGAAGATGGGTCTTTCATTATGTTGGCCGATGATCCCACGCTTGTTGCCTATAACCCCGTCATTGACTTTCTAGCCTCAGAAAATAGGCATAAGCTATCCTTTGTCGATGAAGACGATCTGGTGGAAAATCATGGGCGCATTGATTGGGACAGTGACGATTTGGAAGATGACGATGACTGAAAAACAGCGAAAACATCTGAAGTCTCTTCAAAAAGCCCAAACTTGCGAATGGATAAAATCCCGGAGACACAAACCAACATGGGCTGATGTCACCACATTCATCCTCAAAGAATTCAATATTGATCGCAAAGAAAACACGGTTTGTCGTGACCCCGACTTGCGCAACGCCATGAAAGCACGAGCAAGTGTAACCCCTCCATCCCCAATCCTAGGCAAACCTACTACCAAAAAACTTGAGGCCCTGATCGAAGAAAATGACAAACTTAAGGTCAGAATAGCAGAGCTAGAGGATCAGGTGCAGGCATTTACCGAAGAACGTATTGCGATGATAAACTTTGCAAGCGCTCATCAATTTACTGAATCAGAAATCAAGCGCAGCCTTTTCCCAGTTGACCGCAATGCAACGGATATATCCAATGACTAAACTCAATGGTGTGCAACGCGGAGCCGAAGTCTCAAAATCCTTTCAAACCTGGTTTGATGAGCGTCAGAAGCTTGGAGATGTGTCTGAATATCTAAATGCGCGGGGACGACTGCGGATTCCGACGTATCCGCGCAGTCATTCCAACAACATCCGCGCACCCATTCCGGGCTATCCGCGCGGCTCTGATGCATTGCCGTGAGGCGG
>NZ_FOVR01000037.1 GCF_900115225.1 Cohaesibacter marisflavi | reverse complement strand
CGGCAGAGTAGCGTTTTCTCTTCGTCATTTCGGATCGTCTTTCTGTTCAGGCGATCCACCTTAACACATGGTCCAAATGCCTGGGACCAGCTCTGTCTTTCTATTCCAGTCCAAATACAGAGAAAAGCAAGCTTCATGCCATAAGACGATCAATGACGCCGATGTCTTGAAAATTTCACTATTCTTGAATGAGCTCTTTGACAAGGCGACTACTCTGGCTGAAAGCGGTAATTTTCGTTTGCAGGAAGCAGTTCGTCGGATTTGGGAACTACATAACAAGGGAAAAATCTGTCGCTACAAGGTGATCTTTTGTTCGAACGGTTCAGGATTTGCGACTTCAGCTCAGGGCATTATTGATAGCGTCAAGACTTCTCACCCTTCGGTTTCATTCGAGTTCTACAGTGGTCATGATGTCGTACGCTCCATGTCTGCTGAGGGCAGACAGGCAGAAGACGGGCAGCTTCAAGTAATCAGTAAAGAAATCCTCGAGCGGATAGATGGTGATGTGCGAGGAGCTAGTGCATCCGTTGATGCCCGGTCTTTCGTGGATTTGATCACCACGGAAGACGGAGAAACGATCAAGCGTCATCTGTTTGATGACAACCTACGAGTCTTCTTAGGCGCCAAGGGCGGCTTCAACCAGGACATTATTTCAAGTGCCACATGTTCAGATAGCTACCTTTTCTGGTATCTGAACAACGGTGTTACTATCACATGCAAGAGTTTTACTTATAATAAGGGTCACGCCAACCCTAAACTGATTTTTAGAGATTTTCAAATTGTTAACGGCGCACAGACCTCGCATTCTCTCGTTGAAGCAGCAAGGGCGAACCCGGACGCGCTTGCGGATGTTGTGGTAATGGTACGAATGTACGCGACGGATAGAGCAGATATAGCAGAGAGAGTAGCGGTTGCAACCAACAGTCAAGCGCGAATTCAGAGTCGGGATCTGATGTCGAACCACGGGACGTTAAAGAAATTGGAGTTGGCATTTAAAGAATATGGTTACTTTTTTGAGCGAAAGAAAAACATGCATTCCGACAAACCGGATGAGAAGCGGATCGATGCACTGAAACTTGGACAAGTTATTCTTTCTTTTGAACTAAGAGAGCCGGATAAGGCGAAGACTGAATCAGATTCAATCTTTGATTCCCGCTTTCACTATATTTTCGACAATAGGCAAAGCATAGATGAACTAATCAGGCTTTATAAGCTTTATACTGTTATCGAAGAAATGAGGGATGGGTATCAATCCGAATTTGGAGCATCGCCAGAAAGCGGCCACGAACACCAGTACCTCGTCTATGGCCATTGGTTCGTTCTTTTTGCCTGCAAGCTGCTTCATGTTAAGTCTGGAAAGAAGCAACTTCCAACCGGCGATGATGCGCGTGCTTTGGTTGATGAAGCTATCCGGAGGGTTGCTGCCGCCTGCAGTCAGCAGAAAGCTGTCGCGCACTACCAGATGTTCCGAAGTTCGCGAACCAAGGAGCGCATTTTGGGTGAGATCAGTGCCAAACAAGCAGACTTTTTTGAATTGTTGGCGATATCGTAAGTTGGAAGACAAGCAATAGTTGAGTTCTGAGAGCCAAAGCGGTTGAATTCAACGAGAATTTTCTCCAAAACAGAAACACCAGGTGGGGACTCGCCCGACCTGGTGTTCTAATCTGATGTCGGCGGCGCATAGCATATGCCAGTGGGGCCAATTCGACTGCTCTAAAGGGAATCTATCGCTGCAATGGCCGAAAGTCAAGTTCCATACTCATACGATGTTGAAGCGATAGCAGCGCTGAAGGGATCACTCTCTGAGCCAAGATTCGCGACCTACCTTGCGAAAGCCAGTGGAAATGAGACCTTTGCATTCGCGTTATATCTCTACAACGTAAAGCTTGCAAAATCGTTTCTGTTTCCGCTGAGCGTTACGGAAGTGACCTTGCGCAATGCAGTAGATAGTGCCTTGCTGAAGATTTTTGGGGCTGCTTGGCATGAAGATGCCAACTTTCGCGATACTGTTCTGACACCACAAAGCTTGAGTACCTTGGATAAGGCAATAGAAAGAGCTAGGTCAAACGCGCGCGACAAAGTGATTGCAGAGCTCACCTTTGATTTCTGGTCCAATCTGTTTCGCAACGAGTATAGTAATCTTTGGAGAACTAAAGCGAACATCGCGTTTCCAGGTCTTTCCCATGGTGAGGGGCGGCGACAAATTCAGACGCTTGTTAAAGAGATTAATCGCCTTAGAAACAGGGTCGCGCACTATGAGCCCATTCTTGATTTGAACGTCCCCGATCTTCAATCGAAAATGATTAAACTGGTGGAACTTCGATGCAAAATCACAGCTGATTGGATGCGGCATCACTCTACCGTCAGCGCTGTAATGCGTAGCCGGCCAAATCTGGCAGGATCCGCACCTGTTACGTTGGAAAGCAAAACAGACAAAAGGTTCATAGTCGTTGAACGGACATCCAAGTTGGCATGTCTCGCGAACGAAGAGGCTCAAACATGTTCAGCATTCGTTTGCATGGAGAATGAAAATATCGTGGGAGCAATTACGCACGAGCAACTTGGGCAATACATGGCGACCGCGGCTATGAAGTTAGATGGCATGGTCGATTTAAATGACCACTCCATCGCAGATGTTTTGAACATACCAGCTGTCGCGAATGGCTTTCGGTCAATGACAGCAGAATCGTCGTTCTTTGATGCCGTCAAAATACTGAAAGAGCCGAAGACGCGCGTCATCGTTGCTGTGAGCCCAGATGATGGAGCGCCTATTGGGGTAATTTTGCGGGCCCATAGGCGATATTGAATGACGGGATGGTTGAAACTTCATTTTCTTATGGAATGCCTGGACTCTCATCACCAGCCAACTGCCTATCAGCACTTGGCATGATGCCACTGGTGAGCCGACCTTCGCTGATGCCATCCTCGATAGGTTCGTTCACAACGCCTATCGCCTCGAACTTGAGGGGCAATGGTTTCGAAAAACTCACGCCAATATGGATGATGAAACAAGCTCACACTGATAACTAAAATTATCAGCCTCACGGCAACGCATCAGAGGTGGGTGGATAGTCAGGAACTGGTGGGCGGATACGCCGGAATACGCATCAGGGAAGAGGTGTCGTCTTCCTGTCCAACTAATCTGAAAGAACTATAAATCAGCTTGATTGCGCTAAAATACCATGTATCTGCTCTCTGCCATGTGGTCGAGCATGATCATGGTGCCTGTTTCGAGAATAAAGGTCTCGGCCATGAGCTATAGGTGAATCTGGTGTTTGGAGGATTTGAAAGTTGGCGGTGCATCTGATTGGATCGTCGTTGCTACGCGAATCCACCAATCTTCGAGG
>NZ_FOVR01000041.1 GCF_900115225.1 Cohaesibacter marisflavi | reverse complement strand
AACGAACCTGTCGAGGATGGCATCAGCGAAGGTCGGCTCACCAATGACATCATGCCATGTGCTGATGGGGAGTTGGCTGGTGATGAGCGTCGAGGGGCGCGTCGCAAAGTTTCAATCAGGCCCTGTTTGTGCTGTGATCAGCGTCATTTTCATGCTTCGTTAACTTTTTGAAGTCCAAAGAGGAGAGCAATGAGATCATTCTGTTCGCGAACGGTCCATGTCTCCGCGAAGTCGAAGCCCTTCTTAAGCCACAGCATGGCTTCGAAACCAGCGATGGTTCGTCTCGCAGTATGGAAGGATCGGAAACCACCAATCCTGAGCATATTTTTCTTTACCCTAAAATGATCACTCTCAATACGCTGCTGCAGATGCTTGGTAACATAATGGACAGGGTCCGGCCTCAGGTGGCCTTTGTCGACCGATTGTTTGATCGTTGACGGGAATGTGTTGGCACCGTCAGTGCCGATCTTGCCCGGCGACAGGAGCGGCTCATCCTTGAGCATTTTGTTGAAGAAACGCTTTGCTGCATCAAGATCTCTATTGGCGGTGAGCAGAAAATCCACGGGATTGCCGTGCTTATCTATGGCTCGGTACAGATATTTCCACTTCCCCCGCACCTTGATGTAAGTTTCATCCACCCGAATAGACCCGCAATGGGGTTTGCGAAACCGACGCAACCGTTTCTCGATCAAGGGAGCGTAGGTCAGAACCCATCGGTTGATTGTGCTATGGTCAACTTCAAAGCCGCGCTCAAGGAACATTTCTTCGAGATCCCGATAGCTCAACGGGTAACGCAGATACCAAGATACCGCCTGAATGATCAGCCACGCCTCAAATTGTCTGCCTTTGAAGTCATCTTTCGATTTTCGTTTCAGCTTTTCGGCAATGGCATTGAGAATCATACGACGCTCCTTCAATAAATCGGAGCACCTTCTCACCGCACAAATCTCAAATCCTGGTTAACGACAAAAGTTTGCGACAGGGCCGTTCAAAACGATGAAAACAGCGTATGCGACCATCAAGGGATTTGAGGTTATGCGCGCCTTGAGAAAGGGGCAGGCCAATCATTTCAATCTCTCAA
>NZ_FOVR01000038.1 GCF_900115225.1 Cohaesibacter marisflavi | reverse complement strand
TGAGAATCATACGGTGCTCCTTCAACAAATCGAAGCATCTTCTCGCTGTTAAAATCTCAAGGCTGGGTTAACGACAAAAGTTTGCGACACGCCCCATAGGATCGCTGCGGTTTAGAACTTCGCCACAATGACCTTGTTTCTACCAGACGCCTTCGCCTGATAAAGGGCCTTGTCCGCCTGCCCTACAATGTCATTGAATGAAATCCCGCCCGCAAATTCGGCGGCTCCGATGCTCACCGTGATAGTCTCATATTCTCCGTTGGGCAGCAGGATATGGGTCTTCTCGACTTCACGGCGAATTCTTTCGGCCGCCTGAAGGATCTGATTCTGCCGAATATCTGAAAGAAGCAGAGCAAATTCCTCACCGCCATATCGGAAGACCTCATCGGTCTCTCTGGCGCCTGAGGCAATAACCTTGGCGACATGGCGCAAGGCATCATCGCCGGCCAAGTGGCCATGGCTGTCATTGAACCTCTTGAAATGATCAATATCGATCATCAGAAGAGCAGAAGAAGCTGTTTTCACATTGGTTGCGTCGATTTGCTCGGCTACTTTGAGATCAAACTCACGCCGGTTCTTCAAACCAGTCAAACCATCAAGACGCGCAGCTAATTGCAGTTTGGCTTCCTGAAGTACAATTTGCCTTGTCATCGTGTTGAAAGCTTTAGCAACCGATGCCAATTCAGGGGGGACCTGAATATCAATCTCCTGCTCTCTATCTCCGGAGGCCACTCTCATGGCCCCCTCCACGAGCTTGTCAGTGCTAATCATCAGCACACGGTCAATCGTATATATCGTAACAATGGCCAAACCGATTGCCAAAATAGCGGCCAACAGAGCAAGGATCTCAAACCTTTTAATTGCTTCCAGCGTGGTCCGATGCGCTTCTTCGCTTTCAGATCGGAGTTCTTCTGCAAGTTGCCCGAGTTGTTGGGCTGCTTTGGAAATCTCGCGCTCAAAGATTTGAAGATTGCTATCTGCCGTGGTTGGCGTGCCTTCTAGAACACCAGGCACCACCTTGAGCACCTGTTCCCAGTGCAGCTGCACACCATGAAGGATCTGTTCATAGCGGCTGTTGTCCGCAATCGCTAAGCTCATTTCCACCAGTTGTGCCTGTACAGCTTTGGCTGAGGCTTCGAAAGAAACTATATGGCCAGCGCCACCTTCTTGGGCATAGTCGTTGATCTCGTCTGAGATATCCCAGAAAATGTCTTGAATCCGCTCTAGTGGGAGCAACATCCTGTGGTGGGCATGAATAACAGTCTCAAATGTCTTCGATATTTCTTCGCGGTAAATCTTGTAGCCATAAAATGCGGTGCTCGCGAACGGCAACAAAACCATACACATGCCCAGCACTAACCAGCTCCTAAGAGACAAACTGCGCACTTTCTCTGATACCTTCATGAGATTTCTTCCATATTCTATATAGTTATCTCTAGCGAGGCTCGTGCATGCCTTGCGAAGATCAAAGCACTTAATAAAAATCATTTTGATGGAGCCATATTAATATTTCTTCAAGTCATTGAGATTGGTGGAGACCCAATTCGATCAGTTTTTTGTATGCTTCCTGCTTCCAAACCAAGTTCGCAGGCAAATGGATGCAGGATTGTTTCTTGATCGGCTCCGAGTGTCTTTTTGATGAACAATTGAAGGTATGCTGCCCTCACCATTCTTCTTGCCGATCGGGGCAATAGAAAAGGGTAGTGGCTAAAGCCCCTACCCTTCCCATGCCGCCGCATTGTCCGACCTTGGCCCAGATCGGAATCCTGAATTTCTCGCTTATCGACACCAGTCAATGTGACGCCCTCGATGCCAAACACGAGCAAGATCCTCTGATAGCAGAATAGCGCCAGCCGTTCTTCCGTCTCCAAGCCGAAACCGCACAAGCGGGCGATTAAAGGGACCGCGTTCGCCTGAATCTTCTATCGTCAGATTAGGATCTCGTAGGAGCTCTGCAAACCGGCGTGTAGCCTTCTCAGCAAGTTGGCGTTCATAAGGACATTTGGCTCTTTTACCAGATTCAGGCGTATCAACCCCATCAACATAAGGGGTGCCATCGCCAAGCATGCGCAGGTTTGTGCCATCACATTTGGCCGTATCACCATCAATGGCATAAAGGCTCGCACAAACAATAATCGCTGCTGTTAGCATCGGCCTTCAAGGTGCGTAGATTGGCCTGTCTCAGTTTCATGAGATCAAGCAAAAGTAGTCCCAAAATGCCTAAAGCCAGCTGGGCGCTTAGGTTCGCTAGCCCGAATAATTCATGAGGTTAGTTCTAAATTCGCCAGACATAACCTTGCCTCCGGGTTTCACGGGCGTTGTTTTCAGGAGATATGGCAGGGGCTTGAGGTTGATGTTATCAGGATGCATAGCGGCACATGCCGCCCCTGTCACGGGCTTTGAGCAGCGATGCGCTGAGCCAGCAAGATCATCATAGACTGGTTCGGGCAGGCTGTCGGGAAGGCAATCTTGATCTTTGACTTGAGCTGCTCGACCCGTACCGCGATTTTCAGGAATGACCTGCGGATGGTCTCGAATGACGCCCCTCTCCATTTTGATCTTTTGGGTGCCGCCCTTCTCAACTTGAGCAGGAGCCAATAGGCCCCGGTATGCAGAAACAGCCGGAACTGATTGGCTTCCCACCGGTGGCAAGATGTACGATCTGACTTTGTGTAGAGCTTGTGCTCCTTGATCATGTTTTCCATATTGCCGCGAGCGCAATAGACCTTCTCATAAAGATGCTTGGCCCGGCCGGACAGGTTGGTGACGATGAAACGGGCGTCGCAGCCTTTCGAGGTTGCCTCTATGCGGGCAATGATTTTGCGAGGGCGTGTCGCAAACTTTTGTCGTTAACCCAGCCTTGAGATTTTAACAGCGAGAAGATGCT